>NZ_JALLPK010000007.1 GCF_023276375.1 Halocatena marina | reverse complement strand
TAGACCCACGGGAGCAGTCCCGCTCCAAGCACAGCAAACAACCAGAATATCGCACAGACACCAACCAGCCAATACGTTGCTGGGGGGAAGAGAGCCGCTATCTGCCAGTGATTGATCCACAGCCATCCACCGATCACGGCTGCCGAGAGAAGCGCAGCTCCTGCCACGTCGGCACGCCGGTCCCAGCGATGACCAAGCACCGGTCCCCGTGCCAGTCGCGTCGTCCACGACTGGTTAACGGGCTCCACAACCGTCTGAATGACGCCGTGATCGCCCCACGACTCTGCCATCAGATCCAGCAACGACCGGAACGGATCGTCGCTAGTCGCTCCGTCCGATCGTGCGTTGTGCAGAGGAAGAAGAAAGTCGCGGGTATACTCAAGCTGTGCCACAGAAGCAGCCTGTCCGGGCGTAACCGGGAGTGAGGCCTGCGTGATCTCGGTCGCTCGTGCCTCCGTCGAGGAGTTCACGTACGTGAGCAGCCACTCGGCTAGCTGCTCGGTCTCGGTCACCACGTGGAACTCAATCACTCCATCTTGCTGCTGATGGATCTCGAAACTGCACCATCCGACCTGTCCATGGATATCGGCGAGAAGTTGCTCAGCGGTCTCCAGTGGATGTTTCCCGCTGTTTTCGGGTGGACGCACAACAACGGTCCACAGCCCCTCCTGTGCAGCACAGAGCGTGTCAAACAGCTCCTCGTCGACGTGGAGAGCAGAGCCCTTAATCCGGTCCATGACTCGCTCCATGCGACCTCTCCCTGGTCCTGGACGAGCAGGAGGCCTTGCCTCGTCGTCCTTTTTTGGGGCGGGGAGTGACATGTCTCAATGACATTCGTGGCTGACTCTTGTGTGTTCCGTCCGAATTGGGCGACCTGACGGCTCTTTCTGGATCCATTTATCCTACATACATCTCCCAGCACCTAAGAGTTTGCGGCAAGCAAACTTTGATATAATATTTGTTATAGGAGAATTGCGGTATGGAAATTGTGAAGAATAATAGCCCTGCTTTTCACACGGTTTATTGGGTCGTGTCGTCGATAGAAGCCTCAATCCGCTCGATCTTCGCGTTAAGCTCGCGTAGAACGGACCCGACCGCCAGATAAACGAGCCCGATCAAGCCCAGCAGCCCGACAGCCCAGATATCCATCATACTCTCGCCTCGTCGATTATTTGCCAGAAGTCGTCGATCGGTTCACAAATCCGTGCGGGCATGTGCAGCGTCTTCGGGAGGTTTAGATTGAGATCGGGGGCACGCTCTCGGAACTCTGCAAACGTGCCGACCAATTCCACATCTGCAGTGCTCGAGTGCGCTATACCTGGATGAGTCTCCGCAAGCGTTTCATTATCCTCGATCACGATCTTGTCGTTAAATCGCCCGTCGTCATGTCTCGCGACCCAGACGTGAGCGCGTTGTTCGATGTCGCTCGACATCGTTATACGACCTCCACATCGAAGGCTGGATCCTCGACGAAGTCGTCTACCAGGTCCTCTTTCCGCAGGTCCGCGATATGCTCGTCTCCATCGAACACTCGCGCGAACACTCGATTGCTTTTCGACTCGGTTACTGAGTGATTTCCACTCATACACACTACTACACGCTCCAACACCTAATAATTTGTGGGACGCAAACACTACAACAATATTTGTATACCACAATTTGATGTTTGTACAGCGCCAATCGGTAATCATGAGTCACTGCACACGAGACTGGGATGCAATGGGTCGCGACGATCACGATCTCCGCGATATTGACGAAGCAATTCTTGATAAGCTTGAAGAAGGGCGCTGTACCCGGCAATATCTGGCTAACGAACTTGATGTGACGGGCGAATATATCTACCAACGCATCGATATTCTCGACAAGTTAAAACTGGTAGAAATCATCCACTCTGGGTTCTACGAACTGCCGGACCACCAGAGCTTAGCGGTGAAAAACGAGACGTGGGAGCGGCTCAACGAGCGAAAAAAGCTGGGAGAGTCCTTCAATGAGATGATGACGCGGATCCTCGACGAGAGCGAATAGCGTTTTTCAGATCTTTTTCTCAACGGCTTCTGGAACCTCTACTGAGCGCTCGATCAGGTTCTCAATGTGCTTGCGGAGCGGCTCAGGTGGCTCTGCGTCTAACATTCCGAGAACCCGCGTCCAGCGAAAAACGCCGTGATCGTTCGGCTCGCTTGCATCCGTGAATTGCTGATCGATCAGCATCGGATGCGTGCCTCTCGAGGCTGGCGAATAGCCGAGCACGGTCACATCATCAACCTCGGGCGTCGAGACGCTTACAACGTTGTTCGACTCCGTGAGCGGGATCTTGATCAATGCCTCCTCGAAGCCCCGCGTCGGTGCCACGATCTCGCCCACAGCGTGATCGGAGCATCGAGCAGCATCGATGCCCCAATGGTTGGGCCACTGATCGAGCCGCAACTGGGGATGATCGATCAACCAGATCGCTTCGCACAGCACCGATTCATCAGTCTCGAGCTCCTTCGGCCGTTGGTGATAGTCACAGGCCACTCCTTCTCCCAGCGTGGAAGCGTGGAGGGATTTAGCCAACTCTTCTCGAATTGGATCGGTCATGCCACTGATGATTGCTGTGGGATAATCAGTCTGGGTGCTCTATCCTCGTGGATTTTATAGGCGACGCTCCAAATCCGCTTTAATTAGCTCGATGATCCGCGTGTCCAGAGATATGGTTCTCGGGACTGTCTGTTTCCACTCTTCCCACGTCTCACGATTAATCGTGAATTGATATTTTATTGTGTTTTTCCGACTCATACACACATTTGCTATATCCTCCATGAACTTAATATCACTCATCTACTAAGTTAAACTAAGTTATACTAAGCTCAGCTAAGTTCGACTTAGTCGGAGTAAGGAGAGCTAAGGAAGGGGTGCCAGAAAGGTACAGTAGGCGCTATATCGTCCATCTATCACTCTTTGAACACAAGGATGTCGAGTCGATCAGTTGGCTGCTTTCGCGTCATTATACACATTTGAAACTATAAATCACTCCAATACGTCAGCCATTCCTACGGGAAGTGGAGTAGGAGAAAGTAGTTTTTCGAATGTCTCTACGGCGCTTAGATCTTCAATGAGCCGATTGGGAACCCATTGTTTTTCGGTTGTCAAAGTTGGGTCATTATGCGTTAGGTTGCCCACCGCCAACGCAGGACTGCCATCGTGAACAAGATAATGGGTGAGAAGGTGGGCAAATTCCCACGCCAAACGCTCATCACCGAATGTGATTATATCGTCGTGAGTGCCGTATCCCGGTGTTCCAACCTCAACCACGATCGAATAGCCGTTTTCACTACCGCGCTCAACAGACTGCACGAGCGCAGATCCACCGCTAAAACGAGCTCTTACCGGCATTACCGTGATACGCACCTCCTCACTCGTGAAGTCGTCACCAATCTCCGCGGTGAATCCCCACTCCTGATCTTCCCATTTGGAATGTGGCGAAACCATAGTATGACGCATTCTATAGAGGATTGAAATTACTTTTCGTACCTAGATGGTTTTTCTACACTATTGGAAGATTATAGCCGAGTGGGCGAGCTCGCGACTGACAATCAGGAGGTGAACATTGCTGGCTTCTACGAACGGCCAGAAGACGAGTAGCGTTCTTTTTTGCTCGAACCACTCCCGGCCAATTGCGTGTTTCTACATAACCCTGCAACGTCCGACGGCAGTAACCGTTCTATCCGCCAAATACGGTACCCTCACGGATTGGTCTGAACGAAAAGAAAGACAGGATTGCGTGAATCTCTAAGAAAAACACGAACTACTGAGATGTGTATCGCTCGCGATTGTCTGCGATTTTCCGAACCGTTGATCGGGACATGCCAAGCGACCGAGCAAGTTGTCGCTTGCTCGCACCTTTATCGAGTTCATCAAGCACCACGACCGCTTTCTCAAAGTCTTCGTTCGGCGTGAGATAGCCCTCTGCGCCGACATCGAATCCGAATGGTGGACGACCGTGCCATTGTCCCTGTTCCTGCGCAGCAGCGATCCCTTCACGGACGTTCTCGCGTTTGATCTCTGCCTCTAATTCCGCAAAGGTCGCAGCCACGGTCAGAAACGCCCGCGTGTACGGGTCAGAGTCGTTGGGATCAAGCGCAATCCCCATATCGAGGATGTGCAGCCCGACGCCGTGCTCATCCACGATGCGCTCGACCGTCGCAGAGAAGTCACGCACCGATCGGGAGATTCGGCTGACCTCCGACGCGATCACCTGCGAGATCTCCCCGTCCTCGATCGCGGACATGAGATCGCGGTATCCATCCCGGTCGGTGTTCGTCCCGCTCTGTTTATCGACGAACATCTCGATCTCGGCTGGCTCCACACCGAGGCGATCGGTCGCGTACTCGCTGGTGATCTGGCGCTGGCGAGATAGATCCTGATCGGCTGTCGATACTCGACAATAGAGTGCAGTCGTCCCCGTCATTCGTCCCACTTTGTACCACCCCCTCCATTGACTTAAAGCTACCCCCCTTTACGCCAGTCTGGCGTAAAACTATAGTTTTAGACCATGCCAACAGCCCACATCACCGGCTTCACCGGAGTCTCGGATATCACATGAGTTCTCACCGCGATTGAGGCATACTTCGCTGCACCCACCAAAGAGAATATTATCGACTCTATAAGCGAAGCGGCCCTATGAGCTACTTCAACGTCGACTCTACAATAGATAAATGGCAACCGGTCGGATACGGACATCCGGGTATCCTATCTTAAAGTCGTCCTCCGTGACGTTCCGATCAAGCAAATCAGAGGTACTCGAAACCATTTGTCTGAGGAACATCCGCCTATTCCGCCGAGCATCTCTGTCACCTTCGGGCAACAAATCCATCACATTCATCAGCCACTCCTCTTCCCCACGGCCATACACGTGCTCAATCCTCCCAAGAACGTGATACTCCGTGTACTTCGACAGTTGTCCCTCTAATTCCCCCTCGCTCAATGAGAACACGACATTTGCATTCAATGAGTCGGTTGAAGTGTTGACTGTATAGATGTTCTCCCCAGAGTTTAGTTCGTTGAGAAAGTCCTGAATATCCGACAGAGAGAACTCCTGATCCTGGTCCTGGTCCTGAAACTTCATATCGGAATTGAATATATCAAAATACGGCTTCATATCCTCGATCAGATTCTGAAGATCATTGATCGGAGAGGCATTGATTCGTCCTTTTGCGTGAACGAAGCCGTTTTCTTCAAGTTCATTTCGATCGTCTTCACCGATTTCCTCAAAAGGCGTGATATCCCCTTCCTCCTTGAGGATTCCGTGCAGGATAGCGAACTTCCCGATTGAGTCGAATTCACGGATCAGTTCTGATTCCTCTTCATCAGTCGATGAACGAGAATATATAAGACGGATAATTTTATTCAACCCACCACTTTTATCAGTGGTATCAGAATCAAGCGATCGCTCAACTATTTCTTTAATATCCCCCTCATTCAAATAATTAAACAGACGGTTAATGATTTGATCATTTGTGTAAATAACTTCGGGTGCATCTACAATCGAAACCATGCTATGGAGTTATATCAACTACATATATGCTTTCTGATTTGGTTAGTCGATAAGAATAACTATGATATCATTCCGAAACTGCAGTACTCTAAATCGATCCCTGTATTTATCCCGATTTCTCTATGCAATGGACACTGCTGCACTCTGAGTGCACTGCCTATTCCTTTGTACGTATCTAACTTTACAGGAGTCTCGGACATCACATGAGCGCCTTAGGTAACAGGCGACCTTCACACGAGGCCCGATTGTTACCTAAGGTCCGATCAACTTTCTGAGCATTGAGCAGTCGCTTTCTCTCATTATCATGAGAAGTTGGTGGTTCTCGACGAATCGACGTGATCATGATGACTGATTCAGCTCGAACACCGATACTACCCAGAAACCGGCCCCATAGAATCCATTTCATTTCCATCTCGGACCCATGGGTCTCGGGAAAATAAAATCGTTTCAGCGCCCGCTCTCGGCCTCTGAGAAGATGGGGATTGAAAACAGGCTTCTAAGGCGTTCACTACTGGATTGAGAAATGGATCTTACCAAGGAATGCTCTCCAACAGAAGACGATTCGTTGGTAAGACGCGCGGACTCCAGCACGACGCTCGATCTGACGCCCACACATTGATTATTAGCCATAATTCAGTTAATACTACAGTGAATAAGAGAGAACATATCATCAACGGAGTGCTCATCGGCATTGGGGTCGGCGTGCTCCTCTCCCCGACGGGGGACAAATGGATGGTTCACTCGGTTTTCTCAGTCGCAATCCCAGTCACACTCGGCGCACTCGTCCCCGACATCGACACAGAATTCGGCAAACATCGCAAAACCCTCCACAATGTCTTTGTGCTGGCTGTTTTCGCAGCGTTCCCATTTGTGTACGGTAATCTGCAATACGTCTGGATTGGTGTGCTCACACACTTCGTCCTCGATTACCTTGGGTCAAAGCGAGGGATCGCACTCTTCTATCCGTTATCCACGGACGAATGGAATTTTCCGTTCGGTGTCAAGGTCACCAACCGGTTTGCTAGTATTGTGACAATCCTCGTAACCGTGTTCGAATTGACGATCGGCTATTTCGTGCTCATCGGGAGCACAGTGGCAGGGGTCACACTTCCACTCTAACCAGAAGAAATCCATTCAATCAGTCGTCAAGCTCAATTCCGAGAGAGGTTGCGAACTTCTCGCGACGGTTGAGCACGAACTCGACCATCCCCTCGTAGAACTCCCGGTTCTTCTCTAACCCACCTTCCCCAGCAAGCGTCGAGCGTGCATCAAGCTCCTCGTAAAAGTCAACGAGATCACTGCGCTGATCAGCTGGAAGGTACATAGCGACCTGCTTGCGCTCTTTCAGCCCGTCACTGTCTACGGACGACTCACTTTGGGATTGCTCGGTCTTATCCGTCTTAGATGTCTCATTTGTCCCACCCGTCTTAGAGGAATTAGAGGTCCCAGAGGTGTTAGAGGTATCATCACTCCCGTCGTCATCACCATCCCGATCAGGCGTCCGATTGAAGCGCTGCCGGAGCTCGTCCTGGCTGCGATCGGACATCAGCGGTAAGCCTCCATGTGCTGTGCGAGCAGGTCGTAGCGATCGCGCAGCGATTCTGTTGGATCATCGTCCCATGTGTATTCTCCCGCTTCGGGGACATACCCAAAGACGGAGGCGTGATAGCCAATCGCGTGCTCGACCGCCTTCAGATCTGGAATTTTGTAGATGCTGTCTTCGCCGAACGTCTCGGTAAACCAGTCTCCCATCGAAGACGACACCGAATCATTTTCGAGTTCATTCAGTACGCCAGCAACGGTTCGGATAGCGTACTCGTCGAACTCATCTTCGAGTGTGTCTATCTCGTCGAAGAGAAGATTGAGACTGTGCTTCGAAATCTCGTTCGCATGGATCGGAAATATCACGTTCTCCGTTGCGAGCAACGCCCCGTCAGCAAGTGTTCCCAAATTCGGGGGTGTATCGATCAAGATGAAGTCGTACTCGGAATCGAGGGCCGAACGATCGAGCGCAATCCGGAAGCTCTCCTCGCTTCGCCGTGAGAGGTTCAGGCCACGTTCCAGTCGGAAGTTCCGCATGTGACTCGGAATAACATCGAACTGCTCCTGTTGGTGGCCGTCCTCGACGGGGATGTCTTCACTGGGGATGATGAGCTGGCCGAGGTCCTCGTACTCGAGGTCTCCGTCGTCGAGGAGAACATCGTAGAGTGCGTGGTCTGCTCCGAGATACTCATCACGAAGACCAAGTTTGACCGCCAGTGCGCCCTGCGGATCAGCGTCGATCGCAAGCACGTCATGCCCGCGATTCGCCAGCGCAGCAGCGAGATTGATGCTGGTCGTTGTTTTGCCGACTCCTCCTTTCTGCATCGAAATTGATACTCTCAATGTCATTGTCTCATCCGTCTCATACGGTTCATACAGATCATATACTTCATCTCTATCACCCGTCTAAGACGTATAGTATATCTCATGCGTACCATATTATTGTTTCGACCGGGGAAAGCGCTCAATAATCGGGAAATGACCAGACGCTCACCCGACGCTAAGGAGGTTAATGAGCGTCTCGCGAGAGAACATCGGAATCTTAGAAAGTTGTCTACTCAGGACAATGCGTCGAACAGCTCGCGCTGCTCGGCTATAATCCGTCGAGCTTGCTCCCGATACGACTCGTCCCGGTTGAAATCCTGCGTTTTGCTACTCATGATGTCTCGATGTAGTCTGTTGATCGTATTCAATCTTCGCCGTCACGGGTGTAACCGCTCCTCGTCGATCTCGCCGGTCTCAAGCCAGTCGGCTATCTCGTCCACTTCGAATCGACGTATGCGCTTCAGAACGCGTTCTGCTGACATCCCGGTAGCAGCAGGGGTTGTACCCTTGCGTTCGAGGTAGGCGTTCGTAACCGCCCATGCAGTGCGTTTGTTGCCGTCTTCGAAGACGTGCGCCGTTATGATATTGCGGAGGAGACTGGCGGCGCGTGCGTAGCGATCGACGCGTTCATCGGCGTGCTCGATGATCCGTTTGAGCTTCAATTCAGGCGCGGCTCCACGTGTCCCGGTGTACTTCATGTTGAATTCCTCCTCGATCTCCTCGTGGACGGCGAGCACGTCCTCAGACGTGGGTAAATCCGCGTCACTCATCGGTATCCTCGCCGACGAGCTCTACCTCACGATCTTCTGACTCGACGAATGCTGATCGACAGTCCTCCGAGCAGAACCAGAACGTCGAACGGCACTGTTCCCCGGTGACTGGATGAATACGGCGGATTTCGATCGTTGGCGTCACGGCTTCATCCTCCTCGGTCGCGTGTGTCACAACGATCTTAGAGCAGTCCGGACCGTGACAGGGCAGTGCTATCGGGGCAGCCGGTTGACGGAGGTCACCCTCCGATGGGACATCAACATCTAACGGGACGGGCA
The DNA here is from genome assembly GCF_023276375.1 of Halocatena marina. Lineage (GTDB taxonomy): Archaea > Halobacteriota > Halobacteria > Halobacteriales > Haloarculaceae > Halocatena > Halocatena marina. Next base: position 16,568 of record NZ_JALLPK010000007.1, on the reverse strand, counting down.
TCGATCGGATTTTCTCGATTTGAGGTTCGTTTATCATGGATCTCAGGCTCTGTAGTGTTTGAATTCCGGCTCGTTGATCTCTCCACGCGAGAGTAGTTTCTCGATCGTGCGCTGGGGTTGGCCCTCGGTCGCTCCGTGCTCTTTGAGATGCTCGACTAGCTCGTGATGCGGGATTCCCTTCGTACGATCGTCGTGATTATCCCGCACGTGCATCAGCGCACGCGGAAGCAAGTCTCCCAGTTCCGTTTCTGGATCATCTGAAACCGGCTCACCAGCATCATCTGTCTCCTCGGGCTCTGTGTCACTCTCAGCGTCGTCTGGAGCCCCACCATCCGCGACGGCCTGATCAACCGTCTCCTGATTACTCGGGAGTTTGGCGACCGCCTCGATCGCCGTCATTCCCTCGCGAAGTTCGAGGATCATCGCGCCGTCGTCGTCCGTCGTCACCACTGCATCAGTCAGCCGATACTCAACGCCGACCTCGATCTCGGGCAGCTCGCCGCGCTCGACATAGCCGATCTTCTCACCGTCCTCCATCACAAACACTCCCTCACCGTCAAGCCACGGTTTGGGATCTAAGACACTCTTGCAGACTGTTCTCAAGATGACTCGATCTCCCCTTTCGAGACTCTCAATTCCAGTTTCGTCTTCCTCACGCTCGGTCGTATCCACCTCATCAACAACGAGACCCGCCGCACGCGCGTGCTTAAGTCCGGTATCGGTGAGAGTGATACGTCTGAGCACTCGTTTGCGTCCGTCCCACGGACGAAGTGGCAGCGTTGTCTTGGCATAATCAGGAGAACGGGGACGACTCTCCCCTGGTGAGAGAGACGGATATCCCTTGACGATCGAGTGAAGCGTATCGTGAACATCATCTCCGATTTCGTGGCCGGTCGCCGCGGCGTATTCCTTGAATATGGCCGTTACATCGTCTTTGACGATGTAATCGCTCGGATGGGAAGTCAAGCACTCGCTGGCGAATTCTGCCATCGGATCTGCGGCACTTTCATACCGATCAAGCCGCTCTTGCTTGCTCTCAGGGAGTGAGACATCGCCGTTGGCTTCGAGGCGCTCGATCCCATCGAGTGCGAGATTCAGAAATCCACTCATCGCCTCGTCGGTGGCGAGTTGCTCGTCCAATTCCCGTGAGGAGAGTCTCTGTTTCTCCCACTCGCCACTCGGATTGTTGACGAAGGTGTAAGGCAGCTCGATCGGAACGATACGTTTCGAGATCGCCGATTTATCCCGCACACCGATGATCGGTGGATCGTTCGCCGCGAACATGATAGTGGCATTAATCGCATCGAAGAACGACTCAGATCCCTTGGGCTCGAGCTCTGTCCGGTCACCACCCGTAATATCCTTCAGAGTGGCCGTTTTGCGAATTTTCTTCCCGTCGATCTCCCCAGCAATGTTGGCCATGTTGCCGTAGATGGACATTTTCGAAAATCGGTTTGAAGAGAGCTTTTCGAGCTTGACGTTCGCGACATTGTCCTCCTCACCGTCACAGCCACAGAGCAAGTCCGTCACCCGGTCATAGAATTCGGTTTTGCCGTTGTCCGACGCACCATGTAAGATGAGGAAATTTTTATATCGCTCATTGGCGTCCGGAACGAGCGCGTGACCGACCATTTCCATCATTGCTAGCTTGTCCTCTTTCCGCCGAGTAAGATCGTCAAGGAAGGATTCGTATGGGGCTGTGTCGGCGGTTTTATCGAACGTCACCGGGACGCGATCAACGAAGCGGTACTCGGGAGAATGGGGCTTCAGCTCTCGGTCGAAGAGGTCGAGAACGCCGTTCTCGACGCAGATATGTGGGTTCTCGAACCCCAGTCGCGCGTTCAACTTGCGTGGTTCGATAATATCGTGCTGTTTGAGTCCTTCCTTGATTTCCGAGAGTTCATGTGACGACCAGTAGACCTTCAACCCATCTGAAATCTCTCCCTTGATCTCTGAGAGATTGTCAGTGAACATCCCAGTTTCCTCGTCATAGACGTGCAAGGCGTTCGAATTCGCGATCGTCATGAAGTCGTATTTTGACCGGAGGAGTCGTCTCGACGCATAGCGACCTTGCTCCTGACTCTCTTCGTAGATGTATCGGACATCCTGCCAAGACCACACTGAATCCGGATCTTTAGCCTTGTACTGCCGATTTGTCGGTTCTTCATCCTCGTCGTCCCACCACGAGTTTTTCACCCACGCGAGCGCTGCGTTGTGTGCTTTTGCGGGAAGTTCATCCAGATCATCAGGAAGAACGGAGAAGTCGTAAAGTCCCAAATCATCGGCGATATAGCGGAGAGCAGCGGAGGGAATTGTGTCGTCGAAACCGAGTAATCCCCGCTCACGGGCTGTGCTCCACGCCTTCCACGTCTCTTCCGGCGATAGTGATCCTTCAGGGGAGCCGACGTCGCGAACCTCTTCCTCGACCAGCAAATAGGTGAGACCGTTGTACCGTACCTTTCGTTTGTAATCCACCGCGAGAAGGTCAGCATCCTCCTCTGGCTGGAAGACATGGAAGTAATTCTCACTGTCTCCGGTGTGGCCGAGAGGATTCTTCGAGCGATGGCCTTCTTCGAGATCATCGTTCACATCATCAAGCGAGAGGTCCCACAGCGCCGACATCCCGTCAGTACGGGAGGCTGCGAGGTCGCTATCAGTGTCCGGACGATCCTCCGGAATCCCGTTCGAAAACGATTGACCATCGTCGCTAGACGTGAGTGATTGTCCCTCTGTTGCGGCTTCGAAGTCCGAATGCTCTGCGGGTGGGTGTGCTGCGCGGAGCACAACATCGAGATCGTCCGCCCAGCCGTTGTTGAGGTAGTCATCCAGGTCGACTTTTCGCAAGCCAGCGCGGGGAAGCTCGACGACACGCGCGTCTACGTCATTCTCACACAGGTAATTCGCAGTCCGGAGCGCACCACCCAATCCCGGCGATACTTTGGGAATATTGATCGCTTGGTAGATGTGCTCCGGTTCGTCTGGTACATCGTCCGAATCGATGCGCGAGAACCCTGCTCGCTCGCTATCTGGAATGACGAATACCCGCTGTGCCTCGCCATCGACGAGCTCGAGGAGCTCCTCGAAATGCTCACGCTTGAACTGGGTGGTAACCGGTGAAAGAACGCTGTAACCGGCTGCTGAAGCGGTGATCGCGTCCGCGATCCCCTCCGCAATGACGATATTCTCCGAGCGACCGAGCGTCGAGCGACCGAATATCGGCTCCTCGATCGGCACGTGGTCTTTCGTGTGTGCGACTTTCGCGTATTTGCCTGCGAGAAAGTCCTCCGGGTGACCGTCGTATCCGGCTGCTCCACCGCCCTTCTTTCCCGCTGTACGGGCAATAGCGTACACAGCGCGGCCATCCTCATCGAAATACGGAAGCACGTAGCGACCACGCCAGAGAGCGGTCAGATTCTTGGTGAAGAGTCCTGTCGCGCGCAGAGTCTCGTCGGCAAAGCCACGATCGCGAAGATGAGCGGCGAGTCCACCGCCACCCGGAGCGTATCCGAGCTTCCACTCGTCGATCGTCGTGTCGCTCCACCCACGCCGCTCGAAGTACTCTCTTCCAGTCGAAGGGCGGGTGCAGTCTTCTTCGTCAACGACGAGACATCCCTCGTGTGCACACTCGCCCACGTGATCGCTGATCGTTCGATCAAGCTGATCGTGGAAATACTCGATCGCGGCCTCGAACGCATCAAAAACGTCCGCTCTCGACGCTGTGTCGCACTCTGCTCCGTCACGTCCGCTGTTCGTGTTATGTGACAAATTTTCTACTTCACAGACCGCTCCCCAGTAGGGCGATTACGGACCGGAGCTACCCGGAAAATGGCATGATTACCACCGCGGGTGGTACGAAGCAAAGACCAATAAACATGGCCGTACAACGACCACATACAGGCCGATACCAGTCCCGCAGGGCACTGCCCTGTGTTCGGGCGACTCAGGGTCTGTGTCCGCTGTTCAGAAAAACCCCGGCGAACATGCTTGGCAGGCGCGTCGCCGGGTTTTTCCGATCGATTCAATTTTCGAGTCATAACTTTAGCGAGACTCCGTTGCGAGATTTCTCACGTCGCTGGTTGATAACATTTGCCGCCTCCGTCACCGAAAATGAATTTATGATTCATCATCCATTCCTCCACGATCTGGCACTTCCTCCGGATCAAGTTCGTAAATACCGTTCCCAATAGCGATGAGAATGCCATCTCGACGGAGGGTACCGAGCCGCTCAGCGATGTATTGGCGAGTGTAACCGGTACGCTCTGCGAGGTTGGGAGCGTTGTTGCGTCCTTCGCGGAGGAGGTCGATGATTTGCCAGTCGACATCGCGAAGATCGGTCGGGTCCATGTACCTCGTTGCAATGCTCATTTCAAATAGCTCTTGGTTAGTGTCCACCATAAACCTATTGGTCATTGGTTACAGGCGATTGGTGGAACGTTTTCATTAGTCTATGCTTTCTGATATAATGCAGATTGGGGTGGACCACCCCTGGTCCACCCCCCTGGTCCACCCCAAAGTGGTGATTTCGCTGCATCTGCAATCTGACACAGCACTGGCTGAGGTAAATCAGGTGTCTGGTCCACCCTGGTCCACCCCCCACCCCCTGTAGGGTGGACCAGAAGAAACGCAAGAAGGCGAAGGGAAAATCGAGAGTGGTCCGGCAGTCCACCCTAAAACTCGTTTCTTATTTATTATGATAGCATGTGTGGTTAGTTTCTTAACTCTCTCTACTTTTGCTATATCGAATTTTAGGGTGGACCGGTGGACCAAAGGGAAATGGCCTATTGCAGTCTTGCGTTTTGGTGGTCCACCGGGGGGGTGGACCAGGGTGGACCAGGGTGGACCACCCTATGGCATCACACACCACACTCTCATGGTGATTAATCGTAACTCTATCTTCAGCACCGAATCTTCCTCAGAATGAACCTTTCCGGAGTAACCTAATTGAGAAAGTTGTCCAATTTGTTCTCGCGATTGGTCTCATCCAAGATCACGTCAGCGAGCTCCTCTGCAAACGGCTCGGCGTCCTCTGGTCTCATATCAGGGAACATCATGAATGTCGCGCCATAGTTAGTGCAAGGTGCCCCAGTAGACAGCCGCTTTCCGGTTTCTCTCACAGCGTCAATATACGTGTCACAGATTTGGTTGACTTGTTCTACAGCCTCCTCTGTGAGAATATCAGTATCCTCGGCGCGGGATGGTGACGCTGTGGGCTCCAGACTAGCAATAACGTAACACCACGTGCGTCCTCGAATTTGATTTATCCAGACAAAGGGTACTCCTTCTCCATACTTTTCTTCGTGTAGTTTGTCGCGTTCATCATATGTTGTGATATGGGGTATTTCGGTGGTGCTCTCACTCATACGTCGACTTCAGATGTGGATGCGTAATGAGTTTAGTTGTGTGTGGAAGTGGAGATTCGCGATATAGCGGCAGTAGTGACAATCAATTCTCTCTCGTTCGTGTGGAAATTTTAATACATAGTATAGTTTATTCTAAAACACATCAATATGGATGGGTCAAATGCGAAACAGACGACGATCTGGGGTGCCGTCGGTCGGCCGGAGTCGTCGCTTCGTAAGCTCTACGAGGATGACGGTTACTCGATCTCTCGGTTAGCACAGGTGTTCGACTGCTCAACGACGGCGATTTGTGACGATCTCTGTCAGCTCGGTCTACTGGATGCTGAAGAATTGTTTCCGGATCGCTTGCCACGTTTCAGTACGTGCGACAAATACGAAGTCTGGGAGCACGGCCGCCATCGCGTGCGTGTGCATCGGTTGCTGATGGTCGCCGAGCACGGATTTGAGGCGGTTGCGGACGCGGCGGCAATCCATCATGAGTCCTTCCCGTGGGACAACCGGATAGACGCGCTCATACTGTGTGCAACGCGGAAAGAGCATCAGGATCTCCACGACGACCGTCTGGACGGCGATCATGAGGATCAACAGACGTTCGCTGATATCGACTATTCTTCAGTGTCATCCGAGGAGCCTGAAGAGCCTGAGGAGTCGGGAGAATCAGAAGAGATTGACGTAGAAATGGAAAATCAGCGGACGTTCGACGAGTTTGTGCAGGTCTAATTTCTCTCGTCGCACAGCACGCAGTCAGTCGGTTCAGCCGCGAGAGTGTCTGTGATCGTCATCCGCGGCACCAGTCGTCATCTCGGTAGCCACAATCTGTGCACTTGAAGTAGCCACGCCCCATCACCGTGAACCCCGATCCGCACTCTGGGCAATCTTTGATAATCGTCGGTTCTGATGGACGTTTTGTCATTGTTCGTTCCCTGCGAGTTGCTCGATAGCTTTCTCAGCCCGCTCAACAACGATCTCCGACGAATCTGGATGAGTCGCATAGTCATCCAACCCCCGGACAATCCGCTCTCTTTCATATCCATCGTCGATCGTCGGAATGTTGCCTGTCGAGATGATGCGCTCGACCTTCTGATCTATTTTGTCGCTTGTCGTCATCGGCGTCTCTCCGCGTGGAAGTTTTTCGCCTCGCCAGCCGGACACACGTCCCCGTAGTAGCTGTCATATTCCACGATATGGGTTGCCTCCTCGATTGCGTCCTCCTTAGAGGACGCCTCGACTTCCATTGTGCACTCTGCTGGAACCCAGAAGCTGATCAGATAGCTATTCTCCGTCTCGTCGGCGTTTGCTTCGCTTGTTGTCATAGTCGTTCTCGGCGGTAAGGTCGCCACCCAAAACGCGGGAAGGGAGTCGAACCCCTCGGGCCACCCGGCCGCGTCAGTAGTCTTCGTCGAGGAACCGTTGCGCCGGATCGTGGAGCGCTCGGACGGTTCGGACAGTTTTGGATGAGAAGCGCGCCTCACAGGGATGGACGTTGAGGCCATCCTCCGTCTCGAACTCGCGTCCACAGTCCTCACAGACGTGCTAAGCGCTCACGAGCGAATTCTCCGGAGAACATCCCCGACAGTTGGGGTCGCTGCTCGCCGTTTTGGGGCGATTGCGGCTCTCGCTCCTCGAGCGAACTGTAACGTCATCCACGTGAACACGACCCACGCGATCACGATCACATTCGCCTGCTCGAGGAGCAACAGCTCGATCGTCATTGCTCGACCTCCACGGGATTGGCAGAGATGATCCAGCGCGTGCCTTCTTCGCCAAGGAGTGCGAGATCGCCCTCATCAGTCTGGTGAGCGATGATTTTCTCGGGATAGAAGCCCGTACGGTCGTTCGGCCCACTCACGCGGACCATCAGCGCGCCTCCCCGGAGAGCATCCGGCTGAACTCGGGTTGTTTCACGACGACAACGCGCTTCTCGAGGGAGGTCTCACGCCCCTCTCGCTTGTATTTCGCGAGCTCGCCAACAGCCTCGTGTCGGGTGTCGAACTCGTGCATCCGAGGAATGACCATGTAGCTATCGCGCTGTTTCTCGTCGCAGAACGCCATCAGGCGATCACCTCCCGTTCCTCAGGAGTCGCCGGATACCATTCGAGGATATCAACTGTCTTGCCGAGTGCTCCGGGCAGCTCGGCCTCCATCGCTCGGTTGAGTTCGTCGGGTCCGCTTTCGATCCACTCGATGAGTTCGAGTGCGCCACGCGACTTGACCGGGAGCCGTCGCAGAACCGAGCCGTACCGCCCTGTGATCCGATCCGGATCGATCTCGCCCACAAACAGGCGCTCTTGTCCGTCCTCAGCCTCGCCGATCCACACCTCTGCGAGCGGTTCGTAGTGCGCTCGTGCCTCCTCGAAGGTGCTCATTTTTTCCTCCCACACCCGGCGCACTCTGTCCATTCGTGAGTCCGAGTGTCTGGATCACTGCCTTGGTAGACTCGCTCCTCTTCGTCACACCCGCAGTAACGGCAGATATCGCTCATCGGTCTCCCTCCAGCTCAAAATCGCCGTTATCGACTTTGTTGACGAAGGTCTCGCACTCGATCCACCGATTCTCCTCCGGGTGATCCACCTCAGAAAGCCAGACGCACGGGATCGATTCGCCGTGCGTTTTGATCGTATCGACCGGCTTGACGACCTCCCAGCTCGTGCCGCCGGGTCCATCGAATTGCTGGCCGCGCTCGAGTTGTGTGAGCGCAGTCATACGCGGTACCCCCTTCCCTCGAATCGCGTCCCGGCGCCCGGGTAGCCAGTGCCGATCAGGCCCTCATCGGCCGGAACATCCTCGAAGAGGATGTCCCCACCACAGCCCGCACAGACACATGCAAGGTCGATCCGCAGTCCATCCTCATCCGTGTCACACACTTTGGCGTGAACGGCGAGATACTGAGTCTCCCCGAGTGTCCGACTGCAGTGTGGACAGTCGGTCATCGCTTCCCTCCGGGGATGACGCACGCGAAGCACGTTGTGCCGGTCGGACTGACCCCAGTCCCTCCGCACACGTCGCAGTTGTCCCGTCGTTCGAAGCCGTCGCGTCCCTCAACCGCTTCCCGGTGCTTGCACTTTCCCGAATGGTATTTGTCACTCGGGCAGGTGCAGGAGACAGCGCTTCCGTCGGCCATTGAGACCGTGTACGTGTGCTCTTTGGCCTTTTCAGCGCCGTGGGAGAGATTAGCGACGTTAATCTTCCCTGCGCGTGGAATGGCGGTGAACTCGTAGGTTTCTTGACTGTGCTCCTCGTTCGATGAGGTGGCTTTCGTAACTGTCATAGTCGACTGAGAAAGCCAGCGTCAGGGTGCGACAACACCCCGGCGCAATTCTCCGTGAATCACGCCGTTGAGCGGCTGCCTTCCTCTTGATTATATCCAAGAGCGCCATCACTATAAACCTTTGGGTGTTATAACAGTGATAGACCACAGTGGTAACACCCAAAGGTTTAAATGCATGGCTATTGTGATGTGTAATATGGCCCAAGACAGAGAACACAACGAATCAGGGCAGTTCGTGCCTGAGTACTCAGATGAGGACGTTCTAGGCGTTTTCGAGACAGTCGACGGTCCGGTGATATTGAGCAGCGATGTGGTCGAGGAGCTCGGGTGTGCGCTCGAGACTGCACGTCAAAAACTCATCTCGCTACACGAGGAGGGACGCCTCGGTCGCCGGAAGGCAGGTGGTCGCTCGCTGTGGTGGCTCGTCGAGGATAGCGGTGGTGATTCAGAATGACGCCAATCCCGTTAGAGCCGATCATTCGGGAGGGCGTCGGGATGTGGGCGTGGTTGAAAGTCATCACGTCGGGCATTGCGTTGTTCGGCGGGATGTTCTTCCTCTGGAGCCACGAGAAGCACATCCAGCGGCTCCACGACCGGATCGAGGAGCTTGAAACCGAGAGGAAAGTGCGCACCGACGGCGGGGTAACGACAGACGGCGCGCCGGTCGAGGATGCGCCTCGCACCGCCGAGGAGGAGATGAAGAGAATTCGGAGCAAGGAACTCACCGAGAAGATCCACCGTGAGATGCGTCGAATCCGCCGCGAGGAGTGACATGCGCCCGATCACGACTGCTGAACGCGAGCGCCTCGCGCCCGTTCTCGACGAGACAGAGATACCAGTCTGTGTCGATCCGGAACTGGAGATGATCGACGGTTTTGCACTTGGTGGACAAGCAGTCGGCTGGCTGCCGGGTCGTCGACGAGTCGTCCTCCGAGAAGAAGTCTTTGAGAGCTACGACAATGAGCAACTCCGCGGTCTCGTAGCGCACGAGCTGGGCCATCATTTAGGGCCGCACACGTTCGTGTCATATTTCGCCAAGAGCGTCGGGATGGTGCTGGGAGTGGCGGTGATAGGAGGAGGGTTGTTGCAATGGCTGCGCACGTGGGATCTGTGGCGTCTGGCGTTCCTCTTGATCGCGGCTATATTGCTCCTCCCAGCTTTGCAAATGTGGAGTGCAGCCGTATCGCGCCGGCTTGAGTACGACGCGAACCGCCGCGCCATCGAACTACTCGGAGATTCCGCGCCGGTCGAGGCGCTGCTGGAGCCACGTACAGACGAGCCTCGTCCCTCTACGATCCGAGAGTACTACGGGGAGCTCTGTTACCCGTGGCCACATCCCGCCGATCAACTCGCTGCGTTGGGAGAGAAATAGCGTATCAGAAGAACCAGCCGACGACGTCTTTCGCTCGTTGTTTCGTTTTCTGCGTGAGCTCTTCGTGTCCCGAAACGGTGGATAACCAGCCGTGAACTTCGTCATCGAAGCCGCCGCCAGCCACGGCAGCGAGTGGCGCACCGCGATCGCGAGCCTGCTCGAGCAGATTGACAACCGTGCGATGATCGGTCACCGACATGGATTTCGGAGACGAGATTCGTGAGCGAATCGTCGAAACCACTGTTTGCGTGCCTCCTGACGCTTGTCCACGTGCTTCACTGTCGCTGATATTCTCGCGTCTGTTGGGCCAATTCCCCGATTGGCCCTCTTCTGGTTGTTCTCGCGAGCGTCCCTCAGCCCCAGCTTGTGCGCCGTCCTCGCCGGGCCAGTTTGCGGATTTAGCGGAGCCCTGCTCCTCTACGGTCTCTTCGCTAGCTGCGTCTCCTTCGGTCGTCGTTTCTCTGTCTCCGAGCCCCTCGTCGCCGACAGCTTCCGCAAATGCGCCGAGGACCGTCTGGCGCTCCGATTCGCGCTCTTCTGCGTCCACACTCCGCGCTTGATAGCCGCCCGTTGATCGGTCAGCACCCTGGTATCGACTGCCCATGTTAGGCCTCCTCCGTGGCGATTACGGCAGTTTCGTCTGTCTCCGGCTCACTGTCGAGTGCCGCCTCGACCTCCTCGACGATCTCGTCCCATTGCCGTTTGATTTCTTCGTCCTCGGTGGTTGTCGGTGCGATCGGCTTCCTCCATGCGTTTTGTCCGGCAGCGGCAGTGACCTGTGCGGGCATTCGACCGAGATAATTAGCCGACAGCAAGCCGATCAGGAAGATATCGCGGTCCTGCTCACGTGCGAGCGCACGCACGTCCTCAACCAATTCGTCGATCTGAATGCCGTTGCCGGACGTGAAATATTGCGTGCAGTAGTAGGCGCAGAGGTCATCAAATCCTGCTTCATCGAACACGTTGTAGCAGGCCTGTCGTTCCAATTCGGTGGTTCCCTTCACGAGCGGAATGATCTGAGTCTCGCTCCCGTGCTCGCGTAACTGTCGCTGCATCCACAGCAATCCCTCCATGCAGTCGAGTGTGGCGGTGATTCGCTCCTCTTCGTTCTGATCCTCGTAAGTGCTGTAGTCGGTCGGGATGTGCCAATCTGGTTCGAACTCGAGCACGCGCTCCAGCTCGCGTTCCCAGGTGATCAGATTGAGTTCCTCGTCCCTGACCGTCGTCGTCGTGATCACTTGCGTTCGATCGGGAAACCACGAGTCGGCGGTCTCGCCGCGCTTCAGCAGTCGCCGCGCGTCGGTGTAGTTGATGAGCGCGTAGTCTGGCTCGACAGCGCTCAAGAATGCTTTATCGGATCGATACGGCTGCGTGCGCGGGATCGCGCCTGCAGGTGTGTGCGTGCTTGCGTCCGTGTTTGTGTCTGAGAGCATCAGTGAAGATCCCACAGAGGATTAATTGCACTCCAGATGTTTATGAATTACTAACGTATTCTGACAGGCTGTTGGAAGGAGAGAGATGAGTTGTGATCAGTGCTCTCAGCCGCTGTTCTGCTCATATTCGACTGTTTTGTGAGCTACTGCTGTGCGCGCTGCTCGTCTCATTGACTGTCCTGTAGCGCTGCACGTACGCACGCGAGTGAGAGCGCGTGTATATAGATCCCACAGAGGATTAGTTTCATCAAAATGGCTCTGAAATACTAATGCGTTCAGATAGACTGACGGAGATGAATGTGCTGTGTGATCTACTTCTTTAGGCTCTCTTCCGCCAGAATTTGGCCGTTTCGTGGATTGCTGTGATGTGTCCACTTGTTTCGTCGGAAATTCAGGGTGTTGGCCACTCTCTGCGTGCTGCTCTCAGCCATCTCAGCAGCACTCAGCGCAGTTGTGATCGGCGTCGAGAGCCATTCTCGCGCCAGTTCTCGCCTGAATGCCTGTGAGCGCATACCCGCTTGAGAACTCCTGTGAAAGCCCCACAGAGGATTAATTGCAGCAGATTAGCCATGAAAACTCAAAATTATTTGATATTTTTATAGCGCGGCGATCGCCGGCTGTGTTGTTCGAAGAGAGGGCCAAGGACCCGTTCGAGAGAGGGGGGTTTGATCATTCGACTTAGGGGGGTATTTCCCCCTGAAGAGAAAGGGGGTTGATTGTTCGAAGAAGGGGGATAGTCCCCATTCGAGTAAAAGGGGGGTTGAGATGATTCGATGAAGGGGGGGTTCCCCCTCTTATGAGAATTGAGAGTTGATAGGGAGGAGTAGAGAGGGGGGTTCATATTTCTCAATAAAAAGGAATTCCCCTCTCTCGTCTCTCCACAAGGAGAGATGCTCGGCTTGTTCTGAGAGTATTCCTATATATTCGTAAGGTATCGTGTATTTAACCATAAATATTATCGTATTGTAGCCGTTATTATGCATATGAAGCAGCCAGAGACCAAACAGGAGCTCCTCGATCGGCTCGGCCCACAGCGGAGTGCGCTGGTGGAAGCGATGAATTTCCACGGAGGAAGGGCTAACTCGCGGGAATTGAGGGAGTACGCAGATGTCCCAAAAGGGAGCATGCAGCATCATCTCAGCACGCTCGTCGAGTGGGAGGTCTTCGAGCCAGTCGGTGAGACTGAGTACGCTGGTAAGGGTCCAGGAGCGGCTGTGTACGCTTTCACAGCTAAGGGCCAGGCCGTCGCCGATGATGTCCATACAACGGCTGTGACGGCCGATGACGTGCAGGATCTGCGGGAGGAGGTGGCAGCGTTGAGGGAAAAGCAAGCCGCTCAAGACGAGCGCTACCGGGAGCTGAGAACGATTTTGGACTCGATTGTGGATGACTTAGCGAAGATCAAAGAGAACGGTGAGACGCCGTCTTAGACGGCCTCAGTCGAAGTCTGGCAGGTCATCGATCCGGTCGAGGGCGTCATCGAACAAGCCCGACTCTTCTTCACTCGTGTCCGTCTGTGTACGTGCGCCCGTATCGTCGTTAGCATCTCTATCTGATTCCCACAGAGGATTTCTTTCACCTTTGAAGAGTGGGAATTTCTCTCCATTGCGGTAGATGGAGAGCTCCTCAGGGTCGGTCGCTGCGTCCGGCACGATGACGATCTCCCAATCCTCTCGATCGGGAATCCCATCCTCGAAGGCGTAGTCTGGGATAAATGGTTTCTTGACGGTTTTCCAGCCGTCTGGAACGTCTGTTGTGCTCGAAAACATCGTCTCTGGGTAGGCTCCGGCGTCTTCCATCACGGCTTGTCCGTTGCCAAAGCGATGGTGTTCGGTGCCGTTGCTGTCTTTCAGCACGTATTCGTCGGTCTCGAGATCGTGAATCCAGACGGTATTCGCGGCGGTATCCGGACGAAGCATCTTTTCGCCCGATATATGCAGATTTCCGAGGTTATAGAGCCGTTTCTCGCCGTTTTCCACGTCACTATATTGGCTCACAAATGGAGGGTCTGTGAGCGTCTTCCAGATCTTCTCGGCGTTGTGTTCCCGACACAGGAGCAGACACCGCTGATCGCCGCCAGTTGTCTCTGCCACGTTTTGGGCAGTCTGCCCGGCCTTGGAGTCTCCTGTCGATGACTCGGCTTCTATGGCAGTCTCTCGTCCTCCTGTGAGCTCTTCGATGATCGAGGTGTCGACATCGTCATCAGCCCTCTGTGCCGTGTCGACAGTAACGGAGCCGTCGGGCATTTCGTCGCCGTTTTGAACCGGGAGGCGGACCTGTCCACCAAGTTTCGTGAGCGGCTCGTAGCTGTCTTTGAGCAGCTTTCGATGTTTCACTCCCCCGGAGGATGCACTCGTTCCGGTCGCCATGATGTCGCGGCGTCCCTGAGCGGTCACACGGACCCACATGTCGCCGCTGTCGTCCTGCGAGAGTTCGATGTCCCCATCTTCTCCCGCTGGGATCGAATCAATGAGCGCACCTTTCTGAGACGCGTGAGCGAGTGCCTGTCCCTCTGGATGATAGTCGATGATCCGAGGCCAGCAGTCCTCAAGCAAGACCGAACCGTCCGTTCCAGTAAGCAACGCCTCGTCGAGCATCGCCTTCAGCACCTGCATCTTTCGTTTGGCAGTGAGCTCGAGAGGATCGTCCTCTTCCTCTTCTTCCGTCGCAGCTGGAATCTTCTTGTCGTCCTCGTCGGCCGGTTCCTCGGTCAGCGAGACGCCGTGGCGCACCTTTGCTGGCTCCTCGATCCACTCCTCGGCCTCTTCCGGGGTTCGGATTCCCGGATACGGAGCGAGCAGACGCGCATGGAGTGGTCCATGGGGATTGCCATTGATTTCAACACTGACCAACGCCTGATACTGCCCCATATTCCGGATGTTCGCTGGGTTGATCCCGCCGTAGTAGTGGGCTAAGTCGTCGGCTGCATCTCCCCTAACGCGTAAGGTGATGAAGGTGTTACATTGCTCCTTAATCGCCTCTCTGACCTTCTGAGAGTCAATCTTGCCCAAGTATTGGGACATCAAAATCAGACCGAACTTGAACTTTCGCGCACCGGTTAGCAGCGTGTCCATGTCCATCTCGACGGACATGGCTTCGTGCGCTTCGTCCATCATCAAGAAAAACGGCTGCCGATCGTCTTTTGGCTGCCGTTGAATTTCTCGCCAGATCCCGCGCAGCAGGCCCGTCGCGATCAATCGCTCCATTTCCTCGTTGCCGATTTTGTTCTTCACGAGGACGATTTTCCGCTCTCGGACGATCTCGTGAAACGAGATACTCGACTCGTCATGTCCGACGATATGCCGGACGTTCAGGCTCTGTGCCCACGGATTGAGCTTTCGGATGAGCGAATCCAACTCATCGCGTCCCATCTCCGCAATCTGTTGGGTATACTTTGACACGAACGAATATCCCTCGTCCGTGATTTGTGCTGCAAAGCGCTGACGCGCCTCCTCATCGATCAGGATGTCACGCATGTCCAAGAACGTATAGCTGCGCTCCGAGAGGATCATGCTCCGCGTGAGGTTCTTGCAGATCGGTCCCATCCTCGATCCCCAACTACCACCGCCCCGTAGCACGCTTTCGATGAGATCGACCTGTTCGTCCACTGCTTGATGGTAGCCGGATTCGTCGGGCTCCGGCTCGACTTCCAAGAAGTTCAGAGCGACCATATTCTCCGTATCTGTCGCTCCTCCCGGATCGATGACGATCACGTCCTCACGCCTGTGTGCTGGCACTGCCTGGAGCAGATCATCGATCAGGTCATCATGGGGATCAATGACGCAGAGGCCGTGGCCACCCCACATGAGCTGCATGCCGAGATTGTACAGGAGGACGGATTTACCCATACCAGTCGTGCCATTGATCCAGACGTGTTTGAATAGGCTCCCGAACTCTGCGCCGATCTCTTTGAACTTGTTTCCGCGCTTCTCGTAACCGATCCAGAGCGGAGCATGAGGCCGGTGATACTTCTCCTCGACCAGTTTCCGTCGGGGATATTCGCCCATCCACTTGTCATTCTCGTCGTCTGGATCGGGCGTTTCCTCGATGGCAACGAGCTCCTGCTCGCCGTGCTTTCGATGTCGGAGTTTCCTCGCTCCGTCCGGATCAATCAGATACCCTCGCCGGCCAAGTGGAGGGGTTGGGATTCGATGCTCCTCGTTGGTTTCCTCCTCTCGATCGACATGCTCGAGACACTCCTCGCAAGCGGGAATGTGGTCCTCTTCGCTCTCCTCGTCGTGGCTCTCAACGAGATAGAGGCATTCAACTCTGAATTCGGGAACTCCACAGCTTGCACATCGATACTGTGCGTGTTGCGCGATCTTCCACTTCAGCTCATCTGGCCACTCAACGACTGGCTGTGCTGTCGGAGAATCTGGCTCAGTTGTTCCTCCGAACAGTCTCCGAAATCTGTCTATCATCGATTTTCAACCTCTTCGGTATCAGGCGTTTGAGCCGGTTCAGTTTCCGGCGCATCCGCTTGTGGTGGTTCTGGCTCTGGTGCCCCAGTTTCTGGGCCCGACGTGGGCTCTGGCTCTGCCCGCTCCGTTTCAGGTGGCTCAGGCTGTGCTGGTTCGCCCGCTGAGACCGTCTCTGCGTCTCCTTCCGTCGGTGATTGGGCAGTTGGCGGGACGCTCTCTGCCTCGGTCACGGCCGCGTACTCGATCGCACTCTTTCCGCCACCATTCTTGGTCGGCCAGTGGGCCAATGATGCGAGCTCGAACGTGCTCATGAACATCGGTTGTCGGCGATGTGGCCGCAGCAATAGCCGCTGAAGCCATGATTTAGCCGATCGGACTGGGGTCCGAGCAGCGAGCTTCTTCATTTCTCGCGTGAGCTGGCTTCGACCACGCTCTGTGAGCGTCTTCGCCGTGATCTCTTGATCCGTCGATGGATTGCGAAACGCGTTCTCGAGCTGTCCGACGATCCGTTCTTGATATTGCCTCGCATCATCGGCGTCTTCTGCGACCGTCACGAGGCGCAGCGAAACGCGATAGCCGGGCTCACGGCTCTGTGCCGCAACTCGCTCCGCCGCTTGGCGCTGTGCCTTCGGTGGCTTCACATCGCCAGTGGGCGGTTTGTGAGCGTTGCTGAGCGGTGTCTGTCGCAAGAACTCCGCCGTGTCGTCGGCGCTA
>NZ_JALLPK010000006.1 GCF_023276375.1 Halocatena marina | reverse complement strand
ACCACCGATTTGTGAGACCATTTCAGGGAGCAGATTCTTTACCGCATAATACGGCAGGTAAATGAATCCAAGGGAAACACCGATCATAATTGTCACTATTGTCAGCAAGCTCGTGCCAACATCGCTATACGCGAGTGGGAGTTCTATGAGAAGTCGAAGCCAAACCGCTTGAATAAGCTTCAACACAATAAGAGTCCCAAACGCAACGACGCCGCTCTCTCCATATGGACGGATATAGCGATTACCAGACGCTAAGCAGACCGCAAACAGCGGCCATGCTGCAACAATCAAGAACGTCAACACCCACTGGACGAAGACGCATACAAGGCCAACAAATATAAGACCAGATTCAACCAGTGTGATGAACCCACCAACGAGCAATCCAAGGCCGAATTTAGCGATATTCTCCGGAGTCTGTATGAACGTGTTACCATCCGGAACAATGCCCGCTGCCAACTCGTTCGACAGGTGGAGAATGAGCGGGAGGACGACGAGCCCGCCAATAATCATTCCTACGGACTGCGCCATCTGGTGCAAATACTGCTCGCGCTCGCGTTGTGTTCCCGTGTTCCGTGACCATGCGTAAACCCACGAGACAAACATTGGCAGCGCGACAAGGGATGTCAGACCGCCATAAATCGTCCACACAGCATCCCACCATCCATCAGTGTTGTTCACTGGTGGCGAACTCGCGTTCGTAGCGTTAGTCGAGTTTCCCTGTGATCCCAATGCTGATTTATTTTCAATCAGAGACGACGTATTATTTGGAGAGGTTGTATTATTGATCGGAGTGGCCGAATTTGGGAACCATGTTGATGGTTTGAACGGTTCCCCTGGTGCAGGAAGCGAGAGCACAAACCCATGGAATGCATCAATTAAGTCAGAGACTCCATTAGTGGCGGAATCTACGATCCATTTGTAGATGTCTTTTGCCGCCTTGACTGGACCTGGTAGGTTGTAGATAGGATTTTCTTCATTTAATTCCCGTTGGTATTGTTTACGGCCTTCAACACCAGTTTTCTTGCCAGATTTACCAGACCTTATATAAGGCCTCATTTCGTTTTTAAAGACATTCGTTTTCTCGATTTCTGCACCGAGTAAGTTTTTTAAGGTTGGATTTTCAGTGCCATCGCCAGATAATGTATGGTGATTGACGACGTTATCCGCCGTCGTATGCCATGTTTTGGTCGTGTTGTTATGCTGGTAGACAATGGCAACTTTACTTTCATTTAATTTTTTCACATCCACATTGAATGGTAGCGGTGGATCACCCTTTTCGTAGGTTAGCCGCACATCTTCCACGACGGTCATCGGCTTAGCCGATGTCGAGTTGGTAGCAAATTGATTTGAAGATGAAACCTTGTTCGTTGTGTCTGACGCTACCATGGCTGCACTAACCGAAGAAACGGTGAGCAGTGCAACACAGAACGCGATAATAGCGATGCGACTAATGGGGGACGAATCAACCGATGGAATAGTTCGTTTCATGGTTCGTTAATGAATCAAATCCAAGTTTTGTTGCTTAGGAACAGTGCTTTTTATGAAAAGATCTGCACGACTGAGACACAATCGAGAAGATTGAATCCGAGTGCCGTGAGGAAATCTGGAGAGCTGGCGATGAAGACCGAACCGACGATCTTCTTAAAGGCAGATTGGTAATCGTTGCCTGCTGTCGCTCGCTTTTGCGAATCCTTCGAATTCCCCTTTTTAAATCCATTATAGAAATCGAATATCGAATAGTAAGCAAGCCCCAGTGCTAGCAATGCGATTATCATAGCAAGCAGATCACCGACTCCCGTACTGCATACCGCATCTCTCATTTGTGCGTTCGCTGGAGCCACCATCACCGAAAACGTCGCCATGAACACTGCTAGCGGCTGCAACTTACTCACCGAGATGGGTAGGGACCGGGCTTTACCTAGGACTTCGACAATTTGTTGTTGTACCATAGACAATACTCCCTTAATCGGTTTAACACCAAGCTCCATGTGATCTAAGTCATATCTAAACGGCAATATAATTTACGGTGTTACATAGACATTCGATTAAACATTGTACATAAGACCGTCTACAGAATGATTGCGCAATCACAACAACATAATCAGAGTTAAACTGTCCACCGATATCCGTATTAATATACACATGGCTTATTATAAACAAACTCAATAACGACGATATGGTAGATCTAAACGAAGCAGATCACGAAATACTAGATCATCTACAAAGGGGACGATGCACACAAGCTTACCTCGTTGATGAACTGGACTGGTCTCGGCAGCATATTCATAAACGGCTCCAGATCCTCAGTGCAGCTGGTTATATTACCAAGATACACGCCACATCAGCATTATATGAATTAATTAGCGATCCGAGAGTCACGGACTAATACCCATGAATCGCCTATTGCAGCTGTTCTGCTAAAAGAGTTCTCGACCGAGAGCATATCGTTCGATGCTGTAACGGCCATCACCGTTCACAATCAGAATAAGAAACGCAACGATATAGAGCAATCCGAGTTCTCCTCCATTCTGAATTGGAACAACTCCTTCAGGGATATGAGCAATGAGCTGGGCAATGATCATCTGACCGGTTGTGATGAGAGCAATGAGCCGAGTGAGCACTCCGACAGCAATAAGAAGACCTCCTAACAGTTCAATGACGCCAGCAAGCCCATACATTCCCATCAGCGGTGCGGTACCACCGCTCCCGTCTATGCCACCGAAAAGGCCAAACAACTTCTGAGCGCCGTGCTGCATGAACAGAGCTCCAACGAGCACGCGAAAGACGAAATAAATTGAGTCATCGAACGATTCTGCTACACGACCGATCGGTGCTGTCATCGTGAGAGCATACTCACCCCTGATATTCAATGGATTGGAAGTTGGCCGACTCAAATAGCAATAAAGTCCACCACTCTCTGTGGCAGTCAGATCACACACGGAAGAACACGAACAAGGCGACTCCGACGATAATGATCCCTCCTACGAAACCGACCATCACTGATTTGAGGGGCGAAGATTGTTCCGGCGATGATGCGGTTGTTTGAGATTTAGCGGGAGAAGTCGACTCGGTGGGTGAATCTATTGGTACCGGTGTCGAGGTTGGTGCTATTGTTGATGGCGGTGTCGACGTTGATACTGATGTTGTTGGTGGTGGTGTTGGAGGGGGATTCGAGACGAACACGCTCGCGTTTTGGCCGTTGATCGTGACGTGTGCCGACCCTGTGAGTGACAGCGAGTCGTTCATGATATTCCCCGTGAAGTAAAATGAATCTGCACGGTCGCTAACATTTCCACGAATCTGGCCCTTTGTCGCGGTGTCGTTCTGGTCGGCCAGTTCACCTTGACTGACTTTCCCTGTTGTGGCAAGCTGATAGCGGGTTGGTGGAGAAGAGTTGTTTTGCCGTGTGATCTGAATATGTTGCCCAGAAAGAACATCGGGTTCGATTTGCGTCCCGTCGAGACGAATCTGGATCTTATCATTCTGCGATTCAAAGCTCTCGATGAATCCAGTGTAGTGGACAACATCCCTTGAATCGTGCTTTGAGCCAACTGTTCCAGCTAGACGGTATTCTCGTGGAGCATAATCATCGGGTTCAGCACTCTTGACCGTGAGATTACCAGATGTTGTTACCACATACGAAACAGAACCAGATTCGTTGGTTGAGGAAATTATTAGCGTGTGTGTTTGAGGTGATTCCTCGACTGCCGACGAAACGGGCGCACCTGCGATCGGCGCGATCAGGAAACAAACAACACTCACAAGCACAAGCCAGTGTCTCATCAATGCGAGCCTCCAACAGGTGTAAGTTCTGTCCCGGTCAGAGGGTTGGCGCGTTTCGATTGTGAGGCAAGTGATGAAGTTTCCATTGTGTTGTTTGATGTCGAATTTGGAGTTGTGGTTGTATTCCCTGTTCTGGAGAGAATAGGTGGTGCTGTTAGCGAGAGCGAGATCGAGAGTCCTGTAGGTGACGGTTGGGTCGGAAAGATCTCTGGGTCCTTTATAAGCTGTTTCTGAAGGT
Organism: Halocatena marina; assembly: GCF_023276375.1. GTDB lineage: Archaea > Halobacteriota > Halobacteria > Halobacteriales > Haloarculaceae > Halocatena > Halocatena marina. Next base: position 37,763 of record NZ_JALLPK010000006.1, on the reverse strand, counting down.
CCTTGAGCCATTTGCGGCCCTTTTGGAGTGCTGCTTTATTTTGTCCATAGACGTTTTTATTGACACGGACCGCTGCTCCATCGGGATAAAATACAACCCCTTCCGGATCTCCAGAACTCGCACCCTCTTTTGGCTCAGCACACCAATTGTAGGCGAATCGAGCGTGCTGCTTCGGAATTCCTTGGATTGAGAACGCAGAGTTCGATGTGAGCTCGAAAACGTTGTGGTGGACATTTACATATTTTCCAGCAACCATCCCCTGCTTCGATCGACCAAGATCGTCGCGGTTCTCTCCCAAATAATGCATATCAAACGCGTGTTGGATTGCATTTGGACCGACGACATTGAACCGAGCTTCGTACCCGTTATTCGGATAGCCAAACCCCGCGATGGAGTGACGATTATAATCAAAATAATTCCACTCGATCAAATGCTGGCCATTGTACAGATCCATCGGATAGCCAAGACGATTCATCTGATTGTGATGCATCGAGTTGTGGTGGAACCATCCCTGTGTTTGAGTGTCTTTTGTCCCTGGGATGAACGCCGCGTTCGTCCATCCAAACACTTCGCAATTATCGACGATAATCGACCTGCCATAGGCTCGAAAACCAGTCACAGTGTAGTCATGAAGACTCCGCCCTTGAGCAACTGGATCGAAGTGATCAGTACGAGGCCCCTTCAAGCGGACTCCAGTCACTCGAAAATGGACTTTCGGACTCTTAGTGATGAATACGCCGTAATTTTGGCGATCGGTCGTTTTGATCAGCCCTCCTTTGCCGCCCTTCAAATTTCGATTACTGGCAATTGTGACGTTATTGGCGATTTTGATCTGACTTTCACCAGTCATATCGATTGTCGCATCGCCAGGAATCCAGATGGTCGTATTTGGCTGACCGACGGCGTTGATCAGTTTTGAGCGGGTTGTCACTTTCAGATCTGCCTGAGCAGGCGTGATTCGATTGCGTTGTGAGGCAAATGAGATCGGGTTGGCAGAGATTCGTTGCTGTTGACGCGCTTCCCGCTGTCGAGTTCCCATAAGGTATAAACAGCCGCTCATCCCCGTGCTTGCGCCGGTTGCGCCGACGGCTCCTAGTCCACGCATGACTGCTCGACGTGATAATTGACGGTTATCGCTATCGGAGATTGTCATGATAAACCACCTCCACCACCAAATGTCCATCCCACATGATTACGGAAGAGCACCAACCAGGAGTTCACTTCTTCGATATTGATGATCATATGGTCTTAATATTGTTCCACTCGACTAAAATATGTTCGTATAGCATCTATACGATTACGTACTCAGTATGATTACAAACGACAACACGTAGTCTTTTGTCCACATCCTAATTGTGAATGAATATGCAGCCCGTTACGATTCGCTTTGATGAGGACGAAATTGAGGATTTGGATGATGAAGCAGAGAATCGAGGATTTGCAAACCGGACAGAATATATCCGCTGGATTGTCCACAATCGCAACGGAATTTCCGAGAATGCAGCGGATGAGCTTCAAGATCACGAGCAACGACTCACACAAATCGAACAATTCATCGAAGAACTGCGAGACGAGTAGTTGAGCAACGATTAAGTGTGTCTATGCCAGTCATCGATATGGCGGGTCCTGGACTCCGCGTTCTCACGTGTTGGACCTGCCATTACTACAACTATCATCCTGCTGTGAGACACTTCTCGGAGTAGATTTGAAGCGGAGTCGGCGTCAAACGGTTGTTTTTCTGGCTGTGAGGCAGAAACGAAAATCAATCATTGCCGCGACAACCAATAGCCCTGCGACAATCAACAGGAATGCAGAGACCAACGATTGATCTCCAGGTGCCAGATAAGCAATTCCTGTGGCCTCCATGACAATCGCCGACACGTCACCGAAACGCGGGCTGATCTGGGTCAAGGATAAGTCGATCCCAAGCAGCCTGCATAGTTGCAGTATGGCCACGATGACGCCTGCGATTCCACATTTTATCAAGCCACTCCGTGCTCGGACTGAGACCGCTGGAGATGTCATTGGCATATTCGATCACTTGTCTTCGAATCAGTCCACATCATACAGACCAATAGCATATCATGCATTATATATCTTGTTTCCATTAGTTCTCAAATGTCGTTCTGGTGTGGGAACTATGGAAGCATAGACCGTTATTCGTGGAAACAAGAGCATTCCTTGTGTATCAGTCTATCAGACCAGTACACTTTTCTGACATGCAATTCAATGACATAGATATGGGAGATATGTATGAGGAGACTGGATTGATGGTCATCCTCTCAATAGGTGCAATCGGCTTAATTGGCATCTTTCGCTTCAAATCCGCAGTGGGAATAACAATCGAACAAGTAACTACCTTGCTCTGGGCAGCTCTTATCAGCGGGATTGTTGTCGGTGGAGGGATTTTCACCGTACTTTATAAATACGATAGGTGGACACAGGGTCTCGCGGCAGCCGTGGCGGGAGTTACGACCCCTCTCATCGGCTCAGGGATATGGCTGAATACCGGTCTCTCGATCGATTTGTCAATGATTAGTGGTGGTCTGCTGGCAGTGATAGGCCTCTATCTCGGACGTGCTGCACTTATAGTAGGTGTGAAATGGGTGGTCAAAAAAACAATGCGATCATCATCGCAACGATCGCTTTCGAGTGGATCGGCCAGCGCTAGACGAAAAACGACAGCAGACCACATAATAGACCATCATCAAACGGAGGACTCAGCATCTCCGACTAAACAGCAAAATCGGATTGAGGCAATGAAACGAGAACAAGAACGGATCAACCGTCGTAATCGAAAGAGATAGAGCGATGGTCTGGTCATCCAGATAGCTTCATTCGATTTCTTCTAACACTCCTCAATCGATGTGTGATAGCGATCTTAGAACCTTATGTAATAGAAGGTGGTCAGTGTGGATCCAAACACTACATAAGGCGATGCAAGAACGCGTCAACGCGTTCTCTCAAAATGATAGATTTAGACCAGAATCAATTGAAAAACGGTAGTTTGTGTCGGTAGTTGTAGCGATAGTGCAATTTAGCTGTCTCGATCAGTTCCGAGAGCGAGTTGATCGTTTTGCACTGGATGTTTTCCAACTTGTATGATATGAGCGCGTCTGTGGAGATGGCGAGTTTCACCTCTCCGTCTTTGATAAATTGACGTTTGCCGTCAACGTGTTTCGTTTCGTCACATTTGATCTGTTTTTCCCTCCGTTCGCCGTTGTCTTTCCAGACAACTTGATAGGTAATGTATTTGATCCGCATGATTCGATTTTGCGTGCCTATTGAATGAATCTTTCCGTTAAACGACTCTTTTCATCGTAAGGCAGGAGTGGAGCGTGCCGATCGCGCCGGAACCGAAGTCGATCACTTAACAGCTATCTCAGAAACATCTGGCAGGGCTTCGTGCTGGTTCTATGACTTACTCCGCCACACCACGGAGATCAATCGGGAGCCACTGTCGATCACACTCCTCAAACGCCTCACGGATCTTCTGGATGGTGAGATCGTCACTGAGTTCGTGTTCGTTCCACTGCCCTCCACCAGCACCCTTGTTCCGGTCAATCGTCCGCACAAAGCCGAACATAACCAATTTCGAGAGATGATTAAACATCCCCCGTTGGGTGAGTGGCTGTTTCCCACTATTATAGGCAGAAACCACGCGAGCGTATGCAGTGTGGACGGTTCGCGTCCGAGCAGGTGTGAGTCCTGCTTCATCGAGATGACCAATTGCTTTCAGAATGTTGAGTTTCTCCTCGTCCTGATCTGCGATGGATTCAACGATATTCCCGTACTCCAAATCCTCATCAGCCTGCCGGATATGAGGTGGTTCGATCTGCTCGGAGCTATTTTCCTCAGCAACCTCCGCAGAGCGACGAAGCAAACGGATTGCACGTCGAGCACTTCCCGAGGCTTCCTTGTAGGCGAGTGCCGAACACAGCGAGATTGTTTCTTGGGTGTACGCCTCCTCATAGAGAGCCTGTTCAGCCCGATCACGAAGAATCATCGCTAGCTCGTCTGCATCATAGGCTGGGAATTTTATCTCGGTCTCGCAGAGGCTGTCCTTCACCTTTGGCGAGAGCGTTTTTCGAAACGTGTAGTCGTTGCTGATCCCGATCACTCCTACTCGGACGGAGTCAAGATACCCTATGTCTCGTGAGCGAGGCAGCTCGTACAGAAGCGTATCGTCGGACTCGAGTTTGTCGATCTCGTCGAGGATGATCAACACGGTTCCCTCAAGCGCATCCAACTCCTCGTAAAGGATATCATAGACATCTTGTGGGGCATACCCCGTTGCGTTGATTCGGTTCCCTGACTCCCGAAGCCGATTAACGATCCCAACGGCGACCTGATAGGAGGAAGTGGTGTGATCGCCCGAGGTGAAGTTCTCACAGTTGATCCACAGAGCGGTCAGATCGATCTGGTCGCTCGCCGGTAGCTGCTCGTTCTTCTCTTCGAGATCGTGTTCGAGCACCTGGCGGAGATACTTCGTCACAGCGGTCTTTCCCACGCCTGTATCGCCGTAGAGGAACGCATTCTGTGGAGGACGGCCCTTGTAAATCGGCTTGAAGACGCTCGTATATTGGGACAGGACCTCATCACGGCAGAGAATCTGATCGGGGGTGTAGTCCTCTTCGAGGACTGTCGCATCCTTTATCAAATCAACGTCATCCGCGAATATCGAATCGACGTCGTCCATTCTAGTAAAACCCGACGTATCGACTTGCCTTATATTTTCCTGAGTTTCCTGAGTTTCCCGAGTTACCCACCTCTCACACAGCGGTTTTCCTGAGTTATTTACTCGAAACCGAGGTTGGATCGGATTGTGGTGACCTCTACACAGCGGTTTTCCTGAGTTAATCACGGGACGGAAGGACGATGGTTTCGGATCGAGTGCAGTCTTCAGGGTAGTGTATTATATCTATTGGTATAGGCAATAACTAACTAACACTAGGAAGACGAAAGTCGAAGACAGGTCCTTGATGAACAGCAGGTTTCCCGAGGTCTCAACCCGATCAGTGGGATCGTTTATAGTGTTCCGTTGGAAGCACGGTCTAGTTCGGTCGGTGTTCCACGCTAGTCTAGGAGATAACTCGGGAAAACCGCTGTGTGAGTGGTGGCTCACCATCGAGAGAGATTCATCAGCGGAATCGAGCTAGGAATAACTCAAGAAAACCGCTGTGTGAGTGGTGGTGAGGTCTCAGCAGCGTGGTCAGACGCCGAGCTGGGCCTGTCTCGTCGCTGGCTCGGTTCCGAACCGGCTCGTGAACTCAAACGGTCCCTCGATCCACTCACTCGGTCCCTGGAGGCTGCCACCACCCTCGACGCCAAGCAGCCGAGCGATCACGTCGCACCACGGTCGGAGCCATGACCAGCGCTCGATCACTGGCTCTAGGGACGGCGGCCACCCGACAAGCCCATCTGAGATCGCCTGATCGTCGAGCGCATCCTCAAAGAGTGCTCGCGCTTCCAGCAGGTCACAGACCACATCTCGAATCGAGCGAGACTGTGACTCGTCTTCTGGAGCCACGAGATGGGTCGGGCGGGGTGCGTCGTCATCACCACGTTCATCCCTGAACGGCAGTCGGAGCCGGTAGAACGTCGCCCTTCCCGCCCCACGATCGTCGATCTCCAGCAAGCCGAGCACTGTGAGATCGTCGCGGTGGGTCCGAATCGACTCTTCCGAAACGCCCGCTTTCTCGGCCCACTCACTGGTCGTTAATGGGGTGCTAGCCGTCAACTGAGCGTGTAGCAGCTTCGACCGAGCTGATTTCCGACGTGTTCCTTCCTCGTCCTCATCGAGCTCGGGGAGTAGGGATGCGGGATCGAGCGTGGCCAACGCGAAGCGCACCTCGTCGAGTGTGATCGTCCGGCGGCTCGGGTCGGTCTCGGCGGCCAAGCCCGAGAGTGCTGTCGCCGTCTGGTAGACGCTGCCGGTGAGGGCGTAGAGCAGTGCCGTCGCCGGACGGGTTGGCTCTAACTGCTTCATGTGACAGAGTCGTCTGGCCGTCTCTCGAACACTCTCTAAGCGAGTGGCCTGCCCGATCTGGATATCCGTGAAGAACGCCGCGAAATTCGCACCCTCGTCCTGAACATCCAGATTGGCATACGCTTCGAGATTCGATAGCTCAGACGCCATCCGGTCGATTCCTGGACCTCGCAACACCCACGAGCCGATGAGATCACCCGATGGATCGATGTCGTCAACGGCGGGTGCTCCGAGTGAGCCGTCCCGTTTGTCGGCACGCTCCTCATAGACGATCCGTGACATCGGATAATGCCCGTACCGTGACGTGATCGCCACCTGTGTTGCGAGTGTCTGCAAATGTGTCGAGCGATCCTCGTGGAAGTGGCGGCTGTATTCAGGGAACGTGAGTTCGCGGATCACATTCCACCCGAGGAGATCGTAGATGTGCGTAATCGTTCCGGCGAGACCCTGACCACGCCGACACACCGACCGAGCCAACTCGGGATCAAAGTCCTCCCCACTGCCGATGTCATCAACGTCGGAGAAGAGTGTCTTCATCGCCGAGATGAGTTGCTCCGGATAGTCCTCACCCGTCGCGGCTCGATCGGGCAGCCAGCCGAGTTGGCGTGCGGCTCGGAGGACCGCCGGACTCACTGCGTCATCCAGCAGTGAACCGAGGTCCTCGCCATCTGCACCGTCCAACCGTTCCGGCGTTAACAGCGTGTTGATGAGGCGTGGGTCGAGTAAGGCAGCGCACAACCGAGTCACTGTCCGAGCAGCCAGCGGCGACGGTTGGAGGGACACGACGATTTCCTGCTCGGCCTCATTATAGCCAACCTGGTAATCACCACAGTGATCACGAGTCGGAGCGGGTTCATCAGCGAGGGCAATGTCGAAATCATCCGACACAGCACTCGATACGGCGGTTTGCTGATCAAGCGACAACCACTCCCCAGCGGCAACAACGTCATCATCCACACCAGCAACGGCAAGCGGCTCTTCCTCACTCATTGCGCCATCCCCACCAACCCCCCTTCCCGTGCTTGCGCCGGTATACACGGTTCCGTGGGAGTGTTTTGGGGGGTCAGTTAGATCGGTCGAAGCAGCCGACTCAGCCGCTGAATCGTCGGTTTCAGCCGATGAAAATCCGTCGAGCACCGTTTGCACATCTTGAGCGTCCAGTTCCTGCTCGCGTCGGTCCAAGAAGCGTGAGCCCGCTGGGAGCAACTGGATATAGTTCGTCGTATTGAACTGATCCTTACTCACCAAACGATGTTCGATCAGCGTGCGCACTCGTTTACCGACCGCCGCCTCGGAGACGGAAAACACGGTATCAGCTTTGAGCACACCGTACGCGAGCCGTTCGCTGGATTCGTCTGCCAGTCGTTCGAGCACCGTGATGGCCGGGTGATCGAGGCCGAGGTCTGTGAGTGCAGCCTCGGCGACCTCCCGTGGTGCTGCGCCAGCCTGCTTCGCTGCGTCATGGTACGGCTGTGGGGCCTCAGTTACACAGCGGCTCGGCAGATCCGCCTCGTGCAAGCGCAGGAGCTTCTTCGGTGCCAGCGAACCATGACAGACGATTCGGATATCCATCCCTCGGCTCAGCTCAACGAGGAAGTCGAGCAATCGCACGCGTTGAATGCGCTTGTGCTCGAAAAAGTCGTGGGAGAGATGAACCGCAATACGTGGCGTCACGTCGCACGCAGCGAACAGTGCGACGGGGCCGTTGATGATGTCGTCACGCTCGGTATTGCCGAATGGCGTGCTCCCACCAAGCTGGCGAGTCACACGCAGGCTATCGAACCACGTCTCGTCTGTCGGTCGCTTCAATCCATCCAGAAGGTACTCTGCGTAACTCGGTGCCGGTGTGCTCGCAGGGGCCGTCACACCTCCGTCTTCGACGAGTGTCGCCCACGCCGACTGGTACGTTTCACCAGTCAGCGTGTGTAGCGCATCGCAAAAACGGGTCTGTAAGCGGTCGTTTTGCCAGAGGGACTTCCAGAGATCGGTCGCTCCAGTATCGGGCTCACGCACGCGCACGTCGACATCGGCAGGCAATGTCTCGGGTGTCGTCAACGTGAGATTCGACTCAGCGGCTGCTGTGCGCTCCTGAAAGGGGGTGACCTGCGTCGTGGCGGTCTCGGTGTTACTGGCTTCGACGATCTGCTTGCGTTCTCGCCTCCGGCGTTCGAGATAAGCTGCTGCCGCCTCCTGATACGGCTCGGATTGGTCGAGGTAGCGCTCGGCAGCAGGTGCGAACAACTCGCGCTGGCGGCGTCTCTGCCGTGCTGCGGCGTCATCAACAGCTGATCCGAATAGATCATCATACCGCGTCAGGTGTTCCTCCGCGCGCTCGGCGAGCTGGCCATAGTCGTCTTCGTCAGCGTAGGCGTCGTACTGTCCGGCGCGATCGGCAGCGATCCGCGCGCGTAACTCACAGGCGGCTTCCCACTCGTCGGCCTGTGCGAACGCCCGAAACCGGTCGGTCGCAAACGCTGAGCCACATTGTGGACAGGTGGCCGTGTCGTGCGTGTGGCGGTCTTCGATGATCCACAGCGCCCGACAGCCCTTCGTGAGACAGCCAACGACCGCAAAGCGAGCCTCGTTCATTGACCATCCAGAGTGAACCGCTTAGGCTCGCCTTGTTCGGGATTGAACAACACTAGCGAACTCTCAGTTTCTGGTTCGTGATGTCTGAAGAACGTATAGATCGCTTCTTCGACGACCTCCCACTGCGGAAGTGGTGGGGTGAAGGTCTCGATACGGCGCCAGGCTGTTTCGTCCTCTGCCCAGGCAACGAGGTGGTTGCGTTCCGTGTTGGGATCTCCCAGGAGGAACGCATAGACGTTCTGATCGGTGTTCTGTGCGAACACAAGCGTGATGAACATCTCGCATTGCTGGCTGAGGCTCTCCTTTTCGTGGTACGAGAGTGGCCGCTCGGGAAGTGAGTCGATCATACCGACCACCCCGCCACCTCGCGCATAGTTGGTCCGCTCGCACTGGCGGTCGGTTGCCCCGCTCTCTGGTAAATTTCGACATGTTCGCTGACGGTAAGCGTGTGATCGTACTGACTGAGCCAGTCGTCCACGACGAACTCGCAGGCTATGGCTTTGCAGGCTCTCGAATGGAAAATATTCGTCCTGCTAAAGTCGATTTCACGCCGTTCAAAGCGTGTTAATGCTGTCTGGCCGAAGCCTGAGTCTGCCCGCTCGAACGAGCGATGCGCTCGCTGTCCGATCGCTTTCTGTGCTCGTTCAGGAGCATCCCCACAGAAAGCGACGGTTTTCTTTCGCGCATCGTCTCGGGGAATGATGAGGTCAGAAAATTGCTCTCGAACGCGGTTAGCGGATGCAAGAGTTGGGAATTCGATTGTCTGAGGGTTCAGACATCGACCACGACCCGTCATCTGTCTCCCTCCGTGTGATCCCACGCTCCATAGAGAAGTTCAGCTTCAGAGACTTCCCTCTCCTCCCATGATTCTTTCTCAATCATGGAATAGCGGCGGTGATCGGCCCGTGTCGGTGGGTCATCACGGCCGCGAATCCACGAGACGCGATAGGCCCACGAGCGCGATCCCACGAGCCATATTTCGTCTGAATCGGTCGGAGGCGTTAGTCGGCGGATTTCCTCGCCCGGTTCGAAGGTGAATTGCTCGAGATCGTCGGCATCCTCGATGATGCACGCCCCGATCCCTCTGCGATTCTCGATTTCGACGGTCACGCTGACCACCTCTCAGTCGGCGCAGATCCATCGAGAGCGTGGTTTTGCCGTCGTTTTTCTTCAGAGTCGTCCCGAGCCGAACGACTAAGGTTTTCAGCGCTCAATTCATCATTCGTCGTCCACTGCTTTGATTCCATTGTCATGGATTGTCATGACAGGTGGCGACAATCGACGACGGCTGAACCACAGCACGTACAAAAACTAAGGGTGACGGGATCGTTCCGAGAGGCGAAAAGCCTTATAGGGCGGAACGAGATCGTTGATGTACGCGCTGTGGGGACAGCGCATCGTGGATTGCCCGGGGGTCCTGCCAGACTGTTGCCGGGTAATCCTCCCTTTTACGGGATGGAGATTATCGCGTTGAGAGATGCTTCTATGTCCTCGGTAATAAAACTATATCTCTACAGAGCAACCTGAGATTCCTCTACAAGGATCTAATGGGCTGAAGCCAATCGCTTACCATCTATCGCCCTGATCTAAGGACAATATGCTCCCGACAGCGTCATGGTTTCATCGTGCGGACAGATCAATATTGCGGTTCTATGGGGAGCACCAGCATGGAAAATTCGAGTGCGGTCCAGGGGCAGCGGGGAGAAACGTTTCGATCAGTGAGGGCCATGCCAACCGTAGAATCAAAGTATTGACAGAATCGGGGCTATTGGAACAGCGCAATCGAACCTATATTATTACTGATCTCGGTATGCGCTATGTTCGTGGGGAGATGGACGAGGAGGAACTAGAATCGTTGAATCCTGACACCGAAGAGTGATGTATCTAAGCTCCACTTGCATGTGATTTTTGTTGTTTGTGTGTGTGTGTGATTGGATAGATAATTATGACGAAGACAGGTCTTGAGGCGGTTGTGGATGTAATGATGAGTTCGGGACGGCACGATCTCGTGCTCTCGGTGGGCGGATCGGGTTCGCTTCTTGTTCCGTCGATGATCGATCCAGTGCTCACGCAGGTCGGCGTTTCGGAGGCCGAACAGGTGTTGTGTAGTGGAGGATTCAATATCTCGCAATTGACCGTCGTCGGCTTTGGTCTACTGTCGATGTACCTCATTCTGAAGGGATTAATTCGAATGATAGTCGGTCTTGACATCGTTGGAAAGCCTGAAATCGTCGGAAGTGACGGTATTCGACGGACGGATGCAGTCGATCCGTACGGTCGTCAGAAAGCAAAGGGCGGGGTTTACTCGATTGTCGCTGCAATTTTCCCCATTTTCTTCGTTCCCGTATTCCTGAACGTGATCGGTATTGATGTTGCGGGATGCTTACTTCCCTGACCTTGGTCCACTCCGTAGTAGCAGCTGAAGAGGCTTGTCGGTGGTAAACTAACAGGCTGAGAAGGGACAGCTTGCTATACTCGATAGTTAGAGTGTTCAGAATTAGAATGACGATGTCGGTTCTCAGTTCAAGTCGTAGCCGCGCGCGTCTAGGATGATATCCCCAATTTCTTCTGATGATTCGATTGCGAGCAGCAAGAGTGCATCATCGATTTCTCTTCCGTGAATCTCCCGTAAGCCGTTTTCTCGGAGATAGCTCTTAATCTCCCATTTTGCGTCAGCCCACTCCTCCCAACGATCTTCATGTGGGTAGATCGGTCCTTGCTCACTCTCGCTGAACGCAAACGGTGGGGCATGCTCATCATGCTTATGCTCCTCATCATACTGACTATCCTCAGCATCCTGAGGTTGCTCATCATGACAAGCATCCTCATCATGATCAGTGTCATTAGCATCCTCATCGTTGTCGATAGGCTCCTGAGGTTGCTTATTACCCTTATCACCCTCATCATAGTTAGTATCCTCAGTATCCTGAGGTTGCTCATCATCCTTATTTCCCTCCGCATCATCAGTATCCTTAGCTTTCTTATTCAGTTCCTCTGTCTCCTCTAACTGCGCGTTGATGTCTCCGAATGGGTCGTCATCGCTCATTGAGCCACCCCTCCGTTCTCGACGATATCAGCTAACTCGTCGAATCGCTTTAGTTGGTCGTTCTCGGGGTCGTACGCTGCGAGTGGCTTGCGCTCGCTGTATGCCTTCGAAATTTTATCGTCTTTCCGAATCCCTGGCTTCGGCAAGTCTCCGTTGAAGACTCCATTATCGACAGCTTCGAAATCGACACGCGAGAACTCGGGGAGCTTGTCCGCGAAGTCCCTGTTCAATCTCTCGACAAGCTTGCGGTCGTTGTTGTGGTGATCGATTCGAGCGTTGATTCTGTTGGGCACGATCGCAAGGATATCGAGCCCGATTTGTTTTCGCAATGGAGTGACTTGGCGCTCCATCATCCGCTGGAAACCTTCGACCGAGCCGCCGCCGCTCGTGAGTGGCACAATAAGATTTTGTGTTGCGACATGTGCATTGTTCGTAATCTTCCCCCGATATGCAGGGGGATCTGTGAGGATAAAATCGTAGTCCGTCCCGAGTAGTGGATCGACGACGTGGTTGCGCAGTCGAACGTCAGCAAAATTCGAGGATTCGACCAGTTTCTCAATCGTTTCCAGCCGTTTCGTCGATGGCAAGATATCGAATCCAAAATCTGTCTCGCAGATGACGTCTTGAGGTGATGCATCACCATCATCAAGGAGCACATCTCCGATATCATCGCTGTCTTCGTCCTTGTATTGCTCCCCGAATCCGAGACCTACACTCGCGTGGCCATTCGGTTCGAGATCGACGAATAGCACGTCGTGTCCGCGGGCTGCGAGGCGCTCTGTGACGTTGACTGATATCGTGCTCTTGCCTACTCCGCCTTTTAATATCGCACAATTCACCGCTCGTGGTTCGATGTTTTCGGACATGGTTAGGTTCCTTAGTCACCTTAGGTTACTTAGGTTGCTGAATATGATCATCATACTCATCATCCTTAGCTACCTTAGGCTGTATGATGGCCACGTATTGTTACCATTTAAAGATACCGGCTGCTCTCGGGCGTGGTGGTTTACGCCCTGTCGAAGTTCTAACAACGCGCACAAGCGACATGAATGTCGACTTCAAAGAATGACGACTATCGTGAGTCTTCAGAAAACAGGGATTGTGTGCGCCGATCAGCACGGAGCACGGTCGCTATTCCTCGGAAAGGATGGGTTGTTCGTTCTCGTCGAGTTCGCCCGCTTCCTCCTTTTCAATTGAGTGCTTGACGAGTTCCCATTCGAACTTTCCGAGGTGCTGTGCGGCTTCGCTGTCCATGTTTAACCGGAACATGGGCGAGTTTCCGGCCATGCGTGTCTTTTCGACCAGTCCCCACGCGCGGAGGTCATCAATGTGCTCGTAGAACGCGGTGCTGCCAATCCCAGCCTCCTCCATGATCTCCGTGGGGTTTAGGTCGCGGTCAGTCTCGCTCGTGAGCACCGCGAGGATGCGCACCCGTGCGGGTGTCCCTAGGACGCTCACGAGCGTCGTTCCGTCGGCGTACGTCGCTTCCTCCTCGGCTGCTGTCTGGCTCATACCACATCGTATTATCTCCGTCATCTTATACCTTTCGCAGAAAAGAATGGTACTGTCCGTTCAAACGGAAAGCTATAAGGGGATATGGTATGTAAGTGTAATTGGGGAGGCCCAAATGGCAACTGACGAAGAAATCAAGGTCAAAATCATGCGGAAGCTCGTCCGTGGTGGCTATGTCGGAAAGCGGAAAGTCACCGTGGACACGGCCAAGGGCTGGGTCGCCAGCCACGACGAAGGCCGAGCGGAAGAGCTAATCCGCGATTGGATCACCGAGCCAGGAAGCCCCCTCGAAGCCTATGGAGGTGGCGCACGCGACAACATCCGCCTCTCCTCCAAGGCCGAGGGGATGAGATGGCTCGAAGCACACGACGTTGACACAACGTTCTTGTAGGCCAACGTCGGGAATCCCCATTTTTTCGCCATCGGATAAGGCGAATATCTTTCCGCCGTTCGCAGCTTCGGTGGCGACCTAGTTAAAGCACCCGCGTAACCCGTTCTAAGTTGGGTGATTATTAACCCCGACAAGAGTACCGCTGTCATCCCTAGATTTCAGTCGTCAGAGATGGTGTGTCGAGACGTGTCGATAGTTCTTCCTGATCGGTTTTCTTCTCGCGTACGAGTGACGACTCTCAGGACTCGAGTTTTCAGAAAAATAGTCACTCGTCGTCAATCGTCACTCAGTGAGCTACTGCTGCTGCTGATCTCGGATTATATTTGCGAACTGTTCGTGGTTCCGGGTCCCTGGCAATCCGACGAGTCCTGATGCCCCTGTGGAGTCAATTTGGACGACTCCTTCATTCAGTAACCGACCCAGGATCGTTTCATCAGTCGTCAGACTGTGGATATCTTCGATTCGAGCTTCGGTCGTGGTACGCCGAATCCATCCATATTTCTTGTAGACTCGCTCATTGGTCACAACATACCGGCTATTCTTGCGTGACATGTACACATATCCACCGATGAGAGCGGCCAGCGCGACAATTGGGAGACTTTCCCCTAAATTGCCCGCCAGCATTCCTGGAATTCCGATCAATGCAAGGAAGGCGGTCGCTAGGAGTGGCTTCCACCATGTCAGATAACTTGGATGAATATTTTCGAGAACTACCTCTTCTTCGAGTAATGGTACCCCTTCGGTTGGGGCGGTGTGCGTGTCTGGTAACTGCGACATACACAGATACGTACGATTTTGTACCATATAATGATACGTCAAACAGATATATTTTCCTTATTTTTTATATTCTATGTATCTAGATATGTATAAAGATGAGTAAGTCATAGATATGATTTCAGTTGGTATGTAGATGTCACCTACCTCAGACAGGAGTACCGCTGTCATCCCCCTATTTTCAGTCGCAGAGAGGACACAAAGGAATTAGAATATCTTCTCCCTTTCTGTCTTTGTTTCAACTTCAATAACTCGCTCCCGTGGAATCCATTTCCTCTTAGTTACCTCTTTATTATCTTCTTCGTATTTGTCTGTAATGAATCTCCAGTGATCGTCAATATATTTGATCGTATCTGCTGTGACTTCGCTGCGGTCTCCGTCTGCATCCAAGTAAATAATCCGTCCCACACCTTTTACTATCAGAATAGTCTCACATACTACTTCTGCTATTCTTTCCCCTGCTCAAAAACTATAGTTTCTGAGCAGTCTGCTCAAAAGGGGGGTGGTTTTAAGTCATTGGCGGGGGTGCCACAAAGTAGGACGAATGAGTGGAACAACTGCACTCTATTGTCGAGTATCGACAGCCAAACAGGATCTTTCACGACAGCGAAAGATTACCAGCGAGTATGCGACCGATCGACTCGGTGTGGAGCCAGCCGATATCGAGATGTTCGTCGACAAGCAGACTGGAACGAACACCAACCGGGAGGGCTACAGCGAGCTGATGGCCGCGATCGAGGACGGGAAGATCTCGCAGGTGATCGCGTCGGAGGTCAGCCGGATCTCCCGATCGGTGCGTGACTTCTCCGCGACCGTCGAGCGGATCGTGGACGAGAACGGGGTGGGACTGCACATTCTCGACATGGGGATTGCGCTCGATCCTGAAGACAGTGATCCCTACACGCGTGCGTTTCTGACCGTGGCTGCGACCTTTGCGGAGTTAGAGGCAGAGATCAAACGCGAGAACGTCCGCGAGGGGATCGCTGCGGCGCGCGAGCAGGGGGAATGGCACGGGCGGCCACCGTTCGGGTTCGATGTCGGCTCGGAGGGCTATCTCACCCCGAACGAAGACTACGAGACAGCGCTCGTCATCCTCGACGAACTCGATAAAGGGGCGAGCAAGCGGAGTCTCGCGCGATCGACCGATGTTGCTCGGGGCACAATTCAGAAGATCGAAAAGAACCGAGAGCGGTACACAACCAGTGAGAGATCTGCTGAATGATCCACAATCCGTAAGCAGCTGCTTACTGAAGAGTGAGGAGATATAGCATGGTTTCACCACACGAAGCGTGGACGGACACGGAACTTGGGTATGAGTATGAGGGTATATCGGTCAAAGTGCTGCCCTCGTATATCGAATCTTGGGAAACGGGAATATACGCGAAAGACGGAGTTGATCGTGACAACGCGAACGCATTCAGTGTCCACTATGATGAGGGTGCATATGGGGTTGCGAGACAACTAGTAGCGTTTAGTGACGAACGGACAGCGTGGGAGTTCGCTAACCTGTTCACTCGGTATTCAGCGTATCGACACGAATCTCCAACGTCGCCAGATCCCGAATTTGCATATCAGGAGCTCACTCGGTCGGACCCACATGACCCACAAAGCCAGTGGACCTCGCCCGCTATCGTTGAGGATCTTAGTGCTCGTGAAGTGCTAGAGAAGATGGCCGCTCGATACGCGTTTCGAGTTGAGTGGTTGATCCGCGATATCGACACTGCTGACACGAACAGAGACAATATTTGACATCGGCTATTCTTTATTGGATTGACACACTCCTTCTACACCGTTTCCGATGGTGGTCTCTGCCTCGATCGGCACCGAGCGCTGGCGGATTTAGCCTTATGTAACCCGTGGCTACAACCCATCCACCATCTATTACATAAGGTTCGAAGAAAATCGCAGCCAGTCGAGGTGTTGGAATTCATATAGCGACATATGATGTATAGGGATCTTTGGAGGCATCAGAGATCGCGGGCCCAGAGCCACACTTCGAAGCGGAGAAGGTGCAACCGACCACGCTTAACCGTCTTTGACCACTCATCAGTGGCATGACTGATCTAATTCGAGTGGAGTTGGCCGAAGCGCTCCATGCTGCAACGTTGGGGGAAGGGGTAGCGTGCGATTATCACCAGCGTCCGAAGGAGATCTCGACGGATGACTCAGTATTGCTCGAAGCAATGCGACTCGTCGATCATCCACAGCTCCAGATCGAGGAGTGGCCAGAGGATTGGGTGATCGATGCTGCTCGGTGCGTCGATCACGCCGTCGACGAGATCGTAGCCCCAACACGAGGCTTCGAGGAGGCGTTGATCAGCGTGTCGCTCACGGTCTCGAATGGCGTTGTGAGCGTCTCGATGCCCTCTCCTGATGATGTCTCCGTGCTTGCCTTCTCGCCTGCAACTGACGGCACGCATCCGATACTGATCGATCAGCAGCTCGTCGACGCGAGACAACCGAACGACCACGGAATCTTTCGCTGGACGCGAATCGCTGGGATGTTAGCTGCTGAGCCACCCGAGCCGCTCCGCGGACACATCGAGAACTTGATCGAGGGCTCACGAGAGGTGCCAGAGACCGTCGAGGAGATAGTCTGAGAATCGCTAGTCGTCGAGCGTAAACGATTCGAGGAAACGGGTTGCAGCCTTGTCGACCGTTGATGTCCATTCAATTGAGGCTGGCTCGGCGGGTGTCTCGTCCGAATGCGGATCATCTGCCGGAGAAACCTTGAACCCACTTCTGACGAGGCATACTCGTTCTTTGTCTTTCCAGATCAGAATCAATCCTTTGCTCCGATATTTTGGACCATCCATCACAGGAAGATGCCTCACGTCAAGTCGAAGCGCTCGATGACCTTGGTACGTGGTTTCGGTCTCGTCATAATACTTGATCGGCATCCCTCCTGTGAGAAACGTTTTCCATTTCGATATGGACATATAATCCGCTTGTTCCTGAACCTGAACGAAGATGTCTCCTAGCGATTCTTCGTCCCTGATTGAGATGCTATTGCGCCTCTCGTCAACAGTCCACGGTTCAGGATATGAAATTTGATAACCGTATTCTTCGCTCGAATACGTTGTGAGCGGTTTCAGGGGGACTGGTAGGTTAGGAGTCGGCGTTTCCGTAGATGTGGGCGTTTCCGTTGCCGTGGGTGTCTCCGTTGCTGTTGGTGTTTCTGTTGCTGTGGGCGTCGATGTTGCTGTTGGTGTGACCGTTTCTGTGGGCGTTGATGTTGCTGTAGCTGTCGTCTGTTGCTCCGTTCCTGCCTTCGATCGTGTCGCAGTCGGCGACTCTGCTGAAGGATCATCTTGATTTAAACAGCCAGAGAGCACTGCTGTTCCAATAACAGAAGTCTGTCCTATTTTCATCAAAAACTGTCGTCTATCTTGACCCATTGATTCGATCTCATTTCACTACCCCATTTTTCCTATGAAATAATTTATTCATATTATAAGTTAGTATAAGAATCAGACCGACTCACAGCAATTTTATTAGAGAATCAACAGATGGTTGTTATAATGGAATCTTACCCTCGAATGCTTCTTTCCCGTCAAGAACCATCCGCTCGCGCACTCTCCACGTGTCTCTGATCTTCGAGGCGATCGAACACTCCCACTGCTGACGGCTCCGGTCGTATCGACGCTCGACGCGCCAGACCGTCCCAGTTTTGTCCGTCCATTCGACGACTGTCTCGCGCTCAGGAGGCATCCTCGATCACCTCGATCGAGATCTCAAGCTCGTCCTCAATCTGTTTCATCAACTCGTTAATCCGGTCTCGGCGGCAGGACGAACACGGAACTCCCTGAGACAGCCGCTCATTCATCTTTCGACGAAGCTCCTCATAATTCGGATTCTCCGTGAATCCGGTCCATGCTCCCTCACACTTTTCGAGGTAGTGGCCTTCACAGAGGCTGTACACCTCGGCCTGATCGATCCATAGCAGCGTTTCGGCCTCAGGGAGATCATCCTCGTCGAGGCGGTCTTCGGCGAGATCACGAAGGACCTCCCGCCGTTTAGAATCGACGGTCATCTCGATAATGACCTCGTCCGTCTCGTCCCGTTCGTCTGGAGGTGGGACTTCTGTCTCTTCCCCAAAAACATCCGGATAGCAGTCTTCTATCGGTAGATCGACCTTGATGATTTCATTCTCACTTGTCATCGGTATCTTCCGGACATAGTGGACAGTCGTCGAGCGGTCGGTCGTCGTGACGCCCTGATCGGTGGGCTTCCTTGTCTGCCTTCTCCATTGCGTTTAGGAGGCCGCTGATGTGTTTCCGATCTTCAGAGACCTCTACACGGATCTCGTGCGATCCGTCTGCGCTCTCGAATCGATTAGTGTCGTTCGAAGTCATGTCTCGAACACACCTATATCTACGAAACCCATGTGCATAAACCTTCTGTCTATACGCAGAAGGTGGCTATTCGTCGTTTTCGCTAGGAAGCCACCACACAACTGTCCGTGATCCGATATCTTCACGCCGCAAGGTACCGTTTCCGTTCTTATCGTCCAATTTCCCCAACTTCACGCGGGCAGTCTCGGTCGAACATCCCAATGCCTCCGCCACATCAGTAGTCGTGATGAATGGCCGTTCTTGCTGTCTAAGCACGTCTAAGACTCGCTCTGGCGTGACTGTCTCGACGTACTCGCCGCCTTCTGCGCGCTCTCTATCTTCGTCTGTCATACGGTCCCTACAAGACTCGAATACATAAACCTCCTGCTCACTGGCAGAAGGGAAAGTTTTATCACTATCTGCCTATAAGCAGAAGGTAGAGGAAGTCAGTAAGCGTGGTTCTCAGGAGAATTGGAGAATCGCGCCGGGGTGTAGTAGCACCCTGACGCTGGCTTTCTCGTGAAGCATGTCAACTACGAAAGCCACCTCCACCAACGGAGGCACGACAGAAGAGTTCTACGGACAAGACACCTGCGACGTTTCCAGCGGAGGTGCGGGCGTATGAACGATTTCCGCACTTGCGATAACCCAAACTGCGGCACTGATGGCGTCGAGTGGGTCAACGGACAATATCTGTGCTGGTCACACGCAGAAGAGGCGAAGCTATGAACGTCGAGCAGTTGGGGGAGGGAGAACCGGAGCTTGCGATTGTCGGAGCCGTCCACGGAGATGAACCGTGTGGCGTCCACGCGATCGAGACGCTCCTCGAAGCGGACCCAGCCCTCAAGCGGCCGGTCAAGTGCATCACCGTCAACGAGCGTGCGCTCAGACAAGGCGTGCGCTACATCGAGCGGGATTTGAACCGGGTGTTCCCCGGTGATCGGAGCAGCGAGACGTACGAACCACGGCTCGCGGCGGCACTCCTCACGGAACTAGAGGACTGTACGACCCTCTCGATGCATTCGACGCAATCGCATGAGCAACCGTTTGCTCTCGTCGAGAAGGCTGGACCTCTCGCAGATTGGATCTGTCCGCAGCTTTCGCTTGACGCGGTGATCGAGGTCGGTGACGAATTTCAGAGCGCACTCGTCGCTCACACCGACTGCATCATCGAAGTCGAGTGTGGGAAGCAAGGATCTGAACAAGCCGCAGAGAACGCCACACAGCTCGTCTGGGAATTTCTTAGCGCGACTGGAGCGCTAGCCGAACGGAACGCTCCAGCGGGCGCAGTGCCAGTCTTCGAACTGCAACAGCAGATCCCGAAACCAGCTGGCGACTCTTATGAGATCGACGACGACGTCGAGAATTTCGAACGTGTCGAGGAAGGAACCACGTTTGCAACCGTCGACGGTCGGGAAATCGTCGCTAGCGATTCGTTTTATCCAGTGCTCATGTCTGCGCATGGGTACGGCCAGCGCTTCGGATTCGCGGCTGAACAGCGTGACGTGCTCACACCAGCGAGACCGCGTGTCGCAGCGGGAGGTGACCGATGAGCAACGATGTGAAGGAGGTTCTGACCGAGGACGGTCGGCACGTGTTCTATAGCACCGACGAAGACACCGACGAACCCGCAGACACAGGCGAGTGGGTCGCCAGCGACACCACTGTCTCCGGCAGCGATCAACAGTGAACAAGTTCTAAGCGCGGTTGGAGCAGGAGGGTTCGACTCCCTTCCCGCGTTTGGGTGGCGTCCATCCAAACCGCCAGTGAACAACATGACGACAAGCGACAAAGCAGACGAAGCGGTCGAGCGCATCGTATCGACAGGTAACATTCCGACGATCGACGATGGATATGAAAGAGAGCGGATTGTCCGGGGGTTGGAGGACTACGCGACGTATCCAGATTCGTCTGACATCGTCGTTGAGCGGGCTAAGAAAGCCATCGAGCAACTCACAGGCACGAAAGAGCAATGACGAAACGTCCATCAGAACCGACGATTATCAAAGATTGCCCAGACTGCGGATCGGGGTACACGGTGATGGGACGTGGTCACATCAGATGTACAGATGTGGCTGGCGAACGGAGGTTGGTTAGGGATAGAGCCACCTCTCCGTAGTCAAACCCACCATCTCGCAAAGACCGATCGTTAACCAAGACTCTCATTCACGTGGGACAACTAACGAGATCTTCGTCGACGGGCGATCAAGATACCCTCGTGTCATATTCTTTAAAAATACGGCGATGAAACCCCGATTTTCAGCCGTTTCAGATCCATTTGCCCTGAGAGGCCGAGAGAGACCGCACAATCGATTTGATTTTTCCGAGGGCAGCGGCCCGGAGTTTGTAATCAAATGGATTCTAAGAGGTCGATTTCTGGGGTAAATGCCGGTTACGTCGATTTCGTTGTCCGATCACGACGGATCTGTGACGCGGACGTTAAAATCACGGAGAGATATCGATCAGAGTGGATGTCTGATCCGAGAACATTCTACCGAATCTCGCTTGAGTATGAAGTTGCCGAATCAATCGCTGAGCAGCTCCCTCCAGATTTTGCAGCAGAAACAGACATCGAGTCACTTGCGGATGATCGGTTTTTGATCGATGAACCAGATCTAGTGCTCTTCCCAACCGTCGCTGTTCCCACTGAGGTCGATCCATCGACGCTGGAATCCCGTCTCGCACCCGTTGATCTGACCAAACCAGCAGAGATTGGAATCACTCGTGATCAAGTCGAGCAGTTTGGTGATGAAACGCATGTCCTAGTAACGATCCGTCCGGAATTCAATATCAAAAGGTTGCAATCTGAAGTGATCGAATACGTTCGAAGCGTTGACGGAGAGGTTGTGAACGATATAATCCCGACTATTGCCCGTCGAGACATCCCAGAAGCATATCTTACGGTCAATGATCTGAGTGCTCCAACAGCTCGACCTCGACGTGGCCTCGATCGCATTAAAAACCGACTCGCCGATGCGCTTAGGTCAGATGGAAACGCTATGGTACCGTTTGGAATCATCAGGTCTCATGCCTTTGTCCGGGCTGATAACCCGCTATTGAGGGTTTCAAAAATCGACGCTCCACCCAGTCCGGCAATCCTTCCGTGAGGCATTCTCTCGTTTCGGTTTCGGCGATTCGATTCCGACCTTATGTAATCTGTGGAGGGGTGTGTTCGGGCGCATCATTACATAAGGCGGAAGGGATACCTAGGCTTTTCCGAGATATTCCGATGTGAGTTTGCCTTTTCTGTAGAAATATCGATATTTATACGGGCCATGTAGCTCGTCGTCGGTCATACAGCTGCATGTCTCGTCTCCACACGTGACCATTTCCTTGACGACTGTTCCGTTTTTGCTGCTCTCGTCCTCGACCGGCTCAGCTCCGTCAGGGAGGTCATCAGGGTCGACCGGTCGTTGCTGCCACTCGATCAGCTCCTCGGCGTACGCGATCATGTCGGTGAGCGTCTCGCCGTCTTGTTTCTGCATTCCTTCTTCGAGATACTTCGGGAGTGAATCGGGAGCAGTCGGTGAGTTTTCGCTCGTCATCCTCAACCTTATGTAACATTCCTTGCTCCATAAAGGCACCGATGTTACATAAGGCCAGAGGCAATCGATAGCCTCTGAATCCCGAAGCAAATGAGAAAGAAAGTGTGAATCGACTCTATCTTTCAGTCGTTTCTTGGGGCAGTTCCCTCAAAACCACAATCCATACAAACTATTTTAACTTCGGTTTCTCCTACCCTGCCGCTCACTTTATTTGACAGACAATCCGGACATATGTGACCAGTGAGCTTCATAGGATTTTCCTATGGTTGCAGTCATCTCTCTTGCAGACTTCAACAGACAGGTCCGTTTTATGGATGGTAAGGACGGTTTGATGGTTGCACGCCGGACACCACGTCGTGGCCATCAGTCGCTCACCTCCACGATCTCTGGCTCGCTAACAAGCGTGTATCTGCCGTCTGGATCGTTGACTATCCCAGGGAATGTCTCACAGCTGATCTGTCGTTTTCCGTCTCCGTCAGCTGGCTCAAGCCGTACACATGCGACTTCGGTCCCATCATCAGCGAGATCAACCGGCTCAACTCGCTGTTCGAGTTTCCAGAGGGTGCCGGTCTTGTCTGTGAAGATCTGCCCTTCTTTGAGTTCCGTCAGGATTGGCTGGCCACCGTCGGCCATAACTGGCTGATTGGTGGCTCCTGCGCGCTCCTTGCTGTCTCGTCGGGCTTTCTGGAAGCAAGGGAAGCAAGGGAACGCTCCTTCAGATTCTGGCTCACCGTCTTCGATCGAGATTGCATCAGCACCGGGGCAATCCTCATCTCCGTGTTCGCACTCAGTGACATCCGACATGAGCGTCTCTGGCGTCTCAACGAGGAGTACGTGGAGAATATGCTTACAGAACTCGGCTGTGTCGGCACAGGAGCAGAATCTCCCATCCGGTCCATCGAGATCGACGGCGTAGGTCGATCCCGATCCGGAGTGCACTCGATACGTTTCGTCGCCGTGTTCCCCCTTTTCTGCATGGAGGAACTCGCTCAGTGCGCGTCCGATACGCGCGTCAACTTGTCCGTTCGATCCCTCAGCTTTTTCTACTGGCGTGTTTGATGTCTGCATGGCTTCGATCACCTTTGAGAAGCCCGGTCGGACGTGCTCGAACACGTCCCGGCCAAACTATTCCTGACCGGCGTCCCGCGCTTCCTATTTACATCTATGTCTGCCACCCACTTATAACTTTTGGTACGTACAAAGCTACGTGCATTGCCACCTACCAAAGACTATAAGTGGATGGCTCTCATGGGTATAGATAGGAAGTACGGGACACCACGCAGAAAGTGGTCAGGTGCTCAGAACACCCAACCGGGCTTCTCAAAGGAACTAGAAACCCATGACGTACTCAACGACGACAGAAGAAAAAGGCGAGGAATCGAGCGAGAAACAGGTAACAGATGTCGATTTCAATGCTCTGGCCATCGCCGGAGCATGGGAAGCAACAGAAAGCGTCCCAGTTTGCGTTGCGGTTGCCATCACCAATGAATTCACAGAACACACTGTGACCGCACAAGATGGCGAAGAATCGGACGGTGACGTTGTGTTCAAGGATGCGAGAATTCTCTTCGAGGAAAAGGCAGTCGGCGTATGCCCGCGCGAGATAGCCGAACAACACGCACAGATGTATGTTGAACTCGACCGACGCGATAAAGTCCTCGCCATTACTCCCGCACAAATCTTCGAAAACCAGCCGTTCTAAGGGGGGGAGCTTGTCGGTCTTGCTTACATCTAAAGAGTAAACCGATAGTTGACTCTCTAGGACATGGATATCTACTAGGTCCTTCGTCGTCCGGAGAAATGTCCCTCGCTAGTGTCGGTTCGAATCGTTATTCGTTGTCGCTATATCGCTTCAGTGATTCAAACAGGTACACTTCCTTGAGTTCGCTGTCTACTTGGATGGGTATGTAACCCAACCAAGCTCACTCTAACCCGATGTGATCAGCTAAACCTCCTCAACTGAAATAACGTTGTAGCAGTATGCCCCGTTGTGGGGATGCTCGTCTCCGATGAACTCCGACCGGGCGCGCACCCGGTGGGTCGCAACAGCTTCATCAGCAACCCCTTCAGCAGGGGTGTGGAAGTCGCATACCTTCTTATTCTTCCAATCGACCAGCGTATCTCCCTCAATATCCACGAAAATCGTTAGTGGACTTGGCCAAAACTCGCCGTCTTCGGGACGGTCCTCACGATCGAGTGAGTAACATTCATCGCATGACGGCAACCCCATAGAGACTAGTCGTTCGATACGATTGACTATTTCTTCAACGTGTTCGTCGGCCAATTCCTCGCCTTTTTCTGCTGTCGTGTTTGATGTCTGCATGGCTTCGATCACCTTTGAGAAGCCCGGTCGGACGTGCTCGAACACGTCCCGGCCAATTCATTCCTGACCGGCGTCCCGTGCTTCCTATCTACAACCATGAGCGCTATCCACTTATAACTTTTGGCAGGTGGCAATGTACATAACTTTGTACGTACCAAAGATTATAAGTGGGTGGCTCTCATAGGTATAGATATGGCACCTGAGCCAGACGAGAACGAACAATTCGAGGGACGACTAACGCTTGATGACGTATTGGCTGCATTCGACTCGGTAAATGAGCCAGTAGTTGTGACAAGCGATATAGCGGAAGAGATTGGACGAAGCCGAGAAAGCGCACGCCAAAAGCTGACTCGGCTATTCGATCAAGGTCGTATTCAAAGGCGGAAGCATGGGAATATGATCGTCTGGTGGCGACTTCCACCGGAGGAGGCTGAAGAGCGTCCTGAGCGACGACTACAACGCCTGAGTAAGGAGTTAGATGAGCCAATTGTCGTTGGGGAGCAAGTGTTTGAGGATGGAGATGTCCATTCAGTTCCTGAGGGAGAGGTGACGCCCGATGAGTAGAAACGCCGAGAAGCTGGCGCAGAGTTGGGATTCTTATTACGACCAAGGGTTGCTATCTCCACTTTCGTCTAGCGATGCTGTAGCAGTGTTGCGCACGGGGAACAAGCACACAGTCTTGCTACCGGACGGGTCCGAGAAGATCGTTCAGGGAGACTCGTGCACGTGTGGTCACGACCGTGAAGACGAGAAGACTGGGATGGGGACCGAAGCCCGTCAGGGGTGGAAAAACCGGCTGGCTGCATCCTGTGATCATCAGACGGCGGCGCTCCAAGCCGTCGACGTTGGAGGCGCATGTTCCGAATGCGGAACGCTTGCAGTCGAGCACCGGAATCACACCGACAGCGTTGGGAATATCGTGATGACTTCGTTCTCGTGTGCGGGGTGTGGCGCGTCGAGGAGGGAACGATGAGTGAAACGTCCGCAGAGACGGTCGAAACTGTTGCCACCCGTCTGGCGGCTAGTGGGCAGAGCGTCACCATCTGGATAGAGGGAGACACAGGAGCTACTCCTCGGCAGGGCAATGCACTATGTGCGCGCGTTGTAGCACTGCTGAAGCGAGAAACGGGAGCGACGGATGTTGTCTATAATCCGGAGGAGAGCGAGACGATCCCTCACGATCACACAGTGGTCTATACGATGGACCCGACCGTAACAGATGATGACTGGTGGCCGGTGCTGGCTGCCCTCGCTGGCGGACGGACTGTGCAACCGAACGTTGTCATCCACGCGGTCGCCGTTCCGAGAGAGCTTAAATCACTCATCGACGTGCGGATGACGGTTCCCGAGAGTGGTGGCATTGGACCGATTGTTAGGCATCGAACGGACGATACATCGGGCAGCGTTATCCATGAAGAAGAGATGGCGGGATTTGTTGGACGAACTAATCCACCCCGCCATAGTGATCGAGGCAGTTCAAAACCGACGAGCGACGTATCGATCGAGTGGGTTGATCGCTCCGATGCAGAGTGTGCTTACGAGCAGTGTGAGAGATCGCTAGAGACCATCGCGCATATTCACGTAGACGGGAGTGGAGAGGCGTTTTGCTCGGGCTCTCATGCCAGAAAAGCGCATAGAGCCGATACCTAACGGCGCTCACGTTCGCATCGGTTAACGAACCACCCACCGATCGTGTAGCACATCAACAGAGAATCTTTCTCAGAGATCATCAAACCCGTAATCCTGCGTAGAAATCAATCATCGCAAGTCCAAATAACAGAACCACGGCAAGTCCTAGCCCTGAACCGATCAGGACAGACAGATCAGCAGGCGGCAGGGTGTGACCTATTCCTGTGGCTCCTGTTGCAGTCACTGGTTCGCCAGTATTCATGTTGATGGCAGAGGGCATAGACAGGTTTCCGAACCCCCCGTATAGCCGCTGAACAACCAGAATGACGGCCGCAACACCACATTTCTCAAATCCATCCCGTACTCGTTTTTCAGCCAATACTGGCATAGTCACGTTTTAACGTGGGGTTCGACTCGTTCTGCCAGCGCTAGGTATGGTTTCTGTCCGTCAAACTGGGGTATCTCCTCAATCTGCTCCCGGTAGTCGCTATCGGAGAAGGATCGGTACAGATCATCGAGCGTGTAGTCCTGGGAACCGTACTGCATTGCGCAGATCGTCTGTCGAGCGATTTTATCCATACGTGATCCCCAGAAGTCGTCTGCTGCGAGCTGATTAATCCACTCATCAACGGTTTTTGATTCCATTGTTTGATCCATCGTCTCGTTATATATCTAGTTCTCCTATACATTATACTTTTCCACCGTCTTAGCCGGGTTATTTTCTCATATATACTATTCGTCATCTTCGGATCCTCGTCCGCCTGCTGGATGAACTCGATTGTCGTGAACAACCGAAGGAATTGGTGAGCAGAGAATACCCGACCGGCCAATTCACTTAGGTAGGCCTTCGATGCCATCGAGAAGGTGGCAGCCTTGAGTCAACGTTACCCGAAGATACTGATATAATCGAATGCGTCCGATCGATAACGGCGGTTTTTACTCTTATTCTTGCTTTATATGTTGTCCACTATTCAACAGCGCTGTCTCCTGCGTCCGAATTCTATAGAGGATAATAACACCATCCAGGATAGCACCTCCAGCCACGGCTCCCGCTAGGATCGCCCCCCATGTTGATCCCGAAGGAGTGGCTACGATAATGATAATTCCGATAGCACCGATCCCCATCAGCAAGTACGATTTGAGGCGCGCTCGTTCAGTCATTAGACAACACCTTGCAATTCGACGTTTCGAACTCTCCAGTCATTCATAGCTTACATTGTCCGACGAAACCTTATCGTTCTGGGTCACAGGGATATTCTCTCTATCTCAGACAACGTACAACATAGGTTACTCATCAGGTTCGGTTTCTTCGACAGCCCAGCGAACGTTTTCCTCAATTTGATCAGCGACGTATTCGGCAATCGCACTATCAACATCGTGGAGTGTCGAGCTGCTACTCGATCCGCTGCTCGATCTAATGGCAGTGAGCGGATGCTGACTGCTCCATTGGGTCGTTCCGGTCTCCGTGGTTCCATGTCCGGGTTCATTCGACCGACTGCCAACATCACTCTCATCACCGGTTTGGTGTTGATCTGCAACCGCTTGAACAGCATCGGCAACTGTTTGCTGTTCAGCACTCCGGTCGGTATCAGTTGGCCGTCGATCTTGATACTCGCTGCTACCATCATCGCTCGCGCCATACCTCCCACCCATAGTTAGGCCACCTCCGCGTTTCTCATCTCAGCTGTAGCATCCGTCTCCAGAGAGTCAGAAACAGCCTCAGTGAACTCGTTCCACTGCTGTTGCATCTCGGTGACACTCTGTTTTGTGGGAGCCATGTCCGAACGCCATGCCGTCTGACCGGCAGCAGCAACGACCGATTCCGGTACTCGTCTCAGGTAATTCGGTGACAGCAACCCGATTAAGAAGACCTCACGATCCTGTTCGGTGTTGACTGCTTCGAGATCGGCCACGAGTTCGTCGATCCGAATCCCGTTTCCTCCTGTGAAATACTGTGTGGCGTAGAAAGCACAATAGTCAGTGAATCCTGCTCGATCGAATACCTCATAGCAGACGGCCCGCTCCTCCGGTGTAACGCCTTTCACCAATGGAATGAGTCGGATATCGCTATCATTGTCACGTAACTGACGCTGCATCCAGAGAAGCCCCTCCATGCAATGCAAAACATTCCGAGTCCGGTCAGCAACGTCCTGTCGCTCGTAGGTGGAATAGTCTGCTGGAATATGGAAGTCGGGGTTGAATGCCTGAATACGTTCGAGTTCGTGCTCCCACGAGAC
Organism: Halocatena marina; assembly: GCF_023276375.1. GTDB lineage: Archaea > Halobacteriota > Halobacteria > Halobacteriales > Haloarculaceae > Halocatena > Halocatena marina. Next base: position 9,394 of record NZ_JALLPK010000006.1, on the reverse strand, counting down.
CAGATTCAACTTTGTGTCTCGGATGGTCGTCGTGGTGATCACGCTCGTCTCCGCAGAAAAGTACGAATCAGCGGTTTCACCACGGCTCAACAAGGCGCGCATATCGGTGTACTTCAGCAGTGCGTAGGATGGTTCAACAGCCTTGAGAAACGCGCTGTAGCTGTGATACGGCTCGACACTCGGGATTGCACCACGTGGATAGGAATCAGCCATTTCAGTCAATCTCTACCTCCTACTGTGTCTTTCTTTCACCTCAAAACATATAGAACTATCGAAACAGCGGCGAATGACGCTCGGTCCCGGTGTGAGACCATCGCTTGTCAGGTGTGTCGTAGAGAGGGGTCTTCAGGCCGGTCGTGTGCAGGCCTGTCTGTCGGTGTGACGCGTCACGCCTGTGTGTCGGCCTGTCGTCGCTCTTGTGGCTCCCCAGTGTGTTGCAACATCGGGATGTCAACAGTCGTTGCTCAACTTGGGTGTCCAGTATTTCGTGACATCTTCAATATGTATTTCCTCGCTTCATCTGGGTGTCCCTCTGCTGTCGTCACATCGGGATGTCAGCAGTCGTCGCTTTACCTGGGTGTCCAGTATTTCGTTTGGTTGGGGACCGGGCCTGGCGGTCGCATTGTGCCTCCCCAAAATCATCCACCTACCATGGGGGGAGGCCCCCGGATGCGGGTTCCTCGGGATTAGATAGTAACTAGAAATTACCGGAAGTTTTTTGCCTGTCTTAGGACTATTTTGGAGTATGGCAAGTGCGGCTAAGTCAGGGACCTTTGATCAACTAATTGAGAGAATTGAGGGTACACCACGTGCGAGAATTATTAATGGATTAAGGTTCTATGGTGGTGAACATAATGCTAAGGAGCTACGCCGAGACGGGGACATCCCATCAGGAATATATCATTTTGAAGAGCTAGAAAAGAAGGGGCTAATTGAGAAGACTGGTGAAGAGTTCGCCGGTCGAGGCGGCACCTCAGCAACGTATCGCCTCACTAACCGTGGGCAAAAGATCGCAGACGAATTAGCGGATTCCTCAGGGAGGGTGACAGCGGCAGAGCTAGAGGAGGAAGTTGAGGAGCTACAGAATGAGCTTGAGAGACTCGGAAAACTCTATAATCAGTTGGCAGACCACGTTGAGAAGATCGATGAGCGGACGTTAGACGAATAGCATCAGAAGCGCTCGAACTTTCGAGGTTCGTGTTCTGACGCTGTATCGTCGTCTATATCGTCATCGCTGTCTGTTCTCTCAGTTGTTTCCTCTTCATCAGAGCTATCTTCGTCGGAGCTATGATCACCGACCGTGCGACCTGTTTCCGACGATATCTCATCCTGTTCGTCGTCATCAACGTCCGTCTCCGGCAGGTCACACAGCGGGATATTGTCGCGGTCATGCCGGTAAAGTTTGAGATCCAACGGCGTCAGCAATTGTCTCTCGTCGTTCTCATCCACCTCAGCTTCGGGAACCACGATGATATCCCACTCAGCAGCTGTCGGATCTCCTCCATCGAATTCGAACTCGGGAATCACAGGTGGATAGATTCGACACTCTCCACCGGACGGGTATGCAGACGGGTCGTTGTAAATATCGGCAGCCGAGTCAAACCGGGCGTGCTCGGTGCCGTCTGAACCCCGCAAGACATACTGGCCGGTCTGCTCGTCTTGAACCCAGACGTTATTGTCACCCTTTGGTCCGAGCCGAGTCATCTTCTCGCCCTCTATACTGAGTGCCGATGTCTTGGTGTAGAACCGTCGTTCACCGTCCACGTCATGGTCTGTGTAACAGTACGGGGTGCCCTCGGAAAGCGTATTATAGACATCTTCAGCCGCCTCTGGACGACAAAGGAACAGACACCGCCGGTCAGCGTTATGAGCCGCCGCGAGGTTAGTTATCGTCTGTGACGGCTGTGTTTTTCCAGTCGAATGTTCAGCCTCGATGTACGCCTCATGATCGCCTGCAAGACGGTGAAGGTCTGGATGATTCTCACGGTACTTCATTACTCGCTCGGCAATGACGCTGCGATCTTCGATGCCGTCAAGATAGAGCTGATCATCGAGCGTGGCCAGTGCATCGGGCATACTGTCGGCATCTTGGTCTAGAATATCGATGAGAAAACCAAGTTGCGTGAGTGGAACGTAGGCATCTTTCATTGTCAGCTGGTGATCTTTTCCGCCAGCGGTTGGGCTATCCCCTACATTCATGTAACCAGTGTCGAGGGCTTTGACCTGCCTCTCGCCGTCTTGTTTGCGGTAACTTAGATAGTCGTCTGGAACATGTTGAAGCACCTTCAGCCACGCTTGGTTTGCATTGGTGAGTGAGCCACCACCAGGGAGATAGCGCCGCAGTCGATCGAGTAATGTGCTAATGGTAACAAAGCCATGAGGATTCCCTAGCCGGATGGACTCGTCATCGATTGCCTCAAGCGTGCGGTTACGCCACGCATCGTCGGTCATGTCGAGATCATCAAGGGTTTTCCCAGCGAATGGCCCGTCGCCAGTGATCTCGTAGAAATGCGAATTAGATCGGAGTTCCTCTGGCGACTCGGGAACATCGCCGTAGCGTTCGACCGAGCGGCGTTTCATTCCCTCCACATCAACCTCGTAGTCGTCTCCATAGACCTCTTGACGGGCATCTCGACTTGGCGGAAAAGCATCGACTTTGTACGAATAGGTCAGATCTTCGTCGTCATTCGTCTGATAGTAGGTTCGTAACCAGAACTTGAATCGCCCGAGACTAGTAAGGTCGTCCGTATCCGTGAGCGAGTGGTGTGACATGATATACTCCGCATCATCGTCACCTGTTCCGAATGAGATTGCTGTGTCGACCTGATTTTGGAGGGCATTTTTAAGCTTTCCATAGAGTTGGTTCGTAGGAGCCTGACAAGCCAGCACCATCCGGAAGTCTTCTCCGCCAGCGATCGAGAGCATTTCGTGAACGTCAGTAAGTGGGGAGACGGCCTTATCGAACTCATCCCAGATGAGATAAAAGCGGGGTGCGTCGTCAATAGTCTGCTTGGCAGTGTAGAACCGTCTGACCAACGGAGTCAACATGAATTTGATCTCGGATTCGCCGAGATGAGGATCTAACCGCAGCACGCAGACCTTTCCCTCGCGCACGAAATCCTGAATGCTTGCAGTCGGATTCCGGGCGCAGAGGAAGTTCCGCAGCCCCGCGTGCTGTGTGAGTAAATATGTTCTACCCGCAAGAGGTTCGAGATCACGATCCTCTTTTTCAGCAATTTGTTCAGCAGCATCCTTGATAAAGGGCATCCGCTCGTCGCTGATCAACGACGAAAATTCACCAACCCCAGCAGCGGTACTCACCGCTGCTGCGACGTCTAGCGGTGTGCACGTTAGCCCAGACTTCGCCAATCCATTGATGACCGTCCGAGTGACACGTTCCATTACCGAACCCCAGTATTTGTCTGAGCCGCCAGCTTGCGCGAACGATGCCGACCAATCGTCAGCAAGCGTCTGCACTGCCGATTCGAACGCGTTCGATCCCGGTTCGGCGTCCGATGGGAGTTCTAAAAGGTTGAACCGTACACGCTTGTCGAATGCATCGCCAGTATCGATGAATACGAAGTCCTCCTCAGGGCGATCCTCCGGCCACTCTTCGATAAAGTCGTCAACGTCGTTCTCTTTGTCTTTGAGAATGACCAACGCGCCGTAGTCCCGGTCGAACACTTGTGAAGCAAAATTCCCCAGAGAGGTGGTTTTGCCTCTGCGGGTCCCGCCGGTCACAAGCATGTGAGCATTCAGATATTCTTCGTAGACACCGACCTCGGTGCCATTGCGGCGACCGAATCCAAAATAGAACGGGTCCCCAGGTCCCGTATTGTCAAGCATCGCTACCTGTTTTTCCATGCGAGAAGGATCATCGGAGAGACCGACCGCGTCGAAGTCAAAGCGGGGAGTGCCGACTGGAACACCGTCACCAGGTCGGGAAAGCGACCACTGGAGTCTGTTCGTCGTGACATCCTCAAACCTTGGAACGTTCAGGAGACCTGCGGCCTCGGCCTGTGTCTTGACGATACCGGTGTCTTCCCACTCTCGTGCACAAGCCCGTGTGAACTGAGTCTGGAGCGCGTCACCAGTTATTGGCTGGGGGATGAATGATTGTTCCGAACGGAATTCGTAATAATTCCGGAACATCCCGGCAGTGCGTTGGACGCGCCGAGCGGCTTCGTTCGGATCATCAGAGACAGCAAAGATACGGATAAAGAGATGCCACGCTTTACCGTCCTGTTCCTCAAGCATCGTCGCCACGTCTTTGTCACGTTTCGAGGGAGGATGCTTGATGTGTTCTGGCTGCGACCACGGCAGAGGGCGATGTGCCTCGATCGTTGGTTGGCGGAGCTGGTAGGTCAACTCCTGAACGGAGGGGGTGCCTTCGATTGGCGTCCCGACCGCCCCGCTATCCCAGTCACGATCTCCACGTCCGTCCTCAAGTCCCTCACCGTTAGCAACTCCCTGCAACCAACTCCGGCGTGCTGGCTGAAACATCAACTGGACAGCGACATTGGCATCGGAGGTACTGGTGGCTATATCGGAGTTGAGTGCTGCCCCACTAGCGGTTGTGGGTGTTCCGACGATCTCTTTCAAAATTGCGCCTATCGGATCTGACCGAAATCCATCGAGTGCAACGTTGTTGATCGGGTAGAGCGTGTACCGCCGGAGAGCGAGCGTTGCTCCAGCAAGATATTCCCCTGGCGTGACTTCAAGCAATCCTGCCTCACGTGGTTTGATCTCGGAGGCCGGGTACTTATCATCTAGTTGACGGGCGAAGGTATCGTAATCGTTCGCAGAGGGTACGTACTGAAGTGTGAGAACGCGCTCGGAAGGACCAGTAGTGCCCGTCTGAACAGGTCCATAACGGATTTCGGCTGCATGAGCAGGCGAGACGTTCTCTGTGACCCCGAATGGGTGACGTAACGAGCGTGAAGTCCGCGTTTGGACCTTATGCAACGAGGTGAGCACTTCGTCCATCGCTTCGATGCCCCCGTTCGCTTGGTAGGGGCGCACAACGATGGCACGTTCGCCACCGGGAAGAGCATCCGTCGCGCTCGCTGCAAGTGATTCGGTAACCTGCATCGGCTGATAAGCATCTATACTGGCGGTGCTGCTGGATCGGAAACGGTTGAGAATACCCATTTGTCTATGATGTGCGGTAGTCGTTAGTCGTCACTGTGAGCGCCATTACGAGCGAGAGCGGCGTCATACCAGCCATCGATCCGGTCACCCGATGCGTTCGTGAGTGCCGCGAGTTTATGCGCATCAGTTGAGAGGAGATCATCCCGAGTCTCGATGCCGTAATCCGATAACTGGTTCGCGGTATTGGCGTCGAGGCCGTCGATTGTCGTGATTCCTGCCGATTGATGTTCGACCGCTTCGTCAACCTCGTCAATCTCTTCAACCACATTGTCGGTATCGCTAATAGCCTCCTCGATCGCGTCGGTGACTGGGGAGGTCTCAGCTCGACATTCAATCCATCCCTGAAGGTCATCAAATTGCACGAGATAGGTCGAATAGTCGTTGTTCCGTCCTGGGGTCAGATCATTCTTCACAGCACGAATCTGAGGAGGTTCCATCCCGAATTTGCTTAGTGTTTCTGGATCGGTCTTTGGGGAGTAAAACGCTTGCATGGTTGCAGATTGTTCGAGAATCATCTGGCGCTTATTCTCTTGTTTGTCACTCGTCCCCGACATGCTCTTAACGAATTCCTCAGGAGATTGTGAGATCGACCACATGGCTGCCTCATAGCGTGCCCACCGACGAGCAGCCGACTGCAACCAGTCGACCGTCTCCTCCGTCTGGTAGAGCACGTGCGCTTCATCGATAGCAAAGATAGTCTTACCAGGAGTTCGCTTGATCTTCTCACTGATCTGTGATAGCGCTAGCTGGAGACCGATCGACTTTGCGGCTTTTGACGATTGACTCAGGTCTGGCATACTCAGATAGGCCATTTGCACATCATCGTCAAGCAGTGCGGTCGTCCCATCGCCACGGAGATGGTCATATCGACCACCGTCCATCATTTCAATCAGACTGTTGAAGAGGGCATCAACGCGATCCACACGCGCCGCTCGCTCACCTTCAGTGCCGTGGAAAGTGTGTTCGCCAGGATTCTTCCGAATCTCATAGAGCACGTTGAAGAAGTCATCATAGGTTGGCGAGGAACGGTGATGAGTATCGAGATCATCTGTGATACCAGCACGTTGATACGTTTCGGAGACGGCATAGCGCAAGAACCCATAGAGATCCGAGTCAATCGTTGCTGTCTGGGATAAGCCGACCCGAATAATGCTCATCGTCAGCTCCGTAATGAAGTCAATCTGGGCCGTTAGCGGCGCAAGCTTATCGTTAGCCTTGCGCCGCCGTTTCTTGGAAACCGGTTCGATGTGCCATGGATTGATGGGGTCATTTGCCCCGAGTACGATCTGTTCGCCGCCACAGACCTCCGTCAGACCCACAAACTCAGATTCTGTGTCGGCGACTATGAGCGTTCGGTCATCACGTCCGAGGAACCAATCTCCGAGTCGGTCATTCACGTACGTTGTTTTTCCACTTCTGGAAATACCTGTGGTGAACAGATGCGATGCCGTCCCTCCTTCGAAAAGATTGGCAACAACGGGCCGTTTCGTGCGCGTATCTCGTCCCCAATAGAGGCCATTCGACTCTGAGAAATCGTCAACACCGAACGGGAAGATCGCTCCGAACGCACCAGACAGCGCTAGATGGCGGCGGTCGCCGGTCGCCTCTGAGGAGAACATATCGTGACCTGCTGGAGATGCACTGGCAATGGCCGCACGTTGATTCGTCCCGCTCGCCACCAACGAACATCCGGTTGGATCGGCTTCAAGTGTGTTCCTGAGATCATCGCAGGCGTTATCGAGAGTTTCCCGATCTCCCGCACGCACAGAAACATAGCCATTCAGATACCACGCGTTCACCGACGTAGCGTGAAGTTGATGATAGGCACTCTGATAAGCATCCTCGGCAGATCCGATCGAAAGCGCACCGAATGACGATTCCTCAGCGCGGTTGATGGTCTCGGCACCGATATCGATTCCCTTGTCTTCAATTGCGTTCACTGCTGCCGAGCGATTAATCGGCTCAGCGTGGATTCGAACATCGATGTCAATGCCAGAATACGTGTACAAATTCTCAAGGAACATTGGTCCAGGTCGAACTGGCCAATTAGAGATCCAGAAAGTCCGGCAAAACGTCCCTGCCATTTCGACGGTATCCTTATCGACATCAAAATGACCGTCGGAAAGCATTCGCTCAGTGGGAGTTACCCCATCGCCGTCGAGATCACGTTTAAATGCCTGTTCTAGTAGTGAGTCAGTCCCGCCAAAAGCGGGTGATCCGTCGCCAGCATCACCGATTGTTGTCCCTCGATTCGTCCAAAAAGCACGAAGGACCTCAATATGCTCAGCTGAATCAGCGCGAGTCAGTTCCACATCCTCAACGCGCCCAATCGCCTGCTTGACAGAATCAACACGCCGAGCGAGAACATCATCGAGTGGCTCACCACCGGCATCGGTATCCGCTTCCGAATCCGGATTTGACTGTGTGTCATTGCTGCCTGCTTCTCGATCGAAGAGAGAAATAATCTGCTCACGAATTTCTTCGATACGCGCGATTATACTGTTTTCCGGAGTCAGCACCTCTGATTCAGAAGGACTGGCTTCAACGACGGCATAGTGCCGCCATTCATTGCCATCGTGTTTCTCATCCTGATCACGCAACCACTCAGCAGTCTCCTCAACGATTTCACGCTGATCAGTCGTCAGATTGTTCTGGAGGCTATCGACACGTTGCTCGCGCTCGATCGCGTGTGGATCGCTCGTAGCTGGACGCGTCGTCGAGTAGATTCCCCACCACATCTCATTAGGGCCGAGGATATCATCGACACCATTCGTGAGCTGGCCAGACAACCGCTGCATCACTCGTGCTGGCCGTCGATCGATATTGACACCTTCAATCGGTCCAACCAATGCGAGCCGACTCCCATCATGACGCGCGTAACTACCATCATCACAGACATGCCGCACTCCATGGAGTGCAGCGAGCTTTGCTGCTTCGTCCCCCCACGGCAATTCACGCTTGAGACGACGATACGAGAGATAATCCTCGGCGAGGCCACGTGGCGTTAAATACCACGCTTCAGAGAGTTCCTCTTCTATATGGATACCGAACACGACGAGCAGTGTCGCACTAACAGCAAGGAGTCCTCCAGCGACGGTATGGGCACCGAGGAGGAACGCAAACAGAGCGGCGGTAATCCCGACTGCTGCGGGAATGTACGCTGTCCATTCTCGCATGGTCTTCCCCCGGATAGACATCGATGTGTCGACTTGTGGAAGAATTAATTGACGACTATCCTGTTCCGGTCGGTCGGTTGAATTGGTGTCAGTCATGGTTGTGCTCCTCCTTGTTCCTATAATCCTTTGACCGGCCACTCACCCACCGATGCGGTGATTTTTCGAAGTTCTTGAATGGCACCGACTCGAACCGAGGCGCTCCGGCTGGAACACCGTCACCAAAGGATGAACGTGACTCCGAGTTGGTTATTGATCTATCTTCTACAGCCTGTTGCGAATGGGTCTCAGCTGTGTGCTCCCCAGAACAGTGATCGCTTGTGTGTTTGTCGGTCATTATGAATCAATGTTGTCAGAGGTTTGCTTGAGGTCTATTCCTCGTCTTGTTGGTCTCGGACATGTTCACGTCGCTGTTCACGTCGCTGGTGGCGAGACCGATCAACGAGTCTGTCTTTCCCTGCTTTTCCACGCTGTTTTGCCTCATTCCAACCAGATTTCGCACTCTTCTTAACTTTTTCACGGAGTGGTTCGACCGGTTTCGTCGGTCGTCTTCTCCGGTTACCTGGCAGGGATGCTCGCCATGACTGCTTTGCACCTTCCCAGTGAGCTTTTGCAGTGCGTCGAGCCTCAACAGCCACTGCAACTGCCGTCCCAACTTTCCCAGCTGCTGATTCCGCTTTTCCAACGGCGGTTTCGGTGCCTTCGACAGCGGTTCCAACTGCTCCGTCCGGCGTCCGGCCTGTGCTTCCCGTCTCTGCGGTCGTGCGTCTTCGAGAGGTCATGTTGGTCGATCCCTCATCTGGGAAAGTCGAAGAATCATTTTGACGATAGGATCGTTGTCGAATATCAGAAACACGACGAGCACGACTCCGGGCACGAGTTCCACCTGATTGTTCGACGTGTCCACCGTCAGTTACAGTCGTCGAGGCTGCACCAGATCCTGGGCGCGTTCGTGTTCTCAAGTTTCGACCCGCTCTTGTCGACTGTCCACGGGTTTGAAAGTCACCACTGCCGTTCAAATCGTAGTTATCGAATTCATCGTGGTGGTATCGACGGCCAGCAGCTCTCGC
>NZ_JALLPK010000005.1 GCF_023276375.1 Halocatena marina | reverse complement strand
CGTCGAACGATCGTGGAAACCCCTTCAGGAGCTGTCGTGGTCCTCCATTGGTAGCATTTTGACCGCGCTCCAGATTCGTGAAGCTCGCGATCGAGACGTACTCGTCCCGTGGCGTTCATGGCGCCATGAGCAGTTCAAGACGATGCGCCAGCTGCACGACGCCGATCGCGGCGGCGTCACGTTTTCCCCGACGGTCGGTGTACACGAGACCGTCCACGAACTCGACTTCTCGTCACTGTATCCGAATATTATCGTCACGCGGAACGTCAGCCCGGAGAAGATCCGCTGTGGCTGCCATTCCGATCGTACAGATGTGCCGACTCTCGACTACAGCATCTGTGATGAGCGTGGCTATCTTCCGGACGTACTCGAACCGCTCATCGAAGATCGTGACGCGATCAAGACTGAACTTCGGGACACAGACGACGAGAATCGACAGCGAATACTTACGGGGAAGTCGAGCGCGATCAAGTGGATTCTGGTCTCGTGTTTCGGTTACCAAGGATTTTCGAACGCGAAGTTTGGACGAATCGAGTGCCACGAAGCGATCAATGCTTTCGCCCGTGAGATACTGCTGGAAACGAAGTCAATCCTTGAAGAGCATGGTTGGCAGGTCGTTCACGGGATCGTCGATAGCGTTTGGGTGACGCCACGAGACGAACAAGAACAAACGCCACTTGATGCGTTGACAGAGCACATCTCCAAGGAGATCGAGATCCGTCTTGAACACGAAACCAGCTACGACTGGATTGCGTTCGTGCCGTTGCGTGACTCGGATGCTGGTGCGTTGACGAAGTACTTCGGCAAAAAAGCCGGACAGGACGAGTATACGTATCGCGGGATCGAGTGCCGCCAGCGAAGCACGCCAGCGTATATCGCTCGTGCCCAGAAAGCGCTTATCGCTGAACTCGATACGTGTCAGGAGCCGGAAGCGGTGTGTGAGGAACTGCGCTCGTGGCTCGACCGACTCCGACGCGGTGCTGTCGATCCGTCGGACCTAGTCATCACCAAACGAGTGTCGAACGCTCGCGATGAGTATACGCAGTCAACACGAAGCGTCGCGGCGCTCGATCGGGCTACAGAGCGCGGGTTAACGCGTGCCCCCGGCCAAGACGTCTCGTTCGTTGTCGTCGACGACGACAAGCGCTCGCGCGATCGGGTGGCGTTAGCACTCGAAGATCCAACCACGTACGATACTGCCTTCTATCGAGAGTTGCTGGTGCGGGCGGCCGCAAGTGTGCTGTCGCCACTCGGGTGGCGAACGTCCCAGATTAAACACTTTCTCTCAGATCATACCGATACCAGCCTCAGATCGTTTCTGTGAAGAAATCAGCGAAGCGACCTCGTCTATATCTCCACCTTATCGCCAGAACCACTTAAAGGGATCACGCGATTCCAGTTTCTCGTCCAGACGCACACAGAGACTCTTCAACTGACCCTTGCCTACTCAACATTGATCGAGTGAGACGGCTTATGATCTACCGATCCTGAAGTAACGAGTGTATCGAACCGCAGTAATGCGGTTCGGTTCGAACCATTAGCACGCAGCGAAGGGGAGCTGCTCTTCCCATCTGATTGTCTTCCCTCCGTGAGCGGTCATCGAAGTGATGCCGCAATCTATTGTACCAGTAATATAAATAAAAATATATCGGTCACTTCCAATTATTGTCACCAATGTTAACACTGAATTATCATTTTATACGAAGAGATGTATTTCACAGGTATGTGAGCTTTCTCAGGTACGTGCCGAAATGGGCCGATTCGGTAGAGACCACACTTTGAGCCCGTGAAAGTATTTTCTCTCGATTAGTCGACTCCCTGATGAGATCGCATCACCAAGCCGGGTCGGAAACTGATCGACCATCAGATCTCCGCCAGCGTATCTTGAGTCTGAGGACGTCTATTCATACGCTCACAACGTGGTACACAGCTACTTTAGATCTCTCTACAAAGATTGAATTGTGAGAAATTAAATCAACCGACCTCATGTTACTCTGCGAGACAGATCTGGGTGACGATTAACAGCGGTGGCTGCGACGAATTCCCGATACGCGTCGGCGATAACGGGATTGGAGTCACTCGACGAGAACGAGTCGCGTTTCAGGTGATTGTTTTTCTAAATCATCGCCGCTGGTGCCACCACATCCCTGCGAGGAGTGCTGGCACAAACGGACTCAGGAAAACCACACTAGTACTCACTCCGTTGATTCCACGTGCTGGTGCGTAGGGCAGAACCACTACGCCAATCACGCCTGCAGTCGTGTACAGTACCGCGATTTTATCCGGACGAAGGAGGATGCCAACAGCGAGAAGAACCAGATATCCACCACCAATGAGCCAGGATGTTGACCCGATCGGCTGGGTAACCCCGATGATCACGTACTCGTGGATTACAAGGATGAAGAGGCCACCGACAACGGATTTGAACAGTTGAACGAATCGCTTGAATAAATCCCGTATACTTGTCATAGACGAGTAGCCGTCTCGGTCTCTCCGGATATCGTGATCGTGCCGATTGTTGTGACAATCGATGCATAGCGTCGTCAGATTCGAGAGTCGATTCGATCCACCGTCCGAAAGATGCTTGATATGGTGGACATTGAGCATTTTCCCATCGTCAGCCTTGATGCCACAGTCTTGGCAGGTGTAGTCATTGTTCCGGTGAACGGCTTTCTTTCGAGCCTCCCAATCTGGTGGATAGCGGCCGTCGTAACTGCCTTGTTCATCGTACGTTGAGTTGATTTTCTCAGTCCTCACCGGACTCATCTCTGTTGATCACTAGATTGTGGTTTTATCACTACTTACTATAAAATATAACTTAAATAAATGCCCATCACTATGGGCGGTTGAATGGCGTCTCTGGTAGAGCGACCGACCAAGCTCTCGATGTACTCTCACAGCGGTTCTACAGATTCCGTCGAGAAATCAGTCGACTCATCGAACAGCAGTGCCGAGATATTGACAAACCAATTTCACTTACGAAGTTTGGAACACAACAGAATCAGTGTGAACACAAGATATAATGGAGAAATGGATCTGTTACGAGATCACTGACAAACTATCATACACCTGTCTAATCAGTTGTGGGTGTGAAACTGTATACTCCATCTCGAGTGAGAATGCGTAGAAAATGTCCCAAGTGCGGCGGTGTAGATCGGTCGTTCTTCACGCGAATCCAAAATATTTATCGGTTATCCGAAGCCCGAGATTAACACTTGTGGTGCCACCAAATGGTTCAGCCAGTGATAGCTCATGGTATAGTGCGTGGCTCGTAGGTCTTCGCTCCTGGGAGTGGAGAACGACCGCCCAGAAGTACGTAGACACCCTGCCAGCCATGGGTGTAGCGGTGCTCATGATTATTGCCGCCTATTACGGTCATCCAGCGCCTGATCCGCCAGCACTCTATCTCGAAATGGCCCGTTCCATCGAGCAAGCGGGATACGGTATCCCAACAACGGTCATTCATCACACAAAGGGAGGACTGCCATTTGCGTATCCACCGCTGGCGTTCTATACAATGGCTGTACTCAAAGATCTCACGCCACTCACATATCTAGAGATCGCGACTGGTATGACGTGGGTCGAGTATGTCATCTTCGCGCTGGTATCAGCGATATTCGCTCGGACCCTCTTCACCGACCGCACCCGATGGCACCATATCGTTGCGAGTGTCCTGATTGTCGTGACTCCTGCTATCTATTTCTGGCAACTGCTCCAGCCGTCTGGTAGTGTCCGACTCATGGGACAGATCTTTCTCGTCGGAGGGCTCGTCTACGGCCTCCGACTCTTCCGCGACGGCGAGCAGTCGGCCCGACTCCCGGCTGTTGTCCTTTTCGCTGGCACGATCTTGTCCCATCCGTCGTACGTCCCGTTTTTCGGTGTCAGCTATCTTCTCATGTACGCCGTCTACGATCGCTCCATCAAGGGAGTGATCTGGGGAGCGACAGTTGCGATCGGTGGCATCGTCGTCACAGCTCCATGGTGGGGTCTCATCGTCTCCCGTCACGGTGTCGAGGTGTTTTTCTATGCTGCCGGAACGCACGGCGGCGTTGGCGCACGGACAAGCGTCCGACCGCTGTTGGCCGTGCTGCTTCCGACCGACGGGCGCTACACACCACTCCGAATTTGGTCACTCGCCATCATTGGCGGTCTCTACTGTCTGCTCCAGCGTCGCTGGTTCCTTCCGCTCTGGATACTGATAACCAGTATTCTCTTCCAACCAGTCCGATTCATCGCGTTCGTCGAAGCCTTCCTCGTGACGGTCGCTGTGTGTGAGGTAGTGCTTCCGACGCTTCGAGAGCACGATCTCTCTCTCGATGACCGACCGTTCGACCATATCCCACTCTCACGGTGGCGTGAGTTCGACCGACAACTGGTAAGCAGCGTCATCATCGGCGTGTTGCTGCTCGGGACGGTTGCAATGGGGATGGGGTTTGCCCATACAAATCAGCGAACAGGACCGCCACCGGCATTTTACGATGCGACAGAATGGCTTCACGAGGAGACAGCCTCCGATACGACGATTGTTTCGTACGCTCGTACTGGCCACGTCGCCTTTTACAGTCAGCGAACGGTCCTGAACACTCCCTGGGGGGCCGAATGGAAAGGCGATGGCGCATTCAAACGATACAAGCAACAAAACGGCGAACTCAGGTCATGTTCCCGACCTGCGTGTCTCTCTCAACTCCTCACTGACTTCGGATACCAACCGGACTACATTATCGCTAGGACGGGGCAGTTAGACCAATCTACATTTGATGATACACAAACATATCGACCAGTCTACTCGAATCAGCAATTTGTAATATACAAATATACAACTTCTATTGGATAGCGAGACGACATCTGCTAATCATTCCCATACAAAACCGCGTCATATCCGTCGAACTGTCCTCCAATCGTGGCGTGCGGCCGGCAGCACGAAGCACGTCTTCGGCTCAAGCGTTCCGTCCGCGCATTTCGACTGCCAGTAGCCGATGGTTGCTGAGTGAGTCGTTTTCGACGAGGAAACCATTCGCTGATAGTGCGGTTTCACGTTTTGTACAACCGCGAAACCCGCGACTACACTAACTGTTCCATCCTGCCGACAGCTACTTCCTACTAGTTGAGTACCAATTTCTACCAATTAACATATATGCTAAAAATTTAATAGAATGATCCTATGACAGCAAATAAATCTGTTGATATCCCTTACCGAAACCGCAGGGATCGTTGTCACTCCTGTGAAATGTAACAAGCTATTGGCAGTGATGATGGATCGACGAAGACTCCAGCAGAGACAATCGCCAACCAAAGATCACATCTGTGGAAACTGTACTACTCAAATTCGTCTCGAATTCTAACGCTGTTCGGACATGCAAGACCGATGAGAGTACACTTTCCGTTGATGAATAGCATAGCATCCCGGTCGCTGCTGGACCGACTGATTTCTATCCTCCATAGTAGAGTCTAGATAAATAAATAGTAAATGTTTCTAAATCTAATATAACTGTCACTATTGTCGCCGAAACCGAACGGGATCACGTCGTGTTTTCACTTGTCTCCCACAGTGAGGACACGACCACACGTATAGAGACAGGGCGCCGAAAGTAGGGGAAGTAGTCAGGCGATGATGTTTAGTGAATAACATTCAAATTAGGAAAAAATTGTCACTGATACTTTCATACACCTCAATCGTGTTTAACTAGAATGTTATACAGTATACATTAAAATCTCAAAGCGGTAATTATAAGGTATGTCATTAGCAACATGATTTCGATGTCAAAGAAAGAAGGCTTCAGTCGACGAGGATTCATTAAAAATACGGCCGCAATCGGGACTGCTGGTCTGTTTGCCACGACAGAGTCAGCTAGTGCAACTGGGGACTATCTGTGCCGGATCGATTCACTAGACGGTATAGTACGTTATGAAATTTCAACATATGGTGGCGCAAAACTCAAGAATGGACCTGACGCTGAAGAGGATGATTCCTATTACTATCCATCCACCGGTGGCTCGAACGGGACGTGGGGTACTGGACAAGTACACGAAGGATATGCTGACAACTGGTATCACCAGGGACGGATTGAAGGTGTTGAAGTATGGGGCAGGAATCGCGCAGATAGTGTAAAATTCACATTTGAGAATGACAATGGCCAGATAGATATTGATTCGTCAACAAGATGGAGCTATAAAATTCATTCATCTAGCTCTATCTGGAAAACCGACAATTGGGAATCGAATGACGATGACAATGGCGATTGGGTGAGTGGAGTAGTTAATGGGGGAACCGATACCTACGGATTCTCCGGAACTATCGACGATATTTATGTCTATGGTGATGTCGATGCCCATTTCGACAAATTCGAAAATCTACGAGGGTAGTTATACCGAATATAGGGAACTCCATCTTTCAATACAGTCGAATAAACGTCTTTCAAAATCGAGCATGTGGACTTAGTATGGCTGCTCGATAGTACGAATATAGCAGATCCAAGAAAACAACACTGGTTGATGAGGTCGTCCACAATACAGGTGCTGATGACGTGCTACGGTTGAGTCCTGATGTAATAGTTGCTAGCACGTTTCTCCTGAGCATCATTCGGAACAGCGATTTCCCGTACAGAAAAATCGCTTCGACGCTTTCGCTCTCAATTCGATAGGGAAAAATCGTCGATCTCCGAGTCGTCTGGAGGTGATTTACCGTTCGGTATGTCGGATGATTCGTTCGAATCAACAGTCGTGTCGTCGTCAGTGACGGTTGTCGTCAGGTTGTACGGTCCTGCCTCGAAGAGAGACGTAATGGTATTTTCCACTGGATAGACGCGAACGTAGTAGATGTCGCTCTCGTTTACGGTAGCGGTGAACCCATCGCGCAGTCACTCCGAACCGTTGTACTCGTGGTTGTAGCGCGAGTGCCTCGTGTCTGGTGTTTCAGGACTCACCAGCTGAACATGCATGTCGAACGAATATTCGTGATCGATCGTCGCGTTGATCGTCTCTCCTTTGTTGAGTTCGACCGCGTACGTGTCCACGTTCTGACTGCTCATCATCCCTGAGATGGTCGTGTTACCGTCGATCACCATTCCAGACGGTGGCTGGTCACCCGCTGGATCCCGATCGAGCGTATACGAATTTGGAACATCCGAAGACTCCCCAAACTTCTCTCCAGCAGGATTGTGAAGAGAGAGCCTGAGTTGGTCGTAGCCCGTCGTGATAGCGGTGAGTTCTACGTAGAGCCGATCACCCGCATCCGCGTCGAATGCATACCAATCGATGTCACCCTCGGCGACAGTCCCAGCCTCGATACTTCCGGGGGTGATCGCTGTGGCTTCACTCCGAGTATCGCCATTGTTACCACCATCGCTCGCCATCATCGTTGTCGTTACACCAGTCCCGACGACGGAAATGTCAGTGCTGCGATCAACAAACTGTTCGAAAGTCGTTTTCCAATTATAGTAGTATGCTTCCGTCGAGAGACCTGCCGCTGACCATGAAATAACGGGAGTCCCTCGGAAGCATCTCGATATCTCGATAAGTATATAATAGCTTTTGTGGCCGGTTGTGTCGGTTGTAATCATCGTGCGAGCGTTTTTACGGTGTGTTCATTATTGCCGTCCGCCACAGACTGTGGTCTCTACGACGATACGGGCGTGGGAAGGGCTGAATGAGAGGCGTTTGCGGAGTCTGATCGACACTGCGTTCTATTGCTGACAATGCACAGACTGTGCAGTCTCGCAATTATGAGATAAGTCAGTGGGTACATGATCGTGGTCCTATTTGCTGAATGACGATGGTGTGGCTCCTCACTGAGTTCTACTTTGTCACAGTATCGATGAGATACTCTAACAGGAGTGCACCGAGTCGTATGATTACTATGGCGTAGCATCATCCATTACGGTGCTACTGTTGTAATGAACAAATAAATGAATGTTAACGTATGGGGACGAGATAAGGCGATGTATCATCACTATGTTGTTTGGGAGAACTTCCCACCGGTATGGCTGTGATTTCTAATAAAAGGTGCTGGTGATTACTGTCCTTGCAGCAGGTGTCGCATCGATCACCGCACACTCACCGCCGTGAGCGTAGCAGGCTAGTGCCCCCGACGCAAGGCTTTTTCCCAATTGACCGCAAACTGTAACGGTTTTACAGAAGTTCAACACCGATACCGATACCACTTGAACTGGCGTTTGCGTTTGCGTTCGCCTCGTTCTGGTTGGCGTTGGTGTTGGTGTTTTCGAGGTTGTTATTATTTGCGTTGTTGTTCTCGTTGCCCACCACTATCACAGGGTTGTTCGTCGTGGTGTCGGAATTATCATCCGAGTTCAGGTTCGCTTTTTTCGTAATATCGACTTTTTTGACCGTCTTTTTGCGGTCGTGCTTTTTATCGTATGACATCGCGGCGGCAGGTCCACACGCACCTGCAACCATACCGATGATCATGAACGCGGTCAACGTGAGTTGGATACTTCGTCTCATAGTTGGAATTACTCACTGGAAGTGGTGTCCCTTCCTGAGGACCGCAGACCGGATCGCCGATCAACAAGGGAACACCGTCCCAGCATATCTGGTCATTGGGATCGCTATTGTATAAAAAGTATCTCTTCTTTTAGATATAGTATGAAATACTGTGAATAGGATATATTGATAGAGACGTTTAATCGCAATACTGTCTGCCACTTCTGAGTAACAGATAGTGAATTATTATCAGTATTATATGACTAATATATTTTCGTCACGCAATGAAGTTGTAGTGCGGGGGGACGTAGCTCCGATCGCAACTGTATGAGATTGTCACGTGTCGGTTCGGGACGACTGCATTTGCAGATGGGAGAGTCCTGTCCGAATGAGTGGGAATGTCCGTGATCACTTCAGAGTCGGTATCCACAGATTTGGTGTCGTTTCCCCAGGCAATCTGGGGTCGACTGCGTTCATGACCACAGCTCCTGTATCGAAATTACCCCGTGTTCAACAACTGAAAGACGGGACCTCGCCCCCGATGCCGTCATCGACGATGTGACGCATCACGATGTATCGTGGCTTGAAGCGCATCACAGGCTGTTCAATTCCAACGGTTGAGACAACAACGTCACCAAAGATCTCCAACCGTATAGAAAAGTGTTAGTTGAGCTCTCCGAAACCTTCCTCTCGCATACACTCAGCGATATGTTTGGGGTTTTGATACGCAGCAAGGAGGGCGAACTCACGTGCGTCCGTCTTTGCAATTTCATCCACTCCTAACTCCTCTGCGAGCTCGTTCCGGAACGTCGCTTCTTGTTCTGCGACTTTGTCTCGGACGAAGAGCTCAAGGCGATTCTCTCGTTCATCTCCGACGGTTCCTCGCCGGACAAAATACGGATACTTCGCTGTTGTATCCGATTGGTCGGAGGATTGCTCCGATTGTGATGGAGACGCTTGCGATGAGCTCGATGTCGATTGTTCACTGGGTCTGTGTGATGATGTCTCCGATTCAGTGGTTTCCGTGGATGTCTCTTCTTCGTCGCTTTCAGCCTCTCCGAAGTTGAGGTTGCCTGATCCTGATTTGAAGCTACTCATACTGTCGGAGCCTCCGTTTCAGTGATCTTCCGTAGATCAATGACCTCATTCTCGTAATCGGTGATCTCAAGTTCCAGCACTGGGTTAATCTCAGCGTCGAAGGTGTCTGCCGCGATGAATCCGGCGAGTTCATACAGTTTCTGTAGCGTTTCGATTTCTCGGTCGTGTACTCGTCGTTTTTCTGGTGCGCTTACCATCTCATCGTCTTGTTCGAACGTTTTCCACCGTTCTTCGACGACCTTAAACGCAGATCCCTGAGCCTCCCACATGGCGTCCATCAGACTTTGTCGCTCACCAATAGTGACTGGCGTTGAGAACGCGTTTTCAAATTGTTTCCGATACTGCTGGTGAGCGTTCGTTCGGCCGACTCCCGAAGGAACGACACACGAAAGCCCAATTTCTATCTCTAGTTGACTTTCCATGTTCTTTACGAGTCCCTCCAGTCCGTTCAAGCTCAGATTCCCTTTGCCAGCTGGTTTAACGGGAGCAACGAGCGTTCGAAGTGCATAGATAGCATTGTAGAGGAGATCCTCTGCTCTCGCATTCGGATCAATTAGTACCGCATCATATTCATTCTGGAGCTTTTGTTGTTCCCACAATAGATTGTAGAGGAGTTCATATCGTGGATATTCGTCTCGGTTCATGTTCTTCATTCCAGTCTCATAGGAGATCTTCTGCTCCAGATTTGAGGTAAAGTCGCCAAGCATATCGTGACTTGGGATAATATCAACTCCTTCCGAGGATGTCTCGATTAAGTCGTGAAAGTCCCCATCCGGCATCTCCAAGATATGCTTGACCAGATTATCGGCTTCTGGATCACTCCTGTGTTCACCGACGTCGAATAGACTCGTCAGATTTCCTTCTTGTGGATCGAGGTCGAGAACGAGGACATCTTGATCCATTCGTTCCAGTGCAACAGCCAAATTGGCTGTCATTGTTGTTTTATACGTACCACCAGATTCAGAATAGATTACGATTGCTATCATACACCTACAGTCACGATCCACTATGCCATAAATCTGTTCCAGATATCTATTATAGATGCCAGTTACAGATGTCTGTTACAGTTAGACGTTACAGACGATAGTTACAGATATCTATTACAGATACTAGCTACAGATATCTGTTGTAGATGTCTGGCGCTATTCTACGGAACAGCTTCACGCTACAGCTACCAATCACAGGAACCAGCTACAGAAGGCTGCAGCAGGCAATAGCTATCAACACTGGTTACAAACAACGGTTACAGATAGCAGTTACAGACGTCTGCTACAGATGATTGTTTCAATTATCTATAAGATGCGTTTGATCACAGCGCTCCACAGAGTCTTACAAACCAGAATACTCAGTGCTTGAGCTGAAACCATCCTCGAAGAGTTCTGTGAAACCATCGTCGATGTGGAGTCGATGTTCAGAACGATCTCAACCTCGATGTAATCGATGCGCAGGTGGATATGGACGACAACAAACCCATCAAATAAATGCCCCTCTCAACATGCCGGATATTGGGGCACGGATCGCCGATCCGGTCGAAAAGACCAACTTCAAGAGATCACATCAGCGAGCATTGAGACTGTTTGTGAGTATCAGCCACAGTCGTCGCCATCGGTGCTATTGTGTGTCGATATGATGAACAGCTTTCGGCGAAAGAAGGCGACCGGTCGGCAATTCAACCCACCCGTTTGCAAGAAGACGAATTTTTCCTTCGTGTAGAATCGTCTCTTGCTCGAAATCAGCGTATACGACCACGTTCTGATAATCCTGTACGAAAAAGTCTGGCAGTTCGTTCCATACCGAAGGGGTCGAGTCAACCATATTCAACGTCTTGATCGAGGGAATAAAAGAGTAGTGTGCTTCTGGGGCTGAACTCTAGCCTCCGAGCCTCTTGTGAACATTCGGCACGGTTTTTGAGGGGTTGAGGTGTTGATTCTCGACGAAGTGATGAGTCACACTGACAACCGGACGGAACTGCTCATCTAAGAGAATCTCGAGGCTCTCATCACCTGACTTCCATTTTTCCACACTCAACTGCGACGTCTTCACCGTCCCGCTCCGTTTTCCTATGCCACATTTGGTATAGCGCTATGTAGTTTATTTCCGATGTGCATATCTTGTGCTCCTACACCGTTGAGTTCCCTGACTGATGTGGTCTGAGAAGTCACAATACTTATCCTACAAATGGTAAAATTGGCCTACCATCACAGAATGATTGACTTAGAATCCCCTCGAACCGCAGTACGACAGCTACTCCTTCGTTGAAGATGCTGGTGAAACAAGAAACGCGATCTATGAGTGAATTACCAGGGACAGTAGAATTTGAAGGAAAGCATTGGAATCTAAGAACGGATTGTGTCAATTGACAATCATCATCTCACTGGATGATACTCCCCAGGGGCTATTACGTAATACACAAATTACGAACTGTATGCCGGAAACTGCTGGTGATCTAGAACGGGCGGTCTATGGCATCATTTTTGTAGCTCAATTAATTGACCGTCCCCGCCTCGCCTGTCTTTTTACAGACCCCCTCCGCGAGATGCGAGGCCACGATCCGTATCTCGATCAGATTCATACGGCACGTGAGCATCCGTTAGACGAAAGAACCAACCAACGTGAGATGGATGAGTCATAGCGGCCGATCCTTTCACAAATATATCATATGGGTCGCCGATACAGGCATCTTCATCGCCCGTGGTCGTCAGCAGAACGAGCTCATTCTAGTCATTCTCAATTCCACGAATTCGACAGTCACAACCGTTATGGACGGCATTCGTAGCTATATTGCATATGCTTCGAATCGTTCAGAGGAGTATATCGAAAAAGCAGACACAGCCCTCGCTGGCGTCGCTGTCGAGGCGAATGGTTTTCCGGATCTGAACGATGTCATCGATGCGTTCGACCTTATTGCCGACCTCACTGCATGACCACTACCAACTCACCTGCTGCATCAGTAGAACAGCACGACCGGGAACTCAACGAAATTCGCTGGACGCTACTTAGTCTCGACGAGCTCGTTGAGGTCTACTGGGACGTGATTGCCCCAGCGTTCGAGCGTGCCGGCCACGATCCCGAGGCGGAGCGTCCGACCCACGCGTGGCTATCAGATAACGGGTTTCGCGGGCTCGTCTATGCATTACGAGAATATCACGACCGAACGTTTGGTGAGTTCTGGGCCGACGATCTTCAGCTCAATCAGGACGAAGGATACGAGTGGGGTATCGATCACGAAGAGACAATCGCTCTTCTTGAGTCGTATCTCGACAGTCGCCGCGAGCGTGGCAGTCTCAGCCCGTCCTCAGAAGATACCCTACGCTATCGGCTGGCCTCCTACGTGCGTGCCTACGCGACCGCGAACGCGACTCCTAATCTCGTGTTACCGGTTTCCCGTAACACCAATATCCCTGCCCACGAAGCCGTTGACGCTGCATGGGCAGCGATCGATCGACTGGATGGCAAGTTGGCCCCCCAAACGATGCGTCGGGTTCATGAGGCTGTCGAGGCATGGTACGCTCATCTCGTTCGGCGGAAGCGAGTGACTGTCAACCCCGTCTCTGGGCTTGAAGAAGAGTATCGTTGGTCACGACAGACCGAAAATGAAGATGGCAGCAGTGCCGACACACCAACAAATCCTGCTCTGAGCGCTGCCCATGTTCAGGCGCTCTCCCGTGCGGTCGAGACAACTGCCGAACGAATGTTAGTCATCGCTCTCTGTGCATGGGGATTACGATCAGGAGAAGTTGCTACACTCCATCGCTCCCAGCTAGTTTTTGGCGAAGACGGTGATCTTCCTTATGTGGCATTTGATGAGCGCAAGAACGGGCCCGGCGAGGTGTCTGTTCTCTTTGGACAGGACGTGGCCATATCACGCTGCCGGGAACTCGCAGAGCAAGGCGACTGGAACGGCTATCTTTTTCCGTCTCAGCGGTCTAACTCGGGTCATATTTCCAGGCGGACGGTGCTGAACCGATTCGATACGCTCGCCGAGCAAGCGAATCTCGATGAGCGAATCGAAGGTCACAAGCCTGTCCCACAAATGGGACGCCGTTTCTGGTATGATGCGTACACAGCGACTCACGAACAGATACTTGATGAAGTTGGCGAGATCGCTGCTGAACAGGGGAGTTCCAGTGCATCGGTCGTTCTTGATAATTATCTCTCAGCAGAGCGGCGCAGAAAACTTAGACGAGAATCCATGCGCAAACAGCTTGCGACAGCGTTTGATGGAGATCCATCCTAAGCGTCCGACGCCGATCAGTTAGCAGGATGATGATCGCACTGCTAACCGACCACTTGATGTGGTTTCTACAAAACACATCTTATTTGCCGTTCCAACATGCAACCGTGGTTTTTGCGTTGATTCCACAGTCGAGAACAATTGTGTCCATACTGTCAATTATACAATGAATAACATGAATCTACGTGTAGCTTATACACGATTATAATGATATTATACTACATAGTTATCCAAAATGAATGTGATATTGATTTACATCTTATGTATAATGATATTCGACAACCTATAATACGAACGTAATATTATTTTGAATCAGATGTTGCTAAACAATTCTACACGTCCGTTGACCAACAAGATCCATACTAAAACGTATCCTGGAATGAGCCGGCGGCGATTGTTATCATCACTGCTTGGTGCTGGCTTCACGCAATCCACAGCGAGTTATCTGACGAAAGCTGATATTGATACTGCTGCTTCCGATGAGGTTCCGATCGTCGTTGGATTTCATAGTGAGACGCCATCCTCACAGCGAACGCCAATCAAACGATACGTCCCAGCTGATTGGTACAACGATTTTCGTCACGCAACACAGATGAAAGATCGCCTGACGAAGCTGCTGCGTGGACTGTCGGGAATCGTCAGTATTGGCGTGATTCCGGGGGATCGCGGCGGAGAGAACGCCAAACTGCTCGTCCGGATACAACATACGTTGTTCGACTCTATGTTGGGCGAGATTCCGGTTCATATCGGTGGTGTTGCGGTTACCGTCGAAGCTATTGACGAGATAACACCACTCAGTTGTAGACAGCGTCTTCAAGGCTGGAATGCCTCTCAGTCGTCGATCTACGGTGGCTACGCGATCAGCGGGGACAACTCAACGCCAATTGGGAGCGTTGGTGCTCCCGCGTTCAAAAACGGCCGGCGATATCTCGCCACCACACAGCACATCTTCGCTGGATCGAATGCCTCGGGCAAAACACTCAAGCATCCAGACGGCACTGCTCTCGGGACCGTGGAGGCAGCCAAATGCAGAGAGGATTTTGCGATGGTGCGACTCAATTCGAACTATCATATCGAGCGATCGATCCGGTACTCTGGATACAACGGGATTGCCGGCCACTATTCATCCGATGGCATTGGCTATCTCAAAAGCCACAACGTGAAGACACAGAAAGTGGGGCAATCGACGTGCCGGACGACATTCGCCCGGATTCAATCAATAGCGAATACGATCTACACGGCCCCCGGCTGTGTCCCGAAACCCTACACTGTCGTGCACAAAAGCAACTCGAATAACAAGCTCAAAAGAGGCGACAGTGGCGCAATCAGTTTTCACGAGGCACCGAACAACAGCAACAAGTGTTGGCTCATAAGCTTCATGAATTACGAGGATTCGGGAAAGAATACGGTCTTTGGGACCGGTCTCTACCGATTGGCAAACTTTGGATACCACTTCTAATAGTTTGCTGCACTGTATCTGATACAGATAAGATGGTCAACGGAGAAGTTCTTAAAATTCTACATTCATATTACTAAACATGCATCCGTATGCGAAATTCGAATTAAAAATGTAATAATTCAATGTATGGGTATATCTATATGGATGGAATGAGAAAACAACCAATATGAGTAGAGACGACGTCAGCCGCCGGGGCGTCATGAAGGGGATTGGCATGGTTACAGGTGCCAACCTGGTGGGACGAGGAGCCGCCAGCAGCACGGAGCCGTCCAATCAGGCAGACGCTGGCGGCCACTCGGCAGTTGAGACAGCCCCACGAACGTGGCCACAACCCGGGGGAACCGCGACCAAAACGGGCTATCGACGAGGGGCAAAGGGACCGAAATCGAGCGTCGCATTCCGCTGGCAGCACGAGGCGGCCGCCCGGATCTCGGGGGTCGTTGTGGCCGATTCGACCGTGTACGCGAGCGACCGCACCAGCCTCATCGCGCTCGCCGCTGAGGACGGAGCGGAGCGGTGGCGAATGGCCGATAGCGACCTCACATCCGTGAGCACGCCCGCCGTGGCGGAGACGCTCGTCTACGTGGGTTGCACGCAAACTACGCGCGAGCGCGCGAGTAACGATGATCACTGGCACAGTTCAGTGGTGGCGCTCGAAGCAGCGACCGGGACTGAGGTGTGGCGGTTCGAGCCGGACCGCCAGGCGGCGGCCTTTTGCGCACCGACAGTCGCTGGCGATATCGTGTATATTATCGGGCGAAACTTCGGGGCTGGCACCGTTGGCCGGCTCTATGCACTCGACAGCGCAACCGGTGCACTCCTCTGGACGCACGAGACGGGCCGTTCTGGCATCAACGGCTACGAAGCACCCCCGGTGGCAGTCGAAAACGAGACCGTCTATCTCGCCGGCGATGAACTAGCCGCGCTCGAAGCAACGACCGGCGATGTCCGCTGGGCAGTCGATGCGGGCGTAACCTACCGGGCGACGGGTCAGAACACGCCAGCAGTCGGTGACGACTACATCTACGTCGGCCATGGAACCGAAGCGGCGACGACGGTCGAAGCACGGCGACGCACCGACGGCGCACGCGTCTGGACCCACACCGTGCAGCCGGCCCAGCACACTGCCACAGGCTACCGTGGTGCACAAACGGGGGTGTGGACCGGCGCTGCGGTGGATGATGCGACCGTCTACATCGGCTTTAACGACCGCACGCCACAGCCAGAGGGCCGCGCCCGCGTGCTCGCGCTCGGGGCCGAGACGGGGACCGTCCAGTGGCAGCGGGTGTTCAACGACAGCCGCGTCACCGTCCAGACGCCAGCCATTGCCGATGGCACCCTCTATACAGGCGGCGCTGCGCTTGCCCTCGCTGACGGGCGCATCCGCTGGCGGCTGGATGCGCCGACCGACGATCTGACGAACGCATTCGCCCCACCCGCAGTGGCCGACGAAACCGTCTACGTCGGGGGAACCTCACTGCGCGCGATCACCGGACGACTCTGAGACGAGCGAGACGCTATTGTTCATCCTGACGTGAAAAAAGAGCCACTCACTCAGATAGCGATGCCGTTCAGCATGCTCACCCACGCAGAGCCGTTCCAGATCGCGAGTCCGAAAGGACCGGTGGTGCCGTTGTTGATGCCGCGCTCGCCTTCGTAGCGACCGGTGACTTCAGAGAGGTCCGTCGGTTCGAGCACGCCGTAATTTCGCGTCTGCTCGCCGGTATCGGCGACGAGAAACGGTGTGCTGTCGAGCGAAAAGTGGCTATCGCGGTGGAGATCCGTATTGAGCGAGTCGTCGTTCACGACCAGTCCGCTCAGGTCTCGATATTCGATATTCCGGAGCGAGCAGTTGTTCGACTCCAGAAAGCGGACGCCGTTCGTCTCGGGGGCGTCATAGCCGTTGATATACGTCTCGGCAAGCGTCGCCGTCTGTGCCTTGGCAAAGAGGACCTGATCAGAGGTATTCTGGGCGTTCCCCTCGATATAGGCCTCCGAGAGGGTGAACACCTCACTCCCGTCGATATAGGCACCCTGATCGCCGTTGCGCTCTAATCCGCCCCCGATCCACGAACTCGCGTAATTATTCTGTGACCAGACCCCCCGACCGTCGTTCCCGACCGCCCGACAGCCAACGAACGTTGTGCTGTGCGCGCGATCGTCGATGAAGAATCCGTCGCCTTGATTCGAGTGCGCGTCACAGTAGAAAAACCGGTTACTGTTCGGTGGATGGTCGTGATCGAGCACCAGATATCCGCACTCGGATGCATTTTCTGCGAGACAGCCGACGAAGTTGCAAAACCGAGCGTTCTGGACTCGAAAGGCCGAATCGGCACCGTTCGCATCGACGTACATATTCACCAAGGTAATACCTGGCGGCCGGTTCGATCCGTTCAGATCGAGAATGAACGAGGCTTGTTTTTCGCTAGGAACGGCGATCCGGTTGTGGGGATTTGATTCGATGCGAACCTCCGTATCGATCGTCACCGGCCACGAATCGTTCGTTGCATCGTATCCGTCCGTCACGACCACGGCATCACCCCTCGACGTACTATTCAACACCGACTGTAGTGAATTCCCTCTGCGGACAATATACGTCCCCATATGTTACCAACCATGGTGTGGTAGTAACCTTAATGTTCCCCAACTTTGATATATATTTATATTATATTCTGATACTATCTATAACGTGTTTCGACGGTAGCTGTGAACCAATAATACCGTGTGAAGAATATCGAGCCAATATAGTTACATCTTCAAAGATCGATGGTGTGATTACATTTCAGCTTTTGGACACAGCTAACGTCTAATTCATAGATATAGATACGGTATCAATAGAGATTATAACGATTTTCTGAACTATCATCTATATTCCTTATATATACACTTCATATTCATTACCGATACAAAATTACATTCCACTTATCTATGGGATATCATTATATATTTTTGGTCCAATACTTGAAGTAGATGAGGCTGCATTATCAGCGTGCCAACCCGGATGTTGGTGGCGAATCTCTCCTCTTACGATTTGAGGGGTTATGTCCCAACCGAGTAGCGTGTTTGCTGGTGAATTCTGGTCGCGGCGTTTCCGTTGACGAGCTGCTGGATGAGTCCCGTGGTGAGTATCTGGCGGGAATCATCGTCAATAACGCCCATCCGGAGTACTACTGTACGCTCGGTGAGAACGTACGCGAGGAGACACCGATCTATGCCGCGCCCGATACCGCAACGATCCTCGCCGAAGCGTGCAGTGCTCCCCTGCGCGATATCGAGTACTCCGACGCTATTCTCGAACAACTCGTCTCAGTCGATACCTGGACCCAACTCGTCCGTGGGATGCAGCTGCACCCGCTGCCGGTTGGTCACGCACCAGGCGCGGCGGGCTTCCTCCTCGAGATTCCTGACGGGACAGATGCACATACGTTGTTCGTTGCGGATGAGTGTACGATCAGGCGGGCGGCGGGCTATTCTGGTATCGGCCTCGATCTCCCGGTGGCGATCGATTCGCTGGTGCTCTCGGGTGCCACGGCCGATCCGTTCGCCCCCGCGCTGACCGAGACGCTCTCGATCGTCTGCGAGCGCGCGCGTGAGGACGCGACGGTACTCGTCACGGCGGACGAGCCAACAGGAATCCACGCCGCGTATCTGCTGGGCCATCTCGGCAAGCGACTCGGATCGCCGTTTCCGATCACCGTCACCGGGCGGACCGCAACGCTATGTGAACAGCTGGGCTACTCGATTCCGAACGTGACCCGCCTGCCAGACGCCCCGCCGGAGAAGGTACTCACGCCGGGCACGGTTGCGATCGCGGAGCCGGACGCCCCCGTGCAAGGCCCCGCCGGACAGCTGTTCGAGGCACTCGCGGACGATCCGGAGGCAGCCGTTCTTCGGCTCACGCGTGGGGTGGCCACGCCGATTACTGCCGCTCAATGCATGGTCCAATCGTTCCCGTGGCACAACTATCCCGACCCCGAAACCCTCGCAACGGTCGTCGAGGCGCTCGCTCCGGTGCAGGTGGTGCTCGCAGAGCGACCCACGCCAGAGGCGGAGGGGATCCATCTCCCCGACAGCTTCGTCTGGTCGATCGACGACGATCTGGTCTACACTCTCTATGACGGCACGAACTGGGTTGCGCCGGCCGAAATCGATCCGGATGCAGCCCAACACATCCGCCAGCGCGCGACAGCTTACCACGACGAGCCTACCCCGAGTGAGTACGAGCTCTCGCTGCCGCTGCCTGTGCGGACGGGCACGATCGACTTTGCAGCCGAAGGGCTCGACGTCGAGGTGATCCAAGAGCGACTCCTGCCGGCTGAATCACCCGATGGATCGTGGCGACGGTCTCTTCCAAATGGCGATCCAGCTGGTGTTGATGACGGTAATAGTGACGATACTACTCGCACAGCGGAAATACAGACAGCATCGATCAACACATCGCTGGCATCACTCCGTGAGCAGATCAACTATATTGAGTCGATAGTTGATGGTCAGAAATGTCAGGCAAGCGTTATAGACGCTGGCGGCGACGTGTGCCTATTCCGTGTACAAGATCCACCGATGGTATTCGAGCACGGAGAAAACGTTACTCTTGTTCTTGATACAGCTGAGCAAGTGGAAGAGGCGACTCATTCTGAACAAGAAAACGGATCAGATCCAATCGATACACTTGATGAAATTCTTTAATTTCGTCTCTTGAAGTCACCTATTCAATCGATATTCGGTTATAATAACGGAGTGGTCATTAGAGCCTGAAAGCTGTAGTGTGTACGAATAGAAGGAGACCGAGAGAAGAAGTAGCCCGAAGCGTTGGAATAATTCATCGACGTATGAAACCGTCGGATAATTCGTCTTGATTCACTGTATTCTTAGAGGCGTTATTACAGCAATTTATCAACTTTATTCGATTTCGGTACTGACTATGGTGTTAACTAATTATACTATGATATTCTGGATGTAATTCCAGAACCGATTACGCCATTTGTATAAATATACTCCGAGATAGTTACAAACGTACAGTCGTAATACTTAATTTCTTATAATATTCTAGAAATGACCTGGGTACATATTATAACCATACAATTGTACCTTCACAATACCATTGATAATTCGTTGACGAGCATCCTATAAGTACTTGTTCATTGACACACCCTGACATGGGGTCATGGAAGTTCCCCGTACGAAGGGTTCGGCTACTAAATCAGTTGCTGTGGTTCCATCCCAACCGGAGGTCGTTGTCCGTACAGGTTTCACACTCAGTTTCCGGCGGGTTGTGTCTAGCACCAGAACGCAAGTATTCTGGTTAGTAGCCAGACTCGCGACATTCGAGATCAGTATCAAGAACGTTCCTGTCTCGTAATATATTATCGACTATCGATTCGAAGACAGACTCTCCACATAATTGAGGTGACAAATGGTATTCACCCTGCGTTGCTGTTCGCTTGCTATGACGTAATCTCACAATTGGTATTATACATCGTAGTTCAGTCCACATGTTGTGGTTTCAGTGTAGCGGAAGATGTGATCGGCTCGATGAGTGGGACTATATCTACAAATCGAACAGAGATCCTAGCCTTGGGAGCTTCGATCGTAATACGAATAGCGAGATGGATGAGCACTCAATTGTGCAAGCGACGGTCAAGCTACACTTCATAGTATAGGTTAATGTCCAGCATAGTCATCGAGCGTGATTTTTGACACCGGCATAAAAAAGACGTAGATGTAGGTTATCTACTAAGGAAGATACTTAGTTGACAATAGATGAGTTTCCAACGTCAGTGACGGTCTCCAACTTATCTTATCGCGTTAAGGATCCGGGAGAATCCTTTGTGATTCTATACGCCGATCAGAGCAGCTCGACAGGACTATCCTGATTTGCGATCCCCAGAACGTTGGAGTTGATGTCATTAATGCTGTCATCGACATCTACGAGATCATCATCGTTGACGACGACGACGTTGTCAGTGGTACTGGAAACATCGGATGTGCCGGCTGCTGCTGCGCCAGCACCGCCACCGATGAGAGCCACGAGTAGTACTACAGTCAGTGCGATTTGGAAATTTCGGGTCATCCTTTGGTTATGTGGGGATATTCTACATTGGAAAATATAATATATCCAACTGTATCTATTCCAATCCTCTATATGATGTTTGTTCTGACACCGATGAGGTGGATTATGATCAGATATATTATATTAGTGTGTTCCAATGTATTCGTCCATCCCAACATCAGATTCCATGGATGGAGCCACTATAAAGATTTTGGTGCGTGTAAGAATCAAAAGATATTTTATAATTACTGAAACTCAGATAGAATTGCATTGTGAAAAATGATATCGGCAGATGAATCATATAGAGTGTCAAAAACGCCCGTTTTCCATCCCTCACAAAGAATATATTTTTGATATATCTGCTAATAATAGACCGTATGTGACTGACGAACGATTGAGCTCATATAGAGAAAATTCATATTTGTATAATATCATTTTAAGGATGGTTACTATGTCATAGATTTTCTGCCATTTTAATATCGTTATATATTCAAAAAGAAGACACTATTCAGAGTTATGTAATACAGCAAAAATTATTGAATTTCCTCTAAGATGAGGCGATGTCCACAGGACTGTCCTGATTCGTGATTCCTAGAACGTTGGAGTTGATGTCGTTGAGAGCGTTATCAACATCAACAACATCGTCGTCATTGATCACTGTGGTATTACCACCGTCATCGGTGTCACACTGCTTAGCTGCTGCAGCACCAAATCCACCACCGACAAGGGCGAGAATCAACATTGCCGTCAACGAAATCTGAATTTTTCTTGACATTTTTATGTTATCAGGGGGAGAATAAATATATCAGGATAACATTATACA
This sequence comes from Halocatena marina, assembly GCF_023276375.1. Lineage (GTDB taxonomy): Archaea > Halobacteriota > Halobacteria > Halobacteriales > Haloarculaceae > Halocatena > Halocatena marina. Next base: position 41,895 of record NZ_JALLPK010000005.1, on the reverse strand, counting down.
TGATGTGGCCCAATTGACCATGTCTGTTAATGTCAGGGAGTAGATCCTTATTGATGCCATCCAACCACTCACGTAGTTATTTAAACATCTACATCTGACACTTCTTTGGGCGCCATATACATGATAACGTATTGTAATTCCCGATTGATATTTTATTCTGCTTCCCCGTACTCATGTATCTCATGAAGATACAATATAAAAATTTCCAATTAGTCTCATAGCTTATATTTCAACAACATATAGTGCCAGTCAGAGAGTGTAACATCTGACAATAATCTAATGCCTATATAAAATATAGCTGTTATCGGATATTCATTCTACATCACTGCATTATAATTACTTATATCCAAGTATTTCCTGTACGGATTCCTCGATCTCCTGAGCTTTTTTGAGTGCCAACTCATCCTTCCCTTCAATCGTAATATCTACTGTCGCATGGAAATCTTCACTTTCAAGGTGTCTTGTTACTGTTTTCGTGATTTCAGATGTAGTCTGCAACTGATTTTCTTCATGACTCTGTGACTCAGTCGAAACCAGTTTTTGTCCATTCTGTTCGTATATCTGAAGCACTCGATTGAAACATTTCTCACAAATATCTTCTATTTGAGGTGAAATGGTCTCTGCCCCATTATTTGATTGCTGCGTTACAATTCTTCCAGCACTCAGATCTATTTGACGACCGCAGAACGTTTCTTTTTCCTCTACACGAAATACGTGAGCAGTAGTAGACAAATACCAAAATCGAATTTTCGAATTAATCGATGCTAGTTGTTCTTGTGACATATCTTCAATTGCATTTTGTAACTGTCCAAGACGTTGTGGCGAATTAACATCATCTGTCATGGATATTGGCTAAATAGTGTCTAGAGTCCATGATCAAGATACTATCGTCATCGCATCGTACTTTGACACTAGAGGCAGCGTCGAGATCATTTATAGAAGAGTTTACGTATCGATCTCCCCACCAGCTGTAGGCAGAGGTACCTACAATAGAGAGCAAATATATGATCTAATTTCATATACTAACGAATGCGAGCGTGGTTTGCGATTGTTGCCAGTGTTTCGCATTCTTCTATTCTAAAGCAAGGTTTCCTCCTCGAAAGCTTCCAACATGTTTTCATCGTACAAAAATGCAGAGGGGGGGGGAATATCACGGGAAAGCTATGAGAAGAGATCAATTGGAAGGGGTCAGCACCCACTGTATATACACTGTATTCGGACTTCCCCCAGTGCATCATATCAGAAAAATAGTTTGATCTAATAATAGCTAATACTGGAATACCATATAAAAAATTATATTATGAAAATACAGATCTTAGCACCGAGTAGGTCTATTAACCTAAGATATAGAAATAACGTTGGTTGTCGAACAAGTATATTGTAAGTGTACTATCGGATAACTAATCTACCGGAGACACTTGCATGATCCCTGTAAGTCTTAAACTATCATGACCAACAATCCAATGCGGGCTGCATCATGAGTGAGACTTACGGGGCACTGGGAGCTCATCACTGTGGCGGAAGAGTTGCTACAAACCGATGTGGACCGCAGAATGTGGGGGAAGGCATAACCGGGCATCTTCTTTCATCTTATATCTAACTACGCTCGAGGGGAGCTGCTATTTTCTCTCTCTTTCTACCGATTTCATCTTACAAAGCACCGACACTAGCAATGATGACTTAGTCGGTGAGATCGAAGTAATCTAATACTCCACGAACAATCGCCTTCTGCCAGCTGATACGAGCATTAAGATTTACTCCTTCGTACGTTTCAATAATAAATGAGGGGATTTCAACGTCGTATGCCGTTTTTTCGGCGAGGAGACCTGTTGGAGCAATACTTGGGTGACTAATGTGGCCTGTTTTTAGTTTGAGTCTTTGGCTTCCGATTGTTCGATTTGCCCGACGAACTCCCATGCGAGCAGCATCGTGAGCAACCTCGGTCGGCGAGTGAAAAACGGTCTGGCCGACCCCCGAAGAATCCTCCTTGTAGATCCCTCTTGACTCGTGCAGAGTGAGAAGTATGTCTGGGTCAACTCGCTCGATAACGTTCCACACTGCGCGTGCCACCGGTGATGACGGGGTACGCTTCGTGGGAAAGTGCCGGTTCAGATTTCCATACTCTGTTGACCGAGATCCGCGGGCAATGGCACCCGGATTCGCCTTTGGCAGTATCGCCAACTGACCGGCAGTTGGACTCCAATCCAAAAGTTGCGTAGCAGCGCGATAGCCAGCCACTTCGTCACCGTGAATACCTCCAACGATGAGCGCTGTTGGTCCGGTTGTCTTGCTATCGACAGCTGTGACCGCAAGCGATTGATTCAGTGGAGGAATTTCCACTTCAAGCGATGTAAGTGTAGAATCCTCCCCACCGTTAGGTGGACTATCTGCGGGAGGATTGATTGTTTGTGTTGGTGTACCGTTATCTTGACGGGTACATGCATTATTGGACCCGTCAGATGCTTGAGCGGTTCCCAACTGTGTAGTTCCTATGCTAACTGCTGCCGCTGCTTGTAGTACTGCTCGTCGACCAAGTCGTGCCCCTGACATATATGGGTCATACGTAGGACAAATACTTAAAATATCATGCTTATCTTTGGAAGTTATTCAGATATTACAGGATGGCCTACACATTGGTGATGCCTGTACATGGGCAGATACCGCACTAAATGGACTTCAGAACACATATGTGGAACCACACATATACAAAGAATAAATACAAACTATACTTCATTCCCTTATCATATAGATGTTCTATCCGTTCATATTTTCATCCATGAAACAGATATTGAGAAGCAAAAAACACTCTCACCATTAATAGGAGGAATAACTGTATCTAACCCGATTTCAGATACAACCACAGTTTGAGGCATCACAATATCAATGGGAATAGCGTTGAAGACGTAGACAATGGCTTTACTGCCGCAGCGTGAGGGATCACGGGACCTCTCGACCGAGTCTCGTATTCTCGAACTCAACAGCGCCGAAGCGGATGTGGCACTCGAAACGCTAACATCCGAGACAACACGAACAGTCCTATCTATCATCTATGAACAACCCTCACTACCCAGTGAGATTCGTGATGAGATTGATACATCTTTACAGAACGTCCACTACCATCTCCAAAAACTGGAGAAAGGGGAACTTATTGAGCCAGTTGGAACTAGCTATTCAAAAAAGGGACGTGAGATGACAGTGTATGCGCCAGCGTACGATGAGATCGTGTTAGTTGCGGGCCGAGATTCAACGTACCACCAAGTAAAAGAATTCATTCGATAATAGCCAATTCATATGAAATAAATGAATCTAGGATAGAGCTGAACAACGAAACAGATCATATTCTTCCAATTAGTACTATCGGCTAGACGCGATGATACAAGCGAAAGGTGGTTCACACCAATAACCAAGGAGAGGTTTCGACCTCTAGTGAGACTCACCACTAACCTACCTAGGTCTGTCTCGACAGACCGGTTCTGCAACAGTAACCAGTCCATCACCAGATATAGTCACACGAAATCCACGGTACTGAAAATGTATTTGTCCGGTACAGTAGCGTTGTTGCCCCAGAACTGTCTGATCAAAGAACACGGCCCGAATAGCAGTGATGTTGACGACACTGAACAAGGAAGTGCCGAGTGACGTAGTTTCGACACCCTCGGCGGCGGCAACAGCCTCAACAATCTCCATTACGATATCGACATCCTCCTCTGGCTCGAACGATCGGTGTACGATGGCCTGCCATTCTACCTCATTATCAAGAGTAGGCTGGCATCCGTTGTCTGACCCATCAGTGTTCTTTTCTGCCATCATTATTTGGTAGCCCCATCTTCTGACTGCCGGTGAGACACACAATTCCTGCGACCACTAGTGTCCCCATGATCAGGCACGACTGTGTGTTCGATAATGACACCACTTCTATCAATTAAAGATATGTGCTCTCCCAAAAGCTTGTATTTCACATAATCGGTTCTGTTTTTCATTGTCCAACCCATATTCAGTAATGTATTATTGTACCAAAAAAGTATTGTGGTTATTTATAAGAATGTGAATATTATATGGATATTCATTCGATAAATCCCAATATTCATCGATAATTTACAACATTTTCACTACGCGAAGGGTACTACACAACATATCAATCTATGGCCTACAAAAGAAAGATGTCCAGCTATTGGACGTTGTCGACGAGGGCTTCAACCTCTGCAGCGCGTTCATCTGATGTCACAAACCACGAGAAGACCCACGAGAGTTGTGTCACAATGGCATCGTGGCCAGCCTCGGTCAGTGCATATTCATTTGTCCGTTTATCGAGTGCGCTTTTTTCGACGAGACCCATCTCAACGAGGTCATCGAGATTCGGGTAGAGCCGTCCATGGTTGATTTCCTCACCGTAGTATTCCTCAAGTTCACGCTTAACTGCCAGCCCATAGCGTTTCTCTTCTGAGAGAATCGCGAGGATCCGCTGTTGGAACGCGGTCAATTCGGATGCAATGCCTGGTTCGCTGTCGTCTGACAGTGTCGCCGACATATTATCTGCTAACGACAGTATCGTATATAATACCCCTCAAACATCATATGGTTATTTGTTCCATCTATGAATAGCTAAGAGCGCAATACACCACTGCTTTCAACTAATATAAACTTCCAGATGATTGGAGTTAATAACAGAAATCAATTATATGCGTGATAATATCATCCGATGGCACTGAAGTTCGATATTTGTCGTCTGTCCACTCAATGTGGATATTATTCATCGCTGTCGCCACCACCAACCACAAGCGAGCAGGGCAGGGAGCCACGTGCTGAGGACTATGATATTTGCGCTTATAGTACCGATTTCGTTTACCGCCACGATCTGCATGATCGCAGCCATAATAATTCCGGCAACACCGTACAGAACAGCGATCGACTCTGGATAGAGGCCCACCGCAATCGTGAGAAGCACAACGTAGCCACCACCCGCCATCCAGACAGACTCCTCAACAGGTTGCGTTAACAGCACGTAGAAGCCAACGATATGAAGAATGAAGATACCCATCCCCCCAATGCTGTAATACATCAATCGATAGAGCCACCACCCCAGTTCGCCAAACGACTGACTCGTACCTTCCAACTCTTGCCTGACATCGTGGTTATGTCGATTGTCCGCATGCTGCCTATCGTAACAATCTACGCAGACGGAGGTGAGATTCGAAAGTCGATTTGAACCACCATCAGGAAGACTCTGGATGTGATGCGTATGTAGTTTTTTCTGGTCTTCTACCTGAGCCCCACATTCCGTGCACGCGTAGTCATTACGTTTGTGAATAATTTCTTTACGAGCTTTCCAATCCGGTGGATACTGACCTTCGTATCCATCCTGTTCATCATAAGCAGAATTGATTTCGCTAGTATCGATAGAATGCATCGTTGTTAACAACACAGTCTAAATCAATACCGGAGTATAAAAAATAATCTTGTGTTGTTAACAAATAATATTATTCAACAATCAGATTTCCTGCTACTGAAAATGAGTCTCGACTCTTTTCTTTCCAATCCAATTTGTCACTCCCGTTTTGTACTATCTACCAGTGTCCTCAGCCGACGAGTTGGAGGAAGGCGATTACATCCCTAGCATTTTCATCCCGTAATCCATGAATTCCTATAAATCCAACCAAATGACATTACCACCGCCTCTGAGATCATAATATGATATAGTAGTCAATTGACCAGTGCTACTAACAACATTTGTCAGTCGATAGTTTTATGTCAAAATTTGCTACTTTGATAACTATGAGCGATTCAATGCCTATTACGCCGTTCGATATTCTCGATATTACTATTGGCAATGAAGTAACAGTAATGGTGAAAACCGGAGAGGCGGTTCATGGCACACTTGCAGGCTATGATCAACATCTAAATATAACACTCACAGGAGTCGACGACTGTCCGATGGCCACTGCGACGGACGATCAGACTACCGGCTCACGAGATGAATTACTCGTAATACGCGGGCAGATGGTAGTAAGTATAGCACAGCCATCGATTGATGTTTCAGTAGCCAGCGAGACTACTGCGAATAGCGACACAACAGATATCAGCCAGTCTATAGACAGTGACAAAAATGGCGTGAATAACACATTCACTGCCGATCTAACTACATTGCAAGATCGTCTCACCCAATACGGACTTGATGTTCAATTCGACGATGAGAGCGAAGAACTCGTCGTCGAGAAGCTCGGTGTCACGTACTACATTCGGCCTGGTCATGTCGACGGTGACGGTCCGCATCGTGAACAAATTGAACAATTGATTATTGATTGACCGAGGATCCATCACACTATTTCGAACCAGTTGGGAAAGCACGAAGCTCTACTCTATGCTGTATGGCCACTGGCTCTGAATTATCCAATAGATCACAACCCTATTCAGTCGTTGTGTCTACCGTGAAATTCTACCAGATAGTACAGAGTCGATGTTATTATTGTGCAATCGTGTAGGCACAGACGTGTATACATGTCTGGACGAAACACCAACAAGTTGTTGGCATTAAGATAATATAAGGGTGTGCTGAAGGAGATAATCAATAAATCACAGGATAGAGACTGTCAAGCGCATGACTAGCAAATCGGTGTACAGTCCCATGTTTTTATAATACCTCAGACGAGATGGCTTCAAAGAGACAAAATCACGGAGAAGTTACTCAAAATGTAGGTAAAAATGAAAGAATGCCCTCCGGAGTTTGAAGGGTGATAAGGCACCCAATTTCCCCAGTGGATCCCTATCACTCAGCGATTTCTGCTCCGTCAACTTAGTCGTTTGGGCCAAATGACAGAGCTTATTAGATCCAGTTCATCTGGATCTACAGAGCATTCTCGGGAACGATCAAAAATTCCAATAGACATACATGAATCAGAAGAGACGACGTCGCGACACGAAGAGTAATTCAGCCGACCAGTATCGCACTGACAATCATCGTGCGTTGGGAGCCATAGCCAATCGGATACTATACGAATATTTATTTTGTACAATTGACTACGTAGATAAGATAAAAAATAGAAGGGAAGAATTATCCACTAACTCAGTCACACCGCTACTAGCAGACACCACTGAGTCCGGTGTACTGACGGTTGGAGCTGACAGAAGCACGATGCAGTTTACTATTGTGAGTCGTCTAGATCACAATAGTAAACTCGTTTCTGGAGGGTTCAGAAACGGTGATTGTTACAGGAATCACTACGACAGGCAGCTCCAGACCCCGCTGGGTAGGGCAACCGCTGTGGGGACCTAACCATGACCAATCCACAGTTGGTGGGTTTACCCAATGAGTGTGGTATTCGGCCTGTGCTCCCCGGGCAGACCACACAGCGCAGTATTCCTGCAGCGGCTATCAACCGTATCCCGCCACAAGTCAGCAAGTGGCTTCCAGAGCTGCTTGAAAACCTACTTCCAACCACGGCTGCCTCACTACGAACGCTCGCTGCACGCTACGATGATGCCTATGGCACAAATATTATCGAGACACGCCGGCCAGGTCCATTTGTCTACGAATATCTCTGTGAGGTGCATGGGGCTGACGCACTCGCTACCCATTACGCGAGCGCGCTCACGGAGTATGCTTTGAAGTTTGAGCCAGCAGAGCGCGATAAACTCCCCGAACATCATCAAAACCACCACGACGATCTTAAACGATTCCTGACACAATTCGGGACTGGAAGCGGTCCATTTACTCGAGATATTGACGCTCTTACCCGTGGCCCACTTGCGATTCATCGTCAAGATCCTACACCCAATACCGTCTGGGTCACGCTTGACGCTCAAGCATGGGACAACGTGAGCGACCAACGGACAGCCGCAACATCGCTTGCGACGCTTGCTGCTCTAGGAGAAGTGTTCGATGTTGCGCTCGTTCTCTCCTCACCCCGCCTCCTGCGTGATCTTCGCCGTCACCATCTGGAGTGGGTTGACGAGCATCTCAGCGAGTTCGACTTTGCTGAGCACGGGATTCCCAGTCAGCAAAAAAAACTCAGTGCCAACGCTGATGAAATTGAGATACGCACCACTGCATTCACCGCTCTCGCTAATCTCGACGAACAGGGTGGGCGTGTACGACTCCTCGCTTCGCTCCCTGATGACGGATATCGAGAACAGCGCATGCTTGTCGAAGATCCGGGGATAGATCTGGCTGAATCGACTATTTCGAACTATCTTGGTGATCTCACCGCTGCGGGGCTCGTCGCCGTTGACTCATTGGGACGGACACACAATCGCGTCTCATTAACAGCAGCTGGAGAAATTGCTCAAGACTACATCGTGGATAATTACACCCTCCGTTCGCCTCATCAATCAACGCTCGATCAGGACTTTGTGCCAACCCCTCACGATTCCACAAGTAGAGTGTACTGCACTCAGCAACATGACAGAGAGGACAAAGGTCCATCAACCGCTGAAGCGTGGTTGGCTGAGACAGGCAGTGCAGATACGAATGGGTATACAGCATGGTTAGACGGACCTACAAATACACTCGACAGCCGTGGAATGCACCAACGTCTTAGTGCAGCCCAGCGGTCTGATGGTGTCACACTCGTTGATCACAAGATAGAACCGTTCGACGACGGTCGGATGACGTATCTCTCCTGCTTTGAAGATGACGTACAGGCTGTCGTCCAGTGGGGAGGTCCACTCCCCACACTGGCCCGCTGTACAGCAACTTTACTCTCCGATCATGCATTTTCACGACTGCTGACACCAGATGCACTCGGTAAGAGGTTCGAAAATCTCTACGACGAATTCAAGGAAAACGTAGACCGTATTCTCGTGAAAGGTGCACAAATCGGCTGGTTTGGAAAGAATGAACACGAATACAGTCAATTCAAAGACCGGTATCGAAAGATACGAAATATTTGTCTCAAGCAGCTTCCGAACGTTCTGAGATCAAATAAGACCGAAGAGTACAGCGATCTCTTCCGTGATTTGCACGGCTTGTTTGCCTCAACAACACAGCTATACGATGCAGCTGGCTTCGATGTGACGATCCAGCTCCGAATTCCCGACACTGAACAACTCCAGCGCGGCAACCAACGCTACCAGTCTTTTCTGAAGTTCTTCGGTCATACAGTACCCAAACACACCGTCTACGAGTCTGATATCGGCGTACATTCGGGTTACCGGGAAGTTCTTGAAGACCGCGACCAGAAGCTAGAATCTCGTCTCGACTACAATATCGATGTCACAGCTCCATACGCCCGTTGTACGGTTTCATGGGTCGTTTCAGGTCCTGACGCAACCGAATTCAGAACTGACGTCTACCAAGCAATTCAATCTCGCGCAGCTACGATTCGTGAGGAAGTTCAAGAGGGGAACGAAAAGGCACCATTACTCGAAATTCCTGTCATGTCCGGAATGACGTATCCTACGATCAAAGCCACAGTCGCTCATTTTGCTGATCAAAAGGGATACGTCACCGATCGAGCCGATCTACTTGAGCGAGGTATTCATGACCGCCGACCACTGGAGCGCTGTATCCGAGTGTTAACAGCCTGTCTCTCCACATCAGAACAGCCGGGATCGGTCTCGCCATTTGATGTCGCTGAAGCACTACTGCACTGTTCGCAAACAGCAAAAACCGAACCACTCTCTGTATCAGAGATAGCGTACGGGCTGGCTCACTTACCCGCAGATCGTCTTCTACCGTCGCTTGCACCATCTGCAACGAAGGTTGTACAAGTTCTCCTACAGACCGATATACCGATCGGGCGAAATGAGATCTGCGAACGTGCTGGTATCTCTTCGTCGTCCTATGATCGGTACATCGACGAGCTGGCAGCCCTCGCAATCATTGAACCGCACACTGTTGAAGGACGACGGAAGTGGACTGCACATCTCGAACCAGAGTGGACACCAGATTCATCGACGGTATCACAGGATGAGGATCATCCACTTAGAATCAGTAGAGAGTCGTGGCTTCGTGATATTTTGAAGACAGTCACAAATACAACTGATTTCTCTCTGAATGACTGTGAGGGCTGGCCACTCAATATCCCTAACAAACACAAGCAAGATGTCAGTCTTATACCATGGCTGCAGTTTGTTGCTGCTCAGTTTGGTATTATCGATTTAGATAGACAAATCGGAAATGAACACAGTGGCAGAAAGATCATTTCTACTGACGATCGTTCAGTCGCTCTTTCCCGTACCCTACAACAAACGGCAGTAATTGGAGTTAAACCAGACGATTCAGAGAGTATTCAAACGACACTCACTAGAGTAACATCCGAAACTGACTCGATCTCTAGTATGATGAATAGTGTATATTTACGGTGAGTTATAATATAGAAATCATATCAATATGGTAATAACGGTGGAGGGGCAGTTTCGAATAAGAGGTCTCCTCGATAGCTGTCCCCAAAATGCTATATGAAATCCGATGTTAACTAGTATATTAATTTATCAATAATTATTATAGGAATAAATCAACATATTTTTATATAATCTACTGATACGATAGATGGGCGGTATCATTTAGATAATCGCCCACGCTTTGACAGGCCATCATGCAGGGTACTGTCCTCTCTGCATGGTGCGTGCTAATGGTCCAACCCGAACCGCAATACAGCGGTTCTTTTTAAATTTAATGTTTAGATGTTTATTGATTGTTAATAAGATATCATACGAGCGACTAGAGAAAGAAACATTCAAGATAAAATAGAGAGATGGAAATATCTACATTATCTTTGACTAATGGTGGAAGGGCGTTGAGCTACCATACCGATTCAATCGACCTATCAACGCACTCAGCAGGTACAGTTGCCGCCACAATCGCCACCACAATCACAATTATCCCCACAGTTACATTTACCTGCAGATCTGACGATAGATACGTCTTCAGGCGTTGTGGGCACTGACCCAGAGCTTCCGAAGGCAGTAATTAGCAAAGCGATGCATGCGCCGATTCGTTGTGATGGGATCGTTTTCATAAGTCGTTATACCATGGTCCTCCGGACGACCAACAGTAGTGACTACTTCTGCCACAGTTCAGATCCGTGCGTGGTGTACAGTTTCTTTCCGTCGCCACACCATGGTACATACAAGAAATCATCGCAAAATACTATAAATGCTAGTATAAATATATATTAATATATTATATTGTAATACTGTCTATAGCTCAAATCATGCATCGTCCGAACCGTTCGGACGAGATACTTCGAAAAGAGCGCTTTACACGGATGGACATCGAGACCGTCGAAATGTCGGAACACCGGAAAACGGGTCGTAGAGTCGATATTAGGCATCTCAGCGAGAGGCGACGGGGAATTATGCATGTTCAGCCCGTGATGATAGTATGCGCCAGCCGACAGTCGGCACACCTCCCGAGTACACAATCGGAGCAGACGACGTGCCCTGGCTTCTTGGCACGCACCTCACCGAGCAGTGTGGGCCACTGGCTCGCGCGCCCGAAGAAAGTCAAGTGCTGCTCATCGAGGCCCACGACTTCGCCCGCCGGATGCCCTATCACCATCACAAACTCACACTGGTGTTCGCCGCCATGCGACACGCCCGCGACCGGCTGCGTGAGGCCGGCTACGACGTAACGTACATTCAGACAGATACGTTCGCCGACGCTTTCGAGACGTTCTTCGCAGACAACCCAGACACCACGCTGGTGACGATGCGATCACCGAGCCACGGTTCCGAGCGCCAGTTCCGTGATCTCGTCGCCGAGGTCGGAGGCGATCTGCGGGTCGTCGAGAACGAACTATTCGTCAGCACACGCCAGGCCTTCGACGAATGGATCAACGGCGACAGGGAATTCAGACACGAGCGCTTCTACCGGTGGATGCGAAAACAGACAGGAGTGTTGATGGACGGCGACGACCCAATCGGCGGCGAGTGGAACTACGACACGGAGAACCGCGAATTCCCGCCCGAGGAGTGGGAAGCTCCGTCAGTCCCCACGCCCGAATCCGATGCTCTGACCGAGGAGACGGCTGCATGGGTCTCGTCTGCCTTCGACACCTGGGGCAGTCCGGAAGGATTTCACTGGCCGGTGACCCGCCAGCAGGCCCGAGACTATCTAAACCATTTCGTCACCCACCGTTTGCCGGTGTTCGGACCCTACCAGGACGCGATGCGCAGCGCGGACTGGGCGATGGCACACTCGTTGCTGGGTGCCTCAGTGAACATCGGCCTACTACACCCCCTGGAAGTGATCGAAGCCGTTACTGATGCCTACCACAGCGACGAGGTCGACCTCCCATCAGCGGAGGGCTATGTTAGGCAGATACTCGGCTGGCGGGAATTCATGCGGCACATCTACCGACACACAATGCCTGAACTGGCGACTGCAAACCAGTTGAATGCAACACACTCGCTACCGACGTTGTACTGGTCGGACGAGACGGACATGCACTGTCTCGCCGAGACCGTCGGGGATGTCCACGCACGTGGGTACTCCCACCACATCCAGCGGCTGATGATCTTGGCGAACTTTGCGACGCTGTGGGGCGTTGAGCCACAAGAACTCAACGAGTGGTTTCACGCCACTTATGTCGACGCATACCACTGGGTCACGACGCCGAACGTAATCGAAATGGGGCAGTACGGCCACGGGGTCTTCGCAACGAAACCATACGTCTCCTCGGCCAACTACATTGATCGGATGTCCAATTACTGCGAGGACTGTCGATACGACTCGTCGGCGAACGTTGGCGAGGAAGCCTGTCCGTTCAATGCCCTCTACTGGCAGTTCCTCGACCGAAACGAAGAGCCACTGCGGAGTATCCACCGCATGGGGCTGATGTACAGCCACGTCGACGACAAACGCGAATCAGGAGAGATTGAGGAGATCCGTGACCGGGTCGATCGCCTGCGCGAGCTGGCAGCTGACAGCGACCTGTAACCGTCCCTGTCGGACATGAATAGGATACCGATTGAGCGCTGCCGATCAGCGATGTATAGCGATTGGAGACAGTCGGCAGGAGAGCTGTAATGTGGGCCCACCGTGCTCACCGCATGAGTTGTCCGGGATAGCATTGGGTTGGTGTCGTCCGCTAAGGTAGTACTGATAAAGCGTCGGACTCGGATGTCTGCCCCGGGTGAGCCCCGGTGGGCGCCACGAGACGGCGCTACAGCAATGAATCATATGAACGGTTTGGCCGCAATTGCCTGCCGGCATTCCCATGGGAAGTGATGGAGACGGTGTACACCAACGAGTAGACATCAGCAGGAAGACTAGACACTGTTGCTCATATCGGTTAGTATGGGTGCAATAGTCGGATGAGCCCCACAGCCGATCGTCGCCTGAGCTGGTCGTTGAGTTGTGTCATGAAACGCTGTACTTGCTGATGCAAGTCAGTATCCAATGGTGACACCACAAATGGTCAACATAAGTGATTATTTGGACGGTTTTCTACCCATTCATGGTCGGAGAGCACTAATGGGACGCACTTCTCTTCCTGTTGGCAGTCGCTCTTTGGGCGGGAACCATATACTGGCCCTCGCTCACATGACGGACTGTCCAACCTTCTCTCTGGCTCTACGGAGGTTGAGTAGGACGCTGTCGGACTACCAGGGTGTACCCCTGTTGTTGGTTTTTTCGTCGCCTGGCTGTCTGTCAGGATTATTTCAGGGTGCCGACGAGGTTGTATGCTTGACATCGTTTCGGTCGGCAAGGTGCAGAAACACGACGGTATTGAGGACATTTTTCCAGCATTTACAGCACAGCAGCGCTCACTGAATGATGACAGTCATCTTGGTCGAAACAGTGATGGACAGCGCAAGTAGGGGCGTGGTCAGGTGGATGTCGACGATCACGACACGCTCCAGCAAAAGTGCTGAGTGCATTCCCACAAACTGGGATATGGCTCAATGTTTATTTTCAGATCCGTCCACGATCCGGTATGGAATTCAATCGATCGAAGACCATTGGCGTATTCGGTGTGCTGTTTGCCATTATCGCTAGCGGTACGTTCATGAGTCCGATGACGACAAGTACGGTAATGATGGTGCTTGGAGGTCTGCTTGTATTTGGTATACTGACGCTATTTATCGGTATCAAACATGGTAAGCACCTGGCGGCGAACCGGTAACGATCCTGTCTCTGATACTCACAGAAACCACTGTGAGAAATCTGTTCAGGCTCCACTGAAACAGTGCGCCTGTATAGCAGAGATTGATACGGCGTTGTACCTCCTCGTCAGGCACTACCGCTTCCATCGGTCATAAATCCGTCTGACGACATGTTTGCTCATGTCGGTGTTGTCAGTTCGCGCCACGCGTATCCGTCGTCTCGGAGCTGATGCAAGTCAGTGCGATCTGGTACTCGTCACTGCCTCGGTTAGGTCGAATAGTGGGTGTCCGTGACGGAGCGGGTGTGGTTATTTGTGGATGAACCACGTGGAGTTGCTATGGATGTCATAGATTCCCCGCTGCTCATCGGTCGTGATCATCGTCGTACGCAACAATTTCTCCTTTTCGCTGTGGCGGTCTCTATCGGAGCCAGTGCGTTCAGCTCTATATCGTTAATTCCTGGTGTGCCATTCGTCTGGCAATTTGTGTACGTACTGGTGGCAGTAGCATTCGGTGGGGCAATGATCAATGCCTACCTCAATGATGGACTGTTCGTAAGTACGTTGATCGCTATCGCGTTGCCAGTTGGCTGGGTGCTCACAGCCATTCTCGCCATCGGTCTTGGGGCGTTCGGTTACAACTCATACGTGCAGGCGGGCATCGTCCTTCTGATCATCACTGCATTTTCACTCGGTGGGGGGATTGGCGCATTCATCGTCGGGGCTAGCAGCCGACGCATCGTGACCTATATGAGATAGCAATCTCGTTCTGACTGTCGCGGCTGGGAACTACTATCACAATAGTCTATCACTAAGAGTGACCGTCGTCTACGTTCGATGATGAATCATCCCAAGCTGTACGAACACTTCAAATCAGAGGGTTTCGACGTTCCAGACGGCATATACCGCGTCGTCGGGAGGGACGGTGAGGCGACGGTAACGTTGCTCCGTGTAGCTGATGTTGACGAACGACGGGCATACACTGGTGAGATCGTGACTACCTCCCTCGAAGAACTCGAGAGTCTCACTCTGACAGAGAACCCGGATGGGAATCTGCCACTCAGAACTGTTCTCACGTCGAATGTGGATATGATATACTGGTCACTCCGAGTCTTTATCCAACAATTGGCTGCGAATCCGTTCCCAACAACAGTCGCTGTCACTCTTGTAGCTGTCGGAGCATTCGGTGAGCAGATTTTCTCACTTCCAGAGATCGTATTTAGCAGCTTCGTTCTTCTTGGTAGCCTCGGTCTCGCATACGTTGGTAGCGGTCGCTTGTAGCCGATCACGCGCGAGGAAGGAGTGAAACTTCGGCGGGATGCAGTGCGGTGTGAAGTCAAGGGATACCGGGGAGCTTCCTGGCGCGCATTTCAGCGACGGTGCCGGATGTGGTACGATGATCGACGCAACGCGGAGTTCGTATACGAGAATATTAACTGTCCAAGTTCACGCGTGGTCGTTCACTACGTTAGGCCCCACACTACACCGAGAATGGTACCGAGACCCATACCAACCGCAGTACCAAGACCCATACCAACCGCAATACCTATCCCAATGTTATTCAGTGCAAGCCCGAGAGCAAATCCGAGTAGCGGTCCGAACGCAATCCCTAGAGCCATCTTATTCGAATCTATCTGGCCGGCTTCTTCGTCAGACACGTGCTGTCTTTGGACGTTTAGTAAAATAAACCCAGAGATCTACTGGCGCGTGAATTTTCTGTATGCATTCTGGAATCGGAATTTAATATATTCGGGAGAATATTGAGGGTTGATCTGATGGTAAAGAGTGGGTATTGCCACGGACCTTCTCCACGTGCTCTCTGCCAAGGAAGTGACTGGGTAGACGTAGATCAACGTGAATAAATGCTTTCGGTAGCCGTGCCCTCTATTGATGTATGCGAAATCACCGATTGCGCTCGAGCACGCACGTAGTGCAATTGCCACCAATGACAGCCCGTGTGCGTAGCCAGTTCATTGGCAATGTGCGTGTTCGATTCCTCGCGCAATCGGGTGGAGTGGATGAGTGATACCCGGTGATTCAGAATGGGCATCGAAACCGGTTGTGTGCTATTGAGTGGATGAGAACCATCTATCCACTTGTTGTCCAGTCCCGTGAACGGACAACCAAATGCTCGTGCCCGCCGGAGCGGCATAAGCTTTGTCGGGTGATCCTCTCTGTCAGATCACCGCAGTCGCGATCGGGTTGTCCGCGAGGTCGATTACTCGGCCTCAATAGCGCATCGAACGTTGGAGCGTCTGGCCGAGGATGGCCGAATCACCAGCCGAGAGATCGCCAGACGGGCTGTCTGGTGGCGACTTAGTGCTGATGACGATGCGTGATCTCGTTCGCTCGAACTAGCCGTTGCTCACAGAGGACGGCAGTCATTTCTCCGTAGCGGCCCATTACGTAACATGACACGCCACTCGGAAGACGGCGGAGACGTGCCTGTTGCCGGAGATAATGAGACTGACATAACGTCGACGGGACTATGGATGGGAATCGGGGTGGCGGTTGGCGTCGCAATCGGCGCGGTAATGGGTGATGTGGGACTCGGAATCATCTACGGCATTTTGATCGGAGCCGCGATGGGGGCAATTCAGGTAAAACGCCACTAACTTACAGGCCTCCGTTTGCGACGTGATTCGATAATCTTGACGGAAGGTCAGAATCTCACCACTAGCCTACGATAACCGAGTTACTGATACGGGGCTGTCTCGCCCTCGGCGTCCTTGCAGTGCTAAGCGCTGTGTTCTCGCTACTTGGTATTTTTCTATTCTAATTTCCTTGTGTCACTCGTCGACTGAGTAGAAAAAAGCCACCGAGTATCAGTACGATCACGAGCACGGTGGCGATGGCACGCCATTGCTTACAGATAGTATCACTTTCCCATTAAAGTTTATCACAGGTCTGATGGTACTGTCATACTCATGCCGACCGTCACCCCGTCATCCCAATCCGTTCGGGGAATAGCGTTCACCACTATCATTGCCGCTATCTTCGGGTTGTTCTGGGGATTCACTGGTACCGCTGGCTTGCCACCACCGTTCGAACTTCTGGGGCTTGGTCTTATTTGTATTATTTCTCTTACATTGTTCGCCATCGCTTTCGGCTTCGTCCGTCTTGCGAGACGGCTTCCATTGGCAGACAGCGAGAACATAGCCAATCCATTTCGGACCCGTGCCTACGGAATCTCGGTCCTGCTCATGGTGCTTGCGTTTCCGATTGCGGGTGTCATTTTGAGAACGATCGGTGGTGAGGACGCTCTCATATCGGTTATAGCAATTATTGTCGGACTCCATTTCTTCGGACTCGTCCACGCGTTCGATGCGCATCGGTTCGTAGCGATTGGCGGTGCAATGTGCCTTGTTGGGGTGATCTCACTCGGACTGCCCGTTCACGTAACCCTCAACGCGGGGGGGTCTGTTGCTCTCAGAGAGACGATTGTTGGTGTCGGTTGTGCGTTCATCCTTTGGGCAAGTGCATTCGAAACCACGATCTCGACCTGGCAAGAGATAAGAGAACAATCGAGCTATGACGTGTGACAAACCTCTACACACTCACCAGTCAGTGGCATGAGGATTGCTTATCCGAGTGGGATCCGTCTTTGTTCTTCTCGCGATCGTGGCGGTTGTGTTGTCGCTGTTCGGCGTTCCTACTCTCTTCAGAGTATCTTGTGAAGTACGTTCTTGGTAACATTCTTCGGGAGACATTTTCTCTGAGGAACCGAGAGACAGCGCACAATCGATTTGATTGTTCCGAGATCCATAACCCGACTTTGCAATCAAATAGATTCTATAAGGCCTGTTTCTGGGAAATATTCGCAATTCGCGCCGATTCGTCGAGGATCGGATTCCTTCCACAATACTGGAAAGGAACCGCAGGGAAAGGTCTCAAATGTGACTAATCTACTAGTGAGTGCGAGGACGTTGTTCTCACAGCACGCGATCGTAGATGTTGCGCCGGTCTCCCACGTGGTGGACCTCAAGCATGTGCTCAATGTAGCGCACGAGTAAGAGGGTGCGATAATCGCCGATGACGAGTTTCTGGTATTCAGTCCCCTGAAGTGGTTCGAGCCAGTCCGGCGGGGCGCGAAATTCCGAGGAGACGACATCGTCAAGTTTGTGGACGATACGCTCAGCGATGTCGGCATCAAGGGCACGGAGATCATCCCGAGCGCGTGGCGTCAGCCGATAGTCCCAGTCCTCCGCATCATTCATTCAGGAACTCCTCGCGAATCTCGTCGCTTGAGACAAACTCGCCGCGGCGGGCTTGCTGGCTGCTTTCGAGGAGCGCTTGGAGTGCTGCTGGTGAGAGTTGCGTCTGGTGGACGGAGTCCCGGATCGCCTGCCGAATGAACTCCGATCGACTATTGAATCCCCGATCCTGCCAGGTGTCGTCAAGATCCTCAAGGAGTTTGGCTGTAAGGCGAATGTTGATGTTCTCGGTGTCTGTATCAGCTTTTGCCATACGCTTGTATTACGCATGCGGTACAATAAAGATGGTGTTCAGAGTGCAGCAGCGAGCAGCAGAGGGCCTCCTTGGTCGGGGCGACTCCTCCCGACCGAGAGTGATAGATCGCTACGATCGTGATCAAATCAGGCTTACATGTTCCCGAACGACTTTTGCACCCCCGTTGGTGGCCGTCGCTTGTTGCCGATTGGGCGACGATTAATCGAGTTGCAAGTTAGTAGGCCGCCATCACACGACCCCTCATGAACGTGGTCACCCTCACTTTGCCAGTGTGTGGCGGCATCTCACTCAGAGGATCGTTCTCACGCTACGGTGAGCAAGAGATGATCACTTTTGGATGCCGTCCTCGCAGGGACGACTATTCATCCACTCATAGGGACCGCTACGTGGTTCATGGAATGTCTGAGACTCCTGTCAAGTCGGACACTGACCACCACTTTGATCTCATCCAATCCCTCAGAACGGTCGTTTTCGGTGCCACCACCCGCCAATTGCCATCAGAATGTCGGTTGTATCAGAATATACGACAGCCCCCGTGGATAGACGTCTGCCACGGATAGCCGCGCGTCTCACGCATACAGACTATCGTTCCGAACTCCTGACTACGTGATTGCTCACTCCCGAATCCTTACGGTAAGAGAACGTTCGCGACGTGAACTAGCAGAGGACCAACCGGTCCGAGTCTGCTAGTAGTGACAGATACGTCTTTACAAGTCTTCCACAGTATACGAAGTACCGGTCGTGTCAGGCACCGCTACGTAGCCGTTGAATCGGAACACGTCAACATTATCTGCATATTTAGTCTCGTCAAGACCATAGTCATACGCCGTTCCCTCATAATTGATGGCCTGAGGATATTCAAAGGGAGAATCCGTTCCTGGTGCATTGTTGTCCCCTCCCCAGATAGGTGTGGCCGAATAGATCACATAGGAAACTCAGTCATCCACTCTTTCCCGCGAGCGGAACTCGCTTGAGCACGTGGGATGTCGCGTTCGTCACCCTGTTTTCGCCGAGGTCGAATAACTCGTAATACTCGAATATTAGGTCGTGCCGCTCGCGGATTGCCGAATGGAGATCTGACCACTCATTACCGGGGGCCCGCTCAAACAGCGTGGTCACGGTATGCTCCCACCACCCACGTGGCGAACAGCTGTTGGAACGGATGCGCAGTCTCTCCACTCAATCGTAAAGTGGCCTGCGTAGCCGAAGACGAACCCAAGTAGCCGATTAGTAACGGTTACCCGGATGCGGAACCGCTCTGCGCCCTCGTCGTATCGTTCGTAGACACCGACTTCAGCACGGAGCGGCTCGGGGATGCGGATGGTACCCGCGGGAGTGCGAACGTACTGACGGCCTGAACCGATGTACAGTCCGCCGCCGTCAGTGACCGACGGGTGCAGTTCAGAAACGAGTCGTCCGCCGCGGCCGAGTGCGTCGACGATGCACTCGCGGCCCGGGTCGTAACTCATCCGCGCGTCGAACCGGCGTGGCGAGTCATCCCGTACGTCGAAGGATCGACGAAAGACAATCTCTTCGCGGCTACGGTTCTCAACTGCGTAAGTACGGATAGTAAGCGGAATGTCCTGCCCAGTTTCAGGAAATGGGAGGTCCCTAGGGGCAAGTACCGTCAGTACAGGGCGGGCAAGCGCGTTGTTATCGATCCGCTCCATACGGCCTGTCCCGACACAGATCATCCTGTCGGTGCTGTCGAAGCCGTAGCGTTCGCGGAGCCGGGGATGAAGATGCTCGAAGTCCTTGCCAAGCGCTCGCTCGTAGACTGAGGTCATTCAGTCGGTTCCGCTCCCGTCGTCTCTCCGATATTCGACTCTTCGATCGCGGCTGGCCCATTCTCCTCGGTCGTTTCTCGGTTGTCGCGGGACTCCCGCTGGGGACGTGTTCTCAAGCAGTTGCGCGCGGTCGGCATCGCCGCACCAGCAAGATAGCCCGTTAGCGCCAGTACCATCAGCGCAAGGGTAGAAACGAGCGGACTGAACGGACCAACGAAGACTCCCGGTCTTGCAGCGAGCGCACCGAAGGTGAGAACTGGTGGCAGGATCGCCGAGAGTACCAGTGGCCAGCGCCACCGCCACGACAGTAACAAGAAGAGACCGAACCCGATCTCTGCACTACCGAGGGCGGTCAGCGCCGGATCAACGAGACTGGCTGGGACAGTCGCCGCCGTGAGCGCGCGCTCGGTTGGATGCCTGACCAAGAGCTTCGGGACGAGACCAAGGAAAATCCAGACGAACGCGAGCGTGACCCGGGAGAGTGCGTGAATTGCGGCGTTTCGGGTCGTGACCTCGGGCGGGAGGTCGTCCTCGACCCACAGCCGAAGCGCGTCGAAGCCCCATGCTGTTGCCCAACCGATGAGCGGTCGGAAGGCGAGACGGTCGACCAAGCGGCCGAGTACGCCGAACCGAGTGTCGTAATTGTATTCGGTGATGAATCGAAGCTCTTCTTCACTAGGTACGTATCGCCAGTACCCCCGTCCATGTTCGATGAGTGACTTCGGATCGTCGCTCCAAAATTGGAGTGCGGAGGTGGGTTCGTGATCGGTAGGAGTCGCATCCGCGACGGACTCACCGACCCCCTCGACAGCGAACGCGCCAATACCAGTAGAGTAGGTGAATTGCTGAGACTCTCCGGAGTCGCGTGGGAGGTACTCAATCTCGGAGAAGCGAAGGTCCCATCGCTGGTGAAGGTTGGGGTTCTGCGTCGGCTCCCATACCTCTTGGATGGACGCATCCATAGGAATCTCGACATATATCGCGTCGTTGCTGGGCATGAGGTGTAATTCTATTGACTGATGCTATGTAGCCAATAAAAATAAAAGTCCGGCAAGCGCCCCTGCGTTTGCTATTCGCGGTATGCTAAAGTCAGTCAAGAGGTTTTCTCATACTCGATAGCTGATAGAGTAAATTAGTGGTCTAAATTCCACATAGGACTATGCATGACGAATCGACCCAGGTGTTCACAGCGCAGTGGTGCTTATCGAATCAACAATATTCTCTTCGATGGGTGCAGTGAGGGATGGTCCCCAACTGCCGACCTTGGTTACCACCGTTTCCCTGAGAAAGGGCTGATTGTCACCTAAGGCGTAATTTGGCTATTGGAATATCATATCATCTCTTATGGATGTTTCAGAGATCCACCGTTCTGAAACGGTCGTTCATGTCTGAGACTGCTGAATCTCCGACACTGGTTCGAAGATCGAGCCCTCTGACTGTTCAAAATCGAGATCCACACACAGTGTCCCAGTCGTTGGCGGTCGTACGAGAGACCGCTAGTTCTCTTCTGGAGCCGGAACGATGGTGATCCCGGCGTCCTCGAAGGCCTGTTTTGCATCCGCCAATTGCTGCTCTCCAAGCTGCCGGTAGGATAACGAGACCAGCCGAACGCCTGTTGTCTTGCCGTCATCAACAATAATCCGCAGTCTTCGGGGGAGCAGTCGCCCGCCAGCCGTATACTCGACCTGCTTGACGTCCGTGCGGCGGAGTTCCGTTGCCAACCCGATATTGTTCCAAATCCTCGGCAGGAGACGATCGAGCGTATAGAATGTGAAGGTCAAAATACCAAGAATGATGGCAAATTGTGAGAACTCACGGAGCGGTGATGAACCAAACACTGCTTCATGTACTGTCGATATTGTTGCGATTATAAGGATTGGGATGATGTATTTACTTTGTTCATGAAACCGTTTTATCCCACCGAATAGCCCAAGATCAAGCTGTATGGTCTCGTCTGTAATCGTCACTACACCTGCCCCAACCTCAATGGATCTCATGGATCACGAGTAGTTGGTTTTCTAAACAGTCCTATATGTATCTTGTACTTGAGATGGAGTGAAGAATTGTGAGATTGTTCGAATCGTTCACAGCGCAGCAATACTCATCGAATCGATGCTGTTCTCCTCGGTAGGAGCAGCGAGATACGGTCAAATAATCCAATAGACATATTTCGTTTATCGACTCTCAGTAGCGAGGAAGAGGAATCCAGCGAGTGTCACAAGACTAATTGCGCCAAGAAGCGGTCCTAATCGGAGCATGAGCGTAACAAGGGACGGCGTTGGTATATTCCAATAGAAATGGATTATTACGTACGATCTGTGTCAATACCGTGGACCTCAAAGACACGACGACTCGCTTCAATCTCTCCGTTGGTATATCCCCACGATAATTTGAGCTGCCGCTTTTTTGTACCATCACCATCGTCATAGTGGATAGTGACCTGTGTAGGACGGAGTCGTTTGTCCGAAAATACAACAGTATCAACGCTATTAACCGAGATCTGCTTAGCATTCGTTATTCCTGTTGGAAGCATGACTGTTAGCTTGATGATACTTAGTGCGAAAAATAGCGAGATGAAAAAAATGAGGAGAATGAACCATCCAAGACTAGCCGGAAACAACCAATGGTCAATCACGAGTGAGATGAGTGCCCAGACGATCGGACCAAACGTAATGATAAACACGATTTTACTCTGTCTGAATAGTCGACGAATGCTAGAGGAGAAGTTACTTTCTATCTGAATTGTATCATCAATAATTCGTACGTATCCATTAGTCGTCTCAAATGAATCCATCATAGAAGCCATCGTGGAGGTATTATAAAAACCAATCATATCATCCATAGGATATTTTTTAGAGACTCCTCCCTCTGAAACCCCCGCCAAAAGACCTAATATCGTGAGTGGTGGCCTAAGTCGCTGGTAGCCATGTGTGTAATATATGTTATCGAACCGTACCGACGACGCAGAACCGAGTGTCACGCGGCGAAGCATTCTCAAAACGGGTCTCGCTATCTCAGCTATCGGAGCCAGTAGCGGAGCAACGGGAATCGTTCAGGGGGGTGATACGAATGAAACAGACGCTACTGGAGACGATTCTGAGACTCACACTCTCACCGTTGCTCTCATTGATTCGAGTAACGCTGGGATTGTCAGTGGAGAGGTGACTGTCGGCGAGCAAACAAAGACCACAATACCTCTCAACGGTGATCCTGCTCGTATTCAAGCGGAATTCGAACTCGAGAATGGGACGTACACCGCCTCGGGAACAAGCGAAATTAACGACGAAACCTGGCGTACCAAGGAAAAAGAGGTCACGATCGATGGAGAGGATGCGTATCTCTCCCTCGTTCTCTATTCCCCGGAATCGGACGAACTCGAAGAGACCGAACCAGGGAACGATGAATCTCAGGACGACTCCGGTACTGACGAGACCGACTCCGATGACTCCGAAGATACCAGCGAGGAAACGGACACCGAGGAAGATGGTGAGAAATCAGCACCATCCGATGAGTCCGGTGACACTGATTCGACTGACCAGAATCAGGATGGCGATAACTGCCCCTGATATTTGATAATGGCACCTGACCCTCAATAATTTATTATGTTCTTATGGCACGTGATGATGGGCAGATAAGATGTCTAGACGAAACTCGCATGGTTTTGTTGGGATTACATAGAGAGCCCGGCACTCGGGATCACCGAGTGCATCCAGGACTGTCTTGAGCTCCAGGACGCTGTGTCGTCAGCCATCGACTAACTCCGTGAGACAGTGGGCATTGTCGTCGGTTGGGGGTGGTCTGTTTCTGGTGACCAAGCAGCGGCGTCCATTCCGCAAGCGGGGTCACTCGACGACGATGACATCCCGTTCACCGTGGCTGGAATGCAGATCACAGCAGTACTTCACGATCGAGGATGATTCGGACGCCGTCCACGTAAACGATCCCTCACATTTGACAGAGCGGGCGAACGACGCTCCTCGTCCTCGTCACCGACGGCCGGTCGAACTACGTCCGTGTTGAGACATCGCCCATCCAGGCAGCCATGAATCAGACGACGCGAATCAGGAACGAGGACGTTCCTGTCATCTGTTTCGACGCGGAGACGGGGCCGGTTCGGATGGGTCACGTTCGGCGATTGGCCGACGAGATGAGTGCGAGCTACTACCGACTCGACGAACTCGAACCGAGCGGGCTCTCGGCGGCAGTTCAGGCCGTCTTCCGCGGATTGTACGGCTTCTGAGCGCGATACCAGATTGGTCGAACTCTCAGTCCATTAGGACACGATCGACCGAAGCGAGTGTTACAGTGCTCACCAACCAACCCTACTACGAAGGAACGCCTCGATTCTCCACACGCACCTCACCACTTATCTGGAATATCAGTTCCAATCCGCCACTCGAATAGTGGAAAAAACGCTAGAGATTCGGCTGTACGATTCGGCTATTGGACCAGAATGCCTACTTAAACACCCCGTATTGAGTCGAACGACATCAATGGCAGCGAATCGAATTTCTCGTCGGACGTTTATCACGACAGCAACTGCTGCAACAATCGTTAGCCTTGCAGGGTGTTCTGGCCAATCAGACGATGACCTCGGACAGGATCAGGGCCAAACATCAACGGAAAACACTTCGACTGATGAGAACGTGACGTCCACCGAACAACAAAACAATGGCACGATGGAGAATGTTATTTACTCATTCTCTTCCGGTCGAATATCGATCATCGAACCACAGAACGCCGAGGTAGTCGCCGAAATCACCGAGGACCTCGATGACACTGGCTGGGGTGATCCCCTCCTGCGTCCGGACAACCGGCGGCTCTTTGTCAACGATGGGACCAATGCGCAGGTCATTGTAATCAACACTGAAGAGCAGCAAATCGAGACGCGCCTTGATGTCGGTCCGGATCCGGCTCACATCTACCAGCCGCTCAACAACGAAGTCTGGACGCACTCGGACGAAGAAGGGGCCTTCTACATCATCGACATGACCGATCTGTCAGTGATAGATAAGGTCATCGCCGCTCAGGAGAACACTGCTCACGGGAAATTGGCATATCACGAGCAGCTCGGTACCACGGGTTACGCAACGAATACGAACGATCCCGGTATTCACGTCATCGACCTGGAAGCGAAAGAGAACACCGGTTTCATCGAAACCCACAATGAAGGCGGGACGCACGCCGAGAAGTACAACCCAGTGAGTAACCGCCTCTACGTAGAGGGTACTGGCGACGCGCGAACGGCCGTTGTAAACCCTGATAAGGGATCCGTCGAGACACATTACGACTTAGTGGGGCAAATCTTCAACACCCCGAACGACAAGTACGTCGTGTGGGTCCACGAAGAGCAGGGTGTGAGCGTCCTCGACGCCGAACAGGGAGAGTTCGTCGCAGAGATTTCGGTTGAGGGAGGATCGGATAAGATTTTCTTTCACGAAGAGGGTGACACCGTCTACGGCTTTACGGCGAACACGCAGAACTCCAAGGCCGCCGTCGTGGACTTCGACCAACTGGAAGTCGTCGATACAGTCGAGGTAGGAGACATCCATCGTCCGGAAGACGCACCGTTTCTCCACCGAAGTGGCCTCACAGCCGACGATTGGTTCGTTACCCCGGCGTCAGGCGACAACGTCGTCTCGATCGTCGATGCGTCGGCACGCGAACTTCACAAAAAGGTCGAGGTGGCTGAGGGTACCGAGAAGGTGGCGTATGTTGGGAGCTTCAAGTAACTCTCTCTATCTTACGGTTCAATGACGCTTCGTCTCCCTCGTCGTATCGCCGGTCAACGCATCTTTGGGACTGTGGTCCTCGTTGCCGTCGTGATCGGGCTGGTCTCCGTCCCGATCGTGAGCGCCCATGCGAGCCTTGCCGAGTCCACACCCGGCAACGGCGAGCAAATCGCAGAGACGCCGGATGAACTCACGCTCCAGTATACGGAAGGCGTCCAACAGGCGGAGATTTCGGTCGAGTCTGCCAGCGGTGACCGCGTTGACGACGGTTTCCGTGTCGATTCCAATGATCAGTCAGTTGTCCACGTCCCACTCGACGGTGTCGAGAATGGGACGTACATCGTGAAGTGGGAAGTGTTGGCAGCAGACGGTCATACGACGAGCGGATCGTTTTTCTTCGCTGTCGGCGATGAACTGCCGACACGTGAGCAACTCCTGAGCACCTATGCGAGGGATGATGACGACCCGTCAGTAAACCCCATCGAGCCCGTGTTCAGAACGGGATTACTCGGAGCATTGATTGTCCTTGTAGGGGCTCCACTGACGCTCGGATTTGCGGTGTACCCGCTCGCCCGGAAACGAAACGTCGACACCGCGGCTATCGATCGGAAGACTCGTTATCTCGTCGGGGGCGGGATTCTCGCAGTACTCCTGTCGACGACTGCGCTCGCCGTCATTCGAATGACGGCAACGGAATCGCTGTCCATCGACGTACTCCAGCAGTTTGCCTCGACAGCCCTAGGTCACGCATGGCTTGTCCAAACCGGCGTGGCGATATTCCTCGGGCTCGTTACGGTGTTCGGTATGGTGCAGAACGAGCGGCTCTCGACCCGCGACTGGCTCGGAGCAGTTGTCGCTGGCGGCCTCCTCATGCAAGCGACGGTTAGTTGGACGAGCCATTCGGCAGCCGTGACTGACGGAGTCGTGGGGATTGTCGCTGATTTCGCTCACTTGCTCGGTGCTGCACTCTGGATAGGCGGGCTCGTCGTTCTGGCGATGGTCGTTCCGACTCTCCTGCATCGTGTGAGTGACGATGTAGCTCAGCTAGCGGCGCAGCTCATTCGTCGCTTCACAGTTCTGGCAACCGCGGGAGTGACGATATCGGTTGCAACCGGGCTCACAATCGCGGCCTGGCACGTCCCGACCGTGAACTCACTGAGCGCGACGCGTTATGGAAGTACGCTCTCAGTTAAAGTTGCTCTTGTCCTCGTCGCAATCGGACTGGGCGGATTCAATCGATTCATTCTCCATCGACGTCTGCGCACACCAAAGCACCGACACGAGGATCGTAGCATCGTCCGAGCGATGTTCGTACCGTTACCGACTCCGGGCTTTCACAGTACTTCCTCGGCCTGTGAGGTCGTCCAGACATTCGTCCGCGCCGTACGAATCGAACTGGTCATTTTAGTCGTCGTCGTGCTGCTCTCCGGTGTAATAACATCGATTCCGACGGCAGCGAATGCGATCGACCAAGACGAGTCGACGAACGAGATCGTCTACGAGTCGGTCACGAACAATGTAACAGCCACGCTACGAGTAGTCCCAGGACAGGTGGGCCCTAACGTCTTCGACATTCAACTCACGCAGGACGGTGAGCGAGTCTCCGCTGACGAACCGGTAACGATTCTATTGCAGCAATCAGAACAGGACACATCATTGCCGCAGATGGAGCTCAATCGGACCGGTCATGGTATGTATTCGACAGTAGGAATGATCCCACGGAACGGCACGTGGGAACTCCGAGTCAATACTTGGATCAATGGGACGTACGTGAGCGACCATCATACGATCAACGTCTCTTCGACCAACAGTAGTACCGATCAGATGGACCACACTCAGCATCAACAGCAACCGACGGGATCCGACTTCACGAGATTCTTACGATTCGGTGCACTGGGTGTCGCAATTGCTGGGACAGTAGCCGTTGGTTACGAAACCATGGGGACCATTGCAAGGCGAAGAGATGATTGACATCCTGCATACTGTTCACATCATTAATTCAGGCAGTACACAGTCGTCATCTTCACTTTGAGACAGAACGGATAGACGTGTTGGCGGAGCGTGAGCCGCTTTTGCGAATAGCGAGTTGAGAACCGTCTCACAGCACGCCAAGCGCACGAATTTGCGCTCTCGGAATGCGATGTGACGCTCGATGATTCTGGCTACGACTCGGGGCGAGCGTTCCGCGCAAAACGACGCTCTGTCCGGATCTGCCGATCGATCCGATCCGAGTTCGATTTGCCATTCGTGAGTATCTTCGCACAAGATGCAGTCGAACTGATTCGGACGGGTGAGAATAGTGTCGATAACAGAGAGAACAACAACGGCGACCGACCAGCGTAACACGACCGACATCCAGCCACCCGTTGACGGCACGCAACGTTCATCACATGGGGCTGACCGTTCCGGACCTCGACGCCGTTGCGTTCTTCGTCGATGTCCTCGACTGTGAAGAACTGTACCGAAAAGACCCATTCGGCGATTCTGATGGTGACTCGATGGAACGTTGTCTCGACGTGCACCCGGACACAACGGCGTCCCTTGCGATGTTGCGATGCGGTCCGACGACGAATTTCGAACTGTTCGAATGGGACGCGCCTGATAAAGACGAGACCCCAACAAAGAACTCCGATCTCGGGGGGATGCATCTCAGACTCCACGTCGAAGAGATCGACACGGCAGTGGACCGATTGGCTGGCCGTGACGACGCCACGGTGCTTGATGCTCCTCAGACAAATGATGACGGACCGACAGAGAGTCTCACGTACGTCTTCTGTCGGGTGGAATGGGGGTTGTATCTCGAACTCCTCGAAGCACCCGATCGGATGCCGTATGCTGATGAGACCGACGATCGACTGTACGGTCCTGCGTCCTCGTGGTCATTCAGGCCCGAGCACGACTGACGACGCAGACCTGATCACTCTTAGGCTGCCAGATATATCACCGCCCATTCGTGCAGTGCGGGGTTCGGAGCCGCAGTTGGACGACCCTGTTTGACGACCGAAAGCGCATCGTGGAAATAGCGATCTTTCTTAGCAGTGATCTCAACGGTGGCGTGCGTCCGACGATTTCCGACAGCTCGAAGTGCACCCTCAGTTCGTGCGCGGCGCGCGCGCGTGTCGGATCTCTGCGCCGTCACGGAGTTTGTCTGGACAATGCGGGCAGACCCGGGGACGCTTCAGTCCCGTCGGTGTGAAGACGCGTGCATATGCTTCCGAGACGAATGACTCACAGGTCGGTTCGGGAGCGAGCCAGCTCAAAAATCGTAATTAGTAAAATCGTAATTAGTAAAATCACGATTTTGCTATCGGGTACACTTTATCTGATGCGTGTGTAGATCACTATATGGTCAACACCGACTGGACGTTCGTCAATCGCGAAAATCACCTCGACGAGCTTCGCTCTCGCTACGAACGCAACCGAGCAGACTGTATCGTGATGTATGGCCGCCGCCGACTGGGCAAGAGCGCACTCGTGCGTGAGTCTATCCGTAATCGTGATGATGCGGTCTACTGGCAGGCGACTGAGGAAACGCCGGACGTGCAACTCGCGGATTTTGTGACCGCAGCTAGCGAAACGTATCCACACGTCGTGGATATTCGCCACGACTGGGAGCCACTCCTGCGAGCGCTTGGGCGAGAAGACGCGGTAGTTATCCTTGACGAGTTTCCGTACCTCATCCAATCAGATGACGCGCTTCCTTCGAAGATTCAACGTGTCTGGGACACTGACTTAGAGGAGACGTCGATGACACTCGTTCTCGTCGGATCGTCGATCAGTATTATGGAGGAGAAGGTTCTCGGAGGCGGCAGTCCACTCTACGGACGCCGAACTCATTCGATCGATCTTCCACCACTTCAGGTTGGTGATGCTGTCCACTTCTATCCGGCTGATGATGCGGATACGATTCTACAGTCGTGGGGCGTCTTCGGCGGGACGCCCTATTACCTCCGTGCAATCGATCGGACAGACTCGTTAGCCGAGAACATCCAGTCGCTCATTCTCTCGGAACACGGTGTGTTACATAACGAACCCGAGTTTCTCGTACGAACGGAGTTTGGCATTCGCGAGCCACAGACCTACTACACCATTCTTCGGGCCCTCGCGCAGGGGAAACGCGAAGCAAATGAAATCGCAGGCTTTGCCGGAGTTGACTCAAACAGTCTCGGATCGTATCTGACGAAGCTTCGGCGGCTCCGCCTTGTCGTCCGTGATATCCCAGTCACCGAGAATCCGAATGCCACTCGGAAAAGTCGCTATCGGTTGAGTGAACCACTCTTTCGGTTTTGGTTTCGCTTCGTCTACGGCCAAGAAGGCAAGATCGCTCAACTCGGTGAAACGGCGTACGAACAACTCGTTGCTCCGGAATTCACCGACTACATGGGCGCACTCTTTGAGAGCGCCTGTCAACGTGCGCTCCCACAGCTTATTCCGAAAACCTACCATGGAATTGGATACTGGTGGCACAAACAGCATGAATTGGATGTCGTTGGACTCGCTGACGATGGCACAATCGTCGCTGGCGAGTGTAAGTACACATCTCGTCATATGACCGAAGGCGATCTTGCACGGCTTGAGCGGACAGCAGCTACCATCGAGTGGACACCACCTGATGATAGTGATCCCACGTATCACTACTGCTGTTTCTGTCGCTCCGGATTCTCGGAGGATCTCAAACAACTTGCGGAAAGGCGTGATGCGGTTACGCTATTCACGCCGGATGAGATCGTCGCTGGCCTCACGACGAGCCATCGGAAGTAGCAGTATCTACGCTCCATGCTCCGAGTGATGGCGATTCGGGATCAATGTCGGCGATGAACCGCATCGCGGTCATATTGGCTGTGAGTCCGATAGGGGCCACGGTGACTACACCAATCGCAATACCAACGGAACCGAGATTCACGACAATAACAGTGACAAGTACTGAACTAAGGAAAACGAATGCCGCAAATCCGACTGCGAAATGCAGATAGGGGCCACCAGTGAGAGCGAGCGTAGAGGAGGCTTGAAGTGCTGTCACGAGATCGGTCTCTCTGAGGACGATGAGGTATGGTGTCGCATAGAAGAGATACATGAGACCGAAACTGATGGGGAGCAGAACGACGACAATTAATCCGAGTACTCCAGACGTCTCGTCCCCTCCCAACAGAACGAGTGGAAGCAAGAAAAGGATCGAGATAAGCGTGTACAGCAAGAATGGAACGAAGTATCGACGGCTATTCGCCACGAAGGCATACGAACTGGTTTCGAGGGCATCATGAATGCTTCCGAAATACCCAGCGGCCAACCCGGCACGGATAACAAGGGCGAACGGCAGTACAAAGAGCACAAGAGGAAATGTGTCGGGGCCTATTAGACCGATATTCATACCGTTAGTAGGAACGCTCACGAACTGCCAGAGATCAACGATTGTGGCAGGCAACCCGAGCCGTAAGCCAACGTACCACCCATCAACGGCGAGTGCATTGGTGATCGCATCCGTATTGAGTACTGCCGTAATCACTGGCACAAGCGCAAGCGGGAGATGCGCTTTCATGCCGTTCCACCCGTCTGCAAGCCGGCTAATGAATGACGGCATCAATACCACCTCAGACATGTGGTCGCTCGTCGTGAGATGAATGTTCGCCAATCGCGAGTCTGACGAAGCACGGACCAACGGACGGTACCTTGAACATCGCACTGGATAATATTCATAATTGTACTCGAAGAAAATGGGGTAAAAATTTAACTGACAGATAACATCTGCTGTTGAATGTTGTAATAGGGCGATGGTTTCATAATCTAGCCAGTCTGACCGAGTGGTTTCAGACGTGTGCCTTTCGGACGGTACTGGCATTCTCTGGCTTAGTGTCGGAGATCGATCCGAGCCACCAGATGATCACGTCTGACGAGGTCGCTTCGCGTTAGCGACGCTCAATCCCGAGTCACTGCTCCCCGAAATCGACACGGACGAGGATGGGAATCGATAGAAGATGATGCTCTCGAGGCGTGAATTGGTTGATGTCTCGTTCGTCGAATTCCATTGTTTCACCCAAGCAGGTTGTTCGACCGACGACGTACCGATCTTCAGGAAGCTGGAATTTATGTGCCGGGTGAGCATCGTTGTATCCGATTCCTTAGACGAATTCCGTGACACCCTAATTGAGTACTGTAGCTGTTGATTATGAACGAGACCGTGTTCGTCAACGAGCAGTGTTTGGGAAGAATTGACTGTGTCATTATCTATTAGCGGCACAGATGTCTTTGGCGAGATGGGAGCAGTGATGCGGTACAGCACTGTCCCGTTACGTTCTCCAACGCGCTGTACCGTTGACTGGGCGTCTCTGAAGCTGGTCTCGATGAATGCTGCACCCGTGTTAGCTTGCCAGTGACGTTCTTCAATCGCGGTGGTGTTGTTGGCGAACGTATACCGTTGCAGCGAGACGTTTGGGCCCGCCCACGTTTCAGTAGTGACCGGGGGAACCCCCTGCACGTAGACTGGCGCGGTTCGATATCGGGTTTGTCCGACGTCCCGTCTCGGTCGAGTGGTATTGATGCGTGAGACAGACCGATATGAGGTAACGACTGTGCCGTTGGGAGAGGTCACCGTCACGTTTGTACGTATTGTGAACGAAGTGTTCGTAAGGGTCCGGTTGTGGGCAGCAGCGAGTGCGCTCGCATTGTAGACACCAGACGGAAGTACGCCTGGTGCAAGTTGGTTCTGTGGCGTCGTTGGTGTCCGATCAGTTGGGACGTCAGCTGGTGAGATGGTGGGCGAGGGCGACGTCCTCAACGATCCGCCGAACCCGCTGCAGCCAGCCAGTACGAGCAGACAGACAAGACCAAGCGACAGGGGTACGCGCCGACTCATACATGACGATGCTAGCGTGCCGTGATGAACATTCTGGCCAGAAGACAATACCTTCTCTGTAAACAAGCGTTACCTCGATCTCGGTATATCGTGCTACTGAGGCTCTGTAGTCCATTTCCAAGCGGTCAGTTCTGCTGACGACAGTCAGTCACGAATCTCTTGAAGCGATTTGTGATTTTGAAACCGAACTACAGATGTGCAACTAGCGGACTCTATGGACCGAATCCTAATCACTATCGGACTGAAAACAGGAAAACAAAGTCCCGATACGCCAAAGAACGGGTCAACTGTCATTCTGACTGTATATTTCCTAAGAATTTGTGCCTCTGTTTGATATTCTCGGCAACAAACACTTTTCAGGGTAGTATTGTCGGTAGTCCGCTGTCTGCTGTTATCCATGCCATCCCACTGTACACGTACGGTGGTTCGAAATAGAAGCCACGGGTAGAAGATGGCGTATGATAGGATAGTCGTGTGCAACACTTATACCGTCAGAATGCTTCTTCAGCGGTGGTTGAACGGATGAAAACCCAATACTACACAGCAACGAGTATCGACGGGTATCTCGCTGATGAAGATAACTCACTCGACTGGCTCTTTCAGTTCGGAGCGATCGAGGGGATGGAGGACGACCAGGCGCAGTTCATAGAACAGGTTGGCGCTGCGGCCATGGGCTCGACGACATACGAGTGGATGATCGAACATGAAAATTTACTGGAGAACCCGGACAATTGGCCGTATGAGGTTCCAGTTTGGGTGTTTAGCAGTCGAGAATTACCAATAGTCGATGGTGCGAACATTCATTTTGCGCAAGGGGATGTTGCGCCTGTCCATGCGGAGATGGCAACGGCCGCTGACGGCAAGAACATCTGGCTTGTCGGTGGTGGTGATCTTATCGGACAATTCTATGATCATGCACTCCTCGATGAAATTATCCTCAGCGTTGCTCCTGTTACGCTCGCTTCAGGTGCGCCACTATTACCACGCAAGATTACTGCTCCACCTCTGAAACTGGCTAACGTGCAACAGTATGGCGATGTTTTTGCAGTTCTAACGTATGAGGTACAACAGGTTAGTGAGGACTAGTTGATGCATCCCTCATCTTTCTCTTCTTGATATCGACTGAGATTTGACTGACTCACATATGGTACAGCAAAAGAGCGATTAGGAAGACTACGAAAAGCGGAATGACTGAGAACACCTTGTCGATGGGCCCCAAGAGAAGTAATACTAAGGACATCACAACGAATTCAAGCGCGACGAGAACACTGACAACATCGGCAGAGTCGGCCATTTTTGGAAAATGTTCGATATCATAATTTGCAAACTCCCAGGATAATCAAAATTGCGCTTGGAAAAGAAGTCCATCATATTACAGAAGTCTCGGGCATTTTCACTATTGCCTTAGGTAACAAATTGCCCTTATTCAAAGACTGATTGTTACATAAGGCCAAATCAGCTCGGTGTTCAGAGAGCTGCCGTTTTCTCTGATCATTATGGGATAGTAATCGAACGAGGAGAGTGATAGCCACCGAGAGTCAGCGTCTCATATATTCGACCCGGAGGCGGTATCTGATCCTCGCTCAATTCGTTCGTACAGGTAGTACGAGTAGACGATCGTGAGGCCAACTGTTAGAAGCGTCGGAACGAGGAGAAAGTAGAGTGCATCGTCGCCAAACAACAACCCAATCAGTGTGAGTACTGCGGTGAGTTTGAACAGTCGTCCTCCGAGCGCGTGCGTTCGTTCCCAGACTTCCTCATTGCTGAGCGTCCACGGCGTCCGAATGCCCACAAACCAATTTTGTTCAGCATGTGTGAGGAGGACACCGACGTAGTAGAACAGGCCAGCCATTGCGATCAAGATCAAGACCGTGAAGTCGAATTCGTAGCCGAGATTGAACGCGACGGTTCCGGCGTGAACGGAGAACATGTATCCCGTGAAGATGACGACGAACCAGTCGTAGTATGCCCGGAACTCAGCGATGTTCTCTCGAAGCGGATCGATCCGTGGGATAAGGGCGAACACGACGAGAATCCCTGCCGCTAGACCGGGAAATAACCAGAGTACGAGTAGTTTCGGCATCGTTCCGTTTGGCTCACCGGCTGCATTCCAGTTCGTGATGAGCTCGGCAGGAAGTGACGGAGCAGCGAGGAGACTCAAGACACCCGAGAGTACGACAAATCCCACTGCCAACGTGAACCGGTGGATAGTGTTCATAGTAGATGATACGACTCACACCCAGATGAACTGATGGGCATAGCGTGGTATCCATAGAGGGGAGAACGTCGATCGTACAGAAGGTACAAACACAAATCAAGGCCATGCTCCAACTCCCTGTTCAAATGAAAGAGGCGTGAATCCGTATAAGACCCTCCACCCTGTCCGAAGCTTTCGAGGGAGACAGAGACTTATCCGTTGATCTTCGGCAAATCAATGAGCAACGGACACAGCGGTTTCATCGTCAGATCCGGTCTCCTCAGAGATGGCATCCTCACCACCTACGTTACTCAATTTATCCATCTACACGGTAAGGAAGCCGGGAGACCCTCCATCCCGTCCGAAGCTATCGAGCGAGTCAGCCTCTCGATTGTTATTTCAAGCATGGTTCAATCGAACTATAGAAAGACGAGTATGTTCACGTTCTGTCCATACCATGGACTTGCTGTTTGACGATCTCTACGATGTCATCGAATCGTTGTTCTTCGGAAAGGACCTCAAGTACACTGTCGAGCTGTACCGAAAGTTCGTATTCATGGTATCGACCAGCATTCAATCCCTCATTTCGTTCATGGACTGTAACGAGTCCAAGCATTGTCAAATCAGAGAGATGGGCCCGGACACGGCGTTCAACGATCGTGTCTGCGTCGATTTTCTCGGTAACTGTCTTGTAGCGATCATAAAGGTCTCGGGTTCGCACCGGTGTCTCACTGTTCGCTGTATGGCTCGCTAGCGTCAGTAACACAGCGTGTCCCTGAGTGGTGAGCTTCTGCATTCCTTCGATAACCTTAGACTGGTGTAACTCCTCTTTCGCTCCTCGAACGTGGTCCCCGGTGACGTTCGTTTCGCCGTTATCAGCGACTCGTTTTCCGGCAAGGTAGAGAAGACGGAGTGCCTGTCGAGCGCTGCCAGTATCCTGAGCGGCAAATGCCGAACACAGTGGAACGACGTCGTCCGCAAGTACATCGTCGTAAAACGCTTTTTCAGCACGTGGATAGAGGATGCTATTGAGTTCGGTAGCATCGTAGGGTGGGAATAGAATTTCTGCTTCACACAGTGTATCACGAACTTTGGGTGAGAGATTTTCTTTGAACTGAAAGTCGTTTGAGATCCCGATAACGAGCGGGCGGGCATCCTCGATATATCCGTTCGCCCGTGCCCGAGGAAGGCCATAGAGGATGTCGTCGTCGGATCCGATGTTGTCGATCTCGTCCAGCACGATGAGGACCGTTCCGCCGATCTTGTCGAGCTCGGTGTAGAGCATGTTGAAAACCGCCTGTTGGCTGTGACCAGTCGTGCTAATCTGATGGTCTGAGGAGCGAAGCTCGTTCACGAGTGCAACAGCCACCTGATATGACGAGGAGAGGTTTTCACATCCGACCCAGGTGATCGAGAGGGCGACATCGTCGTAGTGTTCTGCGTCTTCCTGAAGATGGTCGATCATATACCGGGTCGCAACGGTCTTGCCAGTTCCTGTCTTCCCGTAGACGAAGATGTTGGATAACGGACGGTTGTCAATGATGGGTTGGAGGGCTTGGCGGTACTGTTCGAGTTCTTCGTCCCGTTCGCGGATTTTGTCGGGTTGGTATTCTTCATCAAGGACCATCGCGTCGTCGAATACTGACGCGGTCCGTTCGAACATCCCCATGGTCGGGCACTCTCACGCAAGTCTCTTAAAACCCACCTGTCCGGAGCATCCGATGCGTCCCAAGCGAATCGGTTTTATATACCTCTGCGTCCGGAGCTTGTTTCATTTAAGTACACACCCCCTCCACTCTGACCGATGCTTCCCGTTGTTCCTGTAGAAGGTTGGCAAAACCAATACTAGATAAGAGAAAGAACTAAGTCTTAACACAGACAACCATACCCGTAGTAGTTCCAAAGAAAAAGTGACAAACAATAGTCACTTATCTAGGCATTGTTGCCTTACTTTGAGTATCGTCGTTCTGTGTGGTGGTTTTCGTCTCTACCGTGATCTTCCATCGTCTCGTCAGCCACTCTTTCGGGAAAGCTCCGGACGTAGTGGAGGGGGACTCCCCCGAAATCCAAGCGGGAAAACCTTGACAATCGGGAAGATGGTTCTTAGAGGAAATCAGTCGCCTAAGAGCAGAGAGTGGATCGACACGTCACCCTACCCAAAGATACTGATTGTGAGTGGCCACCGTCTGTTGACTAAGCTACTGCTCGTCAAACTCCGCCCGGTGAGGGTATTGGGAGTGGTTCGATCGTCGAGCTTCGGATGTACCGGATCTCCGTTTGATCGGTTTTTGGATTAATGACCGAACCACTGTCCCCTGAAAAGCTTCGGACATGGTGGAGGGTGTCCGACGGGAATTGAAACAAGCTCCGGACATCACGGAGGGTATCAGTTTCCCATAAAGTTACTCGTGGATTCGTCTTCTGGCCGAAATTCGGTGGATGAACGATCGCATGTAGATTCAGCGTTCTGGAGTTAAGGACAAGCTGACCGTTGCTCAACTACAATGTGGTACTTCCGGGTGGAGGAGATCGAATAAACACTATCTAATAGATCTCATATACACAACTTCCCGACTCAAGTCCGAAACTGTTAGGCAGTATCCTCTGAAAATTCATTGATATATGCCCTCCACAGACCGAGATGTCGCTGCCATTGATGCGACGAATCTCCGGAAGACGTATGGCTCAGAAGTTGCGCTCGATGATATGTCGCTCTCGATTTCGACGGGAACGGTATACGGATTTCTCGGGCCGAACGGCGCGGGGAAGACAACCACGATGCGTCTCCTGACCGGACTTACACAGCCAACAGCTGGTACTGCCCGCGTCTGTGGCACTCCCGTCGATGACCGACGGGCGATCGCCTCGCACGTCGGTTACCTCCCGGAGACCCCGCCGCTGTACGAGGAGTTCAGCGCCCGCGAACACCTCGACTACGTTGCAGACCTCCGCGAAATTCCGACAGAGACAGCCACCGAGCGCATCGATGAGTACCTCGAACGACTCGATCTTGCCGACGATGCTGACAAACGCATCAGTACGTACTCGAAGGGGATGCAGCAGAAAGCTGCATTCATCCAGAGCGTTCTGCACGACCCAGATGTCCTCTTTTTGGACGAACCGACATCGGGACTTGATCCACGTGCTGCACGCCGTATCCGTGAAGCGATCACGGACTTCGCCGAGTCAGGAATGACCGTCTTTCTCTCGACGCATATTCTCCCGGTCGTCGAGGCTGTCGCCGACGAGCTCGGTGTTTTGTTCGATGGGAAACTGGTCACCGAAGGAACGCCTGCAGGGGTGACATCCCGCGTGGAAACCGGGGAAAGCGACTCGCTCGAAGATGCCTTCCTCGCTCTCACTAGTGGGAGCGAAATAGCTGCGGCTGCTGAGACAGAATGAGTCTGCAGCGAGACGTGTGTATCGGCGTGCGTATCGGGCGTGCCGAGTTCACCCGTAGTGTTCGAAGAGCCATCCAAGACGAACGCCGACTCATTGGTCTCGGTGTTGTCGTCTTGTTCTTCGGCGCGAATCTCTTCTTTGCGCTCCCAACTGCGTACGCCATCGGCCGAACTGCGCGCTCTGTCGCTTCGATTCCGTTCTTCGGCGTTGGCGCAACTGCGGTACCTGTCATGCTCGTGTTTCTGGCAACATTCCGAACGCTCGAACGCATCGGCAGCATCGAAGCCGAGGATCTCCTCTTGATGAGTGTTCACCCACGAGCTATTGTCGTCGGCCTCATTGGTGCGGAGGTTGGTCGGTTAGCGGCGTGGTTCGGTGTCCCGCTAGTAGCGTTCGCTGCCGCGTTCACACTTGGGCTCGGGTCTCCATCATTTCTCATAACAACTGGGATTGTGACGCTTCCTCTGATTTGTTGGGCCGCTGTCTGGGGGTATGCCTGCGGTATCGGTGTCCTCCGTGTTCTGCGGCGACTGCCCGGCATCCATCGGGCTCTAAAAGTAGGGTGGGTTCTCGCGATGCTTGGCCTCATCGTGGCATCCCAGTTCGTCGGTCACTTCATCGCTGAGGAGGGCCTATCGATACAGGCGTTTCTCTCGTCGCTTACGTTCGCACCCCTCGCTGACTACATCGCTCTCGCCTTCGTTGGGACGCCACTCGCACAGCCAATATCGGCATATGCATTGGGAATTCTTACAGCGCTGGTTACACTCACACCCGTTGGGCTCGTCATCGCAGCACGGCAGGCGTCAAAACTCTGGTTCACCGATGTCGAAAGTCGTGACGGAACACAAGGGACGAAAATATCAACTGGTGGATTCACCGCGCCGCGGCCATTCGTATGGACAAGATCTGGACGAATCGCTTGGGGATTCCTTGTCCGCGGTGTCCGACAACCGCAGGAACTCAGTCACCTCGTGATGATCTTGTTTTTTATCGGTCCGCTCGGCCCGACCGTCGTGTCGGCGTCGGGTGACGCGCTCGGACCACTCGTTGCCGGAATCGGTGTCGGGCTCGGGACGTACCTTGCTGGTGCGACCTTTGGACTGAATCCGCTCGG
Organism: Halocatena marina; assembly: GCF_023276375.1. Taxonomy (GTDB): domain Archaea; phylum Halobacteriota; class Halobacteria; order Halobacteriales; family Haloarculaceae; genus Halocatena; species Halocatena marina. Next base: position 2,295 of record NZ_JALLPK010000005.1, on the reverse strand, counting down.
TGACGATCAGCCGCAGCTGCCCCTCCTCCTGCTCACTGAAACGGAGCCTCGAACCATCATTCGAGGCCGGCTACTCGCGGGCTGTGCGGTCGGAGTACCTGTTGCAGTGCTCGTCCCACTCATTTCGGTACTCCTTGGGACGACTCCGTTGTCCGGGCTTGCGTTCGCAGCGGTCGGCATCGGGATGTGTCTCGCCGCAGCCCACTTCGCAGTCGGACTCGGATCGGCGTACCCTATCTACGAAGAGCGTGAGTTTTGGGGAACCGAGACAGTCGTACCGTCGACACTCGTGATGATGGTCTATCAGTTTGTGGTCGGTGGCGGCACAGTTATCGGACTACTCATGACATGGTACGCACTCACCGGCCACCTCGTCGTAACAGCTGTGTTCAGTGTCGGATTCGGCGTGTATCTCCTGCTGACAGTGGGCGTGTCATACTGGTCGTATCGATACGCGATTCGGCGTTATCGGCGCCACACACTGGATTGAGCGACCATACCTGTCCTGATTGCCGCGAACGCTCCGTTTTCGGTACTTTCGTGGTAAAGGCACGCTGATATCTGCCTATTGGGCGCCGACTGTGTCCATTTGAGCCTTGTGTAACAGTTGCTGGTGTGTTCGACCACTTTGTTACATAAGGATTAATCGCATCACGATGCCACCGAAATTGACACGCTTTCGGGAAATGTCCGTTCGACGAACGTCTTACGATCCACCAAGCGCGAGCATAGTGAGGACTATCGGAATCCGGTATCGGAACACTAGTACTCCAACTGATTGTTACTGTGACAACAGGGGAGGCACATATCGCTAGCAGTTGCCGCAGAAACGTCCCACGACAGGCTGATCAGTGGAACTGCAATTGCGATGCGATCACCATCGTCCATGACGGTATCCCAACATCGCTTCAGTCACGCCGACGAAAAACATCACACCCAGACGTGCTGTCTACGTTGATTCCTCGTTTCGGAATTTTTGGAATCGACTCGGTCGTGGCTATGGCAGTCAGTCGTGACTAGTCAGCATGTGATGATGGAACAACCAACGCAACCGGAACGATCGACGCTTGGTCTAGAATTCATCTTCCGTCAAGGAGACAGCCACTCGATCGGAGAGTTGCACTTGCTCGCCCCCGTTCAGACGGTGCTGACGTATTGGCAGCGCGTGCTCACGACTCACCGCCCACCACTCACTATAACACCAGAGGTGAGCACGCATGGGGCGAACTAACCGGACGTATCGCGATCTCGTGCAGGCAATGGAGGAACGGTGGGCAGCCTATCGGCGGACACTCCGGCGTGATGACCAAGCGGCGTTCGACCGGCTGTTCGAACACGCTCGGGCACACGCTGATGCAGGCGGGATGCAGAACCATCCATCGATCGAAGAGACCGTCCTCCTGTCCATTGTGCTGGAACAACAGCTGCTAATCGATGATTTGGACGACCGGCTTGATCACCTCGAAACCGATCTGAACCCCGATACGTAAAGCGACGATCAACACACATGAGTGAGCCGACCATCTACAAAATAGACTACCACGATGGCGACGTGCTCCGGTGGTCACTCACCGACGATGGCGCAGTGTACACGATCGATGACGCCTATACGCCCACGCTCTACGTTTCCGGTCATGCGAATGGCTCACTGGCCGAGGTTCGGTCCGTGCTCGGTGATCACCCTGACGTCGCACACGTGAGCGTCGTCGAGGAACGCGTATCATTCCGTCATGACCCCGAATCTGTCCTTCAGGTGGATGTCGTCGATTTGGATGCGGTTACAGGCATCGCCCGAATCGTTCGCCAATGGGGTGATCCGGGGACGTATCGTTGCTACAACGTCGATCTCTCCCGTGAATTTCGCTATTGTCTCGAAACCGATGTGAAGCCGGTTCCTCAGCGCAATCTTACGTGTCTCCAGCTCTCCGTCGTGGAAACGGATCTCGCTAGTGGTACCATTACCGCATGTACGATCGACGACGAGCACGTCTCGGGGAGCGGGAGAGCAGTGCTCGAAACGATTGCTGATCGGCTTGCACGTACTGATCCGGACGTGCTCATGCTAAACACGAGCGACCTCATCCCGGCGCTCTACCGGCAAGCAGAGCGTCTCGATATGGAATTTGAGCTCGGCCGACTCCCCGGCTGGCAGCAGCTTGCGGGCAAATCGACGTACGAGAGCTATGGACAGGTTGGACATTCACCGGCACGCTACAACGTTACTGGCCGTGTTATCATTGATCGGTCGAATACGTTTCTGTGGAATCAGACGAATCTCGCGGGATGTCTCGATCT
>NZ_JALLPK010000004.1 GCF_023276375.1 Halocatena marina | reverse complement strand
CGGCCAGGTGGCTGTTCGGGACGCAGAGTAATTTCTGTGATACGACAGTCGTCCGGGAGCCATGTCGGCTCAAAGACCACAATATTCACCGCCTCCTGTGCCTCAGCGAACGTTGTATCGTGGGGCGGAGTGAGGTCGTCAGGGTCTGTCAGTCTAGCTGATGGGCTCGCAGTGCGCCAGACTGTCATTGGACTCCCTCGCTGTGGAACCGTGTTGTACTATTCTTGCTGTGATGAAGTCCTCGCAATGGAATCAAGAGGGCGTCAGTCATCTTCGATATACCTCAAGCACCATTTCTGTCAGTGCCTTGATAAAGATTTCCTGAAGCGAATTTTAGCAAGACGCACAATATGAATGAGTAATATCGTCCAAGGCACTTCAAAATATCAATAGCATATGGATTCGAGGTTAGAACCCCCACCAGTTGCAGAGGTCGTATCCGTCGACATCACGATATCCTTCGAAATATCGCTGGAGGTCCTGACCATGCTTGGTTGGATCATGCTCATAGAGCGAGTTGTGGCATGGATTCAGCTTGTCGGTTACCTCGGTGCGAATCGGATATTCGTTGTCGTTGACGAGTGCGACTTGGATATTGTTGATGTGTTTTTCCCTCGATCCTGAAACTCATCGATTTCATTAAGAAAAGGCCACCCGTACACAGAACCTCAGTGAGAGTAATTGGGTGAGTAAAAATGTCAAACACAAAAGATGTTGATTCATACGTTGCCAATGCAGACAAAGAAGCTCGCTCGACGCTCGAGGAACTCCGGGAATTAATAAAATCCACAATTCCAGCGGCAGAAGAAGGGATAAAATACAACGTTCCGTTCTACGAATTCGATAATAATCATGTTGGGCTGTCCGCACACAAAAATCATGCAACCATTGGCATTGGCGCAGACGCACTTCAACATGAAGATCGCAAAATGCTTGAAGAAAAAGGCTTCAAAACAGGAAAGGAAACTATACAAATTAAATATGAACAAAAAGTGCCGAGCGCTGTGCTAAAGCAACTTCTAACAGAAAAAGTGAATGAAGCCAAAGAGTCGGGAGAATAAATCTACAGACAATATATCTACAATCAATAGTGGAAGTTGAGTACGTTATTCCCAATGCAGGGATTCATCGTCGATCCGTCTCAGGTGGATGAGCGGGCCTGTATCAGCGACCGCAACGATCACGCACTCTGCCCCACCGAACATCGTCTTCGACTGCCTGCAGTTCGCGTTCTGCACGCTCGACGCGGTCTCGTCCCACGAGTTCGAACGCCGTCTTTCGATCGATTTCGTCGTTCACGTACCGCGAGAGGATGGTGTCAATCCAGAGGTCTTCAACACCGCGTTCCAGCGCCTGTTCGAGGATCTTCGACACGGGGATGCCTCGCGATTTCGCGATTTCTTGCACCCGTTCGGTGAGATCCGTGGCCGTGTCTGCACAATTTTTCTGCGGTGTCTTCCCACCTCATTTTATCAGTTCCTGTCGAAGCTAAACAGATCCTCTGAGATGCCTGAAATGAAGTAGCGAGGTCTCGGAACTGACCGAATGGCCGTATGAAACTAGATCGAAGCGATCTCAGGACATTTCGATATGTATCTCAGTTTACAAGGAGATACGAGCAATCTGTAAAACTCTTTTTACTATACTGCTAGTCAATACGATCTAATAGAAATAGTCCAATGTACACTGTTCCTACTGGAAATGAAATATTTATGATGAAATTCAACAACAGTATTTCCTCAAATGTAGGAATAAACATGAATCTAATAGTCACACCCACAACAATAAATATAGGTGCTAATATTATGAATTTAAGCCTGTCATGTAACGTTCCTGGTCCACCAAATATGAAAATCCTATCTTTAATCGACATGGTGCACAATGGAAATCACCACACATAAAAACCGTCTCTGGGACGTTATGGATCGGTGGGTGGTCGGATTGGTCAAAGTAGACACTCTCTTAGGGAATTTCGGAGCTCGTTTCTAAGTGGGAACTGTTGTACGTGAGCCCAACTATCCACAGTGCGAACCCGCCGACAGACAGCACGATGCCACTCCACCCTCAGAGGCTCGAGATACCTGTTATCGGGATTGATTCTTGGATCATTCCGTATGCAGAAATCCCTGCCACAGTCAGCAACATCACCCCCCCACTTTGCAGGAAATGCACCCCGATACCGAGTCGGTCTTCGCGTACTCCGTCGAAGACGAGCAGCCCAATGCAGACGAGCAGTCCACCCCAGCCGAGAAGGCGGAGGGCTCCTCCATAGAAGAACGCCATCCACGAAAGGGTAAGTGCCAACCCGACCAGTGAACGTCGCCTGACTGATCCGGCTGCGAATCCATACCCAACGACCATTGAAAGGAATCCAACCCCAACTCCCAGTTGGACCGTCGATAGTATCGTCCAGCGTTCAAGTAGGGTTCCCGCAATGGAAAACACGTTCGTGAGGCCGAAAATCGAAAGCGCCAGTCCGGCCAGAAGGGTTGCATCCCTTGGAAGTCCTTGCTGTTGAGTCACATCGAATCTGCGTCCTCGTTGCCGTTAGTTCTCTGGCTGGTCAGCTTCGAGTTCAGCGACGCGCTGACGGAGGGCACGGACCGAATCCGATTCATGTGCCCACTTTGCGCCGACCGCCGAGCCAGCGAACACACCACCAACGAAACCGCCAAAGCCTCCGACAGAACCTCCGACGCTGCCACCAATGACAGCCAGTCCGATTACTCCGAAGTCCTTGTAGTCCATACCAATGGTTTGAGACCTTCTCTCAAGAATGTGTCGCGAGAATATATCACATAATTCCGTCTCATAGAGCGAGTTTCATTCGATCTGGCTTGTCGCCGTACTCTTGGTAACGTTCCGAGCCGACATCACATCGAAATACGTGGGCAAGGACTGCTTCCTCAGCCGCTTTGGCGCGTTCCATCGCCGTCACGAGGGTCGTATCCAGCGCTTTCTGTTCGGCACTGTCGTACGCAGGCACTAGTGAAATTCGATCTCGTGGAACCGTTCGCAACACATTCGGTGATGTTGTTGCCATACACCCAACTATGCGTCTGATCGATCTGGTCTTTGTGTACCATTTCCAAATGAAAGAAATAACAAACGCTTCGGGAGACAGGCTGGCCTAGCGAGCATTTCACTCCCATGAGAAGGAACCTATCCGGACCGCCAACGCTCTGCCGTCACCGATTCAGGCTCTTTTACCCCGTGTGCGTCTCTAGATTCGGAAAGAAGCGGTCGAACCAAGATGCCGAGCAGTCGGGCCATCACATCGCACTAGTGACGCAACCACGTGTACCGGGTGATAGTTTGTGGATGATAGATCACTGTATATCGGCTCGCTCGAATAAGAGATAACTAAGTCCAACCGGAATGACGATCCATAGCCCCAGCACGATGAATCCATACCATTCCATCCAAATACTTGACTCTAACGTGGGGAACGTCGTGATCTCACGAGTGACAGGAATGACCGCTCGCGTAGCCTGAGCGAACGCTGTCGAAGGATTTAGTGAGTGAAGGACGGTCAGCCAGTCAGGAATTTCGCCCGGTTGAGGCGACCACCCAACGAATACCACGATAAGTCCAGCAACGATCGTATCCCAGAGGACCAAAAGTACAAGATACAGCCCGACAGCGCCGGCGAACGCCCGCTCTATCTGTCGTGCACTCGCTGAAACTGCAACCGCAATCGAAAGACAAACCAGCGCATAGAGCACCGAGAGTATGAGATACTTCCCGAAGATCACAAACGCGAACGAATCATAGGTCAAAAACGCAATGCTGCCAGCAGCAACGTAGCCTAGTATGATCGCTGCTGCGACCACAGCTGTTTGACCGAGAACCTTCCCGACCACCACATCCTGCCGGGTGTGTGGGAGGCTGAGAAGCAACCGGATACTTCCACTCTCACGCTCGGCGGCGATGGCTTTGTGCCCGACCACAATCGAAACCATCGGAATAAGGTAGATTGCAGGTTGTCTCATGCTATTTAGCAACGCGATCGTATCCAAATTTCCATTTACTGGGTCAGCCATTTCAGGAATCCAATGAATCGCTGCCCAGAATGCAGTCATGGCTACAAAGAGAGTGATGAGCCCATAGAGCGTGTACGAACGAATTGCGTCCTGAAACTCCTTTTTCGTGACGACGGCCAAGCTCATGTTCTGAAACGTTATCCAGCTATATGTTAATTGTACTGCTTCGCTTGTTAGATGACGAGCATCGATACGGAAGCGTAGCGTAAGATCAGGTGACGAGGACGCGCTCGATCCACGAACGGCGGCGGATGACTGACTCGATAGCTTGGGTGACCGACGTGTCAAGGCCTCTGATCAGACATCTCGATCACCCTTAGAGTAGGCATGGCCCATCGTCGGCGTACACGTCGTGAGCGATCGATCGGTCGTCGTGCCCGGTATCCGGTCTCAAACTCAGCACTGAGCGGGCATTTCCGCTCCTGCTGAGACGGGTTATGATGATTTGAGTAGTGAGGACGACGAATCGTCAACGAGGGCTGTGGCACATTCCTGACCGAGGAGGTGGTAGATGGCCATCAGCACGTATAATCCGACGAACGAGGCGACGACGGCCATACCCACATAGTCGATAACAGCGAGGACGAACTCAAGTGTCGAAATACGATCTGGCGTCGGGTCTGGAGTTCCTGTGATAATTTCTAAAAGGAGCCAGTAGCCCTCTGTGGAGATCGTCGTGTAAATGGAGACGCCGATCAAGAAGACGACCGAGCCGAGGACTCCGATGAGTATGGAAGAGAGAACGGCTTTGATGTAGTCACCCGTGGTCGCCGCGTTAACAATTGTCCGAAACTCGAATGCTGCACCGAGGCGGTCTTCAAGCGCGAAGTTGGTCAGCGCAATAGGAATGAGAGCGGCCATGGTGATAATAAGCACACCACTGACGAGGGCGATCAGTTGTGGGAGATTCACTATAGCTACCGCTCCACCGTTTACCCCTCCCTCAAACATCGTCCCGGACAGGGCAACAAAGGCAATTAGAAACGGAACGGAGCCGTACGCGAAATAGATGACGAATGCCTTGAGACCGTCGACCAATAGGTGACCCCAGTCATCGAATCGAGGAGCCTCCGCTTCGCCCAGCGCCGACGACCGGAGCACGTGAACGCTGTACCCAGACACGATGAATATCGGCACGAAGAAAATCCACCAGAAAAACGTCAGCAATCCGCCGATCACGACTGTCCGCCAGCTATTATCACGCCGAGGATACGATAACGCGTCTCTCAACATGTTACGTATTGTTTCTCTGTATGTTTACTTATGACTTGTGGCTAATTATAGGATATGGACGATGATACAATACAGAACCTTCCATGATTGGTCATACTACAATAAGTGAAGAGCGAAGCGTGACTGTGAACCGCGTGATCGAACTCCCTCCAAAGCGGATCTACGATGCCTTCCTCGGTCCGAATGAACTCGCCATCTGGCTCCCACCGGAAGGTTTCTCCGATGAAGTCCACGAGTTCGATGTGACAGACGGTAGCTGGCTAACCGAGTAAAGTGAACACTTCCTCACTGGTTCGTACTGATCCCTTCGATCAATCTGAATTGGCCTGTGTGCAGTAGGCGGCCGCTGAGCTGCAACTAACCATGACAATGTTAGCATCGTAACGCATAGCTGTTCGGTGTATCAACAGAGATCGTCATAGTTCCACACGGTAGATATTCAGAATACGAATGAGTATATCGCCGCAGTCCGTGATCTGTTGTCTCGATCACGGTGTGTCCACCGAAAACCACGACAGGATTGAGACGTTCGAGGCTAACCAAGATCAAGAATAAGATATATAATGTGTTTCATTGGTCGGATCAAGGTCAGCCCTCAACATTCAGAGAGTTGTCAACGTGCGCTGTAACTGTCATCGGCGTGGGCGTGTGCAGTACAGTCTTACTTCGCAACCCTCCATGGCAACTGTCGGCGGTATCGGCGTAGCCAGATGTCGAGGGAAACACCAATTATCGCTGGCCAGAGGGGTCGAGTCGTCAGCGGCAGAAAGTCAAAATTCGTTATGGAAACAGTGGCTATCGTGATGAAGTACGACGTAGCCATTCGGATGAGGTGGCCGATAAACCATTGCTGTGGCTCGCTCGATAGTGTTCAGAATCATCATAGATCCATGAGCGGAAAGTATCCGACTGAGACGCCAAGAATAGCGGGCACGAACGCCGGCTGCAACGTTGAACGGACCAACCACCCCAGATACCCCAAGAGAACGAGGCCCGCAATCGCAAAGCCCGTCACCAGCGTCAGGCTGGCTGCGGCCCAATCGAGAGCCGTTGGCTGTCCATCACGTTTCCACGAACGAACACGATTGCCCGAGAACGCTAGATGAAAACTGAAGACAGCGATGAGCAGGACTGGGCTCCACCGCAATGACACGAGAACAATCGCACTCGCTACCACGAACCCAATGCTGTAGACGTACGCTCGTCCGAATTGTCGATGGCGGCGGCCACCTCTCCGCGTCATCAGTGCCCCCAGACCGGTACCGACCGGGACAACGCTGATGCCAATGTGGGCCCAAATCACGGCATCAGCAATCAAACTCAAAGTACGCAGTAAAGACGGATGGGTGGAGACTTAAAATGAAGAGGCAGACCACCGTCAGCCTCCTGTGAAAGCGCCCTGACGATACCGATGCCCCCTCGATACGCTACTGTCCACCTGGGCCAATTGTAGTCCTCTCCCCGTCGGTTGCCCTCGGTTACGAGCCGTGGCCGTCCATCGTCCCCTCGCTGGTATTTCTCAGTTATTGATAGCGGTAGAACTAGATTGATCGGGCGCGTAGTGGGTTGTATGTCGACACCATCATTGGCTGTATCCAATGAACAGATCCACGAAATCGACCTTCTCGGTGCTTGCGTACGAGAGGGAACTGATCGCTCGCTCGGAAGAGTGTTTAGTTCTACCTACTCTGGGATTCCAGGTGAGTACTTGCTACCAGATTTCATGAATCGACATAACTGTGAATCCCGTGACGCTCAGTCACGGCTTCTCTTGTTCTCTCTACTCAGCTTCGAGCTGCTGTATGAGGCCGTACGTGTCGGACTGGGTCCAGGACTCAATCAGCTGGCCCTCCTCGAATCGATTGATCCCGATAGCGGGCATCTCGACTCGTTTCCCTGTCTCTTCATGGGTCCCGGTCATCGTCCACCGAAGGGTCACTTTGTTTCCTTCTTCTATGACGTCATCAATAGTCAACTCGAAGTCCAAGTAGCTCTCTCGCGTCACACTCGCCAACGTCTTATACAGCTCTGGCCCGCGCAGTTCGCTAGCGAGTTCGCGGTCGTGAATCACATACTCTGGATGAACGAGTTGGTCCGCAACATCCGGGGTTCCTCCGTTCCATACCTCCTCGAAGAGCTGATTAAGGACATCTATTTGTTTGCTCATATATTTCGTCAGGGGTGGTGATACTAACGCTGCCACTCAATAAATACGCCAGCCTAGTGGACCAAATGTGAAATTCACTCTACGCAGGACTGCTGATTGATCCGGTGATCACTATCGTAGTCATCAGAGGTCATGGCAGGGCAAGTGCGAGTCGCTCCGTGCCGTGTTGATCACCTTGAGACACGCATTCGCTACGATTCGTTCCTCCAGTTACACGTTTCTCTACAAATGTGCAATCTAGAGTATACCGCGACCCAACAGAGAACTGGCCTATACTCGAGATGAGATAGCTGACCCCTCCTTGCTAGCTTGGTTCCAATCTCTATCTGTGAAATTAATGTTTGAATCATATCTAGGTCGATCTCGGTTTCATAGTCCTCACAGGAGAACACAGCTATCCCATCGGTTTGAGCAATAGCTGCTACTGTTCACTCACCATCCGTCTCACACTCGCGGCGGAGGTTTGTCGGTCCCTCTCTGCGTGGTGTCTCTGAGTAATTGCCACCTGAAACTGCGGTTCCCTGATTCATTCCATCTCTGGTTGCGCTCGAACCGTTACGATTCCCTGCCCAATTAACGCAATCCCTCCCAACAGACCCACCCCGATAAGCGCAATTGTCCGGTGGAAAACCGGTATGAGGACGAGCGATAGTCCGATAAGTATCGACCCGACGCCTGTGGTCAAACACCACGTTTCAGAAAGTGATTGGACACCAATCCAACTTCCTGTGGGACCGATCAGTAATAGAAGGCCTCCGAGTATGGCTAACGATCCTGTAGCTACTGGCCAGGTAGACGTTCTGATGCTCGTCCTCAAAAATAATAATACCACACCAATCATGAGCATGAAAAGCCCAAATCCAACGCTTTGGCGCTTGGTGTATGGGTCAGAAATGAATCGTTTCATAGTTACTATTCTCACGTTCAGTTATTATGGTTTTTGAAAAAGTATTTCTATAAATATATTATAATGATAAATTACGTATAATACCTATATTTGTATTCCTGATAAGGATAAAGGATAAAACTACGTTGCTGACAGAGACTGAGCTAATTTGCACGCCCGGTCTCACTGATATATCATTACCGTGGTTACAGAAACTGCGAGAGGGCTACACCACCAGTGAGACACACTACCATTCCGCCATACATAATGAGGTGGACGGGGGTGGTCGTATCTATTCTAATTTCGATTCCCGTCATTCCAATGAGATAGGCGCCAGTGCTTCCAACAATAAAGTTAGATAATTGTGTATTGGTTACGCTCCCAAATATAGTGCCAAGAACTATACAGAGAAGTGCTACCACTACCATTAGTGTGATATCTCTTTCAAATATATCTCGCCATTTCGGCTACTTGAATACTCACTCCTCGATGGTCTGGCACCTGGCGCAGACCGTTCGCTCTCCGTTGTCAGTGGTGTGGACTTGAGTCAATGGGACGGTCCGCCCACTCCATCGGACATGTGATGTTCCTCCATACCAGTCGCTCAGGAGCGTGTTTAGTTCTACACCCGTTCTGAGGTCTCCGGTGTCCGAGAGAGAAACGTGCGTACTCTCAGATTCTCTTTTCGACGGTCTCTGGCACCGTTTGTGAGCCCTCGATCAAGTTCTCGATGTGTCCTCGGAGGGGCTCGGGAGGCTCAGCAGCTAACATCCCGGCGATTCGCGTCCAGCGAAATACCCCGTGGTCGTTCGGTTGTCTTGCGTCGACGAGCTGCTGATCGATTAGTATCGGACGCGTGCCATCAGTTGCAGGTGAGACGTCGAGCACGGAGACATCGTCCGAGGAGGGCATCGAGACACTCACAACACCATTCGAGACCGTGAGCGACACGCTGATTAACGCCTCTTCGAAACCTCGTGTCGGAGCCACGATCTCATCGACAGCGTGATCGGCACACCGAACAGCATCGATCACCCAATCCTCAGGCCATTGCTCGATTTGAAGCTGTGGATGATCGACGAGCCGCATTGCTTCGACCAACACTGATTCCTCCGTCGAGATCTCCTTTGGTCTCTGGTGATAATCACACGCTACCCCTTCTCCCAGCGTTGCAGCATGGAGCGCTTCGGCCAACTCTCCTCGAATCGAATCAATCATGCCCCCGATGAGTGATCAAAGACGGTTAAGCGTGTGTATTTACAAGCCGTCAGACAGACAATTATAGTATCTGAATATTATTTTATATTAAACCTAAGAAAATTAATTTATATAGGTCTAGATTAATTGGATACTGTCTTCCATTGATGTATATGATTTCAGGAGTACATCCGTGGTCAAAGCAGAGCGTATTGTCATCGATTAGTTCCTTCGTTCGACAGCGAGGATAGCAACTGACGACATGATTGTGAAAACTGTCGCTGCTACTCCAACGGTGTAGTATGGGTTTGTGAACTCTGGACTAGCCAAGAATAGTAGCAATATGAATGCAGAACCCAAAAAGACAGCCTTCATCGCCCAAAGATCTGGATTATACATCTCACATAGGCTGTCCAGAATTAGACCAGACATATAGTTATACAAGCCCCAGTGCATTGTAAGGTTTGTGGCATTTATGAAATAGAGCAGTATCGAGTCCTACGGTCGATGGCAGTGAGTCAGAAGCTGTCTCAGCAGTCATGCGTACAAATCCGTCTCAATCTGCGGATAGCTACTGACGTAGATCATTTGTCGCGATATGATTTTCACCACTTCAGATGAGTGTTGTTTTCTTTGTGCCTTATGTAATCGATCGAGGACTGACGGCGTCAAAGTGTTATATAAGGTTAAATTCACCGACACTCCGCGCAGATCTCGCCGGAACCCGTTCCCTGTTACATCCTCCGTGCGTGCAGTTTCCTCGACTGCATACCGCGATCAGAACTCCCTCATACGACAAAGAATTACGACACGATACAATACCAGTCCATCTTGATCCGCTGACTCTCGAGGCTGATCTCACGCCGGACATCACGAAATCCGACATCGTGGCGTTTCTCTATGCCAACTCCGAGTATGGATACAGATCCATCGAAATCAGGAATCACCTCGACATTCCGCACGGAAACGCGACGACAACGCTCAAACGACTCCACGAAGAGGGCTATATCGGCAAGACCGACGATAGCTACTACCACGCCCTCGACAACCGCGAAGAACTTCGCCGCTACGTCGTCTCTCTCGACCAGTTCCATCGAATGTCCAACCGGGCAACCGATGAGACCTAAGGAAACGCATCCGCTGAGGACATCGACACCGCTGCGTTTGAGGACGAGCTTGACGCACTAGAAGACGAAATATGGAATGAATGATCGCCCTGTCGGACATCACCACTGGCACATCAGCGCATCCAATCAGGACCAAGCAGATCTCATTTCGATCATCTGACCCATCCGTGCTGAATGGTTGCCTCTCTCGCAGTTCAGAGCCATCCTCCGGGCAGTTCCTCCTGATGGTCGTCGATGAGCCGAAGGAGTGGCACCAATTCCTCAAACGTCGGGCCTTTGCGCACCACGTTCTCGTTTCTGTCCCACTCGATCACGCCCGCCTTCTCCAATTTCGGCAGATGGTGATGATACATCTTGAGAGAGAGCTCTTCGAACTCCTCGGCATCGTCTGCCATCACGGCCGAAATGTCGCTTTCGTCTTCAAGATTGTGCTCCAGCGATGTCAACACCAGCCGGCAGCGATAGGGATCTGCTAACAATTGCAATGCGTCCCCAACGTCCATATACGATACTACAGTAGAGCGACAGTGACTCCTCCCCGCCCTAAAGGGCCCGTATCGCTAGTATGGGGTGAGTGCCTCTCCGACGAGTACGGTAAGCCCGCGGCGCAACCGTTGGGAGGCAGCATTCGAGCTAATCCCGATTAGCTCTGCCAACTCGCCCATGGTGATCTCCCGGGGAATTTCCCAATACCCATTGCGATAGGCGGTATCGATGATGTCGTACTGTTCGGCCGTGAGTTCGTCGTCTGTTTTCTCGGCCGGGACGGTGGGATTGTAGAGGGCGTTCAGGTGCATATCCACCTCGTTGTCCTGACAGCGCTCACGAAAGGTGGCCAACCGCGCGCGATTGCGAAACTGGAGCCTGAACTCCCAGACGTTGACCGTGCCCGTGGCGGGCAGGACCTCCGCCCCACTCTCGATCATCGGGTCGACGAGCGCGTTGACGTCTGGACTCCACTGGATCTCGAAGAGATGGCGCCCATCCATCTCTGTCAGGTGGTGTACTTCTTCGGAGACCGGGTCCGTTTCAACGGTGGCTCTTAAATCCTCGAGCGTCGCTCCTTCGACCCAAAACAGGGGGATGATTCCATCGTGCAGTAGAACGAGCCGTTCGAGTTCGATGGCGATATCCGGTTACTCATCGAGCAGGCGCCCGAGTGCGAACTGGTCTGCTGGCACTGAAATATCGGTGATGACAGTCATGGACCTGTGTAGTAGTGATTGTCTAAGGTGTCCGTTGTTGTCGTGTTCGTGTGTCTTTTCCTCGTTGTGGAGGGCTGTCACTCCCTCGTTGTCTCGCGCATTCCTCTTTCTGGATCGAGCCCGGTCGCGAGGAGCCGGCGAGCGATCACCAACAGCCCGTTGTCGACGCCCTCACTCCAGAGCGCCGTCTCGATTACAGGACTGTGGTGGCCGATCGAACTCACGAGGAGTGTCTCACGGTCGACCAACAGCAGGCGGCCGATCGACTCGTCTTCTGCCCCACGTGGTTGGAGCCAGTCGAGTTCTGATTCGAACAGCGTGACGTCGGGAAGCATCGTTCGTAGGCGATCATGGACTCCCTCGGATAGCGTTCCAACGTAAATTTCGACCCCTCGGTTGGAGGCAGCTCGTACTCGATCGAGCAACCGGTCAGTGATGACGGGCTCACCATTCACGATCAGGATAATCTCATCGGCTGCCCGGTCAAGAAAGTCGATCATGCGCCGGGTGATTGTCTCACTCCCGGTCGTCGTCCAAACATTCAGCGGAGGGGTGCGGGTGTTGGCCTCAATCGGCTCTAAGGCGTCGAGGCTGGTCTGCAGGCGGTTCAATCGCGTATCGAAGCGTTGGCGCAACAGCGCGGTCGCTTCCGTAATCGAGACGGCTCGAAATTGTTGAGGAGTTGACTGTTGGACATCGACCAATCCGTCACGTTGGAGTTGCTCAATGGCATCGTAGACGCGTGTCCGGGGAACGTCTGTGACCTCGCTCAGATCCTTGGCCGACCCATACGAGAGTCGCGTCAGCGCCGTAAACACGCTGCCTCGTACTGCTTGAGTCCAAGTGCTTCAAGAGTGTCAACCGCGCTCGTGTAGGCGGTGTCGTGTTCCATCGTGTCTTACCGTCGATTGGCTACATTGGTGATCTACAGTACTATGCCATTAGACGTCATAGTACGGTGTAACCAGACATAGATATCTCGATTGTTACCACTCTGGCAACAACATCAGGCGACGAGCGATGAGCGGAATGATAACCGAGACTTGACGATAGGATATCGGTTGTCACGAACATCCTCACACCCCCATACCATGAAGGTGTTCAGGGTCGGGATCTGATGATCCATAACCAGTCGACAGTGGGATTGCTGGACATCCGTCGCTGGCGGGACGTTCATGCTCGCTGAGCGATCCACTCAGTTGATCGCCGTTGAGCTGTTCCAAGAAATGAGGATGAGTCAGTACGAAGCTGCTAGTTACGTTGCACACCTCCAGCCCGGTGAGGGGAAACGCCCGCACCGATCGTGAGACGGTCCTCATGAGCACGATGGTTAGCAACGATGGCGCGGATGTAACAGCCATCGGGGGAACGGGTAGAACAAATAGTCTGGTGGCGGTCCTCACGACGCTCGTCACGTGGTGGCTCGAAACGCCCTTTTCTGACCGGGACGAAGATAAGCCTGCCGAGGAGTGAGCGGCCACGATATCGACAGCGTTGCGACCGCCGTCGAGTCATCCGGTCACGGGACCGACTCCCGTGGGGCGCGATGAGAGACATTCGCGCTGACGAGCCCGACAGCACCCGCCCGCCTACGGGCAATGGCGAGGCAAGCGAGTGGCAGGCCGTTGCAGAGCACTCGATAGAGCCAGTGGGGCCTTGCTCGGCCGCGTGCAGTTTCTTTATCGGGGATTCCGCGTGACGGTGACGAGCGACGGACAGATCGTCGTGGCTGAACCCGTTTCCAGTGATATCACCGAGTGAGGCTGCGTCTTCCCGTTTTCTCAGATCTGTGAAGCTGTCCGGCGGCACCTCCCAGCGAATCGCTTGAGTGGTGATGAGTGAGGCGCTCACGTCGGTCGGTACTGAGGGCAGCTCCGTCCTTCGAACAAGCCGCCTCTGTGTGTCGACTGTTCACGTCATCGTGGAATGTCTCGGGATGTGGACGGCCGATCCACGGTCGTTCCATTCCAGTGGAGGTAGCCGGACAACGCACCGATGGATAGTACTGTCGCAGCACTTTTCCGCAGAAGGAATTGGTCTCCCACAGTTTCCCCCGTCGACGGGTTCAGGATGCATTTGGTCCTCACGAGGAGACGTTAAAACAGAAACCGTGTGGTGGATCACACGGTTTGCCAATGAACCAAATTCGTGTTTCGACAGCCCGTTTTGGCTGCCAGATCGACAAACAGTAGAATAGTACTTAGTAATCATGTATAATTTCTTATTATTAATACATCATGATAATTCTTTGTGAAGATTTGAGTGACAGAATTGGTTTGAGGATATACCGCCACTATCCCTAAACGGTCGTGAGCGAAACCAACACTAGCACTATGTGACTGTAGATCGTACCATGAGAGTCTCCGCGTGTAGTATGCGAAACCGAGGACGCTTGGTCATGTCGCCAGTTTCGGAGTCTCCGTCGATAGGCATTTGATTCCAGCGTGAGTGAAGGATATAGGTACGCACGACAGGAATATTCTCGTAGATCCCATTGAAAAGGCCTCTAAGTGTCGGTAGAATATTATTGTCAGATGGTCATATTCCCTACTTCATGCTATGGGAATACATTTCTAATGAAACGAACAGGACAGATGATTCTTCCACAACTCGACGCGAATTCAGGTGGGTCATCACTAGTACGATCCAGCCGAAGATCTGACGACAGCTGTCGTGTTCGCCATTATAGATGCGATGGACGTCGCCCCAAACGTAATGAAACCTCCACCAGTCTATCTTGTCGCTCATCATGTCATTCACATCTTGATGAGAATCGTCGGATTCACACAGGCGTTATACGACATCGCACGTGATGTTCGTCACCATCGGATGTCTGAGGATCTTGATCTAACGCTCGGGCTGCCGGTCGAAATGTTCGACGACGAACGAGCAGCTGAGTGAACGTGGAATAATGCGAAGGTATCGCCAGCCATTGTGCTTACGAGTACGTGACGGGCACCAGCTTCGGATAATCGTATCGCCTCACTCACCGCACTTTCACTCAGACAGGTAACCTTGCACAGAGAGGGGTAGGTGCCAGTATAGTTACTCACAACCGACAACCCCAGCACAACATCCCCCAATTCAGCACTATTTCTGAGCCATTTTTCTCGTCTCACGAGTTGTTGTCTCGTCGGGTCGGATGCTTAGAATACAATCAACTCAATTTAACCAAGGGCAGACATTATCAGATGACGAATATATTTCTAATTATATACCGGCATCAATTAATCTTAGTGGTATAATAAAATACGTGTAGGGATCGTATACTCAAATATGATGCTTCAATAGATAGAAGGGATGAGTTTGCTCCCATTGCGGAACGAAGTACATACAACTCCTGCCGAATCGCGTATTATCGATGAGAATGATGCGGGTGTCGATGCTGCGTACAACGCATTGACAGCGTCAACGACCCGTCAGATACTGTCGATCATCTACAATCACCCATCGACTCCCTGCGACATTCAAGCCGAGACCGAAACATCTCTCCAAAACGTTCATTATCACCTCTCGAAGCTTGAAAACGTGGGTTTTATCCAACCAGCTGGAACCGGGTATTCGGAAAAAGGAACCGAGATGACGCTGTATGCGCCGACACATGAATCGATTGTGTTGTTTATTGGTCAGGACCCCGCACACCAGCAGCTCCGGGAGTTCCTTCAATAAGACTCTGCGGCGTCATTGAAGTTGGGAGCTGCCTCCCAGTCAGTTGGGATGGAGTCAGGCTTCTCTGGTAGTGATTGTTATCAGACATTTCCTCAGTGAGAGATGACTTCTCTTCAGCAGTTATCTGATTACGGCTATGCAGACACTCATGATCTGTCGGTCGATGAGACGTACAACTCACCTTTGGCGGATGAGAGTCGTAGCACCGAAGAACGATGCGCTTTGCTGATAAGACAGTCGTGATCATTCCACTGATAGCCACTGTATCGGTCGCTGCTCACGTTCTGTCTCTCGGCCACTGAAAACATCTGTGTGAGAAAATTAAGTAGACAGTAAGAGCACTTCCAAACAATGCAGGTCTGAAACACCTATCAGAGATGAGTGTACTAGAAAAAGGAACGGCGATGAAACAAATGGATATACCCATTCTTCTTTCTAATACCAAACAATGATTATACGGATCCGGGTTGCCTGGCGTGTCAGTCTTGGACTGATAGGGACGGTACTCTCATACCTTGCAATCCCACTCACGTTCCCACTGATGATAGCGATTTACTACGGGGAGCCAGTTGAACCGTTTCTTGTGACGATTGCAGCCACACTTATACTTGCCTTTGGTATGAATGCCCTCTCGGCTGACGGTGATCTGAATGTACGCGAGACGTTCCTCGCAGTCTCGCTCATCTGGCTGCTTGTTGCGATCATTGGTGCGATCCCCTTTCTCGTGGCTGGAAACGGAACGACCGCCCATCCAATAAATGCATTCTTCGAATCGATGAGTGGTATCACGACCACGGGCGCGACAGTCATGCTGGATTTCAATGCTCACACCCAGTCAATCATGATGTGGCGCCAGCTCATCCAATGGCTCGGTGGCCTCGGTATTCTGGTCCTCGCGACAGCGATTCTCTCAGAAGCGGGGGTTGGTGGAGCACAACTCATGGAATCGGAGACCTGGACGACAACAGTTAACAAGCTCACCCCGCACATCGCCGAAACGGCACGGATACTGTTAGGGTTGTACGCAGCAATCACCGTGCTTGCGGTCATCCTGCTGTACTCGCTCCATCTCGTGGGAGTGGCACCAAAGATGACACTCTACAATGCCATCGCGCACGCGTTCACGTCGGTTGCAACAGCTGGATTTTCGCCCGAACCTACGAGTGCTGAAGCATTCTCACCCATCGTTCAGTGGGCGCTCGTTGTGTGTATGTTCGTCGGAGCAACGAGCTTTGCCCTCATCTATTTCGTCCTTACCGGAAAGGATTTTCAACGATTCCGCGACAACGAGGAATTTCGTTTCTATCTGGGAACGATCATTCTCGCAACAGGGCTCGTCGCTACCGCAGTAACGCTCGACCCTTTGACCACACTAAAAGTTGAAGAAACCGTTCGGCACGCCATCTTCAATACCGTTTCGATTCTCACAACGACTGGATACGCCAGCACAAACTATGATATTTGGTCACCGGCGGCCAAGCACATCCTGTTTGCCTGTATGTTCATTGGAGGAATGGTGGGGAGTACAACGTGTTCGATCAAAGCACTCCGGTGGTTAGTAGTTATAAAGGCATTTCAACGAGAACTGTTCACGACTGTTCATCCATCAGTTGTTCGTCCTATTCGTGTCAGCAACACACCAGTGGATGAAGAGACTGTTCGGGACGTCTACGGGTTTGTATTGCTCAGTCTCGTGCTCGCGTTCGGATTGACCGTATTTATCGTGGTGGACGCTGCACGGGTTGGACTACGAGTTTCGGAGTTTGAAGCGATGGGTGCAGCCGCCGCAACATTCTTGAACATCGGACCGGCGTTCGGTCGAGCTGGCCCCTACGGAAGTTATCACGCATTCCCGGCGACGACAAAAACCGCAATGATCCTGCTCATGTGGATTGGTCGAATCGAGATCATTCCTGTATTAACATTATTCACCCGTGCCTTCTGGCGGTTGTGACATGTAAACTACTCCACCTTATTCCACCATATTCTACTCTTGCGGTTTAGACAGATCTCAGTCCTCGAAGGGATCTTGAGGACTCCCAGCAATCTCGTACCAGCCGAACGCTGTTATCCATTACCCGCATCATTACACCAGTTATACGCACGTCTACTGGCGTGCTCACCAATTGAACTCAGTAGCATGCCAGAAATCGAAGATATGTGAGCACGTCTTTGCCCTCGAGTGTTGAGGGATAACAGCTGTGTTTCCGCTTTTGAACACACAAACCCATGGCCGTTGAAGTGGACGCTGCAGTTGACGGGGCAGCAATTTTTCCTCTCCAGAGCCTCAATTTGAGTAGTGTATGTACAGTACGATCCTGATTCCGTGTGACGGAAGTGAGGCAAGCACCGCTGCCCTTGATCACGGCGTTGCCATTGCGGATACGTACGACGCAACAGTCTATCTCTTACATGTCGTTAACGTCGGCACAGAGATCGCTGCTTCGGGAATGGCTGTCGGAGAGGTAATGAATACGCTAACAGATATCGGTCACGAAATCTTATCAGAGGCGGCAACACGTGCAGAGGACGCTGGCGTTGCCTACGAAAAGGAACTGCTCGAGGGGATTCCCTCTGAAGCGATTGGCGAGTACGCCACCGACCGCTCAATTGATCTCACTGTCATGGGAACAGCAGGGCGATCAGGAGTTACAGAACACCTCTTAGGAAGTACGACCGACCGAGTGCTCCGCCGCACTGACACTCCCATTCTAATCGTTCCGGATGCCGATTCAGCTAACACCGATAGTGGATCGTACGCGCACATCCTTGCCCCAACAGATGGAAGTGAGAACGCCGAGCGCGCAGCGCCATACGGAGCCGATATCACACACCACACCAATGCGACGCTCCATGTCGTCTCTGTCGTGGATGTACAGGCGGAGGGAGGTGTATTCAATGTCGGTGGTGTCTCTGAGGAATTCATCGATCACCTCGAAGAGCAAGGCCACGAGGCCGTCTCCCACTTTTCTGACCGTGTCAGGGAGACGGACGTAGATATTGACCTCCGTAGATCAGTTACGCACGGTACGCCCCACGAGGCGCTTCGTGAGTACGTCGCCGACAACGAGATCGACGTCGTGGTAGTCGCCTCACAAGGTATCTCAAATCTCGCCAGCCAGCATCTTGGGAGTGTTGCGGATCGGGTCATACGCACCGTTGACAGACCGATACTAGTCGTACCACCGGCAGACTAATGCGAACAGTGTGATGACAACGAATCTGGAGAAGAGGGGACTCCGGCCCACGCGTCATCCAAACCGTACACCTTTCACCAGGGGTGAATGGCTATGCCAAGAAGATGATCACGTGCGTCGGGGGCGACTTCTACGACAATCCAGACGCCGGTTACACAAGGGTTAATTTTCTGCTCTAGTAATATGGTGATGTTGTGGAAACTTCTGTGCTCACAGCAGCATCTGAGGCCGGTATCACACTGTACACTGTGCCGGTCGTTGGTATCGAACTGGGGCAGGCGGGAGTTACCGTGGTTGGTATCATCCTGATTTTGATGCTTCTTATGGGATCAGGATTTTTTTCATCGTCTGAGATTGCATTATTCTCCCTGCCAGCCCACCAAATAGACGCGATGATCGAGGATGGCAAGCGTGGCGCGCGGGTGGTCAAATCCCTCAAAGAGGACCCTCACCGCTTGCTCGTGACGATTCTTGTCGGAAACAACTTGGTCAACATCACAATGTCCTCTATTTCGACTACCATCGTTGGCTTCTACTTCGACGCGGGGACGGCAGTTCTCGTATCGTCGTTCGGCATTACGTCGATGGTTCTGCTGTTCGGCGAGAGCGCGCCCAAGTCCTACGCCGTCGAGAACACCGACTCGTGGGCACGGACCGTCGCTCCGCTATTACAAATCGTCGGGAAAGTGCTCTGGCCGCTCATCACTTTGTTCCACTATTTGACAACGATCGTGAACAAGATTACCGGCGGCGGCTCGTCTATCGAGTCGTCGTACGTCAGTCGCGACGAAATTCAGAACATGATCAAAACAGGCGAGCGCGAGGGCATCCTCAACGAGGAGGAACGTCAGATGCTCCAGCGCACCCTTCGATTCACCAACGCCACTGCCAAGGAGGTGATGACCCCACGCCTCGACATGGCGGCCATCTCCAAAGACGCGACCGTCGAGGAGGCCATTGAGAAATGTATCCAGTCAGGGCACGCCCGCCTGCCGGCCTACGAGGGCTCGCTGGACAACGTAATCGGCGTCTTCGATATCCGTGACTTGCAGAATTCCGACTACGGCGCAGCCACCGACCTCGAGGTGGAGGAGGTGGTCACTCCAACCCTCCACGTTCCCGAGTCAAAGAACGTCGATGAACTTCTCTCCGAGATGCGCGAGAACCGGATGCACATGGTTATCGTCATCGACGAATTCGGTGCCACCGAGGGGCTCATTACGATGGAGGATGTGCTTGAGGAGATCGTCGGAGAGATACTGGTGGGTGATGAGGATCATCCGATCGAGTCCGTCGACGACACAGAGGTGCTGGTCCGGGGCGATGTCAACGTTGATGAGGTCAACGAGGCCCTTGACATTGACCTCCCTGAAGGCGAAGAGTTCGAAACAATCGCGGGCTTCATCTTCAATCGCGCGGGTCGCCTCGTCGAGCAGGGCGAGGGATTCAACTACGAGAACGTGACACTGCGGGCCGAACAGGTAGAAAACACTCGCATTCAGAAGGTCCGGGTAACCGTCGACCACGCAGCCGATCCGGTCGAAGAGAAAACGTCGGCAGGCGAGGACGAAACCGATTGACCGGCAGTGTCCCAGCGGCTAGGTCGTAGGGGTACTATTCTCGGTTGTTCTATTCTGCAACTGAGACTAGCTCTCTGTACACGGAGACGCAGGACGTGCGATTGTTACTCCGATCTTCAGATGGAAGCTACTATCTTGAAAGTTGGGTGAAAATCATTAGGTGATCGGCAAACGTACCCTTACCTATCGAGTCATGTACGAGAACATCCTTCTCCCATTCGACGGTAGCGAAGGCGCAGCCGAGGTACTTCATCACGCCAGCGAGCTCGCGCACTGGGCCGACGCAACCATTCAGATACTCTACGTCGCCGACACAACGCGCGACAGCGTCACCGTCGTCGATGGTCACACAGTCGATGCACTCGCACAACAAGGGGAAGACATCGTTGATGAGGCCTCAAAAATACTGGACTCACTTGGGGTTCCATACGAGACCGACGTCGTCCAGGGCAATCCCGCCCCGACGATCGTCGAGTACGCCGAGCGCTACGACCAGGATCTGGTCGTGATGCCAACCCACGGCCGCGATGGGATCTCACGATACCTCATTGGGAGTGTCTCCGAGAAGGTTGTCCGTCTCTCGTCGGTTCCCGTGCTCACTGTCCGTATGCAGCCCGATGAGACGCTGATGTTCCCGTACGAGAACATACTCATTCCAGTGGACGGGAGTACCGCTGCAACGCACGCTGCCAGTCATCTCGTTGAGCTTGCAGCGTCGCTTGATGCAACCGTGCACGTCCTTTCTGTCGTGGACAACTCCACACTCGGGCCGGATGTTCGGTCGACGATTTCCGAGAAGGAAGGAGAACAGGCCGCGACGGACGCTGTCGAGACTGTCGTCTCTGAGGCCGAAACGCGTGGGGTTACCAATACCGTTCGTCATATCGAACATGGAACACCTGTCGAGGAAATTCTCGACAGTATCGAATCCAACGACATACACGCCATTGGGATGGGAACGACAGGGAAACGTGGCACAGATCGTATCCTGCTCGGCAGTGTCGCTGAAAAGACCGTGCGCTCGGCACCGGTCCCCGTTATGACCGTCGCAGAATCAGAGTGAGTCCCGTCGGTAGGATTGGTTTCCAAGACCTATGTAGATGTCAGTATTATATGCTATCTCCACATCACACTTCTAAACATCTCTTTCGTGTTTGCAAAGGTATCCTAGAATCCCTCCTGGGATCATGAATGCTCCGAGGGCCCAGATGATGATAGGATCAATATGAGTCATCTTCCATAGGAAAAATAAACCTATAACCACCGGCGTGATCGAATTGGCAAGTACCCACGCCATACGGGACAACAATTTCCCCATTCGTTTTCTATTCGACACTACGTTAGTACCTCTTCAGTTAAAGAGATTTATTCTAATACAATAATTTCAACACTGTGAACCGTTTCCGGTTATGACGACCACTCTACGTATGGGAGCTACTAACCTCGTTTGTCAGTTTGGAGCCACCGTGGACTACCCCACGAACCCTCCTCATCGACTGGCTTCCCTGCACAACGACAGTTGGACGGTGATGTGGAAGCCCCGCTCTCAACGAACAAAGACAACTGATCGACCGAAGGAGGGTGGATGCGTTCGTACCACCCACCATTTCGCCAATCTGATGCAAACAGTATCTTCTGAGCATAGTACATACACGCGCAGAAAGAGTGAACGCGGAGGAGTTTACCCCCGAAGGACCATCACGCAGTAGTGACAGCTACCACGATCACATTCACCTGACCAGTGAATATATCGTCGACGGAGACGTGTCCTTCCGCATAGGCAAAATCAGCGGTCACCTCGACCGTGGCTGATCGTCCTCTCGTATCATCGATCGACGTATCGGCCATCACTTTGTTGATGGTATATGACTCTCCTCCGTCGTAGTGCAAGTCGAATCCCGTGAGTGCGCTGAAGATCGTATCATCATTAATGTGACCCTCGAACTCGACCCGTTTGGTGTCTTCGTATTTCTCCTTTTTCGCATTAATATCGAATTCAACTTCTTTTACTTCTAATGTCATACGTAGTGCAAATACAGATTTCACAAAATGCTATAAAACAATTCCGTTATTATCATTTAATATATTAATGCAAAAAGTACTAATATATTCGATTAGAATATGGTGAAGAAATATATCGTGGCTCCGTCCTATAGAACTCAGCTGGAAAGAATCGATTGATCGCCGAATATGACGCTCTGAGAGGATACTAGTGAAACACCTAATAACAGGAGTTTGAAGAGTCCTCGAGGGTATGTCGCCGGACCTTCGACTGCCAATCACCGACACCAAGCAGCGGTGTTGTAGGACCACGAGATCGCGACTTGATCGATGGGGGACTGTTGCCTTCAGGCGGAGGACTTTGACGTCGAGCCGCGACGCATCTCACGGATAAGCGTTGAGACACACTACTCGCTGGAGGTTGTCAGTGGGAGGGACACGGTTGACGAGCACTATGACGACAAGCACCGTGAAACGTGGCTTCCCACTGAGCGTCGCTTTGTTGTGCACCGAAGCCTATGGGCGAGGATAGCTGAATGTTTATATTCGTAGAAAATATAGATCAATATATGCTCCGTGCTCTCTTGACTCGGCTCACCGCTCGCTTCAAAGGTGACAGGGCTGCCGATAACGAAGAGACGGAAGACGGACGATTCATCCCCTCAGTCCTCGATTCTTCCGTTCGGTACTCACACGGAGGAAGCAATCCCGAGGGGGATCGTGAGATAGCCAAAATCGAAGAAGAAGCGGAGATGCTTTCAGAACACCAACGCAAGAAGTGATGGAGAATTTCGAATCGTTCCTTTGTCTTACAGGACCAAGATATTCACCTTACCGAAGAAAGACGTCAAAAATGCCAATAACCGAGATTCTTTTGCTTTACTACTGTCGGTATCAGGTATGAATCGTTTTCACCTCTACCACGGATCTCTCATGCTTGTCGGTGCAGTACTGGCAGTGAATGCCCTATCATCCGTTATGTCCATCGGGCTCAGCGTAAGTAATACACTGCTAGCTATCGGTGGCAGTGGCATGGGACTCGCGTCGATCCATGCTATTTTCACCACGGAGCCGACGGCTGTCACTATCAATCGATACCACTTCAGACTCGTCGTCCTGGGTGCCCTCCTTACCATCGGTGGGACCGTGCTGCAAGTGCTGGGCTAACAGTCGGGATGTCGTTCCCTGGTTGCAGATAGTCATGCACATAATCAAATAATGCATAAAGATGGCCTTTTGCACCGTTTCCGACGGTGATCTTCGCCTCAATTGAACCGAGCGCTGATGGATCTGACCTTGTGTAACTCTTGGTTGCTACCCACCCACTATCTATCACATAAGGCTCGTAGATAATAACATTCGGAAAAATGTTTTCCAAGTTTCAAATGATAATCCCAATGTAATGATCCTGGCCCCTCTTCGAAAAGGTAATCTGATCTGGTTTATGTTAATGGAATAAGCAGCTGACTAATATGAGTGGCAAAACGGGGATAGATAGTGACAGGGGTGGCCCATCACCCGAAATTGACGGTTTTTTCAAGTATTATTTATTTTACTTTGTAATTGCAATTATCTCAGTAGGGTTGATATGGGCTACAGACGCAGTTATAATGTTTACATACGTTTTCGTAGGATTCATAGGAGCGATGGCCTTGCTTGGTATCTACCATTTTCTGATGGCCTATCCCCTCGTGCAGAATACATACGGGATCGTGATCCATATCTCCATACTCATTCTTTCCACACAGGAAATAACAGGGAAACTGTCTATGTTAATGGGTCTATGTATCGGCACGATAGTGATGGCGTATTGGTTGAAACCCTATTGAGATTGCATCCTTACTCAATGGATGATGAAGACTGACGCGACAGCAACTGCCAGTCCCTCCACTGAACGTTGGCCGCTCACGATATAGGGTGATTGGGCTGCTGTTTCGTATTCTTCATGCTGCGACGAGGGGGAAGGGGTGGCTTGTAATTACCACCTGAAATCGAAGGAAGATAGATCGAATCACGCCAGACAAATGCCTCACAAGGCTTTCCGAGGTGCTTTACCGTGTGTTCAGTATGCACCGCCGTACCGTCCTACCTCCACCAGCATTCCTGTTAGCGATATTGACTGTCTATACCGGACTCGGGCCGTCTAATGGCGTTCTTGGCGTTACCGAGGACGCAACTGCCCACCTCGAAATGACCGCCCTTGCTGACGCGACACTGCCCCCGAAGGTTCCCTACGGCGTCTGGAAAGGTGGTTCGGAGGCGGCGTGGTTCGTCGATGGCTCAGACGTAATGACGCTGATCACCTACGAGTACACCGTCAGCCAGGTCACCCCAGCAGCCGAGTACGGTCGCCAGATGCGCGAGCGGTCTGCGTTCGCATTGTCAGGTCCCTCAGACGCCCAGCGTGACATCGTCGAGACGGCGATCAGCAAAGAGCAGTACGTCGTCAGCCCGGACGAGGGGCCACCGTCTGTACTCGTCACGCTAGCCGATCGGTTCCGCGACCAAGAGCAGGCCCACGGTCTCGACAAATCGGGTGAAGGTGAGTTGAGTGGCACGTATCTCGTCCAATACGACGGCGAAGTCTACTGGACAACGCTCGCCGTCCACGGCGACGCGTTTGCGACCGAAACGTCAGAGTAAACGGCAGACAGCGCCCCTTCGTCGGGACTCTCGCGTTGGCCCCCGTCAATTCATGCCCGGGTCCCATCGCGACAGATCGCTGTGGAATGGGTCTTCTGGATGCGCTCATCCGCACGATGTGTGCTGGACAGACAGCAAGGACTTCGGCTTTAGACGAGAGAGTCGGCGAAACTGGTGAACAGAGAGCAGTACGGAACATGAATAAGTTGGCAAGATTGAAAATGGGAGCGTTTGCACGATCATCAGGAGCAACATTATCTACTGAGGTCGGCTAAGTTGGTTGCAAATGCACCTAGACTCGAAATCAATATTTTATATCTACATTTCGCAGGTGGCTATGCATGATGAATCCATTAAGTCGATTTCTGATGTATGAGAGATATATTATAAATCAGAGGTTCTAATAGTCGGGCGTGGTAATCTACTCTAATCGCGATGACAGCAATTGAAACCACCGCCCTCACCAAGCGGTATGGTGATACCCTCGCAGTTGATTCGTTGGCTCTCCAGATTCCGTCCGGCGTCGTGTATGGATTTCTCGGTCCGAACGGCGCGGGAAAGACGACGACGATGCGGATGTTGACTGGGTTGCTCACGCCTAGTAGTGGTAGTGCGCACGTGGGAGGCGTTTCAGTTGCCGATCGAGACGCTCTGCGGTCACAGATCGGCTATCTTCCAGAAACACCACCGTTGTACGACGAAGCGACCGCGTTCGAGCAGTTGACCTACGCAGCTGGATTGCGTGATCTTCCTGAAGGTCCGATACAAGAGCGCATCGAAACGCTTCTGGACGATTTCGATCTCCTCAACGATGCTGACGATCGGATCAACGGCTATTCGAAGGGAATGCGACAGAAAGTCGCCTATATACAGGCAGTCCTACACGAACCACCAGTGGTGTTTCTCGATGAGCCAACTTCAGGGCTCGATCCTCGGGCCGCAAAGACGATTCGCCAGCGGATTCGCGGGTTAGCAGACGATGGGACGACGGTGTTTCTCTCCACGCACATCCTTCCGGTTGTCGAAGACGTTGCAGACACCGTCGGAATTCTCGCCGATGGAGAGCTCATCGCCGAAGACACGCCCAACAGCATGACTCAGCGCGCCGAAAGTGGCCAAAAACAGTCACTCGAAGACGTGTTCCTGAAGCTGACTGACACTGAGCCAGCTGCTGAGGTGCAGCCAAATGACTGAGTCGGGCTGGCTTACCCACGCCTGGCAGATGGGTCGGTTCGATTTTAAGCGAACGCTCACAGGGATGTGGGACGACAAAGCACGATTGGCGATGACAGTTGGACCAATGGTGTTCATGGGCGTCGTAGGACTTGCATTGCTCGTTGCGTTTGCTGATGAGTTGCAGGGATTTTCAGGAATGACACTCACAGATGGTGCTCGAGGACAGTTAGCAATGTTCTGGGTATTCGGTGTCTACATCTTCACCAACCGATTAGTCACCCAACGGAGCCGCGTCGAAGCCGAGGAGCTAGTGTTGACGACAGTGTCTGCACGAACGGCTGCTATGGGCCACATTATCGCCGAAACGCTGCGAGGACTTGCGTATTTTGCGGCTCCAATAATCGTGCTTACGGCTGCTGGGTTCATTATCTTCGGTTCCCCCGGCGAATTTCTCACTATTCCGATCGCGGCGTTGATGTTCGTGATGACCACTATAATCACAGGGACTGCTGTTGGGTATGCGATCGCCTGGTTGCTCACTCACGTGAAATTCGTCCGACGGTACAAGACCATCATCGGTGGAGTAGCCGTAGCGATCGTAATGGGTGGATATCTGTTCGCGATATTAGGCCCGATGGAAGGGATGAATCTGTCCGTTATGGGCTGGTTTCCAACGGGGTGGGTTCTCGATGTTGGCGTGTTGGGGGTAGGAGGAGCGATCGAAGGATCGACAGTGAAGGCTATTGGATCGATGGTGACGAGCGCACTGATTATCATCAGTGGAATGTTCGCAACCGAACGAATCACCAGTGGTTACTGGTTTAGTGAACCAGTCAGCATCGACGATGACGATGAACCGACGGATCACAGTGAGCGTTCATTTCGGCTGGGCCCACTCCCATTTCCAGAGTTTATCTCTCAGCCGACTCGCCGGGTGTCTGAGTGGGTGATTGTGCGTTCGATCCGCGATCCAAGCCGGCTCTCGTATCTCATGCTTCCGGCAGTTGTCGTCTTCGATGCCGTATTTATCGCCTACAGCGATGGTGTACTCGACGTTACCCTGGCACCGGTGCTTGCAATTGGGCTGCCCTGGATTCTCAGTGAGATTACCGCGATGAATCCACTCGGTGATGAAGGATCGATGTTGCCAATGACGGTCGCTACCATCCCTGCACGCCAGTACGTCCACGGATTGCTGGTTCCAGGGCTGCTCTATGGTCTTCCAATCGCGGGAGTACTTACCGCACTCGCTGGGATGATCTCACCCTACTCATCAATGGAAATTGCTGGACTGGTCGGTATCACTCTTTATTTGACCCTGGTAGCGGTGACAATCGCCCCTGCACTAGGGATGATGATGCCACGATTCGATGCGATTTCAATCGGTCGGAGCGACGACGTACTCCCCCCACGGATAAGCACGATCGTAATCCACAGTTTGAGTGTGGTCGTTCCCGGCGCATTACTTGGTGGCCTACTGCTTGATCCTGAACTGACCCGGACTGCACTGTCGTTCATCTTCGGTGGTCTTCCAGTATTCGTGCTCGGACTGCTCGATATGGGTGGGGTCGGTTGGTTTGAACAGTTGATGACCGATATCCAAGCAATTGATATCGAAACACTGCGCTATGGTCTTGGTGGAGGACTCTTTGCTGGTGGCCTCCTCGTGGCAGGAATCTGCTATCGAAACGCAATCAGTCGCTTCGAGAAATACGAGCAACAGTAGCCCAAGCTCTACCGCGGAGATATCTACTACGGCGAATCAGTATCCATTACGGCCCTACTGCTGTAACGAGGCAGTAGCGTCGGAAGCAATCGACTGTCACCGAATCCCTGGAGACCACAATTTCCCTCGGACCGGACAATCGGTCCTACCATGCAGGCATTGGGTGGGACGGTGGTCGAACTGTCCGGGACCTACTACGTCCGGGTGAAGGGGACGAATATCACCGAGTATGACCTCACGGTTGAGACCCAGCGACCCGATCAGTACGATCCGAACGAACAACCAGCGACGGCCACCTCGATCGAGTCGGGTAAGACGATATCGGCGGTGGTGAGTGGTTCTGACCAGGATACGTACGCGGTCGATCTCGACAAAGGCGAAACAATTAGCGTGATGACGAGTGACGTGGGTTCTAATCTGGTGAACACCCGACTCCTTGGACCGAACGCGAGTGGGGCGTATTTCATTCACGTGTATCCCTACGAAGATGGGATCGGATTGTATGACATGGATGATCGCTACGAGCTATCTATCACCATCTCCGGAGCTGATGATGACGAACCGTCGAACGAAGATGATTCGGAGATCGATGACGGACCGACCGAGACTCCCGACGAAAAGGAGTCAACTGACTCGTTCACTCGCCGTGTACTGACATGCATTCATCTTCGGCCACGTGATACTCAAATCCTGATCTAGGATACGGTCGTATTTAGACTCGGACAACCAGTTTTGATATTGAGTGTCGAATCTCGTCGGTCGATAAACTGCCTCGTTACTATCAGTCCACGTGTGGATCCGCAATGTTCCGGAGTGAGGCTTCGTTTTCAGTGAGGTAACACGAAGCCAGATGATCAGCCCCGTGGTCGGTCAATTCCGGATTGGACGCTTCACAGGGCGTGATGAACGTCGAGAGCAATTCACTCGCTCGGCTGCGGTCGCCATCAGCTAGCCGGTCGAGTGCTTCAGTGAGTGTCTCCTCGGCCGACCGATCAGAAAGTCTCTTGGGGAGCCCAAACTCTACCCTGAGTTCGCGCTTTATCTCCGCATCTGAGACTGTGGTCTCATGGTTCTCGTCCGAACTACTACTGAGAGCCCGTCTTGTCTCCTTGGCGTCGACGGTGCCGTTACTAACACTATCCCGGAACGTCAACAGCGCTCGCCAGTTCGATTGTTCGAGGTCGTACTCATCGGACTGGATTACTCGATGACACCGGGTGTGGAACCGACATCCGGACGGCGGGTCCGATGGACTCGGAACGTTCCCCGTCAGCTCGATACCCTTTTGCGTGCTCCGAGGATCCGGTGCTGGAATTGCAGAGAGCAACGCCTCCGTGTACGGGTGTTGGGGGTTCGAGAATATCTCGTCGGTCGTTGTGATCTCCACGATCTCACCGAGATACATCACTGCAACTCGGTCGCAAACGTCCTGAATGACCGAGAGGTCGTGACTGATGAACAGCACCGACAGACCGTACTTTGCTTGGAGATCGTTAATCAGCGAGAGAATCTCGGCCCGGATGGAAACATCAAGCGCACTCACCGGCTCGTCAGCGACCACGAGGTCGGGATTCAGCACTAACGCGCGGGCGAGCGCGATTCGCTGCTTTTGGCCCCCCGAGAATTCGTGGGGATAGCGGTCGAAGTCGTCCGGTGAGAGATCCACGTCTTCAAGCAGATTTTCAGCGATAGCCCGACGACGTGATCCGTCAACCATACCGTGGATTTCGAGGAGTTCAGTGATTGACGCCCCGATGGTCTGTCGCGGATCGAAACTTGACGAGGGATCTTGAAAGATCATCTGAGCGTCCCGCCGGAACGCCTTGAGCTGATGGTCGTCAAATTTCGTCACATCGGTCGCAGTATTGTTTCCAGCAGTTTGCGAGTCATCTCCGTTGCCATAAAACAGGACCTCCCCGCTGGTCGGCTCTTCCAGTCGCATGATTGAGGCGGCGGCGGTCGACTTCCCACAGCCAGACTCACCAACCAACCCAAGTGTCTCGCCCTTTTCGATATCGAAGCTAATCCCGTCGACAGCGCGCACGGCCCCGACCTGCCGTGAAAGAAGTCCTTCTGTAATCGGATAGTGTTTTTTCAAGTCCCGCACCGAGAGCAGCGGGTTCTCAGTCATCCGCGGCCCCTCCGTCGGACTGTGCCTGATCCCCATCCTCGCTGGTGACGACTGACGGGTCGCCGCCATGACCGTAATGGACACACGAGACGCGGTGGTCGGCGGCGTCAATCGAGAACAGGGCGGGCTGGCCACCGTGCGTACACTTCGCGACGGCGTGCTCACATCGCGGTGCGAACCGACACCCATCGGGTGGGTTGGTCGGGTCCGGAAGCGTACCCTCAATCCCGTCTCCGGAGCGATTCCCGCCTGGTAGACATTCAATCAGCGCCCGGGTATACGGATGCGACGGTGTTTCGAAAATTTCGTAGACATCACCGCGTTCCATTACCTTCCCTGCGTACATTACGACAACCTGATCTGCAATCTCAGCTACGACACCGAGATCATGGGTCACAAACAAGACACCCATCCCGAATTCATCCTGAAGGTCGTTGAGCAGTCGGAGGATTTTAGCCTGTACAGTCACGTCGAGCGCTGTGGTCGGCTCGTCGGCGATGAGCAGAGCGGGGTCCGTAATCAGTGCCATTGCAATCATGACGCGCTGTTTCTGCCCGCCCGAGAATTCGTGTGGGTAGTCGTCGAGACGGGCGGCAGCGTTGGCAATACCGACGCGGGTCAACAGGTCAACCGCGCGTTCGCGGGCCGCTTCATCCGAGATATCCTCATGAACCTGTACCGCCTCGATGATCTGCCATCCAATAGTGTAACAGTGATTTAGCGCGTCCTGTGGATTCTGAAAGATATGAGCGATTTGCTGGCCTCGTATCTTCCGGAGTTCGGACTCGCTCATCGACACAACATCGCGACCCTTGAACTGGACTGTACCATCGACCGAACCGGGCGGCGAGGGAATCAGTTGCGTGATGGACTCGCTCGCCACCGTTTTGCCACTACCGGATTCGCCGACAATACAAACTGTCTCTCCCTCGTGCACCTCGAAGTCAATGCCGTCGACCGCGATGAGGAGGCCAGCGTCGGTTTCGAACGTTGTCGTCAGATCCTCGACCGTAAGGAGTGGCGTGTCTGTGTTCATCGTTCCACCTCCGCCTGTGCTTCGGGGTCAATCGCGTCAAGCACCGCGTCGCCGAGGAAGTTGAACGCGAGGATGGTAAATGTCAACACTGTCCCTGGTATTAGGGTGATCCACGGTGCCGAGGCGAGATCTGCCCTACCATCGGCAATTAGATTCCCCCACGACGGGGTGCCCGGAGCGCTGAGTCCAAGGAAGGCGAGTTGGGCCTCAAATAGAAGAAACACGGGGATCAGAAGTGTAAGGTCCGTAATAATACTGCTCGCGGTGTTTGGAATAATATGCCGGCGAATGATCCGATATGTGCTCGCGCCACTGAGTTGGACTGCCTTGATATACTCCTCTTCGGTCTTTGCAAGCGCGTTGCTCCGCACGTATCGAGCAGTGCCTTCCCACGCGAAAAACCCAAACAACAGAATGAACAGGGCCAGATTCCCGCCATAGATATAGAGGACAAGCAGGTAGAGAATGAGCGTCGGAAACGACTGTTGAATGTCGACGTACCGCATCAGGACTTCATCCACGAGCCCACCCATGTAGGCGCTAACCGTCCCAACGGCGGTACCAATGGTGATGACTAAGAGTGTGGCGATAAACGTGATCTTCATCGTGATCTGCATTCCGTAGACAATCATCGTGAAGACGCCCCGTCCGTCTCCAGTGGTTCCGAACGGATACTGCCACGTTCCCTGACACGCGCCATTCACAACCGAGCCAGCGCAGTTGACGATGTACTGCTGGCTAATCTCGAATCCAACCGGTGGCTGGTACTGTCGATACAGCTGGACTTCCGGCGGAGCCATGAACACCGGCCCGAAGAGCCCACCGACAAAGATGATTCCCAGAAAGACGAGACTGACAATCGCGGGTCGGTTTTTTCTGAATTCTCGCCAGTAGTACCGCGTCATCCGGGCGTTCTGGTACAACGGTAGGACGCCGTAGAACCCG
Organism: Halocatena marina; assembly: GCF_023276375.1. GTDB lineage: Archaea > Halobacteriota > Halobacteria > Halobacteriales > Haloarculaceae > Halocatena > Halocatena marina. Next base: position 355,654 of record NZ_JALLPK010000004.1, on the reverse strand, counting down.
AACAGGACGATCGAAATGGCGAATAGCCAGTCGATGCCGGTGACATCGTAGTACCAGCCGACCGCCCCAAACGTCGAGTCATCGGCTGGCACGATGAAGACGTCGTACAGGATCAGTGCGGAGATCGCACCGAGGACGACGGCCGCACCCTTGAGATTGGGGGACAGAGTGCGATCGCGTCCGCTAGTGATCTCCTCCCAGTCCACCTCGTCGAATCGTGTGGTTGGTTCGTCAGTAGACATTATCGATCATCGAAGTCAATCCGCGGGTCAAGCACGGTGTAGACGAGGTCCTGAATGAGGTTCGATATCGTAGCGACGAAAGTGAAGAAAAACGTGAACCCCAATACGACGCTCGTATCCTGTGCAATGATAGCCCGATAACTCAGCCGGCCGATCCCTGGAATGCCGAAGACAATCTCTACGAGTAGCGACGATCCGATAAACAGCGCGAGAAGCTGGCCCACCATCGTCGTCGACAGCGGCACCATCGTCGGACGAAGGACATGACGACCGTAGATTCTGAGTTTCGAGACTCCCTTCGCGTTCGCGGTCTTTACGAAGTCCGCAGTCATGAATGATGTTGATTCGTTACGCGAGATACGCATAATGCCGCCGATCGAGCCAGTCACCAGTACGAACACGGGAATCGCGAGCTGGCGTGCGTTTTCAATACTGAATACTGGCACGTCTGGATTATAGATAATGGGTATCCACTCGAGTTGGACCCCGAAAAGCAACAAGAGGATGATTCCAAAAAAGAAGTTCGGGATTGCGTACCCAAAGAAGGCAAAGCCGGTTGCCGCGTGATCCTTCCAGCTGTACCGGTTGGCCGAAGAATACAGCCCTACGACAGGGCCTATCAGTATCACCAGCAACGTCCACGGAATCGAGTACTGTGCTGTGTAGTACAATGCCTCGAGGATTGCCTCGGTCACCGGTTGACTCCGGGATTCCGACCACCCCCAGTTGAGCGTATACACGCCGGTGACGTAGTCGGTGTATCGCTGGTGGAGCGGGGCGTCGAGACCACGGAGCTGGCGTATTCGCTCCTTTGTCTCCTGTATCTCCGCCGGATCGCCGCCTTGGAGTGCCGTCTGTGTCGCTGCCCGCGATATTTCAGGGTTCGGCGCGGCAGCCAACAGACCGAACGTTACCGAGACAATAATGAACGTGACGATGAACGCCCACACGACTCGTCGCGTAATATACCATCCTATTCCCAAATTGTTGATTCCTAGTTCCATATTGTTGGACCTTCGAACATGAAATAAGCTGTCAGATATTGCGGTCAGCTATTGTATCAGTCGCTACGGGACCACGTCTGGGAGTCCCAGCCGTTGAAGAAATTCTTCTGTGGGCCCTCAATCCCCGCAGCGTACCCGATCGTGTCCGAGGGGAAGACAAGCATCCCAAACGGCTGGTCCTCGTTGATCTTGACAAAGATCTTGTTCATAATAGACTGGAGTTCCTTGACGCTCGTCGCGTTGCTAGCCTGATCGAACAACTTCTTCGCATCCCACGACGGGTAGTAGCCGTACGGGTTGTACGCCGAATCCTTGACGAAGAACACATCTGCGGTAGTCGGATTCAACGGGTAGGTATTGAGACCAAACACTACCTCCATGTCCCACGAGTTGGCACTCGTGACTTCACGCGGACCCGCGTTGGTCGCCCCATTGGACCACTCGTACTGCTCGGGGTTTTTGGGAATTTGCTGTTGCCAGTACTTTTCGTCGAACTGTGTGCCCTGAATCTCCATGGGCTTGACGTTGATGCCAGCGTTTTTCTCGAATTCCTTGGCAATGAACTCGGCCATCGCTTGATCGGTGTCATCTCCGGCGATATGATAGAGACTAAGTTCTACTGGCTCGCCGCTCGGAGTCCGCAACATATCACCACTGTAGCCGTAGTCCGTATCCGAAATGGCTTTTTTAATACGGCTTCGGGTCGCCTGCTTGCCGTACAGGTCCCCCGTCCCGTACTGCTTAATAGAGCTGTCGTCCTCTGGGTACCACCGCGACCAACTGGGCTGCCACGTGTAGACGGGATTCGCGAAGTTGCGGAAGACGCCTTTAGCAAGGCGTTTTTTGTTGACCGCACATCCAAGACCCTGTCGGAACTTTTTCTTCCGGAAAAGGTTTCCTGGACCTGCGTTCCAGCCGTTGTCACGCATATTATAGCAGCAGACCTCGGTGTACGGCTGTGGAATCTCAATAACATCGACCTGCTGAAGGTTGCGAAAGCGCGATACTCGATTCGGTGGGACCGCCGCCGAGTCAGTTTCGCCGGTCTCGAGCGCGGCGAGCCGGGACGACTGTTCGGGCACGATCGATACGTTGAGCGTCTCGAAGTATGGGGCGTTGCTGAAGCGTTCAGGCACGCTGTCTACGTTTTTGAGGTAGTAGTTGTCGTTTCTGACGAAGGTGAGCGAATTCCCACGATTACGGCTATCGAGAGTGTACGCACCCATATTTCCGGTGAACGTTAGTTCGAGTAGCTCCTTGTCCTTTCGTAGACCATCGGCGTTTTGCTTCTCGACATAGGGCTGCATCAGGCCCTTCGGGATCGGGTACAACAGCGGATCGTAAGTCTCAGGGTATAGTTCGTTCGGGCTTGGAAGTTCGATCTGGAACTCATAGTCGCCCGTTTGTTCGACGTTGTACTCACTCGGCCACGACGACGTGTCAGCTGTCCCAGCCCACTCGGACTGATGGACTTGGGTGATCTGGTAGACGAAGTCCTCGGCAGTGAGCTTGCCATAGTCACCGCTGAACTTGAGACCTTCGCGGACGTTCACCACCCATACCTGCGAGTCGTCGCTCGACATATCGTAAACCTGTGGAAAGAACTTTGTCTTTGGCTTGAACGTATAGCCCAGATCGAGCGTGTAGCTGATGAGATCCCCAGCTCCGGCTTCGGTATTGTACAGCGGATTTAGCGTCTGTGGGCCGGAAGTTGCGATTGTTGTGTACTTTCCGCCGACCGAGGGGGCGCCGCTAGTGGAGGAATTACTGTTTTCGCTGTCGCCAGCATTGTCGCCACCACCCATACAGCCAGCGAGACCGAACGTACTGCTGAGACCGAGAATTTTGAGCATTCGTCGGCGTCTGACCGACGAAATGACCGCAGGCTCATTGGGACCACCTTGATTGTTACCATCTGACATACAAATGGATTTTTCTATTGTGGTAAATAATTTTTGTAATAAATCCATACATTTCTAATATGAAAATATCTCTATTGCAGTCTGGAGGCAAGCAGATCAATCACGCACCGAGAAAGTTGCTCAGTAATTCGAAACTCAGTACTGCCATTGTCGTGCAATCTTCAAAGTACATATAAGAAACAACAGAAAAATCCCCGTGTTTTTGATCGTCACCGACACGTTCGTGGCGACAGACGGAGGAGCAACGGGAAGAGGATGAAGGTGCGAAGTATGTCGTTCGACCGAAAGAGTCTGAAGTCTATGGAGAGACAATCGCTAGATTCGCCGGACTTTACCCCGACTAGGAACGCCAGTTCGCTACAATTGGAATCGTCTTTGATAAACAGTTCTGGGGACGAGGATACTCGGGCGAGCGTACCGAGGTATTCATCGAAATTGTATTCAACGTACTTGACCTTGAGACGGTTGCTGTTGGGTATATTGACGGAAACGAGCAGTCCAAACAGGCGGTTGAAAGATATGTTGAGAAGTTCGGTGGGACAGATGAAGGCCTACTACGGAATTGGTTGGCCGTCGGTAGTGAGGTATTTGATTGCCACCGCTATTCAATTCGACGTGAACAATACCAGTAATCTCATTCACCGTCTTACCGATTCTCGCCACTAGACAGCAGTCGTTTCGTCGGGGAGTAGCGCGTTCCCAACGGCAGCGAGATAGGCGTCAGTGCCGTCATCCAGGGTCTACTGAGTCGATTCTCGTGACGCTGTCTGTGCGAATGCGTAGCCGTATCCGAACGGAACGACGCCGGTAACGAGCCCGAGGAATACGGCAAGTGGCCCGAAAACGAGTCCAGCGGTACCTTGGACGGCCGACATTGCCACCGTAGTGAGCAGCCCGATCCCGATTGTCAGTCCGACGAGTCTGAGCCACCGCCGCTGGGCAGTGAGAACACCCGCAACGACACCGGACGCGACGACGGTTGCACTTGCGGGACCGGTAACGAAGCGGGTAAGGGAGCCACTTTCAAAAAGGGCTGTCCCAAAGAGTGCTATCGGAACCGCGAGTGCGGCGACTGCGGTGGCTCGACGAACAGTCAACAGACGATCGCGCGTCGGATCGCGATAGCGGTACCCGAGAAGCCCCAGCGCAACCGCGACGTATCCACGTCCGACTGGCATAAGTATGAATCCGACAAAGATACTCACAATATGGATGCCCAGTGCAGCCTCGTTTTCGGGCGCGACGACGTAGTACGTCCCGTCCTGATGGTACAACCCCGGCCTGACGACCGGGCCGGTCGTGGTTCCCGTTTCGATGGCTGTTTGGACTTCGGGTGGCGCTTTTGCTACTGGACGGACGACGGAGGTGAACACCGTTTCGGGATCGGTCTGGCGCATCTGGATCGTTGCGTCTGTCGTCTCTCTGTGCGTCGACAGCGTCCAGACGTAGTAGCTTCCATTGTACCAGACGTACGGTGTCTCAACGTCCTCGATCACGATATGCAATTCCGAGGAAAGGGTTCCGTTGTAGGTGCCGGTTGCGGCGGCGGTTCGGATCGGTTGCTGATATTGGCTAGACGTATCCGAGAGTAGTTCATCGAGGTCGGTCACGTTGCTCGTCGCGTGTGTGACCAGTTTCGGATTCTCGCCAGGTTCGACGGGAGTAGCCTCATAGGTAATCGTTGCATCACCTGCCGTTGCGTGGAAGGCGAAACTGAGAGTACTGCCGACGATGAGCAGAAGAAGTATTGCGACTGTACGGATGGAGGGGAAAGAGCGGGACACGTATAGACGATAGATGAAGAACGTTTGAACGTTATGGTTCACGAGTCGTGGTATTCCACACTACTTGAGACCTCACGTGTCCGTTGACATTGATTCAGCCCTTCTACAACGGGAGCGACAAAAGCATGACAGGAAACGACCAGCTACCTACGAGATTGGTAGTCTAGCTCAGATACCGGAGCTTCTCGAGTAAATCTTGGCACTGAATAGACTCGCCCAGCTCCCTGAATGTACGGTAGCATATCGAATTTCTGTGAACACACCTTCGAAACAGTTGGAAGTGATCACCGAGTTCCTCACTCGCCGGCTGTGAGCGAGTGGCCGTCACGAGCGACTGAGCTGACGAAGAATTTTGTCGCATAGATGTGTGAATGAGTAATAATGGACATACTTCCGCTGCTCGATGAGCTTCGACTGCTCGCTCGGGACGGTCTCCGCTTTTCTGACGATCCGTACGACAGAGAGCGATATACTCGACTCATGGAGCTTGTCGAGACGTACTATGCGAAGACGCTGGAACTCCCGGAGGATGCGGTACAAGAACGCTTACAACGCAACCTCGGCTGTTCATTGAGTGCTGGGGCCGCGACTTTCGATGGTGACGAACAGATTCTCCTCATGAAGCGAACGGACAACGACAAATGGGGGCTTCCCGGCGGGCTTGTTGAACCACATGAATCGCCCCCGGAGGCAGCCGTCCGTGAAACACGGGAAGAAACAGGCTATGAGATTAATCTTCTCGAAATGACTACAGTGAACTTCCGGAAGCCGGGTGAGGATGGCCTCCCGCACCGGCACGTTCATTTTGTCTATCGGAGTGAGATTATTGGTGGGATGGCTCACCTGTCCGCAGAGGGGCAGGAACTGAAGCATTGGCGTCTCGATCGCGTTCCGTCCTGGAATGGCGAGGACAAAGAGTACGCACTGCAAGCACAACGACATCAGGTTGCTGAACGCACCGACGCTCAGTGACTAAGCGAGAGCGTGGACTCGCCGCACGCCTCTAGTGGCTGTTTCATTTTCTGAGACACTGACAGAAAGGCATGCATCACAATCCACACTCCGAGGGGTGCATCTCTCTTCATGAGTCGGAGTTGGCGAAGAGAGGAAAGCAATTTATCTCCAAATGAGTAGGGATAAATAATGCCCTCCAACAATTCGGATATCAGTCCTTTGATTGCTATTGGACCGATTCAGGTACTCAGCACTTCTATCAGTCGTCGGCTGCTCGGCATTATCAGTGTGCTCATTGGATACAACTTGATCGACTGGGCTGCTCACCCGCAAACGGTATTTGTTTCAGCTATCATACACGCTGCTATCGGAGGACTCATTTTATTCAATGGGCTGTCCCTCAGCGGGGTTCGGTTCCGTTAGACGGGGATATAGGCGAACAGAATGTAGTGGAGACAGGCTCACAGCGGATGGATGATCTCATTCCTCACTCACCCATCGCTGTCAGATCGTTGTTGAGCGGCGTTCGATCCGTCCATCGGTTATCGTGACTGCATCTTTTTCGTCCAGACGGCCCACGATCTCCTGTACGTCCGTTGTAATGTGGTTGAGCTCCTGTTGCAGGTCGGTCATCGATCTCGGTTCGTCGAGCGCATGAAGCACTTCGAGTTCCTCGTAGACGTGCTCTGTGATCTCCGCGATGGGATCGTGCAACGGTGTCGTCACGTTGTATTGCTCGGTAAGATCAGTTAACGCCTCGTTCACATACGTCACGAACAGTTCTTGCTCCAGAAGTTCAATCTGCGTCTCGAGTTCGGCTTCGATGAGGTCGAACTCGAGCCCGATCTGCAGCAACGAAAACATATCCTCGATATCATCCACCCGTCCAGCGACCGCTTTGAACAGGAAGATGTCCTCTGGGCTCACGAGTGCGACCACAAGATTCCCTGGGTCGAGATACTGCTCGCTCCGCTCACGGATCCCCGGAGAAAGAATCAGCTTGTCGATCACCTGCTGGTTGAAGATGTCGATTCGACATCCATCATCGTTCTCAAGGATTCGCTGGGCACCGAGTTTTTCATATGCTTCGTCCGGTTCCCGGACAACATCGTATCCCTGCTCGAGGAGCACTGCTTGTAGCTGACCGAGATCCTCACCAGACGAGACGACGAGATCGATATCCTTAGTTGTATTCTTCAGATTACGGAACGCCATCGACCCACCACCGATCAGGAAGACGGTGAGTGGCTCGTCGAGGTGCTCACCGATTCGTTCGAGTTCCGACCGAATGTATGAGCTGTCGAACCGTGCCCTCATGCTGTCACCCCGTACTCTTCAGCCAGTTCCTGAAAATCCTCCCACTCCGGAAGTCGAGACGTTCGCTGGTCACCGCTGGTGTTGAGATACGTGCAGAGCTCGTCGACGACGTCATCGACGTCGTACTTGACGGCTTGAGAACGTAGCTTGTCGCGGTCGATGTCAATGTGACTGAGTAAGAGCAGGCAGTATGATTGCGTCCGTGCTCCCGAATCGATCACGAGCATATGACAGCACAACGTCTCCGGCGAGAGGTCCTCCGTCGTCTCCGAATAAAGGTAGTATCGGCGATCACGTGCCAAGAGCGGCAAGTCATATCTTTGGAACTGATCTGGTCCCGTCGGGGTGAAATTTTCGTCAACGATCTCGGTATCTGTCTGTACAAGGAACTCATCGAGGGACTCCCACAGAATCGTGTACGTGTTGATCTGCGCTTTGACGGTCTGTCGATGGGTTTGATGTGCAAGTTCTTGAGCGAAGACGCTCAGCTGTTCGAACCCCTCATTCAGTGCGTATGTGTTATCATCGGTCTGGTAGACGATTCCGCGGTGCTGAAGCGGGGAAAGAGCACGGTGGACGGTGCTCCGATGGACGTCGGCGCGGCGTGCAAGATCGGTCGCAGTGCGTGGGGTGTCGAGGTAGTAACAAACACGGAGTGCTGACCCAGACAACAGCTCCGGCCAATCAATATGTGAATACTGCTGCGTGAGATTTCCGAGTAACTCGAGGGCCTTCGTATCTGACAGTCGAATCTGCTTTGTTTTCCCCTGTCGGCGTATCTTGACAAGGCCAGCCGTTCCGAGCCGGGTGACGAGTTCTGAGGTGTAGCTGAGACTCCGATCGAGATTCGTTGCGAGTTCAGAGACCGTCATCTCACCACGGAGGACGATGAGGGCACGGAACTCGCCTTCAGTGAGCATACTGTTGCATAATTACGAATCAATGTATAAATAACTTCGCTGTTTTGCAACAGTTGACTGGCTTAGTCGAGATGGAGCACGACGTCGACATGTCCCGACGGGGGTGAGCAAGCACCTCGACGTTTGTGAGGAGGCTAGCGTAATCGCTCTCCTTTAATCACACCCGTATCAATAGTGATAACTATCAATCGTCTGGGAGCGGGGGGTAACCATGCAAGACCTTAACAACTGCCGCGATAATGTGCTGTGCCAGCGTCCCCCGCTGTCGGTCGAAGTCTCGATATTTGATCGTGGTGACGTACCAAATCGCGTTCTTCGAGCCGGGAGAGGACAACACCCACGCTCCCGCGTGCAACACCTGTCATCTCCGAACAGCCAGTACAGGAATCCATCGAGATCACCACAATTCAAGCAACGCAGCAGGGAGCGACAGTGACAATCTTGATGGCGAGCTCGTCAGATCTCAAGGAGAACAGGGCCAAAACTATACATTCAATACCTACACTCTCGGGACAGGCGAGACGGTTTACTGAAGCAGTTCTGAACAACACTTGATCCCGACACGGTGGCCATCACCAGCGATGTGAGGATTCTCACTGACACAAGATCGTACCAATCAAGCTGAAGATGTGACGCGGTTCGCGAACGTCATGTCTTGCCTTACTCACCAGTACATTTCCGCCGGAGTGAGGAGAGATGGGTCGATCGCACCGATTTATCGAGAAACATCAACATCACACAGTGGTGAGAGACCATAGTAGCTCACTGTTCAGAAAGCTGATTTGACCTTATGTAATAATTGACCTTTGCCGAAGATCGTCTGTTACATAAGACATCACTATAATGTGAGAAATCCCGCACACTCTGTCAGGCGTGTCAGAAACACGGTTCAGAGGATGCGTTCCTATGTCCGGGTGAATGCATACAGGATGACAACGAGTCCAAAGATGATGAGAAACAGAACGACAATGTTCACGTATGATGAGACGAGTGCATCCGTCAATCGCAACCCTCCCTCGACCACGACTGGAATCGTGGTCAAAAACAGAATTCCGACAGTCAGAAACAGCAGCGTCCGATTGTCATTTCGCACGTATCCACGGTAGCCTTGATATGCGATGACGACACCACCAATGGCGAGGAGTCCGGCGGTACCAAGCCGAATTGCGACTGTATCGATGATGAGCGGTGTGATTACGTCAGTCATTGAAGTCTTTCATCAGTTGATCGATGTCGGCATCGGTTCCGGTGACGCTGTTCGATGCAATCCGGTCAGGGGAAGTATTATGAGTCATAAATTGTCATAATAATGACTATAACGCCGAGGAGCCGAACAAGATTGGCTCCCGTCGTCACGATCCAGCCAGGGACGGCTGTGAACAGTGTGAAAGCAACATTGACACTGCCTGCTACCCCGCTCAGGAGCAGGATACCTACTGTGAGCAACGCGATACCTCGATCGTTCGACACCCGATAGCTTTGGAGGCCTTTGACTCCGACCACGAGTGAGAGGACGACAGCCACAAAAAAACTGATGAATAACAGCACTACGACTACCGTTTCGTCTGTTATCGATTGGAGCGGCAGTGAGATCATTTCTGTTACTTCATCTCCTCAACAAGATCGGAGAAGCGGTCAGCTGCGCCCTGCTTCGTCCGGGTTATTTTGACAGTGTATGTTCCGTTCGTGAGGTCAATAGATACTCGTTCGAGCCGAGCTTCGTACGTCTTGTAGTGGTTCCCGTCGGGAGCGAGTTGCTGCTGGGCCGTGAGGAGATCGTGCTCCTGTAAACGTTCGATCCGGCGATAAACCGTCGGCAGCGATGCATCACAGTGCTCGCTCAGCATCTTTGCAGATCTCGGTTCAATACTCGTCTCAGCAAGTATATCACGTGCATACGAATCATCGAGTAGGTCGGCGATTTCACTGAACTCACCATTCGTGGTCATCGGCTGATTGCTGTCCTCCCGACAATTGATCCCGTGATCTGTTCTCGTCGTGGAACCACGTCACATTTGGACAATGATGGGTAGTAATAAAAGTAGATGGGAGTACTTTCCAACTCAGAAGTCGCCCACTTCCTCTTATCATATGACCGATACTATGTCTGATTGTGTTAGATAATGGTAGTAATGGACGCTTCGAGAAACGCTCACACGGTAGGCTGTCTGCTCGGCAACAACTACACAGAAGACGGAACGACATCGCATGAATAGATCACAGAGGGTTGGTTTGAACGCACTCTACGGAATTGTTGGGTTGATCGGAGCATTCCTCTTGTATTGGGGACTCACGAGTATCGTCACGCCAGGCTATGACGTCTCGATCACAGTTTCTTGGCTCGATCAACTGCTACTCGTTGCTGGTCGGTACATCTGGATTCCAGCCGTCGGGGTATTGTTTCTTACAGTCGGGATATCGCCTGTTATCGCCGCCGGGGCTCGAAAGAGTCGAGTCGCTCAGATCCTCATCGTGGGAATCGGAATCCTCTTCCTCTGTTTTGGCGGGTTCTTCGGCCTTCTCTCTCTCTCGATATTTTCTTTGGATTCATCCACATCTCTCCTCTGCTTCTAACCGGAGTACTCATAGTCGCGATTGCTCTCGGTTTTCCCGAACGAATACCGAGAACAGTGTATCCATCCTGATCACCAAACAGTAGTATCGACTCTATTTACAGCCACTGACGTGACGACAGCTCTACGTGCTGCTCGCTCTATCTTCTTCATGATTCACGAGAAGTTGGTTCCGAACGGTTATACGGATATCTTGTACATGGGATGAGTAGTGAGGGACGGCTCGATTGCGTCGACGCTCGGTTGACAGAAGGCTTACCGTGCCACCGTCGACCAAGCACGAAGACAATCAGGGCGACAAGCAATACGCCCGTGATCAACTCCACAGCGATGACGACCAAACGCTACTGCTCGTCAGGATTGTCGAACTTATCACCAAAAAGCCAGATCACATCTTACTCTCCAAACACGAGGCTCTTTGTGAAATCGATCCAGTCGGCGTCCGCCAGTTCGTCGTCGGGTACACATTTGATTTGCAGCCGGGTTCGATTCTCTTGGAATGCAGTATCTATTCCAACCCGCTCACAGTCGTCGATGAGGTTGGCTGCTGACTCAAGAAGATCATCTTCGTCGTTAATCGAAAAATCACGAATATCGACCTGCACCGAATGTGCCCGCGTTCGCAATAGTAGTCGATTCGTCCCCTCCACCCGAAATGCAATATAGATTTTTTGTGTCCAGCTTGGGCCATCCAGACCGTTGATCTCGCTAAGCGAATTGACCAGCTGTTGAACGAGTGCAGCGGTATCTTCATTCGTTCGTTCTTCGAGGTGCCAACGCTTGCCATCGATCTTCCACGGTTTGTCGGACGGAGTGTCGCCGGTTTCGAATTTCTCTAAGTCAGATGTCGGGACGAGTGTCTTCGAGTCGAGATAGAGGTTGTCTGTCTCGTCCTTGAAGATCGAAAATTGAACGATGCTGGTATCGATTCCCTGCTCTCTCAACCAGAGCACAACGCTCCCGATACGTTCACGAACCTTGTTTCCGACCAGAAAAACCCGCTGCGTTCCATTGAGCTCATAGTCATCATCACAGAATTCTTCAAGCGTTTCTGCAAAGGACGCATCTTCGCCGTGAAGATCGCTCCCCCATCTGGACTGTAAGAACATCTCAAACTGCTGTTTAATATCATCATACGACCAACGAGAGACGTATGAGACGTACTTCAGAGCCTGAAAATCAACCGATCCGCGAAGAGACCCACGTTTGAGTTCAATAACGACAATGCTCCCTGCACGGTCGATCGTGAGAATATCGACTCCATCACGTAGATCTGCAACGCCAACCTCCCGACCGATCACAAGAAGATCTTCACCCAGTATTTCGGCGGTATTGTCAACCACCCACTCGCGTAGATCATTCTCATCGAGTTGTTCTGCACTTAATTCGGTGGTCGTGAGTTCGGTCGCTTCTCCTCCCTCGATTCTGAGCATATCTATTTAAAACACGAAATCATCTTTAACTCTGACTATACTACTGCTTATCACATTAAGAAAGCTAGTTTTGATAGATCAGAAAATAGCTATATCGTCGAGATTTTTAAGAACTATAATGCTAGCGATCGTTCAATCAGTCAGCAGGATTCCTTCAGAAATCTACTCGTCAATTTTTGCCATCCTTTCTTTGCCCCCATGCTTTCGGCCCAGATCGAAATCAACGGTTGACTTGATTGGAATATCAACGAGCTGTGAATGCGTGATTCAACCATAGTATGGCGATTCGCCACGACCAAGAGAACAGATGCTTTTATATTCATTTACATAGTTGAGAGAACTAATGAAGGAGAAATACAACAAATTAGCCATAGGTGTTCTTTGTCTAATTATTCTTATGAGTGGATTTGCTGCATATTTCACTGGTGTATATGATAGTGTCAGTGTAACAGTACCAGTAGCACAATTGGTTATTATTCTGTCACTCGTATCGATAATTGTGTATCAGTTGTATGCCATAAGGAAATATAAAGACATTATTGAAACGTATGAATCAATATCTGACCAGAACAAGCTTTTATTTTTAATAAATTTCATATCTGTTTTATTTCCAATTAGCACAATAAAAGTTCTCTTGGACGAGCACAAACTCATCACGGGTTTGATCGAGCCGTCCGAGGCGACACGATCACTCTGCCGTGCTGTGGCGATCGTCCAGCTTCCGCTGAAGGATGAAGGATTTGTTGTGATACTTCGGGGCAGTCGGCAGATATCCACGCTGTTTATCGGCTGTAACTGGGAGTGGGATATCGATATCGAAACCCTCCTCGATGATCTCACTGGAGCAGACGTACTGGAACTCGGGTGAGAGCCATGATACCGTGGATCTCACTGACTGTGGCGCACATGTGACTGAGGTCGACCTCTCCCACGAGTAGTTAGAGCATGCAGTGAGCCTCGTTGCGGCCCACGACGTCAACCGGCAGAAGATAAGTAACGTGTACAATGCTCTCTCCAATGCTGGATGCACTGTCGAACGGATGATCGAACCCGGATCGCCTGACCCGGCCAATCACGATCTAGGACCGTGGGGGGAAATCCCCTCCGGAGTTGCGAGCAAAGCTGCCGAACGTTTTCATCATCAAAGCGCGGATCCGAGGCTGATCGGTCTCTCTTGGTGTCGACAGCTCCGTGGGCGGTGTTCACCGATTAGCGCCCCTAAGATCGGTTAGGACGAAAGGACTGGGCACGATGGTGTATCGAGCGTGTTCACCATACTGTAGATCGCTTTCGGATCGGTGATGACCCCGTGAATCTTTGCAGTGGGAGCAGTGTTCGCGACCTGGACGACTCCTCGGCGGAGTGTGATTTTCTTCGGGACTTGTATAATAGATAGTGAACCGATGCCATCCGAGAATTACATAAGGTCAGATCCATCAGCGCTCGGTTCGGTTGAGGCGTACATCCTCGTCGGAAACGGTGGAGAAGGATCTTCTGCTCGCATTATTTAAATCTCCTGTCATACATGGTGAAGTGAAAGCTGTGCGAGGAGCCACAGCATGCTCTATAGAGGCCAGCCTCTCTGTGATGTTCATCGCCGCAGTATCGATCATGGAGTTTCTCACTTACCCCTTACTATTATTACATAACATCACAGACAATATGTATGGAAACCAAACTCCCTTCAAATCCGACGTATCGAGAGACGGCGCGCCTCCTGACGGAGTCTGTTGAGGCAGAGGAGACGTATCTGTATCTCCTCGAATGTGAACGACCGAATGAAACCGTCCAGACAATGATACAGCGGGCTGAGAGCCACTCATATTACAATACAGCGCCGTCGTGGATGGAGATCGCCCTCAGAGCACACCACCTCGTGTACGTGGGGCAAACTGAGAACCCAATCGGGCGAATCACAACCCACGCTCAGGGTACCGACGACGCGGCGCTGTTCACGCGCCTGTTTCCACCACATGCAGTTCGCCAGCTCAAGCGTTGTGACTCACGCGATGACGCCCTGCGACGAGAAGCCCTCCTACGACAGCGGCTCAACGAGGCGATCGAGAAGCTCTTTGCCTACTCCGATCTGGAGGGCGACGAAAACTGGTTTACAACGATCGATGACAGCGATACAGCTGGCGTCGTTGGGTGAGTTCGAGACACGCTCGAAGCCTGCCGACTTGTGTGATAAGTCGGTAACAAACGTCACCATCATTCCAAAATCGGCCCGCTCACAGGCTGACTCGCACCCGAGTTTCTCTCGTTCGCTAGATATTTGGTGTATACTTATCAGAGAAATCGGCACTCACTGACACCGAGTGTATGTTATCCCACGAGTCGCCCGTGTCGCAAGACAGGCAGCACTGATCTCGAACAGAATTCCGTCGAGTAACGTTACGCGCGGCGGCGAGAGCCCCATAGTCCGACACCGACGGCTGCAAGCGCTGACAACACCCCAAAGCCGGGGCCATCAGTTGCGGTCGAGTCCTCGGGTGATGTGCGCTCTGCGGACGCGGTTGTAGTCGCCGCTTCGGTCGGGTTCGATTGGGTCAACGGAGGCGTCGTCTGGGATGCTGTGTTCGTCTGTGAGCGCGGGTTCGTGCGGGTTGCAGTCGGTGTTGTGTGCGTTGCCGTGTCCGTTCGGGTGTGAAGTGTTGTCTCGGACGGCGTGCTCGTGGGCGTTTGTGTCGGTGTTTCGGTCGCTTCGTCAGTAGCATCCGAATCGTCGTCCACGGTGGACCCGGAGACGTCAACGGAGACCTCGTACGACGTTTTCTCGTCGAACGTATTGATCGTCGATATTTCTTCGTACGGATTGACGCGGAGGAAGTGCGTCCCGGTTGTATTCGCCGTGTAGATGAACTCGTGCTCTCTCCCGATCGTTTCGCGTGCAACGGCGTAGTCCCGATCGAGGTACGGATCGAGCATCACGTTGCTCGCGTTCGGCCCGACGAGGTACGTGTACGGCCTGAATCCGCTGTTCTCGTAGTCGGCGGTGACGGTGATGGTTTCTCCTTTTTCGAGGTCGAGCGCGTACGTATCTCGATCAGAGCCGCTCAGCATGCCGGAGATCGTCGCGTCCGGGTCGATCTGGGTCGCCGTGTTCGGTTGCTCGTTCGGGTCGTCCATATCGAGTTCGTCCGCCTCGATAGTTAACTCATAATTAGTTGGTTCACTGGAATTATCTTCGACGGGTTGTACCCGGACGTAGTATACCCCAGACTGTTCGGCAACATCACCGCCGTACGCCGTATTTCCCGTGGCGAGTTGCATGGTTTGATAGCCGGGGAACATCATATCGAGGGGATGCTCGCCGATCTTCTCACCATCCGGATCAAAGAGGTCGAATCTGAAGCTTTTCTCAGTCTCCGTCGTGATGGTGAGATTGGCAAAGATACTCTGTCCCGCCTCGATCTCGACGGCGTACCAATCGACATCATCCGGTTCGATCGTTCCAGTCGCAGTCTGTCCGACATCGATGGTCGTGGCGGTCGTTCGGCTGTCATTGCCGTCCGAGCTGCCGGTAGCCAGCACGCTGGCGGGAACGCCACTCGCCCCGATAACGGACACGACGAGCAGGGCGGCCAACAGTCCGACAATCAGTCGTTTTCCTATCATAGTAGTATACGTTCATCGAAATAGCTCCCGCAGACCATGAGATGACGGGAGACTCTTAGAAGCATATCGATAACTCGACAAGTACGTAATAGGTTTTGTGGCCGGGTATATCGGTCGTAATTGTCGTGCGAGCGGTTTTATGGGTTGGTCACCGATGTTGGGCTACCTGTCTCAGCACTCCACAGCTCTGCTTCCTACTCCGGTTTCACGATTCTCTATAACCGTGAAACTCACTGAGACCAGTGCTGATTGCGTGTTTCTCCACATGTCTGCAACTCTGGGCTACTCACGACCGTTTTACTTTGTCAATAAGGGAACGACTACTGACAAGGTTGTGTGCTGGCGTAATCGGCACATCTCCCCGTCTACGGAGTGAAAGCTGTCACAGTGAGTAGCCCCTTGACGTATCTAGTCTCACAGGAGGTAAGAGAGTCAGGAGTGATCGCGAAGGTGCATTGCTGCGCCACCAAGTATTGCTCCAAGGCCCACTCCCGCAAGGAATGGCTCTGTCCACTGCGGAGCCGTGGGAAGAGAAATATCACCAGACTGCTGTCCGGTGGACTCGGACACGTTCCCACCGATTTTCGCAAGCCAGGCCCGAGGCATCGATCTGGTATCATCACTGTGGTCGCCGCCAATGAGTAACCCGCCGTCAGATGTCGGTAGCGCGTCGAACCCGCGGGTGTAAGCGCCGTCGGTATACGTTGCCTTCCACAATGGACGGCCGTTGGACCCAACTCGCACTCCCCATGCCCCGCGAGTCGTTGAGTCCACGAGTTCGCGTGTGCCGATAAGGATGTAGCCGTCACCCACGGGGACAATACTCCGCAGCCAGTTGTAGGTCTCCTGTGGGTAGGTTCGCTGCCACCGCGTTTCACCTGTTGCGTCGAGCGCAACGAGCCAGCCGACGCCGTCGTCGGTCCGAGAAAACGATCGCCTCCCGAGGCCGACAACGCCGTCTCCAGTATGTGGCGCGAGAGCCCCAAATCGGTCGCCATGTTCACCCGCAAACTGCCGCCGCCATACGACCTCGCCATTGCGGGTGAAGCGGGCGATCCATGCGTCTTCCGTGCGGCCGTAGTCGTCGGCAGTGGCCGGGCTATCCGATCCCGCGACAACTATCTCGTTTCCGATCGCCGCGATGCCGGTGGCCTGCCCCTTGCGGTTGGTCGGTGCGGGATGCCAGTGCCACTTGACAGTGCCGCGTTTGCTGACCGCCGCGACCCACGGCTGCTCGTGACTGCTGTCTACGACAGAGCCTGCGACTGCGTACCCATCCGATAGCCGTACAATAGCATTCGCCGTGCCCCCAGCCTTCTCGGCTTGGTAGGTTCGCATCCAGTCTACGTCTCCGTCGGTGGTCATGCGGACGAGCCACGGGTCGCTATAGCCCTCGCTGGTCGACGTGGGGGGCTCATTGGTCACTCCGGCGAGGACGGCTCCACCATCCGGTGCCGGAGCCCCGTCTACGAAGTAGCTCGTTTTAACGCCGAGAGTTTGCTGCCACCGCTCGCGGCCTGCAGTATCGACACTGGTGATCCACCCGCGAGATCCGATACCCCCCGCGACTCCAGCGAGCATGAATCCATTGTCGAGAGCCACGATGGTTCTGGTCAACACGTGGCTGTTACTGTCTCTACCAGCGGAGGGTGCATAGGTACGGGACCATGTTATCGCTGGAGCGTCTGTATCCCGGATGGGTTGTGCGAGAGCGCCGGTCGCGGGGAGGGTGGCCGCGCCAAGCGCTTGAAGGACTCTCCGTCGGGAAACCGTTGGGGATGTGAATTTGGTTTCGTCTGCATTTATCATTCGTAGTAGGACTTTCTTATTACTGTCATGTGGGGTGACAGTATAAGCGTAAACCCTCGAACCACTGGTCAGTGCGTGGTTTTGACAGCAAGAGACAACATCTCCGTAAGAGGATATCCCACACGACTCATTCAAAGCATTTCCGCACCGTCCCCGATCGACCACTCACTCGGATGTCGTCGTGTGATCTACGAGCCTCTATGGCCTACGGAGACTAAAGGGTCAACTGGATACGTATGAGTCCTCAAATCCTATTGTCTAAGCGTAGGAAGGGAGTGGCGGATTTCGTGTTTCTACATAAACGTGAAATTCGCCGCTAAGTATCCGCTAAACCGCCTGTATTCGATACCCAGACAGCATCGGCTCGACATGAATTACGGCTACCAACTAAAGAGGCGGGGGGAAGGTTCATACGATTCAACAATCACTTCGATGATAATTTGAGCACTGTTGACGAGCGTCCAACTGTATTAGATGCCACCGGATTGCACAGATACTCCATACCACTGACCTACTTTATCATATTCTCTATTTCATATTTTACAGAATCGTGAAAGTCAGCCCTGACCAATCCTTTGCACCGTCTGAGTTCTCCATCATCATAGAGTCGGCACAACGAGATAGCGTTGAACGGCTCAGGCTGAAACGCTAGTGTACCCTATCAATTAACATTCTCTCGTCTATCGCTGAAGACGGGGCATTTCTCGTCCAATGTTTGTTCTTCCTTCGATGGGAAACGCTAGTGCTTATGGACTGCTTCCACTATATTACAGCAAACCGACGGTTTTTTACTAATCTATAATAAGAGTATAACGCAATTATGCCTTCTTCAGTAAGGAATCGTGTGAATGGCCTTCCAACGTTCGCTGCCCTTGATTCCTACGCGGTTCTTGAGAAAGAACGGCGGGGTGCAAGTATACAAGTCGATGAGAGCTACTTTCGTAGCCAGCTGAAAGCGATCGACGCCATTGACAGCGTTGAGTTAACGAAACGGCGTGAAATAATAACTCAATCATACGACTTATACGATAATATCCAAATCGATATTGATTCATTCAACAAAGAAAATATCCAGATAGCCTCGTCGAGGTTTCGACAGATTCTACAACAGATGCCAGAAGCCCAGTATCTAAAACACAGCTTTCCAAAGACTTGTTTTGTCGTTCCTGAGTGGCTGCGTGCGCAAGGCAGAGTCAAATATGGCGCACGTGTCTACTTCTTTCGTGAGGATTCGGCTCCGGATCCGGATGAGATTATACAACGAAATATTGAGGCAATCGTGGATGACAAGCAGGGTGATTTTGCCCAGTATCAAGGCCGTTTGCATGGCTATCCAGACTGCTGTATTGATTATTTTTCGTCGTATAACCGTCAACGGGATGCAGCTCCCGAAGTAGAGGCGGTCGAACCGCTCTCAGACGCTATCAACGATAATGTACTACAGGATGCTTCCAACTCATCTGCGTCAATCGAAGAATTTTTTGAGGGCATATTTCAGCTTCCGGATATTTATGCGTTTTTTGCGCGTGAGTTCTACCCAGAACCGGACTGTACTCAGGCACGGAAGCACGGGATATCCATTTATGATGTCCTCTGTGACGGATGTCCAGAGACACTTATCAAGGATTTCTTCAGGATTAATGCGGGATGGAGTTATCAAATGGCACATAGCATTTCATCTCCAATCGAAGCGTCGAAACCATCACCTGGTTCATTTGGCCGTGAACATCTCTTATTTCACTTACCATTTCTATCAGTGCGCTCCCTTCCAGAATATTTTGGCGGGAGTTGAAAATTAATTATGTCTGATAGCCATACTCTCAGTTCACAATAGGTAGAAAATGTAATAAGTTGATTGTATTGGGTATGGGATAATCCCGACTCTTGGCACTGTCTCGTTGGGTCTGTTTGGGGAACGATTGATTTCCCTAAATTTGTAGAAGCCAACAGTTCGGCTGTTTTGTGCTCCAGCGCGATTGTGCGGTCGCAGAGCGGCAGCGAGTGCAGGAGCGCGTCGGTAGCGGAGAACACTACTCCACGGTCGCTTCGCCAGTTGGGGCTTCTTCAAGCCATTGCTCTAGGTCCTCGCGGTGCGATTTCCACTCGCTGAGGAGGCGCTCATATTCCGCACGAGCGGCCTCAGCACCGCGATACGCAGCAATGGATTTCACACGATTTTGCATCGCAGTCAGACACGCGTCAGTTTCATCATACCAATCATATCCGGCCTGAGCCATCAGATAATGAATAACAACCCAGTATCCGTATCCATCGATCACTTTGTCTTTGCTAGTAGGAGCGTCGTCAGTGAGGAGTGGCAGGGGCTCGGTGAACTTCTGGCTATACTCAAGCACAAACCGCGTGACAAGCGGCTTCAGCCGATAGTCCCACTCACCAGCCACCTCACCCTTACTATCCCGTTGCTGAGCAAGAAGGCTGTCGCCGTCTGCCTGAGGCTGGTTCACCGTCCAGTCTGTGAGACCTTCGAAAGCATTCCAGCGAGGGGCTTCAGCCTCGACGAGCCGGTCGAGATCTCCCTCGACGTTGATATAGATTCCGCCATCCGGTCCTGCGTCATATTCAATGTACTGGCCGTACCGCCAGAACCAGCCGGTCTCGAAGAAGTCGCTGGCCTCGAAGCGTTCCCAGGCATTGGGCAGGTACTCTCGCACAAATCGGGTTTCGGCATCGATCGATTCGAACTGGAACCAGATAAGCCGGCCTGACATAGATTCAACATCGATAGGTGAAATTATAGCATTTTCGCGAATTTTATTTCTGTTCTACATTCTACACAACTCCAGAAAGTATGTCACATAACTCAACGGAGCTACCATCATGAGCAATGATAATCGCACACCGAGGGGCGCAGATGCATTGTCTGTACTTGCCAATGAACATCGTATTGAGATACTCCGAGTGCTTGCTGACGCTGACGAACCACTTGCGTTCTCCGATCTTCGGAAATCTATCGGGATGGACGATACTGGTCGATTTAACTATCATCTCATGAAACTCTGCGGACGGTTCGTCCGCACGACCGACAGTGGATACGAACTGGGTCACGCCGGCGAACGAGTGGTACTCGCGGCCGCTGGTCTTGACCCAGATGGTGTAAAGGCGCTTGCCGAACAGGCAACCACAGACGACAAGGAGTGTCCCGTCTGCGGTGAGGAGGACTGTGGACGGGTAATTCACGTCCATTTTTCTGGAACCTGAATCTTGATTCCTGAACCCGATCCTATTGAATAATGATGGGATGTACTATTTGTCGCTATACGTTTCTCCAAGTGATTGTTTGGATGATATACAACGGCAACATGACACTTACTTAGGGCTAGCAAGCGCGCGACTCCACACACTCATTCTGTTCGGGGGAACAAGCGGAAGGCTAAAAAAGAAAGCCAAAATCCTCAGCAGGGAGACGGCCTTCTCTTCATCTATACTATCATTGAAGATGACAAGCGTATTCCTGACGGAACCTTTAGGATGACTGTGGAACCTGTCGAGGGGCAAGGATAGCTTCCACAAACGAAGGCAGCAAGTATCGGAGGCGGTCACGAATCGTCTGGGGATGTTTATCGAGGGCGTCAGCGAGCGAGAACGTGGTTTCGCGCCCGCCTTGAGCTGTGCCAATAATCGAGATACAGAAGAATGGTATCATCCTCGTCCTTGGTGCCTAATTGTCGCTGTTTCGGTGAAGTAGGTCTATCACTGTCACAGGGAACTCCTCACTCCGACGGAGATGTCTTTTAAGCAAAATATGATAGAATATTCACAAAACGTCGTGGCCTCAACTTGGTTGGTACGACCCTGTGTCAATGACAATTGGATTGTTCAGAATCATCTACGATCTGGACCAAAGCATCGTCGACAGGTATGAGAGGTTCTTGTGTGGGCTTCAGGAATTTTATCAGCAAACAGGGCACGATCACCGTTCCTTGACTGAATGACCCTTTTGGAGGGATTCCAACTATGGATAATCCTCCAAGATTTTGGTCATCCATCGTCACAAACATAGTATTTGTGATGGTTAGTTGCTAGTTGACTGAATTGAACTTTCTCGCTATCATATGAGCAGCGATCGGCAATCATATGTAATCGCTACCGTCGGGTTCGGATGTATCCTTCCGGGGGATGCCACAGAGCTACTAGTCATATAATGGCTCGTGCCTGACTTCGTTCTAACCTAAACTGAATCTCTCTACCTTCAGGCTAGTGAAAATACCCTGACTGCGTCGGGATTAGGATTTCTCTCCTATGCAATCACAACGCACAACACAAATTCGTCGAGCGAGGTTGATTTTGCATCATCAACTGATGCGAAAGTCATCTGGATGGTTGAGGACTTGTACGATGATTAAGCCATATATCACAGTTACTACTACCTCTCTTTGCCTGTGAGTGTATAGATGACAGAAAGTTTTCCGAGCGTTTACCCTCATCTCAGTCGATACGGTGCATCAATCCATATACAAATTTCTTTGTATACCATATTTCTTTGTATGCTGTTCTATACTATTGTATATATCTCGTATTTTGTCCTACCTATTTATAATTACCAACATATTATAGAAAAATAATTAAAATGATTTTTCACAAGTGCTTGCATATGTTCGTGTATGTCACACACTGGGCAAACTGGAAAAATTTCATCACTTATTGGTGACTTAGTACAAATCGAGACGGAGAACCCACCGGGCAATGAGACGAAATGCGCGGAGTATATCGTCGAGTGGTTCGATGAACATGGAATTGATGCGGAGTTAGTGAGAAAACCTTACACAGATCGGCCGCAAGTCGGTGCCCGCGTTGGAGAGGGTACTCCAACGCTCGTCTTGAACGGCCACATTGACGTCGTTCCTGCAGGAGATACCGACGAGTGGACCCACGACCCGTATGGGGCCAAAGTTGAAGATAGTTCTCTATACGGTCGAGGGAGCGTCGATATGAAGACGGGGGTCGCGATCGCAATGCTGGCAACCGCGGAACTCGCAGACGAAATTGAGGCGAATGAGCTTCCAGGATCAATTGTGTTCCACGCCGCTATTGGCGAGGAGACCGCCGAACCTGGAACGAAGACCCTACTGGAGCAGGGCTATGACGGCGACTACGGCGTCGTACTCGAACCGACCAAGATGCGAACAGCGACAAGCGAGAAAGGGTTGGCTTGGTATGAGATCACGGTCTCAGGTGATCCCTCACACGCGAGCCGCCCAGATCAAGGTGCGAACGCTATCCAGCACGCACAGCCCGTTCTCGATGCACTTACTGACTACGACGAGAAAGTGCGGACCCGCGAGGATGATCTCCTCGGTCAGGCGTACGCGACAGTAACGATGTTCGAGGCAGGAACGAAAGAAAACGTCGTCCCTGAACGTGCAATAATCACAATCGACCGGCGCTTCCTCTCTGAGGAGCGTATACTGGATATCGACACAGAGATAGACGATCTTCTCAGCCAGGTCGCCGCCAATCACGATATCGAGATATCGTGGGAGCGTACCCGGACGTACAAATCGGCTGCTATTGACACAGACAGCTCTTTCGCAGAGGTATTTCGGCGCCATTCTGCCAAAGTTGCAGACGTATCAACTGATCCATGGGGAGTCAACGCATCGACTGATGTCCGTAACTTCATTAATGACGCTGACACCGAGGCCATTACCTGGGGACCGGGCGACATCTCACAGGCCCACACGTATGACGAACATGTCGATTTGGCAGCTGCCAGCGACGGTCTCACTGCGCTCCTCGGTGCGGCACGGGAAGTACTCAATGGCGATGTAGAGTCGTAGCCTGGATAGGACACAGCTCATCAGAGATCTCCCCTGACCTAATATTGTATCAAGTTAGACGGGATGGTAGGAAATTTTCCTCCTAAACAAATATTCTATCGGAATTGGTTTCGACAACACCATTACATTTATAAGGCATTACGACGATGCGATAGTTAGAATCACTCATGACAGTATTTGGCATGCCAGAATCAATGTTCTTAGTATTCCTTGCGACTCTTCTCGCAGGGAGTCTAGGAGCGTTACATTATGCAATTGTCCACATAATACTTGGGAAACCAATAAACGAAGTCAAAAAGGATCATACCATGGAAGGAAACGGCTCCAGAAGAGACCGCACGACAGATGGAGGTCGTACCGATGGCAGAAGTTAATTCATTCTACCTCGGGACATTCATCGTATATCTTCTCATTGTGCTTGCCATCGGCGTTTGGGGATACACCAAGACTTCAGACGTCATGGACTTCTGGGCGTTCGGCAAGGACATGGGACCGTGGCTAGCCACATGGTCATTTGTCGCAAATTTCGTAAGTGCAGTTAGTGTTATTGGATTCATTGGTGCGGTCTATGGCGGGGGTTACTCGCTGATGACCCACACCATCTTTGGGTTGATGCTCGGGACGAGTGCGCTCTACTTCGCAGTTGACCGGGTACGTAATCTTGATTTGTTGACTTTTCCTGATATAATCGCCAGTGTGACAGGCTATGAGATTGCCCGTCCTATCGCGGGTGTGGTATTGCTCGGTAATGGGTGGCTCTACCTGATTATGCAACTAGTCGGTGCGAGCCTTTTGGTCACTACAATCACTGGTGTTCCCTACGAGTACATGGTGTGGGTCATCGGTATTGTTTTCATTGCCTACACTGTACTCGGTGGGCTCGTTAGCGTTGCATGGACCGATTTTCTACAAGGGACACTCATGGTCGGTGCGGTGTTACTTTCGCTTGGATACATGGTATTCGATCTCGGGGGGTTTACCACCATCAACCAGCAGTTCGCCATGCTCGACTCCTCATACGTACATCCCACAAGCGAGGGTGCGTACACTGCTATTGGTATCGTCGCAACGATCGTCGCCTTCTTTGGAACAATTTTCACAGAACAGAACAATATCGTTCGCATCGCTGCAACGAGGGACGTCAAGACAGCGAAGCTCCATCTTGCTGCAGGCGGTGTGATTCTGTCTGTATTCTATTCAGCGCTTGTCCTCCTCGGCGGCGCTACGACAGTTGCGCTCGACTCAAACGGACTCGCTGTCCAAACGCAAGATGCAGCGTTCCCCACGCTCATCACTGAATACGTCCCTTCTAGCGTTGGAATTGTTATTATTCTCGCAGTTATGAGTGCTATTCTTTCAACAACGGACACACGTCTACACTCGACTGGCATCACCACTGCGCGAGATATCTATAGCTATTTCCGTCCAGATGCCAGTGATGACTCTCAGCTTCGTGTATCACGAGCTGCAACCATCGTCTTCGGTCTCGCGGCGACTGCGGCAGCAGTCAATCCACCAGGAACTATCATCGAACTCTACAACTTTCGGGCAGTTTTACTGACTAGTGCGTTCCTCATTCCAGTCTACTTTGGACTCTACTGGGTCGGATTGAGCGGACGGGCAATCCTCATATCTGTCACCGCTGGCGCGATACTCGGCGTCGGAACCGAATTGACTGGCGGTCTGTTTGGCATCCCGTCGACTTTCATCGGGGTTGGTACGGCAACACTCGTACTTCTCATTAGCCATATCATCCTCCCAGGTACCGAACCGAAAGGCGGAGCAACAGTCAATGACTGATCGCATAACGACTTGATTTAATCAGATGGACGAACTTCCACACGTTTCACTTTCGGGAACAGCGCACGAGTGTGGCGTAATCCACGGAGAAACGTTCGCCAACGAGATTCGCCAGAACGTCTCAGTGTATCTCGATCGATTTGCCCACCACGGCGTAGACGAACAGACGGTGCGTGAGCAGGCTGCTAGGTTTCTTCCGCGCATCGACGAATGGAATCCCGACTACGCTCAGGAACTACGTGGCATTGCTGTGGGAAGTGGTGTTTCAGAAGTGGAGATAACACTCCTGAACGTTCGCTACGAAGTACTTTATGCCGCCTACGCGGACGAGAATACCGGCGTAGACGGCTGTACTAGCTTCGGACTCCTGCCGGAGGCGACAGCTGATACCCACACGTATGTTGGTCAGAACTGGGACTGGGCTGAACCCATCGCAGATACACTTATTGTCACAGAACATTGTCGAGAGCAGGGACCAGACCATCTCGCGGTGACAGAAGCCGGTATCGTCGGTGGAAAGATGGGCGTCAACGAACATGGAGTTGGGTTAGTCGTGAACGGTCTCGTCTCGCCTAATGATGGTGACGATCCCTTCAGAAAGCCGTTCCATGTCCGCTGTTGGGAGGTGCTTGAGGCAGAGCGATTCGACAATGCACTCGAACCAGTTGTCGCATCACCACATGCCTGTTCGTCGAATTTCGTCATCGGTCATGCTGACGGTGAGGTGATAGATGTCGAGGCGTCACCCGATCGAACCGGATATGTTTATCCACGCAACGGTGTCCTCACCCACGCGAACCACTTCATCACCGATGGTTTCGAGAGTCGCATGGAGCGCCAACTACCGGATACACTATACCGGGCACGTCGACTCCAACGGACACTTGATCAGCACTCCGGCGATCTCGATGCAGAGAGCATTGAATCGGGACTCAGCGATCACTTCGGTCGCCCGTCCAGTATTTGTCGACACGTCAACGAGGATGCACACCCACAGGAGCGTACCCAAACCAATGCCAGCATAATCATTGACCTCACAGATCAAACACTGCGCGTCACGTGCGGGCCTCCCTGCGAGAACACCTACAGTACGTATCGAGTAGGAGGTGTGACATAACATGACACTCTACCTCGACCGTGACCGCCTCGTCGCGACGATGGAGGAGCAGGCGACATACGGTGCCACCGAAGACGGTGGCTTGCATCGACTCGCGCTTACCGAAGCCGATCGCGAAATCCGAGATTGGTTTGTCGATCAACTCCGGGCAGCTGACCTCTCGGTCCGCATCGACGAGTTTGGTAATATCTTCGGCCGACGCGAGGGAAGCGACCCCGATGCCCCACCAGTGCTGCTCGGCTCGCATCTAGACTCCCAGCCAAACGGTGGTATCTACGATGGAGCACTCGGCGTAGTCGCAGCTTTAGAGTTTGTCCGCACACTGAACGACGAAGATATCGAGACGACCCATCCAGTTGAAGTTGTGAACTGGACAAATGAGGAGGGATCACGCTTCCAGCCAGCAATGCAGGGTAGCGGTGTTTGGGCCGGAGTGCATGACATCACGGCCGAACGCGCGAAGACAGACGACGATGGCAGTATGCTCTGCGAAGCGCTCGATAGCATTGGTTATCACGGAACTGCACCGGCAGCACCGAACACCGAGTACGATGCCTATCTCGAACTCCACGTCGAACAGGGGCCGAAGCTCGCCGAGGCTAGTGCGGACGTTGGAGTTGTCACTGGCATCGTCGGATTCACATGGGGTAGAGTCACGTTCTATGGCGAGGCTGATCACTCCGGACCAACGCCGATGCACCGCCGCAGCGATGCCTTCGTGGCTGCTGCCGATCTGATTACTGCAATTCGCCGCATTCCTGGAACACTCGGTGACCAAACGGTCGGGACCGTTGGCTACGTCCATGCCGAACCGAACTCTATCAATGTTATCCCTGGAGAAGTAACGGTGACGTGGGGTTTTCGCGACCCCGATGATAGAATCGTCGAACAGGCGTACCAACAGGTACTCACTGAAGCTGAACACGCGGCCCAGAGGGAGGGGGTCGACTACGAAACCGAAGAGCGCATGCGCGCGCCGGCTGTTTCCTTCCCAGACCGTCCCGTTGACGCCGTTCGTCAGGCTGCCGAAACCCTCGACACTCGATCCCTTGAATTGGTCAGCGGGGCAGGGCACGATGCGACTCACCTCACATCAGTATGTGATACTGGCATGGTATTCGCAGTTAGTGAGGGTGGAAAGAGCCATTCACCGTCGGAATTCACCAGCAGCGACGACTGCTACGAGGCGTCAAACGTTCTCGCGAATGCGGCGCTAGCGCTTGCGACTGAAGCGACAGAGTGAGCCGGGCCTACAATTCAGCTAGTGACACCCATCAGATCGGCTGTTGATGCAGCCATTACCTTCGCTGCGGTCACGATCTCATCGACGGGGATGAATTCGTCAACGACATGGGCTTGTTCGAGCAGCCCAGGACCGTAGACTATGCACTCTTCGATACCCGCGTTGTTGACGACGAACCGCTGATCATCAGAGCCAGGCGAGACCACGTGATCTGTCTCATCGTAGAACTTGAGGATGTTCTCAGTATACGTCTGACTGACCGTGCAGTTTTCTGGGACACTTGCCGGTTCGGCGAACATGATTTCGTCGTACTCAAACGTCCGGCCTGTTGCGGATTCGGCGGTGTTCATTAAATCGCGTATCTCCTCACGGGCCTTCTCGACAGTTTCACCAGGGACGAGCACGCGGTAAAACGTCGCTTGACACCGATCAGGAACGATGTTTTCGGAGTAACCAGCGTCCATCATCGTCACAGAGATATCCGCGTGGCGCGATTCTGGAGGCGTAACTGGAAGATCAGTCGTTCGAACGTGGAGCTCGTCCTCATACGAATCGACTCGTCTGAGGAAGTCGTTCATCGCCATGACGGCATTTTCGCCATCGTGGGCCATGCAGCCGTGAGACTTCGAACCGTGGGCAGTGATATGGAATTTCAGGACGCCCCGATGACCGAGACAGATTCGGGAGGAATCGAAGCACTCCGTATAGACGCAGTAATCAGTATTCTCTGGGGAGATGTATCCCTCGTCTACAAGGTATCCAAGTCCAGTGAATCCACCCGTTTCCTCGTCGACAGTCATACTCTGGGTAACCGACCCGTGGAGATCGATGCCGGCAGCTGCGAGCGCATCGATCGCAAACAGACTAGCTGCGATGCCAGATTTCATGTCACTGGCACCTCGTCCGTAGATGTTGCCGTCCTTAACAATTGGGTCGTAAGGATCGTGGCTCCAATCTTCGCCCGCGGGAACAACGTCAAAGTGGCCCGTGAAGTGGATGTCTGGTCCCGATCGCTCGCCCACCTTCCGTCCTAGCACGTTTACGCGCTCGTGATCGGTCCGCGTGGGATAGTGCTTCGCGACGACTTCGTCTGGAACGGAGACCGTCTCAACATCGTATCCGCGGTCGGACAATTCGTTGGCGAGAAATACTGCGCCGTCCCGGTAGTTTCGCCCAGGTGGGTTCTCGGTTTCGATAGCGAGGAACTCCCGTACGAATTCGACGATGTCATCTTCACAGTCCTCGACCGCGTTGTAAATGTCTTGTTTGGTAACCATCTCAAATATCCCGTCCCCCGTCTACCTCAAGCACAGACCCAGTCACCATCGACGCCTCCTCGCTAGCAAGAAAGGCGGCTGCGCTGGCGATATCCGCCGGTTCGGCCAGTCGACCCAGCGGGATAGTTTCGGCCATCTCACTGACACTCAGGTTGGCGCCCGCAAATTCTGGAAGCATCTCGGTGTCAGTCGCGACTGGACAGATTGCATTGACTCGGATCCCATCTTCGGCAAGTTCATGTGCCAGCTGCTTTGTGAGAGTTATCATTCCGCCTTTGGAGGCTGCGTATGCTGAAAGGCCCGTTCGAGGTCGAATACCTGCCGTAGACGCTGTATTGAGAATAACGCCTCCCCCCTGTTCACGCATATATGGGACAGCGTTCTTAGCACCAAGGAACGCACTCTTTAAGTTGACATCCTGAATACGATCCCACGTTTGTTCGCTCACGTCTTCGACTGGTGTCGATTCTTGAGGAATTCCAGCGTTGTTATGGAGAATATCGATACTCCCAAACTCATCAACGGTCCGCTCGATACATGTCGCTACAGCTGTGGGATCCGAGACGTCAGCCGTCATCCCGATAGCTGTGCTGTCACTAGCTATGTCATCTATATTCGAAACTGTCTCGTCAGCTGCTTCGCTATCAAGATCAACAACGACGACCCGAGCGCCACGCTCTGCGAACAGACGAGCTGTTGCCCGGCCCATTCCAGATCCCGCGCCAGTGATGACCGCTGCTTTGTCGTCTAACACCATGATCCATAACAGTCATATCCATCCATCAAAGTATCGGACAGAATTCGAATGTATAAGCGAATAATAGTACAGTGACCACTCAATGTGTTGTTTGGATAAATCTATTCAATCTCTTCCGATCCACGACTATATCCGTTCAACTATTGTCGGTGAATTCCCAATGCGTAGCTGTTAAAATCTACGCACTAAGGCATCAGGCTCCGGGGAGGTCCCCCTCGCCACTATCTGAGAGATTCACTGCAATGTTTTTCGTCTGTAGATATGATTCGAGGGCGTCTAGACCCTTTTCACGACCAATACCACTCTTCTTGTAGCCACCAAATGGGGTCTGATACGTATCCCCGAACCACTTGTTGATGTACACATTACCGGCTTCGAGACGCTGAGCAAGCCGATGGGCTCGTTTGACAGAAGCCGTGAAGATACCACCGACCAGTCCGTACTCCACATCGTTTGCTATTTCGAGTGCCTCCGCCTCGGTACTGAACGGAATGACGGTGAGTACAGGGCCAAAAATTTCCTCTTGAGCGATGCGCATATCGTTTTTGACCCCCGTAAATACCGTTGGCTCGACGAAGTGTCCATCTTGATCGAGGGCTTTCCCTCCGGTAGCAAGTGTTGCACCCTCTCTGCGACCAAGATCGATATATCGCATCACTTTCCCGAGATGGTCTTTGGAGGCAAGCGGCCCCATATCGAGATCCTGTTTCCCTGGTCCGATCTCATACTGTTCAGCGCAGTCGATAAGTCGACTGACAAACTTGTCGTGGATATCCTCGTGAATCACAACTCGGTCGGCTGCCGAACACACTTGCCCAGCGTTCGTAAAAATCGCTCTGGTGATCCAGATTGCGGTCTCGTCAAGGTCCGCATCGGGAAACACTATCGCAGGATTCTTGCCACCAAGCTCCAGCGTTATGGGAGTAATGTTTTCTGCGGCCTGCTTCATAATCGTTTGGCCGGTTGGGACGCTTCCTGTGAACGTGATGGTGTCCACGTCAGGATGTGTGGTGAGTGCTGAGCCTGCGGGTTCTCCGAATCCCGTGACGACGTTGACGACGCCATCCGGAATGCCCGCTTCTGAGCAGATTTCTGCGAGTCGAAGGGTCGAGAGAGGAGTCTGTTCGGCAGGCTTGATGACCGTCGTATTACCGGCAACGAGCGCTGGTGCCACTCCGCGGGCGAAGAGGTTGGCGGGAAAGTTCCATGGCGTGATCTGTGCACTGACACCATAGGGTTCCCGCACGGTGAAATCGACCTGATTCGGTCCGATTGGCACACTTGTCCCTTCAAGCTTGTCGGCTGCGCCTGCGTAGTATTCGAAATATCGAGCTGCACCTTCTATGTCACTCTTTGCTTGAGAGCGGGGCTTTCCCTGATCTAAGCTCTCCAAGGTTGCCAGTTCGTCCTGATACTCTCGAATGCGCTGTCCAACTCGATACACGATACGTCCACGCTCATTCGGTGGTGTATCACGCCATCCGGGGTATGCCTCGCGGGCTGTCTCCACTGCGTGATTAATGTCAGTGGCTTGTGCCGCTGCTACTTTCGCGAGTGGCTCTTCGGTCGCAGGATTACTGGTAATGAAACGCTTGCTATCCACTGTTGACATCCATGTCCCTCCTATGTAGAGGTCATACGTGTCTCGAACCATCTCGTTTGAGACAGACATACGTAATTGTATTTTGTACCGTCTGATAACCGTTTGGCTAGAATTTAGTCCATCATTTTAATTATTATCTGAATATTGTCCACATGCCATATCGCATATGTCATACTATCTGTTTTACTAAGACTGTGATAGCTTACAGAGCAGACACATAGTGTCTAATCGGTCGACATACCGAGGATGGATTCACGCGCTGCGTCCGTGATATTCGCTGCTATCGTGCGATTGTTCTCAAACTCCTGCATTACGAACTTCGATGATGTTTCGTTAACGCCATCGATTGCGACGATTCGATCGATGAGATCATTCAACTGATCTCGTGTCTGAACACGGCTGATGACGACGAAATCGACGTCACCCATTGTATAATAGACCTGCTCGACACCCTGTCGCGCGATCAGTTCCTCGCCGATGTCTTCAGAGTACCCAGTCTCGTGAGTGACGGAAACGTCCGTGATTGCAACCATCTCTAAGCCGAATGCGAGTGGATCTACATCTGCAGTGACACTCCGAATCACACCGTTGTCTTTGAGTTTGTTCAGACGGTAATGGACTGCAGACTTCGAGAGATCGAGTTCTTCGGCTAGGGTTTCGAGACTGACATCGAAATCATCCTCTACTCGCTCAAGAATAGCGAGATCCATCTCGTCAAGGCTCGAGGCAATACGGCGCGTACCATTCATACTGCTTTCTAAATCAGTAGAAATCAAGAACCCTCGGTTTGAGAAACGTTCTATCAACTATGAGATGCTTAATCGATACAGTGCAAATTTCTGTTTCCTAATCAGTACTCATGGCATCGTCAGAAACGTCGAGCGCGACATCGATTGCCTCCATCGCAGTATCGATCTCATTCTCGGTGATCGTGAGTGGTGGTGCGATGATCAATGTATTGATCATGTTTGCGACATATACTCCATTATCGGAAGCTGTCGCAGACACCTCATCGACGATGGTGGTTCCGGCACTGATCTTGTCATCGCGTTCTCCGAATGGCACACGCATTTCTGGATGTTTTGTGAGTTCTATTCCTCGGAATAATCCGACTCCGCGTGTGTCGCCGACGCTGGGGTGCTTTTCTGCGAGTTCGTCGATCCGATCACCGAGGTACTCACCGACCTCACTCGCACGTTCAATGAGGTTCTCCTCTTGATAGGTCTCGATCGCTGCGAGGCTTGCTGCGACGGCGGTGGGATGTCCTGCATAGGTGTGTCCGTGACAGAACATGTTCTCTTCGAAGTGTTCGGCAAGTTCGGAATTGACGATTGTTGCACCGAGCGGCTGGTACGCACCGGTCAATCCTTTAGCCATCGTCATGATATCGGGCTCGACATCGAAAACGTCACATCCGAACCACTCGCCGGTCCGTCCGAACCCGGTCATTACTTCATCACAGATCAGCAACGCACCGTGGTCGTGGGCGATCTCTGTAAGCCGAGGGAGGTACTCATTCGGTGGTACCAAGATCCCATTCGAACCGACAATCGGTTCAACGAGGATTGCTGCAACTGTGTCTCCTTCGAGTTCTAACATCTCATCGATGTACTCGACGCTCTCCATCGGATCAAGTGTTGATCCGTACGCGTACGGATCGGGCGCCTTGATCGTTCCAGGAATGCCCGGTTCTGACGCAAGGCGGCGAGGATCACCAGTAACACTGATCGACCCATAGGTCGCGCCGTGATACGATCGGTACCGAGAGATGATCTTCTGTTTGCCTGTGTAGAAGCGTGCGATTTTGATCGCTGCTTCTACGGCTTCGGTTCCACTGGTCGAGAAGAACGTCTTCGAAAGATCACCAGGTGTCACTTCTGCGAGCTTTTTTCCCAACTTTGCCCGAGATTCCGTTGTGTAGTTCGGTGCGACGTATGCTGTTTTCTGTACCTGTTCTTCAATTGCGTCGACGACCCGCTCTGCGGAGTGGCCAAGGTTCGAGCACATCAGCTGACTCGAACAATCGATGTATTCGTTACCATCTGCGGTAGTGAATCGACTGCCATCAGCGTCGACGATTTGGGTAGGACTGACTTCCTTTTGGTACGACCACGTCCCAAACACGTACTCCTTGTCAGTTCGCTCGATCTCATTCGGATTGGATTCTATCTGAGACTCTCGTTCTGGCATCCGTATGTGTCATCTATTGACCTACTGTTGATTAATCTTTGGCTCAAATCCGATTTCATAGAACATCGTTCTGCTTTCCACGGTAGTATTATTATTCTATCCCTGTATTCCATCTTTTAGTAGGAAAGTGTGAGGAAGACTTATTGCACGGGGAGAACAGTTTCTGATGTTCGATGTTACTCGATACATCTCCACCATGGGACGACGTGCAAAATTACATTAATGGTGACTGGTCCACGCCATCAGGTAGCGGTCAAGATGTTGTTAACCCGGCAACTGGCGAGGCTATCTCGTACGTGGGATTTAGCAGCGATGACGACATAAACACTGCAGTCAAAGCTGGTCAGGAGGCGTTCAACGAGTGGAAGGAGACCTCTGTCGAAAGACGTATTCAACCACTGTTCAAACTCAAGCAACTACTTGAGGACCACCAGAACGACCTCGCAGAGATTCTCGTTCGGGAACATGGGAAAACATTCGCAGAGGCAAAAGGCGAACTTCGGCGCGGTATCGAGAACGTTGAAGTTGCTTGTGGCATCCCTTCGATGATGCAGGCGGGGCATCTCCCAAATGCCGCCCCGGAAATTGATGAAACGGCAGTCCGCAAGCCACTGGGCGTGTTTACTGCGGTCACACCATTTAATTTCCCCGGGATGATTCCACTATGGTTCCTGCCATACGCAGTTGCGACCGGGAACGCGTTCATCTTAAAGCCGAGCGAGCAGGACCCAATCGTCGCACAGCGTCTCTTCGAAGTGATCGATGAGGCTGGTTTTCCAGATGGTATCGTCCAGCTCGTCAACGGTAGCGTTGATACTGTAAATGCGCTCATCGATCACGATGAAATCCAAGGGGTATCGTTCGTTGGCTCTACACCGGTCGCTAAAACCGTCTACGAGCGAGCAGCGGCCAACGGGAAGCGTGTTCAAGCACAGGGTGGAGCAAAAAACCACATCATCGTTACAGAGTCTGCAGATCTCGACTTCGCGGTGAAGAAAACGGTATCATCGGCCTGTGCCTGTGGCGGTGAACGTTGCCTTGCCAATGATGTAATTGTCGTCGAAGAAGCTATTTACGACGAGTTCGCCAACCGTGTTATCGAAGAAGCAAAGGCTCAGACAGTTGGATACGGTCTCGACAGCAAAACGGACATCGGCGCGCTCATCACATCCGAACATGAATCGCGAGTTCGCGATATGATTGCTACTGGAATTGACGAGGGGGCCGAGATGTTGCTTGATGGACGTGACGTTGAAGTTACAGGCTACGAGAACGGCAACTTCCTCGCTCCAACCGTGTTTGGCGACATTGATCCTGAAATGACTATTGCTCAAGAAGAAATATTCGGACCAGTTCTCGGCCTACTACCGGTCGATAATGTCGATGAAGCGATTGAGGTACTAAATCGCAGTGATTTTGGCAATGCGGCTAGCCTATTCACGGAAAGTGGTGCCGATGCGCGCAAGGTCCGTCACCAAGCCGATGTCGGTAACCTCGGTGTAAATGCCGGGACGGCTGCTCCAATGGCTTTCTTCCACTTCGGCGGGCGTAACGATTCGTTCTTCGGCGATCTACACGCTCAAGGTGAAGATATGGTACACTTTTACACCGATAAGACCATATATATTGAGCGCTGGCCCAGTGCCTGATCTCGGACGCCGTCTCAGCACAATCCGTGAGTGCGCAACGAGACTACTGAGAAGTAGACGGGTTCCCAGGATTCAGAGGCTCGACGAGTGTAGTGAGGTAATGACCGCGCTGATTATCGTCGAAACCACCGTCTCGATTGTGCCGTAGCGTTGAACTGCGAAATCGGCGGCAGTTGGGGGATTATCATATACCTGATAAAATAAATGAAGGTTGCTGGTGCTAATACAGCGGTGAGAATACAGTGATCTGGGACGGTCAGGTGGCTAATCAAAGTAAACGCTACTGATAGCTTGTGGTCGGTTTGCTATGTTACCAGCGAATGTCAGCATAGCACTCAGCAACTTGAGAGTGGGCTACTGTAGGAAAACCAACGACAATCAGCTGTCCCAAATGTTAGCACACAAAATATCAATTATCATTATTGATCTGTGTTTCGAGAAGCTCAACGTTTCGAATATTGGCTTTCCAGACGGCGTCAAACGCCGTTCCAACACTGGAATCGAACCAGAGACAATATCAACAGCGATATTGAACTCCATCAGAGCCAGCGTTCGAAGAGGAACCCTATATCGGGCTGCTTTGAGCACGATATAGAGTGAGAGGAGTGCTGCAGCGATGTCCCCCGAAAGAGGAAGAACACCTACGATCGGATCGATCCCGATCCGATCGTTCGTCCCGAGAACACGCGCCGATTCGTCGAGAATGTGTGTAACTGTTTGAGTACGCTGGAGAACAGTTCGTTGTTCCGCCGAGCTATTCAACGGATAGTCAATACCTTCCGTTTCTCGATCGTTTGATTAGAACCCATACATTCTCTGAGCTTGCTGCTACCAGCACGTCCAAGCTGATGACGATTTATCGCCCAAATAGTGTTCCGTAGAACAAGTAATATCGGTCTACGCTCTACTTGACCACCATCTATCTGTTTACTGGCCGATCAGCGAGTGAACCATGTGAGAATCGAATGGTGTGTGATGCTATCCTCATGCTCAATGAAGCGAACTAACGCGTCTTCGGTTTGGGAACGAATTCGAGGGATGATGATTCGAATCAGAACACGAGAACCCTTGGCTCGGAGTCGGCGGATTGAGCGTGATTTCAACGCGGGTGGGTTCGACCCGCAACCGGATTGGTAGTGTATTTATCTATAAAGCCGACAAGTTGATATTGACTGAACATTCATTCTAATACATATGGCATCTTCCGACGACAACGTTTTGACAGAGGATCTACTTCATCGGCCGCTCCCGACGGCCATCTCGACGAACGACGCACAGCTTCATCGTTCGGATTGGTATGCCGAGATGCGCAAGAATCATCCCGTTCATTACGACGACGAGCGCGAACGGTGGGACGTGTTTCGTTACGCCGATGTTAACGAGATTCTCCGGGATCACGAGCGCTTTGCGACGATGTTCGGATCCGACGACGAAGCGAAATCGATGATCTCACAGGAACCGCCAGAACACGGCCGCCTCCGTAACTTTGCCAGCAGTTGGTTCACGCCGCGAGTCCTCGAAGGGTACCGTGATCGATTCGCGGCGATCGCCGATGATCTCATCGACGACATCGAACCTGGTAGCGTCGACATCGTTCCGGCGTTCACTCACCCGTATCCCGTCATGGTCATCGCGGAGTCGCTTGGGCTTCCCGTCGAGGACTACGAACAGTTCATGGAGTGGTCTGACGCGTCGCTGCGTGTCCCGGTCCGAACGGAGGACGAAGAGGAGGTGACGCCCGAAGAGCAGGCGGAGGCAAAACGAGCGATGGCCGAATATTTTTCCGACCTCATCGAAGAACGCGCTGGCGATGACGGAAACGATCTGATCACCATCGCTGCCAACAACGACGACCTCACACACGGCGAAAAGATTGCGTTCTGTCGAGGAATCCTCATCGCGGGGAACGTCACGACGATCAACCTGATCACGAACGCACTCTGGTGTTTCGCGGAGTTTGACCTTTTCGAGCCGATTCGTTCGGGCGAGATCGGCCGTAAGCGGGCGATCGAGGAGGTCCTGCGCTATCGCTCGCCCGCGCAGTCAGTCAGACGCGTAACCACACAACCCGCCGAGATCGGCGGTCAAGAGATCGACGAAGGCGAGGTGGTGGTCGCGTGGAACGGATCGGCGAACTACGACCCGGAGGTATTCGAAGCACCACACGAGTTCCGCCCAGAACGCACACCGAACCGCCACATCGGCTTCGGCACCGGGATTCACGTATGCCTTGGGGCACCCTTGGCGCGTATCGAGACGGATATCGCGCTCGAACGATTGCTTGATCGGTTCAGCGTCATCGAACCGGATCTCTCTGACCTGTCGGCACAACCGATTCCCTTCGGACTCAAGTCACTCCCATGCTACCTCGAGGCGTGAGAGATCTTCTTCGGTCGGAATGAGTAGACGATCTACCAGTTAGAGGAATTCTGACTGGCGGAAACGAGTGATGGTTGATGGTGCCGGGACAGGGTGTTCTCACCCTATTGCAGAAGCTGACAGGTGGTGGGTAGTAACCCCAGTCGTGGGATTAAGAATCGCAGACCTGAGCGAGAGCTCTGTCAGTGTATTTTCCGTTGCTCTTCCACATAGCTCGTCAACACCAACCAAAATTAGGTCTGATTATGTACCGATTCGATCGTTTCCGGAGTTCTATCGATTCTGCTATTGATTGTAGATATATTGTCTGTAGATTTATTCCCTCGACTCTTTAGCTTCATTGACCTTTTCCGTTAGAAGTTGCTTCAGCACAGCGCTCGGCACTTCTTGTTCATATTTGATTTGGATGGTTTCTTTTCCGGTTTTGTAGCCTTCTTCTTCGAGCATTTTGCGATCTTCATGTTGGAGTGCGTCTGCGCCAATGCCAATGGTTGCATGATTTTTGTGTGCGGACAGCCCAACATGACTATTGTCGAATTCATAGAATGGAACGTTGTATTTTATCCCTTCTTCTGCCGCTGGAATCGTGGATTTAATTAATTCCCGTAGTTCTTCGAGCGTCGGACGGGATTCTTTGTCTGCATTGGCAATGTATGAATCAACACCTTTTGTGTTTGACATTTTTACTCACCCAATTACTCTCACTGAGGTTCTGTGTACGGGTAGCCTTTTCTTAATGAAATCGATTCATACCTGATACCGACAGTAGTAAAGCAAAAGCATTCTGCTCAACGGGCATTCTTGCTCCTACAGATCGAACTTGATTTGAACGCGATCCCGGACAAACCACAGTTCGCACGATACACAGACAGCGTGAAGACACTGGTTGCTCGGCGCTGACGTCACACCCGACTTGCTCCAAGAAACGAAAGCGCCCTCAATCGAGTTCAAGTTCGAGTTTGAGCGTGCTGTCGACCCATCGCATAATGGACGCCGGTAGCCGACCGGCAACGAACTGGACGCGTTCAAGAATATCGATCGTCGGAATCTGATTGAACCGAATTGATGAATCTTCGGTGAAATCGCTCTCCCAGCGGTCACCAGTACTTCGAAGGAAGAGCAGCGATGAGTCGTTGTCGCGGGGGCGACGATTGTCGTGTGTGAGTTACGATTGCCAACACCGTTCTGAAGTTCTAATGCTCACTATAACCCATGTATGTCTGACTGTATCCCACTATCACCTATTAGTAGAAAAGATGGTTGGGACAGTACTCAAAGACAAAAAGAAGATGACTCATGGATGGCCTGTCAGTAGCTATTTTCCACAGATAGGATGAATCGAGGACCTCCTGATCACGAGAGATATCCAACAAATTCAGGATTCTAACGCTCCTCCAGAAATCATTAGGCTCCCGGCAGGGTACCAGAATGGAAATCCCTTCTCAGCACGGAATTGATGGTGATTATCATTAGTGATGTAGAAAGCGTAAATAGCTCCAGCTGAAAATATCGAGGTAGGTGGAACTGCTAAATCAATGCGCCTTCTCTCGATTCCGAGACAGATGGTCGCTGACCTTTGGGGTGACAACCGGGAGAAAATGCTTTTCTCAGTTGCCTTTGGATGGTTCCTTTCGATCAGCCTTCGGATGGTTTATCCAGCATTATTGCCCTATCTCCGCACTGACTACAATCTCACACTGACCACTGCAGGTTTCTTGCTGTCGGTACTTTGGGTCGCATATGCATGCGGCCAGCTCCCTGGAGGAATCCTCGCTGACTGGGCTGGTGAACGTCGGCTATTGACCATCAGTTCCGTGCTAGCAGCGACGATGCTGACACTCGTCGTTGTTTCGAGGTCTACCAGCATCCTGTTCGTAGCAACAGCTCTATTCGGTATAGGAACGGCGCTGTACGGCGTTTCACGATTTACGATTTTGGAGAAAATCTACCCAGATCGGCTCGGTACAGCAACGGGAATAACGATGGCTGCCGGTGACCTTGGGAACTCGGTAATGCCACCTGCTGCGGGGTTTATCGCAGTCGTTGCGGCTTGGCAGTTCGGTTTTGGATTCGCTATCCCGCTTTTTTTGCTTGCCGCCATCAGTCTCTGGACAACACTCCCGAAGCAGCATTCAACAGTATCGCTGAGCGGATCTCTCGGGGACGACAGCATTATTTCGACTCTTACCCGGTCTCGTATACTACTCGGGTTAGTACTACTTGTTCTCTGGAGCGTAGTCATGCAAGCAGTGATTGGCTTTTACCCGACATATCTAACTGGTGAAAAAGGGCTCTCGGTACAGGCTGCAACCATCCTCTTTGGATTCTTTTTCGCACTCGGGATTTTAATGAAACCGGCTGCTGGACGTGCGTTCGACCGGATCGGTGTTCGCATTCCGCTATTGGTGTTTATGGGTGCAGCCGGGATAGCTCTCAGTCTATTGCCTTTCGTAAGGAACGTGTGGTTGCTTGTTCTCATCACAGTACTCGCTAGTGGTCTCTTAGGGTTCGAGACGATTGTTATCTCCGACCTTACCCGACGCTTGCCAGATGGAACACAGGGAACGGGCTTGGGGGCGCTTCGAACAGTGTACGTTGGGGTCGGAGGGCTGAGTCCAATTCTATTCGGGGCAATCGCCGACCAGGGCTACTTTGATGAAGCATTCTTGGGTGCCGGTGCGCTCGCAATGATAGTTGTCCTAGTCGTATTCATATTAATTGAATACTGACCTATCGGAGATAGCGAATACTGGACTGCTATATTGAGCGACAGTAATCCCATTATGAATTCGACAGACCATCTCTACTTACGTATGAAAAATCTGCTAGTTGATCGGATTCAGCTATCGAGGAGACTCCTTTCAGGAACCAACCGCTACTGGCAGGGAACGTTCGTTGCTAGAATGGCATCATGGTCGCAGATGCGATTTCGAATCCTGTTCGTCCCGTGGTGAACATGTCTGTTTCGTGGCTCATAGCTTCGACTGCGATTGTCATGCTGAAAGTTGCGTGTCGGTACGCAGTGAGTGATTCTTTATCTGATGTGTGTGTGAAGTGGACGACAATTTGAGAATTTCATAAGCGGGCAGCGAGCTCTTAGTCTTGAGGATTAATTACTACCGGATTAGCAGCCTATAGCTATACCTATAGAAAATACTATAGTGAATAATGGCAGTAAGCGGACTTAGTGGTAATGGAGCTAATTGAATTAACAGAGATCGATATCAGTCACTGTTACCAACACGTGATACAAATCGCCAATGACAGTCACTAGACCGAGATCCCCAACTTATGAAATACCGTCCTATTCGACGATATACACACGGTTCTCGTGAGTGTGTCGTTTGTCACCCAAGTGGGCACACATCCACGGGAGAGTTGGATTGTCTACGGTTTTTAATGCCACGTCATTTAGCGCTGCGTTAGTCGGGGGCGGCAAAGCGATCAGCAGCCGCATGAAGCTCACACTGCTGGGAAATGGAATCATTGTTTGGCATGCGGCTCTCTTCTATTCAAATAGGTATCAGCTATCCCAAGTCGGTTGAGGAGGAGGTAGTTTCGTCCGTAACGGAATGTTCCACATGTTTCATCTTACCTATAGCGTTAGCTATAGTGATTACTATTGTTGACTCATCCTGATTGTAAATTCCACATTCTATCGATAGTTATCAGTTGAGGCGATCTAACCCTCCAACAATCGAAGAAAAATAAGATGACGAATCTATCATCTGCAACCATTTATCATGTGTTCTCGGTCGTATGAATTTAACACACTCTATAGATTCGACTATAGGATTTCCTATGGCCATCTTGGGGCTGGATATTTTTGTTTATTTTGCGAATGATTCAGTATCTATAGACCAGTCTCACAACCCACAAACTAATTATCAATGTTCTGTACAGCTATTGTATTGTAGCATTCCTCACAATAGGGTTATCCACCACTGTCCGTCTGACTGCAATACTAAGGCGTTCTAACGGCCTGAACCCACTATCTTTGATCTATAGTATTATCTATAGTCTTTACTATAGTAGCCTTAGATGCAACGAGACAAATCACAATAGCAGAATAAGTACTGAGACGCAGCAGTACACTCGAAGATGGTCGTCACTCTATCTGTGAAGCTTGTACGAACATGACTCTCCTGCTCTCAACACCATGCGCTTATGATCAATTTAATTATAGTAATTTATCAAATGTATGATATAGATCGACGGATCTAATGGCTATAGAGATATCTATACCGAAACCTATAGTCCGGGTATAGAGTAGTAGTATTCACTCGTCCGATATCGTCTGTGGGACATCAAAACCCCAGCTCCGCCACACGAATCGTCTCTGTCACGAATATCCTACAATAGCTTTTTCTATAGGGTATGCTATAGCCACAGAAATAGGAATGAATTAACTCAAAAACGAATGTGAGCAGAGGAAACCCATTCTATCAGTATATCACTGTCTCTATAGTTAAACCTATAACTATAGCTATAGCTATGGGTGGTTTCTCGAAATGGAAATGTACTCACTTGTGGAAAGCAATCACAGACCGATTGCGACGATAAACAGCTGTGCCTCGATCTCTGAATGAGCTAGTCAATATCATAGCTTCGATACGTTGTTCGCTCACGTGTCCGCAATTTAGCGTCAGTAATCGATAGTCCTGCTAATTAGTCAATCCCGTCCTTCGATTCGGCTGTTTGATCAAGTGGGTCGTCTCGTTTGTACGCCTACTGGTGACATATTATTCGAAAACCCACTCATCACATTCAATAGGTGCTATAGCGATTACTATAGTATCTACTATAGATAGTGAGGCGTCTGAAGAGAGCCGGCTAAGCAGCTATCGATAATGTCGTGATCACCTTCAATAGGTGATCAATCGCGACAATCTGAAATCCACCGTTAAAGGACACTTAGCTTCGGCAGCTGTGAAAACACGTTGTGAAACGAGTCGGACGTGGCGATTGAATCGGCGACCCGGACGTATCGGCAGCGTTTTCGAGTAACTTGCGCGTGTCCTACCGAGGGACACTCTCATTCTCGTCTAATTTACTTCGTTAATTTCACCGTTCGAGTATAGAGTTAAAAGGTCAACCTCAGCCAACACGAAAGGTCCGTATTCGTGGTGAATCTCTGTATTTAAGCCCTATAGCAATTGTCATAGTGAACTCTATAGAATACACTATACCAAATCCTATAGTGGATATCGTAGTGAATTCTGCAGTAAGATCTATAGCAATCACCATAGTGAATCCTATAGGGGCCAAAAGGAGGAATATGAGGCTTCTCGTTCAAGCTTTCAGCATTCATTCTTTGCTGATCGCGACAGGTGATGGTATTGTCGCTCGTGACTCCCTCGTCAGTCACCGACAGTGTTTCATCATCCACGTTAATCAAATAGGAGACTTCACCTGTTATCAGACAAAGATTCTCGGACGTCACTACTCATCCCAATCCTTCCAGAACGACAAAGAGTGTATCTCAACAGCCACAGTAACTTCGCTGTCCTGAGATAGCTTCTTGAACTCGTCACGATTAAGTGCGTTTATACCGGATTTCCGGTGAGGATGGCCTAAACAAGTGTCGAGTGACATCGAATCGGGGAGTTGGCGATCGGTCGCGACAGTTACGGGATGGCAGGTTGCGGCAAGCCTATGTTATTATAGTATCTTTGCCGCTACGGGCGTCGTCCGCGATGCGTTCTCGCTGTCGATATCGAGCGTCGGTCTCTTTACTACCGCGGGATTGTTCGG
Source organism: Halocatena marina (assembly GCF_023276375.1). GTDB lineage: Archaea > Halobacteriota > Halobacteria > Halobacteriales > Haloarculaceae > Halocatena > Halocatena marina. The sequence goes on along the minus strand of NZ_JALLPK010000004.1, from coordinate 312,511 downwards.
TTACACTATCGCGTTGCTGCCGAGCGGCGCGGCGGTTGATGGCTACGGTGAAAAACGTGTAATGGTGATCGGCCTACTCGCACTCGCGGCCGCCACCGCCGGGGTGTCTGTCGCACCCTCGTACGGCTTCTTACTCATCGCCGGGATGATGTTGGGTGCGGCATACTCCTCGGCGATGCCGGCCTCAAACCGTGGAATTCTCAGGAGTGCGCCGGCGGGCAACAGCAACTTTGCCATGGGACTGAAACAGGTGGGTGTTACCGCCGGCAGCGCAGTGGCGTCGCTGGTGATCACCGGCCTCGCGGCGGTCGCAGCATGGCAGTTTGGCTTTTGGATAATCGCGGCGCTGGCGGTCGGCTACGTCGCGGGATTCGTCGCGCTCTACGACGGCGACCCCGGAGAAGGATCGCTCTCGTTCCCAGATTTCTCAGCACTGCGCTCGAATGGGGCGTACCTCATGCTCGTACTCGTTGGGTTTTTTATGGGAGCGTCGATCTTCGCCATGCTCAGCTACATCGAACTTTACGTCGAAGATGGCTTCCACCGGACCACCTTGGTCGGCGGGGTTGTCCTCGCGCTCACCCAAGTCATGGGGAGCATTGCCCGGATCGGTGCGGGGAGCGCCGCCGATCGCATCGGTGGGGCGCGCGGCGCTGCCACGGTCGCGCTGGTCCAAATGGCAGGCGCGGTGGTGCTGTTCGCGGTGCTTGCGACGGATCTTGCGTCGTTCCCACTAGTGGTCGTTATCTTTGCAGGGCTCGGGCTCACGATCTACGGCTCGACGGGAGTATTTTATTCGTGTCTCGGCTCGCTGGTCGATGACGGCGACATCGGTGCAGCGACTGCTGGCGGGCAGATCGCCATCAACGTCGGCGGGCTAGTCGCGCCCACCATCTTTGGCGGGCTGGTCGAACGGTCGGGTTACTCGCTGGGTTGGACACTCCTCGGTGTCGCGACGCTCGCTGCGGTACCACTCCTCGGGATGGTCAGACGACGGCTGTGAGACTGCCCATATAGCGATCACTATAGAATTATCTATAGACGAGTTCTCAAAGATGAGAAGAACAGTACACTGGCTATGGCGATCACTATAGGATAAACTATAGTGGGTAGATGGTGTTCCTCAAGCTACAATGATATTGAGACGATGTAATCTGATAAGTGATATGAAATAACCGAACAACGGGAACTTTCCGATATATGAGTGTGGGCCGAACAAAAGTCCATACCTACGGACGGTGACAGTTTCTACGGAGAAGGTCGATCAAACAGTAAGTGAGCGTTGGAACTCACGCTATTCAGGCCGAGGACATGGAGATTCATTCGTGCTTAATATGCAAAGACCTGTTCTGTTCGAGGATCTGCTTGTTCGGCGTTGTGATAATCAATCTATTGCAGTAACTATAGCTATTCCTATAGCCAATTCATATCAAATCCTTGTAACAAGTAGATATCAACCAAATCGACTATTACATAGGGCCAATCTGACTAATCAATAGGTTACTGTTCACCATCACTTGTTCGTCAGTTAGTCGATGGTTTTATGACTATAGCCTGCACTATAGCTATCGCTATAGGTGATAGATGATGGGAGATACACTCCGTGCAGCGGCCTTTTTGGACAAGGGAGGCGTTGGCAAGACGACGACAGTGGCGCATCTCGGTGTGGCACTTCAAGAACAGGGGCTAGAGGTGTTATTGATTGACCTCGCTGGAAAACAAGGTGACTTATCAAAACATCTCGGCATCTGGAGTGGCTACCAAGATGAGATTGAGGATGATGATGCGTGGCCAAATATCTCGACGGTGTTCGATGACAGTTGGTCAACAATCACAAAGAAACTTGGCGAAGCAGCGACAACAGGGCTAGTCATTGAAACTGGTGAAGGACCAGACCTAATCCCAGCTCATCCCGGTCTCGATACGCTCGATGCAGAGTTGGGGAATATCGACGATGCCCAAGAGCGCTACAATCGACTACGAAACTTCCTTGACGAACATGTTGATCCACTCGGATACGATGCGGTTTTAATCGATCTTCCCGGGCTGTCAAACAACGTGACGTATAACGGACTTTGGGCTGCAAGAAATGTCATCGTGCCAGTCGAGCCAGGGTCATTCGAAGACGAGCAGGCCGATGCGCTCCAAATTGACTTAAAGCGTATCGGTGAAAATTTCAACATTGGAATTGACTTGGCACTAGTCCTGCCAAACAAAATCGACACACGTCGGACACTTGATCGGGAATACTTAGAGACGTTCGAAACCAAATTCCCAGACGCGATCGCGCCTGAGCACGTTCCATACTCACAAGATATACGGAACGCGACAGAAAGCGGACAGACAGCATTTTCGCTTGAAGACCCCTCCACAACCGCCGATCAAGCACAGGCATCGTATCTAAGTGCAAGCGCAGCACTCCTCGATCGACTGAGTGATAAAAATGAGTGAAGAGATAGACTTAGAGGAGCTAAAACGACAGACGAGTCACGGCGACCGGCTCGATTCGGACGCGGATAACGATCAGCAACAAGCCCTCGCTGATGCGATTTTGACCGAACTAGAACGGATCGATGCAGGCGAAGAGCAGAAGACGGTGAGCATTTGGGATGGCCCGACAGCGGCGTACATTCGCGCGCTGGATGAGCACCCCGATCAGCGTGCAGAAGTTGGAGATGCGCTCCGGCGCCAGCTCGATATTGACGGTGACGAGCCCGTCGACCGGAGCGAATTAGTCCGTTTTGCACTTCGACTCGGCTTCCGACAAGCTGCCCCTGACAAATTCGAGACACTCAAGGAAAGTGTCCAAAAACACGTTACACAGGATCTATAGCATCCACTATAGATATTACTATAGAGCTCATATTCTCCCTTCAAACTAAAATCCAATTTGAAATTTGGCATAATTGTCATTTATGTGATCAGCTTCTGTCTCTCCTGACTGACCGAATCAATTGTTGACAAATGTCGAAATTATCTGTCTAACGGTCGTCCACAGAACTAGTTATGTCGTTAAATATTGGCATCCAGACCAAGAATCCGATGGATCCCATGTCGGTAGCTTGATCGTCTACATCAACAGCGTAGTCAGCAGGACGAGACGATCTCGAAGTAATCAGCAGATGTTTCTTTCAGTCGGGTTGTTTCGTAGGTATTGTTCAGTCCCATATACTCATCGGAGCCCGTGGCGTACACATAGCCCTGTTGTGAGTACGCACGGCCGGCTTGCACGTGGTCGTAGTTCGAATCCACACCGCAGTAGCCCTCGTAACCGTTCGAGGAGACAGTCACGGAGACCGTGTCGGTATCCGTGGCACCAGCATCGTCGGTAACTGTCAAGACGACCGCTTTCTCACCAGTCGTGTCGAAACTGTGAGAAACGGTTTTACCAGTGGCCGATTCGCCGTCATCGAAATCCCAAGAAAACTGCTCGACCGTGCCGTCCGAATCGGATGACTCCGAGGCGTCGAACGATACGGAATTTCCCGGGCTCACTGTCGTTTGATCAGCTGTTGCCACTGCTATTGGGGCATCGTTACCAGGCGTGTTTCCGCTTCCGTTCGAAAGGAACTCCCACATCACTCGAGAGGCGTCGGGACCATCCGGATCGGTGTACGATCCGGACGTATCTCCTCCCGACCATGCATGGTCCATTCCGGAAACAATCCAGTGTTCGACCATCGTGTTACCATCTCCATCACCATAGCTCAAAATATCGGCACAATGTGGATTTGAGCAGTCGGTCGATTCGTTCTCGGGAGTAATGTCCACAGACCCATCATCGGATCCGTTGTCGAGCAGATCGTTGGTCTGAATCGCCTGCTCAACCGCCTGTTCGCCGTTACACGGATAGACCGTGGTGTCATCAGCGCCGTGGAACACAATCGTAGGTAAGGGTTCGGTACTGCCGATCCCTTCAAGATGTTCGTAGGCTTCCGTCCCGGCCAGTTGTGGATCTTTGCCGTTGCACTGCGTCATAGCAATCGTTCCATCTGTCGAATTTTCAACCACGTCGTACTCTAAGCCTGAGTGGATACCGACTCCCGAGAATACATCTCCGTATTCGACCGCCAGATTCGGTGCCATTGCTCCACCAGCCGACAGGCCTGCTACGAATATCTGGCTCTCGTCGATTGTGTGGTCAGATTTGACCGCATCAACCATTCCAGCGATGATCGCCACTTCACCCTGACCACGGAGGGTGTTTGCATCGTTGAACCACTGCCAGCAGCGGTTGTAATTGCGGCTCGTCGACTGTTCGGGATAGATGACGATAAACTCGTGTTCGGCGGCCACCTCATTCATTTGAGTACCATTTTTGAAATCATCGGCAGTCTGGGTACATCCGTGTAACATCACCAGCAGCGGAACAGATTCAGTGTCACCGACGCTGTCCGGAACGAACTTTGTGTATGTAAGGCCACCGTGTGAGTGACTGGTGTATGATCCCTCTGCACCGCGCACCGATTCTGCTCCCGAGAGTCCGACGACGCCACCAACTCCAGCGCCGATCAATCGTAGCATCGTCCGTCTGTGTACCTGTGGATTACCACCATGTTGTATGCCAACCATTGATACACATATGATATAGAAGACATAGAACAATATAATATATGGTTAACATATAAACGTGAAATTATCGTTGGTACAATAATTGTTCGTACAAGTCGTCACAGGTCCGCTTCTCACGTGCTGGAATTCATTCGGCGACAAGATTCGACTCACGTTTCTCATTGAGAAGTAAGCAGTCGCACACCGTGAGCCACCAATAGTAAATTGTTGATCATTTCGAACGAAATCCGGCGAGAAATTCGGAGAGACCATTCCACGTGAAACTGCAACAGGTCCGCTGCGACTGATCCGAACCAAACACATCGAGCGGAATTATTCGTGGTGGGTACTGCTGACGCGTGCCCCTCTCTTCTTTGACGCCACGACGACCACGCAGCGACATCAACAATCCCTCATGGAAGAGAGTGTATTTTTTATATATAAATCGGTAATCGATTAGTATGCAATCTCTCCAGCTCGACATGATCCAGTACGATTGTCCGTACATACGGACCACGTACGATCACGACGTTACTTTCTACACCCAACACTGGGAGTTCAGGCACGACCGTCGGGCGCTGGAGTCACGGATGTTGGTCACCGGGAAATCGAACGAAGACTTGACACAGGCCCTCAAACGACTCGAAGACGAAAAGAAGCTGAAAGATCTGACCGTCCTAGGAAAGAAAGCTGGAGCAGCCCAAATCTACTCGCGGATCGACGAGACGGACGCGATGAGCACGATTCTCGATAACAACGGCTACGTCACCGGGCCTTTCGTCATTGAGGACGGGAGCGAGTTGTGGAACATCGGTTTCGACTGGCCGGAAGACGCCGATGATGCACTCTCCGGGCTGGACCGAGACAACGAATTCAAAATAGACGGGCGAACGAGCATCGACATCGTGGATTACCACGAGATCATGCAGAATCTGGAGTCGGTCCGCGATCTACTTACAGACCTGTGGAATCTCACCGACAGGGAGCAAGAGACGCTGCTGGCGGCCGTCGAAGCCGGTTACTTCGAGACGCCGCGGGCGACGAACCTCGGTGAACTTGCCGAAGAGTTCGATATCTCAAAGAGCGCCACCTCGAAGAATCTCCGCCGTAGTCAACGGAAGGTCCTCGAACAGCTGATCGCACTCATGAACGAAACAGACGACGGCCCAGACTCGAAAGGGATCTCACCGTTCGACGATCTGGTTTCTGATCTGAATCGATGACACCAGCAGGAAAGAAACAGGAAATCAGCGAATAATACCGCGCGGGTCGATCTCTTCACGGAGGATGCGGAGTTCCTCGTCGGTCGGCTGGGGGTTGTGGCCATACTCGTCTGGAATCTGTATCTCGAAGCCACTTTGCTCGTTGATAACTTCGACGTCGACTCCTGGGTGTAGACTCTGGAGGGTCATCTCTTTCGTCTCCTCGTCGAATCGGTACACCCCGTACTGGGTAATGACCCGACTCGGTCCGGTATCGCGTGGGAGACCTGCCTCCTCGCGTGCGCCGGGACCATCGAGATAGCCAGGCGTCGTCCGGAAGTCCAATTCCTCGACGAACGATTCCTCCCTTTGGCGGATCACGATGATCGTATCGGCGGCCCACGACCCGATATCGTTGGCACCGCCGCTACCAGGGAACCGGACGGCCGGCGACTCCTGGGGCCCGATGACGGTCGAGTTCAGGTTTCCGTACCTGTCGATCTGGGCGCCGCCGAGGAACCCACAGTCGATGTGGCCTGCCTGACCGTAGGACATGACATCGTGCATGCCTGTGGCGGCGATCCCACGGTGGAAGGTTCGTTCATCGCCCACCGAGACAGGGAGGGCGGGTGCCTGAGCGCCGATGCCACCAGCCTCGTAGATGAGGGTAGCGTCCGGCGCATGGGTCTGCTGGGCGAGCAGTGCGGTCAGCATGGGCATACCGGTGCCCACCATCACGCTGGAGCCGTCGTCGATCAGTTTCGAGGCGACTGTTGTCAGGAGTTCCGTCGAGCTGTACTCGTCAGTCATGAGTCAGAGCCACGGATACTCTGCGTCTCGTTCGTACCGTTCGATTGCTTCTAGTTCGGCGAACAGATCAAGGCCACCGACACTCGTCAGATACTCCTCGAAGTCGTCAGTCCCGTGGACGTACTCATTGAGATACGCCTCGACGCCTTCCTCGGACGCCGATCGGTCGAGCCATTCCACGAGATGGTCTTCATCGAAGTAGTACTGACCGGGCATCTCGCCAGGATAACTCCCGTAGGGCGCCTCGACGACAGCGTCGGTCAGGAAGTACGGGATATCGGTGGCCGATGGATCGTCACGGATCTCATCAGTGTCGACGATCTCTTCGGCGGTGACGATGAGCCGTTTGGCCGCGCTGGCGAGTTGTGGGTCTTCGACGCCGATACCGTCGATAACCGCGTTCCCGTATTTGTCAGCTTTCGAGACGTGGATGGCGACTACATCGGGGTAGCATGCCGGAAGGAGCGTAACTGGATCACCCGACCACGGGTCTTCAACCTGCTTCGCGGAACTGTACTCAAAAGTGTCGGTGCCAGCAAGAACGCGCGCTGGAACGAACGGGACACCCATCTTCGCGGCGAGGAACCGCCACTGGAGCGCGGCGTTACTTGCCTCTGCGACGACCTCGCATTCGCCGGATTCGACCTTACGGCGGCCGGCGGGCGCGAGTCCGCGCGTCTCGTGAGCAAAGGTGTACGCTGTCTCGACTTCTGTAACAACACCGGCGCCAATCAGCAGGTCGGCGTCGAACACAGCTGTCTTCCCTGACAGCGTGAGGTCGTTGACGTCCTGGCGAATAATCTCGTGGAGAATAGGCGTCGAAATGCGGACGTGCCCAAACCCGCCGCTAGCGAAAAGGTCACCGTCGTCGACGAACTTCGAGACCGCCTCGGCGGCCGACGTTCGCTTGTCTTCAAGCGCACGCGACTTGTGTTCACGTTTCCAGGCACGTACCTCATCCGGGTGTTCCCACCCGACTAGTTCACCGTCGCCTTCGTCTATTACGATCATGCGTTCTCCTGAGATGTGAATGTGAGCACTCGCTCCTCGTTGTTTGTCGTCACGACCGCTGGGCTGACAGTCAACCCAATATCCACATCATCGAGATCGCAGTCACAAACCTGGCCCGTGAGCCGAACCCGACCCATGTCGACGATCGCCAGCGCGTGGGGAGCGTCGGCCTCGAACTCCGACGGCGGGACGTGAACGACGGTGTAGGATTCGATCTCCCCGGTTTCCGGGAGCGGCTCCTGCGTCAGGTTCCGAGTTCCACCGATCGGATCGACGGCTCTGGGCGGCACGTAGCCGTTTCCGTCGTCGTCGGCCAGATAGTACCCCTCCCCGTCAGCGATGGCGTCGAGGAATCGTTCGTGACGGCTTCTGGTGTGGCCCTCACGGTCGCTCATTCTGTCACCTCTAGAACGTGGACAGCGACGCTCGCCACCGTCCCGCCCGCGTTGTGTGTGACGCCGACGGTCGCGTCGGAAACGTGCTCGCTGTTAGGGTGATAGCCAGTGAGGAGTCCGGTCAGTTCCACTAACTGGCTCACCCCGGTCGCCCCGACGGGATGGCCCTTTGCCTTCAGCCCACCCGAGAGGTTGACGGGAAGATCGCCTTCCTTCGTGGTTTCCTCACGACGTGCGGCCCCGATGGCGGTGCCGGGATCGTAGAGTTGCAGGGCTTCGAGCGCGAGCACCTCGGCGATGGTGAAACAGTCGTGTACTTCCGCCACGTCGATGTCGTCTGGGCCGATTGCCGCCGCGTCGTAGGCGTCTAAAGCAGCACGTTCGGCCGCGAGCGTCCGGTTGAGTGTCGGTCGGTCCTGCAACGCGATCGAATCACCAGCACAGGCCGACCCTGTGATCTCGACTGGCGTGTGGATGTCATGGTCGCCAGCGAACTCGGCAGAGACGAGCACGGTAGCAGCCGCACCGTCGGTCACCGGACAGGCGTCGAGCAGCCCGAGCGGCGAGGCCACCATCGGTGCCCCTAACACGTCCGACCGGGAAATCGCAGTCTGGTACTGCGCTCTGGAATTGGCGGTCGCGTGGTCGTGATTCTTGACCGCGATCGCGGCAAGGTCCTCTCGTGAACCGCCGTACTGATCCATATACGCGTTCGCCAGCAGCGCGTAGGCCGCTGGGAACGTCATGCCGACCGGGCCTTCGTGGAGCGCATCGGCAGCCATCGCCAGCCCGTCGGTCGCCTCGGTCGTTCCCATGTGCGTCATTCGTTCCATCCCACCGACGAGTGCGACGTCTGCTTGACCCCCGCGGATTGCGCTGACGCCCTCGGCGACCGCGTAGCCACCGGACGCGCAGGCGTTCTCGACGCGGGTCGTTCGTGCGTTCTTGATCCCCAATTGTTCTGCCATCAGGGGCCCCTGATGGCCCTGCTCATCGGTGACCTCGCCCATGAAATTGCCGTAGTAACACACGTCGACGGCGTCTGGGTCGACGCTGGCATCACGGAGGGCCGACGTGGCAGCCTCAGCGAACAGCTCTCGGCCGGTTCGTTCCGGGTGCTTACCGAATTCGGTGGCACCACTACCGGCAACCATCACTCTGTTCATACACGTTCTAGAAGGGACTGAACCATCCAGAAACGCGATGTTGATATATGAACAATCATCAAGAAATGACGCTAATCAATGGCCGTAGCTACGAGAACTCATATCGTAAAAACGAGATCGCAGACGGCGAGGATGACTCAGATTTTGCTGAACAGGACGATCAGCGTCACCACGATCATGGCGACGAAGCCGATGAGCCAGATCATCTCACTACCTCCATCATAGGTCGAACACCGGTTTGACGTGTTCGGGGACGTTCTCGCCGCTCGCGCCGTTTGTCACCAGTGAGACAAAGATGGTGGTCACGATGGCCGAAGACGTGGTCACGAAGTAAAAGTCCATACCAAGCGGGAGTGTGTTGCCGATCTGGGTGTACGCCAGCAGAGCGACGTTCAAGACGATCGAGACCACGAGGCCGGCAGTGACGCCCTCGCGGCTGGCACCTTGCCAGAGCAGGCCGATGATAACTGCCGGGAGCGTCCCGCTCATGAACGTCCCCCAGCCGAAGCTTCCGAGGATGGCCACGAGTTCTCCGCCGTAGAGGCCAAAGAGCACGGACCCGACGCCGATGACGATGACTGTCGCCCGGCCGACCCAAGTCTCGGAGCTGTCCGAGAGGTCAATGCCGAGTGCACGGGTCAGATCTCGAGCGATGGCGCCCGATGCTAGCGACATGAAGAATCCGGCCGTAGACATGATAGCCGCGACCAGTCCCGCGTAGATGATCATCTGCAGTACGATATGGAGTCGGTTGACAAACTGGAAGACTGCGAGGTCGGGGTTCGCAAACGCCGCGACGTCGCCGTTGGCGACCATGAACAGCGCGACGAAGCCGATGAGCATCCACAGCAGACTCCCGACAGCGTAGGTCGCGCCGCTGATAAGGCCGACCGTCCGCAGACCTTCGGGGTCGTCGATCGAGAACATCCGTTGGAGGACCTGAGGCTGACCCATGACTCCGATCGAGAACGCAATGGGCCAGATGAGCAACAGGCCGGGTGAGGAATCCTTGGCGAGTCCCCAGCCGTCGAGCAGCTGGGGGGTGAATGCCTTGGTCACGTCTCCAGCAGTGACCTCACCAGCGGAGGCGACGGTAACCGTTAGGTTCTCCATGCCGGTAGCGACCTGGAAGAATCCGAAGACGACGCCGGCCACACCGATCATCATCACCGCACCGGTGTACGCGCCAGCGAGTTGCGCAGACGCCATTCCGCCGACCGTGATGTAGAGAATCATCAAGCCGAAGACGAGCCAAACGGCGACCTCCACGCTCACGCCGAGCAGTTCGGCGAGGACGTAGCCACCGCCTGCGACCTGCGAGGCGAGATACGCCCAGCAGGCCATGAAGATCGTCAGCGCGAGCAGCCCGCGGATTGCTCCGCTGTTGAATCGTACGTCGACGACGTCACCGAGTGTACCGATATCGGCTACGTCAGCCATACCGCGAACGCGTTTTCCGATGACCCAGTAGGCCATCGCGAATCCGATACCAGCCGCGAACGTCATCCAGAGCGACGACGTTCCCATGCTGTAGACGAGGCCGGGGCCACCGACGAACCCGAACGCACTCATGATGCCCGACATACTCGCAAGCGTGATGACCGCAGCTCCGAAGAGCTTGGTCGCTCCGTAGTACTGGTCCGAGGATTCGATCAGGCGCTGGCTGTAGAGACCGACGCCCATCACCGAGATAATGAACGCTACGACGAAGCCAACGACGAGCACGTCGACCATTAGCTCGTCACCTCACTGTCTGGTGTCTCGGGTGTTGGCGTGTCCTCAACCATCCCTTCACTTTCCTGAGCGGCTTTCGCTTCCTCGACTTCCTCAAGAAACTCGTCCCAACGACCTTCTGGGAGGTAGTACCGACGGTAGTACAGGCCAAACGTCAACGCAACTGTCATGAACCCACCGATCCAGTAGAGCCAGTACACCGCCGCAAACGAGGGGTGCATGCCCGTGATGAGGCCAGCCGATCCCTCAGCGTACGGTCCAGAGAAATACTCTGCGAGGCCAAACGCAGCGAGCTGGAGGACCGTCCAGATCCCCAGAGGATAGACGAGCAGTTTCACAGGGATCTTCTGGCGGGAACTCGCACCGATGATGAACCATGGGTGAAAGAGGAATACCGAGACGATCAGGCCAGCGAACCAGTAGCCGGCCAGTCCGAGGATGAGAACGGCCAGCCAGAGGATACCACTGGCGACCATCAGCGGCGTCGTCTTATCCGAGATATCGATCGTTCGGTCCAACATTAGCTGGGCACCTCCGACCCGTAGTTCGACTGGCTGTCGATGGACGACTGCTGCATCATTCGTACGTGTGCACATAGCCACCGTCCCACAGTAGGTCACCTCCGTTGAGGTGGCGAGCGTGATTCGAGAATCCGAGCGCGAAGAGATTGCCCACTTCGACCGGTTCCATCATCTCCTTCAGTCGTGCCTGCCCGAGCATGACGTCCTCGACGACCTCCTGTTCCGAAATGCCGCGCGATTCGGCGGTGTCGGCGATCTGATCGAGCACAAGCCGTGTTTTGACGTAGCCTGTGCTCACCGAGAACGCGCGTAGGTTCCCGTCACTCTCGGCGGCGGTGGACCGCGTCAGGCCACGGAGGCCGAATTTCATCGTATTGTAGGCGGCTTTGTCCTGCGTGACATAGTGGCCGTGGACCGAGGCCATGTTGCCGATGACACCTCTACCGTCGTCGGTGTCCTTGATGTGCGGGAGCGTCAGCTTGCTCAGATACATCGGCGCACGGAGCATCACCTCGTACATCGTATCCCACATGTCCATTGGGAACTCCTCGATGGCGGAGATATGCTGGAGTCCGGCGATGTTGGCGAGAAATCGGAGCTGTCCCTGATCGGCCGCTACGTCGACGACTGCTTTGAGTGAGGCGTCGTCGGTCAGGTCAGCCGTCACCTGCACGACCGACCCGTCGACACCGAGATTCTCGCTCTTCTCGACCGTATCGTTCAGGCCCGCTTCGTCTACGTCAGTAGCGATCACCGTCAGGCCGTTTGCGGCCAGGACGAGTGACGTCGCCCGGCCAATACCCGACGCCGCACCGGTGACGATTGCGACGTTCTCCTCGGTGAAATGCGGGTCCGGTACCTGTAGTACGTCCGCTGCTGTCAGTTCGGGTGCTTCCAACTGTCCCGAGTGGCTGTCTGTTGACTGTGACATCCCGTTACTACATCAGCCGTAAAGCAGGGAATAAGTCGAGGTTCACATGTAACCCCAAATTCACGCGTGTGAGCTATAATTTCGTCCAGAACCGCAAGAAGGCGGCAGATCTCAGGGAGAATTGTTTGGTCGTCGACCCGATCATCGCCGTCTGCGAAAATTACCTCCACCGTCATGTGCTGCGGTTATTCTATTTGAGTTTGCCTATCTGCGCGACTCGTTATGGCGACGGATCACTCATCTCGTGCAACTATCTTTCACTGAGTCGTTTACGGATGAGTCGTGAGTGACGATATACGACGCTGACTTCACTGAAGAAACACTCTGGTATCGCTGGGTTGGGGTCTGCATCCGCATTTGCCGGGAGTGAGGAACGACAGGACTCTTGTGTAACCGATCCCCGCCAGCAATGTTAAACAAAGAGATACAATTCACTGCTGAACACCGAATGATGGCGACGATTTTCTATGATTCGTGGAGACAGGTGGCCAAATTCATCGACGATCAACAGCTCTCCGAGAATGGTCAACTAAATCACTTGTTGGACACGACAAGAGCACTGGTAGGCTTAGCTGTGGTATAAAATGTGTGGGGAGGCACCCACACCAAAACTGAACACCCTGTGTTGCAGGAACTTGTTTGGCGAACGGTACAGCGGTACGCTCCGGGGTCGTCGGAACGCAATTGATAGTAGTCGCCGAGGTTGTATAATTTTTACGCTTCTATACTATTATTTAGACTAGTCTAATCCATTTTGACCACGTTCCACATCGAAGTCAATTCAGGCATTACAGAAACTGATAGCAGGCACCGAACCGGAGGTTCAGGAGAAATGCCCGTGGTATCTGGACGATTACTGTAGCTCCGAGGCCTTGGTCCCAGCTCGAAACATAGGATACCCAATCCGCAAGCTTCCCCGTGAATTATGAATCATCCAGCGGTGTAACCAGTATCTGGGAGGCCAGTCGTTGTGGGAGACTCGTCTGTTCACTGGTGTCTTCGATAGTAACAACCACCATTCCAATTGGCGTGATTTCGTTGAGGTAAAGGCGTTTAGCTGGTTCCACCCCGATCGAGACGAGATACTCCAGCACCTCGTTGTCCTGTGTCAAGATACGCGTGACCGCTACGCTCGCCGACTCTTCGATCTCGATCAGCGAGGTAACATCCTTTGATCGGGGAAGATCAAGGTTGCTGTCGGGGATCGGATCGCCGTGCGGGTCGGTTTCTGGCATGCCGAGTTTCCGTTCGATTGCTCGACAGAGCCGATCACTAAGATGATGCTCCAAGATCTCGGCCTCGGAATCGACTTCGCTGATTGCGTACTCGAACACCTCCGAGAGCATCGTCTCGGCGAGCCGGTGTTTACGAACTACTCGGAGTGCGAGTTCTTCGCCCTTGTTCGTGAGACGAATCGGGCGGTACCGTTCTCGATCGATCAGTCCTCGATTCGAAAGCGTACTCAGCATACTCGTCACTGATGGTTGAGTGACGTCAAGCTGCTCGGCAATCTCTGAGTTGGAGACTGGGCCGTCAGCTTCCTTTTCAAGCCGATAGATACGACGGAGATAATCCTCCATCTTTGGCGTGGCTGCTGGCGACGACTCGGGCGCGTCTGGAGAGTCAGAATCAGAGGATTTCATTTAGTCTCGTTATCGTCAGATAGTTAGTTTTCGCACTGTCTCACTTTCTGGTCAGAGAGCAGTCGTCAGTCCCCACTCGATTCGGTTTCGCTAATATCGATGCTCCCCATCTCAGGGATTGCGTCCTCGCCGAAGGCGGTCTGGAGTTTTCCACATACGACAGCAATAGCGTAGATCGCAACTGCGACGAGGACGATAACGCCCCCAGCAGTCGCCTCGCCGTAGTACGACACGCCAATTCCAAGAATGACGGCGAGTTCGGCAAGCAGGACCGACACGAGTAGAGACTCGTTGAAACTCCGGGCGACCTGACTCGCGCCCGCCACGGGAACAACAAGCATGGCGGCGACGAGGATGACACCCATAATCTGCATCGCGCCGACTACGACCATCGCTGTCAACATCACCATGATGCGATTGTACCAGCTCACTGAGAGGCCCGAAACTGCCGCAGCAGTTTCGTCGAAGGTAACGTACAGTAACTGGTTGCGTGTGAGCCCAACGACGCCGATGATGATCACGAACAACGCTAGCAGTATTGCCGCACTCTCGTTCGAGACTGTCGATAGGTTACCGAAGAGGAACTGATTCACGCCGACAGCAAGTCCACCTGCGTTGATACTAATCAGCGTTGTTCCTAGCGCGAAGCCCGTCGAGAGCACGATGGCCATCGAGACATCGTTGTAGGCGTCGGTCGCCTCCGAAATGAGTTCGATGAACAGTGCCGCGATCATTGCAACGACGACTGCCGTCAGATACGGCGAGACCCCGAGGTCGATAACGGCGTTGAGGAACAGTCCCACAGCGACGCCAGCGAAGCCAGTGTGTGCGAGTGCGTCACCGATCAGTGCCAGCTGGCGGTGAACGAGGAACGTTCCGATCAAGGGAGCCATCACCCCGATACAGATACCCACCAGGATCGCCCGGTGCATGAAGCCGTACTGAAGTAGCTCCAACCCGGTCACGCCAGCGACCCACGACATGAATCCCGACCAGAGCTCCAAGAACCAGTACAGCGGCCCAAACACGGGGTCCAGCGGTCCTGCTTGAAGCCGAGTAATGGGTAGATGAATCATTGGGAGCCACCCAACAAGTTCGCGGTGGTGCCAAAGGCACGGGCCAAGGCGTCACTCTCGATGAACTCACTGGCAGGTCCGTCGAAGTATATCTCGCGGTTAAGACAGATGACGCGTTCGGCGTGTTCGGTGACCGCACCTAGATCGTGTTCGATGAGCAGGACCGTGATACCGTTGCTGTTCAGCGAATCCAAGAGATCGTAGAACGCTCCGACCGATTCCATGTCGACGCCAACGGTCGGTTCATCGAGCACGAGCAGGTCGGCCTCGCTGGCGAGTGCTCGTGCGATGAACGCTCGCTGGCGCTGACCACCAGACAACTGTGTGACACGGCGATCGGCGAACGCCGTCATGCCGACCGTGTTGAGCGCCTGATCGACGATGCTCCAGTCCTCGCTAGAGAGGCGTCCGAAACCGACGTGTGGGAATCGGCCCATCTTCACGACTTCCCGGACAGTGATCGGCATCTCTTTCGAAGCGCTGGCATGCTGGGCGACGTAGCCGATGCGGGAGCCGTCGTCGAATTGATGCGAAGGTTCGCCGAACAGTCTGGCGATCCCATCGTCCGGTCGGAGTAACCCCAACATCAACTTCATCAACGTCGATTTTCCCGATCCATTCGGACCTACGACCGCAGCGTACTCGCCATGGTTGATCCGAAGCGAGACGTCCTCGACGACCGGAGTCGACGTATACCCGAAATCAACACCGGATAATCCGATGATCGGCTCGTCGCTGCTTGCCGTCCCCGCACTCGTCGGATTTGCAGTGTTTTGTGTTCTCATTGGAAGTTCATCCACTCGTTGGCCCAGCTGCCGGGTCCGGCCGCTTCGGGCTGTTTGTTGCCGAGCACGACCTCGAACGTGGGCATGTTGATATTGTAGGCGATCTCTTCGTATCCCCAGTTGTTCTGAACCCAATCTTTTCGGACGCCTGCATACGGGGTTACAGGGAGGTACCCCTCGACTTGTGTTTCATTGAGCAGTTGCTTTGCGGGCTTGCGCGACTCGAAGACACCGTTGGCGATGTACTTGATGTTGTTTTTCCTGATGACTTCTTTCGCATCGGCAATATCAGAGGGCTTGACGTCACCACTGGCTGCGAGGTTCGTAACGAGCGGAACCATCTTCGCGTCGTATTTGACTCCGATGTACTGGAAGGCGTTGTGCGCCGCCAGTTGCACCACGTTTCGGTCGGCCGCATCGAAGATCGCCTGGTAGTCCTGATCGATCCGCTCGAGGACATCGGCCTTGTACGTCTCTGCGTTGTCTCGGAGCGCACTTTCCTGATCAGGAACGAGCTTGGCGAACCCGTCGGCGATGTTGTCGACCGATATCTTCGCCCGATCGGGATCGAGCCAGAAGTGTGGATCCTTGCCTTGCTGCTTTCCGACGCCTTCCTCTTCGGGATCGAGGGTTGCTGCGAGATCGACCAGTTCGACGCCCTTGCGGACGTCGATCAACTGCGTATCGACGTTGTCGTCTTTGAGCGTCTGAATCGCACGATCAGCCCACGGTTGAAATCCTGGACCGACGTGGAGAAATGCGTCTGCTTCGATGATGTCCTTCGTGACGCTCGCATTCGGCTCCCACCCGTGACCGTGCAATCCAGTTGGAACGAGATTGTTCACTTGGATGGGCGTCCCGTCGACGACCTTCCGTGCAAAGTCATAGAAACTGAAGAACGACGCGACTGTAACAGCAGGACCGTCTCCAGATGCGCCCTCGTTGCCAGAGCCGCTCGTAGGTGCGGTATCATTGTTACCGCCATTGCTCGTGCATCCGGCGAGGCCAGTTGCGAGAAGTCCTGCACCGGCAGTAATGACTCTTCTGCGCGAGATACTGTACTGCGATTGCGACTGCTTCGTATCGTCCATCGTCGGCTAGTTATTGATTAGTCAAACGATATAATAGTTTATATCAAATTTGGGAATTAGATTCGTCTAATTCTGGGCTATTCCATGTTTCGCGTCGAAACCCCGCTGCAAACAGCGTTATTTGCATTGTGAGAGCAACAGTACCCGCTACGGTCTCGGAATTATCCTCGCTGGCGTTCTCAAGGGGATCTCGACTGATGGACATCCTTGAAGGGAGGCTCGTCGCTCACCGTGACGAGTTTTCGGAGTGCAAGCGACGATAATGACGATGTCAGTGATGAGTGAGAGAACACTGAGCAACAATGGGTTCGAGGCCCGCATGCATTGAGAGAGCACCTCCCAACTACTGATCCAACTAATTCTCTATAGCCACATTCAGTTTATAGGCCAACGACTGGTAACGATACATGAGCTAGTAGTAATATCATTATTCACTATCTACAGCAATAGATAGCCGAATTATCACAGATCAGTCCGAGTTGATTAAGGATTCCACATATCACTGATTTCTCATGGGCAGGTTTTACAGTACCATTATCACCGATCAGTTTGGCTGTGATCGACCGGCCGCACGGAAAGCGTCGCGATGCCAGCCAAAGCCAGCAGTCCAGCACCGAGGAAGAACGACTGCGTCCAGCCAAGTGATGCGATAAGAATACTCGTCACCGTACCAGCGAAGATACTCCCCCACACTTTGCCCGTATAGAGCAGAGCGTAATTTTCCGAGGAGTGGGCTGTTCCGTAGTATTCTCCAATAAGGCTGGGAAAGACGGCGAAGACTGGACTCCGAAAGAAGGCAGCAACGCCGACGAGAACAACGAATACACCTGCAAAGCCGTGACCCCCTCCACCGCACTAGCGATACCGGCTGCACTGACGATTAGCGCCCAACCAACGGTCCGAATCGGCCCGAGACGATCAGAAATACCTCCTCCGATGAGAACACCGGCGCCGTCGGCGAAGGCGATGATGGATGCTGCCCCCGTCGCTGCTGCTGCAGATAGACCAAGGCTGTCGGCGAAGGCGATGACCTTCCCAATGAGCATCAGTCCAACACCATTGACAACAGCGAACACCACGTACAGTACCCAAAACTGCCATGTTCGTATCGATTCGCGCCACGTGTAGGTTGGCGAATCCACGATATCAGCACCGTCGTCACTCGTTGAGTCCCCACTCTCGGGATCAAATGCAGTACCAGGTGGATCTCGGAGAACGAACGCTCCGACGAGACAGGCTGCTGCTCCGAGCACCGCAAAGACGAGCATGGTCGTCTCAAACACCAGTACGACATCGCCTCGAATTACTGGAATCAGGACGACGCTAAGACCACTGTACATCATCGTCACAACACCGGTAGCGAGCCCGCGGTGCGTCTCAAACCATTTCACCGGCGTGTTCACCGCGACGGTATACGTTGCCCCTGCGCCAGTCCCGCCAACTATCACGGCAATAGCTGCAATCATCGGAGTAGGAGCAACGGCTAATCCCGCGTATCCACTTGCAAGCAGAATCGCTCCAGCAAACAACGGAAGACGAGGCCCGTACCGGTCACGAAACCAACCAGTAGGGAACTGTGAGAGTGTTTGTGATATGATAAGTAGAGTGAATAGCGTTCCGAGTGTCGCTTCCGAAGCACCGATCTGCACCCCAAGAGGGCTACGAATCGAAGACCAGACGAACTGGTAGGTACCGGCCATTCCCATTGCGATGGCGCCGCCGCCGACCAACCACCACCGGGAAAACGGGAGCAATTCCCGGTCTCCGTTCATCAGATTCGTCCTCCATAGCTAACCATTGTATGCGTATCTCGACAACCGTCCACCGAAAAGCGTACGGTATTCATCGTGCACCCGGGTGAACTGCTCGGTAGCCGTGACAGCGTGTTTATCAACCACTACAGCGCTGGGGACGACACCCATCTCGACGACCGCGTTGATGTCGTCACATCATTAGTACAGAACCCCATGAACAATCTCACTCTGAGGAGTGGTGAAACAATTTGTCATTGTCGACTCGAGAGGGTCTCACTCACTATTGTCAAGAATGTCTGAAACGCGTTCGGCCCGTTCTTCGGCAGCAATGTGCGAGTAGGCGTCTTTGGTCGTCTGGAGTGAGCGATGGCGCAGCAGATCTTGGGCCTCGCCCCGATCGACGCGAAACACCGTATCACCTAGTCCACGTCGTGCGCCGTGCAGTTTCAGATATTCGCCATCGATATCGATGTCGGCCTGCTCACAGAGCGTCTGCATGTGGCTGCGCATTCCGTTGACGGTGACCGCTGGTGGCGTGATCTCGTACTCCCGAAGCACGCGATCGATTGGGGTTCCCTCAAGGAGTGTCTCGATAGTGTCCTCAGCCAATTCATGCGTGGTTTTGAGTGCATTGCGTGCCACTCGATATTTCGAGGGCGCGTGCTCAGTTGGAAAGACGGGCCACTCTCCCGACGGTTCATCGAGGAGCGCGTAATACTGACGGACGGCGAACACGGCTTGGCGGGGCAGCGGGGTGGTCTCCCACTCTTGGGCTTTGCCGAAGACGCGCAGCGTTCCGCTGTCTGCATCAGCGTCGGGGTCGGGGAGCGTGACATTTCGCCAGCGGAGGCCTTGACGGCCCTCGCGTTCATCTGCACTCGTCCGGAGGATCTCCGCCCCGCGCACGCCGGAATAGGCGAGCAAATAAACGAACGCCCGATCACGGGCTTCGAGTCGGGCTGCCCGACCATCGGCGTCGATCGCTTCGTACGCGCGATCATCGATCCAGCGGAGGAACCGGTCACGGGTTTCGGGATCCCAGAACTGCTGACGGCCATCGCTATCGTCGGTCGGGAGCTCTTCGCGCGCACGATCGCGCAAAGCAGGATTCGACGGGAGTACGCCATCACGCACGCAATACGAGCAAAAGCCAGAGACAATGTTGTAGTAGGTCTGTGCGCTTGAGGCGGCCAATTCATCCTCACCAACTCGTTCGGTGAGGTGCTGAGCGTAGCGGCGCATGACTCGTGCGCCGTCGTCGGGATCCTCAAGTCGGTCGACAGCCTCGGCAGACAGCCACTCACGCCAGCGCGTAAGGGCCGTTCGTGCAGCTTGCTGGTAGGTTCCAGAGTCCGGCCCGCCCTTGCTTTTCGAGCGTAAATACCGTTTAATCGCGTCGTCGAGAGACTGCGGTGTCAACGCGGACATTACTCTGTCTCTATTGTTTCGCTGAACCACGCCACTAGATCGGTTGTATCAGGAAAGATGCAGTGCTCAGACTCAGTCTCTGCGCTCGTGGGTTCGGGGAACGGATCGTAGCCGTTTGTCCGTCCGGTAGCGTCGGTCTCGTCTGGAACCATGCTCTATGATTCACCAACAGCGGGGGAGCCCGTAAATCCACTGTTGTTTACTGCGCTAAAACGAAGTGAATGGAGATTCCGCAAATTCGACCGATTTTGAAGAGACTGGGTGCTGTGGCGACTGGAATCAAGACTATAAATCATATATCACTATATCAAATCTGCCTGTGGGAAGTTCATGATTTCGGAGTTCGGCTTCTGTTGGTGTCTTATTTTTACACTAGCGGGTCCTGGTTAGGCTCACGTCTCGTAGTTTAAGACTCAGAATAAGAAGTGGGACGTAGCAAAGGTTTCTGAGCGACAAGAAAACAAAACCACTAGGCATAGTTTTTCACAGATAAATATAGGGGATAGAAGGCGCACGTCAATCCCATCTTCCAAGATTATATGACTTTGGAAATGTAATTTGTTATAACTATATAACTTTTGTTACTATAGGTGGAGTAAAGCATAAGAGAAGTAGAGACAACATGGTAGTCATGGTTCTTGTGCTATCTGGCAAGGACGTTGAATCTCTCATCGACCTTTCTAATATCGCAGATAAGGTTGAAGATGCACAAATCAAACAAGATGCAGGTGCTGTAGAGCGTCCGGCCCGTCCCCACTATCCTGTTGGAGTTGGACTTCAAGATGATGATCCGCTTGGAACAGGATTAGTGATGCCTGCCTATATTCATGGATCAGACTACTTTGCAACTAAGCTAGTAAGTATCCACGAGGAAAATTCTGAAAAGAAGTTGCCAACTCTTCACGCACAACTTATCTTAGCCAACGCGCACACAGGAAAGCCAGTTTCGGTTATGGACGCAAACAATATTACAAACGCACGAACGGGATGTATAGGTGGGCTGGCTGCTCGTGAACTGGCTACCAAACCTGTGAACCTAGCTGTTATTGGAGCGGGGGTTCAAGCTAGATGGCAAACCCGTGCAGTGAATGCTCTCTGTGAGCTACAGAGTGTTTCCATCTATTCTCCGAGCGATTCAAAATATGATATTGTAGATAAACTTTCATCTATTGGAATACCAGCCAGTGCAGCGGAATCGGCTGAGTTGGCTGTCCAAAAATCGAATGTGGTTATAACGACGACAACGAGCACGGATCCAGTATTCTCTACTGATGCAATCCAAGCCGGTACATTGATTATTGGAATCGGTGCGTTTCGATCGGATATGCAGGAACTTGAATCGGATTTATTCAACCAAGCCGATCTAGTTTTTGCCGATGTTCCTAGAGAGGTGATAAAGATCGGCGACCTCACCGCAACTTCACTATCGAAGGATCTACTCATCCCACTGAGTAGAGCTTTCGAAGGCGAAATAAGCAGAACATCAGATAGTGACATAATAGTTGTCGAAAGTGTCGGAAGCGCAGTGTTCGATGCAGCTACCGCTGCTCACATTTACACCTCAGCCCTCGATCAGGATCTTGGTAGTAATATAGATATGTGATCACGCATGTTTTCCATCTATCGTGTGGATCGACGTTGATGGACACTATCTAAACCGATACTCGAGTAGCTGAAACCTCTGAGTGACGTGATCAACATCTGGCTATTAGCAGTAATTTCCCGCCGGATTCTAATTGTATTTACTATATGAGTGTTCTCGGAGGTTTGGAAGCTCCCATTCATACCGTATCGCTGCAAGTCTCGTTCCAAATGTGACCACAGCGCAGCTACTGGCTGCGAAGTTCCCGTCACCAATAGTCATTGAAACCAACCAATAGCTAAACCCCCCAAGAACTGCGCAGCTCGCATAAAAATCTTGCAAGAGGATGAAGGGAGATCGATCAAGGAGAATATCAGCAAATGCACCCCCACCAGCTGCATTTATTGTTGCAATAGCAACCACTCCAAAGGGTGAGACACCAACGTCGGTGGCAACGATCGCCCCTGCCGTCGCAAATGCACCAAGCCCAATCGCATCAGCAACTATTGAAGACGGATGCTGGTCTGGAATTTCGAGAGTTAATGACAGTAACACAGCCATAAGAATTCCAGTCATACCGAATCCAATATTCGAGAGTGTTTGGAGTGATAGCGGTATCTGTACTAGTAGAATATCTCGCGTCGTCCCACCACCAAATGCCGTCACAAGGCCAACAACAGAGACGCCGAACGGATCGAAACCTTCTCGGATCGCCTTACTAGCCCCAACAAGTGCAAAGGCAACCAATCCGACAGCATTCGCAGTCCAGAAAATCGAATTATTAAGCATCGGTCGACACGATAACATAAGAGAAAGATAATGCTTGTATCTGTCGTTCGAAAATCGGCAACCACTCATTGCATTACTGCCTGTTTAATAGACCTACATCAGCAACGACTGTTGAGATCGTGACGGTGAGTGAGCTCATGACTAAATATCGAAGAAGCAATGGCGACCGGTGATTCCAGATATATTGATATCAAAGTATCTAGAGCATCTATCACTCTAACATCTGCCACGTCAGACGGGGAGAACGGGCGGCAGAGGCCTGATCTATTTTCCTGACTGCCGTGACAGATGGAGCATCTTTAATGGTCTCAGCACTCTCGGCACAGACGGTATTGAACGCAAGTGCAAGCTGATCAAGAGACGCTTTTGTCTCAATTTCGGTTGGTTCGGTCATCAAAGCCTCAGGGACGATTTCGGGCCACTTCGTTGTTGGTGGGTGAACACCGTAATCAAGCATCCGTTTTGCAACGTCCGCAGCATCTTTAGTCCCAGCACTGGCCACGAATTCGTGATAGAACGGGCTGTACGGAATATCAATGTTAAGCTGGCTTGCCAGGTAATTGGCATTGAGTACTGCCTTGGTACTAGCGTCAGTCAAACCATTGTCGCCGAGTCGAACAATATAAGAATACGCTTTCAGCAACACTAACCAATTCCCAGCGAACTCGTGAATTTTTCCAACTGAGTGTGTTGGTTCGTACCGTTCGTATTGGCCGTTTTCCATTCTGATGTGCGGTGTCGGAAGGAAGTTTGAGAGGTTATCTTTTACTCCAACCGGACCAGCGCCGGGCCCACCACCTCCATGAGGGGTGGCGAACGTCTTATGAACATTATAATGCATGATATCAAAGCCCATATCACCCGGCCGTGCACGTCCGAGAAGCGCGTTCAGATTCGCTCCATCGTAGTATAATAGTCCGTCAACGTTGTGGACAATATCTGCAATCTTTTCGATATCCTGTTCGAAGAGTCCGAGTGTATTCGGATTCGTCAACATCAATGCCGCTGTCTCATCGCTAACAGCTGTTTCTAGTGCGTCAAGGTTGACTCTCCCATCCTCACCAGAAGGCAGTTCAACCACGTCATATCCTGCCAGAGCTGCTGAAGCGAAGTTCGTCCCATGTGCTGTGTCTGGTACCACTATCTCCGAGCGTGTCTCTCCCCGGTGCTCATGGTATGCTTTTGCAATCAGAATTCCCGCAAACTCTCCAGATGCCCCTGCCGGTGGCTGTAAGGTGACAGAGTCCATTCCCCCGATTCGACCTAGATAATCTTGCAGTTGGTGCATTATCTCGAGGGTGCCCTGTACAGTTTGATCAGGACGATTAGGATGGACGAGACAGTCATCGACTTGAACAAGTAATTCCGTGAACTTGGGGTTATATTTCATCGTACACGAACCGAGCGGGTATGGTCCAGTGTCGATACCGTACGTCATCTGTGAGAGACGAGTATAGTGTCGTGCTAACTCCGGTTCTGACAGATCTGGCAATACTAACGACTCCCTCGTCAAATCATCTGGTAATGGGGAAGCGTCGTACGTTACTTGAGTACGGTCTTTTTCGATCAAGAGTGGCTCCCGGACGTCCCCATCATTGTCCTCCCAGCGAGCCTGAGTGTATCTCACGTCATCACCTCTGTGACAGCCGCGACTAACTCGTCTGTCTTGTCCATGTTCGTTTCCGTGATGGCAATCTGAATTTCATTTTCACCGACTGCTTCAACCACAATGCCATGATCAATGAGCTCCGCAACGACGGTATCAGCAGGACGATCAACTTCTGCTACGAACTCTCTGAAATGATGGCGGGCATGGACTGGTGCACGAATACCATCGATAGCATCGAGACGAGCGGCCACAGCCCTTGGAGCAGTCACACATGATTGTGCGAGCTCGGCCATTCCGTGAGTTCCAAGAGCTGCGACATGTACTGCAGTCCTCAGTGCAAGCCACGCCTGATTCGTACAGATATTCGATGTTGCACGCTCTCGACGGATATGCTGTTCTCGGGTTTGTAGTGTGAGAGTATACGAACGAACTCCATCAGAGTCCGTTGCAGCACCGACCAGCCTCCCCGGAATCTGACGCAAAAGCAATTCATCAGCGGCAAACAACCCGAGACCAGTCCCAAAGCTGGCCGGAAGGCCGAGTACACCTGCATCACCGACGACGACGTCGGCACCGAAATTTGCGGGTTCTTCGAGTAGTGCAAGTGCAATGAGGTCAGACCCGAATACAAACAGCGCGTCAACGTCATGTGTATGAGTACCGATAGTAGAGAGGTGCTCTTCGATGGTGCCACGGCTTGTTGGACTTTCAGCATACACCATCGTAACATCAGCAGAGAGAGCGTCTGTGAGTGCGTCAAGGTCAGCGTTTCCATCGGTAGATGGATACGTTTCGACGACCAGGTCTGTTCCCTGAATATAGCTCGTAAGTACGCGATGTCGCTTTTCCGTAAGCGACTCCGGAACGAGGACACGGTTCCCATCTACCTGACGGGTACGAGCGGCCAGTGTTGCAGCTTCGCCGAGCGCTGTCGCAGCGTCATACATCGAGCAGTTGGCCACATCAAGTCCCGTTAGCTCCACAATTATCGATTGGTACTCGAAAAGTGCCTGAAGGAAACCCTGTGTGACTTCAGGCTGATACTGAGTATATGATGTCAAGAACTCGGATCGACTGGAAACATCATCAACGATTGCGGGAACGTAGTGGTTGTAATGATTCCGGCCGAGGAATTCGATGAGATTGTCGTTGTTCGACAATCGTTGTCGTACGTCCTTTCGAACTTCCTGCTCAGAATGAGATTCGATTCCGAACTCACCGTCGAATGTGACCGATCCCGGGATGTCAAACAGTTCTTCAACAGATCTCGCTCCAATGGCATCGAGCATTGCCTTAACATCTGACTCGTCGTGTGGGGCATACGGTGTTCCAGAACAACCGTTTGTCATATGATTTTCATCTTTCATATCATTTGATCTTCTCTCTGTGATCATCAGGAGAGAGGAATTCGTCCTGATCAACATCACCATCGATGTCGAGTGAGATAAGCCACCCTTGTTCGTAAGGATCTGAATTGACTATCTCTGGTGTGTCTTGGATCATGTCGTTCACTGCAGTGACGGTTCCAGTTACAGGTGCGTAGATATCGGATACGGCTTTAATACTTTCAATTACGGCGAACGCTTCCCCATCGTCAACCGTAACACCCAGCTCTGGTAGTTCTAGAAAGACGATGTCACCAAGTTCATCTTGTGCGAAATCTGTGATACCAACTGTGACATTTGAGTCTTCCTGATGTATCCATTCGTGCGATTCTGTGTATAACCGATCCGTTTTGATATCGAATTTCATCGTTCTGTGTTACTCCCTAGTCGCTAAAAATCGGTGATTGACAACGCGAACGTCGATTTCTCGATTACGGATACGGACTTGAAGTTCCGTACCTTCCGCTGAGTAGTCGACATCGATGTACGCAAGGGCAATTGCATCTTCGAACGTGAGGCTCTGTGTACCGCTTGTTACCTCACCGACTATGCCATCGTCAGAAAGAACCTTGTATCCATTCCGTGCAATACCACGGCCTTCAACGGCAAGTCCAACAAGGGTTTGTCCACCGGAAATTTCAGCCTGCTTCTTGAGCGCATCTTTTCCGATGAAGTATTCCTTCGACCAGTCGATCACGAAGGAAATATTTGCTTCGAGAGGAGTTCGTGGATTCTCTACTGGATGGAAGTCTTGGCCGGAGAGTAATAACCCTGCTTCCAATCGGAGGGTATCACGTGCTCCTAACCCGCATGATTGCACCGGAGCCAGCGACGACCACACTGCATCAGCTGCGTCAGTAGGGAGGATGATTTCAACCCCATCCTCTCCAGTATAACCCGACTTTGCAACGAGACAATCATTACCGGAAAGAGTAATGGCCTCAATTCCGAAACGAGAAAGATTCTCGAAACTGCAATCTGCAAGCTCCTCCACGCTTGGAATAGCGTCAGGTCCCTGCACCGCGATCATTGCCCGCGACTCAGTAAGATTGTCTATCTGGATATCGTATCCCCATTCGCGTGCATAGTCGCGGCAGTGTTGTTCTATTTGACGATCGTTTCCTGCATTTGGAACAAACAGAAACGCTCCTGTCGGCAGATGATACAGAACCGTATCATCGATTATCACACCGTCATTCCGAAGGAAACACGAGTACTGGCCTTCCCCAGGAGCGAGACTGGTTACATCGTTTGGCGTCAGACAATGTAGGAAAGCGGCAGCGTCTGGTCCGCGAACGAGTATTTCACCCATGTGACTCACATCGAACCGTCCAACAGAGTCTCGGACAGCGGTGTGTTCAGTTGTGATGGAATCGAACTTGACGGGCATCTCCCATCCATTGAACATCGTGAAGCCTGCACCTGCCTCTCGGTGATTGTCGTAAAGAGGTGTCTTCAATGATGACACAGGCAATATTTTTCAACCATCCATTAAAAAGATTTCCAGATAAAGTTGATGACGACTGGGATCTACTGCATCAACAATAGTTGAGGCGAGAAATCAATGTGGAGGTCTCAACAGTCTTCCCAATTCACCGTATGTGCTCTTACTATAGACATTACGTGATGAAATCGACACACCCATTTCTAACAACAGTTCTGTCGTCGCAGTGATTCCAAATACGTTCGATGTCAGAGGTCGAAACGATTTCCTTGTCAGCTATAAGTCACTCAGAATACTGTTTGTTATCTATAACTTTTCTTATGAGTAGATAAATATATTATAGATGTTTAAAAATTAGTTTAACCTCGTGAATGGAGCATCTCTATTTGACAAGGAAAATATTAAGTACAATATTTCCCATCTTTAACATAGATGGCTGGGACTGAATCAGAAGAACAGTCAGAGGAGAGTGCACAGATATCAAGGAAAGCCCGACTCAAGAAATTACCCCCGAGCACAAAACTAGTTTACAAAGTGCTAGAGGACAAGGAAGCGCGTACATTAAAAGAGATATCCAACGAATCGCTTCTCCCACATCAGACGACTCGATTCGCCGTCCAACGTCTTCGAGACAATAATCTGATTGAAGAACGAGTATGTCTCTCAGACGCGAGAAAGAGAATTCTCACCGCGAAACCTCTTGACGATTAATGTTATATAACCATCATATGTTGGTAGCGGTGAAAACTATCAGATCTGACCATGTACAAACTACCTTCATTCGTGATATGAGATCTTATCTAGATGATTGCACTGCTTCGATAGCCACAAATTGTTCTCGTGCTCAATAACACAGAAACAGATCGAGGAGTTCTGAGATAGGATTATCACCTGAACCTTGTATTATGCGCCGATGCGGTACCAATATTCGGTATGTGAAGATGCATAATTAAACAGAAATCTAAATTATGGGTTTGTAATTCGTGTGGGTGTGTCCCAAACCATGGCTCTGATTGAGTCTCATCATTGGTAAAGCTCATGTTTGTATTCAACGATAGGATTTAGACAAGAATTCTTTGGCCACTCATGTCCGTTCGTACGATGAGATCAGCGTGGCTTATTTCTAAATTCTGCTCTAAGGAACATCGAATTGTGGGTATCACTAAACTACAGATCCCTTAGCCAGAGAGATGTATTGATACTACGATTTGAGTTGCTCCGAGAGACAGAAATGTGACTAATTCGTTCTGCAGTGCGGAACGGGAACTCAGAACATTTAGAGACCTCCAATCTTAATCTAACAGTATGACAAAGAACGCGGATAGTAATGGCGGTAGACCACCGAAACTTCGGAAGGTAATTGAGAGATATCATCTCACAGATATCAAGAGCGAATTAGCTCAGATGCGACAAGGTGAAGATGGGCAAAGCCACAGCTTACGCGAGTTAGCAAACTTCTTCAACCATCGTGTTGTCGAGGCTGCTATCAAGCAAGCAGGGGAAACACCGCTGGATGGGGAAGTTGCCAATTATTATAAGCTCCTAACTGAGGAAAGCATCACTAAAGGAACACGGGTGCAAGCGAAAAGTAAGCTGACTCAATTGGGGGTCAATGTCGAACAGGTGGAAGCTGACTTCGTCTCATATCAAACAATCCGACGATATCTGAAAAAGCACGATATTGAGCCAGGGCAGAACTCAAAAAATGTTCAGAAAGAACCGGGAGAACACGTTCTGAAATTACAATCAAGGACTGTAGCGGTGGCTGAAGCAACGCTATCTAACCTTCGTCAACAGGATCACTTAGCAGGTGATGACTACGATGTTATCGTGAATCTCTCGGTGACGTGTATGTCTTGTAGAACTACAAAGAGTTTCAAATCTATGATTAGCGATGGATGTCGATGCGACGAAGAATAGCAATATTTATCCGACTATTACGAAGCTTTACAGTAGCGTATCGGAACTGGTCATTAAATCATCACAAAAGGTGTGGTGCTTAATCAAATATAGAACAGATTGTAATTTATGAAGTCTACATCAGATGATAGAGTGGATCCATAAGATGGTAGATTGTGTCTGTTACTATGGGAAAGGTTAGTCAGATCCCATCTCTTACCTTTTGTAACACAACTATGATCGTTACAAAACTACGATGCTAACTGTTTATAGATCTCAGTGCCGCCCAAAGGAGACGGAATAGTTATCTTAGTACGTACAAGCATGAGCCGAGATCTTCTTGCTCTGAGTAGCCGTTCCGGGAACAGGAACAAAAAAGAGCTGTGAACATTGATTAATTGTAGATGACTTTTGTGGGCAGTTCATAGGGATAGGGAGATTGAGAATAGTAGAAGCTTTGATGTAATAACTTAGTTTATTACAATACCCACGTTGATAAGGGGTGCTGGTATCAACATGTTTGGCGTCCATTGTTCCTCTTAACGGAACCAGATGGACAAACAATATAGATAATTTATATAAGTGGCTTAAATCTGCACAGAGAGGGTGTGGTCAAAGAAAGTATTGTGTAACTGTCGGAATCGAGAATACGATGATCTCACAATGTTCGTCGAGTCACAGCCATCCTAACTTATACAGGAATGAATATCTGCTTCCCCAGTCATAATCGTATGTGAACAAGATCTGTTCGATAGGTATATTCATACTTCTTGGAATTTTATGGAGAAGTTCTTTTGTGGCAACCGAAGCAGGATTGCCGTATTTCCCTCCACTACTGTTTGCTGCCTTACGGTACTACGTTGCAGGAATAGCAATTCTTGTGTACGTTTTCTTGACAGTCGACTACTGTTGGCCACGTTCATCTCGTGATTGGATCGTCATCGGTATCGCTGGTGCGTTCCTCATTGGGGACAATCTTGCCTTCCTGTATATTGGGCAACGATTCTTTTCTGGGGTTATTGCAGCAGTTGGCATTTGCCTCGGTCCAATACTGACAACGGTATTTGCAACGGCTCTGCTGGACGATTTTAATAACTTTCTCGGTTATAGTTGGACTCACACTTGGCCTTGTTAGCGTTGTATTGGTTTCCAACTTCTCGACCAACACGGCCCTGCTGAGATCAATCTTGTTGGATACCTTGATCAGTAACTAAAACTATATCTGGTTATATTATATTCAACCAATAGATTAAATTACAATCTTTACGCTTCCATTGTGTTTACAATTTGTTTTTAATAAAAATTCGCAGACCGATATGTATACTTCGACATAGGTATACCCATATCATCAAATAGAATAGCTATTTGCTTTTCCTATCCGTGAGACGCACCTTGTGAGTCGCTATTTGCCCGTTGTGACATCGAGATCACCGTGATTTCTCGCGTGAATGGTTACTTTGAGGGAGACCATCTCGGAACGAGTTGAGCGAGTGCTGCCACTCCGCTTGACGACATGTGCGGGGATCTGCTGTGTTCCAAGGGAACTTGATCGTTCCTCTCCCGGCGCGAGCTGAAAATTCGACCCATTGACCGACACCTCTGCGACATCGGATTTGAATCTGACATTCGCTTTGGGAATCGGGGGGGCATTTTGTAACGAGATAGATTTGACTGGACGGTAGTCGTTCGCCAATGCGATGGGTGCCTCTGGAATTGAGCGATGGGTCGCGATGGTTCCTGGGGTGCTGATAGAGGACGTACTACTGACGACTTCGTTGTTAGATGTCAACGCCGAGCGGGTGGCGTCCGAAGCGACCGGAGTTAACATGATAGCACCTTTTTCGGTGTTCACCCGGTACTGAAGTGGGCGATGCGTCGCGATGGTTTTGACATTGTCTCTCAACAACTTATCAACGTCATATTCAATACCAATTTCGACCAGCTTCGTGCGGTTTACGGACTGCTCCGCAAGTACGTTGCCGGTGCTTAGCAGGCCAACACTAGCGGCGGCTCCTGTTGCTTTGAGAATGCTACGTCGGCTGATGGTATTATCGTGCTGTTTGTCGCTCATGCGTATTACCTTCGTTATGCGGAATCGGACGTTGCTTTGACGCCATCTCGCTCACACTGATTGAGGAGTCGAGTCCAGTTGTTGGCAGTATTGTTTGACCAGCAACTACCGCTTTGCTGAGATTCAGGGTATCCTGCTGCCATTGGTGTCGCGTTGTTGTTTGAGTAGGTCGATCCCAGATCATGCTCGTTGGTTCCTGGGATCATACTTTGAACAGTAGGGTTCGAATCGTTGATGTATGTATGGAATACTTCTTGAATGGCCAGACTTTTGTAGTACTCGACACCTCCCCAGCCCACAACTGCGTCTTGGGCTCTATTCCACGCACCGGGATCGTTTGGACTTTCGGCCCGCCCACCGATATTTTCGCCACCCACACAGAGGTGACATCCCTGATCGCTCGTCTTACTGTATGATTGCCACGAACTGTAGAAGTCGTAATTTGCTCCGTCGTTCAGGTTCGGATGTTCGTAACTGATGTAGATATTATACTCCTTGCACGCGTCAATATCCAGTAACTGTTGCCCAGTGTAATCTAGCGCGTCCGCGACATAGTTTTCTGCCGTATAGTCTTCGTTTTGTGTGTTCGGGTACACGAAGACTTGGAAATTTTCAGTGCTACTATTCGACGGTCTGCTTCCACTACGTATGAGTTGAAATCCCATACCTTGTATAGACATGACTCATATACTATTAAATTCTTTCTTACCGTTATTTATTAATCATTTATTTTTGATATTATATAGTGGAATAAGTTATTTAGGATTGGATAAATAATTGCGTCTTCGTAGTGGCGATCCTCAACATTTTAGTGCCAATTCAAGTTCTAAAACACTCCTCGATCGTTTTTAACGGAAATATTGATGGTACGATAACACACTTGGTGTGAATTCAATGTGGCCGAGTCTTTGCGACAATTTGGCCACCGATATTGCTGTCAGTGAGTAATCGAGAAAAGCAGCGGCGAATCTAGTTAACGGGTCCTTTCATTAGGTTGTATATAATATGAATGTTTCATCCAGACATGCAAGTAGAATTCCTACTAATTATTCAACAAGGGTTCGGCTTTGCTCGCGCATGAATTGCTGGAGGTACCAGTAACCACCGGCGAATTTGCCAGACGTACCGGAGAACTTCCATCCACCAAAGGGTTGAGCTTGTACCAGTGCACCCGTTGTTGCACTCTGATACCGGTTTACGTAGCACATTCCAGATTCAATGTCCGTGAACCAGCGGTCGA
This sequence comes from Halocatena marina, assembly GCF_023276375.1. GTDB lineage: Archaea > Halobacteriota > Halobacteria > Halobacteriales > Haloarculaceae > Halocatena > Halocatena marina. The sequence goes on along the minus strand of NZ_JALLPK010000004.1, from coordinate 280,394 downwards.
TTTCATCGTCATTTTGTGAGAAGAGTCCTGCACAGAGACCATATTCGCTGTCATTGGATTTTTTGATACCTTCTTGAAGATCTGATATAGGATGAATGGTCACAAATGGAAGGAAATGTTCATCTTGAGCAAGCTCGTGTTCGTGAGGAATACCCGTAACTACGGTTGGCTCAACATACCTACCGTCAGGAAGGGTATCATCGTTAACGATAGCGCCTCCAGTACGAACTGTCCCATCAGTTCGTGCCTGCTTGGTTATTGTTTTATAACGTTCGAGTGCACTGTCATTTATGAGTGGAGACACAACAGTATCACGATTTTCCGCACGACCAATATTTAGCTGTTTGGTCTCCTCTACCAATTGATCGACAAAATCGTCGATAACGTCCTCAGAGACGTAGACGCGAGAGGTCGCTGAGCATTTTTGTCCACTAAACGAAAATGCCCCTTTCATGACGCCTTCGACTGCATCGTTGAGTTCGGCCTCGTTACTGACAATAACTGGATTTTTTCCTCCGAGTTCTGCTATGACCGGACCGCGTTTTCCCTGTTCTCGAAACGTTTTTTCGATGCCGAGACCGACTTCCCGGGAGCCTGTAAAGACGACACCTGCAACGTCATCATGCTCGATGAGAGGTTTACCAACCGACCGGCCACTTCCCATGACTAAGTTAATTACACCATCTGGAATTCCAGCTTCAGTGAGGATATCGAAGTACTTCTGGGCAGTCAGCGGCGTTGTACTTGCTGGCTTGGCGACGACAGTATTGCCAGTGATCAGCGCACCAGTGGTCATCCCCACGAGGAGAGCCATCGGGAAATTGAACGGCGAAATAACCGCGAAAACGCCATACGGTCGCAGCAGATTCGTTGTGTGCTGTCCGGGTGTTGGCTCACCAGTGTCGAATTGGTAACCGTCCGATCGCTCCAGTTCACGGCTGTAGAACCGAAGAAAATCAATGGATTCATCGATATCAGCCATCGCCTCAGTTCGATTTTTGCCATTTTCGAGTGACAGTGTCGCCGCAAGCTCAAACTTGCGATCTTGCATGATCTCAGCGGCGTTACGGAAAATATCGACGCGTACACTTACATCATAATCTTCCCACTCTCGGTGTGCGTCTTTTGCAGCACTAACTGCAGATTCGACATCTGTTTCGTTAGCTGCAGCGAATTCGCCAATTTCAAGCTCGAAATCACCAGGATTTGTAACACTGAATCGATTGTTGGTGTTAACTTGATCACCGTTAATCCGCAAAGAATGGTATTCTCCGAGTTTAGCTTTGACAGACTCAACAGCCTCTTCGTAGGCCTGATGAAATTCGTCTTCAATTCCGTTTTGTTGGTGCGTGAGCAACGTCAATTCATTATCGAATTCTACAGGTTGCACAGATAGAGGAATTGCTTGAACCCACTTATAATTTCTCTTCGGTTTCGTACAGAGCTATCTAAGTTGGTGGGAAGAACGAGAGGATATGGCGAAATACACATATTAGGAGAGCATCATCTTGAGAATCATTCTTAATTCTCTATTTTCCTGGCTTGCGACTCTCAGACTCAGGCGGATATTTCTCCGACAAGCTTTGCGACCATACGAATTATATATTACAACGAGAAATTGTATGCCATGCGAGTAGATCACATCTATATCAGCGGCAAAGAGTCGTCTTTCATTAAGCACAGTCGACAGCGCACAAGCAGTGTGATCAGTCACATGACCAGATTAAACCCGCCTTCATTTGATGTCCATGCCGATTTGAGTGTCTGCGATTCAACGGCAGGGGTAGTGTAAAATGGTTAATCGTGAACGGTACGAGCGAGCCGAGGTGTTCCTCCCGGAGAACGCCGAATCGTTGGTCTTGAACGAAGAGTTTGATGTACATTGGATTGGGGAGAACGATCGATTCTGGTACCGGCGCGAACAGCCAACGGGGACGGAATTCGTCCGCGTCGATCCCGAACAGGATGAACAAGCTCCTGCGTTCGACCACAAACAGCTGGCGGATGCGCTCGCTGCCGAAACCGGAGAGTCCTACGATCCGGAAGCGTTGCCATTCGATTCATTCGAGTACATCGAAGACGAATCCGCCGTACAGTTCGAGGCGGTGGGTGCTAGATACAAGTGCGATCTCTCCACGTACGACTGCGAGGAGATCACGGCAGATGAGGAATCAGATCCAGGCACGTCGCCAGACGGACGATGGGTCGCATATACCGACGATCACGATCTCTACGTGCGTGATACGGCCAATAGGGAAGTGATCCAACTGACGGCAGACGGCAAGGAACACTACAGCTACGCTACGCCGCTCCTTTCACCGGTTGAGATGGTTGAGGAAGGTACTGAAGACATCGATCAGCCGGTAGAGGTGACATGGTCGTCCGATTCGAAGCGGCTTATGACCTATCGACTGGATCAGCGTTCTGCCAACCGATTCGCACTCGTCCAGTCCACGCCCGAGGATCGACTCCGTCCACGACACTTCACCTACGCGTATCCGCTACCAGGGGAAGTTGGGCTGCCCATGGTGGAACCTATCGTCTTCGATCTCGAACAACGCACCCGAACTGATCTCGACATCGACCCGATACCGGTCCGCTACTACGGTGGAGAGCCGTTGTTCGAGTGGAACGACGACGGAGATCGACTGCACTACCTACACTGGCCGCGTGGGTACGATTCTGTGACGTTCCTCGAAATCAACCCGACGACAGGAGAGTCACGAACCGTAATTGATGAGCAGTCGGATACCGTGGTTGATCCACACGTGTCTGGAGCACACGTTGTTGACGGTGGTGCGGAAGTTGTCTGGACTTCGGAGCGAAGCGGGTATCACCATCTCTATCTCGTCGATGGAGCATCCGGTGAGATTACAAACCAGATTACAGATGGCGAGTGGGTCGTCCGCAATGTCGTCCGTATCGACGCCAACGCTCGGGAAATCTACTTCACAGCCAGCGGTCGGGAAGCGGGCCGTGATCCTTACTTCCGTCACCTCTATCGCGTGAATTTCGACGGTTCTGATCTCGTACTTCTCACGCCCGAGCCAGCAGACCATGAGGTCGAGATGTCGCCGTCAGGCGAGTTCGTTGTCGATACCTACTCCCGGCCGGACAAACCACCGGTCACGGTGTTGCGAAGCGCAATCGACGGTTGCGTGCGCATCGAACTGGAGGAAGCCGACGTCAAGCAACTGCTCGACACCGGATGGAAATACCCGGAACCGTTCGAAGCGGTCGCAGCGGACGGAGAAACCGATGTTTACGGACTGCTTTGGCGACCGTCGGATTTCGAATCCGATGAGAATTATCCGGTGATCGAGCAGATCTACACCGGGCCTCACGATTTCCACGTGCCCAAGACCTTCGCCGCGTACCGCTCTACCGCACAGTCAATCGCCGAGCTCGGGTTTGTGGTCGTCATGGTCGACGGCCGAGGGACTGGGCGCCGTTCGAAGGCTTTCCGAGATTACTCCTATGAGAACCTGAGCCGGAAGGGTATCGAGGATCACAAGGCAGCTATTCAGCAGATAGCCGAGAAATACTCCTACTTAGATCTTTCCCGCGTGGGAATCTATGGGCACTCCGCTGGCGGATACGATTCGACGCACGCGCTCTTTGAGCATCCAGAATTCTATCACGTTGCAGTTTCGTCGGGAGGAAACCACGACCATCGACTGGACAAGGCCTCGTGGAACGAACTTTGGATGGGGTATCCTGTCGACGATCACTACTCTGAGCAGTCGAACTGTACGATTGCCGATCGTCTGGAAGGAGAGCTGTTGTTAGTTCACGGCGAGCTGGATCAGAACGTCCATCCAGCCTCCACTCGTCGGCTTGTCGATGCTCTCATTGCAGCGAATAAGGATTTCGACATGCTCACTATCCCGAACCGACACCACGATCTTAGCGGAGACCCGTACTTCGTCCGCACGCGGTGGGACTACTTCGTCGATCATCTACAGGACGGAACGTCCCCTGAGGAGTACGATATCGATAGTTATCGATGACATCTGTGGATCACGCTGGTGGTGTTGAAATTGATCAATTTACGCTGTTGAAACACTCTGGCATTGGATCGAGTTAGTTTCGGTCGGGATAGTACTCCGTTTGGAACATTCATCATTCCACCGTGCACCGTTTCTTTCCCGTCGTACCGCGTCACACTTGCTCGTCAACCATCGATACCACTGTCTCGTAACCGATTTCTTCGCTAGAATTTACTCGGCGTCGTAGTCCCTGTTCTGCTTTGCCGTAGCTATTCGCAGGAATCTCCGGAAGGCTCTGAACCCACTCTTGGTAGCTGGTGCAGAGGTGATTGTTTCACATAAAGACCGAAGGCTACCCGTGAGAATTAGACGAAGGGGAATGCAAAAACCACTGCACAAGCTTCCACTGATGAATTTCCGTCCCTGTTTCTTAGTTTTCAGTCGACGCCGCTGATTCGGTCGTTTTCTTCGACCTAGGATGGTTGTAAAGATGACACGCGGATGAATGCCCTGTGACAGTCTCGTGAAGTCTGGGGTGATCTTTCTCGCAGACAGTCGCGAACTCGGTCGCGAGCAACTCGTCAGCCGCATCGAGGCTTTCGTTCACGATCGCTTCGAGTGCCTCATTGAGCACGTCTTCCGCGCTCGGATCCGATAGTGAGTCGGGGATCCCGTACTCCGTCCGGAGTGCAGCCGCGAGCTCGTCATCCGACACCGACGAGATGTCCTTGCCGCGGTCAACGCTCACGATGTTCTTGAGCGCGTTGAGTTCGATACTCTGATCGGTGAGAGCGAGCCGTAGATCCATCACCGACCGCCAGTGATCCTGCTCGAAGTCGTACCCCTTGGGCTGAATCACTGCCGGACACCGCGTGTGGAATCGACAGCCGCTCGGTGGATTCGCTGGGTCAGGCACATTACCGGAGAGTGGGATTCGATTCCCTCGGTTGCTGGGATCTGGCGATGGGATCGAAGCGAGTAGCGAGCGCGTGTAAGGGTGTTTAGGATCGGCGAACAGGGTCTCGGTGTCGGCGAGCTCGACAATTTCACCGAGGTACATCACCGCCACTCGATCACACACTTCTCGGACGACGCTCAGGTCATGGCTGATCAGGAGGATCGATACCCCGAACTCTGCTTGGATTTCGTCGATCAGCGTGAGTACTTCCGCTTGGATACTCACATCGAGCGCGCTCACCGGCTCGTCGGCGACGATGAGTTCAGGATTAACTACCATCGCGCGCGCAAGCGCGATACGCTGTTTCTGCCCGCCAGAGAATTCGTGTGGATACCGATCCACGTCGTTCGCCCCGAGGCCAACTCGTTCAAGGAGATCCTGAACGATCTCCCGACGGTACTCCCGTGGACCCACACCGTGGATCCACAACGGTTCGGCGACCGACTCACCGATGCTCATGCGAGGATCAAAGCTCGAATCCGGGTTCTGGAAGATCATCTGTGCCTGCCGCCGGAATTCCTTCAGCGATTGCTTGTCGTAGTCGGTGATATCCTCGCCGTTGAACAGTACGTCACCGCCGGTGGGTTCCTCGATGCGCAGTAGTGATGTGGCCGCCGTTGATTTCCCGCACCCTGACTCGCCGACCAGTCCGACGGTTTCACCGGGAGCGATGTCGAACGAAATGCCGTCGACCGCACGCACGCGGCCAACTTCCTCATTCAGTATTCCCTCGGTTATTGGATAGTGCTTAGTTAGCCCATGCACCTCGAGCAGTGGGTCGCTTCCGGACCGACGCGTGTCGTGCCCGGTCATTGTGCCTCACCTCCATCGAGTGAATCGTCCGGCGAGGCTTGCGTGCCTCCCTCATCACGTGTTCCTTGAACGGCCACACTCTCGCGGGCACGGTCGAGTTCATCGGCGTCATGCTCCGGGCCGTAATAAACACACGACGTTAGATGGATGTCACTGTCCGTGACGACGTGCAAATCTGGCTGGTCGCCAACTGTGCAGTCCTCAATTGCGTGCGGACACCGCGGATGGAATCGACAGCCATTCGGTGGATCGACCGGGTCAGGCAGTGATCCGCCGATGGTCCGCATCTCGCCACCCCGTCCGGGCAGACACGAAAGAAGTGCGTGGGTGTAGGGGTGGGCGGGATCCTCAAACAGCTCAAAAACATCGGCAGTCTCCATTACCTTGCCTGCATACATCACTACGACTCGGTCCGCAATCTCCGCAACCACGCCGAGGTCGTGAGTAATGAAAATGACGCTCATATCGAACTCGTCCTGAAGCTTCGAGAGGAGTTCAAGAATCTGGGCTTCAACGCTCACGTCAAGCGCGGTCGTGGGCTCGTCGGCAATCAGGAGATCTGGGTTGCATGATAGCGCCATCGCGATCAGGACACGCTGTTTCATCCCACCAGAGAACTCGTGAGGGTAGTCGTCAACGCGCATTGCGGCGTCCGGAATACCGACCTGATCGAGCAACTTGATGACGCGACGGCGGCATTCGTCCCCCGAGACATCTTCGTGGAGACGGATAGCCTCGCCGATCTGAGTACCAACCGTATAGACCGGATTCAGCCCTGCTTGGGGATTCTGAAAGATATGACTGATGCGGTTGCCACGAATTCGTTCGAGGTCCGTATCTGACATCTCGGTGAGGTTCATCCCGTCAAATGTCACGGTCCCCGCAACAATGTCACCAGGTGGCATCTGGAGAATCTTGGTAATCGATTCGCCGGTCACAGTCTTCCCACTACCCGATTCGCCGACAACGCAGACGGTCTCGCCATGAGCGACATCGAAGCTCACACTATCGACGGCCCGTACCGAGCCCTCATTAGTGAGGAAGTGAGTCGTCAGGTTCTCGACCGAGAGAAGTGGTTCTGAATTCATTATCGGTCTCCCTCCTTTGCGTTTGAATCCGCCTGCTGCCGTGGATCAAGCGCATCCCGCATCGCGTCACCGATGAAGCTGAACGCCAGCGCGGTGAACGCGAGGAAGATACCCGGGATCGTCGAGATCCACCATGCACTTGTGAGGTTGTCCCGTCCCAGTGAGATGGTTCGCCCCCACGAGAAGACGCCTGGATCACTGAAACCGAGGAACGCCAGCGTCGCCTCTCCGAGGATGAATCCCGGTATAAGTAGTGTCGCAAGCGTGATGATGCTATTCGAAACGTTCGGGATCATATGACGACGGACGATCGATCCCGTGTTTGCCCCGGCGGCTCGCGCCGCTTGAACGTACTCCTCCTCGGCCCGCTGGAGGCCCTCGCTCCGTGTGGCACGTGCGATCCCCTCCCAGCTGAAGATGCCGTACAGCGCGATGATGAACCAGAGCTGTGCGCTGAACAGGTAGATAATGATTAGCAACATCAAGAACACGGGGAACACGCTTTGGATGTCGACGTACCGCATCAGCAACTCATCTATCCAGTCACGTTCAATCGAGGTGGCGTACGCCGCTACTGTTCCGACGATCGATCCAATGCCGACCGCCATCACCATAGCGGTCAGCCCGACCTCCATACTCACGCGCATCCCGAAAATCACGAGCTTCGCGACGTCCATGCCCTGATCCGTCGTCCCGAACGGGTGTTCCCACGTTCCATCCGAACCAAGCGGGTTGAACACCGGTGGCGAGATCCGGTCGGTGAACTGAACCTCCGGCGGCGAGAGCACTATCGGGCCAACAATACCAATCACAAAGATCACAATTAAGAGTATAAGTGAGGCTACCGCGGCCTTATTCTTCTTGAACTCTTTCCAATAATACGCTGTCATCCGCGGGTTTTGATACAGCGGAACGACAGCGTGGAACACGAGTATCAAGAGTGTCCCGAGAAACATCCACTCGGCGCTGTTGATGTCCCACACAAACGGCCACGTGATTGTTGCACTCTTGTTCAGGAACGCGTAGTCGTACACGAACCCGCCGATCAGAACGGTGAATGCGATGATCTCGACGATCGCTGTCCGCGAGAGGCGAGCGGTGGAAACTGCCTGTTCCTCCCAGTCGATATCGGTGAACGAGGGTTGTTCCGTATCTTCTGCTGGCATAGTTATCTATCCCCGTAGTCGATGCGTGGATCGAGTACCACGTACGCGAGATCCTGAAGCAGGTATCCGACGATGGCGAGGAACGTCGGTATCAGAAACGTCGCCATCACGAGTGAAGTGTCTTGGTTGATCAACGCTTTGTATCCCAACAGCCCGATGCCGGGGATCTGAAAGATCACCTCGGTAACGAGCGCACCAGTCCACAAGATCGCAAGGAACTGTCCGACGAGGAAGGTCGAGAGCGGCACCAACGCTACTCGGAGCGCGTGGTGTATCATCAGTCGATATTCGCTTGCTCCCTTCGCCTTCGCAACTTTCATGAACTCGGCGTTAATGTACTCGAGAGTCTGATTCCGCGCGAACCGCATCTGACCAGCGAGCGACGTCGTCAGCACCGTGGCGGCCGGCAGTATAAGCTGTTTGATATTTTGCCATGAGAGCCAACCGTACTGTTGGGGTACTGTGGTCTCGTAGTATACTGGTAGCCAGCCGAGGATAACTGAGAATACCAGAATCAACACGATGGCGAACCAGAATTCCGGAATACTAATCCCGAAGTACGCGACGAATGACCCGGCATAATCAGTCTTCGTATACTGGTTAAACGCCGAGTACAGTCCAAGCGCGTACCCGATCAGTACTGAGATAACGACCGTCGGGATCAAGAACTGCGCGGAGTACGGCCACGCATTTGCGATCGCGGTCGTTACCGGCTGGTTCCGGGTCCGCGAAAAGCCCCAGTTGCCGGTGTACATCCCGAGGACGTAATCGACGTACCGCTCAGTGAGCGGTTTATCGAGTCCGTGCTGTGCTCTGATATTTTCCCGACATTCCTCTATGTCGCCAGTTTGTACGCCACAGCTCATTGTCGCACGCTGGATATTGGGATTCGGTGAGAACATTAGCCCACCGAACACGAGTGTCAATGTGATCCAAGTGACGACGACCGCCCACGCCACTCGACGTGCTACATACCATTTCATTCCCATTTTCAATTTATTATTTATCCATTGATCGTATCTGATGAATAAATCGAACTTTGTTCATATCAAGATCTATCCGTAGTAGTAATGGTCCCAGTTCTGGTTTACCCAATAGCTCTCCGCCGGGTTCGCCGGCAGGCCCTTGATTTTCTTTCGGTAGCCAGTGAAGGAGTGGGAGTTGCTCTGGAAAATTGTAGGTTGTGCCCGCGACAGCGATACGAGCATCTCCTCAATCGTCCCCTTGGCTTTTTCGCGAGAGGAGGTGGTCATAGCTTTCTTACGCAGTTTCTTGAAGTCTTTTTCGGGCACGAACCCATTGGAGTTGAACTGTCCCCGTTCGGCGTAGACCGACGCTACTGTGCCCGCCGGATCCACAGGTCCGTTAGTAGTTCCAAGTCCAAGCATGAGATCCCACGACTGTTTGGTCACGGCCTTGTCCCACGGACCGTAGTTGTACGACGAAGGGTGTTGTTTGCCGTCAGGGCCGTATCCGATCGGTTTGCTTTCACCTTTAGCTGGGTATTTTGCCTCGTAATAATTACTCAGCAGATTTGACCAATTCGTGGTTTCGAGTGTGACTTTGATGCCCGCTTCGCCGAGACGCTTTTTCAAATACTGGGCCTGAAGGTCGGTGATTGTATCTGATGTGTAAATACACTTCAGGTCAAGCTGGTTTCCGTTCGGACCCACGAACTTGTCGCCGCTGTAGCCGTAATCGCTCGATGTCCCCTCTTTCAGGAGCTGTTTGGCCTTATCGACTGTCCACTCGAACGTTTTGACCTTGTTTTTAGGGTAATACGGCCCCCAACTCGGGTACAATGTTCCCTGTGTTTCGCCTTTCCCGCTGAGGATCTTCTCAACCACGAAGTTCCGGTCGTAGAGGTTTGCCATCGCCCATCGAACCTTCTTGTTACGGAGCCCCTGCCACCCGTTCGCTCGGAGGTTCATCTGGGCGTACGAGGAAAACGCCACGAACGGATCTTTGAACAGCGTAATATCGTTACGCCCTTTGAAATTGTCAAGCTTCGTCGGCGGGATCCCCGCCATCTGGATCTCCCCTGACTTGAGTGCCGAACGCATCGTAGACGGTTCGCCAAACAGCTGTATCGAGAGCGTGTCCAGATACGGAGCTTCGGCCCAGACGCTTTCGATACGGTCGTCCTTTTTCGCCCACTTCCGGAGATAGTACTCGTCGTTTCGTTCATAGACGATGACTGATTGACGCTTCCACTCTCTAAGACTCCACGGGCCGAGGTTACCGCTGAACTGCGATTTCAACACTGCAGGATCCTTATCCAGTCCCTTTGCGTCCTTCTTTTCCACGTAGGGTTCGAGGATCTTTCGCGGTACCGGAATGCTGAAGCTAATCGGATCGTTGTATGGCCAGAAGGGTCGGGGGGTCGGGAGCTCTTCTCGGATTGTGTATTTACCGGTCTTCTCGTATTTGACTGGCTGGTCGTTAGTACCAACGTTGAATTGCGGTCCGAATGAATAAGGGTACCAATCGCTTGTCCAGACATTTTCGATGTTGTAAATATAATCTTCTGCGGTCAACTGTCCCCACTCATCACCATATCTGAGGTTGTCGCGGAGCTCTACTTCGACCACGTCATACGAATCCGAAATGTTCCACGATTCGAACCAGCGCGGTGCGATATCTTCAGGCTTTGACCCGGTTCGTAGCCAACCAGCATCAAACATCTGAGATACGGCATCAGACGTTATTTCTTCGTCTATCTGGAGTGGATTCAAATCGGCCGCATCCGCCTGTTGTCCCACGATGAAATCCCCACCACGGGATGGGGTTCCTGCATCCCTCTGTTGATTATCTCCATATTTAGAATCATCAGTCTGGTCTACACTACCATTATCACCCATACAACCAGCGAGGCTAGCCACACCCCCGAGGCCAATGAGCTTGAGTATACGACGCCGCTTCGGAGATGGAATTACTGTTGGTCCCTCGGGACCAGTACACTTGCTATTTGATGACACAATTCAGCTGTTATATTCTAAGCATATATATTTATCGTTAAAAAGATTCTGCGAATCTGGAATAATGAGACGTAGTTGTTCCAGCGAATTGTTTATCATGTGTGAATCTGAGTGTTGATAGAGACTAACAGCTGTTCCGGAGGACCGAACAAATATTATCGACAAGATTGTCCACCGATCGAATTTTATCGATTGGAATTACAAACGTACTTCTGTAACGAGCTACCCTGAGATGGCCCTCTGTCACCTCAGCACGTGCGTTCCTGAAACCGGAACGCAACTACTGCAGTTGTCCTCTATTAAGCATCATTAATAGTGGGTAGCAACGGCTCGATCCCAGCACTCAAAATACGATGTAACGATGGCCATTAAGAATATGTCACATTTATTTCGATGACGTTAGCTGCCTGTAAAATGAGTTCAGGAATCTCCTCTTCAAATCGGTGGCCTTTCATCCGAGTCGTCGGAGCAGCTATACTGATTGCACCAAGAACACGGCTATCGTTACTGAGGATGGGTGCAGCAACGCATTGCAAGCCCTCAACTCGCTCTTGTCCGCAGTATGCAACACCACGTTCGTAGATCTCCTCGAGTTCTTCAAACAGCATGTCGCGATCGGTGATTGTGCTTTTCGTTGACGCTGGGAGGCCATGCATGTCGAGTATCTCATTAACACGCTCTTCGGGGAGATGTGCAAGAATAGATTTTCCGAGCGCTGTATTGTGCAAGTACCGGCGCTTGCCAGTATGGGTGTCAAGTGTTACCGCCTTCTTGCCACGGGCACGATATAGATAGACACCACGGCCGTGTTCCTCAACAAGTAGGTTGGCGAGCTCCCCCGTTTCATCGGCGAGAGACTTCACTTCCGGTCGTGCAATCTCGTATATTTTTCGGCGTTTTCGAGCATACTCACCTATTTCAAAAAATCCTAAGCCAAGGCTGTACGTACCGTCATCGTGTTTCGTCACAAAGTCGTACTTTTTGAGTGTAGAGAGATGGTCATGAACTGTGCTCTTAGACATATCGAGACGACTGGCAAGTTCTGTTACGCCTGCAGTGTCGAGCTGTTTCAACATCTTCACGATGGTGATTGTGTTTTCTGTCGTTTGTAGAGTGGTCTTCGGTGGATGAGACATGACGGCTTCCCATTTGTGATGTTACTATAAAAATTGTTCCGTTCTGACGAACAATACGGTCCCTCAACGAAGGATGAACCCATCGCCGAACGGATCAGTAGGATCGACAAGGAACTCGTGGCGGCCAGTAACGTGGGCAGTACCTTGGATAATAGGACAGACAGCACTGTAACCACGGAAGGTCGTCTCGTTTTCATAGTGACCGGTAAAGACCGATCCGATAATACTCTCGACGGTGAACTCTTCTTGGGGGGCCAACCGACCGTCGTCCGCTCTGAGAGCAACACGCCCACTCACACCGGTACCGGTCGGACAGCGGTCCACTTCACCGTCGGCAAAGATACAGACATTTCTACTATCAACTTCATCCGCGTCCGGTGTGTCTGTCAGTATCGTTCCGTAGAGGAATCCAAGATCATCTTCGGTTGGGTGCTCGATATCAACCGTATTCGATACCGCCGCCTTCACTTTCTGTCCGATATCGATGAGTGTCTGCACGTTGTCTGGCTCAAGACGGACACCGAACTGCGATGCTTCACAATAAGCGTAGAATGCGCCACCGAACGCGATATCACATTCGACGGTTCCGTATTTGGGAACGTCAACAGTGACGTTGCGCTCGTAGACAAAACATGGAACATTCGAGAACGACACGGACTCAACACGACTATCGGTCATATGTGTCCATGTACGGACAAGGCCTGCAGGTGTCTCGATGACAACCTCATCACCAGGGGATTTAGAGATTGCATTCGTCTCGACAGCTATAGTGCCGAGCGCGATAATTGCATGACCGCACATCGTGCTGTATCCTTCGTTGTGGAGGAATAAAACGCCGAAATCAGCCTCATCAGCCGTCGGTTCGGTGATAACAGCACCGTACATATCAGCATGGCCGCGGGGTTCCCACATGAGCATTTTCCGATAGTCGTCGAGTTCCTTGCGCATGTAGCGCCTTTTCTCCAGTATCGTCTCGCCCGTTAGCTTAGGAAGGCCGTCAGTCACAATTCGGAGCGGTTCGCCGCCAGTGTGTGTATCGAGCGTTTGAATCCGATGCCAGTCGCTGGCTGGTTCGAAGGCGTTGAACGAATCCTCAATCATACGTCAGTCATTCGGCCGACCCACATAAAACCCCACACTAGGATTGAAGCGCTCACCACAACGTATTTCATCTACGACATGGTACGCGGTTTCATGCGAGCTGTTATTATCGGCGGTGGAATCATAGGTCTCGCCAGCGCGTACTACCTCAGTCAATACGACGTAGACGTGACCGTTTTGGAGAAATCAACGATCGGGGCTGGAAGTACTGACCGGGCGAACGGCGGAATTCGGGCCCAGTTCTCGTCACCGGTTAGTGCGGCGCTTTCGATGGAGAGTATCAAGGTGTGGGAGCGCTTTGCGGTTGAGTTCGATACGGACATCGAGTACCGTCGTCCAGGGTATCTCTTTCTTGCTCGAGCTGAATCTACGGCCGAGCAGTTTCACGAGAACGTCCGAAAGCAGAACGAACTCGGTGTAGACAGCGAATTTCTCACACCTCAACAGGCGAAAGAACACTGTCCAGAACTACACGACGAACAATTCGTTGGTGCGACGTACTGTCCGACTGATGGCTTCGCAGATCCCCACCTCGGACTTCAGGGTTTTTCAATCGCTGCGAACGAAGCCGGTGTAGACATCCAGACGAAAGTTGCAGTAACAGACGTGTTGTGCAACGCTGAAAGCGTCGTTGGTGTCGAGACGGATGCCGGGACTATCGAGGCCGATTACGTCGTTAACGCTGCGGGTGCATGGGCAGCCCACGTCGGCGAGATGGCAGGACTTGAATTACCGGTCTCACCGAAGCGACGACAGTTGATGGTCGTTGATCCAGAGATCCCCGTCGAGGAGGACATCCCGTTCACGATTGACATCGACCGGAGTGTCCACTTCCGACCCGAGCGCGAAGGTAGCGCAGTGGTCGGCGGCCATTTCTCTAACGAGGATCCCGACAAAGACCCAGATCATTCAAAAACTAAGATGGACCTTGATTGGGCAGCAAAAACTATTGAAGAGGCATCAAAGTGTGCAAACTACTTCGGTCCCGAATCACGCATTAAGCGTGGCTGGGCAGGGCTGTACGCCGTTACGCCCGATCACCACCCGATTATCGAAGAAACAGTACCGGGATTCGTCAATGCTGTCGGATTCTCTGGACACGGATTCATGCAAGCCCCAGCAACAGGACAGATTGTCGCCGAGATCATCGCCAACGGAGCACCCTCACTCGTAGACGTGTCCGACCTCACAGCTGATCGCTTCGACCGTGACGCTCATCTCGAAGAAGGGACTGTCATTAATTGATGAGTATGGTTCGACGACAACTCTGCCGAGAGTGGTGGATTTATTATCTTTCGTGTGATGTGACAAACCGTGCTTGATCGCCAGCCAGCCGCTAATAGAATGGAGTACATACCGTTCTCGGGAATTAGGGAGATCCTTGAGGAGTGCGACCGGCTCGAAACAGCCGGGAAAGACGTTATCCACCTCGAAATTGGACGTCCAGATTTCGACACACCAGAGCCAATTAAGGACGCTGCTGTCCAAGCGCTCGATGCCGGTCGAGTCCACTACACCTCGAACTACGGAATCTCACCACTCCGAACAGCAATTGCAACGAAGTTCGAGCAGGAGAACAGCCTCCAATACGAGTCCAGTGAGATTGTTGTAACCACCGGCGCAACGGAGGCTGTATTCGTGAGCGTTCTCGCGTTCGTCGATTATGGTGAGGAAGTTCTCGTTCCAGATCCTAGTTGGACGTACGAGCCGAGCGTCCGGATGGCAGGAGGAACGCCTGTCCGCTACTCACTCGATGCTAGTTCTGGTTTCCAACCCGACCTCGGCGACCTCGAACAGTGCGTCTCTGACCGAACGAAACTGCTGATTGTCAATAGTCCAGGAAATCCTACAGGTGGTGTGCTTGACGAAGAGCACATCGAGAGACTTGCAGATTTCGTCGTCGAACACGAACTTATCGTCATCTCGGATGAGATCTACGAGAAAATACTGTACGATGATGCGACACACCGCAGTCTCGCAGCGCACGGCGACCTTTACGATCGGACCATTACGATCAACGGCGTCTCGAAAGCCTATTCGATGACTGGGTGGCGCCTCGGATATCTTGGCGCGCCAGCCGAGCTGATCGATTCAATCATCCGTGTTCGGCAGTACACGACAACGTGCGCACCCTCGCTCTCACAGTACGCCGCTGTGCGTGCTCTGAGTAGTGGCCTCCATGAACCGATGGTCACGGCGTTTGAACGCCGACGAAATCGTGTGTTAGAGCGTATCGAAAAAATCCCAGGGATGTCGTGTCCGTCACCAGTCGGTGCTTTCTACGCATTTCCAACGATCCCAGATGGACAGCCCAGCGAGGAGGAATTCGTTTGGGCTCTTCTTCGGGAAGCAGGGGTCGCGTTCGTTCCGGGAACGGTCTTTGGTCCATCAGGTCAGGGTCGAATTCGGATCGCTTACTCAAACGGTCTCAACCGAATTGATGAGGCGTTTGATCGACTCGAAGACTGGCTATAATATGGGCAACAACGACTTTCATCAGTAATACCCGCGGTTCTGATACGCGAGCCGTGCCGTAGCAAGTATCGACAACCATAATATAACATTCATTAATTATATATGTAGTACCTGCTATACTGCTGTTTGAAGGTGTGAAAGTATGGTACAAGCAGGCATGAATACAGCGATCGGTTCAGTTGGATACTTGGTATTGGTTGCACTTGTTGGATTGTGGGGTACAAAAAAGGTCGAATCGGAAGATGATTTCTTCCTCGGTGGTGATCAACTTCCGGGCTGGGCTCTGGCGCTTTCTGAACGAAGTTCGGGAATGTCTGGTTGGCTACTGTTGGGCATACCGGGATTAGCGTGGTCCGCAGGCCTCTCTACAGTCTGGATCCTCGTCGGTACAGCCGGTGGCGCGATCGTCCAGTGGATCATATACGCCAGACCGTTCAGAGAGGGACGCAAGGAGACAGGCGCAGTAACACCGATTGGATTGCTCGTTGAGAAACTTCCGAGCGACGCTCCAGCCTTGCGTCTCCTCCCTGCGCTAGTGACGTTCGTGTTTTATATGGGATATATTGGCTCGCAGTTTCTGGCTGGCGGTAAAATATTCGAAGTCTTCGGGATTGATCCAGTTATGGGAATAATCATCGTTGCTGTATTGATTATCGCGTATTCCTTTGCAGGAGGATTTATTGCGAGTGTATGGACTGATGTCCTTCAAGCATTCCTCATGATCTTCACCCTTATCGTTCTGCCTGGTATCCTTTTTGTGGGTGCTGTCGCCGATCCCTCATTCTCCGTCATAGGTGGATTGGAAGCCACTGGTAGTGGGAGAGCCTCATGGTTCGGTGGAAAGACTGGGACCGCGGTACTTGTCCTTCTCGGAGCAAACTTGAGTTGGCTATTTGCGTACTTCGGTGGATATCCTCACCTGTCTGTTAGAATGATGGCATTACGCAATGAGAATGACCAACAGACAGCTGTGATTGTTGCAACGGTTTGGGGAGTGCTAACCGCAGTCGGTGCAGTTCTCCTCGGTCTAATGGCACGCGTTCTCCATGGTGCACCCCAAGCGATGCAAGCGGATCGAGAGATGGTACTTCCATACATGGTTCTTGAACACACACCGGGGATTCTCGGCGGGGTAATGCTCGCTGGTGTTCTTGCTGCGATGATGTCGACCGTGGATTCCCAACTTATTGTGGCCAGTTCTGCTGCCTCACAAGACGTCTACAACAATGTCCTCATGAAGGGAAGAGCGTTCAGTGAAAAGGCAAGAATGCGAGTTTCCCGTGCAGCGACACTGCTCATTGGTCTCGTTGGTCTGACCATCGCACTCTTCGGAGAGGACCTCGTTTACACCCTAGTGAGCTATTCGGCGACTGGTTTGTTTTCGGCGTTTGGGCCGGCGTTTACGCTCTTATTTTTCTGGAAAGACAACCTCTCGAAAGCCGGAGTCATCGCTGCGTTTTTCGTTGGACCAGCCATCACCATTCTTTGGATTGCATTTGGAATGACATCAGTTGTAACCGTCCGACTCATTGCCCCACCGATCGGTTTTGCGGCCGCAATCGTTGCATCACTCATCTGGCCGCACGATAAAGTGGCCGACCGGTCGACCGATGTCTCGACAGCACAGGATTAGCAGTGTAAGGTACTCTGAGTCGTCTTTCACTGGACTTACTATATCCTTTTCTAGCAAACCATTGCCGCTGTCGGTAGCCATTGGATGGACCAAACATAATCCACAGGAATATTTTTACCTAATTATTATTGAAAATGGGCTTGGTTTGATACAAATTGATGATCACTAACGTAAAACATAGATATATCAAGATGTCTCCCCGAGCGAAACATATATATGCTTCCGTGCTAAAAGCGAATCTGTCGAAGCAAACGAAACCGTAGGTGACATTCGTTGCGATCTCGTCAATGGAATCCCGAACGATTTGCTACCAGGTAGGAACACTCGCTTCGACGCATATCAGTAAACACCACCCAATGACCGACGTTACACCCGACAGGGACGGAAACCACTCTGGACGGTACGCCAGCATCGAAACCGGTGTGGATAGTGTCATCATCTACGATTTGGACGATCCTAACGCCTGGCTCAAATCAGATTGCCTAGCTTCTGTTCGGGAGTAGCCCCCTCCCACAGCTAGGATCTTTTTATTGACTAGCAGATCAACTTTGTCTCATTGACGTAACGCTGGTCAATTGCATTAGCGATAATGAGAATACATTCTATAACCAATAGCGTCAAAATATCAGACAACCTATTATAGTCCAGTACATAACGAAGTCATCTGCAGTCGCTTCATCAATGAGGACGAGTCTCCAGAACAAAGCCCAACCATTCGAAAGCGAGCATTTATGATACACAAGCTGTTGGCGAATCCTTGTGCCTCACCATTTGAAGTCAATGAATCTACGATCTCTCAATAATTCGTATGGCTCGATACAATGTAGAGATTAGTAGCTATCGGATCAATTCATGCTAGATCATCTTCTTCATTCTATCTCCCCAACAACAGAACGACTAAGTGAAACCCACTCGCCAATCGAATTGCTATGAGCTTTGAAATTGAAGACAATGTAGCACTGGTTACAGCGTCAAGTCGCGGGCTAGGCCGTGCGTCCGCTGAAATACTGGCACGAGAAGGCGCAAACCTCGTACTCAATGGGCGGGACGAATCCAAACTCGATGAGACAGTCACTGCACTTGATGATCTTGGTGACGGTGATGTGCTTGGTATCACTGGAGATCTGACAAAGGAGGAAGACATCAAAAATCTCGTCGCGACAACGCTCGACGAATTCGGACAGCTCGACCACCTTGTTACGAGTGCCGGCGGTCCTCCGAGCGGACCGTTCCTCGAAACATCCGATGAGGACTGGTATCGTGCATTCGACCTACTCGTGATGAGTGTTGTTCGTCTCGTCCGTGAATCTGCTCCTGCTCTCCAAGACGGCGACGGGGGGACAATCGTCACAATTACTTCTCGGAGCGTTAAGGAGGCAATTGACTCACTAGTGCTCTCAAACTCGGTGCGAATGAGTGTTGTTGGGCTCGAAAAGACCCTGTCGAAAGAATTGGCACCGAAGGTCCGCGCGAACGCCGTGCTTCCCGGTCCACACGAAACAAGTCGGATCCAAGATCTCATTGATCAGGCGGTCAACCGTGGTGAGTATAACTCGTACGAAGAAGGGTTAAGCGCACGGAGCAACGGAATTCCGCTTGAACGAATTGGCGAACCGCAAGAATTAGGCGAAGTAGTCGCCTTTCTCTCTTCTCCTCGATCGAGCTACCTGAACGGGGTCGCCATTCCAATCGATGGGGGTGCAGGTGCCGCAAATCTTTGATTGGCATGGTTGGTTTTGTAGTGTGAACCAGGGATCACTCCCGAATAGACCGGTATAGCAATTCGTACGATTTTCGTTGCGTCCATAATCTTAATGAGAGAGGTCCTCCACTACACAAGTGGAACAGATGAAGCATATCAACTTTTCCGAGGCGGAGACATACGAACCCGACGAGGGATGGCGACGAGTTTCCCTCGCTGGCAGCGACCAGTTCACATTCGAGTGGTTCGAGAAACCGCCTGGACACTCATCTCCCATGCACGACCACGAAAACGAACAGGTGTGTATCGTGCTACAGGGAGAGATTACGATCCATACTGAGAGTGAATCTGTGACGCTCGAACGATTCGATTCTGTCTGGCTTGAGGCGTGGGAAAAACACCGCGTCGAGAATACGGGCGATGAAACCGCCATCGCTATCGACGTATTTGCACCTGGCCGCGAATTCGACTTCTGGACGGACCGTGAGGAGCGTTGAATCAGATAGTTGGTGAGTAAGCTCCCGACAACCACGCATCACACGACCACTCGTTTTCGAAAACCTACCCTCAGCAGCGGACGCAGAAAGTAGACGACGTGGGTACACTTATGATCGTGCCCTACTCAGTCTCGTTATGCGTTCGCACACTATCCCAAACGAGGAGCTTCGGGATCGACAGCAGCGACTACTCGATAAGGCCCACGACCGCGGATTCGCGGGAATTGTCCTCTTTCGCGCGCTTAATATCCAGTATCTCACAGGCATGTCCCATCAGCAGACCGAGCGTCCGTGTGCGTTGGGATTAACAGATGAGGCTCGTCAGATCGTTGTCCCTCGACTCGAACGTGACCACGCAGATGCTGACAGATTTGAGTACGACACCGTTCGGACGTACTTCGATTATCCGCAGAGTGAGCCAATGATGGCTGTCCGAGAACTGTGCAAGGATCTCGAAATTGCGTCTTCGAGTGTTCTTGCCGACACAGACGGCAGTCCGGCCCGCTACGGATACGAAGGACCACCACTTTCGGAGATCATATCCGGATGCGTTCACACCGAGGATATTGTGACGAGTATGCGTGAGGTGAAATCTGGAACAGAGATTGAGTTGGTGGCCGAAGCGAGTCGTTGGGGCGACTTCGCGCAACGACGACTACAAGAGAAATTGACACAGGGACGACGACCAATTACGATCGCATACGAGGTAGAAGGCGAGACAACGGCAGCGATGCTCGATACACTCGGAACGAAATACGAAATGAAGAACACCCATCCTGTTAGGTGCATGTTCACCGCTGGTCCGACAACCGCTGAGCCACATAGTGTGAACGGAGCACCACCGATCGAGGATGGAGACACTATTGTCACTATCATTACCCCAACTGTTAGCGGCTACACCGCGGAACTTGAACGGACGCTATTCGTCGGTGAACCGGATGCCAATCAGCGTCACTACTTCGAAATAATGAGAGAGTCTCAGCAGATTGCGTTTGATACCGTCGCACCGGGTGTTGAGTATGCCACCGTCGAAGAGGCGGTAATGGACTACTATGACGAGAATGGTGTCAGAAAATACACCCAGTGTCACGTCGGACACAACATCGGGTTAGAGAGTCACGAGCGACCATATCTCGATCGCGGCTACGAGGGGAGGATTCGAGAAGGTGAGCTGTTTACCATCGAACCGGGACTGTACGTCCCTGAACTCGGAGGGTTTAGACATTCGGACACTATCGCCGTTACCTCAGATGGGTGTACGTCGTTGACATCGTATCCACGTGACATCGAGTCACTCACCGTCACAACCAATTAATCCGCATCTTTGGTGGATAGCGCTCTCGGCTGCATTCTGATCTGAGATCAATCAGTACGTGATGATGTTGCTCTCGATATCCTTCGGGTAATAGGTTATTTCCTCAACGCCGTCTTCGGTGACAAATACTGTGTCCGAGTGACGGTACCCAGCTACGTCGGGAATGAAAAGGGCTGGTTCGACCGTGTAGACACGGCCTGGTTGCATGACTTCATTGCTCCCACGGTCGAGGAATGCCCGCTCGTGAACACCCATCCCGATGTTGTGGCCTGTGTGGTGCTGTGTATATTCGAGGAGTCCCTGCTCGTCGCAGTAGTCGTGGACAGCCTGATCAACCTCCGCGACAGGAACATCCGGCCCCATAGTATCTATCGCAATCTTCTGCATCTGTAGCATCTGTTCGAAGTAGTAGCGGTGATCGTCGTTTGCCTCACCGACAAACATCGTCCGTTCGAGTTCAGTGATGTAGCCACCGGCATTAGCGCTTGCTCCCGTAATGAGAATATCTCCGTGTTTAAGTCGACGATTCTCAGTTAGTCCATGTGCGAGCGCCGTGTTCGGTCCCGAGAGAAATCCACAGGACGCCGGGAAACCCCCACGAAGATGGGAATCATACCGCTCGCCAAGCGTATCGAGCATCGCCATCGACGCATCGAGACTTGCACGCTTTGCGACCCATAGCTCGTGTTTGCCTGGCTCGGCATATTCATCTAATTTCCTGTGCGCGAGATTACCCCACTTAGCGGACTCACACATCAGTTCGTACTCGACTTCGGATTTTGTTTTCCGGAGTTCTTTTATCCAGTCAACCGTCTCGACCGACATATTGGCAATGTCGCTGAGCTGCGGTCCCGCATAACCCCAGTATCCCGGAGCACCGTCCATATCTGCCACAATGGTCTTGATGTTAAGTTCGGTCAACATCTCCGCAATTGTCTCCTCGGGTGTTGCTGAGGTGTGATAATGGTAGGTTGATCCCTCGCGTTCGCCACCAGGGTAATCGTAGTAATGATAAACCTCATCCAGCAGCGGGAATTCGTCGCTCGTTGCGCGGTCGAGTTCGAGACGAGGCACGGTGATATGGATCTCCGACTGAGTGACTGCAAGACAGACCGGGCGCTCGGTCTGGAGATGGTGGAATCCACTCAGCCACTCGATGTCCATCGGCGTAAACAAACAAAGCGCGTCTTTGTTTGTCTCCAAGAGGTTTTCTCGGACGATGTCGATCCGTCGTTCAAACTCTTCGGTCGGCACGCTGGTTAATGCCATTGGTTTACTCATATTCGGGATACCTAATAAAGGTTCAGCGACCGGCAATCAACAAACACATATCATAAAATAATAGTATCTTGAAAAAATGTCTCATGGCATTATCATTTGTTAATTTACCATTGATCCACGCTACTACACGATTCGAATTCTCATATCCGAACAATCCGATAGTATTACCGACACATTTATTAATGATAGTGAGTCATTTGGTTCCATGCCACGAGACGACAGACGTGGGTATACAACTATGGATCGACGGGACTACCTCAGATACCTCGGGATAATGGGTGCATTTACGACACTCGCCGGTTGCACTGGTGGTGATCAAGGAAGTGAGAACACTGACCGGACAGGAGGGAGTAGTGAGACGACACTCGTCGTCGGACAGAATACGAATTTATCAGGGGACGAGCCGCTTGACCCCCACAAAGCAGTACGAATCGGAACGCAAGAAGTTCTGTTTGCTATCAATGAACCTCTCTTCCGAGTAGATCCAGATTTACAACCCGCCCCCCATCTCGCGAAGGATTATACAGTGAATGAAAACGCCACCGAACACACGATTAAGATACAGAAAGGGATTACGTTCCATAATGGTGAAAAGCTCACAGGAGAGATCGCACGATGGAATCTCGAACGTTTCGTGTCTGACTCACCTGAATCATATCTTGTCGGTGATGAGTTCCTCAAAGAGATAACAGTGACAGGGGACTACGAAATCAAAGTAACATACAAAAAACCGTTTCCACTTCTTCCACGCGGATTGACTGCGTGGAACGCCTCACTTGTGTCACGAAAGGCCGTTGAGAACGCCGGGAATCAGTATGGACAACAGGTCGTGGTTGGTACCGGTCCGTACAAATTCAAAGAGTGGTCTCATGGGTCTTACATCGCCACTGAGCGGTTCGATGCATACGACTGGGGTCCAGGATGGGTTACGAACCGTGGCCCGGGTAAAATCAAGGAATTTCGATTTGAATCCCACCCTGAGCCAACGACACTTCTGAACGAACTTACGGATGGTGGCGTTCATTTATCGAAATCGATTCTACTTGCTGACACTGATAAAGTTGATGGTAATCCAAATACCGAACTTAAACGTGAGAAATTCACCCGGCAAGCGTACCTTTGTCCAAATACACAGAAGCCACCGATGGACGACGTACGAGTTCGAAAGGCCGTCGTTCACGCAATCAACAAGAAGGCGGTAATTCAAGTAGCAATTGGTGGCGAGGGATACAAGATTTGGGCACTCATGCCACCCATGGCGAAGAATACACTCAGTGCGAAGCAAGCGAAGAAAACTGGCCAAACATACAACCCAGACAAAGCTCGACAGTTGCTTGAGAATGCAGGATGGACGAATTCCAAACAAGGACAGGTACGGACAAAAGGTGGAACGAAACTCTCGATTGATTTTCTGACATTCACGATTCCGCGGGAAAAACGAGTTGGGACAACAATTCAGCCAATGCTCAAAGACGTTGGATTCGATGTGAATCTTCGGGTTTTAGAGGCTGGTACCCTGTACAACCAACTCTCGGCAGGTTCCCACGATCTCGTTGTCATGGGGTATGGAGGACAGTACTCACTTCAAACTCTTTCAGCAACGCTCACCAGTGAACGGAGTGCGAAGAAAGGAGGGTCGAACTACTCGCTCTGGCGCAACGATGAATTCGACAGCCTCATTAGCAAGGCCAGAACCATTCCGAGTGATAGCAAACGTCATCAAGCGCTCATTGATGCGCAACTAATCGTACAGAAACAGGCACCTGTAGTGCCGATCTTGGCCTACAACAAAGTTCTCGGACACAAGAAGTCAGTGAAAGGTACGAAAACGATGGTGAGTGATCATCCGTGGTGGCCAGTGAAGGAGTATCTTCGTCATCTTGAATTGAGTCTTTGAACACAAATTCAATATATTAAAATATAATGTATAAATACGTTATCCGTCGGTTGCTGGTAATGGTGCCTGTTCTTATTGGGGTGACTATCGTCATCTCGTCTATCATCTACATTGCTCCAGGTAATCCGGCCCGGATCGCACTTGGAGCGAATGCTAATCCTGAAGCAGTACAAGCCCTCGAACAGCAGATGGGACTGCATAAACCACCACACGTCAGATACATCGAGTGGGTGGGTAATATTTTACATGGAGATTTTGGAGAATCTATCCGTGGCGGACGTGAAGTCTCTGCGATAATTGCAGAACGAATTGTCCCAACGATTGAGTTGGCGGTAGTAGCAATGATCATTACGCTCGTTATTGCTCTCCCACTCGGAGTCATAAGCGCTGTGAAACAGTATACGTGGGCAGACAACCTCTCAATGCTGTTCGCAATTTTTTGGATCTCAATGCCATCGTTCTGGCTTGGTCTGGTATTAATCCTCGTTTTCTCAGTGAGATTCAATGTATTCCCGACATCTGGTCTAAATGGCGCAATATTTTCAGCAACATGGTTGTCGTATATTGCACTTCCAGCGATTGCGACGGGTACTCGTCGAGCCGGTCTTTTGACCCGAATGACGAGATCGTCGATGCTTGAAATACTCAACGAAGACTATATCCGCACTGCTCGGGGAAAGGGTATCGGTGAGGCGGCAGTGATCTACACGCATGCGATGAAAAACGCAATGATACCAATTATCACACTTATCGGCCTTCAGATCCCGCTCATCTTCTCGGGAACCGTTATTATTGAGACGGTCTTCTCGTGGCCAGGAATGGGTCGATTGCTCGTTAACGCAGTTATGGCACGGAACTATCCCGTAATTCAAGGCGCCGTCCTTATCTATTCGATCATCGTTATCGTTTCAAATCTTATGGTTGATATCACTTATAGTTACTTTGATCCGCGAATTTCCTACGACTGAAAAACAACAACAGCCATTTTACTGAGCGATCGAACAGCGTCGGTTCCAAACTGCTCGATCTACAGCTTGGAAATTTCGAGAGCTTCCTCGACACTGAGAGCATCGTGGACGATGCTAGAGACAGCCCGAGTCATCCGTCTTGGATCGTCATGTTGGAAGACAGACCGACCCATAGAAACGCCAGCAGCGCCCGCCTCCATCGCTCCGCTGACGTTTTCGAGCATCTGCCGGTCCGTCTGTGGGCTTCCGCCAGCCATAATGACCGGAATACGGACAGCCTCGGTGACTCGCTGGTAGCTCTCACTGTCACCGCTGTAGGCAGTTTTTGCGATATCTGCGCCGATTTCCTCTGCTAAACGGACTGCGTGTGCGAGATTATCTGAATCATGTTCGTCGATATTAGGACCTCGCGCATACGTCATCGCGAGCACGGGAATACCGAACTCGGAAGCCACACGGGTCACTTCTGCCAAGTCTGCGAGTTGCTCCGGTTCATGATTGCTCCCGACATTCATGTGGTAGGAGACCGCGTCGGCACCCGCGCGGATCGCTTCCTTGACCATCCCTGTCCGACGCTTATCGTTCGCGTCGGGACCGAGAAGAGTAGAAGCGTTCAGGTGAATCACGTACCCTGCTCCGTTCTTATTTGGGTGGACTCGACTTGCGAGTCCTTTCTGTGTTAGGATGCTGTCAGCCCCTCCGCGTGTCACGGCGTCTATCGTAGATTCAATGTCACGGAGTCCTGCTGTGGCTCCGAGGGTGATACCGTGATCCATTGGGATATTAACCATTCGGCCATTTGTCGCAAGACGGTTCAGACGAGTTTCTACACCTATGTCCATATGACCCATCAGTTTCATTCACTCTTAACCTATTTGGCTCCGGTAGCATCTACGAAATAAGTTGTATAATATACACGTTCGAGTGCGAAACCTTAACAATAGATACTTGCTATGTAGGACGTGATGGCCACTGGACGTAGCCACTCCTCTGACAGTACGGGGTCAGGTTCCACGGAATTAGGCGTTGACGCCCGTTGGAGAGTCATTCTCCGACGTCTCGGACAGAATCGATTCGCCATTTTCGGCATGTGCATTGTAGTACTTCTTATCATCGTTGCTCTGTTCGCTCCCTTTATCGCACCAAATTCCCCGAGTGCACAGCACTACGACGCGCTAAAACAGCCACCGAGTCTTGAACATCCCTTTGGGACTGACGCATATGGACGAGATGTCTTCTCACGCGTCGTCTACGGTTCCCAGTACACCGTCTTCCTCGGCGTTGTCATCGTCGGAATACAGATGCTCATTGGTATTTCACTCGGACTCATCGCAGGATACTACGGGGGATATGTCGAGTCGTTCATTATGCGACTTGTTGATATCAGTCTCTCAATACCAGCGATAGTTCTCGCGCTCGCCATCGCAGGAACGCTCGGTGGGGGGCTTCTCCCACTTGTTATTGCTGTCAGCCTCGTCGGCTGGCGCGGGTTCGCGCGGTTGGTTCGTGGAGACGTAAAGAGCATCATGGAAGAGGAATATATCGATGCGGCACATGCTGCGGGCGTGAGTGATATCAGAGTAATACTTCGGTATCTCTTACCGAACGCTGCGTCGAGCATCATCGTTTACGCGACGCTTACGATCCCGACAGTCGTTCTCTGGAGTGCTGCGCTCTCATTTCTTGGGATGGGTGTCCAACCCCCGAAACCCGAGTGGGGAGCACTCATTTCCGCGGGACGCGGAGACATCGACAGTGCGTGGTGGATCGCCACGTTCCCAGGATTAGCAATTATGTTTACGGTCATCGGCTTCAATGCCTTCGGAGACGGGCTGCGTGACGCGCTCGATCCAAAGCAAGCGAGAAATTGATATGACTGACACACTACTCGATATTCAAGATTTACAGGTGCACTTTCACACAGAGATTGGAACTGTCGAGGCGTTGGATGGCATTTCAATGGATATCGGGCACAACGAGGTACTCGGAGTCATCGGCGAGAGCGGTTGCGGTAAAAGTGTAACCGCACTCTCGATAATGGGACTTCTGCAGTCGCCCCCCGCGGAAATAGTTGCTGGAAAAATCGAATACGATGGACAGAACTTGCTCAACCTCCCGCGGAAAGAGATGGACCACATTCGTGGTAACGATCTTTCTATGATATACCAAGACCCGATGACCTCGTTAAATCCGGTCCTGACCATTGGTCATCAGCTGATGGAACCGCTGTTAGCACATACAGATTGCTCGAAGGTCGAAGGTCGAAGCCGCGCAGTTGAGATGCTTGACGCGTGCGGACTCGCCGATCCAGATCGGTTAATGAACCAGTATCCGAACGAACTATCTGGAGGAATGCGCCAGCGTGTTGTTATCGCGATGGCGCTCGTCACTGAACCGAAGCTCCTGATTGCCGACGAGCCGACAACTGCACTTGATGTAACGATACAGGCGCAGATAATGGAACTGCTCCAAGACCTTCAGGATAGGTTCGACATGAGTGTTCTGTTTATCAGTCACGACCTCGGCGTCGTCAGCGATATTGCGGACCGAGTTGCTGTGATGTATGCTGGAACCGTCGCCGAGAGTTGCTCTATTAATCAATTGTTCGAGAACCCACTTCATCCATACAGTCGGGCACTCGCTGAGAGTATTCCAACATTAGAGAAGGACGCAGATCGACTGCCAACCATAGATGGAATCGTTCCAGATCTCCATGATCCACCAACGGGGTGTCGGTTCGCTTCTCGCTGTCCCCAGTATATCGGCGATGTGTGTAACAAATACGATCCCAAATTAACCTCCTGTGGTGTCGATCACGACGTGGCCTGTCACCTTTACACCGAAACGAGTAAGGCGACGCCTCCATGGCAAACTCCCGCACCGACCGTCAGCGATGACATCGACAAATCACCAGATGACGCATGAGCGTACAAGACTGTCAAAATACCGAACGTGAGGATGAGATCATACTCAAGGTAGAGAATCTAAAGAAGTATTTTCCCGTCACAGGTGGTCTCCTGAAGCGGAGAATATCAGACGTAAAAGCGGTTGATGGAGTGAATTTCAGCCTCAAATCCGGCGAGACGCTCGGCCTTGTCGGTGAGTCTGGTTGTGGAAAATCGACGCTCGGAAAGACTATCCTTCGATTACATGACCCAACGGACGGTCGAATTAACTTTCTCGGCGATGATATTACAGCGGTATCACGGTCCGAACTTCGGAGTGTCCGACAGAATATTCAGATCGTATTTCAAGATCCTGCTTCCTGTCTCAATCCGAGAATGACCGTCGCGGAACTCATTCAGGAGCCAATGAAATCGCTGACAGACTGGTCGCGAGAGAAACGTAAGTCGAGAACGTTAGATCTCATAGAAGAGGTTGGCCTGAACAAAAGTCACCTTCGTCGAACACCACACGAGTTCTCCGGTGGACAACAGCAGCGTATTGCTATCGCCCGCGCACTGAGTGTGAACCCGAAGCTCGTGGTTGCAGACGAACCAACGAGTGCACTCGATGTGAGCGTGCAGGCGAAGATTCTAAACCTCATGGATGATTTGCAGGAAACCTACGACTTGACCTATCTATTCGTGAGCCATGACTTGAGCGTCGTCAAACATATTTGCGACCGTGTAGCAGTGATGTATCTTGGCGAGCTGGTCGAGGTAGCACCGACTGAAAGTCTGTTCTCCGATCCACAACATCCCTATACACAATCATTGCTTTCGGCTGTCCCACGAGCAGCTACCCAGTCGAGCGAGGATCGGATCATACTAAAAGGAGATGTTCCCAGTCCCGAATCGCCACCATCAGGATGTCGCTTCCACACTCGTTGTCCGAAGTATATCGGCGACATCTGTGAGACGAAAACTCCAGAATCTGACAAGATCAAACCGAATCACAGGTGTGCCTGTCACCTTCACGACTAACTATGGATTAGATTGTGAATATTTATCTTAACGAACCTGAATAGCAACACACACGCGATGATACCACCAATAGCCAGTAGATTTATTGCAGGAACGTCCACAACAGACGCATTCGAATATACCCGTAATATAAATAGAGATGGACTCGGTGCTATTCTAAATCTTCTTGGAGAACACTACGATGAACGTCCATCTGCCGATGAGGATGTCGATGCTTACGTTGAACTTATTCATGATATTGCCGACACTGACCTTGATGCGTGTGTCTCAGTTAAACCGTCACAGATCGGTATCGACGTAGAACCATCAGTCTTTGTCGACAATCTTCATCGAATCACGAACAAGGCTACTACCCAAGATGTATTTTTGTGGGTTGATATGGAAGACCATACAACGACGGATATAACGCTTGATGCCGTTGAGTCGGTTGCAGGTATGCAGGACAACTGTATTGGAGTCTGTGTACAGGCGAATCTGAAACGAACCAGGGATGATCTGCAGCGTCTGGCTGATGTCCCGGTGAAAGTTCGACTCGTTAAGGGTGCCTACAACGAGCCAGCGTCGATAGCATACACAGACAAAGCATACGTGAACGAGCAGTACCGAGAACTCCTTGAATTGATGTTCTGCGAGTTCGACAACGGCATCGCTGTTGGTAGTCACGATCCTCAAATGATCTCACTTGCAACTGATCTTCATATGGAGTATAATACTGACTTCGAGTACCAGATGCTCATGGGCGTTCGTGAAGATGCTCAGCGAAATCTCGCAAAGACCTACGACACATGGCAATATGTCCCCTACGGCTCGAAGTGGCCCTCGTACTTCTATCGTCGCTTGACGGAACGCAAAGAGAATTTACTATTCGCCGCACGTGCGGTCCTCGGACGCTAAGTCAGTTGTTATCTGAATATCTCACTCACTAGAGAGTTAGGTCCGTGAAATGGAATATAGATGGTACGAAAGTATGGAATGTTGCTATTAGCCTCTATCCATTAACCTGTTCTTGAGAGCGGAACAACAATACCAGAATAAGGCAGCGTATACACTCACAATATGGAGTGCCGGTTTATCGTCTCGGATCATCAGCTGATGCGTCAAGAGTCTAAAAAGAACGCTCACTTGTTCCGTTCTCAGGAACGGGAAATGTACAAAGAACTCTCTGTCGGATGTTGTTAGAGAACATCATAGTATGCCCTTACAAACGTACGCTTGTAATAACGAGCTCGCACTACCGGTTATTCCCCCACACAGGTTAATTAGTCAGCAGAATCACTTTGTAGGACAGTAAATCTATATGTATTCTATTGAGTGGGTGTGATAAAAATTCCATATGTAGTATCCAACCTCACACGTAATATTTCATCAGGAGAGTGTTCCGTTTTGAGGAACAGTTTCAACTGATCTATAGTATTGGAAATACTCGTACGCTAAATATCGACTTCTTACTGCGGTAGTGAGAAGTCTATTATTCCCAATAGAGCTTAGAGATAGCTAAAGAACACCAAATACCACATAATATGCTATAAATAGTACAAAAGCACAAGATTTCATCAATAGGTTCTTGTTCAAGCAGATTAACGATACTCATAATATGGTGGAGACGGAGTCAATGTCCCATGTCTATCAGCACCTTGCGAACGAACTAATGACACACAAGGCAGAAGCGTATGTCCATATCGGCGACAATAGGGACGACACGCTCAGGTATCTCTCCGCGTTCAACGGACCAGACCGCGACTATGCGTTCGTGTTTGCCGACAATGAAGCGATTCTCTGTGTCCCGGACTCTTTTGAAGCGCAGGCACAGCGAGAGTTTGTCGGAGACAAGATCATTGAACTCCAAAGATCAGAAAGAACATCTGCCGTAAACAGAGCGTTTGAAGTTCTCGACATGGTTGGGAATGTCCGACAAATACTGATTCCGGACAGCACGACCTACGCCGTCTATCACGAACTCGCCGACTCTCAATATAAAATTAAGACTGGATCAAATCTCTGGCCCACTCGGTCAATCAAGACCCCGAACGAGCGCAAGCGGATCGCTGCTATTGAGCGCATCACCGAGTCTGCGATGGCACGAGCGGAAAGCATCCTCGCCTCCGCGACAATTTCAGAAAATGAACTCATATGGAAGTGCAAGCCATTAACTACCGACCGGCTACGGAGAGAAATAAACGCTCACCTCGCAAGGCTCGGTGTGACCGATGCCAATAACACTGTTGTTGGATCGGGACCATCCTGCGCTGAACTACATTACAATGGTGACGATCTAATCCGGCCTGATAGGACGGTTCTCATCGATATTGCTCCCCAAGATTCAGGCGGATATTATGGTGACATGACTCGGACCTTTGTTCCAGGAATCCTTCAGGAGTGGGAACGTGAGGTGTACGCAATAGTCTCCGAGGCACTCAAGGCAGGTCTTGAACGCATCGCTGAGGGCCCCGGTATCAAGGCAAATAGCGTCCACCGACGCATTTGTGATAGTATAGAATCGCACGGCTACGAAACAGGCGATGTCGACGTTGGGCTCTACCACGGAACTGGTCACGGTATCGGAACACGACTCCACGAACCTCCTTTCTTTTCTGGCGATCGATATCTTAATAAGGGTAACATTGTCACAATTGAACCAGGCTTATACGATCCATCGCGCGGTGGGGTCCGACTTGAAGATCTCGTCGTCATCACTGATGATGGATATGAAAAAGTTGTAGACTATCCTCTATCACCAACCCCGGAGGTGCGCGTCGATTCAATAATGACACGCTGTTAACCCCGGATACAGCCACCATGCTGAACTAGCAGAATATGTGCTTTAGTCAGTCGTGACTCCATCTAGTAGGTCAGTGCGTAGAAATAGACAAAGGATCTAACCAGTGTATCTACCCGCTCTACCTAAATTTGACATAGTCAAAAATCCATTCGATACAATTTTATACTATAGTTCTACATTGGAATTAATATGCTATCTGTTACATCCGCGCGTGTTCGCTCAACGGGCGGTCGCGAAGTCAATCTTCTAACAGTCACAATCACTGTGCCGGATACTCCCTCTGGGCATTGATTAGAGGAAGAGACTCGCTCAGTCTGAGGAGCGTGTCACTAGTATGGCCATACTAGTATCTTCATATACATATCAAATCTGATAAGAGCTGGACAGGAGAGGATTGAGGTGTACAAACCAAGACCTCCAGTTTCACAGAGACGCTTGTATTGCTCCTAAAAAAGCCGTCTCTGGCGATCCATTTTCGGTAAATTGGTCCAGAAAAGTCGGTTGTGCTGATTGGGTGATTCCCGACAGTGTGTGCCAGAATGCCAAAAGTTCCAATGAAGCGGTAGCGAGCGATGCTCGACACATCAGTCGAACTGTACGAACTCGGAGATGTGCAGGCAATCAACGAAACGGGCGTGGATCGTAGCCAAGCTAGCCAGCACTACGCGAAACGGACAAGCTACACGTTCGAGACGGTGAAAACCACACTGCTCATCGACTGCGAATCGATTTGATTATATATATTATAGATAATGATAGAACAACACGACACAGGCCGACAAACATGTGTTGGTGCGGAATGTCGACAATTCGACAACCGTGGCGGCCAAGAAAGGATACGACCGGGAGAGTCTTCGCACGAAGTTGTGTGCAGAAGGTATCACGCCGACGATTTTACAGCGCGACCCAGGTTTACAGCACTGAGCGGGAAATTTACTCATCATTGATCAGGCAAATAACCAGCACTCGAACGCTGATTCAGTGAGTTTCGGATTGCACCGTCAATACAGCGAGGCGTTGTGGTCAAGAACTTGGTTCGGATAATTCCGAGAACTTGTTATGGAATCGGCAGTACAAAACATCGAACGCGCCATTGAGAGGACAATCCGAATGAATTCAGACGACAGAACAAGGTAGAGAGGGGTGCCTTGTTTAGACGCAGGAGAACACTAATATTGGGTCTTGACGGCTTGCTCGATGTTTCTGATGTCGAACTATAGGACGAGGATTCTGAACTGCCCAAACCACGTCCTCGCCCGTAACGTATCTCCAAACCGATGCTTCAACACGAAGAGAAATCACTCGACGAGTGATCGACGGTGCTAGATTTCCTCGTTGTACCAGCGTTGAGCGCCATATCTAGCGTTACGAGCGACTGTTCGGGCACGTCGAATCAGTTCTGTCCGAAAGCGACTTCGGAATCTGACAGTGGACCGGTGGGTAGTTGCTAGCCAAGTCGTGTTGGGACTCGGTCGAGGAACCACCGGACCGACCAACACTTTTGCTAATGGCAAAAATTCGAGACAGGATATTACATACACAGTACTGTAATTTGGAGTGTTAGGTACCACGAAACAAGAGATATTCCCGGTGAATATTTTGCCCTCGCAAAACTATGCGTCGCGCTGACTCCAAAGTCGGCCGCCGAACCGTATCGGGCAAGAAACCGGCCACGACTAAAGTGACTGAGCGACCAGGTCACCCCACTTTTCGAACCCGTATCGGTTGTAAAACGCCTGAGCACGCCCGTTATCACTATCCACGTCCAACAGCAACCGATCCAAGGGGAGGTCCTGTTCTTTGGCCGTTCCGAGGACGCGCTGCATCAGATCATCGGCGATCCCGGTCCCACGGTGTGATTTTGCTATGAAAATTTCGTTGAGGACCGCAGCGTCCCAGATCATCGCAAGATTCTCCGGGAGCACGAACGCGTATCCAACGACGCTGTCGCCTTCCTCGGCGATACTGATACATCCGGGATCAGACTCGACACACCTCTCCGCCCAGTCCAGATAGCGGTCTCGATACACCTCATCAACCTTATCCCGGTACTTGGTCGATTTTTCCTCTCCCCCCGTGTTGCCGCCGAGTTCCAACTCGAACTGCCGTTTCAATTCCCATAGTGCATTGCTGTCCGTTTCGGGCGTGTAAGCTCGAATCACATGATAGAAACACAAAACTGAAACTAATACATTACGATGCGAGCTCGCCCGATCAAGTCTCGCTGTGGCCTCTGAACGGTTGAATAAGAATATATAACCTCCTCCCTTGTGAGCTAATGTCTACATGACTTCGACGACAGATTTACTCTCGGAGTATGACGCCAGCGAAGTCCGGTTCTTCCGCGACGAGAAGGTCGGACTGAATGGAATCATTGCGCTACACGACACTCGGCTCGGCCCCGCGGGCGGCGGTACGAGGCGGTACGCGTACGCGTCCGAGGAGGACGCACTTGAGGACGTACTACGTCTCGCCAAGGCAATGACCTACAAGTACGCTCTAGCCGGAATCGACATGGGCGGGGCCAAGGGAGTCATCTGGGTAGATTCCGGAAAGCAGCGAAGCGAAGCGCTGTATCGGTCGTACGCGCGCGTGGTCGATAGCTTCGACGGACGGTTCATCACCGGCAGCGACATCGGAACCGACAAAGAGTGTCTCCGGTGGATGAGTCAGGAGACGGAGTACGTGACCGGGTTGCCGGAACAGTTTCCCCGACCGACCGACGACTTCTTTCACGCAGGCGGCCTTGGTGTAATCAATGCGATGGCAGGTTGTTGTGAGTTGGTCTTCGGCTCCGACGACCTCGGCGACCGCCACGTCGCGGTTCAGGGCATCGGTGAGATGGGGGAACACGTCGTCCGGTATCTCTCTCGACAGGGTGCACAGGTGACGATCGCCGATATTGACCGAGAACGGGTTGACCGTCTCACCGACGAGTTGCACGTCGGTGCGGTGGATCCAAAGTCGGTACACGCCGTCGACTGCGACGTGTTCGTCCCCGCGGCACTTGGGGGCGTCTTGAACGCCGATACCATCCCGCGACTTGATTGTGAGATCGTCTGTGGCCCGGCGAACAACCAGTTCGACTCCCCTCTGGATGCCGTTCGGCTCGCCGACGCGGGCGTCCTCCATGCCCCCGACTTCCTCGCGAGTTCGGGGACCATCATCGAGCACACAGACCTCCTCCGCCAGGGGGGGTACAGCCATCAGCGCGTGCTCGAATACCTACGGCGTATCAAAAATCAGATGTGCGAAGTCGGTAGATGTGCGGAACGTCAGGGACGTCCGCCACAACACGTTGCTACGGAACTCGCGAAAAAACGGATCGAATCGATACGAAGCATTCGTCCCTCGATACGGACCGCGCCGTCGCCCAAGTGGTGATCGGAAACTCCCGTTTCCCGAAACGTCGCGAAGTCGTTCTAACCAGGCGGGCGTACTCAGGTCTTCTATCATCGCACACGCGGGCGCTCTGGACTCGGACAAGAAAGACAGTTTGAATTTGTCATTCATTATTTTAACACGACAACGATATCTAAAATTTTTGGCGTCCGTTTCGCTTCCGGACAGCGTCCAGTTCAGCGCTTGGCTTCGACAGGTGTCTTATCGGCGATCGCCTCATAGACGTCGAGCGTCGCCTCGAACGTCTTTATGGCGTCCGAATAGGGCGATCGAACTAGCGACCGCTCGTCGTTCGAGACGGCGGTCAGAAACGCTTCCAGTTCGTTTCGGTACTTCTCGCCGTTCCCCTCGTATGCTACGTCCTGCTGGTTGACGACGCCCGTCAAGCGGTTCTCGTTGAAGTTTAGCTGCAAGTCGAAGCCGTCGCCGATGACGTCCACCGCGGTGCGGTATCGAGGCGACGCACAGCTCGTTGCGACGTGGCTCACCGCGCCCGTTTCATGATGCATCGTCGCGACGACCGAGTCCTCAAAGTCGATTCGGTCCCCGACTACTTGCTTTTCACCGTACGCGTGAAGTTCGTCTACGTCCCCCGCGAAATATCGCACGAGGTCAAAGACATGCGTCGACTGCTCGACCACCTGTCCGCCCGACTGCGCTTTCTTCCGCCACCATGCGGCGTCTGCCACGCCGTCGTACCAGTGTCCGTTGACGAGGGAAACCTGTCGACCGTCAATTAGCTCGACCGCTCTCTCGACGATGTCGGCGTATCGATTCATGTGACCGACCTGCGTAATGACGCCCGCCTCGGTGACCGCGGCGTCGATGGTCTCCGCGGGCGTCCGGTCGAGACCAAGCGGCTTCTCGACGAATAGGTGGGTTTCGTGCTTCGCTGCAAGCCGCTCGGCCTCGCCGTGGGCGAACGGCGGAATCGAGACGATCACCGCGTCAAACTCCGCCTCCTCGAACAGCGCTTTCGCGTCGGTAAACGCGGCGGCAGCGTGCGTCTCTGCTGTGCTTTCGGCCACGGACGGATCGATGTCACAGATCGCCACGACGTCGCCGAGGTCAGACGCTTCGATGTTTGACAGGTGTACCGACGCTATACCGCCTGCTCCGATAAAGGCAGTCCGGACTGACATACGGGCTAATCGACTATTCATCTCGGTATAACGTTTTGGGTACTTCTCTCAGACGTGAGTTCTATATACCTCGCCGCCGCAGAGAACCCTGACGACCTGCTATGACAAACTTTCCTACCCTTTCAGTGTGTTTGGACACGCTCTTTACCGACGACCCGTTCGTCGATCGGATCGACCGCTGCGCCGAGCTCGGCGTCGGCGGCGTCGAGTTCTGGGAACCGTCGGACCGACCCCTTCGGGAGGTCCGCGAGCGAACCGCGACGAACGATCTCGCGTTCGTTGGCATGGTTGGCTGTACGACCGGTCTCACGGACCCCGACGCTCGGGACCACACGGTCGATGAATTGCGGTCGACGATCGAGACTGCAACGGCAGTTGGCTGTGAGAACCTCATCGTAACGTCCGGGCCGGAGTGTGAGTCCCGAGGGTGGCAGACGCAGTACGACAACGTCGTCGACACCCTCAACACGGTCGCACCCGCCGCCGAGGAAGCGGGCGTTACGCTCCTTCTCGAACCACTCAACACCGCCATCGATCACCCAGAAGCGTTTCTCAGTCGGTCGAAGACGGGGTTTGACGTGGTCGACGAGTTAGATAGCCCGCGGGTGAGACTGCTTTATGATGTCTACCACCAGCAAATCACGGAGGGCAACATCATCGACACGATGCGGACAAATCTCGACCGGATCGGACATGTCCACGTTGCAGACGTCCCCGGACGCAACGAGCCCGGGACGGGCGAACTGAACTACGAACGAATCATCGGGAGTCTCGCGGACGCTGGCTACGACGGCTATATCGGCTGTGAGTTCCGTGCCACTGGATCGGATTCGTCGGCCGTCGAATCGGTCCTTGAACTGCTCGGCGAATAATGCGAACGCGGCGCTTCTGGACACGACGAGGCCCACTTCAGTCCGACGCGTGGTTCGGGATGTATCGCCATGACTGACAGCGCCAGTATCCTCTGGCGGCGTCCATTTCCCCCTTAGCAGCACGACATGCGGCTACCGGGAATTTCCGATCGGCTGAGGCGGGCTCTGGGTCGGTCACCGTCTTTCGATCAGTCGAGGCGGGTAGTGAGTTCCTCAAAGCACTCATCCATGATGTCGATACCTCGGTCAAGTTCGTCTTCGGAGATGACGAGCGGCGGGTTGATACGAATGACGTTGCCTTCCCAGCCCTGTCCAGCGGGCAGGATGAGACCTCGCTCGATGGCGTCACGCCGCAGGGTGAGACTGTGCTCTTTTTTGAGCGGCGCTCCGTCCTCATCGACGAGTTCGACCCCGATCATCAGCCCCTTGCCTCTGATTTCGCCAACGAACGGATAGTCGCTCTGTAGCGTTCGGAGGCGGTCCACGAAGCTGTCGCCCAGTTTGGCGGCCTGCTCCGCGAGTTTCTCCTCCACCATTACGTCGATGCTCGCGGCCGCTGCCGTAGTCGAGACCGGGTTTCCGCCGAATGTCGAGAAGTAATCCATGCTCTCGAAGGCGTCGGCCACCTCGGAGGTTGCGATCGTCGCCCCGATTGGCATTCCGCCGCCGATCGCCTTCGCTGTCGTCATAATGTCCGGTGTGACATCGTAGTGTTGGATACCGAACGGCTTTCCGGTGCGGCCGAACCCGGTGATGACCTCGTCGGCGATGAATAGGATATCGTATTCGTCGCAAATCTCTCGGATTCGCTGGAAATATCCTGCTGGAGCAGGGATGTTTCCCGCTGTTCCCAACATCGGTTCAGCGATGAATGCGGCGACGTCGCCCGTCTCGTATTCGAGCGCATATTCGAGCAGTTCTGCGTACTCGGCTCCGGTTTCCGGCTCCGCGCTGCCGGGGAACGAATCGCAGTTGTACGATGGGATGTGAGTTACAGACGGCAGAAACGGCCCGAAGCCGTCTCGATAGCCGGACCACCCAACGAGCGAGCGAGCACCATAGGTGCGCCCGTGAAACGCCTCACCCAGGGCGACGAACTCGTGGTTGCCCGTCGCCCGCCGGGCGAGCGTCAGCGCGACCTCTACGGCCTCCGATCCGGAGTTGACGAAGTACGACCGTTCGAGGTCGCCAGGGGCGACGTCAGCAAACCGGTTCGTGAGTCGGCGGCTCGGCTCAGTCGGGAAGTCGTACGCACTGAAGTTCAGCTTCTCGACCTGCTCTGTCACGGCGTCGACCACCTTCGGATGCGAGTAGCCGTGAGACATCGCGGCGTGCTGTGCGAAGAAGTCGATGTACTCGTTTCCTTCGTCGTCTTTGAGGATCGCACCGTCTCCCTCGATGAGACACGGTGTGTCCTCTCCGATGAATCTCGATACCGCTGGCATAAACTGAGCTGGTTGCGAGCCCATATACTGGTGTGATTACGAGTGTCACAATAAATCCGTCGGTCAGCGTACTCGATCGTGGGCGGGGGAAACCGGGCGGACGGACTGGCAGCCGAGCGGCCGACGTGGGCTCACTCCGAGCGTTCGGGGGTCGAGCCGGGGTCCTGTAGATACGCCTTACAGGTGTCGACAAGCACGTCGCCCGCCTGCTGGACATCCGACCAGCGAATGAACTCGTTGGGGAAGTGCGCTTGATCGATCGTCCCCGGACCGAAAATGACCGTTGGAATCCCCTCTGCGATGTAGAAACGAGAATCGGAGCTGTAGGTTTTCCCGATCGGTTCCGTCTCTTCGATGCCGTGGTCGAGCATGGCCGACTGGAGTCGCTGGACGATCGGACTGTCCGCTTCGAGTTCGGAGGGTTCAAAGTGAATGGCCCGCCGTTCAAATGTCGGCGGATGGTCCGTTAGCCACTCACTGTCCGCGACGACACTCTGAAGGCGCTCCTCGTACTTCGCCTCCACGGTTTCGAGCGTCTCCGACGGGGCGAACCCAATCCGAATCTGCGCCGTCAGACGCGCCGGTACGTTCGAGGCCCAGTCGCCCGCGTCGACGACACCGACGTTCATCGGCCAGTTCACTGGGTAGTCGTACAGCGAGTGCGCGATCCGCTCGTGGCGCTCCCGTTCGAGTTCTTCGAACGCTCGATGGATGCGATTGAAATGTGGAAGCACGGACTCACCGCGCCACCGGGTCGCAGCGTGCGCCGAGCGTCCAGAAACGGTCAGCTCTTTCATTAACACGCCCGCCGTCGCCGTCACGACTCGTCGGTCGGTGGGCTCCGTGATGATTGCCGCGTCTCGGTCGAACGGGTAGGGGTTAGACAGCGCCGCCGCGGGTGCTCCGATCCCACCTTCCTCCTCGCCCGTGACGCTTTCGACGACCACTCGCCCGTCGATTTCATCGGCGTACTCATCATGGAGATACTTCGCGACGAAAACGAGTAACGCAAGGTTCGTCTTCATGTCTGCCGCTCCCCGCGCGTGCAGTTTCTCGCCGTCCCAGTGCGGTTCGAATGGATCCGTCTCCCAAGAGGCGTCGGTGGCAGGCACTACGTCGACGTGTCCGTTGAGAACCATTGTGGGACCAGCTTCCGGGTCACCAAATTCAAGCACGCCCGCCACGCTGGGTCGGTCCGTGGCATCTATTTCGTCAGCCGATGGGAACGACGGAAGCGAAGCGAGCTGCTCCGCACCGACCTCCCACCGGTACGTCTTGAACCCAAGCGCTTCGAGTTGCTCTTCGAACCATTCCTGTGCCTGCTTTTCGCGACCGCTGCTCGATTCAAACCGGAGGAATCTCTCGACGAAACGCTTTAGCTCTTCATCGTACGCCGCCGTAAGCGAGTTTGTACCCATGCTATTGTGGTGTGTCGACAAGGTGCAAAAACGTTGCGTCTGGTCGGGTGTTTCGTCCGTCCACTCACGAGAGACGCCTGAAGACCCCTCGCGGCGTCTCAGACGTGCCCATCGGTGAGATAGATTGCCTTTTGATGTGTGAAAAACTCCAGAGCCTCGCGTCCCTGCTCTTTGAACGTCTCCGTGCTCGAACGCTTCCGTCCACCGAACGGCATCTGGTATTCGACTCCGCCGGGTTTCTGGTTGACCTTCACGACACCTGTCTCGATGTCATCGATAAAAGACATCGCGTGGTGAAGTCGGTCAGTACAGATGGCGGCAGTCAGTCCGTACTGCACGTCGTTTGCGACTCGAACCGCCTCGTCGAAGCTCGAGACCGAGAGAACCGATAGGATCGGACCGAAGATCTCCTCTTGCGCGATCTTCATTTCCGAGTCGACGTCGACGAAGACCGTCGGCTCGATGAAGTGCCCCTCGCGGTCGAGTGCCGACCCTCCCGCCAGGAGCGTCGCACCCTCACCTTCGCCCGCTTCGATGTAGTCGAGATCCTCCTGCAATCCGCCTGCGGATGCTTTCGGACCCATATCCGTTGTTTCGTCCCCCGGTTCTCCGACGATGAGATGCTCAACGCGCTGTTTGAGGGCGGCGACGTACTCGTCGTAGGCTCCCTCCAACACGATCGCTCGACTCGCGGCCGTGCAGGCCTGTCCCGCCAGACTGTAGGCGCCGCTTATCGTCAAATCGACAGCCAGATCGAGGTCACAGCTTTCGTCGACGATGATCGGGTTTTTCCCGCCCATCTCACACTGTACCCGTGCGCCTGTCTCGCCTGCAGCCCTCTTCACAGCCTCGCCCACCGCGGTGCTGCCGGTGAACGAAAGCACATCGATATTCTGACTCGTCGCTATTGCGTCGCCGACTGTGCTTCCGGATCCGGGAACGAAGTTCAAGACACCATCCGGGAGCCCGACCCGGTCAAACACGTCGACGAGCCGAGACGCGATTGTCGGTGAGAGCGAGGCGGGCTTAAAGACGACCGTGTTCCCACTCACGAGAGCGGGAACGATCTTCCATGTCGGGATCGCAATCGGAAAATTCCACGGCGTGATGATTCCCGCGGTCCCTAACGGCTCACGCTTCGTGAACAGGACTGTCCCGTCGGTCGCGCTCGGGGGTGCGGTACCGCCGTAGTCGCGTGCGACCTGTGCATAGTACTCCAGGAGATCGATCGTTCGCTGGATCTCACCCTGACTTCCACCAATCGTCTTGCCTGCCTCATCGACGATTAATCGGCTGAGAAACTCCCTTTCGTCCTCGATAATCCGAACCGCGTCCCGCAGATACGATCCCCGTTCGTGACTGGACACCGCGGCCCACTCGTCCTGCGCAGCGACTGACGCCGAGATCGCATCTTCGGTGTCAGTGACCGTTGCGGCCGGAAACGTGGCTACCTCTTCGTTCGGTGCCGCCGGATTCCGGCTGATGATCTCGGAGTCGCCGCTCGAACTGCACCAATTACCGTCGACGTATAGCTGTGCGCTCAGCTCACTTGCCATGAAAAGACACTCAAAAGGACCCCACTTAAGCATTTGCCATGAATTAGTTGATGTCCAGATCGTCCGTCTGATAGTTTATTTCGATAACATTGGCCGTGCTTATCAAAAGCTTGGGAATCTCGTCGGTGAAGGCCTCTCCGTCCAGCCGGCTTCGAGGTGCTGAGAGGCTGATTGCGCCAAGCGGTTTCTCCTCGTCGTCCAGTATTGGAACTCCCACCGCGCGTACACCGCGCAGTTCCTCCTCATCGTTCAACGCGTACCCGCACGAGCGTGTGGCGGCCAGTTCGTCGAAGAGTTCCTCGCAGTCCGTGATCGTCTCCTCTGTCATCTCCTTGAGCCCATATTTATCGATGATGTCGTGTACGCGGCTGGCTGAAAGGTACGCGAGGATGGCCTTTCCCGACGCGCGGCAGTGGAGATACTCCGCTGGCATCTCTCGGGATCGAGAGTGGAACTTTGTTCCAACTGCCCTCTTTCCGAATGATTCGTAGAGAATAATTCCTTGTCCGTTGTTCTCGATTAAAAGGTGCACGCACTCGCCGGTTTCGTCCGCGATACCATCGACCTCCTTTTTCGCCGCCTGATAGAGCTTCGAGTTGTGTTTTACTCGCTCTCCAAGCGGGACGAACTGGGGCCCCAGTTCGTAGATGGTCCCGTTTTTCACGACGAGTCCGTGGGATTTCAGCGTCGCCAAGTGTGTGTGTACGGAACCCTCCGATAGGTCAATCGCCTCACTCAACTCCGAGATAGTCGTTGAACCCCGCTCTTGCATCGCACGGATCAGTTTGCAGGCTGTATCGACCGACTTGACCCGCCGCCGATTGCCGCCTTTGGCCATGTATGCCACATACCCGTACCACTGGATAAATATTTGTGATAACCAAAAGACGATACGCGAAATTCGAAGATTGCCCAAGCGGAACATAAATGAAGGCTCACACTGATCCCGATACGTCAGAGCATGATACGAACTGGAGCGGACCTATTTGTCAAAGTGTTGGAGACGTATGAGATCCCATATCTCTTCGGGAACCCCGGAACAACCGAAGTGCCCGTGATGAGTGCCCTCGAAGGAAGTTCGGTCGACTACATCCTCGGGCTACAGGAGGATATCGCCGTGGGAATGGCTGCCGGATACGCATGTACCCGACGGCAACGAGGCGCCGAGCATCCGCTCGGAGTCGTCAATCTCCACGTTGCCCCGGGAATGGCACACGGTCTAGGGAATCTATACGCCGCGAGTGTTTCCGGCGCACCGGTCGTGGTCACCGCTGGCACCCACAGTATGTGCCATCAGCACGAGGAGCCGATACTGTACGGCAATCTCGTGGAGATGACCCAACAATTCACCAAGTGGAGCGCCGAAGTCAAGGCGGTCGAATCACTACCCACGATGCTTCGTCGCGCATGCAAGGTGGCACTGGCGCCCCCGATGGGACCGGTCTTCCTCGCGCTTCCCATGGACGTGATGATTGAGGAGACAGACGCACCTATCGAACCGCTCGGCGGAGTTCCGAACGGCGGCCGCGGCGACTCTCATGCGATCGCGCAGGCGGCCGACATTCTGACCGAGGCTGACGAACCGATGCTCGTTGTCGGCGATCAGATCGCCCGTGATGGTCAGCGCACGGTCAAAGCGGTGACCGAACTGGCTGAGGAGACCGGCGCACGCGTCCACAGCGAGATTCTATCCACGGAAGTGAACTTCCCGATGGACCATGAGCTGTGGGTCTCGCATATGCCTGAGTCGTTCGCGGAAGCGAGGGCACTCCACGAGACGGACGCAGTCGTTCTCATCGGTTGTTCGACGCACACACCGACACTGGCCCACGACGAACCGCTTGTACCGTCTAGCGCGACGGCCGTCCACATCGGCCATGACAGTTGGGAACTCGCGAAGAACGAACCCGCCGACGTCGCCATCTCGGGCGCACTGCGCCCGATCATCGAAGACCTCACGCGTCGGGTCTCCGGACGTGTAAGCAATAAGCAGTTAGTGGCACGTCGCGAGCGGGCTGAGGAAGTCTGCGATTGGGTCGATAAGAATATGCAGCTACCGCCCTCGGCTGGAGCAAATGATATCTCGAAGACAGAATTGATCGAAACGATGGAGAAAGCGGTGCCAGATGCGTACATCGTCGACGAGAGCGTCACCACGCGTTACGCTCTATTGTCGGAGTGGAACCTCCAGCCCGGCCAATTGTTCGGGAACAAATCCGGCGGCCTAGGGTACGGCCTTCCCGCGGCTGTCGGTGCCGCCCTCGCGGAAGACGACCGTCCCGTAATCGGACTCCTCGGCGACGGCTCGTATCTGTACTATCCTCACTCAATGTACACTGCGGCGCGATACGACCTCGACCTGACTGTCGTCATCTCGAACAACCAAAACTATCGCATTCTAAAAGACAACGCGCTGAAGATTCTCGGCGGAGACGATGATGATCACGAGTTTATCGGTATGGATCTTCACCCGGGCGTCGATTTCGCCACCAACGCGGTCAGCTACGGAGTCACCGGGAGCCGAATCACCGACTGCGATAAGCTCGAAACGGCGTTGGACGAGGCGGTCGACGCTGACGGACCCTCCGTGCTCGACGTTCGTGTGGTCGACTGACGAGCAACCGCAGACTTCCTTTCAGACTGTTCGAAGCGGACGGCTGCATGATGTCGTCGGCTCCTCGGCGTTAACTCGACGTGAGAGAGCCCGTCACGTCGCCTGATCCCTCAGCATTGTTAACAAAAGTTTTATTAATACTTGACAGAATTCCGTAAGACGTGGGATTCGATACCATGGAGCTAAGTAGACGGAATCTTGTCAAGTACGGTCTCGCCGGTGGCGCTATTTCCCTCGCTGGCTGTCTCGGCGGGGGTGATGGTGGCAGGAATTTGCCGGCGAAACCGGTGGACGCGGGGTCCGTTCCGCCGGAGAATCTGGAACAAAACCTCAACGTGTGGAACTGGTACGATGGATGGGTGAACTGGG
This sequence comes from Halocatena marina, assembly GCF_023276375.1. GTDB lineage: Archaea > Halobacteriota > Halobacteria > Halobacteriales > Haloarculaceae > Halocatena > Halocatena marina. The sequence goes on along the minus strand of NZ_JALLPK010000004.1, from coordinate 235,874 downwards.
CAGTCGAGGAGTTCGAGGGACAGTACGACACGTCGGTGACGACTGCCGCCTACTCGAACCCCAGCAAGTGGTACACGAAACTCGAAGCCGAAAACGACGAGATCGACAGTATCTCGGCCACGAGCGCGTGGGTCGTTCGGTCAATGGACAACGATTTCCTCCATGCGCTTCCAATCGACCGAATGGACGGATGGTCGGCGCTGAACGAGTTAGCGAAGTCGGACGCCGAAGAATACTACCAACGCAATGGGGCGGTCTACGCCATTCCGGAGGCTCAAGTGGCACATCCGCTCACCTACAGCACCGACTACTTCGACGACGACCCCGGCTCGTGGGACGTCCTCTGGCAATCGGATCTCAAAGGGAAGGTGAGCATGCAGGACTGGGGCGAAGTCGCCTGCCGCATCGCGGCACTCTACACGGGCCAAGATCCGAACGACCCGGACGACTTCAAGGAAATCGAGGAGGCGCTGATCCAACAGAAGGACCTGAACGTCACGTACTGGAAGGACCATTCGACCGTTCAACAGATGTTCGAGAACGAACAGATCGTCGCGACCGTGTACACGGACGGTCGAACCTACAACGGACGCTTCCAGAAGGGGATTTCCATGGACATGTCCAACACGAAGGAGGGATTCATGTACACGTACGATACGTTCGTCATCCCGAAGGGGGCTCCGAACCCCAATGCGGCCGTCGCGTGGACCGACATGGGTAGCAAACCACAGAACGCCACGAAAAAGGTGACTACGATGGGGTATCTCCCACCGATCAAGAATATCGGCGACCATCTCGACCTTTCCAACGAAAAGATCGATTTCCTCAGTTGGCCGCAAAAGATGTCAGACTCGGCGACGTTCATCCAGCCCCTTCCGGACGACTTCCGGAAGAAATTCGACGAGATCTGGACAAAGGTCAAAGCAGCTTGAAAAACACACACTACACAACGATGTCGATATTGACAGTCTCTAACCTACGCAAAGAGTTCGATAGTCTCGTCGCTGTAAACAATGTTTCTTTCCAGGTCGAAGACGGTGAGTTTGTCTCCATTCTCGGTCCATCCGGCTCGGGGAAATCGACGATCCTCCGGATGGTCGCCGGGTTCGAAACCCCAACCTCTGGTGAAATCGCCATCCAGGACACCCCGGTGAACGACGTTCCACCGTTCAACCGGGACGTGAATATGGTGTTTCAGAGCCTCGCGCTGTTTCCGCACCTTACCGTCGCAGAAAACATCGGGTACGGCCTAAAGGAAGACGGTGTTCCAAAGTCTGAGCGGAAAGAACGGATCTCGGAGATGCTCGACGTAGTCGAACTGAGCGGATACGAGGACCGAAGCACCGATCAGCTCAGCGGTGGTGAGCAACAGCGGGTCGCACTCGCTCGCGCGATCGTCAACGAGCCCCAGATAGTGCTCTTCGACGAACCGCTCGCGTCGTTGGATCGCAAACTGCGCCAGCACATGCAGTTTGAGCTACAGCGAATCCAAGAGGAAACCGGGATTACGTTCCTCTACGTGACGCACGACCAGGAGGTCGCAATGGCAGTCTCGGACCGTATGCTCGTGCTCAACGACGGTGAGATGGAGCAACTTGGAACAGTCGAAGAGATCTACGACGTCCCCGCCTCAAAGTTTGTGGCGGGTTTCATCGGTGACATCAACCTCCAGCCGGGGACCGTCGTCGACAGCAACGGAACCGCCGCGACCATCGAAACCGATCAGGTGTCGCTCGAAGTTCCACACGCGTCCAAGCAGCGAATAGAATCCGTCTCGCTGAATCCCGGTACAGATATCTATCTGGGCGTCCGCCCGAAGCGACTCTCGGTGGTCGAATCCGCCGACGAAGATCAGTTCATCGTGGAAGGAACGGTCCGTAACCGCGGGTACTCTGGTGAGGAGACCATCTACACAATCGAAACTGAGTATGGTTCGTTCACCGCCAACATCGCAGACAGCAGCTACGAACTAGGCGACGCAGTGTCGGTCGCGTGGCCCCCCGAGGATGTCTACCTCTTTGAGTATGACGAGGAACAGCACGAGGTCACCCGCATATGAGAAACGCCGTCTCCGGTCGCGAGGACATCGTGTCGGTAGTCAAGTGTTTCCGGGAGAACCGGTGGCTCCGATTGAGTCTATTCATCGGGGTGCCGGTGGGTGTGTTGGTGACGTTTTTCGCTCTTCCCCTCCTGTCGATGCTGTGGATGTCGCTCTTAGAAGAAATGCCGCCGTCAGCCTTCTCTCTGGACCATTACATCCGTATCTTTACCGGGGATCTGTACATAAGTATTCTCTGGCGGACGGCGGTATTGACCGCGGAATCAACCGCTATCGTGGTGGTTCTAGGATATATCCTCGCGTACAGCATCGCGCGGTTCTCGAAGCGAACAACGCTCATCCTCATGTTGATCATCCTGCCGTTTTGGACCAACTACGTCGTCCGGATGTACGCACTGATCAACATCTTCCAGAAGGGCGGTGTCCTCGATACCATGATGCTCACACTAGGTCTGACCGGCAAAACGAGCGGGATCATGTACACGCACCCGGCGGTGCTTGCGGGGCTCGCATACGTATGGCTTCCACTGGCTACCCTCCCATTTTATGCATCGTTGACGAACATGGACGATAGCCTCATCAACGCCTCGAAGGATCTCGGCGCTGGCCCTATCAAAACATTCTTCAGAGTAACACTTCCGATCACGAAAAACGGCGTCATCGCGGGTATCGTGCTCGTTGCCATCCCGTCGTTCGGTTCGTTCATCACCCCGGCACTGCTTGGCGGAACGAACGTCCTTATGATTGGGATGGTTATCGAACAGCAGTTCACCTCGGCGTTCAACTGGCCGTTCGGATCGGCCCTCGGCATGGTCGTCACGGTTGTCGTCGTCACGCTCATCGCGCTCGGAGCGTGGTACGGTGCTGGCGGGCAGATCACGAGGAGTGGAGGTGACCTGGAGTGACAATTCTGAGCTTCGTCGAGCGGATTGCACACAGACACGGCGAGACGATAGGACGCTCATTGATGGTTCTCATCTTGGCACTCATTTGGCTCCCGATCGGAGTCGTCGTACTGATGTCCTTTGCGGGCAGTGGCGTACTCTCGTTCCCACCCGAATCATACACGGTAAAGTGGTACATCGAGTTCTTCAGCAACACCAAAGCGATAAGCGCCATCTTAACATCACTGAAGGTAAGCCTCGTCGCGACACCGATCACCGTCTTCGTCTCGGTTCTCTCTGCCTATGGGATTTCGAGGTATGACTTCCCGGGGAAGGGTCTCTTCCAGATGTTCCTCACGTTCCCGATCGTAGTCCCACTCGTCGTAACAGGGATCGCCATGACGCTGTTTTTTGGGAACGTAAACATTGATGCCGGATACGGGACGGTGGTAATCGCTCACGTCATCCGAACCGTGCCCTTCGCCGCGCTGATTATCATTCCGACGGTCGTCAATTTTGATCAGACGCTCGAAGAAGCGTCCATGGACCTCGGTGCGAGCGAGCTTCGGACGTTCCGTCGGGTCACCCTGCCGAACGTTCTCCCTGGGATCATCGCCGGTGGACTGCTGGCGTTTACCATCTCGTTCAACGAGTTCGTCTACACGTACTTCGTCCGCGATACGGCGATGCAGACGCTTCCTGTCTACCTGTGGGGTCTCATCCGGTATGGCTTTAGCCCGATGGTGAACGTCATCAGCGTGTTCTTCTTGGTCTTCGTCACAGTGATTTTGATAGCGGTACTTTCTCTTACGAGTCTCAAACAGCTCACGTTGCGGGCGTGAGTGGGAACACGTACCGGGTTTGTTCCGGTACACTTCTGTGGGAGGGCCACTTCGATGTTCGTTCCCGAGGGACCGCACGGGCCTTCCGCACCAGAGAGTTCGGATGCCGTCGGGGTGACCGATGACGAATCCGTGTCCGAGACGGTACGGTCAGCATTCGTTTGACGTTCGATACGTCGTTTCCAGAGGGTGTTTCGTTCCATCATCGGGAGTCGGTGGACCGGATCGAATTCTCCGAGAATCCGCTTAGCGCGCCGTCGTCCACGACACCCACCCTCGCAAGACGCCTGTTGTGGACGGCCTACGCCGCCAGTCGTTTGTTCGATCCGGTGGGTCTGATCGAATGCCGCGGACAGCCCGCCAAAGTGATTTGCAGTCACCAAATTATAGCCGTGCTATCGGGGAAATCGACCCATTTCAGCGGATGTCGTTACATCAGTACTATCGTAACGGAATGGGTTTGATATTTTCCATTATCAAATCAACATTGTCTGGCTTTTCCGTGCTCATTAGCATCTCGATTTAATGGCTTCTTGAGCCTGATTCGAATGGCAAAATCCTACTCCCCTCGGTTGCTGTAACAATGATCTATCCTCGATCGCAACAAACGAATCGTCGTGCAGTCGATGCTTCAACTCCGTATCACGCTTAAAGGCCCACGTTGATTGTTTTCGTCTGCTGGTAATGTTCCAGCGTTGTCTCGGCCAACTCACGCCCGATTCCCGACTGCTTGTGACCCCCGAAGGGAAGCCCGGACGGGACGTCGTGGTGTTGATTGATCCACACGTACCCGGCCTCGATATCGCGCGCTGCCTGGTACGCTTCGTCGATATCCTGAGTGACGACACTCGCGGAGAGTCCGTAGTCGACATCGTTCACCAGAGTCATCATCTCATCGTATTTGGTCCACGTGAACGTTGCGAGCACCGGACCGAAGATCTCCTCCTGTACGGCCGGGTTGTCGTGCGGCACGTCCCCGATCACGGTCGGTTCGACGTAGCTCCCCGCAGACACTACCTGGCCGGAGGGACACGATCCGCCCGTCATAAGGTTCCCTCCTCCTTTGACCGCGGTCTCGACGAATTCGAGTGTCTTTTTGACCTCGCTGTCGCTGATTTGTGGCCCGATATCCGTTCCCTCCAACAGGGGATCTCCGACCGTGAGGTCTTCGACGGTTTCGACAAATCTATTGAGGAACTTTTCTGCCATTTCCTCGTGTACGAACAGCCGAGAGCCGGCGGTACAGCATTCGCCCGCGTTCGCGAAAATCGCGAATTTCAACACCTCGATGGCCTTGTCCAAGTCCGCGTCTGGGAAAACGACGACTGGGCTCTTCCCTCCGAGTTCGAGGGTTATGTCGACGACGTTGTCGGCTGCGTTCCGCATGATCTCTTTGCCGACCGCCGTCGAACCGGTAAAGGCGAGTTTGCGAACGTCGGAGTGTTGGGTCAGCGCCGCCCCGGCCTCCCTGCCGTCGCCTGGAACGACGTTGATCACGCCGTCGGGTACGACGGCGTCGACGAGTTCCATAAGCCTCAGAATCGAAAGCGGCGTCTGCTCTGCGGGCTTTAGGACGCTACAGTTTCCTGCTGCAAGCGCAGGCGCCAGTTTCCATGACGCCATAGACAGCGGGAAGTTCCACGGGATGATCTGGCCGACGATACCGTACGGCTCTCGGACCGTGTGGCCCATCCGCAGATCATCCGACAATACGGCACCGGAGTCAGACTGTACGATGCCCGCGAAATAGCGGAACTGATCGATTACCGTCCGCATGTCCGCTCTAGACTCCACGAGGGGTTTCCCGTTGTCCAGCGTCTCGAGTGTCGCGAGGTCCTCCAGATTGGCCTCTACGCAGTCTGCGATCTCGAGCAGGACGCTCTGTCTGTCCTCAGCCGTTGTCGATCCCCACTCCCCGTCGTACGCTTTCGAGGCCACTTTTACAGCTCTGTCGACGTCGGCGGCGGCGGCAGCCGATACCTCTGTCAGACACTCCCCGGTCGTCGGATCGACCGCTTCAAGGGGTGATGCATTTCCAGTGACCCACTCACCGCCGATGTACAGGCCGGTGTGGTTGGGAAGGACTTCGCTGGCTGCGTTGCGGTGTCGAGCGACGACCTCTTCGGTCTCGGCAGTATCCGTGTGCTTGGCACACATGCTTCATTCGTTCTCCAAGTTGCCCTATAAATATTGTCCCTCGGTCGCTCGGCACGCCGTCAATCCTTCTTCCACGTCGACAGAAATTCAGCGCCGTACGACAACTACTCAAGCGGGTCGTCCGTTGAATCGTACTCGTAGATTACCCACGGACATTCGGCGTCACTTACCGCTGACTCTATTGCCTTGAGGTCTACGTCCCCTATCCCGACTTCGACCGGCGCTCGAGTCGCGGTGATAATGTCTCTTACATTGATAAGACCGATTCGGTCCGCGTGCCACTCGATGAATGCTACGGGATCGCGGCCCACGGCTCGTACTCACCCGACATCGAGTTTCAGGTCGACAGTCTCCAGTTCCGCCACCAAGAGATCAAGCGCAGCCATCTCTGTGATCGCCTTGGCGCCGTCGAAGTACGCTGCGTTCAGGTACGGCAAGACGGCCGTATCCACGCCGATCGCCGAACACCACTCAACGACAGCTTCGATCCGATTCATCAGTGGAATATAAACTGTAGTGAACTAAAAATTATGTCAGAGAAATTACTATCTACGCTGTGCCCCATTGCCATCTCTCTTTAGAATTTATCGTGGCTTGAAGATCGTCCTTGAGTATGTTAATCCATATCTATCAGTATAGATACTATTGTAGGATTGATCAGTCATGGTTGAATTCCTGACGAAGAACGAGATAGACGCTCGCTGTCCAAGTATGGGCTGGATCCCGCAGGCCGTTCCCCGACAGCGCATCGAAATTTTCAGCCATCCCATGCTCGGCCGCCGTCCTGCAGAATCGATGTGCGATCTCAGTAGCTAGTTCCGTCTCGCCCCCACGTAGAAGACCGTCCGTAATCAACATCGTCACCGGTGCCCAGATGGGTCCCAACCAATAGCCATCGGACTTGTAATATTGGCTTTCTGGTGATTCACTTGCCAAGCCGTACTGGGTCAGATGCTTGTCTCGAAGACGGTTGACAAGACAATCCCATATATCGTTTGGTAACCGATCTCCGAGGATGAGCGGCCGAACGTTCACAAGACTCTGTGTTCCCTCTTTGATTTCGTGGGTACCCGACTGAGGGGCGATGAATCGATCTCCCGTCCAAGAGTGGTCAAGTAATCGGTCTAGCAAGTCGTCGGCACGGTCAATCCACCGTGTAGCACTGTCGTTTCGACCGAGTTTGCCGGCGATGTCAGCGAGCACCTCCATTTGGATTACAAGAAGAGCTGGAAGGCCTGGTGCCTCAATCGGAAGACCGTGACCAAAGCATGATGCGTTATCCGCACACTCGTTTCCGTGGTTGTACTGCGGAATTCCGTCATCATCGTCATCGCGGTAGTTGAACCACCAGTTCGTCCACCGCTGAAGCGGTTCGTAAATTTCTCCAAGTTCCTCACAACCGATCCAATCCATTCGCTCCATGATCCATGAGAGTGTCCACCCCTCTACAGGCGGTTTTACGAAGTTCCACGTTATTTCAGAGTCATTTATCGTGTCTGGAACAGATCCGTGGGGTGTCTGGTACTCAAAGGGAAGCATCAATTGGTCCCAGGCCAGTTGTGGATGGATACCGGAGATAGCCAACGCGTTAAAACAGTTGTCCCAACTCCAAAAGCTGTTCATCCAGTTTTTCGACATCAACATCGCAGGTCGCATTAGATTTCCATCCGGATTGACGACAGCACTCCAAGTGACGTAGAGCGCAAGTCTGTCTGCTTCTTTGAGATCGTTGAGCCCATAGTTACGGCACCATGAGTCGAAGCTTGGAGATTCTGCATATTCTGAATTATTGTTATGTGGGATCCATTCACCACGGAATTCCTGAATGTAACACTCAAATTCACTGTTTGATTGTGGGGTAATGTTTATTGCTGCTTCTACCGTCCGCACCCCGTCCCAGTCTTGCTGCAGTTCACACTGTCCTCGCTCGATAGTGATCATATACTGTCGGTCGTGAGCAAACGAGTTGAACTGCCAACGATTCTCTCCCTGTCGAAAGATTGAATCATACGCTGTCTCTTGACCAGGATTACAGACGAGGGTGACTGGCTGATTACCTTGTAGACGAGCACTCTCTGTGCCCGGAAAGTCGAATTCTATTCTGCCGTTATTGCCTTTTGCTGTTACTCTAGATGGCGTCCCTCGAATATCTACTAACTCGGATCCGCTGCCGTTAGGATCTGTTGTAATCCCGATTACGTTCTGTGAATTCATCTCGTCGTTACTTCGACCGTTCCCTCTAACTGATTTCAGATATAACGCGTAATCGTCAGACTTGTTTCGCGTTGACATTGCCATGTAGCTTCCGTATCTACTAAATGGAACCTCATCCAAATTTAACTCCATAGGTGCTTATTCACTGGTTCCGTAATTAAACCACTGTTCTGCACAAGTCGATCAAACCGTGGCTCAACGAGTGTTCTGATGATTCTAGTGAATTTATGACCGCAGTGAAAATGAAATTTTGATTGTGTTTATTATAAATGTTTTATAGATATAAAATAAATAGAAAATTATTCAAGTAAACTGGTATTTTATAAAAATCGTCACACACGAAAACGCGGATATTGAGCTGTATCTACGGGCGCCAGCGCCCGGCAACAAGAGGCTTCTACCGACGAATTCTTCGATCTGGTGGTTCCGAGACGCTCGCATCGTTCGAGCATCTGGATTTCGAGTTTCTCTGCGACTTTGACGTGTTCCTTCCCCGCTTACCGGGGCTTCCCAGTACTCATCAACAAGTTGACCAAGGTTACTCTCCAGTACATCCGATTGAACTCCTTTAGACTTCCCGAGTAGTTTGCACCTGCCAAAGAACACCAATACATTCCCTTTTTTGTCAGTTAGACCGTGACCATTATTACAATACTATTATCGTAAAGAGTGGCTTCTCAGGTTTGTAGTTACCAAATGTCGCGTGGTGTGGTTAAGCATGTCACGAATTGCCATTCGCCATAATCGATCCTTCATAATTCTACAGTGATGGAGGCTACAGAGCCCGATTTATTGAACAGAACGTTGATTAATTCTAATCACAATTGATAATGTGACTTCCCCCATTTTGATATTGAAATGTGGATGTGCATGAAAATTCCACATACATTTATATATTAGTATGTTTAATGATGCTGTAATGTCAGCGGATAACAAGCGGATGGAGCGTAGAGTGAGCAGTAGTCGTCGTCGACTCCTGCAAAGTATTGGTATTGCCACAGTAGTTGGATTAGCTGGGTGTGCTTCCAACTTAGGTGGTAAATCAAACGACCAAATATCTGGGGATGGCCAGTCAAATGTTAAGACGACACTACAAGTTGCTGGCTGGGGTGGTGAAACTGAGGCTAAGCTAACTCGTAAATGGCTTGATTCATTTGAGTCAAATCACAAAGCGATTTCTACGGAATACAATCAAATTCCATGGAGTCAATATAAACAGAAGCTACAGACACAACTGGGTGCTGGTCAAGCACCGGATGCATTCTATGTAGATGCGTCCTATTATCAAGAATTTGCGCAATCTGGAGCACTCCTTGATTTTACGCAATATATGGAAGAAAGTGCAGAGTACGACGCTGAAGAGATCTTTGATGGATTGAAAGACTTCTGGAAGCGTGATGGAAAATGGCAGGGAATCCCCAAGGACTTTCAGGTACTTGGCCTTTGGTACAATACCAACTTGTTCAACCAAGCAGGTATCACATCACAGCCGAAAACGTGGACTGGATTCAGAACTGCGCTTACCAACTTGAAGGAGAAAACTGATGTCGCATACCCGTTACTCCAGAATTCAAGCGGAATTGCAACACTCTGGTTGTTCTATCCGTTTATAGAACAAAACGGTGGCAAGATCATTTCTGATGATGGGTCAGAATGTCTTGTAGCCTCTGATAAAGGTATTGAAGCACTTGAATACCTCATTGGAATGAAAAAGGACAAACTGATTGGAACACCAGATGAGGTAGGGATTGATAGCTCATACGCTGCACTCGGTAAGGGTGCTGTTGCACTCGGATACGATGGTAACTGGATCGGCGCAAACCTAGAGGACAAATATCCAAAAGAAGATGAGAAGTTCGATATATTCACCCATACGCCTCATCCATCGAACGGTGAGAAATTCGAACTGTTTATTTCAGCAGGATGGACCTCTCCTACAAAAGGTGACAACCCAGAACAAAGTTGGGAACTTATTAAATCTCTTACAAGTGTAGATGGGCAGAAAGAGTGGGCAAAACAAGGAAATGCACTCCCAATTTATGAATCACTCCGTAATATGAATTATTATGAAAATCATTCTCGACGACAGAAGTTACTGAATGCAACAAAATGGATGGGTGCATGGGCATATGGACCAGAGACTGGTGGTATTCTCAATGATCTCAGTTCAGAACTCAGTGCTTCCATGTTAGGAAAGAAAACCCCCCAAGAAGCGCTTGAGACTGCACAGTCAAAGATCAATAATCGGCTCAAATAATAACCAATGTCACAGAAGGACACATTCGCATACCTCCCTCAAATTTCATCAAACGGATGGATTTCCAATAGAAGTCTGGCAGGTTGGCTGTTTGTTCTCCCAAACCTGATTGTATTCGGAATCTTTCTCTTGTTTCCAGCACTATATGCATTATATTTGTCTTTCAACGACTGGAGCATACTAACAAACTCCGGAACCTGGGTAGGGTTCCAAAACTATGTGAACGTATTAACTCCCCTACCTTGGGAAAATAACTGGGCAGCACTTCGAGATCCATCAGTCAGTCTCTGGTGGTTCTCGTTCAAAAACACAATCGTGTACACTATCGGTACTGTACCAGTACAAGTTTACACTGGTCTAGGGATTGCGCTTCTCCTTGATGAACGGATAAAGGGAAAGAAACTCTTTCGTGCAGCATACTTCATGCCGGTAATGCTTGCAGGGGCTGTGAGTGCAGTTATTTGGCGATGGCTTTTGGCTGGACCAGGAATCATCAATCAATTTCTTGAGCCATTAGGTCTCAGTCATAACTGGGCCGGGGATCCGACGACGGCGCTCTTTGGTGTAATGCTTATCGCTGTCTGGTCAGGAATTGGGTTTTATCTCATCATTTTCCTTGCAGGACTGCAGAATATCCCTGATGAATTGTACGAAAGTGCTCGAATGGATGGTGCGAATGCCTGGGAACGATTCCGTCACGTAACGTGGCCCTCTCTACAGGAGACAAATTTCTTTGCGATTACGATGGCTCTCATTTGGTCCTTCCAAGTTTTTGGCATTGCTCTTGCATTCTCAGAGGGTGGTCCGTACTACGCAACGACAACAACGGTGGTACTCATCTATCAACGAGCCTTTCAAGAAGGTCAGATGGGAACTGGGAGTGCAATGTCGTTCATTCTATTTGGCATCATTTTCTTGTTTAGCTACTACCAGTATCGATATCGTCAAGCAGAGGAGGTTGATTACTGATGCCACGATCTAACTACGAGTATCCAGGTTATGAAAAATCAGGGACAAGGTATTACGTTCGAGCTTTCCTACTTTATACAATCCTGGTTGTAGGAGCCGTTTGGATGCTAATGCCTTTCTGGTTCACTATCACGACAGCATTAACTAAGAATCCGACCGCTGCAACGATGGACATTTTCCCTTCAGAAGTTACTCTTGTGAACTTTCAAGACGTCATCAGGAAAGTCCCAGTCGGGAAGTGGTTTTTCAACTCACTTCTCTTGGCCACTACAGCAACATTATTTAATTTAGTGTTTGATAGTCTTGCAGGATATGCGCTCGGGAAACTAGACTTCTGGGGTAATGGCAAGTTGTTCCTTGCATTTATTTCAACCATGATGGTTCCAGGAATTGTGACGTTAATACCCGTATACATCATGCTGACAAAATTAGGGTGGGTTAACACCTATCAAGGCTTGTTGGCACCATTTGTCGCAAGTCCACTAGGGATATTTTTGCTTCGGCAGCAGTACAAAAAGCTCCCTTCCTCACTTGGCGATGCGGCGCGTATGGACGGTTGTAGTGAATTCCAAGTATTCTATAAAATCTATCTCCCGATGACGAAGCCTTCACTCGCCGCGTTAGGTATATTTACCTTTATTGGAACGTGGAATAATTTTGAATGGCCTCTGATTATCGCAAATGACAGTTCTCTCTATACCCTTCCTGTAGCCTTGTTCGAAGTAAGAGCACAATTTTCAGCAAACTGGGGGCTGGTCATGGCTGCTGCGGCATTGATTGTTATCCCAACAATTGTTGTATTCTTACTAGCACAAAAACAATTTATCAAAGGTATGACATTAAGTGGGACTAAAGGATAACACAGTTCATTAGCTCGCCTCTACCATCGAATGCCTCGAGCTTCGTAGTACCATAATATTTATATGCACCAACTCACACATCTTTACCATGGGAAGATTAGCCATTAGTGACCTCACTAAGACGTTTGGAGAAACAACCCCTGTGATCGCGGTGGATGACGTTTCTCTTGAAATTGACGACGGCGAATTCTTAGTTCTTGTTGGTCCGTCAGGGTGTGGCAAGTCAACTACACTTCGGTGTATTGCCGGTCTTGAACGAGTTACAGAGGGTGAAGTATTGGTTGATAATGAAGAAGTGACAAATAATAAGCCAAAAGATCGGAATATGGCGATGGTATTTCAAAATTATGCGCTATATCCACACATGACCGCACAAGAGAACATCTCTTTTGGACTCAAAATGACAACAAATCTTTCAGAAGAAGAAGTGTCTGAACGTGTTAGCCACACAGCAGACATGATGAATGTTATCGATATTCTGGACAAAAAACCCGGTCAACTTTCTGGTGGTCAGCAACAACGTATCGCCCTCGGTCGTGCAATAGTTCGTGATCCAGAGGTGTTTCTTATGGATGAACCTTTATCAAATTTGGATGCTAAACTTCGTGGAAAGATGCGGACACAACTACAGGAGCTACAATCAACACTAGATGTGACAACAATCTATGTCACGCACGATCAAACTGAAGCAATGACTATGGGAGATCGAATTGCGATTCTTGAAAGTGGTAAGCTTCAACAAGTTGGTACACCCCTCGAATGTTATCACGAACCGGCAAACCAATTTGTGGCAGGGTTCATTGGCAGTCCTTCCATGAATTTCTTTGATGTGAATGTCTCCCGGGATGAAGATAATACAGTACTTAGACACAATGATTTTGAGTATCAAGTCAGTTCAGAGCTTGCAAAAACAGTAAATCACCACGAGAGATTGGTTTTGGGCATTCGGCCGTCGGACATTTCTCTTGCTGAAAGTACAACGGAACAAACTATCTCTGCAACGGTAAACGTTACTGAGCCACTTGGAGATCTTACGTATGTCTATCTCGAAATAGGAGACAATCAAGCAACGGTCAGTGTTGATGGCGAGTTTCTTATTGATTCAGGAGCAGATGTTGATTTAGAATTTCTAGAGAAGAAAATCCACATTTTTGAACACTCCTCCGGTAAGGCAATCAAAAATAGAGGAATTAATGATGATGAGAATCAACAAATTCGGATTTGATGTATATAAATCAAAAATGCAAATGAAGGACTTCTCTGAAACATCACCAGTGAGGACTCTTACTCTGCAGGATAGTGCTGCGTGGTGTGATTACTGCAATAACTACATAGTGAGATGTTACACAGAGCATTTAAATTATTCATAGATGTGGACTATGTAATGACTCGCACAAAGTCACTTCTTGGTATTTCTATTATAGTATCAATTTCATTATTTGTTCTATCTAGTCAATATGAATCAGTACTTATCTTTTTGGGAGCCATATTGCCAAATATTGATAAGAAAGTTGATGGACTTCATCGGTCATGGATTTTCCACACTACCCTTTCAACAACTTTTCTCTATCATATACTCAAAGTGAGTAATCTCTCAACAATTGTACCTCAGTTGGTAACTGGAATACATTATCTCACGATTGGAATTATTTTACATATGATTGTTGACTTCGGATTAAAAGATGAAATGGAAGGTTCAGGAACACAGTGGCCAATAAATCCATCATTGGGGTCTGAGGCCTGGGGACTCATTTTCTTAGGGATTTCGTGGGGTATTCAATGGTTCTTCTATTTAAGTTCTGTATTTATTCCATGGATAGCTGAACTCTTTATATGAGGATGGAATTTAGTTTCAATATGTGTTGGCTCTTTGAGATCACAGAAAAGATTCTCAGAGTAATTCACTCCAACCCGCTCGCTCACTACAGACTTGGAAGGATAGTCGGTAGATTCCATCGAATCAACCGACAGTTATAACTGATGTGAGTAGATTCTCAGAAAGCATTTGGATGGGTGTTGTGAAATTCCTATACCATCCAGACACGGTTCTTACTGCCTCTGATCTTGAAACCTAAGTGCTCGATCTCCTCTCGGGGATCAATTAGTAAGCGCTTCTCCAAGTCGCCGTTGATCAGAAATCCATCAAGGGTGTAACCAACAGCACAGTCGGGACGTACTCCGACGACTACACGTTGGATCAGCTTCACATCATTCTGGTTGAGAAGCTCGAAACCGTTGGTAATGACCTTCTCATCCAGCAAGCGGCGATGATCCTCGGACCCAGCCCAAGGATCATCTGCCTTGACTTCGTCAATATCCACTACTTCGGCTCCCCACACGTCAACGCCGGTGAACTCTGTTAATCGATCCTCTGCGATGGTACCACCCAGTGCCATCGCTACCTCGCCGGATTCGTCTTCTTTCAAGCCAAACTACTTATCGTTTCTGTCACTGCTGTCCGCGGAGACGAGCCTTCGCAGCAGTCGCCGTTGCCAGCCGAGGAGTGCAGTACAGCACTATCCAATGAATGAACGAAACATACCAAAATATTATAATTAATACTAGAAAAACGCACTATCCTCATAGAAAGAACATATCAATAGCGTAGATTGATATCCTTCTCGGCACGCACGAGACGGAATTTCATTGGATGTGTTGCGTCTGTTCTCACTGAGTACACTGCTGGTGTTCTCCGTTGGGACAGCGAGAGACAGCTCGATATCGATAGGTGATCGCAGCGATTCCACCGTTTCACACGAATACCACAGTGTGGTCCGTCGTCTCTGGCGGTGCGGGGTAGCCGGTGTGCAGCCAGTCGATGTTGTCTGTGGAAGGATATCGATCTAGCGTTATATTAAATAACATTATATCCATATGTTCTAGTAATAATGAAGGAGCGAGCATACAGCGGCACAGAGACGTGGATCAATGCCGCCTGGACGAGTGACTTACAAAGTGTGTGGGAAGAACGGGAGAGCACGCCAGTCCGAACGGGAGAGACGGTTGGCGGGACGACATCTGACGATTGTCACGATATGCGGACGTCGTTGTTACCGCGTCACCTGCACCAGGAGGATCTGACGCCATTGCAGACGAAAATCATCGAAGCGGCCGTCTCCCGCTCGCAAGCGACAGCGCTCGATGTCGCACAGGCATCCGGAGCGAGTGCTCCGTGGGTTGAAACCGTGATTGGGGAGTATCTGCCGGAGCATCCGGCAGGTGTCGGCCCCGAACCGGATACTCATCCTGACGATGGTGACATCAGTGTTCGTGAGTATAGGATATTATAGCCGGGAATTGCTCTCCGTCTCGGTAGTCACGCTTGTGGAAGCTCGTCTAACACGTGACCGAATCGATTCCGAACATCGGTCGCAATTTGGTCTAGTTCAGGATTGTCGACAACCGATAGCAACACCTCAGGATCAACCGCGCTCACACCTACACTGTTGTCTTCGGTTTCGTAGACGATAATGTTGCACGGCAGGAGTGTGCCTAGCTGGATTTCTTCTTCGAGCGCCTGATGTGCCAGTTGTGGATTACAGGCCCCCAAGATTTGGTATCGACGGAAGTCTTCGTCGAGTTTCTCCTTGAGCGTTTGCTGGACATCGATGTCGCAAAGAACACCGAACCCTTCATCTGACAAGGCCTCAGTCGTCTGTTCGACAACTTCATCGAAACTTCCTCGAACTTGCTTGTTCAGTGTATAGGACATATGGTACAATACTGTACACTCTGTCTTAGGCATTGTGTTCACCATAGAAAGCTACGGGACGACGGTGTCAGACGAGAAGTTGGATGTCGGACACAGACATATCCCGAATCGCTGTCGCCGCACCGACGCCGACAGTAACACCATCATAGAAGTCGTCCTCATCGTAATCCATCAGATCAATGGTCATCTGGCATGCCTGAAACTCGACGCCCATATCGAGTGATGTCTCGATAAGTTCTTCGATGGTGGCCGTATCATTATCTTCGATCTGCTTTTCCATCATCTTTGTCGTCACACGATCCATCCCTGGGAGTGCGCCGACAACGTTCGGCACTGGCATGTTAGGATTACCGACAGAACTCAACTTCAGGCGTTTCGAACGCTCTTCGTGGAGGATGTCCAGTCCCCAAAACGTATGGAAGATTGTTACCTCGTAGCCGAACGCGGCGGCGGTACTTGCAAGGATAAGTGGTGGGTAGGCCATATCGAGCGTCCCCTTCGTCGCGATGATCGACATCTTCGGCTGCTCGTCACCACTCTCAGTCTCAACATCAGCGAGTCGGTCCTCGAGTTCAGCGATTCGCTCTTCGAGTTCTCTCCGACTTATTGGATCGTCGTCAGAAGCGGACGTTTGTGTGGTGTCTGTACTCATTGTGTTACTCCGCCCTACGAACGTAGTGTGTGAAGACGTCATCCCCATTATCCTGATCAAGGAGTTCGACGCCGTCAGTCGTCTCTGCCCAGCCAGCAATATCGCTCATACTACCTGGATCAGTCGCAAGGACCTTCAGGATCTCTCCCTTCGCAAGCTGGTCGATGGTTTGCTTCGTTTTGACAACTGGCATAGGACAGTTTTGTCCCTTCACGTCGAGCATCTCAGTGATTTCGTATTCGGTCATAGTCTTGGCTTCGCTGTCCAATATTGGATCCTGCGGTAAAAGCATACTGGTAGTAAATCATAAATCTGGCACTACTATATTTCGAAAATGTTCTATTTCGGCGTTAAATGGGTTATGGAGGCTATTTTGTGACTATAGTATTGTGGGAAAACGTAACTACTATGCAAAAGCTTATTGGCGAGCCATTTGTAATGAGAAATGACGATGACCGGAGCAAGTTTTCTCCACATCGAGGAGGAAGTCGAATCAATTGCGCCGAGGCAACTGAAAGAGCAGAATGATAGTGGTGAGGACGTCTTCGTCCTCGACATTCGTTCTGAGGATGACTTTGATGAGTGGCACATTGACGATGAGAACGTCGAGATCGTGAACAATCCCTCCCTCCAACTACTCGATGATGTTCCAGAGGATCTTCTCACGGCGCTTCCCGAAGAACGGACAATTACAGTTCTGTGTGCGAAGGGTGGCTCCAGCGAACTAATCGTCGGAGCCCTCCAAGCAGAAGGTTACGATGCCAACCACCTCGAACGCGGAATGAAAGGCTGGGCACGACTCTACGAATACACTGAACGTGACGCCGACATTGACGCAACAATCGCACAGTACCAGCGTCCCTCTAGCGGTTGTCTCGCGTATTTAGTCGTCTCGAACGACGAAGCCGCGGTCATCGATGCGCTACGAGCGTTTGCCGAGAACTACATCCAAGACGCGCGAACCCTAGGTGTTGAAATCAAGTACACGCTCGATACGCACATCCACGCAGATCACATCTCTGGGGTCAGAACAGTCGTTGAGCAGACAAACGCAACTGCGATCATGCCCGCTGCTGCGTCCCGCGGCGTCGGTTACGACCGCTCCTACGAAATCATTGAAGACGGCGATACGCTCATGGTCGGTGATGTCGAGATCAACGTACTCCATACACCCGGCCACACGACGGGGATGACCGCGTACAAGGTTGAGAATGTTCTGCTTACAGGAGACGAACTATTCACAGAAAGCATCGCCCGTCCCGATCTCGAAGATCCCGAGACAGCCACGGACGCAGCAACGATGCTGTACAAATCGCCTATCAAAAAAGTGCTGACGCAGCCTGAAAACACGATCATCGCACCTACACACTTCAGCGATGCTGCAACGCCGAACAACGACGACACGTCTACCAAGACGCTCAGTGAGCTTGACACGATGGACGCGCTATCGATGGACAAGGACACTTTCGTAGCGTTTGTTGTCAGTAACATGCCATCTAAATCGGTGAATTATGAAGCAATCATCGCCACGAACCTCGGGCAGAAATCACCCGACGCTAAGGAAGCATTCGAGCTTGAACCCGGCCCGAACAACTGTGCAGCCAGCACGGAGGCGCTAACGAACTAAGATGATCGAAGTCACATCGCTGCTCGCTCTCCGCGAGTTATTTCCACGAGGGGTCCTGCCGTATCTTCTCGGCGGACTACTTGTAGGACTCGGCACCGCCGTCATCTACCTCTCTACGGGGATCATCGCCGGAGCGAGCACGTTCCTCGAGTCGACGCTGTCATATGTTTCCGATGTCCCACAATTTAACCGTTTCACGTATGTCCAGTCTCGCGACTGGCGGCTCGTGTTCACCGTGGGCATTATCAGCGGTGCCGCCGTGTATGCAGTGCTGTTTCAGGGCGGATATTGGACGACCGAGGTCCAGTGGTGGCGCCTACTTGGCGGTGGATTCCTCGTCGGCATCGGAACACGTCTCGGTAAAGGCTGCACGTCGGGCCACGGTGTCTGTGGCGTCGGTTCGCTATCGAATACTTCGCTTGTGAACGTCGCGACGTTCCTCGCCGTCGCAATCGGGACGGCACAACTCGTCCAAGCGATGGGGGTAGCACCATGAACGAGAACCGACGTAGACCATTGTTCATATCGAGTATTTATATAGGCGGATTGATCTTCGGTATCGGCCTCGCAATCAGTGGCATGGCTCGCCCAGAGGTCGTGCTCGATTTCCTCCAGTTTGATGACTTGGGTCTTCTGTTCGTCATGGGCGGGGCAGCCGTCGTGACAGGAGCCACGTTTACTGTCGCCACACGGTTTCTCGATCAGGCGCCGCTGACGGCTAGCGAGTACACACGTCGGATAAAGGAGTTCGACAGCAACGTCGTCATTGGCGGATCGATCTTCGGTGTCGGCTGGGGGCTGTCTGGAATCTGTCCGGGAGCCGCTTACGCGAGCATCGGTATCGGCAATTACCCGATCCTGTGGGCGATTCTCGGGATGTTCCTCGGCGCGTATGCACAGGGCTACTGGCGAACGCTTCGTTCATCCAGCACTGACGACGTAACTGAAACCACTTCCAGCTAATCACCGATGACTCCACAAAATTATCAATCACGGTCTTGTCGGAGGTATTGTGCAGAATTGGATAGAATAAACAATATAGGTGACAATGATTGAAATGTTCGGTCTCGAAGCCTTGTCGAATTCGGCTCAGGCTGCTACTACGGTCGGGATCGTATTCACTGAAGCAATCGCACTCTACATCGGATATGGAGCAGTAACGCAGATCGTTCACCAAGCCACTCGTGAATTTCTAGGAGGTGAATAGCTGTGGAACTATTCGGGCTGAGTGTTGCGATGATTGCACTCTTCGTTGGATTCGGTCTACTGATTGGAATCCTCTTCGGATTCTTTGGGATGGGCGGGTCGTTCCTCGTAACACCAGCGCTACTGGTATTGGGCTACCCAGCGAAGGTTGCAGTCGGGAGCGGACTTGCGTTCGTCTTTGGGACCAGCGTCATCGGTGCACTCAAGCACCGCGATCAC
This sequence comes from Halocatena marina, assembly GCF_023276375.1. GTDB lineage: Archaea > Halobacteriota > Halobacteria > Halobacteriales > Haloarculaceae > Halocatena > Halocatena marina. The sequence goes on along the minus strand of NZ_JALLPK010000004.1, from coordinate 216,216 downwards.
GGTCAAGTCGACTACTCGCTCGCAGCGCTGATGACGGTCGGTATGACGTTGGGGATCGAGTTCGGAAAGCGAGTTGTCTTTCTCCTCGAAGAGCTCGGCTCGGCAGATCTTTTTGTCAGTGTTGCCTACACAGGGCTGCTCGCCACTGTCGGGGTGTTTACTCTCTACGATACGCGTAGCGAGAGCAGCAACTCCGATGGTACCGGCCTCGCCGATCGAGTACAGTCAATTACTCTGCCGCCGATGATAGCGATGTCCGGTGATATCACTGTCTCAGTGTGGATTGTCCTCGGACTCGGCGTGGGAATCGGTATTCTCTCCGGATTCCTTGGCGTCGGAGGCGGGTTTCTCCTGATGCCAGCGATGATGTATGGTCTCGGTGTCCCCGCTGCGGTCGCCGTCGGAACCGATATTCTCCAGATCACGATCTCAGGGGCGTATGGTGCGTTCGTATACGCACAGGCTGGCGCTGTTGCGCTCCCCGTCGCCGGGTCACTCCTCTCTGGGAGTGCGCTTGGTGCTCGGATCGGTGCGAGAGCGACGAAGTTAGTCGACGAAGATGACATCAAGGAGTATTTCGCCGCGATGCTACTGGCAGGAAGTCTTTCAGTCGCAGCCAAGGAGATAGGCAACTCATTCGGAATCGAAGCACTCAACATGGTGAGTATGACTCTCATCTTCGGTGCAACAATCGTGGTGAGCACTGCAGTCGTGCTCGCAGCGGTCTGTGCACTTCGGCAAGGCCGCATCGGCACGTGGTGTCAGTTCGTATCCTCATAGATGGCTACAGTATTGTGCAGACTATGCTAATCCTTTTGAGAGACCAGCACGTACTACTGACAACTAATGGCTGACTCAATGAGTGAAATGCTTCGGCAGGATATGCAGTGTGAGGGCCTGCTTGAGTGTTTCCACAACCTCAAAGGAATCGATAGAGACGTCTTCCGACTTCTGAACGAAACGAACAAGCCACTCACTGTTGACGACATTGCCAACGAGATTGATCGAGAGCGGTCAACCGCCTACCGGTCTGTCCAGCGGTTGATGCAGGCAGGATTCATCCAGAAAGAGCAGGTCAACTACGACCACGGTGGCTACTATCATGTCTATCTCCCTCGGGACGCCGATGAGATCGCCCAAGAGATGCAGCGGATGCTCAACGATTGGTATGCACAGATGGGGCAGCTCATTGGTGAATTCAGCGGAAAATACGGTAACAAACTCGAAGCCTCCACAGTCGAATAGTAATCCTCATTCTTCTAAATTCTAACAGAATCAAACGCTAAGTGAGACAATAGTGGGCGCCAGACGCTGCCTTACTGCTTATTTTCTCTGTCTAATATATGCTATGGAAATATTTTTAGTTGTGGATAAAATTCGAGAAAGTCGAGTTGCTATTCGTGAGGAAAAGCTAACAGCCTTCAAATTTCCATCCGCTATACACCGCGAAATCCGATACACATGAGGACTATCGATGTAAATAGAATTCCTCTTGTGGTATTTCGACCAACGGATTTAATAACCACTATTTCATAATATTGGGTGTAATGAGCAATACTACGGTTGCACCTTCGGAAGTCGCTCGTTGCGTCCACGAAAACGACACTAAGGATCTTTTCGTCCTCGACGTACGCAACAAGGACGACTACGATGAGTGGCAAATTCCCGGAAGTATGAATATTCCCATCTACGACGAACTATTGGAATACGATTATTCCACATTGGAAACCCAGCTCGAGGAGCTACCGGAAGATGAAGAAATTGCAGTCGTCTGCGTCGGTGGTATAACTTCAGCTCGCGCTGCTGAATTCCTGCGGGAGCACGGCTTCGACGCGAAGTCGATCGACGGTGGGATGAACGGGTGGGGACGTGTCCACCGTCAATACGAGGTCGAGGATGTCGACGGAGTCGTTCAAATTCTTCGTCCCGGAACGGGGTGTGTTTCGTATCTTGTTTATGACGACGGTGAGGCCATCGTCGTCGACCCGAGTCAGTATATCGACCAGTATCTGAACGCAGCAGACGAGCGTGGTCTCGAAATCATCGGTGTCGCCGATACCCACGCACACGCTGACCACGTGTCAGGTGCTCGCCAGCTCTCAGGTGAACTCGATGTTCCATATTATCTACATGAGGACGACGCTGGTGATCTCGAAATGATCACAGCTCTTGAAGAAGGTGAAACGCTCACTGTTGGAGAACGCCAACTCGACCTGATCTACACGCCCGGTCACACGCCCGGTAGTGTTTCGTTCCAATTTGGTGATGCGCTCCTTTCCGGGGACACGTTGTTCCTCCGAAGCGTCGGCCGGCCTGATCTCGAAGACAGCGCCGAAGTTGCTGTCAGAGAAGCTGCAGACCAGCTATTCGATAGCCTGAGCCGGCTAACGAATCTTGACGATGATAGTATCGTTTTGCCAGGCCACTTCAGCGACGAAGAGATTCGCCCGCTTGCCACTCAGCTCGGAAAACTCCGAGAGGAGACAACGAACGAACTCCTGAGCTACGTCGAAGACGGTGACGAAACGGCGTTCATCGAAACAATCGTCGAGAGTCTTGCCGACGAGCCCGCAAACTACAATGAAATCAAGCAGATTAACTGGGGGAAGGAACAGCCAAGCGGCGATGCTGATACCCTCGAACTCGGGCCGAACAACTGCGCCGCTAACTAAAATAGAGAAACCATTCCCTTTCTATTTGTACATTGTATGTCTTATACTCACGGAATCCGTAAGAACTGGCAACAATTTATCATTCAGCTGTTAGTGGTGTTTGCCATCGGACTGACTATCGGGAGCGAACGAACTGTCGTACCCGTCCTCGGTCGGGAGGCCTTCGCTCTTGAGTCAATTCTCATGATTGGTTCGTTCGTCCTGAGCTTCGGCTTCGTCAAGGCACTCCTCAATCTCTACGGTGGAAAGTGGGCTGACGAATATGGTCGGAAGCCGATCCTGATACTCGGGTGGATACTCGCGCTGCCAATACCGGTAATCCTTGTTGCTGCACCAAATTGGTGGTGGGTAACGCTTGGCAATGTGCTTCTGGGTATCAATCAGGGGCTTGCCTGGAGCATGAGTGTGAATGCGAAAATCGACCTCGCGGGTGACGAAGCACGTGGGGTAGCCGTAGGTCTCGATGAAGCGCTTGGCTACGGTGGCGTTGCAATCGGCGGCTGGGTAACTGGTATCATCGCTACTTCGTACGGGCTTCGTCCCGCCCCGTTCTATCTTCTCGGTGCGATCATCGTGAGCGGCCTGTTCGCATCAGTATTTCTGGTTGAGGAGACTAAGCCGTATGCTGATGCAGAAGCGGCCGCTACTGCGGATAGCGAAGGTGAATTGCCATTCAGTAACGTACTGAAGCACGCGACGTACGGCAATCGGACGCTTTTCGCTGCGTCACAAGCTGGGAGTATCGAAAAGTTCGTTGACGCGCTCGTCTGGATCGTCTATCCGCTGTACTTCACTTCTCAGGGTCTTTCTGTTGCTCAAGTCGGAATCGTCGTCGGTGTCTATGGAGGTGTCTGGGGTGTTGTACAACTTTATACGGGCCGGCTCGCCGATCGGATTGGTCGACGATCACCCGTCGTTGCAGGCATGTTCACCGCTGGACTGGGAACGCTCCTTGTGGCCATGGTTGACGGGTATATGCTATGGCTCGTTTCTGCCGCAGTAACCGGTTTGGGGATGGCACTTCTCTACCCGAATCTAATTACTGTTGTTGGGGACGCTGTTCACCCTCAATGGCGAGCTCAGGGACTCGGTGTCTACCGCATGTGGCGCGATGCTGGTTATGGCTTTGGTGCCATTTTTGTTGGGCTCGTGGCTGATCTCGTGTCTGTCGAAGCAGCGATTGTTGGAGTCGGAATTGCAATGTTGGGCTCGTGGTTCGTCACAGTTGTCTGGCTTGAAGAGACACACCCCGCGTTGGTATCAGATTCAGATTCAGATACGACGAAAAACCGAATTAATATGGCGGAAATCCATGAAGAATAGTGGATTGTCCAATGTAGTAAAGGAGACATCGCGCACGCTACTGAACAGACTGACCACGGTGGCCGCATCGGACAGGAGATGGCACGGAAGATGTGTTGTAAAGAAAAGAGACGATCACCGTGTGAATAGCTATTCATGACTCGGGCCAATACAGCGTTCTACGAGGATTGATATGAATGGCTCCGAGAAGTGTCTGTTCGACAGCTCGTGCTTGCAGACCGCAGCTTCAAGCCTTTGAGGTGTGTCAAACATAGCGGGGATTTATATCACCTATCTCTTTCCAAAGGTCGAGCACGCGCCTAAACGAGGGCGTATCGACCGGATGGAACAGGTGGGAGACGACGTCGTTGTTAAGATTTGCCCGTTGACAGGGAGACGTTACTGACGTGGGAGACGGGTGACCGTCACGGCGAAGCGATGACCCTCGACAACCTCGGGAAGGTCGCCCAAAAGCACGGTGATCTTGAGACAGCCGTGGAGCTGGCGAACGGTGGGCAGGAGTGAGGACGGTATTGGAGAAGAAGGCTCAGCCAGTAGACCGTCCCGTGCGCTTTGTGATTTTTATGGATATTCATGCAATCACGTCGCTTGCCTCATCGAGGAGAATCGGGGGGCAGTACCGAAATCGGAGGGTTCAGAGTGATGGTTGGTGGGAAATTGCATGTTTGTGGACAAGCACGCAGTGGTGTAGGTTCCGATTGGGCTATTCGCCGCGAAGGTTGGTGACGTCCATCATCTCGGTAAGACAGTCGGTTTCAAAATCGTTGTCTGCGACGATGAATACATCCCCAGTGGACCGTGCTGTCGCCGCTATCAGCAGGTCGCGGGCAGCCATCCGGTCGCCACCATCCATCAGCGTGTCTTGCATCCGGGCGGCCTCGAGGGCGATCTGCTCGTTCAGGTCTAGCGCTCGCACGCCACCGAACTGCTGGCGAACTTCCACGACATCGGTTTGACCGCTTCCGACCACGCCATCCAGAACCTCGTAGACACACAGTGAGGACGTAAGGTACGGTTGGCCGCATTTCTCGACAGCCGTGACGACGTCCGGAATGCCTTCTAGCATGTCGATGATGACGGAGCTGTCGAGGAACGTCACTGCTTGAAGCTCTCCCGCGAGCGTTTGACGGCTGCCCGCGCCCGGTCGGCATCTTCCTCACTCCACGCCCCGATGGCGATGGGCTGTTCACTCTGCACGAGGCGTTCAAGGAGCTCATCGAACGTCTCGTCCTCCTTTTTCAGGCTCTCAAGCATCCGTTTCGTGCCGTCAGAGACGCGGATGGATGTGCTCATGTATACAGACTGTATACAGACACGGTTAGCTGTTGTGGTGCTGGGGGCAAGTGATATTGTACGAAAGTGTATGGCACGCAATTTCCCTACTTCTTGCGCTCGGGCAATGGTTCGAGATTTCATACTTATCCTGCCAACGCCGTGCCGGGGAGTGCGGGCAGCGAGCATCGGAGCGCGTCAATTACGTGGTGGCGTCGATACACTCGTTCAGCCCCTCGCTGACGCTGTCTTCGAACCAGTGATCGACGACGAGTACGATCTCTCAGAGGCCGACCGAGCGTTTATAGACATGCAAACCCGCATAGCTTCGGCAAGCTCGTTATACATCCATAGCGTACAGCAATGGGATGATCTCACATCTCGGCGAATCGACGCTCAAGGAAGGTAACGAGGAGATACGCCGCGAGCCGTTCTGTGTTCTCAGTCGGGTCGTACGTCGGTGCAACCTCCATCATATCGACGCCTCCGATGATATCTTTCGTCCCAAGCGTCTCCATGATGCGAAGCGCCTGGTGAGCCGTCAGACCACCCAGTACCGGTGTTCCCGTTCCGGGAGCGACGCTTGGGTCGACACCATCAATGTCAAACGTAACATACACTACGTCAGTATCGCTGGCGGCGGCCTCGACCGCTTCCTCGATGACTTGTTGTATCCCGTCTTGTTCGATATCTCGCATTGTATATAGATTCAAACCCGCATCATCGGAGAACTCGAAAAAGGATGGGGCCTCATCGAGGAAGTTGACCGGGTCCACGTTGGGCGAGGTTCTCGGGCGATCGTGTGGGAACTGACCCAAGACGGCGAGGACTTCATCGCTGAAGGTGGATTGGAGTCCGAGAGACGGGTCGCACGGGCTAGCAACATTGATCAATTGCACCAGCGGGTCGATACGTTAGAGTCCGATATAGATTACATTCGTGGGGTCGTCATGCGCATCGCAGTGAACACCGGTACAATGGAGAAAGAAGAGGCCCGTGAAGTGATGGGTGAGGAGCGGTTCCGCGACGTTTTCGATGAAGCACAGGTTCTTGCTGAACGTTAGAAGGAGTATCTGGAAGTCGGGATTACAAGTCGTCCGAACGGATTATTTCATTATGCTAATACCTATAACAATCGGGAGTAAGTACAGGTCTATGGTAAACTTGGCTGAGCTCGCTTTCTGTGGGTTCATTGGTATATTTTCCCTCCGGTTTGCTAACCGGACAGCACGTAGCGCGAGAGCATTTCGGTCAATTTTCAGAATCGAATCAGACAAGGTTCACGAGGTAATTGATGGTGAACCAGCAGCGATCGAAGGAGCCGTTATCGTCGACGAGCCAGCGTATGCGGCTGATCGAACCGTTGACCACACTGATTCTGCGGTTGGGGCATATCTCTGGCGAGCTACGTTTCCAAAAAGTAACAAGAAAGTGATCAATTTCAAGAATCGAAATATACGACAAGCCAGGATTACGTTCGCATCCGGTATGGGATTCGGAGAATTCAGCGTGGCCAACAACAAGAGGAAGATCCGCGTCGATCCAACGTGGCTCCTCGAAAGTCACGAAAGCACTCGATTGGCAGAGCTAACTGCTCACGGCCTCAACTCAGATAATGCAATTGCCATCTCTCTCTGGGACTCACCGCATATCCGTCTTACTAGTACTAAGACCAAGCGAACACTCGATCAGCTGCGGGATCTCACCAACACGCGTGACAGTAAGGGTCTGGATAGCTATCATATTGAGTCAAAACCAATTCACGAGGGCACCACCATAGCAATTTGTGGGAATATCCGTATTGAACAGGGTGAGCCTGTGATATATGGTACTGATGAGACGCCACTGACCATCTCGGAGCAGGGGTTCGATGGACTCCGAAATAGTCTTAGATTCAAGATAGTAAAAAATGGACTCGTCTTTCTTTTCTCGTTATCAATTATTGTATTTATTTTCATTGAGAATTTTCATGAGTATCTCATTTTCTGATTTAGTGAATGTGTGAAGCATGCTCAACATCGATCTTGATATACAGGAGGTATCGCTGTCGCGTCTCCTTACTATTGACAACATCTGATTATTAAAGAATGAATTATTCTCTTCATCATATGATTTATCAAGACAGATAATTATTTTTTAGAACCCAGTTTTATGGGAGCTCGACGTCAGCCCATCTCCTGAACCCCTTTCTAAGCTCGTTGTCTGGGGAGGAGTCCAGACGGCGTGTCACACGGGTTATCGACATTGATCAATTGCACCAGCGTGTCGACGCGGTCGGGGCTGACAGTGACTAACTCAAGGACATCGTGATGCAGATCGGCGTCCATACAGAGACGTTCACAAAACAGCAAGCCAAGGAGATCATGGGAGAAGAGCGGTTCCGAAACGTCTTCGAGACAGACGAGGAGAGCAGGTAGATAGTGTTGACGCCCGCAGAATCGGATACGAATCGGCTGCTGAATGGAGAAAATGTGTTCAGCAACTGATTCTCCTTTGTTTCTCTGTAGAGTTGCTGAATACACTGACAGACCGAGCGTGCGAGTCTGTCGAGATGGTTCGTGGCAGCACACCTATCACCTATCACGTATAATGGAGCGTATGGTCTATCCCGTCAGCACTGACTCATTCGTACCGGAAGCCATTCGAGACGCATTTCGGGAGATTTTCGAACACCAGTACGACGACGTGGTTGTGTATGGAGACCGTGAGAACGACGTCGTCCTCCACGAAGGTCCTGTCCGAATGCGTGGTGACGGATGGCTCGAACTTCCAACTGGCCGGCTCATCTCCCCCGAAGCAGTCCATCACATCGATATCCGTTCGGAGAATTGACCAAACGGAGAGCTTGGTCCGCTGTGATCGACTCAGTCATATAAGTTAGATGAACAGCCTTCTCTCCGCTGGCCGATGGTCTGTGCCCGAATCATGCCTTTGTGCAGCACACGCTCGCTACAGTAGCACCAGTTGAGAGACAGACGGGGAGAGCAGCTAGACGCTGTTGAAGCTTTCAGATCCGGATACGAGTCAGCTGCTGAATAGAGAGGTCGGGCCTTGCTTAGACGGGAGAGAGACCATCCTTTACCAAGTAGAACGGTATGTCACCGGTATGAACCGACGGACGTATCTCACGGTAGTATCCAGTGTTGGAATCGCAGCAACAGCAGGGTGTAGTGGACTAGCAGAGAACCAAACCCTCTCTGACCCGACTGTGAACACGGAATCGAGTGGAAGAAAGGCTCTCGTTTTCACATCGAATAGCGAAGAAGTGGGACATTTCGGTGTCGATGGGAGCGTAGAATCCGGCCGAATCGATCTCTCAACCGAAATCTGGCATCGAGAAGGAACACACGTTACCTCCATCAAATTAAGAGTGCAGATGCCAGAAACAGCAACGGAATCTCTCGCAGAGGTCGCTGTCATCTCCCCAGTTGAAGGTGATAGCTCTCCACCACCATCGATAGCACTCTACACGCCCGATCGGGCCCTCGGAACGATTATCGAGATCACTGATCTGGACGACCTCGCAGACGAAACGATCAGTACACTCAATCTCATCGTCTTCCCAAGATCAGAAACGGCGACAGCTCTCAACATCCGCGTAACAATCGAACTCGCAGGCAATGGTGTTCTCAGCAGTGATTACATCCTCGATGGTGAACTCCAGCTAGAGTATCCGGAACTTGACAATCAGTAGTTGAACGTCCTTGTAGTTGATCACTGAATCAGTCTCACAAGCGGAGTCGAAGCATGAGGCGCTGGATGATAAGTATACAGCGGATCATTCAGCGTCTAAATACGGCCGAGAGATTGTCTACAGTTTCCCGTCAAGCGTCGGTCGACGGTTCGTACGTGCGGGCATCGTCAACTGATGGCGCTCCGATGGCGAGGGCGCGTGTGGTCGTGTCGGCGTCGGTGGGATTGAAGGCACGTTGTGGGCTCCCGGGGTCGACAAAGAGAGCTTGGTCGGTTTCGACGACGTACTCTTCATCCGGTGTTTCGACGTGCAGAGCGCCCTGTAGGACGTAAAACACTTCGACTTGCTCGTCGTGGGAGTGGTAGCGCAGCCCCGACTGCTCACCGGGTGAGAGTTCGTAGACGCGGAGGCCAATCTTCGAGTTTTGGTAGTCATATCCGGCCGCAACACTGAGTGACCGGACGTCAGTCCCACGGTCGTCCCACTGGTCAAGATCGTCGGGATCAATGAGGTGGTATCCCATATCTCCTGCAACTGGTAATAGATATTAAAGTGATGGTCCGGGATTTGGCGTGAGAGCCGCATCCGAACGAGTGTTTCCGTTTCTCTTCAGTAGCCGTCTCTTCTGAACGCTAGAAATCGCTGAGTATGCGCCCTCTATGCAGCACATTCTCACTAAAGCATCATCAGTTGATGTTTGCAACAGAGTAAGCCATTAGAACATCTCTTGCATACCGTCTTTGAGGTTGGCGCTAGGAGGCTCGGTCATTTCTTCTTCGCTGAAAGACTGTTCGTTGTCGTCAAGGATCTTGGTGAGTGGCACGTTCGGCTCATCTTCCCGACAGAGTGCCAGATCTGCCGGTGTGAGGCGTTCTTTCTGGCCGTCGTCGTCCCGTGGAGTTTCTGGAACGACGATGATATCCCGCTCGACATCGGCGAGGTCGCCCTCGAACTCGTAGTCGGGGATGACGGGCCGCTTGATCTTCCGGCCACCATCGTCTGGATATGCAGCCGCGTTCGTGAAGATCTCCATTACACTGTATATCCGTCCGTTCTCGACACTGGTCGAAGCAATTTTGTGACCTCACTCTTGCTGTTTCACTCATACTCTTGATCGTTCGATATTAATGAAGGACCGAATGATTCACAAGAAACAGATTTGATATGGACATATGTCCGACCGTACTGATCGATTACTCGCTCTCCTCGTCATATTAGTCGCTATACAAGTCATGGAACCCACTTCTGGTCCAGTACTGAGTATAATAGGACTTCTGGCTGGGATTAGTGCTATTTTGTATGCTATCAGTGAACTGGTGAACCTGTCCTAAAATTCAACCGTCAAGATCGATACGTTCGTATACAACATATAGACTATTTTGACTCTGTTGAAATTCTCATAGAGTTACAGGTCCGCCCGGTAGTCTGATCGGATACAACCTCCCAAAATCGCAGAGACTCCAGTTCGGTGAGCAAACTTTCACGTAGCCAGACGAGCTGTCTCTCACTACTCTTCAAACTTCACAGAGCGTGGAATGCTCGACTGGACGCCGATCTCTACGGCCAACGTAGTCAGAACAAGACGGCGAATTTTCTCCTGAAGCGGAAATACGGCATATTTGTCCGCTCACGGCACTGGTAGAAGCAGTTCCGTGAACTCATTGTCGGCTGTCTCACTCACAACATCGACAAGGCGCTCTGAACGTTAGCTATTGAGCGTCTGTGTGTCAGGCCAGCAGGTCGCTACCGACCGTCCAATAAGATACATCATTGGTCCTGTACTACTATCAGGCCATGTCTGCCCTCCGGGCTGTACTGTTCGAGTGGGATTTGGTCAGGGTGTACAGAATTCTCGCCGCCAGCCTCGCGGTCTATGTCACAGCCAACTACACCGACGATTTTCTCCTCGGTCTTGGAGTGGTCATCATAGTCGGAGCGGTACTCGATACCCCACGGTGGCTGTACGACCGCTACGCACGTCCCAGTGATGAGTGATACACACGCAGATCCCTGTACCGGGACAGATAGGACACAATTATGTCGGTAATTGTAATCCAGTATTGGTATACGAGAAAATGGAGGATGATTCAGTCAAGTTGCTTCGAGTTGGGGCGTGGGGCCAGTTAGCTATAACCGCTCTCGCAGTAGCCTTCTGGTATCTTAGACTTGCCACCGCGCTCTACGTTACCTTTCTCGGGTACTTTTTAGTCACAGTAGCAGCCATAGTCGGTATCGCCAGAACTGCGTCGGCTATCGTTGGACCTCTCATTTATCCGTTCATCATTCCGGGTTTCGTCCCGCTCTATTACTTTGCAATCCAACAGACAGTATCAAACGAATAGTATGAACACCTACCTAACAGCTGTTTCTGCGGAAAAGTCATCGAGGCAATAGAATTCCAACAGAGTCACTATTTTACCACCAGGATCGTTGAATAGACCAGATCTCAATCGAGCTAGTGTTTTTGATTCTAACAGGAGCATAGAATGACTCATATGGCAGATCGTGTTTGGGCAGTAACGGATCGGTCGAGCCGCCGTCTTGAGAACAAGTCTACATTATTTAGTTAGCTTGGCGCAATTCCGTTAGTATGTCGCCCGTTGATTTATAGAACCCCTGGACATTCACCGGATTCATGTCTGTGTTTTCGATGGCAATATATGGATTCTTTGAAATGACTATCGCTGACGGTGATTAGCTTTTTGCAGTCGTTCAAGGAGGTGCAGGAGGTCTGGTATTTGGGCTTGTGTATACGTGTCTACAACAGAAAATTAGAGAATAACATGAACGTGAGGTCAGAACATTCCCTGAATTCCATCCATAAGTTCGTCGTCGACGGAATGCCCACTCCGACAGCCCATTGGCGCACGGCCAACCGTAACGGCTGTTGTATAGTGGGCGTGCATCAGTCAATCATTCATTTTATTTTTCCAATTATTTATACGTATATGTCTTGCATTGAGTATATGCAACGTCGAGACCTACTCGCTACGCTGGGAGGAATTGGTGCAGTAGGGCTGGCAGGCTGTCTCAATAGAGGTACAGCCGGTACAGCCCGATCACGCCACGTCTCCATCGTTAATCAGGATTCCATCGCCGAGGATCATGAGATTCGAATCCATGCAGAGGTACTCGAATCGACAATCACGGATGCACATCCAGCCACATTACGTATCAGCACAACTAACGAGGGGCCCAAACGGGCAATTTCAGTGAGGGCTGGCCGCTGTGACCTGTTTAATCGTGGACGTGGCGGCAGTGACGAGCCAAGAGGACTCTGGCTGTACCGAGCCGAAAGCACGGACTCTATGGACCAGAAAGGGAACAGGTGGATGCCAGACAGGTCACCAGATCAGCACCGTGCATACGCTACGTATGGGTGTGCCCAATGGAATACGAACCCGGAGAGTCGATACGTACAGAATATGAGGTGTGGGACGATTACCAAGTGTCGGGGTATCTCCAACCCAACACCTATCGATGGGAAGAGGATATTCATATTTGGGAAGACGCAACGGTGACGGCGGGAAATCCATCGAAGACGACGATTAGCTGGGGATTCTCGTTGGCCGTCGAGAAGCCGGACTAAGTGGTGGATAGTGATACGCCAGTACGAGTGACGATTCTTCTATTCGCATGTTCTCTCACCAGCAGTCCTGGCTCACAGTGGATGAGGGACACGCTGCTCTCGTGCTGCAACCATCCCTGTATCTTACTGCCAGAGTTGTCAGATTGTGCGCTGATCTCGCGGCAGGCGGAGCAAGGAGCGCATCAATCGATGGGTGACGTTCCACAAGCACCTAGTTAGCATCTTGCGAGCCGTTCTCGAACGTTGAAATCGCCGCGTCAATCGTGGCCGCTTGATCTTCTTGATTCCCCCCGGATTCAGACGAAGAGAGGTCCTCATCAGTTTCGTCGCTGCCTGTGAGCTGTTCGCTATCGTCGTCCAAGAGTTCGGTGAGCTGGCGCGTCACGTCCGATTCGCGTAACTCTTCCATCGTCGCATCGATTGTCTCTCGAGAGAAGATATCGCCGTACGCCACAGCCCACGCCTGCTCGGTGACGCGCATGAGCTCCGTGACATCGCAGTCTCTCAAATCTGCGTTTGAAACCGGCTGAAGCCGGTGAAGTGTGGCGTGACAGTCACCGGGATCTTTTCCGCTAACTCCTCCAGACCCGCCATCACTTCATCATTCGGCTGCCCGTAGATATCCAAGCGCTTCATCGTACAGGCTTCCATCACGTCATCGATATATGGTTCGGACATATCCCAGTGAGCCAGAATGGACTCTGAGTCGGGTTGAATCTGGCAGCTATGCGCTTGCATGTTCTCTTCATCGATATAGACTTCCACCAATAATTGCGGGCCGTTTTCCTCAGTGAAGGTGACTGATTTCTCTATGCTCGCCTTGAAGGCCTCCAACTTACCTTCCGTAATATCGAAGGTAGAGAGTTGCATTATGTGTTCAGACATAGGTGTTTACTTTTCTCACTTGGCTGTGGGTGAGGGTATAGTTTTCCTGAATTGAATTTTGGTAATTATGGGGATGAATAGACAATAGTCGACAAGAACTCAGCGGACACATGTCAACTAAGTCTTTTTTCGGAGGGAGAACTGATCAATAACGATATCCACTGTATCTATGATCTCGAACGCTTCGAAAGAATGCGAAAATTATTCTGTGACATCTTTGTGGGGACTGGACACCCACTTCTACTCCAAAAATGAGGACCATGAATTGTCTCGCTATCGCTTCGATTCCGCTGCGAATGTCGTTGTTGGTAACGTGAGTGAGTGTTCGCGCGATCGAATCTCGCACAGGAATGAGCTGTTTGACATATCTCTGCCTCGCCTCAGTCTGCTCGAAGGTGGGTGGGTGTTCGACTGGACGGGTGACGGACTCGTCTCGTTCTTCGGCGGGGGGAGTGTGATTCACCTCTCCAACTGACTGACCGTGCGTCGAATCAGAGAAACCTGTTCTAGATGCTAGCGGTACGAGCCGTCGATCGCGCGCAATCACTCCCGGGGCGACCTGACGAGTGAATTCGTGGTCGTAGCCGAGTTCTTCCAGAGGAATACGCTCGCTAACCGTTGCATCGGCTGCATGGAGTTCGACCATGACCTGCCTGTTTTCGTCGACGTTGACTGTTATCTCGACATTCAGTTCCTCTGCGTTCGCAGGAGAGATGTCTGTTAGGGTGAGTTCTCCACAGTACTCATTTTCAGCCGCTATATTGTTCTCCCTGAAAAACCGGTATACGAAACGATGATTGATCATCGATAGTTGTCACAAACGTCTTTGTTTCATCGGTCGGAATACCAGTGTTTCTTTCAATAATTCTGGAGTCAGGCAGCTGGTTTTCTCATGCACAACATGTGCTGAATCTATATCCAGAGTTCAAATTTCACAGGGGCGTGCATGACGAATCTTACCTGCCCATCATCAGTAATACTGAAAATTATTCCGACAGCATACATCTTGCAGGAGAATAGGACTGCCAAATCTCACCTACCCAACTTCAGCTACTGAAACAATAGTCCCGCCATCGTCGACGGATAGGTGAAGTTCATCGGTTTCGATTGGTATCCGGAGGTGAACGCATGAGTGATCGCTATCGAAAGTGGTGTACTCGCAACTCAGCGCCCAGGAAAGATTCCATAGCGGTTGGGTATCGAGTTCGGCATTATGAGAGGCATGGAATCCGATGACGGACGGATGATCGCGAACCGCACAACCAACCGGGAGATACACACGTGCCCAGCAGTTCGTACAGGTATACAAGAATCGATGGCTCACATTGCCGATACTTGTCATCGGAGTCTGAGTAGTCAATGTCGTGTTCATTTCTGAGCCACATTCCGGACATGTTCCCGTAGCCGCAAGTGCGTTCCATCGCCGTGACCATACCTCGAACGCGTGGAGTCGGTCGTCACGTTGAGCAACTGGTGCCGGTGGAAACGGAGCGTGAAACACTTCCTCACCACACGCCTGACAGGTAATGTACAAACGTTCCTGTTCGTACCGCGCGACGAGGGCTGCTTCACCACAGGCGTAACAGGTTCCTGAAGCGTCCAAACGTCGCTTGCCAGCCCGTTCAGTGAAGATACCCGCAGAGAGAGCACTGACGATCTTTCGACCGGCATACGTGAGCGCATATCCGTCGTCTGCTTCGAATACGAACCGTCCAACGAGCTGCTGGAGGTGATAGTTAAAGTTCCCACTATCTCGGATGCCGACACGTCGCTTGAGAGTTGCGTATGGAAGGCTGGATTCGTCATGGCGATACGCTTGCTGGAGTTCATAGAGAATTGCGATCCGGCGCTCGTTCCCGATTGCTGCTAAGATATCTCCGATCTCCGAACTATCGTCCATACACTAGGTTATCGCGGAGGGGATATAGACGCTCCTGAGAACATATGTCAGCAATCTATGTGCAATAATATGCTCAGAATTGTTTCATGTGTCGGATTCGTAGGGTAGCGTATGCGATTGTCCCACCGACCAGTTAAGCTCTATTACTGCTATAAGGCAACGAAAGCAGTCGGGTTCTACCGACCGATCCTCATCCTCTATCTGCTTGCACAAGGGTTGACATACACACAGGTCGCACTCCTCGAAGGACTCTATGCGCTAACGACGGTACTCGGTGAAGTCCCGACGGGATACCTTGGAGATCGGCTTGGTCGCCGCAATAGTTTGCTGGTTGGCACGGCTCTCATCACTGTCGCTCTGATTGGTATCGGACTCACAGAGACATTTTCCGTCTTGATCGGTTTCTACGTTATCTGGTCAATGGGGTACAACTTCCGATCCGGAAGCGACGACGCGTGGTTGTACGATACGCTCGCCGATCGGTCATCCAGCATGGTATTCACAACGGTCAAGGGACGCGGAACAGCGGCCGGATTGTTCGTCGGAGGTGTTGGGTCGATTCTCGGCGGGTATCTGGGTCAAATTGATCTCTCGCTTCCGTTTTTCGTCGCGGCTGCTGTGAGCGCTCTTGGTCTTCTCGCCCTCGTTCCGTTACCGGAACCGACTAGATCAAGCAGGTCACAATCGCTGGGTGTTGGAGACATCTTCCGCGTGATTAGTACGTCGCTTTCTCACCCATCGCTTCGCTGGTTCATTGTCTACTATTTCACGCTTTTTGTACCCATTATTGACATACTCATTCTTCAAGTCCAGCCGGTCACGAAGACTGTGCTTGTGAACGCTGGCGTGACATCTGGTACCGTCAAGTCCCTTCTTGGCTGGCTGTACGCCGCATTCAGCCTCCTCGCTGCGATTATTAGCTACAACATAAGTGTGATTGAGACCCGAGTTGGGTACCGTCGCTGGTTTTTCGCCGTTCCGTTGCTCATCGCTGGGGGGTTGTTGTCACTCACAATTATTCCATTGTTCGCCCTTCCGGTGTTCGTGTTTGCTCGGGGGACATTCGACGCAACACGCGCGCTCGCTAGTGGATATGTCAACCACCGCATTGATTCCGCCGTCCGGGCGACCATAATCAGTTCGCTGGCGCTGGTGAGTTCGTTAGTGAGTGTCCCAGCGCAAGTCGCAAGCGGATGGGTTGCAGACGCTACCTCACCCCTGTGGGTACTGGTGGTGTCTGGCGGGGTCCTCGCTGTAGGAGTGTTCTTCATTCTCATTATTGGACGACCATTCCTGGAGATGGAAACGGAACACGAATCAGTCACTTCTTCATGACATCGAGTCCGATCACGCCGCTCCTCGCTCTCGGTGAGGATAGTCACCATGAGTGGGCTCAAATTCTCCACGCAGATCCGTCAAAGCCGGAGAGCGATCTTGAGGGCGTTGTCTTGGCTGTCACTATCATCGCACAATCGCAGTACGAGCACGCCACGGACTATGCCGATGTCGAGACCTGAAGCCAGGCAGGTAAATCTCTCATGCACGACCGAGTATAAAATTTAGTTTAATTGATATATGTATTAAGAATTGAATGACTAAATCGACTATATGGAGACCAGATATATCTGAATGATTACTTTTCCTGTGCAATTCACACATCTGTCGTTCGCGCGCTCTAAATGCCTTTAACGTGGGACAAACGTACCATGGTACGTACGTAACATGATTGTTCAGAAACATTATCTGGTTCCCTCCCTCAAGTCCTGAGTATGAAGCGACTGGCCACCTGGAGTTTCTCTCCCGGCGGAGAAACAATCACGATAATGAATACGAGTAAACAAGTGAAATCCAACATCTCATCTATTATTGACAATTTCCTTCTGAACGGGGTGGTTTCATGACCAATACCATCGTTATAGAAGATGTCGAACTGACCTACAGTGATGGAACCGAGGCAGTCAAAGGAATTGACCTAGAGATACCCGATGGAGAGTTCTTCGGGTTCCTGGGTCCAAACGGGGCAGGAAAGACCACGACCATCAAGATTCTTGCGACACTGCTGCAACCGACTGCCGGGATGGCGGAGGTCAACGGCTTCGACGCGAAAACCGATCCACGGCTGATTCGCCAATCCATTGGCTACATGGCTCAGGAGACTCTCGTCGATTATCAGCTCACTGCCCGCGAGAATATTAGATTTGCCTGTGAGGCCTACAACGTTCCCCATTCCGAGCGCGAGCATCGCATTGAAGAATTGCTTGAGCTCACTGATCTCACAGATGTAGCAGATAAACGACCCGATGATTTCTCTGGCGGAATGCAAAAGCGGTTGGACGCCGCGACGGCGTTGGTTCACCAGCCATCGTTAGTATTTCTCGACGAGCCGACAACGGGGCTCGATCCGAAAGCACGAAATCGGCTCTGGGACTACTTTCGGCGCATCAACAGTGAGGGGACAACGATCTTCCTTACTACACAATATCTTGAGGAAGCTGACCAGCTTTGCGACCGTATCGGAATTATTCTTGATGGAGAAATCATTGCAACCGGTTCGCCAACTGAACTCAAACAACAGGTCGGCGGTGACATCCTTGACCTTGAAATTGAAGATGAAGACGATATGCGTACGCGCGCCGCTGAGGTAGTACACAAGTCATCGGTCTTTCCGGACGAGCCCACTATTGAGAGCAGACCGGATGGACTGAGTGTAGCCTCACGGGCAGTACAGAACCACAGCCAGGACCTCTTACTGGAACTGCTTAATGCGGACGTAGCTATAACAGGATTTGCTATCCGTACACCAACGCTTGATGATGTGTTCCTTGCGATCACAGGTGAACACATCGAAGACTCTCAAACACATGACGATCAGGTGACCCCAGAGGTGACACAATGACCATCAAAACCGCAACCAATTCCGGCCAAAAGTCGGTCAACAACTCCTTCAGGACTGATGTATGGGCAAACTTCATGCGGTGGGGTCGCAAGTTGGTTCGGAATCCGTTCGCGCTCGTTGGATCACTCATTCAGCCGGTGATCTTTCTCATCCTATTCCTGGAGGTGTTTGGTCAGGTGATGACGGATGCAGTCAGTCGAGGTAGTGGAACAATTGTGTACGAGAGTTTTTTGCTACCCGCTATTGTGATAATGGTGTCACTCACTGGAGCAGCGACATCCGGTACAGAGCTACTTGACGATATAAATTATGGGATATTCGAAAAGGTACTAGTTTCACCGATGAGCCGTGCTGGGATATTCTTGGGGAAAACACTCGCGGAGATGACGATGGTGACCGTTCAGATTGTCATCATCTTAGTACTCGGGTGGTTGTTCGGGGCAACCTTTGCAACCGGTGTGTGGGGCGGACTCGTTATTATCGGCATCGGTATCGTCTTTGCCGGATGGTACGTGGGATTCTCAATCATCGTCGCTCTTCTCACCCGCGATTCGGGGGCGACAGTCTTGTTTACGAACTTACTTGTATTCCCTCTGTTATTCCTCTCCAGTGCGTTTCTCCCCGTCGAAACGTTGCCGGGCTGGATCCAGATCGTCAGCAGTGTCAACCCCGTCACCTACGGTGTAGACGCGACACGGGCGCTCATAATTACCGGCTGGTCTTGGGACGTGATCCTCTCTAATCTCGCGGTTCTGATCGGTCTTGACCTTGTGTTCGGTGCGATTGCTGTCCGTATGCTCACCCAGGCGTCAGGCACTGATGTGGCGTAGTAGAGTAACGAAGACACCGACCGCAGACCAATCGAATGATTCGGCGAACACAGTCGCACCAATTCTCACTCACATCTCCACCGACCGCCACGCCCAGTCCCGCTTTTTTGATACCGATTCCAAAGAGATAGACGACGATCTTGATGGATTGGTCACGGAGGTCGCCACCATCGCGTAATCGCAATGCGAGCGTGCTACGGACTACGCGGATATCGAGACGTTGGTCCGTGGTCTGCCGATTGATCGCTGTACGTTCACCGCGCATGATTCGTTAGCGCCGTACTCGGGACCATACCCAATGGCGCTACTGGTCCGGGGCTTCATCATCGAGGAGATCAACGGCTGGGACGAAACTGCCCTCCACGACCACCTCCGAGCGCATCCCTCGCTGCGTCATGATCTCGGGTTCGAGACGCTCCCGAATTACTCACCGCGCGTCGACGCGAACCAGTTCCTGACCGTGGCGAAGCAGTACTACGGCCTCGATCCACCTGATTGAGGCTCAGCTGTCCCCTGTGATTGCCCGTCCGTGAGCGGCAGCCCTGCCAGCCACCTGTTCATTTCATCCCACACAGCCTTGATTCCAAGGGCTCAGTTCAATACTGTCGGTAGATTCCTCGATACATGGAGAAAGAAGTCGCAATAAATAGGCAGTCCGTGCATTAACTGCCCACCTAGCCGACTTCAGATCAGTATGGTGTTACTCACCAAAGTGATACAAGACCTGCCGATCGGGACTGCGTATGCTGTCTGGACGGGGATCGGCGCTGTCAGAACCGCTTCGCTCGGTATCGTCCTATTCGACGAACCTGCGACGAGTGTCCGCCTCCTCTTCATCTGTAATCGTCTTCGGAATCGTCGGCCTCCAACTCGTCTCTGGAGGGCACTAACAACACGGCTCAAGTGTTTCATAGAACTCTCCGCAAGGAGTGATTTCATCCACGTTCCGGTGAACCGCCCTCTCAGTAGATCTGAGTAAAGACCGATCGACAACCATAATATTTAATATGTTGATATATTGTATCAATATAAATTCCAGATAACGACAGTGAGTTTCGAAAACCGCCTCGATTCAACAGAGACAGAACGTCGACTCTTCGAGTCCTTCGTACAGTCCGCCGGAGAGATACTTGAGCCCGGTATCGCAGGCGACTGTAACGACAGTGGCATCTGGATCACGATTAGCGGCGATTTGCTGGGCAGCTGTAACGTTCATCCCGGTACTCGTTCCAACGAGTATACCCTCTTCCTGCGCTATCTCGCGGACACACTTGATGCCGTCCTCATTCGGGATTGTGTACACCCGATCGTAGGCGTCGTCGTCAACCAGCGGTGGTGACCCGACGATTGCCGTCCCCTGTACACTGTGTTCACCAGTCGTTCCCTCTGTGAGGACTGGGGACTCCGCAGGCTCGACGACGGAGATTCGAACATTGGCATCGGCGCCACGAAGTGCTCGCGCAGTACCCATCGCACAACCACCAGTACCGACGATCATAACGAACTCATCGACATCGTGCCGCTGATTGAGAATCTCGTTCCCGAATGCCTCGTACCCGTCGAGCTGGTCATGGTTCTCGAACTGGTTAGTGAAGTAAGCGCCAGTCTGGTCACGGACCCTCAGTGCTTCTTCACGGAGGTCGTCGAACAGTCCATCGTGTGCGGTTCCATCGGGTGTTTCGACGAGGTTGACCTGTGCTCCAAGCGCGCGCATCGAGGCAATCTTCTCGTCTGCGACGCAGTCTGCTGTGACGACATGAAACGGATGTCCGAGAACGGCACAGACGAATGCGAGACTCGTACCGGTGCTTCCACCGGTGAACTCAACGACGGGATCACCTGGCTCAATGTCTCCCCGCTTCCGGGCAGCCTTGACTATGGCAAGTGCCATCCGGTCTTTGAGACTTCCCGTGGGATTGGCTCCCTCCCATTTCACCGAAATCGATGCCCCTTCTTTGGGACGAAGTGATGGAAGATCAACCATCGGTGTTTCACCGATTGCCTCTAACGTGCTCAGATAGTTTCGAGAGCCCATACCGGGATAATTATTAGTCTAGGAGTTAGAGATACCGGTTAGATTGCTCTGTGACAGTTGGATTGGGCTTCGGTCACTGCTTTCCCTATACTAATCATTCATCGGACAGCGCATAGCGGTGTGTGAATTCTTCTATAACACCTCACGGATCGGCAAATTGGCGTTCGGAGGAGTCACCAGTCGAACTCCTGGTGAATCTGGCGGCCTTCATCGTTCAAAATGGGTCCGACAACGTCGCTGATGTCATCTAGGATATCCGCGGAACGGACCGTTGGCTCGTTTCCTGTGAACGCCGCGATTTCATCAGTTCCGACACAGTAGACGACGCGTCCGGACCCAGCTGTCGTCATCCCGCCAGCACACATCGGGCAGGGTTCAGTGCTCGTATACATGACCATCGTAGACCGCTCATCGGCGTCGTATTCTCGGCACGCGCGGTACGCGAGATGGAGTTCGGGGTGGCGACAAATCCTATCAGTTGTCCTATCTTTCGGGATGATATTCGATGTCGGTCGCCTCGCCGTGTCTTACCAATAGAAACGATGTGGATGACTGCCGATCGATTGGTAAGATATAGCTGTGGTCGGATGGCCATTCATTTCAAAATCCGGAAGCTCCAATACAACGGCTCATCACAGCGATGATGTTGTCTCGATAGGCGCGGCTCGTCGTCGGCTAGCGAAAGCAGGACGATGACACACCGGTCGAATCGCTGGTTCGCCTGGTCGGGAGTATCATCACCAGTGAGCAGCCAGTGGAGAAGTAGTCCGACCAAGCCTCATGGATCGGCTGATAGGAGGGATTTTTCTCACGGCCAGTCCGGATTCACTCCCACGAGATCGGCGCTCTCGGTCCAGAGGCGTTGGCGGAACTCGTGATCTCGCACTTGCTCGGATGGGAAAGCCCGATCAGTTCCGGAGAAGTACGCGCCGGAAACGTTGGCCGTCTCCTCGTCCGCCGTGAGGTGGACGAGGCTGTCGGCGGCGCGCTCCGCGGATGAGCCGACGAAGGGGACGAACGACGCAAGCCGCGTGGTGATCCGGACGTGTACCGCCGACTCGCGGAACAGGCGGCTGCCGGGGACGAGCCCCGGGTGGAGGGCGTTCGCTGTGAGGTCGGGTTTGGTGTCTGCCAGTCGCTTGGCCAACTCGATCACGAATGCCACATTCGCCAGCTTCGAGCGGGCGTATGCTTCCAGCGGATCGTAGTCGATCATTGAGGGTCCGCGAGCGGGTCCGTTGCGCGGCTATGAACGCCGGAGGCGGTGACGACCACCCGTGGATCGTTAGCCCTACGGAGCGTCCCGAGCAACTCGTACGTGAGCAGGTACGGCGCGAGGTGGTTGACGATGAGCGTCTCCTCGACAGTCAGGCCGGCGAGCTCGGCGGTACGGCGTTCTCCGCGGGAGAGTCCCGCGTTATTGACGAGGATGGCGGGATCGTACGCCTGGGCCTCGTCGGCGAGGTCACGAACGGCTTTGCCTGCTGCCATACCTGGTCGGTTTTCTCTGCGACGAATTGGTGTTTCGGGGGCTCGTCGGTTCGCGATTCGTCCGTTTCGTCGGTGGTGATTCGCTCGGGAAGGGGAATATCGCAGGAACGCGCGGCCATGATGATTCGATCAGCACACTCTCTTACGGCGTCGCGCAGTTCCTCGCTGAAGCGGTGATTCCAGCCTCGCCAGAACGTTGATTGCGCTGGGAGTGACTCGAATCCGAGATCGCGGCGGAGCGCGGGATTCGCTCGCAGGTAGTCGTGGAGTGCAGTCTCGTCCCAATCGTTGATCTCTTCGAGAAGGAACATCCGGACCAGTATCGACATCGGATACGGCCCTGAATAGGGCGCAGATGAATCGTGTGCGAGGAACGTGAGACGGTCAGTCGGTAGGTCACAGATCAGCGTCTCGATGTCAATATAGTCCGTAGCGCGTTCACACCACGACCGAACGATAGTCGTGACAACAGAGACGAATTCGTCAAGGATATCGCCTGCTCTGTTAGGGTTGAGGGCGAACAAACGGTGAGATGGTCTGACGATCCCCATTTGGTGAATCAGCTGGCTTGTGAACTTGACACACGTCGTAACAAAGCGACAGCGATCCCACCGAGCGCGAGATCAAGCACACCGAGAACCACCATCGCTGGCACGATAGTGCTCCAGATGCCAGAGAACGCCGTCACGTTGAGCACAGTGAGCACGTCCTGGCCGAACATCAGCGCCCGCGCGGCACCGACGCCGTACGTGACCGGATTGACCGTTGCCACCGCCTGCATCCATTCCGGCAAGACACTGATCGGCAAGAAGGCATTCGACATGAAGACTAGGGGATACGGCAGCAGATTCACCAAGACGGTGGTCGATTCTGAGTCCCGTGTCACGAGGGCAGCGATGTTCGAAAAGGCCGTAAACGCCAGTGAAAACACGATGACGATGGCGATGATCCCGAGCACGCCCAACAATCCTGTCTGGATGTACGTCCCGACCGAACCACTCGAATCGATCCACAACACCACGTACCCGAGCCCGAGTGTCATCACCGTCTGAACGATGATCAGTACCATATCCGAGAGAGCCTTTCCGAGGAAGATCGCTCCACGATGGGTCGGTGAGGCCAGCACTTTCTCGAACATACCGTTTTCCATGTCATCGACCAGACCTATCCCAGAGTTGCCCGCCGCCTCCATGGCCATCAAAATGACGACGGCTGGCGTGAGGTAGGTGACATACGAGACACCCGTGCCGATCGCTCCCCTGAGAGCGTCTTCGGTGATCTGCCCGAAGAGCTGAGAGAACAACACGAGGAGGATAATGGGTGTTATCAGGGCACCGAATATCACAAACGGATTCCGGCGGGTTTTCCGCAGCCAGCGCTTGAGTGTAATCCATACATCGACGGGGAAGCTGTTGCCAGTCGCCCTCTGCTCGACCGCCCTCTCAGTTTTAGTTGTACTCATCGGCTCATCTCCGGTTGGACGGAATCGTCCGGCTGTTCTTCGTTCGGTGTCTTGTCGTTCGCTGTCTCGCCGGTGATGGCGAGGAAGACGTCATCAAGCGTCGGCGAGTGAACGTCGAACCCCGTCACAGTGAAGCCCGCTTCCCGTAGCGCTACCAGGAGGTCAGTACCAGCCCGACGCGCGTGCTCGGACGCGATAGCGATACCCTCGTTAGTGGATTCGATCGTATCTCCCTCGAACAGTCCCGACTCGCGGGCGACTCCTCGGGCGTGCGCTCGCTGCTCATCAGTCGGATCTGCAAGCGTGATTTCGAGTATGTCACCGCCGACCTGTGATTTGAGCGCGTCCGGCGAATCGGTAGCGACGATCTCGCCGTGGTGAATCACCGACAGACGGTCGCAAAGTTCGTCGGCCTCCTCTAAGTACTGGGTCGTCAGAAACACCGTCGTCCCCTGCTGGTTGATCTCCTGAAAGTACTCCCACAGGCGATTGCGCGCACGGGGGTCTAGCCCTGTCGTGGGTTCGTCGAGGAAGACGAGTGGTGGCTCATGCACTAGGGCGGTCGCCACGTCGAGGCGTTTTTTCATCCCACCAGAGAATTCTTGGGCCTGCTTGTCGGCCACATCCGCGAGATCGACGAGGGCTAACAGGTCGCCGATTCGCCCGGCACGCTCGCTCCGGGGGACGCCGTATGTCTCGCAGGCGAAGCGGATATTTTCGCGGGCGGTGAGTTCTTCGTCCACGCTTGTTTCTTGGGCCATATAGCCGATAGACGACCGGACGGCGCGCGCTTCGTCGACGACATCGAACCCGTTGACCGTCACCGACCCAGCAGTAGGACGTAACAGTGTCACAAGTGTCTTGATAGCGGTGGTCTTGCCCGCGCCGTTCGGCCCTAAAAATCCGAAGAACTCTCCCTCGGGGATTTCGAGGTCAATGCCGCGCACCGCTCGGGTGCCGTCCGAATACGTGAGTTCGACGTTCTTCGCTGTGATCGACGTTGCGGAAACCTTCGGTGTTTCAGTCGTTTGGATAGACATGATCACAATCCCTCCGTTGCGTTCCGAATTGGTCGTGCAGTAACTCCTTTCGGAGAGTTGCTGCAACCCTTATTGCTTTCTCGCTTCTCCATTATATCGGAGGAGAGTCCGTGTTACCTCGGGGTTTACCCCGCTCATGAGCGGGGAGTTTATACTTGCTCGCACTCTTACTCACTTGCATGAAACGGTCAGTAGCGCTTCATTGAGAGGTACATTTCAAGAGAGAGCAAATAGTACGATCAAGTCTGTGAACACGAAATAATGAGATACATAACTATCGTTGTCGCCCCGACTGAGGAATACCTTCGGTCGAGGGGCCACCAACAGATGCTGGAACGTGCCGATGGTCTGAGAGAGATATGGATCGATGATACGCTCGTTGCAACCCAGGAAGCGGTACAGTATGCCAATCTTCTCGATGATGGAACCGTTGTTGGGATCGCCCGGTTCAGAGGCGATGCTGATCGGTTCACAGCGATAGAAGACGAATACCCAGAGATCATCTCTTGCACCGTGACGGGGGGTGAGACATGGCTGGCGTATACGCACTACGAGCCTGACGAGCTTGAAACGGCCCTGTACGAACTGATCGATACCGAAGCAATCAGTATCGACTGGCCGACAAAAGATACTGCTGACGGGATGGAACTCACACTCTTCGGTGAGGATGCGGCCCTCCGGCAACTGATCGCTGGCATCCCTGACGAATTAGACGTGACTCTCGAACGGACAGGCGAGTATCAGCCAGCCATGGATGACCCAGCAGAGCAACTCACCGACCGTCAACAAGAGATCGTGCAGGCAGCGATCGCAGCGGGATACTACGACATCCCACGGGGTACAACACAGCGTGACTTGGCGACCGATCTCGGATTGTCACAAAGGACGATCGGAGAGCATCTTCGGCGAGCAGAAGCGAAGATTATCCAGTCCGTGGTTGTCTGAAGTTGGATAGATGAGATTTTCGCTGCCCAGTCTCGTGAAATGACGCGGACGAGTGACGGGTATCGAGAGGGGACGTATTTTCAACTCTCGCTGTTGGATGAAGCCGATCTGCTGCTTCAGTCAGTTGTACTTGATAGTCGGTGCTCGCAGATTCCGATCGATGCTCACATTCGCCAGCGAATTGTCAATATCATCAGTCACTGACAATTCCCAGAAAGTAGTTCCATCGGAAAGTCAGTGGGCAGCTCTATCCAACCTGCGACTCACAAATATCCCTTACTATGCGCTATCCTCAGTTCGATGTATATATAATAAAATTGAAAATTTTACTATAGTAGAACCCAGTATGAGTTCATCGACTGACCATTCGCTCTGAGAACGCACTCCGAGCGCATGTTGCTTGCCTGAGCGAAATAGTTACGAGCGCCCGCCACACCGTTGAATAATATGGCTGAGTCTCCAGAGGCCGCCGAGACGCCCAGCGCACCAGTTGAGGGTACCACAAACACCACGTTCGCCATTGGCGATGTGGTGCAGGACCGTGAAAACGACGATCCCAACGACGCGATTGTCGTAAATCTCCCCTCGAAGACGGCTGCAGAGTGGATTGCCCGGCAGGGATCGTGGGGAGAAGCGACCGTCGCCGAGGATAATCCCGCGTATCCAGCCGATGCACCGATCGTTGTTGTGGTTTTTGCTGACGCACTTCGGGAGGCGTTCCCCGACTGGGAGCGAGAGACACACCTGACACTTACGGCCATCAACAGATCCGACGCCTCACACTACTCGTTTCCCGCACCGCGACTGACCGTGGTTGACTCTAGCACACGTGGCAATGACTCGTCGCCGGATGCGAGTGAGCGTACAGAGGCGGACCCTCCGACCGGTGAAGCGCCCTCAGCCACGGCGAGGAACGACGAGGAATCAGTCACCGATCCAGCCACTGACGCAGCTACTGCCGAGGATGAGACACCTGCGTCCGTCGACGCACGTACGGACGCCTCGGCGTCAATGTGTGCACTCAAAGAGCGTCTGGAAAGGGGTGGCATGACCGTCGAGATCGAGCCGGACGGTCAGGCACTCGCCGCCACAAAACTCGGTGATACGTACCGCGTGCGTCCGGGCGAGATCATCGAAGGCGAGGGAGCCTTGCGCTCACGGCTGGCATCAATCGTTGCCGAGTATGAGTGAGCCCGTGTCTCAACGGTGTGAGCTGCCCACAGCCGCTGATCTCCTCACTGCCCTCGAGAAGCGAGGCTTCGAACATCTTGATGTCGATGACCACCGCACGTTTGTGCTCTACAGCGAGGCCGTGCTTGATCTTCAGGTGACAGAGGGAACGCTCACGGCGGCCCGTACGTGTACTGTCACCTCGCAGGGCTTTGCGCTCTGGGTGAACGATCCCGATCCCGACGCTGTTGTCGCCGATTTTTGTACTGAGCTCGTCGCAGCGGCCGATACTGATCGCTGCTAATCGTCACTCAGATCCGTCTAATTAGGTATCGTGAGTCGTCGATCGGTCCGCTTCTCATGAAGCAGTTTGCGTAGAGAGGCCGCAAGAGCTAGCTCTGTGCCTGCCGTTGTGTGAGCATGAACAGACAGTCTCGAACGCACGACACGCCAGTGGAGGCAATATGATCGATCAGTCTCCGACCGGGGCTGGTGACGCGATCTCATCAGGAACTCACCGAGTCCTCGCTATCGATCCGATCGAGGAGACGGATGGCGTTCTTTCCCTGATAGCAGTTTATCGGCACTTCGCACCAGACGACCATCGATTTGCGCTCTACACGTTTCGGTTTCGCTATACGACGAACAGGAAGGGAGAGTATCTGCTCGACCTCGATGAGTGGTGTCCACCGGATCAGCCCGTCTCTGCTCAGCATCTAGGGATGCTCACGTATCTGGATGCGTACTTTGCCTCGTACGATATCCACGCCAGCATGGCTGTTCCCGTGTTCGGGCCGGATGACCGTGCGGACAACGCCGCAGCAGAGCGGTTTTCAAATGATTCTGAGTCCCAATTTCTCTGATGTATCCCACTCACTGCTGTCCGATGTGACATTGCACAGTTTCGTCCTAGATCGAGTGTTGGTTGGTACGATAGGTGCGTCTGTCTCATCATTACACGATAGCTAGTCGTGACTGGTGTTCCTAACCGACCACGCTCCTTCGAAATACCGACTAACACAGGAGCAGCTCACAACCTCTCACGAAGCTTCTGCAGTGCTCGTGCTTCGGTTCCGATAGTCCTCTTTTGTCGAGATATGCAAACGCGTCCTCAAAGATGGGAAGTGCCCATCTTTCCCGTTTGCGTCCGCTCGGTTTCAGTTGACTCTCATTATGATCGGTTTTTGCGAACTACTTCCCGAGGTATCGGTTGAACGGTTAAAACCGGTGGAGCCATGCGATTCAACAGAGCTGATGATTAAATATACGGCAACGAACCGCGTCTCGATGGTTAGAACCCATCTTCAAGGCGTTTCATCCTGTAGAGGGTTCGATTATCCCAAGTTGTGTTAGCATCCCAAACATATCTGGCAAGACCCAGCGTTCAATGATCATCCCGTTCTTGATGCGCGTCAAGGCCCATTTCTGCACCTCGAATTCCTGTCCAGTTGGTTCAATTCCTCCCATGAACTGGCCTTCGTGTGCTCCTTGGACCACGAGACGCATGGCGACCGAATCGCCTTCGGCGACAATGTCTTCGACCGTTAGCGAGACGTCGGGGAAGGCAGCACGAAAGCCCTCGTAGGCATTTTGGAGCCCCGTTCGTCCTTCAACGTCTCCGGATGGAGTGTGCTCGACAGCATCCTCGGTATACAGCTCGTCGAGTAGGTCGAGGTCTCCTTCGGTGAGCACATCCTCCGGGATGCGGCGCGCGAGTTGTTTCTTCTCCTCTAGTTCTGGTGTCGGTGAAGAGTCTGTCATGGCTTCTGATTCTCCTTGATTTCGTTGTGTAGTTTTATTCCAACCACAGTGGGAACTACACAGCCGACAGGTGTAGATTTGAGCAGGAATCGATTCCTGCCTTTAAGATACTCAGCAGCCAATTCCATGACCTGAGGTCGGATCGGTGGGATTTGTCATTCATATTCATTCATGGAATTTACCCAACGGCACAAATTTCACAGAAAGCTGGGGATTAGAAATCTCATCTGGTCATCATCAGCGACGAGATGCCGCGACTCCAGTCGTAATTCGACGGAACAGCGGCGGGGGAGTTGTCTGGTCCTGTAGTGTCCACCAATAATTTTGTCTTCAGTATCACCGATTATTGACTGCGGCGATAGCGGTTCACCTCTCCTTCAAACTCTGGAGGGTACGAATTCCATGGGACGGTTTATGAGGCCATTCCTAGTGCCAGTGTGACCACGGCCAGCAGAAGGTACGCTGTCGCCGGGGCAATCGTGTATTCGCGTGCGCGCAGATGAGTGATGATGGCACCGATGTAGAAGATGGTTAGGCCGACTGCGGCAGCCGTTCCGATCGGTGGCACAATGATACCGACTAGAAGTCCGACCGCGCCTGCTGCTTTGAGGGTTCCCAACACGGGTAGCCACGATTCCGGCACGTCCACCTGGGCCATGTTTTCGAGGACCTGCTTATGGTGGATGAAATCAAGCGTGGCTATGCCAGCGTTAGCGACGGCGGTCAGGACAGTGGCAGCGACGTAGGCCGTGAATATGGTGAATTCCATGGTTCTTGAATCTATTAGTGGGCATCCCGGCTTTGTTCTCCTCGCGACCGATAGACCACCAACAGCGGGACGATCTTTTTTGTATCTGAATAACCCCTCTCGTGGGGATTGTGGATTTCAGTATGTGGATTCATTCCAACCATAGTGAGTACTACACGGCAGACAGGCGTAGATTTGAGTAGGAATTGATTCCTGCCTTTAAGATACTCGGCGGCCAACTTTTCGATGAGATGCCGCAACTCCATCTGAAACTCGACGGAACGGCGGTGGAGAGTTGTCTGGGCCCCCTTTCAACTGAGTTCCCAGACGTTGAGTTCAGATTACTGGCAACCCAGCCCAGAAATGATGAGCTGCTCACAATACTCGAAGTAACGACATCGGAGGGGGAGGCACTTGTTCGCCAGCTCGCGGACGTTCCCGATGTACACTCGTATGAGGTAATCCATATTGATGAGCAGAGAGTGATAATTCAGTTCAAATCTGCGATATCGAGCTCGTATAATCCGCTCATCGCATCGGAGAATATCGAACAACCGCCCACTATCGTCCATGATGGGTGGTTTTTCGTCAAGGTGACGGCCTCACAGGAACGGTTATCGAAGCTCATAGAGGAACTAGCGGCGGGTGACGTTCCGTATCAGGTCATATCGTTAACTCACTCATATAATTCGAGTGATCTGCTCACCGAGCGCCAGTGGGAGGCCATTACCGAGGCAGTCGAGCGCGGGTTCTACGAGACTCCCCGCGGTTGTACACTTGACGAGCTGGCAGAATCCCTCAATATCTATAAATCGTCGGCGAACAGGTTGCTCCATCGGGCTGAAAGCCGGATTATCAGGGAGTTCGTCGCAGAAGTGCCACCATAGCTAAGACGGGGCCGACTCCTCACTGGTCATCCAGTTAGTGAAGACAGCGAATCCAAGCGACTATCTCTTACCTAGTTGCATTCTGAATAATAGTGGAGGAGTCGAGCGTTTTATTCAGTACAGACGACCTAGACGTCGCCGCAAGGACGGGTTAGTTCGCCCCATGCGTGCTTACCTCCGATGTCGCCGACGTGAGTGTTGGATGCCGGGCGCTGAGCACGCGCTGCCAGTACGCGAGCGTCGTCTGAAACGTGCCGTCCGCAAGCGGATACACCAGCGTCTCGAAGTCTTCGCCCGCGAATCGCGGTCCGAACGTGGTAAGCTCACACTGAATGACCGTATTTACACGTTCCATCAGTGGGGCCGTGAACGCATCATCGGCCGTACGCGTTAACACGATAGGCACATCGGCAGTTGTGGCGAGGTCAGTAATGAGTGAACAGCCCGCCGTAAACAGGCGCTCACCCTCCCGGTCCGAACAGTCCTCTGAGCGGTAGAAGTAATCGACCGCTGGTAGAACGAGCAGGTTCGTCTCCGTCGTGCATTCGTCAGCGAGTGCTTGCAGGAGGCTGTAATGCTGCCACGGCGTAAACGCTCGTGCGATGGCGATCCGCTTGAGCAGACGGAGACTCGGTGCAATCCGAGCGAGCGGCTGCGTCGTTCCGTGGCCGTGCGCATCGACCCACACAGCGTCTCCGCTTTCAAGGAGTACGTGATCGAGCACGAGCGAGTGCAATGCGCCCGTCGAGCGGTCATCCACCTCCAGAAGCGTAAGCCCTGGATCAAGCGTCGGAAGCTCCGGTTGCGTCCTCTGTCCCCTCATCACATGCTGGTGCATCGCTGCCGACTGCAATAGCCACGAGTGGGTCGATTCCAGATATTCCGATACGCTCTGCGGTCGGTACTCCTGACCAGCTATGCCTCTGCGAACCACGGGGCACTTGGATCTTCTGTAACGAGCCAGTCGACTATCTATCGATGATTCAGTCAAAGAACACCTAACGGCCGGTACAGAGCCTCTGCATCGAATATAGAAAATTGTTGATATTTAATTCGGCTCTGTTATGGTCGTTCTAGAGCATCTGTTTTAGAAGAGATTAAATGATCCATCATGGTAGTGTAATAATTGCATCGGCCCCAATTTTAGGTAATAGACGACGGAGGTAGCGAATAGTACGCTTCCAAGGCCAAATAAAGCATCTAAAGTAGAAACTCCATTATATATGTGACATATATCCATATATGATTGTATCTCATGCAACAGGAAAAAGACCACTGGCCAACCAATTATCAGTAGCAGATAATCAATACGTTGTCGCTTCCCATTATTCTCTTGTTTCTCGTTCGTTGTGTAATTTGCAACCCATTTCCAGCCAATCACAAACGCTCCAACAATGATTGCACTGTGAATCTCAGTCGCGTAGGGTATCCAATTTTCAGTATTGGAGAATATAAGTATGGAATATAATGAAAATAGTGTCCCTAGTATAAGCGCCGCTGTGACTCCCCCTTGGAGTCCGCCAATGAAACGAGCACCCAGAGTTGGCTGATACATATCAGACATTTGTATTAGATTGATGATTATAAAATAAATATCCACCGACATATCTGCCATACTTGTTTCGAGTGTTTTACTCTGTAGATGTGGAATTTAGTCTTAGATATTACTGATATCTAATGTCAGACAAGTGGGTCAGCGATGCAAATCCATCTATTTTTCCTAGTCATATTCTGATCATCGAAAACTAATACCGACCTAAATCAGATCGCCATTTCGGGAGTGATCAGACATGGCATGAAACATTTACTCCGAGCAGTACCGGCTCACAGGTTCGCTAAGCTGATGTTGGAGAAAGATACCAGACTTCGTGGATGGATACTGCACCGTTCGATTCCAGATATTCCAATTGGCTTTGTGATTGGTAGTCCCGACCGATCAGACTTCGTCGAACCGCGAGTTGAACCTTATGTAACGAACCGGTCGACAACCCATCGCACTCTGTTATATAAGGTCAAATGAAATCATCGGAAACGCTGCGCTCTCGTGTACGCCAGTCTGTTATCGAGTCGCACTGAGGAGTGACTCATCAGGAGAATGTCGTTCGTTAAGGAACGGGGTTTCTTAGATCTCTATCGCCAGTTGACCCACTTGACATGGGGATACCACTGGACAGGACAGTCACTACAGGCCTGGTGGTACACTCGATGATGTATCTGGTTCTCTTGCTTCTCATATTGATGCTGATATTCAAGAGGAAGAATGCTATCCAAGACTGCGAAACGATACTAAAACGAGTAGATTCGTCTATTGAGGCTACAATGACTAATTAGCAACTCATCTTCATCTCTCACCGATTTCGGGAAATGATGCTCCGGGATCGGGCGTGACCAGCACATACCAGACCTCGTCAAGCGTGATCGCCCAGATGCTTGGCGCTGAGGATGGTGAAGTCTTCGGTGCTCACAATGATGGTGAGACATTCTTCTACCGGAGATATTCATTGATAAGCTGAATTATATATGTGAGTATTCAAGCAATCGTCTGCAGACGCGTCGATGAGGTAATTATTCATCTGATCCTGATCTCACTTGTCGATCTATGACAGCTAACGAACCGACGCAAGGGAACGAAACGAACGAAAAAATAAAAAGAACTTCACGGCGAAATATCTTGAAACTCGTCGGGACTGCCAGTGCTGCCACCCTCGGTGCAGGAACACTGACGAGTACGGCAGCTGCAAGCGACGTTACCCCAGAATCAGCCGTCCCTGAAGAGGTCGAAACAACCCAATTCTCACCAGAGGAGAAGGACGAATCGACCGATCCGGCGGTAGCAGAATCTGTGAATGAGGCAATAGCAGCCGGATGTGTTGAGTACATCGCTCCGCCTGTTGGCCCTCAGGTCAATATTAAGTCACCATGCATCTACGATGCCTACGCCGACCCATGGGGGTACGCGTGGAATCTCCTCGTTCAACATCCGACGTTGGATGACTGCCGCACGACAGCGAGCGTTGCTGCCGAAATCAAGGCGCATCAGGTAGGTCAATATGGGGAGGAGATATCACTCCAATGTAGTATCGCAGACTAGTCGCCACCGTATTCGGCGAGAGAAGCACGTACTGATTCATCACTAGTGAGCGAGAGTAGATACACGCAGTGCTGGGCAACTCTACGTTCACATAGATATAATAAAAGTAAGTAATAAGAGTCTATTTATCTGCATTAACATATGATCTGAAGAGTTTACGTTAGAATTATAGAATAGTAGAACGATATCTAGGTTACTTGTGGCTCCAAACCATCCCCGTAATAATCGAAAACCGATATACAAAGCTGCAGATTTCGTACTCCTCCACAAGAAAACAACGCATGGCAAGAATATATTATATACCGCCATGGTGATCGATCACTTGATACGGAATATTGTTGGTCAAATCACCGGAAGATCTGAAAGCGGAACCAATCACCAGCTTTCCAAGGAGCAACTGTGAGCTGTGGACGAGTCGTTCAAGTTGTATCCGACGCTCGGACTAGCACTCCGGCGTCTGGTGGTTGGTATCGATATGTCCACCATGCAATTACTCAGTGTGTCGGAGGAAAGAAGTAGTGACACCAAGTCCATCGGCAGCGGACCTGCTTGCGACGATCGCTCAGCGCAGTAAGCTTATCAGTACTGTGGTGGAGAGTGATGAACCACCAACCAAGCAGACACTCAGTAACACTCTCGGACTCACCCGATCAACGATCAGTGAAGTGACGCAAAACCTCTCCGAGATAGGCTTACTTGAGTCGACTGGCGACAGCATTGCCCCGACGCTGTTTGCCGTCCTCGTTTGGGAGACATATGAAGCATTTACGCAACGTGTCGCCGACATCGGACCCTCCGACGGAGACACCGTCCTATGGCCGACAGCGGTGGAGCGCCAAGAGGTGATGCAGCTGATCGCCGCCCGGCTCGATATTTTAGAGTGTATACAGACACCCCACAACAAGCGCGATCTGGTTGCCAAACTACCAATCTCCCGATCAACGGTGGACCGGGCACTCCGCGAGTTGGAGATGGCTGAATTGATCGCGTGGACGAACGATGGGTATGTGACGACAGTGCCGGGAAAACAGGCGACCAAGCAGTACCGGAGTACTGTCGAATCGATGTCGGATATCCTCGCTGCACAGGAGGTACTGTCGGAACTTCCCCACGACAGTTCGATTTCGCCCGCTCTCTGCACCGACGCGACTGTAGCGTATGCTGCAGACGCCCCTCCGTACCATCTTCCGGCGGGCGTGCGCGACCATATTGTATCGGCCCAACGCGTGCGCGTCTACATACCTGTTCTCGCAACTCCACAGTTTCTTGATTGTTGTCAGCAGCAGGTCATCCACGACGGGATGACGCTTGAACTGCTCCTCAGTTCAGCTCTCTTGGAGACCCTTTCGGCCGAGTTTCCTGGCCCACTTGGCGCAATATCGGCTGTCGATCACTGCACCGTCTTCCGTGCAGATACAGCACCCGACAGCCGCCCACCATTCGGACTGATACTCGCCGAGACTGAGACAGCAACATCGGTCTCGGTCATCGTGTACGGTGAGCACCGTACCATTCATGGAACCATCCACAACGGAGCGACCGACGCCATCCAATGGGCCGAAGAGACGTATGTGTGCCTTCGTGACGAAGCGACCGACGTCACTGATGAGCTCCGTGCACTCATACCAGCGGAGATTGGGACGGCAGTGGGGAGCGTCCCGCTAACCGATACCGAGCGGGTGGCGCTCGAAGGCGAGGGATTTGTCCAGTTGACACCTGAGTATTTCGCCCAGCGCGAACCCGCCCCACCGGTCACCACCTGGCGCACTGGGTTTGATCTCGTGGATGTCCACGCTGGCTATGCCATCGATAGAGACACAACGTCCGACGAGATGCGTCACAACCTCACTGAGAGCCTGACAGCCCGTCTCGAAGCGGGTTCGAATCTTGCTGTCCTCGGCTCTCCCGGTTCGGGAAAGAGCACGGTCTGTCAGTCGGTCGCCTGCCGGTGGTACGAGCAGGGAATTGGACCGGTTTTCTACCGCGAAAGCGGCCGAGGGATGACGATGCCGCTCTCGTCCGTCCTCGGTGAGCACCTCCGAGCGGCTGATGGGCATGCGCTGGTCGTCGTCGAAGACGCCGTGCGGGCGGAAGCGAACGCAATCTTCCAGCTCATGCGGGCATTCTCGGATGTCGAGAGCGTTACGTTTCTGCTTGATACGCGCGATGAAGAATGGAAGGACCCTAAACAGTTGCCGACAGACGCAAAACTTGAGGCCTACCGACACGAGGCTATCGAGACGGTTTCGGTGCCCACCTTTGACGTTCGGGAGTCAAAGCGACTCGTCCGACAGTTCGAGCAGACCATCGACAGCGACCTCGACAGCGGACTCGTCTCCCGACTCCGCGAGATCACTGGGGTGCAGTCGGCGGGCGACGATCACATCCCATTACCCGATAGCCCGGGGAAGCTACTGCTGTTCTTACACCATCTTGTGCTGTCGATCGATCCACTCGCAGCCTACGACACCAGCACGACGACGTCGCTCGTCGAAGATGTCCAGCGGACCTACGAAGACCTCCACGCGGAAGGCGAGCTAGCTCTCGATGTGGGCGTGTTCGTAAACCTCCTCAACGCGGCTGGTATCGGTGTCTCACCCGAACTTATCTGCGCGCTCGCTCCAGTCGGTGATGAATCGGAGATCGATGCAATCCGTGACCAGCTATCGTCGCTTGAGGGACGAATTATCTTCGCGCGTGGAGACACCGCGGCTGGCCCGTACCGGACGCCACACGAGGAATGGTCGTCTCTGTTCCTCGATCATCTGCTCAGCGTCGACACCGAGCGCTCTGCGAGTCGGCGGGTCGGACGATGTATCACAGCACTCCTCTCTCTGGCTGATGAGGCGGATCGACGGGACTGGATTCAATCGGTACTTGGGGAACCGACACCGGTCATCGAGCAGATTGCCAGTGCACCTGATGAGTGGTCCGACGCTACTGTCGAACAGCTCTTTGGTCTCGGAAGACGACGGCGTGGTCTCACTGCCTTGTTCGGCCAGACTGGTGACTCGTGGATCGATCTTCCCAAAGCTTGCTCGCTGGCGGTGACTGTCAACTGTACGAGATGGCGGGCGCTGATGGCACGAGAGGCAGGCGATCTCGATCGGGCTGCACACGAATTCGATGCGTTAGATGAGTTCGCTGACGAGATCAAACCGGCTGATCCCGAATGGGCAGCGCGGCTACGTGGCCAACGGCTCAATGGACTCGGACTTGTTGCTTGGCGCAGGGGTGAGTATGACAGCGCCGAGACGTACTATACGCAGGCACTCGAGCACTACCGCACCGCGGACGCGACACGACGACTTGCCCAGACGCGTATGAACCTCGGAGGAGTGGCGTATTTCCGCGGTGATCTCGAGACTGCCGAAACCCATTGCCGATGGAGTCTCGGTGCGTACCGTGATCTTGGTCGGAAAGAAGATGAGGCTATAGCTATGTCCAATCTCGCGGGGATTGTCGAGATCAGAGGTAAATTAGATAGAGCCATCGACTATTATCAGCAGTGTCTTGCCATCGCCCGTGAAGTTGGCGCTCGTGAAAATGAGGCCAAACGTCTCCATAATCTCGGTTCCGTCATCAAGTATCAGACAGACCTCGATACGGCGGACAGCTACTGCACACAATCTCTTGAACTTGCCCGCGAATTCGGCATTAGCAATACCGAAACAGATGCTCTTTACGATTTGGGACAGATCAGCCAAATTCGGGGTGATCTCGGCACTGCAGCGACGTATTACCGACAGAGCCTCGAAATTTCGCAAGAAATTGACCAACGAAGGCTTGAGGCATGGAATCTCGCTGCACTCGGGACTCTTGCCCGTGTACGAAATGATCTTGAAACCGCTGTAGAACTCTGCACGAAGGCCTATGAAATTTCGCAAGAAATTGGCGAACGAAGACTCGAGGCTAGGAGTCTCATTGTGCTTGGGAGAATTGCCTGCGAGCGAGACAAGCTCCAAATCGCTGAAGAGCACGCGAGAGACAGTCTCTCAATCTGTCAAGAGACGGGGGACTTTCGCGGTAAAGCCAGATGTTACCGCCTTCTCGGGCGGGTAGCACGCCACCGCGAACAGTTCACGACCGCGAACAATCATCTCACACGAGCGCTAAATGATTTCCACGAGGAAGGCTATGGTTACGAGGAGGCAGAGTCCCGTGCTGCTCTCGGAAGTCTCGCTCGGGACCAATCAGATAAAACAACTGCGTGCGAGTGGTTCGAAACGGCTGTTGACCTGTATCGTGATATCGGAGCGGTTCGCGACACCATCGACACAGCCGAACAGCTCGCAGCTGTGTGTGAGACGCTGGGCAAGTTCGAGACTGCTTTGGCCCACTGTGAAATGGCATACGATCTGGCTCAGGACACCGACTTCCTCGACGTGAACACGTCACTCGACGAGCAACGAGCTCGGCTCGTAGAGAAACTGGGCGACGATGACAGTGCCTGATGGGGGCGTGATTAATGATCTTATTCGACTGTGTGGCTTGCGCCTTCAGGTGTGTTAATCGATACTATACCTCCGTACGTATAGTTCGACATCCATTCCATAAGATCTGATATTTTCATGGGTTCTATACAAATTCAGGTTTGAATTATTATGTATATCATCCTCTAGAAGTTGAGACTGGCGCTCCCAATGCATCAGATTGCTCCTCAAAATCAGGTCAAATCATGATCGGAAGACCAGCAACGGCCAAAGCGAGAAAAATCGCTCCCAGCTCGTCGTTCGCTTTGAAAGCTCCATCTTGAAAGGGAGTAAAGATGACTGACTACTTGCTGAATCTGACTCTACACTCGATTCAATCAAAGAAATCGAGAGATATCTATATCCGGATTCGATTTGATGACTTAGAGGATTGCCGATCTCTATTCACACAAAGAACCGTACGATCAGGGGATGTTAGATGTGGGCGACGAAAATCAAGTACACTGGAAAACCTATGGAGATCCAGATGGAAAGCCCGATCTTGTCGTTCATGGAGGCCCCGGGGCAGGGTGTAATCCTCGTTCTTGTCAGTACTTCGATCCAGACCGTTACAAATTGGTTCTTTTTGACAACGGAGATGTGGACAAAGCAAGCCCTCTTTAAGCAATCCAGCTACGGATATGAGCTATAATACGACCAAGCATTTACCATCTAATATCATAATATTTTTCCTCAAAATATATTATGATAAGAGCACGAGACAGCACTTGTCGAGTATTTCCAGCGACGATCATCGCTGTGCCATCGTCTCAATCTTGAATTGATTCCTGACTAATCGACGCTGTGGAGAAACTGGAAGTATCGATTTGCCACGGACCTCAAAGACACGATCAAGACTGCCGCGAAGACGATCAAAATCCAAGCAGATCATGCAGGGTGTCTCTGTCCCGCGAAAACCACCGAATACGTATCATTGTCACCAGAGAACCGATGAATCTGAGCTTCATGAGCGGTCCGTTCTTGAGTGCGCGAAGGAGATCACGGACCTATTAGTCGAATTGTCTATCCGGGCATTTCGTTGGACCGGAATGAAGGATGTGAGATTCACGAGAACGCCTCCTGGGATCTCCAGACATATCTCGAGTTACGCCAGAACTTGGCCGCGAGGGTGCACGAAGTTTCGCGATTGAATCATGGCGAGACCGGACACCGTTCGGACACCCCGCCGAACACACTTGCGTGATTTCTCGATTAACAAAATTCGTGATATGTACCGAAAGGCGGTTAGTTGATCACTTGATCGAGTTGTCGAAACAGACGCGTTCCATCGGGTGGAGTCGTCGCAATCGATACGACCGAAATTGATCCATTCACCGGCGATCAAACGGGGAAGGAAGATAAAATTGTCGGGACGAGAGACGGTTAATATGCCTATCAGTGGGCAACGACCCAGCTCGTCGGTAATGCAGTACCCATCGTCTCGGACGCTCGGCCGGTTCGGAAGGGTTACTCTCGTATAGTCGCCCACAAAATTCATTAACCTTCCATTAGAGATTCCTATTATATAGGAGATTTCATTAATGAAATACCTACGTAACCGTATCATCGTCATCATGCTAGCTATCAGCCTAGTAGCTGCTCCAGGGCTCGGTAGTGGAGGGGCAACAGCTACTACAGATACTCATTCCATACGCTCTGCTTCATCAACGATGGCGACCCAGAATGGCAACGCGCTCCCAGCACTTTCCACACAGCAGGCTCTGGCCACTCCAGCCACTAACACGGCGGCCAACGATACAGTCGCTCTCAACAACGTTACTGCAGCGGGAGTTTGTACCGACTACAAACACGATACAGCGACGTTCGAGATTAGCAACCACGATGATGATACCGCTCAGGTCACCTATCATTCCCCAGCTGGCGAGGGAGGGTCAGGCAAAGTGGCGATACCTCCTGGCGAGTCCATTCGTGTCGATAATATGGATACGACGGGAGTCGCGACGGGGCTCGAATCAGCGGCAATCACGCTGTTCATCGAAAACGCCCCCGCTGAGAAAGAACAAGGGATCAATTACCCGAGTAACCGGACACCCTGTGGGAACGCAACTCCCACCACCCCGGAGATCATGTTTACCAACCAGACGACATTCGCCCAAGACGACTTTGCCGTCATGACCGACAAAGCGGCTCTTCCACAGGGAGGGTTCATCGTATTCGCAAACGAGAGTGAGGCGATCGTCGATAACAGCTACTATATCGGCCAGGGGACCGCCGAACAGGTCGATGCCAATCTGTACGAGGCCTTCGAGAATGCCGATGAGGGCGATCAGGTTACCCTGACGGCAACACTGTATCGCGACACGGACGGTGACGGTACGTTCGATCCGACCGTCGATGAGCCATACAAGAATGAACGAGGTATCAACACCTCGGCGACAGCAACGGTCACGTACGGGGGCTACACACCGTAAATATCGAGTCGTTGATCCACATCTACAGCTCCATAGACACTACCGTTCTCACCGAGTAATGAATGGTCCACCATCTTGATGCTTACAACTAGTGCGACGCGGATATCACCCGAAGCGGCGGAGCGTAGCCACTGACACTGACTGGTACTAATCATTGATCTGATCCGACTAACGTAATAGCATAAGCTGTCGATCGTTTTGTGTGGCACGATTTAACTTGCGCAGTGAGGTCGCAAGAACGAGCTCTGTGCCTGCCGTTGTGAGATGTATAAACAGTCATCATCGAACGTAAGACACGCCGGGGGCGTGCCAATGATTAGTCACTCATCAGAAATGATGATACAATCTCGACGAAGACCACCGAGACCCCGTGTCGCTCC
The DNA here is from genome assembly GCF_023276375.1 of Halocatena marina. GTDB lineage: Archaea > Halobacteriota > Halobacteria > Halobacteriales > Haloarculaceae > Halocatena > Halocatena marina. The sequence goes on along the minus strand of NZ_JALLPK010000004.1, from coordinate 175,241 downwards.
GATTGAGAGAGAAGATAGCTGCGACATAGCAGTTGTCGACCTTGCCCGAGACCCCGCACCACTGGCAGCCAACACCAACGCTATGGTCGCCTTTCTTGGAAAAACCGAGGCCGCCAACGATCAAGGCGGCGGTACTGCCCTGCACTGCCGCCGATGCCTGTTCTCGGAGAGGTCTCGACGCTTTCGTGTTCCAAGAGCTTTCGCGAACAAACCGTTTAAAGTGCTCCTAATCAGTGTCCATTCACTCGGTGAAGCCAATAATGGGTTTGCGTCTTCTGGGGCTCTGCGCTCTAGAAGTACTGGGTAGTGTTCGTCCACGTCCGGTCCCATTTCGTCCATGAGGAGCCATGTAATCGGATGGTGGACGCAGATTGAGGTCTTGGAGGAATCAACGAGCGTTGACTTGGTTGTAGATGAGAAGATCGTGCATCTGTTTTCTTACGACCCAGAGGCGGTCAATAAGAATTACATCATCAAATTGAACCTCGGAAGTAGAGTCAACCGCAAATGACGATTCGTCAGAATAGAAGATTAGGTCATACTATGTTAGCCGGCGGAGCTTTATTAGTCATTCGACAACAGGCGCTATATCATCGATGACACCATATTCGTAATCCATATATTGACAGTGTTGCTTCATCCCCGTCGAATGGCTAGTGAGTTCCAACGAGGGCGGATCGGTAGGTGCTTGAGTTCCGATTGGAGACGCCTCCTCCCAGAGTAAGTAGCCAGTATTGAGAATTGGATCACTCACGCTGTACCAGTTGTGCATCCAGCCGCAGCCATGATTTATAACGGTGGTATAATCGTATGCGACATCTAAGTAATCGACGGCACCACCTAGAAGATGGACAGTATCTATAGATTTTTGATGCGTTTCATGGAGTGTCTTAAGACACTCTAACGCTACCCTAGCACCGAGTGAGTGGCAGATGATATTGATGTTTTTTCCGTTCTCGGCTGTCCACCCACGACCAGCCAGGTAGTCTCCAAGCCATTTTCCTGCCATGTTGGCGTTGCTCTGGGCAGCCCACCAATCATCAACCTTGACCTCGTTACCGGCGGGCCAAATGAAGGAGAAACAAGCTTGTTGGTACCCCTCGTCACGTATTTTTCTCCATACTTCGTGTCCGTCATTAACTGCACCCTGTCTCGTACCAGTGAAGCCATGAATATATATGGTGAGTCCGTTGTTAGCATTCGGTAAGTTGTGTTCGGATTGGGCCCATGGGGCGAGATAGCCAAACCAACTCGGTGCACGGGGGGGTTGGTGATGACACACTCCCCAGTCACCAGCAGCAGCTGTTCCACTGATCGCAGCCAACCCGGTTGCACCGACGGCTGCCGATGCTGTCCCCTTCAGTAGTGTTCGTCGACTCAGTGACCGGCTAGTCGAGGAAGATGGTTCCTCAATGGAATCACTGTTTGCCGGTTCGTCTGGGAATACTGTACTGTCGGTCGTGTCAATAGAGTCGTCCTGCGTCATGGATCGACAAGTGAAACATAGAGTGGATGAATAATCACATCATCGACACGTCTACGGAAGATTGCTTGAACACCAACACATATATTTTTTGGTCGGTTTATGTCGGGATCGAGGTATCCCCTTAGAGTTGTATCGGGAGCACGGTGGAACTGGCGTTCGGTTCTCACCCCGTGTTCGATGTGTGCAAGAGATTCGGAGGAGGGCCATCATGGCGAGTGACGACGAGGATGCCACGAAGTCCTACCGCTGGTGGTGCCCATTCTGCGAGGAGCCAATCGACGAGGATGATCCCTACACCCACACCTACGAGCACCAGGACAAGGGACCGAGCGCGTCGGCCGTCATGGAGTACTTTCAGAAACGACCGCTGTGTCCCGACTGTGGCGAGCTCATGGATGTGGAGAACTGGCCGGGGACGGGTGAATACGGCTATCCCGGCGGGTGGTGTTTCGACTGTGATGTGTATCTCGATACGTACACGCTCGAAGAGCTGGGGGTGCTCGACGTATGAGCGAATCGACCGATTCGAGTCTCTATCACCTGCCAGATCCGCCACCGTTCGAGTTCGACGACGGACAGGCGTTCACACTCGCGGGTGATGAGGACCCGGACGAGTACTGGTATGTGAGGGCTCGGGTTTGGAACTACGACGCCACGGTTGAGGACATTGGTCCGCACAGCTGGTATCACAAACAGTACCTCGTGGGTGAGGTCTCATCGCTCGGCGGCAATGAGCGCTTGATCACTGAGAAAGACCTCCTCGACCACTACGAGCCGGTCCCCACGGCAGTCGCTGAGGAGGTGTTCGAGTGATGGTGGGACTGGCACTGGGATTGCGTTTACCGACTCCTCCGCAGGAGGTGCGTGGATGAGTTTCACCGCTGCATACAGCGGGCTGTTCGCGCTGGATACTGACGGCGAGTCGCTGGAGCGTCCGCCTCGCATTCTCGATCGCGACGGGTTCGAGATGGTGCCTGAGCAGGTCGATCTCAGCGAGGCAACGTTCCAGTCGATGCGTGTACTCGAGGAAGACACTGATCAGAGCACGTATCCGACTCGGACGTGGACGACGCTGAAGGGGTTCAAGACCCATACTCCCGCGGATACGTTGTTGGATACTGGAACATCCACGAGTAACAACCCACACGCGCTCGTCGAGCGGATCAAGCGTCATGAGGATCGAGACGCTGCCCCGCTCGGGTATTGCTACAATATCGAGCGCATGGGAATTCCGTATGGTGGGCTTCGCGGCGAGTGGCACGCCCTCTTTTGTGCCGTCAGTGAGTATACCGAACCGTTCGGGCTCTATCATTCTCCCCGCGAGTACTCATTTCCGAATCTGACTGAGTTCGAGGATGGACCAGAGACGGAGTACTATGCCGAATTCGACGCCGGTATTGCCTACATCGAAGAGCGAACGTTCGAACACACTGCAACGGAGGTGCTGCTCGGCGATGAGTGAGCCAGAAGCGATCCAGCAGGCCGAGGAGATCTCCACTGCCGATCACCCACTCCCGCAGCGGACATTACTCGTCCGGAACCATCCCGAGGAGAACGTTGAGAAGATCCTTACCATCACCCAACGGCTCCGGGATGTGGATAGTGACCATTTTGAATACATCCTCCAGTGTCCGACGCATACGGCGTCTTACCGCTATCACGGGCGGACGTTACAGACTGTTTTCGCAACACAGGTGAGACGTGTGAGGAGCCCGAACCTTGCCGGAACGGGGGATGCGCTCGCAGGTGGTCGTAGAGGGTGGTCTCAGTCGTTGATTTTCTTGAGCAGGCACGCTCGAGCGTGTAATACCAGCGGATACGGTCCCGAGTACGGCGCTAACGAGTCGTGTCTGGTGAACGTGAGATAGTCGATCGGCCGATCACAGGCCAGGGTTTCGATGTCGTTGTAGTCCTCGCAGTGCTCACACTTCGACTGTGCAATGGTCGAGATATCTACAACGAACCTGTCGAGAGCGTCGCTTGACTCTTCCGAATTACTGGGAAACAAACGAGAAGACGATCTGTCGAGACCGTCTAATCGCTCAGTTGATTCGTGAGATCGAAATGCAAAGCAACGATAGATCAGATACCACTGGACACGAGGTCAAATACATCAAGTACCTCCACCACTGGCACAATGGTATTCCAGATGCCGGAGAACACTGTCACGTCGATCACCACCAGTCAGTCATCCAATGTCTCTTCGTTTGAATTGCCATTGACTGGCGAGCAGAAGCACACCAGTTGCGACAAGCAAGACACCAACAGCCCCTAGATCATAGGTCCCTTCGAGCAAGATTGGTGCTGGATCAAAGTAATATTTCGGACTGATGGCTCCCACCCACGCGAAGTCCGTCGTCGCCACTAATGACTGGAACAGAAATAGACCAGATACCACTGCCATGGCGAGCCGTTGGGCGATCGTCGGTCGGTCTACCAGGACTGACAGCCCGATTCCAATTGCTGCACACGCAAGCAGGAACGGGATCGACAGGAGGTGAATCATGAGTAACCGAATGGGATCGACCGACGCTCCAATCACACTGACAACGCTGTAGACGACAATCGGCACCACACTATTCAACGCGAGGATCGGCACGAACAGCACCGAGAATTTCTCTAGGAGGAGACGTGACCGAGAGAACGGAAACGACAGTAAGAGATCCAGCCGATCGTGCTCGATGTCGTCCGTGATCAGTCCAGCCGCAGTGTATCCAAAGTAGATGCCTAAGACCCAGATCCAGAAAAAATAGTAGACTTCGGCCGCGAGCCAGCCTTCAACCACGGACAAGTCGACGATACCAAGCGCTTCGCGTAAACTCGCTGGGACTGCGTTGATGATTTCGCCATATGCTTCTATGTTTATTGCCCTGTACAGACCGGTCATAAAACCTACATAAACACTCAGAATCGCAACAAGTCCAGCGGTCCCACGGAGGCGGCGGCGCGCTTCGTAGCGGGCTGTTTCAAACATTGGCTTCCTCCCTCTGTCCAGTGCTCGGCTCTCCCTTGCGTTCTCCATAATAGTGCATGAAGATGTCTTCGAGTGGTGGCTCAGTGATCTCGATGTCGTGGATTTGGTAGTCTGCGAGCTGTCGAATGAGCGTGGTATAGTCGCCAGCATAGGTGAATTGTTGCTCATCACCGATCGTCGTCCTATCGAACACGCCATCGATCGCCGTCAGATCCACGTTGCTGCCATCAGCGACTCGCACATGCACGCGTTTGCCGCCCCGTTCCAATAGAGCCTCCATATTTTCAAGTCCAACAAGCCGTCCATCACGGAGAATTCCTACCCGATCACAGACGCGACGAACCTCGCTCAAGACGTGCGACGAGAAGAAGATCGTCGTTCCTCGCTCACGTTCGGCGTTGATGAACTCGTTGAACTGCGCCTGATTGAGCGGATCGAGCCCGGAGGTCGGCTCGTCCATGATGACGAGATCAGGATCGTGCATGAACGCCTGAATGATGCCGAGCAGCTGTTTGTTCCCCGTCGAATACTCACGAATTTGCTGATCGAGTGGCGGAGTGAACACGTCGAGAAGCCCTGTGCGTCGCGAATCACCTTTGACTGATGCGTGGTACTCGAGTACCTGTGTCCCTGTAACGTCATCGTTGAAGCCGAGATCGGCTGGCAGATATCCGATCCGTCGCTTCGCTTCGATCAGTGCGTTCTCTTCACGCACGTCTGCGCCAAGTATCGTCGCGGTTCCAGCGGTTGGGGTGAGCAATCCGAGAAGGGTTCGGATTGTCGTCGTCTTCCCGGAACCATTCGGCCCCAGAAACCCGAAAATTTCCCCGTTGTCAACAGTGAACGACAGAGAATCGACGCCGAGAACTGACCCGTAGTCTTTCGTCAGGTCCTTCACTTTGATCGCGGCCATATCTTTTCTTGGCGACTATACTATCTATCTCTTTTGGTTAATACGGTATACTAAGATTACCAACTTGTTTATATATTAGACGACCGAAGGAGGTGATATGGCCGCCTTTAGCGACGAGGAACGCGCACGCATTAGAGAAGACCTGATTCAGACGGGACGAGAATTGATGATTCGGTATGGGCCAAAGAAAACTACAATTACAGACATTACTGAATCAGTCGGGATTTCAAAGCCGATGTTCTATCGATTTTTCGACTCAAAATCGAATCTATATCTCGAAATACTCCGATGCGAGAGTGAGGACCTGTATGAGACTATTCGTGATGCGTTAGATGGAGTCACTGACCCATGTACGGGACTCGAACGGCTGCTCGGGTGTTACAGGGAGTATTTTGAGAACAGTCCACTCGTCCAACAGACATTCACACAGGAGAATTACCGAGAGCTATTCCGTAACATCTCCACAGAAGAATTAAAAGAAATAAGACAAGAAGGCATAGCTGACATTCTCCCTTTTATTGAAGCGCTTCAAGAGCGGAGTAGTGGACCGTTTGCGGACCGTGATCCAGCAACGGTTCTCGGGGTCATCAGTACGATCGCTCTTCAGGTGTTACATAAAGAGAGATACGATGAATATGAGGAAGGGTACTACGACCAAACAATGGACCTGCTTATTACGTCGCTTGCGACTGGATTGACAACGACACAGACTGAACTCGTCTAGGTTGGTCCAGCATACATGCTCCTGTGTGGAATTTAGGCAGCTAATTGATTCCAGCGTCCATCACACGTGAAAAACCATTTGCCTGACTTCAACCCTCATGAATTCATGCAAATAACATTTCCAAATGATGCTATAAACGGGAGAGAACGTCGTGAAGACGCTGCTACGAAGAGGACGAGTATTATTCCGAGTCGAGTTCGTTCGACAGTGCCTCTGCATTTTTCGATATTTCTGTCGATAGCTGGTCGTTAATCGCGCTTTTCTCAACACCAGATACGTGTCTACAGATGATGTTTCGAAGACCAATACGTCCGCCCGCCGTTCGCGGATCTGCACTGGTTTCGTACTGAGCGACCTGCTCTCCCTCGTGAATGACTGTATAACTGCACGGCTTTGAATCGCCCGACGTCAATTCAACGGAGATAGACCCGTCTAACTCAACGACGACCACGGTCACCACCGAACCTCGTCATCGAGAGCAATCTGGCCAGATTCAACAACGGACGCATCAAGCCCCCCACGATGCGTGAGTGCTTCGGAGAGCCCCTCTTCCCCGACGAGTGACTGCATATAGCCACACGGTTCACACAGTTGGACGCCCTCACAGACGACATCTCCGACCGTGAACGTTCGGCCCACGAGATGGTTGAGCGGTACATCTTGGGTCGTCACGTTTCGACGATGTGCGCCCGATGGTATCTCGATTCCGGCATCCCGTTCAACTGCTGCCAGCGCCTCAGCTTCGATGAAAGTGATATCGCTCGCTTCCTGTACCTCTCGGTTCGGATCCTCGTCAAGAAAATTCCACAGACCCTGTTCCTCGAAATACCGGTCACCACGGAGTCCACGTTTGGCGACTGCTTCGACATCTTGTCGTGCTTGCGTCGGCTCACCACTGTCGGGAGCAATATGGATCTGTGTAACCCTACCAGTTCCCATGAATTTGTTTCGTGAACGTGAGTGTTATAGATTTTGAAAGGAGAAATGGAGAGATCCATGCTTCACGATAACGGAGGCGAGCTAGATCAATTCGTCAGACAGAGCCAATAGCAGAATTCCGGTGAACTCCCCCTGCTCTTCTTTGATTAGCTGAGGAATCATTCTGACTCCCAATGTTCCACAACGTGATCCAGCCCGTCCTTGTAGGTCGAGTATTTGGGTTCCCAATCGGTCTCAGCTTGGAGTTTGTCATTTGATGTCGACATCGGTGAACTGAGAAGGTCCACTTGAATGTCCCCCATTTCCCGGCGTGCTACTGCTTCCGATATCCGTTCCGGAGCGGGCGCGTCAAGACGCTCTGCGAGGGCTGTTGAGAACTCAGCCATGGAGACTGGTTCGTCATCGATGACGTGCCAGATACCACTGAGGTTCCCCTCAGCAGCGGCGACGAACCCACTGGCCGCATCACTCACGTGAACACGCGAGATTTTGGCAGTCTCCGAACCACCGATGATTGGCTGGTCACCCTGGATGAGAGCCTCCCCGTGTTTTCGGGTGTGATATGCATCTGGGGCGTAAAAATAGCCACACCGTAAAATGCCCACGTCAAAGTCATACAGTTCGCCAGCCTCCATAGAGATGTCTTCAGCGTCTACTGCAGACTGTGTTGACGGGTCGTCAGGGTGGCGTGCTGAATCCTCATCGAAAGCGGTTCCATCAGGTTGGCGTGCAACCCAGACAATGCTCTGTTGAAGATACTGGTCTGCGCCTACGTCAGCTGCTGCCTTAGTGAGCACCTGAGCTCCCTCACGCCGAACCCGGTTGTTGAGTTCCCAATCTTCAGGTGAGGGATCGTCTGTCGGGATCGCAGTTGCCGCATGGATGACAACATCGGCCCCTTCTGCGGTGTGAACAACCGATTCTTCATCGAATAAATCGCCGCGTCGGGGTTCACCACCACGTGATTCGACGATCGTATCACCGCGTTCATCCCGCGTCAGACCAACAGCAGTGTGCCCATGGGCAGCGAACTGTGAGACGAGTCGTCGACCGAGCACACCTGTGGCTCCCGCAATGAATACTTTCATGAGTTATTTCACAGCCGTAGGCTTGATTTCGACTAACAATTCAGGGAATGCTAAACGGTCAACTCCCAACAGCGTGCAGCTTGGCTTTTCAAAGCATTCAGCTATTAGATCCCAGTTCTCAAACAGGCGGTCAACATCTGTGGTATAGCAGTCGATTTGTACGACGTCCTCGAAATCAAAGCCAGCGTCTGTGAGAACAGTTTCCATATTCTCTAGTACTTTGACTGTTTGTGCACGCATATCATCGGGGTGAACCGGGTTACCTTCAGCATCCATGGACGTCTGGCCAGCGCAGTACAGAACGCGATCGCTGTCGCTGATTTCAATCGCTTGGGAATACCCAAACTCGCTCTGCCATTCCCAGGGATTGGTGTGTTGTTGGTCCATTCAATATTCCCCTTTCCAGAAAGAATTCCTTGAGCGTCCGTATTGTGCCATTGCGTACTAAGCAATGGACAGAGTGATAATAACGATTCCCTGAAATTCGTTTTGGTAACTCAAGAGTTATTTTCCCACGCTGTCACTAAATATTGCCCCGGATCGTATTGTATTTTTACCATCTCAGAATTCGTACGATAGCTCTGGGAAGCTCGAGCGGTGTCGTGGCTTTTGCTTGGAGGTGGAATTTTCATCACCTCCAATGTGTTCATCGAATCTGTCTTCAACATCCGGTTAGGCCAACACATCGGTGCGTGATGGCGGTGAATCGGAGAGGCAGGTTTTGCTCTCGTAATGCTACTCCTATTCGTAGCACTTATCTGGATGACTGTCTGGCTCGATAACAGGGAATCGCTCTTTCCTCTCGAAAGGTTCGGCCTTGATGTGCTTCTCGGCCTTGTAATCACGGTATCAACACTTCTCGTGAGACGCAGATTCAACAACTGAGGTCGTTACCCACCGCAGACACATACAATACGGTGAACTAATATCCATTACGTCCTTACAGATGTAACGAAGCAGCGTCGGAAGCAATCGGCTGTTAGCGGATGCCTTGGAATCACATCTCCCTCGAAACGGGATTATTGCCCACATGGTCTCGATAGCGATTGTGACGCCGGATTCCGGTTCCCTAGGATTTCTACGTACACCGGTGGCTGGAAACTTCAAGAGGCGTTTCCAAGAACTATCCCCTAGGGTACCGAAATTTTTCTCAGTCTTTTTCACAATGAAATTAGGTCAATATCGTCGACCCGTCCTCAGTATGCGGAGAGAATTTACTCTGTGTGGTGATTGCGCGAAGTTGTAAGCAACGCGTTCAGATCGCTGTAGGGGATGGCATTTTCCATCTGGTGGTAGGTTCCCTCATCATTGAGTGCTGTACTAATCTCTCGGAGATAGCCCAGCGTCGCTCGCATTGGCCCCGACCCGACGCTCACGCGTGCGACACCAAGCTTGTTGAGTTCTGGAATCGGCGGTACTTCTGGCCCCCCAAGAACGTTTAGCGGGCCATCAAGACCGTCCACGAGCGCCGCAATTGTCTCCGCGTCAGTCACTCCGGGGATAAACAGACAATCGCTCCCAGCGTCGTAGTACTCGTTCGCCCGCTCAATTGCGTGTTCGATACGATCGGCCTCGTTGCCAACGTCACGCCAGAAGACATCAGTTCGACCATTGATTACCAACGGCAGATCTGCTTCATCAGCAGTTTTACGCGCTGCTCGAATCTTCTCACTATGTCGATGGGTGTCCATGAGTGGACTTTCCGAGTTATCGGTCCCATCTTCGAGATTGATACCGACAGCCCCGGCGTCGATGGTCTTTCGAACTGTTCCGGCGACGTCGTCAGGTGTGTCGCCATACCCAGCTTCGATATCAGCGCTCACTGGGATACCCACACTGTGGGCAATACGACTGACAACAGCTAGCATTTCATCTCGAGCGAGATGCTCGCCGTCGGGAACACCCAGGGCGGCCGCGATGCCGGCGCTGGATGTTCCAACAGCCTCGAGTCCTGCTGCTTCATAGATGATGGTACTAGCGGCGTCCCACGAGTTCGGGAGAACGAGCGGGTCAGCGGTTGTCTCTGTGTGGCGGTTCTGGAACGTCTGTGCGAGTTCGCGTTGAGTGTCTGTATCCATGACAGGTGTATTCCCCGATCATCCGAATCGTCCGTTTACTTCGAAGTACACGTCGAAACTCCGTAGTGTGACGAGTGTAGTTCGAGCTCCGATCCTAGTTATCTTCTACTCTCAGATTGATAATAATCAAACACCCTGCTATAGCAGGGTAAGAATTCAATCTACCCACACGAATATGAGAACATGTGAGGTCTTTAAATTCATATCGAGCAGCAAGTTCAACTGGGACAGTATCGAACGAGTAGTATGGATGTGAGTGAAGTTGGCGACGCGCTCTGTTTGTCGTTGGAGGTTTGGCATCCCAACTGTTGGACAATTCAGACGACGAAGCGGATTGATGTGGGAATTCTCGGATACGGGATTCATACAACACAGAAGGGGCGAGCAACGACTCTCTTTACGTTTTATGCGGATGAACAATGTATAATCGATGATGCTCTCGAATTCGTTCGCGCATCTCCACACATCGACTCAGTCGTCGAGATGAGTCACAACTACCGCTTCAAATCAATTGCGCCCCCCGGAAACGCAACTCGTGAGCTACTCGTGGATCACGATGGAACGACCCAGATTAGCGAGGAGTTTACCTCGCGGGGATTCGTCTATGCTGAGCCGGTTAACGGGCAACATGGTCTCGAATACTGGACGCTCCTGACCAATTATGATCGGGAAACCGTGAAGACGCTTCTCGATGAAATCCGCGAGGAACGAGATGCAGAGATTACGGTCACCAAAATCACCCAGTCCAATGCCACAACGAATAATGGCGGGTTACCACTTCACAGGCTCTCTCGCCGACAGCGTGAAATTTTCCAACTTGCTCGCGACCGTGGATTCTATGAGTGGCCAAAGCAGACGTCAGCCGGCGAACTAGCCGAAGAACTCGGCATCACGACCTCAACGTTCCACGAACATTTGCATAAAGCCGAAGCAAAACTGCTTGGTTCGACGACCGAGTAAATTCCCAATAATTGGCGTTCTGTCAGTCATCGCACCACTTCATACGGTGTATTCGTAGCGTTCGAGACATCCGCACATCACTGATTGTCAACCGGTTACCACGGATCTTTATCCTCTCAGGTGGGGTGCTGTCGACCTCTCTATGGTGATATGGTTATCACACCGCCGCAACTCGCACATTGGTAAAGGGCATTCACTCCCATCTGGCCGAAATACTCCCACCGATTGTTCGGAGTTCTCAGTTGATATTTCCTGAAATCACACGTTCGACGACAGTACGATCAACCCAATTAGCTATGACCATTTCAGTCACCTTCCCGCTGTCCGAACCTCTGTGGAAGACTCGGAAGTTCATTGCGAAACCTGTCGCGTTTCAATAGCACAAATCCAGCAAAGATGACAATAAATCCAACAATAGTGAGAAAGCTAAGCGTTTCACCCAGTACTACCCACCCAGAAGTCGCTGCAAAGACGGGCGCAGCGTACGAGACAAGATTGATTTCGATAGCTCCGAGTCGGTCGAGTAGGTCGAAATAGATAAAGTAGCCGATCGCACTGGCGAAGATCGCAAGATACACGACTGCGAGAAGTGCGCCGGTTGTGAATTCGGCCTGTGCGAGTGATTCTGTCGGCAACCCAAAGCTCACAATATGGAGAATGATAGCCCCAAGGGCGTTCGACCAAGCGACCATTCCCTCGGTCGAAATACCACTCTCGAAACGCAGAACTTGCACACTCCCGAGCGCTACACAGACAGCTGCGAGGAGCACGAATCCCGGAGCAATGAGGTCGGTGCCGAGCAGATTCGATAGATTCGGACTGGCAACGAATCCGACACCAACAAAACCAAGTCCGAGACCGATAGCCGCAACAGGTGTCAGTCGCTCGTTCGGAAGGAACACCCACGAGAAGCCCGTCGCCAAAATCGGATTCATCGCAACGAAGATTGCTGCAACCCCACTCGTCACCCCTTGTTCTCCGATGAAAAGGAAGGCGTTGTAGAACGCGATGACGAGGGTTGCTCCGACGAGGACAGTTATCCAGTCGGTGCGGGTTCGGGGCCGCCAGTACTCGGTTGCGGCTACTGCGTAGCCGAGCATGATGATACCCGCAATGTCGTAACGAATCGCTGCAAAGAGAACCGGCGGCATGAACTCCAGGCCGGCTTTGATTGCCATGAACGCGATACCCCACAGAACCGACAGCAGAAGGAACAATCCGCCGTTTCGGTACGTGCTCATGGGTTAGATGTTCATGACAGTGCGAATAATAGGGGGCCCTGCTACAACAGGGGGAGGAGGCATGAATGGACAGAACACGCTTACAATTCAGCTAGAGGTGGATGTTCTACCTCCCAATGAAGCGGCAGCAATACCGACCGACTTGTCGTCTTCGAAGATACAAATTCCGTCCACTTACATCACCCAACGTCTATACAGCCACGGGTTAGTGAAGTAGCTGGTCAATACACGTATCCAATGTTTGCATCATCTGCTACCTAAGAATGGTTATAAGACACAGATTAGTCAGTTGAGTACCTCAGAATTGCCCATCTCTGGTGTGTATTGACTACAATGCCAAGTGGTCCGTCAAACAGTAAACCCTACCGCATTACAGCGATCCAGCACTGTTGGACGATTACGAGTTATCATACGCTCTAACCAAATCACCCGACTTCATCGCCGACATCTATAATATTTAAAATTATGTTTAATTAGATTGTTTCTCAACGAAAATAGGCATGAGTTGATGTCGCTATCCTGCATACGTTCAGATTCCCTGGTTATTGGGGTCCAAAGTTAACTGAATATCAAGATGAACAATATCTATCCCTAAACCGTCAGTTACCATATTGAGATCCTCCTGGAGACGATCGATGATGTACGAATGAATCTCCATGCGTTCTTTTAATCCCTCATCGATATCTTCAAACTCACTAATCGCTCGGTCGTGAATTTCACCCTGTATTGTTTGCCAATTATCGTTGCTCTTGGCATGAGGATCGATGCCTGTTCTCTCCTCATAGTCGTTCTCGATACGAGTGCGGATCTCCATCCATAATGTCTCCCGTTCGTTACGGTCCATATCATCAAAATTCACACTACTGAACTCCATCTCACCGAGGATATCCTGCAAGCCGGTTTGGGCATGGTTTGAAATAGTCCGAGTACGGTTTGATACCGATTCTTTGAGGTCATCAGCTGCAGGGTTGTCAGCGGTGAGGAATACGGCTTTAACGTCAGCAACCCTCAGAAATATCTCTAAATCAGCTGTTACTGGAACATCGTCTTTCGAGAGTGCTGTTTGGCTCGGAATATCGAGTTGCTGTGTCCGTATATCGACAGGATATGTCCGCGAAATAAACGGGAACACAAAGTTTACACCCGGCTCGAGGATTTTGTGGTATTGGCCAAATACCGTCAGTACACTTTTTTCGTATGCCTTGACGATCTCGATCGACTGAGAGACCACGACAATAGTAATGAGCAGAATTACTAGCCAGATTATGGGAGTAACAAGACCGTTTTGGAGTGGTATTGCATCCATATTGTTCTGTTGGAAGGCTGGGATTAAAAGATACCTCGTCTATGATTTCTAGATGGTTTGTAATTCACCATAGATCACAAATTTATACCATCGATATAGATATCAAGATGGATGACTCAGCCGATGTGGTCCGTAATCTTCCGAGTCTGAGAGAGCACCATGCGCTCGTCATGTGCTAGCTCTTCATTCGTCTCGTCGAAAGAATATGTGTCCAGTAGCTCTCGCGGAACCGATACGGTTGCTCGGTTTGCCTTAGTTAGAGTCGTCTGCGTAGTCGTTTTAGTCAGTCGGATGCTTTCTCGGGTGAGTTTCTTGGATGCTCAGGGAACTCTGAATCAGATTCGGTCGGTGGCGTGGTGTACACAGCTGCGAGAGCGAACACAACCGCTCCGCCTCCCAGTACTACTCCAACTCCAGCAAATGTCGTTCCAAGACCCAGAGTATCGCTTACTGGCTGGATCACAAGCGGTGAGAGAAACTGTCCAAGGAAGAACGTACTCGTCAGAACACTAAGCGCCCGACCGCGAACAGCCTCTGGAGTGACCGCCGCGATCCACGCATTGAGATTCGTCAGGAGGAACCCACTGCCAGCACCCGCGACCGCAAGACCAACGACAACAACGCGAACCGTCCCACTCACACCGATCACAGTATATCCAATACTCATGAACCCAAATGTAAGCGCAACAATACCGATCACACTCAGAGACCGACGGATGCGGCCATACAGCAGCGAGGCGACCCCACCAGCTCCCGTCGACGCCGCCAACGCGGTACCGATCACCGTCCCACTTGCTCCGGTCCGTGTTTCGAGGTAGAATGGGATTTGAACCGGGACCATGTAGAAAATGATCTGACCGACCAATCCGAGTGTGGCGATGAGTGCGAGCGTTCTGAGTGGAAACTGTGCGAGCGTTTGGTGGAGGTCATCGAGACTCGTCGGTCGATTCCCCGTCGGATCACGTCGATTCGGCTCAGGTAGGGTGAACACCATTGCTGGTAAGAGCACCAGTGCCACCGTATAGACGAGGAACGGAACCCGCCAGCCGATATCCGCGAGTACACCCGCGAGCGGCAACAGAACGACGCCGCCGATGGACATGAACGCCCCCTGTCGTCCGAGGATCGTATCCCGGCGGTTTTCTTCGTAGTAGTCGGTGATCAGCGCAGTTACTGTCACCATCACGCCCGCAACGGCCAGCCCCAGCACTGCTCGGCTGGCGAGAATCGCTATCAACGAATCTAGCACGAACCCCGAGCCACCGGCGAGTGCGTAGAGCACCGTCGAAACCAAGAGCAACCAGCGGCGGCCGTATCGGTCTGTAAGTGCCCCGATGAGGGGTGAACCAACTGCGATGAACAGCCCGTGCATCGTAAGGACGAGCCCAACGAGGACTCCCGCGTTCGGCGCATTCGCGAACTCCCGCTGGATCGCGGGCAGCGCTGGGGAGATCGTCGCCCCCGCCATGATGGTCAGCATGCTGGCGAGCAGCAGCGTTCCCTGAGCGAGCCGCGGGCGCGAGAGTGTTGTTTCGTCACTCATGCGGCCCTCACCTCATCGAACACGGCATCCAACGTGTCGCTCATGTCTAATTCGACGAGTGCTGCGTCGATATCGATCACGTCCACTGTGGAGGTTTCCTCCTCATGATTCTGCAGCGTAACCACATGGTAGAGGTATGCGACGCGGAGGAGCCAGAGTGCTCCCTCGATGTCTTCGTCAGACTGAACCCGATAGGAAACCCATCCGGAATCGGGCATGACGTGATGCTTTTCCGCCCGGTTCTCTTCGAGAAGGACATCACGAATGGGCTTAGTGAACGGGATGTCGACGAGCTTGTCACGGTGGATGTGGCCGATCTCTCGCCCATCGAGGGTGAATTCACGCCCGCCGCCACGGTCGTGCGAGTCGACTTTCACCCCGGACCACGCACTGACGGTAGATTCGATCGAGTTCATCCGCCAGCCTCCGGAGTACCGACAGCAGACGGGACAAACTGTTCGACATGGTCAACGACCGCCTGGATGAACTCTTCAAACCGATCCTCATATGTCTCATCGATGAGGCTGCCGTCCTCGTCGAAGGCATCACGTACGTTCGAGACGGGGAGATCGGGACCAGGATGCGCGTCGAACTCAAGCGTGATATCGTGGAGATGACTGAGAGCTCTGACGCCGCCGAATCCACCCGCCGAAACGGTGACGTACGAAAACGCTGTGTCCTCGTATTCAGGATACAGGTGATCGAGTAGGTTCTTCAGCGTGCCGGGGATCGAGTGGTTGTACTCCGGTGCGACGATGACGAGTGCATCCGCCGCCTCGACTTTCCTGCCAAACGCGTCTATGTCGGGGTGGGGGTTACTGACCGCATCGCGTCGATTCCTGAACAACGGAATCTCGTAGTCCTTCATATCGAAGAGTTCGGTATTGTGGCCGTTCTCACGGAAGCGGTCAGTGACATACCGGGCAGGGTGAATCGAACTCCGTCCCTCTCGGATCGTTCCCTGCACGACGAGGATTTGCAGCGAGGGAGCGGTCATTGTCTTTCAGCTCCTTTTCGAATTTGCGTTCTGTCTTGGTAGATCTCGGGCTGTTCATCGGGGCTACCAGTTCGATGGTGGCTTGGTCGCATCATGAGTGAGAGTAGGGGAAAGTACACTGTGGACATTCGGGTGAATATATTCACATTCGGTACCTAGCCTGTGTCAGTTAATTCTTTGTACAGTCTCTGGCCAACCAGAGGGCATAGCTATGGCCTCGAAGTAAATATTTTCACAGCTATATAAATATCGACCCAATACTATCGAGCACGATGCCTCGCGTCCAACTCATCTTTGACGCTGCAGCACGCGAAGATCCACTGGCCACGATATCGACCGAGCTGCCCAACAAAGAATTCAGCATACTATCGAGTCATCCCACGGACGATGGAATACTCGGACTTGTAGAACTCGACACGTCGCAGCCAGATACAGTCATTCAACACTTTCAGGACGCTCCCGAGATGTCGCACGAGATGCTCCACAACGATGGTCAGACGGTGGTGATTCAGTATTTGATCCCGGAAACGGAATCGAACTGCGCGCTTCGTGCATCAGGAATCCTTTCTTGTACACAGAGTCGCAAATGATGTTTTCTCGGGTGACTGAATTAGTGCCAGTTCGCCGTTTGATGTACACTCGTCTAATATAAAACACATTTTCACATTCACTTCGGTAGGCTGCCGTATTTTATTGTGGTCTACATTGTCGATATCGGAGTCCAACATCCATGAACGCCCAAGCCGATGATTTTGTCATCAATACCGATACTGACCTCTCTGAGTCAGTATCGTTCTATCGAGACACTCTTGGATTAGAGCTTGAGATGCTTAGTGAAGAAGGAGGATTTGCGGAGTTTGCGCTTCCACCAACCACGCTCGCACTTGGTGAAGCAGACCCTCAGATGCTTGTCTCTCCGGGAGAAGGCGGCACTAGTGTCGCAATGGCAGTCGATGATGTCGAAGCTGCCACTGAAGAACTCCGAAATGATGGCACACACGGACGGGTTGATCAATTTCCTTGATCTTCGAGTATAGCCGGTAGCTGTTTGCTGACTACACCCTCTAAGTCTTGCACGCCGTTTTCAACAGGTAGCCAATCCGTGATATTGGAAAGTATGAAGACTTCAACTAATCCATATACTAGAACAGATCTGCTTGGAGAGATCTATGGTTGAACAGTCATCTTTCCTAATAGAGTCAGTCGTCTGTCGGGGTGGCAGCTGTCTCTCCCTTTCCCTTCGGGTCGCCGAGCGTGAGGAGACCGACGCCGAATGCAATGAGAACGCCGCCAACGGCGAGCCCCTGCGATGGGGCCTCCCCGAGCAAGAGGACTGCGATGGGGACGCCGACGATGGCACCAACCGAGCCGAGGAGACTGAGATAGACTGGCCCTCCGTGTTTCTGGAGGACGAAAAACAGGAGGTACATGAACGAGAACGTCGTGGTCTGGGCGAGGATAAGGAGAACTGGCGTGGCGCGATCCGTGGGTACGGCGAGAGAGAATCCGGCTGGCCCACCGAAGAAAGTCCCCATAATCGTGCCGACGATGAGAAGTATGGCCCCGGACGCGGCAAGCATACCAGGAGCGAGCTCATCGGGAGCAACCCCCTCCGGCCAGCGGGCCGTCCGGTAGATGTTGCCAACGGCGAGGAGAATCGGGGCACTGAGGGTCGCGGCGACCCAGAACGCGTCAACATCCGGCTCGGAGAGCTTAAGGACGGCGAGCAGGACGGCACCTCCAAGCGCGAGCACAACGCCGGTTGCACGACGGGGCTGGAACCGCTCCATGCCAAGGAGGAGCGCGCCGATATAGGTGAACAGCGGCGGGAAGGCGATCGAAAGCGCGACGAAGCCAGCTCCGACATGGGAGACTGCAGCGAACGAAAGGAGATTGGGCGCAGCCAGACCAACGAGACCAGCGATTACGAAGTACTCGGTGGTACGGGCGTTGAGCGGAGGGAGTCGGTGGCGGACGGCACTAACACCTACGAGAACAGCTGTGGCCCCGATGACCGACCATGCGAGGAAGGCCAAGGGGTCAACGCCAGCCTCAGCAGCGAGCTTAGCGAGGTTGGTCGAGATTCCCAGAGCGGCACCCGCACCAAGAAGGGAGGCAAGCGGGACCGCCCGCCGGCGGCGAGACAGCGTCATCGTTACTCGTCTCCTCCATCCTCAATGTCATCGAATGTTCCGTCGATAACGATGTCACTCAGGGGTTTTCGGTTGCTTGGCGTTTCGCGTTCCTGCATCTCTTCGGAGAGTATGTTCGGTGATGCTCGCACACCGATCGCCGCCATCGCCTCAATTGCGTAGTTTGATGGAACGGAGAGAACGTCCGCTGCCCGCTCATAATCGAAGCCACCGATTCCGTGGACGACCAACCCTCGCCTGACTCCTTCGAGCGCGAGGTTTTGCCACGCTGCGCCCGTATTGAACGAGTGTGTTCGTGAGGGTTCACCGTTGTAGTCGAACGTGGTTTTCGAGACTATGACGACGAGTCCGGCTGCCCGTTTCGCCCATGTTTTGTTTTCTTCAGAGAGAAGATCGAAATAGACGTTCCAATAGTCACTGGTTCTGGTAGCATAGAGGAAACGCCATGGTTGGTTGTTGTACGCTGAGGGAGCCCATTTCGCTGCCTCGAATAACGCCATGAACTGGTTTTCGTCTACCGATTCGCCGGTCATCGACCGCGACGACCAGCGATTTACGAACAGTGGAGCGATGTCATAGCTGGGTGACCGATGTTCGCGGACATCGTTGCGGATTTCGTGTTGAGGGGATCTTGCACCCATGTGGGATAGTAGATGTGAGACTGTCGTGG
This sequence comes from Halocatena marina, assembly GCF_023276375.1. Lineage (GTDB taxonomy): Archaea > Halobacteriota > Halobacteria > Halobacteriales > Haloarculaceae > Halocatena > Halocatena marina. Next base: position 156,169 of record NZ_JALLPK010000004.1, on the reverse strand, counting down.
TTCTGCGCGTGAAGAGCTTTCTGCCTTTAAGAGGCTCGGCAACGAACCACCGAGTGATATGCCTCGCGTACAGCTGCAAGTCAACGGTGCTCCGGTAGAGGATTGGTTGGCCGACGCCTCAGTCGAATTCCCGGACGCAGAATTCAGAATACTGGCGACCCAGCCCATGGATGATAATCTGCTCGAAATCGTCGAAGTGACTACGCTAGAGGGAGACCTACTTGTTCGCCATTTCGAGGATGCATCCGAGGTGCGCTCGTATGAGGTGATCCATACCGACGAACAGATGTTACTGATCCAGTTCATGATCCCAATCTCGGAAACATATAATGCGCTCATTGCATCGGGAATCCCCCTACGATATCCTGCTCTCCTTCAGGATGGGTGGTTCTCCAAAGAGGTAACGGCCTCGCAAGAGCGGTTAGGGGAGTACACTGACGAGTTAGCGGCGACTGGCATCCCATATCAGGTTGAGTCGTTAACCCAATCGCATGATTCGAGCGAACTACTCACCGAGCGCCAATGGGAATTCGTTACTGAGGCAGTCGAACGAGGGTTCTACAACACTCCTCGGGACTGCACGCTCACTGAGTTGGCAGAGACGTTCGACATCAATATCTCAGCGATGAGTCGATTGCGTCATCGGGCTGAAAGTCGGATCATTACAAGATTTGTTGCTGAGGCAGCGCCATAGCCAAGATCGACGACCGAGCTACTCGGGGGTGGGAGCCTCATCACCACCTATTAAAGGCACAAAGCTTAGCGAGTATCTCTGACCAAATTTCCCCTGTTTCTTTGATTTCGAGGAGGTAGCCGGAGGGATCGCGCACGTAGATCACCGGAGCGGTGTCGGTCGCTCCGAACGGATTTGACTCTCGCTCGAGATCGATGTCGTGAGCGGTGAACCGTGCTTTGATGTCGTCGGTAGACTCCTCGTCATGGAGGGCGACATGGTCGAAACTGTTGCCGGTCAGCAGCCACACACCGTGATGATCTCATCCTCCAACTTGGGGGCTGTGTCGGGTTATGAGCGTTCGAGAGTCCCCAGATCAAACCGAAGCCCGTCAAACGGACCGTTGATGGCGATCACTACCGACTGCGGGTCCCAGAGGGGAAGGACACGACTGGCTCGGGAGGAAAGCCGCGCGATGCCTATCTGCCTGCTAGTGTTGAGGGAGGCATCTATCTCACCAGACTGCCGAGGAGATCGACCGCACCGAACCACTTGTCGAGTTAGCCGGTCGATCGGTCCAAGCGGTCGTGAAGCGAATCGCAGCACACGCTGCTGCGGAGACAGGCGATGCTGCCTATCAGTGCTCAACGCTCCCACGCCTGAGGTTGTCAACGAAGCCTTCGAAGGAGCAGGACTGGCCAGAACTGCTGTTCTGACGATCCGCGAGAGTTCGGTCGCGACACTGCGTCTGTGGTACCGATTGCCGGTTCGAGGGGCTGTTCTCGCATTCGGTCAGATACTCCTTGCGGGTGAAGTAGTACTTGTCCTCTTTCAGCACGTTCTCCGGATACAGCTCCGAGGTATCGTTATCGTAGTTGATGGCGAGGTAGTTACTAATATCGAGGTTGATACCCGCCGTCTTGTCGCCCAGTGCGTTTTCGACTGGAATCTTCCTCTTGCAGACGAGATGTAATTCCCACTCGTCGCCGTTCCAGACGGCACGAACTTACTGGATGTTCTCGACTTCTACGTCAGGACGGGTTTCGTACTCCGCGAGGATGAAGTCAGCCCGCGACTCTTTCAAGGTAAAGCCCTTCGAGAGGCGGAGTCAACCGTGCTTGTCGTCATGCTTGATGGCTCGCTTCTTCCACGTCACGGTAGAGCGCGGGTGGTCGTCGCCACGTTTCCGGTCGCCCGGTGGGTTGTTGCTGTCGTCAGAGTTGTACCAGCCGGTGCACGCCTCAGCAAGTTCTCCGAGAACTCGCTGACTCGACTGAGAATGGAGATCACTGTAGCGTTCGTAGTCTTTCAACTCTGATTTCAGTTCAGCTTCGTCCGGTATCTCTCCGGTTTCGTTCCACCGTTCTTGGATGTGATAGCGTCCAACGTTCCACAGTTTGGATGCGGAGAATTCACACTGATCGGGTGGGTTATTAAAACCAACAAACACTATCAGAGTATCCGGCCATGCCATCGACGGTAGATGTCGTGTACCATGTTGGTTTCATCATCCACCTAGAGGCGGGTATATTCACCTTGCAGCTTCTATAAAGAGGTGGCCTCGTTTTGCGGCGAGGGCTTCTGTGATTGCTTCTTCAATCCCGCTGCTTCCATCGGTAACGATGAAAACTCGATCTCTAGGTGATTGAGTCATCACTGTCACTCTGAGGTTTCGTCTGCCGTTATTGGTTGAACGAAAGCAGTTTCTTGAATAACCTGCCACCGCCCGTCCTCTTGAATCAGGTGAATACTAAAGACCGATTTCTCTAGCCGACCTTGTAGTTGCATTTTTCGTGTTACGATCACATGACCTGTACCCAAACCTCCACTGACGTAGTTGAACTCGGCTTCCGTGCTCAGCGGTTCAGCTCCACTGTCACGCTTTTCGCGGAAAAGAGCCATGTTCTCCGCCTTGTCTATAGCAGTTACTGCTCCCATTTCATTGATTTTCACAATTGTTAAATCATCGTGGTAAATGCGATCAAGTTCTTCGACGTTAAACTGACTACCATTCTCAATTAGGCGCTCAACAGTCTGTCTGACCTCGTCGGTGTTTTGATTCTTGCTCATGTTACTGTGTCATCAGGCTCAATACCAGCGTAGCCACGGCCAGCAGAAGGTACACGTGCTGCCCACTGATCGAATAATCGCCAGCGTGCAGGTGGACGATGGCGGCACCAACAAAGTACACAACGAGGCCGACTGCGGCGGCTGTCCCGATCGATGGCACTGGCACGCCGATGCCGATCAGCAGTCCGAGTGCACCCGCCGCTTTCAGGATGCCAAGCACGGGCAGCCACGATTCCTTCACGTCTACCTCAGCCATGGATTCAAGGATGGCCTCCGGGGGGTGAAAGAAGGCTGCCGCCGAGATGCCGACAGCGATAATAGTGAAAACACTAACAATAAAGTGAGCCGTGGATACATTAAGTATCATAATTTATCTTAGTGAATTTCAGTCGAGTGCTCATTCATCATGGTCCAGCTGTGTCTCCGACTGAGTGATCGCACACAAACCGTCAGATTCGATTTTAAGTGGAATATTAACAAGGTTAGTGTAGTTTTGGAATGCATTTAGCCACGTGATTTCAACGATCTCCTGCTCGTTGAAATGCGTGCGGAGTTCCTCAAACGTGGCGTCAGAGACGTTTTTTTGGCGCGTGGTTTCCTCTGCATACGCCAGCGCCGCTCGTTCCCGATCAGAAAAGAGCGGGCTCGTCTGATACTCCGCGAGCGCGTTGAACTTCTCCATCCTGAGGTTCTTGCGGACTGTCTCCGACTGCGCAAGATCCACACAAAAACCGCACCCGTTGATCTCCGAAGTAAGCATCCCCACCATGAGCTTGAGTTCAGAATCAAGCTGAATCTCCTCACGGAATTTCTGGAGCTCGCGGTTAACTCCCAGAGATTCTGGCATGCGCGCGGTCACAACCTTCAGTGGGGTCAGTACCGTGCCGAACTTCTGTCGCGTCATCTGGTAGGTGGACTGTATTTCGGGTTCATCGGGTTTCTCGATTGGCTGTAGTCTCGGAGCCATATTTCGATGTACGGGAATACAGGGGATGGATATTCGGTGCAACATGTTCCAGACAACAACCAGTCATATTGCCCCCAAGTGAAGAGCCTGGAATTCCAAGCCAATCGGGACGAGAATCCAATAGAGTATCCAAACCTCAGCGTCCTCTATTGTGAGCCGCGAGTCGTCGCTGAACACCTATTCACCTACTCGATTGGCTCTGTGAAAAATTCCTTGACGACCCTTTCTTCAGCGTCATGGAGTACCCTGCTCGCCGTCGATTTGCCAACATCAAGTTCAGCCGCAAGACCGGTGAGCGTACATTGACGTGGACTGTCGTAGTAACCGCGCTGGAGGGCCTCGAGCATAAATTGCTGTTGGCGGTCAGTCAATATATCGGTCGGCTGTGTCGATTGGGTGACTGAGACGACCTCATACGTGAAGCCAGTGTCCTCAAACTCGGCTTTGAGCTGTGACAGCCGCTCGTGTGAGGTTGTCAGGTCAATCGTTATCCACCCATTTCGGAGAGTGAGCGGAAATTGTAGTGTGATGAGATTTCCAGAGTCCAAGATTGCGCGAATTGGTGGCGGAATGAGCGGCATCTCATATTGGATCAGAATGGACTGGTTATCGGTGTGGAGTACGTCATAGGTAAGCCGGGCGTCATCAAAAGAGCGAAGAACGGCCTGACGGTACTCCATTGGTGCCTTGAACGCGACACGGAGCCCAGTATTTGTAGGGAAGACAGCTGGAATCTGGAACTCCTCGCCAGGGTGGTTGGTCGAGAAATCGACTATGTCCACTGGGAGTCTGAATCGAAATTGAGCACGAGGCATATATCCTATAATTCGATTACTGGCCACTTCTATTTTGACACGAGCATATGCTTCCGGATGTTATTGATATGTATTGCTCTCAGACCACATTCTCGTGGATTCGGGTACCGATATTCGATTATGTCGTCGTTGTGCTATCGGACTATAATGGATGTTGGTCTGCTCACGACATTCCTCATTCTCCTTGGTGTAAATCGATGTTTACATATCTCTTCGTTAACACTATTAATTGATCTATCGATTCAGGAAAAACAAATCGCTTCTTCCACCGATTGACCGTAGGTAATGTCGGTTTGATCGGCGTCTTTCTTGTAGTATCCAACCCACACCTCATCGGCTGTGTCGTGGTTTTCTTTGAGCCAATCCCGAAACTCTACCGGTGAGGAAAAGAATGTTAATACCATTATCTTGCTTGTGCTACTGGTTATTTGACTTCGACGTTACTTTGTGGGAGGAATCAGGGGAATGGATCAACGCGTCCAGAGGTACCATCGTTTCGCTTATGCAGGATGATTGGATTGCCATCCGGATCAGCAATTATTGACATGTGGCAGACACCACTATCAATAGGATCCATCAGAATCGTCACTCCGTCATCTTCGAGTTCCTTGGTAGCTGTTTCGACATCATCAACCGCCATCGCGACACCACTGCCACTTTCTCCCGGGGTGAACGGCATCTGCGGACTGGCTTCTCCGAGTGCAAGTGTCGTTGGTGGGAATGCAAACTCTGCCCACCCGCTTTCTTTATCGATTGTCTCGGGTTCTAGCCCGAGCGTATCGCGATAGAACGGAACTGACGTACTAAAGTCTGAAACAGTCTGAAAAACGAAATCAGCGGCTTTAACGTTCATATTCATCGTTTGCTATTGTCCTTAATAGTACCAATGTATTTGCCGGTCAAATAGGTGATCCTAGCAGACTGGAAGTGATTGTAGTTGATGGATGCGTGACAGGATGAAAAGAGACGCTGTCGAAATAATACCTAATTTCAGTATGACTATTGGTTTTGATTTGCAAAATATCGATCCGTCAATTACGAACTCCATGGATTGAGTAGATTAATCTCAACTTCTGGTAAACGGCACAGTGCCGCGGCTCATGGGTGGCTGACGCGTTCAGAAATAGTCGACTTCGATTGTTCTTTCTTCGCTAGCAGTGATTCACTGGCCGAAACTGTTCGTCTCTTGCGCGGTCAATCGAAAGTATATTCGAATTCGATGCTACAGAGGTCGACTAGGGGGGATGGTCGTATTTCATCCCCGCAAGGATGGCATAAGGCGCGGCGATGACTGCCGCCTCGCTGCTAAATTCGTATGAACCAGCGCTGATCTTTGCTACTAGCAACGCGACGAGGAGAATAACGCAAATCGTTGCTCCGACCTCTACTCCGACGCATGTAGAACTTTTGGCTTTTGCTCACGCTATAGGGTCCATCCCCTGGGTTCATCGGCTGCAGAGATAGCTCTTCTACGAATTAAATTTCCAGTACCTAATTGATAGATGTGTGAATTGGAATCTACCTATCCTCATTCATTATTCATAGAGACCTGTGTAGATTTGTGTACGTGTCAGCTCCCTGCATCGGTGTTGTTTCTAATCTACAGACAGTATGTGACCAGCGACCGGATTAGCATTTCAATTTATTTAACCAGTATGTTTAATACTCAGCAAAGAAATGATTAACTAGATGGTTGAACAACCGTCAGACGACCTGGATCTCGACGCGATCTTTCAGGCACTGGCGCATCCAATCCGTCGGGATATCCTCGAACAGATCACCGACGGTTCCGAAAGCGTCAGTGAGCTGGCCGATCCCTACGATGTCTCATTGGCCGCGGTTTCCAAGCATCTTCGAGTGCTTGAGGACGCGGGCTTACTCGACGTTGAGAAAGATGGCCGGATTCGCCGTTGTCATCTCGACGCTGCGCCGCTGAGTGAGGCGTTCGGGTGGCTCACACGGTACCGCATCTTCTGGGAAGATCGGTTCGATGCGTTGGCCGACCATCTGGAGACCGAAGACCAATGACAGATAACGCGACGAGCGACGAAACGGAGATCGAAACGAAAGAGTCGAGTCTAATCATCCGACGGACCTTCGCCGCCTCACGCGAGCGCGTGTGGAAAGCGTGGACTGATCCAGAGCAGGTGATACAATGGTGGGGGCCGAACGGCTTCACCACCACCGTCCACGAGATGGACGTCAAGCCTGACGGGGTCTGGCGGTTCGTCATGCATGGCCCTGATGGCGTCGATTATCCAAACGAGATCGTCTATGAAGAGATCGTAGAACCCGAGCGACTGGTCTACACCCATAGATCGAATGAAGAGAACGATCCCGGGTCATTTCAAGTGACCGTAACCTTTGTCGAGCAGGAAGACACCAAGACCGAGCTCACCATGCGGCAACTCTACAAGTCGGCTGCGGAATTTGACAAGAGCGTGGAAGAGTTTGGAGCCATCGAGGGGGCGATCCAAACGCTGGACCATCTAGCTGAGTACGTAGAACAATTCGAGGAAACATCACCATGACAACAAGCACCAACGAACAGCCAGCCATGCAGGGCAAGGTTACGGTGGACATGTCGATATCGCTGGATGGGTATATCGCTGGGCCAAACGATGGCCCTGAGAATCCTCTCGGCGACGGGGGTGGGCGGCTTCACAAGTGGGTGTACGACCTAGCGAGCTGGCGCGAGCAACAGGGGCTCGACGGCGGCAAGACCAATCGGGACTCCGAGATCGTGGCGGAATCGACCGAGAACGTTGGTGCTGTCGTGATGGGCCGACGCATGTTCAGCAACGGAGATGGTCCGTGGGGAGATGATCCGTTCGAGGGACACTGGGGCGACAATCCGCCCTTTGGCGTACCGGTGTTCGTCATCACGCACTACGAGCGAGAACCGCTCGAAATGGACGGCGGAACGACGTTCACCTTCGTCACCGACGGGATCGAACATGCCCTTAAGCAGGCCAAGGCGGCTGCGGGCGACCAGGATGTCGAGATCGTCGGTGGCGCGAATACCGTCCAACAGTTCGTCGCGGCGGGACTGGTCGACGAGATACAACTTCACGTTTCGCCGGTGATTCTCGGCGACGGCATCCGGTTGTTCGAATCGCTTGGCAGTGAACCGATTGAGCTGGAGCGAACAAGAGTGATAGACTCTTCTGATGTTACCCATCTTCGGTTTCAGATCACCTGAACTCGGCTTGGTCGGTGTACCATGCATAGTCCTATGTGAAAGTTTAGATTATCAAGCGTGAGACGGTAGTACTGTCACATGATAAACCGAATCAGACTCATATCAGCTTCACTGGGAGCGGCGTTGCTGGATGAGCATGGTTGCCAGCGTGGGTGGGGTCGGCTCATTGGCAGACGTTCGTGTGGGGACCGTGGTGGTTTCTCTGTGTGCTCATCTTCTGTCTGGCGGCTTGGACCTACCAACCTAGCTCAGAGGTCAGCTAAGTCGATTCATCATGTACAGTTCTCGTCGGAAATTAGGCTCTGATATTGGGTTTAAGACAAGCCATTCATGAAGGTACTGTTAACTTAGTAGTAAGCCACTATACGGAAGCCGAAGGAATCGTAAATCTCTCGGTTTCCGCGATGATTTATTCACTCATTTTGTCAGCGTCGAATCGTTCGTATGGGCGATCTCGGCTTCGTAGCCGATTCTATTAGAAAACCAATAGAGCCGGAAGATGAGACTACACAGGCAATAGCGTTCCCAGGTGCATGATTTGGGACAATCCTTCCCTCTACAAGCGTCTCAAACTAAACCATAAACGTCGCTTCTGGTCAGGCTACTAACTATTGGACGAATTAACGATGATTCGAACCAGAGCTGCCGCTGCTCACCCAACCTTCATTGCCTTGAAACAATCCCTAGCCAACTCCAGTCCGCTTTAGCAGCGTGAGAACCGTGTTCGCCGTCACAATCGGTGATCGGTTGTACTCTCCAGTCACTTCGAACTGCACAAGAAGATCGACTGCTCGCCAAATCGAGTACAGCAAGCAGGCAAACGCGAAATAGAAGAATCGTAACACGAAGTTCGCCGACTAGGTTGCAAGTAACCCGTAACGAAACACGTCACAGTGCTCACCGTCGACGTATCGCTCGTCACGAAGGCGTCCCTCGCGTTGGAAGCCAGCACGTTCGAGAACGGCCTGTGATCCTTCGTTTTCGACGAGCACATGAGCGGACACTTTTCGAAGGCGTCGCTCCTCAAACGCGTATCGAACAAGGAGGTCAACAGCATCGCTTGCATACCCATTGCCCCAGAACTCGGGAACAAGCCAGTAGGCGATCTCGCTTGTTCCATGTGTTTGGTTGATATCGAAGAGATCAACTTTTCCGACCGGGTCCTCATCGGCGCAAATCCAGAGACTCACACTTTCGTCTGACTCTGTATGCCGTTCAAAGCGCGATTCAGCTTGGTCGTGGTTGAGAGGCATCGAGAATGTGAGTGGTTTTCGAATACGTGGATCATTTCGGTGTTTGTTCTCGAAATCCAGGTCGTCACTCTCTACGGTCCGGAGAGTGATACGCTCGCCCCGTATGAAAATCGGTCCAGGCACACATATGTTGTTGAGTAAACGAGTTAAAGCCATTAGGTTTGAAGCCAGGCAAGTGGGGTTCTCAGCCGTGATGCGATATGCATTGAGAACGGCAGTCACAACTTCTGAATAGAGCTCGGCGGTGGGTATTATCCCACTGCCTTCCGGTTATTTTCTGCTATCTTGTTAATGTTTTCATAAATAAACTACCTTCTTGAGTTCAGTGACTAAGAGATAGATATTTTGGCGTGGGAATTAATTGATGTGATATGAGTGTCAAAGACTCCTCCATGCTCTTCGGTCGCGACTTGCATCGCTCTCGACAATTTCTTAGCCTCGCAGCAGCTGTTTGCTTCGGTAGTCTTGCGTTGTACGGTGTGGCGTCGATTGATGCGGTCCCGTTCCTCTGGCAACTCATGTACGTGCCAGTGTTGATCGCGGTTGGTGGAGCAGTGGTTAACGCCTACCTCAACGACGGACTGCTCGTGAGTGCACTGAGTACGACTGGAATCGCGCTTGCCGTGGCACTCGCACATGTCATCACCACGGTGATCACACAGGGCCTCAGTGCCATTCTGTCCCCCTTTACAGAATTTCCGGGTGGAGGGTTCTATCTCACTCTCACCGTGGTTTTATTCGGTGTCGGGGTCGGTGCATTCGTCATCGGTGCTGGCACACGGCGCATTATAACCTCTCTTGGATAAGGATCAGATACTCATCTGAGATCAGTCATATGAGCGCGTTGTCAGTGAAAATTGCTCTCACCTAACTTCCACCTAATTTTCACTCTGGGCATGAGATATCGTCACGCCGATAGTCCGTCCAGTATTTCCCCATTGCTTGCACGAGATCACGATACGTCCGATTGATTCGCCCCATGCGCGCTTGCCTTCAGGGTTGTCGCCGACGTGCGTGCTGGATGTCGGACACTGAGAACGCGCTGCCAGTACGCCAAAGTCGTCTGAAACGTGTCGTCCACATGCGTCTCAAAGTCCTCCTCTGCGAATCGAGATCCAAACGTGGTGAGTCGACATCGTACGATGTTGTCCGCAAATTCCGTCAGAGCAGAAGCCAACTTAGTGGATTCGTTATGCACAGACACACGGCGTTTACAATCTTCGCTTTCGTATCTGTGCAGATCATCGCCCTCCCTTCAACTATATTTTAATATTGTTTGTGACATTATTTCTCTGAAGTGATCAATATCAATGCTTTCGGCAACGTCTCCAGTAGGTGAGAAACGGTTTCGATCTTCAGAGACGACGTTCACCTCTGTGTCCATCGTTTCTAAGACATCGCAAATAACGGCACCACGTGACGGTCCCTCTGTAGTGTCGACCTCCATGTAGTACGATTCATAGTCCAATATATTTCCGATAATATCTGCACCGACTACCCCATCATGGATGGCCGGAACATTCGTCCCATATTCCGTATTCATAAGCTCATCTGGATAATCAAACCAATCAGCGACAGTATCGAGAGGTGGCGAGGCATCCTCTAGTTTGTCGATGAATTCAGGAAGAACAGTTGCTTGATTCGTTACATCTAAACCTACCATCCGTGGGAAGCCATCTTGCATTACCCGACTGGCAGCCTCTGGATCCCCCCAGAAATTGAATTCAGCTACTGGTGTTATATTTCCGTGTGTATGCGCCGCACCGCCCATTAGATACAACTCATCAATGTCATCAGGGAGAGTCGGTCTATTGGCGATGGCTAGTGCGATATTTGTGAGTGGGCCGACAGCTGCGATTGTGAGGCGATGACCATAAGTCTCCACCTGCTTACAGATGAACTCCATCGCAGTCTGATCGACCGGGCTAGTTGAGGGATCCGGTAGATCACCTCGAATTCCATTCTCACCATGTACCCATTCTGCATCATGGTGCTCTCGAACGAATGGTCTTTCAGCTCCCTTTGCAACTGGAACATCTGTTCTATCGAACAATTCCAGAATTGAGAGCGTATTCTGAGTTGTATTGGTGAGCGTTGAGTTTCCACAAACAGTACTAACACCGACAACATCAACGTCTTCTGCCGCAAGCATCATTGCTAGCAATATTGCGTCATCATTGCCTGTGTCAACGTCTAAATGAACCTTTTTTCTCATAGCCCTCTCCGAATGAAGTAGTATACTGCATTTTGCTCTGCAAAACCACCATGTGATGTTTGGACCATCGTGGTGCATACTGATGGAGACATATCGGTGAGCTCTGTCGTGAGTATATTCATCCATTTATATGGCATCGGCAATTCCCAGATACAATGCCAACCATTCAGTTGCGATTCAATGCAGCAGCGTCCAAGGACCCATTGGCGCGTGTATCCACTGAGTTTCCGGAGACTCCACTTACAGTGTTGGCAAGTCATCTCACGGACGATGGCTTATTGGGACTCGTAGAAATATCAACAAAAAATCCGACAGAGATCGCACGACAGTTTGACGACGTACCGAAGATGGATTCGCATGAGGTGGTCTACACTGACGAGCAAACGGTTGTGATTCAGTATCAGTTTCCGGAAGCGGAACCATACCGTGCACTTCGAGCGACGGGAAATATACCACAATTTCCTGCCCAAATGCAAGATGGATGGTTATCCACAGAGATGACGGCATCACACGAACGATTGGCAGAATATACAGACAAATTAGCGGCTGCTAATATTCCATTCACGATCCAATCGTTATCGCAATCACATTTACCGGAAGAGTTACTCACCGACCGCCAATGGGAGTTCATCACTGAAGCAGTCGAGCGTGGCTACTATGACAGTCCTCGCCGTTGTACGCTAACGGAATTGGCAAACTCGTTTGCGGTCAACTCCTCGGCTGCAAGCGGAGTGTTGCACCGGGCAGAAGGACGAATAATCAAGGAGTTCGTCAATTCGTTAGAGAGCCATTCCGGGACCTGATCTGAAGTTGGTTAGATTGAGCCATCATTCAGAGGGTCCTGCAAAACAGAAGCACGATGGGGAGGCAACCAACGTGAGTGTCACTGCAAATAAGATTAGTCAACATCCGTTCCAACAACTTCGAGATTCGTATGACCGAAGCCAGAAGACACCATACCTCCTGTCATCGTTATCGAGGTGAGTCGTATCCCGGACAGCATCTCCTCCGTTAGATCCGGGCTATGGAACCGGAATGGAACGTATTTCAACGATGCTGCTGTCTCTCGAAGGTACAGAAGATCATCAGTTTCTGGTCCTATGGTAAGGATTCAAACCCAGAATCTCCCTCTGAAGGCGCATGAAGTGGATTATGAATAATAGTCCCTCGCATGAATGGCCCCTGATCTGATATGTCGTCCACCTCCATCAGAAGTTTCACTGGCTCCACAGACTCGTTTCCGCGGAGGGTTACGCGACATCGAGCGCAAGGCCGTTTGTGGTAGCATGTCCAACGACTGCCTCGCGAATCCTACGAGAGAGTTCGATTTCCATCGCAGTTATTTCTAGTATCTGTTTTTATACAAAAGCACTCGCCACAAAGTTCATCTATTTAGAGCAATCTTACAATTGATTTCTTCATCCGAACTGTCGAGCAACTCTCTCGACGACTCGGATGCACCAAAGACAACACGACCGGCCATACTATGGACCTGCGAGAGACGAGGGATCGCGGCGCTCGATTACCGGATGTCGTCGACGAGGGCTGTGATCTCCTCGGCGCGGTTGTCTGACGTGATGAACCGGGAGAAGACCCACGAGAGTTGTGTCGTGATGGCGTCGTGGCCCGCCTCGGTAAGCGCGTACTCATTCGTCCGCTTGTCGAGCTCGCTTTTCTCGACGAGGCCCATCTCAACAAGCTCATCAAGGTTTGGGTAGAGCTGTCCGTGATTGACCTCTGAACCGGAGTATGCCTCAAGTTCGCGCTTGATCGCCAGCCCGTACCGGGCATCTTCTGCAAGAATCGCGAGAATTCGCTGTTGGAAGGCGGACAATTCGGAGGCTATACCGACGTCGCTGCTGTTGGGCAGTGTTACCGACATACTATTTGATGATGACAGTATCAATCTTAATACCCGCTGTCTATCATACGAGTATTTGTTCTATCCAGCGAGTATTTATTCATCTCGTGATGGATACTGACGTCGGTTACTATCACTCTCAGGGCGCTCGCGGTGTTCTCATCATCCCAGTAGCGGATCTGATTCTAAGCAAATTGTGAGCGGTTGGACTTGCATACCACCTGGTTTCAAGAGCTGCTCATACTTTGACTAGACACTACCGCGAAAGATAATGTGCTTGTGCCAATGTATTCGATCGCACAGACAAATATATTCAGAACGAGCGTCAGTTGTCGGTGTTATTTCTAAGCGCTCCCCGTAGACATTCAACGATACGATCTGCATATTCACCCTTCGGGTCGAGGTCCGGGTCGTAAATCGTGACCTCAAGCCCAACGCATGCTGGAGACGACAGCAATCTCGTGAGTAGTTCAGCAATGTCACTAAAAGATGGGCCGTCCTCCTCCGGACAATCCACAGCGGACATCTCACTCGCATCAATGACATCAACGTCGAAGTGAATCCAAAATCCGGTAGTATTCCGTGCTACGGTTCGCAGGATCCGATCTGTAAGTTGTGAGCTACTGAGTGCATTCATCTGTTGGCTCGTAGTCGTGTCGATACCTATTTCTGCTAGTTCATCAATATATTCGTCATTCTCACGTACACCGACGACAGACACATCCTCATCACGTACGTAGGGTCCGCGATTTTCAAGGTCGACGAGTCGTGCATCACCACGCCCAGTAACAATCGCAAGGCTCTCACCTCCCGCAGTCCCGATGGCTTCCGCATTTTCAGGATGCCGGTAATCGCTGTGTGCATCGAGATAGACGAGTCCGTGGCGACCACGTCGTTTGAGAGCTAGCATATTGCCGATCAAGATACTGCAATCGCCACCGAGTACCACTATTTGTCGTTCACTTTGAATAGCTTCATCGAACCTATCTGACAGCGCAGTAGAATATTTCGCTATCGACTCTGCATTACGATCACCGTCGCCGGGTTCCCAGTTTGCACGATATCGCGGCGGGACTAGACTGCCAGCGTCAGCTGCATCGATTAACTCAAGGAGATTACGGTCACGAAGAGCCCAAGGAAGCTTATAGCAACCAGGTACGGCCCCTTCTTCCGGTGGACGTAATCCAAGATTAGAAGGTGCATCGAGAACGACTACGTTAGACTCGGGCATGGGAACCCTTCGGATCGCTGAGTCATGACTTCTCTGATTGAATTTCCTCATCGACGTTCTCTCTGTTCAACTGTGGTGTATTGACTTCTTCTCGCGTCTAAAGACGTCACCAGAGCGAGAGCGAAGCTCTCGTCGACGCGGGAATTTCATCATGAGATTCTGGGCCGATCGACCCGGCCCTCCGGCTTCGAAACGCATCCGTTCCAAATGTCGTCTGCTGGGCATCAGTATCGACTTGGCTGTCTTACAGGACGGTCAAACGTCTCCTATCCTCAGCCGAACCATCGCGTCCGTGTGTTCTCTGGAATGGCTCACTCTTGGCGTTGCACAGACACTAAACCCAAGACTTGATCACTCTTTGACCAGACGGTGCCTCAGCATCTCAAAATCCCATATCTTCAGAATGAACCGTCGATGACCAAATAGTGACTGCGATCACAGTACTCGATCGGGCTGAACATCGATAATATCCAGAAATTTGCCTCATAGAATCTATTTGATGACGAACTCCGACCCGTGACCGCATCAGTAGTGGTGTTGTACGCTGTCCACCGACCATCAGGTGTCTCTGTTAACGTGATCTGTGTCGTTGTACTCATTCTATCATCTTTTCATGGTACAACGATAGCGGGTTCTGGCTGGTCAAAGAAATCGGTGGTCTCACGATCGGCGAGACATTCCAGACGTGGACCGCGCTCACGACCATCATCGCGATCATGGGCCTCATCACCACGCTGGTGATTTCGACCGAAGTCCCGATGGCCTGAGGTCACGAAAACGCCTTCTCTGATCCGTGTAATTGTCGTCCTACTGAATTGATATGTGAAATTACGGAAGTTGAGAATTTGATTACTGTAGCAGCACTGTGACCGGTTTTTCATTCGTATTCTCTCTGAAATTCGGGCTCCTAAGGGTCGTAGTCGACCTTCGCAGTGAAAATTCTCTATATAGGTTACGCAATCACGAGGTGGGGACAGCGCGACCGCTCACCAGATTGCTCGCACTGCGGGAGTTCTCAGCTATCCAATTCCGGTCTTCTTCGCTATCGTCAGGACGTCATTTGTGGTCACGCGTGGGAAGGATGAGCCATCATCAAACAGCGATATTCGAACAAGCAAATCGACCAATCGCCAGATCGAGTACAGTAAGCACGCGAACGCGAAATAGAAAAATCGCAGACCGAACTGCTTTGAGGTGGTCTTGGCCATGAACTGCTTGACTTTCTTATACCCAACCTCAATCTCTTGTCGGCGTCGGTACCATCGAACAAACCGCGTGATCATGTGTATTCGCTCTATCTCACGGGTTGGGTCATCGTCAGTAGTCAGATCCGCGAGGTCGGGGTGGTTGGTTTGAAAGACGGTAAATCCCGCTCCATCACCGATTTCATCCTTTGAGTCGATCTCTTCTTCATCTCGTATCTCGCTGAGAAATTGTCCGAGTGGAGAGGCTTTCCCGTCTAAATCAGCTGTGTCGATCCCGAGCTCGTTCGCCATCTCCTGGCGATGGTTTGGGTGGGCAGGCTTCTCTACATCTATATCATCGGCCACCTTGCTCTCGGCAGACGAAGGGAGAAACAGCTTCAATCGGTTCGAACCGGCTTGAGTAGATTCCGGTACAATACGGACGGTCTCACCGTCACGCTTCATCTGCTCGATCGTCTCCCTTTCGGTGCGGTACTTCCGTTTTGGCGTCAGGTAGTGAACTTCGCGTTCTTCGCAGACTGCTTTGACCTCGCTGCCATCGAACTCACGATCCATCAGGACCAGTTCAACAGAAACGAATTCTCGAGCAGAGTCGAGGAGGTCGGCAACAATCTCTGCTCGACTATTCCCGCGAACGATCGGTAAGGCGTCGAGTATCAACGGTACTTCGGAGTCGGCGACTTGTATCGTAGCCCACTGGTAGGCATAGTCTTCGCCGGGTTGTTTCGTTCCGATAATCTCGTCTTCGTGGCCCGTTCGGTCTCCAGTGAACGGTCTGTCTTCGGTCGTATCGATCGCGACTGTCACTGGCCGAGTGAGTTCAGCCCTCCGCTGGGCCTCATCGATTATTCTCCCAATAGCCTGTCGGTACATCGTGCGAGTATCTGATATTGGTAGCTGTCCCAGGAAGTGACGCTGGGTGTGTCCGAGTGGAGTCTTCTCTCGGGTTGAATCAGCGAGGAAACTCCGTGCGCCCTCACCCACGGCCATCCCATCTCGGAGGCCAATACACGTCTGAAGTTCCCAGAAGGCGTTCTCGTGGATGGACCAGCTGTACCAGAGTGGTTGGAACACATCTCCATCCAAAATCACCGTGTCGTACTCTTTTTCAAGCTCGACTGCGCGATTCCAGCGGTCGCACTGTCGCTCGTGGTACCATTTTGTCGAATCGTTTTGGGTAGCGTCGAAGAGTTCGTTAACTTCGGGAACTCTCACAGCCGAGCTCCCTTCACAGATTGCCATCGCAGTCGTCTTTCCAACACTGCTGGGTCCTTCCAGTGTAATAATGGTCACGAGACTAGCGATCCGAGTACGATTAGTAAGGTGATATCGGTCGGCATAGGATGTTAGAGTCAACTGTGTATTTGGAAAGACTCATAGAATGTATTGCTAGTTAAGGACTTCAAAAGGAACGTTCTATGTTGTTGAGAGAGTATTTGTGTTGCTGTTTTCCCTCCGTTTGCAATTATCTCGTCATCCAATCTCGGGTGTTGCCATCTACTGCCGCAGGGCCTACGCAAATAGCAGGAACCAACCTCACCATACACTGAAGACGGTTAATTTCCTAACAAAGCGCCGACGTTCATTTGCTCACTCCCTTGTTGAGCGGCGACGCTGAACGATTCTACCCATGGATTTTCACCGTCATCGATATTGAGCTCGGAAAGAGGGTGAAATATCTCGTTGAAAGCCTCTCTCGCTGCGTTAGCATCCGAGACTTGGAGAGAAACGTCTTCAAGATGTGCTTCACCAGAATCACCCAGCTCTCTAACGACGTCACCTGTTTCTGAGTGGAGTTCGACACGGAATTGCCACGGTGTCATCACGAATGTGCGTCGTTCGGGCGGACAGACCACCCATGATCCTTCACGCGATCGATCGTATCTTCGAGATTGCTCACGGCAAGACCGAGATGATCGAAGTGGGGGCGCTGTCCGGGTGCAAGGGTGATGTTCACCGCTCCATGTTGGTGGACCTGCAGTTTTAGTCGAAAATCATCAGGAGTGTCTTCTTCAGGAGTGAGGGGAGTCCCCTCACCTCGGACGCTTCCAAAGCGCCGTTGCAGGGTGAGGCGCGCTTCACAGAGACGAGTAGCTGCCTCACTGACGTTCGGCGTGTTGAAATGGAGATGAAACAGCGATGGGCACATCGTAGCCAGGATTCACACTCTCAGGTCTTGAGTGTATGGAGGTACAGATGCTCTTTAACTAATTTGCTGTCGTGCATCTTTGAACTGATCCTGCTGGGTGTACAGATATACGGCAATGATCCCAGAAGTTCCAGCACTGAGCAGTGGTACGTAATCAACAGTCTGAATACCAGCCACAAAGCCACCGATTGCACTCCCAGCATAGAGAATAAGCGCCCAACTCCAGGCCCATTCCATCCCAATCCAGAGACCACCAGCGAGGATGAACATAATGAGACCGAACCCAATGAGAAATACAACGGGCAGCAGAGTTCCGAGTGAAATTCCGGTAAATGCCTGATCAGTCGCGATTAGTCCACCAATCACCACGAGTACCCCCGCACAAAGTCCAACGAGGGATGAGAGAAATTTCACCCCGATTGAGGTACCCTGACTGAGGGGAGAGACGAAGAGACGATTAAGCAGTCCAGATAGTGGGTCCGTGCCCAACATTTTTTGTACCATACATGGCATTTTGAATAGCTGTTTCGCTTCACGAGCACTCATTTGGATGGAGCCATCAAAACTCGGTAAAGTGGACTAGATCGTCCTTGAGCACCTGCAGTTCTTGAGCGGGCACACAATACATCTCAGCAGCTGTGAATTACCACGGTCTGCACTCAATGGTTGCTACTCAAGCTCTTTTTCAATTACGTAGCCCCACTTCTCGTAATCCAAGCCCTCGTAATACTCATGAACGCCCTCTTTTGCTATCGGCGATGCGAGCGCCACATAATCACAGTTTCTCTCGGTAGCCCACCTTTCCACATGGTTCACAAGAGCACTCCCATATCCCCGTCCTCTCTGCGGTTCATCGATGACTAGGTCGTAGAGCCAAGCGTGGCGTGCGTGATGAAGGACATGTCTGAGAAGAACGCCAGCCACGCCAACTAGCTCATCTTCAACAAACCCTCCGAGAAGGTGGTAATCATCCTCTCCGGTCCATTCAAGCACCTTTTCAGGGTCAGCATCAGTGAAGAGCTGACGGATAAGTGGGACTGCTTGCCGGCGTTCGTCCTCGCTGGTTAGCTCGTGAATCTCCATACACGAGGTTCAAAGAAGGGCGTGAATAAGCCGCTTATCCGCGTAACATGTACTTCATCTCGAGTGTCGGGTCAGTACATTCTGACGGTAGCTCAGGACGTGGTTTCTTCAAGGACGCATTCACCCGCACGGGCTTTGATTCCCATTCTCATGTGTCTTCGACCCTTATTCGTCCATCTTCGAGAAAGGAGGCCTCTCCAACGGAATGGCCACCTGCACTCTCTCCGATCTCATTAATTTGGACATAGCGAATGTCCCACTGGGCTCCGTCGATAGTTCCGACCAAGTGCCCCTCAACGATCGGCCCACCAGAATATCGAGCAGAGAGCCGATTGCCGGCCTGTTCGAATCGGGACTCTGTATCTCCACTAACTTCACCATCCTCATCGTTAGCAACACCAACAAGTGTTCGTCTATCCAGCGAGATCTGTTCAGCCATACCGCCGATATTCAACTTTTCCGTATAGTTGTTTGATATTCGTTCAAAGTACGACAAACAGAGTCTCTTACTGATCTGTAGAGCGTGCGGCTACATAAGAACCTCAGAAGAAAGTCACGCTGTCATTTCTGAGTATTAACCCTCGTCAGTAGGTGATCTACCCTGAATGATACAGACGGATACGACCACCGGTGGAGCAGGTGGGAGTAATCATAGGTTTCTAACCATGTCAACAATAGAGATGCTACCAAGCAAGAGATATTGCACCTCTCACTAAGCAAGGAAATGGCTCTCAATACCCTTTCCAGCCATTTCAGCCCACCATCGATGTTATTTGGTTAGCGCTTTCTAGAACGAGGTACTGAGAAATATTCAATAGGGGACACTAAGAACGGCCGATGATGCACACTCATGCATTGAGCACAAAATCTCAACTTCGGTGAAATTAATTTCTTCGGGTGCCGGTCGCTCGCGCTCGCTGGATTAGATTTGTACTCAATTTGGTCTCTCTTCGACACGTCAAGTCAGCTGTTGAAAACGTGCTTTGCGTACGTTATCCCCAGAGGCACAGCGACGATCATCTGCAAGTGTGAGAGTCACGATCTCGAGACTATCAGAATTATAAAATAAAAAGACGGCGGGGGTGTGATCGTGTTCCGCAAAGATTGTCGGTGCAAGCAGTGCGATGACTGGAGATCGTACTTCTCAAACGGAAACTGGATTATTAGCAGCCTGACGGCCGAAATCACGGGGCGGTGGCTGTTGGGACGTATCTGTCCGGGTGTTGAACACGAAAGAGGGTGTGATGTTTGTCGTCTACCTTCTCTTGAACACACAGAAGTCGACGGGCGGGAATGATGAGTCGTCCTTTAAATCGGAAGCTAACGCAGACGACTCCCCGTCCGAGGCGGCAGCAGCCACGAGTGAGACGGACTGTGCTGGACCAACGGAAGATTAGCCCACAGAGGACGACACACCAGCGATGAATGATGAAAAGAGACAAGCACCGTCTGACACGACCGAACATTTACTGACAAAGACGGACATGACGGTGATACCTCCTAAAGCCTATCTGACAGATATATCAGCCTCAAATATGCTGACTGACGACTCGTCTCCCTCAGAAATGGGTTTAGAGCCAGCAATTAGTTATGGATTGGTGGGTGACATTTATATCATCTAGTTTATCTGAAGAGGTTATGGCCGACACGCTCGATGCATGAGTGTGAGCGAGTGGAATTAGTTGCTAAATTGATCATCCATCTAACTTCCAAGATGGGGTCCAGTGGCTTCGAGGCATGGTGTTTGCCGAAAGGATGCTCACCACAGCGATTACCAGCTTTGAGACTGGTGTGATGCTCGCCGTTCTGTCAGGATTCGTAGCTACTCGTAGTGGCTCGATACTGTACGGAGCGCTAATCTGAGCAATCGATACGGGGGTTCTGATCGGCGTCCACACGCCTGATGTCGTCAAAATTTGTGGGCTCATGTTGCTGCATGTGGCTTGCAACGTCGGGGAGGAATGAATCAATAAAATCGACCGACCTATGGTGATTCACCCCGCTAATGAAATTAGCAGCGGGGATCAACGCCAGAAGAGTCTTATCTCCAATCCAATTAAATTGGGCTATGGGAACTCACAACCAGAGCGAGACATTTGATATCGGCGGGGATCTGCCCATCAACCGTCTTGGCTTTGGCGCAATGCGACTCACCGGTGAGAATATCATTGGGCCACCAGCAGATGAACAAGAAGCAAAAGATGTTCTCAAGCGTGCAACCGAGCTGGGTGTGAATTTCATTGATACTGCTGACTCGTATGGGCCAGCGGTCTCTGAACGTCTCATCGGTGAAGCGCTTGCGCCCTACGATGATGACGTTGTAATCGCCACGAAAGGCGGCCTCTGGCGTGATGACCGTGACGGCGCATGGCCGAAATGTGGCGAGCCGGAGTACCTTCGGAATGCAATCCTCGGGAGTCTCGATCGGCTTCAGACGGAGACAATCGATCTCTATCAGTTCCATCGTCCTGATCCCGATGTCGAATACAAAGACTCCATCTCCGCGTTTGCAGAGTTCAAGGACGAGGGTAAGGTCAAGCACGTCGGTGTTTCGAACGTCTCTATCGATCAACTCGAAGAGGCTCGCGATATCGTTGATATTGCAACCGTCCAGAACCAGTACAATGTCGGTGACCGCGGGTCAGAAGAGGTTTTGGAGTACTGCGAGAAGCATGATATTGGCTTTATTCCATGGGCACCACTCGGTTCGGGCGAACTTGACGGGCTCGGTGACGTTGCGAATAACCGAGACGCAACCAAGTATCAGGTCGGTCTTGCTTGGTTGCTCCAACACTCGCCAGTCATGGTGCCGATTCCAGGTACCAGCAGCGTCGATCATCTTGAAGAGAATATCGCCGCCTCTCAAATTGACCTTACCGCGGAAGAGATCGACACAATCGAAAATTGAACCGTCTATCCGAACTGATCCTCAAGAACATCTGCTTTGGAAGCATTTACGCGACGGCGAATTTGATTGCCGAAATAGGAGCCTTGGTGCCGATTAGAATGGGTAGTCGCGTTCATCGTGTTGGACTGAGATCCACTTTGTCTCAGTTATTTCCCGGAGAATCTGGTTGCTGTTGAAGCCACCCATGCCGGAGGCATTGATACCACTGAAGGGCACGTGTGCCTCGTCGTTGATCGGTTGATCGTTGACGTGAACGTGGCCTGTATCCATGCGATCAGCAATTTCTTTGCCTGTACCCTCATCGCCGGCGTGGACAGAACCAGAGAGACCGTACTGTGTATCATTGGCGATCTCAACAGCCTGATCGATGTCAGCGGCCGAAATGACCGGCGCAATCGGCCCAAAGTGTTCGAAGCAGGCGACAGACATGTCGTTGGTCACGCCAGAAAGAACAGTCGGCTCCACGATCAGCGAGTCGTCGATGCCGTCGAGAGGGGCCGTTTTCCCGCCTGTTTCCAGCGTCGCACCTGCTTCGACCGACTCCGCGATGTATTCAAGCATCTCGTCGCGCTGTGATTCGTCGATGATCGGCCCGACTACGGTGTCGGGATCGTGTGCACTCCCAACAGGGAGTGACTCTGCACGTTTGACGAGGCGATCGACGTATTCGTCGTAGATGTCGTCATAGACGATGTGGCGGTTGATCGAGATGCAGACTTGGCCTTGATGGACAAACGATCCGAAGACCGCAGCGTCAATCGCTCCATCGAGATCGGCGCCCGCTGTAACGATGTGCGCGTTATTCCCACCGAGTTCCATCACAGGCGTGGCGAGATTTTCAGCTGCCGTCGCAGCCACACCACGTCCGACTGGTGTTGAGCCAGTGAATGCAACAACGGCACTTTCAGGGTGGCCTGCGACACGATTTCCGATCTCTGATCCATGACCAGTGACAACATTCAGGACGCCATCCGGAAGGCCGACCTCCTCGAACAGTTTTGCGAATAGTAGACCACCAGTAATTGGAGAGTTCGTCGCCGGCTTCAAAACGACTGAATTCCCGGTCGCGATGGCTGGGGCGACTGCCCGCAACGAAAGGTTCAACGGAAAATTCCACGGCGAGATCGCAGTGACAACACCGGCTGGTCTTTGCTCAATGATGTTCTCCTTCCCAGGAATATTCGAGTCTTTGTGTTGACCCTGTAGCCGACGTGGATACGTCGCCGCTTCTCCAGCATGGTCTAACGCGATCTGCATGGACGTCTCACCCATGATCTGCCCACCCCCAACTTCGACTTTGAGCAGCTCGATGATCTCATCGCGGTGCTTCTCAAGCGCTTGGGCAAACTCTAGAATCAGCTCTTCCCGCATCACTGGCTGCGTTTCGGCCCATACAGGGTGTGCCCTTGCAGCTGCTTCGTAGGCTGCATTGACATCGGTCTCGGTTGCTGCCGGAACTTCTGTGACCGTTTCACGAGTTGATGGATCTTCGACTGATATTGAATCCTCGGTCTTAACCCACTCACCGTCAAGGTACAACGCGTTCCAGTCATCGGTAATCGTGTATTGAGCTTCGGATGGCATGTTCTAATTCACAGTAGTCCGTTACAGAGGGGGGGAAATCAGTATTCAGCGTTGTGGCACTGGTTAGTAGTGCTCCCGATTTAGTAGGGGCATTATTCTTTACCGTGATATATACATCAGCTTCCTACAACGTCCAGCACTACCTTACCAGTGAGGCCGCCTCCTTCGACCATATCATGCGCTTCGGCCACTTCTTCAAGTGACAGGACAGAGTCGATTACGGGATCAAGTTGCCCTCGATCGACGAGACGGCGGAGCGCGTCGAGCGGGCGCCGGGCACGCTCAAGAAACAACATTTGAACTCCGAGATTCTTCTGGTATGCAGTCCCCCATGCTCCTTCTGGTTCAAGGATAGTGACCATCTGGCCATGCGGTTTCGTGATCTCAGTACTCTCAACTAACGTCTCGCCGCCAACTGTGTCGAAAACAAGGTCAACTGATCCGTCGAACTCTGATTCAATTACGTTGATGAAATTTTCTGCCTCGTAGTCAATAGCGCGAGTCGCACCTAGGTTCTCAGTCTGCTCAACGGTTTTAGGACTGGCCGTTGCAATGACTTGTGCTCCAGCAGTAGCGGCGATTTGAACTGCGTGCGAACCTACACCGCCAGCCCCGTGGATCAACACTGTCTTGCCGGCAGTGACATCACCGCGAGTGACTACTGCCTCCCAGGCGGTTGCCCCTGCAAGAGGTAGTGCTGCCGCCTCGGCATGCGACAGACTTTCGGGCTTTCGAGCAACAATTGACTCATCGGCGGCGTGATATTCGGTATAACTCCCTTGTTCCCCAAATATCTCTGGTGTGTAGAACACCTCATCACCGACGTCAAAGTCCGTCACTGTCTCGCCAACTGCTTCGACGACGCCCGAGATATCGTATCCAATGACTGCTGGCGGAGAAATGCCGGCCCACGACCCAGCCTGCCGAATCTTGCAATCGACGGGGTTGACTGACGAAGCACGGACTCGGACGAGAACTTCGGCTGGTCCCGGCGATGGTTTCTCAATCTCGCGGTGTTGGAATACGTCTGTATCACCAAAGTCATCTATGACCATCGCATTCATGATAGTTGTTACCATGCCCATGGATGTATAGATTGTGCCCGAGATATCTCAACTGCATTAGGTTAGTTTCGTTGGGCTAGATGCCGGCATTCCCGTTCCAAGATCTGTCTAAAAGGCAGCCAGTATCCCCATCATTCAGAAGCGGCGATAACAGATCTCTCAACCGAGAGCCCAAGACCATGCCAGCCGCTCTGTGACACCCCATTCTACAGCTTATCATCGAACGCAGAAGTGATCATCCAAGTGATAACCGAGACAGTATATTTTGCCCAAAGTCACATTGGACCCGACTGCCTGACATCCAGGACCAGTCACCTGCTCCGGTAGGGAATCGTCGCCACCGGGAGGCTTAACAGCATTCCTGCTGAACGGTAGTTATGGGAGAACTCGACGGGAAATCCACTCTGGTTACCGGCGGGTCGAAAGGGATTGGGCGTGGGATTGCGGAAGGATTCGGTCGTGAAGGGGCCACGGTCGCAGTGAACTATCATTCGGACAAGGAGGCTGCCGAAGAGACAGTCGAAACTATCGAGAACGATGGTGGAACTGCTGTTGCTGTACAGGCTGATGTGAGTGACGAAGACGAAGCTCAGCAACTCGCTGAGACAGTGACAGAAAAATTTGGAAGTATTGACGTTCTTGTGAACAACGCAGGTGTTCTTGAACCGTCGCCACTCAACGAGATGGACGTCAAGACGTGGGACCAGACAATATCGGTCGACCTCCGTGGGACATTTTTGGTCACACGTTTCGTCATTGAAGAGATGCTTGACCAGAACAGCGGCCGAATCATCAACGTCGCGTCGCAGTTAGGAATCAAGGGTGGTACGGAACTTACACATTATTCAGCCGCGAAAGGCGGTGTTATCGCCTTTACACGGGCACTTGCTCGAGAAGTCGCACCCGACGTTCAGGTCAACGCTATTGCACCGGGACCCATCGAAACAGATCTCCTTGACGATACGACCGACGAGTGGCGTGAAAACAAACAATCGGAGGTCCCGCTCGGCCGTATTGGAACCGTTGACGAAGTCGTTCCCACAGCCGTGTTGCTCGCTGGAGATGGTGGTGACTACTATACGGGTCAGACGCTCAGCCCTGACGGCGGCGATGCAATGCACTGACCGATTTGTGACGTCGAAACGACGCTGGAGTAAGGAAATACTTTTTCCGTACGTAGCGCCGGGCGTGTCCAGATTGGGCGGCCGATACAACCCACGTTCGGTAGCTACTCACATATCTTCCATCGATCATCATTTCGACAAGAGAGTATCATAGAACAGTCACTACATCAAAAGCAGGGTGAACGCTGAGATGGTACGTGCTCAGCGACTCTGCAAGAAGACTTTTCGGTAGAATTGTTCTTCAATGTCTCGAGGGTCTTAGCATTGTTCGAGCATCTTTCCTTCAAATTTCTCGAACAGTCCGAGTGGCTCCCACCCTCCCCACGACTGTCACGAAATGACCGAATCGTCTCCGACCTATACTTGCTCTCGAAGGGCTTTGACACTGCGCTCGCCACTATCCGTTCAATTGCCCTTCTGCTCAGGGTCACAGGCAGCCTCAAAATCCACTTCACTTGGGTGGATGAGCGTCATCGGTTCTGAGTGCTGAATCCGAGTGAGAGTATCCGTTGCTCGCTCATGGATGTGCTTGCGTCGGATCAGTGTTGCGAGCTCATCAAGCACATACGTCGAGGTATACAGCGGATGATAGGCTAGCCCTCTCGTCTGAATGCTGTCGAATACCGCCCGTGCGCGATCGTGATAGGGAGCATTCTCGACGAAACGAGCAAAAAACGCACCTGTATCGAAAAAGAGTGCTGTCGCTCCTGACGAACTCATCTACGCGTCGACCTGTCCGAGGATGTGACTCGAAGAGAACACGGTTGCGCCGCGTTCGATACCATGGCGAGCGCGGCACGCACGATGAGTACCATCGCGCTCTGAACCCCTGCTTTCAGCTGCTCGTACGCATTCCCGTGTCGGAGATTCTTGGAGTCTCTGATATCCCAGCCACCACTTCACATTTCAACGGCACCACGCCATTGAAGGAACCGGATCGAGCTGAGTGATGGGTTTGAGGAGTGGGCGTTCTACGCGGAGAAAAACGATAGCAAACGGGTGTGAGGTCAGGAGGGCCGAACCGGACAGCGAAGTGGCATCAGCAGGCAGACCACGTGCCTGATCCTCCGCCTGACTAAGCGAGTGATGGATGCATGTCAGTACACGACGAGTGCCTAACCCTCTCACGAGCAAGCCGACTGCCACCACCCGAGACGTCGGCAGTTGAGCTGTCGAGGCTGACCGTCGTCAGTCCTCGGTGGTAAGGACGAAGTGCCCAGCTAGTGTCCCAAAGCCAATAGCGCCAATGAGCGGTCCCAACCGCAGCATGAATGCCTGGGGTGATGGCCCTGGTGTGAATTGCTGGAATCCTGTGTAATAGTAATCACCATCTTTGTAGATATAAATGAACCTACCAGTATCGCTCTCATTCGGAACGAGCGTGGTCCAAGACTCGGGAACCTCGTCTAATCGGACGGCCGGTTCGTCGGCAAACTGCTCGGTCGTGTATCCCCGCTCAAATAAGCGCTGGGCGTGGGCCGAGAGATTCTGGTAGTCCATCGTCGTCGTATTCCTCAGTTGATTTTCTTTCGCCTGTTCTGTCGGAAACGTCGTAGGATCATCATTTACAATTACCCGGAGGTGAGAGCCGTAGTCCGGCACTGGAGAGACGAGCGGGGCCCCGAACAACAGCACAGCGATGCCCAGTGCAATAACGGCGAGGTGGCGACGATTCATGCAATATCACCTCGCTCAAACCGCAGAGAGGCTATCCCGAGTGATACGAGGAGCCAGCCAACCAAAATCACGCCCCCGAACCATGAATCGAGATAGAACGGGACCGTTTCACCAATATCCGCTGCACCCACATCCATGAATGCGTATTTCGGGTTGAGCCGCCTGAAGAGATAGAACCAATTGGGAGGCGTACTCTGAGGTGGGAACACAGAGGTCTCGATAATAAGGATGACCGAATCCCACACGAACGCGAACAGGACCGCAATCCCGACCGCACCCCACGTCGCTACGGTCGTCGAACGCAGCGCTGCCGAAAACGCAACCGAAACTGCGACGAAGACTACACCAAGCACCAGCATTTTGCCTACGAGGACCGCGTAGGCCGTGACCGACGGCGATGCGGCCAGCACGGCATAGTGGGGACCGACGACGGCGAACGCGACGAGCACCGTCACCATGACGACGGCTGCCCGCCCAAGGAATTTCCCAACCACGACGTCGCGGCGTGTGTGGGGCTGCCCGAGCAGAAATTTCACACTGCCCGACGCGCGCTCGCCCACGATCGAATTGTAGCCCAATAGCGTTCCAACAACCGCAACGACACTGGCCACGGGCAGGTACAGGTCAGTGGCTCCGACGGGCTGGCTTGGGGTTATCATTGCAACTGTGACGTACGTATAGATGGACAGAAACGTCGTAAACAGACACGTTACGATCAACAGGGTACGCGAGCGGATGGCGTCCTGAATATCTTTTCTTGCTACCAGCAGCGCACTCATTGGTTGGCCCCCTCGCTCGCGCGGTTGGTCGTCGACAGCTCGTCAGCACTGTCGTCCGATAGTGTCCTGTCCTCCGTGTAGGCCATGAACAGGTCTTCGAGTGAGGCCTTCGTCAGATCGAAATCCTCGACCGTCGCGCCCGACGCCTCAAGTTCGGTCAAGACAGTTGCTTTCGCTCCATCCGCACACTGGAGTGTTATCGTCGTGTCAGCCGCATTCGCCGCCGAGACATCGGGCAGTGAGCGGAGAACCGCGAGCGCTGACTCGGGTACGTAGTCGACCTCAATGGTGAGAGTTGTCTCGGTCTCAACGGCCTCGCGTAACCCTGCCACGGTGTCCTCGGCGACGAGCACTCCGTTCTGAAGGATGCCAACCCGGTCGCAGACGGCCTCAACCTGCCCGAGGATGTGACTCGAAAAGAATACGGTTGTCCCCCGGTCGGTCTCTTCACGAATAATCGTACGCATCGTGTTGACTCCCTTTGGATCGAGTCCCGTCGATGGCTCATCAAGGATCAACAGGTCGGGCTGGCCGACGAGGGCGGTACCCAACATAAGCCGTTGCTGCATGCCTTTCGAGTACCCGCCCGCCCGACGGTCGATCACGTCGCCAAGGCCGACGCGTTCGGCGATCGCATCCGGATCGTCGCTCGCATCATTCGAGTCAATGACGAACTGCAAGTGTTGGCGTGCAGTTAGCCGGTCGTAGACATCGCACCCTTCGGGCAGCACGCCTGTACGCCGGCGAACAGCCAGCGACTCGGCGTGGGCGTCGTGGCCGAGAACAGCGATCTTCCCGCGAGTTGGTCGGATATAATCCAGTAAACAATTAATGATGGTTGACTTACCCGCACCGTTTGGGCCGAGAAAGCCGAACACCGTTCCCTCCTCGACTGTGAGGTCGAGATCAGCGACGGCGGTTACGTCGTCGTACTGTTTCGTCAATCCAGTCGTTTCGATTGCTGGCATCTATTTGTTTCTCTTCACATTACTATATTAAAAGAGTAGGATTGTTTGTATCGAATATCGTCAGTATATGGCTGTATACCACTGATTCCCGGAGTTTCGTTCGTTTCCCTCTGGTATTATATCTGGGCGATAGACGTCGACCAACGCGGTATATCACGATACACCCCTCACTCGCATCTGCAACAGTCGCGGAGTATAAGGTCTGTACCGACGATGCACGATATATGTCAGGCAAATCCGCTTCGCTGCTTACGAAAACGCAACGTCGCCGGCTTCGATCTGATTTCGAGGAGCTTGATGAGGACGCAAAACGCCGCGACCAACAGCTGATCCGAGAGCGAGTGCAGACGGGCATGCATGATTTTCGATTGCTGACTGATTACCCAGATCGTCAGCTCAAGCTGGCCTTTGAGGATGACGCCGACGAGGAGTTGCGGGCGGCACTGGCAGACACCTATCTGATCGTAGAGCGGATTTGCGATCTGCATCGCTACGATCGTGATCAGGTACTTCAGGAGGCACGAGGGCGCGCCGAGGATGTCGCCGCGGATACAGCCGACGTCGACAGTCTCAGTCGGCTTGATCTGCGTACGACGGCAGAGATCCGCCAGCAGGCCGAAGACCGATTCAGGGTGAGTCGCTGGGAGAAACGGATGATAGGGTTGGTGAAACTCGCGGGAGCAGGACTCCTCAGCGCACTATTCCTATCCATCTATTCGTTTGCATTTCGTCCCGTGAATGTAGGGAATATCGGTGTTGTACTGGGAACGCTCCTCGTTGTGACACTCGTGCTTGGCATCGTGAGCGCCGTCATCATTGCCGCCCACGCTCTGCGATATGATCTCGCGCCAGCACTCCAGACACTGGCGAGCCAATTCCGAAAGATGGGCCAGACAGCTCAGGGTCGATGGAAGCAGCAACGGAACCGGCGTAGACGCGACGACCATACGGTGTGGGGAGACAAGGGATTAACTAGGAAGAATGTATCAGGATCCCTTACGGGTACTGCGGACGAACCGCCCCTCGAGAGACTGCGTGGGCGCTACGCAGCGGGCGACCTCACCGACGAGCAGTTCGAACGGAAACTCGAACGGTTACTCGACACGGAAACCCTTGAAGACGCAGAAGATCGCATTACAGCACGAGAATGATAGAAGCCGACACGTCGTGACACCGGGACGATGATCGTGTCGTCGGTCCACGTTTTCGATGTGAGCGAGGAGTGCGGGCTACTCCGAACGATTCGTCTCGAAGCCCTCAAAATCCAACAGAACGGTTGTTTTGTAGTGTCGATCATCCCCGACCGAGGTGAATAGCATCGACTCGATGAGCAAAGCCATCCTCTGAGTCGTTGGAGTCGTTCGAAGGCCTGTGACGTGACACAGACTGTCGGCTCAATCGAAGACGTATGCCGCGCCCGTTTCCGTTCCATTCTCGGTATCATTGAACGGCGCCCCGCCGATGATCCAGCCATCGGTCGCCACTGAGAAGCCGAATTCATCGCCTGCTTGACCGTCACTGGCGAGAAGCTTCTCGGTCTCGACGAACTTGTTCTTCTGACAGGTGAACACGTACACCGCGCCCGCATCCATACCATTCTCGGTATCATTGAACGGCGCCCCGACAACGATGGTATCCCCCTCGATTCCCACTGAGAAGCCGAATTCATCGCCTGCTTGGCCATCACTGGCGAGGAGCTTTTGAGTTTGAACAAACTGGATCTTCCGACAGGCGAATACGTATGCCGCGCCTGCCTCCTCCCCATTCGTGTTCTCGGACAGTGCCCCAATCACGATGGTGTCCCCGGCGATCGCCACAGAACCGCCGAAGCGATCGCCCGCTTGGCCATCATCGGCGAGGAGTGTTTGCGTCTCGGTGAATGCGTCGCCCTGACGCTCGAACACGTACGTCACGCCCGTATCCACCCCATTCTCGTTGTCAGCGAACAGTGCCCCGACGATGATGAGATCCTCAACGATCGCCACGGATGTGCCGAATTCATCGCCTGCTTGGCCATCACTAGCGAGGAGTTTTTGGGTCTCGGCGAATGAGCCGTCTTGACGCTCGAACACGTACGCTGCACCCGCCTCCATCCCATTCTCGTTCTCCAATGGCGCCCCACCGACGATGGTGTCCCCAGCGATTGCCACAGAGTCGCCGAAGAAATCTTGCGCTTGGCCATCACTGGCGAGGAGTTTTTGGGTCTCGGTGAATGCGTCGCCCTGGCGCTCAAACACGCATGCCGCGCCAGCAAAATCCCCATTTTCATCATCGCCTATTGCCCCGACGACGATGGTATCGCCATCGATCGCCACCGATGTGCCGAAGAAATCTTGCGCTTGGCCATCACTGGCGAGGAGCTTCTGGATCTGGACAAACTGGTTCTTCTGACAGGTGAAGACGTACACCGCGCCCGCATCCGTCCCATTCGCGTTATCATCATTCGACGCACCAACAACGATCGTTTCCGTGGCTCTATCAATCGCCACGGACGTGCCAAATTCATCATTTGCAGCCCCATCATCGGCGAGGAGTTGCTGGTGTTGCGCGACGCCCGTGGCTGCGCCTCGTCCGGTGGCGATGCTACCGAGGCCGAGCGCCGCGACCCCCGTGAGACCAGCCATGAATGATCGCCGGCCGAGCCGTGTCTGCTGGTCGGCGTGTGATGCTTGCTCCTGCAGTGACGTCTTGGGTGTATTGAGACTCATTGGTGCCTGCTTGGCCATAATTCCACAACTTGCAAAATAAATCTAACCTAGGTTCATATAGGTTTGTTTTATTTCTATAAGGAAAATAAGTTGTGTAGTGGAGCAACAACGATTGTCCGAGTACAAATCACATGAATGGAGTAATTAGCATACCATTTTAAAGACTATCCAAGACCGGTATCTCAAGCGTTTAGGGAGGACATTCAGGAAGACACCGACGCCGACCAGAAACCGCGCACGGATGCTTGTCGGGCGATTGAGGGAGCTCTTGAGGACGAGTGTCACTACGAGTGCTCTGAGACTGAGTTGTCCCGCGCTGCTTTGACCGAAGAGAATATTATCAGTTCGATGAGTACCGCCGCGCTGTGAGCATCGGATGTTATCTGCTCTCACACTATGGCTGGTCAGTCGGGTCTGGCGACCGGACTGCTGTCTGGGTGGCCGATTCGTTGATCGCTTTCTGGACCCACGACGGCTGGTTGGGTGACGTAGTCCCAATCTGTGAAAATTGCCTCTCAACGGTGACGGTGAGTGTTGTGTTCCCATTGGTTGTTGTGACGTTCAGGTGATGGTCACGAACGATCCCCCTTGCACTAATGAGGGCGTGCTGGGTCGCTTGATTACTACGCGTACGCTGCCATTCATCTCCTTGAAGATTAACACCTGGTGGTCCTCGGGGCATTCGTACTACTGATGTCGTAACATGATGTCGAGTTGTTCCGTTACGAGCTGTTGTGTTCACTGCTTTCATGTCTGTCCACTCGAATAACCGTCGAATGGTGTCTGCACGGGTAATGGAGTTTGTCCCAGAAATCGGGAATAGTGCTCCCTCCGGTCGCGACGTGAGATTGGAATACGTCGTTGTATTGTTCGCGTAGATGGTCGTGATCGACCCTGGAGTGTCTCCACTCCATATCTCGTAATACCGCACCGTGGTGCTCGCTTGCAATGGCCCGGACCGAGGAAGCACTGTTCGGTTGATAACATTGGAGAAATTTCCTTCACTCCCCACCCGTACTGTTGTAATCTGCTCTGAGAACACTGTTCCGTTGGGGTATGTGGCTGTCCGTGTCTCTTACATAGTGAATGAGGTGTTTTGCAGCGTTGTGTTGTGGGCGTGGGCAAGCACCTGCGAATCCATGCTGTACCGGGTTAGGCCCGGTGCAAGGTGGGAAGTTGCTATATCAGTCGATCCATCTGTCGGAACGGGGGCAGGGGTGAGTGTTGCAGTAGATGAGTTGTCGGCCTAAAATGGATCGTCAAGCGTGTCAACCGAATTACAACCAGCCATTCCCACGACCAGAACGAGGAAGATGTGGCATAGCGTTGTCCGTTGCATGGTTTTAGTCCCCGAAAACCGGATAAAAAGTTCGTTTCTTGAGATAATACGAGAGTGATCACTCCCCTCGTGTATCGTTCTTTGTACCACCCAGCCATCGACGTAAAACCGCCTCATTTCTCGCCAGTTTGGTGATAAACGATAGTTTTACACCATAAGAACGAGTCACAATTGACCGACATCCATCACCACGATTCTCGGAGTTGTTTCACATGCTGGAATCAGGTGTCCCATCCCTGAAGTCCCCACGTGGATTCTCTTGCGATTGATTCATCGCTCTCGCTCCTGCTTTCTCTCTTCCTGCTCCGCTTTCCCGTAGGCGATCGTTGATACGGACGTCAAGGGATCGTCGGTGCTGATCGACTGCTGTAGCTGCTCGCGGTATTAAGGACGAAGCCGATTGCATCGATACGAATCACTCTCCTCGACAGTGCGGAAGGTTGCCAGATAGGGTGGCTCACTTACCGACCGACGTCGACGGTATTTACATAGCCACAACGTGTATATAGAGGGATTCAGTCATGTATTTTTCTTACATCAGAGGTATTATTACTTCTCCAATAAATTTTTATTTGAGGTAAAATAGATGGTTGACAAAGACGATGATAGATCGATCGAATCAAACAGAGCCCCCGGCGACAAATCAGTTCCGTCCCGGAGTCGGCGCGGGTTCTTGAAGCAAGCAGCTGCGACCAGTCTTGTTGGATTGACCGGACTCACTGCTACTACTGAGATAGCCAGTGCCACCGAGCCGGCCGACAATGTTGAAACGCAGGCCCCAAACAGGATAACCGTATGGGGACTAGCTGACTTCACCAACTATATAATCTATTCGACCACACCTATCTGGGGAGGGGAACACAGTTCACCAGGAACGGATTCTCCCTTTGAATATCCTCAGGCCATCAATTATGAGGGAACGTGGTATGACTATGGAATGGACGGGACTATATATGCAGAAAATGTTGACGAGTTCTACTTCAACGGCTACGTAGCGGTGCCTGACACGACCGGTATCTCGTATATTGTGGATGACTTCTAAAGACGTATCTATCACTACTAGCAGACTCAGACCGATTGATCCCTGCTAGTTCACGTCGCGACCGTTGCTCTCACCGTAGGGATTCGGGAGTGAGCAATCACGTAGTCAGGAGTTCGGAACGATAGTCTGTATGCGTGAGACGCGCGGCTATCCGTGGCAGACGTCTATCCACGGAGGCTGTCGTATATTCTGATACAGCCGACATTCTGATGGCAATTGGCGGGTGGTGGCACCGAAAACGACCGTTCTGAGAGATTGGATGGGATCGAAGTGGTGGTCAGTGTCCGACTTGACAGGAGTCTCGGATATTCTGATGGGTGCCTTATGTAACAGAAGATCTTCACACAGGACTCAATTGTTACCTAAGGTCCAATCAGCTTACTGAACAGTGAGGAGTCATCTTCCCCCTATTATCGTGATACGTTGATGGTTCTCGACGAATCAACGCGATCGAGCCGACCAAATCGGCACGAATGGTGAATATATCCAGAAACCGGCATTATAGATTCTATTCGATTTCCATCTTGATCCACGGGTCTCGGAGCAAAATAATCGATTGTGCGGTACATCCCGGATTTTCAGAAGATGGGTGGTAAAAACGGGCTCAGAGCGACTCAAAACGAGATTGAGAGACGGATCTTACCAAGGATTATTGGTCTTCTACAGAAGACGATTGCCTTGGCAAGACAGGCGAACACCCCCCGGCGTTCGCTCTCCCTCGACAGTCTGTGTATTTCATCGTTTAAATATCGATCCTTGCTTCACAATTATTGTGAGTAGTAGCTTTAATACCAATCGTCTTTTCACAAGTCAGATACTCATATCAGTCTAATAGCTGGTATGGCACAGGCCACTGATCGTACATTGATTACCGGGCGGACACACCGCGATGATGCGCTGTCCCCACCGTCGTCACTATCTCCGTGAACGCAGCGGATCGTCGCTGGGGAGGCGTCGCTCACCGCTCGATTTCGGGGACAGCGTGACGTCGCTCGTCTTGACCGTGACCGATCAGACGACGACGTGGCGGATGTGATTGTGAGTAATTTCATCTATCTGATCTGTCATTCCAAACAATGAGGGTTTCCCCAATGACGAATCGTCAAAATAAAAGACCATCATAAAGCCCCAATCATACTCTCTTGTACACGTACGGACACGGACAGTCTCTCTCAGCCATCTACATTCTCCTCACTTCCGTCTTGTTGAGACACATTCATATTGAGGAAAAGTGAGTCAGATCCTCTCAAACTATCTGAGTCAGGCCATCTCTTGTCGTGGCTTTTAATTACCTGTTTATATCATATTAGTAATATATACCGATTACTCGCACGCCACGAGGAGTAGCTCTTCACTCAGCATACGAGGCAGGCGAACGGTGGTCTGAGTCAGAAAAACACTACAAGTCATCTGATATACATGTCTGCGGCCACGAAGCTTATATCGAAGTTGCCGGTAGCCATGTGTGTTATATATGGTTTTGAACCGTACTGACGACGCAGAAGCGAGCGTCACGCGGCGAAGTATTCTCAAAACGGGTATTGCTATCTCAGCTATCGGAGCAAGCGGCGCAGCAACGGGTATCGTTCAAGGCGACAATGCGAACAGGACCGAAGCTACTGAAGACGGTTCCGAGACTCACACATTGACAATTGCTTTGACTGAGTCGGGGGATGCTGGGATCGTCAGTGGAGAGGTGACTGTCGGCGACCAAACGAAGACCACAACACCTCTCAACGGCGATC
Source organism: Halocatena marina (assembly GCF_023276375.1). Taxonomy (GTDB): domain Archaea; phylum Halobacteriota; class Halobacteria; order Halobacteriales; family Haloarculaceae; genus Halocatena; species Halocatena marina. Next base: position 120,507 of record NZ_JALLPK010000004.1, on the reverse strand, counting down.
CTGCTCGTATCCAAGCGGAATTCGAACTTGAGAACGGGACGTACTCTGCCTCGGGAACGAGCGAGATTAACGACGAAACCTGGCGTACTAAGGAAAAGGAGGTCACGATTGATGGAGAAGATGCGTCTCTCTCGCTCGTTCTCTATCCCCCGGGATCGGACGAGCTTCCCGATGACGAGTCCGAGGAAACCAAGACGAGATCGAACGAGTCGTCGGATGAATCAAATCAGACTGACGGAACCGAGGACGATACATCGGATGACACCGCGACGGACACGTCCCCCCAGGCGACTCCTCCTTTGACCCAGTCGAGCTCAACCGAAGCAGCGGCCACAACCGCGTCCGCAGAGCGCACATCACCATCAGCGGACTCGACTGAAACTAATGGCCCCGGCTTTGGTGTGCTATCTGCCCTTGCAGCCGTCGGTGTCGGGATGTGGCGCTATCGCCTCCGCGAGTAACGCCACTCGATAGGATATCTGTTCGATATATTGGTTCGGGACAAGATACCAGACGTCGACAAAGTGTGCGAAGAGGTCTATGACACCCTGAAAGTGAGTTCAGCTAAGCGAGACTGAGCTCGACAGCAAATAAGCATGAATCGATTATGACGTCCGCTGCCCTATAGCAGTTCACCGGGACCGTCTACGGTAATATTGTCTCCACGGATTACGTCAACGTCGGTGGTTGAGTCTGCATTGATGTTGACCGCAGCACCGTTATCCGCCTTGATATCGACGGCAGGGGCTGCGTCTGTGTCGACTTTGAGATTGAGAGTGGCACCGGTCTCGATCGCAATATCGATATCGGCGTCCGCCGTCGTTTCAGCGTTAACTGTCGCGTCTGTTTTGATGTCGATATTGAGACTCGTCTCTGCCTCGATAGTGATATCGACCTCAGCTTCGACATCAACCTCAACAGAAATATCAGAATCTGTATTAATATCAATCTCAGCATCACTCTCAAGCTTGCTGCTTTTTTCGATATCTATATTTTGCTCTGTATCGTCCTTGAACTGGACGACAACGTCCCCATTTGCGTCGACGACGATAGCCATCTCAGTATCGATGTCAACATTTGTTTTACTCTTGACTGTAGCATTTGTATTGACAATTAAGTCAATTCCGTAGTCAGAAGTCGTGTCCGCTACAGCTGTGTCTGTTGTAGCAGATGCTATGTATGTTGATGCAAGACTCGATACAGCTGCCGTCTTAAGAAATGAACGTCTGTTAAGATAACTCATGAGTCTGTGATTTCCTTCGGGTGGGTATATAGCCCCCCATGACATTAACCTTATTCATGAATTTATGACATTAGTCAATATATGATAGAATAATATAATTACAAGAAAGGCCGTTGTTGCTTTGAAAAGTTGATACAAACCGCACATAGGGACGAATCCATAACAAATAAGTAAATATGTTATATAAAATATTATATCAGATTGTAGTATGATTGGTCGCAGTGTTATTCGTATAAGTGTCATATATGTTTCTTGAAGAAAAGAACGATTGATCTATCTGTGAAAATGTTTCCACGCGAACAGACTACAAGCGTCTGAAAAGGGATGGTCCTGAGACACAGGCGTCGCTCACAGGTGAATTAGGTGCCAACGCTACACCTCCCTCATAGTCGCGTGAGTGCTCTTGAGTTCTTCGACGTTCTATGGCCCGGTCTGAGGTCAGGCCAATCCTACGGGAGAAGCGATGCGGGGGGCAACGGCTACTGTTTCGTTCTCGCGAAGAGAATTCACCGTGCATGAGTGGTGATCTTCCGTTGTACGAGCAGGCTCCATCTTGATTGGAATTAGATTATGTATCTGCAACGAGGCGTACACAATGATCACTGCACTCACTAATACGCACATTGAATGTTCCTCCGAGAGGCACCAAGGAAGGTATCGACCAAAGATAGATGACCAGCCGCAGGCCCAATGACCTAACGATGTCTGCGATACCGTTGTTGAAGAGTTTGAGGAGAGTCGCTATTATCGCTACCGAAAACCGTTTTGACCGGTCCACGAAGAGACAAATACGACACGAAGTCGTCGCCGTTAAAGATTCAGAGATCAGTGCTGAGGCCGACGACGGTATTGTTTTCACTGGTTCCATTCACAGCAATCCACTCGTCATTTATTTGAAGTTCAACGGGACCGAACGTGTACTGTCCGGTGTCGCTCACTGCTGAACCTTTCTCGGGTGCTTCGACGAGATAGGTGTACTCGTTTTTCATGTCCGCTGCTGCTGTCTTGGTGAAGTAAACGTACTTGACGCCATTGGTCTGCTCGATGCGATCGATATCGTCTGAAGCGTCTGTGAGAACATCCCACTCGGTGGGAACGGCGTCCCGGACTAAACCTGATTCGGATGGATTCACTGTGAGGCTCATTTCGTCGGTCTGGCCAGCAGTGAACACCGACCCATCATCGCTACGAGTTCCCGAAACAAAAACGCCAGAGTCGAAGCTGACTGAGAGGTCGAAGTGGGCTTGTACATCGTCACCGTTGACAGCACCCGGTACGTTCGTGAGCTTCGCCACGACATAGTAGACCGAATCTTCCGCATTCCGGCCAAACGAAGCGCTAGCGGTGGTGGTACCACTGTTGAGTGTGGTCGAGCGTGCGACCACATTGGGATCACCGTGTGGGGCAGGCGTCTCAGCATCGTAGATGAATAGATCGATCTGTGGCGGTTGACCGTTCGTCTGCCCCTTGTTGCCACCAGAGTAGTGATCAAAGTCGATCGTCGCCGTGAACGTTCCCGAACTAGCGGTGACGTACCCTGCAACGGCCCGTGAATCCTCAGGGAGGTTCAACCCAACGGTCTCAGCAGTCGTTCCCGAAAGTTCGCGAGTGACAGCATCGGCGGCCGCGTCTGGATTGAGACGACCGAAGCCCTCATATGGATCTCGACCGCCAAACTCGTAGCTCGGTACGTGCGCGCGGTGATAGGGTGCAGCAGTGAATACGGTCTCGCTCGCGGTTGCTAGAAGCACCTGCTTCAGCCGGAGAACAGCATCAATATCGGCAGCGGCAGGCTCGGGCAGCGCGATACCCACTGGCGCGTCAAACTCCATTGCCTCCGCGATCAATCCAGCAGTTCCAGTAGCGAACGGAGCAGCCATCGACGTGCCAGCTTTGAGCGTGTACTCCCGGATTGGTTTCTGTTCACTCTCAGATGTGTTCGGATCTCCTCGGAGGACGGCGTCAATTAGGTCAGTCAGTGTGCCGCCCGGTGCGGTTACGTCGGGTTTCATATACTCGCCGCCTTTGTCCTCATCAATCGCCCCAACACCACCACTCGAATAACCAGCGATGCCATCGAGATTTCCGGTGGCAGCCACGCTGATAGCTTCGTCAGCGACTGCGGGCGCGCCGTTGCCGTTCAGCGGCGTTGCGGAGTTTCCCGCTGCCGCACAAGTGAGTATGCCACCCTCAGCGATGTCTCGTACGGTGGCGGGAATCGTTCCCAGCGCTCCACCAGCTGCTCCAATTGGGAGTCCGCCAGTGTATCCCCACGACATATTGACCGCGCGTATGTTGAAAATACGCGCAAATTCGTCGGCATGGGCTCCGAGATCTGTTGTTGGATCAGAGAGTCCCTGAAAGCCAACGAGGCTCTGATTCGGGGCGATTCCGCCGTGGAGCGAACGAGGGCCGTTTTCGGTCCTGTCGCCGGTTGTCGCTTCGGGATCGAGAAACGGGCCAAGGCCAACACGCTCTACTTGGGCGGACGATGCGGCCTGACCGCCCGCAGGGCGAACAGAGACCGTATACGTCGCCATTCCCGAATCATGAATCGTGGGTGCTTCGACAATTGCATTGTCGATTCGGGATCCATCAGAACTGGTAGCGGTCGAATCGAGCACGTTCCCGTTCGGGCCCTCAACGACGAGTTCGATAAGCGTCCCATAGGCGCTCCCGAACACGCCAGTGTTGGCCGATGCTTCGACGTCGTACTCGAGGAAATCGCCTGCTGCGAGAATCGCGTGGGGTTCGTGTTCCTGAAACGCATCAGGGTCGAGCGTGCTCGCCCGGCCGCTTCCGCCCATGATTCCAGCAACGTGTGAACCGTGCCCATCACCATCGCGCGGAACCCGATGAGAGCCGTATCGTGAGCCGGCGTCGTACCAGCCCACCGTCTTTGGAGTATTCAAAGCAATGTCGCCGCTCGATCCAGAAAAATCAAACACTTCGTTTTCGTTTACGAACGAGATGTCACCCAAAATATTGTAATACGTCCCGGAAATCTCGTACGTACAGGCGACATTCAAGTAGAGCTCAACCACAAAGCGGTATTCGTGCTCGGGTTCGACATCGATCGAGACCGTCTCGGGGGTGTTCCCCGTCGCTGCTGTCGCTACTCGCTTGTATTCACCATCAATGAGCTTATCGATCCCTAATTCGAGGTCGTTTGCGGGCTCTGGTGGATTCCACGTCAGAGTCGTGTCGAGTTGTTCTACGTCTGCGGGAGTCACGAACGGATGATAAATCTCATCCCCGGTGGCAAACGAGCCCGGCTCTGCTGTTCCCGTAATGGACTCGGTCTCGTCTGTTTTCACGCGTTCAGTGTCATTGTTTGCCGGACGAGTGAGTTTCACCGCCCCGTCCCTGATGAGTGCCGTAATACCGTTCCATGGTCCTTCATCGGGGTGGCGGGATTCGAGACCGGAATCAGTCAACGCGATGGATCGGTCGGGGCGACCCCTGTACCCCCGATCCCAAACCTTGCTGGCCTCGCGAACCCGCCAATTGAGAAAGTCCTCGTTGATGCCGGTCCGGGCGGCAACGCTGGGAGTCGAACCAATACCGAGTACAGAAGTGCTGGCCACTGCACCAGTTAGCTGTAACATCGTACGCCGCGAGAGCCGTAACGCTTCGTTTCCGGTCTCCTCTTCGGTGTTCTGTGATCGATACGACACTCGATCCGACCGGTCGTCGATCGCCTCGGGCTGTTCATCAACTTCGTGGCGGTGGTTCTCCGTTGCTTTTGATCCGTCCATTACACAAACATAATCTATATTTAGAAATAAAAGAAAAGGCCCTAATTGGTTAGGGACAGCTATCCACATTTCCTCATCGCTTGAGTGAAATCTATTTGTATATTTTTGAATCTTGTAGTTATAGGCTCGTATCTTCGCCAATTACGTTGTTGTTGTCTGCTGTACCTTCGATTTCGATCCAGTTATTTCCGCTGTCCAAACTGTACTCGATCGGTCCGAATTCATATGTCCGAGTTTCGGTCATCGAGGATGGAGCCTCAACGAAGTAGGTACGTGTGCCGTCTTCGACACTCGCCCCGAACTCGATATATCGCGTGTCGCCATCTATGTACGTTGTGTGTTGATCACCATCGACGATCGTCCATTCGTCAGGGAACTGATCACGGACGAGCACAGTAGTATTCCCGGCAATGTCGAGATCGACCTGATTCGTTTGCCCGGCCGTAAACAGGTCACCATCGTCACTCCGCGTCGCCGTCACGGATGGATCAACACTGAATGATCCGACATCGCCGAAGTTTTTCACGCGTTCGCCATCGACGAATCGGTTCTGCTGGTAGCCAAGCGCGTTGGTGAGCATCACGTGTCCAAGGAACGCGACCGTGTGATCGAGGAGACCGAATGGGTGGAGATTCGCCTGACTTGCCGGTGGCAGCAGGCTCCCGATAATGTGGATACCGGTGCCGGTCGTGCTGTCTGGCGTGATTGATCCAGCAGCTACCTTCCCGTCCGTCTTTCCAGCAACGGTTCCACCAGCGGCATCGAACGCATTCGCATCGAGCAGTGTCATCGGTGCTTGATTGCTCGTCGAATAACCGAGCGGCTGGATTTTCCATAGCTCCTGCTGGATCGGACGGGTATCTTCGAGGAGTTCGTGGCCCGGAAATCGCTCTTCGAGGTGAGCGATGTAGAACGTTTCCTCGGTGATATGCGCGTCTGTGATATCAGCAGCGAACGTGTTGGCCATTGGCGCGAGCAGACGCGTTCCCGTATCCGTGAGCACGAGGTTGCCGTCCGCGTCGACGAACGAATCGAGCGCGTCCACGTAGTTGCTGTCGGTGATCGCGTCGTCGTGGATGACTACGAGGTTGTCGTAGTTCGAGGCACCCCCGTTCTTTACGTCCGTGACAGTGAGTTGATCGACCGTGCTGTCGACGAACGGCGCGTAGTCCTCGAAGTACGCGAACGGTGAGACTTCGTACGAACGCTGCTCGTAGCCAAGTGCGTCCTTTGGATCAGGGTTGTTATCGTCACTTGCGAGCGTCCCAAATATAACGATCGCTTCTCCCTGTTTTGCGTCCATCAGGCTCGTCACCTCAACTGTCCACTCGCCGGACACGGGATCGTCGATCGTCCACTCCTCCATCCCGATAGCCCCTTCGCCCTGGTCTTGCGTCGGATCGTAGCTACGCTTTGTTGTACCGTCGGGGGCCTCGAGTTTCGCGGCGTTGAGCGTTCCCGGCTGGGGGTGGACTGATACTGAGAGGCTGTTGACCTCCCTGCCGACACGCCAAGAGAATGTGGTCTGTTCGTTCGGTCCGAGCGTCGCTGACTGCTGTTCGTTTTGGGTCGTGGTTTGCTTATTGGTGTAATCAAAGTAGTTCGCGTCGATAGTGTAGTCGGCGACCACATTCGCGTAGGTTTCGACGACGAACTCGTAGTCCGAACCGGGCTCGATCGTCGCTGCCACTGTCTCAGGATTGTCAGCCGTCTGAGCCGTCGCGATTCGATTACCGTCCGCATCTTCGAGGTAGAACTCCAGATCCTGCCCCGACGGTACCCACGAGAGACTTGCTTCTATCTTGTCGGCGTCGGTAACTGCGCTGAAGTCGTGGCGCTTCGTTGCACGAGAATCTGGCGCTCCCGGACCGATGGTTCCCTCGAAGCGTTCGCTCGCCTCCATCTCAACAAATCCCTGATTTGGGTTCTGTATGAACGAAAGATCCTCCGAGGAACGAGTCACGGAATCGCTCGTGACATAGGCGGTTGTGGCCCCACCGGTCTCGATGGTCGCTGTTGTTTCTTTCGCCGAGTATTCGGCAATGGTCTTGATCGCAGTATCGTAGCCGGTCACCTGCATTTGCACGAGTTCGGGATCGTAGACGTTCGCTCCGATGATGTGCGAATAACTCATCTCAAAGTCAAGCGTCGTCATCCCTAGCCCACCGAGATCCTCGGGATGGGACATCCAATCGAGCAGCGCACCGCTCACGGTGTAGTTGATAGTGTCCCAAATCCCCGCATAGTCGAATGCCTCTTCGGGAAGTGTCTCAAAGCCGGTCACTGTTGGATTTAATTCACCCGTGAGGCGTTGCTGGGCAGCGGCAAGCGTCGTCCACGTATCAAGCGCGTCCTCGAGCGTCGAATCAATGTTTCTGCAGAATTCGTATAGCTCATGGAGTTGGCCGTGGTCGAACTGATCTTGGCTGATCAGTCCGAGCACGAATTTTGAGGAGAATATCGCACCGTGGAGATCTGCCCCGTAGTTCAGATTCTCGTAACTCCGGAAGTGCTCAACTATTGACAGTTGATCGGGCACCCGTTCTTTGATGTTGTCGGGGACATCCGAGTCGATGCCCGAATCGTCGTCCAACAGATTTGCACCGAGCGGCTCGGCGGGATAGTGCGCTGGATTGATCCATCCAACCGCTGGTGCCTGTCGGTTGGGATCGAACACACCGTCGGTACCGCGTTCATAGAACGGGACGACGGGTGCGCCACCGTCTGGTCCAAGGAACTGCCATCCGCTCTCGTACTGCGGGTGCTTGGCGACCCAACCGTCCGCGTTCGATAAAACGAAGACAATGACAAGATCGTCGAGCAGATCGGCGATGTGTTGGTCCTCACCGGTTAGCACGTCTTCAATGAACCGCAATCCAGCCTCGGCGCCCGCGCGTTCAAGTCCATGGAGGGAAAGACTGAACATCACTTTCTCCTTCTCCTCGAACGCAGCGGAGTCGTTGATCCTGTTCGTGAGTTCAGCGACGTAGATGTCCTTTGGATCCTCCTCGCCACTTACGTAATTGTAGTGACCCGGACTCTTCCCAATGGAGTAAAATTTCAGACGCTTGGGGTGTTCAGACTCGAGATGTTTCAGCCCATCGACCATCTGTTCGTAATCGATGAACGCTGTGCTCTGTCGTGGTTCAGGGAACACGCCGAACGGATAATGGCCGAGGCGCCAGAACGGATTTGATCCGGGCGAATGAGAAAGGCGTTCCGCGGAAGCGATATTGAGCACGTTATCGATCTCGTCCGCGTTCAGTTGCGCATGGGCTGCGGGTTTCGGTGTTGTCGTCTGTTGGTATTCAATACCTAGTGCGTCGAGTTTTCCGAATCCCTCTGTCGAAGAGAACTCGATGAGGGTCGAAACGTCGTAGGCGTCTACCGTATGATTGGTAACGAACTCGTAGCGCTCGGTCATCTTTGCGGACGTGAGTTGCTTGGCACTCACGACAGGCAAAGAGAGCGCACCTGCAGTCGCTGCGCTCAACCGTGCGAAGTCACGCCGAGTTAGGTCGATGCTGTCGAACATGGCATCGTCGTTGTCTGTCATTGGTGTCGTGTCAATGGTTGTATTTCGAGGGACGCGAGCTGTGTATCCAGTTACCAGGATCGATCGCAGCTATTGCAATCGATCAGTCTGATCACGCCGAACACCCCTGTCGTAGGGGTGTCGTGTATCATTACACAACAATCCGACAACTAAAAATCGAGAGCCTAATCAGATAGGCTACCCAGAATCGTCTACGCGATTCGTATGGATTTATCGTCTGGTCTCCGGTCCGTGCTCGATGAAAGCTCTGAGGAGCTTTCGCTGGCCTGCGCGGAGATGCTCGTGAAATGTGGGACCGGAGATATCGAATGAGGCCGCAATCTCATCACCCGTACTCTCGCGCGGCCATTCGAAATATCCTGAGAAGTAGGCCGTTTTGAGTGTTTGCCTTTGTCGGTCAGTGAGTGTATCGTCAAACGTGGCCCGGAACTCAGCACCACGGGTGCTTGTTCGCTCGCGCGTGCGTTGGGCAACCAGTTCTGTCTCTGAATAGAGGTTTTGTATTGCGTCGACGAGCGCGTGTACATCAGCACCTTGGGGGAGTTCGAACACGAGGTGTCCCTCACCGTCTTCGGCAACGCCCTCGCGGATGATACCACCCTGATCTGCGAGTGAGACAGTGCTCGACGACTCGGAGATCAGTCGGAAGACGCTCTCACCATTGTGTTCACTTATCAGCGCGATATCCATCTCCTCCCGTTCTTCCGCAATGTCGAGCACGGTCTCCGGGTCCACCCCTGTGACGGTGACGAACTCAGCGAGCATCCCATCGGAGCGTTCAACAATGCCGTCAAGAGTGACGCGACACTCCGTTCGTGCCGTAAGGTCGAGTGTGAAAATCGAACGGTCTCGAAGAATGAACTCAAGCTCGATGACAGCATCGGAAACGAGCGCACGGCGGCACTCTGCAGCGCTGAACGCGTATCCTATCGTCTCTCCGAGTTCTTTGAGTACCGTGCGTTCGGTCTCATCGAACGAATTCGACCAAGATGAGTGGAGACACAACACGCCGTGCGTAGTTTCACGGTAGACGAGTGGAATTGCGATCGTCGACTGATATTCGGGTTCGAGGGCTGTCTCCTGCCACGATACGACTGTTGATGAATCAGCAGTGGATCGAGCGACCCGCATTCTGCTCGTTTCGATGATGGTCTCGGCCGTCACTCTCTCTTTACTTCGTTCGTCAGGATCTGATCGATCGTCAAGACCATTATCTTCGAGACCGGCCCACTCGCGTGGCTCGACATCCTCATCGACCGCACGCTGTTCACCAATCCATGCGAAGCGGTAGGCGTTCTCGCTTACGAGATTGGCACAGACTGCCTGTTCTATCTCCTCACGGGTTGAGGCACGGACAAGGGTCTGATGTGTATCTCGAATGATCTCATTGAGACGTTTTAGTACACTAAGACGCTCAGATTGGTCTTCGAGCATGCGCTCACGTCGTTCTCTGTCGGTAATGTCCCGTCCAGTAACCCAGATCCCGATGACGTTATCGCTATCATCCTCAAGTAGCGTTCCCACAAATTCATAGGGGATTTTGTTATCGTCTTTCGTAATGAGTGTGACTTGCTTCTTTACGCAATCGTTCGAAATCGCTCGGCTAATCGCCGCTGAAAGTGGTTCCGCACAATCCATCGTGATAAAGTCAGCTGGAGACATCTCGTAGATCTCCGCGTCCGGATAGCCAGTTATTTCATTGAGCTTTTTATTCCAGAATATAAGATTTCCGTCTAAATCTATCGCAAACAAGATGTCATTATGAGCATCAAACGAATGGTGAATGAACTCGATTTCGTTTCTGAGAGCTCGTCTTGTCCGTTGATGTCTGAGTTCTTGACGGAGCGTAGCAGCGACATGGGCCGCTTGCGCTTCTATTTGTCGTCCATTGTATCGAATGCAGCGGTCTGCTCCAGCGGTCAGCATCTGTGACGCCGTTGTTTCGTCCTCGTAGAAAAGGATAGTCGGCACGGCCGTATCTGCTATCTGTGTTTCGAGTGATTTGTTATCACTATGTTCAGTGAGGAACGGTGATCCGATGACACAATCTACATCATCATATTCTGAAATACGGTTCGTATCATAAACCGTCGTCGTCCGTATTTCGTACTCACGTTCGAGATACGCTATAAATTCATCAAAGGCATCGCTCCTTGTGTCAATGATAAGTACCTGAACTGTCGATAGAGATGGTGACCCTTCGTTGGTAGGTATCATGGTATCACTTATGTAGATATCCACTCATACAGCTTGTATATTCTCTATACTGACGTTACTCATGTGGTTCCCAAGTATCTACTCATCAGCAACCTTACTACGACTGATGAGGTGCCCGCCGTGCTGATCCGACTATCGCTACAACTACGCCATCTCGATGACACCGAGGGGGCACGCCGTTATGACTAGGCGTCTCGATACGAGATCGAACCGATGATGAAGACGCCAGAAGCCACGCTTGCTTTGTCACGAGCATTAGTCGTCCGTTGATATCCCGCGAATCACCCCATTTTGGGTTCCGTCTCATCCGAGATCGTTTTCGAGGTGATGCGGACGAACGCCAAATCGTATTCCTCTTCTGAATTTTTCAGTAGCTGTTGCACCATTAGCGAGGATAGTACTCACCTCGATCGGCACAGAGCACTGATGAAACTAACCTTATGTAGCACTTGGCTGCCATCGGTCCACCTCGTGTTACATAAGGCATGGTGAAAACCGCGATCCGCCGACGTGTCGCGAGAAGAAGCACGCATAAGTCCATCTCGACTTCACCAAACCAGAGCTCACACGTTGTACTGAGCATCTTCAATCGTGACACCGAGCGCGTCGATCAGTCTGCTTGCGATCGGGGTCGGTTCCCGGTGCCGGCACTCACTCTTCGAGTGTCTGGAATGCATCGTCACGCATGCAAAGTATCTTCTGAATAAAGCCGCGTTTCAATCGAATCGTTTTGTGCACTGGCTGTACGTCTTCTCGATGACCACGACCCATCTGTCCTGACTTGAATACTCTCGGCGCTCAACGATGGCGGAAATCGTAAGTTCCTCAAACAAGAGATGATCCTTTGATGTCCAGTACACTAGCCGCGTTCTCGATTCTGCCCCCCGTGGCCGTCGAAAAAATCTCTTACCCGTCATCTTCGGATTGTTACAATTGCATAGAAATATCATAATTATTACTTATTCTGAAGTGAAGACTGTAAGACTGTCCTCTGATCCTTCTTTGGATCGTCAGCAACACGCTGATGCTGACCTATCACGAACGTAAAGGGTTTGTTTGATTGTTTGAGATAGGTACGGATGACCCAACCAATCGTAATACTCTATAAAACTTCAATAATCAGATAATTTAAACCGATAATATGATACGACCGATAGATAGACGGCAACTAAAGGTGTGGCGAGTAAGCCGGCGAGGATGGCATGAATCCACAAGATGATGACGGGTGACGTTCTCGACAGCTACACACACCGCATTGTGCAGAACGAATACCTCATGAATGGGAATCCGGAAGGAACAGCAAGCACTCATCGACACTGAGCTGGCCGACGGAGAACGCCAACAGCGCAATCAGTGAGATCAGACACAATCTATCGAATGAAATCCCATCTCGCGCGTCCCGTGGGTATTATTATTTACGACACTTCGTTGACCTCTGTGTTCTTTGTTTCTGCTGGTGTGCGAATGGAGTGATGGGGAGCACAGTACATTTCACCTGTTCACCTGAGACCCGGTAGTACTAGACTGGTATGGAGAGACGTAGGACTCCTACTGCATAGATTTCCTCCGAGAATTTGGTCATTAACCAACATTTCAAGATGAAATATCCAGTAACAATCGTGCCAATCCCCCTTAGCACGCAGAAGATTCAGACTCTGAACGCGTATACCACCATGCCCAGAGTATCAGAACCCCTTGAAACGGAAGTCGTGCCCACATTGCCCCCTGCGCGATACCAGTGGCCCAGTCGGGAACCAAATTCGTTGCCATGTCACTGGTCGCCATATGGATGTTCGCTGGAAAAACTGCAACGAGGAGTGCGATGAGCCCCCACGCGGACCACCGGCGTGTCCGCTGGATCATCACACCGAGTCCAAGGCCGATCTCCGCAATTCCGGAAAGATAGACGAGAAGATGAGGTTTAGGGAATAACGGTGGAACAACCCGAGCATAGGCCGTCGGAAAGACGAAATGTAGTACTCCTGCGACAGTGTAGAAGACGCCCATTACATAGACAAGCGGTTGTTTGAGCCGGCTCAAGATGGTGGCGATATCGTCGCTCATATCCGTAGTAGAGGATGGGTTGTCTATAAAAAATCGGTAGGAATCTAAGGATGGCTTTCCTAGCAAAGATAGATGACGCGAATGTGGTGCGTACCGACAGAGATCCTCTGTGATGAACATCTTCGTGGTGAACACGCAGAACACCACCAACTCGTTGGGACCATTCTAAATCACCCTCACGGCGAAGCCATTGCTGGCGGTCATGCAGAGAAAGGTAACATTGACACGAGTCGACTGGAGGAGCGACACGAGGAACTCGCCGAGGAGATGGAACAACGTGGATTCAATCACGATTCGCCGCTCGAATACGAAGGTCCTTCCTTCGGCGTTGGATCGATAGACGTGAGTCACAACCTTGCAGATCTAGTGGATCGGTGTGCCGATTGTAATGACAATTATCAGAAAAACCTCAATAGCTACCGTAGTTATTCAGGAGAAGTCAATTCGAGATGATCTCGAAGGAGCTCAAAACGTGGTGAGGTCATCCTGTGACGATGGGAATGAGACCGATATACAAATTTGAATAATAACATATACTGAGCATGATCTGGTGTGGATGGTCTCTCGGCTTAGCGGCTGATCCGGTCATAGTGAAGACTGTAGCTGTTGAGTAAGTAACGTGGGGCTGCGTTCGTACTCGTACTAGTATTGTTCACAAATACAAGACCCAATTACAATTGTATTTATAAAAATATACTCGCGTCGATATGAGAGTGGAATATTTGTGAAGGAATGAGTACGGACCATGAGACAGCAGCGGTGAGATCGTTCTTTCCCGCTCGATACAAAACAAGATCGGTACTCTATGGAAGTGGCCGCCCCACAACCATCGAGGTGATGGTCGACTATACTGCTGGATGGAAATGGGTGTGTGGTAGCGGCCAATCGGTGTACTTCGATCGCTTGTCGCACGCTGCGACAGAAATCGCTATCAGCGGCCACGCAAAAGGCATTCGGGAGCCTCCAATCTCGGTTTGATTACCGCACAGTGATGCATCACGCCTCGGGTGGTAATCATTGGCAGGCACATCGCAGTCGGTGACGTTAATCTACTCAAACATCTAAATTCGGAGATCTATCCCATCCCACAGTCATTGTCGGCAGCGTACCCGAGTCAGGTTTGATGTGCTTGATACCGGAGACGTACGTTCCCCATCCAACATGAAAGAAAATGGAATAACTGTTACCGATGAGGATGCGGCGTTGAGTGTGGACTGGTAGATATGTAAAAATCAAAAGAATTCCTGCCTTTCTGATGAGAAAATGTCATACCAATTCTCGAATTGACCACTTCGAAGCACTGGCTTGAAGACGATTTCAGTGTCTGGAACTAGCCGATCCTTAAGATAGCTACCTTGCCCCCGTTCACCACCAGTACGCGTTGATTTAGCTTCCAGAAACGTCTGTTCTTTCAGAAGCTCGTACATCCGGTGTTCATGAGGAGCTTTGCGTCAATCATCTCTGTTGTACTTTGAGGCTAGACTCCTGTGTACAGACTCGTTTGATGTCGCCCAGACCAACATAGAGGGACGGTACGTTTCGTCTGTTCTCGTGAGATAGGGTGATGCCAGACCAACATAGAGAGACAGTACATTTCGTCTGTTCTCGTGAGATAGGGTGATACCAGATCAACATAGAGGGACGGTACGTTTCGTCTGTTCTCGTGAGATAGGGTGATACCAGATCAACATAGAGAGACAGTACGTTTCGTCTGTTCTCGTGAGATAGGGTGATGCCAGACCAACATAGAGAGACAGTACATTTCGTCTGTTCTCGTGAGATAGGGTGATGCCAGACCAACATAGAGAGACAGTACATTTCGTCTGTTCTCGTGAGATAGGGTGCTACCAGATCAACATAGAGAGACAGTACGTTTCGTCTGTTCTCGTGAAACAGGGTGATGCCAGACCAACATAGAGAGACGGTACGTTTCGTCTGTTCTCGTGAAACAGGGTGATGCCAGATCAACATAGAGAGACGGTACGTTTCGTCTGTTTGGCTCTGTAGGGATGTTTGTCAGGTGTGATTCCCAATGGATATCCTTCTGTGAAATTTGGACCATCAAGGATTTTGTGTATCCATGACATTCTACCCCTAATCCACGCAAGCTTGAGTTTCGTTTCCATAGGTCCGTAGACAACTGAACAAACCACAACAACAGCACCGTTTTCCCTCTCACTTCGTTCAGATACTAAGAAGAAAACCAAGCCCAAACATTCAGTTTGAACACTAGCTACAATCAGCTTTGGTGGCCTAGTATACTGTATTGATTGTTTTGGTTGCGGCAATATACTGTTTGTTGGTGTCTAGTGGTGTGGTTTCACCGAGAAACAGACGAAACGTACTGTGTGTGTACTACTTAAAGAACTAGAACAAGCGAAACAGACGAACAGTAGTTATTTAAGTCTGGTATACAATACCTCTCTCAGCTGAAAAACTGCCATGAACGACCCATTCGAGGGGATGACCAATCAGCTCTTCGAGGACAAGCATGTTCTTGAGGAAGACTACGCCCCAGAGACCATTCTCGAACGAGAAGACGAAATTAACGCATACAGAAACGCTCTCAAAGACGTTCTTTTTGGACGCAATCCATCCAATATATTCATCTATGGTAAGACCGGTGTCGGAAAGACTGCCGTCACCAGATACATGATGAAAGCCCTCCAGAAGCAGGTCGATAGTCGCGACGAAACTGATGATCTCTATGTTCTCTTTCACAACTGTAACAACGACTCCGCTTATGGTACACTTCGCGCATTCATTAATACTCTGCGCGATGATAGCGAACCCAACTTCCCCAAGAAAGGGCTCTCAACAGGTGACGCCCTCGAAGCGTTCTACACTACTCTTGACGAACGAGGCGGGACGTTCCTGCTCGTCCTTGACGAGATTGATCATCTTGCAAAAGTCAACTCTCTCCTCTATGAACTCCCCCGTGCGAGATCGAACGGTAATCTCACCCACGCAAGGATTGGTGTTATTGGAATCAGCAACAACTATCGATTCCGAGACAGTCTCAGCCCGAAGGTTAAAGGAACGTTGATGGAGAAAGAACTCTCGTTTTCACCGTACGACGCCAACGAGCTTCGGACCATCCTAATGCACCGAGCAGAGAAAGCGTTTGTAGATGACGCCTATACCCAAAGTGCTATCTCTCTCTGCGCTGCGAAAGCCGCTCAGGACACGGGAAGTGCCCGTCAAGCACTTGATCTCCTTAGCACGGGCGGCGATCTCGCTGAAGATCGAAACGATGAGGTGGTTACTGACGACCATATCCACTCCGCTGAAACCCGAGTCCAGCGCGGACGCGTCCGTAATAAGATCCGTGATCAAACACCGCATGCTCAACTGATCCTTGAAGCTGTCGCTCGGCTTGAGTCAAGTGATGAAACGCCTGTTCGGTCTAAGTCTATCCAGAGTACGTATGAACGGGTTGCTGCTCACTGGGGAACCGACCCGCTTTCATCACTGCGCAGCGTGCAAGATCATCTCTCTGAACTCGAAATGCTTGGCTTCCTCAGCCGAACAGAGCGAAACGATGGGCGGGCGGGCGGTGCGTATTATGAGTACGAACTTGCGATGGATGCCGACGCCGTCTTCACGGCCCGAGAAGAGATTGCAGCAGAACAGGAACCGTAGCCTTCTACAACAGGAACAGAAGAAAAGTGTAGTGAATCCCGACCGTCCAGACGTGCCAGCAGTGATGATCATATCAGCGACGGATTGTGGTGTTTTTGAGTGATAATCAGGAGTGACAATCAGAATACTCCCCAGCACGAGATCACAGTGAAAGTTGCTACTCAAAGACGCGATAATCCTCTGAATAATGCCGTCAGTCTCCGAAACAGTCAAGCACAGTACGAACCCCATATTGGATCATGAGTGATAGTTCGGGAACTCAGACCAAAGTTCAACGAATTATTAGTAAGTATGAGCTGACGGGGATGGGCAACCAGCTTGAAGCGTATTGGGTAGGCGACGATGATGATCAATATAGTCTCCGCGAGCTTGCAGATTTGTTCAACCGAACTGTACTGAGTAGTGCATTGGATCAAGCGAACGCGTCACCGCTCAACGGCGAGGTTGAGAATATCTACCGACTATTAACTGACGAGGCTGTCAGTAGTGGCGTACAAACCGAGACAAAGAATGCACTTGCTCGTGACGGGATCGATGTCGAAGAACTCAAAAAGGATTTCGTCACACATCAAACAATACACACTTATCTAACAAAGCATCGTGATGTGAATTATGAGTCGAACGTAGACAGAGCTGATCCGATTGAGAAAGGAGCAGAAATAATACAGCGGATGGGATCGAGAACTAGTGCAGTCACTGATACGACGCTCAAAAACCTCGATAATACTGGACGCATTACCCTTGGTGACTTTGATGTACTCGTCGATGTCCGCGTGCTCTGTAATACCTGCGGTGAATCATACACTGTCGAGGAGTTGCTCGACGGTGGGGGCTGTAACTGCGCTCATCAAGAGTGAGTGGTAAAATATAACGATCTTCTATGTCCAGTCTCGATACTTTCCCGATCTGAAGGTCGTCTGTCGAGCGCTTGATGCGGTCGTTGAACGTACAGTAGTAAACAAACAGCGCACGTCACTAGCGGACGCTCAGCCAACTGCCTACTCATGAATTGTGGAAGCGTTCGACCCTCATTCTCAACATGTACCCACTTTTCGATCTAGGTTCGGGTAGTCACTCCAACGATTCGTTCCTAACCGAGAGCAGACTGCACGATAGTCAAAGACGACCATGAGAAACACTGCTTGGGAACAAGCGTGTTTTTTAGTAATTGTGAACAGGCGTGTCTCTCAGTAAATCTATGCAGAAATATTGCCACCGAAACAATCCTGTGACGTTCGGAACAGCGATTACTTGATCATTACAAAAACACGTTTGAAAGATTGACTCACTTCCGTCCGCATGCCAGCTACAGTTACATCTAATAACATGGCTGCTTGAAGGACAAGCCATGACAGAAGACCACCCGTGTTGCGCTGCTTCACGCAAAGATTCAACCAATTCTTCTCAAGAGGAGCCTGTTTCCATGACAGAATCTGGTCGAGGGAGTGGATCTCAGGGAATTCATCAATCCTCTCGAATCAAACAGATGGTAAAATTAGATGCTTCATCTTTTAAAATAGGGGCAGACGATGATATTGGGTTCCCGGAAGATGGAGAGGGCCCAGTACGAGAGGTCAAAGTAGACCCCTTCCTAATTGACAAATATGCTGTCACGAATGCAGAGTTCTTCCGGTTTGTTAAAGAAACAGGGTACACAACAGACGCAGAGCAGTTCGGTTGGTCATTCGTGTTCCAGGATTTTGTCGATGAAGTTGACGAAAAACACGTCTTTGAGAAGGTTGATGCAGCCTCGTGGTGGGTTGCCGTCAGAGGTGCTAACTGGCTCCGTCCCGAGGGACCGAATTCGAATGTCCTCGAAGACGACCGGCTAAAGCATCCGGTCACACATGTATCATGGAATGACGCTACGGCATACGCTGAGTGGGCAGGAAAACGATTGCCTACTGAGGCGGAGTGGGAATATGCGGCCAGAGGGGGACTTGAGGACGCAACTTATCCATGGGGAAATGACCTCCAGCCAGATAACGAACACAGATGTAACATCTGGCAAGGAGACTTTCCAAAAAACAATACGGGGGACGACGGATACGAACAGACTGCTCCTGTAAATGAGTACGAGCCTAACGGATTTGGGCTGTACAACGTGGTTGGAAACGTATGGGAGTGGTGTTCTGACTGGTTCTCCGCAGAGTACCACACGACAGATGCCTATGACTCTGACAATCCCGCAGGTCCACCGGATGGAGATTCGCGTGTAATGAAAGGTGGATCGCATCTCTGTCATCGGTCCTGGTGTAACCGATATCGAGTTGCTGCTCGGTCAAAAAATACGCCGGACAGTTCGACAAGTAATATCGGCTTTCGGTGTGTCGCGGACGTCGAATCGGGAGGCTGAAAGCCCACTTCCCGTGGGTAGTGAGCCACCTCAGAACTACCTGATTGGGGAGTCCCGTACAACGGTCAAGCAATCACCAACTCACTCGACTTTTTCGACACTGTGGACCTTGAGGTCAGCGTATTCGGCAATCAACGGCGCCATTTGGCGGAATCCGATACTTCCGCCCTCAAGCACCGGACCGTGTGTCTCTCCGTCATCTGACCACCGGTAGACTTCAAGATCCTCGACCGAGAATACGACGTCTGGGCCATATTTGACGACCCGAATGCGGTACGGCGGGTTCGCCTGTGCGACACCTGGGATTGGGTCGCCGCCCCACATTACCGGATTGAGTCCCTTGCTCTTGCGGAGATTGACCGTTTGAAACTCCCGTTCGTAATATCCGAACCTCTCTTCCGACATATTCGATGTCTTGACGTCGGTATTCCGACGGAAGTAAGATGTGTGAAGCGCGTTGATGTCGCTGTCACCGTAGTCTTCGCCGTACCGTCCGTTTCGCTCGGACAGACTGTCATCGAGGACATGTTCACCATTCTGACCACGTGCGGCGAACCAGAACATCGCTAGGCCGGGTTCGCGGATGGGGTAGAAATCCCATGAAACCGCGATCTCATCCGGAAACGTCTCGGGACACCAGCAGAGGAAATGCGGATAGACGTCTTCGTTGCTGGGATAGCCATAACGGCTCTCGAGGCGTAACCGGTCTCGGGGAAACGACGCAAGTCCCTCACCCTCAATGACAAAGTCTTCGGTGTCCGCCTCAGACTGGAGCGGATTTTCGTATAACAGCTCTTGATTCTCGAAGCTCGATCGATCTTCTAACATCATCCCCTCAGTGAACCGGCTAGTACTTAACTCTCAGTAATATGGGGAGATACGGTTAAGAAAGAGTCGAAGGAGGAGACGTTCACAACCCATTCAGGCCCGCTGATCCCGAGACACAGAAATGTGGCTATAACAATTGAGAGCTACTGGTACTAGCTAATCTGGTCGTCGTGACGGACAGCGAACCGGTAAGGAGGAGATAGCGGATCCTGTCTAACCAGGAACAAAATCAAGAGATCGGTATGTTTAAACTCCGAGACTGACATCACAGTTTATGTCCGACCATCCGAACATTGTAGTCGTCACTACAGATTCACAGAACTGGAGCGGTGTCTCGACCGGCGATGCCGATTTTGTCGACACGCCAAATCTGGATAGCTTAGCCGACGAAGGCGTTCGATTCGACCAGAACTACGTGACCGCACCGGTGTGTGCCCCCTCACGGGCCGGAATCTATACTGGAAGGTACCCACACTCGTCTGGTGCGTGGACGAACGGACTACAACTATACGAAGGCGTTCCAACGATGGGTGAACAGTTCCGTGACGCGGGTTATCGGACGGCCTACGTCGGGAAGTGGCACTTGGACGGCGACTACATGGGTGATGGAAAAGCCGCACCAGGATACGAAGAGGAGTACTGGTATGACGCGGCGAACTATCGCGACGATATCGGCGAGGAGTTGTGGGACTGGTATCGTTCGGGGATGCGGACGCGCGTCTCGGAGAATGATATCGATGAAATCCATGAGCGGAACATCTCCCGTGAGGACACTTGGGCAGGAAACATCACTGACCACGCACTCGCGTTTATCGAGGACGCGAGTGACGACGACCGTCCGTTCTTTCTTGCGGTGAACTACGATGAACCTCACGAACCGAGCCTCAGTCCACCGCCCTTCTGTGACAGATACCGTGATCAGCGGTATCCACTGCCGTCGAATTTCGAGACACCCGAGGAGCTTGCCGATCATGGGAAGCCACGTCGGCAACAGCAGTACGCTGCGGCCTACGAGACCGGAAATTGCTTCATGAACTCCATCCAGGATGCTGTCGAGAACGGCGGAATTTACAGACCACTCTACTTCGGCTGCATCGAATTCGTTGATGATGAGATGGGACGCGTGTTTGATGCGGTGGACACCGACGAGACAGTCGTTGCAGTCACATCGGATCACGGCCACTATCTGGGCGCCCACGGGCTTGACCTCAAACACTTCGCATTGTACGACGAAGTGACCAACGTCCCACTTGTCATGAGCGGACCCTCTCTCGCGGCCGGAAACGCCACAGAGGCACTCGTTTCACAAATTGACCTCTTTCCCACGCTAATGGATCTGGCAAATGTGTCGATACCTGACTTTTGTCACGGGAGCAGTTTCTGCAACGTAGCTAGCGATCCAACACGTGACCATCGTGAGTTCGCGCTGATAGAGCACAATGGTTACGGCCGAGCGCGAACTGACGGCGATGGTTTCTATCCGGTACGGACACTCGTTACTGCAGATGGCTCCAAACTATCGCTAAACCTTCTCGAATCCGATGAACTGTACGATTTGAACGATGACCCCGAAGAGCTTCACAACCGTATCGATAACGAAGAGTACGCACAGCGCCGGGACGAACTCCACGACCGACTGCTCACGGAGATGAGCACTACTAATGATCCGTTCCACGGTCAAGCGTGGGCGAATAGGGCGTGGCGTGACGTATCGGACCCGACTCACCCGGGATAAGCGAGCAACGGAAGAGTCGCAGGGGTCGGCGATTGTGGCCAAAATAATGTTTTTCAAGAATATTCTGATATTGCGTCCTTCGATGGGTAGTAAATACTCGACAGCGAGTTTGCAGTCGTGTCCGGATAGACGGTTGACTACTACCAGCAGAGTAGTATCGACACCGTAGTTATTTGATTCCGAAGCAAAAAGAGAGCAAAACAGTACGACTCGCTACGCAGAACCCGTTTTCGGTGAGGACCACGACATCAGTCTGGACATTAGAGAGGGCCGACCACCAACTGGTCAGGTGTTTCCGATTGTAAGATCGACAGTTATTTCAACAGTGTTTCCAACTACCGTAGTATGGCTTCACAGCGTGAACAGCAGCAGTCATACTCGGAGCGACCAGATCTCGATGTCCCAGATTTCGAAGAACGATGTGAGTTCGTTCTCGAGCGTATCGATAACAATATCGACAAATACCGGACGTCGTTCCCCTCGTCGGCGACCGGCCCAGAGATGGACTATGACGAGTGGGACGTGACTGACTGGACGCCGTCGTTCTGGACAGGGATGCTCTGGCTCGCCTACGAGCACACTGGCGACGAGAAATATCGTGAAGTCGCTGAAGGTCACCTCGACGCCTACGAGGATCGGCTCGAAAACACGGAGCACATAATGGAGGGAACGTTGACGCACGACATCGGATTCCTCTACTCACTGTCGGCTGTTGCGCAGTACCGCCTCACTGGTAACGAGCGCGCCCGGCAGGTCGGTCTGTTCGCCACTGATCGGCTCGTCGACCGCTTTCACGATGCGCCAGGAATCATCCAAGCGTGGGGCGATCACCGCGACCCCGATGACGTGGAGTACGGCAGCACGATCGTCGACAGCATCATGAACCTCCCGCTCCTGTACTGGGCAAGCGAGGAGACAGGCTACGACCGCTACCGGACCATCGCGGATATCCACGCCGAACAACTGGCTGAGCATTTCGTCCGTGACGATTACTCGACGTATCACGTGTACGAGTTCGATGTCGAGACGGGAGAACCGATCAGACATCGTGCTGAACGTGGCGCGAACTACGACTCAGAGTCGTGTTGGGCTCGCGGGCAGGCGTGGGCGGTGTACGGGTTCCCGCTTGCCTATCGTTACTCGGGCAATGAGGCGTTCCGAGAGATGGGCCGAAACGTCACCGAATACTATCTTAACAACCTTCCGGAGGACCACGTCCCACGGTGGGACTTTGGCGCCCCAGAAGATCACATTCGAGACAGCTCTTCGGCGGCAATCGCGGCGTCAGGGCTGATCGAACTAGCGTCCTGTCTTCCTGCAGGTGACCCCGATCGCCAGCGGTATTTGAACGCTTCACTGGCGATGTTGGACTCACTCGGCCAAAACTACACAACGAAGGGTGCCGACTCCGAGGCGCTACTTCGGGAGGCAAAATACGCCAATGATCCTGATGATCCGAACAACGCGGCTATCTTTGGAGACTACTATTACTACGAGGCGCTGACGCGAGTAACCCGTGACTGGGAGTCATACTGGTAGAAAATAACCACTCTTGTCTTCTACGACTACTGTCGGTGTCGTCGGATTTCCTTGGGCGTCCCGTTCAGATAGCTGACTGTTCAACTCTGAACAACTCAATTCTCTTCTCGCTTGAGACACGATAGAATCGCAAGACATCTCTCCATCACCAATGTGCTGCACACGAGCTACTGAGTAAGTGCCATCAATATTTATATTGGCGTGCATAGAATGCTCAAAGAAGATGCTACAGACGATTGCGGTTACCGGTGGGAACGGCAAGCTCGGGAAAGCAGTTCTCGCGGAACTTGACAACAAAAACTACGAGACTGTAAACGTAGCTCGAGGAAAGCGCCGTGAGGAACTGTCGGACTCCTATATACGGACAGATCTTCTCGATGCAGGCAACGTATACGGTGCATTGGTCGAAAGCAACGCCGATGCTGTCGTACATGCTGGGACGATCCCAGGACCAGGCAGAAATTCAGGCTATGAAGTCTACGAGAGCAATGTGATGAGCACGTATCACATTCTCGAAGCCGCAAGCGCACTCAATCTCGAGTCGGTGTGTATCGCATCAAGCATCAACGCAATGGGAGCGGCATACCAGGACGACCCAATTGACGTTCGTTACCTCCCGGTCGACGAGAAACATCCGGTCACGCCCCGCGATCCCTATGCGATAAGTAAGCATTCGCTGGAGGTGACATGTGATGGCTTTGGGCGACAGGATACCGCTCCGAAGACAATCTCAACGATTCGATACCCGTGGATTGCGACATCAGAAGAACTGAGAACCAATTTCAAAAGCGCAGACCGATCGTTAGAG
Source organism: Halocatena marina (assembly GCF_023276375.1). Classification (GTDB taxonomy): domain Archaea; phylum Halobacteriota; class Halobacteria; order Halobacteriales; family Haloarculaceae; genus Halocatena; species Halocatena marina. The sequence continues at coordinate 96,761 of NZ_JALLPK010000004.1, read as the reverse complement.
AAAATTGGCTCCGAAGCTATGGGTGGACCGAACGAACTGTTCACCTACATCCACATTGACGACGCAGCGCGTGTTACTCGGAAGGCCCTTGAGGCCAATTTTGTCGGCCACGAACGATTTTGGGCCGTGGCAAGCGATACGACGCTCGACGCGTCGAGCGATATCGTCGCCGGACGGTACTATCCAGATGCTGAACTGCGCGAATCGCTATCCGAGCATCAGTCGCTCGTTGATATCGACAAAGCTCGTAAGCTACTTGATTGGGCGCCAAACCATACGTGGCGTGAAGTGGACTAGAGCTTGAAGTCACTGTGTGAGCGCAGCGGAGTTCAGTTTAGTTTGCTATATAGGAACGGTATACGTCGATGGATTCCACGGACATCCAACGCTCCACCAGAGATTGTGATCGGTACATTTGAGCACCATTTCACGGTATTCAAGATATCCAGCTTCGAGCACGCATGGCTGCGCCGAGCGTGTGCTTGAGGCCTGAAAAGGCGGTTCAATCATCCTGCAGTAGTCGTCGCTCATCGAACTCATGCCTGCATATCCGGCGCGATAATCAGGATTTAAATATTCACACCAAGAGGTATGACGTAGACGTTATGAACAAGTCATCAAATCCACTAGCAGAAGAGTATCTTCCAGAATTGGAGCGCATTCTGACCGACAACATTCTCGACTTCTGGCATCCACGATGTCTGGACCATGAATATGGTGGGTACATTCTTGGATATGATCGAAATGGAGATTTCAACGGCAACGATCACAAGATGATCGTCACCCAGGCCCGGATGGTCTGGTTCTTCTCGCGTCTCCATCGAGAAGGATACGGAGAAGGAAAGTATAAGGACGCAGCAGATCTCGGCTACGACTTCTTGCACGACGAAATGTGGGATGATGACCATGGTGGGTTCTACTGGACGGTTAACCGTGATGGGGAGGTAAGAAAGCCTAACAAGCATTTATACGGTCAAGGGTTCGGTCTTTATGCACTCTCGGAGTACTACCGAATTACCGAACGGGAAGAAGTGCGTGAACGTGCTATCAAGCTATTCAATTTGATAGAATCAGAGGCTAAAGATAAACGACACGGCGGGTACGTTGAGTACTTTACACCGGACTGGACGCCAATAGAGAGCGGTCGGACATACCTTGAAACGATCGAACCAGACTGGTCACCGAAGGAATCAGCAGACAGCGTCTTGGACCCAACGCTCAAACTAACGAACACTCATCTCCACTTGCTCGAAGGATTCACGACGTTTCACGACACAATTGGCACAGAGAAAAGCGGTGATCGGCTTCAGGAACTGTTGCATATCCTCACTAATACTGTTGTACGACACGGTGTGACAGCTTGTACAGATAAGTTCGAAGCTGATTGGGTGCCAAAACTCGACAGTGAGGACTTTCGAATCGCCTCGTACGGTCACGACTTGGAAAACGTCTGGTTGACGATGGAGGCCTGTGAGGTGTTGGATATACCCGTCTCGCTGTTTGTGGATCTCTACAAGGCCCTCTTCAACAACGCTCTGGAGTACGGTTACGACGACGAAGACGGTGGCTTCTATTTCTACGGTCCTCTCGGAGAATCTGCCACGAACCACATTAAAGCGTGGTGGGTACAGGCCGAGTGCATGACGAGCGCCCTGAAAATGTACGCGTATACGGGTAACGAACGCTATTCTTCTGTCTTTGAGAAAACCTTCGAGTTCATCAACGCACACCAAATCGACCAGGATCGTGGTGAATGGTTCTCCGGTATTGACGAGAACGAAGAACCGGTCGGTCGAAAGGGTGCAGAGTATAAGGCGGCGTATCACAATGGCCGAGCGATACTTGAGTGTATTCAGGTGCTCGAATCTCTCTGAGTGGTTGTATAGCCTAACAGTACTTAGCGTACCACTCATTGGGGTCCTATACTCGTATGTGGTAGTCCTGACGGTTGTTTGATTGATAGCGAGTATCTGTGGGACAGTAATGCTACACAAAAATAGTTGTTCCAGGGAATATGAGATAAGCCCTTTTACAACACTATGTCTGTAATACTTCGAGGAGATGATTTAGTATTTCTGATCAGAAGAGGTCTATTCACCAGCGACGGATAGCCAGAGAGTGTTCGTTCACTATTACTGGACTCAATGGTGCAGAGACATATTTCAACAGATGTTGTTAGACGTAGAGCAACGCTACGTTAGACATTTCTGAAATACTGTTCTAAACTAAATAGTACATCTATCGATCACCAAACTGTTATATAGTTTCACTCCATCTCCGCTCGCATGAGGGAGATAGATAGGCCAAATCTGTTGTTTTTCTTTCCGGATCAGCACCGGCACGACTGGTTAGGATCGAATACAGAGTTGCCGCTCCGAACACCGAATATCGACCGGCTGGCCGCTCGTGGAGTGCGGTTCACGAACGCAGTCTGTCCGTCACCGTTATGCTCCCCGTCTCGGGCATGTCTTGCAACGGGAAATGAATATCACAGCAGTGACGTTCTGGGCAACGCGGATACCCTCTCGACGTCGGTGACGACGTACTTCCAGCGTCTGCGCGACGAAGCAGGCTACCACGTAATGGGATGTGGCAAGTTCGATCTGCACAAAGGTTCGTATTCATGGGGCGCCGACGGGCAAACCAGCCTCAAGAAATGGGGATTCTCCGACGGCATCGATAACGCCGGAAAGTTAGACGGCATCACATCAGCTGATTGGAGTGAGCATCCCTCGCGTATCGGTGTGGGTATTGAAGAGTGCTGGGAAACCGCGTACGAGGCGCTGATCTCCAACTCGGTTCAGCCGAGCGAACCCTACACCGCTTATCTCCAAGAACAGGGGCTTCTTGTGGAGCATGCTGAAGATTATAACGCACGCTGGGAATTCGACGGTTGCGCGGCTTTTCCGACGTCGCTTCCCGAGGAAGCCTACATTGATAACTGGATCGGGAGACAAGGACTCTCTCTGCTCGAAGAAGCACCCGACGACAGTCCATGGTATCTGGTCGTCAACTTCGCCGGACCGCACTCACCGTTCGACGTTACCGAGGAGATGCACGACTGGTATCGGAACCCCGACGTGGAGTTTCCCAATCCGACCTCTTCAGGTGTCGATTCTGTGACCGACGATGAGGAAGTCCGACGAAACTACGCGGCGATGATCGAAAACATCGATCAATGGGTCGGTCAGTATCTCGACGTTCTTGCAACCCGAGGAGAGCTCGAAAATACTATCGTCGTCTACAGTAGCGACCACGGGGAAATGCTGGGAGACCACGGTATTTGGGGGAAAAGTGTCCCGCTCCAGCCGTCAGTCGGCGTCCCCCTAATAATTGCGGGCCCGGACGTTGAAGATCAGGACCCATACGATACACCAATGACAATTCTCGACCTCCACGACACGTTCCTCGATTACGCCGGTGTGAAACATCGGAGCACGTCCAGCAGCCGGTCAATTCGGCATCTTCTTGAAGATCCGAACTCGGAGCACCGCGACTATGTTGTGTCCGGTCTCGGAGACTGGCGGATGATCTTCGATGGTCGTTACAAATACATCGACGGCTGGACGCCCGATAACAACGGTGAGACAACCAATATACAAGATGGTGTGCTCTTCGATCTGGTAGAGGATTCACAAGAAACTGAAAACATTGCCAACAAACGACCCGAAGTCACACACGAACTCCGAACTCGAATCGATGACTCCGACAGTAACTCGAACGTTCGTAGTTAGCAGTTCACTTTTATAATACAGCCTCACGATATTAGCATCATGTATGGATATCGTATAAAATACGGACATATTAAGTGTACCGCCGTGGGGGGACAGGGTAGAAATTCGGTCGACGAATTGCTTTCTCCATGTGTACTGAAACGTGTAGAAGCTATTATTGAAGGAGTATTCCGATGAGTGAGAACGACCAACCGAATGTCTTGCTGATCGTCGCCGACGACCAGCGGTTCGATACGATCGGCGCACTAGGTAACGACCATATCGAGACGCCCAATCTTGATGCACTCGTCCGCGAAGGATGCTCGTTCACACACCACTTTAACATGGGCGCTGATCAGGGAGCTGTCTGTGTCCCTGCACGATCGATGATCATGAGCGGGCATTCACTATTCAATATAGAGGGCCTGGGTGGAATGACAGAGGAGCATCCGACGCTTCCGGAAGCATTCGGCAACGCAGGATACCGGACGTTCGGCACCGGAAAGTGGCATAACGGCCACGAAGCGTTCAATCGTTGTTTCGACGAAGGGAAGGACATCTTTTTCGGCGGGATGGGAAACCACTGGAACGTCCCGGTTACGGATCGATACCCTTTGGGGAAGTATCCACAGCCCAAGCCCTATCGCGGATTCTCCGGTAATGGTTCGATCTGGCCCCGACACAAACAGTATGATAAGTATGCTTCTGGTACCCACTCGAGTGAACTGTTCGCCAATGCGATGGTCAATTTCTTAGAGAACCACGACGAGTCTGCGGACGAACGACCGTTCTTCGCGTATATGGCAACAATGGCACCACACGATCCGCGGACGTGTCCGGGAAAGTATCTTGCCATGTACGACCAGGACAACATCCAAATTCCAGGCAACTTCCAGCCAGAACATCCCTTCGACATCGGATGGTGTGGACGTGACGAGCACCTCGAAGACTATCCCCGGGATCCGGAAAAATTACGCCGCCACATCGCAGATTATTATGCAATGATCACTCACCTCGACGCCCAGATCGGGCGCGTCCTTAACAGGCTCGAAACAATCGGGGAACGTGAGAACACAATCATCGCATTTACTGCCGACCACGGGCTTGCAGTCGGACAGCATGGTCTCATGGGTAAACAGAACCTCTATGAGCACAGTGTCCATATTCCCCTTCTCCTTGTCGGTCCAGGTATCGCTGTCGATGAACGTCGGAACCATTTAACCAGCCACTACGACATATACCCCACACTGTGTGATCTCGCCGGTCTCGACACGCCCAGCGCAATCGAAGGCGAGACACTCGTCCCGACATTCGATAATCCAGATGCTGAAATTCGTGATCATCTCCTACTCGCATACGAAGATGTTATGCGAGCAGTGAGAGGAGAACGGTATAAACTGATCGAATACTACACTGAAGACGGGTACACGCAGTTGTTCGACCTCGATGCTGACCAATCTGAAACGGACGATTTGTCAAATGATGACTCATATTCCGCCGAATATGAACAGCTTCAAGCGCAACTCAGTCAATTGCAGGAGACCGCAGACGATCCGCTGATAGAGGAATAGCCGCTCCACACTGTCATCGATCGCTTCGGCAGTCTGTCTGGGAGCCCGCATCCGCCAGCTGGTGCGCAACTGGGACCACACTACGAGAACGTGCCAGCGAGCCACCCGAAAAGCTTTATTGGTGACCTCAGTCGGTCTCGGTGGTGAACCACAGCAATGAATCACAGCCTCGATAGCTTGCTCGAATTGCGCGACGAGCGGAGTCGTTGTATCTCGCCCGAGAACCCGGATGGAGCAGTCGGAGCCGGCGGTCAGGCCGAGAGCGAACTGGGCCCCGGCCGGAAGGGACGTCCGACGATGACACTGCCCGCGGGAGAGACAACTACAATCGCCGACATCGACGACCCGGGTGTGATCCGGCACATCTGGCTCACGATCGGTGAGATACGCGGTGAGGACACCCCGGGCGATTGGATCCTCCGCGATCTGGCCATCCGAATGTACTGGGACGCCGAGGACGACCCTTCCGTCGAGGCCCCCTTGGGAGACTTCTTCTGTAACGGCCACGGGATGCTCCATAAGATCGAGTCTGAACCGATCGTCACGGTGCCGTACGCGGGGTTCAACTCCTACTTTCGGATGCCGTTCGCCGAGGGCGCCCGAATCGAAATCGACAACGACCATCCCGAGGACGTATTGATCTACTTCACGATCGACTACGCCCTGAACGACGTCTCTCCGGAGACGCCGTACTTCCACGCACAGTGGCGCAGGGAGAATCCTACTACTCCTACCGAGGACTTCACCATCGTCGATAGGGTCGAAGGCAACGGTCACTACGTGGGGACGTACCTTGCCTGGCCGGCTATCGACCGCCACTGGTGGGGCGAGGGCGAGGTCAAGTTCTACATCGACGGCGACGAGGAGTACCCAACGATCTGTGGGACAGGCACCGAGGACTACGTCGGAGGGTCGCACTGCTTCTGGGACGGCGAGTCCCACAGAGAAACTCGCGACAAGGTCGACACCTTCTCGACGCCGTATTTGGGCTATATTCTTCCAGAGTACGGACCCCACGCTGGCGACGAGACCTACAACGGCATGTACCGGTTTCATATCCCCGACCCGATCCGGTTCCGCGAGGACCTCAAAGTGACTGTCCAGCAGATCAGCGCGTCCTCTGATGGTCACCGCGAACGCTCCTATGACGTCTCGGGGGTGGCGTACTGGTACCAACAGGAACCGCACGCCGAGTTCCCAGAGTTCCCCGACCGGGCGGACCGCGTTCCGCGGTAGGTAGAGGGATGGTCCTCCAGCCGTTACTTCATTTTCCGAAGGGACAGTATCGACTGATCTAGGTTCGCGTATACGTCACCGCCGTAGGAATACCCCAAAACGTCCACCGGGCCGTCATGGCCGACCTGAAAGGATTCGCTCCGAGAACCACAGAGGTTGACCGTCTCCAAATGAGCGGCGGCAGTCTCCGGCATCGAGTCATCATCGGCAGTGATGGCGTGCAGCGCCACTCACCCACGGTTTCAGATGTTCCACACTGGCCTGACCAGAAATTAATACGTTTTCACATCATATCATGTGATCTCTCATTTCGGGAATGACGACGGAGATGACATCAAAAATCCACCCGATCAGTGTGATCATGGAGTGTTGACTGATGGTGTCAACGGACGCCTTAACCCGTTAGCCAGTGACTCACAGAGCCATCCTCATATTTCACCATCACGTTGTCGATATGGTGATACCATGTCTCGTGGATGGTCGTGGGACTGCTCCTATTGTGAATATCTAAGCGTAATTCATCTGACACTCCGAGATTCTCGATCACGACGAACTGGTTGCCGCCGTCGTCTAGTTCCCACAGTGTCTGCCCAGATCCGTCGGTGAGTGCAAGATACATACTCTCCTCGGACCCCTCGAACTCGTGGTTGAACATGACCGTGTCGACCGTCTTGTCGGGAGCAAATGTGAATCGTGCCTTGGAGTTCCGATCGAAATGGTGATGACTAGTAACCTCAGCACGTAGCGCATTATTCGTCGTGAGTTCGGTGTCTGGGAATTTTTCATAATCATCTGCTGGATTGTTCACCGACCAGTCGCCGAACGTCGAGTGTGTGTTGGTATTGACGTTGGGATACTGCGCAGTCCCGTCCGAGTACTCGATCCGAAGGCCGGTGACACGCTGGAACCAGTCGGGATAGATGATCGTTGGTGTGGTTTCGTTGATGACTTTGAACGTCAGTAGGGTATCCTCGTTGACGTCGTCGATCACGACAGCCTGGTTGGAGTTTCCACCCTCCCAGAGCGTCTCGCTGTCGCTGTTCTCAAGCGATAGTCCGATTCGTTCGGGAAGACCGTTCACTTCATGGAGGAAGATTACCCGCTGGACTGTCTTATCAACCGGGAGGACGAAGTTAGTTGGCTGGGCAAAGTCGAAGTAGCGGCGACTGTCGACCGATACTTCCAGAGAACCATCGATCGTAGCCGTCGAGCTTGGGAAACGATCATCCCCGACCGACCAGCCGTTGTAGCCATTCTCGAACGTTGGAAGCATTCCCTCGCCCTTGATCTCAGTGTCTCCGGTTTCGGTTCCTGTGAGTACCAACTCAAGATCGCATAGGTCCAAATTGAGAACCTCGAGTTCCCTGTTCGAGCTGTCGTCGATTGCAAACGCCGACACGGGATGAACGTCGCCTGACGCCTTGTAGTAGGTTGCGACCTTATCGGTCGTCGGACTGTCGTCAACGGGTAAACTCACCACATTGTGACCACCGCCATCCTGTGGCACTTCCCAAGTCCAAGATTTCGTTCGCATTCTCTGGTCGATACCAGTTGACTCGATCGACGGCTCAGCTCGGGGTTGAGTCGCCGGTGGATCTTTGCTTGTGTCGAGGATGAGGGAATCCGCCGTGTCGATGATATGATCGACTTTCGAGGAGATACCCTCGCCACTCGCCATGTCCATCGCACTCCGCCCGTCGAACCGCGGTTCGTGGACGCGTGGACCGCCCTTCTCGTAATAGTCGATCGTATTGCTGCGATTCATCGCAATCTCGTAGGGGCCGATCTCGTACGTACGAACCCGTGAGGTTTGACACTGATTGCTGTATACGCGTCCTATCACAATGTACTCGTCGGTAATTCGCTCGTAGCTTGCAAAATCCGCTTCACCGTTCTCTTGGACGTACAGAGCTCCACGATTATCCTTGATCATCACCGGCCCCATCCACTCGTCGGTAAACGTATACGGCCCGTCGCGCTCAGTTGGGAGGTTGTACTCTACAGACTCACGGTTATTATAGAACACTTTGAGGTCTGACAGCCGGCCATGCAATCGGAACCACTTCTTCACCTTGCCTGAGAGGTGCATCCGATCGTCAGGGCCGAGACTCAACGAGTTGAGATCGTCACCGTACCGTAATGCCTCGTAGAGAATCTTCTTCGCAGCCGGATGGCCCAGTTCTTTCGCGGCGTACAGCGTTTGATACCAATTGTTTTCAGTGAAAGCGTTCGCTTTTCCGCGTCCGCCGATCCCAGAGACCGTGCTCCAGCGGTTCCCGTTCTGCTCGAGTGTTGGATAGATGAAGTGATTGATAGTCCCGTCGAAGTAGTTCCGAATGAGGGCTTCGATTTTTTTATCGTTCGTCTGCCGACCGATTTCGGCGAAGTAAATTAGCGGGTGAGTGACCCCATACCCAGAGCTGTAGCCTTGTTCGTTGGTGATACCCTCTGGAGAGATGCCGTACTTATTCCGATTATGCTCTCGGAAGCCATCGAAGTCATCGTTCCAAGTGTTTTCGTGGACATAATCGATGATGTCCTGATCGATGGGTAGCTCACCCATCTTGTGACGAATTATCTTGAGCAGAATCTCCTCGTCAGCGGTATCCTCTGGTGAGAGATACTTCAGACACTCGTTGACTCGCAGCATGCTATGTGTGGTGGCGACGGCCTGATTGTTGGCGTTGCCAGCACGCATGGAGTGGCGTGGCAGGGCGTTCTTCCAAAGGTAGTCCCGAAACAACTTCGTGTACGCTTCCTTGCGCGTGACTCCCTTCTGCCCGTCGCCATTGTTATCGATTTTCTCGTCGTAGAGGCCACGCTCTTCGAGAATGGGTCTGAGCTCCAAGAATGAGTTGGCCAGACCCCTTGCGAAGAAGCCGGGCAGGCCACCACCACCCGTAGGGGGAGCGTCCCTGTCGGGCCCTCCGAGCCAACCGCGCTTGCCTCCACCGATCTCCAAGTGACCCATCGGCCCCTGGTAGCGGCAGTAGCCGTCCAGTGCGGCAACGGTACGGTCGATAAGTTCTTCGTTGCCCTGATGTTTCGAGCCCGCTTGCTTGTACGCCCGTGCGAATACTCCCGGAGATTGTGCGTGCCCCCGTGCGTTTGCGGATCCAGTGAGGCGATCCTCCCACTCGTCAGGATTCTCAAGCACTGATTCAAGACCCTGCCAGTGGAAGAGCCCGCGGACCTTTGCCGGCAATTTACCGTTGTCGGCCGCATCTTCGAAATCCGGTCCATACATTTGTCGGGTGAGCAACTCGTCGACACCGTTGTCCAAAGCCTTCTCGATGTTGCTCTTTATTACGTCAAACTCAGGCTCGCTTGGCTCGGGTGGTGAAATCGGGGTCCCCTGTTGTTCGTTGGCCGGCGGGGTGAAGAAGTTCGCCGTATGCGTGTACGCGGCGTAGACCCCTCGACTGTAGGGGTCACCCGGAATTTCCTCGGGTGGGGTTCCCCCTACATCCTCGTAGCTGCCACCCACCGTCCCGATTGACCCAATCGAGACCGTTACCTTGTTTTTCCCGTTGGTGTACTCCTGAGGGATTGCGATCGTCTCGTAAAAGAACCGTTTGGGATTAATCGGACTCTCGCTTAGGAAATTATCCGATGTTCGCAATTCGTCGCCATTGATGTGGAAGCGTAACCGGCGCGCTGCCATCTTGAGTTCCTGCCCGTCGACAGACTCAATGACTGTCTTAACGGCGCCACCCCATAGACGGAGCGTCATCAAATTCTGGACGTCCGGATCCACCGACAGGGTCACTGAGAGGTCGCCGTCCGAGGCGTTGATACTCCGGGCGCGAGTACCGGAGCCCTCCTCAATAACGGGCGAGTTCGTAGCTTGGACTCGGTTCCCCTCCGATGAGTCGTCCCCGAAATACACCTTATCGAGGAATTCAGTCTCGGTATTATCCCTAGGCGGTCCGGCATTATCCGGCGGTGAGCCTCTGGAATCAACCATCATTCCAGAGAATCCGACCATTCCAGCGACTGAGCCGACCATTGTCCCTAATACTGTTCGTCGATTTAACTTCCCAATCGCATCCTTCTCTGACATCGCAATTAACCTTGTGCATACATAATATATATGGTTTATCCATTGTACAAATTGTGCCACAGTATTTATAGGTTGAACGTATACTCATCCAGCTTTTGTTCGTCTCACGTCACTATACTACTATTGCAGAGATCAGTCTGAGGAGACGTGTAAAACAAATCCAATAACTGCTCTATTACGCCCGCAAGGCAGAGACAGCGACCCACTGAACGAGTTGTACAACCGCATCGGTGTCGCGAACAGTGTTCCAAAACGAGTCGACCTCCAGCAAGTCCCACAACCACGTCACTGTAGGATATCCCATCTCCCACATGCAATCATGTGAACAGACAGCATCCACTCACAACTGATCCGAGCAGAACAGCTATATGCCACCAAATTCTCCTATTTGACATGTTAGAAGCAGTGCCGTCCTATCTCACTGGATACCAGAATGTATATCACGAGAATCCTCGGCGAGCCGCCCGGAAGTGGTTCGAGAACGCTCGGTACGGGCTCTTTCTCCACTGGGGGCTCTTCTCGAAGTACGGTGAGAGCTGTCCCTACCTATACGATAACGACGATGTCTCTATTCCGGAATATAAGAAGACAATGGCAGAGTTCGACGCTGCGTCGTTCGACGCAGCGGCCATTACTAACCTCGCTCTCGACGCCGAAATGGCATACATAACGTTCGTGTGTCGACACCACGACGGTTTTTCGCTCTGGGACACAGCCCAGTCCGAGTTCAAGAGCACGAACGCAGCCGCCGAACGCGACTTCGTGGAGGAACTTGCCGATGAGTGCCAAAAGAAAGAGCTCGGATTGTTCCTGTACTACTCATACGGCCTCGACTGGACCCATCCCGCCTTTCCGACGGACGAATCGGGAATCGCTCGCGCACCCGAGCGGTTCGAGGGACATCACACTTGGAACCCCGGCGACAACAACGGGGAGTACGTCGCGTTCGTCCACGAACAGCTCCGAGAACTCCTGACCGACTACGGCCCGATTGCAGGCGTCTGGTTCGATCCGATCTCCAGTTACTACCAGCGCCCGGATCTGTTCCCAGTACATGAGACGTACGGGCTCGTCCGCTCGCTCCAGGATCACTGTCTGGTGGCGTACAAGAACGGAGCGACCGGCACTGAAGACTTTGTCACGCCAGAACAGCGACTCCATGACGAAGCCCTGCAGTGGCTCGATAGGGGCCGAATGTCTGAGCTCCGTAAAGCGGAGATCCGTGCGAATTGGACCCGCCAATTGCAGGGAGCTACGGAGTTCTGCGCGACGCTTGAGGATGATTGGGGATACACTCCTGAGACAGACCGGCTATCGTGTGAGGAGGTGCTCGATCTGCTGGCCTACGCCACCACGCGAGACGCAAACGTCCTATTGAACACTGCGCCAAAGTTCGATGGCTCCATACACTCTGCATCGGAGCGCATTCTCCGAGACGTCGGGGAGCACATACGGGCTAACGGGTGGCCGAGAGGGTAGATACCTCTCTGAAACTCACTAACGCGTTCAACCCGACAGTAGCAAATCGAAGCAAAGGAAGCTGCAGAGAGGAGGTCAATAGCTGTTCTAGAAGTTATTGACGGTAGACATACTCAGGAATGAGGATACTGTGCAGTACCGTCCACGTACTCGATCCGAATATCACGGATTCGTCGGAACCAGCCCGCGTCAACAGATGTCTTCGTACCAGTTCCATTTGCCCTCCCACCGGCTGTCATTGATCGATACCACTTATCCTCACCAGACTCCGTTGGGGCAGTGTTCACAACCCGGAAGTGCACTGCATCAGTGACATGGTTTCCTTCTAGGTTTACCATCTCGTCGGTCGGGATCGAATAGTTCCACTCCTTCGGCGAGACGACGTCTTCGGGTTTGGTTCCCTGCCAGAGGATCTCGCCTTCACTCGTTTCCAACACCGTGCGGAGATCGGAGGTCGTATCCCAGCTCGATTCGTGTGTGAATACGATCCGCTCTACCGGTGCATCCAGCGATAGTGTGAACGTGATCGGCTGGTCGTGCGTAACGTCCTGCCCTTGCTCGACGTGTACCTCCAGCGCCTCATCTGTAGTCACTGTCGCTCCCGAAAAGCCAGTATTGGTGACTTCCCAGTCGTCGTATGACTCGAAGGTTGGCAGGATACCAGTCGCCTTGATCACTCTCTCTTTCGGATCAGTCTCTTCGACGACCAAGCGGTTCACGTAGCCGTCGACAGTCTCTACCGCGAGTTCCTCGTCATCCTCCGTACTAACGGTCACTGGGTTACGATCGCCCACTTTGTCTGGCCGGTAGAACGTCGGGACTTGATTCGAGTGCTGGCCCGTCCCCAAGGTGGCCGCATCCTCGTAATATGAGGCCACCTGGTCAGTCTCAGCACTCTCACCAAGCGGCAAACTGTAGACGCCCGTACCGTCACCGTTCTTGGGGACGTTCCATGACCAGTGCTTGCGCCGCGTAGCCGCATCGACTGACGTGGACCGTAGTTTTGCCTGCGGACGAGGATTTGCTGGGCTGGCTCTCTGCCGACGATCGAGAACCAATGAATCATTCGAATCAATTATCTGATCTTTCGAAGCTAATTTTCCATCGCCACTGATCAAATCGAGCACGGGGCCGTCATCCCCACCCGATGAATCGCTCTTTGGAATATACGCGCGCGGCCCGCCCGCTACCCGAACGTCGCGGTGGTTACTAGCGTTCACCGCAACCTCGTACGGGCCGATCGTCCCGGAGTCGACGTGAGAACTGGGAGAGAACGTGGTCTTTGCATCACCGAATGCGCGATACTCGTCGGTAATTCGGTGATACATGGGTTGGTTGTCCCACTCGCCCTGTCCCTTCGTCGTCGCCCATCCAAAGAGGTAGTGGGTTCCCGCTTCGTCGTCGATCATACTGAGACCTACCATCTCGTCGACCCACGCGGTGGAACCTGCACGTTCCATCGGTAGTCGGTAATCCGTCGGTTCCGTCTCTTCCCACCAGTTCTTCAGGTCGGGGAGCTTCTTGAGTAACAGGTAGAGTAGTGACGTAGCTTCTTCGTCCGAGAACTCGAACTCCCGTTCAAAGTCGTCGTGATAACGGAAGTGTTCGCCCACGACCCGTTTCGACGGTTCGTGATCCAAGTTCAACGCAGCCTGAATGTAGGCTAATATCGGAGCTCCGACGCCATGGATTCCGATATCTCCCCAGGTTGAGCCCGGGTTGCGGGATCCGATAGCGGTAACCGTACCCCAACGCTGTCCGTTTTGAGACAACGTGGGATAGAGCACGTGTTGATACCCGTCCATGAAGGTTCGAAATTGGTCGTTGATCTGATGATCTCCGACGAATTCACTGCCCCACTCGAAATGATGGAAGACAGCGAAACCGTACCCCGGATCATAACCAAACTCGAGACCGATCCCCTTTGGGGTGATTGGATGGTAGTGCCTGCTAGCTGACCAGTGCCAATGCTGACTTTCGTAGTATCGGCCTTCGTCAATAGAGCCCGGAGCTCGTCCGTACTCACCAGCATTCCGGTTCTGCAACTCAAGGACGAAATCGACGATGTCGTCGTCGATCGGGACGTTGCTCGTCTTTGCACGCATTTGTCCCAGAATAATGTCATCCGGAGCTGTATCCTCAGGCGACAGGAATTTCAATATCTCGTTAGCCGCCACCATGCTCAAACCGTTGACGAGGATCTGGTTGAACACTTTCTGAGCGATCCCGAACCGCAAAAGCATGTTCTCCCAGAGATAATCGCGCCAGAACTGGGTATAGGCTTCTCTTCGTGTGACGGTCTTCTTCCCATCGCCATTGTTGTCGATTTTCTTCTTGAGAAGTTCCGGTCGCTCTTCGAGAATCGGCTGCAATTCGAAGAACGAGCGTGCCAGATTGGTCGCCATAAAACCAGGGAGACCGCCACCTATCCCCGATCGATCGGGACCGCCGATCCAGTCTCGTTTTCCCCAAAAGATCTCAAGCGTGCCGCGATGGCCCTGATACCGGCAGTGAGCGTCGAAGGCGGCGAGTGCCCGGTCGAGTAATTTCTCGTCGCCGTAGTGTCGAGATTGTTTAAGCTTGTAGGCTCTGAGGAAATTGCCAGGAGCCAGTGCCCCGCTGCGTGACCCCACCGATTGGAGCCCGTACTCTTTTCTCGTTGGGTCATCGTAGTTTTGTCGGGCTTTGTCGTGTTCGATACCCTTGTCGATAGCCTTGATGAGGTTCGATCTCATCCGATCGAAATTGGGCTCGGAGGGCTCGGGTGGTTCGAGGGGTGAACCTTGAGTCTCATTCTGAGGTGGCGCATAGAAGTTTTCTGCATGTGTGTACGCCGAATAGGCGTGACTGGCGCCTTTACCGTCAGCCGTGATCGTGACTGTCACGTGTTTCTTGCCCTCGGTTAGATCGGCTGGGATCATGATCGTTTCATAAAAGAACCGGCCGGGGAGCTCTGGGCTGTCTATGCTGGCTTGACTGCTGATCGATTCACCGTTGACAGCGAATCGAAGGCGGGTGGCCGATGGATCTCCGCCCCACATCCGTGCGGTGAACAGCGTTTCTTTGTTCGGATCACAGTCGAGTGTCACTTCGAGTTTGCCCCCTTTTCCCGCGACGGCACGGGCCGAGGTCTTGAGGGTCCCTTCGACGATCGGGGCCTTTGTGGCGGTGACGCGATCCCCCTCCGAGCTCGCATCACCGAAATAGACTGTGTCGAGGAACGTCGTTTCGTATCCGCTATCTTTTGGGTGTCTTCCACTTTGTCCGTCCTTGGTAGACAGAGAGACTCCTTGACTTTGTGCAGCCCCGGAAGCCCCGACCAGCGATCCAATCGATGCAGCACTGGCTGCAATTACTTTCCGCCGAGTAATACTAGGTATGATGTCATCTAATGACATGCAAACCATCACATGAATCGATAGTATATATATCTAGGGTATTATCTCCAGAATTGTTCAGAGTAGCTGGTTCTGGTAGGCTGCGAACGCTCGAAGCCACGCTTCAGCGATTGTTTGATCAGCGTGTCAGAGGTAGGATAAACTGCGTTGTTTGGCGTTTCAGATCCTTGAATACTCATTCAACACTGTTCTCTGTGGATGTAATACTGGATTCAGTGGCTATGGTGACAGGCCGCCTGCAACCACAGCGCTCTGTCGACCAGAAAGAACGCACCGTCGACGAGACGCTTTTCGCGCAGTTCCGCGAGAAACATCTCGGTCAGCGCGATGATTCTAATCGAGAAGGGTCAGATGTTCCTTCATGACTGTTGAGTGCTTGCTGCGTTACGACTATCAGTTTGACTCTTCTTTTGACTCCTCTTCTATTTCCAGTTTGAGTATTCTCGTAGATCGTGGTGAAACGGTGACTGATTCGTCCGAAACGCGTTCGCCGGTCATCAGATCAGTAGCCATCGAAACATCGTCTGGCAGTTCAAGCTCGTACGTAGTCCCATGACCCGAGCCACGTTCTGGTGCTCCCGAGGTGTTCATCCCGATGAGGTACTGTCCGTAGAGACACTCTCGATAATGAATTCCCATCCCCACCCGAGGATCCGGCACCTTTCTATCATAGCTATCAGGATCGTGTTCGTCGTCATCCTCGGCGAGTGGCCACGGATCTCCAGTTGGGCTAGCTGCCTGGGGAAGCGTCTCCCCAGTCATCGCTTGATCGATCACAACAGTCCCGTCACTTGGAAGACGGCGAGTGCGGGCTTCCTCACCCATTCCGATGCCGAGGAACTTACCGGCGAATTGCAACTTGTTTGGCCGCGACCAAGTTGCGCCGGTCGTCGAGAATTCAGTGCGCGTCATATCGATATTGAGGACTCTATCTATGTCGGGATTGTGGTGGTGAATGCGCGCCAGACTATTTATCCCCCAGTCGTGAAGATTAGTAGCGGCGCCGAATCCAAGATTCATAAGTATCCGCTCCGAGCCATCGGTAATACTGACGGTACCGAGATCCTCGTCGGCCCACGCAAATCGGTCGCGATGCATTGGCGTTCGATACGAGGAATCGTCCATTTCTGTGACCGCTCGATATCCATCGACTCGGTGGATCCAACGCTCGAGCGATCCGACACCCCAAACATCGAACCACCACTGTTCCATGAGCCCCGCGACATTGTGCTCAATCGCTAGCTTCCCGAATCGAACGGAGACTGGATCTTTCAGCATGAGTGCGTGGAACAGTGGCGTGAATCCATACCCACGGAGATGGCTGGACATGCCGGGATGCTGGGCGTTTCGGATGCTGATCGTCCCATCGGTTGCAGCCCATCGATTGCCTGTCTCAGCGTCGTTTACCAGCAAGCGGAACGGTGCCCGGGCCTGTGACATTGTAATCGCTCGTTCACGTACGCGTTCGAGACCAGTTTCGTGATACAGCTTGGTGGCGAGACTGAATCCGAGCTCACCATAATGGGCCGCGTAGTCGGGTTCCTTGGACAAGCCCTTCTCGGTGAAAGTGTGGTAACTTCCAGTCTCGTACCATGACGCGAATTTGTCTTCGTTGTCGTTGAGGCTCACTCCTGAGAGCCCTACCGCTTCGTCGATCCACCGATCGATCGTCTCCTGAGAGCGTGCCCGATCGGAATCGAACTTTTCTAACACCGAGTTCATGCGCACGAGACCAATCGTTACGAACAGGAACTGATTTGCGAGGTCTCGACGGCTCGTCGAGCGCCAGTCAAGGCCTTCGCCGAAGAACTGTACGTAGGCATCCCGTCGTGTCATTTCACCAGTGGGATGGCCATCCAGTGTCTGGGAGAAGGCATCACGCTCTTCGAAATAATCCCAGAGAAGCGTTACTGCTTTCGCAAACCGACCGTGATCTTCCCACCCTCCAACCTCCTGTGGCGAGCTCTCCGCCTGTCTGATTGCCCAGTCGTCTACTGTCGCCAGCACAGTCTCGAAGACTGCGTCCTCGTCGACGACGTCGATCCAGTCCCGCTGAACAGCCATTGCCAGACCATGCGCGCCTCGCGGCGAAAGCTCGTCCTTCTGTTGGCCTTCCTGAACGAGTTCGTCGATTTTCTCCACGACGGGCTCAATTTGGTTCTCGGTCGGTGCGTTCCGGATCGGCCCAAGTTCGAACTGCTCGGCGCCTTTGTCGTTCGCTGGTGGTTGAAGATACGGATCTGTATGGGTGTACGCACGGTAGATGTTTTGGCTGGGTCGTTCTCCATCCCAGCTGACGATCCGAAGATCGACTTCTTCGGAGTTCTCGGTGAGATAGCCCGGTAAGCGATGGGTCGCGTACCAGAAATCACCGTGAGTCGAGACCGCACCAAGTGAGCCATTCATACCCATATCGAGTGATGGCCATCCAACACCTTGGTGCAGGTAGCCGATCATGTCTGTGCCGTCGAACAGGAACAGACGTTTGGAGTTCTCCGGATTCGACTCGAATTTCAGGGTGAGGTACGTCCGGTAGTCTGGGTCACACTCGACGGTGAACGACATCGATCCCAGTTGATGGTCTGGGGCGTTCAGAGGCAGTAGTCGTCGGGCTGTCTGTCCGCCTTTTCCCTCTACCGTTTCGCTTGTTCCGGTGTCGAAGGAGTGTTGTGACTCCGAGCCAGGGTTCCCGAAGTTGACCTCGTCGAGCGCATTTGATCCTCCTTTCGGTGGTTTCCGCGGAGCAGAATCAGGGTGACTCTGTAGTGCATCAGCTCCACCTACACCGGAAAAAATGACTGGGACGGCTGCTGACGATATCGCTCCGAGTAGCGTTCTCCGATACCAATTGTCATGCCTATCACTGTCTGACATACAAACTCCTTTTTGTTTTCATTTACTTAAATTTTTATGCTGATGTAATGCTCATATATGGAATAGGTATTTAATCGTGATTTGTGTGGGTAAGCAGGAACGGCATGAGCGCGACAGGCCCACTAATACCGGTTGTTTCATGTCCTCTCAACGGAGCCACCGAATATCGCACCTTCAAGCAGCTAATCGGACAGCACTACACCCTCTGAATGAGTCTGTTACTGGGTCTTCGATGAACAACAACAATACTGAACAACAAACTGCAAATAATTATTTTTTGGTGAGCTAAATTCTTCAACACAGATATACTGGAGCAGGCCACCAGTATATTACAGCATTAATGGTGTAATGCAATTCATCCTACGTTCATGGAACAGCCATTCTGGTACAGAAATACTGTACCAAGACGACTCGCAGTCCGATGAGAGTAAGGTGCGTCGTAAAAATAGTCTTGTGTGACAATCAATGTCCCGGACAATATTACCTATACGTCATTACTCATATACAAATACTCCAATGGCCGTGCATGGGAACACCCAGTAAGAGCAGCAGAAAAATTCAGCGCAGGGAATTGATACGAATGGTTGGAGGTGGTCTATCGGCCGGAGCGATGGTTAGTCTGGCTGGCTGTAGTGGCGGCGGCGGTGGCGGTGGTGGCACAGCCGTGTTTCATCATCCAAACACCCAGGACTACAATACAATTCAGGGGAATCTCCACGCTGCGGTCGACTTCGATCCGTGGCACATTCCCCAGTTTGTCAACACACCATATCTTAATTACAACAATCAGACCGGGGAACTCACGAACTACCTTTTAAAAGATATTTCAGTCGACGGGAACACGATGACCATCTCGATTCGAGATGGCTTCAAGTGGCACGATGGGACGGCAGTTACCGCAGACGATGTCGTTACCCAGTATAGATTGGCCTATATGAGCGGTGATGACCCGAGAGGGGCTGCAGGGAATCTAGAAAACCTATTCGATAGTTTCGATGGAATCAGAAAAACCGGCGATCTGTCTGCCGAATTTAAGCTCGCCAACGAACTCAACGAGCAGACGGCCATCTTGTGGATGTTCCACTCGCAGGCCTCGGGGACGGCAGCGCTCTGGCCTCCAGCGAAGGTATTCAGTAAGTTCACTGAAGCGTATGGCGATGCCACTACTGAGTCCGAAAAGGAAGATGCGAACTCCCGTCTTCTCGAGTTCACGTGGGACTTCGACGAGGTGATTGGAACTGGTCCGTGGCAGTTTGAGGAGACCTCCGGAACGGAGTTCCGATTCTCTCTGTTCGAGGATCACCCAGATTCGGATCTGTACGAGTGGAACGAGTTGGTTATGCCGCGTCAGAATCAAAACGACTTGATTCCGGCAGCTAGAAGTGGAAATATTACGGCAACCTATCACAATAGCCCTAACGCGGATGATGCTAACTCGCTGCCTGATGGCTGGAAGAGCAAGAACGTTGGAGGGCCTACGCCTGGCGGTCCTGCCTTAATTTGTAACCACGAACATGATATTTACGGCATGCGGGAAGTCAAACAGGCCTTCGCACATATCGTTAGGGGCCAAGGAGTCAGCGAATCTCTCGGGACCCATTACACAGACCCAGTTCCCCCGACGTACACGTTCTCCAAACAACTCATGGAGACGTACATGGGCTCCCCCATAGAAGGGAATCTAAACGTCTATAATTCGACGGACAAAGCGAGTGAGCTGTTACAATCCGCTGGATTCACCGAAAAGAACGGCAAGTGGCATCAGCCCGATGGAAGTCCCTTTGAGCCAACTATCAAGGTGTTTAAGGGAGCACCGTTCACTCCGACTGCTCAGACAGTTGCGGGACAGCTAAGCAACTTCGGGATCGAAACCGACGTGCAAGTAGTCGAAAGTGGGGTCTTCTTCTCGAAGTATCCGGAAGGACAGTATGACCTCGTCGTAGAGTTCTGGTCTGCAGGCGGGGCGAATCCGTACTTCGGATTCCTTCGTAACACCATCGGCTTTACCGGTTCCTCGATGTTGTATCCGAACGAAGTTACGGTTCCAAAGGTCGGGAATATGGGCGGTCAAGAACAGACGTTCAATGTCGAAGAGCTGTTGAACTCGGCACTCACTGCTGACGGGCAGGATCAATTCGTCTCGGAAATGCGGAAACTGGCATGGATTGCAAACGTCACGCTACCGGAGATTCCGACCGTGATGTGGAAACGGATATTCTTTTACGATACAAACGGGTGGAATTGGCCGGCAGACGATTCGCCGCTGTACGGATATAATGATCTTCCGTCTTGGCCCATGCGGCAGGGAGAGATCTCGCCGAGTAACTAACGAGAGGAGTCACCTTTCATTATACTTCGTGCAGCAAACGGATAGAGACGTCTTGAAAGTCAGATTTCAACACCCAATCAACGGACCTCGAACAGAGGAACAGCGCACGTCACGGGGGTAAGACGGAATGTCACTTCGCGGGGCGGCCGCGCCGAGGAGAGCTTCGTTGGTATTGAGTGGACCAATTGCCTCGTTTTCACCAGTAAAATAACGACTTACCTGTTTTGCACGCCCGTTCAATAGATAGACGAGAGCGTACTAATTCCGTGCAAGCGTTGGGCTGGGATCGACAATTCCGTAAAATCGTTCGTATGTTCGCCATCACTACCATAGTACAGCTCTGTGAATCACTCTAACTCTCGAACTATACCCAGCAACCAGCAACATAAAGAGAGACCTGCTTGAACTACCAAGTAAATTCGACCAGACTGCTTATTAGCTCTCCTGTAAAAAGACTCGTCGTGAACTGTATTGTTATTCTCTGCGATACTCTTCGCCGAGACCACTGTAGCCCATACCATCAGGGACGGCCGCTGGATAAGGTCCAAAGTCCTGAACAACCTAACTGGGTTGTTCCAACGCCCAACATGGATCGTCTCGCCGAGCGGGGAACGACATTTGAGAACGCCTGGTGTGGCTCAACGCCGTGTATGCCAGCCCGTCGAGACATATACACAGGCCGATACGAATTTCTCGAACGTGGGTGGGGACCGCTCGAAGACGATGACCTCGATCTACCGCGACAGGTTTCGGGACCTCCGAACCAATCAATAACGAAGTCAAAACGAGACGGCTACTCCGTCAGCCAACTCATCACTGATCACTTCCACCTCTGGGAACGTGGCTCGGGCAACTATCACATGGGATACACGGGAGTCGAATTCATCCGTGGACATGAATCTGACAACTGGAAGACTGATCCTGTCGAATTTCCTTGTCCAGATGATCCGATGTCCAAGCGAGAACGCCACTTCAGAAACGTCCATCTGACCCGGGAGAGCGAGGCGGATCATTTCGCAGCGCAGGTATTCGGAGAGGCCACTGACTGGCTCCGCCGCAACCACGAGCACGATGATTTCTACCTACACATCGACTGTTTCGATCCTCACGAACCCTGGGATCCCCCCGAGCATCTCGTCAAAAAATTCGACGAGCGTGGATACGATGTCGACGAGTGGTCCTCACGAGCAGTCTACGACGAGTGGGCCGACCACTATACCGAAGACGAGCTCCGACACCTCCAAGCTCTGTACGCTGCACAGGTTGTACTGGTCGATCGGTGGTTGGGAGAGCTACTAGACGCGATGAACGAATTGGAACTGTGGGAAGACACAATGGTCGTATTCACGACTGACCACGGGACGTTTAACGGGGATCGCGGCCGTACGGGGAAGATCCAAACTCACGAACACGATTCGTTGGCGCACATCCCCTTCATCGTCTCCCACCCCGAGTACGGCCACGGTGAACGCCGAGACCAACTGGTCCAACTCGTCGATATCTATCCCACAGTCTTGAACGCTGTTGGCCGCCCATGTCCAGACGACCGACATGGCGTCGATCTCGAAGGTGTTCTCCAAGATCCAGACGCAATGACTCGCGAATGGGCAATCGCCGGCCAGTTTGGGAAGAGTGTCACAATTACTGATGGTGACTGGATTCTCCACCAATCGCCAATCGAAAGCAACGAACCGCTGTACTGGTACAGCCACCGCGACGCGATGTTCCTCCAGTACGACCTCGGTCCTTTCGAAGACGGCCGACGACCGGTCGACTGCCCGTCTTGGGACACAGAGACGTGGCTCAGCGACAAGAGAGTCGATCCCAACGAGTACGAGAACCTAGCCGACGAATGTCCGGAAAAGCTGGCAGAAATGCAAACCGCGCTAACGCAGACCCTCTGTGATCTCAACGCACCCCCCGAACAACGTGAGCGGTTGGGTCTGGCAGAATGACGACTGAATTCGATAAAGAGCGACTCGAAGTTCCGTAACAATCGTTTTGACCGTTGGGGAGACCATCCGGACTTGCAGAAGCGCTCCGACGGCTCGTCCTGAATGTCGTCGTGGGTTCGTACACCGGCGTGTCGAAGCCCCCGTATATTTCTCGGCCCCCTTGCCGAGTGATGTTGAGGAGGACGACTTTGCTCTACTCAGTAGCGGCGGTATTGTATTGCGTCGCTATAGATCGCTCCACTCGGAAACAGCTAGTGCTGGCTTGGCTTGTTGTCGAACGAGTGCTACAATTACTCCGAATCTCTAACCACATGCATATATTTCACCCCTGTCTTTTCTACTTTTGGCTCATATTTTCCAGGGACTTCGGTTGTTAGCCATGCTTCAAACTTCTCAGTGCCCTCTGTGAGATCAAACGATTCGAATGTACAAGACGATCGTCCACCAGCTATGCTCTTTGAACGGTGATCATCACCGATCCGCACCGCTATATCCGAGATCGCATTGATCTCAGTAAACTCGACCGTTACGTCATACTTACCTGGATGAGATATTTTCACATCCCAGTAACCGACATCCTCGTCACTCCACCCCGATCGGTCAGGACCAAGCCAATCCTGTCTGGTCAACAGAGTCGGGTTTTCTTCGGGTGCTCCTACCACAATTTTTGGTGGTTCAAAATCACGGGCGTCTTCCATTTCATCAAACCAAGACTCATACGAATCTCTTAACGTAGAAACAAGTGGTGCATTCTGCGTTGCGATATTTGTCTGTTCACCTGAATCACGCTGAAGGTTGAACAGTTTGCGACCATTTATTAGCTTGTATTGTTGGGTAACCACAGCACAATTTTCATAGAGAGTTGGTTCATCTCCTCGATGCATTTGGAGGAAAAGCTCTCGCTCTTGCAAGTGATTCTGCTCGTCAAGCAATATTGGACGTAGACTAGTACCATCGAGTGGTATGTCGGGTGAGACTGATGCCCCGGTGATGTCTGCGAGAGTCGGAAGGACATCTATAAAGTGAGCGATTTGGTCCTCTTCACGATCCGCCTCAATTTGGTTCGGCCATCGAATGAAAAAGGGAACACGGATGCCTCCTTCGTAGACGTCGCCCTTCGAACCGCGCAATCCAGCATTATACCGATCGCCTGCCATGCCGTGATCGCTTGTGAATATTACTATTGTATTGTCTGCAATCTTTTGTCTTTCTAAGGCTGATAATAGCTTCCCCAGATTTTCATCTAAATTAGAAACCATCGCATAAACTCTGGCGGTCTGCTCGTTGAGTCCCCTCTCACGATACGGTTCAATGTAGCGGTCCTCGACTTGAAGAGGAGTATGCGGTGCGTTTGTAGCGATGCACGCAAACGCAGGCTGCTCATCGGATTCAGAAATAAAGTCGGTAGCATTCTCTGTGAAGATATCTGTGCAATAGCCGTTTTGCTGTTCTGCTGTGCCATTTCGCTGCAGAGTTGGGTCAAAATACGTGTTTCCTGGCGTATCGCCTGGCTGTCCTATCCCACCGCCACGATGCACAAGCGTTTCATCAAATCCTTGATCCTGAGGTCGCATCGGGAAATTATCGCCTAGATGCCACTTTCCAAAGATGCCCGTTCGGTATCCCTGTGTAGAAAGAACCTGTGCGAGAGTCGTCTCGTCCGGATACATCATTGAGCGGCCGATGTAAGTATCGACAACGCCGGTTCGGTAGTGATATCTCCCCGTCATCAGACTGGCTCGAGATGGTGAACACATTGGCCCACCGTAAAAACGAGTAAATCGAGTGCTTTGATTGTATAACCGGTCTATATGTGGAGTCTCAACAACAGAGTTCCCATGACATCCCAAGTCACCATACCCCAAATCGTCTGCAATGATGAGAATGATATTTGGCCGAGAGCGGTCGATACGACCCGCTCCTCCGTCTGGCGAACCTGATGCGTTTTGGGTCATTCATCAGTATCATTTATTTCTCTGTTCTTAATACTGTGCATGCGACCTCAGTCTCGGAGAGTACGTGTAAGGACGTGTTTGTGTTCGCATTCATCGCTATCCAATTCACGATTTCTATGAGGTTGTCCTATCATGTTGGTGTAATCAAGCTGATGACGCTGATCGCATCGCCACGCTCATTAAGCACTTCAATGCATAATCCGCGAATCTTGTCGTCATCCTCCTACCCGAAGACGCCGCCACACTCAACGAAGACTATCAGCATTTCACTGACGTCGAGGCTCACTTGCCACACATTATTAATTAAATAAAGATAATATGACTTATCAAGAACTAATACAGAGATGATTAGAAATCATCTTGAATTATTATAGTGTGGTGGATTCGAGGTCTAATTATTGTATAATAACAAAAAATATCTCGTATATTCTTCTAATTGTGTATTTCAAATAATAACCTAATATGTTTGCTATCGAATGATAGCTCTCTACATCGGTTATTCGCGACACAACGATGGATCCATTCAACACTAAGAAACCACATAAGACAGCGACTTTAGAGATCATATTCCAGAATATATCTATTTATTTTTGTTGGTTACATAGAAGTGATACGTAGATCGATTATATCATTTTTAAAAATAGGTGCTACCGAGGAGATATTTCATACGCAGGTCGCTGAGCAACTTTCCTGCGAGGACAAGTCCTTTGGTCAGAATGAGTCAGTGAGTCGCATGCGAAACAATGTGGAACTGACTGTCTCATATAAAACAGAACCGGTAGTCGGTAGAATGAGAATTCGTTGACTCCAACCACAACCATCAATAAAGTGTAATCTGATTCTCTAAACTTATAATATCCGTAATAGCCGAATGAATAATTCCTTACGAGCATCAGAAAGCGTAGATATTCCTTACTATTTTACGATGCTAATACTGTAAAGTAGATTCGTTTCCATATATAATCCGAATAAATCGAACCATATCGAGCGAATCTCACAGGGCCAAAAAGCTTTTATTCGATAAAGGTTCACTGGCAGTTTGTGCAGCAAATAGGCATTATCATGAACGGCGTTACAGGGCGAATGGGGACAAACCAACACCTCATCCGGTCAATCGTTTCACTCCGCGACGAGGGGGGTGTTAGACTGCCAAACGGGGAATATGTGGTTCCAAGGCCCCATCTCGTTGGTCGAAACGAACGTAAATTGCAGGCATTGGCTGACGAGCACGATATAGATCAATGGACCGCTGACCCCGATTTAGAGTCCTGCTTGGCAGAGGACGATGAAATTTACTTCGACTCTCAAATCACTACACGTCGGACAGAGGCAATTTTAAAAGCTATTAATGAAGGAAAGCATGTGTACTGTGAAAAGCCATTGGCAATGGATCTCGACACGGCGCTCAAGGTCGCAAGCACAGCCAAACAGGCTGACACCAAACATGGGATCGTACAAGACAAGCTTTGGCTCCCTGGACTGGTGAAACTCAAACGGTTGATTGATGAAGATTACTTTGGTGAGATCCATTCAGTCCGCGTCGAGTTTGGATATTGGGTGTTCACGGGGCATACACAACCAGCACAGCGCCCATCCTGGAACTACAGGGCGGAGGATGGGGGTGGAATCATTGATGATATGTTCTCGCACTGGAGCTATGTTCTCGAAAACCTCTTCGGTCGTGTCGAATCCGTTCGCTGCCTCGGAAAAACACACATCTCTCGACGGGTAGATGAGCAAGGCGAGGAGTATGAGGCGACTGCTGATGATACAGCATATGCGATTATGGAACTCGAAGACGACATTGTCGCCCAACTAAACTCCTCATGGACGGTCCGCGTTAATCGTGATGACCTCCTCGAGATCAAAGTTGACGGGACTGAGGGTAGCGCTGTTGCGGGACTGCGTGAGTGTAAGACACAACACCGTGCAAACACACCGAAACCAGAGTGGAACCCCGATACGCCATCAGAACACGACTTTTATCAGGATTGGGAAACGGTACCTACAAACAAAATTCACGAGAACGCGTTCAAACAGCAGTGGAAGAAGTTCATCCGTCACGTCGTCGCAGATGAGCCATTCCCTTGGGATTTCCTTGCGGGTGCTAAGGGGGTCCAGTTGACTGAAGCAAGTCATCAGTCTTGGTCCGAAGAGAGAAAAATTAGCCTCAATGAATTATCGATATAACTGAATTCGTTCAAACAGCATTCCTGTTAATCATTCTTGCCAAATCATTTTCACACTCTCTATGAGAGAGAGAACACGTTGGAGGGGTGTGGAATGGTGATCTGTTCTGTTTGGCGATTTACTAGTTAGAAACTCTCGTGCACAAATACGCGGCAGTATTCATTGTAATGAATTGATTTAAATAGATTGTTCAATTCTCCAACTCCATGGTAGTCAAGTTAGGTTACGTAGGAGTAGACCATCATCACCGGGATCCATATTTCGCAATTGCGAGTGGATTGGAAGTAGATATCACAGCAGTCTGTGAACCAGGCCGCCAAATAGACACAAGGCAGCTCGCAGCAATGGACGAGCGTCCCGACGAGATTACTACCGAAGGACAAGAAATTGCAGATCTCGTAAAAGGAGCCACTGTATACGAGGATCCGCACCGCTTAGTCGCTCAGACAGATCTCGATGTCGTCTGGATTACGTACCGCAACGACGAGACTCCATCGATTGTGGACACTGCTATCGAGAATGGCGTGAATGTGATCAGTGAGAAGCCGATTGGACGGACTGCAGCAGATCTGGAATCGATCGCTCAACGTGCCAACGAGACTGGCGTGACAGTCTCCCCAACTTTGTACTACCGAACGAATCCGGTCGCAATGGAACTTCGAAAGCGTGTCCAGAACGGATTTTTTGGAGACGTTTGGACTGTCGAGGGTCGGTTCAACGCTAGCCAACTGTCCTACAGAGATACAACGCACTACATTTACGACCGTGAAACGAGTCGCGGAGGTGCTCTGCAATGGATTGGCCCACATTGGATCGACATGATTCCGTGGATTTTAGACGACCCTATTTCGAGAGTAAATGCGCAATTCCACTATACTTCTAAATCCGATGTTGACGCTGGCGCAGTACTCCAATTTGAGACCGAGAGTGGTACTATCGGAACATATCATTCTGGATACTATCTTAACAGCCGTGGCAAAGACACTCACTTAGGTCTCTACGGGACTCAAGCACAGGCGCTCACTCCCGTCCACCACGATTCACTCCAGAACGAGTCCACACTTCCTGTTGAATTTATTTCAGACAACCCGGATTGGTCCGGTGCACCGAAACGGACGATCAACTTCGAGTTCACGTATGACCGATTCCCTGCTTGGGGTGACTTCGTGCAGGATTACTTTGAAGCGTACTTTGCGGGATATGAGACAGGTGACTTTCCAGCTACGGTTAATGATGCAGTCCAATTACTACGCGTTTTGGACGCAGCCTATGAGTCTGGCGAAACTGATGAATGGGTCGAAGTAGGGACCTGAATTCCACCAGTTGAGATAGATTCCCCCTATCGGGCTTGGTCTTAGAAATCAGATCTCAATGATCCCTAACGGGAAGCCACAGCGTTCACACAATTAGCAAAGCGACCTCGAAGCAATCAAAGCGAAGCCCGCATCTCTCAGTAAACTCTTGAACAGATATCGACTGAGCGATTCGAGCATAGTGAATTTTATAAGTATGGGGTCGGTCAGATAGCCTATGCCAAATGATGACACTCGGAAAACATTGAAAACAACGACAATGTCGATGAAAATTCTCAAGTTACTCTCGGAAGCTGATGGGGCACGGGTAGCTGAAATCGCAGAACAAATGGATGCACCGACAAGCACTATTCACGGTCATCTCGCGACACTTGAGGCGGAACAGTTCGTATTCAAACGTGGGGGAATCTATTTTCTCGGCTCTGAGCTACTTCGACTTGGTAGTAAAGTCCGAACGCGCAGAGAAGAGTTTATACAGGCTCGTGAATTCACAAAAAAACTGTTCGATGAAATCGGCTTTCGGTCAATTTTCGTCATCGAGATGGCTGGTCGAGCCGTCTTTATTCATACCGCGTCCGGAAGTAAAATGAGATGGACACACGAAAACCTCGGAAATCGGTTATATCTTCACAACACCGCTGTTGGTAAAGCTATCCTCGCAGAGCATCCATCACCTAGGGTGGAACAAATTCTTGACAAGTGGGGGATGCCACAGGAAACTGAGCGCACGATCACTGACCGTGAGAAGTTGTTTAGTGAGTTAGAGGAAGCTCGAGAGAATGGGTACGCCGTTAACCACGGCGAAAATATCAAAGGTCTTCACGCAATCGGCGCAGCAGCAACCGAGCGGTCGGGTAATATCATCGGTGCATTTAGTGTTACTGGTCCAAAGAACTCGTTCACCGGCGAGGAACGGGAAAGAGAGATAGCCGAGTCGGTTCTCGAGATCGTTGACGAGTACGAGCTCGAGATATTATTAGCGTAGAAAGAACCGCTACCGGGATACAGGAACCGCTTCACAGCTTATCGATAGGAAAGTATCGGAGCTATCAACGACGTTCATGTGGGTTAAATGTATCCGATTGCCATGCTCTTCGATGAGCGTCACGGAATGTCGTCTGACAATGAAGACTCAATTCGACCACTTGTTCAATACGCTGTGGAATCGACTCACCCCGTTCTCGAACACTGCGTTAATTGCAGTGTGTACTATACATTGTGGCCATCCGCATGAGAAGCCAATTTAGTAGATGAATGAACAACCTCTCGGCTGCGTGAGTCTATTCAGCGGCTACTGTCATCGAAGACTTCCGATGTACTCTAGCTACCACAATTATTATAGTACCGCTCTTCAATGATGTTATCGTGGGTTATAGAATTGCCTTTATTGGTACTGGACCGGAACCCGACAACCCCGTCTGGGGAGAAAGTGCAGCAATGGCATACCGCCACGCGCCGGGATATCGAGACGATGATCGGTGTGAAATCGTTTCGTGCGCGGATCTCGTTCGCGAGAACGCAGAAGCATTCGCTCAGGAGTTCGATATCGACACCAACTTGATTTTCGAAGATTACAACGAAATGCTTCGTGAAATCGAACCGGACATCGTGAGTGTCTGTACTCCGGTTCCGACACACGCTCCGATCGTTCTCGACTGCATCCGTAGTGGTATCCTCAAAGCGATACACTGTGAGAAGCCTATGGCGACGACATGGGAGGATGCCCGTCGCATGGCGCAAGAGGCGGCAAAAAATAGTATTCAATTAACATTTAACCATCAGCGTCGGTTCGTCTCCGACTGGCGTGAACCAAAAGAGCGGATCGAAAACGGCGAAATCGGAGAGCTCCAGCGACTGGAAGTATCCTGCGGCGAACTGCTAGACAACGGTACCCATTACATTGACCTTGCGAACTTCTACAACGACGAGTGCTCGTCCGAGTGGGTGCTTGGTGGACTCGATTACCGGACAGAACACATCAAGTATGGTGCTCACAACGAAAACCACGGGTTGGCTGTGTGGGCCTACGAAAACGGTGTCCATGGATTGATCTCCACTGGAGTCGGTGAAGAAATGATCGGCGCGAGAAACCGTATTATCGGAACGGACGGAACTATCGAAGTACATCCTGCCGGAGAAACGGGTTACCGCATCCGCCGATCTGGCGACGAGGACTGGCAGATGTTCAAATCGGAAGATGAACACTGTGATGGTGTCAAACTGGCGATCGACCACGTAATCAACTGTCTTGATACCGGTGAAGTACCAGAAATTTCGGCCCGACGTGCACTGGCCGTCACCAAGATCATCTTCGGAGCGTGGGAGTCAGTGCGTCAACGGAGCCGCGTTGACTTCCCACTGACCATCGATGACAATCCGCTCGAATCGATGGTTCAATCGGGCGATATCAATCCGGTACCGGAAGAAGAACAGTGACGAGTGTCAGTTCAGTCGGCACAATTTAACTGCTTTTCAGTTACAATCAGGCCGAGTTCAGGACGTTTCGGTACTCTGAGGCGTCCGTTAGACGGATCGAGCGGAGGATTTAGAAGCTTGTGAAGGTGGAGCGCTTGCTCCGACCGGACTGGAACCGTAATGATTTGGGAGTGATCTTCGACACGTGAAGTTAGTTGGAGAGACTTGCTATGAATTGAAGTGCAGCGGCGGTATCGATTCCACTATTTTAGGAGGAGGCCGAACAGAGATAAGTTCAATAGCGATTCGTCAAGGCATGCGTCTTGCTGTCCCATCGATCTCGCCTTCCCAGACAACTTCGACAAGCACCAGCTCGTTCCAATGACAACATTGTAATCATCTGTTTGTCCATCACTAATGTTCCCTCATATGGAACGAACATACTGTCTACACTGTTATAGTTGCTCCTAATTTGTGATTATTGGACCTTTTTCAAAGAGTTAATCATCCAATGCTCTACGTGCGTAGACAACTGGTTCTATGTGTTGACTGCGGAGATGAAATGGTGTCCTATCACTGGTGACTCTCCCAACGCATCTATTCCTCATAGAAGAACAATATTTATAGTATTGATTTCCGAATACCTTCTATGGGAAAAGGAAATAAGAATACACTCAGGTCTGTAAGGATTGCTTGTGAGCTACTTGAGACCCTTCAGCAGGTCGGTGGAGCAGGAATCACTGAATTGGCGAATGAAACTAACTATTCGAAGAGTACAATTCATCGCCAGATGTCGACCTTACTTGAGCAAGAGTATATAATTAAAAAGGGTACGTCGTACCAACTGAGTCTACGATACCTTGATATTTCACACCATGTAAGTGGTCAAATTGAGAATTATGACGTTATCAAAAAAGAAGTGAAGACTCTTGCCAAAGAAACAGGAGAAGTCGCACAGTTCGCAACAGAAGAGCATGGGAGAATTGTGTACCTGTATAAGTCAAAGGGAGAACAAGGTGTAGAAACCTCCTCACATATCGGTACTCGAGAATATCTTCATTCCACCTCCCTGGGTAAATCGATTCTCTCACAGATGTCTCAAGATCGAGTTAATGAGATACTCGCTCGACGAGGTCTTCCAAAGAAGACGAAGAATACAATCACTACCAGAGAGGCACTATTTAACGAACTTGAAGAGATACGGGAACGAGGCTTTGCATTCGACAGAGAGGAGAATGTGATGGGACTTCACTGTGTCGCAGCACCCGTTATTGAAGATGGCATTATGCTCGGTGCTGTGAGTTTATCTGGACCATCGAGTCGAATCAAGGGAGATCGATATGAAACTGAGCTTCCCGAGATTGTGACTCGAACTGCAAATATAATTCAACTCAACTCGAAATTTTCTTAGACAAATAAGTCTCACATATCGGAGTAGACTCGAGAATTATATATTTTAACTAATTATTGCGGTGTTTTGTGATGTTTAGGATAGAATATAATGCGTTAGCGTCTGTGGTATCTGAACCCGATATACCAACGAATCCATACGGCAGCTCCATCACCATACAGCAAGCCGTTGAACCGAACATCAATCTCGACCTTTGATGGTAATCGCATCACCTTGTGGTATACGATGCCTCAATCAATACAATACCCCGATCAGGAGATTGTGTGTCCCGTCATTTGTATTGACTCCTGAATAGTTGTGTTCTGAAATATCATCAAGTTAGATACGTCGAATTAGTCGGTTCTGCGTAGATCATTGTGCCTCAATACAAACTCGATACCCAATAATCGCTTGGATAGTGAAGATCATCAAGTGTCCACAAGTAAGATAGGTGTGGTAACATTTGCTATATTGACTAGTATTGTAATGAATATTATGTGATTTTATGTCCAGGGAATGGAATTGTGGTGACTTGAGTGAGAATAACTCGCACAGGTATTTTTATAAACTATTAGAACAACATGAATACGATGGATAACGGAGAAGTCAAACAGCAGCTTCAAGGTGTACCTTTCACGACGGCAACACCATTTAGCATAGATCGAGAAGAAGTTCTACACGATGAACTGGCTGACAATCTTCAGACGCTTGAGAGGGCGGGTGCACAGATATTCATCCCCTGTGGAAACACCGGTGAATATTATTCGCTTTCACACAACGAACGCGTGGAGGTTGTCGCTACACACGTTGAGGCTACCAGCGAGAAGTCCACCATCATCGGTGGTGCAGGAGGAAGTACAAAGACTGCAACCAAACTAATTGATCAGTATGAGCAGATTGGTGCTGATGCAGCGATGATCATGTATCCACGCCATACCTATATCCACGAACAAGGTCTGATCGATTACTATACGACCCTCGCAGAAAACACAGATCTTGGGCTTGTCCTATATAAGCGTGGACCTACGGTATCGGATAAAGTGTTGGCCGAGGTTTCGAAATTGGACAACGTAGTTGCGATCAAGTACGCTGTCAACGACATCAAAAACTTCTCACAAACTGTTTCAGACACCCCGAAAGATCTGGTTTGGCTCAACGGAATTGCCGAGCGCTACGCACCAGCTTTCGCGCTTGAAGGTGCACAGGGATACACTACTGGCATTGGTAACTTTGTCCCAAAAGCGGTGTTGGAACTCAGCAACGCAATCGAGAAGAAAGACTGGGAGCGTGCTCGTACTATCCGCGATATTCTCCGACCGTATGAAAATCTTCGCGAAGAAACTGGCACCAACAACTCACTCAAGAATGCGAATAACGTACCTGCTGTGAAGTATGGAATGGAACTTGCAGGTCAGTATGGTGGACCAGTACGTGAGCCACTTGTTGAACTCTCAAGTGAAGATAAAAAACGTACAGAGAAGTATTATAACCAGATACAGGAAGCAGCAGTCACAAACTGATTTGAGTTGATTGATTGATCGTTGGCTCTGTAGATCACTCGGAGTCAAGCCCGAGACACATTCGTTGCGTATCTGTAGATTCAGTACCAACCACTGCTTGGTTGGGATTGGTATTACAGATCGCCGATCAGTACGCTCTGCGTGCTACTGACGTCTTTTTTCGACTCGTAATTTTCACCGGCAACCAAGATTCCTGATTACGATGTTCATTATGTGATGGTGTGTTTTGCCAAATAAAACGGGACTGCCCAACGCGTGTCTTTAGACACGTGAAGAGATCAAGCTGAGATTACTCTTGACGTGGGGAAATTGTCGTTTCTGGGTCTCGTTCTAATTTCCAAGCTCCCATTGATTCGTCCCACCGCCAGAGCCCCTCTGGGTTCTCGTTTTCTGTGGTGTCATTCTGTACCATCTCTCCATCTCGAGCACCGACATAGCCGCCGTCGGCAACGTTCTTTTTTGGATACACAATGCCATTGTTCCCCAAGGTTGCTGTGCCATCCTGATTAATTGTTACAACATCTTCTGCTGTATTGCGGATAGACAATGAAACACTGTCTGTCCACTCTTCGTGACCAAGGAGATGAAGTTTGTTCTCGGGAGCAAAGATTCCCAACCCAAACATGCTACTGTAGCCAGCTCCGGCGAATTCCAACAACTGAAGCCACCCCTCGTCTCCAGTACCATGGTTGAACTGTGAGGGCTGTTCAGAGAAACGATGACGCTGAGCAACCGTCTTTGGTGAGTCATTAACATATTGTAACGCGGAACTGATGTCAACACTCCCAACTGCCCAGACACTGGCCATCGGTCGCTGACGCGAATCGTCCATCGGAGTATATTCTGCGCCAAGTGCTGCGAATTCATCTAGCCCGTTGCGGACAACAACGACGTTCTCTGCGCCCTCACGAACTACCGAAACTCCTTCGTGGAAATACCGTTCAATCAACCGGGTTCGCTCCCACTCGTCGGTATCGTCTCGTACGTATACGTCATAGTTTCCAACGCTATGGCGTCGACCATTCTCGAGGTGAAGCACACCGTCGTCGTCGGTAATTAGATGAGCTTCGACGTTACCTTCCTCAGAGACACGGATATCGCATTTCTTCCATTTGTAATTACAACTAGCCCCGGGGATTTCTTCTGCTTCCCATCCATCTTGATACGTTGAGAAATAGTATTGTACCTCTTCTCTTTCGTCATGCTCAGCACCGAATAAAACATACATACTGTCTCCATCGAACGCATGCTTAACCGGCGTAACATACTCCCCATCGAAGACCCGAACGTCCCCCTCAGCACGTTGCGGCCACGAAACCGTCTCACCGTAACAACGATCATTTAGATCATACATCTTCTGGGTCTCTGGGTCGTAATACGCATGATATGCATCTGAGTGATAATCATCATGATTGTCACCGTTTGCGACAAACCACGAAATGTGGAACTTGCCATCATACTCGTCGAAGTCGGTGATGTATGCGTCTGCACAGTCTTCGTGATGTTCTGTGACATCGATCACCGGACCAAGGTCTTCCCACGAGTCTCCGCCATCTTCCGAACGGATAATCGTTGCAAACTCGTGGGCAGGATACGTATCGCCGTGCGTACTAGTTCCGTCACCATATCCTCCTGATCGATAGAGTACATACACATCATTGTCATACACGAGAGGAATCGGATATGTTCCCTCAGGGACAGCAGTCATTGGACCCATCTGTTCCCAAGAGGAGATATCATATGGATTCTCCGACCGAGAATAGTAGTGAGGGCTGTTGTGCGAACTATAGAAGACGTGGATAATACCATCGTCGTCGATTGCCATCGATGGCGTCGCATGTCGGTTATCAGCTAGGTGGTCGAAGTCAATTTGATAGTGAGGAGATCTCTTTCCAGTTTCGTGGTCATATTTCAAGGCGTACTGATTACCAAGGTCACCTCTGATAACAACGAAGGTGGTGTCTTCACTTTCCACATATTCAGCTTGCTTCCCATGATTCCCTGTTACTGCATGTCTTGCACCACGGTTTGTGAACAAGACGGGATCTCCTACTGAAGTTCCTGCAGTCTGTGCACTTCTCCTGCCACTGTCTCTCTGACTTGGCATACCCATGCTGGAATTGCATACACAATAGATCTATCGGAATGTGTGAAGTATCATTCATAAGTCCCAGCAAGTCCCTTATTATTTCAATCGTGTATTATTGTTCCTCTATGAGAAACAAGAGAGACGACCAATAAAGAACAGATCGAAATCACCTCGACAAGAGCGGTGACGAGGGCGTTGCTCTCGTGCGTTGATTACACCAAACGACGAATTCAGTCTCTATAAGCTGGCGAAGAGTACAGATATCCCCCGCAAAATCACGAGTCGCTATCTGCTCCGAATCAAACGCAATGTATAGAATTTGAACAAATGAACAGCGGCGTGCCTCTTATCTACCGAGACATCGGCAGATTCCCGTAGCCATACTATTGTATATGGAGTGATTCGGTGATGGCAATTGCTGTATCCAAGAGTCACCGAACACACTCTATATTTTCACGTAGTACCGTTCCCCTATGTGGGAAAATTCGCTGCTGACACACTTCTAAAGAAGCATTTCCTCGGGAGGTTTACAGCACTAATAGTGTAATGCATACACTGGTGATATAGCGTTGTACTGCTCGTAGAGAGTTACAACCCGATATCGAAGGAAGGTTACGTACTATTCCTCTATGTGGAACATAAATTCCCTGGGGTTTGTGAAGGTATAGATATAATAGAGATTGTACTGAAGCAGTTTATTTAAACTCTAAAATTATGCAACTAAGATGAGAGTAAACAACGTGTTCTCTTCAATGAGGTCTACTCATGGTGAACACGCGTATGAAACTTGGATTCGAAAATTTCGCAACCTCGTATGAAACGTTTCACCGTCGAGCAAACCGATCCTTCGATAGCCGATCACTAGACGGTAAACGCATCAAGCGGCCCCGGTGCGTCAGCGTCACATCGGAGAATCGTCTCGCCTGCCGCGTCCGTAACGACGGCAGTGTCACCGCTGGTGGTGAGTACCGGAGGGCGATCCCATTGCTCATCGTGATCTGCACTCGCGGCAGTGACTGCTGTTGCGATCCAGTGGATTCCTGGGTCGTGCGTGCCGGTCAACGTTGGCACGACCGTCCGTGGATAGCAGACGTTTGTGTTTGGGTCCTGATTGACGACGCAACCAGAACGATCCCCACGGAGATCTCGAATCCCGCCAGTTCCAGCAGGATACTGCACAAACGCTCTTCCTAGCGACTCGGTGTGCTCGAAGGCGTCAGGGTCCTCGTTACCACTCCGGTCAAGTGCGAAGCCACCCTCTCCGCTGTGGAGTCGGCGACTGGTGTCGATACGGTGGATGCGCACGTGCCACGGAAGTGCAGGAGCGACCCACGTGTCGACAGTCACATCGTCCCACGCATCCCAGCGAGAGTAGAGTGTCGTCCCGTCAACGGTGGCGTCCTCGACAGTAAGCCTCAGGCGGTAGTGAGACTCGTCTTCACTGAGGACGAGCGCACCGTCGTGGGCCGAGCCAGCAAGACCCTGTGCCCGCGTGCAGATGCCGAAGCCGAATTCCGTTGAGTACGTTATCTTCGAATACTTCTCCAAATACTGGCTGTTCTGCCCCGCAGTGAGCGCGTAATGGTGACCCGCCTCATCATCGCGGCAGATAATCATCTTTGGTTCGGGTTGGACCGTCAGCTCGTCGACAGCGGAGAGTGGTCGCTCGTCGGCTTCCCAAAACGGATGATCGGCCGGCAGCGCAAGCGGGAGGAAGGCCTTCATCGCCCAGTACGGTGAACTTGGCGAGTTGTAGGACTCGCTCATCTTCAGGTTCGGATAGCGATACCCGATGCTCAACACGCCATCGTTAGTGAAGATTGGTTGGTCAAGCCACCAGCGGATGTTGCGCGCCCACAATCCTCGGATTTCGCCCCAGGGCAGTGCCTCCACGTCGGCGAGCGCGAGTGATCCCCAAAAGGCCGCCTGCGCGGTACGGTATGTAAGACTGCGCCCGAATGGGAGTCCTGCACCACTCTGGTGGAACCAGTGTTTGTACTGTTTCGCAAATTGACGAGCGCGCTCTCTGAATCGATCGGCGCGCTTTGGATCATCGTCAGCTGCGAGGGAGGCGTAGATAAGGCCGTAACAGTGCATCGACCACGCGATATAGTGGTCACAGGGACGTTCATCGGCTGGCCCGTCCGAATACCACCCGTTATCGAGGTAGAACGACTCCAGTGTGTTGAGGGTTTCCTGCGTCCGCTCCCAGTCGTGATCAGCATTGACTGACCGGAGACCCAGCGTGGCGAGCACGCGGAAGAACTTCCAGTTACATTCGTAGAGGCTCGCGTCGTTCGCCTGATTCAATGCCTCAACGAGATTTTGCTGTGTTTCTGCGCTGAGTGGGTCCCACAATTCGTCGGGTGCAAGCGCCAATCCGACACCGACGGCTGCCATCTCGACGTGCTTCTGGTCGTAATCTCCAGACGGAAGCCAATACTCTGGATGTGAGGGATCAGTCCCATTACGAATCCCTGTTCGAAATAGCGACCAGTGGTCAAAATCGCCACCGCCCGCGGCGAGTGGGGCCAGCCCCCAGAGCGGGCGTGCGAATCCTTCGAGCCCGACTGCGACATCCGGGAAACTCGTGCCCGTTCCGCCCGGATTGACCCGCGCCCTACCAGGACTGAAGTGTGCTCGAAGTGGCTTGAACAGTTTCACGGCCGCTTGCTGAAAGTCGTCTCTCGATTGTAATGGCTGGTCGCCAACGGGATTCATGCACGGAAGATGATTTCGAACTGTGATAAGCGTTCGCAACTACAACGGTGGTACTATTCAAGTGAGGACGTAGTGGTGGCTACTGTGTGACTGAACCAGTGGCGAAAGCTCAACGTTTGGATGGAACGCGATGGAACAATCGTTGAGCACATCAAGCAGACAGGAATTGCGACCAGTCCGCTATTCCGAAGAATGATTTCAATTGGTTTCATGCCGCTTGCTCTCATTTACACGGTCGGTTGATAACTGGACCGTTGCTGTGACCGTTCTCTCGTCCTCAGCGCTTCCTCACTCAAGAGAACGGAACCAGTCCACGAACGCCGGGAACGCCTCTTCGGGTTCCGGTATCGATGGATGCCAGCGCTTCTCGTGTTCGTACGCCAACCAACCATCATAGCCGTCATCGTGGAGTGCGGCGATGACGTCGTTCATCGGTAAGTCGCCGGTGCCGGGGAGGGTGTATACGTAGCCGTCGTCTGTCGCATCGTCGTGGGACATATCAAGCACAGCGTCTTTTATGTGGACATACTCGATGCGATCGCCGAGAATGTCAAGGGTCTCGGTGGGCGTCTCATCAGCGAGGCGAATCGTGTGTGCTGCGTCCCAGAGAATTCCGGTGTGCTCTTCGGGAAGTTCGTCAAGTAAGCGTCGGCAGTCCTGTGACGATGTCCATTCGTCGTGTGTTTCGACCATCCATCTGAGGTCGCTCGCACCGTCGATATCGAGAATCGCATTCATCGTATCGCCGCCGATGCGAGCGAGTTCGTCGGTTGACCGATCGCTATCGCCGCCGCCGAAGACGCGGATTCGGTCAGCATCGAATGCAGTGGCGACTTCGACGAGACGTTCGGCCTCTGTCACGTTCGCTTCTCGTGCATCGGCGTCACAAAGTCGAATGCTTGAACTAAACGCACTTGTTCTCAGTCCCATATGTGCGATCTTCGACGCAGTTGTATCGGATTGCTCGGCAAATAGTGGGTGACGTGTGACGTCTAGTTGCTCTTGATAGCCGCGAAAGTCAATGCCGTCGTATCCAACCTCGCGTCCGACGCTGCAGATCTGTTCAATATCCCATTCTGGACAGCCAAGTGTCGACAGTGCTAACTTCACAATAGTAACCACGGAATCCACTATTATGATTCTTCGTGTAACCAGTGCAGTTACTGCGGTTCCGGGAGCGCACGGCGTTGGCGCTGTGGGACGAGGAAGTTCGCTCGGTGTTCGGTCTCGACAAACTGGAGAATACCGTTCTTTGCTGGGCACCCATTTGAGGTAGATTGTTGATGGGCTGGACACTGAGGTGTAGTGTGATCACTGTCAGCGTCAGTGTCGACGAAACTCATCGCCTGTCGAGTTTCAACGAAATCAGTCATCGCGCGTTGTATTGAGGTGAAGTTAAGCGCTGCACGTCCGGTCTCTGCGCTGATAGCCTCTGAACGGCGAAGGATACGAGGTTCAAAGTTCGAGTCGCGGGCGCGAGCCACTTTCTGCGTATGGCCGACAACCCCGTATTGCTCCGCATCCGCCTCGGTAGACTGAGCGATCGTCTCGTTAATGCGGCTGTCGTTGGCAAGAAACCTCCCAACCTCACCGACCGACTCCGGACTGTGCTGTGGACTGAACATCCGATGAACACGATCCCCTTCCGAGCGATTGTACCATGCCTCGAGATCCAGCACGAGCTCGGAGACGTGGAGCGTTGTGCCGCCCGCAAACGGCCCTGTCTTGATAGTCACACGCTTCTCGGACGCTTGATTGTCAGAGAATCCAGATTTGTAGCCCATCGCAGACGGTGACTGCTCGTTAACGGCATCGATATCTACCTCGTCCGAGAGTCGACTACTGACCAGACCTGGTCCCTTGAATCCAGTGCGTCGTGCAGCGATGGCAAATACATCTGTGAGTGATGAACTGACCGGAACACCATTGAGTTGGTCTCTATTGCCACGCATTGCCTGCTCAGCGGCAAGTAACACCTCGACTCGATCGCTTGTTAGGAGGGCAACCGCGTCGTAGTGATCTGCCTTTGACTCGTCTTCACCAACTGCTTTGAGCACTTGCTCTGGCGTGGATAGGTCGACTTCGGTTGTGAACGAGCGGTCGAATCGCGCGAAGTAATCCGGCGTGTAGCCTATCAGTCCGAGCAGACCGTTGAGACTGAGCGCGTCCGGGCTGCCACCAGTGCCGCGTTGGAACGCGCGATCAACGCTCGCAAGACAAGACTCAACTGCCGCTCGCTCTGCCTCCGTCGGCGGGATACTCCCCTTGTACTCCAGAAACAAGAGCAGTTGATAATGTGGCGCGACTGTGTTTCCATGTGAGTCAGTCACAAGAGCATCGTTCCATGCATGCTGCGAAGCAGGGTATGTCGAGAGGTCCGAGGGACCTGTCGGAACGTCTAACCCTCCAGTGATCTCCATACACGCGGACAGACCAGCCGTACTCCCCACTGCGAGGGCAGCCCGAAGTAGCCCTCGCCGAGTGAGTCCCCTCTCTGAGCCATGTTTTCTCATAACATTCCATTTGAACTGATGGTTATCAACCTATCGCTCACAGAGACGATCGTGAGTTGTGCTTTTGGAACTATCTTCATACCGAGTGTACTGTTCGTCCTCTAGCAGCTCCGCAACCGTTCGATGTCGATGGCCACGTGTGCGTCCCATAGGTTTATGTTGGTCGTCTCCTGAACTATCTCGGATGAGACGTGAAGGAGCTGTCGTAGCTACAGTCGTCCTTATAGGCGCATTGATGTATCTTGTGCCTGCCGCGATGATTTTTGGGCCCGAACTCGTGGACGGCTCGGCGAACGCGTCCGATA
Source organism: Halocatena marina (assembly GCF_023276375.1). Taxonomy (GTDB): domain Archaea; phylum Halobacteriota; class Halobacteria; order Halobacteriales; family Haloarculaceae; genus Halocatena; species Halocatena marina. Next base: position 55,732 of record NZ_JALLPK010000004.1, on the reverse strand, counting down.
TAAACACACCAAACACATCGCAGGAGACACGGCTGGCCTTCACGGACGTCGCAAAGAATCGTAGCCTGAGCTACGAGGCGGTTCGAAAACTCAACGGAACGCAGGGAACAATGGGGCGATCAGGAGTCTATGTCACAGATTACAACGGTGATTTGCGGGGTGACGTCCTCCTAGTGGGCGGCAAGCGTCCGATGCTATTCCGGAACACAGGCGACAAATTCGTCCATTCAAACGCGTTGCCGGCTCTGAACGATAGTGCGGTCTACCGGTCGGCGCTGTTCGTCGACTACAACAACGACGGTCGTGAAGATCTTGTCCTCAATCCAATGCACGGTGAACCGATTCTCCTACACAACAATGGAGATTCGTTCGTACCACAACCCGACGCGTTCGATGCACGAATTGAGGTTCCAGTCGCTGTCACTGCCGCGGATTACAACGGTGACGGCTGTACAGACATCTTCGTCACGCAGAATGGCGATTGGATACACTCTCGACCAGCACGAATACAGCCCAATCAGACGACCGACAACGGGAAGCCCAATTTCCTATTTCGTGGGACCTGTACGTCGTCCTTCGAGCGTGTGACCGACGCTGGTCTCGATGGTGCGCATTGGAGTCTGTCAGCGAGTTTCGTCGACTTCACTGGCGACGGGAAACCCGACGTTCATGTGGCCAATGACTTCCACCACGATATCCTCTACGTCAATCAAGGCGATGGCACTTTTTCATCGCGCGAGATTCCAAACACTAACCGAAACGGGATGGCCTCAGAGGTGGATGACGTCGACGGAGATGGTGACATGGACATCTTCGTCAGCAACATCTATTGGACGCGCGATATACGTAGCCGCCTCGACAGCCTTGGGGTAATCACGAGTGGCTCCATCGGCAACAATCTCCTCATTAACGATGGCGACGGCAACTTCACTGATCAGGCTTCTGAGTGGGAGGTCCGGAACGGTCGGTGGGGGTGGGCGGCGGTGTTGGAAGACTTAGATAACGACGGCGACCAAGATCTGTTCCATACGACCCGAAAGCAGTTCGTCCCCGAAGAGGTTCAAGACCGATGGGGAGACGCGTTCGATCGCTTTGCCCAGTCTCGCATCTTCGAGCGCATCGGCAGTATGAAGTTCGAAGCCAGATCTGCACCGGACGTTGGTTTTGAGAAGACCGATGGACGTGGTGTTGGTCAGTATGACTTCGACGTCGATGGCGATGCTGATCTCCTCGTCGCAAACGTGAATGGACAGTCACGGCTGTATCGGAACGATGCAAGAGAAGGCAATGCATTGCAGTTGACTGTCCGGCCGAATAACGGAAAAACAGTACTGGGAACGAAGGTTACAGTCATCACACAGAGCGGAACCTATCATGAACGTGTGACGGCCAAGGCTGACTTTCTTTCGCAGGACAGTCGGATGCTCCATATCGGCGTTGGCGACGTTGAACGCGCTGAAGTTGTCCGTATTGAATATCCTTCGGGCGACACAGTGACGTTTCGTGACTATCGCGTTGGCCAACGGCTTGTGATTCAGGGAGATCGTATTGTAGAACGTCGCTCATTTACGCCTGCGAATATGACTTAAAGGTATCTCTACTGAGATATATGAGCGTGGCGCTGACAAAGACCAACGGGAATAATATGATAGTGGAGATGCCGGCGAGCGTACCACAGAGACACCACCACCAACGCTTCCCGTCACGGATAGCTAGCGCCGTCACGAATTGTATGAACGCGAGAAGGAGGAAGCAACCAGCTACCGCGACAACTGTCTCGGAAGAGAGTACGCCAAGCCATTGCCCTGCCTCGAGCACTGCTGTCTCATTCGTTTTGCTGATCAAATATTTGGTCAGTAGATCCATCGCAACACCGGGACGGTAGGAGGTAAGGATCCAAATTGCACTTCCTGCGTGAACGATTCCGGCGGCGAAGAGATGCCCTGCACCGACCAATCGCGTCCGTGTCCCGAATTTGCGGTCAAAGGAATTTGCGACCATCGTCGTACTGATTTGGATGTGACAGCATAGCTATTGGGGTATTAGTGTGGATACGTTCTTATGGTTCCGGTAGACATCGGATGATCGATGTGTTGCTTCTACTTCTACGGTTCCACATCGGTCCGGAGGCGTGCTGTCTGAACAGTTCAGAGTACTAACCTCGGTTGACTATCCTAATACATAACAAAAAGATATAAGTGGATGTACTCTCCAGATAAAGTGTATGTCAAAAGCTGACAAGATAATCAACCGTCGAAGATTCATTCAGACGGTTGGAATTACAGGATCGATCATGCTTGCAGGTTGTCAGGGGAATGGAGGTAGTAATAACGCCGAAGGTGGGGGTGGGAAGAATGAAAATGGGATTTTCAATCGGACATTCCATGTGCCCTCAGAAACCGACTGGTCGAATGTAAATTGGAATCTGTTCAATCCACAAACAGATACAACCCCAGATCAGACTAGTTGGTGGGTATACGATACCCCCGCTCGATTCAAACAAGGACAGAATGAATGGTCGCCGATGATTGCCGAAGATTTCGGTATCGACGGGAATACGATCACGCTCAAGCTTCGGGATGACTACGTCTGGCATAACGGAGACGATCTCACCGCCCAGGACCTTGTCACCCAATACCGCATCGACAAATATCTCGAAGCACCGATGTGGAACTTCACTGAGGAAGTCAACGCATCTGATGATTACACTGTTGAGATCTCAGTTAGTAATGTCAACCCGGACGTGGCGTGGCCGTCGTTCATGGATCGGATGATCTATGCCAAGAAATCGATCTATGGGAAATTCCTCAAAGAACTTGAGCAAACAGACGGAAGCGATGAAGCAATTAATTCTCTACAAGAGTTCCAGTTGGACGAGCCAGTAGGGAACGGTCCGTTCAAGATGTCTGAAACGACTAATGATGCAATCATTTTCGAGCGATTTGAGGATTATGCCGCTGCCGACAATATCAACTGGGCGAAGCTGAAGGCGACCTTCTTCCCGAAAGAGACGGGGATGCACCAAGCTGCCATCGGTGATCAGGTCGATGCAGTTGATCACCGACAGTTCCCAAACAATATCGTCAATCAACTTCCGGATCACTGGGATGTTATCCGAGTTCCTGCTTTCGAGGGGAGTATGATGGCATTTAGTCCGAAGGGTGAGTTTGTCGGGATGGATGTTGATTACGGTCAAACGCTTCGAAAGGCCATTTCTTATATGTTTGACGCAAAACAGTATAAGTCTCTTCGTGCCGCGTCAACGACCGTCTCTCCTCAGTGTGGCCTTTGCAATACGGCCATTGAAGACTATATCAACGATGTTGCAGGTGACTTTGAAGCCTACGGTCCTGGACCAAAGATCGACAAGGCAACGCAACTGCTCAAAGGCGCAGGATTCCAGAAGAATGACGGCCAATGGTACACTCCCGATAACAAACTAGTTAACATTCCGTTCAAAATGACGGGCAGTTGGACCTCGTCACATTCCGTCTTCGGAAATGTCCCCGAGCAACTCAACAACTTTGGAATACAGTCCGAATCGGTCATTGTAGAAGATTCGGAGTTCTTTGGGCCGGTGTTGACTGACAACGACTTCGAAATGGCTCTTGCCGGAAACTGGGGTCAGGTCGGCTTCGCCCACCCGTACTTCAACTTACAACCCTGCATTGGTACTGTCGGTGAACCGGCTTTCTGGCGGCCAGACATAGATAAGTACGAAGTTCCAATGCCAATCGGTAACGCGAATGGGAACTTACAGACGATTAATGTCACTGAGAAGCTTCGTACACTTTCAAAGACATCCAAAAAGAGCAAAGCAAAGAAGATCATCAAAGAACTTGCCTGGACTGTCAATCAGGTTCGTCCGTACATGAATTCGACGGAGAAACGAAATCAGCACTTTATCACTCGTGATATGTGGTCGTACCCTGAGTCAGGGAATGGTAATCTCAAAACGAATATTCCATTCATTCATCTAGCTAAGACTGGAGAAATGAAAGCTACGAACTAGGGTGTGACGCACTGTCGAAGTGCTTTCCAAGGTGAGTTGGGAACGCTACTATCTGGAATATCACTATACGTTGGTCGTTTGAATATTCGTGTGATCGTTGGACGTCATTCTCAGTGTGCAGGTTAGCCAATTCCGTATAAATAAACACCAAGGATACTCCATCCTTCATTCCACAGTCGCCGTGCGATTTCGTGATATGGGATCATACCTCGTTCCGCCATTTTTATTACATAGAGTCGTGACTAATAGGTACAGATGATACCAAAGTGGATAGTAAAGAGAATTCTTCAGGCAGTCTTGACAATTTTCATCGTTGTCAATCTCGCTTTTGTTCTCGTACAGAAACTACCTGGTGGGCCTCTCACGTATCTCCGGGCACAACTTCGGGGACGTCCAAATATGGCCCAACAGATCGAACTTATGAAAAAATACTTAAATATCAATCCTCAGTTACCACTACACGAGCGTTATATCAACTACATGTCCTCGCTCGTACAGGGGGATCTCGGATTTTCGCTTTCGACTGGGTCTCCGGTTTCGGAAATCATCGCGGAGGCATTGCCTTGGACAATTTTCATTATGTCCATCTCAATTTCATTGGCATTCATCGTGGGGATCTCTCTCGGTGCCATCATGGCGTATAAGGAGGGTACGCGATTCGACTCGTCATTGTCTCTGGGCGCAATCTTCACTCAGTCGGTTCCGTATTATATATTCGCGCTAGTGTTCGTCTTTTATCTGGGATATTATTGGGGTATCTTCCCAACAGGCGGTCGGTACGGGGAAGCCCTCGAACCAGGCTGGACTGTAGCATTCTTGGTGAGCGTTCTTTATCATGCTCTGTTACCAATCCTGTCGATTATCCTTACTTGGGCAGGTGGCTATGCTTTGGGGATGCGTGGGAACAGCATCCAGATCCTTGGAAAGGATTATCTCCATGTAGGTCGCCTTCGAGGGCTTTCCTCAAGACGAATTGCACTCAGGTACGTTGGTCGTAATGCAATCCTTCCAATGTATACTCATTTAGTTCTCTCTATTGGTGCAGTGTTCGGCGGGTCCGTGATTTTAGAAGAAATCTTCCGATATCAAGGAATTGGGTTCTACCTGTTCAAGGGAATCGAGGCACGTGACTACCCATTAATGATGGGTACGTTTATGGTAATTGCAATTGCAGTTATTGTTGGAATCTTCATTGCGGATCTTACGTACGGATTGATTGACCCACGGACCGGCAGTGAAGGTGAACGCGAGACGTACTCCAACGTCGTTTCAGCTGGCGAATTGATCACCAAGATCCGTGCTCGGCTTAGTACGCTCCCATCGCAAGCGACTGGAAAAGACAATTCCGAAAGTGCAGGCTCCGAGAAAGAGTTCATCCTCGATACAGAGCAATATCTACAAGAGACACCAAACAAGACTGAACGGTATCGTCGGTTTGTTACTGAGTCGGTTATTGTACCTGCCAAAGTGCTATTAGCAGACTGGCGAGGCCGTGTCGGTTTGACGATTCTGCTCGCGATACTCTATCTAGGGACCATTGGCGTGATGGTTGTGCCAGAACCTTCAACCGCGCCAGTGGACGATCGGTTCCTCAAACCGTTTACCAACTGGGCCTTCCCGTTGGGCACTGACCGTACCGGTAAGGGGCTGTTTTCCCAGACTGTCCACGCAACCCCATATATTCTGAAGATGATCGCTTCTGGTGCCGTTTTCGCGACTGCAATTGGTGTACTCGTCGGCCTTGTGTCCGGTTACATTGGTGGCATTGTCGATCGACTCTTGATGACTCTCAGTGACACCCTCCTTACGTTGCCAGGGCTACCCCTTGTCATCGTGATCACATTCTTCTTAGATACTACAAATCCATACTTTATCGGTCTCATCCTTGCAATTAACAACTGGACAGGACTTGCACGGGCATTGCGTTCGCAAGTTCTCACGCTCAGAGACGCCGCGTATGTAGAATCTGCTCGAACGATGGGACTTTCTACCTCGTCCATCGTCCGTGTCGACTTGTTGCCGAACCTAATGCCTTATATCTCGGTCAGTTTCGTTAGCGCGACTCGACGGATTATCTTCGAAGCAGTTGCGCTGTACTATCTCGGCGTACTGGGTGGGATTACTCCGAACTGGGGTGTCATGATGTCAAATGCGGTCAGTGGCACAGCAGCACTGTACAACTCGGAATTAGCCCATATCGTGCTCGTGCCAATGTTTGCAGTTGTGCTTCTTTCGCTCGGTTCGTTGTTACTCGCACAGAGTGCTGACCGTGTGTTCAACCCTCGATTGAGAACCAAGTTCTTCTCTGAATCTGGGTCCACAACAGTCGAAGAATCTGAATCAAGCGGTAAAATTGTCGGCACTTCAGATTAAATCGCCTCATCTGTCACGCCATTCTTTACGACCTCCCAGTCACCTTCACACGAATGATCTACTCCATCCAGATCTGCTGTGAATCTACAACCCGACACGAGTGTTCACGAACCCACAGCGACTTCTCCGGTAACGTATCACACGCCGTCCACTCGGTTCGTACCTCAGGAGCTGGCCATTACGAAATGGATCCCCGTCCGCCACGCTCGCCACGCTTAATCGAGGACAAAGGCTTAGCACTTACGTATCAGATTGGTCGGTCGTGGCGTCGACAAAGTAACAACACGGCCACTCCGATTAGAAGTGAGCTTCCATTGATTGCTGTTGAGAGTGTAAGGACAACCATTGCCCCCTCTGAGAGACCACCGATGAAAGCCGAAAATGCCGACAATATGAGGAGTGTCGTGGTTAGAGCGATAACAACCCAAACCAGTTGTTTGAATGAACAAAGGACATCTGCAAGGTCTGTGAAATCAGGCATGTCAATTGCATATAGCCGCAGTGATTTAGCAATTTGGTTGTCTGGAATCGGTTCTGATGCAGATATAGTATAGTGATTGCAGTTCCATCGTGGACTTTGATGTTACCGCTTCCTACTCATGCAACTGTCGTTTGGGAGGAGAATACACCGAAGAACCTAAATTATAGAAGCCATATCTAATCATAAGGTATGCTAACTTATTTGTCCTTCGTAAGTTCAGACTTGGAACAGAATTGGATTAGTGATCAAACGCTACTGGGTAACCAACGATGACGGCAGTCTCAGAGAAATCAGACCATTCTGGAGAAGACAATACGGGCACAATTATTGAGGTTGAAGACGCGAGTGTTAAATTTCCATCATCAACCGGAGAATTGAAAGTTCTCAACAATGTGACCCTTGACATCAACCGGGGAGAAGTTCTCGGGATTGTTGGAGAGTCAGGCTCCGGCAAATCGATGTTTGGCTCCTCATTGCTTGATGCAGTCGAAGAGCCTGGTCACACAACAGGGTCGGTAACGTATCATCCGACCAATGGAGAACCGGTCTCCATTCTAGATCTCTCGGAAGACCAATTACGTGAACTCCGTTGGGAGGAAATTGCGATGGTATTCCAGGGCGCAATGGACTCGTTCAATCCAACAATGCGGATCCGAGAACACTTCGAAGAAACTCTTGAGGCTCACGACAGAGATCTTAAGGAAGGTATGCAACGATCTCGTCAGCTTATATCGGATCTGTATCTTGAGCCGGATCGTGTTTTGGATGCGTATCCCCACGAACTCTCCGGTGGGATGAGTCAGCGTGCACTCATTGCGTTGAGTCTACTTCTCGAACCGGATGTCCTTGTGATGGATGAACCCACTGCAGCGCTTGATCTGTTGATGCAGCAGTCAATCATCGCCTTGCTTAACGAAATTGGACAGAAATACGACCTGACGATGGTGTTTATTACTCACGACCTGCCTCTTGTCGCAAAGTTGGCGGACAGACTAGCAGTCGTTTATGCATTTGAGTTGGTTGAGGTCGGGCCGACGAGCCGACTGCTCCAATCAGCATCGCATCCGTATACACGGTCGTTGTTACGTGCAACACCAAATACACACGCACCACTTGAAGAAATGCGACCAATTGAGGGATCAGCGCCAAATCCAGCGAATGTTCCTATTGGCTGTTCCTACAATGACCGATGCCCAATTGCGAGCAATCACTGTACAGAGGAAGATCCAGTGTTGGAGAGTATAACGGATAATCATCGGGTCGCGTGCTTCTATCCGGAAGAAGCACGCAAATCAGTTCAATTCTCCCTCGAAAAGGGAGAAGAGGTGAACCAATGAGTGAACCTTTGATCTCACTTCACGATATTGACGTCCACTTTGGCGCTGAGAGTAATCCTTTTGGGTTGTTCGACGACGAAACGACAGTCAGGGCTGTTGACGGTGTCAGTTTAGACATTGGCGAGAATGACGTTGTCTCACTCGTTGGAGAAAGTGGATGTGGAAAAACGACCCTTGGGAAGACGACAATCGGTATCCAAGAGCCGACAAACGGGAGCGTTACATACCGGAATCAAGACCTCTGGAAAACTCGTCGTGGTGAAATCACCGACGGTGTTAGTTATAGTCAAATCCGCCGATCGCTTCAGATGATTCACCAAAATCCAGGGAGCTCGCTCAATCCAAATAAACGGGTGATAGAATCACTGACGCGGCCGCTGAAGAAGTGGAAGTCAACTCTCTCTCGAGAGGAACGGGAAGCTCGTGCTCTGGCAATGCTTGATCGGGTCGGCATGAAGCCACCATCAGATTTTGCGTACCGATACCCACACCAACTCTCAGGGGGTGAGGCTCAGCGAGTTGCTCTGGTTCGTGCATTGTTGATGGATCCGGAGCTAATCCTTGCCGATGAAGCAATCTCTGCTCTGGACGTTTCCCTACGGATTGAGATGATGGATCTCATGCTTGAACTGCAAGATGCATTCGATACCTCTTACCTCTTCATCTCACATGACCTTTCCAACGCACGGTATCTGGCTGAAAAAGCAGGAGGTCGGATCGGTGTGATGTACCTTGGGAAGCTCGTGGAGATTGGGCCGGTCGACCAGATCATCCATAACCCTACCCACCCGTACACGAAAGTATTGAATTGGGCGACTCCTGAACTTGAACTCGATAGTGAAATGCAAGGACATCCGCCAGTACGGTCAATCGATATTCCCGATCCGGAGAATCCACCATCAGGTTGCCGGTTCCATACGCGCTGTCCCGATGCCCGAGCGATGTGTAAAGAATATCCGCCAACTTTCGATACCTCCGATGGAGGAGAGGTCACCTGCTATCGTGCAGATTCAGATCATGAATACTGGGATAGCGAACCACTGGAAGGAACATAGGGGTGAAGCTATCCCTGACTATTGAATAGCACTTTCTGCGCCCATTTCGAAATCTGCATTTCCAACAATATCTTGTTACTTAACCGGTGTTTTTTTATGCTCTGTAGATAATGTTGACTGGAAGATGGTGAAGATCACAGGAATACCCGCCCGAATCGCGCTTATCATTGTATTGGGAATTGTTATCTCCGTAGCAACGTACCTGAATCTCGGGAAAACGGCAGGTACGTTCTTTGGCTTCGTATATATCCTTGCAATCCCATTTGCCTACGAGTTACTGAAGCGGGCCCCTCGAGGGACAGTATAGGTCTGCTTGTTCATCGACGAATGGCTTCTGTTGCTGTGTGGCTACTCCCGACTAGATGCATCGCGGTTACCGATGTGCCTCGATTGGGTGTTGAGATCGACAAGAGACGAGTTGAGTGATACACGAGCGGTACAATGAGTGCAATCGGCTACTCCTCGGTTCAATCGAATGCTGCTGCAAACGCGGACGTGATGAACAATGTCTCCACAGAACAGGGGCTTTCAGACACGATGGTAACCTGCAGCAGATAGCTTTCGTGAGTGCTTGTCTCGTATTATGTTGGAAAGGTAGAGGTAGTTATTTGTAGTATACGATTATTTCCGTAGATATGGAAGTCGCGTCAATAGAAGCAATTCCGCTGTCGTACTCACTCCCAGAAGGCCGTCGGTTTGGCGGGTCGCGTGGTATTACCGATACACGCGCAGCGACGCTCGTCCGCGTTGAAACCCGTGACGGACTTGTGGGATGGGGAGAGGCGTTCGCACCTCCTCGGACCATCGCAACCGCTATTGAGGAAATTGTCGCACCTTACATCGTTGGACGGTCACCGCACGCTGTCGAGACGCTGACCACTGATCTTTACGCCGGTGACTATCACTTCGGTCGTGGACCCGTCGTCCATAGCGCAGTAAGTGCTGCAGACATCGCTCTGTGGGATCTGAAGGGAAAAGCCGTCGGCGAACCCATCTCCCGTCTGCTTGGGACGTCCTCTTCTGACGTCTTCATAGATGGCTCTGTTCCCTCTGAGGTCGTGCCGTATGCCTCGACAATGTACATCACTGAGTGGGGAGAGGACCCTAAAACCCCAATGACAGAAGCTGCTGAAGAGGGATTTACCGCGGCCAAGATCAAGATCGGGTGTGGTATCGATGACGACATCCGACGGGTTCGAACGGCACGAGACGTTCTCGGTGAGGATGCAGATTTAATGGTTGATTTCAATGGTAACTATCGACCCAAGCAGGCTGCAAAAGCAATCAACGCGATTGAGCAATATGACATCACTTGGGCCGAAGAGCCGGTTCCTCCAGAAAATCTATCTGGCTACCGTGAACTATCCGAACGTGTTAATGTGCCGATCGCTGCTGGCGAGGCGCACTTTAACCGGTTCGAATTTAAGCAGTTGATCGACGACCGACTGATCGACGTTGTCCAGCCCAACGTTACCCACTGTGGAGGACTCTCAGAGGCGCGCTTCATTGCGAAACTCGCCACTACTGAGAATGTTGTCGTCCGACCACACGTCTGGAATGGTGGCGTCGGTCTTGTCGCCGCACTTCACTTTGCTGCATCTATTCCTTCATATCCACATGCGGGAGCGCTTCCCAACCCGATGTTGTTTGAATTCGACCGAAGTGAGAACCCAATTCGCGAGGAACTGTTGGTCGAACCACTCGACCCAACTGGTGGAGAACTCGCCGTCCCCAGTGATCCGGGGCTCGGTATCAATGTCGACGAGAATACCGTAGACCGTTTTCGACTCGAAGATGATCCCTGAGGAATTCCTCTAGCCACCGCTGGTGAGCAAACCTTATTGGACGTATCGGTTGTTATCCCACTGCAAATCTAAGAATTTCCTCAGCCGAATTATTAGTATTCCCGTGCCCCCATCTATCGTCACCGGATTAGGTATGATGAGGACAGTCTGGGATCAGTGATTGAGTATACTGCTCAGTAACTGTCGTAAACCGTTTTCTCGATTGTATAGAAGTCGAGTCCTGAATCACCTTGTTCACGCCACGTTTCTGATGAAGAGCGTTTAAATCCACCAAACGGCACGTGAAGCTCGAGTCCAGTCGTTTTCTGGTTGACCTTCACTACCCCGGCATCAGCCTCGTCGATAAAGCGGTTTGCTTCATTGTGGCTCTCGGTAACGACACTTGCCGAAAGACCATATTGGACATTATTCGCTACGTCGATCGCTCCATCAAAGTCATCGACTTCGATTACGGAGATTACGGGGCCGAACACTTCTTCTTGAGCAATTCGCATCTCGGAGTCTACGTTAGTAAAGACAGTTGGCTCCACAAAGTACCCGTTTGCAACAGCAGTTCCATCGGGAACACCACCCCCAGCAGCGAGCGTCGCACCTTCCTCAACAGCAATATCGATGTATTCGAGGGTGGAATCTCGCTCGTTTGCACTTACCTGCGGTCCCATTTCATGATCGCTTCCAGGCCCGATATCTATCGACTCTGCCCGGTCGATCAGTGCAGCAACGAAATCATCATGAATCGCACTGTCTACAATTGCCCGTGAACACGCGGTACAGGACTGTCCAGTAGTACCAAACCCACCTGTAGCTACGATATCAGCCGCTTTACTGGGATCAGCAGAACCAGTAACAACGGTGGGATTCTTTCCACCAAGTTCAGTTTGGACGCGCTTTCCAGCATCGGTTGCCTGATCATACACTGTCTGGCCGACCTGACTGCTACCGGTAAATGAAACAGCATCAGTGGACTCGTTCTCAATGAACTCAGATCCGACTTCCCTCCCGGGACCAGTGACTACGTTGAGGACACCAGCAGGAAGCCCCGCCTCATCCAGTGCCTTTGCAATTTTGAGGGACAGGCCCGGTGCAACCGAAGCTGGCTTGAGAACGACGCTATTGCCTGCAGCGAGTGCCGGAGCGAGTTTCCACGCAGGGATTGCAATTGGATAATTCCATGGCGTAATGAGAGCGGCGACTCCCACCGGTACTTTCCGTGTATAGAGAGTGGTATTTTTTCCACTTGATCCTTTTACGGTCCCTCCAAGATCAGCAGCTTTGGCTGCAAAGTAATGGAAAATATCGATCGCTCGTTGAACTTCTCCGGCTGCTTCAGCGTAGGATTTGCCTTCTTCGGAAACCAACAATCCAGTCAAGCCCTCCTTCTGATTAGCAAGAACAGTTCCGGCTTCACGAAGGATCCGCCCACGTTCGGGTCCTGGTGTGTTTTTCCAACTGTCTTGTGATTCGGCAGCCGCACTGACAGCAACGGCAGCGTCAGTGGAATTTGACTGTTGATATCGCGAGACGATTTCGTTCGGATTCGCGGGGTTCTCTACGTCAAAAGTATCGCCGGTTTCTGAAACGACCCACTCACCGTTGACGTAGTTTTTCGTACTCTCCGTCATCAAATATTGTTTCACAATCCAGTATTACCATTCTTACGGTACAGGCATAGAGTCAGGACCTCACGACTGAGCTTGTGGGCTGAGTTCGTTGTTTTTCAGTTGATTTCCCTTCGATACTGGACTAGCCCTGCGAAATCCGATGAGTAGCGATTTTTTGACGTATTAGAATAGAGGCAGTATATCCTCCATCTAATAGGTGGGATTTCCATATAGAGGAATAACAGCGACCACTCGTTTTCCGCTAATACTCGACTTCTCGGAAAAGTTTACATCTATAGTGTTGTAACTACCCATTACGGTGTTACGACTGTAAATATCGTCAGCTCTTCTTTGTCAAGAGGAAAGATACTTCAGAGTGTATTCCACATACCGGAACAGTTGTTTAGAGAAAAACACTACAGATCCCGTACTCTTTAGTGCTTGTTTGCAGGCATCCATACACAGCCTTCGACAGTGAAATTCCTCTATAAAGTAAGTACGTCCCAATTCTTTGTACACCTCGATGCTTTGGTCCGCAAAGCGAAGTACATCATGCGTGTCAACGCTGTCATTGATCCATGGTAGCCCACAATGCAGCGCTACTTTTTGAGGAATTTCTCGGCTACTTCAAGAACCTCAGTGTGATCCGTGAGGGAAGCAACTCCGTGTCCAACGAGAAAATTTCATTGCCTATCAAGTATGCTAATCCGGAATCTAATTTCGTGCTCACTTCCCGGTCAACGCGGCACAATTTTTAATTACTCGTCTTTGCAATCTCTAGTTGAGTGAATCCATAATGGATATCTTAGTCACAATTCCAGATCAGCATTCGAGACTGAAGACGTTCTTCAATGATACAATCCGAGATCGTCTCAATGACTTAGGGTCTGTAACGTGGAATTCGGGGACAGAACCATTAACACAGGACGAACTGAAATCGCTGCTTCCCGGCAAACAAGTGTGTATCACGGGGTGGAAGTCCTCTCAGATGACCGAAGATGTTCTTAAAAAGGCTGAAGACTTAGAGCTTATCGCACACGTCGGTGGAAGTGTTGCACCATATGTGTCGGATTATTCCTACGATCAGGGTATCACTGTATGTAGCGCAAATGACGTCATGGCAAAGATTGTCGCTGAATACATTCTGGGGAGTATATTATCATCACTCCGGGATATCCCTGCTATCGATGCAGAAATGAAAGCCGGTGAGTGGGATCGAGGACCAACACGAATTGACTCGCTCTTTGAAACAACAGTCGGATTCGTTGGACTTGGAACCATCGGAGAGTACTTACTTGATCTCTTGGCTCCATTTGATGTCGAAGTTCTCGTCTACGACCCATATATTTCGGATGCGAGAATCGCTGACTATGAGTTTGTTACTCGCGTGAATCTCGAGAAGGTGCTCACAGAATCTTCAATCGTTTCTATTCACGCATCGAAAACCGACGAAACGATTCACCTACTTGATGAGCCTAAACTTGAATTAATGCAGGACGACTCACTGCTGATTAATGCGGCTCGGGGATCGATAATCGAATCTGAAGATCTTATCCGTGAGCTTGAAACAGGGCGCATATCGGCTGTACTCGATGTCTTTGATCAAGAACCACTCCCAGCAAACCATAGATTACGAGAGTTTGAGAATGTTATTCTCACACCTCATATGGCTGGATCGGCGATCAGAGAGCCGCTCACGAGTACTATGGTCGATGAAATCAGCCGTTTCAAACAAAACCGTGCGTTGCAACATGAGATTCCGAAGAAGCAGTACAAACTCATGACTGAACAGTAGAGAGGCACGGAGATCAGCTGTGTTGAACCACTATGTAACGTTCTCTCGAAAAGAATTGCCACTACCGATATCTTTGGATGCGAGTCAATCATTGATTCCTTGCCATAAGTGACCGTGGAGTAAGCACGTGACCCAACGGATAACGGCCGAAACACAGTTTTTCTGAGTAATACCTGCGGCTATCGTAGTGTTCTCTAATGAGTCGATAAGACAGACCTAGTCTGAGATACCTAATGAAGGCGCTCAAACGTACGTTTTCAGGACTATAGGACGAGCTATAGCAATAGCTATAGGAGAGTGAGTGTTTTCATTCAGTATCTCGTAGTTAGTAGCGAAATTACATAGAGTTCACCAGCAGCATCTTTCAAGACACCAACTCGAAACCTGATCGCGTCGTTGTACGATATTTCGTGTTGATTGTTTTGTGTTGATCAAGAAAGTATAGATCTGCTCGTAATACGCTCTTCATGATCGAGGACGACTACTTGCGTGTTGCATTTGGAGAACGGGTTGAACGTATTTCGAACTTCGTTGATTCTGTCGGATCCCACCATTGTATTCGTTCGAGCATAGAGAATCACGGAGACACCCACCCCACGTTTCCGACGTACCATCGAGAAGCTAAGGGGAAAACATTGTAGAAGTAAATTATTGACATGAGATAATTTATATTTGGTCTGTGTTGTTCGATGTATGTCACATGATCATTAACTTAATAAGGTTTGGGAGTGAATAGCCCACTAAGTCAAATTCGTTTCCAGCGAGAACGAAATATATTCGTTCTCAGTTGAACCAAGGGTTTTTCGAGTGTTTTCTATAGTCTTCTAACACTGTGACAGGTGACGTTACACTTAATTGCCTATCGCAAAAGGACTTCTTCGACTCCACCTCCTTCCGTCAGTGAAATACGACGGAAACGTGGGGTGGGTGTGTAGTCAGCACTTCGTTCTTATCGAACAGCTATCTTTCAGCTTCATCTGTCGACAACGGAAACCTGGTATTAGTGTCGACAAACTAATTATTGGCTTACTCGGGCTCTATCCATCAAATTCAGTGACTATACGTCGGAAACATGGGGTTTACCTGCCCACTAGTTTTATACATCTAGCACCCAAATTCGTTGTATTCAATGACGTCTGATCCCCCATCAAGTACCGTCAACGATCCACTTTTTGACTCTAACCATCGAATTTTCTCAGACAAGGATCTCCTAAAGATCGGTCACGTCCCAGAGGCAGATCGTATTGTTGGACGTGACGAAGAGATCTCCAAGCTTGCAAAACGTCTTAATGGAGCAGTTTTTGGATCCTCTCCCGAGAACGTGATGATTTACGGTAAAACTGGAACCGGAAAATCGTTGGTATCAAGACATGTGAGCCAACGTGCGCAAAATGCAGCAGAGGATAATATTGATATTGGCACTGCGTACATCGATTGCGCGGAAGATAACACCGAAACTCAAGTAATTTCGTCACTCGCTGCAAAACTAAATGACGAATCAGCCACCGATATCTCTGTCCCGTATACAGGTCTCAGCACATCGAAATATTACAAACTTCTTTGGAAGACGCTTGATACACAATTTGATTCTACCATCCTCATTCTCGATGAGATCGACTTGATGAACAACGACAGTGTCTTGATGAAGCTCTCACGAGCTGAGGAAGCCGGAAAAATCGACTGTAGTATCGGTGTTATTGCAATCAGTAACAAAATCCAGTATGTCGATAACCTAAACGAACGAGTCAAAAGTAGTTTCCAGCACAAGGAGATTTTCTTCAAACCATATGACGCAAACCAGCTTCGTGAGATCATGTTTAACCGTGAGGATGCCTTTCGGGATGGTGTCCTTACTGAGGATGTTATACCACTTTCTGCCGCATTTGCAGCTCAGGAACACGGCGACGCTCGGAAGGCGATCGACATTCTTCGCCATGCTGGCGAAGTGGCCTATGAAGATGAGGCAGAGAGGGTTCATGAAAACCATGTCCGTCGGGCACAACAGCACGCTGAAAAAGATCGTTTTCGAGAACTTGTAAACGGCGCCCCTACCCAAGCAAAGGCTGCGTTGCTCGCTTTGACCGAACTCAGTCTCAACTCCAAGGATGATGTGTTTCTCACTGGTCGGATTTATGATCAGTACGAGAACATTTGTATGGAACTGAATATGGATAGTTTATCTGTTCGGCGTTTCCGCGACATTCTGAAAGAACAAGCGTTTCTTGGCGTCGTGGAAATTGAGAAGATCAATAAGGGAAGTGCTGGTGGAATCCACCTTCAAAACCGTCTTATCGAAGATCCCGAAGTTGTTCGCGAAACGATTCTCGAAGATTCTCGTATGCAGAGATGACAAGCGATCCCTTGACTTTTCCATTCGTTTGACGACGGAAATCCGGGGTGGGTGATGGAGAAACGACGGAAATGTAGGGGGTGATACACACGGTATTAGTGTGCATCAACGACGGAGACGTCGGAAACGTGGGGGGTGTGGTTGGAGAGATGCTAACCTTGGGATTTTAAAATTAAACATCATTCTAAAAACTATTCTCATGTCTTCGCTGATCGGTTCAATTACTAAAATTCTATATGTGGGATGCCAATATAAAGAAAACTGATCATCGTGCTCGACGCTGTTGTTTTGCACGAGCTATTATTAGGAAGAAACCGTCGGCATTCCGGACGACATGATCGAAGACCTTCTAGCGTCCCGCATCGTGTTGAGCAACGATACTTATTTCGTCCCGAAACGCAGACAGACCAGTGAAAAAGCCGTTGTGAGTCGCATAGAATCACACGGTGATACGACAGTAGTAGTCGGAGTTGAGATCGAGACACATTTGTCTCGCCGTATAAAACGAATGAATGTAATTGGATATTCGGGATGTCTATCGTCTAACATTTCTCCATCTCAAGCACAAAGTAAATCCATGGTCAGTATGTCATCGTGTGAGACAATTCCAACCAACGATTCAGCTGCAGCAACTATTGAATCCGTCGAACACTAGAATGAGTTAGAAAGTAAAGTGTTCGAATAGTCGGCGTGCAAACCCTGGTCGGCGTGATTTATGCGGATACACGGTAATCGTTATGCATCCTGGACTTGGGAAAACTGGATAGTCATCGAACAGTACGCCCCGAAGTCTCTCATCAGTGCCGCGACGCACAACCACATCTGGAATCGATGGTTGCCCGCCGTCGGCTCTGATGGACTCCACACGGACTGGAACGGAAAGAATCTCCGAGAGTTCGGATTGGTAGTCATCGATCGTACGCTTGTACTGCTCTGTGCTCTTCCGATCAGCGGGATACCAGAGTGAAATATATCCCTCATTCGCGACGGCGATGGCTTCGGCAACGTTCACTGCCTGTGGTGGGTGCGGTCCACCATCTCCAGAGAGAGCGACATGCTCTGGCTGGTCGTAGCCGAGATTATCCACGAGAAGCACATCACACGGTGCGTGGCGAACAACCCAATCAATGGGATCGCCAAACAATCGGGACCGAAGCCGAAGTGGCTCGTGTTCGGCCACTATCGTGTCCACCCCTCGATTGTCTGCGAAGTTGACGACCGCGTGCTTCGTGTCGTGGCTCACGATCTCGTCGGCCTCAATGTCGACCGCCAACTCCGTCGAGAGCGACTCAATCCGCGTTTCGTACGAGATATCTGAGGAGGACCGAACCGTCACGTCCTCAGTAAGAGGGGTCTGATCGGGAACTTCCTCGAACCGAACGACAACTACGCGACCGTCGTCCGAACGAACGAGATCGGCAGCGATGGCAACCAGCGATCGTTCACGAGTCTCATCCAGATTCTTGGTGAACGCAACGAGAACTTCACGGGGTGTGTCGTCCATGACGGACTTAGTTTCTGTGAGTACGTCTCTTCTGACTCGTCGGCGAACCGCGTCCGTCGCTGCCCCTTCTCGGCTCACCCGCGGTCGGACGTAGATCACGTACCAGCCGATGCTCCCAACGGCGATGACAACGGCCCCAACGAGAGCAACCGTCCCCATCTGGGTCAGCAAGAGGAGTCCAGTGATGGCACCGAACACCTGTATCCAAGGGTACAGTGGCGACGTAAACTCGGGGTCGTACTCTGTGCTACCCTCACGGAAGGCAATGACAGCCAAATTGATGAGTCCGAACACGAGAATTTGGAATGCACTGGCGAGTTTCGCAATATCGAGAATAGGCACGAACGCAATGAGTATCAACAGCACCACTCCAGTGAGCGTAATTGAGGGTACGGGCGTTCCGAACCGATCGCTTACCGCTGAGAGAGTAGGTGGAGCAAGACTATCTCGACTCATCGCGAACGGATACCGCGATGAGGAGAGAATACCTGCGTTGGCCGTCGAAATCAGCGCGAGAATGGCTGCAAGAATGACGACGATGACACCGAACTGACCGAGCGTCGACTCCGCGGCGACTGCCACTGGTGTCAGTGAACCAGCGACGCTCCTCGAATCCGTCACTCCGACCAGTATCGTCACGATAGCTACGTACAGCACTGTCGTGAATACGAGCGACCCAAGAATACCGAATGGGATGTTACGGCCCGGATTTTCGACCTCTTCGGCGACACTCGCGACCTTCGTGACGCCAGCGTAGGAGACGAATACCAATCCAGTTGCAGCAAGGAGTCCACCGACGCCAGCATCGAAGAAGTTGGCGTAGTTGGCGGACTGGACGCTGGGTGCGCTTCCGGCAGCGAACCAGCCGAGGGCAGCCAACATGACGATCACGATCGCTACCTGTAGCCGACCCGTCTGTTTCGCACCGACTACATTTATGAGTATCAGCAACGCTGCGAGTCCGAGAGCAACTGGTTTTAGTGGAAGATCGAACAGTAAGAGCAAGTACGGGACACCACCGACGAGCGCAAGCGCTCCCTTGAACGACAGGGAGAACCACGTCCCGATGCCGGCAATGGTGCCAAGCAACGGGCCCATTCCCCGCTCGATATAAATATATGTACCGCCAGCTTCGGGCATCGCGGTCGCCATTTCGGACTTCGAAAGGGCGGCCGGAACGACAAGCAGTCCTGCAAGAGCGTATGCGAGAATCACTGCTGTTCCTGCGATCTCAAGTGCGAGCGCTGGCAGGATGAAGATACCACTACCGATCATCGCCCCGATGCTTATCGCGAGTACGGATGGCAGTCCGAGGTCGCGTTCGAGCTCCTTCATATGGTATTGACGAGCGCGTCAGACAGGGCGGACGTCGCACAGACAGGGTTGTGACCGGCTTCTCTAAACATATCAAAGTGCTCCGGGACGTTAGTCAATACGATGATATTTGTCACGTCAAAGCAAGCTCGAACGAGCTGTGCGATAAGCAAGTTGCGGCTGTCTGACTCAGTGGCTACGACGACCGCTGATGCGGCACCCACTCCAGCCGTCTCGAGGGTTTGGACGTCTATTTGATCTCCCTCGAACCCAGATGTTTCAGATCGGCCATTCAATTCGTCCAATACACAAACGGTATGGTCATTTACTCGGAGACGGCGGGCAACAGCAGGACCAACATGTCTGCTACCCAGCACGTAGTACGAGCTCGTTTCATGTTCTGTGGATCGATCATCTACGTCGGTTGGATTCGGCGTCATATGCGTGGGTTAGTATCGAATGAAATTTCGTTCCGACTGCGTATGTTCATTCCCATGTATGTGACGGAAGCCCTTAAACTATAGTATTTATTTGACGATCCGTCAATTTTATACCGATATCAAGCCTTATCCGTTATATGGATATCTCGATCATCTAACCCTATTTCGTTGTCCAACAGAAGGTCAGAGCGTCACAGATGATTGACTGGAGTTATTTGACCTTCCTTAAGAATGAAACATCGTTCGTGATCTGTCGTCAATATCGTGCTAGATGATTGGGATAGAACAAGACTAATGGTTGAACCGAGCACCAAAATAAGATACAAATGAAGGATGGCAAATTGGATTCAGTAGATAAACATATCCTCTATTATCTCCAGCAGGATGCCAGAGGAACATCGTCCAGCGACATCGCAGAGAAACTTGATCTCTCATCGAGCACCGTAAGAACACGTCTCAATAAGCTCGAGGCGAGCGGTATCGTTCGTGGATACCATATCGATATTGACTACGACCTCGCGGGGTATCCACTCTATACGAAAATCATCTGCACAGCACCCGTTCCAGAACGAGCTGACTTCGCAAACCAGGCCCGTGACATACGCGGCGTAACGGCAGTTCGGGAGATTATGACTGGAGAACGGAACGTATATGTGAATGCCATCGGGAAAGATCACGATGACCTCAATCGAATAAGCGAAGAGCTTGACGGAATCGGATTGAACATCGTTGATGAGCAACTCATACGTGACGAGTTCGTCTGTCCCTACCATGGTTTCCTCGACCAAGAAGACGAGTCGTAGTCGCTCGAATTAAGAAAGAGACTCACACGTGTCACCGGGAATCTCGAGAGATAATAAACAGATCCACAACTCAGTGTCAATTGCACAAAGCGAACTCTCCTTTCTACGATTACAATAGAGCCACGTGCAATTGTTCTCTTTGTGATAGTGTTGTAATTAACACTTATTGAGGAATTGGATTGTTTCTCCAGAGGGGTACTCCCGATTAGTTGGAAACGAAGATTCTCCAATTGGTTCCAGTGATCTCTATTGATTTGCTCCCCGGTTATCCGCTTCATCGAAAGAATACAGGACAGAATCCCCAATCGTCTCCATGTTTAAATACTATACCAACGATTTTAACGTTCTATACATAAATCTATTAACGATCTGTCCCTAGTAGACGAGCATGCACGGTAGCGTTGATGGTGAATCCGAGGATCTGCTCGCCCACGTACTTCTGCCCGTCGCCAACGAAAACGACGCTCTCGCGACGGCGACCGCACTTGAACCGTATCGCCCATCGAACGTTACAACGCTCCACGTTGTAGAGAAAGGAGAAGGTGTCCCAGACAAAACGCCGGTTGTGCAATCGGAGGAGATAGCAAGGGAATCGTATGCCGCTGTTCGCACGGTGTTTCCTAATGCTGACGAGCACACCGCTTACGCCAGAGATATCGTTGGCACAATATTTTCGGCTGCTGACGAGGTCAATGCGAGTGCCATCGTGTACCGTTCCCGTGGTGGTGGCCGAGTTATGAAGTTTCTCTCGGGAGATCTTTCTCCGAAGCTTGTTACGAACGCGGACCGTCCAGTGATTGCCCTCCCACACGTAGACACCAACGAATGAGCGACGAGGAACTTGCGAAGGACCTTGGGCTGCTCTCAGCGCTGACCATCGGGATTGGCACGATGATTGGCGCGGGCATCTTCGTCCTCCCGGGCGTTGCAGCCAGCACCGCCGGCCCCATTGTCGTCGTCTCGTTCGTGATCGGCGGGCTAATCGCGATGGTGAACGCGCTGTCGGTCTCCGAACTCGGGACAGCGATGCCCAAAGCCGGCGGTGGCTACTACTACGTCAATCGAGCACTTGGCCCTCTGTTCGGTTCGATCGCCGGCCTCGGCGACTGGATGGGTCTTGCGTTCGCCTCGGCGTTCTACAGCATCGGCTTCGGTCAGTATCTCACCACGCTGCTCCCGATTCCGGACATTCTATTCCTCTCGGACATTCAGGTAGGGGCACTCATCGCCGGTACCGTTTTCGTCGGTGTCAACTACATCGGTGCCAAAGAGACCGGTGGCGTCCAGACGGTCATCGTAACTATCTTGCTATCGATCCTCGCTCTGTTTGCGATTCAGGGCTGGCTGTCGTTCGATGTTGGGACGCTGCTGAGTGATGGCGGCCTCACTCCTCTAGGATATGGCGCGATACTCCCAGGAACAGCGCTGATCTTCGTCTCCTTTCTCGGCTACGCGAAGATTGCGACAGTCGCTGAGGAGCTGAAGAATCCAGGGCGGAACTTGCCCATCGCGGTCATCGGAAGCGTCGCCATCGTGACGGTCGTCTACGCAGTCCTCGTGAGTATTTTGCTGGGCGTGGTTCCTTGGCCCGAGCTGAGCCAAACAGCGCCGCTTACTCAGGCGACTCAGGTCGCATTCCCTGGTGGGTTGACCGGTGTCGCTGTCACCGTCGTGACGCTCGGGGCATTGCTGGCGACAGCTTCGAGCGCAAATGCGTCGATCCTCGCATCGGCTCGGATCAACTTTGCGATGGGCCGGGACCGGATCGTCACCAATTGGCTCAACGAGATCCATCCTTCGTACGCGACGCCGTACCGGTCAATCGTCCTCACAGGTGCAATGATTATTGTCTTCATTGCGATGTTGGGCCAGGACATCGAGGTGCTTGCGAAGGCAGCTAGTGTCCTCCACCTCGTCGTCTATGCACTGATGAACGCAGCGCTCATCGTATTCCGTGAAACCGATCCCGACTACGATCCGGTGTTCACCGTGCCGCTGTATCCTTTCACACCCATCCTCGGAATGGTTCTCTCGATCGGACTGCTGGCGTTTGTCGGCCAGCGAGAGCTATTCCTATCGGCGGTCTTCATCGTCGTGGCCTTCGGGTGGTACTTCGGGTACGCACGCAATCGGGCTGATGGACAGGGGCTCCTCGGCAAGCACATTCTGGATCGCGGGGGGGACCTGCCCTCGCCTGTCGTCGATGCGGCAGCGAGTGTTGCTCCAGATGGCACTACCGAGGACATGGAAACGCCGACAACGATGGTCGCGCTCTCGAACCCCCGAACCGAACACTCGCTCGTCGCCTTGGCAGCAGCCCTTGCGAAGCACGACAGCGGGCAACTCCTCGCAGTCCACGTCATTCAAGTGCCGAACCAGACACCGCTGGCGGCTGCAGCCAACCAGCGCGAGCGTATCTCGGAGATGTCTGGGCAACTTTTGGCCAACGCCCGAACGGACGCTGAAGAGCTTGGAGTGCCCATCGAGACGCGGACAATCCTCTCACACGAGGGACTCGACGAGGTGTTCGATGCAGCCCGTTCTCACGATGTCGATAGGCTCATTATGGGTCATCGGGGAACACGCCTCGCTGGGAGCCGAGCGGAAGGGACACTGGACGAGTTGATGCACAATCTACCGTGTGACGTACTCGTGCTCGACGAACGAGGGTTCAACCCAAGCGAGATCCTTCTGCCGACCGCCGGTGGCCACTCTTCGGATCTGTCTGCGGAGGTCGCGCGGGCATTACAGCAGACGGTCGACGCGCGTGTCTCGATTCTTCACGTGACCGATAACCCACCGACGGGCCAGAACTTCATCGAAGGATGGGCCACCGATCACGGATTGGACGAGGCCGAGCTGCTGGTAGAGACTGGCGACGTCGAGACCGCGATCGGGAGAGCAGCAACTGATCGGACATTAGTCATTGTTGGGGCTACAGAGCGTGGATTGCTTTCGAGAATCATTGGCGGATCGCTAACACTGTCGGTTCTCGACGATCTAGAGACAACTGTGCTACTCGCCGAGCGACCACATGACCGTTCACTGTTAGAGCGGCTGTTGGGTTAATCGATCCATGTGAACCCACTGACAGCACTGGAACCGGTGGTGTGGGATGAAGTAGCCACACCCTGCGCTGAACGACGTCTTTGCAGATGAGTTATAATTCAAAAACCTGTCATATCCACTCTGTTTCTGTCGGGAACCGTCCGCGGAGCTGGTCATCAACACATCCTTATTGTCTGCTTCTATAGCAAGAACGTATGGCTACAATTCGTCAGTTGGTAATCGATATTCTCAAGCCGCACGAACCGACCATGCTCGTGATTGCACAACAGGTCGCAGACACTGACGGCGTCAGCGGTGTAAACGCTGTTCTCTTAGAGATGGATGAGGAGGTTCGCAACATCAAGTTCACCATCGAAGGGGAGGACATCGATTACGACAACGTTGTAGCGGTGATTGAAGATGCAGGCGCGAGCGTCCATTCGGTCGATCAGGTCGCCTGTGGAGAGTACATCGTTGAGGATGAACCGACGGCTCAGGACTAATGGCCCCGGAATCCGATTCGGCGTCGTTGGTACAGCGGCTCGGGAGTGATAAAGTCGGACCGATTGCGCGGCGATATTTTGTCTCGAATGGGTTCGATGGGGCGCTAACTGGTGTTGGGGTTACCGTGGGCGCGTATCTCTCTGGAGTGCCTGACGGACTGACTGTTATCAGTATTGGGCTCGGAGCTGCCATCGGGCTCTGCACATCTGGTGTCTGGAGTGTCTGGGAGATCGAACGCGCGGAGATGCGCGCCGAACTGCAGGAGACCGAAGCGGCAATGCTCACCGACTTGAGCGATACGCACGTCGAACGCGAGAAGATGAGCAATCAGGTTATCAACGCCGCTATGAGTGGACTTGGCCCGTTGCTTGGTCTTGTAATTCCCCTTATTCCATTCCTGATGGAAGGAACGGTGCTTTCGTTACTCCAAGCGACGCTCGTCTCGGTCGCCCTTGCAGTCGGTGTGTTGTTCACCTTCGGAGCCTACATGGCGTCGATTTCGCAGCAACGATGGTATATTGCTGGTATTCGGATGGGGCTTGCTGGCATCGTCGTTGCTATACTCAATGTCTTTCTGCCCGGCTAACGGTGACTGTGGAAACAGCAGTACAGCATCGGTCGAACTCTGCTCATCTGCGAGAACCGTTGAGTGCGATGAGCAGTGCGTCGGCCCGTACAGTTGTCTGGTATTTTCGCCATTTCCCGTCTTTCCGACGCGTCACGAGCCCAGCGTCGGTCAGCTGAGAGAGGGCATGGCTAATCGCACTATCGCTGACGTCGAGAAGCGGCGAAAACTCACAGACACAGAGTTCTTCACCTGCGATGTGGAGAATACGGACTATCTTATACCGCGTCTCGTTGGCGAGCGCGGACAACACACCAACATCAGCCGTGAGCGCGGGGCCACCAGCTGCTGCGTCTAACTCTTCAAGTTCAGCCAACCGTTGCGCTATTTCTTCATCACCACAGCCACCGCGTTCGTCCGTGAGATACCGCTGTAACCGCTCGGTCGAGGACATACTCTACACTTGAGTGTATCATAAAGTAAGTGTTGCGTACTGAGACGCGGATTCTGACGCGTATCCAGCATTTAGCCACCGTGTCTGCCGCCGCCTATTTATACGAGCGGGCAGATACCATCCCACAAAGAGCGGTGAGTGCAAGCGACGATTAGACTCAATCATTCGAAGAGATCACCTACAATCGGCGGTTCTCTCAGCTGCGTCTAAATGGATCTCCGACCAAAGCGCTTATCTACATATGAACAAATACTCAAACAACTCAGGTCAAAATGCTCCGAGGAAGACTGTAGAACGATACGAGGTATCGACTACTCAATTGAACAAATACTGCCAACATACGAATGACTGAACTCACGCTGTACGAAGAAGCGATGTGCTGTTCCACCGGCGTCTGTGGACCGGATCCGGACGCCGAACTCGTCGAAGTCAGTGCCGCCCTCGATCTGCTCGAAGACGACTACGACGTCGATGTGTCGCGGGCAAATATGCAACACAACATCGACCAGTTTCTCGAAACTCAGGAAATTGCAGATCTGCTCGAAGCGCACGGCCCGTCGATTCTCCCGATCACTGTCGTCGACAACGAGATCGTCGCCAAGGAGACGTATCTCTCGTATGACGAACTCGCATCGACTATCGAGAATTCTACCGACCCACAAGAAACATAGATGACCAGCAACCAAACGACAGCCAGCGAAATCGTTGAACCGCACAGCGACGATACCGAGTTCGTCTTTTTCAGTGGGAAAGGCGGCGTTGGAAAGAGCACCGTCAGCTGTGCCACAGCAACGTGGCTGGCTGACAACGATTACGAGACACTGCTGGTGACCACCGACCCGGCCCCGAACCTCTCGGACATCTTCGGGCAAGAAATCGGTCACGAGGTGACCGAGATCAGAGATATTGACAATCTCTCAGCCATTGAAATCGACCCCGATACGGCGGCTGAGGAGTATCGCCAGGAAACCATCGAACCAATGCGCCAACTGCTCGACGACGATCAACTCAAGACGGTTGAAGAGCAGCTCAACAGCCCGTGTGTCGAAGAGATAGCCGCTTTCGATAATTTCGTCGACTTCATGGATAGCCCCGCGTACGACGTAGTCGTCTTCGACACTGCACCGACCGGACACACTATCCGACTGATGGAACTGCCCTCGGACTGGAACGCCGAACTCGATAAGGGCGGCTCGACCTGTATCGGTCCTGCCTCCTCGATGGAGGACAAGAAGGCCCAGTACGAGCAAGCCATCAATACGCTTCAGAACGAGGACCGAACCACGTTCGCGTTCGTGGGCAAACCCGAGGAGTCGTCTATCAACGAAATAGAACGCAGCGCCTCGGACCTCGGGGAACTGGGCATTGAATCTCAGTTTCTCGTGATAAACGGCTACCTCCCTGAGTCGGTCTGTGAGGACCCCTTTTTTCAGGGAAAGCGAAACGACGAACAGGCAGCCATCGAGCGGGTACAGACCGAATTCGATGTCGACGCGATGGCCACGTATCCACTCCAGCCCGGTGAAATTGCGGGTCTAGACTTGTTGTCAGATGTCGGTAGTGTCATCTACGATGGCGACGAGTCGACTGTCGACGTCGGCGCAGCCACCGATGTCGATATCGAGCAATCGGTCGACGTCGATGCGCTGGCCAACCCGGAGTCGGTCGCCGAGCAGTTGACGCCCACCGACGACACCCGGTACCTGTTCTTCACCGGGAAAGGCGGTGTTGGCAAGAGTACCGTGGCTGCAACGTCGGCGACGAAGCTCGCCGAAGCCGGGTACGAAACACTGGTCGTGACGACTGACCCGGCCGCCCACCTGGAGGATATCTTCGGCGAAACTGTCGGCCACGAACCGACTTCGGTGAGCCAATCGAATTTGGACGCCGCCCGTATTGATCAGGAGAAAGCCCTCGAAGAGTACCGCGAGCAGGTCCTCGACCACGTCCACGAGATGTATGCGGATAAAGAAGGCTCCGAACTGGACGCCAAAGCGGCGATCGCGAACGTCGAGGAAGAACTGGAATCGCCGTGCGCCGAAGAGATGGCCGCACTGGAGAAGTTCGTCAGCTACTTCGAGAAGGACGGCTATGACATCGTCGTCTTCGATACCGCACCGACCGGCCACACGCTTCGTTTACTCGAACTTCCATCTGACTGGAAAGGGTTCATGGACCTGGGTTCGTTGACGAAAGGAGCAGCGCCAACGAAAAGTGATCAGTACGACGAGGTTATTGAAACGATGCAGGATCCAGCGCAGAGCTCGTTTGCGTTCGTCACATATCCCGAATTTACACCAATGATGGAAGCCTACCGTGCCGCAGCGGACTTGCAAGAACAGGTCGGTATCGAGACGGCCTTCGTCGTCGCAAACTATCTCCTGCCGGAGAAGTATGGCGACAATGCCTTCTTCGCCAACCGACGGGCCCAACAGAAAAAGTATCTCGGTGAAACCAAGGACCGCTTCGAAACGCCGATGATGCTCGCGCCGCTTCGTCAGGACGAACCGGTCGGACTAGATGAACTGCGCGCGTTCGGTGATGAGATCACCGGACTCGCAGAACTAACGAATAAACAGGAGGTGAGAGTCTCATGAGCGAAGTCCAATCTGGAGAGCAAGATATCGACGACAAACTTCGAACGTTCGTACAGACACTCAGAGAATCGGAGACGTACCGAGAGTTCGTCGAGGCAAGCAACGCACTCGAAAACGACGCAGAAGCGTCTGCGTTGCTCAGAGAATTCGACGAAAAGCAACAACAGCTCCAACGAGACGGATTCGACCAGTCGATAATGGGCGAACTTCAAGACCTCAAATCGGAGATGGCTGACAACGACACTATCCGACGACACCAAGTCGCCCAAGACGCGCTCGTCGAACTTCTACAGGAGACGAACGATGTGATAAGCGAGGAAATTGGTCACGAGTTCGCTCAGTCAACAGGAGGTGGGTGCTGTTGAGCACTACTGACGACGACGTTCTAAGCGCGGCCAAAGAACTCGGCGAGGAACTGACACAGACCCAGTCCGAGGCAACCGAATCAGAGTTCGAGGAAATACTCGTGCAGTGTAACGAGGCGATCAGCGAAGGGATTGGGATTCAGTACGACGACGCTTGTGACGCTGGCGGTTGCTGTTAATATCACGCTATATCAATAGCTTACACTCTGCTTTTCGTCACGGTGTCGATGACAATTAGAGAGAGTCGTTATCACTGTGTTTATTTTGACATCCACCTAAGCACTATTTACTGGGTCAAACTTAGTACATTATCTGTAAAGATTGCGAACCGGGCATCGAAGTACTTCAGGCGAAAGAGGATGACTTGCCAACGATTGCGATCCAATAGTCAAAGTTCAGGCATTTCATCAATTCGAGGAACGCCATCAACAGTGATCGTCTCGCCAACGATATGTGATGAATTAGAACTTGCAAGATAGACTGCAACATCGGCGATCTCTTCGGGAAGCGCGATGGACCGCTCGACTTCGGTGCGGTCAATCTCTGCTGCTGAGATACCTATCCCGGTTTCGACAGCTGGGGTTGCGACGAATCCAGGCGCAATACAGTTGACTCTGACATTATCGTCCGCCCATTCGTATGCTAGTGTTGTTGTGAGATTGATTACGGCTGCCTTCGCGGCGCTATAATGGCTTAGTGATGGCGTCCCGCGCTGCTTTGCAGCACTGGAAAGGCCGAAGTTGATCACTGTTCCACTGGCCTGCTTGAGATACTCGCTAGCAGCCTGAGTGCAGTGATACGTTCCATGGAGGTTGACATCAATAACAGTCTTCCACTCCTCCTCCGAGATGGTATCGAAGTCGGACATGACCCTCGTGCCGGCGTTATTGATGAGTGTATCCACAGTGCCAAATTCTTCAGCTGTCACGGCGAAAAGCCGATTAACAGCCTCACGATCGGTCACGTCACACTCGATAGCGAGCGCATTGTTGCCAGAATCTCGTATCTGTTCGGCAACGGGCTCGACGTTCTTCTGGGTACGAGAGCAGATAACAACGTTTGCGCCATCAGCGGAGAATCGTTTAGCAACGACTTCTCCAATCCCACTTGATGCTCCTGTTATAAGTACAGTCGTTCCGTCAACTGTGGTTTCAAGACTCATCATCGCCTCTCAATCAGTGTCGACATGGATTCGTGTGGTCTCATTACCGTATACGTATTTGCCGTACAATCATCGTAATCTCTGCCGGAAACCGGTTTCCGTGTTTAAATACTGAGCGACCCAAATTCATCGAAATGGCTCATCTACGACTGAAGATCAACGCAGCGGCAGTAGCGGATTGGTTGGCTACGCTCTCGACTGCGTTCCCGCAGGCGACGTTCAACGTATCAGCGACGATTCCCACGAACGAGGGCTTGCTCGGCATTGTCGAAGTTCAGACGTCAGACATCGGGAGACTCATGAGCAATATTGAGGTCTTAGTGGAAGTGGATTCATACGAGCTACTCCACACCGATGATCGGATGGTTGTGTTTCAGTTCACCAGCCGGATGACAGAGTCGTACGACGTACTCGTATCTTCGGGAACAGTTCCCCAATATCCCGTTAGTCTTCAAAACGGGTGGTATTCGGCCCAACTAACGGCTTCACAAGAGCAGCTATCGGAATATTTGGATCAACTAACAGAAATCGACATCCCGTATGAGATCGTCTCGTTGACCCACGCATACAACCCGAACGAGGTGCTCACGGACCGTCAATGGCAGGTAGTTACGGAAGCGGTCGAACGGGGGTACTACGAAGCAACTCGGCGCTGTACACTTGCTGAGTTAGCAGAGAAGTTTGACATCAACAAATCGTCGATGAGTAAACTGCTTCGTCGGGCCGAAAACAGGATCGTTACGGAGTTCGTCGCCGAAGCGTCCGCTTAGTGTGTCACTTTGAAGTTGTGACCAAACCAGCCGCTGTACAATTGTCCACGCAGACACGCTCTGTCATTTCTTGAACGAGCAAACGGTGACATGAGCAAATTGGTGAGTCAAAGTCAGTGTACTTCTTCAGTGACCGAATCTGGACGAGTCGATCGCTTCCACTAGGACAAGGACGATTGAACCCGACGCGTTAAATGAATCTGGAGTCAAGTAAGTGGATTTCTAATGCACGCCTGAACTCGAAACTCACATTGGTGTCATACACTTCAGATATATGTACGTATAATTAATCTATATAACCGACATCAGATATGGCTCAGACCTGTGCCATCCCACCGTCAACGTCGATTTCCGAGCCGGTGACGTAAGAAGCGTCTTCGCTAGCGAGGAACACTGCTGTCGCTGCAATCTCCTCTGGCTGGGCAAACCGGTCGATTGGTTGCTGCTCAACGATGTTGCCCAGTTCCTCGGTCGCCTGCTCGGTCGGAATACCCATTCGTTCCACGAGCGATGTCTCGACCGGACCAGGACTAATAGCGTTCACGCGGATTCCTTGCGGTCCGAGTTCGGCTGCTAACGACCGCGTCAGCGAGCGTAGCGCCGCCTTCGCCGCTGCGTACACCGACAATCCTGGGAGACCCCTTTCGGTCGCGCCCGTGGTAGTGAACATCACTGAACTGCTGTCGCTCAGTAACGGGAGGGCCGTCTGGACCGTGAAGAACGCACCTTTGAAATCGATGTCTGTAACCTGATCGAAGAAGTCCTCGTCGACCTCGTCGAACGGACGGATCTTCCCGACCCCGGCGTTCGCCACGAGGATATCAACTCGACCGAAACGCTCCTCGACGGCCGCATAGAGCTTATCGAGATCCTCGGCGTCGGTGACGTCACCTTGGACGGCAAGCGACTCATCCTCGCCGCCGAGCGCATCGAGCGTTTCGTCGAGAGTTTCCTGATTCCGGCCAAAGATCGCGACCGACGCGCCTTGCGCGTGAAACCTCTCGGCGATCGCTCGGCCGATACCGCTGTTGCCACCAGTGACGACCGCGACCTTGTTCTCTAGTTTCTGCTCGTTATACTCCGCTGTCTCTGTGTTGGTTGCTGCCATGGTTATCTCTCCTGCGTCGTTCGGTTGACTCAGGCCACGACGGCCTGATGTTCGTTTCGTCGAGCAAGTTCCCCATGAGGGAGCTGAACAGGCTATGCATGGTGATTTGCCCGTTACGTTTTATCGTAACAACGCTAGTTACGATTTGGAATCGTATAAACGCACTGCATTCTGATTGCTTCGACGTATCAGTATCGCACCAATAGAACGGCGATGGAGATTTAGCCACTCAGTACTGAAATGGAGCCATGAACAACACGCGGTTTCAAGCCGGTGTACACACGCTTGTCGTGCTGGCCGTGTGGGACAGGCCGACTACCTCCGAAACAATTTCCTACAGCGTCGACACGAATCCCGTAGTCGTTCGTCGGCTATTGGGGGACTTTCAGGACGCTGGTGTCGTCCGATCCCAGCGCGGCCGCAGCGGCGGATTTGAACTCGCACACTCTCCAGCGGAAATCACTTTGCTCGACGTCTACCGCGCCATTGATACCGGCCCATTGCTCCAATCCTACGACAACTATCCGAATAAGGAGTGTCCGGTCGGTTGTCGGATGCCTCCGGCGATCAGCGATATGCTCGCGTCCGCAGAGCAAGCCTTTGAGGAAAGACTCGCCGACGCGACGATAGCCTCGCTCACCGAGGAGATTGTCGCCGATGTTGAAGCCGAACACGAGCGTCCTATCATCGAAGTGGCAACTGAGTTTCGGGCACAGCAGCAAGAGACATAAAAATCCACTCGAAACTCAACACTGATGCGAGTTAGCGCCCTGTTCAGAGTAGGGTTGGATTGGCCACGGTCTGTGTTATTCTGATCGCTTCCGCGAGTAGGCGCTGCATCGCCTCAAGGTATATGTCTCGGATTTCTGGGACGACACAGAAACACAATTTGTGCCAGTAAGTACGCGAATGCTTCGAACGCATGATAGCGACCGCATCCAAGCGGTCGTCACTGAATCGCTCAGTGTGGCTCGCTAGACTATCGACTGATCTCTGATTCCCTCAAAGCCGAATGCGTCCGGACGTGGTTGCAAAACAGGTAGATCCAAAAATCGTTCAGACCGTTGGCTGATAGATCGTCCCACTCAGCGAAGCGGTCGAGCACCGTTGAGCCATTAATAATAATGACTCACATACGGATGTAAATATGATCGAACGTCTCGGCACTTATCTGACGCTCAGTGCAGCGTTCATCAGTTTCATGCGTTAATAGCGAGGCACGTTCTTTCGCTCTTTCTGACATCATCGTGAGTGGAGTTCATGATCAGAGAGCTAGCACTCATCGCAATGTGAGAGCATCATGAACTGAATCCCGAGGACGAAGAGCGATGGATCTGATGGTAATGATCCGCTCTGTCTACGTTTCTATTCAGCAAGGAATTGTTGTGTCTTCTCGTCATAGATACAATCGCTGCGAAGATAGGGTGCTGGATCATCACACTACCGGTATCATGTACTCGCCGATGGCCCACTAAGATATCTGAACGTGTATTTCTTGAATTTACATTGAACGAGTGGATATTTCTGATCTATCTTACCGACTAGGTTCGATGCCCCTTTGAGAGAATCCAAGAGGTTATACCATCGTGTCGTGTTGCTCGTTGCACGATTGCATGGTAGACATGACCTACACTGCTCTGTAAGGAGGATACGGTCCCAAGATCCCGTGTGATCTCATTCGACCGAGTCGATTACAGAAGTACTATTGTAATGCCCTCGGCTTGCACCTCCAGATAAGATTACGATTGGGAGAAAAGGACTGACGAGAGCTGCTTATCGTCAATAGAGAACGCCGAACCGTTACACCAGTAGATCTGTAATAGCACGGCCAGAGTCTGCGGTGTGGCGGATCGATAAAATGGTTTAGTGGGCATAGCAGCGATCGTAGCGAAGTCGGCCACCGTTCACGGAATTCATAACTGCCTCGGAGTTGTCATCGATGTTTTCGTGAGTCCGACGCTTCGGATTGAACCGGCGATCGCACTTGAGCGATTCCGTTGGGTCCATTGACTGGGACGTCGACCGTCGATCTCTTCCTCCAGTCACTGTTCTCGATGAAGTACCTGATCTCCTCGACGCCAAGTGTTGCGAATCTTTCGGTTGTCCACGAGTTTGTCGATTTCTCATTTGGCGGCATCACAGATCACGAACTGGTGGTTGGCATACCTGTCGTGTTGGTGGACGTGAAGCCCGATACGGTATTCAGTCTCATTCCAGATCGAGAGACCCTCTGTGATTTCCGTGACTGTTGCTCCGTTGTGCATTTCGGAAATTCCAACAATCTTGAATATTTCTTCAATCGAACGAATTTAGGTCCTCGACGGAGGTTTAGTATCATTTGATACCATATCACTCGGATGACGATCACTGAATTAGTAATTTTCAGTATTTCTCGTATGAATATATTCAATAATGTTGGAGGTACCATAGAAATATGCTAACATCCATCAATATTGGATGGTCGAGAACCCGTCATGTGAGGGGATATCCAACAATGACGAATCAGTCTTGCCTAGTCATTCGTTACTAACTTGATTCGGGACGATTTTGTCCTGTATCCTTGCTCACGAGCTGTATCAAATCCGCATACCGTTCGCTAACGATCGGCGTCGAAGACGTTCGTCCATCAACTGGTGACGGTAAAGGAATTGCACATCGTTGTCGTCGGTGGGATACGCGATAGAGGCTGGTGTCCGTGCTAGAATTCCCTCAGTGACGGGGCGGACAGCGACATGAGTAGCCGCTGGACAAAGAATGTCGGGTCGGTGACCGGGATGCTCCGAGATCGTAGTGTTGAGATGGCTGCCATCATATCCGACGAGGTGACCTCTCTGTCCTCGATTGACGAGGTCGTCAGGGTTGACGGCGGGTATATCGACACATCGTTGTGGCCACTCGTGCTGGATAAACATCACGTGTCACAGTATTTTTGAACCGAGGTCGACTCCACTTCATAGAGATCGGTAACCGTGAGCACGGAGACCACAGATGATCTCGTTAGAGGACCGAGACGGTACGCCGATCATCGCGGTCGGAATCGTTACACTGCAGAGCTCCCCGGTTGTCCGTCAGTCGGCGACAGGAGTGTTCACCCGGTTGATCGGGTCGTCTCCTTTGAGGACTCTGGCGACGTTCTCCGCCGTCTTACGGCGAAGTTCGGTCAGCGACTCCTCAGAGTACCACGCTACGTGAGGCGTACAGACGACCTTATCAAGGTCGAACAGTGACGAATTCGACGGCGGTTCGTTGGGGAACACGTCAATGCCGGCCCCGGCGATCTCGCCGTCCCTGACAGCTTCGGCGAGCGCCTGTTCGTCCACGATGGGTCCACGTGCGGTGTTGACGAGTACTGCCGAGGAACGCATCGCGGCGAATGCCTTCCGATCGAACAGATTCTCTGTCTCTTCGGTCAGTGGGGCATGAACAGAGACGGCGTCCGAGCGTTCGAGAAGCTCCCAGAAGCTCACCTGCTCGACATCGTGCGCTTCGAACACATCAGTCGAGAGGTACTCGTCGTACGCGAGGATCTCAAGGTCGAAGCCGCGGATCTTCTGCCTGAGTGCCTGCGGGATCGCACCGAATGCGACTAATCCCAGTGTCTTCCCCTCCAGACGATGAATGGGTGCCCCAACTTTCCAGTCCCAGCCACCAGCTCCCACATGCTCGTCGTATGAAACGACGTTGCGGGTTACCGCTAGCAACAGCGCCAGCGCGTGGGTTGAGACCTCCTCCTCACAGTACGACGGGACATTCGCAACCGTGATTCCGTGTTCGGTGGCTGCCGAGAGGTCGACGTTGTCGACGCCGACGCCATAGCGCGCCACGACCCGGAGATTGCTCAACGCCTCGAACACGTTTTCGTCTATCGGTACCTGCTGGTTGATGAGTGCGTCCGCGTCGGTCGCTCGCTCTACGATCTCGGCAGATGTCGTCGCGTCGATAGCAGTGACCGTCGCGTCGATGGTCGATAGCACGTTCCGTTCGATCTTCAGATCGGGATAGGTGTAATCGGTGATGATAATGTTGAAGGTCATGCTGTGATCGCTTTTAGAGGAGACGCGAGCCGCTTTCGTCGAATA
This sequence comes from Halocatena marina, assembly GCF_023276375.1. GTDB lineage: Archaea > Halobacteriota > Halobacteria > Halobacteriales > Haloarculaceae > Halocatena > Halocatena marina. The sequence continues at coordinate 20,210 of NZ_JALLPK010000004.1, read as the reverse complement.
CCCAAAGCTCATCGCGGTCGAAGGCGATGCTTGTCCGCTCGCGGTTCCGGCCGATGCGCCCCTGAGTGACGGAGGCAACGATGCCAACATCACCGACGCTCAAGTGGACCGCGTCAGACTTACCCTGGGGCTCGATGACGTCGACTGTCGCCTCGAACAGCGGGTCGGAGGCGTCTACCTCCAGATACTCCGGGCGGATACCGAGTGTGACCGAATTACCGTCCATGCCATCGAACGCGTCTGCCCGTCGCTCATCCAAGTGCAGTTCGAACGTATCAGAGCGCAGTGTCACACCCTCTTTCCCAGCTTGTACCATACAGTCGAACATGTTCGTCGACGGGGATCCGATGAATTCGGCGACAAATTTGCTTGTCGGCTCGTTGTAGATTTCGTAGGGTGAACCGATCTGCTGGATCTGGCCGTCGTTCATCACGACGATCTTGTTGCCGAGGGTCATCGCCTCCTCCTGATCGTGGGTGACGAACACCATCGCGGTCCCAAGTGACTGATGGAGTTTCTTGATCTCTGTCTGCATCTGGTCCCGAAGGTTTGCGTCGAGTGCTGAGAACGGCTCATCGAGCAGGAATGCGGCGGGTTCCATGACCATCGCTCGGCCGAGGCTGACGCGCTGTTGTTGGCCGCCAGAGAGCGCAGAGGGACTTCGGTCGAGCAGATCTCTAATACCGAGGAGGTCAGCAACCTCCTCGACTCGCTCGCGCTTTTCCTTGCTAGAGAGGTCGGTGTTCATGTCGAGGCCGAATCGAATATTCCGCCTGACGGACATATGGGGGAACAGCGCGATCTGCTGAAAAACGAACGCCAGGTTGTGGTCCTTGGGTTTCTTGTACGTCACATCTTCGTCATCGATGAAAATGGTACCCGAGTCTGGCTCCTCGAGTCCCGCGATGCATCGGAGTGTCGTCGTCTTCCCACACCCCGAAGGGCCAAGCAGCACCACGAAATCGTCGTCCTCGATATCGAGATCGATGTTTTCGGCTGCGATAACCGTCCCATTGGCGAACGTCTTCTGAAGATCTTCGATGCGGATCCGGATGTCGGAGTCGTCCGCAGACAGATCTGTTTCCTGCTGAATGCTATCTGTAGCCATACTCATACAAAGGTGCACTCTCCTACTTAATAATATTGACCTCGGTGATCTCCGCCGTTCTGATGACACTGGTTTCCCTACCCCACGCAGATTGCTGCTCTAGTCGCCGCTGCTTCCCCAGGCGAACGCCAACCAGCCCCCATCGGCGTGAAGCACTTCGCCTGTCACGAAGTGGTCCCCCTCCACGAGGAAGCGTACGCAAGTGGCCATCTCTTCAGGGGACCCCCAGCGCTCAAGCGGGGTACGGTTTCGCACGTTCGCATCGGTAAAGCCGACTTCGGCGAGCGCCTCGTCGGTCATCTCAGTTTTGATGTAGCCGGGTGCAAGCGCGTTGACGTGGATACTGTGCTCGGCCCATTCGACCGACAGCGTCCGTGTAAGGTTATTCACCCCGCCTTTCGCAGCCGAGTACGCCGCCCGCTCGTGCAGCCCGACTTCGCCCATTATCGAGGAGATGTTGACGATGTGGCCGCCGTTGCCCTGCTCGATCATTCGACGGGCGGCCGCTTGGGCACCGAAGAACACTCCCGAGAGGTCCACGTCGATGACGTGTTGCCAGTCCGCCGGGTCGAATGACTCGGCGGGCCCTCTGACGTTCGTGCCGGCGTTATTGATCATGATGTCGAGCCGACCGAACTCGTCGACGGCTTCGTCGACAAGTGTGGCGACAGAGTCGGGATCGGTCACGTCGGCCGCGACACCGACGGCGGTTCCGCCGGCACGCTCAATGTTTGCGGCAGCGTGTTCCGCTCGTTCCTCCGAGCGTGAGTTGGTCACGACGTTTGCCCCAGCCACCGCTAGTTCCTCTGCGATGGCTTTTCCGATCCCGCTGCTCGATCCGGTGACTATGGCTGTCTGTTCCGACAGGGTCTGAGTCATGCAGTGGACACGACGTCGACAGAACTTGTAGTTTTCGCAGGTCCGATGGGTTCGATCACTCTCGCAGCGTGGCACTCACCCAAAGCTTTATTCAAATGGGTTGATCGGTATCGACATGGAGTACACGACACTCGGTCGCACTGGGATGAAAGTGAGTCGCATCTGCTTGGGATGCAACAGCTTTGGGAACCAACACGACTGGATGCTCGACCGTAAGGAAAGCCACGAAATCATCGAGCGAGCGATTGACCTTGGAATCAATTTTTTTGACACAGCGAATAACTACTCCTTTGGAGAGAGCGAACGCATCCTCGGAACGGCACTTGAGCCGTACGACCGGGACGCGATGGTGGTCGCATCGAAGGTGTACTTTCAGACCGATCCCAACAACCCCAATTCGGGAGGGCTCTCTCGCAAGACCATCGAACAGGAGCTCGACGCGACCCTCGACCGGCTCGGGATGGACACCCTTGACCTCTATCAGACCCACCGGTGGGACGACGACACGCCCATCGAGGTAACGCTCCGGGCGCTCGACGACGCTGTCCGTCGCGGGAAGACCCGGTACGTTGGCGCGAGCACGATGTGGGCCCACCAGCTCGCCCGAGCGCTGCATACAAGCGATGTGCTCGATCTGGAGCGGTTCGCCACGATGCAGAACCACTACAATCTCGCCTATCGCGAGGAAGAGCGCGAGATGATGCCCCTCTGTGAGATGGAAGGCGTCGGTGTCGTCACATGGAGTCCACTGGCGCGCGGTTTCCTCGCGCGTCCTCACGACGAGCAGTCGACATCGACTCGGACCCAAACCGACGAACTCCTCCACGAACGAGAGGCAGTCTACCGTTCCCGGGGTGGTGAGGAGATCAACGAGCGGATCGAGGAACTCGCCGACGAGAAAGGAGTGACAATGGCTCAACTCAGTCTGGCATGGCAGTGCCACAATGACTGGGTCGACGCTCCCATCGTTGGGACCACGAGCGTCGAGCACCTCGAAGATGCGGTCGAGGCCCTCGATGTCTCACTATCAGACAGCGATATCGCTTACATTGAGGAACCGTACAAGCCGGTCGAGGTTCTTGGCCATTCGTGAACCGTGATGGTCCGAAAGCGACAACGCACTATGTAATAATGTGGATACTAATTCTAACTCGCTGTTTTTGATGCTGTGGTTTCGGTGCACTGCGCTTGATGTCTCGGAGATTAGACGCTCTAATGAGGGTTCTGGACGGTGGCTTTGGGATTTATTTCTCAGAATTTGAACTCCATTGAAAATTGAGACGGGTAACGAGATGGATATTGGCTGTCTAACCGATCAGTTTCTCTCTTTCGACGACAACAACCTTGCTGTGCTGCTCCCACTAATGAATCGGTGTGGGAGAAAGTTTTAATAATATGTATTCCTCTCTTGGGGGTATGACGGAGCATGGTAAGCCAATCGGCCGTCGGTCATTTATGAAGTGTACTGGGCTTCTCGCCACAGCGAGCACTGCCGCGATGGCGGGCTGTCTCGGTGGAAACGATTCATCGACGCCCGGGACGGACGGGAGCGGCGTCCAGTTGCCGTACTGGACGTGGTATCCTTCCCAGTCAGAGTACGCGAACAATAGGGTCAAAGAGCTCGTTAAGCAGTTCGAGAACGAGCAATCGCTGACCATCCAAGGAAATTACACGTCGTTTGGGGACATCGCTGGCGGAAAGTGGCGCCAGAACATCGCTGGCGGTACGCGACCGGCGATCTACAACTCAAACAATTTCCTCTCCGGTCAGTTCATCAAGCCCGGCTGGATTGAACCCGCCGACAGCTACATGGACAGTATCGATGACTCAGTCCTAGACGGGATGGAGTGGAGCCTCAAACTGGCGCGTAACGTCTACAATGGCTACGACGCTGATGTCGTTGAGATGCCGACCGCGCTATGTTTGAGCCGACCCTTCGTCGCACGGATGGATCACTTCAAGGCAGCAGGCCTTAGTCCTGAGGACGACTTCCCGCCCAAAAACTACAACCACCTGGTACAGGTTGCAACGCAACTTCAGGAAGACGGTCCAGCCGACTACGGATACCAGATCTTCGGTGATCAGGGCGACATCACTGACGAGACGCTGGCAATGTGGACGACAGCGGAAGGTGGTGCCGACGGTCTGTTCCTCGCACCCGATTGGAGCGACGTGAACTTCGACAACGCGGTCTGGAAAGAGTGGTTCCGCAAATACGTAGACATCTTTCAAAAACACGAGCTATCTCACCCGAATTCGCCCTCAATGTCCGATGAGCAGTCTGTCCAACTGCTCATCGACGGTAAAGTTAGCATGATGCAGTTCAATTCGTTGAGCCACGGAATGTTCCTGTCACGAGCTCCTGACATGATTAAGGACGGAACTATCCAGTATGGACCTATGTGGAAGGGCGCCGCCAACAACCGCGGGGCGTACTTCATCTATGCCGCGGGAATCATGGGAGCACCCAAGGGAGTTGGACAAGATGAGTGGGCGAAAAAGCAGGCCGCGGGCAAGCAGTTCATCAATTTCATGCTCACAGACGAGTTCCAGAAGGAGCTCCACACGTTCACTGGCGGTGCACCGGTGAACAAAAACGTCTGGCCCGAAATCAAGGGAGCGTCCCACCGTCTCGGCGAAACGATGATCACTACTGCAGAGGACACGATCGCGGAAGTTGGATGGAGCTCACACCCTCAACACCTCACCGCGATGATGGGTGACACGCCTCCGATTTTGCAGAACGCTATTCGGGGGAAGACCTCGCCCGAAAAGGCGCTCGACGAGGCTGCAAAGCGAGCGCGACAGCAGATCGACTTCAGCATGTAGCACCGCACGCCGCTCGCCTTGCGCGAGGGCGAATCTTTATTACGATTCGAGAGGCTCTGTGTCACAATGACAAGTTCGGATTGGACAATTATTGACCGTGCCAAGTCGGTCCGCCGCTATTCCCGGCTTGATGAAATAGAGAGCGTACTGCGGGACCATTGGTTCTCGTATCTTCTGGTCGTTCCGATAGCCCTATTCCTCGTGTCTCTGATGTGGTTCCCGTTCATGCGAGGCATCTGGATGAGTTTTCACAAGTGGCCGTTCGTCGGCGAGCCACAGTGGGTTGGTCTCGACAACTACACCTTTTTGATGAGCTGGGACGTCTTCTTTATCTCCATGAAGGCGACGGTGTTATTCGCGACAACGACGTTCATCCAGCTCGTTGTCGCGCTCGCTGCCGCGCTCGCTGTCAGCCAGATTAGCCGATTCAAGAGCGTGATCAACGGCGTGTTCCTCATCCCATACGCCATGCCACCGCTCGTGAGTGGGACGATCTGGGTTTACCTACTTGAACCCGATCTCGGTCCCGTGTTCGGCTACCTGACAAAGTGGGGGGTGCTCGCAGAGTCGATCTACTGGACAGCAAACGGTGATACCGCCCTCGCTGTAATCACGTTCGCCACAGCGTGGACGTTCTGGCCGTTTATGTTTATCATTTTCACGGCCGGGCTCCAGAAGATACCTGACGAATACTACGAGACTGCCAGAGTATACGGGGCGAACCGCTGGCAGACGTTCCGGAACATCACGCTCCCCCAGTTGAAAGGACCGATTCTTGTTGCAATCAGCATCCGGATGGTCTGGAACCTCTCTAAGGTCTCCCAGCCGCTCCAGATGACGCAAGGTGGCCCTGGCTATGAGACGTCGATTCTTGCTGTACTGCTGTACAACTACACCTACGACCGCGGACAACTCGGCTTCGCATTCACCCTCGGAGTCATCCTGTTCGTCATCACATTCGGATTCGTGTTCCTGTTCATACGGGAGTTCGAGCGGGAGAATGAGGTGGGTCGAGCATGAGTACCAACCGACGTCGAACCGATTCGAGCGACCTGCTCTATCGCGGCCTCGTTTACGCAACGATTGCGTTCCTCGTGGCCACTATCATTGTCCCGCTCGTGTTTATTGTGTCCGTCTCATTTCGCCCTCCGACGGAGTTTTTCGGCGAACCACACCTCATTCCACACGATCCCACGTTACAGACATGGGTTACCGGATTCAACGAAATCAAAGACAATCTCGTCAACAGCCTCTTTGTCGCCGCAGGTACCGCTATCATTGCACTGCTCATCACCATCCCAGGTGCCTACGCATTCGCACGGACTCGCTTTCCAGGCCGGAAGGTAGGCTTCTACCTCATCGTCGGGGCGATGCTGTTCCCGTATATCGTCCTGATTATTCCAGTGACATCGCTGTGGCACGACCTCGGACTGTTTAACACGATCCATGGGCTCTGGATTGCCTACCAGATCTTCGTTGTCCCGTTTGCGATGTGGATCCTGCGGGATTTCTTCGAGTCCCTCCCGGCCAATCTGGAGGAAGCAGCACAGGTGTACGGATGCACGCAGTTCAGCGCGTTCGTTCGGGTTGTCCTGCCTCTATCGGCCCCTGGTATTGTTGCTGTCGGGTTCCTCGCGTTCCTCGTCGGGTGGAACGACTTTCTGTTCTCGAACTTGCTGACCACCGGGTTCGGGCCTCGGCCGGCAGTCCCTGTGCTGTTCCAGACTGTCTCGGGATCCTCAGGCGAGCGTGTGTTCTGGGGGAAGCTCATGGTCGAAGTGCTCATCATAGGGACGCCCCCGACAGTCCTGTACGTCTTTTCGAGGCGATACCTCTCGGAGGCGTTCGCGGCGTGAGCTTTCTGGTGGTGGTCGGTGTGGGCAGCCCCCTGCTACAGTCATTACAGTCGGAGCTTCTGGCGATGTCGGTTATGCCGAACTGGACTCGTCGGGAGTCACCCGTTTCTGTGTCGAGCCTGCTCAGTTGCATGCGACTTGTCCCCAAAACACTATAATGTATCCCCTGAATCCTTATACCTATGGCTGACAACTCGTCTCCACACTCACTCGTGGTACCAGAAGAGACGGTTCTGGACGCCTGTGGCACCCAGAAGCTGCCACGGATGGGAACGATTGAGCAGGTATGGCACACTAATCCAATAGCGCCTGAGCAGATTGAACGCCACGCCTCAGAGATGGTGACGACACTCGAACTCACGACAGTCGAGCCAGGAGATGAGGTGGCGGTTGGCGTCGGAAGTCGCGGAATCGGCAACCTTCCAGCCATCGTCCGGGGTGTCGTCTCTGGGCTCCGAAATGCTGGCTATGAGCCATTTGTGTTCCCCGCGATGGGCAGTCACGGCGGAGCGACCGCCGACGGGCAGGTATCGAAGCTCGAGGCGCTGGGCGTCAAGGAGGACTCAATTGGTTGCGAAGTGCGCTCAACGATGGAGACAGTTGTCGTCGGCCACACTTCGGAGCGAAACGTACCGGTTCACGCCGATGCGGCAGCGGCCGCAGCCGACGGCATCATCCCGGTCAATCGTGTGAAGCCCCACACCGACTTTCAAGGATCGGTCGAGAGCGGGTTAGCGAAGATGCTCGTCATTGGGATGGGCAACCAGGTTGGGGCGAAGACGGCCCACGAGTGGGCTGTCGACTGGAGTTTCCGCCAGATGATTCCCGAAATCGCGTCGTTCATGCTGGATGCGCTCCCGATCCTTGGCGGTGTTGCTATCGTCGAGGATCAGCGCGATGAGACAGCTGTTATCGAAGGAGTTCCGGCCAACACGCTTCTCGAACGAGAATCAGCACTCCTCGAACGAGCCTACGACCTGCTTCCAAGCTTGCCGTTCGACGACCTGGACGTGCTCGTCGTTGATCAGATGGGAAAGGACGTTAGTGGCGCTGGGATGGACACCAACGTGGTCGGCCGACGTCCGTATGCAATCAACGAACCCGAACCCGAATCACCGTCAGTCAAGCGTATTTACGTTCGATCACTCACGGACGCCTCCCACGGGAATGCCTCCGGTCTCGGGATGGCTGACTTCATCCATCAGCGGCTGGCAGGGTCCGCCGATCCATTAAAGTTGCTCATCAACACGCTTACGAGCAGTTCCCCGAGGGCTGCACGGACTCCGCCCGTCGTCGAGACTGATAGGGCTGGATTGACCGCTGCATTGTCGACGGTCGGCGTGGTCGAACCGGACGAGGCTCGAATCCTGAGGATCAGCGATACGATGCAGCTTGACCGACTGTACGCATCGGAGGCGCTCGTCCGAGAAGCGCGTGAGCGCGACGATCTTCTGGTAGATGGGGATCTCCGGGAGATCGAATTCTCGAGCGGCGAACTGACAGCCCCATCCCCGTCCTGAATACCGGATCATTACGTCGGGGTCGGTCAGTGGGCAACGATCTTCAGTCGCTATCGGTACTGCCCCGCTCAACAAATCAAGAATAGATAACTAGTCAAATATATGTGCTGATGGTATGAAATAAGAACACGGTTTGCTAAAAAGTACGGGGCTATGCGACGATTTTGCCATAATTCGTATATTCAATCGACGAACCTCGTCTCTGTACCGACGTATGCTCGCTCTCCCATTACTATCAGAAGAGTAGATATAGGTGTATTTTAATACAACGAGATATCGACATCAGTTCAGGGGCAATATCGACCGGCTGCACACCGATCACCCCTAACTACCAGAGACGACCGATCACACAGTAAAATTCGTGTGATGCTGTGGAATCGCTGTGAACACCTATCGATATCGAGTTGTCTCTCGAAATCTCAACGGAGAACACCAGTAGCGTCCTCAGTAAGAGCAGACGCAATCCATCAAATACCTCACCGTCTCGTGCGTACCAAGAGAGATGTCTACCTACGCTATTAATATGTCTATTCTATGGGTAAAGTGCGTTTTTCTAGTATCAATTAGAATATTTTGGCATGTTTCGATCCGGCATTGAATCGTGCTACAGCGCACTTCTCGTCTAGCAACAGCGACTGCTGTGAGGGCTCGCCTCCGCCGGTCGATACGGCCTCCTGCTCTCGGTCGGCGTGATGATCAGTCTTCTTGATTCACTAAAGCACAGCAAGCTCAAATGCGAGCGGTATTGTTTTCCCATTCATTTCTAGAATATAATCGCTCCACCCCATCCAATGAGCAGCGAGAAGCCGGCGGCAGCTGCTGCCTGGCGGAGCATCATACGTCCTGCATACTTCGGTGAGAGTTCCTTCGCAACTGTGATCGCTGTGACCAAACATGGAAGCAACACCCCCGCTAGATAAACGGCTGTCAGCACCTGCGCGGGGGTCATCGCGGACAGCGTCGAACTGAGACCATCTGACTGTAATAGAAGCAAGCCATCCTTGCGGATCGATCCCAGAACGACAACGAGTGCCGTCTCACCGGGAAGGTTGAAGATTCCCATTAGTGGTGAGAGGGCATAGCCAATCATGTCCAGTAGGCCGAAATAGTCGAGGAGAGATGCGACAAGGACAATACCAGTGAAGACCGGGAGTGCTTTGAGAAAGAAACTGTGGACCACTATTCTAGTCTCGCGCCACACAGACTGCCACGTCGGCCACTGGAGGAAAGCACGGCTTTCGGTGGCGAGCGGTGCCGTTCGCGCGTGTTCAGGTGCGATCAAGCGAGCGTAGACGAGTGTCGTTGTCGTGAGAATACCGACGTACGGAATGACGAGCCACGGCATCTCGACCGCCGCGAACACAGCAAGAGTAGCCGGGAACTGATACGAGCAAGCCGACCCGAACCCGATAGCCGAGACAGTTGTCCGACGCGTACAGTTCGAACAACCTCGGGTACTGGTGACCGCCGGGACATTACAGCCGAACCCCATGACCACGCGGACGAGGTCCCGACCAGTGAGGCCCACACACCGAAGGTATGGGTGGAGTGATGCGGTTATTCGTGTGATGAGTCCGCTTTTCTTGTAGACTGCCATGAAAGCCGCAAAGATGAGGATTGTCGGCCCGGCCCAGACGAACAGGAATGGCCCCATGGAAAGCAGGCCATAGTCACCGCCCAGCACTGCTGCGAGTGGTCCTGGAAGACCGTTTGTCCATTCGACCGCCGGCGTGAGTATCGTACTAACGAGGGGAGAGAGCTCGGCAGCCGCAGCGTTAGCGAAGTGGACTGCAGCTGCGGCTGGCAACAGTAGCAAAGCAATGCTAACGAACGGACCCGTGAGTGGGTGGTCGATGATTGTCTCTGGAGGCTCGAAATAAATACCTGTTTGTCGGTGAACTCTTCCAGGGAATTCTCTTGCGTTGTGAATCGCACTAATGAGCTGGTCATTGTCGACTCTGTCCATGGCGGCATCACCATCATCGGAAGATATACGAGAGACGTTCCGCGCGTCTACAGGAACGAGTGGAACACCGAGACTCCTTGCAAGTCGGTTCAATTGGTCTCGCGCTTCGGCCGGGTTCGCCACCTTGTCCCAGAACGTTACCACGATAGCACCGGTTTTTCCTTGCACAAGTGGCAGCAGGTCTTCGAGATCATCGTCAATGCTCGTCGCGCGAGTGACGAGTAACACTGTCTCGGTCATTTCGACAGCTCTAATTGCCGTTCGGGTGGTCTCGGTGTCCGTACCAAGCAGGATACCGGGCGTGTCGACGAAGTCGAATTCATCCGACTCGTATCGCTCGACATCGACGGTCGTCCCCCGAAAGTTCCCAGTCGTCGGATTCGTCCCAGTGAGGCCAGCGACGAGCTCCGATTTGCCAACGCTCTCTTTCCCAACGACCACAACGGTCTCCTCTCCGTCGCTCACCGACGATGAGCCACTGCTCAACCACGTCAGTGCGTCAGTCATATTTCTTGAAGCCGATTGTCGGAGCCAGCTCACGGAACGATTGCCGACAGAGCCAGATGTTATACTTGCCAATGAGACCATCTTCGCGACCAGTCACTCGACAAACATAGCGATGGTCGTCCTTCGCTTCGTTTGAGCGTTCGATTCTGTTGTTTTCCTCTGAAGTATCTTGTGTCATGATTAGCAATCACACATGTCTTGTTCGCAGTAGGGCAGTTCTTCGAGAAACATGCTCTTCTCACGGTACTCATCGAGTGGTGACCGGTCGATATTGAGTCGATTGGCGATCTCATCGGCGACAACAGCGAACCGTTGTCTGAACTTGTATATGAAGCAGAACTGCTGTCCTCTGTGTGAAACCTGCGGTCCGACGAGAAACAGCCCTGGCGTCGCCGTCGATTCATCTCGCTCAGTGAGCTGGGGGGTACCTTCTGTAACATCAAAGTATTCGTCTGCAGGCCCGAGCCCGCTTTCGAACCCTGTCGCAAGCACTGGACGATTCCGTGTCTCGAACGACTCACCATCCATTCCTACCACCTCGAATCCACCATCAGACTGTTCTATATGGTCGACACAGAAGCCATCGTACAGGGTAATCGCGGCACTGTTGTCAATCGCTTCGTATAATCGTTGGATCGTATACGGTGAGAGCGTTTCACTTGGATCAGGTTCTCGGAATTGCCATGGTCCTTCTTTATCGAGAACGATAACCTCATATCCAAGATCAGCGAGATGAAGAGCCGCATCGATACCACTCTCATATCCACCGATAATAACAATAGTGTCTGAGATACACTCTGTGACATACTCACGCCAAGAATCAACATGCGAGTTGTGGATACAATGTGTTGCTCCCGGAACGGGGTTGTCGTTCGGGGTACCGAACTGACCAGCCGCCCAGACGACAAACCGACAGTGGATAACTCCCGCTGACGTATGCAGCACAAACTCATCGTTATGCTGTTCTACTGATTCGACTTCAACTCCTATTCGAACGGGGAGGTCGTGGAACTCGACAACACCTTGTAAATATTTAGCGTACTCTGCGCCCGTTGGATGCTCGCGGTCGAGGGCAAATGCAGGCGACGTATCGGTGGTGATGGCATTCAAATCTCGACAACCGAAGCTATTGCTTGGGAACGAGGGCGTGATGAACTGCATCTCCTCGGGCCACTGTTGGAACGACGCCCCGATCTCGTCTCGCTCGAGAATCGTGTAGGAGCTGAGATTGAGATCTGAGAGAACGGTTCCAATACCGATGCCAGCGGCACCTGCGCCGACGATTACCACGTCAAGCGACTCGTATTTTCGGACTTTGTTTGGTGTCACTGTTAACAACATGGTGGCTTAGATAGCTAAATATAAATAATATACGCTCTAGTCTTAATAACAGATGAGACGAGAGACGATACCTGTCACTGTATTGAGCGGAAACCTCGGTGCAGGCAAGACAACTGTACTGAACAACCTCCTGAACACACGAACAGACCTGGACATCGCGGTCCTCGTCAATGACATGGGTGAAGTGAATGTCGACGCCGAGCGTGTCGCCGAACATTCGGATATCTCGGAGAACGATGAGGATCTGATCGAACTGTCGGATGGGTGCATCTGTTGTGAGCTGCGTGGGGACCTCCTTGACGCGCTCGCAAAACTCGCGCAGGCCCGTGAGTTCGACTACCTTGTTATCGAATCAACAGGCGTTGCTGAGCCACTCCCCGTTGCGCAGACGCTCACGATGGGGTTCGACCAGTCAGACCTTGATCCCACGGACTTCTACGAAGAGACCGGTATTGAGGTGATGGACTACTACGAACTCGACACGACGGTTACCGTTGTTGACGCCCACCAATTCTGGACGACCTTCGATTCGAAGGAGTCGCTTATGGACGGCGATACGGAGAAAGACCTCGGGAGTTTACTGGTAGAACAGATCGAATTTTGTGACGTCCTCCTACTGAACAAGTGCGACCTCGTGGACGAGGAGATGCTTGATGAAATTGAGGAGATGATCGAAGTACTCCAACCGCGCGCGAAGATCATCCGAACCGAACACGGCGCTGTCGATCCGGAAGCAATCTTAGACACGAATCGCTTTGACTTCGAAGAAGCGAGTCAGTCCGCTGGTTGGATGCAGGAGCTCAAAGAACCCCACGCTTCGGCGGAAAAAGAACACGGGGTTACCTCGTTCGTCTTTGAGTCTCGCCGACCGTTCCATCCCGAACGGTTTGCTGAACTGCTGGATGAATTCCCGGCGAATGTCGTTCGTTCGAAGGGCCACTTCTGGCTGGCAGGACGCGAAGAGATTGCACTCGGTCTCGATGTCGCGGGCCAGTCGATTCGTCTCACACCCGCTGGAATGTGGCTCGCGACGCTCCCAGAGGAAGAACAGTCGCAGTACTTCAAAGCGTATCCCGACTTAGAGGAAAATTGGCATCCCAAGTACGGCGATCGAGCGTCCCAGCTCGTCATCATTGGTACCAATATAGACCACGACATCCGCCACGCAGACCTTGAGACGGCCACGTTGACCGACGAAGAGATGAATGCCAACTGGGACGCCTTCGAAGACCGCTTCCCACGGTTTGAGGTCAAAGCAGACGACGAACAGGCCGGAGATACCGAAACCGCCGAAGAGATGGGGTTGGCAGATTGACGATGCCGAGCGAACGCAAATTATTCCAGCAAGTTGTCAAGAAGTCCATATCACTCAAGCAACGTCGTGAGATGGTCCGGGAAATCGGTCGCCTCAATGGCGTTGAGCAGCTTGAGACACTTACGCGGACGAACGGTATCGACGGTGCCTTGCGACGCGATGCCGTTTCGGAATTGAAGAGCCTCCGTGCGACGGACGCACTCGAAGCAATCGCTGCCGACGGAACGGTCGACGACGCTATCAGAAAGCGAGCTCAGCTATAAGCTCAGAGGGACAGTCGTCACCATCGGCGGATGCGAACGATTAGTGAAAGTTCTTCGAGGAGCACCAGCGGCCCGATAGAGTGCGGTAACGTCGTCGTGATCGAGTGCTGGGTTGTCCCAGTCAGGACGATCCCTCCCAAAGCGAGTGGCCATCCGATCGAGCGGATTGTACACCGCTCGTCCAGCGTCGATGAGATACCCATAGAACCGGCGAGTACCTTCGAGATATTTGAACTTTGGAAGCAAACGTGCAAAGCACTTCGTCAAGCACATCGAAGCGTACGGAGATCGAGCGCTCGAAGCAGGAGACCCAGCGACGGATTGAGTCCGGCTGTTATCAGGGACGGCCACTGCTCGGAACGCGCTTCGATGCGGCTGGGGAGGGGCTTATCCCGGACTCGGATGAGTGGCCGACGATCATGGACGCATTCGAGTTTATCCTCCTCTTTCATCTCCCGCAGGTGCTCAATGACTGTCCCTTCTCGTAGCGGCCAGCGTGGACACCCTGCATCTCTTCGACCGAAGGGAGGGGTTCGACCACGATTTTTCCCTCCGCTTCGTGGATGTGTACCTTCCCAGGCGTTTCGATGCCAAACCGTTCACGGAGATCCTTGGGATCGTCGCCTGTCCCTTCTTGGACACGCGAATGATTTCCCCGTTATCGGTATTACTGGACATTACTGTATTACAGGTTGTATTAGTAGTACAAAATCCCTTCCGTCATACTCTGAGGACCCTCATTCCCAATCCACCTTTACGAACTGCTGGCGTTACATTTTCACCGAGTACGCTTCGAAGCGATTCACCTGTGCTCCATGCTGATCATGCCGGATTCCATTACCTTCTCGGGTGTGTGAGTCTACAGAAACACACAACCTGTCACTGGTCATAGTGAATTTCACGGTTGTACAGAAACGTGAAATCTACTCCCATTTCATACGCTCGGACTATGAGTGGAGGGTTCATACGTCTCCTGCCAACATTGCGGGAGAGTGAATGACCACTATTAAACCACGTATATTCTGAATAGAAATTACATATATATGGATGGGATCAGATACTACTACTATGCGGTACTTTCCCGCTCGACAATTGGTCACCTATCAGGCGTTGTCCTCGTCCTGGTAGTACCAATCGCCCTCGGAGTAGTCCTCGATGGTATCGTTACTGATCTGCATCAGATGGGTCAGTTCCCATGGTGGGTTGTTCAATTTGGAACATCTGGAGAGACCATCACCATCTATGCTCAGATGGTCGCTATTGTGTCCGTCATACTCGTCCCACTTCTCATCTTCGCGCTTGGATATCATTACGGGAAAACATAGACAGAGACTCCATTTCTGAGATAGCTCTCCAGCTCCTTCGCTAGAACAAAGGGGTGTCGTTCTACGTTCAGAGATGTGCGTTGGCTTTGCAGATAGTCGTGTATATCACTCATAGTTTCCGTCGCTTCAGCTTCTGTACTCACTATATCATCGATACTAGCATCTACATTTTTCTTTAGAAATAGTTCGATATCCGGTTCTGGGGTCTAATTACCAGGCTCAGTCAACGACTACTCAACAGAGCCGGGCGAAGAACGCTTGGCTTCTTTAATTCCGACTTACGTGCTGCGTTTAGTTCTCTGTGGACTGACGCTGGGGTTGCGCCTTAGGGCACTCTGTCTTGATTTCTGTAGAATCGTTCGAGCTGTTTCCACCATCGGCTTTGGAGGGAGTAGAATTCTTTGAGTTGTTTCCTCCGTCTGCTCCCGGCAGCTCCGGAGGCATCGACCGGTTGCCGCTGGCCGCCATCTTGGGTGAGAGTGGGACTCCGCCACCGCCGATCACAGCCACCGTTGGATTCTTCCCGAGACTGGTGGTATTTACCGTCGCGTTGCTTGTGGAGCTTTGCAATTGAGGCGCGTTCGCGTTCACGTTACAGCCGTTCGCGTTTACCACTGCCTGCTCTCCTTCGGATCTTTCGTCAATGTATCGTGCCTCGAATACCGTGTCAGGATTGACGTCATTTGGGGAGAGATAGAACGACGAATTTTCAATTCGCTGATTACGGAAGTGCTTCCCCCAGACACACCGGGCATTGTAGGAGCCGTCGCTCGGGTACTGTCCCCGCTTGCCGTCTGGGTCATTCACGACGCCGACGCAGTTGCGAACGATTGACTTTGGGGATCCGATACGGAACTGACTCACAGTATTATCCCGGTGGTAGCAGTTCTTGAGTGTGACTGAGCCGGCGTTACCGCCGTCTTTGCCGACAGCACTTGCGTACACGGCGTTGTTGCCGAATCCCTCGATATACGTGTGTCTGATATCGATGTGTCCTTCGTGGCTGGGTCGAATGTAGATCCCACCGAGTTGTGAGGCTGGCTGGCCGTCTCGTGCTTTGCCGTTCGCCCAAATATTCTCTATCAAACCGTGGCCGCCAGACGGTGTCGACACCTGAAACTGAAAACTACTGCTACCTTCACCATCTTGGCCGACACCGAGGAAGCCGATGTTTCTGACTGCCCACTTGCTCTTGTTCTGCGAGCGGATGGTCAAGGTAGCACCATCTGCAGTCTGATCGACCAAGATGTTCGACAGCTTCTCGCCGTCAGATAGGTCGTACACCTCCTTTCCCGTGATCTTCCACACGTCGTACTTGCCGTTCGAAGATTTATCGATAGACGCTGCAGCCAATTCGGTGAGGCTTGTCGTCCCCACAATTCCGAGACCAGCTGCAGCACCGGCTTTTAGGAGGGATCGTCGACCGAAGTGGGCGTTCGATGCTTGTTCTTGGTTATCAGTACTACGCTCGTTTGTTCTATTATTCTCTCCGCTATTCCCGGTATGGTTATCCTTCTTTTTCTCATCCGGATGGTAATCTCGTACCATAGGTCAGTAAGCCTCACCTACCCAAAAGAAAGTTGTTGCCGATATAACATGTATTGCAAGCACATCCCTATTTTTAGGAGTGTTTAACTATCTTCTTGGAGATAATTAATTTTCCATTTACACGTATATCAATATGGATTGTTCTCACGCTATTGGAAATTGTGAGACCTTCACGAATGAGTGTTAATGCCTTCCTACCCAGACTAGATGGTTATCTTTGCGGAATTGAGCCCTTTCATCACACGTAGTAAGGTTATCATTCGGATTTTATTCTCTACCTTTGCATATAAGATGAATAGTGCTGTGAAAAATAATCATCGTGGTCGATACGGACACGTCAACGGCTGTTACGGAGGAGACTTCTCGGAAGTGGTGCTTCGCCGTCGGCCGGGGTACTGGACTGGGAGAGACTCTCTGCGGCATCGACTATCCGAAGCCATAGGGAAGGACAAGAGGGGACCAATACGCAGATTCCGACAGGGATGACGATCATTTCTCTCCGGATACAAGGACCTCGAGTGCCAGCAACTCGATATCACACTGTTCAATTCGGACCGCGCCGGCACTGGTAGAGTACTCGGTCACGACTGCCCCGTCGACAGTCTCCGTGAGTTCGTCGCGTAGTCGTGCGCACACACAAGCACACCATATCTGGTGAGACAATATCTCAGAATTTTGTTATCCATGGACTATTCCCCGCGCCCGTGGTAATCACTCCCTACTGCTGCTGAAATGGCACTGCTGTGCGAGACTGCCGTCAAAAGGCCGAATTACAGTACTAGCTACTGCGTTTGATTATTTCATATATTTTTAATAGATTGTCATGTTGAGTGTAACGTCAGTGGTTTTATTAGACCCATTACCGCGCACATAAACATGAATCGACAACACTCGCGCCCTCCTGCCCCACAGGGAACACCACTAATCGGAAACACGCTTGAATACCTGTGGAACCCATTTCAATTCGTTAACAATGCATTGGATGAGTGTGGAGATATTTATCGAATGGATCTCCTTTACGACTTGAATATATATGTTCTGGCGAATCCCGACTATTTTCGACGGGCGTTAGTAACAGACGCTGACGCATTTGCGAAGACTGCTGATTTTCAACGAGCATTCGGTGATGGAGTGCTCTCGACAGAGGGAGCACAGTGGAGTCGTCAGCGAGGCATCCTCCAACCACTATTCAATTTGGATCGGATTAGGAATTATACCAATACGATGGTAGAAACCACTCAGCGTCGACTTGCTACGTGGGAACAAGGAGAAACGCTTGAGATGGAATCGGAAATGAAGAATCTTACCCTCGAAATTCTCTTTTCGACGCTCTTTGGCCGTGCGCTTTCACCAGGAGAAGGGAATGACCTCCGTGATGCAGCAGACGGGTTAAACAAGTGGTTCACTCCGGTATCATTGGCACTTCCGAATTGGGTGTGGACACCTTCCCGCCAAGAATTCTCTAACTCGAAGAAGCGTCTCAGAACGGAAGTACAACGATTGTTGTCTGAGTATAGCGTCGATTCTGCATCAGAGAATCAATCAGACGCGGAAACTCTCTTGTCAAAGCTAAATGATGCACGCAAAGCAAGCGGTCAGGGCCATCTTAGCACAGAAGAGGTTCAGGGGCAGATGCTCTCAATGGTCTTCGCAGGCTACGAGACGACTGCTGCGGCACTCAGCTTTGCGTGGTACTCGCTTGCGATGAATTCCGAGATTCAACAGTCATTTCATGACGAGCTCGATAGCGTACTGGATGGTGGTCCTCCCACCTATGACGATATTGCGGATTTGGAGCTCACACAGCGAATTGTGACCGAGACACTCCGTCTCTATCCCCCGATCCACACCATCCCTCGGCGATCGACTCGGGATATCGAGATCAATGACTATCTGATCCCTGCTGATGAAGAAGTCCATCTATCAATCATTGCAGTCCATCGTGACGAGCGCTTTTACGACGATCCAATGGCATTCCAGCCCAATCGATGGACCGACGATTTTGAAGCGAATCTCCCCAAGTACGCATTCATCCCGTTTGGTGGTGGTCGACGGACCTGCATCGGTCAGGAGTTTGCCCGTCTTGAGGCAACTCTTGTGCTAGCGACAATTGGCCAGCAATGGGAGCTTGCATGGGATGGTGGCGACCCAACGATCACCCTAGAGCCAGAGATTACTATTAAAACAAAAAACGGTCTTGACATGCAGCTTCAAAGTCGATAAGCCAGAAGCACAGCTGTAGATAAGTGTTCACGGGCTCAGTTCGCTTGAACACGATATCCACCGACTCCTGGCGCGTGAGTCAAGCAAGTGGGCCATGACGATACTGGGGCATTCGTCTGCTGGTTTCACAGCAACACCTTGGCGGTCTTCTTGACCTCCTCTCGCACCTAGATCGCAGACATGCGCCTACATCGAGTCAATATTCTTACACCTATCGACGATCTCGTTCGGGGGGTCCGTTTCGACAGACCGGGAATTCGACAGCGAGCACATGTTCGATGCAATCAACGAGTACGGCAAGATTGTCTTGCGCCGAAGCACAATGCCCGTGTGGTGTTATAATTGGGGAGGTCACGGTAGGAGGTCATCCGGAAGATACCGCGGGCAGTCAATCGGGATCGCTCTCCATGTGGCCTAATTAGCTTGATATCTCGTCTAACCTTCTCCTCGAAGCATCTCAGCGCAGGACTGATAAAACTCTTCTACAGTACACGTCCCCACATCTAGCAATACACATAGCAAAAACGTGGGAGCAACCGCCTTCCCGACCGTCTCGTCCGCATCGTCGAATACTTGATTGATAGACTGACGTCCGTGCTTATCCAGCAAGATCGCAAACCTACCAGATAGTGAGATAGATGTTATGGGGTATTGAGGGTGTCAACCAGTGTTTTGAATCCGTCACCGTCAAGGAATCGTGACGCACCAGCCCAAACCACGTAGTGTACACCGTTTTCGGCCCACATCACTTCCCACGCTCCCCTCTTCTCAGTCAGTGCAGCGTAATGAACAGTCGTACCGCGTAAGGTGATAGCCCGCCGTGTCTCGGCTGGTTGGTCTGTCGGTTCCGGTGGCATCGAGGGTGCAAGTCGGCTCTCTTCATCCACTGCTGTCAACCAGAGATGGTCACTTGTGTTTTCCCGATGGCGAAAGACACACTCAATCGCATCGTCGTCCGGAAACGCGACCGCCGAGTCGAGGACAAACGAGTCCTCAGGTGGGGCGAGTGGCGGGACTGGTGGGTTGTCACATAGTGCAATCGATGAGAGTGGCTGACAGGTATCGTAGGGTCTGACGGGCGTATACGCCCACAGCCCATGCGGAACGCTCGGCCCTCGGTGCTGGTAGCGCACCCAATAGTTGAGTCGGTGAAACGGAATGCCCTGGACAGAACGAGTTCTATCAACGGCAATTGGAGATAACTCGCTGAGGAGGGTCTTCAATTCGGCGTCATCGAACTCGCCCTTGACGACCGAAAGCTCGATCTGGGTCCGATCTCGTTGGACACAAGCGCCACGATGTTCCTTGTAATCTGTCCCAAGCCATCCGACAGCGCCACCGCAGTCAAACGGCGTCGGCTCGGGCGTCCCCCAGAGTGGTGCAATACTCGCAGCGGGAGGTGCCCAGTCGTATAGGAACTGTTTGAGCCGGAGCCGACGATCCGCGCCCGTGACGATCGTCCGGACGCTACACGGATTCCCCTCGCTCCAAGGCGTCTGTCCGAGAGTTTCGGCGGTCACCTCTTCGGGC
>NZ_JALLPK010000003.1 GCF_023276375.1 Halocatena marina | reverse complement strand
TTACTACAGGAGAACAGAAACGTCTGACAAACAATTAAGGAGATGGAATTCAATCGATTGATTATGCATAGTATGAGAAGAAAGCTTGACAACCACTCATTAACTATTATCAAGTTATAACAATGGCAACAAGAAACCAACAAAGACAAACACAAGGCAGTGATCCTGTCGCTGGACGAGCTGTTTCTGTCAATATCTTAAAAGGAGGTGTTGGCAAGAGTGCAATTTCAATGAATCTTGCAGATAGATTGGCCGCCAAAGGCAATGAGGTGCTCTATATGGACCTTGACCCCAATGGACACGTCACCTATGGACTTGGATACGATGACATTTATCAGGATCGTGAACACGATTTAGGCGACGTTATCCTAGACAACTCAACAAAGGAGCCAGAAGACGTCATCTACGAAACGGATTGGGGATTCGACTTCGTCCCAGCATCGGTTCGCCTTGAGGACTTAGACACTGGACTAAAAAGTGCATCACACAGCTCACAGCGCCTCCACAGTCAATTTCTGAAGCCATTGATGGCAGACGATCAATACGATTTCTGCGTGATGGATGGTGGAGGGGAGCGATCAAAGGTTGCGGATAACGCGTTCTTCGCAGCGAAGCAGAGTATTATCCCAATCGAATCCGGTGCAGAGTGTCTTTCGGGGTTTAAACGGACATGGCAGCGAATCGTGAAGCCACTTCGTGAGTATCAGCCATTCGAAATTCTCGCGATTGTGCCGAATAAACTCAGTCATCGGATCGACCACCTCAATGACGATCGCGAGCTGATCGAGTACCTCAATACCTCCGAACAATTCGCGGATAAAATTCCGAATTTCGCTCGACTCACGCCCGAAGATCTCAAAGAGATCGACGCCGGTGAACGGAATCAATTGCCGAAACCAGGCATCCGTCAAGATAAGGACTTCAGCAAAGCGTATAAGGGGGGCAAACCGGTAGCACATCACAATCCTGAAAGCCAGACGATTGATCATTTAGATGAACTCGCAGAGATCGTTGAGAACGGGGGCGTTACCCGATGAGTGGCCCGAACCCATTCGATGATGTGGCAGAAGACATCAACGAGAGTGGGGATAACATCGAGAACCAAGCAGGAGTCGATATCGATTCACCGAGAGCTGAGCGAGAGTCGGATGTAGCGGTAGAATCGTCGATGACTGCAACGAGCACCAAAACCGATAGAGGCAGGGAAGCTGAAACAACGCCCACCTCATCAGAGACATTCGTCGAAGGACCCACTCTGGAGAACAGTTCACCACCCTTCCCATACTCTGACGCCGAACAAAAGCAGATGTATGTTCAAGACGGGCTGTGGAATGATTTTGAAGATTTGAAGTTTGACGCAGAGTTAGAGCTCCGGCGGACATTTGATGTACGGAATGTCGAACAACGAGAGTTGGATACCGCTGTTGTTCGTTTGGTACTTGAGCAACTGACTCCCACAGAAATTGCCAAGATGGTTATTCAAATGCGTGGCTTCGAGCCTGCTGAGCATGACTGAGTATGGTGGTTTCGAGGAGTTCAGCGAATTGGTGGGCGGCTCGTTACACCGGAGGGGAAGTTGCAGAACCATCACAAACCACATCTTGTAAGTACGTCACAGTTGAGCACGTCTCAAAACCGTCGTAATCGGTCTGCTAAATCTCGTTATCATCCGACCATGATGGGTAGGTTATCTATCCTTATGTAACGATGAACGGGATGAGAGCGGTATGAGCTACATAAGGTAGGACAGGGTGCCGATCGTATCGGGGCCGAGATCGAGGAAGACTAAAAATCATCAAACGTCAGCTGCGTTTTGTCTGTCTCCGTGGTAATCTCGTCAATGGTTTGCTGATCCTCATGTGTGCTCGGCCGTACGTGATGCCGGATGTGAGCACTATTGCTCTCGAATGGGTGAAGATTCTCAGGGCGGTTGTCCCACTGAATCTGGTTCTTGTGATGGATGACACCGCTCGCTACTGCCTCAAAGCCCCATTCAGCGACAGCAACGAGTCGATGGACATAGACAGTCTGGTGTCCGTCGTTCCAGCACTCGTATCCATCGGGGCGAGTGCCGAACCACGCTGGAGACAGATCGCGGTCAACCCCATTCCGACACTCGATCCCAAACCAGCGCATGTAGTTTCGGACCGTCGTTTCAGAACACTCGAGGA
Organism: Halocatena marina; assembly: GCF_023276375.1. GTDB lineage: Archaea > Halobacteriota > Halobacteria > Halobacteriales > Haloarculaceae > Halocatena > Halocatena marina. Next base: position 424,769 of record NZ_JALLPK010000003.1, on the reverse strand, counting down.
TCTCGGTTATCTCAGCAACAGAGAGCTCCTGTGTCTCATAGAGATCACGCAGCAGGAACTCGTCTGTGTACGGCTTCGTTAACCCCCCATCCAGCGTCTTCTGTCGATTCTCCATCCGTTCTATTTAACATACGACATACGACGGAGGAATAAATCTTTGGACGATATACGCTTGCTGCCGTATGAAACACTCCTCAATCGATGTGTGATGTGATACTCGAAGCCTTATGTAATGAGAGTCGATCCATGTGAGTCGGTAAGTTACATAAGGCGACACAAGAACGGGCCGATCGCGTCGAAGTCGAGGTTGATCACGTGTCGAGATGTGCCTACCTCGTCACTGATTCGGTGCCGAGTCGGGCAGTCTACCTCAAATAGCCCGTCGATTCATTCACTCATTCGGCCCACGAAGGCTTTCATCACCCACGACGCCGAGCAGCCGGGCGATCATATCACACTAAGAACGGAACCGTGGACGGTGCTCGATCGCTGGTTCTGGTGTTGACGGCCACCCAATATGGCTTGATCGTCGAGAGGCTCCTCAAACTGATTACCGTTATCGTGACTTCCGGTAGGATGGCTACGTTCGTTCCACTATTGGACGTTAGAACTAGTTGACCTTCACGTTTTCCAGCACAAGACCAACGTTGTCCACGTTGACTGTGATGTCACAGAACACATACTCGGTGCCCTGAACAGTCACGTGGACCCCATTGAACTCAAGGGTTGCTTCCTCAACGGTGTACTTGCGATGGTCGATCTGCGTATCGGACGTCCCTGAGCCACTGAGGATCGCATCACTGATCGTAATAGTGGCATCACTGATCGTGATTTCGTGATCGACGATCCGCACTTCGTCGTCAGGAGTCGGCGAGTCCTGCTGGGCGAGCGCACCCCCGGTCCCGGCACTGACCAGTAGAAGGCCGGCGAGCAGGAGCATGGTGACCCGTCGTGTCAGGGACATCATAGTGGTACATTACTAGCAGCTTCATCGAGGATAATGGTTTTGGTATGGTGTGAGCGACACCGGAGAGTTCCTCCGATACGTCCGCGGCGTCGTTCCCGAGGACACACGTTGAAAGAGAACGTAGGACACGGCATATCCGGTGAGAGTGGCTGAATCGACGATTCTGTCAGCTGCTCTGTGAGTGTGCGATGATGCCTTCGATGTCGACGCTGGTGGTGGGCAACTGAGATCGAACCTCCGCAACCGCTTCTGGCGTCAGTCCACGGGTACAGGCTCGCGTATCCGGAAGCGTTACCAGCAACGATCATGATGGAACTAGGAGTCGACAACACATTTCTCGATGGAGCGTTGCGTATCGCGCGGCTCGAAGCCAACTGTGCTGCGATCCGGGGCACGCTGTTCGGCAGTGAGGATAGCTGCAAGCTGCCCGATGATGTGAGCTTGTAGCCGTCCAGACAAACATCGCCGATTGGAATGTGATCGTCGGAGTATACCATCGACGGAGGAATGCCAGTTCACATATAGACCGCCATCGATGCAAGGGAAATGATCCGTCAGAGATGCTCCGACGAACGCTTGACAACGACGGATGTAACGAGTCTCTTCCCGTATATTGTTTCTTTGGTACATAACCATTTTAGACAAAAGATCTATAGTAACCACTGTAATGAATACTGTAAACCATGTTTGATTTGACCGGGTTTCAGCGTGACCTGCTCTACGTCATTGCCGGGTTGGACGAGCCCCACGGGTTGGCGATCAAGGACGAACTCGAAGACTATTACGAGAAAGAAATCCATCACGGGCGGTTGTACCCAAATCTCGATACGCTCGTCGAGAAAGGGCTGGTCGACAAGGGGACACTCGATCGGCGGACGAACTACTATGCGCTGACTCGCCGGGGCCAGCGCGAGATCAACGCTCGTGACGAGTGGGAAGCCCAATACATAAGCTTGTGAGCACGATTCGCCGTCGATTTGCTCGCCCCCCTCGATACACGCGGTCTCAAACATCTCGCCGTCGACAGCGCACGGTTATGCGCTGCCGCGAGGCCGAGCTCGATCTCTGGGTGACGGACGGACCGTTCACGGCAGCCCGTGCGTGAACGGTTAGCTTACAGGGTTGCGCCCGGGGAAGAGATCAGGAGCTCGCAGCAGTCATCACCGAATTGCGTCGTGAATTGTGGTGGCGATTGACACAACCAGTTGCTAACCCGTTCTTTGTGACGCAGTACTGTGTGGGCAGCATAAGCCGCAGAATTTTCCGAATGGCACCGTCAAGAGAGTGCAAGTCCGCTGACTGAGCAAAGCCATTATTGTTAGTTCTCACGTATTGATTTTTACGAGCCACCATGCCAGACATCCCGTTCGACATCGGTGAGTGCGTCGTCGATCGCGAGGAGAACTTGGCCACACCGTCCGTCGTTGTGGCCCTGCCAGCAACGCCCGCTGCCGAGTGGATCATGTACGGTGGGACGACAGTCGCCCAGGACAATCCAAACGATCCGGCAGACGCTCACACCCTGGATGTTCCACGCCGAGCAAGAACATCGATCTCAGAAAGCGTAACCTCATAATAGTTCCCAACGGGGGTTTCTTGTAGCTCACCGTAGGTTGCTATTCCTTCGATGAAGACCTCATCCTTCCCGACACTCTGGCGGGCAGAATAGTCCTCATAGAACACCTCACGCGACTGCCCGCACTCACAATGCCACAGGTCCGCGAACGTCCACCGCTCCGCGATGTCGTGTTGGCGGCGCGGCATCATATCAGGTGTGCATCAGGATACGTCCTTCGTCCGTAACACGTAGTAGCCCGAGCACGCGGTCGCCACACGATACCGAGCAGTATCGTTCCTGTGGTAGGTGTTCGGCTCACAGACGAATACGAGCCGCTCCGTTGGCTACAATTTATTGCCGGTCGATGGTCGCGTAGCACCGGTACTGATCCGCCGTCATTTCGTACTCGTTGATCGAGTCGATTCGTTCGTCCCGAAACGTCACGTGGCTCGATCCGAGGAAAGCGTGCTCTTTCCCGTCCGCCACGCACGAAAAGTCCCACTCGAAGGCCGTCATCGTCGTCTCCGGGTCGAACAGAAACGAACGGATCGTCCACCGCAGCACGCGGTTTCCCTCGTCGTGCCACGTCCGAAACCATCGTTCACACGCTTCCTTACCCTCGTACACGGGTCCGTAGCACTCTCTAACGATCACGTCATCGTGGAGCGTATCGAGAAACTGAGCCGCGTCTTGGGACAGCCACGAATCCACGTACTGCACAACGAGGTCGTTCGCGGTATCTCGTCCTGGCATCGCGTCCCATTCGCCTCGTCAGATGGTGTAACTTCCGAAGAGTTAGCTGTACCCGCGCCAGTGGTGTCCACATTCCGTACACTTGAAAAAGCGGGTGGATGGTTCGTCGGCTGGAGGCGGTTTGTTTGAGTGTGTACCACGCCCGGTCGTGGCCGCAGTCCTCGCAGGTGACCTCGGCGGTGGGCAGTCCCTCGTCGGCCCCTTCTTCGGTTTCGATCACATCGCACTCACTGGCTTGCGAGGACGAGATCTCGATACGGTTCATCCACGATATCCGGCTGGTCAATCCCTAACTCAGACAGGAGGCGTCGGTTGCTTTGCACGGCTTGGGCAACTTCTTCCTCAGTGGAGGCGGTACGTTCAATTTCCAAGTAGTGATCGATCCCTTCGACATCATCTAAGGTGATGACCGTCTCATCAATCCGCACTTTAGATCTGTGCTTCACGACCGTCGTTACTTCTTCACAACCAATCGCTTCGAGCAGATGCTGGACATCGTCTGTATCTTCAATTGGGATATCCACCTCATTCTTCCAAAATTGCTCTTGCTCTCGCATTTCAGGCGTTGTTTCGCCCTTATACGTCAACTCAACAGGCTCCGAATCCCGGATTCTAATCCGCAAACATTCATTCGTTTCGAGAAAATCCCGAATCGGAGCGGTATAATAGATATCTGTCTCAGTCATTTCCTCGACTGACCCCCGCTTCGCGAGGTCGGCGCGGAGGTCGGTCGCCTGTTCCTCTGTCAACGCAATTTTCATTTTGACTTTCTTCACCCATTCGATATAGTCATATTGTCGCGTATTAGTAATCGCTTGTATCATCACGATACGGTATCCAGAATGAATAATTAAGAATATATCAGTATCAAGTGAAGTTGTTCACTGCGGTCGGGCAGAACGTCTAGTCAAGCGAACCGCTTCAGCGAGGATTTGGAGATATCCCTGAACCGAGTGTCCTCCATCACGATGTCGAGGATGACTTGCGGATCATGAAGTAACCGGTGAGAGTTGTGGCGGCCGCCGCCTTTGCCCATATTGACTTCTCTGGTTTCGATTACCTGACTGAGCTGCATCTCATCGAGAATATCCCGGAACCGGCGTATCCCGATCGTATCCATATCTATCGCGTGAGTGATCTGCTGGTATGCATCGTAGAGTTCGCCGGTGATAATGTAATCGTCACGCGAATAGAGTGACTTGGCGGCGATTGAGAGACATGTCGCTTTCATCTGAGTGGGAGTACCTTGGAGAAAATCACGGAACCGATCCTTCACAAGCGTGTCCTGAGATCGACGCACATGATCTTCCTCGACTAGATCAGACCCTTCACGGTTAGCAAGCTCTCCCGCCGTTCGGAATAGCCGCATCGCCTTCCGTGCATCTCCGTGTTCTTGTGCAGAGAAAGCCGCGACGAGCGGGATGACGTCGTCAGATAGAACCCCATTGTAGAAGGCGTCTTCCCGCCCACGGAGGATATCCTGAATTTGATTCGCGTTGTATGGGTCGAAGTTGAGTTCTACGGTTTGGAAGGCGCTTTTAGTCCGGGGGTTCAGCTCGTCGAAGTAGTTAATCTGGTTGCTTATTGCGATGATACCAATATGGCACGACGTATCATTCGACTCCACGGCTTTTGCGAGACTCATCAAGACGTGGTCAGTCTTGAGAAGGTCGACTTCGTCGAGAATGATGATTACCGAGTCGTAATGATCTAGGATCTCCCAGAGCCGCTTGTAGAACTTGTCTTTCGGGAGCCCGGTGTCGGGCATTTTCACGACGTCCTCATTCTCATCGTAGATATTCTCGTTATTCAGCTGTTGGCCAATTGTCGACACGACCTGAACTTCGGTTGAGGACTTCGAGCAGTCCAGATAGGTATGGCCCATCCGGACGTTGTTGACTGACGCGTTGACAGCTCGACGAGTGACGTACCTAGAGACGAGTGATTTCCCAGTTCCTGTCTTGCCAGTGATCGAAATGTGGTTCGGTGCGCCACCATAAACGGCATCGTTCAGACTGCTACTAATAGTTGAGATGTAGTCATCACGTCCGACGATTCGATCGCCATCAGGCACCCATCCAACACGAACCATCTCCTTGTTCCGGAAGATCCCCTTCTGCTGAGAGAAGAGCGGGTCGTCAACCTCGAATTCCTGGTCTTTCTCGTCCCTTGATTGCGATTTTATACCATCTCCTGAATCCCCCTCCGGTTCCGACGTTTCCTTCTGAGACTGAGGGTTTTGACTGTCTAAAACACGAGAATCCTGGTCTCGACTTTCATCGGAAGTCGAGGTGCCATTTGACATAGACCCACCGAAGAAACCCGACAACTTAAAATTATCCCACCTCGACTTCCGTTGTTAATTCACGAGGTAACGACGGTCCTATAGACACTACTTCAATCTCTGGACTGTTAGAATCTCTTAACACACACGCCCCATCGGTTCCGTCGTTACCGGTGAACGTACATCCTCCTCTGGAAAGGACGGGAGAAACACGATTAATAGGAGAAACCATCCATATAGACCAGATTTAGCCATATTACACAGAAAGCAAATTTCGCCTGGAACACGGAAGTCGCTTTACTTCCTTTTCTATGTTTTTGTCCTACGGAATTGTTTCCGCGCTGTTGCAATAAAGCTATGGATTAATAATCAAATAGTCACGTTCTCATTGGGAAACGGGATACAGACTACTCTCAACAAGAATGCACTAATCTTCCTTGCCCCACCCGCTAACGACGGAACTCATGGGGTGTGCCTGTCACGGGAAACTCAAGATAGGCACTTCGCACGGGCATCTAACGACGGAACCAATGGAGTGTGGATACTCACTCCGAGCACTATTTCCAAGCTCAAACAAATATTGACCGGTAGATAGGAGTATCCTCCGTTAACGACGGAACCGATGGGGTGCCTCTCCCATTGCTAACGACGGAACCGATGGGGTGTCCCCTCTATTCTAACATCGGAACTCGAGGGGTGTCAGCTCTCCTAACGACGGAACTCAAGGAGTCTTCTAGATTTTCCTTCCTCACTCAGGACAGAGGTGACTCACCGTGAAACTCACTCGTCGTACTAGGACCCGTAATCAGGACAACAATCGTGGCCAAAGCGAAAGGGAAGACGCTCAAAGACGCCCGCGAGAACATGGGTTCCTCAAGCGGCAACAGAGTAAGACAATACTCCCTATGAGCTCAGCAGCGACGATACGACGCGTTCACGGGGACAGCGACGACGGTGGGGACTGCGCACCATCGCGGCGTGTCCGCCCGGCAATCGACGGTCGATCAATGGCCTGTGCCATACCAGCTATTAGACTGGTATGAGTATCCGACTTGGGGTTCCGCTGATCGGTATTAAAGCTACTGGTTACAATAATCGTGAGGCAAGGATCGATATTCAAACGATGAAATACACATACTGTCGAGTGAGAGCGAACGCTGAGAGGTGGTCGCCTGTCTTACCAAGGCAATCGTCTGCTGTCGAAGAGAATCCCTGGCAAGATCCGTCCGGAGACAATGACAGGTTGGAAGAGCGTAAGCAGGTCGCTATGTACCTTCCAGCCGATCAGCGCAGGGATCTCGTTGACTTTTACGAGGAGCTTGACGCACGATCGACGCTTGCTGGGGACGGAGGGCTGGAGAAGAATCGGGCGTTCTACGTGGGGATGACTGAGTTCGTGCTCAACCGTCGAGGAGAGTTCGCAACCTCTCTCGGGGTCGAACTTGATGAGTAAGTGAGTAGTTCACGCGTCTTCTAGGAGGTAGCGTCGCGAGATTCAGATCGGATGGGGATTGAGCATTGCTTAATTTTGATAAGCAAGGGTTCACAAAGCCGGGTTTTATGAGATCTCAGATTAAGTCATACTCCATTATATGAGTTCTTGCTTAGTCCCTTACATGGAAAGTTTTATAGAGAATCCTCATATGGGAATTCTTAGAGGCGAATTCTCGTATGAGGCTCATTTTACTAATAAAATCAGAGGGCTTATTACTGTGCTTACCGGATGGTGGCGTGTCGTCTGAGCACTCGTCCCAGATAGCATGGCGGCGAGAATCCAGACGGCATCGACAATGACGATAAACGTCGCTCTTGCGATCATATCGATCGTGTTGATGGGAACGGATATAGGAATGAGAGCGGTTGAACTCTGGGTGAGAACAAGAGAGCGCTCATAACTTACTGAGCGCTCGTCCCAGATAGCAGAGGTAGTACTGTGGGAACAAGCAAGAAGGTTTTGCCATGGATCTGTAGCAACAGCGCATCAACAATCGCTTGCTACTGTATCCTCACCGCTGTACAGTGGGCTGTGGTTCGTTTTCCGACAAGCAACCCACAGTCCTATTCTCATCACCCTATCAGAGGAAGTGTGGCTCCTGCCACTGTGCTCCCGATGAGCACGAAATAGCCGATCGTCAATTCGAACACAGTCACGAGGATGGTCACAATACTAGCAAACCGGTTGGTGACCTTGACACCGAACGGAGAATTCCATTCATCCGTGGATAACGGATAGAAGAGTGCAATCCCTCGCTTTGACCCAAGGTAATCGAGGACAAAGTGTGTGAGCACACCAATCCAGACGTATTGCAGATTATCGTACACAAATGGGAACGCTGCGAAAACAGCCAATACAAAGACATTGTGGAGGGTTTTGCGATGTTTGCCGAATTCTGTGTCGATGTCGGGGACGAGTGCGCCGAGTGTGACTGGGATTGCGACTGAGAAAACCGAGTGAACCATCCATTTGTCCCCCGTCGGGGAGAGGAGCACGCCGACCCCAATGCCGATGAGCACTCCGTTGATGATATGTTCTTTCTTATTCACTGTAGTATTAACTGAATTATGGATAATAATGAATGTGTGGGCGGCAGAGATGAGAGATCGAGCGTCGTACTGAAGTCCGCGCGTCTTACCAACGAATCGTCTTCTGTTGGAGAGCATTCCTTGGTAAGATCCATTCCTCAATCCAGTAGTGAACGCCTTAGAAGCCTGTTTTCAATCTCCATCGTCTCAGGGGCCGAGAGCGGGCGCTGAAACGATTTGATTTTCTCGAGACCCATGGGTCAGAGATGGAAATGAAATGGATTCTATGGGGCCGGTTTCTGGGTAGTATCGGTGTTCGAGCTGAATCAGTCATCATGATCACGTCGATTCGTCGAGAACCACCAACTTCTCACGATGATGAGAGAAAACGGCTGCTCATGTTCTGAACGCTGATTTGACCTTATATAACAATCAGACGTTGGGTGAAGGCCATTCGTTACATAAGGCTTTCGTGAGAATGTTGGAGACTCCAGCAATCTCCGATAAGTGTTTATTTCTTAGAAAATGAATACCGCAGAAGTACGACCAGTCTGATCCATAAACTATATATTATTCTCAACAAGTAGCCACAAAACATTTAATCGAATACATATCTGGCATAGTAATGATTGAGAATGTGGGTAATCCACCGTGGCACAAGATGCTCCGGGGGCTTCTCGAATCACCGGAGGTGGACGATTCTGAGATCGTGGATATCATCGAGAGTGAGGTGCCGCAGGAGGGCGAGATTCTGGACTACAAGGGCGACCTATACATCTCGGCAAAATCCGACCACCATATTCGGCGGCGAGAGTCCCGGATCATCAAGCTGTTCACGGCACTTGCAAACGTCCGCACACAGGCGAGGTTTAGGTACGTCTTTATCGGCTTCGACGATAACGGTGAGTTCATCGGAATGCAGTACCGTCGACCCCGAGAGGGAGAACAATTGCTCGACGTAGACGATGCACGAGTAAGGAACATCTTAGATGGGAAAGTTACTCCCACTCCCGACTTCGAAGTATTCGAGCTGGACTACAACGGTAAAGAGGGTGGTGTCGTGGTCATTCGTCAAGCCGAACAGGTGCCGCTCGTGGTCGAAAAAACCCTCAGGAAAAACGGTGGGGGCGAGTTCATCGCGGCTGGTCAGGCGTACACGCGAGAAGGGTCGAAGACGAAGCGGATGAAGAGCAGTGATTTCAGGGACTTGATGCGCTACCGGGAGGAGCTTATCAATGAGAAGATTCGGGAACTATCAGATGAGTTCGCTCAGGTCGTCGGAATCCCGGACGAACAGCTGGCCGGATTTGAGCTGAAGGTCGCGCCATCCGATGACGATGCGATGCCGATGGGCGAGTTGGTGACCCCAAACCCCACGAAGGACACCAACGAGGCGCTCAACTCCGCCGTGAAGACGTGGAGAAGCACGGGTAGCCTTGACTTTGAGCGGCCGAGCCTCTACCGATTCTTTGACGAACGGAACAAGTTAGTCCTCGCTGGAGAGGACGACGAGGAGGACAAGAAGACCGAGTTCCTCATCAGAGCGAATCTGAAGAACTACTTCCACGGCGCCTACTGGATCTGCGAGTATAGCCACGACATCGACGAACTCTTCAACACGATCATCAAGGAGGACATCGGCGGTACTACGATTCGACCCTTAGAACGCGCCCTGATGGTGATGGGAAAGCAGTCCCACCTACGGAGAATTGGGAAGATGAATTTAGAACTATCGAGTTCGAGGGCGAACGAATATGCCACCCACTGTAACGACGCAATCCACGATAGGGTTGGGGTATATGCATCGAAGAACCTCAAAATAGGTTCCGACTCGTATCCGGTGTACGATCTGGTGTATGGGAATACTCCCACCCAACCGATAGATCTGATGGAGGAACTGGTCAGCGATCTTCGTGATGAAGACGAGAACATCAAGCGAGACAAGTTGCGCGACGTGGAGTTAATATATCTTGCAAGGAATACCTGAACCCATCGTAGATACAAATTATTGACGCGGAGTAAGATGTCGTGTGTCCTCATTCGAATTGTTCACAGCGCAGCGGTGCTCATCGAATCAATAATGTTCTCTTGGGGGTTGCAGCGAAGTACGGTTTGATTGTGGTGCGATTTCGTGTGATGTCCGAAACTCCTGCAATCGCCGATTTTGGTTGTGTATTTGAACGATCGTTCAAGCCATAATGATGAGAAATTCCTATATCGCGATTTTGTATTGATCAATAGCCGTTTCATAGATGAGCCCTGCTGCTTTGAGCTTTCGGAGGGCTTTCTTAGCCTGTCTCCGAGTCATACCTTGATCTTCTCCTTTGGCGATAATCTCGTGCTCTGGGACGGCTTGATCGTCCTCGTTATCAGTCTCTTTAACAAATTCGTATAGAACTCTCCGTTCGTCAGGCAGCCACTCTGTGTTCTCTGATGTCGTTTGTATGTCCTCATTTTCCCGCACCTCGTCTAGTTGATCCGACGGAATATCCCAAGCATGGACTTGAGGATAGTCGCCGATTGCTGATGGGTCATGGATCCAGTCTAGAAAGTCGGTGTAGCAAAACCGACAGAAAATCTCAAAAAAGGTTGAGTCTGAGCGAGAGCCTCTTTTATCGAAGTAAGTCTCTACATCGAGCTTTGCGAAATCATATACTTCGCTGACTTCTCGACCACATCGCCTGCAGGTGTGGTCTGGCTGGTTGTGAGAAGGAAGATCTTCGAAAGGGACATAATAGGCCGTGGCATTGCCAATCTGTGTCGTTTCCAGTCGAGATTCCTTCTCCAAGCGACCAACATGATTATTGATTGTACGAACGGAGACGTCGAGTGTATCAGCAAGCCTTTTCGCTGACAGTGCGGGTTCGTCGGTGCTCCGAAGCGCTCTGACAATTCTTTCTTTAGTGTCCGATTTGGACATATTTCACCCATTACTTCAGTACTATAATTTCTTTTGGTATGAAGTTAATTCATAGTCTATGAACCATAATACGCTTATATTCCGTTTTTATCATGAGATCGTTCATGGACATTGAATGTGATTTGCTGAAAGAGTCTATATCACCATTCAAGATTCGAGTTTCTGAATCATTCGGAGGTCCGAGACTCCAGCAAAGTTAGACAGTGTGACCCGTTCCCATGGTCTAAAACTATAGTTTCTGAGCAGACTGGCGGAAAGGTGGGCGACTTTATCTGTAAGTTGAGGGTGGCGAGAAGTATGTGAAGTCGCGAGATCGCTAGCCCTGAATGAGTGTCATGTGGTCGTCGTAGTAGGTAGATAACCCGATGGTCTTACCGTGCGACTCGACGGCCAAGAACGAAGACGAGGAGGGCGACAAGCAGCGCGCCGGTGATCGACTCAACGGCGACGACGGCCCGCGTTCCGTTTCCAGCGGGGGCGAGCCCGCCATCCATGATCGTCGAGAACGTGGTGACGCTGAAGTAGATGTTTAGCAGGATCTCCTGCCAGCCAGCGACCGTTCTCAATTCACCGAGTGAGGTGATGGCGTATGTGGTACCAGCAGCGTCCTTTACGCCACCGAAACCCGCGAACAGGAGGCCTGCAGAGAGGATGACGCCACCCCACCACGTAAGCACACGTTTGACGCTCTCGCCGTGTCTGGTGAGGTACCACATCAGCGTTTTGACGCCCCACGGACCGTATTCTCCCTGGTCCCAGTAGAGGGCGCGTTCGGCCTCTTCCTTGCTGATGTGGAACTCGCGAGCGGCTTCCGAGAGGGCGTTCTCCTCGTGGAGGGTTTCGAGTCGTCGGTACACCCACCGGGTGGCTTCGAGCGGGTGCACGTCTTCGGGAAGTTGTTCGGCAGTTTGAGGGTTTTTCTCGTAGACACAGCTCGGACGCGACGTGATGGAGTCGTAGAATGTCGTCTCCGGATCGAAAAACGTCGTTTTGGAGTTGATGCGCGTGTCCGAAAAAACGGTCTCGTAGAAGAGTGCACTCGTAAATGTTGCCTCCCGACAGTCGGTACGCGTCAGCACCGCATGCTGAAGTGTTGCGTGCCGAAAATTCGCCTCCTCGGCGTCAGCGTCCGACAAATCAGCGTCACCAAGATCAGCGTCGGTGAAGTCGGTCCCTCGGAGGTCAGCGTCGGTGAAATAGGTCCCTCGGAGGTCAGCGTTAGTGAAGTCACTCCCTATGAGGCCAGCGTCGATGAAATAGGTCCACTGAAGGTCAGCGTCGGTGAAATCGACTACTAAGAGGTGAGCGTTGGTGAAGTCGGTCCCCTGGAGGTCAGCGTTGGTGAAGGTAGTCACTTCGAGGTCAGCGTCGATGAAAGGAGCCATTGGAATGTCAGCGTCGGTAAAGGTGGCCTCTCGGAGAAAAGCGTCAGTGAAATTGAGCCCTAGGAGGTACGCATCGGTGAAGTTAGCCTGTCGGAGGAAAGCGTCGCTGAAGTTAACCTCGTGGAGGTCAGTATCGCTGAAGTCAGCCTGTCGGAGGTCAGCGTCAACAAAATCGATATCCAAGAGTCTCGAATTATCAAATCTGGCTCCGTGGAGTGTGCAGCCCCCAAATGACAATGTTTCGTCCTCTATGTGGAGATTATGGAGAATAGCTCCATCGAGCCGTTCAGGAGTATCTAACCGATCTCTGATAAGTTCTTCAAGTGATTTTTCGTCCACATCTGCGTGCCAGATACACCGTTCTGTGTCATCGTGAGATTCCCAGACAGGCCGCCAGCAACAGACAGGGTTAGTTTCTTCCACCCACCAGCTGCGAGAGCCAGCAAAGCCAATATCATCGAGTTGCAGTTCAAAGCCACACCGATCTGCGGGTACCTCAGCCTTCTTCTCAGCCATACTCCTCCCGAGGATTGATTTCCAGAAAAATATATGGAGATAGACGTGTCTTGTAGTCGGGGATAATGAAGTATCGTGAGTTCGCTCGAACAGCTCGATCACGTCGAAGTTGATGAAGACCTTACCGTGCAGTCCGTCGGCCGAGAATGAAGACAAAGAGGGCGGTCAGCACGATCCCAGCGAGTGATTCCCCGGCGACAATAGCCCGTGTCCACGGTCCAACCGGTGCGAGCCCGCCGTCCATAATCGTCGTGAAGGTGGCGAGGCTGAAATACAGGTTCCATCCGACCTCCTTCCAGCCAGCGAGCGTCCCGAGCTCGGCAAGCGACGTAATGGCATAGTGAGTGCCATCGGCTCCCATCACTCCACCGACAGCCGAGAAGAGTACTCCCCCTGCAGCAATGACGAGTCCCCACCAGATGAGCAGACGCTGGACGCTCTCGCCGTGTCTAGTGAGATGCCACATGAGCGTTTTGACGCCCCAGCGGCGGTATTCGCCCTGTTTCCAATTGAGTGCTCGTTCAGCCTCTTCCTTACTGATGTGGAACTCGCGAGCAGCTTCGGAGAGGGCGTTCTCCTCATGGAGTGTTTCGAGCCGCCGGTATACCCAACGGGCGGCTTCAAGTGGGTGCACACCCTCGGGAAGTTGCTCATCGGAAAGGGGATTTTCCTCGTACACACACCCCGGCCGCGACGTGATCGAGTCGTAGAACGTCGCCTCCGGATCGAAAAATGTCGTTTGGGAATTGATGCGCGTATCCGAAAAGACGGTCTCGTAGAGGAGCGCACTAGTGAAAGTAGTTCCTCGACAGTCGGCCCGAGTAAGCACCGCATGCTGAAGTGTTGCGTGCCGAAAATTCGCCTCTCTGACGTTGGTATTCGAGAGATTAGTGGCCAGACAGTCAGCATCGGCGAAGTTGGCCGTTGCGAGGTCAGCGTCTCTGAAGTCGCTCCATCGGAGATCAGTGTTGGTGAAGTTCCCCCCTATGGGTGTAGCGTTGGTGAAATCTGCCCCTATGAGTGTAGCGTCGGTGAAGTCCGTCCATCGGAGATGAGCGGTGGTGAAGTTAGCCAATCGGAGAGTAGCGGAAATGAAATCGACCTTTCTAAGCACTGAATTATCAAATGTGGCGCCGTTGAGTGTGCAGTCTGCAAACGACAACGCTTCGTGCTCTATTTGGAGATTCCGGAGGATGGCCCCATCAAGCCGTTCGGAAGCGTCTGCTCGTGCCGCAATGAGTTCTGCGAGCGGTTTCTCGTCGATATCAGCGTGCCAGATACACCGTTCTGTGTCGTCGTGAGAATTCCAGACTGGCCGCCAGCAACAGACGGGAGCCATGAGTTCATTCCATCTGGATTGACTAAATACCCATTCGACATCCTCGCGACACAGTTCAAAACCACACCGATCCGCGGGGATCTCTGCCTTTTTCTCAGCCATACTCCTGTCAAGGATTGATTTCTAGAAAAATATATGGAGGTAGACGTGTCTTGTCATCGGAGAGAATGAGGTATCATGGCTCGCTCGAACTATTCACAGTGCAGCGGTGCTCATTGAGTCAATGATATTTTTCTCAGCTGGCGCGGCGCGGTACGGTTCACCAACTGCCGACCTTGGATCCCCTCGTCTTCTCTCTGAAGAGTGGTCGTTACCTAGGGTGCTGTTTGGCTGTCGTCACATCATCTCATCTCTAGTAAATGTTTCAGAGACCCCCCTTTCTGAAACACCCTCCAGAAGACCTACTAGTAGCCCTGACTATAGGCCTATACAGAGATGGCGACAACACGGGTCTCGAAAGGCGCCAATGAGCAGTATAAGGTTACTATTCCGAAAGGACTGGCCGAAGCAATGGATCTTGAAGGAAAAAGTCTCGAGTGGTCGGTGAAGTCGGCTCACGCGTTGGAGGTGCGGGTCGTTGACGAGTGAGCGAACAGCCGTCGGCTACGTGCGATTGTCACAGCAGTCCGACCGCTCGCTTGCCACCCAGCGAACGGATATCCGCGACTATTGTACTCAGTCAGACCTCTCGCTCGTCGAGATCTACAACGAGGGCGAAGGGGCCTCGGGGTACGACAACGATCGCGAGGAGTACACCCGGATGCTCTCGTACGTCCAGGAGCACGAGATTGATGCAGTGGTGGTTCGGGATCACTCCCGCCTGTCTCGTGATCGCAAAGAGCGCCTGCGGTTGCTCCTCGATCTCGACACTGCTGGCGTCGAGCTGCATTCGGTCGAGCGAGGGGAGGCGGTCGATCTCGACGAGGATTGGGCATACGTGTTGCAGGCGATTCAGGCGACCACCGACGATGTCGAAAAGCGCAAGGAGATTGAGCGCTCGAAGCGAGAGACCCAACAACGGGTGGAAGCGGGCCATTATCAGGGACGCCCACCACTCGGAACGCGCTTCGATGCGGCTGGAGAGAAGCTTGTCCCGGATCCGGACGAGTGGCCGACGATCATGGACGCGTTCAAGCTGCTCGATGAGGGCGAGTCCTACCGCTCGATCAACGAAGTGACGGACCTCTCACTCGCGACGATCTCCCGCCTCGCTGATCGTGGACAGGACTACTATCACGATCTCGTGGAGACAGCCACCCCAGTGCAGTAGGTCGTGTGTTGCAGCGAGATTCCTGCCTGAGAATAAGCCGAACTCGGTAGAATCCTGGCTGTAGTGGTGGGCCATAGCTTCTGAATCGAATGATCATAACACAAAATATTTCTATCGCATATATGATGACCAAGATATGGTCAAGTTACCGTCTCGAACGACGATGTTACAGCTCATCGGACTCGTTTGTTTTATCGTCGGTGTTGGAATCATCAGTCATGGAATGACGGAGGCCCAGGAAACCACCGGAATAGCCATACAGATCGAGAATAGTTCCACTACGACGACAGCGACAGCGATCCACTACGACGATCTGGGAGCCGAAAACCAGGGCCATTTCAATGAGATGCTGCGAGGGGTGAATGGAAATTTCAGTGGCATTGCAGCGGTAAGCAACACGTCGTCGATTCCTTTCTGGGCGAACAACGTCTTCGAACACAATGGAACGTACTACACAGTAGCGCTCATTGGGCCAGACAATAAGATGGCCCGAGATGTGACGGACAGCTACCTCCCGCGTCTCTTTTTCGGGATCGGAACGGTGATGCTTGTGATCAGCGTTCTGGCATTCATCGGAGCTCAATTCATATACCGGCGGCGGAAGGACACTTGATCGCGATCCGCCCATGTCGACTGAAGTCGACTAGTTACGATTTCTAATGTACGACCTGTCTTGAAATATAGCGTGACGGCCCACATTTCGTAGAGGACTGTGCAGTGCAATAGGCTCAATCTCACGGTTGTAGAGATACGTAAAATCAGAGCCTTTTGCACCGTTTCCGACGGTGGTGTTCACCTCGATCAGCGCAGAGTGCTGGTGGATTCCTTATGTAACTCATGGATGCCATCGACTCACCGTCCATTACATAAGGCTCAAAGAGAACCACAGTCAGACGAGGTGTTAATCTGATTTTCTATAGCGATATATGGTAGATCTCGACGGGGGGCCACCCCCACAGGGCCGTCTGGACCGGGACCAGTCATATCGTGGGAATATATAAGTATTAAATTAGACAAGTAGAGAGATACAAGTGATCGAGGCTATCGGTATTGGCGTTGTGTCGAACACGGTCTTCGATGGGCTCAAAGACGGGCTGTCGAAGGCGCGAGAGGTGCTCACCCGAGAGGAGTACGAACGAGAGGCCGACGCGATCACGGCTGCAATTACGACGGCCGTGAAGGAGTCAGTCATTACAGACCTCGTGGCCGACACGGGAATGACCGAGTCCCACCTCGTCGAGGAGTGGGACTGGGCGGCCATCGCAGCGGAACTCGATGCCCTTGCGGTGTGGAGTCAGGACAGACAGACGGCGATCGTCCACCTGACGGATGCGATTGAGGCGGGTCTCGACCTGGAGTTCGACGTGGACTCCACTCAGCGGACGACGCTCGAAGTCGCGGTGACGACGGGGTACAGACACGCGGTGCAGCAGTTCATCGAGGAGATCGCCGGGACGCCGTTAGCTGACGAACTGGCGTTGCGCACAGACAGGGAGTTGCTCGCGATCGCCGATACCATCGAGGAGCGACTGACCGCGCTCGAACAAGAATTACGCGGCAACCGCGCCGCACTGCAGAATCAAGGGTTCAACCGGCTCGGTTCGCTGTATTTCGAGCGCCACGAGCCCGGGAATCCGGAAACCGCCTGGCGAACGGGTTTTTCGCTCGCAGCGGTCGCAGAGAGCTATCCCCTGCCCCGTGAACGGCCACCCTCATCCGACGGCGAGCGGGTGTCGCTCACGGAGGAGGTGTACGAGGAGCTCACAGCGGGCGAGCATGTGGTGGTGGTCGGCGAGGCTGGCTCCGGAAAAAGTACGGTCTGCAAGCAGGTTGCCTGTCAGTGGCATGCTGAGCCCGATCGGGGAGCGGTGCTGTATCGGAAAAGTGCGTCGACCACGACCTTTGACGAGCCGGGCACGCTCATTGAGGCGATCCGTGCTGCTGAGGACGACCTGCTGGTAGTTGTCGAGGATGCGCCCAGAGCGGATGCCAACGCGATTTTCGAGGTGCTCGATACACTCGGCAAGGCTGAAGAAGTGGTCGTGCTGCTTGATGCCAGAACCGGCACCTGGGAGAGTAACAGCCTCATGGGTGGGCACACGCGGCTGGACAACCAGCGCCGTCACCTCACTCGAATCGACATGCCCCCGTTCGACGAACGGGAGTGTCAGCGAGCGATCGAGCACTATCAGGAGGTCACGGGCGAGAAGACTGGTCGGACCGGTGAACAGGTGTTCGAAGAGATTTGTGACGCTGAAATCGGAGGCCCGTTGGTGGTGGCCTATCAGCTGGCAGGCCCGGCGATCGCCACCGAGCGGCCCGTCTCCGCACTTCACGGGCACGTGCGCCAGACGTATGCCACCGTCGAGGAGTGGGCCGATGACGAGCCCTTTTCGGAGACGGTCGCCGTCATGGTCAACGTCCTCAACGCGGCCGAACTTCCGGTCGAGGCGGCCTTCGTCCATGCACTGGCTGCTGATCGAGCCGAGCACCAACGGATCGAGCGCACACTTGGCTTTCTCGAAGGGTCAATGTTCGAACAGGACGCAGGAGCCCTTCGTATGCCCCACTCACAATGGTCGGCACTCTATCTCGAATGCATGCTCGATATCGCTGGCGAACGCCTTGCTCGCAATCGCTTCGAGCAGTGTGTGAGGGCACTCTTTCGCCTCATCGATGAGGAACCAAAGCAGGAGCGGGTCCGACGCTGGGTGCGCACTCCACCCGAGACTTTCACCGTTATCACGGAGACACCCGAGGAGACCGCTGAGCGATTCGTCCGGCAGGTCGCTAAAATCGGAACAGATCGGGCGACACTCGGTGTATTATATGGATCCTTCGAAACGTGGGGGGTCTCGCTTCCTGACCCCTGTCCGAGCAGTGCCCGTCTCCACTGGCTGATCAGACGCGGGGAGATTCATCGCAAGCGAGGAGCGTTAGATGCGGCCCAGGCGGAATTCGAGCGCGCCGAGCGACTGATTGACACAGCACGGGACGAACTCGCCGCACCCAGCAAACATCAAGCCACAACACACCACAGCCTCGGACTCGTCGCCAGAAAGCGTGGCGAGTTCGAGACGGCCGAGGACTACTGCGAGGAGTCGCTGGCGCTGTTTCAGAAGGTCGGCGACCGTCACGGCGAAGCACAGACACTCGACAATCTCGGAGTCATCGCCGGAAAGCGTGGAGAGTTCGAGACGGCCGAAGAATACTACGAGGAGGCGCTGGCACTCAACCGGGAACTCGACGACCGTCACGGGGAAGCGGGGAGTCTCACCAATCTCGGAAACGTCGCCGGTGATCGTGGTGAGTTGGAGACAGCCGAAGAATACCACGAGAAGTCGCTGGCGCTCAAACGGGAGCTCGGTGACCGCCACGGCGAAGCGAAGACTCTCACTAACCTCGGGATCGTCGCCAAAAATCGTGGCGGGTTAGAGACGGCCAAGGAATACCACGAGGAGTCTCTGGCGCTGTTTCAAGAACTCGGTGACCGTCACGGAGAAGCGGGGAGTCTCAAAAACCTCGGAAACGTTGTCGAAAAACAGGGTGAGTTGGAGTCAGCCGAGGACTACCACGAAGAGTCGCTGGCACTCGAACGGAAGATTGGCGACCGCCACGGCGAAGCGAAGAGTCTCAACAATCTCGGGCTCGTCGCCTACGAGCGTGGCGAGTTCGAGACGGCCGAGGACTACCACGAAGAGTCATTGGCACTCGAACGGAAGATTGGAGACTGTCATGGCGAGGCACAGAGTCTCAACAATCTCGGGGTTGTCGCCAGACAACGTGGCGAGTTCGAGACGGCCGAGGAATATCACGAAGAGTCACTGATACTCAGACGAGAGCTCGGCGACCAATACGGCGAAGCAGCGAGTCTCAATAACCTCGGGTTCGTCGCCGAAAAACGAGGCGAGTTCGAGACGGCCAAAGAATACTATGAGGAGTCGTTGGCGCTGTTTCAGGAGATCGGAAACCATCAGGCAGAAGCAACGGCCCTCACCAATCTCGGAAAGGTCGCCAAACAGCGTGGAGATCTACCGACTGCCGCAAAGTATCACAATAAATCCCTCATCCTCCAGCGGAAGCTGGGCGACCGTCACGGCGAGGCGGGGAATTTGCGCCGGCTCGGACGGCTCGCTCATGCCCGTGATGAATTCGCACTCGCCCGAGAATACTTTGCGGAGGCGCTCCGCATCTTCCGCGAGGAGGAGAGCTTCCCCTGTGCGCTCGATAGCTTTGGCGAATTGATCAATGTCTGTGACCAGCAGGGTGCGACCGCACGGGCGATCGAGTGGTGTGAGGAGGCCATCGATTTCGCTGCGCAGACCGAGCACCCGACGAAGCGGGAGGAATTTCAGGACCGGCGCTCGGCGTTACTCGATACAGAACCGTGAGGAGTGTCACTCTGGCGGATCGAGCAATAACGAATGTGACGACACGAGGTCGCTCGGCTTACATGTTTTTCGTAACGATCTCGTGCAACAGAGAGACGTGAACATAGAAAATACTTCGCTGAAGTGCAAAAATCAGGTATCTCATAGCGGTGAGTCGGGCTGCGTTTCACATTTGTACAGATTCGTGAAATTGAGAGCTGCTTGGAGCGTTGAGAGAATGAGCATGGTACCCTTGTTGGGAGCCACAGAGTTATCGCACAGGGCGACATAGAATCTGCATGTCAGAAGAGACAACTGACGAACAATCCGGCTATCCAGAAGGGATGTGGATAGCGATTGGTGCAGGAGTAGGCATGATGGTAGGTGCGGCAACAGGGAATACTGGTGCAGGCCTCGTACTCGGAACGGGTGCTGGTGTCGCATACGAAGGAACAAAACACTATACAAACTAACACGAACGAGTTTCGAGCCGCTAGGCGACTTCGACCGAGAGAGGATCGAACGTACGAATGCTCCTGAGGATACGTTTATGCGATATGATATAGAACGTGCTGATCTGGAGATCGCTGAGGTGTCTCATTACTATATTGATCCGTGGGGAACGCTGAGTGGGTTGGGGATGTCGGAGAAGACGAGGAGAGGATACCCACAATGGATACTTCTGTCAGGAGGCACGTCCTGCCGACAGACTGGTACCATCCCCCAATGCGACACCCGTCGATCCGCCCGCCGTCTGAACGTACTAGAGGCACAACTGAACAGAGGACTAATAGAGGTGGCTCAGAAAGGGGGGGGTTTCTGAGACACCCACCTCATGCTTCTCAGAGAGATTCATGCAATCATGTGCTCTGTCTCGATCAAAATGAGCAGTGAAGATATCAGATTCAACGGGGAGAACGGTTGCAGTCGTCGAGTGTTTTACATTTGTAGAGAAACGTGAAATTGGGCGCTTTTGCGTCCGGATGTTGAAGGTATTCCTTCTGTATCGTTTCCGAAGGTGGTGTGCGCCTCGATCGGCACCGAGCGCTGATGGATTTAGCCTTATGTAACTTGTGGCTGCCACCCATCCACCCTCTGTTACATAAGGTCCGAAGAAAATCATACTCTGCCGAGATGTTGGAATTCGTATAGCGACAGATGATATACGTCAGTAGCTATACGGTGTCGAGACTGACCTGCATATATGGGTGCTGAGACATTTGATCCACTGTCAGCGAGCGTGAGCGAGTATGCGATCGAATATCCGGGGGCCACGCCCACGAGGATCATGCGCGAGCTCGATCTCGACAGTACCTACCGAGCGCAAGTGGAGCACTTCTGCGTGGTCACCCGGTATTCACTCTTCGCGGAGGCAAATGACTGTGAGAAGGGTGAGGATCTCCGGCTTCAGACGCTTGAGTGGTCCGACGTCGCTGACTGGGAGATACCAGCCGAGGACCTACCTCCCGAGAAGTGATGGATCACGACACTGGTAATCAAACCGAGATTGAAGGCCTCAGAACGGCTTTTACGTACCCGATGATAGCGATTTCTGTCGCGGCGGGCGACAAGCGATCGAGGTATACGCCGGTTGGCCGTCACCACATACCCATTTCCCTGCAGTCCGACCATCACTTCGCAGGCTGGGTGGCGGCCCGTCCTTGGAGCATCGTTTTGTTGGTTGCCAACGCCGATATCACCGATCAGCAGAATTGTTCACTGGATTTCACGCTTCGTTGAGCACGATACTGCCCTGATTGACCGTTCCAGTGTCTTAGACCAGAGCCAATCGTCATTGTGTGAACAGTCTCAGGACTGTATTTGTGTGCTCTTGGGCTGTACAGTCACATGGCACTATTTTTACTTGGTGGTGGCCACAACCGGATGTCGTCGGCGAGCGTCGATGGCCTCACACACGTCCCGTGAAACGACCCACAACGAGATTGCGATGGCGACCGGCCTAGCCCGAGACAATCGTCGGCGAACACCTCCGGAAGATCGAGGCAACCGTGTTCTCGTCGCTCAGCGTTGGTGCCATTGATTGCTGATGCGTCCGACCGTCTCGGAAGACGACACCGTAGCAGTAGAAGATTCGTGCTATCCTAAACAGAAAGCGCCACTATTGTGACAAACGGTGCTGAGCCCACGGACTACGGTACTTCACCATGGAGAGAATCATCACTAGTACTAAGACAATTGCCCCACCGTCAGTGATCAGACTCGGCAGGATGCCCCAAACGCCATATGTGGCAGTGGCAGCCGACCACATCGAGGAAGGAATCAGAACGAAGCCAAAAGCTTGGGTGATGTTCACCGTAAATACTGTCCACCAGAGAAGTCGTGATTGGCTTCGTAGAGCTAAGATGCCTATTGCGTTGCCGAGGATGTAGAGGCAGCCGACGATCCGGAACCAGATTGTAAAGCTAGGGGCCGCACCAGTTGGATCTGCGATGTTTTCTATCCGCATCATGGTCTCAATAAACGATGTATTGATAATGACAAAATTTTGCAACGTGGTGCCGATGGTGAAGATCACCGAGCTTAAAGCGATAGCGATCTGCAGCTTTCTGGTGGTAGGGGTTGCTGTCAGTTGTGATTTTTCACTCATTAGATGTATAGAAAATCTCATTGGAAATGGTCAGCACGAGACAGGTAAAGGTGCCAGCTTGACGGAGTTCTCCTCTAATAGACAGCTCGACAGCTCCCTGCCGCGATAATTCGGTACCTTTTGCGTCTGAGATGGGGTTCATCGTTATCGCTTGGATGTATCTTGGAGAGGAGCGATAAGATTTGATCAAAACATGTTGCAATAAGTCGAACCGCTCATATACTGGTGACCAGTGATAAAGCGTATGCCTGAGGTGGAGCTGAAACTCAAACCATCTAACGAAGATATAGCCGCCGTTTCACGTGACCATCCGGACATTGAGTTCCAGCTGCTAGATTCGTATAGGATCGAGGAGGGGGCGCTCATGAGCGTCCTTTTTGAAATACAGACAATGAATCCCGTGTCCCTCGTCGAGTCGTTCGACGAACTGACGGAATTGCATTCGTATGAGATTCTACATACTGGTGAAACGGTGGTCCTCATTCGGTGTCTGATCGATGAGCCAGCACCGTCCCGCGCGGCACGTGCCTCCAATAACCTCGTCAAGACTCCTCTCGTTCTTCATGATGGCTGGATCTTTGCTACGTTCACTGCTTCGGATGAGAATATATCCCAGTTCAAAGATGAGTTGGAGTCGGCTGGTGTCACATATCAGGTCATCTCGATTGGTTCGCCATCAGATCCAATAGATCGACTCACCAAGCGCCAACGGGAAGTACTTGATGAAGCGGTCGACCGTGGCTATTACGAGACACCGCGTGAGTGTTCAATTACTGAGCTCGCAACAGGTCTTGAGGTAACAAAGGGAACCGTGAGCCGGGTGCTTCATCGCGCTGAATCGACAATTATCAAGAATATTGTTTACAGTGATACAACCGGTAAAGGAAGCAGCTGACCGCGTGTGTCTGGCTGGTTGGAATACATTTGTCGTCCAGTACGATATGACTGATCGTGAGTCGATCGACACAGCTGTGCAAGTGGGTTCTGGTCACCTCTGTTCAGTTTCGTAGGAATCCGCTGATTTGTCCTCATCAGCGCTATGCTCGTGAGTAGAGCACAGCTCGTCGTAGTTATCACTGCGTACGCACTGGGCGTGAGTTCCGATATGGTGGACGCTGAGCCGCCGAGTCGCCCCGAGAGCACATCGAGCGCTCACAAGAGGTACCAGAGGGCGTTGAGGAAAGACTCTGAAAATCGCTCGTCGAATATCCGACGCTACCACACACGGTACTATTGATCTCATACCTCAAGCAGAGGATCGTTACTCCCGTGTGACGACACGATAGAGATGACCGGTATCCGGAAGAGAACCGTTGAGTTTCTGGATTGCAGCCTGCCACTTTCTAACACTCTCAAACCCACTCAATTCACGGTATTCGGCGAGAGATTCCTCCTGCTTCGGATCCACCGTCCCAATCTCGGTGACGAGGACATCACCCTGCTTCGGTCCGAGTCGTGATTCTCGCCACCAGGTCTCACCTGTGGTCCGCGTTGTCTTTCGGAGGGTCACGACCTCCCCCTCTTGAAGCAACTGACGCCGGGCGGTAGTATCTGCGAAGATGATCGGTCCGACAGTTCCTGCTGAGTTGCTGTGTGTCATTATGTATATCTGGCAGCGGGTTGCTTATTAAACTGCTGTAGTTCGTAGTGTTTTTTTATTCACCAATCATCAAGGCTCGACTGATCGTCGACTGATATACCAGCGTTCAGCATGTCTTTCTCGCTGAAACGAAGATCACTAATGACAATGTATGCAGTTGGTTGATGACGAAGGTTTCCAACGAAGAAGTAGTGTTGATATCGAGAATCCGTAAGCTTGAGTGCATCACACACTCCTTCGGGGTCGTCGTACTTATCCCAATACCGGTAGATGCCCCACTCAATGCAGTGCTGTCGATGAGGACCCTTGATTGCACACTCCTCACAGCGATAGGTGAGGTAGAGCTTGTGCGGATACTCGTTCTTCCCCTCTTGCCGTCTTCCGTCGAGAGTTACCTGATACGTTGGATCGTCTCGTTCTTCAAGTGAATAATCGATGATTTCGAACGGTTTGACCATCCCAAGACTCGTATGGGTCTCGTTCAACCGACCAGTACAATCACCGGCCAATTGATCTACCAACTGGATTCGTTCGGCTTTACTCAATCGGCCGACTTTTTTGATTTTCGTATGGAGCTGATCCCAATTCTCTTTTGAGCCCTGTATTTTGTAACTCTCTTTCCGATGGTCATCGGGTTTAGCATGCTCAACTAGCACAGACACGACATTCCAGCGCCTGCATTGGGTCATCCGCTTTTGCGTCGGGTACAAGCGAACGTATCCAACTTCTTCCGAATACCCCCCGAGACAGACGGTGTGGCGACCATCTGATATTGGTTCAGGGGCAGCACGTCCCAGTACGACGAGATCGTCAATTCTAGTAGTATCGCTCATGAACCCATATGATATATTTATTTTCCAATATTTATATATTTGTTCTATGCTATTATTTATAATATATACAGACTATTCACCGGAGTAGTAATACTATATCTTTCGAGGAGCCGAGCAATCACATCGCAGTACGGCCGTACCCATGACTATGGTTCGATCGCTGGCTTACGGAGCCTCAACCACAATAGGAAATACAACGATACGCACAGCATCCTCAACCGCTGCTCGCTGCTGAATTCCATTCTATGCCGACAGTTGTGCCTGTCTCATCGTTGGCTCGCTCCCGAATCGACTCGTCAGCTCATACGGTCCCTCAATCCAGTCATCGGGTCCACGAAGACTCCCGCCGCCCTCGACGCCGAGCAACCGAGCGATCACGTCGCACCACGGTCGTAACCACGGCCAGCGCTCGAGCGCTGGCTCAAGCGTCGGCGGCCACCCGACAAGCCCATCTGAGATCGCTTGATCGTTGAGCGCCTCCTCAAACAGCCCTCGCGCCTCAAGCAGGTCACAGAGCACATCCCGAATCGATCGAGGCTGTGACTCGTTTTCCGGAGCCATGAGATGGGCTGGTCGAGGGGCGTCCTCATCGCCACGTTCGTCTCTGAACGGCAGCCGGAGCCGGTAGTACGTCGCCCTCCCCGTCCCACGATCGTCGATCTCCAGCAGGCCGAGTGCGGCGAGATCGTCGCGATGCGTCCGGATCGATTCGGTCGAGACTCCTGCTTGGCCAGCCCACTCACCCTGTGCTAAGGGTTCACCCGCTGTCAAGAGTGAATAGAGCAACTTCGACCGGGCTGATTTCCGCCGCGTACCTTCCTCATCCGCATCGAGCTCGGGGAGTAGGGCCTCGGGATCGAGTGTGGCCAATGCGTAGCGGATCTCGTCGAGCGTGATCGTCCGGCGGCTCGGGTCGGTCTCCGCTGCTAAGCCCGACAGCGCGTTCACCGTCTCGTAGATGCTGCCAGTGAGGGCGTAGAGCAGTGCCGTTGCCGGACGCGTCGGCTCCAACTGCTTCATGTGACAGAGCCGTCGGACCGTCTCTCGAACACTCTCTAAGCGAGTGGCTTGCCCGATCTGGATATCCGTGTAAAAGGCCGCGAAATTCACACCCTCGTCCTGGACATCCAGGTTGGCATACGCTTCGAGATGGGCGAGATTGCTCGCCAATCGATCGATTCCGGGACCACGAAGCACCCACGAGCCGATGAGATCACCCGACGGATCGATATCGTCGACGGAAGGCGCACCGAGCGAGCCCTCGCGTTTGTCGGCGCGCTCCTCATAGACGATCCGTGACATCGGATAATGCCCGTACCGTGACGTGATTGCCACCTGTGTTGCGAGCGTCTGCAGGTGTGTCGAGCGATCCTCATGGAAGTGGCGCGAATACTCCGGAAACGTGAGTTCGCGGACCACGTCCCATCCGAGGAGGTCGTAGATGTGTGTGATCGTCCCAGCGAGTCCCTGGCCGCGCCGACACACCGAGCGAGCCAACTCGGGATCAAAGTCCTCCCCACTACCGATGTCATCAACGTCGGAGAAGAGTGTCTTCATCGCCGCGATGAGCTGGTCTGGATAGTCCTCACCCGTCGCAGCCTGATCGGGGAGCCAGCCGAGCTGGCGTGCGGCTCGAAGGACCGCCGGACTCACCGCGTCGTCCAGCAGTGTTCCAAGATCCTCGCCGTCCTCACCGTCCAACCGCTCCGGCGTCAACAGCGTGTTCAGGAGGCGGGGGTCCAGTAAGGCAGCGCACAACCGAGTCACTGTCCGAGCAGCCAGCGGCGACGGTTGGAGGGAGACCACGATCTCGTTATCCGTTTCATTGAACCCAACAGCATAGTCTCCACAGTGATCGCGAGTCGGAGCGGCTTCATCAGCGAGGGCTATATCGAGATCACCCGAGACAGCACTCGATACGGCCGTTTGCTGATCGAGCGATAACCACGCTCCAGAGGCAACAACGTCATCGTCCACACCAGCAACGGCAAGCGACTCCTCTGTACTCACTGGGCCATCCCCACCAGACTCCCCTCTCGTGCTTGCGCCGGTGTACACGGTTCCGTGGGAGTGTTTTGGGGGGTCAGTTAGATCAACTGAATCGCCCGTCTCAGTCGCTGCATCGTCGGTTTCTGTGGCTGCAAATCCGTCAAGGACCGTTTGTACGTCTTGGGCGTCCAGTTCCTGCTCGCGTCGGTCCAAAAAGCGTGTCCCCGCTGGAAGCAACTGGATATAGTTCGTCGTATTGAACTGATCCTTACTGACCAAGCGATACTCGATGAGCGTGCGCACCCGTTTGCCGACTGCCGCCTCGGAGACGGAAAACGCGGTATCAGCTTTGAGCGCACCGTACGCGAGCCGTTCGCTGGATTCCTCAGAGAGTCGTTCGAGCACCGAAATCGCCGGGTGATCGAGGCCGAGATCCGCGAGTGCAGCCTCGGCAACCTCCCGTGGTGCTGCGCCAGCCTGCTTCGCTGCGTCATGGTACGGCTGTGGGGCCTCAGTTACACAGCGGCTCGGCAGATCCGCCTCGTGCAGGCGAAGGAGCTTCTTCGGTACGAGACTGCCGTGACAAACAATTCGGACATCCATTCCCCGACCCAGCTCAACGAGGAAGTCGAGCAATCGCACGCGCTGGATGCGCTTGTGCTCGAAAAAGTCGTGAGAGAGATGGATTGCGATCCGTGGCGTTACGTCGCACGCAGCGAAGATCGCCACAGGGCCGTTGATGATGTCTGCCCGCTCCGTATTCCCGAATGGTGTGCTCCCACCAAGCTGGCGGGTCACACGCAGGCTATCGAACCACGTCGCGTCTGTTGGGCGCTTCAATCCATCCAGAAGGTATTCTGCGTAGCTCGGTGCTGGTGTGCTCGCAGGGGCCGTCACACCCCCGTCTTCGACGAGTGTCGCCCACGCCGACTGGTACGTTTCACCAGTCAGCGTGTCTAGCGCATCGCGAAAACGGGTGTGTAAGCGGTCGATCTGCCAGAGGGTCTTCCAGAGATCGGTCGCTCCAGTATCCGGCTCACGCACGCGTACGTCGACGTCGGCGGGCAACGTCTCGGGCGTGGTGAGCGTGAGATTCGACTCGTCGGCTGCTGTGCGCTCCTGAAAGGATGTCGTGATGGCTTCGGTGCTGCTGCCGACCGCTGACTTGTCGGATTCGCCTCGCTCAGGCTGTTCTTGCCCGGTGGTCGTTGTCGCACTACCGGGAGTGCTCTTCGTCGTGTTCGCCGCCGGATGGATGTGTGTGGGTATCTCTGTCTCGTGTGTGTCGTGCATAGACACGCCTGCTGGCGCGTCGACTCACTTTCAGAGCCGCCCAGCGTGCGCAGAACGATTAGATCCGGTGAGCCAGTGCAATAGCTCCCGAGACCCAATCATTATAACCGCTGAGCAAGATACCACAGATGCTTAGTGACCGCCAGAGGTGCAATGGGTGCTGTTACACCCGAAACCTCCGGCGGTTGTTCTGTGGTTTCTTGACGCTGTGAGTGTCGTCTGTGTCGGCTATCTGCCGTGAGGGCCGTCCCTCTTCGTGACGGTCGACAAACCAGGAACTGTCCCTCGGTTTGTCCGCCGTTCAGCTGACGGTGGGTGCTGCCAGTCATGGTGTGTGATCTACTGGCTGGATTCCTCCGTTCTGATAACTGTCGTACAGATCCGTGGCGTCACCAATCGCCAGCGTCTGGCCGTGTTCTGTCGTGAACGTCACGATCTGTCGCGACAGGGTTTCGAGCTGACAGCGCCCAGCCCGGACATCACAACACCACGTTCCCTCGGAAAAGCCAGCGGCTCGACAGCGTTCGAGCGCTTGCTCCGGCGTCACGCTTGTTCACCACCTGAGCGATCGACGGACTGGTCAGTGACGGCCGCCTCGAATTCCGTCACAGACATGTCCGCGAGTGCCGCCGCAAGTTGTGGACCGGTCTCACCAGTGGCTGTCGCCTCGTTGTTTCCGTAGCACCCGCTATACAGACAGCCATCCCACGTTTGTGCCAGTACGGCGTGCCGTCGAAGCACCCAGTGGGTGTCATCGTGGCCAGTGACGTGCCCACATCGGGGTTTGACGGTTTTATCGCAGGCGTAGCGCTCAAGATCGACACGATGGTAGCAGCCGTGCGCATACGGGGACAGTCGCCGACAGACGAGTTTGTCACCGTTCGCGTCGACGAGCACGCGCGTTCCGTCGCGATCGAGAATGCGGGGGGTGCCAGCGATCATCGAAAGTCCTCCAGGGTCGCGTTCTGGAGCTCGTCTTTCTCGATTCGATAATCGACAGGGTCGCATTTCTCACAGGGATCGATCCCAAGTCTCGCACAGACTGCAATCGAGGTTCGAGAGAGATCACGGGCTTCTGGACAGCCTGGAATACCGCACACGCAGGTGTGATACCGACGATCGCTGCGAAAAACCTCTTGTGAGGGATCAACGTCCGGGTGAACGTTCACCGGTCGTTCGAACGTCTCCTTTGGGCGAGTATTGTCACCCTCTTGGGTGTCGATGTGAGGAGCGTCACCCTCAAGGTAGTCGTCAACCAATGCTTGCGTTGTCGCACGTTGGTGTGTCTTCAGCATAGTTGTGTGTCGACAGAAATGCACCAACCTCAGCGACACCGCACCGTAGCGCGTTCGCAGCCGCTTGGGCTAGGGACCCAGAAGCCCGCCGAAAGGCCGTCAACCTTTAGATCGGGGGGCATGAACGGCTATGTACGCGCTGAGCGGTTCAGCGCCGCATCGATTGCCCGAGGGATCCTGTCAGATTCGCACTCGGGTGATCTCCATTTCTCTGGATGATCATCGCATATGAGCTCGTGCTCATCTAACGTCTTTTCTATATCCAACTCACACCCACATAAATATTGGGTTAGTGTTGGAATATCGGACCTGATGAGACTAAATTACATATCCAATGGGATTCAATAGGACATGAGCCCTTGACCGAAACAAGTTGAGTCAAGGTGACACGATTGGTTTATGTCTACATCAAATCATGAAAATCGACCAACTTCAATCCTTATCACAGCTTCGAATATCCTGCAAGCACTGAGCCCTTCTCGATTGGGATTGCTGGTCGTTATCCACGACAACGATATACAGACCCAGGGAGATATCGCCGACCTAATTGGACGTCCTCAATCCACAATCTCATCATATCTCCAGTCGCTAGGCGGTCTTACCCCTCCCCTCACAGGAAAACGTGGGAAGTATTACATTGTTACGAGTACTGGAAAGCAGGTTATCAGTCTGGTCAATGATCTGTCTCGTCGATGTGATCATAAGCTGCGATCCACCACCTGGGATAATGAAACTGACAGAGATACTGTCGACGCGTTTCTCACCCCTTTGCACGACTCACAAGTCATAAGACCTTATCTCATTCTTGATTCGTTGCATGAACGAAGTGGGATTGACGGTCCTCTTGGCACACCTGAACCGGTTAGATTCGACGATATTGTACGTGATGTCGAGAGTCGATACGATGATTTGGAAAAAAGTACAACTACGGAAGAAATCCGTAGGACCGTCAAACTTCGCTTCAATGACACTGATGCTGCCCGTTTCGAGGGAGGGAAAGTCACACTGCTCCATAAGGGACATCAGCATGCTTGTTTATGGAATGAACTAATACAATATCTCAAGAAACAAGACAGGGTTGATAGTGGTAGAGACACGGGGATCGCGATAACTGATACTGAAACTACCACGGGGAATTTAGATGATTATATCGCTTCTCCATCGATACCAGGTCGTGAATCTGGCCGGTCAGACGGTCCACAAAATACGCCCCAACAGATCGTATCGGAAGGGTCTCGTGAGGGGAGACAATCCGCCATCGAACAGAACGATATCTCAGAGCACCCAAGTATCATACCCGTATATACCTTACACTCTTCCGCTGATACGGAAAAAGAATGGTCAGGACCCATACTGCCACTTACAGCAAGGATGACGATTGAAGAACTCGCCGCCAGTGTCAATCAACTAGCTACTGAATATAATGGGGAGACGGAGTTAGTGTTGGATTGGATGGTCCAAACAGAATCTGGGCTCTATCCGTTGGCTTCTACGAGCTCGGACATATCTGGCATGTTAGAGCTACAACACAGATAGCTGTACGACAATGGAAGAGATGTCAGCGCATTCTGTCGGTCATTTCGTACCAATCAAGCGACTCGTCCCATCCTTGTTTCCGTCTCCGAATCGCCGTGAGTTGCTCCATATTGACTGAGGGTGGATCAAGTCGCCTAATCAAATCTTCACCCTGTTGATAAAGAGCGTCAAGATCATCGTAAGGAGATGGATCACTGACAATACTGGCTCCGATTAGCCCAGCTACATGTGATACTCTATTATCTCTAACTAAGGGACGGAGTGCATCTGAGTACTGCGATAGGGTCGTCGCATAGGTGGTCATTTTGGTGAGGCATTGCCTCTGTTGCTGACCGGCAGTGAATGGCATGATGTCACTTTCCATTAACCAATCAACTGTGGAGGTCGGATCCGGGCCGTTCCCTGTCTGGTTTTCAAGACGAGTGACGACATCTGCCACCTCTTTTGAAAGCTTCTCCGAATTTAGTCCTCCTTCTACTTCATTATGTATTGCAGATATATTAAATATATTATTGTACTGTGGTATGGCTAGCGTCGGGGCAAGTAGTGTCCAGTCATCGTGTTGAACACCAGTGCTCTCAACGGCCAACTGGCCAACTGTCTCGAAAATTTCACGAGTATATTTGAGTTCCTTAGGAGGGAGCTTCTCAATATGAGATCGGTCTGGAAGATGGGATGCCCTTTCCGCAAGGCCATCTTTGTCGATTATCATAGACTCTCCCTCCCCAATGACATATTTCACATTGAGGTGGTCGAAGATCTCATCTGCCACACCACGGACTTCAAGAGCGGCAGCATATTGATTGAATATCTGTTCATTCCACTCAAACGGGTCAGCACTGCCCCGTTTCAGCTTGCGTCGCCTCTTTTTCTCAGTTTTTCGACCACCGATGAAAACTTCTAAGTCTTCACCAAGATTCTCACGAAACGATTCTTGGTACTCTCCGCGTTGGTAGTTAATCCTGCCTTGGGCTGCTCCTATTGCAGCGCGCTTTTGAACATCATTGGGCACTTTTTCGAGAACTTCCTGATTTTGTTTGAGGATTTTCTTCTGAGTGTGGTTCGTGTAAAATTCCCCGTAATCAATGAGTTGAACCACTCCTCGCCGAAGGAGATGCCCATAGGCCATTGCGAGACTCTGATTCCAGGGGGAGTCTGTTTCCTTTAGCGCTACTGCCTGAAGTCGGTTATAATCATGGATATCCATCAAGATAATTGGTCTCAACGTACTTGATCCGTTCATCAAATACGGCAGATTAGCAAGCAGTGACGCTGTCGATAGTCCAGGTAGCGTTACATATGCTAATCGCTGCTCTCCTGTAGATCGCGTGGGGACGGCGTATTCCCCTCCCTTCATTGATTTGTTACTGTTTGCAGAAGGGCTTATATCTTGATGATAATCTCCTCGAAACCAATTATTGAGACCAGTTGCTACGATTCCAACTAATGAAGTAAGAACACGTCGACGAGAGGGACTTCTATCTGAAATCTCTGCGCTGTGTTCCCTGTCCATTACATATTGACCTCATGTAGTCCTGCCAACTTACATTATTGGGTTTAGTGGGCTGGGTATTCGATATACCTTCGAGGTGCGGTAGTATGTTCGTCAGTCCGTGACTGTCATTTGCACTCTGTAAACATGGAAGACAATATGATGCAAAAACCTCAATGCAGGCTATGGTGAGATAGTTGACTGAGTTTCTCAACGCATGTAGTCAGGCTGGAGAAGAATCTTGACACGTTCTTGGTAGAGCTTCATGTGTTTTCGACATCTTCTGACCGTCTCTCCCGCTGATACAGGCTCTGTACAGGTGAAATATTCACGAGTCTTTTTCTCCGAGAGTATACAGTCCCGGGCAAATACCATCACACATGGACGATAAACCACCGATCTTGCTTCCATACACGGTGAGCAGCGAATGGGTGGCACCATTGCGTTCGGTACTTACCACAGAGCTCCCGGATGTCACAATCGAGCATGCCTCCACGCCACCCGCGTCGAGAGCCGCGATCGAAACAGCACCGATCGTTGTGGCGTTCGGTCTGCCTGACGACCTGCTTGCGTGCGCCGAAGAACTCCAATGGGTTCAGGCGTTGAGTGCTGGCGTCAATACCTACGATGTGGATGCGATCGCTGCTGCCGATGCGATGCTCACGACAGTCTCTGGGATCCACGCCCAGCCCATCGCAGAGCAGGTGCTCGGGTACATGTTCGCGTTCGAGCGCGGGATTCACACGGGTATCAGACAGCAACAGCGGGCCGTCTGGGAACGCTACACGGTGGGCGAGCTCGCCGATGCAACACTCGGTATTGTCGGTGTTGGTGCGATCGGTCAGCGCATCGCGGAACTCGCCAGCGCAATCGGCATACAGACACTCGGGATTAAGCGCAATCCAGACACAGGTGGTGACTGTGTCGATGAATTGTTCGGTCCCGAGGGACTGTATGAACTCTTGCTCCGAGCAGACTACGTGGTGCTTGCCTGTCCCCTCACCGACGAGACGCGTGGGCTCATCGGCCGCGAGGAACTGCAGACGATGAACGAGTGGGGTGTTCTCATCAATATCGCACGCGGTGACGTAGTCGACGAAGAAACGCTAATCCATGCCCTACAGTACGGATGGATTCGTGGGGCCGCACTCGATGTATTCTCAACTGAGCCCTTACCGGCGGACTCGCCGCTGTGGAAGCTCTCAAATGTTATCGTTACGCCACACATGGCCGGATTGACGCCACATTACATGGAACGGAGTGCTGCCATCATCGCCCAGAACTATCGTACATTCGTCGCTGGGGACCTTGATGCGATGCAAAACCGCATCGTGTGAACGCTACAATGATACGGAGCATAGGCTACCAGGATTCAATCCGACTAGCACATACCGGTTTGACTAGCAACATCCGTTGATCACTCTTGGGTTGCCAGATATATCACCGCCCATTCATGCAGTGCGGGATTCGGATTCGCCATTGGCCGAACCTGTTTGACGATTGATAGTGCATCGTGGAGCTGGCGATCTTCCTCAGCGGCAATCGTCGTCGCAATGAGCGTGCTACTCCGAGAGATCCCAGCTGTACAGTGAATCAAGAGCGATCCGTCTCGCTGATAGAGCTGCCTCGCGGTATCGACAGCCCGCTCGAAGGCCCTCCATTCATTATCAGGGCCATCGGTGAGCGGACAGTGATGCGTCGTCATGGGCGGAGTGCTGGAAGTGGCCGACAGAACGTGGTCAAATGTCCGATCGTGATACGCTGGATCGGCGGCACGCCAGTTTCCGAGATATAAATCACGTTCCCCGATGGGTCGGATGATGGGCTCGTCTTCGATGTGATGGAGTGGTCGAACGATCCAGTCTCCTCCATCATCGGTCTGGTAGACGGCTGCCAGCAAGCCGTCGTGCTTTGTTAAATCCACGGCTGTGATCCACTACTTGTTTATCGTCAAACATCTGATTTTCGGCTCTTTTACTTGCCTACCTGACTCCCGAGTTCGGGCGTACACTCCTCTCGATCTCTGAGCAAAGGCTTCTGAAACAGCTATATCCAGCCGTAGAATGTGCTCTAATTACTCACCAGTACTCGTCGGTTGTGTCCGATCGATCGTTAGGTAACGAGAATAATGGAGAATGAGCGTCTTACCATTGAATTCAGCTCTATTGAAATCCTATCGATCAGATACTATTGTCAGTGTAATAGCGCACCTGTCCCAAAAGACGGCCGGTTGTTGATAGAGATTCAAGCGCATACCTCCGTCATCAGGCGGAGGTCGAGCGACACTCAGTTTGGTTATCACAGATCGTTTATACCTGTGCCCCTCGTTTGCACGGATGCTACGGATTCGGTGAGATGCCGTCCCCGAACCGCAAGGGGTGGGGAATCAGCGGTGGTTCCCACGGCGATGACATGGACTCCGATGGGGCCTCATTGACCGGGCCACAGCCCTACGAGGGAGACAAACGAGAGTTCCCCCGGTGTGTCGCCGGTTCCCTCCGAGTGCGGGTTGGAACCGAAGGACTGCGACAGTCTGAATCCGATGGTCGGATTCCCGTTCTTCAGGCGCGGGAGGAGGTCAATAGCCAAGCATCCGTAGCGAAGGAGGCTCTCCTCAGCGCGAATAGGTCCTCGAGTCACAACAACGGAGCGTTCAGTTCAAACAGTGCAGCAACACGATTCAGGAAATTCACGAAACGGAGACAGATTTCATCGACGGTGTCGAGTTCGTGTCTTTGGGCATGGGCGAACGGTCTCGATTACAAGCCAACGGATGCGCGTATCTGAAACCGTGCACGACCTCGATTAGAAGAAGAGCGTCGGGATGGTGTTCCGGAAGATATTGAGCGAGATGACGAACAGCAGGGTGATGACGAACCAGTTGAACTTTTCCTGATCGATCTCCAGTCGCCGCAGGTACGTCCCAAGCAGGAGCCCGACGATCGTAACGACCGCGATGATCGACCCGAGCCAGAGGCGATATGTCGTCATGAGATCCGTAAAGAACACCATCTGGAGAATTCGAATTGTGAAGATCGTTCCCAGTACCATCGAAAGTCCGCCGATATACCGATCGACGTCACGCTCAAAGGTGTGAAAGTAGGCCGGAAGCAATGGGCCAAGATTGGCGACCGCCAATAGGAACCCTTCGAGGAATCCAGCTATGCTGAGGCCAATCGGATGATGGGCTTCCTCGATGGTCACGAAGTTCCTGACGACTTGAAACACGACGTACCCAAAGATAACGAGTCCAATGAGGAACGGGACGATAGGGCCAGTACGGAACTGTGCGAGGAAGAATACGCCGAGGATTGACCCGACGACAGCGAGGCCCACCAACATCCATTCCTCACGAATGAACGCGAGTCCGGTGTTGGTCTCACCGATCTGGAACATGTTGATCATCCATGGAGGGATCGCGAGGACGACCACCGCGAGCGTCGGGTCGATCACCGATGCAAAGATTGGCGTCGTAATAAGGGCGTATCCGAACCCGATCATACCCTTGACCGCACCGGCAACGATCGCGACAACGACGAATAGTGTGAGGAGTCCGACTGAGACGTTCGATTGTACGCCTTTCGTAATATTCTCCACGCCGGGGAAGAACACAATTGATCCGGCGACCACCGCGAGAGTCGCCACGACCATCATCACTTCGCGGTATCGAAAGTCGCGCAGATTCTTGAGGAACTGTGCCGTGTTGAGTTGAGATTGGTGTGGATTCATAGATGAACCGAAGCGTGTGTAGAACTCCTGATCTACTACAGAAGGTTAGACTCCAGCGTTCTTTTTCCTGTCTGCGTCGGTAACAAACGGATGAATCACAGACACTGATTAATCAGGAAGTAAAGGATACAGTCTCTGTGAGTCGAATACTCGTTACAATATGGATATAGGGATTAGCGTAGATAGCGGCAAAAAATGGAAGCAAACCGTGTTCCAAACACCGGTAACACGGTGCTCTGTCGTTGATGCTCTGCTATATAGAATCTCTGAGTTGGTCACGCCAATCCCTATAGAGTGGGCAATCAAACGTAGTCGAATGTCTGACCGTGATTCGTTGTGTCGGCGGCTCGCCAGTTCCCGAGGCAGAGCCCTCGCTCTCTAAATGCTCTGAATGATAGGTTTGCTCTCAAAGCGATGGAGCGGACGAACAAGCCAGTCTCCCCATCACTGTCACAGAATAACGTCCTGAAATTCTCTATAAAGGATAGGATCTGCTATTATCCCACTGCCCTGTCGTACTCAGAACAGGCCGAAAACACTAATAATCCTGCACCATCCATACCAAACGGATACAACTCCCTTCGTATCACTTACGGGACGTTCTATCAGAACACCCAACGCCGCAAAACCCTGCACCCGGCTTAGACAGCAACGAAGGTAGAAAGGGGCCACACTTGGAAGTCGAACCCCTTTCGTGGTTGTATCCGTCACAACCAACAGAAGGTTGCTAACACTTGCTCTTTACTCTGACGGTACCTCAAAACCCATCGAGGGGAACCCAGATCGAATAATGAGGCGAATCAATAGTGTCTCGTATCGCAGCGACGGTGCCGAGCAGACCAGCATGCAAGATACGGAGATAGCTGTAGCACGAGATCGGTGTGTATTTCACTCAATACGAGCCGCGTCTACTGGTGAAACACCGCA
Organism: Halocatena marina; assembly: GCF_023276375.1. Taxonomy (GTDB): domain Archaea; phylum Halobacteriota; class Halobacteria; order Halobacteriales; family Haloarculaceae; genus Halocatena; species Halocatena marina. Next base: position 387,582 of record NZ_JALLPK010000003.1, on the reverse strand, counting down.
CGAATAGAAGAATCACCCTTCGTACTGAACTCGTACCACTCCTTAGTCGGGCTTCTCTACGGCCAACGAAAAGCCCCATTTAATCGTGGTACTTGAGGGCTCTCTCGCCGTCGCAGTTGCGTCTTCCCAAATGTGAATCTCCTCTTCCCATCGATAAGTGCCGGGTTGGAGATATCCTGACACTTGGTAATCGTCCCATACCCCGTATTCTGTCGATACTGACTCTCTCGATTCGTATTCCATTGGAGTACAGCCATACGTCGAGTACACGCGTGGTTGTTCCGGTGACTTCGCTGGCACCCATTTGTTCGCTTTCCGGTCTACAGCGTCCATAGTTTCGACTCGATACAGCCAGAGCCCTCTCGGCTCCTTACTACCCCCACGATCACGGTTAAACAGATCACAGCCGTCAGTCCCTACTGAAATTGCTCGTTTGGGCCCCTCGTTAGTCGTACTGACACGTAGTGTGGCCGGTTGTGTGTTCGTCGTTGTCGATTCAAGTAGCTCGACGTGGACTCGAAGCTCATGACTATCGGCGATGGAATCCTGATCAACGATAGAGAGATGGCGCTGGATGGTACTGTGCTCTGCTGTCGGGGACTGCGTTTGTTCAGGTGAGGAGGGAGATTGATCTGTATCAGCTGACCGGCTTTCACTGAGACAGCCTGCCAACCCTACTGCACCAATTCCTCCCAGCGTGGCGAGTAGTTTTCGACGTTCCATAGACTCAATATAAGATAGACATGGATAACGTGTTGGGAAAGTCAAATGAATACATGATCGATACGCGTCCTCTCTGCGCCAGCTACTGCGAGAAGTATGTGCTATCTGGTCTGTTCCGCTTTGTAGTATCGTTGTTAGTACGTTTCAACGTCAATCGCCTCAATACGCTCGAACTCATCGACGTTGCGGGTGAGTGTCGTCTCATCACGCTCGGCAGCAGTCCCGGCAATCATCGAATCGATGTCTCCGATCGGTTGCCCACGGTCGAACAGTGTCCGCTGGATCGATAGCGCGCGCCGTGTGTCGCCACGTTTCAGGGAGACGACGGTTACTTGCTCGACGATCGAATCGAATTGTTCGCGTTCATTGTCGGTTAGCCCAATCCCGGTTTCATATACCGACAGAACAATCGGTGTGTTCTCCTCGATCAGAAAAGTTGTATCGAGGAGCGTTCACTTTCTCCTGTCGTTTCGTCGTCTGTCCGTCCGTTCGTTAACCTCTTCACGGAACTCTTGTGACCGCTGTTTCACCCGTTCAGCTCCCTCGTCATCGACAAGGCCAACGAGCTCTTTGAGTGGTGCGGCGGGAGGTGTGTCCGGTTCGGTCTGCTCATCAAGTGCGGCATCGAGTTTTTTGAGCGCGTCGTCGCGGGTGTTCCCGTCAGTCACTGTTTCGGTGGCCGTATCGTAGGCTGTCCATCGACCGTCGGGGTTCTCGGTGAGCGTGATGTGTCGCATTGGGATGGGTATGGAACGTTGGTGGGCGACATAGCTTCAACCTGCCCTCAGCCCTGTTCAAACGGAACGAGCGTGAACCCGAGTATATCAAGTCGTTGTCGAAGGTAAAGATATGCTCGACGTTGTGTTTCCGGGCGAACACGGCGCTTGAGTGATCCACAAAGGAGATCTCCTATCGTTCTATCGGTATATGACGCTTTCTCAAAGCAGTCGAGCTCGATTTCGGGCTGAGATAACGTATTGCGAAGAGACATCGACGGGATGTTAGCTATAGCCAAACGTGGTATGTTGGTGCTCCGGTGTTGGAGTCTCTGTAGAGCTACAACGGACGATAACTAATCAGTCGAGAGAGTCTCGATCACGACGTTTCTCCTTCCCAGTAGTCGAGTTCGGCGTCTTCTCGAAGATTCTTGTTTGGTGCGCCGGGTGCTTCCCCTCTGACACCAATCTTGCCCGAGTCCGGGTATACGAGAACTTCAGGATCCCGCATTGTGGAAAAACAGAGATATCGTAGTGTTACGTCTGACGTATTGGTTACCTGATGGGCTCCCACATCTCCTGCGAGAAATGTCGCATAATCTCCCTTTGAGATCTCCACTTCTCCAGACTTCGTTCTTAGCGTTCCGGTACCTGTGAGAACGTAGAGGGCTTCCTCATTGGCAGTGTGATAATGATAGGGAGCCGCACTGTGTTCCGGTGGTACTTCATAGAGGGTGCATCCGAGTTTTTCGCTTCCTGTTGTGAGACCGAGTTCTATATCTCGACTAGCGAACTTCTTGCCATGTGATCGTTCGACTGATTCTGCGTCATCTTCATTGACTACTCTTGGTGTCATGGTGTCTGTTTTCCCTTCGATTGAATTGTATGAACGTAGATTATATATAGTTATGACAGACAGGGTTGAGATCGATGGCTTCGGTACTCGCTGCCGCAACTCGTACTATCTCTATTGAGCGTATGACAGAATACATATGACTGTAACTGAAAACACCATAAGTGTGAGACTGGCGGATTGGAAGAACATGTGTCGTCTACGGATGTCTTCTCCGTGAGTCCGAATTTCGCGCAGTTAACAGACGGGTTAAACGAACGAAAGCATTGGTCAACTCCTCTCTTCGCATGCTCGATGTGAGAGAATAATCGATTGATCTACGCTGGCGATCGTTGTCCATCTATTCGTACAGATGTTTCATTAGAATCGGGAGTCTCAACGGCGTGATCAAGAGCGAACTATTGGTAAGATCAAACCAATAGGTTAAAACAAATTTATTTAAATTTCTTGATGGATAACTCGGCTCTATCCCGACACAGATGCAATTACGCGTTCTGTACAGTATGGTGTGGATCTCCTACCGCCTAAAATCCTAACCAGTGAAAACAACCAATCTTCTGTAATAAGAGGGCAATCTTCCCCATTATTAATTCATTCTTTGCTTAAATTTATATGAAATTACGAACCCAATTTGTTTGTAACATTCTAAACGATCTCCTTGATAATAGCTGACTCAGCGCGATGAAGCACCCGGCTCACGGTTCCCTTTGTTACCCCAAGACCTATTGCGAGCTCAGTAATTGAACACTCACGCGGTGTCTCGTAATAGCCACGGTCGACCGCTTCATCAAGTACCTCTTGTTGGCGCTTCGTAAGACGATCTATTGGGTCAGATGGCGGACCAATCGAGATGACGTGATATGTGACACCAGCCGATTCCAACTCATCTTTGAACTGGGATATATTATCGTCCGAAGCAGTGAACGTGGCAAAGATCCAGCCATTGTGAAGCACGAGAGGAGGTTTGACGAGGTTATTGGAGGCACGCGCCGCGCGCGACGGTGCTGGCTCGTCGATTAGACACCGAATGAGAACCATCGTTTCACCAGTATGTAGAATTTCATACGAATGCAACTCCGTCATTTCGTCGAACGACTCAACAATGGACTCGGGATTCGGTGTCTGTATTTCGAAAAGGATGCTCATGAGAGCCCCTTCCTCGATTCTAAACGAATCTAGCAGCTGGAACCCAACATCCGGATAATCACGTGAAATAGCGGCTATCTCTTCGTTAGATGGTTTGAGTTTCAGCTCCACTTCAGGCATGCGCTTTATTACTGGTCGCCGGTACAAGAGCGGTTTGACTCATTGCAACATGTTTTGATCAGATCTTATCATCTCTCTCCGAGATATATTCAAGCGGTAACCATGAACCATATCCCAGACACAATAGATACCGAGTTATTGTGGCGGAGAGTTGTCGAGCTATCTATGAAAAGAGAACTACTTCTGGCTGGCACTTTTGTCTGTCTCATTCTGACTATTTCCGAGGATGATTTCGTATGCACATAAGGAGTGGAAAATCACAGCTGACAACCATCTCTACCACTAGAAAGATACAGATCGCTATCGCTTTGAGCTCGGTGATCTTCACCGTTGGCACTACATTGCAAAATTTTGTTATTATCAACACGTCGTTGATTGAGAAGATGATGTGGATGGAGAACGTCGCGGATCCAGCTGGTGCAGCCCCTAGCTTCACAATGTGGTTCCGGGTTGTCGGCTGCCTCTACATCCTCGGCAACTCAGTAGGCATTTTAGCTCTGCGAAGCCAGTCACGACTCCTCTGGTGGACTGTATTTATGGTGAACATTACCCAAGCCTTTGGCTTCGTTCTGATTCCTTCCTCGATGTGGTCTGCCGTCATTGCTACATACGGCGTTTGGGGCATCTTGCCGAGCCTGATCACTGATGGTGGTGCAATTTTCTTAGTACTGGTGATGATTCACTCCATGGTGAAGTACCGTGGTCCGTGGGCTCAGCACCGTTTATCACAACAGTGACGCTCTTTATCTATCATTTCGGTTGCTTCGATAGGTGTGTGAGAATTCTATGACATGCTGTAACAGGCCACTTAATTGCCGACAGGGTGATACTTCGACGTGATCGGTGTGGGGATACCCCGTGTCCGGAGTGAAAATCTGTCGTGGATCAGAAACTGAGCGCTCTTGTCGACAGAATTTTGATAAGTATCGGTGTGTCTATATCATTCTCATTCGGCGAGTGGCCAGCGATCGCTACGTTCCCATCATGAGTCGCGATTATCTCATTGATCACTAACGGAGTCGACGTGTACTCCCAGCGTTGCTTTCCACCAAGAGAATACCGTGCAACCACGCCGGTTGGATCCGAGCTCCCAGGATAGAGTGAGCCACTGATCAGGTAACCACCATGTACTTTCACGAGTGTCCCTGACGAATGCTCCATGCCAGGATAGGCCACGTGACGCGTCCAGAGTCGTGCGCCATGTCTGTTAAGACGCACGAGGTGGAAGTGCTCGCTCCGATTCACCCCAAAGAGTAGGAGCCCCTTGAAGACGGGGATGAGATCGGTGAATTCGTCGTCGAAAAAGCACTCCCAGTATTTCCGGCCGTTGGGACAGATCTTGAAAACCCAACTCTCGTTCGTCCCATCGGAAACACTCGCGAGAATGGCGTAACCCCTGGGGAAGAGCGACGATCTTGTAGCCAGACGCACTCCCTTGATGGTGGTAGGTGCGAGTCCATTGCTTGTGGCCGTGTTCGTCGGTTTTCACGAGCCAGGCGACATTCTCATCAAGGTCGGAATCAATTCGGCTGCCGACGATAACGTATCCACCGTCGGGTGCACGAGCGACTGAGTGTGCGACACGGAACCCATGTCCGAAGTCGCGAAACCAGACGTGCTCGTTCGTGTCTGTAAATTTCTGGATCCAGAAGCCACGGTGACTCTTTCCTCCTTCCTGTGGATGCTCTCGGCTGGATCCAACGGCGATAAAGCCAGATCCATGAGCAGGGATGATATCGCGAGGAGTGGCGAAGGGGTATACTGAACCGTCTGGCCAATGGTGGAGACTGCGTGTCCAGAGCCAGCGTCCGTTCGGTTTTGTTTTAACGAGCCAGTTGGAGCTGTGAACGCGAAATCCGGCGATCATAAACCCACCCGCCGCTGTCTCGGCCAACCCCATCGGGAAGGCTCCATTGGTACTAGACACATCATATTGCCGGTCAAAGTACACTGGCGGAGCGGATTTTCTTGATGCACCGCTCGCATGACCGATAAGGAACGGACTCCCAAGAGCGGCCGCTCCACCGAGTTTCAATACTGTTCGGCGACTGAATTGCTGTTCTCCTAATTCCGCATCGACGACAGAAGTCATCGAAGGTCTCATATGATCGATGATAGTATAAACTTTCTGTAATATTATTATGTATTTGTAGGTATACTTATCGTGAATCACCATGGAGGTAGGCTGTGAGACATTCGGTCTGTTTAATCTAGCCAGTGTTCAAGCGGGGGATGTGTTGGACGGACCAATTGAGTATTAGCCCATCCCAAACACCAAGGATCGCAGCGGGAGCCGTCGGCCAGACTAGAATCAGAAAGGCGAAGAGACAGTTGATTTCCTCGCCGAGGAATTTGACCTTGAGCGAAGTAAGCATGTCCGAGCAGTTGGACACTCAGTTGCAGAACTTCGCGACTAATTAAAAATATATTTTGAAAGTCTCGCTCAACGAGCCTACTCTCCAGATATGTGGTGAAGGTCTGCTTTGTTGGCCTTGATTGATCGAGGAGATATTCTCACTCTGCCTGTTCAAGCACTGCGGAAGCAACGCTCTGCAATGGTCCTCGTGGTGAGCATACATCGAGAGTGCATCTTGCCAGTGCATATCTAATTCGAACTCAGCCAATCGAATCCGAATGCCATCCTTTCGCTCAACGCGGTCGACGCAAAGCTCTTCGACTGCTTGAATCGGGGATCGTTCCGACGAACCGTGATCGAGGAAAGGAATCTGTTTGAATTGTACGAATCAGTCCTAAGAATTCCAGACACAGCGAGGCCGTAAGAACTAGTTAAGCGCCTCTCCTCGAGCAACTATGTTCGAGTGCATGTGGACGCCCCACCGACACCTATCAGGTGAGACCCAATGACTGAGTTCTCGTCTGCTTCCATTGATGATGATCTCCCACCGGGAACGAGGCGAGTCATCGCTGTCGATCCGATTGAGGGAGAGGAAGGGATGATCGATCTAACGGCGGTGTTTCGGCCATTCAAGCCAACTGCTGATCGGCTTGATTTTCACACCTTCAGCTTTCGATACGTAGCCACCGCGACCGACGAGTATCTTCTCGGCCTCAATGAATGGCTGCCACCGGAGCGAGCTGTCAGTGCGTGGCAGGTTGGGATGCTCAAATATATTAGCGCGTATTTTGCGCATTACGACGTGCAGGCAAGCGTGACCGTTCCTGTGCACGAATATGGAGACTTTGCTGAAGGCCCGCCTGTGGATCGATTCGAACAGGATGCTGAGCTCCACATCGGTAGACAATAGAGCACAAGACGCGACAGAAGCAAGAAACGGTCGGAATAGAATTCATCGGTGCACTGACTTGCCTGTGATACACCACCACGAATGAAGTGGAATAACTGCTGTGTGGGTTCAGAGTACCGAAACTACTACAATAGTATCCTGAGATAATTTGGTATGAACCATTCTGCAGACGATTACAAAGTCATCCAGACAGAAACGATTGATCGACAGGTGAGCTACACATGACCGACGCAGACAACATAATTGCTACAATTGAGAGCGATCCGAGCCGGTTCGACGAACACGTTGAAGACCTCCGGACGATCCTTGAATCGGGTGAGACCGATGCACGCCGCTCGGTCACGAAACTTCTCGGTGACGTCGCGGGTTTGGATCCTCAGATCGGGACTCGGCATCCTGAGCTGCTGGAACTCGCATTCGACGACACGGATAGCATCGTTCGGGGATTGGCTATTGATGTCGTCGCCATAATCACTAAGACTATCCCTGAGGAAGGTACCGACTTCGTCCCCCACCTTGCCACCGCGCTCACCGACGAAGAGCTGACAGGTAGTTCACAAATGGACGGTATTGCCACCCTCGGTGTTATCGACAGAGAAACAGATAAGTCAATCAGTGAGGCCGACGAAGCACTTGCGAGTCTGCTCCGTGACGCAGAGGGACACGTCCGGGAAACTGCCGCAATAAATCTTGATGACACCGTCAAAGCTGCTCCTCGTGAGTTTCCCTCAATGCTTCGGGCGTTTGTTTCAGTGCTCGATGATCCTAGATCCCAAACTCGCTTGCGTGCCGCCGAAACGCTGACGACCGTTGCCTACGAGGACGTTGAGGCACTCAACGATGTCGATGAAGTGTTAGCCGGACTCAAGGAATTGCGCTCTTATAACGACCTACCAGCTGAGCGTGTCGAGAAAATGATCAACATCACTGAAGTCGGAGCGGGATACGCGGAGGAGTAGCTGTAATGGACCTTCTTGATGAGATCAGGTCGTACTTTCGAGACGACGAGCCAACCCTAACCGAACAGGCAGCAGAACTCGATCGCCAACGTCGGGGGGATCAATTCGGTGACTTGCCTGACGAGATTGAGGAGATGCCGCCCGAGGACATTGCCGACACCTTCGCTCGGATGGAGCAGCAGACTCGATTTTTATTTGTTAGGAATGGAAATATATCTGAGGAGAAATGGAGAGAGATGAGGTCCGTGATTGAAAATGATCTTAAACAGCAAAATTTCTGGGGACTTGACGTTCCACAAACTGATTTTAAACAAGGGACCGAAGTTTGCAGATGTCACGAAGAAGGGTTACAGGCACAGACAGAGACGCTAGAGAGTCAAGAAACGATTGGCCAAACACAGGGTTCCTCTAAAACATCACAAACCGAAGTCGGCAGCAAAGTGGGTGGGGGTGGTGGGGTCAGTGTCCCCGGTGTTGGAACTATTGATACGACCGGTGAGGTCTCGACCAAGGCTGGACGGACACGTGGAGAAACACAGCAGGAGACGGTCCAGGCCACTGGTACTGTGAGCAGAACCCAGACGTTCTATTCATGCCGGGTTGAACCGACCGACGCCACCGTATCCAGACGAGCGTTTCTCCGAATGGGCGATTTTCACATACGAAAAACCTACAATAAAACGGATTCCAATAACGCCCTCGTTGATGACTGGGAGATGGACGTCGAACAGAACCCAGAACTAGAGAAACCTCAAGCGGGGATCGATACGCTTCGAGAGGAGAGAGATGATCTTGATGGTCGAATCGAAGAATTTGATAATGAGATAGAAGCTGTCAACAACCGTCTTGAAGAGAATGATGAACTTTTAGAACAAAATAAGGAGAATATCAGTATCGGAGAGGGATCCATAGAGGAGAGGGAATATTTTTTAGATGAAAGAGATCGATTACTAGAGAAGCGGACAAATATTCGAGAGAAGAAAAACGATCTTCGAGCGGAGAAGAGTGAACTACAAGACCGTATAGAGGGGCACGAAGAGTACGAAGAAGCAGCGGAGACAGCCGAATCCACCGCATCGGTGTCGGAGGAAAGTGAGGATGAGGCGGTCGGTGAAGAGAGTGCGGAAGACGAGACTCAGGAGAACGACGGGACAGAATCAGCCGAAGAGAGTGAGGATACTGCACTGGCCGGGGAAAGTGAGGGGACTGTTGTTGTGAATGGGACAAACAAGGAAGCGTCAACGGCCGAAGCCACTGAGGCGGGTAAGAAGGAGACGGAGTCGACCACTACGATGGACAACGAAACTGATTCAGCCAAAGAGGAAGCCGAGGACGGCACAGTTGGTGATAAGACAGCCAAGAAAGCGGCCGAACCGACAGCTGACCCGGCACAAGCGACCGGAGCGTCATCAGAAAGAGGGTCCTCAGCTCCTTACTCGGATGGCGTACCACCTGAAATAGCGGAAGCAGGCAAAGAGGGAGACCGAATCATGGAGGAGATTGAGTCACAGCCTATCGAGAACGGTCACGGAGAAAGCACACAAAACATTGAGGAAAAGCCCGAAGATTCAGGGTCTTCAGTTTGAATGCTATACGCGGACTTTACACTAACTAATTCACGAATATTCGGAGGCGATTTTTTGAATCTATCTACCATTTCTATAGATATTTTGTCATTAACCACGATCTGCGTCGTCTTCGCCAATATCTATAGTAACTGCACACATCGGCTAATAATGATGTTCGATGACGCTCACTATCGCTGGCGAGATGAACCGGATGACGGTGAGTACGAACTCCAATTCGATCGTTTTGAATCGAATAAGGCCGTTCTCCTCGTTGTTGATAAAACGGAGGATTGGCCCATCGGAGATATCGTCCTCCCAGCAACCGATACTCCCGGGATAGATCCCGATAACGCAGTTAGAACAGCGATTTTTCACGGGACAATCGATGGTAGTGAACTCGTTGAGTTGGTGTACGATCCCCAAATCACCGAACAACGAATCAGAGAAGCCGAGGAACGATACGAACGCGTCCGAGCTACTCCTGACGATGAAAATGGCACTCAAGATGTAGGCGAGTCTGAGAATCAATAGGAATGGCGGTTCACGCTAGCAATGATAGTCTTTGTATAGATGTCAACAACCGTGAGATATATCATTTTCGCCTACATTTATAATAATTATGTTGTTGGGAAATAATATATTATAACGATGTTCGAAGACGCCCGTTATCGATGGGATCGGGATCCTGATGATGGAGAGTATGAACTCCAATTCGACCGCTTTGAATCAACTACAAATCATCACGATCAAGGCGTTTTCCTCATCGTTGATACGGAAAAATGCCTTGATGAGGAAGGGAGATTTGTGGGTGATGTTATCCTCTCAACCGCTGATGTCCCAGATCTTAATCCCGATGACCCAGCTACGACGAAAATTTATGACGGAATAATTGAAGACAATAAAATCAAAGCCATGACGTTCGATCAGGAAAAGTCAAAGAACCGTCATGAGAAATTCCAAGGTCGCCTTGACCGTCTGCATGCCGATACCGATACGGGAAGCGAAATGGGTCACTGACATATTTTATATCGATAATTATTTACGCCGACGCCAATTGATGAACTTTTCCGAGACACCAACGACGAAAACAAGCACGGTTTTCTAAGTCTTAAGTAGACATGTTAGAATTATATAGTGGAAAAACTGTCTATAGTGCTATATTCCGTACTTTTCTATTTCTGTATACTAACTAGTAACGACTGTTCGCCCCAATTTCACCAATGTTTATAATGACGATAGTCATTGGTAAATAATAAGATCATGACAACGTTCGACGAGGCTCACTACCGTTGGCAAGAGGATCCAAACGACGGGGAATACGAACTTCAATTCGACCGTTTTGAATCAAACAAAGCTGTTCTCCTCATTGTCGACCGAGAGATTGATGAAATTGTTGGTCAGGTTGTTCTTCCAGCCAACGATGTCCCTGGTCTTGATCCTGATGATCCGATTACGACGCGAATATTTCACGGAATCATTGAAGACAGTGAAATTGTCGACATAACATACGATCCAGAACTTTCCGAACAGCGGCACAAAAAGGCACAACAGCAACTTGATGATCTTTTTGGAGACGACGAAAGTGAGACGGATAATTGATATATTATCGGAGAGATAGCGATGGAGAAACCAAACGATAGCAGGGATGAGGACCAACTTTGTGTCGACGTGATCGATGTTGGTCAGGGTGATAGTATCCTTCTCAAAGGTTCAGACGGGACAACTGTGCTCGTTGATTCCGGTCCGTGGTACAGCAGTGACCAGGTTCTCGACCATCTTGACAACCGCGACATTAACTATCTCGATCATTTTGTTACGACCCACTTCGATGCAGATCATATCGGAGGACATTCTGATGTAATCGAAGCGTATGGATCCGATCGGATTGGCACAGTTCATGCTCCTCATCAAGAAGGGGTTGAACCTCCGGACACCAAGGCAATGAATCAGTTTAAAGATTCAATGATCGAAAATGGCATTAAACCAAATCAGATAGAGGAGGGGGACTCGTTTGATCTTGGTGATGCCGAGGTCGATATTCTCAATCCATCTCAGGAAATCGATAGCACAGATCGTAATGAGAATAGTGTCGTCCTACAGGTTACTCAAAGCGATAACAGTGTCTTGCTTGCCGGCGATGTAGAGGGTGAAGCCGAAGAACGGTTATCTGGACAGTATCCCGAGCAGCTTAGTGCCGTTGACGTCGCCAAAGTTCCTCATCATGGAGCAGAAAATGGATTTGGATCTAACTCGCTTGCTCATATCGATTCGGAATCACTGATCATTTCGAGTAGTTTAAATAATCAATATTATCCAGATGAGAACGAATACGATGCCCATCCTCACGATGAGATGCTTGAACGCGTTCACGAACAGGTAGAGGACAGTGATCTCTACTGGACACCGTTCCATGGAACGACAAGCACGACCATCGACGATGATGGGATACAAATCGAGACCGCCAGAGGAGAGAGGACACTGTCAGCAGCAGACATCGTCGCTCTGAAATATTACGGGCGAAGCAATGACCTAGACAACGAGCAACTAACCGAAATCGAACAGATCGATTCTGCCGACCTCCCTGAAGAGATACCCAGCTGGGCCGAAGAGTCAGCTATCGTCACGACAGACCAGACGGTCGATGAAACGACGGAAGAAACAGCAACGCAGTCGGATGAGGAGTCGACGAGAAAACTGCCACAGACCGATGAAGAGCTATTCCAAGTGGTCCAGACATACGCCGACGAGAAAGACATGTCTGTCAAGGAAGTGCTCCAGTCTATGCAAAAACAGGCCGAAGAGGCCGTGCCAGCCACAGAGACTAACGCCTCCGAGGAGATAACCGAAGCAGGCGAAGAGGGCATCCGAATCCGTGAAGAGCTCCGTTCCATGACGATCGAGAATGGAACCGGTATGAGTAAGAGCGAAGGCACAGACACGCACAGCGATACGGGAATGGAAAAATCGCTATCCGACCGATAACAACTTCTTCAAATATATTGTCATTATAGGAGATTCCCTATCTGTCTCGACCTGAAAATCGTAGTGTTTTATTGGATAGTATGTAAGATGTGAACTATGTGCTGTTGTTTTGAAGCCGGCTCGTCGTGGGCTCGCGGATCCTCGTTACTGTCGGCCCTTGTCCTCTGTACCGAATCGGGCGATTCGCTCCGCTCGACAGTCCTCCATCACCACAGAATGAGCACGATGCGATCGAACCGACAGTATTGCCCTCTAGACAAATGTCCCAGAAAATGGGACTCGACCAATCACGTATGACAATATCTGATCACAATTCTCAGCTCTGGCAACGGGCTCTCAAAGGGATTCGATGGGGTTATGAGTGGATTCTCTTGCAGTTCCGGATGCGTCTCCGGTACTGGGCTGTACTCATCGTGATATGCTCACTACTGATCCCATGGCTCGGGTGGGATATCGGGATTGCACCGCTTGTTATCGGTGAAAAACATTCTATTGGACTGTTCTCGCAACCTGTCTTTATCGGTGTGGTAATCCACCCGGTAATTCTCCTCGTCGGGCTTGGGATACTCACAATCTACTGGCAGTTCGGTCAAACTGAATATCAACTACGTCACCAGCTCTATGAGGACATCATGCTTGTGCCTCTCTCGGATTCGGGGGAACGCCACGGTGACCCTCCCGGTTCGAAGCGGGCAGTCCAGCTCGAAATGGACCGTTCGGTCCTCGTACTTGGAGAAACTGGCAGCGGGAAGACCGAGGCCATTCGAGTGCTCGCTCATCAATTACAGGCTGAACCTGACGAGGCGTTTGTGATCTTCGATTACAAGCGAGACTACCAGACGTTCTTTACAGAGAACAACGTCGTTCGGCTCTCCTCACGCGACTCAACCGTGATTTGGAATGTCTTTCGGGAAATCGAAGAAGACGGTGATTATGATGAGATTGCCAAAGCAATCTTCGCGGGTGCAGAAACGGAGAATGATTACTTTACCAATGCTGCCTCACAGGTCTTTGCGGACGTACTGCGTCTGCTCCAACGACGGGCCACTCGACCGCTGACGAATGCGGATCTCGTCTCATTTCTCGACGGGGCTGACGTGGAACTCCTCCACAAGGGATTTGTAGCAGAAGATCTTTCGGCTAAAAAACACCTACCGGCGGGAGTAGAAGCAAGCAGTAATATTGTGTCAATCCTCGAAGAACGGGTTAAAGCGGTGTTTCGCGGCGACTTCGCCGATGCGGGGACGTTTTCGGTCCGTGAGTATATGGCCGATCCACGCGGACAGATCCTGATTCTCGATTTCCCAATTCAGCAGTCCTCCTCTGTCCAGCCGATTTTCCGATTATTAATCGACTGGTCGATTCGGTTTGGCTTAGAAGACGAACGTCCCTCGTACTACATTCTCGATGAATTCGCGGCGCTGCCCCAGCTTGACATGCTCGAACGGTTGATTAATGCGGGCCGTGCCTACAACTGCTATGCAATCTTAGGCGTGCAGGCGATTCCCCAGCTTCGTGATACCTACGGGAAAGATGGAGCCGACAGTCTTCTCAGTGGGTTGGCCCAAGAAATCCACCTCCGTGTCGGGCAGGGCTCGGTTGAGTACTGCCGCCAACGAATCGGCCGAGAACGCGTTGAGCGCAACGTTGGGCCGGATAATGAAGACGAATGGCTCGTTGAGGTTGACGAAAATGATAAGCGAGTGTTCGAAGACTACCCAATCGGTGAGGATACCCTCCAGAACTTCGAGGCTGGCCGAGGGATCGTCCACACTCCATCAGGCCGTCAGCGTGGCCGGCTCTATCTGCTTGAGGATATCGAGGGACGACTTCTTCCAGCTGACCGACTTGGACTCCGTGAGCGCGTCTGGCGGCAGTTCATCAAACGGCCTGCCCAACCATCGATCGAGGCTGATGAACGGCCACAGCTGGAAGGGACAAATGAAACAGACAATGCCTGAGATCCTCCCACACCTAATCGGGTAGACGCTCCGAGGAGTGTCTCGCAATCGTACGGAATCTCAGGACTGGCGAACGCTTTTGGATCGTTCCGCAACTGTTCTCTTCCAGCTCTAACTTGGGACATTAGTTTCGCTTCACTGTTTTCGCCGGTCTATTCCGAATATTGGATACTGTGCTATGAACAACACTTAACTGGCATCTTTGCCCGTGATAGCCTATGAAAGAGCATTCTCTCGTTGGTCAGACCGCGATTGTGACTGGAGGCTCTCGGGGAATTGGCAAGGTCATCGCTCATCGATTTGCAACTGAAGGCGCAATGACGGTTATTTGTTCACGTTCTGCCAACCGGATTGAGCCAGCAGCCGCTGAGATTGAACACGCTCTCCCTGATGACACCCCCGGAACGGTCCATCCTGTCGAATGCGATGTAACGAGTGCGAGCGATGTACGCGCATTAGTAGACGCGACCCTCGCGGATTTCGATGGAATTGATATTCTCGTGAACAATGCTGGTGGCGCACGGGGCAATGATGGAAAACTCCATACGGTCAGCGAGGACACGTGGGCAGACAATATAGCATTGAATCTCACCGGCCCGTATCTCTGTTCTCGCGAGGTCATCCCACCGATGGCCGATGCGGATGGTGGTTCCATTATCCATGTGAGTACGGCCAACGCAGCGATCGGTATCGGAGCGAGTGCATACTCGGCGGCGAAAGCTGGCCTCTATTCGCTCTCACGGTCGATCGCAGTCCATTACGGGACGTTCAATATCCGGTCAAATGTGCTCTCGGTCGGAACGATTCTGACTGAATCACGACGGGAGACACGAGAGGAGGCCGATGGCGATCCCTATCAGGAACTGTGCGATGAGACAGCACTTGGCCGTCTCGGACAGCCTGCAGAGATCGCTGACGCCGTGTTTTTCCTAGCCTCCCCCCGCAGCTCGTTCATCACAGGGGCGAATATTCCGGCCGATGGCGGACTCACTGCTGGTGTGAGTCAGGTGTTCCACCGCACTGCAAACAATATTGACGAGCAACCAGTCCGAGATGAGATCCCATAGTGTCGCTCGTGGGGGATGTATTTCAGCAAATCGTGGTTCGATTTCCGATTCGCAAGCGGATACGAAGGCCGATTGAACCGAGCAGTCTTCACTAACGGAACCGACCACTAGTCGAAGCCGAAATCGAGGATCCAGAAGATGACTGATCGAAAACGACTCACCGAAGAAGAAGCGCTGTTGTTCCTGTCCTTGTTGGGCAAGGTAACGGACGATTTCGGGCAGGCGTTTCAGGAAGCAAGTGAGGCAGTGTTCGGAGAAGACGCACCCCACGACTCCTTCGAAGAGAAGTGGGGTGCACCAGCAGGTCAGGTATATACTGAGCAGACACGCCGGAAATACCGTCGCTTCGTGGAACACGCGTATCTTACCGACGTTGATGACATCGACAAACGGTTGGCAGCGATCAGGGGTGCCAACCGTGCCACTGAGTCCCAGAACGAAGATGTAGATCTTGAGGATGCACTCGACGGACTGATTGCGGCAGTGAGCTACACCGATGACATCGATGAAGTAGACCTATCACGACGTATCGCCTCGTGCTATCAGGAGGTAGGTAGGAAGGCACCGAAAGAGCATTGGGAGGATCCACCGGCATGTTCGGTGTGTGGTGCGAAGAGTCCGCGGTACTACTTCGGACGGATGCAAGTACCCGACGCCGAGTCAGACGGAGAGTATGCGGAGGCTGATCGAGATGGTGAAGGCCACGAGGGTGTCCGGTGGACTGGTGACCACAGTGAGTACACTTACTGGGAATGTGCGAAGTGCTATGCAGCGGATGAAGGTGACCCTAACTCTGAGTCGTCACCTGAATAGTAATTTCTGCACACTGTAGAGTGGAGCTGTGGGATTTATGCTTTTTCACGTTCCGTCACTCAGTTTTCAAGCGAGTCGAGTTTACGGATGATCGCTGCATAGACATGGGTGCACAATACCACCCCTCATCAATCATCGCATCAATGGCTGTTCGTGCCTCATCGACATGGATTATGTCTCTTTTGAGAAAAAGTAGAATGATGTATCCCGTCCCTCAAGTCGTGACTCCTTCGGTCGCAGCAACATCTCGTCCATATGTTTTGTCCATCACAGCGACACCGTCATTGGACGCAGCACACGTGAGAACAGCGATAGCAGCATCACTGAGCTGTGTGTTCTGTTGGGGTCGAGACATAACTGGCGCGTTCGAAACTACAATCATATCGAACTGACGATGAAACCGGATTGAGCGCTGTCCGGTTGAGAATCACTAGCTACAGACAGCGAAGACTGTCAGATCAGTGACGCCACTATAGACGATACGATCTCGAAGTAACGATACTCATTAGGTAGCTGTCTGGGAGACCACCGAGTACTTGATTGTTAATATAAGACGCCACGAACAGATTCTCAAATAGCCAATTTTGAATTAGCCTATTCAGAAATAGGCTATTCGGAAGTATTATCTTCGATTGGGTTAGAGTAAGCGCATGGAACACTTCGTGAATCGGGAAGACGAACTCTCACGGCTACGGGGGTGCTACGAATCCGACGATGCCGAGATGGTCGTCATTTTCGGTCGGCGACGCCTTGGGAAAACACAGCTTGTCCAGCACTCGCTCTCCGACCGCGACGACGCCGTCGTCTATCAGGCTACGGAAACCACTTCCCAGATACAACTCGACGAGTTCGTCGACGTGACGTCCGAGACCTTCCCTGGCATCACGCAGATCAAACAGGACTGGGAAACGCTGCTCGGATACCTCGGTGACCAAAACGGGATTGTGGTCCTCGACGAATTTCCTTACCTTATCGACGCCGACGAGAGCCTTCCGTCAGTCATCCAGCGGTTGTGGGACCAGCGGTTTCAGAACACCTCGGGAACGCTCATTTTGATCGGGTCGTCGATCAGTATGATGGAAGAAGCAACGCTTCTGGGGAACAGTCCTCTGTACGGACGATTCACAGAGAAGCTCGACCTTCGGCCCCTTGACTTCACCGCTGCACAGGAGTTCGTTCCGGATAACGCCTCGACTGAAGAGCGGATTTTCACATGGGGAATCTTTGGTGGTGTCCCCTACTACCTCGACAGCGTCGGTCTCGGTCGGGAGCTCGGAACAGCACTCACCAAGGAAGTGCTGTCCCAGAAGGGATATCTCCACAACGAACCGGAGTACGTGCTCCGGACTGAACTCACAAACCCGAATCGGTACTTTGCAATCCTCACCGCGATTGCCGCGGGGAAGACGACATCGAACGAGATCGCCCAAGCGGTGGGGATTGATGGAAAGCAGATATCGACATACACCCAGAAATTAGAACGTCTACGGCTCATCGAGCGTGAGGTCCCGATCACCGAAGAGAAAGCGAAGTCACGCCGCGGACGCTATCGGATCTTGGATTCCCTATTTCGCTTCTGGTACCGCTTCGTCTACGGCAAGGAAGATCGATACGAACGTCTCGGTGAGGATGCCTACGAGGCGGTAATTGAGCCAGAACTCCCCGACTTCGTTAGCCAGGAGTTCGAGAAACTGTGTCAGAATGCTTTGCCGAAGCTGTATCCGGAAGAGATGTTCCTCGATATCGGCCGCTGGTGGTACAAGGAGCACGAGGTTGACGTCGTCGGCTTCACCACTGGTGGGACGATGGTCGTGGGGGAATGTAAGTTCACGAATAAACCACTCGACTACAGTGCGCTCGCCTCACTCGAAGACCATGCTGCGGAAATACGATGGACGCCAGACACTAGCAACAGCAACAAGGAGTACGCGTTGTTCACACGCAGCGGCGCAACACAATCCGTACGGGAAGCTGTGTCCAAGCGCGATGATCTACAATTGTTCGATCTGAGAGACATTACACAACACGTCTGAAAACACCATCTTGAAAGTAGAGAATTCCGCCCTTCAGGCCGGGTGGGAATGCGACAATGTACGACACAAACCACGAGACGACGATCGACTGACCCCCGAACGTTTAGATTGATTTGGTTCACGCGTGAACCACGAGCCTCGGCCGGGCATCCCACGTCGGCGCACATACGTCGCTTCGATGTGATACACCTCACCGAACCGTCCCTCTCGAAGATATTCCATGAGCACCTGCACGGGGTGTGCAAAGCGGTTGTGGAAGTCGACCATACAGACCAGCTCGGACGCCTGAGCGACCGTTGCAATGTGCTCTGCGCTCTCGAGGGTATGCGCGAGTGGCTTCTCGATGAGTACGTCAAGTCCGGCGTCACGCGCGCCGACGGCGTACGCCTCGTGGTGCCGGTTCGGCGTCGTAATGATCGCCACATCGGCGTGCTCATACAACGCTCCATAGGTTCCGTAGGCCGGCGCACCGAACTGCTCTTCAAACCGGTCGCGTGCTGGTGGTGCGATATCCATCCCGCCGGCAAGAGTGATGTTGTGCTCTGTGGCAAGTGTGGTGAGATGCTCGACATGGAACCGTCCGATGGTCCCAAGACCGACAATACCGATCGTGTGCTCACTCATTGGTGCGCACCTCCGTCGCAAACTGCTCAAGTGCGGCTCGATCGAGGATCACCGGTCGTTGACAGCGAAGACAGTCATTCACCGGTGGGACCACGGCTGGAGAATCGACGAGGACTGGTGTTTTCATCTCGCAACCGGGGTGTGGACAGACAACGCCAAAGCAGAATCTGTCGGTGGGCGGCTGTGTCAGACCGTGATCGGCCGTAAATTCGGTACAGCGCTTGGCCTCCTCACTGATTGTTGTCCCGAAAATGTCGATCTTCACGTTCTCCGCAATCCAGGTGGCGTAGGCCCGGAGCAGGTGTTCGCCGGGCGCTGTAATTTCATAGTGGTTTGCCCGCCCGGTGAGCTCGCTTTTCTCGATCAGTCCGCGCTCGATCAGCGCATTCATATTCGAATACAGTCGACTGCGGGAGATCCTGATCGCCCAGCGCTCCTCAAGCTCAGATTTAAGGTCTAGACCCTTGTGGGGGCCGTCACCGGCCACGACGGCTAAGAGATCGCGCTGAAAGCCCCGAAGTTCCGGACATGGATGCGGGTCGTGGGCTACCATTGATCGATCAACTCGGCTGTATACCCGAAACGCTGGTCGTACCCGTGCTCGGACACCAGAACGGGATAGCACGACTCCGTGGCGGTTATCTCCTCGCCGTCGACGGTGGCAACCACCGCCCCTTTCTCGACGCGGTCGAAATTCTCAACGTGAACTTCATATGAGCCGCCGTCTGGTTTCGGGATCAACCGCTTGAGCGAGAGCACTGGAAGCGCCCGCTCGCTCGGCTCGCTTCTATCGGAGAGTGCGCCCGTGGCAGCGAGGAACTCCCAGACGAGTTGTTCGGCATTGTCAGCCGCCTGCTCGGTACCCTGTAAGCCACATTCGACCTCGACGACGTCGACGTGGTGAACGAGTGCGTGCGGGAACTCATCAGCCGCCTCGACGACAGCCGCAACTGAGAGCTGTGGACAGATCGTCTCAGCGAGTGGCCCCGACTCATCGACGATCGCGAACGGCCGACCGTCCGACTGTGTCGAATGCATCGAGAGGGTGGTGCAGCCCTCTAACTCCGCCTGTAGTCGATATGCCAACCGGGGTTCGTATGTCTCGGCCGCTGGATCGCCGGGGAACACCCGATTCAAATCAGTGTCGATGTAGCGGACGTGTTGCTCGACTGCTGGCTCGTTCGCGATGATGCACTTCACCGGTTTCTGGACGTCAGGATCTTCGTCGAGCAGCGCTTCGATCGCGTGGACGCCACACAGTTCATCACCGTGAACAGCGCCAAGAATCGCGAGCTCGGGCTCGCCCTTACCGATGTGTTCAATGCGCATCGTCACTCGTCTCCGTGGTCGTGGTTGCTGTGCGAAACAGCGTGATCTGCTTGAGTGCGCCGTAGCGCTCTTGGAGATCAGAGGCTGCCAAATCACGCTGAAGTCGTTGTGTTGGTGGCTGTGTCATCGTCGATGGCGTTTCTGCCGTGGGGTCCCCCCCGAGGACGAGGGCTGTATACAGCCACTCGGTGCTTCGTCGATCGATCGTGTGTGGATAGTCGGTGTACGGTTCGTCAGACTGATGGCTCTCGGTATGATTGTTTCTCATTGCTGTCTTAGCAGGAGACAGCGGCGTTGGGTGTTGTGACCACCCGACGCGTTTCAAAACACGCGTCTGCCGCGCTCCGTTGGGGTATTCTGACGGATCTGTGGTAAATGTTACTACCTCTCGTAATGGCGACTTACCACGGTGAGCGCCAGCAATCAGTGATGATGGAGAGGAGATACGCCGCACGCTTGTCATTATTCATGGGAGTGGACCGACATCGATACTCGTCAGTCAGCCTCACTATTGTATCGATCCTCAAACGCTGTTTGTTGGTGAATTGAGTCGTCTATCGGGACTTTCACGACGATACCATAGACACCTATTTAGTTAGATGGTTCGGACAGTGATAGCATGACACAAAGGAGTCGATTGCACAATCGAGATCGTATGTTCCGTATCTGTCTCTTTCTCGGTGCAGAAGCCCTCGATCAGGTGTTTATCTACGACTACTCGACGCGGTCTCAGCTGGCGACGAATGAGTGAGGAGCGTCGTGAGATCACGTTTGTGATCGACGAACCGCCCTATTCCGATGCGAATTATCGGGCGTATCTGAAGCCTATGACGTACTCGGATCGAGATGGAAAGATCGAGGGGCTGGGTGAGACGGAAATGGAGGCGATTAGCAGAGCCGCCACACACATGGATCAGGACAATACGCTGCGTGACGTTGCCCGCCTCGGAATACGCCTCGGGGACACGGATGGGATGCTATTTCGAACAACGCTTCGTGCGTTCGCCCAATCGCGACACGAGCCATACACGCCAGAGAACCTGCAGTTCGTCCGCGAGGAGCTCAGCACGGAGTTCCCTGAGAGAGACCGGGATGCCATCGATTCGTTTCTCCGGCTGTTCCGCACGTCGCTCACGATCGAGGATGCCGACTGGCTTCGGGTAGTCGAACAGCGATTACTCAACACCTATCGCACGCAGATGGTGCTCGTTCATGACGAGTGAAGCCCTCTGCCGATCGACCGATGGATTACTCAGTGAGGCGCTCTGTAGCGGCCAGACAGGAGCCGCAGACCGTCCAATCAGCCCTGATCTGCACCTGTGTTAATGAAAATTTTTGTTCGCTGTCTTCACAGGTGTATACCTCGTCCCTACCGGATGACACGAGCGTCTTTTGTTTAGCTCTGTTCACCATTCTCGCATCTCTAAGGAGCACTCGATCAAACCCAGTCGACACAGAGACAGTCGGCTCGATTTCGTCGTCCTCGCGATCGTAAACACGTTCACCAATGGCGAAAGCTGCAGGCTCCATACGGTGTGGAGTCACAGTACTGCATCTTAAGCCTCCAACCGTTTGCGTAATCGATTGACACTCAGATTAGATCCAGCCGTTGGGGACGTAGACGATCTCATTTCTGAGATCCTCCGGCTGGAGAATACTCAGGGCGTTGTGAACGGCGCGAACGAGGTCACTTCGTGGGATGCGCTGGTCTTCGTAGAAGATGATGCCAGCATGGTTGTTCTGATCGACAAATGGCTCGGAGACGAAATCTTGGTCATTGGTGAGAATCACATAGTCGTGCTGGTGGGCGTAGTTGAGGAGTGGCTGATCCTGCACGCCAAGGAGATCGGTTTCGTAGATGGTGATCGCATCGAGACCCTCACTCCGAAGTGTGGTCGCGACTGCTTGAGGGACGTGCTCATCAGTAAGAATCTTCATGCCGTTTCCGTGTGCCGGTAGTGCTCAGGATCGAGCTGTTGTTGTTGGGCACGTTGGCCCGCTGCCCGTTTCTGCTCGCGCCAGTGCTGCATTTCCTCGGGATGCTCGTAGTAGTACGCGAGTGCGTGATGGATATCGGCGAGATCGAGTTGATAGTCGGTCGCGACGTCCTCCGGCCGGTCACCCGTATCGATCACTCGGGCAGCGATATGGAGAACACCGATGCGCCGCCCATCGATCCGTGGCTCCCCACCGAGCGTGTCGTCGGTTGAGACGATAGCAGTCATTGGCGGTATGTATGTGGTGCACCTCCTTTATCATTTCTCGTCGAAGCACTCGAATCGATTGGGGGAACCTTGAGAGTGAGCACTCGTGCGCTCGCCTTCGAAGCGATTCCTGGCTACTTACCGAGAGTGAGTGTGAAACAGCACTGCGACGAACTGTGAGAAGTGAAGTCGACCCGTCGTGAGACGATTCGATCGTGTTTTTTGTTGTAGCGAGCCACTCCCATTCAGGACAGACAGACCGTCACCGATCAGTTACTGATGGTCGCTGCCGGAGACGGTGGTGTCGCTTGCGACCCACTCGCCTGTGTCTGCGGGCTCGTCGGTATCTTCGTCAGTGCTGTAGAGGACGTGGCGACCGTCGTCAGTCTGGACCTCTTTGACGTCGTCGCTCATTTGAGCTTCCCGTTCTGTACAACGCCGTTTTTGAGCGTATCGAAGCCAGCATCGGTACAGTTCGGACAGGGCATGCCCATCGGTGCGTGTTTGCACTCGCACTCATCGTCATCGGGTCGAGTTCGGCTCATCGATCACCCTCCCGTGGCGTGACGGTCCAGTCACGGCGGACCTTCCACGCGACGAACAGCGTGATAATAGTCCAGAATCCGTATCGGACGAGGAGCACCAGTCCGACGATAACAATGAGCGTGGCCCCGAGCTGCCCGAACGTTCCGGTGAGCCACGGAATGAGCGCCGTCATTTGCGTTCCCCCGTGATCTCTCCCTTCAGACACCCTGTGCCGTAGCTTTTGCTCTCGTCTTCGAAGAGGAACACCGCCGCGATTTCAAGACAGTCTTCCTTCGGCCGAGTGCACTCCCAGAGTTCTTTCCGGTACTCGTTCCTGAAGTATGTGGCCGTGTTCTCCATCGGTGCACCACAGTCACACGTGTAGGTGCCCGTCGAGCGCTTGGACGTGCCGAAGAGCGAACTGAGGATGCTCATTACGCCTCACCCGCGGTGACTGCGTTCCCGAGTTGGTGGGCAAGGTGTGCGAATGTACTTCCGCTGTAGACGTTGGTTTCGTCCCAGCCACCGAGTTCCTGCTCGACGAACGCCATCCAGTCCTTCAGCGGACGGTCGTTGAGCGCCTGTGTTTGCTCGGCTCCATCGTCGATAACGGTCACACAGTCACGAATCCGTGAGAAGTCGTGCTCGCGCCCATCGGTGTCGATACCGATCATGAAGGCGTCGGATGCGTGATCAGCACGCTGGTCATCGTCAGTCGATGCATCGGCTTTAACTGCCGTCGTTGTTGAGTGCGACATGGTTGTCGGAGTTCATCCAAGACAACCGGCCTGCGTGCTCCAACACGCGGGCATTCTTCTGTTGAAAATACCCCAAGAGGCCAGTATGTCTCTATCCAATTGTAGTGCTGCCATAGGAATAAAACCCACCATTTGCCGTACGGCAATAGGCTTATTACGCTCGCTGTCGTAATGATTTCCGTGAGTTCGGGAGAGCGAAAGCGCAACCAACAGGGACAATATGTGGAGACAGTCACGCTCGATCGCGTGCTCGATGTAGTTAGGAGTGCGAGTGATCCATTCATGGCGACAGGCGATGTGGCTGATGCCCTCGGCTGTAGCCGGGAAGCAGCACGGTTGAAGCTCACCGAGTTGCATGAACAGGGACAGATTGAGCGCCGCGATGTGCGTGGGGCTGTCGTGGTCTGGTGGCTTCCAGCAGCGACTAACTGAGAGGTGATAGAATGAGTACAACGAGACAGATCACGTTAACAGAGACGCCTGACGGTCGGTGGACAGCGTACGACACCGCTACCCATGCGGTCACGCAAGGTCTCACTCGTGATGAGGCGCTTGAAAAACTCGACGAAGCGGTCGGACAGATTGCAGAGCGTGATAAGCAAACCGAGAGCAACGAACAGCCGTCTGAAATCACTCTTGATGACCCGCTGTTTAGTGGCGGACCAATCATGAGCGTCGGTATGGGCGATGAGACGATCGATGATGTCCTGTACGGTCCTGTGGAGGACGCGGACACCCAAGACGATGAATAACGCCGCTCACGCCGCCCATCCGTTGTTTATCGATACGAGCGCGTTCTTTGCCCGGTTTAACGACCAAGACGACCACCACCAGCAAGCGACAGCTGTGTTCGACGGGATCAGTTCGGGCAATCTCGCGTATCGTCCTCTGTATACCAGCGGATACGTCCTCTCGGAACTAGCGACACTCACACTCCGGAAAGACACCCACGCCGGGGCCGTTGAGGCGCTTCACCGAGTCGCCGATTCCCCGAACATCACCGTTCTCCATCCCGATGCAACAGCGTTCGCAGCAATTCGGCACGAGTTCGGGAGATATTCCGATCATCAAATTTCGTTCGTCGATCAGTCCTCAGCAGTCCTCGCCCGCGAACACGATATCACTCGTATCTTCGCGTTCGATAGTGATTTTGCAACCCTTGGGCTGACGCGTGTTCCGGTCGATACCGGTGGTACGTGAGCACTGTTGTGGGTATCTCTCTTGTCCCATCTATGCAGGTGGACTCTGGCTGTTCGTGCTGCCCCCGCGATCACTCATATTCCGTTTCTCCAGTACTGGGCGTATGCGGCCCTCGGCGTATCGGTCATCGTTCACGGCATCGGATCGTATCTCGTGCTGCAGAGGGTGTAACAATGGAGTTCGACAAACTCGTTCACCAGCCGACCTGCCTCCGCATCTTTGCACATCTGTACGCGAACGGGAAGCCGAGCTTCACCGATCTCACGGAGGAGTTAGATGTCATCGGTGGAAACCTCAGTAGACACCTCCAGAAGATGAAAGACGCAGACTGCGTCACGGTCGAAAAACAGTTTGTTGATCGCATGCCACAGACGACTTACCACCTCACGGGAACAGGGCGTGAGACGTTTGAAGCATACGTCCGAACGCTCGAATCGCTCGTCATGATCTCGATATTTTGCATTCGTGATTGCTGTTTCTCTGGGTAGAGTAGATTGCTGAAATGAGGAAATTTGAATACTGTCTTGTGACACGCTCATCTCGATGTCTCATCACCTGAACGCTGAGTACACGAGTGAGCCACGGACCAAAACATACACTATGTGATGTTGCTCGCCTTGGAGTACGCCTCGGAAACACGAATGGCACGCTATTTCGTCAAACTATAGAAGAGCGCCGGGGGTTGTCAACAATGCGTTTAAGGAAGCTGGATTGATGTGAACACACGGATTCCATCCTCTTCTGCGTGATTTCGGACGCTGAGGCTAGACTGTAGTGGACCACTCTCCGTGCCGGCACGTTGGGGCGCCGTGTCACATCTCAGTGTCGATTTCCGCGTCACACTCGGGACACTGGAGCTGTATCTCTCCGTCGTTTAGCATGACTGCCAGCACGTCGCTCTCTTCGCATTCCGGACAGGGCTGGGGAACGCGCCCCTCCGTAGGTCCTCGTGGCGCACCGAGTGCCAACGCGACGACCGGGGCATCACCCTCGTTGCGACCCTGCTGAAACTCCCCTGGCGCGAATCGAACGACCTCACCAGCACGTACCTCAATATGCTCGCTGTCAGCAGTCGCTTCGGGTTTCGTCTCGAACGTTGCCGTACCGTCGAGGATATAGAACACTTCCTCCTGATCGAGGTGCGTGTGAATCCCGGGCGAAAACGCTTGGCCGGGATCGAGCGCGTAGTAATTGATCGCCAGCTCGCTCGTGTTGAGTGGCTCTGCAAGCCTGCGCATATCGAGACTACTCTCCCCACCGCCCGGTACCATCGGATCGATGTCGTCGATTGTGATTTTCTGCATCCATCTTTCATCTCGACTGGCAGGTGCATGAACGCTTGGTCCACCAGAGGGGAGACTGATTCAGACGATAGGACAGAGGGGAACGGGACAAATCTGTCCCCGAGCGGCTTTCCCGTGCGAGTCCGAACGACCGAGTATGAGCATTGATGGTAACAGTAACAGGGGTGCGATGACGCTCGCGTTCTCGCTCTCGGCTGTCGAGCGACTTGAGGACTCCATGGCGGTGTTTGAAGACGCTCAGAACTGGAGCCAGCACGTTGGCGTCGTCGACAACGACCTCGACGCGGTTGAAAGGGCCGTCGAGGAATATGGGCTCCGGCAGGACTTCGACCTCGACGACCGCGACAAGTGGCTCGCCTTGGAGGAGATACGCGGGGCGACGCCCACGCGACGGCATGTGTATGTCGGAACGGCCGGGGAGGACCGCCGGGTGTCCACCCACCTCGGCTGGGAGTTCGTTTCCGTCACTGAGGCCGCCGAAAAGGCCGGATGGGCCCTCTCCGATGGAGAATCCGAGGGCGGAGTCCTCACTCGCCTCCGAAAGGCTGTCTCGGACGGGCTATTTCCCATTCGGCCCTGAATGACCTCCATGCTGAATATGTGCGTTGGATTCATCAGGACGAGTCTTGACAATACTCAGGTAAATATCCCTATTCTACTGTGTTAGAGAAGAGCCCTCCGGAAAGTGCTCGATCAGACTAGAAAATAGAGATGTCGGCCTGTCGTTAGACGAGTCGATCGTGTTGTTTGTCGTAGGTATGGTCACATCCCCGTTATAGCATGCAGTGGCCGCCGCCGTCCATGGATCGGAGCGAGCCACTCCCATTCAGGACAGACAGACCGCCAACGATCAGTTACTCCTGGTCGCTGCCAGAGACGGTAGCGTCGCTGGCGACCCACTCGCGGGTGTCTGCGGGCTCGTCAGCGTCTTCATCGGTGCTGTAGAGCACATGCCGGCCGTCGTCAGTCAGGACCTCGGTGACGTCGTCGCTCACTTGAGCCTCCCGTTCTGTACAACGCCGTTTTTGGGCGTATCGAAGCCAGCATCGACACATTCCGGACAGGGCATGCCCATCGGTGCGTGTTTGCACTCGCAGTCATCGGGTCGAGTCCGGCTCATTACGCCTCACCCACGGTGACCGCGTTCCCGAGTTGTCGCACAAGGTGCGTGAAGGTGGAGCCCGAATAGACATTAGTCTCGTCCCAGCCACCGAGCTCCTGCTCGACGAATGCCATCCAGTTCTTTAGCGGACGGTCGTTGAGCGCCTGTGTTTGCTCGGCTCCGTCGTCGTCGATGACGGTTACACAGTCACGAATGCGTGAGCAGTAGTGCTCGCGCCCGTTGGTATCGACACCGATCATGAAAGCGTCGGATGCCTGATCGGCGCGCTGGTCGTCGTCGGTCGATGCGTCGGCTTTAACTACTGCCGTCGGTGAGTTCGTCATGGTTGTCGGAGTTCATTCAAGACAACCGGCCTGCGTGCTCCAACACGCGGGCATTCTTCTGTTGAAAACGCCCCAAGAGGCCGGTGTGTCCCCGCCACTTGCTACGCACCAATAGGATATAAAATTCCCCATTTGCTGCGCATCAATAGGGTTATAGGGCTAGCGAGCGACACTAGAGCTATGAGTAATAGTCGTGAACGCAACGACCGTGGTCAGTTCGTTGAGACGATCACACCAGCAGCTGTCGTTGATGTTCTTCGTCGGGCAGAGACGCCGGTCGTCACTGCGAAGGAGGTAGGTGAAGAACTCGGGTATACGTCCGAAGCCGCACGGCAGAAGTTGCTGACGTTACTTGATGAGGGAACCGTCGCTCGTCGGAAAGTTGGCGGGGGTGCAGTGGTGTGGTGGCTCACGGCGGAGTCTCCCCCAGTCTCGACAGCTTTCGATCCGGACGATCCGTTGTTTGCCAATCCGCCGACGTTCGCGAGCGGGGTGAGCGATGTCTCGCACAACGTTGATGAGTATGTCGCTGATGCGGTTGCGAATAACCATGATCCATGAGTGAGCGGGGAGCCACGCCGCTATTTATTGATACAGGCGGTCTCTATGCCGTCTTCGATGAGGATGATGCTGAACACGCCCGTGCACAGGCAGTGTTCGATGCGATCCGAGCTGGTGAGCTCGCGTATCGCCCGATCTACATGAGTGCGCATACACTCTCAGAACTTGTGACATTGATTCTCGCTCGCACTGGCACCGCTGTTGCCGCTGAGGTCCTCCAGACCGTCCGTACCTCGCCGAATGTGACAGTGCTCCACCCCGATGCGGTGGCGTTCGATGCTGCCTGTGAGCAATTCGAGCAGTACGATGACCACGATATTTCGCTTGTCGACCATCTCACCGGCGTGCTCGCCGATGAACGAAATGTCGAGCACGTGTTTGCGTTCGATAGTGATTTTGCGACGCTTGGACTCACTCGTGTGCCTGTCGATACGGGTGGACCATAATTCTCCACGTCGTAAGTCGATTGACTGTCACGAGGGTACGTTTCAGGCAAAATCAGTAACCGTGTGTGACTACCTGTTCAGAGATCGCGTGCTTGGACAGTTTTGCGGGTATTCTCCTCAGCACGCCGCGCTGCTTCGTTGAGGAGCTCGTGGACCTCCTCATCGAGGGCGTCGTAGAAGTCGCCCGAGACGTTGCCGTCGATTGCGTCTCTGACTGCTGCTTTGACAATGAGATCTGCCATACCCGCTTTTTCCAACCAATGAGCGTTAAAACTGGTGATTTCGTCGTCCAGCAATGGATCACGTCTGCTTCGTGAGTGTCCCCGGCAACCGTGTTCGCCGTTCTGATCGCCACGGGGACAGACACGAGGTTGTTGTCACCAGCGATACGGAGACAGATCCGGGAGTGAAATCACCGGGGGATATTGAGTTTGCGGTTGACTATATCTCGAAGGGATACTACGGGAAAGCACCCGAGACAATCCATGAGAAAACTGCGCATCTAATGCGGTTGATTGCTGGCGGGCATCCGTTCGTTGATGGGAACAAGCGAACGGCTTTGAATACGGTCGAGTTGTTCTATCGACTCAACGGCTACCACTTCGATTACGGTAGTGAGGTTGAGGACATGCTCGAAGATATCGCCCGGAACGCTGAGAACGTCGATATCGGTCGCATTGTAGCATACCTAGACGCCCACGCAGCGAAGAACACATGACGATGCAAGACGAACACCGGCCAATGACTTCCACCACCCGCGATGAGGAACTGGTTGCAGCGATCAAAGACGCATCCACTCCAGAAGAGCGCCGGAAGGCAGTGCGCGAACTGGCCAAGCGCAATATCGAACGTCACCAAGGTGTCTACGACCGACTCGCTCGCAAGTGACAAAGAAGTGTAGTTCAATCGCTAATTTTTACCAAATTCGTTGATTGATAACGATCGGCACGCTTTGCGTCATCGCCAACGATGTAGGTGGAAACGAGTTCGGAGAGTTTTGCCGGTAGACTCGATGAACCGATCACGGTCGGTGAGACGGTCTATAAAGACGGCGACATGCACCAACTCGCTGTTGACGATAAAGGGATGAACGACGATGAGTAATACACGGCCATGCCCGGACTGCGGCACGGAACTAGAGCATGACGTGATCACCGAGACCGGCAACGAGAACGCCACGACGCACTACATGGGCTGGTGGTGTCCGGAGCACGGTGGCCATATCGAGTGCGACGCCTGCGATCAACCGCACCATCCCGATTACGTCTGTGCCTCAAAGCGATCGGCTCGCTTTGCGGAAACCCGAGGGATGGGCGTCCTCCCGAATGGCACCTCGATCGAGATTGAGGACTGTTATGATGTCGGGAACACACGCGACGTACCGACAGGAGGAGAGCTGTCGGCACTGTGGTGGCGATCTCGAAGTCTTCCTTGAACAGACCCAAGAGACCACCCCACCAATCGGGCCGGAGTGGCAACCGTCCGCCGAGTGTTGCACCCAGTACGGCAATGGCTGTGAGCATCGTCAGCTCTTCGGCGAGCACATCGAGCTGGGTGAGGAGTGGACGATTACACGAATCGACTGAGCAACCCATGTCACCGTGTAAGCGTTTCAGCTGCTCGTTTTCAACACCTACCTACTCAAAACCCGAGAGCGGCCGCTGAAGCGATGTGAATCGTCCGAAGCCCATGGATCGGAGTTCGTCACCAATTGGGTTCTATAAGGTGGATTTCTGGGTGCTATCCCTATTCGAACTGACCGAGTGCTGTGAGCGCAGGATACCGATACCGAGTCACGGAGCGAGAGGAGACAAGGCAACTGACACTGGGGGCATCGAATGACTGACGACCCAATCCGTGCCGTCGATCTGTTTTATGGCACTGGAGAGAACGCTCCCCATTGCTGTGTTCGGTGCCTTACCGATTACTGGCACAGTTGAAATACCGGAAGCAAGCTATTGCTACGCCATCCACAGGGAGTTTCAATGCCTGGGTCAGCTTTGGCGCAGTTGAAATGGTATGGAAAATTCGGCCGAGAGCATCAATAAAGCTTTCTCCGTCGGTCTCTCAGCCATCATCGATCGTGGACCCCCGCTGTACACGGACTTTATAACGGTCCGCGAAGTCATCGAATCCACAGTCTTTCTTCGCCTCTCCAGCCAAATCGACCACTTTGAGCACGCCCGACGACCCATTCGAGAGTATTCACTGTCCTTGAGACCGGAGACATCCGAAGCATTCGCCAGTGTCGGTTCAAGTGCACCGCCACCCATGCCATCGACCTCGCCGATTCTGTTACTTGTGAACGAGTGATCACGTCCGGTGATCGCTAGTTTCGACTTCGACCAGTCGGTTGATGGGCAGGGACCGGTATTGATCATCATCAGTGCGGCATAATCAGCGACTCAACGAGCGTGCCGAGCGTTGAAGGTGAGTTAGAGCGGTTGAAATGAGGTCATGAGATGGAATCCAAGCATTCGCTAAAGTGACACCCGAACTGTAATGATATAGGCATGCAAGTATCAATGATAAAACGGATGGCAGAATTACTTAACTCTCAGAAACTGCAGCAAGAGCACGGCTCCAATGTTCTATCAATTGCATTAGATAGCCCCTCACGTGAGATTGGTGAGGTTTTGAACACTCGCTGGACCGTAACCGAAGAAAACTCGATTCTGTGAAACAGGTGGCAAACTAATGGTTGAAAACTTTGACGAGTTTTATGATGAATTCTACGAAGGACAGTTTAATTGGTACGATCAGAAAGCGAAACGGAATAAGATTAGACACCGTGCTATGAAGGTCACTCAGATTGTCTTGGCTGCCACGCTTCCCGTTTCCGTCTCGGTGTTTTCGGTGACGATGAATCCATATTGGCAGCACGTGATTACTGCGGCATCTGTCCTGCTCGTTATCTTAGAAGCACTCGAATCCTTTTTGAATTATCAAAAGAAATGGATGAATTATCGGACAACCGCTGAAGGTCTCCGTAGAGAGGGTCATATGTTCAGAACGAAAACCGGAGAGTACGAAGATGCTGGCGCTCCTGAAGAGATCTTCGTTGATCGAGTATTGGCTCTGACCAGCCAAGAGAATCGCTATTGGGAAATC
Source organism: Halocatena marina (assembly GCF_023276375.1). Classification (GTDB taxonomy): domain Archaea; phylum Halobacteriota; class Halobacteria; order Halobacteriales; family Haloarculaceae; genus Halocatena; species Halocatena marina. The sequence continues at coordinate 355,867 of NZ_JALLPK010000003.1, read as the reverse complement.
ACTACGCGGAAGTCACAAGAAGCCTAACTATACTATTAATCATAAATATATTTTTTAAAACTGTATCAACGACCAGCTGAAGGGGGACATCGATCACCGTGGTGCTTTCTGGGGAGAACACACAAGACAGCGACTGGATAGATTGCGAGAGAGAGAGTATTTGCTGGATAGAGGGCACGGTCTAGATAAGATCTACGGGGGAGATGATGTGGTCGTCTTGCTGATGAGCTGTCTACTTCAATAAGGCCGCAGGGCGATATGTTCTTTCTCCGTCCGTCGTCTCCAAGAGATACGTCTGGATCGAGGGGAATGTATTGCTTTGCTGTCCGTACAAGAACACGAGACCTGCTGGAGCTGCCATGAAGAGATGTATTGTCGACGTGGCCGAAAGCTCGTTTAGCGCCGACTGGACCTCTCGTTGAAAGAGACGAGCGGCATGTACAGCCTCAGGAGCGCTGAGTAACGATCCAATATCGTCACCGAGTGAGAGTTCTAGAACTCCGGCAAAATCAGGAAGCGTTTGTTTGGATCTCCCAACGACTGCGTTTACCTCATTCGTGCCGCTGACCAGAACTGCCAGATCAGAACCCGCGATATCATTCACATGCAGGTCACCATCAAACCCACTTTCCTGCTCATCAATGTGGAGGCTCCATGGTTCCTGTTTGCCATTGCTTTGTTGCAGCCAGGTCGCGTCTATCCCTCTTGTCGTCCGGAGACACCGTCCCAGTGCAAACGCAGCTGGCAAGTGGGCTTGCCCGTGGACATGGACCGATCTCCCAGGAGCTGCTCCCTCCAAGATGTCAATAACCCTGTGCAGTCGTGGGATAAGGCGTTGGTTCCAAAGACGAGGTGCAGGAAGTCCATCTTTAAAATGCGATGACCAATCGATTGTAACTACCGGTTGAGTAGCATACGAGGAAGAACCGTAGGTATTGAGGGAACAACCGAGCGGCTGGTCCGCATCGAGTTGTTTATGGTTGAGACGGATCCGTTCGGTAAGAACCGCTGTAGCGACGTCATCGGCCGCTACTGGCGTGTCAGCCTTCGATCCTAATTTAATTTTGTTCCAATTGGAGAAATCAAGTACTGTCGGCGACTCAGAGAGAATTTCACTGGCATCGTCATACTCAACCCCGGGACAGAGCGCGACAACGACGAAGAACTGTTGCTCGTTTTTCCAGCGGTTATGTAGGTGGGGGAGCTCTACTTCAAGGATGAATTCGGAGTCGAAGACATCATCACTCACCAGTACAATACCACCAGCGAGTTCGGAGTTCTCAACTTCTAATACCGTTCTAATCTCGTCCTGGGTAGGTTCGGGCTTCAGATCGGAGATATCCTGCCAGGTCCGTATCCCGTACTCATGCAGTGACTCAACGAGAAATTCGGCGACATCGTCCTGATTCCGACGATAGCTGAAAAACATTTTTCCCGTCAGGTTAGTCATATTCGTACACCGTCGATCTAAAGAAACTGTTATTGGTGTTTCACTGACTATCTTTCGGATTCGTATCCCGTGTTCCCACGGTGTAGTCGTTCAACGTCCCCTTCACGGTGGAAGACGTAGGCATTTACTGCGACCTCATCGGGAGGCGTTTCGCCAATCACAAGGAGGATTGGATCGAGACAATGATACGTCTCATCTTCTGCGATAGAGTGCATTTCAGCTTGGTCATCACCACTCGCTCTAGATGATACTGATGGGAGGTAGTGCCATACACCGGGTAATGAATTCTTAGGTGTTCTCTGGCTGTTCGCAGCCACTCGTCTTCCTAATCGTCTCTCCAAAAAAAGTCGTCGGGCTGTGAGTTGGGCGGCGTGTTGTTACACATGGTCAGTAATATTCTCACGAGAGACGGTTACAGCCGCTCCTTCCGTTCTCTCTGCTGGAGTACGTACTCTCGCCGGTGGCATACGATATCGCGAGTGCGAACACGGACTTATTCGCTCTCGATGTGCTTGCGCTGTTGGGTTGGTGCTCTCGCTGCTTGGCGCTCCTTCTCTTGTATTGTTCGATTGAGAGTGTAATCGTATGCTCAGACTGTTTCTGAATGGGTTGGAGAAATCTGTCGAAGAATGGTTAGAGCACGCTCCTCGTTGTCGAGTTCGATGCCTTCGACCGCTCTGGCACAGTTGAAATCTGCGGCGAAACGTTCCAGAGAGAAGCACTCGGACCGGTTTCAATGCCTTCGACCGCTCTGGCACAGTTGAAATCGAAAATGGAACTCTTGATGACTATGTTACCCGCTAGTTTCAATGCCTTCGACCGCTCTGGCACAGTTGAAATGCGGTCTGTGGTCGATATCTCGGTTATATCGAGGTGGTTTCAATGCCTTCGACCGCTCTGGCACAGTTGAAATCTCTGATCGATTTGGGAAGTCGAACAAGAGGACGTGTTTCAATGCCTTCGACCGCTCTGGCACAGTTGAAATCAAGCAACGGGGGCGCTAGCTAACCAGAACGCTCCGTTTCAATGCCTTCGACCGCTCTGGCACAGTTGAAATTAATGAGCGATAACGTAACAATTCAAGTCGAACAGACGTTTCAATGCCTTCGACCGCTCTGGCACAGTTGAAATGAATCACGATCCGTCGATTAACGACCCCCACCGCTTGTTTCAATGCCTTCGACCGCTCTGGCACAGTTGAAATCGTGCTATCGAAGCGTGGGGTGAGGACACGCAAGTGTTTCAATGCCTTCGACCGCTCTGGCACAGTTGAAATGGTATGCAAAATTCGGGCGAGCGGCCCAATAAAGCTTTCTCAGTCGGTCCCTCAGTCCACTCCGTTCGTGGACCCCCACTGTACACAGACTTTATAAAGGTCCACGAAACGATGCCTTGACCCATCCAAGGAGGTGGAGGGGTTCCCCGTTGTAGACGACGAATCGCTTCGTCTTCGGGAATCGAATCACGTTGTCGAAATCGGGTTGAATCCCCGTCTCGTCACACCTTTTGCAGGATAGTGTTCTGTCACCACGCCTACCGTGTTCCACTTCTCCCCCGCATTTTGCGTGCTTTAATTTGTTATTGGCAGCCCCAACGTTCGCCCGAATTCGATCCGCCTCCGGAAGCGCCATGGCGACGGTCTTTGAGTGATGACCGGTACCGGACCCGAGCCGGAACAACGGACCACTATTCGAAAGGCTGGAGTAGATCGCCCCAACGCTCCGATGATCGAACAACCGCTGATCCTCACGAATAACGGCCTCTTGGAAGTCCACCGACGCCTCCGAAATCGTTGCCAGAATCCCTCGTTTCGTGAGGTCATCCCCAAACACTCGCGTTGCATCCCCGTCGTGCTCGTCGATCAGCTTCTCAAGTAGTTTTTTATTCACAGAGACATCGGTCGTGAACTCCGTTCCGCGCGTGAGACACTCGGCATAGTCCGACCCCCTTTCTCGCAGCGTTCCCGACCGATCCAACGAGTACGTCTTGATCTCACAGAGGGCTAGCTCGGCTTCCGAAACGGGGTGCGCATCCTGAACGGTCACACACCGTAGCAGATCGTCTCTCGTCTCCCCCTTACCAACTCTGAAGAGATCATTGATCGCCTGCTTGTTCACTCGATGCAACGATGCTCCGTTTTCGAGCGCCCGATACGCGAGCGTAGTTCTGATCCATCCTTTTAGGCTCGTTCCGGGAATGTATGGCACGTCAGACCCATCCTTGAGCGCGACTGAGACTGACCCTCTGATAGAATCGGGATTAACCCACGACGAATCGAGCGTGTACCGCGAATATCCGTCATCGAATATGTGATTCACCGGCTCGCTGCGCTCTATCGCGGTAACGAACGCGTCGACCTCGTTCGGGTTATCACGGAAGTACGTACGGATATCTGGAACGAATGCCAGACCGTCTTCGAATTGGTACTCGTGTCTGCTAAGTTCGTCACCGGAGCCGATATGTATCGGTGATCGTACTTTCAGATCTATCTTCATTTCCGATCACCGGTCGAACCGTTGACCGCTTCTCGACGTATCCCAACCGGGAGCGAGTAGCCATAGTGTTGAACGCCGTGCTCGAAATGATCGGCGACGATCGGATTGCACCCGTACCGTTCGTGTTCCTCTTGTGCTATCGGTGTGTCCCTATCCGCTTCTGTTTCCCGTTCCGTCGTCTCTTCCTTATTACCAGAACGTGGCAAGATCGACCCTTCTGCCAGTGCGAGGACGCGCCTTTTCCAGATGTTGTCCGGGGACGCCAACGAATTCTCGACGATTCCTTTCCGTGGTTCGATTTCGTAATACCCTGCGGTCAGGAATTCGTCCATCTCTTCGGCTCGCGGGATACACAGCGAGAGCGAACAGAACAGATCGCCGTCCGGAGCCGGGAGTTCGAGTTCTTCGACCCCGTCGAGACGGAACTGACCGTATCCTATGGATCGATCACCCCCGATGCCGTGGTTTTGGAGTACCGAGAGCCCGTCAATTACGGTCTCAATGTCGCCCTCGACGCAGACGTGTAACCCGGCATCGTCGGGGAAAAACACAGCGTCACGGTGAAAGAGCGCCTCGTCGGTTGCGCTCGTGAGTCGGTTGACGGCGTTGCGCGTCCGCTCCGTTTTCCGGAAGGGACGCGTACAGTCCGGTTCTGAAGGGAGCAAACATTGACGTTTACAGCTGTACGTGCGGTCTCCGATCGTGATGGTGTCATCACCATCGTCATGGCCGTATCCATCCAGCAGTTCGCCATCCGAAAACGCGCCCGTTACGATAGTCGAAAAGACGGACGACGGTACGTATTCGATCCGTTGCCACGCTCGTAGTGCGTCGAGTCGCTCGTCAGTCATCTCACCGGTTCCGGCTTGCAGACAGGGGACGTACGGTTTTGGCAGCAGTAAGACGCTCTCCTGATCGGTCTCATCGAGCATCGGAAACGCAGAGGAGATGAGAAACGGTGGCTCACCGGATCGAAAGCGTGCAAGAACGTTTTCGAGGAACTCCTCGCCTCGTGCGAGCCGAATCCCCCAGCAGATCGCTCCGAACAGCGTGTCCGAGCGCGGGACTTCGCTGAATGGACCCGCAGGCGAGAGCAGTACCGATTTCATCGTCGACTACTCGACCCCAAGGATTTCTCCGACTTCCTCAAGCGTCTCGGCTGATCTACCATCCTTGTCTCCCGAACGGTAGTCAGCAGAGGTTCGGACCTTGTATTCATCTTCATGAAACTCGACCTTCCCGTAGCCACGGGAACCGTTGCCACCGAGTGATGAATCCTCTAACAGAAACAACGCTCGCTCGACCGTAGCGAGATGGTCGAGATCGGGTCGTCCTCCATCATCGAGATCATACACCCCATAGATGAGTTCGTATCCGAACCGTGATCCTTTCGGAACGCGTTCATTGTCCCGCAGATTTGCTTGTGCAGTGATTCGGTTGATCGTGTTTTCCGTTTTCACCTCGGTGTAGGGAAGCGACGTGTTCTGATCATTCCACTGCTCGATCGTCTCATCGCGGGGAAACGCGTCCCGAACTGAAAGACGCGTCGGGCCGGTCTCTGCGTCCGTCTCAGCGGGCGTCCCGAAGACACGACAGACGGGACACTCGACGGCAGCATCCCCTTCACAGGTGTGCGGTTTGCCATCGCTTTCAACGAGGCCCTCGTCCCACTCCAACAACGAACGCATCTTTCCTTTGATCGACGATCCGGGAATGTATGGATGACCCTTCGTAGGGGTTTTTACCACGGGCCCATTGACGCCACCGATCTCTAACGCTCCCTCGTCACCGATGTGCAGTCCCGTCAAACATTCGACGTCACCGCTGAGCACGACGTGACCGAGCAGTTCCATTAGCTATCACCCTTCTTGTTATCGTAGTACGCGTGATACGCAACGATCGCTTCCATGAGTCGGAAGAAAAGCTCCATCTCCTCACTACTGTTATTTTTAATAACAGGGTCGATAAGATTAGAGATCTTCTTATTAACGACACTCATATTCTCCTTTCGCGCCGCTGCGTAAGCTAGATGTGGTTTGAGGAGCAGCAGCGTTCGTTTCGCTTGTTCAGGACTGTCTTCGAATTTGAACTCGTTTTCTGCCTGCTTAATTTCGCCATACACCTTCCGGAGTTGACTTGTGCTCACGCCCTGTTCAACAAACATTTCTCCAATCCGATCACCGGTATTATTCACTTTCTGTGCTTGTTCGGATGTTAGTGTCGTCATAGCTAGTTCACCTCGTTGCTAGTGATGCCCACGAGATGGGCACAGTAATCCACAGGAGCGCCTTCGGAATCTTTTCTTCTAGTTCACTCATTATTTCTTCATCAACGTTCCTAGAGAGAATATATTTAACTTTCCATTCTTTTTGTACGCCAACGGCCGCGTCGTTGGGGTCAATCGTCTCCGAGTCGGTTTCCGTTCCGAGTTCGAGAAACGCGTGAAGGGATGATTGGGACAGTTCCCCCGTTTCGAGTAACTCTTCGAACTCGATACCGAGATCGATCAGTTCGGTCATCCCAGGAGACGTATCAGTCGATTCCCACGCACGCGTCTTTCCGAACAGCCACGCTGCGTTCTTGGTGATGCCGTCATCTGAGTACGCTTTGGCCATTTCGAGTCGCTCTTCGGCGTGTTCAACGGCTCTCCCGATTGGGTATTTCTCGCGTGACAAGAAGTATCCAGCACTGATTGTGAGCGTCCCCGAACAGTACGCACGCAACTCCCTGCGTATGTGTCGTCCGAATTCGACCGCCTCGTCCCACGGACCGACGAAGAACATGTCATCACCGCCCGAGAACCCGATGTAGATCGGTGAGATACGTTCGATGCAGTCATCATGAAGCGATTTTTCAGCTTCGTCTGTCGGTCGATTGTAGACTGCGCTGTCGGGTTCGGAGGATCGCCTATGTTCTACCGTTCGAGACTCCATATCGTGAAACTGGTCGTGACAGTCCTCACAGGCATCCGAGAGTAGGAAGGCGTATGACTGCTCGTTGGCACATTCGTTGACGTATCCCCCGAAAAAGACCGACAGCATGCGGCTAATGGCAGCGAGTCTCGACACGCCGTCGTCCATGCAGGCAGCAATCGTCTTCCCGAGATCGTCGATGTCCATCTTCACGACGTGGTTGAGTGACGCATCGCTCCGTGCGAACCCTGCTTGCTCTGTAAACGACCAAACGCGATCGATCCCTCCGCCGTACGGAACTGTCGTCCCGGTGAAAACGAAGCCCCATCGATCTGCCTTCTCGGGCCGGTCGGTCGAATTCACAGAGTAGAGATGATCCGCCTGCTCGGGTTCCGTTACGAATCGCCAGCTTAGACGCTCCCCAAGCGATTCAAGATCGAGACTGAAATGAGCATCAGCTCGCTGTGCGTGATCGAGACGGAGATAGTTTGACTCGGGGAGGTCCGTGCCGATGTCTTCTTGCCTCAGACACTCCGAACACCGCTCCTCGTCGTGTGCTTTCTCACCGCCGCAGACGGGACACGGTTCCGTTGGTTCGTCACCCTTCTCGAGAACCGGTGAATCGAGCACTGAAACCACCGACGACCCTTTTCGGAGCTTTCGCTCGTCGGTATCGCGCGCCACGCGCTGAAAGAGCGAGGGAAACGATGCAGCTGACTGCCTAGCGCTGGCGCACCCGAGGATGAAAAAGAGATCTCCACCGAAACGTTCGAACAACCGGGTGTTGACCGCCTGCTCGAACTCATCTAACGCCGCCGATTTGGAGGAATTCGGTGGAACGAGCGCGTAGAACTGCCCGCCCCCACTCCAGATCAGACTCGTACACGGGAGATCGAGATGTCGGAGAAACAATGTACTGAGACTCTCAGTGAGCAGCCACAACTGCGTGCTTCGGCCTCGCATTCGCTTTGAAATGCGATCCTGAGCTTCGTCGGGACTTTTCATCCGATGTAAAAACGACTGAATACCGGAGAGGTCGCCCTTCACGAGAGAGAAACACTGCTGGTCGATGGTATCCCCAGCCGCGAGTGATCGGAGATCGGCGGTCGTTAGATCGGAGTAGTAGAGTGCGTCGCCGATGGCGACAGTCGTTCGTAGATAATCATAGAGGGGTAGATCGGGAGTGTCGGGAGAAGCTGGTATACACCACGTGTATTTTTCCAGTAAATGAACGAGCGTTTCGTATCGATGGACTTCCGTAACCGCTTCAGTGAGACCGTTCCACAAGCCTTCATACCCCTCCACGTCTGATTGCGTGTGTTCGTCACCAGCCCGCGGGAATAACGTCTCTCGGTCGATAGACAACGGTCGAAGCGGATACGTCTTTGAACGGGTGTCGCTCCCATCCACGACGTTGAAAACGTTCTGAAGCCGCATCACCGGTTCTGATTTATCGTTTCGATGGTGAGCCGAAGCGAGCCGACTTGCCGCCATCAGGAGGTACGTCTCGCGCCGAAAACTCTCGGGGAGTGCTGCCTTCTCCGGAACCTCATCTGTGGAATGATGAATCTCCACGAGTCGGGCCGCTGTCTCGTCCCCGAAATGATCACGAATAAACTGCGCACTGTGATCGTGTGATGGATCGATCGCAGTTTCACCTCCGGCTTCGCGTTCTGCCTCGAATCGGCTCCGGAGTCGCCCGATCTCGGAGAGTACACACGCCAACCGATGGGACGGAATCGACGCCGTCATACGATCCCTTGCCAGAACTTCTTGTCGTCGAGTTTCTCACAGAGTTCGGTGAGAGCACTGTCGATCTTCTGCTCGCTCGGTCTTCCCTCATTTTTGAATCCGGAATGCGCGTACCAGTTTCGGTGAGTACTGATTTTGTTCCAGAGATCGATCGCCTCTGGCGTCTCTTCGTTCGCTTCCGGATTCGTTTGTTTGCCCGAACGTTCACCGAGTCGGTCACTCATATCAGTTCGAACGTCTCTATCGAGCCAGTCGTCAGAGTCCGTTCCCTCTTCGAGTACGAGACGGTTGATGAACAGCTCACGTGCGCATTCGAGCGCGACTCGGTATCTATCGTTAGCGTTGTAAAACTCAACGAGTTCTCGCTGGCGATGCAACTCGGCCATGTCGAGTTCGATATCCGTCCAGTCATCGATGCTTGGATCAACCGAAAACCGTTCGAGCATCTCCGTGAGTGGTGCGAGGAATCGCTCCTCCGGCCCGATAAACTGGCTATCGTCGAGACGGTCCATAGCGTTGAGCGCATTCCGCACCGCCACTCCTGCTTGGAGTGGCAGTCCGGCGTCGAGCGACCGACTGGCACCATTGAGTCTGCTTGCGAGATTCGCGAGTTCGGTCGGTCGCTCATTTTTCTCGAACAACTCGCTTTTCCGTTCGTCGAGTAAGTCGCTGACTGGCCGCAATTCCCCCGTTCGCTCGAACGTGTTAATCCCGTGGTACCACTCCATGAGGGTGTGGAGATACGTCATGTCTATAATCGGTGATTCCTCGACATCCGTGCGGTATTTACCGTAGTAGATACCGCCGAGTTCTACGTCATCGAGGGTATCGAGGTGGAGAACAGTGGCAAAAAACACCATCGGAAGCGAGCGGAATCCGTGTGTAATATCGAGGATAACCGTTTCAGGATCGTGCTCACGGATTGCCTCGATCAACTGCTGCATAAGGCGATCGATGTCGTCCCGACTGTGTATCTCCGCAATCGTCTCGAACGCACAGGGAACGTTTATACGCTCGAATGCACGTTCGATCTCGTCGTCGTATGCAGCCGTCCCGTCCGTTCTCGCAAGGAAAACACGATCGATCTCGAACAGTTCTGCTAGCGCTACTGGACTGAATTTTGTTTCGTATGTGGAATCCTCATCGAGCACGTACGTCGTCGAATCATATGGACCCCTTCCGGTACTCGATACGAGAAATGCATCACACATTAGTGGATATTTCAATGTCGGTATAATTAATAAATTCTATGGAACACATTATGGTATGCGATGTCTGATAAAACTGCGGGCCGAGCAAGATCAGGCCTACCAATCGGCGTACCACACCAAGCTTCAGGGATTCCTCTATCGTACACTTGAGAATGCAGGATACGACTTCATCCATCGAGAGAAACCATTCAAATTCGTATCGTTTTCGAATATCTTCCCGCCGAAAGACATGAGCGAGGGAGACGTGCGTACGTGGATCGTTGCGAGTCCCCACGAGCATCTCGTCGAACAGTTTGCGGACGCAATCTCAGAATATGATACCGTTGCCGTCGGCGATCAGCGGTACACGGTCAAATACACCTCAGTGTTCGATCTCACGCCACAAGAGAACGGGACCTTACAGACCGGGACCCCGATCGTCGTCCGAATTCCGGCATCGAGATGCGAGGAATACGGTATCGCGGCCGAGTACGACGACGTGTACTGGCGGCTCGAACATCCACTCGATGCGTTCAAGCAAGAACTCGAACGGAATCTCGCAGCGAAATACCGGAGATATTACGACAAGGAACCACCGGAGCGACCGTATTTCACCAACTGGACGCCGCAAAAGGAGATCGCCGTTCCGCTCCATTATGAGGATAGCGTGGTACAGACCATCGCCACTACGTGGAGGCTCGATTACGAATGCCGAACCCGTTCGATGTATCGACTGGTGAAGTTGGCGTACTGTGCTGGTCTCGGCGAACTGAACACGACGGGGTTCGGCTTTATGAATGAGCTGTAGAACGGACTAACCGGCATCATCCTCCCTCGAAACGACAGCATTCTCTTCCAGGCTGGCACACGATAGTTCTCCTCCCGAATGAAAATCACACTCTCGGTTTCAATGCCTGGGTCGGCTATGACATGAGTACGCCGGACGACTGTATTCTTCCCAGAAAGCGTTTCAATGTCTAGGTCAGCTCTGGCACAGTTGAAATATGAGGACGATATCGCTACCGTCAGCGAGTTTGTGGTTTCAATGCCTGGGTCAGCTCTGGCACAGTTGAAATGAGAATTGAGTATGCCGGAAAGCCGCCCGCTCAGTTTCAATGCCTGGGTCAGCTCTGGCACAGTTGAAATACGAGCGAAAACTCACCGACTGCTCCCGGATCGTGTTTCAATGCCTGGGTCAGCTCTGGCACAGTTGAAATTTGTTGGTATGAAGGATAACGGCGTACCTGAGCGAGGTTTCAATGCCTGGGTCAGCTCTGGCACAGTTGAAATTCCGCGGCGATATTGCACGGTACGACGGCCGTTAATGTTTCAATACCTGGGTCAGCTCTGGCACAGTTGAAATGGTATGGAAAATTCGACCGAGAGCATCAATAAAGCTTTCTCCGTCGATCTCTCAGCCCCCTCCGTTCGTGGACCCCCGCTGTACACAGACTTTATAACGGTCCACGAAGTCATCGCCTCCGCGGTCATCTCTTCGTCCTCCCCGACTCGATCGATCGCTTCGCTTATGCTTGGTAGGACAGGGGTATTCACGTCGGATAGAGCCTCCGATCCGTCTCCTCTGGCCCGGCGATTGGCGATTAAGCCCTGACGTTCCTGATCGACTGCCGCCCGGCATTTTCCGACCAGCGTGTATCTACCGGCGATGCGTGTAGCGATTGGTGGACAGTCGTTTAGTTACCGTTTGTGGGGTGCCAGTCGGTCCCTTCAGTGTGCAGGCGGTGTGTCCATGCTCCCCCTGAGTGACCCTCGGTCGTCCAGTTCTGTGGAGTGGAATTGGATGCAGACTCGGGCTTGGGTGCCCTCTGGCGGTTCAGGTGGTGACTCGGTAGAGTGCAGTAGGTGGACAGTCGAGGAGTCGCAGTGAGCGGACAGTCGGGTGGTTGCACTCAGTGAACAGTCCCGTGGTCGATGTGACTAACAATCGGGGAAACACACCACTGCGTCCGTTGTTCTTCGTCGCCGTGTCTGACCGTCAACGGTGGAAGGAGCGGTGGACTGTTGGATGGGTAGTACTGAGTTGACAGTCCACCGGACTTGTGTTGGTGTGGTGAAGATCGCTGCACGCAGTAAGGCACGGAAGCGCCCTGTCCAGTCGGTAGTGCAACTGTGACGTGGACCCACCGTGTTCACAGCATGAACTGCCCAGCCGGGAGGCACTGTCAGCGGAGCGTCGGGGTGGGTAGCAGGAGCGTGTCGCACTGAGAGAGCCTCATCCGGTGGCCGCTCTGTGAGTACGGGAGGCGCCACAAGACAGCATTACAGCAGTTTGTCACATCAAAATTGGCCTGCAATTGCCTGCCGGCACCCCACGAATAGTGACGGGAGACTCCCCAGTGAGCCGGTTTTCTCGTGAAACGTGGTGTGTGCGCTCGTGGGCACCCAATCCTTCCGTCGTGAGAAGCGGTGGATCACTACGCCGAGGATCATCGCTGGGCACTCGATGCGGATACCATGAGGCGAACAATCCAGGCGCTGGCGGCATGGTGGGATAATCGCATCGAGGAGACCCCAGCCGTCCGCGAGTGCGATCCCGGTCTGACAGAGCCAGCAGTAAGGCTGTACTGACTATGGAGCATTGTACGAGACTGAGAACGGGGATGTAGTGGTGCTGTCCGCACGGATCAGCCGGACCCTGCCGTTTGTAGGGGGAGGATTTGATGGACACGGTTCGATATCATGGAATTAGCAATCCCCCAGCAGGATTTATGATAAGTGTTTGAGTCGACATTGTCGGTGAGCAAGACGAGTCGTGCCCGTATGTCTGCACTGAGCGTGCGTTGGGACTTGTCACATACCCATACGAGGGCTAACGCACAGTCCATCACGTCCACGATCCAGAACGCAAAGAGCCGTTCCGCTCCGATAACGATGAGGGCCGCTCCGAATGCATAGAAGGATCCTTTCATCTCCTTGCGACCCTCTCGTATCTTCCGCGAACGGCTGCTTCGTGTTTTTCGCCATCCATTGACAAACCGAAATATCCCGGAGCCGGTCAAGAAGAGCACAAAGAGTCCCCATGCAGCTATGAGCACTGCGTCGACCCGTTCATCGTCGGCCTCACCACCGAGATACCACTGCTGTCGCTCGTCATCCTTGTGGATGCTCATGAGCGTTGTGCGCGCGAGATTTGGGACGTCGCGGGAAACCCGTCGGTATGACTCGCCTTCGTCGACGCGCTCGATCGCTCGGCGCACATCGAGATAGCCGACCTCACCGGCGTCCCGAGCGGGATCGAGGACGACCTGCAGATAGCCGTCAGCGTCACGCTCGAAACCCACGGGAACAGCGCCGAGCCATTTGCCCTGCTCCTGCGCGCGGGCGACTAGCCACGAATCGCTCGGCCTGTGGGCGTCGCTGAACGCCGTCCCGTTCTACGAGGCGGCTGGATGGGATCGGGGAGTTGAGCGCGATCACGAGACGAACGGCGAGACGCTCACCGTCCTCGAAATGCGAAAGCAGCTGACCGACTCGGGGGCGTAGAACGGGACGTGGATTACTGGTCCGTCGCCGGAACGAGTAGACAACTCCTGGGATGTCTTTTGCCGTACCCACGTGCCACATGTGTCGTAGGATAGACCAGCCGTTTCTCGAACCGATCCGACCCGTCTACTGTGTACAACCGCTGCATCTCGCACGCCAAAATCAACAATTCTGTATCTTGTCATATTTGAACGTTTGAGGACTTCCGTTACTCCCTATAGTAATGAGCACGGCGCTACATTCGTAGTAGCAACGCTGCACTGGTGTATCGAGGAGAGCGAGTCACTTACACTCCTGAACGAAGTTGAGCAATCGATTTCCAAAGACACGAATCGATTGCTCAACTTCATCCTTCTAAACCCGTGATTTCAGCTGATGAAGTCACTATTTAGCACGGTAGAATGAAGAGAATCCACCGCAGTATTTGTGTGTTCGAAATCTTCTAAGTAAAAAGTAATAAATATGCAAAGAATATGCTACCATAGAGATGTCTAGGATCGCAATTATCGGTAGCGGCATCGGCGGTCTGTGTACGGCTCTTGCCCTTCGAGACCATGGCTTCGATCCAGTAGTGTATGAAGCAGCGGACGAACTTCGGCCCGTAGGATCTGGTATCGGAATTACCCCCAATGGGATGCAGGCGCTCGACCGACTTGATGTCGCCGCCGCCATTATAGCCCGTGGCGTTACCTTGGATCAAATGGAAATACGAACCGCCAACGGGCAAACACTCACGTCGATGGATCTCAACGACCACACAGCTCGGATCGGCCTTGATCACAATCTTATGGCCATCCACCGAGCTGAGTTACAGGCTGTACTGGCGAATCGCCTCCCTGCTGAAGTGCTGCAACTCGGCAGAGAATGTATCGATGTCAATGCAGACCAACCAGTAATCCATTTCGCTGATGGAACCGAGATATCGGCAGATCTTATTATTGGTGCTGATGGCGTCAATTCAACCGTTCGCGCGAGCCTCTTCCCTAATATCAGCCCACAATACGCTGGTGATGTCGCTTACCGTGGTCTCGTTGAGACAACGATCCCGACTGATGCAGACCGAATTGGGCTAGAAATCTGGCGCCGCGGATTACGCTTCGGATACTTTGCTTTGAATGACGAACAGATGTATTGGTTCGCCATAATTGTGGCATCATCCCCAACCACTGTGCCGGAAATGACATCCGCTGAACTCGCCGATCGATTCAGAGAATTCCCGTCTCCAGTCCCCGAACTCATCACTGCTACCGACGATGAAACCCTTATCCGAACGCCAATTACGGAACTGCCGCTGCTTAACCAGTGGAGACGCGGGCACGTTACCCTCCTCGGAGACGCTGCTCACGCTATGACACCGAACCTCGCGCAAGGGAGTTCACAGGCTATGGAGGATGCCATTGTCCTCGCCGAATCCATCGCTGAACACGGCATCAGCCATCATGCCCTCGCTACCTACGAAAATCGACGTAAGGATCGAACAGAGTCAATTCTCCGCCAGTCCCGATTGCAAGGACGACTAGCACAGATAGAGCATCCAGTCCTCGCAAGAGTTCGGAACCTAGTCTTCGAATACGCTCCTGCTTCGCTGCTACGGAAACAAATGGAATCAATACTTGCAGTCGATCTGTAATCACTCAGCCCTTGTGAATCAGTATATAACGATGAATTCACAGATTCAATGATTGAATGATATTGTGAACAATACACATCGGTGCGACGTCACGGAACTCTCTCCAGGTTTGGACACACACTGCTGTGCCGAGCATGCGCTTGATCGTCGAGAAGATGGTATCGGGTGAGGAACAGAATCTATGAATACCTCTGCCAATCCCTATAGCAGTGCCATCATGGGCTTATCTTCGGGGAGTAGTAAAGACGCCTGTCTAAACTTTTTGCATTTGTATTGTGTCCAACTACCCATGGCCGACGCCCCAGACCACCCAATCTCCCACCAAGCCTACGATAAACTTGCTGCCGGATACAACCATGAAGGAGATACGATGCCTCCGAACGCCTACCTCGAACGGCCAGCGACTTTCTCCTTGCTTCCCGACGTCGAAGAGACCTATGTCCTCGACGCAGGGTGCGGCGCTGGCCACCTCACCAAGGCACTCAGCGACCGTGGCGCTGCCGTTGTCGGCCTCGACGTGAGCCATGAAATGCTCATGTATGCATGAAAACGGGTACCCGATACCGATTTTATTCAGGCTGATCTCGAGAACGAATTCCCTTTCGTTGACAGTACATTTGGTGGTGTCGCCAGTTCACTAGCGTTCCACTACGTCAGGGATTGGGAGACGCTGTTTCGTGACCTGCGTCGGGTCCTTAGTCCCGGCGGCTGGGTAGTTTTCTCAGTCCAGCATCCTCATGCCGACTTCGAGGACTACGACGACACCCAGAACTACCATGAAATAGAACGAGTCTCAGCGAACCCGACCCGCTGTCGGCACAGCCGTCACCAGAATTCGAAGAGTTCTGGTTGGCTGCACGAGAGCGAAGCTCTCGTGAACGTCGCGGGGCTCGGTCGACGAAACCGCTGTCAAGATCGACGGTGAGTGGTGCTGGTTGGATGCGGCGATCGACCTCGACACCATGGTCGTGCTCGATGTCGAGGTGTTCGGTCGCCATGGCACCGATCCGGCGGCTGCGTTTCTCCATCGACTCACCGAGAAACATGATGTCTCCGAGACGGTGTTTCTCGTCGATGGGTACGGCTACTCGACTGACCTCGCACGACTCGGATTGAGCGGTCGGCTCGATTATACCGACCGAAACCACATCGAACGGTGGTTTCAGACCTTCAAAGTCCGGACTGACCGCTTCCAGACGAGTTGGGTGGGCAGTCGGCAGGCTGTCAGAGAATGGTGTCGGCAATTTCGCCGCTATTACAACCGCCAGCGACCGCATAAGGCACTAAATGGGCGAATTCCTGCAGAGCTTATCTAGACAGTGCCCTATCGAAGCAATTGAGCACGAGATGAACATTTAGCTCGCACTTGGGGACCACCGTCGGAATATCAAAACCCATGATGTTGCGCTCAATCATCCACCGGCGGTGTAATTTGGCGAAATCGCCACATTTACTCATAGAAGTAGCGTTTATTCAATTCCATATATATGACTAACAAAATGCATTCTGTAGACATTCGACGATGCGATCTGCACAGTCACCGGTAGGGTCGAGATCTGGATCGTAGATCGTGATCTCGAGCCCAACGCACTCTGGAGACGATAGCAACCTAGAGAGTAGTTCAGCAACGTCGCTAAAGGATGGACCGTCCTCCTCCGGACAATCCACAGCGGGCATCTCTGACGCATCAACGACATCTACGTCTAAATGAATCCAAAAGCCGGTTGTATTCTGTGATACCGTTTGGAGAACCCGGTCTGCAAGTTGTGAACTATTGAGTGCGTTCATCTGTGTGCTCGTGGTTATGTCTATGCCTGCTTCTATTAGCTCGTCGAGATGTTCGTCGTTCTCACGTACACCGACTACAGCCACGTCTTCATCACGCACGTAGGGGCCGAGATCTTCGAGATCGACGAGGCGTGCATCACCACGACCGGTGACAATCGCAAGATCTTCACCTGCCGCTGCTCCGATGGCTTTCGCGTTTCCGGGATGTCGAAAATCGCTGTGTCCATCTAGGAAGACGAGACCGAAGCGACCACGACGTTTGAGTGCTAGCATATTGCCGATCAGAATACTGCAATCGCCACCGAGTACCAGCACTTGTTGTTCGGTTTGAATTGTTTCAGTAAGTCGGTCTGCTAACTCAACGGAGTAGTTCGCTATCGATTCAGCATTACGGTCGCCCTCACCAGGTTCCCAGTGAGCGAGATAGCGTGGCGGCACCAAACTCCCGGCGTCACCTGCATTAATAAGATCCATGAGATTCCGGTCATGCAGTGCCCAAGGAAGTTTGTAGCAGCCAGGTGTAGAGCCTTCTTCGGGTGGATTTAATCCAAGATTAGATGGTGCATCGAGAACGAGTACGTTTGGTTCAGTCATGATCATCTCTCAGTTCGACAGGTAATTATTCTTCTGCTCAGACATTCGTCCAGTGTAGTTTTCAGACCGGAAGATGGCGTAATGTTACCTAAAAGATTGAACTTATGATACAGCGACAAGTATTGGTACTATTCATGTTCTTGTAACGGGGGCCAGTGGATTCATCGGCGGACACGTCCTCCGGTTGCTAACGGCAGCTGGAAATGACGTCTTTGGCTTCGACATTACCGACCTTGGACCGGTTGCGGCGAGTGTCCATGACGAGATCCGACTGATTCACGGGGACGTTACCGATCCGGTAGACGTGTACAACGCGATTGCTGCCACCAACCCGGAGCGTATTATCCACCTCGCCTCATTGCTCGTTCCGGATTGTCGAGCAAATTCACGAAGAGCATTCGAGGTGAACATTGGTGGCACGATCAACGTTCTGGAAGCCGCACAGGCTAACGAATTCGATCGGCAGATGAATCCCCGCGTCGTCATGCAGGTCGGTGGCTGGGATAGCTTTCAGGCCATCGAGCCGTATCTCAACGCACCCACACCAGATAACCTCCTCTGGGAAATTGTTGATACAGTCAGCTGATGCTCGCAAATCGAAGAGGGCAATGATTCCGCTCGGTGTGTTTGGTTCGGAATCGCTCGCAGCGGACCCGCTGGAATAGATTCGCTGGCGTGACGGCGTCGATCTCGAGGCTCCCAAGAATAACGTCGAGCGACGACGAATATATGTCTTACTAGAATTGCTGTCCCATCTTCGTCGAAGGTGATTCATCGTTGATTTGTTCGGGTAACTCAACACGCTCGGCAAGCTGTCCAAATCGGTTCCAGACTATCCTACGAGAAATGTGCCCTCTCGATGCGTGTGCGGTGAGGGAAATAGATAACCACTCTATTTATCGCGCCAGCAGTCGCAGCGTGGCAATTCTCAAGAATCACCCCACAGAGGAGTGACATCCCTTCGGAGCTATTTTTCCGCTCTTTGAAGGCGATGAACAGAACATCCTCGTTGTTCGGGTTGAGAACATACTGGGAGTATGCAGTCGAGCAGCCTTACCTGTACGAAGCTTCCATGCGCAGAGTGCGAGCACGAGTACTCGTTCTCGGCATTAGTTGCTGCCTGGTAAAGTACTTGGACGTGCTCAGCGTCGAAGCAAGGTTTCTCGGCGTCGCTGCCACCGTTGCCGTTCGACCAATCAAACTCGTCGCTGGGACCGTCGGCAGGATTGACGAGGATCAATTTCGCCAGACGGGTGTGTGCGTCTCAATTCCAAACCTCGAGATGGATGTGACATCTGGTCTGCCTGTTATCGAGAATACCGTGCAGTCGGTCGAACGCTGACCAGCAGCTGTCAACCGCTTTGTATGCCGGGACATCGCTCTCACGACCGATGAGTGTCACAAGATTGTCTGTCCCGTTATCATTGCAATAGGCACTGACGTAGCAATTTAGCCGAGATAGCGGAGGGTGTTAATCGACGACTTGCGAAGAGCTTCTCGCTTGCGTCGTGAGATCAAGAATGGCTCAAGTGCTTCGATAATTCGTTCATCATTGATCTCCCTGCCGTATCTCACTTCCTCAGGCTTGAGCCCGAGGTCATTCGACCAGAAGTCTGAACGTGGTATCGTCGTACTCTTGAAGGGAGTTTAGTAGTGGAAGGAAATCGTGTTCATGAAGACTAGCGTGTGTTGGCTTCTTGTGTGTTGAATTGAGCTCGTCGTCTCCTATTGCCGGCGAGATAATATCCCAGTATGCGTCGGCGAGTTTCTCACGCTGGAGGAGCGTCCGGGAGAAATCATCGACATTTTTGCACTCGAAATCCTGTGGTGATGTACTCGCTCATGGTAGCCACACAATCGTTTCCAGTATATTCACTGTTGAACATATGGAAAAAGCCTCGCCGAGAGAGTCCCTGAATTTAATCTCCTCATTTATGCTTACCACACCGATTTAACTACTTAGAGCGATAGCTATTCTATAAGACAATGGCAAGCACATCCAACGATAAGCCATTAAGTAAGGTCGCACGACTGCTCAAACAGTATCAGCTAGAGGATTTTGGTGAGACTCTAGAGTCGATGTGGCTTGGTGAAGATACTGAGCGTATGAGTCTCCGGGACCTCGCCGATATTTTCAATAAGAAATTATTAGAACAAAAACTGCATGATGCCGGTTTAGGGACTACGCAGGCTGATGTCGATACAATGTACAAAAACCAGACTGCTGATACCGTCAGCGCCGGCGTTCGTACGAAAACTCGAACACGACTCCAGCATAACGGTATCGACGTAGATCGTATCGAGGACGACTTCGTAACGTACCAAGCCATCCGGTCATATCTCAAGGATTATCGAGGAGTTGAGTACGAAGCTATGTCTGATTCAGAGAAAGTACAGAAGGACATCGATGCCGTCCAGCGTCTGACAAATCGGACGCAATTGGTTACCGAGGATCGGATTGAGAAACTACAGAACACTGGTCGGGTCACGACGACTGAATTCACAGTATTTGTAGAATCAAAAGTGTTTTGTAGTGAATGTGGAACTCAATATTCTGTTCATAAGTATCTTGAACAAGGTGGATGCTCATGTGAAACGGAAGGGTAGATGGGAGTCTTGGCTGTCGCAGTAGCTGCAATAATTTCATGTAAGTGCCGTACATGGATAATGCTCACACATCTGTTATTGTGTGTCCTGTGTCTACTATGATCGGGCGTATTATAACAAGTGCACTCCAGTTTTTGTTTATATTTCAGTTATTGATATCATCTATATTTAACTACTAATTATTTTATCAAACAAATTTATACATAGGTGTCCAATCCATGAACACACTAATTCTCCTGATAATAGTTTGGAATTTTTAATATATAAACCAAAAAAAGTCTGGATTCTACAAAATGGATGTTTGTAGTTACGAGTGCGGTAGCCGGTCATGTGGCGTGAAGCAACACTCTCCAGCAATATTTTAGAGAGTTCATTTTCTATGTATAGCTACTTGACTTTGCACGTTGTAGATCTGATAGAATAGCGACAAGGGGGTAGTTCTGCAGCAAGGATAATGCAACTATAGAACGTTTTTATCGGTAGAGGAGGGCGTCCAAAACACGTCAGGGTCAGGGTCTATGCTTAGCGGTTCCTGTATATTGGTAGGACGCACATCTTCCATGCAAGCTAAATGAATTGGTCTTTTGAAAACAGCGGACAGTGTCGGTCACTCCGTAAGGGTATGAGAAGGTGAAGCAAAGATGGGTAGCTAAGTAAGCGATAGGAAATCGAGTGGGAGGTCCACTTTCGGCATCCCCGCAAGCCCGCATCGTTGCCCGCTGTATTCGCAAGGAAGAGAACCACACCTTCACCGAATTAGTCGATCACCTCAGCCTCATGCCGCGGTGTGTGAACTCCTTGGACTGCATTCGGACACGCTGCCTGACCCAACGACGTTCTACTACTCACTCGACCGTTACGCGACGTACGTCTGGTGGATGTTGTTACGTGCGTCCGCGCACCATCGCCCGCCAGTGTGAACTCGTCGCGCTTGCCAGCACGTTCCTCGAACGCAAGCAAGCCTCCCAGTGCTACTTCCACCGACGTGGGCGTACCGTCAAGCCGATCAAAGTGACGACGCTGATTGATACAGAATCGTTCGCGGTGCTGGACGTTCACTGCTGTATCGAGCGTACTTAGCTTAAATCGCTTACTTCAATGGAAAACAGCCAGTCTTGCTGAATTTGGTGTACCCAAATTTACAGGTTGATCTGATACCGAGCAATATCGGCCAGCTCGCTGGAGCGGTATCTAGAATGTTTAACAGCGCGTTGTCGATAGAGTATTTATTTAATTGCTCATGAGTAGTACATAGTTGATAGCCCGTTGCCTTGCGATTCGTGTAGGCTGAGGTAGATTAATATACGATACTATGGACATCTATGATAACCGATCACTACCGATTGGCTCCTGTAGATCCCCACATCAACAATTTTCTGTAAAAGAATATGTTTAGTCTCTTCGTAAATAAATATTAAAATTATACATTGGTGCAATTATCCTGTCCCTTCAATGGTATTTATAACACAAATAAATTCCCTTTGATGAGAGCATTGCCGATATAAGAACTCGATATGCTCCTTCATATTCTGTGGTGCGAATTATGATACCACGACCAATTCTATTTTTTATCTGCCATAATTACCTGTTCTTTTGTTTGCTAGCTAATGGATAAAAGTCGTCAATCGGTCGGACTGCTAATGAATCTCGTCAATGTATCGAGTACGGATAGTTGAACCCACTTCAACAGTCAATAAGTCATTTGAATTATAGCCACGTATCACGCGCGCGGTTAGTAATAACATAGATAATTAATAACAGTATTTTTGGAAATTGCTTTAGCCAATTAGTTGATTCAGATATAGGTAAAATTGATGAATCATACAATTAGCAATGGCTGTGTGAGATAGATTTGCAGTTTGAGCAGTTCGTGCGTCAATCTTGGAATCCACCTTTTTCCAAGGTCGGTAGAATTGTCTTGCCAGCCTGCCACCATCGTACCACATATATCACAACTCCAATCACTGCGATCAATAGGAAGATTCCGAAGGCGGTCTGAGAACTAATTGCAAGGAAGGTCAATGCTACGGCCATAATCAGAATTGCACAAATTGACGACCAACGCACCACCGATGGACTGATAAGACGAGACTCTTTCACCCGCTCGTGTTCGAATACTTCTGGGTAGACATTGGGCAGTCGGGCTCCAACAAATAACACTAATATTACCAATAATAATTGTGAAAATACATATCCGGAAACAATCGTACTAAGTGGTAGATCTGAAATGGAAGCGACAATTGCTCCTGCATAGATTACTATCAACATAATCGTTGGTTCGCCATGCTTGTTTTGCTTCCCAACCCATGTTGGGAGAATACCATCGTCAGCTGCAGCCATGATGTATCTGTTGACGACTGTAATGATCGCCAGAATTGTCGTAAGGCCTGCAATCACCGCACCGAATCCCGAAACGACAACGAGTGCCGGCGGAAGGTACTCTTTAGCAATCAGATCGAGAGTCTGACCCTCTAACTGAGTGTACGATGTCGTCCCTACGACGACAATTCCAACTAACGCAGCAGTCACAATATCCACGCTGACTCCGTACAGAACCGCCTTATCGACCGAATCGTGCGCATCTCGTATCTCTCCACCGATGTCGATTGTCAGCAAGGCTCCGAATCCTAATGTGTAGACAATCGCATACGTGGAGAGCAGGCTTGAGACGCCTTTTGGAATCACGGGTGTTAGGTTGTCAATCTGTACATGAAGGATTCCTCCTGCGATAATGATTCCAACTGCGACCAATAATAATACCGCTAAAACTACCTCGACCCATCCAACCGCTCTGAGACCGAACCAAACGACAACGAACGTAAAGAGTAACAATCCAATAGTAAATGTCTTGGAAGAGACACTAGGGAATACCGTATGGAGAAACGATGCGCCTCCTGCAAGGCTCGAAGGGAGAATAAAAAACCCAGTGATGAAGAAGTTACTCCAGACCAGAACCCATCCGGCCAGCTGGCCAATGTGCTTATTCTCCGGCGTCAAGAGTCTCGACGGATAATAATAATGCCCGGGCGAAACCGGCCAGATTTTCGATAGCGTGAAATACGCTGGAAACGCTAGTAATATTGGGACCGCCGCTAGGAGAATTAGCCCAGCCGCTGCTGGCCCTGCAGCGAACCCGGCTACGACGGGTGTGACCCAGAGTCCGCCCCCAATGGCAATTCCGACGGCGATCGCAACGCTCGAAGCAAGTCCAATCTTAGGTTCTTCTGCTGTTGACATGGTTCAGTGCGAGGATTGATTTTTGACCGGGGCTTGACAAGCTAACGCTCGATACCTTTGAGGCTGCGCGCTGGTAGCATTACGGACGTAAATCATTTTCATGAATCATGCTCAAGCTGAGGATATATAAAATTAGTGTTGGACTGCACTACACGGTCGAAAAGGACTATGATTGGGTACAGAAAGTTAGATTATGGAAAAATAGACTTGACGAATCCCTCGTGAGATGTCAACCGGCGTATCGTTCTGCACGGTTATATAGCCAGCGCGGTCGATGAAACGATGCCTCCGTATTCTGGCGATTCATCGAAGTCCGTGCGACCGCAGGGTCTCTGTCTTGAATAGAACCTAAGATGAGTCGGTTTTCGACGCGCTTCACTTCTTGTTGCGTGTGAGTACTGCGTCGGCATTGACACTCATTGATGTATTGCCGGTCTCGGCGAATTTTCGAATAATCCGTGGCCCCGAGCCCGCTTGTTCGGAGATACTCTTAGCCACATCGTGAGTGCGGCAGGCTTCAATCGTCTCACGCAGTAAGTGTACTGCCGGATGGAGTTCGTCGACACCGAAGATGAACTCCGCTGTGTTTGAGGCCTGTTTTGTATCACCGTTAACACGGCAAGTACATCTAAGTTTGATGGGTCAAAGTATTCGTCCAGTACGAGTGCAGGCCTCATCAGCGCGAATGTATCGTAGCTTTTCCCCGGAAGAACTGTTCGTCTTCGAACTGCGCATCTCGGCCGTTCACGTCATCTGCTGCCGTATAGCTCGCAACATAGTCATATAATCATTAGATAATATGTTTTTTAACCATTCAGTCAATGACGACGTCGAGTTCGACTTCGTCAATACCGGTAGGATGGATAACGGGATCGTTAGAATTGGTAACTGACGTGCCAGCTTTGCCAAACGGGAGCAGGCGTTCCAGAACCTCTTTGTTCTGTTCTTCAGCATAACGTGGTAGTTAAAGCCGCCACGAACGATTTTGCCGACTGGGAAACCGGGGCCAAGCAGACGTGCCTCGGTAAGTGGAATCGAATGTGTTCAGCAGCATCGACAGCTTTCTCAACAACTTGGAGAAATCCAGAGTCAGTCAACTGTTGATAGGTGACTTCCTCCGAGTAATCCGATTAGCGACACAGTCTCTTTGATACGGCGGACGCCCACGCTGGACTGTCACCAGTGGTGGATCAAACAAACTGCATTATAAACTACTGCCAGCACAGAGTGCCTAATTGTTATGTTTAACATTCAGTTAGGAGTACGTAAGGTTTACTTCAATAACGTTTGCACATCTGAGTATTTGGTTGGGTATATCGTCAGTAAAGCGCTCCCCTTGCATCCGAGTCTTCGGGCCAGAGACACTCACGGCGGCGACAGCGTCCCCTTTGTTGTTGACAATTGGGGCTGCAACACACCGCATTCCCTTAACACGCTCTTCGTGATCGTGGGCATATCTCTGCTCTTGAATCTGGTCGAGTGCGTCGAAGAGTTTCGTTCTATCCGTTATCGTGTTTTCAGTCACCTGCGGCAGCCCGTGGCGGTCGAGAATTGCCTCCACTTCCTCCCGTGGTCGAAACGCCATGATGGTCTTTCCGAGCGCCGTGGTCTGGAGGGGGACGCGCATTCCCGCGTGCGTATCGAGTCGGACGGCTTTTTGGCCGCGTGCCCGATACAGAAAGACACCAAGACCATGCTCTTCAATCATAAAGTTCACGTGCTCGCCGGTCTCTGCGGCTAAATCATCTATCTCCGATTGAGCTATACTGAATACTTTCTGACGGGCCCGTGCTTGAATACCTAACTGAAGGAACCGAGCTCCGACGTAATACTGGCTCCCTTTTTTGACGAGGTATTCTTCCTGTTCCAGGGTCTGAAGATGGTCATGGATGGTACTCGTCGGTTTATCCAGTTGCTTTGCTATCTCCGAAACACCTGCACCTTCAAGTTCGCGGAGCGTCTCGATTATTTCTAACGATACCTTTGCAGCCTTGATCTTGACTGGTTCACTCACACTCGCTATGTGTCTCCATCTAATAAAAAATTTCCGAGTATGACGGAAATCCTCCGACTGCCTCGGATGGATACATACCATTCTTGATACAAAGTAGTCCTCCAGACAAATACACCGGTACTCTCCGACACCGCGCCCGATACAAGAAAGCCAGTTCCGGCGTAGAGCACCACCAGACAAACTTACGTATTTTTCACTACAGAATAAGGGCTGCTAGCCAAAAATGTACTTCACTTTGACGACTGAGTGTACGGATATTTGTGACTAATTCCCAACGCCACTAATACCAAAATATCGCTTAAACCAGCTGGCACATAGATTTGCAGAAACCGTATAGTTCGTTAAATAGTGAGGCAACCACTCAGGGACGACAGGGTTGCTTTCTGTAGCCAGTATGGTGAAAATCACCGGAACTCCGGCATGACCTCGTCGGCGAACAGTTCTATGCCGCCGATGTCGGGGTAGTCGACGAACCAGCACTGAAACTTTGTGACGCCGGCTTCTATTCGCCGCTCGATTGACTCTGCGCACTCCTCCGGCGAACCCAGGATGAAGTACTCCCGGGCGTCCTCTGCGGTCCGAATCGGTGTCTGGTCCTGATACTCCTCCTCGAACTGAATGGGCGTCATCAGATCCACCATTCACTCGAATTTCTCCACGTCGCGGGTGCAGATAACGTGGCCGTCCCAGGAGTACTCGACGCCGTCGGGGTCGCGGCCGATGGTGTCACAGTGGTTTTCGATGACGCCGACCTTGTGGTTCAACGTCTCGACGTCGCCGTTGAAGACGTTGGTGTTCCAGATGTTGGCGTGTTTGGCCACAAGCTTAAGCGTCACCTCCTCGCCCTGTCCGCCGACGAGAATCGGCGGGTGTGGATCCTGCACGAGTGTCGGGGCGCAGGGAGCGTCCTTGATCTGATAGTGGTCGCCGTCGAAGCTGGGGCCCTGGCCGGGGGCGGTGTCCCACATCCGTTTCATCAACCGGATCGACTCGTCTAAGCGCATCAGGCACTCGAAGCCGCCGCGGTACTCCCAGCCGTAGGCGTCGTATTCGGGTTCGTGCCAGCCAGCGCCAAGGCCGAGTTCGAGGCGTCCGCCCGAGATTATATCGAGGGGGGCGGCTATCTTCGCCACCAGCGTGGGGTTGCGGTAGTCGTTACAGAAGTCGAGCAAGCCGAGGTTGATGTCGTCGGTCTCGCCGGCGAGCGCCGACAGCAGCGTCCAGCACTCGTACTCTGCGCGGCCGCAGCCTAGCATCAGGTGGTCCGGTGCCCACGCCCCGTCGAAGCCCAGTTTTTCGGCTTTCTCTATGCCCGTCCGCGTCGTCTCCCAGTCGAGGGACACCTCTCAAAACACGTGCGAATCCGTTCCACGTCATGATCGGGGGGAGCTTTCAATTGAGGTTCCTGAAAAGTACGATATTCGCCCCCTGCACGCAAGTGTTCGCGAAAGCGAGTAACAGACAGTACAGCGGGAATGGTGGTTATATTTGCCATCTCGACGTGAGTGTCGTCGAGAGACGAGAATCTCATGAATGAACCAAGAGTCAATTTAGTGTTGTTCGCTAGGTAGAGAGTAACCTCCTCACCAATCTGCTTGACAGAGAAGTTTAGCAGCTTCGTGGAGTTTACTATACTATTAATTATATTTCCTACGCTCATTCGCAGCACTCAGACGTTTCAGCAAAAATAAGTTATATGGGGTATTGAACCCAGTTCAGCTCCCATCTCTGAGCAAATTCCAGATACCGTAACCATCAACTCTATAGTCGTTACGCTGATCTGAAATCCAAGTGTCCTAACTTCCTGCACAAGCTTTCGAACTACTAAGCCCGAGAATACGACCTCATGGCGTCGATGAATCTGGATGCGAAGGGTTGGTTGAACCACCGGGCAACTCGTAGAATCGGGTAGGGATGGCGTGGGGCAAGTTCCTGCACCGAGATACTGCTGTAGATCCCTGAATATTCTTGCATCGTCTGGAGTTTGAAGCGGATAGAGACGCGAATGCGGCGTGGAACAGTAGTTTTCGCGGTCTCGAAGCTGGATGAACGGGACGCTCCAACGAACACCTGTGTTTTCAAAACGCGCTGTGGAATCAGGAAGCCCCATCTTCAAGCATGACCCCTCAGGCGAGCGGTAAGGTGGGCTAGTTCACTCCGTCAGTTGGACGGTCCCCGTACCAGCTAGGTCTAGGTAATTGGCCACGTTGTCACCTCCGTTAAAGTTCGCTACTCCCGGTGCTCCGAACGTGTCCGTGAACAACGTTGCTGTTTTCAGGTCCGTTACGGTAAGGTCATCGAACTCCGCTCGTTCGGTGGAAGACTCCCTGAAACCGATCGTTCCGGATGAGAACGTCGAATCGCTGCGGTGGTCAACTTGAGTACCGTTAATCCACGTCGTGATCGTCGACCCGTTCGCCTCGATTTTGATAGTGTTCGGGGGGCTCCCCATCTCGGAACTGATGTCGAAGTTATCAAGGATCATCCAACTGCCGCCCTGTTTTACGTGGGGCTGAAGGATTGAACCGTTCTCCTTGTACGAATCCCTGTTTACCTGCCACATGTACAGGTTGTCGGTATCTTGGATTCGGAAACAGATCCCTGCATTCCGTTTCACGATATCGAAGTCCGTCTCGAACACGTAATCGTCCCACTGCTCGGTCAATTGAACGAGTCCGGTTCCATCAAGGATGAGCGCAGCACCGTTGCAATACCCGGCATCGAAGTGTGGATTGTCAG
Organism: Halocatena marina; assembly: GCF_023276375.1. Lineage (GTDB taxonomy): Archaea > Halobacteriota > Halobacteria > Halobacteriales > Haloarculaceae > Halocatena > Halocatena marina. The sequence goes on along the minus strand of NZ_JALLPK010000003.1, from coordinate 327,955 downwards.
TCCGGTCAAACGAGTCCTCGTATACGGTCTCCCCGCGTAGGTCCGTCACCGTCAGGTCGTGATGGTTGGCGTGCTCGTCGAAGACCTGGCGATAGCCGATGGTCCCGCCCGGACCGAACGTCGAGTCCGTCCGTTGGTCGACCTGCGTCCCGTTGATCCAAGTCGTAATTGACGAGTTTTTGGCTTCGATCTTGATCTTGTTTGGCGACGAACCCATCTCATTGCTGATGTCGATCTCGCCCAGAAGCGAGAAACTCCCGCCGGATTTGACGTGGGGCCGGAGGTAGGGACCTCTGCTCTTTTTGGCATTAACCCGCCACATGTAGTAATTCCCCGTGTCCTTGATCCGGAAACAGAATCCTGTCTTCTCATTCACTATCGTGAAGGTGTCCTCGATGACGATACCTGCGTCCGCTGTCGCGCTCACCGTGTTCGAATCGGCGCTTCCTGCGCTGTTGACTGCTGTGACCTTGTACTCGTAGTCAGTGCCCGGGGTCACACTGATATCCGTGTAATCACTGACGAACGACGCTTCGCTGAAGCCGCTTTCGATGGTGTTCCAACTGCTCGTCCCCGCCTCACGTCGGTAAATCGTGTAGCTTTTGGCTCTTCGTGCGTGGTTCCAGTCCAGTTCGATCCCGGCCGCGCCTTCATCCCCGGTCGAAAGAGTGGGAGTGTCTGGTGCGATCGTCGCTTCTAGTTTGTAATCTTTTAGCTTGTAATAGTGTCCCCCCTGACCATTCGGTTGAATAAGTGGGATGGAGAGTACGTTATCCTGTTCCCAGCGTTGTTTGTCGTAGCGACGGCCGCCCCGCCCGACGATAGTCCCCGCGTCGAGGACATAGGTCCGCCAATCGGACCAGCCAGACGACGACGTCGCCACCGCGCCGAACAGCTTCTGATCAACCGATACATAGATGTGGGCGTTATTGTTGTCGTCGAATAGAATAGGATCACGGTTGAAGGTACTCACTGTCCGCTTTTGAAGGAATATTTCTGTATTGTCGATATATTGGCTGTTCCAGGAGCCGTCGGTCGACCGCCAGTAGTGGATGTAGTGTGTGTCCCTGTCGTGAGACGGCGATCGGAATAGCGAACGGTAGGTGAATATGTGTGGCTGATTGTCAGCGTCCAAGGCCATTTGACCAGCGTTAATGATGAACGAGTACGTCGGAACGTCTATCACCTTAGACGGGTCGTTGATATCGATCGGGTCGTTAGCCGAGAGATCACCAATTACGTTGCCATTGTCGTTTTTCCACGTGGTACCGTAATCGTCGCTATACGCGTAGTGGATGTCGTGGTTACTCGCTATTGTGCTGGCCACCTCTCGGTAGACCCATGTCGTGTGCAAACGATCGTTGTCGTCAAAGGTCATACCGTGGAGATACGCGTTTCGAGTATCGTGGCCGCCGTTCCAACCGCTGAACGTCCCAGAGCGATCTATGACCTTACCCTCACGCGTCCAGTCATTACTTCTCGCGTCGTGAGTGTGCAGTAACGTGTCACCGTCTCCGGACCCGTCCATCCGATAGACGAGATAGAGCTTGTCCGTATTATCGTTAAAAAACCGCGGATATGTTATTCTGTCCTCCTTTAAGTTGGAGAACATATCTGTTGTCCCGGAGAACTGGCTCGTCGAAATATTCGACGGCGGATTCGTGATAAATCCCGCATCCGAGTACTGATAGTTTATCGGGTCAGCGTGCACGTCATAGACAAGGTGCAGACGGCCGTCGTTCGGGCTGATACCCAGCGAGATGTTATCGTGGTTGTCATTGTCGGTGAGTGTATAGCTAAAGTTGATCGTTTGAACTGAGTTATTACTCAGATCACGCCTACTGAGGTTGAGTGAGTTGTCGTCGTCCCAGTACGCAGTATATTGGTAGCCGCCGTGTGAAAGGACTTTTTCCTGACCCCACGGCGAACTGTTATGCCCTTCGAACACTGTTGTGTCAATCGAAGCTACCGACTGTTTGTTGAATTGCTCACCGATATCAGCAGCGGTAACTGACGAAGTCATATTTGCTCCGAGCCCTATAGTACCGATTCCAGCTATGAGCCCTGTCTTTAGTAGGTCGCGGCGGTCAATTTTGATCGAGTCGATTTCACTCTCATCTCTGCCCATATCTCTGTCTTCCATGGTAACTATCACCCTATCATAGGGTATGATATAATTATACTAACTCTTATATATAACTTACCATCAATAAAATATAAATGAATAATATTATATTTTGAATTATGATCTGTTCGGAGTAGTAGCTCTCAATTATTGGTATATTGATAGTCGAGTGTCTCTAATCGGTGTCTTAGCAGGATCTCCGCTTTAGTGGTTCCAAAGTGAGTTCTTTGAGAGAGTACCTAATCACTTCTGGCATCCTTTATAGCTATCCCCAATTTTAACTGAATGGAGTTGACGTCGCCTAGTACAAAGTCACAAGTGTCCAGCTTCCCAGAGAGATTAATCTGCCTCCCCACCGATCCATTTGCGGCGGGCCTGCGGGTTGTTGCCCTCCGCGTTGTTGTACTCCTCGTACTGGCTCATCACCGTGACGAGCGGGAACTCGACGAACTCGCCTCAGGATTCCGTACTGACCTTGGTCGCAGATATATTTGTTATTTCCATAGGTATTCGAAAATTATTCTCATCTACATGGTCAATCAGTGAATAGTAACTTATATCTTTATAACTATGCTACTTGCGTAAGAACTCAAATCCTCAAAACTCTTCTTGGAGGTGAAACCGGCTTACTGGTTTCTGAATTGAGGAATACTGGATACCTCTCCATAAGCGTGCATGGGATGTCAAAAATGGAGCTGATATCGATAGCACCAGTTTCCGGTAGCCGGCGTGACTGCTAAAAAGTCTGCTACTTAGATCTACTGTGTTTCTATCGTTTTATCCCGAACTACAAGCCGTATCTGCCCTTCACTCGTTTCGCTAAGGGATGCCGACAACAACAATTTGATTACCTTTCGAACTTTTCCGGGAACAGCGTGGAGGTGACGTTCCTTAGTAGTGATATCGCCAACGTAGAAATCATTACTATATATACCGGTAGCTCGGAAGTTCTAACGGGAATTCTCCCGACTATTCTTGCGGTGGAAAGTCTCCGCAATCGTAGATCAGTTCTTCAACCACCTTCTGGACAACATTAAACTCTGTTACATTATCACCGATAGTGGCGACGCGAGCAGAATATTCATAGCGCATATTCTATGGAATGGAACTCACTCGTAGTCTCCTTGTAGCTGAAGACACCAACATTGTTCACACAGACTCGCTGAGTGAATTCTTCAATCCCCAGCTGGACGCTCCGTTATTATCGGAAATATTTCAGGAGTCGTAATTCCCTGGTTGAGAAATCAAATCGGTCTTTAGACGGTCTATCGGACGATCTAGTACCAAATAACAGGTGTACAGATGTTATTTTGATCGATCCGGCATAGCCGGATAGATTCATATTCAATTACATTCTTTACAAATATATAGTCTGAATACTAGAGCGGCATACCCTGCGGTGCTCTCACGATATCACATCAGACAGCAACAAGACTTCTTCGTGTTGAATTCCGTTGTTGACCTGGACTTTCCCCAAAATAATCATAGCGCCGTAGTCCGCTAAGGTGAGTAGATCTGCGATTAGAGGTCATCTGATAAGTATTGGCAAACGCTCTATTCGACTAGTTGCGGGTTCTCTGGGTGCCTTGACCGTTCGCGCTGATTCCACGCCTCGATCAATCCTAGCTCAGCGAGCAATTCCTCCCCGGATAGATCCGGATCCCCCGTGTGTTCGACCCATCGGTCGACTTCCGCGTCCAGTTGAGTGACTAGGTCCGCACTCGTTTCGGTGTCGACGAGGTTTTCCTGCTGATAGGGGTCGGACTCGTTGTCGTAGAGCAGCCAGGGTGACCCGTCTGCTCGCCGCGCGTAGGTGTACTGCTCCGTGCGGACACCGCGCCACGCCGGGAGATCATTGACAACCGAAATATCGACTGTTTTGGGGAGGCCGATGAACGCCGAAGACGGTCCCTCCTGATTGTCCCCTTGAAGCGCGGATGCGAGGTCCACTCCCCGTGCGTCCGGTAATTCGCCGACGCCAGCGAGCGAACAGAGAGTCGGAGCGACGTCGACCGTGCTCACGATCTGTTCCGGAGTCGACCCCGCCGGTACCTTCTCCGGGTATCGACAGAAGAAGGGGACGTGAATCGACTCCTCGTAGGGCTGGCTTTTCCCGTGGTAGCCTTGCGACCAGATCATGTCGCCGTGGTCGCTCGTGTAGAGTACGACAGTGTCGTCGGCTTCGTCCGCCTCGTCCAGCCAGTCGAGCAAGCGACCGACCTGCTCGTCGACGGCCGTCACGTTGGCATAATAGTTCGCCAGATCCTCGGCCAGGTCACCGCCATCCTGGGGTGCCCCGGTCGCGTCGGTATCGACGTTGGGGCGGAGGTCGATCTCGGCGGGATCGTACTGATCGCGATAACGCTGTGGTACGTCCTCGTACGGAGCGTGAGGTGGATGCGGTGATACGACGAGACAGAACGGGTCTTCGTCGGTCCGCTGCTCGTCGAGAAACTCGAGAGCCATGTCGGTCAACGCGATCGGTTCGTAGTCGTTGAAGTGCTCTTTCTCCGAGGTGTCTCGGTAGTAGTGACCGCCGAAGAAGTCTACATGGCAGTTGTAGACTGCCCAGTGGTCGAACCCGTGGCGACGCGGCCCCGGCGGCGTGAACTTGTCCCGTGGGATGCCGTCGAGGTGCCACTTCCCGACGTAGGCTGTGTTGTACCCCGCGTCCTGGAAGGTCTCGCCGATCGTCTCGACGTCAGATCGCATCGAGAGGTCGTTCGCGACAGCGCCGTGGTCGTGGGGATACTGGCCGGTGAGAAAGCACCCACGGTTGGGCGTACAGACGGGGACGTTCGCATAGGCGTTGGGACAGTGGGCGCCCTCTTCGGCGAGCCGTTCGAGCGTCGGCGTATGAACGTCAGTGTTGCCCGCAGGGGCTGTCGCCATCCCGCGATGCTGATCAGGTAAGACGACTAGGACGTTCGGCTGGTCAGCCATACCCGTCTTAATTTTCAGAATTTACTTATATTTTGTGGTCATCCTAGGCATACGCTCGGCGCTCCATTACAGACATGGCCGGACCGCCGGTGCATCGCCCCCTTTGATTCCGATGTCGACCGCGCGGCCCCGGACAGCTCGGTTCCCCGCGTTATCGAGTGTCTTGACGCGAGCGCCCGGTCACGCTACTGTGACGGCCGGAGGTGCGTCGATCCGTACTTTCCCGTCAGTTCTCGAAACGTGGATCGGACCCTCGGGCGTCGGAATCGTGACCTCGTATTCGAATTCGGTCTCCTTGGGATCGAAAGCGACGGTGCCACAGCCCGGTTCGATGATCTCGAACCCGGTGAGATTGCGGACGAGGAACTCCGCGGGATGTGCCGACCACGCGTGGGAGTGCGAGCGTGGGATACCGAAGAACTCGCCGTCTCGCCAGCTTCCGTTTTCAGTCCACTCCTCAAGCGTCGAGGTGTACCCGCGCTCAACCATTCGCTCGCCCCACCGTTCGCGGAGGACGTCGAGCGCGAGATCGAACCGCCCCGTGTCGTCGAGCGCCTGGAGTACCACGGTCGTGAAGAAGGGTTGAGCCTCGACGTAATCCACCGATTCAGATTCATAGAGCGCGTCGATAATCTCGGCCTCGGTGTCCCCGTCGACGAGTCCGAAGTGGATCGCCGCCACGTTGCAGTGTTCGCTCACGTGGTCGACCTGCTGACCGTCAAGGTTGGCGTCCACGAGACACCCGCGGTCCGCGTCGTACAGTCGTTTTTCGAACCCCTCGGCGATCCCCGCTCTGAGTTCCGTCGCGAGTTCCGCGGTGTGGTCGTCGCCTTTGAGCCTCGCCATTTCGCGGACGGCTTTCAGCGCGCCGTAGAAAAGGGCGTTCAGCGGACCGAACTCGCCACGACGGTCCAGGTCCGCCCAGTCCATGATGGGCCAGAACGGGACGTCTGCGAGCAGTCCGGAGTCGTCCACGTATCGGACGAACACTTGAACGACACTCTGGACCTGCGGGTAGAAGTTGTGAATCCAGTGGTCCTCGCCGGTGTAGCGATAGTGCTCCCACAGCGCGATGACCCACCACAGCGAGTAGTCGGGAAGCGCCCCCTCCCAGTTGTGGCTCGCTGTGTCAGTGACGTTTGCGAGGAGTCCCGTGACCTGTTGGTTCGCACCGGACTGGCGGAGGAACTTCGCCGGGAGTGCGGTGTCACCGAAACACGAATAGATTCCACCGAGGGTGACCGCGGAGGCGTCGCCGAGCCACTGTCGCTGTTCACGCCACGGAGTGTCCATGATACTCTCGTTCGAGCAGAGCCGGAGCGTCTCTCTCGATATCTCGAAGACGTCGTTCAGTGTCTCGTCGTCGGATTCGAATCCACCGAGTTCCTCGAACGGATATCGCGTCACCTCGGCGGTAAGGCTGACGTCCGTCGGCTCGAAGCAGTCCGAGAATCGGAGCTTCACGTAGCGAAACCCCTTCCAGCTGAACGTACGGAACCGTTCTCCGTCTTCGTCACCGCGCATGACGTACTGGTCTGCAAACGACCCTGCGACGGCGTTGTTGAACTCACCGTCGACCAGTCGCTCTGCGTAGCCGATATCGATCGTTCCGCCGGACGGTCCGTCAAGTTCGAGTTCGATCCGCGCCGTGACGACACGCCCGAAGTCGAGGACGATACAGGGGTCGTACACACCGTTGAAGGTATGGTCCCCCAGATGATCGGTGCTGTTTTGCACCGTCGCTGTTCTTCCCTCACGTAGTGCCTCGACGTCGCTGATTGTCGTGTGCGTAACCGAACTCCCTGATTGAGAGAGCGTGATAGAGCGGTCCTCCGGCCGCTGTCTGTTCGTTAGGTGGAGGCACTCGGACACGTCCTCTATCTGCTCTGGCGTCCGTCGACTCCTTTTCATCTCCGGGATATCTCGTTTGACGAGATGGGTCCACGGGGGAACTGCCGGTGCTGGTCGGGGACCGTTGTCGTCCCAGTGCGTCCCACCGACTGCTACGGCAGAACACCAGTCCCCGTCGTCGAATCCGACTTCAGTCCACCCGTCGGGCGCCTGTCTTGCGTCGTAGTGTTCCTGATGCGTGGTCTCTAGGTTGAACGACGTCTCGAACGTATCCCGCTCCCAAGCATCGGCCTCGGTGATCCGCCAGCTCTCGTCCGTGACCAGACGCTCGTCGCCGCCGTTGGCCAGCTCTGCAAGGAATCCTCCCCGCGTATCCTCCATCGTCCCGCTGTAGTTAATCACCGCTGCGACACAGTTCCGCCCCGAGTCGAGGAACTCGTCGAGATCGTAGGTGTCGTAGTACTTGTAGAACGGCTGAGATTGCATCGGACCCTCGCCGACGCGCTCGCCGTTTACGAACAGTTTGTACCTAGTATCGGCAGTGACGTAGAGAGTCAAATCAGACAGTTCATCCAGCTCGAATTCGGTACGGACGTAGTAGTACGCATTGTTCGGTCGTGGGTCATCGCCCGTCCAGATCCAGTGTGCGTTCCAGTCTCGGTTCGTCGGGATATCGGCGGCCACTGTATCGAGTCGCATCCTGATGAGAGATTGCGTAGGATACTTTAAAATGTTATGTGGGAGGCCAGATAGCATTCATATCGATTGCTTGAGGTCATGACGATTCACGAACCCATCAGAGCGCGTAGCGTCACCATGAGCCCTCTGAAAACATGTGCGGATCCGCTCCATATCGTGATCGAAGGGCACCCACTGACCTAGGTGAGAAACAGCAATCGTGTTGTCGCTTCCGAACGTCTCACGACCTGCTGTTTTTCGGGGGTTCTAATTCACGTTCACTTCTGACTCGATCCCGAGCAAAATCGAGTTACTCGAACGGGAACGATAACGAGCGGTCCTCAACGTATTCGTAAGTGACGTCAAGTTCGGGATCGCTGCCCCCAGGCCTTGCGACAATACGCGCCTCCGTTACGTTCTTCGGAATCGAATAGCCGAGCCACCCCGATATTGTATCCGCAGGCTGAAGTTGAATGCCGTTGACGCCAAATGTTCGGGCAGCAGATTCAATGAACTGATGTTCGTGACTCTGAGCATTTACAATTATTTCTATAGTATCAGGAACAAACCGGTGACTCTGGGAGCCCGTATTTTCCACGCCGAGGGCGAGTATGAGGTTCTCCTCTCCTTCAGGGGCTTGGTGTATTTTCCCGTCGTTCGTGGTGATGTCGAACGCATCGACCGACTGCCCGTGCCACCGCACCCGAAATGTTGTGACCGGGTCATCCGGTCTCCAGTCTTCGGCAACTAACGTTGGCGTGTCTATCTGCGACGCAGTGGGCTCTGTTCGGTGGTCTCTGATACAACCCCCAAGTATGAGTCCAGAAGTGGTGAGACTCGTCAAATACGATCTTCGACGCATGTTTTTCCAGTCTGATTGTTGTAGTGAAATTTGTCGGGTACTGAGACGAGCTGCCGCTTAATATCTCTCGCTAATATAACTGTAGATCAGGAATCCGACTACGCCGACAACAGTCCAGTTGATTCCGGTGAGAGCAAGCAGGCCCGCCAGCGTTCCAGAAGCGACCCACGAGATGGCTGTAACCGAGAGAATCGTCAACAGGATTCCCGCACAGATGAGTGAAAGCAGGAACGACCCCCTGATAACTCTGAAAATTAATCTTGCAGTCGATTCCCCACGACGACGATGAACGTTTATCATTGTCGAATCAGGCTCCGTGTTGCGATTCGTCGCTCTGTCTGCTGAAACCAGTGGTTCGCGTGGCACGGTGAATGACAGGGTCCGTCATTCGCTACTCACCTCTGTAGTCGGCGGCACGTCAACCACTGGGGCGTCCTGGAGGTGACATGCAGCGCGGTGTGTTTCGTTATCGAGCGTCGGTTCGTCCCGTTCACAGACGCTCTCGTACTGTTCTCTGAGCTGTCCGGTCGCCAGTTCCCAATCGTCGTTGGCGAGATGTTCGAACGCGGTATCTATCTGTTCCCGGTGGCGGTCTGGCAGGTCGACGTCAATGGTCCGGTTTCGTAACGCCTCGACGAACTCCGTCGTTGCCGCGCTACGACGATCTGATTCGTCTGGTTGGATACCAAGATCGTCCCATACTGATTCAGTTTCGAGTGTCCGGTCCTCGATGGCGAGACGAACGTCCATGATTTCGGCGTAGGTGTCCTGATCTATGTCGATGTCTTCGGGCGGGATTACTTCGGGACACCGCGTGTAGAAGTTACACCCGCTCGGGGGGTTCTCGGCGTCGGGGATGTCAATTGTGCGGATAGGGATCTCTTCGCCTTCCTCCAAGGTTTTCTTGGCTTCTTCTGGGTCCAATGTCGGCGTTCCTTCCGTAAGTGCCTTCGTGTAGGGGTGTTTCGGATTCTTGAGAACGGAGTCGACAGGGCCGATCTCAACGAGATTCCCGAGATACATGATGCCGATGCGGCCATCGGCCTTTTTTGTCAGGTACCGCGCGTTCGCGAAGGTGTGTGAAATGAATAGATAGGACGTATTAAACTGCTCCTGGAGATCCAGCATCAGGTCCATCATTTCGACTCGAAGCGAGACGTCCAGTGCCGAGACGGCCTCGTCGGCGAGAACGAGATTAGGTTGCATGAGGATCGCTCGGCCGAGAGCAACGCGTTGTTGCTCTCCACCAGAGAGTTGGTGTGGGAATCTCGAGGCGTAGTCCTCGGGTGGCTGGATTCCCATCTTCTTGAGTAGTTGATGGATGATGGACTTACGTTTCACTGGCCCGATATCGGGACGATATTTTTTCAGCGGACGTGCGAGATTGGAGAGGATCGTATAGTTGGGATTGAGTGATTCTCCCGGATCTTGATGGACGATCTGGAGGGCACGTCGGATCTCTTCGTGTGGGATATCTATCTTTCCGGTGCCGTCTTTCGCGACCCAGACATCCTGGTCGTTGTAATAGACGTTACCACCAGTGGGTCTTTGGAGACCGATCGCCGTTTTCCCCAGCGTGGTCTTCCCACAACCCGACTCACCGACGAGTGCGACCACGTCATTCTCGTAGATATCGAGGTCAACACCGTCGACCGCGTATACGGTCGTCGTGTCCCTCCGGAGGAGCGCGTCAATGAAGCCTTTGTCTTCGAAGTGGACCTCGACGTCTTCAAGAGAAACGATAGGGTCGGCGTCACCGTATTGATCGATCGGGTCGAGCTGGACGTCGTCTGTACTTTCGTCTCCATCGACATCCACAGTATAGGAAACCCGTTCTCGTGAGGCGTCTGTGTAGAAACACCCAACCAGATGATCATCTGTCTCTGAGAATAGTTCTGGATCGTTTTCGCGGCATTTATCCTCAGCAAGTGGGCAGCGGGGGTGGTATGAACATCCTTCGGGGACGTTCATCGGGTCCGGGCTCACGCCGGAAATAGGGTCCATCTCGTCGATCGAAGTCTCGAGATTTGGAACAGACCGAAGCAGTGCTCGCGTGTACGGGTGTGCAGCATCAGTGATGATCTCCTCAGCAGGCCCGATCTCTAAGAGTTCGAAAGCATACATCACTGCGAGACGGTCCGCGAGTCCCGCTATTAATGGCAAGTCGTGCGTAATAAACAGAACGGTCAGGTCGTACGTCTCCTGAAGTTCCGCGAGCAGTTGGATGATCGACCGCTGCATCAACAGGTCGAGCGCCGCTGTCGGCTCGTCCATCACGAGCACTTCGGGATCAAGGAGCAGGCTCAGCGCGATGAGGGCCCGCTGGCTCATTCCGCCTGAGAGTTCGTGTGGATAGGAGTCCAGAACCCGCTCCGCGTCGAGGTGGAGATCTTCGAGGAGTTGATGTGCCCGGTCCATTTGTCGGGACATCTCCATGTCGTGTGCCTCGATTGTCTCCTCGAAATGCCCTCGAATGCTCATTGTGGGATTGAACGAAGACATCGCCCCCTGGAAGACCATCGCGACCTCTTCCCAGCGGAAACGGTTGAGTTCGTTCGTCGACTGTTCGAGGACGTTGACCGGTTCCCTGCCATCAGGCGGATAGTAGGTAATATCTCCTTTTGTCTTCCCGGGTTCCGGCACCGCATCCAGCAGCGCTGAGGCAAGCATCGACTTCCCTGATCCGGACTCTCCGACGACACCGACGATCTCTTCTTTGTTAATGGAAATATCGACGTCATTGAGTACACGACTGACGCCATCGGACATATCGTACTCCACGGACGCATTTTCCACTTCAATGATGGTATCCGTAGTTTCTGAGCCTCTGGTGGCTCTCTGCTGGTCTATCATAGCCAATCACCGACATCAGAACCGACAGTGAGGACGCACGTACCCGTTTTCAGTCCCATGCTAATCCACCACTCACCCTTGAGACTAATAAAACTTTGTTGTTTCGTCTATATCTACAGTATTACTGGTAACCATGGTCGGGCTTCAAGCGACTCCGCACTCAGTTGTCGCTGGATACTACTTCGTCAGTCCGTTTTTTTCGCCACTGTTTGCAAGCCCAGATAGCGGATCCATTGACAGCGGTGAGAACAATCGAAAGTCCCAGATTCAGCACCACGATCGCATACGTTGCGGTACCTGGTTCGACGAACGGAAACCACAAAAGCATCAGAACCGCCGCAGCAGAAGTAGCGCTAAAGACGATCCGGAGTTTTCGTATTTCCGAACAGAGGTGAGAGAGGAATCCCATACGGGATCACAGTGGTGAATCCTAATTAGTTCTTTCGAGAGTTGAAGGTCGCGGCTCCCACTGAACCCACCTTCGGACCGGTATTACACTCACCGACGACGAACGGAGTGATACCTTGGACCGCAAACCGACTGGTGAGCCAGATCCTGTCGCACGACCTCCGTAACAATTATAGTCGTCCTCTCTAATACAGTTTTTCATGCGTACGATAAACTTGTTCGCGAATCCCAATGAGTTCTTCGAAGAGCGAATAAAATATCCAACCATGACTGCCCAGTCTGCAATCATTCTCGTGACAGCACTGGCCTTTGGTGGTCAGATGATCGGTGTCTATTTTACTACTCTTGGCATGGAAGTTAATCACTACGAGAGCCTCATCATCGTGTTATCTATTGTACAGATGATAGTGCCACTCGTACTCTGGCCCGCGTTCACGCTCATTTTCTGGGGAATCGGAAAAGCTGTGAACGCCCAGCTCCGGTTCAAACTGTTACTTCGCTTGACTGGCTGGGGATTCCTTCCGATGATCGGTGCTGGGATGAGCTTGGCTCTCGGTCGATACGTGCCGCTTCGGGCTGCAAATCCGTGCAACGCTGCTTTAGTCTGTGACCCGGCCTATACTGGGACGCTCACTCTTCTGGTGGAAGACCTCTTTTTGTACATTGGCTCGGCAACTTCGTCGGTCGTGTTTCAGGCGGCGTTCGTTGTCGCAGTCCTGTTTATCCTCCTGTCTGCTTACCTCTGGTACAACGCCGTGTACGAAGCGAGCACACTAACGCGACAGGGCGCGTTCCTTGCAGTCGCCCCCCCAGTATTGGTCTGCCTTGTGGTGTACACCTACGTGACGTTCTGAACTGGGCCAAATCTGATTCTCCTGGTATTGCCTGACAGCGACTGTCGGAAATGACAGGGCTGCCGAAGCACGAGCGGGTGCCGGACATAGTTCTACTGTGCCGGTTCGTCCCGGAATCGCTACAGCGGACCTGCTTCAACGGACTCGCTGGCGTGATGGCAACTCTCGTTTCACCACGTTTCGAAGATCAGCTAACGGGGTGTCCGGAGATCTCCAACTCCGCCGGTGACATACAGCAAACCCAGTGACGAACAAACATGCTTTAGACGCTGTCCTCTGGGCATGTCCCTAGCAAGTATGATGGAGATCCTACAATATATTTTTATATTGTTTCTCCGAACAGAATATCCGCGATGCGTGAAAGCAACAGCGATTCGGAGGAGTCACCTCGTTGTGAAAAAAACATGTCGAATAGACTGGGCCGTAGACCGTTCCTGTCAATACTGGGGCTCACCGGGGCAGGGGCCTTCGGTGGCACGGCCATGGGGCAGTCGACCGACGAGTCGAGTGCCAGATCCCAAGACCTCGGTGAACTCAAAACCACTGATGTGTCGGAGAGGGACCTCAAGGTACAGTATGATGGTCGCGAACCAAACGCAGACTGGCGCGAAGAAGCCAAAGAACGGATTGAGGAAGTGCGTAAGGCACTGCTCACCGTGGAGGTAGTCGACACTAACGGCGACACGATCGAGGGAGTGGACGTCGATGTCGCGATGCAGGACCACGAGTTCGATTTCGGATCGAAGGTCGACTTTTCCACTATTCTCGACATTAACCGCCCCGATGGGAGGACCGATGCCGATATTCGGAATTATCGGCAGTACACACAGGATATGTTCAATAAAGGGACAATTCCCGCGTTCGTTCCGTGGGTCTTGACGTGGGGTGAGGAAGTCGGTGGGCCGGGTACTGTCGCAAGGTTAACTGCTAACTGGCTTCACGATCACGGTCTGAAAGCAAAAGCGCACACGCTCCTCTGGTTCTGGGGGGATCGTGCCGGCCCGGAAGAGGTACTCGCTATCGAAGACAAAGAGGAACTGCAGCAGGAATTTACTGACCACGTTCGAACTGAAACTAGTACGTTCAAAGACAATATCGACACCTGGGACGTGATCAACCACCCGATCAAGTTGAACAGCGTCTGGCGGAATCAATTGAATTCAGACCCTGCCGCATGGAAAGAGTTCCTTGATGCAGCTCGCGAAGGCGACCCTGACGGCGAGATGCTGATCAACGAAGCCGCGTTTCGCAACGATGCTCAGACTGCGGAGATCCGTGGAAAATACCACGACATGGTGAGGTATCTGAAAGACAACGATGCCGATCTCGATGGGATCGGGTTCATGGGTCACTTCGATCCCAAGTCGATAGTACCACCCGAGGAGGCGCTCGATCGATTAGACGAATTTGCCCGGTACGGATTCGACATTCGATTCACAGAGTACGATTTCACAGATGAGAACCTCGATAAACAACTTCCCAAGGAGCAATTCGAGCGTCTCCAGGCAGACTACACGCGGGACTTGCTCATCGCCTGCTTCAGCCATCCCGCAGTCACAGGCTTCAGTAACTGGGGCTTGTGGCAGCCGCTACACTGGCGTGACCGCGCTGCCTTCTACAGAGAGGACTGGAGTGCACGCCCACACACCGAGGAATGGCAGCGATTGGTCAACGATGAGTGGTGGACTGACGACAGCGGGAAAACAGATAGCTCAGGAACGTACACGACTGAAGGCTTTAAAGGCGAATACGAGATCACCGCGAGCTACGACGGAACATCCTCTACGACCAACGCTACGATCATCGACGATACGTCCTGGGATGGCTCCGTGACAGTCGAGCTGGACGTTGACGGAGAGGGTGAATCGTAGTACTGCCTCGCTGGAGGGAGCCGCCCTCAGTGGTCAAGGCGCATAGTTCCAAAGAGTAGGACGATAGGTTTCCCGAAGGGTAACGTGGATTCCCGACATTTAGTCATCAGCAATTGGCTAGTGAGTTCCAGCGTTCAACGTCGCCCCCATTCACACGCAAATCTACTGGCGCATCTCCGCCCTCGGCCTTGGGTGGGAAACTGAGTCTGTGGTGTGACTTTCGAGCGTCACGCGTGTCGACGCTCACTGTGGGATACTGATCCGTATTCTCCTCGTCTCGGTACATCTAACGACAGAATGATTCGCTCTGGTATTTGTTCGCGTGTCTGGATACGCAGTCCGTCGAGAACTCTGATTTCGCATTGTGACGTCGGTGGATCCATTTCAAATCGGACGGAAATCAGCCATGTGGTACACAACGACGGGCCACGTTACCAGTCGAACAGATCGCTATCCGACATGGCACAAATTTCGACTACTAATCGAATGGTGAGATAGAACGACTCATTATGCCCGTGAAACGGAAAATGACCGGAAGACCGGCGTAACGTCAGACTATTCGACAGGTTCGTCGAGGTCCTCGTCGCCGCCAATGGTCTTTGCGTGGCGGGCTCGGAGCCGGGGATTGAATAGTTGGTCCATCCCCTGCGCGAGCATTACGAGCGCGAACGACAGCCCAGCGAGAACAACCATGGGTGCGAGGATCCAGTAGAACAGTGTCGGATCCTGTATCGCGCCCCCATTCCAAGCATTGTCCATCATCTTTCCCCAGTTGGGTGCATCCCCTGGCAGGAAGCCGAGGAAGTAGAGACCGACAGCCTCCGTGATGACACCTTTCCCGGCACCCGCTGCGTTGATCATGATGAACGGCATCAGTTGCGGGATAATATCTCTGCCCAAGATGTCGCCTTTCGACATCCCCATCGCGCGCGCTGCTTCGACATATGACTCCTCACGAATGGTCAGGACCTGCGAGCGCAGCGAGCGTGCTAGCCCGGGCCAGTTATCGATCGCGAGGAGCATCCCCAGAATGAACATATTATCCGGCTCGATGATCGCCGTGAGCAGGATGATAAGAGGGAGGCCGGGGATCGTGAGGACGATGTCCGTCAGTCCCATGAGTACGTCGTCGACAGTCCCACGGAAATATCCCGCAGCACACCCGATGATCACGGCAAAGGCGATCGACACAACTGCCCCGGCGAACACGAGCTGTGCCATATCGGGTGCGGCGTTGACGATACGGGCGAGGAGCGGTCTGCCGACTCCGTCGGTGCCGAGAGGATACTTCCAGACTTCGATGCCGTTGAAAGTGGACCCGCCAACGGAAAAACGGAGAATAGACTGCGTGTACTCTGGATTAAACGGGCGAACGAGAGCAGGCGCGTCGTTTCGATAGACCTTCGGGTACATCGGTGCCCACACTGTCGCCATGAACACGAAGAAAGTCAGGATCGCAAAGCCCAGACGCGCCCGCCAGTCATCCCACATGATCCGCAAGGGAACGAGAACATACGCATCGATCAGCCGGTAGTAGCGCTCACTGCGTGTCAACTCCGACCCTCCGGAGTCTTCTTCGTCAACTGTACCGACGCCGAACATCTCCTCGATACCACTCCGATGCGACATCTCGTCGGGATTCGACTCTACGAGCTGTATCCCGAAATCAGTAAGCTTCACTGTCACCACCTCCTGCGCGTGGGTCGATGAGTCCGTAGGTAAACTCCGCGATGACTATCCCTGCAAGCGTGATCGACGTGTAGAAGATGAACGCCCCCATGAGCAGCGGATAGTCGCGCGTTTCTAGCGCTGCGAACGTATACCATCCGACAGCTGGATAGCTGAAGATACGCTCGGTGATGATACCCGAACCGAAAATACCCGCAATACCGATCATGAATCCCGTGTACAGCGGGAGGATAGCGTTTCGGGCGAGATAGCGACTTGCGATTCGGCTCTGGCTGAGTCCCCGGAGCCGCGCGACGCGGATGTAGTCTGACTCCATGATACGGACAGCGTTTCCACGCATCCCGAGCCCGCTAATCCCCAAGACGAAGCCCGTGAGAATCGGGAGCGCCGCAGACCACCCCGCACTCACCATGAACGGAACGTTGACCCCTGGTGTGACATCGGGTTCGTTGATCAGCCAACCGATTCGCAGAGGTCCGAAGTCCCAACCAAGATAGAACAACTTCAGTGATTCGTGATATCTCCCGCCCTGAGGGAAAAAACCGTGCTGGTACGCAAGGACCGATAGCGCGATGATGGCGGCCACATAGTAGGGGATCGAGTTGCCGATCATTGCGAAAATAGTCCCTGCCTTGTCGAACAGTTTCCCTTCCTTGTAGGCGAGCATCGCGCCCCAGAAGACGTTGAACGTCCAGCCCAGTGCCAGCCCGTACAGACTGATGAAGATCGACCACGGCATGGCCTTGAACAGGATACTGAAGACTCCTTCCTGATATTGAGTGGAGTCACCGAAGTCCTGGTGGAGCAGTATCTTTTCCAGGTAGTCAATGTACGCTACCGGTACTGGTTTGTTGGGGTCAATGTTGACCTGTTGTTCGACACTCCGCCGGATTTGGCCCATATCGCATTCCGCCATGCTGCCCTGGCTCTCTATACACTGGAGGACTCGCTCTTGCATCAGCGACTGTATCGGACCACCTGGCATCATGCGATACATCACGAATGAAATCGTGATCACCAGTATGAGTGTAATTCCAGCCTGAGCAACTCGTTTGAAGTAGTAATTCATTATCGAGTGTTGGCCACGTCGGATGGTTTAATTATTTCCACTGTTTCGGCCCCTCCGCTGGTCGGGATGGGAGTAGCACTACCGACACCGTCGTTGCTTCCCGGAGTTGGTGTGCTTCCGGAACGTGCTGTCGGTGTGTTGTTCCCGCTTCCACACCTAGGTTTCCCTGCTACACCCATCGATCCTAACGTAGCAAGCAAACGACGCTGTGTCGCATGTGTCTTCTCGTTGCCTCCCTTTGACATACAGATACACGATTGCTCCTCTATTTAAATAATTTTCCCTATTTATTGCGGTCGTGTTTAGTTAAGTGTGAAAAGCGAAGCGTGAGAATTTCTTGGTGGTTTATACCAGAGATCCCCCACTTCATCGGTCAACGAGAGTGGACCGATTTGGAGTTTGTGGAGCGCGAGCGGACATCCGAACCGACGATGGCGCTGGTTTTCAATCGCAATTGGCGGGGTTATCGCTATCGAATACCGTTGATCTCCTCTAGACCTGTGTGTCCAACGGAATCGGAAAGCGGTCCATGATTGGGTGCACAAAGCCGATCTACAGCCCGACGCGAGCCAGAGCCCAAATCACGTCGAATTCGATGAGACTGTGATTCGGATCAACGACCAGCAATACGGTTGTACGCCGCTGGAGACCCCAAGACAAACGATTGGCTTTACGTGGGGCTCTTTTCGACCACCATGACTGCGCTCACCGAGATCTTCCTCCGTGAACTCTGCGAGAAACACGTTGTCTAGAACGCCGTGTTTCTCGTCGATGGCGCTCAGTATCTCCAAACTTCACTGCAACGAGCTGAATTCCGATTTCAAATGCATCGCCACGGAAATCGAAACGCGATCGAACGGATTTTTCGGGAGCTGAAACGCCGTACGTCGTTGTCTTCGAACTGCTTTAGTCACGTCAACCCAGAAACCGCCAAATCATGGCTTCAAACCTTCGCTCGATGGCACAACGCCACTAACTAAACACGATAGCCATTTATTCCCTCATATTTATATATCAGAAGGGTGAAGCCCAAACTGATGAAATAGAAGGTTCATCGATCTATGAAGCAAATTGTGCAAACAGGAGCGAGGTCTGTAGAGGTACAGGAAAGTGACCAACCAAAGCCTGGACCAGATGAAGTATTAGTACGCGTTCACTCAGCGGGGATCTGCGGGAGCGACGCACACGCGTACAAGTATGATGGCGGGTACGACTGGATCCAGATCCCCCGGGTGATGGGACACGAGTACTCCGGGAGAGTCGAAGAGGTTGGGTCGAACGTGACCACATTCGGCCCGGGAGACAAAGTCGTTGAGGAGCCGATCCACCATTGCGGGGAATGTCTGCAGTGCAAGCGCGGTGAAGAGAACGTCTGTGAAAATTTTTCGATAACCGGAATGCACCGTGACGGTGCCTACGCCGACTACGTGACTGTCGGACACGAGCACCTCCACGCCGTACCCGATAGCGTCAGCTTGCAGGAAGCAGCGATCACGGAGCCGACCAGTATCGCCACACGTGCGGTGCTGACACAGTCAGACCTTACACCAGGCGACGACGTCCTTGTAGAAGGTCCCGGCCCGATCGGTGTGCTGACGGCGGTGATCGCCGACTCCGTGGGTGCGAACGTCATCGCATCCGGCCTCAGTCACGACGTCCAGTCTCGGTTTCCCACCCTCAAACGACTCGGCATCGACACAATAGACATCGAGACAAACAGTCTTGAGAACGCAGTAGCAGAACGAACGGATGGGGTCGGTTTCGATGTCGTGTTCGACGCGACCGGCCACCACAGCGGGATCAAAACGGCAACCGAGAACGTTCGCAAGGGTGGCCAAGTCGTCATCGTTGGAATCCCAAACGAGCCCAGTGACGTGCTACTGTCACCGGTAGTCAGGGGAGAGGTCGACATTAACTCATCGTACGGGTCAAAGTGGGCAGACTTCGAAAAGGCCCTACAGTTGATGGAAAACGACACAATCGACGCAGAAGCGATTATCGATACATCTTTTTCCCGGGACGACCCGAAGTCCGCTTTCGAAGCGTTTCTCGACTCGCAAGTCATCAAACCGGTCTTCACCTTCTCAGAGGAGTAATCGCAGGTCACTACGGCGTGATTGCCCGTGAGAATGCTGTAGGTAACCGTGACAATTTTCTTCCGAATCTAGAAGATAGTAACTTAGTATGACTAACTCTGAAATATACGTCAAATCTATCCCGAATTCTGACGGTATTGCCGGCATACATTGCCTATCAAGAATGCTTCTTTAGGAGAGATTCTATTCACTAACGGAGATATGATAGCCAGAGCCGATAGATTCACCAGTGTTTGGATTTGGCCGGTATTATCGGTACAGGGGGCGAACCAATACGATCGTGATTCCGATGATGGCAAAAAAGTAGCCAAGTATGGATGAAACTAGAGTCGGATTACAGTAGTAGTATTGTAATCCGATGGGTCAAGTATCATAAATTATTTGTGACTAGATAGACATAGTAACGGTAATACCGGTGACTTCGCGATACCACTTCATAAATGCCGCTCGGAGCAACCTATTCTACAAATCGTCGCCAGCGGCGACGGTAAGTTTTCACCGGCAGGTGAGCGAGGTAATCCGCGATACGCGGTTGGGCACCAGATAAAACTGATAGCCCTCACGAGTTCGTGGTATTCGCACTGGCCGGAGCAAACTCGTTGTCGAAAGCGTGGGGGAAAACTCGCTGGAAGTCCTCGGCTGTCTCGACCAGACCGAACCAACGACAACAACGAGAATCGACGCTGGACTACGTCAGCAGCTACTGTGGAGTCGTGGGCTTTGCCCTCGCTACCGCTGTGCCGATGAATCTATGGTCGAACGGCCTGTATGATCCTTTCAAATCACGAAGACTGCAGAGTATTATATTGTCGTGGAGTCATCTCCAGTAGATGGCGCGAATTGCGTTCCATCTCCAGATCCGATCGAGATAGCAAAAAAATACCGCGAGGAACACAAAAACGTGCCTGACCGCCTCGAACGAACATATCTCGACTCCGACGCGGACCTCGAGACGTACTCTGTCTTCGAGAAAGACGGACATGTGTTCGGGTTCATGGAGTTGGAGGGTCCCGGCGTGATCGAGGACATTATCGAGAGCAGCGGGTCACAAGCTGACTGGGACCAAGTGATGGCGAATATCCTCGAAGAAGAGGAAGACATCTGGATGGAATAAGTGTACCGAATGGTTTGATGACTCATCTCACCACAGTTTGAGAAATGCGATTTCAAGCGCCCACGGGTTGGTCTCCAGGTATGGATGTCGGCTTATGCACTATTACCAGCAAGAACTGGTCATCCAAAAGGTGCTCAAACTGGCCGCTGAGGCGGGATACGACAGCGTGGAAATACCAGGACGGACGCACGTCGGTGTTGACAGTAGTGGCGGAGATTCCGATTTTAGTAACTGTCGAAAGATAGTCAGTCGAGCGAGTCGAACTCGTCGAACACGTGCGTACATGACAGGAAGTCCGTGATCGGTATCATCCGTCTTTGCGTCCGCCTACGTCACGCTCCTACTTCAACGTGCAAAGCTTAGTTTGTTAGTCGACGTGCGGTCGATCGAAGACTGGGCGTGTCTGTCGAGAAACACGCCTGGACAGTTACCATCCGAGGAGAGGGTGCACGACGTCTTCTCGAAGCAGACAAGTTAGCCCCTATATCGAACAACGTTCACCTCCAGGCCACACGGGAGCAAGGGAGTCGACGGCGGTCCCCCTTTGGGGAGCTTACTTGGTTGTAGCGGTGTTCGACCAGAACGGGTTCGACGGATACCTCGAGATGGAGTTCGTCGACCCGACGGCAGACTACGAGACAGCTGTTCGGGCGGAACGCGAGTCCCTCTCCAGAGCGGTTCCGTGATTCGTTGCCACAGTCAAGTAAAGAAAACGGACGACGCTGTATCGCGGTAGGTTTATTAGATTGGCTTCGGGAACATGATTATGCGGATTCACGTCGCGATGCCTGACACCGGTCTTTGCACCGACTTTTTTCCCCCAGCCGTTCGCGACCGACTCACGTCTATTGGAACGGTAACGTGGAACGAGACAACCGAAAACTATACCGAAGCAGAACTCCGGAAACGCGTGAAAGGCGCCGACGTATTGATTACGGGATGGGGGAGCACGCAAGTAACGGGGACCGTCCTCTCAGGTGCCGACAACCTGAGATTGCTGGCACATGCGGGTGGTACTGTCGCAGATATCGCCTCTCGGGATGTCTACGAGGACAGAATTCCGGTCGTAAGCGCGAACGACGTCATGGCCGACCACACGGCCGAACACACTATCGCCGCGTTACTCGCGGAGCGACGCGCGATTTCAGCGTTGGACACCAGTATGCACTCGGGAGAATGGAACAGGGCCGATCACGAGATTAATACCTTGTACGACGCGACGATCAGTCTCGTCGGTCTCGGAACCATCGGCCACAAATTGATCGAGCACTTGGTCCCGTTCGAACCGAACGTCCGTGTCTATGATCCGTACGTAAATAAATCGGTTCTGGAAGACTACCCGTTTGCGACGTTCGTGGACCTCGATACAGCGCTCAACGCCGAGATCGTGTCTATCCACGCTGCGCGCACCCCTGAAACGGAAGGGATGAT
Organism: Halocatena marina; assembly: GCF_023276375.1. GTDB lineage: Archaea > Halobacteriota > Halobacteria > Halobacteriales > Haloarculaceae > Halocatena > Halocatena marina. The sequence continues at coordinate 306,111 of NZ_JALLPK010000003.1, read as the reverse complement.
TGATGCCGAACACCTCTCGACGATCCCTGATGGTGGACTACTGGTCAATACTGCCCGCGCGGAGATCGTCGAGGAAGAGCCACTCCTCAAGGAGTTGCGCTCCGGTCGTCTCTCTGCGGTGCTCGACGTGCATCACGAAGAACCGCTCCCCGAAGAACACGAACTCCGCAGTCTCGAGAACGTTCTGCTGACGCCGCACGTTGGAGGCTCGCAAATTCGCCCGCCGCTTGCTGCGGCCGTAGTCGACGACATCGAACGTTTCGCAGCGGGCGAGCCGCTCAAACACCGGATCCCGCGGGAACAATGGGAAACAATGACGCGGTGACGAGGCCACTATTCTCAATGATACAGTAGTGTCTAGTTACGTTTCGAGAGTTACAAAACAGCGGTTCTCGAATTTGCCGGCTGTTTCCCTTTATACGATCGAGCGTACATTGATTCGTCCCTATCTCCGGGTTATTCCGTTCAATGAGGTGATTCCACCGGGGGACTGCTGACACTGACTGGGCATCAGTGCCGTCCCAGTGCGTCCCACCGACTGCTACGGCAGAACGCCAGTCCCCGTCGTCGAATCCGACTTCGGTCCACCCGTCGGGCGCCTGTCTTGCGTCGTAGTGTTCCTGGTGCGTAGTCACCAGACTGAACGACGTCTCGAACGTGTCCGACTCCCAGGCGTCGGCCTCGGTGATTCGCCAGGTCTCGACCGTAACCAGACACTCGCCGCCACCGTCGACCAGCTCCGCGAAGAAACCGCCCCGCGTATCCTCCGTCCCCTCAGTGTAGTTGACGGCTGCTGCAGCGCAGTTCCACCCCGAGCGAAAAACTCGCTGAGATTGTGGGTGTCGTGGCACTCATAGAACATTGGAGATTGCATCGACCCACGCTGATGTGCCTGTCGTGGAACATTTCCCGCAATATCCGGTGCGCACTCCTGCCTTAGTTCGGCGGCCACGGTATCATGTCACATCGTGATAAGCGGAACTACATGTTGACAGTAACGCAGAGATGAGGCTGTGCGTTCTGCTACCGCACCCCTTTATATTGGTCAGCTTATTCGTTCTAGTATGGAGATCAAACTACCAAGTGAGTTCATCGAGCGTGATTGGGAGCGATCCGTCGAGGGCGGTCCGGTCCGCTTCGCGGTTATCGGCTTGGGATGGTTCGGCCGGGACGTCGCCATCCCGGCTATCGAGAAGTCAAAGCACTGCGAGACGACCATGGTCGTCAGTGGCGGCGGGGAGAAGGCCGAACGGGTCGCCGACGAAAACGACGTTGACCATGCCCTAACATACGATGACTACGCCGACGGCAAGGCGCTCGACGCCTACGACGCTGTTTACGTCGTGACGCCGAACGCCCTCCATCTCCCCCACGTCGAGGCGGCGGCGGAGTTCGGCAAGGACGTCCTCTGCGAGAAACCGCTGGAAGCGACCGTCGAGCGAGCCGAACGGTGTGTCGGAGTCTGTAAAGAGGCGGGCGTCGAACTAATGACTGCCTATCGGATGCATACAGCTCGGTCGGTCCGGTATGTCCGTGATCTGGTGCAGGACGGAGCCATCGGTGAACCGGTACACACGCGGGGCGCGTTCTCCAACAACCTGGTTGCGACCGGCGGAAAGATGGACCAGTGGCGTCTGAATCCGGACTTAGCGGGCGGCGGCCCGTTGATGGACCTGGGCGTCTACCCACTCAACACGTCGAGGTTCGTCCTCGACGCGGACCCAATTGCAGTCCAAGCAACGATGGTCGAGGGCCCCCCAGAGTTCGATGGCCTCGAAGAGTACTGCGCGTTCACTATGCAGTTCCCCGAAGGGCCGGTCGCCCACTGCGACACTGGCTACCGAGTCGCCGCCGACAACTACTTTGAGGTCGGCGGCACCCACGGTCGCATTCGGATCGACCAACCGTTCGCAATCGACGGCGACCGACGGATCACCGTCTGCGCTGGCGGCGAAGAAGAGAGCGTAGGGGTAGAGGAGCCCTCCGAGATGATTGAGGAGTTTGACTACTTCGCGACTGGCGTGCTCACTGACATGGAGATCGCCCCTGACGGCGAACACGGACTTACCGACATACGGGCGATGATGTCGACCTACGAATCCGGCAATACGGGTCAGCGCGTCGAACTCTGAATATAGACCCAGTCCACAGCGTCAGGACAGTCTTCGGCCAGGTCCCCAGTTCCTATTCGAACCGTCCCATTAGTGTGTTGGCAACGTCTCATTTATCATGTGGTAGGCCGGTTTGGGATCGTTGTGGGCGTCGAACAGCCAAGAGTCACTCAGGTCGGAGAACCACTCGGTGATCCACAATTCGGAGTCGCGTATGCACCAGACGACAAACATACCGTTGGCCTCGTCGAGACACACCTCACCGATACGCGATAGAAACTCCCAGGTGGCCTTGACGTCGCTGAGATCCTCCGTGGGCAGATAAGCGATGTCCAGCTCGATGATCTGGATGTCCAGCCCCAACTCCTGAATCGCCAGACGTTCTCGGCGACGAACTCAGGGGTGCGTTCCCTGTGGGTGATATGCAGCTGGGGGCCGACGCCGTAGATGGGGACGTCGCGGTTGAGCAACCGCAAGACGAGATCGCGGACGGCGGTCCGACTTCTCATTAACCACATCGGTGCCGTAGTCGTTATAGTACGGATTGGCCTCGGGTGCGAACTCGTCAGCTCATGTGAACGCCAGGGCGAGGAACTCCTCACCGAGCGCCTAGTAACAATGACTCCCTCGTATCAAGCCCTCGTCGGCGACAGCCTTGTTGACGACATCCTACGCGTCAACCTTCACGCGATAGCGGCCGGCCGTTGTGTGGACGTGGTCCCAGAGGAACGTCTAGAACTGCTCGGGCATATGGACCCCCTTCCGGAATAACCCTGGCGTCCAGTTGTGCCAAGTCAGCGTGTGGGGGGCAGTCTGGCCGTGACTTCGCACGAAGTCAAGAAGAGGAATACACCGCTGATCCCGTTCTTTTCCTACGAAGCACGGGGAATACATAGGATCTGAACGGCTGTCAGATCAAGCGTAGTTCATATTGACTTCGATAACGTTGGCCGCCCGGATCACCTTCTGTGGGATCTCGTCCTCGAAGCGCTGGCCCAGCATACGAGTCTTCGGGCCCGAGATAGAGACGGCCCCCCGTGCTCTGTCGCTGTCGTCCAGTATCGGTGCGGCAATACAGCGCATCCTGCGCACGCGCTCTTCGAAGTCCACCGCATAGCCTTGCTCACGAATTTCGTTGAACTGTTTGAATAATTTCTCCTCGTCGGTGACCGTATTATCCGTGATCGCCGGCATGCCGTGCCGTTCAAGAATTTCGCGGACATGATCTTCATCCATGTGAGCCATCATCGCTTTGCCGAGTGCAGTCGTCTGGAGATGGACACGATATCCGTGGTGGGTGTCGAGTTCGACGGCGTTCTCCCCCTCCGCGGTGAAGAGGAACACGCCCCGCCCGTGTTCTTCGATCATCAGATTGGCGTTCTCTCCTGTATCTTCTGCTAGTTCCTGCAATTCCGGCTTGCCGATCTCAAATATCTTCTTCTTTTTGCGGGCATACCCACCGAACTCGAGAAACTTCGTTCCCACCTTGTACATGCCATCGTCGTTGACAACCAGTTCCAATTTCTCTAACGTCCTCAGGTGATCATAGGCCGTACTCCGTGGGAGGCCGAGCTGGTTTGCGACCTCCATCGTCGTCGCTCCATCTAGTTCCCGCAACAATTGAACGATGTCCATACTAACTCGGGTCGCTTTCACCGGAGCATCGGTTTCAGATTTCATCCTAATCTTAATTTGATATACGTTAACATAAGCCTGCCGATATTACCGGTCTAGACGAAGCGATGGGGACAACGACATGGCGACATTCACTCGTCTAGCTGAGAGATCCCGTGTTCTCATTCCATAATGTCCACCCCTAGTCGAATGGAGACGCGCGGAGATGTGGACAGTCTCTCATCCAACGGTATCACAAGCTGACACACCGTGTCGAGGAGTGATCACAACTATTATCTAGTACAGTTATGTACATTTTGTATGCCCGATCAGCGGCCGAACGTCCTGTTCGTGATGACTGACCAGCAACGTGCCGACACGATCGGTGCGTTGGGGAACGACTCGGTCCATACACCGAACTTCGATCGACTCGTGGAGTCCGGCGTTGCCTTCACAAATGCCTATTCGCAAACGCCCGTGTGTGTTCCTGCCCGGTACAACATACGAACGGGCTGTGAGCCCCCCACGACCGACTACTATGCGAACGGCGGTCCGGGCCCTACCGACGAAACCGTCGAAGAGCGGGCGGGCACTTATCTGCCTCGTGCGATGCGAGAACGGGGATACCGGACCTTCGGCGTCGGCAAGTTCCATACGAAACCCACCTACGAGGACCTCGGGTACGAGACACACCTCCGCAGCGAAGAGCTGTACAATACTGTCGAGAACCGCAAGGAACGAGACGCATACGGGTCTTTCCTCGCTGACGAATATCCCGAGTACGACTTCCTCGAACAGCCTCACGGCGAACGGACCGAAATGTACTATATGCCACAGATGAGTCCGTTACCGGCTGAGGTAACTGTGGAGAACTGGGCTGCCGACCGGGCGATCGACCTGATCGAACAGGACGACGATCGTCCATTCTTCGGGTTCCTCTCGTTCATCGGCCCCCATCCGCCACTGGCTCCGCCCGTGCCGTTCAACCGAATGTATGATCCTGACGAGATGCGATTACCCATCCGCGGTGATATCGACGTCGACCACATGGATGAGCAAATCCCGTGGATGAACTATCTCATCTGGGCATCCGATGGGGACGAACCGGTCGACGATCTGCGGGTGCGGACGCTTCGGGCGCGCTATTATGGGGAGATCTCATACATCGACCAGTGTCTCGGGCGTGTGCTCGACGCTCTTGAAGAAACGGGTAACCGCGAAAACACGGTCGTCTGCTTTTTCTCCGACCACGGTGAGCACCTCGGCGATCATCACGCCTGGCAGAAAGAGTCGTTCTTCGAACAGTCGGCGAACGTCCCCTTCGTCGTTTCGTGGCCCGGCGAGGTCCCAGCAGGCGAACGCAATGATGACCTAGTCTGCCTGACTGATCTCTTCGGTATCGCCACCCGAGTGGCAGGGGAGGGAGAGACTCGCGATGGTATCGACGTACTCGGTCTCCTGAACGACGAAATCGAACCGCGGGAGCGACTGCTGGGATACTACGGAGAACCTAGGACCCGTCAGTTCAAGATTATGGTACGGGAGGGCGAATGGAAGTACATCTGGCTGGCGAACGGCGATCGCGAACAACTCTTCCACCTAGCGGATGATCCCAACGAACTCGTGAACCGTGCCACCGATGACGCAAATGTCGCCGCGCGCTTTCGCTCCGCCGCGGTTCAGGACCTTCAGGACCATGGGCTCGACGAGGTACTGTGTGACGGTGACCTCGATGGATTCTCGTTCGAAGCTCACGAACCCGATCGTATCCATCAATTAGCAAGTTGGAAAGGCGTCAATGGATTTCCCGATGCCCCGGGTGATGTCCTCGACGATTGGAAACTGGAGTCTCTGGACGATTTCATGTTCGAGCGCTGATCTGCGGCCTCTGACTGGTTCGACATGATTGTTCTTGACAGTCTGTTTTTCAACTAACGACTGACGCGTCCGGACGTAACTTTCTACGAGCATATCCGTCTGGAGCATATGTGCGAGCTACTTCAAGATACCCTCACGACACTCCGGCCAGTCATCCTAGCGTGCTTGATACACTCCAGTCCACTCCAGTCTCTCTACCCTCGTTCCCCGATTCACGCACCAAGGGATTCGGCGCTAAATGTTCGGAGAGTTATTCTATGACTTGCACGACGACAACGAGGTGGATATCTGTCCTTAGGGATGCTACGCCTTCCGGAGTCGTTATCGCTCTACTCGCATGGATTCCGGTGGAGACACTGGGCATTCTTCGGGGGGATTCCAGTTTTTGTAGCGCTGGACAGTAATCGTAAGGATATCGATGTGATCGGTTTGAATTTCCGGTTTCGTGAACGTATTCCCAGACGATCTCCTTATCTGGCGTCACTTCCAAGATGACATCAGAGTACAGTTCCTCTCGTCGACGAGGGTGCTGAGCCATCTTTCGGTTCTCTTCGGGAACGCTCTCATAGCAAATGAATAACCAGTTACCGTTCGATTTCTTATCGAAGTCGTGATGGGTTCGATAGCCAGACGGAACAAGGTACTCCGAGACCAGACCGCTATCCCAGTCGTACTCTTGGACTCCGGTCGGATCTGACCACCCACCACCCATGAGAACAGCAACGTGCCTGTTCTTAAGAAGCTCAACTCGGGAAACAGAACCATTCACGTTTCCAGTATCGAATGTCCATTGATTGATGATCTTTCCATTCATATCAATCAGTACCGCACCTGGCCCATTATCCACTTTTTGCGGAAAAAGCGTGTACCCGTTGGCAGCGTCTTCTGGCTAGTAAAGCGTCGTTCCTGTGGGAAAGACAGTTCTCATATTGACTTTACACCAACGACGTTTCCCAGACAGATATAAATTAGCTTCGTCGGAGAAATCGTGTTTAGTTAAGCGTGAAAGGTGAGGCGGACGGATTTCTTGATGTCCATGCCAGAAATTGGCCGCCTCAGCGGACATAGAAACTGGATCGATTTGGACTTTGTCGAGCGCGAACAGACATCCGAGCCAGCGATGGCGTTGAGTATTCAATCGCACGTTTCGGGACTATCGCTATCGAATTCCGTCGAATTGCTCGAAGCCTGGGGTGTCGGTCGGAGTCGCAAAGCGATTGTCGAACGGATCTTTCGGAGAACTCAAGCGCCGAACGTCGTCATTCTTGAACTGCTTCAGTCACGTGGACCCGAAACCGCCGAATCATGGCTTCAAACCTTCGCTCGCTGGCACAATACCACTAACTAAACAAGATTCCGATAGCCTCAAAATATCTATTATTATGATTTGATTCTATCTTCCGGAAATTCTAAGCACATATGAAATCTACTGGGTTGCACGATGGGTGACGAAGTCGAAACATCGACAGTCAGAGCGGGAAACACAATGCTGGCGGTCGACAACTTTCTCCATCAGTAGGACGGAGCACAATTAACCGAGATCTCGGAGGCACTGGACATCGCCATGAGCACGGCCCATAGGCACGTGAAAACACTTGAAGAGCAGGATTTCGTCGTGAGTAATGGGCAACAAATCCAGCTGAGCACGGAGTTCCTGCGGTTCGGGAACGGCGTTCGGTACCGGACCGATCTTGCGGACGTCTCCGAACCGCATATCGAAGAGCTCGCCATCGAGACCGAAGAGCGCGCGAACCTGTTCATTGAGGAGTTGGGAGATTCGGTCTGTATCCACCGAAAGCTGGAGAATTGCGGAGTCATCGCCGATACCGAGATAGGCAAGCGTTTCCCAATGCATGCGACAGTAGCAGGTAGGCGATCCGCGACCGTAACCTCGCCTTCAATGACGAGAAATACATCGAAAACCTCTGGGCAATAGGCGTCCCGATTGTCAACGAGGATGGACCATCCGCGGCCCTCACCATCTCAGGACCGGCACACCGCCTTTCCGACGATCGGGTCGACCGACAGCCTTCTCGGAACGGCAAACTAACTTGAGTTGAAACTCGAGTATTGACTCATATATTGACAACTTATATATAAATATTATAAGATAACTTCTAGAGGATAATGCGGTAGCTATTTCGAACAGTCACATAACATCGGACTCACCAGAATCAAAAAGTGCCGTTCAGATAGAGATGGGTCGGGCCAGATTTCGACCGCTCGGGCACGAACTGGTACCTGTGATCAGCTGCTCTGATCGTCGCAGTACTTGCTGCCTTCGAGGATTTTGACAAAGTAGTCGGAACCGCCAAGCTGACCACCTTTCAGAGCCACCTGCAGATTATCATCCACAAGGTCGCAGTTGAGCGCATCACAAACCGGGCTACCGGGTGCGAGTGGATACCGGGTTCGGACCGCCGTGATACCGAGCATGGGCGTCGCGTGCCCGCACGTGTCCCCGCCGGCGATACAGACCCTCGATAGATCGTGGTCAACGACAAGTTTGCTAAGGATTTCCCCTTGCACTGTCCCGATGCGCCGTCCGACGTCACCCGGTTGAACGCACATTTCCTCGGCGATTGCCGTGGTGCGTTCGATCCTCTGGTCGTCGGGCCCTCTCGCAGTGTATATCACCACGCTCTCACCGTGGTCCAGCGACTGGCCGGCGTCCGCGACCACGCGTTCACGTTCAGCGTCCCGCTCGTCGGGGTCAACAAGTCGCTCTGTCTCAAGACGGACCTTCCTAAATCCGTGATCCGCGGCCGCCGAAATTTGGATGTCCGTCACTAGGGATGCGCTCCCCGACATGACGACAGTCTGATAGACTGGTTCAAGTTCGGTGAAATCGGACGTCTCTGAAACGAAGTCCTCTGTCTCCCAGTGGGACGCAAGGGCGTACTCGACACCCGAGGATCCGACGATGAACTCAGGCGTGGCCGCCATATCCTCGCTGTGTTCCTTCCAGATGGCCTTACCAGCGCGTGTGAGGTCCGATCGGTCGAGTGCGTCGAAAAAGGTGATATCGGCCTCGTCTTGCTTCTCGCGGTAAGCCTCAATGGGGGCGTCTCGGAGTTGGCTGACATCGATAAGGTCCATCTCTCTGTCCGTCTGCTTTGACAGGTGTCGTAACAAGTCACTCTCGTCCATCGGGGTGACTGGGTGATCGCTCATTGTTGGATGTCGGTCAAGACGATAGATGTCCCCGTTGTACTCGGCAAACATATTTCCAAAGAGGACGTACCGCCCGAGCGGTGGGGCACCAGGCAGCAATGGCACAGTCGATGTGTCGAACGCTTTGGCTCCAAGGTCGATTGCTTTCCCGATACTCCCGATGTTCGGCGAGGAGTCGAATGTCGAACAAATCTTGTAGTGGAGTAGCGGTGCCCCCATCAACGAGAGCGCGTTGAAGGCCGACCCGAGTTCGTCTTCCATCTCGGTGGGATTCATTGAACGACTCCTCCCGGCAATACCCACCACTTGAACTTCGTCAAGTCGGTTTAGGTCACTCTTGTCTGGGGGCGACAAGAAGAGGACTGTCTCAATCCCATTTCTCGCGAGGGCGTCCATAGCATCCGTCGAACCAGTAAAATCGTCTCCGTAGAAACCAAGTAATAGGTCCTGCATTGTCGGATTGGTATTTGATGTACCACGGTCTCAAACGCCGTTGTGCGTGGCACGTTATTCTTTACTAATGCCGCCAGTTAAGAAGTTTCCCCAGGAACTCAGGTCGCGTTTAGTTAGTAGCGTTGCGCCAGCAAGCGAAGGCCTGAAGCCATGATTCCGGTTCAACAGGTTGGAGCAGGTCGATAACGGCGAGTTGCGGCACTTGAGTTCTCCGAAAATCCGTTCGACAACGTTCCAATTTTCCCTGGCGTCCTATCTGAAATCGGAGTTTTACCTGGCGGAGTGCAGTTTGGAGATGTTGGGCCCCATAGACGCGAAACACGGCGGTTTTGACGTCGTGTTTCTCGCGGAGTTCCTGAAGGAACATCTCCGTGAGTGCGGTGGTAATCGTCGAAAACAACCGCACGTGCAGCAAGTGATTTGCCTCAGGATCGGCGGCGGCATACAGCCAGTATTGCTTGTCGTTTATCCGAATCACCGTCTCGTCGAGCATGACGTGATTCGGGTTCTGGCCGGCCTCGGGCTGTAGTTCGGCTTTCTGGACCCAATCGTGGATCGCTTTCCGACTGCGCTGGACATTCAAGTCTTCGAGTAACCCAACTGTATTCGACAGCGACAGTCCCGCAACGTGCGATTGAATACCGAGCGCCAGCGCTGGGTCGGGTGTCCGCTCGCGCTCCACAAACTCCAAGTCGATCCAGTCTCTATGTCCGCTGATGCGGGCGTTTTCTGGCATAGGCACCAAGAAATTTTCCTATCCCTTTTCGTACTTAACTAAACACAACCACCGTCTATAAGGGTGTCAAGGTTGGGTGATGGCATTGTGGATTGCGGCGAAGACTCTGGCCCAGCGTTCGACGGATTTCCAGGAGCTGTAGTGGGGAACCGGCTATAGAAGAGCCCGGTTCGGTATTTGAAGAGGCCGAACCAGGCTTCGACAAGTGACCGTTCCCCCACGTTTCCCGGCGTGATTCGTAGAGATCGAGGTTGTCGAGCGCCCAGTTGTACCACGGGCCGCGATCGACAACGATCACCGGCTGGCCACGACACCGCTTCAGCACTTGCTTGATGAACAGCAACGCATCAAGGTCGGATCGGTCAGGAGACACCTCGATGTGGACGACTTCGAAGGTGTCCACATCGACGGCCGCCCAGACGGACACCTCGTTGTCTTCGACGCTGACTTTCGTTTCATCGACTGCCACCGTCGCATGGGTAGCTGGGGTTCAAATAGGTTCGCTAATCGGTGATACCACTGGCGCACGGCCTCGTGTGAGCGCCCGGCTCCCCGCTCGACGCGCCGATACGACAGCCCGGCGTGATACAGAAACGCCGCTTCAACGCGCAGGACGGTCGGCGTATCTTCACGTGAAAATATTTCTTCCTCGCGTGCTTGCTCAATCACGCGGTCGAGCATCCTCAGAGTCACCAACTCAATCTTGCTCGACCGCGTCCTTCACGCTAAGGTTGACACCCTTTCTGTTCGCCACAACGTTTATTATCGAGAGTTGCGACAACGAAGGCGTGCCACGAGACCAGCCAAACGTCCTCTGTATCATCGCCGACGACCTCGGCTGGCGGGACATCGGCTCGTACGGGAGTTCCTTCTACGAGACGCCGAACATCGACGCATTCAGCCGGGACGGCATCCAATTCACCGACGCCTACGCCTCGGCTCCGGTCTGTTCGCCAACCCGCGCGAGTGTCATGAGCGGGAAGTATCCGGCCTGCGTCAGTATCACGAACTGGATCGCCGGTGAGGAGCGGGGGAAACTTCTCCCGCCCGAGTACCACCATCGATTGCCGGACGAGGAGACAACGCTCGCCGAGGCGTTCGCCGATGCCGGATACGGGACCGTTCACGTGGGGAAGTGGCATCTCGGGGGGGAAGAGCGGAACTCCAACCCTGAAGACCACGGTTTCGACGTTAACGTCGGAGGTTGTGGGTGGGGGAGCCCGTCGAACGGCTACTTCGGCCCGTGGGGCATCCCGACGCTCGACGAGGGCCCGGAAGACGAGGGTCGATACCTCCCCGACCGCCTCGGCGAGGAGGCCGCGGGAATCGTCGAGGACCGCGCCGATTCGGAAGAACCGTTCTTCCTCCAGTACAATCCCTATCTCGTCCATACACCCCTTCAGGCGCCCGAGGAGACCGTCGAGAACTACGAGCGCAAGCGTCAACGACTCGGTTTGGACAAGGTTCAAGAGGTCGAAGTCGATGGTCGCTTCCCCGCCGAACACAAGAAAGACGGGCGCATCAAGCGCCGGCTGGTCCAGTCACACCCGACGTACGCCGCGATGGTCGAGGCGCTCGACCGGAACGTCGGGCGGGTGCTGGCTGCTCTCGAACGGAGCGGCCAGGCCGAAAACACCGTCGTCGTATTCACCTCGGACAACGGCGGCCTCGCTACGGCCGAAGGGTCGCCCACGACCAACCGACCACTGCGTGAGGGGAAAGGCTGGATGCTTGAGGGGGGCAATCGTGTCCCGTTCGTTGTGCGCTGGCCCGGCGTCACCGACCAACCCGGCGCTCCGGACCTCTGCGAGACGCCCGTCACGACTCCTGACATCTATCCCACGCTGCTGGGTGCAGCCGGCGTCGACTCCCCCGGCGACCAGACCCTCGACGGCGTAGACCTCCGTCCCCTCTTCGACGGGAAAACGCTCGACCGCGAGGCCATCTTCTGGCACTATCCCCACTACGGGAACCAGGGCGGCACGCCGGCTTCGGCCGTGCGGGCCGGGGACTGGAAGCTCGTGGAGTTCTTCGAGGATGACCATGTCGAACTGTACCACCTTGGTGAGGACGTCCGCGAACAGCGTAACCTCGCCGACCACCGCTCCGAGAAAGTCGACGAGCTCCGCAGGCGGCTCCGCGAGTGGCGAGACGACGTTGACGCCTCGCTTCCGACGGAGAACCCCGAGTACGAAACCTGGACAGATCGCGCCGGGTTCGATTGACGGTCGCGTCCGGGGCAGATTGGTCACCCGCCCGCCCGACGACCTGCCGTGTTACGGCTCCACGAGGGAACCAGCCACACCCCAATTGACCACCGCTCGACGTCGATCCCCTTTTAATATGGCGAACATTTGTGGACGATCATTGACGATCCCTTGTATCGCTCTCCTGCAGGATGATGGCAACCGGAAACCAGAGACCGCCGACGCTTGACCGGCCGTTTCATGTCATGACCAAACCGACCGGGACGGCGTGCAATCTCGAGTGCGGTACTGTTACTATCTGGATAAGACCACCTGTACCCGGAGAGGGCTAACTCGCGCGTGTCCGAGGAGACGCTTGAGGAACACATCGAGCAGCACATCGAGGTGTTTCCGGGCCCGGAAGTCACGTTCTCCTGGTAGGGCGACGAGCCGACCCTGCTCGACGTCGACTTCTTCCGGACGGCAGTCCATCTCTAGGAGAAACACGCGTCGGCCGGCACGTGTGTTGTCAACACGATGTAGACGAACGGGGCGCGATTGGACGACAAGTGGCGTCGGTACCTCGCCGACGAGGAATTCCTGGTCGGCATCAGCATCAACGGTCCTCCCGCTCTGCACGACTGGTACCGGACGACGCGGGGCGGTGGTCCGACGTTCAACTAGGTTGAGCGCCGTCTTGAACTCATCAGAAACCACGGTGTCGAACACAACGTTCGCTGTGTCGTCAACGACTACGACAGCCGACATTCTCTCATAGTGATTAAGGAGTTATTTACTGTTAGACGTAGTAGCGTCGATAATGGGGCGGCTCGACGAAATCACGCTTGAGGAACTCTACGACCTCAAAGAGCAGATAGACGAAGGAAAGCTGCGAGAACACGTTCTCGCGGCGATCAGGCGCAAGCAGGGCGATCAAATTGATACGTTGGCTGAACGCCATGGAGTCGTCGAGAAAACGATCCGCAACTGGCTCAATCGATTTGAGGAAACACCGATCGAGCAAGCTTCCTAAGACGCTTCTCGACCAGGAGGCCCAGCAAAGATCGAGAACAGTTGCAACAGCCGCCAACTGAACTCGGCGACGACCAGCAAGCGTGGTCAGCAAGGCTCCTGCTTCACCACGTCAAACAGGAGTACGATATCGAATACCACGAAAACTACGCCTACGAGTTATTGAGAGAGGCCGATCCTGAGAAGAAAGCCGAGTTCCAAGAAACAGTCGAAAAAACGGCCCGAACTGAGCGAGAAAACCGTCGTTGTCGTCGATCAATTCACCAAGCACGTTGGAACCGTCCAGCGGCGTGGCTGGTCCCCCGATCGGTTCAAATCCGACGATAGAGACTGCAACGTTCTGGAAGTCGGTGACAGCCTCTTCTGCTGGACGGATGAGAACTTGACCAGATTCCACGGAATTCGGTTGTTAGAAGCGTTGAATGACGAGTTCAATGAGGAATTAGTGGTGTTTCTGGACCGATCGGACTACCTCTACGCGAGGGATCTCTGGGAGCACGTCAGCGGTGAGCGCGAGACCGAAACTGTCGGAGACAGTTCGGTCTTATGCGTGCGCGGGGACGATCTCGAAGTGAGGTACTTCTCGTCGAGGCTCCCCGAATTGAACGCCGTCAAAGGATACTGGGATCAGCTCCAAGAATGGTTCAAATACCGCCTTATCCCAGATTTCTCGACGCTGAAAGACTACATTACACGAGGATTGAGCGCAATCACCGAACCAAATATCTGGCCGTATCTTACCGGTAAAGATACGACTTAATCACTATCAGTGCATACGACTTTTTCAAGAACAGCGAAGCGCAGTGGATCCAGTTCATCCCCTAGTCGAATCGGTCGACGAAGCGACACAGGCCGTCGACGATTCCAAAAGTGACGGCGTGAGACTGGCACCGGATCTGGTGGATCCCGCCACACTGGCGAGCACTCGGCCTTCGACTAGGCGGACGTCTCAATGCGGGACGACGCGGTCGACTACAGCGCGGTGGCCCGCGCGGCGCGGGAAGCGCCTGTCAACGACCGGAGCGGCGACCCCGTGCAGTACGGCTAGTTCATGAGCAGGATTTTCGACGAATGGGTCCGCAACGACGTCGGCGACGTGTCCGTCAGGCTGTTCAACCAACCTCTCATGTCACCTCGGCGACGGGCGCCGCTGTGTGTCTTTCAGGAGACCTGTGGCGACCGGGGGGCGATGGAGCACAACGGTGACGTCTACGCTTGCGACCACTACGTCGAACTCCGGGAACATCCACGAGACGCTTCTCGCGGCGATGCTCGACAGCGACGGACAGCACGAGTTCGGCGAGTACAAACGCGACAGCTTCTTGAACCCACTGTTACCACCGGAAGAAATAAATATCGACAACAAATTTTCGGAGACGTATGGGTAGTTCGAGTTTCGACTTTAGCGACGAAACGGTCCTGATAACGGGTGCGAGTTCCGGTATCGGTCGAGCGGTTGCACTGGCGTTCGCGGATGCTGATGCGACAGTCGTCAACGCCTCCCGGCGACCGGTAGCAAAGGACGAAGGGGCTGAGTTGCCGACACACGAGCGAATTCAGGCCGACGGGGGCGAGGCAGCGTTCGTCGAAACCGATGTCCGCTACCCCGACCAGCTGCGGGAAGCTGTCGAATTCTGCCATGAGTACGGCGGAGTTGATATCTACGTCAATAACGCGGGGATCCATATCATCGACTCATTACTAGATATCACCGAAGATCAGTTCAACCGTATTCACGAAATCAACGTCAAGGGATACTTCTTCGGCACCCAGGCCGCGGCGCAGGACATGATTGACCGTGGGGTGGAAGGCAACATCGTTAACATGGCGTCGGTCAGTTCGACGATGGCCAAACCGGAACAGATCGCCTACGAGTCCACCAAAGGTGCGATCCGGATGATCACGTTAAGCTCCGCGATCGAACTCGCCGAGGAAGGGATCCGCGTCAATGCCATCGCACCGGGGCGTATCGCGACGGAATTCACCGAGATGTCCGCCCAGGAGATGCGTGATTCGGTTACGGAAGGAGATCTTATGAAGCCGATCCCACTGAGACGGTCAGGCGTGCCCGACGACGTCACCGGAGCGACGCTGTTCATCGCCAGCGAAGACGCGAGTTACGTAACCGGCGAGTTGTTCTACGTCGACGGCGGATTCCAGATCGCCTGAGGGGAACTGCCACGCCACCAAGAGTCTCAGGCGCTATGAGTAGATCGCTCACCGGAACACGGACCATCTGCGGTCCTTCCCCTACATTCAAAAGTTATAACAAATAATCCCTCCGAGTCGCGTCATGAGAACTCGGCGTTAGATCACTAATTCAACACTGCATCTACGCCCCCTACGACTACACTCATACTGCCAGAACCAACCAAGAGCACTACATTCAACGCCCCATGACTGAAACTGGAAATTTAGCTGATTGCAGGCGCCACGCCCCCCTCAAGGAGCAGCTGAAGGCAGCGAGTAGGCAGGTAGTTCACCTGTCAAGCGCTCGTTCGTCATCGCCGTGCGAGTGCGATTCTGACACCCAGAATCCTCAGAATTCGCTCTAAAATGTGCGGTATCCAACACGGAGCGAACAATCAACCAGTGAAACCCATTAGCTTAAAGCGATCCAATATAGTCATCAAATTATCCTCGATACTGTACTATGACTTCATCAATACTTGCCTATGAATAGAGTTTTAAATAGTATAGAATTCGACTATCGGTCGTGGCCACAAATACACGCTTCGAGACAGAGTCTAGCCACGAGGTCGCCGAAGCATGGGCTGGTCAGGCGGCGGAATTCGATCTGAACACACACGGAGAGTATCAGTTCGTCGCATTCTACGGGGCAGATCAGTCTATCGTGACGGGCCAGCGTCGCGTCGGTGAAATTGACTGGACGCTCACCACTGTCACCGAGGAGCGAAACAATATCTGGGACGGGCATAATTCCCTCGTACTGGCGGTCGACGACGATGGCTACCTCCATCTTGTCGGCGATCTCCATGTCGACCCACTCAACTACTACCGGACGACAGATCCCCTCGACGTGACGACGTTTGAGCAGATCGAATCGATGGTCGGATCTGAGGAGGATCTGGTCACCTATCCACGATTCTTCGAGGGGCCAGATGGCGAGTTGGTTTTCGAATACCGGCACAAGACGTGTAGCGAGGGTGATTGGATCTACAACGTCTACGATACCGAATCATCCACGTGGCAACGGTTGCTTGATGACCCACTGATTGCTGGGGGAACCCAATCCAGTGCGTATATGCAGGGACCAGTCGTCGGTCCGAACGGGTACTACCACATGGCGTGGTGCTGGCGGGACACACCCGCTGCACAGACGAATCACGATCTCTATTACGCCCAGAGCAAAGATCTGATACACTGGGAGAACAGCCGCGGAGACACGGTCTCGACGCCGATCGGCTTCCATGGGGCAGAGCTGATCGACCCGGTTCCCTCCCATGGCGGGATGATCAACTCACAGATCTATCTCAGCTTTGACTCGAAGCAACGTCCCGTGGTCAGCTACTTCAAATTCGACGGCGACGGGAATACACAGGTCTACAACGCCAGGGCCGAGTCCGAGAGTGTTGTCCGGCCAGTAGGCTGGGAAGTCTACGAGACCAGCGACTGGGACTACCGATACACCTTCGGTGGGTGTGGCGGACTTGAGGGGAAGGGAATCGGAATCAGCGGCCTCGAACTCGGGGCGGACGGCCGGCTGACCCAGACGTACAGCCATCCGAAGTACGGCTCGGGAATGTGGATGCTCGATGAGGAAACGCTCGAACCGATCGAGTGGCGCTCCCCGTGGAACCGGTATCCGACGGTCGCTGAACCAGCCGATTCCGAATCTCATCGAACAGTGATGTGGGCTGAAGACAGTGGTCACTCCCCGGAAGGAACACTGTACGCACTCCGGTGGAAGGTCGATGCGCGGAACTCACACTGGGCCGACTCAGATTGGGAAGCACCGCCACCGAGTACCCTGGAACTCCATGAGTTATCGATGTCGTCGTAAGAGAGACAATAACATCCAAGACCTCACGCGCATCTCTACGGAATAAAATCTGACACATTCTCGAGATCGTTCCCAAAATAATATACCGTACGAACGTGCGGTTTTCCGTATGGTGCATTCTGACTGGGGCGACTGGTTCGTGGAGAACGAGGTTGAGGCGGTTGATCCCGACGGTCTCTCATTGTGGTACGTTGGTTGCAACGGGTTTGTCTTGCGCTCCGCGGAAGCGACAGTGTATATCGACCCCTACTTCGGGGGGAGCGTCCCCCCACGACTGCTTCGGATGGATCCGGTTCCGGTCAATCCAAAAGCCGTGACGCTGTGCGACGCGGTGTTCGTGACTCACGAACACCTCGACCACATGCACCCGCCGTCGTACCTCCCGCTTGTCCGGAACGCCGGTGCAGACGTCTACGCACCGCATGCGGCCTGGGAGGAATCCGTGGTTCCGGTCGACCGTGATGCCGTCGAGGGTCGCGACCATGTCGTTGCGGCCGGTGATACACTTACCATTGGAGATCTGACGATCCACGTTCGAGAGGGTAATGACCCCGACGCGATCGACGAGGTGACATACGTCGTCGAGCACGATGCCGGGACGTTCTTCCATGGGGGCGATAGCAGAGTCGCAGACGCGTTCGCCGGTATTGGTGTCGAGTTCGACATCGACCTTGGTGTGCTTGCCATGGGATCGGAAGCCAGACAGTACTATCCCGACCGCGATGAAGTCCTGGAGCGCCGCAAGGTCTATTTGGACCACGACGAGGCTGTCGCCGCGGCCAATGCTCTCCAGCTCGACCGGCTCGCACCCTCGCACTATGGCATGTGGAAAGGTGTCGCAGCCGATCCCGCTGCGCTACGAGACCATGCCGCGTCCTTTGACTACCCGCGGGTAGTCGACGAGCTCAGGGTGGGCGACCGCCTTCGGATAGACGAGCCCGGAGTCATCCCTCAGCGGGTGTTTGACCGCTGAATCGGCGATATCTGGACTGAAACGGTGTCCGACAGCGTCGCACTTCGGCGAAACGTTCGTTTCTGCCGTCTCGCCCCATCTCGCCACTGAGCGGTTCCATTAGTTCGGTATTGAGTAAGCTACCACGCCCTTAGGGCGTGGTATTCAGCGTGGACTCCCGTTCTAACCGCTGAGGGCGGTAGGCGAATACTCGCCGTTCACGTTCAACATCCCGCTGTTCAAGCGCACGTCTACGGGTGCGTCTCCACGCCCAGACTTTTGCTGGTCGCGGAGATACTTCAGGCCGATATTCTTCGCCGCGTTGTAATCCGCGTGAACATTATACCCACGCTTCAGACAACCGAACTCGCCCTGACCATTCTTGTGTGGACGATCGTCCTCATGGGCAAACCCACACTTCGAGCAACGCTGACTCGTGTACGCCGGATTAATTTGCTTCACTATAAGCCCTTCCGACTCGGCCTTGTACGTGACGTACTCGAACAAACGGTGGAACGCCCACTTGTGAACCGCCTCTGCGTGCGGTAGGCGTTCACGGATGCCTTTGAGTTGCTCAAACACGATATGCGTAAAGTCGTTCTCAAGAGCTTCCTCCACGAGTTCGTTCGAGATGGTGTGAAGCATCTGCTCGAACCGCCTAGTCTGCTTTCGACCGACTCGCTGGACGTTCTCGTGCGCCCACTGAGTCCCAGTCTGTTGCAGGCCGCCCCGGCGTTTCTCGTACTCCCGATGCCAGTGGTTGAGTTCGCCACCGCCCCAGAACTCCCCGGTCGAAGTGACTGCGATGTTTGTGATGCCGAGAGTAACACCAAGGACGGAGACGTGCTTGGCATCGCCCTGTTCGGCCTCATCATTCTCCACGACGGGCCTTTGTCCGTACGTGAAGGTAGAAACAGTCCTCAACTGCATCGTAGTGGGGTGTGGCTCCTTTCACGTCGAAGTCGTCGTTGAACAGGTACTTTCGATGTGGCGTATCTCGCTGTTCGTCGGGGAGGACGAATTCTGCGGTGGCTCGCTCGTCGATTGTGGCGAGCGTGCAGTGGTCATCGTTGGCGGTGACGGTTCGGGTGTCGTAGCTGGCGAACCGTGACGTGAAGTGTGGTTTCGAGGCTTTCTCGTCTTCCTTCCGGCGTTCGATGACGCCTTTGACGGCTTCTGCGGCGCGGTTTCGTGTGGCTTGCATGAGGTTCGCTGGGAGTGGTGAGTCTTCTCGAACGTCGTAGTACGTGAGGTCGTGGAGTTTCTGTTTGCTGGTGATTTTCCAGTCTGGTTCCCACGCTACGTCTACGACGTAGTTGGCGGCGTCGAGGAAGTGGTCAGTTGTCTGGTGGAGAAGTTCAGCGGCACTCTCGTCCACATCGAGTTTGACGGGGACGGTTCGAGTGCGTGAACCCTCAACCATCTGTACTTCATCTGCCGAAGGCCGCATTTATAACCGTTTGGGATGGCGTGAGGGAGTCGGTCTGCCATCGAACGTGGTTTGTGTCCGTCATGTTGGCTTCCTCCCGCCCTAAAGGCACGGGTTTCCGCCTTGTAGCCATTATGAGCCCTCGCGAACGAGACAGGGGTGTTCTACGCTATTGAGAACGCCACCGAGTGGCCGCTCAACGGACAGTATACCCACGTCGACGAGGTGAACAGCAAGTACGACGGCCTGAGATGCGACCATGCCGTCCTGAAACTGGCGTGCGTGGATGCACTCGTTTCTTCGAATTCGTTGACGATGTCATCGACCCGAATTCGCCAGCATCAGTTCCTCCCGTAGCAGCGGAACTTGTTGATCAGGTCGTCGACGGTCTTCTCAGGGAGGATCTCGGGGTCGCCGACGTTCAGCGCTTGGTAGTGGATACGAGCGCAGTACTCGACCATCTGGGCGATCTCAAAGGCGGCGTCGAGCGTCTCCCCGACGGTGATCACGCCGTGGTGTTTGAGCAACACGGCCTGATAGTCGTCACCCAGCGTCGCGGCGGCCATCCGTCCGAGTTCCGTGCTTCCGGGGAGTCCATAGTCGGTCACGGGAACCTCGTGGCCAGCGAAGCCGATTAAGTAGTGCGACGCGGGGATCGCTTGCCCCAGACTCGCGAATGTGGTCGCGTACGGCGAATGGGTGTGGACGACCCCGCCGACGTCGTCGCGGTGTTCGTAAACGAGACAGTGCATCGGCGTCTCGCTGGACGGGTCATTGTCTCCCGCAATCTGTTCACCTTCAAGGGTCACGACCGGGACACGTTCCGGTGTCACGTCCTCGTATGAAACCCCTGAAGGCGAGACGGCGACACAGTCGCCCGACCGCTCACTAAGGTTTCCCATCGTCCCGTTGGCAAGCCCCTGCGCGATCAGCTCTTTTCCGAGTTCGCTCACTTGCTCTCGCTCGCTCCACATGGTGGTCTCCTCGGTCATCTTAACACCCAATGGGTCGTTCCTGTGTCGCATAAACCTTCATGTCGCACTCGTGAGCACCCCCGCCGACGGTCACGAAACACTAAGATCGCGGCCGCGGCGGCAGGCTGTTCGCTCAGTACTGTCGGATCGAAATCGCGGTGGGGTGATCCGGATTCGACAGTGGGTTCTCGATAGAAGTCATGAATCCCTGAAACGGGTCGTGGGACAGCGGTAAGGTTTCGCGCTCACCCGTGAAGACGTCCAGTGCGCTAGCCTCCAAGCCGTTGAAGTCTCCTTCTAGATCAAGGTCGCTGTCGCCGCCACCGGTTACGTGAGTGAGGTCAAGTTCGACGTCACCGCCATCCGGGAGGAAAACGAGGTATTGTCGACCGAGTTCGGTCAGGCAGTAACCATCGGAGACGAGTTCGTGAGCGGGGGTCATCGGGTTCAACTCGAACGAATCAAGGGTCTCACGGAGGTAGGCGTATCGCTCCCATCCCGGTGGTTCCGGATCGGTTTTAATAAGGTCCCAGGCCATGTTGCTGTAGTAATAACAGGAGTAGCCACCGCCGACGTAGATTTCCCAGGTCGTCACGAGGACCTCCTCCCAGGGACCGGTCGACTCCTCTCGCTCGAAGATCTGGAGATTTTCGACGCCGACTTCGGCGCCGTTCTCGGCGTTCAGGTATGGGACCTCCAGGTCACGGACTCGTAGCGTCGCCTCGCGGGCGTACCGACCGGGACGAGTGAGTGCGATCTGGTCGGAGACAAAGTCGACCAAGTCATCGATAGGGGGCTCTTCTCGGTCGTGATTCGGGGTGAACCGGCGTGGGGACCGGCCGCGGTCGGGATCGTGGGCAGTGACGAGATGGTCGTAAGCGTCTACCCTTCGGAGCAAGGCGAGCCGGTCGCGAGTATAGTCGTGGGACCCGGCCTCGTGGCGGATATTGTATGACTCCTTGCTGACGTCCCAGACGAGATTCGGGTACGCACCGTACCGCGCGACGACGTACTTCCAGTAGCGGTCGTCGTCGGCCGAGCGCCGTTCGGGCCAGTTGACCTCCTTGTTCTGGACCTGCATCATCAGGTGGACGACGATCCCTAACTCGTGCATAGTCTCTAGCAGATCGTCGAAGTCGTCGAAGAACGCGGGGTTCAGCACCTCGTGGTTCGGCTCCTCGTTCGTTCCCCCGAAGACGTATGTTGGGGGCGGCCCGTAGACGTGCTCGCTGTCTGAGTCCCCAAACCCCGTGTGGGCGTAAACGTTGGCGAGAACGTAGTTGAACCCGCGGTCGACAAGCGTCTCCAACGTCTCCCTGCACGGTTCAGGCTGGGCCTGGTGATAGGCAAACAGCCAGTCGAACTCGAACCCCAGTGGCTTGAATTCCGTGCCGTCCTCGAACCGGAAGCGCTGAGGGTGAGCGTCGTCCGTCCGGACCCGTCCGTGGACGTCCGGGTTCGTCGAGGGCACGCATTCCAGCGGGCCGAATTCCTGGCCGTCAAGGGCGGATTCGCTGGAGCGGGTCGTCCCCGTCCACTCACCCTCCAAAGGCGGAGAGAACCTGACGACCCAGCTCTTCCCGTCGTAGAACCCCTTGATCCCCTCGATACATTCCCCAGACGCGTGTTCGAAGTCAGCGGTGACCTCGACTTCGAAAGGATTCTCATGCGACACTGGTCCATTTACTGTGAAATCATTGACTGAAAAACGTTTGACTACCATATCGCCGTGTTAGTCTCGCAGCCGAGTAATAGTTCTTTCTCTGTCCCGGGGGTTACCTCTTGGTTACCGAAGCGAAACTGGTTGTGAGAATCAGAATCGCGTGACGAGATCGTCGACGACGTCTCTGGTTTTCGCAGACCCTCCCAAGTCGGGCGTCTTTGGAGCGGTCTCGTCACTCACCTGTGCTTCTACCCCTTCTCGGATGGCTGCGGCTGCGGAGCTTTGCCCGAAGTCGTCGAACATAAGACCGCTACTCAACACAGTTGCCAGTGGGTTGGCGATCCCATCCCCGGCGATGTCCGGAGCACTTCCGTGGACCGGTTCGAACATCCCCGGATAGTCGTTGTTCGGGTTAAGGTTCGCCGATGGGGTCATCCCGAGCCCGCCGACAATGGCCGCCGTGAGATCTGTGAGGATGTCTCCAAATAGGTTCGAAGACAACACCACGTCAAAGTCTTCAGGCCGCTGGACTAAATGCATATTCGCCGCGTCAACGTACATATTCTCAAGCCTCACATCGGGGAACTCCTCGCTGACTTCCTCAACGACTTCGTCCCAGAACACTGGGCCGTGTGAAAGCGCATTCGATTTTGTGACATTCGTCACCTTCTTGCTTCGGGTTTTCGCGTCACGAAACGCGCTCTTGGCGATCCGTCGAATTCCTTCTTTGGTGTAGATAGAACTTTGCAGAGCAATTTCTGTGGACCCACCGCGGTTGAGTCGACCACCGACGTCTATGTATTCACCCTCGGTGTTCTCCCGATACCAGACGATGTTGACGTCCTCCGTTTCAACACCTTTGAGCGGCGTCAACGAGGAATCAAAGAGTATCGCTGGGCGGAGATTGATGTAGTGATCGAATTCTCGACGGATGGAAATATGTCCTTCAGTCGAGCTGATATGATCTGGAACGTCTGGGTGCCCCATTGCGCCATGGAGGATCGCGTCGTGTTCAGCAAGTTGGTCGTAGGCTGTATCCGGAAGCATCTCCCCTTTCTGTAGGTATCGCTGACTCCCCCAGTCGTACCATGTCGTCTGAAACTCGAATCCGAACTTCTCGCTCGCTGCGTCAAGTACCGGGATCGTCGCTTCTACGACCTCGTTACCGATCCCGTCACCTGGCAGTAATGCTATATCGTATTCCATCAGACATACAAATCAATCCACACTATTTAAAAATTTTTATCATATTAGAGATGGTATTTAGTTAATATCATTGTGGGCTGAGTAGAAGTGTTGGAGTCAGGATTCGGCGGTTTCTGGTACAGCGTGGCTGAAGCAGTTTGAAATCGAAGAAGTGCGGCGGTTAACTTCATGGAAGATCCGTTCGCTGCCGTTGCGATTTTGGTGGCGAGATATCCGAAATCGGAGGCCGAGCCGGTCGAGTGCGGTTGAGAAATTCTGTCGTCACCAACGAGAAACTCGGCGGGTTCGACGTCGTGTTCTTCGTCGAGATCATGGAGAAATTGTTCAATGATGACGATCGTAATCGTTGGAGATTATTATTGACATTATTCAGACAAACAGTCAATTTAGACAAGTCATGGTTTCGTAGACAGCTCTAGTTGTTCACCACCGTCCGCAGCGTCTGTGGCAGTCACTGACCAGTCGTACTGGTCAACGACTCCTTCGACGATTGAGAGGCCCAAGCCTGTACCCGACCTGTCGGTCGTATACCCCCGCTCGAAGAGAGTGTCAGCGTCGACTTCATCGAATCCCTACCCATCGTCAGTAATCGCGAATCTATCTCTATCGGGAAGCACAGCGACAGTCACGACGACATCTTCGCCACCGTGTTCGCCGCTATTACGGAAG
The DNA here is from genome assembly GCF_023276375.1 of Halocatena marina. Classification (GTDB taxonomy): domain Archaea; phylum Halobacteriota; class Halobacteria; order Halobacteriales; family Haloarculaceae; genus Halocatena; species Halocatena marina. The sequence goes on along the minus strand of NZ_JALLPK010000003.1, from coordinate 282,010 downwards.
GCGTTCTCGAACAGGTGCTGCAATCGGTCGGGATCAGCTTTGACAGTCAGGTCACTCGTCTCGTCAGTGAGTGACGCATCTGCCGTCGCCACCTGTTCCCACGCCGACTCGGCGATAGCCCCGACGGTGACTGACCTGGTCCTGATATCGCCGTCTTGCCGGGCGAGCGTTAGCATGTCATCAATCAGAAGTTCCATCCGGTCGAGAGAGCGTTCGATCGCTTCGATGTGCTCGCCGTCTCTTTCCTCGTCGAGTAACTGAAGCCGTCCCTCTGCGACGTTAAGAGGATTCCACAAGTCGTGACTGACGATGCTGGCAAACCGGTCGAGTGATTTGTTGCGCGCCTCCAGATCCTGCTAACACTGCATTTCCGTGGTGAGGTCGTGGAACACCAGCACCTGTCCGATTCGCTGGTCACGCACGTCGGAAATCGGCGAGACGTCCACACTGTAGTACCGATCGTCGAACTCGATCTTCTCTTTGTTCTCACGGGTTTACGACCTCTCGGTACTGTTCGTCCAGCACAGGAGAAACTCTCAACAGATCTTCGATATCGTGTCCGACTACACTGTCGTCGATATCGAATTGCTCGGTAAGTTGGGGATTGACGTATACGACCTAGCCAGTACCGTCAACGACGAGCACGCCATCGTTTATTGTCTTGACGTCAATTTCGCTGGCGATCGGTGAGATGTCAAGCAACCACGCACGGAAGATTGCCCACGAAAGACCGAGTGCCGTGAGGGTGAATGCAAGCGGCGTCGGGTCTACGGATACGGTTCCCGAGATGTACAGAAGGCTGGCGATCCATGGGGAAATGTGCTCAAGAGAAGCGCTGAGACTTGCCGACGATACACTCTGTCAGTCCGAATGGTGAACTGTGCGAGCCACACCGTCGCGGTAGCGAGTAGCCGAGATACTTACCGAGTTCGTGAAGGATGAGCTGGGTGTGCGACCGGAAAGTTGCCGCCCAGCGTTCCGGCGGAAACACGATTTCATTGTCGGCTTGTTCAGTGACCAGATCCAACAGCTCACGACTCACCAGCAGTGACAGCAACGCCGCATACAGCAGAATTTTCTTTGTGTCGAACTCGTCCAGTCCGCACTGCGTCTGCAGCTCACGAAACAGCGTTTCTATCTCCCACCGACACCGATAGAGTATTTCGAGATCCGCCAGGAGAAACTCCTCTCTCGGCAGATTCGTAAAATAGAGATGGTTGTCGTCGGCGTCCTCATCACGGACGCCGACGACGCGGGGCCGCTTCGTGTCCAGCTAGCACGTTCGTACTGGCCTCGCTTGAACTCCGCTTTGGACCTCTACGTCGGTGTACTTCCGCGAGAGATCATCGACCACATCCTGAATCTGTTCGTCCACCAAGGGCCTGGCGCGTCCGCGCCAGGCCCGCAACTCCTCGGTTATCACCGGATTCGCGTTCGACTTCAACCAACTCACGAAGTAGCTGTTGTTCTCGTCGATCAGTGCGAAGCTGCGGTACTTGAAGTACGCCAGATCGAGCAACACGAGCGGTCCATGCAGCCACGAATCTGTCTTGAACAACGTGCTGTCGTGCGTTTTCTCGTCGGTTACGTCGACCCGTTCGATCGTCTAGTCAGTGACGTTGTGGAGCAGGTGGGGCTTCGCTCCAGCCTGCTCCTCGTAACGGGCTTTGAATTCCTCGGAGAGAAGCTCGTGCAACCGCAACACGGTCCTATCAGCGCTCATCACATCTCTGAACCGGTCGATATCAGCGTCAACAGCGTCTGGAACAGCGACCTCGTCGAGCATGGTTACGACGAGGTCGCAGAGATACTCCGCGAGTGTCGGCGTTAACCGGTGGCAGAAGCCACCGGGAGAGAGCGTCTCGTCGGCGGTCGAGTTGTAGCTGCGTCTGAACCCAGCGAGTGTTCGGCTTCGCCCCAGGCGAGAGCCGAACACGAGGACTGGAACTGAAGCTTCCCTTCACGCTCGACCGGGCAGAGTTCCTCGGCGTGCTCTTCGAGGAACTCAGATGGAAAAATGCGTAGTGAGCTGACGCACAATTCGAGATGAGGTGGTGTCGTTGTGCACACTTGTCGCCTCCCCACTCCTATCGAAAAGTAGCCGCGATAAGCCGCCGTTGTCACGTGGTTCTTCTCTTAGCTAAAGACAGATAGAGGGGAACTCGTGTTGGAATGAATCCTTCAATTCGAAGCGGTACTGTCATTCTCTGCAATGACATCTACCGGAAATACCGGCTACATTTGGTACCTGGTTTCTAGATATTACAGAAGTACTACTGTAATCTCTTTGTCCCCGGTCCGGTATTGGAGCTGAAATTGACGATAATACCGGTCCTGTACTGATAGCAACTCCCGTATTTTGTGGAGCTCTCACTCGGTAGCTCAACACAATGGAAGTCGACAATACGGAGTACGACGGCAGTATCAAACTCAGGCTATCCTTTCAACTTCTACGACCGTACTGAATCTGTGCTGGAGATCCGAAGCACCACCTCACACCGCACGGTGCCCCAGCAGGGACCGATACAATATGATAGTTCAGAACTGAGTTTGGGAGTCGACCTATCGGATTCTCAAAACCAGTGTTTCGGTGTAAATAGTACGACGGTGCAGCGACAGAGTAGACTGGCGTACACGCGACCAGCAGGGATCGAAAAACGCTCGTGCTACGTCGTCGAGCAGCCAGCGTCTGTCGGCGTCGGAGAGAAACTGCACCTCGTCGAGCCACTCGTAGGTATCAGCGTAGTCTGCTCTGTTGAATCTGGATATAGCGTGGGGACCGGGGCTGAATGCACGGTCATTAGACTCCAGTAGTAACGGCTCCTCACATGTGGACTTCGAATGATAGGGTGATTATGGAGAGAGAAAGCCGACGCCGGCCAGTCATCTTCTCGCCAGCTCCTGCTCAAACGCTGAATACTAATTCACCGATCCGGCCGCCGTCATTGGATTCAACAGAGCAGCGTAGTCTATCTCGCCGAACTCGGGATGACTCGCTGAAGACTCAAACACTATTCGACGCGGTTTTGTAGTGGTTAGTCGCCACTGTGACGCTCATCAAACGCTTCTAGGTGTTGGCTCTATTCGCCGTCGTCTCGGCCTTTTACGCTTTCTGTGGTGCGAGATGGATTGTTCTATCCGAGTGGATCGTAACTTGTTGTCCAGCGTACTTGAATGAGAGCGTAGCCATATTTGCGGTACTCGAGCAAAAGAGTTCGTCGAGTGCATCTGGATCGAGCGTCTCGTATAGCGGTGGCAACTCGGTTTCATCACGGCCGGTTGATGCTGCGATTCGACTGACTACGGCGCTTGTAATTGACTCTTGGATGGTTTCGTCACCCGTTTTAGAGTGTGGATTCTCGACCATACCTCTGGACAGAGAATGTACGGGATGTTAAAAAGTCTACTTGTCGGTTAGTTCCCAGTGTCTGATAGTCGGATATTGCCGTTCTAGCACCTTGCTCACAATATGTTGCTACATTCGCGACTGCTAATGTTCATCGGTCCAACTCAGATGCCACGACTGAGTGCCAAGACGTAGATAAATCCGATGTACCCACTCAGGAGCGCCGCTCCCTCGACACGCGACACGCGTTCTCTGGCAGCAAGTAGCACGAGCGCGCCGACGGTGAAGACGACTAACAGCGGCAGTTCGATCGTCTTCGTCGAGACGGAAACGCGGATTGGGACGAGTACGGCCACGAGACCGATGACAGCGAGGATGTTGTAGATGTTGCTCCCGATGACGTTCTCCACGGAGAGGGCCGCCCCCTCGCGGTACGCACTGACCAGTGACGTCGCGAGTTCAGGCATCGACGTGCCGAAAGCGATAATCGTGATTCCGACAAACAAGTCATCGAATCCGAGCGTGTGAAGCACGCCCTGACCGCCGACAATCAGCCCTCGTGAGCCTGCCAGCGAGCAGAGTATCGTCCTCACGAGGGTAAAGACCACCCGGTATCCGGGAAACGACTCGGCTCCGCGTCGGCAGGTCAATCCGGTCCCGGGTCCAGCAGTTGCACAGGGTGGGTCGGACTGCGCTCCAAGAGATCATCGAGTTGATCAAGACAGGAGGTCCCGCTGGCGACGACGATCCTATCGCGTGTCTCGTTAGTCGTGAACTGGTCGTGCAGACCCTCGCCGACTGCCATACTCACGTCGTAGTAGTCGGACTTGTACCCGAAGCTCCCCGCCATGCCACAGCATTCGACGTCGGAATTCACCACGTCGAACCCACGCCGCTCCAGCAGCGAGACCGTGTACTGTTCGAGTCCGAGCGTGCGTTGCTGACAGTGGCTGTGGTACGCAACTGGATCGCCATCGCCGGAACATAGCACGGACCCATCGGCACCGTTTTCGACTAGCCCGAAGACGTACTCTCCGATTTCGTAACTGTTCTCGGCGAGCGTCGCCGCGGATCCGTCGAGCAGACGGTTGTATTCGCGTTCGAACATCGCGGTGGCGCTGGGTTCAATGACGACCACGTCGCGGCCAGATTCGATGACCGGTTCGAGGGGCTCTGCTACTCAATTGACGTGGTCCCGCGCAGTGGAGATTATCCCCTGAGAGAGCGGCGCACGGCCGCTGGACGCGACCGATGGGACGACCACCTCTACGCCGAGCGCTTCGAGTACGCGGACGGCTGCTTTCCCGCGCTCAACCTGAACGTGATTCGTATACAGGTTGGGATAGAGGACCGCCTGCCGTCGCGGGCTCTCGACTGAGACGTCGCGGTCGGCGAACACTCAACGAGCGTCTTACGCTGGAACTGCAGGAGGTCACGGCGAGTGTCGATCCCGAGGAACCGGTCCATCGCCTGCCGCGAGACCCACGTGTCGGCGAGCCAGTTCGAGGCCCGGCGCCGTCGCCGAACCGACCTTGGCGACCGTCTCAAAGTTTCCGGAAAAACCGTTTCTGGAGGGGTAGACTCGACCCCTCGACGTCGGGCGTGAGTCCGTCCACGAGGAAGTCAAAATTCTCGTCCGTCTGCTGGTTGACACGGTCGCGGACAACCGTGTTGATCCATGGAATATCTATCTTCACTGGACACGCCTCAACACAGCGCGAGCACCCCGTGCACAGGTCGTTGAACTCGGCGGCGACGTCGAGCCCCTCAACACCGGCCTCCCACCCCGTTGCGATACCCCCCGAGTAGGTATTCCCGCCGAAGGCGTGGCCGCCGACCTGCTGGAAATTGGCACAGACATTTGAACAGGTCGAACACCGGATGCAGTACAGCGTCTCCCTGAGGTCGTCGTCCTCGCGCATCGCCATCCGACCGTTGTCGATCAAAACGAGGTGGAAGTCGCGGTCAGAGTCGAAAGCTGACAGGGCCATTTCGTCATCCGCGAAGTCGACCACTGGGGTATCGACCGATGGGGTGAGCAAGGAGGTGTACGAAGTGATGTCCTGGCCGGTCCCCGACCGACCAATCAGTTCGACGAATGGCTGGAGGTCGGTGACCGACGGAATGACCTCCTCGATGCCGGCAACCGCGACGTGTGTCTCTGTCGCCGCGACGGTCTTCCGGGCATTCCCCTCGCTCGTTACGAGTACAATCGTCCCGGTATCGGCCGTTACGAAATTCGCGCCTGTCATGCCGACATCGGCGGCCGTGATACACTCGCCGAGTTTCTCGCGGGCGAACTGCGTCAATTCCGCGGCGGATTCCAGGGGGCTCTCAGGGTCGAACACCTAGTTGAACAGGTCAGCTATCGACTCGCGTGACTTGTGTATCGCTGGCGCGACGATGTGAGAGGGTGCCTCGTCGTCGGCCAGACAGAGCCGTCCGCCGTTGTCTTCGATTGTTTCCCTGAGTTGCTCGATGAGTTCGGGCAGTCGTTCGATGGCGTCTTCTTTGATCGCACGGGCTTCGTCTTTGAGGTCCTCGTAGTTATACAAAAGCTCTACCGACTCGTACCGGCCGCGATTGAATCCCTGCGTGTTCGTTTCTACGGCCACACCCTCGGCGGCCATGATCGTCTTTAGTCGTTCTGCCTTTCTCATCTGTCAGTCCTCGACAACCACGACAATACCCTTGCTTGGCCCGTGCGCACCCGTGACCAGCGCCCCCATGTCGGCCGTGGCGCTCGGGCCGGTGGCGAGTATGACATCGTCATCGCCCGTTCCGCTCATCGCGTCGAACCGGTCGAAGGCCGCCTCCATGTTCGGAACGATGTCGCGCTCGTCGACGACCGCGACGTAATGGTCAACGTAGAGGCTCACCAGTTCACTACCGTTGTCTCCCGACAAAAGCGCTACCGACCCGCAATCCGCGACGGCGAACGACGCGGGCGTCACGCCGATCTCGACTCGGTTCAGTTCGGCAGGGGTCGGGTCGACAGCCACAGTATCTGGGAGTCTAACGTCTTCGTGTTCGGGCGAGACACCGACAGTCGGCCCAGTCGCTATATCTGTGATAGCGTCCGCTACCTTTTCTGGTTTGGCGCTGATACATTCGACGCCGACGGATGCCGACGAACGCTCGAACGACTCAAGATGGGTCGGCATATATGAAACAGAGTATCACCTGCTAATCAGGTTTGGGATCCGGGGCTGTGCGGAGTAACCGATATGTGGTCGGTGCAAACGCACGATACTACTGGCAGTCTGGTGTGTACAATGTTCTCAGGTGCAGGCGGGACTCGACGTGAAACGGGTCGCCTCGGTGAAACTGTGTTCCTCCACGCCGAGTGTCTCCGTCTGAATCTTGTACCCATCACTCCGTATTCAGTCTGTGATCGCACCGTGGATCCCATCTGGAAGCGTTCGGCGGCGGCCGGATTCTCGTGTTCGTGGAGTTCGAATCAACAATGAGCGAAGCATTGGCGTTCCTCAGGGGTGGTCGCTGATGAGCGAGAGCGCCACACCGTCCTCGTGAACTGGTTTCGAGTTCGTGTGCTCGGAACTCGCTGACTGACTGGAGGAATCAACCAGAGTCGACACCGTGACACTGACACGTCTCTCAACCCGCTACGCTATCGAGTGACTGAGCGTGCGGACAACTAGATCCACCAGGCCAGTCTGCGTTCGAGGGGTCTGTCCCGGAAATTTGAGTCCGCCAGAAAAGAGAGGACGAATGAGTTATTCACTAGTCCAGCCAAATGGAGTCTCATCGACGTATACGGTATTATCGGAGACCCCGTCGAACATTCGCTTTCGCCGCCGATGCATCAGGCCGCGTTCGACGAACTTGGCATCGACAGTGTGTTCGTCACCTTCGAGGCCAACCCCAATCGGATCGGGCAAGCGTTCCACGGCGCTGAAGCACTCGGCTTCGACGGGCTGACAGTCACTCTACCATTCAAACACGACGTACTCAAGTATGTCGACTCGGACAAGCGGACCGAGTTGGTCGGCGCAGTCAACACGATCAACTTCAACGAATCTCTGCCAGTCGGGTATAATTTCGACCTCTCGAGGACACTCCGAGCATTCGAAAACCACGACGTGGCCCTAACCGGCGCGGATACCATCGTGATCGGCGCTGGCGGAACCGTCCGGGCCATCGCCTTCGGCTTTGAATCAAGGGGCGCAAACGTGGCCATCGCCAACCGAACGGTCGAACGCGCCGACAACCAAGAGACAGCCACCTCCACCTTAAGTTGCCGAAGGCGGATGTATGTTCAGACGGCGAGAAACCAGTTACTGAGTCAGCTGAGGCGTACTCGAAGACCGTGCCTATCTTGCCGTTGAACGTGCTGTCGCAATTTCCCGCTGGTCCACACAGACCAGCAATCTTCAAAGTGATACCCGCTCGCGTATTCTGGACCGATAATACCAAAATCTGACGTCCCAATTCTACTCAACTTCGATAAGACATTACACTACTACTACTGTAATCACTCCCGAATTGGTAGCCACTTCACCCGATATTACCGGTTCGACGACAGAGCTGTGTGACAAGAAAGGGCTATAAAATCACTCCGAATACGAACCAAAGAGAATAACTTTCAGTCACTGATCGAATTGTCTTCCCTTGCTGCCGACGATGTCGACAAAATCCTACGATGATGTGATATGTGCTCTATTGAATCCGGAAACAGCGGCAGGATAGCGTCGCTCTGAAGATGGAAACGAAGCGGAGAGAGGAAATGTGCCTAAGATCCTCTTCCGCTTCGTTAAGTAAGCGGCGTCGCTGGCTCAAAAGCACTGCGCTGCCAGCCCCACGGTGATGGTGAGTGACCCGGCTAGCAACAGATTTGCCGGCTTGAAGCACCTCACGTTGCATTTTTTGTCGGTTCACATGGACGTCACCTCCCTCGAAATCGCCGATTGAGCCAGCGAGATGGATCGGGTGTGCACTGTCTTGCAGTTGACCCGGACCGAGTTCCCGGCACCCTCAACGCTGTAGCAGTCCTTCGAGCGGGTGCCTACCCGTGTTTGGCGCCAACTGCTCAACCGGTCGGCGACCGCCTGCGATCCCGGTGAGCATGGGGCGCTGGATGCCGCGTTTTCGACCGCGAGGCAGTAACCAGCCGCTACATCGATCGTTCGGATCGCCACATACGGACGCTGAAGACGACGGAGTTGGACGATACGGAGTCGTGTGCCGTCCTCAACGTGCACTGTTCGGCACTCTGGCCACACGATACACAGGTGGGTCGTCAGGTAGCGTTACGAAACACCGAGAAGATCGGGGGTCTTGCCGGCAAGGAAGGCTACGGCGACCAATCTCTGCGGGAGACTCTCCGGTCAAACGGCGTCCGCCCACTCATCAAATATCGGCTGTTCGCGCACTACGACCACGCCCACAACGCCCGGTTGAACAGCGAGAAGTACGGGCAACGCTGGATGGCTGAGAGCGCGTTTTTGGTCATCAAACGCCGGTACGGGCCCGCTGTCGAGCCAATCGCCTGGTACCGATAGTTTCGTGAATTGGTGTTGACCGCTGCGGTCTACTACCTCGAACAAGCCATCAAGGAGTGATCGCTACGCCGTCCATAGATTCAACAAAGCAGAACATACCGGAACAAATCTTCGGTACAATTCGTTTGCCAAATACAATACCCGATGCGATTGCTCTAACCTCCGGGAGGCGCCACTCGCAGTACAAATTTGAATAACGGGTAGTCATAGACACCGAGAGTCCTATATCCGATCATAACACTCGTTGATCTATCACTGCGAACTCCGCGGACCGGGAAACGAATACACCGACAACTGATGTAGCTTGTTTTGATAGTGGTAATTGCAGCGATTGACCGGTACGCGCCCATCCCAATGTCGCAGCGATCCGGAAATATTCTACAATAATCACTATGCGTGTCCACAGGTGGCTCTCTGGATTGCCGAGACTACGAGGTATTATGTTGTCACGGAATTAGTTTTAGCACATGGAACGAATCGGATTTCACCTCGAGATTCGGGACGGTAATCGGGAGGACTACCGCAAGTGGCACGATCAAGTACCTGAGGAACTCGAGTCGGCGTACCTCGAATCCGGGGCCGGACTGGAGACCTACTCCGTGTTCGAGAAGGACGGTCACGTCTTCGGATTCATGGAACTTGCCGACCCCGAGGCCATCAAAGACGTACAGGCCGAGAGCGACGCCCAGGCTGACTGGGACGAGGTTATGGACGACATCCTCAATGATAAAGACGACATCTGGCTGGACGAAGTGTACCGTATGATCTAAGGGTCAAAGAAGAGCAAAAGTCGCGCTCAGTCGAACGCGGGCATCACTTCGTCGGCGAACAGCTCCATGCCGTCAAAGTCGGGGTAGTCAACGAACCAGCACTGGAACTTAGTAACACCGGCGTCGACGCGGTCTTCGATGGCCTCGATACACTTCTTGGGCGAGTCCATGATGAAGTACTCCCGGGCGACCTCTTCGAGGGTCTCCATGTCGACAGGATGGAGGTTGCTCGCGTAGCAGTCGATGTCGTCCTCAACGGGACCCCGAGCAGTTCGTAGACGGGTTTCCCGGCCTCTTTGCCGGCGATGTCCCAGAGCGCGAGATCGATGGCACTGATAGCCTCGATGGCCGCGTCCTTCCGGCCGAACGGGATCGTTGCCCGGTACATGATGTCGTCCCACAGTCTCTTGCGTTCGTGGGGTTTTGGCCGATGACGAGCTTCGAGAGCGTCTTGTCGACGATGGTCTCGATCGCGCCAGTCGCCCAGTTGCCGTGGCCAACGCCCGTGATGCTGGCGTCTGTGTGGACCTCAACGACCACATCGCCGACCGGTCCCATCCACTTGCGGCTGGCCTGCGGGTTGTCGCCCTCCGCGTTGTTGTACCCCTCGTACTGGCTCATCACTGTGACCAGTTGGAACTCCACGAACTCGCCCCAGGACTCTGTGCTCACCTTCGTGACGTCGATATCTGTAATTTCTATAATCAACCTGCCGCCGGTTCGTATATACCACTACCTAAGACTCACATAAGATTTTTGCAACGGGGATGGTGGTTCATCGACAGTCGAAACGTCAGTTCATCTGCCAGCAGTGTGCATACGAACTGAACGCGGATTACAATGCGACAAGAATATTGCGCGCAAACTAGTGAATCAGCTCCACCCGAGGCAAACGTCTCCAGGCAGAAGCGCACCCTGTCAGTGTGCGTTGACCTCAGGGACGCTGAATCTGAACGGCGAATACACTGCCTCCGTCGGTTCAACGGCAGAAGTGGAGTCCACTGACAAGCCCACGACGTCAGTCGAGGGTACTGACGAGTGACACTCGATATCGGGTTGAAGTCTGTACTTTCCGGCGGCGATGGGGAATCGGTATAGACCGCTGCACAGACCACTGCGCAAGTGGCCTGCTGACTACAGAATGGAGGACGAATGTAGACGGTAGATTTTTTCACCGAGGCATCGTCGCCATCGTCATGGTAGAGACACCGAACGGTAACGACAACCGACCGAACGTGTTGCTCGTCCACTGTCACGACCTCGGACGCAATCTCGGCTGTTACGATAGGGGCGTCGAAACGCCGAATATCGATGAATTAGCTGCAGACGGCGTTCTCATGGAAAATCAGTTCTGTACGGCCCCGCAGTGCTGTCCGAGTCGCGGCAGTCTGATGACGGGACGGTACCCCCATAATAACGGCCTGATGGGACAGGTAACCTGGGGGTGGGAACTCCCCGAGAGCGAGACAACGCTCCCCGAACACCTGGCCCAGATCGGATACTCGACACACCTGTTCGGCTTTCAGCACGTGAAGAAGGACGACGAGAGTATTTACGGGCGCGTCCACACGACGGACAGCCGCGCCTCGAACGTTTCCGAAACCTTCTCAGAGGATGTCGAGTCGTTGACGGACAACGGTCCGTTTTTCGCGTCGCTATCGATCGATGAACCCCATCTTCCGATACGGCGCGACCACGTGGACGACGCGGCTTACGAGCGCTATCACCCTGAGGACGTGGAAGTGCCGCCGTACTTGCCGGATCGACCGGGGGTCCGCGAGCAGGTTGCGGACCTCAATGGCGTTCTCAACCATACGTTGGACCCCGCGGTAGGGAGCATTTGTCGCTCAGTCGAGAAGGTGGGCATCGCCGAGGAAACACTCGTGGTCTTCACGACCGACCACGGGCTGGCCTTGCCGCGAGCCAAGGGAACCTGCTACGATCCGGGTCTGGAGGTCGCCTTCATCGCCAGACTGCCTAAAGTGTTCGATGGCGGGGAGCGCTACGATGAACTGTTGAGCCACGTTGACGTCCTCCCGACGGTACTGGAACTGCTCGGAGTGGAAGTCCCCGCCAACGTGGACGGCCGGAGTTTCCTTCCGATGGTGACAGGCAACGACTACGAGGAGCGCGACCACGTCTACGCCGAAATGACCTGGCACGAACGCTATGTACCGATGCGCACGATTCGCACGAAGCGCTTCAAGTACGTCCGAAACTTCTGGAAACAGCAGCGTGTCCACCTGCCGGCTGACATCCTGGGAAGCAGGGCAGGCCGCGAGGTTTGTGAGGAGTTCTACACGACCGAACGTCCGCGTGAGGAACTTTACGACCTGCGTGAGGACCCACACGAGCAGGAGAATTTGGCATCGGGCAGGGGCGCTCTATCGCCGCCGGACTCGTCGGGGCTGTTCGGGGCGCCCGGAGCGGGCCCCGATCCCGATTCCGATTACACCGAGGATGTACGCGATCTCCGCCAGCGAATTCACGACTGGATGCAAGCGACTGACGACCCCTTACTCGACGGTCCCGTCACGAGGCCGGGAACGGAGGTGTGGGAAGCTCAGGAACTGCGGTAAGTTCGCACGGTATATTCACCATAGCTGTTAGAACCTATCCGCAGATACGATTCTCTCCGAGTTCGGTTTTTGAACAAAAGAGGGGGGCACGCGAATGAAGCCGTCAGTCGCGGCTTCGAGCGCTGGATCCATGTCGTTGCACGCTAACGTCGGAGCGAAGCGGGTCACAGCCCCGTGAAACAGCACTTCTGAGAGCCGTGGACTAACGCAGACAATCCACTATACGCCGTGTTCACGGCACCGAATATTCGGCTGGTCGCACTCACTCAACCAGCAGTGACTGCTCCTGTCTGTCGTAGTTTCCAGAGGTAGCCACCAGCTCGCCGTCCTGCCAGGTCGCGAAGGCAGCCATCAGCCCGTCAATCTCGGCTGTGACCTCCCGGACCGGCTGTTGATCGCCCCCTGTATCGACTTCGACGGTGAGTGTTTCGTGGTCCGGGCCTAGGTTGGCCAGTGCGATGTGCTGGCGTTCGCCGGGATCGCTGAAGGCTATTCCCACCACGTTCTGTGGTAACTGGAGCGATTCGGCGGCTGTCGCTACCGTTTTCGTATCCGAGTGGTCGACGTTCGGCAACACGATGGCCGCCCGGTTAATCACGTCGGTACCGGACGCGTCTACGTTGGTCGCATCTGAGTGGGATCCGTACCACATGTCTTTTCGCGCTCCCGGTCGGTTATAGCCGCGGCCGCCGACGTAGACCATCTCCGACCCATCCAGAACGACCATTCCGAGTCGGTCGTCAACGTTCGCCCAGTGGCCGTCTAATTCGATCCGGTCAGGAGCGTCACCGGCTGTCACTGTTCGTTCGCCGGTCTCCGTGAACAGGGTCCGCTTGCCACCAGTCAATTCGTCGTTCTCGATCGCGAGCGGGACACCGCGCTCCCGGAGAAGCGTGTCGTCCTCGTCCGCGACGGCTCGCTCCAACTGCACAACTGGACTGCCTGGCAGCGAGAGGATCGCCACATAGCGGTCGAAATTGCCTTCGCGTAGTTCGGCCGCCGTAGCGAACCCGTCGTCACCCAGTGTAACGGTGTAGTCCTCTGCCGCGAGTTCGTCGTCCGAGTCCGTCAGTCTCCCGATCAGGGTCCGCTGATCGGGGGTGATCACGTAGGGTTCGTTCAAATGTGACTGGCTCTCCGGAGTGACGTTTCCCATGACGTTGTGGAGCCACGATGCGGAGGCGAACTTGGAGGGCGTCCGGTGAATGACGACCCCGACGTGGGTGAGTTCCGTCGTCCCGTGCATCGCTCTAGCGAAGTCCTCGTAGGGGACAGCGTCGTCGTCCGCACCCCACAGTTTGTGGTGGAGGTAGGCGAACCCAATCCGGCGCGCCGAGACGGCATCACGGTAGAAACCCTCTGATCCGTCGTCAGGCGCGCTGTCTCCCACAAATCGCCCATTGTCGTTGATCCGTTGACGCTTCGCGGCGTACTGAATCTCCCGGCTCTCAAGGGTCCGTGCTACCGGGTCATCGAAGTAAGTTGCCAACCACGCCAGATACGATACGTTCTCGTAAGAGTGGAGTGACCAGTCCAGACCGCTGGGATAGGCCCACTCGCCGGTCGCAGTCGTTATGTTCTGCAGCAGCTCCCACATATCAAATACGTGGTGGGTCGCGGCACCGGGAACTGGATTGCTCGCCAATCCGAAGAACACGGACGAATCTCCGAGATACATCGGCGCGACGGACGCGTAGTCCGGGTGGAAGAAGCCGTGATTCTCCAGCGTGTAGTCTGGATGGATGTTATGGGATTCGATCCACTCGCTGACGGCCCGACCGTCGACGACCGTGTCGTCCTTAGCATCGACCGCCGTCGACAGCGAGTTCATCATGTGCTGCAGTGCCGCCTCCCGCCAGGCGTCACTTTGCTCGTGGTCGGGAAACATGTTCGCCGCCAGCGCCGGACTGGTCGTCCCCCAGGCGTTCTCCTCTGCCATCGTGTCGTACTCCAGCCCGCTGTACGGGTTCTTTTCGACGAACTCTGACGCCTCGGCTGCCATCATCGCCTCAACGGATTCCCGGGTCTCGACGGTCAGTTCGTCCCAGATCAACCAGGCCGCCAGTCCCACAGTGCTGGCCCACAGCGACGTCTGTCGATGGTGCCACCCGTCGGCACCCCACTTGCTGCCGTCGACCGTCGGGTAGTCGCCCGTGACGTACGTCATGGCAGAGTAGCGGATGGCAGCGATCGCTTTCCGTTTCAACTCGTCGGCGGATAGTTCGGTCAGCTCTAGGTTCTTGCGTTCTTTGTATAGCAGCGCGTGAACGAACGCCGTCGCACCGTTAGCTCGGATACCTTCATTCCCGTGACTAATCCCGTTCCCGAAGTATCCAGCGTGGTCGGCTTCCGGCCACTCTTCCCAGAGATCCGCTGTGTAGTTAGAGTACCGTTCGAGTGAATCAAGATACAGGCGCTTGATTTCCCGATCTGGAAGGGGTGCTTTCCGAATGTCGAACGGGCCAGTGGCTGGATCGGTTCCGTCTGCTGTGGAATCGTTATTCATCATCTCCCGATCAGTCAGGATGCGGTAAAAAACGTATCGGTGATCAGAGTGCCACCGTCGGCTTCTTCGGCGATCGAAAGTCGTCGTGGCTATCTCCTGCTCATGTGTACCGGCCAGACAGCAACAATGTGCTACACAGGAGCGTACACCGAAACTCCGGAACTTCCGAATCGATCTTCTCGCAAACTCGCTCAGGGAGGTCGAGGCGCCCCGCACCATCCACTATAACTGATCCACTCCCGTGATACGATGACCGCTGATTCAACTGTCATCAGATTGTATCAACACCTTATAGAGTTTCCAGAGATCCGAAGGAATCAATCTGAGACACAGTTGTATTTAGTCCACCACATGACCAAGTCAGCGCTTACACAGTTCTCCCATATTGATGAACGAACCCACGGAAGCAGCCTGACCACACCGGGAATTGGCTGTGTGGGCGGCTGTTTCTGTTCGAAACCTAATAACTTTACGAAGGTTTTATAATTCCACCGATTGGGTATAAGTTGTATGTCTGATAGGCCGAACGTGCTGTTTCTTATGGACGACGAGCATCGTCCCGACGTCTTCGGATACGCCGGTAACAACGTCGTCAGAACGCCGAACATCGACCGGCTAGCCGAGACGGGTGTCGTCTTCGAGAACGCCTACACGCCTTCGCCACGCTGTGTGCCGGCCCGTCAGTGCATGATGTCGGGACAATTTCCGCGGACCTGTGGCTGCGAGACGTTTGGCGAAGACCTCCCGCCTCAATCGATGACATTCGCTCGGCGTCTGGCGCAGTACGGCTACGACACCGTTGCCGCGGGCAAGCTCCACCACACTGGCGAGGACAAGGACCAGGGGTGGACACAGCATATCAGTTATTATGGCGGGAGCAACGTTAACCGCCTTGACGAGGAGGCCGAGGAGCGGTACAGTCATATCCGCAGAAAGTGGTCGGACGCCAAAGAGATACGAAGAGCCGGCGTCGGGCACTCGGACGTAGGATGGAAGAGCCGCCTCGACGAGTACCGCATGCAGGGTGCCTGCAACTACATCACTGACCGGTTCCTCAATCCCTATTACGATCGGGAGGAGCAAGACCGCCCGCTTGTGCTGAAACTGAGTCTCTCCCAGCCCCATTATCCCTACTTCACCACCCAGGAGCGATTCGAGTACTACCTCGAACGGGTTGACCCGTACGTCGATGAGGAGGCGTTCGACCACGACGTGCTGAGCCACCGCCGGGTCCCTGTTCGCGATGACGACCAACGCCGGCGGGACGACCGTAAGGGGTCCGTGAGCCCCCGCGAGGTACGTCGTGCGACGGCCGCCTACTATGGGATGATCGAGACTGTCGACGAGTACTTTGGGCGTACGCTCGACGAATTAGAGCGTGTCGGTGAGGATCTCGACGAATGGATCATCGTCTACACCTCCGACCATGGGGAGATGCTCGGCGAACATGAGATCTGGGAAAAAGGCCACTACTTCGAGGCCAGTGCTGGCGTCCCGCTGGTGATACGGTGGCCAGACAAACTAAAGCCCAAAACCGTAACAGAGAACGTCACCCTGTGTGACCTGTTCGTGACGCTGTGTGACCTCACGGGTGTTCCCCTTCCCGACGACAACACGCTCGACAGTCGGAGCCTCGTCCCCCTGCTTAAAGGGGACGCCGACGGATGGGACAACGAGGCGTTCTCGGCCTACGGCGACCACTGTATGATAAAGCAGGACGACTTGAAGTTTATCCACTATCCGGACAACCCGGACGTCCTATTCGACCTCGCGGACGATCCCGGAGAGACAACGAACTGCATCAACGAGACCGAATACATCAACGCCGTCACTGACTTCCGGGATCGCCTTGCCGGACTCGGATACGGCCCTGACGCCGACCCAAACTACTCCGACGCCGGGTACGCCCCAAACGTCTGACCATGCCGAGATCCAGAGCGCGACAGGAGAACAGACCGTACCCCAAACGTGTTTGAACGGAGATGGCTCCCCCGTACGATGCGCAGATGCTGGCACCGGCCGTGACGAGAGTTATTCCAGACTAGGAAAATGCGATCCTGATTCCGATGACCTAGAATTGCTTCCGTCGATGATGGGCTCACCCGACGATAGTAATGTAATTGCACCTACCAATTCCCGTTCCTAAGTTAGATATTGTTTTTAGATCAGAGTAAATTTTGATCTTACATCGATGGATTCTCGAAACATTCGTATTAACTAGACTCACGGAAATGGAGGTTGTAACCTATTAAATTTCGCACTCAACAAGATGCCACTGTTTGGCCCTGAATAGTCACCCCAAGTCACTATAGACACAGCTTTTGCCGTCTTCGTACCGTGGATTAAGGGCCTAGCCTAAAGACAAGATCCGTTGTCAACAAATTCCACAACGACGGACTATTACGACAGCGGACAAGATGTCATCAACCCCCTATATTAATATGGCCTACGCTAGAATCGTACATATAGACCCTATAGATAGCTGTATAACACTAAGACCACTCCGTTTGTGATGCCCAGTTTCGTAGGGCCATCACGATCTGGTTTGTTCGAATCGAATCCACTCACGAACATTGACCGAACCCAAACAGACTAGATGAGAAAACTATGACAGACAACGATAACACAGACTCACTCCACCACAAGTTCGAGACAGGCGACGATAGCGACTTCGATTATCCGGGGCGAGCTCCGGATGCCGACTGGCGAGCGGCCGCAGCAGAGCGCATCAACGAACATCGGAAGGCCGACCTCGAAGTCCACGTCACCGACGAGGACGGGGTGCCCGTCGAAGGTGCCACGGTCGATGTCACGATGACCGAGCACGCCTTCGATTTCGGCGTGGAAGTCGACTCTGACGCGCTGACCGGGCAAAACGACGAGATGACCGAAAGCGAAACCCAACAGTTTCAGAAAGCCTTCCACACGTTGTTCAACAAGGGGACAATCAACGACGGATTCCCGCCCTGGACGTGGGATTGGGGCGATGGGACGAATTCAGGGACCCAGGTCGGCTTCGATGGCGTGCAGTGGCTCGTCGACCGTGATACTCCCGTTCACGGTCACACTATCCTCTGGATGTGGTCGGGTCGCGCGGCTCCGGAAAAAATCCTCGAAATAGAAGACGACGACGAGCTCCGGGAGAGGATGACTGAACACGCCCGTGACGTGGCCAGCGAACTCGCCTGGGGGATCGACGAATGGGACGTTATCAACCACCCAGTCAAGATGGACGGTGTCTGGCGTGACCGCTTTGACTCCGATCCCTCGGCCTGGGTAGAGTGGCTCAATGCCGCCCGGGAAGGCGATCCTGAAGCGACACTATTCGTCAACGAGGCAGCCTTCCGAAACGACGAAGAGACAGAGGGATACCGCGAGCGCTACTACGACATGATCGAGTATCTCCTCGAAGAGGACGCCGCAGTCGACGGCCTCGGTTTTATGGGTCATTTCAGCCCGGAGACACTGGTTCCACCGGAGGAGGCACTTGAGCGACTAGATAGGTTCGCCGAGTTTGATCTCGAGATCCAGTTCACTGAGTACGACTTCGCGGACGACTGGAGCGAAGAGGAACTCCCCACCGAGCAGGCCGAACAGTTGCAGGCGGACTACACACGGGACTTCTACATCTATACGTTCAGTCACCCGGCCGTAACCTCAGTCATCACGTGGGGGATCTGGGAACCGACGCACTGGCGTGACGATGCCGCCTTTTTCAGGGAGGACTGGAGCACCCGCCCGCACCACGACGTGTACAAGGAACTCGTATTCGATACGTGGTGGACTAAGGAATGCGGGGAAACCGATTCGGAGGGGACGTATGAAACTCGGGGATTCAAAGGCGAATACGTCGTTGACGCCGTTGTCGACGGCGAAACTCGGACGGCAACTGTCACCGTCGACGACGACAGAAACGTCGTCGAACTCTGACGGAAGAGCGCACTCGCGCCACTTTGCAAAAGTGTACCGGGAGTGTCACAGGAAGCGTCATGTACGAAGCAGCAGGGTGCGGGAAGTGTGTCCAACGCCAGCGCAACCCTGCAAGACGTAGCTTCGGCAGAGGACTTCTTGAACGAGCGGCTACCAAGACGGTGCCGCTGTTTGAACACCTTGAGTTCGAATTGCCTGAAATACGACGTGTTCGCCCCCTCGAGCGGGGGCGAACACGAGTTCATCAGCCACATCTCTTTCGTGGCATTCTGCACTGCTACTACGAGGACGTCTACGGCATACGCCCGGTTGCACGAGAACTTCAGTACGGCCTTGTCTGGCACTACTTCAGACTCTATAAACACCATCTAGAGACGCCATCGACCGCTTTCTCACCGACTTCGAATACGTTTTCGACGATGTCTTCAAGAGACTCGTTGAGTGGGCCCCCAAGAACCCGCGCGCGACGACCGTCGGCCGCAACTAATATCAAATTTTAGCCGTCGTCTTCCGACGACGCTACCGATTCCGCTCTTTCCAACTCGTACAACACGGGGCCGATGCCGTGGTCACGTGAACTGCTCGCCTGAGCGCCGTGCGGAAACGCCACGCTGACAATTCGCACGGCACTCGACACGTCACCGGAAACCCGTTTCCGAGTGAGTGTCCCGGCGGGAACAACCGTGTGAAAGACGGTGGACTTCCGTGCTGTCGTGACCGGTCGTTTCGAAGAATCCTACGAGATAGGGCACACCACAGATCACCGCTGACCAAACATTTAATCGGAGCGCTAGTGAGAGTCCAGTTGTGTCGGATGCCGCAGCCGACTGCGAGCCGACACCACTGACGGCCCTCCGCGTCGAGTACGACGGACCGCGCCTCCGGGCCGACGCGACCTACTACTGGTCGGTGAAACTGTGAACTGACGACGGCGAAACGGCGTAGGCCGAGCCCGAGCGATTCAAGACGGCGCTCGCCCCCGAGGACTGGCGCGTCGAGAGTACCCCCGAGCATAGAGACCGTTTGCGTGACGATTCCGAGTGCGATTCAACTTCACTCTCGGGTGAGCAGCAGCGAACGGTTTCTCAGTCCGAGGCGGAGCCGACTAGGTCGGTGAAGTCAGCGATGTACACCTTTCGGTGCCCATCGAGACAGGCGTTGAAGACGACGAACCGGTAGTCCGGTCCCCAGGCGGGGTGGGGGTCGACACGCATCCGGTTGTCGTCCCCACCCATGAACACCGGTGCCGTCGGGACGCGGAGCACGTGACGTTCAGTACCGGCCTCGACGTCGACGAACCGGATCGGCACGGTTCCGTCGTCGAACGCCATCGGTTCCCAGGGATAGGTGTCAGTGACGAGCGACCGACCGTCCGGGTGGAGCGAGGGGTGGCCGGAACCGACGATGTCGTCAGCGAGCACGCGACGGTCGCTGCCGTCCGGCCGGAAGGAGACGAACCGGATCGGTTCGCCTTCGGCCGGAGAGAGATTCATCGTGACACGCTCACCGTTCGGTGTCCAGCGGTGGTGGTGGCCGCCCCGCTGCCAGGGTTCAGATGGCATCGCGAGGCTGAGGTCCGATCCGTCTGCCCGCATCGAGACGAGGTTGGATACCCACCGATTTTGCCTGCCGGTTTCGGGCCAGTAGCGCAGGTGAAAGAGGAGACGCTCTGCGTCGGGACTCCACATCGAGTGCCAGCCGTAGTAGTCGCCCGGACCGTGGTCAGAACAGTCGAGATCGAGTTCCGAGACGATTTCGGCGACAGACACGAGCAGTTCCGTTTCACCGGTGTCGGTATCGGTGACGTAGAGGCCGTCGTTCTCCGGCGCCCCATCGTTTCGTGGGATCATCTCGTCCGGAACAACAGCACCGTAACCCGCCTGTGTCATGCGCGTTTTCAGCAGATCGGGGCTCGTCAGGGTGGCACCGTCGTCCGAGACGTCGTAGACCGTTCCATCGAGCGCCCGCCTCTCACCGCTCTCGAGGGTTAGTTTCACCCCGTACGGTGTCCACGTGTCGGTGTCGAGGTCGTTGTAGAACAGCTCGGTGTCGTCGTCGCCCCAATGGACGTGTGCACCCATCTGCGTGTCCCATCCTGCGGTCGTCCCGACCGTCTCTCGCTCGCCGGTCGTCAGGTCTACGACCGCGAGTGCGGCGCGTTCACCCGGATCGGGGAGGCGGTCCTCAACCGGTAGTCTCGTCACCGCGAGATAGCGTCCGGACGGGCTGATCGGCGAGGTCTCGAAAAAGCGGTGGATGAACCCGTTTTTGTCGGGTGTGACACACCACGCCGGCACGTCGGGGTCGAAAGCGTCGTATCGGGGAAATCGTTTGTCTAACGTTGAACGAGTGATCCGTGACACGCGTTTCTATGTAACGGATTGCGTTAAAACACTTTGCATAGAGGCATCGGTCGTGTTTAGTTAAGCGTGAAAAGTGAGACGGTGAGATTTTTTAGTGTCCATGCCAAAGATCACCCGCCTTAACGGACATAGAGACTGTGCCGATTTGGATTTTGTGGAGCGCGAGTGGACATCCGAGCCGGCGATGGCGCTAGGTATTCAATCGCACGTTTCGGGACTGTCGCTGTCGAATACCGTTGAATTGCTCGCAGACATGAGTGTCGAGCGGAGTCGCAAAGCGGTTCACGATTGGATGCCGATCTACAGCCAGAACCTGGTCAGTCCCGAATTAGATCGTGCTCGACGAAACAGTGATTCGGATCAACGACCAGCAATTCTGGCTGTACGCCGCCGCAGACCCCGAAACCAACGACCTGCTTCACATCCGACTCTTTTCGACGACCACAACAGTACTCACCGAGATCTTCCTCCGCGAACTGCGAGAAAAACATGATGTCGAAACTGCTGTCTTTCTAGTCGATGGCGCTCAACACCTCCAAACTGCACTCCAACAAGCTGGACTCCAATTTCAGATATGTCGTCACGGAAATCGCAACGCGATCGAACGGATCTTCCGGGAACTGAAGCGCCGAACGTCGTCGTTCTCGAACTGCTTCAGTCACATGAATCCAGAAACCGCCGAATCATGGCTTCAAACCTTTGCTTGCTGACACAATGCCACTAACTAAACACTACCTGGACAACTCGACGAGACAGCGCCCCGACTACTGAGTCACTCCACCTCGAAGATCGCCTGGCGCTCGTCGCTCTCAGCGTAGCCGTACCGGACGGCCTTGGTCCGGAGTCGGACTCTCTCACCCCTGTCCAGATGTATCGGACCGCTGTACAGCTCCCAGTGGGGATCCTCGCTGTCGTCGGTCGTGTAGGCGAGCGAGGCCCCCTGGGTGGGACAGAACAGTTTGACGGTCATCGGTCCCTCGAAGGTACCGCCGTCGTTGTCGGGTTCGAGTCCACGGTTGCCCGGCGCGTTCGGGACGAACGTCGGTGTGGCGGTCGTGGGCTGATCGCCATCTGGCCAGACGCGTTCGCGCATATCCAACTCGGCTTCCCGTCCGGCCGCACGGTCGCCAGTCCGCTGGCGCCAATCATCGAGCGCACCCCGCAGTCGTTCGAGGACGTCTTCATGTGTTGGGTCGTCGGCGAGATTCTCGATCTCGTGGGGGTCCTCCTGAAGGTCATACAGTTCCTCGGCGGGGCGGGTATCGGCGAACCACTGGGCCTGGGTGTCGGTCAGCTCGCCATTCGCGTCTCGCTCTAGAAGTTCTTCCATGGCCGGATGGCGGTTCCGGTAGGGGATCCACTGGACGTAGGGTCGCTCGGGGTAGTAGTTGCGGACGTACCGGTAGCGCTCGTCGCGGACCGACCGCATCATATCGTACTCCTCGTCGTAGCGGTCCCTCGTCGCGAAAACGTACTCGCGGCACTCATCGTCGGCTTCAGGGCCGAGAAACGGCCGGCCCTGGATGTACTGAGGGACGTCGACGCCGGCGACCGAGAGGGTCGTTGGGCCGAGGTCTACCAGACTTACCAGATCGTCTGTGGCCTCGCCGCCATCGATCTGGCCGGGCCAACGGACGATCAGCGGGACGTGAGTCCCCGAATCATAGGGCCAGCGCTTCTTGCGCGGGAGTCCCTCGCCATGATCCGACCAGAGCATGACAACAGTGTTCTCGGCAAGGCCGTCAGCTTCCAGTCGGTTGAGGAGGTCGCCGATCCACACGTCTGAGGTGACGATGTTGTCGTACTGGCGGGCTATCGCCTGGCGGGTTCGGTCGGTATCCGGGAGATAGGGCGGTACCTCCACCGCGTCGGGGTCGGTGTCGATCGGATCGACTGTGCCACCCCCACGCATATCTGTCATCTCTGGGCCCCACATACCGCTTTCGTGAGTGACGCTGTTGGTGAACATCGCAAAAAAGGGCTGGTCATCATCGCGGTCATCATCCCACCAGCCCGCGCCCTCACCATGGCGGTCCCACATGGTGAACGGCTCGCCGAACTGGTAATCCGTCTTCGAGTCGAGCGTGCAATAGTAGCCCGCGTCGCGCAGACACTCCGAGACCGCCGTGACGTAGTGAGGCGGCACCGCCTCATACGGTGTCGGGAGTTCGGGCGCGACGTCGCTGTCCCACGTTGTCCGCATGTGGTGAGCACCGACAGCCGGTGGATAGAGTCCGGTCATTACAGAAGCGCGAGACGGCGCGCACACGCCTGCCGTACAGAACGCGTTATCGTAGCGGCGGCCGTCCGCAGCCAGTTCGTCGATATTTGACGTCTGCGCGACATTGTCGCCATAACACCCAAACCGGGGCGTCGTGTCCTCCATCGCGATCCACACGATGTTGGGACGATTGGTCTCGTCCATGACTCCCTATCCCGGGGTATTGTGAAACCGTTTATGGACGACTGCTCACTGCCATCACAGTCCGCAACGATTCTCCAGTCCAGTACGGACAACCCACGGCATCGGAGATGAATAACGACCGCGAAGACCGGGGAAGGTTCCGTCAGTTCTCCAGGACGAACTCGTAGACGCCGGAACCGACCGTCAACGTCACGTCCCCGTCGTCCAGCGTCGCTTCCTCGACGCCGGCGGGTAGCATCCCTTCCTGGTCGCCGTCCCAGAAGACCGTCCCGTCCTCAGCGACAATTACCCCGTCGCCTCCCGGCAGGCGAACGGTCGCCGTCGTGTTCCACGGAATTTCGATTTCGAAGGCGAGGCCGTCGTCCGTGCGCTCCCATCGCGACGCGAGACGCCCGCTCACGGTTTCGAGATGGCCCGCTGCCCAGTCGAGGTCGTCGACGATGGCCGGTGCGACCTCGACACTTCCGCGTCCGTGCATCGAGTCGTCGAACCGAAGCCCGGCCAGAGCGTAGTAGAACCATTCGGAGACGAAGTTGAACGGCGAATGATTGAACGAGTTCATTCCGTCGCCAATTCGGTCGTCGCTGTCCCAGCGCTCCCACATGGTGGTCGCATTCTGCCGGATCATGTACACCCAGCCCGGTCGCTCGGGCTGGCTTACAATCTCGTAGGCAACCTCCTCGAACCCGTGGTCAACGAGAGTGTGGATGAGCGGACGAGTCCCCAGGAACCCCGTCTGAAGTTTCCCGCCGTCTCCGCGGACTTTCTCGACGAGATTGTCGACGACTGCGTCCACGTGTTCATCGGGGACGAGTCCGAAGTACAGCGGGACCGCGTACGACGATTGCGTTCCCGGACCGTACTGGGCGGCGTCTGCGTCGAAGAACTCGTCGTTGAACGCCGATTTGACGGTCTCGGCGCGTGAGGCGTACCGACGTGCATCGTCCTCGTGACCGAGCACGTTCGCTATTTCGGCGAACAGGTCCGTCGTGTGATACTGGAAGGCGGTGTTGAAGAGATCCCTGGGCAGACCGCGACTTGATAACTCGGGGTCTTTGTTCTCGAAAGCGAGCCAGTCCCCGTAGGTGCCATACTCGTCGGGAACGATCCCGCCGTCGGATTCGTCCTGCCAGAAGTCGACGTATTTCCGCATTCCCTCGTAGTGACGTTCGAGGACCCCGATGTCACCGTAGTGGCGATAGAGGTGCCACGGGACGGTCACCTGCGTGACTCCCCAGGTCGGGTCTTCGGGGATCCCCCCGTAGCCGTAGGGGATCGTATCCGCGATGTATCCGTGTTCGGACCGGATGTCCGCGTGGTCGTCCATCCACTTCTCGTAGAACAGAGACGCGTCGAAGTTGTAGCACAGCGCCCGCGCGGCGATGTGGTTGTCGCCGGTCCAGCCGAACCGCTCGTCACGCTGGGGACAGTCTGTCAACACCGAGTGGAGGTTCCCCCGTAGTCCCCACTGGGCGTTCTGTTGCACCTGCGAGAGTTCTTCGTTCGAGCAGTCGAACTCGCCGACCGATTCGACGTCCGTGTGGACGACCTTGGCCCGGACATCTTCGGGGTTGAGGTCACCGGGGTACCCGAGAACCTGAGCGTAGCGGAACCCGTGGTAGGTGAAGCGCGGCTCGTAGGTTTCGGTACCATCACCCTTCGCGATGTAGGTATCCGTCGCGTCCGCACTCCGGAGGTCTTCCAGTGCGAGACTTCCGTCCTCGAGTAGTACCTCCGCGTGTCGGAGTTCGATCTCGTCGCCGGCGTCGGCACCATCGATGGTCAGTTCCAGCCAGCCGACGAGATTCTGACCGAAGTCGAGGATCGGCCCCTCCTCGCGGTCGAGGACCTCAACAGGCGTTATCGTCTCGGTGACGCGGATGGGCGGCGTTCGCTGTGGAACCAGATCTCCACCCGGCGACGTGACGATACTCGCGCCTACCCAGTCGGAGTCGTCGAATCCTGGCTGGGCCCAGCCGTCTCGCTCCTCGCGCGCGTCGTACCGCTCGCCATCATAGAGGTCGTTCTCCACGAGAGGGCTTGGTGCAGCGTTCCACGTGCTGTCGGTCGAGACCGTCCGCGTGGTTCCGTCCACGTACTCGATCTCGAGCTGGAGTATCGCCCGTGGGGACCCAAATCCGGTCCAATCTCCGGCGTTTCGACCGAACCAACCTTGTCCCAGCCACAAGCCAAGCGCATTTTCACCGCTTTCGAGCTGGTCCGAGACGTCGTAGCTGCTATAGAGGATACGCTCGTCATACTGGGTCCAGCCGGGGTTCAGTACCTCCTCGCCAATACACTCGCCGTTAACGTACAGTTCACCGTAGCCGAGTCCGCACACGTGTGCGCGGGCCCGTTCGATGTCGCCGCCCAGATCCACTTCAGTCCGGAGAAGCGGCGATTGAGGTGCCATCTGTGACACGTAGTGGCCGTCGACGAGTTTCTCCCGCCCCCACGCGGCTTCCTCGACGCTTGAGGAGGCCGTGACTGACCCGGACATCGCCAGGTCTCTGTCGTCAGCGTCCCGGACAGAGAGCGCGGCCAGTGCGAACGTCTGCCAGGAGCGGCGTTCCTCGCGTACGTAGTCGGTATTCAATCGGGCGTTGCCAAGCGGTGGGTCGGCCGGGTCGAATTCGTACAGGTCTGTCGCCGTAACCCGCACGTACTGTGCTTCCAGCGAATCGATGGAAACAGCGATCGGATCGCCTTTCTGATTGTCTTGGTCTTCATCGGTTCGGTCGACCACCGTCCGAGCGTTCTCGAAGTCGGGATCGTCGGAGACGGTGATCCGGTATCGGATGGGAAATCCGAATCCAGCGGCGCGTTCGCGGTCCGTATCCATTGTCGGGTAGACAGACGAGACCGGCATGCCGTCGGGCGTCTGGGGTCCGTCGAATGGGTCGGCCGGGTACAGTTCGACCTGTTCGATCTCCTGCTCGGCACCGAGGTCGACCTGGACCCATTCTTCGGCGTCCGCGTCTGCACTGTGCCAGTGACTGCGGTACCCGTTCGAGTCGCCGCCGTCTGGTTGGTAGCCGATCCACGTGCCTTCCCAGTCTCGCTGCTCAACGAGCGCCGTCGAGAATGTGGCCGGCTGTGCCCACTCACTGGGTTCGTCGGCTCCGTTCCAGATCCGAACTGTCCAGTAGTAATCAGTCCCCGGGTCCAACGGAACGCCGTCGTAGGGAACGTTCGTCGAATCGGTGGCTTCGATCTTCCCGGAGTCCCACATCCCGGCGCGCTCCCGTTCGAGGTCCGATTTCGAACGAGCGACCAGTACCTGATAGGCGGTCTGAATTTCACTACGCTGTCCGCCCTCGGCCTGCCACGAGAACCGCGGTTCGTCCGGAACCACGTTGTTCGGCTCCGCCTCGTATTCAACTCTGAGATCGGTAACAGTCACGCTGTTCGGTTCATCCGTGTGGTTCGACATAACTGATACCCAGTGCGCTCGTAGTTATTCTTTTCCGTGCTGTTCTATCACGTGTTTCATACTCGGCACGATGATATAGTAGAATGTGAAAGCGTTTGTACGGTCGATCGCACGTAGTGGTGCGTTCGTTTGAGCGATGTCTGTCAAATTCTACGATAGACAATACCGAACTGTCTGCTCTGGTTGAGGTAGAAAATCCTCTGTGAGGTGTGTCGCTCCGAATCAACTCGACCGTTGGTCAAACACAGTGAGCTACCCCACTACAGAAGGCTTAGAACCCTCCTAGTCATTCGGGACACGTCGGATTTTCGTCCGGCCTGACGAACCCGGAGTCTCCGTACAGGTAAATCCGTTGTGCGTTCTTCGCCCTGTCATCAGAGTAATTGAGCGCCATCACCTTCGCATCGTTATGATAATTATACGCGACAGTTTGCTGGTGTAATTGGTCGTTCTGGACGTCTCCTACTCTCTCCCATGTCTCTCCACCATCGGTGGACCGATATTCCCCGCTATCTGGTTCGCTGTCATTTACGGGTCCGCCCCAGGCGACCCTGTCGGACTGGTAGATCCGAATGTCCTGCGGTGACTTCATGAACATCGGTCCCCAGGGAGTTCCCTCCTCGTGGATCTCCCAGGAGTCGCCACCCCAGCGAGCGAACGTGAACCCACCGGACATCCCGTTTCTGGTCGGAAAGACCAGGTGTGGGGTGTCGTAGACACCGTGGGCGGTATTGCTATTACTGCCACCGACATCGTGGTAGCCCATCCATGGAGCTGCCAAGACGTAATCCGGGCCAGTATCGTAGAGACGGAGCTTTTCGTCGGCGAGGGTCTTATCGAATGGTACGTCGATAGACTCCCCTGCTGCGTTCTCCCACGTTTCATCCGGATTCATCCGCAAATAATAGGTACCAAAGCGGTTGTACCCGTGCCTGGGCTCCGGCATATTTTCGAGCGGGTAACTGTAGGAGTCGTGGCATGCGTGATACAGCCCGGTCACGTGGATCGAACCGTTTCGACCCTTATAGAACGAGAGGTACCAGGAGTCTTCATAGGAAACATCGTGTCCGTAGAGGCCGTGGCGTCTGTTTCCAGCGGACGCGAAGGCGGTCGGGTCGCTGAACGTTCGGCCGTTGTCTGTGGATGTGACGTAGACCCAGTCATCCCGGTGATTCCCGGCTCGATAAAACAGGTAGAGGGTTCCGTCCCGTTTTTTGATGAAACTCGGATACGTTGTCTCCGGGTCGATGTTGTCCAAGATCTCCCAGGAAGAGATGTCCTCCGGGGTTCTCGAGACGGCGTGTGTTTGTCTGCCCCGGTAATGACCATGTCCACCATAGATGACGTGGATATACCCGTCGTCATCGACGATTATCGCTGGAACGCTATGTCCGTCTTCGACATCTGCAAGCGGATTGTCGCCGATATGGACTGGGCCGTTGACCGTGCCGGTCGCATGATCGTAACTCATGGCGAACGGATCGAAGTAATCGTCGCACCCACCGAGATACGTGAAGTACGTCGAGCCGTTGTAGTAGTGCGCCGTAGGTGTACTTCCCCCCGATGTAGGGTGATCGGACGCCGTATTCGTGATGTAATCCTGTTCCGAATCGGGTTGCTTGTGTGCTGACG
The DNA here is from genome assembly GCF_023276375.1 of Halocatena marina. Lineage (GTDB taxonomy): Archaea > Halobacteriota > Halobacteria > Halobacteriales > Haloarculaceae > Halocatena > Halocatena marina. The sequence continues at coordinate 253,504 of NZ_JALLPK010000003.1, read as the reverse complement.
TAGCCGTAACGGCGTTCATAGCGCACCCACCCACAAGCGTTCCACCAGCAATTTTTAGTGCTGACCGTCGGGTGAATCGTTTAACTCGATTTGATCTATTCTCTCTTGTGTTTCCTGTTGCCATATCGCAAATAGCAATGAACTTTCTTATGTATTAAATCTTTTGTGCGCGAAAAATCTCCAGAAGTAACTTGATTTCACTGCTTCAGCAACTGCTTGATGTTGTAAGCCAAACATACATTATCAGGATGAGTTCACGGAATTCGTCGAACTGAGATTACGCATACACGACGTCTCTGAGCGTGCGCTTGATCGTCGTGAAAACGGTTTTGTACATGACTTATTGACGGTAGCTAGCCCCATCGATCCGCGCGTCGTGCGCATGATCGATGGACCCGGAACCCGCGATGTTTGAGCAGTGCGGAGTTTTTCGCGGAACTCCATCCAGTCGTAGCCCTTGCCGGCAGCGATGCTGGCGAGGTCGACCACGTTGCGGCGAGCGACCTGTCAGCCGAGCTGTGTGTCGTGACGTTTCTCGGACGTGCAGTGAACGTCCAGAATGGCTCGGATTTCGGTAGTCGCTATAGAGCGCTAGCAACCTGAGGCGTAGCGCTCAAAGCTGGGTCGGCCCCTCTGAACAAATTAAACGTCTGATTTACAGTATATCTAGGTCTATCAAGCGACCTCCCCCGCGTGCGCTTGAGGTTCATGGTTCCCCACACGACTGCACCACAGTTCGAGTTGTTCCGCGAAGTACTGATCGCCGATGGAACCGTCTTGAGGTTGCATCGGCTCCTAAGCGAGTTTCCGGCGACTCATGTGGATCAGTCCGACGCGAAGCTTCACCTCGTGCACAGCGCTACGATGCAGACGCTAGAGCAGTTCCAGCTCACCGGCGAATGCACCCACGAGAGCAGCCAACTCCCGGTTCGGAGCTGGCTGCGAGGGCGATTGTTGTTATTCGACCTTAGATTCTACAGTTTTCGCCGCTTCGAGTTGTCGAAGAGAACAGCGGCTTTTTCGTGATACGGCTGAAGTCGAACGCGAATCCGCTGATCGTTGGGAAGCGACGAAAACGGCGCGGACGCTATTTCCTTGCCAGAGCGTCACCTCCAAGACGTTTTGGGCTATCTCACACGCGAAATCACCGATGTGACCGTGGAGATCACGTTCAAGTGACAGGCATACGCCGGAAAACAGTTGACTGCCACGATGGAGTTCCGCGTCATCGGTGTCCTCGTTGCGGACACTGACGACTACATCTGTACGTAACGAACCTGTCCGATGTGTTTACTCCCAGGCAGGTTGCGGCGCTGTACGGGTTAGAGAAGTTTCAGACGAGTGATCCAGCGATCGTCGAGCTGCTGGTAGCGGCGGCTCTGCTGATGCTGACGGTCAGCAGAGCCTTACTCCGGGGTGTTCCAGGAGCTATTTCCAGAGACCGTGTTCCCCCGGGAACACTGGGCGAAGACCTTCCGGTCTCTCGCCTAGCTCATCCTCGAAGATCTGGCCCAGTCGTTCGGTCATCCACTGCAGAACCTACTGAAGTTGATGCTTCGTGACGCCCGCCGACGAGAGAATTACCTCCTTTTGAAATTGTATTTCATTAATCTTCAATTATTGTGAAAGATATTAATGATTTCTTGAAGTGTACTCTTTCCGAACTCAGGAGGATTCTCTGAAAAGTCATCGATGACTCTCACTTCTATGTCTGGTTGAGTTTTTGATGCGAAGACTGGCAAAGATAAGTTCCGCAGGCAGTCAACGAGGCATCAGAATCTTACAGTCTTCAGATGCGTGGGCTCATCGGAGGAATGTACTTATATCAAATTTCCTATATGATCTATATACGATGTCGTCTCGGCCGAACGTATTATGGATTTGTACAGACCAGCAGTTTGAGGGCGCGATAGCGTTGTGGTACGTCCTAGTATAGATCGTGGGATGGGTGCGGTGACACGACAAGGCAGAACGGGTCTTCCTCTGTCCGTTGTTCATCGAGAAACTCGAGGGCCATATCTGTCAACGCAACCGGTTCGTAGTCATCAAAATGCTCTTTTTTCGGGTTGTCACGATAATAATGGCCACTGAAATAGTTAAGATGGCAGTTGTAGACGGTCCAATAATCGAATCCGTGACGGCGTGGGCCGGTGGGGTGAACTTATCCCGTGGGACGCCGCCGAGGTGCCACTTTCCGACATAGGCTGTGTTGTAGCCCCATCTCGAAAAGATTCGCTGATTGTCTAGACGTTATTGACCGCCACAGCGAAGCACTGTTCGAGTTCCTCTGGTGTCCGGTCTGCGGGCACGAGGTGTTCAGCCACATCCCCTTCGAGGGAGTGTTCTGCAGGCACTGCAACACGCAGGTTGAACTCCAAGAATCGCAAGAGGATCGTGGCTACGAGGAAACTGTCCTCACCTGCTTCGATACCGACACGACCTGGAATCTCCACGTCGACGAAAAACTTCGTCGTGACCTTCTTGGCGGTTCGGCGAGGGTAAAGATTCTCGGCGCACCGGGTGCCTACGAGATCGACTGGTGGAGTCCCGAACCCAGCAAGGACTGGGATCCGGTCGAGTGCGGTGAGTTCGACGGCATGGAAGAACCTGCTGAGGTATCTTACTTGGCGTGAGGAGAGGTGTTTCTATGGAAGCCCTCAGATCTTGATAGATGTGGCGTGCTGAATATAGAGCCTGTATTCAGAACAAAGCTGTGGATTCTCTCTCTCGACGTACTGTCAATGCATCCTATCCATTGAAGAGAATGCACGAGGTTATTGCAAAGATATTGGTAGTATCAACTTGTAGATTGGGGATTACAGATGAGTTTTGAATCGCTCAATGTCGAATTCGTCTTCAAGGACGACCCCACTGCGGATGATGTTCGGCGCTTCCTAAACAGGTGTTTAGGACTCGGCTGCCAAACACACCAAGAGGGTGGTACAGAGACGGTCTTTTATTCGGAAGAAGTCAATGATAGTAACTCAGCCTGGACGCCAACAGCGGAAGTGTTCGATGCGCTTTCTACAGGTATCGGAACATTACCCTCTGGTACCAAGATATGGCCTTCCACGTCACGCGAGCCACCGATTCGCCTCTCCCGGAGAGAGTCGAACGATTATTCTGTGGATTGATAGAGCAGGATTCACCGTCGAAACCATGCCCAAAGAAACGAGTCAAAAACTCATTGAGTTAGCTGTCGAACTTCATCAATGGGTCGCTCCCTTCCACACGCGTAGCATATATCTACCTGAAGAATGGTATAGCTTCCAAGTCCGTCGCGCATCAATCTGTGAGGAATTAGGCTGGTTGACGATATTCAGCGAAGCGTGTCTCGTCAAAATCGGACGCGAGACTATTCTGAGCGCCCCGGCACGGCGCGTTGAAGAACTCGAAACGAGTGATGTCCTATTGGTCATCACGAAGTTAGGAGATGCAGTCGATGACGTGGACAAGGTGGTCGAAGCGGTTCGGACTCATCTGAACCAGCAATCCAGAGTACGGTATAGGAATCCAACGTCCCTCCGTCGTGAGCCTCTCATCTAACCGTCCGAGTCTCACTACGGTTCGCTCCATGGCTGAATATAGGCTCTGTATTCAGCACTGCCTCAATAACTTATCAGTAATTAAGAATTTAACAGATCCGGACAGCTGTTCGTTGGGCAGTTTTTCACCCCCTGAGGGGTGCGGGGGTACTCAAATGAGCATCTCGCGAACTGAACTATGACGAACACGGAAACACTGTGGAGAGATGAGTCACTCCTTTGCGAACTCTACTGGGAACAGTATCTGAATACGAACGAGAATGCCGACGAGTTGGGGAATGAGTAAGCGACCATCTGGAGTTGGATGGACCGCTTCGACATTCCCCGTCGCAGTGCGTACGAGGCAGTCACGAATAGACGTCTTCATCCAGCTGTTTTTACCGATCGCGGATACGTGGTCTGCGCGTCGAATTACCGTGGATCGACCAAATCAGTCGGCATCCACCGGCTCGTTATGATTGCCGAACACGGATTCGACGCCGTCGCCGGGAAAGACGTCCCCCACCGAAACGGGATTCGGTTTGACAACCGTCCGGAGAATCTCGAATTCCCAACCCGAGGCCAGTACGCCCAGCGACACGGCTTTTGGACGGATATTCGTCCCTCAAAAACGGAGTTAGGAAATCTTCAACGAGAACACGACGAACGAGGACGGTTCAAATGACATCGGAGGCCTACGTCGGCGAACGACGCCGAGGACAACTGATTGTCACGCGAATGCCTGAAGGAACACGACTGACACCTGAGAGAAGCCTCGAACTCGCCACTCATAGTCCGAGTGGGTTCGAGTCAGGATACTGTGGCAGTGGCCCAGCGCAACTCTTGCTCGCCCTTCTACTTGATTACCCGACGATGAGGAGGTCGCACTCGCGGAGTACATGTCCTTCAAGACCGAGGTGGTTAGGCCAGCTGGAGTGTACAGAACCAGACGGCTGCTGGCGACTCACCTGGTGCGAGATCGATGCAGCCCTTCGTGAGACAGTCGACGAGCCAGTCGCACCGTCCGTCCACCAACAGTCAGAGAGTAATCCATGCCAAAACCAACCCAGAAGTCCTGTACGAACGCAGAATCGACCGAGAACAGTGAGTCGTCTCTCAGAAGCTGTGTTTCTCGTCGGTAGATACGGTTATCAGACTGCCCTCTCTCGGTTAGGATTGAGTGGTCGGCCCGACGTAGTCGATCGACCCCGGCCGAAAAGCAGTTTCACACTCTTTAGATATGAATCGACCGCTTCAATAATTCGTGGGTGAGCAGTCACGCGAGAATCCGCGTACTCCGAGAGACTAGGTCAGCTGGACGGTGGACTGCCTTCTCAGTCCACACCTCGCGGAACGAAGTATCCACATCGGTCGCAAACAAACTCGCTGTCGTAGAACGCATCGTAGACGGTAAGCGTGTGGCTACATTTGGGGCAACGCATACAGAATAGTGTACTTACGACAGAACCTTAACTTTAACTACGACAGCTGACGAAATGGTGGTGGAATCTCATAGCGGGGCAGCAATATTTTCACTATTATCGATTGTTATACAGGCACTGCACAGACTCTTAACTGGCCTCGAATAGCAGTCCCTCCGTGTGCGTGTGTTCCCAGTACACCCTCACACAGCGTTGACGGGGGAACGCGTCTGTCTCAACAGGTTCTCTGGGAATATTTTCTCGTAGTCGTTTTCAATAGATTAGTTCAACCTTCACGAGCGATATCGTCGTCGATTCACTGCCAGTGTACAACACCGACAGGGTATTCGAAGCCGCCAATCCAAGACTCGACATCCGTCTTGACCGAGCTACCATTCAAGTCCGAACGTGACCGTGAGAATCTTGTGCGTTCGTCGTGAACTGTGGTATCTACAACGGTAGCATCCTTGGCAACGGTCAAATCAGCCAGAGCGTGGCGATTTTACAGAGTCAACCATTCAATTGCTATTTTACAAAATGGCGGTAGAACAATTGTCACCGATTATTCATCAGAAGCTCACACCGCAAGAATCGGATGAGGATACCGCTAATAAACCTAGTCAGAATCCGTCCCGATATCGCAGTCACACTCATCGCGGTCCAATAACTGAATCACCTCAAATTGAGTCCCGCAGTCCCGACAGTATATCTGGGTTTCAACAAGGCCGTTGAAATCCCCAAGTCGGAGTCTTTGTGTGTTCCGAAGAGATTTCAAACTTTGCTCAATCACTGCTACCGAGCGACCACGTAGCTTCTGAATAGTTTGTGTATTACTGTCAACACAGCTGCTTGATTTTGATCCCTTTGAGACACCTCGGGTGGCCGTGAGATACGTGTATATCGATTGATGAGAGACAAAATCCGTGAGTAATTGGTCTGTATTTACACCATCCGATTGAAGGGTATTTTTAGCTTGGACGCGCATCCCTTCAGTCGTATCATCGCCGGTTAACAAAGTGTACATATCCTTTACTTCTACTTTGAACAAGTTTGAATTTATATTACGAAATGTTGCTTTCAACATTTATTGATTCATTAACTCCGCCAACTGTTTGAGACTGTCGCCGCCTTTGGATCAGTCCACCTCCGGGCCAGAGTCTCACCAAACCCCTAAATCGTGGTTATCAATCACTTGCCTAATCTTTGGCTTTCGTTTTCCTCTATTTTTATTCGCATTCATATTCTTGGAGCTATGCACTGATGTTCAACGACTCTGTTGAACTTCAGGGTGATCCACAAACGTCCAGAGCAATTTGACTATTTGCTGCCGTTCAAAATCGGATTCTCAATCCACCGCAACTCATCACTACCACTCCTGTTTGAGAAATCGGTTTCATCAAAAAACGGGTTCGTACTGAGTAGACGAGAGTGGCTGATAATCCGTTGCTATCGTCCTTACAGGCGTCATCACTGAACCAGCTTTTCATCGTAAAGACGAATCCCACCACCCCTTTCTGTTGGTTCACTTGGGGAGCTCAAGACCGGGAGTACTGTGCATCCCGATTATCTCTCTGTTGTCGCTATCCTAGAGATTATCACATTATCAGTGCAATGATCACTGACCCGGTAAGTCCGAATATTGAACATAGAGTTTGTCCTAGAGTGAAGGTCTTGAATCCTCCCATAACATCGAGACCTGATAATTCCGTTGCTATCCAGAAACCACTACCATTGATATGACCAAAGGCTAGCCCCCCAGAAAGAGCCGCCATGGCTAACGCTGAACCTGGGACGGTTGTCTGAATTCCTGCTACAACCGTCATCGCAGTAATACCCGCCACTGTGCCTGAACCAATCACTGCACGCAACACTAACCCAAGAGCGTACGCCAATAATAAGATGCCAAGTCCATTGCCACTGATACCGATAACGTCTACCAACGAGTCAACAGACCCTGATTCTTGAACGACAGCTCCAAAAGCTCCTCCGGCACCTGTTATTGTTAACACCAGACCAGCTGGTTCCAATGCCTCAGTAAACTGGTCGGAAAGATCCTCAAGGCCTTGAACCCTTACGAAGACAACCACAGCTATGACGAGGCCTATCAAAAGAGCAATTATTCGGCTTCCGAGGAACTGAACTGGAGTGCTTACATCTCCAGTAAGTGCTCTCGAAACACTAACTGATAGAATTAGAAGAATTGGAGCGATAATGGGGAGTAGGGAAGCTAGAAACGAAGGAGTATTTTCCAACGTGTTGTTTTGAGCGTTAAACGGGATCTCTTTAATATCACTATCAGGCTTCCAAACGAACTGAACGATACGTGTATAGATGCCAATCGTAATAATCACAGCTGGAATTCCAACTAGCAACCCAGCGACTACCATATTACTCAAAGGAAATCCAATAATACCTGCTGCAGCTAGGGGGTTCGGTGTCGGCGGAATGAATGTATGTGCTGCACCCGCTCCTATTGCCAACGCTCCAACGATTGTTGGATACTCGACGTCTGTTTCCTGCCAAACTGCAATTGCTACCGGAGCTAAAACTAAAAAGGTCACGTCAAAAAAGACAGGAATTGAAATAATCACTGCAGCCAATCCAATAGCATACGCAGCATATTTTGAAGGAATGACGTCCACCAATGTCACCGCGATTTTTCGTGCACCGCCACATTCAGCTAAAATCGTTCCAATCATTATCCCAAAAATAATTGGAATACCAATACTATTCATTAGATTACCGAACCCATCTCCAATTGTCTCAACCGTGGTCATACTTCCCAATCCGGTTGCCAAACCTATGTACAGTGCTCCAACGATCAAAGATATCGATGGATGGATGTCAAGGATAATTATGAGCGCTACGATGATCGCTACAGCAATCATTAGCTGTAGCACTAGGTCTGCAGGCGAAAGCATAACGGCGAAAAAGTATTCCTAGTTCATATGTCTTTTGAGGCTCATCCACATCCATGATGTCATACTATCTTTATTTTCGAAGCCCGTTCGATAGAGCCAATATCTCTGGTCGTTTTCGATCGGAGCAGCACAAGTACGTTCCGTGTTTGACGTATCCTGCCGACTGAGAGGTTATCACAAATCGACTACACAGCGAAAGCCTAGATTCCCTGTTGAGCTGTCTGGTGTATTCTTGGACCGTGCAGCGACGCGATAGCGGTTGCACCAGGACCGATGGCAGAGGTACGATCCCCCACGCATCACTCGCTGGTCACCGTCTGGTGGGCCGCTTGGATTTACACTATCGAATGAATCTGTGGTATGGTAGTCCGCGCTAAACCAATCTTGACACCATTCCCACACATTCCCAGAGACATTGTACAGTCCGTATCCATTCGCTGGGAATTCATTCACTGGTGCTGTCTTGATGAATCCGTCGGCATCAGTATTGGTTTTGGGAAACTCTCCCTGCCAAATGTTACACATATGTTCTCCATCTGGTTGGAGGTCGTCGCCCCACGGAAATCGCGTCTGTTCAAGCCCTCCACGCCCCGCATATTCCCATTCTGCTTCTGTCGGAAGCCGTTTCCCTGCCCAATTTGCGTATGCCGTCGCATCACGCCAAGACACATGCGTCACCGGATGTACCAACCGCGTATCTAAGACGTTTGAACTCGGTCCCTCCGGTCGAAACCAGTTTGCTCCTCGTACTGCCACCCACCATGGAGCGCCGGAAACCTTCTGAATCACCTTATCTTTGTCTCTGGGACGTACGAAATCTTCGAAAACGAAGGACCACCCGAATCGTTCGGCGTCCGTAACATACTCCGTCTCCCTCACAAATTTTAGGAATTCAGCATTCGTCACAGCATATTTGTCGATGAAGAATGGGTCAATGGTCACCTCGCGAGTGGGTCCCTCGCCATCTGCGCGGTACCCGACTTTCGAGTCCGTCCCCATCGTAAATGAATTGCCTTCTATCTTCACCATTCGCCTCGTTCGGGTTTCTGTTGTCTTTGAAGATCGAGTTCCCGAAAATTCAGAATCAACGTCTACCGTACTCTCTTCGACCATATCTCTCGACCCAGAGCAACAGGGTGATTTTCCCCCAGTCATATTTAGAGATGGGCAATTCGATACATTAACATTGGGGAAAGATGCGGCAATCAATCAAAAAATGGACCATGGTTCTACTTTCTGGGAATGAACTGAGAAGCGACCGAATAATGATGTATAGTCGGGATACGACGTCGCACGATGCACGGGGATCTATGGCATACATCCACGTACTACTCCAGTCATGCCAAGTGGGTGAAGGTGTTGAATCTCGCTTACGCATATCGGAGGTTTCCTTCTTCGCAGCACCATCACGGATTATTCGTTGGTCTATTAGGCAACCGGTGGAATCCCTATTTCTGGTTTGCAGTCTATGTACTATCGCTCTGTGAAGGTACTGACAGCGTCGTCAAATCTCGTCTTCCGCCACCACTTGATTGGTGAGTGCACCGATTCCCTCGATTTCGACGGTAACTATGTCGTCGGGTTCCAACAACTCTGGCGGAACACGGAAGATGCCAACCCCACCCGGAGTCCCAGTCGAAATAACATCCCCTGGACGGAGTGTCATGATCCCGCTAATATATTCGATGATTTCATCGACACCGAAGATGAATTCCGAAGTGTTGGATGATTGCTTTGTCTCTCCGTTGACACGGCAAGCCACGTCTAAATTATGCGGGTCAATATCCGACTCAGGAACGAAGGTCGGGCCAATGGGCGCAAATGTATCGTAACTCTTCCCCCGGAAGTACTGGCCATCCTCAAACTGTGCATCACGCCCACTCACGTCGTCAATTGCAGTGTATCCCGCAACGTAGTCGAAGGAATTTTCGGCGTTTACATCTTTGGCAGTCTGACCGATGACGACACCAAGTTCAACCTCGAAATCAACTTGTTCGATGTCTGCTGGGTGGACAATGGGGTCATCTGGGTTTGTGACTGAGGTACCCGCCTTCGCAAAGAGGAGTGGACGCTCAGGAATCTCTTCATCCTGTTCTTCGGCGTGATCGTGATAATTGAGCCCGACACAGACAATTTTTCCAGGTCGCGGAACTGGTGCCAGCAATTTCACGTCTTCGATGGGCACTGCTTCGGACTCGGCAGCCGCCGCGGCGTCTTTAATGACTCTCAAGAACCCGGGGCTGTTCAACTGCTGGAATGTAATCTTTTCCTGAAGACCGGACAATGGGATAACTTGGTCGTCACGGAGTACTCCCCACTGTGGAGTGCTCCCTGCACTGTAGCGAACGAGTTGCATCGTTTGTCTGTCCTACGCAAACATACCTAACTGTTGTGTTCAGTGCAGATATACGAGTACGCGAGGTTGACCTCGATGACATTTGCACTTCTAAGATCTTGATTCGAAAGATCCTCTCTGAATCTCTCCTCGCGCATCTTACTCTTTGGGCCTGAGACACTCACTGCAGCGATGGCGTAATCGTCTTGAATTAGAATGGGTTCTGCGACACACCGCGTCCCTCTGACCCGTTCCTCGTCGTCGAATGCGAAACCCTGCTTGCGAACTTCCTCTAATACGTTGCACAATCCTTCACAGTCCGAAATCGTTCGGTCAGTAACAGCTTCTAATCCGTGGCGGTCGAGTATCGCCTCTACTTCGTCGCGTGGGCGATTCGCCAGTATCGTTTCCCCAGTGCCGTCGTCTGATGCGGGACTCGCATTCGTGCGTGCGTATCCAGTCGGACGGCGTCATCACCTCGCGACCGGTAGGGAAAGATACCATATCCGTGTCCTTCAATCATTAGATTCGAATGCTCGCCGGTAATCTGTGCGAGTTCATTGATTTCGTGACGAGCAATATTGAATGCCTTTTGCCTACTACGTGCGTATGCACCCTGTTAGAGGAGTCGCGTGCTGATGTAGTATTTGCCGCTTTCTTTCACGAGAGATTCCATCTGTTCCAGTGTCCGCAGGTGGTCGTGGATGGTACTCGTTGGCTTGCCCATCTTCTGTGACAGTTTGGAGACGTCAGCGCCGTCGAGATCCTGAATGAAGTCTACTAACTCGAGGGAGATTTTTACCGCCTTGACCGGCACGTCTGATGTCATACCTTGACATAGAGTTTTTATTCGTAAAATATCTTACCGCTATGACTGGAAGAAGTGCGACGAATTGTATCATGCTGATTACTACACTGAACCGCTCTCTGGCCGAAAAGAAAACTGCATGAATGGAGTCTACCGTCGACTGCGACCGCCGGGTTCTTCAGTTGAACTGTGGAATCACTTCGTCTGCAAATAGCTCCATTCCATCCATCTCGGGGAAATCGACAAACCATCCTTGGAATTTTGTCACGCCAGCGTTGATACGACGTTCGATGGCTTCGGCGCATTCCTCTGGCGTTCCCATGATGAAATACCCACGGGCATCGGCTTCCGTCTCGATGTTCGATTGGTCTTGATACTCCTCTTCGAACTGAATGGGCGTCATCAAGTCGAGGAAACGGTCCAATCTCTCTTCGTCACGAGTGCAGATAATGTGTCCGTCCCACGAATACTCGATTTCGTTTGGGTCACGTCCAACGGTTTCACAATGGTTTTCAATGATGTTGGTTTTTCGTGTGATCGTCCCTACATCTCCATTGAACACGTCGGTGTTCCAGATATCGGCGTGCTTAGCGACGAGCTTGAGCGTGACCTCTTCACCCTGTCCGCCGACGAGTATCGGCGGGTGTGGATCCTGAACGGGTTGGGGCATACAGGACGCGTCTTCGATTTGATAGTGGTCGCCGTCGAAACTCGCGCCTTCGCTGCCAGCGCCCCACATCCGTTTTATCAGTCGAATCGACTCATCAAGTCGCATGAGTCGTTCGAAGCCGTCTCGGTATTCCCACCCGTAAGCCTCGTACTCGGGTTCGTGCCATCCGGCTCCGAGACCCAACTCCAGTCGCCCCGCCGAAATCACGTCAAGCGTTGCTGCCATCTTGGCGACGAGTGCGGGATTTCGGTAGTCGTTGCAAAGAACGAGTGAGCCGATATTGATGTCTTTTGTGAATCCAGCGATTGCCGAGAGAAGCGTCCAGCACTCGTATTCTGCTTGGTCACGACCCAACAGGAGATGGTCGGGTGCCCACACTGCGTCGAACCCAAGTTTTTCGGCTTTCTGAACGCCCGCTTTTGTCGTTTCCCAGTCGAGGGATTCGTACTGTGGCGTGTCACGGTGGATTGGATCGGTCCCAGCATCTGGCGCGCCTGCGAAGACTGGAACGTTGTACTCGAAGCTGATGTCAGTCATCGTTATTTGATGGCAAAGTGTTGGAGCGCTTCGCGGTTTAACTCTGTACTGACTCCGGGCTCGTTGGGCAATGGAATCGACCCGTTTTCTGGCGACGGTGGGTTCTCAAAGATGGCGTCAGCGTAGGTTGATTCGCGGTTTACTTGTTCTTCTTCAAACCATTCGGGTATCGGGAAGTACTCTGCCATCGGCATGTTCGTGTGGCCGGCGATTGCGTGGAGTGTTGGATTAGTCCCGGCGTGGGGAATCACTGGCACGTCATGCACTTCCGCCATGTCCGCGATCTTCGTGAGCTCGGTAATCCCGCCGACACGGCCGACATCAGGTTGAAGGATGTCGACGGCGCCTGCTTCGAGAAGATTCTCGTGGCCCCAGCGAGTGAATTCGTGTTCGCCACCGGAGATGGGCATCGGGGCAGCCTCGCGAATTTCCGCGTAGCCAGAAATATCGTCTGCGATGACTGGCTCTTCTATCCACGCCATGTCGTACTCTGCAAGTCGGTTGGTCATCTTCTTGGCGTACTGGACCGACCAGCCCATGTAGGCGTCGCCCGCGATTTCAATATCATCGCCGACCGCATCGCGAACCGTCGCGACGATTTCCTCGTTCTTTTTCATCCCTGTTCGACCGTCTTCAGGTCCGTGGCGGAAACGAAGCTTCATCGCCTCGAATCCCTCTTCGACGTACTGGATCGCTTCACGTTCGAGCTTCTCCATATCGACGGGATGGAGGTTCGATGCATATGCGGGAATCTCGTCTTTGGCTGGGCCACCCAGCAGTTCATACACTGGTTCATTGGCGTCCTTCCCGGCGATGTCCCACAACGCTTGGTCTATCGCGCTAATCGCCATGACGGCGACACCTTTTCGCCCAAAAGGGAGTGTCGCGCGGTACATCTGCTCCCAGAGATGCTCCCGTTGCATCGGATTTTCGCCGACCACGATCTTAGAAAGCGTTTCTTCGATCACGGTGGCGATAGCACCGGTGCCCCAGTTTCCAACGCCGACGCCGGTGATTCCAGCGTCAGTTTCTACCTCAACGACGACGTCTCCCACAGGACCCATCCACTTTCGTCGGGCCTGTGGATTCTCGCCGCTGGCATTGTAGTACTCATCGTACTTCGACATAATCGTAACCAGGGGGAACTCAATGAACTCGCCCCACGATTCGTTGCTGATTTTCGTTGTCGAGATATCTGTAATCTCCATAATGAGGATGATACAACCTCATATTCTACGACACACACAAAAGTGTTTCTGTCGTCCCACTTTTTTCGCCGTTTGGTAAGCATGCCTCGTCGTTCGAGGATCAATCACCACAAATTCAGGGTAGTCTGCCATGTTATACCTGTGCAAAAGTAGGTGCTTGGCGGTCACACCCGTGGCTTCGACCGTTTAACTGTCGAATTGAAACACTGGTTTGCAGGTCTCTGAGTTGAGGAACGCATCGAACGCCGCTGCCGGGGCATCGACGCTATAATCTGTATCGAGAATCTTGTCCACGGCAATCTCACCACGTTCCATCAGGCGAAGTGCCTGTTCGAAGTTCTTCCACGTCGACCCGTAGGACGATATCCACCTCGCCACGGACGGCATATGTGAGGCCCAGTTTACTCGACAAGTTCGGGATGCCGACAACGACGACTTGACCGCTTTCCGAACTACGTCGACGCCCGAAACGACGCCGCTATGGTGTCCAGTCGCATCGAAGACGACGTCGAACCCGACTCCGTCAGTCTGAGTTTTTATTCGATTACTGACAGGGACTAGTGAAGTGATTTACCGACAGAATGCGTAACGTCGGTAATGGGTCGGTTCAATGATATCACGCTCGAAGAACTCCACGAGGTCTGTGAGCAAGCGGATGGAGGGAAGCCACGAGAATGCGTTCTCGCGGCGATCGGGCGTAAGCAGGGTGATCATCTCGATACATTCACTGAGCATCCCGGTGTTGTCGAGAAAACCATCCGCAATTGGCTCGATCGGTTCGCTGAAGAACCGATTGAGCAGGCTCCCTACGACGGTCCTCGGTCAGCGGTCCCTCAAAACTCGAATCCGATGAGCGCGAGCAACTGTTCGAACAACCGCAAGAGCCGCCAACTGAACTCGGTTACGACCAGCAAGTATGGTCGCCAAAATTTCTGCTCCACTACGTCGAAGCGGAGTACGGTGTCGAATACAGCGAAAGCCACGCATCCACGCTCTTGAACGAGTCCGGGCTGTTTGGGCGGACAGCACGGCCACGGAATCACGAAGCCAATCCCGAGGAGGAAGCGGAGTTTCAAGAGACAGTTCAAAAAAACGGCCCGAACTAGCCGAGAAGACGGTCGTTGTTGTCAATCAATTCACCAAGCACGTCGGAACAGTACAACAGCGTGGCTGGTACCCGGTCGGGTCAAATCCAACGATAAAGACCTCGAACTCCTGGGACAAGGTGACAGTGCTTGGCGCTGTCACCGACGCGGGGGAAAGAGTTTCTACTGTTGGACAGAAGAGAATCACTATGAGTCCGCCCTCGGCTTGCACATTGACTGTCTCGATTCCAAAGTTTGAGAGCAGTGGGAGACGATACTGAGCGTCTTGTTCGAGACCAGAAACAACGACATTCGCACTAATCGAACCGGTGACGGCGGCGACCAGAACGCCGTTTAACCTAGACCTTCGACGAGCACATTGTCTCCGGTGTCGTGACGGACTGATCGAGTACGGCACGCGTCGCGACGCTCGTCGGTTCGGTAATCGCTGCATGATCGAATGGTACGTCGTCTGGGACTGCGTGGACGTGCTTCGGTTGAACGGTGACGTACTCGGCGTAGGCACCGTCTTTGTGCATACCAGTGATGGAGAAGTTCTGACAGATGTTCGATCGACCGTTCAGGCACTGGAAACAGTGCCCACAGTTGTAAATCGGTTCTTCAACGACCTTGTCGTCGAAACTGAACGTCTCGACGTTTTCGCCAGTTTCGACGACGGTTCTGGGGTATTCGTGGCTCATGATACGTGGGATTGGAATCCACTCGTAGCCTCCGTCGTACTTAAATGCGTGAGTGTCGCTCACACAGAGTCTCGCTGTATGGACTTTGACGAGTAGTTCGTCTACGTCAGGGGTGGGGACGTCCCATTCTGTGTTTATACCGAACTTGATATAGTTTGAATAATTGTCCTCATAGTTGCAAGTAGACATGCTGCGTTCATCCATGTAGATTCTCAGAACTCTCTGATTAATAATTTTGAGTGATAACTCAGAAACACCGCGGAACTTCGCCTCACTTTGGCGTTTTCCGTGACACTTCCGTTCGTTCAGATGGAATTTTCCGCAGTCCCAAATTAGATACTGGAGTGGGAAATATAGAGGGATACCGATGCCTTCAGCAACGCTATCGCAGTTCGAGGACTCCCTTTCTGAGAAGGGTGTCTCGGTTACTCGAGTCTGCACCTCATCTTTCCAACAACATCTCAACAAACTCGTCGATGCTCCCGCGGTGGGGGTTGCGCTCGGTGACACATTCGACAATGTGTCGCTCTCACTTTCCGAAACAGACGTAACTATTGACCCCACGCCTGCGGAGCTTAGATCCGCGGAAATCGGCATTACGTGGGCGAGTATCGGAATCGCAGATTACGGCTCGCTTGTTCTTACACTCACGGACGCCGGGAGCGAATTGGTGAGCCTGTTCGTCGAACGCCACATTGTGGTGATTCGTGAGGCGGACCTTCTCGACTCGATGAAGTCAGCAATCGACGTGGTCGCAACCGAGTTCAACCACACACCACAAAGCGCAATCATTGCTACTGGCCCAAGTGCGACTGCCGACATGGGCGCACTCGTTAAAGGTGCCCACGGTCCTCGTGACGTACAGGTGCTCATTCTGACGGAGGATGCTAAGTAAATGTCGAACGAAGAAAAGATACGCTCGTTGATGCGGACTGAGGGAGCAGAAATCAAAGCCAACACCTACGAATTTAATCAGGGACGCTACGACTCTATCTCCGACCTTGCAGACTACGAGCGGTTAAAAGACGAAGCGCGTACTATCAAGGAAGACGCTATCGAACGGCTGCCCGAACTCATAGAACAGTTGCGCGAAACAGTCGAAGCCAACGGTGGAACCGTCTACATCGCCGCCGACGCGGACGACGCAAACGAGTATATTCGAACCGTCGTTTCCGACCGCGATGCCGACCGGGTCGTGAAATCGAAATCGATGACCACCGAGGAACTCGAGGTGAACCACGTCTTAGAACGTGATGGCGTCGATGTGGTCGAAACCGATCTAGGCGAGTGGGTACTCCAACTCGCAAACGAATCACCATCGCACATTGTCGCCCCTGCAATACACAAATCTCGCGACTCGATAGCTGAATTGTTCACCAAGAAATTTGTCCCCGAGGAGTCCCTGAATACGGCAGAGGAACTTACACAATTTGCCAGTGAGGAGCTCGGTGAGCAGATAATGGATGCACAGGTCAGTATGACTGGCGCCAACTTCATCACTGCTGACACGGGAACAATAGCGTTGGTAACAAGCGAAGGGAACGCCCGAAAATCCGTTGCTGCCACTGATACGCAAATCTCAGTTGCCGGCGTTGAGAAAGTCATTCCCTCTGTGTCAGACCTCGACTCCTTCATCGAACTCATCGGGCGCTCTGGTACCGGACAGGACATCACCTCCTACGTCTCACTTCTCACTCCGCCGGTCAAAACCCCCGTTGTAGATTTCGAAAATGATACCACCCCAATTTCGGAATTTAGCGCTGACCGCGACTTCCACCTCGTCTTGGTCGATAACGGCCGCATGGAGATGCGGGACGACGATCAGCTGCGCGAAACGCTCTACTGCATTCGGTGCTCGGCCTGTTCGAATTCGTGTTCGAATTTCCAAAGCGTCGGCGGTCATGCATTCGGGGGTGAGACGTATTCTGGAGGCATCGCTACCGGCTGGGAAGCGGGTATTGAAGGACTTGACTTCGCTGGTGAGTTCAACGACTTATGTACAGGGTGCACTCGGTGTGTGAATGCCTGCCCGGTCAAGATTGACATTCCGTGGATAAACACGGTGGTGCGCGATAGAGTCAATCAGACCAGCGAACATCCCGCCGATTGGTTCGTTGATGGTCTCACTCCAGATCACGAATCTCAAAGTCCACAGTTGCAAAAGCGATTCTTCGGTAATTTTGAAACAGTTGCCAAACTTGGGAGTGCAACCGCTCCAATTTCAAACTGGATCGCCGCTACGTCAGTCTCGCGCCACTTGATGGAGCGCGTTCTCGGTATCGATACACGTCGTGAGCTTCCCGTATTCGAACGAGAGACATTAGTCGAATGGTTCGCGACCAGAGACTCGACGGTATCAAACCCGATGCGTCGCGCTGTACTCTACCCTGACTTGTACACGAATCACGTGCTGGTTGAACGAGGAAAAGCAACGGTTCGCACGCTCGAAGCTCTCGGTGTCGATATCGTCGTTCCGGACGTGGCTTCGAGTGGGCGAGCACCATTCTCACAAGGGATGGTCGCCACCGCGACAGACCACGCTGAACGGGTTTCGACCGCGCTTATCCCGCACATCGAGGACGGCCGTGACATCGTTGTCATTGAGCCGAGCGACCACGCGATGTTCACGAGAGAGTACGAACGCCTTATCGCTACAGATGCGTTCAGCGTGTTAGCCGACAACAGCTACGAGATATTCGAGTACCTCTACGGACTATTCGAGAATGGTGCCTCCCCAGACCAACTATCGCTCCAATCAACAAGTTCAGAAATTGCGTATCACAGTCATTGTCAACAGCGAACACTCGGTCTTGAACCGTATACCGTTGCGGTGTTAGAGGCTTGCGGATACAACGTTGCCACGTCTGAAGTCGAATGCTGTGGAATGGCTGGCAGCTTTGGCTACAAGACGGACTACTATGAACTGAGTATGGACGTCGGTAAGCGCCTTCGCGAGCAGCTAACGACTGACACCGTACGAAGCAGAACGGTCGTCGCGAGTGGTACGTCCTGTCTCGAACAGATTGATTCACTGCTTGATCATCAACCAAAGCATCCAGTCGAGATACTGATGAGCGGCGAATAATGTGACGGCTAGTCTATCCCAATGTGACGCTTGAACGATTTTTCTGTTATCCACGTTCGGTCTTTGGCAGAGATTGAATCCACTTGCTTAAGCCAATTACACGCTTCGGCGTAGCTCGCAACGTCACTGACGTTCGGGTAGTCAGAACCCCAGATAACTCGATCTCGGCCGAACATTTCGAGGAACCATCGAACGTGGTCGTGCATATCTTCGTATGGAAACGATGACTCGGACATGTGGACGATTTCAGAGACTTTTACCGCGACGTTACCGTATGCTGCGAGGTCTTCGAATTGTGCGAATGTGCCATTGTCGGTTGGTGTTTCGGGGCTTGCGTGGGCGAAGTGGTCAAACAGATAGGTAAGCTCCGGGTAGGTCTCTACGAGTTCGAGTGCCTGACCGAGTTGGGAGTGGTCACACAGTATCTGGACCGCAGCGTCGTGTTCGAGTGCCGCTTTCCAGAAATCGGTTCTCTCGATACAATTCCGCAACCACGTCACGCTGGGGTCAAACGCCTCCCACATCTGGTTGTACGGACAGGCAGCTCCGAGTCTGAATCCAATAACCCCGTCGGTTCCGAGACAGGCTTCAAGTTGTTTGATAGCGTCGTCTGCGAACGGGTCAAGCATCACAATTCCATGGAGCCGATCGTATTCTGCAACGACGTGTCGTGTGTACCAATTATCAGTCCACTCATTGATGGGGTAGCCGACGACTACCGTTTCATCAATACCGTTCTTGTCCATGTCTCGCAGGAGGCGCTCAGCAGTGTAGACAGTGTGAACGTCGAACGCTTCGACGCGGTTTAGTATCGAGCCGTTTACCCACGGATAGTCTTGACTGGCAGGCCCCCACGCATGGGTGTGTGCATCAATCATTCAATATCGACAATGTGCACTATCACACTAAACCTTACTGCTGGAATACGACGATGAATCAATCGAGAATTGGTCGAGTCGCGTGAACAGCGTTCCGTCTGTGAATCAAAGGCGGACAGCAGCAAGCGCACCAAGTGGACTACGAGGACGTTCCCCGACGTCCTCGAAGCTGCCTCTCTTAGGCTCCTTTCGGGGTGTATGTATACGGTGCATTCGAGGAAGATGGACGTTTGTACGGCTTCCTGGTGGTTTGAAAACTCGGTCGCAATCGGTGAGGAGATCGAGGCGAACGACGCTATTGCGGTGTGGGAGGAAACGTTGAGCCCAGCCGTCATGGATAAAGACAAAATATGGATGACCGAGTTGCCCTGCATGACATAATCGAAATTCCCATGAGGTTCCGACAATACCGGAAAGAATTTGAGTCCACAGCTGTTACATAGGCGGGTGACAGGGTATGAGAAACACTAATAATAGCCCTACTAACAAAAATACCGTACGCAGTCCGTGCTACACGAACGTGGTTATGACCACTCATTTGGGATACTATCCGGCATTGGCGTATGGCCTTCCGGAATGAGCCCATCATATGACGACTCTCAATACGTCTCTATTGACTGGTTGGCATTATCTGAGCTAAGTGCAAAAGGGCTGCTGAACATCTTTACAATAATAGTTGTGTAAAGGTATGGTATTTATTGATTCAAACTGGATTCAGGCAGGGGATACCCCCACAGGCTTGTGTCCTGAGCAGTTACCTTTTCGAAATCCCTCGGTTTCTGGTTCCGAGCGTCGTTTCCTATTCCGTGTTTATCTTCGAGGCTCAATTCGATATGCAATAGACATACCGATAATACCGGAATTAGTCATCAGATTGTTTTCGACGAGAGTAAACCCAGAATTCCACCGTCTCCCTCTCGGAGACCATTATAGGCGATGTATCTGCAAAAGCGAGAAGAGCATAGCTGTTCTAGTTTTACAACAATTCGGAGTCGTCGTTATTTGTCGATCACCCTGCGTGGGCAATGCCACTATCGACAATGAAGTTTTGACCTGTCATCCATTCACCCTCTTGCGAAAGGAGGAGCACACAGAGGTGGCCGATGTCCTCGGGTTTGTCGATTCGGTCAGGTGTCTATCTGCAAGCCGACACCGTCTATGGTCCGTTCTGAACTCTCATCCTCCGATTCATCAGCGAACGCTGCCAATATGGGCGTATCGATCGCACCAGGGTGAATGACATTACACCTGATATCGTGGTCAGCTAGTTCCATCGCCATCACCGTTGTGATCGAAGCAATGGCTACCTTCGAGGTAGCGTACGATGCCTGTCCCCGATTCGGACCCCCAGCTCCGACGAGCGAGCCAATATTAACAATTGCACCCCCCTCGTCGTGGTCCGCCAAATGGGACGCCACTACCTGGGAAGCGATAAACGTGCCACCGACGTTGATGCGCAGTTGGTGGAGTAACTCATCCGGTGACGTCTCGAGAAATGGGCGTTTCGTTTGGATGCCGGCGCTGTTCACTAACCCAGAAATTGGCCCACGTGCCTGTATCGCGTCTTCAACGGCCTCCGTGAGCGCAGCGCGATCTGTGACGTCGACTTCGTAACTTCCTACCTCTCTTCCGACGTCCGCGATTGCCTCTGTCGTTTCGACGGCTGATTTGAGGTCGAACACCGAGACGTTGCCCCCGCAATTGCGATGCGTATCACCACGCCCGATACCGGTTGCACCACCCGTGACTATGATGTGTTTTCCGGCCAGTCTATCATCTTCCATACGTAGCGGTTGCCCTAAGTTGATATTAAATTTGGAAGTTTACATTCCCGATTCTTCCAGTCGCTATCCATCATTCTCGGGTGCTGCATCCACTGTGGTCGGCTATGCTGAGTAGGTCCGTAACCGGTCCCGGTCAAGGTCGACTCCGAACCCGGGAGCGTCATCGAGTTCGATGAACCCATCGATTGGTTCCGGTTCGCCGACGACAGGTGTATCGGGTGCCGTTAGTTGACCATCTTCGAACACCCCAAGGAACTCTGCATATGGAGCGTTCGGGTTCGCGATGGCGTAGTGGTAACTGTAGATTGAAGGCGCATGGGGAACGACTGGCACACCGTATGGCTTGGCCATCTCCGCAATTCGTTGCACCTCGGTTAGTCCGCCCGCCCAGCGTAGATCTGGTTGCAAGATATCGGCGGCCCTGGTGTGAAGTAACTGGTGGAATGCCTTATGACCGAACTCCATATTCCCTGCGGCAATCTGGATAGGAGAGACCCGTTTACGCACATCGGCGTACTGGTCGACGCATTCGGGATGAAGTGCATCTTCGAACCACTTGATATCATATCCGCGGAGTCTGTCCGCGGCTCGGACGGTGAATTCTTTGTCCCAAGCCATATAGCAGTCCAACATCAGTTCACGTTCGTCGCCGATGGCCTCACGCGCCCTGGCAACCATCGACTCAGTCCGGGCCAGTCCCTCGGCGTATCCGTCTGCGGGACCATATGGGGCGGCCAGTTTCAGGCCCAAAAATGGTTCGTCCGCGACGCGATTCAGGATCGACTCGTGGGCGGTGAGATAACAGGGGATCTGTGATCGGACTTTTCCTCCAACCAAATTATAGACTGGTTGGTCAGTTAACTTACCCGCGAGATCCCACAGCGCGAGGTCAACAGCGCTCAAAGCAATCATTGAAACGCCGCGTTGTCCATAAGGGAGCTGTGATCGATACATCTGCTCCCAAATCCGTCGTCTGTCGAAAGTGTCCGCCCCCTCGATGAACCAACGAAAGTGACCGTCGATTATTTCACATGCCGGCGGACCACCAGCTGAGTTTACTGCGATGCCGGTCGTCCCGTCCTCCGTTGTAAGTTCGATGGCGAACGGGTCGTTCCCGGGGCCCATCCACGAGGACCGCTGTTCGCCGTAGGCTTCGAACTCTGACATCGGACTGGCAATGGTCGCCTCAGTTCGCCAGTCATCTGACTGGCCACCAGCTTTCTCGTCAATGAGGTACAGCTGAACATCTTGTATATTCATGATTGGCGTGTTGATTGAGTCAATAGTTAATAGTTCGCATAATCCGGCGAGCGATTCAGTTTGTCCTCTTCAGCTGGAGGCAGAATTTGCTTCGGACAACTATTTCAATACTTCTTCTCTCCAGCGTGGTGGTGTGCGCTGTAAATTTGTCATCTTAAGCATTGCTTGGTCTCTTTCATTCGGTCTCATCGCTTTTGTGGCTCTCAGACCTCTCGCTGGGAGAATTCCTGCGTTTATCGCTTCAACATCGGTTGTTTATCTCCTTTGGCTGCTATTCATCCATCCACTTCAAGGAACTGAACGAACCGAAGAGACTTGACCTATGAACAAACTCACGATGAAGCACGACCAACCCAATTCAGAGTGCAGTGGCACCGACTAGGTGGTCGAAACCGGCGATGTACACCTTTCGGTGTCCATTGGGACACGTGTTGAAGACTACAAATCGATAGTCTGGTCTCCAGGCAGGATGAGGATCGACGCGCATCCGTTTGTCACCTCCACCCATATACACTGGCGTCGTCGGGATACGGAGTACGTTGCGCTCAGTTCCCGATTTAATGTCGACGAACCGGATTGGCACCGTTCCATCGTCGAACGCCATCGATTCCCAAGGATAGGCATCAGTGATAAGCGACCGGCCGTCCGGATGGAGTAATGGGTGGCCAGAGTCGACAACGTCGTCAGTAAGCAATGCGGCGGTCGTTCCCATCCGGGCGGAAAGAGACGAATCGAATTGGTTCGCCCTCGGCAGGGGAGAGATTCCTCGTGACACGCTTCTCGTCTGGCGCCCAGCGATGATAGTGACCG
Source organism: Halocatena marina (assembly GCF_023276375.1). Lineage (GTDB taxonomy): Archaea > Halobacteriota > Halobacteria > Halobacteriales > Haloarculaceae > Halocatena > Halocatena marina. The sequence goes on along the minus strand of NZ_JALLPK010000003.1, from coordinate 230,477 downwards.
CCGCGTTGCCAGGATTCAGACGGCACAAGTTGGATATCCGCCCCGTCCGCCCGCACCGAGATCAGGTTTGACACCCAGCGGGTCCAGTCACCGGTTTCTGGCCAGTACCGGAGATGGAACAGGAGGCGGTCTGCGTCGGGACTCCACATCGTGTGCCAGCCGTAGTAGTAGTCGGGCCCGTGATTCGAACAGTCGATGTCGAGTTCGTCGACGATTTTCGCAATGGAGACGAGTAGCTCTGTCTCACCAGTCTCTGTATCAGTGACAAAAAGCTCGTCGTCGTCTGGCGCCCCGTCGTTTCGAGAGACTCTCTCATCCGGGACGATTGAACTGTATCCTGCCTGTATTGCCCGTGTTTTCAGAGATAATTCTTGGAGCAGTCAGTATCACTGATCTATCAAGATGATTTACTGAAGACCGCCTACACAGTGAACTCGCAAACTTCGTCTAAAGTGCTGCAAACGTGATTGAACTCAACACAAAATTCTCCTGACGGTGATTAGGAGAACTTTACCTTTCAGTAATTCTCATAGATAGTTTTGACAGACGAGAAGAAATCAAGGCCTGCGTCACCCTGCTCTCGATAGGCATTGGTTGATGAGTCTTTGTACCCTCCGAAGGGTACATGAACTTCAAGCCCCGTCGTCTTTTTATTAATTTTTGCGTCACCCGCCTCAACCTCGTTGACGAATCGTTTTTCTTCGGTCAAATACTGTGGGATAATACTCGCCGAAAGACCGTAATCAACGTCATTTGCAAGTGAGAGCGCATCTTCGAACGATTCCGCTTTCACGACAGCTAATATTGGTCCGAAGATCTCCTCCTATGCAGTCCGGGCATCATTTTCGACTCCAGAGAACACAGTTGGTTCGACGAAGTAGCCGTTGTTGTAGTCGCTATCGGTGATATGATGGCCCCTGTTTTGAGCGTCCACCCTTCAGCCAATCCAATATCAATGTATTCGAGGATTGACCGGAGTCCACTCTCTGAAATGTGCAGTCCCATGTCGGGATGCTCTAATCCGTCCCTGACAACAATCGATTCTGCGTACTCGGTGGTGGAATTGACAAATTCGTCATAGACCGCTTCGTGGACAATAGCTCGTGAGGTCGCTGTACACGACTGGCCAGTCGTTCCAAAGGCCCCAACACCGACGATTTTAGCAGCGGTCCCGATATCGGCACTCGGCATAATAACGGTCGGATTTTTCCCTCCCATCTCGCACTGGATTCGTTTCAGACCTACCGCAGCCGTCTCGGCAACCGTTGTTCCAACTGCCGTGCTGCCAGTGAAAGAGACGCCATCTACGCGCTCGCTCTCGATAAGTGGGCTACCAACCTTACTTCCTGAGCCCGTAATGATGTTCGCTACACCGGGAGAAGTCCAGTCTCTTCAAGGCATTCGAAGACCATGGAGGCGATTGTCGGGACTTCAGACGCTGGCTTGAGTACAACGGTATTACCGGTGGCAAGTGCTGGTGCAAGTTTCCAAACTGGGATTGCAATCGGGTAGTTCTACGGCGTAATGAGCGAAACCGTTCCTAATGCCTTACGCTTCGTGTAAAGGTCTGTATCAATGCCACTGGACGCCTTCATTACACCCGATATTTCGCACTCTCGAACCATAGTAGCGGAAAAATATCGATTGCTCGCTGTACTTCCCCTGAAGCTTCAGAAAACGTCTTTCCTTTCTCACGGACTAGTATCTCGATTACCCCATCTTTTCGTTCGGTGAGTTTGTTCCCGGTTTCACTGAGTATCTCACACGTGCGGGACTAGGTGTTGCTTACCAATCGTCTTGAGCATTGACTGCAGTTTCAAGTGCGACATCGACATCCGCCTTTGACGAAGCCCGGTGGATGCTGACGACTTCGTCCTTCGCTGCGGGATTCGTTACTTCAAATGTTTCACCGGACTAAGAATCGATCCACTCGCCACCGACAAAGTTATTGTAGGTTTTTGACATCAAGCAAAAATTCGGTTGCATCCATAAGTACTCTCCCTTTCTGTCCAAATCTCACTGTTGTGTGGTCCACCTCCTCAGGCCAACGTTTGGACAAACGCCCCTTCAACAAATGACTCTACACTTCTACGATGTAGTGTCTCCTCGCCGATGACCACGATCGATGGTTGTGAATTCTCTATTATTCCTTCTACCAATTCACCTCCCATATGGTCTGCCTATTCACCAATCTAGTCTGTGAGTTCACGACACGCGAACTTTACAAACTCACAACTGTAAATTTGGGTATATGCAGCGGCAATAAATGCCTAAGGAGGGACAATCTTAGATACTATTGGTCCAGGAAGCTCTAAACTGTACTACTTATAATCATTGGATGTCCCCGTTGTAAGCCGTCAAAAGCACGGTTCGTGAGTAACATCAGGAAATCTCTATTCCTACAGGTGAGTTGATACCCGAAGAATATCTGTTCCCGCCTGGCGAACAACACTGTCTAAGGTCAATCCGATTGCGTTCAATCCTAGGCAAATATGATGCACAATCTGAGAAACAGTGCGTAATTTCATGTTGACCGCCAATTTGTGAAAGAAGTTCTCTAAAACATCGAGGTTGCAGTGGCCTGTGATGTTATTAGATGTCGGATGTTCCAGCAGGTCTCGAATAGAATGTTCGAGGGCAATATGCGTACTGGGTTTGGAGAGGGATGGAACAGTCACGCGATGAACGAAACTGTCGTCGCGTGAAACAGTCCACGATGAATGTCCGTCACAATGCAGAAATCGGACCACTATACGTCGCTTACAACCATTACGAATAGCCGATTGCAAAAGCCATCGCAGCCACTTTGCACTGGATAAGGATCGGTCCAGTATTCAATAAAAAAGGAGCTATCGGTACTACCGGTTGCTTTGTTCGCGTTTTCTGACGAAATATTAGAGCCTTTGTCTGGATTGTTTTCTCAAGGCTCTCGTTCAGGTCGCTTAATTAATTGATGACGCGATCGATGTCATCGGAAAGTTGATTGTACAACTCCTCTGCTCGGCGTTCGTCCGCCGGTGACAGGGGTTGAATCGGTTCGCGAACTGAACCACCGTATAGTCCGGCCAGGTCGAAGCCCTTCTTCACTGCAGAGACGCTTATTGCACCAGGGAGATTGTTATTTTCTCCTGTCTCACCACGGAAATTCTGATACGGGAGGGTTAGATTGCGGAACTGGCGAGCCAGCTCCCAATCCCCGTTGGTAAGCGCGTCAAAGAGCGCTAGACCAACCTCAGGTCGAAAGTTACTCACACCGGCAGAAAACCCCTCGATTCCCTCTTCCCAGAAGCTAACTGCATACGGTTCCGCCAACCCATTAATCCAGACGACATCGTCTTCTGCAAGGGAGGTAGCCTCACCGAGTTTCACGGGATCTTCAAGAGCGTACTTGACCCCGGTAACGCCGTTTATTCGTGAAAGATCTCGGAGGAACCGGACAGATGGATTGAAGCCGCGAATATACGGGACAAGTGGCGACTCTGTCGCCTCATCAAGCTTTTCGTAATATCGAAGAAGCCCCCGTTCGTGTACGTACGTGTGATCAGGAGGCATGACCATCATTGCATCTACGTCGATGCGGTCATAGGCTCCGATCAATTCTATTGCAGACCGTGTCGAGCCACCGACCCCAGCAAGAACACATGCATCATCTGGGAGTGTCTCAACAGTTGTCTCCGTAACGTCGACCCGTTCTTGCATAGTGAGCGAATGGTACTCACTGATATTTGCAGCCGCGAGGAATAAATCAATACCGGAATTTAAGAGCGATTTTGCATTCGATTCGAGTTTTTGATGTTCAATTTCGAGATCCTCATCGAAGGGCGTCAATAGGCCCACTGCGACACCACGTAGACTATCACGTACTCTGTTTTCTGCTAATGACATTGATGGCAAGACTGAGCGGACAATATTAAACCCACCGTAAGCTACAATTCTACACCAGTGTCAAGCCCTCGTTAGGGGGAGTTATTCTTCTGAATTGCGCTGACTTAGTACTTCTAAGTAAAAATTCGGCGATCGAGAGTAGTATACGCGAATAGCAGCAGAACCGAACTTGCTGACTCTGAAGCCTGCGAAATGGAGGTAGGGAATAAACATTATCGATATGGCCATTCGGTGGCTGGTCAGTGTACAACCCAATCAATTTAATACGACGTACCAAGGGAATACTCACATGGACGTCCTAATGACTGGTACCTATGGCCGGTGCGGTACCGCTGTCATCGACCACCTGCACGAAGACGACGCCTACGATTTTACCTACTTCAACCGCTCCGACAGGCCCAGCGATCATCCCTACGGAGGTTACGACACCGTCATCGGTGATGTGTCGGACTATAATGCACTCCGCGAGGCTGCTAAGGACCAGGACGCAATGATCCACATGGCGGCCTATCCATATACAGATGGAACGTGGGAGGACATCTTTGAACCAAATATTATTGGGATGTACAATGCCCTCGAAGCCGCTCGTGAGGCGGAAATCGAGTCATTCGTCTTCCTCTCGACGAACCACGTCATGGGTGGGTATGAAGATGAATTCGCTCCGGATATTTACTATCCTGGCCATAGCCTGGTCATCAATCATCGTGACCCAGTGCGTCCAGACTCGTTCTATGGGATGTCGAAGGCATATGGTGAGGATATGGGTCGATACTACGTCGAAGCTTATGACTATCCAAAGCGGTTCTACGCGCTGCGGGTGTGCAGCGTTCGAATGCCAGAGTATGACCATCCACATGGAGATGCCGAGCGTGCAGTTGACGAGGGTGAGATAGAACGTGGGGGGCCTGAATATGAAGAAACCGTTGCACGGATGAAGGGGATGTGGCAGTCTCGTCGTGACTTTGCCCATCAAATCGAATGCTGTCTTCAGGATTCCAGTGTAGAGTTCGGCATTTTCAGCGGCGTGAGTAATAATCAACGTCGGTGGTATGGACTTGAACACGCACGTTCTCAAATCGGGTACCATCCGCAGGATGACGGAGAAAAATTGGATAGTCCGACAGAATAATGCAATGACATCTTCTTCGCCGTGAACGGCGAGGTTTCTTCGCGCTGAGGTATCGGTTACTGACCCACGGAGGCAACTTGCGGGTTCGTATATGATTCGTTGAGAATTGAGCATGGTGACTCTGGTCAATCAAGGTCGCCCCACTTGAGGCATACAGACCGTGTCATCGACTGTGTTCTCGTCGTCTGCCGGTGACGAGACACGACGTGTCTCGTTCGCCAATCAGAAATCGTCGATTTCTGATGACGTCTCAAGAACGTCTCTGACGCTGTGAGGTCGGCGTGTCCCTCGAAACCGCACGAGTACGTCAGTGTATCCCGATGGCTGATCATGTCCTCTGTCGAGCCGCAGTTCGGACACGTCTGACTCGTCCACGCCTCAGACCTCACCTCCACCGAGATACCGTATTCTTCGACGGCACACGCCAGTCGATTCACGAACGCTCTGAACGCTGAGCGTTCTGATGTGCGAACGAGACGCGGCACGTCTCGTCAACGCCCAAAAGGGCGGGGCTCTCTCCTTGATTCAGGTAGTGAGTGACTCTTGGAAATCCTGCTATGTCGTTTGGTCCATGGTCCACTACAGCCAGAGAAATACTAAAATGACAAATGGGTTATGGTATTATTCGAGATGGGGTTTGTGGGATGTACGACCAGTTGGGCTCTACCAATAGGATTCCCAGTCGGAGGTGGCACGCACGAGTCCCTCGTAGTAGAAGTAATCACCCCAGATGCAGCATTCGTCGTAGTCACCCTTCGGCTTGTTGTACGCGGCCGCTTTCAGGATTCCGTTGGAGTCATATGATTCCGTGGTATAGGACTCGGTTAGCGATTCGAGTGTTGTTTCTGCGGCGCTTTCATACACGGTCCGCTGAGTGGTTCCGACATCGAAGTGGGAGGAAAGTTCGAACAGTCCACACGCTGCGATTGCGGCGGCGGAACTGTCCCGGACATTGTCCGCTTCTGGTGCGCGAAAGTCCCATCGCGGAACGTGATCCTCGGGAAGGTGTTCAAGATAGAAATCCGCGACGTCGACGGCTGTCTGCAGGAATGCCTCCTCGTCGGTATACCTAGCCGCGAGTGCGAAGCCGTAGAAGACCCAGGCTTGCCCTCGTGACCAACACGAGTCGTCTGCGAATCCCTGAAAGGTCTCGCCGCCGAGGGGAGTCCCGGTCGTCACGTCGAACTTGTACGTATGAAACGTGGATCCGTCGTCACGAACGAGGTATCTTGCCGCATTCTCGGCGTGGTTGGTCGCGATTTCGTGGTATTGGTCGTCGCCGGTCTCTATACTCGCCATGAATAGGAGCGGCAGGTTCATCATCGTGTCAGCGATAATCCGACCGTGAGCCCACTCTCCCCAGTCGGTAGCATCAGGGTCCTCTGGGTCACCCCAGGCTTGGATGATGCCTGGATCCGGCCAGTACCGCTCCGTGAGTCGGTCAGCGGCATCGAGTGCCATTTGCTCGCTCGCCGAGTTGTCCGTTAGCATCGACGACGCGATGGCGGACAACGTATAGAGAAATCCAAGGTCATGGCTGATGACGTCTGCCGTTTCCAGCCGATTCGCAAATTTCGGGAGCTGTGACTCAGCGACCGATCGATACACGTTTTCGTCCGTCGTTTCGTAGGCCAGCCACAATATACCCGACCAGAACGCAGGCGTCCATCCTTCGAGAGCAGACGCCTCATAAGAGAGGTCCTCACTCGATGCGCTCGGGAAGTGATCGACGAACGGCTCGGTATTTTCCTTTATGCGTCGAAGACAGAATTGTTTTGCTGTCTCGAAATATTCACTGTCGACGTTTGGGCAACTCTCGTACCGTTCGAGAATATCTTCCCATATGGATGGTGATTGAGCCATATTTCTATAGTCACACAATATGAAATTCGCTGCCTATTACTTATAACTACCGCAGTGCAGTATCGGAGATTGTGAAATATAACAGTTCAATAGCTCTCGTATGGAGCGTCGGATGGGCTAGCTACGTCCGGGCTTGTTCTCGTCTCTCCTCCAGCATCTTCGGCACGAGACAGTAATTCAGAGGAATCTGCTCATATATGCAGTGCCGATTTCACTGTTTCAGAGACTGCTTGCTGCTGTGAAACGGACGTCAGAACGAGTTCATAGAATTCCCCTCACCAATGCGGGAGTAAATACCCAAAACGGCCGACAGCGTTGGGGCACGACATTGATACAACGTGGGACGCCCTCCGCTTTTCCGGGGGAAGTTTTTTGATATTAGTGGTAGATTCCCCTCTATGGCCACCTCGGAACAGCCGAATGTACTATTGATCTGTACCGACCAGCAGTTCGCAGGCGCGACGAGTTGTGCGGGCAACGATTATCTCGATACGCCGGCGATAGATCGGATCGCGGCTACAGGCATACGGTTTTCAGAGTCGTATTGCGCCGCGCCGGTCTGTACCCCTTCACGTGGGGCTATGCTGACCGGTCGGATGCCCCACGAGACCGGTATCATTGACAACGGCGACGCGATTCCCGAGGACTACCGGAGCGACACTATCGGTCGACTGTTTGAGGAGGCCGGCTACGAGTGCGGGTACGCTGGCAAGTGGCACCTACCCGACTCCGGAGTCGCCGCCGGGCATGGATTTGAATGTCTGAGCGATCAGGACGACGACCGCGTGGTCGACCCATGTCTCGAGTTCCTGTCTCGCGACCGTAACCCCGAAACGTCATTCCTGTTGGTCGCTTCGTTCGACGACCCACACAACATCTGTGAGTACGCTCGCGGTCAGAACCTCCCGTGGGGCTCGCTCGAGGAGCCTCCTCTCGAGGAGTGTCCGCCCCTTCCGTCAAATTACGCGATCCCACCGTTCGAACCCGAGACGCTCCGGCCAGAGATGGCGGACCGACACGAGACGCTGGGCGCGATGGTCGACGCGAGCCCTGAGGAATGGCGACGGTACCGAAACGCCTACTATCAGCTGGTTGAGCGCGTCGACGCCCGGATCGGCCGACTCCTCGACGGACTCGACGCAGAGGGTGCGGCCGAGGAGACGCTTGTCGTGTTTCTCAGTGACCACGGGGACGGGAACGGTGCTCACCAGATCAACCAGAAGTGGCTTCTCTACGAGGAACAAGCCCGGGTTCCGTTCATTGTCAACCCACCTGGTGAACGCATTCCACCGGGTCCGTCAGAAGAGGACAGAGGACGAATTGATGCGGACGACAGCCGTAATGACGACCACCTCGTCTCGACTGGCCTCGATCTATTACCGACGTTGTGTGATTACACTGATATCTCACCACCAGCTGATTTACAGGGGGACAGCGTCCGTCCACTCGTAACGGGCAAGGATCCGGCGGACTGGCGCGACGTCCTCGTGACGGAGACGTTCGACCCGATCGAGGGTCGAATGGTCCGGACCAACCGCTACAAATACATCGTCTACAAGCGCGGTCGTCAGCGTGAGCAGCTGTTCGATATGGAGGATGACCGGGGAGAACTGGTTGACCTATCTGTAGTCGCCGACTACGACGATGTCCTCGACGACCACCGCCGGCACCTCTTGGCGTGGTGTCGTCGAACCGACGACCTGTTCGGTGAACGGCATCCTTCCGGTGCACCTCTCGTCCCTGGGTTCCACCTCAAGGACCTGCAGACATACATGGAGACCGGTGAGGTGCCCGACGCAATCGACTGATCGGTCCCTATCTGTATCGGGACGAACGCGTTATGGATGCCAGGAACCTCCGAAAACAGGCTCGCGATAGATGCTGTCCGTCGGGGACAGCACGCCTACCGTACTGAGTCGGAACCTAATAGATCTTTCACGGCGCGCTCATGGTACGGATAGCGGACGCCGCCTCGGAGCAGTGGGTCGTTGACACGCGCCATCCACGTTTGTACGCTGTCTGAGAGAGAGGACACTATCTCCGGGTGAGCGTCGCCGATGTCACTCAGGTTGTGTGGATCATCTACCCGGTCGTATAGCTGCGCGTAGGGTCGAGCCCCGGCGCTTGGCCCGTCGGCGCTCCCTCGGCTCGTCGGATCGGCATCGGTCGGGTACTCGATGTTCCGCCCCCCGAAGTTCCTGATGAGGATGTACTGTTCAGTAACGACGCCGCGAGATTCGTCACCACCAGTAGTGAACTGTGTAAACGCAGCCTCTCGGGGTGCGTTCTCTGTCTCGCCTGTGAGATAGTCGTAGAAACTCATGCCTTCTACTCGGTCTGGAGGAGAAAGATCGAGCGCGTCGAACAGCGTCGGGAGGACGTCGACGTTACTGATTACCGGTTCGACGGGTGGGGCCGACTCGAAGTCGGGGCCGTCGACCAGAAGGCTGATCTCGGTGCCCGGATCGCGACACCACCACTTCGCGCCAGGATACGGAATACCGTGGTCGACGGCGAAGACGACTATCGTGTTCTCGCGCTCTCCGTGCTCCTCGAGGTGGCGGAGCAATTCGCCGACCTGCTGATCGAGGTAGTTGATCTCCGCCTGGAAACGCGCGAGGTCCTCGCGGATCTCTGTCGTCCCCTCGAGATAGTCGGGAACGTGAATTCCGTCCTCGTCTGCGGGCTCGCGGTCGAACGGCCGGTGGGTCTCGCTGAACCCGAACTGTACGTAAATTGGGTCGCTCCCGACATCGGCAAAGATTTCACGAGCTGCCCCAGCCGTTTCGTCCGCCTTATGATCCGCAGAGTGGCGGTAGTCGAACCCGAGTCGTTTGACGTCAGGAGCGACGTGCTGGAAATCCGCCAGGTGCGTCTCGTAGCCTGCCTCGCCGAGTAACTCCGGGAGCGTCTCTTCCTCCTCGTCGAGACGCCACCACCACGGTGAATGCGTAAGTCCTATTAGACCGTTCGACTGTGGGTAGCGTCCCGTGAGTAGACTCCCTCGTGAGGGAGAACAGACGGGTGAGGTCGCAACAGCATTGTTAAACTGGAGACCAGACGCGGCGAGTCCATCGAGGTTCGGTGTCTTGCCGGTACCGACACCATAACAGCCGAGATGCAGCCCGAGATCGTGGCTGGTAATGAGTACGACATTCGGTCTATCCGGCTCTGCTGGCATGTTCTGGACGATGCTTTCACTATATTTAAATATCTCCCTCCTGTCAATGGGACCGTGAGCGGGATAAATGCTGATTCGAACGCCGTTCCTTGTGGAGGGGGACGCTCTCGGAGAGACACGGACAAATCCCACCCGTTCCGATCTTTATTCACTTCGGAAGGTCGTCGGACTCTGCCTCCCGCTGATGTTCGAAAACCCATGTTTTCGTTCAGTCGGTTTCAGCGCCCCATCATCCGACCGTGCTCCTGTGGCTCCACAGAGCGTCCCTCCGCTATTCGTTAATTGAAATTATTGGTTGGGTCATCAAATCTGAACTTCCGTGGTTCCGTCATATATTCTTCAGGGAAAAATATTTATGTTGGGGGGGTGATCGAGTCTTTCGTATGCCAAGTAGACACAATGAGGAGACGTCAGCGACGCGGCGTCGACTGCTTGCGACGTTAGGCACGATGGGTGTAGCGGGGATAGCTGGGTGTGGAAGCGGAAGCAACACACCGACCGCGAGTCCTGGAGGGAAAACCTCAGGAAGCAGTGACGGTGGCGGTGGAACGGCGACACCGGATGATATGGTCGATCACTTCCCTGTGGCTCCCGAGGGCGACCCCGTCGACCCGGTTTACGACATCAAAACCGGTACGCTTCCCGGGGAGCCCAATTTGCTTCCTTATCCTATGGGTAGCCGCCATCATTGGAGATACACTCGGGTGACGACTGCACCTCCGTGGGCAAATCGCCAGCGGTCCGATACGGAGACGTACTGGCACCTCGTCACGGAGGACAAATTCGAGGACGACAACAAGACACGGATCACCAAGTTCAACGACGAGTTCACGTGGCACGACGGCAAGCCGGTCACTGCTGAGGATATGCTCCTGCTCGAGGAGATTCAGCATAAAATGGCCGAACTAGATCCCAATTCGAGTCCCCAGCAGACCGTCGAGATGGTCGACGAACAGACCCTCAAGCGGGTTTTCTCGAGCGAGCGACGTGAAGACTTCTACTTCAAGACCGAGGGGAGAGACAGTGCTTTCCCGATATGGGACCGCGATCTGCTCCGGCCGTGGCACGAGAAAATCATGGATGCGACGACCGAGTCCGAGGTGGAGTCCATCACCGGGGAGGCCAACAAACCAGAGAATAAAGTCTCTGTCTCGGACCGTATCGGCCACAGTATGTGGGAGATTAACACGGTGAACGAACAGTCTGCCATCTACACGAAATACGAGGATCACCCCTACTCCGACCAGCAGAACATCGAGAAACTCCGAATCAACTTCGTTCCGGGTGAGTCCCAGGCTCGTCTCGCGATCAAGAACGATCAACTCGATGGGATCAATGGAAAACCAGAAGGGACTCCGCTGCCCGATGGCATGACCCAATTTTCAAAGCCGAGTATCTCGGGCAACAAATATCGGCTCAACTGGACCGACAAACACCTCGGCAAGCGAGCGGTCCGCCGGGCGCTGGCTTACCTCGTGGACTACAACGCCGTCGTCACTAACCGAAACGGTGGATATCCGCCGGCGCTCCAGAACGGGATGACCGCCCCTGGCCGAAGCACCTGGTTATCGGACAGCCACGTAGATCAGCTGAACAACTACGGTGCGAGCGGCCAGCCTCAGAAGGCGGCGGAACTGCTGCGGTCTGCGGGCTACTCGAAGAACAGCGACGGTATCTGGGCGGACAAAGACGGCGACACTATCTCGTGGCGGATGGTCGACATCGTGTTCTGGAAGACTATCGGACCGACGATCCGCAGCCAGCTCAAGAAATTCGGGATCGAGATCGAGTATAACCTCATGGAGAACGTCGGCGACTTCGTGACATTGAGTAATGAGGGACCGGACTTCGGAGAGGGCTGGGACCTCATCATCTGGCACCAGAACGGTGGTGGAGTGGCCGCCAATCACCCCGGTGGGTACTACCGGAGTGGTTGGCACAGCTACCTGATCCACGAAGGGCTGGACGAGAGTGGTAAACCGACGGAATTCGGATTCGCAGGCCACCCTAACGAGTACGAGATTCCGACGAAAGTCGGCGACATGGAGGCCAATGGCAAGACCGAAACGCTCAATCTCTGGGACAAATACGAGGCTGTCGCCGCACCCAAGACGAGTAACGACGAGTTGCTCGGTCACGCCGAAGACCTCTCCTGGTGGTGGAACTACGAGATCCCCGCGCTCCAGACTATTGAGTACAGAGACGAGTGGGTCGGTGATTCGCAGGACTTCAATCCTGTAGACTACACCCACGACGGTACGAAGAACTCGTGGCATACTCTCACAAGTGTCACCATTGGCCTCGACCGAGGATGGTACCACAGCAACGTCAAGTAGCTGTTCCTTCGGCAGTAGGGTTGTTTTCGACTCGAGGCATCTCGTCTATTGAATCTGTAGAGGGGGAGGTTCGGATCAGAACCCAGTCTGATCGATTCAAGGAGATGGCCCCAGGCTCCCGGACTCAGGTTTCACACATCGACGCTTCTCGCTGGAAAATGGGTTCTATCACACTATATACATTGGTGCAGGCCGACGGATCTCGGGCGATTCTGCTGACAACATCGGATTTTCCAGGGTCAATTACTGTCGCTTCGGCCTGAACTGCTGGAATCAACTGAGAGACACGGTAGAGTACGCATCTGGCAATCCATACCCGAAGCGGTAGTAGTCATCACCACGGTCACCGTCCCAGTAGCCGTGCTCTCACCGTCGTGACCCCACATTGTGAACGGTTCGCCGAACTGGTAGTCTGGCTGGAAGCGAGGGTGCAGTAGAGATCTATCTGCCGTAGTTGCTCGGTGAACGTGGTCACGTAGCAGCGGCCGCGAGTGTGTCGCTGTTCGGCGTTCGCCGATGTCGTCGCCGTCGTAACCGAATCGACGTATTGTGTCCTGTTTCATTCCCACACTCTTCCGGTACACAACTCTATGGCCCTCTCTACCCACCGTTCAGAAGCGAGGAACACGCCAGGGATTCCGATGGCGCAGAGGCAAGCAAGCTCTGCTACTCTGCTTCTTCGACGGTATTGACGAGGGTCCCGATGTCCTCGACCTCGATCTCGACGGTTTCACCGGGATTGAGCTGGATGTCCTGGAAGGTACCAACACCCTCGGGGGTCCCGGTCGCCAGGATGTCGCCGGGTTCGAGACGGACGCGCGAGGAGACAAACGACACCAGATCCGCAACAGAGCGGATCATCATCCCGGTGTTGTCGTCCTGCATGGTCTCGCCGTCGACGCGGGAAGTGATATCGAGGTCTTGCGGATCGTTGATTTCGTTCACCGCGACGTACGGACCGACTGGCGTCGTCCGCTGCATCGCCTTGCCGGAGAACCAGTCGAGCATCTCGTCGTCACCGACCTGGAGTCCCAGCTGGAGGTCACGTACGGAGGTATCGTTGAGGATCGTGTATCCTGCGACGTACTCAAGTGCCTCGTCGGGAGAGACGTGCCGTGCGGGCTCGCCGATCACAGCCGCGAGTTCCGCTTCGTAGTCAATCTCTTTGGTAACGCGTGTGTGATACGAGATCGGTTCACCTTGCCCCACGAGCGTCCGGGGGAGTTTCAGGAACACGAGCGGCCACTCGGGCACCTCGATATCGGACTCCTCGGCATGAGCCTCGTAGTTGAGCGCCGCACAGAACACGGTATTGTTGTCCGTTGTCGGCGGGAGATGCGTAATCTCTTCTGTACTGTAGCTCTCTCCGTCAACATCAGTCGCGTCTGCTGGACGCGAAACTGCATCCCGAAAGTCGTCGAACTCAGCCGTCACGTCCCGAACGACTCCGTCTTCGAAGACCCCAATACGCGTACTTCCTATCTTCTCGAAGCGACCAATACGCATAGATGCACTAGACGAATGCTACGCCTTCAATCTATCTTCCTTGATCCACGGTAATACCGGTATGCGTCGACCGTCTGGCCGACATGCATTACGATACTAATACTGTAATCCCAGCCTTTTTTCCAGAATATGGATTATCGTTTGACGGTAATATCCGAATCTGGTGATATGTCACAGGTTGACGAGGGAGTGTTCGGGCTGGACGACGGGGAAATACCATCATTGGGTGTCAGACGCGACGCCCTAAGGGGGGACCGAGCCGAGGTCCCCTCTGGTGTCCCCCGTCAGTCTGCATCCTAGAGAGTTCGCGAACACTGTGGTCTGGCGGGCTCCGACAGCAGTAGACAAAGATAAGGGACAACGTGACAGATCGAGGGTTAAAGCAGATCTTCGAAACGCACGTGTCGGTGAGACTGTCGTGGGAGATCGCGAGAGACGGTACGACGGTGGAGTGCCGGACTGGACACACATGAGGTCCTTAGAGATCGAAAAAGGTTCGGGCCGCGTCGTTGCACAACCAGCGCCTGTCGGCATCAGAGAGAAACGGCACTTCGTCTAACCACTCGTAGGTTTCAGCATACTCCATCCCGCCGAACTCCGGATGACTTACGTTCGGAAAGTCGGACCCCCACAGGACGCGCTCGCGTCCGAACGTATCGAGGAGCCACCTGACGTGGTCGAACGCATCCTCGTAGGGATGCTCCTCATTGGATGTGTGCGCAATCTCCGAGATCTTCACCGTAACGTTCTCGTACTCGCTCAGCGGTTCGAATTCGGCGAAGCTCTCTGCGGGGTCGACGCTCGCGTCCGCGTGAGCGAAATGATCGAAGGTGTATCGTAACTCCGGATACGCTTCGACGAGCTGGAGTGCCTGATCTAATTGACTCGTGTGCGACAGGATCTGAACGACTGCGTCCGTCTCGATGGCGGCTTCCCAGAATTCCGTTTCATCTATAGCATCGCGGAGCCACGTTTCGTCGTAATCGAACCGCTCCCACATCTCGTCATACGGGCAGAGCGCCCCGAGACGAAACCCCAACGTCCCGTCGTGAGCCATGACTTCCTGGAGGGTGTCCGCCGCGCCGTCGGCAAACTGGTCGATCATCGCGATCCCACTCAGGCGGTCATTTTCTTCGGCGGCGTTCATAGTGTACCAGTTGTCTGTCCAGTCAGTGATCGGATAGCCCACGATGACCGCTTCGTCGACGCCTGCCCGGTCCATATCAGTGAGCAACTCGTCAGCGGTGTATACGATGTCGGTCGAGAAATGATTCACGGACTCTTCGACGAGTGGTCCATTGGTCCACGGGTGATCGGGAGAGGGCGCTCCCCAAGCGTGCGTATGCGTGTCAAACACCATACTCGGAGATAAGAGAAGAGAATGATATCAATGTTTCTCTACGGCAGTCTGCAGTTCGAGTCCATCTCAATTCAACACAAAAGGCCTGTATCGGGGGCCGCTAGTACCCTACAGATCTACCGGAAGGTCTAGGGAGTTGGGAGGCGCCAGATCGGTCCTCGCCCGTATCTGTAGTCGGCAAAGTGGGACAACCACGCGCTGACTGTCCACCATGGAGAGATGACCCGATACGTCGACTACCGTGGTTGCTGACACCGATGGCTACCTCTCGAGAAAATGTGGGGAATAGACGACTGATCCGGCTTCGAGAACCTAGCCGGGCACACCAACATCGGGGTATCATCGCCTTCGATACCGCTTCTAACTACTGCGACCGGGCAGCCGAGACCAATGACGTATTCAACGGCTGACCCCTTGCCTATCAGGAGGACGCGTACGGGTCGAGTACCCAGACAGCCTGTGCTCTAGTGCTCACACAGTCTCGGTCCAGACGTTCATGGGACTTCCTCGTTCGAACTTCTCGACATCTCGGATCCTCTTTCCGACAACTTGCGGTAGAGGCAGCGGATGCAGATCGACCGCTTTCATTCGTTCTGGTGGAGTCCAGCCAGTACACGCCGCTGGCTGCGCCGGTTCAAGCACTCCTACAGCCGAGCTCGTTCGAACTAAACCCTCGATAGACGTACCTTGTTGCGGAAGTTCTTACTTGGACTGAGAGTCTAACACCCCCTTAGGTTCTTCTTCCATTGAATTCGATAGTCCCGCCATTTATAAGAGATATTCACGCCTCGCCGTTCCGTACGGCAGGACCATAGGCATTGTCGTCGCCGGAACCATCATGTACCTGAACCGCGCCTTCGTGGTCTCCTTTTTCTCTCGTCAGGTCAAGGGGCGGAGTGTACCCTGTTTGCAGACTCGCTTTCAAAGCAGTGGCGTTTTGTCCGACAGCTCCTTTGGCAAACAAGCGAATATTGGGGATTGCAAAGCTCGAACTTTTCTCACAGAATAGTGCAGGGAATTCGTCGGGACCATCACGTACGAGTGAGAGTCGTCCCCACGTCGTGAAGTTTGTTGTGGGAGCGACGAGTCGGTGGGTCCAATTACCGTCTTGCCTAGTATAAACCTCCACGTTCCCTCCTCTGGGCTCAACAGGTACTTCCTCATTCTCATCGACTTCACCACCATGAGCGATCGGGTGTACCTCTCGGTTCCCAGTATCGTTAATTCGGACTTGACCGTTGTTGGTCAGAGCCTTCGTAACAGCATCACCGACCTGTTCAACGTCCCATTCGGAACCATCCCATGTTGCAAGCCTCCATTCGACTAGGTTCGTATCGGGATTGTGGTGCGTGAACGACACATAGACAGTATCGTCTTTGAACGCGTGCTTAGTATTGTTTACATTTTGTCCCTGAAACGCTTGTACGACGGAATCCGACATTTCGTCCCACGTAATAGTTGAGCCAAACTCTGTCCCATCGACGCCATACACGGACTCGTCATCAGGATCAAAATATGCATGGAAGGCATGAGCACGGGGCAGACCATGCGGGTCCCCACGAGCGATTACCCAGGACATATGCAACTTCCCATTATGCTCATCAAAATCAAAGACACAGGCATCGTTACCCGAACTGGGGTGACCTGAAGTATCGATGACTGGCCCTAGATCCGTCCACGTATCCCGCTGGTCTGTTGACCGGATGATTGTGCCGTGTTCGTGTGCAGGGTACGAGTTTTTATGAGTGTCTCCAGTTCGGTAGAGGACGTAAATATCGCCATCATATGTTACCGGGGACGGATATGCTCCTACCGGAACAGATGTGAGGCCACTCATATCGTCCCACTCAGATGTTTCATAGGGGTTCGAACTCTGGGCGTATCGAATAACGGTATTGTGACATCCATAGAACACATACAGTGTTCCACCTTTATCGATTGTCAGTGTCGGAGGTCCGGGAAGATCAGTCTTCACTAAGGGGGTTGTGTCCAATCTCGGTTTGTGTGCCGAACACCTTCGTGTCATGATCGTACCAGGTCGCATATGGATTTCCCACTGACTCCTCGAGAGGTGGTGAACGTAGTGTTCTCCGATTCTACATACACAGCCTGTGGGTTCTGATTATCGTATACAGCCGCAGTAGTAGCTTCATTCGTCACAAGCCCAACTGGGCCGATGCTGGCATTCGCGATAGTGCCACTCCGAGCGTATATGGTATCGAAGCTCCGAGACATTGCCTCACATTTTCTGCTCTCTTCCCTTCTGTGAATATAAACCTTCTAACACATTTCCTAATCCCGTTATTCCATCTTCTGGGTTGCTATCTTCTGGCATAACACAGAGGGATAGGCATTCAGTTATGTACTCATCTTTGCACGTTAATATAGGAGCGTGACGTAGGCGGGCGCAAAGACGGATGATGCCGATCACGGACTTCCTGTCATGTACGTGCGTGCTCGACGAGTTCGACTCGCTGTCGTATCACCAGACTCACCACGCAAAACGTACTTGACAGGTCTTGCTGCGGCCCGCAGCAAGACCGCAACCGGGATCGTGCGTGAAGTGCTTCCTGCCCAGGGCGATCGAGCGCTCAACGAGTTCATCACCGAGTACGACTGGGACGAGGATCAACTCAACCACGAGCGATTAGAGAAACTGCAAAACCACGGTGAGACGCGCTGGTCACAGGACGTCTACATCGTCATCGACGATTCGGTGTTTCAGCGAACCGGGAAGGAACTTCTCGGTATTGGGGAGTTCTATGATCGCACCGAAGGCAAACCTGGCTGGGGACAGAACCTCGTCTATTCGTTCTACACTGACGACAAAACGTCGTATCCACTCGTGTTTCGCCAGTACGAGAAAGCTGACGACGAGGACCAAAACGACGATGACGAGACGAAGTACGATCTTTCCCGAGAGATGATCACCGAACTCGAAGAAGAGGTAAGTGTACCTGCGGACACCTACCTCTTGGACTCGTGGCTCGCTCACGACTCGAACCTGATCAAACACGTCGAATCTACGGTGAAACTGGGTTGGACCGCTGCGGAGCGATCGGCAGGTGACCTACGACAACGAGGAGATGCGCGTCGATGCGCTGGAAGAGCGCATCGACAAAGCCGACCGAACAATCGACGAGGAGACGTACAAAATCTGGACGAAGACACTGCCAGTCTCGAAGTTAGGCGAGATACGGCTGGTAATCGCCGAGAAAGTCACTAATGGGGACGAAACAACCCAGTCAAGTACCTTGCGACGAACAAGATCGACGCTCCCTCGGCACACATCGTTCGGAGCTATTCGTATCGATGGCGAATCGAGACGCTCTTCGAGGACTCGAAGCAGAATCTTGGCCTTGGAGGCTGCGAGGTGCGTGATTCTGACAGTGCCAGTCGTCACTGGCACCTTCAGATGCTGACCTACAGTCTCCTTCATCTTGGCCCCGAATCGAGCGTCTCGGAGCGACTCGTCTCGAAAGCCTCGTCACTCCGAGCACAGCTCGAACACGATCTCAAAGAGGCCATCTACAACATGTTCTCGTGGATACGCGACCAGCCAGACCGTAATCACGACGGACTGGTGGAAGAGATCGAATGTCTCTTCCTTCATTCAGAGGGGAGCTTATGAACGTGCAGGGGTGAGTATGTGGTGTGAATTATAGGTCGGGTCTGAACACCCCTCTCAAATCGTAACACAGGCATTACCACTGATGCGTGCAATTATTGCAACATTCCAGTCTATTACAATATACTAATCCATTCCGTAATTTGCAATGTCGCCTGACCACGCAAGCGACGAGAAGGGAAAGATGAATTACACGCACAATAGGAGCGATGATGAGAGCGGAACAACTGCCCGGTCAGGGAGGGATTTACTTCGTCTGAACCGGCGTGATTATCTAGCGGCAACCGGTGGTCTTGCTGGGTTCGTAGGACTCGGCTCAGGCATCACCGCCGCATCTAGTTTCGAACACAATGGAGATTCTCAGATTGATCGCAATCCTTCAAAAGCGTTTGGAGACCCAAATGCTGACGTCCGGCCAAAATTCCGTTGGTGGTGGCCTTCAGGAAATGTAGAGCCCGAAGAGATTACGGATGAAGTTAACTCTATAGCGGACGCCGGATTTGGCGGGGCAGAAATTGCCTATGTCAACTTCGCTCAAATTGGGGCAAACAACAACGCAGAAAAGTTTGACTGGGGTTCACCGGCCTGGAATCAAGGCGTTGAGACAGCACTCCAAGCGGCTAAAGCCCGCGATATTACAATCGATTTGACAATCACTCCATTTTGGCCCGCTAGTTTGCCTACAATTGAACCAGATAATGAAGCCGCGACCAAAGAGTTGGCCCATGGACAGACCAGAGTGAACGGTGGCGAGACATTCAGCGGAGCAGTTCCTCAGCCAGCATCGGATCCCAGCGGAGCTGGTCAAGCTAACCCAAATCCATCAGTGACCCCTACACTCGTCTCAGTCCAAGCCGCACGAGTCATTGATGAGGCTACAGATGGGTCACCAGTGGAGCTACAGCAAGACTCGCTCATCGACCTGACCACAGAAATTAAGAATGGTGAACTCACTTGGACTGCGCCAGATGATGGCGAGTGGCTCCTCATTGCCTATTGGAAGCGTGGAACAGCTCAGTTTACACATCCATCGTTATACGTTGTTGACCACTATGGCAAAGCAGGGACACAAGCGATAATCGATTATTGGGAGAATAACTTATTGACTTCTATTGTACGTGGACTCCTACCCGAAGTTGGTGGCACGATGTTTGAGGATTCGCTCGAACTGGACGCCACTACTTTTTGGACGCCTAGATTGCCTGCCGAATTCGAAGATCGGATGGGCTACTCACTCAACGAATATCTGCCACTAATACTCAAGGGAGATGAGACTGGCTCCGCAGTGTACACCTACGGTAAGGGCATCCGCTCACAACTCCGTAATGACTTTGAAGAAACTCTCGGCGAATTGTATCTTGAAAACCATGTTGAGATGCTGCAAGAGTGGGTTCACTCTATCGGATTAGAATTCCGAAATCAACCCTATTCTATGGAAATGCCAATGCCGTCCATTACTACTGCCTCGGAGACTGACGTTCCAGAGGGAGAAACATTGGGTTTCCGACATCTTGATAGTTACCGGGCTCTGGCAGGCGGCCGCGATATAGCTGGAAATCAAAAACTTTCGGACGAAACCGGTGGTTCATTCCCAAAAGAACGTTACCCAGAAGGATGGGAGGAAGTTGATGAAGTGGGTTTCCTGGGTGCCTCCTATCGGAGAACATGGGGGCAGGTGCTTTCAACGGTCTCTGAAATTTACACAGCAGGAGTGAATCAATCGGTGCTTCACGGCTTCAGCTACGCTGATGCCCCAAGTGCCTCATGGCCGGGCTGGCATGCCTTTGGCACGGTTGCTATGGCGCGAGGTCCGCGCCAGCCGACATGGAAGCATATTAATACTGTCTCTGGATATATGGGACGCTCACAGGAAGTGTTACAGAACGCCACATCGAAGGCAGACATAGCTATCTATCAACAGCAGGATGATGTAAGCACTGGTGCGTTCTTCGACGATAAGAATCTCAGCCGCGCTGGATATACATATCAGTTCCTCAGCCCCGGGGTACTGGATCATCCGAACGCAATAGTATCAAATGGACGGTTGACTCCGGAGGGACCAGCTTACAAGGCCTTCGTTATCGCTCCGCGAGAGATCGATCAAAAGAATACGATGCCGCTGGATGTGGCTGAAAACATCCTTTCGTCCGCTGCGGACGGACTACCGGTTGTCATGGTGGGTCAGGCTCCCGATCATGTTCCCGGCAACCCCGAACCTGGCGAAAATGAGCAACTGAGAGCCGTCGTTGATGAAATACTGGATCAATCTTCGGTACAGCAAGTCGAAAGCGAAGAGGATGTGTTGGAGGCACTCACGAGTCAAGGTATTCAACCAGCCGTTGAGCACGCCGAACCAGCCCCGCTGCTGAACGCCCGTCGCGCCGGAGAGGATGTCAACTATTACTTCCTGTACAACGGGTCTGACTCAAATACCGTTAACCAGACGGTCTCGTTCACCGGAAATTCGTCGAAAGGAGTCCCTTATTCCCTGAACCCATGGACCGGTGATATCACTCGAATCGCCAGCTATGAGAAGAGCAACGGCCAGATAAAGACTCCCATAACGCTTGCACCAGATGAATCGGCAATTCTCGCAATTGCCCCTCAGGGTTGGTATGAAGGCTCAGAAAGGTTGGAGATTCACGCAACGGATACCCAAGCCGACGAGGTCGTGGCGGTAGATGGTGAATTGGCCATTCAGGACACTCAATCCGGAACGTACACCACAAAATTGTCTAATGGGACGACTGTCGAGACAAAGATTGGTAATGTACCGGATATGCGAACACTGTCCAACTGGGATCTCACAGTAGAAGACTGGCAACCTGGTGATTCTGTGACTGAAACGAATATAGTAGAGCACGAGATAGAACTCGATACGCTAAAACCTTGGAAAAACATCTCCGAACTTCAGGATATCTCGGGAGTCGGTCGCTACAGTACTACTATCGAACTCGATGACGGCTGGACCGGTGGGTATGGCGCATACTTGGATCTAGGAGACGTATTTGACACTTTCCAAGTCACGGTCAACGGTCAACAATTGACGGCTGTCGACCAGGTCAACCCAGTCGCCGATATCGGTCCATATCTCGAGTCGGGTATAAATGAGATTGAAGTTGAGGTAGCTACGACATTGAACAACCGGCTGCGTGTCGCACAGCCTGATAGGTATGGTGACCGGTCGCGCCAATCATATGGCTTGCTCGGACCAGTCAAATTCATCCCATACGGACAAACAGAGATCCGGAACAGTAGTCAAAACTCGAATGGTAGCTCAGACGAACCAGAAGAGACTGACGATGCCGATGACATCTACTAGGGACCGGGTGATGACGATGACGGCGATGATACCGACAATGACAATGATGGGCATGTCGACGAGGATGATGAAGACAAAGATGATGACGACGACAGCGACGGTAACAACCGAGACGGCGATGACGATGGCGCTGTCGACGAAGACGGCGACCAGGATGGTAATCCATAGCTAAAAAGCAGCCTTGTCGAATCGATGATCCAGCAGTACATCGTCGAGAGCGACGTACTGCTGGGCGCTGCCCGGGAATCGATCGACCACTTCGGTTTTCGAATCAGCCGGTGCGGTGGCTGGTTCCCATTCCGAACGTTCCTTGACTGGCTCAATGCCCAGGATGATCGGTACATCGTTCCCGACGATCACGATCGTCGGGAACGTGTAGCCGTACTTGACCTCGCAATCATCGTAATATCCGCTGACCGTCGGCGGATAATCTGGTTTCGGGATCTCTTCGTCTTTGTCCACCCACGGCCAGACGTGATAGGGAACGTGCGTGAAATCGATGGCCGCCACGTCGTGGCGGCCATCGAAAGGATTCTCGTGACGGATCGTGCGAAGGATGTTCTCTGTCGCCCCGTCGAACGCGTCCATGACTGCTTCGCGGAACCGTTCAGTAAACGCCACGACATCCTCAATTCGGTACTCCTGTAACGGGTTAGGGAGTTCCTCTCCGGTCGGCGTTACGAACTGCTTGATCACCCACAGGAACGTTGAATCGTCGCAGACGTCGTTCTCGAACGTGCCTTTGACCGGTGGGTCTGGATATCGAGTATTCGCGAAGTGTCGCGAGTACTACGCTACTTCATATCCGTAGAACTAAGAACCACACTATCAATTCCTACCAAAGATGGAGCGAATTGCATTTCACCTCCGTATTAAGGAAGGACAACGACAGGCGTATCGAGAAGAACACGAAGCTGTGCCCGAGGCGCTCGAATCGGCGTACGTAGATTCTGGCGCGGGACTAAAGACCTACAGCGTCTTTGAAAAGATGGACACGTCTTCGGTTATATGGAAGTCGAAGACCCCGGAGGCGATTAGAACGGTTATGGAAGAAAGCGATGAGCAGGCTGACTGGGCCGAGATGATGGGTTCAATCGTCATCGACGAAGACGATACGTGGATGGACGAAGGGTACCGAATGGTATAATCGGTTTTATTGCGAACACTTTTCTGACCTTGCCGGAGATTCCTGAATCCATAGGGAGTATTTAATCAGAGGGCTATGACTAGAAATCGACACTGATGTTCATTTTGCAAATAGAATATCGAAATTCGGTGTTATTGGATCGGCATAGCCTCAACAGTTCAATCAATAGATTTCCGACAATATCGGACATAGATTTCAAAAATCGTAGCCACTTGAAGGGTCACGGAATGGTCCTTTCTGAGGCTCTATTCAATTATGAGCCGCTGGTTCAGAATTATATTGCAAATTTGGTACTGTAAAGCAAGGCACTACTAATTTTCTCGCAGGCTCTCTGGATCCAATTCAATCTATCAACAATCATCCGGCAATGCCGGGGATTTTTTGGAGAGTTTATTTCAATGGGCGTGGGGATGCCATTCCCTTGGAAGGCGAGCAGATCCACGATGTTGTCCACGATCTTTACCAGAAGGACATCGATGTAGAAGTTGAGGCCGCATTCAAGCGAGGGAAGTACAACGGAACGCGTTCGCTAGACACCAAACAGTTCCGTGTCGTCAGCACCCGCGATGACGACACCGACGACTACCACCTATGCATCACGAATCTACCGTGTGAGGAGTTTCTTCCGAAGGATCTAGCGACAATCTATCGGTATCGATGGACTGTAGAATAGTTGTTTCGGCAACTCAAGACGAGTATGAACTGGATGAGTTCAATACGACGAAAGAGCACATCGTGAAAATCCTAGTGTATGCAGCACTGTTGTCGCTGTTAGTGAGCCGTGAATTGCTGGCACTGGTGACAGAATGTGCCGAAGATGAGGCAGTCATTCCCACTAGGGCGCTGGGCAGCGACCTTCCGATCGCACGCCCAGCTCATCCTTGACGATCTTGGTGAGTCCCTCGAATACTCGCCACCTCCGCTGTTGGAGCACCTGATCGAAGATGCGCAAAAAATTCACAGCCAACGCCCGACCTTGCAGGAGACGCTCGCTACCACTACGCAACCGAGGTGTGTCTTAGTTAAAACCTACTGATATGTATGAGATCTACCAAATCATTAAATAGTAATGTCCATATTTATCCGCATAGCTTCGTCTGCTAACCGGTCACAGTCCTGCGACTTATTAGCAGATGATAGAGCTATCTGCATAAGAAAATCGTGACAGCACCCGACCTACACTGTCGTATAGGAAAATAAATATCTTCGAACACAATCAATGACTTCAGACCGTGATAACCCTCGGCGCACCAATGAATCAGAAAACAACCACACACCGTCTTCAAAATTGTCGACTAACCGTCGGACGTTTCTATCTGGCATAGGGGGCATGACCCTGACGACTGGACTCGGAGTGAGTAATGCAGCCGGCAGCAATCAAGAGGCTCAAATCGGTACAGAACTAGGACCGGTCTTTGGTCCACTCAGTCGCCAGAAATTAAGCAATCGAGGAGAAGGACAGGCAGGGGCAAATACAAGCCCATTCTGCCCTCAGTTGAAAACCTACAACGGCCGTCAATACGTTGCATACTGGACCTACGAGGGTGATTTAGTTGTTGCTGTTCGAGACCTGCCCGAAGGTGAGTGGACACAGAGCAATACCGGCATTCAGATCGACAACTGGGATCCACATTGGTCGCCAGGACTCGGTATTGGGCCTAAAGGACATATTTTTATTAGTTATAGCGTCCGAGTCTCTGAGGTTCGTAGTCGTTGAAGTGCTCTTTCTCCGAGGTGTCTCGGTAGTAGTGACCGCCGAAGAAGTCTACATGGCAGTTGTAGACTGCCCAGTGGTCGAACCCGTGGCGACGCGGCCCCGGCGGCGTGAACTTGTCCCGTGGGATGCCGTCGAGGTGCCACTTCCCGACGTAGGCTGTGTTGTACCCCACGTCCTGAAAGGTCTCGCCGATCGTCTCGACGTCAGATCGCATCGAGAGATCGTTCGCGAGGGCGCCGTAGCCGTGGGGATACTGGCTGGTGAGGAAGCCCCCGCGGTTGGGCGTACAGGCGGGGACGTTCGCATAGGCGTTGGGACAGTGGGCGCCCTCTTCGGCGAGCCGTTCGAGCGTCGGCGTATGAACGTCAGTGTTGCCCGCAGGGGCTGTCGCCATCCCGCGATGCTGGTCGGGTAGATTGATATCGTTACTGGTACAATTCCGGAACCATTCCGTCTGTGGGGTTAATGTCCTGATGCCGGAGACAACCGTATTCTGCTGAAATATCAACGACATCATTACTTGACTTTACTGTGGTACCATCCTCTATCGAGGCCAATGCTGTTATAGTTGAGAACAAACCATCTATTGGGATTATCATCGTGGGTGTAGTCAATATGGTTGTAGTTCTGCGAATCGCCCGCCCAGCCAATCTGGTACTCAATAGTCTGGAGCGCGGGGATCTCGTAGTTCCACCACCAGGAGAGGTCTTCGGCGTGACCGAGCAACTCGTCGTTACTCGTCTTGGGTGCGGCGACAGCCTCGTATTTGTCCCAGAGATTGAGTGTTTCGGTCTCGCCATTGGCCTCCATGTCGCCGACTTTCGTCGGGATCTCGTACTCGTTGGGGTGGCCTGCGAATCCGAATTCCGTCGGTTTACCACTCTCGTCCAGCCCTTTGTGAATTATGTAACTGTGCCATGCGCTCCGGTAGTAGCCTGCCGGATGATTGGCACCCGCTCCACCACCGTTCTGGTGCCAGATGATGAGGTCCCAGCCCTCTCCGAAGTTCGGTCCCTCATTACTCAATGTCACGAAGTCGCCGACGTTCTCCATGAGGTTATACTCGATCTCGATCCCGAATTTCTTGAGCTGGCTGCGGATCGTCGGTCCGATAGTCTTCCAGAACACGATGTCGACCATCCGCCACGAGATAGTGTCGCCGTCTTTGTCCGCCCAGATACCGTCGCTGTTCTTCGAGTAGCCCGCAGACCGCAGCAGTTCCGCCGCCTTCTGAGGCTGGCCGCTCGCACCGTAGTTGTTCAGACTCTCCACATGACTGTCCGACAACCAGGTGTCTTGGCCGATACCGGTCATCCCGTTATGCAATTCCGGCGGAAATCCATTACCTTGCCGGTTAGTGACGACGGCGTTGTGGTCCACGAGGTAAGCCAGCGCTTGACGGACCTTTCGCTTGCCGAGGTGTTTGTCGGTCCAGTTCAACCGGTATTTATTGCCTCCGGAATCTGGCCACGAATATTCTGTCATGCCATCGGGCAGCGGAGTCCCTTCTGGTTTCCCTTTAGCCCCGTCGATTTGGTCGTTCTTGATCGCGAGGCGACTCTGGGACTCCCCCGAGACGAAGTTGATTCGGAGTTTCTCGATGTTCTGCTGGTCGGCGTAGGGGTGATCCTCGTATTTCGTGTAGATGGCAGACTGCTCATTCACCGTATCGACCTGCCAGATACTGGTGCCGATACGATCCGAGAGTGGGAGTTTGTTCTCTGGTTTGTTGGCCTCCTCGGTGATGGAGTTTAGTTCAGACTCTGTCGTCGCATCCATAATTTTCTCGTACCACGGACGTACCAGATCACGGTCCCACGATGGTGAGGCAGACTTCCTCCCCTCAGTCATGAAGTAGAAATCTTCACGCGCTTTCGTCGTGAAAGTTCGCTTGAGAGTCTGTTCGTCGATCATCTCGACGGTCTGTTGCGGTTCCGTATCGGGGGCTAGTTCGTTTTCTTTGCGTTGTATCTTAGCGAGGAGGAACTGATCCTCGGCAGTGACTGGCTTGCCGTCGTGCCACGTGAACTCGTCGTTGAACTTGGTGATCCGTGTCTTGTTGTCGTCCTCCAGTTTGTCCTCCGTGACGAGGTGCCAGTACGTCTCCGCATCGAACCGCTGGCGATTTGCCCACGGAGGCGCGGTCGTCATTCGAGTGTATGTTTGCCAGGACGCGAGGCCACCGACGGGCCCCGGAAGCATATTAACATCTCCAGGAAGCATCCCAAACGCGATGTCGTAAATCGGTTCGACGGGTTCACCCTCGGGGGCCACGGGGAAGTGATCGACCATCTCATCTCCCGATGTCGCCGTTCCACCGCCACCGTCACTGCTTCCTGAGGTTTTCCCTTCAGGACTCGCGGTCGGTGTGTTGCTTCCGCTTCCACACCCAGCTATCCCCGCTACACCCATCGTGCCTAACGTCGCAAGCAGTCGACGCCGCGTCGCTGACGTCTCCTCATTGTGTCTACTTGGCATACGATAGAGTCCACAGTTTAATTCCTTAAATAACTTTCTCTGTTTGATAGGAATTGCAGAACAAGTGACCCGTACAATTCGGCGCCAGCGCAGCGGGACGTATCCATCTGCTATCTGATTCAGTCAATTTCAGCCGTAGCAGAGTCTAAACCGCGGTACAATCATTTCGCACTTGATTCACTGCCTGTTGTCTACTTCTGATATATTTCTACCAGGT
Source organism: Halocatena marina (assembly GCF_023276375.1). Taxonomy (GTDB): domain Archaea; phylum Halobacteriota; class Halobacteria; order Halobacteriales; family Haloarculaceae; genus Halocatena; species Halocatena marina. Next base: position 202,708 of record NZ_JALLPK010000003.1, on the reverse strand, counting down.
TTGCGCGTATCACGAACACTACTCGCTACGAATCGCTCCGCTCTTGAACTTCGTAATCTCGCCTCCTATGAAAAGTCCCCCCACCTCGACAAACCATGCTACTCAAAATAATCCTTGCGAGTATTTTCCTCACCACCGTCTCTGAAGTGGATATTCAGCCGTATTTAGACGCTAGTAAGAATGGCTAAATGTCTAACTTACTAGGGAGTGAAGCGGGAAGATGAGTTTGTGTCAGCAAACTCGCCCGCTCACTGATCGGGTTGTGTCGCTTGCTCAAAAAGCCGTCGGCGGCGAGCCAGATCCAGCGTTCCAAGCGGGTGACGGCGGCTACGCAGACTGGGTGATCGTGGCGATCAACGGCCTCCGAGAGTATCTCGATCATCCGTATCGGCGGTTGTTAGACGTGCTTCACCGTGTGTGCGCGCAGACAGGACTCGAATATGCGGATCTGGCGCGTCCTGCTGCGGTTGTCGGCGGAGTTGCACGTCACCGGCGATGTGCAAGCGATCGACGCAACCGGCATGGATCGGATCGCTGCCAGCCAACACTACGCAAAACGGACGAACTACACGTTTAAGACGGTGAAAACGACGATCCTCAGTGATTGCAAGACCGGCACGATCCTGGATATACATTGCTCGATGAAACAACCGCACGATTCCAAGATCGGCTGGCAGATGGTTAAACGCAACCTCGAGAAACTGAACATTCTTACCGCTGACAAAGGCTACAACTGGTGGCTCCTTCGCCAAAGATTGCGTTCAGAAGGCGTCAAACCGGTGATTCGACACCGCGAATTTGGCTGGCACGGCATCGCAAACAATCTCTTGCAAGATGATACGATCTACCATCAACGCTCGAACGCCGAATCCATATTTTTCGCGTTGCGCCGCAAATACGTCGAAATCGTTCGCGCTCGAACCTAGTTCGGTTAGTTCCGCGAGCTCGTCCTGAAATGCGCTGTCAGAAACATCGAACTCAGCGTCAGCCACTCACGACCGTGAATTCACGCGTCTAAACAAGGCCGGATATTCCTATCCCAGTCGTAATTAGCAACGACGAATAGATACTCACACCAGAGGTTGGCAACACAAACTGCATCCACGGAAGAGACGTAGCAAACTCTTTGGTGGAGTCCTTCGGTGAGTCAATCTAAGTTTCATCGAATGTTGAGTCTGGAATGGGCCAGCACAGAGTGGATCTCACTGACAGCGGATGCCCGCACGCAAATCAATTGTCATCGTACACATATATTTATATATCGGAAGCGTGAAGCCCAAATAGAGATAGACCGAAGGATCATCGATACATCCTTTTCCCGGGACGACCCGAAGTCCGCTTTCGAAGCGTTTCTCGACTCGCAAGTCATCAAACCAGTCTTCACTTTCTCAGAGGAGTGAGCGCGATCGATCACTGAACGACTACCCGTGGTAATCCTGTAGACAGACGTGATGTTTTTTCAGGCCCCAGGACGGGTACTGCTACCCTGAGCGATTCATAGGTTGCAAAGGTATCCGCAAGCTCCGGGACAGTCGGACGATCCCGGCCGTCAGTGGATGGTCGGAAACATGTTGTACCGCGCTTCGGCTACTAAGTTAGCAATGTGTCCAGCACACCAGTTTAAATGATTACGAGGAATCTCTGAGCAGGCGTTCCAGTATTCGCCGGTATTATCGTCTCACAATCTCCATCATGAGCGCTTCTCTACGGGTATTTCTTCTAATCGGTGGCGATACAGTGTCCAGAGTCGATGAATATCCCAGTTATTTTGAGACTAGCCGGTATTATCGGTCTTTAGTAACTCCCATATGTGCAATTGTCAGTCCCACACCGTAGTAAAATAGGTGTCTCTGAAAATAATGCGTCCCCAATTATAATATTAGGTATATAATTTGTATTGGCGTCCGAATGTAGTCTTTGCCAGAGAACTCTTTGAAACAGATAACCAACCGGTAATGCCGGCAGGTTAATTTGATCTGTCCGTCCGTAAACAGCAGTTGCCGACTCAATTCGCAGCGTATTCGCTGAGGTACGATGAAATTGCTGAAATCTGGCTTGACCCAGTTGGTCACGCAGTGATTTGCGTAGGCAATGAGCGACGAGACAAGAAATGCACGGCGACCGTCAGTCTCGCCAGTGCGGAAGGGCGAACTCACCCAGGCGCCAGTTCAGATCTGCCGCCCGAGAGGCCTACCCGTATGCCACTGACCCGAGAAAGACCCGAAACGTCGCCGTTGACACTGCTGGCCGCGTTTTCACCTGCCGTTGCTCCGAGAGCAGCAGACACACCACGATCCAGAGATTGTACAGCGTTACAGCGAACAGAAAGTATAACTTCAAGTATCTACCAATCATTCTTCGTTTATGGATATCGGCTTATGCACCATCACTAACAAGGATTGGCCAGTCGAAACCGTACTCGAACTGGCCGCCAAGACGGGATACGATGGCGTGGAAATATGGGGGCGGAAACACGTCGGTGTCGACAGTAGCGGCGACGATCCCGACCTTGATACTTGTCGAAACATAGCCAGTCGAGCGAGCGACCTCGGTCTGGAGATCCCGGTTTACGGGTCATATCTCCGACCGGGGACCACAGGGTTCCGTGATAAACTCGCGGCCGAACTTGAAGTGGCAGTGGTGTTGAACGCCGATCTCATTCGCGTGTGGCCCGGCGATCAAGAGTACGGCGACCACACGTCAACTCACTGGGACAATATTGTCAACGACCTGTCCCTCGCCGGTCAACAAGCGGCCGATCGAAAACTAGGTGTGACTGTCGAGAAACACGAAGGGACGGTAACCAATCGAGGAGAGGGTGCACGACGTCTTCTTGAGACGGTCGACTCACCCGCAGTTGGACTCAACTGGCAACCGCTGTTTCATCTCGATGGCGAGGACCTCCTCGCAGAAGCGGAGCTCCTGGCCCCCATGTGTAATAACATTCACCTCCAGGCTACACGGGAACAGGGTGGTCAACGACGATGCCTCCTTTCGGACGCGTACTTCGATCTACCGGCACTTCTGTCGGTGTTTGATCGAAGCGGTTTCGACGGGTACCTCGAAGTTGAGTTCGTCGACCCAACGACAGACTACGAGACCTCTGTCCGAGCGGAACACGAGTACCTCGCGGGAATAGTCCCGTGATTCATTTGCATACATAACGTGAACGACGGATCTCACCGTATCGCCGTAAGTTTATTGGAATGGATCCGAGAAAAATCACTATGCATGTCCACGTAGCGATGCCCGACACCAGTCTTCGTACCGACTTCTTTTCCCCGGAGGTTCGTGACCGACTCATGTCCCTGGGAGCAGTAACCTGGAACGAAACCGCTGAAAACCACACGTCAGCAGAACTTTAGGAACGGATCCAAGGGGTCGACGTGCTGATCACTGGCTGGGGAAGTCCGAAAGTGACAGAGAACGTCCTCTCTGAAGCCGATGACCTTAGATTGTTGTCGCATACGGGCGGCACCGTTGCGGAGATTGCCTCCCAAGATGTCTACGAGGACAGAATTCCGGTCGCAAGCGCGAACGACGTTATGGCTGACCATACAGCCGAACACACTATCGCCGCACTACTCGCGGAGTGGCGCGCGATTTCAGCGTTGGACACCAGTATGCACTCGGGAGAATGGAACAGGACCGATCACGAGATCAATACCTTGTATGACGCGACGATCGGTCTCGTCGGTCTCGGAACCATCGGCCACAAATTGATCGAGCACTTGGTCCCGTTCGAACCGAACGTCCGTGTCTATGATCCGTACGTAAATAAATCGGTTCTGGAAGACTACCCGTTTGCGACGTTCGTGGACCTCGATACGGCTCTCGACGATATCCGATGGTACGCTACTCGTTAATACCGCCCGCGCAGAGATCGTCGAGGAAGAGGCTCTCCTCGAAGAGTTGCGCTCCGGTCGCCTTTCTGCGGTGCTCGACGTGTATCACGAAGAACCTCCAGAGAAGCCGAGGTACAAGAGAGAGAAAAGCCGTCGCCGGACCCGGATAAGGTACTGGTTAGGGTCCACTCGGCGGGCCTGTGTGGCAGCGATGCTGGCGTCTTCAGCTATGAAGGCGGATACGAGTGGATTCAGGTCCCAAGAACCATCGGTCACGAGTATTCTGGCCTCGTAGTCGATGTGGGAAAGGAGGTAACCGAGTTCGAGGTGGACCAGAAAGCCGTTAAGGAACCGATCCACGACTGTGACCACTGTTTCCAATGTAAGAACAGACAGGAGAACATCTGTCAGAATTTTTCAATTACTGTTATGCATAGTGACGGTGACTACGCGAAGTATACGACTGTGGCGGAGCGGTACCATGCGGTACCAGAAAGCGTACCACTGCGAGAAGCTTCGATCGCTGAACCAACGAGCATTGCTACATGTGCCGTTCTGGACCTGCCCCGTCTCACATCTGACGACAACGTGCTGGTCGAGGTGTCTGGCCCTATTGTCGTGCTCACAGCCATCGTAGCTAACTCAGTCGGCGCAAACGTCGTAGTCTCTGGGTCGCAGAAAGGCGACTATCTTGGGAGCTATATCGAAGAGGCTGGCCGCTCACCCGAGTATGTGAAGTATTCCTAGCTGGGGCACTGTCTCGTCACTGATTCCCAGTAGCGACTCGAAGAGATGGCCGAGCGTATCTTTCTCATCCCGAGTGCAGCCCCCAATCAGGACTACGATATTCGGTTCATCGAGGAGGCCCGGACGGCAGGTGGCTACTTTATCGGGACTCCCTCGGAAATCGCCAGTCAAATACAAAACATGGTTGATCCGGGGTTCGAGCGATTCCAGCTCATCTTCATCGACTACTCGAACCTGGACAATATGCGGCTGTTCGCCGACGAGGTTGTTAATTAGATCCTATTTTGGTTTTCAGGTTTCGTCGCATTTGCCACCCTGACAGGTTCATTTCCCGTGAACAACACCACCGTCGACAACAAAGCCCTGTGCAGTTATCCACTCGCCCTCGCCAGAGAGAAGAAGAACACAGAGATGGGCGATGTCGGCCGGTTCACCAATACGCCCGACCAAGTGTCTTTCCGCGAGCGATTTCCCCTTCCGACTCTGTTCGCCGATCTCACAGTCGGCAAGCCGGTCAAGCATCGGCGTTTTCGTTGCTCCAGGATGGACGACGTTACAGCGGATGTTGTACTCAGCAAGGTCTATCGCTATCGCAGTCGTCAGCGAATCTATCGCCCCTTTCGAGGCGGCGTACGCTGACTGCCCATAATTGGGAGATCCCGCGCCGGCGGTTGAGCCGATATTCACAATGGCGCCATCTCGCTCCTCCTCGACCATGTGTGACCCGACCACCTGACTCGCGAGGAAGGTCCCTCGGATATTAACCGAAAGATGATGGTCGATATCATCTTCGGTGAGTTTTAAAAAGGGCTTCATGACCTGTACGCCGCCAGCGTTGACGAGGCCGTCTATGGGGCCCAGAGCGTCGATTGCTTGCTCCACGCCGTTTTCAAGGTCGGTTTTGTTAGCTATATTTACCTTCACAGCGATCGCCTCTGATCCAGCGTCTTCGACTCTTTCAACCGTCTCTGCTGCACCTTCTTCATCAAGGTCGAACACTGATACGTTTCCGCCGGCTGTCGCGATTCGACGGGCGACCCCTTGGCCGATGCCGCTTGCGCCACCAGTTACGACGATATGTGCTCCTACGAGGCGAGTATCACTCATAGTTGGGTAACGGCAGGCGGAGTTAAGAAAGCATTGAATAGCCCGTTTAATTTCATCGAAGTCCGCTACAGATATCTCAACAAACACCCTTAAATGAGAGAACACAATTCCGTTTATACCGGAAGTGGTAGATTTCTGATAGAAGAGGTGACAAGTGTGTATAAAACGAATTCGAGAACTTTCCGGTTATGACGGATGTAATATGAGTAACCTGACGATCATCAGCATCATAACTGTGTCTTGTTATTTTCTACTCTTTGGTGTGTGAACTGAGGCTGGTCATTAGCCATCCAAAAAAGTATAACAAATGTACTCCTGTTATTCCTTAGATCGGTCCACTAATACGGTTCGTGTTGGGTCCAATCAAATATATCTAGATATTCGACAAGTTCGTGACCAAGGCATTTCGAATGTCTTTGATAGGCTTCAGCTCAACTTATTCGTCCGGCTATGGGATGCACAGTGCTTCGCCAGACTCTGGTTAGAAATTGACCAGTAAAGTGATTTTCTGTTCATCATGGTCTCTACAGCGTCTATTAACTGGCCAGTGCCCGCCAGCGGCGAGTTCTTATATCCGGCATAGTCGGATTTTTGAAAATGAATATGGCTATATCGGATGAGATCTCGCCACCACTTACACATGATATGAGGGAAGTGGTCACATCGATGCGTACCCAACGCGTATTACGATGCGGCTCGGTGTCGCGACCATTTCCGCGGAGGACTTGCCAGTCGAATCGGTGCTTGCGCTCTGCTCGTCGCTCGCAGTCGATGGCGTAGAGATATGGGGCGGCGACCATATTGGTGGCGGGGCACGAAATTTGTGTCATAGAATTACAGTCACGGCAGCTGCTAGTGATATCGACGCGACGGTCTTTGGCTCGTACCTCCATTTCGGCAGCTAGACAATCAACAGGAAACCGACTCAAGCCCTCGATGTGACGGCGGCGCTGGGCGCGGACACGATTAGTATTTGGGCGGTGGACTGCAGCTACCGGTACTATACCGACAGCGAGTGGGACCGCATCGTTGCGGAACTTCGGCAGATAGCTAGCGTGGCCTGCGAGTGGGGGTCTCTCGGTGACCGTTGGACGCCACGCGGACTCCATGACGGACTATGCCGACGGTGCACAGACGCTTTTACAGGCAGTCGATACCTCCACCGTCGGCCTCAACTGGCAACCGCGGTTCGACCACGACAGAGAGCAGGTGCTCGCCACCGCCGAATTTGCGTCTCTTGTGAATCACGTTCATTTGTAGGCAGTGTCGGAGCCCGGCGAACGAGAACGAGGTGCGTTGGCGGAGGCGTACTTTGACATGCGGAGCCTCGTCGGCACCTTCGAAAAAGCTGAGTTCGAAGGCGTCCTGACTATCGAATTCGTCACGCCGACGGTTTCTTATGAGGAAGCTCTCTCTGCTGGCGTCGCCTTCCTTCGCCTCGATACTATGAGCGACTGGTTGCTTCAGCATCCTGAGAGCTAGTCTGGTTAAGGTTACTCGGTCCAACTAAATGGTTACCGTACTCTCCAACTTGAGCAAGTTCTATTATATTGTCGAACTGCGCCCGTTTAACGGGGATCTGTCAGAACCCAATCATAGAGGACCGAAATTCGAATTCAGCGTTCTCCTCCTTAGCCATGAGTGTGTTCGATGATATACTTGCGTCTGCTGTTTCTCCCCTCGCATTCAAGTTGTATTTAAAATTCACTGCCATAAGATAGAAGTGATCTTTGAACAGCTGGCACCCTCAGTTCTCTGATTAGTTGCCTGGACTCACACTTAGTGAGGGATACAGAAACCATATACAGTACTCGAGTATCCGGCTTCTTTGGCGTCAGCTGTCGCCCTACCTCCACGTAGCAAACAGCGGTACTGGGCCACCGCCGTGGCACGATGGGCTGTCGTCGACTGACGGAAACTGTACCATCAGGAGAATAGCCACGGGAGGAATGCCGGCGCGAGGTAGAGGAACCACTGGACGAACCAAGCTATTCCAAGCAACATTATCCCCCAAGGTTCAGAACCGAGAGACGGGCGAATGGGCCATTCGGACCCCGAGGACTGTTTCCGCTGTGGATAGATGTAGTCGAACACGAAGTGAATCATCATTCCGAGGGCTGTAAAGTGAACTAGCTCGACGAGGAGTCCGGACCACGGAATGACTGGATTTATCACTACTTTGTACGCGAGCGTTGGGGCCAGAAACGTATGAAAGAGCCAAGACCTATGAAACCGTTCTCTAATTGTATCGATGTTTGGGATCAAGACGCCGACGATAATTGGCAGTATCCAGATGGGATATGCTCCGAGAACGACCGCCGAGATACCCACCAGCAGGGCAGCTCCGACATAGAGACTTCGTCCGGTCATGCGTCCACTCCGCGGTACGCGGTTGCGATATCGGTGGCCCCTCTACCGGCGAGTTCTTCGTAAGAGATTACTTCAAGGACAGTAATTGCCCCAGGGGCGAAGACCACCGCGAGGGCCGGAAAGAACGTCGACAGCAACCCCAGCAGCCCCACTATCGTTAGCTGGAGCACTGAAAAGTAAGGCCGTTCGAGTGCGATGGAGATCCCCTCTTTCATTGACGCTCGAAACCCCGGCGTGGCAGGTGACCGAACCGTCACGCTCGCCGCTCGAAGCAACCACACCGGAACGATGACGACCGCGTACAGTCCAATAAGGCTGCCGAGGAACAACGTTGGAGTCTGGGCAGATACGAACGCAACTCCGTAGACGCTCGTCACCAGCGCAACAACCAGTATCGCCGTTGTATAGGGAAGTCCGCGAACGAGGCTCTCCCGAAATGACGACACGAACAGCGACACTCGTTCACGTTCCGATGTCGGTCCGCCACGATTCTCCCCGGTAACCACGGTCGTCAGTGCCTCTGAAAGAGCCATGAGACTCGCACCAGTTGTCACGACGGGAAGTGAACCAAGGACGAACAGCACACTCACAGTGATGACCGTCGCTAGGTCACTGTATAGAACCCACACAAACGCGGCCAGCGATTCTCGGAAGTCCGGTTGCGTTTGGTGGTTTGACATCATCTACACAAATAGAGTGACAGACCGTACAAATATCTCACGGTATTGATCAAACGAATATATCAATGGACCCGGATTTGAGCTCGTCGACGGTGTTGACACCGAACAGCAGGGAGAGGAAGTTCATCGAGAGAGTAGAACCGGCGATCTGGACGCCGTGGAGTCGGCGACTTGAGTAGTCGGCGTAACGTTTGAATGTTCAGAGAGTGTTTAGGTCGTAACGAAGACTGGTCGTTAAACCAAACCAGCGAAGTATTTGTCGGAGGAGGACCTCGATACAGCGATTGACGACACATGGAAGGCTGGCAAGACGGGTCTCCTCTGGCGACTCTGTTTCATCAAGAACGTGTATCTCGGTGATACCAACGAAATGAACGTGTCAGCGTGTCTCATCCAAACGGTGAACGGTGGCTTCACGTATGGAACGAACGAGGGATCGAAGAGCCCCGACCAAGCTTCGCGGGCGGGCTGTCCGCGAAGCTCTCATCTGAGCAATTCGACGAATTCTTTCGCCCTGCTTGAAGCGGGCCAACCGTAGACACCACAGGAGGTTCACGCGCTGTTGTAGGAGTGCTACGGCGTTAGCTACGATCGGGCGCACTTGGCGCAAATTCTCCGTGCAGACGGTATGCAGTACGCAAAACCTTGACCACTGGATCCACGTCAATCAGCCGATGCTGAGGACCAACTCTTCAAGCGCCGCATTCAGGCGTTCGAAGAGAGACCCACCGTCACCAATCACTTGCAGACCACCCGCAGTGAGACGATTGTTCTCGGCTTCATGGCCACAGCCGTTCGAGAACTCACAGCGGATGTGGTCGTACGACCGAACCGTCGAAATCGATAAACCGCTGGTCACGGTTCCCTGGAAAACGCTCGGCTTCTACGCATTACTCGGGAAGAGTACGCTTATTTTCCGAGAACGGACGACAAAAGAGAGTATCTGTGCAGCGTTAGAGGCGATCCGCGAGCTGGATCCGGTCGGCCGGATTCAGCTCATCGCTGACAACGATGGCGGTCACCACGCCCATCTCACCCAACAACGGGCCGACGAACTCGGTATCGAGTTCGTCTTCCTTCCCCCATACTCGCCGAACTTCAATGCAATCGAACCGCTCTGGAAGACCCTCAAGCGGAAGATTTCGCCAGAAATCTTCGAGGGCCAAGATCACTTCAGACGGTTCGTTGCTGACACATTCCTAGACATTTCGAACCGTCTTGGGTTCGCAAACAAGTGGATCGACACGTTCCTCCCCGATGTGCAAAAGTTACGCTAACCACTCCTGCCGTGCGTGCGCGAAGCTGGTGGCTCGAGTTCCGTGAAATGCTGCTCAAAGCCACCGTCTACAACCTTCGCCGCAGCGTCCGATATCCATGAAATCCGCCGCCGTGTACCGAAACTACAGAGCCCAACGTTCAAAGCTGAGTCAGTTATTAGGTGGACATGACGGGTTGTTGTCTGACGTCACGAATCCTGACTCGCCGTACATATAAACTGGAACACTGTTCTTCTCACTGCTTGGTGTATATGCATATACCTTCGCATCATCGTGATAGTTCTGTATGACCTCCTGTCTACGCAGATTACCTTTACTATCCGGCATATCTTCTATTTTCTGCCACGTCTGTCCACGGTCTGTGGATTGATATACACCGATACCAGGTTCCGCATCGCTCCCGTACCTGCCGGAGTTGTAGATCCGAATATCTTGAGGTGATTTCATGAACATCGGCCCGTACGGGACATCCTCCTCGTGAATCTCCCACGAATCGCCGTCCCACCGGGCAAACGTGAATCCCGAGCGCCCGTGCTTGGTGGTAAAGACGAGATGAGGAACCTGAAAGACACCTCGGGAACTGTTACTGTTACCTACATCATGATAGGCCATCTTCGCCGGCGGCAAGGCGAAATCCATACCAGTATCATAGACGAGCATTTTCTCGTCGGCTTCGGTCTTATCGAACGGTAAATCGATAGTCTCGCGTGCGGCGTTTTTCCATGTTCCCTCCGAAGTCATCTGCATATAATAACGATTGAATCGATTGTAGGGGTGAATGTGTGGAAGGTTACTTTCGGTTTTCCACGGTCCATGAGCATGATACATCCCCGTCATGTGAATGGAGTCGTTTCGGCCTTTCCTGAACCTGAGGTACCACGAGTCAAGGTATACGGAGTCTTCCCCGTAGCCGCCGGTTCGTTTTTCGCCAGCAGACGCGATGACAGTCGGGTCGCTAAACGTTCGACCGTTGTCCGTGGACGTGACGTATTCCCAGTCATGCTGGTGAATCCCGTCCCGGTAGAACAGGTAGAGCGTGCCGTCGTTTTTCTTAATAAATTGAGGATATGTCGTCTCGTGGTCTATGTTGTCTAATATCTCCCATGACGAGATATCCTCCGGGGTTTGCGTGACGGCGTGTGCTTGCTTGCCCGCGTGCTGTCCGTGGCCACCATACACGACGTGGATATACCCAGCGTCATCGACGATCATTGCTGGTGAGCCGTGATTGTCGTCGTGTGGTGCGAGGGGATTGTCACCGACCTTGACCGGCCCGTTAGCAGTGCCAGTTTTATGGTCATAACTCATGACAAAGGGATCCAGATTATCTTGGCACCCCCCGTGATATCCGAAGTAGGTTGTGTCATTATAGTGAACAGCATGCTGCCGATGGCTACCCAAGGCTGGACTGCCTGCTGTATTGGTAATGTAATTACGTCCGGTGTTGCTTTGATTTTGTTGTGACGAGGCAGCTGAGGCGGCTCCTGTGGTGAAACCGCCCACGATCGTTCCTCCAGTTAGTTTTAGTGCTGTACGTCGTGTCAATCCAGGATTGAATGACTTGTCCGCTGATTTGTCTGGCTCCATGACGCATTACAACCATGAAACCACCCATTAATAAGCATTATCTTAGTCAAATTTATATGTAAATAATATTTCATTAATGCTTCGGGTCTGCAAACTCGCTAGTTGTCCACTCTGGCTCAGAAGCCTCCTAACTGATACGTCATCGTGAAGGAAGTAGGTGAATCAGGTGACTGATTCATCCGTTGTCTGGATACGCACCTGATGAACGTTCCAAGACTCAAACAGGAGCTTACAGATCTGGATATGTTCATTACGAACAGCCAACTCAAGACTCTTGCTCTAGAGGTGCTTGAGTTAGTGCCATCGTCAGGAATCGAGGGATCGCCCCTCGATTCCGTCGATATCATGGAAATCGTTCTCCGAGCAACCGTTGGAACAACCTCCGTTAACGGCGTCACGACCGACACGGAGGACACGCCCAACAGAGAACCCGTCATGGACTGGCTCCACACGCTCAACAAAGAGTCGATGTTGGACGCCGTCAGCGATATTCTCGCGACGCTGGCGATGCCGGTTCTCGACCGCGATCGGTCGAGAACCGTCTGCATCGACTTCATGGACAACCCGCTTCATTAGGGTGTCATAGAACGCTTCACATACCTCACTAGCGGTCCAGAAAACGGTGTCTGAGAAAGAGAGACTACGCTCATGGATAGAGGATTGTTGGTCAGGCTGCAGCAGTAGCTGGAAGTCGTAGCGGGCAAGGGTGGCGCGTCCGCGCCACCCGACGAAGCATGTTCCCATTGAAGACGTTCGTCTCGGAGCGTCGCGCCGCGAATCTGCTGGCACAGATTCGCTGGCGTGACGGCGTCTATTGCCCACGCTGCCGTGGCGAATCCGTGATTCGGTATGGCAGCTATCGGGTGTTCCAGCGATACCGCTGTAAGAATTGCGACCGCACGTTCAACGATCAGACCGGCACCGTCTTTGAACACTCGGCGGTCGAACTCAGAAAGTGGTTTCTCGCCGTCTACACCTACATCCGCTTCAACACCAGTCTTCGGCAGTTAGACGTCGAAATCGATGTCTCCTACAAGACGGTGTACCGGCGCGTCCAGCGCTTCCTGCGGGCACTGGACGCGCCTCGACCACAACTCGAAGGTCCAGTTGAGATCGACGAACTCTACGTGAAAGCCGGACTCAAAGGCCGCGAGCGCGACCGAGCGTCGCGCTCGCGTGGCCTGTCCACGCGCGGACGTGGCACCTACGAGCAGGACAAGCCACCCGTCTTCATTTTGGCTGATCGCGGTACCGGCAACCGCTACGTACTCCCAGCGAAAGCCGCGGACGAATCGACGATTCGACTCCTGCTTGCTGACCGCACAGAGGAGTCGCTAACCGTCTACACCGACGGCTTTCGAGCCTACGAACCGCTTGACGAAGACGACGCTTTCGACCGCGAATACGTCGTCCACGGCGACGGTGAATACGCCAATGGAGACGTTCACGTCAATACCTGCGAGAGCCACGGATCGCTGGCGCGATCCTGACTCTCGCCCCATCGAGGCGTTTCCAAGGATAAGCTCACGCCGTATCTCCGAGCGTTCCAGCTCCGTCGTCAAGTCTTCCGAAAACCGGGAGAAGACGCGCTCAAAACCATCCTCGAAACAGCACTATGAGTCACCAACAATCTCCGCCACAAGAGCGATTCCCAAACAATCTGCTGGAAGATTCTACTGGCGGACGTCAGAGTCATGGTCCTTTGGGGCAGTTCCTAAATTCAGTTGTGTTTTTAGGCCGTGATGATTCTACGCCTAACTGTGATTCTGTGATGTGGTCAACATCTCGTGGTTCACCACGATTGATTATCGATTCACCTGTGCTCTTATCGAAGACGTGAATTTGATCGGATGGGAACGATACCCGTATCCGATCCCCTACTTCGATTTTTGTGTTCTTGTCCACACTTACCGTCGTCTCAGTGCCACTGATATCGGTGTGCAGACAGGTGATATCTCCTAGTGGTTCCACGACGTTGATGTTGGCTTCAAACGTTCCCTCGGACGATTCAGCGTTCGCTTCACTGAGAATCTCTTCCGGACGTATCCCGAGTGTGAACTCGGGACCTCTGGTGTCAAGTTCAACCTGAAGTCGCTCGGGGAGGTGAATCTCAAAATCCTCGCTGACGAGTGTGTCGTCTGTGAGCTCTACGTCGAAGAAGTTCATACTGGGGGATCCAATAAAGCTAGCTACAAATTGGTTTGATGGTTGTTGGTAACACTGATCAGGCGTACCGATTTGTTGTAATTCGCCGTCGTCGAGAATTGCAATACGATCATCCATGGTCATCGCCTCGGTTTGGTCGTGGGTGACGTAGATAGTCGTGACGTTGAGATCCTGGACAAGGTCCTGCAACTCCGTCCGCATCTGCGTTCGAAGTTTTGCGTCAAGATTCGAGAGGGGTTCGTCCATGAGAAACACTTCCGGGTCTTGAACAATTGCTCGACCTAACGCGACTCGCTGTTGCTGACCGCCGGAAAGCTCTCCCGGTTTCTTATCCAATAGATTCTCAATGCCCATCAACTGTGCTGCATCAACCACTCTGGTATCGATCTGTTCGTTGGACAGCTCTGTGGTCATCCGAAGCCCAAAAGCCATGTTCCTGTCTTTCGGTTTTCGTTGTGTTACAGCGGTCCCATCAAGTACAATTTCACCGTCTGTGGGTTGTTCAAGACTCGCAATACATCGGAGTGTCGTCGACTTCCCGCACCTAGAAGGACCGACGAAAATGAGAAACTCACCATCCTCGATGTAGATATCTAAGTCGTTGACGGCAACGATATGCTCGCCTCACTCTTCTCCAAACTTTTTTGATTGACTCAATCTGCAATCGACCTATGTGATAACATGGCCATTGAGATGCAACAACAAAGTAGTTTCTATTGTCTCTGAAGCAGGAGAGCCCCCACACCGAACTACAATCCCACTTGAAGCGGGGGTCACACAAGCGAAACACGCTTCAGAAGCGGACAAAGCACCTCCTGTGTGACGCGTTCGCTATCGAGACTGAAAGACGAATAAGCAGAAACTATGCCCCCGATACGCTGGTCCAATATGGCCATCAGTTGAGTATAGGGATGTGCCAATCGCCCCGAAACACCTGACGATCGGTCGAATCGAGTACAGAGTTACACACTCATAAAGCACAATGAGAATGGTGGATATCGTTTGACTTTCGGCGGCCTCTCAAACAAATGAGCGGAGCCAACTCGGGACGTGCGATGCCTACGTTAAACGGAGTCGGTGACACAAGCCGGAGTATTGTAGCGGCCGAGTCGCGGAGAAATGGTTCGTGTAACAAAAAATAGAAAATACTATCGTTCAAGATTCCGTTCGTCTTCAGCAATCAGTAACATGACAGGGTCAGCCACACCAGTGCATCTCCTCACTGAATATGAACGTGAGCCGAAGAATATCAACCCAGCGGTCGCACCACGATTTTCATGGCAGATTCAGTCGACGGAACAAGCAACAACTCAATGTGCATACCGAATTCTTGTTGCGTCATCGTCGTCAGTACTGAGTAGAAATACTGGAGACGTCTGGGATACGGGTAAGGTACGCTCGAATCGAACAACGGCCATCGTGTACAACGGGTCACCATTGGAACCGGAGACCGCATACGTCTGGAAAGTTCAGATATGGACTGAAAAGGGTGCATCGAGCGCGTGGAGTGCCGTCCATTCATTTACGACTGCACTTGCAAACAGTGACAGTGCGTGGGAAGGACGGTGGATAACGTACGATCCCATCCCCAGGGGTCAAGAACGCGGTCACAGTCCACTCCTCCGGACTGAATTCACTCTTGAAAACAAACAGATCGAATCCGCTCGTGCACACGTATCCACGATAGGGTGGGGTGAATTATACCTCAATGGAGCAAAGGTTGGTACCGAAGTACTCAATCCCGGGGTTACTGATTACGAGGAACAGACGCTCTATTCGTCGTATGACGTGACTGACCAGCTTTTCAGCGGGCAATCAAATTCGGTTGGACTCTGGCTCGGACGGGGTTTTTACGATAAATCGATCCACGATTGGACGGGGTTAGGATCACCACGTGGAATCCTCCAGTTAAACGTTGAGTACAACGACGGCAGTACCGACACAGTCGTGACGGATACATCTTGGACCGCAGATGGAAGCCCAATTACGAAGAATGATATCTACGATGGAGAGACGTATGATGCTCAAGTGGAACAACCCGGATGGGCAAGTCCAAACTTTGATGACGGCAGTTGGTCGACGGTGACTGCAGTCCAAGGGCCCAGCAGTAATTTCGATTGGCACCCGCAGCGACTCCCGCCGATCAAAGTGACGAATTCGATCCGGCCGGTCGACATCTCTCAGAACGACGGCGACTGGGTGGTGGACTTCGGCCAGACGATAGCGGGATGGGTGGAGCTGACAATGGACGGCGCGCGCGAGGGACAGGATATCACCATCGAACACGCTGAGGTTCTCGTTGACGACGGAGAACTCTCACACGACACCGGGAACCTCAATATGGAGGATCTCAGAGACGCCGACGCGACGGACACCTACATTGCGAAGGGTGACGATGTCGAGACCTACGAGCCGCGCTTCACCTACCACGGCTTCCGGCATGTGCGAGTATTCAACTACCCCGGTGAACTCTCGCCTGACGACATCGCTGCGAAAGTCGTCAGAACCGAACGTGAGGCCAATGGACGGTTTTCTGCGTCGAACGATGACCTGAATGACGTTCACCATATGGTAACCTGGGGGCTCAGGACGAACACCCACAGTATTCCAACGGATTGCCCAAATCGAGACGAACGACACGGTTGGACGGAGATTTTCCGCGGGGCGTCGACGGAATATTACGAGTACGAAACTGAGAAAACACACCGATTCTACGAAAAGTGGATGCGCGACCACCGCTACGATATGCGCTCGAAGGGAATGGTAGCCGTGACGATACCAGACCAGGTCAGCGAGGAGGACCCGAACTGGTCGAAGTCTACGGTGCAGTGTGTCTGGCATATGTACGAGCACACAGGCGATAAACGAGTATTGGCAGACAACTACCCGATGATGACACAATACGTCGACCACTGGCAGTCCCGGGCGACCGAAGAGGATCGAGAACACATTGTTCCAGCGAAGTACAATACCTTTGGTGATTGGCTCGCGCCAACAACGGAGGAGATTGAAAACGACCCAGCGATGCTGAACACCTTCGCTCACTACCAGACGACAAAGACAGTTGCGAACGCGGCCGCTGCCCTCGGCAAGTATAACGAGGCTCGGATGTACGAAAACCGTGCGAGCACGATCAAGACTGCCTTTAATAATCACTTCTACGACGAGACAACCAATACCTACGGCAGCGGTGACATGGGTACGTTTGCGATGGCGATGCACGGTGGACTCGTTCCGAAGGGAGCCGAGCAAGCAGTTGCCGACGAACTCGCATCGACGATTAGGAATGAGTATGATAATAAAATCGGAACTGGAACAATCAGCACACAGGGACTCCTGATGTCAGCCCTGATGGAGTACGGATACGAGGATCTGGTATATCACCTCGTGTCTCAGCCAGAGAGACCTGGTTGGGTGTACATGGCACGTAACGGTGCTACTACCCTGTGGGAGCGCTGGGACAGCGATACTCAGATCGGCTCTGGCATGAACTCGTTCAACCACCGTCTCTGGATGGAGGTCGGCGAGTGGTTCTACACGAAGCTGGTCGGGATTCAGCCAGCAACGCCCGGCTTTGAACGGGTACTGATCAAACCCGTGGTCCCGACAGAACTGGAACATGCGAGTGCCGAAACGGAAACTATCCGTGGGAAGATTGCGGTGGCGTGGGAGCAGTATACTGATGAGTTCGTACTCGAAGTTACGATTCCTGGAAACACTACGGGTGAGGTCTGGGTTTTAGCCAATCACCAATCAGCAGTCTACGAGGGCGATACCTGTCCCGCTGAGGATGCTACTGGTGTTACGTATCTTCGTCACGAGAACGACTACGCCGTATTCGAGGTCAGCGCCGGGTCCTACACGTTCCACTCGGACAGCACGCCTGTAGACAAGCGGTTCGACTCGTGACCCAGAACAGGTACAGGCTAGAGAATAATGCCTAGTCCCAATCGCATGCACTACAGACGGGGTTAACTGTTCATCGTATCGTCTTCTACCCTCGAATAGTCCTTGGAATTGGACGATGAAGGCAATTCCGGACGTGAGTTCGTAGTCGGGACGCGTAGCTCGCAACATGGCCAGCTTGTGGTCGGTCGTGAAGAGTACGACTCGTGATGTCCACGGTCTCGATCGGCTGATTGGCGAAATCATTGACCAGTTTCTTGTTGCCAGAGCTTGCCATCCACTAATCCAAAGATTGCGCCCGTCCTCCATACGAGTTTGTTTCCAGCGAGGCGAAAATTACCACACTGAGTGAATCCCAATATCATCGTCCCCTACCGTGCCACACGAGAGCTACGTTCGTGTTACTTCGGTATCGTCCCAGACGTTAACGCCGGGCCGTGAAACAGGATCATCAAGGAGCGGATCGTCGGTTTCGTTCATCCAGTCGTAAACGTGTTGTCTGAGTCGCTGGAGTTCGTCAGTAAAGTCTGGGTCTGGTTTCGCACCTGCTCCTGATGAATCGAACATTCCATCCAATACAGGCGGAGAGAGCGGAACACGACTGGCCGCGAGGTTTTTCTGCTCGTATGAGTCTTCCCGCAGGTCGTACAGTTCCTCCCGCGATCGATCAGTGACATAGAACTCCTCATGGAACTCGCGGCCGGCAGGACTGCAGAATATATCGGCCGGGAGATGGATTCGATGTTGTTTCCAAAAGTTGCGAATGTACTTGAATTCCTTCGTACGGACCACCCTCATAGGCACGTAACGCTCATTCCGGGTCATCTCAGCTCGAACGTATTTACGGGGCGTGTATCCATCCGCTCCGAAGAGATTCCGAAAACTCCGCCCGTCAAGGTTGTCCGAGATGGGTAAGTTGAGTAAGTCAAGCACCGTCGGTAGCACATCAACGTGGCTGGTCAGACTGCTATACCGTTCACCGCCATCTAGAACGCCTGGGAAGCGGGCCACGAACGCCACCTCCAGTCCGGGGTCAAAACCCGTCCCTTTGGCTCTCGGCACTGCGAGTCCGTGGTCTGCGGCGAAAATCACAAGTGTGTTCTCGGCAAGGCCAGTTTCATCCAGTTGGTCGAGAATCTGTCCGACAGCTTTGTCGAGTGAATGAGTGATTAGCGCGTTCAGATTCGCAATGGACTCTCGAACTCTAGATCGGTCTGGGAGGTATGGGAACGGGTTAACATCATCGGGGTCGTAGGAGTCGAACAGATCGTCGTCAAGGGATGGGTTAGGCAAACGTGGACGGGACGTCCACGCCCGGCCTGAGGTGGGGCTCCTCGAAGCCGATAGATGCAAAGAATGGGCCGTTATCGGCATCTTTGGCAGATCAGTCTCAACCATTCCAGCGAGTTCATCAGCAAGCATCTGGTCACGTACTCGGTCATACCTGTGAGACGCATTCTGGCAGAAGTGCTGAACGCCGAAGTGATGCGTCGAGTATCCGGCTGTCGAAAGGTGGTCAGCTATTGTCGCCTCGTCTTCGTTGAGGTCCCATCAGCCCGTTGACGTGCTGGTGCCGGCCGGTATGGAGACTCCCCCGACTCGGACAGCACTGTGGCGCCGTACAGAAGTGGTTCTCAAGAAGGATGCCGTCCTCAGCAAGACTGTCGATGTTGGGCGTTCGTACAGCTCTATCATAACAGCCGAGGTGGCGGCCGAGGTCGTGACAACTCAGCCTGCGGCAATTGGTTTTTCAAGAATGAGAGTGGCGCCATGTCCAACCGATGCACGGAGGTTGACGGAGTCGGCGGTTGGTGCCCACAGAGAGAGCGTAAAGCTCACTAAGAGAAACTAGCCAATCAGGATGTAGACGCCAACCAAAGCAAAGCTTAACGTGATTAGGTTCGTCCCCGGAATAGAGACTGACAGGAGTGAGACAAATCCGATGGTGAACGTTTCGGTTTCAATCGCGAGCACATGACGTTTGCCCGCTTGGATACCTTCCCAAAAGTAACTGATACCGAGCGATTCTTGACGCTCAAGAACAACAGAACACAACCGAGAACCACCTACGGCGACGAACGCGAACATAAACGAAATCGTCCAAAGGCTGACAATCATACCGAAGAACCCAGCGAATATTAACCCAGAGATGAACGGGATAAGTGAGACGGTACACCCAAGACTCACGAGTACGACCGCAATGGATTTCTGACAGTCAGTCGCGTCCCCTGCGCGACAGCGTCTGCATATTTCATACGGCTGGTGTACGCTCCAAGGTAATTACTACTACGATGATTGTCATGGATCGAGGGATCAATCTGTATTGAATTGTGTCTGGTGAGGGTGGGTTACACCAATTGATTCCTGTGTGATTTTTGGGTTCAAAAATGTTTTATTTTCTAATCCGACAATAAACGGTCGAAAGTGACAGTTGACGTTATGACAGATGATTGACCATGGTGTTCGAGGTAGTATCGTTAACTTCTCGTCTGTTGGGGCCGAACTTCCGTTTCCCGGTCAGGATGCCTATGGCGCTTCGAAAGCGGCTATCCTCGCATTCACGACCGTATTGGCAAAAGAGTTGAGTGAATACGGGATTACAGTAAATACACTCAAACCAGGAACAGTCGAAACACCAATGGTTGATACGTGGCTCGAGGAACATGCTGAACAAGCGGAAAAGTCGCCCAATGATATTCTAACTGAGACACTTGATGTTCATATTCTCGACCGCATCGGTCAACCGGAGGAAATTGGTCACGGTACGGTACTCTTACTTTCTTCGGAAGGGAACTGGAGAGTCTATCGCAATAGATGGCGGCTACCTCAAGAGATGAGTAGAGAGGGACGAACAGGAAAAATATAATTTGTAGTCCGCCGCTCCATGTATTCCGATACTACCGGATGTTTGTGGTTGGTTGAATCGGAGCTCGTAAACATATAAATACAAGCCCTCATCAAATAATCCGATTACAGATCCGTCTTAGTACAAAATTTTCGAACTCTTCACTGTCGTTTAATTGAGACGAAAATCCATTCATAATAAGGAGTCAATTCTGGTATGTTGATAATTGTGGTGGCAGTTGGAATTTTCCTTAAGCACCTCGATTAATGTGGCGAGTACGGAGTCAGGTCCATGAATTTGGACAGCCGTCATACTGCTTGATGGGATTGAATACGAAGTGAGTTTTCCAAGATATACTCATTAGTGTACTAGTCCAGTCTTTTTAGTTTCGCTCCCTTCCAATGTCGAATACCTTCAAGTTGTTCTGGGCAGTGCATTTGATGGACCGTTTCAAATGAGAGTGGACCAAATTCGTCCCACGAATCGGATAAGTTTCTCGGCATCGTCGGAATTCATTGTTCGATTGTGCGCACTCATTGACACAGCTATCGTGCTAACGAGACACCAGCATCAGGCTTTGAAACGACCAGCCACAAAATTTGTTATTGAGGAATTGAGTGAAACAATGTCCATTTTTACTTGCAATACAACAGTCTGTTCGAATCCGGTCTACACTATATTCACATTTTTCACTATTGAAAATTACAGACCTATGGTTGTAATTCTGAGGGAGTAGACCACAATCCGTGATGGGACAGATAGTACCCGTCACCGTGTGAGAGTCAATCCGATATTACCGGACTATTCAATGCACAAAATCGAATCTCAAATCAATTAAACACGCATTCTACTCACACCGCAACTGTAATTCCAGAGTTGAGGACCTGTATTTGCCACCCCTACCAAACCGATATTCGTAGTGGAGGAAGACTTTATGACGTTGAACGTGTGTCCGTTAGTATGGCACACGGAGACGTCCGCAAGAGTTCGACACTAGCGACACCTTCAGCGAGGGACCAATCAATGACGTTTAAAGCAGGAATAATCGGAGCAAGTGGCATCGCAGGATTAGGTATTCTTGGGATGGATGACGGAAAGACATTGGTGAAAAGAAGTTCGAAGCTAGCCACACGGGAGGATATGAAGCCGCAGAGAAAACTGAACTATGTGCGATTGTGAATGTGGACGAAGATAAACTTTAAACCTTTGCTGAGGCGTGGGATATCCCTGCAGAACACACGTACACCGACCATGAAGAGATGCTGCGGGAAGAGGAGTTAGACATCGTCTCCGTCTGTACCCTATTATATCTCCACCACGAACACGTCTTGGCTGCTGCACAATCTACTGCAGATTCAGATATCATCTAGTGTGAGAAACCGATCGCTTCGAGCGTCTCAGATAGCGAGGAGATGATCTTCTTCTGTGAGTGAACAGATACCGAATTAGTTGTGAATCACTCGTTTCGATTTACAGAGAAATATTGGACCCTCATCGACCCAATCTTCCGACATCGACGGAAACAGAGTCGTTATTGTTCTTTGGTAGTTCAATCCGGTCCAATTTTCTGCTACGAGACTTACAGCGTTGTACCGGACTTCAGTTAGAAACCAGCTAAAAAATTGTCGCTTTTGTAGCGTAGATTGTTGATGAGCCACAGTGCAGTCTTGAGAATGATTTTGAGCGCTTCTCCATGCAGTTTTCGGAAGTCTTCATGACGGAACTGAAACGGTAGCCGACGAGAGTTCCGACGCAGAACTACAGCGTCTTTGAGTTGGATGACCACGTCTTCAGTTTCATGGAGATCGGAGGCTAAGAAGCTATCCAAGAAGTAATGGACAACAGCGAGCCACAAACCGACGAGACTGAGGTCATGAACGGTATCACCGTCGTAATCGATGATCGTTGGATGGTCAAAGCCTAGCGGATGATATGACGCTCAAAATAATAGTTGTCTGGCCGTCATGGTGAGCCCGCTATCCACAACGATTTTACTGAAAATACTGCTAGTCGAATTACATTAAACTTGCATTTACTGCGAAGTAGCAGCGTACAGTTGGCGGTATTTCGGAATAAGTGCCCATCCCGGTTATTCCGGACCCTTATCCGCCATTGTCGGGAGCTTAATAGGGTGCGAATTGACCGGTGAACGGCAACCACGAACCGGATAATATGACGTCCGGATATACGCGACTTACATCCAAGTAAATTGTGTACCGCTTCTCATTACAACCATATCACTATAATTTGGGGTTGTTTCAATCGTCATATCTAAGAGACAAGAATCGATCGGACGGACTAGAAGACCGCAGTGGGAACGGCTCACAAAAAACGCGATATTAAACAAAATACCCTTCACTCGGCCATCTCCGGCCAAATCAGTTCTAGGATCTGCGTCAGATAGTTATCCGGTTATGACGGATATTGTTCCAGCGTGAGCGATTGACCAACCGCGGTTCGCACAATGTGATTGAGACCTCACAGATCGCGATGTGGTAAATAAGAGACGTATTGCAACTGCGAGTCCATTAGCACAATGCCACAGGGTCCGGAGAGAACGCTCTCGATTGGCTGACTCGCAGAACTTAGCTTGCGATATACGCATTGTCACCTGCTGATACTGGCCCGCAGCCTCCTGAGGCCAGGATTGCAGACAACGCTCTATGAACGGTAAGTTCACGAAAAAGCTCGTGTCGGAACGCCCTCAATCGTTCCTTCCGTTAAGCCCTACAAAACCATCTGTTGTGGGCACTCAGCAGAAATACAGACCCATCGACCTGCTCATGGAGGATGTTGACGTGCTACTCGTCAAATGGGTAAAGTCGAATCCCAAAACCCCGTCGTTGGACGGTGGGGAAGGAATAAATACCGTAACCACAATTGACCTCTTATGCAGGACTTGCAGATTGAGCGGCTTAGAAAAATCTCCGAATGCAACGACGGGGGCCACCAGTTCCCCGCTGTTCGCGGCGAACCGAACAAGTACCGGAAAAGGTCCGATGTTACGAGATCCGAGTGGACCTCACAGTCTGGTTCTATGACGGGTGAGTGTTTAATATGAGTGAGATAGAGGGAGTCTGTCCAATACTCGTCGTTCCATTCACCGACCAGGGCGCAATCGACTTCGATAGCTTCCGCAGGCAAATCCGTACCCTTGCCGAGGGCGGTTGTCACGCCCAGATTCTCTTTGGATTCGCGAGTGAGTTCTATAAACTATCGGATGATGAGCGAAAGGAGTTGATCGAAACAGCCGTCGAGGTCGGCCGCGAGGTTGACTGCCCGATTTGGGCGTCCGTGACGGAACAGTCAACACCTGTCGCTGTAGAGTGGGCGCAGTACTTCGAAGACGTCGGCGTCGACGGGTTGATGCTATTACCACCATACACTGGTGAGACTGACAGGGAGTCGCTTCTAAGACATATGGAAGCGGTAGCCGACGGGGTCGATGTACCGATCTTGATCCAGTACGCCCCTGACGAAGTCGAGACAACGATCAGCCCCGACACATTCGTCGAGTTGTACAATCGAGTGGACAACGTCACGTCGTACAAGATCGAGTGTAATCCACCCGGACCATACATGACGGAGTTACTTGAGCAAACAGACGGTGAAGTCGATCTTCTTGTCGGAAACGCGGGCCAACAGCTCATCGAAGCGATGGATCGCGGCGCGGTCGGCGTCATGCCCGGCGGTGGGATGTCCAACTACTACCTTGACATCTATCAAAGTTATCAGGATGGAGACCGAGAGCGAGCGATGGAACTCCATAACGAGATTCTCCCGATGTTGAACCATATCACACAATCCGGACAAATGTTCATCCACTACGAGAAGCAGATGATGAAGCGGCGCGGAATGCTCGGGACCGACCTGTGCCGCGAGCCGACAGTAGCGCCTGACGCGTATTTCGATGATCTCGTTGACGAGTATTATGCGATGCTCGAAGATCACCTCAACTAATGCAGGTGTCCGTCGCGTCATTCCGGATTGCGCTGCCACCGTAGTCGCCACAGGAGGAGTTCTAACAGCGGTGTAAGGTACCTATTTATTGTAGGCTTCGCATCTACCCGTATGGTGATTACCGATGTCGAT
Organism: Halocatena marina; assembly: GCF_023276375.1. GTDB lineage: Archaea > Halobacteriota > Halobacteria > Halobacteriales > Haloarculaceae > Halocatena > Halocatena marina. The sequence goes on along the minus strand of NZ_JALLPK010000003.1, from coordinate 178,086 downwards.
CTCTGGACGCTAGACTACGACTCGATCACGAAACAGGCCGGCGGCAATCCCACAGGAGAGTCTCGGCCACAGAACGAAACGTTCTGTGTCGAGATCCGAACGGATACCGGCGACCGCGGGGTGGCCGTGAACCGCGGTGGTGGGGAAAGCGCCTGTAAACTCATTGATGACTACTTCAGGCCTATTCTCGAAGGAAGCGATCCAGCGCGGATCGAGCACCTCTGGCAGGAAATGTACGACGCGCTACCGACGGCTCGCGGCGGGCTTTCGTATATGGCTTTGAGTGGGATTGATCTGTCCCTCTGGGATTTAAAAGGACGCGCGACTGGCCGTCCGGTCTACGACCTCCTCGGTGGGGCAGTCCGGGAGGAATTGCCGTGTTACGTCACAGTGTTCCCAAATACCATGGAGTCCTTGTCAGACGAGGGATTTATTGGGGTGAAAATCCCGACTACAGCGCTCCCCAAAGATGGACGTCGAGGCCTTGACGAACTTGAAAGGAAGGTCGCCAGAGCCCGGGAGTACTTCGGGGAGACGGCGAAAATCATGATCGACTGCTTCATGGAATGGAACAAAGAGTACACAGTTCGAGCCGCTGACCGGCTTCAGAAGTACGATCTGAAGTGGGTTGAAGATCCACTGCCAGCGGGCCATACAATCCAGCAATATCGAGACATTCGCAATGAGGTGAAGCCGATTCAAATCGCCGTCGGCAACGTCGAATTCGGTCATCGGAGTTTTCACCAGCTCGTAAACCAAGGGGCAGCAGACCTGGTTCAACCCGATATCCAGTGGATTGGGGGAATGACCGAAATGAATCGGGTCGGCCACATCGCGAAACCGATGGGAATTCCTGTAATCCCCCACAGGTCGAACATCTACAGCTGTCACTACGCACTTGCCCGCCACGACACGCCATATGTTGAGTATATGTTAGGCCGAGGGACCGAAGTCCAACCGGTACGACCGGCGGCTGACGGCGAGCTGGTGCCCAGTAACGGAACGATTACTGTTCCCACAAAGCCGGGATTTGGGATTGAATTAAATAAGTCAATCCTCAACCGGTTCGTGGACTCGGAGTAACCGAGCATGGAGTTCGCAAACCTTCGTAAAGGGATGTTAGATGAGTACCGTCATTAGGGCTGGGAGAACAAGCGCACCTCGATACCTGCCAGGTGGTCTAAGGTGTCTCTTATACGAGAGAGCTGCGCTTAATATGAAACATAATTCGGTAAATTGGATGATAACTAACAGGCGTACACTAGGGATAGCAATCAGAGAGGCAATTATCAACTTGGATTCCTACGCGAAAAAGTCATCACTTGTAGTCTCGTTGTAGCTGGAGGAACCAACATTGCACACACAGACTCGCTGGATGATTTTACAATCGTTAACCACATTCTCCGTTATTACCGGAAGACATTCGCAACATCCCGTGCGTTCGGTAATCCGTCAACGCCGGCAGACAAACAGAGCGTTGCGGCAACGTCAACTGTACTCACCATCTGGTAGGGGGACGGCCCGCTGGTACCACTATCGGATACAGAAAAAAGAACGGAACGTGAATTCACTCCTCGGTGCTGGTTTTTCGCGTAGTTGGCTTGCGTCCCCGATTGTGTCGTCGTGGTCGCTTGTATTGAGGACGATTCTGATTGTTCAGATCATCGATGGCGGGAAACGTTGAGAGCCGGACTCTACCTTCATTTGGACGAGAGGGTTCCTCGGGAATTGCAGACCGTGACCACTCAAAGCAGATGGTTTTATCTACCCGAATCAATGTTCACTATACATGGCGAAGATTGAGATCAATAATCTCACTAAAGTCTTTGGTAAAAGTGGAGAGCAAATAGTCGCAGTCAGAGACCTTGACCTGACGATTCCCGACGGGGATTTCCTCGTGCTCGTCGGTCCGTCCGGCTGTGGAAAATCGACCACGCTTAGATGCATCGCGGGACTGGAAACCGTGATAGACGGGACCATCACAATCGGGGATCAGGATATTACCGATGCGAAACCAAAAAGCCGCAGTATTGCGATGGTATTCCAGAATTATGCTCTGTATCCGCATATGACGGCCCAGGAAAACATGTCGTTCGGCCTTAAGATGACGACAGACCTTTCTGGTGACGAGATCAGCCGTCGGGTTCAAGATGCTGCCGCGATGCTCGGCATTGAGGAGCTCCTGGGGAAGAAGCCTGGGTCCCTTTCAGGCGGCCAACAACAGCGTGTCGCACTCGGACGAGCGATCGTCCGGGAACCAGAAGCGTTCCTCATGGACGAACCACTGTCGAACTTGGATGCGAAATTGCGGACCCAGATGCGAACGGAACTACAGGACCTACAGCAGAAACTCGGTATCAGCACGATTTACGTTACCCACGACCAGACCGAAGCAATGACGATGGGGAACAAAATCGCGATACTGAACCACGGGAAACTACAGCAACTGGGTACACCGCTCGAGTGTTACTACCAGCCCCAGAATCAATTTGTGGCGGGCTTTATCGGGTCACCAAGTATGAACTTCTTCGACGTTACCTACTCGAACTCGGATGGGCAACCGACGCTGAAGCACGACGGGTTCCAATATTCTCTCTCCAATGAGCTTGCAGAAAAACTCAGTGACGTAAACCAACCTCTGATTCTTGGGATTCGGCCCGAGAGCATCGAGATGACGGACAGTACAGACAAGAATGCATTCCAAGTTGAAGTTTCTGTGGTCGAACCGCTCGGGGAACGCACGCTCGTCTACTTCGACATCGACGATGAAACCTGCATAGCAAGCCTTACAACCGACATCCTTGTTAATCCGGGTGACACACTCAACATCGTATTCCCTGGAGAAAATCTCCACGTCTTCGAGAGTGATACTGGTAAGTCGATCCACAACTCTGAACCACCGTCAGAGGGCAAGCCATTAGTCGGCAGTCCGTCGTAGTGACCCGCTCTCTGTTGGACGAAGGGATAGATTTATGTGATCCCTCGTGTTGCTAATCGATGACGTATGGCAGACCAAGACACAGGTAACGGCCAGAAACGTAGTGGTTTTACACGGCGGCAAATGATGACGGGTGCAGGTGGGGTTGCATTAGCAGGCCTTGCAGGCTGTATTGGTGGCGAGAAGCGCAACGGTGGGGATGATTCAACTCAAGGTAATGTCAGTTGGTCCTGGTGGAACCAGGTCGCAAACTACCCCTTCATCGAGGATATGAACGCTGAGTTCGAGGCGGATCATCCGAACACCTCGGTAAAATACAACGGGATCCCGGGCAGCGTCGACCAATACAATCAAAAAGTAAAAGCCCAGATCGCCGCAGGCGAAGAGTCCGACGTAATGATGCTCACCACGCGCACCTACGCCGAGCTCGCCAGAGAGAAGCAACTGAAGAACCTGAAGCCGCTCGTCAATCAAGACGACGAGATGAAATTGGCCGACTACATCGGTGACTTCTCGGATACCGTCTTCCAACCCGACGAGGACACAGTTTACGGTCTGCCGACTGGTGTTGGTACTTTAGTCATGTACTACAACACCCAGATGTATGCTGATGCTGGCTGGGATGAACCTCCATCGACGTGGGACGAACTTCGGAATGCTCTCACAGACCTAAAAAAGAATGGTGTAGATGTCCCTTACTTCCTCCCGTTCGGTAAGTCGGCCGCACGGATGTTCTGGAACTTCGCCAACCAGAAGGGTCCCGGAATCATGAATGACGACTACACAGAGTGTGTGGTCGCCAACGATGCCAATGTAGAGGCCCTCGAATACACAATCAACCTCCACAACGAGGGCCTCCTCAAATACAGCACAGAAGTTGAGTTGCAGAATTACTCTAGGACGTTCGGTGCTGGCAACACTGCGACAACGATGGGTGGGCCGTGGGTTTACGCCGACTCGGAACGCAACGACAACGAGGACATTGCTGGAACGACGCTCATTCCGTCGAGAACGAAGGGTGGTCCGTCTGGCGGTGTCTACACTTCTAAGGTGTTCAGCATGTCAAACCAGCCGTCCGATGAGCAAACCGCATGGGAACTCGAAAAGTACCTCGCACACGGCAAGGGTGTCGATCACTTCGTCAACGCCGGCACGGGTCTCTCGTATCTCGCTGAAGACGAGGACCATCCTGTTTACGACGAGAAACCTGTCATGAAAGACCACGCAGAGCAGTTGAAGCATGCAAGATTGCTGTACTACGGGCCAAAAACCACAAACATAATTAATAAAATTGTCCCTCAGCTGCAGGCTGCCCAATTGAAAAATAAGGCCCCGAGACAAGCCCTCGAAGATGCACAGAAAGTAATTAACAACGAGGTCCTCGGCTAAGATCGCTCACATCCCTCACGAAGCACGGCGTACAACAAACATCCATTGGACCTCCTTTCTGCCGTATCGCGTTCAGCCCCGATAGCTCATCGGCCGATCTGTAACCAACCAAATCGTACTATATTCTACCAGAGCATCCGTTCCAGTTTGATAAAGGAGGTCAGGGGACTATACCTCGCAGGAACCGTCCTCTACGGGAGCGGACACACCGGTGACTGAGCGGACCGATTAGCGATCAATCTCGATCTGCTTTTCTCCATCGGCAGCGGTGATGGTGATACCATCGCCGCGTCGATATCGAGGTGGATCAGACCAGCGTTCGTCCGTTGGGTTCGTCGATCCGAATACGGCAGTAGCGATCCAGTGTTCGCCCGGGTCGTGCTGACCAGATAAGAGAGGCACAATCGTCCGCTGATTACGGAGATCCGTATTCGGGGTGGGTTCGACGCTATCACCGGTACGGTTCGCCGCAACGTCGACGAGACCGCTGATACCGGCCGAATGACACACAAGCGCTTTCCCATCGTCCTCTGTTTGGGAGAGTAGGTCGTCGTTGAGGGAGATTCCGTATCCGCCTTCTGAACTGGATAGAGAGCGGTTCGTGTCGAGTCTATGCACCCGAACATGCCACGGGGTCATCGGAACGAGCCAGCTCTCGACCTCGACGTCGTCCCAGAGACATCAATGGGAGTAAGCTATTGGTTCTCCACACTCGATTCGACGACATTTTCACGCGACCGTATGTACTCGTTCCCGCCACTCAGGGCAAGCATGTTGTCAGGACCGGCCGACGCCAATCCTCGAACGTCGCTGCTGACCCCGAAGCCGAAGGCATTCGAGCAGGCGAATTTACTGTTCTTGTGTTCGAACCGAGTGTTCTGTCCACCGGCGAGTGCGAACACGTCGCCACCGAGGGACAGGACGCACTCGTCCACATGGCTGCGTAACCCCCTATACCGACGAGTCGTGGGAAGACATCTTCGAGCCGAACATCATCGGAATGTACAATACGCTCGAAGCTGTCCGCGAGGCCGAAGTCGAGTCGTTTGTCTTTCTCTCGACGGATCACGTCATGGGTGGGTACGAAGACGAGTTCGCACCAGACATCTACCAGTCTGGTCACGGACTCGTCGTCGGATACCACGACCCGGTCCAACCCGACTTATTCTACGGTGCCTCGAAGACGTATGGCAATGACATGGGTCGGTACTACGTCGAGAACTACGAGTATCCGAAGCAGTTCTACGCGCTCTGAATCTGCAGCGTTCGGATGCCCGAGTACGACCACCCCTACGGCGATGCTGAGCGTGCCGTCGACGAAGGTGATATCGAACGAGGCAGTCCCAAGTACGAAGAAACTGTCGCACGTATGAAGGCGATGTGGCAGTCCCGCCGAGACTTTGCATACCAGATTGACTGCTGCCTCTAGGACGAATCCGTGGAATTCGGTATTTTCAGTGGCGCGAGCAATAATCAACGCCGGTGGTATGATCTCGAACACGCTCGCTCGCAGATTGGTTACCACCCACAAGACGACGCCGGGACATGGGATAGCCCGCCGGCGTAACGCTTCGCGTTTGAGTTTTCCTGACGCGTCTCTGCCGAGGCAACTGATTCGAGTATAGTTGGCTCGATTTCTTATCAATACTTATGTATGAGTATCCAAAATGATATGAAGGTGTGGATGACTCACCTACAGACAGTAAGTCGAATCAAACATCGTTCATCAGACGAACCGCACTCGGTCTGCTAGCAGAAACCGGGGTCGCGGCACTATCGAACACAGTGCTCGTAAACGAGATAGCCAAATCTCTGAAACTGGGAACGAGCAAGAGGCAGACGATGATAGACGGAGGTGGCACCGAAACGTTGACGCGGACGGGTTTGGGCTATTCAACCTGAACGCGCTGGACGTCGACCACGTCTAGACGTTGGCACCCGACGCAGACGTCAGGCGGGACGACGAAGGAACGTTCCACGCTAATGGAGCGGACGGGAAAATTTCTGTGGACGACAGCCTCGTACCGCTTGTACTGGCAGCTATTGACAGCCCCACCAATGGGCGGACGTGAAACGAGAAGGTACTCATCGTCTCACCCAGTGATATTACGGGTGCGGACGGCAACATCGAACTCCTCAGCTACACCACTCTCGACCCCCGAAGGCGAGTCTGTCCTACCGGTCGTTCGCCCTGTCGATGCTGACCATATTGAGGCCCGGCTGGCGACGTGGACTCGTTCGAGTAGGCAGGCAACGTCTTTCCACGGTAACCATAGGCTCGAACGGGTGCAACTGACGTCACCGATCATCAATTGACAACGGAATCGGTGGCAGATGCGGGTCCACAAGAGCCATCACTGGGCAGCGCTTGGGACTGCAGTTCTGCCCGCGAGCAGTAGATTTTTATCCCACACGTCCGACTGCAAGTTCGATGGTGCAAGAGCTAACGCTAGCAGAAGCCAAGACGATTCTTGACGCGGCTGAGCAACAAGCTGATGACCTCGACGTGAAACTGAATCTCGCGGTTACCAACAGTGAGGGAAACCTTCTCGGCTTCCGTCGGATGGACGGCGCGAAGCTGGTCGCGAGCAATATCGCACAGAACAAAGCGTACACGGCGGCCGCAGTGAAGAAACCCACCCACGAATTAAAAGAAGGAGCCGAACCAGGCGGCGACGTCTACGGGCTTCACACGACAGATAACGGGTGCGTGGTGGTGTTCGGTGGCGGATTTCCCGTTGAACACAACGGCACTGTCGTCGGTGCGGTCGGCGCGAGCGGTGGGGCAGTTTCTGAGGACATGGAGGCCTCGCGAGCAGGGCTCGAAGCGTTCGAGTCGCTGCGGTAAGACTTCGTCCAGAGATTCACCGACTCAGGCACGCCCCTCGTAATCGATGTTTCGGTCCCGTTCTCAGAAGCGGACGAACCCTGAGGTCGGTCCGCGCCGCGTAGAGGCTCCCCGTCAGATCCGTGATGAAGAGCGTCGAGCGGTCCGGTCCACCGAACGTGCAGTTCGCCAGTCGATTTCTGTGCCATAGGGTATACCCGGCCATGTAGAGACGTCATTCGTCCGGCGAAAGAAAGATGCCATTTTGGCGATCCATTTCATCGTTCAGGTGAACAAATCGCCATTTGGTGTCGGTTCGTTCGGCACGGTAGACCGAATCGTGACCGAGAAAGCCCCGGTCCTTGTCGTCGGGGTCGGTGAACCAGATGCCGCCGTCGCGGTTGATTTCTAGGTCATCCGGACTGTTGAGTGGAGCTCCTTCAAACCAATCTACGACGGAGGCGTCTGTTCACGGTTCCAACGCGGCGATTCGATGGGCGTCCGCCTTGCAGGCTTACAGGTTTTCGTCCAATCCCTTGTGGGATCCAACCGCTGGTGCGGTTGGATCGAGATAGATGCTCGTCTCGTCCACTTTGGGGTCGTATTCGAGAGCTTGATTTGCCTCGATTTCGGTGAAACGGACCACACCGTTTGCCCAGATTGGGCCTTCGGTCGCCTCACAAGGGCCAGCGACCCACTCAAACTCTCATGACATCGTTCGCATGTCTGTTCGTATGCACATAACGGTTCATCCATGTGAGTGGGAATGGACCACTCTTATGTTACGTACAATTGATGCGGTTGCTATGAGCCAGACATGTTACTGCCCGCTAATTCTAAACTATCTAGCTACGATGAGGCAGAAATATCGGGGATTGGGATGACTAACTCGACATCGTAATAGAGTCAACGCTCACGTAGCATATTGTTGATTTCAGAGAGTGGCTTAGACAGCGTGCTTGAGTGCTCCTCGACCGGGCATTCTGAAGAGTTTGCTGCGTACCTGAAAGGCGCGAAAATGCTGTATCAACTTGTCCTTCGAGACGCCTCGATGCGGTGAGAGCTACCGTCACGCCAGCGGACCTGTTCCAGTAGGTCCGCTGCGAGCGATTCCGAACCAAATACATTGACCTGAATCATTCGTGTCGGACATCCTAGCGCGGTGTCATTGCCCTCTTCTATTTGCGAGCAACATCTGAATTATATCAAAATTCTGCTAAAATAGCACTGATTATTACGCTCTGGCTATCTCAGGTGCTCGACGAACGCCAGTTCGACATAGATGACCGACGGTCAGTGGTCTGCGACACCGAGTCGAGAGCCGTCATCTGTATGGACCGCCATCCGGTATAATCGGAAGGAAAGTTTAGAGGGATACCACGAGCTATTCAAAATTACAATATTAGTGCTGTAATTCCTAGCCCGGTTTTGTCTGTCTCTCCAATCCGTAATAATGACCTCCAATGGGACGAGGCCCCTTTCCGCCCGAGTCGGATTGGACGTTCTAGATGAACGGACGCAGACCACCGATAAATCAACTGCCCAACTGTGAAGATGTATCAGAATTCAACTCCGGCAATGTCGGAAAGGTTCTTTTACACAGCGACGGAAGACTTAGTAAGATATCCGAAGACGGGGATGGTATGATTGATGCCCATACTCACGACTGGGGTGCTGCCAGTAGAGTACATCCATGGGTGAACGGACCGCTGTTCGACCTCGTCGATTCGTTCAACCTCACACTGTGTACACAGCTGAACGACTCTTGGAGGAAATGAGATCGCAACAGCATCGACGAAGCAGTCGTTGTCAGCTACCCAACCTATGAGTGGACGAACGACTAGCACACACTACGGGTGGCTGCGGAGTACGACCACCTCTAGGGGGTAGCGATGCTCGACCCATTCGTCGTCGACATGGCCGAGCAACTCCGCCAGTGTATGTAGATAGACGGTGGGCTCGGGTTCCGCCTCGGAATGGCCTGTCCGTACGACCAAATGTGGGAAACGTTCGATCCAACGGTGAACTGGCTTCGCAGGACTATCGAGATCGGAGTTCTGGGAGGCCTCCATCGAGACGGATGCAGTCGTGCAAATCTTCTGTGACCACGGTTAGCTCGATTAGCTCTCGAGCTCGTCGAGACGTACCCAGAACTCATCTATCTATTCGATTACGTCGCACATGGGGGGTCCAGAAACACCGACCGATGAGGAGACGTTCGCACGGACCAGCGGCCTCACGGAATTCGACGGTGTCGCAGTGAAAGTCTCGGAGATGACTCACATGTCCAAAACCACGTCCCGTGCGAGGACATGCACGACCGCGTCCGGTGGTACGTCGACACGTCTGGGTGCGAATGCGTCGTCTGAGGATCCGATTTTCCGAATGTGAGCGACGAGGCCAGTTACCCCGAAGCTTGTCACTGGCCTCGTCACGTCGACATCCTCTCGTAGCGAAACATAGACTGGATAACCGGAAACTCATTCTCCCGACACATTGGGCTTGATTGAGCCGGAAACTGCTGGTGGCGCGCACATTCTATGATCACCCAAGATTATTAACGAAGGGTCGACAACCTTAAAACGAGTCGAGTATCTTAGACTCTGCTAACAACTATGAAAGCAATCGTACAAACTGGACCCGGACAGGTGGAAACACAGGAACGGGAGGCGCCGACTCCCGATTCGGACGAAGTGTTGATTGAAGTCCACACAGCCGGTCTCTGTGGAAGCGACGCACACGCGTACAAATACGACGGTGGATATGAGTGGATTCCAATTCCGCGTGTCATGGGACACGAGTACTCCGGCGAAGTCGTCGAAGTCGGTGCTGAAGTCGACAAGTTCGCTATCGGAGACAAGATAATTGAAGAACCCATTCATAATTGTGGACAATGCTTCCAGTGTAAGAACGGGCAGCCGAACGTTTGTCAGAACTTTTCTATCACGGGAATGCACCGTGACGGGGCATACACTCAGTACGTCGCAGTCGAACCGCAGCACGTCCATGCTGTCCCGGACTCCGTTCCGCTCCGTCACGCGGCCATTACGGAACCCACGAGTATCGCCACACGGGCCGTACTCAGTCAGTCCAAGACGACACCGGGCGACAACGTTCTTGTCGAGGGTCCCGGACCGATTGGTGTTTTAGTCGCCGCGGTGGCAGACTCGCTCGGTGCGAACGTAGTTGTTTCCGGGTTAACACGAGACACTGGGTACAGACTTCCGCTCATCGAGGATCTCGGTATCGAGACAGTCGACGTCCAATCTGGCAACAGACTCGAAGAGCGAGTCGACTCGTTCACTGATGGAATCGGATTCGACGTCGTCTTCGACTCGACCGGTCATCACACGGGCATCTCTACCGGTGTCGAACACGTCCGCAAAGGCGGTCAGATCGTCGTTGTTGGAATCCCGAACGACACCAGTAAGGTTAGTCTCACTTCTGTTGTCCGTGGCGAAGTCGAAATGAACATGTCCTATGGATCGACCTGGACCAACTTCGAGCAGGCGCTCCGCCTGATGAAGCGTGGGGAAATCGCTGTGGACAAGATTCTAGACACGTCGTACAGCGTCAACGACCCTGCGATGGCGTTCGAGGCGTTCTTGAACTCGGAGACGTGCAAGCCAGTGTTTCGCTTCGCGGAGTGAACGGTTTTTCGATCTACTAACGGGTACCTGACTTTGAGAGCAGTAATACAGGTCTGCTTCCGTCGTCCAGTGCTATCTCCTGCTCTTTAGGTTATCAAACCGCTGCTATAGTTGGACAGCCATGAAACTCGTTTGTCTCCGACATCAAAGATGTTTGGTTCTTCTGAGCACTGATCAAACAGAAAGAGCAGCGTGATTACGGGACTGCACTCTCTCCATTGTCGCCCGCCCAACCAGCTCGGACCTGTCCGGCAATAACGGAAACTCTTTTTCATAGATGTATGCTATTGTCCCACTACGAAAGCCATTGTCCCAATCAGGGCGGAGAAAAGAACGGTGGATATCGTCGAAACGCTTCGCGAACTCAACGGAGCTGGGGTACCTGAAGTGGATAACCAGCTAGACATACCGACAAGTACGGTTCACAACCACCTTCGGACGCTCACACGGGAGGAGTGCCCTGTCAAAAAGGGAAGTACCCACTACGTTAGCACCCAGTCCTCGTGCTAGGGTGACCGAACACAGTCTCGAGAGAAGTATTCAGAATTGTACGATGTGAAATCAACAAGCTGGCTACGGAGACTGGTGAGCATTCGAACCTCATGATCTAGGAACACGGCCTTGTGTTTCTTTACAAGGAACGTGGTCCGGATGCTGTCCAACTAGATATACATGCAGGTATGCATGTCCAGTTGCAGACGACAGTACTCAGGAAGACGATTACAGCGCATCGAGCACAGAATGAGGTCGAAGAAATAGTCGAGCGCCACAGACTGCCGAAGGTGACTGAGAGTACGATTTCGACCAGAGAGGAACTGTTCAGCGTCCTCGACGAAGTGGCAGACTGTGAACATGCCTTCGACAACGAAGAGCGGGTTCAGGGGATGTGATGTATCGCAGCGCCCATGAAGAACGAGGCGGGCCGTGCGATTGCACTAGTGAATGTCTCGGGTCCCAAGAGCCGAATGAATAAGCAACGGTTCACCGGGGAATTCCCTAAGTTAGTCCTCCGGGATGCGAACGTGATTGAAGTCAATCTCACCTATTCGTAGGCACGAAGTGAGATCGGCTACTAATTCTCGACAGAACTGGCACACCCCACGGGCGACGAAATCTGACGAGGAGTCACACTGAGTCGCCTTTCCCATGGAGCGCACTAGTTGTACATGATTAATCCCCACCCATCTATAGTAGATTCAACACATTCATCCGGTCTATACTCTCATCTCAAGCGACACTGCCTGGTTGAGGGAGTTTGAGAAGCGAGAAGACTGTAGTGAGTGGTATCTATGTAACTCAAAGATCTGCTTACAGAGAGGTTAGACGTGGGGTCTCAAGACATTTGGGCGAATGGGATAGGGCTAGCCTTTCACTCCCGTCATTGTCATCCCCCTGATGAAGTACTTCTGTAGCGCAATGAATAGGAGGAGAAGCGGCAGCACCAAGATCAGCGTGATTGCCATAAGCATACCCCAGTCAGTGAAGTAGTTCGTTTGGGCAGTATAAAGGGCGGCGGGCAAGGTGTACATCTCGGTATCCGACATGAGGATAAAGGGCCAGGTGAAGTTATTCCAGAAGCCCATGAACACGATTATGCCGACCGACGCGACCGCCGGCTTGGCCATCGGCAGATAAATTTTGTAGAACACCTGCAGTTTATTGCACCCGTCAATGAGCGCCGCGTCCCCGAGAGAGGAGGGCAAGCCCTTGAAATACTGACGGAACACGAAGATACCGAACGGTTTGGCAATAAACGGGAGCATCAGCCCCGCATGCGTATTGAGGAGTCCGAACTCGGCGATAAGGAGGTACATCGGGATCAGCGTGATCATTCCGGGAATCATCATCGTGGCGATGAAGAGGAGGAAAATCTTATCGCGGCCGATGAACTCGATCTTGGCGAGCGAGTAGCCAGCCAAGCTGTCGAAGATCAGGTTGAACCCAGTGACTGCGAGCCCGACGACGACGGAATTAAAGAACCAATTGAATATGGGGATTCTGTCGCGTAGCTCCCACAGCTTGAGGAAGTTATCGAGTGTGAAATTACGCGGGTAGAAGACGATATCACTAGCGACAGGCGCTTCGGAAAGTGACGTCGTGATTACCCACCAGATTGGTAGTACCATCCACAACGCTCCCGCGAGGACAACGATATATATCAGTGATCGTTTGACCCAGTAGGACGCGCCGCCGGTATCGTAGCCGGGGTAGTTTGTGTTCGATCGGGCCATGTTAGTACCCCGCCTCCTCATTATTATCGCGCAACCGGTACTGATAGTAGCTAAACGCGAAGATCATCAAGAATAGACACACTGCCATTGCGCTGCCGACACCCATCTGGCCCTCCTCAAATGCTCGCTTATAAATGAGTACGACGATGGTAGTTGTCGCATAGTATGGACCGCCATTTTCGGAGAAGACGTACGCGTAGGCGAACACTTGAAACGATTTAATGACAGCGAGAACGAGTACGAAGAATGTGATACTACTCAAATTCGGCCAAGTGATCCGTCGGAACCGTTGCCAAGCGTTTGCCCCATCCAGCCGCGCTGATTCGTAGAGTTCATCAGGGATATTCTGGAGTCCAGCGAGGTAGAAGATCATGTTGAATCCAATTCCGGCCCAGATAGCGATAGTCATCACGCCGAAAAGTGCAGTGTCAGTTGAACCCGCCCAGTTGTACGCCAGACCGACTGGTTCGAGAAAATAGTTCAATATCCCTGACCCCGAAAAGACCCAGCGCCAGATAATCGCACTCGCGGCACCACTAAGCATGACGGGCATGAAGTAAATAGCGCGGAAGGTCTTTTTTGCCCGAATTCCCTTGTCAAACAACAGTGCAGCGCCGAGACCTCCAAATACTGAAAGCGGAACCGTCCCTATGGCGTAAACCAACGTGTTCTTTACGGACCACCACCAGAGATTTGCATCCGGCGTCCGCAACGCCGCCCAGTTGTTTTCCCATGGCAATGGCGTGAATATAGTAACGTAATTATCGAGTCCGACCCAGCTCGGAGTACCCAGGATACTCCATTCAGTGAAAGATATGTAAAACGCAAATAGCACAGGAGTGAGCATAAATGCACTGAAGACGACAACGTTCGGAACTAGAAAGAGCATTCCGATTAAATTGTCCTGTGATCGTCTGATTCCAATAACTTCCTTCATCCAGTCCAAGGACCTCCATTCTGAGGTATCCTCAGTACTCGTAGCCATGGGGGTAATGACCGTACTGATGTTAATAAAGTTATCCCTTTTATTCGTCGTATTTCACTACACGGGCGTAGGACCATGCCCTATTCCCCGAAGCTTGGAATACAGCGGTTAGCTCTGTTTCAGCAATGGGACAGACGGACCTGCGATGACTTCCCAACTGCACCTCCTTCTCTACAAGAGGGAGAACAAACTTTCCAGTTTCACAAGGAAATCAGGGGGATTATGCTTAGCATGAACTGTGCTTCTGCTGGAGGAAGCGTGTCATAGAAAGTGTCACGTACGAAGCTGCAGGGTGCGGAAAATGTGTACAGCACGACCGCAACCCTGCAAGATGTAGCTTCAGTAGGCGACTTCTTGAATACGGCAGCTACCAAGATGGTACCGCTGTTCGAACACCTTGAATTTGCCTTCCTGTTGAAATACGACGTGTTCGCCTCCCTCGAAGTGGGGGCGAACACGGCCCACTAGCTACCAAATCACCTTCGCGGTTTTCTGCACTGCTGCTACCAGAACGTTTACTGCATACGCCTGGTCACACGAGAACCCCAGCATAGTCTCGTCTGGTACTACTGCGGATTCGACAAGCCGCTATCTATAGACTCTTTTGACCGGTTTCTCACCGATCTCGAACACGCTATCGACTCCATTTACGTTATCGATTCGACTCACATCGAAGCGATCCGATACAACGACGCTGCGTCGTGGAACTACGATCTAACTGTAAGGGGTACTACTACGGCATCAGCTGTGCGATCGCCTCGACCAGGTCAAAGGTCCCGATAGCAGCGGAGTTCGCACAAGCCAAACAAGCGGAGGAGACGACAATGCGCGTCACTCGTGATGTGCTCGCCATCGATAACTAATCTGGATGCTTGGAGACAGCGCGTACGACATTCCCGACTGGCACGACCCCTGCGGCCAGCAGGTGGTCGTGCCAGTCGCTCCGTACGATCCGCGAAACACTGACGACCCACTGGACATCGAATACGGGGCCGAAGACCATATCGAGGGACACAGCTAGGACGTTCAGCTGATCCAATCCATCCAGAACGAGACATACAATCACCGGACGGGGGTTGAACGAACCGATGACGCGATTAAGGCTTCGGCCTTGGGCACAGACGTGCACGAGGCCGTGCCCACACACGAACAAAAGTATTCGTTGCGCCCTGCCTACGGCGCGTCGTTGCCATTACTAACCACAAGCGAGGAAACGATCCGATGTGTGGGAAAATATGAGATGGATTCTGTGACACGGTCAGATGGGATAACGCAGGGTGAGTGGACCGGTCAGCGATCGATCTCAACCTTCTGTTCTCCATCAGCAGCGATAATGGTGATACTTTCACCGCGTCGGAACCGAGGAGGTTCGAACCATCGCTCGTCTGTGGCATTTGTTGATGCGAACACGGCCGTAACTATCCAGTGTATGCCTTGGTCGTGCTGGTCGGACAGGAGGGGTACAATTGTCCGAGGATGATAGAGATCCGTATTCGGATCGGGTTGGACGCTATCACCGCTACGGTTCGCCGCGAGGTCAACAAGACCACTGGTACTGGTCGAATTACGTACCACCGCTTTCCTGTCTTCCATTGTTTGGGATATCAGCTCGCCGTCGAGATTGATCCCGAATCCGCCTTCTGAACTGGATACCAAGCGTTTTGTGTCAAGTCGGTGGATCCTAACGTGCCATGGGATCATCGGAACGAGCCAACTCTCAACCACGACGTCGTCCCAAGGGCGCCATTGGGAGTAGGAAATTCCATCGTCTACATTCGATTCGATGACATTTTCGCGTGTCCGGACGTAATCGTTCCCATCACTCAATGCAAGCACATTGTCCGGTCCGGCCGATGCTAATCCCCGAACATCACTGCCGACCCCGAAACCGAATGCAGTCGAGTACGCGAACTTGTTGTATTTATGATTGTACTCTGTGTTCTGCCCGGCAGCAAGTGCGAACACGTCGCCTCGGTCGCGAGAGAGTATCAGCTTCGGTGTCTCCTGCACAATGCGGGATTCGAGGTCGTTGGGCGGTTTCGGGGCTGCTTGCCAGAACGGGTGTGACGCTGACTGTGCCAGCGGCAAAAACGCCTTGAGGGCCCAGTAGGGCGAACTCGGTGCATTATAGTCTTCGCTCATCTTTAGTGTCGGATACGCGTATCCGATCGATAGCACCCCGTCGTCCCTGAAAATCGGCCGTTCGCGCCACCACTGGAGATTGCGCTGCCAGTGCCAGCGTATCTCGGACCACGGCAGAGCTTCGATGTCCGCCAGAGCCAGAGCGCCCCAGAATGATGATTGCGCGAAGCGGTATGTGAGGCTCCGGCCGTATGGCAGTGCGGATCCGTCGTCTGCAAACCAATAGCGATAGTCCTGTGCGAATTTCGCAGCTCGGTCCCGAAATTGCGCATTACGTTCGGCGTCTTGAGTCAATGCCGCATAGATCAGGCCGTAGGTATGCATCGCCCAGGCCGCGTAGTAATCGACGCGCCCCGGCGTCCCATCAACGTACCAGCCATCGTCGCTGGCCCACTGTTCTAATCGCTCAAGGTCCCGCTCCGCCTGCACCCAATCGTGGTTAGCACCGACAGATCGTAGTCCAAGATTCGCGAGTACGCGAAACCAGAGCCAGTTGCAATCGTAGAGTTCGGCATCGTTCGTGCCGTTCAGCCACTCGACCAGCTGGCTCTGTTCCGCATCCGACAACGGGTCCCAAAACTCATCAGGTTGAAGTGCAAGCGCAAAGCCGAGCGGGGCAATTTCGACGTGGTGATGGGAAAAATCGGCAATGTCGCCCCAGTACTCATCGTGGTTCGGATTTGTACCATGCCGAATCCCTTTTCGATAGCGCTGGAGGTGCTCGAATTTACCATTACCATCAAGGAGTGGCACGATTCCCCATAGTGGACGAGTGACTCCTTCTTGGGCGGCACAAACCTCGGAAAACGCCGCACCGGTATTGCCGGGACGGACAAGTGCACCGCCCGAACTTGCGTGTTTCTCTAATGGGGTTACCAATTCACGGACTGCTGCTTGTGCATCGCCACGCGTTTTGAGTGGGTTGGACGCAATTGGGTTCGTCATGGATAGTCACCAGCGGAACTGCTACACAGTCCGGTTCGGCACAGTACGGTGGAACCTGCGTTCGGCCGATTCGTCATCAATCTACACCGAAATATGAACAACGGCATCTCTTTCTATAGGAAGATAGAGTGCGTATTAAAATCATTCGGTAATCTATTGAGAAGGTGTAACTTTAGCGTAAAGAAAGTAGTCGATCTAGGTTGAGTTGGTGACTCTGAAATGCCCGCCCGCGTAGGTGATGCGAGTATAGCTCTTGATAGCCGAAACCCACTGCTAATGGCATGATTCGAGGTGCGTGACGAATGTTTCCGAGCAGTAGCTTCTGTCAAAAAGGCAGGTGTCCGCCGGGGCACCTATCTCGATGGGTTCGTTGACGAGATCGGTCGCTAATTCTATCAATGTCTTCACTTACTTCTCGTAGAGACGGAAGCTGAGTGGGTATGTGGTTTTTTCGTCGGCGTAGAGAGCATAGATGAGATTTTGTTTCCAGGTGTAGCCGCGTTTGGTATGATCGTAGAACTTCCCGACGTTTGGAATCCGTTTGTCAGTCTTGCGAGTGAAGGCGTCGTCATCATCGACAACATCTCCACGACTCTATGCGGTTTCGTTGTGTGCTTAGAAGAGTGCGAGCCGTTCACTGTTCAGCCGGCCAGTGTCCCAGTTATACTTGGTGAGGAACTTGTTCAAGGCTCATTCGATTTTCGCTGGAAGAACGTGTATTGAGATGCACTCGATAGTCTTGTTGCGGAAAGCAACAAGACCTGTGACGCAGGTTTTCGCATGATGTTTCTGCCGCGTCGAAGAGCACCCCAGCTCGTCAATCGGAGCAGTGCAGGAGAGAAACGACGTAATCGGCAGCATCAGACACTCTAGGTCACCAGCCTGAACAAACATGCGAGGTCGAGTAATTAAGCGTAAAAAGTGAGAGCGACGGATTTCTCGGTGGCTCGGCCAGAGATCAGCCGTCTCAGAGGAAAAAGAGACTAAATTGATTTTCATTTTGTGAAATATGTACGGATATCTTGGCCAGCGATGAAGGTTAGTATTCCATCGCACGTTGCAGATCTCTCGTTGTCGAATACCACTGAATTATTCGACTTGCTGGGTGTCCAATAGTCGTGGAAAGCAATCCGCAATTGGTTGCAGAAAGCCAATCTACAGCCAGACTCTGGGTAATCTCCGAATCAGATTGCGCCGACGAAACTGAAATTCGCATCAGCGACGGGCAATTCTGGCTGTACGCCGCCGTTCACATACAAACGAATGATCTTCTTTCATGCCCGGTTGTCTTTAACCACGACGACGGCTCTCACCGATCTTTTTCTTCGCGAGTTTCATGTCGAAGCTGCTGTATTTTTCGTTGATGGCGCCCAGCCCCCCCAAACAGCACATCAACGAGTCGACTCAGATTTCAGCTCGCCGCTACGGAAATCGGAACGCTGTCGAACGAATTTTTCACGAAATGAAGCTATGAGCGTTGCCGTTTCCGAACTGCTTCAGCCGCGTCGACCCGGAAACGACCGAAATTGATCGCAGAACTTTGTTCGCTGGCACAATGCTCCAAACTAAACACTATCACTGGTTCCGGTACGCAGCATCACTCTATTCTCCGACGGTGGATCGGGGTTCCAAATGGCATTACCGGTAGCGCGATCGAAGATGTGGAGCTTCTCTTCCGGGAAGCTAATATTGAGAACGTCACCCGGACTGACGAAAACATCGGTGTCAAGGCTTGCAATATAGGTTTCGCCACCGATATCGAAGTAGACGAGTGTCCGCTCACCCAACGGTTCGACCACCGAGACTTCTACCTCAAGTGCATTCGGTGCCTGTGTGTCGGTGACGTCGATACTCTCCGGGCGAATCCCGAGAACGAGTGATTCATTAACCCTGCCGAGTTGTCCCGCTAGCTCGTCGGACATACTATACTTGAACTTCTCTTGGTCAAGAGTCGACTGCTTGTCCGAGTCCGAATACGTGACCTCGAAGAAGTTCATACTCGGGGATCCAATAAAACTCGCCACGAACTGATTCTGGGGCTGGTAGTAGCATTCGAGTGGCGTGCCGACCTGCTGGAGTTCTCCTCCGTTCAGTATCGCGATTTTGTCACCCATAGTCATTGCCTCTGTCTGATCGTGGGTGACGTACACCGTGCTGATTTCCAGTTCTTGCTGGAGGTCTTGAAGTTCGGTGCGCATCTCGGTGCGGAGTTTGGCATCTAAGTTCGACAGTGGCTCGTCCATCAGGAACGCCTTCGGTTCCCTAACGATTGCTCGGCCGAGCGCGACGCGCTGCTGTTGGCCGCCCGAGAGTGACCTTGGCTTCTTTTCCAGCAGGTCTTCAATACCGAGCATCGCCGCAGCGTCTCGTACCCGATCGTGAATCACGTCGTCTGAGATATCGGTAGTCATCTCAAGGCCAAAAGACATGTTCTCACGAACCGTCATGTGGGGGTAGAGCGCATAGTTCTGGAACACCATCGCGATATCACGATTCTTAGGTTTGGCGTCAGTAATATCCCTATCGTCTATCTTGATCGTTCCATCCGTGACGGTTTCCAAGCCTGCAATAGACCTGAGCGTGGTTGATTTTCCACACCCTGATGGGCCGACAAGGACCAGAAATTCGCCGTCATCGATCGTAAGGTTGAGCTTATTGACAGCAGTTATTTCGCTCTCCGCTGACTCAAAGACTTTTGTCAGTTCATCAATCTCTATTTTCGCCATACCGGTCAATATTTATCCGGTCCATATAAAACCACCTGCTATTTACCCTGCGACGCCTCGGTTTCCGACGGTGAGTTCCAACACTTTCGAGCATAAGAGTACTCTCCAAACCAAACATGCCCTCAACTTTTAGCCTCTGCTGAACACGACCTCACCGACCTTATGAACAGCGCTGAAACTACGGTCCGTTAAGGCAGATTTTTACCGGCCGGCTCAGTAGCATAAGTATGATCCGTAGCCGATCTGCGATCGGGTCCAGCTGCGGCCACAAGGTCGCATTCGATTGTATCGAAGCTGTCATAGACACTGCCGCTCCAGAGACGGCTAACCCGAGCGACTGTTGGATTAAATGAAGATATACTTTTCGTCGGCGAGACGACATAAAACCTTAAGGACTATACCGATGTCGTCCTTGTCGGTGGTGGGGAAGCCGCTGGTGGCGTGACGCATGCTCCAGAATCCATACTCGGTAAGTCGCTTACCGAGCGACACGTCGTCGGCAAGCAGCCTGTCGACACCAAGGCCGTTCAGAGTACAGTGGGCGACCATCCCTCCCGTCGGAACGCAACACCGAAGCGGACGGCCACAGTCCTCGACATTCTTGATGAAGCCGATGAGGACACTCTCGTTCTATTCGTTCTGACCGGTGGTGCCAGCGCACTCCTGTCTGCATCGGCTAGTACGCTGACGCTTAACGATCTGCCAGCGACGACTGATTGCCTGCTTGACGGTGGTGTCCCGATTGACGAGATCAATGCCGGCAAACACCTATCTGAGTTGAAAGGGGGACAACTCGCAAGGCGAGCCGCACCTACAACTGTCGTCGGACTCCTTCTGGAACGACGTGATCGGCAACGACCTGTCGACTGCAGGAAGCGGTCCGTCGGTACCCGACGAAACGACTTACCAGGGAGTTCTATCGGTGTTCGAACGATTTGAATTCACGTCATCGTTAGCCGTTTGTAATCATCTTGAAACCGGTGTCACTGGAGAGCACAGAGAGACACTGTTTCCGGACGACTCAGTCTTCGACACGTAGCACCAATCGTTTCGTCGGAGAAAACGTTACGGCACTCAACGCCGCTGCGACCGTGGCACAGAATCGCGGCTACGAGCCGCTGGTTCTCACGTCTCGCCTCCGGGGTGAGGCGTGAGAGGTGGTGAAACCGTTGGTCGCTACCGCTGAAGAAGCCGTGACGAGAGGGATACCCGTCGATTCGCCGGCGGTTCTCCTCGCGGGCGGCGAGACAACCGTCACGATTACTGACGGTAGCGGGCAATCCTAATCAGGAACTTACCCTCGGTGGTGCGCTCAAACACGACGGTGACACAGTCATCGGTGCCGTCGATACGGACGGCGAGGACGGAACCCCGACGCGGCTGGAGCCATCGTCGACGCAACGACGATAAGTGACACCTGGCGGCCCGTGAGGCACTCTTTGCGAACGACGCGGAGTCGTACCTCTCAGACATCGGGTCGACGATTGAGACCGACCCGACTGGGATAAATTGTCAACGGTATAGTCGTACTGATCGTCCCAGAAGTAATCGAGTAACCGGATGAATAATCGTAGACCGCCATCAAGTAATTTTATTTTCTCACGACAGTGTTGATCAACGTCCCGATACCCTCAATCTCAGCTTTGGTGGTTTATCCGGGGTCGTGTACCTCTACAGGGTCCCAGGGGATGCCGACACGGTCAGGTATGGGGAACAATCGATCACGGGATTGATGACCGACTCTGCGGCTTTCCCGAACAGCATCGGCCATTTGGGTATTTTTTCGTCCTGCTCTTCGGCGTAGTCACGATAATTGAGGCTACAGCAGACGATTTTGCCGGGTTGAGAGACCCGGTGCAAGTAGTGGTATTATCGCGACCGAGGGCTACGTTTATGAGCGAACGGATTGATGCAACAAGTATGGATACAAGCGAGCAGGCAATAGCAGCGAGTGCACTGTCTTTCCCGAAGGGACGATCGTCGAAGCCTGCGATGACCCCGAACTGCCAGGACTGGAAGTCATCGAACAGGTCTGAGAGACAGAACCGATGTCGCCAGATGACGTCACAGTGCATGCTGCATAAGCTGTTGAGTCGCTGTCGTTCGCCGACGACAACGCAGTCGCGGCGGACACCATCGTCTCCATAAACCGCGTCAAGCCGCACACTGATTTCGACAACTCCGTCGAGAGCGGGCTCTCGAGGATGACCGTCATCGGCATGGGCAAGCAACGTGGGCCATAGATTGCGCACAGGTGGGCCGTAGGCTGATCATTCCGGCGGACAATCTCCGAGATCACCGACCAGCTCCTCGACGAACTACCCATCGGCGTCGGCGTCACCGTCGTCGAAAATCAGCACGACGAGACGACGCTCGTCGAGGGCGCCCCACCGAGCGGGTTCCTCGATCACGAAGAAGAACTGCTGGAAACCGCCTACGACCTGATGCCGGAACTGCTATTCGAGGAACTCGACTTCGTTATGTACGACCGTCAGGGTAAAGAAATCAGTGATTAAGGAATCGATACGAACGTCATCGGTCGCCGCCCGTTCTCATCAACGAACCCGCACCCAAGAAGCTGGAGATCAAGCTCATTTATGTGCGCGGACTGAACTAGAAAACCCAGATAACGCGACGGGTATCGGTTCGGCCGACGTGATCCCCGAAGACATCGTCGCAGAACTGGACACGACGACGACGCTCATCTACACGCTCACCGCCAGTACGATCGCGGATTGAAGCTCCCGTCGGTGGTCGAGGCCGCGCGCGCGACCGTGACAACCTCCACGTCGTCGATGAACCGAAGCCCATCGAGTTCGATGATGGACAGTTCGCCGCACCGTCGCTCCGGGAGTAGCCGTCCGCTGCCGAGGCAATCCCCCGCTGATATCTCGCCGTCGCACATCGAACCACTCAAAGATTTATATATTGAGACAACAAATGACTTCCTGGGACACCAATTGCCACTGGTGACGGACCGTCTCGTCAGCGCCATGACCAGCGGGCGAGCCGCGTCTGCGACCAGCCACGGGTCCAGATACACATATGACATATAGAGCAGGCGTAATCGGCACGGGCGGTATCGCAGGAATGGGTATCCTTGGTATGCACGACGAGGAAGCCATCGGCACGGAGAAAATCGACGCGAGTCACGCCGGCGGATACGCGAGCACCGACGAAATAGAACTCGTCGCGATATCTGATGTCGACGAGGAGAAATTGACGACGTTTGGCAGCGCGTGGGACATCCCGTTAGAACGGCAGTACGTCGGACACGGGGCGATGCTCGACGCGGAAGACCTCGACGTGGTCTCGGTCTGCACCCCGTCGTTTCTCCACCACGAACACGCTATCGACGCTGCCCAGTCGGCGGCCGAGCCAGCGGTCATTTGGTGTGAGAAGCCCATCGCCTCGCAGGTCAGCGCCGCCGAAGAGATGGTCGAAGTGTGCGAGAAAACCGATACCGAACTTGTCGTCAACCACTCATTCCGTTTTACTGATAAGCTCCAACGGCTCCACGACCTCATCCACGAGCAGAACCTCCTGGGTGAGGTCAAGTCAGTGAGCACGCAGTATCGGATGGAACTGATGCGCAACTCCACGCACGTCCTCGACACGCTCGTCTATCTCTTGGACGCCAGAGCAGAGCAGGTCAGCGGCTACATCACGGGCGAGAATGAGGCTGTCGACTCACTTGACGCGACACAGGAAGTCGTCGACGCGGGCGGCGGCGGCCACGTCGTCATGAACGATGGCTCGTTCGTCACCGTCGACTGCACGATTCCCCGGGAGGTCTCCTCGATGACTCTGAACTTCGTCGGCGCCGAGGGAAAACTCTATCTGAACAACGACGATGGCGAGTGGCGCTACTGGTCGCTCGAAGACGGCGAACACATCGAGCAGTCGCTGCCCGGCATCGACGGCGCGTGGACGTGGGAAGACGACTACAAGCGCTCGTTCGCGAACGCGGCGACGCACATTCAGGACCTCCTGAACGGCAATGGGGAGAACTACTCGCCCGGCGTCGAAGCCGCCCGGTCGCTTGAGATCATCGTTGGGTTCTACCTCTCGCATTACACCGGATCGACAGTCGATATCCCGTTGGCAAAATCGCTGCGCGAGGTCGCGGTTACGTCCTGGTAGTTGGTATTCTACAACCGCACTATACCAGTCGTCGCGTAATTCGGACCGCGTCTACTCCGCTTCTTGCGTGAAAACAGAAGTCCACTAGTCGCCGGTCTGGCTTCGAACCACGGCGCGCCGTCACGGCTGACGTACCGCTCGGTCCGTTCGTATCTCGAATTCGCTCGACGTTCTCGTCGTCGAGTTCGAGGTCCTGTGCGGCAAAGTCGACTCTAATCTGGTCTTCGCCCGTCGCTTTCGGGACGACGGTGACGTTCTCCCGCGAGAGGAGCCACACGAAGCTGACCTGCGACGCACTGATATCGTGTTTCTCAGCAATCTCCGTAATCTCAGAGATGTACAAGGTGTTGCTGCGAGCGAGCGGGGAGTACGCGATGTGGTGGTAGTCGTTCTCCTGTGCGTGGCCAATGAGTTCGTCCTGCTGTAACAGCGGGTGAGTCTCGATTTGATGAGCGAACAGTGGCGACTCCATGTTGTCTACCGCTTCGTCGAGCAGGTCAACGTCAAAGTTACAGACGCCGACATGGTCGATAAGCTTGCGGTCGACGAGCTCGTCGAAGGCCGACATCGTCTCGGCGGCGTAGTTGGCGATCGGCCAATGGACGTACAGCAGGTCGAGCTAGTCAAGGTTCAGGCGGTCGAGCGTGACCTCTACCCCTTGATAACCTTGTCGTGTGCAAGACCAAGCTTCTCGGCGTGAACCTTCGATCCGATGAAGACCACCTTGCGGGGAACGTCGTCGGCGAGGGCATCGCCAACGGCTTCCTCGTTGCCGTAGTACTGTGCCGTGTCAATGTATCTGAGCCCCGTTTCGAGCGCTGTCTCACGCCCTGTGCGTATATTCCCGGATCGGTGTTCTGCCACGTACCGAGGTTCGTGGCTGGCAATTGGCCCATAATAATCCGACCGCTGTCAAATATATTTGAGTGAAGATTGATAAGATATAGAAGATTATTATATTGATATTAGGTTATTGGTAGTTTTATTGATCATATGTACAGCATTATCAAAACACAGTTGCCGATGACTATCTCGGGAGTAGGCTACTATTCAGCACTCATGGTTTCCGCTAAAGTCAGCGAAATATATTGATTGGATTGGGATAAATAAGTCATGAGTTCTGTTGGACTGGTCCTGAGAATCTATGAGTCAGACGACTCACAGCTTAAAGACAAATTATCAGAACGGAGATCTTAACGTTATATTAGATATTATTTAATATACACTACTTGCCTACATATATAAAAGCGAGTATCTGTGTAGATTCTACGATTAGCGGTGCAGACTATAGAATTTCCTTTTCTGCAATTAGGTGATATGAGCAGGAGTCCATCGCGTGAAACTTATAGGCCCAACAGAGATACTGGTGTATTTTTGTAGTTTAATGGATAATTTATAAAAATTCACCATAGATAAATATGGGGAAGACCCAATCGTTGAGTTTCGTCAGAACAACACAGACAACGTTCCGGATTCTCGAAGCTCTCAAAGAGAAAAATGATGCTACCGTCACTGAGTTCCTCGGAGCTCAACCTATCGAAAAGTAGTCTCCACAACTATTTATGTACCCTCGGGCAAGACAGATACATCGTTAAAAAGGTAAACAGATATCGGGTCGGTCTCTAATTTCTCGATCTCCGTGGATACGCATACATAAACGACGACTTTACGATATCTCCAAGGACGAAGTAAATTCATTGGCTGAAGAAACCGGCGAACTGGCAAATCTCCTTGTTAAGAAACACGGCAAGGGCATCTATCTACATAGGGCACATGGAGAGAATGCTGTTAAGACTAACTCGTATATCAGTCGAGAGGCCTATTTTTCACAATACTAGTCTCGGAAATACAACACTCACAAACTTACCTCGCGAACATGTAATGGAGATATTCGATAGACACGGAATGCCAGCGTCTACTGAAAACACGATCACAGACCGCGACGAAATCTTTGATGAATTGGAGCGCGTGCGCGAGAATGACATACACTAGACGATGAGGCACGGGGCAAAGGACTTCGTTGCGTAGCTGTGCCAATAATCAACAACAATGACCAAATTGAGGGCGCAATTGGTGTTTCAGGACCTACGAGCCGGTTTGATGATGAGTTGGTCCGGAAGAAACTCCAAAGCGTAGCGAATATCATTGAACTCAATATCACCCATACATAGCTATCTCCACTAAGAAACACCAATGCTACACTGTAGTTTACTAATACTGATTTAAAAGCCAATATACTGATATCATCCAAATGTATTGCCTTAAGTTCACCATATATGGAAGGTGATTTGGTATAAATAAAGTATATTTGCTATTTTAGACGGTCCAAGCATATATACTGTCTGTCGTGCTGTGACGATCAGAAGTCGATATCAACAGATTTGAAAGCCAAAATAACATGAGTACAGTTGTTATTATAGCACGTACCACGACCTCGACACAGGTGCAAGTGCAAACGAAACCACTAACAAAATATCATTTCGATATACATTCAGAATTAGTTACTTAGTAACGAGAATGGCTCACTCATAACCGAATATTGTCGATATTGATGTGGCATCAGATTCCGTCCGTCTTATTATTTCATAAATTTAAATATGTTTCTCTACCCACCCATTATCTACCAAGACCAGACATTAATAAGGGCTTCTGTCGCGAAACCTCTTAGTTCCTCAGCTTCGATATGTGAGTAGTGCTCTCGCACCATTTCTCCAGAGTTGTCAAGATAACGAACTGCAACCGGAGATCCGAGCGCCCTCATGAGAACACCAATCATCCTACGGCGGCCGCCATGAGGCGCAGGGTAACCGTGTTTTAGATGGTCAATATCGATTTTCGCTGTGTCTTAGAGACGCCAGAGAATCGACCGCGCACCGTCCATCGGGATCGGCGGCAGTTGAACGTCCTCCTCAAGTGCCAATGGCAGGTCACGAGCGTACTCGTCACGTCGCTTATCGATTGCAATCTGGGTATTCCCCGCGGTCAGTCATCTCGTTTTGCACGAAACGTAGGAGCGTCTGCTAGTCGAACGTAGGAAACACCAGCCAGTGCTCAGTTGGTGGATCTATCGGCTTTCGATAGTTGCGCAGCGGCGAAATCACTGGATCGAGGAAGTTCACAGCGTCCCACCTGTGTTTCTTTCGGTAGTCATCCATATTCCCGTCCTTGAGCGAGATATCCTCCCGGAACTCGACAACGTGTTGCTCTCTCATGACGACCGCTCACGAATCATTCCGTCCGAACATCACCAGCGGGTAATGGATGAATACTACGCGAGAGGGGCTGTCTTAGTCGACGGCTTCGTCGCCGGATTCTGGTACGTTCAACGGCACGACGATGGGGCTACCCTGCTCATCGAACCATTTGAACCGTTGTCTAAATGAGATCGTGCCGCTCTCACCAACGAGGGCACCCAGTTGCTTGCGTTCATCACTGCCGATGCCGATCCACGAAAGGTTCAGTTCACCGTTCCAGCGTGAACCGTGTCTTTTCATTCGGAGATGCCGCTATCCGAAGTCGATGAATAAGCGACAAAATTTTGTATTATACACATCTAAATAATGTTAGAATAACGCTGGTGTAAATTCCGTTACATATCATGCATAATAAATCGACCTAGCCGACCTCTGGCGCCGAGCGCGTGTATTGTATCGAAGCGTTGCTGGTCGGTAGTAATGAAGATAATATTCGGTCTAGTATCGACCATAAGTCGATAAGGTATTCATCATCCTAAAAAGAATTCGGTGAATCCAATCATCGGGGGGAAGTTACCATTGGTGACAGAATAACATCAATATTCCCCAGTGAGCTACCACTAAGATTATTAAATTTATCATAGATTGCGTATTGAAAAGTGAAATTAGACACAGATTCGCAATCTCATTCAATGAATTTGATATAGTGATATACGCTTTATTAGATTGGATTCAGTCATCATAGCCACCAACACCCTCGAAATCGGTCGAATTCGCGAAATTGCCAATCACTTCGTTTTAGCCCAATAAACAACAGTGGATTTACTCGACCGACCGCTGTACGTGAAGCACAAATCATCATTTAGCGTCGTCAGTGATGAGCCACCGGAAAACGTCGGAGTCGCCACATCGTCGACGATCTCGTCATTCTTGACCTGACGATGGGCAGATACGGATTCGTCATGCACAGCCATCTAAGAAATTCATCCCAATGATTTAAATTTCACAGAAGATGTGCGTTAGAACTCTTGTCCACCTATCATCAGCTGTATGTGATATCTACTTGGGTAGATCATGTTCGGTTGGTAGCGCACTATGGATGGATCGCGTAAAGTGTTGAATCCATACGTTCGGAGAGTGGCTGTCACTCGAACTATCGTGATCCACAGACGGACAATACAACGTCCTGTCAGTCGGTACAGACGACAGCGTACCCTCCTGAAAACGCTGCAACCAGGATGAGAGACGCTTTCACGATGAGATATAGAGATCCACTCGTAGGATTACTCCCCATTCCTACCCCTGAAGTAAGTACTAACAACAGATAGGATAGGAGACCCGACGTAAGACCAAACGACCAGACCGTTCGTGATCGAACGGTAGGAGACCTCCATTGCATAACGTAGACGGCACCGATTGCGAGGAGCTGTGTAGCGTACATACCAGTATACATTGGCTCATTGATGAGGGCTACCTTGAGGACAGTATACAGTCCAGGAAATAGAGCGAGCTTAAATCCGAACCAGAGTGAAAGCACTCGATGGAAACTGCTGGACCCATTCTGCGGAGGTTTGGATGTGTTCATTTGTCTGTGAGGGCGTAGAGTGTTTGGCCGAGTGCGAGATACACAGTTCCACCTGCGATGATCGGGGAACTACTCACGGTCTCCGTCTCGGACAGCGTCACACGGAACTGCTCATCACCGGTAGCGCTATCGAGTGCAGCGATTCCGTGTTCGAGCCCAACGTAGAGTGTTCCGTCTATGAGTGCCGGCGTTTCGAGAGCAGGAAGATCAACACGCCACCGCAGTTTTCCGCTTTCTGCATCGACCGCACGGACGCTATCATCAAGTACAAAATAGACTGCTGAGCCATCGGAGACCGGTGTGAGGCTGACACCAGTCGCTCCGATTGAGTGTGACCATCGGACCGTTCCGTCGGTGAGCGTCAGTGCATACAGTGGCCCACTCCCGTAGTAGATGGTCCCGTTCACGATGCACGGATTGGGTCGATGTGTGGGAATAGAGGAGACGGGATTCTTGATCTTGATGGGAGTTGTCCATTCTCTTTTCCCGGTTAAGGCATTTATCGCTGCGACAGGTGATGGATCACTGTCACCGGCTGGTCCGACGATGAATCCGTCTGCGTACGCGTATGGATAAACGCCCACGGTTGGGGATGTTTTCCAACGTTCGAGTCCTGACTGGAGATCGATGGCCACGGCAGTGTCTCCATTATTGATGTACACTGTGTTGCCGACACGCAGAACTGTGCTGGTACCGCTCGTTCGACGTCCCCACTGCGCACTCCCGTCAGTCAGATCAACGGCAGCTAGGTGGTTACGAGATCCGACGAACAACTGCTTGTTGCCGAGCGTGGGACCATTTCTGACCTGAAGCGAGTTTTCGGTCCTACGGAACGAGCTTTCGGTCCAGGGGAGGGTTCCAAATTGGCTCGTTTGCCATCGCTGGCTTCCCGTTGCAGCAGTGAACGCGTATAGTGTGTCATTGCTCGTGGCGTACACTGTTTTATCCGAACAAACGAGCCGAGACAGAATTTCATCTTTGTCTGCGATCGTAGCTTGCCAGGAGACGTTCGGTTTCCGTGTCAGTCCGTTCGACTCCGGAGCGTAGCCCGTTCGTGCCGGGTCGTGTCGTTCCATCGGCCACGATCCGGTGGCGCTCTGTGGGATGCGCTCAGGAGAGCTGAGAAACCACTCTCGTGGAAGCGTGAAACTTCCGATCGTCGCGCCGACGCAGACTGCAAGCGCCTGCCGACGGGTGACGGGGAATTTGTTTCGAGTCATTGAGGGCTACTTTCATCATAATGAAATATTACTGTACATTTGTGTGTTGGGTATCCAATCCACGGAGGATTCTCGACTTGATTTCCTGCCGTCCCACAAACTGCTGTGTTGAATAACCATCATTTAACAATATTATCATAATAATTATTCTATTTATTTTGTAATCTAACACAAACTATCGAATCCACCCACTGAATCCCGATCTACTGTGATTCCATGTATTCTATGGCTTCCCAGATATCAATGATGCGTATTCGTCCCTCGTAGTACGTGTTCTTGATCACACCAGCAATCGCCCGTTCAGCGTTCCGGTCGTCCATCAAAATTCCGATAGACTCATGGGAGGTTGAACCGAGCAGCATAACGGTGACTGCTGGCAGTTCCGAATCGGTCTTTCGCAAGATGTTGGGATCCGTTTGTTCGAACGTTACCAGCCGTTCGTGGACTCGATCCATGACGTGCCCGGCACGTGGGCCATCGTGAACCCGTACCCCTGGCTGGACATCGTCAATGATGGTAATCCACTCTGTCGTATCTGCCCGGTCAACCCAGTCGATGCTCAGATAGCCACGCTGCTCAGTGAGCTCTTCGACAACACGTCCACTCAGATATAACTCGCGCTCCTCGGATTGGACGTAATGAATGAACGTCTGATACGAATCGTTTCCTGTGCCACCGATCGTTCGAAGGAAGCTCGTATCAAGAATAAGGGCGGTTGGAAACGGTGATGGGTGGGCCTCACTCATTGGCCCGCTGGTATGGTCCTTGTTCGATAGCTCGGTCGTGGACATCGACTTCGAACATGCTTGTATCAAGCGTCGAGTCATGGGGTTTCACCACAGCGATGATCCGCTCGATCGCCTGCGAAACCGCGATGCCTTCCACAGCTGGTACCTCGAGAGCAGCAGCGACGCCACGCCGTGTCGTCTCCCCGTTGAGATAGTCAACCGTTGCTGTGATTGCGGGGGCGAGCGCCGCCTTCCCGTGGCGCTCGATGAAAAGTTCAAGATCATCATCGACGCTGGTCGCACCAAAGACAGCGATGATCACAGGCCCAAGCTCGATGGTAGTTTCATCTGTCCAGATACCACTCACAGGTTCAGCACGCCAGAGGGACGACCCGTCTTTGTGCGCATCGAGTTCTTCTGCGACGCCTAACTCAGCCAGCGTGTTAGCGTACTTGTAGGCTGTACTCTTAGAGACACCTTGGCGGTCACGGACGGCAGTGATCGTCGTCGGTGAATTGATCAATACATCCGTGTAGATCCGTGCGAGCGCAGGAGTGCCGAGCAATTCCTGAACGACGAAGAACCCGTGGGCTGCGGTTCCTGCATCGGGGGGGTCATTAGGATTCTGAGCGTCAGACATAGTCCATAGTACGCGAACTGTGGTCTAAAACGTTTCGGCACATATGATGTGTTGGTAGATCAACTGCTATTGGTGGCTACGTATCACTTCTGGATATAAGCGTAGAATTTGCCGGATCCGGACAAAGAAGGCGGTATGCTGTCTGTGTGTTGGGATAGATGCGGGCCAATTTGGCCGGATAGAGCAAATTAGTCTATTTACTTATTAATTGGTTTGATCGGTTGTCTCCGACAGACAAACGAACAAACCGATATAACCCATCAAATATGCGCTATGGAGATGAAGTATATATCGATATATCAACTTTGCTAGAAAATCCTCCATAATATCGGTGTTTGGCTTCTATTACATACCTTATTTCACACTGATTGTATTTGATTAGGATTTCGTCTCGTGGTTTAAGACTCGGGTCTCGCTGAGAGCGATCAACTGGTACGTGATTCGACTAACATTAGATGAGACCGCGACTGATGGACATGAGAGTCGAGAGAGCTTACGTCAGCTAACAGCCAACAGAGCTTTTATAAGTTTCACATTAAAGGGTGGAATATGCCACTATCCGCCCCTCAAGAGCTGGTTCTAACCGAATGTGTGGCGAACATCGTGCCCAGTGTGACGTGGTGTATTTTCGGCAGTACCAATTCCGTTCTTCGAGGCCTTGACGATGACCCATCTGATATTGATATTCTCACCACAGAATCGGGAGCCCATCAGATTCGAGAGACGTTTTCCGACGCGTTCGTTGGGACGCACGAGATCGGCGTCTCGCAGATCGACGAGTATCAAATGCACGGCGAGGACCTCGAAGTACTGTTCAGCACACGTGAAAAAGACCATCAAGAGCCGCTTGTTGACCTCGATACCGTTGAATGTGAGACGACTGTCGATCGAGGGGTTCCGTTACTACCACTTGATTCGCTCGTCGAAGCTTACAGGAAAATAGACAAGCACCACACAGCCGACCGACTGGAAGATAAATTTAATCTGACAGATAGCTAAATAAACGCGTGGGAGTATAGCGATATTCGTCAACTACCCCGACCTACTCGCGCTACCGCGCTCGTTGAGGACGGGGCTTGCGTGTGTCTTCTCGGCATGAGACTCATGCCGACTAAAGACGCTTGTAGCGTAGGGCCAGACGCCAGCGGCAATTTAATTAGACGTGACCTCCACTCTACGCCCGTTCGGTCACGGGCGACGGAGAGGCACAGGGCGTCATGTTCGCTTCGACGATCCGACTTTCGGGGGCGGTTGACAGCGACCCGTCCATGCCGAGAAACGCCCCGTGGCTCCGTTGGCACGCCAACCCTCGCGGACTGTCTGTGGCCCGTCATGGACAGTCCATATACATTCCAAATGGTCCTAAACGTATCGAACGCACTTCCTCTCCTCCCTACTTACTCGCGTCGCTCGTTCGTTGAAGAAGGAGACTCCGTGCTACCGCGAGTTGAAACGAGTACGAGATCTCGAGGGTCTCATTCAGGATCTGCCTCAAGATCGATTCTGTCTATCGGGTAACGCATCAATTGTGTAGCGGCGTCTGACGCAGGTATATAGTGCTGTACTGTCACCCCTGTCGTATGGCAAGCGATGAGCCCGCAGTCCAGCGATGTGAGCTTCGCACGGCCGCCAACGTGCTCGCTGCCCTCGACGAGTGTAATCTTGAACACCTCGATGTCGACGAGTACCGCACATTTGTCCTCTACCGTGAGGCTGTACTCGATCTGCAAGTGAGTGAGGGGAGGCTTACTGCGGCAAGCGAGTTTACCGTCACCTCACAAGGCTTTTCCTATCGGGTGAGTGATCCCGACCCCGAGGCGGTTATTACAGAATTTTGTCGTGAGCTCGTCGCAGCGACCGACTCAGTCGCCAGCGACCATTAGTCAGAGCACTGGGCGACTGGGTAGTGTGGGAACCAGATTGAGTCTGCTCGTCACCAGTTGGTACAATGCAAAAGGGACAGACCGAGTTAAGTGCAGACTGTTCTGTATGAACGTGCGCGGGTCCAATAGCGAGAAATTAGGAGTGTCGGTGGTCGTCCGCAAGGCGTACGGTGTGGGCCTTTACACAATGTCCGGCCCCGCTTACGACTCAGAATCCGTCATCACACTTCCGAGCGATGAGATCGGTGAACACTCCCCGGTATCGAGATGTAGTACCGATGATGTCACGGAAGGCACCACCGCTCACAGCCCTCTTGTTCGACCGGCAACAACGGAACAGACGCCTCCGCAGCCGTCCCCATCACGCACGGACGGTGGGGAGAGTATGCTTCCTTGCCGTCGAGCGTCTTACCAACCGTGGCCCGGTCGGTGAACGCTCTGTCTTAATACGATACGATCTCGACGTTGTCGTTCGGGATCATGTAAACCTGATTTAGTCACCAGAGGAGTAATTTTTCACATCTCGGGTGTACGATTCTCGGCAAGTGGTCCCACTCGACGGTTTACGGCCGGGGATCTATACCCTTCTCACAGTTGTTCATCTCTGCATTGAGCGTATAGTGCGTGACAGTACAGAAGCGCTCGACCTGTGTACGAGAGGATCAGATCAACGATAAATGTGGTTACTCTATGTTATGATTGGTACTAGATGTAACGGACACACACCTGATTCCGAGTTAGTTGCTGTACAGAGGCATAGAACGATGCTTGAGACGGCTGAACTAACTCGGAATCAGGTGTATTCCACCTAGACTAGAACCTAGACTAGAAAGATAAACTAGGTATGAGTGATTTAGCAATAAGACATTATTAATAGTTAGATTTAGATACAATAATCTCAACTTGAGATCACCGGGGTCTTTACTCCGATCACCTAACTCGGAATCTGGTGTGTCTGTTCATTATCTTCTGATTTAGATGTATAACCGTTTATATTTGGCTGGTCGCTTTCTCTCGATAACTAACTCGGAATTAGGTGTGTGGGTTGGGTCTGTATCACCGCCTTGTTGGCATCACTCCACAACTAACTCGGAATCTGGTGTGTCTGTCTTAAGGCTAGGTGCTATGACGAAACTGCCCGTGACGATTCAATTCTGGCATCAAATATCATCGTGTGTGGGAGATGGGTACACTCTAACTCGGAATCAGGGGGGTGAAAACCAAATTCGAAGTTATCCGACGAGACGTTATACAATCGGAATTCATCGTTTATGGGCCATTTCTAACTCGGAATCTAGTGCAAACATTTTTCTTACCAGTTCTTGATAAGCGTGGTATGCAAGAGGAAAGCGAAGAGTCAATGGGAGGTGGTGACAAACTTTTTCAGGCAGTTAACGACAGTGGTAATACTACGATCTTCGCGAACCGGGAGCTACTAAACATCGACCATATTCCCGACGAGAATCGTATCGTCGGTCGTGACGAACATATTCAGGAGCTCGCGAACGAGGTCGGTCCGGCCGTCACTGGCGCTCCCCCGAACTCTGTGATTCTGTATGGAAAAACCGGATCGGGTAAGTCCCTCGTCGCAAAGCATGTCATGGAACGAGCTCGAAGCGAGGCTCAGCGGCGAAATACCCATCTAGCGACGGTGACCGTAGACTGTGCTCAGGCAAAGGGTGAGGCTGACACGATCCAGACAATCGCAGACGGTATCAACACGCCGGAATCTGGTGTCAAAGTCCCGACTCGCGGTATCTCGACGAATGAATACTACAACCGTCTCTGGGATATTCTAGATCAGGAATATGATGCCGCGCTCATCACACTTGATGAGGTCGACCAGCTCAGCGACGATAACGTGCTCATGCTCCTCTCACGAGCCCGTGAAGCCGGAAAAATCGACGTCTCAATCGGTATTATCTCCATCTCGAACAAGGTGAACTTTCGAGATCAGATGACTGAACGAGTCAAGAGCAGTCTCGGACACAATGAGTTCATCTTCGATCCCTACGATGGTGAGCAGTTACGACAGATTCTCGAAAACCGGAGCGATGCGTTCAAAGAAGGCGTTCTGAATTCGGGCGTGATTCCCAAGACAGCAGCATTAGCTGCGCAACGTCACGGTGACGCCCGGAAAGCGATCCGGCTGTTACGTCACGCGGGCGACTACGCCAAGAACAACGATATCGGTGAAGTGAAAGAGATTCATCTTGAGTTGGCACAGGAACAAGCCGAGGGTGAACGGCTAAAAGAGCTCATTGCTGGGCTCCCACCTCATAGCAAATACGTTCTCTATGCTCTTGCCAATCTTACCGCAAAGACTGAGACGAACAGGGCCTGGTTTCGAACGACTCTCATTTACGATATCTATAAGAAAGTCTGTGATGCTGTCGGGACAGACCACCTGTCGACAGATACAATCCGGAGTTTGCTCGGCGAACTCGCGTTTCTCGAAGTGACAGAGTCTAACCAAGAACACGGGGGGATGGGCAAAGGTACGTACAAAGAACATCGGCTCCTCTGGGAACCCAGTGTCGTGTTCAAAATGGATCCTAATCCAGCCCAAGTCGATATCGACCAGTGAACGAGTGTGCTCACTTCTTAGATTACGTTGATGACTCTCTGTGACGAAGCACCGTTTCGATCTGGGAGATTGGGAGCCACTCGTCAGTGAGTCCGTCTTGATCTGCCCGGTGAGCGAAGGCTTCGCGATGGTGCGCCAATTTTCGTTCGAGCCAGGCCCGTCGCTCTTCGTCGTCTGGTATCGATGATGAATCGATCGTCGAATTCTCAAGTCCTTCTTCAAGGTGATTGATGCGATGCGCGCGTTTCATTAACGGGCGAGCTGCTGCCGAGTCCACGAATAGAAGTGCTTTCTCAGTCGTGCGATCGATTCGTCCAACGAATTCGGTCGGCGTCCCGCCTTCTGTGTAGCCGACTTTCTCCTCGGCCAGCCAGCGAGGGAGGCGGATGAAGACCTCGTCGGGCTCAAGGCGCTCAAGTAGTACCCACACGAGGGCAAGATCCGTCTCAGCTATCCCATGCTGTGCAGTGTCGGCGATAAAGGCGTCATAGCTGGTGTATTCGTAGATGGATAGTGATGCCATCGTCAAGGAGCCGTTGCTCAGTTGTTAGTAGTGCTATGTGAAATCTTCTGGGTTCGTTGCAGAACCCACGTCGCCTTTGTCGATGGTTTCGTCCCTTTCTCTACCCTCAAGGACGGAGAAGGTGACCACCACGTCGACTTCGTCCGTCATTCCACACGGGAGTCATCCCACTCGAACTTGTGGGGTAACTCTCTCAAGGGTTCTCAAACAGGAGTAAGATCTCGACAGTAAGTACATCGCATACTGCCTGAACAGTATACACTGTCCAGACGGTATTGCTAGATCGTTGGGTGAACGTATTGGATGTCTATTCTGGTTATGACGTCCTCACTGTACAAACTGTACATGATTCTTCTACAGTCTAAACCGTACAAACAGTACTATCAGCCCGTTAGGTGTACTTATCAGGCTTCCATGCTGTTTTCGAAGTCTATACTGTACAAACTGTACATGAATCTTCTACAGTCTAAACTGTATAGACGGTACTCTTAGACAATTTGAAGAGCAAGTTAGGCGGTTATACAGTTAATGAAGTGTATACTGTATAGACAGTATATAATGTTTCAACGGTCTAAACTGCATAAACAGTATCGGTAAATCGCGAATAGAGCACCTTAGACTACTATACCGTTTGCAAAGTTTATACTGTATAGACTGTACATGATGTTTCCACAGTCTGGGACGTAGCATTTATATTATCTCCGCACACACATCGTGATATCTGTGATGCAAATACAGTATACACGGTATGTACTGTGCACACAGTATAGAAGTTAGAGAATACATGAACCCGCTAACATCGAAAAACGGCGTCGTTGCAGTCTGTATACTGAAGGGTGGGATGGGAAAATCGACGATCGCGATCAACCTTGCGCATCGTCTCCAAGAGAATCACGGAGAAACAGTTTACATCGACGTGGATAAAAACGGTCACGGGACAGAGTTTCTCGGCTTCGGGGATGCGTACAAAGCAAACGGCCAGCTCGAAGAGGTCATCTTCCGTGACGAACATCCAGAAGATTTAGTGATCGAGACAGAGTGGGATTTCGGTGTTGTAGCCAGCTCATCCGAGATGTCGACAATCAATGACCGGATGAAGAATCAGATGAACGCTGATGTCATTCTCAAAAATAAAGTCATTGATCCACTCCGAGAAGATGGCTACGACTATGTCGTCCTCGATGCCCCCGGTGATCCCTCGAAAGTGGCTGACAACGCGCTGGTTGCCGCACAGAGTTTTATCATTCCGGTCATCCCTGGGCAGGGAAGCATCAGTGGCCTTGAACGAATCATGGAAAACCAGATCATCCCTATCATTGAGGCAACGGATGGAGCTGCTGATATTCTCGCTATCACACCGAATATGTTGAGTGAGTCTATTCGACCGATGAAACCCGACCGACGACTTCTCGAAGATCTAAACAAGAACTGGGCAGATTACCTCCCTCAGTACGCCCGGATTACGGAGGAGCAGTGGGAGCAGATCGACGCCGAGGGACGGGGCGATATCCCACTACCAGGTATCCGTGATCGAGATCCACTCTCAGACTCATTTACGGAGAACATGCCAGTTGCCCCATTTGACCCATCATGCGACCAAATTAAACACTTCGACACCCTTGCAGAGATTGTTGCGGAGCGTGCATAATATGGACAGTAGTGACCTACGAAGCCAGTTAGATCAAACGAAAGG
This sequence comes from Halocatena marina, assembly GCF_023276375.1. Classification (GTDB taxonomy): domain Archaea; phylum Halobacteriota; class Halobacteria; order Halobacteriales; family Haloarculaceae; genus Halocatena; species Halocatena marina. Next base: position 140,057 of record NZ_JALLPK010000003.1, on the reverse strand, counting down.
ATCCACTTCGACCGAAGAGACCGTTGACCATTCTGACATCTCCGAACCGGAATCTCCTGTCAACGAGATAGCAGAAGCCGCTACGTCGGAACCAATCGATGACGATAGAACCGAGGAAGAACGCGATACTCCCGACGAAAAGGGTGATGCCGATCAGGAGACAGGCGGACCAGCTTTCCCGACACAAGAAAGCGATAAGATGTCCATCTATCCTCACGAAGAGAATTCGCACTTCCTCAAAGTTGTGTGTAATAGCGTCGAAAGTGACCTTCTTGCGCTCGGACATGATGATTTTGAGGTTCGAGAGGCGCACGATGCAATGGTGCGGCTAGCGAATGAACACCCACGTGAACTGACCCAACTCGTCCTCGAATCACGTGGTCTTGATCCCGACGACGTCGACGACCTTTCCTAGCTCAGTCGTTCTCTTTCACTGTAAAACTGTACACACTGTGTATAAAGTGCATACTGTTTGAACATCACATACTGTTTGAACGGTTTGTACAGTCGGTTAATACCAGAACTCAAAGACGGTACACCAATGCTGGCAACTATCAACCGTATCCATACAGTATAGACAGTGTAAACCGTACGCACTGCACAATCGGTATAGATAGCACTTCAGTTTGTATAAAATATCTAATACTAAAGATCGAAGGACGCGAGTCGTGAGTCACCTTCTCCGCCCTAAAGGGCGGAGCTTGTCGGTTGACTCCCGTTCTGGCCGACCCTACTGGGTGGCAGGCGAGTAGCCGCCATTCACGTTCAGCGTCCCCGACTTCAGGGCGAGGTGACGTGTCGCCCCTCCGTGCGGAGACTTTTGCCCCGCACGGAGGAGCCGAAATCCGATGTTCTTCGCCGCGTTGTAGTCCGCGTTGCCCTCGTACCCGCACTTCACACAACAGAACTTCGCTTGTGACGGACGATTCTCGTCCAGCGTCGTCCCGCACTTGGAACACCGCTTGGACGTGTACGCCGGGTCTACCTGCGTGGCTTCGATACCCTCCGCTTCGGCCTTGTACGCCGTATAGTCGTACAGGCGTCGGAACGCCCACGCATGGAACTTCTTTGCGCCGGGCAGACGGTCGCGTATGTCCGTCAACACCTCGAACGCTATTCGGTCGCACCCGTGCGCGACGGCTTCTTGGACGATGGCTTTCGAGATTCGGTGTAGGTAGTCCTCTACCCACCGTGTCTCTCGGTCGCCCATCCGTTCAATGGTCCGATGGGCCGACTCTGTTCCCGTCCGTTGAAGGTCGCCACGCACCCGTTCGTATTCCCGACGACGGTGGTTGAGGTAGTCGCCACTCCAGAACATCCCGGTTGACGTGACGGCTATCTGTTCGATACCGAGGTCCACGCCGAGGACTGTGCTGTTCTCGGCGTCGCCTTGGTCCGGTATCTCTGACTCCACGTCGGCCTTCGTTCCGATGTGGAGATAAAAGGTGTCCGTCGCGTCGCGGTACTGAAGCGTCGCACCCGTAACCTCGTACTCGTCGTCGCGGAGGTACTTCGTGTGCGGATTGTCTCCCTTCGGCGGAAGGACGTATTCGGCTTCGATACGTCCGTTCACCGTGGAGAGGGATACGTGGTCGTCGTGGAACGTCGCACTCCGTTTGTCGTACCGCACCGAGGGCGTCGTGAAGTGTGGTTGCGACGCCTTCTTGCCGTTCTGCCAGCGGGCGACGACGCCCTTGATGGCTTTGGCGGCCCGGTTGCGTGCGGATTGTACGAGATTCGCCTGTAGGCACGTCTGTTCGCGCACGTCGGAGTACGTCCGGTCGTGGAGTTTCGTTTTCGAGGTGGGCTTGTAGTCGTCCCGCCATGCGTCGCGGACGACGTAGTTGCACGCCCACAGGTACTCCTCGACGGTTTCGTGGAGGAGAGTCGCGTCGCTGTCGTCCATGTCGAGTTTGACGACGATCGTGCGACGCACCTCCACCATATTTCATGTGTAGCGCACTACATTCATATAGGTGGCGTTTGGAAGGGGGAGTCGGTCGGCCACCGAACGGCGGTTGTTTCTCACCATATCGCGTTCCTCCCCACCGTGAACGGCGAAGTTTCCCGCTTGTATCCTGATGAAAGCTTCATCCTTGATTTCCCGGAAATCGACGAGCCAGCGGTGTTCGAAGTAATGTGGCTGGGCGATCATCTCTTGCTCTAGCTCGATCAGTGGCCTGAATGCTGGACTCTAGATGCAGCTCGTTGCTCCGACCACGCTGTGGAGAAGATTGTGGTGCCGACGCGGACTTTGAGCGGGCATAGATCACAGTCGGGCTCACGGAATCGACTGGGGTTGTAAGCATCTCTAAGCCCGAGATTGAGGAAGACTAAAAATCATCAAACGTCAGCTGCGTTTTGTCTGTCTCCCTGATAACCTCGTCAATGGTTTGCTGATCCTCGTGTGCGCTCGGCCGTGCGTGATGCCGGATGTGAGCACTGTTGCTCTCGAACAGGTGAAGATTCTCAGGGCGATTGTCCCACTGGATCTGGTTCTTGTGATGGACGACGCCGCTCGCTACTGCCTCAAAGCCCCATTCAGCGACAGCAACGAGGCGATGTACATAGATAGTCTGGTGTCCGTCGTTCCAGCACTCGTATCCATCGGGGCGAGTGCCGAACCACGCTGGAGACGGATCGCGGTCAACCCCGTTCCGACACTCGATCCCAAACCAGCGCATGTAGTTTCGGACCGTCGTTTCGGAACACTCGAGGATATCGGTTATCTCAGCAACAGAGAGCTCCTGTGTCTCATAGAGATCACGCAGCAGGAACTCGTCTGTGTACGGCTTCGTTAACCCCCCATCCAGCGTCTTCTGTCGATTCTCCATCCGTTCTATTTAACATACGACATACGACGGAGGAATAAATCTTTGGACGATATACGCTTGCTGCCGTATGAAACACTCCTCAATCGATGTGTGATGTGATACTCGAAGCCTTATGTAATGAGAGTCGATCCATGTGCATCGATGAATTACATAAGGCGATGCAAGAACGGGCCGATCGCGTCGAAGCCGAGGTCGATCACTTAATCCCACATATGTTAGCGATTTCTATACAGGAAATGGTAAGATATACTAGTATAGGAACAATATTGTCAGTGTGATGAAACATCAATATGTCGTTCCTGTACCCGAGATCGTTAGCCAGCATCGAGGGAGTGAGTCATGACTGTATCTCGTCGATCAATGCTCCACGCTGTAGGCGGACTCCTGCTGACGACCGCTACTGCGGGGTGTACTGGAGGTCTAATCGGAGATAATGCCTCAAAGCAAACGGCGACTTCGAAGCCAACAACCCAAACGGCGACTTCGAAGCCAACAACCCAGACGGCGACTTTGAAGCCAACAACTCAATCACCAGGCGTAATCCGTGACCTCTCGTTCAATCGTCTGACTGCCACAGTGACACTTGACTCATCAAGTACCGTAACGCATGTAAATCTGATCGATTCGAGCGGGCGACTGATTCGTCGTCGGCAGGTTTCTGGAGGTCAGACAACAGTCGATCTCCCGCTATTAGGACGGGGAGAATACCGTTCTGATTATCTGCCACTTTCGGAGGGAACTTACTCAATTGTGGCTGCATACGATTCGACTGTTGTCGATCAGCAACCACTCGATGCCACTATCTCGTATGCAGTTACCGATATTCGCCCGCTCTCAACAGAAATCTTAAATAAGAACGGGAATGGCGAAGATAACTACAGGACGACAGCTTCTACTGATCTCGCGGTAACAATAAAGAACACCGGTAACGTCCCACTCAAGCTTACACAAATGGATCTGACTGAGGGAGTACCCGAACCGATTTCGCAGTCTGGAACCCATTTGAATCGTGTGGACGAGGATATCGATGTCGAGTGGGCTCACTATGTCGGGGTCGACTCGAATGCGACGTTCGAGACGAGAGACTCACCACTTTCCTATCCCGGAACAGAGACATGGGGAACGCCACCAGACGTAGCGGAGCATTGGAAAACGCCATCAAACCAGTGTCAAGGAAAAACAAAACCAGCAACGCTTGTACTCGATATACAGCATCTTGGACAGCAGAGACACACTGTACCAATTACATATACCGGTGAACCCATCAAACCGTCTCTGACGGATACCGACTGGGCTTGTAAGACAGTCACCGTTGGTAATACAACAAAGAAGTGATACGAACGTGATTGAGAACTAGAATAAGTGTATCAATACGGACGAGGTCGTTGCTAATGATAATCGCTTTTATTTCACCTTCATATTATATCTTCACCACTTAATGATCGGTGAGTTACTCTGTGTTAAGATAGAAATCCGACATGAGGGTCCCGCGTTGACGAGACGCGGTACGTCTCGTCCGCACACCAGATCGCTTCGCGTCTGGTAACCGGACGGAATGCGACACGGTACTGACCAACCGTTACTCGGTGGCCGGGCTGGATTCCAACTTCCGTTGCGCATGAAGGAGCATTCCTTTCCACATTAATCTGTGGCGCTTCTTCGTGTCTTTCAGGACTAAACCTTCCGTGCCGGATTCCCACCGTGTGGGAAGCCTCGCCGTTTACTGCAGGGGATGTCACCATTAGTCGTTGACTTCCTCAATAGCTGACGGATCACGAACCCGCTGATCACTCGCAGCGAGAGCGGCCGTCGCCATGTCAGCCTGTTCCCCCGCCTCAATATGCGAATAGCGCTCGCGGACCATCTGTTCGGAGTTATCGAGATAGCGGGCCGCAGTTGCGTACCCGAACTCGCGGACGAGGACTTCTCCCATGCCTCGACGGCCGCCGTGTGGCGCGAGGTACCCATGTCGGTCGTCGAGAACAATCTCTGCCTCCTCGCACAGCCGCTTCATCCGGGAACGGGCTGCGTGGGGTGTGATCGATGGTGGTGGGCCAAGACCATACTCACGACACACGAGGAGATCACGCTCGTGCTCGTCTCGAATCTCCTCGATCTCCTGCTCGCTGTAGCCCTCTACGGCGAGCTCCTCACGGACAAGTCGACCGAGCGTTGGATAGTGAAACGTCGAGAAGACGGGCCAGTCTTCGTCCGGTGGATCGAGGATGCGTTTGTAGATCCGAAGTGGGTGGATAACGGGAGCAGGAATAGACGCCTCGTCCCACTGCTGTTTTTTCCGGAAGACGGTCAGTGACTGCGCATCGAGGTCGACATCTCTCCAGCTGAGGCCGTCACGACGTTCATCGTCAGGGACACGGAAAATCTCGGCCCCACGCACGGCCGTATACGCGAGCACGTAGACGAGTGCCCGATCACGACACGCTTGAATGGATTGATAGACGCTTCCGTCGTTCTCCTCGGTCTCGTTGCTCCGCGCATCGATCGCGGCATCGGCCTGTTCATCGACGTAGCGGGTGATCCGGTCGCGATGCTCAGGATCCCAAGCTTGCTGATCACCAGACCGCCGCTCATCATTCGCAGGAAGTGGCGCGTGAGCAACGCTCGTGCTCGCATAGTGGCGTTCAAGATAGCCTTCGTCGACAGCCCACCCACAAAACGATGAGACGTAGGCGTAGTAGGTGATCGTCGTAGCTTTCGCGTTTCCAAGCCCGACGAGAAAGCGCGCATACCGGCGGAAGGTCCGTTCGTCGAAATCGGCGAACGTTGGGGTCCGACCGAGATCTTCCTCGCGAAGCCACTCAACGAACCGATCGAGCTCGCGGGCAGCATCCGAGCGGTAGGTGCCGCTCTCGCCCGTTACACCTTTACCTTTGTCTTGGAGGAATGCATCGATAGCAGTCTCAATCGGCGGTGCTAGTGGCTGGTCGCTCATGGCTCGTCTCCACGGGCTGTACCCGTGTCGTTGATTGCCTGAACCGTCGTCAACAGCTCGTTTTCGTGCTTAAGGAGACTCATTGTGAAGGGACGTACTCGGTCGATCCACATCGACCTCATATCCATCGATGACCATTTATAATATCGGTTTGAGATCCCAGCGATACTCCTGCAATATACTCGATCGTCTCCGCCAACGGGGTCATTGGAGTGCCGTCCGCCCATTTTCAGTCGGTGACTGTAAGCTGTAGTGAACCGCCTCGGGTCAAGTCAAAGTATATCTTCATCTTCCTATATCCAGCAAATCACAGCGTGATTTTCGAGATTCCGAGACACTCGCCTTGAGTATCTGTAGACACGGTGGACCGTAAAAGATGCTCACACTCCATTCGGAACACTGCTCTCACGAGTGTAGTTGGACACCATCGAATAACTCAGTGTATTCTTAAAATCCTCCTTAGTATAATATCTATAGCATTGAACAAATCGGGAAGAGACCTTCGTTATTACATCCATTACGTTTATTACTTGCTGTTACATACTAGGGTGTATGCCCATCGACATCAAGCGGTTCGAAGAAGGGGAGATGAACGAACTGCGTGCAACTGGGCGCACAAACGCAGAGGACATTCTCGCGTTTCTCGCATCGAATCCCGATCAGGCATATCTGCCAAAGGAAATCCACGAGAAGACAGGTGTTGCGCGCGGGAGCGTGGGTGTCGTTCTCTCCCGGCTCGAAGAGCGCGATCTGGTGCGCCACCGCGGCGAATACTGGGCAATTGGGGACGCTGGGGATGTTGACACGACGCTCAGCGCGCTGGCGACCGCCCGTGCGGCCACCGACCGATTTGGCCCGGAAGACCCGGAAGAGTGGGGACCAGGCATCGAATCAGAGGACCAATAAATGGGCTATGACCGAGGTGACGTCTGGTGGGGCCCGGCGCCGCACAAGTCGAGCCCGTCCTACCGACCATGGGTGATCATCAGTGACACGACGCACCCCTTTTCGCACACTGAATGTATTGTGCTCGCACTGACGACCCAGCAGCATGCAGCCGGAATCAAGGTTCCCACCACCGCCTGGGTTCAGGGCGGCTCCGAGAAACCCTCGTACATTTCGCCTTGGTACATCACCACGATCAAATATCGAGACTTCGACCGACAGCAGGGGACGCTGGCACAGCACATTATCGCGGCAACTGTTGAGGACCTGCACGGCTACACCCCGCTCCCAGACAGTTGATAATCTTCGCCGCTGATACGGGTGTGATCAAAGGAGAGCGTTCGAGCAACCGCCATTCTTAGTACCGGTAGTTATATCGGAGGAAGTGTGCTGACAGCGATCGCGTTCTTGATCGTCTTCAGGTGGCCACGAACACGCTGGTCACTCTCTCACTCGATCTGATGATGGAAAGACAAGTATTCTAATGTACGGATGCCCTGAAATTTGGGTTGACGAGCTAGATTTCGGGGTGGAACGTGCATTAGAGATCGTACATAGCCGATTTCAGCTCTAGATTGGTGAGTGGCGGAGTCCAACTGAGGTCTTCCTCACGAAGTCACTCAACGAACTGGTTGAGCTCGGGGCGGTGTCTGAGCCGGGTGAAGCGTTAGTCTCTGTGGATTCTACGATTCATGCTTCACGTACAGCGGTCGGTCTGGTGAATCTACTGTTGCTTATCACACTAAGCGTAGGTAGTTGGGGTTTTTGCCGATTCGCCCGTTTTCGACTGAGAGAGGATCTGAAGAAGGTGAATCACCCCTCATAAAGCGCATGTCGCTATATGGAATCTGGCACGCTGCAAGTTGAGAATCTCTGAGAATATCGCCGATTCTATGCATGGATCATTGTAAAAATCGTCGCTATTGTTCGGTATTCAGCAGTAAACTGCGTTCATTTCTTTAGTATTACTGTTATGTATTGATGGAGCGAGAGTCCCGCCGCTCCTCGACCCCGGCGAATGCGGGACCGAGCGATCGGGTTAGCCGATACCGGTGTGTTTCTTCACCGATGTCAGTACGTCGTGCATCGTCACCCACGGCTCATCGGTGAACGAATCAGTGAAAGACACTTGCACGAGATGATCGATCAGCCGCCACAGCGAGTACAGTAGGCACGCGAACGCGAAATAGAAAAAGCGGAGGACGAAATCTTTGGAGGTCGTTTTCGCCATGAACCGTTTGATCTGTTTGTAGCCAGCTTCGATCTCCTGGCGATCACTGTACAACCCGATATGGGCCTCGACCGACCCGAGAATCGGTTCTGAGGACATGAAGACGACGTACCGTTCGTGGCCTTCCTCGATCTCCCCGTCAAAGTTCCGTTTTGGCACGTAGAGCAGCGTGGTCTCGTGCCATTCGTTATTGCCGAGATGAAGCCCACGCTCGTTTACTGCTGTCTTGACGTCATTCTGTTCCATCCGACGCGCAACAGCTTTCTCGCTGGTTCGTTTGCGCTTCGGCACGAAATAGTCGTGCCCACGCTCGGCGATTGTTTCGAGGACGTGTTGGCTGTCGAATTCTCGATCCATGAGGACACGATCGATGCGGATGAGATCCTCTGCCGATTCGAGGAGGTCAGTAACGATTTCGACGAGCGTGTCGCCCTTTCGGATGGGGCGGGCGTCGAGCATCACCCGTGGCCCCCACCCAACGACCTGGATCGTCGCCCACTGGTAGGCATACTCGTCATCATCCTCCTTCGTGCCAATGATCTCGTCCTCGTGACCGTCTCTATTGCCCGTGAATGGGTCGGCTGCGGTTGTATCGATTGCTACCGCTGCTTCCCCGAAGTACTCCGACCGGCTGGTCGCTTCTGCCAGCAGACGTTGCATAGCCTTGTGGTACATATCCCTGATCGCATTGGTCGAGAGCTGCTGGCGGATGTGATACCGGTGGACGTGTCCAAGTGGCGTGCGCTCCCGTGTTGATTCGGTGATGAAGCTGCGTGCGCCCTCGTTAGCACAGAGATCCTCTCCCAGACCAAGGTACGTCTGTAATTCCCAGAACGCGTCTTCGGGAATTGACGCTTGCTTGTCGCGGTCGAATGTGAACGCCGGGAAGATGCGTCGTTGTGCTTGCTTCGTTAACTCGTCTGCCCGCTGAATGATCTCCCACTGGGTCGGTTCGTCATTGTTGGGCTGCTCCCACGATCTCGGCGTATTGGCCTCAGCCGTGTTGTCGGTCTTTTGCGGCGGTACAGAAACACGGTTCTGGCCAGCGAGCACCCGGATGTTCCGAACACACGCCGTGATCGCGTCCAGCAGCTCGTCACTGAATCGTTCGTGGCGTGCCCGCCAGAGCGTTGCCTGATCTGGAACCTCCGTGAAGCCGAGTGCGTCGACGAGAGCGGGCTGCTCCGCCAGATACCGCACGAATGCAGTTTCGTGCGCCCACCCGTGGAGATCCATGAGCATGAGCGCACGCACCATCGGGACGGTGGGTTTCGATTGGGCGTGCCACGCTGGATGGGCGTCATGCGGGCTGAAATCGAGATGGTACAGTGGACACCAGCAAATGAACGCTTCTACGTCCTCGTGGGCATCGTGGCGAAACCAGACGCTGGCGAGCCGATGGACATCGTGTTCGAATGCATCGAGATCGGCAGCTGTGAACTCTATATCGGGTATTCGATAGTACGGCCACTGATAGTTCGGGTGCTCAGCGATCGTCCGGAAGACAGCGCGTTTCGATGTCGTCGTCGCATCCATTGACAATCCGATATGTAATTCAGCATTATATTAGAATACGCATCGACGCCGATGGAGGTGAATCAGGCGTGGTGCTGCGGGAGATGAGAGCCAACCTGCTAGTTGCCGTCTCCAACAGCGAAACAACGCAGTATATCAAGATTTCAAGAATCGCCACTCACATTCTTGTTTGAGATACGGACCTAGTCGGTTCCTGAATCGCTAGCGGCCAGAGACGTGGAACTAGCGGAGGTTCGAATATACACGTATGCAGCGCCAGCATTGTCCCCATTCTCGTTAGTATCTCCCGGCGCACCGACGACGATAGTGTCTCCATCGATTGTCACAGACTCGCCAAAACCATTAGCTCCATCACTGGCAGTGAGTTTTTGGGTCTGGACGAACTGGCTACCCTGACAGGTGAACACGTACACTGCGTCCGTAGCACCAACTACGATAGTTTCCGTGGCCCTGTCGATCGCCACCGACGTTCCGAAGTTATCGTCTTCTGCGCCATCATCGACGATCAGTTTCTGGAGTTCTCTGGGGTTACTTCCCGAGGTATATCTGGAGACAGTACAGCAATACGTCCGCTTCGTCGACGAATCCGCACCACTCTGGCAGGACAATGGATTCAGCCATCAACACCATCGCTGGCCACTGCCACTGCTTGATTGATGAAGCGACAGATCAGGGATGTGACGTAGATCATCCGTCGTCCCCCGCTTGAAGGGTCTTAGTTCTCCAATCCCCTATGTTGTGTAGTGATTCTTCAATATCGCGTGTAGCTATGCATGGGGACTTGCAGAGAGACCATCGGGGTCGTCATCTAACTGGTCAATCGCCTCGTTGAGGATTTTGATGCCGTCCTCATCATTGAACTGCTTTCTGATCTCTAGGCTTTCTTGGAAAGACTCACGCGCTGTGTCGCGATCGCCTTGTTTGCGGGCGACATATCCTAGATTGGTGAGAATCACAGCTCTGTTGATGTCCTCAACGAGTTCACGCTCTATATCAAGGCTTTGGCGGTAGTACTTACGCGCAAGCTTGTACTCTGCCTGGTGCTCGGCAACGACACCGAGATTGTTGAGTGCCGACGCTTCATCATTTCTATCATCTATTTCGGGTTTGTTATCTCTATCATCTGTTTCGTACAGATCTAAGCACTTATCGAAGCGCAGTCGAGCAGTTTCGTATTCGTTCTGTTTGATAGCAACACAACCGCGACGGAAGGCTTCATCAGCGAGATCGGCAGCTGGATCTGGATTGAATGTTTCTGTCGGCTGATCTGATCGAGGTGAGAGTCTAAGGAGCTTCTCAATATCGGCACTGATCATGCTGTAAGCCGCATTCGCATCGGTTCTGTGTTCAAGGGCAATGGGATCTGCTTCTCGGAAACGGTCTGCCCATGTCATCTGTTTGTCTATATCATGGCTGTCCACATCGAAGTACTTCACCATCCCAACAGCCGGATTCATCCCATCGATATCCGAACCATCTCTTGAACCCTCGTATAGTTTTTCAAGAAGCAATTTCAACAGCGGCTCAAGTTTATCCTCCGATTCGAGACATTTGGGGAGCATTTTCTTCTCCATTTCCCTGCATGCCTTGTCTTCCTGTTCCAAGTACTGGTCAGTGTACACGTAATCATCGAAATGCTCCGTTAGTTGCCACTGGAACTGTTCCCAGTATTGCCGTCGAAGCCCGATTACAGTCAAGTCAGCGAGTAATCTAGGATTGCGATCAAGTTTTGGAAGAAGTCGTGGCCACTGAAGACCAATGGCGACAAACTTTCCAAGTTGTTCCAGCGTCACATCGTCGTGAAGGTGAAGAAATTCTGTTTCATCATGAGGTTCTGTTTCACCGAGAGGTTCTGCTTCCTTCGGCGGTGGTAGCTTCCTTGTCTCTTGATACTTAAGCTCCAGTACCTCATTGTAGTGCGCCAAGGAGATACTAAGTCGGTACTGATTGATAAATTTCTTGACCTGTCGTGGATTATGATCGAGTGTTGGTGCTATCCAGTCGGTTACAGTCACGAGACGCTTCGCATCTTTGGGTTCAAGAATAGGCTTTAAATCGTTATAGAGCTCCTTCACTTTTCGAGGCGAATCCGGTCGGCGATTTGCTGTTTTCTCAGGCGATTCCTGATAATCCGTCGGGGCTGCTTCAGGATCTTCAGGGTCTATAATTGCCGAAGTAAAGTCTCTGATTTCACGAGATGTTGGCCTTGGAAGAATGAATGGGAGTTGAATGAATTTATCGATATACGAATACCCGAATTCGATAGTCTGATCTGAAGAGGGGTCGGTATCCGTTTCAGCATCAAGATGTGGTAACAACTCTACGTGCTTCGCTGTGATCCCTGCCGCTACCTTTTCACGATCCATTCCAATCAGATACACCAATCGTGGATCATTCGAAAGCATGAGGTTGATCGATTCGATGAGCTTTGCCGCTCGTAGTTGGTCACACCGATCGAGATCGTCGATAAAGATAAAGATACGACGCTTCTCACCGACATAGGCATCAAGCGTTCGAGTAAGGTCATCGTGGAGTCGTTTTATAAATGCGGTATGATCTTCATAGTATGGGGTCACAAGAGCTGATCGAAGCTCTGATTCGACTGGAGCAACAGCGTGCTTCCGATATCCTTGCCACACGAAAGCTACCAAGGCAACCACTCCAGCGAGTCCTCCTCCTATAACCAGTTCGTTTAACCAGCTCCGTAGGATGAAGCCTTGAGACCCAGAAGGAAACTCACCCGGTATGATCCAAATAAGCAACAAGACGACTAGTAAGAAGGCAACAAGGATCGCTATCGCTCGCAGTAATCGGATTGAGCGAAATCTAGACTTAATTAGTTGCCACTTTGCGACTTGTCGGTCCCTGAATGAGAGATCTTTTGAAAGCTGTTTGAATAGCGTCACGAGGAAGGCAGCCCACAGCAGCTCCGTCTCTTCGTAGCGCCAAGGATTAAAGTAAACTGTGAAGTGACCCTCTTTTTGAAGCCTTGATTTAAGTTGCAACATAAATGAAGATTTTCCGATACCCCACTCTCCCTCGATGGAAATAGTCAATGGTGGGATGGTCTCTTTGCGGGTAATGTACTCAAATAGTGCTTTGTTCTCGGGCTCAAAATCAAGCGAATCGTTGGTCGTCGGACGGTCATTCATCACTGCTGATATCACTTGATGACTCCCCTCGTCATCAGAGCTATATCTATCATCATCAATCGTCATATATTGACTTCGATATTGCCGCAAATAAATATTACTGAAGTGATATGATTAGACTGGTGAGGGACAGATATCGGTGTCTCAATATGTTTGCAAATACAGGCGATATCATCCAATATTTCGAACTGTCCCAGAGCTACCGTCTGTATGATGTACAATGTCTGTTGTCGATTCACCCATACTGAGACAATGATTCCTTCAATATACAATATCATATATAGTATATAATTGGGGTTATAGAAATTCTTCCACTGCGGAAACAGAGATCAACAGCCTTGCTAACGAAAGGCAATATACTGTCAAACCCACATACTGACAAAATTATGTGAGGTCTGGTATTTCATTTGTAGTCACCACTGAGAAGAAGCGGACAGGTAAGACCGAATGTGAGCGGTTTAATTCCCACTCTAGCCCCATTCTAGCAACCGCATCCAGTACGTCATTGTGAATACCCACCCCGGATAGCACTATTTGATATCTTTCTACTACTGAAGACATCAATTTCTTTAGAGCATTCCACAGCGAATCAATGGTGGTCGACGATGATTCGATTCCCGCTCCGGGATCGTGGGAGGGTGGAGTGCTACGACACGGCCCGATTTATTGCTTCGACGTGGCAGCATGTCGAGGGGTCGCCGTTGGATGCCGTCCCTAACGCTGGAGTCACTGCTTGCCACGTATCCACGACCGCAATGAGGGTTGTGACGAACAAACGTCTGGTACCATCCAACGCTAGTCTGCGATAGAGGGCTTGAGTTCTCGTGGATATCACTTGAGATAAACCTCACTGATTCGAGCAGGTATTATCTTATTACCAACCTTATACAGCGTATAACAATAATATATTCCTTCTTTCTTTGCTTGAAATAATATTTCAGAGACCGAGTGATACAAAATGAGCCACGATAAGAGAAAACAGCAAGTACTTGTGAGTGGGCTTGCCCTACTCATCGTCGCATCGGTAGTAACGAGCGCAAGTCTGCTCGCTATCAAACCCGCAAGCGCACAGACACCGATCAATTCCTGTACCACGATTACGTCGTCGGGTGAGTACATCCTCACACAGAACATCACGAATAGTTCGGCGACCACCTGTATCGACATTCAAGCCAGTGATGTGGTTTTCGATGGAAATGGCCACACAATCGATGGTATAGATAATAACTCCTCATTTGGTGTTTTTGCAAGAGGAGTCTCCTCAGATGTTACCGTGACTAATCTCACATCTACTGACTGGAGAGATGGTATCATCTATCTTTCTTCCGATAATGGTACGGTTGAAAATACTATAACTAAAAGTAATTTTCAAGGGATATATGGTGCAGGAGATATGAATAATAATTCAATAAATAATAATAAAGTGGTAAACAATACAGCAGATGGTATAATCTTATTTGGTGGGCCATCATCACCGACCACAAACAATACATTGTCAAATAATTATGTTAGTGGAAATCGATTAAGTGGGATTTACTTTGACCGAGTGACTCCAGATAACACAATAGTTAACAATACTGTAGTAAACAATGGTCTTACAGGAATTGAACTTAGTAATAGGGATAATAAGGTGGTAAATAGTACAGTAAATAATAACGAAGGCGAGGGGATTAGTTCATCAGAAAACTCTACACTTATTAATAATATCGCCAATGATAACGATGAGACTGGAATCGGAGTATCGAGAAACAGCGTATCTATCAACAATACCGCCAACAATAATACTAATAATGGGATTGGCGCAGGAGAAAACAGTGTGATTATTAATAGTACTGCTAACAGGAATAACGTTAATGGAATTGCATTTCGTCAAACAGTCAATAATGTCACCCTTAAAGATAATATAGTCAACAATAACCTAGAAAGTGGGATTCGAATTGGCATTATATTCTCTAATTTTCAAGGAACGAGTAAGAATAACACTATAACAAACAATATTGCTCATTCAAATGAAGAAAACGGAATTATTCTCGCAAACACCACCAACAATCTTCTATCGAATAATAACCTCTCCAAAAACACGAATACTGGTCTATACATCGAAAATGCAACTGATAGCAATATAAGCAGTAATAGTGTCACTGCCAATGGAGAGGCTGGAATCCTTCTCAATAATAGTTCTACGGATAACCATGTCTACAATAATCTACTGAACAATACGCAAAACGTCGCCTTTGGAAGTAAATTCGATAGCCAATCCAACACATGGAATGTCTCGAACCAATCCGGCCCCAACATCATCGGCGGTCCCAACCTCGGTGGAAACTACTACGCCACACCCACTGGCGATGGATTCAGCCAGACCTGCACCGACGCCAATAACGATGGGTTCTGTGACCAACCCAACGACTTCGGCATCGATAACAACAACACGGACTTCCTCCCACTCACGCAGGTCAATGGTCAGCAACAACCCGACATCGACGTCTCACCAACCAGTCTCGACTTCGGCAAAGTCACTATTGGCGACTCCAAGACGAAGAACGTCACCGTCACCAACACTGGCACAGGCACGCTTGAGGTGAGTGCGACTGATATCGTTGGCACAGACGCAAGCGCATTCACCATTGTCGGTGGTGAGGCACCGTTCAGCCTTGAACCGGGTGAGAGTCAGAACATCACTGTCGAGTTCGCACCGACATCCAAATGCACGAAGCACGCAACACTTCAGATCGAAAGCAACGACCCCGACGAACCGACGACGACAGTCGAACTGTGTGGTAAAGGCGTTGAGCTGTGTGATGACTCTAGTGGGCTTCCGGGTACCGGCGGTGATGAATGAATCCAACTACTACTCATGAATCGACTTATTTCCATGACAATGGCCGCCTTCATGCTTGTAAGCGTGGGTGTAGCAGTCGGTGCAGCGACTGGCGTCGTAACAGCGAGCCTCACCTGGGACGAATTGGCTCTGAATTCCTGAATTGGGAATAACGTACTCAATTTCCGTATTCCGGTGAAGTTGAGAATCACTGTCTCATTTCGCATCTCAATGCATGACTCTCTCAATAATTTTCCGAATTTGGTGGTGATTTACTGAGGAATATCGATCGTTATTCCGTCATTGTAATAATTAGGAAATCAGATGACAGTCCTGTCGCTCCTTGAGCAAGCAAACATGGGGTGGCTGCGGTAGTCACCCAACTCCAGTGCGCTTCTTCAGCGATGTGAGCACGTCGTGCATCGTCACCCACGGTTCATCGGTAAACGAATCAGTGAAGCACACCTGCACCAAGTGGTCGATCAGCCGCCACAGCGAGTAGAGCAGACACGCGAACGCAAAATAGAAAAATCGCAGTACAAAGTCTGTGGAGGTCGTTTTCGCCATGAAGCGTTTGATCTGTTTGTAGCCAGCTTCGATCTCCTGGCGATCACTGTATCGTCCAATATGAGCCTCGACCGAGCCGAGAATCGGTTCTGAGGACATGAACACGACGTGCCGGTCATGGCCTTCCTCGATCTCCCCGTCAAAATTCCGTTTCGGCACGTAGAGTAGTTGAGTCTCGTGCCACTCGTTGTTCCCGAGATGAAGCCCTCGTTCATTCACTGCTGTCTCAACATCGTGCTGTTCCATGCGACTGGCGACGGCCTTCTCACTGGTCCGTTTGCGCTTCGGCACGAGATAGTCGTGCCTACGCTCGACGATTGCTTCGAGAACGTGTTGGCTGTCGAACTCCCGATCCATGAGGACGCGATCGATGCGGATGAGTTCCTCGGCTGATTCGAGCAGGTCCGTAACGATCTCGACGAGCGTGTCGCCTTTGCGAACAGGACGGACGTCGAGCATCACCCGTGGCCCCCAGCCGACGACCTGGATGGTTGCCCACTGGTAGGCGTACTCGTCGTCATCCTCTTTCGTGCCGATGATTTCGTCCTCGTGCCCATCTCGATCACCCGTGAAGGAATCGGCTGCGGTCGTATCGATCGCCACCGCTGCTTCCCCGAAGTACTCTGACCGGCTGGTCGCTTCTGCGAGCAGGCGTTGCATCGCCTCGTGGTACATGTCTCGAATCGTCTCGATGGATAACTGTTGGCGGATGTGGTGACGATGAATATGACCAAGTGGTGTCTTCTCTCGCGTTGACTCGGTGATGAAACTTCGTGCCCCTTCGTTGGCACAGAGCTCTTCTCCCAGCCCGAGATACGTCTGTAATTCCCAGAATGCGTCTTCAGGGATCGACGGCGATCGTTCCATCCGATTGAGCTGGCCAACTCGCATCGCACAGCACGTTAGGAGTCAAGTAGTGCTCGAACTGAGTTTGCTGCGAGAAGCGTGCTACTCACGATCACCGCCGCCATCGCGAGGAGGGGATTCAGGAGATTCACAGCTGCTAACGGAATCGTGATGCCATTATAAAGGAGTGCCAGCACATTATTCTGTCTGATTCGCTGACGGGCTGCACGAGCGAGATCGAACGCCGTTTCGACGGCTGTGAGATCATCATCCACAATCGCAATATCGGCTGCATCGGACGCGAGCGCTGTCCCACTGCCCAGTGAAATGCCGAGATCAGCTTGGGCAAGTGCCGGTGCATCGTTTGTTCCATCGCCAACCATCGTGACGGACCGGTTTGACTGTAATCGACGAACCGTTGCCGTCTTCCCGGCGGGAGGCACGCCCGCAAACACGTAATCGACGTGTGGATGCCGACCGAAGAACCTAGCGGCGTCTTCATCGTCACCCGTCAGGACGACGATTTCGATGCCTTGCTCGCTGAGGCGAGTAATGGTTTCGTCCCACCGCTCCCGTGGCTCGTCACCGACAACGATGAACCCTTCTGCATTCCCGTCACGCCCAACGAGGACTGGAAGTCGACCGAAGCCACGCGCACTCTCTGCCCGGGTCAGAAGCTCGTCACTAACCGACCAGCCACGTATCTCGAAGAGATCGGGATGACCGACGAGTGTCTCTGTGCCATTGACGACTCCCTCAACGCCCGTCGAATGGCTACTGAACTCCCGTACTCCGTCGACTTCTCCTTCCACATCGTCTGGGTCCTCAGAGCCACTACCATCGGGCAGGGTTGTTTCAGCGATCTCATTTTCCTGAGCAAATGCGGCCACGATCGCGTCCGCAGCGGGGTGTGAGGCCCGCCGCTCGAGCATCGCCGCTGCCTCCAACAGCTCCGCAGGAGCATCCGCTTCGATCACACTCATCTGGCCGGTCGTCAGCGTCCCGGTTTTATCGAAGATGATGACATCGACATCCCGTAACCGTTCGAAGATGGTTTCATCGAATACGACGATTCCCCGCCGCATCGCTTCTTCGATACTAGTAGCGACCGAGAGTGGTGTCGCAAGACCGAATGCCCACGGTGATGCCACCAAGAGCACCGTCAGCGCGACTAGAAGGGATGTAACTGGATTTCCATCGAGTGCCAGTCGTGTCCCACCGATGATAACAGCTACTGCCACGATGATCGGGATACTGCGTGCAGCGAACTGATTCGCCTGTCGTTGTGCCCCGTGGTCGGCGCTCTGGAGATTCCAGACAGTCGTAATGAGCTGTTCGATACTGCTGGTAGCGCGGTCAGCAACCGAGACCACTGCTGCGTCTGCAGTGACGATCGATCCACCGACAATATCGTCACCGCCTTGCTTTTCGATGGGAAGCGACTCACCAGTGATGACCGCCTCCTCAACCGTACACTCTCCAGTGGTCAGTATCCCGTCGACCGGAATTCGCTCCCCTTCTCGGACGAGAATTCGATCGCTAGCCTGAAGATCATCGACAGCAACAATTTTTGTCGTCCCGTCCGGTTCGTATCGTCTGGCCTCGTCGATTTGTGAGAGAGTGAGGTTCGTCAGAAGATCCATCGCCCGCTGTTTGACCAGTGATTCATAGAAGATGGCAGCCACCACAATCGCGGCAATCACGATAGTGAGATCGAAATACACGTCAGTTCGGCCGAGGAGGACGGCAACCGTGCTGTACAGATAGGCACCCATCACGGTAAGTGTGGTGAGAAGTTCTGCGTTTGGCGCTCGCATCTTCAGACTGACGTACGCACCACGAAGCAGCGGTAACCCAGTGAAAAAGAGGATGACGCCCGTCAGTACGAGATAGAGTGGTAAAATCAGGACTCCAGTTCCGCCATCTAACTGTGCACCTCCCGCAAATGACTGGAGGGCTCCCTCTCCGAGCAGTGACGAGAGGTGAGCTGGATACAGTAATACAATGTACGGAAGTAGCAAAAAGGAGCCAAAGATGACACCGGCGGCGTAGCGATATCCCAATGCACTCTCAAGCCGACGTTCACCCTGTTCGGCTGCGACGTTCGAGTCAATCGGTGCGTCCTCGCGAGGAATTGCTGTATAACCGGCTATGTTCAGTGCATCACAGAGCGTGGCTTGTGAAATCGAGCCCGGATCGTAGTCGATCCGTATCGTTTCCGTGACGTAACTCGCCTCAGCATCGGTGACGCCGTCACATCCCTCAGCAACCGCTTCCAAAAATGATTCACATGTGATACTGTGCATACCGTCAATACGGAGGAACGTACGAGTGACGTCTTCACGTGAATCTGTATCGTTGCTGCGTCGGTAGCTACCATTCTCGGGCCTGTCTTCTTCACTTCGCGCTTCGTCGGGTTCGCTCACCGTTTTACCACCTCCGATTGTATCATAGACAGTTTGACACCCGATTGAACAAAACGAGGATTTGTCTGTCTCTCCGATAGGCGATTCCGGTAGCTCCCGACCACAGAGAGTGCATATCTCGGCTTGAGCACGATCGATAACCACGGACTGATCATCGGCGATTAGCAGCGTGTTACAATTAGCTTTGAGATACGATCGCTCCATCTCCCCAGTCTTCATCAACGAAACTGTCTAGAAGGCACACTTGAATTCTTGAGTTGATAGCAAGTAAACAGGAGGTTTCGATAGATGTATCTATATATTCAAATCGTTATAGAAAAATGAAAATAAGGATGAGTAGGGTAAAGATCATATAACAAGTCGAGATTCGACCTTCCAGGTATGACTACCGAGTGTAGTCAAGTGCGACAACGCGACCATGACCGTACCGAACGAGACCTTCATTGCGTCTGTCGGTATTGATATCCGCTGGTGTTGCAAGCGTCCAAATCGGAACGTTTCGTTTGTATGCGGCAAATTCGTACTCGGATGAGCTGTTAAGAATGTTGCCGGTCCCCTCGCTCGTCACTGCAATCACTTCTGGTTGATTGTCGCTATCCCGTCGATGCGATCATTCTGCAACCTGGCACTGATGAGAAACAACACACAAGCGATGGGTTTATCATAAATCTTACAGATTTTCTTGACACCGACTGCGAAGGGCTTCCGATGTACAGGATCAGTCGGCTGTAAGCGGATTCCATTGAGTATACTCTATTGTAGGTAATAATCTCGCGGAAAAACTATTGTCCAGTATCGAATAGCACGTAATGTGGAGACAAGAGCCCGACGGAAACCGAATGAAATAAAAACGGTATGGTTTGATAAAGTAGCTAGGACCAAGGCAGTGGAGAGTAACATGCCTGCGAACGGAGACGTTGGACAATTACACTCACATGGCGATGAGTCGGGTGGACACGATGATGCCGACATACGATAACGCTTGGGACATTCATGCCGATGAATCGTGAAGAACTCGGCTTTGCCCTCCTGTTCTCACTCCCGGTCGGGGCCGGAATCACTCTCGCCGTCATCAAGACGACAGGAAGTCGCGACACACAGCTCGCCCTCGTTAGCGGGTTGATCACGGCGTTCGCTATCTTTCTTCTCGTGTCCGTGAGCGTCCTCAACAAGCCAGATATCGCCGAGTAATAGATTCGGTGAGGTTGGTGCAGACTGTGCTCTCTACGTTCATGTCAGCCACAGCGAATATAAAACATGTCGTAGAAGTAGGAAGTCAAGAGAAATCGATATTGTCTAGTCACCGTTTCAACACCTCCTCAACCGGGGTGCGGTTCTCGATCGCCTGATGCGAGCGAGAAACACCAAACAACTCGAGCAGAGGGACCGTTTCCCGCAGCGTGTAGGCGCTCGGGGTGCTCTCCTCAGCCCAACACTCAAGAGCTGCGGTGTTCAACGTCTCTTCGAGCAGTTTCTGGATGTGCATGAACACCAGACCCAGGAACTGCTCATACTTTGACCAGACAGTGCCCTGTAAGGAATAGCGTCGCGTAACGTCCATCTATGACAAACGGTATGGCGATCTTCTTGCCACCACTTGCACACGGCCTTTTCACGGCCAAGCGAATCAGACGACTGCTCGAACAGTACGAAACCCGTCCTACTCGCTCCTAATGGGCTGGTTGTCACGTGTTCACCAAACTTATCCGAATCCTGACGTACCTACGTATGAGAGTAACCAACTAGTAATACACACATATTACAACTGAATAATTATAACAAACATGAGAGCAAACGTATCTGGTTCACCGTCAAAGACGTCGAGACTCTCTCCACACCTCGTACGTAACACTCATTGAAGCCGAAGTCCCACCTTGGAGGCAAGCGATGGATGAACAAGTGATGTGGGCGAGCGGCCAAGGAGCCGTACTCCTTGTCATACTCGCAGGAATTATGTTCGCCTCCGGACTCTGGGGAGTTCTAATCGCCCTTGCGCCTGCCGCGTATCTGCTCGTCCTGTCTCCCCATGCGTCGGAGAATTCCCCGAAGACTGTGTTGGTCAGCCATCTGACTGCGTTGATCGCTGGATGGGTGGCCTATACTGTTGTTGCCCACGGCATTGCCCCGACCAGTATCGAACCCATGTCAGAATCCGGACTTCGCATCGTTGGGAGTCTGTTACTCGCCTGTGGGGCGAGCACCGCTGTCTTCTACGTACTACACGTGGACCATCCGATGGCCTATGTGATTGCATGTATCGCAGCAATTGGGGCATTCCCGACCATTCTCGCCCTCGCTGTCGTCACGATCGCGATCCTGTGCGTCGCCTGTCTTCAGGTCCTTCGACTGGAATTTGGGCCTGAATCTGACGGCGAATCCACCACCCTCGTCGGTGATTTCCCCTGACTGCCCCATCAGAGCAGGGAGAATCAAACGCTGTTTGAGAAGCGAGAAAGCGTTCAGCGAAAGAGTGGGGACGGTGTGGCTCTTACTTCGTCTCATATCGTGAAGCCTGCTGATTGAAATACCACTGTGGCCCCTCCTCAGATTACTCTGAGGGATAGAAGGTTCGGGACTACTATTATAATGTATCTTCTGGTAGTACAATACGAGACGTGTCCGTGTATGTTCGATCAAATACTCATCTCAACCGATGGTAGCAAAGCGGTTAAACCAGCAGTAGACACCGCGATTGAACTGGCTGAAACACACGAGGCATCACTCCATATCCTCTATATCGTTGATCAGCCAACCACAGTTTCCGGCACTGGGGAGGGAGTCCCCGGCTTGGATAACCTGTTGGATGCGCTACGGAAGAAGGGGAAGGATGCCACCAGTGAAATCGCGGCGCGTGCAAACGATCGAGGGATTGAGACAACGACTGCTGTTCGGCAAGGGCGTCCTCATGATGATATTCTCACGTATGCGAATGAGAACGATATCGATGTGATCGTAATAGGAACCCATGGAAGAACGGGTGTCAAACGGGCCCTACTCGGGAGTGTAACCGAAGCCGTCGTTCGCCAGTCCGAGATTCCGGTCCTGACTGTGCACCGAGATCCAGAGGAGTAGCCATCGTCCACTCTCCCGGTGGATCGATCGGCGTCGGAACCGCTCAGCAATTTGTCCGCTACTGAGACAGAACAGGTGAGATACCTGTCTCAGTGAACGGGCGTTTCGTCGGCAGGTGCCTCTGTTTCAGGGCCGTATATCTTCAGTGCCACCGCGACCGCAGCACAGAGTACGCTCAATATCACGAAGAGAGAGAACCCTCGTGCATAACCAATTTGGCCGAAAATATCAGTGTAGTACCCCAACGCCGGAAGGATGACAAGGGTCCCGCCACCGCCGATGCCGCTGATCCAGCCGGAGGCTCCACCGACGGCTTCCGGGACGAACTTCGGAACTAACTCGAAGACGGCTGCGTTCGCGATCCCCATCCCAGTCCCAAGAATTATCATACCGATGAACGCGGGCCAGAATCCCGATGCGACGGTCATGACCGCCGCACCGACTGCCATAATGCTGAAACTCACAATAGCGACGTTTTCGCCGCCGAACCGGTCGCTAATACTACCACCGGGAATTCTGATGAGCGACCCGTAGACAATGAAGATGCCCGCGAGCAGGCCTGCGATCGAGAGATCGAATCCGTGGAACAGGTCCCAATAGGTGGGGAACCAGGCGGACAAGGAGGTGAACCCTCCACCAAACGAGACCGTATAGAGGAAGACGAGTACCCATGTCCGTCGGATTGAGGCGGATACTCGTAGTGACTCCCACGCGTTCCCGGATGGAAAAATGTCCTGCCCGAGCTCGTCTGCGGTCTGTGCTGCTTCAGATTCGTCTTTTCCCTGCCGAATGAGCTGGAAGTAGTAGGGATCGACGGCGTACACCGCGTAGACAGCTGTGACGACGACGACGAACGCAAACCACAGCGAGTACGCCATGGTCAGCCCCCAGAACCCGATCAGAACGGGCAAGACGTAGACAACCATTCCCGGTCCGATATTCCCTGCACCAGCAAATGCACCCATCGCGAATCCCTGTCTGTCACTGGGATACCAATAGGAGGTCTGGCTGATGCCGACGGAGAACGTCGCCCCGCCTGCTCCCGCCAACAACCCGAACAGTACCAGCAGTGGATAGAGATGCATCCCAAAATTCTCTGGATACGTTACGAACAGGGTGACAACGAGCCCTGCTATTCCGACAATCGTCACCGCCAACAGGATGAGCATGGGCTTTTTGCCCCCGGCCTCGTCGACCCAGGCACCAAACGGAATTCTGAGTACTGCTTTACTGAGGTGCGGCGAACCCAACAACAGCCCATGGAGAACACCTGTTAGCGCTAGGTGCTCCTCGAAGATAGGGCCGGCTGCGCCGTAAAAGACGATCGTCGTGAGCCCCGCGAAAAACCCAAATGTAGCCATAAACAGCCCCCGTCTCGGGGAGCCTGTGACCCCGTGTGTACCGACTACTGGGTCGTCCATTATTTGCTCGCGACGGTGCGTTGCCGTCGACACGTTGCAGCTAGATTTCTACCGATGCCTCGGGAGATACTGTGTCGCCTCTGCTCCACATCTTGCGGATGAATCGTAGCCATCTTTGTACAGTTCGTGTCACGGCGTCGACCCCTTGGCTCTGTCGAATTGTATTTTGAATATCAATTTATTTGAACCCCAAATCTGCTTTCTTAGTTCCTCGTCAGTAGTGTTACACTGCCGTGGAAAATCGTATGATCAGTATTCGTACCATTTCGTGTCGTCTCTGAAAAGCCTGTTCCAGCTATGTTTTTCCATTTCTACTCTTGTCGGACAGGTTGCTATGTACCAGACATCACCAATGTCTATCTCTCCTTTGCATTAGGAGTCCTCAATCCCGTCCGCCTGAAAGTCGACATCTTTCTGTTCGCCCGCAAGGGCAACGTGCCCGTAGTTGAGCAGTCCGACGAAGACGGTCCCCCCGATAATGTTCCCGATCGTCGTAAACAGCAGAAAGATGGCGAACGTCCCGAGGGTAACACCTGTCTCGAGTACCACCGCCGAGAGCACTTCGGTCGTCCCGAGGATGGCGTGGTGAAATGGGCCGAATCCGATGGCTGCGGTCGTGAGTAAGACGAAGACGATACGCCCAATCGTATCGCGGCTGGCGGCCGAGAGCCACGTCGCTAACCCCATGAGCCATCCCGCAACGACGCCAGAGAGCGTGATGACCCACCACGGAAGTCCTACCAGCGCCCCCGCAAGCGAGCCGAACGCCGACGGCTCGGCGATACCCATCGGCTCACCGATGGCGACAATCAGCGCGACGAACGCCCCACAGCCGAGCAGATTCGAGACGTACGTCACGCCCCAAATCCGCCCGAGATCGGCTACCGACGCGCGGCCGTCGAGGACCGGGAGGACAGCCATCGTCGAATGCGCGGTGAACAGTTCGGTTTGTCCGATGACCACGAACAGAAAGGCGATCGAGGAGATGCCTGCGAGTGCGACCTGTTGTGTGAGATCCGAACCGAATCCGCCCGCGAAGGTAAGGACCATCGCCATAAACAGCGCTCCGAAGCTGAGGTTGAGCCCCGCAGAGAAGCCGGAGATAAACGTCCCTACTAACGGTCGATCCATCTCCTTGAGCGCGTTCTCCATCTCACGTTCGAGAATATTACGATACGAGAGCGTCGCACCGGTTGGCCCATCGGCATCGTCGCTCATTCGAGACTCACTCTGAGACGCATATTCGTACCAACCGATCCGTCCGTAAACCAATTAGGCTTGATAATGCGTGCGAGAAATCAGGATACGTCTCTCGTTGTTCGGGATCTCCGAAGAGGGAAGCTGACGGTAGGAAGGTGGATCGCTCAGACACGAATAACTATTGAACACTATCACGACAACTTATATTTCGTCAGTTCTACGCATGACAAATCGACCGAGCCGAATTCGTCTATATTGACATTCGTTTCGTTTAGGATGATTGGGCCGCTATCTACACGTTAATGTCCCGTGATTTCGAGACCGACAACGCCGACGATGATTAGGTCGATGAATCCAAGATGAGCTGCACTTGAAGTTTCGCTAAAGAGGAGAATACCAAGAATGGCGGTTGTGGCGGCTCCAATACCTGTCCAGACTGCGTATGCTGTTAATAGGAAGCGATTGGACTGCTTTCGCTAGTAGAACCGCACTGATGGCCATTGAAATGACGGTGACGATGCTCGGGACGAGTTACGTGAATCCTTCGGAGTATTCGAGACCAATTGCCCAGCCGGTTTCAAAGAATGCTGCGACGATGAGGTAGAACCATGCTGAGACCATCTAGAAGACGAATAAGTATGGGATCATAGTGGTTGCGGAATGGCTGTGTCTGCTGATAATTTGGGCCGTCTAGCGTTCTGCGAGCGGAGACACTCCTGCTGGCAGAGTGTGACCAACTCCTGCAGTCGGACAGGTTGGATTCTCATGCGCGACGAATCAACCTAGTTGACTTCAGTAGTTCTCTTCGGCCCACTTGAGGATGGTCCGCATTAGGAGGTGGGAATTTCGAAGAACTCAGCTGTCGTTCGGTTTTTTGGTCCTTTCCCACCTCACGAATAAAGATCTGGGCTTATACGTACTCATTGGGATTTGCTGTAGAACCTCCTCAACAGTGTAGCCGTACGGTGGGGATCCAACCCACTTGCCATCGACGATCGCGCGTCGATGCTTTCTGTGGCCGTAGCGGATCATCAGATATCTTCGTCCACTGTGCCGATTGGCTGCTTGGCGAGATCGATATCAACAGTGCTCTCAAGACGCCTTCGACGTATCCGGCGAAATCAGCGACCGATCGGAGCGATCAATCTCATCAACGACAACGGTATCGTACTCGCTGATATGCTCGTGCAAATGCTGGTCTGACCAGTGGCGCCATCTTGCATCATCCAGATCCCAGCGCCACTTGAGTACTCCCAGCTGATGGAAATCGAAAGTACCGTTAATCGTTCTACAGTCCTATAAGAATATGTGGTGAAGGCAACAATTTCGATTGGACGGCGAACGTTCTTGAAAACAATAGCAATATCGACTACTGGAACGCTTCTTGCTGGATGTTCAAGCACAGGCGATTCCAGTAAGAACGACGATTCGCTTGCCACCAAAGAAAAACAAGCGTTCGACGGATGGTTCGACAACACTGCTAATTTCGACGGGATCGTAGACAAGACCAATACCGAGGAGATCACTGTCACTGTGGGCGCTGCAGGAAATAATGGCCTATACGCATTCGCACCGCCAGCGATCAGGATCGAATCGGGAACGACTGTGACGTGGAAGTGGACGGGGAAAGGAGGAGCACACAATGTTGTTGTACAGGAGGGAACCTTCCAGAGCAAGATGACTGAGGCAAAAGGGACTGTCTTTGAGTATCTATTTAAAAACACCGATGTGTATAAATATTTCTGCGAACCCACAAGACAATGGGGATGAAAGGAGTGGTCGTCGTTGAGTGAGTTAGCCCTAATAGTATCTGTCGTTCTTCGTTTGCTTCTCTAACAATACAATTCTCAATCGGAATTCGTATCAACTCATAGAAGCCCAGCAACAACGAGTAGTGCTATCGAGACAACACTTCCGCTGAGAAACCACGGCCGTGCCCTTGTGGCTGCAGCAGCGACTGGCTGATTTGACGAAGCACCAGTTAGATGACGGAACCCGAAGAAATTCAACAGTACAAGGACCAGCCACAGACCGACCATCGTCAGCACGAGATGCCCCCGTCCCGTCGCTTGCAGTGTTTCGACGGTATAGAGCGTTCCTGCAAGATGGCCACCACTGAACAACAATAGCAGGACTGAGCCAACAGTGAGATACCAGAATCGTCGTGCAATAAGAGTAAGACCGTTCGACTGCAGCAATTCTCTGCGCGCTGCTGGAATGACAGTACCTGCAATTACGACCGTACCGCCAGTCCACAACGCTGCAAGGATCGTGTGGATAGTCAAAACCATCTCAAGTACGGACGTCATCGATGCTCCTCTGTACTCAGATCAACGTCACATCCAATGCCGGTCCTGGATTGAAGTACACTGTCGCCTTCGATAGCAGTTGTCGTGTAGTTCGGTTCGACTCGGGGAGTAAATTCGTGAGTCATCAATAGAACGTTCGGGATTGAAATATAAACATCGATGGAGCAGTCCCAAAGTCTGGGGATAGTGCTCATTGGCCACCAGAAACCGCACAAAGAGACCATAGTCGTCCCATTCCCACAACCTGGGACTGATCGTGATTCCTATATTCCCTCCCTCATTAGGAGTGGTACTTCGAGACATGATCCCCACAGCCACTCAAAATAACAGACATTGCAAACCATCTCTGACATGAGTGGCCAACACGTTGGTTCAAATCGACTATCATTGATCCCGTCAAACGCCGGCTCGGTAGACTCATCGACAGAAGCAACGCAACTACCATCGGAGGAAGTGGATGACTCTGACCTCCCAGCGGTGTTGGAATCGCTCAACGACAGTAAGTGTCGAACAATACTGTCGCAATTGGATGCGCCAAAATCTGCGAGCGAACTCTGTGATGAATGTGGCCTGTCCAACTCGACAGTGTACCGGAAGCTCGAATTACTCCGCGAAGCTGCGCTCGTTACAGAGTATACGGAAGTTCGGAAGGATGGGCCAAACGCCACGCTCTATGAACGAGACTTTACGGGGGTTTCGATCGATCTCGACGATTCTGGCGAGTTTACCATGAGCGTTAGGCGTCCAGAGATGGACGCAGAAGAACGACTGGCCACATTCTGGTCGGCAATGAAAGAGGAATCATAATGGAACTACTTGTTGGCTTGCTCGTCGTCGTCAAGATGACCGCACTTCTCTTGGGAGGGGTTGTCTCTTTGATGGCATATCGAGCCTACAGCCGAACGCGAATCGCTGGCCTCCAGTACTTTGCGGTAGGGTTAACGATCATCACACTCGGAACATTTCTCGTTGGCGTATTCCATCACATTGGCGGCGCGTCAGTCACGATCGGGATGCTCCTCGAAAGTGTGATACTCTCTATCGGATTCGTTGTGATGATTGTTGGACTCTACGAGACCTAGCAACCGAGTGTAATCTTATCAAACGCCATACGTAAACAGGGACTCTCGAGCAATATTCAGTTGCCCCACATCCTGGGAATCGTCCATCACTCCTTATTAGTCGCTCTCAGAGAACGTGTATGGACTGGCTCGACCCTTCCATCAGTCGACCGAACGCAGAAACCGGTTTTGTAACCGGAGGTAGCAGTGATCGATGAGCCGGAAGCTCACGTCTCGGTACGCGGAGATGCTCACGTCACACAGTACATTGATTATCGCTCTGTTGCTCGTTGTCACGACCATCGTTGGCGCTGGTGCCGTCGTTGGCCCGACCGAAGAGGGGCAGATCGGTCAAGCTGGCATCGATTCATCGGAACAGGCAGCGCTCAATCAGATCGATTCGACGTATGGGACCGACGATGCCGTCGTTGCACAGGTTGTCGTCAGAGACGAAGGTGGTGACGTTCTCACGCGTGAGTCGTTGCTACAAAGCCTCCGTCTGCAGCAGGAGATCCGTGAAAACGAGTCTATTAACGCAACGCTTCGTAACGAGACGGGGGTAATCGGTATCGAGAACGTGGTTGCGAACATCGCGTACGCTCGCGAACAGGCCGATCAGCCTTCTTCCTCGGGCGCCGACAACAATTCTACGACAACAGCTCCACCGCAGAGTCAGCAGTCGTCACCGGCACTCGATCAGCAGATCGCAGCCCTTGAATCCAGCTCAGACGAGCAGGTCGAGACGTATCTCAGCCGTATTCTTGCCCCGAATGCTACCGTTCCAGGCAGCGATCCGACGGAATTCCTCTCGACAGAGTACGAACCAGGGACGACCACTGCGGAAGCCAGAACAACGCTCGTCTTTCAGCAGAGCCCGAGTGGGTCAGATACCACTACCCAGACGGTGAACGATGCCCAGGTCGCGATCGATTCGCTGATCGAGCAGCGCTTTACCGATGCGTTCGTGTTCGGACAGGGTATCATCGATGCGGAATCCTCACAGGCCATCGGTGATACGTTCATCATTATTACGCCCGTTGCGATCATTCTCCTCCTTGTCGTTCTCGCCATTGCCTACCGTGATCTCATGGACGTGCTCGTGGGTGTCTTTGGGATTGGCGTCGTGATGATCTGGTATACTGGCATACAGGGATGGCTCGGAATCCCGTCGAATTCGACCCTGATCGCCGTTCCATTCTTACTCATCGGTCTCAGTATCGACTATTCGTTACACGTCGTCATGCGTTATCGGGAGACACGAGAGGGTGCGCTTGACACCGACGATGAGAGCGTCAGTCGGCGGGACCCCACGACCGCGATGCGAGTCGGGATCGGCGGTGTCGTTCTCGCGTTGGCGACCGCTGCATTCTCGACGGCCGTCGGATTCTTCTCGAACTACATCAGCCCGCTGGAATCGATTCAGGATTTCGCCATTCTGAGTGGCATCGGCATCGTCGCTATCTTCCTCGTCTTTGCGGCACTTGTCCCAGCTCTCAAGCTCGAACTCGAACGGTTGTTCGACCGCCGTGGCTGGGACCGACACAATCCCGCTGTTGGTGTGGGCTCCGGACGGTTGAACCGTGGTCTCTCGGGCGTCTCGACGCTCGTCCAGCGAGCACCCATCGTCATCCTCGTGATCTCGGTGGTGCTTGCCTCCGCAGGTGCATACAGCGCGACCGGCATCGATACGGAGTTCAACCAGGCCGATTTCATCCCACAGGATGCGCCAGCATGGATGGACTCGCTTCCAGGACCGTTCGCACCCGGTAACTACGAGGTGAGTGAGAATCTCGATTATCTGAGCGACAACTTCCGCCAACGCGGACAGGACGCGGAGGGCCAGATACTGATACGCGGTGACGTGACTGCACCGACAGTGCTCACCGCCACCGATAACGCGACCGACAATATGGACCGCAGTGGGACGATCGTCGTTGGTGGTGATGGACGCGCCGCGATCGAGAGTCCAGCGTCCGTCATTCGGAGTGTCGCCACCGAAAACCAAACGGTTGCCACCGCTATCGAAGCACGTGACACAGATAGGGATGGCCTCCCGGACAGAGATGTTGCGATGATCTACGATCTCCTGTTTGAAGCCGCTCCCGACCAGGCCTCCTCGGTGCTCTACAGGGCAGACAATGGATCGTACGAATCTGCTCGACTGATCGTCAGCGTGCAAGGCAACGCCTCTGCTCAGTCGGTCGCAGGTGATGTCCGGGATGTCGCAACCTCGGTCGAAGGAGCGGCACCGGTGACAGCGGTCGCAACGGGTGGCCCGGTCATCACTGCAGTCGTTCAGAGCGGGCTGTTCGAAACTCTCGTCGAAGGATTCGCTATCACGCTTGGTGTCATCCTTGCCCTTCTGATCGGGCTGTACTGGTGGCGATACCGGGCGCCAGGATTGGGTGTCCTAACGCTCGCCCCCGTCGTCATTGCTCTCGCATGGTTGCTCGGAACGATGACCGTCCTCGACATTCCGTTCAACAGCGAAACCGTCGTTATCACGAGTTTGGCGATCGGACTCGGTGTGGATTACAGTATCCACGTCAGCGAACGGTTCGTCGACGAACGTGCTCGTCACGACTCACTCGCAGACACGCTGACGACAGCACTCACTGGAACCGGTGGCGCGCTGCTCGGCAGTGCCGTAACGACAGCCGCTGGCTTCGGTGTACTCGCACTAGCGCTGTCACCACCGCTCCAGCGATTTGGCATCGTAACAGGACTCAGTATCGTCTATGCGTTCATCGCGTGCATGACGGTGCTTCCGTGTCTGCTCATCGTCCGTAAGCGCTTGCTTGCTCGACTCGCCTAGGCACACTCCATTTTTCGTGGAATTCGATGACTGAGACAGCTATTCTGAACGGATTCGATGACATAGACACACAGCTCGAAACAGCATCGACGCTTATCGATCTCGTTCGAACGCTTCCTGTCGAAAGAATGCTCCACGAGACGGATAGCAAGCACAGTGAATCTCAAAAATACGAGAGAGATCCGCTCGTTCGGGCGTTGTTCTGTCGTGAGTCCTCTCAACCAATGCTCGAGCAGTTCGCTTAGGCTTTGATTCAACACTGTTTGGTCCTTACAACACGGCACCAACACGCCAAAGGGTCATTATGTTACATGCGAACTCGGGTACTGTGCTTGTTCGTTCGCTCATAGCTTTTTGGAATTCTTGGAGAGTCCAGAAAATCTTAGGGCCCGAAATTTAAAATTCGTATAGTAGGTACTATATGATGATTCTCGTCGCGATCCGCGACGAGAAACGTCAAGAGTCACTTGGCGCACTGGCTGGGGGTGAGGTAATCGCTCAGTTGCTCAACATCGGCGAACACCATCATCTCGACCATCCAATCGTCTTCATCCAGTGTCTCGATCGGCTGGTTCACGAGACCGATGTCGACGTCGTTCTCACGAAATTCTTCAACGAATTCCCGCCAAGTTGGCGACCGACCGAGACGAGTGGCATACGCCACGCCGCCGTAACAAGGCCTATGAGCGGGGTCTCGGTGTGTGCCCGATAGATGCCCGATCGCGTGATTGCTGGCGTCGGGATCGGAGGCGTCCACGTTAGCGATGACCAGGGTGAATGTAGACCGAGCGTCACGACGGAATCTACGAGGACGTCCATCACGTCCTCGTTCTCGGTCCAGATGAGTACATCGCCCCTTCCGGTGATGGACTCTACCGAACAGACGATGCTGGGCTGTCCTGGACGCGTCTCGACACGGACCTTGATCATTAGTACTTCCGCGAAGAGTTCGTGCTCGATGGTCGTCTCTACGTGGCCACCGCTCGCAGCTCACCGGGAACCTGGAGCGGGGGAATGATTCCGACGCGATACTAGTAGGGTCGACGGATACCGACGAGACGTTCGAGACAGTTTCGTATCCCGGTGAGCCCGACGAGGTCGTCCTCGCGTGGACGGCTGTCGACGGGAATCTCCTGACCGGAACGAACGACGGCCGCCTCATCAGCTATGATTCAGATGGAGCATGGACCGATGCGGGACACATCCTAGGAATTTGGTCATTGAAGACCTACTGAAACGTCAGAGTACCCTTATCAAACCCCATTCGATCGTTATTCACAGTCGTGTTCCCACCGTCATTCAATCCATTGTTGGATGAGCTGATTGACGTTGTAGAAGACGATACCGACTGACACGAGGGTTGTAATGAAATAGATGATGAGTCCAGGAGGACCTCCAAGTGACGTACCAAGAATGCCTCCGACGAGTCCACCGAGTGTGAGTTCGACCCACGTTACGACGATTCGCGATGCAAGATGCGGTTTCATCCCGGATTGAGCTTGAGTAGTCATTCGTGCCTAATTGAGTGAGGTTGTTTGCTGATTATCCTTGAGAGTGGTCGAACCTGAC
Organism: Halocatena marina; assembly: GCF_023276375.1. Classification (GTDB taxonomy): domain Archaea; phylum Halobacteriota; class Halobacteria; order Halobacteriales; family Haloarculaceae; genus Halocatena; species Halocatena marina. Next base: position 107,299 of record NZ_JALLPK010000003.1, on the reverse strand, counting down.
CGTGGTGTGGATTCCGGAATTGTCTGTCGCTCATCCATAGGTTTCCTCGCCCTCGATTGGACCGCTGAACGCGGAATAGAGAATAGCGAAATAGACGAGCACCAGCGGGAGTAGCACACTCGCCATGATCGTCATAAGATTGAGCGGCAGCGTCGATATGATGGCATCGCGAATTGTCAGCTCAGCCGCTCGATCGATAAGCGGGAACATGAGTGCCGCGAGCAGTGCGACGAGCGCAAAGACGAGTCCGGCCGCGGTCGCGAAGGCTACATAATATCGTTGGTTGCGAGACGCGACGATGTAGCCGGCTGTCAGGCTCCCGGTCACGAGGACGAGGACGACTACGACTGGTGACTGGAATGAGGCACGCAGGCTTGGGGTGGTCACGTAGACGAGCCCCAGCGTGAGGCCCGTAAGGACAAGATAGCTGATCGCAGCTCGGATACCGTACGTCTGTGCGTCATCTCGGAGTGATCCCCGCGTCTTCAAGCCGAGGAATGCCGCGCCGTCGACGACAGTCAGTGCGACGACCGTTACCCCAGCGAGTAGTCCTTGTACTGTAACGAGTGTGGACAACCCGAGGAGCCAGTTCATCACGAACACGCCGAGTAGAAACGGCGTCGTCGTGCTCCCAACGATGAACGCGTAGCCCCAGAACCGCTGCCATTGGTTGTCGTCACGTTCTTCGTACATCTCCGGCGCGAGTCCCCGCAGCCCTAACGCGGCGAGGATCGCAAACATCAACAGATAATATCGGCTGAACAGATTCGCATACACGGCGGGGAAGGCGGCGAACAGTGCTCCACCGAAGACGACGAGCCAGACCTCATTGCCATCCCAGAACGGGCCCACAGCTGCGAGGAGTTGCTCTTTCTCGTGCTCGTCGTCACGGGTGGCGAAGAGAATCCCGACGCCGAAGTCGAAGCCATCGAGAAAGAGAAACATCCCGAAGATGAAAAACAGGAGTGCAAACCAGAGCTCTGGGAGCGGCAGTCCGAACAGCGGATCTGTGGCCAGCAATCCGATCTCAATCACTTGTGGTCACCTCCGGATCCGCTGATGGTGGCTCGGACGTACTCTCGAGGTCGTCACCCGCAGGTGGTCCTGCCCTGATGATGCGGCCGACGACGTAGGTGTACAGTCCAAGCAGCAGTGCATAGCCGGTGACGAACCCGAGGAGGGTGAACGTCGCTTCGCCACTCGTCAAGCCGGATGACACGCCGTCTGCGGTCTTCATGACGCCCTGGATGACCCACGGCTGGCGGCCAACCTCGGTGACGATCCACCCGACCTCGACGGCGACAAACCCGAGGAGTGACGATCCCATTAACGCTTTGTGGAGGAGGTCATCCTTGAACAGTTCCCCACGCCACCAGCGGTACGTGCCCCAGAACGCCAGCAGGATGAACCAGAACCCAAGCGCGACCATGATGCGAAACGCCCAGAAGACGATTGCGACTGGCGGGGCTTCCGTCGAGAACGATTCAAGTCCGCGTATCGTCGCCTGAGGTTCACCCCCGCTTGCGAGCCATGAGGCACCACCCGGAATACCGATCCCGAAGAGATCCTTGGTCTGGGGGTTCAGCAGATCATTCACATTTGTCGGGAATGCGACGATGTATTCGGGGACGTACGAATCGGTTTCCCAGACGGCTTCCATCGCGGCGAACTTCTGGGGCTGGGTTTCGTAGACGTGTCGAGCGTAGGCGTCCCCGTGCAGGACTTGGAGTGGCGCTGTGATGATTAACGCGACAAGCGCGATCTTGAGCGTTTTCTCCCAGAAACTGATGTGTTCGATGGAGTAGCCCCAGACATGATGCCGGAAGACATAGTAAGCGGCGACGCCAGCCATGAAGAGTGCAACCGACTCGACAGCTGAATTCTGCATGTGGACGAACATATAGGAGAATCGCGGATTGAAGTACGCCGCCAGTGGGTCAGTAAGTTTCACGACGCGGTTGCCATTTTCGACGACGATTTCGAACCCGCGAGGGGTCTGCATCCAAGAGTTTGCGATGAGGATCCAGACAGCCGAGAGCCACGTGCCGAGGCCGACAGCAATACTTGACAGGAAGTAAAGTCGGTCAGAGACACGGTCACGACCGAAGACGAAGATTCCGAGGAACGTCGCTTCAAGCATGAACGCCATCATCCCTTCAAGAGCGAGCGGGCCGCCGAAGAGCTCTCCGGCGGTTGTCGAAAAAGCCGCGAAGTTCGTCCCAAATTCGAACTCGAGGATCAGTCCGGTAACTGTACCGACGACAAAACTCACCGCGAAGATCCGCGTCCAGAACCGGCGCAGTTGCTCGTAGAGCGGTCGTTCCGTCCGGATCTCTTTCCACGTGAAGTAGATGAGGAAGGGCGCAAGCCCCATGCTCATCACGGGGAAGATGATGTGGACGATGGTGGTGATCGCAAACTGGAGTCGGCTCGCGATGACCGGATCAACCATCGACACCACCGCCGTACAACCCTCCGGTACCCCCCACCTGTGAGGTTGAAATGAGGGGTTTCCATCGCGGACCTGATGAGCATCGTCGTTCGGATTTACTTGGACGCCAGAACCGACGAGCGTAGGTGACTGACGTTGCCATCAGTAGATGATTGGACGGAGTGACAGTCAATCTGATGGCGGATTCCCATCGACCGGGATTCCGCCAAAGTGGTCTATCACTGAGTCCCCAAAACTTGGTTATGGAGCGTCGACAGATACTGAAGACCACTGGCTTTGCTGCAACCGCTTGGCTAACCGGATTCGCTGGGTGTAGTAGTTCGAATCCTGACGCAAGTGAGGAAACAGGTACACCATCGAACGAGGCCACGAACACGGTTCTGATGGTCACGGAAGGGAGCACCTATTACTTCGATCCGATTGGACTCTTCGTCGAATCTGGTGAAACAATTACGTTCGAGATCGACAACGGAAGCCACTCTGCGACAGCATACAAAAAGGGAACTGGAGGTGCATCAGTCACCCGCATTCCTGATGGCGCCAAATCATGGGACAGCGGAATTCTGAACAAGCAGGGAGCAACCTTCGAGCATACATTCAAGACGACAGGGACGTACGACTACTTCTGTATCCCTCACAAGAGCCTCGGCATGGTTGGTCGGATCGTCGTCGGCGAGCCTGGCGGCCCCGCCGAAGGCAGTATGCCGCCCGACGGAAAGGTCCCCGAGAGCCAGACCATCGTCGATCAGAAAGCGGTTTCGTACAGCAATTTCTCTGGATAACCACTTTGGTCACTACCCAATCGTTGATTGTCTTGATAGACATCACAATGCTTGCAGACTTCCCTTACACCTTTTTATCTAGTGTCTTACTTGTAGACCCGAGTGACGGGCGTCTCGTAATTGGCGAGCACACTGCCGATCGGTGTATCAAGCGGATCGTCACGAGCCCACACAACCGGCGTTTGCTCTCCACACTTCCAGTACTCCGTCTCCCACGTCAGTAACTTCTCCGTATCAACGGGTAAATCATCCGGAAGGGCAGATTCCATGCCAGTCTCCACCACACCCGTTACTATAATACCTACCACTAGTCAGACAAATCCGGTGTATGGTCCGTCACGTGTTCTCGGGAGAAACAGGTTTCCCGACGTATCCCGAGTGAAGCGTATCGTCTTCGCGCCAATACGCATAGAGGGAGGGACCGTGCCCTTCGCTCTTAGTGCAATGGCAACTCGGATCACTGAAAGTGGTATATCGCTTCTGGATCGTCTTTCCGGTTGTATCGTGCCCGCCCGGGACTGCTCACTCCGGCTCGGTACGCTGCTCGTTTACCACCTACTTGGCTTCCATCCGTCGTTCTCTCCCGTCGGTGTCTCGTCCAGTGTCTGTCCCCTGGTTGTTTCGAGAGACAGATGGATTCCCATTCGCAAAGACAATCTCGTCGCCATCCGCGTCGGACGTGAATCGCAGCTGGGGTATTAGGAACTATACTCGTTGCTGGCCGAGAAGACCGAGCAGTATGGCACTTCCTGATGTGCGAGGAAGTTCCAGACTGGCTATTCTCGACGTTCCTCTCGCACTTTCACAGTAAAATGTTCGGAGCCAAATATTCATCTACCTCCACATTCCGAACCGATATGCTCACAGCCACCGTACTGTGAAATATGATTCGCTTTGTCTCGCTACCAATCTACTCTGTGCAGTTCATTGAGAACCAAGCCAGCCGGGGAGGGAGGCTCGCCAATGATGGATAAATACCCACCGATTGAATCATATGGAATTATTGGGAACTTGGAGACCTGTGCGCTCGTTAATCCGGGTGGCGCAATCGAGTGGTATCCATTGCCGCACGTCGAATCACCAAGCGTCTTTGCAGCTATCCTCGACGCCAATCGAGGTGGTCATTTTCGAATCAGCCCAGTCAGAGCGTTCGAAACTGAACAAAGGTATCTTTTCCGAACGAACGTCTTGCAAACCGAGTTCAGAACCGACGATGGTACAGTTCAGATAACCGATTTCATGCCACCAACCGAGGACGAGATAGAGGAGCCATGTCGGGCTCTCTATCGCAAGATCAAATGCACTGACGGGACGGTCAATCTCAAGATCGACTTCGCTCCACGGCACAATTACGGGCTGGCGGACATGGAGGTGTCTTCTAACGATGCCGATATTATCTCAAGAGGTGGTGGCCAACAACTCACCCTCTCGAGCGAGATCGACCTCCAAACGGAAACTGATTCGATGAGTGCGACCGCAACCATTCAGCTCAACACGGACGAGAGCCGATGGCTCGTCCTGACGCATGGTGACGTTTCCTCACCAGGCGCCACAGGATGCGAGCAAGCACTTGAACGAACGATCTCGTACTGGCGAGAGTGGACGCACAACAACGATGAGACGCAGACATTCAACGGCGTTTTCGACAGTTCTTGGAACGATCTCGTCATCCGCTCGGCGCTCGTCCTCAAGCTACTGACGCACACCGAGACTGGCGCCATTGCGGCAGCTCCGACCACTTCTCTGCCCGAGGAGATCGGCGGCGTCCGGAACTGGGACTATCGCTATAGCTGGCCGCGTGATGCTGCTTTCACCGTACAAGCACTCACGCAAATGGGACATCTTCAGGAGGCAGGTGACTACTTCGAATGGTTCCTAGAGCTCTGTCGAATGCCACCTGGCGAAATTCAGCCATTATACGGACTTCACGGCGAGGTTGACCTTGAAGAACGCGAACTCGTTCTCGCAGTGGCGGTCGCCGTCCATCACGGCTGGGAACTCGGCGAGAATGATTGGCGTGCATACAGTGATATTGTTGATTACGTAACAGAGATTTGGGAGCAGCCTGATAGCGGTATTTGGGAGGTTCGAAGTCAGCCACGTCACTTCGTCCACTCGAAGATAATGTGCTGGACAGCACTTGACCGTGCTATCGCACTGGCCGAGCAGAGTGACTGGGACGCTCCACTTGACCGCTGGCGAAACGTCCGTGACCGCATTCGGACGACCATCCTTGACCGAGGATTCGACGAGGAACGGAATACGTTCACTCGTGCGTTCGACGGTGATGCACTTGATGCAACGGCACTACTGATTCCGATAGTTGGGTTTCTCCCCTTCGATGACGACCGCATCCAAGGGACGATTGCGGCCATTCGACGGGAACTCGAAACAGAGGAGGGGTTCGTCCGCCGCTACAACGGAGAGGATGGGCTGTCAGGTGACGAAGGCACATTCACACTCTGTTCATTCTGGCTTGTTGACGTGCTCGCACTCTCTGGGCAGGTCAGAGAGGCTCAGGAACACTTCGAGAACCTTCTCGAGTATGTCAGTCCACTCGGGCTGTTAGCTGAAGAGATCGACCTTGCAGATGATGACAGCATGCATCGGGGGAATTTCCCCCAAGCATTCAGTCACGTCGGAGTGATCAATAGTACACTCTATCTTGACTGGTTGAGTAATCCTGAAACGCCCGCTCCTGATCCAGTTGGAATCTGGTTGGGTGACGGAGTCGCCATTCCCGACTAACCAACCCTCATTCATCGTATAGCTTATCCGCGCGATAGTGTCATCCTGGACTGGTCGAGCGGCGGTTTCGAGTAGCAGAACGAGATGCTGTGGGAGCACTCCCTCGGGAATCCGCAACGAAAGTCGTGGGCTTGCGCCTCGATGCTATGTGACGGCTCCAACTGTAGACCTTGCCACCACTCGATACCCGAAATTTAGCGGCCGAGCATGAAGTCCCTTCGGTGAATTTCCAAGGAATGGGGAATCTGCCGCCGATTGATTTGCTTGACTAATGAAGTTCCACTGATGGCACCTTAAGGCGTCCCCAGTGATATCCATCTCGATGAGAGATATCAGCGAAGGAGACTGCTGTATCGATCCAACGTGGGCAAATTCTCTCACGGTCACGGGAGATTCGTCCAACTGTTAGTGAGAAGGTGATATCAGTGATTGATCCCGTGATCGAAAGTCGACTTCAGTTTGCGATCACCACCATCATCCACATCATCTTCCCCGTGATGAGCATGGGGCTTGCGCCCTTCCTCATCTACTTCACGTGGAAGGAGGTCCGGACGGCTGTTGGATAAGAGGTAGAGAAGATGATAGAAAAATTGCTCCAATTCATCCAATAGCTCTAGAATTATCTGTCTGATAGGATTTCAAAGCAGGATATCGCCACGCTCAAAGTCATGTAGGATTACATCGCCGAGATGATCGAACACAAGCACCGTCGGGTTCTCAAGAGAGAATTGTCCGACGACGTCTAAACTGTCTCGACAGACGAAGGTGGTACGAACAGTACGGTCTACATCCGCAAGAACACCTGTGGCGACGAGACGTGCCACTGCTTGACCGACGACGAACTCGACCGGCTGTGTCGATCGGCCGCCACGCATCGCGATGATCTTATTCTCCAACTTGGAGGCTACGTGGGGCTCAGAGCGTTCGAGATCCCATAAATCTGCCCGAAAAACGTCATGCCGTCTCCAACAGCGAAACAACGCAATCTGTTCGTTTGTATAGATTCGAGCCCACTCGGGCATGAGCAATCTACCTGCCTGACTTCAGACCACTAAGCAATACTCAATGTCGGTAGTGAACTTCGTCGTTGATTGTCGACCGAACCAGCGTATCTTCCGCCTTTTGTAGATGTTCAGTGACTGTACTCAATCCACACCCAAGTTCATCGGCGATATCTTGGTGCGTTGTTTTCCGTGGCTGTTCGTAATAGCCCATCATGAGCGCTGTTTCAATAATCTCCCGCTGCCGGTTCGTAAGCCTTGTCGCCTGATCCTCCGCCGCACAAGGGAATGGGCCGATTGCCGTCACGTGGACATCGATACCGTCCGATACCTCGTCGAACATTGCTTGGAGTGGAGCCGGCTTTCCGACGACATGCCCGTGCGAACGGTTACTCCGGTACACGAGCGGCCTACGCAGGATCATCCCTGCGCGGGCCACTGCTGTCACGATCGTGTTGAAGAACGGAATTGCAGACGGTCGAGCCTCGATGAGCGCGTACGAGGTCGCCGCATCAACATTCGTGAGTGTAACACTATCGAATCCCGCTGTGTCACGTGCAGCCCTCTGAAATTCAGTGGCGCCACCGTCTATCGCGTAAAGCAGTGTACTGATATCGTCCGCTACTAAATTCCAGTCGAGGACTCTCAGTTCAGTTACGGACTCAGACTCAGAAACGACATCGTAGACATGCGGAATCAGATCCGGATCGGGCGTGGCAGTGACTTGAATGTGTTTCATCGGGACCTCCAACGGGCATCATCTCTAGCGGAACATCACCCGATCATAAACCCCCCGATGATTACCCGCAGAAACAATTCCCATCTCTAACTCTATCCCGATGTATGACGTCCTCAGTTACACATCCAGACACTGTCATCCACGATGCCATCGTACTGACAGTCAACGATGAGCAGGATCTGTTCGAGAAGGGCACAGTTGTCATCGACGATGGACAGCTTATCGAGATTCGCCCATCGGTAGCCGGCGATGCAGATATCGACGCGGATCTCGTCATTGATGGAACGGGGAAGCTCGTCATGCCAGGGCTCGTTAATGTCCATACTCATCTCGAACTAACACCGTTTATCGGTGGCGTTAGTGAACTGGGGTTCGCCGAACTCTGGATCTATCTGTCCGCAGTCTATAGCCGCATTGGTGATGGTGACTTCGAGTATCTTATCGAAGCGGGCTATGAACTTGCTGCGTTAAACTTTCTCAACGGAGGTGTTACGATGATCAATTCGATGGATATGCGTCCGACACTTGGCGCTGAAGTCTTCGGTGAGGCTGGACTCCGTGCGTTTTTCGGCGCTCCCATCTCCGATCTGTTCTGGGATATCCCTCTCGACGAGCAGCTCACGCGTGCCCAGAAGTTCATTCATGACTATCACCGAACGTATGACGGTCGGATACGGGCGACGATATGCCCCCACGACGATTGGACGTGTACCCGTGAGCTATGGGAGCGGACTGCCGACTTCGCCGCGGAGTATCCCGACGTGCTGGTTCACACTCACCTACTCGAACTCGAAGAGAGCAACATGATGGCACGGGCGAATGGCGCTGCGGACTCACTCGACTTGCTCGATGACGTCGGATTACTCGACGACCGACTGATCGCCGCTCATTTCCGAATGGCGAGCGACGAAGACGTTCGGCGCATGTCGAAGGCAGATGCTTCGATTGCCCACTGTCCGTCGGTGTTTTGCTACTGGAATCCGGACCCAGATGCACAGTGGACTCCGGTTCTGGAACTCCGGGCAGCCAGCATCGATGTCGGTCTGGGAATCGACGATCACAACTGGCACGACTCATATAACTTCTTTGGGGAGGCTAGACAGGCCCGACTCGCAGCCAATCTCGAATGGGGGACAGGACAATTCACCTCGAAAGAGCTAGTTCGGATGCTCACTATTGAGGGGGCTCGTGCACTCAATGTCGGCGACGAGATCGGGAGTCTCGAAGCAGGCAAACGGGCAGACTTGATCGTGCTTGATCTGGGTACCCCCAAGTTTGTGCCGGTGAACAACGTCTTCGCTCACGTAGTGAATCAGACGAACCCTACTGACGTGGAAACGGCGTTCGTAGACGGAAACACCGTGATGCGTGGTGGGGATGTGAAGACGTTTCATCCCCCGGCAGTGGTTGATCGGGTCGAAGACGCTATGGAACAGTTCGAAGCGGACACTGGGTGGACGTTCAACATCGACGGAATCGAAACTCCCAGTACGCTTTCAGTGCTTCGCGATGTCCCGAAACGCGGTCCCATGAAAATGTTTGCTCAGCTCTTGCTCCAGTCGACCAAAGAGAAGCTGAGAATTTAAGACAATTTCATAACAGAGTTAAAAAATAACATGGTTTATATTTCTGGAAACTCCGATGATGAGCGAACGTCCTGATACAGAGCAGATGAACACGACGCTCTCCCAGCACTCATCGGCCTGCCGGACAGTAGTGTTCGCTAGTGCGTGGCTCATAAACTGGGACAATCTTGTGAAACAAGGTTCGTTGCTCAGTTAACTTTCTGGACTATGATTGTTCTCGGTGTCGGGCTATTTCTGGTACATTTAGGACGAACGCTCATGCGTGGTACATTGTTGATGAACTGCTGTTTTTGCGGTTCATGGCGATTGAACCGGGTCCGTATTTGATACTGTGACCAGTGACAACAGCCGAGTACCACAGACTGGCTTCCACTGACATCCGTATCAACAATCTCCGACAGAAGAGCGTGCGCAAAATAGTGGAAGAGAGCAGGAGCCCGTCTATATCTCCAGTCTATCGCCAGAATCACTTAAAGGACCACCAGCACCCAGTGACATTCTCGTCTGAATACCGACGACCCCTGTCTCAGTCCCGTTCTGCTTCATACTCCAATTTCACGTTTGGATAGAAACGTGAAATGGGGGATACGATGGATTCAACAGTTCGTAGCGAGTGCGTATTTCGGTCTGATCGATGTAGGGATAGAGTTGATCAGCCGTCTCCCACCCCTCGTCCCTCGATCATCGTGAGAGGAAGCACGGTAGCTAAAAATGTACGCGAATCTCATATGACGTGAAGTCTCGACCATGGAGAAAGTAACCATCAAAGATATCGAGCCACAGTCGTCACCGGACGAAAACATCCTAGATGGAGCGGTGGCAAATTCAATAGGCACTGCTCGTCCACTTTCAGAACCACTCAACACCACCGACCTGACAATCAACCACCGCACACTCAAACCTGGAGAGAGCTTCGCCCACTCGTCTCATCGACACATTAATCAGGAAGAAGTGTTCTACATCCAATCAGCATCCGTATTCGGTTAAGGAGATAAACCGCAAGCCGACAGCTATCTGAACTCGAACCAATGAGGAGAGAGTGGAATGAAACTCTCCTCAAATGCAGTTACGTCTTTGATGACTTCGTGGTTTCCATCTGGCATGATTGACGACCTCGCGCACGAGTTCGGGGTCGTCGTACGTAACCGAAAAACTTCACGCCGATATCGGTGCTGTAACCGTTTCGACACAGCATTCAGGCTCCAGAATCGGTTAGTTGAGGACGCTTTGTGAGGTATTGACATTCATTCATGCCTGTAATGATAATATCAATCATTTTCGAAGATGTGTGTCTCAATAGACATTGATCCCCTCACTAACTCCCTACCGGTGCGGATAATATCAAAATACTGTTAAATTGGCAGATCTAAATTTCACGGGGGCTGCGCATGACGAGTCCATCTAGTCAGCTTTAGGTTACAGGAATTATCGAATGGATTGCCAGAAATGTGTACTCGGAATTCGAGTGGCGGTGCATTAAACCCGAGTAGATGCATAGGTCCGGGAAATGGCACCGTCATTCCGCACATTGAATTCAACTCACGTGCTTCTCGTCGGAACGACTGAGTGGGTTTATCCTTTTTCCGAGGCCCTCAAAACGCACACGACTGCCTCGATTCAGATGGTTGCAACCACTGACGAGGCACTCTCAGTGCTTGATCGGCATTCAATAGACTGTGTTGTGAGCGAGTATGCTCTTGACGGGAGATCGGGTCTCGACTTGCTGCAGACAATTCGTACTGAAACGACGACGCTTCCTGTGATTCTCTGTACGGCATCGGGCAGTGAAGCGATTGCCAGTGATGCGACTTCAGCTGGCGTCACAGACTACATCGCCGTTACAACTCCACAGGAGGAGTTCTTCGATGACATCTTGACCCGTCTTACACACGCTGTGCGTACGTCTCGCCGAACCATCACCCAACGAGAGCGAGCACGACAGTTCGACGCCATCTTTCACGATACCCAAACGGCGACATGGGTACTCGGTCCGGATGGCTCGCTGCGGCGAGTAAATCAGACCGCACGCGAGATGATCGAGCCCGACACAGCAGCAGTCGTTGGTGAGCACTTCTGGACACTTTCTTGGTGGACGCAATCGAACGAAACACAAGCAGATGTCCGCCGGATCGTCGAACGGGCCATCGACGGTGACTTCACTCAGACAGTTATTACGCGGACGTTCGCAGAGGGAGAGTCACAAGCGATTGAACTCTCGGTTCGGCCTGTTCGAGATGAAACCGAGACAATCGTCTCCATCATAGTTGAAGGTGTAGATATCACCGAACGAGTCACGCTCGAGCGTGAGCTTCGCGAGTCCGAGAAGCTCCACCGTGTCACACTCAACAACATGACCGATACGGTCTTGATTACTGACGATACAGGCGAATTCACCTATGTCTGTCCGAATGTCCACTTCATTTTCGGCTATACAGCTGATGAGATTCACGACGTAGGGACGATTGATCACCTCCTCGGTGAGACGCTATTCGACCGTGATGAACTCGCAGCTGACGGTGTACTAAAGAACATTGAATGCACCGCTACAGACAAGGCGGGTCGGGAACATACCCTTCTTGTGAACGTTCGGGAAGTTTCCATTCAGGACGGGACGCTCCTCTACAGCTGCCGTGACATTACGAAGCGCAAGCAGCGCGAGGAGGCGTTGGCTGCGCTTCATAAAACAACTCGTGAACTTCTCTATGCCGAAACCAAACAAGAGATTAGTCAAGTGATCGTCGAGGACGCCGCGACCGTCCTCGATCTAGATGCGAGTGCTGTCTACCTCTACGAAGCTGATAAGAACGTCTTAGAGCCGGTCGCTTACTCGACCGGGATGACACGATTGAATGGCCCGCTCCCAACGTTCCATACCGACAGCGAGAGTCTCGTGGGTTACAGTTTCGTTGAGGATGAGGCTCGCTTTTTCGACGATGTACATGATTCTGATCGGCTCAAGAATCTCGCAACGGAGATTCGGAGCGGAGCATATATCCCACTCGGCGAGCACGGAGTGTTCATTGCTGCATCCGATATCGTCGGACAGTTCGACGCGGTTTTGCAGGAACTTACTGACCTGCTCGCGGCGACGGCCGAAGCCGCCCTTGATCGGGTGACTCGTGAAAGTCGGCTGCGGAAACAGGATCGCGAACTGCAGCAGCGAAATAGTCAACTCACTCAACTCAACCGGATTAATGAGATCATTCGCGAGATTGATCAGGCACTCGTGCAGGCAGAGACGCGTGACGAGATCGAGCACGCCGTCTGTGACCTGCTGACGACCAAGAATCGGTTCAGCTTTGCGTGGATAGGCATAACTGATCCGACCACCGAGACGGTACAGCCACGAGCCTGGGCTGGTGCTGAACAGGGCTACTTGGATAGCGTATCATTCCCCGTCGGAACAGAAGAGGCAGATCCGGCGGGGCGAACCGCAACCACCCAAGAGCTTACAAAAATTTCGAACGTGGCCGATCGGCTTCGCCAAGAACCGTGGCGAAAAAAAGCCCTCGAACGTGATTATCTCTCGGTTCTCAGCGTGCCGCTGGCCTACGATGAGTTCAAATACGGGCTACTGACAGTCTATGCGGGGACATCGGATGCGTTCGATGAGCGGTCGCAAGCTGTTCTGGCAGAACTGGGTGAGACGATTGCGTCGGCCACCAGTGCTGTTGAGCGAAAAAACGCGCTGTTGACGACCTCGAATACCCGGCTTGAATTCGAGGTCCACGACCCAACATTCGTGTTTGCTCGGCTTGCCCACCGTGCGGAATGTACTCTTACCTACCAAGGTGGCGTCCAACAGACCGCCAACGGTGGATATGTGTTCGTCTCTGTGACGGATGCTGCTGTTGAGACTGTTGTAGCCGCTGCACAGGAACTGGTAGCGATTGACGATGTTCATCCGATCAGTGAAGATGACGATGAAGCGATACTCCGGCTTCAACTCTCCCAGCCGTTCCTCGCGCTTGATTTGGCCGATCACGGGGCTGTCCTTCGACATAGCACAGCTGACGGTGAGACCGCGACATTCGTCATTGACGTCCCAAGCAGTGTCGACGTTCGCCATATCAATCAACTCCTCATTGAAACATTCGAGGATGTAGAACTTCGGTCGAAGCAAACGTTCGATCGTACCTCGTCCCGCACTCTCTATTCACAGTTTCTGGAACAGATAACTGACCGACAGCTCGAGGTAATCCAAACAGCTTACTATAGTGGATTCTTCGAATCACCACGCGAGAGGACAGGCGAAGAGGTTGCAGAGACGCTTGGGATTTCGCCACCAGCATTCTATCGGCACGTCCGAACGGTGCAACGAAAACTATTTTCGACCCTGTTTGACGAGATCGGCCTCCCTGCCGTCGCCACTTCTGGCTAAATAATTAATGGGATATTTGGAAATCATCGAGTTATATTGTTGGTTCATTTATTCTACAGAATAACACGTTTTCATGGGAAATATGAAGCAATGAATCGCTCAGCGGGAAGCATGTGGGATTGAATCCTCAATGTCGTGATGACAGGGGTTCTGTTCGTCACTGGTGGCCGGTTCGTTCTCTTCCTGTAGACGTAGACCCGCGTTTGCGCCCCTCGTACGTCTCTTACGGAGTTACCAGCATGTCTATTGACGTCTCTCATCACCTTCACGACGCATAAGTATAAGTGAACATTTCGAGATGCTACCTCATAGGGGTTAAATAACAAACGTCTAATCATGACCTATGTTGATTATTTAAGGGATATTATCATCCTTGAACAATTCATACCACTAAGCGACGATGAGAGATGTCGACTACGATCCAACCGCTGAAACGCCATATGAGTGCTTCAACTGTGGCACAATCGTGATTAAGGAATCGAATCCTGGACGATGCCCTGACTGTAGTAGTCCCATGCGAAACCGTAGTACACCAATCGAATAACCATGACTGCTAACTCACCGCACAACCCAACGACAGCCGTGGGCTCAGCTGACTCATCCGAGTTCGAATCAGCACTTGAAACAGCTCGTCGCCAGCTCACTCATGCAGCCAGTCAACTCGATATCGATTCGAATATCGTCGAACGGCTCAAATATCCCGCGAAAATTCACGAAGTCACTGTTCCTATCGAACGAGATGATGGCGCTGTTGATGTCTTCATCGGGTATCGTGCCCAACATGACAGCGTGCGCGGTCCCTACAAAGGCGGACTCAGATACCATCCCGATGTGACTCACGATGAATGTGTGGGCCTTGCGATGTGGATGACGTGGAAATGTGCCGTCATGGATCTCCCGTTCGGTGGAGCGAAAGGTGGCGTTGTCGTCAACCCGAAGAAGCTGAGTGCCGGAGAAAAGGAGCGACTCACTCGCCGGTTTACAGAGGAGATTCGCAGTGTCATCGGTCCGAATCGGGATGTCCCGGCACCAGATATGGGAACAGATGCCCAGACAATGGCATGGATCATGGACGCCTACAGTATGCAGGAAGACGAAACAACACCAGGCGTTGTTACTGGGAAGCCGCCGGCGGTCGGTGGCAGTGAAGGCCGTGAAGAAGCACCTGGACGGAGCGTTGCGATCGTCACGCGGCTCGTCTGTGAGTACTATGACCGCCAACTCGAGAAGACGACGGTCGCAATCCAGGGCTACGGGAGCGTTGGTGCGAATGCTGCCCGTCTACTCGACGAGTGGGGAGCGACAGTCGTCGCGATCAGCGACGTGAATGGAGCCATGTACGATCCAGCGGGTATCGATACAGCCGCAGTCCCCTCGCACGACGAAGAGCCGGAAGCCGTTACGAAGTACGCCAACAATGTCATTCCAAACGATGAGCTGCTCACGCTCGACGTTGACGTTCTCATTCCAGCCGCTCTTGGGAACGTGATTACAAAGGAGAATGCGGAGGCAATCGCGGCAGATTTCGTCGTCGAAGGTGCGAACGGCCCGACGACATCCACGGCTGATTCAATCCTCGCCGAGCGAGATATCACAGTGATTCCCGATATTCTTGCCAACGCTGGTGGTGTCACGGTGAGCTACTTCGAATGGCTTCAGGACATTAATCGTCGGGCGTGGTCGCTCGAACGGGTGAACGACGAACTCGAAGTGGAGATGCAGGCCGCATGGGATGCGGTTCGATCAGAGTTTGAACGGCGTGACATCACATGGCGTGATGCGGCGTATATCGTTGCACTCTCACGGATTGCCGAAGCTCACGAGGCGCGGGGGTTGTGGCCCTAACAGATGAACCATCCTCCGTTCAGGCGAACCCGGCAGCCATCCACCCCGCTTGAGCGAGGATTATTCCGAGTATTCCGACTGTCATCACTCGGCACCGTCGCTGTCGTAGTTTGGTTATTCGGATATCTGTTCATCGGATTTACACTCAACGTGGTTGGCATCTACGAACCTGAATTCGCAGTGATGGGCTTTACCGATCCCTTCTTTATCATATCGAGTTTCCTGGCGGGAGCGTTCATATGTTTGATGTCGGGGTCGCTCACACTACTCACTTTACTTGTTGATGTGAAGGATGCAAATGCGGAGATTGTCATATTGCTGAGTTTAATCGGATTCGGATTCGGGGCAGCCACGATGCGGGTCACTTTCGGGCCGGTCCAAGCATGTCTCGCTGGCCTAGGTGGGCCGTAGCGCAGAGATGAAGAAGACCAACGGTACGTTTGAGACATATCGACACTATGTCTGATAATCCATCGGAAACGGAAACCGATCAAGCTGACCAGACCGGAGAGGTCGAAACAGAACTCTCCCAGGATTTGAGTCTAGCCGATATCACTTCATCAGCGTCGGGGCAATGATTGGCGCAGGAGTATTCGCGCTGACCGGGTTTGCAGTTGGACTGGCCGGTCCTGCACTCCTCCTCGCGTTCGTTCTCAACGGGATTGTCGCGACCTTCATTGCCATCTCCTACGCCGAACTCGGGGCAGCGTTCCCCGAAGCAGGGGGCGGGTATCTCTGGGTGAAAGAAGCGCTGGTCAATCCGAACGGCTTCTACGCCGGATGGTTGAGTTGGTTCGCGCATGCCGTTGCTGCTTCACTGTACGCCGTGACCTTCGGTGTCTTCTTCATTGAATTTTTTGTCTTGGTAGTGTTCCCCGAGCAGTTTGCACACGACTTCGTGCTCTACGGGTTCATCACGCGGCACATGATTTAGAATGCGGTTGCTGTCATAATCATCTTCGCGTTCAGCTATATCCACTTTCGAGGCGCAGAAGAGACGGGGAAGGTAGCCATCGCCGTCACGTCGATCAAACTCATAATTCTCGGTCTCTTCGATATCTTCGGTGCGTTAACGACGGTCCAGCAGCCTAACTGGCCGGCGATATTCCTCGACCGCCCTGGATTCGCACCGGAGGGAATTATCGACATACTCGGCGCGATGGGCTTTACGATAATCGCATTCGAGGGCTACGAGATTATCGTTCAGTCCGGCGAAGAGGTCGTCAACCCTGGCGAAACAATCCCAAAGGCGGTATTCTATTTGCTCATAATTGTCATTCCTATCTACGTGTTTGTCGCATTCGCCGCTATTGATGGCGCTGATGTGACATCACAGGTCCTCTGGATTGCAGGTATCAACCAGCCACCGAATAAGATATTCGTCTGGCAACTCCTCGGCGAGCTCGGTGAGCTCGGGCTCATTCGGGCAGCTGGCCAATTCTTGCCCTACGGCGTTCCACTCCTCATAATCGCAGGATGTCCGCAACCACGAGCGCACTCAATGCCACGGTGTACTCATCGAGCCGTGTTTCATTCGCAATGGGGCGTGACCGTGCGCTTCCCGACAATTTCGATTCTATTCATTCTGAGAAGAAGACGCCATACTATGCACTCCTGTTCTCAACGATTCTCATCATTGCGATGGCCGTCCTGTTACCGATCGAAAGCGTCGCCGTGGCAGCCGATATCATGTTCATTCTGTTGTTCTTGCAAGTCAACTGGACGGTGATCAAGATTCGCCATACCCATCCAAACCTGCCGCAAACCTTCGAGATTCCGTATATGCCGTGGCCGCCGCTAATCGGGATGATCCTCCTCGTTTCCCTCATGCCGTTTCTCGTGTATGTCCTCGGTTTGGAAGCGGTCGGCCTCACTCCTCCTGGTTCAGGGAATGAGGGACTGTACGCGCTTGTCGTAACGGTCGTCTGGATGGCACTCGGAATAGTGGTCTACTACGGCTACTCGAAACAACAGGAAACCGTGCAGCTTGAAGAGGAGACACCGACGGTCGTTGCCGAACAGGCACCGTCGAATGCGGACCAACAGCTCGTTGTCCCTATCGCGAATCCCGAAAATGTGTCCCAGCTTATGCGAACCGCAGTCGATATCGTGGAGGATCGTAGTGGTGAAATCCTCGTGATGAACGTCATCACTGTACCACGACAGACACCCCTCTCTCAAGGACGTCAGTTCATCAGCGACGACTATGCCTAAGCCGAAGGTGGCTGTCCTCCGCCCTGACGACACGCGGATCGACGAAGCCGTCTGCTATCTTCGATCACTGGAAATGTCGCCAATCGCAGATCCAATGTTGTCCATTTCTCCAACAGGGCAGGCTCCACAGCAGGTAGAATGTTGCATCTTCACTAGTCCGACCGGGGTTGAACTCGCTGAGGAGCAGGGATGGTATCAAGATGGGACGACAGTATGTGCAGTAGGTCGCCAGACAGCAACTGTCTTACGAAATTGCGGCTATTCAGTCGACGTGATTCCTTCGACATTTACTTCCACTGGACTCGTCGAAGAGTTGGCAGACGAAGTTGAAGGAAATACGGTGGAGATTGCTCGCAGTGCACACGGAAGTGATGTACTGATTCGGGGGCCAGAAGAAGCTGGTGCATCTGTTCATGAAACGCATCTATATCGCTTGAAACGACCAGATACTGCCAGCCAGTCAGTTAAACTCGCCGTAGACAGTGAATTAGACGGCATACTGTTCACGTCACCGAAGACGGTCGAGCATTTTTTTGAGATCGCTACCGAACGTGACGCTCTCTCCCCGCTGCAATCCGAGCCAGAGGAGACGGTTATTGGTGCAATTGGGGCAGACAGAGCGTGCTGTCCGCAGACACGGAGGTTCTGTAGACATTATACCAGCCAGAGCAGATTTTAGGCGGCTGGCCGAGGATACAGTGAACCACATTCGAGAGATACAGCAGTAACTTCGCTTCGTCTCTAAGGATCCAGGGGACGAGATATTATAAACTCCTGACGGTGAACCAAGTCATTCCAATGATGAAAACACCGGTACCAGATACCAACAGTGTTCGTTGGTATCCGAACACCGTTGCAGCCCCGACACTGAGCGGCGGGCCGATCGTCGTGCCGAGTCTGAGAACGCTCGTCCGGATGCTCATGATACTCCCGCGAAACTCGTCTGGTGCTCGTTCGTTGAGTGCAGTATCCGTAATCGGTTCTGCGAGGCCCTGACCAAGGCCGAATAGTAAGAGTGCGCCAGCGACAATATAGATAGAGTCCGCGATGGCGACGGCGACGAGTCCGATCCCGTAACTCACGAATCCGAGCGCGATCGATTGGAAACTCGTGAACGATCGAAGCACGCGATCACCCTGCATCGCAGTCACTCCCATCGTAACCGCGGGTAATCCCACGAGCAGACCGATACCCGCTGAAGAGAGGTGATATTCGTTGGCGAGCAAGAACGGAACGGCGGTGAGTTGCGCACCATAGAGGATGATGAATATACCGAAGATTGCGAGATAGAGCACCACGAAGGGAGTCATCGGGGTGGGTCCAGTGAGGAACTCACGGATACTCGAATTCGAGTTGTTCTCGTCCCTTTGTGGTTCCTCGAGCAAGGCTATGCCGAGTACAGCGACGAGCAGCGCGAGGAGAAAACACGCGAAGGGAGCCGACCATGCGAGTGTAGCGAGCACACCGCCGAGTAGCGGATATCCGGCAGCACCTACCGCGAGAATCGCCGCGTTGGTTCCGATCAACATCCGCCGTTGCTCACCGGTGAAGAGATCCCCGAGGAGCGTAACCGTGAGCATCGTGATCGCACTACTCGCCGCTCCCTGAATCGCTCGCAGTGCGAGAATCAGGGTGAAATCAGAGATGAATATGATGCCACCTCCACTGAGTCCGAAGACAATGAGCGCCGGGATCAAAATCGGTTTTCGACCGATTCGGTCGGTCAGCAGCCCAATCGGGAGTGTGAAAACGATCCCAGGCAGTGTAAACACCGATAGCAAGAGACTGGCCTGTGCCTCCGAAATGCTCCACGCCTCCTGCACCGCCGGGAGTGCAGGACTGATGAGTGAGACACCCATGACAGCCACGAGTGTACTCGCAAAGATCACCGCTGCTGCCGGCGAGTTCCGGAGCTTCCGTATCCATTCCATTCGCTCTACTAGTCTCTCGGTGATTGCACCCTGTAAGTCATCCGCTACAGGATGGTGGTCGCACTGAATCAGTATCGGGGGGAAGATTTCACAATTTACTTAATGGTTCACTGGATTCAGAAGGGAAGCAGATCACACCGGCTTTGACTGCCGATTTTATCTCACTGTACTCCGATGCGTCGAATCTCACCACATGATTCACGACTAGCAGGGAACTCTGGCGTCTGTCTCGTCTTGATCCAACGAGACGAGTATCGTCGATAGGCTACGGCTGAGACCGAGATCGTGAACACTATCTGTACACCTTAAATGCCGATTTCCAACCAACTCCAGCCCGTCGAGTTGGCTTACGTGGGCGTCCGAAGTTGAGCTGTTAGGATACCACTCTGAGAACGAGTTTCCCCTGTACGTGCTCTGTTTCACCCACTTCGTGTGCGCGAGATGTATTTTCGAGCGGGATTTCAGCACTGATCGTGGGGCGCACTTCCCCAGCGTCAATCAGTTCGCTAATCGTGGTTAGGAGCGACGGCGTATTCGAACGTCCACTTACCACCGCCACATCGATATCGTGTTCGCCGGCGAGCGCTCCGGATGGTTGTCCGACGACCGAAACGAGAACTCCGTTCTCAGTGAGCACATCGACTGAACGCTCTTGGGTTTCACCCCCGATTGTATCTACCACGATATCGACGTCGTCAATCACTGCTTCGAAGCGCTCTTCGCGATAGTTCACGAACTCGTCGACTCCTAGATTTCGGAGATATTCTTCGCTGTACCCCGATGCCGTGGCGATTACATCTGCCCCCTTCCATTTCGCCAACTGGACTGCCATGTGTCCGACACCACCGGCTGCTCCGTGGATTAAGACCCGCTGGTCGGCCGTGCAATCAGCATACTCGAATAACGCTTGCCAGGCGGTCTGCGTGACGACCGGCACGCCAGCTGCCTCCCCATGGTCAAGCGATTCGGGCTTCGGAGCTAGTTGCTCAGTAGATGTTGCTGAATACTCCGCATAGGAGCCTAACTCCGGGAAGCCATTGACACCGAACACTGCATCACCGCTCTCAAATCCAGTGACTGACACGCCGACTTGCTCGACGACGCCCGAAACGTCCATACCGAGAATGAGCGGAAACGGATTCTCGGGTAGCATCGACACCATCGGCATTCCCTGACGAATCCGCCAGTCGACTGGATTGATGCCCGCTGCGTGAACCCGAACAAGAACTTCATCATCGAGAGGCTCCGGACGGGGCGCATCCTCGTACCTGAGGACATCCGGTGAACCGAATTCGTGCATACGAATAGCCTTCATTCTATCCGCCACTTGAAATCATTCCTCAGTAGGTAGATCTGAACTACAGATACTTAACCACTCCTTATCAGGACTACAGAATCTCAGAGAGTCAATTATCGGAGGGTGAGGGATCAAACTGATCCTGCGAACAATTTCAACAATGATTCAATGGGAGGCTTGGGGACCGCTACTGGAAACAGATACCTTGAGAACACCAGACTCGATCTTCATTGGCAGGATATGTTCGTCGTTGCCACCGATATCCAGGCAATCAGGGACCATGCTGCTTCGAACAGTTCTTGTCGAGAGGTTCCAAGCTAGGGATGTGAGACAACATCATCTAATCCTTAACCTCATTCGATAATGAGTAGACACGTTGGACAACGTACAATCGGTCGACGTCGATCGCGAACGGAGCCCACTGATGGCTCCGTCACGACTCGGCGGTTTCTGTACAGAGGCGTCCTCACCTATACAACAACCGAGAATCTTCGCGAACTAGACGGTCGCATCGAATATGCCGACGCGAAGGACGTACCGCTTTCTGATATTCTCGTCCCGGCGGCGAGTGGGATGTTATTACTTGGTAGTGTTGGGGTTATGCTCTGGTGCGCGCCGTGCCTCACAGCCACGGTAATCGTTGTGTTGTTCTTCGGTATCACACCCACGATGCACGATTTCTGGAATCATCGCTGACGAGGATGCGTAGCCAGCGAGCAGCCATACACTTCGTTTCTGCTACGACAACCAACGTCATCACTCCCCGAAAGATAGGATAACTGATAGGATTTGTCGCCGACCAAACGATACACTACTCGACGTTCCAAACAAGTACTTTATCCGCAAAGACTACGATACAACTGTGACTACTCCCAAATTTGACGAGTTTGGTCGCGACGCACATATGCGCGAGACCTTCGAGCTCGCGCGTGAGGCTGCCGCTCGTGGCGATGAACCGTTCGGTTCCGTGCTCGTCCGCGACGATACAGTCATCATGAGCGATTCGAACCACGAGATCACGGACGACGATATCCGGCGCCACCCCGAACTCCATCTCGCGTACCGCGCGTGCTGAGAATACGACGCCGATGAGCGGTCTACGATGGTCATGTATACGAGCACTGAACCCTGCCCGATGTGTGCTGGCGGGATGACGACAGTTGGGTTCGGACGCGTCGTCTACAGTGTTGAAACTGATGAAATCGCGGCGTTCACAGGAAACGAGCCAACGGTCCGTTCCGCGGATATCCTAGATGGCATCAGCGACGTTGTCGGACCCATTTTGAACAATGAAGGCCGCCAGATTCACCAGGAGTTCGACTGGTGACTCCTCCGAACGCCAATTTGCCGATCCGTGAGGTGTTATAGAAGAATTCACACACCGCTATGCGCCGTCCAATGAATGATTAGTATAGGGAAAGCAGTGACCGAAGCCCAATCCAACTGTTACAGAGCAATCTAACCGGTATCTCTAACTCCTAGACTAATAATTATCCCGGTATGGGCTCTCGAAACTATCTGAGCACGTTAGAGGCAATCGGTGAAACACCGATGGTTGATCTTCCATCACTTCGTCCCAAAGAAGGGGCATCGATTTCGGTGAAATGGGAGGGAGCCAATCCTACGGGAAGTCTCAAAGACCGGATGGCACTTGCCATAGTCAAGGCTGCCCGGAAGCGGGGAGACATTGAGCCAGGTGATCCCGTCGTTGAGTTCACCGGTGGAAGCACCGGTACGAGTCTCGCATTCGTCTGTGCCGTTCTCGGACATCCGTTTCACGTCGTCACAGCAGACTGCGTCGCAGACGAGAAGATTGCCTCGATGCGCGCGCTTGGAGCACAGGTCAACCTCGTCGAAACACCCGATGGAACCGCACACGATGGACTGTTCGACGACCTCCGTGAAGAAGCACTGAGGGTCCGTGACCAGACTGGCGCTTACTTCACTAACCAGTTCGAGAACCATGACCAGCTCGACGGGTACGAGGCATTCGGGAACGAGATTCTCAATCAGCGGCACGATGTCGATGAGTTCGTTATGATCGTCGGTACTGGTGGTTGTGCGATGGGTACTGCGCGAGCACTTCGTGGCGCCGATGCCAATGTTCGAATCTCCGTCGTCGAGCCTGCGGAGTCTCCAGTCCTCACAGAGGGAACGACTGGTGAACACAGTGTACAGGGGACGGCAATTGTCGGGTCACCACCGCTGGTTGACGACGACGCCTACGATCGGGTGTACACAATCCCGAATGAGGACGGCATCAAGTGTGTCCGCGAGATAGCGCAGGAAGAGGGAATACTCGTTGGAACGAGTACTGGGATGAACGTTACAGCTGCCCAGCAAATCGCCGCCAATCGTGATCCAGATGCCACTGTCGTTACAGTCGCCTGCGATACCGGGCTCAAGTATCTCTCCGGCGGACTGTACGAAGGACTCGAAGAGTCGACGTTCTGTCTCTGTTGAATCGAGGCGGTTTTCGAAACTCACTGTCGTTATCTGGAATTTATATTGATACAATCTACTAACATATTAAATATTATGATTATCGGTCGGTCTTTACTCAGATCTACTGAGAGGGCGGTTCACCGGAACGTGGATGAAATCACTCCCTGCGGAGAGTTTATGACACACTTGAGCCGTGTTGTTAGTGCCCTCCAGAGACGAGTTGGAGGCCGATGATTCCGAAGACGATTACGGATGAGGAGGAGGCGGACACTCGTCGCAGGTTCGTCGAATAGGACGATACCGAGCGAAGCGGTTCTGACAGTGCCGATCTCCGTCCAGACAGCATACGCGGTCCCGATCGGCAGGTCTTGTATCACTTTGGTGAGTAACACCATACTGATGACGAGCGCGATGACTGTGCCCACTGTCAGGATCGGTTTTGAGAGACCGTCAGAATATTCCAAGACGACCGACCAAGCTATCTCGAACAGACCAGCGACGAAGAGAACGAGCCACGACATTCCCTTATTTTTTGCTCACAAATCGGACTAAGATTTTCGATATCGAGGAACAGTTCTCAATGTGACACCTGCTGGACGAGTAATTTCTATTTGGCTTGCACTCTGACAGCAGTGCATCAATCCGCTGGTATAGTCGATGTCGGTCATCCTGGCTGTTGAACGGCCTCGACAGCATAGGCCGATCGTATCCTCGACTCTCGTCTTATCACAGAAGCCCCACTAGATTGAAGCACAGGCGTCCACCGGGGGATTGACTACTCTGGGCGTCGAACGGCCAAGACAGAGATCATGACCACGACCGACCTCCTCGAGGATACGTACGTCGCAGCGTTGCAGCACGATCTCGTAGACATTCCCACGGAGGCCACGCTCGTGGGGGTAGTTCGACGGCCAACCGGCTGGTTCAGAACAACGATCGACGAGAACTACCCCGCACTTGGCCCCCCGCCAGATCTTCTCGATGAGTTCAAACAGCGTCACGAGGATTTCAAGATGCAAGGACTATGTGACGAAGGGGCCCATAATGCTGCCTGGGACGAGGTCGAATTCGAGGACCGGTACCGATCACATCTCACCGAAACTGCGGATGCTCAAGACGCAGTCGCTGAACTCACCGATCGACTTCGTAACGAGGAGCATCTCATCCTAGTCTGTTTCGAGAACACCACTCAGAAACGATGTCATCGAACGCTTCTCCGAGAATACCTCACTGACTAGCTGTAGTCGGTAGGTCATCGTGGGCGTACCACCGTTCGAGTTGCTCTATCCGATTACCGGAACGATTTGAGACTTCCTCGACGACGAATGAGTACCGACGAGGTTGACGCGATGTATCATGCATAGTTCAAAGCTGTCGTGCTTCAGGTGACGCTCTGGAGCTTCCCTCTACGTACACGACGGAGATTGGTAAGTGGATTTCAGCAGCGGCTTCAGAGACCACCGTGAAAAGAGAATATGACACAAGATCGAAACGACAGCCCCCGTCCCGACTGTACGATCGCGCACTCGAGTCGTTGGTCGGCGGTGTCGGTTCACCGGTGCGCGCTGATCCACAGCCAACGTGAGCATCTGTTGCTCACGGTGAAGGCGGCGACATCGTCGATACCGGCGGTAATCGGTACTGTGACTACATCAGGGGGTACGGACCACTATCCTTCGTTCTCGACTGGCTCTTACATACCGCCTCTTCCACCAATCTTCAGGATAGTACACTAACCCAGAAGGCTATCGTTAAAGTAGCCGAATCAAGTATCCTCGCTATGGATAGTCTTACTAGCTACCGGTTGAATACCAATCCCGATGGCGAAAAGGTGTAGTTCGTGGACGAACGGGAACGGCGATTTGTGACTGTTGGTGTCCTGCTCGGAATATTCCTCGCTGCCGTCGACGGGACCGTCGTGACAACCGCGATGCCAACAGTCGTCCCCTCACTCGATGGGCTCGAACTCTATTCGTGGGTCTTCACCACCTACATGCTCTTCGCAGCAGTGACGATGCCGCTGTTCGGTCGCCTTGCCGACGCCTACAGCAGGAAGCGGCTCTTTTACGTTGGGATATTCACATTTGTGGCCGGTAGCGTCCTCTCGGGAGCCGCCGGGAGTATGACCGAACTCACCGCCTTCCGTGCAGTACAGGGGATCGGCGGCGGCGCGATGCTCGCG
Organism: Halocatena marina; assembly: GCF_023276375.1. GTDB lineage: Archaea > Halobacteriota > Halobacteria > Halobacteriales > Haloarculaceae > Halocatena > Halocatena marina. The sequence goes on along the minus strand of NZ_JALLPK010000003.1, from coordinate 81,696 downwards.
CTTCCATACACTATCCTCGGCGTGATCTACCCGCCAGAGCGGCGTGGCCAAGCAATCGGATTGGGGAGTTCAATCTAGGGAATAGCGAGCGTACTCGGGCCACCCCTCGGCTACGTAATCGTCACCACAGTCGGCTGGCGATGGGTGTTTTACGTGAATGTTCCGATTGGGATCATCGCGGTAGCGTTCATCGCAACCACCCTCGAAGAATGACGGTCGAAGCCGACGGACACATCGATTACGCTGGCGCACTTGCCATCGCAATTGGCGTCGGCACACTACTATTCGGTCTCGAGTTGCTAAACCCACCCCGTTATTGCTGGCGTCGCTATGGCAGCCAGTATCGTCGCCCTCATCGGATTTTGCGTAGCCGAGCGCCGTACGAGCGAACCGATCATTCCGCTTTCGTTGTTCGGTGATCGGGTGTTCGTCGCAACCATCACTGCCGGGTTCCTCACGAGCTCCGTCGTGTTCGCCGAGCTGACGTACATCCCACTGTTCGTCCAGAGCATCCACGGTGGCGCGAACAGTTCAGCGATCGCCGTCGTTCCGATTTCGATCGGATGGTCCGGAATGAGTTTCCTCTCGGGACGAGCCACCGAGCGAGTTGGTTAACGTCGGCTCTCGATTATCGGGTCTGCGTGTATCGTGGGTAGCTTCGTTGCCGCGGCGTTCTGGACGCCAGCGACGTCACTCGTGGTCATTGTACTCGTCGCCTTTGGGATGGGCACAGTGACGCCGCCCTTACTTACCGTAATCCAGAATCACCTCAGGTCGGAACAGATGGGGCTCGCAACCTCCTCGCAGCAGTTCTTTCGCCAACTCGGTGGGGCGATCGGTGTGTCCATGATTGGATTTATCATGAACGCACTCATTCGCAGTCAACTGGCGGCCGTTCCCGGCGTTTCGACCCTTGGTGACCTCCAACGCGCACTGTTTAAAGCTGATACTGCCCCGACTGGGGCGGCCGAGGCTCTCTCACACGGCCTTTCAGCCGCATTCGTCGTCTCCGCACTCGTTGGCAGTATCGCACTCTACTGTGCCTTCAATATCCCGCAGTTCGCCACTGCGAGGGACGCCAGTTCAGAGATGCCCGATCCAACGACAGACTGATCGAGAACGTCCGGCTTCCAGACGCTGCCGGCGCCCCATTCGTTCTAGCTCAATGGAGGGCTGAGACAGGCTTTGAGCAGAAATCGAGCCGGATCGTACCGAACTCAAGCTGGAATCATCGCTGGCGAGGTGGCGTAGTCGGCGAGTAGCAAACAGTTCGTGTTCCGTCACAGAACTGGCGTCATCGAACGTTTCTCCACGACCATAGCACGGAACAACTGTAGTCAGTCGTGTGCATACCGCTGTTCGAGTTCCTCGATCTGCGTAATAATCCCGGCGAGTTCGTCACCCTTCTCAGTCAACGAGTAGGAGACAGTCGGAGGCGTCGCTGACTCATCGACCGCTCGGACGACGACGTCCTCTTCCTGCAGGCTCTTGAGCCGGGTCGAGAGGGTACTTGCCGGTATCCCGTCGATACTGTGTTTGATCTGATTGAACTGTGCATCTCCGCGGGCGAGCAATCGCAGGATGTGAAACGTCCACTTACAGCCGAGCACTTCCCAGATGCCACTCCACTCGGTCGGTTCCGGAAGTCCGGTCTCTGATTCTGTTCCCATGAGACTACCTGGTTCACTCTATCGTAGCTACTACCTTCAAAATAACTACTTCATTTTAGGCCCCAAGCGTAGTAGCACCATAGAGGTGATTCCAGATGAGCAACGACCAGATCCCCGGCTACACGATGGGCGAAGACTCAGTCCAAGAGGCCCCGATCAGTATGGACGAGTTCGACCAACTCAAGCAGACCGTGATGTTCACCGAGGAGGACGAGGAGCACCTTCAGGAAGCTGGTGACATTCTCGGACCACAGGGCGACGAAATCCTTGATGTCTGGTACGGCTTCGTCGCCGATCACGACTTCCTCGTCTATTATTTCAGCCAGCCCGACGGAGAGCCAATTGATGAGTATCTCGACCGTGTGCGTGACCGATTCGTACAATGGATTCGGGATACCTGTGACACGCCGTACGACGAAGAGTGGCTGAACTACCAGTTCGAGATCGCTCGACGGCATCATCGAACAAAGAAGAACCAGACTGACGACGTCGACGCCGTGCCGAACATCGACCTCCGATACGTCATCGCATTCATCTACCCGATCACCGCCACGATTCGAGATTTCCTTGATGACGGTGACCACAGTACCGAAGAGGTCAATGCGATGTATCATGCGTGGTTTAAATCCGTCACGCTACAGGTTGCGCTCTGGAGCTACCCCTACGCCGAGGAAGACTGGTAGATGTCCTGCTTGAATGACATCCTCGAACATGAGGACCACTCCGCGTCGCTTCAAGAGTGGTTGGCACGCCTGCCGGACACCATAGCACACGTTAGTAGATTCGAACAGGGTAACATCGAACAATGACGGGATCGCATTCACAGCGGTTGTACGACCGCGCGCTTACCTCGCTGGTGGGCGGTGTGAACTCGCCTGTTCGGGCCGATCCGCAGCCGACGCCAGCGTTCGTCGATCACGGTGAGGGGGGCCACATCGTTGACGCAGACGGAACCAAATATCTCGACTACATCATGGGATACGGGCCCTTACTACTTGGTCACGATCTCCCCGAGCCAGTTCGTGAAGCCATCGAGGAGGCGGTAACCGCGGGACCGATGTACGGTGCGCCAACCGAACTCGAGATCGAGCTCGCAGAATTCATCGCGTCGCACGTCGAATCGGTCGAGACGCTTCGCTTCGTCAACTCCGGAACCGAAGCAACGTCGGCCGCTGTCCGTCTGGCTCGCGGCCACACCGGACGCGAGAAAATCGTCGTGATGCAAGGTGGGTACCACGGCGGCCACGAGTCATTCCTTGTCGAAGGCACGCCAGAACGACCGCGTCCAAGCAGCGCTGGCGTTCCACAGGCGTTCGCCGAACAGACGCTGCCGGTCCCGTTCAACGACGAGCAGGCAGTGAGGAGTGTCTTCAAGCGCCATGGCGATGACATCGCGGCCGTCCTCACCGAGCCACTACTGGGCAATCACGGAATCGTTACCCCGGTCGAAGGGTACCACGAGACGCTCCGGGATCTGTGTGACGAATCTGACGCGCTTTTGATCTTCGACGAGGTGATCACGGGCTTCCGCGTCGGCGGTCTTGAGTGCGCACAGGGCAAGTACGGGATTACGCCGGACCTGACGACGTTCGCAAAGATCGTCGGGGGCGGATTCCCAGTCGGGGCAATCGGTGGCCGGGCCGAGATCATGCAGGGGTTCACGCCGACTGGGGAGGTGTTCGAGTCCGGGACGTTCAACGGCCATCCGGTGACGATGGCCGCCGGACTTGAAACGCTCCGGTACGCTGAGGAGAACGACGTGTACGGGCACGTGAACGAGCTCGGTGAGCAGCTTCGAGGTGGGTTGGAGGATATTGTCGAAGACCACGCCCCTGCCTACACTGTCGCCGGGACGGACTCAATGTTCAAACTGCTCTTCACGCGTGATGCTCCGCCAGAGATGACAGATCACTGCCAGAGCGGCTGCGAGCAACGGAGCGACTGTCCACGGTTCGAGACATGTCCGAAAACCGGTGCTGATGTCGCGGCCGGTGCGACCGACCGGTGGAAACGGGTGTTCTGGCCCGCGATGGCCGAGCATGGCGTACTGCTCACTCCGAACCAGTTCGAGAGTCAGTTCCTCAGCTACGCGCACACTGAAGCCGACGTCGAGCGGACACTCGAGGCCTACCAAGACATCCTCACATCATGACGCAGAGACAATCGACCCCCGACGAATTGCAACAGTTCCCCGCAGTCGCAGACCAAGACCCAGAGGTTGCTGCGTCGCTCACTGATGAGCGTCGCCGCCAACGTTGGACGCTTACGATGATCGCTTCCGAGAATCACGTCTCTGAGGCGGTTTTAGAAGCTCAGAGTAGCGCGCTCACTAACAAGTACGCCGAAGGCTATCCTGGGGCGCGGTACTACGCCGGCTGTGAGCACGCCGACAAACTCGAACAATTGGCAATCGACCGCGCTATGGAACTGTGGGGTGCCGACCACGTCAACGTCCAACCGCATTCCGACACTCAGGCCAATCAAGCGGTCTATCTCGCGGTGTTGGATCCGGGTGATCGTATTCTCTCACTAGACCTCGCTCACGGCGGCCACCTCAGCCACGGCCATCCAGCGAATTTCAGCGGCCAGCTGTTCGATGTCGAGCATTACCACGTTGACCCTGAAACGGGATATCTCGACTATGACGAGCTTGCGGAGATCGCCAACACGTTCGATCCAGACATGAATATCTCTGGGTATTCAGCGTATCTACGCCATATCGATTTCGGGCGGATTCAGGAGGCTGCCGACGTGGCCGATGCCTTGCATCTGGCGGATATCGCACACACAACCGGGCTGGTCGCAGCCGGGAAACATCCATCGCCCGATCCGTAGATTTCTGCGATGGCTCGGAGTCGGGCATTCGAACCGAAGATGAGATCCACACGGGTAGCCGCCCACTCAACTTCGCCCGTTTCACGATCACGCACCTCATAAATGTCGTGGGCTTCGGAAGACGCTTCTCACTCCACGATGTTCTGGGATTCCGAGGGCACTTCCCACTCGTAGTCCATGTCGATCAGGTCCACGAAGAAATCGTTGGTCAACGTTTTCGGATGGTCAGTGAAGACGCCGAGCTCGGATCCCTTGTAGTTCGCACCAAGCGCACGCATTCCGCCAACCAGAACCGTCATCTCGTCTGCCGTCAGATTCAGGAGATCAGCCTTGTCTACTAGCAACTCCTTCGCCGAGCGGTCGTGCTCGTCTCCGAGGTAGTTACGGAACCCATCGTTTTTCGGTTCGAGCACCTCGAAGGAGTCGACGTCGGTCTGGGCCTGTGTAGCGTCGGTGCGGCCCGGTTCGAATGGTACAGTCACGTCGTATCCGGCGTCTCATGCGGCCTTCTCGACGGCCGCTGAGCCGCCCAGCACGATCAGGTCAGCAAGCGAGACACGCGTGCCATCGGATCGTGAGCTGTTGAAGTCCCTCCGGATCCCCTCCAGCGTCGCGAGTACTCCCTCTAACTGCTCCGATTCGTTCACCTCCCAGTTCAAGAGAACGCAGAAGCGATTGCTGCGGATCTCGTCGTCGAAGGAGCAAACGGTCCGACCACCTCGACAGCAGATTCGATGCTCGCCGAACGGGATGTTGCAGTGATTCCCGACATTCTCGCCAACGCCGGTGGAGTTACGGTGAGCTACTTCGAGTGGCTTCAAGACATTAATCGTCGAGCCTGGTCGCTCGAACGGGTGAATGATGAACTCGAAGTGGAGATGCAGGTCGCCTGGCGTGACGTCCAAACAGAGTTCGAAAGCCGTGATGTCACCTGGCGTGATGCAGCCTACATCGTCGCGCTTTCTCGAATCGCTGAGATTCACGAGGCCCGGGGGTTGTGGCCGTAACAGATGGGTCAACCTCCACTCAGGCGAACTCGGCAGCCATCAACTCCGCTTGAGCGAGGACTATTTCGGATATTCCGACTGTCATCGCTCGGCACCACTGCTGTAGTTGTTTGCTTATTCGGGTATTTATTCATCGGGTTTACACTCAGCGTGATTGGCATCTACGAACCTGAATTCGGCGTGGTGAGCTTTACCGATCCCTTCTTTATTGTGTCGAGCTTCTTGGTAGGAGCTTTCATGTGTGTGATGTCCGGGACACTCACGCTACTCACACTTCTTCTTGATACGAAGAATGCAAACGCGGAATTTGTTATACTGATGAGTTCGATCGCCTTTGGCTTTGGTGCAGCCACGTTGCGAGTTACATCCAATCCTGTGCAAGCGTGACTCATTGATGTGTGGAGCGCTATAGTGTGAACCGCCTCGAGGGAAAGTGGTTCGAGAGATCTGCTCCCTCGTCATCACGAGATGGTTTTTTGCCGTCTCGGACGATTCCAAAGCACGCCGCCTACTCAACCTGGTGATCTGGATAATCTTATTCGAAGTGATCGACGGATTTCTCGTACTGCTCGGTCGCGTGTTCCCAGTCGAGGACCTCGAAGAAAGCATTGATGAAGCTTCCCCGATCCGGGCCGTAGTCGTAGTAGTAGGAATGCTCCCAGACGTCGAGCGCAAGGACGGGATGAGCGCCCCAGAGCGCGCCTTGATCGTGCTTGTCGACCACAACGTTGCGCAGTTGCTTGGCGACCGGATCGTACACTAGGAGAGCCCAGCCACCAGCGGCGCTCGCGGCAGCCTCGAATTCTCCTTTCCAGCCCTCGTAGGAATCGAAATCGTCTTCGATGCGTTCACGGAGACCGCCGGAAGGTTCGCCGCCGCCGTTGGGCGACATATTGTTCCAGAACAACGTGTGGAGATAGTGGCCGCAGCCGTTGTGAGTGACGCTGCGCATCGCGCTTCCGGAGGAACCGAAGTCGCCTGATTCGCGGTTCTCCGCCAGCGTCTTTTCGGCGCTATCCAGGCCATTCACATACCCTGATGGTGGGTATCGTGGTGCCACGCCAACACTTGCTCGGAAATGTGCGGTTCGAGTGCATCATAGTCGTACGGGAGCGGTGGCAGTTCGGGATCGGATTGCTCGGACATTGTACTTGAGACGTTGTGCCCCGTTCATTATAACCATTTGCTGAAATCAAATATTGATGGAATTGTTACACTTAGTGAATATCTCACCATGACTCCGATAGTAGTCCCGATCAACAGGGCGACCTGTACAGTTATCTTCCCAGGATATCGGGGAATTGTTTGATGCTCGACTGATCCTCCGTGTATTTCGTGTGAAAGTCTATATAGGTACTATCTTGGCTTTCGAGAAGCTCCCAAGCAACTCCGAACACTAGACTATCCAATAATGACACTCTATTTGCGTGTTAGTATACTGATCTGTTCGGGGCTGGACTCGCTCCATCGCAGAGACGACGCTCAGGATGTCTTCCTCGGCGAATTGTCGGCCAACAATCTGCACTCCAACAGGGAGGTCATCGTCGGTAATTCCGGCGGAAATTGATGCCACAGGGTGGCCGGTCATGTTAAACACCCATGTCAACATGACGTCTGTCGGGACACCCATCACTGAGTGTCCGTCAATCTCCGTTGGATAGCCGTCAGCGAGACGCTTACTGTATGGTGGAACAGTAAGAGTTGGTGTCACGAGGACATCGTAGCCAGCCAATGTGTCCTGAATTTCCTCGTATGCAGCAGTGCGAGGTACGTTCTGTAACCGGTCGGTGGCAGCGTCTGTTTCCGTTCCTAATGCAATCGTCGAATGTACTGTGTCTTCGACGTCGGCGGTCGCAAAGTCGATGCCGTATTGGTCTCCGAGATGTTTGGCGAACGCACTGAAAAAGACGCCAACCTGTGTGACATACGCCATCGACAGGTCCTCATAAGACGGCAGTGAGATGTCGACAGTATCAACAGTAGCGCCAGCAGCCGCCAACTCTGTAACAGCGTCGTCGACCATTTCACGCACCACCGGTGAGACCGGCTGCAAGTCCAGATTCGGGCTATACGCAACTGATAGCTCATTAGTTGGTCGATCAGTCGCTCCCGTGTAGTCTGTCTCTGGTTGAGGAACGCTTAATGGATCACGGTCATCTTGGCCCGCAAGGACATCAAGCAAAACCGCCGTATCTTCGACTGTCCGTGGCATTGGTCCACCAACAAAAAACGGAGAGTGTGTATTAAAGCCATCACGGGGGACGCGCTCGGGGATGAGTCCGAACGTCGGCTTCAGCCCGACGACGTTACAGCAGGAGGCGGGCACTCGGAGTGAGCCACCGATGTCTGATCCGGTCGCGAGCGGTACCGCACCGGCCGCAAGCGCCGCTACAGACCCTCCGGAAGACCCACCAGCGGACCGGTCATGGTCGAACGGTGTCGGAGTCACTCCGACAAGCTTGTTCTCCGTCTTGATGATGTGACCGAGGGCTGGCGTATTGCTCGTTCCGACGACCACTGCTCCTGCGGCTTCCAGCCGCTCAACCGTGATGGAATCGTCGTCGGCCACGTTATCAGTCAACGGTGCGAGTCCCATCGTATGCCGGACCCTCGCCTTTCGAGTCCGAAGGTCCTTGATTTCGACCGGCACGCCATGGAGTGGGCCGAGATCGTCACCACGTTCGGCTGCACCGTCGGCCATTTGAGCACGGTTCCGTGCCGATTCTTCGGTTACCGTAATAAACGCGTTCAACTCATCGATTTCCTCAATACGATCAAGAACTGACTCAAGGAAATTTAGAGGAGTCTGCCCTCCAGTCATAATTTCACACGCAAGGTCGCGTACCGAGACGGCTGTGGGTTTGATCATGTCTCTCGGATGAATTTCGTAGCCATTTCTAGTGATGTATATCTAACATCTCGATCTGTTCTTGGTATCGGTTGCGAATAGTCACCTCGGTCACCTGCGCCACGTCCGATACCTCGTGCTGTGTGCGTTTCTCGTTACAGAACATTGCGGCGGCATAAATCGCAGTCGCAGCGAATCCGGATGGTCCTCGGCCCGACAGTAACGGATCAGCAGTCTCTTCGATAATTTCGATGCGTTCAACACGTGAAACCTCCGCTATCTCCTCCAGTGACCGCGGGATACCTTCCTGCCGACAGCCCGCATAGAGCGCAGCCGTGGCCACGCCTTCGACCGTCCGCGAATCAAATCCTCATCCAATGCCCGGCGGTAGATGACACTCGTTACCTCACGACCGTCTCGCGGGACACCGAGTGCACTCGCCATCCGGTCAATCTCGCTGAGCGCAAATTGGAGATTCCGTTCCCCAGCATCCTTCGTCCGGATTCACTCCTGCCATTTCCGTAGGCGGTGCATTTGCGACCGCTTCTTTGACGAGATTGCTCGCCCATACGCGTCTTTGTCTTTCCAGTCGATCTGGGTGGTCAGACCCTTATCATGCGTTGTGCTGGTGGTCGGGGCCCCGACACGGGACTTTTCCTGTCGTTCTTGATGATTGAATGCCCGCCACTCTGGGCCAGAATCTACCAAGTCCTCTTCAATGACGAGCCCGCACTCTTCACAGATCCGCTCCCCTCGGCTAGACTGTTGGATAATTTTGTCTGAACCACATCTTGGGCAGGTAGTACCTTCAATTTCGTCGTTAGATTGCTCTGTTTCGTGCTCTTCGTCATCGAGCCGGACAGACCAAACCATTGGTTCTTAACAGTAGAACCGCTGGAGCATAAAGTTTGAATTATATATCTGTCACCTATCTCGGAGAATTGAGATGATCGGCTCTTGATTTCAGAATGTGCTTCTCATCGGGATTACTATAGTGGGTCCGGACTAACTCAGCATCCTTCCGTTCACTACAAGAGGTTTGGCGAAGATCTTCGAAGAAGATAAACCCCAATCCAGACATTCTGTTGGAGTGTGAACGAGTAACAATGATACCAGTTATCACAAATCGACACGATTTACTATACCCTCTTGTAGGTAGCTTATGGCAGATCTCAACCCCGTTGCTAAACGAATTCATAACCTCAGTCCTGGTCCCGTCAAGATAATACTTCACGATGGAACGCAAATAATATTCCAGATATCCAAGGCGGAGTTTTTCCAGCAGGAATTTCAGGCAGAAGGGACCCGTGAAAATGACCAAAACCTATCTCGGATCGTGTCGAGTGAAGATAATGAATCCGTTCTTGTCGGCCGAAAGGGACCAGATGAGGATACTTGGTCGATGATTGGGCGTATTCAGGAGGTTGATAGCGTCGAGTAATAATATTTTCACTTACGTATTTGTCTGTCTTGAAACAAATATGTGGTCAGGATGGATGATATTGAAATCCTCCGCGGATGACGCATCGTGATTCGGTTACGGTCTGTACAGGCGATGTAGTCGTCGGAGAGACAGCGAATATATTTCTGGGGACGTACATACATCCTGCAATGGAGAATTCACGGACACCGATCAGCTCCGGTGAGGAAGACGCACTCAACCACATCGAGCAGTACCGCGACGCGGCCGGGAATGACCAGAGCATCACCCAAAAGGATGCTATCACCTATCTTATAGAGCAAGATGTCGAACAGACTGATGCACGGGCCCACATCAAACAACTGCTTTTGAAGGGCTATCTCTACGAAGTCGATGGCGAACTGAGGATTCCGCCGCGACCCTGACGAGAGAGAATCCCGTCGACCCTTGCCGCTAGCTATAGCCAGACCACCGCAACTACGACCGTAATGATATGAAGTGCAATCCACGACTTGTGACCCTGGGATGCCGTCCGGCACGACCACACAGCCGACGAAACTAATCGTGGCGAGTTACTCGCTGTTCCGGTTCTGGACCTCCACTTCGTCGTAGTAGTCGCGCCGATCGGCGGGAAGCGTCCGGAGTGTCGTTTGGCACTTGCTGCATATAATTCAAATTCCAAAGGGAAGTGCTGCCGACGGATCGACGAACTCTACGTGAAAGCCGGACTCAAAGACTGCGAGAGAGACTGCTGATCGCGCTCAAGTGGGCTGTTGACGCGTGGACGTGAAACGTACGCTGAGGACAAACTCCCCATATTTATTCTCGCGAATCGCGGCGGCGGTGAGCGGTCCGTGATCCCGATGAAAGCCGTCGACATATCGATGATTTGACTCCTGCAGGCGGTCGGTCAGTAGGAGTTATTGACTGTCGATACCGACGGTTTTCGAGCGTACGAACCGCTAGACGAGAACGACGCATTCAACCATGAATATATCATCCACGGCGACGGTGAGTACGTTTATAGAGATACCTATATGAATACCTTCGAGACCCGCGCGTCGCTGACGCAACGGTGGCTCTCACCGCATCGTATCGACTCCAAAAAATTCACAACGCATCTACGAGCGTTCTATCTCCTCTGTGAGGTTTTCCGAAACCAGGAGAAGAAGCGCTCAACCCCATCTTCGAAACTCTCTCTAACCCACCAATAATCTATGCCATAGAAGCGATCCCACTATCTCCCCTAAACACTGTGAGATTCTTAATCAAACATCGGAAGTTCCGGCCCATCAATCACGCGTACAACACGCGGATTGATGGAACTCACGACCGAAAACGATAGATTGTAAAACCGTCATTTCGATAATCAAGAGCACGTTCGGCGACACAGTGCTTGTACGAGCTCAATATGATGAGCTCCGTGGACTTGTCCTGATGTGTGGATTCACAACATAAAAAATGGCTATGAACCAGTGAAATCAAGGTGTGTTCTGCGATTCATCGCGGTTCAACACTTCATATGCGCCAACAGTAGGCTTGTAAGCACCCACCGGTCCAATCACACCTTTGACAAGTTGTAACTTCTTGAGCTCCTGCATCTGCGAGTGCACGCTATCAGATTCGAATCCGGTGCTCTCAGCGATGAGTTCACTCTTTATATATCCTTTATCCTGTTCATACAATTGTATCAGTGCAGTTAGGATTTTCTTTTGAGCCATGGAAAGCTCTAACCACGCCATACGCAGATGTTGGCGATCGGCGCTCTTATACTGTCGGTTCAATCAGAAAAAGTTCACGATGACATCTGCGACATAGTCAGACCCGCTATAAATAGCGAGGGATGGTGGATCTAAGAAAGATTCGACTGACGATCCAGCGATGCCGAGCCAAGACATTTCGAAGAGACTCGCCGAATTCGAGCATCTACTGACTCAATGGGAAAATCTGCTACGCTCTTGCGAGGGAATTGTTGAATGCGTGAGCGGCGGCTGAATGTCGAGTAGTTTCTGTGCCGTTGCGACAATCACCTTCTTCAAATTCATTCGACTAATTCAACCGGTAGAAGAACCAGATCAGAGACTCGCTTTTACTGTTGTACACCGCTGTGTACGCACTCTGAACTTGGACCACCGAACCCGTCCAGATTCGTGTTTCGAGACACCTCCGTTGATCCACGAGTCGGACGACTTGCGGATCGTCGGATTCAGTCTCATATAACCCACAACCTCCCAGTGAGTGTCGAACCGATCGACTTCTTCAAGTTTCGCGTAGATCAGTAACGCTGGGAAGTAGCTGACATATGGGATGGTCATCAGCACTTGGATCTCTGAAGAAAACCCAGTGCGTTCCTCGATCGCAGTTCGAGCTTTGCCATTTTTCTCGGTCAAGGTCTCTACCACGTTGAGTTACGACTCCAACAACTCATCATACTGCTCTGTTGAATAGCGGCTTATGAGCCACAGTAAGACGACACCGACTTCGAGATCACTAGCGTCAGCGGCCAACAGGGTGGCTCAAATTTCGACCATCCCGACTAGCACCGCTATTCAACAGAGCACATCATACGACGTCGGGAGCGAGAGTTCCCAGAAGAACTCTCGTCCCTTCACGCTCAGTGGCTTCACGTCTTCGGTGATCACCTCCCACTGGTCTACACCACTAACCTCGTCAACGATGCACTATCTCCCAATTTCTCGGCTAAACCGAACACGGATGGAGATGATTGTAACAAGGTGAAAGCAGACATCGACGTTGACCAGGAAGCCATCATTGAGTCCTTCACCCGCACGAATTTGATTTCGTCGGCGAGGTTGCCGGGTATTCCGAGGGAGTGGTCGTTGGCAGAGAATTGGATGCGAGATTTAATCGATAAAGTCTCGACACCGGTTCTGAAGATGTGCTCGCCTTCGATAACGTGATCGGGGAGCGAGAGCCACAAATTCGTTTTCGGTTGTCGCCGCCTAGATCGCTTTCGAGGTGTTCTTCTTTCATACACCTTTAATCGGTTGCTCACCCAAGGCTATCGTATGTCGTCGGTCGAGCTTACGTCGAATCAGAAAACTATTCTTACGGCGTTGATTAATCTCTATCCTGAGACGGAGGACGCCGTCAAGGGCGAGGATATTGCCGCTGAAGTCGACCGTAACCCTGGTACAATTAGAAACCAGATGCAGAGCCTCAAGGTGCTCCAGTTGGTCGAGGGCGTCCCGGGCCGAAGGGCGGATACAAACCCACTGCGAATGCCTACGAGGCGCTAGATGTCGAACAGATGAAAGAGCCGGCGTCAGTCCCACTTTTCCACGACGGCGAAACCGTCGAGAACGCCAATGTCGGGGAAATTGACCTCTTAAGCGTCCACCACCCCGAACTCTGCCGTGCAGAAATCCACCTCCAGGGTTCCATCCGTAGCTTCTCCGAGGGCGACGAAGTTAACGTCGGCCGACGCCGCTATCGAAACTGGTCATCAACGGAGTTCTCGAGGACAAGGATGATACCAACAACATCCTCATCCTCCGGATCAAGAGCATGGAAGCGCCAGCCGACCAACCCGGGCACTAAATGATCACCGTCGGTATCTGAGAAAATCGCAGTCGTTTCCAAGTCGATCTTCCGCTTTGCCGTTCATATGTCGATCCACGTGTGAAACATATGCATTATCGACGAGACGTTGGCGATCCACCGGGTGGCGGATATCGACCCGATATCTATATTTACCGGCAGTTGCAGTCGGTGACGACTCCTGCTGCATCCTGGTGGTTAACTCAAGGAGGACGATTACTACTTCCAGAAGGTGCGAATGACGTGCGAAGACAGCGATTCTCGTGAGGCTAACGGCTGGACCGGAAACGCCGCGAACGCTGCCACCACTTCTTCCACGCTGTTTCGAAGGATGTGGTGGCCGAAGTGCCACCTGAAATGCTGGGACGATCGCCGTGGGCGACCTGATTGGTTTCAGTGATGGTACTAATTGAGGCGACCACGGCAACCTCGATTTGCACGGGTTGGCGTTCGACCGATTCACCGAGATGGTGGAATACAAAGCTGCCGAACACAGCATCAGCGTCGATCACGTGAGCGAACATGACACGTCAAAATCGTGCACCTCGTGAGGGATCACGGACGATAGCCAGCGTATCGAGCGTGGGTTGTACGTCTACGAAGATTGTGGATTGGTCGCCATTGCTGACGTGAATGGAGTTGAGAACATCCGACAGAAGGGACTCCCGAATCTCACCTGTAACGGAGGAGATAGGGATACCGGCTGGATGACACATCCTGCGGTGCGCCTGTTCGACAAATCTATGGGGCTATTAGTCTCACAAGAACGGGTGACCCACGGTCCATAATATCCCAACGCACGGTAAATCGCGACGTGAGCAGCGCAGAAGATATCATTTAGAGAATAAGATCGTAGATGGGATATCCTTTAGTCCGGTTGCATATTCGTATGCGATATGCGCGGCAGCGACATCTTGAATCGCGAGACCGGTGCTGTCGAATATCGTCAGTTCATTTTGTGGTATTGCCAACCCATCGGTTGCACTTACTAACTCACCAAGCTCGGCGTAGATATCATTTTCATCAAGATCTCCTCGACCCCACGGCACGTTGATCTCACCTGCGTGAATTGCTTGGTCAAAACTATCGACGAAAACACACCCTCCAGTGAGAATATTCGTATTGAGTTCCTGTTTATCTTCGGCATCGGCACCGATCGAATTAATGTGTGTTTGAGGATTGGCCGCGCTAAGCGGAACAATTGGTTCTTCAGCAGGGGTAACAGTTGAGACAATATCACATGCGGCCGCTTCATGAACGGTACCGGCCTGAATCTCGAAATCAGGATACGTGTCAATGAATGTGTCTACCGCGTCATCGTCCACATCATTCACGATGACCTTGTTGATTGGCCGGACTTGGATGAGAGCTTCAAATTGTGCATACGATTGCGTTCCAGCACCGATAAGGCCTAAACTGTGAACATCGTCAACCGCGAGATGATCTGTAGCGACGGCCGCAGCTGCCACAGTCTGTTTCCGAGTAAGAACGGTGGCGTCCATGATAGTTAACGGACTAAGCGTCTCTGGATCGGAGTAGATAATTATCCCCATTACCGTTGGCAGGTTATTGTTTGATGGATTATCTGGATGGACGTTAACCCCTTTAATTGCAGCACCCTCTCACGAATCAGTCCCCGCATATGCAGGCATTGACCGAGAATCACCATTATACTGGGGCAGATCGATATATGACTTCGGTGGCATAACCACAGTCCCTCGTTCGTAGGCTTGGAATGCTTCTACTACGGCATCGTTTATTGCCTCTATCGGAACTGATTGTGTTGCTTCTGAATCAAGCAGGAGGGATTCCATATGGCAACTAACCTTGTATCGAACTTAACCCCAGCCCAGTATCAATCCACTCGAGTTGGGACAATTGTTTTATTTCTTGATCATTTATCAGTCATCCTTGGACTTCATCTCTTTTAGACGATCGAGCAACGCTTCCGTAGTGTCCTCCGTGTCAAACGTTATTTGACCCTGATATTCCGTCGGTTGCTCTTCGGAGTCTAATTCAATTTCGGAGAGTTTCTTCTCACGGCGTTCAAACTCGCGTTCATCGAAGTTACCCATACCCATATGAGTCTAATTCTTGGAAGGGGTTACCAATAAGCGTAGCGGATGTGTGTCAAGACAACACAAGGAATAATTAGACCGTTCGATAGAGGTCTGTCAGAATTGCTGCTGTAGCGGAGTGGGACAGATATTTCCCAGCACGTTTCAGAGTAGTATCTGTGATAGCTGACCATGAGTGGATTCGTGTATTCTGAGAAACCTATCGAGATCGTTGAAGGGGATGGTCCGTATCTCTACGATGACAACGGGGACGAATACCTCGATATGGGTGCGAGCTACGCCTGTGTCCCGTTGGGTCATGGCCACGATAGAGTTACAGATGCCATCACAACACAGCTTTTGGATCTGACCTATGTGCAAGGCTCGTATCCCGTTGCAGTGCGGAGTCAGCTCTACGAAACACTGGGACATGTAGCGCCCGGTGGTATCGAGAAGGTATGGCTCTGTAATTCCGGAACCGAGGCTAATGAGGCTGCACTGAAGTTTGCTCGTGCAGCCACCGGTAACACGAAAATCATCACCACAGTAGGGGGATTCCATGGTCGTACAATGGGCGCGCTTTCCACTACGTGGAAGGACAAATACAAAGATCCTTATGAGCCACTTCTTGAGAACGTAGAGTTCGTCCAATATGGCGATGTTGACGCGATAACGACGGCAATTGATGGCAATACAGCGGCTGTCATAATCGAACCCGTCCAAGGCGAGGGAGGCATCAACCCTGCCTCTCCCAATTTTATGAAGGCTATCCGTGAGACGACCACAGAAGCTGGAGCAGCGCTAATTCTGGATGAGGTTCAAACGGGGTTGGGTCGGACAGGCAAACTTTGGGCCTGTGAGCGTGTAGACGTTGTGCCAGACATACTCACAAGTGCAAAGGGACTCGGAAACGGATTGCCCATTGGTGCAACGCTTTGTCGCGACTGGATTGCAGAAGAATATGGCGACCATGCGTCGACATTCAGCGGGAACCCTCTTATCTCAGTGGCAGCTGAAGCAACAATATCGACGATTACCGATGAAAACCTCCCCATCCATGCTGCCGAGATCGGAACATACCTGCAGAAGCAGTTAGAGGCGGAACTCGGTGATCGAGTCCGGGATATCCGCGGCGAGGGGTTGATGGTGGGTGTTGAGGTTAAACGTGGAGCCAACCGTATCCTACAGGAGCTGGCGATAAATCATCGTGTCCTTGCACTGCCTGCAGGCAGGACTGTCGTACGACTTCTACCTCCACTAATCATCGATAAAAACCACGCTGACCATGTTGTAGATGCACTCGGGAAAATAATTGACTGAATGATGCTCTGTCGTCCAGACGTTTAAATGGTTGACGACGATGCTTCAAACCGATATCTAGAAATGGAGAGCAGTGATGAGACCCTAACTCGCGCCCTACTAGAGATAAGGTACGAGGCACTTTTCCGGCCAACTCACGGATTCAATACGTGTCTCCCCGGTGTAGTGGGAGAGTTCTTAGCTGGTGAATTCACTGTTTGAACTCTGGAATACTGGCCTTGTTGAAATCCTTTTGTCATCGTGCGATTTCGCAGAGCGATTTCTTTCTTTGTATCGGTCGTGAGTGCATGGTAGAAACCCTCAATTGAATATCAATAGATGAGAGTAACAACAGAGCCAGAGTGCTGATTCTAGCTTAGTAGCTTAGGAAATGATGGTAGATGTAGCAGGCCACTCGACACTTATAAAAGTCCCGTATACTTGGACTAGCGATCTAATCTGGTATACGCTACCCAATCATCATAACAAGTGAACTGTTGTTATTCGCGGTTCCGAGTGTACCCGATTCAATAAGTAGGACTGGAATTACAGACCTACGCTTGTAATCCCAACAGTTCGATCATTGTTTCAGTCTAATAATATCGATCGTCACAGAATATATGGCACTGCTAAATCGGGGTTAAACTGGGTGCTCCGAAGAGCACTGAGTTGATCCAACTAGTATCTCTGATATGAGATTATTAGATAGAAAGTGGGCGTGTCCGCCAGTCTTGTTAACTAATCTGACACATGCTCCTTTTGACGGAGCGCCGTTATTAGTGGTATCTCAAAACCCCTGTACTCGATTCGGTCTCAGCTGATACCAGGTCATAAATCAGCACTGCTATCAAGCATACGCTGCTCACACTAGTGAAATTCAAAGAATCTCAATTCATAAATGACTATATAATAGTCCAATAAAAGTAGATTTTTAGGAGTTATGGACAGGAGTCACTTGCTCATTTACTTCTAAACCATCGGGTTCACCACCGTCGTCCCCTTCGCCGACGACACGCGATCGATCACGACGCGCTGGACGAGAACCTCGCCGCGCTGGAGGCTGCGGGGACGGATCTGCTCGTCTCCTGCGGTACACCGGCGAGTACTACTCACTGATCGACGCCGAGTGGAAAGCGATCTTTGAGACTCACGTCGAGGCGACGGCCGACGACGCTACCGACGTCGCTGGCGCCGCCGGGAACGTCCCCGAGATCAAGGATCTGGCTGAGGCCTACGAGGTCGTCGTTTTGGACAGACTGAGAGCATGCACCCAAACCACACCTACAACCACGAGCAGGGGCTGGCCGGCTACTAACACCGGATCTGCGACGAGATCGACCTTCTGATCGTCATCTACAAGCGCGGTCTGACGGTTCCCCGCTCCGTACTCGTCCACCTCAGCAAGCGCGAGGAGGAGGTCTCTGTGAAGTTCACTGTCGACAACGTTGTCGAGTTCTCCCTACCCATCGAGGGGGCGACCGGCTACACGACCAGCATCGGAGACTTCCTGCCGGAGGCGGCCCTGGCCTGTTCGACGCGCTCGACGCCGGGGACTGGGCCCAGGCCCGCGGATGCCAGCGCGCCTTCGGTCGTTGGAGGACCTCCGCAAGGAGCCGGGCACCGGGAGCACCCTATCGGCGGGGAGCAACGCTCCCGTGATCAAGCGCGGCTTGAAACTGGCAGGGCTCAACGGCGGTCCGGGCCGCGGCCGGTGGTGGGACTTTCCGCCGAGGACGAGGCCCGCCTGGAGGAGATTTATGCACATCTGGATGTCACTTTCTTCGACGCCTGTCCCCGGTTCGTGGGACTCCCGCCGTCGCCATCGCGGACTCTATCTATATTGTCGCTGGCGCACTCTTACTATTCGACCTTGGTCAGGGCCTCGCAGAACCGATTACGGATACTGCACTCAACGAACGAGCACCAGACGAGTTTCGCGGGAGTATCATGAGCATCCGGACGAGCGTTCTCAGACTCGGCACGACGATCGGCCCGCCGCTCAGTGTCGGGGCTGCAACGGTGTTCGGATACCAACGAACACTGTTGGTTTCCGGCGTCGGTACCTTCGTTATTGGATTGACCTGGCTCACAGTCAAACGTCTGTAATATCTCTCGTACCTATTCGCTCACTTGCTGACGGAATGAGCTCTGTTGTGTCTCCTGAGTGCGGTGCGCCGTGGTCTCATACTTAGAAGCATAAGTAGCTGTGCAGTTCTGGTGGATTGATAGCATCAAACGCCACTGAAATCGTACCTCTGAGATCAGAAATATAGGCAAACGAGCGATTTCCAAGAAATTGTATGAACTGGCGCCAGCACTCTTAGACGGAGTTCAGCTCCGGTGAACCCCGTGGAAGGTAGATCAATGTAACCGGGGGTCCTCAACGAAGTCTTTCATGACGTTCGCCGTGAAGTACAGCGCATTATCCAGTACGACGGTAATCTTCTCACCGAATAGTTTCTGAAGTGCCTGTAGCAAATGGATTGTAGCGTTACTCGTGAAATTGCTCCCACAGTCGAAAAAACACCGTTTCACCCGCTGCTGTCAGTCCTCTAAGCAACTGGACGCTATCCCATGCGCCCGACGCTGCCGGTGTCGGGCGCTCAGCTTTTAGAAATCATTCGTGGATGAGATACGCTTGCATCACTTTTCGTGTCTGCTCGATTGTAATGACCGCGTACTTGCCGTCTTTCAGAGTACCCAGCTTTTTTCGAATCCGTCTGTGAACGTCTCTTGAGCACGTGGGTTAGCGTTCTGATACTCCGGCCGGACTGTCTTGTAACGATCAAGATAATTTTGAAAGTCAAAGAATTTCTTACCCCACTTCTTAGCGAAGCTAACTTGTTGTGTCACCTGTTCAAATACATCTGTGACGAGCTCATGAGACAGCGGATTCCGATCGTGAATCATCACCAACACCTCACAAACCTATCCATTCGTTTTCAGTGAACGTACCAAACTTTCTCCATTGAGGGCGTAGATCCCCACCCGCTGAATTGTCGGTTTTGACCAATGGTCGTTCGATGTGTGGGTCATCAACGTACCAGACGCGCCGCGAATTGTCGTACAGTTATGGGTGTAATGCATCGAGAAAGCCGATAACAGTTCCTCCATCTGTACAGACATCCTCGTCGACGACCCAACCCTCCTCGTCGGCACCCTCTCGTTTGCTATAGGGTCCAGCATCTCCGTCCTCGTCAAGCGCGTCATCGATGGGCTCTTCGTGAATCTCGTCTGGGTCATCTGGGCGGTACGGCCGCTTTGAACTGGGTTTTGTGAAAGATAATCCAAGATCTCGGAGAAATTTGCCGAGATAATCTGAGTGATATTCAACATTGAATTCTTCATTACGAAGGTGCTGAATCTCCTGTGATTTCCACGGCTGGCCGTCGCGGAGGAGTTCAAGCAACTCGTCTTGTTCGTCTTCGTTGAGCTTCGGGGAACTTGCATCCCCGTAGCTCGGCATGAGTTCGGCAAATCCACCTTCATTCCAGGCTTCTACCCACCGGTTTCCAGTTGATGGAGAACGCCCCTCACGATCGGCAGCTTCCGAGACTGTATCTCCTTGATAGAGGTTCTTGACGAAGCCAATACGCCGAAGACGGTCATCGTCTTCGGCTTCACGGAGCATCTTGTCGATTGTTTCTTCTGGAAGGTGATACTTGATCGTTTTTTCCCGGCCGCGACTCATTACTGCGACATCAGCTGTCTCTTTCAAAAGCTTTCTCCCTCAGTATACGACAGTTCAGCCTCACTTATGAGTTTCCGCACATAACGAATATGATACTCAACGATAAACGTCTCCGCAATATACTACTGGACGAGCACCGGCGTCCACGCCGGCGCGTTTATGCCAACGTCTGTCGGTGGCTGCAAAAGGGTCTCTTCTAACTGTTGGTCATCAGTGAGCTTTGCATCGTATCCAGAGCGATGAACATCGTAGACGACTTCCTCAACCGGCTCATCTTCGAGCCGTTCGAGTCGTTCCAGCCAGTTGCGGACGGTATTTCGGTGACGCCATACCGCTCTGCAATCATTGGCTGAGTAACGCTGTCTTTGTAGGCGATATCAGCTAGTACCCGTTGTATTGCGGTTTTTCCTTCGATCTCCGACAAGATCTGACGGAGATGTCGGCTGTGATGTTCTCCAAGTAGGTCATGAGTAGTAAGAGGCACTCTTTGTACAAGTATCTTCAACCAGTTGTGTCAGCAAGCTGTATAAAATCTACTCTGTCTGATATGACGTCGACTGCGCCCTATTTTGATGACAGCACGTTCTGTCGATGCCTCAATTGCGCTAGTAACTATCTCTTTTAGTTCGCATAATAGTGCGGACAGCGCACATTCGGTAGCGAACACGAAGATGTGGTCGACTGCCCAGCGAGCGAACTCAACGTTTTTCGGATATACGAGTTGTGATCGTAGACATTGACAGTCACGACGGTCATGTTCGTATACGGGATGAGCGGTTAAATGGGTCGTTTTGAAACGAGGTTCCGGGAGACTGCTTCTGTTGCTCTCTGGTCACTGTACGACTGGATCATGCATTATCTCACGGTTCGTGGCGGTCGAAGGAGGAATGCACCGATTCCCGCGACAACCGCCAATGCCCCACCAACGATGAAGGTCGTCGTCCAGGAGGTCATCGTGATGAGGGAGCCAGCAAGTACGCCGCCAGAGATTCCCCCGCCGACTTTCCCGAGGTAGACCAACGCATAGTTGGTCGAAGAGTGTGCCTGGCCGTAGTAATCACCGACAATGCTCGGAAAGAGAGCGAATTGCGGGCTCCAGAAGAACGTCGCAATGATGACGGCGAAGATGAATCCCAGACCCGAACCAATCTGTCCGAACCAGACGAGCAAGAACAAGCCAACTCCAGTCAAGATAGATGAAACGCCGATCGCCCACTTGCGGTCGATCCAATCGGAAACGCCGCCCACCACGATACGACTGATCCCGCCGACAAGAGCGAGTATTGTGGCCGAGGCAGTCCCTACAATTGCTGCAAGCCCGAACTGCTGAGCGAACGAAACGACCTTCGCTGTCAGCATGAGCCCAGCCGTGTTTACGAACGCGAACATCACAAGTAAATTCCAGAACTGCCAGGTCCGCACCATCTCACGCCATGTACATCCCCGTTGATTTTGAGCTGTCATGTGCGCTCTCGTCTCTGCCGTGTTCGTCGATTCGGCGAACCAGTCCGCAGGTGGATCACGGAGGACGACAGCACCGACGATGACTCCGATGCCGATAAGAATACCCATGTTTCTGAGCACAGCCGAATAGCCAGCGACCGTCGCGTTCGTGCGGACGTATGGAATAAATAATGCGCTCCCAGCGGCAAACGCCATCGTACCGATGCCGGTCGTGAGGCCTCGGTAATCCGGGAACCACTTCAGGGCGGTATTGATCGCGACGGTATAGACGATTCCGACGCCTACAGCACCGAGCGAGTACAGAATATATATCTGCCAGACCTCTGTCGCGTAAGCAAGCCCGAGATAGCCGCCGCCCGCGAGGACGCCGGCGATGAGGCTGATCAGGCGAGGTCCGTGATGGTCTCGCCACCAGCCGACTGGAAACTGTGAGAGTGACTGAAAAGCCACGAACAATGTGAAGACAAGTCCGAGCGCTGGGAGTAGGATACTCAGATCCGCGGCTAATGGACCTTCGATCGATGACCAGACATACTGATACGGGCTGACCAGAGCCATCATGACGGCTGCAGCAGCGATCTGCCACCACCGAGATCTGCCGAGGATGGTGTATGCTTGTTTAGAGTAGGAGCTCATTGAATTCCGAACCCTCCTGTTCCAGTTTTCATCATTTGTTAACTGTTGTTTGCGGTGGCAGAAGAACTGCCCCCCGAATAGTTTCGCACCAACCTGAGGAACTACTGAGTTTTCGGAGGTCGACCCACTCTGCTTTACATCACTGCTGAGTATTGAGGCTTGTAGCGACTCCCGTCATCACCTTTTGTTCCGCTCTCGCGAGATGTTCCCATGCGGTCGTCGGCGCAATGCCGATCGACTGTGCGATATCTTTTATCGAAGCCGACGAGTTCGGCCCATAGTAACCGAGATTAACCGCAGCAAGGAGGACTTCGCGCTGTCGCTCAGTGATATCCTCGGCGATCCGTGAAAGTGAGAGCTGTGTTCGACCAGAGACTTCTGAAAGAGAAATATCTCTTACTAGTTCGACATCGTTTCCAGCCTGCTCGATATCCGCAATGATAGCGCTCAACTCATCTGTTTCCTCAAGGAATAACGTCCAGTGTTCCCATCCTGCAGTAATACGTGTACCGACACGGTAGTACACACCGTGGTCGGTTAGTCGTTGGATGATGCTATCCCATTGATAGCCATCGAGAGAGAGATCGTTACAAATGCGTGACCGTTTTTGGGTAGAGAAAGAAGCTTCGCGTCGCACACTTTTCCTTCCTGTTGTAATGTTGTAATGAATTCATTGATGTCTTTCTCTGGACCTATGATTTTATAGATTCGTTTGCGTTCTGCTGTACTCCCTGTGAGTGCTGAGACAGACTGAATGGTTACCATTGGGAATTGAGCACTCACCTCACTCTCAGGTTCACCATGGTGGCGAATTCGCAAGGTGACTTCACGCATACGGATAATCCGCCACGAAGAGCGTTATAACCGTCTCATTCGGCCTGATTCCACGATATTGGGATAACGGATGTCGATAAGTGCTGTGAGGGTCTTCAATGTACTTTTCACCAATTCCTTCACCGCTCGTGCCCCAACGTCGACGAAGTGTGGAAGAGCGGTACCGAGATACTAGAAACCAACGGTCATTCCGTCCTTACGAGATTCGCTCGCACCGGAGAGGGTTCCATCATCATTGCAGTCTATCTGTGCACCGCCGAACATTCCGGGTCGTAGAATCGTCACTTGATACTCTCGACGGGCGAGTTTCGTGGACACGGAATCACTCATCCGTGCTTCGACTGCCAGTTGGCCGTTCTCCCAGTAGCGCCAGTGAGTCGCATCGAGAGCTGCCTGAAGTGGCAGATTGTAATCGATACGGTTCGAGAGAATTTGCACCTGCCCCTGTGGTCGCATATAGCCGCTCATCGTCCCGAAGGCAGCCCAGTCATCGGTATCAAATTGGACGAGTGCCGGAATAACGTACGAAACGGCCGTTCTCCCGGTTCGAGACGATTCGGATGATTGGAATCGAGTGGGAACGAACCTCCTCGATTCTGGTATGCAATTCCGGTCCTATCCGCGATGAGCCCGCTACCGAAACCCGCGAACCACGAATTTATGTACCGCGACGAGGTTACTCTCATCATCTGCAACGCAGAGCAGTACCGTGGCGGCGTCCTCTGCGTTGGCGTCCGGGATACCGAAGGTTACGTCACGGTTGACTTCTTTATCGACCAGTTGAGCCCACTCGGTTGCCCAGGCTCGGGATCCAATCGGTGGACTGTTCTCGTGCTCCGGGTCAGTGACGTAGCGATGGCCATTAGGGATGCGACCTTCATTGCTTCCAAGAAGTAGTGACCCCGGTCGGACGAGTCATACGGACAGGATCCAATCTTAATCTCTTCGGCTACGTTGAGCGCTTTGGGGAAGATGGAATCCTGGTTGTTTGGGGAGCGTTCGTATATCGTCGCTCCGTTGTAGGTGGTTGAGATCGAGTCGAGGAACTCTGGTTCGAAATCGCGTAAATTCTGTTTTGAGAGAACGCCTTCTTTCGACTGACTCGTGGCGACGATGCCAATCGATGTATACACTATTGACCGTCGTGATGAGAACCAGCCAATGTTAATTTCTGTCATATCCTATGTGAATAATATCATTTCTAAGACAGATACCCGAAT
This sequence comes from Halocatena marina, assembly GCF_023276375.1. Taxonomy (GTDB): domain Archaea; phylum Halobacteriota; class Halobacteria; order Halobacteriales; family Haloarculaceae; genus Halocatena; species Halocatena marina. The sequence continues at coordinate 57,154 of NZ_JALLPK010000003.1, read as the reverse complement.
TCATTCGGGAGATCCAGAAAACGACAGGTGCGAGCGACTCCCGTCTTACTCTCAAATACTGTTTATTTTCCTAATAGTCCGTTCTGCGAGCTGTTTGAACCCTACTGTATCTGGCTTGACGTCAACCGTGATTTCTTCTCGTCGTGCAGCACGTTCCGTCGGTGTCCCGATTGCCCCGACGATCGTCCCGGCTAGGCCACGTCGTAGTGCGGCAGTATCGTCTCGTTCCTTTGCAATCTCGAAGAAGTATTCTACTATTTTCGGTGACGTGAAGAGTATTCCGTCTAGTTCACCCTCTGCTGCAAGTGACACCGACCGTCCTGCAGTACTCGGACGCTCCAAGCGGTATAGATGCGTTTCATGGACAACTGCACCAGCCTCCTCCAGGCCTTGCGTCAAGACATCACTTCCATGTGCGCTTCGGGCGATCTCGACAGTCCGCTCCTCGACCTTGTCCGCTAACTCCTCAACGAGCCCCGCAGAAGTGAACGTCGAAGGGATAACATCGACCGAGTATCCCCAATTTCGTAGCGCAGTCGCAGTCTGCCGACCTACAGCACATACTGTCCCCCCATCCGGAACCCATCCATGCTCCACAGCGAGTTCGACTCCAGTCGCACTGGTGAATATACAATACTCCGCCTCACGAGGCTGTTGCCCGGTCGGACAGATAGTCAGCATTGGATCAGCGATCGGCGAAACTCCCAGCGATTGAAGAGAGCGGATAGCCTCGTCAATACGAGTATCATTAGGGCGGAGGACAGCCACCTTCGGCTTAGGCATAATGAATAATCCAGTATTGATGGCCTTGGGTGTATCGAGAACCGATCGACAGATTCCGAATTCTTCAAATCCTCCGCCCAAAACCTACTTGTATGGACAACGACGATTCACACGACTACGTCGTACCCGAGAGTGAGGAAGACCTTGACACACCTGACGTTCGGGGCTACGATTTTCGCGGCAAGTTCGACTTCCAGGAGATGCTTGACTCCTACGCGACGACAGGATTCCAAGCGACACAGCTCGCGGAAGCCATCGACATCGCTGATCGCATGCAAAAAGCGGATGCAACAATCTATCTCACATTCACATCAAATATCATCTCGTCGGGGTTGCGCGAGGCCGTTGCCTACCTCGTCCGAGAAGGGTACGTGGACGTTCTCATCACGACATCCGGAGCACTAACTGAGGACGTCATCAAAACGGCAAAACCGTTTAAGATGGGAGACTGGGACGCAGACGAGGCAGCACTCCGAGAACAGGGCATCAATCGGCTTGGCAATCTTTTCGTCCCGTCTGATCGGTATGTGTGGTTAGAGGAGTATCTGTACGACTTCTTTGACGACTTCTTCGCTGAGGAGAAAGTTCGGACACCGACGGCATTCGCACGTGAGTTAGGTGAGACGCTTGACGACGAAGACTCAGTATTGAAGCAAGCAGCGGACAACAACGTGCCGGTGTACTGTCCAGCACTGACGGACGCCGAGGTTGGGAACTTCCTCTACTATTATCGCCAGGGCTATGATTCAGACGTCGGAATCGAGATTCTGGATGACTACGATTCACTCATCGAGGACGGGTTGCTCGCGGACACGACGGGACTCATCGCGGTCGGTGGTGGGGTGCCAAAACACCATGCGATCATGACGAATCTCTTCCGCGGCGGGGCGGATTACGTCGTCTACATCTCGACGGGGATGGAGGGAGATGGGTCGCTGTCGGGTGCAGCGCCGAACGAGGCAGTCTCATGGGGCAAAATCAAGGAAGAGCGAGCGAACTACACGCAGATCGAGGCAGAGGCGACACTGGTCTTCCCATTACTCGTAGCTGGAGCTTTCAAACTGTAGTGAATGTTGTATCTAAATCGATTCAGTAACCTCGTCGAGTATATCAGTATCTACAAACAAAATGATATTATCTTCTGATTTGATTATCGTTGAGCCTCGTGGAGTCACGAGTTCATCGTCGCGAGCGATCGCTCCAATAACAACTCCATCTGGAAGATCAGTTATCGAATTCGCGATTTTGTGGTCTGTGAGAATACTATCCTGAGCAACCTCAACTTCAATCACTTCCGCACGGTTATGTTCAAGCATAACGATATTCTCAGTAGGGTTCAGTCGAGTAAACCGGACGATTTCTTCAGCGGTTTCATCACGTGGGTTGACAATCACGTCGACACCAACTGTTTCGAATAATCCGGTATACTCCAAATTCTCGACGACAGCTGCTGTTTCGTCAACACCAAGCTGACGTGCTACCAACGTTACGAGTAGATTTTGTTCATCATGTTCCAGTGCAGAAATCATCAGATCAGCTTCCCCCATCTTCTCCCGATTTAAGAAAGACATATCAGTTGGATCGCCATGAAGTACTGTCGTGTTTGGGAGTGCTTCGGCAATTTCACGGGTTTTCTCACTATTTTGTTCGACTAAACGAGGGTTATATCCATGTTCTTCGAAAAGCTTAGCCGTTTGAATTCCGACCTTAGTTGCTCCAGCAATAATAATATCGTCTGTCTGACTCCGTAATGACCTCGAAATCACAGAGGCGAAATTTTCCACAGCCTGGGTACTTCCGATAACTACTATGTGGTCATCTGGTTGAATGACTGTCTCCCCACTTGGGATTAGCAGTTCCTCGTCGCGGAAGATCGCTGCAAACGTTAATGAATTGTCACAGTCTATCTCGCGCACGGCTCGTTCGATAATAGGACTATCTTGTCCAATTTCGAATGCAACCATTCGTACAAGGCCGTTAGCAAAGGTATCCACCTCTCGAGCCGATGGAAGCTCAGAAATGCGGAAAATTGCTTCAGACGTCAGTAGGTTTGTGCATATCATATAATCAACACCGAAAGCATCTGGATGCCCATCCCACGTTTCATACAGAGTTCGATGTCTGATCCGAGCGATAGTGAAAGCATCAGAAACCAGCTTTGCGGTGCCACAGATAACAGCATTCACCTCGTCATCATCGGTACACGCAATAACCAGGTCTGCCTGTTCGATTCTGGCTTGCTGTAGTGTGTTGATCTCACGTCCGTCTCCGTGTACAGCAAGCACATCGTGTGCATACGTAAGTTCCTCTACGATACGCTGATTACGTTCAACGATGACTACTTTGTGAAGGTCTGAAAGAGTAGCAGCAATCGCTCTCCCGACCTCACCAGCACCGATTACCGTAATCCGCATCGAATCCTTAGTTGAATTATTGTCAGCTATAGATCCGAACAAAGTTTCAGTAATCATCACTAATTCATAGGGCGATTTTGGGTTATGACCAACCTCTAACGAAGTGTTCTGAATCTGCCGATACTAATATCTAGGTATCACCGAGCATTAAGAGTTCTGTTCTTTTAGGACACAGACGATGTTTGCTGGATTGTTATCAGGTGAAGCTCCTGTCCAGCAGTAGAAGATGTCAATGGTGATTGGTGTGGATAGTTCTGACCCATCAATTTCGACTCTTTCTGTGGTTGGTCTCCTGTCGCTGTCGAACGATTCTTCAGTTGGTCTTTCTCGAAAACGGGTGCTTTACTAATTGATGTTCAGTAGTGGCGTTGATCACTCAATGGTGACAGCGCCAAAACTAGAATATATAATAGTCCATCTTTCCCGAATCTTTATATTTGGACATTCGAAAGACTATGTATGGGTGATCAGACAGCCAAAACAACTGTTCGCTCGCTTTCCATAGTAGATACCATACAGCGATTGGATGGTGCGACGTTAGATGAATTAACCACCGAGCTGGCAATGGCGAGAAGTACGGTACATGTGCACCTTCGCACGCTTCTCAATCATGGCTATCTGACGAAGGAGGGTGAAATGTACCACGTTGGTTTGCGATTTCTCAATCACGGCGAATACGCACGGTCACGGAAACAGGCATACGTTCTTGCTGAAGAGACTGTATCCAAACTTTCTGAGCAGATTGATGAAGAGGTAGAATTTGTCGTTGAAAACAACGGACGGGGTATTCTTGTTCACGAATCATTCCATCCGGATAGTCAGTTTGACTCAAAGGATTCTCACACGTCCAAATCGATTACAGCTGCTGGTATCTACTATTATCTTCACAGTGTCGCAACTGGAAAAGCGATACTTGCTGAATACCCAAGGGATCGTGTTGAGGAGATAGTAGACCAGTGGGGGTTACAAGAACAGACTGGGAAAACAATTACCGATCAAGGCTCGCTCTTTGAATCTCTGGATGCGATTAAGGAACGAGGAGTTGCGTTTGCTGACGAAGAATATGTTAATGGGTTACGAGAAGTCGGTCGGATCGTAAAAAACCCGGGGGGGAGTATTCTTGGCGCGATTGCAGTTATTGGTCCGACATACCGATTCCAGAATGAACGATTCAACAATGAAATTCCAAACATTCTGGATGACTATGTCACGTCACTTGAAAACAAAATCGAAGAAACCTATCGAGAGGCGCATTTTTAGATCACGGTGATCTCCCGTATTTAGAGCACTACATAATAGGGGAGGATTGCCCATAAATCGCCAGTACGACGGCAGTAGCGTAATTTTCAACATCAGGGTCAGCCTCAGCGACGACTTCATCTCCATCACTAAGAAATTCCCAGTCTCGATGGTCCTTCCCAGCAGTCAAACCAGTCTTGATGCGCTCACGGACAGTATTCTCTGTATCGCCTGTTGACTCGTAGAAAATACCCCGTCCGGATTTACTGCATGCCCATCCGATCCCAGCAGCGGCTGTCTCACCAGATTTGACCGTTTTCCGACTTTGAACAACAGTCAGACGATCGCCGACTGTTCCCAAATCGGGAGCGGTTCCGATAACATCAAGAGCAGCATCGCTTGGAATGACTGAAGAGACACTAACTAAATTGTAATTATGAACGTTCGCAGCTGCTAGCGCTGCATCATACGATGCCTTCTCGGTTGAAGCATTTCCGATTCCCCAGACGATTCTAATTTGACCCATATCCGTTCAAATCGGACACTGAAATAAGGAGTTTCGATTCACTTGGAGCTTGCTTAGCCGCCAGAGCCAACACTTTACGCCGACAGGCTAACCATTATCAGACTCAGAACAGAAAAGAACACTTTCGCTGTTCTCGGTACACAAACCAGTCAAGAAGGTGACGGTAGCTACGTTGGCTGGGCCATCATACTTATTCATTGACCACTACTTCCTTTGGAAATTCTCCAATTGAGCAGTCCTACGGGATCAGCATCGATTAGCGATCGCGTGGAATTAGCGACAACGAGAGCACTACTGGTCGCCATCGCGACGGCGGCGAACAAGGGATTCAATAGACCGGCGACTGCGAGTGGAATCGCTACAGCATTCTAACAGAATGCCCAGCCGAGGTTCTGGCGGATGTGTCGGTGAGTCTTGGCAGCGATCGCGAAGGTTTCCGCAACTGCCTCGAGATCGTCCGAAATGATTACCGCGTCAGCAGCGTCGGTCGCAAGTTGCGTTCCTCCCATAGCGATTCCGATATCCGCGACCGCCAGTGCAGGGGAATCGTTATTCCTGTCACCAACCATAGCGACCGTTCCCCGGGAACGGAGCCGACGGATCGTTTCGGCCTTGGCTTCAGATGGAACACCTACGAATACCTCGCCAACTCCCTCAGCATCACGAAAGCGATCGGCCGCCGCCCCCTCGTCGCCTGTGATCACGACGATTTCCCGACCCTGTGATAGCGTCTCGACAGCGGCTTTCCACTCTGGTCGTGGAGCATCGCCGACGGTAATTACGCCCTGGACATGTCCGTTACTGCCGACAAGGGCCGGCACGTCGCCATCAGCGTATGCCTGTTCGACATTTTTTTCCAGGGTCGCTGGCAGGCTCCATTCATATTCATCGAATAACGCTGGATGGCCGACAAGCGTTTCCTCACCGTCAACGCGGCCGCTGACGCCGAGCCGGTGGCGCTCGAACTCGTCGACAGTCGTGTCCGTGTCGCCTTTTTTGCCTTCGACATTGGATGCTTCTTCGACGATTGTACTCGCAACTGGATGTTCTGAGAACCGCTCGAGGGAAGCTGCCCTCCGGAGGACATCTTCGATAGATAGCTCGTTGGCAGGTTCGACTGCCACTACACTCATCGTCCCTGTCGTCAAGGAGCCAGTTTTGTCGAGCGCGATGATATCGACCCCAGAAGCATTTTCGAATATGGTTTCTGCGGCGACGATAATTCCGCGACGGGCAGCCGTCCCGACACCCGAAGCGATGGCTAGCGGTGTCGCAAGCCCAAGTGCGCATGGACGGGAAACTATCAACACGGTTAGCCCGGTCAACAACGCGGTCGTCGGACTCTCTCCTATCATCAACGTCCCAAGGGCCGTCGTGATGACAAGAATAGTTACGAGAGGAACGAAGAGGGTGGCGAGTTTGTCAGCGAGTCGCTGGATTCCATGCCGCGTTCTCGAAGGTTCCACGGGTCTTCCCCGACTTCGGGACCCTCATACCACGAGACGACGATGTTCCACAGCCAGATGAGTGTCCCGAGGCCGATGAGGACCCCGCCGAGGGTTGCGATCTGATGGAGGTGCTGAATGAGCATTGAAAACGGCGCTCCGCTGGAGGTTGCATACGCTGCGTACCGTCGTGGCATCCCTTCATACCCAAGCAACAGCATTGCGAAGAACGTGATGTTGGTCCCGAGCATCCAGAGTCCGAAGTGCCACCGCGCAAGTGTCCGCTGATACATCCGACCAGTAAAGATCGGATACCAGTAATATAAAGCAGCGAAGCCAGCGAAGGCAGTCGCCCCCATCACGATATAATGGAAGTGCCCGACCACGTAGTAGGTGTCGTGGAGCACGAGGTTCACAGGGATGGCAGCGAGGAAGACACCGGTCACGCCACCGATGATGAAATTCGAGACGAAGCCGATGCAGAACAACATCGGCGCGGTTAATCGTATATTCCCGTCCCACATCGTTGTGGTCCAGTTGAACACCTTCACCGCGCTCGGGATAGCAATCGCCATCGAGACCGCCATGAAGCTGAGCCGGATACGTGGATCGATCCCGGTCGAGAACATGTGGTGGGCCCACACGCCGAATGACAAGACACCGATAGCGAGCGTTGAGTAGACAACAAATTTGAAGCCGAACAGCTTCCGTCCCGCGAACTTCGGGATGATGAGGCTCACGACACCCATCGGCGGCAACACAAGGATGTACACCTCGGGATGGCCGAAGAACCAAAACAGATGTTGCCAGAGAATCGATCCGCCGCCCTGAACTGCGAAGAACGTCGTCCCGAAGTTACGGTCCAACAGCAGCATGATCAGCGCGCTTCCGAGCAGTGGGAACGAAAACAGGATCAGTCCCGACTGAGTGAGCATCGTCCACGAGAAGATGTCGAGATTCGCCCAGTTGATTTCCTCCCCTCGGTCGGTAATGATGGTCGCAATGAAGTTGATCGCGCCGATAGTCGTTGACACGCCGGACAGATGTAACCCGAGGAGGAACAGGTCCACGCCAGGATTAGCTTGTTGGACCGAGAGCGGTGTGTACATCGTCCAGCCCGTCTGGGACGCCTGGATGGCTCCACCAGTTGCAGGATCGAGGAAAAAGCCTGCCCAAATGAGCAGCGCTGCAGGTGGGAGCAACCAGAACGCGATGGCGTTGATACGGGGGAACGCCATATCATCCGCGTAGATGAGCAACGGAATAACGTAGTTCCCGAGCGCAGCGAGGATTGGCGTTCCGAACAGGAACAGCATGGTGGTTCCGTGGCTCGTCATCAACGAGTTGTATAAGGTATTTCCACCGAGTCCAGCAAGCAGATCCATGTTCGGAGTCATGAGCTCCGCCCGCATCAAGAGCACCGCGATTCCGGCCCACCCAAAGGAAATAACGGCAAACGTACCGTAGAGTATCCCGATATCCTTGTGATCGACCGTCGTCAGCCAGCGAATGACTCCGGACGGCTTTTCCTCCGAAACGTATCCTGTCTCGTCGCTGACGGCAGTTCCCTCGCTCGTTAGTGGCGTGTACGACCGCCTGTTTTCTACGCGTGTGAGCGCCATCGCTACACCAGCGAGAAATACCCCCATCAGAACAGTCAGCGCCAGCTGTGCTGAAAGGTTCGTACACCACTTTTCAGATTCGATGGATTAGAAAGGTTACGCTTCATCCGTTCTAAGCTAACTTGGAATCAGCCGAAAAATCAATACTCGTTAGCGGTGTGAGAATCCGGTAGGAAATGGCATGAAACTTCCACCGGATTCTCCTCACCCTAGCAACTACCGCTTTAACGATCAGCTTGTCTCTCGACTTAGCCTAGAACGAATGGTCGCACACCGAGCTACAGTTTCGGCTCCAGGTTGATAGTAGCGTACAGCCAGTACTAACCGGAGCCGACCTGAACGGTGGGTTCGTCAACGATGATTCACCGCGAGTTAGATACTCCCTCAGTGAGGCGGTACGTCCACTGAAAGACTGCCTGGTGTGAGACGTGAACATCAAGGAACTTAATTACTGCAGTCATTTTTCGGAGAAGAACCAATTCAGATGGGGCCGTATCCCGAGCACACTGACGGATGTCGGGGTGCTCTCTTCCTGTTCCAACACGCGGAAGACGCTATCTCTAACGTTTCTTTGAGTGATTTTGAAGTGAGATATATCAGACCAAAAATAATCCATACATTAACATAATTTTTATATTTGTGCATTCATTGAATATAAACACCCGATCTCTATACGCCGGCTCCAGCTTTAGACAATCCGACGAGGAGTGCGCCAGCTGCCAGACCAAGAGATGCGAGTCCAGCAATTACGGTTGGAACAGCGTTGCTTATCGGAGCGATACTCAGAGCGAGGATGGTACTAATAACCAAGAGGAGACCACCTATGATGAGCAACTGTGTCTCTGAGAGGCGACTAACGATCGTAGTTTGCAGTCCGGTTCCCATGTATGCGCTTCTAGTCCATCCTTCTATATAAGTTTCACTACGCTCACCAAGGGTGCTGTGGCGTGCGACGGTGTAAGTAGCGCGCAGTCGTTACAATTCGTATGCAATATCATATATGTATTGGAGATGGTCTGCGAGTTCGATTCTCCAACTTAGATATATTGCCCAATTTATATTCTACTACCAATATGTTATATTTATAAATATCTAGTGACTATAGTCGGTTAAATTCAATATATTGTATAATCAACATAGTTAGAATACACGGAAATCGAAATGAAAATATCTTCTCTGTACTGAATTCTCTCCCTCCAATCTCGGTGTTGACATGGTAATCCGTTCATGATATTTGTTCGCTGGAACGCGTGAAGTGAAACAACATCGCTACGGGCAATATCAGTCTGTAGTTCTACTACATCAGCTCCTCCTCTTTCGAAGGCAATCACCCTTCTACGCCTTATGGTGTGTCATAGATCGATCGTTGGGATTCCATATCGTACTTCATACTCTATGTTTTAGCGAGTTTCTCAGGAAACTTTCCTACCATCCTTCACATATCCTCTCGTCTGACTGCACGAGGTTGTTGCGTATTTCGTCTGAGAGGAGTTTGTGAACTGGCCCGGGATAAGTCAAGAGAAATCTTCGACTTCTCGTATCAGCAAATCGCGGACGCGTTTGCGCGACGCCGGGGGGATTCTGTCTTGAGTTCTGTAGATGATGTCATTGTATTCTAACTATGATGTTACGTTAGTACTTCAAAGGACAGTATAGGCGTACTTTTATCACTTTACAGTGAGACAAAGAGGTGTGGGCAAGCAAACAGCAAAAACGACGGAACGGTCGTTATCGATAATAGACACCATTCAGCGTTTGGGGGGTGCGACACGAAATGAATTAGCTACCGAGTTAGATATGGCAAAGAGTGCTATACATGTACACCTACATACGCTTATTAATCATGGCTATCTGGTGAAGGAGGGTGAAGTGTATCACATTGGTCTGAGATTTCTCAACCGTGGAGAGTATGCAAGATCACGAAAGAAAGCATACGTGCTTGTTGAAGACATAGTTTCTGAACTCTCCAATCACATAGATGAGGAGGTTGAATTCATCGTTGAAAATAACGGACGTGGTATCCTTGTACACGAGTCATTTCATCCAGATAGTCAATTCAATTCTAAAAAAGATAATAGAAATGAATCGTCCACTTCGGCTGGGATCTATTATTATTTGCATAGTGTTGCAACTGGTAAAGCAATTCTCGCTGAATATCCTAAGAATCGTGTTGGAGAAATATTAGATGAGAGGGGGCTACCAACACAGACTGAAAAAACAATAACGGACAGGGATGAACTCCTCCGAGATCTTGAGAAAATCCGAGAATGCGGAATAGCATTTGCTGATGAGGAGTATGTAGATGGGTTACGAGAAGTTGGGAGGAGAGTGAAAAATCCAGATGGGAGCGTTCTTGGTGCTATCGCAGTTATTGGTCCAACATATCGGTTCACAAGCGAACGGTACACTGACGAAATACCAGAGCTCCTTGTAGAGTACGTCACTGAGTTGGAGGAAGAAATTGAAAACACATATCTTGATGATTATCTATGAAGTATCACGCAAATCGAAAATTTGCTGGATACGTGAAATCGGACAGACCAAAATCGACCTACCCGTCCCGATTTAATTCCGTCCGTACGATCACCGCCGAGAGTGATCTGCACAACTTTGAATATACCCAGCGTACGCATATTACAGAAGAGACGTCGCGTCATTTAGTTTTATGCCTCGAGCCAGAACTGCACCGCCTTCACATTCAGAACGTACGCAGACCACTCATAGCGGTGGTCGTATAGAGCTACAATACTCGAACGTATTCAATGAGTGGTGCCATTAGCAGAAGCTAGAGTCTTTTGGCTGCCAACCAGATGTAGTCTGGCGACTACAATAGGACACTATCGTCACCGGAAAAACGTCATATTTCTGATTGGCAATCAGATTTCGGCAGAATCTGGCGACACTCGCCGCGTTGGTGGGGTTTATCTGAGATGGACGGTCCGTCCGTTACCCTGTCGGCGGTAGGTGTCCACAGGCTTCTCGTTTCTTTTTAATATTTCAAATATTATTAAAATATTATTTGGTAACTTCATAATTTTTAGACCAATACTAATTCCGATATACTGAATTCTTATATATAGATCTAGGTTCCCACAGTGATGGATGATATTGTGATTTCGTCCGTTTAGAGACGAGTAAAGGATTACATCAACGAAAAAGATGGTCCTATTACATATGTACTATTGTAATGTAAACGGCGAAGATCAGAGTCGGTAAACACGAAATTCGATTATAATGGATTACTATATTATCACTACAACTTTTGCAATCGTTGGATCAGTAAATCGTTGCTTCGCAGCAGTTTACTGTGTAACAGAGAACTCACATCGGACACTACGCTGATCACGCCTGGCGCCCACAAGGGCTTCCAATTCACGCTATCCAAACAGCGTCTCATTATCGAATGTCCTATCGTGGACAATACCTAGCTTTCCCGCCATCAATTCGAAACTTCCATCAAACGGATTGCCGACGTACCAACCCGGTTCGCGATCGAACACGTTGCCGTTCCCAGCTGATTAGGCTACTCTTGGTTCCTCTATCATGCGTACAACTATCATTGATCGGGATTTACTACACGAACAATGATCTCCCTCACCCAAGATGTATATGACGAAATCGTCAGCCGCGGATACGATGGTGACGACGAAGAAATATGTGGTGTTCTCGCTGGCGAGTATGGCGAGGCTCAGAGCCATATCTTAGATGTCTACCCAGCGGAGAATGCTGCTGACACACCACAGAATCGGTACGCTATCGATCCTAAGGAGCACCTAGAGCTCATGGAAGTAATCGATGACGCTGGACTAGATGTTGTCGGGTTCTACCACAGCCATCCTAGAGGTCCACCCCACCCGAGCAAAACCGACGCGGCACGAGCCACGTGGTTGGGTTATTCGTACATCATCTGTGCCTACGACGGTCATCCGTATCTCGGGTCGTGGCGATGGCAGGAAGATGGATTCGATCAGGAGCTTGTAACCATTGACGAGCGCTTATCGCAGTCGGTGATGGAATAAGGTATTCGGCTTTGGTGAAACCCTAAACAGCGTTGGAGGAGCCGTTTGTTCAAAGGAGATGAAGCGAGAGACTTTTGAAATAAGTCATCGACAGTTTCCTGCTTCAGTGCCTTTGATCTAGCAATCCATTCTGCCACCATCTAGCGATTCACTAAAGATATATAATTCAATAAAATCATGGTCATATCATCATTAATAATTCTCATTGAAGAACGAATCATTTTACCAGATATAGAAGATTCTGATAACAAAACAACTTATCAGTCAATAGACTGAGAAAAATAGATAGATTACAAATACATTTATAAATTTCCCAAATGTACTTTCATCGATGACGGATACAATTCTCGTGCCAGTAGACGGATCAGATTACTCTCGACAAGCGCTGGCCGTCGCAGCAACCGAGTTTACCACGGACAAGCACATTGTCTTGTACGTTATTGATCCGTTCGATCTCAACTCGACAGCTGAGAAATCGGTCTGGACCCAGGAGTTTATGGAACAGCAAGAGCGAGAAGCCGAAAAACTACTCAATGAGTATGAAGAGCTTGCAGCCGATCTTGACATTTCAATCCAGACGGAACTCAAATACGGCTCACCAGCACGGGCTATTATCGGTGCCGCCGACGATTTCAATGCTGATCATATCGTGATCGGAAGCAAAGGCCGATCGGAAATTGATCGTGTGCTACTTGGAAGTGTTGCCGAAACCGTCGTGAAGCGGGCATTCACCTCGGTAACAATCGTTCGTCCCGACCAGTAGTTGCTTTTTAGTGAGATATTTATCTCATTATCGATGTTCATACTTGAGTCACGATTACGACTATATTTGCTTTTTCCGGTCATTTTTTAGAGAACGAGCTGAAAGTCCGAAATGGTCCTCTTCTTGAAAGTATTGAAAATCTTCTAGATTAAGAATGTCGATTCCCATATTGGTTAAACGATATTTGTCGCGTATGTGTGTTTTTCGGATTTCTTGAACAGTCCTGTCGTGATTATAATTTTCCATCCGTCGTTGGTCATGTCATACGTAGGTGAGCAGAAATTTTTCTCTTGAAAACGTTTTCGTCAGCAAGTTATGAATGAGGCTCATGTGTCGTACATTGTTGAAGGATCGCTGTCTTGCGATTCATGTGCATTGAACTGGTACGACATTCGATACGAGGAGCAGCGAAGGCGGTCGATTAACACTGGCTGGTTCCTACTGACCGCTGTATTAACAACCTCCTACAGAAGAGCGCTACAGATTTATTACTCTGTTCAGTTGGATTGCGGGTTTTGTGGTTATACAACGTGTGCATCCGGAAAAACTTCCATCTTTTCTCTTGCTTATATCGAAGATCCTCTCACCGGTTTTATCGAGATGGACCGCAGTAGTTGAAACGCTGAGGAGACGATTGTCCCAACAGGGTACTAGTTGGTTTCCGTCGTCATCGTAGACGGTGGTCGCGTCAACAGACATACGCGTCCAGCCATCTCGGCGTCAAATTCGCTTCCGTCTGGCACATCTCGCACGTACAGCTCTGGTTCCGTCTCGTCACTTCCAACAAGCGTGGCTTTTCCCGCATCACGGTCTTCGATAAATTTCACCCATTTGTGAACGCAGTTGAATATCCCGGTGCAAGTGGCTCGATCGAATTCAACATATATGGTAATTCGCGTCTTTTATCAGGTTCTAATCGACACATTTCATTAGTGATTTCGAAAGGCGCTCTGTTAGGTGAATATTCGAATATCGAGCGGCGTCGTGACTGGCATACATATTACGAAATCACCACCGTGTTAGAGATGTTCCCTCACAGAACCTCACTCTTCGGTAATCGTCACACACCACTCTTCGTCTGTCGCTTGGGACGTTTCATACGTGTATCCGTGTTCCTCAAGGACGGGGTAGAATGGTTCCGGTTCGTGGTCGGCGATAAGTACAAGCGTTTCATCCTTGGGAAGAGCGTCGAGAGCTGCCAATATCTCGCGAAAGGGATTTCCAGCAATTTCTCGGCAATCTAATTCGTGAATCCTATTGTCATCCGTGTCAGTCCCCATATTCTCCAATTCGTGCTAGTGTTAGATAGTCATTCTGCCGATGATGCTCGTGTTTCACTAATGTCATTAATCAGAGGGTGATGTAAATATATTCTTTCATATTGCTTATGACGAGAAGAGTTGACCCAATTTCGATCTGAACTGTGCTGTGCAGCGACGAGAGGGTCATGCCGTTGGTCACGGTCCAGTCACTGAGTGCAGGAGTTACTTGCCAACTCGATACGGATAAGCACCCATGAATACAACCTCCGTTCGTAGACCGATGACAGTCGACGCAACCCATTTTCGGCAGGTGATAGCAGAGTTTACAACAGGTATTGCAGTGATGACACTCCCCAGCGAGTCCATGGCCTCACGGTCAATACGCTGTCGAGCCTCTCGCTAGAGCCACCTCTCGTACTGATCTGTATCGGTCACGGGACGGCTACCCCCGAACTGTTGGCAAGCGGCGATGCCGACGGTTATTGATTCAACATTCTCAGTCGAGACCAACGACACCTCGGGGAGCATTTCACAGACATGACCGGACTCGACGAAAATCTGTCCGAGACGGAGTAGACACGAACAGGGAAACGGGTGTATCCGTCTTTGAGGAGGCGTTGGCCTCAATCGACTGTTCGATCCAGTCAGACTACGCTGAGGGCGACCACACGATTTACGTCGGAGCTGTCGAGGCTGCCGATGTCCAGCGGACGGACGCCGCACCACTCACGTTCTATCAAGGCAACTGAAGAATGATTCGCTCTGACGAGTGACCTCACTCCATGTTTGGAATTCGGTGTTCTCAACGAGTATCATACCGTTGTGTGCGGGAAAATTCTGGGCTTGTGTCGCATAGCACCAGTAAAATCAGCAGAATTGATACCGATTCTAAAGCCTTTTGGAAGGTAGATCGGTGTTCGAACGCTCGCACGTGACGTTTGGGAATGAGTTTAGACCTTCGATCTCCGCGAATTTCTCTGGTGCCATCTCTCGTCACCATCCGTGAGTTCACCGGCCATAGTGATGACGCCCATGTCCACTGTTCAGAGTTAGCTATTTGCATAGGTATGTCGTTATCTATTCCTGTGAAATCGGGTCAGGGGTACTGACTTGACCGAAGTCGGCCTTAAATTCACTACCAATTCAGCTAAGAATTCACAACCGACACCTTCAGACACCGAAAGCGGATCAGAGAGCGAGCGTTCGCCACGGCAGCGGCGCCTCGACAAGAAACGCCAGCGAGCGGCCAAACACGAGGCGCAGGCGGACACAGAAGAACTTGCCAGCTCCGATGAAGAGCCGATTCACCTGAAGGTGTTCCGCTACGATCCTGACGTCGAAGCCAAACAAAAACCTCGATTCGATGACTTTCACATCCCATACAAACGGGGAATGACCGTGCTCGATGTGCTTATTTATACTCGCGATCATTTCGATTCGAGTCTGACCTTCCGCCATTCCTGGCAAATGGCGGTGTGTGGGAGTGATGGATTTTTCATTAATGGCCAGCAATGTCTTGGTTGCCAAACACAGATTTCGGATCTTGAGACACCAATCCGCATCGAACCACTTCCACATCAATCCGTCCTCAAGGATCTCGTTGTGGAAATGGAGGATTTCTATGAGCGAATGGACGAGATTGAACCATACTTTCAGACTGATGACTTGCCCGAAGGAGAGCTTGAAGAACAACGTCAGAGTCGCAAGAATCGTGAGAAAATCAAGATGGCGTCGCGGTGTATCTGGTGTGGGTGTTGTACCTCTTCATGTAACCCTGCACAAACAGATGAGAAGTATATCGGTCCCGCGGCCATCGTAAACGGGTACCGGTTCTACTTCGATGAACGCGAAGGTGATGATATCAAAGACCACCGTCTCGACCTCCTCGGCAAAGAACACGGTGTGTGGCAGTGCCACACCCAGTTTTCCTGTACGACCGTGTGCCCGAAGAACATCCCAATCACAGAGGAAATTCAAGAAATGAAACGTGAAAGTGTGAAGCGCGATGTCAAATTCTGGTGACTCAACTCGTAGCAAGTATCAGTCAGAGGCTATTTCTTGGGGCTGCAATCGATATCGAGACGAAATACGGCACAGTCCAAATCCGACCGACGCACCGATGAAACAGCCTGTGCCGACGACGGTTAAAGGAAACTGTACCATCGGTGCGGGAACGATTGTGAGCTGGCGATTGAAGTACGATGGAATCAGCGAATACGCTTTGCCGAAAATCGTGTGGAGGACGAATCCAAAAACACCCAATAGAACCTCTGTCTGTCGCGAGATACCGACGAGCGCGGCACCCTGCCAGAGGATGAGAAACAAAGCACTCACAATGACGTATCGGCGAGCCCACCGGGAAACTGTCTCGGCCATCATTGACACGCTCAATTAGCTACTCCTTCAGTAGAGGGAATGGAGAAGATCGAGATCTCTGTTGACGATGTTCCTCATCGTGTTCTATTTATATTGAGTTTGGTTGGACGTAGCTGTGGAGATTTTCCTCACTTTCATATAATATTCTCATTTGAGATCTACATGAGCTTTACGCAAATTAATTTATACATATATTTTGTTAAATTGTTACTTTTATCTAAAGTAGTTTAAAGCTCGCCCAGAGCCGTTTTTAGCTATTGACAGCAACAATTGTAAGTAATAAATACAGACAACTTTTAACTGTCACCAAACTATTTGTGCATTATCTCTCTTCGATAACTTCTTTGAGGACAATTGCATTGTTATGGACCTCATCTTTCGCGGCGTAGAGCAGTGTTACAGTCTCTTCATCGGCTAATTCGCGCGATTCACCGATGATATCTTGATGATGAGTTAATTCAGTCTGATATCGTCTGTTGAATTCATCCCATCGCTCGCGGTCGTGATCGAACCACCGACGTAACTCGTCGGAGGGGGCGACCTCTTTGATCCAGCGATCCAAGTCTGCGTCTTCTTTCGAGATGCCACGTGGCCAAAGACGGTCGACCAGTACGCGTATCCCATCCTCCGGCTCAGCCGCCTCGTAGATTCGTTTTGTACAAACTGGCATCTTAACACGTCATTATTAGACGGGAACCATCGTATAAGATTCGCCATTCTCATATCAATTGCGTTATTGCTGTAATTTTATTGAACTGAGTCCAAGCCTGTCGGAATTTTTCTTTCGACCGTGTCCGTTACGCATGTTCCCGAAGGAGACATCGGGTCCACTTCCATGGAACGCACCAGGCGGAACGAACGTCCAGGTCGCGGTGACCCAGATGTCCCTTTCTGAGATGTCGTCCTCGCGATGTGAGCTGAATATCGATGAAGACGACCGACCGAATTTTTCGAGATCATTGACGTCAATTATCCGTAGGGACAAGCTGCGAGACCATGTGGGAGTAGAGGAAAACACCCATGTCGGATCAGTCTAAGTATTTATTCGTATGATCTACAGCAACCAATCAATCAGCGATTTTCTTAATACCGTCGCTTCACAGAAAGTGACCCCTGCTGGGGGCACGGCCGCGGCCATTGTGGGCGCTATCGGAACAGCACTCTGCGAAATGGTATGTCTGCATACCATGGGGGAAGATGAGTATGCAGACGTGGAAGTGGAAATGGCCGAGATACAGGAAGAACTTGGGATACAGCGGGGGTTTCTTCTGGAACTCGCCGACAAAGACGCGGAAGTAGTCGATGAGTTGCTTGCGGCGTATCGTGACGATTCAGATCAGACTGTCGCAATGAAGAAAGCCACCGGCGTGCCACTCACGATAGCTGAAGCGTGTTTGTCCGTCCTCGAATATGCGACTGTTGTGACCGAAAAGGGCAACAGGAACGCCGTCCCCGACGCTGGGACTGGTTCATTTCTCGTGTACTCAGCGCTCCAAGCGTCTGTATACACTGTCCGGACCAATCTAGGCCACCTCTCGGATTCAGCGTTTACCGAAGAGATGGAGACTCGAGCAGCCAATATCGAGCGGTCAGCCGATATCGAATTCGAACAAGTGATCTCAACTATCGAGTGAGGTCGCTGAACTTCTCAATCGCCAACGAGCGATGTGTGAGACCATCTTCTCATCGATCAAGCACACGCTCGGCGCTGCCGGGCGTGCACAAGCCTGAATCGTGAGCTCCGTGAAATTGCGCTGATGTGTGTCGTTCACAACATCAAACGAGCCGCGGACCCGTGTATCCATCTCTGTATGGCGATTCATTAGGTCAAAAACTAACTACATTTCTTAATTATATTTTATATAATATTAAATTAAGTAGAAATCTATTCCGTTGCTTTCTCCCGTGCGGGCGCGGGTGGACTGAGTTCAATACCAACATCTTCAGGCGTCAGTCGGTCCGGCAACACTTCATCCTGATCGGCTGTAATGTCTGCGAGGATCTCCTTCAGGTATGCGTTGAACAATTTGGGATGTTCGCTCATCGGGAAGTGACCGATTTCGGCCATTTCGACGGCAACGGCACCGTCTCCGATACCTTCGACGGTTTCCTTCCCATCTTTCGGCGTGGTAAGGTAGTCGTACTCACCGTTAATAACGTACAGCGGACATTCATCAGCTTTGACCTGATCCAGCTTTTCTCGGTAGTCGTGCTCGACTGAGTAATAGTACAGATCGCCTTTGAACACTCCTGTCGCCCCTTGTTCGTAGAGATACATCGTTTCTCGACGCGCTTGCTCCGGACTCTGTGGTGCCATCAAACCCCAACAGGAGTAGGCGTTCACCTCTGTCGTGTTAACGTGCGGATGGTCAAGCCAGTCGATGTAGAACCCTGGACTATGGGCGCCACACTCTAGTCCGATTAGAGCCCGAAAGCGGTCAGGATACCAATCGGCCAGTTCGAGGGTGATGTTGCCGCCCATCGACGATCCCATGTATATCGGATCTTTGAGTTCCAGAGCATCGGCGAGCCCGACGAGCGTTTCGGTGAACCGTTCTGCGGTCATCTTGAAGTCTTCCTCCCACCACGACTGGGTGGTCGGCGGAACCGACTTCCCGTGGAACGGAAGATCGTGAGCAATGACGCGGTAATCATCGGTAATCTCTTCATCAGTGAGGAGGTGTCGCCATTCCTGACAATTGTTGCCTGCAGTGTGCTGGCACAGTAGCGGAATGGCATCTTCCGGGCCGTTTTCCTCAAAGTAGATTCGGTGATCTACCCCACCAATTTCGACGTGAACGTATTTGCCCGTAATCGGTTCAATGGTGCCTGCTTCGGCCATGTTAACCCCCTCCGTTGTTGTGCGCCACGCGCATCAAATCGAGTGCACGCTGGAACGGACGCAGGTTCTGGAATATTTTCTTGTTGTCTCCTCGCATCATGAGATGTCCATCCTCGTTTCTGACCGCACTCCGATAGTGGGAGGCGATAATCTCGTGGTTGAATGCTGGTGGCGTCTCCTGAACGAACTCCTCCCACGCTTCTCTGTCGCCTTCGACGCCGAACGACCAGCGATTGTTTAGCGCCGGATTAGGTATCACTTCCCGCACTTTGCCTCCGCCCATCTCAATGAGAAACCGCTCTTCTCCGATTTCGACGTAGAAGTTGTCGCTAAATTTTTTATGTCCCCTGGATTGCATCTCAGGGTCGTTATTCACTGTTTCTTTGTAGCGCTCCCACCACTCGTGACTAGCGAGGTTAATATCGTTCATCGTATTCCTCAGTAAGCACTGACGACGTCTACAGTGATAAAAATAGGGGCTTGTTTGGAGTGCTCTATTGAAAATGGACGCAGCACCGGGACCACCCAGAGATAATTTACAGAAAGTGAAGCCGAGAACGTGGATATGGCAATTGCACTCCTTTATTTCTTTCAGAATGTACGTCGCGTATCTAAATGAACGTTAGGGAATTGAGCGGGGAAGCCCGCCTCCGGCGGGCTTCCCCCGCGAAACCCACATTGTCGCCCGCTGTATTCGCAAGGAAGGGTGCCACACCTTCACCGAACTGGTCGACCGTCTCAGTCCTATGCCCGCGCTGTGTAACCCCCTCGAACTTCATCTGGACGCACTCGCCGACCCAACGACGTTCTGCCACTCACTTGATCAGTGCAATCTCCTACACATGAGCGTACGGCTGGAAGAGTTTCTCGACGAGATTACTCGCTGTCGGATTCAATCCCGAACAGACGCGCATTATCGTGGATACGGATGATGCAGACATAGTGTATCCCCTTGCAACCGCCTTCACAAAGGAGGTGATGCAATCGACAGTTGACGCGACGTACAGTGTGTTAGCAAACATTATTATTCCCTTCTACCCGACTGTGCAGGCGATATATCTTCTTCTACCACAATTCGTTGAAGAGTGACACCCGACGTTCGTTCCAATCGCAATCGACCGAAATTCTCATCTTCAGGTATGTCGTGATATCGCGAATAAACATCGATATGGTATTGATAAATTAGGTGCGTTCCTCTCAAAATTTTCCTGAATCTCGGAAGGTCTGGCAAAATGAGCAGTTTCACCGTGGCTCCACTACCGGCATTCGGATGATGTCTCACTTTGTTGCTCACCTGATCTTTGAATGGAGATACACTCAATCCCGATAGACAGCAGTGACATCCATTCTACCCGTGCTATTCAATCATCAGCAACCGCAGAAGTAGAGATATCCAACGCAGTGAAAGACATGAATATAGTCAGTCGACAAGCAATCTATTCCCCTACCTCTGTCTTTATGACGACTGTCGGTCGAGTCGTCAGTCGAAGTACGCGGTCGATAGTGCTTCCCAGGAGTGCACGGTATTCTGCTGTCCGGTGTTTTGTCCCGAGTACGACCATATCGATGTTTCTCGATCACCATAGTCGAGAATTGTTTCAACCGGATCGTCGTGCTTGATTGCTTCGGTGATCTCGACATCAGCATCCGTTGCAATCGATCGGATATCCACAATCGTTTCTTTACCGAGTTCTTCTAATTCGTGTTCCGGTCCTTCTGCTTCATCCACGTACTCATCTCCGCTGTACGCTGTATAGATGCTCCCGTCGACGACAAAGAGTACGTGCAGGGTGGCGGAGTGTTCCTT
The DNA here is from genome assembly GCF_023276375.1 of Halocatena marina. Taxonomy (GTDB): domain Archaea; phylum Halobacteriota; class Halobacteria; order Halobacteriales; family Haloarculaceae; genus Halocatena; species Halocatena marina. The sequence continues at coordinate 36,056 of NZ_JALLPK010000003.1, read as the reverse complement.
TGCAAGATCGATTGCGTGGGATTCAGCGTTCTGCGATAAAACGGTACCATCGGTGGCGAGCAGAACTCGGTCGTACATTCAGTCGAGACTTCATCCCGTTATACAATAAGACTACTCCGCGATTCCCACATGCTACGGCGATTTCTGACATACTAATTTCCGGAGTAGGGAGTTGTTCAGAGTAGGTAGTTCACGCAGACAACAAATGCTTAGTGTAGCTACAAGCTTAGACTGTCGAATTTAAGCTCTCTGGTCGTCTATCTACAGAGATGAGTAGGAAGCAACATGTTGTCGAACTCTCTGACAAGGAACGCAGGACGCTGGAGTGGTTCATTTCGACCAGTGAACGCAAAGCTGAGGACATTACACTGGCACGGATTCTTCATAAGATTGACGAGGAGCTCACAGAGTAGCGCCCGAACCCTCTAGGCCGGTACGCCCCGGGCGATGAGGTAGCCGCCGATGCCGACCGCGAGAGCCGCGAAGATCGCCAACACAGTGAAGAGCGTGGCAGTGTTGGCGTACGTCAGCACGGCACCGGCAACCGCCGCACCGAGCGCGCCCACCCCGAATGTCCCGAGATACGTGTAGCCGAATGAGAGCCCGTAGACGTCCGACGGAACGTACTTTGCGATGATCGCCTGGTTGATGGGCGCCTCCATGTAAACGAAGAAGCCGAGCAGGGCACAGACGACGAGCAGCGGGACGAGACCGGCGTTCATGGCGGGGACGAACGCGAGCGAGATGAGAACAATGACGGCGAAAGTGCCCACGAGCGCGTATTCGGTGGTGATACGGTCGCTCAGCTTCCCGCCAGCATACTGACCCACGCCCCCGAGCATCAACAGTCCGGCATAGACGTACTGGCTCGGTTGGAAGGATTCTCCACCGAACGCGACAGGTTTGAACAGCGGCACGCCCGCGAGGATGTCCGGCAAGAAGGTGAATACGCCCCGATAGTACATCCCATAGAGCATCGCGATGGCGAAGACGAAGGCGAACCCCCCCGCAAACAGGAGCTTCGACTGGGCCAACAACTCGGTTGGACCCGCTGTTCCCCCGTCGCTGACGGTGACTTCGTCGCTCGTGTCGACCCCGGCGGTCTCGTCGAATTCGATGCGCCAGGAGATTGCGGCCGCAAAGAGAGCGGGGACGACGAGGAGCAGCGCGACCACCCGCCAGTGGAAGAACGCGAGGAGGATGGCGCCGAGGAAGGGACCGACAGCGACACCGAGATTTCCGGCCAGCCCGTGGTACGCGAAGGCCGTGCCGCGCTCTTTCGCCCCGCGACTGATGAGCGAAAGCCCGGCCGGGTGGTAGACGCTCGCGGCCAGCCCCCAGAGAAGCAGGCCGAGTGCGAGGACGATGACGTTCGGCGCGACACTCAGGAGGACGAATCCCCCGCCCATGCCGAGCATCGCGCCGATGATGAGCCGCTTCGAGTCGTAGCGATCAGAGAGGATTCCGCTGGGGAGCGCGCCGACACCAATCAGGGCGAACCCGGCACTGACGATCAACCCCAGCGTGGCGGCCGTGACCGAGAAGACGTTGAGCCAGAGCGCGACGAAGATCGGGATGACGAGCTCGTAGGTGTGGAACATCGCGTGGCCGATCATCGTAAACGCGGTGAGCGCTCTGTCGTTAGAGTCCATGGTATTAGTTGACGATCGACCCCAACGAATAGCTTTTCGATGTGGGGGTGCTGCTCAGATAAGTGGTTGACAAGGGAACAGCCGCTGTGGAGGGCTGAAAGAGCTGACATCTCGACGACGGACGACGGCGCTTCGTACCGCAGGGGCGAACGTAGTGAGCAGGACGAGACGGTTCCTCCGTCTCGTATGCCGTGCGGGTGACTTGCGAGTCGCTCGCACGACGACGAGGACCATAGCAAATCGCCCGAGACGATGAAGGCTTTCGAGGTGGTCACGGTAGGCTATTCGTCCAGTCGCCGCTTATCTGAACAGCTCCCAGAGTAGATCCCTCAGCCATTTCCCGAAGTACGCTTCCGTTTACTTGATCTTCTTCGAAAGAACGAATAACGCAGTGCTGTCCGTAGTGGCAGACGATATGTTAGTGTGTGCTCCATCAAAATGAACGATATCACCTGATTCGAGCTGGTACGATTCATCGTCGAATTGTAACGAGAGATTGCCAGAGATGAGGTACAGAACCAAATAGCGATCGGGATGGTCGTGTGTCTCCGCGCGCTCGCCAGCAGAGAGCGTTAGCCGGAGGGTTTTCGGCTCTTCAGTCGAGAATGCATTGGCACAGGGTATGCCATCAAGGTCGTCTATCGGTTCGATCGTTACCATCGTATCAGTGTGCAGTTGGTCATTCTTGTTTCCCATAATTGGAGCATTCCCTTGATAGTCCGAATCTACTCAACGTGGACGCGGACGACATGGCCCCCACACCCGCACTGTTCGATATACCCCCAGTGAACGTCCTCGTCACCAAACCGCACGTCCAGCGTGTCGTAGAGAAACCCTTCGGGATGGCCATGTGCTTCGTGGGTGACCAGATTCACGTGGTGTCCGCTGGCCGTGTGTTCGACCGCTTCGATCGCGTGACGTTTGAGGAGCGAGAGATTGTCCTCGTATTGTGGTTTTTCGAGATTTGCAGACGTCTTCTTGGCTGCCGTACCAGTTAATCTCATCGTCCACGACACCTACTACGTCGTCGGGCATTTCCACTACATTATCATGGGAGCAATCGTCTTCGCCGCGTTCGCAGCCATATATTACTGGTATCCGATCGTTATTGGGCGGATGTACCAGCGGACGCTCGCCCGATGGCACTTTGGACTCTGGATGATCGGGACGAATATCACGTTCTTCGCCATGTTGTTGCTTGGGTATGAGGGGATGCCTCGGCGGTACGCGAGCTACAGTCTGTCCTCCGGTGAGCCGTTTTCATTGCTCATCCAGCACCTCCATCAACTCGCCAGCCTCGGCGCGTTTCTCATGGGGATCGGAACGATCATCTGGTTGTGGAATGTTGTCATCTCGTGGTACGAAGGGCCCGATATCGGTGAAGATCCGTGGAATCTCCGTGAGTATGGACTAGACGCCCGTGTGTTCGAGTGGCACGCTCGTCGCCTCCAGACGACTGTCACCGATGGCGGTGGCGAAGACACGGACGATGATTAATCACGACGAGCGACAATTGAACCGTCAACGACGGAATCAAGCAATACCCCGTTCATCACATTCCAACATACGCCACATGCTCTCGATAGTTCTCCCAAGGAAGGGTCCCGATCAAACATCGACTGTTCCGGCCCGTCGATCACGCACATAAAGTGATCTGCATAAGAAACGAATGCACGTCGGAGGATGAACCGGAAAACCTACTGCCATTACTCGGTTTCATGCTCGTAGAAGTAACAGCATTCGTCTACCATTCAAACAGTGCGCAGATCATTCCTGCGAGCCGTGCCTCTCGCCACATCGAGACGTCTCGAAGGACAAACCCACACGGTATCTTCGAGCGTTCCAGCTACAGCGCGAATTGTTTCACAACCCCGGTCGAAAAGCTCTCAAACACGCTGTCAAAGCGACGTTCTGAAATCAACAATGTACTAATCAAGAGCGATTGTTCATTGCACTCGAACCGTACATCCCACGCGGCCACGATCCGGCTGCTCGTGGGATCGTCTTCACCTTCATCCTCTGGATCGCGTTCGTCATCACCGGTCGAGGATCCATCGGCTGGCCACTTATCATCGTGTACGCCAGATTGCCGCTGCTTGCCTACCCCACATACGGGTAACGCTCGGTGCAGTCTATGCTCGTCTCTGCGAGTAAAACGTCATCGCGGCGGCCGAGTGAACGCTGCCATCTCCGCTATGAGCCCGGATCACACCCATTCATTTTCGTATGTGCAATGTCGTCATACATCGATTAGATGTATGACAATAGCACGGGGGTCGATAACGCATAGCTATTTCCATTGGGCGAGTGTAGTCTCCAGTACCATCCAACATACATGATTGTTCCAACAGTTGATCTCTCAGGTGTCGTAATCGTCGGTGGTCTCCTCCTTGCACTCGCTACAGTGCTTGCTATGCGGAACGGGTGGCCGCCGCCGCTAACAATTGCGGACGGTGGGCATCGCTACAGCGACGAGACGGACACGGAGACCACAAAACCAGCCGGAATTCTCCGGTGGGTAACCACTGTTGATCACAAGGATATTGGCATTTTGTACATCGTATTTGCGACCGCGACGGCCCTCTGGGGTGGGGTTGATGCGATGATGATCCGGACCGAGCTACTCACGCCAACGTCGGGACCATGGGACACTGTGACGTACAACGCCTTGTTTACAACCCATGGACTGACGATGTTGCTGTTTTTCGTCACTCCGGCGTTCTTCGGCATCGGCAACTACTTCCTGCCATTGTTACTCGGCGCAGACGATATGGCGTATCCCCGCGTCAACGCCATTGCTTTCTGGATTCTTCCGCCTGCGTACCTGATCATGCGTGCGGGACTCATCACTGAGGTTATTGCGAAAGCGTTCGCGGCGATCGGCATCATAGTCCCTACGTTATTTGCACTACAACCCCCGGCAACAGGCTGGACGATGTATACGCCGTTGACCACGCAGATGACGAACCCACAGATTAATCTGATGCTACTGGGCCTTCATCTGAGTGGGATCGCAACCCTGCTTGGAGGTATCAATTTCATCGCAACGATCGTCACCGAGCGCGCTTCGGATGTGACGTGGTCGAATCTCGATATCTTCTCGTGGACGATGCTCACGACAAGTGGGCTCATCCTGTTTGCGTTCCCCCTGCTCGGGAGTGCGCTGATCATGCTGCTGTTGGATCGGAATTTCGGGACGACGTTTTTCACCGTCGATGGCGGTGGGCCCCTGCTCTGGCAGCATCTCTTTTGGTTTTTTGGTCATCCGGAAGTGTATATTCTCGTGCTACCGGCATTTGGATTAGTGAGTCTCATTCTCCCGAAGTTTGCCGGACGGAAGCTGTTCGGCTTTCGGTTCATCGTGTATTCGACGTTGGCGATCGGTGTGCTGTCCTTTGGTGTCTGGGCGCATCACATGTTCACGACGGGCATCGATCCGCGGGTTCGCGCCAGTTTCATGGCGATTTCAGTTGCGATCGCCGTCCCGAGCGCGGTGAAGGTGTTCAACTGGATCACGACAATGTGGAACGGAGCAGTCCGGCTCACTGCCCCGATGCTGTTTTGTGTGGCTGGTATCGGGATGTTCATCATCGGTGGTGTGACGGGCGTGTTCCTTGCAGCAGTTCCAATCAACCTTCTCGTCCACGACACCTACTACGTCGTCGGCCACTTCCATTTTCTCGTGATGGGGATCATCACCTTCGCCGCCTTCGCAGCAAGTTACTACTGGTATCCAATCCTCACCGGACGGATGTACGACCAGCTGCTGGCGAACGTTCACGCGTGGCTCAGTATTGTTGGCGTGACAGGCACGTTCGGATTGATGCTCATTACTGGAGCGATCGGGCTACCGCGGCGGTATGCAACGTACCCGGAGCAGTTTGCGATCCTGCAGCAGATAATAACGATCAGCGCATTCCTTATCTTCACTGGTGTGATCATCTGGCTGTACAACATGGTCCAATCATACCGCATTGGACCGGTCGTGATGGACGCCGATGTCTGGAACTTGAAGCCGATCGACCAGTTTACCCGCGAATGGCAGTGGTTCGAAGAACGTCTCGAAGAGCGTCGACGAGAGTATCGCGGCGATTAACGGATCGGCTCGGATAGCACAAGCGTGTCACCCTGAGAATGCCTGGTGTTACGTCCTACCCCTACATAGCGAGAATTGATCCTGATTCGAGCGCTGTATCAAATACAAGCGATCACGTCCGACTCTTCCAGAAGCTGTACAGAGTATCTTCCATAATCATCGGACCTGCGGTGGTCGATACATTCATGCGTAGTCGGTTCATACTATCTGAGCGGAATAAGACATTCATCCTTTCTATTACAAGCATACGTTTGTAATTCCTTGTCGATAAATACCATGGCATCCTGTTTGAGATAGTACCAAACGAATTGGTTCGGCATAATAACTCAAAAACATTATAAGTAATCGCTCGATTTAGACAATATTATAGAAAGAATATCAGGTATATACAGTCAGCTGGCGGTGTACATACAGCTATGTTGAGTGGAGTCAAGAGCAGTACCTTGCTTCCATGAAATTGAGATAAATAATCCGTTAAATTATATAATTACACCAATAATACACGTAGTCTAGTCTGTATCCACAACCGTCGGATATCCAGAGCAGTAGCATGCACAACGATCACCATTTGGATGTCGTCCCATATATTACCAGACAGCGGTGGATCGTCAGAGGGTGTAACTCGTATCTATTGTGAATCCAGTCACCGTGAGCGATACAACGACTGCGCGGGTTAGTGGATAAACTGTCACGCTACTCGATAGAGACGCCATTTCGTGGATTAGCGAGTAATGACGACCGCTCCCTATCTGTGTGTCGGCGTCTGATCCATCTCAGTATCGAAGAACAGAAGTTGGCTAGGTGGCATTTCTAATGTACGGTTTGTCTCGAAATGTGTCATGACAATCCAATTTTAAGAAAATGTATAGATTATGAATCTCACCTGTCCATCATCAGTCGAAGAGAGAGTTGAACATCGTCGTCCACGCTCCACTTCCCTAGCCATTGCCGATCTATTTATACGAGTGGATACTTCTACTGTTCTAAATTCAGTTAAGACGTAGGCTGTATCGGCAGAAAAGTGTGTGAACCCACTAGATTATTCCATCCACGAACACCAAGAAAAACTACCAGCTGGGTGGCTCTGAGTCCCGATGTCAACTGATAATGGTCCATCTGCGGCCGCTACTGTCTGAACCCTCAGATCAGTCAGTATGTCCTGACTGAGAGAGACAGACGATCCGGCTCGTTCTATCGGCAAAATCGTCGAATCTGTTGGCGAATCCATCTGTCAGAGGGAATCGTCTCAGTCTTGAGCGGCCATCCCGCGTTTCGAGCAGCCAACTCGACTGTGAGGTACTCCTAACCGTCGGGCGGCCCTCCGAAGACGGCTTGCGATGCCACGCCGATTAGGACGTAGCGGGTCGTCTGGAAGTTAGTTCGCACATCGTCAAGCCCACCAAATGCGTCGGGCGCGTCGATTGGAGACGTGAAATCCATCCGCACACGATGGCGCGTTCCAAATGCTCGTGCCGCGTCTTGATCGACAGTGACGACTTCCACGTACTGCGCACATCGTCTTGCGCCGACGATGACAGATCGCGGCTGCTGCAGATACCGGAGTGCCTCGAACTCGAACGCGAGGGTCATCGATTCGGCTGCCATTGGTAGTAGGATCGTGTCCCCCCATACGCTCATGACTGCCACGCTACTGATGGCTTCAGCCTGCCGGAGAGTGAAATTACTGCGCGGATTGGCATGGGCACGAGCGTCGGGACAATCGCCACCGGATCTTCCAACAAGCGCGACATTTTCCAGACCGTCGTCGTATAATAGTTGTGTGAGTGGTTGAGTAACAGTTGACAGCACGGGTCCTCGTTTACCAGAGTGGAAACGGGCCTAAAACCAGGATTCAACCGAGGGTCCCGATTGCAGCCACGTGGCTACAATATCATGTACCGTCATAAGTGTCACAATCATAATCACTGTGATCGCTCAGAGAGATCCACCGAGCGGGGAGCAGCGTGCTCGGTCGTCGTGTTTCACTTGCCACCGAGTCAGCGGCACGACGCTTTCGAACCTGCTCCCGATCGTCGTCCCGTTCTTCTGAATGTGGCTAGGAGCGATGTCATCGCCGCTTATCCCTCGACTGCTCAATCTCTCACGCGACGATAGCGCGGATTACACGAGACGGTTCTCCACACTATTCCCACAGCTCGTCGTCTCATCCGGCCCATCACCGCGGACAGGCCGTCCCGGGTATTTGTGCTGCTCGTCGCTTCCTCGGCCCGTCTCCCCGACAAAGCTGGGGCCAATACCTCCGTGATGAGTGCGTCGGAGGTGCTCGGATAGGGCCCGATGGGAAATGGCACGCTCCGCGGCGAGATCGGTGAGATGCGGACTGGTGAGGCGGACGAGCGCTCGCTTCGCCGTCGAACGACGGGACGGAATTGATCCTTTCGTTGAGTTAATATTTGTATTTACTTCTATGACAACGCAATCTTCAGGGAGATTTATTTGCTTAGCTTCCCCGGAGAGCATCGACGGAACAATCAATTCCAGTGTGCGCCCCTTCTCGCAGCCGGGATGATATGGGGCCAGGCGGTACTGTCCTTCATATGTTCGTGATCGGCACGCGGTTCGCATACAGCGGTCACATGTATTCCGCACCAGCGATCGTGGGAACAAAAAATGGGCTGTGGTGAATCACCAGACAGCGGTTGATTCACGGTATTACTCCTCGTTTGATGTTGTGAACGACACACATCAGCGCAATTTCACGGAGCTCACGATTCAGGCTCGCGCACGCACGGCAGCGCCGAGCGTGTGCTTGATCGATGAGAAGATGGTCTCACACATCGCTCGTTGGCGATATCGAGGACGCAATCAGGAATCGATTGATTCTAGGAATTGCGAGGGCGAGACGACCTCCATGTTCGTCTCCTTGACGTGCGTGAGGACACTCTCGAAGTCTTTCATTGGTACCGACGTCTCGGTATTCCCGCCGATCTCGTGGTAGGCGATGACGACCAGCTGGTTGAACTCCGTGGCAAGATCGAGAAGATCACGGACGGCATCTGGCGAGGTGCCGAACACACGCGGGATGGCGTACATGTTAGATGGATGGGCGGCGTTCCCCGGCGATCCACCAAAGATGTAGTTGGCGTTGTGATATTTCTGCATAATCTCGATCGTTTTGGTGCTGATCCGGCCATAGGGGGCGACGATGTGGCGCGCACCGTCATTGAATCCCCAGACTGTAAGGTCTCGTTTTGATTCTCTGATCATCCGATATTGTTCATTCGGTGGAAGCTGCGGGAGGGGCTTTGCTACCGGCGGATGGGACATCATATCCCAGCCGGCACTCCCCATTTCGCGCATCTGATTGCGAGTCATGTTCTCCGGTGTGTCGATTGCATCGGGAATGACGGCAACGCCGCCGGTCCAGTCGTGTTCTTTCAGTTTCGGGAATGCCTTGGTGTAGGTCGAGATATGAGAATCGTCGAACTGAAACATTACCTTTCCCTTTGGTGGTTTTGGCAGCTTGCGGATATCATCGATACCGATCGTGATCGGCTCACCATCCGTGCGCACACTAATCCGTAATTCCTGCACCCTCTTCATGACCGGATTTCCCGTCTTACCGGTGTAGCCAAGGTCAATCCGGGTCCAGCCGTTGAGTTCCTTCGGGAGGAAATGCCGACTGGTGAGCATACTGCTCTCGGCTGGCGCGATGAACTCAACGGCGAGCCGCCCGCGTACGGGCTGTTCGAATCTAACGGCGATCGAGAGGTCGTGCTTGCGGAGATCAAGTCCGCCCGAGTCGTAGAACGACCGATAGATACTGACACCGTTTTCTTGCTTCTGAGCACCGTTGTTCTGGCCCCTGAGAACGAGCGATTGACTCCCCTGGTATGGATGCTTTTTATCAACCGTGTATTTTCCCGTGGACACCTGCCAGCGCGAGCCAACTTTCTTTTCGAAGTTCTCGACAACCGTTCCTCGAGAAAAGGGACCTCCTGATTGAGAAGTCTCAGTATTCGTGTCCGTTCCTGCCCCCGGACTGGAAGGCTTCGTCGATGTCGACGAATTAGTTGATGTGTTGTTACTATCGGCTGGACCAGTCGGAAGCACCGCCGAACATCCTGCCAGTGGGACCGTCACAGCGGCTCCGAGTGCTGTGAGGTATCGTCGACGTGTTGATGTACGTCTCATCAATAGAAGTCTCACGGATGAGTATCAAAACACTTTATACTCGATTCGCCTATCTCTGGGCAGAAGTGCAGACGTGTTGTTCGTGTATGATGGATAGACGTATCCTATCGGCCAACACGGATGCGCGGATCAGCACATCACTCCCGATCCTCGTCGATGATAGTGTGTGCGTCAGGTGGCTCCAAACGTCTCGGTAGGACTTCGATGATGATTGCTTAACCGTTTGTTGATGGATAGACGGTCCCGATCGATAAACATCGGAGCACATGATTGATCAGCAATGAGATTGTTTCCAGTTTAGAGCTACGCAACTGGCTCGCTAGAACATTAGAGAGTCGATTACGACTACTCGGAACAGTCCTCGAATGTCGACGATGGAACGAGATGTTCTCGGTGATCTCACGTACACTGGCAATTTCAGAACATATATGTAATTAAGTAAGTGAATTTCTAATGTACAATTAGTATAGAAATCTATCTCGGTGGTCTAATTTTCGCGGATGGCTATGTATAACAAATCCACCCACCTGACTTCTGAACACATCGGTCTGTACTGTCGCTTGATCCCGTGATCCGATCAAGCACCCAGATCACGTCGCAAGCATACGACTGCAAGGGTTGTTACATGGAAGTACCTATTATTTGCTCGATCGACTCAGTTGTACTTCGCAATCGTTCTTCGGCCGAGATAGCCAACGACGAAGCCGCTAAGGGCTATTATAACGCCAACTGTAGCAAACGCGATAACGAGCCCGAACAGAGTCAGTGGACCGGTTTCGATTGTTCCGCCGAGCAATTTTCCACTAAGGACGAGCAGCCAGGCGATCGGCAGACTTACGCCAATACCGAGGCTCGATGGGTAGGTAAGTCCGCGCACAGCATTAATCAGTCCAAGCAGCGCCACGACGACAAGTAAGAAGCCCAAGACCATCGGCTCAGTACTCGAGGGGACAATACTGAGTTCGAGGATAACGAAGACTGCGAGGGCGAGGATGAAGAATCCAGCCGCGAGCTTCCAGCCGCCGTCGCTTCGTGTCTCACGAAAGGTGCTATGTGTTGGCATCCATCTCCATGACGTGTCGGAACCTTATCAATCCATCCACTCTCCAAGGTCATGATCCACTGAATTACTGTCGCTTGGCACGATACATCGTCCGCTCGTCGAGCGAGTGCGTCCTGGAAACTGTCACCATTCGACACGCCTCCCTCGTGTCTCTCGTCCCTTTCAGGTGCGCAGAGTTGGTTGGACCTGCATGCATCTGCCACGAAACGTCCGTTGAGATCATTGTAACACAGGATCGCCCGCGAGAAGAAGGCGTCATGAACGTGGCGCGTGGCGAGGAATCGGTGAGAACAGACTGCAGACAGCCATTAGTGAGATATGAAAGTGAGACACATAATTCTGGTATAGAGATCATCTGGCTCAACGGAGTCAAGCGAGAGAGGAACAAGCTTCTCCGACATGAGAGCTGACAAGACGAGAAACCCTACGAGTAGGCGAATGACCTTCCATCCTACCAGAGTAGGGCGGGACGGTGCCAAGAGAGAAGCCAGCCCTCAACTCGCCCTTACAGCTGACCGGTCGGCCCAGACACGGTGATCGGGTCATCTCTAAATGACCCAATAGGGGTACTGGACCGGAGCCAGCCTGAACCAGATAGTACTCTTCTCACAGAGTGGACGGACAACATGTGCAGAATCTCCGTCCGAGTCATGGGTCCATGACGCAGTACAAAAATCCATCGATATCTTCTCCCCAGTGATGTATTCGAAACACTGACTAGTCATTCAGAGGGTAGATTTTTCAGACATGATAGTACTATCCACCGTTGCATCAACCATCCTAACGTTATCGAAACCACATCTGAGAGACGAGCACACCCTAATATGCCGGGAAAGCGCCAACCACATATCGTGGTACAGTTGTCGACCTGCGTGCGATAGCCTGTATGAAATCAGCCGACTTATATCAATCATTAAATGGATGTTGACGCCGTACACGAGGCACTCAATCAGTAACCGATAGAATTGAGTATCGAAGACCGATCAAAAATTCAAGCACACCAGAGACAGTGAGAGCGGGCAGTGCAGGCCGTGGTTGGCAGTGAACATCGTTACCCTGCAGCAGTGACAGAAGATTCGTGAGGCGGTTTGTCGGTGATTATTGCTATAATCGATCGCTTGTCAGGTTGTTTACGATCACAGTGTTCTATATTTCATTATTGAATAACGCTTGGTACACTATTGTGCATCAGGTGCAGTACAGATAGTCACCACATCATTAGTATAGATTATATTTCTACCCCCACAGACCTGCTGGAATTCGAGTTTGGGGGTGTAGGCAACACCATATTTATTGTCGAAAAATGCGGCCCCACTCGACTGGTACTTTCGATAGATGAAGGTCTCACCAGCGACCACCTGAGTCGTGACAGTCCCATTCTCGTGTGTTATCTTCGTGTCCCACCCTACAACCCGCCCATCCACAACTGTCCCTGCCTCCATGTTATGTGCATTCGTCCGCTCAAACACAGTCGCGTACGGATGATCGGTGACCCAGTTCGTGCTCTTATTCCCTGCGTACCTATTAACGGTTTGCACGGCTGCCAGTTCTGATTCCGTATAGCTGTAGCGCGTCTGGGTATGAGGGAATGGTGGTTGATCCTGCGTGGCTGAGCTTGCGAGTAACGACGTTGCTGGGAACACGACGACGAACAGTAACATCACGACGACCACGACCGACGGCTGGGTATTATTGACGAGATACGACAACCCAATGGCGGCAATAACAGCCATCGGGGCCGCGACGAACGGATACCACCGACCAGGAACGAATGTCCGAATTCCGAACATCGGAAACCCAAATACGAATACGAGCATAATAACAGTCGCAATCACACTGGTGAACGTCGCATGCGATACATTCTCCTGACGGATGGTATACAGACACCCAACGATTGTCAGGAGCAACAACAACAGAAAGCCAATCACGTTCAGATATGTGACGATCCGCTCCATCAATGTCGGAGACGGCATCGCTCCAGGAGGAATCGCCTGCGTCGTGCTTGCAAGATTTCCGAAGCCGGCAGATTGTTCTATCGTATTTGTGAAATAATTAAGTATTGTTATTAAAAATGAGTTTCCTTGGTACGGGGTCAACGACCACATGAATGTGATGAGTCCGAGGTCAAATACCAACAATCCTGTGAGATTCACGGATTCGCGCGTTGATGAGCGTGCCCAACTTGACCGTCCGGTGTCGAAGAGTCCGAGGCTCAACCCGATGTACGCGAGGAGGCCGGAACCGGTGAACACCAGCATGATGAACGCGGAAATCTGGTGAGTGAGGATGACTGCGACGCTAAAGAAGACGACCAGCCCGAAATCACGTGGTTTGTAGTCAATCCGTAACATCCGATCGAGGCTATAGAAGATCGCCAGAAAGAAGATCAATCCGAGGCTCGTCGGAATGAGATGAATCCCCCACTCGATGACGGAGGCACTGACCGCGTACGCTGCCGTGGCAAACACCGCCCAGCGAGGCTCAACGAAGAACGTCGCCGTGCCATAGATAAGGAGCACCGAGACGGGCATTGCCACACCAAGTACCAGAAACAGCGCCATCCTGATCGGCACGTCCAAGAGTAAACTTGATCCGACGACGAGTAGATGATATAGTGGCGATGCGTAGTATTTCTCATCTGAAATCGGCTGCAGCGACCGCGCTCTGAAAATCTGCTCTGACCACTGTCCCATATGGGTCCAGATATCGATTCCGATGTATCCAGGAGTCGTATACAGCGCAGTAAATCGAATGACTAGTCCGAATACGATGATCTGAACGAGCAGCAATCCAGGCGAGAAGTCGTCAGTGCTAATGAATAGGATTTGGGCGAATAGCGTCGTCCCTACCGCAGCGGCGACATCGTAAAACAGGAGTGTTCGTCCTCCTGACACTCCGGCGATCATGATGAGAGCCGCCGAACCGAGTATGACGAGATTGGGAAGAATGCGCGTTGTTCTGGGTGAAAGTGTCGTTACCTCACTCTGGTACTCGTCGCGGACTGCGTGCAGATAAAGTAACGATGCGCATCCTAGTACTATCGGAAGCGTGCGGATGTACACTTGCGACATGAGGAACTGCAACGGCAACAGCGCAACTGCTGCAAGGAACCCGAGTAAGCCTGCAATGACATCAAGACGGCCCTGACGGGCCATCCCTAGAAGATCGATGCGGCTACTCATCGATCTGATGTCGTCTGTAGAGATTCATTCTGCTTCAATCCATCCACGCTTCGAGACTGCTGTCTCTTACGGCGACAGCACCGTCTCTGCGACCTGACTCTCCCCGTAATGAAAGAATGGTGCATCTCGATTATCTCACCAACCCATTCAACCTCGTTGTATGCCGGTGTGGAATCATTAATTGTGTGATACATATATTCGGGCTAGTCATTCCGTCTCTGTTTTAATCCGGAAGGGAACTTGCAATACATTTCCTAGATTCGGAGACGTAGTCCTATTTGATGTAGAGATCGCCCTCATCTTATTCTTGTGGGTGTCTTGATGCGGGCGAGAAATCGCAGTACGATTGTCTTGCACAAGAATGAATCATCTACCAATACGGAATCATTTGATCGTACGTTGACCAATGATTCTATATTTACATTTTGATATTAATGAATAATTAATATATTTTTGAGATATAAAGGTGGTTTCGATCGACACACTGTGATGAAAACATTCTAGCGCCGGTACTCTACGCTCTAACGGGATACGTTGGTATCAGCGTCTGTGCCGCCATGGAAGCATTCTAGAAACTTATGGCGCCAGGCGGACGAGGAATGCTGCGTACGGCTGTGTCATACCCAACTAGTCGTCTGCCGGTGAACAGCTTGCAGACGAGATAGCTCCGACTGATGGAGCTACAGTCCATCGTCAATCGTGTCTATAATCATGTGACGAGAATGGCAAATAGATCAGATGCAATAAGTAGTCTATCGAAGAGAATGGTCAAGAGAGCACTAAAGCTACGATGAAGCGGAGCGATTGTTCCAAAGACGAAGCTGGCACAGCCCAGTCCATCCAATTCGGTAACACTAGGAGGTGTCGATCCAGATGGGACCATCTTGTCGGCGAGCGTCATGGATACTTCTCTCGACGAGCTGGGGGCCAGTCGCAGCGATGTCGTGAAGAAACGCGAGGAACAGAGAGCTATCCTTCACGATAACTGTGCGACGGGAAATAGTAAGCTATTTTAGGACCTCCTTCGACTGCTGAGAATGACTATGCCGGAGAGAGAAAAGGCCAGTACGCAGTCGCGGCTGTCATCAGGCGTGAGTCGTCGGTCGTTCCTCGGAACGACGGGCGTGGCAGCAGCATCGCTGTCGGTTTCGGGAACCGCAAGTGCCGCAAGTTCGTGCACACGACAAGAGACAGAGCTTAATTCGGATGTCAAGGCACCTGAGAAGGCGTCTACCACCGAGGTCCAGCTAGAGACCGAGCAGCCAGACTCCGAGTCGGTCCCGGAAATTGAGTACGATCGCGTCATCAATGTCGTGGAGGCGGGGGCAGATAACACCGGTGGGGAGTCAATTGCACCGGTGATATCCAATCTCGTCGCCGACAACACGCTCCTCAAGTTCCCCGAAGGGCGATACTACATGGATGAACTGGTTCGCTTTACCGGATTCGAGAATTTCGGGATGGTCGGTGAGGATGCAACGATCGTCCCGGCCCCCGCCGATGAATATATGACCGAGGCACGGATGTTCAAGCTCGGGGTCAACTACAGTCCTGGTCGAAACGTCCACATCGCGGGATTCACAATCGACTACACGGCTCCCAATACTGGACTCCGTGCGTTCGATCTGACCGTGACTGATGGCTTGGTCGTTGAGAATATCACGTTCGACGGCATCCACACGGCGGGCACGTGGGGACCGATGCACGTCGACATCGTCAATTCGGGTGGCTACGGTGTCGTCAAAAATATTGATATGGGTGAAGGTGGCGAATTCACAGCGAACACCCCACAGGATGCCATGCCTGCCGTCGATACTGGGCCGACGGCATTCCTCCTCAGCCCCTACCACAGCGGCCGCCTCGACGTCAAGGATTGCGTCATCGATGCGTGGCCAGACAACGGGCTCTACGATTCCGAGAGTCCCGGACAGGTCGTTGTCACTGGTGGAACGTACAAAAACTGCAACTCCGCGAGCATTCGTCTCACCGGTGATGGAAGCGGTGTCTACGGTGCCACTGTCGCTGTCGACCAAAACCGGGCGCACGACGAGGGCCAGCGCGGTATTCGGTTCGATGGCGGCAGTGACCTGACGGTCGTCGATACCGAGATTACGCTGGAGAAGCCGAACGGAGAGGCGATCGCTTTCCTGCCGCCCGTTGACTCGGCGACGATCAAGAACACGACGATCACGGTGCAGGAAAGCGCCGTCAGAGAGAATATCGATGCGTTCAGCATCGCGGAAGGCGTCGGGCAGGTCAGTATTGAGGGTGGCTCAATCACTCAGAACTATCACGGCCAGGCACTCCAAATCCTATCGGGTGATAAACCCGTGATCGTCGACGGACTCGATATCCACGGCAACGCATCTGGGGACAGTGGGGGGCGAAACGCGATTTACTGTGAACGCGATGGCTGTGAGTTCCACGATCTCGTGGTTGATCAGCCCGGTGGCGACCATCGGCGTGCGCTCGGCATCTTCGCCGATGATGTCCTTGTTGAAGGCGGCGAATACGCAGCTACCGGTCGTCCTATCACGATCAATGGGGCCGGCATCCGCATCCAAAACGTCACGGCCGGATCCTACGGCAGTGATACGGTCGCCGTCGAGGTCATCGATGGGGGCGCCAAAATTGTAGATAGTCTCCTCCATGGCGGCTATACTGGTACAAATATTCTAACAAGCGGCCTAACAACTGGTAACTGATTATTGGGCGTATCGGGCCTTTCAGAACGCGAGACTGAACTGATTTCTTCTATTGGGAGATGGCATGACGATGAGTCTACTATTGCCGTAAAACGCAAAGCGATGTGGGCTGCTAGCTCGGAAAATATTCCACTGGAACACCAGACGCGTATTTACTGTGTCTGAAAATGGCAGAGAGGATTTCTAATACACGACTAATCTCAATATCTATTTCGACAACATAAATTTCTCAAGACAACGACCTTCACAAACCATCTCTTCTCATGTTCTTGCTGCGTTAATAATCGGAGGGCCGGTTTGAGAGAAAGAATAACTACATCTTCCAATTGACATGAATGTACGTAATATCCTCGCCAGACTGTGTGCTTGTGCCGATAGTTTCGGACACTGAAACTACACGCCACAAAACGCATCGCACATAGTGAATCGATCCGGGTGGATAGAACAAGCGTTTGAATAGGCAATTTCGCCGTAGGAATACCTCTCTGTACTAAATCCGAGATCTGACAAATAGATAGAGACATTACAACCGTACCAATGTAACGAGGGGGAATTTCAGACACCGAAACTCCAACGAGGTGGACACAGAGATTCAGCCTACAAGTTCAATACTGACGAAGCGAATAGAACAGGCTGGCGAGCCCAATGCCGATCAAAATCGATTCGATAGACTGAACCGTCAGTAACTCGTCACCAAACAGATTATAGGATCCCTTTACACCGACTTCATAAAACACTTCAATGATAGCACCGAGCGTAATACTCAGAAATCCTCCCACGGCGAAGAGGAGTTCTCGTTTGTCCGTCCGTCGATAGGCGCCATAGCTGAGTGCCGTCAGGATGAGCCCAACCAGAAGAACAAAGATATTGATTCCGATAAACAGGCCGGCTTTCGGCGATTCGGTTACCATAACTGGTAGAATTCTGATCATGTGAATTGTACTGGGTTTGTTACTCTATTCATCTGATGTGTCTGTCTCTCTTTGTAGATCAGTCCATAGCCCGTCGAATTGATCGACCAGGTCATGTCTCAACTGCAGATCAGTATCGATTCCACCGTCATTGATCTCGAAAGAGATTCGGTGGAGATTTGTCGTAAATGTCCGGTACTGTATTCCATCGCGATCATTTTTATCATTTGCTGTCAAGAAATCATGGTCAAGTAGTACATTGATCCGACGGTAGATCGTCGGCTTTGAGGTATCGCAGTACTGTGCGAGTTCATCTGCAGACATCGGTTTCATGCTAGCCAACGCAAGGATATTCCGTGCGGTTTCGCTTGCAAAGATATCGAAGATGGTATCCGGATTCCATTCCTTACTCACAAAGTCACTTGATACATTATTCTCAAGCCTTATAATTGTTCTACTGTTAATCTTGTTCGACATCACGGTGCGGATTGGCGGCTGGTTCCGTTGAGGATCGCCGGCCGAGTTCGTCACTGACAACATGTCGGCCACGTGTAACCGCCTTCCCGTCGATCTTCCAGAACCAACAAACTGAACCATCTGATCAGCTGGAAGAACTAACTCGCTTGATCCTCAGTCCGTTTCGATCGCCCATTGCAGTTCATACAGTATTCTCCAAATTTCAGCCTACAGTAAAGCGCGTACTGACCATGTACAGGAGTGTATCATCAAGTGAAAATTTCTATTCACACTAAATGTTTAGCGATACACCGATTTGTTTCCATTATCGATATAGATAGTATACATCTGCATATTTATAAATATGTTGTGCTGTTATAAGATCTGTAACAGTCCATATAAGACGATTACCCATCTACACTGATCGGTTGGTACGTGGGGGTACATCCACTTTCACTAAAACAGCGTGTTCCCAGTTTACTGACTGAAACATTGACATGAACTCTATTCAATTGTATTGATGGGTTAAGTCGAGTATTCCTTGTAGTTGGACTGATATTCATGAGCATCGGTGGGGGTAGACTCTGGCCTCACCTTTCGTTCCATCGACGGGTACACCGTATCCCAGGGATTGTCACAGATCTGCGCGTGGAACGCTGAACTATTAGATGGGAAACATCGCCTCGGTTTCTTTGGGATCGTCTTCGGGATCGGCCTCCTCAGTGTGGGTGTCGGTGGACTCATTCTGTTTGCTGGCAGTGGCAGGTAGCTGGCAGCCGTATTCGTCGTTGTTGCTCAATATGGAGTACACGGCTAGTATGGACAGAAACTTGTTCAACAATCCATGTCGAAATAGCAAACATAACGGCTTTTCGGGAGACAATGCCGATGCTGTATACACCTATCAAAATGTTTCGATGCTCGTGCGGCAATAGTATATTCGTGTTATGACTACTTTAGAAATAATTACTCAATAATATAGTCGGATCGGTCGATGGTGTTGGTGATCGTCCGTTGACGACAGGGGGAACCGATCAGTTGGTTCTACGAGGACACTTGTAGAGTTGAGTAGCGATGCATGAACGAGACCAGAATGATGGGCATTACTAATAGCCAGCGCCCGGAGATCGTGTTCGAACCGGAGACAACTGTCGATCAGTTATTACAGTCCCCGTTCCACTCGTCAGGTGGCAATCTCTTTTTGATAGCGTCTCGTGCCTGTTGACGGTCTTCAACAGAGATCTCACTGAGCTGGGTGATTGCTCGTGAACTAAGCAAGCAAACAATTCTATATTTAGTCTAGGCTCCTGAGTGATCATTCAACACGGATGACGTCATTGGGGACGACCGTATTCACGTCTCAAACGTATGATTGTTGAGAAGCTCTGGCGAGGTAGCGAATTCTGGTCCATATCGACGGCGAACGGCCTGGATGCCAGCGAGAAGAAGCACTGCAATAATCGAAAGTGCAAGCGACTGGATTGTCGGAAGTCCCCCAATTGCCGCAGTCAACGCCGCTACGTACGCCATCGGTTGCTGGGTATGCAAGACGAAGATGGTGCCAGCCGTAACTGCGAAGGCGACTAATCCACTCCCAATCACACGAAGACCTGATTCCGACATCGGCTTGATGGTAGTTGGTGCGATCCCTGGTGCAATCGTCGTGTACGTCACCCAGCCAACAACTAACGCAGCGACGTAACTGATTATGACGACTGTCGGGGTATTGTCCGAGTTGTGGGCATCAAAGACGAGGAGACACGCCGCGGGACCAAGTGCGATGAAGATGGCCCAATAGCCCGAAACGAAGGCGATCCCCGCGAGAACGAGGAGCAGGAACGTACCGTGCCCGCCGACCCAAAGCACGCGCTCGGTCGTAGTCATGGGGTACCCTTTGTGGTGGGTGTGGATGTGCATTATGCATCGCGATTCTCGCCAAGGAACTGCGCTGAGATTGAAGCTACTCAGTTCGGAGATTGTGACTAACGGGCTCTATTGAATCGCTATAGGGTGTTGGAATTCACTGGGTCACGTACCGCTTAATGTTATAGACAGTACACATCAGGACGATTTCACGGAACTCGCGGTACCATTCCCGCGCTCGGACGGCGGAGCCGTCCGAGCGCTTGACCGAGGAGTTCGCGGTCTCAGTCATGGCTCGTTGTCCGTAGAGATCGTCGTCAATTCGGGTGTTATATGCATAGCCGTATGGTGTGAAGACACGATGTTTGACGAGGGGACGTATCCCTCGCCCCCTGAGTGTCTCGCGTAACCACTGGCTGTCGTAGCCCTTGTCGGCAGCAAGCGTCTGCAACTCGCCCGCGTACCGGGGGCGAGTTGCGCACATACCTCCGCATCATTTCCCTCACGGGTCGTCGTACAGTGAACGTCAAGGATCGCCTGCGTGGCTGTATCGACGAGTTTCGTCGCTTCGATAGTCTGAACGCAGTAGTTCGTGCGGTCACAGTAGTGCTTACTCGCCGCGGAGCGTTCGTAGTAGGTGGCATCAACGGCGACGTGAGCTGATGGGGAGTGCAGCTGCGCCGAATGGCGCAGCAGCACGCGCCAGACCTGCATCACGATCCTATCAAACCACTTATTCAACGTCGATGGGTGCAGGAGATCGTCGGGCTTGAGCCCGACGATCTCCAGAATTGGCGACATTACCTCTAACTGGTCGATCGTCATCTCGTAGGTTTCGTCGAGGAAAATCCGCAGCCCGTGGAGGGAAATCATCGAGTACTCCGCGAAGCTGCCGCCCCGGAAGGTGGCGGCAGCTTCGTCAGCATCGTCACAATAACTTTTAGCGAGCGAGACCATCTCTTCGATGAAGCGGGTAGTGATGTTCATGCTAAACGCCACTCACCCGCTTCAACGACTTTGATTTACCGACTCATCCCGACGCTGTCTAGTGATTCAATAGAGCCGAACCAGGTCAAGCGACGAGTAGATGCGATGTTTGATCAGGGGGTGTATGCCGTCTCCACGGAGCCTGTCGCGGAACGGTTTCCCGTCGTAGGCGCGATCAGCAGCCAGTGACCGCAGGTCCTCGGCGTTGCGCCGAGCGACCTGCAGGCCGATCTTGGCGTCGTGTTTCTTCGTCGTGATACAGTGAACATCGAAGACGTACAGCGTTTTCACGTCCACGAGGGCGGTGACTTTCAGCGAGCGAACGCGGTAGTGTGCTCGCTGGGCGTAGTGGCGTGAGGGCTGGTCGCGGTCAAAGCCAGTTGCGTCAATTGCGGCGTGCCCAGAGCGTTTCTCGGCTGATGCGCCGAGAAACGTTCGGTAGATCTCCATCGGGATGGTTTCGAACCAGTCGCAGAGCACCGTGTAGTGCGGAAGCCGCGTAAGCCCAATTTCTTCAAGAATACCGGGCATCTCGCTGAGAATGTCGATTGTCTGGCAGTAAGACTTCCCCAGTTCGATTCGCAGTGCTTGGAGCGTGAGCATCACCCACTCGGCGAACCCGCCGACCCCGAAGGGGGTGGCGGGTTCGCCCGGATTCTCGACAACGCTTTTAGCTTTCGCGACTGTTTCTCGGGTGATGAGATGGAATTCGGATACCACAATACTCTATCTCTTCGGTTTCTACGAAGAAAGCGAGATTGAGGCCTCGCCGTCTAGCGATCCTACAGAGCACAGGAAATTAGATGCCTGTCTGCTGGACGACGAACGAAGCATCGATCACGACGGAATCGCCGATCCATTCCCACCGTGAAAACACGAGCCGCGGGGACCGCTACGGAGAACTCTGTTCGCGGAGGTCATCCCACGATTCGTGGAATTCATAATTCGATTACTTGGCGGCGATCTGTCGACGTATAGTCTGGTATGTATCATTGTAGTCAACAAGCTTTGACCGCCCATCCATATTGTAGCTACAGTATATGCACACTGTTCCTCTGTGATCATGTACTATCTCCGCGAAGTATACAGTTGTGTTACTTATCGAAAACGACGGCTGTAGAACCGTGTGATCGGTTTCAACGCCCGGCTTCGACCTCCGTGGACGTGTCCCTCCTGGAGGACATCACCGAAATTCTACCGAGAGCCATATAATCGTAGAGAAGCGCCCCGATAACAGCTCCAATAATTGGACCAAAGATATAGATCCATATGAACGGCCAGAAGTTGGGACCACCGAAAATCGTGTTCGAAACATACGGGCCGATCGTCCGCGCTGGGTTGAATGACGCTCCACTGATGTTGCCCGTTGTAATGACACCCATGCCGACGACGAAGCCAATGATGAGGCCAGCGTGCTGGCTCGGTCCTTCTTCGTCGATGGCAAGCGCCATGACCGCGATCATCAGGAAAAACGTGATGATAATTTCGTTAGCGAACGCCTGCCAGATGTTGATCCCTGGGAATGGTGCTGTCGCGCCGGACACGCCTCTCGTCGCTGCTATAGGACCACGAATGAAGACGAAACAGACCGCACCAGCGATTCCGCCGAGCAGTTGGGCAATGACATAAATACCAGCCGCAGATGTTCCGATTCGATCGGTCAACCAGAGCGCAAACGTGACTGCAGGATTGATGTGTTGGCCGGAGATGTTTCCGAAAACGTAAATTGGGATCGTAACCGCCGCCCAGAACGCGAGTCCAACCCCAACCCAACTGAGTGCACCAAACCCGAGCCCATTGAAGATGAACGTGCTGTTGCCGGCTCCTTTCGGAGCGGTAAGGATGTCAATGGCGACTGCGCCCGCACCGAAAAAGACGATGCTGAACGTTCCGATGAATTCCGCGATCGCCCTCTGCATGAGCGTATAATCGTCTGTCATGGACAATAATGTTTGAGGAGCTGCGCTACGGCTCCAGGAGGACCTTCGTGACGCCCTCCTCACGGTTATCGAACGCTTCGTACATCTCGGGCGCCTCGTCGAGATCGACGCGGTGGGAGACGACGAAGCTCGGGTCAGCACGTCCCTCGATGATCATGTCACGTAGTCGTTCGTTGTACTGCTTGACGTTGCACTGGCCGGTACCGAGCCGCTGGCCTTTTTCGAACAATAGCCCGAAGTCGATGCCAAGCCGACCCTGAGCAGCCATCTCATCCGGCGCACCGGGATCATCGGGGACGTACAGCCCAGGGATGCCGAGTTCACCGGTCGCACGCACTGTCTTAATAAGATTGTTGAGAACGAGCGCCGGATTCTCTCGGGCCGGGTCGTAGGCGTCGTCGGCTTCCTCCTCAGGATCAACCGCCTGGTAGCCGACCGCATCGACACCCTTGTCGACTCCACCTCCGTGGTCGTCTTTGATCTGCTCGACGGGATCGCTCTCCTCAAAATTGATCGGCGTGGCGTCGCAGTAGTCCTCAGCGAGGTCGAGCCGGCTCGGTACCCGGTCGACGATGTAGATTTTTGAAGCTCCTTTGAGCTTGGCGCTGTAGGCAGCCATCAGTCCGACGGGACCCGCTCCGTATACGGCGATCGACTCACCCGGTCGGAGATTGGCAAGCTCGGTGCCATGCCAGCCAGTCGGAAAAATATCTGCCAACATCGCGAACGCGTCCTCGTGTTCGTTGCCTTTCGGGAGTTTCAGCGCGTTAAAGTCCGCGTAGGGAATGCGGAGCTTCTCGGCCTGTCCACCCTTGTACGGTCCCATCGCCACGTAGCCGTACGCCCCTCCGGCGAATCCAGGGTTGACGTTGGTGCAGAAGCCAGTGTAGCCGTTTTCACAGTTGGTACAGAACCCGCAGGCAACGTTGAACGGTGCAACGACGCGGTCGTCTACCTCGAGTTCGCTGACGGCTTCGCCAGTTTCGGTAACGATACCCATGTTCTCGTGGCCGAAGACGATTCCCGGATCTGCACCCGTCCGTCCCTCGTACATGTGTAGATCTGACCCACAGATTGCGGTGGTCGTAATGTCGATTAATACGTCGTTGGGATGCTCGATCTCCGGTTCGTCGACTTCTTCGATTGTTACCTCGTGTTCACCTTGGTA
The DNA here is from genome assembly GCF_023276375.1 of Halocatena marina. Classification (GTDB taxonomy): domain Archaea; phylum Halobacteriota; class Halobacteria; order Halobacteriales; family Haloarculaceae; genus Halocatena; species Halocatena marina. Next base: position 11,878 of record NZ_JALLPK010000003.1, on the reverse strand, counting down.
CACAACAGCATTCATTGACATTTGATATCACCCCACAATGCATCAATGGATGATCCAGGAGTTATAATTTTCTAAAAATAGCTAGTAAGTTATTGAGAGTGAATCACTCAATCGAAATATTAGTACTACTGTTTAGAATAAAACCGTCCGAAAACATCTTGATGCTCCTCTCTGGAGCGATCGGGCTTCCTCGGCGGTATGCAACGTCCCTGGAGCAGTTTGCGATCCTGTAGCAGATACGATCAGCGCATTCCTTATTTTTATTGGTGTGATCATCTGGCTGTACAATATAGTCCAGTCATACCGCATTGGACCGGTCGTGATGGACGCCGATGTTTGGAACTTGAAACCAATCGACCAGTTCACCCGTGAGTGGCGGTGGTTCGGAGAGCACCTCGAAGAACGGCGACGGAAAATCAGAGGCAATTAACGGATCTGTCTTGAATAGCACGAGAGTGGCCCCATGCAAATCCACTGATCCGGTTGTCGTATTCTCCGTAACGACGACTGGTCCTGAATCAAAGTGTTGCATCAAATGCAAGCAGTTCAACTCTCTTACTCAGAAACCGTACCAAGCCTCTTCCATGACCATCGTACCACTGGTAGGCGGTTCGTACTAAGTACTGGCTGAACCAGATAATATATTCACACTTTCTATTACAAGCATACTTTTGTAATGTCTTGTTCGGTAAACATCATGGCACCCTGTTTAGGATAGTACCAAACGGACTGATACTGTTTCAGATATGTATGATCTGGATTAGTTGATTATATACAACCTGAAATAGTACTCACTCAATCATTGACCACTGGCGACCTGCGTCACAATCAAGTGTTTCCTCAGCACTGCCGTGCATCCGCGAGCTTGGACTGTGAGTTCTGCAAATAATCGTTTTAGAATTGTAATCTACTTCCCGGAGTTCGATCGATCTACGGTACAATTCGAGGGGAGCACACATGCGCGTGATCATCGTCGGAGTGAGCCAGATCGAATCCTTGATCGCCACGAACCTCAGCGATGACCATGAGGTCATTGTCATCGATACGGACGCGACGTGAGTCGATGCGTATACCGACTCGCTCGACGTGGACACCATCGAAGGTGATTGCGTGTCACTTTCGACACTCGGACAGGCCTCGTTCCCGTCTCAGAGAAGGTATCAAGCCGATCGATAACAGTATCGGGCTGTTCCGTGTGTTCGCCGAAGAAGTCCGTTACCTGATCAGTCGTGACCGCTCCTTGTGCAGGCAACTTGATGATGTCCTTCTTGCGTACCCAAGCGAGTAACTCACCTTGTATCTAGGAGAGCCAAGTTCGTCGGAAGGTTCACGATGTTGATGGGCTGATTCTCGATGACCTGCTGCAGCACGGCGAAATGGCGATTGAGTATCTCGATTTCGTTCTCAAGGCATTCGATTGTGGTGTTTGTTAGCAGGCACGTTCTGGCGAACGTAGGTGAGCTGTCCGTACATGGACCGGCGACTGGCAGGTGGTCAGTCTCAGACCTGCCGTTAGGTGTGGTTATTCGGTGTGTTCGCAGGACTTGAGACCGGTGGCTTCAGGGGCTCTGACCCACAAGAGACGCGCACTGACTTGTGTGCCCTGTTCTATCAATTCCGACGGCTCTCTCACGTCTCCATCAGTCACCAGGGAATGTCGCTTGGTGCTGTTCGATGGGCTCTGCAATGCGGTGGAGGAGCTGTTCGAGCCGTGAGCGTTCGAGTTCCCACGTCGTAAAGCAATGAGACTCCGCAAGGATCGTCTGCACCGCTTTGAGCTGTGCGATGGTGAAGCTGTCTCGCCGGAGTCGAGCGTCTCAAACGCCTGGAACACCTCTACTGATGGGGGATCGACGCTCGTCGGATCCTCCGCCGTCGATTCCTACTTGATCCGATCGAGGAGCACGTGATGGAGCGTCCAGTACTCCCTGGGCAGCAATGACAGCGTGGCCCGCGATTGGTGGGGTTCGTTGCGCATGTCCATCGATCCTCCGTGGGCTGTACGATCGATATGATCGTGCTCCCTGTTAACTATTACCATCAGGACATAAGAGGTCGTTAGCGAGATCGTCGTTGAGTGACTTTCTCGTTGATGACTAATACGTACGATGAATTTACAACGTTATTGTATCAACTAATGGAGAAGCCAACGGACCGACACTGTTTATAGACGGAACATCAGTGAACGTAATGATGCTCTCATCATTGAGAGCGCAACATTCAGGAACTGGACAATCAACGTACCGCGGGCTACGCGAAGCTGTGTTGATGTGTGTCGTTTACAACAGCAAACGAACCGTGAGTGGTGATTCATCAAAGCCGTCGTGGGTCGGAATGACGAGCTATGTAACAAATCACAAGGGCGAGGTGCTTAGGTGACGTATCAGAATACAACTCAACTGGAAAAACAGGGGTTGGATTGGGAGCCTTATCATCTCAAAAGTAATCCTTCCCGCTCGAATCTTCCCGCATGGCTTTCAGGGGAGTCAATCCGATGGCACGGCCTGTACGATGGTTCCGATGGCGTACAACACCGGCACGCTGACGGTGTTCGACAGCATCGCAAGCGAACTCATGCTGCCGCTCGCCAGCTTTCTCGTCACCGTGATCGTCGGTTGGATCTACAGTCAAGAGACGGTGACCGAGTTGAGACATGGAATCCGTAGCTACCAGTAAAAACGCTGCTAATCGGTATCTTTGATTACAACACTGTAACGGCTGTAGAGGAAAATCAATAGTCAGTCCGCTATAATTGAATGGGTTCGTACTCGGCGTTTCACAGTCATCTCGCACCGACTGAATCATGCTGTCATAAATGCGGTGTTGATGTTACAAGTACACGTTTGTAATGGTTACGTTCGTGATTGACACAAGTGTACGTTCCCGAAGAATGTCACGTCGATTCGCCAGCACCGATGATCATGTGGATACGGTAGCGAAATTCTTGAGAAGATAGCGGTGCCGACAATCTTCAGTATCGGTGGCGAAGAATGTAGATTCTTGAATTCAACGAGGAGGTGTACAAGCGACTGAGCGTGAAAAAGCCGTACAAGTGGTTGCGGGTTCCAGCCTCCTCCGAAAATCCTGGAAAACTCAAGATGATTGCCGATCTCGGTGGCCAGTGGTTCACTACGGATCTCACCAGATCGCCTACGTACGTCGTTCTCGTTCGACACAGTCCAACCGTGGGAAACCCGCATCTCGATGTTCTTCCCTCACGACAGGGCTGCACGCGCTCTGTGTCCACGTCCTCGTCGGGGTCCTGCCCCACATCTATCTGATCCCGAGGGCAACATAGGGGGCATACCTCGGTGAATAACGACCGATAGAGTACTTTGGGTTATACTGGCACCACGTGAACATCGTCTGGCTATTCTTGTTTTCCTTTTCTATATTGTCTAGGTGACACTATATCACTCCATCAATAAAAACCGAATTCAGAAACATACGCCGTCCTATAGTTGATAGCCAATCGTGCAATCAACTGATAGGAAATCCAACAAAGCTGTTTCTCCTGAAGCGGACGACATCGGCGGTCGATTTCCGATCCGTACCCCTGCCACGGCCTTTGCTACCTGCTGGGCTGTTTCCCGATGTACGCCTCAGTCTTCGACTGCTCAACTGGCCACGTTATCTCCGCATACTGAAACGTTGGCATTCGACAGATACGCGGGCGATAGTAGGTGCTGTATTGATCTGTGAAAACGACCTATTCGGAGTGGCTGAAGACAACCGAGATATTGACGAACGTGGTCTCACATCGGAGAGAATCGAAGTCAATAGCTCCTGAGTTCGGTAAAGCAGTTCTTACAGTAGGTATATTCCGCGTCGTTTTCCATTCCACAGCGTCGGCACACAATTGGCGCCAGCGTATCGGTTCCTCGTGAATGCTTATCCAGAGGGAAAGTGGATTCAAACCGAGGTGTCAAGGTTGTGGAAGCGTTCGAATTCTCGTCGTCATTAATCCTGAAGAAGACGAACAGGATAGCGAGGATCGGATCGGAAGCATCCATTGATTTCTAATAATGTCATATGTTATCATAGAACTTATTCCTCCGGAAGGGACCGGTCACCGTCCGAACCGTGCGACCCAGCGATCACGGTGGACGTCGTGCGTGTCGGGGAAGCATCGCCACGTGCTCGCATCACTCGCAGGACGACTTACCCACCATCAGTTCGAGACACTAATAGTTACACGCTATTTCAGTTATTATAAAGTGCCACGCAAGACGGTGCTCAGTGACGTTGCTTCGGCTTTCGATTGTTCGAAAAGGCAGCCTCGACACTTCTACGGAACGGAAAGCGTGTACCCTTGAATGCTGCGCTGGGTCACTGACCGTCCGATCGTCAACTGTGGCAAGATTCGGTCGTCGGATTCACCCGACGAAGTGCACGAGTCATGCGCCGCTACGCTCAGCACCTCACCGAACGAGTTGGTGAGGATGAATTGGCCGCCTCAAGCGCGCAGACCTACTACAACATTGTCTCTGGCTTTTGCTCGTATTGCGTGCGTGATGGCGTACTCCCGTCGAATCCTGCTTTGCGCGATCGTGCGCGCGAAGAGCTCCCGACCGATGATAGCGATGGCCGCCAGCAGTTCTGGGATCCCGAAACCCGTGACCGGTTCCTCCGCTGGATCGATGATCGCGCGTACGAAGCGATCGACGCCGATGGTCGGGCAGCCCGACTCGAAGCCCGTGATCGGGCGTTCGTTTATCTGCTTGCCTATTCCGGCGTGCGCGGGGCGGAGATCCTCCGGACGAGTGCAGATGAACGCGAGGGCCGTCAAGGCCTCCGCTGGCGAAATGTCACGCTCCCCGATTCCGACGCTGATGCAGAAAGCGGAACGCTACGCGTCTTCGGCAAAGCCCAAGAGTGGGAGACCACACCGCTCCCCCGGCAAGCTGTGTTCGCCGTCCGTCAGTATTACGCGCTCCTCGATGAACCGCCGGGAGAGTGGCCCGTCTTTCCAACCGAGCACGCGCCCTCGAAATATCGGGTGGCACGCAATGCACTCAAAAGCACGCATGAATTGGCTGCCGACGCCATCGAGGCACTTCTTGAGGAGACCCCGATCGATCGCGTGCTCCGGGAGTACGAGATCACGCCACCAGCGGTCACCGTCAACGGAATGCGCAGCCACATGCAGACGCTCTGTGAGCAGGCCGACATCGATATCGATGGCGAATATCTGAAACTGCACGGCGCACGACGTGGACTAGGTGATACGGTGTTTCGCGTCGATCGGGGCGAGGCCCAAGATCTGCTGCGCCATCGCTCACTCCAGACGACCAAAGACGCCTACTCGCACATTGCTGCCGAAGAACGGGCCGAACGCGTTTCAGACATTCTTGACAATAGTGAGTGAGATCTGATAGAATCAATTCTGTGTTGTGGTACTATTTTTACATAAGACTAAGCTAAATGATCCAAGTTGTCGTACCCCTGAGTAGTGATACGCACTGCACTCTCGTGTCTGGTGAAGTACATTGATTTGTAGTAGAGAAAAGACACCACAATGTCCGCAGTAACCTTACTCCAAACTGCTTCAATCGGTTGGTTACTGCGGACACAGTGGTGTAGTACGAGTTAGATGAATGATCTTGCTGGTTGTCACGTCAGAGAGAGTAAGATCAACACCGCAATGTCCGCAGTAATCTTACTCCAAACTGCTTTAATCGGTTGGTTACTACGGACACAGTGGTGTAGAATCAATTGTATGGGCCCTGTTTAGTTAGCCCGCTTGAGAAAGCGGGGAGGCCTCGCTTCGAGTGTCTTTGTCGCTGCCAGAACTATTCAGTGACAGCTTAGGCGCTGACTCTAGTGGCCACATTTCTGTGGAGCGTATCTAGATAGGACCATTGGATGAATGATGACTTTTTCCAAGGTAAAGCCTCGCCGTTTATGACAAGGAAATTGTTACTATTCTTTGTGATTTATAACACCACAATGTCCGCAGTAAGGTCGGGAAGAGGACTTGAGAACCCACGATTGACTCCATCATTGAAAGTATGGATGAATTCGGGTACAATCTCACCTAACTGTATGACACCCTCCCTCCACCATGTCCGCTGTTCTCGTTTGGAAGAAGAATCCTACTCAGAACGCTCTTCTGTAGGACGACGAGCTCACCCGCGAGTACGTCGTCCATGGAGATAGCGAATACGCCGATGAAGAGGTTCACACCAACACCTGTGAGAATCACGGTTGTACATCGACCCGTGGATCTCGCCACATCGAGGTGTCTCAAAAGACAAGTTGACACAGTCCCCGCGCCTTTCAGCTATGTCGCGAACTCTTCCGCAAGCCTGATCGAAAAGTCCTCAAACACGCTATAAAAGCTACACTCTGAAATCAACAATGTACACACATGAGTGACTCAGAAATAACGTTGATCAGTGCGAGAACACGCTTTCTCGCTCCTCTTATAGTGTACTACGGATGCGTTATGCAGTATATCATAATAAGGATTCGGTTTTATACATAAGTTTCGCAGTAAGGCTAGCTCTTTTCGTTGGAACAGCGGACATAGTGGAGGGGGTGTGTTCTATGTTTTGTAATAAATGATTGGAACAGCGGACACTGCGGACACGCTGGTTGGGGGTGGTTTTATTATCCATCGACGAGGGAAGTCGTGTATGGCGCTGTTCGAGCGTGACCACACAATCTACAAAGACCGAGACGCACTCCGCGAGGACTACCAGCCGGCCGAGTTGGTTGGACGGGATGAAGAATTATCGACGTATCAAGCAACATTACAGCCCATAATCAACGGTGAACAGCCCAATAACGTCTTCCTCTATGGGAAGACTGGGGTTGGCAAGACAGCTGCAACCCGTTATCTTCTCACTCATTTGCAAGAAGACGTGGAACGTTATGACGATCTCTCTCTGACTGTTGTGTTCATGAACTGCGATGGATTGAAGAGTTCATACCAGGTCGCGACTCATCTTGTAAACACACTGCGACCGGAAACAAGGCAAATTAGCACGACAGGATATCCGGTTGGAGCTGTCTATGAAATGCTCTGGGAAGAACTTGATCAGAGTTTGGGAACGACATTAATTGTCCTTGATGAAATTGATAATATCGAGGATGACAGTATACTCTATCAACTTCCACGCGCACGAGCGAACGGTAATCTCGAACAGACGAAACTCGGCCTTATTGGTATCTCAAATGATTTTTCATTCCGTGATGGACTGTCACCAAAAGTCAAGAGCTCACTCTGCGAACAAGAAATTCACTTTCCTGCGTATGATGCGACGGGACTTCAAGCGATTCTCGAACAGCGTGTCACAGTTGCGTTTCACGACGGTGTCGTCGATGAGGGGGTAATCTCTCTCTGCGCCGCCTATGGAGCTCAGGATGCTGGTGATGCCCGACAGTCAATTGATATTTTGATGAAAGGAGGAGATATTGCTCGCGACCAACAAGCTTCATCGGTAACCGTTGATCACATTGAGGAAGGACGCGACGCACTTGAACGTGGCCGCATTACTGAAGGAATTCAGGGGTTGACCGAACACGGTCATCTCGTGTTGTACGCCCTATTAACGCTCACTCTCGAAGGGATGACGCCAATTCGGTCCCGCGATATCCGCCCTCGGTACACTCTCTTTTGTGAACGTGCTGGACGGGATCCGCTAGTCCCGCGTCGGATGCGTGATCACCTCAGCGAACTGGCGATGCTTGGGATTACGAGCATGACTGAACGAAATGAAGGTCGGCGTGGAGGGACCTATCGAGAGTATGCACTCGATTTAGATCCCGAATTAATCCTTCATGCAATGGAAGATACCGTTGAAGTGGTTGGTATTCATGAATCCGTCGCCAATATGGTCGCTACTGCCGAGACGTCTGAACAGTCGATAGATTCCCCTACGCAGACAACGTTGGAGTAAGTATGTGCACCATAGAATAGCGGCTGTAACCACGGTTTTCCTAAAGATTACTGCGGACATGGTGGTGTTCCTTAATGGATCGGTTTTTCTTTCCCCTTGAAATCAGAGACGGCCTTCCTGATTCGGAGCTGAAGTTGACTACCTATTATTCACATATACAATATTTGAAGAATTTAATCTGTCGAGTTAGAGTCCGAGATTCTAACGGTGGTTATACAACTCTCGAAGTCCGGGCTTTCCGAGTGATCCGGCGAAGTATGAGGCGATCCCTGACAGTGGTGATACACCACGGTGAATATAGATTGATTACATCGAGATAGTGACATCGAACCCATTGAACCACTATCTATCTCTCAACAGCGAGAGAATTCCGTCCTGAGGCCGAAGGGCGGACGTGAATCGCGTACGCTCCGTTCCGCAACCACCGTCGGTGGCCGGCCGGATATTCACTTCCACCGCACACGGACAACCTATAAGTCCATACGCTGACATAGTCTATGTATGGCGAAAAGGACCGTCACCCGGACCCACGTTGCGTCCATACACAACCAGCAACAGGTCCGCGACGGTCTCGATTCGCTTGGATTCGCTGCCTCGAAACTTTGGAATGTTGCCCGGTGGACCATCGGGCGCATTTGGGACGAGACGGGGACGATTCCCGGCGAAGGCGCGCTTAAGTCGTACCTCAAAGGCCACGAACGCTACGCTGACCTCAACGCACAGTCAAGTCAGGCAATTCTCGAAGAGTTGTCTGAAGCGTTCAAATCGTGGTACGGCCACCGCCGAAACGGGAATGAGAACGCGAATCCGCCCGGCTACCGCAAACGCGGCGACGATTACCCTCGTTCAACCGTCACGTTCAAAGAAGACGGCTTCAAACACGACCCGAAGAACGGACGTATCCGCCTCTCGAAAGGCCGGAACCTCAAAGCGCACTGGTCGGACTTCCTTTTGTGCGAATACGAAACCCGACCGGACGCCGAAATCGAGAAAGTTCAACTGGTTCGTGCGGTCTACGAACACGGCGAGTGGCGCTTGCATATCGTCTGTCGGCATGAGGTCGAAACCAGTTCATCCGACGACAGAACCGCCGGTATCGATCTTGGGATATGCAACTTCGCCACCATCTCGTATGGCGACGGAGCCACGTTATACCCTGGCGGCGCGCTTAAGGAGGATCTCTACTACTTCGCCAAAGAGCGGGCGAAGTGCGACGATTCAGCCTCCCGAGAAGCGCGCCGACTCGACCGGAAACAGACCGAACGCCGAACCCACTTCTTGCACACGCTCTCGAAACACATCGTTTCGGAGTGTGCCGAGCGAGGTGTCGGAACGATCGTGGTTGGCGACCTCGGTGGTATCCGCGACGACGAGAACGGAGACGTCCGCAACTGGGGCGATCACGGAAACCTCAACCTTCACGGGTGGGCATTCGCCCGGTTCACGTCGATGCTCGAATACAAAGCCGAGACTGAAGGCATCGATGTCTCTCGAAAATCCGAGCACGATACCTCAAAGACGTGTTCGGCGTGTGGAACGAAAGACGGGAACCAGCGCGTCGAGCGCGGGTTGTACGTCTGTGACGACTGTGGAACGGTCGCCAACGCCGACGTTAACGGGGCCGAGAATATCAGACGAAAGGTACTCCCGAATCTCGCCACTGACGGTGGCCGGGATAGGGATACCGGCTGGATGGCACAGCCAGCGGTTCGCCTGTTCGACCGTAGCGAGGGCCGTTTCGCCCCGCGAGAACAGGTCGTGGACCGTGAACCCTAATATCCCAACGCGGTACGGGTAACCCCGGCGTTCACGCCGGGGAGGATGTCATTCCATCAATAGAGTTCCCTATCAAATAATTTTTTCTGGGCAGATTCTCTCTTCCCATTTGTTCAGCTGTGCAACATCAATTATCAAAATGCACGCCACTCCTCCCACGCTGAAAAAGTCAGCTCGTGAGCTTCGGTAGCCAGCAACGCAATTATTATATGTGGCGTAACGATTTATACCACGTATAACAAATGCATATCGACGTGAGACTCCCACTGCCAGACGAGCAGATATTCCGGTATGAAGCGATGGATGATATTCTCGAAATCACAGCACAGACCCCGAGCGATGAATTCTCCAATCGTGAGCTGCAGGATCTCACTGGGTTTGGAGGCCCAAGTGTTTCAAAGGCACTTTCACTCCTTGAAGCGCTGGAACTGGTTATCCGACGCGAAACGGGCCGGAAAACTCTCTATCGGATCAATGCGGACAGCCTTCATGGAGCGACTGATCCATTTATGAACATTCCACAGTCCGAGTTTCGAACGCCACTTCGGCTGTTCACGCAACGCGTTGAGGAGACAGTATCGTCGCTTGCTGGTGTGCTCTGTTTCGGCAGCGTCGCGCGTGGTGAAGCTGATCGAACAAGTGATCTCGATGTATTTGTGCTCATTTCTGAGGACGATGAGCTCGTCTCGGTACGACGAACTATCTCAGACATTAAGCTCGATCTCGAGACGGGGCCGATTGAGAATCAGCGATACGAATTCGAGGTGTTCGTTGAATCAGCCGACAGCGCTCAGACGCGCGGGGCGGACCTCCGCCCGCTGTTTCAGGAAGCAGTGCCTCTCTATGAGACAGAGACACTTCACGCGGTGACACAGGATATCTTCAGAGGGGACCCCTAAATGACGGCTGGTGAGATCGCGACAGCACTTGCTGAGGCAGAGACTGCGTTTCAGCAACCCCCAACGAACCCTGAGGTTGACCTAGCATATGTCACGGATGAATCGCTCCTCCAACTCCGGAAAGCGTGTCGTTTGCTTGATGCAGCCGAATTTCTGCTTGAGCGAAACGGCCATTTTACGATCATTATCGAGGCCTCGTTCGTGGCGATCGAGCGTTCCTTGCAATACTACGTGACGGACCGCGGCTACAGCGTCCCAGGTCAGCGACATACGGAAGTGTACGATCGAGGAGTGCAGGCTGGCCTCTTTTCTCAAGAGGCTGCTGATCGCCTCGAAGCATTATGGACGGAACATCGCTCAAAATCCTATTATCGAACGGGCATTGCTGGCGAATATCGAGCACAAGCGATGTTCCAGCTCGCAACAGCGATCCATAGCGAGGTTGTTGCTGTTACACGGACACAAGACTGTATTTGCGATTGATGTTATACCCGAGGCAGAGATTCGGGTATTTCTTCCGCCCATATTACTGAACGTTCTCTACGCGGAGATGAATAACTATGAGAAGGGTGTAGATCTCCGGCTTCAGACGCTTGAATGGGAGGATGTGGCCGACTGGGAGGTACCCGCTGAGGATCACCCGGTCGAAGAGTGAGGTATTGCTCCCTTGGTGATCAAATCAGGGTTACATGCTCCCGAACGGCTTTTTGCATTCCTGGTGATATCGATTTCTGTCGCCACTTGAGTGACAAACAATCGAGGCGAACGCCTCGTGGCCGCCTCCACACACCCATTTCCATCCAGCATCATGTGGTCGACCATCACCTCGATGGATGTGGGGCGGTCACTTCCATGGAGTATCATGCTACCGAGCGACAGCGTCAAGATCGTGTCTTAACAAGATAGAGGGTTCACCGACCGAAACCACATTGAACGGTGCTTTCAGATCTTCAAAATACGGGCTGATAGCTTCCAGACGAGTTGAGTCGGCAATCGGCAGGCTGTCTGAGAATGGTGTCGGCAATTTCACCGCTATTACAACCGCTAGCGACTGTATTAGGCACTAAATGGACGAATTTCTGCGGAGTTTATATAGACAGTTCTATCAAATATTTCTATTATTGATGTTTCAAATTGGGGCAATTAGAGAGAATCACCATACTACAGCCCCATGTTAATAGTTAGCATTCAATGGTACCTAAGGTACCTACAGTCCCTTTGGCACCTAAGGTCCCTATGGTTAGTAAGGTTCCTGAGGTAGTTGTGGTTAGAAAGGTGTCGACAGATAACTAGATGATT
>NZ_JALLPK010000002.1 GCF_023276375.1 Halocatena marina | reverse complement strand
CTGGACTCGCGACGCGACATTTGGTTGGGGAGACGAACGAGTAAGGACAGTGTTCGGGCGTTTCGGACCGAATATGCGTTGAGTAGTTATTAACTCACCACAGTGAAATCATAGCTCTTAATATTTTATTCTCTATAGATAACAACATATGCATTGCGACACCCGACGAATCAACAGAACTGGGTTCGGTGCCGCCACTGTTGGCGCTCTGGCAGGATGGACATCGAGTGACGTCAACTCCGGTGGTTCTAGCGGAAGCCGATCGGAAGCACAGTCTTCGTTCGTTATCTTCGAAGACTTCACCAGTCAGGTTGCAGGCGAGATCGCCACTGCTGAGAGACGTGTCCCAATCATTCCCGATCCCGACTGGGGATGTGTCGAAATCATGGAGATCGTCAATCTCGAGACGCTGAAGAAGGCGCCCGGTGCAGCATGACTGACCAGCCCTGTGGTGACTCCGAATCAGCGCAGAGTGAGAACGCAAACCCTGACTCACCTGAACAGCCGCGCTCGACATTACTGTCGATCGTCGTCGGGCCAACCGAGCGACCGGCCTGTACCATCTTTCCACCAGATGTGACCATTCCGTTTCGGACAATGGCGTGGATAACGGCGTACGGAGACTCATTCGTCGACCTCGATGACTGCCAATGACGACTACTATTACTACTAGTACGGATAGGTCACCGTCGAGAGGGAGGTCGTGAAATGCCGTCGACTGACCTTACGCTTGCAATCGCGTTGCAGGCGCTCGAAGAACTAGCTCGACCGGCACAAGCACTCAAAGACGCCGAAACGTGGACGAGCCACGTCGGAATTGTCTCCTCGGGACCGTCCTACATCGAACGACGGCGAGTCCGCGAGGCGGGCTACCACCAGGACTTCTTGTCGGGACCGCGCTCGATCGAAGAGGCACTCTCCAGTGTGCGATGTCACTTTGAGACGAATCGATACGTATTCGTCGGGACAGCCGAGACCAGTGAAGCAGTGAAGACGGTGCCTGATTGGACGTACCTGTCAGTAGCGGACGCTGCAAGAGCTGCGGACTGGCCACTTGCGACTGACTCCGCTGCTAACGATTGGCCCTAGTGAGAAAATTCGAACATCGAGTGGTCTCTCACCGACGCGTCTACTTAGTGGCTCTCGTGGATGTGGTTGCGCAGCGAATCGGTGTCGTCGAACTGCTCGTCACACTCAGCACACGTGTTGTGGTAGAGCACAACGTGCTGAGGCACGCCAACTGCGCTGTCGAAGAGACCGAGACAGTGATTGCTCGCGCGCGAAGATGGCCATAGCCGGTCTTATGTCGACTGATTTCGATGCCGCTCACGCTTTCAGTGCCGAGATCCTCATTCGTCGATAGAAGTGAGGCCGACCGTCTTGTGCCTCCGCCATCTTCGTTCCAAGTTCTGAACAGAACGACACCTCCCGATCGGAGATTTCTTCGACAAACCGGATTCCCTCCCTCGGCACCGATAGGAATATCATGGCCTTGCAAACGCCACAGATGCTGCTGACTGGGATGTGGGGAATCGGAGATGACATCACGGGAGCAATGGACAACATGGTCGGCGCGCACAGGATACGACTTCGTAGAACTAATTCCTATCCTTGAAACCCAGTGAGGTTCCACGCATCATCTGAACTTCCGGAGGAATTGAATTCAGGCGCGCTTATCAGGACGAAGGCACTTTCCTCCTCACCGTTTCGAATCTGTCTCGTTGCCTCGGGGGCAATCCAGACAGCATCTCCCTCTTCAACAGGCACTGATTCTTCATCAATTCGAACTTCGGCAGTCCCGCTGACCAGCACGTAGACTTCCTCGTGCTCGTCACCGACATGATCGTGCGGTTCACTGTTCCATCCCGACGGACATCGCGAGAACGTCACGCCAACCTGTCGACAGCCGAGCGGTTCGCTCAGGAAATGCTTCGCATCCGAAACCTGTTCGACGTCCTCGTAATTCACCTTCCGATAGTTCATACAAGAAGTTCTGAGATCAAGGTATTAATACTCTACGTTAGGTTAGCTATAATTGATAATAATGGCATCAACAGTAATATTCACATCTCCAATAGTGCGAGATAATCGTGTACACGAACAGTAAAACGAGTGGTGAGGCGAGCGAAGGAACACGTGTTGATCGAGACCATACTGTGTAATCGTGGGTTTGATTCTCATCGGATCTACCAGACACCGTCGTACTTAGCGTGAACTACTTCATCCCGAAGCGGATCAACAGTACTGAACGAGAGGTCATCGAGACGGTGAAGGCTGACGGACAAACTGTCGCTGTGGAATCGTGATCCGTTCACGTCAGAGGTCGGCTAGCTGGATTTGTCATGCATAATCCTATGCGAAATTTATACCATTAATTGATTTCTATGCTTGTTATCCAAGAAAAGATCATTTGTATAAATTTGTATGTGGGAATAGTTACAGTTGATAGAGTCGCCAAATTGTTATCACGGCCCATGTATCGAACGGTATTATAACAACGAGTTCTGGAAGGGCAAACGCCTGAGAATCTGTTGTGGCGACAGCGAGTAACCAGACAACACCCCCAGCGGCAATAACTCCGAGGCCTATAGTGACCGCCCCGAGACGGCGATGTCCCGCAAAAAAGTTCCCAGATCCGTAGACCCACAATCCAATCGGAATCAAGAAAAACTGAATGAGTGCGATTGGATCGTGGAGTGGAGTTGGGTAGGGGAATATCCCGGCCAATACCGCAAGAAAATATGCGACCGCTATTAAAACAATTCCGATATATTCCATCCAGTAAATACTGCTTATGAACACGCCATATGCGAACACAAGGTAGAAGAAGCTAGCGAGAATCAATCCACCATTATATATCCATGCATGGTCAGCGCCGACCGCGCCCAAATCAGAGATTGCGTCTGCCGTCCAGTGAAAAGAAGGTGGGAGAACGACTGCCAAGAGGATCGACCCATACAACGTCATAATTCCAGCAATTCCACAATAGGCTGCTATACGCTTCTGAGAGACCATGTCGGAGTGCACATTCTCCTTTACAAAACCTGTATTTATCGCTGTCATCTCCGTTCTAGTCTGCAATCAAACAGATTTTCTTATGTGTAGCGCATGTCAAACTCAAATTTGTAATTCAAATTTCGCGAGAGTCTGTGCATGACGAATCGACCTGCCCATCTTCTAAAACAGTATGCAAGTGCTTTCACTTCACCACTTCCTGCATCACCCTTGCTTCGGCCTTTCGAAGATGTTCGGCGACTGTACCTCGCGAGAGTTCGAGTTTAGCCGCGAGGTCACGCTGACCAGCCCCCCGAGGGAGATCATAATATCCTTCATTGATTGCAGCGCGCACGACCTCGATTTGACGGTCTGTCAGGTGCCATGCGGGATCGCGCATTCTGGGATGGTAGTCACCCGTTTTTTCAACCGTCACGTCTACAATTTCGGAGAGATCCGCGACGACGTGTTGGAGAGATATGTCTTCACCGAGGAGCGTAAGTTGAAAACCCCGATCGGTATATCTGACTGGCCAGTCAACAGTAATCTTATGAGTATCGATGATGTCGATGAGCGCCGTGTCGAGGCTTTCGGGATTCAAGTGTATGTATACAAACCCTGTTTCGCTCGTGGGTATGACCGACACATCTCCCAAATCTGACGTGATTCTCGCAAACCGTTCAGTATCGCCAGTGAGTCGAACCAACTCGACAGCAGTTCCATCATCGAGTGGATTGAGATCATAGATCTCTTCATATGTTGCAATCACTTCGTCATCTACCTGTACTTGTCTCAGTTCGTCGAATGTCTCGTGAGCGTCACTTGGGTCGATGTTCAGAGTTACATATCTCATAAATTGATCTTTAATAATGTGTGTGAATCGGCGTATATCATATCCTACTCGATATTGCAGGACAGATATTCTTAAATTTGCCGAGCATGCATGGCAGTAACTCCACCCACTCCCGTCCGCATTAGTTAGGTATGAACGATCTGATTTACGTCGCTATCATCGGCTGTGAGATCGGGTTCTGGGTCGTGCTTCTTGCAGGGCTCTCTACTCGATATTTCCTCGGCCAGCAACGGCTGAGTACAGTGCTACTGGCAGGCGTCCCGCTTGTCGATTTGCTCTTACTGGCGTTTACTGTAATCGACCTCAATAATGGGGGAACTGCAACTTCTGCCCATGGGTTAGCCGCGATATATATCGGAGTTTCTGTCGCTTTTGGCCATCGTCTAATCCGCTGGGCCGATGAACGATTCTCCTACTGGTTCGCTGATGGTCCACCACCCACAAAACCACCCAAGACGGGTCGAGCGCACGCTCAACATGAACGCCATCAGTGGGGACGGCACTTTCTCGCTTGGATAATCGGCTGCGCTCTGCTTCTCGGGGCTGTTGCACTCGTAGGCGATTTTGACAGGACGAGAGTGTTAACGGAGATGGGAAAATTGTGGAGTGTCATCCTTGCGATCGATTTTGTCTGGTCATTCAGCTACACGATCTGGCCCAAGGGATAGGAGTGTCTCACGTGAGAATGGAAGGGGCAGACGACCATCTCGACAGATTCGTTGCGGATGTCACGACCATCGTGCAGTCACAGTGCGAGCGGTGGGAGAGCTACGCCGACATCGAGACACTGATCTGCCATCTCCCGATTGATCATCTCACGTTCGCCGCACACGATGCGTCCGCTCCGTACACGGAATCGTACCCGATAGCGATCCACGTTCGAGCCGCCCTGCTCACGGAAATCAATGGCTGGGACGAAACCGCGCTCCACGATCATTTGCGAACGCATCCCTCGCTCCGTCAGAATCTCGGATTCGAATCACTTCCGAATCAATCGACGTTCTGGCGCACGTGGAATGAACGCTTCAGCGAGGCACTCCGCGACGCCATACAGGAATGCGCTGACGCAATTGTGAAAGGCGCACGTGCCTGCAAGGTTTCGCTTCCGGACCGGATCGGCAGTGACGAAGCGGATGAATCGGAAGACGATACCCCTCCCGAACACCAGTTCGTCGCCGAGAAGACCGATGAGGTGTGGCAGCAGGCCAAACCGTTCGTGACAGATGCGTTTGCTCTCAAACGGGGCCAGAACTGGCAGATCCACGAGAACGCATTCTGGGAACAGCACACCTACATGGGAATGCGCGAGGACATGTACGCTCGCAGCGGCCCGGCGTCGTTCTCGCTCGATACGAGCCGCGGGAACATCCCAACTGGATCGACCCATCGCTACCAGATCGGGAAGCTCTCCGTCGCGGAAATTCGGGAAATGCTGCGAGACACTACGCGGATGCTGATCGCTCGTGCCCGTCAGAACGGCGAGCTCGATGGGTTGGTCTTTACGGCCATCGACGTGACCAAGGGCTTCCCGTTCACCGGCGACATAGAGGACCACGAGGATGACATTCTCGGGTACAAGGATGGGAACGACTACTACCAGTGGGCGGTGCTCAAAATTGTCGGGATGGACGTACCACTTGTCCTCGACGCTATCCAGCGCGAAGAGGACATCGAAGAACGCAAGCAGAAGGCGCAGGACGGAGACGTGGATACCTCCGAAACCGTTGTCTTCGAGACGAACCATCCATACGTGACAGCGCGTGACGCTGGCGATCAGCAGATGGACGGGAAGGAGTTCGTCCACATGATCGAGCGGTTGATCCGGTGGTGTCGCCATCGTTGGGGAATTGAGAACGGCTTCAAGAAGCAGAGGCACTTCATGGTGCGGACCACCTCGACCGAGCGTGACTACCGCTTCTTCAACTTCGCGTTCGCGTGTGTCTTGTACAACGTCTGGCGACTGGTGGACCTGCTGGTGAAGCTCGCCATCGACGGCGAGAACAGGTCGTACAAGCCACGGGTGGATGCGAACCAGTTCTTGACCGTCGCCAAGCAGTGCTACGGTCTCGATCCACCTGATTGACGTCGACACCTCCCGTGTTCGCCCGGTTCGTGAACGGCGGCGCTGTTTCACGCCACTTTATTTCGTATCGCTCTGGTTTGAGTCTCAAATGATGGAGTGATGGTGGGCATCGTTCGTTTACTACACGGTGAAATACGTTAGAATGAATGGCCAGTCTGTTCATGGAAAATCTAGCTAGCCGACATCAGTTCACGTTGAGACGGGAAACTACTCGATGCAGTTCTTGTACGTACCGTCGACGGTACGATCTAACTCTAGCCTATCCTCCGAAACTGTGGGACATCACAACCTCGGAGGATAGCTCTGATGCGTGACTTTCTTTCAGTATCAGTCGATATGATTCAGACCCCACAGATGGAGCGTGAGTCAATCACTCTACGTTGACCGCTGTTTTACGGGAAGAGATAGTTTTATAATATATGGCATTCAGAGAACCCTCTCCATGACGAACTACAGCGGATGTACGCCGGAGAGGAGTGCTACTGGGGCACAGAACCGAACCAACTTGCCGAACGAGCTATTGAGCATACACTCGCGGCACAACTCTAACAGCTGAATCACCGCAATGTGCTGTGAAACAAAGCTCTGCGATGGTTTTCGCCAGCCGTGTTCGGCGACCTGAACCAATTGGTAAATCAGATTCAGGGCCATTATCGTGTATCGCGCTGACGGTTGTGTAATGAACCGAGACGTCTACTGGACACCGACCGTCGGGGTCGGTATCGAATCGCTACACCTGATCGAAGACTCGGCAGGTGTTGATGTGGAGAGCGTCGTGGTCGGCTCTGCTGAGGACGAGTCGTTCCGTATTCGGTACGAGATCGAATGTGACCGTCGCTATCGCGTTCGACGAGTGGAGGTCGCCACCCTTGACCGTGAATCTGCGTCGATCTCACTCCGGGCAGACACAGAGGGCAACTGGACCAACGGGAATGGAGGGCCGATGACAATACTGGATGGATGCACCGACGTTGATATTTCGGTGACACCGTTCACGAACACACTACCGATTCGACGCTTGGAACTCAACCAGGGCGAATCGACCGAGATCGAGACAGTCTATATCTCTGTTCCCGACTTACATGTCGAGACTGCCATTCAGAAGTACACCTGCCTCGACCCACTTGACCAAGACAGCGGACGGTATCGCTACGAGAGCGTAACCAGTGGCTTTACCGCTGAATTGCCGGTTGACGCAGATGGACTCGTCACTGATTATCCAGACCTATTTGACCGGGTCTTCCCTCCGGAGTGAGTCATGACGATTATTTCACTCGAAGGCGCGAGTGCGGTTGGAAAGACGACCACTGCTGAGGTGCTTTGCGACGAGTTCGACGCGTACCGCGTGCCCGAGGTGAATGTACTCTTCGACACGTCCAAAGAGGACTCAACGACATGGTACTTCGAACGCCAGTGTGACCGTTGGGAAATCGCCATCGAGCGCGAGCAAGAACACGACTTCGTGATTTTAGACGGAGACGTACTTCAACCGCTCTGGTACAACTGGATTGCTCACGGCTTGTCACACGAACGTGCTGATATCGAAGAATTCGCACCGCTGGACTCAATTTATCGATTCTACCGTAAGAAATTGCAAGATCGAGCAGTTGGCTTTCCAGACGGTTATTTCTTCCTCCACACGGACACCGACTCGCTGCGACAACGGAAAAATAGCGACGAGACGCGAACGCGTCGGAATTTCGAGAGCCACCTGCAGTTCACCACGCCACAGAGGCACTATTTCGAGCAGCTTCAAACACAGTCCCCGGAGCGAGTTCGGTTCGTCCACACACAGAGTATTGAGACCAACTGCTCTACGATTCGGGCCAACTTCCCAATATCCGATAATCGTACGGATCGATACTTACTGACCGTTCTCGACGCGATGTACGACTGGGCCAAACGAACGACTCCCACCTGAATCACTCATCCGTCCCGTATGATGGATGGTCCCGACCCACTGGTGATATATCTTGCTCAGGTCCCAAACTGACGGTATAGAGTTCGTTCACCTGCCGCAACTAACTGTAGCGGTGGTTAGAGTGACCGTCTAAGTCGAAGCGAGTTTCGGTCACTCGAATCTCCATACGCCTCGCGCTCGCCGACCACTTCGAACCCGTGCTTCCGGTAGAACGACTTTCCGATTTCGTTGCTGGGGACGATTGATACCCACTGCTCGGTCGCACCTTTGTTCCGTTGCTGAGCCGTCATCGTTTCGAGTAGTCGGGAACCGACTCCTTTCCGCTTCTCTGCCGGGTCGACGTACAGAACGAACACTTCACCGACTGTTGGTTCTGTGAGACCGCCTCCACCCGCACCAAGAACATCCTCGTCATGGAGCGCGACGAGCCAGCCGTCCCAGCCGTCTGGCGAGCGCACCTCCTTTGCGACCCGCTCGGTCGTGTAGAATTCGTCTATGGTCGTCTCAATCTCCTCATCGGGAAGCAACCCGGTGTAGGTCTCGCGCCATCCGTCTGAACAGATACGACAGATTTCGTCGACGTGTCGTTGCTGTGCGGGAACCACAGGAACCGTCATGCCTTCAGGTAATGCAAGCTGTGAGATAATCATACTGCAAACCGCATATCTGAGTTGACTTCCACGCTCGTCATGGTGATTACCAAGTTTTAGTCGGTACGGTAGTGGTTGATCTGTATTGTGCACTTCTCAGACAGTAAGGACCACTCGCTCGAGGTTATTCTACTCTTGGCGTGATGGTCCACGAATATCTATTCCGACACGGAGCACCGAGCGGGTACGAGATTCGGCCAGTCGAGAGCTCTGAGACACATGACCAGAGGGTTGCCATTCCGTCTTCGTGCCCACAGACCGGTGCTTCGTGGTCTCGAAGACCGACTTGCAAATCCTCTATAGTCGGTGAATCAAGGTTGCTGAATTCGAGTAGACGGTTTCGACGCTGAACAGAATTATCCCACGGTGGTTTGAATGCTTCCATCTCCGAGTGGATGAAGTGATTAGTGGCGACGAGAAGACCTGCGTTAGGTGTCCTTACTGCTGTCTGTTCTGGATGTGCCTCAACCACGAAAGCAGAATCGGAATCCGCCAACAAGTAGCTCTTCGGCTCTCGGAGGGGCAAGTCTCGGAGTGTGTCACGGGCATCAACAGCACTGTCACACTTCGCTAATAGATAGCGCACAACGAGGTGAAATGGCATTCCGACCGCACTATGGTCGGGAAATCCCGCCCCGTTGAACGAGACAAACAATCCCTGATCGTTTAACCCATCGAACCTGCCACCGACCAACCCTTCGTGCACGCCAACGTGGGCGTATCCTTGATCGGGAACGGTATGGATGAAATGTCGTCGAGATTCAGAATAGAAGAAATCGTAGTTGCGCCCGATTAATATTCCATCATCAGTCTCAATTGCCATTGCACTGCATGATCCGTCGATTCCTGGTGTGAAATGCCAGAGCATTTCGTCATCAGGGATACCCAGAGCATCTGAGTATCCGTCGAACTCAGAGACCGCTGCGGGGAACACTTCTTTGGTGACCTCACGCGATTTTTCGGCAGTAATTCGAGCGTCACCTGATAGCGACGTTCCGGGCTCGATAATTTCACCGCTTCGTTTTGCCGTTTCGTAGCCAATCTCGTAGTGGTCTCCCTCAACGCTGTAGGTTCGGTAGTCTGCGTTCCATTCCTGTTCTACATTCTCACTCATTTCGACGGGTTGGGCCTTATTGTTCATCTGTCGAGGGGCTAATCCGCTCTCCTTCGGTTACGAGCCATTCACCGGTTCTCCAGTCCATCTCCCCCTCACCGAAATACAGATGGAACGAGATTGAGAAGCCTGACCAGGGATGGACGACTGAAACGATACGAAAGATCTCTTCTAACCCATTGGGAGAGAACCCATACGGGCGAGGAAAGAGGGATTCTACGTCTTCCTGCGAGAGATCCGTCCGAAGCGCAAATTGAACGACCGGAGATTCTGCGACGGAGTCAAAGACGAGTTCAAAGCGAGGTCGACGGCCAAGAACGAACTGCTCAATCTCTTGATTTACTTCGGAGTCTGTAGCGGGAAGGATGAAATTCCATGGCTCCCCTGTTGGGTATTTGTACAGACAGCTCGCATCAGCAAGGGCCGCATTGAGATCAGCCCATGCCGAGTGTTTCACGTTCGCTCCCCGTGGGACAGCAATCCACCGAATCGGATCCGTCGTGTGGTCCGACGACTCGTTCGACGCGCGCAAGAACTACCGATCGAGATGGTACTCTGCGATTCCGAATTCGACGCGAAGCCAGTCTACCAGACGCTCTCGAATCTCGACGTGGACCATCTGATCCCCAGGCGAACGTACAGCGCTGAGCGAGCAGCTATCGAGACAATGGACGACGATGGGCAGGACGTGGCCGTCGAATCAGCGACGGCTCACACTGACCACGGATCACACGCAATGCAGTTCCTCTATGTGCCATCGACGAAAATCGAGGGCACAGCCGTCTTCGCAACGAATCTCCGAGTCGAACCAGCTGAGGCTGAGGCGTTCTGCCAGCGGTACAGCCGTCGGTGGCAGATCGAAAACGAGTATAAGTCGATCAAGTACGACTTCTTAGCGAAAACCTCCTCGAAAGACTACCGCGTTCGGCTGTTCTACTTCGTGTTCGCAGTGCTGTTGCACAACATCTGGCGGCTCACCGATTTCCTGTTGAAAGCCGGTGTCGACGCTGAGATGGACTATGCACCAGTTCTGACGGCTGGGGAATGTGTCGAGTTGGTCTCGTCTGCGCTGGTTCCGGGAGACTAGTTCAACGGCGACCTCGGCGTGCCTGCTGTGAGTGGAAACGCTCCCTCTCGGCGACGATCCCGGGCTAATTTTCTCAAGTTCTTGAAGTTCGACTCAGAAGTCGGTCGTTGATTCTGACTCCGCTGGACGAATCGAGGGTGAATCTGCGTGAAACACGCCGTGAAACACTCCATCCTCCGAAACTGTGGGACATCATTCGCGCGGATTCAATATATCGACATACACTTTATAGATACGGATTCGATCGTCATAGCTCCCAGTACTGTCGAAAGCAGGCGAGTTCTCAGAGTTGTTAATCACTTCATTTCATCCCAACAAACAACAGCAGATTCAGCCGCCGTCGATGGAGCACAAAACATCCACAAGAGACGTCCCTTGACTGTGTCGACTGTTAGATCATGGCCTGACAGAAAGAAGCTCTTTGAAATGCCAGTTTAAGCGACCTCAGCGATGAGAAGTTCGACCGCAATGGGCGAGGTATTCTTGCGCTCGCCAGCGTCGAATGTGATATACGGCACTTCCTTATCTGAGATCAAGTTCTAACGAGTTACGAGGAGCGAATACGCCACGATAAGCCCCACCCCCATAATCACGCAGAAGATTCGTTCCCAACAGTCATAACAGCGAGCGTGTGGAGAACCCCATGCAGAGGGTTTCAGTCGAAGTGGTTCACTAGATTCCGAGGGACAGAGACGACATCCCATCTCTTCAATTTCCTCGCTGGATGATACTGAGATGACGAAGTAGCCCGATTGCTTTGAATAACGAGATTCTAAGAGCATAGTTTTCGTTGGATAGAGCGATATAGTCATTTCTCTTACTATTTATAGTGCGTTGTTGTCCGGGGCAGACAACCACACAACACAGTCAAGTGGTCAATATACGCATCGCGTGGATAAACCATATGATGCTATAGCAAATTTTGTCTTGAGATGCTCTCTATTTCCGGGGATGGATTTCTGTAGATGGCCTTCTATAGCTAGAGCTTGTCTGCAATTTCCCGTAGAGGGTCAATAGAATAGCTTCGTTCGGTGTACTTCCCTATTACTGACGCTTGTTTGGTTTCTTTTAAGCGCATAAAGTTGACTATGTGAGATTCTAATACACCTAATGTCGGGTAGGTGAATTTCTAATACACGAGCAGTTCAGGAATATACCTTGAACGCCAAATCTTCACGAGACTGTGCAGTGAAAACCTCATTCAGCCAGCTTCAGACAATCACGGACCGGATGATCTTCGTCTCTATTCGTCGAAGATGATCCCCGATCGTCCCTCGTGACACCCCGAGCTCGGCCGCCAAGTCACGTTGTGTTGCACGCCGGGGGATGTCGTAGTATCCCGCTGCGAGTGCTGCCCGTGCGATCTCTTTCTGTCGAGTGGTTAGTTGCTCCGCTGGATCATCCATATCTGGCTGATATTCTCCTGCCCGTTTGAGAGTCACGTCAAGTTCCTCAGGAATGTCAGTGGTCAGTTCTCGGAGGGCTGCATCCTTCCCGAACAGTGTGAGTCGCAGGCCGTCAGCGGTCTCCACTACTGGCCAGTCGATACTGACTGCCTCAGTATCGATACGTTCGTAGAGGGCTGTTTCGAACTCTTCAGGCTCGTAGTGGAGATACGCCAGCCACGTTTCACCACCCGTCACAGTACACGAGATGATCTCTGGACTTTCGTCTTCTATCGTTGTAAGCCGATCAGCATCGCCTCTGAACTGCACGATCCCAACAACAGTCCCATCATCAAGAAGATTGACATAATGTACCGCTTCCTGTGTCGCCACGAGCGTTCCGTCGATCCATACTTCTCTTGGATCGCCGTTTCCCTGCACTCGTTTGGGGCTCCTTGACCGAACATCTTCCATATATTCGTCGGTTGGAGAGATAACGATAGTCACATATCTCATTGTATTTGATCCCACTGATTCGGTCGTCCTATTCGATCCGTCTCGAATCGAGAGTCACGACGAAGAGAGCTTGACATCATCGTACACGAGTGTGAAAGCGCGATCAGTAATAAAGATTGCATGCATGCACCCCGTCAAATCCGAGACGAACCAGGCCCTATCTCTACGTGATGGAGAAGCGAAATACCGATAAAGGATGCAACGACGCTTCGAATGAAGCCACTGCACGACCGGTTCTGAATGAGACGGAGGCAGTGTGAACATGCCTGCCGAAACAACCGACATTCAGGAAACGTCCTCAATGGCGATCGCAGCGCGGAACGTCGAACTCACGTACGCTGACGGCACACGCGCGGTGCGAGGGATTGATCTCGACGTCCCCAAAGGAGAGTTCTTCGGGTTTTTGGGGCCAAACGGAGCAGGCAAGACCACCGCCATCAAAACGTTCGTGACACTGTTGCACCCCACAGCCGGGTCGGTGACGGTCAACGGATTCGACGTCGTCGATGATCCGCGGGCCGTCCGCTCGTCCATTGGCTACATGGCTCAGGAGACGAGCATCGATGAAGAACTCACCGCCTGCGAGAACATCCAGTTCGCCTGTGAAATGTACGGCGTCCCACGGAGCGAGCGTGCCGAGCGGATCGACGATCTGTTAGCGCTCGTCGATCTCGCAGATGTCGCCGACAAGCAGCCCAGTGGGTTCTCAGGAGGGATGAAAAAGCGCCTCGACGTGGCGACTGCTCTGGTTCATGAGCCACCACTCGTCTTTCTCGACGAACCCACAACAGGACTGGACCCCCGAGCGCGCAATCGCCTGTGGGAGTACTTCCGGGCGATCAATCGGCAAGGGACGACCCTGTTTCTTACGACCCAGTACTTGGAGGAGGCCGATGAACTCTGTGACCGCCTGTCTGTGATTCAGGATGGCAAACTCGTCGCTACTGATTCGCCAGACACACTCAAATCGCAGGTCGGCGGTGATATCCTCGAAATCACGCTCGAAGATTCGATCGCCCAACAACGAGCGCACGCCCAACAAGTCGCCCGTGAGTCAGGCTTATTTGCGGAAAATACAATCGAACCCACCGACGAGGGCATTAGGATCGCGTCCGAGCACGCACGCCAACAGGGTACCGACCTTCTCGTCGCGCTGCGAGATGCTGGCATTACGGTGACGGGATTCGACGTCCGATCGCCGACGCTCGACGACGTCTTCCTTGCCCTCACCGGAACGCTTCGCGTTCCGGTTAGCAGCCGAGCATCGCTCGACGACACCACCGGCGAACCAACGAGTGAAGAGACAGCAGAAGACCAGTCGGGAGATCCCGTCCAGACAGGAGGAAGTCGATGAGTACGACCGAAACTGAGCGGGCAGTCGAACAGCAAGGGGCTGGCAACAGCTTCCTTGTCGATGTGTGGATCACACTCAAACGGTGGCTCCAGAAAGCCATCCGTAACGCGAGTATAGTGTTTGAGGCACTGTTATCGCCGTTTATCTTTCTAATATTATTCACGCAGGTGTTCGGGAAACTTGCCGGCGGTCCGATCCAAGAACTGTTCGGGGCGGACGTCAACTATGTTACCTTCCTCACGCCAGCCATCATCATCGTCACAGCCATGACGGTAGCCATCCAATCTGGAACGGGGTTGATTCAGGACATGGAGAGTGGCATGTTCGAAAAAGTACTCGTCTCACCGACTCACCGTGGAGCGATATTTCTCGGAAAAGCCCTCGCAGATGTAATCCGGGTCGTCTTCCAATCAGCGATAGTTCTCGTGCTCGGATACATGCTCTTGTGGATCAGTTCAAGTAGTTCGGTCGGGACCTATATCCAAACGGGGTTGGGAGGCGTACTCGGAATCTTCGTCATCGTCATCGTGTATTCGTTGTGGTTTACGGCCTTTTCAATCATCGTTGCGCTCGTAACACAAGATATCGAATCAGCCAGTATTTGGATGTATATGACGCACTATCCATTGCTTTTCTCCTCAAGCGCTTTCCTGCCGATCAGTTTTCTCCCGAAGTGGATGCAGATCGTAGCAACGGTCAATCCAGTCACGTACGGTGTCGATGCCCTCCGTGCGCTGATGCTCGGCCAGGATGTCCTCACGGTGATCGATGTGACGGCGTTCTCCGGCATCTGGAATACCATTGTGCCAGCGGTAGTAGTGCTCGGTGTGCTTGACCTCGTGTTGGGTGGGATCGCCGCCGTCTTGTTGGACCGCGTGTCGAGTTCACATGTCAGCTAATTTGTTCACCAGATAGCGTTCATCGGACCATCTTCCCGCTGTTTCGCTGTTGAGTCCGATGAGATGAGCGACGATCTCGACGAATGCGTCCCAGATGACACGACTCTTGCACAGTCGTAGTTCGAATCACCTCGACAGAACGCGACCATCGATTTTTCAATTTCGCGTTCGCCTACGTCTCGTACATTGTAAATACGCAACTTCGAACAGATGAAACACAAACGCTATACACCAATCAAAGCAGAAACATCAGTCTTGAGAGCCACATCGTAAATCGTCCTAATACTCGAAGTCAGGGCCGCACTCTTCGACGAACGATATGAACACGCGTACTCAAGAGCGAGAGATTCAGAGTATGTCAGACCTCATTACGTCACTCTATTGATAAAATAGAGATATAGTCGGGTTCCGTTCGGTGTTTTTCCCTCTGTGCCGAAATTGTGATATGCCGTAGCAGTCATTATTGAACTGAGATTTCATGGGTGAATTGTCTCCGATCCATACCGGCGTGCTCCGTCGTGATCTCCACGGCGAGACTGTCGGTATCATCCATACGACGCCGATACTCAGCTGTGATTACTGCAATGCTATTGTTAACACCACTGAGCCGATCTTATACGAGGCAATTCGGATCGCTAATCTGCCGACACTGGAGACACACCTCGATCCCCCCAAAGGATGGATGCTGGATGCCGCCAGGTGTCGAGACTGCACAATCTCACATCTCTCCCCTACCACCATCGGCTATGAGGAAGCACTTGTTCTCCTCAGAGTAACCGATGTAGACGGCATTCTGAGTACTGATGCATCGACGCTGAAGGTGGTACATCTCTCACCGAGTAACGACGGCTACGTCCCACCGCAAGTTGGAACACATATCTTGGCTGCGTCGGGCGATGTAGGCGCTGCCCGCTGGCTTCGGATGTGTGCTCGTATCGATCATGTGAACACCGCCTCCATAGAATCTCCAATTGTAATGAAACAGCTTAGTGCAATGATCAACCGTTCAACCGACGTTCCACCCGGGATCAACATTTAACGCGGCTACCGATTATACGCCTTTGAGGCTGCAACATTTTTTAGCCTTCATAATGTCAAGTAATACAATACAACTCAGAGCGATTGTGAGACCGGTCCGTCTGAACTGAATACACATCATCGAGCTCACCTTGGTGGAACGATCGCCGTTGAGTCATCTACAGTGAGTCTACAGAGCCTCCGGGGGTATGGTCACACGGTCGAAACGCTGCACGAGACCTAGTGTGTGATTTCACGAGCATCGCACCGGGATGAACAGCACACAGCACCATAGAGAGATCCGCATCCTCTTCACCGAGACACTCGTATAGGTAATATGCGTGAATTCGTCTTCGCTCTCGAATACGATCCCGAGAGTAATCCGGTCGCGGATATCCTCGCGGAGTGTCCGGAGACTCACCTTCGATCACTCTCATGCCACGTTACCGATGACACCCTCTGGCGCGTCGATCATGTCACCGGATCTGAAGCCACTCTCGACGCTGTTGCTGAGACTGTTGCGACTGCAGATTACTATGCTGACTGTCTCGTCCGGCGCGATTGTCAGGGCGAGTGGGAGACTCAAGTACTCGATCGCTCGCCCGACACCCTCATCCTCTATTCGTATTGGCAGCGAACTGTCGCGTGTACGTCTATTCCACATCTCGCACTCGAACATTTCGGTGACGGACTCATTTTCGAGACGACGTGGCGCGGCCGTCGGTATCAGTGGCGACTCATCCTCCCGAGCGATGCGAAGCTCACTCCATTCTACGAGGCACTCGACGCCGAAATTGCGGATACGGCTGGTGTCGAGATCATGCGTGTCCGTGAAAATACCGAGAGCCTCAGAATAGAAGATGATGAAGCAGAGCAGTTTCTCTCTCCGGAACAAGACAGTGCGCTCCAGGCAGCAGTCGAACACGGCTACTACGAAACGCCACGGGCGATCGAAACGTACGAACTTGCCGAGAAACTCGATCTGCCCGGCTCAACGCTGTCGTATCGCCTGCGTCGCGCAGAAGCCCAGCTCGCTAGTGCGTACGTAAAGAATTTGCCAATGACTCCAGTCGTGCACTCCAATCGCTGACACCGAGCATCCACTGGTTTGGTGTGCACCAAACAAACTCGTAAGCCACGGAGAGAATTAATCTCCCATAATGGATACAGGGTCGAATCGACGGACAACATCAGGAGATGGCACTGAGACAGCATCATTTGCTGTGCCCGAGATGGACTGTCCGTCCTGTGCAGCAAAAATCACTTCGAGCGTCGAGTCGCTCGCTGGGATTGCGGTGGTCGATCCGCAGGTTATGATTGGATCTGTTGCGGTCACCTACGATCCCAAACAGACGGATCGGCCATCGATCGTCGATCGAATTGAGGCAGCAGGATACACCGTCGAAGGTAGGACAGGGTCATCATCGCAATCGATCGCGGTCAGTGTGCCCGGAATGGATTGTCCATCGTGTGCGAATAAGATCACCACGAGCGTTCAACAACTCACGGGCATTCACAACATCGATCCCGAGGTGACGACGGGAACTGTCCACGTCGAGTACGATCCCTCGGAAACGACCGTCGACCGAATTCACGAGCGAATCAAAGCTGCCGGATACACGGTTGAGACCCGAAAAACAGAGCAGACAGACACGTTCGACGTCCCTGAGATGGACTGTCCCTCCTGTGCCGGGAAGATTGAAAACGCACTCGAACAGCGAACAGGAATCACTGCCTACGAGACTCAGCCAACGACCGGCACGGTCACGGTAACGTACGACACCGACCAGCTCCCACAAACGGCGGTTGTCGAGGCCATCACGGGAGCGGGATACACAGTCGAGGGCACTCGATCCACGGACCCATCGTCGACGATCGACGACACGCGTCCGCGAGAAGATCCGCGTGCGGTTTGGCGGAGCAAACGAGCACTCAAAGTTTACACGGGAGCAACGTTCCTCACGCTTGGAATCGCTCTCGAATATCTTCTCCCCTCCCTGAATATCGTTCTCGCTAGTGGCCTTGGGCAGAGTATCGATCTGGCCGAACTGTTCTACATCATCGGGATCGCCGCCGGTGGTGAAGCGATCCTGCACAACGGGTACTACTCAGCACGGAACCGTAGCCTCGATATCGATCTGCTAATGAGCCTCGGAATTCTCGGTGCAGTTCTCGCGAGTCTCCTCTTCGGTGAGGGACTGTACTTCGAGGGGGGAACCCTCGCGGTGCTCTTTTCGGTTGCACAGCTGATGGAACGGTATTCGATGGGACGAGCACGGCGGTCACTCGATGAGCTGATGGAGCTTGCTCCTGAGACCGCGACCGTTCGCCGCGATGGAGATGAACAGTCGCTCCACGTCGATGCTGTTCAGATCGATGACGTGGTAATCATCCGTCCAGGTGAGAAAGTTCCGATGGACGGTGAGGTCCTTGAGGGAGAGAGTGCAGTCAATCAGGCCCCAATCACGGGCGAGAGCGTCCCTGTCGACAAGCGTGAAGGCGATGACGTGTACGCCGGGACGATCAACAAGGAGGGATATCTTGAGGTTCGCGTCACGTCGGTGGCAGCCGACAACACCATCGCGCAGATAATCGAGATGGTTGAGGACGCTCAACGCGAGAAGACTGAGCACGAACAGTTCGTCGACCGCTTCGCAGATAAATACACGCCGGTCATCGTGAGTATTGCAGTTGCACTCCTGTTTGTCCAACCACTCGTGCTCGGTGCGACGTGGCGGACAGGTTTCGTTCAAGGATTAACGCTGCTCGTGCTTGCCTGCCCGTGTGCCATGGTTATCAGCACACCCGTCAGTGTCGTTTCGGGAATTACGAGTGCGGCGAAAAACGGGGTGCTCATCAAGAGCGGTCCGGACCTCGAAGCGATGGGCGACGTTGATACTGTCGCAATTGACAAGACAGGAACACTCACGAAGGGTGAACTGACAGTGACGGATGTCGTCCCACTCGATGGCACAACTCGTGAGGACGTCCTTCGGGATGCCAGAAGCCTCGAAGCCCGCAGCGAACACCCGATCTCAACCGCGATCGTCGAGGCAGCCGCAGACGAAGGGATCGACGAGCGCATCGTCAAGCAGTTCGAGAGCCTGACCGGGAAGGGTGTGACGGGCACCATCGATGGTGAGCAGTACTACATCGGAAAGCCGGCGCTCTTCGAAGATCTCGGCTTCGACCTCACTCACCACCACGTTGCAACTGATGGCGGTGTTGCAGTCACCGTCCAGTCCTGCGAACACGGTCAGTATCTCGATCTCATGGACGAGACCGTATCAGACCTTCAGGGCGACGGAAAGACGGTCGTGTTCGTTGGGACAGCTGATCGGCTCGTCGGCGTCATTGCGGTTGCTGACGAGGTTCGTCCGGGTGCTCGCCACGCAATCGAACAGCTCCACGCTCAGGGCATCGAACGCATCGTCATGCTCACGGGTGATAATAGGAGGACGGCTCAAGCAATCGCCGAGCAGGTAGGTGTCGACGAGTATCGCGCCGAACTCCTCCCAGAGGAGAAAGCCACCGTTATCGAAGCGTGTATTGAGCAGTCCGAAGGGGTCGCAATGGTCGGTGATGGGATCAACGACGCCCCAGCGCTGGCGACAGCGACAGTCGGAATTGCAATGGGAGCAGCCGGTACAGATACAGCCCTCGAAACGGCAGATATCGCGTTGCTGAGTGATGACATCACGAAACTCCCGTATCTCGCTGCGCTTTCACAGAAGGCAACAGCTGTGATCGAACAGAATATCTGGGGGAGTCTCGGTGTCAAGATGTTACTGGCGATCGGTGTTCCGTTCCAATTGGTGAGCGTGATCGTGGCCGTTGTGATCGGCGATATGGGGATGAGTATCGGTGTGACAGCGAATTCGATGCGGCTGTCGCGGCTCAAACCCGACCGATTCCTCTAACTCTACAGGTCGTCAAACCGGCCTATGCATCGAGCGGTTTCACAACGTTAGCATTAGGCAGAATCCTGTGACTCAGCTCGGTTTCAACATGACTGACAGTCTCGCTGTCGTCTATAGTATAGAAGTCCAGCAAAAAGCAGCACAGAAACTCCCCCCAAGACGGGCCGATACGGATCAAAATACGTCATCAGCATGGAGTTGCTGAATAGTGCGAGCAGAAACGCATTACAGATAGGGCATCCGAAGGCGAGGAATCCAGAAACAACGCTGCCGACCGCGAGACGGTCGTCGTGAGAGCGGGTAGCCGCGGGCTGCTGAGCGATGTACAGGCCGGCAAATAGTGATGTAGCGATGAGAAACGTATAATCGAACAGCGTTCGCGGAACCATTCGAACGTACAATGGGTTCGGGAGGAGGCCGGTAACGATCCCAAATAGAAGGAATGACCCGATGGTGACCGCCGCTCCCTTCATGATTTTTGGTCGGGAAAGTGCCATTGGATGGGATGAGACGTAAGTAATACTTAAACACAGGGTGGAATTCGCTGGCTATGGGAACGGGTCTGGGATTTTAGTAGGTAGCCTCTGGAACCCGAGCACGAAAGAGAATACAGATGATGTTGCGATTCTCCCTCTCCCCGACAATCGGTACGCACGGTCTATCCTCACATTCACAGAAACGAATGACAAATTGATATCAGATACATGAACGATTCAACGCTACTCACAAGACGACGCGCAGTACTCGGAGGTCTAGCCACACTTACCGTTGGCGGCAGTGTCTACGGTGTCACTACACTCATATCGGACTCCTCGTCATCCGTCTCGGCTGAGATGTATTCAGCAACTGGTACTGGTGCGTTCGACATTGAACTGACTGGTCATCCAATCATGGGCAAACACGATGTCCCAGTCGACCTCTACTACTGGAGCGAGTATCAGTGCCCGTTCTGTGCTCAGTTCAACACGGAGACATTGCCACAAATCATACGGAACTTCGTCACTCCCGGTGATGTACGGGTGATCTTCATCGAATTCCCGTACCTCGGTAAGGACTCGATGACGGCTGCAGTGATGGATCAGTGCGTCTGGCGAACGGTAAACGAATCGAATCCGCAAGCCTACTGGCAGTGGCACTCGGCGGTTTTCGAGGCACAGGAGGAGAAAAACTCCGGATGGGCCTCGAAAGCAAATCTCCTCGATATCAGTCAGGAGATCGACGGTGTATCGGCTGACAGCATTGAACAGTGTATGAGTACTGACCGTCAAGCCATCGAAACAGCGATCGAAAGCGACAGCCAACGGGCACGCTCGATAGGTATCAGCGGTACCCCTGGATTCGTTCTCTACAATCGTCAGTCCAAGAAGGCGGGGAAGCTCGTCGGCGCACAACCCTACGGTCGGTTCAAATCCGCCATCCAGCAGGTGAAAAACACGTAAGGGTTCACGTATACATTGAATAGAGGATCGAAACCATACCGACGCCGATGAGGAGGGGCTGCAGCAGACTTGCGAGTGGTACTGCGACATTGATTGCCTTCTGAATAGAACATCCGAGGGCACCTCCCGCGCTGATGAAGACAAATCCAATCGAAATAAACAACATCGGCTGACTCGATGTCCGCTGATAGCCCTGATAGCCCCGGTAGGCGATGAGGAGACCGAGTATTACAGTCAGTAGCTTTCCAATGAGAACGATGGTGCTCATTGATCGAACCTCCGGAGATCGTCCCACGTACGCGCGAACGTATCGACGGCGTCCTCTTGATCGTTGGATTGGACGTCGATCACGCCATCAGAGAATCGAATCTCAAGCGCGTCGGTTGCAGTCTCGTAAACGGTATGATGATTCCCATCTGGATCGAGTTTACTTGATGCAGTAAGCAGGTCTAGTGCTTCAAGCTCATCGAGCCGGCGGTAAATCGTTGATGTGGATGCGTCGCACGCCTCACGAAGTCCTTTTGCAGACATGGGTTGCTGGCTCGCGTGTTTGAGAATCGCCCGTGCGTTTTTATCGCCGAGTATATCTAAAATATCGGCCGGATCGCGACTCTCGTGCACGTGCTAGGTACTCGTACCACAACTTAAATAACCTCAATTACTCCCACCGAGTGAGAATAGCCACAAATAGTTATACAAGAACAGACACTGTTAGTGTGACAACGTCGGCTGTAGCGACACGCACTGACTGCTGATTGAAGCGCTCCTTCAGTGTCGTTCCCAATACAGAACGATACCATCCGTTGTATCGGAATCAGCGTGTACCAGACACTTGTATCCTCCTCTTGTTAGCGTCATTGTTCGGTGATGAGTTGTCTGTCCGTACCGCAAGAACACTCTCTCTTGACGGTGAGTATCCAGTGACGACACGTGGCCTGTGAGTTACGCTATCAACGAGGAAGAAGCATGTGTCATCGATACGAGAACGCGTTTGATCAGGGACTCGGAGACATCATCCCTCATGAATTGAGGAGACTATATAAATAGATACGCTACTTCCCACGCAGAGAAAACGAGAAGCAGGTTCAAGGGATTGCCAAATCTCCACAATATTGCAATGGCTGCCGACAAATCGCCTCTTTCGCGGCGAAACGTGATGCGGGGCGCAACACTCTTTCTCAGTACTAGTATGGCTGGCTGTCTCAATCAACTTGGTTCCGAATCCGACAACGGCCAATCGTCCTCGCCGACAGATACACGGACATCGCGTGAAAATTCAGAGGATAACAATACGACAAAATCAACGTCCTACGAGGTGACAGCGTCACCGGATACACCGACTTCAACAGCGACTCCTACTCCAACCCCAACCAAAGACATCTCACCGTCGTTCGTAGCGCTGTCGGAGACAACAGGTTACGATATCGATCTCGCCGGAACGCCAGTAATAGGAAAGAAAGACGCCCCCATCGACATTTACTACTGGTCAGATTACCAATGTGCATATTGCAAACAATTCGAAGAGAACTATCTGCCAGATCTTCTCAAAAATGAGATTAGCAATGGCACCGCTCGTATGATGTTACTCCAGTATCCGAACTACGGGGAGCACTCGTGGACAGCAGCGGTCATGGCCAGATGTCTCTGGAAAACTGTCAAAGATCGAACTCCAGATGCATTTTGGAACTGGCATCACTCAGTGTTTGAACATCAAGGCTTGCCCGGAAAGACGTGGTCATCAAGAGACAGTCTCCTCGGATACGCTCAAAACAGTACAAGTGTTGACACTAACACTATCACCCAATGTATGCGCTCGAATCAAAAACAGATCAAAGCCGATATTCGAGAGGAACGAACGCGCTCTCAAACGGAAGGATTCTCCGCAACTCCGGGGTTCATGCTGTATTCTCGGAATACGGGAAAGACGATCAAGCTCACTGGAGCACAGCCGTATAGCCGGTTTCAGAGTCATATTCAGTCCCTTCAAAATCAGTAATCCATGAGCAGTAGTATGTTCACAGCGATCAGCACAGATCGCCTCGAACGGTTCAGAGCGGACTTGTTTGCAGCACTCCTCTATCCGTATCAGACACTACAGCGTTCGGTCCTTGCAATTACATTAGCTGTCCTTACGTTCGGTGTACTCGTCCTTGCATCACAACCGCTCGCGTCGTACCAGATGTTCGTTGCCGATATGTTCGGTTATCCAAATATTGGGGCGTACTTCACCGCTCTCGAACAGGTTTTACTGATGAATTTCCGAGTGACAGTCACCGAGTATGGCTGGAGCGCGATTGTGATGAACGCCATGTATGCGGTTTTGACAGGGGTTGCTCTCGCAAACATGATCGCCCAGTTACAGATGTTGCAGATAGGAAGTCTCGCCAACATCGGCGGGATTCTCCCAGGATTGTTTGCAGCAGGCTGTGCAAGCTGTGGTCCCGGACTCTTTGCCCTCCTCGGTTTTACGGGCGCTGTTACATTCGTTCCGTTTCAGGATGCAGTGCTTCGGATCGCAGGGATCGTCTTGTTCCTGTTCTTCCTTGGCCTGTCTGGCGATCCTCGTAACTGCCGAATTACGTAACACGGAACGCGTGGTTGGCTCATTTGATGTGAGATGCCACAGCGTCTGAGTAAACATGATCCTGTACGGTTGCTCTGCGGTGGTTACGCTTGCGGATGTTCATCCAAGACACGGTCAAACCGATCACGAACCGCGGTCGCAATTTGATCCAGCTCAGGATTATCGACAACCGATAGTAACACCGCAGGATCAACCGCACCCACACCAACGCGACTGTCCTCAGTTTCATAGACGATCACGTTACACGGAAGGAGCGCACCCAACTGGAGTTCCGCTTCCAGCGCCTGTTGTGCCAACTGTGGATTGCAGACACCCAATATTTCGTACCGACGGAAGTCTTCGTCGAGTTTCTCTTTGAGCGTTTGCTGGACATCAATATCGCAAAGGACACCGAATTCTTCTGCCGACAATGCTTCAGTTGTCTGTTCGACGACTTCATCGAAGTTCCCGTGAACTCGCTTGTTTAGAGTATATTACATATAGCACAATACTATACACGCTCTTTTAGATATTGTGCCGCTCTCGATCGACTCAACAAGTGCAAAAGTGACTCAGTCAGCACGACCTTCGGCCAATGTTTTACTATATACTATATAGTAATATAGAATCATTCAAAGAGTGAATCATAAGGTCTAACAGCATTTCAGGGGTGTGGGTAGATATAAACGTCACATGACGTCCGATAATCCAGACAGTGTTACAAGCGGGAGCTCAGAAGAAAGAATCAGTCAGGAACAGCGAACACCCGATGTATTCAGTGCGTTCAGACAGTTTCTCGCACTCGAGCGTGATGTCCTCGTGCTGTCGGTGGCGATGCTCGCGTTCAGCCTCTCGTTTCAAATGACCAATCGCTATATTCCCCAGTATCTGAGCGTGCTCGGAGCGGGAGCGGGAATCATCGGATTGTACGGTAGTGTTGGCAACGGTATCAGCGCCGCCTACCCGTACCCGGGTGGTGCGTTTTCCGATCGCATTGGCTCACGCATTGCACTCACGCTCTTTGCTGTGCTCTCGACAATCGGATTCGGTATCTGGCTCCTCACGCCCGAACTCGGCACACTGGCGATTGGAGGTGTGGATATTCCGGTCTGGGTCTGGATTTTCGTTGGGTTGTTGTTTTCACAATCGTGGAAGTCATTCGGGCTTGGAGCGACCTTCGCAATCATCAAGCAGGACGTCACACCCGATCGGCTTGCCACTGGCTTTGCCAGTACTGAGACGTTCCGCCGGATTGGATTTTTGCTCGGGCCGACGCTCGCCGCCGGGGTGCTTGCTCTTTCCGCAGGGTTCGTCACCGGTTTTCAGCTCATTCTCGTGATGGCCGTCGTTCTCGCAGCGGCAGCCACAGTCGTTCAGCACGTCCTCTACGATGCGAGCAACGATACACTGGGCAAGCAGTTCGAGGGAACCTCGCAACTCATCGCTGATCTTCGTGACCTTCCCGAGGAACTCAAACCGTTGCTCATTGGGGATATCTTCGTCCGATTCGGCAACGGGATGGTGTATGCGTTTTTCGTGATCGTGGTCGTCCAGTTTCTCGAAGTGAGTGCCACACTTCCCGTTGTTGGAAGGCTTGCCCCTGAAGCGTTATTCGGTGTTTTTCTCGGCGTCGAGATGACTGTCGCGCTTTTGAGTATGATTCCCGTTTCGAAACTCGCCGAGCGCGTTGGACTCAAGCCTGTGATCGGATTGGGATATTTGGTCTATGCAACGTTTCCGATGTTGCTGATTACTGCACCGGCGAACGCGGTTGTCGTTGGGGGTCTCTTTGCGTTTTCAGGACTGCGTTTTGCCGGTCTCCCCGCCCACAAAGCGATGATCGTCGGTCCTGCTGAACAGAAAACCGGTGGTCGCGTCACCGGTGCATACTACCTGCTCAGAAACACTATCGTGATCCCGAGTGCAGCGTTCGGAGGATGGCTCTACGGAGATAATCCAACGCTGGCGTTCGGGCTGGCGACCGTTATCGGCCTCATCGGCACCGGATACTACCTCGTCTTTGGTACGGAGTTCGATGCCTATACTTGAGAACGAAAATCTGTCGCTTACCACGTGATGAGTGAATCGCCTGCGAAATAGACGTAGCTGAGTATCCAGTACACGAGATACAGTACACCAAAAAGAACGCCCTCTGGCCGTTGTATCCGTCCCCGGTAGAGAAACACAGCCGTCAGTAGTGTGATCACGAATACAGCTGGCCAGTAAAATAGCACGACTGATTGATCGACAGTGAACGGCTGAACAACAGCCAAGAGACCGATATTGCCAGTAGTGAAAAAGATCAGACTACCGACAATGTTTCCGACGGCAATGCTCGAACGACCCGCACGAACGGGCTCTATGACGAGGAGTATCTCTTCGAGGGACAGCACTAATCCAACGACAGTCATCCCGAACACCGTGCCGTTTACTCCAGCAGCAGAAAGAATGCCACGTGCGCCTTCGACAGCCAGTTCAGAGCCGACAATCATTCCGAGTGTAAACAAACCCACCAGACCGAGATAGTACCAGGATTTGTGTCCGTTCGATCTGAGTTCTTCACGTGCTTCTTCAGTTTCTTCGTCCCGAAACGTCTCCTGACCACGGCGCTCCTGCCAGTAGAGATAGCCAAGAATTCCACCGAAGATCACGAGAAGGACGACGCCGTCGAGTCGTGAGAGTGACCCATCGATGAGGAACGGTAGCGCAAACAGTGGTGATACTGCGAGCAACAGAAGATACTCCGACGGGACGTCCGGTTTGAACGGCACAAGTACGCCAGCAAGGGCGACCGAGACGCCAACCAAAAAGAGTGCGGATCCGAACGCCGATCCGATCGCCACACCCGATAATCCTTCAATAATTGCGGTAACGCCGAAGGCCCAGTTTTCGAAATCCATTCCTGTAAAAAGCACAGCGATCAGGAACGCCGATACGCCGGTGAGAATCGCAGTTTTCGTGATGTTCTCGATCAGTTCCTCGACGCTGTAGATGAGGAGTGCTATTCCAACGAAGAACAATAGCGCCGACAGAACGACCATATAAGGAAGTTCCCCCTCTAGAGTAAACAGTCTTTCTACAGAGTTAATCTACTTGGAAAATACCACTGTTAGTGTGTATTTACATGAGTTAGCATCTAGTGATGCCTACTCGGAATACTGCTCTGTTTTCATCTATTGCCAAGAGCTGGACTGAGTCGTCTCGAGAACGCTCTGCATCTGTTGGAGTGCATTGGCTGCCTCTGTACGGTTCGTGCCGAGAGCGTGTCCAATCTCCTCTGGAAGATCGAGATCCGCAGCCAGCAGTAGAAGTCGATCGAGTAGGGTAAGTTCCAGTCGTTCGTTGATCATCCCGACACTCAGGACATCGAGATCGCGTAGCTCATCATCTTCAACTTCATTGATGAACTCGTCTTTCTCTGCGAGCAGACCCTCCATGATTGCACTTCCCCGCTCCGTCGGTTCTTGTCCAAGCCGTTCGAAGACGCTTTCGATCCGGTGAATCTGGGTGACTGTATCGTCTTGATGGCTAGCAAAGATCTCGCTGATTGCTTGGCTACCAGCTGCCATAGAGAGATCACCGTGAAGGTCGAGGATTTCTAGTTCTGCGTGGTAGAGCTTCTGAAGCTCACGTTCGAACATATCACGCTTTGTCTCGATCGTCATCGCTGGCTTTCCCCGCTGGACCCCTGATGGACTCTCACAGCACTTCCACCGACGCAGAGGTGAGTACTATTTTTCCAGTCAATCACTCGTACTGCGTCTCTCAGAACCGACAGTGCTGTTGGGTTAGTCATTTTCGAAGATCATGCTTCGAACGCATTCTTGTATTTCGGCCGTATCAACACGGTCGCTTTCCATGAGCACTCGTAACCGCGCTGGTGAAAGCGTTGTCCCGGCTTCGAGATCATCAAGTACGTTTGAGAGCGGTAGGTGAGTGGCAGTGATATCGAGCTCCACCGTCTCAACGAGATAGTCATCACGTCGGCCAGCGTGGTAGATTGCATCAGTTATCAGCTGTTCGGCAACCGGTGTGCTCGACGCCGCTTCGTCGGTGCTCAGAGGCTTCGTCACGCCGATGTTGTACAGTAAAAACGCGAGTGCATCACGGATGCCCACTTCAAATGCCTCGTCTTCGATATCCCACTGTGTGCCATCGTCGGAGAGGTGACCGAAGAGTTTCTCGCGTTCAGTTTCCTCAAGTTGTTGAAATAAAATCGTGAAATCAAGAACTGAATTATACACTCGCTCACGGATATCTCGTCGTCGCTGATAGCGCTGCTGCTTTGCGTGCTCGCCCTCGTAGGTTTTTTCGCCGGTAAGCCACCGTCGATCTTCAGTCGTTAGCATCGCATTCTTGCGACCGGCCATGTGTTGCTGGGAGTGATGAACCACACACAAATAAAGACAGCCGCTTGCCCTCCCGCAGATGCGTCCTGTCACGGTGTATTGGGTTGTGTGCATCGTGAGAAAATACGCAGTTTCCGATCGATCACTGCCGTGATTTCTGCGCCGGTACGGAATCAACGATTCACTGCTCTTTCACGCGAGAAAGCGACATACGTGGACGAAGCGCCAACCAGCTTTCTACGAGTATCCAACCAACGATGCTCATCACACATACGATGAGAGCAATCAGCTCAGCTGTGCCTACCCAATATGGGGCTACATAATGAATACCCGAGAACGCTGGACCGGCCAGCACACCCCTTACACCCAACCAGATCTGTTCGATCGGTCCTGAACTTCGTGGGGCGATCGCGGCAGATTCGCCGCTCGGTCCGCCAGCACTCTCATCGCTCGTCTCGAGTCGTTCGGCTTCGTAGGGAAACGCCGTTTCGGCCTGCCAGACGATTGTTCCCTGTCTGTTAACCTCCAAAACGCGATTCCCGTTGGAGTCCGTGATGAGTGTGTTCCCGTTGGGCAGGCGATCAGCATCGCGGATCCATTGGGCGCGGCCATCAGACCACGTCCAAGTACGGTTCCACGCGCCGTTCTCACGCTGATACTCGACGACACGGTTGTTCTCTGAATCAGCGATCAGGACGGCTGGACCACCTTCCGTTGGGGGAATGTAATCAGGGTTGTGCTGCTCGTGTAACGTTTCGGTCTCGTCTTCAGTTCCGACCGTCCAGTTTTCGACTAGCGTTTCTGATGGCGGCTTCTGGGGGTCGAGAAAGACGACTCGATCTGCGTTGCGAGGACTGGCCATCAGTCGGCCGTCGGGGAGCACTTCGACATCGTTCATGTGTGTCCAATCGGTCGGATAGGGTCCACCAGTTTGATCCGTGGCGAACTGTGTTGGTGAGTCCCGAGCTGGGTCCCATGACCAGGTGATAGTCTCAGTTGTGGTGTCGACGATGAACACACGGTCGAGATAGATATCTGCGACCGCGAGATGCGTGTTATTGATACGATCAGCGTCGTGCCAGCGTGTCGAATGCTTCCCGGGCGTCGTAGCAGTGTAGACCGGTGTGACAGTACCTGTCGATAGATTGACTCGTTCGATGCCGTTCTGGGTACAGGCCCCACCGCTTTCGTCCAGATAGGCGCGTGCGTACTCCTGCCATTTGGTCCACGATATGCTGTTGGCGTACTCGTCCGTACGCCAGTAGTCCTCACTGAGAAGAGCAGGACACTGAGAGGCGTTCACGTGGTCGGCGTAGGCGTATTCGACAGTAGCGTTCGTCCCTGGGACGGGATCGACATCCCAATACCGCGTGTGTGAATCGTTGTAGTAGCTCACGCTTCCGTTAGGAGCAAACGCTAGGAGCTCTGCGTTCGACCGTGGATTGTCTGTTTTTTGTCCCAACCAAGCGTTCGAGTCAGTCGCGATGACCGTGGTTCCATTGGCCGATCCAACGACTGGTTGGGTACTCCCGCTTGCATACCGGTTTGCTGCGGTCTCTGCAGGCGTGCTATCGAATGCTGCGATGGCGTAGGCAGAACCAATAACGAGCAGCGAGCCGAGAATAAGTGCTAAAAAGAGCCCCCGAAGGAGCAGTCTCGATGAAACCATTGTGTCTGATGGACGAGGGCAGGTATATATTATTCTTAATATCCGTATCGTCTTCTACATGTACTATGAACGACTGGACGACAGTCCGATGATTTCTTCGCTGTCGATGGGACCATCATTTAAACAGCTGCTGGTGTGCCAGATCACCTGTCGTCAATGAAACGGAGGCATACCTCAGAACCAAGTTATTGCGAGTACGTGTATCGAGCTGCCGCACGTGTGCTGATTCACGGTCTTCGACACGTCGCCAAACTCATTGTTCGTAGTCGCCACCGAATCTGAGGAAGAAGTACGCCAGTCCGAGCGTCGAAAGCAGTGCAACGAACGTCGCAACGCCGAGTGTTTTTGCTCCTTCGCTGACCGCTGGCGTGGCGGGAGGTGCTGGTGCTTCCCGTGGGACCTCGCCGACAGCGACTGATCCAATCATTCCCTGGGTTCGGTGAGGTTGACAGAAGTAGTTGTTAATACCATTCTGTTCGAACGTGCGGGCGAAAGTAACACCGGCGTTAGCGACAGGACTCCCGCTGTTGAAGCTGTCGTCCTCGGCGATAACGTTGTGTGCACCGCCTTCACCGGACCACTCCCACGTTACGGTTGTCCCTGGATCGATATGAACGGCAACCGGCTCGAACGAGAGGCCGTTGTTTGCCCCACCACCAACAGTAATCGTCACCTGATTTTGGCCAGTCAGCTCCGCTGTCTGTTCATTCCAGTAATCAGCATCATCCAGCCATCCCCCATAGTCGATCGGGCCCGTCGCTGTGGAGCCGCCGCCGCTACCGTTACCATCTTGTGCTGCTGCGGTCCCACTCACGCCCACACTGCTAACAGCACCAGCTCCAGCTATCCGGAGGAAGTCCCGTCGCTTCCTTTCTCCACTCGGAAACATGATTTAATCTTTGATGGCGCGGACAATGCCTCTGTTGCCATGTGGACTGATGTGTTCGACAGAGGATCACGTCAAGTGACTCGGGTTTTGCCGCTAAGATTGCTTATTGAACAGCCCGACGACAGAACCAACGGGGGTCGACTTCGTAATACACTCAATGACCCAATACACTGAGTGAACACTCCATTACATTTGTGGTCATGTCATCGTCAAGATGGAGGCAAAGGGTTTCACCCTGGTATCGAATTGTCTGCTCAACTGCCCACGGAGCCTTCGAGAGTACGGTCACACCATTGCTGGTCATACAGAACGGGAGCGACCAGTACGGAGGGACGGTAATATCACGCCCGAGGAGATAGAAAAACGTGACGACCGCTGGATCGCTTAGAATGACCTCACCAACGTGTGTCGTGAGGAATCCTTGACAGCGGTCACACCGATGAGTGATACGAACCTCTTCGGGATCATCGCGTTGCTCAAACGTATGAGAGACAGTACTCCGACACCACGGGCAAACACCGCTCTGAAGCAGATCAACTAGTTTCCGTGACCATGTATCGAAAGCAGACAAGAGTTCATTGTTCGACCGGTCGATTATCCCGGCAGGCAAGAACGGTGAGCTCAGCACAGACTCTTCGCACGACGGACACCGTGCGGCGAACACTTGATTTTCGTAGATCAGTCGCAGCGACCTATCACACGCCGGGCAGGGTGTATCAAGCATGATCGATGACACAGAATCTGGTCCCCCGAGCGTTCCGAGCATCGCGCGATAGAGTGCGATGCTCCCCGCAAGATGGGTGTATCCGTGGTCGGTTCGCTTGATGAATGTTCCTACGAGCTTATCGAGATGGTACTGAAACTGGCCACTGTCACGCATCCCGACCACGGTTTTCAGTTC
The DNA here is from genome assembly GCF_023276375.1 of Halocatena marina. Classification (GTDB taxonomy): domain Archaea; phylum Halobacteriota; class Halobacteria; order Halobacteriales; family Haloarculaceae; genus Halocatena; species Halocatena marina. The sequence continues at coordinate 425,083 of NZ_JALLPK010000002.1, read as the reverse complement.
GGTGAATGTCGCCTCCCACGTTGGGCGTGTCCAAAGCGCATGGAGAATTTCGATGCGTGTTTCATTCGCAAGGAGTTGGAATGCCTCGCGGAGAGCGGCGAGCCCCACATCGGGGGCAATGGAAGTCATTGGCTCTTGGTTCGTGACTGTCCCAGCAAAGCGTGTCGGAACGGATGTTCCGATCATGTTGATTCGTCAATTGAAACATTCTTCTGCGAATTTTTAACTCTCATCCGTCAGACTCACTGTCTATCTTCGAATGAGCGCAGGTGACCACGGACGGCCAATCAGGGCTGGTAGCGTGTCGAACATCGAGTGTGGGAGTGTAGCCGAATGAGGGCGCTCAAATCGCTTCTATATCGGTTCTACGCCTATCGGTTGTTAACCTCAGAGGGATTTGTTTATCCAATTCTCACGGTCCACGCGCTCGCACAGGGGCTGGATCTCGCAGGCGTCGGCCTCGCGGCAGGGACGTTTTTCCTCGGGACCCTAGTCGGTGAGATTCCGACAGGATACATCGGTGACCGACTCGGTAGACGAAACGGGTTAGCACTTGGTGCAGTGCTCGTGTCACTGACGCACGTCGGATTTGCTGTTGCTGATTCGCTCGTTGGATTCGTTCTGTGCTGGTCGTTCTGGGGCGTGGCTGCCACCTTCCGCTCAGGGAGTACTGATGCGTGGCTCTACGACACATTGGTTGATGCTGACGAGACATCGAGATATACGGAAGTTCGGGGTCGAAGCACGTCTGTATTCTATGTGGCTGCTGCTGTTACAGCTCTGTGCGGCGGGCTCCTATACGAGTACTGGACTTTCGTGCCGTTTGCTGCGGCAGCAGTCATGACCGCTCTCGGTGGTATGCTCGTCTTGACCCTTCCCGAGCCAGATTCTAATACCTCGACAGAGGGGTTCTCACCGGCAGAAGCGGTCACTGCACTCACCTCAGTCCTCACTACCCGCCAACTCAGGGTGTTCGTCGTTCTCTCAGCTGTTGTCCTAGCCGTGCCGGAGACGATCGAAATATTCGTGCAACCGGTCGCGCTCTCCGTCGGAGTTACCACCGAACTTCTCGGGCCATTGTATACAGGACTGATGATCGCCGCCGCGGTCGGTTCGTCACTCGCAGCACCGATTTCGGAGCGGTTCAGTATTGGAGCTTGGTTTACACTCGGTACGGTTGGGCTCACAGGCGTCCTCCTGCTCGCAAGCGCACTCCCTGTTGTTGCAGTGCCCGTATTCTTCGTCGCCCGTAGTGCCAATACAGTCAGTGACACTCTCGGCAGTACGTATCTGAATAATCGGCTTGACTCTCAGGGGCGAGCAACAGCCCTGAGCGGTGTCTCGATGGTACAGGCACTCGTCTTTGTCTTTGCACGGTCGACCGGAGGAGCTCTCGCAGTTGCAACGACACCGATGACTTCACTGGCCGTCCTCGGGATGGTTGCGGTCTTTACTGTGCTCCTACTCCGGGTATTGGTAGACCCGTTTGAATCACAGACTGCAAGACTCTTCACCTCCGGTGAGACCACATGATTGATGTAATGATTGATTTGATGCCCAACGTTCTAAGCCTCATCTGAAAGTGTATTGACAACAAACGAAGGAGTTCCGATTCAACCGATGAGCCGCGGTTGATTAACACCGTGTCGTGTTCCATACTTGTAGGAAGAGTCGTTCCCAATACGGAGTGCTATTCTTCGTTACTATGGAACGGACTTCTTTTGAGGTTTGTTACCGAAATCGATAACATGGAACGACTCCGCTCCTCCTTACACGACGCCCCTATTATTGACAAGAACGGTTACGAGTATCTCGTTCACCCGATATCGAATGGCGTGCCGATGCTTGACCCCGCACTCCTACGTGAGGTCATCGTTGGTGTCATCCAAGTTGTGGACTTCGACGTGGATAAAATTGTCACACCTGAAGCAATGGGCATTCATCTCGCCACAGCACTCTCACTCCAGACGGACACACCGCTTGTTGTGATTCGCAAACGCTCGTATGGACTTGACGGTGAGGTTGCGCTCCACCAGCAAACCGGCTACTCCGAGTCCGATCTGTACATCAACGATGTAGAGGAGGGAGACCGCGTGCTCGTCGTCGACGATCTTCTCTCAACTGGTGGAACAATCGCAGCCATCTGTGATGCGCTCGATGATATTGGTGCAGAGATTACTGATATCGTCGTCGTGCTGCGAAAGGTTGGTCCCTCTGCGCTCGATGACACTGACTACGAGGCAACCAGTTTACTCGATATCACCGTCGAAAATGGGACAGTTACAGTCCACAACTGAGTCAGCGGTCCATCTTATCCTTTATCCGGAGATACGCGAGAATTAATTGTTCACGTCGGCGCTCACGATACATCCCAGTTCGCCAACGTTGATACGATCGTTCTGGCTACCGTGCATATCCAAATCGCCAATGTAATCTCTCCATCACGATGGTTACCGACGTGAGAGATACCATCTTTAGTTAGCGAGTCGCTCATCCTTGCGTCCAGAACACTATCGGAACGAGGTGGTGGGGTGTAGCTATGGGTACTCAATATATGTATTCGGCAAGAACGTTCTCTGGACGCCGTCATTGAGAGAACCCATCACCGACAGCCATCGTGTACATTCATTAAATCCGTTCACAGAGTGTATTCACCGGAGATATTCATTGAATGCGTTCACTAGATCTATTCATTAGACCTGTTCACTGATAACCCTCATTGAGTACACCCAGTAGATACATCCACTAGATCCGTTCATCGAGTATATTCACTAAATCCACTCATAGAGTTCATCCACCGAATGTATTCACTGAACACATTCATTGGGTACATTCACTAGACCTGTTCACCGAGTGTGTTCATTGAGTATGTTCACCAGATACATTCACTAGATCCATTCATCGGGTACGTTCATCGAATAGATTCATTGAGTACATTCACTAGATCTGTTCACCAGGTATGTTCATCGATGGTCTTCATCGGATACGTTCATCGAATGCATTCACTAGATCCGTTCATTGAGTACGTTCACTAGACTCATTCACTGAGTGTGTTCATAAATGAACATAATTGGGGGTGTACATGGGGAACATTCATTGTAGAGTGGGACAATACTCGAAACATGCTGGCATACACAACGTATTCGGAAGCAGGTGGCGTTGGAAAGACCACGACAGCAGCAAACCTCGCTGTCGCACACGCGCGTGCAGGTCTCAAACCATTGGTTGTTCCACTCGATCCGCAGGATGGTGACCTCTCACGGCTGTTCGGCGTTGATGGGAAGCGGAAAAAGTCGGTTGACAACCTTGTTCGGCACATGATCCAGCGGCCAAACGGATCGTTTGATGATCTTATCCAGACCAAGGAGGGGGTAGATATCATTCCAGAGCATAATATGCTCGGAAGTCTGGCGGAATATCTCCGCCGCGAGAAAGAACAAGCCGAAGCGATGGGCGAAGCATTTGGAATGCATTCCCAACTATTACGCGTCCTTCGCAGAGCAGACGTAAACGACCGATACGACGTGCTGATCTGCGATCCGCCTGCTACGGAGGGACCACACCTCTACAACGCAATTAATGCGACACGGTCACTCGTTATACCAGTCGAACCGAGTGCAAAAGGAGATGCAGCAGTACAGGGACTGGAATCGCTGGTTGCTGGCTTAGAAGAAAATCTCGACATCAATATCGGCGTCCTCGCTGCACTGCCGATGGATTTCAAAGATACGCGTGATCAGCGGGAGATCATCAACGATATACCCTATTCGACGCCAGAAATCATCGGAGATCGAGCGTCTTTGATGGAAGGCTGCTGGAAGCAACAATGTTCCGCATACTGTTACATCCGGGAGCATCGAAGCCGGCGACGAGAGTATGAGATCAAAACGCTCGCACAATTCGACCGGTTGGCACGCCAGTTAGAACAGCAAGTTGGTATCGAGGCACCGAATCCACCCGAGCCGGGCGATGTTGAACACAGCGTGATCACCCCATGACTGGAATGAAAGAAGGCTCTGGCGACGATCCGTTCGCAGATCCAATCTCGGAGCCAGAGATTGACGACACCGATAATGAATCCACAATCGACGCCGAGACCACAGAGACTCCAAACGATACCGAAGCTACGACTCAGTCCACGACCCACCAACTATCAGAGATTCCGATGATCCTTCGGCGAGACAGTGTCCATTCTGGACGCAATCGTGTTCCACTGTTCCTCCAACAAGATACACAAAGAGAGGAGCGAGATGCCCTCAGAGAGCTCGAAGATCAATTTGACGGTGACGTAGCTCTGACTGATCTCAGAGAAGCACTCGTGATGAGTGGACTGGAGCATCTCGACGATGTTGAGGAACAACTTCGAGAATGGGGTTACGGTTTGACATTTGATTAAAATGCCGTTGTGAGCCTCGGCTTTCACATTCATCTTCCACGAAATGTGATAATCTATTGACGGTCGAGAGGCGACAACATCAGACGGTTGAGTAGGCAGACGGTGATGCTCAAATGTGGCCGATGATCGCTCATCAGAAGAGTGGTGGAGTACTGTACTCGTGATCAAACCAGTTTCAGATATTCCGGAACGACTGTTACATATCCGCTAAAAGCGGCGTCTGTCGGCAATCAGGCGACAAGCGATCAAGGTGTACGCCGGTTGGCCACCACACATCTACCTCCATCCAGCACGTGGTTGACCATCTCTTCGATGGTTGTGGGGCGGCTACCTTCTTAGAATATTATTTTGCTTTGGTAGAGGAGGCAAGCCCCTTTGATCAAAGAGCAACACAGGGAGCAAAGCGACCGAGTAGCGCAGTAGGAATGGGGCTTGCCTCCTCTACCAAAGCAAAATTAGAAATAAATATCCACCAAACCACACACAGAACCCAACAAGTTTGTCAAAATTAGATAAAAGATAACCATTTGATTGAACACTCTGGGCAAAGCATACGACGGATCGATACAGCAGTCTGGCGAGTACTTGTCAATTCTCCGTTTCGCTGCTTCTAGCCAACGAAATCGTTGGCACCAATGCGGTACGTTTCGATCAACAGCACATCTCAGCCGGTATCTGAAATACAGTAATCAACAAAAAACGGCAGAATTCACTATTTTCTGCGTTCGAAGATTAGATTACTCGAGGTCGAAGCGATCCAGATTCATTACCTTGTCCCACGCATCGACAAAGTCATGAACAAATTTCTCCGCTGCGTCGTCACAGCCGTAGGCTTCCGCGACGGCCCGAAGTCGGGAGTTCGAACCAAAGATGAGATCCACGCGGGTACCTCTCCACTTGAGGTCACCGGTTTCACGATCGTATCCTTCGAATACGTCATCGGACTCCGAGGACGGTTCCCACTCTGTGTTCATGTCGAGCAGATTCACAAAGAAATCATTAGTTAGCATCTCTGGCTGGTTTGTGAAGACACCAAGATCAGACTGATCGAAGTTCGCGTCCAGCGCTCGCAAGCCGCCAACCAGAACCGTCATCTCAGGAGCCGTCAGCGTCAGTAATTGTGCCTTGTCTACAAGCAACTCTTCCGCTGATTGGTCGTGCGTGTCCGCGAGATAATTACGGAATCCGTCTGATTCCGGTTTGAGCGCATCGAACGAATCGACGTCAGTCTGTTCCTGGGAGGCGTCTGTCCGTCCCGGTTCGAATGGGACGTCAATATCATATCCAGCATCTCTCGCTGCTCGCTCGACAGCCGCACAGCCGCCCAAGACAATCAGATCGGCGAGGGAAACTCTCGTCCCATCGGACGAGCTGTTGAATTCTTCCTGAATCTCTTCCAATGTTTCTAGTACTGTCGCCAGCTGCTCTGGGTCGTTTACCTCCCAGCTCTTTTGTGGTTCAAGCCGAATGCGAGCCCCATTCGCTCCACCGCGCTTGTCGCTGCCACGGAACGTCGATGCCGACGCCCAGGCGGTTGAGACCAGCTGAGAAATGGACAGTCCCGAAGCGAGAATTTCCTCCTTGAGCGTGGTGACCTCTTCTTCTCCAATCAGATCATGGTCAGCATCGGGGAGAGGATCCTGCCAAAGCATCTCCTCATCAGGGACCTCCGGGCCGAGAAAACGAGATGGTGGGCCCATGTCACGGTGCGTCAACTTATACCAAGCTTTCGCAAAGGCGCTTTCGAGTTCGTCTGGATTCTCGTGGAAATGCTTCGCAATCGGCCGATAGTCCGGGTCCTTCTTCAGGGCAAGATCTGTCGTGAGCATCATAGGGGCGTGCTCTTTCGACGGATCATGAGCGTCAGGAACAGTCCCCTTTGCAGATTCGTCCTTTGGGGTCCACTGCCACGCACCGGCAGGACTCTTCTCTAGTTCCCATTCGTAGTTGAACAGGTTGTCCAAAAAGCCGTTATCCCACTCAATCGGCTCGTTGGTCCACGCGCCCTCTAAGCCACTGGTGACCGTATCATTACCTTTGCCAGTACCATGGCTGTTCTTCCAGCCGAGACCCTGTTCCTCGATGGAAGCCCCTTCAGGACCTTCACCAAGATTTTCATCAGGAGCTGCACCGTGGGTTTTCCCAAACGTGTGTCCGCCAGCAATGAGTGCAACTGTTTCCTCATCATTCATCGCCATACGGCTGAACGTCTGTCGAATGTACTCCCCTGCCGCATGTGGATCTGGCTCGCCGTTCGGCCCTTCCGGGTTCACGTAAATCAGACCCATGTGATCTGCGGCAAGCGGCTGTTCGAGGTCCCCGTCCTCGTCGTGGCGATCGTCACCTAGCCACTCGTCTTCAGAACCCCAGTCGACAGCCTCGTTAGGTTCGAAGGCGTCCTCGCGTCCGCCAGCGAAGCCGAACGTCTCGAAGCCCATCGACTCCAGAGCGACGTTCCCGGTCAAGACTAACAGATCAGCCCACGATAGTTTACGGCCGTATTTCTGCTTAACCGGCCAGAGTAACCGACGTGCCTTATCGAGATTTACATTATCGGGCCAACTATTGAGGGGCGCAAAGCGCTGTGTACCGGAGGACGCGCCGCCGCGTCCATCGCTAGTGCGATATGTGCCAGCGCTGTGCCACGCCATCCGAATGAAGAGCGGCCCATAGTGGCCAAAATCAGCCGGCCACCAATCTTGCGACGTCGTCATCACCTCAGCAATGTCTTCCTTCACGGTTTCAAGGTCGAGAGTCTTGAATTCCTCTGCGTAGTTGAACTCCTCGCCCATAGGATCAATGTTGCGAGCGTTCTGATCAAGATGTTTCAAGCTTAGCCGGTTCGGCCACCAGTTCTGGTTGGAATCTTGCATTAGCAAGTGATTGTTGCTTTCGAATATTAAAATTGTCTAATTGGTAACCAAGTCTTCGCTGTAACCCAAGCAATCTACCAAATTATGAATTTTTGTCAGCAAAGTAGGTATGCCTCCTATTTAGCAAACTCTCTTTGAACCGTCATTGGTTGATGAAATTGACAAAGTCGTTCATTCGAATTCTGGCCCGACACAGACGCTATTAACACTTTGATGGGTGTACAATCGGTAGCAAATAACGTTCTCGTCTATCGAACAAATCACGAACTCACTAGATAAAAACCATAAGTATCTGTATACAACATAATTTGAGAACGGCCATAGAAATCCCATTACAACTGATTTCAGTCGGATTTTCTTATAGCAAACGTACTGAGCAAAGTCGACACGAGCCAGCAGAAACTTTGCACAGTGTTTCGAGAGGCAGTTAACACATGTAACGATGAGGGTACGAGATGTCGACAAGCGTGCGGGCACAAAGTGACCTCAGATTGGAGATTACAGGACGCACCGAATTTGGCTGGTTCAGTTCCACGGAGGCTGATGTTATTAATGCATTGAAATACTGAAAAATAAGGTGCCGTGTGCACGAACACGACGATTGCGGAAGTCTCCGGATTGCGCGGTAGCGCTGTTACAGTTGCTATCGTGCTGTTAAAGAAACTGGTAGAGATTTGTGTTCCGGTGGCACTTCCAGTGTTTGTGATCGTTGTGTGGTAGTCAACCGCTCGACATTTTCGATAATTGAAGTCTCAGAGCTGTCCGTAATCGAGGGATTCTCACTAGTGGAATTAGCAGATTCTGTAATTGTGATGGACGTTGATTCGACTTCGTCAGCGGAGACACCGTGTTCGTACTCACCTGGCGAGAAGTCAGCAGACACATCGTAGGTGAATGTAGCAGTTGTGCTCTCCCCACCGTCGAGCGTGACTTCCTTGAACAGATCAGACTGGGTCAACATATTTTCACCAAAGTTCGTCCCTGGTGGGAAGTAGAAGACGGTGCGCGTGTTCTGCTGGTCACCGATGTTCGTGATCGTCGCATTGACAGTGAATGAATCTCCTTGTTCGGCTGCGTTGGGCGCATTCAGATTCGATACTTCGAAGAACGTCCCAAGCGTTAGATTCTGGGTCGTCGTTTCATCGGCAGCGACATCGGCGAATGTGATGTCTGAATCCGGATAGTCCGAATGGGCTGCCCGAAGGGCATACGTACCTCGGTTGAGATCTTCAATGCGATAGTAGCCGTCCTCGTTGGTCGTCACATTGAACGAGTCCTGATCAGCATCGGTCACGTGTGCACCCTCGATTGGAACGCCAGCCGCGTTCGTGACGTACCCATCTATCATTCCGTTGGATGGCTCAACCGTGAAGTCGACAGCTGTGACTTCCTCACCAGGAGCAACTGTGACGACTGCTTCCGGTTGGAACTCACTCGGCGTCTCAGCGACGGAAACAACGTAATCGCCCGACGGCATATCGAGGGTATACGTGCCGTTCTCGTCGGTTGTTTCACGGTAGATGGTGCCCTCGTTGTCCTCGGCGGCGATCGTGGCGTTGGCAACCGGTTCGCCGGTGTCGCTTGCAGTGACTGTGCCGCTAATCGACCCATTGTTCGGAGCGAGAGAGAAGTTCGCTGTCGCTATACTGTTCGCCGGCACATCAACTGAGACGGTCTCGCTGCTATAGCCGTCGGCAGACGCAGTTACGTTGTGCGTTCCTTCGGGGACGTTCTCGATGCGGTACGCACCATTTTCATTGGTGGTGGCGGTGTAGCTCCCGTCGGCCGTTTCGACGGTGATTTCGACAGTTGCACCATCGATAGGGTCGCCGGTCGTGTCGCTAGTGACAGTTCCTTCGACTGCACCACGATCGACGTCTATCGTAATCGGCGCGAAGTCCTCGTCATTCTCGCTACCAACTAAGTGGCGGTAATCAATCGAAATGTCGGTACCGTCCGGAACCGTGTCGGTAAACTCGACAGTCGTAGACTCACCTGGGTCGAGTGTGACGGTCTCTGTGGTGTCATCCACCGTCGAGAGAGCGGTTCCTGTCGGTGTGAAACCACTGACGTGCTCGATTGCGTTCGCGAGAATCTGGTTTGCGCCCGCGGAATACCCACTCGGGAGGTAGCTTGTCTGACCAAGCGAATCGGCTAATACCGTCGAACTGGTCTCGTTGACTGCGATGGCGGGCCCCTTGATATCACTACCCTGACCAACGCTAGCGAGCGTCTGGCCACTGTAGTCGTTGTGCCAACTGTGTTCGGGTCCAGATCCAGCGAAGAGTGCAACTTGATCGCCTGATTCACCGACACCGGAAAATACCGGATGATCGGTCTCGATCTGGAGATACGGATCATCCCCGTTGGAGCCATCGTCTGTACTCTCCGGGTCGCCCGTCGCGCCGGACAGTTCAACGATCGCTTCACTTCCACCGAAGCTCCCCCACTGATCAAGGTAGACTACGCCGGTGTCCGGCCCATCGGTTGCATCGACGAAGTCCTGGACGAACACGTCACTTTCGTCGAATTCGTTGACAACGAAGGTATCGTAGGAATCGATTTCGTCCATTAGATCATCGGTCGTGACAAGCGTGATGTTGTACCGATCCGGTAGTGATGAGTCGAGTCTGTCGACCAATGCACGACTTTCCGTGTCGTTCAGGTCATCAACCACGGCGAGGTTCACCTTGTTTGGGACTACGTCGTAGGTAACAGCCTGCTCGTCTGTCGCCTCACCGGTGTTCTCGACAGTTGCTGTGACATTGACCGTCTCACCAACTGACGCCTCACTGGTTGCATCGGTGATTTCGACATCGAAGAATCCTTCAAGCACAGTAATGTTCACTGTCGCCGAGTCATCCTCGGAGAACACTCCGTGTTCGTAGGTGCCTGCGTCAAGTCTGTCCGATTCGATATCATCGAATTCGACGGTCATGCTCTCGTTAGCTGAGAGCGTCACGTTCGTCGTCCGTTCGACGCCGTCGATACGATACTCGACGGTCTGTCTGTCTTCCAGATTGCCCGTATTTGTAATCGTCGCGTTCACGTCGAATGATTCGCCTTGTTCGACATTCGCAGGTGCGTTCAGGCCAGCGATAACGAAGTTCGATCCAAGAACAGTGAGTTCGTCGCTTACGGAGTCATCCTGAGAGACCACGCCGACGTGATAGTCACCCTCACTGACGGTGTTGGCGTCGATTTCGAACGTTACTGTTGTCTCGTGCGGTTGGTCAACCGGATTATCGACACCCTCGGGTGCCATGTCGACGACTGTCGTCGCAATTGGCTCACCGTCACCGAGGTTGCTCTCGTCAGCAGCAACGTACAGACCGATTTCCTGAACCGTGCCCAGTCCGCCGGGGTTATTGAGATCGGCACTGACGGTGATCGATTCATTCTCGGTCACTTCGTCGGGAGCAGTGAGATTCGATACCTGTATTTCTCCTTCGTCGACCGTTCCTTGGACGTTCCGTTGCAGTAGTTTCAGATCGTCGAGAGTTACCTCGTCATCACGGTTCAAGTCCCCGAGGTTTTCGTTGAAATTCTCGGGGGCCTCACCGTAGAGATACTGCTGCATCAACTGAACGTCTTGGACGTTGACAGCGTCGTTTTCGTCGACGTCACCGAGTTCGTACTCGGGAATGGCGGTTGCGACCTGCTGGGTCGCGTTGTACGCGTCGATGATGCCCATCCCGTAGCGCGTGTCTTTCGCATCATCTGGTCCCTCCCAGTCGTCGGGCTTCCATGCCGTCTCACTGAATACCTGTTCAATCTCAGCTACAGTGAGATCGGGATTCGCCGAGTGAACCAGCGCAACCGCGCCTGCGACGTGTGGGGTGGCCATCGAGGTACCACTCAGCAGCCGGTATCCCCCACCAGGTTCGGCACTCAGTATATCAACACCGGGTGCGGAGACATCCGGCTTCGTGAATGTATCAGGCCACGCTGCAGGTGGATTATCCCATTCGGTTTTATCGATAACTTGGCCACTAGAGAAATCCGCGATGTCGCCGTTCGCGTTCGAGGCACCAATACTGAACGACCGGTAGTCGTTGCCAGGTGAGCCGACACAACCTTCACCGCCGTTGCCAGCCGCCGCAACAAAGTTAGTTCCTGATGCTTTGGTGTTTTCGATCACCGGAATCCACGCTTGAGAGTAGACAGGACCGAACAGCCCACAGCCCGCACCGAGACTGAGACTCGCTACGTCAGCACCTTCACTGACGGCCCACTGCGCCCCGCCGATGACCTGTTCAGTAGAGCCACTGCCACCGGGGATGACCATCGCGTGCATCAACTGGACGTTTGGAGCAACACCAATAGCGGTACCCCCCGCAGAATCGCCCGCCACGGTACCGCTGACATGCGTACCATGATAGTGACTATCGCGTGGTTCGGAGCCGGGAACTTGGTTGCCGCTGTCGTCGAATTCAGCCCAACCGCCTGGATAGATCGGATTAGACGCATTTTCGGTATAGAGATCAAGATCCGGATGGCTGATATCGACACCAGTGTCGAGAACTGCGACTTTGGTGTTTTCGCCACGAACGTCGAACTCGTTCCAGATATCGGTCGCGTTGATCTGATCGAGCCCATAGGTAGTATTAACGTCGTTCGGTGCAGGACTCGGTTTGACAGTGTCTTTCGGTTCCGGAATGGAATGTTCGCGGCTCTTGACAACTGTGTTGACACCATCGATCTTGGCGAGTTCCTGAGCGTCGGTTCGATCGGTGTCGATAGTGACTGAGACAATATTGGCGATCCAGAACGTATTGGTCACCTCGACGCCTTGCAGACCGTTAGCGGAGGTTTTTACTGATTGTTGGGTGGTTGCCGCGTGCTGTTTCAACGTGCTTATTGTCTCGTTTCGATCCGCCGTTTGATCGACAGATGCTTGATTGAGGACGAGAAGCGCGTTTACAGTCCCATTGGCGTCCTCCAGAGCGGGATCAAGAACCGAAGCCTGTGGTTTTTGACGGAGCGTGGTTGATGGTTCGTGCTGAGTAATGTAACTGACCTGATTTTGGTCAAGACTACTACTCAATTGTGCAGTATCGATACTTGTTGTATCATGTGCTGTAGGCTCGCTTCCCCCTGCGGCAACGAATGGCGTTGCCATGGAGAATGCGAGTATACATGCAAGTATGATTGCGAGGAGTTGTTTCGTGTAATTCAATTTCATGTATAGGTTATCTTTCCGTATTTGTATCGTACATCAGCCTGAATAAATAACATTCAGATGTACGATGTTATTAGTTATAATTAACTATATAATAAGTATATCTATAATCATGTTATATTATAATATTTTTATCACATTATATCATACACTAGATGATTAGGGTGATATCTCAGTGGATAGATTGAAAGACGGGAAACTTCCGCACCAAGGGTGTAGAGACTGAATCTGAGACTGTTCACACACCGATAGGTTTACAAAATAATGTACAGATGCTAACTTCGACGTGTTTGGTGTAGATCTCTCGCAGCAAGTAAACTGGTGCTAGACGTGTTACTGGCCAACAGCACGGCGTCCCAGCAAGGAAGGACACTGATACACCGCAGAGCAAATGAGCTGTCACATCCCACATCGATCTGAATCATTTGGAGATCGATGAGTACTTCAGCTGTCATCTAGAGGCTATTCGTGTCGTCTGCTTTGAGACGCCACAACGTTCAATCCAGGGCTGTAGTAGTATACCGGCTCCGCGTCGGGTTGGGCGAAACCAGCAGCACGTAGCAACGTGTCGGCCTCAACAGTCGCTTTGGCGGGGTACAGCGTCCAAGGATCGTGACACACGTCAGTGTAGCGAAGCGATCCATCGGAAGCTTCGGTATAGAATCGATAGCGCTCGACGAGGAATTCCGTGAGCGGATCCGAGGGAGCGTCGAACGGTTCGCCGGTCGGCCAGTAGGTGGCTTCGTACCGACCGGGACGAGCACCAGGGTGGCACCGCTGGCTGTCGAACCGCACGCGACCATCAGCTATGGAGAGTGAGATTCGAGCGTAATAGTACGGAAGGTGATGGAAGAGACGCGCGCTCATGACACTGGCAAGTCCCTGAGCGTCCAAACTGAAGAAGTAGACGCTGGGGACACCGTCGTAGGTGACGTACGTTCGAACGTTGATTTCTGGGAGACGAACGCCCAGTTTTCGGGGGAGCCCCTTCGGACGGACAGCGACATTGGTGAACGGGACGACCGAGAGCCACGCGTTCCCGTCGTGGCGGTCGACAGTGAGCGATTCCGGAAGATGAGAGTCGACCAGTGCGGGATCGATAGGCCAGTTCTCGAACAGCAACTGCCGCCAGCCCATCACAAGCGAGACCACCATGTGTTCAGCTTCGGGACGATAGAAGAAAGTCTCTCGTTCTCTAATCATCCAGTAGGGTTCCCGTGTTTGGTTCACAGACGCTCTAGTCTTGTAGTACACTGCTGGATTGAGCGCCAGTCGAGAGGGCAACAAACAGGAGGCTCACTGTCCCGGTGAGAACTGAATCACGACGTACTCAGAATTCTCATAACGTAATCTGTCGGCAGCGTCGAACAGCATATCGGTACGTCCCGTACAACATTCCAGCCATTACTAGAAGATAGACACCACCCAGTCCGATCAGAAAAGCGGTCAGCGGCTGTGCGTGGAGCAGGGTCCAGACTGCCACCAGGCAGCCTACCGTGTTGCCAGCAACGAAGAACAGAAACACCTGACGAGCAGTCTTGGACGGAAGGGCCGTCTCGTCTCCCCAGTATGGCCGTCGGTCGTAGTTGGGAAACGCCGATCCGATTCCGACCGCGACCAAGGCTCCCCCGACACACGAGCCGGTGCCGACGCCTGCGAAGACAAGCCCGATCAACGGTGTCGTCCCGATAGCCACCGACGCGAACGGCACGAGCACCGCAACCGGCAGCCCGACAGCGAGTCCCGCGATCACCCGGCTCTGAACAAGCGTGTGCGAGGAGGCTTCGGTGAGCAACAGCAACGGGTACCACGGCCGGTCGTCACCAAGTGGATTCAATCCGAACGAGAAACCGCTGAGAACCGCACCGATGACGACGCCGATCCCTGCCAGAAGAATTTCCCGATGCTCACCCGCCGTGTAAATAGCTGGCAGGGAGATCACAAGCAGCACGACCGGGACAATCAAGATGCGGACCAGCTCCGATGAGCGTCGTTTCCCCCGGAGGAGGTGTCCCCACGCCATCCGTCCCGCCAGCGTCCTGCTGAACGGGCGGGGGACGGTAAACCCACTAGAGGCACCACGCGGAACCCGGCTCCGATGTGTGGCCTCGGTGAACCAGAGGGCGGTGGCTTGGCGAGTTGCGAGCGCGAGACCAACAGGGACAAGCACTACCAGAGTGGAGAGTACCACCAGTCCACCGACAGGGAGGGACTCGGCGAGTGGCGTTCCGGCAAATGTGAGGGCTCCATACGCACGCAACGGGTAAAGCGTGAGAGCAGAGAGATCGGTCGAGAGCACTCCGTCGGTACCGATGATAACGATCTGTGACCCGCCCACGATTCCAATCAACACAATCAGCCAGACAATCCTTCCGAGGCGGTCAGGGTCGGAGAACCGCCGAGCCAGTCTCGATAGCCAAATGCCACACGCATAGCCCCAGACGCCGACCCAACAGAGCAAGGGAAGAACGACGAGCCCGAACGTCAGTGGAAGCCAGAGAATGCCCTCTCCGATCCCCAAGACGGTGACGACGATCCCCAGTGGCACCCCGAACCACAGCACCAGCTGGATGATATCCGAACCGACGAGTCCGATAACAATCGCTCGCGGATGCACAATCATCAACATGAGTTCCTCGGCTTCGATGGTTCTGAGGCGGCCCGCTCGGCGGATCATCCCGACGAACAGGATGATCGGGAGCACGGTTGCGATTGGACCGACGTACGGATCGACCGCACTGAAGCTCCACGCCTGACCGAGGACGTGCGCCCCTACGACGGCGGTCACGAGTCCCATACCGTGAGCCACCAGTATCGCCCCGAAACCGATGGCTCGACGCGTATTTCCTGTATACACCCGGAGCTCCCGAACGAGTTCTGCCCGGGCGATGCGGATGCCGTGGCGAAAGTCGCGCTGAATGCTCATCGGTCGTCAGTGCGAGTGATTCCGGAGAGCTGCGACATAATCAAGTTGCTCGCGCGCGCTGAACACGTCGTACAGTGGCGGGGTTTCGGGCAAATAACCGACATGGGATGCGATTTGACGCCGATCTTTCACGGTGATTCCACAAATCTGAACCTTTCCAGACGTTGGCTGTGTCAATCCCGTTAGCAACCGCATCGTCGTCGTTTTCCCTGCACCGTTCGGTCCCAAGAACCCGTAAACTGTCCCCATTGGAATTGACAGTGATATGTCGTCCACTGCAACCTCGTTCCCGTACGTTTTCCGGAGAGGGGTTGCCTCAATCGATGGCGAATTCATTATTACGTATACCGAATATAACCTCAATCATACATAAATTCTCATTTCGATGCCAATGAAGTATGAGGTAGGATAAATCTCGACAATCGCAAGTGTCCGTTTTGCGTCACCTATAATCTGATTGTAAAATGTGATCACACAATCAGCAGACACCGACACCTTCTATATCGATGTTAGTGACGGGGTCCATATTGTTGCAACCGACCGCTCTGATGGCTCTAAACGCTGCCCGGACGGAAAGGGAGTCAAGCGTATCGGTGAAGACCACTCCTTTCAAAACTACAAGCAACGAATCGTCAAAGAGACGGTGACGTTTTTACCGGAATGATTCTGATCCATCAGGTAGATTTGGTGTTCGGTTGGTTGTTCCATTCTCCAATAGAAAAGTGAAACAACAGACTGTCGATCGTCTCAACATCTACAATACAGATAGAACAATAGCGTACGTAATTCCTATTCCGCCGAACGATACTAGTGTGATAGCGATCGAGCCCCGTGTTGATCGCCAAATCAAACGTACCGAGTGGATTAGAGAGTGAGGTGAAGATTTCGCCAGATCGTGTCATAATTCTAAATATGTCGCCACAACAACAGAGAATACCAATTGTGAGCAACCATTTCTGTCGCCAAGTTCGAGTCTTTAATCCATAGCAAAGTCTGAGACTGCAAATGATGTGCTCGTATCGCTGCTGGTCGGCCAGTGACAGAGAATGAGCTTATGCGCTCGACGATCAGTTCATCACCCATCAACAACCAAAGTAGCTAGTAGCTGATGTATTGTCGAGAAGTTTTAACGATGGGCTGAATGAAGTGACCGTATCTGATCCCCGCGACACTGCTGATCAAAGCGATATCTACGAGCCGATTTGCGAATGGGTTCACACCTCTCACTGCAAGCGTGGTAGCGAAACCCGCACTAAGAACGAGTACGATAGCGGGAACAATCTCGATCTTCGATTCCGCTTCTACTGCGCTGACTGTCCCCAAAACTACGCCTCCAAACGGAACGAGTATAATAAGCATCCGCATTGCAATTTCTAGTCCGGTGATCTCACTGACAACTGTGAGTATGATCATAAGAAAAAATATTCCACCCATGAGAAGACCAGAGGACAGTTTATGTGGAAGTGACATATGGAAGTTATGTAGATCACTCTCAAGAATCTTTCTACTCACCCACCCATCACGGCATCATAGCTGCAGATAGTAATATGAAATGACTTGTATTATTACAGGAATATCTAGCAGGGAACATCACTAACCATCGCTCTATTAGCATGAAGAAAAATAGTTCCCTCAAAAAATTAACCTAAGATCGTAGTCAAAGGACACCGACTTAGAATGGATTGTTGGGATCATTCTATCAGATTATGTATAATAGATCTTAGTCACTCGATTAGAGTAAGATTATGGAAGACACTGTCAGAGACGCGGTAATCGCGCGCCCGATTCCTCTTTTGCGCTTGGAAGAGTACGGTTTTCACCAATCAGGACAAGCGTCGATCGAACCACAAGCGGCCTAATCATCCACCGCCATGGGGAATAACTTCGTCAGGTCGTATTTTGAGAAGGACACGCGACGTTCTAATAGGCGGCTGATACTCATCAGCGTCAGTGTATCGTCGAGCAAGCGTATCGATGTGCTCACGAGCGTTCGCTTCGGTGATTTCATCGACGGTACCGAGCACCGAAAGAGCCCGATATCTGTCTGCGGGGTCTGTCATACTTAGTCCAACAGAGCGGCTATGCTGGACGTTCTGTTCTTTTCGTCGGCCTCGCTCTGTGTTCACAAGTAACCGATCAGCGTCCTCATCGTAATCGATCCACACCGGCGTGACATGCGGAAGACCATCGGGCGTCAGTGTTGCAATGTGTGCAAACGTCTTCTGTTCGAATAGGTCCAGAAAGTCTGATGGAATCGATGCCATAGCACACGTATCGCCTGCCAACCACTTCATACTACCTGTGCGAAGATAGAACGCTGATGACATCAGCTTGGAACGTGAGAAGAAGCAAAGACGAATACATGTTGTTAGTCTGATTTAGTTGAATCACTAATTGTCAGATAGATTGGACGAGAACCAATCACTATGCAGGCCACAGAATTACGTGAATGCTCACAGTGTATGTATAATAATGTCTTCAAACCATGGCAACAGAATTCACCTACACGGACAACGGCACGGAGATACGTACGTGGGATGAGACCGAAGCCACTGTTGTTGCACAGGCGCGTGAGCGTCTCGATGAGCACGATGTTTCACTCACAACCGAAGAAATCCGCGAACACATTGAGGTGATCCCTTCGCCACGGCGGATCAAAACCGGCGAGAAAGGTGTTTTTGACGAGCGACGGCGTCGAGGTGGCAAGCGCGCCGCTCAGGAAGTCATCGAAGACGGAATGGACGTCGGACTCGGCACCGGGAGCACGACCGCGTGGGCGATCGCCGAAATCGGCCGCCTGCTCCGCACGGGCGAGTTGCAGAACGTCCGTGGCGTGGCCACCTCGTTGCAGTCACACGAACTGGCCAAAGAGGCTAGTATTCCAGTGCTTGGACTCGATGCAGTCACAGCACTCGACGTGACAATCGACGGCGCAGACCAGTATTCGGAGCAGGAACCAACCGTGATCAAGGGCGGTGGCGGAGCGCACGCCCGCGAAAAGGTGATCGATGCAATGGCCGAGGAGTTGGTGATCGCCACTGACGAGGGCAAAGCCACTGATCCACTCGACTTTCCGGTACCCGTCGAAGTGATGCCCGATGCGCGCGAGGTCGTCGCCGAGAGAGTCCGCGAAATCGGCGGTACTCCCGCGTTGCGAATGGCCGAACGAAAAGACGGGCCAGTGTTTACGGCGAATGGTAACCTTGTGCTCGACTGTGACTTTGGCGGACTCGACAACACCGCAGCGATCGCCGGTGCGCTCACTGATATTCCGGGCGTTCTCGAACACGGCATCTTCCTCGACATGGTTGATGTCGTCTACCTCGGTACCGACGAAGATGTCGACGTACTTCGATTCTGAATCGTCCTTGGTAGACGAATAAACATCCTGCTCGTCGATACCGCCACTCGCGGCGTTGCAGAGCAGGCCTATCCGGTCACCAGACGTGGCATCGTTTACGAGCCAATCGACGACGAGTTCGTCAACGAAGGAACCGATCGCTCACATTGCTCGACAGCGGTCTTGATCACGACGATAGATAGTCGAGACCGGTTACATTACTGCAGAAGAAGCACCGGGAATGATACGTGTGGCGGTCGAAGGGATTCATATGAGTGAGCATGGAGAAGCAACGGAAAACAACAGTGAAGAGAGGACAGTATCGTTCGGACAGACGCTGTATACGGAAGACGGCACGCCCGTCGGAAAAGTACGAGGACTCGACGACGATGGTGTGTTCGTTACGATGCGCGACGGCATCGAGGCACTGAGTATCGAGCACGTTCGTTCGGGACACGAGTTTGGCGAGGCAGAGCTCATGTGGCGCTGTGGAGAATGCGGTGAGATGGGACATCTCAATGAAGGTCTTCCGTCAGCATGTCCCAACTGCGACGCAGCCAAAAATGAGCTGATGTATTGGACAGAAGACTAACGCTATTCGCCCTCTACCTGTCTAGAGACATCACGTCGGTAATTGCACACGTATTCGGTTGGATCAGCGCAGTTCTGGCGTTGCTACCACGAATCTGCAAGGCAAGATCTTTCTTATTTCCTGGACAGTCATAAAGATATGAATTGCTTGCTACGATGCGAGGAAAGCTGGAGGGATGAACATCCATGACCGAGATTGGATATACGCTGTCGAGCGAAGAACACGGCCCGAACGCGCTCGTTCGGCAAGCACAACGCGCCGAAGCGGCCGGCTTTGATTTCGCGTCTATTTCAGATCATTACCATCCGTGGATCAGCCAGCAGGGTCACTCTCCATTCGTCTGGAGTACTCTCGGCGCTATTGCCCATGCTACCGACGAACTCGATATCGGGATCGGCGTATCGTGTCCGACCATGCGGATTCATCCAGCAATCATCGCTCAGGCCGCCGCAACGACAGCGACGATGCTGCCCGATCGCTTTTTCTTCGGGGTTGGAACGGGTGAGAAACTCAACGAACACATCCTCGGGGACCACTGGCCCCCACATTCGGTCCGTCTCGAAATGCTCGAAGAAGCGATCGAGATCATCCGCACACTCTGGGAAGGAGGACAGACGAGTTACTACGGCGAATACTACACCGTCGAGAACGCTCGTCTATTCACACTACCCGAAGACCTCCCGCCAATTATCGTCTCGGCGTTCGGCGACCGGACAGCAGCGGCTGCGGGACAAATGGGAGATGGATTCTGGGCCGTCGGGCCGCAAGGCGATCTCCTCGACACATACGAAGCTGCTGGGGGCGACGGACCGACTTACACGCAGCTCCATCTCTGTTATGCCGAAACTGAGGAGGAAGCGATCCAAACCGCACACAAACACTGGCCCCAATCGGCACTACCGGGAGAGCTCGGATCGCTGCTGCCGACACCGACACACTTCGAGCAAGCCGTCCAGATGGTGAGCGAAGAGGATATTGCAAACGGGTCCATCATCACGGACCCCGATCCAGAGGCACATCTCGATGCGATCGAGGCTGCATTCGATGCTGGCTACGATCACGTCTACGTCCATCAGATCGGACCAGAGCAAGCGTCGTTCTTCCAATTCTACGAAGAAAACATTCTCCCCGAAGTCACATAGCTGATTAGGTCCTGTGCGATCTCAGATCGGAGTTGGTGCACTAACGTCACAGAGCAAATATATGCACCGTTGCTCAGCGAGGATACTTTTTGATGTAGGATCTCTAGTATCGACTCCTCATTCAGATACGATTCAATCGGCGGTGCATATACAACGCTCGAAGCGTGACAAACGAGTATGTATGATGACATCCTCATTGCGACCGACGGTAGAGAGGAAATGAGATCAACGAAACGATCGCAGTGCTTGATCGAATGCATCTCAAGTTCGGGCCTCACCCGATCGGATCAGTTACACCCTCCTGTATTGGAAACCCTGCCTCAATCCCCATGCGGTATCGCAAACCAAGCGACAGAGGAGACTCACAACGGACAGACCACTCTGTGAGTTCGGTGATTACGACCCTATCGTACCAGATCATGAGTGCACCGTCACCGGTTTCTTTGTGTGTACTATTTTGGTCCGAGAAGAGGATCTTTGTCGCTTGTTGGTCCATTGGAGCTCTGTATTGGGCTTACTGCTGCTAACCCAATCTTCATGAATCGCCCACCGCAACAAACAGGTATGGATCACGATACTTTCATCGGCGAGGTGCAGAACCGTGCCGAGCTACCCGCTCGTGGCGCAGCGCTCAGTGCAAGTCGAGCGACCTCCTAGACACTTGGAGATCGTCTTCAAGAAGGAGAAGCAACAAATCTCGCGGCGCAGCTCTCTGACGAGCTCGGTCGATTCCTCGAAGAACACGCTGGAACGACCGAGCCGTTTGGGTTCGATGCATTCCTTGAGCGCGTCGCGGAACGAGATGAAAATCTCAAAGGAGATGGTACTTCCGATCTTTCTGAGGCAGCACCCCACGCTCGAGTCGTCGTAGACGTTCTTGACGACGCAGTTACAGAGGGGCAGCTCGATGACATTCGTGATCAGTTATCTGATGAGTACGATCAATTGTTTGAGCTAGCAGAAGCACACGAGCACCCCGGACAGGAGTAACATCACTATGTGAGAGTGATTTCAGAGCGTATCTGGTCGATCAGTGTCTGCGAGAATTGTTGGACGATATTGTGAATTTTATTGTGTTTTAAACATCGAAAACGTGGATCTTCAGACGCAAGACTAGAGAATTGGATTCAATCCCAATAGAAGCGTGGCCATCCCATCGAAACGCGTGGTTAAAGCCGTACACCATTCGTCGAAAGTATAAATCCTCACCACGGGGAGTGAGCAGAACGGGATATCCTCAACAGAAGACACATTGTAGACCAAGCACAACGCTCTCGGCGCTGCCGTTCGAAGTGGCTTCTGATGTACTTGTCTAGTCCAGCATTTGATGACGATGAATCAATACCAGAACGGTACGGATACGAGAAGGAGAACGTAAATCCACCACTGACTATCGGAGACGTACCAGCTGATGCAGTCTCGCTAGCGCTTGTGATGGACGATCCAGATGCACAAGAATCCGCCGGGAAAATTTGGGACCATTGGATACTCTGGAATATCGATCCAAGTATTACCGAAATTGAGGAACGAACGATGCCTTCCGACGTGCGCGAAGGGCGAAACGACTACGGCGAAAACGGATATGGTGGGCCCAACCCACCGAATCAAGAGCATACCTATCACTTTCGGCTATACGCGCTCGATACCGAACCTGACCTTGATGCTGGCGCATCGAAAGACGAACTTCGTGAGGCAATGGTACACCACATTATCGACGAATCGGAACTTCGGGGGAGATACGCACCAAATTGATTGACACACAGCAAATCTTGTCGAATCAGACACTCATAGCTGGTTGAGAGACTATTCAATAACCTTCAGCAGCCTGTATTCGATAACGTTAATCGGTAAGATCACTGTGGATTGTTTGTACCGCTGGCAACAATTCGTCAGTCTTCGGTGTGCTCTTCGTCACAGATGAACCGGCATATCACAGTGTCTATGTAATCAAAGAAGAGTCTACAGCCAACACGCCCTTACCGCTCCTGACCGTAGGTACGAATGATGCCTCAAACAGAGAGTCCTCGCCTCTCCAATCCCGACACTCGACAGCCTCAAGAGCCACCGTGTCGAAAGAGTGTTCTCTTCTGTCCCAACTGTAACCACGAGAGTTCGATCGATGGTGATTGGATCGTGCAAGCAACGGAGAACCAGCAACAGCTCCGTTGTCCCAATTGCGACAACCCACTACCAGCCCGTCCATCATTTTCGGAAACCGATGAAAGCAATCAAAACAGACGATATCAATCATCGGAGCTGATGATCACCATCTTTTCAGTATGCATGAAAGCGTCCGTTGCGGCCGTGCGCATCCAAGTAACGATGGAACGACAGCAGATAGAATCATTCTCCGAAGTCGTCGACAAATGTAACGAGCGATTAGAATACGGTGAGAACGAGAACGCAGCGGCGTACATCGATTAGTCTTGGTGGCAACTGGCGCATACCTACTCAGTTCACCCAACCGTTATCCATTTCCCATCCGTTCATACAGTTATGGCAGATCTACTGACCGACGAAGAGATTGAGGGCTCGCTCCCAGAGCAGTGGGAGCACGATGACGACGAGATCGTTCGAATCTACGAATTCGACGGTTATCTCGATGGGGTCGGCTTTGCGGCGGGGGTCGGTGGTATCGCACAAGATGCGTTTCACCATCCCGAGATCACGATACGTTACCAAGAAGTTGAGATCAGACTGACGAGCCATGAAGCTGGTGGGATTACGGAGATGGATATCTCGCTTGCAGAACGGTTTGACGATGTCGTATAAGCCATGTCAGGAACCGGAGGACAGAACGAGAATGAGGACCTGTCCGCAACGTACCGCTTCAAAGTTCGTTTCCGTCTTGAGCCACAAACTGACGTTCAACTTGATCCACAGTCGTTTGAGACGTTACTGTCTAAGCCTGCCAGCCCGCCCGGAGAAAAGGATTGGTTATTTTTCAGAGATAATCTCTGGCGCGGGGAGGTAAACGACGAACCTCACATGCGCAGCCGAATGGAAACCACTCTCGGTGTTCCTATCGAGAAGATTAGGTTCCGCGAACTGCGGACAACGTCTTCATATCTCGACACCCTGAAGGAAGCGATCACCGAAGAACTCGACACCCCGCCGACAGTGTTCGGAAACGCGACTAACGCTGATAACGTTCTGAAAAAATATCTTGGAAGCTCAATACACGTCTGTTCTCCAAACTAACTGAAAGTGGAATGCGTTAACACGCTGGCAAAAACCGCCACCGTACGTGGCCAATGGATTTTGGTGGCTATCAGAGAGCGTTGTTGGTTGCACGATCTGTTCATGTTGGAAAGCTATAACTGAGAGCCGAGATACCCGCCGAAGCTAGCGAACTGCAGCCAACACTAGGACACCTGCTATTGAAAGGTGAAACCATTGGCTGCTATGGGATGCAAAGCGGTTTATCCAGACATTGCTCGATGATTCTATATATTCATCTGTTACTTGAAATCGAAGGATCATTCTTATGGAGGCATTCCGTATCACCAGATGGTATGTCGGGGAACTCAGATCAGCCCAGTGAACGAACAGACGATGAAACAGCCACGACAAGAGAGGAGATCCGCACGATAGCGTTTCGTTTACGCGAGATACAGCGACTTTTGAGTATCCGTGTCACACAGGAGAACCGACGGCTTGCGGCCAACGAGTTAGAACCCGTTGCCAAAGAGAATTTCCCGAAACAGACCGATCAACGAAGCAACAAGACTGACGAGTGAGTTCGTTTCGCTCTCTACACTACAGACGGTCTAAAACGTCAAATCCTTTCTTCCGATCAACGCGCGTGGTGCGCTACGTTTTGCATCATTGTGCAGTAAACGCTTGTACTTCAGTGATGCACGGTTCATTGGAACCCGATCGACGATCTCTCGGGAAAAAGAGATCGATTATGGTGAAATCTCCAATATCATTTGATTCGAATGTAATATCTCGTTTGCCAGTATCATCGTGTGCGCCTACCCGATCATTCTTCTCAAGGGGTAGTTCCCATTACACTAGTACTGCTGTAAAATACAAGGTAAAGTACTAAGTCAAATCGTGACCATCCGGATCCATCGCTTAGTTACTGATTTGGCGAATATCGTTCAGTAGAGGATTAACAGGAGGTTTGTCGATGCTGAAGAAGAGAGCGAATTGATGAGAACGTCCATGCGACCGATTGGTCGAGCTGACTCAATCATCACACAACAAGACCACTATGATGAAGTCTGCTCTGACTAGTGGACGTGAATGTCGGATTTCGTGTGGCGGACACGTAGAATACAACTGTCAAAACCTATTGTAAGGCGCTAAGTAGATACATAAACCACATCATCAACGAAGCACCCTAAATTTAGAAATCACCGAATAAGGGGCTGACAACGGTCTACGTAGCATGACGCCGTAGTATGTTGAACCACTGGTTTGAATCCCAGCCGACTAATATGATCAGCCATCACTTTAGGACGCATAAAGATATCCACGGGTTGTTTTTCTGGACTGTCGTATTTTCTTGTTCGTTTAATCTTCCAAACCAGCCAATCCGCTTAACAAGTAGCTTGTATCGACATTCAGAGTTGCTTATCGTAGCATCTCACTTGATTGATGCAACACCTAGTTACAGGATATGATACCAGAGTCTTCTGACGTAGTGATAATCATTTCACTCTGTTCTCACTTATGCGGGATGCAAATACAAACCATGATATCTTCTGTCTCGACTCAAATCGCTTGAATGATGGCTGATGATAGGATTGCTGGCGAACCCACAGCTGTTCGTGTTTCTACCGGTAGTGAAAACCACCAACAGGGACAGGAACTGCTAAGTGTAATACACGAGTACAACACGTCGGTTGAAGTAGCAGAAGTTGGGTCGACCGGCTGCGTCGGTCTGGAGCCTCTCGTCTTAGCGACGGTCGAGGGGAAGACTGCATTTTTCTCTCATCCGACAGCCGACCACGTAAAAACGATCGTCAGGGACCTCGACGACGGGTCGTTGCCAACCGACGACGCTGTAGCGGTCGTCGAACACGATTCTGACACAGGGACCTTACCAACTCCGGAAGAAGGACCGCTCGGAGTGGGCTCGCGACGCGCACTCGGGAGTTGTGGTTGGTCAGTACCAGCGAGCATCGAGGATTATTCAGTTTCACGAGATACCGGTCTCCTCACAGAACGTGCTATCGACGATCCCGAAAGCATTCACGAACAAGTGACGAGCTCCGATCTCCGTGGACGCGGACGCGGTGACGCTAGTAGCGATACATCGGTCGCAGAAGAGTGGAAAACAGTGCACGAGACGACGGGTGATCCTATCGTAGTCGTAAACGGCAACGAGTCAGACGATCACGCAGACGGTGATCGATTACTCCTCGAAAGTGCACCACTCGAAGTTCTTGATGCAGCGCTTGCGACAGCAACCGTGCTTGATGCGAGCGATGTCGTCGTCTATACAAACGAAACCTGGACGATTGCCTGTGAGCGCGTACAGAACGCAGCTACTGCCCTCGTCGATGCTGTTGCTACTGAGATCTCGATACGAGTTGTCACTGGCCCAGACGAGTACAAAGCGGGCGAGCCGACAATGGCCCTTGAAGCAATCGAGGGCAACCATCGACTCGAAGCCCGCCGACAGCCCCCTGGACCGAGCGAACACGGCGTCAATGGCCGGCCGACGCTACTCCACACGCCCCGGACGTTTGCACAGCTCAACCAGATCGTGAGCGCGGATTTCGGCGGCGCATCGTCTGATCCCGGAACGAGGCTGTTCACTGTCGTGGGCGATGGTAGCGCCCCATCGACTGTCGAACTATTGACTGACACGACGCTTGATGCGGTGTTGCCAGCTGTCGAGACCGAGAATGGATGGACTGCTGCGTGTGTTGGTGGTGTCTTTGGGGGAGTAACCCGTTCACTCGATGTGCCCGCAAGCGCACCAGGTCTGGTTGGTGCACGCCTCGGGACGAATGGCGTTGTGGAGCTACTCGGAGATTCAACCTGTATGGTAGCGCTCGCTGGTGAACGCGCGAAGTTTGCAAGAGAGATGAACTGCGGACGGTGTGTGCCCTGCCGCGAGGGCTCAAAGCAGCTCGTGAACCTCTTACGGGATGTGTATGAGGGCGAGTACAAGGGTGGAATGCTCCGCGAACTCGCACGCGTCATGCGCGAGACGAGCCTCTGTGGTTTCGGCCGCGAGGCATCACGACCAGTCACAACTGCGATGGATGAGTTTGAGACCGAGTTCACAGCCCACGCCAAAGGAAACTGTCCGACCGGCATTTGCAACCAATCATGAGTACTGATCCGATCTGGGAACACCCCCATGACAACGAACCGGAGGTACCGCTTACCGAGGATATCGCGCCGGGAACGGCAAACGATCCCGATGCAGGCTCAACGGAGGAGGCGACGATAACAATCGACGGTCACCGAGTCGAAACTGAGACCGGTTCGACACTGCTTGATGCGTGCGAGGCAGTCGAGACCGATGGTGACGTGCTTGCGCTCTGTTCGTACGATGAACACGAAAAAATCGGTCCGAGGAGCGAGTGTCGAACCTGCATGGTCGAGACCGAAGAGCACGGCGTTATCCCATCGTGTAGCTTTCCCGCGCGCGATGGAATGACCGTCCGTACCGATACCGAGGCTGCGAGCGAGGCACGGGACGTCAATCTCGATCTCCTACTCTCGAATCACAATCTGTTGTGTACGACGTGTGGGAAGAATGGACGGTGTGAACTGCAGGACGTCTCGATCGAGAACAGCGTGGTCGAGCCGCGTTACGGAGTAATGCACGACCGTGATGAA
Organism: Halocatena marina; assembly: GCF_023276375.1. Lineage (GTDB taxonomy): Archaea > Halobacteriota > Halobacteria > Halobacteriales > Haloarculaceae > Halocatena > Halocatena marina. The sequence goes on along the minus strand of NZ_JALLPK010000002.1, from coordinate 397,825 downwards.
TTAGAGCCGATCGATGATTCGTCGCCGTTTATTCAGATCGATCACAACAAATGCATCCTCTGCAACCGGTGTGTCGAGGCGTGCAACGACGTACAGGTCGAGGGTGTACTCAGAATGGAGGGCTCGGGTGAAGACACCCACATCGGTTTCCAGAACGGTATGAAGACGATGATGGAATCGACCTGTGTCTCGTGTGGACACTGTGCAACTGTCTGCCCGACCGGGGCACTGCTCGAACAGGGGCTTGTGGATGCAACAACGCTTCCAGTGCCTGGCTTTACGCACAAGAACTCCGCTGAAGGCATCGTTGGCGAGGAGTACGAACATCAGCCGACTCAGATGACGCCGATGAAGAGCGACCTCGACACCCAGAACGAACCGCTGGCGAGCGAATGGCCCGCTACCGAGGGAGACGACTGACCATGAGCAACAACGAGCGACCAGATACCGAAAAGGAGGGCGTCGCGGGCTTCATGGCTCGTGCAAAGGAGATGGCCAGTGAACAGACGAAAGAGACCGCAAACAAACGGGTAGTGCGGCCGTTCGAGCACAAAGTTTCAGGGTTTATGGGAAACGCCATCTCGGAAGGGAGACTGTTCTCTATTGCGGACGCAGTCGGTGACTACCAGCTCAACAAGATCGATGTCACGGACACAACTTGTGAGTACTGTGCCGTCGGCTGCCGATTCGATGTTCTTACGAAGGACGGTAAGGTACTGGGGACGCGTCCCAATCACGAAAAGTCCCCTATCAATGGTATTTCGACGTGTGTGAAAGGGAAATTCGCACATTCATACGTCAACAGTGATGACCGACTGACACAACCACTCGTCAAAGAAGCTGATGAGTTCCGTGAGGCGACGTGGGATGAAGCACTCGACCGTGTCGTAGAGGGACTTGACAGTATTAGAGAAGAGCACGGAGCAGATGCGCTCGGACTGGTAGCGTCGTCGAAGGCGACCAACGAGGACAACTACGTTATGCAGCGGTTTGCTCGTGAAGTGATCGGAACGAACAACATCGACAACTGCAACCGCCTGTGTCACGCAGCGACGGTCTCTGGCCTCTCTAGTACCGTCGGATTCGGTGCCGCCTCGATCGGTGTAGAAGCGCTTGAGGAAACCGATTGCTACCTCATCACCGGCTCGAACACCACAGAAGCCCATCCGGTCATCGCTACGAAAATCAAACAGAACGTTAAGGACAACGACGCAGAACTCCTCGTGTTCGACCCACGGAAGATTCAGATGGCTGAGTACGCGGATCAGTTCTCTCGTGTCGAGCCAGGGTACGATAACACATGGATCAACGGGTTGATCCGGTACATTATCGACAACGATCTTCACGACGAGGAGTTCATCGAGGAGCGCACTACCGGATTCGAACAAGTGGCAGAAACCGTCGAGAAATTCACTCCTGAGTTCGTTGAGGAGAAAGCGGGCATCCCTCCAGAGGAACTGAAGCACGCAGCTGAAACCATCGCTAACGCCGATTCGTGCGTGTTCTGCTGGACCCTTGGTCTAGTCGAACACTCTCATGGGACCGAGAATATATACGCAATAGCGAATCTCGCGTTGATCACAGGCCACATCGGTGAACCCAAATCTGGCGTCTCCCCATTCCGAGGTCAGAACAACGTGCAGGGCGGCGGCGGTGACATGGGACCGCTTCCCAACAATTTCCCCGGTTATCAGCCAGTCACTGACCCAGAGAATCGGAAAAAATTCGCCGATGCTTACGATATGGACAGAGGGGAAATGCCTGACAAAGAAGGTTTCAGAATTACTGATATGTTCCTTGCTGCCGAGCAGGGAGACATCAAGGGAATGTTCATTCAGGGTGAGAACAGCCTGATTTCGGAACCAAACATCGGACACGCACGGGAAGTGCTCGATGAACTCGACTTCCTCGCGGTGCAGGACATATTCCTGACCGACACCGCCGAGTTTGCCGACGTAGTGTTACCAGCAACGTCCTCATTGGAGTCGAACGGGACGTATACATCTTCAACACGTCACGTTCAACTGGTCAAACGCGCTATCGACCCGATTGGTAACACAAAACCCGACTGGAAGATCACCCAAGAACTCGCAAAGCGGTTTGGCTACGACTGGAACTTCTCGCATCCGAGCGAAATAATGGAAGAGATCAACGACCTCACCCCGATTTACGGCGGCGTTACGCACGAACGCCTCGAGGCTCTTGGTGATGGTGGCGGACTCCAGTGGCCAGTCTGGGACGAAGATCATCCGGGGACACCCTACCTCTACGAGGAGCAGTTTCAGACGACGGATGGTCTCGCGCACATGCATCCTGCGGACACGGTCGAACCGTCGGAGACACCAGACGAAGCGTATCCGTTGGTGATGACCTCTGGACGTGTGCTGTACCAGTACCATACCGGAACGATGACATTCCGAGAGGAAGGGGACATGTCGTACAGCAGCAAGAGCTTCGTAGAGATTCACCCGGATACCGCAAAAGAGTATGGCGTCTCGAACGGCGATACACTCGACATCACGTCGCGTCACGGCGAGACGCAGTCAATGGCCGAAATCACGCATCGACCGAGTCCCGGTGAGATTTTTATCCCGATGCATTACCTCGATGGGGGTGCAAACAATCTGACGAAGGAAACACCGCTCGATGGACCGAGTCGATCTCCCGAGTACAAAGTGACTGACGTGCGAATTGCGGTGGCAGAATCGGACGCCGACACACCCGATTCGACCGCTCCAAGTTCAGATTCAGATGAACAGTCCGCGAAGTCGGACGACTAAGCATCGTGACGTGACTGTGCTCACTTGCACTGTGAGTAGTAATAATTATACCATTGCACATCGAAAATAGTGTCCGCTATGGGAGACGTAACTGAAAATGATATCGGAAAGCCCATCTTTACCGCTGAAAACCACAGAATCGGAACACTCAGAGGAATGGACGGTCCCACGCTGTACATCAGTATTGCAGACGACATCGATCCGACTCTCCGTAGCGACATGAATATTGCCGAAAAGACGGGAATCAAAGACGGTGGAGAATATCTTGCAGGAGCGACGCGAGCCTCAGTCGAAGGCGTCACTGATGATAAAATTCGATTCTGGCCAACGTATGCCACCGAAGCCAAACACGAATCTGTGTCCTACGATGAGATCCCAGAGGAGGACAGCCATGGAGACCCCACCGATCTTTGATTCGACACTGAAATCATGCACCCAGAAGAGTTTCGCTACCTATTCCACTACAGCCTAAGCGTGCCGAACCAGAGTGATCACAACCCGTCGTGTAGACGGAGTATCTGATCGGAACACGGAATTCAGGCGGCCAACAACTAAGTGATCTCCCAGAGAACTACGAATATGAGTCGAACGGTAACGCTTAGGCGACTCTTTGGTCCCAATCCGACACCAGTAGGCATTGGAAGCCACGAGCGAACTGTTCACGAGTGCACGGTGTGTGGGACAGAGTTCGCTACATCGGACTCGATCTGTCCACAGTGTGAGAGTCAGATTTTCCGAAACAAGACAAGTACACCGCACGCACTGTTCAATGTGTTATTCGTGGTGGTCATCGCAGGCTTTGCAATCGCTTACAACGTATTGTCGGGAGAGTACCCAAAAGAAGGACCTGCAGCTTGACGCTACCAGAGTCTGTGATTACCTCGAGAGAATCGATAAGGAAAGTGGATGTTCAAGTCAGACCAATCTTCAGTTCAATCGATCCCCGTTGTAGAACTTTTATCTAGCAGCCCAGACGCTTATTCACGTTGCACCCGTTAACCTTCCTATGACCGAGGTTGATGATAATGTGATCGCCGAGATAACGGATCGTGGCCAAAACGTACGCTTCAAGGAGCTGATTGGGCTAATCGAACGGGCACATCCTGATGCACCCGGTATCACACAAGACACCCTCAATGCCTATGCCCACGAACTTGGCGACGCTCCGAGCGTCCCATTCGCTCCCGAGGAGTTACTTTCCACGGTCGATGACTGGCTCACTGATTCGGAGACATGGATCGGCCAGAAAGCGCTCTACTCGCTCGATGGTCGGATCAGTGTGTATCCTGCACGCTGGCACGACACACTCGGAGGGGTCATCGATATCCCAGCATATATCCAATTCATCGAAGATGACGTCGTGAGCAATGAGACCGACCTTACGAGGGCAGATCCGGGAGATGGCATTGACGAAGAGGATCTTCTTGATCTTGTCGCTACTGTGGGGCGTACTGATAAGGAAGCTGTAAAGTCACGTCTCGAACAACTCCGTGATCAAGGCGTCATTGCCGAAGGCGCTGACCAGCATCCCGACGCTCGTGTCTATTTGAGAGAACGGACCGACCGACGAGATCCAGCACTCGAAGAGTGAACTGCAACGATCCTCAGCTCGTGAACGTCGTAGACATTGGCAATTAATCCTCAAAATACAGTCGTCACTGAACTGACCCCTCCGTAGAGGTCCTTTATTCAATAAACGGTTCCCAAACAGTATCGTCACCCAATCACTCTCGGGGGTGGTAAATCATTTCGAGACAGCAACACCAATACGGTACATTCAATGGAATGTTGATCCAAAATTCCGGGGCTGTGTACAATCTGAGCGTCGATCATCTACTGTGATACATTGATAGCCTGTTCTTCATCCTTCGGCAAAGGTAGATTCGAGAAGATTTGATCCAGCAGCAGCAGAAATAACCACTCGTCTTGTTCTGAGAGAAAATAGTAGAACGAAAATGCTTGTAATCAACACAGATTCAGATGATATATTTGTTTCCCTATACTCGTAGTTACCTTGCACTATGATTCTTATTCAGAATTCATTCATCAATCTGAGAATTAATGGTGTCGATTCGAGTAGCGAATACTTCCATCAGGGTACAGAGTTCTGTTATTAATCAAATTCACGCCCTAGCGTCTGAACGCTCCCAATTGCAGAGATCCTTACCCTTTTCGCCCATCTGCCATTAACTGGTCTGAAACCCCCAACAATGTAATATAATTCGAAATTACTTATAACGCTTCTTCGAGTGACGAGCAAGTCGTGGACACTCTTGAGGAGGTTGTATATCGATACCCAGTGGAGCTCTTAGTTGAGAAACGGGTTTGTGGTATTTGATGATATTCGACGTTGATAGCGAACGCAATCCTCGACCGACATGGAGCGACGACCAAAAGCTAAAGCGAACAAGTAATCACTGAACGAGATACCAAAGGATTCGACAGCTGTCCACGTGCCACACTTGATAACTATCGAAATACTGGGCTCAAACAGCGCTAAATCCTGAGATTAGACCGGTTCCTACGCGTGCACATCGCTCTGTGTGTTTCCTCTGCATCATAGCAACAGGAGATTAGTCAGTGTAGAATAATGAAATTACTGACGGCGTGTTTCAATAGATTCGATTGTTCGCTCTGCTTGTTCCATGTTCCCGGAAGCGACCATCTGGCCAGCGTGGACGTAACCAGTCTCCTTGTGCGTCGGTTCCTCATTCGGCAGCTTGATCTCAATATCATCAAACCGGACAGGAAGACCCATTCCGAGGAAGAAGTTCGGACGGTCTTGGATGTGAAAGTGGAGATGTGGTTCGGTCGAGTTACCGGAGTTGCCACACCGTCCGATTCGGTCACCCTGTTCAACCCTCTCGTTTTCAGAGACACTTACGCTTCCCTGTTGGAGATGCGCAAGCATGCTGTACTCGCCGTCTGCGTGCTCAATCACCACGTAGTTTCCGAGGAGGTGACGCTGGAGTGGATCGACTCGGCCGTCTGTTCGATGATAGTCTCGATGGCCATCCCGCGCCGTGACGACTGTTCCGCTCGCTGGTGCAAGAATTGGCTCGCCGAAACAGTAGTGTGCGTCTGGACCAGAGCGCTCACCGTTGTGTGTCTGTCCTGCATCGTCGGTCATCACGAAGTCGTGAGCGTACCGCTGGGTGAGGATTCCCCACGAGTGCGAATGGCGTTGATCCGGACTCCCATTCACAACAGTCCACGTTCCCTCAAACGGGAGGCGATATTCGACCGAACTTTCGTACGTCTCAGGTGTCGGTAGATCCCAACGATATCGGAGAGCCATCGGGATCTGTCCCATCATCTGTAATAGCCCAATCCCCGAGACGATCGGTTGAAACATCATGAGAATCATGGCGATATTCGCCCGGATAATCACCGAGCGGTCATCGTCCGTGTTGATCCAATCGGCAGGGTTCACGCTCTCTTCGGTGGGCCGCACGCTCTCTAAGAAGCCACGCACGAACGGCCAAAAGCCGAAAAGAAAGAACAGCGCGAATCCATTGAGAACCTCTAATCGATCAAAGAGGATCGCAGGGAGCGAGAGCAATCCGAGAAACCAGAGCATGGTTGGACTCGGAAGTTGAGCAGCGATCCGTGCGAATCCTCCATTAGGATCGCTCGGAGAGGATTCGAGTGGATGTGTGATATTTGCCATTGTCTGTAGCAAGGTTCCATCACAGAATAAGCGTTTGGCGAACAGATCTTCTACTTCAAATCCGACAATTAGTCGTTCCTACTTCGTCCTGATGTTGGTTGACGTGACGTGTCCGTTGTCATCAATAGTTGCGATCAAGACCTCATCATCTACACGAACCGAGACATCAAGCCGAAACGGATCGGTGCGATGGTCTATTGGTGCGTCGGCAGCAACGAATTCCAAATCCCACCAGTATTCATCACGGAGAGCGCGATCGTGATCCTGATAGAATGAGACTACAGTAGGGTTGTTCATGAGGCAGGCCCCAATCGGACCGTCAAGCGTGCTCTTGCAGGCCTCACAGTGAGCACGCAGACGATAGGACTGTCCATAGCCGTCATCAGCCGTTGGAAGTACCGCTGTTTCGATCGGAGCGTAGCAATCCGGGCAGATACCCGCTTGAACCAGTTCGATGGTCCACCGGAAATCGAAGGTCGCTGCACGAATGAGTTCTTTAATCGTTACCCCACGTGCGGCATTCGGCGGAAGCGTCCAGTAAAAGAGCGGATGCTTCTTCTCACAGATGACCTCAAGAACTCCATCTTCGAAGCTCCCAACAGCATTCGTACCGCAGTGTCCGCAGGTGCTGTCGATGTCTGTCGGACCGATGCTGACGCGTTGGGTGTAGACGCCAGCGACGATAGCCGTCACCACCTGTGTGCCGGCGTACGTGAGCCGGTATTGGCCATCCTCAGCCTGAGTAACGAAGATATCTCTGAGCTGTTCGAGGTGATACCGAAACCGACCAGAATCTCGGACACCAACGCGTCGTCTGAGATCGGCGAAACCAACTTCAGGGCTCGTAGACGTGTCTGTGTGATCCTGTTCTGCGAGCGCTTCAAGTATTCCAACACGCACCGGATCCCCGAGTGCAGCAAAAGCGTCAGCGGGATCGTTCTCATCAGAGGACATACTGCGCTTTGTTTCCCATCGACTGTCTATTATCCGGTCTCATTCTTCAGTATCACCATGGTCAGGATTGATGAACGGGACCCAGAAGATGTGATCAGACCACAGGCAAGCACTGCCCAGCCACTCAGTACGTGGCTCTGTACGTTAGCTGGTTTTGCGCGAGTAAAATTGTTAACTACGGTATCGAGACCGACGATGTGTTCTCTTACAATCGGAGCCTCGAGAAAGTTTGACCGATCTTCGGACGTCAGACAGACGTCTGGAAAACGAACTCAAACCAGCGCTTTCCGAATCCGGAATTCATATCCGTGAGTACAAGATCTTCCTGATGAGACCTGAACGCGCAGACGCTGGACGAGACGGACGGATCATCGCAATAATAAACGGGCCCGAAGATCCAGATATCGTCGCCAAACTGTATCGGGCGTCTATGGCTGGTGTCGAAATAAATCTGATCGTTCAGGATATCTTTCGACTACGTCGGTGAGTGGAAGATATCAGTTGAAATATTACTGTCCACTCGATCGTCGGCCGGTTCCTCAAACGTTCTCGGATGTTCTACGTTGAGAATGACGGCGATAGCGAATGGTACATCGGCAACGCTGATTGGATGACGCGCAATCTAAACAATCGATCGGAGACTGTCGCACCAGTCGAATCCACTGTGATTCGCGACCAGCTTCGCTTCATCCTTCAAACCATGCTTGCAGACAATCGGCGAAGGTGGGTTAATGAAGCCGGATGGGACGTACGAACAGGTGCGGCCGGCTGATGATGACATCGTTCGAGACACACAATCAATTCTGATGGAGCAGACTCAGAGAGCGCGTACTGATGGTGAAAGCTCTGGGGCGGTCGTAGACGATCAGCCGATCGACGCAGATGTCGAACCGAACGCCAAATCGGAACGCAGTGATTAATCAAAGGAAAACCATCTGGACTGTCAGGGAAAGTATTCCGCTCTCTACTCGTGTCGTTGGTTCTCTTCATGTGCTGACCGTACACGACAACAACCACGAAACATCATCGTCGCGTACAATAGACACCGCTGCGTGGGTTCAACGGATGGGAAAGAAGGCAAGTGCGCAGACAGAGTGGAAGCGCGGGTACCGACCAGGGACGTTCTCGATTGCGGCCTCCGATTCTGACGAGGAGTCGTTCGGTGTCGCAGTAGCGACGGGGATCGTCGCCGTCGGAGCGACGTGTCCGTACGTTAGCGACGAGGCCGCGGTCCTCACACAATCGTTTACGAAGACATCTCACGGATCAAAAGTCCTATCGCAGGTTGCAGACGGGAAGCACATTGAGACAGCGTGTGAATCAGTGTTGGCGAGCGATGAACATTCGAGTTACCGCCAACTACACGGCGTCGACCAAGACGGTAGTCAGTTTACGTTCACCGGCGACGATTGTGTCGAATGGTGTGGATCGACGACTGGAGAAAGCCACTCGGTCGCGGGAAACATGCTCAGCGACGATGCCGTCATCGACGCAGTGAGCGACGCGTTCGCCGAAACGACCGGTCCGCTGTCTGAGCGGTTACTCAGTGGTCTCGAAGCGGGACAGGAGGCAGGTGGAGACAAACGAGGAAAAGTGAGTTCAGCGTTGCTCGTTCACGCACCAGAGTCGAAATTATATCACAATCTTCGAATTGATGCTGCCGAGCATCCGGTTCGAGAGCTCCGAGAACTCTACGAACGGGCACGAGAGACCGAACGAAATCTGCACGAGGAAACCGCTCGACAGTTGGGTTCGTATCCAGAGGAAATTCTCGAATTCGGAGTGAAATACTGACCCGTTGTCTCAATTGCTGGATTTCGATTCGACTGACTCCACGAATGACGATCGTTCGGTCATCTCTTCGACCGACAGGAGACAGGAGATGTGATGGTCGGTGCCGGACACTTTCTCTTCCAGTTCCGGTTCAGTTTCCTCACAAACGTCACCGATTTTCTTTGGACAGCGGGTTTGGAACGGACATCCAGACGGTGGGTTCAGCGGACTCGGAACGTTTCCGTCCAATAAGATCCGATCACTCTTCCGTGTCGGATTGGCGTGTGGAACGGCCGAAAGGAGACTCTCTGTGTAGGGATGGAACGGCGGCGAAAATATCTGTTCGACTGTGCCGAACTCAGCTATTTTCCCGAGATACATAACCGCGATCCGGTCACAAATGTGCTGGACGACGCCTATGTTGTGCGATATGAATAGATACGAGAGACCGTACTCTGCCTGAATTTCGTTGAGGAGATTCAGTATCTGTGCCTGCACAGAGACATCGAGCGCCGAAACGGGTTCGTCACAGACGATGAACTTCGGTTCGACTGCAAGTGCGTGCGCGATGGCAATGCGCTGTTGTTGGCCACCGGAGAATTGGTGTGGATACTTATGAATCGCTTCTGGTGAGAGACCGACGCGTGTCAGCAACTCGCGCGTTCGTTCTTGCTTCGCTTTGCCGGTCGCAATGTTGTGTTTTTCCATTGCTCGACCGATGATCTGTCCCACCGTCTTCCGTGGGTTCAACGAGCTTTGGGGATCCTGAAATATTATCTGCATCTCACGACGGAGACTGCGTACCTCCGTGCTACTCATCTCGTGGATCGGTTCGCCTTCAAAGTACACCTCGCCGTCGGTTGGATCGAGAAGGTTCAGCGCAGTGCGCGCGACTGTCGACTTTCCACAGCCGCTTTCACCGACGAGACCCACGGTCTCGCCTTCGTAGATGTTGAAATCGATACCATCAACAGCTTTGACCGCCCGTCGTTCGAGCGTTGGAAGGCCACCGTCAGAACGTGTAAGCGTGAGATCACCCAATAATCCATCACCTGCGGGGAAATGTTTCCGAAGGTTCTTTACTGCAAACAGTGGCTCTCCGCTTCGGTCGATTTGTGTACTCTCGTGCACCGAATCGGTCGGATTGTATCCGTGGCTGAGGTCGAGGGCATCCGCGTGGATACACGCTGCACGCGACGTTGTTTCCGACACTGAAGTGAGTTTGGGGTCACCACCAGTTCGACAGGCCTCGGTCGCGTACGCACAGCGAGGGGCGAAGTTACATCCCTGGGGGAGATCGGTGAGATCCGGCATCGAACCGTCGAGCGTCGGAAGGTCGTCGTACTGCACATCAGCCTGAGGAATCGAGTCGATCAACCCGCGTGTGTACGGATGTTGCGGATTTCTGAACAGTTCGTCGAGTGCTGCGGTTTCGACGAGATTCCCCGCGTACATCACTCCGACGTGATCACACGTCTGGGCAACAACGCCGAGGTTGTGTGTGATCATCAGGATGGCCATCCCCTTCTCTTCTTGCAGATCGTTCAGCAGATCGAGAATCTTCGCCTGAGTGGTTACATCGAGCGCCGTTGTCGGTTCGTCAGCGATGATCAGATCGGGTTTACAGGAGAGACCAATTGCGATGAGAACGCGTTGGCGCATGCCACCAGAGAACTCGTGAGGATAGTCGTCGAATCGCTCCGCTGCATCCGGAATTTCGACATCTCGCATCACCTCAATTGCCTGCTCTCGTGCCGTCGATTGGTCGCCGTCTTGGTGGTGCACGATGGTCTCGACGATCTGTTCGCCGACCGTAAGCACCGGATTGAGCGACGACATTGGATCCTGTGGAATGAGTGCGATCTTGTTTCCGCGAACCAACCGCATCTCCTTCTCGGATAGTTCGAGCAGATCCTCGTTGTCGAAGACGACCTCGCCGCTCGTGATCTCACCAGGGCTGTCAATGAGTTGGAGCAGCGAACGCGCGGTGACGCTTTTTCCTGCGCCACTCTCGCCTACTAATCCCATTGTCTCGCCCGAATCGAGGGCGAACGATACGTCGTTAGCCGCGACGACCGTTCCATCCTCCGTGCGGAATTCCGTCGTAAGGTTTCGAACTTCGAGGAGAGATTGTCGTCCACCGTCTGTATTATTGCCATTCATTCTATCGAATCCACCTTGGGGTCGAGAACGTCTCTGAGGCCATCACCGAGCAGATTGAACCCAATGACGGTAACTGCGATAGCAATACCGGGGAAAATGATAATCCATGGTGCGGTCTGCATGAATCCACTTCCGTTGTTGATCATCAGCCCCCACGAAGGGGTCGGTGGCTGGGCACCGAGTCCGAGGAACGACAGACTTGCCTCTGTCAACATTGCAAAGGCAATGTTCAGTGACCCTTGCACGAGCAGCGGGGCCGAACAGTTCGGTAATATCTCGCTGAAGATGATGTGTGAATTACGTTCACCGCGGGCGATAGCTGACTCCACGTACGCCTCATTTTGCTCAGACAGCGTCGCACTTCGAGCGACGCGAGCGATGTACGGTGTGTACACAAACGCCAGCGCGATGATGACGTTATCGAGATCAGGACCGAGGACGACCATCAGCGTCAACGCGAGAAGGATCGGTGGGAAGGACATTGCGGCGTCCATAAATCGCATTAGCAGTTCGTCGATGATCCCGCCGTAGTAGCCGGAGACGAGCCCAACGATCGTCCCAATAAGGAGTGCGCCAGTGATCGCACCGAAGCCGACTTTCAACGAAATCCGACTCCCCATCACGACGCGACTAAAGATGTCGCGACCGAGATCGTCGGTTCCAAACAGATGATCGGCCGACGGTGACTCTGTCCGGTCGTCGATGGACGTCTGTTGAATCGAGTATGGAGCGATGAACGGCGCGAGAATCGCGACAACAACGAGCGACAGCACGATGACGAGCCCAATCATCGCCTTGGTGTTGTTCTTAAACTGTCGTACGAACCGCTGGAAGCGTTCAATCCGCGCGGACGTGACTGTCGAATTCGAGGTCGATGTTGCCATCAATCCTCACCTCCATAGCGAATTCGTGGGTCAAAGTAGCCGTAGAGGATATCCGCTGCGAGGTTCGAAAGCATGTACATCAGCGCGACGACGACGATACAGCCCTGCAACAACGGGATATCTCGACTCTGGATAGCGGTCAGTGTCAGTCTGCCGATGCCCGGCCAGAAGAACACCTGCTCAAGAACGACGACACCACCAAACGCGTAGCTGAACTGAAACGCAATAACTGTGATAACAGGAATGATGGCGTTCTGAAGTGCGTGCTTGAGAATGATGATTCGCTGGGTCATTCCTTTAGAACGAGCCAGCTTGATATACTCCTCCGACATGACTTCGAGCATCGACGATCGAGTCATTCGCATGATATAGGCAGTGAGGGCGAATCCCATCGCCGATGCCGGGAGGACGAGATGGCTCAACGTCCCCATTGGATCTTCGCTCGGTGGGACGTACCCACCTGTCGGAAAGAGATTCAGCCACACCGCGAAGACGAGGATGAACACGAGGCCCCACAGGAAAATCGGGATAGAAACTCCGATGAATCCGAACATCGATGCGAACAGATCGGGCAGTTCGTTCTGCTTTACCGCAGCGATGATGCCGAGCGGTAGCGCAAGGAAAACAGCGATGAACGTCGCCGCTCCGGCAAGCAACAACGACTTCGGGAGCTTTTCTGCAATGAGCGTCACAACCGGTCTGTCGAACCGAAGTGACATTCCTAAATCACCCTGCAAGAGCCCAACCACCCAGTCGATGTACTGGATGTATAGCGGTTTATCGAGGCCCATCTGCGCTTGGAGCGCCTGAATGGATTTCTCAGTCGCGTTTGGTCCAAGAATAAGCAACGCGACATTTCCGGGTAGAATGGTCGTTACGATGAACGTGATCAACGTCACGAACAGTAGGGTTAGCACCATGAATCCTAACCGCCGCAATAAATAATTATACATTGACATAGAGATCCCCCCAAATTACGAGTCGAGCCAGTTGTCGTGGAATCGAAGCGTCGAACCGTCTGCCGTGCCAATCTTGCCCTTGTAGTTCGTCGAGCCACCGTACAGGTTCGCCTGCCACCAGAGCAGGAGGTGACCCGCGCGGTCCTCGTGGAAGATTTTGGTCGCCTTGTGGTAGAGATCGGCGCGCTTTTTCTCATCGTAGATGTGTCGCGCCTCCTCAACCAGCTTATTGTACTCGTTGTTCTTCCAGCCGGTGAAGAAGAACGCTCCGTTCGGGTGGAGGAACTTGTAGAACGACACGTCGGGGTACGTCAACGCGAGGTACGAACTGGTCGTTGCCTCGAAGTTCTGCTTGCTATACACATCCGAGAGCCACGTGCTCCACGTTATCTTCTGGATGTTGAGATTGATGCCGGCATCTGATGCTTGATCGGAGATAACCTTCGCACCCTGTACCTGTGTCGGGTACGATTGTGGAATCTTGAACGAAACCGAAAATCCATTCGGCATCCCTGCTTTCTTTAGGTGTTCTTTGGCCTTATCGAGGTTCCGCTGCCGTGGTTTGATATCGGGATTCTCCCACGGACTATCAGGCGTGGCGGGTGTTGCGGTCGTCTTCCCGGTGCCGTACAGTGCCGCCTCGCTTATTTTCTCCTTATCGAGTGCGAAGTCGAGTGCGAGACGAGCGTGTTTGTTGTTGAACGGCTTCTTGTTGCAGTTCAGTCCGAGGTAGACGAGTGCCTTCGGGAACTGTTTCTCGAAGCGGACGGTTGAATCATTTTTGAGCGATTCAACATCTTTCGGTGGGATACCGTTGATGAAGTCATACTCGTTCGAGCGGAACGACTGGAGTCGCACGTTCGGATCCGTTATCTCACTCTTGACGATTTTGTCGAGGAACGGCCCGTTCTCATCGCTGGCGTTCCAGTAGTCATCGAACTTCGTCATTGTGAACGAGGTTTCCACCTCGTGACTCTCGAACTGGTACGGTCCCGTTCCGATTGGCTCGTTGATCTTCTCCTGTTTTGCCTGTTTCTCCGGGACAATGTGCATCTCGCCGGTCGACATCCGAGAGAGGAACGGCGCAAACGGCTTGGACAACTGCACGACGAACGTCTGGTCGTCCGGGGTGTTCATCGAATTGACGAAATCAAAAAATCCGGTAGCGAGATATTCGCCGTTGGCGATCCGCTCGTAGGTTGCGAGCACGTCTTTGGACGTCATCTCGTCGCCATTGTGGAACGTCACGCCTTTTTGGAGCGTGAATTCCAATTTCGTGTTGTCATCAGAAGTCGACCAATCCTTTGCAAGATGGGGTTGCAATGAGTAATCGGGGGCTAACCGAACGAGCGGTTCTGTGATGTTCTCAAGCACTCGATTGGTTGCTGCGGCGCTCTCGAGATGCGGGTCGAGTCCCTGAACGGGAACAGCACCTCCCCACTGAAGGGTGCCACCGGATTTCGGCGCACCACTCCCACTGGTACCGTTGCCTGAGTCGTTCGAGTCGCCTCCTCCAAGACAACCAGCAAGCGCGAGAGGGACACCGGCTGCCGTCGCGGTGAGGAACGTGCGTCGGTTGACTTGCATTCTAGCGGTCCTGTCGCTATTTTTATTAATATGGCGACGATTGCTATCGCTTGTCATAGAACAGGACACTCACTCATGTGTTATAAATGTTTTGAAACTACCCGGGCGTAAAGCTGAGATATTGAAAGAATACGACTCTACGTAGGGGAACGAAGACAGGAATGGGCGAGAATAGACATCGTTCGGTCACACACGACACGAAACCAAGTTCATGAAAGAATTTAATCGTTGTCGGTATGCGAAACAATCAAATAGGAGAGTTGGACAACATGTGTGAGAGGCATGCAAGTAAGCCAGCACCGGCTGCAGAGAGACATCGAAGCTAACGCAGCGTTCGGATCGGTAGCAGTCGAGAAGGGTCACGGTCGAACGGTTCTCACCGGAACCGAGGCGGACAGGAAAGCGCGAGCGTACTTTTGTGAACGGCTACGAGATGCCGGACTCACTGTTCGCATCGACTGCGTGGGAAACATCGTCGGCCGATGGGCACCTGAAAGCGTCAATCCGACTGCAGCACCGGTCGCTGCTGGGAGTCATCTCGACTCAGTTCCGGAGGGTGGCATTTTCGATGGACCACTCGGCGTGTACGCGGCGTTAGAGAGCGTCCGGGCGATGCAGGACGCGGATGTGGAACCAATTCGTCCGGTCGAAGTTGTCTGTTTCACAGAAGAAGAAGGACAACGGTTTGATGGCGGACTGCTCGGATCGGCCGTTGCTACAGGTGAGATGAATTCTGAAACGGCGCTCTCTCTCGAAGACGACTCTGGCACTTCGCTCGAAGCCGCCCTCAGTGACATCGGATTTCTTGGAGAAGGTCGGCTGGCAGCCGACGAATGGCACGCGTGGTTAGAACTTCATATCGAACAGAGCGAACGCCTTACAGAGGCGGATATCTCTGCAGGCGTCGTGACGACAATCACGGGACTCTCTCGGTGTGGCATCGAAATAACAGGTGAAGCAAATCATGCAGGGTCGACACTCATGACGAACCGGTCGGACGCGATGGCTGCAGGAAGTGAGTTCGTCCTCGATATCGAAGCCGCTGCCGGAGAGTGCGTCGATACGGATTCGGCCACAGCAGTCGCCACCGTCGGTAAGCTTGACGTCCGACCGAACGCACCAAACGTGATTCCAGGAGCCGTCGAATTGAGCCTTGACGTCCGCGATATCAGGCAGAGCTCTATCGAGAAAATTGTCAGCCGGGCAAAACAGAGTTTAGACCGAATCGAAACAGAACGTGACGTGACTACTGAGTTTGACCGACCGTGGAACCGACCCCCTGTACCGATGAGCGATCGCTGTCGAACTGCACTCTGTGAAGCTGGAGAATCCGCGGAAATCGAGATACGAGAGCTTCACTCCGGTGCGGCGCACGACACAATGCACGTCGCAAACGTTACAGACGCTGGGTTACTTTTTGTCCCATCACGAGATGGAATCTCCCACAATCCATTGGAATGGACCGACTGGGAAGATTGCGCTGCAGCGACACAAGTTCTCGGCGGAGCATTGAAACGCCTCGCCTCTGAATGATCCTGTTTACATAACGAACAAACATACTTATATCTCGCTGAGTAGCGTGTTTTTACGGCTTTCAATCAGAGAAATCGTCTTTCCTGATGTGCAGAACGATATCAACAAATAATCATTCCGCTCGTCGTGGTGCGATCTTTTGATTACAGTACTCCATATGCTGGACGGCACGTGCAAAACACAGTGCATTGATAGAGAACACACCCATGAATTGAAAGTCGTCGTAAACCCAGTGTATCTCTCGAATTTTAGGGGTAGAACTACCAATTTGAACAATTACGGTAAACAACGGTAGTGAATATTGAATACCCAGAAATAGGTTGCACGTATATAGAACAGCGTTACACAGATCACGTATTCATCGGTTTCAATAACCGACCGAAGAAGGGTGATACTGACTCAATTCGTATCCCTTCATCGTTCGTTGTTCGAAAGGGGACGCATGCTATCGGTTTTTCCAGTCGAGGACTATTGCATCATATACAAACGTTTTTACGGAGTGGCTTAGTAGCATCTCCGATGGTTGATGGATCAGAAAATAGCTCATCGCGCACACTGAAAACAGTCACCCGGGCATTCGATGTAATTCACGCACTGGAGGAGCTCGATGGAGCACGCGTTACAGAACTCGCAACGCATCTGGATATGTCGAAAAGCGCTGTGTACAACTATCTCACGACGCTTCGAGAGAAAAAATTCGTGATTCAAGAGGGAAACACGTACTCATTATCACTCCGATTCCTTCTCCTCGGAGAGTATGTTCGAAACCAGAATAAGTTGTACGAGATCGGTAAACCAGAGATAGAAAACTTAGCTGACGAGACGGGCGAATATGCCCATCTCGCGACTGAACAGCATGGTCTCTCAGTGAATCTGTATAAAGTACGAGGGGAGAAAGCAGTCGGAAGCAACTACCAGACGAACAAACTGCAGAAACCCGACTATCTGCATTTTTCTGCGACAGGGAAATCCATTCTCGCGTATCTTCCTCCGGGTCGTGTAGACACGATTGTCGACCGCTACGGATTAACCGGCAAGACAAAGAACACGATCACTGACCGCGAGACATTGTTTGAGGAACTTGATCAGATTCAAGAGCGAGGGTATGCGTACAACGACGAAGAGGAAATTGAAGGGCTGAAAGCGATTGGAGCGCCAGTTTTGGATAGAGATGGTCGCGTTCTCGGGTCGCTAAGTATCTCAGGACCGACCAACCGGATGAACGAAACGGAGTACCACAACATGGTGGTCGAGAAGGTGACGAACGCAGCGAATGTTATTGAAGTGAACATTAACATGTCTGAGGACGAAACCGATCTTCCCAAATTCATCTAATCACTGTAACTCGACACCCCTGTGAATTGTACCTACCTACGGACACATAATGACAATATTGTTGAACATGTGGCATTACAGGAGTACTATAGTAACAGGCTACTACCGGACAGAGAGTTCTCTGAAATTCCAAACAGAAAAGCATAGATCTATACATCGACAAATCAGGGGATCTTGGACACAAGTAGCGAGCCTTTATTTGGATAGAAGCGAACAGAACAGCATGAACGGAAATAAGTTCGAGAATTTCGACGATATCGACAGTCACATTCTCAAGATACTTACCTCAGATCCCCGTGCGCCCTATTCCGATATCGCTGAAGAACTAAAGGAGGCCGGATACAAAATGAGTAGCGAGGGGATTCGATACAGAGTTTCGAAGCTTATGGAGGCAACTACGGCGTTTTTTCTCCTCGATCCGGACGATTTGAGTTGGGAAATCGTCAGAATCGCCGTCAAAGCGACCAACGCTGACAGTATGAAAGACGAGGCGTTTGACCGCATTAGTGAAATGCCATTTTGGCACGTCACACGTGGAATCGGAACGTACGACGTTTATGCCGTTGGGATGGCTCCCTCGATGCGTAAGATAGACGAGTTCGTAACGACAATTCGAGAGTTCGACTGCGTCGAGAACATCGAACACATCGTCGTGACCGAACGCCGGAGCAATCTGGACGACTACTATCGAACAGATACTGAGGAGGAGTGACCGATAATGAGTCACAATTTGCAATCAATTTACACAGAGTACAGCCTATGAGTTCACACGGATGTAAGGTATGTCGGGTGCTCTCTGAACGCGACCTCTCCACGTATGATACCCAACTGTTGGCACAGTGGCAGGGAGAAAATGGCCCACGAAAAGGGTACCGAACATTAGCGGAACAACTGAATATCAGACTGCTGCAGCGAGAGATGGACCGAGCGGGACTCCCCACGATCGGAGGTGAAACAGAATCAAAGTACCAGCGTCTGACCGGAGACGACTCGACAACAGCAGCAGCAGTGCGTGAGATGTTTCGCCACGAGGGTGTCCCGATCGACGAAATCGAACACGACTTCGTCTCATATGGTGTGATACGAACTCATATTACAGAGTGTCTCGGTGCCGAATACACGGCGCCTGAGAGCGATTCGGACTGGGCAACAGATGCGATCACCATCGCCCAACGGACCGCGAAGACGAAAGCGACAGAAGCGATCCGGGCATTGACGAACAAAGGAACGCTTGCATCAGTCAGTGAGCCTGTCGTGGATGTGGGCATCATTGTCGAATGTCCTGAGTGCCAATCTCGAATCTCAGCCGACAAAGCCATTCGTCGGGGGTTTGTCTGTACTTGCGCCGAACCAACTGATAGCGACGAAGAGTGAGGTGAAACTGTATTCGAATTGTTTTTATAATCAGATTTATGATAAATTCCCCTTGGTTCTCACACCCTCATATGTCTAGAATTCACTATTTTAATCATCGACAATTGCTACCATTGTAGATGTGACTTTGGAGTCGGAAAATAATACACTAAGTGTGTTACTCATTTTGCGTCGTTATAAGCAGTAGACAAGAATTCACAAAATCACATCTCGAAATTAGCAAACGTAGATATCGTCTTCGAAGCGTGGCTATTACGCTTTCTCGTCTCCCTATCAACGATGATTCTTCACGGCGTCTCGATCGTTTGCTCATTGATTTGAAAACTCGCTGTGGGAGCTCTCTTTCTCGCCACAGAGACACACAGTTGAGACTGGCTCGGAGAGACATCTCTGAAAAATTAACCTGAAAATTATAGCGCTTCAGTCGTCGGCAGTCGTTGACGGGAGATCACCGAGGAGTCCGTCGAGTTTCTTGAATGGTGCTTCCGGATACGCCCGCCGACTCTGACAGATTCCGTGGCGTGCCCACGTTGCTGCCTGCTCAAGTGCAACCGTTGCGGGGTCGATGAAAGGGACACCAACCCGCGATTGGATCTCGTCGTTTCGTTGAGCGAACGAGAGACTCATACAACCCGGGAACAATGCCTCCGCTCCGTCCTCTTCGACCGCCTGAAGACCAACAGTGACCATCCGCTCGACCAGTGCATCCGACTTGTGGTCGATCGATTCGACGGGAGCGTCCACAGATCGGACACTCACACATCGCTCTCCAAGACCATACTCGTGGGCTTGCTCGTGACTCATTGGAACAGTCTCATCGAGGATTGTCAACCAACTGAATCGGTCGGCAATCTGGGCGGCAGTGTAGAACGTCGCTTCTGCGGGCCCGACGACAGGAACGTCGACGAGTTCTCGTAGTGCTCGCAATCCTGGGTCTCCGAAACAGCCGATGACGAATGCGTCGAACTCGTGGCGAATCTCGTGGGCCGTCTGAAGCGATCCGACGACACACCACGCTTCTTCGACGGCGCTTTCGATACTCGTCGGGCCGAAGTCACCAGTCTGCACAACGGTGACGACGCCCGTCGACAGTTCGTTTGCGATTCGTTCGCGTCGTGCTCGTTCCTCGGGACTCAGCCCAACGCCAGGGACCAGATACGCGATTTTAGGCGTTGACATCGGCGATCAGCTCCTTAGCCTTTCGGAGTTCTTGGACAACCATGTTCTGTTCGCGTTTCAACTGAACCCGTAAGAAGCGGACGTCGTTCTCATCGAGGATCGGGAACTTCTGGGCAGGAGCCAACCGAGGAACCGGGTCACGACTGGTCGCTTCGTCTTGTTCGAATTGGCCGCATTCAACGAGATTCAGTCGTGTGAGCACACGGGAGAGAGCCGTGATTGTGTCGTTCGCGACGGCAGGCTCGATGTCACCAGCATGTGCAGCGTCTTGGAATGCGACGATATCTGATTCGAGCGACTGGAGTTCCTCGATGGTCGGTGTAAAGTCGAAGTTGTCCCCGGCGATGGTGTTGTATTCCTGAACTGTGTCGGCAATCTTCCGAGCGTGGCGGGCGTGGTCGAATGGGAGAATCTCTGCGTTCAACACGCGAAGGAGACTTGTGACGTAGACGCGGATATCTCGGACGAGCTCGTCTTTCCCTGCTTTTTCGAGCGTATCCGTCGAGACGTGCCACGCATCTGAGTTCCCTCCACAGCCACCGACGCTGTGATACCCACGCTGCTCCCGTTCTTCGGCTGGGATGTTTGAAGACAACATGAAGAAGCCGGTAATACCGAGGTTGTCGAAGGAGTAGTCACCCGCACGGAACGGGTGATTTTCTGCCGACGGCTCGCCCGTGATATCGTCGATGGTGTCAGTGACGAGTTGGTGTGCATCCGGTGTCCAACACGACATGTCGGTGTACTTCGTCGCGTCCTTCGATCCAGGACTATCCATGTTGACCTGTGCGACACAGTTCTCCGCGATGTCGAGTGCGAACTCGTCGGCGTACCACGTCGATCCAGCGTATCGGCCGGTTGAATGTCCCGGCCACCAAGCGACGCGGAGGTTTCGATTCAAATCGTCTCTGTGTTCGTTGAAGACGCGTACGGTTTCGAGAAGGCCTGCATCACCAGTCGCGTTGTCAGTGATTCCGACGTACCACGAATCGTAGTGTCCATGGAGGAGAACGAAATCATCGGTCTCCGCCGCTCTACCTTCGACGGTGGCGACGACGACTGGACACGGCATCCACTCCGTTGTCAAGTCGGTCGAAATTTCGACAGTGAGTCCTTCGTCACTCTCTGCCCACTCTCGAAGCGTCTGGCCGTCGGGATTGTTGACGTTGATAATAGGAACGTCAGGAACCTTGTGCTTCTCATCGAGGCGTGGTGCACCGCCCCAGATAGGCGTCGCGATCCCGTTATGTGGTTCGCGCTCGTGTTTGTGGATGGCGATGACACCGATCGCACCTTTCTCTTCGAGAATATTCGTCGCGCGAATCGAAAGGCTGCCTGCAGCCGTGAGCGCGATTTTGCCAGTGAGGTCACCGATGTCGTGGTACGGGTCGTGGGGATCGTCACTACTATCCAAGAGATCACCGCCAGCAGACCCGACGTATTCGACGGAACCGGAGACGGTCGTTGACGCCGAAAACGAGACGGTTTTGAGTGGTCCGGGTTCGAACTCCTTATTCAAGGTCGTGAGTTCAGCATTGTGCGGTTGGCTGATGAACAGTTCTGGATCATACCGGTCGTACTCGACTCCAAGCTCGTCGAGTCGACTCGTAATGTACTCTGCCGCCTCTACTTCCTCTTCTGTCCCCGAAAGGCGGGTGAGTGTGGAGAACGCTTCTAAGAGCGCCCATGGTTCGTCGATCGATACACTGTCTACGAGTGTGGACTCAAGGCTAGTGAGTGCCTCTCTGTCGGCTACTTGCTGACTCATCCATTGTTACTGTCGCACTACTGTGTAATGACTGTTTGGTACGTGGAGACACATTCATTGGGAGGTGAGCTAACACGGATAGATTTATCCCCTCGGTTGTGGATTGTTCACACATGCGGGCTAGCCATATCACCGGCCACGGGACACCAGCAGAAGCTGTCGAACTCGTCGACGTCGATACACCAAACCCAGACCCAAATGAGGTCAGAATACGCGTCGAGGCAGTCGCACTCAACCATCTCGATGTCTTTGCACGAATGGGTCATCCCGAAGACGATGGAACGTTTCCTAAGCGGAGCGGGTGCGATATCGCGGGCTTCGTCGATTCGGTTGGTGATGATGTCGATGACGACTGGATTGATGAGGCAGTCATCGTCTATCCGGGTGTCTCGTGTGACGACTGTGAATACTGTCTCAATGGGGAGCACACGATGTGTCACGAGTACGAAATTATCGGAGAGGATCGGCCAGGGGGCCTTGCCGAATACGTTGTCGTCCCAGCGTGGTGTCTTGAGACGAAACCAGAATCGCTAGACTTTGTAACCGCAGCGGCGGTTCCGGTGACATTTACCACTGCGTGGCGCATGGTCGTGGCCACTGGCGAGCTCAGTCCTGCAGAGACGGTCCTCGTTCTCGGTGCGAGCGGCGGAGTCGGTAACGCTGCACTCAAAATCGCACACAGTATCGGTGCAACAACGTATGCAGCGACTTCGAGCGCCAAAAAAGCGACCCAGTTGACGGCGTGGGCTGACGAGATTATCGACTACACTGAGCGTTCGTTCGACGAAGCTGTCTTGGAGATGACGAACGGGCGTGGTGTCGACCTCGTTGCCGATCACGTTGGAGAAGCTACCTGGCAACGGAGTATTGATTCATTGGCGATGGGAGGACGAATGGTCATCTGTGGCGCGACATCTGGTCCGAATCCCGATATCGACATTCGTTCAGTGTATCAACACCATCGGCAGATTCGTGGCGCGCCAATGGGCAACCGGCAGGACTTTCGAGATGTCCTCAGTCTCGTCTCGACAGGAGAACTCACACCGACCATCGACCGAGTACTTCGACTCGACGAGGTCGCTGACGCACATCGCGCAATCGAGAACCGCGACGTGGTAGGAAAGATAGTCATCGAGCCATCGGGGTAATGAACTATCTCGTTTCCATGAGGACAGTGTGTCACTATCTGATCGATATGTTTATAGTGTTGTTATCAAATGACATAGTAGAGGATTCCGTGAGAGACACAATCACATCCAAACGGGTATTCCTGTATGGACTCTCGCTCGTTCTCATCGTCGGTCTGGTAGCCGCGCCGACTACAGCGCAGGAAGCCAGCCCTTCGATGATATTGAGTGACGCAACGATAGCGATCGATGCTGACAAAACAAGTGCTGTCGACGCTACGTACACATTAACCGTCGATAGCGTTGGAACTGGTGACGCCGCTTTACAGGCAGTCACGGGTACACTCTGGCTCACTGGCTCGTACTCTGTTCAGGACATCGCTGCAACCGTAGATGGTGAGACGGTTTCTGCAGACGTCGCCGAGAATGGACAGTACATGGACGTTACAATCCCACTCGAAGACGTCCAATCCGGAGACACCATCACGGTTGGTTTGACTTACACCGTGACAGACGCTGCAGGGCAACTGAAAGCACCGCTGTGGGTTCCTGAGTACCAAACTACTGGGGACGACGCGAGCATCAATGTGGCGGTGACTCTCCCAGACGGACAAGAAGTCCACGGCGCATCCTTCCCGAAGATCAATTCACAGGACGGTAACACACTCTCGTACGAGCTCCTGCATATGCCAGGGTTTGTCACATTTTCGTACGGTGCCGGTCCAGGTGGTATCTTTAACCTAGACAGTATCGCTTCGGCTGCTGGACTCATCCTGATCGTTGGATTTCTCGGGTCCTGGGTTGCATGGACACGCGGATACTTTACGGGAGGCAAGAATGTCGCTTAGTTTCGAAATCATCAAATTTCTGGCCGTCGCTAGTGTGTACATCGGCTTCACATTCGTGTGGGCGTGGTACA
Source organism: Halocatena marina (assembly GCF_023276375.1). Classification (GTDB taxonomy): domain Archaea; phylum Halobacteriota; class Halobacteria; order Halobacteriales; family Haloarculaceae; genus Halocatena; species Halocatena marina. The sequence continues at coordinate 373,820 of NZ_JALLPK010000002.1, read as the reverse complement.
AGGGACGTCAGGAAGACACGACAGACGAAGAGGAGGATAATCACGCGGACGTAGCACCAGCCCGGGGAGGTGACTGATGGCGCTCATCACACTCAGTCCGGTGTTCATCGGCATTGTCATCATTTATTTCCTTGTTATCCTCGGGATCGGCTATTATGGCTACAAGACGACCAAAGACGAAGAGGACTTCCTCGTCGCCGGACGAAACATTGGCCCCGTTGTCGGAGGAGCGACGCTCTCGGCCTCTCAGATGAGTGCCGGGACACTCGTTGGAACGTTTGGTATCCACTACCTTCTCGGGTTCGGCTTCATTTGGATTTGGCCGGGACTGTGGGCAGGATGGATCGTCTCACTGCTCCTCGTCGCACCGCAAATGCGTCGGTTCGGACGCGTGACGGTTCCAGATTTTATCGCGGTACGGTATGGTGATGACGGCGCAAACGGTGATTACGCCCGTGCAATCGGTGCGTTCCTCATTGTCCTCGCCTACACTGTCTATCTCAGTGCACAGGTGACTGCTGGTGGACTTATCTTCCAGTCGCTGCTCGGACTCGCCCCCGAAATCGGAATGTTTCTCATGGTGATGACTGCGGTTGTCTACACCGCGATTGGGGGGATGCGTGCAAGCATGCTCACCGACTTCATGCAGGCTGTCGTGATGGCGGCAGGGGTGCTTGTTGCGATTCCCCTCTCGCTGCACTTCATCGGTGGACTCGGGACGATCAATGCACTCTTCCAGTCGTTCGAGCCGTCATTCGTTGGGAACTCACTTTCGACCAGCGAGGTTGTCGGATTCATGGCCGCATTTGGGTTCTCCATCGCTGCTGCACCGTATGAAATCACTCGAATCTACTCGATGCGCGATGAGAAGACCGTCCGACAAGCTATTGGTATCACGCTCATCTTCCAGACCATCATCGGAACGTCGGTCGCTCTCCTGGGTGTAAGCATGCGTGTACTGTTCCCCCAACTCAGCACACCAGATTTGGCAAGCGTCATCATGAGCCTGAACGTGCTCGGTCCAGTTCTGGGCGCACTGATGATCTGTGCCGTGTTCTCCGCCATCCTGAGCACGGTCGACTCGGTGATGATCGTTTCGGGTGCGGGGCTTGCTCACGACATCTACGGAAAGCTCATTAATCCCGAAGCGACTGAGCGACAGAAGCTTTGGGCAAACCGTCTCTCAGTGGGAGTACTCGGATTGATTCCGTTCGTGCTCGCGCTCAACAGTGGTCTCCTCGGTGGACTGGTCCAGTTGATCGTTGTCCTGCAAGCCTCGATGATGGGAGGGATGTTCTTCATTCCACTTGTCCTCGGACTACATTGGAAACGCGCCAACACTATCGGGGGAATCGCTGGCATGGTCGTCGGCTTTTCGACCGTTGTCGCTTGGCATATTGGGACGAACATCTATCCGGTCATCCCCAAGAGCATTTCAAGTGTCATCACGGATCCGGTCATTCCGGGCGTCGTGATGAGTTTCCTCACGCTTGTAATCGCGTCGTACGCCACGGGAAAGCCGTCGAAAAAGACACTCGAACCGTTCTTCGACGTCACCGCAACCGATGGTGGGCAAGAGGATCAGGAGCACTAACCGATGGCACCTTTCGATTCTTCACTCGCTATGACGGTTGTCGTCTTGCTTGGAATGGCGGTATTTTCGCTCATGCTCGGTATCTATCTGCTTGTAACGAATCCACCGAAAGATCGATCGAAGTTCGTTGGTCTTGGGAGCGAGAAACTCGGTGACGAGGAACTCGAACCGCTACAAAATAACGAGTGATTTTCACACTTCGTTTTTCTACGGACGCAGTGTCACGTTAGTCTGTCACACTTCAGTATGCTGTGGAGGAGTTACTGTAAAGTGTCCTCAGAGCTTGGCCCGTACTGATAATTACAGCAAGATATTTTGATCCAGGAGATCGACCTGGAACGCTATAACACGTCTAGGGGTGTTATTTCATTTACTGTATTCAGACATTATCTGTGAATTATAGAGTATCTTCTTTGAGAATAAATAATGGTGGTGAATTAGTAGCGAAGTAAGAGTGAGAGTTGTGATACGTTCGTTCGTGATTACATGAGGACAACATCCTCGATGAAAGTGAGACAGTTGCCGAAATGTCTCACTATTATCAGTCGGATTCGACTGGTCGATTGAGGAAACAGAGTTGTATAGTGAAATTGTAAGCACTTGAAGCAAACGATATTCCGAGCTATCAAATGAAATTGATGTCTTGTACTAATTGCTATTGTATTTCTACAACACAGATTTCTTCGAATCCATAACTGTACTAACTTCCTCGGTGATTCGCTGTGATCATTGTCTTCGTCTCCTACAACGTAAATGTGTAGATAATACGTCAGGATCGTATAGTATTTTACGATATATCCGCAATCATCATTTCAATATAGTATAGTAGATATGTTTGTTAAGGAAGATACAGACAGAAAAGACGGTGGTCGTTACAGCAGTACAATCGTAATTTCATATCGACGAAGAACACCACCACATACATTATGTATTTTATACAATTATATTTTGGCATGGTAATATAGAAAAATGTCAGAGGAATTCGAGACCACCTAACGGACAGTTCGAGGAGCAGCATTCTCGGAATAGCTGCCGTATTAGTTACGATATAATCGCAACTAACAAGTGCACCACTCAATCAAAGTATTGTATATGACATCCAACACACCACCACTCAAAACGGTCCAGAGAGCGTTCAAGATCATCGAGATACTCTGGAAGCAGACCAGTGTGACTCCAGCGGAACTCGCGGCACGGTTTGACGTCCCGCAAAGCACCATTTACGATTACGTACAAACACTCCAGTCGATGGAGTACATCACGAGAGTCGATGGAGAGTATCAGTTGAGTTATAAGCTGCTCGCCATCGGAGCGAGAGTCAAATATCGAAGCCGATTGTTCAGAGTCGCGCGCAACGAACTACAGCAGCTAGTCGCAGAAACCGGTGAAGTAGCGGACATCAACGTTGAAGATAACGGACGAGCAGTTATCCTTCACTATGAACGAGGTGAGCAAGCATTAGATCTCGGCATGTATCCCGGGATGCGAACACCGATCCACACACACGCATCCGGTAAGGCGATTCTCGCTCACCTCTCTGAAGCGCGAATTGACGAAATCATCGATACACACGGACTAGAACAAATGACCAACGCGACGATTACCAGCGTTTCGAGACTCAAGAACGAACTCGAACAGATACGGTCAGATGGATACGCTGTCGACTGGGATCAACAAGTCACCGGCATGGGTGTCATTGCCGCGCCGATTATCGCAGATGACGATATTCTTGGCGCTGTCGGCATCGTCGCGCCCAGCGATCGGATCCAAAACAATCCATACCAAAAGCAACTCCGACAGAAGATCCGGGAAGCATCAAGTACGATATCGATCAATTACAAGTACAGTCATTAACCTAATATTCACTATCCTGCTGGGCCTTCGTTGACGGGGATACCATCGGCCTGTGAGCAACGATCAGTAGTTTCCGGTCGAGACGATTGGCGGAGTTCCGCGGGGACCGTACGGTGCGTCATCGAGCCACTCACCAGCAGTCTCGAAGTGGTCTGCTAACGAGGCAGCCGCCTCCTTTCGAAGGACCGTCACCGGGTTTTCACCTTGAAGATACTCTAGCGCTTGACCGGCCGCAGTGAGGTTGAATTCAGCAGCCTTCTCACGCCGTGCTGCGTACAGCTCTACCTCGTCACGGACGACCGCTTCGGTCGTGGCGTCGATTGCAGCTGCGATCGCTGAGGCGGCCTCGTCAGCATCAGCGATTCCAGAGTTCATACCACGGGCACCGAACGGCGCCAACAGATGGGCTGCCTCACCGGCGAGCAGCACACGCCGGTGTTCGTCAACGAAGGCATCAGCCATCACTTGCAAGAAATAGTAGCTCGAAACCCACTCCAGATTATCCGCATAGCGCTTACCCATGATATCGCGGACGAACTCACGCATCCGTTCGTCACTGCAGAGCTCTTCGGGGTCGTCGCCTTCGATACACTGGATATCGAGTCGCCAGCCGCCAGCAAAGGGAACGAGCAGCACGTTCCGTCCATCTGCATCTGGGGCATCGTAGTGGAACATCCGCTCGGGCGGACGTGGATCGTCTTCGACTTCCCCAACGTCGGCGATGATGAAGGCGTTCTCGGATTGGTCGCCATCGAAGTTCGCGCCGATCTCGTTGCGGACCGTCGAGCCACCGCCATCGGCACCAACGAGGAATGCAGACTCCCATTTACGTCCGTCAGCTGTTCCAACACGGACACCGTCGGGAGACGTCGTTACAGTGTCTACCTCCGCATCCCAGTGAATATCAATGCCGACGTCGGCAAGTGCGTCGTGCATGTGCTGTTCGGTTACAACCTGTGGTATACTGGTGAAGTGAGGGATATCACCCGAACCGCCGGGGGAATCGTACGTCCGCGAGAACACCTCCTTTCCGCGAAAGAGCGTCCGTCGCGTCGGCCAGACGATTCCTTCTTCGACGAGGCCGGTTCCAAGACCCGGATGAATCCGCTCAAGCGTCCGGAGCGTCGATCCGTGAACGTAGATTGCCCGACTCCCAGATCGATCGCGGTCTGCAGACTCTGCTTCGAGAACCGTCGCCTCCACTCCCCGCGCGTGTAACGCTAACGCCGTTGTCATTCCTACCGGTCCAGCGCCAGCTACCAGTACAGACTCCGTTGTCGTCTCCCCGGTCATGGGAAAATGTCTTGGGGAAATGATGATAAGCGTTGTGGTCGCAACAATCCGTCGAGACTCTACTGAACAGCAGACAGTCGTTTGTTGATCGGCACGGCTATCAGATTGTACTGTGCAATGACACCAGCCTGTGAGAAATAACGGCTCTGCGGTTCAGAGCCCATCACAGAACCCAAACGGACACACCGTCTTACCCAACGCACATATTTATTACATATAGATTATCAAAAAATGTGATAACCAGAAAATTTATCATTCATTGCAAATATGGTCGATTCATGTTTGGTAGCACCACGTGGGAGAATGACGAGCATATGTCCGGAGAGAGCGCTGAAGCAGAGACGAAAACAATCGAGGACGTTAATCTAATACAAACACAGCTAAAGCCATTACTGAGATTCATTCTTGCATTCGGAGTTGGGTCATTCTTCTTTCTGTTTCCGATTCAGTGGGAAGGCCAAACGACAATTCCACTCGACGTTGTCGTCAATATTTTACAAGTATCGTTTCCGACCCTCCTTGAGTACTTCACGTTCGGTGTGGTGCTCACTGGCGGTGTCCTCACGAGTATTGCGATGGTCGAGCACCACGGAATCATGACGTTTGGTGATCGATTAGAGCTCGAGTATTGGAAGACATCCAATATTTTTTGGTTATTTCGGGTCACTGGGATCGTCATTGCAATTCCTATTCTGATCGGAAGTGGTCCGGAATGGCTCTTCAGCCAGAATACGTCGGGAATCGTCTGGGGAGGTCTCCTGTTGACAATCGCGCTCGTGATTCCAATCGGAGCGATTTTCGTCAATCTACTCGCTGAGCTCGGTGGACTCCAATTCATCGGAACACTCTCTCAGCCGGTGATGAATCCCGTATTCGATCTTCCCGGTCGTGCAGCACTCGACAGTGCAGCGTCGTGGCTCGGTTCGTTCAGTATTGGATACTACCTCACGCGGAACGTGTTTGACCGTGGCGGATACAACAAACGGGAAGTATTCGTCATCTGTACCTGTTTTGCCACTGGAAATCTCGGAACGGTCGGAGCAATCACCGCTGTGCTCGATATTCTCAATGTGTTTCCGGTTGTCGTCTTCCTGTACTTGATTAGCGTGGTTCTCACTGCGATTATTCTCGTTCGGATTCCACCGCTTTCGACTGTTCCACACGAATTCGTCACAGATCCGGATCCGGAACCGGAATTCAGCGGGTCGGTTCGCGACTATTTCCGATTTGCGCTCAGCGAGGCAGTCCAAACAGCTAAAGAAGGCGCTTCAATTCCACGATCGGCGTTTGTGGGACTCATCGAAGGATTGAAACTAACCGGAATGATGCTCGGAACGATCCTCACAATCGGGATGACCGCTGTGATACTCAACGAGTACACCGCAGTTTTTGAGATACTGGCGGCACCACTCGTCCCTGTATTGTCAGCATTTGGCATTCCAGATCCACAGATGGCCGCGACATCGCTGATTCTCGGTGGTGCAGAGATGTTCATCGGTGCGACGTTCGCCGTCGGAGCGGACATGATTACGAAAGTATTCGTCGTGGTCGTGGTGAGTTCACAGGCGATCTTCTTCGCTGCGTCGGCCCCAATGATGGTAGAGATGTTTGATGATGTCCCGATTCGGTTCCGCGATCTCTTTGTGTTGTTCGTGATGCGAACGGCACTCCTCATCCCGATCACTGCATTCTTAATCCACGCTGCCGTGTTCATTGGGTTTCTGTAATCGCACTAAGCAACTCTCAGGCGTTGGGGAGATCCCATCAAGAATGAGTACCTCTGGGATACGCACAACAAAAACCCTGAAGTTTATGACACAGTATTTATTCTACCGTGTATGAGCGTGGTAGACCTTTTCGAACCCGACGGTATCGCGGTCATTGGAGCGTCGAAAACACCGGGGAAACTCGGGAACGACGCGATGTCAAACGTTGAGGCCTACGACACCGAGATTTGTCCCGTGAATCCGTCCAGTTCAGGTTCCGTTTTCGGGTACGAGTTCGTCGACTCGGTCCACGAAACCGATGCGGATTTGGCCCTCTGCTGTGTTCCGGCACAGCTCCAGCCAGACGTTCTCGAAGAATGTGGTGAAGCGGGTGTCGGCGCTGCCGTGATCTTCGCTGGCGGATTTGCCGAGGCCGGTGCGAAGGGCCACGAACTTCAAAATCGAACCGAGAAAATTGCTGAAAAGTACGATATTTCCGTCCTCGGACCGAATACAGCAGGATATGCGATTCCGCATCTAGACTTGTACGGCTCTTTCGTCCCGCGTATTCGAGACGTTCAGACCGGAAGCGTCGGAGTCGTCACTCAGAGTGCTGGCGTCGGTATCACTCTGTCATTCCAGCTGGTTCGAGAAGGCTACGGTGTCTCAGCGATGTTTGGTCTTGGGAATCGGATGAACACAACGTTCGCCGACTTGATTCCGGTGCTCGACGACGATCCACGAACCGATTCGATCGTCTTACACGTTGAGGGAACGGAGGATATTGACAATCTCCTGAGCGTCTCTCAGGCGGCTGATACGCCGATTGCCGCCTTCAAAGTCGGTGAGCACGACATCGCCGACTTCGCTCGCGCGCACACGGCAGCACCCGCACAGGAGAACGCCCGCTATGAGGATGGATTCAACCACTACGGCTTGGTATCCGTCAGTTCGACAACTGAGCTGATTGATGCTGGGAGGGTTCTGGCCGACTCACCGACGCCAGACGGCCCGAATGTCGGGGTCGTGACGGCCCAAGCGGGCCCGGGAATCATCATCACGGATTATCTGAAGGGAACGAAAGCAACCTTCCCAGAGCTGATGAGCGAGACGCGAGAGCGACTGGACGACCTTCTCCCTGGAATCACGTACACAGAGAACCCTGTCGACACTGGACGACCGATGCCAGCGTTCGGAGAAGTCGTCGATGTCGTCGCACGTGACGAGAACATCGATATCGTTCTCGTCTACGAAATATACGAAGACTCGTTGGGGTACCCTGTCAACGAGTTGGAGGCACTCTCGGAGGAGGTCGAGAAGCCGATTCTTTTCACAGTTGCTGGCCCCGACCACGCGCTTGAAGACGAGCGTCAGCAAATGGAGGAAAGAGGGATTCCAACGTTCGATACGCCCGAACGCGGCGCACAGGCTGTTGCAGCGCTCATCGACTCTATTTCGGGCGACTAGTATCTGTTTCACGGTACAGCCGATCGCCGACACCAGTATCTGCCGGCATTCTTGGGGCTACCGAGCGAACTGTGTTCCCATCAGTTCCGATGAGAACGAGCGTCATTGCGACGCCATCGCTGTAATCGCTCTGTCCCAGTGAATGTCACCACACATACATAGATGCTTGCCACTACCATGAACTTTTACAGCCTGTCTAACAACGTGCCAACATGGTGTTCGAGACGAATTTGGAAACAGCGGCGGAATCTGCGGAAACCCTTCCAAGCGCAGAAGAAGCCCTAGATGAGCACGATGAGATCCCGCTTACAGAGCTATTCAGCGATGAGTTTCTGACCGAATACACAGACTTCGACACGTTCGATGGGATGGTTGCAGCGAGTCCTTCACCTGCCACCTCAGCCGACGAGCTGGAACTAGTTCCGGGCGACGAATGGAACGCATTCGTCGCCGAAACGACCGACTTTGAAGACGAACGAGAGATGTTGTTCGCTGTTCGTGACTATTGGGTTGCATCCCAGCTCGGGCTGTGATCGGAGGAATCAGTGAACGGTGGACGTAACAGGACAGTCACTGAATTCATACCAACGCTAATGACACACTCAACTAGCGCGAGTTAACTTCGTACGACCGTCTTCGGGTGAATGAGGTTCGAGTCGGCCGCGAGAATTATTCCATTCAACTGTCTGTGTATACTTCCATCGCAGTCCGGAGGTCATCAGGCAGTTCTATCGCACCACCGTCTTTCTGTGCACAAACGCGCTGTTCGTACCCTGAGAACATCACCGCCCCGTTACAGCGCGCGACGTACTCAAATCTGACACTCCGGGTGCTTAGCGACGGCGTCAGTTCGATAGTAACGTCATCACCGGCCTCGACGGGATTCTCAAATTCGAAGTTCATCTCCACGAGCGGCAGGCCAAAGCCACGTTCTTGGGAGATTTCCCAAAACGGAAAGCCAATCTCTTGCATGAACATGTCCGATGTCTCGTGGAGTGCATCCACAATGCGAGGGTAGTGAGCGATACCGAACGGATCAGTATCAGAGAACCGTACTGTCCAGACGCGGTCGTACATCTCAGTTCTCCTCCGTGTCGACAACCGTAGACAGCGCCTCATTGTCGAAGGAGGCTTCAATGTTCGAGACACCGGTGACAACAATACCATCGGGTTGCAACAATGCTTCGACAGCCATACTCCTCCGTTGACCCAAGACAATGATAGTGTTTTCGCCACGATCAGTTGTTTAGCCAAGAAACAGACTGCAGCTACGTGCAGTTTCTTGATGAAGACGTCTCCACCAACGTTTCGAGGGCCGCGCTCACTGAACCTTCTTATTCGATCTTCTCAATCTCGGCTCCCTGCGCTTACTCAGACAGCAGCATTGAACCTCCCATACAAACACGTATACACAGAGTGAGAATTTCCCTCGCTGTCCCGCGTGTACCGTGTTGAAGAAGAGGTGCTGCGCTGTTGGGTTACTGTCCGCCTTTCTGGACGTTCACGTCCTCAAAGGATAGATCTCGCTGTGTGACGCCGACCGTCATCGAACCAATGGATTCGATCTCGGCATCCACGGTGTCGCCGTCGTTGAGTTCGCTCACACCCGCTGGCGTACCCGTAGTGATGATGTCGCCGGTTTCGAGAGTCGTACCGATGCTCGCGTACTGAACGACGTCCGCGCAGGTGTAGACCATATCGCTGGTGTTCGCGTCTTGGCGAGTCTCTCTGTTGAGTTTCAGTTGCATATCCAGATTCTGCGGGTCATCGATTTCATCAGCCGTGACAACGCACGGTCCAACGACGGTGAACGTATCGTAGGACTTCCGGTTCGAGCGATCCTGGTCGCCACGGACCGAAATATCGAGCAGGATGGTGTAACCGAAGATGTGTTCCCAGGCATCGTCGGCGGGAACATCTTTGGTATCTTCACCCATCACGAACGCGAGTTCAATTTCGTGGTCGACGCGACGATCCGAGAACGGCAGTTCGATGCCGTGATCGGGACCGATAACGCTCGACGGCGCTTTCATGAAGTACCCCTTGTCTGTAATCGAGAACCATTCGTCGGTGGTGATGTCTTTGTCAGCAATGGCTTCTTCGATGTGATTCTCGTAGTTCAATGGCGCGGCGATGACCTTCCCGGGATACGCTACCGGTGAGCCGATTTCGACCTCACTTCGGTCGTAGTCTGGGTCAGCATCAGAGTACTCACTCGCGTCGTAGTCGCCGTTCATGAACTCGACGAGCGGGTCCTCGCTGTCGAGATCGAGACGATCTGTGAGATCGACGATACCGTCGTCGTCAGTCAACAGTCCCAGATAATCCTGGTTGAATCGGACAAATCGCATGGGGTTGTCTTTCGCCAGTAAACGTATAAATCATGCTGTTCGTGAAAATCTGTACCAATTCGATGACGGCACCGACAGGACCGAACGCAAGGACAAACAGATACTCGGTCGGACACCGATACGTTATCTCGGGAGACAGTGATCAAGCAGTTCGACCGGCGTCGGAGGCTCATCACGGTCCAGTTCAGTGCCAGTCAGCGAACTCTTAGCGGTAACTGTTTCGAGGCGCTCTTCACTGAGCTGCGTCCGACAAGACGTACCCGGTGCCGTGACGGCAGTCGCTCCACTCTCTTCGATCTGTTCGAAGAGTATGTTGCCGATGGATTTGCTCAGTGAGTAGTGCTCTGCTTCGTATCCAAAGCTTCCAGCCATTCCACAGCACCCCGAATCCAGTGGGTCGACGTTGTACCCGGCACGTCTGAGCACGCTAACCGCGTGGTGGTCTTTCTTGATTGCCTTCTGGTGGCAGTGGCCGTGATAAGCGATCGACGCAGCCACCGGTTCCCAGTCGATATTCTCATCAAGTCGGAACGTATCGACATACTCACAGACACCGTACGTGTTCGTTGCGACCGACTCGACAGCGTCTCCGGAGAGTAAGTCAAGAGCATCGGACTGGAACATCACGGCATCGGACGGTTCAGCGAGGATGACGTCCCACCCGTCTCGGACGCGTGGGGAGAGTTCCTCGACGTTGCTTTCGACCGTTTCACGAGATTGCTCGATAAATCCTTTCGAGAGCGCTGGTCTTCCACTATCAGTTCGCTCGGCGAGTTGGACGTGAGTACCCGTCGCTTCGAGTACTCGAATCGTCGCCTTTCCGACGTCAGTGTGACAGTAATTGGTGTAACTGTCGACAAAGAATATTGCCCTTCGTTCGGCATCGTCCTTGGAGATGTGTGATCCACCGCGGGTTTCGAACCAATCTTGTACCGTCTCGCGGCGAAACGACGGAAGCGTTCGCTCACGCGCAATCCCGAGCGTCATTTCTGCGACTGTTCCGGCCCCGGGGATCGACAGAGCGAGGTTCGAGAGCGGTGCAAGCGTGCTCCCGAACGGAGCCAACGTATCGAAGTTCGCAAAGAGCTTATCTCGAAATGTCGCGCCGTGTTCTTGATGACGGGCGTGCATGACTTCTGTCTTCAGTTTCGCCATGTCGACTTCGCTCGGGCAATCTCGGGCACAACCCTTACAACCGATACAGAGATCGAGCACTTCCTCAGCGAACTCGTCATCTGTCGGATCGTCGGGGACGTCTCCGCTCATCGCCTGTCGGAGCAAGTTTGCACGACCCCGGGTTGTTGTGATCTCTTCGTTGGCAGCGCGGTACGTCGGACACATGACCCCACCGGACGCTTCTTGGCTCCCGCGACAGCCGCCACAGCCGTGACAGAGCTCAACCATCCCTTGCATCCCGTTTTCGTTCTCCCAGTTGAGCGACGGCTCAAATCCCGCGTCGTAGACGTACTCATCATCGTACCGGAGGTTTTCGGTCATATCGTGATCGCCACAGACGTTCCCAGGGTTGAGCAACCAGTCCGGATCGAACGCGGTCTTCAGATTGCGGAACATGCTCCAGACGTCATCACCGTACAGCTTCCGGTTCCACTGCGTTCGTGCATGGCCATCGCCGTGTTCGCCGGATACGCTTCCACCGAGCTCGACAACGATATCAGTTACCGCGTCGGCAATGTCGACCATGTCCTGACGGTCGGCGACAGCTTTCGTATTCACTAGCGGGCGAACGTGCAGAACGCCGGGACCGGCGTGTGCGTAGAACGCTGCGTCGACAGCGCGGTTCTTCTCTACGAGAAGGGATTGAAACCGATCGACGAATTCAGGGAGATGCTCGGGGGGAATCGCACAGTCCTCAATGAAACTGATGTGTTTCTCATCAGACGTCCGCGAGAGAAGAATCGGGAGACCTGACTTTCGAAGCTTCCAGAACTGCTCTCGGTCTGACTCGCTGTGAGCTTCTAATCCGGCGAACGAGTACGTCTGTTCGGTTTCAGGATGATCGGATGGAGGATCCGTACTAGTAGCATCGTCAGAAACTCGGTCCGTGAGGAGTCCGGCAGTCTGCGACCGTCCGTGACTCGCGTCTTCGGCGTAGAACTCGACGAGCAGTCCCGCTTGTGCGCCATCCGGGAGAAGGGAGGCAATCGCTTCGAAGTCGGCGGTATCGCGTGCTAGTCCGATGAGCACGTCATCGATGAGTTCGACCGCCGCGGGATCGTGTTCGAGGACGTACTGTACGTCAGTCACTGCATCGAGTACGCTATCGTAGAACAGTAGCGACACTGCCTTCGTCTCGGGGAGCGGTTCGAGCGACACCGCAGCTTCTGTGATGACGGCCAGTGTCCCTTCGCTGCCCGCGAGGAGACGCGCGAGATTAATAGTCCCAGTCTCGGCTTCTTCGACAAGCACATCGAGGTTGTATCCTGAGACGTTGCGTTTCAGATCGGGAAATTGATCTCGTATCTCATTCGACCCATCATCGACGATGCGAATAACTTGGGCGTACACGCGCTGGAGAAGTGTGCCATCCCGATCGGCCTGCTCTCGGAGGTCGGAGAGATCGGTCTCACCAAGCGTCGTCACCGTCCCATCCGCCAAGACGGCCTCACACTCCTCAACGTAGGCATCGGTCTTTCCGTATTTGAGCGAATGCGCGCCGGTCGAGTTGTTTCCGATAGCCCCACCGATCACGCTACGGTCGCCTGCCGCAGGATCCGGGGCGAACTTCAACCCATCAGATGCGAGTGTGTCGTTGAGTTCTGCGAGCACGACTCCTGGTTGAACCCGGGCGCGACGAGCGGGAGCGTCGACAGAGACGATAGTGTCCATATACCGGGTGAAATCGAGAACGACGGCTTCGTTGACGGCCTGTCCAGCGAGGCTTGTTCCAGCTCCACGTGGGAGAACAGCAATTCCACGATCAGCGCAATAGGAGACGACCGCGGCCGTATCCGCCGTCGATATCGGAAACACGACACCGATAGGTGTCGCTTCGTATGCGCTCGCGTCAGTCGCATACATCTGTCTCGTGTAGGTGTCGAACCGTACATCGCCGTCAACTCGTTCACGAAGCTCTGAACCGAGTGTTGGCTGTTCGATATCCTCAGACGTGTGGTCGTAGTTCACTCTCTCATCGGAGCTCTCGACAGATGCGCCAGGAGGGACTGATTGGTTACTCATGTTCGAGCGAATCGCCGACTACCTTCGAAGCACCGAACAATCCTCCATCGTCTTTACACACCATCTTGTCTTGGTTTGGGTACTTACACAGTTTCTCGCTGCTGTTCAAGCGGTCGAAGTGCGCTCGGACGAATGGATTCGTCTGCGTGTTCGGGGTCTCGAACGCTGCCATACAACCATCTCGTGGCGCGTCGTACATAAACATACCAGCTGCTCTCATTCACAGAGGAACGCTTCGACGGCAGTCGTCTACGATCGGCTGCGTCTACGCTGGAGCTACTATCGGCAACGACGTTGGACTGCCATCACCTCGGTGGAGACGTTGAGCGCATCGAATATCGGTGGTTCGGCTATTCAGAGAGGGACCTCACCCTTCGATTCGTGGCGATGAATCTCGTTCAACGAGGCGGCAATGGCCACCGAACCCATACACACCACTATCGATGTGAATATCTCCCTGCCGGCGACGAGTTTCAGATGGAACTCCTAAAGCGAAAACACTGTGCAATGACGAACGTCGATGCTCACTGTGTGCATCATTTCGTGTGATACTTCGCACACGTGCTAGAATGTAATTATTTTCAACTTATTTTATGAGTGTCTCTGAATTCAAATTCCGATCCCGTGTTTCTGGTCGGTGTTATACGGTCCGTTTGCATTCATCTTTCAGGAACACAACTGGCATTAATTCTATAATAAAAGATAGACACACGAGGATCGAATAGTAGTTCATCCATCATAACTTCGATCGTGAGGTTTTGTGGGGTCGTGATGGCGAGTCTCGTCCAATCCGATCGTTTCTGCTCGCCAGTGGAGCTATTGAAAACGGACCGCCGTCACTAATTCGAGGAGGCGACAGTGAGGAGATGGACGTGGCTCCGAAGGCCTAGTCTGAGAGGGCCCGTTCGATGCCGTCGCGGATCCGTGGCGGATGCGGGACGTAATAGTCCTCCATCGACAGCAGCGGGACGGGGGTATCGAAGCCGGCCACGCGTTCAATGGGTGCTTCAAGATACATCAGCGCTTCATCGTTGATGCGGGCGATGATATCACTGCCGACACCGCCTGTCCGTGCGCCCTCGTGAACGATCACTGCGCGACCGGTCTTCTTTACTGACTCGACAACAGTTTCGGTATCCATCGGCGAAATCGTCCGGAGATCTACAACTTCCGCGTCGGCGTCAAGTTCTTCGACCGCCTTTAGCGTCGACGGCATCATCGACCCCCACGAGATGACGGTGACAGCCGATCCCTGTTTGCGGACGGTGGCCTCACCAATGGGGATCTCGTAATCGTTCTCGGGAACGTCGTCGCGGAACGAGCGATAGATGCGTTTTGGCTCCATGAACAACACCGGATCGGGGTCACGCATAGCGCTCAACAACAGTCCTTTCGTGTCGTGCGGTGTGCTCGGAATGACGAGTTTGAGGCCGGGAATGTGCGAGTAGCTTCCTTCGAGACTCTCTGAGTGGTGTTCAAGCGCACGGACGCCTGCACCGTACGGCATCCGAACCACCAGTGGTGCGCTGAGTTCGCCCCGGGTCCGCCACCGGATGCGGCTCGCGTTCGTCACCAACTGATCAAACGCTGGAGGTAAAAAGCCAGAGAACTGAATCTCCGCGACTGGCCGGAAGCCGTACATCGCTAAGCCGACTGCACCACCAACGATAGCGATCTCTGAGAGTGGAGTGTCGACGACGCGATCAGTCCCGAACGTTTCGAGTAATTCATCTGTCGCCCGGAAAACACCACCACTCTTGGCGACATCCTCACCGAAGACGAGGACCCGTTCGTCGGCTTCCATCCCTGTGTGTAATGCATCGTTGACCGCCTCTACCATTGTAGCTCGCATAATTATCCTTTTGGCCGCTGTTCGATGTAATCGTACATCTCTTGCTGACGATCCAGCAGATCATCGAATTCCGTGAGTTGTCGGCGCAGTTCGGGTGTCATCTCCTGGTATACGTGGGCGAACATCTCTGAGACGTTCCGTTTTTCGAACGCGTTGGCTGCTTCTAACGCTGCGGAGAATTCCGCTTCGATCTCCTCGACGATAGCGTCGTGGTCGATACCGTCCCAGAGCCCTTCTTTCTTTAAGAATGAGCGGTACCGTTCGATCGGGTCGAGTTGCCCCCACGCTTCAACTTCGTTGTCCTCGCGGTACCGCGTCGGGTCATCGCTAGTGGTGTGGGCGTCGAGCCGGTAGGTGACCGATTCGATGAATACGGGCTTGCCCGCTTTGACCCGCTCACGAGCTTTCGAGACAGCTTCATAGACAGCGAGAACGTCCTGACCGTCGACACGGATCGCATCGAGTCCGTATGCCAGTGCCTTCTGAGCAAGTGTGTTCGCGCCAGTTTGTTCGGTAAATGGCATGGAGATCGCGTACTGGTTGTTCTGACAGAAGAACAGGGCTGGCAAGTCTAACGCGCCTGCTAGGTTAATACCTTCGTGGGCAGCGCCGGTACTCGTCGCACCGTCGCCAAGATACGCGACAGAGATAGCGTCGTTGTCGGCAATGCGCATTCCCCAGGCGACGCCCGACACTAAGGGAAGTTGTGATCCGATTGAGATGGCGATCTGGCAGTTGTGCTCCGCGAAGGCTTTCTGTCCTTCCTCGATACCGCGCCAGAACAGTATCATGTCTTTCATCGACGCACCACGCATGAACATGGGCGTCCACGCCCGCCCGACGAAGAGCCAGTCGGCGGGTTGGAAGGTAAACGCGCTTCCGATGATGCTTGCTTCCTGCCCACGGGTAGAGGCGAAGGTTCCGAGTTCGCCGCGGCGCTGGATGTTCACCATCCGACGACTGAATACGCGGTCAGTCAGCATCCAGCGATACAGATCCCTGAACTGCTCGTCGTCGAGGGCTGGAACGGCCGCTGCTTCGTAGCTCCCGTCTGGAGCGACGATCTGGTGAGTTGGAATCTCAAGATCGGTTTGTGTGAGAAACCGCATCCCGGCACCGTGACGCACCGAATCGGGAGGTGTTGGGGTTGATGACTGCTGATCACTCATTCGACGATCTATCTATTGTGAGCACCCACTAATAAAATCGAGGGGGCCGCGTGGCGTCCACAGTCCCGTTTTACGCACAAATACACCGGCAGGAGACGAAAACCGACGGTACAACCAGTGATACCCAGATCGAGAATATCGAATAGTTGCTGATCACTGTAACGAAACGACATGGACAGAGAATTGATATCAACAAGGGACAGAACTGACGGTCGATTAACGGACAGATACTTTTTAGCATCTGTTCCCAGAAGTATGAAACTGGATGTCAAACGAGACTACGGATAGTTCAACTGAGCGACTTCATCGGCTCGTCGACCAGCTACTAGTCCGCGACGCCAACGCACACGCTGCTGCCATCGAAGAGCTCACAGAACGCGGAGACGAGCGAGTAATTCCGCACCTGCTCGAACTATTGGTCATCGACAGTATCGCCAACGACTGGGAACAGTTCGGCTTTCCGGCTGTCCTCCGAAATCACGACCCACCACGGTATCTCGAACTCCCAGCGGTGTCGTGGCCAGGGGTAGCCGACGCACTGGCGATGCTCGCCGAACCAAACTTCGACTCTTCGCACGCGTGGGTCGAGTGGGAGTCGTGGTATTCCCAACAATCAATCGAACCGCTGTCGGGATTCGACGAGTGGAAACTCCAACTTTATCACTCGTATCTGCCACCCGTCGGTGGATTACTCGACTGTACTCCTCGATCGTTTGACCTGCAGGAAATCCGCTGGGGGAACTGCGATCGGTCGTTTCTTGCTGCGTTGAATGGTCCCGACTTCGTCGCAAGCGAGGCGGTTGATGCTGGCGATGCGACCACTGCAGATCAGCGTCAGGACATCAAAAAGACGAATTTCGAGCGATACCTCAAAGACGACGACATCGTGTTCGGTTTTGAACTCGGTGGGGTACAGTACGCTGTTCCTCGGTGGGTACTGTTTCCGCATGAGCTGCTCAATGCCGAGCTACAGGATATCCCAGTGAGTCTCACTTACTGTACGCTCTGTAACGCCCCGATCCTCTATGACCGGCGCGTGGAAGACGAGACACACACCTTTGGTAGTTCAGGGATGCTCGCCTCAGGAAACAAGGTGATGTACGACGAAGAGACAGAGACACTGTGGGACCAACACGCAGGCGTTCCGATAGGCGGTCCGTTCCTCGACAGCCATCCGGATCTCGTTCTCGATCAGTTCCCGATCACGCAGACCACGTGGAACGAGTGGAAGACTGAGTATCCCGAGACGCTCGCACTCGATATCGAGACAGGCTTCGATTACGACTACACCCAGTATGACGGTAATATCGGCTTCTTCGAGCACTACTGGAATAAGGAAGAAATCGTACAACCAGGCGTACACCGCGAGGACAGCACATTACCCGAGAAGGCAGACGTTTACGGACTCCCGTCGAGCGACGGGAGTGAGGTGTGGGTGGTGCCGGTCAGTGCGGTGTCGGAGTCAGGTGTCGTCGCAAGCGAGGCCGACGGTCGGGACATCGTTGCAGTGCTCGATGCGACAAGCGACGTGGCCGTCTACAAAGCACCGCCTCGACCGGTCGAGCGGGTCGACGACGGCCTCATCGACGCCAATGGAACGCTGTGGTCGGTTACTCGAACCGAACTGGTCTCGACCGGAGGCGATACCCGGAAACGAATTCCCGGACGTCACGGCCTCTGGTTCGCGTTCCGGACTCACTACGACGACGTGCATATCGTTCAATAACACGACGTGCACATCACCCTCGGTCGCCAGCCTGTTTTCTCCATCACGACACATGAGATGTAGGCTTTTGCTGAGTGATACATGATGACACACCTCCTCTTTTATCCAAATATACAAACACATAGGAAGTGAATATTTTTATAAGCTGCTACAGCTGTCAGTGTGCCATTAAATCGTTTACGTCGATGGTTCGGCTTCCGCGTAGAAGTTGAACGCTTCGAATACAGGACGGTCCGTCATCCCAAGGAGGAGAGCCTCGTCGTCCGGTTCGTGGTGATGAGTCCCATCCGGTGGGACGACGAAGATGTCCCACTGACCCCATTCCAGCGCCTCGCCATCGACATGTGTCACTCCTTCTCCCTCGATGACAAAGTAGACCTCTGTCGCGTTGTGAAAATGCGGGTCGGTCGGTCCATTGTTCAACAACTGCGCACGGAACGACATCGTCGGGAACAGCGGTGGTTGTCCGGTTGCCGGGTTGACGTACGAGAGGCAGTAGCCGTCGTACGGGTCAGGTTCGTCGTTGTCCGCTCGCTGATGGAGTGTCTTCAAAACGTCGCTCCAGCGAAAACGGTACGGCGGCGTCGCCTCGCGGATTCCATCGAATGGACCGGGGATGGAGTTATGTTTCGACTCTTCGGCAGACCGGGCGCGACCGTACTGAGAGTCCCAGTAACCCTGCGTCTTCGTGACAGGTTGCCGTTCGAGTTCGTGATTCTCGAAGACGTTCTTTGCGTTCATCGAGTCGAGGATGAGCGGGAGGTCGAGTACATCGAGCCATGCGGCCGTCTCATCGGAGTCGTTGACGTGGTCGTGCCACTCCCACTGTGGCGTCGTAATGAGATCGTTGTTCTCCATCGGGAACTCCTCACCCGCGACAACGGTTTTCATATCCTCGTGGCCGTCGATAGTGAATCGAAGGGCGTTGGCACCGTGTCGATGGGCGGGTGCCGTCTCACCGGGTGAGACGGTTTGTACGCCGACATAGATAGTGTTCGAAATCGCGTTCCCGAATGCGGCGTTGATAGGGACGGCGACGCGGCGCTGGAATCCTGGCGGTAAGTCGGCGATTGGGACGTCCTGCTCGATGCTGTCGATGACAGTCTGGATATCGTCCCACTTCCAGATATCCGCTTGGAGATCGTCGATGACGTTTCCGAAGTCATCTTCGACCTCCCATAATGGACGGAGACCATGCTTTTCGAGAATACTCCTCGTGTTGGAACTCAGCTCCAGGAGTTCCTCTGGCTCGTTCTGGGCCATATCATGTTGTTAGCACAAACCACGATAAGTGTGTTGGCGGTCTGTGCCAACACGAGCGCAACTGCGTGGCTCTACACTTGGGCATCGAAGATGTCGCTGGAACGGAACACCGACCGACAGTCTTCACAGACCATCTGTCGTTGGATGGCATACTCCCAGAGTTTCCCACCACAATCTAGGCAATCGAAGTGTGCTTGGACGAATGGATCCTCCTCAGCGTACGGATTCTCGAACTCGGCCATATCACGATGTGACAGTGGAAACGCTAAATACATGTCGCCCCCGTCAGTTGGATACCGAACATCGGTCGAGCATCTTCGGCAAAGTACACCGCCAGCGCAGCGCGGAAGTCGTTGAGAAGTACTATCACCTGTATGAACCCAGCCCTGTTATTCGTATCGCGGACAGCAACAAACAGAGGATATCAGCGTCCATTTGATGACACGGAGAAGCGACCGGAACGGTCGAATTGTCACATTATTCGAAGTGCTTTCCGATAACGCGCGAGCGCTCGACGGTCCCCGTGTCAGTTCGAGGGAGCGGTTCAATCCGAAGTGCGTACTCGCGGGGCCGCTTGTAGTTTGCCAGTGATTCATGTGACTTACAGTATATATCGATGTCGTCGTCGTCGACGGTGCCGTCAGTGACGACCACAGCAGTGACTTTCTTCCCCCAATAGTCGTCGTCGAGACCGAAAACGAGCACTTCATCAACTGCGCTGTGCGACTCGATCGCCCGTTCGACTTCGGCCGGATAGATGTTCTCACCGCCGCTGGTGAACATGTTGTCGACACGGTCGACAATACAAAGATAGCCGTCTTCGTCGATACAAGCGACGTCCCGCGTTCGGAGCCACTCGCCGAAGAACGTCTTCGCCGCTGCTTCGGGATTATCGAGGTACCCGTCAGGCATGCCCGGTCCGCGAGCGATAATCTCCCCGCGTTCTCCGGCGTCTACCGTCGCCTCCGGGTCGGGATGCCCGGTGATCGGGACCGTCTCGACGACACGAAGCTCCCACGAGAACGACGCTTTCCCGATCGTCCCAGGGTGATCAGACTGAGCCGAGGGATGAGCAAACGTCAGATTCGGCCCACCTTCGGTCATTCCGTACGTGTTGTAGAAGCCTTCGGAGAGATGTTCCGTGGTGCGTTCGATTAGTTTCTCAGAGACGATTGCCCCGCCCGTTCGAATGTACCGGAGCGAGTCCGTTTTGGTTGCCATTTGTTCGTACGCATCGTTGATTTCTTCGAGTTGGATCGGTACTGCTAGCAGTCCGGTCGCCGTGTGTCGTTCGACGAGTTCGAGTACCTCTTCGGGATCGAAGCATGCATGAAGTACTGTCGTCGCTCCCGCTAACCAATGGGGGAACAGCCACGCGTCGGAGGTGACCATGTGGTACCACGGCGTCGTCACGATGGCGATGTCGGTCTGATTGATGCCGTGCTCCATGACACCCTGATAGGCACCCAGCCACATCTGTTCGCCGTCGAAAGCGACACCTTTTGGTTGACTCGTCGTTCCGCTGGTGAAGAACACGTTTGTCATCCCGTCCATCGGGAGATCGGCGTACTCCGAATCTGGTGCGGCGTCGAGCATTGGCTCGTACGACTCAACGCTAGCAGCGTCAAGGTCGGCGTTACCGGCGTGGAGTGCAAACTCGAAATTGCCTCGGTCGAGCATTTGGAGGGCTGTCTCGGCGTTAGCGTCGTCGAAAAGCAGTGCTTTCGCGTCTGCCGACTCGGCCATCGTGATTAGTTCAGCAGTCGTCCCTCGATACGGGAGTTGCACCGTCGGAACCTCGCGTTTGTGTCCAGCAATCATCGACTCTGCCGCCAGCGGACTGTTCAGCGCTAGAGTCGCACACGGAGCAGTGCCAACACGCTCTGTAAGGACGTTGGTCAACTGCGTGCTCCGACGGTCGAACTCATCGTAAGTGAACTCATGACCATCGCTGGTTACGATTGCGGTCTTATTTCCATGTACCCGCACGGTCCGCTTGAACCCATCTACATACTTCATAGCTGACTAGAGTATGTTATTTAACATCATCATGTGAATATAATTGTGTCGGTTATTGTAGCGGAATTGATGGCTACCTCACAAGGGAAGAGTCCGCCGCTGCGCGTTCGAACCAATCACGCTTTTTCGTTGGTTCGTCGAACAGGCTGTATGGTCACCGAACACGACTGTGTCCTCGACGGTTCACTCATTTTGCGGGTGAAGCCTGCATTCATGATTGCAGCAATCGGAATGTCGGGCTTCGGCGGACTTCTCGCATCGACACTCTCTGTCACTCGCGGCTCTCCACGCGGGAACGGTCGGGACGGCTCTCTACTCCGCACACGTTGTCGACGAATACGTCAATGCACACATCCATGGAGAAGAATCCGATCGGGATCGCGCTTGCACTCGTTGGCGGGGATCTCTGCCAACACCACGCACTCCGGCTGTCATTGGTATTACAACGATTTTCATCGTGGTGTTGGCCGCGATCAAGGCATCCATCGACCGACTCGACCTCGTCTTCGACTGGTCGATAAACAAACGAACCGTCCCAGCAGCGCTTGGTGAGCGACGAGCAACACTGGTGAATGGATTCTTGTGTGCTGTATGATAGATCTCATTTCCGGTTGGGTCATCTCGTTTATCCGCCCAGCTGCATCCCTCTTCGCGGTCTCTGTCCTGGTTATCGGAGTCGTCCTCGCCCGCAGAGCGTCAGCTGAACGGGTCATTCGACTGCAGATGGGTCTTGTCTACCCGCTTGCGACAGTACTATTCGACGCCGGTTGCGTCGTAACCAACTGTGTCGTTGAGACGAATACCATCAACCTGTTGGGTGGTATTAGATGGTGAGAAATGCTCTGCTCGCAGCTAGCTGTACACGAAATTCAGTTCGATGTCATTTCTGGCGGCAAAGAGTTCTTCGGAGAGTTCAGTCTCACACCGTTCCTGTGTCACCCGGTGTGCAGGGCCAGCAATTGCGAGCGCCCCCAGAACTCTCTCGTCGAACAAGAGTGGTACACTGATGGCGTGAATCCCTTCAAGATCCTCGCCTAAGTTCAGCGCGTATCCTCGCTCGCGTATTTGTTCGAGTTCCGCGCGAAGTTCGTCAGGATCGGTCGTCGTGTTTTCTGTCCTGGCAGGGAGACCGTGGCGGTCGATTATGTGATCAACCTCTGTCTCAGAGAGATGTGCGAGAATGGCTTTTCCACCGGAATGACAGTGCATGTACGCCCACGATCCAATGAGAGTGTTTTCGTTGATGTCAGTGTCGCCTGCATGGCCGTAGAGATACATCATCCGCCCGTTCTCGTGCCCGATGAGCCACACCATCTCTCCTGTCGCCTCGACTAATCTATCGACGACCGGTTTTGTGGCGTCGTACACTTCAGACTGGTTTCGAACGTACTGGCCGTAGTTGAAGAACTGGAGACCAAGGCGATAGACCGTTCCGTGTTTGACGGTGAACCCATACTCGCACATCGTGACGAGATGGTCGTAGACGGTGCTCTTCGCCAAATCAAGCTGATTTGCAATTTCCGTAACTCCTGCCCCATCTACCTCACGGAGATATCCGATGATGGACAGCAGGGTTTCGTCTGATTTTACCATGCTACGTTCGCTGTGACCAGAATTCATATGTCCGTTGTAGAAGTGCTCCTACTAAACATACGGGGATCAGAATATGCGAAACAGCAACATCACCGCTGCTTTGCCACTCTTCAGGTGTTTGGTGACACCGAACCAAGAGAATGTCTATGCACACTGTGTCCGTCGAAATCTGCTGAACTCAAATAAATGAGAGTGTTTTCTACACAATGAATTATTTTGTTGAATTATGTTTTGTCACACCGAACAGTCGAATTAATAGTAAGCAGTTACAACGCGACGATTGTAACGGATGAGAGAATATTGAGCATGGAGATGACTCAGAAACGTCTCTTACAACAATGAAGTTATAACGTACTCACGAAAGCGTCTCTAACAGATGTACACACTGGAACGAATCTCGAACTCAAAAGAGTGCGAGAACCAACTGCTCCCACGACTGAACCTGAATTACATCAATACAACGTGTTCTGTATTTGTTCTCTCTCATCGAACGGAAAGATGCGTGTAGAATGAGTACAATAGTATAATCTCAAAATGAACTGTTACATATCATAGTTATTTGTTTTCTTTTTCCTCGAATTGCTATTGAAGTGTCTGGAGAGGATCTATGAGAAGATTCGGTGAGACCGAACACACTAAGTGAGAGAGTAGTCTCACTTCCATCGTCATAATTTCATCGTCCGTCACATTTACGACTGTACGTTCGTAACGTCGGGGTACTCAACCCATATGAGTATACAGAGTGCCTCAGTTTGAAGTTCGATTCATAGATAAAATTGACATTATCGATAAACGTATCCTACGATTGTTATCCAATTACTTTTCCGTACACTCCATGCGTTGAATTGTCAGGTTGTCTCGGGGCTCAAGCGATAGTCTCATCAGAGCATCCACTACTTGATCGAAGAAGCTGGTCAACCAGATCCGCTACTCGAATACTCAACGAGAGCGATGTTCGAAGTTACTGCTTGAGAGGAGTAGAAAAGATTGTATATCAGCGCTCGATGGTACTCTCGGGGCTTTGAAACTCCTCTGGAAGGACGAGGAGTACTGCTTCCTGGTGAGACAAAAATATCAATCAAGTCAGATATTATTGCAAAATTGATTGTATCCGATTCAGGAGAAAATGTGCATAGACTAATGATGATTCAGAAGTACCATCGATTCTGTTCGGAGTACGCATAACAATTCGTCCACCGATTGATACCCTCTGGCTCTCCATCGGTGCCGAACGCAACGCAGTCTTTGAATGCAGCTATCTGTGTGAGCATAGTTACCTCATCCTGATCGGCGATTGTCTCCCAAGAGGTTCCGAGGTCGTCGCTCCAATACATCTGTGAGTTGCCACTGTCACCGACAACAACCCAGATCCGATCGACATACGGATCGTACTCGACATCGTGGATATGGAGATTCGCTGCGTCTGTGGTCTTGAGAGGAACTTTGAGAATTCGGTCAAACGATGCTCCACCATCAGTCGAGAGAATCGCCTCGTTGGCATACTGGCCGTTCTCGAAATCAGAGAGCTCGTAACATGAGAGGACAATGATCATTTGGACGTACTCGTTATCGATATCTGCAAAGAAAACAGCTCCTCGGTCGTCTGCCACCAGTCGTCGCTGACCATCACTGTTGAACCAGAGCGGTCGTACGTTCTACCGTTCTGATCGAGCCGAACTGGATACCCATTCGAGCGTGTCTCGTTGACGCTGAGCTGGTATTCCATTCTCGGAGGGCACAGGTTTCACCTCTGCT
This sequence comes from Halocatena marina, assembly GCF_023276375.1. Classification (GTDB taxonomy): domain Archaea; phylum Halobacteriota; class Halobacteria; order Halobacteriales; family Haloarculaceae; genus Halocatena; species Halocatena marina. The sequence continues at coordinate 348,980 of NZ_JALLPK010000002.1, read as the reverse complement.
TTCTGCTCTTTCGCAACGGCTGGTTGTCTCTATTCTTGGGTTGCTGTCGCCGTTGATAGGGGTGTCCCAGTTCCGCCTCGGGCTCACCTTCAGTAGTCTCCGTGGGCGAGTCATCATTGCCACAGCCCGCCAGCACCAGACTTGCGCCCGTTGTTGTGAGTGTTACAAACCGTCTTCCCGTCATTGGATTAGTACTTTCCATAAGTCACCTCTCGAATACATCAATTACCCGCAGTATATTTCACAGTTACCTATCTAGTTGTTGACATCGATCGACACATCACTGGGGCATATATTTCCGTGGTTTTATTGTGAGAAATATATTCACGTCGGTTAAAGAGATACTGGTTTTATCGAGTTCGAGCTGCCGACACACGATTGTCCTAGATAGTATATTTGATCCATACATCGACCATTTATTTCTACATTGGTGAATGAAATCCCTCCTTTATACCAAATAGATTTGCATAGATGATTTATGAGCTACATCTTATATACGGATGCGACGACGCCGCAATGGTTTCTGTGTTGGTACTCTTCGATCATCCATTCACTAGTTCGTTTTATACTTTGTTCAGAACTCTTTTTTGATTAAACACTCAATCAAAAACATGGCTGACGAGCGGAGCACTCGGATGGAGATTATTGATGCAGCGTACACTGTTCTCGCTGAGCACGGGTACGATGGGTTCACAACGCGAGCCGTTGCCGACGAAGCAGGTCGAAATCAATCACTGGTCCACTATTATTTCGAGACAAAACGGGATCTCCTCTTAGCACTGGTTGAGGAGGCGTTGAGTGACCTTGCGGAGCAACTTGAGCAGTTGTCGCATTACGATCCAGCTGACCGACTGCTCGCTCTTACCGAATATATTGTTGAGACGCCGAACGATGACGATCTCGCGTTTAAACGCCTTATGCTCGAATTTGCTGCACAAGCACCCTATGACGATCACTTGCGGACAGAACTCGCGTCGGGACGAGAACTGATTCGAGAGTACATCGTCGAGACGGTTCAGGAAGGCATTGAATCCGGACAGTTCCGTGCTGTTGACCCGGTAAACTTCACGGCGACCTATCAGATGGCCATGAGCGGCACCCAAGCCCACACAGCCGTATTTGCTGATGAAACTGATGAGCTTGTCGTCGCTGGTCTCTCTAACCTCATTACTGAGTATTTGATAGAGGGACAAGAATGACAGCAGCGGCAGACGAACAGGCAGATCGATTTACCGATGGGGCAATCCTGTGGCCGCTGCTGACGCTTGCAGGGCCTCTCGTAGCGACCCAACTTCTTCAGGTCACCTACAACTTCACCGATACGTTCTGGGTTGGGCAATTGGGCGCTGATGCCGTGAGCGCGCTATCATTTTCGTGGCCCCTTGTCCTACTAGTGATCAGCGTCGGTAGCGGGATTACGAACGCTGGGACAATTCTCGTCTCCCAGAATACCGGGGCGGGTGATGATGAACGTGTTACACATATTGCTGGACAGACACTGGCTTTCGTGAGCCTGCTTGCAATCGGGCTCTCGGTTCTCGGCGTGGTCATCGCCCCACAGTTGCTGGCGCTCGTCGGTGCTACACCAGGGACGAAGATACACCACTTGGCAGTAACCTATACGCGGATTGTCTTTCTGGGTCTCCCATTCACGTTTGGATTCTTTATTTTCCAATCACTTCTCAGGGGGTGGGGTGATGTCACAACACCGATGTACCTCGTGACAGGGAGCGTCGTCCTCAATGTCGTTCTCGATCCGTTCTTCCTTCTTGGATTCGAGGGAAACCCCCTGTTTGCATGGTTTGGGCTCAGTAGTCTACAGGCGTGGCTGTTCGCTGTCACTGGGTTCGCTGGATTTGGTGTCGAAGGAGCTGCTGTTGCAACGGTTCTCTCACGAGGGTTAGCTGCGGCCGTCGGGCTGTGGCTGCTCTTCAGTGGGCGAACTGGTCTCCATCTCACGATGTCGGACCTCCGGCTCCATCTGGAATCGATTTGGAAGCTTCTCAGAATCGGCATTCCAGCGAGTATCGATCAGAGCACACAGGCGGTTTCGGTGACGGTCATGACTGCACTTGCGGCACTCGCCGGGGTAAACGCAGTTGCCGCGTACGGTATTGGGAATCGGTTTACGACACTCGTCTGGTTCCCGACCATTGCCATGGGAATGGCAGTCGAGACGATGGTGGGTCAGAACCTCGGCAACTCTCGCCCCGATCGTGCTCGACGAACGGTGTATGTCGCCATTGCGCTCTTTGCGACGATCTTCATCGGTGTCAGTGCAGCGACCGTTTGGTTCGCGCAACCAATTGTAAACCTCTTCATCACAGGACAAGAAGCAGACGCCGTTGTTCGGTACGGCGTTGACTATCTTCGGATTATCGCACCCACGTGGGCTATCATGGCAGCGTTCCATATCATGAATGGGGCATTCTACGGTGCTGGCTCGACGGAGTTATCCATGGCGCTCGGGGTGGGAACGCTATGGGGAATGCGGGCAACGATCGCAATTGGGTTGGTCGTTGTCGTCGGGTTCGGCGCAACAGGGGTGTGGTACGGCATTGCTCTCTCGAATGTCATTGCAGCCATCGCTGGAACTGTCTTTTTCGTTCGTGGGCGGTGGTCGGAGAACATCCTTGAGAGCGATCGTACTCAGCTCGCCGATGCGAACCAGAGCTAATATGCAGTGAGTCACTATCACCCACGTTCGGTGGCGAGTCACTCCAGTTGATTCGAAGCTTGAGATATCGATTTTTTTATCCGGATAGCTTATCCAGTGGGTGGGATATCGACGATACCGATTGTCCACAGATCCTCGCTTGACTCCTGCGCACGAACCCCATCGACCGCACACCGCCAGCCCTTCCCCGGTCCGAGCCACCACGGATCGAACGTGTGCATTCCATCGTTCGCCCAGTCGCTGCCGAACTCGTGGAGCACGGGCGATCCGGAGACCTCTTGATCGGCGTACGTAGATGGTGAGAGGTCGGTCACCTCGTAGCACCTGACGGCGTCTCCGTAGTTTTCGACAGAGTCCTGGAAGTAGAGGAACAGTCGATCGTCAACGACGATTGGTCGGCCACCTTGTCGGCCTGCTTGGAGCCGATCCGTGACGACGGGGTTGCCCTCGTGTGGAATCCACCCCTCGCGTTCGAGATCCGTCGAATGATACACCATTACGTTCTCGTTGCCCCGCTCGGTGAACAGCCACCACCGCCCCTTGTACCGGACGAACGTCGGATCGTGGGGATAGTAGTCGACATCGATCGCGTTGCCGATATGCGTCCAGTCGGTGGGGAACTGCTGGGCTTTGTACAGCTCTACTTTCTTTCCCGTCGGTGGGCACATGTAATACTCGTTCTGATATTTCCAGACGAGCGGGAAGGATGTGTGGTATCGCTTCGTGAGCACGACCTGGTTGTAGGTCCAGTGTAATCCATCCGAACTGGTAGCGTGCCCAATCGGGGCGTCCGGCCTCCGATTCTCGTTGACGATCTCGAAGAACATGTGCCACGTGCCCTCCTCGACGAACATGAACGGATCCGCAACGTAATCAACGGCTCCGTAGTCGGTCACGTCACTGGCTCGCAACACGGGCGTGGCGTCCGACGGATGGAAATTCGTGCCCGTCGGAAGCGTTGCACCGTGCGGAGCGTGCGGCATCTCCGGAATCGTCTCGCCAACGTACAGCGGAGTCTCGTTCGACTCAAGCACTAAATATGCGATTTGTTCCTCTATGTGATACATCTCGTCGTCAAGACTCCGTTCTTCGTCCACTTTCACCGTGACACTCGTTTCCGAGAGATTTCGGTGACGGAGCCCAGCCGGATTCGAGCCGTTGTACGTCTGCATCCCCGCGAGGAAGACGGGATTCGTAAACCCATTCTCAAAGGAGAGACTGTGCCAGTGCCCATCGATCGTCGTCCGACCCGCCTCGAATGCCATCCCGTGTAAGGTTCCAACACCGGGTTCGATGGCGACGTATCCGAGGGATTCGACCTTGTGTGAACCGTTTGCCTCTTCCTCTTGGACTTTTACGTCAAATCCCTCAGACGAAACGTTCGAGACGCGGGTGACGATCGCCTGGTTGCCTTGCATGGTCTCTGACTGACAGAACACGAGAGGCGTTTGGTCGAACGTCTGATCGAACGACACGCTGGACCACGTGTGATCGGCAAGCGTGCGACCAACTTCGACGGTACTTCCGTTGTCTAATCCGTGTGTTCCGGACTCAATCGCAAGACTACCGACGGTCTCGTCGTAGTGAATGTCGTTGAGATAGTCCCACTCTTCGATACGGGCGTCGAAGCTTTCGCTGGAGACATTCTGTAATCGGACGTGACACGGATTAGACCCGGCATACGACAGTGGCGAGGCGATGACAACCGGCGACTCGTACTGACCCGCTAGTTGGTACGTCTGCCACGGCTCATCGACTGTGAGCGTCCTTGCCGAAGCCCCGCTGGCGTTCAGCTCCGTGAGTGATACCTTCTGGCCGTCGACGAACACATTGACATCGTCGGCACTACCCTCGAGCAGTTCAAACGAGAGAATCTCACCGGTGAATCGGAAACGGTCGTCTCCCCAGGCAACTCTCCCTGAACCTCTGTTCCCATCAACACTGTCGTTCGATTCGAGTGAACCGGTCCCGGAGACCGTTCCGCTTGTGGTAAACTGATAGCGTGCGGGGTCGCCGACCCCTCGAACCAAAAGATCGTGTGTCGTCCCCTCTGTTGATTGTTGGGCACGCTGGGTGTCAGAAAGAGTGCTTGCCTGAGCTCCACCAATCCCGGCCAGTGCTCCTGTCGCCCCGATCGTTTTGAGAATTGACCGTCGTCCGATAGAAGATGCGTTGGACCAATTTTCCATTGTGTTAAATCACTTATTTAATATTGTTAGAATCCGGCCCAATCAGGGGCTGCCCTGAGGCCTTCTATGTCACTGATAATATTACGATTGTTCGTCTCCATCTCAGAAATCTTGTTTGTCACTACACTATATTAATCTGCTGTTTTCAGCCCACATACGACTGTATCTGTTGGTATCTGTTGGTGTACTTGTTCTCAATTGTGATTTTGTATCAGATTTGCGTATCGATGGCCTGAGAGGCTTACAGACATCCGTTTATCGTTATTCCTACGCCATACAACAATCCTTTACGGTGCTAACGTTGTAATGGACCTTCGAAGCGTAGACAGGAGAGAAGAACGCACCACAGCATCCGTATCAAGTACCGACATCGTTGAAATGTCGATGTGCCGTGAAACAAGAATCTATTGTATCTGTTGTTATCAATCGATCAGCGATCACGATCGAAGCGACTATCGATGTGAAAGGGAACGTGTTGTCGACGATTCAGAAGCGTGCTCGCACCGAGGATTGCAGCACCGAAGAGCGGTCGCTCGAAGAGCAGTTCATTGAGTAGACCAGCGAACTGTCCCAGACCACGTGAGGATCACTCGTTGCCGTCGGTCGGGCCGTCGAATGATCGCTCTAGTGCCTGCCGTATCGGTGTTAGCCCGGGACGGCCGTCGAAGATCCAGACGCCAATCGTTACGTAAACCACGCTTGCCCCAAGGATCACGATCATTGCATCGTCGGTTGACTGAAAGCCAGTGAACACCGAGACGTAGTCGCCGAGGCGGGTGAGCACGGGTTGTTCATACGCAGGCAGCGTGACGATCGGCCAGAGTACACGCCCGAACGCGTGTGGATTTGACCGCAATACCCCGAACAGCACGTCGCCCAGTAGATGTGACCAGTAGCCGACGACGAAGGCAATACCAAGTAGGCGACGATCGTGCTGGTGTGTCAGCACGAGCGCAGCGATTCCGAGTGGAACGGCAAGGAGCACCGAATGAGCAACCGCGTATCCCTGCGGAACTAGCCCAAAGACCCACGAGAGCGGTTTGTCCACGAGATCCGGGAGGAGTGCACCGAATAGGACAGCCACTGTCGGGCCTGTGGTCGGCCGGCGACCGACGAGACGCGTACCGAGCGAGTAACAGAGATAACCAACCGCTGCGTGCGACCACGGCCACATCTCAGCACCACCTCGAAGCGATCGAACGATCGAACGGACACCATTGCATAGGTAGGGATGGTATCCAACCGACAAGTAATGGGTGGATCGACATCGAGCTAAGCAGTCATGCGTCACGCTTGTAAGTAATTATTATTCGATGTGATTCGTTCGAAACGGCATGCTGCGTGGATAGTGAGCAGGATCTAGATCGAAATATTTACAGCTATATCTTCTGTCAGCACCTATTGGTGACATTTTCAGCCCGATATGATTGTTAGACGTAGCGGTGATCGGCGGTGAGCACGCTCACGGTCGCTCGAAAGGAGTTCGAGGACGCGATCCGATCGCGGGCGCTGATGGTGGTAGCGACACTGTTTGCGGCGGTGTTGGCGATGGTGGTCTATTATCAGCTGTATATGGCGTCAAGCGCACGACTCGCAGCGATCAGAGACCCAGCGCGTGTCGCTTCCGAGATCACTGCAGGCGTGAGCATACTCGTTCCAGTGCTGGGAACGATGCTGGGCTACAAGGCAATCGTTGGAGAGCGCGAGTCCGGGAGTCTCAAGCTGTTGCTCACGCTGCCACACACGCGGTGGGACGTGGTGCTCGGGAAGTTCCTCGGGCGATCAGCCGTCGTCGTCCTCTCGGTACTCATCGGCTTTGCCCTCGTTGGGGTGCAGTTCGCCGCCAGTTCCGAACTGTTTTCATTATCTGTGTATGCGATGGCTGCTGTGAAGATGGCGATCGTCGGAGTAACGTTCGTCGCAATTGCCATCGCGTTCTCGACAGCGATGCGGACGTCGATGATGGCGATGTGGGGAGCGATCGGCCTCACGTTGTTGTTCGTGTTCCTCTGGGACTCGGTGCTTACCCTCACAAAGTCGTTCGTGGAACGAACACCGGAGAACAGCGCCGTTGGACCGGTGTCCGAACTCCCCGACTGGTACTATCTCATCAAGCGGTTGAATCCACGCAACGCGTTCAAAGACGTCACACCGTTCGGCGTCGAACCCAATACATTCTATCTCGAACCGTGGTTCGCGGTCGTCATCATTGGAGTGTGGCTGGTTCTCCCGCTTGGACTAGCGTACGTGCGGTTCGAACGGAGTGATCTGGCGTGAATCATCGCCATTTCCTCAGCAGCGTGCTGGTTCTCGCGCTAGTGCTGTTTGTCTTCCCGATTGTCTCGCCCGTGCCCGCTCAGGACCCTGCGGTCGAAGTGCTTCGGGATCCGAACGCCAGCAGCCAACCCAAACAGGTCGCAAGCGAGATCGTACGATACCAGAACCTCTCGTCCGATGCACAACAGTGGTTCGAGGAACTCCCACGAGGCAAAAAGTCGTTTGAAGCCGAGACCGTCCCGATCGACAGCCCTCCAGAGCCGTGGGCGTCGTTCGTCCCGAACGAGAGCGAGACGAACGCTCAGCCCGCGAACGGACAGATTGATGCGCAGAGTGACATGAGACGCCTCCTGTCTGTCGTAACCATCGTGCAGGTCGAACGCAACGGTCGGTACCATCCAGTTCAACTCATGCGCATCGAACCACGACCACCACAGCAGGCGGTCGCGTTGCGGCTGGGCTCGCTCGTCGGATCAATCGGCCTATTCGGACTGGCAGGACAGCAATGGCTCACGAAAAACCAATGAATACACGAATGACAAGCACAATTGAGGTCGATCGAAGATGAGTACGCTCGTTATAGCGAAGAAGGATTTCGAAGATGCGGTCCGAGCACGGACACTTCAGGTGATGGTGGCGTTCTTCGTCGGGTTCACAACGCTACTGTTTCACTACCATCGCTCGCGGCTCGGTGAAGAACGGACATTCGACATACTGTTCGACGGTATCGTCGGGATGTTGGGCGTCGTCGTGCCAATTCTCGGCATGATGATCGGCTACAGAGCAATCGTCGGCGAGCGCGAATCGGGCAGCCTCAAATTACTGCTCTCGCTGCCACACTCTCGATTGGAGCTCATGCTCGGGAAGTTCCTTGGCCGGTCGGTGATTATTGTCGTGACGATGGCCGTCGGATTCGCCCTCGTCGGCGTCCAGACAATCCTGTTCACTAACCTCTTCTCGCTACCGGCGTTTCTCTTCGCTGCTGGCGAAATTACCCTGTTTGGAATCATCTTCGTGGCGATCGCTATGGCGTTCTCGACAGCGATGCGGTCGTCGATGAAAGCCGCAATTGGCGCACTCGGACTGACCGTCCTGTTTTCGTTCATGTGGGATCTCGTGACCGGATCCATCATGCGGTTCGTTCACCCGCCTCCAATGTCTGGAGAGCCCACGCCACCACCGAATTGGACGACGCTCCTCCAACGAATCAATCCACGAAGAGCGTTCATGGAGATTAGTATCGTGAGAGAGCCAATTCCGTTCTACCTTGATCCGTGGTTCGGCTGGGTGATCGTCGGGTTCTGGCTTGTCGTCCCGCTCGGGCTGGCGTATCGACGATTCGAACAGAGTGACCTTTCGTAGCTATCGACACATCGGTACCGTGCCCGTCGTTGCACTGGTGCTGACTCGTTTTGTGCCCATCGATTCAGCCAGAGTAATGGAATAGTCACAGCCAGTCATCTTTCGAGAATGTGCTGACGAGAGACTTCTGCGTTCGTTCTTTATTTCCGATAACAACCTGAGCAAAACAGAATGGCGCATTCCCAGTAGATCTAGCAGGGTCGATGTGAACACGGGCGTCAAGAAACTGACTTTCAAAGAAATGTGCTGATATTCACTGCTCGCATAATGGGTGCATTCATAGAGGAATCACTCAGAAATATCTACTCAAACTAAAGGGTCAAGAGATGTACTTGTACTGATCGTCCTCAGTACTAACAAGCAGTCTGATTCGTTACGTCAATACTTCGGTGTAGGGACGCCTACCCACAGTACGAACCGTGAAAACAGTCGGTATCGATTCACAGAAACAGACTTCAGACTGGAAGCATTCCCAACAGTCGAAATGGTCCTCGTTCCACTCGTCACGACTGCAGCAACCATTTGACAGCGTCTCGTGTCTGCTGGCCGCGTTCGTTTGAAAATACGTTTGAGCAGACGATCGATAGTAGTGCTAAATGAGCATATAGTTCTATAGTCTATGTATCTCACTTCGATTCACCTATACCATTTTGATCCTCAATCGGTGTCTAGCAAAGCATGGCCAATAGAAGTCAGCTAGTCAGAGAACACCACAAGAGACATTCGTATAGATGAGTCTCATCGATAAAGCGACTCAGTATTAGACGTCGTCGATAAAATCAGTCATTGGATGGATAATGTAATCGTAGCGGACACAACCTTTCTAATCCACCAGTACCGAAGGGTAAATATGGACCTCTCAGCACAGCTCGCGCTGACTATATTCATGGGTCTCTTTCTCGTAGGGGTGGCTTTGGCCCTCTCTCGCATGGAGGACTGGCGATCGTACACGCCACTTACCAGCGGAGGCACCGCTGTCAGTGACGAGACGGGGTATATTTCTGAAGAAAAGCCGTCCGGCCTCATTCGTTGGTTGACGACGGTCGATCACAAGGACATTGGAATGCTCTACGGTGCCTTTTCCCTCATTGCCTTTATGTGGGCTGGACTTGCCGCCTTCTTGCTGCGTGCAGAGCTCATGACGCCAGAGATGGATCTGCTCGCCGGATTCGGTGGAGAGAACTTGTATAACGCGTTGATGACGAGCCACGGGACCACCATGTTGTTTCTATTTGCGACGCCGATCATCGCAGCACTTGGGAACTACTTCATTCCGTTGCTCATCGGCGCAGACGACATGGCGTTTCCACGGATCAACGCCATTGCGTTCTGGCTACTTCCGCCAGGTGCATTGCTCATTTGGGGAGGTTTCTTTCTCGATACCGCAACCGGTGGTGCTATTCAAGCATCCCAAACGAGTTGGACGATGTACACACCGCTCTCGGCCCAGCAGGTCAATCCCGGTGTAGATCTCTTTCTCCTCGGCCTCCACTTGACAGGTGTTTCGACGACAATGGGTGCGATCAACTTTATCGCCACTATCTTTACCGAACGATCGAGGGATGTCACTTGGGCAAGCCTCGATATATTCTCGTGGACGATCCTCACCCAATCGGGACTGGTCCTATTTGCGTTCCCACTGCTCGGGAGCGCATTGATCATGCTGCTGCTGGACCGGAACTTTGGATCGACGTTCTTCGCAGCCAACGGTGGTGGCTCGCTTCTCTGGCAGCACCTATTCTGGTTCTTCGGGCACCCCGAAGTGTATATCATTGTACTGCCACCGATGGGTATTGTGAGTCTCGTGATTCCGAAATTTGCGGGCCGGAAGCTGTTCGGCTTCAAGTTCATCGTCTACTCCACGTTGGCGATCGGTGTGCTGTCGTTTGGCGTGTGGGCACACCACATGTTTGCGACCGGCATCGATCCGCGTATCCGGCTGAGCTTCATGGCGGTTTCACTCGCCATTGCGATCCCGAGTGCGGTGAAGACGTTCAACTGGATTACGACGATGTGGGATGGGAATCTCCGATTGACCGCACCGATGCTGTTCTGTATCGGTTTCGTCTCGAACTTCATTATCGGTGGTGTGACCGGAGTCTTCCTTGCGGCCATTCCCGTTGATCTCATTCTCACGGACACCTATTACGTCATTGGTCATTTTCACTACATCGTTATGGGTGCGATCGCCTTCGCTGGCTTTGCTGCTTTATATTACTGGTATCCGATCTTCACTGGTCGGATGTATCAGCGGACACTCGCACGGTGGCACTTCTGGTTCTGGATGCTCGGATCCAACATCACGTTCTTTGCAATGTTGCTGTTGGGCTATGAGGGAATGCCCCGCCGATACGCGACCTATGCACTCCCTGACGGCGCTCCGTTCTCGCTCCTCGTCGAGAATCTCCATCAGATTGCTACCTTCGGGGCGTTCCTCATGGCGATCGGGACGGTTATCTGGCTGTGGAATTTCGTCGTCTCGTGGTACGAAGGGCCTGAAGTCGGTGAAGATCCGTGGAATTTCCGAGAGTACGGTATGACATCACCTGAGTTCGAATGGCACGCACGCCGCCTCCAGACGACCGCCACTGACGGCGGTGATGACGAGACTACAACCGATAATGAGAGAACCACAGAACCAGAGACGAACTAATTAGCAGACGAAGACGGACTGTATCTGAGTACCTCCGCTCGGGATCGTGGCGATCGAGAATGTTCAAGAGATATTGAATCACCGATTGAGACGCTGTTTCAAATGAAATTCCTTCGTAGCACCCCAACCAAATTGCTACAGATTATGGCGGGCTCTGTCGACTTTTGCTGCTCGATCAGTACTGTGGCACACCTCTTTGTCCGTTATTCGCCAAGATCATTACATTTGTACGGCTGTAAATGCAAGCATCTACTACAAGCTACCTACAGGAGATGTTTGACGGCGAACTGACCACTAGTGGGCGATCAACGACATCCACGGATCACCTCTGCTAATTCGTATCTCATATTGTGAAAATAGAGGCAGCACCAAGCTATCGCATCGACGATGTATCGACAGGCACGTCCTTGCGATGTTGCATTGGTTGTCCCGGCTTACAGAGAGAGGAATACGCAGCCAACTTCGTCTGTATGCTTACGTATCGAACAGAGACAGTAGTGTCGTACAGTCCGTGAGGGTTCCAATCTCTGTTGTGACTTGCACAATTCGACATCTGAACCTGAGCTACCGATTCATCCATACCACTGTCGAGAGCTATACCTCGTGAGGTAGCGTAGGACCTCAAAAATCAGTCGGACAATGAGCAATCGCCAACAAACCAAAATCGGGTGGTAATAATTAGAACCGAAATAGTTTAGATATTGCCGATTTCGATGCAGTTCAGTTCCCACAACAGATATACGTATTAATAGCTAACAAATATCTGAGTTGGTTCTTATGCGCAAATCAGAATACGAGTGGGAGTTTGCTACCTGCGGAGTGGCTGACTGTCCTGAAAAACAGTATCCGACGCAGCCACTTGCAGCGGGAACGAAAGCTCCCGACTTCACTCTGTATTCGACGCCAGATCAAACACTTTCACTACACGACTTTCGTGATCAACGCGTGATCCTTGCGTTTTATCCTGCCGACTGGAGTCCCGTCTGTGGCGACCAAATGGCGCTATACAACGAATTACTCGAAGAATTCAATCTGTATGATGCTCAGCTATTGGGTATTTCTGTCGACGGTGTCTGGTCTCACGACTCATTTTCGAACGACAGAGCTCTGCAGTTCCCGCTCCTCGCAGATTTTGAGCCAAAGGGCGAAGTGGCGAAAGCCTACGGTGTGTATCGACCAGAAGACGGAACGTCCGAGCGCGCGCTCTTTGTTATCGACGGTACGGGGGAAATTCAATGGAATTATCTCTCTCCTCTCGATGTCAACCCAGGAGCGAACGGCATTTTGCAAGTCCTTGAGGCACTTGAAGCGGAGGAATGAAAATGGTCGATCAAACATCAATCTCTGATAATGCTACCTTAATAGGATCGGTTGACGAGACAGATCATACACAAGGTCCTGCAGATGCTCCCGTCACGTTGGTTCAGTACGGAGATTACGAATGTCCCTACTGTGGTCGGATGTATCCCATCATTCGATCGATTCGAAAGAAGATGGGACCAAAGCTTCGATTCGTGTTCCGAAATTTCCCGCTGAAACAGATGCACTCATACGCGGTGCGCGCTGCAGAAGCGGCGGAAGCAGCGGGTGCACAGGGACAATTTTGGGAAATGCACGACCATCTCTATGAGCACCAGAACGCACTCGAAGACGATGACCTACGTGGGTATGCCGACGAGTTGGGACTGGATGGAGACGAATTCGAACGCAGCGTGTTTGTTGAACATCGATACGAAGAGCAGATTAGAGCTGATTTCAAGAGTGGAATTCACAGCGGGGTCAACGGAACGCCAACGTTCTTTATCAACGGATCACGGTACGACGGAGCATTGAGCGAAGATGCGCTCTTATTGTCGATTGAGAATGCGATGTAAGGGAAACTGATTCGGATCGAATGCAATAATTTATAATCTTAGCTAAGGACCAATTTGTCCAAACAGTTGGCTGTTGTTCGTGTTAGCGATCGACCGCCACATCCTCGAACGCCTCCAGTACTACTTTGTTCAGTGCTGGGTGGACATGGATCACGTCCGTAATGTCTTCGACCGTACCCGTTCCTCTCGCAACCGCGACGCTTACCTCATGAATCAGTGTGGACGCCTCGTGACCGATGATATGACACCCGAGTACGGTACCCGTATCAGGAGCAGCCAACACCTTGACAAACCCGTCGTGGTCCTTCAACGCCCTACCCATTACCGTGTCAGCGAACGCACAACGTCCGATGACGTACTCCCGACCAGTATCCTGCAGTTGTTCCTCGGTCGCTCCGGTGCTGGCGATCTGCGGCACGGTGAACACCGCATGCGCCATTCCGGGGTATGTAACGGACTGGTGTTTGCCGTGGACGGCGTTCGCAATGACGTACTTCGCCTCGTGGTCGGCGGCGTGTTTGAGCTGATAGTTACCCGCGATATCGCCCGACGCCCATACGTTCTCGGCAGACGTTTCGAGGAACTCGTCTGTCTCGACAAATCCGCGATCTGTGAGAGAGATCCCTGCCGTTTCAAGATCAAGCGTGTCAGTGTTGGGCCGACGACCCGTTGCAACGAGCAATGCGTCCCCGGTGATCGATACTGTCTCGCCGCTCTGGTTCTCAGCGTGAATCTTGATCTCGTCGCTACTCGATTGCTGCTGATATTCGACGGCTGTTGCGGTGTATCCGGTGTGAATGGTGTGGCGCTGACGGGCAATTTCGGTGAAGGTCTCAGCGACATCACCGTCCTCGCGCGAGAGGAGGAGTGGTTTGCTACCAATGATGGTAACACGGGTACCAAGTGCTTCATAAAAATGTCCAAGTTCCGCTGCTATATACCCACCACCGATTATGACGAGGTGCTCGGGCTGGGTTTCGAGCCGTAACGCCTCCCGACTAGTAAGGTATGGAACTGAATCGATTTGCTCGATTGATGGGATAAACGGGCGTGTTCCAGCAGCAATGATGACCTTCGATCCGCGGACTTCGTTTCCGCCGACATCGAGCGTTCGCTCACCGACGAACCGCGCCTCTTCGCGGTAGAGGGTAATGTTTTCGTGGGCTTCATCAGCACGTTCCATGTCAGCCGCCTTTTCGTCCACCGACGCAACGACATTCTGAATGATTTCCGTAAAGTCGATTTCCTCAATTCGGGCACTAATGGCAAACTCGTTCGCACGTTTGATCGTCTCAGCAATCTTTGCGTGCTGGATCAGCGTCTTCGAAGGGTTGCATCCGCGGTTCACGCAGGTTCCACCGATCGGCCCACGCTCGATTAGCGCTACTGTCCGTCCACTTTCTGCAGCCGCTCGCGCAACTTTGTTCCCCGTCCCTCCACCGATTACTACGATATCGAAGTCCTCCACTCGTACTCACCCTATTGATTCATATGATGACTCGCTATTTCACCATTTCCCAGACAGTGGTGATCGATGAATCGACGAGGATCGTCACGGATAACTCAATATAATCCAACAGTGAGGTGAATGAATCGATATGCTTGTATATAGTTGGTAATATAATATTAGATATAAATAATAAATTTTAGATAGACACAGATACAATATAGTATCGATCCCAACCGTTACAGTTGTATAGCTATCAATATAGATATTCGATTCAGATCGGGTATTAGAATGTTTCTAGACACCAGTTCAGCTTTTAAATCCTTATGCCTTCAGGCAGATGTAATCTCTGTAACCCGGTTATTTCACAAACATATCATAAATCCAGGATTGAAAGTATACTATATTTATCACTTCTGAGTTTGCGCTATCGGTGCTGAGTTACAGGGTCTTCGCTGTGGTTCGTGTGAAAATTGCTATGTGATGTCTGGATGAATTAGAAACCTCTAAAAATCTGGATGGTGGTTTAGAGCGAATCAACAGTGAAATGTCCCAGACGCTACAGCTTACGATATCAGGCTCTTGGCTGAATTAGGTAGGTAGAAGTAACTCGATAGATAATGTTCGCATGGTCAGTAATGGTACAGGAACGACAGCAAAGGGGTGAGGAGCATACGAGTGCCATATCGCGCTATCAGGGACCGGTGTGGCCACTTGCTGTCCTCATCTGGTTTGCGTTCGCTCTCACACAAATCCCTGTCGCAGCAGCACACACTGCGACAGAGACCGCTGGACTTTCTCCGGGACACGGGATCTTTCTCGCGCTCATCGGGGGATCTGTCCTGTGTGGAGCTGTTGGATTCAAACGAATTGGACGCATTTCTCCGACGGTCGCAATCTATGGCGCGTTCGCCGGCATCGTCGTGACGGCGTTCGGAGCGATTCTCTTCGATGGACTGTCTCCGGATCCTACATACACTGCAAGAACCATTCCTTTCCCCCGTTCGTGGTATCAACCACTAGCGTTGGTTGCCGGGCTCCTAATTTCGGTGCTGAGTTTCATCGTCGGCTGGATTCGATGGCCGAGTCGACCTCGTTACACGTTCCTTGGAATCTTGATGGGAATATGGATTTCGTATCCGTATCTCGTTCCTGGTCCGGCGAGCGACTCTCATCCACTCGGATATGCCCTCGTTGTAGGAACACCTTTTTTCGTCGGGTATATTATCTGGACCGATGCAAGCGACGTGCTTCGTGCAGTCTTGCGTGACCCCGTTGCTCGTCGGTTTGGGATCGGTATCGGAATCATAACAGCATTGTTCTTCCTCACGATAACTGGATTTCTCTCATTCTTCTCGGAACCTGGAGGACCCCACGAGACGACAATCGTTGTCCTTCCGGTGATCTACCAGATCGTCACGTGGCCCACACTCGAAATCGTTCTCCCACATATCCCGCTCTTTGTGGCAGTTTCGCCTGGGCAGATGATTCTCGTTGGGTCAGTGAGTGTACTCATCGGTTTGAACGCAGCGCTCATTGCCCGACACTGGCGTCGCAATGAACGCGTTGGAATGACGGAAGGTGCCGCCGGAACGGCAGCCATCGTCGGGTCGTGTACCTGTGGGTGCTGTGGACCGCTCGTTGCCAAAATTGCTGTGCTCGCTGTTGGTCCATCTGTTGCAGCACCACTCTACTGGGTGTTCGTCGATTCTGCCTCGCCACTCAGTGTTCTGTTTATCGTTGGAAGTATTGTACTGTTTACTGGTAGTTTGATCTATTCAATCGAATCAGCACAGCCACCAAACCGATCGACTGCGGTCGGTCCATCCGATTGAGCTAGTCAACCGTATCCCAAGAACACGTAGGTTCGAATAGTGTTCGTACTGGATTTGCTGCGATGAGAGTGTTACACGAGAGCATCGCCGTCACTAGATTCGGAAGATTCACAGCCCTATATTTCACTTCACAAACAATTTTTACTGAGATGTACGATTTTTGCTCGATTCCGCATGAATCTAATTAGAATTATTCACTCAATAGATTTGCTTGGAGACATTTCATAGATACCGCTGTCGATGATTGCATTCCATAATTCCCACAATATTTCTTCCAAAGAAATAATAATTATGGTTATTTTAGATATGGAGATAGACTAACAACCATCTATGCCAGTTGAGTATTAATGATAGCCGATATTCTGATTTTAGTACTATTATTCAACAGTAGCCAAGGTAAATCCGGCATACGAATAACAGACACTTCACAGTGCAATACACTGCAGTGGGCGCGTTATTTAGACACGATCCAAACGATAGTGGTTCACCAATCTTGAGTTATCACCACTGTCTGTCAGACAGACGCCGTGTTAGCGAAATTCAATGTTGCACAGTCCGACACTGTGCGCAATGAAGGATACCTGGCCGATACCAGTCGCACCCTTACGCGATACCCTATATGAAAACATAGGTGTCAAAAATATCTATCGTTTCCAACAGGAGTATCGAGTTATTATTTCTAATTCATTAATACTATGGTTCCCCTATTACAAATACGATCGGTGAACCGGTCGCGCACTGAGCATCACACATACGCTCTACTCAACAATCAGAACCATCGGATGCAGACATGCGCACTCATCGTCATTTTCTATTGTGTGGCATGAGTGACCTAGTTCAGGTCACCAATTTCGCCGGCCCGAAAGCAGTCAGGCTTCGGGTTCTGGAGCGACAGTCTGAGATCTGCAATCGGGCAAACAATCAGGTCGTTCTCGCTAGCTACAGTAGTGATTGTGAGGATGCGACTGTCAGATTATTAGACACGAAGGGAGGCGCAAAATCGATCGTCCACCTATCGTGAACACATGTGGATTTGGATGCTATCCGAGTGCTTCGACACGATGGATCGTTCGGGTCTCTTGTTGTGTTTTCACCGTAAGTCGTCGGTCGTATACAATAGCGGCGTGACGATGACAACCGGCGACTCGTACTGATCCGCCAAATCGTGCGTCTGCCACGGCTCGTCGACAGTGAGCGTTCGCGCCGCACGTAGTGAACACCCGTTCGATATACTGGCTAACTATATCAGTGTGAAGCTAAAGTATCAGAGACGGCTGATAGTTTTTGTGAGGACGTCGACGCCAATCCGAATCGAATCTTCGTCGATGTCGAAGTGAGGTGTGTGGTGTCCGTCCGGATGATCGCTTCCAATTCCGACGAACGTCGCTTTTCCTCCCTGTTCTTGAACTCGTCGGATGAGATACGATGCATCTTCGCTCGCACCGAACTGCTCGTGCCTCAAAACATTTGTGACCGAGTCGACAGTAGATGCTGACGTAGACACTTTGTTTATCATTTCGTCGTCCGATTCGAAAGTCGTTGTTTTCCCATACGTCTCGATATCGTGTGCGACATCGTGCATTTTTGCCGCATGAGTTGTAATTCGTCGGGCTTCATCTATCATGTACTGGTTGATCTCTGCAGTTTCTCCTCGAACTTCAATCATCATTTCGGCATGATCGGAGACGACATTGTGCCCGTTCGGGGACGTGACTCCACCGACATTCACCCGTGATGCACCAGCACTGTGACGCGAAATCGAATAGAGGTTCTGAATCGCTGTCGTCGCTGCTTGCAGGGCATTGGCACCTGCTTCGGGAGCGTGGCCAGCGTGTGCAGACTGCCCACGGAATTGGACGGTGAACTTACAGTTGCACAAAGGACGGTCATACCCCGCGATGACTGTCCCGGTTGCGTTGCCGAGACCGAGATGCAGTGCGACGAAACAATCGACGTCATCTACGTGACCGCTCAGACTCATAGGAATCGCCCCACGGCCGCCTTCCTCTGCCGGTTGGAAGAACAGCTTCAAGGTCCCGTCGAATGCCGACTGGTCGTCGAGTTCACGAGCGAGACCGATTCCGATCGCTGTGTGCCCATCGTGTCCGCATGCGTGCATTTCCTTTGGATGTCGGCTGACGAACCCTTCACGGACAGGATGGTGAGACTCCGCACGAGTCTCTACGAGTTCGAGTGCATCCATATCGACTCGGATGCCGACGACAGGGCCGGAATCACCGTAGGACTTCTCCGCGACGAGGCCGGTGACAGCACCCATACGCTCTAGCATCGCTTCGGGAGCGTTCTCGTCACGAGCGCGTGTGCGTGCTGCAGCGAGCTCACTTTCATCCGGAACGCCGAGCCGTTCGTCGACCGCCATCGCCTCGGCTCCGAGATGGAGCGTGAAACCTAATCGATCAAGCTCCGATGCGACGAGAGCAGTCGTTCGAAACTCTTTCCACCCGGCTTCCGGATGTGCGTGTAAGTCGCGACGGATATCCACTAGCGAGGTCGTCTCTGTCCACACTGAGTCATCATCTTCTGTCATAGTTGATTTCGATTATTCGTTTTTGGAACATATCCATTAGTCGGTGTCAGGAACGATACTGTCGGTCGGTGATTGTTCGCCCATTGCCTGTTGGGTTCTTTGCTTCAGACTGTCGAGATTGTGTTTTTCAGCTGCGGCCATCACTTTCTCGTATTCCGGTTCCTGAGCGAGCGAAATGCCAAAGAACAGCAGTATAGATAATGGGAGGCCGACGAAGATAGGGTGCAGACCCATGAACTCTGCGGTGTCTGCGAACCATCCAGCCCACCACCACACAACGGTAAGACCGGCACCGAGAGCGATGCTCCAGAACGCGGCGTCGGATGTCCCACGCGGCCAGTAGAACGCGGCGAGCCACGGCACGAGAACGCCACCAGTCAGTGCGACCGCACCGAAGACGATGAGGTCAATGATTCCGGGAACGACGAGTGCGAGTGCCAGCGAGAGAACCATCAGTCCGAGGACCGCAACCCGAGACGCTTTCTGTTGTTTCTCCTGATCGGCATCCGGAGTCACGTACTGGAGATAGATGTCTTCGACGAAGTTCGACGCACCTGAGAGTAGAAAGCTGTCTCCACTGCTCATGACGGCCGCTGCGAGTGCTGCCAAGAGAATGCCAGCGAGCCAGTTCGGGAGGATGTCGACGGCCATTGTCGGCATCAGAAGTTGAGAGTCGGCGATTGAGGGGTACATTACGATGCCCATCGCTCCGACAATCAGTGGAATTGGGATGTACGCAAAACCAATGACTCCATTCAGCGTCGTACCGATGAAGCCGTCGCGGGGACTTCGTGCAGACATCACTCGTTGCAGATAGCCCTGCCGCACGAGCATGCTCGGGACGAGTGTAATGATGTACCCTGCGATGAGCGTCCACTCCATCGCAAAGAGATCAAACGCCTGCGGTGCGCTTTGAGTGACTTCCGAGGTCATCGCTGACACGCCGCCGAACTCGGCGATGCCGAGGATTGCCAGAAGCCAGAGGCCGACGAAGAGGATAATGCCCTGAACGAAGTCAGTCCACATGACAGCGGCCATCCCACCGAGGACGGTGTATGCGGTGATGACGAGCGCACCGAGGATGGCTGCCTGCTCGATGGTTATGATATCTCCTAGCAGAAAGCTGATTATCGTTCCTGCCGCCAACCACTGGGCACCGAGTGTGCTCACGAACCGAAGAATATAGAACGGCAACGCAACGAAACGCGTCTTCCCGTCGTATCGGTCTTCGAGCATCGCTGGAATGGTGATGTTTGACGTTTTCGGTAGTTTATGGCCGAGAAGTACTGCAACAACAAAGAAACTCGCGAGCGAGATTCCAAAGCTCCAGAAGGCCGTGATACTTTGACCATCGTACGTCGAAGCTGACAATCCGATCGTCCCGCCTGCACCGATGGCCGTTGCGAAGAACGATAGTGCGACAAGATACCATGGTGCTCCTTTTCCGGCGAGGAAAAAGTCTTCGAGATCTTTCATCCCTCTCTTGTGGAAATATACGCCGATGCCTAACATCGCGATGATGTATGCGACGACAATACCTGCTATGTATGATCGTAACATGCCTACGAATATCCAGTTCAATTATTACTATATATAACTTCCTATCCACGGACATGAAAATATAAAATTTCTTTGTTAAAACATACCATATTAACCATGATGCAGCTGTATTGGGATGAATGGTAATATTGTAAACAAATACTTTCTGTTGAGAAGGGAAGACACATATACACACCCTCTGTCAATCGGACCATGCAGGTTGACGCGGAGCGTCTCCAGTACGACCTAGAGCAGAACGCACAGTTTGGTGAAGTCAACGTTGAGCCGGGACACGCCCGAACGGTTTTGACAGGAACCAACGCAGACGAACGCGCTAGAGAGTATTTCGTCAGCCGTCTCCGTGATGCTAATATGAAGGTTCGAATCGATGCTGCGGGGAATATTGTCGGACGGTGGATACCTGAAACGGCAGATCCCGGTTCGAAACCCATCGCGACAGGGAGTCACCTCGATTCGGTCCCAGAGGGCGGCATCTTCGACGGACCACTCGGGGTCTACGCCGGTCTCGAAGCCGTTCGTGCAATGCAAGACGCAAACGTTTCAGTTCGACGACCCGTCGAGGTTGTCTCGTTTACCGAAGAGGAGGGACAGCGGTTCGGCGTCGGTGCTCTCGGATCTGCCGTCACGACAGAGTCGCTCTCCATCGGCGATGCACACGCATTGACCGACGAAACTGGAACGACGCTTGAATCTGCGCTCGATTCGATTGGATTTCTTGGTGAGGGTCGCATCCAACCTGAAGAGTGGGACTCGTGGCTCGAACTTCATATTGAACAAGATACTCGCCTCGAATCCCAGCACGTATCAGTCGGCGTAGTGACGACGATAACGGGAATCGCCCGATGTGAAGTCAGTATCGACGGTAAAGCAAACCACGCGGGAACAACGTTGATGCCTGATCGAACCGACGCATTGACAGCAGCGAGTGAGCTCGTTCACGAAATCGAAACGGCAGCGCGTCAAATTAGCGAGGACGATGCACCGACAGCTGTCGCAACAGTCGGATCACTCGATGTATCACCGAATGCACCGAACGTCATCCCTGGACGTGTTGACCTTACCATCGACATCAGGGACGTCTCTCATGAGTCGATGCTGTCACTCATCGAACGCGTGCGTGAAATTTTAGATCGGATAGAAACCGACCGCGACGTCGAAACGTCGTTTTCGCTTCCTCGACATCGTGAACCGAGGGAAATGAGCCAGCGTTGTCGTCGGTCCGTTCACGACGCTGCAGAAGCCGTTGAAATTTCAGCCATGGACCTCCACTCCGGGGCGGCTCACGACACGATGCGGTTAGCACCGTTCACCGACGTTGGACTCCTCTTTGCCCCTTCGGAGAATGGTATCTCGCATAATCCCCGCGAGTGGACCGATTGGGGGGCTTGCAGGGAGTGTACTCAAGTGCTTGCACGTTCCCTCCTGTCTCTGTCACAGGAGTAATCGTACGACCGGTGATCACTCGGTTTCAGGAATTGACCAACTTCGTTCATAGGACCTCGTTGTTATTTCTATTTGTGAGAGCTATCCACATTGGAAACGCTAATAGTACGGTCAGCTCCGTTTTCACATCGCTCGTGGCTCCAAACGTTCGAACACAACGGTTTCGATAATTCCATGTTTGAGGAACACTGATTGGTAAATGGATGGCGACGCATTCTATCGATAATCTCGATTCGAGATGTGAGTACTGTTTGTAACCGGATTAGTTGCTGGAAGACGGCTTGGTAGAGGTGATTTCATCGAACGCAAATTCCACGATATGGAAACGATTATATTTCCGACGAACATCGCGTGTCTGTATGACACGCCACCAAAACGACGGCAATTCGACACAGAGTCTCAAGACCGTAACGACAACTCTTGACGTCATCGATGCACTCGAAGAACTCGGTGGTGCAGGAGTAACGGAGCTCGCGGATTATCTGGATCTATCCAAGAGTACGATCTACAAACACCTTTATACGTTGAAAGATCGGCAGTACGTCGTGAAAGATGACGGTGACTATCGACTCAGTTTCCAGTTCTTGCTTTTTGGCGAGCACGTCCGGAACCAAAATTCACTCTTTCGACTCGGAAAACCCGAAATAGAGAAACTCGCCGCCGAAACAGACGAGTATGCGCATCTGACTACGGAACAACACGGACTTGGCATCAACCTCTGTAAGGTTCGGGGCGAACACGCTGTCGGGAGTGACTACCAGATCGCAAAAAAGCAACGTGCGAACTACCTCCACTCGATGGCGACGGGAAAAGCGATTCTCGCGTTTCTCCCGGAAGAACGAGTCGAGCGGATCATCGACCGGCACGGACTTCCGGAAATCACTGAGTCGACCATCACAGATCGTGAAGCGTTGTACGAGACGCTTGCGGAGATTCGAGAACAGGGATACGCAGTCAACGACGGCGAAGAAGTTGAAGGACTCCGAGCTGTTGGCGCTCCAATTCACGATCGAAGCGGGTCGGTGCTCGGTGCACTGAGCGTCTCGGCGCCATCAACGAGACTGAGCGGTGATCAGTTCCACGAGTCTATCCCAGAACTCGTGATGCAAACTGCGAATGTAATCGAGGTAAACATCAATATGGATGAACGCTCCTCGAACTCGAAGTCGCTTTGACACTCGTACTACTGTAATGGGCAAGTGTAAGTGTCGTAAACCTAGTCTCACTCCACGAGAGCAATGTTCACGAGGAGAATATTACAAACAGCATTGATGGTTCGGAGACAGAGGACAGCATCAATCGAATAGCGTGTGGTGCTCATTTCAAGTCCAGTCAGTGGCGAGTACGTATACGAGCGACCGTGCTATTCGGCCATTTCGTGATAAAAATTGATGCGTGACACAGATTGATTTCTGGTGGTGTATCTTCCCTCAATTACTGATTCTATTCTGTAATAGTGAATCTAAATCAGTTGTTATATCGTCACCTATCGTGAACAGATTCGTTTATGCAGTGTTACTGGTGCACGCTGACCAGCACAGATTAGGTGTTTTCCTGATCATCAGTGTCCATCTCAAGCGCTCAACAGACAGACTTCGACAGTGGACATCGAGATAATGCCTCATAACACCGTCTGCGATCATAGCAAGTTGTATGTTGTTCCATCATCTAATAAACTCTACATGTACAAACCAAAAGACGCCAACTCGGTAATTGCAGAAGCCCGTGCACCGTCCAATGTTTCTAGGGTCTCAGTGATCTCCTCCATCGTGTAGATAGCTTTGACAGGGTGTTTTGCGGATTTTATCATTAACTCTCCAGGTACGATATACTACAAAAAACCATCCCATAGTCCAGCATTCATTTTCAATCGTGTTATTAATTCTGTACTCCAGCCTGTTTACCATCAATCCAGAGCTCCAGTCAATGAGTATTTACTACATCAAATGATATTTTTATCCACATATATTCGATAGAGATCATCCATCGTCCCAATCGTGGAACCGAATACTCCGCAGATCTATTGTGAGGACAACTTAGGTAAACATGGTACACACCCCTCTATCGAAGTGTGATTATAAAAACCTCATACAATCCATACAAAATTAACTTATGTTGTTATATAAAATAGAATACGTTGTTAGAAACTAGTATAAACCACAGAACGTATGTGTTTTATTCCCGATTTAAAAATGTAGATTCTATCATTAACACAAATTCATATTTCATAATTCGATAGTTTTTATCAATAATTTATAAAGTTATCCGATGAACGTCGGGTCATCTGAAGAAGAAATTACTCGATCAGGAAGATAGCCAAATAGATGTACGAGTGTTCTTAATCTGCCAAAGTCACGTGATTTAATATCGACTGTCAGCACAATCGACTATGCACGCCGACGAGATTGACCCGCAGGCAAAAGCAGCGATCGAACGTCAGAATCGGTTCGCACTTCCCCACAGTCACCGCGGTCTGAAGCTCTTCCGTCTCGTTTCCCGAGCGACAATGTTGATTCAAAACCGCAACAACCCGAGCGTCGGAGCGATCATCGACCGAACGATCCCCGGTCCCACAGGTGATCTCAACGCGCGCCTCTATCTCCCAGACGCAGACGGGTCGTTCCCCACGGTTGTCTTCTTTCACGGCGGTGGGTTCGTCCTCGGAAGCATCGGCACACACGACTGGCTCTGTCGTCATCTTACACGAGAGAGCGGCTGTGCCGTTCTCTCTGTTGAGTACCGACTCGCTCCTGAGCATCCCTTCCCCGCAGCGGTTGAGGATGCCTATGCCGCCACAAAGTGGACGGCTACGAACCCAGATGCGATTAACGGAACTGGAGATATTGCGGTCGTAGGCGACTCCGCTGGTGGAAATCTCGCTGGGGTCGTTGCACTCATGGCTGCCGAGCGCAACGGTCCTACAATTTCTCACCAAACGCTTCTCTATCCCGCTGTCGGAATCGAGAAAGACCAACCATCAGTTCAGGAACACAGCGGCATCGTCATTAGTGAAGCCGATATGAAGTGGTTCGACGGCTGTTACTACGAAAGCGAGATCCACAAACGCAACCCGTACGCGGATCCTATACACGCCGAAAGTGTCTCTGGTGTTGCCCCCGCAACCGTCGTTACCGCTGGATTCGACCCACTCCGTGACGGTGGGAAAGCCTACGCCGGAAAGCTCGTTCACGACGGTGTCCCTACACACTACGAAAACTACGAAGAGATGGTCCACGGCTTCATGACACTCCGTGATGTAGATCGCGCTCACGAAGCAATTACAGATGTCGCTAACGACATCGCAGACGCACTCGTTGACGACTGACTGCACCAAAAATGCGCTCTGATGGAGTGTTCATTTTTGCTACTTCGTGGTGCGCTTTCGCCTTATGTAACGAACTAGTCTGGCACCTCAGCTTTTGTTACACAAGGTTCACTGTTTGTTAGACTTTACCGACGTACTCTGATTTCAGCGTCCCTTCATCGCGGAAGTACCGATACAGATACGGACCATGACCCTTGTCTCCCTCCTCGGCACAATGGCAGGTCGAATCACCGCAGGTGACGTATTCTTCGACGAGTGTACCCGTTCCCTTGCTGTCGTTCGCAACTGGTTCAGCACCCTCAGGGAGATCGTTGGCGTCGATCGGTCGTTGCCGCCATTCAATAAGCTCGGTGATGTAGTCGAGCGCGTCTTCCAGCGTCTCGTTGTCCTGTTTCGGTAGTCCACGAGCGATGTATTTTGGGAGTGAATCGGGAGCCTGTGGTGATTGCTCACTCGACGTCATACCCTTATGTAATCCACCACAGGTTATGAAAGTAGGGGTTGTTACATAAGGGGAGTAAAAAGAATTTTCAATCCAAACCTCGGAGTTCAGTTGCATATAGTTCCGTGCTGATTATGTACCGATTTACCCGATAGCAGTACATTACGAGGCTAATGTTGTAATGACTGAGTGTGGTTCGATGGTTATACTGTATATCCCTACCGTATTTAGACCAATACAACCATATTAAATGTTAGATTTTAATGATGAAGGCAAACAAGAACAGACGGGAATGTGACTGCGTTGCTAACCACGGAGAGGTTGTCTCGTACAAGAGGTGATTTGTCAGAATGAGTTTTCGTTTCGATGGCCGTATCACACAAACCGACGAAGCAAAAACACGCCCAGATATAGTCGAGGAGACTTGTTCCACGATGAGTGTCAACAGAGTCTGCTGTCGACGTGAGTTCTACATCCACCTGCAGTAGATCGTAGCCAGACTAGGCCCACACCCCTCTATCGATGTGTTTCAACCGATTAGGTGTAACTACGAAAGTCGAGGGAATGATGGAGTACATCCGAAAGGACAAATCATCCAGAGCGGTCGTGAAATCAAAGTAAACGATGATCCATACCTGAAATTAATACTCGAAGATGTATGGAAGTAATAGTGTTGTCTGGAGGCTGAACACATCGATAGAGGGGTGTGTGTGTGAGTGTTAACTAGAAAGCTAGAAGAAGAGAAGATCAAATACTCTTCTAGCTCGAAGAAGCCATTTTCTCACCTCAAACTATCTCGTTTCTCGTAATTGCTTACCGCTTTGCGATCCATGACATCTTAACATTTCTACTCGTGTTCTATTACTCTCCCTCTCTTTCGAGGCGTTAAACACATCGATAGAGGGGTGTCTGTCTCAATGTCTTTTTAAATACATTCTCGCCAACGCAACGTCTACAGTATCTCTAAAACCTATTCTTTTAACAGAAGAGCTAGTAAAGTAACGAATAAAGGCTTCTACTAGCAGTTCACACATCGATAGAGGTGGGGAACACTTTTGGTCTCTGCCATTCTGCTCCTTTCCATGGGAACAGATGACTCCGAAAATCCTCAGAATGACCCAGGGATACCGGAGGATGAGACTACAACTCAGGCTAACTTATCATCGAGCTCTCCTGGCTCGGACGCTGCTTCGGAGAATGCGTCTGTGACACCTGATACAGAAACAGCCTTTCCATCGACAGACACCGATTCCGATGGAGGCTCCCAGTCAATCGAAGAGATGCTACTCGAGTTCGATGAGCAGGAAGGACTCATCCGTGATCGATCTCTCCTTGATCCGAATCATGTCGTGAAAGAAGATCGCATTGTTGGCCGTGACAAACAACTTCAGGAGGTCACGAAGATGCTCCGAGTCGCTCTTGGCAACAACCGCCCCCCAAATCTATTTCTCTACGGTCCCTCGGGAACTGGCAAATCACTCATCACCAAGGCAGTCTGTAACAACATTAGCCGACTCTGTGAGAGTCGAGACATTCGATTCGGTACCGTCGAGATCAACTGCCAAGATCTCGATACCCTCGGCGTCGCTGTCTATGAGTTAGCGAGTCGTACTGCCGATGAAGCTAACGTGGACGTTGAAGTGCCGAAATACGGTGTTGCGACAAAAGAAAAGTGGGACGACCTCTATCGCATTGTCAACGAGAACTTTGATTCGGTGGTGTTCGTCCTTGATGAACTCGATATGCTCGTCGGTCGTCGAGATAAACAAGAACCGGGATTCTCTCGTCTTCTCTATCAACTCTCACGATCTGGAGCTAACAACGAACTTACCGCACACATCTCCATCGTCGCAATTTCTAATGACACAAAGATGATGGAATCCGTCGGGAGTCGAGCACTGAGCTCTTTCACACCCGAAGACGTTCACTTTGACGATTATGATGCAGATCAGCTTCAGGCAATTCTCCGACGTCGACAGGACGCCTTCCACAACAATGTCCTCGATGATGATGTTATCCCGCTGACGGCAGCCTTCGCAGCGCAGACGCATGGTGATGCACGCAAGGCAATTGATCTCATACGGGTTGCCGGTGAACTTGCTGAACGGGAAGGAGACGATCGTATTCGTGAAATGCACGTCCGCGAAGCTCAGGACAAGGTTGAGAAGAATCGAGTTCTTGAGGTTGTTCGAGGAATTAGCACTCAGAAGAAGCTTTGCCTGTACGCGACAGCAGCTGTCGCTGCCGAGACAGACGATAGCTCCGCCAGAAGCACGACTGGCTATCGAGTCTACCAGTTTCTTACTGACTCGATTGAAGCCGATCAGTACTATCAGGAGACATACGTGAATAAGATGAAAGAATTGACAACATACTCGCTTGTTGATTTCGAGCGCCGAAGCCATGGACCAAGTTCTGGAATGTTTCTCGAGTTCCAGTTTGGTGAACGGCCTGAGACTATACTCGAAACTCTTCGTGAGGATTCACGGATCGGGGGCATCGATCCTGGAGAGATTCAAACCGTCGTCAAAGCACAGATCCGTAACGAAACCTGATATTGAATGGTGTCGAACTGTATTGGATTGAACGAGACCAGCAACAAGCTTTGGATAACAGACACCCCTTTATCGATGTGTGATATCTATTGTTATTCTCTAACACGATTTTTTTAGCCGTGACTGAAACAATAGATGAACGATAATTGAATAGTCGAACTCACTAACCGAAGTCTGCCACACGTCACACACCTCTATCGATGTGAATTCTAGCGATAGAGATCCTAAAGACCATCATCTACTCTCAGATGGTGATGAAAATCATAATACGGATAGTTGCTATATAGGTCTCGATAGAGTAATTTGCGATAACTTTCTTACGGGTATCTTCACGAAAAGACAGCTTTCTCGCACAAAGACACCCCTCTATCGAAGTGTAACTGTGTGACTTTTTTAAACAGTACATCGAAGGTTCTATCTGAGAACAAATATTCACAACTCGGAGCCTATCTAATTTCATTGGAGACTACTTGTGCCGTGGCTGCGAGAGTAAATCGCTCGGCAGTATCTGTCCGATAGAAATCAACCACACTCTCACCCAATGTACACAAAAATCCAGAAACCTATTTATACGAATCGACGTTAGAGTTTACACAGATGATTACAAAGGCCGGACTCGCCGTAATTGATACACTTTGCTCCGGTCGTGAATCGACTCCGGGCGAACTCGCAACAAAAACAGCGTATTCCAAGACCCATCTCTACGACATACTCGATGAATTGCTCACGGCGGGACTACTCACTGAAACCCGCGGGCCCAACAATCAGCGTCGAGTCCGAGTGACGCACCATCCTGTCGTCGAAGCGTATCGGAATCTCCGTTCGAAGCTCAGTCACGTTGATTGGACAGAACTCCTCTCACCCGCTATTCTCCGTGTGTGTTGGTATCTCGACGAACCACGCCGCGCTACCGAGATCGCAGCGCGACTTGAGATCACCCGCCAAGGCGTCCACAACGCGTTGTCACCACTCAAACATAGAGCAATGCTGTCACCGACGGGTCCTGAGTACGGATTGAGTGAGGATCTCTCGCCCCTGTTGGAATTCGCTCGTAGCGTTGTGAGCTACGAACACCGATCACGGGTTCGAGAGATTGCTCCAAGTGCAACGATTGCGTGGTGCGATCCAAAGCGGGCGCTCGTCCGTGTTCAGTCACCTGATGATACTGCAGCGCTGCAGTCAGCTGCCGACTGGCAGTTGACTGGCCTCGCAAGATTTCAGGAGTATGAACTACAGTTCTTTCTCGGGGGCGAACCCGCGTTCTGGTACACTCTCGACGAAGTGCTCACCCCTGCCGAAGTCATGTGCCATACGCTTGTGCTCGATAGTGATTCCCGCCGAGTTAGTTATTCGATGCTGTTAATCGAGAAGTTGGATATCGATCAGGACACACTCACAGAAACTGCAACGTGGTACGATCTGGAGACAACGGTAGCTGCAATGTATCGATCGCTTCGAGGAACGTTCGACACACCAGACGATCTCTCGGTTCCTCTTCCAAGTGAATCAGAATATATGGCTCTCAAAGAACAGTACGGTGTCATATGACTGTGTTTAGGGGTGGCGATGCGATCCGAGAATTTCTCGATGAGTTCGATGGATGGCTCTCGGAATCTGTCGTGGTGTATCTCCTAGGAGGATCAGCAATGACTGCCCGAGGGTTGAGGGATCAGACCGAGGATATCGACTTGGCGCTTGGTGTTGTTTCTGAGTTTGTACACGTCTACCAGACACTCAAATCACAAGGATTCACAGTGGTCAATGAACCGACAGAGCAGTTCGATTCTGTCGGGAAAACTGTCGAGCTTCATCACGAGGAACAAGGGTTCCTGATTGACCTCTTCGAGCGGCAGGTTGTGGGAAAAGTGTGGATCACCGATCGAATGCACGATCGAGCCGAAGCGTTCTGGTCTGGCAACTACGCGACGGCGTTCGTCCTCTCTGATGAAGATATGTTCTTATTAAAAGCAGTCTCTGGCGGTGACTTAGCGAGCGGACGCCAGCGCGACATTGAGGACATGCGGATATACGCCCAGCGTGGTCTCAACTACGAGTCGATTCTCACTGAGATCAAAGAACAGCGGCCATTTAACACCGGCTCAACTGAGGCACGACACATCCGAGACCGTTCTCATCCGCTGTTCACTATCGAGTTGGCTGTGAATTCACTGTCCGGGCTCCCGAACGTGTTCACATCTCGTATCGAGGAATTCACGACGGAATTCGAGGTCGAATACACTGTTCTGAGTGCCGTCGATGACGGAATCAACGACATTGAAATAATTCGGGAATTGGTTCTCTCGAATGTGAGGGTGCTTTCGGACGATCAGGGTGAAGTAGTCGATGATGCGATCGATCGACTTATCGAAAAACACATTCTAAAACGCGACGAGGACAATATCGAAATATAATTATCACATAATAATTGTGTATGTGATATATAGGTCGTATATCGAGGACATTTTCCGATCTGGTAGTTCCAGAGGGTTCTATGAGTACAGAATATTGACGCACCGTTCTATCCACAGAAGATCCCGACGGCAACCCCAAATCATCAAGAATAAGATGACGCTACATGATTCTGAACACGGCACCAGCTCATCGTCAGAGACACCACTATGAGCCGTCGCTGATTACACCAATGGTAGAGAAGGACATCTATCATCACATCATGAATATGAATTCACTATTGCGTTTCTCGATAAGTCCGCGCTCAACGTGATGTTAATGATTTATGAAATACTCCACACATTCACCTTAACATTTCTGATAGCAGTTTGCAGTATAATATTCTTCTATTGCAGATTATCTAACATATTCGCTATGGCGGACACCGTACCGTACCGGTCGATCTGGACTGCTGTAGGCGAACCCTTTTCTCCACCCAGAATCATCATCGGACCAATGGAGGCCGACGATCTGGTCGAACCGCCGGTGGAATTTCGTAAACAGGCGAATATCTCGGCACCGCTCCGCGAACGATTCGCCGATGAATGGCCCGAAGTGTGGGCTGTCGCTGGTGATCTGCTCGACTGGTTCGACCCGTACGAGTCCGTCCTCAACAACGAGACACCACCGCTCGAGTGGTTCGTTGGTGGGCGGCTCAATGCCAGCTACGAGTGTCTTGACCGTCATCTCGACAAACGAAAGAACCATCTCGCGCTCCGCTGGGAAGGCCAACTCGGTGAGACGCGCCGCTATACCTACCTCGATCTCTATCGGGAGGTCAACGAGTTCGCTGCAGCGCTGCGTGGACTGGGCGTCGAGGAAGACGACGTCGTCACCCTCTACATGCCGGTTATTCCCGAACTGGTCGTGGCAATGCTCGCGTGTGCCCGCATTGGCGCGCCACACAATGTCGTCTCTGCGGGTTTCTCCACCGACGCGCTCGCGACCCGAATGAACAGTGCCAACTCACAGTATCTCGTCACGAGTGACGGCTACTATCATCGTGGCGACGCGATCAATCAGAAGCGCCGAGCGGACAACGTCCGGCTGGCTATCGATCCCGAGCTGGAGGAGACCGTCGTCGTCGAACATCTCGGTAGTACCCAGCTCGGTACCGCCCAGCACGACTATCACGCGCTGATCGAGGAACACGCTGGTGCTGATATCGACCCTGTCCCCCGTGATTCAGCGGATCAGTTGTTTTTAATGTACACGTCGGGAACAACTGGGGAGCCAAAATCCGTTGTGCACACCACGGGTGGCTATCTCGCTCATGTCGCCTGGACGAGCCACGCGGTGCTCGACATCAAGCCCGAAGACACCTACTGGTGCTCGGCTGACATTGGCTGGATCACTGGCCACTCCTACGTTGTTTACGGTCCACTCGCGCTCGGTACGACGACGATCATGTATGAGGGGACGCCGGACTACCCGGAGAAGGACCGAATTTGGTCAATTATCGAACAAAATGTCGTCGACGTGTTCTACACGACACCAACAGCCATTCAAGCGTTCATGAAGTGGGGCGAACAGTATCCCGCTTCTCACGACTTATCGAGTCTTCGACTGCTCGGCACCGTTGGGAAGCCTATCGACCCACAGGCGTGGACGTGGTATTACAAACACGTTGGCCGCAATTCATGTCCGATAATCGACACGTGGTGGCAAACCGAAACGGGGGCCATCCTCGTCTCAACACTCCCGGGCGTGGACTCGATGAAACCCGGCTCTGCTGGTCCACCGCTCCCGGGTATCGACACCACCATTGTTCAATTAGACGGGACAGAGCAATCCTCTGGTGAGACAGGGCTACTGGCAGTGCGGTCGCCGTGGCCAGGGATGCCCAAAGAACTCACAGACGCGACCGATTGGGGGAGTACCGCTGGCGCGGGTGATGAGTGGTATTATCTTGCGGGTGACGAGGCAGTCGTCGACGATGATGGCTACATCCGCATGCTCGGGCGTGTGGACGATATCATCACTGTCTCTAACCGACGGATTGGAACTGCTGAGATTGAAAGCGCGATCGTCGGTGTCGAAGGCGTCGCCGAGGCTGCGGTCGTCGGAATCGACCACCCGACACAAGACACCGCGATCTACGCCTACGTCAGCCCGGAAATCAGACAGACCGCCGACGAAGCGCTCAACGAAGCAGTCATAACGGCTGTTGAGGAGACGATCGGATCGGTAGCGGTCCCCGATAGAGTCGTTTTCACCCCGAAACTCCCGAAAACTCGGTCCGGAAAGATCATGCGCCGATTATTAGAAGCCGTCGCCAACGACGAAGATTACGGTGATACCAGCGCGCTGCGCAACCCGGAGGTCGTCGGTGAATTGGAATCCTCCCGCGACGAGGACAGTTCGGACTAGTAGATTTTTCCGAACCATCTCTACTGTATTCGCAGGAACCCTCAGTAAAAATCGTGGTGTAAGCGTGTAACTATCGGAATAGTTATTTCGGAATGTCGAATTGGAACGAAACAGATGGGTGGACTGGCTCAGTTCCTCTGTGATGGCGGATATGAGCGCCTTCGTCGAGCGACACGGACTCATCGTGGCGACCTCATTGTCCGGTTGTGTGGGGAGGTTGGATTACGACCGAAAGAGGTGGTCACAATCTCTTCCAACGATGCCATTGAGATCGATGGCGTGTGGTTTCTCGATGTCGGAGTCCGCAAAGCGTACCTTCCAGCGGACGTGGCCCACGCAATCCGAAAGTACGCCCGTTCTATCGATACTGAGGAAGCACTCGTGGATGTCTCGGAGCGCCGTATTCAGATGCTTGTTCGAGAATGCGGCAACCGGGCGGCTGACGCAACTGGCGACGATCGCTTTCGTGAGATATCGACTCGCGACCTGCGAGCTTTTCACGCCTGCCAACTCGTCGCTGACGGTGTTAATCTATCTGTCGTCCTCGCGGTGACTGCCTACAATCGGCTGGCCGCGCTGGAACCCTACATCGATCCTCCAGACCAAGAACGAATCGCGTCGACTCTGGATTCGAAACAATCGACGGTCGATCCTCCATCCACGCGATTCCGTCGAGCAGTAACTGTCGCAGCTGACGTCGGCAAGGAACTCACAGCCGCTAGTACTTCGTCCGACATCCACGAAATTGTCTGTGATCGGCTTGCTGATGCGGACGAATACCGCTTTGCGTGGATCGAAGAAGCGACCGGCGATGGCCTTGTTGCTCGAACACACGCTGGTGTGGAGCGGGATGCTCTCGAACGGATCCGCTCCGAATCCGAAGCGGTCATAGCCACAACGTTGGATGATCAGGAAATTCAAACCAGAAACGCTGAGACGGCCACAGTAGTTACTATTCCTTTGAGTGAGGGACAGACCGCCCGTGGGCTACTCGGCATCGGGGTCCCTCCAAACGAGATCGACCAGCCCGAACTCGACGTACTGACGGTGCTTGGCACACAGATCGGCCACGCAATCGCCGCAGTCGAGCGAAAGCGACTACTACTCGCCGATACGGTGATTGAGCTGACCTTTGGCGTCAGTCACGAGGCAGCCGTTCTACCAGTAGCAGCAGCCACACTCGATTGTAGCTTCGAACTGGTCGGCGTCGTTCCTGTCGATGGCGGATTACTGTGTTACGTCGCCGCTCGGAACGTCACACCAGACGCAGTTCTTGAATACGCGGTCGCCACTGACGCGATCGAAGACGTGCGGTTCGTTGGGGATAACAATGAAGGAATCCTCTTCGAACTGTCGCTACACCATTCGCCGATTTTGGTACTCACAGAAGCAGGTGGACGGGTTCAGTCATACGAGGTCGATCCGCACGGAGGCCGACTGGTTGGGGAGATTTCGACTGACGTGGACGTCCGTGATATCGTTACAACCGTCACCGACGCATTTTCTGGTATCACTTTAGATGCAAAACGAGAGACTGAACACGAAATTGCGACCGACATGGGATTTCGAGAAACACTCGCCGACGAACTTACTGAGCGACAGGCGACCGTACTTCGGTCAGCATACTTCGGTGGATATTTCGAGTGGCCACGTGATTCCACAGGCGAGGAGTTGGCTGACTCGTTGGACGTTTCCTCACCAACGCTCCACCACCACCTTCGCACTGCCCAGCAGAAACTGCTCCGCACGTTCTTTGATGATCCCTAACTGTCTAGCCTTCACAAAGCCATGTTATAGATGTGCACGGAGGGTGGTACCATCCCTTGTATTCGTTACTGACGCGTGATAGAGGCGTTGAGAATCAATATCCCTTACAATTGAAAGCACGTGGGAATCCGTTGTGATAATTAGTGAGGATGTTTATGATAGCCGCTTCGGGACGTAGCATCGTCTATGTCAGAGCAAGACACCGAACTGGAAACACACTTGAACGAACAGGAGGTGTTCGAACCTCCTCAGTCCTTCGTCGATCAGGCAAACGTCTCTGACCCATCGATATACGAAGCGTTCGAGGAGAACTGGCCAGCATGCTGGGAGAACGCCGCAGGGATGCTCGACTGGTTCGAGGGCTACAACCAAGTTCTCGATGAATCGAATCCACCGTTTTACGAGTGGTTTACGGGCGGTAAACTTAATGCATCTTACAACTGTCTCGACCGTCACCTTGACGACCGTGGTGACGACGTCGCCATCGAGTGGATCGGCGAGCTCGGTGAGACGCGCCGCTACACGTACCTCGACCTTCATAAAGAAGTCAACGAGTTCGCCGCAGCACTGCGTGGGCTGGGCGTCGAGGAAGACGACGTCGTCACCCTCTACATGCCGATGGTGCCTGAGCTGCCCATCGCCATGCTTGCGTGTGCCCGCATCGGCGCGCCTCACTCAGTCGTCTTTGCGGGCTTCTCTGCGGATGCGCTCGCGACCCGAATGAACAGTGCTGACTCCGAGTACCTCGTCACCTGCGACGGTTACTATCGTCGCGGCGAAATAATCGAACACAAGGAAAAGACCGACGAAGGAGTCTCAGGCGTCGACCAGAACGTGACAAGCGTCGTCGTCGACCGGCTCGGCGACGAGTACGACCACTCAATACAGAAGCGAGACCACGACTACGATGCGCTAATTCGCAATCACACTGGTGCCGAAGTTGATCCAGTCGCTCGTGGGTCCGAAGACATGCTGTTTTTGATGTACACGTCGGGAACGACTGGGGAACCAAAGGGAGTCCAACACTCGACCGGTGGGTATCTCTCGTGGGCCGCTTGGACGAGCCACGCGGTGCTCGACATCAAGCCCGAGGACACCTACTGGTGCTCGGCTGACATTGGCTGGATCACCGGCCACTCCTATATCGTGTACGGTCCACTCGCGCTCGGTACAACGTCGGTCATGTACGAAGGGACGCCGGACTACCCTGAAAAAGACCGGCTTTGGGAGATCGTCGATACGTACGACGTGAACCAGCTCTACACAGCACCAACAGCCATCCGAGCGTTCATGAAGTGGGGCGAACAGTACCCCAACGAACACGATTTATCAAGTCTTCGACTGCTCGGCACCGTTGGAGAGCCGATCAATCCACGCGCGTGGAAGTGGTACTACAAGCATATCGGTGATGAGTCGTGTCCAGTCGTCGATACGTGGTGGCAGACCGAGACTGGAGGAATGATGGTGACGACGCTCCCCGGTGTTCGTGATATGAAACCCGGTTCGGCAGGGCCACCGCTGCCCGGCGTGGACGCACAGGTGGTCGATGAGAGTGGCGAGGAGGTCCAGTCTCAGGGGGCGGGCTATCTTACGGTTCAGCGGCCGTGGCCGGGGATGCTCCAAACGCTATACAACAACGACGAACGCTACATCGAGGAGTACTGGGCAGAGTACTCCGATGACCAAGACAAATGGGTGTATTTCCCGGAAGACGGTGCTAAGATAGACAACGACGATTATCTCACCGTTCTCGGACGCGTTGACGACGTAGTCAACGTCTCGGGACACCGACTCGGGACGATGGAGATCGAGTCAGCCGTCGTTGGCGTTGAAGGGGTCGCTGAAGCGGCCGTCGTCGGTGGTCACCACGAGGTGAAAGGCGAAGCCGTCTACACCTATGTCATCACCGAAGACGGCCAGACGGATAATGAAGCACTTCGAGAGCGCATCATAACGGCAGTCGAGGATGCTATCGGTCCCATCGCTCGCCCTGAGCAGGTGATTTTCACACCGGAACTGCCCAAGACCCGCTCCGGAAAGATCATGCGTCGGTTGCTAGAGGACATCGCTAACGGCGATGAACTCGGTGACACGAGCACGCTTCGCAATCCAGAGGTCGTCAATGATATCAAAGTGAATGCCAGCGACGACTGAACGTGCAGCTTTCAACCATCACTCATCGGACACC
Source organism: Halocatena marina (assembly GCF_023276375.1). Classification (GTDB taxonomy): domain Archaea; phylum Halobacteriota; class Halobacteria; order Halobacteriales; family Haloarculaceae; genus Halocatena; species Halocatena marina. The sequence goes on along the minus strand of NZ_JALLPK010000002.1, from coordinate 312,020 downwards.
AACATCACATACGAGACTATCTATGACAGATAACGACACACACGAATCGGAAGCTGGAGGCGTTGAGACGGACGGAGGCGTAGCCACACAGACAGCACGAGCCCATCAAGAAACAAACTATCTCGACAACGAAGTGAACATACTGAATCCGACCACCCCGTTCATGCGGGATCATCTCCGAATAATTTGGACCGGATTCATCATCTGGGTCGGTGTTGTCTTTGGACCAGTAACGCTGACCGCTATTGCCCCAGGCGTCATGACGACGCAGCTGCCAGTGATCGGATTCCCACTGCACTACTTCTTGATCGCAATTGGGGCACCAACTGGCGGGCTGATTCTCTCGTACTGGTACGTCCGCAGGCGCGACCAACTCGACGAAAAGTACGGTATCAGACACACAACCACAGATCCCGATCATGCGGATGTCTCGGTCGCAGACGGGGGTGAATCCGAATGACGGGTGCTGCGTTCTTGCTCCAGAGCGGATTACTCCCTGAAGGGTTAAACGTCTCATTCAAACTCCTTCCGGCACTCCTCGTCCTCGGAATGCTGCTGCTGTTCCTCGCAATTGGATTCGTTTTCCGCGTGGCCGACACTGAAGGTATGTGGGTCGCGGGACGCTCCATCGGAAATCTCGAGAACGGAACGGCGATTGCCGCCAATTGGATGTCGGCAGCGTCATATCTCGGGATGGCGGCGCTTATTGCGCTATCCGGAATCTACGGACTGGCGTTCGTCGTCGGCTGGACAACGGCGTTCTTCATCGTACTGATTTTCATGGCTGCACAGATGCGTCGGTTCGGGAAGTACACGGCACCGGACTTCGTCGGTGACCGATTCAACTCCGACTCGGCGCGTGCAATCGCAGCAGCTACGACATTCCTCATCGGCTTCGTCTACGCAATCGGACAAGCCCGTGGTATGGCGCTCGTCGGTCTGTACGTCTTCGGCGATATTGGCGTCCCGGGTCTTACCGGCTACCAGTCGATGGTCGTCTTCATGATGACGATCACAGTCGGATATCTGTCACTATCCGGTATGCTGGGTGCGACGAAGAATCAGGCTGTTCAGTACATCATTCTCATCATTGCGTTTTTGATAGGACTCTACGTTGTCGGCTTCACGCAAGGCTATTCGACGGTGGTTCCACACCTCGAGTACGGTCAGCTGATCAGTGAACTCGGGAGCGAGTTCTCCGAACCGTTTGTGAACAACAGCTACTATCTGTGGATCGCAACGTGTTTCTCACTCATTGTCGGAACTGCTGGATTGCCTCACGTCCTCGTGCGGTTCTATACGGTCGAGAACGAGCGAACCGCCCGTTGGTCGACTGTTTGGGGACTGTTTTTCATCTGCCTGCTGTACTGGAGCGCACCCGCGTTCGCAGCGTTCGGGACTGACCTCTACGCGGATAAGGTAGGTGCAGTGTACGGCGATCCTGGTATGACGAGTGCGGCCGGTGACGTCATCGTCGTTTTGGCAACGCAACTAGCGGGTCTCCCGTCGTGGTTCGTCGGACTGATCGCGGCAGGTGGCATCGCTGCAGCGATTGCGACGATTGCCGGTTTGTTCATCGCCGGTTCGTCCGCCATCTCACACGACCTCTACACGAACATCATCAACCCTGATGCGACTCAGCGCCAGCAGGTACTCGTCGGTCGTCTGAGTATTATCTTGTTAGGCGTCATCACGACGCTGGCCGCGTTGAATCCAGCAGCACCGATTGCAGCGCTGGTCGCATACGCATTCTCACTCGCTGGATCGGTACTGTTCCCGATGTTCTTCCTCGGGCTTTGGTGGGAGAATGCGAACCGCCAGGGAGCGCTCGCGGGCATGACTACCGGCCTGATCCTCTGGTTGATCCCGATGATCAACGAGGTTGTGCCGACGTACCTCGGTGGTGTCGAGGGCCCGTTCGTATCATCACTAGCGCAGTGGATGCCAGCGATCGGTTCGGCGCTGATCGCAACGCCGGTCGTATTCGTGATCACCATTGGCGTTTCGCTGGCGACTGAGGAGCCCGATCTAGAGACGAAGCGTCTTGTCCGACAGTGTCACAGTCCCGAGCCAATGTCAAAGATGAGTTCAGCCGAAGAAGTTGCTACGACTGATGGTGGTGAGTCGACTGCAAGCGACTAACTGTGTGCGACCAAGTCACCGATCAACGAGAGAGTAACGTCGGTGTCGCCGCGGATATTCGAGTCAATCGGACACACAACCATCGCCGACGGACAGAGTCTGTAGTGTAATCAAATATATGAAAAATGAAGACAGCCCAAACAGAGATCAGCAGACGATGATGGCGATCATGGATACCGTCAGCGACTACGTCCGCGAGCAGTGCCCGCAGATGGTGATTGACCTCATGTTCGCCGTCGTGTGGGTGACTGGCGTGAGTATCATCTTCGAAGCGGTCGACGGTCCACAATGGGCTTACTACCTCTTCATGGCAGCCGGAGTCATCGCGTACTTCAGCTTCTTCACCTCATTGGAAGTGGCCCGCGAGCGGTCATAGACGTCCTCACTGTACTATCGGATATCCTTTGATTATTTTCTCAGAGCCTGCCTCCACATTGGTGACGCCGACAGGGTGTCCCCTGAACTATCTCGTGGACCGCGTTAGGGGAGGGTACCAGGGAGCGATGCTGTGTCGAGAGCGGTTACCCGACAGAGATCCCAGAGTGTTGCGAGATTACTCGTGACCACCGGGACATCTTCTCCGATGCTCGACTGTTGGATTTCGTCAATAGCTGCTAGCGTTGGGTAGTTCGTACAGGAGACGAACAGGGCGTCGATGTCGCCAGCGATAGCGAGTGTGTCCCGTGCCTGTGTGGCAGCGTCGGTTGGTGTGAGCCGACCGATTTCGGTGTTTTGTTCCAGCCCACGGCCATCGAGATGGACAACGTCGAATCCGGCGTCCGTGAGATACACCTGTTCCCGTTCGTTCAACTCGTCAATATACGGCGTCGCGACGGCAATTCGAGTGACATCAAGCGCATCAAGGAGACGCCGAACAGACAGTGCAGTCGCAACCGCAGGTGCATCACTGACTTCACTGAGTCGTCGTTCGAGGTCTGCATCGAAGCCGTGACCGTGGATGAGACTGCCCGTGGTGCAGGCGTACGCAATCGCATCGATCTCTGCGTGTGCGAGTCGTTTGGCTGCGGCAACAGCATCATCAGCCATCGCGTCAAGTTCCTCGACGGTCACCCCTACAAGCGGCATTCGTGCCGCGTGAACCGACGCAGTGGGGGGCGTCCAGTGCTCAAACTCGGATTCGACTGTCGTATTCGAGGACGGTACGACGACACCGAGACGGACCCGGTCGCTGTGGACCGTCGCGTCCTCAGGGAAGGAAGGAGCCATCGGTCAGTCACCCTCGGTTTTCTCATCGAGTCGATCGCGCTCACGATGCGCCGGGTCTCGATCCGACGGATTTCCGTGGCCGCCACCACCCGGCGTGAGGACGGTTACTGTGGTTCCTTCGTCGACATCAATCGACGTCTTGGCAGCGACTGGTTCACCGTCGATGAGATTCTGGCCAACTGCGCCGCTTTCGCCGCCTGCGAGACCAGCGGGAGGGATACGACGCCGCTCAGTGAGCAGTGAGACAGTCGCATCCTCCTGAACGGTCACTGATCGTTCGAGACCAAGGCCTCCACGGAACCGGCCGTCTCCTCCGCTTTCGCTCCGGAAACCGTAGCGCTCGATGTGGAGGGGATAGGCCGATTCCAGCGCCTCGACCGGCGTGTTGAGTGTGTTCGTCATTGCAACCTGAACCCCCTCCATGCCGTCCTTCGTCGGGCGGGCACCGAATCCACCGCCGATCGTCTCGTAGTAGGTAAACGACCCTGTCCGACTGCCGATGGTGAGGTTGTTCATCGTTCCTTGCCCCCCAGCCGGGACGCGGTCCGGAACTGCCTTGGCGAATGCCGCGAGAACGACATCGGTCACGCGCTGACTCGTCTCGACGTTTCCACCGACGACGGCCGCTGGTAGATCAGGATTCAGGAGTGACCCATCCGGGACATTGAGCGATACCGGATCGTAACAGCCCTGATTCGGTGGAATATCGGGATCAGTCACACAACGCACAACGAAGTAAACTGCGCTCTTAGCGACTGCCAACGGAGCGTTCAGATTCCCCGGCACCTGATCGGCCGTACCATCAAAGTCGACGAAAATCGTGTCACCGTCGACGGTAACTGCTGTCTCGATCGGAATCTCAACGGCAGTTGTGTCAACGCCCGACCGATGTTCGATGACACCGTCGCCTTCGAGAACATCACTTGCGGTATACGTTCCGTCTGGAAGCGCTCTGATCTCTGCAGCGATTCGGTCACGAGAGTAATCAATGATCGCATCAAACGCCGAGAGGACGAGCTTACCATGCTCGTCGAGGAGATCATCGAGTCGTTCCTCAGCGCGGTCGTTCGCTGCAATCTGTGCACGGAGGTCCGCCCGACGTTCGTTCGGCGTCCGAACGTTTGATAAAATAAATGACATGACGTCAGTGTTGACCTCTCCACCGGAGACGAGGCGAATCGGTGGGATTCGGAGCCCTTCTTGGTAGATTTCACGGGCACCGGCCGGCATACTGCCGGGTGTCATTCCGCCGATATCAGCGTGGTGTGCACGAGAAACAGCGTAGCCGATGATTTCCCCGCGTGGTGCAAGCGGGGAAACGAGCGTCACGTCCGGAAGATGTGTTCCACCATCGAACGGATCGTTGAGGACGAAGACATCACCGGGCTGTGGGTCGCGATCGCGGACCGCATCAACAGCTTCTGGCATCGCGCCGAGATGAACGGGGATATGCTCGGCCTGTGCGATCATCCGGCCGTTCATGTCGAACAGAGCGGTCGAACAGTCTTGTCGTTCCTTGATGTTCGGTGAGTACGATCCCGTGATCAGGACCTGCCCCATCTCTTCTGCGACGCTCTCTAACTGATTCCGGAGAATTTCGAGCCTGACAGCGTCAGTATCAGTATTAGTATCGGTATCGGTAGTTGTCACTGTGTTCTCGGTGTCGGTTGTATCCGCTTCGTTTTCTCTGTCTGTGATGTCTGTTGTATTTTCACCGTTCGTCATGGCGTTGCCTCCGTGATAACGAGCGACCCGTCCGGTCTCACAGTTGCTTCCCACGCTGGCGGAACGACAACAGTACTCTCGTCCTGTTCGAGAACAGCAGGGCCAGACACCGTCTCACGCGGTGGAAGTCGCTCACGGTCGTAAACAGCCGTCGGATACGCTCCATCAGAGAAGTGGATTTCGCGCTGGTCAATCACAGCGTCACCGGGTGCGTCGTACGTCACTCGTGGATCCACGCGTTCGATAGCGGCTTCGACACGGAGATTGACGAGAGCAACCGCCTCATCCATCTGGTAGCCGTAGGTGGTCTCGTGAGCAGCGTGGAACTGTTGGGCAGCAGCCTCTGGATCGAATGGCTGGGCCGCAGGCACGGTGAGTTCAAAGCTCTGGCCGGCATAGCGGAGATCTGCACGGCGGGTGAGGACGGCAGCGTCGGGGTCACTGCACTCCTCGCGGACGCTCGCTTCGAGCTCCGCGTAGGCTGACTCCACGTTGGCGACGTCGAGCTCCGAGAGCGACTGCCGGTGAGTTCGGACAGCGTCGTGTTTCTCGTCAGCTGCGAGGAGTCCAAACGCCGAGAGGACACCACAAGCGCGTGGAACGACGACAGTCCCAATATCGAGGCGATCAGCGAGTGCGACGGCGTGCATCGGACCAGCCCCACCGAACGCGACGAGTCCGAATCCGCGGGGATCGAAACCACGTTCGAGCGTTACCGCGCGAATCGCACGCGTCATAGTCGCATTGGCGACCCGGTACATCCCACGGGCTGCGCTGAGCGGGCTGTCGAGTCCGGCTTCGTCGGCAAGCGCGTCGAGCGCATCACGGGCCGCATCGACGTCGATCGAGAGTTCACCGCCGAGGCTGGTGCTCGATCCGATATAGCCGAGAACGACGTTTGCGTCCGTGACGGTCGGTTCGGTGCCACCGCGGCCATAACAGACAGGGCCCGGGTCGGCTCCTGCCGACTCTGGCCCGATACGAAGTGCTCCACCAGCATCGATCCACCCTTTGCTCCCACCGCCAGCACCGACGGTTGTGACGTCGACCATCGGCGTTTTGATGGGTCTGCCGTTGATTTCTGCGTTCGTCGTCTTCTCAACACTGCCATCGCGGACGAGGCTCACGTCGCTGGAGGTTCCCCCCATATCGAACGTAACGAGTCCTGTAAGGTCACGGTCGGCAGCGAGGTCACTGACGCTCGCTCTGGCGCCGACGACACCCGCGGCCGGGCCAGACATGCACGTTCGGACAGCGTGCTTTCGGACCGTCGCAGCATCGGAGATACCACCGTTTGCTTGCATCACGTGCGGTTCCGGGATCCCCGCCTCAGCCGCCCGATCGGCTAGTTGGCCGATGTAGGCATCGATCGCTGGCGTAACGTAGGCATCGGCGACCGTGGTCGACATCCGCTCGTACTCGCGGAACTCCGCGAGAACCTCGTGAGAGACAGAAACCGGAATGTCAAGCTCTGTATCGAGAATGTCGGCGACGGTCGTCTCATTTTCTGGATGCGCGTAGGCGTGGAGCAGACAGACAGCGACGGCAGTCGCTCCGGAGTCACGAATAGACGTGGCCACGTCACGAACCGCATCAGCATCAACAGGCTGGACAACGCCATCGGGAGTCGCACGCTCACTGACAGTGAATCGTCGGCGACGCGGGACCAGCGGTGCTGGCTTGTCTGCACCGAAGTCATACAGAGAGGGGCGGTTCTGACGACCGATTTCAAGGACGTCACGGAAGCCCTCGGTCGTAACGAGTGCGGTCTCGGCGCCATCCTCTTCGAGCAAGGCGTTGACCGAGACGGTCATGGCGTGTGCGAAGTCATCAATGGTACTGGGGGTGATGTCAGCCCGCTCGCAGGCTTTCTCGATGCCCTCCATGACTCCGACGCTCTGGTCTGCGGTACTCGGAACTTTGGCGGTCACGAGCCGATCTCCGCGGAGGAGAACGATGTCGGTGAACGTACCGCCAACATCTACGCCGACGGTTGTTTTGTCTGTCACTTAGAATACCCCCACAAGAGAGAGAAGACTACGAAAGCCAAGCCAGACAACAACGAGTGTGACGAGTCCACCGAGGACGTTCTGTACAGTCGAATTGACGTAGCTGTCGAGTTTCGTGGTGTCGTTCATAACGAAAATGAGAAAGAGCGCGATGATCGGAAGGAGCACTCCGTTAGCGACCTGTGCAAACAGAATTGCCTGCACAGGACTGAAATCGAGCGCCGAAAAGACGATTCCAGTTCCGAGAATGGTTATCCAGACGGCACGGAACTTCGTTGCCGTCAGATCACGGTCCCAGCCAAGCGCGCCCGCCGTCGCGTAGGCACCCGCGAGTGGAGCCGTCGTCGCACTGGTGAACCCGGCAGCGAAGAGACCGATGCTGAAGAAAATCTTCGCGTACGTCCCTGCGACAGGTTCGAGCTGTTCGGCCATCGTACCGACGTCCGAGATCTCAGTGCCGACCGGAAATACGGCGGCAGCGGTAATGAGGATAGAGAGTGTGATGAGGCCGCCGATAACAATTGAGGCGATGGTATCTGTCCGGCATTCAGCAAGGTCTTGTGGACCGTCCCACCGTTCCTGTACGCTGCTCGCGTGGAGGAAGAGATTGTAGCCGACAACGGTCGTACCGACGAGTCCGGTGATGAGGAACGCTGATCCTTCGGGAACTGTCGGAATGAACCCTGTGGCGATAGCACTGAAATCCGGGCCGATGAGGATTGCGTCGATGAAAAAGGAGATGCCCATGATGGCCACGAGGCCGATGAGCGCCCGTTCGATGAGCTTGTACCGACCGGTCCACAGCAATGTGGCACCGATGAGTCCCATCAACGGACCCCAGATGGACGCGCTGATGCCAGTAACCGTTTCTAGTCCCGCTGCACCGCCGAGGATGTTCCCCGTTTCGTACGCGGCGGTCCCGATTCCAATGGCACTGACGACGAGCGCGACGCTCGCATAGCGGAGAACTGGGTTATCGAACCGACCGCGGAGAGCTTCGCCGAGTCCCTCGCGGGTTACGAGTCCGAGACGAGCGCTCATCTCTTGCAGGACGATGGTAGCGATGACTGAGAACGCGATCGTCCAGATGAGCGCGTAACCGAACCGTGCTCCGGTAACACTCGCTGTTGTAACTGTCCCAGGACCGATGAATGCAGCTGCCACCATCGCGCCTGGTCCAATTGCTCTAATCCGTTCTACGATTCCCATTGTGCCCACCTCGTATGAGACATGTTCTCAGCAAACAAGAGATGGTTCTAAATGGTTGTTATGTAGTCTGTGTACACAATGCACACCGTGTACGAACAGATATGAATGAATATGAACTTCCGTGAATAACTGGTATTACTCCACTCGCCGTTCCGTGATGAGGACTTTCGAGACACTCGCTTCGATATCGAGTTCGAACGGCAAGTCTCTGACACTTCGTTTGATAAACCGAGTCATGAACCAGCGAAGCGAGGCAGACGGGAAGACGACTTGGTAGGTATCACCGTCGGTGGCACGGACCGAGAGAAAGCCGCAAAATGAGAGCCATTCGAGGAGTTCTCCGATGTTGTCGAATCGGTCGACATACTCGTGGGCATGGTAGTCAGAGACGGTATCAGCGGCGTCAACGAATGCAGGGTCGGGAGTACCTGTCTCATCTGTGACATAGTCAAGAAAACAGTGCAGGAAGTCGATATCGAGTAAGACATGCTCGCCGCCCGAGAGCATCTGATGATAGGTCGCGAGATTCGGTCCAGCGTCGGCCTCGGCAGCCTCAAAGTTTGCGGCGTAAAAGGTGAGCGCCCGACGGATCACTTCGCTCTGTCCCTCTCCGGTCCAATCAGTGAGATTCGAAAGTGCCGCTGCGGTATCGTTGTCGAGTGAAACTGTCACACGTTCGGCAGTCATGTACAAAGGAGAGAGGCGAAGATGGGTATAGTTGACGACGAACTGTCGGCTGTTGGTTTCTGCGATGTCTGCCATCTCGTGCTTGATGTCGGCAGGCGACCGGTGTGATTCACTAACAATTGTTGTTATCGTTCCTCCAGCGCGTAGAGATAGCCATTCCCGAGTGTATACAGCGTCTCGTCGACGAGGGCTGCTGGCGAGAGTGCTGAAAACGGTCCTCCTAGGGAAAACCATCACCGAATACGGCCAGTTCTGGCATCCACAGCCGCGAGTCCGCCATCGTCTTCGACCTCACGTGCCCTGACAGGAACGTAGACGACGCCGTTGGTGATCGCAGGCGTGGCGAACCGCGGAGATGGCGGCTCTGGGAGTCGTTTACTTCGCCACCGTTCGCTTTTGACGGATACTCACACCATCTTTTAAGGGACTCGCATGTGGAGCATAGCTGGTACCGCCGGGATCGCGCTGTACCATCGGCTAGCCATCTACATCGCCAGTCGCAAGTGGGGTGGATGATCCATTGTTCAAATTCCAACTTAGAGGGACTGAACCAGCTATGACACCACCGGTCGCAAGAAGATGCCGACGAGTTAACCGAGGACCTACAATATCATATACATGTTATGATACGTATATAAAGGTGCGCACTCTGCGAGTAACTCTATTATCTTTCAAATTATGAACTCAAGAGGATAAATCTATCATATAGAATGTATCTCGAAAAACCATCGTGACAAACCGAATCGCTAGTGAAGTGAATCGTGATTGTGGTCTATTGTGGAATCTGCTTCTATCGGATTTACCAGTAATATCCTTCTCCATTCTATTCTTCCGAAGCGACACTGATAGTTTTCGCGGACGAAACACTGCGAAGAATCAAGAGCGCACGAATCGAACAGTCACACACGCCATGCCCGAGATTTCGATCGAAGAGAACTGTGGCAACTCGCCCAGAAAACAGTTTCTTTCGGACTTTTACGTCGCGTTCTGCGAACGCAACGAGGAGGCGATTCTTTCGATGCTCACCGACGATGTTCGGTTGGCGATCATCGGTGAGAAAACACTCGAAGGAAGACAGAGCGTCGTGGACTCGATAGATCTCTTCGTCGAAGGAGTTTCCGAGATAACGGTTGAAAACATCATCACCCACGGTGATACGGCAGCTGTGAACGGCGTCATAAACGACGATAGTGGGGATACCCACGCGTTTTGCGAAATATTCACATTTGAGGGACACACAAAGGACGCAAACATCAAGTCGATCGATTCATTCGTAATCGAAATGGTCTGATAGACAGAATCCGAATGTTGGGTGCGATTCTGGTTTTCCCATCAGTAAAATATTATGTTGATGTAATGGATGAACGGATGAGCAATTGCCGTTTTCATGATCAAGGTAACCTCATAGAGCAGTCTTCGATGTCCGTTTTGCTCACTCGAAATCTGAAGTTTTGACCTTCATTTCCGCTACGAGGCCCCGCGTCTCGTGTGAAGGACACATCCTTAGAGGCATTCGCGTACGATGTTGTACGGATCTGCTGTTTCACTACCTTCTTGTCCATCGAATCGTTCGATTCGAATACGAAGGCGGGTGTTAGCTGGGAGGTCTCTCCTCAATGGATGTGCCAGTTGATGTTGCACTGAAATCTTCCGACGATTCTGCCTGTGGAGAAGTCTCAGTTCCTGTATCCGCCATGCTGCTGTCTGTCGTCTGAGTGGATGTGGAGGACCCGGTCGAGTCCGTCGATGGAGTGCCCTGTAGCGGCGGTGCTTGACTAGAGAGACGCATCGAACAATTATCGCCCAATTTTGATGCAAATCATGCAGACCTAAGTTTAATATAGTGTGTACATGATTAATATATAGGTATTATGACTTGGTGTCTGGTGTCCTTATCCTCAACTGATTCAGAAGCCATATATTCATCTGTATCAGGGGCATAGATTCGATGATCAAACTGTTTACGACGGGTGGTTTATTGATTATTGTTGATATATTTCTCCCATGGTCGCTTGGAATGAATACCAATCGGTGTCATTCTCCGTTTTTATCACGCCTGATGCCCGTTCGCCTTTAATCGCTATTGCATCAGCTCGTTTCTCGTTGGGTTCGCTCGCTTATCGCGAAGGTGACGATGTTGATCGTTTATTCTGTGTCATCGATGGTGTGGCGGCAGGTGTGGCCACCGTATACGGAATCCCTTTCTTTTCTGTTTGAACTGCCTCAACCTTGACGTAGTATTTGTCTGTCTGCTTGGCTGTAGTCTTCACTTGATAATATATTCAAACACCTTTGCATCAATACATTCAAATATAATTTATCATAATTACGATTGATGAAGGAAAAATATAGTTCCTGATGAGGTCGTATATCTATCGATGCCATTCATCGAAGAATCTGAACAAAATAACACTGAAAGCACACGAATGGGTCGACGCAGGTACATGAAGCTCACTAGAGCTGTCCTCGGCGGTTCTGCGGTTAGTGTGACACGGCTCGGAGCTATTCAGGGGACAAGACACCATGGAATTCAGTTCGGGCGCGTCGTGGATGCGGTCACTGATCTTGGATGTGACCCAAACGGCAACCAAGACGTGAGTCGCAAAATCGAGTCGGCTTTCGATGGAAAAACGCTCGTTGAATTCCCTGCAGGGACGTATCATTGGCAGAACCCTGTCTCATTACGCACCGACCGCATCGGAATTCGCGGGAAAGATGAGAACGTATTGTTCACGTTCCCGGCAGGATATAACGAGTTTTTCATCGATGGTACGTGTGATCGGGCGCTGTACGAGAACTTCGACGTCGACGTTCGGCCGGTCAATACTGCGACAGGTATCCGTCTCGCCTCCGAACGGGGGTTTCATATCGAAAACATCGAGCACATCGGACGTGGAACTGCTAATTCCAATGATGTCACCCGCTGTTGGCAGCTCCGCGTGAACGATCCAGGTAAAACCGGAATCATCAAAAACTTCGTGGCGAAGAAAGGTTCAGCATGGGCACACTACAAGAACGGTGATGGCCGTGTCGGCATCTCTGTGTATGGTGGCGAGGGAACGATTAAGATCATCGACTGTCACCTTGAAGAGTTCGGTAACAACGGTATCTACGCCAGTCGATCGTTGAGTTCGGTTCAGGTCGAGGGCGGTATCTACCGAAACAACAACGTCTGTAGCATCCGCTTTTCAGGCAAGGGAAGCTACGTCGACGGTGCAACCATCGAAGTTGATCCGAGCAAGTACTCCGGCCCACGCACGATGGAGGAGACCGATTTCAAAATGGTTGGAATCATCGTCGAGCAAAGTAACAACGATATCGGAAAATCCGACGCGTCTGGGGCGAAGGTCTGTAATACCGACATCATCATTCGTGATAACCCCACCCCAGGCTCTGCGATCTCAGTTTGGACCGATGGCCGAACGCTGGACGTATTGAATACCCGGATCGTCTACGACAACGACGGTACGCCCGCGGTCTTTCGCGAGGGCACGGCTGCTCAAAGAAACGATAGCACGAATATGGACTCACGCTGGCTGCGTATGGAACGTGTTCAAATTACCGGTACTGCTGCAAACGGACCAACTGTTCTCACCGAACAGGCTGACACCTCTCAGATCAAGAACTGTTACATCGAACAGACGGGCAATGCCCGACAGGGTCTCATATTCTCAGATTCTCGAGACACCTTCGTCGGAAACTGTGTCATTAACGTGGGTGCGAACGCGCTTTCTCTCGAATCATCGGGACACTCGCGGAATATTAGACACTCTGGTCCCCCACTGATGAAATGTTTCGGTACGTCCCCCTGATAGTCTGCGTATTTGTAACTCGTAGAACACCATCATAGATAACGTATCCAAAATCAGATAATGCTTAACAATATCTAATTGTAGGCATTACTGACAGAATGTTTATATGACGTGGGTAGGGTAGATATGAACAAATAGATGTCCGGCATAATCGATCAGACGAAGATGGTTTTGATGTATTCCACAACCGGGACAGCGGGTAGTCTGTTTATTAGCTACGGACTTCGAGAATTTCTCCGGGCCACTGGAGGGGGATATTACTGCTGTTCTCATTATATACATCAGGGCCAGGGAATTTTGTTTGCACTCGTTGGTTGGGCAATACTCTTTGGTACCGTGGTTTCCCTATACCACAGACTAACTAGTACGTGATCAGATATCACTCGACAAGGGTATTGAGCACGGAGTGAACAGTTCCTAGATCGAGAGTGACTCAGAGTAGGAGACGCACTGCACTCTTTGAATCTACAGAACACCGGACGGTATCTAGTCTGTCTCAGACAGTGTAAATGTGGCTTGAAATAGTACAACGCATATTAGGACTGGAATTCGGATACTTCCGAAGTTGTATCAGAGATACTATCTTTCCTCGTTTTCACACGAATTGGGTCTCCACAGGCCGGACAGGTCGTGTCACTGGGAGAAATTTGAGTGTTACAGCTCATGCAGAAACAGACTCCATCTCTCACGTGGACCCTGTACGTCGTCTCTGTCGCTTCCGTAGCAGACTCGTCAAGATCGATTCCACGCAGTTGAAAGATTTCACGAACCTCTCGGATGTCATCGGATGTCCTGAGTGAAACTTTCGTTTCGTTTTTATTTCTTCTGAGCATTGAAAAGAGATCTGAGTCACGCTCGTGGGTAATCGTGAGTTTCCCTTCCTCCTCATTCAGTGTGACACACTCAATGACCGATAACGGAATCGTGGTTCCTTTGATATGATTCGACCAGATCATGTACGTAAACAGTGCGAAAGACATGAGATATGGCACTGACTCTAACCCCAATCCGGTTACGGGAAGCTGTCGTAGGTAGTCGATAAGACCAAACAGCGATACGAGGAAGCCACCGACTCCAAATACAATTGTGCTGCGTTCCCATCCATCTCCATTCCATAAGCGATGCCACTGCCCTGCGAGGAAGTGCTCTGGTGTTGACTGAATCCTGATGGCATCTCCTCGAACTGTCACGACTCCTCTTGCCGTCTGGAAGCGCCACGTTCTCCCGCTCATTTATACAGCATATTGTTTCACAAATACATAATTGGTCCTGTCGTATAATAATTCACTCTGTCTCCATCCTGTGAAGCATAGTTATTGAATACTGGTGTTTAATAGATACTACATCTATCATTTAGATTGAGATCTCTCGTACTACCCTGAATAATCATTACTGTGCCACAGTCAACGGCACTACGTTCTTATCTAAATACTTATTAAAACTATGAGATTTTCCATATATGGAAAGATGACAAATTTTATGCTTGGAAGTATGACACATTGTTTCGACCAGCAAACGTGAGCCAAGAGCGGTCATCTTCGAGACAGTCAATCTTACTAATATACATGGGACGTTAGGTAACATAACTGACTTCAACACCGTCGGTTTCCCAGTGATTAAATCTATCTGAGATCTCTTTTTGTCTTTATCATTCGTTAGCGTCTCAATCTGTCTGACTAACGATCGGAATACTACTGGTAGTACTCATCTCTCCGGATTGGGTCTGAACTTCAGGATACGGTTCTAGCGACGTTTGCTGACACATCCATTGACCGAGGCTTCGAGATTCAGGATGTCTTGGGATTCGCCTTGCGAAAGTCGGTTGCAACGTCATCCATCGTCTTGAACGTCGCTTCGGGCTTCGATTGAACGTGCTGAAGAAACGCTTCGAGCCGCATCAGACGATGTGCCTGACCAATGACTTGCGGGTGCAGCGTCAGCACGAACACACCATTTTCGACGTGCTCGTACATCCAGTCGAACTGGTCGTACCACTTCTGGAAGATGGCGTCTTCTGGAACGTACCCCATTCGATGGGGTCTCGACCACGTGTACGTAAAGGGAGGAAAATCGTCACGCTCCCAAGACACAGGCAGTTCGATCAGGTCAGTCGGTTCCCCACGCTGATATGGTCCATCTTCGGGGGCTGCCCACCCTCCATAGAGGTAATGAGGTCGAAAATCCGCTGCCATGACACTCGAATCCCATTCAAAACCCAACTCTTGGAGGATGTCAAGTGTATGCTCGGAGAAATCCCATGCTGGTGATGCGTATCCAGTCGGTTTCTCACCAGTGAGACCACGAATAGATTCAATGCCCCATTCGATATCGTGGTATTCTGCTTCCTTGCTCTCGAACGTTGATGGTCCCTGGTGAGACCAACCGTGATGTTGCACGCCATGCCCGTGGGAATGTACCTCCTCACAGATCTCTGGAAAGCTCTCGATTGTGTGACCGGGAATACACCACGTCGAGGGAATATCGTACTGATCGAGAAGGTCAAGCAATCGGGGAGCTCCGACATCTGCACCGTACACACCACGTGAGTGTCTCGTTGGCATGTCCCATGAATCGAACGACCAGAGCCATGTTGAGACTGCGTCAAAATGAATCGAGAGACTCACTGTCGCATTTGCCATAGTGTATCATATGACATCGGTACCAATAGAGGTTGACAAAAGTGGTCTGATTAATACATTCTTCTTTGACATCCTTCGTGCCCTGAAACGCGAGGATTTTTCGTTTCTTATGTTTTCGTTCGCGAGTTCGAGTATTGTATGGCGGTAGTGTCTCGTCAGCTTCCCCCTGAAGGCTGTCCGTGAACACCATCGTGGGAAAACACGAATCGTACAAGACCTGATGATTCTGGAAGTCTCACGAAAACCACCAGCGATTTATACAGGTACGTTTCGTATCAGAGTCATGTTTGGTGTGAGAATCCGAGTACGACTGCCTGACGATTGGACGTCGGAACTCGGCCAATACGACATTTGGGGGGACGTCTACACGGCGACACTACACGACCGACGGTACACAGCGCTCTATCGATTCCACGGACCGAATATTGACAAGGCCGTCGCCCTTGCGAAGTCAGCCGACTACTTCGAGTCTGTAGAGGTAGTCGATCGGGGTCCCACCACATCGACGGAGCACGCGATGGTGCTGGCGTTCGCACAGTTCCCCGAGCCGACTCCGTATACCATCATGCTGGAGAACGACTACATGCCTCTTGATCCGACGATTCTCCGGAATGGATACGAGTTCTTCGATCTGTTTGTCCAGAGTAGGGAGCGACTCGTTGATCTCATTGACCGACTCGAAGCGGTGGGGTCGGTGGGTATTGAGCGCGTGGTGAACGATATCGAGACGGTGTTCAACCCTAGTCCAGTCACGTGGGGTGCACTAGAGGAACTCTTGACAGACCGCCAGCGCGAGGTAATCACGGTAGCGGACGATCTAGGATACTTCGACGTGCCACGGGAAGCGACGCTGTCGGATGTGGCTGCGGTGGTTGGTATTGAGAAGAGTACAGCTGGCGAGCATCTTCGACGGGGGGTCGGTCATATCGCGGAAATTCTAGCGGAGCGTGAATCGCCGTCATGACGATTATTCACCCGATGATTACAGTGACATCCGAGAAACTACTTAAAGACCCCTATATGTACGATATAATTGTTAGGCTGAATGAATGGGTTATGATACCTCATGGCAGACGGGACGACACGACGAACGGCACTGAAAATGGCAGGCGGATCCCTAGTGGGACTGAGCACCGCCTTTTCTGGCTGTCTCGGTCTCATCAACGGCGGCAAGACGTTTGTCGTCTCCTCGAAAAATTTCACTGAACAGTTCGTTCTCAGCAATATAAGTATGGCTCTCCTCGAGCACGCTGGTCATGAGGTTACGGACAAGACTGGTCTTGGGGGATCACCAGCGAACTTCAAGGCTCTACGGAACGATGAGTCTGATCTCTACTGGGAGTACACAGGCACCGCATGGGCGAACGTCCTCGACAAAGACACTGATATTAGTAATCCAAAGAAACTTTACAACAAAGTTGACTCCGCGTACAACGAAACGTACAACATCGACTGGCTAGAGTACACCCCGTTCAACAACACGTACGTCATTGTCGGCAACCCCGCGTGGGTTGAACAGAATGGTTTACAGACGCTTGAAGACCTCGCCAAATTCGTCAACGAGGGGAATACCAACTTCAAGGTCGCAATGAATCAGGAGATGAACCAGCGCGACGACGCTTGGGGTGGCCTACCCAACGCGTACGGCTTTGGCAACAAGAAATCGAAAATCGACGTCGTCCAGATGAAGATCGGTCTCGTCTATAAGGCTATCAAACAGGGCAAGGCTCAGCTTGGTTTTGGCTTTGCGACTAACCCGAAAATCCGGCAGTTCGGCCTGCCCATTCTCAAAGATACCAAACCGTTCTTCAATATCTACAATCCAGCCCCGAATGTGCCGACTGACAAGCTGACGACAGACATTAAAGAAACACTCAATGAGCCTACGAAGGATCTCACGACCGAGACTCAGCAGAAGTTGAATGCGAAGGTAACCATTGAGGGCAAGGATCCGAAGTCCGTCGCTGAAGACTTCCTCAAGAATAACGGATATATCTGATACATGTTTACAGGGACAGATATCGTCACTTGGATGCTTGCGAATCGTGACATTCTAATCGAACAGGCCATTCAGCATCTGAACATAGCGCTGACCGGTCTCTTCGTTGGCGTCATCCTCTGGGGAACTGCAGGTGTCCTCATTCACCGCTACGACCGCTTTTCGGATGTGACGTTGGGTGTGTTCGGAGTTATTCTCACTATTCCGAGCCTAGCGTTGCTCTCAATGCTCATTCCACTGGTCGGTATCGGTATCCCCGCAGCAGTGACGGCACTTGTGCTATACTCGGCACTCCCCGTCGCCCGCAACGTCTACGTCGGTCTGGGGAATGTCGACGAATCGAGTGTCGAGGTCGGACGTGGCCTGGGTATGACCGACCGTCAGATACTGCTTCGCGTGCGATTTCCTCAGGCGATGTCAGTCATCATGGCCGGCATCCGGCAGGCGGCCGTTCTCCTCGTCGCTATCACGACGATCACGGCGTTCTTTGGCGCGCCCGGACTCGGACAGAGCATTTTCCGTGGCATCAGTCTCGGAAACACAGAACAGATCATGGGAGGTGCCATCGCCATCTCGGCCATCGCGATTCTCGTCGATGCCAGTCTATACGGCGTCCAGCGACTCCTTCCTGGCAATGAGATGAGCAACACATGAACATGATAGAGTTTGACGACGTGACAAAAGTGTACAGCGACGGAACGACCGCGGTCGACGGAATTAGCTTCAAGGTAGCCCCAGGAGAAACACTCACTCTCGTCGGGCCGTCCGGATGCGGGAAGACCACGACGATGAAGATGATAAATACCCTCATCCGGACCAGCGAAGGAACCATCTCTGTCGACGGGGTGTCGGTCAACGAGCGAGACACCATCGACCTCCGGAGGTCCATCGGCTACGTTATTCAGGAAATTGGCCTGTTCGATCACATGACCGTGGGTAAAAACATTGGCCTTGTTCCGGATCTTCTCGGGTGGGACGATGACCGCATCGACAACCGTGTAGTGGAGCTGCTGGAACTCATCGAGCTACCTCCTGAGACGAAAAACCAATACCCAAACGAGCTCTCGGGCGGCCAGCGCCAGCGGGTTGGCGTCGCTCGAGCACTGGCAGCAAATCCGCAGGTGATGCTCATGGATGAGCCGTTTGGTGCCCTCGATCCACTCACACGCGAGAACCTTCAGGATGAATTTCTCGACATTCAGGACGACCTGAACGTTACTATCGTTTTTGTCACACATGACATCGACGAAGCGCTGAAGATGGGTGATACGGTGGCTGTGATGCGCGACGGCAGCATCGTTCAGTGTGACACTCCAACGGCCATACTCTCAGACCCTGCGGACGACTTCGTTGCAGACTTCGTTGGTGAGGACCAGAAGTTGAAGCATCTCGCGACGGTTACCGTTGAAGCGGTAATGGATGACGACGTACCGCCACACGATTCACCAACGGTCACTCCTTCCTCGACTCTCAAGGACGTTGCGAGGATTCTTCTCGGATCTGATTATGACGTTCTCCCTGTCGTCGAAGACGGCGAACCCGTTGGCTCCGTCACCAGAACACACGTACAAACTATCGTCGGTGATGACAGCACACTATCTGGGATAGAGGTGAGCAATAGTGCCTGAATCGGTTATCCTCGCCGGAGTCGGATCGTATGACGAGTCGGTGATTCGAGCCCTGCAATACATCGCTTCCCACAGTGAATTATTTTTATCGCTGTTGCAGACACACGTGACCATCGTATGTCTAGGTGTCGGGGCGGCCATCCTTGTAGCGGTACCTCTCGGAATCGTGGTTACGCGCCACGACAGGCTTGGTTGGCTGGTCATAAACACGGGTGCCGTCGCTCAGACACTTCCACCGCTCGCGGTCATCGCCATTTCGTTTTCGTTCCTTGGTCTCGGCCGATATCCAGTGATACTGGCACTGTTCTTCTACGCACTGTTGCCAATCCTGAAGAATACCGTTGCCGGTATACGGGCTGTCGATAACTCGAAGATAGAAGCTGGCCGCGGAATGGGGATGACGGAGTTTGAGCGTCTCAGACGGATCGAAATTCCACTCGCTCTTCCTGTTATCTTTGCGGGCATCCGGACCTCCACCGTCATGTCCGTTGGAGTGGCATACCTCGGTGCCTTCATCGGTGCTGGCGGTCTGGGCGATTGGGTTATTCTCGGACAACAGCAACTGGATACCCATATCACAATGGCTGGCGCGATACCGGGTGCCGTCCTAGTCATCGTCCTCGATCAACTGTTCAGCGTCCTGGAAGGAATAGTCACCCCCGCGACATCGAGTTCGGGCGAAACAACCGAGATCACGACGGCTTGACGGCCATCGTTCTGCGATAATCGATTACACTACATACATGATAGAACTCAACGGTTCCCTCTCGATAGAAGATGTTGTCACAGTCGCATGCGAGAGCGAACGGATCGCTCTCGCGTCGAACGCTGCCGCGAAGATGCGCGAGACCCGCGACGTAGTGGCGTCCATTGTCGAGACGAACGAACAGCAAGTCTACGGCCTCAACACGGGGTTCGGAAAACTCCAAGATGTTGCTATTTCCAAGGATAACCTGAAAGCCCTTCAGGAGAATATTGTCCGGAGCCACGCGGCCGCCGTCGGGGATCCCGCTCCGGTACCGGTGGTCCGGGCAGCGATGCTCAGTCGCGCGAACACGCTTTCTGCTGGGCGATCTGGCGTTCGGCCTGCCCTCGTCGAGCAGTTCGTTGCCCTCCTCAACGCCGACATTCATCCACTGGTTCCTCTCGGCGGCAGTACCGACGACCTCGGTGCCAACGCCCACTTTGCCCGAGCACTCCTCGGTGAGGGTCGTGTTGAGTATCAGGGAAAGGAGGTTGATGCCGCAGACGCGTTGGCTGATGCTGGCATCGAACCGCTCTCGCTTGCACCAAAGGAGGGACTCTCAACGCTCAGTGGCACGCCCGTGATGACTGGCCTGCTGGTTATCGCTCTCAACGACGTCCAGACGCTCTTAACGGCAGCCGATACTGTTGCTGCACTTACGTTCAGTCTCATTGGGAACTGTCCCGAAACATTCGAAAAGCGCGTTCTAGCTGACCGACCACAACAAGGCCATCAGACGGCCGCTCGAAACATCCGGTGCTTACTCTCGGACAATGTTGGCATCGAACGAATGGAGCAAGATCCCCTGTCACTCCGTCTCGTTCCGCAGATTCACGGTACGACGCGTATGCAGACTGAACACGTTCGTGACGTTGTGGAGACAGAACTTGAGAGCGTCACCGATAATCCACTCGTATACCCCGACGGGAGCCTCGTCTCTTGCGGGAATTTCAATGGCCAGCCCCTCGCCGAGAGTGCCGACCAACTCTCACGCAGCCTCACAAAACTCACCGAAGCGAGCGAGCAGCGCACCCACAAGCTACTCCACGACGACGCTGTCCCCGCACCGTTCCTCGCGGACAATCCCGGTATCGAATCCGGGTTAATGATTGCTCACTACACAGCCACTGGACTCGTCACGGAGTCACGTCTTGTTGACAGCGCGAGCGATCACTCTGTCGTCGTTTCTGGCGGCCAAGAGGATGTCCACAGTATGGGAACTATCTCCGCCCGGAACCTCCACAATGCTGTTGAGCGTGTAAGTCTCGTGTTCGCCATCGAACTCTTGGTGGCCGTTCAGTTCGCGTCACTTGATGATGACCCACCGCTGAGCGACGAACTCACGGAAATCGTTGATGCCGTTTCCGAGACGGTGACTCTCCCTGATGGCGATGTTCACCTCCATGACAAGACCGAGACGCTTGCTGGATTACTCCGTGAAGGTTTCGTTGATGACATCGTTGGCGACGCAGAAACGGCGAGGTGCTGAGCATAGAGAGTCATGTATCGGTCATCATGACTGGACGATATTTATCAGTGTAGCGGCTCCCGAACCGGGTAGCCACTGGATGAGCTATCTCACGGGTAACCAAACGTTGGCTTTGATCACTGGAGATACATACGATATGATGGCTTGACCTTCTTATCAATAGAAACGAATTCCTAACTAATTTTCGGACCCATCGACATCCTATTCAGAGATAAATAGAGGGTGGTGTCCATATTCACACGATACTCACGACGAGTGTGGTGACGTAGAGACGACAGAGACCCGATTTCACCGTACAACTGACATTCGCAAGCAGAGGTATCTTTGAGAGAACTATACTAAATAGATACAATGAACATAATCTGGATCACAATTGAGAGTACTCGGGCGGATCACACGTCACTCTACGGCTACGAACGAGACACGACGCCGAATCTTAGGCGAATTGCTAACTCAGATGGTGGTCGATCGTTTTCAAACTGCATCAGTCACGGGATATGGACGCGTTCGTCGATCGCATCGATTCTCACTGGGACATGGCCCTCTCGCCATCGAGCGGGAATGGATAGCGAACGAATACCTGCCGAACTGAAGACTGTTCCTGAACTGCTGCGTGAGAGTGGGTATCATACTGCTGCGATCTCTCCGAATGCTAATCTGAGTTCTGCAACCGATCTTGATCGCGGATTCGACGATTTCGTGTGGATCGATAAGTCGACTCTCCTCAAGAATATCAACAAAAGTACCATTCTTAAAAATATCATTAACATCAGGAACCACGGAGGTGGAATGACACGAGACACGAGGCGGCACAATACGGGATACATGATGGGGGATATGGCCAAGCGACGGCTCCGATCGTTTGCGAATTCGAGTGAACCGTTCTTTCTGTACCTGCATTTTGGCGACCCACACCACCCGTATTACCCCCCACTTCCATTACTGAAACAAGAAGCCAAACGTCTTGGTCTCTCGACAAAAGACGCTGGAGATCTTGCACTGCATCATCATTCTCATCTCGATGAACTCATCGCACAGGGGTGTCCGTACACGGAAGACGAGTGGAGAATGCTGACAGGATTGTACGACAGAGTCATTGAATACACTGACAGCCTCGTCGGTGAACTTTTCGACTACGCCTCTACGTTAGATCTTGACAACACGATTTTCGTCATCACAGCAGACCACGGTGAGTCGTTCGGAGAGCAGGGTCTTCTCGGTCACAAAATTGGTGTGCATGATGGACTTATCCATGTCCCCCTTGTTGTGCACGGTTCGGACGAGATGCTGGGTTATGATGGCGAGATGGTACAGCATATCGACGTCATGCAGACGCTCCTTTCGTCAATTGGTTCTGATACCAGCCAGTTTCAGGGTATCAATCTTGATAACGAAGTACGAACTCACACAATCACACAGCGCGGCGCAGGTCGATGTCAACAGATTCTCGACACCTATCAGGAGTTAAATCCCGATTTCGATGTCTCACGGTACCACCGTGGGACGCTTACTGCAATTCGAACGTCCGAATTCAAATACCTGAAAAGTGAAACTGATTCTGAACTCTTTCGGTTACCGGACGAGAACACGGATGTAGTGTCACA
This sequence comes from Halocatena marina, assembly GCF_023276375.1. GTDB lineage: Archaea > Halobacteriota > Halobacteria > Halobacteriales > Haloarculaceae > Halocatena > Halocatena marina. The sequence continues at coordinate 289,105 of NZ_JALLPK010000002.1, read as the reverse complement.
GTATGATGGTGTCACCCAACGACTTGACGATACACTGACTCGGTGGTGTGAACGCGACGGGAAACCAATCGCTGCATCCGAATCGGCTGACGGAGCGTTCACAGAAGCGATGCGAAAGCAACTTACTGATCTCGGATACCGTGTTGAGTAAATATGTCGTTGGGAGCCTGTTCACGTGATCTGTTCTTGCATTCGAGTGAGCTGGCATAGCTCTGGTTGTAATTAAAACTCGATCTACACACCTAGTGAGTGTTTAACGGACGCCATCCATTACAACGTTAGCGACGTAATACATATCTATACGGTGCATCAGTATCCAATCAATTAGTCTTCATTTCAATTACAGACATGGGATTGAATCCACTCGCCGAACCACGAGGTTGTTACTGTGGATATCTTCATCGATGTTTCACGTCGATATGACGATAGTGTTTTATTGTGCCCAAGTAATTTATTCACATGTCGAGGTATACTGGTACCTCAGCACTCATTGAGGCGCTACGTGACTGGCGTCGCAATGTCAGTACCCTCGTTTTCGTGGTCGTGGTTCTTGCGGGTGCAACTTTCATTGGGTCGAGGGAAGCGTACTACGCCGCATCGCTGATAATCTTCGCAACTTGGATGATTTGGTTTATTGTAACTGGCATTGAGTGGATAAAGCGTGCTGATTTCTAAATACGACTCTCTGTCATGCAACGAATCGACTGACTGCAGTGGCCAATCCGTATAGCCATGATTGTTAGTATATCCACACTACTCAGGTCTGTTACGCGCTCGCGGATGAGATATTTCAACCGACACTTCTGCAGTTCTCGATCGATCCACTCCACTGCAAATGGTATAATGAAGAATACACTGAAACGCAGGCTTGTCACGGTGAATGTTCATTGACTGTGTCCACGATGTGAGAAATTTCTTCAGAAGAGAGCTGGGGATGGACGGGTAATGACAGTACGCGCGTCGAAAGCCGATCAGCCATTGGAAGGTGGACATCATACTCCGAGAAGGCGGGTTGGTGGTGAATTGGCGTCTCATAGTACGCTTTCGAGGCGATACCGTGCTCGGCAAGCGCCCTCCGAAGTGTATTGCGTGCATCCGACTGGATCGTGTACTGATGGTAGACATGCCGACAGGGTGCTGGTTCAATTGGTGGGACGATGTGGTCATGGAGACTTTCTGTGAGGCGTCGAGCGTTGTGTCGTCGAGTCTCGTTGTACTTCGGTAGCTTTTCCAGTTGGATGCGTCCAATCGCAGCAGTGATCTCCGACATGCAGAAGTTGTGACCGAGGCCATCGTATCCTTCATCAGTGGCTCCGTGCTCGATGAACGAGCGGGCACGCTCAGCGACGTTAGTACGATCAGTGACAACCATCCCTCCTTCGCCCGTCACCATATTCTTCGAAGGGAAGAACGAGAAACAGGCGGCATCCCCAAATGATCCGACTGGCGTTCCTTCGTAGGTTGCGCCATGCGCTTGCGCAGCGTCCTCGATAATGAGGAATTCATACTCCTCAGCGAGCTCAGTAAGGTGAGCCATATCGCATGGAAGGCCGAACAGATGGACAACGAGAACTGCATCGATCTGCTCGCCGTCGCGGAGTTGGGCCTCAAACTCTTGAAGATCGAGATTGTACGTCTCCTCTCGAATATCGACGAACGTTGGCTCAGCGCCACACCACCTGATGGCGTTCACACTGGCAATGAACGAAAACGGGGTGGTTGCGATGCGGTCGCCACGACCGAGGCCAAGGGCTTCACACGCTGTATGAAGCGCACTTGTACCGTTCGTCGTCGCAACACCGTGAGGGGTGTCACAGAACTGCGCGAACTCGGATTCGAACGCGTCGACTTCCGATCCACGTGTGAGTTGCGGACCACGATCGATGACGGCTGCAACGCGCTGTTTTTCTTTCTCGCCGAGATCAGGTTGAGACAGGGAAATCATTGGTTCCAGATCTTTTTAATTTCTTCATATACATCAATATACGGTGAATAAGAAAGGTCTGTTTCAGCGTCTAGTACATTGGTACGACGGAGGAATTTGACTCTCTGTGCAATCACGATAAAATGGGTGAACGATGCCCGGTGAACCAGTCCGAGCATCGAAATCGATTGTGTGCTGCTGATGATGGAATAAAACCATCTATTTGGTTGTTCTAATCCTGTGAATGAACAACCGAACGAATATGCTCGCCGAATTACTATAAGCTTTATCGCCAATAGACAGATAGTATACACATCTGCTATCGTGGTGAGTGAGGATACGCTCTGGACTCGCGGATGAAACAAGTAGCGAGGCCCTTTCCACATCTACGGAACGACGAAGAAGTAAATGGCATCTAAGTTATCTGTCTTGTCGTGGTAGAGAATTTCAGGTGCCCAGTGTGTATCGTGGCCCGTAGCGATATCGAGGTCGAGAGTGCCACGGTAGAGAAAGCGACCGCTGTCGGTTGCAGTAGCGACGCTGATCTCCAAGCTGTGAATCCACGCTTTCCCCGACACGTCGAACACCGAATCGCGGAACAACGATGCCGATGCGTCCTCAGTTTCGTTCGAGGTGCTCCGGGCGCCAATGAATTACACTCCATCCCAGTTAGTGTGGTCCGACGGTGAAAACGTTCTGTTCGGCGGTAATGATCAGAATATGTTGAATTTCTGAAACATGGGGGGAGATCCGTCCGTTCCTGTGACATTCACTGCCGGAATCTGTGGAGCCGTTGGTTGGGGATCGATCAATTGGTCACTCCGTGGCTGTCACTCCTGACGTGATCAATGGAGAAGATCGGATGACGGAAGAGCACATGCGTGAGATGGGCAAAGCAGGCTGGGATATGATGGGCCATGCGGGCCCGATACTTCCGAAGATGAATGAACAGGAGCAGCGCCGAATTCTCCAGAAAGTAAAACAGTATCTCAATTTAAAGGGCCATGAAAAGGGTGCGCGCCACTTCGTCGCCCCGAGGAGCCGTGTGAGTTCGACGACGCTCTCACTGATCGACGAGATCTACGAGACTGGCTTTCTGTTCGGCGGTTGTCCCAACAATGCACAACACCCGAGCAACCCGAACTTTATCGCTCGGGTGCAAGGGCCGTCCGTCCGGGATGTTCGACGGATACTCGATGTCGCCGAGCAGACCAACCAGCTGGTCGTCATCTCCTATCACAGAATCGAGCATGGGGAGAATAACGTCCCGATGAGTGAATTCAGAAAGGTCGTCGATCACGTCAAGGAGAAGGATATGGACGTTATCACCCCTTCCCAGTTCATCGATGGAAAGAGCTCGTGATCCAAGATGGATGTGATTCTCAGAAACCAACCGCCACTGTGTTGCTTGCGGCCTGAGCGCTGACACCCGCACGACTCTCGCCGTGGGATCTCTCCGAGAGTGTGAGTCGCTTCGATCTCCCGGTTCTGAATCTCAGTACGGGAGTCCCTGCCTGCACGTGCAATCCTGACTGTGAATAGTGTTGCCCTGTTGCTCTACAATGGACAGTTGCCTGATGGCATCACCCTTTCATGGTCAATGAGCACCAGAGAGACCTACTCCCGTGGCTGGTAGTGAGGTACCCTCTTCGGTGCTGGATGATACTCTCTGTACGGGATTCCGCATCGGGATCTCGCTCACGTGACTGTCCTACCTTTTCTCATTGTTTCTAGTTCCACCTGCTGGTTCATCTGACTCAAGCGTGTTTCTCCAGATGCTCGCTGCTATCCCTTGACTACGGACCGTCATTCCGATTTGTACTGTGTCGACAGCAACGTTCTTTACGAACATATAAATGTACGAACATCTCACGTCGTAACAAGACAATAGTGTAATGTCTCGAAACAGGTCCCCAGTCACCCGTCGGCAAGCACTTGCAGTCGGCATCGGTGCAACGATCGGGGGTGTCATGCTTCCTCGACGATGGTTCGAAAGCGCTCCCAAACACACCACACAGATCGATCCCGGATCGTGGCCGATGGAGCGGTATGACCCAGCACGAACAGGCTACGCACCAGGTACGGATGGACCGATACAGACACCGGATATCTCGTGGCAAGCTACGGTCGCAGACGAAGATGAGTATTTGTCTCAACTTGTCTGTTCGAAAGAGACAGTCTATGCCGCAACTGAGCACACGCTGACCGCAGTTGCTGTTGCAACGGGGAAGCGACGCTGGCAAACAGAGCACTTCGGAACGATCCTCGACTACGATAAGCCACTCGTTATTCGGGCTGGTCCTAGCCTCGGTGATGGGCAGTTGCTCCTTGGTTCCGACCAGGATCTGTATGCTGTCGATCAGACTGATGGGAGTGCACAATGGAAATACGAATTGAGGAGTAACAACAAATCGATACTTCGTGTTGGCCGTACTGTGTACGCCGTTTCAGGTGTCGGCAATGATGGCAGTCTTACGGCGATCGACATCCACTCTGGTCTCAAACGGTGGGAAACAGAGCCGAGACAAGCGATTCATCCGTACGCCTACGCCCAAGAGCACGTCGTTGGGGAGGTTATTGACCACACCCAGTCGATCGGTGCTGTCGATGTTTCCACCGGGATGAGAGTGTGGGAACGAGCCATTGGGATCAGTAATTACTACTATCAGCCTAGCTTGTGTATCACGAATGAGACAATTTATTGTGGAGCTGGGCCGCTGTATGCGCTGAATCTTACGGATGGGAGCACCCGCTGGACGTACCCACTCGGGACCGGTGAGACCGCACTCAATCCGGTATCCGATGGATCAGCAGTCTATCTCGTGTCCGACGACAGCGTCCGTGCGCTCGATGCAGAAAGCGGCGAGTTGCGGTGGCGTGTCGATCTTCCCGGCATTGAGAGCATACCGACACTCACCGATGGAACGCTCTACGTTGCTCTCGAAGACGGTCTGGCCGCGCTCGACAGCACAACAGGAAACGAACGGTTCCGGGTGACAGTCCCCGACTCAGGGACAGTGAGTACCTCACCGATCGTTGCCGGTGACGCCGTCTATCTCGCGTTCGACCAGACACTCTACGCTCTGACAGCCCAATGAGTGTGCTCAACCGCCTGCGGAACGAATTCAGTGGCTTCGGCCGAGTCGTCGTCCTCTGGATCGCGTTGGATCTTTCGCTGGGTAACGGCGTTGCGATGGTCCTCGATGTCGCCCTCACGAATCAGCCAGTAAGCGAGAGTAGTATGCTTGTTGCAGTTGGTGCGACCTACATTGTGCAGTGGTGGTATCCCGACGTTCGATTACGAACCGTCTGGGCGTTTGCCATCACAACGATGTTTACATACTTCGGGCTGTCACTTTTCGATCCAGCAGTGATAGCTGGTCAGACGGGAGGGACGATCTACTACACCGTGAAAGCTAGTCTCTTCGGGATCGCAGCACTGTCATTGGGCTGTGTCGTCGCGTGGACCAATTGGCGGGAGGTTCTTACAACGTGCACAGGCTTATTTTTGTTCCGCGAACGGTGATTGCGATCAGATCGTTTGTCAGTGACGGCGTGAGTGCGTTGCTAGGGCGTGTACTGACTACAGATTGTCAGTCCTCGGCAGTGAGGACGAAGTACCCGGCCAGCGTCCCGAGCCCAATGGCGCCAAGGAGCGGTCCTAATCGGAGCATGAACGCCTTGAAGGACGGTGACGGTATGAACCGGTGAAGGTTTACATGGTAGTATTGCCCGTTTTTGTGAACGTATATCACGTTCGTTTCTGTCTTAAATCCTTGAGAAAAGTTTGTGGTCCACGACTTGGGAGCCTCGTCAAATCGGACCATAGTGTCGCTGCTCCAGCCTCTCTTGTCTGCCTTATCAAATAACTGCTGGCCGGAGTTTGAGAGATTCTGGTAGTCAATCGTTGTCTCATTCCGTATCCCTTCTTCTTTTTCCTCTTCTGATGAAAAATTCACTTTATCTGCGGAAATCTCTATATGGGGGCCGTAATCCGGTACCGGAGAGACGAGTGGACCAGCAAATAGCGGCACAGCGATGAGTACCGCAATGACGGCGAGATAGCGACGGTTCATGCCAGATCACTCCGTTCGAACAGCACACACGCAAGGCTGAGTGAGACGAGTAGCCACCCAGCCACAATTACACCGCCAAACCATGGTTCCAGATAAAACGGTGCTGCGTTGCCCATTTCTAGCGTATTTGCATCGATGTAGAAGTATTTCGGATTGAGCCGCGTGAGGAGGTGAAACCAATTTGGAACCGCTGCATTGGCAGGAAGCATGAGCGACTGAACAATACTGAGGACTGTCTCCCACACGAATGCAAAGACGACCGCAAGCACGATCGCGCCCCATGTCGCCACCGTCGCAGAGCGGTTAGCTGCTGAAAACGCGATTGCTAGTGCGACGAACACTGCGCCAGGGACCAGTAATTTTCCGATCAGGACAGCATACGCCGTCGCTGACGGTGAATCAGCCAACACGGCGTAGTGAGCGCCCACCACGGCGAATCCGACGATCACGGTGACGACGACGACCGCGACTCGTCCGATGAATTTCCCAAGGATCACGTCTCGACGAGTGTGTGGCATCCCAAGTAGGAACTTCAGGCTTCCAGATTCACGCTCTCCGACGATCGATTTGTAACCCAAGAGAGTTCCAATAACAGCGACGACGCTGGCCGATGACTGATATAGATCAGACACAGTGGTAGTCGTCATCGGTGACATTGTGAACTTGAAGTAGGTAAAGAAGGCCAGAAATGCTGTAAATGCTCCTACAACAGCCACCAGGGTGAGTGACCGGATCGCATCCAGAAAGTCCTTTTTGGCGACGAGCAGGATACTCATTGGGTGAGCACCTTGTTGTTCTGATCGTGACTAGATGCACCACCGGTCTCGTTGTCCGTGTACGCGAGAAACAGCTCTTCGAGTGAGGTCTTTGCGAGATCGAAATCTTCAACCCTCGCACCCGCTGTTTCCAGTTTTCGGAGAACAGTCATTTTCGCATCATCGACACACTGTACTGTTACCGTTGTGTCAGTCGCGCTTACTTCAGAGACATCGGCCAGTGCGCGGACTGCTGTGAGCGCTGCGTCTGGTAGCTGCTCAACCTCGACTGTGAGAATCGTCTCGGCCTCAATGGCAGTACGGAGCCCGTCGATGGTGTCCTCTGCGACGAGGGTCCCCGCTTGAAGAATGCCAACCTCATCACAGACGGCCTCGACCTGCCCGAGAATATGACTCGAAAAGAAGACCGTCGCACCACGGTCGGCCTCTTCACGAACGATTTCGCGCATCTCGTGTGCACCTTCTGGGTCGAGTCCAGTCGATGGCTCGTCGAGAATCAACAGATCGGGCTGGCCGACGAGGGCGGTGCCCAACATGAGCCGTTGGGTCATTCCTTTCGAGTATCCGCCCGCCCGTCGGTCGATTGCTTCACTGATCCCCACGCGTTCGGCGATCGCATCGGGATCGTCGCTCGCCTCGTTCGAATCGACGACGAACTGGAGGTGTTGGCGACCGGTTAGCCGGTCGTAGACGTCGAACCCTTCCGGAAGCACGCCCGTTCGCTGACGGACAGCCAGCGACTCTGTCTGAGCATCATGACCGAGGACAGAGACGCGCCCGTCGGTTGGTCGAATATAATCTAGTAAACAGTTAATCACGGTCGACTTTCCAGCACCATTTGGACCGAGAAAGCCGAACACGGTTCCGCTTTCGACGACCAGATCCAAGTCGTCTACAGCGGTCACGTCACCGTATTGTTTTGTCAATCCTGTCGCTTCGATGGCAGCCATTGCATGTCGATCCTCACCCACATCTGTAATAAATATGGTGAATGCGATATCGGAAGCGGAGGATCTGCTCCTGATTCTATGGTTTTGGTACTAAGCAAGCCAATTGAGCCTTTGTTATCAGTCGCCGCGAGTACGCGATCCGGATTTAAGAGGGCGACCACTAGTCGATGAATCACCGATCCGCGAAGATCGCCCTTCCATATCTTGTCGTCGCCGTAGATAATATAAGAATCTAATAATATGTGAGTAGATATCATTGTCACAAAGCGGCAGAATCGCTGAGACAAAGTGGACAACTATCAACAATCTCGTACAGATGATTGTAATATTAATTTCCATCTGGCCAAAAAGTATTTATCAAATCTCTGTCAACCGGGGCGTATGTCGTATCAATCTTGGCGTCTGAATGAACTCTTCAAGCGCCTTCACACGCATTGGTGGCTGTCTGCCGTCGCTGTCTTTGCGGCACTCCAGCTCAGTATCTACTTTCCACTCCGTCAGACGCGACGAATGCTTCCCGATGCGGCTGTGTTTTTGCTTGGAGGCGATCTTCTTGCCGCCGGATACGCGCCGTACCTCCGACTGTGGGATGTCAAACCACCGATGATATACAATACAACTGCTCTATTCGCGCTTATTGCTCCAGGTGATCCATGGACGCAGTTCTATCTTGGTTCTGCTCTAACGACTATCGCAGCGGTCGTCATCGTCTTGCTTGCGGCTAGCCTCACATATCGGCTGACAGCCCGCCCGTTCGCTGCGTTCGTGACTGCTGTACTGATCATCGGGTTCCATAATTTCGTCCAGCTTCCAAGTGTCGGAATTTTTCCAAAATATTTCACGATCTCTTTCGGACTGGCAAGCGTTTGGTGCAGTCTCGACGATCGGCCAGCATTGGCGAGTGCATTTGCCACGATCGCAGCGGGGTACTGGCAGTGGGGTCTTATTTTCGTGATGCTTGTCTACGGACGAGCGTGGCGGCAGGATCGGCTTGCACACTGGCGACCGATGGTGTTCGCCTCACTGTGTGTTACGATCATCGCGGTCATGCCGATCGTCCTGTTGGGCGGTGGCGTTCCAATGATCGTTGAGGTCATTATCGACGTGTTCCGGCTCGGCGACCACGGACAGACATTGGTCGATCGGATTCAGAAATTTATCCGATTTACCGGCTTTCTCTGGCCGCTACTCGTTGCTGGTGTCGTTGGCGCAGTTGAAACGGCCTATCGTGAACGAGCACATTACTGGCTGGCTGCTGGTGCGCTGTGGCCCGTCTGGCAAATCGGCTTCGTTGATTTCGATAGTTTGGCCGATCTCTATCTACTGCTGGTTTTCGCAGCGATCGGTCTCGGCGTTGCGGTTGGGACGCTTCGTCTTGAGCGCCATCAACAGATCATTGTCGTCTGTCTCGTACTCGCCTTCGCTGGCGGCCAGTTGTATGATATGAGGCAGGTGTTGGACACACCGGATGACAATTCTGTCAGCCCTGACGCGAACAGCAGTCGTGGTGCCTTCATTGACCAACGCATACCGCCTGAGTCCTGTTCGATCAGTATGGGTGAAAAAATGAGTCAGCTATACAGTGACCGACCAGATTCTCGTTATTGTGGAACACAAGTTCCCGTTGGTTAATTACCGCTAGTGGAGTTTCAATCCTCGCTGGATATCGCTGGCGAGGGTTAGTGTGTACTCTCGTGATCTTGAATTGTAACCATCGTCTATTCTACTAATATTTTCTGAATGGTACATCACCTGCGCGCGATGCTCGAGTGAGGAAGGATCTGTCTCTGTCGTGGGAAGCATCAGCCAGGTACTCCTTTTAAATCTTTGTCCTGGTTCGTGTTGGCTGTGGAAAGACGAGCGGCAGGGAAACAGATCAGAGTCGAGATGTCTGATCGAATAATATTGTTTCAGATCAACCAATAGTGAGACAATCAAATCGAGTAGTGAATGCCAGTGATTCGACTATATACTCCGGTTTCACGATTGTATTGAAACGTAGAACCCTCTCTGATCCTCTCTGGTAGACGAGGAACGTTGCTTACAAGTGGACCGCTTTGGTACGTTTGCTCTTCCTGTCAGTCTGACTCCCCGAGTGCTTCAATTCCGGCCCGGAGTTGCACCCTGCCCTTCCTCATCAGGGCAGTCGGGAAGCGCCGTCTTGCACCGTTGAGCGCGTCTGTGAGTGCTGTCCCAGCATTCTCGAAGATCCCGTCACCGTGTCCTACGAGGATGCGCTCTGGATGAGTATCGACGAGCAGATTCCGAGGCGGAAACAGCCGACAGAGAAGATAGATGCCGAGTCGTTCCGCTCCTACGGTATAGATAGGGGCGGTTCCGAGCGTTTCTGGGACATAGAGCGTCCGATCCGATTCGCGGTACGCGAGAGCTTCCGACCACCCGGGAAACGGCGCAAAACGCTTGATTCCAAACCCCGAATTGCCGAGCGACCATGCACAGCGCTCGACTGGAGCGGTGATACGTTCAGCGGCTCGGTCCAGCCATCGTGGAACGTGAACGGACACACCATGTCGTTCAGCGATGACGCTCGCATCTCGGGCGTGATAGTCAGAGAGCACCGCGACACCTGCAACCTCACCACGTTCTGCAAGGAGATCGTCTATCCCCGGTGCATCGAGTGGATCGAGGACCCACACACCATCCTTTCCACAGACTGCATGGCTTGCTCTCTGTCCCCTCTCGTCAGGATGAGCGATCCAGCCGACACCATCTTCAAATCGATCAATTGTTTGACATTCAGTTGCATCAGTCCGCGCGTACATAGATCCAACCGAGAACTGTTCGGAGCATAAATGATTTCGATCGAACTCTCGTTTCACTGGGGGTTCTCACAATCCTAAGGATGCGAGCGTGCGTAGAATACGTATGGGCTCTCCGTCTATTGGCCGAGCACAGCGGGGCTGTCGTACGTTGCGTGCTACTCTATCGATGTGATATCGAGGACTTGAATACAGAACCCGTACTGTCTGTGATTGTTAGTCTTCTACATAGAATTCGATACGTCGACACTCTGGACAGACGTATGAAACTGGTGTGAGTTTCTCTTTCTCTCCCAGTAAACCGAGGATACCACCCTTTGACTCATCAGTGACGAGAGATATCCGACGGTTCTGTGCATCCTGTAGGTACGTCTGTTCTAATTCTACCTCACACTCGTCGCACTGCTGTTTTTGTTTCATATATTGACTCTGTATGCGAACAGTATAGCTACTCACGCTTATTAATGGCGTCAGTTGAACGCCATAGGAGATACTATCGTGAAAGATGGTGGATGTTGGCGGTGCAACGTTCGACGTTGTGTCGTAGCACTGCTAGCAGAAATGGAACGGGAATTCGTGCTGCATAGATCTTTTCCATGCGATTCAGGTGATGTGGTGGCCGCAAATAATCACAATTACAGTTCAGAGATGCGAACGACTAAGCTGACACACTCTGAGAAATTACAATCATGACTGTCCTCCGTTTGAACCGCCGTGCAGTGCTCGCCAGTGCTGGATCAGTACTCGGGTTTGGGAGTCTCGCCCAATTGAGTACATCAACATCACCACCAGTCGAGGGTTCGTGGTCGTTCGGTCGAGGTGACCCGCAGAATACCGCGTACACGACCGATAGCGGGCCAACAAAATCTGTGACTGTCTCGTGGAGATACAACAAACATCTCAGCTCCATGAAGGCCCCCGTTATCGCGGATGGAACGGTCTATCTCGGATTTCACGACGAGACAGTCGAATTCGTTGCACTTGACGCAGCAACTGGCGAGGAACAGTGGCGCACTAAACTCGGTGACGAGTCCGACGTTGGCGTCCCAGATGCAGCTGCCGCCATCGTGGGTGACGTGGTTCTCGCTCCGTTCGGCAATCGCCTGATCGCGTTCGATCGCAGGAACGGTGACATTCGGTGGGAACGGCAATTTGACGAGGAGGTCAATGCTCCCACCGTCGTCGACGGCGTCGCCTATTTCGTAATTAGAGGCGATGGTGTCCTCATCGCACTCGACAGCGAAACAGGTGATACGACATTAGAACAGTCGGTCGGAGAGTGGGCCAAGGGTGCAGTTGCTGTCTCTGAGGACCGAGTATTTGCAGTTGCTACGACTGACAATGAGACGAGTGCGGTCGTCGCCCTCGATACGAGGACTGGCGAGAGACTGTGGCAGTATACGAACCCACACCCAATCACCGGTACGCCGGCCGTTGCGAAGGAAACTGTCTACGTCAGCGATGCTCGCGGCGTCCACGCGATTGCGAGTGACGATGGGTCCCGTCGCTGGCGATTTGAGGGCCACCCGATCAAAGAGCGCGAATGGAGCAACTTTAGTGTCGATGGATCGGCCCCTGCGGTTGCCAACGGGACGGTTTACACTGGTGCAGCTGACGAACGGGTCTACGCACTTGACGCCGACTCCGGCGAGAAACGCTGGGAGTTCTGGACGTGGAACAATGTAACTGGTGACCCCGTTGTTACGGACGAAACGGTCTATATCGGTAGTGAAGATTCGTACATCTATGCTCTCGACGTTGAAACCGGGACACGGCATTGGGAGTTCGATACCGCGGGGCGCATCAGAGGAACCGGTGGAGCAGTTGTTGATGGTCGGCTGTATATTTCGACATTTTCTGATGGACTCTATGTCTTGGAGGAAGCATGAATCGCCGTTCGTTCGTTGGTTTGCTTGCAGGAAGTCTCACCGCCATGGCGGGCTGTCTCGGTAGGTCCGGTGTGACTGGGTCGAACGTCGAGCACATCGAACCACGTCGGAACCGCGAGCAACGCCCGACCATTGTCGCGTTCGACGAAGCTGCAAGTGCTGTTCATATCACTGGCCACATGGTCTACGGATCAAGTAGCTGTGACAAGGTCGGGATTTCCTCAACGACGTACGATGCGGAGGCGAACTCCCTCCGTATCGTCATGGAGTCACAATCCAAGAATCCGATTCCTTTCCTCCCGACCGTCTGTACCGCGAATGTAGCCGGAACGTGGTACCGTGCGACTGTCCAATTCGCGGACGAGTTGCCACAGAAGGTGACCGTCGTCGAACAACGTGGCTCCAATGAGAAAAGAGTGGTCAACCGTCACGAGCAACAGCAGTTGTGCACGACCAATCATCCTCCTGACTCTCCTGACGCGAAGGAGGCACACTGGACGTGTCCCGAACAGTACGTTGCGAACTCAGTGAGGGAGTGCGGTGGTTTACCTGAATCGACGAGGGGTTGAGCACAGACTACACTGTAACACCCGTTTGCTAGCCTCACAGGGTGTCATGGAATAGTTCACACGATAGTACGCTTCTCAGCTCTTGGGTGCTTTGCGTCAATCGCGTATAGTCCCCGTCTGGTATATCTGCTCAACGCGTGCCTATATGTTCCATAAACCGGAGGAGATACCCGTCCGGGTCTTGGATTAGAAATTGTCGATTACCGCTTTCACCTTCGTCTACCTGATACCACTCCTCCTGTATTCCTTTGAACAGTTGATAGCCATCATTCTTGAGACGGTTTGCATATGGATCGATAGCATCCACTGTAATCTGAAAATTCACTCCTCTTCCGTATGGGTGGTTTATCTCACTAGTCACCCACCATTCACTCCCCGTCCGTTCCTCGATCATGAGCTGGGCCCCTTCGACGGAAAGATAGGCGAACAGTGGATCCTCACGGGTATACTCTGCGGTGAAATCAAGTGTTTCAACATAAAACGAGAAACTCTTCTGGTAATCTGTAACAAGTAGTTCTGGTGTGAGAGGTGCCCATTCCATGGTGGTACAGATGCAACGACGATTGACAAAAATCCATCGATTACTGGAACCGTATCGGATAAACGATTGTCATAGATTTATTGTCATTGTTTGGTGATCGTGCTTCCCGGACTGTCTCTGCATTCGTTGATAGTGATTGCGACGAACAGTCATAGATCGAACGTAAGGAAGTACTGCCCAAGTAACACAGGCATACCATCTACGGCGAATTATTATCCATTACGACCCTACAGTTGTAACGAGACAGCAGTTTGGAAGCATTCTACTGTTGAAAAATGTTGATACCACGTCGACCCCCGGAATGGGCATTCGGTACCACGCAGGCAGCTATCGAGAACGCATATCGTGACTGATAGCGGATCAGGTCGGGGCAGGTCGGGTCTGCCTCGTAGGCCTCGTTCGTGACCTTGGTTGTGGATATCAAGCGACGACTTGTCGGCCTGAAAGCTGTTCCAGTCACCAACGTGCATAGCGACGCGAAAATTTATCTATCGATTCTATGGCGTCAGGTGACCTATGATTTTCAACAGCAAAGCGGATGGGAGTAAGCTGTCACCCAAACATGCGCTCGATTAACTGTCTCTCGGCTTTTTGGAGATGATTCGAGGCGGTGCTTGGCGCACACCCCAGTGCTTCTGCGACTTCTGCGACGCTGCCTTCGCGTGGCACCTCGTAGTACCCGACATCGCGCGCCACAGCCAGCGCCTCGCGCTGGCGCTCGGTGAGGGTCGCGGCGAACGTCCCGGGGCGGGCATCGTACTCGCCGACCTCACGGACCTCCGCAGTAATCCCTTCGGGGAGGTTGTCAAGCACGGCTTCCAGCGCTGTGGGTTCGCCCACGGCATCGAACACTAGCATCCCATTCGAGCGATAATCCAACGGCGGAATCACCATCAACGACGGCTGTTCGAATGCCGAACGGAAGCGCCGGAATCGATCGGTGTCACGCTCGCGGAGGTAGGCATAGAACGCCCCCTCGTGGACGGGCGTGAGGTCGTAGCCCTCGTTGGTCTCGACGGCTTCGAGTGCGTTTTCATACTGGTCGCGTTCGCCAACAACGTAAAACAGCGCGTACGTGACGTCTTTCTCAGCGGTAAGATTCCAGGCCACGAGCAATTCACGGTCGATGGCGTCGCTCTCGGTCATGAACTGATGCATCGGGTGCTGTGCTACCGGTGCGTACCGGAGCATGAGACGGAGGTACTTCATGTTGAGTCGTTGTCGCCTCACCCATAAAGACGCTAGTGAATGCGACCGAACGCAGATGTCGTGCCAGATTCAAATCCCGATATGGCGACGGAGACCGACCCGACGACTGACGAAGTGAGCATCGAATCCACGAGATCCGAACGCGAGCCGCCGGGACCAGACGGACTTCCCGTGATTGGCAACACGTTCGCGCTCGCAAGCGATGTCTTCGGCTTCTACGAGCGACTGGCGCACGAGTACGAGGACGACGTGGCTCACTACCGCGTCGCGGGCGACACTGGATACTTGCTCACCCACCCTGATCACGTCGAGCAGGTGCTAGTGACCGATGCGCCGCGGTTCGTCAAAGGCGAGATGCAACAACGCCAGATTGGCTCGGCGTTCGGGGAAGGGATGTTGCTCGCTGAGAACGACGACTGGCGCGATCAGCGAACCACCGCTCAACCTGCTTTCTACCGCGAGCGTATCGAGACGTACGCGCCGGTCGCGGTTTCTCACGCCGAAGCCATGGCGGCAGACTGGAACGATGGTGAGACTATCGAGATCCACGATGCGATGACTGAACTCACGCTCTCAGTGCTTGCCTGGTCGCTGTTCGGAATCGATGTTCGGGGGCGACAGTCCGCTGTTCGGGCAGCAGCCACCGCGACGCGAGATCGATTCGATACGTCTCGGCTTGGTGCGTATCTCCCCGAGTGGATCCCGACACCGGTAAACCGGCAGTACAAGCACTCGCTCTCTTCGCTTCGAGAGTTTATCGAGGAACTCATCGATGAGCGTCGTGCGGCCGATGAGCTCGGTGAGGACCTTCTCTCCTTGCTCGTCGCGGCGACCGACACCGGAGGAATGGACGACAATACCCTCCGGGACAACATGGCAACTTTCCTCTTTGCGGGCCACGAAACGACCGCGCTTGCGCTCACGTACACGTGGTTCCTTCTCGGTCACCATCCTGATGTTCAGGAGCGACTCCATGCCGAACTCGACGAAGTACTTGGTGATGCCCCGCCGACGGCAGCTGATCTCCCCGAACTAGACTACACCGAACAGGTTGTCAAGGAAGCGATGCGTCTCTACCCACCGGTCTGGACGACGTTCCGTGAGCCGATCGAAGACATCGAAATCGGCGGCTACACCATCCCAGAAGGGACGGTCGTGTCGCTCCCGCAGTGGATTATTCACCGCGATGAGCGGTGGTACGACGCGCCACTCGAATTTCGACCTGAACGCTGGGTGGATGGTGATGACCGTCCGGAATACGCCTACTACCCCTTTGGTGGCGGTCCGCGCCACTGTATCGGGATGCGCTTCGCTCGGATGGAAGCTCAGCTCGTTGTCGCGACTCTCGCACGTGAGTTTGCAGTTGAATCGATAACCGACGCATCGCTTGCTCTGACCGCGAGCGCGAATACTCTGCCGGCCGAGCCGGTCAAACTACGCTTATCCCGTCGGTAGTGCTGCTCGGATTGCAGATACGGATGATCACGACTATCGGAAACTGCTAGAACGCAGCCTTGTGCTCTGATACGTCGATTTTTCATTTGTGCTTCGCGATGGATTCGGTGCCCTTGACGGCGCTTGTATTCGATCAGTTCGGCGATATCGTCCTCCATCGCTTCGAGCGTGCGGATGTTCTGTTTTGGAATCCTATCCATCAGATATTTCGGGAGTAGATCTGGCACAATGGGAGGGTTTTGTTCTGTCATCCCTCTCTATCCCTTATCCAACAACTACCTTCAATGGTACCTGATTGTTGTACAAGGTTCGACGTCTGTGTTCTTACTATCTGAACAGGGCTTCTGTGGAGACGACTGTCTACGCCGTTCCCCTCGTCTCAATCCCAACAAACTGCTCAGAACAGCCGAATTCGACCACCATTCTCCACCAGAATCGAACACAGTTACCAACCTATTTCAAGCATTGATACCCAACCCATCCGAGCGTAAGTAATGTGAGTAAATTGACGGTCCAGAAGTGGTACTGACCAATATCAAAATCATCTGGTTCATTCGCTACAAAATCATAGAACGATGAAATTACAAAGCTACTGCCGACCAAAGTGAGTACTATAGCGGCTGATTCTGAATGGTTGGGTACAATTGGTGTCATAGCACTTGTTATCAGTATCATACCAATAATCGCAACGGATATATGATGAATATAAATTTTATCATAGTATCATCTATTAGGACATGTGTAAATATCTTCTGTGCCTGTGATGGAAGGTAACAGCCAAGGAGTCGATTATTATCCTCTGCTGTGTCTTGCATTATCAACGACGAGTCGACTCATTGGTAGGAGGCTACCTCAGACGAAGACCGATGTTGATACCACATTAAATTTCCACTAAAAACAAATAAACAACAATTCATGCATGAAAGATTATTTACTTCGTGGCATCGTAGATGGGAAAGAAATGCAAGCAGTAGTACTAGAGGAATTCCAAGAACCGCTTGAAGTTCAAGATATGGAGCGACCAGAGCCCGAATCCCACGGAGCTGTCGCAAAAGTCAACGGCTGTGGGGTCTGTCGGTCTGATTGGCACTGTTGGCAGGGCGACTGGGACTGGTTCAATTATCGTCCTGATCCGCCACAAATCCTTGGGCACGAGCCGTGTGGAACGATCATTTCGGTCGGAGAGGATGTCGAGAACGTTTCCGAGGGTGATAACGTTGCGATCCCGTTCAACTTCGCCTGCGGCAAGTGCTCGTTGTGCCGCAACGGTCACGAAAACATCTGTGAGAATCACGTTGGGCTCGGGTTCATGGACGAAGCCCCTGGGGCGTTCGCAGAGGAGGTGCATATCCCACACGCAGATATCAATGCTGTCCCGTTACCCGACGAGATTACACCTGACACCGCCTCGGGAATCGGCTGTCGGTTCATGACGTCGTACCATGCGATGGCCCATCGAGCAGATGTTGGCAACGGTGAAACTGTCGCAATTCATGGACTCGGCGGAATCGGCCTCTCAGCGGTCCACATCGCGAACGCGCTCGGCGCAAACGTCATTGGAGTCGATCTCATGGACGAGAAACTCCGCAAGGCAGAGGAACTCGGAGCAACGGCGACAGTCAATGCCTCAGAAGTCGACGACCCCGCTGTAGAGATCCAGGACATGACTAACGGTGGAGCAGATGTATCAGCTGATGCGCTTGGGATCGCCACAACATGTCAAAATGCAGTTAATTCACTCGGGAAAAACGGTCGCCACGTCCAGATTGGGCTCACGACGAGCGAGGAAGAAGGAATGATATCGCTCCCGACTGACGCTTTTGTCGCCAAAGAGATCGACTTCTACGGTTCGCTTGGCCTTCAACCATCGCGCTATCCTGAGATGCTCGAGATGATTCGGACGGGAAAAATCGATCCGACCAAACTTGTGGATAAGACAATCGATATCCATCAAGTTCCCGACGAATTGGCTTCGATGACCGACTACAACACCATGGGAATTCCTGTCTGTAACGACTTCACGTCGTAGGTCAAAGTCCACTACAGCCCGATTCTCTCACGTACTCATGGTGGTTTCGGCGTCGGTATCTGTACTCACGATTACATAAGAGTGAGCGTGTTGTCGACTACACCGGGAAAGCGCTCGCACAACGATCGTCATCGACATACTCGGCCACAAAACATATTGCACATCTGTTGAAATGTCGATATGCTTCGGGGAGACTCCCGTCATCTCATGGTCAGCGGTAGCTCCTTCGCTGAAAGCATTCTACATGATTGGAAAACGACTTTCGAACCGTGTGTCGATTACAGTGCCAACTGTTTCCGCCGTCGGGACAGATATGACGACAGCGGACTCCCTCGTGACGATCTCCCATCGCTGATCGTGGACAGGACTACTGCGAGCTCGTGGAGCCAGCCGCCCTTGTGTGGTAGGTCGTACTGTGCAAAGAGTCGTGCATACATGGATTCGCTCTCGTTGTGGCGCCCCTGCTGGATGTCGAACCAGGCGATTCAGCAGATGCGCAGCGCCGCATCACGACAGAGCAACATTCGAGAAGTAATTATCTTACTGACTAACTATGAATCGTCTGCGTCAATCAATGTACTGCCTTTGCACGCTCTTGCTTTGCAAGGTAAACAAAGAGTCCAAGGATTCCAAAGAACCCGTATCCTATACTCTCGAGGACTGGTTGATTCGCGTCACACTGCTGTAAATCTGTGAAGATGTAATAGCTGACTGTTGGCCAGAAAATGAGGAGATAGAGACCCAAACGAACGATGAGACCATTTCCAAGTGTGAGGAGGTCCATGATAACTGATTGGTCTCACTATGATATGAATTTAAGGTTTGGAATACAATCACGTGACTGCAAATGAATGCAAGAATTCCTAATCGACCCATCACACCGTAGATGCTATTTCTGTAGATTATCATGGAATTACGGATTGGTTACGATGAGAGCTGGGTAACTGTATCCACGATGTGGGCGATTTCGTTCAGAGAGATGGGGTGGACAGGCAGTGACAGAATGCGCGTTGCGAGGCGATCAGCCATAGGGAGGTGGCAGTCATGACGAAGTCATTATGGTAACCGTCTCTGAGGACGACCTACTTGATACCGAGCGAGTTCTCAAAACCACCGTCTGTTTCAGCATTTTGACTTTTCCGAGGACAGCCACTGGTATCCATAGCCGGTTCGTGAAAACCAATACATACATCATCTATCAATTCGACAATAATTTGTGACGGCACGACAGTACTATTCGAATTGGTGGTACGGGACCCTCCTTCCGCTTCTCGTATTGCCCGTCCTGTTTGGCACCGGTGTAGTCAGATTATTTAACTGTCCAGAGACTCCGCTCATACGGAGTATTTTTCTCGGTTTTGGCCTGGCTATGATCATCGCCACGTTTTCTTCTCCCGTCTTCGTTGGCTGTCTGTGGTTAGACGCTCGCAAACTCCGTGCCAGCGACGCTCCGTGGGCACCCAATCCGTGGCTGTGGGGCGCGAGTGGAGCCGTAGCGATGTGTCTCTTTTTTTCGGGTATTATGTACCGGTAATCGTTGTCGCGCTTGGCTATCTGTATCGGCGACGCAGTCGCGTCGGCTTGGCCGGGACCACGACTGACGGTGAGACAGACTGACTGTCTGGTGAGTTGAAGCACAGGAATACGCAGGGAGATCGTTCAGTTCGTGTCACTACTGAGGGCTGCGACGATTCGTGCTGTATTCCTTGGTTAGCGATTCTCATCGATTGTCTGGATATGATATGCTTCTACCGCCCTGCCGATTACCGTACGGCGATAGGAGTATATTCTCGTGCAGTATTCCCTCCTACCGTATGGTCCGTCTCGGGGCATCTCATCCACGTTCAATCTGGGTCTGGTCGTCTGACTGACCCGTTGTGCTCAGCTCTCATCGTCGTCTGTGTCATCTGCTGGAACAACGGTGATACCGGCATCCCCGAAGGCCTGAATCAAACGCTCCAGTTGCTGATCGCCTCCAAGTCGGGGGTGTGACAATATGACCGGTCGTTCACCCGTTTTCTCACCCTCAGTAACGATGATGCGGAGCTTCGGACTTTGAACCCATGAGCTCGGTGCATACTCGACATGATCAATGGCTGTCCGGCGGATTTCTGTTGCCGACGCAATATTGTTCCGGACTTTTGTGCCTAGAGCAGAGTCAGCTAGCATAAGGATAACAAAAACAAGAAGAAACAGTACCATCTCTCGTGCTAACGGGAGTGGGTCAAAAACCCCCATGACTGGTACAAGCAGCAGACTGAAGCTGAGGAAAGCGAAGATTGGTCTGCTTTGCTCGTAGAGCCGTTTCATAGAGCTGAACAGTCCAGTCTCTATTTGCACTGTGTCATCGGTAATCGACAGCGTCCCTCGTCTAATCTTAATTGCTGTCATGGATCCACTGTTTGTCATCGTCTCATCAATCATACTTGATGGCGTTGAAACGTCTCCCGCTACCGACATCGTGCACAGTCTCCTTCTTCTCGTGATCGGCGGACTACGTGTTATCAAACCATCTATGCGTACGCGACTAACCGCACAGTTTGGTGCCGGTGGGAGTACTCTCCGAATGAGCGAGATCGAGCCACCAGTCTGGAAGGTTTGGGTAACACGCGCACTCGGGATTGGGATGCTTGCAGGGGCGATCTGGCTGCTCGTTGGCCCATAGTTGTTTCGTTTCAATGCTGTACTGTTCCAACTTCTAAGCTACCATCAGCGGCCTGAGACACCATTTGTCATTCCAACACTGGGATACTGACAAAACGAGCCCCGTCAGTGAACGCTTCTGTTGAGCCCCCTGCGACAAACGCACAGGGATAGTTGTTGGTTCCACGGGGGCACCGAAATATATGATGCTGCAGCTCTGAGGACTGCATGTTAATGGACGATATCCTCGAACTTGCGGACGTAGTCGCAGATTCGGAACTCGAAGGTGCTATCATATGGCTCCTCCGCCTCATCGGTCTGCTCGCCCTGCTTGGCGGCCTCGGGCTCTGGTTGTTGACAGACATGGGACTTCTCGTACTCCCGCTCGTTCTGATCGTTGGCGGCCTCATCTTGTTGATTGTTCCGAGTCTTCTCCTTACACTCGCGGAATTAGGTGGAGACTGAAAGCAGGCAGCTACCTCGGCGTGGGAAAAGGGTCTGTTCCCGTTCTGCTTCGTGAGCCGATTGAACGGTTGTACTGAAACGTGAAATTCACCCAGAGGCCGGACGTTTTCGTCCAACCTCTACCATCTGACAACCCTTCGACAAGAGAGTACGAGCGGTTGACCGTTCAGTTGCTTGCTCTCCGACGGCTCAGTAACCAGAAGAGCACGGTAGAGTCCGGCACTCAGGATCGATCCAATTCGGGATCGAAGAGGTCCTCGATCCGGCAGTCGAAGTACGCCGCCAGTTTGAAAGCGAGTTCGAGCGACGGGTCGTATCGCCCCCCTTCGATTGCATTAATCGTCTGTCGCGAAACATCGACTTCAGTCGCCAGTTCCTTCTGGGTGAGGTTTCGCTTTGCCCGCCAGACCTTCAGTGTATTTTCCATGGGTAGCCCTCCGAGTCACATCAGTCGTTTGAGCAGGACGTGAGTCGCGCTCTGCAGCAAAAACCCACCTGCGCCGAGCACCGCAAACCACCCCTCCGGCAGTCTTAGATCGGTGAAGAACTCGATACTCCAAATTGCCCAGATCGTCGATATAAGAATCCAAAAAACAATCCACCCCGATCGATAGCGGATGGCCATCTGCCGTTCATCGTACTTGCCCTCACTAGCGAGTACTCTCTCAAGCCAGAGGTTGCCGGTGCTCAGGAGAACGCCGCCAGTGATGGCGAGTCCGACGATGAGGTCTGTGGCCCCCCGTGACTCGAGAGCTGCCGGGACGAACGTAATTAGGAGGAAACCGATTCCGAGGACCGAAATTGCACCAACCTGTTGGCGAGTGTACATGAGATGGAAAGTATACTTTCCATAATGTATTGAATCTTTTCCCTTTTGTCAGAATAAAGCGGTAGAATGACTGGTTTCCATCTGAGATGTCTTCATCGGTTGGAACGATGATGATGCCAGCATCCGCAACGGTCTTAATCGCATCCCCCTCCTGGTCGCCACCGACCTGGCGGTGAGACAATGTGACGGGGCGTGTCCCTGTTTTCTCACCATCGGTAACAATAATTCGAAGCTTTGGGGCGAACAACCGCGATTCAGTCGTATCTTTCTCGCTGCCAATCGAACGTTCTGGATATGACAGGATAATCAGTTAGTCATCCATGCCGGGAAGTGTCAATAATACACGCAAAAACATGGGCTCAGCAACTGAGATCGTTATTCGACCGAAGTTCCATCACTACGGAGAACGACTGTCCATTACGACCCTATTGGTGTAACGAGACAGCAATTTCGGAAGCAACCGGTTGGTACCTAATGGCTTGGATACTACCTTTTCCCTCGGTAACGGGTAACCGGAACCACAGACGCGGTGTCGCTACTGAACTCTCGTGAATCGTCTGTACAGCAGCTCAGGCCAGATCTGCCTCTTCGAAGGTCTTTCACGACCGCTGTGTGAGCATTGAACCACTCGATACCTGAAAATTATCCACTCGCTAATCTGCAATCATTTGTCGCAATATCACCTCTGTACTTACTCCAACGGTAGTTGAACAGGCGACTGTCGATCGGCGTACTTCAGTGGCTGATATGGCCTTATGTAACATCCGGTGCCTGTAGAGACGGCCGAATGTTACATAAGGTCACGGAGAAGCATGGAATAGCGCACCAACAGCGTTCCGACAAGATTGGAAGAGCTAGCGTGTTGCATCGTCATTCTCGCTTGGATACGTCGAAAGACAACCCTTCGGAACGGTGTTTTCCTCCCCAGTCAGATAGGGGTCCAGCAAAATCGTGATGCTGGTGAGCGACGGACGAGCCGCGCTATGCCCCAGCAAGCGATGAGCCCATCGGCCCGCTCATCGTCCGACTTTCGGTCGTGCGGTTGCCTGCATCAGTCTCGTTCTGCTGAACGATTCGGATTGATTCATTTTCGTAGATGGTCAGCGTTCCGATGACGCTTCCGTTCGGGGCAACCCGTTCGACGATCATGGTTGGTGACGTTGGTGACTCGTTGTCATCCCGGTCAGACGTCTGGTTGGCTGGGACAGCCCCATTCTGCAGGAAATTCGTGACTGCCGCTGTTGTCTCAACCTCGTGGACCTCGCTATTCTGTGCGTTAACAAAGGCAGTATAGGCGACGCCGCTGTTGTCGGAGGGGACGATCTGAACTTCCCAGTAAAGTTGGTCGTCGATAACGACCGGAATCGGTTCGGCTGGGGTAAATCGATTCCAATCAGTGGTCCGAGCTGCTTGGCGGATATAGTCGGTCGCCTTCCGAGGGCCGAACAATGAGCCATTCGGTGTGTATCGATACTGTTGGCCCGTGCGCGCGTCAACCATCCAGATCTCACTTAGCCCTTGGGCCGTCCCGTACGGTTCGGCAGCTACCACATAGATTGGACCCTCTGTAGTGGGGATGAGAAACGGCTGATCATTCCCATCTCCCGGAACAGGCGCCACCTCGATCTCGTCTTTGTGAGACGTGAGCGTATTGATGATACCGTGACGATATTTGGTCGCGGCGACCCGATCACGCGTGAGGTCGAAGGGATAGAGCTTCTGGCCTTTCAACGCCGGGTGCTTGCGAGCTTTCTCCGGTGAGAGATCGGTAATCTCACCATTCGCGTCGATTAGCATCACTCCACCCCACGTCGGCGTGGTATGGGGGATTGGCAGCCAGTGGAAGGCCGGTACCGTGTACGGCACGGCAATGTATTGCTGATCGTTGTGGATGACCATGAACGGGTCTTCGTAGTGGGCGAGGTACTCCCCGCGCTTGAGGAGGTGCCAGTTGTAGTCGTTGTAGAACGCTGTCCTGATCCCCTTCTGCATCTCACCTCGCACCGTATTCACAGCGGTGTTCTGGCTCGTCATGTCGATCAAGACCGTCCCGGTCTGTTTCTTTGTGAGATAGTTCCACATCCCATCTGGAGCAAGGGCATACGACCAGTAGGGCGTGCCATTCTGGAACGTGATATCGCTCTCTGTGACCTGATACTGTGGCAGGTTCAGCGTGTTTCCAGCGTAGCGATCGGCGACGCCCTTCGGGAGCACCCGAGGCTGTACGGGATCCGTCTCGAGAAGGTGGTCTGTCGAGTGGCTTTCTTGCATCGTTGCCTGCCCGAGCGTGTTCGCTGCAAACGTTCCGGACACAGATGTGAGCGCTAGCAACCCAACGATACAGATGATCACCAGCGCCTGCTGCGCTGCTGGGTAGTTGATCCGGTCAAGCCCGATGACCCCGATGAGCAGACACACGGGAATACCAACCCAGAGGATGGGTGTTGTGTAGAGGCCGTAGATCGGCCCGTGGAGCCACGGTCGGAAAAACCAGACACATGCGATGGAAAGAAGAATCACCACACCAAGGAAGCGGGTTGCGCTGTGTGGCTTGTTTTGATTCGGAGGAATATCACCATCTGAATCAGCAGCCACCTACGACCACCTCTGTCTATCGATCACGGCTCTATGAGTAATCCGGTCTATGAGGGCAGTGCAGTCGGATCGGGGACTCTCATCAATCATTAAGTACGACTTCCATTCACATCAACCAATTCGACAACCACATCCGTTTCGGTTGATCACTCAGCGAACGACCTCGTCGATAGCATCAAATTCTTCGTAGTGCATCTCTTTTCTTTCTTGACGTTCCTCGTACAGTGAGTCGATATATTCCTGAATTACGGAGGCGTGTCGGACGTTTAGAGCCGCCCGGTCCAGTGACCATTCCACGTGCAGCAATTCCTTTCCTTCGCCTTGATGCGTTCTTTCCCGACCGATTCGAGATACGGGTTTCGACCCCTAAGCGTGATGCCGTACCACGGTTGGAGCATGTACCAGTCTTCCTTGATCCCATAGCCCTCGTAGAATAGTAGAATATGGTAAACCAACGCTTTTCGACATTACCTCTCCGTAATATAGTATCAGGCTACCTCTATGTGGGAAGTTGAACGAAGGAGAGACGAACGCTCTGGAAAACATTGCGCTGAATGCCGCCCCAATTTATTATCTATCCCATCGATTTTGGGATAATGACACAAGGGACAGATACCAGCCGCATTCCTTCTGATCGGACCGTGTACCAGGATATCCCGACGCTGACGGACGGTCACGAGATTACAATTGTTGTGAGCGATGAGACGTTCACTGGGCCGGTTGGGCGGGTCGATACCTATGGCGACTCAGTCGCTGTCGAACGGGTTGTTCAGTTCAACATGAATTACAAGCACCGTATTGATGGTCCCAGCTGGACACCGTGGAAAGCATATCTCATTGAGGAGCCTGCAGAATGCTATCGAATCAACGTTGTCCTTTATAATGGGCAAGCATCCCGGACGCGTACTCTTGACGCACCAGATGAGATCCATATCCGGCAGTCTTAGCACGCTGATTGCGTAGGAATCGTGGTATCTTCCCGAAGGGCTTTTCAGACCAACAGAGAGGTTCTAGTAAGCGCGGATCGGTCCGGTGATTCCGTGGTGTGATTGACAGTTCTTAGTTAACCCATCGGTGGAATCATCATTTCCTCTGACTTCAGAGTGTAAATGAAAACTGGACGACGTCGCCTTCAATTCAACCTTCTGATTCAGAAATCATCTATGCGTACGTTGCGCTTCGAGAGGTCCAAATTTTGAGGGATCGAAGCCCAAGCGAACCGCTCGGGCATTGTTTGAGAGAAACTCATAGAGCCCATTCCACGAGAGCCCAGCGAGTTCGCGACAGAAGAAGGCTCGAACGAGTGACGCAGCATCATACCTACGGGCTTCGAACCGCTTGTCGTCTGTGTTGGTGAGCAGTCGGTCAACGTTTACGTCTCGAACGAACTCGACGAGCGTTGCGGCCGTTTCGAGCCGCTCGCATACCTTATCATGTACTCGTTTAGACGTTCTTACATCACGTATCATCGACCGTCGCTCTCATCGTTACGGTATCGTGCCACATCTCTTCGGGATTCAGCCCATTAATGTCGGTATCGTCTAAGATAGTATACAAGATCACCAAGCACGAGCGCCATCGGAACCGCCTGCGTCAGGGCAGAGACAAGCGGTGTCCCTCGATAGCTTAGCACTACTACCCGGCCGACGAGCCATGCGCCATCGAACACCACTGGGCGGGTGAGAATTGGGCGGGCGTCATGTGCATCTGCACTGCGTCAGGACGATCACTCATTACCGGCCCCTGCCATACTGTCAAGCATGTTCTGTTGACTCCGATTCGGTCTCGTCGAACAACGCCGTGACGCGCCCTTCGATCATATCACGAACACGATAGTCGGCCTCCTAGTAGACCACGGTCTCAGAGGAGTAGGCTGTTGAACACGCTTCCAACAATAATCCCTATTGTGACGACAGTTCCAGCATAGACGAGTAACAACCGGCGTTTGAACAGCTTGTTCAGGAGGATAAGATTCGGGATGCTGACACCCGCGCCGCCAATAACGAACGCCAATACAGTCCCGATCGCGATCCCTTGCTCGTTGAGGGCCGCTGCGATCGGTAGCATGCCGCTGAGACTGATGTAGACCGGCGCACCGGCGAGGGCTGCCAGCGGAACGGCCACCGGATTCTCCGCACCGAGGACGGCATGGAGAACATCGACGGGAACGACGCCGTGAATCAATGCTCCGAGCGTTATCCCGAGAATAAGGTACGGCAGCGTCTCGACGAAAAACGACCACGCTTCACGCGCAGCCGTCTCGATATGCTGTCGATGCGTCTGGGTCGCCGTACCTGTCCCGCCTGCACAACAGTCAGCTGTCCCACCATCCGCTGCAACGGGCTGGTTCGTCTCCTCCACGAGTTGGATGCCTTTGACGTGTTCAGCTAAACCGAGTCGGCCGATAACGATGCCACCGACGACAGCCGCAAGGAACGTCATCACGACATAGTAGATTGTGATCTCAATGCCGAACAGACCGACAAGCAGGAGCACAGCGATCTCATTCACGAGTGGCGAGGCGAGCAGAAATGAAAACGCGAGTCCAAGCGGTGCACCTGCCTGCAACAGTCCGGCAAGAATCGGCACGGTCGAACACGAACAGAATGGTGTCACCGCACCGAGCCCAGCGGCAGCAACGTTACCAGTCCCTTCATCGTGGCCACGGAGTTTCTGTTCGACAGATTCGGGCGGGAGATATTCCTGCACGAGGCCCACGAGGAACGATGCCCCGAGGAACAACGGAATGAGAATAACTGCGAGATGGACGAAGTACGCCCCCGCGTCAAATAATGCCCCCTCAAGGCCTGGTGGGAACATCTCAGGCGTCCTCCTGGATGGCGTGAACGAGGTCGAGCACCTCGAAGATCGCGGTATCGGCGATCCGATGGTAGCTCCACTTACCTTTCTTCCGGGACTTAACGAGTCCGGCTTGCTTCAGCTTCCGAACGTGGGTAGCAACCGTCGATTGGGGGGCGTCGAGCACAACCTGTAGCTCACAGCCACAACACTCTGACTCCCGCAGTGCTTCCAGTACACGGAGGCGGTCCTCATTGGCGAGTGCCTTGAAGACGGTCTCTTGGCCACTCACGTCCTCGTTGGCCGGACGGATCGCCTGTAATGCATCGATTTTCGCTGCTGGGTTATCATACAACCGTTCGAGCGCGATCGTGGCATCTTCGGGTGGTGACTCTGGTTCAGACATATTGAATTTCCACGTTATATAGTTACTCACAGCAGTGTTCTTCTGTGGTGTCTGATGATCCTGACGGAGTCTCTCTTATCGTTGAACCACAGCAATCAGCGTCAGTGTCTTGTTCGTAGTGATCAGTGAGACGTTGCCATAGTCGGGCAAGGGTGCGTTGTACCATCGCATCATATTGTACTTTCACAATGTATATGAACCTTGCGGAGAAAAGCTCGTCTCGAGGAGAATCCCTCATGACCGACACCACAAACGACAGCGTTCAAACAACTGGCGGCGCACAGAGAACGAATATACTTGAAGGAGACGTTGCGATCGTGACTGGATCCTCACGCGGCATCGGCCGCGCGATCGTCGAGCGACTTGCGACTGACGGAGCTTCGGTGCTCGTCAACTACGTTACCAACGATGACGCGGCGCGCGATGTCGTTGCCGCGATCGACGCTGCTGGCGGTGACGCGCTGGCCGTGCAGGGTGATGTCAGCGAGGCAGGCGATGTCGAACAGCTGTTCGACGAGGCTGAAGCTGCGTTTGGCTCCGTGGATATCGTCGTCAACGCGGCTGGTACGTCCGTGTGCGGGCCGATTGCGGAGTTCGCTGAGACGGACTTCGATCGGGTGTTCGATGTAAACGCGAAGGGAACCTTCTTCGTCCTTCGGGAGGCAGCGAATCGTATCACTGACGACGGGCGAATCGTCGATCTCTCGACGGTGGGAACGGTGCGAGGCGATGCGGGCGTTGGGCCCTATGCAGGCAGCAAGGCGGCTAGCGAGCAGATGGTAACGGCGCTCGCCGATGAGCTCGGTGAGCGTAATATCAGAGTCAACACGGTTTCGCCCGGTGTCACAGACACCGACGGACTCATCATGTCCGATGAAACGGTCGAGCGGATGGTGGAGCAGACACCACTCGGTCGCCGAGGACAGGCGTCCGACGTCGCCGACGTGGTCGTCTTCCTTGTCAGTAACGACGGTCGATGGCTGACCGGCCAGAATCTTCGTGCGACTGGTGGCTGGGAAATCGGCTGGTAATCGGACGGTGTAGTATTAACCAAGGTCCATCACTTCGAATAAAAGTGACAGTAGAACACTCTGAGTGTGGAAAAACACAAGTTTTCAACACCACCCAGAAAACCCCCGTTCTTTATATACTGATTGGCGGTGTCGTTAGGGGATCCAGTTCACCCTATCCCGTTATTGCCCACGTCTGGATCACTCTCCAGATCCAGCGAGCACTCTGGGAGAAACTGAGCCGAGCTTCCTGAATTGAGTAGCATGCCGAACAAAGCCTTCTATCGACGCTACACGGCAAACTCCAGACCAATTCTAGTGAGGAAAGGCCATTTACAGAAAACCATCCTCCGAAGTAGGGTTTCCTGCTTATTCACAGATGGTATAGCAGCATATGGTGCATGCAATGATATCAGTGATCAACCGCCAGTCGTCGAACTGAGAAACCAAATATTTACTCAAGCGCCGGGTTTTTGCACGTGAGTTTAAATCCGATGAACTCGCCTGGGAAGTGCTCGCGCTCGCCCGCATAGACTTTTCGGGAGAGTTCGTAGTGGTCGGTCGCCAGCGCGTCAAGAATCGGCAGTCTCCAGCGATTCGCCAACACGGTGATGCGCTGGCGGATCTGTTTGCCAGCTGCGATCGCGCGCTCGTAGCCTGCGATCGATGTTTCGTGACAATAGGGGACGAGATCAACATACGCCAACTCGACAGGTGAGAACTCGCCGTTTCCGGCATGGGTGCGTAGCGAAATGCGCTCTGCCGGTGGCGTTCTGATGAACCACTCGATATCCGGTCGGATAGCCAAAGAAAACTCCCATCCGACACCGAAAATTGGTGCCCGCTTTCGTACTATCTGATGACGGCAACAGGCCGAGCCGGAAGTGGGTACGGGCGCCGTACCACACATTGCTCTTGTACAGTTGCTTTGTGACGATCCCCAGCTCGTGGTTGAACTCCAATGCTTCAGCAGGGGAATCGAATGGTCCACTGTCGAGGACCAGATCGAAGTTCTGAATCAGACACGCCGGTTTATCCCCAGCGAGAGTCAGTGCGAGTTCAGTCAAAAACCCGTAGCGCTCATCGCGGTCGTGTAACGCAGAGAGCCACACACTCAATGTCTGGCGCTGTGTTGTGTGGGTGTCACCGTTCGGGAGGGATGCATCCGCGGATGGAGCGTGTATATAGTGGTATGTGTGCGCATGCGTCTTGAACATATCTTCCCAGTGAACCAATATCGATTCGGACGACAGCGACTACACAGAATTAGAATGCCCACACACCTCGAATCACACACGCCGGACACGAATTTCACACCGGAGACGACGAAATCCGATGCAGTGACCTCGAAAAAACAGAAATGAGACGTTCCGAAGTAGTGTGTGGCGAGACGCTCTCTACGGGGATAGTTCAAACACCCTGTCTCACCGCTGTATGACAATCACTCCATTTGTATCACTCATTATGTATTATCATGCATATAAACAATTCGAAGGAACATGTTCGCGAAAACATTGGTACAAGATCGGCACCTATCGACGGTTGATGACAGCAGAACTACTGTCGAATCTGAGAACCAAGCGGTCCGTTGGAAATTTAATTGTTAGCTATCCAGAAAACGAGGGAGAACCATGACCGAACTAGCCCCTCAGACACCATCCCAAATCCAAGAAGCAGACATGCAGTGGCTAGCGCTTCAGCGAGCTGTCGCTATTGGCATGGTTATTACGGTTCTAATTCCAATGGTTATTGTCTTACAGCAGGTTATTCCTCCGCTTGCCGTTGCTGGCGTAGTGTTTGGTACTGCGTTCGTGCTCACGTGGTTTCGTCCGTATGCCTCTGCGCTCGCAATCGGTGTCGTCTCCGCACTGTGGTTGTTATTTCAATTGGCCAACTTCTCACAGGTCTTCTCCGTTCTCACTTTACCGTCCGAAACGCTGTTCTTTTTCGCTACGCTGAGTACCCTCGTATTGCCCATTGCTGGTCTCGTTGGTCTTATTGGGGTGGTAATGGATCTGTCAGATAAGTTCGCGGTTTGGACGCTTCAGGCAGTTGGAATCGTCCTACTCGGTGGAATCGTAGTCGCTCTTCTAACTACTGTGTAACTGTCCACACGCTCAGGCCTTCATCCATATTTTTGATACAAATTAAACTTTCAAAATGTAACTCGGAGTGGATGTGGATATGACCTGACTTACCGTCCGGCAGTCGTTCAGCTCCTTTGATATCTCAGTGAACACCACCGTCTATCGTGTTCCAGCGTAGTAGATGAGTCTTCAGAAAATATGTTCGAGTCAGTAGCTATGGTGTAGGCTCTCCTTCCATATACTGTGAACAGAATACTCCAGACCTTGCTCGCGGAATCGGTCTACCAGATCGCGAGCGGCACGAATACGATTGCACTGGAACTTCAAATGAGGCTGGGAGGCAACTCTTGGAATGGTGGCGGCTGGGGGTGGGGATTCGGATTCCTGTGGCCGTTGCTCTGGTTGCTCGTCCTCATCGCGGCTATCGGAATCATCGTGCACCTCCTCACTCGACACAACGACGACAGCACGAACGCCGATCAGGCCATTGAGGTGTTGCGTCGACGCTACGCGCGTGGCGAAATTGGAGAAGAGGAGTTCGAAGATCGCGCATCGCGGCTCCGAAACTCGCCCTGAATCAGCTAGAGCGTAGAGCTGAATAATTATTTTAGTTCTGATAAATTCAGTGAGTAACTCGATATCGGCAGACCAAATCAAATTGTAATATGACTCCAAAACTACACTTAGTGAATAGGTATGAAATATAGTAGTGAAGTAGTGATACACGCACAACAAATCTGTGAGATGATGCTGAGTGAAGCGTTCGAAGCAGACCTAGTGGGGTGTGAACGATGGCGTATTATGTAGTTCGGGCACATCCACAGCGCGAGCGCATGAATGAACTTCACAGCCGTCTAGAATCTGGCGCGCTTGAGCGTCTTGACGGCGTGGGAACAGCCCTGACGACAAGTCTGACGGAGGCTCGATTCGATCCATCAACCAAGGAGGCAGTCTGGGAGGTTGAAGATTACTGTGACCCACCGTTGGCACACGAACGCAACGCTATCCTCGATCGATACTTCACGAGGTTTCAGTTCGAGCGGGTGCATCCGAGTGTTGGATGGCTCACGATCGAAGATTACCCCCTGTTGTGGGCAGAAATCACGAATAGAGCGAACGTAGATTTTTAGATTGAGCCATTCGGACACGTTGCGTTGTATTGTCTTTCGGAGTTGGTTCCATTCTACGAACAGTGAGGTTTCACGGACGAATTGGACGACCTACGACTGATGCGTCGAGATAGGAGCTGAACCACCGCAAAACAGTAGAAATTCGCAGAGGGTTTTTCGTTCTGGAATACTCACAGGAGAGCCGACGAGACGTCACCTTGTTCGGAGGAGTTCGGTTCACTCAACACTGATGAGTCCCGTGACGACTGTGTGTAGTTCGTCACTAAGTTGTAATTTCGAAATTTCAGCCGCTACATCGAGATCCATGATCTCAACTTGCTCGTCAGTATCAGTCTCTCTATCGAGACTGCTCACGTGATACAGATATGAGAGCCGGAGCAAGAAGACTGCCTGTTCGATGTCATCCTCGGATTCGAGAGCAAAGGTCGTCGCGCGTTCGGGAACCACGTGATGTTTCTCGGTGTGGCCCTCCACAAGCAACTGCTCACGAAGCGATTGCGGATAGCTGATATCCACCAGCCCCCACGGATGCTGATGTACGTGTCCGATCTCACTCTGTCGCCGGGCTTCGTCCGGCTGTCCGATCTGAAACGTCGTCGAGTTGAATTGGCCCTTTCCGACCACGACCGCTGGCCACGACGACACTGTTGTGATGACCTGTTCAACCAACGAATCGATCTGTCGGTTCTCGCTAGCTGTCGGTGTTGTTGACGTGTGTTCGTTCTCGGTCATTAATACTCTGTATCAAAGAGAGGAGCGCACGGATCGTAGTCATTTACACGAACATATTCACGCAATCGAACGAAACGAATCTCCGAATAAAACCCCAAATCCGCGAGACGGTATCGTGATGTGAGTATACGAGACAGTTGGTGTTGTGTGTAGACATATAGCGTGACTGCCCGGTTTAGTCGATCGATTCTGCGAAGAATTCCTTGACAATCGTCTCTTCGGCGTTGTGGAGAACGACGCTTGCAGTCGATTTGCTGACATCCAGTACGTCTGCGAGATCAGTGAGTGAACACGTGCGCGGGGTATCGTAGTATCCTTGCTCCAGTGCTTCAGTCATGAACCGGCGTTGACGATCTGTCAAGAGATCGGTTGGAGAGGTTGATTGATTGACAGACACGACTTCATACGTGAGACCCGTTGCATCCAATTCGTCTCTGAGTTGCGAGAGTCGTTTGTGTGAGGTGGTTATCTGCGAAATCACCCATCCGTTTCGGATGGTCAGGGGAAAGCGCGGCAGGTTCTCCGAGTTGAGCACAGCTCGAAGTGGCGGTGGGACGAATGGGACCGAGTACTGAATCAGTAATGTTTCTTCATCAGCGTGTAGCAGGTCATAAGAGGGTAACCAAGGTGCTTCGTCGATGTCTCGAATGAGAGCTTCGATATCGGATGTCTGGATTTCGAGAATCACCAGCAGCCCATCCGCTGTCGGGTGGCCAGCCAGAATACGGAACTCATCGTCCGGATGCTGAGCCGAGAGGGCGGCTGGTCCGCCGGGGATTTTGGCTTTCAGTTGTGCTTTGGGCATATGCGGCCTATTTGACGGCCGAATGTATCCATGTACTCACGAACATGTTCGAATTAACAGCCATAGCACTAATTCACCCAGCAGGACAATGAATGCAGCGACCCAATACTCTCGGTGGCAATCATTGATTGATCTGTTCGGTGCGGAACAGGACACTTCTTCCTACATTCTATTATTGTGATTTCGTTCGACATGAACGTACATAGAGAGGGTTCGGTCGATCATCTGGTCAGTAGCACAATTTCCTGTGTACAGTACTTGTATTACATCTAGCATATGACAGTCGTCATATGAATACGAACATGTTAGAGTGAATGTCCATATCCATTCCTCGCTCACTCTCCGGTGTGAAATCATCCGATACCAGAACACATCAGGCCGCAGCCGACTCGACTGCACAGCCGAACCGTACAAGTGAGACTCCGTACACACAAAGGTCAGCACGGAACGATGAATCGCTGACTACCCGAGAGTCGGATTCGGCACAGACAGGAACAGCTCGGCGTCGATTCCTGCAGCTCGTGGGGAGCGTGAGTCTACTTGGCGTTGCTGGCTGTAGTAGTGACCTCGGTAAGTCATCGAAAGAGCAAGTAAGCTATCAAGATGTTCCTAAGGGAAACCAGCAGTGTTCAAATTGCCAGTATTACACCTCATCGGAAGCCGGCGAAGGCACGTGTAGCCGCGTGCAGGGAGATATTGCACCAGAGGCGTGGTGCAATATTTACGCAGAAGGATAAACTGGCCGATGATCAGCGCCATCCCAGACAGCGAAACTACGGACGGACTGGTTGAACGCGATGAGCGCTCGAGACGGAATTCGTTCTACCGCTACTCGAATAACCCGACACGGAACTCACTGGCAGGGATCTGGACAAAAATCGCGGGCAATACAACTCAGTCATCGTTGAGAAGGATGCAGACTAGAAATCTAGCGGGATAAGTGTAACCATGCCGCCAAAAACACGTGAGAGCAAGACGGAGGATCCACCTTCTCCGTTATACCGTGAGAACAATCGGCCGGATGATAGCCAGCGAATAGATACACATCACCATCAGTCATCGAAAACGAATCACCGTCCTCGGACGGGAAGCCGATCGTTCCGACTCGGAATAGGGACCGGGGCAATACTTATCGTAGTGGGAGCAGCGCTCTTACTCGTCCTGAGCTTACCAGGGAAATTCCTTCCGGCATCGATTGGGAGCCTTGGGGTGATGCTACTAGCGCTGGGGACGCTCGGTATCGGGGTGTCTGGAACCCGATCTGTGTGACGATCCGTTCACGCAGCCCAGCCCCATGGTTAAGTGCTACTGTAACAACTGAACGGAAGTCGTATACATAGTACGCTGATGCCGTTCATCATATTATTTTCTCACATCTTCAGAACTTATCGATTGATGCAATCAATCCTGATTCTGAATCGAATGATTCGAACCAATACATAAAGATCACTTCCGGTATGTCTGCTAGACATGCTCTCATGCAGACAGTGTAGAATGACGATGAGCTGATGTTGATCGAATTGAGCCCGAAGAGCGGCGACAGTACGTGCAAATCCGGAGACTATTCAGATGAATCACTATCCTGGCTCGGAGATACATTCCTGTTTTCGTACCGCGTGAACGAGTTCACACTGAGGGGAATCTGAGCTAGCCGTCCCATTTGTGGTAATCACTGGAATGGAAACTGCTTGATGTATGTAGGCAAATGCACGACCGAGGAACGATCGTTGCGGGGTCATCTGCTCGTGTGTATGCATGACAATGCAGTCGATCGAGTTCGTTGCAATGTAATCGAGAAGCGCCTCGTGTGGCACACCATGAAGTGCATCAACTGTGGATTCGTGCCTCCAGTGTTGACTCGCCGTCTGGACGGACGCGGGATTCGGAGGATGGTCTCCGAATCGTGCACGTTCGTTGAGGCCACCTGTGTCGGTCTGAATGATTACGCCCGAGTCGAGACATTCAAGAACATCGATTCGAAGTACCACAGTCTCGGGTGCTCCAACGAAGACGAGACTCCATTCTGCAACCCGCTTTGCTTTCTCACTCCCGTCTGTGAGTACGAGTACTGTCTCGGATTGAGGGACGGACTGCTGCTCACTGCTGAATAGCATTGTTGAGTTATGACTCCTAGAGCACCTCTCTGTTTCTACGAACATGTTAAAACAGATTACTGTGGCGGGAGCACTCTAATATTCCAACTCATCTGATCGATGTCGATTTCGGATATAGTACTTAGACTCATCAGCATTCGAAAACATAACTTCATTAAACTAGTCTATTCATTTTGGTTATAGTACCGATGCACAACACGAGCATCCCGCCGTAGCCTCACGTGTATTATCGCTGTAGATTCAGACCCCCCGTCACGGGAATAATCGCTCCGTTGATGTTGCCGTTGGTCTCGGATCCGAGAAATACAATCAGGTCGGCGACGTCCTCTGGGATCGTGATGTGTTTCGACGGTGTCTGCTCTGCGATTGTCTCACGATTCGATTGGGGAATCTGTTCGAGATTTTTTTCAGTTAATACCATACCGGGCATTACCACGTTTGAGAGAATTCCTGTCTCGCCGAGCTCCGTTGCAAGTACACGCGTCAACCCGTGGATACCAGCTTTGGCTGTCGCATAGGGTGCCATATTTGCCGATCCGATTTCGGCTGAGCTCGATGAGACATTGATAATTCGTCCCCAGTCGGCGTCCCGCATGGCTGGTAAGGTTGTTTGGACAGTGCGGAAAACTCCATCCTGAATGCCATGAACGATGCGCTGGTACTTCTCAAGCGATAGTTCTTCGACCGGTGTGGGGATCAAGCCCGACGGGACAGCGTTGTTTACGAGTACGTTGATCGTCCCCCAGTGATCGACTACCGCCTGCACCGCTGTGTCAATTGACTCGGGACTAGTCATGTTGTATTGTACGACGAACGCCTCCCCACCTGCCTCACGCACGCGGTCAGCAGCTTCCTCTGCGCCATCCTGATTAGTGTGATATGTAATCGCCACCCGGGCCTGTTTTCGTCCGAAAGCGATGGCTGTCATCCGCCCGATTCCGGAGGAACTCCCCGTAACCAGCACAACGCGATCCTGTAGATTCATTGTATTCTGCGTCATCATCCGCAGGTCGGCTCGGTGGTCACACTAATATTCACTCGAACATGTTTCGGTCATCATACTATGCAGAATTCATTTCCATTTACCGACACAATCACCTCTCACGAACCGAGTCTTCGCTGGCTGATCCCCCGTGAACATGTTAGAGTGAACTGCCATCGTATGTGCCCGTCTTGGTATTCTCACAATGGTGACTACCTATACTCTGATGGATATTCTGCACGTACTGGTCGCAGGCGTATGGGCTGGCTGGACCGTGTTCATGGCTGTACTCGTTGTTCCAGCGGCCCGTGACGGTCGCCTCCGTGCAGACGCACTCAGTTGGCTGACGGGCCGGTTCACTCGGTTCTCGCAGATAGCCCCAATCGTCATGCTCCTGACTGGTGGATACATGGCGAGTCAAGGAGCCATCACCGAGGCACCGCTGAACTCCTTGCAGGGT
Source organism: Halocatena marina (assembly GCF_023276375.1). Lineage (GTDB taxonomy): Archaea > Halobacteriota > Halobacteria > Halobacteriales > Haloarculaceae > Halocatena > Halocatena marina. The sequence goes on along the minus strand of NZ_JALLPK010000002.1, from coordinate 251,850 downwards.
CAACTCGTGATGACGATGATTGTCCTCTGGCTTGTCCTTTCGGGTCTAAGTAATGTGGCGAGTCGACGGCTTCTCGCAAGTGTCGAATCGAGTGGTGTCGAACCCGCAGCACGCAGCACTGCGATGATATTCTATGTTGCGGGCGGTGTCGCCCTTGCGCTGTTACTCGTCGGTGGATGGTTGTAGAAAAGATAATGGGGAATATTTTCACCTCTCTTTGAAAAAAGACAGCTCCGTACGACCACCGTCGAACTCGGCGACACAGCTGTGGATAGCAGCACCGTCGCAGTCAGTGAATGATTATCTCGGACAGCACGTGGCTCTGTTGCCACCTGATTGGGTCAGTGCGGATAGTGATTGCATAGTGGTGGAATCAGTTCTGCGAATATATTCGAGTGAACACCCACAGTGCGTGCTCCCGTACTGAGCGACATGGGCACACCGGCACAGAGCTACCACCGCACAATCGAGAACGATCACACCCGATCACTAGCCATTGAGGCGACCAACCTCGGGCTGACGTACTCGAACGGCACTGAGGCAGTAACGGATATCAGCCTTGAGATACCAACCGGTGAAGTCTTTGGTTTTCTCGGGGCGAACGGCGCAGGCAAGACTACGACCATCAAGATGCTCACGACGCTGCTCCAGCCAACGGCGGGGCAGGTCACGGTCAACGGATACGACATTCGCACGGAATCCACCGCTGTTCGTGAATCGATCGGTTACATGGCACAGGAGACGAGTATCGACCCATCACTCACTGTCCGCGAGAACCTCCGCTTCGCCTGCCGTGCCTACGGTGTTCCGTCTGCTGAGCGTGCAGCTCAGATCGACGATCTCCTTGCCCTCGTCGACCTCAGTGCCAAGACAGACGACCGTGCTCGGACGCTCTCGGGTGGACAAAAAAAGCGTCTCGACGCGACAATGGCACTCGTTCACAAGCCCCCGATCATCTTCCTCGATGAGCCGACGACGGGTCTCGATCCGCAGGCACGTACTCGTCTCTGGGAATATTTCCGCACAATCAATCGCCGAGGAACGACCATCTTCCTTACCACTCAGTACTTAGAGGAAGCGGACGCGCTCTGTTCCGATCTCGCAGTTATTTTCGACGGCGAAATCGTCGCCAGCGGCGCACCCACAGATCTCAAAGCTCAGGTCGGTGGTGATGTCCTTGAGATAACGCTTGCTGATCAGAGTGACACAGCCGTCGAACACGCCAAAGCGGTTATTGAGGGGTCTGAGGTAATGGATGAAATTGAGACTGTCCAACCGACCGAGGACGGACTCAGCGTGACGTCCGCTCATGCCCGTCGAATTGGGATTGACCTCCTTGTGGGGCTCACAGAAGTAGGTATCACGATCACTGGATTCAATATTCGCTCACCAACGCTCGACGATGTCTTCCTCGCACTGACAGACGAGGGGGTTTCTGACCCTCGAGATGAAAACCTCCGTTCGTTCAGCTATCACACGAAGGAACGACAATGACGTCATCCACTCGACCCAAGAACGAGCTCAAGCAATCCCCAGCAAAGACAAGCAGTAATGGCTTTCTAAGCGATGTTTGGACGAACTTCCTGCGTTGGAATCTGAAAAAGCTACGCGAGCCATTTGTTCTCGTCTTCGCACTAGTGGAACCACTTGTCTTCCTCGTGCTGTTCAGTCAGGTGTTTGGACAGCTTGCGGGGCCGGCCGTGCCGGACGGTGACTACTTGGCGTATCTCGTCCCTGCGATCATTATCCTCAGCGCGCTGATCACAGCGGCTGGTTCGGGGACAGGATTCGTCCAAGATATTGAGTCCGGAATGTTCGAGAAGACGCTCGTCTCGCCGATGAGTCGGACAGCTGTGTTCTGTGGAAAAGTCCTCTCGGATCTCCTATTGATCATGGTGCCCACCCTATTCGTGTTGAGTCTCGGATATGTGGCTGGAACACCGGTAACGACTGGTCTCCTTGGTATTGGTGGCATTCTGGGCGTGGCGCTCGTGTTCTCAGTCTGGTTCATGTCGTTCTCGAACATCCTCGGTGTCGTGACTGGTAGCACCCGCGTGACAGGCATCGTGACAAACCTCGTGCAGTTGCCATTACTATTTGCAAGCACAGCGTTCGTTCCGGTGGACGCGCTCCCGGGCTGGCTCCAGATTGTAAGCGCGGGAAATCCGATCACGTACGGAGTGAATGCTGCCCGGACGATCATGCTATCCGGCTGGGACTGGAGTGTCATTGGCCCGTCACTCGGCATCCTCGGCGTGCTCGATCTCGTGCTTGGTGGGATCGCCGTGTACGTCCTCACCCGTGCATCGAGTACGGCTGTCTGGTAGATTGTTGACTGCGGTGACTTGTTCATGTCATCGGTCACGGGGGTCGGTCTGGAACCGCTTTGTCGACAGCCAGCAATGATCGAACATGTTCGAGCGCACAACTACAACACAAGCACCCGTCTCTCCGCTATGGATTCATCAACGACTGACACAGAACAGACCGACCAGCACTCCCGACGGGCTGAAACCGAGCCAGATTCCGCTTCAGCAGAATCGTCTACGGATTCGCTTGCTGTCATTGCTGATTCCACGTACTCGAAAGCACAGTTTATCGAACCAACAACGCTTGGCTACATTCATATCGGTGCAGAAGTGCAGCCTTCGACGCTGCCGATCACGCTATTCCCTCCCAGTGCCGAGAAGGCTACCCTCCTAGAGAAGCTGAAACAGCAGACCCAGCAACTCGAAGAACTCGAAACAGTCGAGACAGCTACTGTCTTCAAAGCCGTTACGATGCCACCATTCCACCGATTTCCATATATCAAAGATCACATAGATTCGCTTCGTTTAGCACAATTCGACATTGCGATCCTCATTGAAACGAAGTCGCCTGCGGTTGTCCCCGATGTACGAGACACCACAGCCTACCAAACGCTCGTGGATACAATCCAGAGTGAGGCTACACAGATGCACGTCATGGCTGCACGTAACAAAAAGCGCATCGATACAGTCAACAAGGCACGTGATGGACTATTCATCTTCAATCACTTCGTCGCTGACGATCCAGAGGTACTACTGGAGCTATTCGATCACTTGGCAGGGGGATACGTGGCCGAAACAGGACTCGACAACTCGACGTTACTCGTTCCCCTTGATGAGGAAAAAGCAGACTTCGTTGCGATCAACAACGCACAATGGGACATCAGCCGATTCCGTTTCGTCTGGCGAGAAATGACGAATCCAGGCCTGCGAAAGTATGTGCAGACCCATCTCGAAGCGAATCAGGCCGGCTCCATGCCAGTCTTGTATCGGCTTGCATAACTGATCGCCATTCTCACGACACTGCTGAGAAATCCAAACACGGTTGATGCAAAAAGCGAGAGCCATTGTAGGCACGCGCGGAATGCATACGTTCCGACTGTTGATCTTGATGATGAGCGCCGGAACCAGTAGCACCAGCGGAGACAGCCCGAGTTTGGTGCACGGAGGTGCTTATCGAGAGTCGCTCTCCTCGGCTGAAACGGCAAAAGGATTTGTTTAACCGATAAGTTTAATATCTCGGCGTCAGTCTATTCAACAGGATGGTTAAACAAGTACCGGACGACCTCGATTTGGATACGGTATTTCGGGCGCTGGCCAACCCAATCCGTCGAGCTGTCCCCGATCAGGCAGCCAACAGCCCCAAGAATGTTGGCGGCCGTGCCGAGCCCCATGACGTCTCATTTGCGGCGGGTCGAAGCATCTGCACGTGCTGAAAGATGCCGGCTTCACCGAGATGAAGAAGGATGGACGGTTCGACGATCTCACCTTGGCGCCGTGCCACTGTCGGCGGCATTCGAATGGTCGACCGGGTACCGGTTCTTTTGGGCGGACCAATTCGATGCGTTGGCCAACCATCTGGAGCAAGAAAACCAATGACAGACACCACTGATACCAGGAGAAAATCGATGGACGAAGACACCGCTAACGACGACCGAAGCATTACCGTAACCCGCGTGATTGAGGCCCCACCAAGCAGAGTCTACGAAGCCTTCGTCGACCCCGACGAACTCGCCACATGGCTCCCGCCGGAGGGCTTCTCCGCCGAAGTCCACGAATTTGACGCCACAGAAGGAGAAACCTTCCGCATGTCGTTCAACGCAGACACCGAAGCGTTGGAATCGTACGCTAGCACCTTCCACGGAACATATCAGGAATTATCTCCCGGCGAGCGAATCGTCTACACCGAGGAATTCGAGAGCGACGATCCGGGAATGGCTGGTGAAATGACGACCACGATCACCTTTGAGGCGGTTCCCGACGGGACTAAAGTCACCGCTCAGCAAACAGGTATCCCCGTGAACATCCCACCTGAAAACGCCAGTGAAGGATGGGATGACTCGCTCGGGAACCTTGCTGAACTGGTCGAGGGGGCGTAACCATGAGCAAGGTAGTATTCGATACCAGCATGTCGTTAGACGGGTTCATCACCGCAGCGAATCAGAGTCAGGAGGAACCGTTGGGTGAGGGTGGACAGCAGTTGCACGCATGGATGGAGGATGATACTGGTCGTCAAATCCTCGAAGAAGCTGGCACCAACCTGGGAGCGGTCATCGCGGGCCGCAAGACGTACGACGATTCCGTCCCGTGGTGGGGATCGGATGGGCCAACCGGTCCTGCCCGCCGCCCAGTGTTCGTCGTCACACACGAAGCGCCTTCAGACGTACCTGCGGACGGCGTTTACACGTTCGTCACCGACGGCATTGAGAGCGCTCTCGAACAGGCGAAAGCAGCCGCAGGCGATCAGACTGTCAGCGTGATGGGAGGCGCGAGTATTGGCCAGCAATACATCGCGGCTGGGCTGGTTGATGAGATCGAGATTCACCTCGTGCCGGTTCTCTTCGGAAGCGGTACTCGGATGTTTGAGAATCTGGGTGACGAGCACATCCAACTGGAAATCATTGACGTGACCGAATCCGCCTCAGCAATCCACCTCCGGTTCCGTGTCAGCTTGAATGGGGACGAACCATGAGAAAACTCGTTGTCGAAAACAAGGTCACACTTGATGGCGTCTTCGATGAGCAAGCGGAGTGGCAAATGCAATTCTGGGAGGGTCCTGATAAAATGGAGCGTTATTCGAAAGACCATATCACTGCGTTCGATGCGCTGTTGCTGGGACGCGTGACCTATCAAGGGCTGGCTGCTGTCTGGCCATCCATGACGGATGACGTCGGATACGCAGACTGGATAAATAGGATCCCCAAGCACGTCGTCTCAACGACCCTGAACGAAGACGATCTTTCGTGGAATGCACAGCTAATCACAGAGAATGTCGTCGACGAAGTCATCGCGTTGAAACAGCAGTCTGGGGAGGACATTTTACTGGTTGGGAGTGGCGATCTGCTGCAGACGCTCATGGAGCACAGCCTCATCGATGAGTACCGGATCTGGGTCCATCCCGTCGTTCACGGAAGTGGAACGCAGCTCTTTACAGACGAAAGCGAGCCAACTGGTCTGAAACTCGTAGAGATGGAGACGACCGGCTCGGGTGTCGTCGTTCTCACCTACCAGCCGGCGGAGGAAAACGAATGACTGACGGCGAGCCGAATGATGGGCGAAGCATGACCGCGAGCCGAGTCATCGAGGTGTCACCCGAGCGGGCCTACGAGGCGGTCACAAACTCCGACAAGATGACGACCACGGTCACCTTCGAGGCAGTTCCCGACGTGACCGAGGTCACCGTCCGACAGGAAGACGTCCCAGAGGCCACTCCCCCGATCGACGCTAACGAGGGATGGATCGCCCCCCTCGAAAACCTCGCGGGTCTAGTTGAGGGAGCGCAATGATGATCGAAACGACCGAGACGAGCCTCACGATCCGCCGGACGTTCGACGCGCCACGCGAGCGCGTCTTCCGGGCGTTTACGGAGCGCGGGGAACTGGAGGAGTGGTTCGCTCCCGCACCGGGTGACGTGAGGACCGAGATCCAGACCTTCGCTCCCGAACCCGACGGTGAACGCTCGATCCGCTTTCACACGGACGACGGATGGTTCGGAAGTGACGGTGCGTTCGAGGAGATCGTCGAGAACGAACGAATCGTCTACACGGATCGGTGGGCCAACTTCCAGGAAACTGAGGTCGACAGCCGCGTCGGCGTCGAGTTCTCCGACGCCGGGGACGGCACCGAGATTGTTCTCACTCACGAGCAACTCCCGAACATCGATTCCGTCGGAGGTGCCGCGATGGGCTGGGAGAACTCTCTCGGAACTCTAGATGAGGTGCTCGCGGAACCATGACCGAAGGAAATCGAACGAGCGACGACCAGACGGAAACGACGCCGGGAACACTCGTCGTTGGAACGTTCCTCACGCTCGATGGCGTGATGCAGGCCCCGGGCGATCCCGACGAGGATCGGGACGGTGGTTTCGAATTCGGTGGGTGGGTTGTAAACTACTGGAATGACCAGATGCAGGAGGTGTTGAACGACCAGTTCGCCGAGGTCGACTCACTGCTGCTTGGTCGAAAGACGTACGAGATTTTCGCTGCACATTGGCCGAACGTCGATACGGAGGATGATCCCGTTGGGACGAAACTGAACAGCATGCCAAAGCACGTCGTCTCCAGAACCCTCGACGCGGTGGAGTGGAACAACTCGTCGCTCCTCTCGGGAGACGTCGCCGAGGCCGTAGCGAACCTCAAGGAGGATCACGAGGACGTGATTCTGGTGCAGGGAAGCCAGAATCTGATTCAGACGCTGCTCGCCGACGATCTGGTCGACGCATTTTGGATCTGGGTCGTACCTCTGGTACTGGGTGAAGGGAAGCGCCTGTTCGGAGACGGAACCGTCCCGACGGGCCTCGAATTGACGTACGCGGATACGTCGAGCACAGGGGTTCAACTGCTCCGCTACGAGCGGGCAGGCGAGATCGACTACGGATCGTTCGCGCTGGAGGAACCATGACTCGGTTGATACACGCCGACGCTGAATCCCCACTTCCGTGGGGGAGAGCGATGACGGCCGACTCGACCGATGAAGCTGAGATCGAGACCACCGAAATGAACCTGATCAATCTACGAACAATCGAGGCGTCACCAGAGTTCCCCCGAGATCAAGGGAGGGGATCGACATGATGCTAGATGGAAAGGTTGCCGTGATCTACGGTGCAGGCGGGTCGATCGGCGGTGCTGTTGCCCGCACCTTTGCGCAGGAAGGAGCAAGGGTCTTTCTCGCCGGACGCACCGGAGCAACGATCGAGAAGGTCGCCGAAGACATTCGTTTGCATGGCGGCGAAGCAGACACCGCCATCGTGGACGCCCTCGATGAGAAGGCTGTCGACGAGTTTGTCGACAGAGTGGTCGAGGAGACAGGACGCATTGATGTCTCGTTCAACCTCATCTCATATGGGGACGTCCAAGAGCCGCTGATGGACATATCGGTTGAGGACTTTACTCACCCGATCACGACTGCGACTCGAACACAGTTTCTGACGACCAAAGCAGCCGCGCGGCACATGATTGCGCAAGAATCCGGAGTAATTCTGACGTTCGGCGGTGGGGGTCCCCAGACACCCCCTGGACTGGGGGGGCTCAAAGTTTCACTCGACGCGTTAGAAAGTCTTCGTCGACAATGGACAGTCGAACTCGGACCGCACGGCATTCGTGTGGTCACATTGAAGACGGGGGGCGTCCTCGAGACGATTCCGAACGATCTCCCTGGACGCGACGAGATCGTCGCCAAGACCGAAGCAGATGCCATGCTGAATCGGACGGCAACGCTGGCTGATGTGGGCGACGTCGCAGCCTTCGTGGCCTCGGATCGGGCGCGTACTATCACCGGCACGGAGGTGAACGTCTCGTGTGGCGCGATGTTAGACTAAGCTGTTTCGAGAGAACTGTTCGGCGAACCAGCCTCCGGTTATCATTAGTCGTTCTCGCTGGCACCGTGGCCCGATTTGTTTGAGCGAGAGCGACATTCACAATTGCATTTCGACATTTCTATTTCGGGGAACGTGAACGTCAAACGACCGTACCGCTGCCGTGGCATTCAGGAATCGTTGCTGGGAGGTAATACATCATCCACCGAAATAATAATATCGAATCTATTATATGATAACTTGGTATACTTCTTGTCCTTCTGGGCGAGAATCCCTTTGCACACGGCAGAATTGAGACTGATATGATAATACCCACCACGAATTGGCCAGCAGCGATGTTAACCGTCCAACACCTTTGTCTAGAGTAATGGCCACTCCAAATATTCTCCTCATCCACTGCCACGATCTTGGTCGATATCTCGGCTGCTACGGGCAGACTGTCGACACTCCACATATCGATGCCCTCGCCGACGATGGCATTCGCTTCGATAACCACTACACGACAGCGCCGCAGTGTTCACCGAGCCGAGGGAGTCTGCTTACCGGTCGGTATCCTCACGTCAACGGGCTGATGGGGCTGGCCCATGAGCCGTGGGAGCTACATTCTGACGAGATCCTTATGCCGGAATATCTCAACGAATGTGGATACAGTACACACCTGTTCGGTCTCCAGCACGTCACCGACGACCTTGACCGCCTTGGGTTCGATCACATTCATTCGAGCGGCAGTCTTTCGCCGGCAGTTTCTCCTGCAATCCACGAGATCAATCGGGCACGTGATGTTGCTGAGACGCTGGAAGTCTTTTTCGAAAAAGATACATTTGAACCTCCGTTTTTTGCTTCGGTTGGCGTTTTCGAAGTCCATCGCAGACAGAATAATGGGTTACATGAGTTCACAGATACGACGTACGAACCTGCCAATCCTACCGAAATCGAACCGCTACCGTATCTTCCCGACGGACCCGGTATCAGAGAGGACATAGCAGCGATGCACGGAATGATTCAGGCGCTCGATGCCGCAGTAGGAACGATTACAACCGCGCTCGATGCGGCCGGCCACGCCAAAGAAACACTTCTCATTTTCACGACTGAGCATGGGATAGCCTTTCCCCGAGCGAAGGGATCGTGTTATGATCCTGGAATCGAAGCTGCACTATTACTGCGGTGGCCAGACATGATCAAGGGAGGCCAACGGTGTGATGAACTCGTGAGCAATGTCGATGTCTTACCAACGTTGCTTGATCTCCTCGGTAAATCCGTTCCGGATCGAATCGACGGACAGAGTTTCCTGCCGTTGTTAACTGATGAGAAGTACTACCCTCGCGACCAATTGTTTGCTGAAATAACATGGCACGACCGATACAATCCTGTCCGAGCGATCAGAACAAATCAGTACAAATACATTCGCAGCTTCTGGCATCTACCATCGACCTATCTGACAGGCGATGTCTTTGCGAGCAAAGCTGGCCGGGACGTTCGCGAACAACTTCAGGCAGAACGCCGTCCCTACGAGGAGCTGTACGACCTTACCGCCGATCCGTACGAGCAGATCAACGTGGCCGCCGATCCTGAGTTTGAGCATATCCGTAAACAGCTTCGGGGACGATTAGTGCGGTGGATGGAAAGAACGGACGATCCATTGCTCGATGGGCCAGTCCCGCCTGCCGATTATGAGGAACTCCTCCCCAACCAGACGAAATAACCCTCACGCTGTTTACAGTCGCCAGTAACGCAGCATGTTCGTATCGACACACCATAACGAGGTAAAACGTACGAGTAAAAGTGTCCAATGAACAAGCTACCCCAGTGACGATCAACTAAACGTCAGTCGGCTACGTATCGAAATGTCGTCACATTGTTCGGGTCTGAATAGTTTCTCGACATCCAAATACACGCACACACGAGTTTGCTGTCGCTGGCCGAAGGTTTACCCGTGTATTCGGTCTTTCTAGTGATGAGGAGCTTGACGTTGGAGAGCTACTTTGTCTACATTCTTTCTACTCAAGAGTTGAGCTTCGCCCCTCCTAAGACAATGACACGCATCAGAACTGATCCTGACCGACAGCGAACAGACACAGTAGACACAGCAGAGAGAACATCACCGAACGAGTCACCTGCAACAACAGAGAACGCAGCATCGGAACGCGGCACGCAGATATGTCCTGAGTGTGAGGGACGCCTCATCACCGATGACGAGCACGGGGAAACTGTATGTTCCGAGTGTGGTCTCGTTGTCGAGGACGACGAGATTGATTTGGGACCAGAGTGGCGAGCGTTCAATCCAAGCGAGAAAGAGGAAAAAAGCCGCGTCGGTGCGCCAACCACCACGATGATGCACGACAAGGGACTGTCATCGAACATCGGTTGGCAAGACAGGGATGCTTACGGTAATGCCTTGAGTTCGCGCAAGCGCCAGCAGATGCAGCGTCTTCGAAAGTGGGATGAACGCTTTCGCACCCGCGACTCCAAAGAACGCAACCTGAAACAAGCACTCGGTGAGATCGAGCGCATGGCCAGCGCGCTCGGGTTACCGAAAACCGTCCGCGAGACTGCGAGTGTTATCTACCGGCGGGCACTCGCTGAGGATCTCTTGCCCGGTCGGAGCATCGAGGGTGTTGCGACAGCTGCCCTCTATGCCGCTGCGCGCCAGACTGATACGCCGCGTAGTCTCGACGAAGTCGCCGCCGTTTCACGGATCGGCGCGATGGAATTCAATCGAACCTATCGGTATATCGTCCGAGAGCTGCATCTCGAAATGAAACCAGCCGATCCAGTCAGCTACGTCGGCCGCTTCGCCTCGGAACTCGACATCTCGGACGAGGCCGAACACCGCGCCCGTGAGCTGCTCGAAACAGCCAAGCACGATAACGTCACGAGCGGAAAAAGCCCCGTCGGCCTCGCTGCCGCTGCGGTCTATGCCGCTCCACGCCTCACCAATGAGAAAGTTACTCAGAGCGAGGTCAGCGATGCCACGGACATCAGTGAAGTTACTATCCGAAATCGATACAAAGAGCTACTCAAAGCAGAGAAGCAAGCTCAAACTGTCTGATGATCTACTTTTATACAGTTATTGATTCGCTGATGGTCCTTTTTGTGCATAACAGCTGTGTGATGTAGCCCTCGACATACGTGTTCGACCGCGAGAACGGGATGTTTCACACGAGAGAATCGGTCACGTCGTAGACTAGCAAACATCCAACCCATGCCACGAGGATTGAGCCGAGGAGAATGATACTTGCGCGCATACAATCATCACCAATTTCGACGTGCTGGTAGTAGCAGGGTCAGAGAATATATGAGTCCCAACTAAACGATAGAGGTATGGAGGGTATTGATTATCCGACGGATAGCTCGTCGGCACAACGGGCCGTGCTTCAGCGTACCCGAACGGTCGCACACATTCTCGACGAGTCAATGCGCGTTCCCGGGACGAACGTCCGGATAGGAGTCGATCCCGTTTTAGGTGTTCTTCCTATTTCAGGGGATATCGCTGCAGCACTCCTCTCGCTCTATATCGTATTTGAAGCAGCACGATATGGGGTGCCTCCCAGAACTCTGGCTCTGATGGTGCTCAATATCGCTGTTGACATCGTCTCGGGTTCGATTCCAGTGCTCGGCACAGCGTTTGATGCCGTCTGGAAAGCAAACATTCGAAATGTTGAGCTTCTCGAAGCACAGATCGAAAAGCGCGATTGATATACATTTAGATCATAGACCAATTTCATTGTATATTGGTCAAATCGAGTGACTATCTATGAAAAATAATCAATATGGTGTATAACTACATTGCAATTTGGAAATTGAAGTATGAGCAACATCGATAGACAGGCCTGTCGTCCTCAAATATCGTCACCGCTAGCCCCATACAATCGTCATCAATTTCTCCAAGGTGTGAGCTATGCCATCAAGTTCCTTCGGAACGAGGCAAGGGAACTCACTCGGGGAAGCTGTCACCAACGGGTTTAGCGACGTCAATCCGACCGTCGCTCGATACCGTCACGCGGAAACCGCGATAGCGAAACTGCACCTGTCCGGTGCAGGCACGACTACGATTACTACACGGATGTCCGGAGAATAACTCCTCAAGGGCGAAGATATCAATGACTTCGAACAGCGGTGGCGACATGACGGACGCAATTTCGGCTCCTTCGGCGTCGGCGATGGCCGCAGTAATCTCTGTCGAGAGATCACCTCTCCCATTATGTTCATATGTGCGGTTCACAACAGAGCGCCACTCTACCGTCTCGGCATCGATTGTGAGCTGGCGATTACTGGTGTGCTTGTCAGTGGAAATATCACTCATTGTTGGTTGGCGTATGTTTTGTCTGGTGTGTCTACATCGATGAGATGCAAACGCTATCGATATCGTGGCCGGTCGAGACTGCGTGCTCAATCATCGGCTCTCTTCGATTAGCAACCAGATCGTCCCTGACCGCCCAGTTACACTCTAAGCAGAAGCTTTTCACTGTGCAATTCACGTGTGAATGTACTATCTACACACTTAAGAGACTCTCGTCATTATGTGGGTAAATGTCGTGCGTCGAGTGATAGAGAGAGGTAACGTCTACGTAATCTCGTTTTCCAGTGGTTTTAGCGCGCAGAACGCGTTTTCAGTATCTCGCTGATGAGTTTGTGCTGCACTCGTTTGAGGCGTTCAAAACAGTGCTGGTAAGCTAATTTTTAACGCTGTAGTAAGCTTGCTCTGGCGTTGCTAGACCGCTGTCGGCGTAGTCTCTCGACGAGTTTGACTGGCTGAACGGTATACGGTAGCGAGCAATACTCCCCGCGAAAGAACCGACAACTGTCGATGATCTACAGATCTAGTGTCGCTGCTTGGACATGATGATGAGGTCAGTGTCTCCCTGCGAAAGCGGCTCTCATTAACTACCCGATCACGGCGGATTTCGAACGACTTCTGAATCATCACTCGTGGGTCACTCTAAGTGCTGTCTAGTTAGTGTTCTCTATCACGATACGCCACAAGCGTGTTGTACAAAACGGGAGGTTCAAATGAGTTCCTCAACGAGAGCGTGAGCGAATTTTAGTCGCATGAAAACGAGGAGAAATACACTTACATCTCTCCTGAACAGCTGATTCACGCTGCATTAGGCATTGTCCACCAACTAATCACCGACCGTGTCGTCGAACTGTCCTGTACACATCAAAACTCATCGAGTGATGTCTGATTTTTCTTAAGCGAACGCGCGTCGATATCTAATTCAGCGTCAAGATACGTAGCGAACTCGTCGGCAAAACCATGCTGAGTGTACACCAGATTTGGATTCACTACTTCGACGGTCGTCACGAGTTCCGAGAAGTCACTGTGATCGGACAGTACGAATGTTTCGTCGTATCCACCGCGGTACTTGAAAGAGTCTTCGATGGCCCAGCCTGAAAAGCCAGCCTTTACCGCCCCAGTGTTTTTGACGATTTGATCGACAAATGAGAGCTTGTTCGTCTGTGCCGGAAGGACCAGTACGTCGCCCGTTTCTATCGTTGTCTCGCGGCCATAGAGCTCGGCGTTAAACGCCACGTCGTGGACCTCTGCGATGATGTTGTTCAGCCGATCGATGGCTTCCGTCACGAATAATCGCTCACGCTCGGAACGAGCAACAAGCAGTTCGAGCTCTTGGGCACGTCCAATGGTGTATCCGAAGAGGATGACAGGCGTGTCGTGCGTATCGTTCAGCCAGTCGACAATTCTGCGTTCAAGTGTTTCTTGCTCCTCGAAGACGTATTTTGGCTTTCCGTACGTTGTCTCTGTGATGAGTACGTCGATATCATACTCAGCGGCGACGGATTCGGCATCGAACCCATCGAGAGTAAATCGGTCCCGTGTCGAAAAGTCGCCAGTATAGAGGTAAGTAGTTTCATCGCAGTCTTTTATGATAGTGGCCCGTGACCCGGGGATGTGACCCGCTGATACCTGGTCGACTGCTGGATGGATCATGCGTGAAAGAACCCCCTCATCCTCTCGTCGAGCAGTAGCGAGGCGGGCGGTGAGGTCTGAACAGATCACTTCGGTGGGTGCTTTCGCATAGAGGTGATCGCCGTGGGCGTGACTCAGGGCAACGATGTCGCCTGCCGGTTCAGTGGCATCTGCAACAACTGTCTCGCCAGTCGCGAGGTCGATCTGTACTCCATCGCGGAGGCTGACCGAACCTCTTCCTACCATCGAAGGGCCTCCCGTCGTCCGTTCGATGACACCGTGCCGATCATAGTGTAGGTCATCGTATCTGCTGTTCTTCGTAGAGGCGTTCGATACGCTCGAACCGATCAGCATCTTTAGGTCCGAGATCGTCGCGGAACCCACTGAATCGCGGGAATCGAAGTGCGTACCCCGATCCGTACGTCGTCGATTGCTGGATTTCTTCGTACTCAACCTCGATGACGATCTCCGGCCGAAGCTTCGCGGTTCGGCCATCGACCGACTGAATCAGAGGTTCGAGCTTTGCCGTGAGTTCGCGGAGTTCGTCGTCGGTTAGTCCCGAGAACATCCGCCCAACCTCTCGCAGTTTCTCACGCTCGTCATCCCAACAAGCGAGTCGCAAGCGCCCTAGCCAGTCGCTTTTTCGACCTTCGCTCCATTTCGCACGTACAATGACGAGATCAAGCGGCTCCATCGTCGGCTTTACTTTCAGCATGTAGCCAACGCGTGATCCGGGCTGGTAGCGTGCGTTCATGTTTTTCACGATCAGGCCCTCCTGACCGGATTTCAGTGCTTCGCCGTAGAACGACTCCACTTCGTCCACCGACGCCGACTGGAGATGTTCCGCCCGCCGGATCGTCTCTCCATCGGAGTTGATAAGCTGTTCGAGACGATCGATTCGTTCGGACAGTGGCCTATTAACGAGCGACTCGCCATTGTGATAGAGAAGGTCGAAGACGTGAACGGTCACAGGGAACTTCGTGGCCAACTTCTCGATGTCGTTTTTTCGTTTGATACGTTTGGAGAATTCCTGAAAAGGGATCGGCCTGCTCGTTTCAGGATCGTACGCCACCACCTCGGCCTCGACGATCGAGTCTCCGGGAGAGAGTTCTTTGTTCGTGGCGGCGACGATATCTGGAAATTGGGTCGTAACATCTTCGAGCCGCCGGGTGAACACGCGAACGTCATCACCCCGAACGTGGATCTTCGTTCGCATTCCATCGTATTTGTACTCAACAAGGGGTCGTTCTGTTGCGTCGAGTGCGTCGGCAACGTTTTCAGCCTTCTGTGCGAGCATGGCTTTTACCGGGCGAAACAACTCCACTTTGAGATCGTCGAGTCCGTCACGTCCCTGATTGCGGGCGGTCTTGCTGACTGTGCGAAAGTCGTTCGTGACTTCGTAGGCTCGCTCGACCGCTTCGACTGCCTCCGTGGAACCATCCAAAAATGCCGTCGCGATAGCGTCACGAATTGTTCCTTCACCGACACCCAATCGCATCGCACCAACAATGGTCCGAACTAAATACCGGGCCTCGTTCGGGTCAGCATCCGCAAGCAATTCAGTGATATCGTCGACGCGTCGGTCCTGACTCCCGACTCCCTCGTATTTAGTGAGTCCCCGAAGGGTATCGTAGACTCTGCGGATGTCGAGAGTATCCGAGAGGAGGATGGTTTGGGAACGAGTCTCGACGGCCTTCGCAGCAACATCCCCAAGATCGCCTGTCTCGCGCCACCACGATTCAATCTGCTCGTCGTCTATCCCAGTCGAGTTCGCGATAGCTTGAACCGTCAGAGATGACGAGACGCCGAGGTCGTCGTTCTCCCACGTGGTGAATAGGCGGCCGCGGACGAGTAGGACGAGTACCGGTAGTAATTCGCCAGCGTTTTTGAGTGTATCCGCTATGATCTCGGTCTTCTCAATCGTAGAAGCTGTCTCATCGAGACGGTCATATACTGCAACGAGATGACCATATTCCATCACTGAAATGAAGGGCGGGAAACTGCAAAAGGGTGCGGGTTGCGATTGCATCCCAAGACCACTTGTTGAGGAACGGAGAGGGACAATACGGTAAAATCGCGTCAAGTTATGTTTATGATTCGGTATTACGGTGGCGGAGTACCGTAGCTCTTTTTGTTTGCCTCAACCAGCACGTCGGCCTCCATTCCACAGGTGCGACACGAGTTGTTTACATTGGATATGGTGGTGGTATATTCTTCACTCGCCGCTCGTGTCGAATCGTTGTTTTGATCAGTTGATGGGTGGGTCCTCACGGAGCGAGGTTACACCTCTCTGTACAGGACTTTCAGCCCGCAATTTGTTCTTGCATTTCTCCTCATGCATCGTGAAATGAGCTAATACTGTAATCACGGGTCGGTGTCCGGCTAGTAACAGCCGTACGACAGTGGTAGAGACACGAGGATTGGAAGGGTTTGTCACAAGAGCTATCATCTCAACCACTCTGCATTTATTTGGCGATGGTCGGGTCATCACATTCGTGGAACACACTGACGAAGAAGGCTATCTCGTCACGAGTGAGCTTGTCGGGTTGTCACATCCATGGAACACACCCCTCCGACCGTCGCTCAACAGATACGCTCACATCGAGGGTGTCTACCATCCAACCGTTGCGTGTCAAAAGGTACACTTGGTCCGTGGGGGTTTCCCATCCAACGTTGCACAGCAACCGATGCCCGCGGTCCGGAGTGTCTCCTCTCTAACTGTGCTCACGTTGGTCATTATCTCAAACATGCACATTCTAACTCAGTGTCGCAGCTAGATTGCTTGTACAGCTGAGACTGGTTATGTTGTGGCGCACGGCAACATGATGAAAGTCCTACTATAAAAGCCACTCTCACCGAATTGAACGAATAGAAGCACAGCACGACTCCGGACGTGCTGGGGTCTGATGGGGAATGGGTGCCGTTGTGTCTACTCAGCGAGCATCATCGACGAGGGTTTCGAGTTCCGTCGCGCGATCCTCGTCGGTGACAAACCGTGAGAAGACCCACGACAGTTGGGTGGCAATCGTATCGTGGCCCGCCTTGGTTAGCGTATACTCGTTCGTCCGTTGATCGCGTGCGCTCTTTTCGACGAGGCCCAACTCAACGAGAGTACTAAGATTCTGGTAGAGCCGCCCGTGATTAATGTCCTCGTCGTAGTAGGCGTCTAGTTCGCGCTTGATCGCCAGCCCATAGCGGGGCTTCTCCGCGAGAACTGTGAGAATTTGCTGTTGGAACGCGGATAATTCTGGTGCAATACCGAATTCACTTGTCTCCGACACTGTTGTCGACATACTATTTGGCAATGATAGTATTGCACTTAATGATCTCGCACCATCATATGACGATTTGTTCCATTCTATGAGTGATAGTGTATTCACATACTAAAATCATCAACTTATGAGTGAATTGGTCAGAGTGTGAATGTCCATCTATTCTGCTATAAACAAGCACGAAATTGCTGCATTGTTCCTACTTCAGTCCTTTGTGAGATACTCGATGGATATCACTAGGTAGAGAGATCTGAAAATTAATAGCTATCACCAACCCATGTTGTCGGTACTCAACCGTTTCAACCGCAATACATACTATTATATCCTTTTACAATATATAATAATTAATCAATATAATACATTAAATTCTGATCTAGTAAAGATTAAAATATACAAAAAATAGATAGATAATTATGTGATTTAAAAATACCAATTCTATATGTTTAAAGATTAAACTGAGTTAATGAACAAAATCATCGAATAATCTATAAAGAGCACCCATGACACCAGAGATCGATACAACAACAATCAGTCAAGAAATCTCAATCGACGCTTCTCCGGCCGACATCTTCACCCTTCTCACAGAGCTGAATGCTCTACTAGATACCTACCCTGAGACAACTGTCGTAACAACAGGGGAGGGGACACGGGTTACCTGCACAGGGGGGGCAGAGAGCGAGCCACCTGTTTCGTTTGATGTCCAGTTTCAGGTGACGGAAACGGAAAAGCCAACGGCACTAACTATTGTCTTCAGTGGAACGATCCAAGGGTCGGCCGAGTGGAGCCTCCAACCTCGCGACGGCAGCACACTAGTCACCGTAACAATCACTTCAACGTTGCCGCCACAATCTATCGAAGCTGTCGTTGCAGAGGTCGGGATCGAAGCAGATGGAGCTGGCGTTGTGTCACCATCGACTATCGAGACGATGATCAAAACTCAACTCAACACAATTCTTACAGATTTACAATCGCTCAGCGAACAGCAGCCCCCGCCGGCAGCTATGGCTAGTGTCGATATTCCTGAGATAACATCTTCGTTTCCAAACGCTATGAGTCCGCATCTTGAGGCGGTTACGTCGCACACCCGCGATTGGGCACAACAAGCGGGAATACCGGAGATAGCTGATCCGTCATCAGGACTTGCCGACCTGCCACGTCTTGCCTGTCTCTCTCATCCACACGCTTCACAGGATGCACTCTGCGTCTGCAGTGATTGGTATAGTCTAGCATTTCATCTCGATGACTACTTCGATACAACTGAACGAGGAGCAGATCCTTCGAATATGGATCATTTCCAGCAGCCGCTACTCGAAGTATTCGAACAAGACCAACAACAATCCCATGACGAGCCGATGGTACGAGCATTCGCAGATATTTGGAACCGAGTAATAGCCCGAGCACCATCGGTGTGGCAAGAGCGCTTCGCCCACCATCATCACGATTCTCTTGCTGCACACCAGTGGGAAGCACATAACCGTGCCACCAATCAAATTCCCGATCGTTCTACCTATATTCAAAAACGGCGGCTCACTGGTGGCATGTTTCCTTCGTTCGATTTAGTTGAACTTGCTAACGATGTGTACCTGTCTCATGCAGACTATCAGAACGGTCCTGTCATGGCCTTCCATGAGGCAGCAGCCAATGTCGTCGGATGGACTAACGATGTCTACTCACTTCAGAGAGAATTAGAACACAAAGAGGTGAACAACTTCGTTGTGGTGGTACGACACGATCAACGTTGTTCGCTTCAGGCAGCTATCACCGAAGTTCGTGAGCTTATCGACGCTGAAATGCATCGACTTGAAGCACTTGGTGAGCGGCTTACGGCTAGCTCCGGCGAAGACAACACACTCACAAACCACCAAACAGCGATTAAGCGATGGACACAGGGCCAGCTAAAATGGATCAATGAATCGTCACGGTATTCACCCTCAGCTTAGTCATCCATGTCTACTCCTTCAACTGATCACTCTGACTTCAACACGTGGCTCACCCAGGAGGTCCAACCAGCGGTCGATGACCATATCGAGCGTTCACTCCAGAGTCAGCGCCATTACGAACAACTGTGGTATCAGATACAGTCGGGCGGCAAACGTCTTCGACCCGGATTAGTCATGCTCGTTGGGAAGCTGTGTGAATGCGATGACCGTCGCTTGCTCGATTGTGCAGCAGGAGTCGAGTTGCTCCATACCTTCTCGCTCGTTCATGATGATCTCGTCGACGGGGATCAACTACGTCGGAACGCCCCCGCGTTCTGGGTCGAATACGGAACAGATGCAGCAGTGAATATTGGCGATATGCTCCTTTCCCACGCACTTACACTGTTCCCTGACGGAGCAAGATCAATCGCTGCCGAGTCGGTTCGGACGATGACTGTTGGTCAGCAACTTGATTTCGCGTTGACCGATCGACGGGGAGTCTCTGAGAGCGAATATATGGAGATGGTTCGAAAGAAAACAGGAGCACTGTTCGATTGTTGTCTAAAGCTACCACAAACGCTGACAGCGATTGACTTGAGCATCGATGGTTATGGAGCGTTGTGGCCTGCGTTTCAGATTCGTGATGATCTACTCGATTTCGAAGCTGGAAAGGGCCGCTCAGCAATTGGTGGAGATGTACGAGCAGGCAAGCGTACCCTCTTAGCCATACACGCTGATGATGCACAGGTCTATGATATCCTTGACAAGCCAGCTCGGGATACGACCGACGAAGATGTCAGAACTGTCCAGACCATCTTTGAAGAATCTGGAAGTTTCACATATGCTCGCCAGCAAATGCACAGCCTTGCTTTTGAAGCAATAGCTGTCCTATCGACGCTACCTGACTCACCCCAACGACGTCGCTTGACGACACTTGCTCGATACTGCACTGATAGGGATCACTAGACGTCTGAACATCCAGTAATAACGTCTCAGCAGGCACTGTACTCGCTTACACGGTGACTCGAACTGGTCCTTTGAAGTAAACAGTGGCGATGAGACGCTTATTCAATCTCGATGGCCACCAGACGATCGTCGATCCAGTCATGAACCGCTACAGAAGGTATCCTCTTTTATCGTGGCTTCGATCTCCTCGGCCGTCGCGTCGTCCACCCAGATGCGGGGAATGATCCCCTCACGAAGCGAAACGAGCCATTCGAGTTCGATGACGATCTCGGGATACTCATCGAGCAACTGCCCGAGTGCGAACTGGTCTGCCGGCACTGCAATGTCGATGATGACGAGTTCGCTGTTTATCATCAGAATGATTGCTTCGTCTGCTTGATTGAGAAAGTCGAGCATGCGCGGGTGATCGTCTTGTCCCCGGTCGTCGTCCAGACGCTCATCGAGGGGATGTGAGCCTCGGGATCGATCGGCTCTAAGGCGTCGAGACTGGTCTGTAGGTGGGTCAAGCGCGTATCGAAGCGCTGACGCAACAGCGCGATCGTCTCGGTGGTCGAGACAGTCCGAAACTGCTGGGGTTTCGACCGCTGAATATCGACCTATCCGTCGCGTTGGAGTTGCTCGATGGCATCATTCACCCACATTCGCGAGATACTCACTCAAGATGCAAGCAGATATGATCATCTCGATTGTTATCCTCCTGCCAACAACACGATGTGACGGCGAACGACGATCCAGGCGACAATTAATTGCAGATGACAATTCACTGGTTGTCACGAACATCCTCGCACTCCTGTCGTAAAGGTGCTCAGACTCGGACACAACGGCGTCACACCGATCCTCACGAGCCGCCTCATTCAGTCCTGTCAAAAGAAAGTGTGGGGGATGGTCCGTTTTATTCAGATCCCCACAAAGAGAGCAAGTAGCCGATTCCCATACACATTCGAATGAATGATTATCGTTATCTCTTCACACACTACGAGATGTAGGGTTGGAACCGAGTGGTCTGCGACCAGACGACAGTGGGACTGCCGGAAGCCCGATGCCAGAGGTGCACCAATGTCAGTTGAGCGAGCGGCCCAGTCGGTCGACATCAAACTGTTCTAAGAGCTCGGGATGAGCCAGACGAAGCCAAAAGTTACGTTGTACTTCTCTAGATCGGTGAGGGTAACGCTCGCACGCTCAGCGAGATGCTGTGTCATGCAGCCAGTGACACTGTTCAAAAGTCAGAATGACGATTAATCGTGCTCGCTCGCTCAATCGTTCACTCTAATCCTCACAACATATTTTTTGCAGTTCCTGCCCACCCTTTAGTCGTGAATAGGTTGGTAAGCAGCCAATGTTTAGTGTGCGACTGGGTCGCCCGAGAGGACGCGGTGGCCGACCGAAGTGCAGCAGCCATCGAGCACGCAGTCGCGAACGACCACGATGTCGATAGCGCTACGATCATTGCCAATCTCCCAATCGGTCACGGAAACGTCTCTCGGTGAGCGTGATGAGAGATATTCGTGCTGACGAATCCGACAGTACTCGCCCGCTCGCAGATGGTAATAAGACAAGCGAGTGGCAGCCCGTCGCAGAGCGCTCATTTGAGTGGAACGGTAACACTGAACTCGTGGAGACGATTATCGAAACCGTCGCCGCTGCCGAGGATGTTGACGTCACGACGATTACCGCACCGCCACTGATTGACGCTGTCCCTGTCTCGGCACTCGAAGACCTGTTCTTCGGGCGGCCAGTCGAGGAGACCAGCCATGCCTGTATCGGGCAAGTGCGTTTTCGTTATCGCGGCATGCGCGTGACGGTGACGAGTAAGGGCAACGTTGTCGTGGCTGAACCTGTTCCTGATAACGCCGACGAGTGAGTTTTTATCGAACAGCGGTACAACCTACTCCGACATCACGCTCTTGATACAATGACGTTGTGAGTGGTTCCAAGACACCACGCAGCGGTCACGATCTCAACCATACGGAGAATCGCCACAATGAGACGTTTTGCCGGAGGATCGTGATATCGGCCTGATCAGGTGATTCTATCAGACATTGATCAGCCGCTCCGTAGCATCGTCTACTCTTCATCCAACCCGCTGTGGCCACCGACTTTGCCCAGAAACAGAGCTTGTATTGTCGTTTCTGAGCTTGTTGCGTCCCGATATTGTCTCAAACTCGCGGCACCAACGGTCGTAGTCACCATCGTGCCAGAGACACCCGAGGAGACAACGAGACTGTTAACGTTGAAACCAATGCTGAGGGGTGAATATGCCGTCAGAATGTCCATATTTGTTCTATATCACTACAACAGTTTGACTGATAATCCAATAAAATATGTTCGTATTGTCTGATCTACCGTTGGGATGTTTAAATAATGGCGTTTAATACCTTTTTGGTTAAATCAAATTTTTGATGCAGATGCTACAGGTTAGTGACCTACAAGATATAGCACCCTCGATTAGAAATTGGATTGGATACAGGATCTATTCTTCGTTTTCGGGCTTACGGCATCATATTTCATTTAGATAAAATCGTGAGGATGGAAAAGAATCAGGACGAGCAATGAGGCGAATATTTCCACGATATTCTGGTTTTCTGTAGCTCAACAGTGAGCAAGGGCTGTGGCGTTCAAGTAAGTAGATGTTAGAAATTGGATGTGGGATCTTCTTGAATCCATCTAAACGAGGTCTCCTTGATAATCACTAAGTCGAACCAATACTCCAATGATCTGATTTAGTCGAGCGATACCAGATTCAAGTCGATTTACATCTCGAGTTGCGGCCACACCGAAACCGTTGTGGTGAAAGCAGAGTCACACCGGCCAGTCACGTCAATTTTGATCAGAGAGCAAAAACTGTCTTTCGAACGCAGGGGAGCCCGCTGATCGATTCCTCTCTCTACTCCCCCTGTCTGTACCTTACTCACGAGAGACCTCACAATGAAAGAAGCGGATCAAAGATTATGATTGTCAAATTAGCCTTACAGTTCAAGGATGAGGCAGTTCGATCACTGTGGATTGGATTCCTACCTTTCCGAAGCGAACCAATAACACACAACCGATTACGCAGCAACTGCTCGACTTAGCAAATCCCGCATCACGAAATTAGTCTCGGAGAAATGTGAAATCAGGAATTTCACCTATGGTACTATGATATATGCTCACTTACTCGGACATGAGAGTACGAATAGGCATATCTAAAACGATTTCTGCAAAGAACAACAGCCATTAACTTCGGATCAGATAGATCGGACTGATTTATCGTGCTATAAAATGCATTGTTTGGTTAGTAAATGCTCAAATAGATACTGCCGAGACAGAGTAAAAGCAGGGAATTCAAATCCAGGCGTAGACAGAAATTACAATAGTACTTTTGTAAAGCTCTACTCACAGCCATGATCTTTGGACAGGTCATTCGCATCCACATTCTCATTCGATAATACGGAATATATGGTGAACATATAAAATGTTGGTGAATAAATATGTGGGGAAAGAGGCTGTGGATCCCCCATACCGAGTGCTATCACATCATTCATTTCCAACGCTCTTGCTGCCAACAGTCGGTCATTGGCTATCTTCGACTGATGACATTCCGCATTATCGAATCCTCTTTCGCACCGTTGAATGCTCCCTGATACGAGACAGCACCGCCGCTCGCGGTGAGCACCAACTGTTGATAAAAAGAAGGTGTCTAAGAACCGGACAACAGCCGATATATGAATCTGCACGCCTCACCGCGGAGGAGTGGAGTATCTTGATCGAATTCAAACTCTGCTCTGACCCGCTGGACGTCAGCGGATGTACAAGCGTAGTCAACCATTGACTCCAGCTGGTTTGCGAATTCCCCGCTGGTCACCGGAGCCGAGTCAGAGAGGTCGGCCAGCGCCCTCGCCCGCCGAGTTGGGTCATCGAGTTCGTCAACCAGCAGCGCCACGGTAGTCCTCGCCCACTCCGCTGCGATATTTTTTGTTAGCGGTTCAGTGGGTTTAGCATCGAACGACTCGAAGAATCCACGCGTCCCGAGGTACTGGAGGGCAGGTGCCCATGCTTCCTCGTCGGTCACGTCGTGGTCGTTGAAGAACGACAACATGACCTCATTTCCGGCCAGCGTTTGCTGGAGTTGGTTGACGGAGATCTCGGCTGGCGCCGTTCCGGTGTTCAGTGCGATTGCCGCCGCAAAGCCTACCGACTCGCCGATGTGGAGCCACGTCGGTTCGAGTCTGAGAGAGCCGTAGCCCACGTGAGAGGCAGACAAGGGTACTGTGACGAGTAAGTTATCAACCTCTTTTGGAAGAACGGTTCGATACGGCACATGGGCGGGTCGCGTTACCTGTGAGGCGAAAAAGTGACCTTCTGGGTGACTACCGGCTTGCCGTTCGGGTTTGCACGCGTGCGAGTCCAGTGGATACTCGGCCACCGCGATACTGTCGTGATGGATCGGCGGGCGGTCAAGGTTGGGTGCGTATCTGGCGTCGTTTTCGGTGAAGGTGTATCTGCCATCTAGTCGCCGTGCCTCTCGAATGTACAGTTGGAACGGGAAGTAATTGTTATCAACGAATTCATCTGCGGCGAGTCCCCACTCGTTGGCTTCTGCTTGGATGTCGTCTGGGACCGCATCGTCGTGCTGGAGGAAGTAGAGGAGTCCAAGGACGTGCGACCGATGGCGGGCGGCAATCTCGTCTCGAGTCTCCCAGTCACCCTCTGGGTATTCGTAATTCTCTCCAGGCAGGTCTGCGGTATTCATGTCTGCTTTGTCATTCGGAAGGTGGCGGAGCCTGAGAAACGCCCGAAGACCTACTCGTTTGACTTCTTCCAGTGAGTCTTGAAAATCATCGGGATCGTACACCTCGGGCTGACTCGGCATGACCCGCTTCGATGGGTTGTTGGTCAGACAGAGGCGATAGCTGTATGCTTGTATTCGATTATCACCGACTCCCGTACTTTTCGGATACAGTTCCGAAATTCCCGCAGGATGAGGAATGAGATCGAGTTTGCCCTGTTGTTGCTCTGTGGGTGTATCGAGGGGACCACGTCTCTTATCGGAAGCCGTAGAGTCGACACCTTCGCCGATAGCCTCCTGTGGATAGTACCGGTCACCACGGGTACGAGTGTACAGCTCCCCGGCGAACTGCTCGTTGTACTCCGACCGGCTCTCTCTCCCGAGACGATACGATACGCCAGCGGTTGCGAGCAGGTCGCCTTCATAGGTGGCCTCGATAAAGACGGGTGCCTCGACGGTCAGCGTTTCGTCGTCGTCGAATGAGGAGACAGTGAGCGATTTGATAGTCCTTCCGTTCCGTTCGACGTGAGTCGGGTAGTATCCTCGCCGGACTTCGAGGTTCGACTCTCCCTCAATGAGTGCCTCGAAGATGGTTTCGGCGACGTGCGGTTCGGAGATGTATCCATCTTCGCAGGCATCGTAATCGGAAGATTCGACCCCAAACTCGGAGCGATAATGCTCCCTCACCTCGGCACGAAACTCCGCAAACAGCGGTGCTCGCGGCTTTTTCATCATTGTATCAGTGTAACTCAACCCTCCAGTCATCATTCCACCGAGATGCTGATTGTACGTGAGCAACAACGTGTCGTGGCCTTCACGAGCAGCCCTGATTGCAGATGCGATTCCGCCGGGTGTGCCGCCGAGAACGACGGCTGAGTGTGTACGAGTCATTTATTCGTGGCTACGTGCTGGGCAGTGTGCTATGCACTCTTAGACCAGCGTTACTGACTCTACGAACAACCATGATTTAAATTTTTTCACGGGGAGAAGGTGACATCACTTCTTGAGAAAAAACGAAACAGTACCTGTGAACATGATCATTCTTAAGAAACTTATTTATACCCCTGTCAGTAACTTGTGGTCAGGTTTCAAAATCATGGTAGAGATTGCCGCGTTAGGTATTATAGCCGCATTCATCATCTTCGGTGGACTGATGATGTTAGAGGTGGTGCCGACATTCGTCGCACTCGGGGGAATGGCGATTGCAATAAGTATAGCTGGCGGACTAACACCGCAAACGATACTAACAGATGTCATCCAGGGTGGCTCGACGAGGCTCGCGTCCGCGATGGTCGCAGCCGCGTTTGGAGGGACACTGGGTGTTCTGGCCGAGAAACAGGGAATACTTGAGGATATTGTTAAATCCGCAGCAGAGCTTGGGGGTGACAGTCCATTCGTTATGGCCGTCGCCCTGTACACCGCGGTCGTTATCGCTTCAACCAGTATCAGTGGTCTCGGCGCGTTCATCTTGATGGGCACGATTATTTTCCCCATTCTCATCAGCGTCGGCTTCCCGAAGAAAATCGCCGGCGCAATCACGCTTCTCGCGTACGGAAACGGTGTGATGCTCAACCCGAGCAACTGGGTGTTCTATCAAGAAGTCACTGGCATCTCACTGGACAGCGTCATCGTCTGGGCACTTCCCGTCGCAGGCATCGCCTTCGTAGTGGGCATCATCTATGTGTTCATGCAGGTTCGCAAACCGGCGCTCAACATGACGCTCGCACAATCCAACCAGGATGACTTCTCCTCATCGACCCCGAAATACGCACTTGCCGCACCACTGATTCCAGTTGCACTCGTCATCGGTGACGTGATGAACGTCTATGCAGCATTTATCGTCGGCATCGTGTACGCTGCTGTCTTCAGCCAGCCCGGATTGAAGGGGATAAAGAACTTCGGCGATACGTTGCGACTCATCACGCAAAGCTTCCACGACGGTATCAAGCAGGTCGCCCCTGCAATTGCACTGATGGTGGTTATCGGATGGCTGCTCAAAGCCGTGTTTGCGGATCCCATCTCGTCGACGATGGAGCCGTTGCTCATGCAAATCGTTCCCGAGAACATGATTCTATACGCAGGAATGTTCTCGCTACTGGCACCGCTGGCATTGTACCGTGGGCCACTGAAT
The DNA here is from genome assembly GCF_023276375.1 of Halocatena marina. Taxonomy (GTDB): domain Archaea; phylum Halobacteriota; class Halobacteria; order Halobacteriales; family Haloarculaceae; genus Halocatena; species Halocatena marina. The sequence goes on along the minus strand of NZ_JALLPK010000002.1, from coordinate 225,029 downwards.
ATTTGGGGTCTCGGAAGTGGAATCATCGGTGTGATGGCTGCAATCGGTATCAACCCGCAACTCATCACCACGACGGCGATTAGCGCACTTCGAGTACAAGCGCCTGGTGATCCGACGAACACGCACAACGCTTGGTCCGCCGAGGAACTGGAAGTAAATGTCAACGACATCACGAAGCACATCCTCCCATACATTTGGGTGATCGCTGCGGCAGGTGTCGGAATGTCTGTTTACCTCTTCGGTATGTGACTTCGTGGTCGTATCGAGCCGTTTCATCAGTCGATCCTGTTCGTCGGTCTCCAACTGCTGGTGTAGTTGCCCGTGCGATGCGGGTGCACTGCTCGTGTGAATAGCGATTTCTTGAACGATAATTATTTATATTTTCTTTCCAAGGTGATAGTAATGGCCTCGATCAGAGTCGGTATTGACGTTGGCGGAACGTTCACCGACGCAGTCGCGATAGATAGCGAGACGTTTGACGTCCTTGAGCAGGTCAAAGTTCCCACCACACACGACGCTGACATCGGCGTTGCTGCTGGTATCGTCGAAGCGACGTCGAGCCTCTTAGAGTCGCTCTCAGTGTCTCCGGACGATGTCGTCTTTATCGCACACGGCACAACGCAGGCGACGAACGCACTCCTTGAAGGAGACGTCGCAAAAGTCGGGATACTCGGCCTTGGGAAAGGCATTCAAGGGCGTCGCGCCCGTACTGAAACAAACGTCGGCGACATCGACCTCGACGATGGGCAAGCAATCACGACCGAACACAGATTCTGTAATATAAAGAACGGTGTTGACGAACGAGAGATCCGAGACTTGCTCGGTTCGTTCGAAGAAACCGATGTTGGGGCAGTAGTAGCGAGCCAGGCCTTCAGTGTCGACGACCCGAGGATCGAAGAGCAGGCCCAGACCATATCCCAAGAGTCCGGGATCCCCGCCATCGGATCGAACGTCGTTTCGAAGCGATACGGTCTCAAAATCCGAACACGAACCGCAGTTGTCAACGCGAGCATCCTTCCACGTATGGTCGAGACATCGACGGCAACTGGAGAGAGTATCGAGAACTTCGGTATCGACACGCCTCCGATGATCATGCGCTCGGACGGTGGGGTGATGGGTATCGACGAGATGCGCAGTCGCCCGATTCAGACGATACTCTCTGGACCTGCAGCGGGTGTTGCGGGTGCGCTCATGTACGAGAATGTGACCGATGGCATCTTTATCGACGTCGGGGGGACAAGCAGCGACATCAGTGTTATCGAGAAAGGGCAACCGAAGTGGAAATCGGCCGAAATAGGCGGTCACTCCACGTTCCTGAGGACACTCGACATCCGAACCGAGGGTGTGGCAGGGGGTTCGATGATTCGCGTCGAGGACGGAGAGGTGGTTCAGTCAGGGCCACGGAGCGCACACATCGCCGATCTCCCGTACGCTGCATTTGCCGACCCTGAAGACATAGTAGACCCAGAACTGGTCTGGATAACGCCGAAGGAGGGCGACCCAGAGTACGTCGGAATCAAAACCGCGACCGGCAAGATGTATGCGCTTACTCCAAGCGGAGCGTCGAATCTCTTGGGATTGATCGACGAAGACGACTACGCCGCAGGGAATCCGAAGGCCGCTAACAAAGCGTTCGAACCCCTCGCAGACGAACTTGGTGTGGATGTCGAGACGGCTGCTCGTGAAATCCTTGACGTGAGTATCGCGAAAGTCGTACCAGTCATCGAAGACGTAATCGAAGAGTACGATCTCGATCCTGCCCTGCTTGAGGTGGTGGGAGGCGGTGGTGGGTGCGGAGCACTCATCCCCTACCTTGGGGAGGCGACTGAGTACAGGACACGACTCGCAGAGAACCACGAGATTGCGAGTACCGTCGGAGTCGGACTCGCCATGGTTCGCGATGTCGTTGAACGGAACGTGATGAACCCGTCCGAGGAGCAGATAGAACGCATCCGCGAGGAAGCAATCGACTCCGTTGTTGGTATGGGTGCCAACCAGGATACCATCGAGACGACAATCGAGTACGACGACTCGGAGAATCTGCTTCGAGTCGAGGCAGAAGGATCGACTGAACTGCAGACTCGTGAAATGGGACAAGCAGACGTAGAAGAGAGCGATCGTCGAACTGTCGCTGCAACAAGTCTCGACGTCCCCGATGATTCAGTTGAAGAAGCCGCCACGACTGGTGGATTGTTCGTATATCAGGCCTCCGAGGAGCGTTCAAGGTTTTTCGGCTTACTCACCAAAGAGAAAACGCTCCTCTCGGTGGTTGACGACACCGGCGTCGTCAAACTCAAGCTTCAGGATGCGTCGGTGTATTCGACGAAGAAAGCGTCGTTAGAGCGCTCACTTGAGCGCGTCTTGGACAAGGAATCTGTCTACAGTGGCTCGACGACTCGGCTGCCCAATATCTACATCTGTCACGGCAATCAGATACTCGACGTGAGCGGAATGTCGGGACGTGACCAGATTCAATCGCTCGTCGACATCGAACTCAAGAACGTACAGTCTGATCAAGAGCTGCTCATCATCGGCGAACGCCCATGAGAGCATCGGGCGCGACGCAAGCCGGATTCAATTCGTCTCACGAGCGTCGGGCCTGGGTCTGCGGTCGAACTTGCGCGACTACGGTGTCCGATGAACACGGAACGTCCAATCCGGACGTTCTCGCAACCGTGAGTGACATCGACGTGATCGAAGACGACTGGAATGGACTGGATTCATTGGTTCTCCTCGGCACGTATCGTGACGGGACAATCACCCTCTATCGTGAACAGATTCGGGATGTCGCCACTGCAAACGACGTTCCAGTGTGCCAACTCATCGAAGCGACACTTGCACACGAACTCGGCCACTGTCTCGTCGATCTGTCTGAAATCGATTTACCACAAACGCAACGATGGCGCAATGTCGCTGAATCGTTCCTCGGCATCGACAGCCGACCAAAGGCCATTCACGAAGCAGCCGCTAACGGGTTCTGTTTCGCACTACTCGAGAGCCGATTTGAGACGTCTCCGCTCTTCGACTGTCCCGAGATACTGAGCTCTCCTTCGGACTAGTCACTGAGCTTTCTCAGCCGGCACGAAAGAGACAGTGAAATACGCAGTACTCTACGAGTTCGACACCGCGTGGTGTAGCATCTCTCGCTGATCCTCGGAAATCATCATTTTGTAGACCCCCTTCTCGTCGTAGGACGAGATGTCTCGTTGGCGTTCGAAATGGCGGAATGATTATTACGGATGGGATTTATATAGGGTGTATGACAAGCCATATCGCAGCAAATCCCGTGTCGGCTCTTGAGACGGGTGTGACGATTCTCGAGGCGATACGGGAGTGTGAAGGTGCAACGCTCGTCGAACTCGACGAGAAACTTGACTTTGCGAAGTCGACGATCCACCGCCATCTCTCGACGTTTCGTCAGGAGGGATACGTCATACAGGAAAACGGCGAATTCCACATCAGTCTCCACCTGTTCGACCTTGCGTCGTACAACCGTGGGCGCAACCCACTGTTTCACATCGGTCGTTCGACTGTCGATGAGGTCGCTAGGCAGATCGAAGAACGTGTCTCACTCGTCGTCGCCGAGCAAGGTCGTGCGGTAAAATGTTACATCGCCGAGAGTGATCGGTCGGTAACGACCGACGCTCACCTCGGTCTTTCGATGCATCTCTACTGCACGTCCGGAGGCAAGGCTTTGCTTGCCCATATGAGCGAGGAAGAAATCGAAGCCGTCCTCAACGAAGGAATCAGACCGCTGACGAACAACACAATCACGGATCGCGAGACACTGCTGACAGAGCTTCAAAACATTCGTACAGAGGGAATCGCATTCGACGATCAGGAACGATTAGCTGGTGTTCGCGGCGTCGCTGCGCCAGTCATCGATAAGCATTCTGATGAGGTCATCGGTGCTATCGACATCGCAGGCCCAGCGACGAGACTCGAAGGGGACAGATTCACAAAAGAAATACCTGACCTCGCTCGTCGAGCATCGGATGAGATTGCACTCAATATACAGTACTGGCGGCGATAGTAGTATTTGGTTGAACGACCCGCTTAGGCGTTCAACTACGGTGTTTCCATACCCTCCCATGCATCGAGTCCCACTTGGTGAAGTGACTCTCCGTCACTGAACCCCTCTGGACGATGCGCAAGATGACGTGCCATCTTCGACCGATACGTGCTCACTATCTCGGTATGGTCTGAGGATTCAGCGAGGTTACATCTCTCTTGTCGGTCAGATCCGATATCAAAGAGGAACTCGTCACCGTTGTAGGGGTTCCACGCATATTTGTACTGTTCATCGATGAGATACTGTGTCGCGTCCTTCGGCGTCCAAGAAGGCCCGAGTTCCCCGTGGTAGTAGGGGCGCCAATCAGCGGTTGGATCTTCGATGAGCGACAGCACACTTCGGCCTTCGACCGTCTCGGGAATGTCGATACCGGCAGCCGCTAAGATGGTCGGCATTACATCTTCGAGACCAACCGGTCTGTCGATAATCTGTTCTGTCGGGTAGTCCATGCTGGTTGGGAACTGCAGCAACAGCGGGACTCGGGTCGATCCCTCGAATGGGAATCCTTTCCGCCAAAGGTGGTGGTCACCGAGCATCTCTCCGTGATCCGACGTGTATAGTATGAGGGTGTCGTCGAGGACACCGTGTTCGCGCCACATCGATTCGAACAAGCGTGTGAGTTGAAAGTCGATCTGTGTGATGAGACCGTAGTATGCGGCGCGTGCACGATCGATTTCGTGCGGGGACAGATCGGCTATCCACGCATCCGTTGGCGGATATGTGGGTATCTCATCACCAAACATTTCCTCTACCCACTCTCCAACCACTGGTTCGGGGAGGTCTCGGTCAATGTACATCTCCCAAAATGCTGACGGAGGGTCGAACGGTGGGTGCGGGCGCTGATACGAGACAGTCAGAAAGAACGGACGGTCTTCGTCGCGATTCTCAAGAAAGTTCAGTGCCTGAGACGTCGTCCACGTTGTCGGGTGCTCGTGCTCTGGAACGTGTGACGGTCTTGCGGTCCATGTATTAGATTCAAGCCCACCAGTGTGTTTGTCGTACTGTCCACCGCTCTTGTTGTGGAGCCATTCGGCATAGTCGTCGTCACGGAGTGAGGCACCGACGTGCGTCGGGCCCATCCGTTCGAACCCGACGTGGTTTCCCCGCGGTTGAGAGTGCGTCTTGCCGACCAGATGTGTCTGGTACCCCGCGTCAGTCAACTCTCCTGCGAGCGTGTGTTCGAACTCCCACGGATGACCGTACCAATTCGTCGATCCAATCGTTGCGGGCGTCTGTCCAGACCAAAGCGATTGACGGGCGGGGACGCAGATCGGTGCTGGAACGTACGCACGTGAGAAGAGCGCACCACGTTCAACTAGGTTGTTCAGTTGCGGTGTGTGAACGAAGGGGTATCCATGCGTGTCTGTTGGGCAGTGAGGATCAGCACCCACAGCGTCGCCTCGATGCTGGTCAGCCATCACAAGGAGGATGTTCGGTCCTGTGTCCATCAATAGCACACTTTATCGGATGGAATAAATAGATAATGGTTCGTGTGACACCCACCTATGATACGTTATCGATAGCTCTTCCGCGTATTAGAACGCTTACGCCATTCGTTACACGCTTATTACTGTAATTGTAGGAATATGATTGGTTTCATTCGACATGATGGAATTCGAACGATGAGCTGTCGTCTGTTGGAAATCCACGTTAATAGGCGCTCACAGCTACTGTGTTCTCTACGGCGATCCCGATATGGACAACTCTCGACGTTCGAATGTGCGGAATAGACGTTTTAAACGATAATTATATATGTTAATCTCAAATACCCTAAATACGACTACCGGCAGTAGTCAAGAGATTGTACATGGACGAACATTGGAAGCTCGATAGAAGAACAGCAATGAAAGCGATCGGTTCGGTTGGCGTCGCGAGTTTTGGACTAGATGCTTTGTTCACTGGTACGGTGGCAGGGTACAGTACGTCGCTTGAATCGTTCTACGAATTCGACGATGCATCGCCGGTCGACTCGTCCGGGAACGGAAACGACGGAACCGTGAATGGGGCATCGGCGGGTGCCACTGGTGTCTCGAACAGTTGTTTTCTATTCGACGGAATTGATGACAGCATCGACGTGCCACACGTCCTCTCAAGACTCTCGGCAGGGTCGTATTCCGTGTGGGTGAACGCCGATAGTCTGACTGAAGATCGTGCTATCTTAGGAGACTGGGACGGAGGAAGTATCGTGCTTTACTACGACGTTGGCGACGACGTCTGGGCCTTTGCCGCACGAACCGGTGGAACGATAGAAAAAGTCACTGGCGGCTCACCGACGACGGGGAGCTGGATTCATCTGGCGGTGACATACGATGGAAGCTTCCTCAAACTATACGTCGACGGTACTGAGGTTGACAGTGTCGCTACGAGCGGAAGCTTTGACTCGGAGAACGTAATTCAGGTCGGAACGGACGAGGCGAATGCGAACGACAACCATGGATACTGGAAGGGGAGAATCGACGAACTCAGAATTTACTCTAGAGGGTTGAGTTCCTCGGAGGTTAGTGAGCTATACGCCACCCCGGGGTCTGCCGACCTCGGTGTCGATACAGGCTCCGTAACAGATATACAGTACGACTACCTGGGACTCGCGTTCGACCCCGCATCCCCTAGCTACTCCCCTGGTGATGAGTGGATTTTCCCATCAATCATCGAAACGTCGAACATCGACAATCCGCTAGGAAAATACCATCTGTACACCGCTCCGCACGGGAATAGCCAAACCAAGGACGGTGACACGGTTGGTGTTGCACTCTTCTATTCGGACACGCTCGATACCAACTCGTGGACGGAGTATGCAGACAATCCGATTATCGACGTTTCTGAATACAACGCCTCGCACATCTCCTCACCATACGCACTCTACGCCGAAGAGTACGGTAAGGTGCTACTGTATGCACACGGTGACAACGACAAGACGCGTTGGTGGCACTGTAGCGGTGGTGATGGTGTTACGTTCGACTACGGTGGTGTCGCCATCGACACCTCCATGATGTCGAATTCTTCCGAGGCGTCGTACGCACGCGTGTATGACTATTCGATTCCTGACCGGAACAATAGCTATACAATGTTCTTCATGGATAATCAGGGAGGCACACGCCACATCCGCCTCGCAACATCGGACGATGCGAAGAATTGGACCGTCGATCAGAACGAAGTCGTGACGCCACAACCTCAGCACGACGGGAACGTTTCGAATCCCTTTTTCTTCAAGTACAATGGGGATTACCTCGTCGCATTTCACGCAACCTCCGACAACATTTACGCGATGGAGTGCGGTCAGAACATCGACAAAGAGAACTACGTAGGAGAAATCATGTCTCCCGTCTCGCAAGACGACGGAGGGGTTGCTGGTCCGTTCTTTATCAAAGATGACGCTGGAAGCTGCTACATCTACTACGTCGCAGGCCCTCGGCTAGAGACGGAGATCGCCTACCGAAAGTTAACCGACCAGGACGATGCAAACAGCATTGCGCTGTTCGACAACTCCTGACGGGAGTTACGAGCTATACCACGACCCGGCCACTCTGGAGAAATCTCTCGTTCTCGACAGAACTTCTCCGATATCTCTCATCGACGTCCTCTCGGAAGCAGTCTTATTACTACCGACGTTGAAACCGTCACTGCACATGCAAACAGAGCCACGTGCCAAGAGCCAGCAACATCTCGAACAGTTAAAAGACGACCTAACCGAAAATGTTCTCGATTTCTGGTTTCCCCGGTCGGTCGACACCGAGTATGGTGGGTTCATCACCAGTTACGATAAGACGGGCGAATTTGCAGGCAACGGGAACAAACAGATAGTCACGCAAGCCCGGATGGTCTGGCTGAATGCCCGGCTCGCTGGTGAAGGGTTCGGTCAAGAGTACGCTGACCTCGCCGAACATGGCCTTGAGTTCTTGCTCGAAGACATGTGGGACAAGGCACACGGTGGATTTTACTGGGAGGTTGAACGCAACGGTACGGTTTCAAAGCCCAACAAACACCTCTACGGACAATCGTTCGGACTGTACGCACTCTCGGAGTACGCTCGGTCGCTCGACGACGACAGAGCCGCAAAGTACGCTCACGAACTCGTTGATCTGATGGACGAGCACGCGAAAGATGAGGCGTTCGGTGGCTATGTGGAGTACTTCACGCCGGATTGGACACCGATCACAGAGGGACGAACCTACCTCCAGAACATCGAACCAGACTGGTCGCCAAAAGAATCCGGTGACGCCGTGCTCGATCCGACCCTCAAACTGACGAACACACATCTCCATCTCATGGAGGCATTCACGACCTACTACGAAGCATTCAAGACCGAAAGGGGACGACAGCGTCTCCACGAACTGCTGACCATTGTCACTAATACTGTTTACAGAACGGGGAGACGTTTCTGCACAGACAAACATGCTCCCGATTGGACACCATTACAGGACGACGAAGAGTTCCGTATCGTCTCTTATGGACATGATCTGGAGGGGGTGTGGCTGGTGATGGAAGCAGCAGCTGCACTCAACATCTCAACTTCGATTTTCTCCGAACTGTTCGAGACGCTGTGGGAGTACTCGTTGGAGTACGGTTACGACGAGGACTACGGTGGGTTCTACTTTTACGGTGGGTTCGACGAACCGGCCAGTTTCCGCATCAAGGCGTGGTGGGTGCAAGCAGAGTGTATGACCAGTGCGCTACGAATGTACGAGCATACAGGCGACACTCAGTATTTCGACGTCTTTGAGCAGACATGGGAGTTCATTCGACAGTACCACATCGACGACGATCACGGCGAGTGGCACTCCGGAATTACTGACGACCTCGAACCAGTTGGACGAAAAGGGGCGGTCTACAAAGGGGCCTATCATAACGGAAGAGCCCTGCTCGAGTGTATCGATACGCTCAAACGGCTGAGGAAATGATCTAACAACTAATATATCGGGTAATCGTTCGAGAACCTCCACCCTCAAGGATGGGGAGGATATCAATTCACTTGCGCTGATGCCACCACCAGATGCCAGTAAGCAACGCTGGAATCCATGTAGAGCAGACGAGTATGACCCGAGACACAGGGATGATCGCAACCACAAACGGCACCTGCATGAGTGCCATTCCGATACACCCCGCGAGCGCATACAGTATGGCTGTCTGCTTGGTTCGAAGCACCCCAGCGACAGTAAGGAGCACGATATATCCACCACCAGCGAAATACAGCGGCTCTCCTGTCGGCTGCGTCACCAGAAGAGAGAGAGCAATCGTGTGGAGAAGGAGAACGCCCACACTGCCGAGAGAATACCGCACCAACTGCCGGAACCACACCAGCGGGCCGCTGGGGGTCTGTGTGGTAACATCTCTTCCCTCTGTGATATCGTGCTCGTGGCGATCATTGTGACAATCAACACACAGAGTGGTGAGGTTGTCAAACCGATTTGACCCCCCATCACTGAGGAACGTGATGTGATGGACATCGAGCGTAACGCCTTCTCCATACGGCGTGTGATATCCGCTTTTCACACCACAATCCTGGCAGATGTAGTCATCGCGTTTTCGCACGGCCTTGCTGCGAGCATTCCAATCGGGTGGATACTTATCGTTCGTGGTATCGTATCCGTCTTGTTTATGGTATGCTGGATTGATTCTCTCAGTTTCCACCGAACTCATTCCTGTTGATCACTACGCTGTGCGTTTATTATCGATTATTATAAATCTTAATGTAGAGAACTATTATTCGTAAATGACAGTAGAGGAATGACGTCACTGGCACGCGCTCAATCAATGAGACAGGGAGGCGGTTCTTAGAATGGTGGAGACTGGGAGGGGATTCGGATACCGTGGCCGCTGTTCTGGCTGCTCGTCCTCACGTCTATCGGAGTCATCGCGTACCTTCTCTCTCGACACAACGACGACAGCACGAACGGTGATCAGACCTTGATGTACAGCGTCGATGCTACGCACATGGTAACATCGAAGAGGATGGGTTTACAGACCGCAGTGGCTCCGCAAACGTCCGAATCAGCTAACGCGTGGAACTGGGAGACCATTCTCAGTTCTAACAGATTTTCTGAATATCTCTATATCAATAAATTAGGATAGTTAAAGATAAACCCAAAATTTCTATTAACAGATATATATGGGTGTAGTGGCAAAGCAGTGACATACACGCAATAAATCTGTGAGAGAATACTGAGCGAAGCGTTCGAAGCCGAACTGGATGACACTACACAACCAAAACAGAATCACGTGACTCAACAACAATGTATGATACAATCAAAAGTAATCACACGATTGTAGAAGGTCAGTGGTATAACTGCGGGAAGTGGTTCAAAAATTCGCTCCCGCTCGACGGGCACGAACAAACGATCGAGTGTGACTGTGGCTTTGGGAACACAACTCATGAACTGACTAAAACCGCCGACAATCGTCATCTCCTATTCCCGTAGTAGCAGGTAACGCCGTGCCAGCCCTGACGGTGAGTGAGATGGAGGACACGGTCGCCGAGGCCATCGTGGAGCAGACGTGATCCATTGTTGGACGACGAAACCACCAGTTTTAACGCCCAGTGCCTGGAGGCATACAGATATGGCAGATCTCATTGTCAAAGCAGCGGTCAAAGACGCGATCGACGGCAACGTCTCGGGCGACTTCTACGACGCCCTCGATGAGGAGGTCCACGAGATTCTTGCGGATGCAGCACGGCGTGCGGACGAGAACAACCGGAAAACCGTCCAAGCACGCGATCTCTGAAGAGGTAGTCACGTACGGTTACCGGAATTTTTCTGAAAACGTATCCTCGTGACAGTCAGGAGACTCACGACGGAGAATGGCTCGCCAGAAGTCTAACAAGGGCGAGACTACTATCGTGTTGAGTGGGAATGTAGCGCAGTAATATACACTGATTTTCACGTGACGTTGTTCGGTGTGAGCAGAGAAAGATCAGATAGCAGGTATACTTATATGTGATGCGTGATATCATCAATCATGGACGATATTTTCGTTGGGCGACTCATGTCCACTACTCTATACACAGTCCCACCGGACACGCTCGTCGAAGAGGCAGCACAAAAAATGCTCTCCAGTGATGTTGGCTCAGTTCTCGTCGTTGATGGCGATAATCAACTCGAGGGGATACTAACGACAACTGATTTCGTCAAAGTCGTCGCCGAACGGCGACCGAAAGACGAGACGCCTGTCGACACCTACATGTCTACAGACGTGATTACGGCGACAGTGCAGGATTCTATCCGTGACGCTGCAGATGTCATGCTCGAACACGGATTTCACCACCTGCCAGTCGTTGACGACACCGAAGGTGTAATTGGGATGCTCTCGTCGACTGATCTCGCATCCTACCTCTCTCACGTCCAAACCCCGAGTCCGTCATAAGGAGACTCCACGATACACCGATCCACAGCTTTGTTTTGCGCATCAGTCGAGTGTTTGTCGAAAGACGTAGCTTGATTGTTCCATATTGCCATCCATGTAGAATTCGTGTGCATCCTCTCTTCCGAGTGCAGATGCAAGAGCAATTGTTTCACAGCTCTGGTCTTTCGCCCACTGCTTCAGAAACGATACTAGCTCGTTTCCGTATCCGTTCGAACGATGAGCTCTCTCGGTCACGAGGTCGTATACCCACAGATACCGTCCGTACCATGCACTCATTCGGATGGAAACACCAGCGACAGCAACAAGGGACTCATCTACGAACAGACCAAATAATCGATATCCCTCCGTCTCCTGCAATTCGTGAAGGAGCGCAAGAAACGAACTCTGTGTGAATTCACGGGGGGTATCTTTCCAGAGCTGCATCAGTACTGGAAACGCAGCTATCCATTCGTCTTCTGTCTCTAACTCATCAATTCGTGTCTCCACAACAGTGCTAATTATCTTCTATCGATGTATGATATTAACGCTCCTCAGCAAGATCATCGCCAAAGGCGATACGGGATTGGATGACAGTTCCTTTCTCAAAGTTGTACGGATCACGCTGTGGATTCAGCATGAACTGGCGCTCCATAATCTCATAAGCACCAGCGGACTTCCTCCGTGACCCTTCGACCGATCTGTGCGTAGGTCGTGGTGCGATTGTGACGGAAGCCAGAACGTTGACTGTTCTGGGATCGCCTCACGCCGAGCGCCTCGAGATCGGTGGCTGTACACTCGGTGTTCGGAATGCGGTAGTATGGCCAGTGATAGTTCGGGTGCTCAGCGATTATCCGGTAGACAGCCCGTTTCGAGGGTGTCGTCGTAGCCATCGATATATCGATGTACCTGTTAAAATCGTAGTGGAACTCTCACTTACAGCGATGGATACAGAGACGTAGTAGAGACGAGTAGTAAACTATCGCTTTTCAGCAGTAGCGGTGATCTGACTCATACTGTTTCAGAGACTGCTCCGTCTGCCGCGGTTACCACGTTCGCGTCGGAAGGAGGTCAATGGCACGAGCACCCCGGTTTTCCCCATCAACAGGGACAATAATCCGGATATCCTCCCCATAGTCAGCGAGTAATTCCCGGCAGGTGCCACACGGAGGAATAACGCTCGGTTCATCGATCTCTTTGTACGGCATCGGATGCTCGACAGCCACGCATGTTTCAATTTGGTCGTACCGATTCCCAGCAGCGATCGCCGACCCGATGGCGACTGGTTCTCCACAGGTAGAGGCTCGACCGGTATTGGCGGGGAGACTCACTCCGCTGAACATATCTCCATTAGTGGTTCTGATAGCCGCAGCAACGATATGGGCACCATCGAAAAAGTCCGGGTCGAACGCCCGTTCGTTGATCTCGCTTGCGTGTTCGATAAGTGTCGTATCAGTGGCGGTGAGCGGAGATGAGTCCATGCTATTGCGAGTTTCTCGACTGACATATATCTGTCTCATAGAGACAACAACACTGCGAGCGAGGAACCCGTAAAAAGTCCCATAACAGCAATAAAGGAAGATTCGTGCAAAACAGGTCTCCATCAGAATCGGAGATCACCGTATGCTACCGATCGGCTCGCTTGTTATACTATCACACAGCAGGGAAATCAATACGGTCCAACTGGCCGACGACTCCGGTATGAACGTCACCGACCGGGACACACCGTACGCGATTGCCATGTGGGATTTTTCGTGGCTTGAGCGTCGCTACGAGGGGGGCGGGTACAGTGATTGGGACACCGCTCTTGACGAACTGATCACACGAGGCTACGACGCCGTTCGCATCGATGCCTACCCACATCTAGTGTCAGCCGACCCAACCCACGAGTGGACACTCCCGCCAGCGTTCGAAGCCAGCGAGTGGGGCGCGCCTACAACCTGTCACGTCGAGGTGTTTCCGGCACTCACTGAATTCATCACAGCATGCGCAGATCGAGATGTCGCGGTCGCACTGTCGTCGTGGTTTCGGGAAGATACGACGAACGTACGGCGAGGAATCCACCAGCCAGCGGATCTCGCCTCGGTATGGATCGAGACACTGGATAGCATCGCAGACACAGGATTGCTCGACACCGTCGCTTGGGTCGATCTCTGTAACGAATTTCCACTTTCCATGTGGGCGCCCTACTTCAACAATCCCGACGACGACCACCACACACGCCGTCGCGCTCCTGCGGCTCGTCGCTGGATCACCGAGTCGATCGCGTCCGTCCGGAGTGCCTATCCCGAGCAAGCGTACTGTTTCTCCGAAACCGCCGGCCCAGGCAAGTCGTGGGGACGCGAGCCAGAGCCGGAGATGGACCTCATAGATACGCACCTCTGGCTGATGAACACCAGCGACTTCTTCGATTGGTCACACGATATCGATTCCGCCGAGCACTACGTGTGGATCGAAAAGCAGGGGCAACGTCGTTACAAAGCGAATCCAAGTCGCTGGCACTCAACGCTCGAAGCTGAAATCGACGCAGTTGCCGAGTGGTCTCGAACGATCGGGCTTCCACTTACGACCACTGAGTCGTGGGCGCTCATCCACTACAAGGATTGGCCTGGATTGAACTGGGACTGGATCAAGGAACTCTGTGCAGTCGGCACGCAGAAGGCAGCCGAAACGGGACGATGGGCGGCCATCTCAACGAGCAACTTCTGTGGCCCGCAGTTTCGCGGGATGTGGAACGACGTCGAGTGGCATCAAACACAAACAGCCGCTATCAAGAATGCTACCATCGAGGTGTGAACGACGCATCCAAACGTAGATCGGTTTCAAAGACGGTACGCCGATATTCGGTTTATGGCTACGGAAGCGACGGTGAACCCACACTGAGTGTGGTCATTGACGGTATCATGCGTACTGTCGCTCATGATGGCCTGCTCGGTGCGTGGGGACTGACATCACAGATTGTCGACGAGCGTAGTAATCTCTTAGACGTGGTGACGACCAAAGCGAGTCGGCTCCCGATCGAAGTGGCTCGTGGCAACCGTGGCGAGGCCGCCAGCTGCGAGGCGATATTCAAGATCGAGCCTCGCTATTTCTGGTACAGTCTACTAACGAAACAAGCCAAGCGGCGTTATGTTTGCATGCATCGATCTCGGTGGCCCATGAAGTGATAGTCCACCAAATGTCTACATTCTAAATCTTTCCAATGGATGCAGCTATCTATGGCTGGTCCAGTACTGTGTACTCCGCAAGCGCGTCGTGATACGCATTAACAGCCTGTTCGAATGGCTTCTTTGAACGAAGATCGACACCTATCTCCGAAAGCAACGCCAGCGGATACTCGCTCGAACCGCTGCGCAGAAAGTGAAGATATCGGCTGGCCATCTCACCGGATGATCCACCGTCCCATTCCTCGCGGATCGCAGTTACCAGTGAGAGGGCGGCACTGAATCCCGTCGCATACTGATAGACATAGAACGGCATCCACATGTTGAGATACTTCGCTTGCATCCACTCTCCAGCGATACGCTCATCTACACTCACGGGTGCGTTGATTCTCGCCCAACCGTCGGTGATAAACTGATCAAGTCGGTCGGGAGTGAGTTGTCCACCGTCGCCGACATGGCTGTGCATCTGTTGCTCACAGATGGCGTATCGCGTTCGCCGGTAGAGCAGATCACGGAAGCGTTCGAGCCACATATCGAGCACCGTTCGGTGGAGTGCGGTGTCCTCGACGGTTTCCAAGATGTGGTGTACGAGTAACGCCTCCATCACCGTGCTCGGCACCTCCGAGATAAACCAGTCGAACTCCCCGTACACGATCGGCTGTGTCTCACTCGTGAGGGCGGCGTGCATTGCGTGGCCCGCTTCGTGTGCGAGTCCAAACAACCAGTTCACGTCGTTCTGATAGTTCAGGAAAATATACGGTTCCGTGCTGTATGCAGGAATGGTTCCAGCACCGGCGATTTTGCTGGATGTCTCATAGACATCGACCCACCCAGATTCAAATCCTCGAGCGAGTCGCGATTGATACGCCTCACCAAGCGGCGCAACAGCTTCAACAACGAGTTCCTTTGCCCGCTCATACGGAACGGTCGCGTCTTCAGCAACTAATCGAACGTTGAGGTCCCAGGGTCGAAGCACGTCAACCCCCAGTCGTTTGCGTTTGTACTGCAGGTGTTCGTGCAGTGGATCGAGATTGGTCGAAATAACCTCGATAAGCGTCTTGTACACCTCGGCAGGGACGTTTTCGGCGGCAAGCGCGGCCGCAAGTGAAGAGTCGTAGCCCCGAATATCCGCCGTTCGGACTGCAGTTTCGACGTGTTTGTCGAAGGTTGCGGCGATCGTGTGGCGGTACTCATTCAATGTGTCGTAGAACTGTTCGTGAACGGTCTGGCGAAACGGTCTATCATGGGAACGGAGCAGTGTCTCGCGATTATTCAGTGTTATATCGACCTGTTCACCGTTCGGTTTCTCCAGCGATGGAAACGAGAGATCTGCGTTCAGCAGCGTCTCATACGTCTGATTTCCACCAAGTACGGGCGTGAGCGTCGAAATCACCGCTTCAGCAGCAGCGTCGGCAGTATGCTCTGCTTGGCAAGTGAGATTGCAGAGGTACTGGCCGTACTGTGAGAGAGCTTCCGACTCTGCAAGCATCGTTTCAATGCGTTCCGCGTTAGTCCGCTGGATCGCCGTCTCGATGCTCGAACGATTGGTTTCAAGCGTCGACCGGAGATCGTCAACGCGCCCAGAGCGTTCTTGGGCTCGCTCGTCTGTTGTGTCTATCAACGAATGTAAGGTGGCATAGACATCGACACGCTCGAATTCAGCTTTGATATCGAAGAACGTGTCAAGCGTCTCTGCAAGAGTCGCAGGATTTCGCGTTATATCGTCGGTGCACAGGTCGGTAAGCCGCGACTGGACGCGGTCAGCAGCTCTCTCCCATGTCTTCTCGTCGTGAAAGATCGCTTCGGGGTTCCACTTGTGCTGATCGGCGATATGTTCTCGTGTCTGAAAGTGACTCATTGTTTATTGATGGATTGATAATCGGAACAAGCGGTACATACACCGCTCTGAGGACTACACTGCGATATTCGCGGTCCCTGAACGGGATCGCTCTCACTTAGAAGAGAGTGGAAACGGTCATCCTGAGGCCTCGTATTGTGTTATTGTTCAGTGAACAGTTATATAATTGTACCGCCAGCAACCGAACAAGTCGAAATGTGGAATGACAGCTCCGCCACTGGGAATGTCGGGGATGGGAGATTATATCCCAGACACAACGATACTCGTCCGCGCAAGTCGTAAACGCTCCTGACCGCTACCGACTATTCAGAGAGGAACGATTTGACTTCCGACGAAATCAGTGCTGGTGCTTCGCTGGGCCCACTGTGGCTGAGACCATCGAACTCAACGAAGCGACTGTGTGGAAGTGCCTCGTGGACAGCGTGGGCGCTTTCGCGGAGGAAGTCAGGACCGCTGGTGCCGGTCAGTACGAGCACAGGAGCAGCAACGCTGAGATGATCAGGAAGTCGGTACCGCTCGACCGCACGATTCATCCGGACAACCTCGTCGGCGAGATCCACACACTCCGGCCAGAGTGGCCACTCTGCCAACCATGCGTCGAGGTTGTCAATTCCCTCCGGGTGGAGAACCTGCTCGATGTAGCGCTTGACCGCTTCATGGCGTTCGCCTGCCTCGATGAGGGCTGCCATATGATCAGCAAGATCAGCCTCCTCACGAAATTCGTCAGGGAGGATCGCCGGTTCGTAGGCGACAACTGCTCCGATCTCTGCATCCGTTGCAGCCTCAATTCCGGTGAGTGCGCCGTAGGAATGGCCAAACAGGACAGGAACGCCATCTACATCATCAACCAGTGCTCGTACATATTCCGTCTCACGTTCCAGTACCTCAGCAGCGCTTGTCTCCATTGGACTGTCGAGGCAGGTGCCGAACCCCGGCCGCTGGGGGACAATAGTGGTGTACTCTTCAAAGTGAGGCATAATCGGATTCCAGTACTCCCGAGGAGCCATCCCTCCGTGGAGGAGAATCAGAGGCCGGCCATCGCCGTGTCGTTCGTAGCCTACTTCCATGCCATCTGCTGACTGTGTCGTCTGCATGTCTTTCCGTGTTTGCGGACGACTGGGCTAAGCCATTCTCTCAGTGATGGGGTGATTTAAATGGGACAGTGTCTGGAGACTGGACGCCACTCGCCGGGATAGGGTGAGATGACGCTGATACCGACAGATAGCTCGAAGTCGAACGGAGAGATTTCACACAGACTGTATCAGTGTAAACGATTCGTTCGATGTTCACATTACCATCGATAAAGATGCTAACGTATGGGTCTTGTCGCTGAATTTGGGATTCATTGCGATGGTCTCCCGCTGGTTACGGTTGCTGGTGCAGTGCCTGCGGTGACACTTGTGCTTGATCTACAGTTTAATCACGGCAATCGGCCTTTGTTTCTCGCCACCGTGACCGGAGAATCCCAGACTGCAATTGAGAACGCCCTTGCTGATGCCGTCGATGTTGGGGAATGGACTCTCATCGGACAAGCCGGAGATACTCGTCGGTATCAGGTGTTCCCCGCACTCAGCTTCGAAGAACAACTCGGTGATCACATCGATGATCTCGCAGGGCTTGAGGCGCTTGCTACGGCTGAGGCCACTATCGAACGGATTGAGGTGGAACCAGACGGGTGGCGACAGACTGGATGGTTCGCCACCCGAGAAGCGTTCAATACGTTCGCATCGTTCTGGCAGCGTAATGCCACCTTTCGATTGCACCGTCTCACCCGTGATGGTGAGCCTGAACCACCGGGCAATGGGCTAACTGATCGACAACACGAAGCGCTCCGAACGGCCTATGAACTGGGCTATTTTGAGATTCCACGTCAAGCTTCCCTGAATGATATCGCCGCAGAGTTAGATATCTCTGCATCCTCGGTCTCTGAGCGACTACGTCGCGCTCAGACCCACCTCATTCAGGAAACGGTGGCAACAACCTGGCCGCCGCTTCCGAACTAACGGTGCAGATATCTCTGCTGAAATTCGTGGTGGATTGCAGTACGTAGAACTATTGTACTGGTGATTTAGAGATCATCTTACGTACGTTATCTGTAAGAATCGTTCTATGTCACCTTCTGATTGTGGTAGTACAAGACACGATGAGACGACATTTCGGAGGGTTCTGCTACAATCATCAGCTGCTGATAATTTAGCGAGTGTGTGCTGAACAGGGGATGCGTGTCTGGTAGATTCTACATTTGAATGACCGATCCGGGATATTGTCTTGCAACCACTCAGCAACTTGCCACAGCGTTCCGAAATCGTGCCCGGTCGCGCTCGTTGCTCCCTCCAACTGGGCAACAGTCTGATCGATCTGCGCCCGCAGTCGTACTCGCTCACAGACGCCCGTGAACCGCTCAGTATCCACGGAGTGTAAGTCCGAAAGCGTGTCTATCAGTTGATTTCCTACTTGAGTTCGGGATCGAGTGTCGCGATATCCGTCCGGTAGCGGGTCGTCCCAGTGGATGCTCTCACCCGTGAGATACTCGATTACTGAGAAGGGTCCTCCGAGCACCGATTCGTCCTCGCAGAGATACACTGCCCGTGGCGCCGCACATCGGTGAGTTCGAGCCGTTCCAGTACTGCATGTTCGGTCGTGATATCGGTGAATCCGTGGTCGTCTCGGTCCTTAATGGGCTGGCGCACCACGTACGCCTGCGGGTCGTCGACAGTCACAACCCGAATCACGCGATTCAACCCTTCCTCTCAGACTGCTGTATCGACAACGCGTTCATCGAGCTGCTCTGTGAGGAACGATCTGAGGCGGTCAGTATCCACGTCCGACCCGTCGTCGCTCATGCCGCGAGGTTGCGCACCGGCGAGTATAAGATTGTGTGAGGCATGCTATACCAGAGAAGGGTCCTCACCGACTCCACAACATGTCAGTTCCGTCCTCCGGACGAACTCTTCAAGCTCACAAGAGCATCCAGGAATACACCATGAGTCTTCTCCGTCGTCTGCGAACTTCTCTCAAATCACGTATATAGGGTTGGTTACGTAAATAGCCTGTTCACGGTATGGGAGATCTTTGAGACGACGATCGAGCGGACATTATCTCTGGGGAATGATCGGACAGGGGCTTCTGTCCCAGAGCGGTGCGTCACTGCTGCGCTCTGAACACCAGATTTCATCTGTTCTCACGTGTTAGAGATTGCGAGAGGCCCCAACACTGACCTGTGCTCGGCTGGCGGAAACCCACAGATCGCTACGGTCTCGTACAACATTTCGGTATTACGACGTGGATAAGAGTTGTACAAGGGAACACTGTGGGCATAGTGGAGAGGTATGAGAGTGGATAGATGATACGTGATCGACTCCCGTCTGGAACGCAAATCGTTGAAAACCACGATTGGCTTGAGCAAACATTCGATCTAGACCACACAGGCGCAGCCGTGACGCATCCAGATATTCACTGCAGAAAGGTTGTGATGACACGGATGGCACGTCACAACAACTATATCCGTAGAGAGCGAACGAGGAGCTAAGAATGGCGGTCGACAACGACAAAATACAGTTCCGAGGGAAAGCCGAGAAGGAGGCGTCACAGGTCGTCGATCAGATGCGTCTCGGGGGAATCAATATCAGTGAGCTTGCTCGCCGGGGTCTTCAGGAGAAGCTTCGAGAAACGCTTTCGGATGAGGAGAAAATCGCTCTCCACCAGCGATACAAGCAAAGAGAACTTTCCGAAGACGTAGCAGAGATCCTCCTTGGTGATGCCGTGGAAGAAATTGAGCGCGAGCGGAAATCCTTTGAGGAGGCTGCGGAGCTTGATACGACCGGAGTGTTTCAGGAGTGAGGATGGTGGACGATGATGTTCGCCATCCGGTTGTTGTTGATACAGATGCCTTGATCGCTGTAGCGAACACGAGTCTTTGGCCTCAGGTCACAGAGAATCTACAACTGACGACGACGAACGTCTGTCACCATGAACTCAATCGCCATAGCCGGGAAAGGTCTGAGTATGCACCTCAGGGGACGAGAGAACGCTGGCTTCATGAAGGGAGTAAGAGTGCGCTCGAACCATTCGACGATGATGAAAACGGATCGTTTACGACGGTTCCGTGTGTTCCGCGACCTCACGGGAAGGACGCCGGGGAAACATCGGTATTGACCGAGGTCGAACAGAATATCGAGCTGTACAGGTTTGCGATCTTGATGGACAAGCACGGGCGTCGGTCTATCAACAAGGTGTTCGACGACGCAGGCGAGACGAGCGGTAAGGCCGTTGCTCCCACGTTTTTGCTCTATCTATTGCTCGATGCAGGAGCGTGTACTGTAGAGGAGTTTTGTCAGGCCAGTGCTGAGATGCTCCGAGGAGAAGGATGGACGGGATATCAAGCTATTCAGGCCGCATGGGATGCGATTCCGGTTGACTGCTCGCAATACCTTCCGGATGATCTCCTGCCGTGATTCCTCCGACCAAAGAAACCACACGGGCTCTGTGCTTCGGCGCAAAACAATCTGTCCACATTCTCCGGTGGGATGGACTACATCCCGGACCACGTTGACGCCCCACCGGTGCGTGAAGAGATGGTTCTGGATCCCCTCGGATTTGACATCACTCGTGTTGAACCACTGTCGCTCTCCAAGAGGCGATTGCGTACCGCGAGACGGATGGCACACGTATTGTTCCTGACTTGCTCTCGTCTGGCTCGGCATATCCAGTCGGCGACGAACGCATTAGGGTACAGTTGGGAGTCCGTCTGTTCCCACCTCGCAAAACGTTCGACAGGTTTGACCCCGAGAGAATTTTGTTCGGCCACGGGACGGGCGTGTTCGAGGATGCGAGCACAACACTTGATGATGCGCTCGCCGGCGCACGGAAAGGGTTTCCTCGAGCGCTTGTGAGGAACTTCGGCACAAACCTTCGGTTGTTTGCAGCAGCGATGAAAGACTAACCGACAAGCTATAAGCGAGTTAGTCAGCACGACGGCGGAGACACTACGCTTCTTCGAGTGCATACGCTTTCGGTGTCGTATTCTCACTCTTTTCTGTAAGAACGAAGACCGCACCGTCAGCGACTGCGAGCCCTTGCTGTGGCCGCCCCTCGACAGAATACGACCAGCGTTTTGTAGCCAACCGAACGTTACCAATGCCAGTTCCGCCCCCGGATTTGTACGCCGACACCTTGGATTCAGACGCTGCGTACACTGTCTCGCCCGCAGCAGCTGGCCCACACTGGCTCGTTTTCCCACCCGACCACTGCTGCTTTCCGGAGCCGAGATCAAGGGAGACGAGCCGTTGACCAGCTGCGAACACCCGCCGGCCAGCAACGACAAACGACTCTACCCCCGACACATCCGTTTCCCACACAGAGGTCCCTGTCTGATCGGGATTGATACCAAACGTTGGCCCACCGAAAACGCTAACGAACGCACCCGCTCCGTTGTAACTCCCATCCATTGTTGCGAGTGCACTGATCTGGCCGGGGAATTTCCGTCGCCAATATCCTCGGCCATCGATTCTGGATACCGCATACACCTCACCTCCTTCGGTTCCGACGAGGAGGAAAGGACGTGCCCCGATGGCGAACGTGCTGATCGGGCCAAAGAACTGATGATGCCATCGTTGCTCGCCCGTCACCGGATCGAGCTTGTAGATGTTGCCCTTATCATCTCCAGCGAACAGTTCCGAGCTCTCCGAATCAATAACGAGGGCAGAGATCCCCGACTGGTCAGCATCAAACTGCCACTGGCGCTTGCCAGTCGCCGCATCGAGTGCTATCAGGCCAGGTGATTGGGTCTGGGCAACATAGAGGCGCCCGTCGTTCCAGAGTACCGCTTGTAGCCACAGTGGTGGACCGTCACCGCTCTCTCGCCACTGCTCCTTCCCCGTCCGAGCATCGACAGCACGAACGGCATCTATCGTCGGAAGGAATGCAAGCCCATCAGCAACCACCGGACGTGCAGCCGGCCCGGAGATATCGAGCGTCCAGCGCTCACTCACGTCGGTTCGAGGACCAACCTGCTTGGGATTGTAGCTCGTGGCGAGTCCATCGAATTGAGGTTGTGGCCACCACTTCGTCTGTGGCTGCTCCTGTCCAGTATAGTATATCTCAAAGTCACCGAGACAGCCAGCCACACTCGTGAGACCAACGGCACCGGCTCCAGTGAGAAAACGGCGGCGGGTGTACATATCCTCTACATTTTATCAATATGGTATATGCTTTGTCCCATCTTTCATGAGATCTATCTAATATAATCGAACAACGAGACACTGACTATACTGGTGGCTATTCTGTTGGTGAAATGGAGCGAACAATGTTGTATATCTTCATACAATATATCGAGACAGAAATAGGTATATTGGAAGTCACGTTCGAAACGCCTTCATAGACGAATGAGCGACGTAGCATCACGCCGAGCGGACAACCATTTAGGAGAGTGCTGTGTTCACTTAATGAATGTCAGATGCCCTATCCGCGCCACATTGCCCCCGAGGCCCCGCGTATCCAGCAAACACTGCAACTCCCAGTACCAAAACTCGAATCACTTCAGGAGTGGGCGATCGATGGCACTGCAATTACGGCCTCAGCCCGGGTGAAAGACCCGACTGGACGCATCGCTCTCGTGAAGAATAGCTGGACAGACGGCTGGTTCTTACCCGGCCGAAGATTCCGAGCGTCAATCGGTCACCGATACTGTTATCGACGAATCTTCGGCTCCGGTTTCCGTCGGATACCGGCTTCAATAGTGTCGTCTCCGGCGGTCTTCTCTCGATCTCATACTCGAACAGTCAGCGAGCTGTTCACCATTCGACCGACGGTCCGCGCACAACCTCACATCGCCCAACCCACTCATGGACATACACTGTGATCCGGCTGAACGCGCATGCACTGGCGAGACGCCGTGATACGAACAGCACTTCATTATGAACTACGACCGAACGATTCAAGATAAGACGATCACGGAGATAGTACGACGCATCGACCCCTCATGGGAAGTGCAGAACGCAACGCCCGCCGTCGACGGACATCACATTGTCTACCACCTCGACATCGTGATGCAGTCAGGACGCCAGCAGTGCGTTCTCAAGGCAACACCACCGGAGAAGTCGCCAACCTGTGGCGACGAGGCCCGGACACTCGCGATTCTTGCTGCTCACACGTCACTGCCAGTTCCGGAAGTTCTGGGAGTCGTCGACGACGACGAGCACCTGTCGACGCCATTGTTCGTCTCAACAACGCTTCCCGGAGCGAATTACAACCGAACCATGCTGGCTACGTTCTCGGAGACTGCCATCGAACGACTCGCCCATTCGACGGGACGACACCTCGCGATGCTCCACGCCCTCGACGCGGTCGAGGCGTACGGATTTGTCGATATCGACGCTGACGAGACGCTCGACGGGGAATGCCCTCGTACCACGATTGAGCAACTCGTCGTCCAGAATCCCATCCATTCCTGGACTGAGTATCTAACAGCCGAGTGTGACCAGAAATGCACCTGGCTAACTGAGACCCAGTTTGGGGACCTAGCTCCGGTGGTCCGACCAGTCCTTGACGCACAGATCGATAGTCTGTCCGGTGAATTCGAACCGGTCATCGCTCGTATCGATCAGTCACTGGACAACGTTCTCCTCGATCCGGAAACGAGTGCCGTAACTGGCTTACTCGATTGGGAGTTCTGTGTCGCTGCGACGCCGGCCTACGATCTCGCGTTTGTCGAACACAGCCTAGCGGGGGGTCACTGGACGTTTATTCCGGATGTTCCAGATCGTCAGGAGACGATTCGCTCGGCTATGCTCGATGGCTATTTCGAAGCCGGCTCTTCCCGGATCGTCGAACAGTTTCACGAGAATCGTGAGTGCTATGCGATATTCGTGGCTCTCAACGCAATGCTCAACTTCGAAGATTGGTTCAATCAGGTTGGTGCTGCCTTCGACGTGACCAACGAACAGCGTGAGGAGGCCGCAACGACCCTCCGAGAACGCGTTACGAAGATGTTACACGACGATTTGTAAGGTGCAAGCGTACGGCAACAATGAAGCAAAACAGCCGTGCCAGATGGTCTGTCGCTCGCTGCCACGTAGATAGCGCTCACAGCTGTTTTTCCATAACGATTTCGTCGTACCTCCGATATTCTAGTGGATACAGCCCTGTCTTCTCGTATCCTCGCCGGCGATACACCTCGGGAAGGTACGGATGGTCTTGGGGTGTCGTCAGCCAGATCGTAGCGTATCCCGAACCTCGCATCGCGTTCTCGGCGTGCTCGATTAATCGATTCCCGACGCCTTTGCCCTTCCACTGGTCGTGGACGCCGAGACGGCTGAGCTTCACTCGTTCTGCGGCAGTCTCTTCGAGACGAACACCGCCACTGTCGACGGCGACAGTGGTGACGTACACCCGATACTCGTCGATCCACTCTGCGACGGCACATTCGTTGACGGATTCCGCCTTCGCAGGGAATCCACGCTCACGATTCTCGCGATACGCGCTCTGATAGACCGTCGCGAGGTCACTCGCATCGGCTGTGACGGCCTCACGAATTTCACCTGTTGGCATACGTGTCGATCTGTGTGGGAGAGTAGCTCAAGTGGTAAAACAGTAGGAACCCTCTCCAACGCCAGTTCTCTTGAGAGGGAGCCAGAAGCAGCACGAGAGCACCCCCAACAGTCAAGAGGACCACTCTCTGCGATCCAGTACGTCATTCACGTCTGCGAGCCGCTGTACATCCACTACATCAGCAGGGCTTTCATCTCCGAAGAAGATGCCGTGCCAGCCGTATTCGACTGCCGGCCGAACATCTCGGTCCAACGAATCAGCGATGAACACGTAGTCGTCGGCTGGGAGAATGTTTTCTGCAGCGCGGAAGATCCCTGGCTCTGGCTTTTGAGCTCCGACCTCACTCGAAATAACAATCGCATCGAACCAATCTGTGAGATCCACAGCGTCGAGTTTTGTCCGTTGGACGCGCCCAACTCCATTCGTGAGGATCCCGAGAGAGTACCTCCCGTCAAGCGCCTGTAGAAGTGATCGTACACCAGCCTTCTCGTGGGTGTGCTCGATCTCCGCCCTCACGAGGGCGTCGCTGAACGCCGTCGGGTTAACGTCGACTTCAGTCTGTGTAATCGCTGCCGCAAACGGATCGTCAACTTCTCCTAGAACATCGAAGAACGCCTCACTAAACGCCGCTTTGCCAGATGGCTCGACATCGAGTTCACGCAATGCCGTGTTGTAGAGCTCCTCGAATGAGATCTTGTAGTCGATAAGCGTTCCATCCAGATCGAAAAACACAGCATTCATCAGTTGAAATCCTCGCTATATCGTTCCAGTCGCTTCTCGTTCGAATCGCTGCGTAAACTCCTTGACGAACGCACTCCGTTCCTCAGCAAGCTCCCTTCCGACATCAGTGTACATTCGATTCGGGAGATCGAGGATTTTCTTATGGAGATGATTGAATTGCGTTTTCCCAGCCGAGGATGAGTCTTCCTCGGGCGGAAGTGACGGGTCATGGATCGCCAAGCCCTGCTCACCGCCATAAGCAAAGCACCGTGCGATCCCGACGGCACCTAAGGCGTCGAGATTGTCTGCATCACTGATGATCTTCGCTTCGATCGTCTCGGGTGTGACGTGGTTCGAATAGCGGTGGGCCTGGATACAGTGGCTGACGGCACCAATCGTTTCTTCAGATACATTGTACTCGCGGAGGATTCGTGCGCTTTCGTCTGCGCCCCACGCAGCGTGATCTTCGATATCGCCTCGATCCTCTTTTGCCCGCCCAATATCGTGCAGCAACGCCGAGAGCTGAATCCGGTGTGCATCTGCATCAGGATAGTCGGTCGCAAGTCTGTCGGCGGTCGTTTCAACTCGCTGTACGTGCTGCCAGTCGTGGGCGGGACTCATCCCAGCTCGAAAGTAGGAGTGGGCGATCGATCGGATGTCCTCACGCATCGTAGAACACGCATCACGAGGGACGTATAAAACGATACTGACACCCACACTGCCGTGATTCCAAATTCAGTTTGTAGAAGACAAGAGAAGTCACCTTTGGGCCGTCCTCGTAGATTTGCCGATGATTTCTTGTGTTCGTGACCGCCTCTCTGAAACAGCTCATATTCAACGCGGTGTATCAACAGCAAGAAAGAGACGAGCGGCTTCGCACTGGTCTTCGACCATCTTCTGAACGGTTGGATCGATTTTTTGCCAACTTCGTTCGAGTTTTGTGCGTACCCAGTCGGCCCCTTCGTCAATATCCATCTCCTGTTGAACGTAGGCGAGATAGAGTAGTGAGTGAGGCTGTTGGATGTGAGCTATTCCGTCAGCACTTGCGAGACAGACGCCCTCTTTGGTGTCAGGCGCAGTCTCGATGCTCCCACGATGCCCTGCGATACAGCGCTTCACTCGCTCGATTCGTTCGCTTGGGTAGTCGTGTTGTTTGAGAAGTTGTTCGGCCACGCGTGGTCCGTGGATGTGATGCTCCTCGTAGAGTGATTCATCCACGATACTCGCATAATCGTGGAGCAACGCACCAAGAACGACGATCTCTCTGTCAGCGTCGAAATGTGGAGCGAGCATGCGGGCATTTTCTACGACCTGCGTGATGTGGTGACTCCAGCTACCGTATCCAAAGACGTTACTCTCGGCGGCATACGCTTCTTCGACAGTCCTCTCTATGTTCTCAATCAAACTCACAGTTTTGTTCTGATTGATACTGAATTAATATCAACATTTTCATCAGATGGGTCACCACTCACACCAGGCGCTGTCTGAACAAAGCAAATCAATTGAGCCATGTATCAGGGCCGTTGTAGCATTCCCTGACTCAGAGTAGTGGAGAACACGAACAGCCATTGATACGGATACAGGGTCTACTACTATACTAGATCTCCTTACAATAGCTCACGAAAGCGAAAGGGTTTCTACTAACGCTACTGCTGTCGACATACTCGGTCACACCATCAAGAGAACAGTCCCCGATACTTACCACTATCCAGTGATTCACCGAACCCTATGTTGTAAGGGGTTGATCTATCGAACGTCTAGTACGCTATCTACGGATATCGGTAGATATCGGCAGGATGTAGAACATACGGGAAATCTCAACCGGTTCGATGTGTCACTAGATGTGACCCTCATTTCGGAGTTGATCTGCGTCTTGATCCGTATATCGCCACTCAATAGTGGCTTTCTCGTCTTGCCAGTCCCAGGGTTCGGCGAGGACGACATCGTCCTTGTCGATCCAGATGCGGTACTTCATCCGACCGGGAATCCGTCCCAATCGCATTTTGCTATCCTCGCAACGCAGACGGACGTGGTTGCCACCGAGATGTTCGGTCACGACCGCGAATACCTCATTATCACTGGGCATACGGAGATTCCGACGCCCTGTTTCCTCACTCACGACTCATCTACGAGGCAAGCACGGTTAAGTCATTGGTAATCCACACCACCATTCTATACCATACAGTGTATATGAAAACAACGTCATCAGGCGAATTTCTTCTGACTGAACGTTAATTCGGAGACGATGCTTCGTCTGGTTGCTATGACATAAAACACATAACATCTTCACAAACTGATTTGATAACTCATAATATTGAAATTCTCAAACAGAAAATTGAGTTGAGGTATATGGAAATGATTTTAGCACCCTGAGGTCAAATGTATATTATACTCTCTATATGGGTGAACGTAAATGGGCTCTTCTCGTTTTGGTTATCATTTCACTACTCAGTGGCTGTGCTGGAGACACTGCACCGGGAGGCGGAGGGACAGCAACGCCGGCGGCGACTGGAGAATCGTCTCTCCCGCCTCCCGACGGTGGAACCACGCGAACAGCGACTGTCACACGTGTCGTCGATGGCGATACGATGGAGGTGACGTTTACAAACGGTGAACAGGATACGATTCGATTACTCGGGGTTGACACGCCCGAGACGATAGCCTCGAATGAGAATCCAACAGAATACGCGGGAATTCCAGACACGATTCGTGGACGGGACTGGTTGCTGAACTGGGGTGAGAGAGCGAAATCGTTTGCCGAAGATGAATTGGCCGAGCAGCAGGTTCAGATTGTCACTGATCCGGAAGCGGACCAACGCGGGAGCTTCGGGCGGCTCTTGGCATATATCTACGTTGGTGAGACGAATTTCAACTACAAGCTTATCAGTCAGGGCTATGCTCGTCGCTACGATTCATCTTTTTCCTTTCGTGGAGCGTTTGGACAGGCCGAGCAGGAGGCACGAGCAGCGAATCGCGGCGTTTGGAGTTTTGAACAGACGAACCAGTCCACCGCTATGCAGGAGCCTGCTACCCCTGCTGACGTCAGCTGTTCAGATTTCAACACCCAACAAGAAGCGCAGGCGTTTTTCGAAGCCCACACTCCAAGCGAAGATCCGTATCGTCTTGATGGAGATGGTGACGGTCAGGCCTGTGAATCACTCGCGTAGCCGTCTCATGAGTATGCGGAAAGGTGAACTCTCAGAAGTCATTGGTATCAGTGTTAGTCTGTAGATGAACGATAGGAGCACGGACAACGAAGCGGTGAAAGATTAATCAACCAACGACAGATAGAGCAATGAAGACATGATCTTACGTACCCTTACAACCGTGAAACTCACCGCCGCTGATGGCTAATTACGTGTTTATCTATGCATAACAAATTGACCTGGATGATTTCAGCATACCATTCAGGCAATCTGTTAGGTAGTCGAGCTCATTCTGAAAACTTGTGTATGAGTCCTTCTCGTCCGAGTAAATTTGCATCTAGTACAATAATCATCAACATAATGATGATGTAGAGTAGAAGAGAATTGGTGAATGTAATTATTCCTTCAACGTTTGCTGCATAACACACCACAGTACCGAGTAATAATATCATCAATTCGAGACCCCAGATTATCCAGACCGTAGATGTTATTTTCATACTTCAGTCATCATATCTCAATATACAAATAGTCATTGGATGTCAGAAAAATCGTCTGCAACGGTGATCGATGGATGTGGGAAACGGACAATACAGGTCTTTGAACGTCGAGATGAACAGAACGAAATCACCGTCTGGTATCGACTGCGACACTGTATTTCACCGTATCTTCTACTAGCACAGGCCACTGTAGAAAGACACTCCTCTGCTGTCTGTGTATCAGTCGAAGGTAGGCCAGAATTTCTGTTGTTTCGTAATACTGATTTTAGTAGTGAAGCAGAACAGAGACTGAGTCAGAGATTGTCCACATTTTGATATGAACGATACTGGGTGCTGGTGGTCCTGTACGTGATTCTGGCGATACGGTGAAGACGTAGACGAGGTTCTGCTCGCTGCTACTATTTTGCGCACGGGAACGTTGGTAATCTCGAACAGCAATTCCGCTGAGTGATGTTACTCGCGGCGGCGATAGCCCCACAGCCCGACACCGGCAGCTGCAAGAGTGGACAACACACCAAAGCCAGGACCATCTGTTGCGGTTGACTCCTTGTCCTTGGATGGTGGGGAGCGCTCTGCGGATGCCGTTGTGGTCGTTGCTTCGGTCGAGGTCGATTGGGTCAAAGTAGATGTCGTCTGTGAATGAGAGTCCGTAAAGGTTGTAGTCGGTGTCGTTTGCGGTGTCGTGTCTGTTCGGGTTTGAAGTGTCGTCTCAGAGGGCGTGGTGGTTTGTGCCGGTGTTTCGGTGGCTTCGTCAGTGGAATCCGAATTGTCGTCCTCGGTGGATCCAGAGACGTTAACGGAGACCTCGTACGACGCCTTCTCGTTGAACGTGTTGATCGTCGAACTCTCTATGTTCGGATTGACGCGGAGGAAGTGCGTCCCGGTCGTCATCGCCGTGTAGGTGAACTCGTGGTCTCCCCCAATCGTTTGACGTGCGATAGCGTAGTCCGTATCGGAGTATGAATCAAGCATTACGTCGCTCGCGTTCGGCCCGACGAGGTATGTGTACGGGCTAAATCTCCCGTCGTACTCAGCAGAGACGGTGATCGTCTCCCCTTTTTCGAGGTCGATCGCGTACGTATCTCGGTCAGAGCCGCTCAGCACGCCGGCGATCGTCGCGTCCTGGTCGATCTGAGTGGCCGTGTTCGGTTGCTCGTTCGGGTCGTTTCCATCGAGCTCCGTCGTCTCGACGGCTAACTCATAATCGGTCGGTTCGCTGAACTCATTACCGACGGGTTGTACCCGGACGTAGTAGGTCCCAGACAGCTCGGCGATGTCACCACCCGTCGCAGTCCCACCCGTGACCATTCGCATGGTATGATAGCCAGGGACCATCAGGTCAGCAGGACCTTCGCCGATCCGCTCACCGTCCGGGTTGTAGAGTTCGAATTTGAGGTCTTCCTCATTCTCCGTCGTGAGGGTGAGATTGGCGAAGATACTCTTCCCAGATTCAACCTCAACGGCGTGCCAATCGACATCATCCGGTTCGATCGTTCCAGTCGCGGTCTTCCCGACATCGATGGCTGTGGCGGTCGTCCGACTGTCATTGCCATCCGAGCCATCAGTAGCCAGCACGCTGGCGGGAACGCCACTCGCTCCGATAACGGAGACGACGAGGAGGGCTGACACCATCCAAACAACCAGTCGTTTTCCAATCATAGTAGTATATTTCTATTGCGAGAACTCCCGCAGACCATGAGATGACGGGAGGCTCTCGGAAGCATATCGATAACTCGACAAGTGCATAATAGGTTTTGTGGCCGGTTGTGTCGATTGCACGCGTCGTGTGGGCGTTTTCGCGGGTTGGTCACCGACGCTCGCTACCGTCTCGGAAATCTCCTATTCTATGAACTGGTTTCATATTTCTGTACAACCGTGATACTCACCACCACTATTGGCTAATTGGTGTTTCTACACATACGCACGACATTGACCAACGTCAACTACACTCTCCTACTGGTAGAGAAACGACTATTCACGGGTTAAGCTACATCTTACGTTCACCTCACTAAAAAACTAATAACAAAATTATCGACTTCCTTCGTTGTAGAGTACAATGGGTATGAGTGAGCAAAACATGCAGTAGACCGCAGCAAAAGCAGAAATTCTTATCCGCAAGTCGATTAACGAAGTGTTTGGATTGATGATATTACTGCGACTGGCCAGTATTTGAATCTTTCCGCGCTCCAAACATACTAAGTTGCGAACGCTACCCTGCCATAATCTCTCAGCGTGCTCGCTGGTCAGCAGGAAAATCCTGACGCGGGAGGAACCCACACTGGAATTAAACACGATTACGTGGTCGCCACTCTCGGTGAGCTGTGGTCGTTCATAAAAATCGTATGAAGCTAGTAATTCGTGCAACTAGGGAGCTCAGCAGAAAGGGATTCTACTGGCGGGTGAGATTGGTCGCCCGTGGCCCTTTGGGGGCCTGCTCGATCTCAAATTCGACGTCCGTTCCTTCTTCGAGATCCGCGCCGCCAATATCCTCCATGTGAAAGAAGACATCATCGTCCGCGTCCTCAGTGGAAATAAACCCGTAACCGCCTGTGTCGTTGAAGAAATCAACCGTACCTTTCGACATTACGATCAAAGCTTGTGGCCACACCTGTATAGGTGTTCCGAGAGGTGTCATATCATGACCCACGTACTGAGTGCTCGTGTGACGGTTGGCCAACTATCACATGATTCTATACGAATGTGAAATTGGGTGTGAAGCAGAACGGAGACTGAGTCAGAGATTGTCTGTATTCTGATAGGAACGACACTGAGTACTGGTAGTCTTGTACGTGATTCTGGCAATACAGTGGGGATATAGACGAGGTTCTGCTCGTTTCTGCTAATTTGCGCACGGGAACGTTGGTAATCTCGAACAGCAATTCCGCCGAGTGATGTTACTCGCGGCGGCGATAGCCCCACAGCCCGACACCGGCAGCTGCAAGAGTGGACAACACACCGAAGCCGGGGCCGTCAGTCGTGGTCGGGTTCTCGGCTGATGGTGTACGCTCTGCGGATGCCGTTGTGGTCGCTGCTTCAGTCGAGGTCGATTGGGTCAAAGTAGATGTCGTCTGGGATGACGTGGTTGTCTGTGTATGAGGATCCGTGCGGGTCGAAGTTGGCGTCGTTTGCGTTGCCGTCTCCGTTCTGATGTGTAGTGTCGGCTCGGAGGGCGTGCTCGTGGGCGTTTGTGTCTGTGTTTCGGTCGCTTCGTCAGTAGCATCCGAATCGTCGTCCTCGGTGGACCTAGACTCATCTTCCGACAAAACGAGGAGGGGCCACCCTGGGATGGGAAACTCTCGATAACCATCGAATTTCCGATACAATCTGGCGAGGAGCATCCCGTCCAGTGGAACGAACGTATCGATTCGTCCATCACCAGAATACCGATACTCGGTCTGTTGCTGGCCAGTCGTGACGTCAAGACCGACAAGAGTCGATCCACGCAAGCCATAGAGACGATCCCCGACAAGGGTTGTCTCAGAGACCCCATCTGTTGTCCATTGCTTCGTTCCTGTCTCAATATTAAACGCGAAGAATGTGCCGTCGACCGCTGCATACACCATATCCTCGTGAATCACAGGCGTGGATACGTAACGAGCCTCTCCTCGATCGAGTGGGCCGCCCTGTTGCTGCCAACGAACCGTGCCAGAGGCTGGATCCAATGAATACAAGACAGTATTAGTGGCAACGATCACTCCCTGCTTCGTTGCAGCTATCTCCGGATAATCAGCATCGATTGTGGTTTTCCACTGGGAATCGCCCGTCGTACTGTCGAGCGCTCGGACTTCCGATGGTGCATCCCCGGATCGCTCTATTAGCCCTACGTAGAGAGTCTCGTCAGCAACTGCGTGTTTCCACGTGAGAAACTTATCGTTCACACCGCTGAGACCCTCCCATACGACTGACCCATCGGAACTATCCAGTGTAACGAATGCATTGTTGGCGCCTTGGAGATAGAGCCGACCGTTCGAAACCACGAGCCAGGTCCCGCCATGAGGACTGTTCCATTGCTCCGTTCCGGTTTCGGCGTCGAACGCACGGGTTCGTGTTCCATTACTAAAATAAACCGTCCCATCGATAACGGCCGGAGGGATGGATCGGCTACTCGCCAGGGTATCATCGGTAAGACCTGTTTGCCAGCGAACTGAACCATCCGCACGAGAAATAGCCTGTAGCTGTGGATTTTCGCGGGTGAGCGTTTCGCTCGTCAGATAAATCGTGTCCTCATCAGCGACTGGTTGCCCAACGTTCTGCTTCTTCAGCGGCCATTTCGGCGTGACGTTCGATGTCGGGACGTGTCGATCCGCAACGACACCCGATCGACTGCTGTTGGCCCGATACTGCGGCCAACCAACGGTCTGAGATGAAGTCGACTGTGCGAGGGCATCTTTAATCGAGGGTGAATGAAGTGAACCGAGACCAACTACTCCGGCAGTCATTCCTGCGAGAAATATCCGCCGGCCAATACATTTGCCACGTCTGGCTGACGGATCTTGTTGTTTCATAAGCACCAATTCAACAAGCACATAATAGGTTTTCTGGCCGGGTGTATCGATTGTAATCGTCGTGCGAGCGTTTTCACGGGGATTCACCGACGCCACCGTCTCAGAAGTTCACTATTCTGGGCTATTTGCTAAACTCATCTCTCGATACAACTGAAGCCGGATCATAAAACAGAACGATAAATTGCTGAACGTGTTGAGAGCATCAGTAAATGAACACGCATATCTGGCCCGATGATCACAGCCACCTGATATCGAGCGTGTATCACAACTTCGAAAAATAGGTCTGTTGCTGTCTTTCCAATACACTCGGTGCATTTTGCCGGGTACATGGCTGCCTCTTCCATCCCAGTAATAATTGTGGAATTAAATACAAGCCGAGCAATTTTGCCATGACGGAATTGCTAGTGAGAATCTCCTCGCCACTCACAGGTATATGCTGCATAGAAACTCTCCTGATACGTCGAGTCGAGTATCTTGAAGCCCGTCTCTCGTAGCATCGATTCGAACAGGAAGTCGTACGTACTGAACTCCTCGCGGAAGTGGTTGTAGAGCTCTTCCTCGGTAAACGCAGTTGACTTTCTCGCTTCGAGCCAGGCCTTGATCTCCTCAGTACTGTCTCTCAGATCAAACGAATAGACGAGGTCGTGCAATCGGAAGATACCACCCGGTTCGAGAGTGTCTCCAACGGTTTTGAGAGCCTCAACTTTCCAAAAGTCAGGTAGGTGATGGAATACGTTCTTCGAGAACGCAAATGAGGCAGGATCTCCCTCGTGTTCGTAACTCACGAGCCCGTCGTGGACGAATTCGACGTTGCGGACGCCCTCATCGTCGGCTTTCTCTCGGGCCACATCTAACATCGATTCAGAGATGTCAATTGCTATAACCTGATCACAGTATTCTGCAGCAGCGAGCGGGAAGACGCCCGTTCCGGTGCCGAAATCGATAATCGTCTCATCTTCAGTAAGCCCGTAATCTACGAGACGCTCAAGTTCCGGGATTGGATCGAATGGAAGTTTTTTGTCGTACCGAGCTACCTGTTCTGGATCAAGATGTTCCTCACCTGCATGCTGGTGCTCATCAATCACCCAATCACGTGTCATTCTTGTCTAAGAATCTCGATGAATGATGATAACGATTGTGCGGATTTGTGATGGATTCTCATATCACGATTGAACGTTGGCAAACAGGATTGTCCCAGCCCCTTCGAACGCTTCGGTCGTCCGGTTTCACGTTTCTCCACAACTATGAAACGAACGACGACAGCAACATCCCGACATTAGTCGAGTTGGATGTCATCACATTCGATCCGGGAACGAAGGCGATCGAGTACAACGCGTATACCGTCACCAGCAGTAGCGATGGCTGGGTACAGGTCTACGAACCGTCCAGCGGCGACAATGGGCTCAATGCTGTTAGCCGAGATAGTTACGATACTATCGATAGAAAGCTGAGTTAGGGGATAAACTTGAATGGACTACTCCACGTCGATGTAATTGGTGATGCCCGAGCTGCCCACGCTGAGCAACCCACGATCACACGGCCCCCTCTCTGGCATCGGCTGATCGTGTGAGTAGCCATCCGAGTGTATCACCACGGGTTCTTGCTGAGCGGTGTCGGCTCTCCCCACTTCGCGTAATCTATTGTGACAAACCGTGAACAGCGAGTGGCACTATCAGCCTGCTGCACCCTACACTATTCGATACCACGACGTCTTCTCTCGCTGTCGAAGTTCGAACTCCGAAAAGAAGTTAGTGAAGTGATATGGTGGTTCGATGTCGTAGGATGTGATCGGTCTCATCGCGGTGAGCTGATAGCTGATTGACTACCCTGAATTGTGAGTGACGTGACGATCGTATGCATCGCCTGCTTGACGGAGGGTGTGAGATCACGCTTTGGAACGATGACTCCTACGATATAGACGGTGTCATCGACGTGTGCAACGAGGAATGTTCCTCGTAGTAGCTCAGAGGACGATCGGCGTACCCGCATATTGACTACCGTGGCTGGGATGTCGTTGGGCAGCGTTACCTCCTTCTGGTCTATACGAGTAGCTTGATCGAGGGAGTATATCTGTTTAGCTTGCTGGATTGCGGTCTCGATAATCGTCTCGCGAGGCACAGTATTCGGAACGCCGTGTTCCGTCCGCACTAGCATGCGAGCCGGATTGTCTGGAGCAGTAAAGCTGACAGTGTCTTCACCAGAGCTGGTGTTTCGCCAGTTGGCGGGATACTTGATGCTGTACGAAGCGCTATCACTGGTGTACGTCGTGAGATTTGTTGGATCAATGAGCGTCGATCCAGTTGACGTTCCAGTCGATTTCGTTGTGTGGGACGATGGTGTGTTGGTCGGTGGCTGGTCCGTCTCGGTCTCGGTCGGTTCTGATGACATCGGCGTTGCGATGGCCGTTGGAGATTCACCCCCTGCTGTCTCTGTAGAGGAATCCTCTGTGCTTTCGTTCTCAAATATGCCAAGACAACCGGAGCCGAGAGTAAGGGTGGCAACGAACCCTGCCAAGACCTGCCGTCGGTCCATAGTACTAGTTTCACCGGACAGTATATGAATCATGGGTGACGGGCAACCACCATCTTGCTGGGTGTAATCAGGGTAGATTGCGTGATGGATTAATCACTCAGCGGCCCTTAGTAACGGTGCCAAAGTATTCTCAAACGAACGCAGAGGGCCTCGGTTGTTAGCAAATATTCATATTCCATCCATTGATTACCACTATTATCCCAGTTATTACACGAACTCGTGGATCTGTGGTTCGATCCCCTTCTGCAATAACAGTCCGGCCCTCTTTGCTGAGTCTATTCCTTGCTTCTTCGAGCTGATTCCTCCTGGTGACGGTTATCAGATAGTCAGCTGTCACATTCAGAGTCGTCATTCAGACACTCGTGGCAGTCGAAACTCGGTAGAGAGGAGTATTTCGAGACGTTCCAAACGACCCGACAACACAATCGCGTAAAACGTTGCTACACTGTTCTGACCGCTGTCCGGAAGCGTGTCGTTCAGCTTATTTGAGATCGAACCTGTCGAGACTCATGACTTTGTGCCATGCTTCGATGAAGTCGTGTACGAACTTCTCCTCGCCGTCTTCAGCTCCGTAGACTTCCGCGATAGCTCGAAGCTGGGCGTTCGACCCGAAGATGAGGTCCACGCGGGATCCCTTATGCTTGAGTTCCCCCGTCTCACGATCGCGTCCTTCGAACACCTGTTCTTCTTCGGAGACCGGTTCCCACTCTGTTTCCATTCCGAGAAGGGCTGAGAAGAAGTCGTTCGTTAGCGTTCCCGGTCGGTCGGTGAAGACGCCGAGATTCGATCCGTCGTAGTTCGCGCCCAGTGCCCGCATGCCGCCGACCAGCACTGTCATCTCGGGTGCCGTCAGATTCATGAGCTCCGACCGATCGACCAGCATCTCTTCAGCTGGTCGGTCGGCCTCCTCGCTGCGGTAGTTCCTGAACCCATCCGCTTCGGGTTTGAGCGCCTCGAAGGATTCGACGTCAGTCCACTCCTGGGAGGCGTCCGTCCGTCCCAGTTCGAACGGGACGTCCACATCGTAGCCGGCATCGGCTGCTGCCTGTTCGATGGCCGCGTTGCCGCCAAGCACAATCAGATCAGCGAGCGAGATCTGAGTACCATCCGAGCGCGAGTCGTTGAACTCCTCTTTGATTCCTTCTAGGGTTTCGAGTACCGTCTCCAGCTCCTCGGGGTTGTTGACTTCCCAGTCACGCTGCGGTCTGAGGCGGATCCGGGACCCATTCGCACCGCCACGTTTATCGCTGTCACGATACGTCGACGCCGAGGCCCAGGCGGTCCTGACAAGTTGCGAGACGGATAGTTCCGACTCAAGAAGCTTCTCTTTGAGTACCTTGATGTCCTCATCGTCGATCTGACCGTGGTCGGCGTCGGGGACGGGATCCTGCCAGACCATCACCTCGTCAGGAACTTCCGGACCGAGGAACCGTTCTGGGGGACCCATATCGCGGTGGATCAGTTTATACCACGCTTTCGAGAATGCCTCTTGGAACTCCGCAGGATTTTCTTGGAAGCGCTCAAGGATCTCTCGATAGTCTGGATCCCGTTTTAGGGCGATGTCCGTCGTCAGCATCATGGGATCGACCATCTCCGATTGATCGTGGGCGTCCGGCACGGTGTCGTGTGCCTCCTCGTTCTTTGGCTTCCACTGCCATGCACCGCCGGGACCCTTGTGTGACTCCCACTCGTAATCGAGCAGATTGTCGATGTAACCCATGTCCCATTTGGTTGGTGCGCTGTTCCATGGGCCTTCTATGCCACCGGTAATCGTATCAGCCCCTTTGCCGGACTCGAAGTCGTTCTCCCAGCCAAGGCCTTGTTTTTCGATCGGAGCCGCTTCAGGCTCAGGCCCAAGATTTTCAGGGTCATCAGCGCCGTGTACTTTCCCGAACGTGTGGCCGCCGGCGATGAGTGCAGCTGTCTCCTCGTCGTTCATCGCCATCTGGCTGAAGGTCTGGCGGATGTTGTGCGCCGATCCCTCGACATCCGGGTCACCGTATGGTCCTTCTGGATTCACGTAGATAAGACCCATAACGGAGTTTCCAAGCGGATCCTCGAGGGTACCGTCTTCATCGAAGCGCTCGGGAGAGGTCGTTTCCATCTCATCTTCGGGACCCCAGTCGACGGCCTTGTCGGGTTCGAAGGCGTCCTCGCGTCCACCAGCGAAGCCGAACGTCTCGAAGCCCATCGACTCCAGAGCGACGTTCCCGGTGAGGACGATTAGGTCTGCCCACGAGAGTTTACGGCCGTATTTCTCCTTGACCGGCCAGAGCAGCCGACGTGCCTTATCGAGGTTCGCGTTGTCGGGCCAGCTGTTGAGCGGTGCGAAGCGCTGTCCGGCACGGGACGCGCCGCCACGACCGTCGCTGATGCGATATGTGCCAGCGCTGTGCCACGCCATCCGGATCATTAATGGCCCGTAGTGACCATAGTCAGCCGGCCACCAGTCCTGCGACGTCGTCATCACCTCTTCGATATCCGCTTTCACCTCGTCGAGATCGAGTTTCTCAAACTCTTCGGCATAGTCGAACTCTTCATCCGCCGGATCGAACTGGCGAACATTCTGGTTGAGAATCGATACATCGAGACGATTCGGCCACCAGTCTTGGTTAGACTTACTCATCATCGGAGCGTAGTTGCTTTTGCATATTAAGACTACTTAATTCGGCAATGAATATTCTATATAACCTAAACAATATGTTGGTTGTGTAAATTTTTATTTGTTATCGGTCAGCATGTCTACTGTACATTCAGTCAAGATTTCTGTTCAGGATCCCAAGACAGCTCATATCCAATTTAATAAGGCTCAAATTGTGAGATAACACAGGAGTTTCCAATGATACAGAAGGGACCGAAATCTGACTCTGAGAGTTGGTTCAGACGATGGCTACTGCGACCCGATATATTGGTCATTTTTCTCCTCCTTATCGTCCCCTTCGGTCTCGCAGCAGCGATCGAATCATCAATAACGTCACTGCTTGCAGTCCCCGGATACTTTGTTCTCATCGGCTTCACTGCGATCACAACTCCGATGCTGCCATCCGGATTCCTCGGTACACCTTGGTTCTTTGCTCTTAGCGGTGTATGGTTCTATTTCATAGCTGCTCTTACAGCCACTATTCTTCGCCATCTCTGGCGACTACTCTCCTGATCAATACAGAATTAGCGACTATCGATCGTCACCGTGGATCCCAACATCAACGTGGAGTAACATCGCGTCTTCTCCGGTGTGCCAGTGGCTCGTTTGCCAATCAAGCGATCCGTCAGGATTGCCCTCGACGATGATGCGGTGATGAGTCGTTGTCTTGTTCTTATCGTGACCCCACGTCCAATTGTAGTAGTCTGCGGAGGCTTTGCTCTCGACAGCATTGCCTTCGAAATCCGTGTAACAGTGGCCGTAGTCACTAGGCTTCCAGATGGACGTGTCTTTGCCACGACTCGGTGGTGCTGGTGGGGATTCGACGCTGTGCCACTCGGCTTTCCAGTTCCAATTCACCCAGTCGACGTCTCCATCAGCGGTTGTCCACTCGATCCAGTGATCCGTCTGGGTAAGCGTAATGTCGATTGGGTCTTCTGTCCGAGCCCAAACACCGCCCTGTTTGTCGCTTTCGTTGCTGTCGCTACCGTCGGAAGAGGCAGTACCGGAACCGCTGTCAGCGTTCGAACTCGTTCCCGGTTGGTCTGTCTTTTGCTTGGGGAGCTTTGACGAGGGGAGTTCGACGACAGTGGCGCTGGCCAGTTGTGGAGTCAATCGCCCATCGTTGGTCTGAATGTTAACCAGCTGGGTGCGGAACCCCTTCGTCTCCCGCATATCGGTGCTTCTTGTTCCGGATATATCGACACGAGTGTTTCCACTTTCGGTTATCGTCACCGCAACTTCGTCCAGAGCGTCGTAACCGCTTGAGTCTGGGCGTATCGTTCTGGTCTGATCAGCATCAGCGGCCACAGCGCGGACCGGCGCAGTCAAGACGGCACCGGCGACGCCCAGACGTTTCAGCGTATCTCGTCGAGAAATATTTATCGTATTAGTTGCAGATTGCTCAAGTTTTTCAACCATTAATACACTGCAATACTACCATCTACGAAGCATATACCCATTGATCTGTTCTTATCGTATCTGATGTATGTTATTTATAACTAGTTGGTGATGGGATGCTGACAAGCGAGCAGTACAATACCGTC
The DNA here is from genome assembly GCF_023276375.1 of Halocatena marina. Lineage (GTDB taxonomy): Archaea > Halobacteriota > Halobacteria > Halobacteriales > Haloarculaceae > Halocatena > Halocatena marina. The sequence continues at coordinate 184,468 of NZ_JALLPK010000002.1, read as the reverse complement.
TGGATGGAGATTGAATTCCGAGCAGCGAACATGCAACCGTCAGCAGTCCAGTATTGCCAATCGAGACGGATCCCAGTCGGTTGAACAAAGACGAGAGTGTACTCAACGAAAAGTCTCAGTGCCCACCTTTGCGGACGCAAAGTTCGTTTTCAGGCTGGAAAATCCCACTATCCAAACGCAAAATTCTCACCGTTGCTTTACGAGCAGAAATCCTCGATTGACCTGTAGATATGCAGCCACAACGACGGCGCATCATACGAGAGGAATTGTTACGAAGCATCGCGTGGATCGGCCTCGGAATTGTTGGATGGCCCCTCGTGATTTCAGAGGTAGCGTGGTTGGACGCGACGGCTCTGACGGTCTTCGGACTGCCTGCACTCACGTGGGCATTGCTGACGACGGGTGCGATCGGAATTCGTGCTGCGACATCTGCAGAGTTGCAGGTTCAGACGCCGGCCGGTCTAGTGATGAGTCTCCTTTTCGGAACCATGCTTGGCGGTGTCGGCGCAGTGTCCCTCGTCACAGCAGGTGAGTATTCTGCTCTGTGGGTAACTGTCGCGTACGTCGGGGTGACCGTTATCACTATTCTCTGGTACTGGTTCGTGATACCGGGCGCCGTTACCGCTAAAATGACAGCGTAACCGCCTACTGGAGACAGCACCTCTAGAACGAATGATCAGTAGGATCGTTTGGTAAACACGGAGCCACAGCCTGTATGTGCAACCTCTGGAAAACAAAAACCCTACAACCCGACGCGTTCATACCCCTTTAACAGCTCGTAGACAACAGATGTCACTCCCTCCGTGGATCTCTAAGCAATTGCCGGAAGACAGGAGAGTGAATACGAAGCTCACACACCGACACGTCATCGAGACGATGCAACAGACCGATCGACCGTTCTTTTCACTACAGCAAATTCAACAACGGATCAAGCCAGACGTCTCGAAGGTTACCGTCCGCAACCGATTGAACGAACTGGAGGAACACGGAATTATTGCAACAGAAATGTTTTCTGACTCGTTGACTCTCTATTATATCCATTATCCGGAGTCGAAGTGGCCGCTTTCACCGGAGGGAAAACGAGCGCTGGGGGAGTCGGCCGGTACAGAGAACCCACTCCGTGCGTTCCTACAGCATCCACGAGTCCGGTTGATCCTCCGGGAAGAGCTCTTGCGGAGTATTGCGTGGGCTGCACTTGGTTTGGTCGGTTGGGCAATACTCGTTAGCTCTTCCCGGCAGTTGCCAGCAACCGTCGGGACGGTGGGTGGGCTCCCAATCCTCACATGGGCGTCTCTCACAGGCGGAGTGATTGGCATTCGGCTGACGACTGGGAGCGACTTGCAGGTTCAGTCGAAAGAGGGGCTGCACATCCTTTCGCTGGGTGGTGTTGTGGTGGGCGGGTTCTGGGCCGTGTTTTTGATTTTTGTTCTGGACTGGCCATCCCTGTTGACAAGTGGACTGTATCTTTTCGTCACATTCACCTATGTTGTCTTCTACAAACGGGTGATTCTTCCCCGGTCTGACCTGCCGGTTAAAATTTGATCGGCTTACACGTAGAGTGACCAGTAGTTCTACCATGGTAAGAATATAAAGAAGAGAATTTTAACAGAGCCACTCCACACGATTGCGCGGGGACCCGAGCACGCACACTGCCAATGAACTGGCTCCGCACACGGGCTGTCATTGGTGACAATTGCACTACGTGCGTGATCGGGCGTAATCGATGTTTTTGCACTCCTCGAGTGTGAGTGCCAAGGATAATATGTTGTAGGTCTACACCCACCCAGACACTTCTCTGGCAGAGAGCACATGGAGAAAGACGAAGACAGCAATCGCAAGCATGCCCCCTGCGACGATGCTACTGACCAGAGTCACCGAGATATAGATAAACTGACTCGTAATCCAAACACCGACGGCGTAGAGGATAATACCGACTGCTCGACCACGAAGTCCAATCGCTTTCCACCAACTCCCGAGTCGCATTCCGATCGGTGAATTTGCTACCGGGCCGCGTATGACGAAAAACGCAACGAAGCCGCCCATTGCCATCGCCCACGAAATTTCCTCCAAATCAGTGCGATAGAGAGGCACCCACGAAATTGCTATCACAGCTATCACAATATCGTTCCAGGTCGGTGGATGATCCGGAAACTGCTCAGAGAGCGCAGACAAAACGTCCATATCCCTCCCATTCGACCCTCAACTATACTTGTTTCCGATATTCTGTAATTACTGCGTATTGAGGACGATGAATCCGCTGTCGAGATAGGTGCCAGCAACTGCGCCGTTCATACCATCGAACGGGTGCTGACAGTCTCAGCGATAACAAATTGCAGTGATCGTGATAGAAAACGAGTCAAGTTGGCCACTGAGGAAGCTATTTTCACCGATTGGTACAGTGAGAGACGGCTTGATCACGTCGTCGCTCAATTGGCCATCGAGGAGCATCACGATCCGTGAGGAAAACCATACTCGACGAACAACTAATTCGCCTAACACTGATAGTGATTGTGGGTGCCACCGACTGCTGTCCGACGGATATTCGTCGAATTAGGGGTTGAGCGACCGATCGGGAAGCGAACTCATCAAGTGGGGGTAATGTGTTGATAATTGACCACTATACTAGTGCGTGAAACCTCTTTGCCGTTAATGAACTGATCAATATCGTCGAATGACTGCACCAGTCCGACCGAGGTGATTCTGGCGATCGTCTGCAGTTGAATCAGCTTTGACGACACAATTTGCACAGAAACCTACCTATCATCAATATCTCGTCATGATCATTTGATCACATCCGTTATATTTTCGCTCGTTGAGCAGCCCTTTCACTCCCACGCTTTTACAACGTTGGTATGGTGTAGAGAGATTCGGCACCGATTATTGTACGCGATCATACCACTATGAAACATGCCTCAATCGTCGTACAGATCCTCTGCCATCCAGACGTCTTCTTCATCAGTCGATGATGCATATGGCCGCTTCGATGAATCTGTCGTGTGCCTTGTGATTGCATAGAAGAGAAATCCTAATCCAGACGCAGTCAGGACATTTTCGCTAGCCTGTAAGTATAGAAATTCTGTTCCGGTCAGAACGAAGTCGGGAACGAACAAGTATATGACCACTAGTTCTGTGGCACCACCCAGAAGAATACATCCAAATCCGACGGTGGCGATCGCATACGATTGCTGACCGTTGCTCATACGATAGGCAAGAAAGCTCAATCCAGTCAACAAGCAACTAACTATCACAAATCCTATATTTGTGATGACAAACGACCAAAAACCTGGAGGATTAACCATAGTGGAATTCCCCCCAGAAAGGCCACTCAGCTAGGGTACGGCGATCCTGTCCTGGTTGTGGATAGGTTTCCTGAAGTCCACGCAGGAACCCTTCATACTTATCGACGATACTTTGGTCTGGATCGTAGATGATTTTGAACACTTCTTCAAGTGTCTGGTTTGCTGTGTACGAAGCCCGCTCGGTGTCTGCGTCGTACGTAATGAGGTTCATCTCGCAAAGCTTCGGGAAATGGGTGTGGTGGAGTGAAATGGCGACTTCTTCGATCATCGCTGTCTCTGGAACTGTCTGTGTTTCACAGCGCTGAGCAATCTCTCTTGCTAGCGTGTCCCGGGATATCGGCTCGTGTTTGTCTCTGAGAATAGTAAGAGCAATTCGTCGGTATTCGTGAGAAATCCCCCGTAGAGCCGTGTTTAACCCATCAGAATCTAGCTTGAGAATTTTGGAGAATCGTGGATCAGTAAGTGCCGGATGATTTGTCGTTTCAACTGTCTCCTTGCTTTGATCCCAAGCGATTAGATCGGTAGCCTTCAGAGTAGGGAGATTGGTATGGAACAGATCTATTTGAAGTGCCTCTCTCGTTGGGGAATCAGATTCTCTCTCCTTCTCAGACGTTGCGAGAAATTCTACAAGGGCCCCCTCGGTAAGCGGTGACTGAGTGAGAAGCGCATCAAGAATCATTCTTCGTTCTTCGGATGTGATTGCCTCTATTGCTGGATTGTGGGACCTGAGAAAGTTTTCACCCTTCCACGACGTCATATTCCTTACTCAGCAGGGAATCGTTTTATGTCTATGTTCAAAAACAATGTATTGTTATACTCAGTTGCAAATTAACGCTGGCCGATGGTTACCCACTGCTATTGGAGCGTACATCCACGACATCATCTGCCTAGGTCATTCTATTGTGTAGAATATCTTATAACTAGAGATAGCTCGTCTACGATATCTCAGTGAGACCAGTTGGTGAGCGTGCAGACGTTCGTGACCGCTGTGATTGCCAATTGGTGCGCCACAGTCTCCCTTCGCATCCCGATTGTCGCGATTTCGCGCACAAGCACTCACTGTCGCCGAGGTATGTGATAGTGATGACAAAACTCGCCGGACTGGGAAATGAAGGAGTTCTCTGATTCTGGAATTCAGTTCTTATTCCGTCTCTCTCATCCAAGGAGTGTGTGTTATTCCTATCAACAACCCATTCGGTCCAATCAAACGAGTCACAGTCTGTCCCCATGGCTCTTCTCGGGCAGTAACAAGGAGATGATAGCCTTCTGCTTCTAACGTGGCTGTTGCCGCTTCGATATCCTCTACATCGAACTCAATCCATCCCTGTGGAGTCGGTATATCGCTCGGCCAGCTAGCATGGCCAAAGCAGGACTCGGCCGCCTGCGACAGCGGCCAAAGGGCAAAATATCTGGCTCCTGGTAACTCTGTCGTGTGCAGATACCCGTTGTCTTCTTCGAAGGAAATGTTCAGGAGTTCGGCGTACAGTTCCCGACTCGCAGCATCGTCCTGAACAATAGGCCCAAATCCAGCAACGAAGAGGACGTTTATGTTATCTAGTGACATAGATGAGCAGTTCTTCGCTCTAAGGGATGCAGGAGACTGACATAACTATTCACCTAGCGACGCAAAAGTGAAATCTCGATCACCAGCCAGCAGCGACTTCCCTACAGATAATGTGAGTTGTTAACTAATTCGGACGAGTGGGGGCCGTTCTCAACTGTGTAGTAGCAATCAGCGGTGAACAGCTATTCAAAAACATCCTCAAATGTTTACTTGCTTCGTCTTTGAGATAACATAGCAAGAAGATCGTAATAGGAGTTAGCAGTTCAGAACAATACATGACTCACCATATCAAAGAAATCGTTGGAAGCATCATATTCACGACCGTCGCTGGACTTATTCTGTGGCCACCACGCGGTAACTATTGGGCGAAGATATTTGACAAATTTGGGGGAGGAACGATATTAACGATAGCACTCTTCTTGCTCTCCATCATTCTTGGGGCAGTATTCGGACGAGCAACTGATATTCAGCTGAGCAACTATATCATTGGAGGCATAGGTGCCTATGTTATTGGAATGGTGGGTATCGAAATTGGCATAGACCCAATTAGCCCGGTTCATTTCATTTGGTATGGCGGATTGCTGGCTTGTCTTATCGGAGGCGTAGCTGCCTCGAGTTACATCTGAGCACAGCACCAGCTCAACTATTTTATTGAGATGGACTGTGCGAAACGTCTCATTCGCTTATGAGCGGACTCCGTCGTAGGAGCCAACTGAGTATCAACCCACCCCAAATACCCACGAATGCTGCTGGGATCAAGCTCCAGATCAGGATGAGGTAGCCATAGCTCAGTCTAATCTCGCCAATGACTACTAGCTGAGTGAGAGAGCCGATGCCGACCGCTACAAGAAGTACCAGATACGCTAGGATAGGGGGTCCCAATAGCATCTGTGGTATGATCACCGATCGAGAAAATGGCTCACCGAACCACGACCGTACCAACGAAACACCCACTGCAGAGTACATACCGGCGATGACGAGTGCTGAAACGATCACTCGTATCCAGAACGACAAATATATCCCGTGATTCTTAGCGAGTGGCGTATATATGGCACTCATAGCGATATTGGAAACAATGTTAACGAGAGCGATAATGAAAATCCCACCGCCAAAAGCCAACACGGAGGGATACATCTCCCAATCATGATAGCAATTATTCATAATAGGTGTGTATTGGATTATAGTATGGTTAGATGGGGATAGTTGTTGCGTGTAGAGATCAAGATTTCTTGTTATAAAAGATATTAAAAACGGTCTATATCGTGGGGTTCGTAAAGCCGCGCTGCCGTGTTTCATTTCCACCTCTCGACCGCGCCATTACTCTGATTAAGTAGTATCGAAAAAATATCATTAATTTCTAACCATCAGGCTTAACGCCTGTTCGGTGGTTATATAGTACGATCTGGTTATGACAGCTCAGTTTGACACGAGATACGATGCTGTGGTGATCGGTGCAGGACATAATGGTCTCACCTGTGCACTCTATCTTGCTACGAATGGTATACAGCCGCTCGTTGTCGAACGAAACGCCACGATCGGTGGTGCAGTGCGAAGCGCCGAGCTGACCGAACCAGGATTCATTCACGATGTCTATTCGACGAATCAGAATCTGTTTCTTCAATCGTCGGTTTACGATGACTACGGCGACGAATTAGCAGCGCACGGACTCGAATTTTCCACCACAGAAAAGCCGTTCTGTAACGTGTTCCCCGATGGTTCTGCTCTGCGTATCTATAGCGATACCGACCGGACGAACGAGGAACTTAGAAATCACAGTGTCGCTGATGCAGAAGGCTGGCAGGAACTCCACGACCAATTTGGTCATTTCCAACGAACGCTGCTCCCGCTCTATGAGGTGTCACTCCCTTCCGCTAGTGCTGTCCGTGCGATGGCAACAGCTCTCCACAATACGAGTATCGATAAAATCCTTGCTGATATTCGAATCGTTCTCAGCTCGACTCGTGAGCTCGGAACCGAATATTTCGAGACGCCCGAAGCACGTGCGCTGATGGCCTGCTGGGGGATGCATCTCGATTTCGGTCCGGACGTCTCCGGAGGCGGAATGTTTCCGTTTGTCGAATCGTTTTCGGATTTGGAAGCGGGTGTCTCAGTTGCGACTGGTGGCGCCTCAAGTATTGTTGAGGCGCTAGCAGGCGTCCTTCGGGAAGCTGGGGGCGAGGTTTGGACGAACGCCGAGGTAACACAGGTGGTGACCGACGATGATCGTGCCATCGGCGTTGAAATCGCCTCAGGCGACCGTATCGGTGCTCGGACGGCTGTTATCGGCAACCTCACGCCAACAGTCTTATTCGACGACCTTCTCTCACACCACTCGCTACCGAATCGGTTCGAAGCGTATGTTGATGGCTACGAATACGGACCAGGGACGATGATGATTCATCTTGCACTCGATGATCTTCCCGAGTGGAATGGACCGGACGACATCGATGAATTCGCGTATGTGCACATTGCCCCCTATGTCGAGGATCTAGCTGAGACGTATACTGACTCACTGAACGGACTGATACCGAAAAGTCCGTTTTTAGTCGTTGGACAGACAACCGCAGTCGACCCGAGCCGGACGCCCGATACTGGAGAGATTCTCTGGATTCAGGTACGGACATTGCCAAGCACGATTGAGGGCGATGCTGCCCACGAGATTGAGGCAACTAACTGGGACGATGCCAAAACACCCGTTGCGGATCGCGTCATCGATAAATTAGAGGCGTATGCACCAGATGTTCGAGAGCTAGTTCGAGAACGAGCCGTTCTCTCACCAGTGGACTTAGAGCGCAATAACCCGAATTTACATGGTGGTGATAGCGTCACTGGAAGCCATCATCTTCGACAAAACTTCCTCTGGCGGCCGTTTCCAGGGTGGTCGACGTATCGAATGCCTATTGAGAACCTCTACATGATTGGTGCAGCAACGTGGCCAGGTGCGGGTAACAACGCTACATCCGGACAGCTGGCAGCACAGCGAATACTCAACCCCGGATTTGGAACAAAATCCCTCGTGGCTACCGAGAAATACATCAAACAAAAAGCGACAGCGGTTCGCAATAAGCTGCATTTTTTCTACTAAGTTTTACTGAAGCTCTCCAGCGAAAATCAACTTCAGTAGTCGTACTGGACAATGGGCGAATTTCCTTCACTGCGTAACAGTGACCGACCGCGAAAGAAATCCGAATGAGCTTTCGTTGTGAAAAAGTATCAGTAGACTACTCTTGAACATGCCCTCGAATCTCTTCCCCACACACATAGAGAGTGACCGATTACGATACGAACCACTCCACGAGTCGGTCAGTGCCCTTGATCTCTACGAGTATCATCGCTCTGGAGAGATGAATGCTGTAATGCGTTCTCTGGGCGAAAAACCACACGCGACACCGAGGGAAACGATCAACGCGATCGAAAAAAGTGAAGAAACGTGGGAATCTTATGAACGTGCAACTTACGCTATTAACTCTAAATCTGAGGACGAATTCGTCGGTGTTGGCGAACTGTGGCTCGAATGGGAGAAACGGAAGGCTTCCTTCGGAATTTGGATCCGGGAACCGTTCTGGGGGCGTGGATATTCGGCTGAACGAGCCGGGGTGATGCTGTACGTCGCCTTTGAACGGCTCGATCTTGATCTTGTGAGTATTGGACATGAACCAGATAACGAACAGTCGGAACGCTCCATCGAGAAGTACGTGGATACGTACGGCGGTCAGTACGATGGTATCCTTCGAAATGGACTTCCTCCGGGCGATTTCGATAATCCTCGGGACTTACATCTGTACAGTATCTCACAATCACAGTGGCGCGAAAATGTTACAGAGGATGAGTTAAATGTGATTCGAGCACAAAATCTGTGATGACCTCCTCTGTACACAGCTCCCAGACTTGTTACTATTACGGTAGTTCATTCTCACTTTCGAACACCGAGAAATTCAAAACGTCGAGACAGTTCGATCATGATCGCGTATGGCCGATCTGCTGTCGATTATCAGTTCAGTAGGAATTGTTGGACCGACGGTTTCGTAGAGCAACATCGGTATCATACGATTTCCATGAGAACCTTCGTTTCGACTTTTCGCAGGTGCTCACCAACCGTCCCCGCAGAGATATTCACGTTCTCTGCAAGGTCGCTGAGGGTTGCACGCCGTGGCATCTCGTAATAGCCCTCGTTGATCGCTAGTTCTAACATTTCTTGCTGGCGTTCCGTTAGTAGCGACGCAACCTGGCGCATATCTGGGTGATACTCACCGATCCCTTCGAGCGTGATTTGAATATCGTCGGGGAGTCCTGTGATTGCCTCTCGGATCTTCTTGTCCTCGCCAAGCATAGTTATCCGAAGCCCGCTCTGATCGGTGTATTCCATCGGCCAGTCCACAACGATCTCATACTGTCGGAGTAGACTGAGGAGATCGGTCATGAGGGTATTTGCTCGAAAATGGACATAGACAAGTCCGTCCGATGCCCCAGACACTTCGCAAGCGAGTACGTCTTGATTCGCTTCTAATACTTCCACGCCCTGTTCGGCGTCACCACGGAGTTGATACAGTCCGACGCCAGTTCCGTCATCCAAGAGATTGATATACTGAATCGCTTCACTGTTCACTGCTGGATTATCGCAGTCTCCGTTCGAACAGCGTTCATCGTCGACCTGAGGAATGACGAACGTAATATACCTCATACTATTACTCTGTTTCTCGTGTCCATTGTGTCTGAGACAACTGTCTTCGGACACGTGTAGTAGCGAGTTGATTTAGCTGCGTCTGTCGCAGGCGACGGTGCATCAAAGAGAACGTATGCTGAATACGTATTTAAACCTGCCTCAGATGTATGGGGCTATTCCCATGCACGAGTGGAACGTCTCTCTCACCAACCCATGCCGGGCACGAATGACGAAAAGAGCGACACGAACCGGACGGAAACAGGATCTGAAACGTCCGATCGGCCGAGCATTGCTGCGCTCTCTGAGCGCTTTGATCTAACTGAACATCGGCGATATCTCTCGCATGATCTCGAAGGGGTGATCCTAGATCTCGGGGCTGGGAAAGGTGCAATGTTCCCATACCTGCGAACTGCAGTCCAGCGTGGGCCAGCACTCCACCTGCACGCAATCGAGCCGGATCCCCACAGGCGCAGGCAAGCGAAACGAACGGCCAGTACGCACGGTCTGGACGTGCACCTACGATCAGGTCGGGCTGAATCCCTGCCCTATGCGGACGATACATTCGACGTGATTATCGCTTCTGCGGTATTTTGTACGGTACAGGATCCTTCTCGCGCACTAACGGAAGTCCACCGTGTTGTAAAGCCGGATGGAGAATTCCGGTTTCTCGAACACGTTCGATCGGGGGGTCTGCGGGGCTACGTTCAGGATGCGGTGACACCGCTCTGGAAACGGATCGTCAACGGCTGCCATCTCAACCGTCGAACGGACGACTGGATCGCAGCTGGTCCCTTCGATTTCGATGAGATCGAAACGCTGAGCATCGGCGTTAGCCCGTCTAAACCCTTCGTGCGCGGAACTGCCACGCCAGTGAGGAAAACTGAAACATGAATGCGAAAGCGGCGATGTTGACGATTTTCGGGGCCGTCGTGTCGCTTCTCGGTGTGCTGTGGTTGTCGCAAGGACTTGGAATAATCCAGATAGACCCCATTTTGTGCATCAAAGACTGTGAACCAGTCACTGGAACGTCAGTGGAGTGGACGATCATCGGTATAATAGCCTCGATCGTGGGAATTCTCATTACTTGGGTTGGGTGGAGCTACGTGGGTAGGATGGAGCGCATGAGCTGATGATTCCTATTGGAGTTCATATCACGATCTCTAATGATTTTGAAAGTACGTCCTCTTCCAACTCCAACGTACTGACTGTAGAGTATGCATTCTGTGTCCCGATTTTACCTGAATAAATGGCATTCAATCAATCGAAAACAATTCTGCAGACGAGACAGCACACTACAACATATACACTCGCTTACGAGTCCTGAAATGTTCTATCAGACGCGTAAACGCACGAGCACAACCTTTGATTGGTTACGTTACCCCTCCTGCTCAAAGCAGATCACCTAGTTCAGCGGCACCAGCCGTTCGTTAGCGGTGGCGTCTCACTAATCGAGATGTGGCCATTCGGTTCGCTCAATCGTGTACCCTTCACACACTGGACAGACCTGGTGCTGAGTACCAAACCGTGATTCACATCCTTGGCATTCGTAGGGAGGCGGGGCGACAGAGGGAGTAGTTGTGAAGTGCTGTTTGAGTGTTGTAAGTATATGCATATTAAATAATACCATTACATATGATCTCGCTTGATTGGATAAATGTCTTCTGTGATGGTCCACGTACGAGTTGGTGTATCACTCACTACCCGTAACCGGCTGTATCAGTTGTTCTTGCATCGAATCTCAGTCTCGAACAGTGATCTGTAGATCTCCGTAAGCGAGAACAGCGAACAACTTCGATCGCGTCTCTGTAACCTCCCCGACTAATGGGTGACAGTGGAGCAAATCACAGTATTCAAATTATTTCTGAGGTATGACTTCGAACCGAAGGTGGGTGACATCGGGAGACGCCACAGCGCTCGTTCGATTTAGGTCGATCGGCGCTGATTCGAGTGAGTCAAACAATCGAATCCCGCCGCCAAGAAGCACGGGTGAGATGTGAATCTGAATCTCGTCGACGTGGCCGGCTTCAACGAACTGCTGGATAACGTTTGCGCCACCGACGATCTCAACATCGCCGTTGCCTGCGGCCTGTTTCGCCCGTTCGAGAGCGCGTTCGATACTGCTTGTGACGAAGTGGAACGTCGTTCCGTTATCCATTTCGAGCGGTTCCCGCGTGTGGTGTGTGAGGACGAAGACTGGGATGCCGAAGGGTGGGTCGTCGCCCCAATGGCCCGCAAAGGGGTCATCCCCCCACGGTCCGTCGTCGTTGTCGAACATTCGTCGCCCCATAACGGCAGCCTCAACGTTTTCGAACGATTCCGCGACGATTTTGGAGTCTCGATTGCTCGCCCCACCGTCGAGACCTTGCCGCTCTCGCCAACTTGCCAGATCGAACACCCACTCGTGGATCCGCTCGCCGTTGTCGCCGATAGGATTCTCTTGGCTATCATTCGGTCCGGCGATGAATCCATCCAGCGACATGGACACATCCACAGTGACGATACCCATATTAGCTTTCTCCGCTGTTGTCACCCTTTGTCAGGTGATCGGCGAGACGGCTCAGGGTCTGGTTTGCTGCCTCTGTCCCTCCGAACGCTTCCAGCTTTTCGCGTTCAGCAGCCGACTCGAAGCACATCCGGAATGTGAGATTGGTCTTATCGTTGTCGTACTCGTTGAAGGTCACTGTCACCTGAAACCCCAGAAAGCCATTCGCTTCGTTCGGAGGGTGGGTGTAGACCAGACGCTCAGATTCCACGACTTCGTCGTAGACAAACTTGTTGTGATGATCGACGCCGTCAGGGCCGTGCATGATGAACCGCCAGATGCCGCCCGGTCGCACGTTCATCTTTTCGACGGTATTGGTGACACCGTCCGGTCCCCACCATTGAGCCACCTGTTTGGGATCAGTCCACGCTTCCCACACGCGCTCGCGTGAAGCGCCAAATATGCGGTGGATCGTTACACTCGTCTCGTCGGTTTCGATTTTGTTCATGCATCTTCCGCTAGCTTTGCAAGATTACCGAGCGAGTCAGTCCAGCCCTCCTCAGCATTCTCTGGTGAGATCTTCTCTGGCATTCCCGTCTGACGAACGGTGAGGTCGGTCCCATCGGGATCGTCCTCGAAGGTGACCGTAGTCGTCATCTCGCCTGCCATTCCCAGGTCGTCGGATTCGAACGATTCAGTGTAAACGATTCGCTCGTTCGGCGTCAGTTCCTCGTACGTCCTGTGGAATGTTCTGGCATACGGTTCCAGCTCCTCACTATCGGCAGTAAACGACATACGAAACGTCCCACCTTCCGAGGCGTCGAACTCGTGAACCTCACAGGAGAAGCCTTCCGGCGGAAGCCACACGGCGAGTTCGTCTGGATCGACGAATGCGTTGTAGACCCGCTCGGGTGGGGCTCCGATGACGCGATTTACGGTCACGCTCTGTTCCTCGGTCTGGGTGTGTTCTGCTACAGCTCCCTCGACTATCTCCGCAAGATTTTCGAGTATGCCCGCCCAGCCATCGGCAGCACCATTGGGGATCTCCTCTGGAAATACCTGTGTAATGATAACTTCCGTACCATCCTCGACTTCCCGAAATTCGTAGGTCAGACGAAGCTCTCCCACCTCGGTTTCCTCGCCAGAAACGAGTCGTTCATTCTCGACAACCTCGATGTAGTATCCCTCGTTGTCGATACGATGCTCTCCGTCCGTCCAGACGATGGACATTGAGCCGCCAGGCTTGAGTTCGTGGGAATGAACCTCCGCTGACATACCCTCGGGCACGAACCATTGTTCGAGTTCGTCTGGATCTGTGAACGCTCGCCAAACGCGCTCTCGTGGCGCGTCGAACGTCCGGCGGAGGGTGAGGGTCGTGTCTGTCACGTTGGTTCTGGTTTCGTCGATAGCGTTGTCTGTCATTGGTCTTCGGTCTCCAGATGGTCGGCCAACGCGTCAAACCGGTCTTCCCAGAAGATGCGGTATCGTGTGAGCCATCCAAACGCCTCGCTCAGGGGCGCAGCGTCGAGGTGGCAACGGCGAACCCGGCCGTCTTTCTCGACATCGAGTAAGCCCGCATCCTCAAGCACTCGTAGATGCTTGGAAACCGCAGCCAACGAGACATCGTAGGGTTCGGCCAGCTCACTGACGCTCTCGGGACCGCCGGCGAGCTGTTCGAGGATATCTCGGCGGATGGGATGTGCCAGCGCCTGAAAGACCGAGTCGAGATCCAGGTCGTCTGGCGGTTGTTCAACCATCTGGTTAATCGTATGCTCTGCGCCATATTAAACATATTGGTTAAATAATTTATGCTGCCTATTCGGTTGAGAGACGCTTCGTACATACCGATTAGGGACAACTGGCTTGCGAGCATCGACACGGGTAGTACGACGGTTGTTTGCTGTGAAAACAGTCGTTTGAGCACCACTCTGAGATTTACTATTCGTCTCAGTACGTCTCTCGGATCCAATCGTTGGCCAGACCACTAATCGAGAGGAGGAAATATGATTCAATCCTGAAATGCCCACAAGCCGGTATCGTTCGATCGTGCGTGTGATTCAGTGCTCTCGAACTCCTCGCGCAGTGAGAACAACGAGTCATCTACGCGGGCATAACCTCCGTCAAGGAGTGCACGATTGAAGTTCACATCACCGACGTAGATATACGCGAGTCGATGCCCGTTTGGATCACGCCGGTCAGTCTTCGAATCGAAGATCACACGAACCGACGCCTCCGTGAGTTCATCAACAGCGAACTGTTCGACTCGCTGGCCCCAATTGGAGAGATGATCTCGTCCGGCCTGGTTGTCTGGGATACCCTCATACTCACCGGGGCGCACGGTATCAGGCGTCATTTCGGGTGTGTCGACGCCGACAAGCTCTACGGTATCGGTGCCACCCTCAGCAAACTCGACTTTCACCGTGTCGCCGTCGATCACGCGTGTGACGAACGCTCGCCGTTCCGTACGATCGGTTGTTCCCAGTGGCATCTCGGCTCCTGGTGGAGCCGTCGCAGTCGACGGAAGTGAAGGTGATGACGTAGATTCTATCGTTGCTTCGGTCGACGTTATCGGTTTATTCGCTGTCGATGCAGCGCTTGATCCTTCCCCAGCGAACGAGCTACACCCTGCAAGCGCGAGCAAACAGATGAGCGCGAGGATGAGAGTTCGGCGCATGCCAAATGTTGTCCTTCGAACCCACATAAATCTCCCTTCAACCTCCTTTGTCAGTTTGTCTCTGAGTTAACTTTCGTCTGATACTATCAATGATGGTGGGCTATCCATCGCTTCTTTTGATGAGTACTCGAAGTTGGTCACTGTCCCGCCACAGATTTCGGTCATCGAGCGCCATGATCAGGCACTCGCTCCGATTGGTGAGCGCTCCGCCTGTTACAGAGCGTCGTCAGGTGAGCGCGACCCCATCAGAACCGTCTCATTGATCGTGATCAAACCACCAATCGAAGGACACTTCTGCGATACGAGTGTGGTACGGATCTCGGCGTTCGGCCTCTGGTGGGATGTTGATATCGGGCGAATACTGACTCACCGTCCAGAAGTGACCGGTCTGAGGATCGACCGAGATTCCGTTATAGTCCCCCCAACGCATCACATCCATCCCCTCGCCGTAATCGTAGCGCGATTTGCCTGCTTCGATGACCACCGCATCTTCGAGTTGATTCTGAACGAAGCCTTCGGTCCGCCCTGCGACGTCCATCCGCGGAAAGGTATTGGGGCCGCTTACGTTGTGAGCGATGATCGTGGTGTCATCGTTCGAGCCAATCGTTGGGAGGAAATACGAATGCCCAGGTTCACCATAGATCCCGCTCTGGACGAGTGATCTCGATTCAGTATCAATTTCATACCACCGGATAGCCGATACGAGCGTCCCGTCGCCGCTCCAGTCAATGGCGGTAGCGTGAGCCGTCCAGAGCGACCCCGTCTCTGCGTTGTAGTCGGCGTTCATCAGTCGGCGGCCGACAGGGTCGATGAACGTATCGGAATCTGGTTGCCGAGCGTTCGGTGGACTGGTGTAGGGATCAACCTCTACAATGAAGCATTCGAGTGAGGGATCATCGATCGGATCAGTCACCTCCCAGAAGGTGAGTGTACTGGCTAGAGGTGTCTCCTGAGTCTTTGGGAACACGCTATTTACCATGTAGTACGTCCCATCACTTCCACCCGAGAATGGCTGAAGCGCTGGTTGGACGGTGAAATCCAGATAGTCGTCGGTCGGGTTGTCCAAGTTGTCGAAGTGGTGAGCAGTGATCGCTTCACCGTCGTACATTGCTTCCTTGTCGAGGGTGACCATCGACACCCGAACGTCGCTGCCGTCGTTGGGGAAAAAGTTCTGCGTCAGATAGATCGCATCGCGGTCGAGACCTAATGTTGGATAGTCGACAAGTCCGAGGTTGTCCGGACCGTCCGCGTTTTCGGGCGGGAGCCGATAGACGTGCCACTCTCCGGTCGGATCATCAGTTGCAGAGACCGCGACGACGAAATAGCCCTTTGGAGGCCGAGGATCGGGAGTACTTTCTTCAGCAGTGCTCGCGTCTTCGTCTTCGCCGAGACCAGGTTTGTCTGCTCCTTCCTCAATCTCTTCGCGATCGATGACACTCCCGTCTTCTGCAATGCCTTGCTGGAACTGCACCGCAGCAATGATAAATCGGTCTTCATTGCGATCATAGCGCGCTCGTGGATCGAACACGAATGGGGACCCAGAGACGAACCCGCCATCCGGTTCGGGAATAACCGACTCCCAGATGTCTTCGAGTTGGACTTTCAGTTGTTGCTCGCCGGACTCTTTATCGAAAACAGCGACTTGCCTGTTGAGTGCGTGGATGTGTTTTTCTTCGTTCGTAGCGATCTGCGAATCTGACGGCACGCCCCCACGGGTTCCTTCTGCGTTTACTCCGTCGTACTCGGCGCCGACTCGTAGTCTATCTCCGTTCGGTCGCTGTACTTCCATGTCGGCTTGCTGTGCGTCCGTTGGCGGTCTTTGTCCTCGGACCGCGGCGCGTCTCGACTCTCGTTCGTCCTCACTCAGAGGATTGAGGGGACTCGATGACAGGCTTGCGTTCGCGGTATCGTCTGTGTCTGGGGTCTCGTCAGATGACAACTCGCTCAATGAGATCGTTTCACCACTGTACGCACGCTCGAATGGTCCATCGGCACAATTCGTTGTTGCGCTGACAACGTTCGAGCTCGTTCCCAGCATCCCGAAGCTAGCAATACCTGCGCCGCCGAGTTGTAGGACAGTTCGTCTGTCGAGTGTCCACGGATTTTTCGCCGCACCATCTTCTCCATCTTTATTGGAATTTTCACCCGTCACAGAATACCAATTACAAAGACAGTATTATTAATTTGTTCATCACTCTATTATGTTATCTCAACAATTTAAAAATGAGTTATGATCGTCTTGTCACTGGTTTCTATCCCATTATCGAATCGGCCGAGCGATCCCTGAGTGCTATTTTGTCGAATCGTCTCCTCACGTGTGTCCCACCGTCACGTTATCTGAAATAATTATTAATATGGTGGACCAAATACTAGGCGGTAATGTGTTTTGAATATGTTTTTACTTGGGTATACCCTTAGCCGAGATTGATGCTCCTGAACGGTACTGATACAGAAGCAGATGTGGCTCCTGAATCGTCCTCTCAGACGTTTCAGTACACGTCACAGTCTGATCAGCCACTGAGTAGGGAGGTTGTTATGAGTGTTTCTCGAGCGAGCGACATCGATCCAATAGAGCTCCACCAGGGATTGCACGAGGTCATCAATCCAACTGCGCTAAATGCCCTGTTTCAGCCGACAGTAGACGGTACACCACGACAGGAGGGTACCGTTGAGTTTCTCTTCCATGGATATCGCGTCTCGGCGGCAGCGGATGGCACAATCGCCTTGCGGTCTGAATTCAATCGTCTCAAGCAGACGGGAATGAATCTGCTCGTGTGTGGGACGGTTCCAGACCGTATCCGTGATGTGATGAGTGCGTGTTTGCTTGGCGACGCGACACGGGAGCGAGCGGTACTTTTTGTGCTCACGGACCGCCCAACACAGACGGCTCTTGATCGATTAGTAGATTCACAGATACCAGAACAACAAGCCCATGTTTTCTCGACCGATGATTCAGTTCGATCTGCTGTGCCACGTCCATCTCCCCCGGAGACCGATGCGATGCTATCAACTGTGACTGGATCACTCGATGGGATTCACACAGCACTTCTTCGAACTCTCGACGAGCTTGAACAATCCCACGATGGCTTCGCTCCGGCCGAGCTACGCGTCTGTTTCGACTCATTGCGGCCTTACATCGATATGAATAATCTTGAACGGGTGACTACTGTACTGGAGAAGATCTGTGATGTTATTGTACAGCACGATGGGATGGGGCAGTTCCTGCTTCCGTACGCATTCGTATCACCAGAGATTCAATCGGTGCGCTCGTGTTTCGATTTCGTCCTCGAGCTGCGCATTAGTCAGCATGGGCCGGAGTATCGATGGCATTTCAATATAACTGGGTTTACCACCCAATGGCTCCCTCTCTGAGAGCGATATAGTTACGACTCGACCTATTTGGTGTGGGCCATACGAAGAGCTGTCTGTTGGTTTCGGTGAATGTTTGCTGTTCTCGCGAGCATTTTCCTACGTGGAGATATTCCCTATACAGATAGTGGTAGCTGAGGGTGCCACACATCGATGGTAAACTAAACCATCTTCATCAGTTGATCCGCTGCACCAATGTATCATTGTTAAATACATTTCTAATAGATAGCACTAGAGTATTGCAACTGTCGGATGATTAAAGTATGATGGATAGTAACACAGAAACAGGATCATTCGCGCCCGTCTCAAACAAATCAAACAAACCCTTTACGTTCGTGACGGGTCAGCAACAGCACGTTGCTGTCGATCCAAAGAAGGATCGGAGAATGATCCCTACAACCATCACTGCACAGTAAGTATTATAATACTCCTTCACAATTGTTGAGTTCCTGCGATGACGGACGTGCGACATTTTCGACGGAAAGATGACGCGGAATCGAAAAGCCAGCCTTTTCATTGGGAATCGAAGGATCACCTCCTCTTCGATGAGATTACTATTTCCGTCATCGTCGAGCGACAGGAATTTTCGGGCAAAGACAAATGGGTCGTGATCGTCGAGAAGACGCGGCATTCGGATGGATGGGAAAGTACCGATACAGTATCACAGCATGCGTGTCGGGGAAAAGCTGAAGCAGCAGCCATTGAGTGGATGGAGACATTGATTGAAACGGTCGTCCTCACTGTCGCCGACGTCCACGAATTCGTCGACGACGGATGGACAATCATCTGGCGACGATCCGGAGAGCACGCAAATCCGGCGCACAAAACAATCCAATTGAAACGCGGCTTTATTCAGAAGACATTTTGCATGCGGGTCGATGCGTTTCAGACGCTCGAAGAATGATTGGGCTCTTACGATGAGTGACTATACGCTGCCGTCGAGTCGCTCACACCTGAAAGTACACCGCCGAGTTGATAATACCGTCTGGCGGTCGAACCGTCTGGCGGTGATGAAAACGGTCGAACGTATCGTCGGGAAGCGGTGGATAGAGGAGTTGACGACGACCGTGGGCCGACCTAGCAAGTAGAACCGATCCGGTGTCTGCTGTCGCCTCGATCTGATCGAATACGCCATCCCCCTCGGTGCCGCCGACGAGGGCGGCCACGTGAATGAGGTCGTAGTCGGCGTAATCCACTACAGCACCGTCAGCGAGATGGATCGACAGATCGGTTTCAAGCGCCGATATAAGTGCTCGTGCGAGCGCGACAGCCTCTGGGTTGTGATCGATGATCGTCCCAGACCAACCGTGGTTGGCGAGGTACAGCGCCGAGAGCGGTAATGGTCCACCCCCTACGAACGCCGTATGATCTGGTACTGACGCCCCTGTCTCTACTAGTCCCTCATGTTCCATCACTGCGAGCCGTTGGTAATTCTCGATGTACGGAAACTGTGCAAGTGTCGTCTGTGGGTCGTCGCTTTCAACGATGCGGCCACTCCAGTGACGTTCGAGACGGTACTCTGCAGTTGCACAGATTGTCCGAAGATTGTTGATAGCTGTTTCCTCTAGATCGATCGAACCGTTATCTGAGAGCACAAGAGTGACGAGACGACTGAATAGCCGATTAGTTTCAGGTGACGGTTCGTAGGAGTCCAGCGACGCGAGCGTCCGGTAGAGCGTCGGAATTGTTGACGGGACGGCTATGTTCGACATTTGATCTCACTCCCCTCAAAAAGACTGGTGTACTCAGCGATGTGCTCTGTGTCCATGTTCATCTCATCTATGGCGGTGACGAGAACTGTAGTGACAGAATTTGGATATATGGTCGGATGGTAATTTAATCTGATTGTCCTGCTCTCTCCGAATTCATGGGTTGGATCTGTGACAGAAGTCGTCTTTCGGCCCATATGTTATTAAGATAGGTACATATTTTATTTATAATTGGTTGTTCCATAAACTAAGTTGTTACTCAAAGTGCTGGACGAAATCCACACATGCTCGTCGAGGGAATCGACAACGATGTGAGGGTAATCGAAGCTATATTAAAATTTTCTGATGGGAACTAGAGTGCTGGTTATCTCTATCAGAGGTATGTGATAATTTAATTAATATATGCGTAACTATGTATATGAAATTTAATCGGTGGTTTCGTGTATAGATCACACGAGGGCACCGGGATGAAAAACAAAAGATAAACAATCATCTCTGATTTACACGACCTATGGCAAGCGTGATTAACGAGAACACCCTCAAGACTGTGGATAACGGTCGTGCCGCCGTGGGCGATATTCTTTCAGAAGCACAATCACAGCTTCAAAAGGTGTTTATCGTCTTCGTTCTCGGATTTATGGGTACGTTCCAAATCCTTCGAAAATGGGGTTTTGATTACCTCAAAGAACGAGCCTTACCCGAGGAAGCATCTGTTAATGCTATCACCGCGTTCGATGTTGTTCTCCTACAGACGAAGGTGTCACTTATATGTGGTATACTTGTAGCAATTCCTGTTCTTTTTTATGTCTCCCGTGATGCGCTCAGGGCGCGCGGGCTATTCCCAAAAAAGTCTATTTCTCGCTGGAAGCTCGTAGTTCTCGGACTCACCGTCCTCCTGCTCTTTCTCGCAGGAATGGCCTACTCGTACTATCTATTCTTCCCGCTACTATTCGAGTTTCTCAGCTCGAATACAGCCCAATCCGGCCTCGAAGCACATTACTCGTTTGTCAGTTGGTTTCGCTTTTTAGCGCTTCTATCGTTAGCCATCGGGTCAGCTGCGGAACTCCCACTCGTTATGTCATTGCTCACGTATACTGAAGTTGTCCGCTACGAAATCTTCCGTGATAAGTGGCGGTATGCGGTCGTGATCATATTCGTTCTTGGTGCTCTCTTTTCACCACCCGACCCGTTCACCCAGATTCTGATGGCGATTCCACTCCTTTCGCTCTACGTATTCAGTCTTTTTCTATCGAGGTTCGTCATCACAATCAAGTATTCGAGTGACGAATTCGGTCTCCCTCTCATTGCTTACAAGAACGGACATATCATCCTCAGCAGTGCGCTTCTAACGGGGATGCTCGCGTACCAAGGTGTTGTCCTTGGATACGGGGCTCGTGCAAATGCCTATCTCCAACAACTCCCGTACAATGCACCGGAGCTCCCGTCCGTTGAGTGGCTCTTTGCACTCCCACGCGAACCCGCTACAATCGTGTTTGGTGTGACGATTGGGTCCTTTGTCGCTGCTGTCGTATTTCTGATCCAATTATTCCGGACGATCGATCCGACTGATTCGGGACCTTCGCCAGCGAGCACGGGTGATCCGAGTTCACTCGATCTCTCGCGCCTCGACGCGAATAGTATCGCTGTCGCCCCAGCTGAAGCGTTCACTGCCATGACCGAGGACGAAGCACTCGGACACGCGGGCGCGGCGATGGATGCGAACGATCCCGAGAAAGCGCAAGCAATCCTTAATCGATTCGACGCCGCACAGGAGTATTCGGGTAATCCAACCGAGGCTGGTGCCGCTGCCGTTAATGATAGCGGTCACGGCGGTACGCCTGCCAATCGTCCTCCTGCTCCTCAACCGGGGCCGAACGAGTCTGCTGAAAGTAATGCCGGCGATGTCGTCACAGAGACCACGACGGGAATGGTCAACGCGTTCACGGACAACGAACGCTCTGAAGACGATATTGGTGGTTACTTCTACGATATCCAGTTCATCCTCGGCAGTCTCACCTCGAAGATGTTCCGGATTGTCGGTCTGTTCATGCTCGTCATGGGTGTGATTTTCACCGCTCTGTATAAGGGTGGACTAACCATCCTGAAAGAGGACTTCCTGAGTCGCTTGCCTGCTGGAGTTCGTGCCGACCAAGTCGGTGTCGTCGCCTTACACCCTGTCGAAGCACTCGTCTTCGACGTTAAACTCGCGGCGGTCATCGCGCTGGCGACTACGCTGCCGGCGATCCTCTACTACGCGTGGCCAGCGCTGGCAGAGCGCGGCCTTGTGGGCAGCCGAGCTGGTGGCGGTCGTGGTATCCTGTTCATGTGGTCGTTCACCTCGCTCATTGTCCTGCTCGCCGGGAGTGTCCTTGGCTATGCAGTGGTCGCTCCGACTATCATCTCGTGGCTCGCGTACGATGCGATTCAGGCGAATATGCTGATTAAATACCAGATCAATTCTGCTGGCTGGCTGGTGTTCTTTACGACTATTGGCATCGGATTGCTCGCGACGATCCCGACGACGCTGTTGTTCCTCCACCGCGGCGGATTCCTTCCGTACCGATTGATCATCAAGCACTGGCGTGAGGCAGTGGTCATCATCATCGGCGTTATCGCGGTCGCTGCCCCCGGGGGTGTCTTCGGGATGCTCATCTTCTCATTGCCAGTGGTTGGTGCCTATCTGATCGGGCTCATTTTGCTCTGGCTGTACACCTTTGGCGGCCGTCGTCACGGACCGCTGACGAAATCGAGACGGGTGTGATAGAAGATAGAACACTCTTCTGAGGGTTGGAGAATAGGCTCATCTAAAGTATACTCGTCTTTTAATATTATTCTAGCAAGCTTCTCTTGTGTCTCTGTATCCGATGTCGGTTGCACAATAGGGATGTGTGTATTATTTCTGTGATGCCTATTTAGTACCAGTATGGCATCTCGACGAACGACTGCCCTCCTCGTCGTTCTCATCCTCCTCGGCGGCTTCTCTCTGGCCGCCGGTGAAGCGATCGACGCGCCACCGACACTGACCGTTACAAACAAAGATGACACGACGCACCGAGTGACTGCATACACCGTCGAAGACAGGCAATCTGCGTTACTCATGAATTTCGCAGTCACGACGATCGATGGCGAACGGCGGCTCGCAACACTCTCGCAGTTGGTTTGGCCAGACGGATTCCGGAATGTTACACTGACTGACGATGAAATTCCGACGCAGCGAATTACCATCGATCCTGGTGATGAGGCGACGACGACGATCGACGGGTGGACACCAGGGAACGTTACGGTCTACATTGTCGAAGATCTCGAGAATAATGAGACCCACATCAAGACGGATATCAAGACGTGCACTGTACGAGAACAGGAACACAGTATAACACTCAAGGACTCTGGTGGAGGTGGATTCTCGTCTTGTTCATCAAGCGTCGGTTGGCTACTTCCTTGAGCGGGCAGGCGATCACGAACTGTTGCTGAGTTGTACCGACCGAAGGAGCGCCTGTTTCTTCTTTGAATATTCGTCTCTCGTTTTTTACGACCATTCATCCACATCCGATCGCTGTTTACTGGAAAAGAATACCTGTGTTGTCAGGCGATTCAATCGCTTTATAGACCAGCCGTTACTGCACTACTCGTATCGTTCATCATGTTGGATCAGAATGGCAAGCGAGATGGCGTGGATCGGTGCCACGACGGCCGCACTCAAAAAGCCACCTGCGATTGGAACGTGTGCTAATCCCCCTGACGCGAGTCCAATAATGACGATGAGCCAGAATAGGGTCCATTGTTTTCCCTGAGACGTTCGCACGCT
Source organism: Halocatena marina (assembly GCF_023276375.1). Lineage (GTDB taxonomy): Archaea > Halobacteriota > Halobacteria > Halobacteriales > Haloarculaceae > Halocatena > Halocatena marina. Next base: position 160,903 of record NZ_JALLPK010000002.1, on the reverse strand, counting down.
TTTCTTGAGTGCCGTCGTGAACTGATAGCCAGCGGCGAGCAGTCCTGGAAAGAGAAATAGACGAATCAATACCAGCGCGACGACGAAGAGCACCAGTGCTCCGAGCGGCAAACTACCGATATTGAGAGTTGGGGACCCCAGTAAACGAGCGAAGACAACCATCATCGACAGAATACCAAGATATCTGATGAGCGAATCGAGACGACGCTCGCCATCTAACGCACGCGTGATTGTCATCCAGCCGGCGACGCCGACCGACAGCAAAACGAGAAGTTCGAGCGTGACGGCACCGAGAAAGTACGGAAGTCGGAGGTCGAATAGTGCATCGATCCGTCTGACTGTGCGTGCGGTCTCCATCGGAAAGATTGAGTATTGGACAGTGAGTGTCTGTTCGAACCAGTTGGGTGTCGTCACTGGGAGTGGATCTTGCTTGCGGAGCCAGTCGGCGACTGAGACGAGAAGCCCGACAATTGCGAACGGCGCACAGAGAACGGGATCCTGACGAATGCGCATTCCGGTGGTTTTCAGAATATCTCGGACCCGCAGCGACGTATTCGGATGTTTCATCGCAGGATCTGTGTTCGTTCCGTCGTTTGATTCCGTCGTCATTTCGCTTCCTCCAAGGCAATTACACGATTTCGGTTGGCAGCATAGAGCACGCCGTCACCGACGATTGGTGACGACAACGGGACTTGCGACGGCTGATATTCAAACCGTTTCTCGCCCGATGTGGCATCGATTGCGACGAGGGAGAATGCTGATCGAACCGCATATACAATGCCGTCAGCGACGACTGGTGCTGTCGGACCATTGAACGGTGTCGTCCACAGCGGCTTCCCTGTCGTGAGATCGAGTGCGTGGAGCGACTCCCGTTCATCGGCGACAAAGATCGTCTTGTTGGCCACCGCCGGGGTGCTTTCAACAGCATTTCCGTCTAGAGTGCGTTTCCACAGAACTGTCCCGTCGGAAGCGTCGAGCAAATAGACCTTGCTTCGAGACGGGACGACGACACCGTCCTCGGTTGCGACCGGCGGATGGAGCATCTGTTCATCGAGTTCGCGTTGCCAGTGTTGCTCGCCGGTATCAGCGTGGTACGCAGTCACCTGATAGGGCCAGTTTGTAACGAAGACGACGCCGTCTTTCACGGCAGGTCGGTTGAACTCGGTGCTCACCGCGTCGTCCTTGTGATGTGTCCGACGCCACAAGATCTCCCCGTTGTTCGGATCGAGTGCCACAACTGAATTCGTCCCTGGGAGTGGAGTGTAGATTGTTCCACGAGCAGCGACTGGAGATATTGAGTCCGCTGGGCCAAAGAAACCAATGCTAGGTGGCAAGGGACCATTTTTTGCCCATCGCTCGACACCAAGAGACTCGTTTAGCACCGGGATACTGAATCCACCGCCGGTGTTCAGCCCAAAGACGCCAGACGGTGCAGTCACTGCGAGCGTGTCGGTGTTGTACATCGAAGTCCGAGCTCGTGCTGGACTTGACTGATAGGGACCGCGACGTCCGAACTGCTGCACTCCCGTTTTGCTGTCGAGTGCGAGCAGACCGTTACCAACGGCATAGATCGTATTCGCTTGACGAATCGGTGGGGAAGTTCCAAGAAACCAGTCTGTCGTATCGTGTTTCCAGGCGATATCAACGCCTTCTTTCGGTCCCGACGCTTCGGGATGATGACCTGTTCCAGCAGGATCACAGCGCGTCATCGGCCACTCGTATGTGGAGGTAGAACGGGACGCTTCGCCATCGGTAACGAACATGCTACCGATCGATCCAGCGAGCGCGAGCCCGGATACTTCGAGAAATCGACGTCTGGAGGGAGTCATTAACGAAACTGTCCTTTTCGATGTAAATAATACTTGCCAATACGAGATTGAAAAATCGCTGGAGACGAGCCACTAGCTGTTGAGAGTGGGTCACAATACATATTTATTATTGACACTGTCACTCAGTGATGGGTACTATCCGGACAGTCTCCCGGTCGTGATGTCGGTCTCATCTACGATGTCGATAACTATCCCGATACCGAGGACGATCTACCGGTCTTCGTGATCTAGAGCTGCTCTGCATGATCTGGTTAGAGCAGTAGACTTCTGTATCTGCAAAAGAAATCCAGATATACACATCGATACAGGTGAGTGGATGGGGATTTCTTTCGCTACTGACGCCTTCAGGGGGTTTAGCACGTCGGCCAGTTCATCAGTGTCGACAATGATGTCTGGTTGCTGGCTCCAGTCACCATACGGATTCTCATGGCAATTGAGAGGTTGAGAGCGTATCCCACGGATCGAACGCCAAGACTTCTGTCTCCTCACGAATCGTTTCTATGGCGTTAGCCATATTCTACTCAATCATACAGGTGTGGAAATAACTCTCTTATTCAGTTCTACATTTTCTACGACCGTCGCCTGTACACTTCTAATTCGATAGTGACCGCATCAGAGTAACCAGATTTTGTCGTATTTGTGTGATAGTTCCTTATGTAATAAATTGGTGGGAACACACCGTCTTTGTTACATAAGGCAACAGTGTGACTCATCGGTGATGGTTGGATTCAGTCGTCTGATTTGAGATCGGAGCGATTGATGAAACGCCCTAATTCTCGCTTGTGCGTCCGTGGATTCCGACGAGAGAGTGCTCACAATCTCGTGTAAATACGTTTGAGATAATCGATTCATTGAAATCGACACACCGGTCATTGTCTCACTGGCGGTCTCTTGGCGGATTTTGTGTGTGCGGTCCTGATGAGCGACTCTGGTGTCGGATCCAATGGAGCATGAGCCCACCCCAAACACCGAAAACGACGTCGAGGTGCGTCGTCCACGCGAGATAACGAATGATCCATTGCGGTCGTAGTACTCCGAGGTGTACTGTCTGAATCGAAAGGAGCATCCCGAACTCAATGAGATACACCAGCGCTAGCAGGAGAGGTATGCCTACTACTGTCTGTAGGATGATTGCCCGTTGGGAAAGCAGTTCACCGACCCGCGATCGTACGATTGGCACGCCCAGTCGGAGGTATATCAGGGCGAGAGCGATTGCTGCTCCGACAAATAGTATCCACTGTGGAATACTTATTCCATAGTTCAAGATAAGAGGAGCACGGAGACCTTCTAACACGTACGGTATTGCAACATCAATACCTGAGAAGAGGACTGCCCCACTGACAAACGATGCTACAGGAGACTGATTCCACGTTCGGCTCTGATCGGTCTGCATATATCGCGTATTTAATTGTTATACTACCGGACATGAATAGTCGTCGGTGAAAGGAAATGATGGTTGATGTATGAGTGATCAGATGACTCGTCTGTTGCTGTCTTTTGGAGTGTTAGTCCTCGCGAGTACGCGACGACGGCGAAGCCGGCCCCAGTAAACGTACTTCCGACGGTCAGTGTTCATCAATTAGCCTTCGTCGAAGGCATAGCATTCCTACCCGATGAGCCATCATCATGGGCCAATACCAACCGACTATATGGTCATACACCGAAGATCTATACGTTACGGTGTTAGCGCTGTAATGACTGAATTCGATTTGGGAGTCGTTTATTGAGGCTACTCTGTCGGACGCGAGGGAATAGTAACGCCAAAAGATCGGCGTGACACGACCGTTTCGAGGCGACAGCCTACTCCCTTGTGGCGACCGGCATGCTGCGCAAACTCGGTGATGCCCTCGGTATGATCTTCAATGCCGTTCGTTCTGCCCTCACGGCTCATCTTCGAATCCATCAATCACGTCACACCGGTACATCGCAGGCGTCGATATAGCCACCACTATTGGCCAGTGGTACATACGGGTAATATGGACCCTCCACGGTGGTTTCCGCTCGCACGAAAAGAAGCACGAACACTCCTCACCGCAAAAGGACCTTGGGCGCTCGCCGTTCTCCTCGTTCTCTGGGGTTATCGGCCAAGCTACGCCGGATGGGATGGACTGGGTCCGGACATAACAGCCGGATTCGTTCAGATCGCTGGCTCGTATTTGCTTCCGCTGGGTGTTCTCTTATTGAGCTACCAGTCGATCGTTGGTGAGCGAACATCGGGAAGCATAAAGTTCACCCTTGGACTGCCGCTCACACGAACTGACGTCCTCGTTGGTAAGGTTCTCGGGCGAAGTGCCGGAATTACGATTCCTGTTACGGCGGCCGCAGTCGTCCTGGGTCTCATCGGTCTCGTTCGGTTCGGTCTCTTTTCACCACTTCTGTTCCTCGCCATACTCCTTGCGACAGCTCTGTATATCGTCGTACTCGTCGCTGTCGCTACAGCTGTCTCGGCAGTGACATCAAGCACAGTCCGTGCGACCGGTATCATCGTCGGTATCGTTTATCTCGTGCTGACGATTTTCTGGAAGACCACTTCGGGAATGATTTACAGCAACCTGTCTGGACGAGCAGCCGACACCTTCAACACATCGGCTGACGGGTTGCTGTTCGCACTGCTCAGGATCTCCCCCGGGAGAGCGTACCGGGTCCTCACGAACTGGCTTCTCGGTGTCGGAAATTCGGGTGCAGGCTACGATTCTGTGATCATGAAGCTTCAACCTAGGATAGGTGTCAACGTGTACGTCGTCGAGGCAACATTCGAGGCGGATGCGGTCCCACTCTACTTGCACGAGATATCGGGACTTGTCGTCTTGTTGCTCTGGCTTATTGTACCGCTCGGACTCGCTCGCTATCACTTCGAACGGAGGGACTTAGTGTGACACCACCAGCCATCCAGACTGACGGCCTTACGAAACGGTACGGGAGCACTGTTGCTCTCAACGACCTCAGTGTAACTGTTGACCAGGGTGAGGTGTACGGCTTTCTCGGCCCTAACGGCGCTGGCAAGTCGACGACGATTAATCTACTGATGAACTACACTAAGCCGACCGATGGGACAGCACAGGTTCTCGGCTACGATCCGTGGAATGACGTCGTTGCCTGTCATCAGCGTGTTGGCATTCTCCCCGATCGATTCGATACCTACAGTGATCTTTCGGCCCGTCGTCACCTCCGGCTAGTGATCGACACGAAGAAGACCAACGACGATCCCAGAGCACTGCTTGAACGAGTCGGGCTTTCCGATGCTATCAATCAGCCGGCGGATGAGTTCTCACAGGGAATGGAGCAACGCCTCGCACTCGCAATGAGCCTTGTCGGACAGCCAGATCTCCTGATTCTCGATGAACCGTTTACCGGACTCGATCCTCACGGTGTGGCGCTCATCCGTGATATCATCGAATCCGAGACAGAGCGTGGCGCCACAGTATTCTTCTCCAGTCACGTCCTTGGACAGGTCGGACTGGTCTGTGACCGCGTTGGCATTCTCCATCAGGGCCAACTTGTCGAGGAAGGGACGCTGGCCGATCTTCGAGATCGACTCGATCTTACGGCCAATGCAACGGTGGAGGACATCTTCGTTGAGCTTACAGACGACTCAATCCGCACAGGGGAGGTGACACGATGAGGCGTCGCCACTTCCTCGGGCTGGCAACCGCAACAGTGGCGAGCCTCGCGGGATGTATGGGCAGCACTGAGTACACCATCACCAACGTCACTGTCGCCGACACGACAGGGCCACTCTCACTCGATCTGACAATCGCAGATGCTGCCGCAACAATCGACAGCAGCGCCCGGCTCGATGTTACGCTACGAAATACCGGGGACAAGGCAGTCAGTGTCAGGAATACTGGCATCTGGCCACTGGGCCTCTTTGGACTGGCACCGTCTGGTGAGTATGGACCGATGAGCCTCCTCCTCGTATCGGATCAGTACGCCAAGACAGATCGGGTTGAAGTGTCGGCAACTGGTGCGCGCATCGATGACGAACTACTCGTTCGTTCACTAGATGCAGACAAATCAATCACCGAACAATACGATGTTCAGGGAGACCGACTCTCTGGTCCTGGGACATATACGCTCCGGGGATTTTTCGATGAGACTCCGCTCACCTACCGGACAGGGAACGCCGAGGACTGGATTGAGTTCTATCCGAAGGTCACCATCGATATCGAGAAACGGTCGTTATTACCCTGATATATCGGAGAGAGACTCTTCGGTATTCGTTCCTGAACGACTTCGATCTTGGCCGGATGATGTAACCTAACTGTATTGGGTCATTGGAGATAATCGTCACTGCCCTCTCGATCAAGTCTCGTTGTACTGTGGCCTAAGTACTAACCTGGCAGATAAAACGAAGGAACGCATCACATTCCATACACAGAATCTATCTCATATAAAACAACAAATATTTACGATAGCATTCAGAGAATATTGCTATGAATATCATTGGTTCTCCCGCTCTCGTCGGTCGTGACCAGTATCGTTCTCGACAATTCTCCAAGCTCGCAGCAGTTCTCTTTCTGTTCAGTGCTGTGGTGTACTCTGCTGTCGTGCTCGGTGGGCTCCCGGACACTTTTCCGTTTATGGTCGGTCCTGTGGTGATCGCACTCGGTGTGGCGACGCTCAATGCCTACCTCAACGACGGACTGCTCGTGAGTGCATTGATGACTGTTGCATTCGCATTCGGAGGAATCATCGCAATGCTGATCGATGCTAGTCTAGGTCCGATTAGTTATCCGATTACTCTGACTGGAACCCTCAGTATTACCCTGTTTTTCGTCGGTATGGGTGTCGGAGCGTTCGTCATCGGTGCTGGCAGCCGACGGATTGTACAGATTAGTGGGAAGCTCGCTTTCAACGTTTAGACCATGCTATCCCCGAGTAAACGTGTTGCTCACGCCGCAGTGTGAGAGAAAGACGCTCTGATTGCATAACTGAGGAATTAGCATTCTAGTGAAATTTCCACGGAGCACACGAGAGGAAGAATATGAGTCGTGACCACCACTCTTCCTCACCCGCACGCTTTGTGTAGTTTGGACGACGGACGCGATGTGGTGAGCATCGTATTCTCTTGTTCAATCGGTGCGATCGCACGTCTGTCGAATTGAACGGAAATCACCAGACGGATTCCATATCTTCCCTCCACCGGTCGCTAAGGAGGGAGGCGTAGTATCTTATAATTCAGCTAACGCAGCTGCGATCGCTTCGAGTTCTGCTTTCCGGAAGGGCCGCGCAGTCTTGTCTGGATCGTCATCGTCCAACTCACCGATTTTCCAGAGAATACCAGCCCGCATCTGTGGTTTCGCTGGCAGACTGTTCGTATCGATATCGTAGCTTACGGTGGTACAGAGTGCAGCAAGAGCTTCTTTAGTGAACGCTGTCGACTCAATCCGCTCGTGTCTTCCGACGGCGCGTCGAATTTCGTTTCGGAGCTCATCAACGGTTTGTGGCATAGAAGCAATGGTGATGGGATCCGTTGTGTATATTCTGGTTCTGTTGCCGTTGATAGATTGTTAGATGAATCGGGCTGTGTCGCTCACCGTATCAAAACTGAGGTTGGTCGCTTCAGCGATCGGTAGCACCGACGTGGAGTGACGAGAATACGGTCGCCTCAATCTTCCGGAGGTGCTCACCAACGGTCGTCTCGGAGAGCCCGATCGCCGCCGCGATCTCGTCGTGAGTCGTTTTGCGAGGCTCCTCGTAGTAGCCGAGATCGATTGCCGCTCGGAGCACCTCGCGCTGGCGCTCGGTTAACTGTGAGACGACGTGGCGAGATCCGGGTGTGTACGGACCGGTCCGTTCGATCTTGATCCTGACTCCCTCTGGCTGTTCGGAGAGTGCAGTAGTGAAGGCTGCCTCCGTTCCGATGTATGTCACCCGGAGCCCGCCGTCAGTGTATTCGACCGGCATGTCGATCAAGTAGGACGACTTGCGTCGGTCTTCCATGAGCATCCGGGTCAGGTCGTCCGCCACATAGTGCGAATAGGAGAAGAACCCGTCATCGTCGCCAGTGATCGAGAACTCGTGAACTCCAGACGATTCAGACAGAATCTGTCGGAGTCCCTCAATGTCGCCGCGTCCCTCGGCAAACATCGCAACGGTGTCGTCGTCGAGAAGTTCCATGCGGTGGATGGCCCGGTACTCGAGGCCGAGTTCGTTGATCCGTCGGTCGAGCTGGTTAATTCCCTTCTCGTCGGGATAAGCCACGACGGTGACATAGCGCATGCGCCTTGATGGGACGCCATCCCTGAAGTCAGTGACTAAAAGTGTTCGTGGATCACCGGCAGCACACTCATCGCACCTGAGTGAGGAGTGATAACCAATGGATTTCGTATACGCGATCGCAAAGACAGCGGATGCCGGTCCCAACACCGGAGCCAAGCGAGCAATCTCACTCGGCACTCATTGGGAGTTGACCGATCGTGAACAGTGCCCTCGCGCTGGGGTCGCTCACGGAAACATCGAACGCCCAGCAGATGGCCAAACCCGCTCCCATCGGTTAGACGTCCGTCATTGGTTTGCCTCCCAAAATCGCTTCGTTGACCGTTCTCTGGGCCGTGTGAACCGTTACAGACAGCGGACGAATCCAGCCCGTGGATATCGACGATCGTCGTTCAGCACCATTCGGACACGATCCAGCGTATGACGACGCCGACTGATGAGGAGGTTATCGTCCTCACTGGTGCGAACGATGGAATCGGCTTTCACCTGCTGACAGCCCTAGCCGAGGACAACCGTCAGATTGCCGTCCTCGATATAAACGGTGACAACGTTCTCGACGTCCACGACGATCTGTCCGCTCGCGTTCGATACTACGAGTGCGATGTCACCGACACCGACGACGTGAACACGGCAGTGGACGAAATTATTGGGCAATGGGGTCGAATCGACATCCTCGTCAACAACGCAGGTGTCGCTCGGGTCGGTTTCTTTCAGGAGCGCTCACCAGCCGACACTCGTCGTGAGTTCGAGGTCAACTTCTTCGGCTATCAGCGACTAATTCGGGCGGTCCTCCCGCACATGCGAGCGCAAGAGACCGGAATCATCCACAACATGTGCTCTGGAACGGCGGACACCGGGCACGCTGGCCTGACCGGGTATTCCGCGACGAAAGGTGCCATCAAGGCGTTTGTCCGCTCACTCCGGCTAGAACTCCGGGACACAGACGTCTCGTGTACGTTGATGATTCCACCGTCGACGAACACGGGAATGACTGCCGAGCTTGAGTATCCAGAGTGGATGACGGTCGAACCCGAGGAAGTCGGCCGCACGTTGGCCGAAAAGATTTATTCGACTGAGCCGGTGATCACGCCCGATATGACGACGAGAATTGGTCTCTCGCTTACCCGGCGATTCCCGTTCCTCTGGCGAAGAATGACTGAAGGAACGGTTAAAAATTCGGAGTAACGGCACGAGTGTCCTGGTGGTTGATGTGCAAGCGATGATACCCGAAAGCCGTTGATCATAAGGATCCATGGATCGCCGGCAGCGGGCTCACCGCCCCCGAACGAGAAGTTCTAGTCGCAATGCCCGACTACCCGACGAGCGTCCTCTTACCGACCACAACGTGGACCGACGCCTGCACAGAGTTGGCCGCCCAGCTCGAGAACGACGAGCTGTTAATCATTCACGACGGCGCAAACGATCCCGTCACCGAGCGGGACAACATCCCCGAGGGAGTCAGATTCATCGCTGCCGGTGAACCAGAGCGCTGTTCGGGGAAGGCCAACGCGATCGCTGCTGGGATGGAGGCCGCGCGTTACGACCGTCTCGTCTGGACGGACGACGATTTTCACCACCCTCCGGACTGGCTGGCGACCCTCAACGCTGACTACGAGGACCATGGGCCGGTATCGGAGGTGCCGTACTTCGTTGGGTGTGATCCTCTGTCGATACTGCTCGAACCGTTGTACGCTTCTACTGGCTCACTTCCCCTCTACCTCGGCAACCAAATCTGGGGCGGCGCGGTCGTATTCGAACGAAACGACATCGACGAGACCACGTTTCTCGATGAACTGCGACAGACTGTCAGCGACGACGGACTCCTCATGGAGTATCTCGAGGTGACGACGGTTGAACGGACACACAATGTCCATATCGGGGGAACCATCCGGGAGGCGGTCGAACGCCCGGTCCGGTGGACCCAGATTCTCAAATGGCATTTCCCCATTGCCATCGCAGGGACGTGTCTCGTCTCACTACTCGTGCTCGCAAGTGCGCTCTTGGCCCCGCTCCTTGCTGTGACGGTACTGACGGTGCTACATTTCGCTGTCAATGAGATTCTGGGCGTCCGCCGGTGGACTGCTATGTTGGCTTTCCCAGCGCTATTCATGTTCGTTCCTCTCATTCTGTATGGGCTCGTCCGTCGGACATTCGTCTGGGGCGGCCGGCGATACCGCTGGCGAGGGAAGTTCGACGTGACGGTTGTCGAGTGACTACTCTGGGAATCTCAGCGAAGTGGCTGGAATTCTCGTTTGAGTTCTCAGTGAACGTATTCGGTGGGATGTTCGGCGTACTCATGCTCTTGCTGTCACCAGAATCAGCACCAGTGTTCGGTCTCCCGGAGCTGTACGACGATGGTCGTCGTGGGCTTCCTTCTCCTCGTTATCGAAACGCTGTTCGGAGGATTCTCCGTGGTGTATTCGGTGTCCTCCTAGCGAGGGATCACTCGCTGAACCTCTCCGATCAACTCCATTTTACTTATCTCAATATTTTTCGGTAGATTTTTCTATTAACTAAAAAAGAAAATCATATGATTCAATCTAGCATCATTGACTGTCTTACGACACTGAGAACAGGATTTTTGTGTTGCTGGCGCGCTCTTCGCTGGAGAGTGTTTCAGCCCGGTCGGCATGATCTGTTTGCCTCATTATTCCTTACAGCAGGACTGCTTTTACCACTGGGGGCAACGCCGGTGGTAGCGCAGGTCGGCGTCTCGGAAGCTGGACAAGTCTTGTGTTCGGGGACGTTCAATCTCGCACAACTTCTGACAGTTGGGTTGGGACTGATCTCGATGTACTTCATATTGAAGGGACTGCTTCGGATGATGGTTGGGCTTGACAACGCTGGATCAACCGAACTGGTTGGCAGCGACGGCGTGCGACGGACAGATGCAGCACCCGCGTATGGTCGTCGCCAAGCGAAAGGCGGCGTTTATTCGTTGATCGCTGCCCTGCTCCCGGTCTTGGTCCCCGTTTTCCTGAACGTCGCTGGCATTGATGTCGTTGCCTGTCTGTTCCCTTAATCCGTTCATATCGAACGTCTCCCGGTGTAGCGATCCGACCCGCCACTGTCGAGCAATTCAATCGGTCCACTGGAATCGAATTCCGGTGAGGTACAGTCCGTTGAACAGCATGACTCCACCGGCAACACTCCATGTGACACTTCGGATGACGGTGTGCGTTGGATCAACCAGCAGAAGCACACCAACGCTGATGAAGACAATGATGGTTCCAATCAGCCGGTGTCTGATAGAGCTGCTCATCAATTGTAGAGGCCCAACCGCAACCAACCCATCTGAGGACGTGCTGGACGGCGTTCGTGAGGTCTCTTCTGCGGATCGTGTATTGATCGTATACAGCATCACGAGCCAAGCAAGGCCGATTATGAGGGTAATATCACAAAAAAGAGTTAAATACATGGGGGAAAGGTAGACTGAGAATGGATTGCCGACTACTGGAGTAAACGGATTCATCGTCGGATGTGTGATACTGTCGAACGTGACATGGAGCCATGTACCCACGAGAGCGGTACTGGCAATCTCTGTGCGTTTTCTCTGGCCAATTCGAAACCGGTCAAATTGTGTTGGGAATCGGCGTGCACCGAGCACGATCCCACCCGTGAGCATACCAGTGATGACAGCTGCTCCCAGATATGTGTGCCAGATCCAGTGATACGGACCTGGTAATACTCCGAACAACACGAGTGCTGGCCACGTATCGAGGACCACACTGGCGATGCAGAGTGTCGCAAGATCAATCCGATTGCGAAACGGAAGGCCAAACACTAGTACTGGACCGAGGTGGTAGAGCGTAAACGGCACACTCTTACTGTATGATACATAATTTTAAAGATTACCGATTGAATCTCAGAATTATATCAAAGATGCACCGATCATTCGCGTATCAGGTGATCTAAGCGTATCTGTGGGATATCTCGAAATTACGTTCTGACGCCGGCTGACGACTATCACTGCAAGTCCTGAAAATGCGTCGTGAGACGATGGGATCAGAAGTCGGCTAAATGGATTCATCGTGCACAGCTACCTGAGAAATTTGGACTGACGAGCCAGATCTCGAGAGACGCCACGCATTAGAAATTGTTCCTTCTCAACCTCAGGTGAATTATAAGTATCTGATTATCCTGTAACGTATATGAATCTCCAGTCGTTGCTCTTACAATTACTCGTACTAATTGTATCGCTAATCGTCGGTATCGCCACTAGTAAGATTATAGATGATCCTACAACCGAAAGGTGGTTTTATCGCATGCTAGTGGTAATAGGCCTCGTGAGTTTATTAATTGTCCTATATCATGGATATTAATATGTGATACACAGCCACGTGTTGATTCGTCCAAACCACAGTCGCTTATTGATATGTGCTATCAGACAGAGCGGATACGTATCTTCTCCAATAGTTACTTACAAATACAGTATCCACGTTGCAGAGATTTCAATAGATCTACCAGTCACTTCGAACCACAGCTTGGCGTGCTAATCCATCGTTTACTCTCACAACGTATTTACTCCATTACTCATTCTGATTCAGTTCCGCGTGCTCGCCATGCTACTCCAAGGCCAACTATCAGCACGACGATAATGATACCATGGTAGACGATGTCCGGGACCGTGCGAGGACCGACCCCGACGATGATCGTCCACGCTCCGATGAGTGACACCAAGAGTGCGAACCCTTGCACGACAACAGCGATGGAAAACGTCACATGTGGACGGATCCACGTTATCGTTACTCCAACGAGCAGCACAGCACCAATTACGCTCTCGGCGATCATCGCCTCTCGATGCGCATATCCCTGAACGAGCATCCCTGCGTGAATTATAGCGGCAAGGACGAATGATATGCCCTCTACGCCTAGCAGCGCGCGCATCGTCCGTTTGCGAGAAATGACCTCTCCCCATCGAGTCTGATCATCTGCTTGGTTCTCCGATGATTCAATAGTTGATGATTCCACAGTGCATCAAACGAGGGCAGCTATAGTGATCGTTGAGTCGAACATGTTCGGTAACTGGCGGCTATCGATGCAACGGATCTGAACCGTCTTTGCAGAATGAATGAGTCACGACAGCCAACCGTCTACTGGACAGTTGTACTCGATGTATGGGTGAGAACGCATATGCAATCTCACCGAAAACGAGATCAAACGCGTTGAGGACGCCAACAACACCGAGTAGACCGACTGTTACTAGTGTGCCAGTTACGTACCGAGACTTAACACGAGAAGGGCGGTCACCACGATCAGTAGAAGTTTCGAGAGGACGTTTCCGTAGAGTACATGAAACTCATCAGCGTACTCTGTGTCTTCTCGAACAATTAATACTTGTACAGTAGTTTCGTTGAGATTCTCGGGCTCTCATTAGTTTCAAGAATCGTCCTGAATACACATCATGTCTCTATCATACCTTGTTGTGTCGTTACCGTCCACCAAGCGAAAGTGTAGGACTGTCAGCTAAATCCAATCTGAGAGATCGATGACCTGCTGAGTCGGTGGCGAACCGACGACAATTTTTCTCTCACCGATATCTTCTGTAACGATCGCTCCTGCAGAGATGACTGTATCGCTACCGATTTCAACACCAGGCATTATAACCGCTCTAGCACCGACAAACGTCCCAGAATGTAAAATTATCCGCTCAAACACATCATTGTGGAGTTCCATTCCTGTCTCCCCGAGATTGTGTGTGACTCCGACAATGCTGCTGTTCGGGCCAATTTGAACTTCGTTGCCGATTTCAACGTTTTCGATAAAATTTCCGGCATTGATGACGACATCATCACCAATTCGACACTTTTTGATTGATGAACGTTCGTACATCTCACAATCATCACCGATCGTCGAATCGTGGACGGTAACGAACTCACGAATCATCGATTGGCCGATGTGAGAATCCACTATCTTCGCCGACTCGTCAACTTTATCATCCATATGATGATCTCGAAAAGCATATAGTTCAATCATGCCCTTCCAAGCCTCTGATGACCAACTCATCCGACAGAGTAACTAACTCGAACGTATTCGCCGAAGTTCTTCTGTTCACAGGCATAAAACTCCGTCCTAAAGGACAATAAAAACTCGGCACCTGACTATCTGTATAATTTTGTATCCGTCTTCTGGCCGCGCGTGCCTGTGATTATGGCGGCCAGCATGATTTTGGTGCCCCTTAACGCGGCACTAATTGAACTGATTGAGTCCCAGCATATATTTGATCAATCTGTCCGGCGTAGCGTTCCAGAATGTTTCGGCGCTTTTTCTTCATCGACGGTGTAAGAAGATCGTTTTCCGGTGTCCACTCTTCGGTTACAAGTTCGAACACTTTTATCTGTTCGTCGTATTCGAACTGGTTATTGACTATATTAACATCTTCTAAAATCCATTTATTAACATTCGAATTATGGCAAATTGCGGTACGATTATTGGGGAGGTTGATTTGTCTCTCAGTAGCCCACTGTTCGATCGCGTCGAAATCTGGGACAATGAGTGCGCTGACGAACTCCTCGTTGTCACCAATGACCATTATCTGCTTAACTCGGTTGCTGGTAGAGAATGCATCTTCAATCGGGACGGGTGCGACGTTCTCACCAGTCGAAAGAACAAGAATTTGCTTGAGTCGGTCGTGGAAGATGAGATAGCCGTCTTCTGTCTGTTCGACGATGTCTCCAGTGTGCATCCAACCCTCGGTGAATGCTGCTTCCGTGGCTTCTGGATTCTTCCAATACTTCTCAGTCACATTCGGTCCACGAACCAATAATTCCCCAATTGTCCCCGAGGCACGATGTTTTTGCCCTTCGTTGACTGTAGACTCATCGAATGCGACCTCCACACCGGTCAGCGGTGGTCCGAGCGTGCCTGGCCGAATATCTTCGATTGGATTCACACTCACAACGGGGGCGGTCTCCGTGAGGCCGTATCCCTCTGCGATTGGGAGACCCATTCCCATGAACAGTTCGGCGAGATCCTTCGAGAGGCTTCCACCACCACTGATGAACATATCGATATTCCCACCCAACTGTTCTTTCACGTTGCTGTAGACCAATCGATCGGCAACCAAGTGCTTGAGCCGGTGAATCCGACTGTGGGTGTCGGATCTGGCTTCTTCGCGGGCGATCCTGACCGCCCAGTCGAAGATTCGTTTTTTGATCGACGATTCATTCGATTGCTTTTGCATGCTATTGTAGATACGTTCGTAGACACGAGGAACGCTCGTTGCTAGATTTGGCTGGACGATCCTGAAGTCGTTAGCCACGGTATCTGCCGATTCGGCATACGCAACGGTTACTCCGGACGCGAACATGAGATAATGACCGGCAGTGCGTTCGAACACGTGGGCCAACGGAAGGAACGAAACCGATGTCATGCTCGGGTCGAAAACAGGCATGTCAGCTGGTTTGTCGGGTCGTGGTCCGAGCCGCTTTCTGACCTGGTTGACGTTCGATCTGAACTGTCGATGGGTAAGCTCGACGCCTTTCGGTTTGCCTGTCGTTCCGGACGTGTAGATAATGCTCGCAAGATCGTCGACATCCCGGAAATCGAGCCACCGTTCGAGTGTCAGCGGCCACACTATGTCGTCACTTCTTCTGTAAACCTCTCCAAGTGTAATGGTATTTCTTCGGCCAATATACCGTGTAAGATCGTCTATTGAAACGACAAACGAGAGGTCGAGTTCGTCTTCAACAGCAATCACGTGCTCTAAAAGCGTCTCGTTTTCGACAATGACTGCTGTGGCGTCAGGATCGTTGAGGAGATATCGAGCCTGCTCCGGTGAGGAGCCGGCGTACACTGTCGTCACGACGGCACCACAGATTTGCAGTGCAAAATCGACCTGCGCCCATTCCATACGCGTACTCGAAAAAATACCCACTCGGTCCCCCGGTTCGATGCCAAGGTCACGAAAGCCCGCCGCAAGATTGTGAACGATGTGCTGCATCTCACCGTATGTGATCGACGAATACCGTTCGGGAGGCGAGGGATCGATTACGCCAGCAGATACTAACGAGCGGTTATACACACCCCCCTTATAGAGCTGGGCCTCTACGTCACTATAACGGCTGGCTGCTCCCTCGAATAACCGACCGAGCGTAGACATTTCATATGTCGGATCATCCTTAACTTCGAGTTCCTGTTCTGCTTTGCGCCAGTCACCTGCAAAATTATTGTTTGCGTTAACCACTTCCTTACTGTATATATTTAACTATATATCAATGCTTCGTGATAATTCTGGCCATTATATTGAAATACCTTGCCGTATCAAACCCTAGAAAATCTTGTTAATGTATTGATCAATTAAAATCAATGCTGGCTGCTTCTTCCGCGGTCCATCATGATCAGTTATTGTTAGATATTCATAATGTCCAAGTACACTGATGGTTACAGCAATGGATGTATCTGTTCTGGGGATCGGGGAGGATATACGCCGTTAGTCGAGTTAATATATATTATTTGATCGGCTGTCGAAGTACTACTCCAAAATCGTTACGATAGATTCGTTGTGCACGGAAAAAATGGTAGCCAGTCGCTGTTAGCAGTGAGTTATTTGTATACTAGCACAGGACTCATGACGAATGTAACCGTTCTATCTACGGAATACGGTACGTTCACGGAATACCGAGTGCTGAGTCTGCGATAATCTAATTTGGTTGATCTTGTATTACACCTAGCGTCTATACAATTACGCAGTCTTTTGTGATTTTAATGGACCAAATCGGCTCCCAACACCATACAATAGTAGTAATAATGCACACAAGACTAAATACAATTCAAAATTCCAATATAGGAGATTTGTTGTGGTGGCAGGCATAAGATCTGGGCTACCTCCATGGATATGGTAATATAAATCAATGAATCCAGCATTGAATTTAAATACAAGGAGATGAAATGATATGGTGCTGGCAGAACCAACGCCAATCGTCCACGACCAAACTGACCGTCTCGAAAGATCACGACGACTCGTATCCACATAGACGATGCTTGGGAGAATAAACAGAAAGAACGGTGCTAGAGCGAGTAAATGCATCATAGCAGCCACAAAAATCACAGGCACTGTATAAACAATGTTTGGATACGATCAAATTGTGTCGTCGTGTTTGTTCTCCCGTGGAGATAACGCTATCGAGCAATAGTGAAGGCAACGGAGGCTCTCAGAATGAAACCACCGCTCGCTCACGGCAGTACTTGGTTAAGCTCTATGCTCATTAAGCACCGATTGGACAATATATTCGTATCAAAATAGAAGTAACCAGTGATCGAACGGGGAGATGTATGCCTCGTGCCAAATTTCGAATCAAGCTCCCGGAGCAATTCGTCGAGTTTTCAACCGACCATCCTAATGAGGAGTTCCGAATACCCGCTATCTTCCCCACAGATGGTGGAGTTCGTGTCGCGTTCGAGTCTCCAGCAAAAAATCATACCGCTGTCCTTCGCGCTTTCGATAATGCCCCGATTACCTATGACGTGCTCCACACAGACGAACAGTCCGTTCTGATTCAGTATGAGATGCCGTTCATACCACCACCAGTTCGCGCAGTCTTGGCCTCCGGTAACCTTGTCACACTTCGATTTCCGCTTATCCTTCGTGATGGGTGGATAATTTATGATCTGACAACCTCACATGAGCGGCTGTCGCAGCTCAGAGCCGAGTTTGAAGACTCTGGCCACACCTATGAGGTCGTGTCTGTCACACAATCGCCCCAGCCGACCGATCTGTTGACCAGCCGCCAACGACATTTCATGGTCGAGGCCCTCCAGCGTGGCTATTACGACAGCCCCCGAAACTGTACGCTCACCGATCTTGCGGACGAACTCGATGTTGGCAAATCGACGGCGAGCAGAGTACTCCACAGCGCTGAAGGGACAGTCGTCAAGGAATTTTTCGCAGAACCAGTTGAGTGATTTGAAGGTAGGATGGGGTCCCTCATAGTTCGTAATAAAAAACGTCGGAGTACGGTTCTGCTGAACATCTCCGAAGCTGTCGGATCGGAGCATTGGGTTCTTCGCTCGGGATGCGTGTGAGTAGCGATTGTATGGAACATGTTGCAGCGAACATCCATCGTCCGTGCTCCCGTACTCACATCTCGATGAGACTCGACCCAATTGAGGAGCCTGATGGGATTAGAATGCGGTTCGTCTACTGGATGATGCGCCGGAAGTTCGGCACGGCAATGACCCCGCTGAAGGTCGTAGTGGCGCGCGTGCCAGGATTGTTGGGAGTAAATCGGGCGTTCCAGAAGTTCCATACGAATAAGATTCAGCTCGAGCCTGAGCTCAAGCTCATGGTCGGGACGCTCGTTTCGAAAACCAACGAGTGTGGCTTTTGTGTGGACTTCACACAGTCGGAGGCAATCCGAGAGGATCTCGAGATGGAGAAGTTTAACGCGCTCGCGGAGTATCAGACGAGCCCCCTCTTCACTGAACGGGAGCGCGCAGCGTTGGCGTATGCAGAGGAAATCACGCGCCAAAAGACCGTCTCCGATGCCACGTTCGAAGAACTCCGCACGCATTTCAACGATCGAGAGATCGTCGAAATCACAGTGCTGAATGCGATGCAAAACTTCACTACCCTCATCAATATTCCGCTCGAAATTGAATCCGACGGGCTGTGCGCGATTGCCCGGTCAGAGACGAAGACTGAACAAGGTGAACAAACGTCCGTAAGAAGCGTACAAGATTAGCCGAGAATATCGATGAGCACTATTGAAACAGCCCTTCCCATCGTGCAAGGACTGCTTGGACTCCTCATGGTGGGTGCGGGCAGCGTGAAGATAATCGGTATAGATTTCGCAAAAAAGGACTTTGAGCGGTATGACTATCCAGAGTGGTTCCGATTTGTTACTGGTGGCATCGAACTGATTGGAGGTCTTGGATTACTCGTCGGGATTGTGTTTGCGCCCATTCTCGCTGTCATTGGTGGATTGCTAATCGCCGCTACGATGATCGGAGCTATCCTGACGCATCTCTTCCGGGTTGACGATCCCCTCTGGAGATCAGTTGGGCCAACGATCTACTTCATCGCCGGGCTCTTCGTTACGAGTTACCTGGTACTCTCGTTCTAACCATACACAGCACGAGCAGCAGTCTTTTTCCCACGAATCGATAGTGTTCTACTCAATCGATGTAGCGATACCCCGGTATCGATATGAAAATATTGGGGTTGGGAGATACACCGACATTCCACGCACGGAAACAGCGATTCGAAGACATAGTATCTCTGTGACACAGAGTCTCCCGAACCGAGCTAGTAATGAAGCACAACAGATATCATGATTAGATCGACAAAAGATTTAAGCTGTTGAGGAGCTTCCATTCAACCAGATGGTTGAATATCCATCGACAGATAATGATATTATGTCAAAAGAAACTAGTCTGAACGCAGAACCTACGAATGAAACCGAGTCGTACCCAGATCAGAATTGGGGGAAAGTAGCCCTCTGTGTGGGAGTCGCCATAATCGCAGCCCTCGGCGCACACTACGTGCTGTTTGAGGTTGTGTCTGGGGCCACAAATCTCTCTTCAACCGTGCATGCACTTATTGGAATGGTATTATTTTTCATTGCCGGGTTTGTGTCATTTAGTGTACTCTATTGAACACTCTCTATGAGTGTCTTCTAAAATAGACCACCACCAGCAACTCCGGTTTTCTTAACTGAGTATAAACACGGAAATAGTACCAATTGAACTGGCGTAGCATTGAATCAAAGACAAAAATGGGGTCTCTATGAATGTCAGAGAAGTATCGATGAGTTTTGCAACCGAACAGGGATACGTAGAGAAATTTCATATTCAACGAAAAGGTTAAATGGGCTTCTGACGATGGTTAAGCTAGATGGTTGAACGAGTGTCAGACGAGATCGAGTTGAACGAGATCTTCAGAGCACTCGCTCACCCAATCCGACGAGCGATTATCGATCAGTTAGCTGGCGGTCAAGTGCCTGTAAGTGGGGTAGCAGACCCTCACGACGTGTCACTTACAGCGGTCTCAAAACACGTACGCAAGCTGGAGGATGCTGGTCTCGTTACGATCGAAACGGATAGTCAGGTCTGCCGGTGTCACCTTGACGCTACGCCGCTGAGCGTCGCGTTCAGTTGGTTACTCCGATACCGTCTCTTCTGGAAGGATCGCTTCGACACATTGGGTGTCCATCTCGAAAACGACCAATCATGATCTACGTAGCCACCGACTGGAGGAATCTATGACAGACTCCGCAGAGAACGATCAACGAAGCTTCACCGTCAACCGGGTGATTGAGGCGCCGCGTGAACGGGTGTTTGACGCATTCCTCTCTCCAGAGGATCTCGCGGCTTGGATCTCTCCACCGGGGTTCGAAGCCGAAGTTGAGGAAGTAGAGCCTGAAGAGGGCGGGACGTTCCGAATCAACAATCAGGGCGTAACCGAGCAAACAGAGCCAATGTCCCATACATTCAACGGGACATTCGATGAGCTCAGGAAACCTGAGAAAATTGTCTTTACTGATGAGTCGTGGGTCGAACAGATGGGTGAAGCTGCCAGGTATACGCTCGCGGTTACCTTCGATGATGTTCCTAACGGAACTGAAGTCACGATGCTGTGCGAGGAGGCCCCACAAGGTGGCGGCGTCGATCAGGCAACTGCCAGATGGGACGCAGCTCTCGAAAATCTCGCCGATCAGGTGGAGGCATAATTCACTATCTTTTTGAGAGATATGAGCCTGAAATCAATTGAAGGCATCGGGCCTGCCACTGAGGAGAAATTCGAAGGTGCAGACATTACGACTGTAGAGCAGTTGGCCGACGGTGATGCGGCCTCGCTAGCGGAGAAGACAGGCGTGGCTGAACCCCGGCTCGAAGTGTTCATCGACCGGGCCGGTGCCGAGAAGGCCAATCGTGAGTCGATCTCCGAACAGATCGACGCGAGAATCAACGAACTTCCCGACTGGCAAGGCGAGGTGCTCTCCCGAGTTCGTCGCCTCATCAAAGAAACCGATCCAGAAGTGGTCGAGGAGGTGAAATGGAGAAAGCCGTCGAATCCAGATGGAGTCCCGGTGTGGTCTCACAACGGTACCATCTGCACTGGTGAGACCTACAAAAAGAAGGTGAAACTGACCTTTGCCAGCGGCGCATCTCTTGAGGATCCAGCGGGCCTCTTCAACGCCAGCCTGCATGCCAACGTCAGTCGCGCCATCGATATCCACGAGGGAGACGAAATCGACGAGAGTGCCTTCAAGTCCCTCGTCAGTGCTGCAGTGGTTCTGAACGAGTCATAGGCCGCAGTTGATCGTATCATCTCCGCAAAAAGTAACACTTCTGTAGTTCTGATGAATTTACGAGAGCAGCATAAGGAGAAAGCTCGTTAGGCTGCCTCATTATCTTCGTGATGTCGGAAGGTACGAACGCTGGGCCCAATGCAGGGATAGATACCTATGCTTTCGAATCGATAGCAACTGGAAACTCATCTCCCGTCTCGAATCCAACCAATTTTGTATTATTTACTCGATTTAGATCATATTGTTCGCTTCATCAGCCAGCACTCACTCTTTGGAATGTTCAAAAGAAGTATATGTTTCAGGATCTCCTTTGAATACTGATATGGCGTGCTTCCTATTTTCCTCTGGCTTTGAACTTGTGCATCGCATTGTCGAATTATTGCGTGGTAGTTATTTGCTCATCAGGCGACTGATCTCACCAACCAACCCTTGTTCGAATTGTTGAGGTTAGTGACATTGATCGGATTGTATCCGTCAAATAAATAAAAGTAATTAGACGTAATTGATGGGTTTATTACTATTAGTGGATTTATTCTTCTTCTGATGTAGGACTCCACAAAACGAAGTTTTACAGAAATAATTGCAAGTATTCCTGTATCGTGGAGTGTTTGTTCCTACTGACGTATTCCACATCGGCTTATGACACGATTGAATGTATCTACTAACGAAAATGTTACTCTAGGAATAATAATATAGGGTAAGTGGTGCAGTACTGATGCATATTGAATCCCACTCGCCCCCATCTAATTTACAATCAAGGGTCTCCCATAGACGCAGAATAACACCCTGACTCCACCTTTGTATCCCCTGCCTGGTAATGATGCTATGCCCATCGAACATTTTATCTTCTCTCTATATGACAATCTGGGTATGGGTAATCGAATCCAACCGAGTCCTAAAAATCGATGGTACTGGTCGTACAACGATGAGCCAATCCTGCTCTTAGGAGGGACAGATAAAGACAATCTTTTTCAGTGGACTGACAACCGACTACAGGCTCATCTTGATGATCTCGTGAAAGCAGGTGGGAATTTCGTTCGAAATACTATGTCTGGCCGCAAAGAAAACGACGTCTCACCGTTCGAGAAAGATAATAACGGAATGTATGATCTTCACCGATGGAATAACTTGTACTGGGATCGACTTTCTAACTTCCTTGACGAAACTTCCGAGCGTGAGGTCATCGTCGAGTTGACACTCTGGGATCAACACGACTTTGCCGGCTCTAGATGGAATGACCATGCTTGGAACCCAAGTAACAACGATACACTACCTTCAGACACACTTCCTACGACGGGCACCAGTGATTGGCAGGACCACATCGCATTTTTTCGCACAGTCGAAGAGAGTAATGACGCTGTTCTCACTCATCAAAAGCGATTCGTGGACAGAATCCTCAGCTACACGCTCAAGTACGAGAACGTCATTTACAACATCACCAACGAGGGATGGGCCGGAATCGAGTGGGAACGACACTGGGCCGAACACGTGTTAAACCGAGCAAAGGAGCACGGCAGTCACGTCAACATCGCCAACATGAATCTGACGCCAGAGGATTCCGTCAGAAAGGTCATTGAGCATCCCGAGACGTTCTCGTACGTCGAAGTATCTCAACATAATCAAAACGTTGCAGGGGCGAGCGGTCAAGACCACTGGGATAACCTCCAAGCGTGGCGCTCAGAAGTGGCGGACGCTATCGGCCCACGTCCATTCAACAATGTGAAAATCTACGGTGGATATAATGACGGAAATGATGTCGCTGGCGACGCAGAACAAGCGATTCGGTGGTTCTGGCAGAATATACTCGGCGGATGCGCTGCGTGTCGATTCCATCGACAAGTCGCTGGAAATGAAGACACGTGGGGCATCGGTGGGAGCAAGCGAGCACTGACACATATCCGATCGGTTCGAATGATCGAAGAGATGGTTGATCTTTGTAGCCTGACACCGCATCAAGACTTGTTAGTCGACGCTGTCCCCAACGAGGCGTACTGTATTGCTAATCCAGGAAAATCATACGTTGTATATTTCCCGACGGGTAGCGAAGTTACGTTAGATCTCGAGGAGGCCTCGTACCATCTTCGATATCTTACCACCGAAACAGCCACGTGGACAACTCACGATACTATCGATACCACTACGGAAGTGCTGTTGAATCCTTCGGATCAACAGAACCAGATTGTCGTTATTGCTGCTGATCCGTGAATGCTGCTGCGATTGTTGATCTACTAGCTAATCAATTCTGTCCTGATCTATCCGCCCGAAGTATGGAGGTATTCACAATGAGGTAAACGATCGCCAGAGATAGCGCGCTTCACTATAGTTACGAGATAATTCGCGAGTTGGAAGGGGCGAAAAAGGACACAGCTCAGTTCTGACTTTGCAATCGGTTAACTCACCGAAGTAAGTCGTTTTCTCCGGCACCTAAACAAGGCCCACGAGGTAAGCTGCTTGTAGCCGATCGCTGCCAATTAGGTGTGTTCAACGAATTCGTCGCTGTAGACAACACCACGCTCAGCGTCGAGAGTGACGGTGCTTCCGTCTACGATATTTCTAATATCTGCTCCACTAATCATTGGAATTTCCAACTCTCGTGCGATTATTGCCATATATCCCGTGATACCTCGATTGGCACTGACAATACCACCGATCAGGTCTGTATCTCCAGTGAGCTCTTCGTCGAAATCACTCGACACTGCGAGGATCGCACCGTCGGGGATGTTTGAAAGGTCCCCGTCAGACAGATGAACAATTGGGTTGGTGACTTGCCCACCGACAACGACTCGACCAGTCGTCAGTGCCTCTGCTGCCACATGAACTTTCAGCATATTGGTTGTATTCGCTCCTTCAAGATTAGTCATCATCCCACATAGGACGACGACAGTGTCACCTCCATCAACGACATTCGCATCCAGTGCAGCCTGAACCGCCTTCTCAACGACGGCATCAGCGCTCTGATCTGAGACAGGGGCGTACAATGGCGTTACTCCCCATGTCAGTGCGAGCTGACGACGAACTGCTTGGTTTGGAGTTGAGGCAACGACGGGAACAGAGGGACGATATTTCGCTGTCTTTCGTGCCGTATAGCCAGATTCAGTAGCAGCGATAACCGCATCTGCATCGGTATCCCGAGCTAAATACCGCGCCGAACGAGCAAGCGCATCTGTCTTTGCTTCGGTCGATAGTGGAATACGCTGTTCGAGTAATTCGATGTATTCATCAGAGCGTTCTACTTCACGAATAATGCTATCCATCATCGATACCACAGCAACGGGGTGGTCACCTACTGCGGTTTCGGCCGACAACATGACTGCGTCAGTACCGTCAAGGACAGCATTTGCGACGTCCGAGGCTTCGGCACGTGTCGGCCGCCGGAAGTGGACCATTGAATCAAGCATCTCTGTTGCTGTGATGACCGGCTTCCCCGCCTCTCGACACTTTCGGATAATCCGCTTTTGGACTACTGGAACCGTCTCCATCGGACATTCCACACCGAGATCTCCACGTGCGACCATGATCCCATAGGCGGCATCGATAATTTCATCTATGTTCTCGACTGCCCCAGCACGCTCAATCTTAGCGATGATCGGAATTTCGGCACCGTAGTCTTCGATAACTTTGCTGACTTCATAGACGTCTTCGGCATCCCGAACGAAACTCGCTGCGACAAAGTCGACGTTCTTCTGGACGGCTAATTCGAGATCCTCATGATCTTTTTTAGTAACAACGTCGAGATTGAGATCAGCACCCGGTACGTTAACACCCTTACGTCCGCCGAGTTCGCCACCAGTGTCGACCCGCGCTCGAATCGTATCACCCTCGCGCTTGAGGACAGTTGTCTCAATCAGTCCGTCATCGAGTAAGATTTGATCACCCGGTTGGGCGGCATCAATCGAAACAGAAAGCCCGACAGTCTCTGGAGATATTTCCTCATCTTCAATGAAGCTGATTTTTGAGCCAGTCTCAAGTCTCACCGTTTCATCGTGTGATAGCGGTGCAGTCCGGATCTCAGGTCCTTTCGTGTCAAGCATAACCGCGACAGATTCCTTTTGTTCTTCGTCGACTCTTCGAACGTAGTCTACCAACTCTGCACGATCCTCCCGGCTGCCATGACTCGCGTTCAACCGTGCGACGGACATACCAGCTGCGACAAGCTTTCTAATTGTTTTCTGCTCGTTCGATGCAGGTCCCAGTGTACAGATAATCTTTGCACTTCTCATAGTAGTGACTAGCCTAACCACTATCTAAAAGATGGGGATCTGATGAGGGATGTCATATCTTCATATTATAAAATATACAATGATTATTACTACTGGCACTATTTCACTGATAGGCTGTAGTATAACGCCTTCCGTAATTATACGCCCAAATCATTCATTACTTGCCTCCTTGATCTGAAGTCTCGCTAGCAACGTAGATCCAATGCATTTTTAATTTCTTAGATGAGGATATCTACTGATGTTTGAGAATAGAGATACTCTTACAGAGTCACCTGAACACAGACTCGCACTTGACTGCTTGAATGCTGGTATTAGTGCAACTCATCCAAAGTCAGTCGTTAACAAAGCGATCACGATGGATGGAGGAATGCTAATAATCGATGGGATAGAGTACGATATAGACGAGTATGATCGCATTCTCGTTCTGGGCGGTGGCAACGCGGCTGGACAGGTAGCTGCCGCGCTCGAAAAGCGCTTGAACGGCCGAATCGATGACGGTATTGTTGTCACCGATGATCCGGTTCCATTGTCGACGATCGAGTGCATCAAAGGAAACCACCCTATTCCGAATGAGACTGCGGTAGACGGTACTAGACAGGTTCTTCAATTGGCATCGACTGCCTCCGAGAATGATCTCATTATAGCTATTATCACTGGTGGAGGAAGTGCGCTTCTACCGGCACCCGCAGGATCTCTCGGGCTTACTGATCTTCAGACGACAACTGAAAAATTACTCAGAGCCGGTGCTACGATAACGGAGATCAACACGGTTCGGAAACATCTTTCAGATATCAAAGGCGGGAAACTTGCAGGCGTATCTTCCCCCGCGAAGACCATCAGTCTCGTGTTTAGTGATGTCGTCGGTAACAATTTAGGAGCAATCGCTAGTGGCCCAATCTCTCCAGATGAGACGACGTACGATGATGCACGTGAGGTTATTGACCGGTACAACATTGAAACGTCAGCTGCCGTACGTGACCATCTTTTACGAGGGGACGAAGGAGATGTTCAAGAAACTCCCAGTGAGAGCAGCATTTTCGAAGACATCAACACTCATGTATTAGCTGACAATTTCACAGCACTCGAAGCGGCGAGTGATGTTGCTCTCGAGGAAGGTTACGAACCGCTGATTCTCTCGTCTCACATTCGCGGTGAAGCTATCGAAGTAGCGAAAGTCCACGTCAGTATTGCTGAGGAAATATTTGCGACCGGGACCCCCGTCAGTCCTCCCGCAGTTCTGATATCTGGCGGTGAAACGACAGTTACTGTCACCGGTGATGGTGAGGGCGGACCGAACCAAGAGTTCGTGTTGAGTGCGGCAATCGAACTCGACGCTCCATCTATCGTTGTTGGGTGTGTTGACACTGATGGCATTGACGGTAATACCGACGCCGCTGGCGCATTCAGTGACACTTGTACGATTGACGATCGGGCCGCAGCTCAGCAAGCATTAACTGATCATGATGTCTACTCTACTCTCGATGCTGCTGGGTCTCTTCTCAAAACAGGGCCGACTGGTACGAATGTTAATGATCTTCGAGTAATCGTAATCGGTAATCAGTAGGTGGTCAAGACGCTCCACGTGTAGCGTTTTCTGGTTAACATATAATATCCCAACATGTGGAACGCACTGATTCCAATATTGTTGTCCGTCTTTCTACTATTATCCTAAACTCTGTCTGTAGAGTAGCGATTGTATCCTTGTTTAGGACTGATTCACTTAGTGAATTTGGCAAATAATGTGGCACATAGCCACTGAGAACTCGGAAAGTCCAGCGCAACTAATGATATCGAAGTGTGAGCCGATCATATATAGTGTTCCACGAGATGGAACATGATACTCATAGTCATTTTATTAGATTCCCGATTACAACGTTACTATTGTAACTGTATGATGGATGCGTTCTCAATGGAAAACCAATTCATATTGAAGTATATTCAGGCGTATTTCATATTCAGCTCAATTTCATTTACTACTCCAAGAAGCTTGTCTGGTAGCTCTTGGTTGTAAAATTCTCCTTTGAATCGGTTCAGGGGTCCAGAAATTCCAATCGCGCCTAAGGGCTGTCCGTTTGGTTTGAGAACTGGAACTGAAACAGATCGTAAGCCATTGATGTACTCTTGGTCGTTATAACTGACGGCCTGATCTCTGATCTGTTGTAACTCGTCGTAGAGCGCCTCTTCGTCAGTAATTGTGTTGTTGGTGATCTTGGCTAACCCGTGTCGTTCTATGATGGCTATTACCTTCTTGTCTGTCATTTCGGCGAGGATCGCTTTGCCACCAGACGTTGCGTGAATCGGCATTCGTTTTCCAAGCTGTGTATTAGTCTGTACTGCATGTTCGCCCGTTTCACGGTAGACGTAGACCATGTACCCGTGCTCTTCAATCATGAACTGAGCCCGCTCATCTGTCTCTGTAGCAAGCTCCTTGATTTTTGGCTCAATATGTGCATATGCATCTTCCCGGTGGTTTACAGCCGTACCAATGTAAAGGAATCTTGAGCCGATATGATAGATGTCTCCTGCCTTCGTCACATATTCTAGCTCTTCGAGCGTCTTGAGGTATCGATGGATCGTGCTTTTCGGTAAATCAAGCGCAGTTGCCAATTCTGTAACTCTGGCCCCGTTTCGTTTTCGGAGCTCTTCGACAATTCGGAACATCTTTTGTGTCGTTTTCATCGTTCGTATGTCACTATTGTCTACACACTCGTTGACGACTTAAAATGTTTCGTTATATGGAACATCTATTGGCCCTCCTGAGGAGATGATGTAGGTTGTCCCTCCCAGAGTATTACCGATAGTATGAATAGATCATGATATTTTGATTCGAATTCTCACTATCACATACTATCATTGAATTTTTCTTCAAGAGTGGACCTCTGTCTGAGGAATCGCCGGATTTTCAACTATGAGTTGATCCGTTCTACAATGTGGGACTTTATCCCATCTATACTACTGCACTATTCTGTTGAACGTTCATACTCAGCAAAACAGATGAGGTAGAAAAGAGCCGAAACGGTCTTACTTCTCAGCTTCGCCAACTTTCCAAGAATCATTCCAGACACCCTTGTCCTTGTAGAACTCAGCGACGCCCTGATGAACAGGATGTTCAGGAATGATGGCAGTGGCCATATCTTTTGGATCTGAATGGTCTGCGTACGTTTTATCGGCCTCCCTGATCGTGTTACCGTGTTCGTGGCTAACGCGAGCGAATTCACGGGCTGCGTCTGCAGGAACCTCTGGTCCAAGCAGACACTGTAAATCGAGATTCCAGCTAACGATTTTGTTGGTTACCTTTGTGACTTCTTGGTTCCATCCGTAGGGATCAATTTCAGCCAGTCGTGCTCCGCCGACGTTTTTGATTGCTTGTTTGAAGCTATCTCCTACCTTAACGAGATGGACATCGTTTCTTGCATCGATTTGTTTCGCCCACCCAGTCAGTTCAACCCGATTGGACCCATAAACTGCAGCGGCATCCACCCTTCCTTCTTCAATTGCTCCGGGAATATCGCTCGTGTTGACGTTGATGGTTTTGACTCTTTCCCACATGCCGGCTTCGCGCATTACCTCTTCTGTAAGAAGCCGTGTCCCGAAACCAGGTTGAATCGGGTAGACCGTCTTTCCGGGGAAGTCATCAGTGGATTTTATCCCTGAACCCTCAACGGCTACCCAAAAGATATCGAGTCCGTTGAACCGGAACGACTGGTAGCCGATGTTCTTGACAGGTTCTTTCTTGAAACGCCCCTTTTTGCCCACTGCTTTGCTAATCGTATTATTGTCTGTGGCTATCGATGGGATTTTGCCTTGATCGTATTGATACATATTGGCAACGTTTCCCTGCGTCTGCTCGACAGTCATCCGCAACGAGTCACTATGTTCGTTTAGTGCTCGAGCGAATGCTTGCATTGAATTGAATGCGGTACTTCCCTGAGAGGATCCACCCATTCGTAGTTGGTATGATCCGCCACCAGAACCGTCGCCGGAACCGCCTCCGCCTAAGCAGCCTGAAATAGCGACCATACCGATTCCTACTGTTCCTTTGAGCACACTCCGTCTAGTCTGCGTATTGGTTTTCTCAGACATCCGCTCCGGACGTTCAGGTACATACATGATAAATCTTCCTATTTATTATATTCCTCCTGAGTTCTTCGCTATGTGTTTGGATCTATCTGAGAAGAATTAGCGCAGCAATGTTTGGGTGTGCCGAGAGATTTTGAGAGAAAGGTCATACGGCAGAAGATGTCTGTCTCTCAATGATGTTCATTCAGGTTCAATGGTGTGGTTATGCGAATCCATGTTCAATTGAATTGACCAAAACAATATGAAAAGTACACCAAAATGCTTTTATAAGGGTAGAACATCATTCGAATTCATGTCGTATGACATAGCTATAATTCCAGGGGATGGTATCGGAAACGGAGTTACTGATTCGACCGAGCCACTCCTGATCAATCTCGCTGAGAAATATGGGGTTGACATCCAAACAACTCGATTTGACTGGGGAAGTGAACGCTATTTGGATAAAGGGACACTCATGCCTGACGATGGTTTGGATACGCTTGAGAAATTCGACTCAATTCTTCTCGGGGCTGTTGGTCATCCTGATGTTCCGGATCACGTTACGTTACGCAATCTTCGGCTTCCAATCACGAAAGGATTCAACCAACACATCTGCAAACGGCCATCCTACCTTTTCGAAGGAGTTCAAAGTCCTCTCCGAGGATACTCTGGAGGAGATATCGATCTAGTAGTGTATCGCCAAAACACCGAGGGGGAATACGCTGATGTCGGTGGACGTGAACACCGAGGTTTTGAGAATGAGGTTGCGGTCCAATCTGCAGTCTATACTCGTGAAGGAACAGAGGCAATCGTTCGAGCTGCTTTCGAAGCCGCAACAGAACGACGAGGGAAGGTCACGAACATCACGAAATCAAACGCTCAAGCTTACGGAATGGTCTTTTGGGATGAGGTAGTCTCCGAGATTGGCGAGGAGTATCCAAACATAGAGGTAGAGCGTTTGCTTGTTGATGCTGGGAGCATGGATTTTGTCCGTCGGCCTGACGAGTTCGATGTCGTTGTCGCTTCGAATCTGTTCGGTGACATTCTCACTGATATTGGTGGAATCATCTCTGGAAGCCTTGGGATTGCTCCCTCGACGAATATCAACCCAACTGGAGAGTATCCGTCTATGTTTGAACCGGTTCACGGGAGTGCCTTCGACATCATGGGTGAAGGGATCGCGAACCCGATTGGAATGGTGTTATCAATATCTTTGATGTTTGAGCACCTCAACGAGGAAGAGATCTCCAAGGCCCTTTGGGATGGAGTCTCTGAACAATTGGCGGATGCGAATGGACCACGGACTCCAGACATTGGGGGCAACTCAACAACGTCGGATGTTGTAGGAGACCTCGAAAATCGCCTGCTCAAGTAAACATGTGTCGCGACAGGATCTGACGGTAGTTCATAGAGTGAGGAATTTTGAGAATCACGCGACGAGTGAAGCAGTCGATTTTTGCTTGAATCTTGAGTATCAATATTCTCTCTGTTCGTTTCTATTGAACCCAATCGATCCTGAGTGATTTCGCCATATGCGAATCAATACCATAAGTAATTTATATTGTTTGATTCCACAATCATGATGGAACATGGTAGCAAGACGTATCCAGCGATTGGAGTCGATAAACCTCGAAGAAAAAGTCGGGAGCACATTGTTACTTTCTTCCTTGGCGATGTGGGCGTTAGTCATATTCTACGCTTACACGGTTTCAATGCCAAGGGCACAATACGGTGTGTTATTCATCGCTGGTGCAATCGGTGTGTATATTCTTAGTGAATTAGAAGATGTCGTTGCTAAAGGGGAGTACATTGACGCAGTGTTGTTATTGTTATCTCTGTTAGTAACTATTGTTATTACAACCTATGTAAATCTGAATTTCAAGGAACTCCACGTAGACAGAGTTGGCTACGCCCTGTCACACGAATACCTACTGGCAGCCGCTTTCGTCGCAGTTGTGATTTACCTCTCTTGGCGATCGTTTGGAAGAACGTTTCTTACTATTCTCATCGGTGCGTTGTTGTACGGCTACTTTGGAAACTTGATTCCGGGACTGTTAGGTCACAGTGGATTGAGTTATAGTCGCCTTCTTCTCCTCTTGGTATTGGATATAACCGGACTCTACGGATTCTTGACCCAACTAGTTGCGGCATGGATCGCTCTGTTTCTGCTCTACGCAGGTCTGTTAGAAAGCTACGGAGCTTTCGACCTGATTTTCCGCGGAGCAGTTCGGACATCTAAGTATATTGATTCTGGAGTTGCCCAGACTGCTGTTGTGGCGAGCGCTGTCATCGGTTCAATCAACGGATCGCAGACAGCGAATGCCGGTATGACGGGATCATTCACTATCCCAATGATGAAGGAGAACGGCATTAAGCCTTCAACGGCAGGCGGTATCGAAGCCGTTGCCTCGACGACTGGTCAAGTGCTACCTCCCGTGATGGGCGCTGGTGCATTCATTATGGCGTCACTTCTCGGGATCAGCTATGTTACCGTCATTACAGCGGGGCTTATTCCTGCAACAATAATGATGGTTTGTATCGTCATCGCGGTCCATTACATTGCGAGCAATCAGCTAGACGCAATCGATGTTGATGAGGTTCTAGATGAATTGGAAGACCGCTCTCGCCAAGACACACTCGTCGACGTGGTCAAGTTCATCATCCCATTCTTAGTGTTGGTATACACACTTGGGATAATTCAGTTGACGGTGATGACCTCCGCGCTCTATACCGCTCTTACGATGCTAACTACGGGAATTTTATTCCCCATCATTCATGCGGCATTTGAATCTCGCTCAATGGAATCTGTCTCCACCACGACCGAAGAAACACTCTCTGACACGTTGTCTGGTTTCCGACGCGGAGCAATTATTACAGCACCAATTGCTATCATCCTTGCAGCAATTAATGGTGTTGTTGAGATTTTGATGACTACAGGCGTTCCCGGAATCCTCACCCTCTCCATGATGGATATCTCAGGAGGTGTGATGCTTGTCGCAGTTTTGGTCTCGATGGTGATCTGCATCCTTCTTGGACTCGGGATGCCAACAACCGCTGCGTACACGGTTGTGGCACTGCTTGTAGCACCAACCCTCGTGAATCAGTTCCTCGTTCCTGAACTCGGCGCACATTTCTTCGTGTTCTACGGTGCGATTCTCTCAGGTCTCACACCACCAATAGCAACGTGTGCGGCTGTCGCTGCTGGAATTGCGGACGCTGACTTTGTCGACACGTGTTATGAAGCGATCAAGGTTGCTGCTCCCCTGTTCGTATTACCGTTCTCGTTCATCTACCATCCAGTGATTGTCTCTGGATCGCTTGGTTCCGAAGCACTGTTTACGGGGCTACTTATTTTGCTTGGTGGACTCAGCATTATCCACGGTATCAACTATCGATTTGGATACAGCAAGTGGAAGCAGATGGTTGTCGGAGCATTATTCTTCGTAGCAGGTATCCTCACAATGGTCTACCCCAGCTCGACCGTTCAATATACAGGGGCGATCGTTATTATTGCACTATATATCATCCAACAACTCACGACACATCACCTATCCGTCGGTGACTTGATCAAAAATCAAGCAAAGTAAAATAATCCAAGCCCATTTATCATTTCAGAGATGAGGGTGGGCGAGAATTTGCCGCCAGCTGCGGGTAAGCTCTGCCGAGACTGCTTTGTACGGGCGTAGATTTCATCTCGGTCAGAGCAAGTAGCAATAGATTCATTGTTTCTCTTGTAACGAAGTCATTGGCGGGTCGATTGAGAGGGAGCGCGAACGCTGTCGTGTCGTGCGGTCGGTGTGTAGCATTATTGAGGAGTGTATGAGCGTCAATAATGACCACCCAGAGATTGAAGACGGGTCCAGACTGGTCAATCGGTTTGTGGCGAAGACGACCTACTCAACTATCGTGCTGTAATTTTTACTTAGCGTTTCTCTACTTGTTATCGCTGCGACGGTTGATCGATTACTTGGTCTAGATGGACATCAATGAGACGTTCAGGAAGTGAGCCGTAGGTGATGAAAACGACGTACTCTATCGTTGAAATCTTGTTCAGTAGTGTAGCCGATTTAGAACTGACCACGCAATATTATCATCAAACAAGATTGATAGTATCGATGATGGCTTTAACGAGTGGGGTGATCAGTTGCTTCTAAGCATATTTTGCATTACTATCATACCGTGAGTGCACTGGCATCAATCGGATTTTGTTCACCGAGCGCAGTACCAGCGTTATGTAACGTGATTCTGCTGATATAGTCGCTGTTCGCCAGAAGTTAGAACAAACCAAGCGCAATGGATTGAAGTAAACAGATCCGCGTCTGAATGATGACTACACATCAGACTGCTATTCTGAATCGTCGACGTCACTCGTGATATCCTCGATCAACCAGTCGTTATTGGTTAGTATTGCACAAAGGCACCGAGAATGATGGTCCTTAGTGAAGATCAGCACACAGAGAATGTGATCGAATCAGAGACAATTGCCGATTAGTCTTTACCGTTACCATACCACTTGTCACGGTGATAATGTTATTTTGACCCCAAACTGCCCTATTAACGTTCATGTGAAATACACTTGTATAATGATCAATATCAATCTATATGAGTAAATACTTCTGTACTACTACATCATACGACTGATTCTTTTGTTCAGTGGCATCAGTAACAAGACTACATCCCGTGCTCCATCACTCAGTACGATCAACTACAACCCAAGTTTTATTACTACTTTGGAAATATCATTCATTTCAGCTTCGATGACCGGGTTATCACGTGACAGAGATCTCGATGTGACTAATTCCAAGTAGTGACTGCAAGGATTACTGTAAAATCCCTCAGACGTTATCATTTCCTCGAACGTAGCCGGTTCGACACCTAACTACTATGAGTACTAGGTGGGGGATTCGTGACAGACTACGAATTCTATCTCACCAGAGCTACCAGTTTATTCGTCAGCTGTATCACCAAAAAATACTTCACTGGTCACGGATCTCGAGACACACTTTGCCGTTTCGAATATTGATACATATTCTATTTGAAAAATATTATCGAAGACAGCTACGCGTTCTCTTACCGACCATCTCCACTAATGCTCACTCATGAGCGCTGTATCAGTTCGATTGCGTAGCCGTCTGGATCCGTGACAAACGCGATGGTTGACCCAATCTTCTCAAGCAACGTTGGAGGTTTGAGAACTTCGGCCCCTCGTTCGCTAGCGAGGTGATCAACTGTCTCTTCGACACTGTCGACTCCAACTGCGAGATGGTCGACCCCGTCGCGTTCGACGGTAACATCGTGGTTGGGATCGTACTTGAATTGGATCTCCGTCCCGCCTTCACCTGCTACGAAGTAGTTTCTGACGTCGTCTGTTGTGAACTCACGGGAGAATTCGAGACCGATACCATCACAGTAGAATGTCTTTGTCGTTTCGAGGTCAGATACCCAAATCGCTGTACGGAGTACGTCCATAGCGGCTCGTTATTTCTAAGAGATAATATAACTACTCAACTCTCTGTGTCCCTCCACAGTGTCTGGGTCAGGTTACCTGAATGCATTTATTACCTGTGTATCCGGACCGTATTCCGAGAGATGCCCACAGCAGTCATCTATCACGATACTCCAATTGCAAGTACCGTCCATGATTCAGCCAACGACTTAACTGTGGTCGCAGCTGAATCAGAATCAGCAGTTCGAAACCACCTTGACGATGCAGATATCTTGATCACGAATCCAAGCGGCTGGTCAGACGGCTTCGTCGAGTATCTATCGATAGGGAATTGGGTACAAGCAACGAGCATCGGATACGATAAGTTCCCAGTCGATGAACTCACCGATCGCGGTGTAGCGTTCACCAACGCCGCAACCCTACATGACTCAGTCATGAGCGAGCACACATTCGCATTGATGTTCGCTCTCTCGCGGAAACTCGGTGTAACCTTCGACCAACAGCGTCAACGAGAGTGGGATCGAACTGTGGGCGCAGATACGTGGCATTGGGAGGGCAAGCAAATGACTGTTTTCGGCCTTGGTAATATCGGAGAGTCTGTCGCTCGACGAGCACAGGCGTTCGGGTTCGAAGTGTTCGGTGTCAAACAGACGCCATCGATATATTCGGGAACTCTTACCAGCGACCACGTCGTTTCCACTGAATGTATCTCTGACCTTCTCCCAGATACGGACATACTCATTCTAACGGTTCCACTCACTGATGAAACTCACCACGCTATCGACGCGGAGGTTTTCACCGCATTACCAGATTCAGCAGTCGTTATTAACGTAGCGCGGGGATCAGTCGTTGATCAGGACGCGCTGGTTACAGCTTTAGCGGATGGGAAGATCAGTGGTGCTGGTCTAGATGTATTCGAGGACGAGCCTCTCGCGCCGGACTCGAAGCTCTGGGACCGTGAGGATACCGTTGTTACACCGCACATAGGTGGACGTTCTCAGGACTTTCCCACTCGGTTCGCTCGGTTGTTCTTCGATAACTATGATCGGTGGCTGTCCAAGAAACCGTTAGCGAATCGCATTGATTGATGTCTTCTTTCCTGCATCAACGATTTACACAAATTCTCCACATTGGTCGATCACTCGGTCTGAATAAATCGAGTGTACCGAATGAATTGGCTTCACGAGATCCACAGAATGCTGAGTAAGGATATTAGAAGAATATCATTTCGACTGTATCACACGTCTGAGGAGGGGTTGGTCCCTCGGGCGAGGGCCTCTTCAGTTTGGTCGTCGAAAACATGCAACTCTGAATAGTCAAAGGAAAACGATATCGCATTTCCTTCATCCAACGCATTGTTAGCGGGGACTGTAGCCCGTATTTCTCCAGACGGACGGTCGATAGTCGCCAATACTCGGTCGCCGATACGCTCAACCAACGAGAGATCGCCTGTGTGATCATCCTCTTCTGTATCCGCGTAAACATCGATAATCTCTGTTCGGAATCCGATGATGGGTTCGTCATATTGTGAGATATCGCTGGCAGCGTTCACAGAGAAGTCAAACTGCATCGGTGTACTGGCAACGTGAGTCGTCATTCGATGAGACGGTTGATATCGTCGTCTAGCTGCCAGTATAGTTCTTCAGCTTCAGCCTCATCCTCTGACGAAAGTGAGCGTATTGGTTCTCGGACCTCTCCTCCGTGGAGTCCAGCGAGTTCAAGCCCTTTCTTGACTGCGGGAACACTGATAGCCCCGTCAATTGTATTGTCCTGACCGGTTTGATCACGGAAATTCTGATAGGGTAAACAGATATCCCTCAGCTCCCGAGCACGCTTCCAGTCCTCGGCCACGAGTGCATCGTATAATTCAAGTCCGACTTCGGGACGGAAGTTGCTAACGCCTGCAGAGAAACCTTCAACACCTTCTCCCCAGAAGCTGATTGCATACGGCTCTGCGAGTCCATCGACCCAGACGACGTCATTGGAACCTGCGGTGACAGCGGATCCAAGTTTGACCGGATCTTTTATTGCGTATTTGATTCCCACTACATTTTCGATATAAGTAAGATCGGACAAAAAGTCGACAGACGGATCGAACGCACGGATGTATGGTACGAACGGCGAGTCAGTAACAGATGCCAGACCATCGAAGTAGTCCAACAGTCCCTGTTCGTGAATATACGTGTGATCCGGAGGCATGATCATATGCGCATCGACCCCAAGACGGTCGTAGTCACGAATCAGTTCTTGAGCATCCTTTGTACAACCGCCGACACCGGCAAGTATGCACACATCGGACGGAAGCGCGCTCACACTTGCTTTTGTTACCGCAACGCGTTCGCTCGTTGTGAGTGAGTGATATTCACTGATATTGGCAGCGGCAAGAAACGAGCGTATACC
This sequence comes from Halocatena marina, assembly GCF_023276375.1. GTDB lineage: Archaea > Halobacteriota > Halobacteria > Halobacteriales > Haloarculaceae > Halocatena > Halocatena marina. The sequence continues at coordinate 123,480 of NZ_JALLPK010000002.1, read as the reverse complement.
GCTATCGTACAGTGACTGTGCGTTTTCCTCAATCTTCCAATACTCAATTGCACCACTTTCGTTGAACGGTGTAAGAAGTCCAGCTGCGACCCCCCGTAGACGTTCTTTGACTACATCTACTGACAACTGCATCAAGAGAGAAATCAATGTAGTAGTTTATAAACCCATCGTCCAGAACCATTCTCCATAGATCTTCAATCGGATCGTGTCGTTACTGATAGCTATCTCCTACACGAATTCAGGGACTATAATCGTCTGCCGAAGACCGCTTGCAGCCACCAAAAGAGACGTCGAATTCGAGATCGATTGCCGAACTTCGTCGCCGGCTCCCGATTGCAATTGCCCTCTTCAAGGACAAGTTGGTCGCTAGTTTGCTTTAGCCCACAGTACGCTCCTAGATGGTTCCTTCTTTCGCGTGGTATGAACGGCCGCAGCAGCCTCAAGTGTATCTTCAGTGTTTGTTGTTGTGGATATTAGACTCCGACAAGCTGAAGAAATCTAATGTTTTGATTGAAATAGTTGGGCGAAGCAATTCTCCAGAGGAGAACGGAATCGCAGAGCGTAGCAAACTTGACGAGTAGCCTCCGGGATCGAGTCGATTGTCAGAAATGACAGAGGGAATACATCCAGTTACAGTGGAGATGTGTGGCCGTCAGGAGTACCGAGAGTTGACTTCGATGACGTTGGCTGCCTGAGCGATCAGTTCGTAAAGTTCAGTCTTCATTCGTTCATCGGTCATCCGTTTCGACGGGCCCGAAATGCTCAGTGCACCCATCACATCGGTGTCTGGCCCAGAAACGGCCACACCAATACAACGGACGCCACGAATGTTCTCTTCATCGTCAATCGCATATCCTCGTTGATGCGTCTTTTTGATATTTTCTTGGAGGCGTTTGGAGTCAGTGATTGTTTGAGAAGTCTTTTTAGAAAGTTCGTGGCGCTTGATGACCTGTCTGCTCCGTTCAGCCGGGAATTCAGCTAGAATAGCCTTTCCGAGCGATGTCGAGTGTATTGGCATTCGACTGCCAATACGCGATGCAGTCTCTACAGCGACTTCGCCACGAGCCTTCGAGAGATAAACAATACGTCCCTCTTCTTCGACTCCAAAATGGACGACTTCACCTGTCTCCTCTGCGAGATGCATCACCTCTTCCTTGACGATTTTGTGATCAACAATTTCAGACTTCACTTCCTCTGAGATTTCGAGGAACCGAAGACTCAAGCTGTACGTATGGCCGTTCTTAACGACGTATCCCTCATCACATAACGTCATCAGGTGCCCGTGCACGGCACTCTTTGCGAAATCGAGTTCGTTCGATATCTCCGTGACTCCTGCACCGCCTGAGTTCCGAAGACACTCGATAATACGACATGTGTTCTGGACCGCTTCGATCTTTCGTGAACTGCCTGTTTTCATGCTAGTGACATACTCTGACGGAGTATAAAGTTTGTTCTCGAGAGGAGAACGATATAAACAGTTACACTTGCCATCTTCATTCTTTTCCACGAATTACTGAAGGTCCGACAGAGACTATTCCTCGAATATCGACTTGAGACTCACGATTAGCACCGGAGCTTTTCCGACGACTATTAGATCCCAATCATTAGTATTTGAAATCACATGATGAGAGTAATCCGTTGTTGTGTTTCTCAGCGCTACGATTGATCCATCAAATTAACACGGTAATCTGTGCGCTCAGAGTGCCCGCCATTACAGACGTAGTGTTGTAATCTCTATCATACCTACGACACAGATTAATCTGTTCTTCAGACGAGAACAGTCGACACAGTGTTGCTCATTCGTGTGAATAGAATTAATGGAGGTTATTCTCTGTGTACGGTTCAATTGTAGAAACCATCGATGAGTCTGAGGATTTGTTTGACATCGACTGCGTATAAGTAATCCAACATTACCACTCGCACTACATCATACTAGTGACTTATAGATCTATCATCATAAACGACATCCACACATCACATATTTAATTTTATAGTCAAGAATATAGGTATTATCTCTTACCCCGAGTGATTATGAATAAGTGAGATTGATCTCGACAACCCGGACTGCCCGACGGATCAATTCAGGCAATTCTTCACGATACCAATCGCCCTGAAGACGTTTCGCAGGTCCTGAGACACTCAAGGCACCCCACACATTTTCCCCATCTGTAATCGGTGCAGCAACACACCGTAATCCTTCGATACGTTCCTCATCATCGAACGCATATCCTTGTTCACGGATGATTTTAAGCTCCGAAAACAGTTCTTCACGCGTTGTGTGAGTGTTCTCCGTGCGCTGCGGAAGACCATGTGTTTCCAACAATGCTTCAACTTCCTCCTTCGGGTAGTGTGAGAGTATCGCCTTGCCGAGTGCTGTACTGTGTGGTAACACCCTAGTTCCGGTCTGAGAATCAGTCGTGACCGCTTGTTCTCCTCGTGCTTGGTACAGATAGACGACTTTCCCGTACTCCTCTGTCGCTACACACGCTGACTCTCCGGTTTCCTCGACGAGCCAATTAATCTCCGGTTTTGCGATTTCGAACAGGGCTGAACGCCTACGTGCTTTTCCACCGAGAGTCAGAAATCGGTATCCGAGCACATACTGATCGTCTTTTTTGACAACATACTCGTTCATTTCTAGTGTCCGGAGATGATTGTGGACAGTACTTTTCGCCTTGTTAATTTGACTTGCGAGCTCCGTTACCCCAGCACCGTTGTTCTCAGCTATGTATTCGATGATAGAGAACACAGTTTCAGTTGACTTGATTGGCTTCTTTACGTCATCGGGCACTGGTATTATCTGCATGTGTGGTTTTCCCATATTAATGTTCTCGTAGACATAATACTAAAACGTATCCCTCTATTCGACAATGGTGAATTGACGAACGATGACCAGCACGGTATGTTTGGAAGCCGGCTGAATCCTCCGATATTCATTTCCACGTCGAAATGTTCGTCATTCATGTTCTTACTCCTCGATATATCATATACTTATTCTATTGCGTCTCCTCGTAATCCAACTTTTACAATCTATGCATAACAATGATTAATGCAGTATGTATCGTATATTATCCGAACCTAACTTACCAAAAAACTCTTATTGGTTGCCATCAACTGACAGAATAGAACAGTGGGATACGGTCATATACATAACACAAATTTGTACATTGAGTGCGAAAGTGATCGTGAACCACTTCAAAATCATGGCATACGATGAAATCACAAGACGACGCTTCGTACAGACTATGGCTGGAGCGGGGATTATTAGCATCGCTGGCTGCACTGACCAGCTAGAGGGCCAACTGGGAGAGGAACAGCAGTTTCCGAGCCAGAAGATCGAGATGGTCTGTCCGTGGGCAGCAGGCGGTGGTACAGACCGAACCAGTCGGAAGATCGCTGAATTGGCTGGCAACCATCTCGATAAATCATTCTATGTGACGAACAAGACAGGGGGCACTGGAAGCGTTGGTTTCAACAGTGTGGCAGACGCTGATCCAAACGGGTACACTGTCGGTATTACGACGGTTGAACTCTGCATTATCTCGCACCTCGGCGTCTCGGATATAACACCAAAGGCGCTAAAGCCCGTGATGCAGTACAATTTCGACCCAGCGTCGATCACCGTTCGTGAGGACGCGCCATACGGAACGATACAAGAGTTCGTCACGCACGCGAAGGATAATCCCGGAACAATCAAGGTATCGAATTCGGGAACCGGCTCCATCTGGCACCTCTCAGCAGCTGGATTTGCTCAGGAGGCCAATATCGACATTAAGCACATCGGGTATGACGGCGGTTCACCGGCAACGAAAGCAGTCATCAACGGCGAGGTTCAGGCCACGGCAGCGAGTCCGGCTGAAGTGGCCCCTCAAGTCAAAGACGGCCCACTAAAAGTGTTGTCTATCATGGGAAGAGAGCGAATCGATCTGTTCCCGGAAGTACCGACGCTCAAAGAATCTGGGTTTGACTTTACATTGGGGGCGTGGCGCGGGCTCTCGGTTCCGTCTGAGACATCGGATGATCGAACCTCGACACTTCATGACACTTATAAGTCTGTTTATGATTCAGATGCATTCAAATCCTTCATGACGAAGAACGGGTTCGGACAGGTTTACCGCGGCCCAGATGAGTACGGCACGTTCCTGTCCTCCGAGTATGACCGGTTCAAAAAGATAATCGAGCAGCTCGACATCTCGAAGTAGCTACGATGACTGCCAAACTCACGCGAACGGATGAGATAGCAGCTGTGCTTCTCATCCTGTTTTCTCTTGGCGTCTATCTGGCAAGTAAGCCGTTCCCGTCTGGACCGACGAACGCGCCTGGTGCAGGATTCTTCCCACAACTCATCGCCGCAGGTATTTCGATCCTCGCTGTCATTCAATTCGTGAAAAGCGTTCTAGATGATGCAAACACATCCTATAGCGTGACGCTGACGGGGATCAGCAGGGTGGTGATCCCCATTATGCTTTCTGCGGCGTTCGTGCTCACAATGCCGCTCTTTGGATTCCTCGTCGGCTCAATGGTCTTTCTGATTGCGTTGATGCGGTACTCAGGTGCTCAATCGTATCTCACCATCGTTCCCGTCTCTATTGCAGTGAGTCTCGTCCTCCACTATATTTTTGTGGAGTTCCTTCATGTACCGCTTCCTGAAAGCGGCATTCTTCCTGTCTCACGCCTGCTACCGTCGCTTGCACTAGTTGTTGGGGGAATATCATGAGTATCATCGGAAATATAGTGCAGGGGGCGACTCTCGTTTTTCAGCCATTCGCACTCACACTCATCTCTGTTGGAGTGATCGTTGGTATCACGATGGGATCGCTACCGGGAATGACCGCCACGATGACTGTCGCGGTGCTGGTCTCGTTCACGTTTGGGATGCAACCTGTTGAAGGAATGATGCTCCTACTCGGCATCTACGGCGGTGCGCTTTACGCTGGTTCCATACCAGCTATTCTCATCCGTACACCAGGAACTCCGAGTGCAGCCGCAACGGTGTTCGATGGATTTCCCCTCTCTGAGCGCGGTCAGGCGGGACGAGCGATCTCCATCGCGACTGTCGCCTCATTCGTTGGTGGTGCCGTCAGTGTCGTCTTTCTCGCTCTGTTTTCGCCTCAGATTGCGGCTATTGCGCTGGAGTTCGGTTCTTCGGAGTACTTTGCGCTCGCATTTTTCGGACTCACCATCATCGCTAGTGTCAGCGGCGACTCCCTGATTAAAGGATTCATCTCCGGCCTTCTGGGAATGCTGTTAGCGACTGTCGGACTTGACCCGATGCTCGGCTTCCCTCGATTCTCGTTCGGTGTCGAGATGCTCACGTCAGGAATCGAGTTCATTGCAGTGATGATCGGCCTGTTTGGTATTGCCGAAGGTCTCAATCGTTATCAGAACGGTCTCGATGAGACGAGCATTGAACAAAACGTGAGTGGTGTCATTCCCAGCGTACGTGATATCCGTAATATCAGTGGTGTTGCCGTCGGTTCGAGCGTCGTCGGCTCTTTCATTGGGGCCATACCAGGTGCCGGCGGTGACATCGCCTCCTTCGTGACGTACAACGAGGCCAAGCGCTGGGTGGAGGAGAAAGGTCCGTCATTCGGTGACGGAAACGTTCACGGCGTTGCGGCAGCCGAGTCGGGGAACAACGCGAGCACAGGGGGTGCACTCATCCCAACGCTCACGTTAGGTATCCCTGGTGATTCAGTGACCGCCATTCTCATTGGTGCGCTTATGGTTCATGGTATTCGTCCAGGTCCAGGGCTGTTCCAGGACGAACCGGCTTTGGTCTACGCCATCTTCGTTGGATTCTTCGTTGTTTACATATTCATCCTCGTATTCGGTCTCGTCGGGGCTCAGTACTGGGCGCGGCTCATCGACTTCCCGTCCCGATATCTGTGGCCGGTTATCTTTCTCCTCTGTGTGATCGGTGCATATGCTCTCCGAGGAAACGTGTTCGATGTTTGGGTCATGCTCGGTGCAGGCGTTCTCGGCTACGCGATGCGCGCCGACAACTACCCACTCGCACCGATGGTACTTGGTCTCATCCTTGGCCCTATTGCCGAATCGAACCTTCGGCGCGCGTTGGCTATTTCGGATGGATCTGTCGTTGCAGTCTTCACGAAGCCGTTCACCCTCTTCATCCTGTTACTGGCTCTGATATCACTCCTCTTGCCAGTTGTACGGAACAACGCTGATCATATCCGATCGCTCCTTCGTCCCGACGACTGAGAGCGAGATCTGATTATCTTTCCTTGTTAAACAGCTGAACACCGATCGGATCAACTGAATGGCGCACAACTGCCATTATTGTTCAGAAAAGATTGAATTCGTCTATGATCGTACTTGTTGCGTAGGACCAGATATACCATATGAGATTCATATGATTGCTATCTAATCTAGGTCTGTTGCCAACATTGCGGTGTAAACGAATTAGCAACAGTATCGTAGGGATATCCAAATTTCCCAATAATATCAAGATTTATTTAACATTTGAATACTTTTATATGGGAAATAAACTATATTCATAGCCTATCGATTATAATGACAATTAGACAATGATATTCTTAATCTTATAGATTGGTAGTAAATGTATCAGGAAGTACTGTTCAATGTGTGAATATTATTGTGCGATTAATGGATGTTAGTTGTTGTCTGGCGACCATGTACCTAACTTGATGAGGGAACCGTTATTCGATACTGCAATTTCTGTTCCACTATCACCGCTGTTCGTGACTACGATAGCTGCAAAGAGGCAGCCATCTTCTGTTACGACAGTACAATCATTGGGCTAATAACCACTACATTAGATTCTATCATGGAACTAATCCCCCTGGAGCCTTGTGTCCGTGAGATATATCGCACTCTTTGTTCAGTAATTCTTTCACACAATTCGGGCCAAGATACAAACATTACAGTCGTACGGGTGTAATATGATAATGCAGCCAGCCTTGCGAAATTGAGGTGATTGAAAAGAAGGCCAGCAGCGTTACTATTCATATTCAGTACGAAGCTTTTAGCACTATCAACTTCATCTGAAATTGACGGTTACTGGATTATTGCTGTAGATATCAATAGAATAAAATATCACTGTGTGTTAATCGTATTTGCACTGATTGTGCGGTGATGGTCCGGATAGGAATAGATTCACTTGACTGTACTTTCACATCGTTTCTATATGTGGATGGTTTTGTATTATTTGTCCGCTATTTCATACAGTAACTACTTATCTCACACCTTCTACTCGTGAAATAGTGATTCTGGCCAATAGGTTTCGATACGCGATACTGACGCATATTCAGCTAAGCTTTCTATACAGGGAGAAATACAGAATATCGCTATACAAATGATGAGAGTATCTGAGATATGATTACTAATCTCGTCAAACTGAAATACCTTAGAGAATAGCTGGATACTATCTTTGGAAAAGCAGATACTATTGTGTACATTTATACAGTTCTCGTATCGGTGATATTCAGTTCAATAACGGTAGCTACGATGGTGCGTGTTACAGCAAGTCCTCTCAGAATCGCCGGCGTCCGAAACGACTCGTCGGATCGGAGACGCTTGAATTGAGTGAAGAAGTCGTTTCTGCCAGTGGGGTGTTCTCCATCATCGCTGAGAGACTATACAAATATGGTTATCTGCGCGCGCAAAGAAAGATGCCCTTACACTCTCAAACGAGGTATCGTGGCGGCAGATGTACGATTCCGTATTGACTGCATCTCTCTATGGCACGGTGTGAACAGGCATCTCTGTTGTGCTTTTCGGCCAGAAAATTCGCTAATTCTCACGTTTCCTCGGACAGCGCAATACCGTATCCTTAGCAGTGTCGTAGTGTCGCCATGCGCCCTGCATGATAACCGGAAACCCCGCCTAAAATAGTGAATGTTATTCACTATGGCTGTGGTATTGGACGATATTCACCAACGCAAATCTACCGATGGAACTATCATCTACGACGGAGCGAATATAGCCATGGATGAAAACAGCGATAAATCTTCGGTATTCACGGAAGAACTACGCTCTATTATCAAAAATTCACTGCCAATCCTTCGGTACGCTTTCGCTGTTGAGCTTGGCCTTCTCACGCTGTCCCTGATAGTCCTGCTGCTGCTGGACGGAGAGACCGCATCCTACTACGTCGTCCAACTCAATATCGCTATTCTACTGATAGTACTGTTTCCGACTGCCGTAGTGCTCTACGTCTTCGATGCACCTGACGAGAACCAAAGAGATATGGTATCTTAGCAGAATTCATCGTGTATGAGCCAGTTACCAGCGATTGGGCTTGGAACGTGGCAGAACACTGACCCAGAAGACTGTGTGAACAGTGTCAAAGCTGCACTCGAAATGGGATATCGACATATTGACACTGCACAGTTCTACGGCAATGAGACGGTGGTCGGAGAGGGCATCGCCGCGGCTGACGTTCAACGAGACGAAGTATTCGTGGCAACAAAGGTCCACGCAGAGAAATTCGGGCTTGCTCATGAGGAGGTCATCGAGGGTCTGGAGGTCAGCCTCGACCGACTTGGCCTCGATTATCTCGATATGCTCTACGTGCACTGGCCCGTCGGTAATTACGATCCCACCGAGACGATACCTGCGTTCGACGAGCTCGTCGATAGCGATCTAATCAACCACGTTGGTCTCAGTAACTTTTCTGTCGAGTTGCTTGATGAAGCCCGCGACGAATTAGAGTCAGATCTGTTCGCCCATCAGGTCGAAATGCATCCCCTGCTTCAGCAAGACGAACTGCTTGCCGACGCACAAGCGCACGACCAGTATCTTGTAGCCTACTCGCCGCTCGCACGAGGGAACGTTTTCGATGTGCCTGAAATTCAGGACATCTCAGAGAAACACGGTATCAGCGAGGCCCAAGTCAGCCTTGCTTGGCTTCTCTCGAAGGACAACGTCCGCGTCATCCCTAAAGCATCGAGTGATGACCATATCCGCGACAACTTCCACGCAACGGACGTGAATCTTGATACCGAAGATGTTGAACGAATTAACAACATAAACCGAACAGAGCGGTTTGTCGAACGTGAAGGCGCACCGTGGCTACAATGATTGCCACGGCCTGATGTAGTACTGCTCTGTTCGCTCGAACTCACTTCATAATACTCTTTGATTGTCAGAATCGAGTAATATGGCAATTATTTCCCCTTGGGAGTGTTATATATAGAGTACTTACAATCCAAGCGTATGGATTCGCACAGCAGTACTCTTGAGATTAGACGCCGAGAGATGATGCGACTCGTCGGTGGTGGTCTGGTTGCCGGTGGGATGGCTAGTTTGGCTGGTTGTAGTAGTGATTCCGGAGGATCGTCGTCGTCACCGTTCCGTATACCGAACACACAGGATTACAACACGATTCAGGGAAACTTGGCTGCGGGATCAGACTATGATCCGTGGATTATCCCGAGTCTGATCTACGAGTCGTATCTGAACTACAACATCGAAACTGACGAGATTATTTACAACCTCATCGACGAACCCTCTGTCGATGGATCCACGCTGACGTTCAGCATCAAAGATGGACGGAAATGGCACAACGGAGATCCGGTGACAGCAGAAGATGTCGTGACACAGTTTAAGATTGCGATGCTTGCCGGTGGTGATCCGCAACTGACCCAAAACAATCCAGAATCACTCTTCGAGAAGATTAACCAAACTGACAAGCACACTGTCGAAGTCAAATTGAGCGGCGAGTTTAACAAGCAGCTTGCCATAATGCAGATATTCTACGCCGGTGCAACCGGTACTGCTTCTCTTTGGACGCCGACGAGCGTCTACGGAAAGTTCGTTACGGACTGGGACAACGCAGCAACCGATTCCGAGCGGAAATCGGTGACGTCTGAATTGCTCGATTTCACTGTTGAATACCAAGACGTGGTTGGGAATGGTCTCTGGCAAATCGAGAAGACATCGGGGACTGAGTTCACATTCTCACTCTTTGAGGATCACCCCGACTCCGATAACGTCAATTTCGACAAAATCGTGATGCCGCGGATGAACGAGAATGACCTCGTCCCAGCGGCAAGAAGTAACAATGTGACCGGATTCCAACACAATAATCCAACAGCCTCTGCAGTCGAATCACCACCCTCCGGTTGGAAGGCGCTCGAAGTAACTGGAGACGACTCGGGCGGCCCCGCACTCATCTGCAATCACCAGCACGATATTTATGGGAAACGCGAGGTCAAACAGGCGTTCGCTCACATCGTCAACGGTCAGGGTGTCGTCGAAACACTCGGAGAACATATCGCCACGCCTGTCCCCTCGACGTACACATTCGCCGAAAGTCTGATGGATCGGTACATGGGTGAACCCATCAAAGGTAATCTCAACGTGTACGACTCCTCAGAAGAGGCAACGTCGTTGCTCAAGTCCGCCGGTTTTAGTCAGAACGGCAACACGTGGCACCGGCCTGATGGTAAACCGTTCTCACCGACGATCTCGGTGTTTGATTCACCTCCGTTTACGCCAGTCGCTAAGACGATTGCGGGTCAACTGAGTAATTTCGGCATCAAGACTGACGTACAAGTTGTCGAGCCTGGGAACTTTTTCGCTCAGTTCCCCGAGGGCTCCTACGATCTCGTTGTCGAGTGGTGGGATGCGGGTGGGGCAAATCCCTACTTTGGAATGGATCGAAATTTCGTCGGATTCACTGGAGGATCAATGCAGTATCCCGACGAAGTCTCAGTTCCTCCGGTCGGTAACATGGATGGGAAAGAAGAGACAGTGAACATCCAAGACATGCTCGATTCAATCCTCACTGCATCCACTGAGCCGGAAATGATTCAGAATGTCCGAAAGCTCGCCTGGGTGACGAACGTCACGCTGCCGGAGATTCCGACCGTCATGACGGGAGCGGTTTACTTCTACAACACGGACGGCTGGAACTGGCCAAAGCGTGACGCGAGTGTATTTGGCTACGATGATATCCCGGCTTGGCTTATGGAGCAAGGTGAACTTTCACAAGCCAACTGAGTAGTATACTCACTCAGTTTCGATTTTTTCCACTCAGTGCGATGGTCAATATCACCTGCATAGATTCAATTGAAGTGTAGTGTTTGCCACCGAACTGACCGTAGCGGCTTTCGAATCCGTGTTTCGGCGGTAGTGTAAATCATCAATCGTACAATGAATACAGTATCGGTACCCCGAGAAGGCCAGCTATTGTTCTACCGCAGATTACCAAGACGTTATTCCCGTCTCACGGAGTGGACGATCGAGGGGGATATCGATCGTCCCTCCAGTGTAATGTGAGAGGTAAAACCCGACGATGATCTCCAGCGATCGGATCGCCTCTTGACCCGTCGAGTAATTCTCTGACTCGCCGTTGAGTAGATCCTGAACGTGGTGTGCAGCGTTCATGAACGAGCCCTTGTAATCGTCTTCCCACGTCCAGGCACCGTCGATGCCTGGGAGCGGTTTCTCGACGTGTTCGCCGTCTTCAAAGTCCCAGTAACGCCATTCGCCGTCGTCATTGTTGAGATAGAGTTTTCCTTCTGTTCCGATGAAACTCAACGTCATCGATGAAACGTCCCGAGGGATCGTACAATCGACGGTAACGAACGTATCGTCGTCCATTATAACGTGGCCCCCCCCACCAGCGTCATCGACGGAGCGATCGGCGTCGAGGGTATCAGCCGCTTCGTTCTCTCCGTTGACATATCCGCATACGCGGTCAGCACGAGCGTCGAGGAGATACACCAATGTGTCAAGCACGTGCGTCGAGTTCCGGAGCAGTTCCATCCGGTACTGCGTACTAACCGATTTTACCTCGCCGAGAAGGTTCTCCGTACGGATGAGATCGCAGAGCCGCTGCAGCTTGTTAGTGAATCGGAACGAATGGTTGATGACCAGTTCGGTGTTTGTCTCATCGCACACCTCGACCATCCGCTCCGCCGCAGCGACCTCCGACGCGATCGGCTTCTCACACCAGATCACGTCTGGATCTGCAGCGGATCTCGCCGCATCTATCGTGTGCTCAGCGTGAAGGAACGACGGAGTACAGATCGACACAATGTCGAGATCCTCTGATTCGAGCATCCGCTCGTGACCCACGTACTGGCGACTCGACGGGATATCCCACGCCTCACCGAATGTAGCGAGGGTCTCTTCGTCAACGTCGGCGACCGCGATGAGTTCAATCTCATCTGCGCTCGCGTAGCCGCCTGCGTGGCTCGCGTCGATTTTTTCCTTACCGATAGCGTCCTCGTCGTGCATGCCGAGGATCCCCATTCCAGCGATGCCTCCAGACCCGATGATACCTGCTTTGTATGTCATTCTGTGCTCATGTGTATAGTTGAGGTCGGTACTAGGCGGCGTGACATCATTTCCCTGTATGTTCATGACTGCCGCAGATGGGCTGACAGCTACGCTTTTTGCGTAAGCAAACCCACATGTCTCTTTCACAGGCCCCCTTTATAAAACTTGATCTATTTGGATAGGCGCTCGTTGTCTGTTTTTAATACCTGCTCATCGATTAAGCGTTTAGCGCCGTGTAACGACGATCGGTGGTTGTATTTCCAATACATTTTTACTATCTGCCCTCGCTGATGAATCCATGAGGCGATTTAGCAAGCGGATACTACAGACTGTCTTTACAATATGGGCAGTTATCACACTAACCTTCGCACTGATCAGGCAGATTCCGGGCGGACCGGAGGCGTACCTTCGGGCGCAGTACGCACAGACGGGACGGGATCCGGGGAACATCGGCGAACTAGCCAAACAGTATTTCAACACGGATTTCGATAAGCCGCTGTGGCAACAGTACATCGATTACCTCGTCAATCTCTCACAGGGAGATATGGGAACATCGCTGTTCCTTCGCGAACCGATCGGAGACTTACTCCTCAATGCCTTACCGTGGACGTTGCTAGTCATGTCGATAGCCATTTTCATTTCCTACGCTATCGGTATTTTCCTCGGCGCGGTCATGGCCTACCGCGAGCGATCTACGTTCGATTCAGTTGGGACTACGCTATCAATAACACTCAACTCTATCCCGTACTACGTCGTCGCGCTCATATTCCTTTACGTTCTGGGGTACCAGTACAGTCTGTTTCCAACTCGGGGAACACACAGCATTGATCCAGGGCTCGATCCAATGTTCGTTGTGAACGTGCTCTGGTACGCCACACTTCCAGCGATCTCGTTCATCTTGACTGCCGCCGGTGGCGTTGCAGTCCGAATGCGCGGTAACAGTATTAGTATTCTCGGCGAAGATTACCTTCGGGTTGCTCGACTCCGTGGTCTCTCAAGCAACCGCATTTCGTCGCGGTACGTCGTCTGGAATTCAGTGCTACCGATGTACACGAACCTGATGATCTCCATCGGATTCATGTTCGGGGGGGCTGTGATCCTTGAGCGAATCTTCCTCTATGAAGGCGTCGGGTACTACATGTACCAGGGAATTGTTTCACGGGATTACCCTCTAATGATGGGCGCCTTCGTAATCATCACGGTCGCAGTCACGCTGGCGATTCTTATTGCTGATCTGACGTACGGCTGGATCGACCCACGCGCGAAGACAACAGATGAGGCCCACGCCTCATTCTCCTTGCGTGAGTCGATGAGTAAGCTCGCCCGGTGGACTCGAGGGGTTTTCAAATCGACCGACAGCTCCGAGTCGACAATCAGCCATTCTGATATGGAAGCAGATGCTGAATCGGTGTTCTCAGTGGAAACGTCGGGTGAGACGACAGAGTACAATTGGGTCGACAGCCTCCGTATTGAGGGACGCGCCATGGCCAGTACACTTTGGAGTGACTGGCGAGCCCGCGTCGGAATCGTGATTGTAGCAGTGTACCTGCTATTTGGGACAGTTGGCATCTGGCTGGTTCCCGAACCGAGCGTCGGACAGGGACCACGAAGGCTCCCCCCGTTCGAGAACTTGAACCACATCCTTGGAACTAACCCACAGGGCCAAGACCTTCTCGGGCTACTTGTGTATTCTATTCCGCCGATGTTCAAGATGATTTTCGCCGGTACGATGTTCGCGACAATGCTGGCCACCGTCATCGGTACGCTTTCGGGGTACATCGGTGGAACCATCGACCGAGGACTCATGACACTGTCCGACATTATGATCGCGCTGCCCGGATTGCCGCTTCTCATCGTGCTTGCTGCGGTTTTCGAACCCGAGAGCCCCTACGTGATCGGTCTCATTTTGTCGGTTAACATCTGGGCAGGTCTCGCACGAACCATCCGGTCAGAGGTACTCTCGCTGAGAGATATTGAATATGTAGAGTCCAGTCGCGTAATGGGATTCTCGCTGTCATCAATCATCGGGCGAGACATCCTGCCGAATCTGATGTCCTACATCACGGTCAACATCGCGTACAACGCCCGCTCGATTATCTTCAGTTCGGTGGCGTTGTACTTCCTTGGCGTTCTGCCGTACTCGAACTACAACTGGGGTGTCATTATGGACAACGCCTACCAAGGAGGCACAATGTACACATCGTCACTCTACTACTGGCTTCTAGAGCCAATGATCGTGATTGTGATCCTTACCATTGGGATGATTCTCCTCGCGCAAGGATTGGATCGGATCTTCAACCCACGGATCCGTGCGCGTCACAAAGATCACGAGGAAAACGAACCAAACGAGTCCGAAGAATCTGCTCCTGGGGCGCCGGTGAACTAATTGTCGGCGTCGTTGGATCAGATAGCGTGACAGCCGTTCGGTCCCAGTCACTTCACCGGAGATCGTTTTCGACTAGCAACCAACTCGTCTTGTCTCGGTGTGAACAGCAAAAGTAATATATCGGTGAAGTACCAGAGAATGCTATAGTGAGAGATTATGTCTCTAGAGCGTGAATCCGGTCCTGTAGGTAATGCTGTCTCAGATCCGATATTCGAAGTCCGAGACATCACGGTTAGTTTCGGTATGGAACGCGGCGAATCACGAGTGCTCGATTCCGTCTCCATCGACATCCAACGACAGGAAGTGTTAGGAATCGTCGGTGAGAGCGGGAGCGGCAAGTCGATGTTCGCCTCCGCGCTCCTCGATGCAATTGTCAATCCAGGGCAACTGTCGGGCTCAATAACGTACCACCCATCAGCCGATGAAGCCGTCGATCTGTTGAACGTCTCAACCGAAGAGCTAAAACAGCTCCGTTGGGAGGAGATTTCGATGGTGTTTCAGGGAGCAATGAGTTCGTTCAACCCGACGATGCAGATTCGTGGCCACTTCGAGGAGACGTTGAAAGCCCACGACTACGATGTAGACGGTGGATTAGAGCGAGCCCACGAACTGCTATCCGACCTTTATCTCGAGCCGGAGCGGATCCTCGACTCCTACCCACACGAACTGAGCGGAGGAATGCGTCAGCGGGCACTCATCGCGCTCAGTCTCGTGCTGGAACCGCGCGTACTGGTGATGGACGAGCCGACTGCAGCACTCGATCTCCTCATGCAGCAGTCAATCATTAACTTGTTATCAGAGTTGAAAGAAAAACACGATCTCACGCTCGTTTTCATCACTCACGACCTTCCACTGGTTGCGGAGCTATGTGACCGAGTTGCAGTCCTCTACGCGTTCGATTTCGTCGAGGTTGGGCCAACCGAAGATCTCATTGATGGTGCTGGGCATCCGTATACTCGGGCACTACTGAACGCAACGCCGAATCTCAACGCGCCGCCAGACGAGATGCGCCCGATCGAAGGCTCAGCACCCGATCCTGTCGCTGTTCCCGACGGATGTTCGTATCATCCCCGATGCGACCTAGCGACTGAGGAATGCATCGAACAGAGCCTGCCCTACTACGATATGGGCGATGGCCACGCTGTCGCGTGCCACCATCGGGAGCAGGCCGTTGATGAAATTCCGCTGAGCCACTTAGAGACGAACGATGCTTCGAAGGCTGTCACGGAGTCGACTTTAAAAACGACAGCTCAGACTTCATCCGGCGACGCGAATGTAGACAACGAGTCTGAACCAGTCATTTCGGTCGATGACGTGTCGATTCATTTCGAAGAAGAAACAGGAGTGTTCGATCTGTTCAAGGATCCCCAAACGGTTCACGCTGTTGACGGCGTCTCGTTCGACATCGAGGAAAACGATGTCATCGCACTCGTAGGAGAGTCTGGCTGTGGCAAAACGACGCTTGGAAAGTCTGTCATCGGTCTGCAGCGCCCGACTGAGGGGAACATACGCTATCGCGGACAGGACATCTGGGACGCAAAAGACAGAAAAGGTGAGATCGAAGTTCCCTTCAAGCAGATCCGGAGATCACTTCAGATCATTCATCAGGATCCCGGGAGCTCGTTGAATCCCAACAAAAAGGTGATCTCCAGCCTCTCGCTCCCACTGAAGAAGTATCGACCGGATCTCTCACGGGAGGAGCGTCAGAATCACATCTACGGAATGCTCGAAACTGTCGGAATGTCTCCACCTGATGATTATGCGGGCCGCTATCCCCATCAACTCAGCGGTGGTGAGACACAGCGTGTCGCACTCGTGCGTGCACTGCTGATGAATCCACACGTTATTCTTGCCGATGAGGCGATCAGTGCGCTTGACGTCTCACTTCGCGTGGACATGATGGATCTGTTCCTTGACCTCCAAGATACGTTCAACACCTCCTATGTATTCATCAGTCACGACCTCTCGAATGCGCGGTATCTCGCTGAGATGGCCGGAGGTCGCATCGCCGTCATGTATCTCGGACAGATCGTTGAGATCGGTCCACCAGAGCAGATCATTCACAATCCTCAACATCCCTACACCAAAGCACTCCGGTGGGCGACACCGGATCTGAATTCGGAGGAAGACAGCGATCTCCCGCTACGATCGGTGGACATCCCAGATCCAGTCAACCCACCGAGTGGGTGCCGGTTCCATACGCGCTGTCCCGAAGCCCGCGAAACCTGTAAGACCGAAAGTCCTGAACTCATAGGGGAGGGTAATGGGGGAGCTCACCAAGCTGCCTGCTACCGCGTGGATGAGAGCCACGAGTACTGGGACGGTGAGCCGATCTCAGAAGCCGAGGACGCTCCAGAAATGAATTCCTGAATATACTCCCTACGTCTTTTTATTGGAGCTTTCTGGACCTCACGTTGCATTCTGTGGTTAACGTCCACAACCATTCGATTGCTATGGATACTGTAGATGATGATTTCCCCACGCTTTCTAGAGATGGTCACGAAAAGCCGGCCACACGCCGTCACCGTAGAATTGGTGTCCATTCTCACCAATGTAACAGTGAGCAACGATCGTCCCCATCGACGACCTCGTACAGATCAACGAGCTCCTCGTATGCACGGCGTGTGCTATCGATTGGAAATAACCGGTCCTCTCTGCCCGCAACGATCGTGAGTGGTCTCGGCACGACGAGACCACCGATGGTCCACATCTCACCGATGTCAAGGAGCCCAGACACGAGTTACATTCGCAGTGCTCGATAGCCAGAATCGAATCTTCGTAGGTGCAGAAGTAGCAGCACGGGGCGACAACGGCGAACCGATCGGAGAGAGCGCTGGACTGCTGTTTTTGAACGACCGATAGCGAGCTCCTTGCCGAGCTCGGTGTGTCCGTGCACGGTGAATACGGTTGGGTACGGTGGCTCCCGATTCTCTGGGGGTAGAACGTAGAAGGGTACGGTAAACTCCGGTTCCGTACGTGCAATCCACTTCTGCTGTTCGAATCCTGATCGCTGTTCGACGTCGAGCAGTTAGAACGATGGCTCCCCGCCGCATGTCCGTTCGATTGTAGTTAAGCCGAGCACGTCTCGGAGTTCTTCACTGACAGTGTCCTGCCACGCCTGAAACTCGTCTGCGCTTTCTGGAGGATTGGCTCGTCTGGGTTTGTGGCGTTTGTGTTGCGAACTTGTTCAACGGCCAGCGTCGAAGGTGAGAGTGGCCATACACATTGTCCGACCGTTGGAATGCTCGGGGCTAATAGCTGTGGGAGTCCAGAAAACGGATGGCGGAAAACCGCTTGCGAAGGAAATGACTTAGTCTACGAGAGATGGTTTCGCAAACTGTCCATTCTCGAACTCGATCGGTTGCGGTTCTTCGACAACTCTGAGATCATCCCGCTCGCGGGCTTCCGCAACAAGCGCCGGAGAGGCGTACAGCTGGTGGAGATGCATCGAGTCCGCCGCGCGCACTAGACGGACGGTGTCACTTTCGACGACACCGATGGTCGAGAGCGCGGCAACAAGACCAGCGCGGTCGGTCTCTACGACTGGTGGGAGCCGCACGCCGCGGATCGTGCTAGCGGTAAGGGCGTTGATCAGCGACGTTTGGGCGTTGAGTTCAGCCACGATGTCTTCGTGGATAATGTCGGCAGAGCCGACACCCATCGCGTTACCATGCGTCTTCTCTGTTAGCCCCCGAGTGTAGATCCGTTTGATATCGGGCTTTTCCGGGGCAGGTTCATTGATCGAGAATACGCGCCTGCCGATGACGTTCGTGTCGATACCCTGCCCGCTGATCTCTTTGCCCTGTCGGTCAAACACGACGATATCGAGTTCGTCGAACGGGAAGGTCGGCATGATGTTATAGGCGGTTTCCAGCAGCTCGGCCTCTCGATCGAGAAAGCCACTCGGTGGAACACCCTCAATCAGCGTCGTGTCGTCATACTGATCCTCAACGATAGCGACCCCGCCAACGATGGGAAGCGAGTCGAGGAGCAGCTCTGTAATCTCCGGGATCATTCGCTGGAACGACCAGTCGACGGCCCACTTGTGCGCGATCTGAGCGCCGCGCTGTTTTCCCATGCCGATGACGAGCATCTTCGAGAGACCACTCTCAACAGTGCCATCAAAGTCGGTGTGGGGCTTGACACGATTGATCGGGATGATGGCATCGGCGTCGACCGCGTTGGCATCGGCGACGACCGGGACGTCACGATTTGGTGTCCTGCCAACCTCGACGACATCCATACTCGAACGGATCTCGCACCCGATGATCTCCTCGGTCACGCCGAGTTCATTTAGCATTCCCCGCTGTCCCTCATCTGTCGCGCCGCCGTGGCTCCCCATTGCTGGGAAGACGAACGGCTCATAGCCAGCGTCCGAAACCTCTGTGACGACGCCTGCAACGATCGTCGAGAGATTCGCGATGCCGCGGCTGCCAACGCCGAGTGCGATTTCGCCCCCATCGGGAATATTCTCGAATGACAGTTCCCGAACGGCTCGGGACGCAATGTCACCGGTGTCTTCTGGTGAGATCGGGTCGGTGTCCCACACCTGTTCGATGACGCCCAGTTCTGGGAGTGGTGGGTCACCACACGCTTCGACCACCGTCTTCTCCGGTACCGAGAGGTGATTCGCCGCACCCTCGGACTGTTCTGATTGCATACTGTACTGATGGGACAGTTGTATTATAAACGTGTCTGTCGAATCGAGCATACTCTCATCAGAATACTTTCTCAAACGTTAAGTCGGAGAACCGCGCTTGTCAATATGATGCAATTCGTTCGATACACCGATGGTTCTGATCCTTCGTGGGGCATTAAACAGGGAGCGATTATCCATACACTCTCAGGTCTCCCCGAAGGAACGCCGACTCTAATCGACATGTCGTCGCCTGACTACCGTTCAAAGCTCAAGACGCTCGTCGAGCACGGCTCATTGCCACAGATCGATGCCGAGCAGGTCTCGCTGCTTGCTCCAGTTCCACAACCTGGCAAGATCATTTGCTGTGGCCTCAATTATCACGATCACGCTGAGGAACAAAATAAAGAGACCCCTGAGCAGCCGATGCTGTTCGGCAAAGCCGCGACGTCAGTTACCAATCCGGGAGATCCAATCATCCATCCGGATCCTGACGGCGAGGAGCAGGTTGATTACGAGGTTGAGCTTGGCGTTGTCATCGGGAAGCGCTGCAAGGACGTCTCTGAGGGAGACGCCTACGATTACGTCGCCGGATATACAGTGATCAACGACGTGAGCGGCCGACATGCACAGAATGTCGATGGACAGTTCTTCCGTGGGAAAAGCTATGACACGTTTGCGCCGATGGGACCTGTCTTGGTCGCCGACGAAGAGTTTGATCCCAACAGCGTCGATGTCGAACTTCGCGTCGACGGTGAAGTTAAGCAATCGTCAAACACAACCGAATTCATCTTCGACGTCGGCGAACTCGTCTCGTACATTAGTCAGGCGATGACACTTGAGGTAGGGGATGTCATCTCAACAGGGACGCCTGGCGGCGTCGGCATCTTCCGCGATCCCGTTGAGGTACTCGAACCAGGTCAGACCACTGAGGCAGAGATAGAGGGGATCGGGACACTCATCAACACAGTAGTGAGTGAGTAGTACGCGGACCCGAGCTGGCTGCTTGAGTATAGAGTGCGTGATGTATCACGACACGGATTCGGAATTCCGAGGTGATACACACACGCATTGAATTGCTGTAATCGATATCTACGAGTACGACCGTTTTTCGTTCAAACTCTCCAACAGCTTGATTGACGAGACCACCGTGAGTGGGTGTACTCTCGGACCCCGACTACTGCAAGACAAACCGAGTGCACGGATGTTGCCACCTCCCGTGAGAAGGTTCGTATGGTGTGAACGAACAGCGTCAGGTTGGCGCTATCATCTACGGGAAGCTACATCATCCGGCCGACGTCTGTCAATCCAGATTGCTAGTCCTGTCGATCCTTCGGCTTACGGTGATCCAACTTGAGAATCCTCGTAGATCGTGGTGGGACAGGAACCGACTCCCCCGAGACGGTCTCGCCGGTCATAAGGTCAGTAGCCGTCGAGACGCCGTCCGGAAGTTCTAGTTCGTACGCCGATCCTTCACCAAAGCCGCGTTCAGGTGCACCCGATGAGTTCATTCCGATGAGGTACGGCCCATAACGGCACTCGCGGTAGTGGATACCCATTCCGACGCGGGGATCCGGTGTTCGCTTGTAATAATCGATCGGATCGTATTCGTCATCGTCATCTGCAAGCGGCCACGGCTCGCTGCCTGGACTGGACGCCTGCGGAACTGGTTCGCCAGCCATCGCCTGATCGATCACGACCTCGCCATCGTCAGGAAGACGACGAGTGCGTTCTTCTTCGGTCATTTTGACGTCCATGAACTCACCGGAGAACAGCAACTGATTCGGCCGTGACCAGGTCGCTCCCGTCGTCGGGAACTCAGCTCGTGTCAGATCGATATTGAGGACGCGGTCCACATCGGGATTGTGGTGATGGATTCGTGCCATACTGTTTACTCCCCAATCGTGGAGGTTAGTAGCGCCCCCGTACCCGAGATTCGCAAACACCCGATTCGAGCCATCAGTGATGCTGACCGTGCCCAAGTCCTCATCAGCCCACGCGAATCGATCGCGGTGCATCGGTGTGCGGTACGACGAGTCATCCATCTCCTGCACTGCCCGGTATCCTTCGACCCGATGAATCCACCGCTCTAGTGAACCAACGCCCCAGACGTCGAACCACCACTGATTCATAGAGCCGGCGACATTGTGGTCTATCGCCAACTTTCCGAATCGAACAGAAACAGGATCTCCTAATTTGAGCGCGTGAAACAGCGGTTTGAACCCATATCCACGGAGGTGACCAGCCATTCCAGGATGCTCAACGTTCCGGACTCCAACCGTTCCCTCAGCCGCGGCCCATCGATTTCCAGTCTCGGCGTCGTTGACTAGCAAGCGGAACGGGGCGCGGGCTTGGGAAGCCTCAATCGCTCGCTCGTGGACGCGTTCGAGACCGGTCTCGTGATACAGTTTGACGATAAGGCTGAGCGCGAGTTCGCCATAGTGAGCAACGTGGTCGGGTTCCTTGGCTAACCCCTTCTCGCTGACGGTGTGATAGCTTCCAGATTCGAACCACGGCATATACTTCACTTCGCCGTCCGCCTCGGGGTCGTAGTCGGACCACGATGCAAAGCTCTCGTAGAACTGGCTGACTGGCAGTGTCTCGTCATCGGTGACAGTCAGGCTGGTCAGACCTATCGCTTCGTCGATCCACCGGTCGACTGTCTCCTGAGATCGTGTCCGATCGGAATCGAGCTTCTTCAGTACCGAGTTCATGCGCACGAGTGCAATCGTCACGAACATGATCTGGTTCGTGACTTCGCGGCGACTCTTCGAACGCCAGTCGAGTCCTTCACCGAAGAACTGTACGTAGGCATCTCGTCGCGTAATCTCGCCGGCAGGGTGCCCCTCGAGTTTCTGCCTGAAGGCGTCGTGCTCCTCGAAATCCTCCCAGAGAAGCGTTATCGATCTCGCAAATCTGCCGTGCTCTTCCCATCCACGATGAACAACCTCGTGAGGTGCACTCTTTGCCTGTCTGATCGCCCAGTCGTCTACTGTTTTCCGAACAGTCTCGAAGACTGCATCTGTATCGACCGCGTCGATCCAGTCACGCTGAGCAGCCATTGCTAGACCAAGTGCACCTCGCGGGGAGATTGTGCTCTTTTGTTGGCCTTCTCGAACGAGTTCGTCGATCTGTTCGACGACCGGTTCGATCTGACTTTCGGCCGACACATCCCGGATTGGTCCGAGTTCGAACTGCCCGCCACGCTTATCGTTTGCTGGCGGTTGAAGATACGGATCAGTGTGTGTGTATGCGCGGTAGATATTCTGGCTCGGCTGTTCTCCGTCCCAACTCACAATCCGTAGCTCTACCTCATCGGAATCCTCAGTGAGATAGCCCGGAAGCCGATGAGTCGCGTACCAAAATTCCCCATGAGTTGAGATAGCACCAAATGAACCTGGCTGTGATCCCATATCAAGTGAGGGCCATCCGACCCCCGGCTCCATGTAGCCAATCATCTCCGTGCCATCAAATAGGAACAACCGTTTGAAGTTATCTGGATTCGACTTGAACTTCAGCGTTAGATACGTCCGGTACTCAGAATCACACCTGAGGGTAAATGACATCGACCCCAGTTGGTGCTCAGGAGCATTGAGGGGTAATAATCGTCGTGCCGATCGACCTTCCTTGCCCCTCACTGTTTCACTCGTTCCCACTCTAAGATCGTGCCTCGATTCTGATCCGGGATTTCCGAAGTTTATACTATCCAGGGCGTTCGATCCACCCTTCATCGGTTTCCGCGGTGCGCGATCGAGTTGATTCTGTGGTGCATCAGCTCCACCGATTCCGGAGAAAACGGCTGGAACGGCTGCTGACGAGATGATTCCGAGTACTGTTCGGCGATACCAATCGCCATGCCCGTTACTGTTTGGCATGCAATCGTTATTATCGTGTCCCTATACTTCAATTTGTGTGTAAAACATTAGTCAATATAGACAATTACTTTTTAAAAAATGAGCTGTGGGGCTTACAGCAGCCAAAACTAAGGGCGAGAAACAAGGTATTCCGATCCAGCACTGGCCACGAATGTTTATTAGCATTTATTTTAGAAAAATCATCGGCGGAGGTGGTAGTCAAGATTGTAGTTACTGGTGGTAACGGCGTCACGGGAAAGCGATTCTCTCGGAGTTTATCGAGCTCTCGATGCAAGAAATATCTCTGATGCAGTAGCCGAGAGTGATGCCGATGCCATCGTACATACTGGGACGATTCCGGCACCTGACGGCCGCAGCGAGGTATTTTCATACATTCATCTCGACGACGCCAGCTTGCGTCACTCGGAAAGCCGTTGGAGCCGATTTTGCCAGCCATGAACGGTGGGCTGTGGCACGTGACTACCCTCGATGTACTGGGTGAGGATATCGTCAAGGGACATTATCCAGACGCCGAGCTGACGGAGCCACTACCAGGACACCGGTCGTTTGTCGATATTGAAAAAGCCCAATCGTTGCTCGGTTGGCAGCCACAGCACACGTGAGGAGTATTGTGAACTACTATTAACGGCAGGAATAGGAAGCCTTAATGAACGCCGATGATTTGTGCTGTTCATGTCTAACGACTCGCAAGCACAGCTGATGAGAGCGGAATGGAATGAACTACCGATGCGCGTCGGCGTCGGTCAGCTCCGCAAACCAGACCCCGAGTATCTTCGGTTTCTCAAACAAATTGGTGTCAACGACGTCATTTTCAACTTCTATGAATACGATTACGAAGACGCTACGGCTGATGACCACCCACTGACCGGCACGAAGGAATTTAGCTACGAGGGGCTTCTCGAGTTGCGAGAGCGAGTAGCGGACGCTGGGCTCCGGCTCCACGCCATCGAGAACGTTCCTAAGAGTTTCTACGATAAGGTTATGCTTGGGAAAGAAGGAAGAGAAGAACAAATTGAGCATATGAAAAACACCCTCCGGAACATGGCCGATGCTGGCATCCCGATCTTCGGCTATCATTTCAATCCTGGTACAGTCTATAGCACGGGACGATCGCCAGTTCGTGGCGGCGCATCTGGCCGTCAGTTCCACCTTGATGCTGTTGAGAATGGCCTCATTCTGGACCGTGAGTACACAGAGGCAGAACTCTGGGAGAACTACGAGTACTTTGTGACGGAGCTTCTCCCTGTTGCAGAAGAAAACGGTTTGAAGATGTGCCTCCATCCGAATGACCCGCCAGTAGAGGAGCTTCGTGGGCTGCCACAGTTGTTCCGTGACTTCGATAGTTTCAAGCGCGCGATGGACATCGAGCCAAGTGAGTACCATGGTCTCGAATTCTGCCTTGGTTGCTGGTCAGAAATGGGTGAAGATCTCGATGAGGTTATTCGCTACTTTGGCGGACGCGATGAACTGTTCTATATCCACTTTCGTGATGTCATTGGGACTGTACCTGCGTTCACCGAAACGTTTGTTGATGACCCGGAAGGGAACTTTGATACGTACGAGATTCTCGAGCTTTTGTTCGAAGTTGGGTTTGAGGGTGTCATTATCCCCGATCATGTACCGCAGATCGTCGAGGAAACCGACGGCAGGAACGGCCGCTCGCTGACGGTTGGCTATCTGAACGGCATGATTGAGAGCATACGGCGGCAACGATTACACTAAAAAGCTCAGAAACCGTGCCGAGTCGTTTACCAGTACGGTTCCCAACTGCGAGTCGCTCGCGTTAACGCCTCATAGTAGAAATAGTCACCCCAAATGACTGCGTTGTTCGAATCTTCGCGGTCGTGGGCGTATTGTGCTTCGCGGAGCACTGCTTCGGAGTCCTCACCCTCGGTCGTATCGTTCTGGCCAAGCGAGTCCAGCATCGTCAGCGAGGCGTTCTGGTATCCTGACGATCGGGATCACCCGCGGGAAGGCAGGACGCCAGTTCAATCAGCCCCGACGCCGCGATTGCCGCCGAAGCGCTGTCTCGGGTGTGATTTTCTGGGGCGCCACAGTCCCACCGTGGGACGTGGTCCTCCGGAAGGTTGTCAAGATAGTATTCGGTGACGTTTCGACCCATCTTGCAGAACGCCTCATTGCCCGAGTAACGATAGGCAAGCGGGAACCCGTACACCGCCCACGCCTGCCCGCGAGCTCAACACGACTCTGAGTCGTAGTTCGTGCCGCGCTTGTCGCGGTGTTCGATTGGCTCACCTGTCTCGACATCGAACTTACACATGTGAAACGTCGAGTAATCGTCGCGGCGTCGCCTCCAAGCTCTCCCAAACGAGGTGTGTACAGCATGAATCCTCAAACAACGTCGGTCTGCATCGTTCGCTTCAGTGTTACTGAACAGCATGGCGGGTAGACTGGAATAGATTTATTATTGTCGAACATGTGTTGTCGTCTATGTCTAA
The DNA here is from genome assembly GCF_023276375.1 of Halocatena marina. GTDB lineage: Archaea > Halobacteriota > Halobacteria > Halobacteriales > Haloarculaceae > Halocatena > Halocatena marina. The sequence goes on along the minus strand of NZ_JALLPK010000002.1, from coordinate 97,854 downwards.
TCAGCAGAGTTCCAATGCCGTCAAGACAGCCCAGACAACCTTCGCTATCCTCGAAGAGCTAAAACAGCGCCACGAAGCGACAGTAACGGAACTGACCGATGCTTTCGATCTCTCAAAGAGTAGTATTCACAACTACCTAAGCACACTTGAACAGGACGGATACGTCGTGAAAGAGGATAAGACCTACCGGATCGGACTGAGACTGCTCGACCTCGGTGGGCAGGCCCGGCATCGGGAGCGAATATACGACATCGCAAAGGACGAAGTAACCGCGTTGGCTGAGGAGACTGGTGAACTGGCGAACCTGCTTGTCGAGCAACACGGACGAGGAATATATCTTCACCGTGCCCATGGAGCAGATGCTGTCAAGACAGATTCGTACATCGGTCAGCGTGTCTACCTGCACAACACTGCACTCGGGAATGCCATTCTCGCGCATCTTCCCTCCGACCGTGTCAACGAAATCATCGATCAGCACGGGATGCCAGAGACAACAGAGAACACCATCACAGACCGGGACGACCTCTTTGCACGACTCGAGCGTATCCGAGAAGAGGATGCCGCCTTCGACGACGAGGCACGCGTGAAAGGTCTTCGCTGTGTTGCGGTTCCCATTGTCAACAATAACGACACGATAGAGGGAGCAATAAGCGTCTCCGGTCCGACTAGTCGCTTCCAAGGTGAGCGATACCGAGAAGATCTCCCAGCCACACTCAAGAGTGTGGCAAATGTTATTGAATTGAATATCACCTACACGTGAACCTTGTCGGAATACGCAACGATATCCGCTATTCAGAAACTCAATTCAGTTATTCTACAAACTGATTCAGTTTCACGAAAGAATTGACTGTGATATGACCATTATTATCATTTGTGCGTCAATATTTTGTATTACCGAATGAATATTACTATTACTGGATTGTAGTTAGTATGACTTCACATTGTGTACTGATCAGAGTCAGTGTTTTAAGTTAGTCAGTTATAAAACACATGGGGCCAACAACGCTCACATTGATGAATGACGCTATCATTTCGAGAATTCGTACCACATTTACGCGTACATAGCGTCGGAAATTTGACAGAGCGATATTTCGATAACGGGCGACCTCAATCACCACAAACACGCATATTACATACGTACTACTGTAATATCTGATTTGACTAAGAGCATGCACTCTCTGGCAGTCAGATTATGTATTTCCAAAAACGGTTTTGCTCAGGTAAATACTATGCTCAACCACTGGTGGTCACGGCTAACATATTACCGCACTGTATGTCTCAGTATGAATAGTACCTCACTTCGCTAAATATTCCATTAATCAAAGACGGCTATCTTATCTAGAAGTAATCACTCACCTATTCTCGCAGAATGCATAAAACGCAGAAGGGAAATTACAATAATTCGAGTATACAATATCACCTATGGTTGTTGTTTCATCCCGTCACAACCTCTAACTAAGAAGTTTTGAATACTAATTATGCAACTAACGACTAATAGACGTTCATCAATGGACTACTATTAATTAGTAAGCGAGTAAGCTACTTGAAATAGAATACTTCACTGTGGCGAATTGTGGACCGCAACGAGAGAGTGAAACAACATATGTTTATCTATTCTTGCTTAGATACGAGTGTCTATTTCTACTGTTTTAATTTTCATTTGGACAGTTGGGTGAAAATCTTGTTGTGTAGTTAGATCATTTGAACTGTGTCAAACTCTTTGGAACGAGCGTCGCATCTCAAATTTGTGGTTAAAGATTGATTTATCATATTGCCACAACATCCGTAGGAAATTTCGTATTGACTGGAGCTTGCTATCCGATATAGATTTGAGTTACTTTTCCATAACACTGTCAGTTAGCGTACGAGTGTGTGGTAGAGAAATTTGTTAGCCTAATCATTCATTGAGGATCTCTGATCAAGAAATTTTCAATATTTATCATTAGACTTAGAATAGACAAAATTGTTTCAGTCTTCACTATGAACGTGTAAGGCATGGAAATAGACTATTCCGCTGCCAAACAGTTTATTTCTTACGTTGATGATGCGATTCCGCTTTCAGAGATCTGGAACCATCCGACATACGAAATTGCACGCACCCATGCAGAGCTCCTCGGTAGAGATCTCTCCCGTGAAGATATCACAGAAGCAATGACTGAAAATCAGACTGCCTTCTCTACCGGTGAAAATCTGGAGGATAATCGGGAAGACATTATCCAGTTGATGGATCACATTCACGCTAACGAATCAGACTGGACTGAACAAGTTGACCAACAGCTCAAACGCATCACTCCAGATGAGAACGTCTCGAATCTTTCTCTCTTTCTGGCTATTGAATACGAGTTGGGAATCGGATTACAACAAGGCGCTTATGTGAACCTCAACGAGCCGCTATTTCTCCAGCAGCCACGTCAGTTACTCTATACGGCGATCCACGAGAGTTCCCATGTCCTCTATGATCGGGTCCACAACTTCTCAACCGAATTGGGACTAGACACGCTAAACTCACGAGAGAACCAACAGACGATATTCTATACGCTAGTTCATTCTGAGGGCTACGCTACGTACACCCCACTGAAACTCCGGAAGTCTGATGGAAATGCGGGAAAGCATAATCATTTGATCTGTGAAGACTACCGTGTGTTATCGGAAGAACCGCAACTACGACAGTTCGTTCAGGAATACGATTCCTTCCGCGAAACGCTTCAGGAGGCGTCTGTAGCGCGTGAGACGTTGATGAGTAGGATATTTGGTGGATCACGACTGCCTTATCGAATTGGCTGTCTCCTGCTTGATGGCATCGAAAAGAGACAGCGTCTCGAAGAAGTTCAGAATGCATTCTATATGGAACCTGAAACATTCGTTAGGGAATACGACTGGATTCTTGATGAGTATCGTGATTAATCCTAAGAAAGATACTTTTGGTAACACTGTCGAGAGATTGTCTCGGACGGACTCTTGCGGGCGAATTCCGATACGGCAGAAATCTCTATTTAGCAGCCAACATCTAACACATTTAACCGTTTAGTAGGTAGCAGATGGCGTATGTATTTTTGAGTAATAATTTAGAAGTGTAGCTACAATACGTCGAGAGTAGCTAAAAGCAGCAGAAAGGCCATACTGGCTTGTAACAGGAACTCTGAACGAACCATCGAAAGTGCAAGTAGTACTAATGCGACAGCGAGAGTGCCGGTGAAGACACTTCCTTTGAGCACAACAACTACCCGATTAGGTAGCACTGTTCGGAAAAAGTCACACGCAGAACTACCAAGGGCCAACGACAGGGTTCCTAAGCCAAGGTATAGAGTGGTTTCGCTGCCTGATATCGGGAGGAGTGCGATTAGACCTAGCCCTACAATCACTCCAATAACCCCGAAGACAGAACGCAACTTGTCTAAGCGGAGATTTTGTATAGCACTACGAACTTTCGTTACGGAACCATTGCGCCTGAATTTGTTAGCAGGGAAGGCGAGTACGAATTCAGTTGTTGCCCAACCAACCACCAATAGTGTTGAGCTGAGGAAATAGCCATACTCTTTGAGAGTGATCCAGTCCGGCAGAATCCAGGTCACTATCTGAAATGTCTTTTTGTATGACTTATCGAGTTGAGAGATAATCGAATTCGAAGCCTGTTGTCTATCTGATTGAATTGTCCCATCAAATTTGTCTTGTTGGCTTGCCATCGTCGGGCCGACGGATTCATCCCCGTACGGGAGCCGTTCAACATCGTACACACCACGTTCAATCTGAAATTCCCACACTACCTTCCTATCTGGAGTAACAACGATCGCACGGTCGTTGAGTGAGTCTCCGATCAATGTGTTTCCGTTCGGGAGTCGGTCGGCATCACGTGGCCAATTCAGACCGTCACGATACCCCCAGACGATTTCCCACTCCTCGTTCTTTCGCTGATATTCAACGATCCGGTCATTCGCACTATCAGCAACGAGCACTGTGAGTGGCTCTTGTTGTAGGATCAAAGGATTGTGTTGTTCGTTGAGTATGTCGTATGCATCTTCCTTGCCGAGAGTCCATTCGATATCTTTCGATTTTCGATCAATTTGGACGACGCGGTCGAAGTTTCGTGGACTAATGACGAATGACGAACCGTTGTCGGCAAGATCGATGTCATTGAGGTGGGAATAGTCTGCACTTTTAATCCCTCTACCTGCAGAAGGTGAGAAATGGGATTCGAGATCGTATTCCCACGTGGTTTTGTTCGTTTGAGAATCATATACGTAGATCCGATTGTGGTGCTTGTCAGCGACCGCATACCGGTGTGGGCCAAGACGATCAATGTCGTGAAGGTCTTTTGAAACATTGAACTTTTCTAATACTGTCCCGTTGCGCCAGTTCATCAAAACGGCAACCCGTTGGAAGTCATCGCCATCTCGCTCACCTGCAACGAACAATATACGGTTCTGTCCAATCGGGTCAATGTCCATGTAGCGACGGTACTTATCATGTTCCCATATCACCTCTTTTGAGTCCGTATGGACTGCAACGAGAGATCCTGCATGATCGTAAACATGAAGTGATCCACCTTGTGTTGAAATAAATGTGACATTTTGTGCTGTCTTTCGAAGATTATCGTTACTAGCTACTTTGGCATTTGTGTGTGACATTGCAGCGAGCGCGATAGGGGTCAGCAAGGATAGAATCATGAGCCCTACCAGTAATCGAGCTATACTCTTTTTGGAAATCGAGGGACGCTTTCCAATCATAAATAGTAGATAAAACAGAAGGGCATAATACTTCTGTTTTTAGTTATATGTTAAAAACATAGGATAAACATGGATTATGAGGGTAGTCAAAAGTGTCAGGGTGAATTTTAATGTACTCTCGTGAAGTACGGTATTTTCATTATCAAGAGACTGCAGTCTTGGATCTGTTGAGTGAACAAATTACAATTCGTAGTAATCTGTTACTCACGAAAACTTGGAAGCAATTCGATGAACGATGAGTGTCCAAAGAAACGGTAACTGACGCAGTACCGTACCTGTATTCAACGCGCACGAATGCGAAATATCATTTTCTATAATATCTATCCGCCATTTTTTGGACAGAAATAGATAAACTGATTCTAAATCGTATCATACCTATCGGTGAAAGCCCATTCTTCATTTTATCCACGAACTGATTCTATTTGAGTACGAAGTTGTGGTTAAAAACGACTTTGAGTCGAGTAATACGCATAGTTCTATATTAGATGACAAGATAATCATACGACGATTGAATCTTCTATAGGCATTTCATCAATTGAAAGTGTGTAAATATTATGTGATTACAATAATATGATGTCTAAAAATACGAATATTATTGCATGAGATACCAAGGCCATTCTGATGATATCGACTGAGCGTAGTATCTCATGGTGATTATTACTACTGTGCCCACCATATTTTTGTCAACGGTGTCCAGACTCTCGACCACTGCGACGCTATGAACGCGGTCACGTTCAGTTACGATGGTACGCTTGTAACGGAATTTTACAGTCAGCTTTCAATCATTTCAAATATCCTCTCTAATGGCAACAATATCTTGGCTATCTATTAGGGTGATGTCTGCTAATTCTCAGAGTGTGATATCGTGACTATCGGAACATCGGTCAGTCGATGTGAATCTTGATACGGTGGTCCATTGACGATGACATACAGATGATTGATGACACCATCTGTGGCAGCACCGATTTCTCCCACGCCGCTTGGTGGGATAGCAAACCCTAAGAGTCCACACTCGAATAGGTATGTCGAGTTCAAGATATGAATATCTCGCTCGTGCTTCCGCCAGACCCAGATGACCGATGGACGCTCGCGAAACAAGCCGGTGTAAATCACGCTGTCTTCCACTCACTGGAGATTGGAGACGGCTCACGTCCCTACAGGTACGACGAACTGCTGCGCATCGTCAACCGGTATCGTGACCATGGTATCGAACCAGCTGCCTTTGAAGGAAGTGTGCCGGTAACCGATGAGACACGGCTTGGTCTCGACGGTCGTGACGAGGAGATAGAGCGTTTTTGTACACTGATCCGGAATCTGGGCAAACTCGGCGTCGATGTCGTTTGTTATGATTGGATGGCAGGATTCCGTTGGGCGCGCACCTCCGTCACGACACCCAGTCGCGGTGATTCGTTCACGAGTGCGTACGATGACAAACAGATGCGCCAAGGACCGACGCCAGCCGTTGCAGAGAACACCGCTCGGGAGGATTTGTGGGAGAATCTTGAGTACTTCCTCAAACGCGTCGTCCCTGTCGCCGAGGACGCGGGTGTGTATCTCGGGCTACACCCAGACGATCCACCAATTTCGGATATCCGAGGGATGCCCCGAATCGTCAATAGTCCGGAGGCGTACGAACGGGTACTCGACCTTGTCGACTCACCGCACAATGGGATCACATTCTGTCAGGGAAACTTTTCGGCCATGGGTGTTGACATCCCAGATACAATCCAGCGGTTCGGAGAGCGTATCAACTTCGTCCATTTCCGCGATGTCGACGGGCCCGCAACTGACTTCGTCGAAACCTGGCACGACGACGGCCCAACCGACATGCAAGCCGCGATGGATGCCTATCGCGACGTCGGCTTCGACGGTCCCATTCGCCCGGACCACGTTCCAACGATGGCCGACGAAGACAACTCCATTCCCGGCTATCACATCAAGGGCAAACTCTTCGCAGTTGGCTACATGAAGGGCCTCCTTGAGGAATAGTTCAAATTTCACTACGTTTGTAAGCACTGGCCTACAAATGGGACATCTACTACACGAGCACTCATATATCATATTATTTACTCTTTGAAGGTTGGAATATTAGAATAACCACGATAATGAACGAATGAGACGCAAGATCGTAGAAGAAAAATGATTTTCAATTAATATCAGATATTCAGATCGAGTCACAACCGCGTGAGAGGTGATCAATAGGAATCGTAGAATAGGATGACACCGCGATTCGACGAGCGTATGCGGTTATTCGATGGGGATGGTGTGTACCTTTTGCCTGACCGTACGGAGACTCAACTCACAGAACTGGGCGTCCGAGTCCTAATACAAAATGACGAGACCTCAAACAATTACGCGCGAGCATCCGACACCGGCGCCGTCTCCTCGATATTTGCAACACCGAAGATAACCACCACGGCGGCGATGATAGGGACAACAGCGGCAAGCCGGTACAACGAATCGAACCCGATAGCGTTCGCGACCGGGAGAGAGATCAATAGTCCGGTGCTCGCCCCGAGGTCGCCGAAGGTGTTGTAGGTCCCCGTGGCCCGACCCATGTCTGAGTTGGGAGTAAGATCGCCGAGAAGCGACAGAAGCGGTCCTCCAGCGCCACCCTGACCGACTCCCAGTAGAACGACGGCGGTTACGAGGAGAGGAAATGAGTTCGCGACCGACAGCACGATAACGCCGATGGACGTAACGCCGAGACAGCCGACAACAAATGGGAGGCGACGCGCAAGCACGTCACTGAGACGTCCCCCGATGACTGCGAACACTGAGCCAGTCAGGACGCTGACGCCGATCAGCACGCCCGATGTACCCTGAGGACCGACCGCGACCGAGGCAGCAGTCGTCGTATCGAGATACGAGACCAACGTCGCAAAGACGATGCCGCTGTATGTGAATAAGAGACCGAAGTTCGCTCCGCCCGCAGCGATCGCCGGGAGTCCGAGATAGATATCCCGGAGACCGACGCTTTCTGACCGGCTGTCGGCGTGTGTCTCAGGTATCTCACGGTACGAGATCAGACACGCGAGAACCGAAAGCACAGCCATGGATTCAAACGCCGTTACCGGACCGTACAACTCGCTGATAACCCCACCGAGCGCCATTCCAGCTGGAAATCCGAGCGAGGTCGCTCCGCGTACGACGCTCATGTTCGTTCCCCTAGTGTCGTCATTGCTTACATCTGCAGCGATGGTATACGCAGTCGCCAGCACAAACGCACTCCCGAGTCCCCAGAGGACTCGCGCACCGATGAACCATCCTGCGGGAGTCGGTGATTCGATCCCGATCACGTACCCGAACGTTGCAGCGGTCTCGAGGAAGACACCGACCAGAAACGGACCTCTCGTTCCAAGTCGGTCAACAACTGTCCCGGATGGTGCGTTCGTTACTAACCTGACGATACGGTTGGCGCTGAGTACGAGCCCAACGGTAAACGACGAGAGACCGAGAACAGTCCCGAGGTTCGGGAGGATCGGAAAGACGACACCCCCGCCGAATCCGAGGAAAAATGTGCTGAGCACGACGGCCAGCACCGCACGCGGAACTGATGACAACGGACTGTCTGGAATGGACGAGTGCACGTTAGTACACGCTCCGCAGTCGATCGCGTTCCCAGGACAGTGCGCTCTCGGTGAACGCTTCCCAGTGACTCCGCTTGACTTCAAGGTATGTTTCAGCGAGATCCGTTCCCAGTGCGTCCATCAATACAGAATCTGCTTCGAGTGCATCGAGTGCGTCTCCTAGCGTCCGTGGAAGTCGTTCTATTCCCCGGTCTGCCCGTTCGCTCGGTGAAAGGTTTCCTGGATCGACAGTGACTGGTGCTCGCGGTTCGAGCTCCCGATCAATTCCGTCCTTTCCAGCCGCAAGCAATCCGAGTAACCCTAGGTACGGATTTGTGGTATTGTCGGCTGCCCGGAACTCCAATCGGGTCGAGGCACCGTCGTCGGGATCTGGAGCTGGAACGCGGACAAGTGCCTCGCGGTTTCCGTGGCCCCAGCATGTGAACGCGGCCGCACCGATCTGTGGCTGCAGCCGCGCGTACGAGTTGGCGGTCGCGGCGGTGAGCGCAACGAGTGCTGGCGCGTGTTCGAGCAACCCAGCGGTGAACTGTCGTCCAATGTCGCTAAGGTCGTCACACTCAGCGTCATACAGTACATTGTCGTCATCCCACAGCGAGAGATGAATATGACAACCATTCGTCGAGTGGTCGAACGGTTTGGGAAGGAACGTCGCCCGATATCCACCTGTCCGGGCGACGCTATCGACCGTCTCTCGAAGGATAACGTGCTGGTCAGCGGCACTGACTCCCGATCGGGGGCCCGTGACGATCTCGTGTTTTCCGGCTGCGTACTCCGGATAGTACTTCTCCACAGGGATTCCTTGTGATTTGAGCGCATCGATCATCGAGAGAATTGTCTCGTGCGTTTCTCGTGTGCTCCCGGTCGAATACGCTCCCCTGTGGTCTACACGCTCGACTTCGCCGTCGTCTTCTTGGAAAAGATGGAACTCGCTCTCGAACGCAACTTTGGGGGTGAGTCCCTCGATATCAAGGCTCTCACACAACGCGCGCAGCGACGAACGAGGATCGACCGACCACGAATCACCGTCGAGCGTCTGGAGGTCACAGAGCATCGCTCCGGTCCGCTTCGCATACGGAAGCGATCGGAAGGTATCAGGATCTGGAAGAAGCCTGACCTCACCAGCCGCGTCGAACCGGCCGGACTTATCGCGTAGTCCAAGAGCGTTGTACGACTGAACAAGCTGTGAGAGAGTCACTCCTTTCGAAACCGCCGACTCGACCTTTGAACGATCAACTGAGTGAGCTCGAATCGCTCCACTCTGAGTAACGAACACTAGTCTGACAAGATCTACACCCGCGTCACGGCACGCGTCGCCTATCGTGCATTGTTCCGACATCGTTCTTCGGCCCGGAAATTGTTTAGGTGCACCTAAACTATTACGAAGTCGTCTCCATTATCACCAACCGATAATCCGACCCGGACCAGTGAATGAGGGCTATCGTCGCCACGATTCCGATCAACTTATGTATCTTTAGGCTGGCCTAAAAGTATGTGGTGTAGTACTTACACTCGGAACGACCCGTCAGATGCTGTACAAGGGTCTCTCGGTCGAGCACCGTGTTTGCAGTGGCAACATGGTAATTTCCGTTCTGACCGACGGTCAACCGTTTTCCGAGATCATCGTACCACAACCGGGGTAGAGAACTGATGAAAAATGTGGAGGCGCTACGCAACGCACTCACTGCTGAGAACTGGAGAGTAGTCAATCGGAGGTTGCTCAAGAAAGTCATCGCGGAGTTTGCATATGAGGACATCATCGTTCCATCGGCGATCGATCAGGTTGACGCTGAAGACTCGGAGGTTGGCGAATCGTGGATCCGTTTCCGGCTTCGACTCGGGGACGGTGTCGAGTACCAGTTCGACGCACAGCACCGACCGCTGGACAGCTACCGAGTCCGTAAGAATTCGATTCTCCGCCGCACCGATCCCGAAACAAAACACGAGAAAGCAGACAGACTCGGGGAATGGACCGAAGCCGTCGACCCGCTCCGGTTCCTGCTCGAAGCGCGCGAGTACATGGGGGTCGACGCCACGACAGCCGCACACCTCGTCCGGGAATACCGAAACACACTCGTCGCAGACGCCCACATCCGTGCGCGGAAGGCGAAGAAGGACGATGACGCTTCGATACTCGATCTCCCGTACGCGGAAGTTGAAGGTGAGATGGAAGGACACCCATGGTTCACCTACAACAAGGGACGGGTTGGATTCGGTTACGACGACTATCTCCGATACGCTCCCGAATCAAAGCAGCCCCGCTCGCTCTCGTGGATCGCGGTCGACCATGATCGGGCAACGTTCTCCTCCGTTGAGGGGCTGAGTGAGGATGAATTGCTCCGTACGGAGCTGGGAGCGACGTACGACCGCTTCCGGACGAAACTGACTGATGATGGATACAACCCTAGTCAGTACTCCTTCCTTCCGGTCCATGACTGGCAGTGGAACGACAGCATTGTCCAACTGTTCGCCGGAGACATCGCCGCTGGATCGATCGTCCCGCTCGGGGAAGGACCGAACGAGTACCTCCCCCAGCAGTCTATCCGCACGTTCTCAAACGTCACTGACCACTCGAAACACCACGTCAAGCTCCCGATTCGTGTACTGAACACCAATGTCTACCGCGGTATCCTCGGTGAACAGGCCGAGGCTGCTCCACGGGTGACGGCGTTCATCAAAGCCGTTCGTGACGGTGACGAGTTCCTCACAACGGAGTGCGATCTCCTGCTCCCCGGGGAGATCGCGAGTGTCAACTACGAACACTCGGAGTTTCGGTCATTCGATGATGCACCGTACCAGTTCCACGAGCTACTCGGCTGTGTCTGGCGGGAGAGTGTCGCATCGATGACACAGGAGGACGAAGAGCCGTTGACGCTGGCGGCCCTGCTCCATGATGACTTCGATGGCGTTCCACTGATAACGAAATTGGTGGATCGGTCAGGCCTATCGTTGGAGGAATGGCTCAGCCAACTGTTTGACACGCTACTCCATCCGCTGTTGCACTACCTCTACCGGTACGGGACGGTGTTCATGCCCCACGGAACGAACGTAGTACTTGTACACAAAGACGGGATCCCTACGCGTGTCGCAGTGAAGGACTTCGTAGATGAGGTTGCAGTTACCGACCGTGACCTACCGGAACTCGTTGATATCCTCCCGAGTGATCTCCGTGACGACGATCGGTATAAGCACCACATCCTCCACCAGCTCCCACCGGAGCCGCTGTGTCAGCATATCTTCGGCACGCTGTTCGTCGGCGTATTCCGATACATCTCTGATACGCTCGCTCGTCGACACGGATTCTCCGAAGAGCGCTTTTGGGAGGCCGTACGTGAGTCGGTCGAGCGATACCAGTCGCAGTTCCCCGAGTTGGCCGACCGGTTTGAGTTGTTTGACCTCTTCAAACCACGGTTCACCAAACACTGTCTCAACCGCAACCGGATCATCGACCACGGATACGAGGATCTCAGTACACGGCCGAAGGTGAAAGGGCACGGAACCGTTGCCAATCCGCTGTACAGAGACTCGAATGAATACTGACACGTAAATTGAATTCTGAGGACGGGACGTATGTCACCAGCGACTGTTTTCAAACGGTGGGGCACGCTGTTCTCGCTATCGACGTCTGATTCATGAGCACGTCCTCCGTTCGGTGTGTGCTCATCGAACGTCTCGGAACGGAAACTTTGGATGGCGGTGTAACGGTCGATTGCACTCCGGGGCCACGATTCAACTGAGAATTGCTCATCCTGCTTCAGTGGCTAGGATCGATCGCAAGTCACTCTCCTAACGGTGAAAATGAATCAGCACGTGAGCTGTGTTCGTTGTCGACCTTCGAGAGTATGTGGGTATACGACCGCCGTCCACTGTTTCTGGAGACAGCCACCAGTGAGATGCAGCTTTTTCGATCATAACGGGGAGATCTATCTGCTACAGACTGGTTTGTGGAGTTCGGTGTCCCTCTATCTACTGGTCGTTCATTCAACCGTGTAGAATCTCGCGTGAAAACAGCGATGAACGGTCCCTCTGTTACGGTGAGTGTGAGTGAACGAGATCCGTCTGCTGTGTCTTTCGAAGAGAATTTTCGACATAAAGATCAAAAATACTAACTCATTCTTGAAACAAGGACCTCAGATGCACAAAGAACAAGAAATTATCTAAATAACACTAAATACACTAACGATGTAGATTACAATATTATGAGTGCATAAAATAGAGGCATATATTCTCGAATCAGCACAAATAGAGACAGTTTCGCATTGTTCACAGTTATAGACACCATATCTGCTATGCAACCTTTTCATCACGTTGTTAATTCACATACCACCACTCAAACTCCTACATTACATGAGTACTCATTTTTGATGGGTTATCGACATTCTTCACAAACAAATGCGTCGCTATATCCATCGATTTGATTTCTGGTAGTAGCTATCCAGTCGTGAACGCAATGACTCCGTTGTGGCAGTTACACAACCGCAGGTCACGAAAATTCCCCTATCGCCTCGAATATGACTACATTCGGGATGTATGCCGAGTTGGCTGTCCCGCCACAACAGATGTCGGGGATTGATTCGAAATTACAGAGGAATACGAACGAAAGCTATTTTGTTTGTTGTGTAGACTGTCACCATATGTCGGAATACGAGCCGACATGGGAGTCATTAGGCTCTCATGAGCTACCGAAGTGGTTCAGTGATGCAAAATTAGGTATCTTCATCCACTGGGGCATCTATTCAGTCCCGGCGTGGGCACCCACCGGTGCCGAGATTGGCGGTGAAAACGCCTCACCGTACGCCGAGTGGTACCCTTACTACATGTACGAAGAGGGTTCACCAACGAAGGAGTACCACGAGGAGACGTACGGTGAGGAGGTTGAGTATGCCGACTTCATCGAAAACTTCACGGCTGAGAACTGGGACCCTGATGGGTGGGCATCGCTCTTTGATGACATCGGAGCCGGCTACGTCGTTCTCACGGGCGAACACCACGACGGGTTCCCGTTGTGGGATACTCATTATACGAAATACAATGCCGTTGAGATGGGGCCTGAGCGCGACCTCGTCGGAGATCTCGCTGAGGCTGTTCGTGATCAAGGACTCCGGTTTGCCGCATCGTACCACGCAAACTACAACTACTATCAACCTGGCTTCGACGGCCAGTTCGGTCACCCCGATTACGAGAAGGGTGGTCCGGGCGATGGAGAGGGAGGACCGGGGTCGGAGTACGTCGACTTCATGAATGCCAAACACCGGGAGTTGATTCGTAAGTACGATCCTGACTTACTCTGGTTCGATGTTCCCAAAGCCGAAGGCAAGCATTTACACGCTCAAGAGCTGATCGCCGATTACTACAATCGCGCTGTCACGCGGGGCAAGGAAGTCGCTGTCAACGACCGCGCTTCGACTGACACTATTGGCCCAACTATCGATATCGAAAATAACGAGTCTGAAGACACCCACGGCGACTTCGTTACGCCGGAATATGCGACGTTCGACGAGATCCGTGACGAGCCGTGGGAGGGCACTCGCGGTATCGGTCACTCATTCGGCTACAACGCGGCCGAAGGAGAGGAGGATCATCTCTCACGAAAGGAGTTGATCCACTCGTTTGTTGATATCGTCTCGAAAAATGGTAATCTCCTCATCAACGTCGGTCCGAAAGCTGACGGGACAATCCCAGAGATCCAGAAGAATCGTCTCCAAGCACTCGGCAACTGGCTCGATGTGAACGGTGAGGCGATTTTTGAGTCGCGTCCATGGACTATCGCCGAAGATGACAAGAGTGACACAGCGGTGCGCTATACACACCGCAGCGGTGTCCTCTATGCGATTGCACTCGACTGGCCCGGTGATACGCTGTCTCTCTCCGTGCCTGCACACGCCGACCTCGCTGAAGCCCCGGATGTGACACTACTAACCGGTGATGGAAAGCGTTCACTCACTGCCACTCTCGTAGACGATCAACTCGCGATCGAACTCCCAGAGCGACCAGATCACGACCACGCGTACGCGGTCCGAATAGACGGCATTGAAAATACGCGCTAGTGCTGAGACGGTCTAGTCGGTGCTTTGCCCGACGGCGAACGAAGATGAACCCTGAAACTCAGCCGCTTCTGCTTGAGCCGCCTCAGGTGGTTCACGGTTTTTGATCGCCTCACCGGTCTGTCTGTCGAAAAGATGAATCCGGTTCTGAGGAAACACGACATCGATTTCGGTTCCTTCTCGAATGTACTCCTCTCCGTCGATGCTCGCTGTGTACGTCTGGCCGCCGACGGTAAAGTAGACGAACGACTGATCGCCCAGTGGTTCAACAACATCTACCTTCACGGTAAGGACATTCTCATCATCGCTCGCGGCGACACGAATATCTTCGGGACGGATACCAAGTGTGAGGACTTCCGTGCCATTGGCGATGGTTTCCATCGTAGCCGCATTGAGAGAGTATCCGAACTCATCAGAGACCAGCATTCTCGCATCCCGGTCTGTAGTAACATCGAAGAAGTTCATCGATGGTGATCCGATAAACCCAGCGACGAAGCGGTTGGCGGGGAGGTGATAACACTCTAGGGGCGTCCCGACCTGTTGAAGCTCGCCGTCATTGAGAACAGCGATCCGATCACCCATCGTCATCGCCTCAGTTTGATCGTGTGTCACATAGATTGTCGTTACGTCGAGATCAGACTGCAAATTCTGTAACTCGGTTCGCATCTGGGTGCGGAGTTTCGCGTCCAGATTCGACAGCGGCTCGTCCATCAAGAAGAGCTCTGGATCTCTGACGATTGCACGACCAAGGGCAACACGTTGTTGTTGCCCACCAGAGAGTTCACCGGGTTTCTTTTCGAGCAGCTGCTCGATACCCATCATCGCGGCAGTTTGTTCGGTGCGCTCGTTGATATCGTCGTTGGATAAGTCCGTCCCCATCTTTAGCCCGAATCCGATGTTTTTGCGCGAGGACATGTGAGGGTACAGCGCGTAGTTCTGGAACACCATTGCGATGTCTCGGTTGCGCGAGCGTTGGTGCGTGATGTCTGTCCCATCGAGTAAGATGGTACCTTCAGTCGCCGATTCGAGACCGGCGATACAGCGCAACGTTGTCGATTTCCCACAGCCGGATGGACCAACGAGAACGAGAAATTCGCCGTCTTCGATTGAAATCGAGAGATCGTCAACAGCAACGAGCGCTGTCTCCGAGTCAACACTAAACCGTTTAGTCAGGTTCGCTATCTCAAGATCACCCATAGCAAAGGAGTTACACTAGTCGATGATAAATCTTGTTCCATGCTACACTGATGCATCATCTGAGAGTGTCCAAATACACTCCATGAACGGAATCGGTTCGTCATCATCGTCTACATTGACGCCTTCGTGCTTGAATTGGGCGACGTACCGCTCCCACTCCTCTACCGATTCGTCATCATCGATGCTCTCAAGGTACGCATCAATGTCTTCAGCCTCAAGAATACAGACGGCGATGTCATCCCGAACGTACAGTTCGAACTCGGTGACGCCCCCTCGTTTCATCGCCTGCGATACCCCATCGGGGACGGTATTGTGTGCTTCAAGATATTCCTCTCTCTGCTCGGGATCAATATGCTGGATATACACCGCTCGTTCAGTGTCCGAAAACATACCATTTCCAATGACGGGGTCGCTAAAGAAGGTTATGTTTACTCTCTCATCAGTTCATTCACCTGCTCGAATCACATCTCGTGGATGCGTTCGAACGTCCGGTGTGAGAGATACGCAATATCCCGTGCTGAGAGGAACGACGTCTCTTCGATCCACGACAGACAGTCCTCGTACCGCGCCCAGTCGTTCATCCACGGATAATCTGAACCGAGCATCAATCGTTCGGGACCGAACCAATCGACAAGGTTGTGGACGTAGCTGTGCAGATCCTCATACGGCCATTCGCGTTCGGCCGAGCGCGGTAAGGAACTCACTTTGACAGCAACGTTCTCACACTCAGCCACAGATTCAAAGCCATTCCATGGGCTTGTATCCGACGCGGTCGTCTCATCTGGGAACGCCATGTGATCGACGACGATTTGGACAGTTGGATGCTCCTCGGCGATCGTTTTGATCATTGGCAGTTGCGCTGCCTTCGGGAATATAAACACAGACGTATCGAGCGCTGCGGCTTCCTCCCAAACAGTTTCGAGCGTATCGTCACGGATCCAGTCCGCTGTTCGATTCAGTTCTGATGGGTACGCTTCGTATTCAAGACAGGCGTGCATGCGCACCCCTAACATCCTATCGTGACCGACGACCCGACGGATGTCCGCGCACACCTGCTCAGGATCGTCCTGAAAAAAGTCTATGAGACCGACACCCCATAGTCGGTTAGGGAAAGCCTCGATGGCTCGCATCGTGTACTCGTTAGCGCGTACGCCGCGGCCGTACAGCGGGGTCGTAACGACAACACTTTCGTCGACGCCAACTGCATCCATATCCGTGATCAGATCGCGGCTCGTGTATGGACCATCCCATCCGGGTGGCAAGACCTCGGCTTGCCACGGAAGCTCTTCGGTATCTGCTCCCCACGCGTGCGTGTGCGTATCGATAAATCGCATCGAATCACTCCAAATTACCGCCACCGCTAACCCGGAGGATCGTGCCAACGACGTAGGACGCCGCATCACTCGCGAGATACAGCACCGCATTCGAGAGGTCTTCGGGCAGGCCGAGTCGACCGAGTGGACGCGCCGCACCCCACTCTCTGAGCACATCCTCAGGGGTCCGATTTGGATCGTCCTCGGCGATCATCTCAGCTTCATAGCGTAGTTGGTACGTCTCGGTCACGTCTGTCGAGATCGCGTTCATTCGGATACCGTGATCTGCGAGTTCGTGGGCCATTCGCCAGGTGAGTCCGTTAATCGCGGTCTTCGAGATGCCGTAGAAGCCACGGCGACCTGTTCGTCGATCACCGGTCTGACTAGTGTGATTGATAATTGAGCCCTCGATGCCCTGTTCGATCATGTGGGCTGCGACGAGTTTCGCGGTGTAATACTGCGCCCTGACGTTCACATCCATAGCAAAATTCCAGTCCTCAATCGGTGCCTCAACGAGTGACTTTTCGCGGGGCCAGACCGCGGCGTTGTTGACCAGTAGGTCGATCTCGCCGAACGCGTCAATCGCTGTTTCAACGAGATTCTCGATTTCGTTGAGGGTAGCCATATTCGCCGTGATTCCAATTACTTCGCCCTTGCTTTGTTCGTC
Source organism: Halocatena marina (assembly GCF_023276375.1). Taxonomy (GTDB): domain Archaea; phylum Halobacteriota; class Halobacteria; order Halobacteriales; family Haloarculaceae; genus Halocatena; species Halocatena marina. The sequence goes on along the minus strand of NZ_JALLPK010000002.1, from coordinate 80,322 downwards.
AAGTTCCTCGGCAACTGCGGTTACGTCTGTTTCCGTCCGAGAATTGATGACGACGTTCGCGCCAGCGTCGGCTAGTCCTTCTGCGATGCCACGACCAATTCCCTTCGTTGAGCCGGTAACGATTGCTGATTCACCGCTGTAGTCGAATGTAGTATGACCGACCATACCGGTAGCACAAGGTGCGTCTCTAAGAATCCACCGGTGCAACTGGTTGGGAGCGATCATAATAGGAAGTGAGACAGCTATCTGTGGAAACGATGTCCACTCAGTCGGGACATCCCTCTCGTGCGATACGGTTGCCGATCGCACGATGCGTCTCACCGTTCTTACGATCGAGCCGACCGTCAGGGAACAGTCCAACGTTCAGTCACACTGTAGCCATCAGATAACCGTTGTAGAGAGCTTTTCTAAGACTTCCTCACGCGTTGCATCTTGAGGATTCGATTCGTACTGCTGTTTGTACTCGATACGATAGCTCGAGGAGTGTGAATCCATATTCAGATCATGTTGATTGGTCTCGATAGTCATTCCGAGTCCTATAATCTATGGACGATGAAGGTGGAAAGTGTCGAAAACGGGACGACGTCGATCTATCCCTTCGTTGTCCCCATCGAGATACCGCGCATGAACTGTCGTTGGAATAGTAAGAAGAAGATCACCGTGGGTGTCACAGCGATAACGATCCCTGCGGCGAGTTGCGCCCAATCACCGGCGTACTGGCCCTGAAAGGCCATAAGACCGGCTGGTAGGGTCCGTTTCGCATCGTCCGTGATGAAGATAATCGCATATAGGAACTCGTTCCAAAGAAAAACGAATTGGTAAATAGCGACAGCAGCCAGTGCTGGCATCGATAGTGGCAGATAAATTCGAAAGAATACCTGAAGTTCGGTACAACCATCCATACGCGCGGCTTCGGCGTATGTATCCGGAATCGTGACGAAGAACTGCCGCAACAGGAACACCGAGAATGGAAGCCCGAACGCAACGTATGCGAAGATGAGGCTGAAGTACGTATTCAACAAGTTCAACGCGTTCATGATCGTATAGAGCGGAACAAGCAACACCTGTGGTGGGATCATAAATCCTGCCAGAAAGAACACTAGCAGGAAATCGTCAGCCGGAAAATCGAACTGGACAAGTGCGTACGCTGCAAGACTCGACAACAACAGGATCAGCACAAGAGCAACAGAGACAACGATGACGCTGTTCATGAAATAGTGGTCGAACCCGCCGGTCGTCCAGGCGTTGGCGTAATTTTCAACCTGCAATTCCTGAGGTAGCGCCAGTGGATCCGTGAAGATTTCAGTCTTCGATTTGACGCTCGTGACGAGCAATAGCAGTATCGGGACGAGGAATACACCAGCGACAATAAACACAAGCAGGGCCGAGAGATTTTCGAACAGCTCGACGATGACCTCTCGAACTGTTTCCTGATAGTCGGTGTTCACACTCATGGATTTACACCTCCAGCTTCACGATCACCGAGGCGCATATTCAGTAATGAAAGGACGAGGACGATAACGAACAGGAGAACGCTGATGGCCGCAGCCTGACCGAAGTTCGACTGAAGAAATGCGTTTTTGTAAATCCACGTGACCATTACTTCGCTCGCGTGTCCGGGACCACCCCGAGTCATTACCCAAATGTATACGAACGAATTGAACGAACCGATAATAGTGTAGATGGAGATGAAGATGGCCACCGGCTTGAGAAGCGGCAGCGTAATATAACGAAACCGCTGTAGAGGACCTGCACCATCCATACGTGCCGCCTCAAGCAAACTCTCGTCGATACTGTCGAGTCCAGCGAGCCAGAGCACAACGCGGAATCCTGTCCACTGCCACGTCGCGACAATGATGATGGCGTATAATGCAAGGCTCTGACTGCCCAGCCATAGCGGGTTCCAGTCAATGCCGATCTCTTGGATAACAGAGTTCAGAATACCATAGGATGGGTTATACATATATCCCCAAATCATTGAGACGGCTACCGCCATGAGCGTCATCGGAAGCAGATACACGGCCTGGAAGAACTGTCGAAAGCGATCTGAAAACCGATAGATTGCGAGTGCCAGTACCAATCCAATGCCCGCTTGCAGGATGAGACTCCAGAAAGCGATCTTCACGTTGTGCCACAACGATGTGCTGACGATGGGGTCTGAGACGGTCGCAACGAAGTTCTCGACACCGTTGAACGACATGGTGCCCAAGCCAGACCACTGGAAGGTACTCAGTCCGAAGATACCCAGCGCAGGTAGTACCAGAAATGGGAGATAAATCAGGAGCGCAGGTAAGAGGAACAGCCAGTGCGGATGATTCTCGAACGCATTTCGTGTTGAACGCAGCGCTGAAGAGACGGAGGACCGAGTGTCGTTCCTTGATTTTTCGGTGCTCATAGTTCACTCAAGGTTCGAAAGCGCCTCCCGATTCGTTTGTTGGACGTTCTGTAACAACTTCGATGGGGAAGTACCGGTGAACAGATTTTGACCCCCAGACAGTAATGCCTCTGTTGTCTCTGGTAGGTAGGCAACGTCAAACACCGTCCCGACTGCGTCGGCGGACTGTAGTTGCTCAATCGTTGCAGTGGTTGTTTTTTGACTTTTCGACATCTCAATGTCGTTATACACATCAGTACGTGTAACAGGTGATCCGGTGATTTCGAAGAACGCTTTCTGAGCTTTCAAGCTACCGAAGAAGCTGGCGAATTTTTTGACGTTAGCAAAATGTTTGTCACCACGTTTGGCAGCCTGAGAACTGATGGCGACCGTCGAATTGGGCACGACACTTATCCGCTCATTCTTGCTGTTTTTATACACATCCGGGAAGGCTGGCCACCACATATAATCAATGGCGTCGGGAACTCCTGCGAAGTCGTCGGGAGCCTGTGAAGAGATAAGCTCACTGACCCACGTCCCTTGGTGCCAGAAGCCCGCCTGTCCACTGAAAAACAGGGCTGCGGCCTCGTTGTTATTTAGTGAGTTGATATCCTGATTGAAGTATCCGTCATCATATAGCTTTTTGAGTCGTGAGAGTGCTGTCTGGAATGGTTTGTCGGTCAGTGACGCGTTCTCCAACTCGAATCCTGCGTTGTAATAGTGATCGACGCCAGCCGCCTTGATCATGAACGCCGAGATCCAATGACCGATAGTCCAACGGTTTCGGTTCCCACACTCAATCGCCGTATAGCCGGCATCGGTCAGCTTCGAACAGATATTGAGGAACTCTTTCCATGTCACGTCTGTCGAGTGCTGAAGCCGTTTTGGGTCAACGCCAGCATCATTGAGCACGTTCTTGTTATACCAGATCGGAACGCCTGCCACATCGTACGGAACTCCGTACGTCTTCCCGCCTTCATCGCGCCACGACAGGATATCACCCTCTTTGTACGTAGTCCCAAGAAGCGCATCTTGAATGTATGCGCTCTGTTGCTCTTCGGAAAGGATGCCATCCAGTGGTATGACGTTCCCATTGCTGACGTATCGGCCGAGCCGATTTGGACCTGGCCAGATGTAGAACACGTCTGGCGCCTCGTTCGTCCCGAGTGCATTTGAGATTGCGGATTTGTAAGGTGTGTTCTCGTACTTCGTCTGTTCTACTTCGATTCCCGTCTGTTCCTCGAATAGGCTTTCAAGCTTTGCGGCAGCCTCTTTGCTGGAACCTTGAACAGCGAGATTCCACCACGATATCGCATTCCCATTGTTGCTGCCCCCATCGTTGGAACCATCGGAGTTGTTGTCACCAGACCCGTTGCCACTGTCACCGGCGCACCCGGCAAGTCCAATCATTCCGGCCGCACCAATCATTCTGAGAGCACGTCTTCTCTCTTCGTCAATCATAGTCATGCCACATTTAGATACAACGGTAATGAACGTTTCCCAAGAGTAAATAAATAATATGAAAATTATATTAGATAATGTCGAATGCTATCCATCTTCTGACTTCAACAGTTTCTACTGGATGTAGTCAGTCGATTCGTTTGCGGTGAAATACAGAGATTTAATACGGTGCTGTAACTGAGACTCGATGTGGCACCGAAAATTACGAAAATCGAGTCGGTGGAGTTTGCCTACCCGATAGACGACGTCGGCACTGACCAGCACGGATTCAACCTCGTGTATGACCCGGGGGAAGTCACAGAGCGCAAGCTGTTTGCTTTGACCGTTCACACGGATGCGGGTATCACAGGAGAATACGTTGGTGGCAATTCTCCTAGCGCGGCCCAAATTAACATGTTCGCGGATTACCTTGTGGGAAAGAACCCGCTTGAGCGCGAGAAACACTGGAGTGAGATCAAGCGCGCATTGCGCAAGTACGATCGGATGGGAATCGGTCCTATCGACATCGCGCTATGGGACTTTGCCGGCAAGTACTATGATGCACCCATTCACGAACTTCTCGGCACGTACCGCACGAAATTCCCCGCCTACGCCTCAACCTACCATGGCGACGAGAACGGTGGCTTGGACTCGCCCGAATCGTTCGCCGCGTTCGCCGAGGAATGTCACGAGATGGGATATCGAGCATTCAAGATCCACGGTTGGGGTGGAAGCGAAGGGTCTCGCGACCTCGACCGAGAAGTAGAAACTGCACTCCTGCTGGGTGAACGCGTCGGCGATACGATGGATCTAATGCATGACCCGGCCTGTGAACTGGAGACGTTCGGCGACGCGCTCACACTCGGTCGCGCGCTCGATGAGGCTGGTTTCTACTGGTACGAGGACCCATTCCGTGATGGTGGCGTCTCCCAGCACGCCCACCGAAAGCTTCGTCAGCGAATCGACACACCAATTCTCCAGACTGAGCATGTTCGCGGATTGGAGCCAGCCACGGACTTCATAGCCAACGAAGCGACGGATTTCCTGCGGGCTGACCCGGAGTATGATGCAGGTATCACTGGCGCGATGAAGCGAGCGAAAGTTGCCGAAGGATTCGGTCTTGACGTCGAATTTCACGCACCCGGGCCCGCCCAACGTCAGTGTATCGCTGCAATCCGCAACACTAACTACTATGAACTCGCACTGGTCCATCCTGACTGTCCGAACACCCAACCGCCAGTGTACGATGGGGCGTATTCAGATATGATTGACACCATCGACGACGATGGGATGGTCACGGTGCCCGATGGCCCCGGTCTCGGTGTCGACTACGACTGGGACTACATCAACGCCAACCAAACTGGTAGCGTCCACATTTACGACTAACGCCCTTTAGCGACACCATCTTTATTCCAGCAGCTAACTGATCGCTGATTCACCAAGACGTGATATCGACACGGCGGAGTGGACGATTTAACGGAATATCGACCTGACTTCCGGTGTAGTGAGAGACGTAGAAACCAATGATGATCTCAAGTGAACGCAGTGCTTCACGGCCTGTAGACCTGTTCGTTGCGTTCCCCTTGAGCAGTGACTGAATATGTCTGGCAGCGTTGGCAAACGCATTTTGGTAATCATCCTCCCACGTCCACGCATCGGTGATACCAGGTAGAGACTCTTCGACGTGCTCACCGTCTTCTAGCCGCCAGTAGCGCCACTCACCATCATCATTGTTCATGTAGAGTTTTCCTTTGCTCCCGATGAACTGCAGTGTCATCGATGAAATTGCTCGTGGGATGGTGCAGTCGATGGTAGTGAAGGTCCCATCATTCATCAGTGCAAACCCACCGCCGGCCGAGTCATCGACTTCGTGATCAGCACCGAGTGAGTCTACTGCCTCGTTTTCACCAGAAATATAGCCGCTGACTAGTTCGGCATGAGAGTCGAGCAGGTAAACGAGCGTATCCAGTAGATGGGTCGAGTTGCGTAACAGTTCCATTCGGAACTGGGTCGAGACGGCGTTGACTTCGCCGAGTAGTCGCTCTTCTTGAAGGAGTGTGTATAGTCGCTGGAGTTTGTCTGTGAATCGGAACGAGTGGTTGACAACGAGTTCCGTATTCGTCTCTTCACAGATATCGATCATTTCATCGGCGTCAGAAACCGACGAAGCGATTGGCTTTTCACACCAAATAACATCGGGAGCTGCATCCGATTGGGCGGCACTGACGACGTGCTCGTGGTGAAGAAACGATGGTGTACACACCGAAACGACATCAAGATCTTCCTCGCTTAGCATCGCTTCGTGGCTAAGGTACTGCCGGTCGGAGGGAATGGCCCATGCCTCACCAAATGTTCTCAAGTTCTCTTCGTCGATATCCGCAACCGCGACCAATTCGATCTCCGTCGTCGCGTCGTAGCCACCCGCGTGACTAGCGTGAATCTTTTCTTTTCCGATGGCATCCGTATCGTGCATCCCGAGGATACCCATGCCAGCAATACCACCTGTTCCAATGATCCCTGCGCGATAACTCATGCGTTATTCGACTGTAGCGTTTTGTAGGAGCTGTTATCAAGATTGCGTCTTGATACAAACTATTTCACCTAGACCACGATCGAGGTGATGAACTTGGATTACAGTCGAACCAGATAGCTGGACAAAGATTTAAGATAACTGGCCAACCATACCATATTCATGGATGGATTAACCGATAAAACGATGATTAAGTCCGCCCGAACCACATTCCAAATGTTGGAAGTCATAAAAGAGAGAGACAAAGTAACAGCAGCAGAGTTGACAGACGAATTCCCGCTCTCAAAGAGCAGTATCCACAACTACCTAAATACACTCGAACACGAGGGATACATCATCAATGAAGAAGGCACATACCGACTCGGTCTGCGACTACTCGACCTCGGTGGATACGCACGTCACAAAAAGCGCCTGTATCAGAGTTCGAAAGACGAGGTAACAAAGCTCGCAGTTGAGTCTGGTGAGATGGCGAATTTACTAGTCGAAGAACACGGTCGTGGGATTTACCTCTATCGGGCGAACGGAGAGCAAGCGGTCACATCGGATTCCTATATTGGCCATCGCGTCTATCTCCACAACACGGCGCTCGGATTAGCCATATTAGCACACTTGCCGCGTGAGCGGGTCAACGAAATTATCGAACAACACGGACTCCCTCAAACGACGGAAAATACGATTACGGACCGCAATGCACTCCTTGATCGATTGGACCGTGTCCGAGAGACCGGTCTCGCATTCGATGAAGAAGAGCGCCTCAAAGGACTTCGTTGTGTTGCGATTCCGATCATCGATAAGAACGATGAGGTCAAGGGAGCCATCAGTATTTCTGGACCAATGAGTCGGCTCCAAGGAGACTACTACCAGACCGAGCTACCAGAGAAGCTTAAGAATGCCGCAAATATGATAGAGCTTAACATTAACTACACCTGAGAATAGCTGTTCAATTCATTCAGAGGGATATACTACTCTTGTCCATCCTTTCACTACTACTATCCCAACTATACTGGTTCGGTTAGAAGAGTTGGACTAATCATCAGCAATATCGACTGATAGTCTGAATAACTGAATGACTCTAGTAGTCAGCGTCGTAATGTTCTGATGGTGATGTCTACAAAATCCTGTGTTAATTGTATTGTAAACCAATATTTAGGGTAAAGAGTGACAATCTTCTATTGTTTGAACCTGTCTGATGCAGATTCTACATCGATGACTCCGTTTGGTTATATCGAGTAATATTGACTGCACTAACAACAATGTGGAACATGTAATGATTGGGAATGACACGGCAGTAACTACGATATCAGGCTGATACACGGGACTGAGAAGCGTAAAACAATAACTTCTCCAGTATTATTAAACAATAAATTCCTCGCATTCGTAGGATGATTAGACATTACAATAGTAGTACCGTAAAGGAGTTTGGTTCCGTTGTGAATCTTGATTACGGTTGTAGATATCATTGAATAAGGAATATCCGGAGGTCAAAGCGATATCGAGTTCTATTTTTCCTTGTCGCTACCTTTTTGAGTAGGTGTACGGCAATTCAGGGGAGCCTCGAATTGTTCCGTACTCGTTAGCTACACATGATATACAATGTCATATCAGTGTATTTTCTGACAAACGATGTTGTGTATATTTTGTCCTAAGCACTCTACAATTCGTCCCAGTGTTTGTACTCAATATGTCTTATATCGAACACAAAATCTGAACCTCGTGGTTGATAGAGGCCAATAGCGCACATTATGTTAGATCATATTAACATTACATCCGTACGTTAGTAATGCGTAGGCCTACCGATTATGGATGGAGCGTGCAGAGAGATACTCCCAACTGCAGAATACGGTACGATGGGTGGCTTCGAAAACGGGTATTTCATTGCTCAGTAGATGGATACCGATGCATGCCAGCTCCACGGAAAGCGATGACGATGGGGTTGTCTATCAACGGCACCGATTCAAACCTTAATGAGAATCACGGATGAGAATCAATGACCGACCCTTCCGAAAGTACAGTTTTTCCGTATCACGTTTACCGAGATCGAAGGATTCTATGATTCAACTGTGAAACCATAGTGTTCCGGTATGTGGGATAGTATATCTGATCTATCAACTCCACCACTACAAAAGACACAGGCGCTTCGACGAATACAGACAATATTCGTATATATGAATGATTATTTGCTATAATTATGAATTTCTAAATACGAAAGTAGACTCACACGTGCGATTCTGAAAAATCTATTCGTATTCCACATAGAAGAACACCATATCACTCATTGATGAACTACTCACAGTATACTATGAGGATGAATGTTTTTATACTTAACTGAGTGTGTGCAATATACGGTTGCTGCAAAGATTCAATTTGTAATTCTTCAACCATTACTAACGGTGTATATTAGTTTCAGCAAACGAATCAAATCTATTGGAACCAGTCGAGGAAAAATATTGAAGTAAAGACCATCCAAAAGTCATAATCCGATCTAAGAATATCATCTACCACAGTTGAGAATTTAAACGATGGGTCTGTCCCACATAGAGGGACAGCCGAATATTTCTATAACTTATGGATATATGCAGTATGTAGATGTGAATAGTAATGTATAAATCAAACACCAGACCAGTGTGGACACTATGTAACCAGTGACGCTGGACTCACTCACTATGGCATTCAAGAAAATGATTATATAATTTCATAATTATAGATATAAAATAGATCTTTGAAGAATGTTTATAACGAGACGTGCTAATTGACTAGTGAATGGGTTACAGAGATATCAAACAGCAGCTACGAGGCGTGCCATTCACGACTGCAACACCATTTGGTGAGGATGGAAGTAAGATACAACACAGCAAACTCCATGAAAATCTTCAATCGCTAGAACGAGCTGGTGCACAGGTGTTTATTCCTTGTGGAAATACTGGAGAGTACTACTCTCTCTCGCATCAGGAACGCATCGAGGTGGTAGGTACACATGTCGAAGCTACTCAAGACGAGTCAGCAGTGGTTGCAGGAGTCGGCGGTAGCACGAAAACAGCTGTTGAACTTCTTTCTGAGTATGAACGGATAGGAGCTGATGCGGCGATGGTAATGTACCCTCGTCATACGTACATCCATGAGCAAGGATTGGTCGATTACTACACAAAATTGGCCGAAAGCACTGACCTTGGACTTGTTTTGTACAAACGTGGACCACTGTTATCCCGGAAATTAATTGACGAGTTATCAACTATTAATAATGTGATTGCTGTTAAATACGCAGTTAATAACATCAAGGACTTCACTCAGTCAGTTTCAGATACTACTGGTGATCTCGTTTGGCTCAATGGAATTGCAGAACGGTATGCACCAGCATTTGCTCTTGAGGGTGCAGAGGGATATACGACTGGAATCGGAAATTTTGCTCCTGAGCCTGTACTGGCACTCTCGAATGCCATCAGAAATGAAGATTGGGCTCGTGCACGGCATATCCGAGATATACTAAGACCATACGAGGACCTTCGTGAAGAATCGGGGATGAATAATCCCTTCACTGCAGCTAACAATGTTCCTGCTGTTAAGTATGGAATGGAACTTGCAGGATTTCATGGTGGACCTGTTCGCTCGCCCCTTGTACAACTTTCAGAGAAAGATAAGAAACGGACACGCGAATACTATGAAAAAATAAATTCCGCTACTTTTTAAATAAGTAAATGTAGACAACCAGCACCATTAGATTGAGTGTATACATCCAGAATGAAGTTATGAGTAATGATAAAACCCTAAACCTTATTACACAGCATACTAAATCCATCGTATGGTAAAAGATAGCAGAGAACAACTTAGTCAGCGCTACAGTCTTAGTCGTCGAGATATAGTCAAGGCAGTAGGTGCAGCTGGTATCGCTGGGTTGGCTGGTTGCTCACAGTCCAGCAACGGCAGTAATAGTGGTGGGAGTACACTGACCATGTTTATGGACGAAGTTATTCCTAATGAGATTAATTTCAACCCATGGAATGGCGGTACTGACGACATGCACCGATATCAAATATTTGATTATATTGCCGGATATCACCAACAAGAAGGTGAGTGGTACCCAGTTGCTCTAAATGATTGGGAAATCCCATCCACGATTAAGAAAGGGGAGACAGTTCAGTGTGAGATCTTCAAAAATTTCACTTGGCATGATGGAACTGACTACAAAGCAAAAGACTTCGCTGGAAACCTTCGTCTTTGGAAGCACTTTGAAGATCCACTCTGGGACTTCATTAGTGATGTGAAAATTACTGGAGATAAAACAGTAGAGATTCCGCTTTCTCAGAAGGTTGATCCGTTACTTCTGGAAGAAACTCTGTTCGGCGGTAAACGATTGATGTACCGGGACGATATATTTAAAGAAAATCTTGATAAACTGGAAAGCGCAAATAACGATAGCCAACGAAAGCAAGCAATGAACGAGCTTACCCAGTATAGATATTCTGGACGTGATCTACTGGACCAAGGGCTGGGATGTGGACCATTTAAATATTCAGATTCTAATTCTACGCGATTGATCCTCGAGCCGTACGAGGACTATGAGAACCCGTATATTAAGTCAGATGATATTGGTCCTTCTCAGATTTCCATGCTACCGATCGATACACCAGAGGAAAGGTGGCAATCGATGATGAATGAAGAAGCGGACATAGCTCAAAACTCTTCAATCACCAATGCCCAAGTGAAACAATTGGATAAAAATGGGAACGATTGGATGGATTGGATTGTTGAACTGCGACACACGGGGCGTGCGGTTGTGTGGAATACCCGTAGAAAACCACTTGACAATCGTAAAGTTAGGTGGGCGTTGGCTCATGCAATTGATCGGCAGACGATGCTCAAAGGAGAGTCGTATGGGTCATTTATGCTAGAAACTGCCGATATCCCCTGTGGAATGTCTAACTTCTTAACAGATAAGTGGATAGGGGATCGAAAGAGCGAATATATGAAATTCTCTAGCGAGGGTGAAAATATTCAAGATCGAGTTAATAGAGAAAAGGCAACAAATCTCTTAAAAGCAGAAGGATTCTCTAAGGAGGGACAATGGTGGCAAACACCAGATAACAACCGGTTTGAGATCGAACTGAAGTCTCCTCCTTACTTTGCTGGCCGCAGCCAAGCACTCCAACAAGTCTTGGAGGATTTCGGTGTAAAGGTGAAAATATACAACGAGGAATCAACGACGTACGAAGGACAGACGGTTCCCAATCATGAATACGATGCTCTCCATTGGTGGCAGGGTCAAGTTCCACCGATCCCATATAATGGCTATAATACAAATATGGCCTTAGAGGCGCACCTTACTGCCTGGCCAAAAAATTGGGATGATGACAGTGATAATAATGAATACAAAATCGATGTCCCACCAATTGGAAAGCCAGAAGGGAAGCTCAAGGAAGTCGATGTAAAACAGGTCCTCACCAATCTTTCCAAAGCTAATTCCGAAAGTGAAAAGAAATCGTCTATTCAAAAGCTTGCGTGGGTATATAACTGGAACCAAGACAAAACTTACGACGTGGTACGAAATCAAGCAGTTCCATTCACAACGGACGACTGGAAGTGGCCAAGCCCATCCGGAGATAGAGGGCTCGAGAAAGACCAATACGGTGTCGATCAAAATGCATACATGAGAATTGGACGCCAACAATCGTGGCCGATTCGCTTCGGTTTCCCCAAGCCTAAGTAAGAATAAAGAAACATAGAACATCCTACTCATATAATTATATAATTAATTTGAAAACTATATTTCTGCTATAGTGCTTAATTATCAGAAGATAGGACTATGGCGAGATTCCATAGACATCGCCGGTCCAATCCTTGATAGTGTCGTAGACTGGCTGATTGCGATCTATCTCGTTCAATCGTTGGTGATCTTGTTCTTCGAGTTCCCAGTCGAACAGAGCGGCATTCTGGCGAATGTGATCTGTGGAAGTTGATTTTGGGATTACGACTACTTCTTGTTCAACAGCCCATCGCAGTGCGATTTGAGCTGGTGACTTATCGTATTTATCAGCGAGCTCACCCACAGTATCATCACTAAGGATCTCTGTTCGAGCAAGTGGTGCAGCTCCTTCAACAATTGTCTCTGTTTCTCGACAGAATTCGACGAGTTCCGGTCGTTGGAGCCAAGGATGATATTCGATCTGATTTACGGCAATTGGAATGTTTGCGATATGCTGTGCAGCACTGAGCTGATACACGCTAAAGTTTGAAACACCAATATTTCGAACTTTACCTTCGTTCACTAGCTGTTCCATTGCATGGAGAGTTTCTCGTAGTGAAATTGCTGGATTGGGCCAGTGAATCAGGTACAAATCCAAGTAATCAGTTCCCAGCCGATCTAACGAAGCATCACACGCATCACGTACGGATTCGTAATTTAGGTTCGACGGCAACACTTTAGAGGTGAGGAAAAGCTCCTCTCGATCATAATCAGTTAACACATCGCCAATTTCCGCCTCGTTCATATATCCCTCTGCGGTATCAATGTGGGTGTAGCCAGCTTCAAGTGCCGCACGTACCGACTCTCGGGCCGTGTTTCCTTCTAGGTCCCACGTACCGGCACCAATAATTGGCATCTCATCGCCACTCGGGAGATTTACAAATGGTACTGCCATTTACAGCCTAATCAAGGATATACTCCCCCTTAACTATTCGGTATCTCTCTTTAACAGCCAGTTGTACAATTTAGAAATATAGAATACCATCCATTCATGAGTTAGACAAACCGTTTCAATAACCAGTATCTTTAGGTTGATGGGAAATACACGTCATGGTGTGGAAAGTAAATCACTTCCAGATCAAGAGTCTATCGAACCAGAAGACGGTGTGTATGTCACCCAGTTAGTTGCTGGCGAAAACATGAACATGCAACACTTCCAATTCGAGGCCGGCGCAACTGCAATGGAACACAGTCACCCAAATGAACAAGCTGTCTTTATAACGCACGGTACGTTCACCGTGATCCTCGAAGGGGAATCCTATGACTTTGAAGCAGGTGATTCATACGTCATTCCAGGTGGCATTCCCCATGCATCTGAAAATAGGACAGATAAGCCAGTACAAGGCATCGATATCTTCAGTCCAGCCAGAGATGGTACTCCGTGGGACTAGCAGACAGCACAAAATAACTGTGATCGAAATAGCCACTACTGAATTTAATCGTCAACAATAGCTGACACCAATATCAGCTATTCAGGTGGTGAATCCCAAGTCTCGCCATTGTCCTTTGGTTCGTAGCCAATCACATCGCGAGCATGGGAGATATCATACCATCGGCGATCATTATCACTGACACCACTGAAAATATCAAACTCGACAGTATCGTCCTGTAGACAGCAATCCACTTGATGAGCAAAATCCCTACGTGACTGCCACATCGCTTTCATCCTGGCCACCTGTGTTTCATACTCAATACTGCCTCTTTCCCACTCTCCATCGTCGGCCCCTTTTTCTGCATCGCCAAATGGATGATCGTATTTTGGCATTCGAACGCTACAAATGCGGATTGCATAGAACCGTTTGGGATACTCGTAATTCTCCACATAGTAGCGGCCCAAATCTTCACCGAAGGATTTTGTTGCTCCATAGAATGAATCTGGTCGCTTTGGATCCGTATGATCGATCAGAATATCTGATTCCGGATAATAGATATCCGGTGCATTAGCGACTTCATACATGCCCATAACGTGGTTTGTTGATCCAAAAATGAAATCTTCTACACCAGCCTCTTTAGCCGCTTCCAATGCATTATACATACCAGTGATATTTGGCTCACGTACATCATCCCAATCCCCAAAGTCGTACGGATACGCAGCTAGATGAATGACCGCATCTTTGTCCTCGAACGCCGAACGAGTTGCATCATAGTCATTGATATCAGCCACTATCGTATCGTATCCACCATAGTCGTGATCTTCATCTCGATCAGACCGGTTGAAGTAGGTGAATGAGTATTCGTCTCGATCGTGAAGGTGGTCAATTAGTGCGGTTCCACATCTACCATAGACACCTGTGATCAGGATGCTCTTCATCATCTATGGATGTTTTCCTGCCAATAAAAATGTATCGACGGACACAAAATTGAACCTGCTATATGAATATACAATAAATTATAATTATTGTTTATGTATATAAATAAAATTCGGACTGGTTAGTTGCTGATCGTACCACGTGCTGAGTATATTTAGTAAGCGTCTCGCCAGCTTGAATGACTTACTAAATTATCCATTGGCACCCCATTGGTCACTTTCTGGCAAGCTACTTGGACACGAAGATCCGGGAGTGTCATCCGTATCTCCGTTAAACTCATTTCCGCACAGGTTGGTTTGTTCGCTTGCCCCTGCATTTGATTTGGGGAGTTTGATAGCGTCTCCATCGTTGTTTGTTAATCGGTTGTAATATACCGAGTTCATAGTCCCTGCATCGGGCACGTCTTCATGGGACGTAGACCAACCTAGTCGAACGGCTGCCCCTAGTCCATCTTGAAGATCATTATACCGAACGATCGTTTCCTGACCTTGAACATTTATTGCCCCTCCTTCTGGGTACTCTGTACCTCTGTCAGTACAGTACTCGATTAGGATATCGTACGTTCCCTCCTTCGTATTTACGAGTTCCGAATGAGCGTGACCACTGCTGTTGTCGATGTGATGTACGTGGACATTATTTGATTCATCCGGGTTTCCATTGTGCGGCGATTCGTCAATTTGAGAAGGTGAAGTTCCAACGTACACTACCTCACCATTGGATCCCTCGACATTTCCTGGTCCGTAGTGTTCGCGACCAGTTGCACCAATCACCTCGAAGTTCCCAATTTCAGAGTCCGTTGTCATCGCAACTCGAATACATTCTCCAAACGTGTTGCCGGCTCCGTGTGGAGTAAGTACGAGATTGGTAAGATACTCTGAACTCGTCGGCTCGGCGTAAACCATCTTGTCTCGATAGGAACTGAGGTCACCAGGGTTATTCGGATCGTGTAACCCATCCAAAGTTAGCCCGGTAAGGTGGATATGGCTATGGTTTATTTCGAAGCTACGAGCGTTTCCACCGCCCATATACACTGCATCAGCCGGTCCCGTAATCGTGATTGGTGATCCAGACTGACCACTCCGTACCGTTTGCAGGTTCTCCCGGTACTCACCAGATTCTACGTGTATTGTGTCTCCTGCATATGCCTGATCGATTGCACTCTGAATTGAATCCCCTGGTCCGACGGTAATATCGGCTTGCGATACCGATTTAGTTCGCTTTTTGGCTGCAGCACCAGTGGTGGCGAGAGTTCCAAGTGTACCAGCGATACCTACCTTTCGAAGGACAGATCTTCTGCTAATATCCTCCATAGTTAATCTATATTCTACAGTGACATATATTTAACTATCTCGCAAGTATTGCTTATTGTATTTAGTAGAAATAATAATTAAAGATCTGGGTGAAATAGGTATGGTTCTTGTTATCATGTATTCAACACGGAATGACAGCCACGTTGGGAACGCTTTTAGCTTCCATTGTGTTGGTCTCGCCTCAATGCCAGAGACCCTCTGGATCCTCGTTGTTCTCGATATCGTTCTACCATTCTCTCCATCACGAACATCAACGTACTTATTTTTGTTAATGTTCTTTTCGCGTACACCAAGCCATTACTGCCAAGCTTTGTGGTACCTACACGATTCACTTCGAGAATATCCCGAGCGATATTACGGATCGAGACACAAATTCAAAATCGTGTTACTTGATACGAACCATGATATTTAATAGCTAGATTAATTCGAATTTGTGTCAGATAGTGGTTCGCTATTCCAGTAAGAGTGTTCTTCTTCAAACTCTCGGAAACATGCTGCACCATGGGATCCTTCAAAAGTTGCATCAATATCCGGAAGCTCTTCTTTACAAGCCTCTCGAGCCTCTGGACAGCGTGTATGGAAACGACATCCACTCGGCGGGTCTACTGGATCTGGAATATCAATGCCACGAATTGGTGGCTCCCCTGTTTCCTGTTCTGGATCCAATTCTGCTGTGGACCATTTCAGAATGTTCGTGTATGGATGTTTCGGATTGTTAATTATTTCTTCGGCGGGACCAATTTCGACGATTTCGCCGAGATACATCACTGCAATCCTGCCATCGGCTTTCCCCGCAATATAACGTGCATTTGAGAGGTTATGGGAGACAAACACATACGATGTGTTGAAAAGCTCCTGAAGCATTAGCATCAAATCCATCATCTCGACACGTAGCGAGACATCCAATGCACTCACTGCCTCGTCGGCTAGAATCAGATCAGGATTCATTAGCAGTGCACGAACAAGCGCAACTCTCTGTGTTTCTCCACCGCTCAATTGATGTGGATAACGCTGGCCATAATCTTCTGGCGGCGACATACCAACATACTCAAGCAGCGAAAGGATTCTTGATCTCCGCTCCTCTTTACCTAGATCTAGCCCAGATAGCTTCAATGGAACTTCTAAGCTTTTTATGATAGTTTTATTTGGATTGAGTGAGCTACCTGGGTCTTGATGGATTATTTGCAATGATTGTCTGATTTCCTCAAATGGAATGTCTATCTCCCCATTATTATCGCGAGCATCCCAAATGTTTTGATTTCGATACTCAACACTGCCATCTGTTGGGCGTTGACCACCGATAAGTGTCTTTCCAAGCGTTGTTTTCCCACAGCCACTCTCACCAACCAAAACAACCACATCATTCTCATATATATCTAAGTCGATTCCATCAACGGCATGGACGGTGTCTGATTTCCCAAATATATTCCGTATACCGCCCTCTTTTTTCTCAAAATGAACCGAAAGGTTATGGGCTGACACAAGCGGGTCAGAGGACTGACTTCCTTCAAAAGAGGGTGATTCAGCCACACCCTCTGTTTCGAACGTCGATGGAACTGCATCCGTTGAATTTTCCCAGTGGAAGCACGCGGACAAATGGCTTGAATCAACATTTCTGAAATCTGGATCTTCATGACGGCATCTTTCATCCGCCATTGGACATCGAGGATGATATGCACACCCTGACGGGACATTAACTGGATCCGGGCTGGATCCTTCTATCGGACGCATCTCTGAAAGTGGTGCATTCAGATTCGGAACTGCTCTTAATAGTGCGCGTGTATATGGGTGAGTTGGATTCTTTAACATTTCATCAGTTGAACCAACTTCTACTAAGTCGAATGCATACATGACCGCGAGTCGATCACACAAGCCAGCGACTAACGGAAGATCGTGCGTGATAAATACAATTGTAAGATTATATTTTTGCTGAAGATTCTGTAACAAACTAAGAATTGATCGCTGCATTAGCAGATCAAGTGCAGCAGTTGGCTCATCCATAACGAGCACTTTTGGCTTTAATACGAGACTCAGCGCCAAGAGTGCTCGTTGTTTCATACCTCCACTGAGCTCGTGTGGGTATGAATTGAGTACTCGATCCGGATCTAGATATAAATCCGAAAGTAGTTCATGGGCATGCTCAATTCCATCAGCCATATCAAATCCGTGGGCATTGATGGTTTCCTCAAAATGCGTTCTGATATCGAGCGTTGGATTAAACGAACTCATTGCACCTTGGAAAACCATTGAAATTTCTTCCCATCGCAAGCTCATGAGCTCATCTTCATCTATGTCAAGAAGATCAACAGCCGTTCCATCGTCTCGATAATACGTTATATCACCGCTCAAAATGCCAGGTTCGACAATAGCGTTCAACAGTGACGATGCCAGCATTGATTTGCCGCTCCCACTTTCTCCAACAACTCCAAGAATCTCGTTTCGATATACTTCGATACTGGTATCATCGAGTACCTTTGATTCGCCTCGGTCCATATCGAAGGTTACAGAGGCATTGTTAACATGGAAAATGACATCATTGTCTGTACGGTTGGTAGTCGCTGCTTCGTTCATGGCCAGATTTTGATTCTTACTCATTGTTTGCCTAAAGACTAGTTATTCGAAGACTGGTGGTGTGGCTCCTCATTTTGAGATTCGTGCAGTCTGTTCAGAGCCACTTCTACCAGATCATCGCAATCCATCCTATGCTTTAACGTATAGTGAAACTATTATTTGAATATTTCCCCTCACTGTTATTGTGAATGTCCATTTCTGGACGTTCTACGCTGTAAGACTATATCAATTGTATTTCCAGATACAGACCGAGTAGCGTTGATTAGACTACGATTAATGCCGACTGTATTTCCATCCAATTCGTGTTTGTTTTTTATTATGATTCGACCCTCCTCGACTACATAAACATATATATACTAGGACACAAGATTGAGTCGTGTAAGCATCACTCGATCAAAAAATAGAAACAAGTAAGGAATATGATACATATGGTTATAAAACTGAATTTAAGAGCTAAGGAGAAAAAGAGATGAATTATTATGCAAAGCGTGTCCTTCGATCGGGGCTGACGGTGTATATCGTTGTTACTCTCTCATTCGTGCTCGTTCGTCTGATGCCAGGGGGGCCTGCTGACTTTGTGAAGGCACAAATCAGAAAACAAAATCCTGCCGCTACTCCTGACGAAATCAATCGAATGGTAGAGCAATATATCTCATTGAGGCCTGATCGACCACTCTCAGAGCAATATATTAATTACCTTGATGGCCTTCTACATCTGGATCTTGGTACATCAGTCTACTATAATCGGCCAGTCGCAGAGATATATGCTGAAGCAATACCATGGACTCTCTTTGTTATGGGTGTTGCATTGTTAATTAGCCTATTCATTTCGATAACACTTGGAGCGTTTTTAGCCTACTATGAAGGAACGAAAATAGATTACATCCTGAGCACTGTATCAGTTACCATGAATTCGGTCCCATACTATATTGCAGGTATCTTTCTTCTTGTTATCTTTGCCCATACTTTGGGTCTGTTCCCGTCTGGCGATCGAACAACCATGGGTATAGAACCAGGATTCACCGTAGAATACATCCTTGATGTTCTTTGGCACGCCGCGTTACCGATTCTTTCAGTGGTGCTCACTGCGTTTGGTGGAAGGGCACTCGGAATGCGAGGAAATAGTATCCGTGTTTTGGGAGAAGATTATATTCGTGTCGCACGACTACGTGGTCTCCCATCAAATAGAATCCAACTCCAATATGTAGCTCGCAATGCAGTACTACCAATTTATACAAATGTGATGATTCAAATTGGTTTCATTCTTGGAGGATCGATTATCCTTGAGCAGATTTTCCGATATCCAGGTGTCGGATTTTACTTCTTCCGCTCAATCAACGCCAGAGACTACCCACTTATGATGGGCGGATTTCTAATAATTACTCTCGCGGTCATTATCGCTATCACGATTGCTGATTTCACTTACAGCATCATTGATCCGCGTGCCAGTTCAGGAGGTGGTAACCATGAAGCCTTCTGAACAAAAAAGCCAAAGCGACAAGATCGCAGTATCAGACGGTGGAACTAAAGAATTCCCACTCTCGTCATTTGAGAATGAAAGACCTGGAGATGACAACGTAACCCGTAATAGACTACGTGAGTGGTATGAGGAATTGTACGCGGTTGGAAAGGTAGCATGGTCTGATTTACGTACTCGCGTCAGTCTCATCGTACTGTCCATATATGCACTTATGGGAACAGTGGGTGTCGCCGTGATTGACGAGCCAAATATGTATGCACAGGAATGGATTCCGCCTTTCCAGATCTGGAGTGCACCATTAGGGACAAACCAGTATGGCCAGAGTGTGTTGTCGGCAATTATTAGCTCGGCGCCGACGATGTATCTGATGATTTTAGCAGGAGGAATCTTTGCCACGCTTGTGGGCGCTACGATTGGTATTGTCTCCGGATACAAGCTCGGAATTGTTGATGAGATATTAATGATGTTTACTGACGTTGCGATGACTATCCCAGGGTTACCGTTGATCATCGTTGTCTCAGCTATTTTCGAGCCTACAAACCCAGTTGTTGTCGGTATTCTTATTTCCATTAACTCCTGGGCAGGACAAGCACGTGGAATCCGGTCACAGGTACTTACTATTCGAGAAGAATCGTATGTGGAAGCTTCTCGTTTCATGGGTGTCAGTACATCAGGCATCTTGCTTCGGGATATCACGCCGCAGCTGCTGCCATACATCTTGGTCGGATTTGTCTCTACTTCCCGTCAAGTCATCTTCAGCTCGGTTGCACTGTATTTCCTCGGAATACTTCCTTTTGAAGGAACCAACTGGGGTGTTCTGATGAACTTTGCTTATCGAGCTGGTGCAGCAGAGACCCCATCGCAGTTCCACGCGCTACTGTTCCCAATTTTAGCCGTGGTATTCCTTTCGTGGGCGATGATTATGCTCATACAGGGCCTCGACCGGGTCGTCAATCCTCGTATTAGAGCAAAGCACAAGTCTGAGCACAAAAGCTAAGGCCACATTTTGCAACGAGATTTCGTCCGTGAAGCTCTCTGAGTTCTTTTGCAGCATACGTCGTTACATCGGAAACTTGTATGCAAAATCATTCATAATCTAATATATTAGCAGGCCCATTCACACTCATCATACTATTTTTGTTCCTCTATGTGAGACAGACGTACTATGAAAATTTAGAATTGAGTTGAATGATATTCGCCGTTCGAATCACAGCTTCCGGAAGATCATCTCTGAAGCGGTCTCCTTTGACTCGTCGTGATGGGCCCGATACACTTACCGAGCCCAGAATTATATCTCCATCAAGTACTGGAGCGGCTACACATCGAAGCCCCGTTACATTTTCTTCGTTATCGAGCGCGTACCCACGTTCTTCTATTTCTTCAAGCTCATCGACTAGCTCTTCGTACTCAGTTACTGTATTATTCGTCTTTGTTGGCATACCATGTCGGTCTATTACATATTCAACTTGATCACGGGGCATCTGAGCGAGTATTGATTTACCAAGTGACGTCGAGTGTAGAAATTCACGCGTGCCAACATTTGAAGAAGTTTCAACTCCACTTTTCCCTTTAGATTTGTATAAATATACCACTCTACCGTGTTCTTCTGTAGCGAATTGAGCTACTTCACCTGTTTCTTCTGCGAGATTGTCCACCTCTTTTTTGATGACGTCATAGTTCTCTATTTCACTGCGGACATGTGCCGCCATATCGAGATACCGTAGACTTAATCGGTAGACGCCATCGTCTTTCACCACATACTCTTTCTCAAACAACGTTGAAAGTTGTCTGTGAACTGTACTTTTCGAATAATTAACCTCCTTTGCTAATTCAGTCACACCTGCACCACCGAGTTCTTGAAGTCCATCCAATACATCGCAGGCCGCTTCTACCGAATTGAGCGTGTTTGAATTTTCCGATGTCATTAAGGAAGTATTAGATCGATGTATCTTAAGAGTTGTTCTTCTATATGGGACAGAAATTGGAACCCCTCAGATTTGAATAGATCGACCAATATATTATAGAGAAAATATTCTTAGATACTCTATTATTTAGCACTCTATCCAACCCTTCGTGTGTTTATATCCAAGATAAAGTCATATTTTCCACCACAGAGTGTTAGTAGGACAGATTTGATGTGTCCCGTATACAGGGACAGATACAGCTCTTGGTCTTTGAAACGTCTACAACGATATTTCAACAAACAACCAAGACCACCATTACGTCCGTACTATTGTAATGATCCACTAGTTCGATAGCCCATTGTCTGTAAATGATCTCAACTCACTATTGAGTTCTGTGAAATGCACGAATATCAATCAACTCTATCCACTAGGAACAACCCAATATCTATTTCGGTGGGAACGGGTGATTAAGACTCACTTACTGCATTTCTCAAAACGGAATCTGTAATACAAATAGTGGTATCCACTATGGTGGGATTATTAGCTAGTCAGTGACACTTACGAGAGTATCTTATCTATTTTAACGAGTACGATTGTTACATCAGAGAAAGTAATATACACCATCAATTTGCAGTGATTACATCGTCCAGATTGTCTAATCATAGCGAATTCCTTCTTTTCGTGAACCGCATAACAGTCGGGCTTGGTCCCATATTGGTACGCTTTGGCGTAGGATTTACTCAGTGCCATGCGCTTTCTCTGCTGTCCAATTACCAGCCTCATACTCTTGCAGTACGGATCTGGACAGCTTTTGTTTCAGTAATCTCCTTCTATTTCACTCCCCCGCGTGCTCGAATCACGAATAGAACTCTCATCTATGACTGAACACACCCTCACTGTCGCTGAAGAACAACACACAGAACTCGATATTGTCCGTGAACGAGTGCTTGCGTTTGAAGATGAAAAGCGCCATGAAGGAATATCCGATTCGTCATGGTTACATTCAGCGTAGATTCAGATGTTACCGGTTCGATCTAGATCCCATGATCAAAAGCCAGTCTCGACTACAAACTGATCGACAATTCCCTTCATAACCAGCTGCACGGTTCTGTGAATATCAATACAATTCGGTATGACTACGAGCGACAACGATCACTACGAATTACAGTTGTTCGTCCGTAACTCTCTCTACTCACAATAATCATAAATAATTAACTTTTCACTAATAGTGGATTAACACTGTGCGAATAGATGACGGGACGAATCTCAAAGTTAATCAAAAGTAATGGCACTATCAGTTGAATATAGATGAGGATCGTTCTGATACATTGAGCGATTTAGTAGCTTGTTCGGACGTCACAATCGATATCTCATCATTCATTACAATTAGGGTTTGACCTCCAGTACGGGAAAACACTTCCACCGGAATTGGCTTGTTGAAATCAGCAGCTTCGCACCAAGAGTAAGTAGCGATAACGATGGATCTGACGATTGCATACATCGAGAATGAGCAACGAAGTGACCCACATTATTCCTTCCTACTGAAAATCACAAATAATATTTTCGTATTGGAGTTAACCAGTTCGCTTTATTACAAGTACTGGGACATCAACGGTGCGAAGCACAGTAGAAGCAACACTTCCGAGAAGTTGACGCTCAAGATTCGACCTGCCGTGAGAACCCATTATGATAAAATCAATCTTGTTCTCCTCAACGTACTCACAGACACCGGCAGCGGTTCTCTCAAATGACGCCATCTGCTTGACGGCAGTCTTCACGGTTAGATCTGAGTCGGATTCCTCGATTTTGTCTGCAACACTGTCGACGGCTTCTTGCCCTCTTGCGTCGAGCCGTTCGATGAACTCCTTTTCGAGTCCCCCCGCATTAAATACGCCTCCTGCAGCCTGAAGATCCACGACGTTCAAAACGTGAACGTTCGAATCATAGCGCCGAGTGATTTCTATTCCATGGGGGATCGCCACTTCGGCGTTTTTGCTCCCGTCCGTCGTGATGAGAACTCGGGAATAGTCAATTTCCGTTTTACCTTTGTGGTCTATGTCCGGGACAACGAGCACGGGGACGTCACTTCGAGAGAGGACCTGTTCGGTAACGCCTCCCAAGAGACGGCGACCGAGCCCGGTCAATCCCTGTCTTCCGAGGACAATCAAGTCAGAGTCCTGCTCATCCGCATATTCACTAATTTGGACAGTGGGTTTGCCTTCGGTCAGTTCTGTGCTAATAGGATACCCGAGTTCCGATGCGATCTCCCCAACTTCTGTGAGGGCATTCTCCCCTTGCTCTCGCAGTTGAGTTTTCTCGTCAGGTGTTTCTGTGAGCCAGAGTGCCTTTCGTTCGACAACAGAGAGAACATCAACGGTCGCGTCAAAGACCTGAGCGAGTCGGAGACCATATTGTGCTGCTCGTCTCGCCTCGTCACTCCCATCCACAGCAATCACAATGCTGTCATACATCCCGAGTAGTATTTGGAGGGCCAATCTCTTCATTATTTGGAAGTGTGGTCTCGATCGGCGAGAAATTGTGAGAGATCTTTCGTAGTTCTATGGAAATATCAACATGCCATCAAGAACTCGCAGACGAGGTATATTCCCATCTCGAACGTTTAGGAGCTGACGAAGCGGTTCGATCAACTGAGTTGACTGAGAACATCGGATGAGTGATTTGACAGCAGGGATTTACCCGCGTCGTCAATACCGCTGAAGTACCGTAGCTACGGTTACTCCTGCTCGTCGACGAGCGAGAACCATTCACAGCGGAGATGTACGAGCAACTCATAGTAGACAAGCGTAGAAAAGCTGACGACAAACAAGTTCCCTCATGCAGTAAAAGAAACGGTGAGATACCGTCAATCTTCCTGTGTAAAGACAAAATACCGCGGCTCAGTGACCGCCGATAAGGACTTTGACTGCGTGATCTGGTAGTTATTCACTCGGGCGACGAATCGGCTAAGAACTGCATGCAACTGGGATCGGGAACCAAAGTTTTCTCGCCAGTCGCTTTGAGATGACCTTCGTCGGTTATTTGGAAGAGAACGAGATCGTCGGTGTGTCGATTTTCGGCGACAAGGAACCTTCCGGTCGGGTCAATGGCAATGTTCCGGGGATACTTGCCTCCGGTTGAGACGTACCCCATCGGTTCGAGACGACCATTCTCGTCTTTAATGTCAAACACGGCGATGCTGTCGTGACCCCGATTTGAGCCATACGCCCACCGACCGGAGGGGTGAACGTGAACATCAGCGGAGTGATTCTCTCCATCGAAGGTAGACGGAGTCGTCCGAAGACTCTCGACGAAATTGAGTTCGCCGGTCCGTGTGTCCCGATCTAATATGGTGAGCGACGAATCTGGTTCGTTGATTACGTATCCCACTTGGTTGTTGGGGTGGAAGACGAGATGACGAGGACCGGTCCCAGCGCTCATTTGCACAGCTGAAGCGCGACTCAACCGCCCTCGTTCGAGATCAAGTTTGTAGACGACGACTTCGTCTAATCCGAGATCTGGAACGTATACGAAACGATTGTCAGGACCAGGTATGGCGGCGTGCGGACGCGGAGTGGGCGGATCGCTGGAATCGATATGTGTGCCATCGTGTTCGATAAGTTCTGTAGGATTGCCGAGATGACCATCGTCCTCGATTGGGAGCATGGAGATACTGCCACCGCCGTAGTGAGCTACCAATAGGAACTGGCCAGTGGCATCCACACTGCAGTGGCATGGTCCGGACGCGCCGCTTGGGCGACGGTTGAGTGTCGATAGTTCGCCAGTGCGTTGGTCAACTTCACAGGCCGCTACGTTTCCCGGGTCGGTTTCGTTGACCGCGTACAGGAACTCGCCACTCGGATGAATCGTGAGAAAAGACGGGTTATCGCCGACCATAGTCGTCCCCAGTGCTTCGAATTCGCCAGCTTCACTGTTGAGTCGGTATCCGTAGATTCCCTCGCTCTCGTTGCTGGTATAGGTTCCCACGAACGCTAGGCTGGATCGTAACTCACTCATGATCGACTTTCCTCCGTATCGGACTTAATGGTTCTCTTCTTTCGATACCAGACTGGTGTTTCATCTCCAAGTAAAACCTACGAGAGATGACTGGATTAGTCGAGTGTATACGTAGGTATCTGAATAAATCAAAATTGAGTTCTCCGGTTGTGAATGCCGTTATCGTCTGACGAACGAATTCTATTTCGTTCACTCACTCAATTCGAAAGCGTTCTGCCCCAACGTCTCCAACATCGTACGATATCGCCTCAACTTCAACCCGACGAGACGATCTTTTCCGAACATGCTGTCACGTCGTGTTGTTGGAGCGAACTAAGCATCACGAGTAATGACCGTCCCGATATAATGAGTGGAGTTATGCTAAAAAGCGTGCTGTTCTGCTGTAGTGAACAAGGTTTCATTATTCAGATTAGAAGTGTTATTTAGAGTTCGTGTATCTCATATATACAACGCACCTCCCGTTTCGATTTCTGAGAGATTACAATATTACCTTTGTAATACACCGATATTCATTATCGTTGATCTGTTTTCCGATAGATCCATTGTGAATAATGACTATCTGATGTTATTGGATTAAATGTACATGTACAATAACCAGTTAGCGATAATGGCACATTTACCTATAAACGAGTCGATGAGATCGTTGAAATGCATGGTCTCACTGCAGCGACAACAAATACAATCACAGATCGTGGAACGCTGAACGACGAATTGGCACAAATACGCGAGACCGGCATTCGTGAATCCAGCTTCGGTGATTTGATCTGTCTTGTGTTCTACGAATGATGGACCAGCGAGATCGGAACTACTGACACGTTCTGGATAGTCACGAGATAGCGACAATGGACAATGAATAATGGACAATGAATTGGCGACCACGTCTGTGTCCGTTACGAACTCCGCCAAGAGTTCAACAGAGACACAGAGCACGGCAAGTGAGTATCAATCTCGAAAACGTCACCAATTCAGAATGGCTGCGAACAATAAAGAGACCGACTGACGTGATCTCACATCGAAGAGGACTGAATCTCATAGCTCGCAAGTACTGTAATGCAGTTTTTACAATAAGTATATTCACGGTCGTTTTCCGTCCCGCAGTGCCAGCACTCAATCGTCGAAGGAGGTCCGCTTTTTCGAGGACTATTTTCTAGAAGGATAGCGGGGTCAGGATGGGGGGTCGTGGTCGACGAAACATCTGGTTTTTCGTCGTCGTTAGTTACAGAGCGGTACAGGAGAACAAAGATAAACGCGTAACTCAAGAAGGCGACGAGTAGAATGGTGATGAGTTGATCGAAAGCGACCATGATCCTTCACAGTGATATATGCTACCATATAACTTATAGTCATCGGGAAGAACTGGTCACTGCCCGAACCAGACGGCGGATCAAACTAATTAACAGCGACTTTCCGAGCAGTATGGATTATCGAACGACGACATGACTTCCCGACAACTGGGATTCAGTAGACTCTATTTTTTGATCGGAGTTCGATATTGCCGAGATAGAAATAGAGGTGTGTCGATTCGAACACTGTTGAACTTTCACATGTTAAGACCACTCCGATTATTTCGAATCTAGTCTGATTCGATGCTACCCAAATCTAATGAACTAGTTTTAGATATTCCCTTCTCCGATATATCCGGAACTATAATTACGTCCAACTACTAGTATATCATCATGGCTTCAACGCAACCCCTCAAATCTTTGTGCCGGGCGAATCGGATTGTTCAGAGACTTATCGAGATGAAATCAGCATCTGTAAGCGAGATGGCTGACGAATTCGATATGCCTCTCAGTACTATGTACGAATATATGAACACGCTTGAGAAGATCGATTATATTAGAAAGCGATCAGATAAGCGATACTGTGTGAGTTCGACGTTTCTTAAAATGGGTAACCAAGTTCGACGGAATTACGGAATGTTCAACGTTGCAGAGCCGGAGATTCGGCGACTGGCCGAACAAACAGGCGAATTCGCCGGATTGATGATCAAAGAAGACAATTTAGGAGTCCTATTATCGATGAAAAAAGGAGATAAGGTAAAGCGCCTCCAAGTCAATCGAACGTATCCGGGCGTCAAATCCCGACTCAATACGACAGCGTTCGGGAAAGCGATTCTCTCTCAGTTATCCGATTTTGAGATCCGGACCATCGTCGAACAGCACGGCCTCAATCCGAGAACAGAGAACACGATAACGGAGCTCGATCCACTACTCGATGAAATGGATCGTATTCGCCGACGCGGGTACGCGTTTGACGACGAGGAGTGTTTCGAGGGAATGCGAGGTATTGGCGTTCCGATCACGAGCAAGACGGACAACATTCTCGGCGGAATCGCGCTGTACGGTCCGCCGAACCGCCTCGATGATGACGTGTTTTTCGAAGAATACCCTCCTATTGTTCAGGAATACGCGAACATCATTCGGGGAAATCTCGAGTATTAGTATACCAACGTGGTTCTATTCCACACACAAACCACGCGTTTGGCTCTCCGCATTTATGGCTGACCTACCACCGAGTAATA
Organism: Halocatena marina; assembly: GCF_023276375.1. Taxonomy (GTDB): domain Archaea; phylum Halobacteriota; class Halobacteria; order Halobacteriales; family Haloarculaceae; genus Halocatena; species Halocatena marina. The sequence goes on along the minus strand of NZ_JALLPK010000002.1, from coordinate 52,129 downwards.
CTACATAAAAAATCGGTAATATTATCACCTCTAAGCGTGTTATTCTCTCGCGCAGTATGGCAGGATACACACTTAAGACAGAAGACGGCAGATTGGAGGCGCTGCGACGAATGTTGACCGTTCGAGAGTTCGACACAACAGCTGGTGAGTACTTTGCAGACGGAGAGATCCCAGGATTCGTCCATCTGTACATCGGCGAGGAAGCAGTTGGTGTTGGGACCTGTGCCGCCCTCGAGTCAGACGACTATATTGCAAGTACCCATCGAGGACACGGTCACTGTATCGCGAAAGGTCTCGATCCCAAGTACATGATGGCTGAGCTGTTCGGCAAGCGCGATGGCTACTGTAACGGCAAAGGCGGATCGATGCACATCGCCGACGTTGACGCGGGGATGCTCGGCGCTAACGGTATTGTCGGTGCCGGACCGCCGCTGGCAGCGGGGACTGCGCTCTCAATCGACTATCAGGACCGAAACCAAGTCGCGCTGGGATTCCTTGGTGATGGTGCAGTCGCACAGGGACAGGTCCACGAGGCAGTGAACCTAGCCTCGACGTGGAACCTACCGGCGATTTTCCTCATCGAGAACAACCAGTACGGAGAGGCGACACCAGTTGAGAAACAGCATAACGTCGACAACCTCAGCGACACTGCACACGCCTATGACATCCCTGGCGTGACCGTCGACGGGATGGACATTACGGCAGTCGCTGAAGCCGTTGAGGAGGCTCGCAAACGGGCCCGCAACGGAGACGGACCAACGTTCATCGAAGCAGAGACCTACCGTTACCGCGGACACTACGAAGGCGACGAACAGCCCTACCGTGATAGTGAAGAAATCGAACGCTGGAAGGACAATGACTGCATCGAGATCTTCAAGGAACGACTAATTAACCGTGGTGAACTCACAGAAGACGAGTTTGAGGAAATGCGAATTGAGGTCAAAGAAACCATTCAAAACGCCATTCAATTCGCTCAAGATGCCGATCTACCGGCACCCGAAGAAGCATACGAAGACATGTTCGCCGAACCGGTCCCCGAGATCGAACAGTTTGCGATCCAATCGTGTGCCGACGGTGGCACGCCAGGAGGTGATTCACGATGACGGCGCAGGCCGATCTCGAACAAGCACAGACCGAGACGATGACTGTTCGGGAGTCCATTCGGCTGGCGCTCCGTGAGGAACTACGCCGCGATGAAGACGTGTATATCATGGGTGAGGACGTCGGGCTCTTCGGTGGCGTCCTCGAAGTGACTGGCGACCTATTCGAGGAGTTCGGCGAAGAGCGGGTCCGTGACACTCCTATTGCCGAAGCTGGTTTTGTCGGAGCCGCAACAGGTGCGGCTGCAACCGGAACCCGCCCGGTCGTCGAACTCATGTTCAGCGACTTCATGGGCGTCTCGATGGAACAGATCATGAACCAGATGGCGAAGATGCGCTACATGTTCGGCGGGAAAACAGAAATGCCAGTCACCGTTCGCACCACAGAGGGTGGTGGTATGGGTGCCGCAAGCCAGCACTCTGGCACTGTTCACACATGGATTGCGCATTTTCCGGGGCTCAAAGCTGTCGCACCAGGCACGGCGACGAGCGCAAAGGGCCTGACGAAGGCCGCTATTCGCTCTAACGATCCTGTCTTCATCTTTGAAAACAAGATGATCTACGAACAGGAAGGCGAGGTCCCAATCGATGAGGATTTCACCATCCCGCTCGGCGAAGCCAGCATCGAGCGCGAAGGTGAGGACGTTACTGTTGTCGCGACACAGCGACTCGTCAGTGAGTCGCTGAATGCCGCCGAAGATCTGTCGAGTGACGTCGACGTCGAGGTCATCGACCCGCGTTCACTGTACCCACTCGATACCGACACCATCACCAAGAGCGTCGAAAAGACCGGCCGACTCGTCGTGGCTGACGAGAGTCCCCTCTCATATGGAGTCCAAGCTGAGATCGGGATGCGGGCCATGGAGAACGCGTTCTTCAGCCTCGACGCGCCGATCCAGCGCGTCGGGACGCCGGACACGCATATGCCGTTCAGCCCGCCGCTCGAACAGGAAGTCTTACCGGACGGTGCGGACGTCCAAGCTGCCATCGAGAGGATCTCCTAACACGTGGCACGCATTGGATTGGTCGTCAACCCGGCAGCGGGACGAGACATTCGCCGTCTTACTGGCGGCGCGAGCGTCGTCGACAACTACGCGAAACGCCGCGTTGCCGAATGTGTCCTCGAAGGAATGACGCTCGTGGATGCTCCCTTGCACGTCTCGATGATGCCAGACAAGACAGGTATTACAGACTACGTTGTCAGGGAAGCCCCAAACAGTATCAGCATCGAGTCTGTCGACATGACGGTAGAGGGGTCAGCGACTGACACACGGCGGGCGGCTGAACAGTTCCGAGAACATACCGACGCGGTGGTCGTCCTTGGTGGGGATGGAACGAGTCGTGACGTAGCCCTCGAACTCGCTGACGTGCCTCTCATTTCGGTCTCAACGGGAACGAACAATGTCGTCCCAACACCAGTCGATGGAACAGTGGCGGGCGCGGCCGCAGCCGTCGTTGCAGCAAACCTCGTCGATGTCGAGTCGGTGACCGATCGGCACGGCCGAATCGATGCCGTGGCCGACGACGTTAACGGTGAAAAACAGCTCACAGGGCTGGCGACGGTCGAGATCATCGACCGACCGTTCATTGGGACACGAGCCGTCGTCGACCCAACTGAGCTGCTCGGTGGCGTCGTTTCGCGGGCCCATCCGTCGGATATAGGGCTCGGTAGTGTGGCTGGCTGTATCGAGTCGCTGTCACCGGATACCCCCGGTGGGATCGCGCTCCGACTCGGAAATCCCAAAACAGCCTCACAGACTGTCCGAGCAATCGTTGCGCCGGGGATGACAACTACGATCGGTGTCGAGGATCACGACGTTCTATCGTGGAATGAACCAGCGCATTTCGAGGTCGCTGACGGAGTCGTCGGCGCAGACGGTGAGCGAGAACTTGAACTCACCGATGCGACAGTCGAGATGACGCCAATGGCCGACGGTCCACGCCTCGTCGATATCAAGAGCGCACTCAGTGCAGCCACCGACGCTGATGTGCTGGTTCGTGATGAAGCGTCGGTCACGGACCGATAATCCAGCCTTGCCACGTCACTCCATTTTGCGATACGAACTCAAAACGAGCTCTGAAGCCTCTTTTGTTCGTTCGAAAAAGGCATCGAGGAACGCTCGTGCCTCGTCCTCGCCTACTGCACGCGTATCGTAAGTGAGGCTGGTTGTCACGAGCGACTGGAGGTTGACACCGTCGTCCACTGGAACTGCTCGCTGGCCGGTAGCGTCGACGGTCAGGGCTGCGACTGCCGGTGGATTCACCAATCGTCCCTCTGTGTCGGTATCAGCAGCGTTCGCAAGCGTGAACGTTGCTCTGGCCCCGCCATTCTCATCATCCTTATCTATTTGTTGACGTGCTGAAACCACCTCAGTCAGTGACCGCCCCTCAGCATCATCAATGATGCTCTCGTGTAGTTCGCCATCGTCGTCTGCAACGAGTGCGATGTTCTGCGTCTGCTGGACTTGGTGAGTTGACTCTGCGTACGTCCCGTTCAGCAGAGGATGATCAGTTAGTGCTGCTGAGGCCACGACGACCAGCACGTCAGTCATCGTGACTCGCTCCTCGAAGGCCGTTTTGACAGCTTCCATCGTTTCGAAAAGTGTCTCGCCGGTAGATGGATCGGCCACGGCCGTAGTCCGGCGATAGCTGTTCAGTCGCTCCTCGGCAGTGAGCTCCACATCAGTCTCGGCCGCTCCCGTCGCTGATGTGCCCTCAGCAGCCGATTCGACATCTTCCTCAGTGATGGCGCCGTCGAATCCCGTTCCATCGACGGAGGCGAGGTTGACGCCGAGTTCCTCCGCACGCTTCTTTGCGCGAGGAGAGGCTTTCTGTCCATCACTCTGTGTATCGACGGTCGTCGCTGTGACCGATTCATCATTTTCGTCCGTTCTTTCGTTGCTCGCCGTCGTTGTGGCTGTCGGCTCTGCTCGTTCGTTGTTCGTCTCCGATTTCGCGCTGACAGCATCGGGGACATTGCTTTCAAGTTCGGCTTCAGCTTCGGTCTTCAGATCGCTAATATCGGCGTCGGGTGCCGCGAGGATACCGATCGGTGTCCCGGGCGGGACTGATTCTTCCTCCGCGACGTATATCTGCCGGAGGACTCCGTCTTCACGGGCATCGATCTCCCCAATACTCTTCTCCGATTCGACCTCAGCGAGCATGTCCCCTTCTGCGACTTCTTCGCCCGGTTCGGCGTACCACTTGAGCACTGTCCCCGCTTCCATCTCAAGGCCAAGCTTTGCCATCTTGATAATATATGCCACTGTAAGCAGTTCATACGCACCAGGATACAAAAACGTATTTCTTCGACAGAGAGATCTGGTTACAATTAGATACACGTCGTCCTGCAAGCCGCTTCTGAACGCTCCTGCCAGTTCAATGAATCGTTACTCGCAGGAGTGTAGGTGAAGCGACCTGTGTAGACCGAAATCCGGATTACTGTATCTTCGTTCGCACGCTGTCTCCGATCTCATTAATGGCTTCTCGTGCACGGTCCAGTTCTGGGTCAACAAGCATAGTCAAGAATCCGTGGATCATGTCCTCATAATGGGTGTGGTGCGTTGGGACGCCAGCGTCAGAGAGACGCGCTGCTAGTTCATACCCGTCGTCACAAAGCGGATCGAATTCACACGTCAACACGAATGTGGACGGAAGGCCCGACAGATTCTGAGCACGGAGTGGAGAGGCGTATGGGTGTTCTCCATCCAGTTCAGCTTGGATGTACCCGTCCCAGAAGCGTCTCATATCTTTTTGTGTTAGGAAGTACCCCTGTGCGTTCCTCTCATACGAGTCCGTATCGAATGCGTAGTTCGTGGCTGGATACGCGAGTACTTGATAGTGAATTTCTGGCCCATCTCTGTCACGAGCGAGTAATCCGACACCCACAGCCAAGGTCGCCCCTGCACTGTCCCCTGCGATTGCCAGTCGGTCGGGTCTCGCGCCGATAGCCTCAGCGTTGTTCGCAACCCAGTTGGTTACGGCATAACAATCTTCGATTTGGGCAGGGAATCGATGTTCGGGTGCGAGGCGGTAGTCGGTGGAGACCACGACGCACTCGGTCGCGTTCGTGAGTGCCCGACACAGGGCGTCGTGGGTTTCGAGGTCACCCAGCATCCAACCACCACCATGGAAGAACACGAGTGCCGGGTGGGGACCATCTCCCTCCGGCGTGTAGCTCCGAATCGGAATGCTACCTTCTGGGCCGGAGACGGTTCGTTCGGCTACGTCTTCGACTGTGTCCGGCGGTTCATCAGGTATGCTGAGATTTCGGTACGTCTCACGAGCGTCTTGTACTGAGAGTCGATAGAGTGGAGGAAGTCCCTGCTCAGACAATTCGTAGAGATACCCCTCGACTTGCGGATCGAGCGTGGACGACATGTGTGTACGCTATTGCACAGACCGTCATAATTGTACCTGTCATCAGACGATGAGCGTAGCCGGAAATAAATATGATATTTTTCCGATTTTTATGAAAAATTTCCGAGTGGATTTATTCGGACAGAATATAGATAGCACATCGCCATCAAAATCTATTGTGTTCAATCGATAATGTAGAAGATGGCAACTCAATATTGTCATATCTCATATCAATTATCACATTGAAATTTATACTAATTGTTTTTTTTTTTGGTTTAATGTTCAAATTACATGATTGTGTTTTATCTCATCTGATCCCGTATTGGATAACTGCTTGAGAGTTGTCAGTGGTTCGTATCTAAGTCGTCCGTATCAGACCGTTACTGTATCAGCCATCCTATAACCATCCATACGGGACCACATGATATGAATAATATATAATTATGCCCTATGGCTATTTTGTACTTTTCTTTTTGGATCTAATGGTGGCTGCACTTGCTCAACTCGTCAGCTATCTTGATTTATATCGAATCCCATACATGATTATTGTTCTACTGTATCCAATGAATATAATAGTGCGTAAATTAAATCGTCTACAATAGGTATGAAATCTAGCCTTGCAGATATTGAATTATCCATTAGGTATAGCAATGCGTATATCAGATGATCCGCCACTCATTTGGCTGGAAACGGTGGTCCTCATCGGAATCGGTGGTTTTGCGGGAGCGAATCTCCGGTATTTTGTCGCTGGGGTACTTCCTGGTCTTCCGGGAACCCTAATCGCTAACGCGACCGGTAGTCTCATGCTCGGGTTCATGCTGTACGAGGCGATGCACACGAATATGTTATCCAACGAAACACATCTGGTCGCAGCAACGGGGTTTCTCTCCTCGTTTACCACGTACAGCACGTTTGCGCTCCAGACGACACTCGCTTCTACACCAGTTTTGATGGGAATAAACGTACTCGCCAACTACGTACTCGGTTTCGGTGGTGTCCTCCTCGGTCGAGCAGTCACGCGATTGATGGAGGTCGAGTAAGATGGTACCGATTGAGCCAGCTCACCTCGTCGGGATCGGAGGGACAATCGGAGCGCTTCTTCGGTATGGCGTTGTCGAATTAGTTGATATAGAATCGTTTCCTCTCGGAACGTTCACAGTAAACATCGTTGGGAGCTTCGTACTGGCGGTACTCACGTTCATCGGGGCGAATGAGCAGATGATATTGCTTCTCGGAACGGGTGCGTGTGGATCATTCACAACGTTCTCAACCTTTTCGTTCGATACTGTCCATCTCTGGACAACAGACAATCGAACGTGGGCGATTCTCAATAGCGTGGGAACTCTTATCGGAGCCATCATGGCGATTGGATTAGCATGGGTCCTTGTCCGCTTACTTGGATAAACTCGACAACAAAGCCATGCCACAGTCGACGTTCGGATGATCAGATTCACATAAATTCGTGCGTGTACCCCATTCGCCGAATTCGTTTACTCTCCGTTTCTAGTCGAAGTTTTCGAAGGGATACTCCAGTCCAGTTGGATACGGACTCCGTTCGGTCGTGTCGAGTGCGAGTGCGATACAAAAGCGATCAAGCCCCACCTCGATGCTGGCAAATAACAAGAGTTCGATGATTTCTCTGTCTGAGTACACCTCCCCAAGTGCTTCGAAAAATCCATCGGTCATGCGGTGAGGATCCGCTGATAGCTGTTCAGCAAGCCGCACAGCTAGGTACTCACGCCGCGTCAAGGCATCGGTATCGACTTCTCCGAACACAGACGCCTCTTTAGGTGCAACCTCATCGCGCACGTCCTGCGTGCGGACGGTTGCGCAGTAGGCGCACTGGTGGGTCTCCGCAACCTTGAGTCGCATCAGTTCCAAGGTCTCTGCGTCAATGTGCTCACCCTGCGAAAACGCATCGAACAGAGACACGATCCGCGTAAGCAGTGTCGGCTGATGAGCCATCGCACCGAAGAACGCAGCATCGCCATACCAGTCCTCCTCGGACTCGTACAACAACTTGTTGATGTTTTCGTCGGTCGATTCTCCGGGTTCGATAATGCTTGGACGAGACGACATACAGTCCGAACAAACGTTCACTAAAAATGTTACTGTTTCGGTGTCGTGTAGCTAACGATGTCGGCAGAGTCGTCACCGAATTGCTCGAAGGTAGAGTCGGTATTCGAGGTCGTCCTTGTGCTCTCCTCTAATGTTGGAGGCCACTTTTTCAAAGTGATAAGAGAGGTCAGTGTCGGCAATTCTCTTTTCATTGCACAGTTTATCGGTCAGTTGCTGAACATGCCCAAGCTGGGCAGCCGGCGATCGGAGGACAATCCCCTCATACGTCGAAGACTGACCCAATCGCTCTGTCATCGTCGTCACGAGATCCGGGAGAGTGGTTTTTTCGTTGGCTAGAATGCTTACGAACGCTTCACCTTTGTATTCGAAGACCTCAACAGCGTTGCCGTTTAACTCACCCTCCCGTTGCCGCTTTGCTTGGTGAATCAGCCGGTAGATCGTCTCTGCCGAGCAGGTACGCTCGCGCCACGTTGAAAGATCCTCTTCCGGAGTACAACGAACCCGGTACTGTCCATCTCCCCGATTCAGCACCCCCTGCTCAACTAACACATCCAGATGGTGCTCAATCTCGTGCCCGTCGGTGACGTGGCTGACATCGTCTTCGAGTAACTGTTCAATTAGCAGATCAGATTCAAACGAATCCGTACCGAAGATATCCAAGACACGTAAGTAAAGACCAATGCTGTCCTCAATATCTGATGATGTCTCCTCAGCCATAACGTGTCCATTAGGGCGGGGTGATTGATTAAATATGGCTGTGATTCTGATCGTAGCTTTCAGTTGCATCCACGACTGGGGTTCATCAGTCTTAGGTACCTATGGCCTCCACCGCAATTCCAACAACAATCATTTGCTCGTCGGTAGGTGATTGTGTGGTATATTTTTATGAGACCGCATCGTTAAGATAGAAGGTGTTACAATGGGTAGAGGCAGTATACATCAACTGTATCCGGCAGTAAACGAGAACGCTGAACGGCTCAAAGGTCACGATGCCCAACACACCAATTTCTCCGCAGGACAGGCGCTTGCGGAGACGATTCGAACCACGCTCGGACCGAAGAGTATGGATAAGATGCTAATCAGCTCAGACGGACAAATTGTCGTCACAAACGATGGGGCAAGCATCCTCGATCGGATGGACATCAATCACCCGACAGCTGAGATGGTGGTTCGTGTGGCCGAAACCCAGGAGGATGCGACGGGTGATGGAACCACGACTGCTGTACTCTTGACAGGCGAACTGCTCGGAAATGCAGCAGACCTTATCGAACAGGGGCTTCATCCCACCACTATCTCTGATGGCTATCACGTAGCAACCGAGCGCGTGCATGAAACGCTACGACGAGCCACAATCGAGATCGATACCGATAATCTCGATCAACTTAGGGAGATCGCCCGAACGGTCATTACGGGAAAGTGGGAAGACCCTGATGCACAGTTTCTCGCCGACCTCGCTGTCAAAGCGGTGAAAGCGATCGAACACGATGAGAGTATCGACCGTCGGAATATTACCCATCAGGCCATAGCTGGCAGTGGCCCTCGCGACTCGAACGTCGTTGACGGTCTGGTGATCGATATGGACCGGTCGTCAACATCGCTGGTCTCTCCAGACACGGCGTTTCCACGACGGATAGCGGACGCCACGATCGCGCTCATCGACGCTCAACTGACGATCGAGGCAGCCACCTTCGGGACCGTCAGCTTCGATGACCCTGAGCAACGTCCGGCATTGCTCGAATACGAAGACCAGATATACGATGAGTACGTTACGACGATTGCAGACGCTGGCGCCGATGTTGTGTTCTGTCAAAAGAGCATCGACGATCCAATCCGGTATCTCCTTGCTCGTGAAGGTATACTCGCGGTCGAGCGTACGCGCAAGGATGAATTGCTCAAACTCGGGCGCACAACCGGCGCTCAGCACGTTGGGTCGGTTGCTCATCTCACCACTACCGACACCGGCCACGCAGAAATGGTCGAGCGCCGCCGAGTTGGCGACCGAGCGCTAGCGATTGTTACGGGTGGTTCTGATTCGAGACAAGTTTCAATCGTCCTCCGTGGCGGGACTGAACACGTTAACGACGAGATGAAGCGGATTCTCGATGACTGTCTCTCTGCGCTCGAACTGGCTATCGAACACAGGGAAGTGCTTCCCGGTGGGGGTGCGTCCGAGGTTATGCTTGCTGCTGATCTCCGCGATTACGCTGCGAGTGTCGGTGGGCGATCACAGTTGGCAGTTACGGCGTTTGCTGACTCACTTGAGGTCATTCCCCGAACACTCGCGGAGAACGCAGGAATTGATCCGATCGACAGTCTCATCGACCTTCGCACCCGGCAGCATGAAGGCGACCACACCGCCGGACTTGATGTCTTGACAGGAAACGTCCGGGACATGGTCGCCGCGGGAGTACTGGAGCCTCCCGCAATCAAACAGCGCGCGATAACAAGTGCTCAGGAGGCATCGAATATAATCATTCGTATAGATGACATCATCGCGGCGTCGCCCGATCGCAATGTCGACGGAGAAGAACACGATCACGATCACGGTCACGAACATGATTCCGATACCGTCCACGCATCGACGGGAGGATATCCATGGGCAATCGGACATTAGATGGGGAGCATGGCACGGGCACTCGAGTCATTCCCGCCTTCGTTACCCCTTGGAAATCCTTACATTTCCTGCCACAGAGTGTAGAATCGACAGGAGCGGAGAGATGACCAACAATGACATGGTCTCTTCATCCACAAACCAAACGTGCATCAGGTGATCGAAGATGGACTCGAACGACCCTACTGACGAAACGGCGCGCGAAGCACTTTCATCTACGACACTCTCAAAGCGTATCGAGGACGCCTCGATAGGGGATGAGCTGCTGTTCAACGATCAAGATGAACCATTAGAGATAGTCGACACAAATCGCTATTCTGTCACGGTGGTCGACTCACAGGGCAATGAGTATACGATCTCGCAGAATCTTCAAAGTGGGAAGTGGAATGTCCACCAACATCTTTGGTGGATACAGGTGAGAGACGAGTAGTCAGCGAGAGCAGGGACCATGATCAAACTATTGGTACACATCTTGTAAGATCGTCAGCCACCCCTCATGTTCGTCATGAACGATTCCAAGAAAGTATGATAGGGTGTGTCGGTGTACGCTCACGATGTCTTGGCGACGCTGCCACGGTCTGAGACACCGGCTTCGTCGGTGAGCGTATCTGGGTCGATGTCGATATCGAAGGCTTCCTGTGGAACCGACACGGTGACGCAGGTGTTCGGGAGATCGACGATACCTGCAATCCTGCTTTCGACAGGCAGCGTACTCAGGAGGAAATATCCCTGCTCACGCGTGTACCCGAAGTTTGTGAGATAGTCGATGGCGTCGAGACACGCACGTCGAAGGCCAACGTTGGCATTCTTGTAGTGCTGGGTACCGTCCTCATCGACCGAGTAGCCTTCGAACACGACGTACTCTGAAAAGTGAGGATCTTGGTAGCCTGGCTTGAACATGGCGTAATCGGTCCCCATTTTCTCGACGCCGTTCTTAATGAGGTCAACCTGGAGATCGAGGAAACCAGCCATTTCAATGGCTCCACAGAACGTGATCTCACCGTCGCCTTGCGAGAAGTGGAGATCGCCAACGATGAAGTTGGCCCCCTCGACGAACACTGGTATGTAGACTCGTGACCCACGGCTCAGATTCTTGATATCACAGTTCCCAGCGTTCTCACGCGGTGGAATCGTTCGAGCGGCCTTTTCGGCGGCTTCTTCTGTCTCATCCTCGGGCATATCTCCTAATAAGACTTCGTTTGGCTCGGGTGGAAGAGCAAGCGGGGGCTGATCCTCGCGGGTTTCGTGGTTCACGCCCGTCTCTGCTTCAGGCCCTCGATCGATAAGCGCCTGCTCGCGCTCGTTCCACTCATCAAGAAGCTCGTGCGACGGTGCGGTCCCGACGATCCCAGGGTGTGCGAGCCCCGGGAACCGAACGTCATCGATGTGTCTGGACGACGCGTAGACGCCATCGAAATCCCAGATGACTTTTCGAGCTTCAGGGAAATGATCAGTCAGGAATCCGCCACCGTTCTCCAAGTCGAAAATCCCGGTAAAACCCCATTCATTGTCCGGGAATGGACCGAGATCGAGAATATCAACGACGAGTATGTCGCCCGGTTCGGCCCCTTTAACCTCGATCGGTCCACTCAAGTGGTGGTTCGGATCGAGACGCATATCTCGAATGTCGTTTGCACTGTCGTCGTTGTTCACTTGATTCCCCGTCCAGTCTAACTGCTCCACCCTAAATGTCTCCCCTGGCGCTACACTCGCGGCTGGCGGCACGTCAGGATGCCAGCGGTTGACAATCGGATCGGGCTGTTCGTCGATATCTGCATCGACGTCAACCTCAAACACTGATTCTGGCATGATACATGTTTACATACAACGCAGGGGTAATTATAGATAGCTATAACTAACGTAGTGGAAAAGGAAAAATTAGATATATATTGAATTCGTTTTATATTTGTTATAGATATTTTATATCCCGTCAAGATAGAAGGTCACAGGGCTAGAGTTGAGCGACCAGACTCAGGATAGCAGCCACGGTTCGACGACACTCCCAAGATTGGTGCGTCCGACAGTTTCACCAGCCAATGATTGGCTACCGACGCACGTTCGACACCACCTGTATCACAGACCTATCGACTTTGTCACCCAACATTTCGTCACTCTACTGCGGTGGTGAACAGCTAGTGCCTCTGTACAGAGGCAGTGGTAGAGAAACTCTGAGGATTTGGTGATTCAATTCCTCTGTTCATCCTCCCGATGGCATCTATGTTTCTAAAAACGCGATGCTTTCCATTACAAGCATACGTTTGTAATGACTTGTTTGCCAATTAGTATTGCTTACCTGCTTGTGGGTAGCTGCCAAGGTAAGAAAGAACCTCATCAACACTGAAAATATCCCGACGCGCCCACTTTTTGTGCGATTTCAGATTCGTATTACGTCATCGATAGGCATCTTGCAGAAGAACATATCTACGTCAAGGACAGTGGAAATAAGAAAGTATGCTTCATCGTCCGCCTGCAGCTACCATTTTTCGTCATCAGAGAGTGCTTCTCGACAAACTACGATAAAAAATTATAATGCACTACAAGCCTTTGTCATAGTTAATGACTAAAGATGGAAATCAGAGGGTGAAATGACATGGCGTTGTATGACGTTCTTGGCATGGGGCTTCTCTTTGTCGGGGGGGTCCTCATAGTTAATGGGATTTGGTTACTTGGACGCGGCGACGGTTCTGATGTCGCCGTGTTTAATCTCCTCACCGGAATTATTACGTTCGCAATCGTGATCTGGTGGGGATTTGGAGGGGAAGCTTCAGCGGGGACACCGTTCGAAGCAGCTGGAACGATGCTCTTTTCGTTTACCTATCTCTGGCTCGGGGTGAACGCATATCGAGGGATTGAAGACCAACGGTCATTCGGCTGGTACTGTGCCTTCGTGGCCGTTGTGGCTGTTCCCACCGGGTTTCTCGTCTTACAAACAGGGGATGTCGGGCTTGCAGTTCTGTGGTGGATTTGGGCCGTACTTTGGGCCACGTTCTTCATCCTTCTCGGGCTAGAACGCACCGAATACACCGGATCAATCGGCGGATTCACGGCAATTGTCGGTATATTAACTGGCGCTGCTGGCTATCTGATGGCCGCCGGATTTTGGCCGTGGGCCTGAGCGGTCAGGTCCATCAGCGTATGAATATGTGCTATGTTATAATTCCGAATACCATTCGAAAATGAAATGAATTATATTTTTCATAACTATTAAGCTTAGACGGAGAGAACATATACGCGGAGTCAACTGACCGGAGATAGCTATGCCAGAAGTAACATTCGAAGTTGACGTAGACAGTCCGCCTGATGAACAACCCGGTGCCAACCCATTCAATCGGTGGCATCCGGACATACCTGCCGTCGTTGAGGCCGAATTGGGAGAACCCATGCGCCTCGAAGCACTCGACTGGACAGGAGGCCAGATTCAAGACAACGACAACGCAAACGAGGTCCGTGACGTAGATCTAAGTCAGGTGCATTATCTGGCAGGGCCAGTTCATGTGAACGGTGCTGAACCTGGTGACTTGCTGAAAGTGGAATTCCTCGACATGGGACCACTCAACGACCGTTCTGAGTTTGGATTCACTGGAACATTCTCACAACAGAACGGCGGCGGGTTCCTCACTGATCATTTTCCCAACGCAGCGAAATCGATTTGGGACCTTGACGGCTACACCGTCTCATCTCGTCACATTCCGGACGTCCGCTATCAGGGGAAGATCCATCCCGGATTGGCAGGGTGTGCTCCAGATCACGAACTTCTCGAAGAGTGGAACGAGCGCGAACAAGCACTCATCGACAAACACGAAGAGGATCCAGAATCGATCCAGAATCATCCGACTGGCGAAGCGGAACCGCCGGTGGCGAATCCCCCGACGAAGGAAGGCGCGCTGATGGGTGAGATGGACGCAGACGAAGCCGAAGCGGCTGCCGAAGAGGCAGCACGGACCGTTCCACCCCGTGAGCACGGTGGAAATCACGATATCAAGGACCTCTCGATTGGATCCACAGTATACTTTCCGGTCTACGTAGAGGGGGCAAAGTTCGGTGTTGGGGATTTCCACGCGTCTCAGGGTGATGGTGAAATCTCATTCTGTGGGGCAATCGAGATGGCTGCGTACATCGATCTCGAGTTTGATCTCATTAAAGATGGCATGGACAAGCACGGCGTCGATCATCCAATATTCGAGCCGGGGAATCGTGGGCCAACGTTCGAAGACTACGTTACCTTCTGTGGGTATTCGGTCACAGAAGACGGAGAGCAACACTACATCGACTCGCACACCGCGTATCGGCGCGCTTCGCTCCAGGCAATCGATTATCTGAAGAAATTCGGATACACCGGCCAACAGGCCTACCACATCTTGGGGACGGTCCCCATCGAAGGACGACAGAGCGGAGTCGTTGATGTCCCTAATGCCTGCTCGACGCTCGCCCTCCCGAAAGGCGTGTTCGATTTCGACATCTCTCCAGGGAATTTAGGCGAGGAGAAAGACCGCGGCAACATTAGTATTACAGATGACCCGCTTGGATGACGCCGTCCGGACGATCCGGCGAAGCAGCCTTGTCGGCATTTATGTCGTGATCGCGTGAGGGCCATCAGCTATAGCCACAACTAATGAATTTCTTGTAAGCATTTCGACTACTCAGAGGTATGTCTCGAAGAGTTCTGCAAGCTCAGCTTGGACAAGTTCGCGCATTGCGTCAGCACGCGCCTGTCGACGGGTTCGTTCGTCGAGGTAATTGCGCTTGGACACCGAAGCATCGCGGCTCCCCTGTGCGGCCGCGACTGCAGCGGTGCCTGCCTCGATCGAAGGACGCTGCTGGCGATAGAGACGGTACCACGTCCGCCGTCCCATCTTCGGGAGCGGATGCCCTCCGTCAATCCGGACGTTCGCCCGATCACCAAGATCTCGCAACCACCGTCGTGCGGTCTGTGTCGACATGGGCCGTTGGATCGACTGACCTGGCAGAAGGTATCCTGTCCACTCTTCCTTCACGCTGAGCACGTCGATTCGGTCGTGAATCGCATTGATGCCGACAAGAAGTTCGACCGTATTGCGTGTTCGGCGGGCGTTCTTCCGCTCGCCAGCGTCGAATGCGATATACGGCACTTCATCTTGTCCGGGATCAAGTACCAGCTGGTCCACGTGAAGCTCACACGCCTCGACAGGCCGCAACCCCCAACCAGCAAGTGCGAGCAGAAGAAACCGCTCATCGGCATTCGCAACAGCGAGCAGCGCATCGAGGTCCTCGCGTGAGAGTGCAGGATGGTCGTAGAGCGGCGTTTCGTCCCAGCCGAAGCGGTTCAAAAGATTCTCGGCCGGGTTATAGAGACTGCGCCCCATCTCTTCGAGGAACGTATACCAGTTCTGCACCGCCGAGACATACTTCTTTTTCGAGGCGAGAGTGCCCAACTGTTCGTCGAGCACCCGGAAGGTGTCGCGCACGCGTGCTATCTCGTCGGGCTTGGCCGTCTCGTCGAGCAGCGGTGTTAACAGGTCGTTTGTACCGTTTACGTCACAATAAGCCGTGACGTAGGTGTTCAATCTGGATCGACGCGGACCAACGGTAGTCCCAGCGCGCCCACGGTCGCGGTCGAGTTCTTCGAGGTAGTCCTCAAGTCCCTGAATTGTTGGTTCGTGGCCGATTCCCCATGCGTCCTCTGCGTCGTCGGGGGTGGGCGGGATGCCAACAGCGTCGTAAAAGTCGCCGGGAGAGAGGTCGTGATCACGTCGGAGCCGTGCGACAAAGCCCGAATAGTTTGATTTCAGCCAGCGATACGTCGGTGTCTCGGAGTCGGGGTCAACGTCAATATCGGGATCTGTACGTAGCGCTGGAATTATTTCCCTGCGGTAAAAGTCCGCGAAGTCCTCAAGCGTTTCAAAGCGTGTGTAGTGGGGCATAATTATTTAAGATGACGACCGCATTGAACAGCTCCGCTCTCTGTGCGTCTTCGGCGTTGGCAAGTACTTACCGAGCCTGTCGTAGCTGGTCTGTGACCTTCGTTTCTGGTAGGATCGTCATCCTTAGACATACGAACAGGCCTCACGAAGGACGTTTCGAAAATATGGATTACCTTGCTCTTGAGACTGCTCGAATATTGATTTTGAGTGGGTGAGTCCGACGGCGGACCCGTATTCGAGTATCACACCGTAGGTAAGGTCGTGGACCTCGCCACGGCCAGGAGAGTCGAAGGCGTACAGCTCAGCGAATTTGTCACCACACAGAGACTGCGCGCGGTCGACAAATGCCTTTGCGGCGGCTGAATGAGAGTCGTCCGACAGCGACTCGTTCGCGGCCTCATTGTTCATATCCCCGAGTTCGTTCTTCGGCGTCATTTAAATTTCCCCACGTAGTTGGGACGGCGAAGAAGCTTACCTGCTCTGAAACCAGCCATTTCATTGGGAATCGAAGGATCACATCCGCTTTGAATTCATACCCATCATTGGTAGCACATGATGAGCAGATGCGCACGTCCTTGGCTGAATTGAGGCGTTGCGTCCCTTTCCAGATTGAGATCCTTGTATTGCTAGTTGCAATTTTTCTGCTAGATTCGTGAATAGCACGTATACTCTTCTCGAAAAGTTTGAATAAACATAGGTAGCGAAACCAGTACGGCATAAACTTCGTCGTAAATATCCATGACATATCGACCTGGCTGACTGTAGCGCTAGTGTAGAGATAATCTACTTGCTGTAACTGTTTCATACTCTATTACTATATTACGGTTAACACCCCAAGCCTCCGAATACTCCGATGCCTCAGGACTGAGTGTTTCCTCTAATTCTCTATTATTTTCAGAGTCAGCCGGATCACTGCCTGCTTTTTCAGCATCGGTCCATATTTCCACTGTGTAAAACTCATTGCCCGGTAGAAACGTCAGGTATATCTGCTTCTCATGGTTCGATATGAATCTGGGATTCAAGATCAGAGTTCTGAGTTAATCTAGCTTCACTACTCTTGGTTTCGCTTGCTGATGAATCGAAAGCAGTTTCGGACACATTAACAACATGTAATACTGAATGTTGATGTTCTACAGCAGTCGATCCAATATTGAGTTTATTATTCTGATTGAGAGACGGTACAGACATACAGCCGCTACCGACACCCACACTTAAAAATTCAAACACTCGAATAAGCCCTCGATGCGATAGTTGGCCCATTAGTATAACATAATAGACAATAAAATCACAGGGAGGACGACGCAGACACAATGACATATCTCCTTGTGTTCACATGTGACCGCGCCGAACAGGCGTCGATCCACCGGACGAATAGTCATTTACTCGGTGGATGAATTGAGGTTAAGAGCGGCCACTCAGCTATTTGCTCTCATCGGTTGCGTTCGCGTACTGAAGATCGACCGAGACGAAGGTACCACGCTCTTGCCGTTCCAATGAGAAGCATACGAACCCGCAAGATGCTTTCGTGGGTCGGCAAGCGATACCCTCACGAGGACTCTTTGTGTTTGCGCCGGAGAGGATGTCATTCATCGTCATTCTCCATTTTGTCGAATCGCGAGCCATACAGTCGGGTATGACCCGGTGCGCTTGAACGACGCACGTTGTGGGGAACGGTTGAAACCTTCGCCGACGACCAATCGCTCTTCTTCCAGCCCGAGACCATTGTTGAGTAGGCGGTCGGATTTCGGGAAGAAGGTTGGCCCGTTCCGCCACCAGTTGTCTCCTCGATAGTTGCTTGTGCCTCGTCGCGTGCTTGTTTTATCTGCTCGCGCGCATCGAGAACAGAGCTACGGAATTCCTCGACAGCATCCCGGAGTTTTGACTGAATGGCCACCTGTATTGCTTGGGTCATCTCCTCGCCCAACTCGCCACCTCCGCTATTCAACGGCTCGAGTGAATCAGTCAGAGACGAACCATCTGTCCCACCTTCCTCATCGCTCTCCTTACTGTCCACAACGTCTTCGAGTTCGTCTTTTTTCCGCATGAACTCTCGAATCTCGACTGCATCCCAGAGCTCATCGAACTCGATAAGTGACGCCAGGTGTTTAAGTTCGACCGCTCGCTTGGGATCAGCGTTCGCAATCGCTGCCGGGACTTCCTCAAAATTGATAACGTTAGGCAATTCCCGTATATTAATAAATTCAAACAACTTTGAGACGTCAACCGTTTCGAGCAATTCTTTGGATTCTTTGATGATTTTCTGACTATCCTTGTTGTCATCTTTCGATAACATGCTGTCGAGGTCCCATCCTTCAAAAAACGATTTGCTGTCCTCACGATCTAACAATGCAGACAGGACATGATCGTCCGCATTCACTTCGCTTTCGGAACTCTGCATTTCTCGTATCTGCTCCGTGAGTTTTCGCACGACCATTTCACCAAGTAGCCGACTAAACTGTTCATAGAGTGTACTTTCAGCCGGTTCGGTTTCGTCACTGAAACTATCGAACAGTCCATCCTGAACTCCGTGTTGAATCCCTCGAATGAATTCGGAGGAAGCGTTACTGTCGGACTGTCCGTCTGATTCCTCACTCTCTGTCGTGTTATTTTCACCATCAGACAATGAATCAATTGCGGACTCAAGTCTCGCTACGGTCTCAGATATCTCCTCGCTCGACCTAGAGCTATTCATTTGGCTACTCTCCTGTAGAGACAGTTATTTAGTGTATTAGTGTTGAACAACGTATCCCAAATCCGAGGTCGCCGCGATAAAGAGGAACGCATTATGCGATCTCGCCATCGTATCCGATTATGAGTGCCTGAATCAACACCTGTTGAAAGATCGGTTAGATTGTCGATCGGAAGATCAAGCGTGATTTCATAATCTTCATCTATCGAGTAAATGGTCACAGCATGGTCTGTGCTGGCCGACGCTGACAGTGTTTCGGGGGTGTTGCCGCGTTCTGCAGATTGGGGACCGATACTGATGACAAACTCGTAGTCGTACATCGTATTACTGCTGTGTGCACTTCTGCTTCTGATTCGTGGTCGCTGGTTTCGGTCGTCTGTGTCGACGATGGTTTCGAACAGGTCGGTGAGTGCTATATGGACAAGTTCGCATTCACTCACCCTTTCTTCCTGATTTGCTTTGGAGTCGTCTGTTGTCATTAGCAGTTTTCTCCACTTTGTTGGTGACTGTTTCAATGCGCTTTGTGCACTTCGTTGAGTTATTCCTCCAGCTTATGCCATCCAGTCACGTATTCTTTCCCATCATATACGTTACGACGAACTGGCTTCGTGCGAATTCTTCGGGTTACCAGGATCAACCTACGCTACTACTCAGTCTGTACTCTTTGCTTGCACATGACTGCTCGAGATATCATAGAATTCATATCACCCGTGGTGACCGTGCTCTCTGGATTGTCCCTGCATTCATCGTTGTAGATGGAGATAATAAGCCCGCGGACACAGTTCAAGGGACACCTGAGCTCGTGTGTGGACGCAGTCGATGACTGTTTCGTTAATTCATTCAATCCGGTTCGTCGGTAAGAATTTGTATATGTTTCTTGCTGTTACAGACATACATTTGTAATGGAGTCTATTCGATGCTTACTACCAGATGCATAGAGACAGGAGGACCTCGAATATCGAGAAAGAAGAGTACGGCGAATGGTCTCAGGCGTTCACATTGTGCTCGACGACCCAACACCCAATTAATTTCATCGCCTATAATTGTCCAATTGTCGAATAAATTCCAGTGAAGGTGAATAGAGACAAATCAGAGTGAATCCTCACCTCTTCAGAGTCTTACCAACGTCCCTCCTTCCCTTGGAGGAGCACGAAGCAAAGGAGACATAACTACTCCCTTCCACTTCGAACGGTTCAGTGGTATGCGATTACCATTCATTGTATCCGGTGTCACCGCGACGGTACCGACTCGAGCAGTTGTACTCTCGAATCTCACCATTCGACCCGAGATGGATCTCGTAGCGACCCATGATGTCCTGAGTATCCGGTACCGAGTGACGCTCAACGACGTCAACTGCGACCGTCCAGGTACTGTCGTTGCGGTGTATTGCCGCAATGCCGTCAAGGTCGCGGCCGATGAGATCAGCCGCTACCTCTTGGACATGGTCTCGAATTTCGATCAACTCCGCCTCATCCGTGCTGATTTCGTCAGTGTCTGTTTCACTTGACTTTTCCTCATCCTCTGTGCCTTCGTTTTTTGTCTCACTGTCTTCAATTTGTTTTCCATTCTCAGATTCTTCGTTATCACTTTTGTCAGTCATTTCTGTATTACTGTTTTCATCCACCGATTCGTGGTCTTCATCGTTGCTTTCGCGTTCGTCTCTATCGTCGGCGCTATTCAGGGAATCGAGCGTGGATCTAAGTTTCGTCGCAGTTTCGGCCACACTGTCTTCGCTGTTCGGTTCGTCATTCGCGGACCGTTGGTTTGGGGGAATCATTATTGTTTGGGTGTCTGTAACCGTACGATCGGCACAACTGAGATAAACATTGGATCGACAGTAGGACCGGACAACGCTGTGTTCGGCCGGTACCAGTCGGAGGCGCTCGTTGCTGAACGTTTCCGAAGGTCGACTGCGATTCAAAGTATACTCTCATTCGTATCTTCTGGAATTTGGCTAACTGTAGGCTGGCCTAGCAGGCACTCAGCGAGCCGACTGAAGGATCTAAAGGGATGGTTCGGATCAGTCAGCACCATCCTTCGTAATCAGTATAGCTACGACGATACCGACTCAACCGGTGATAGCCGGTAATCTCGCCGTCAGAGTCGAGGTGGACCTCATAGCGACCAATGATATCCTGAGTGTCCGGTACTGAGTGACGCTCGACGAGATTGACGACGACTGTCCAGTTGTCCTCTTCGCGTCGAATCGAACTAATTCCGTCGAGGTCACGGCCGATGAGATCCGCCGCAACTTCTCTAACACGGTTGCGAATAGCGATGAGGTCTGCTTCTCTGTCCGCAAAATCCGACTCATCCATTCCAGGGTCGGTATCTGTCGTCGTCTCGCTCTCTTCTTCACCGTCCTCGACTTCACTCAGTCGACGCTCGATGAGTACCTTCGCACCTTTTCGATCCTTGTTGTCAGCTTCGGCCTTGAACATCGACTGGAGCTCATCTGGATCATCGATCGTTTCGATCTCGTTTTCCAGCTCGTCTATCGTATGTTCGCTCGGCTCGATGGCTGTCATCGTCGTTTGTCTTTTATGATTGAGTGGAGCACACTTCAGTAATCACTTGGCTGGTCATACTACTGAAGAGTGAAACACCGTGCGTTCGATCTGGGCAGCCACTTGGTTATCGTCATACCTTTATTCCGACTCGGATTGCTCGATCTGTGGATCGGATTTGTCCGGTGCTGACTGCACCATCGGCGACGTTCCAATCTCGAGGTTTTTGAGATCCTCCAAGTCACCGGACTCACACACTTCCTCAAGTATTGAGATATGCTTTGCATAGTGAAGGAACGTATCAACCGATGCAACGACGATCCGTGCTTCGACCGTGAGGATCTCGATGCCGACGATCGACACTCGTGCCCAGAGATCGATGACCACCCCCTTATCAAGGATACGATCAATAACCTCGACAAGGCTCGACGTATCTGGACGCTGACTTTGACATTGGCTTGTTGTATTCACACTCATTTCTTCATAATTTTATTCCGTAACCATTTTTACGCTTTGGGGTGGCAAATACAAGCGCCTTCAGAAATCTCGAATCGGGCTTTCATTTGCCGGCATCATATTATTGCATCCCGATTTGTAGAGAATGTAAACAACGACTAGTAGATTGAGGAAGGTCAATCATGAGCGATTCACACTACTACGCGTACGGGATTATCGAGAATGAAGAGTATAATCTCAAGGTTACCGGCGTCGGTGGCGCGGACCGCGTGTATACGGTTAATCATCGGCCGCTGGCAGCTGTCGTAAGTGATATCGATACGCTTGAGCCAGAGCAGACGGACGAGAACCTTCGTGCGCACGACAATGTCCTTAGGGCGGTCATGGAGGACGGAAGACGAACGGTCGTTCCGATGCGCTTCGGGATGGTATTTAAGGACGAACGGACGCTCAAGAACGTGCTCCGGGGGGGCCGAGGAATGTTCAATCGCGCGCTATACGAGATCGACGGGACAGTCGAGCTCGGGGTGAAACTCATTGCCAATGAGGATGGCACCTTCGATCGGGAGGCAATTCGCGAAGACGTCGCTGATCGGCTCAGAGATATGAGCGTACAAGAGGCAGAAAACGGACTATTCAGCGACCGTCTCGTGATGAATCGATCATACCTCGTCGATCACGATCAACAGGCCGCGTTCGGTGCAGCGATCGACGAGATCACTGAAGAACACGACGATCATCTATCCGTCCAGTATAGCGGCCCTTGGGCACCGTACAACTTCATCGATATTGAGATTGGAACACAATAATGACATTCATCATTGACGACCTGCTCTTTCGACCATTCGTCACACTCGCCGATATCATCCGGTCAACGGCAATCGACGAACTGTATGACATTGACGAGATTCAAGATGACATCAAGGAAAATCGCCTTCTGTACGAAATCGGCGAACGCTCACGTGAGGAGTACGACCAGCGACGAGTCGAATTGGAGCGCCAACTCGATGTCGCAGAACAGGCCCGCAAGACGATCAGCGGCAAAGTCAAGGTAAAACAGTAATGGCGAACGATGACTACCCGGACAGCAGCATCGACTCGCTGCTCAATGACCTACTCGGGGTACTCACAAATAAGAATAGAAGCTGTCGGGGAGTGGATAGTGATCACAGAGAATTCGGATGGGCACGCGTCGGTCACGAGTTCTCAATTGGGATCGGTACACCAGCCGATAGTGAAAGCGATAGCAACGAGCAGGTGGGTGATTCGTGCCTGTCAGAAACACGGAGGCGACACAAAGCAACACTAAGTACGTTGGATGGAGCTAAGGACGAAGCAGAGACCGGAGGGAACAGAGCTGGGACTATCAGGGACCGGCTCTGTCTATCAAACCCGTTTCGACGAGTGAACATTGCAATTTCGTCGTTGTCCGGTGGCGATCGTATCATCGATTCGTCAGAGGCGATTCAAGTCCAGATACAATCGCGTCTGATCGATCAAATCAACGAATTCATAAAAAGTTCACTAAATGTTCGATTAAATAATGTATACGAGCGGACCGAAAAGCTATTCGATGTCGTCGACCGACTCTCCGTGCGAATCCAACAGCCTACTCATCGTTGTCCCCGTCGGTTGTTGCGGGAACTATCCGGATTTCGACAGTCACTAAGACGGGACAATATTCGACTGCGAAAGACCAGCGACGCATCGACGGTGACCGAACTGAAATCAATCGAAGTGATGCCAATGAGTAACCAAAGTGATATCAATGACTAATCAACGTGGAAGCCGAAGCGGTAGTCCGACCCGAAAACACAACGACTTAGCAGACATCGTCGAGATGCTACTGGAGAAGGGTGTCGTTATCAATGCCGACATTGCGGTGACGATTGGTGACACGGAACTCTTAGGAATTCAGCTCCGGGCAGCACTCGCGTCGTTTGAGACGGCCGCAAAGTACGGTCTCGAATTCCCCACAGGAACTGATATGGAATGCGTTGCGGAAGCCTCCGGACAGAACGCAATCAACGCTCGCAAAACGAGCGACGAAGACGAGGAAGCCCAGACTTCTGAACTCGAAGATCAGGAGCAAGAACGGGAACAGGAAGCGGACGGTGGCACGCCCGTTGCACCGCTTTCCGAACCGCCGATCACAGAACACGCTCCGTGGCTGAAAACACCACCAATCACCAGGGATCGTGACGACTTCAAAACGGGAGAGAAGATGTACACTACGAACTATCCTCGGATTGATTCTGGCGTATCGACGAGACCCCGACCGCGACGCTTGGGCACCGATATCACATCAATCCGATCTAACGAGTCCGAGGCGTCTGAATTTGACGACGTTGAGAGCACCGACGAACGGAACGAATCCGCAGAAGAGCCATGACGAGGATTAATGTCGACGGCGAGAACGCACGCGACGGCCTCATGACACTCGTCGTAACGATCGTTGAGTTGCTGGTCGATGCGATGGAGCGCGAAGCAATCCGTCGAATGGAGTCTGAGATGCTCACTGACAAGGAGGTAGAACGCCTTGGTGCGCAGCTCGCTTCGCTCGAAGCAGAGATTGACCGGTTGAAAACCGACGAGGGAATCGATGGACCAGTCGATGACCTTCGTGGCGAGCTAAACGGGCTTGTCAACGATCTTGTCCACCAAGTCGACGACCCGCGTCAACCACACCCCGGTCACAGCCTATTCAAGAATGAATGACGCCACTATCAAAGAGGGTCGCTACCTCTATTGTGCCGTATCAATTCCCAATGAAGAGCCCGATTTTTCGGTTACGGGTATCGATGACGAGCCAACGGAACTCATCGCCGTTGACGACGTAGGATTAGTCGTTCACGAATGCAATGACTTATACGATACTGATGAGGTGGATCTCCTTCGTAAATGGCTGCTTCAACACCAGCAGGTGGTCGATGCTGTAGGCGAACGTTTTGGAACGCCACTGCCATTTCGGTTCGATACGATTATTCAGGGGAACGACGATCGCGTTCGCGAATGGGTACGTGAGCAGGTGGACGCGCTCTCCCATCATCTCGATATGCTTTCGGGCTTCTGGGAGTATCACGTCGACGCCACGATCGAAGAACACGAACTTGAAGACGGTCTCGAAGCGAAAGACGAGCAACTCCGAGAAATCACGACGCGTATGGACGAGTCGGAAGCTGGTGGCGGGACGAACTTTCTGCTCAAAAAGCAATACAACCAGCGTCTCACCGTGTTGAAGCGCCGCCGGTGCGACGAACGAGCAAGAGCTCTTTGCGATCGTCTCACAGACATTGTTTATGAAGTACACGATCGAGACATCAGTCAACAGTCGATTGACCTCACAGACAGTGAGGATGATAAAGACGATCAAATGACCACTCAGCTAGCTCGACTAACGCTGCTTGCACATGAAGACCGCGAGGAGGAGATTGGTGACATACTCGACGATGTCGCTGCAGAGCCTGGGGTTACGGTCCGCTTTACTGGTCCGTGGCCACCTTATACATTTGCACCAGCGATCGGAGACGAACGGGTGAGTGAAGATGCAACCAACTAAACGGGACGATGATGCGGTCGTCGACCTTCTCGACGTCATTCTCCGTGACGGAGCTGTTCTTGAAGCCGACGCTGTCATCACCGTTGCTGACATCCCACTCGTCGGGCTCAAACTTCGGGCAGCGATTGCGGGCATGACCACGATGACTGAATACGGAATTTTTGAAGAGTGGGACTGGCGATACCGGCATCGAGCTCATGGTGAAACCACTGGAGAGAATAATCTGCAGCGAGAAATGTGAACAAGTGTCGTGGCAGTCATTTATACAAAGTTATACAGGAGGATTAAATTAATGTCTTTTCGGTGACTTGACACCGCATTCACTCAGACTCTCGTCCGTTGAGTTCATCAGCGAGCTGATTCGCAAGCAATTGAAGTTCTTCATCAGACATATCATCAAGATATCTCGACATCTCTTCCAGAGATACTTCGTTGTCCGATTCGTCTTCGGCTTCAGATTCTTCCTTGTCTGATTCGTCCGTACTCTGGAATGAAATAGCCGCTTCGAGCTTTTGTCCGAGTATATCACCTATTTTGCGGCCAAGAATCGATCCAATCGTGCTCGTAATTATTCTCGTTACAGACATCTGTTATCTCCAGCGAGAGTATCAACTACCCTCACATCAGCATAATCAGCATCTTACAAAGCGCTTTCTACCAAGTAATAAACAATATCGAATAAGAATAAATGTGGAGTAACATGTTTTGCAATATTTTTGAATATATCTCACAAGGATAATAACAGGGTTGTCCCTCTCACGTCTGTAGATCTCAAATCGGGCAGCAGTACACGTTCATATAGCACACAAGCAACTCAATCGTCCACTCTCTACCAATTCGAGAAATGACGTTCAGAGGACACTCAGCCAGATTCTCGCTGTCGACGAGAGTAATACGATCGAGCCACCCTCCTGATCATGCTCGTCGACCTCGATTGCAGTTCGTACTGGCATCGAGCCGCAAGTGGATTGTCTGAATGATCGCTCAGCGACGGCTCCACGCTCGCATCACGAGCTGTAATACATGGACGAAGACACCAGCGACGGCGATGTAGATGCCGATCGTCTGAAGCGCGATCGACGCCCGCCGTTGATCGCGCACTCGCCAGATCTCCCATCCCAACCGAAGGAGGAAGCCGAGGAAAATGAGTACAAAGCCGACCGTGAGCAGGAGTGGCAGGATAAACGATCCGATGGCGATTGCGATGATTCCGCCGATGAATGCGACATTGGCGGCCGTACCCCATGATTCGAACGTCTTCGAACGCGCATAAACGTACGCCCCGATCACGGCCGTGAGCAGCGTCACAACGATTGCCGTCACCACAAGGATCGTCGGCTGGTCACCGCGAGGGGCAAACGAGAGCACGCCAGCCCCGAAGATGCCAAACGCGAGCTGCAGTAGGACCACGCCGACGAACGCGACGCCCACGTCACCACCTTTCACGCCGCGCTCGGCGAGCAGATGTCCAGCCATGATCGCCGCACCGTACACAGCAACGCCGATGATTGGCACCGAGAACAGGTACTCGTTGATGGTTGCGAGCGGTGTCACGACGAAAACGTACATCAAGAACACATTGATCCCCATCAGTGCGCTCGCTCCGCCGATGATTCGGGCATCACGACTTGAGAGCCCGAAGCCGCGCTCGGTTTCTTGGGCGGTATCGACTGAACTCATTACTGTACATAACCGGCTTACGGACAAAAGGATGGACCTCTCAAGACGGAAGTTTAACTACGCGTGAAAAGAAAGCGGGGCTGATTTGTAGTATCTATGCCAGAAATCGACCGTCAATAAGCGGGTCGCTGCCTTTGAGCCGATTGAGCGGTGACACGCCGATCCGTTCACTCCTTTTGATCCCGACCAGTTTTTCTTTCACCTGAAACGTGGGTGACGACTCACCGAGAGGTGTACCGCATGTTAATCAGCGCAATCAATCTTATTACAATACACTATCTATTGATAGCGAATGCCAAAGCCAAGTCGTCGGGTGCTCGGTTTATTCTCAGTAATCGCCGCCTTCAGCGTCTTGCTACGATTTGATGCCGGCGAAGTCGTTCAGGGAGTTGTACTCACCGGCGTCTACACTCTTCTTCTGTGGGGGATGTGGAAGCACAAAAATGGTGAACTATCAGAAAATTAGACATTTTTCCACTAGCTGACGCTGATCAGATATATTCATCCTGCTCACCTCTTAGAGAAAGATAGATTACTAGGATAGATTTTGAGTAATTGTGCATCAGAAGCCATCTGGCAGACTTTAGTTGGGTAATGCAATCTTTCAATCATACGTCTATATTGACCTCTTTGTCGTGTTCATGTGACTAGAATTTCGTTGCTGGTTATCTCGCTCAATCCCGATAAAATTGAGTCATGGATTGCCAGACACACAGTTATTAACATAGGTCACATCTCTTAGATAGGCTGCAGTAAAAATATCTGCTCATTAGGTCATAACTTAATCAATTGTATGTACACTCAATATTGATGATTTTCAATGACTAATTGATAGTAGAACAAGTTCGGTGACGAGAGATGTGTCAGACATGGAGATCACACACCCATCAACGTACAATCTTTTGAAGCAATTGGGGACAAAGGCTGATCATACAAACTAGCACAAGTGGCTATCCGTCAATAATGATGTCTGTTTCGATTATGACACGATGTCTACTATCAGATCAACCACTTCTGTCTGATACTTTGCAAGAACTGGCCCCAAACAGTAATCGTACTATGCGATATTTTAGCAAACTTCCGACAGTAGTAGACAGTAATTGAATAAAAGATTTAGAACACTAATCTGTAAATTCCGTCGATATAGCTAGCGTATACTACCAGACAGAGAAGAGTTGGTTCACAGCGGAACACAGAACACACGTATATCTGACTCTGCGTATATCGCGGTCAGTATCACTCACGTAACTCCACCTGAAAATGGGTGATTACTTTTAGACATCTGTGATTATTCTGTGTGTACAAATGTGAGGGATAGGACGATCACATCCATAACACTGCATCTCTCTCGACGCTGTTGAATATAAATTCGGGGACATACGAACCGACCAAGAGGATAGTTAAGCTCACAGTCGAAGACGACTTCCACAAGCTTCGTGCTGTGATTTTTCTATTTCGTGTTTATCTGTCTGCTCTACTTGCTGTGGCAACTGGTCGATCGTCTCGTGTAACTATCTTCACTGACTCGTAGCCGTCCGTTCGCAATCAGTGAACAGACCTTCGCACCCGTGTTCAACCAGTCAGGCGGCAGGAGATTTCCGAAAATACTGGTGTAACGGGACTCAGGAGCGTCCAACCGGATCTTACATGATCCTGTGACAAGCGTACGAGTGTAAACGGTGCCCGATTGACTGTTCTGTTCAGTAGAACGCTTGAGGCCGTCTGAGGAGAGACGGACGCGAGCAACGGTCCAGACGGTGTCCGTTCCACATATTAGAACGTTGGGGTGATTTCTTGAGACGACTCTGGATCGATTCCACGTGTTGGCATCATCAATCGATCGAGTTAGTCTGCTGATTCGTATCCCAGCATCAGTTGACCGTCAAGAACGACGAGACGTTCTAACACATGGAATCCGTCCAATTTCCACAACACCCCTCAGCACTCCGCCGGGCCCACAATAATTGTGTGATCGCTCTCGGTATGGCGGCCGTCGCAGCGGTCGATCGAGACGAAGGCGAGACAGCGATCGGCCGAAAGGTCAGGCCACTGTTAACATTCGGATTAAGACCTTCACGTCGTCCACTCAGCTGGTCGATTGTCGTTCTATGAAGTTGAACAGACGAGACACATGACTCGTCGAAGCCATCTGAACGCTCACTGAGTCGCTCAAATTCGATCATCTCGATACCGTAATCGGCCATCTCATTAGCGTTGATGAACGAACTGTACGCGAAAAGCTCGATATCGAGAAAGTTGCTGTTGACAACGGCAAGCATCAGCACGTTAGACCGCCTCTATGATTGTGAGCAAATGGGTACAAAGAAATCAGTGAAGAGCAAAGCAGAGCCGGCACGGAAGCAATCGATTCGAACCTCGACCACATACCGGAGATTATCTCCTGTTTAGGTGAGCTTTCAAGAACAGATTCGGCTTGATAGAGTATGGCAAATGAGGCATACGAGACCATCGATGAAGCGCCAACTGACGGAATCATCGAGGGTACACCTGAGCGCCTACCGACGAATAACTCGCTCAGCATCGCCGTCTATAATAACCTCACCCGCGTCTTTACGGGGATGATCGACTCCAACGAGGCACGAGACACCGTGGTCGTCAACCGGGATGTCGACGTGAATCGGTCGATAAGCACCGAGACTGTGAAGCACTCCAAGCGTGCGATCAACGACAGCGCCAAAGCGCCGAATCCGGAGACTGCCCACGAGTTCGAAGCTCGGCGTCGGTGGGTGCAGTCTGCGTCCGGCGAGCGCAACGCATTGGTCGATGCGTTCAACGAGAGTAGATCCGACCTCCAATGACTATCCATTCCGTCCGCGGACACGATGATCTGCACTACGTCGATACCGGCATGCTCGGTCACGATGAACGGATGGCCGCCTACGTGATCGATGGTACCGAGCCGACGGTCATCGATCCAGGACTGTCAACAGCCACTGACCGGCTGCTTGCGGGGCTCGATGAACTTGGTCTCGCCCCGGAAAGCGTCGAACACATCATCCTCACGCACATCCACCTCGATCATGCCGGGGCAGCAGGTTTTCTCGCCGACCGCTGTCCGGGAGCGACCGTCCACTGCCACGAGATCGGGGCACACTTCTTGAGCGACGAGGCGAAACTCTCGAAGCTCCTCACGAGCGTCCGACAGAACGCTGGCGCACTCGCAGATGACTACGGAACGGCACAGCCGATTCCAGACGGCCGCTTTGACGCCCTCAGTGGCGGCGAGCGCATCGATCTTGGCGACCGAGCACTCGAAGTGATCGCCACCGCCGGCCACGCGCCCCATCACATCTGTCTGTACGGTCCCGACGACGGAGTGCTGTTCACTGGCGATGAGTGCGGCGAGTACATTGCCGGAACCATGCTACCGACAACACCGCCACCGAACTTTGCCCTTGATGAGAATCTCAACTCGCTGGACCGGCTGACAGAGTACGACGTCGAGACGTTGCTGTACGCACACTATGGGCCGCGGTACGATATCGAGGGTGCGTTTACAGAGTACAACAGTGTGCTTCGGGAATGGGTCGAAACTGTCGAAGAGCGTTGGCGAGCCTGCCTCGATGGCCGCGAGGTGGCTCGGTCGATCGTGGAAGGCGACACTGCTCCACACTTTGCTCGATGGAACGGCGGGGTGGCAGCCGAGCGTGCCCGGATCGACGTCGAGGGCGCGCTGGAGTATCTCAAGGACCAGTAGTTCGATCCCGCGGGCATATCTCCTGCGTGTTGGTGGCTTGGCACTATGACTAATGGAGGACTGCTGTCGAATGGCCGGTATCGTCGGAGCGGTCCACCGTACAGGGCCGATCTGCGGAGGTTGCTCGACGACGTATCCAAGATTGAGCGGACCGGCGTCGGCAACTCGGTCCCCGCTGGCGACTGTCATTCGAGAGCAGGTCGTCAACCGGAAGTCCTCCCTGAGATGAGTCTACCCCTACGTCGATGCGACAGGTGTTGGATGGGCAGAAGGATTTTGATCCGTCTCGTTCATGTGATAGATAGAATCCACATGGCTACGAATGACTCCGGGTCCGAGCAGGACCCCGCGAGCGACGACCGCGCGAACTACGATTACCGGGGAGAGGTTGTCCGGCCAGAGTTGCGCGATGACCTCGCGGATCTCGTTGACGGTCAGGTGCGGTTCGACAACTACTCCCGTCAGTTGTACGCGACCGACGCCAGCGCCTACGAGATGACACCAATCGGGGTCGTCTTCCCGACTTCGACGGCCGACGTGAGCGCGGTCGTCGAGTACTGTGCCGACCGGGACATTCCAGTGCTCCCGCGGGGTGGAGGGACGAGCCTAGCGGGCCAGACCGTCAATGAGGCGGTTGTGTTGGACTTCACTCGCCATATGGACAGCGTTCTGGCCATCGATCCAGATGGTCGCCGCGCCCGGGCACAGGCGGGGACAGTCCTCGCGGAATTCAACGAGGCGCTCATTCCACACGGACTGAAGTTCGCCCCCGATCCCTCGACTGCCAACCGGAGCGCGCTCGGCGGCGCTATCGGCAACAATACCACCGGTGCCCACTCACTAAAGTACGGCAAGACCGACGCGTACGTCGAGGAACTGGAGGTAGTCCTCGCGGACAGCACCGTTACGAGGCTAGGAGAAACGCCGATAGACGAAGTCTACGAACGCGCCGATCCAGAGGGGGACCTTGAGGAGCGACTCTACGCCGAGGCGTTGCGAATCATAGAAGAGGAAAGTGAGGCCGTTGCGGAGGCGTTCCCGAGCATCAAGCGCAACGTCTCAGGGTACAACCTTGACGTCCTCGTCGAGCAGGCCCATGCCGTCGCCAACGGCGATCGAGAGACGCTGAACCTCGCGAAGCTGATTGTCGGGAGCGAGGGAACGCTGGCGATCGTCACCGAGGCCGAGGTGTCACTCGAACCACTTCCCGAAACGAAGGCTATCGGCCTCTTGACCTACGACGGCCTCGTCGAGGCGATGGAGGACGTCGGTCCTATCCTCGAACACGACCCTGCCGCCGTCGAGGTCCTCGATGGTGTTCTCTTAGACCTCGCACGGAGTCTCGAAGAATTCAAAGATGTCGTCGGCATCCTCCCCGAGCGAACAGACACGTTCTTGCTCGTAGAGTTCTACGCTGAAGGTGAGGCTGATGCCCGCCAGAAAGTGGAAGGACTGCTCGACGACCGGGTTGGCGACATCGCCTTCGAGGGACTCGAAGCGTACGAAGAGGCCGAGCAGGCGGCCTTCTGGAAGATGCGAAAAGCCTCGACGCCGATCCTCCTCTCGCGGACAACCAACGCAAAACACATCGCGTTCATCGAGGATGTCGCGGTTCCGCCCGAGCACCTCCCAGAGTACATCGCGGACTTCCAGAACGTCTTTGAGGAGCACGACACGTTCGGCTCGTTTTACGCCCACGCTGGCCCGGGCTGTATCCACGTCAGGCCGCTGATCAACACGAAGGAGACCGAGGGCGTCGAGCGCATGGAATCCATTTCTGACGCGGCGACTGATCTCGCAGTGAAGTATGGAGGCTCAGTTTCTGGCGAGCACGGCGATGGGCGCGCGCGGACCCAGTGGAATCGGAAGCTCTACGGTGAGCATCTGTGGGAGGTGTTCCGCGGACTGAAGACGGCCGCCGATCCCGACTGGCTCCTCAACCCCGGAAGCGTCTGTGGCGACTGGGACATGACACAGAACCTTCGGTTCGATCCGGACTATGAGTTCGACGCAGGCTTCGAGCCTGAACTCGACTGGGACAATGAAAACGAGTTTCAGGGAATGGCCGAGTTGTGTCACGGCTGTGGGGGGTGCCGGGGAGGACAGTCGACGACGGGCGGCGTCATGTGTCCCACCTACCGCGCCTCGCAGGAGGAGATTCAGTCGACCCGTGGCCGTGCGAATCTGCTGCGCCAGGCGATGAGCGGTGATCTCCCCGAGAGCGAGCAGTTCGACCTTGCGTTCATGCACGAGGTAATGGACATGTGCATCGGCTGCAAGGGGTGCTCTGTCGACTGTCCCAGCGAGGTCGATATGGCGAAACTGAAAGTCGAGGTGGAGAATGCGTACCACGAGCGCCACGGTACCTCGTTGCGGACGCGGGCGTTCGGTCACATTGATCGTCTCTCGGCAGTTGGGAGCGCGCTCGCGCCGGTGACGAACTGGGTGACGAGGATCCCCGGCGGGCGAACGGCCCTCGAACGACTGGGAGGAATTGCCAGCGAGCGATCGCTGCCGAAGTTCCACCGTGAGAGTCTCGTGGACTGGTTCACGGATCGCGGCGGCCCGCAGGTTCCGCCACAAGAGGCCGAGCGGAAGGTGCTGCTGTTCCCAGACACCTACACCAACTACAACAAGCCGGGAGCAGGGAAGAATGCCGTCGAAGTACTCGAAGCCGCGGGCTGTCACGTACAGATCCCCGATGGCACTGGGGGCAGCGGTCGGCCGCCATTGTCGAAGGGGCTCATCGAGAAGGCCCGCGCTGACGCCGAGCGCAACGTCGACATTCTCGCCCCACGGCTAGCCGATGACTGGGACGCCGTCGTCGTCGAACCCTCCGACGCGGCAATGTTTCAATCGGATTATCCCGATCTGCTGGACGGCAAGGCTGTCAGGACGGTCGCAGCCAACACCTACGGAGTCTGTGAGTATCTTGACGTCTTCCGGCTCGTCGAGCATCTCCCGACCGACGCCGAGGGGAGCCTCACTTACCACGGCCACTGCCACCAGAAGGCGCTCAAGAAAGACCATCACGCAGTGGGAGTGCTACGACGGGTGGGCTATCGGGTCGACCCGCTGGACTCCGGCTGTTGTGGGATGGCTGGTTCGTTCGGATACGAGGCCGAACATTACTCGATGAGCCGGGCGATCGGGAAGATCCTGTTTGATCAGATCGAGGCCAGTAACGGCGAGCAAGTCGTCGCTCCGGGGGCGTCCTGTCGCACGCAACTGGGCGATGAGTACAACGACGGGATCCTCCATCCTGTCGAGGCGCTCGCGGCGGCGCTCACCTGACGGTTCCGTATTCGAATGCGCGTTTCTCTCGCTGGAACGACTGCCAGAAGAGGCGACGGGGTCGGCGTCCTACAACTTTAAGCGTTCCCGGTCCGTTCAATCGTATTGGATGCCTCGAGAGATTGCTCCAGATCTATTCTGGATACAGGAGAACGGGACCGATCGGAGTGGCTTCGTCGACGACTCGCCACCCCCGTGGTACGACGAGTCCGACACACTCCACATCGCCCAGAACACGTACTTAATCGACGACGAGCAGTCACTGCTGTTCGATACACTCTCACCAGCGAGCACCGACCGAATCCTCGACGCTATCGATGACCTCCTCGAGAACAGCCTCGACTACCTCGTTGTCTCGCACCCGGACGTCCCGCACGCAGGAAACACGGCTCGAATTCTTGACGCTCATCCGGAGGCGGAACTGGTCGCGCCACGGTACGGCAACGCCCATGAGCTCTATCACCTCGACGATGCGACGCACGTTGGTGCCGGCGACCGCATCGACCTCGGCCAGCGGACCGTTGAGTTCCACGAGGCGACGTTCCCAGACGCGTCGCTGCACATGTGGATGACCGAGCGGACGACGGACACGCTGTTCCCGGTTGATTGGCTGGGCTACCCCCACCACGGGAGCGAGGGGCTGGCCTTCGCCGATGAACTCGACGCACCAATTACGCCTGATCGACTCGTGGTGTTTCACGGACGAGTTATGTTCTGGTATCAATACGTCGACGTCGAGACGGTCCATGACGAGATCGACCGTCTCATTCGGGAGTTCAGTCCTGCAATGATTGCGCCAGCCCACGGGAACGTGATCAGAGAGGACCCGGCCGAGTACATGGAAATGATGAAGCCCGTCGTCGAACGGATCGCCACCGAGGGACGCACGGGGACACTGGGGTGAGCACCGTGACGGTCCAACTCACCCACGACGTCCACTGGATTGAGGAGTGTTACGACATCGGCGGGCGTCACCGCCACGTGTCGGTGTATCTGATTGCTGCTGAGGAAGGCAACCTCTTGATCGATACGGGATCGTTCTACCACCGCGATGAGATCACCGCTGAGCTCCGCGAAGCGACCGGTGGCGACGGGATCGACGCCATCGTTCTCTCCCATTCGGACTATCCCCACTCGGCGAACGTCGGCGAGTTCAACATTGAGAGCGGCGACGTGGAACTTGTCGCGTCCTCGGAGGCGCCAGCGTCCCAAGGGCTGCCCGACGCGACGAAATGCGAAATCGGCGGGCAGATGGACGTACTCGGGCGAACGCTGAGCTTCATCGATCCGCCGCTGGCCGACCGGTCGCACACGACCTGGATCTACGACCACGGGGACCGCGTGCTGTTTACTGCCGACGGACTCGGGAACCGTCACCAGCCCGACGAGTGTCGCTACACGTCCGCTGAGTTCCGAGACGGAATTCCCGCTGACGAGATCTACGAATTCCACCGGGATGAACTCGTCTGGCTGCGCTACGTTGATCCCGAGAAGCTCCGAGCAGCCCTCGACGACATCTTCGCGGCGTACCCGATCGACAACGTTGCGCCGATTCATGGGAACCCGATCGACAGCGAGGATCTGACCACGTATTTGGAGCGGCTGACCGACGCCGCCGAACGGATCAGTGGAAACTACGAGGTGCCCGAGTAGCGCTGAACAGCCTCCATGTCGGCCCGCAATGGTCAGTTTTGGACCATCGTGACAATATACAATCATAATCTATAAACCTGATAACCACTCTTCTGTTATTCGGTAGCAATGTCCAGTGAAGAGACTAGCAACATCAACCGACGGAAGTTCATCAAAGCAGCAGGAGCCGTCAGTATCGTCGGCCTTGCCGGGTGTACGAGCGGCGACGGTAATGAGACAACAGAAGGTGGTGGCGCGAGCGGCTGGGAACCGTCCCGGAACGTTCGGGTCATCATTCCCTGGGCGGCTGGCGGTGGCACAGACACGATGACGCGTGGCGTCCTGAATCCCGCCGAGAAGATGCTGTCCGAACGCGGGATCAACGTTACGTTCACGTTCGAGAACGTTACTGGCGCAGGCGGTCTCAATGCAGCCCGACGAGTGTTAAATCAACCGGCTGACGGTCATACACTCTTTCCGAGTACTAACGCCATCTCACCGAATATCGCCACAGGACAGGCTGACTTCACACTCGACGACTGGGGATACATTTGCCGTGTTCAACACGACACCAGCTGGATCTACACCAGTGGTCGGGACGCTGCTGAACACGATAGTATCGATTCGCTTGTTAAGAAAGCCAAGAACGGGAACGAGGTTCAGATCGGCGCTGTCGGTGGGATCACTGGGGCCGCGTTCTCCATCCTCTGGGCCGACACAGCGGGCATCCTGAACAACACCAGTATCACGACCTACCAAGACGCGGGTCGGATGCGTACCGACACAATCTCCGGTGAGATAGACGCCGCATTCGGCGAGATCCAAGAGCTCAAGGAACAGCACAAAGCTGGTGACATCAACCTGATCCTAGTCGGCGTCAAGGATAAGCTCAAGAAGTTCTCGGACGTTCCCACGACCAGTGAGAACGGTTGGGATGTCACCTACGGCGTCTCGCGTGGTTTCAACGTGAAATCCGGCACCCCCGATGCGGCCATTCAGTTCTGGGATGACGTCATTCAGAAAGCCATGCAAACCGACTCATACCAGCAACTCGAACAGGAAACGCTGCTGTACCTCCGTGAGGGATACCAGGGCTCCGACGAGTGGCGAGCGACGATGGAAGACGAAGTCAATACCTATGAACAGGTCGTTAAACCATTGAACTCCGACATGTAGAACAGACGATTACATCCATACAGTACCATTGTAGAAAATGATACCGACCGCCTATGACAGGAGACAACGCATGAGTACCGATCATATTCGATCCGAACAGCGACAAGCCGAGCTCCACCAGACGGATCACTGCCACGCATCAATTTTACACCATCCACTGACGGTCCATGGGGAACCATGATCATAGAGAATCTTCTCGCCGGATTCGGGAATATCCTGACACCTTTCAACCTCCTCCTATTTGCGGTGGCGATCACGCTTGGGATGTTGAGCGGTGCAATTCCGGGGATGAATGGGACAATGACAGTGGTCCTGATGATCCCGATCACCTACGTTCTGGAACCCGCGGCGGGCATCATGATGCTCTCGGTCATCTACGTGGGCGCGGTGTACGCGGGGTCAATCAGCGCGATACTGTTTAAAGTCCCCGGTGCGCCCGAAGCAATCATGACGACGCTCGATGGCTATCCGATGAACCAACAGGGAAAGCTCCGTGAGGCGATCAGTACTGCGGTGTTCGCGTCGGCATTCGGCGGGATCGTCGGAACGCTCATCCTCACGTTCTTCTCACCGATGCTCGCCGAATTCGCTATCCAGCTCTCAGACCCGGAGTTCTTCGCCGTCATCCTGCTCGGACTCGCGCTTGTCTCGACGATCGGTGCTGGCAACGTGACGAAGGCGACCATGATGATGTCATTGGGGTTGTTTCTGGGCGTTTTCGGATTCGATCCGCTAACTGGCATGACTCGGTTTACCTTCGGAAGCAACTACCTCGCCAGCGGGATTAACTTCATTCCAGTCATTCTCGGCGTGTTCGCCTTCTCAGAGGTACTGAAGCAGATCCAAAGCGGTGGGAGCCTCATCGGCACCGGGGACGACTCGAACCTTGACAATACGACCTCGGGGTCGATTTTCCCTCCACTCGGATACTTCAAACGGTTCTCTCGCATCCTGAGCGTCAACTCAGTTCTGGGGACGCTCATTGGCGTCTTGCCCGGCGCTGGTGCAACCACTGGCGCGCTATTCGGCTACACGTTTGGCCAGCGACTTGTTCCCAAGCGCGTCCGCGAGAAGTTCGGAACCGGCGTTCCGGAGGGTGTAGCCGCGCCCGAAACGGCGAACAACGCAGCCTGTAGCGGCGCATTCGTGCCGCTGTTAACGCTCGGTATCCCTGGCAGTGCGACGACAGCAGTTATCCTGGCGGCGTTCATCCTCCACGGGATTCGACCCGGTCCGTCACTCATCTCGACACAAGGGCCGCTGGTGTACACCATCTTTGCCGCACTGTTAATGGCGAACGTGGCGATCCTCCTTATGAATAAGCCGATCGTCCGGATGTTCCTCCAGGTCCGTCATATCCCCCGTGAGTTGCTGCTCACATTGATTATGGTCTTCACTGTCGTCGGTGCGTTCGCTACCCGAAACATCGTAGTCGACATCTGGACGATGATGATCTTCGGTATTGCTGGATACTACCTCGAAAAGTACAACTACTCCGTGGCACCGATGGTGATCGGCCTCGTGCTCGGTCCGCTCGCCGAGCCCAGCCTCCGGCGCAGCCTCACCAAGGCATCAGGAGACTGGATGGTGTTTCTCAATCGACCCATCTCGGCCGTATTGATCATTCTGGCAATCTTGACGTTCATAATACCGCTCATCATGGACAGTACGCAGTTCGGCGACCGAATCCGTGATCGCCTCGGCCTGGCGGGGGTGGAACAATGAGCGAACAGGACCGACCAGCCAACGAGGAGGAAACCACCCTGCGCGAGCAAGCACCCCCGAGTACGGTCCGGGACATGGGGATCACCGCCCTGTTCATGCTGCTCGCTGTGGGATTCTTTGCGGTGTCCCAGCAGTTTGCTGGAAACCGTATCTCCGAGTACGATCCCGGAGCCTCCTTTTGGCCGCGGGCAACGCTAATCGTCATCCTCGTGTCCGGATTATTTAATTTCGTCATTCTGTATCGGCGCGCGAAAAAGAACGGCGAGACGATCAGTCTCGGTGGCTTCGACAGCAGCGACCTCGACCTCTCGGAGAACCAACGCCAGTACCTGCTAGCAATCGGTATCTCGGTCGTTTTCTTCGTGTCTCTCGAACACGTTGGATTTCTCGTCGCGTCGCCGCTTTTCATGTTCGTGTTCGCCTATACGATCGGCTACCGCGACCTCGGAAAGTTGGCCGTGTTCAGTGTCGCCGTCGCTGCCATTGTGTTCTTTACGTTCAGGAACGTAATGAACATCGCACTCCCGTACGGCAACGGGATCTTCAGAGAAATAAGCGTCTACGCCTCGAATCTCTTCTGACGCGTCTCCTTTTTCCGAATAATGCTCGTATCGTGGACCGTCGCCTCCGGTCGCGGCTTTGCGTGGTTGATCTATTTGACTAAAATCGGAGCGTGGTGAGAACGTAGAAATCGACGCTACTCCTGCAGATCCGGCCGGGAGAGGTCGGTTTCCTTGGCGGTGATGATCTCGAGCAGCGCTGGTGTTCCCTCCTTAGTCTTCTCAATGGCCCGTTCAAGAGCCGGTGCAATCTCCCCTGGGTCCTCGACACGCTCGCCATAGCCGCCCAGTGCCTCGCCGACCGCCGCAAAGTCCCCGGAGAAAGGGGTGTCGTAGGACGCCATCTCGTAATTGTTGAGGTGGATTGTGAGGATAGGAATGTTCTCACGGGCGGCGGTCTCGAAGTCCATGCCGGTCATGCCGATGGCGCCGTCCCCCCAGAGGTTAATACAGAGTTTCTCAGGGTGGACGAGCTTTGCACCCATCGCCAGTCCAAGTCCATAGCCCAACTGCGTGGTCTTTCCCCAGCCGATGTACGAGAGCGGCTCAGTCGACTCCCAGAACGGCGCCAGAAAGTCCCGCGGATTGCCGGCGTCGTGGGTTATGATCGCGTCCTCAGCGTCGACAACATTCGTTAGTTCGTGGATCACCCGGTAGGGGTTGATCGGCGTCTCGTCGGTGGTAAGCTTCGGTAGCCACTCCGCAAGCCACTCCTCGCGGACTTCCTCGATCTCGGCGACGACTTCATCAAAGCGACCGCGGTCGTCTGCGACGCGGTCTCCGACGGATTCGACCAGCGCTTCCAGCGTCAGTCGGGCGTCGCCAACCAGCGAGTGCTCGGAGGTGAGGTCCTTGTCGATATCAGTAGGGTCGAGCGTCGAGTGGACAATCGTTGTCTCCTCGGGGTCAGGGAAAGTGAGCCCGTAGGCCGTCTCGGTGAAGCTGCAGCCCACCCCAAAGAGCACGTCCGCCTCCCGCATGAAGTGCGACAGCTGACCCGGTTCGCTCTTGCTCGCAGCCCCCAGCGAGAGCGGGTGATCCTCCGGGAACGCACTCTTGCCGTTGAGGCTGGTCGCAACGGGCGCCTCCAAGGTCTCTGCGAGGTCCCGGAGTGCATCCCACCCCTTCGCATAATGGACTCCCTGACCAGCGTAGATCACGGGCTGGTCTGCCTGAACGAGCACATCAGCGACCCTCTCGACGACGGCCGGGTCCGAACCGGACCGGTTGGACGACGAGGGGCTGTAGTCGAATTCAGGCACCTCCTCGTAAAACACGTCCTTTGGGACCTCGACGACGGCCGGTCTCGGACGCCCGTTGCGCGCCGCGCTGAACGCACGACGCATTGTCTCGTCGACTGCTCCCGGATCAGTGAGTTGTTCACAGGATTTGCTGATTTGCTGGTAGTTTACTAGTGAGTTGAACTTGGGGTCGGTGTCGGTCTTCGCGGCGTCGTAACCCGCTGGAATCGCGACCAGTGGCGCTGACTCCCCGAATGCCTGTGCAATCCCTCCGAAGGAGTTCTCAGTGCCGGGCCCGTGTTGGCAGGCAAAGCTGGCGATCTCCTCGCCGGAAGTCAGCCGGCCAACCGCATCAGCCATGTGAACCGCGGTTCGTTCCTGTCTGGTGACGATTGTCCGGATTCCCGCGTCCTCAGCTGCCCCCGTGTCGAACAACGGGTTGCTGGGGAATCCGAACAGATACTCTACGCCCTCTGCTCGCAATGCGTTCACGATCGCGTGATTAACATCCATAGATACACTTCCCTCTCTACGCATCTAAATCAGTTACCGAGAGCGACATAAATCCTTCCACGACGTGGCGTGCACACACAGAACACTGCCGTCTCCAAAAGGTTCAATCGCTTCCGGTACACAACCCCTCATCATGACCGAACGTATGGAACTCGAGCAGCTGTACGTCCACACCTCCATCGGAAACGTGATCCCCGAAGAGGCATTCGTCGAGACACTCGACGACATCCCGATCCCAACCGCTCTCGTCGGCGACAGCAAGACCTACGGCGAAGGTGACGCAGTGATCACTTACACTTCCCGACCGGAGATTCTCGACGCCGCGTGGGTACACTGCGCCCGCGCCGGCTACGACGAGTTCGACACCAGCGCCTACGAGAAAAGGGGTGTTCCGCTGACCAACAGCACGGGCATTCACGGTGCTACCGTCGGCGAGATGGTCGTCGGATTCATGCTCTCGTTCGCTCGACTGTTGCACGTTTACCGCGACCATCAAAACGACTCAGAGTGGCATACACCAGACTACGAGCGACCATTCACCATCGAGGAAGAACGGGTCTGTGTGGTCGGTCTAGGGACCATCGGCGCCGGGACCGCCCAGCGAGCCGACGCTCTCGGCGCGGACGTAGTGGGTGTGCGACGATCGGACGATCCCGTCAAGGGTGTCTCACGGCTCTATGATCCCACGGAACTAGAGACAGCCATCGCGGACGCGCGGTTTGTCGTCGTCGCCACGCCACATACGCCCGCCACGGAAGGACTGATCGGCACCAAGGAACTCGACGCAATGCGTGAGGACGCCTACCTGATCAACGTCGCCCGCGGGCAGATCGTCGATCAGGATGCACTCATCGTGGCCCTCGAAGACGGGAAAATCGCGGGTGCGGCGCTCGATGTCTTCGAGGAGGAACCGCTACTCGAGGACTCCCCGCTGTGGGACCTCGAAAACGTCATCATCGCGCCACATAAGGGATCCGCGACCAATCGCTATCACCTCGACATCGCTGATCTCGTGAAGGAAAATGTACAACGGTACCGCAACGGCGAGAGCCTCAAGAACCGGGTCGCCTGACGGGTTCCGCGTTCCAAAATTTCGAATGCTGGTCCGCAGAGAACTGTTCGATCCCCCCTATTGCCTCGACCACCGCAGACGTGAGAGTGTG
The DNA here is from genome assembly GCF_023276375.1 of Halocatena marina. Taxonomy (GTDB): domain Archaea; phylum Halobacteriota; class Halobacteria; order Halobacteriales; family Haloarculaceae; genus Halocatena; species Halocatena marina. Next base: position 10,167 of record NZ_JALLPK010000002.1, on the reverse strand, counting down.
ACAGACTATCGAGCTGGATTCCGGATATCTGATTGAGGATTTCATTTGATAGAACGGAGCTCAGTACCGGACTTTCAGTTCGATGACATTCGCCGCATCCTGAATCAGATCCTTGATCTTGCCCTCGGCTTCTTCCCGAGAGAGTCGACCGATCGGGGCAGAGACGCTGATCGCTCCGAGCACTGTCTGGGTATCCTCAATGGGAGCAGCGACGCATCGTAGCCCCTCTAGTCGTTCGGCGTCGTCGACAGCGTAGCCCTGCTCGTGAACCTCATTCAGGCGATCGTAGAGCACCTCTCGGTCGGTGATCGTATTCTCCGTCTCCGCCGGGAGGTGGTGCTCGTCGATGATCTCGTCGACACGTTCGTCGGTCATATTCGCCAATAAGCACTTTCCTAGGGCCGTGCTGTGAAGGTACGTCCGGAAGCCCGTGTGGGTGTTTAGATCGACTGCACGGTCGCCTTTCGCTCGGTAGAGGTAGACACCCTTCCCTTGACATTCAGTCAATAAATTTACAAGTTCTCCTGACTTACTGGCCAACTGGTTGATCTCCGGACGTGCCGCTTGGTAGAGGTCCATCTGCTTGCGCGTATACCCGCCCAATTCAAGGAATTTGAGGCTCAATGTGTATACCCCATCACGTTTGATCACGTAACCCTCTTCGCGGAGCGTGCTCAGATGGTTGTGGACGACACTCTTGCTCATCCCGAGGCGGTCAGCGAGTTCTGTCACCCCGGCCTCGTCACAATCCTTGAGGGTCTCCACAAGGCGAAACGACTTTTTCGTCGTTTCGACAGGATTTTTGGCGGATTTTTCCATACTACCGACATACATCTTATCGAATAAATAGCTGTTCCAATATATAGAAACGTTGTATGACATTGGAGTGTCAGAGTCGTGAAGCCGTTCCGAACCTATTGTACACCTTCGTAGATCCTGTTCGGTAACCGCTACAGCTTTACTCATTGGACGCTCGCGGTCGGATCCATCACTAATTATCGAGGCGCAGTTCGATGTCGTACGCCGATGACGGCCAGTTCCCGGAGGTTGTCCTAACGTACCTCCTGAAGCCGAACCGTTGGTCCCGCGACAGAGATGGCTCCGACGACGGCATCCTCGTGGAGATCGGTGCCGCAACCGACGAAACGTACTCTAGAAAATTGGGGCAGGAACAGGTTTCGTATTGCTTCTCAGACTACCGATAGAAATGAAATTTCTTTAGTAAACCGACACAAAAGACTAGCACAAATGACCAAAACACGCTGATGATTCTACATCAGTCGAACGGGCAGTCGCTGCCTACGATGCTCCTCAGAAATATTTCTACAAGGAAAATTCGCGACTGTATCTGGAACGCTACCCACATCAGGATGGCAAGCCGTACAGCTACGTGTGTCACTTCTTACAAGCATCTTGGAACAACGATCGAAATACCGTTACGACCGTTCCGGAGCAGAACTGGAGCACCATCTGTGCCGACTGACCGATAATAACAACAAAAAGTAATACTAGTTCAGTTGGCTGAAGAAGATGTACGACTGGGTCAACAGGTACTTGCGCGCGCCAAACGATCTCTGTTGAGACCACGTCAACCCAGATGGGACGGACACCGAGTGGATATTCACGCACTGAACTGCGAATTTAGCCGGTGATCCCCGCTATTCACAACCTCAGAGAATGGAACTAATGCGTGCCTTCTGATTTCTTCGCTCCGACTGGGTACGGATCGATTCTAGCAACAGCCACATCCTTGAACACCCACTAATATTAACCCCACTGTGGAAAATCACAGTTATTATTATAACTGGGTTTAGAGTTAGTAATACAAATGGTCGAACTCACGCGCCGACGATTGCTCCATGTCACAGGCGCAACCACGGTGGCTGCAACGGGAATCGCTGGCTGTCTCGGTCAAGGAGGCGGGTCGCTCGACTCGCTGACCGTTGCATACGTCCCGATCTATCCGAACATGCAGCACTACGTGATGGAACAGAAGGGCTTCTACGAGAACGTCCCCGCAGATGTCTCCATCGAACGGTTCAGTTCCGGACCGAGCGTCGTCAAGGCATTCGCCAGCGGCGACGTCGACGTCGCGCTTTTCGGCATTACTCCCGCAATGGTCCTCGTCGATAAGGGGACCAACGCCGGTATCCTCGCAGCGAACTCAAGGAACGGCTTCAAAGTTATGGGAACGACCGAACTCGCCGCTCGCTACGAACAGGAGGGGGCAGCCACGTTCGAGCGCTTCGAGGAAGAGCGCGGCCGCAAGGTCCGGTTCGGTGCACCACCAGACGGAAGCGTCCCCGATATCGTGCTTCGATACTGGATTCAAGAAGATCTCGACGTCGGTAAGATAGAGTCTGTCATCGATAAGTCGAAAGTCCCGCCGGCAAAAGCGGTTCAAACGATCCAGTCCGGTGACATTGACGCGACGATCATCCAGGAACCGTTCGCGACAATCATCGGTCAGAACGACGGCTTCGGCGAACTCGTCTGGTCCGGCAGCATTCTTGACAACCATCCCGTCACGGTGCTGTTCGCGAGCCAACACGTGATCGACGACAGTGAGGTCGCGCAATCGCTCGTCGAACAGCACATCGCGGCAACCGAGTTCACAACAGCCTCGCCGAACGCAGCCGCTCGTTACGCTGCCTCGGTGATCGGCTCCGGAGTGAGCGAGGGTCTCGCGAAGGCCGCACTGGACTCGAAGGCGTCAGAATTTATCTCGGACCCGCACGCAATCACCGACCAGGCCGCGACGATGGGTAAGTTCGTCGCAAACGTCGGTAACATCGAGAAACCGCTTGCGACGGAGAACCTGTTCGCATTCGGGCCCTATGACGCAATCCAGTAATGAGTACGCGCATCGACACTAGTTCCAATACGGTCATCGACGGGAGTTTCACGGGAGACCTGCGCCGGTGTCTGCGCGGACTGGGCGGTCTCCTCGCGTTCCTGCTCGTCTGGTGGATCGGCGCGATAACGACCCAGCCGTCTTATCTGGTGCCGGGGCCGCTCGATTCGGCGCGTGCGTTTGTCGACCTGTTCGCAACCTCGACTGCGATCGTCGTCCCCCTAGGGTCACGTCTGGTGTTACCGACCGGGCTCGCACACCTCGCAGAGACGTTGTTTCACTACGTTCCCGGTCTCCTCCTCGGTGCGAGCTGTGGGATCAGTCTTGGACTGGCCATGGGATGGAACGGAGCGCTCGACGACTGGTTGCGGCCACTCACCCGGGTGCTCCGGCCGATCCCGCCACTTGCGTGGATCGTCTTCGCGATTGTCTGGTTCGGCATCCACCACGCCGGCGCAGCGTTCATCGTCTTCGTCGGTGCGTTCTGGATCAACTTCTACGGAGCCTACGGTGGCGTCGAGGGCGTCTCGACCGAACTGACCGACGCGGCGTCGACGCTCGGCGTGGAGCGCGACCTTTCGATGCTGAAACTCGTTGCACTCCCGAGTGCCGCACCCCAAGTGTTGACGGGGTTCCGGACGAGCATCGGTCGGTGCTGGATGATCGTCGTCGGTGCCGAGTTGTTCGGCGCACCGGGCGTCGGCTACGAGATCATTAACGCCTCGAACAACCTCGCGATGGCCACCAGCGTTGCGTACATGTTCCTGATTAGCTTGGCGTTCCTCTGTATGGACGTCGGGTTCAGACTCGTCGAACGGAGGGTGCTCGTGTGGCGATGAGTTCGGAGTCGTCCACCAATCGAGAGTCAAAAGAGAAGATCTGTGTACAGAACGTCAGCAAGGCGTACGAATCGACGCAAGTGCTCGACACTATCTCGTTCTCGGTGTCAAAGGGCGAGTTCTACTGTGTGATTGGTCCGTCGGGCTGTGGAAAGACTACACTGCTGCGGACGATAGCGGGCCTTGATGAGCCAGACAGTGGTTCGGTTCTGGTTGACAGCAATCCGGTTACTGGCCCGGGTCTGGATCGGGGAATGGTTTTCCAGGAGTACGCGCTGTTCCCCTGGCGAACCGTCCGTGGGAACATCCGATTCGGCCTCGACCGGCCCGCATGTGATTGTCCTGACTGCGAGGCACGGGTCAGGGAACTGATCGACCTCGTCGGACTCGACGGCTTTGAGGGCGCGTATCCGAAGGAGCTGTCCGGCGGCATGAAACAGCGCGTCGGGATCGCTCGCGCGCTTGCTGTCGATCCTGAGATCCTCTTGATGGACGAGCCGTTCGCAAGTGTCGACGCGCGAACCCGCGACCGTCTACACACCGAATTACTGGATATCTGGACGCAGACCGGACAGACCGTCGTGTTTGTCACGCACGACATCGACGAGGCAGTGACGCTCGCTGATCGAGTAGCCATCATGGACACCGAGTCAGGAGCAGTGCAATCGACTGTCTCCATAGACCTGAAGCGCCCTCGAGAACGGACAGCGCACGACTTCGTGGAGTACGTTGCGCGAATCAGAGACGAGCTTGGGAGCTCGAATGACACTAGTCGCTGATACACTCTTACAAGGAGATTATTAACAGAGATTCTCTATACCACCACCTCTATTATCTCTGACTCTATTTTTAATATATGCCCATCGTGAGTTCCTCAATGACGAAGCGACTCCGGAACGATCTCGATACGTTTGTGGAAGAATACGGCTATACTGGACGGAGTGAGGTCATCCGCGAAGCATGCCAGTCACTGCTCGAAGAGTACCAAGAGACAGATTACGAGGATCGGCAGGTGTTGGCGACAGTAACTGCTGTCTTCGGATACGACGAACCGGAGATCGAACACCGGATGATGGACATTCGCCACGAATTCGAATCGTCGATTCGATCGAACTCACACAACTGTCTCGAGGACAATGCTGGCTGTGTCGAAACGTTCGTCGTCGAAGCTGCGTACGAGGACGCTTTGCGATTCATTGGGACCATCCGCGGAGCAGATGAGTCAATCTCGGTCGAATATACGGTCGTCCCCGTCGATGTGATGAACGCAAAGATCGGCGAGCACTAAACACGAGATCGCTGGCATCGACAGACATGTTAACCCCACTCTATCAATACATAACGTTATTTTGCCCCACAGTTATTATCTCCTCTGATCCAGTACAGTAACTTTATTATAATCAGCACCGAAATTGACAAACCAACTATGGCACACATTCATCTCGGTGAAGGCGCGTTCCCGCTGTGGGCATTGGTTCTTTGGACCCTGCTTGCCGTGGGGCTAATCGGCGGCGTGGTGTACCGGGTCCGGAAAGGCGGTATCAAGACTCACCAGATCGCGCTTGCTGGAATCGCCGCGGCCGCAAGCTTCGCGATCTTCCAGCTGAACATTCCAGTCTGGGGTGGCATCCACATGAACCTCACCGGCCTCGTAGGGATTCTCGCCGGGCCGCTGCTTGGGGCGCTCATCGCGCTGGTCGTGAACATCTTCTCGGCGGCGCTCGGCCACGGTGCGGTCGGTCTGCTCGGTGCAAACACGCTCGTCAATGCGAGCGAAGCCATCGTCGCCTACTACGCGTTCAAGACGCTGATAGGGATGGACTGGGACGTCTTTCCCGCCAGTGCGAGTGCGGCAACACTCGGCCTCTCGGCGGGAGCGGTCCTGATGGGTGTAGTCATCGTCATCAGTGGTGTGAACGGGAGCGCGCTGCCCCGTGGTGATCTGGCAATTGCTGTCGCCGGCCTCGTTGGCCTCAATCTCGGTGTCGCCATCATCGAAGGCATCCTGACGGGCTTCATCGTCCAGTTCCTCGCGTCGGTTCGCCCCGACCTCGTCGGCTTGGCCGACCGTGACACTCGCGGGGAGTCCACCGGGGTGACGGTCTGATGCAGCGCTGGAAGCAGTACGGCGGGCTCGTCGGTCTGTTCGTGGTTTGTTTCGCTGCCGGCCTCTGGGGGTTCACCTCGACTGGCGGCGCACTCCCGTGGGCCAAGCGCTCCGCTCAGGCCCTCCAACGTGGCGTCCAGCAGAGCGGCGGCGCGCTCATCGATCTCAACCGCGGCATCGTCGTGGCCGGTCCCATCCGAAAGGGCGGAATGATGCTCGAATTCGGCGGACTCGTCGTCCTGCTACTCGTCCTCGGCATCGGATTGTACGTCTACGTCGACCGCTACGGTGGCTCCGGGAACGGAGAACGTCTGGCACGGTAACCGTGGCGACACTCTCGAATCACGTCCCCGACCCGCGGCTCATCACGGCGTTCGCCGAGCGCCAAGACGGGCCGCTACACCACGTTAACCCCTGGACGAAAGTCGGCATCGTTGGCGCACTCGTCCTCGCGGTCACGGTGTTCGACCGACTCGTGCTCCTGGCCGGCCTGTATGGTGCCGTTCTCCTCGTCTACGGAATAGCGGGACTTCCGTACCGTCGGCTCGCTGGCTGGTACAGCCTCCCACTGCTGTTCATCATCTCGGTCGCCGGGCCGCTTGCGTTTCTCGAACCGGGGACGCCGATCGGTGGCGCGCTCTCGACACCGCTCGGTGAGCTCTCGGTCACGTGGGCGGGGGTCGTCCTCTTCGCCGAACTCAGCTGTCGGTCACTCACCGTCGTCACGTTCACGCTGGCGGCGTCGATGACGACCAAATACAATGATGTCGCATACCTGCTTGGGCGGATGCTTCCACGGCCGATCGACCAGATCGCGTTGCTCACGTATCGGACCACCTTCGTCATGATCGAGACGCTTGAGGATCTGGTGAAAGCCGCGCTCTCTCGGGGAGCGAACCTCTCTGAGTTCTGGTCGAACAAACGGCTGTACGCGAGAATCCTCGGCATGACGATGCTGTCGGCAATTGAGCAGTCCGAACGGCTCGTCAAGTCCATGGAAGCCCGTGGGTACAACGGTGACATCACGCTGTACGGCGACGTCTCGCGGCCACCGATCCACGAACTACTCATCGTGGTCGGGTCGTACGTCGCAGTCGTTGGCTACGGGGCGGTCGTGGTCTACGGGGTGGGACTGTGAGCCGAGATGAGCCTCCCCTCATTGATCTCCAGTGTGAGGCGCACACCTACCCCGACGGGACGGTCGGAATGCATGACGTCGACTTCAGCATCTACCCTGACGAAGTCATCGCGCTCGTCGGTGGCAACGGCGCGGGGAAGTCGACACTGCTCGAACACCTGAACGCGACACTCGTTCCCGACGACGGCGACCTCGTCGTCGACGGCACCCCGATCACCGAAGACAACAAGGCACACGCACGGAAGGAAGTTGGCTTCGTCTTTCAAGACGCTGATACGCAACTCGTTGCACCCACGGTCCTCGATGACGTGATGTTCGGCCTCCAGAACTATGGCGTCCCCGGTGATGAAGCGAAACAGCGCGCTCGCGAGGCGATCGCGGCCGTTGACGCGAGCCACCTCGAAGACCGGATTCCACACTACCTGAGCGGTGGCGAGAAACGCCTCATCGGTCTCGCTGGTGTGTTGGTCCTCGAACCGAGCGTGGTCGTGCTGGATGAACCACTCGCTGGACTCGATCCAGAACGGTCGCAACTGGTCGCCGACCGTATCCGGCAGATTTACGAGGAGGGAATCAGCGTCGTCCTCTCGACACACGACCTCGAATTCGCCGTCGAAGTCGCCGACCGGGTCTGTGTGATGGCCGACGGCAACATTATCGGAGACGGTACGCCGCGGGAAGTGTTCTACGACGACGCACTCCTAAAGGAAGCGAACCTCCACCCGCCAAGTGCAGTTCGTGTGGCTCGCAAAGCAGGGTTGAATGCGACTGCACAGCCAGTATCGGAAGCTGATCTCATTTCGCTTCTCACAGAAGCCAACGATGTGGAAACCGCACAGACACACGCTCTGGATGGCAGCGAACACGACTGCTAGCCTCCTTCGGTATTTCGCGCCGCTTTCTCAGCGGATCGAGATGGTTGCCCTGCACACGTGGGTAGTCGCGACCAACATTGAACCAGTCGTCGCGTGGCCAGTCGTCCTAGATAGCTCAACGGCCACACTGTTCATCGCTTGTTCGCTGGTCCTGTACAAACTCAGCCGATCGAATCAGTCGTGAGTGGTTACCACCGAACACGTTTCCCCGGCACACGAGGTTGCAGCTGCAGGCGCTGTTTCGCGCACGATATTGGCGACAGTGGTGACAGTGAAGATTCGACAAGAGAAACGTACAGGGCTGATACCGAACCAATCAGCGCCCAAGAGCAACAACCTATAACGTCTCTGAGAGTTTGGTCTCGAAGATTGTCGAAACGAAATACGCTGAGGACACAGTAAGAACGTCGACATTCAGACCTCCACTCATGACTATTACCCTATATTAAGTATCTCCCAACAGATGAGCAATAGTTAATATTTTAGTTGATTCAATTCACAATCCATCCATGCCGATCAACAAGAACCAACCTCCGGTCACGATCCTGAGTGGTGGGCTCGGGGCGGGAAAAACGACGCTGCTCAACCACCTCCTCACTGTCGGCGGCGAACAGTACGACATCGCTGTCCTCGTCAACGACGTCGGCGAGGTGAACGTTGACGCCGATCTCATCGAGAGTGGTTCGGACCTCTCGATGGACGACGGCGGTGTCACGGAACTGTCGAACGGGTGTATCTGCTGTGGACTGCAAAACGAACTGGATCAAGAGCTACAGCGTCTCGCACTTGACGAGGAATTCGATTACCTGGTCATCGAAGCCTCGGGTATCAGTGATCCGGTTCCGATTGCACAGCGGTTCGTCTCGTCTGCACGGGCCTCGTCGCTGTACGAACTCGACACGACGGTCACCGTGGTCGACGCCCACCAGTTCCACCAGACGTTCGTCATCGGTGAGTCGATCAATCCGACCGAAGACGGCGCTCGCCCACTCTCGGATCTGCTCGCCGAGCAGGTCGAGTTCTGTGATGTTCTCGTCCTCAACAAGTGCGATCTCGTCTCTGACGCAGAGCGTGAAGGGGTAGAGCGTGTCATCCGAACGTTCCACCCCGGAGTAGACATCATCCGGACGACCGACAGTGCCGTCGACCCTGAGCGAATCCTCGGGACGGGACGATTCGACAAGGACGAGGCGAGTAACGCCGCCCGCTGGAAACAGCTCATCTCCTCAGATCACGGCGCCACCACAGACGATGCTCTTCACGAGCACAGCGTTGTCGCAGAGACAGATGGCCATGATCACGAACACGGGCACAACCACGAACACGACCACCTCCACCCGCCCGATGAGTTCGGTGTCGATTCGTTCGTCTACGAGCGCCACCAACCGTTCCATCCCGAGCGGTTCCACGAGTGGCTCTGCTCATTTCCCGATTCTATCGTCCGCGCGAAAGGACATCTGTGGGTCGCTGGACGCGAGCGCTACGCCCTCGACCTAAGTCAGGCGGGCACACAGACTCACGTCGAGATCAATGGTCGATGGGCGGTTACGCTTCCGGATTTCCAGCGCGAATCATACCGTGATTCGCGGTCGGACCTCCACTGGGACGAGCAATGGGGTGATCGGGAGACGAAACTCGTCATCATCGGTGCAGGGATGAGCGAATCTCATCTCACCGAAGCGCTTGACGAGTGCCTCCTCTCGGAGACAGAAATGGAGATGGACGACGACTGGGATACGTTCGAGAATCCGTTCCCAGGGACAATTGAGTGGTCCGAACCCCCGATGAAACAACGCCTCGTGGTCGGTGAGCACTAGTGACCCAGAACGCTACACTCCCATCGACCGAGGACCGACGGACAACTGATACCGACGGGCACGACTGTATCGACCCACTCGGTGTGGCTATCGTCACCGTGTCGACGTCTCGCGGCGATGTCGCCGAAACAGCACCGCCCGATCCTAGTGGTGACGTCATCGCCAGTATCCTCGTCGACGCGGGGCACGTTGTCACAGCACGTCGAATGGTCCCGGACGACTACGTCCAGATCAAGACAACTGTGAGCGAGTGTCTTGATCGAGAGGATGTCGATGTCATCATAACAACAGGCGGGACGGGTGTTACTGTCGACGACGTCACACCGGATGCGGTTGGGGACCTCTTCGACCGCGAATTGCCGGGATTCGGCGAGGCGTTCCGGTGGCTCTCGTGGGAAGAAGTCCGGACACGTGTCGTCTCGACTCGTGCAATCGCGGGGATCGCCCGTGACGTGCCAGTGTTCGTGCTGCCTGGAAGCGAAAACGCTGTTCGGCTCGCTACAACAGAGATCATCGCCAATGAAGCGCCGCACCTCG
>NZ_JALLPK010000001.1 GCF_023276375.1 Halocatena marina | reverse complement strand
TTCGGGATGGAGAACTTCATCGAGGAGTGCAAAGCATTCGCCGACGAGCAACTCGACGGTCTGCAGGAGGATTTCAAATCGTTCGGTGTGTGGCTCGACTGGGAGGACCCGTACAGGACAGTCACACCCGACTACATGGAGGCCGCGTGGTGGGGGTTCAAACAGACCCACGAACGGGGACTCGTCGAGCAGGGAAAGCGCTCAGTCACGCAGTGTCCGCGGTGTGAGACCGCAATTGCGAAAAACGAGGTCGAGTACCACGAGATCGAAAGCCCGAGCATCTACGTGAAGTTCCCGCTCAGAGAGCGCGAAGGATCGCTTGTCATCTGGACGACGACACCGTGGACCATCCCTGCGAATACGTTCGTCGCAGTGGATGACGCAGCCGACTACGTCTGTGTCGAGGCCGAGAAAGACGGAACGACTGAACACCTCTATCTCGCTGCAGCGATGGTCGAAGATGTTCTCTCACGGGGGCACTACGATCGATACGAGATTCTCGAAGAGCTGTCCGGGGCTGATCTGGTCGGGTGGGAATACGAACATCCGTTCTCGGAAACAGTGCCTGAGCATCCGAGCGGCGATGGAGCGTTGCAGGTTCACCACGCTGACTACGTCGAAATGGACCGTACCGGATTGGTCCACTCCGCACCAGGACACGGTCAGGAGGACTTCGAGCGCGGGAGTGAGCTCGGACTCGAAATCTTCTGTCCGGTCGGGCCAGACGGTGTCTACACAGAACGTGCCGGTACGTACGCAGGGCAGTTCGTTCGAGACGCAAACAGCGAGATCATCGACGACCTCGACGATCGCGGATTGTTGCTCGCATCGGGCACCACTCGCCACGACTACGGGCAGTGCTGGCGGTGTGATACGGACATCGTCTTCCTCTCGACTGACCAGTGGTTCGTAACGGTCACAGACGTAAAAGACGAGATGCTGTCGAACATCGAAGACAGCACGTGGCACCCACAGGAGGCCCGCGACAATCGATTCCGGAAATTCATCGAGGAATCTCCGGACTGGAACGTCTCCCGGCAGCGGTACTGGGGCATTCCGATCCCGATCTGGACGCCGTCGGATTGGGAGGGCGACATGGACGAGGTGATTGTCGTCGGGACACGCGAGGAGCTCACAGAGCGAGTGGATCAGGAGATTGATTCTGATACTGTCGATCTTCACCGCCCGACGGTCGACGAACTCACGATCACCGAGGACGGGACGACCTACACGCGCATCTCAGATGTGTTCGACGTGTGGCTCGACTCCTCGGTCGCATCGTGGGGGACGCTCGGATACCCAGAACAGACCGACGACTTCGAGGAGCTGTGGCCAGCCGATCTCATCATGGAGGCACACGACCAGACACGCGGTTGGTTCTGGTCACAGCTCGGGATGGGGACGGCAGCACTCGATCAAATCCCCTACAACGAGGTGCTCATGCACGGCCACGCGCTCGCCTCGGACGGCCGGAAGATGTCGAAATCGATCGGAAACATCGTGACACCGACCGAAGCGCTCGAACGTCACGGAGCAGACCCGATGCGTCTGTTCTTGCTGTCGGTGAACCCGCAGGGAGAAGATATGCGCTTCTCGTGGGACGAGATGGCAACGATGCAGCGCAATCTCAACATCCTCTGGAACGTGTTCCGCTTCCCGCTACCGTATATGCGATTGGATGGATTCGATCCCGAAGCCGTAACACTCGATGAGTGCGATCTCGAACTCGTCGACGAATGGGTGCTCTCTCGGCTCCAAACCACGAAAGCGGAGATGACCGAACACTGGGAGGATTTCCGCCAAGATCGGGCGCTCGAAGCGCTGCTCGAATTCGTGATCGACGATGTCTCCCGGTTCTACATTCAGGTCGTCCGCGAACGGATGTGGGACGAAGCTCAGAGCGATTCGAAGATGGCTGCGTACGCGGCGCTCTACCGAGTCCTGCTCGAAACCGTCCAGTTGCTCGCTCCCTACGCACCCTACGTCGCCGACGATATCTATGCGACCCTCACAGGCGAGGGGGGCTTCGATACGGTCCACATGTGTGACTGGCCGACACTCAACGAGACGTACCACGATCCCGACCTCGAATCGGGGATTGAGATCGTGCGAGCCGTCGAAGAGGCTGGATCGAACGCACGCCAACAGGCAGAACGAAAGCTCCGGTGGCCCGTCCCACAGGTCGTGGTGGCTGCAAACGACGAAGCGAGCGCTACTGCGGTCGATGAGTACCGCGAGCTCCTGAAAGAACGACTCAACGCTCGGTCGATCGAGGTTGTGGCCCCAGAAGAGGACTGGGGTGAGCTTCGCTACTCTGCGCAGGCGGATATGAGCGTCCTCGGTCCAGCGTTCGAAAGCCGCGCGGGCGATGTGATGCGAGCACTCAACGAGGCGCGCGTGAGCAATCCAACGCTCGATGCGCTCGCTACCGACGTGAACAGAGCACTCGATGGACCTGCCGTCGAATTCACCGAAGAAATGGTTGAATTCGTGACCGAAACTCCTGAAGATGTTTCCGGGACGGTCTTTTCCGTCGACAGCGAGGACCGAGGCGTCGTCTACGTCGATACGAGCCTGACGGACGATATCGAGAGTGAGGGCTACGCACGCGAGGTCATCCGCCGCGTCCAAGAGATGCGAAAGGAACTCGATCTCGAACTCGAACAGGAGATCAAGCTCGAGCTGTCGATCGACGATCAGCGCATCGCTGATCTCGTGGCCGAACACGAGGACTTCATCGCCAGCGAGGTCCGTGCAGATTCGTTCGGAACCGTCCAAGACGGGCATCGCCGCGATTGGGATGTTGAGGGGACCATCATGACAATCGCACTGAAGCCGCTGGCGACGAGCGAAGTGTAAGTAGCGTCGCTTTACAACGCATCAGCAATCACAGGTGCGACACTAACCGTTGTGACGCTCCGTTCGAGTGTGTCGGTGCCGTAGATTGCTTCGATACCTGCTTTTTCGAGTTTGGTGCGCGCGTTTGCAGCGAGCATCGGGTGAACACAGACTGCGAACACACGACCAACATCCTGCGTGCGCAGCCGTTCGATTGCTTTGCTCATTGTCGATCCAGTGGCGATAATGTCATCGGTAACGACCACATCTCGGTCAGCGGCGTCCGTCTCGCTCGGTGAGAGTTCGATCTCACCGGTGTCGTGATCACGTGTTTTCTCGAAATAGTCGGTCTCGCCGTTTCCGTAGGCAGTACGGACGGCGTCTGCGAGATCGATCGCGCCTTCATCGGGAGCAAGAAAGAGCGGCTCTGAAAGGTTCTCTGGAAGCGAATCAGCTAGCAACGGTGCGCCGTCAACGCTCTCACACGGTACATCGAAACACTCGCAGATGTCGGGTTCGTGCGGCGTGACTGTGAGCACGCGATCCGTACTTGTCGAAATGGCGCGCGCGATAGCACGTGCTGAGACAGGCTCGCCCGCGCTAAACGCCTCGTCCTGTCGGCCGTATCCCATGTAGGGGAGCACGGTAACGACTTCCTCGGCATGCTGACTCGCAATGTCTTGGAGCTGGAGGAGCTCGATGTGTGCGTCGCTAGAAACTGTCGAAGCGACGATTATTGCTCGATCGTCCACGGAATCGGTGCGAATTTTGAATTCACCGTCTGCAAAGCGGGTCCGCTCGACGACAGCGAGCGCGTCGTTCGTCTCGGCTGCGAGCGCGGCAGCGAGCGACTGCGACGCAGCTCCGGGAAGTATCATATGAATGGAGTGCGCAGCGGCGGTTAAACCGGTTTCCGTTCACCGTACTGCCAGTCCAGACACATCCGAAAGCCCGAGCGATCGGGTGTGCCAGCCGTCGTCGGATTCGATGAGAAACGTTCCATCTACTGTGACCGCGTAGGTCGATTCACCGTGGCCGATGCCCGCAATTTGCTCTGCAACCGGTAGTTCGAGTCGCTCCCACTCATCGGACTGCGCGTTGTGAGATTGGTGCTCACTCGTGTTCTCAGACTTACATGGAGCGTACAGTGCCTCGTCGGTCGCTGCGTGGATCCGTGTGCCGTCACTCTCGATGAGGTGGACGTCAGCATCGAGAACGTTCACCCATCCGTTTTTGAGCTGATACAGTCCAGTCGCGGTGGCGACAAGCGGGATCGGAACAGACGAAACGTCTCGTGCGTTGTTCAGGCCGACCGGAACGTATCCGACACCGTTCGCACCGTCTGAGAGGCGATAAACGCCGTCTGAGCTCGCGATCAAATCACCGTCAATCGCACGAACATCGATTTTATCCCCCGACTCGGACACTCCGAGCGCGCTCCAGTCGTTCTCCACAGACCGGGAGATCCGCCCACTCCCAGCAGCGATCAGTTCGTCGTTGTAGCCAACCGCATGCGCTGGTCCGAATCCTGCCGGATCGAATTCGTCCCGATTCCAAACGAGGACATCCTCGTCTGTTGCAACCGCCAGCCGATTTCCTTTGGCAGCAATGTCGGTTGCGACACAACGATGAACGAGTCCAAACCCGCCGACGAGATCGCCAGAACACTCGACGCGTGCGACACCCATACCGGTGGCGATGAATACGTCGGTTTTCCCCTCCGTTGCGCCATAGACGCGCTTTTCGTCGATACTGCTCATATCCGTGCTCGACTGTCCACGAGCAAAGCGGATATATACGCCGGTCGTGGCTGGCACTGAGTATCCCACACCTCTAGCGCTGACGAATGCAAAGACAACGAGAAACCGGGCGGTGAGAAATATCCGAGTGATTCTACCACGAGACGGCGAGGGAGACATTGTTAGTCATTTATCCGACATATATGATAGCTGTCGAACTTTGCAGATATGATATACATCGAATGCAGTAATTACTATATTATTACCTGATATGAATCAAAGTCGGCCCAGAACCATCATATATGTAACTATAATTGAAATCGTATTGGGTGGGTAGTCGATTGAATCGGAGGAGATCGGGTTATGCGGAACTATTCGGATAATAATCTAGTGAGGCATGATTGTCAGTAAGGAGTAGGTTTTTATCCTTGTAGGTAATGAATAACAAACATGGTCATGCGGTCCAAATGCCCCCGGTGTGGAGGGGCAGATTTGGTCACAGCAATCGGACAAGACGACAAGTTCCGATGTAATGACTGCGGTTTTATTGATGACAAACACATGTGAATTCAATGAGGGGACAGGAGATAGATTCAGAAAGAGGTGATGGAAGCACACACGATGTGCATCTGAAAGTTTTTCTAAAAGATGGTCGAACAAGCGAAACAACCATCACGGGGGTACGATGGCGAATCATTCGGCAAGCAGACTCACAGATCATCTTCTGTGAGAACTGTGGAGAGATCGATAAAGACTACCGACAGAAAGCTGATCTCGATGTGTTCTCTGACCAAACCATCTGTTATAAATGTTATAAAAAGATGAACGTTGTCGAGTTCATGCAACGAGTGAGAGTCCCGCTCCCGGAGAAGAAAAACAGCCACGAAATGTGGACTATTCACACTCAAAGTCCGAAGATGTCTTCGGATTTTAATTCTTCTTGAAATCTGTAGTTAACTCCTGAAAGAGCGACAAACGCCGAGTAACGTCAGTATGTAACAGTCATTTATCAATGACACCCATGTGTTAAACAATGAGTTGATGCACCAGTATACCAAATTAAAATGGCGTGAAAGACAGAGTCCCATGAGTCTACTACCGTTACGGGAGGAGGTGCAAGTATCTCCCAACGAGCCACGTCTGTTTAATCTCGATAGCGATGCGGCTGACAAGGCATTTAAAACGTTAACAGCATCCACAACCCGAGCGGTGCTCTCTATCATCTACGAGTACCCAGCAACACCCAGTGATATCCGAGACGAAGTTGAGACGTCTATACAGAATGTTCATTATCACCTCGAAAAACTTGAAGCGGCAGGACTTATTGAGCCGGCAGGGGTCGGATATTCAGAAAAAGGAACGAAGATGACGCTCTACGCTCCAGCGAACGAGGCCCTCGTGCTGTTTGCTGGCCAAGAGCCAACGTACCACCAGCTCCGAGAACTCTTCAGTTGATCCTGCAGTAGCGTCAATTTGATGACTGCTTTTTAGATTCTGTGATCCGACACCCCCTGCAGCTAAAACATCCGTTTCCATTACTGACACTACTACAGAGATCCTTCGTACTGATGAATGCTCATTCAGAGAGCGTCTAGCGGTGTCTCACGATAGTATCGTCTGATATGACCGTCAAATAAGTCTGATTGACCACCGATCTCATCTCGAAGGGTATTTTTCGTGCGTTGTCCTATCACGACAGCAATGGACGAGTCGGTCCGTGTCCTCGTAGTCGATGATACTTCCAGCGGCGCGGAAAGAACAGCGCAGTCCCTCGAACGCGCAGACGGATCGATCACTACGATCACAGCAACAAGTACCGACGAGGCACTCTCGTACCTCACGTCTGGAGAGCCGGTTGACTGTATCGTCTGTGACCATGGTCCCACTGGAATCGATGGTATCGATACGCTCCAACGAGTTCGACGTGATTACGACCATCCCGATCTCCCGTTCATTCTGTTTACCGACAAAGGGACCGAAGAGCTTCTCAGTCGAGCGATTACTGCTGGTGTTTCTGAGTACATTAAAAAGACATCAGGGGAAGAGTGCTACATCAAAGTCGTCGACCGAATCCGAGAGCTAACCGCAATCGATCAATCAAGCACACCGCCACAAACGATCGATCACACTGCCCGTCGGCGTGCACACGGCGCTTCGCTCCCAACAATGGATCAGTTATCTCCGATGGAATACATCAATCTCCATCGGTTTGCCGAGTCGAATCTCATTGGCGTGTTTCTCATACAGAACCTATCATTCGAATACGTTAACGAAGAGCTGGCAGCGATTTTCGGGTATACGTGCGAAGAACTGCGTTCAGAAGTCACGGTTCCTGACATCGTTCACGAGAAAGACCGTGCATCACTCATCCGTCATCTTCAACGTCGAGAGTGGAACTTCATCGACGAGCTTCAGTATACATTCCGTGGTGTTCGAAAAGATGGAAGTGTTATCCACGTCGAAATACACAGCGATCGTATTGACGCCAAGGGAAATCCATCAGTATTTGGGCTGTTGATGGACGTGACGGCTCGCAAACAGCAAGAAGAAGAGTTCAAACGATATGAGCAGATGGTGAACACCGCCGGTGATATCGTATACGCGCTCGATCCCGACGGCCAATTCACATTCATCAACGAGACGGGGCTCCATCTGACAGGATACGACCGCGAGAAACTTCTCGACGAGCACGTCTCAATCATTCTTGACGATGATGAGATCAGTGAAGGACAAGCGCGTATCCGGAAACTACTCGCCGATACGTCACAAGACCGGGCGAGTGATTCATACGAGATCACAATCAAGGATTCCGACGGAACGATCGTCCCGTGTCGAACGAATATTACACCATTAACCCACGTTGGCGAGTTCAATGGAACGGTTGGCGTCGTCCGAGATATCACGAAGCAAAAAGACCTCGAAGAGCTACTCCGGACTGAGCGCGATCAGTTCGCTGCTCTCTTCGAAAATATCTCTGAACCAACAATTCAATACATCATAAGAGACGGCTCCCCACATGTCGAGGCGGTTAATCCAGCGTTTGAGGAGATGTTTGGCCACTCCGAAGAAGATATTCTCGGAGAATCACTCGATGCTCTTATCCTTCCTCTGGGCAGGAGTAATGAAGCGAAATCGCTCAACGAACGTGTCATCGACGGAGATCGACTCGAAATCGAAGTTTGTCGAATGACGAATGATGGTCTTCGAGACTTTCGGCTCTCTAATGCGCCGATTTCGGTTGGTGAAGAACCAGTACAAGGATACGCAATCTACCGTGATATCACGGACCGAAAGCGGCGCGAGTATGAGCTCGAACGACAGAACGAGCAGTTAGAAGAGTTCGCTAGTGTCGTTTCACACGACCTCCGGCAACCGCTGAGTATTGCGTCTGGAAGACTGAGCATTATTAGAGAAGAGTACGACACACACCATCTCGACGACATTGAGGATGCACTGGAACGAATGGAAACACTCACCAAGAACGTGCTGACGTTAGCACGACGGGGGAAGGTCGTTAGAACGCCGACTCCGACCGCAATCGACGAGATTGTTCATGATGCGTGGGACATATCCAGAACTGGTTCCGCAGAGCTCGCTGTCGATGGCACTCTTACCGTAATCGACGCGGACGAGCAACGTTTGCAAGAACTGTTCGAAAACCTGTTCCGGAATGCGATTGAGCACGGTGGAGACGACGTCACAGTTACGGTCGGGATGCTCGATGAAAACGGATTCTATATCGAGGACGACGGACCGGGAATCCCACCTGAGGACCGAGAACGAGTGTTCGAGCGTGGATACTCGACTGACGCCAACGGTACCGGACTTGGACTTGTCATCGTACTCGTAATCGTTCAGGCACACGAATGGTCGATCGATGTTACCGAAGGAACGAGTGGCGGAGCACGATTCGAAATTCGAGAGCGACCCTACTGAATAGCGGTGGTTCAATTCGTCCCGGCTTGCTCCAGCACCGGAAACACGTAGCCACAGGACGGACAGCCACACGGACGACCGTACCCTTCTACCTCATCCAAAATGTCCCGTTCCCCGGACCAGTCGCACTCGGGACACCATATCTTCATTCACACATCACCTATCTGAGGAAATGTTCAGGAAAATATAAGAACATCGGATTTCGATTGTTTGGCCAGTATAATCGATCGTCAGTGCCTGTGTTCTGTCTCGATAACCGTTAAATCACCATCAAGAACGACTGAGAGAGTCTGTGCGTCAAGCGGGATATCGACGCGCAACCGCCACGGATCCTCAGAGAGGACGGTCGTTTGATCGTCGCTCACACACCACTCAAAGTTCCAGTACGGTGTACTGTTGAGGTCAATATCGTGCTCTTTGTGGAACGCAACGACAGCAGAGTGATCGAGCAGGCTCAAGCCAATCGCCGAGCAGAGATTATGGTTACACTGTTCACAGACGTGATCAGCGCGGAGATCGACACCGAGACAGCACTCGTCTTCACGAACGATGGTCGTCCGCATCCGACCACTACACGCCGGACAGACGCCATCGGCAGCGAGACAGTGAAGGTGCCGTACACGCTGATCGAACGCAGTCAGAAGCTCATCGTGAGAGCGATCGTGTAAGCCACCCGGTGGGAAGGTGTACGTTCCGTGGCCTCGATCGCATTCTGGACATTCGACCGTCAGTTGCTCGTCCTCGTAATAGACGCGCAGCGGTGCGTCACAGCGGGTACACGGCGAGTCAATGGTGAATGGCTCCACACGTGGATGTTCGTTGAACGACCCTGCAAGCACAGCTTCTACAACCCGTTCACCGGCATTTCGTAGATCGTAGCCTTTCTCAGACCGAACGACGAACTGCCCAATCAGTTTGTCAAGATGATAGTTGAACTGAGCACTGTCTCGCATCCCGACCTGCTTGCGGAGACGTGAGAATCGTACTGGCCGGTTCTCGACGGCCCACAACGCTTCGAGAATCGAAAGACGAGTCTCGTTCCCGATGATCGAAAATGCCTCCGCGGGTGAGACACACTCATCACACTCCTGAATGTCCGCTCGACTCATAGTAGTATTCTTACCGTTGTACCTGCTAAAACGTTCTCTAAAATAAATTTTTGTAGCATGGATTATATTTTTTAGAAACGACATAGACACGCGAACCGATCGCACGGCCAACGGTGCTTCGAAGCCCCTAAGTACGCAACAGCAGAATACCGTGTATCTCGTTGGTCGTGACGGGCACCAGCGGGCACCTGCTATGGCAGGTTGGAATGTGACCGGAATCGGTTGAACCACGCAGCCCGTCGGTGAACGCATATGGCACGGAGTTTTTACTCACACATCCGAGAGGCATGGCAGTCCCCAAAAGAAGGGAAATTAGCCGAGTTGCAGTGGCAGCGCCAGCAGGACTGGCGCAAGCAGGGCGCGATTGAGCGTATCGAGCGTCCAACGCGTCTCGATAAGGCGCGCGCGCTCGGATACAAGGCAAAGCAGGGCATTGTTGTCGTGCGCGTGAGTGTCCGCAAAGGCGGCGCTCGCAAGCAGCGATTCACAGCCGGGCGACGCTCGAAGCGACAGGGCGTCAACCCAATCACACGCCGGAAGAATCTTCAGCGAATTTCCGAAGAGCGCGCTCAGCGCAAATACCGCAACCTGCGAACGCTCAACTCGTATTGGGTTGGTGAGGATGGATCGCAGAAATGGTTCGAGATCATCTTGATTGATCCCGAGCACGGCGCAATCCAGAACGACGACGATCTCAATTGGATCTGTGATGAGACGCAAAAAGGTCGCGCCTTCCATGGCGCGACTGGCGCCGGCAAACGCGGACGAGGACTTGGCACACGCGGGAAAGGCGCAGAGAAGACCCGACCAAGTATCCGAAGTAACGACGGTCGCGGGAAATAATCCACAGCACAACGACCTTCGTGGATCGGTATTTCTGATTTTGGTGTTTGCGTATAGCTACGTATTGTTCGAGAGCTATACCACCGATCCAAGAGAGATGACACTACAAGCCAAACTAATCTTACGTTCTCACTTACAGTAAAAACACGAGATTTCTAGATACCAATCGGGGTTAGCGTCGTGCTCCACCCGTTAGTACATCTGCTGTTTCTTCGTGCTCGACGTCTCGCTGAGGACTCCGAGCGAATCGACGGTACCGGTGACCGTTTCGGTTGGGCCGCCGACGGTGTCGGAGACAGTCTCAGTCACGCCGCCGAGAATGTTGGTCGGGTCGACAACGCTGAGCGTGTCGGTGCCGACAAATTTCGTGCCCTTCTTGGTTTTTCCTTGGCACTTGACCTCAACGGAGTCTTGAGATTGGAGATTAAGGTTCGTCAGGAGATCGAAGACGCTGAGGACAAGCGTGTTGGCACCGACAGCCTGGACGTTGTTGATCGGCGTTCCGTCAACCAGAACGTCCATACTCTCGACTCGCTCGGTTGCGAAGTCGACGAGAGAGATCGAGAGGAGTTTGTTTGCCGGGACGATGTCGTCAGCGTTGAGATTGATCTTCTTCATTGCGTTTTGAGTGGTAGTTGATGTGGATTTTGCAGCAGCAGATTCGCTAAGCGTACCGAGACCTGCCGTTGCAGCCCCCGTCACGCCGATCGATTTCAGAAACGTTCGCCGTGATTCATCATTTGGTTGCATTTTATCGACCATTTTCGTATGGTTTCACCCAACCGTACCGTCTGGCGTCAGGGTAAAAATGCTTTTTGTTGTGATGTTTTATACTAGTACATCATTTTACCAGTTTATGTTGTTATATAAAAATGATGGATTATTTGGCACCGCCGAGAGATGGGTTAAAGAGCGATTTTATCCACAATACACGAATTATTCTGGTTGAAAATATCATGTCAATCCAAACTAAGATTCTCGGAGAATCCGCTTATCGGCCCAATAGTGTTATCTCATAATCATTAATTTGGCGAAGTGGAACGGTATCCATCGGATGCTGTGAATCGTTGTAAAATATGAGCACTGAAAACAGCAACAGTCACGACTATCGGTCGATGATGAACTCAGATAAGATCTGTAGACGAGTCTCGTGAGCAAAGAGAGAATAGAAACGGGGAGGAGCGCAAGCTCAGGCCGGAAGATCCTGTTCTGCTTCCAGAAGTTCGTGATACCGATTACGGATTGTAACTTCTGAGATGTCCGCAACTTCGCTGACAGCGGCCTGAGTGGTCTTTTCATTAGTGAGAAGCGCAGCCGCGTAAACTGCCGCAGCGGCGAGCCCGACGGGGCTCTTTCCGGAGTGGACGCCTTGTTCTTTGGCGCTGCGAAGCAGTTGGCGCGCTCGATTTTCGGCTTCATCGGAAAGATCGAGGGATGAAGCAAACCGGGGAACGTAGCTCTCGGGGTCGGCAGGTTTGACTTCCAGACCGAGTTCCCGAACGACGTAGCGGTAGGTGCGAGCGATCTCGCTTTTTTCGACTCGGGAGACATCTGAGATCTCATCGAGGCTACGTGGAACGCCCGCCTGCCGAGCAGCAGCGTACACAGCGGACGTAGCAACACCCTCGATGGAACGACCGGGTAATAGATTCTCATCGAGTGCACGACGATAAATGACACTCGCCGTCTCACGGACGGTTTCAGGAAGACCGAGGGCAGAACTCATCCGATCGATTTCGCCCAGAGCCTGTTTGAGATTTCGCTCTTTAGAGTCGCGGGTACGGAAGCGCTCGTTCCACTTGCGAAGACGTTGCATCTTCGCGCGCTGACGCGAGCCGAGCGAATTACCGTAGGCGTCCTTATCGCGCCAATCGATGTTAGTTGACAACCCCTTATCGTGCATCATGTTGGTTGTCGGGGCACCGACGCGGGATTTCTTGTCTTTCTCGGTGGCATCGAATGCGCGCCACTCCGGACCACGGTCAATCTCGTCAGTCTCGACGACGAGACCACACTCAATACAGACCGTCTCACCGTGCTCACTATCGGTGGCAAGCTTGCCACCACATTCGGGACAAGAGACCGTCTCTCCGGTGTCCTCTGTTTCCTGTTCCTCTGTACGTTCTCGGATTCGCGTGTTCGAATCGCTCATGATGAGGGCGGGTGCTATCCGGGCAGGACCACTCCCCGAAACCCCCGGATGTCCGCTTAGTATTTTTATGTTCGGTCGAAACCTTCTTAACCGTTCCGGTATCTACTGTATGGGTTTCACACTATCCACGACGAGCAAACAGTTCATCGGCCCGTTCGGGATGCAGCGATTACACGAGGTCAAACGCACCGTCGCCCACGTGTATCGCAGTATGTTCTTTTATTCCCGGGAGTGACCACGATTTCGACCCATTTATAATTATCTACCATCCCAGCATAAATGAATACATATTGATACCCCATTCAGCGCTGTTGTTCACAGCATTCTCAGTCTGTATTGCTCGCTTCGATGTTACGGCTCTCCTCGACGGCAGTGGTGAGTGAGACGTTCAGGACCAACGTTGAAATGATTCCACCAATCACGGTGAGGACGTTCTTAACAGCGTGGTCGACGATAGCCGCACTCACCGCAACGGGTCCGGTAACCGGGGTGAACATGACGACAATGAGCGTAAATGCCCCTTCGTACAGACCGACACCACCGGGGGAAAGTGGAAGAACCTTCGCGAGATTACCAACGCTGACGGCGAAAAAGCCAACTGCAACGAATGTGATAAGTGACAGCTGGACATTGAACGCGGCAAACACAAGCAGCGCAGTGACGACATCGAGTATCCATATGCCGACACTGCTTGCACCGATGCGTGCGAACGATTTGGGGGTACTAGCGACGGTCTGTATGTCACTAGTGAACCGCTCGATCACACTGGCGAGGTAGTCAGCGTACGAGTCCGAACTGATCGCTGAGATAGTCGATCGAACAAAATTTCGATCAGAACGCACGCTGGCAATGATACCGACAAGAGCGAGGATGGCAGCCAGACCGACACCAATCGCAACGACGATCGCAGTCTGACCACTGTCTCTTCGAGACTGTGATATCGATCCGAGACTTCCGGCGTCGATACCCATTGCAGCCAGTACGAAGAACACCGCACTAGCCAGGACGGTAATCGTGAGCAGATCGAAGACGCGCTCGACCGCGAGCGAGGCAAATCCCGATGCGTACGGAATCTTCCGACGCATCTTCACGACGTACGCACGGACGGCATCGCCTACCCGTGCTGGAATCACGAGATTACCGGTCTGACTGATGAATACAGCCCCTGTTAGGAACCAGATGCCTTCGTTGTAACCGAGTTCCTGAAGAATATCGCGGTACCGAAGGCCGCGCAGTGGCCACGAGACAAGATAAACAAGTGTCGCCCCAGCAATGTACCATGGATCGGCCTTGCTCATGTGTTCTACGACCGCACTGGGGTCGATGTACAGAGACATGAGGGCAACGGCCACCAGTACGAGAAGCGATCCGCCTGCGATCGTTACGCCACGGGTGATCCGCGGTTGAACGGCGATCTCCCACCAGCAGCGGAGAATCTGACTCCCCATCCCGAACACATCGCGGACGAGATCGACCTTCGTTTCTTCACCCGGAACCCAATCGACGGGGAACTCTTTGACGCGGTATCCACGCTCTTGTGCCCGAACAAGCACTTCGGTGTCCCAGAACCAGTGTTCGTCTCCGATATCGTCGAGCAAAGCGAAGAGAACACTCCGATCGAAGGCCTTGAATCCACATTGGTGGTCCTGTAACTTCGAATCGAGTAGGAATCTGACGAGGGTGTTGAATCCTCGACTGGGAATGCTCCGCTTGGCGGGACGTTCGGCGACGTTTCCAGGAATCCAGCGCGAACCGGTTGCAATGTCGTACTCTCCGGAGCGAACACTCTCGACTAGCTCTTCGAGGTGCGACATATCGGTAGCGAGATCCGTATCGAAATAGACGAGCGTCTCGCCACTGGAAATCCGGAACGCACGTTCGAGTGCGCTCCCACGTCCAAGACGCGTGTCGCTGTGAACGTGCTGAACGCGTCTGTCCTCGCCCGCGATTCGTGCGGCTATCTTCGGTGTGTTGTCATCACAGCCGTCCTCTGCGACCAATACCTCGTATCTCCCCTTCGGGAGAAACGAGTCTAAGGTATCGAGCGTCGTATGAATCGTTTGCTCGATTGTTGCTTCCTCGTTATACGCAGGAAGAACGACACTCACCTCTACACTCATTGTTGCTTGATGCCTGCACTAATTGAAGTGCTTTCCGGCCTCATCTCGTTGGGCTATCAATTACCATACCAATTGCATCGATTAGTCAGCTGCACCTGACTGGTCGACAGTTGCGAATGCTTCAAGTTCGACATCGAGGCTTCCTGCGACGTCGTCGGTCGATGAGTGGGGGCGATCAACGACGATCGTTCCCGCGCGACGCTGTCCAAGCCCCGGTATTGCAGTCAGCTCATCCATCGAGGCGCTGTTCAGATCGAGTGGGTGTGGCACACCCGACACTGAGCGATAGCCATGATCAGTTATCGCAACATCGATCGTTCGTCCGAGATCGTGTTCGCCTGGCACTGCAACGAGCAGTGGGTACGTCCCGAGTTGCCGACCGAACGTCTTTCCGTCTTTGTGATACTCCAGATGAACGTCCGGAAGGCGCGTCCCCACTGGGGAAACCCGTTTGAGCATCGGGTTGTCGATCTCCTCGCGGACGGTTCGCTTGTACTGTTTGAACCGTTGTTTGTGCTCGCGCGCGATTTGTGCGCCTGTATCGCTCATGTCCGTGCCGTCGAAAGCCATCACCTGCCGGACGTTCACCCGCCGGAGCATCAAGCCTTCATCGTAGACCCGCCGGAGAAACTGCAGATTGTGTTCGTAGGTCTCCTCCCGTTCGCCCTTCAGTCCGTGGAGGAGATTGATACCGGGAAGCAGTTTCGGAAGTCGATTGTTCGAATCAGCACCGTGTGTCGGCGCGTCGTTCGGATCCTCACCGGGCCGCCAGCCTCCCTCTTCATTAAGGATCTTCACAGCACGGAAACACTCATCGGCGCTCACGTTGAGGTCGTTCTCCGCTTGGACAACAGGATCTGCACTCTCCAATCCGAACGCAGCCGTATCGCCAGCAGTGTTGTGCTCGGCAATAATGCGGATTCCCTCTCGTGCCTTCTCTGGCCACTTCACGATCGTGATCGGATTCATATTATCGAGGTGAAGCGTACCGAGTTCTGAGTCCGGAACGACCGCACGGATGCCCTCGTACAACGAGCGGAGTGCGTCTGGATTCGGACGTTCGCCGTCACCGCCGTACGCGAGAATGTCCGCTTGTCGACCGAGGCGGAAGTTCCGTACACCCCGCTCTGCGAGCGCCTCGACCTCGCTCACGACCGTCTCTGGCGGACGGAACGAAGGGTTCCCGTACAGCGGTTCGGTGCAGAACGAACAGCGGTACGGACAGCCACGTCCCGTTTCCAGTTCGGCAATGAGATACTCGGGGTGATTCGGGTGGCTCTCGACGATGAATGCCCCGAGTGCGGCCCATCGAGTGACTTCATCGATATCCCGAATACGGTTCCCGAACCCTTCGAGACCGTTCGCCACGAGATCGTAGGCAGCAGCCTCGATGTCGCCTTTCGCAACGAAATCGTAATCGAGATCGTTGCGTTCTGTATCCATCGCGCCTTCGTTCTGTGTCCCCACACCGAACCGGACCGGACCACCGACGAGCGTCGTACCCTTCGCAGTCCACGCCATCCGGCGTACCTCCTCCGGTTCAGCCGGTGTCCCACCAACGTAGCTACCGGGAACGGTCATTCCACCAATGTACACGAACAGGTCAGCCGTTTCAATATCCTGCCGGCGACGTGGCTCGTCCCGGAGCGCATCAATCGTGTGGTAGGTGATTTGCTCTCGTGGGACCCCCGCGTCGACGATCGCACCCGCGGTGTAGCGCGGATACGTGGAGATGTACGGCGGAACGCCGAAGTGTGCCGGTTCGTCGACGTACCCGTCGACAATAGTCACATCGAGCGTTGCCGGGTCGATCATATCTATACAAAATACGTGAGCGACTAAAACGGTGTTCCGTTCCGTTCCGTTTCACTTCATCCCGTTCGGCCGAGACCGCAGCCCGCAGGAACACAGAGATGCCGACATCTATACAGTACGATACAAAACATTGCTTTACTCTATTCTACTCTACTCTGGTCCTGAAAATTCACGGAGTACATCATCGAGGTGGTCGCGCTTTGTGCGTGCTTGTTCGAGGTCTCGCTCGACAGTTCCGTTTTGGAGTCGCTGGCGCGCGTCGTCGTTGAGTTCATCGCGGGCGAGTGCGCTTTCGCGGAGATCGTCATATGCCGGAATTTCACTCATCGCGCGGAGCGCACGGAGGCGAGCAACTGTCTCTTCGGGTGCAAAGCGGCCGACGACGGAAATACGCTCGCGCACCTGAAACTGGAGCGTCGCAGCCTGTGGTGGTGGCCATACGAGTTCGAGCGGCCCGCCGTCGAGACGATTGAGATACGTCCGATTCGTTCCCACGGCGGCCTTCAGTGCTTGTGCATTCTCTACGTAGTGATCGAGCTTCGAACGGGAGTACTCAGCGTATTCGAGGAGGCTCGGGATCGATTCTGTGCCTGCTGGATGCGTTTTGACGTACTCCAGTACGGATTCCGGTGGTTGACGGTACTCGATGAGTGGATAGGCTGCTGTCGAAGCAACGAGTGAAAGCACTGCACGAGCACTTTCTTCTTGTACGAACGCCTGAAAATCTTCGTTGATGGTCTCGTTGTAGCGGTCAATTGGTTCACGGATTCGGTCAACTGGTGCATCGAGGTCGGCTTCACCGAATCGTTTGATCCGTTCGAGTCGAGTGATCCGTTCGTCGAGCTCGTCACGCTCTTGACGGACAGCGTACCGGGCATCATGGTACTGTTCCCGGAGTTCGTTGATGCGCTCGTAGCGGTCGGCGTACGCAGCAGCTGGCTGCAAATCTGCTCTGGCCCGTTCGAAATCGCTTTCGGAGAGCGATTGTTGATGGAGATGTTCGTCGGCCGCCTCGAACGCATCACGGGCCGGGAGATCATCCGGAAGCCCTTCGATCGCATCAACGAGCTGTGACTGGAATTCGACGTATCCCTCGAAATCATCCCAGTCGGTCGCTCGCTCTTCGTATCGATCGAAGAGATCGAGTATCTCGTGATACGCCTCGCTGACCGCTTCGTGTTTCTGCACTCCGATTGATTCGACACGCTCGCGTACATTTTCGTACTCGTTGGCTACCGTACGGAGATCATCGACTGCGTCCATTCACTTGTAAACGGTCTCTGGATCGTACACTTGCTCACCGATATTGGTCGTCGCAACCGTCACCGATGACGCATCGGCCTCGTCGCCTTGATTACTGTTGTCGATCGAAACGTCATCGACAGAGCGATAGAAACAGCTCTCGTGACCAGTGTGGCATGCACCTCCTTCCTGTCGAACAAGATATAACAACGCATCACCGTCGCAGTCAACACGGATATCCTCGACGTGTTGAACGTTCCCGCTCGTCTGTCCCTTCTGCCAGAGCTCTCCGCGACTACGCGAGTAGTAGTGTGCTAGTCCGGTCTCTTGCGTTCTTGAGACGGCATCAGGCGAAACGTACGCGAGCATCAAAGCACGTCCGGACTCCACATCCTGGGCGAGAGCTGGCAAGAGCCCGTCATCGAAAACGAGTTCGGTATCAGTCATGGGAGGGAGAACGTTCGGTCCGTGGATATGCCTTTTGCCCGGCCTTGCTAACACTTTTCATCGATGGATGCTAACATATATCAGTCATGGCGAGCAATGAGAATTCTCTCCACGAGACAGCGACAGTCGAGTCGATGCCTGAATCCCGCTATCGGCTCGCTGTCGCTCTCGAAGATCCGCGGCCCGTCGAGCAGTTGCTACGGACAGCACTCGATATCGCTCGCTACAACGACGGCGAAATTCTCATTATAAGTGTTATCACGAAGCAACGTACCTCGCCATTCTCGCTGTTCACCGATGAGTTCATCAAACGCGAATTCAGCGGTGATCGGCGAGAGATCCTCGATCGCGCGCTATCTATTGCCGAAGGCTCTGAAGTACCCATTCGTGGCCGTCTGTTGGTCTCTCACGACGTTTCACGGGCAATTGAGCAAGCCATCACACAGTTTGACTGCGATGCTGTCTTGCTCGGGTGGTCCGACCGACACCGGAGCGATACCGTCTTCGGGCGCAACGTCGACAGAGTGGTTACGAGCGCACCTTGTGACATTCTCGTCGAGAAAATCGGCGTCACGGCGGGTGGAGTCGAACGCGTGTTGCTCCCAGCGGGTCCCGGACCAAACACCGAACTCGCTGCGACGGTCGCCCGTGCGATCGCGTTGTCGAACGACGCCGGAATCGATGTCCTTCGCCTCGTTGCCACCGATGCGACCGACAAAGAACGAACCGCAGCCAAACAGCTCGTGGAAGCTCTCACACGGACGCTTGAACCGCTTGCCGATGTCGAACAGATCGTTCGAGAGACCGATGCCGTTCCATCAGCCATCGTCGAAGCGACGGCAACGCGGGATGTTACTGTTCTTGGCGCCACCGATCGAGATTGGACCCAGCGGCTCGTCGTCGGTCCAACCCCTGAAAAAGTCGGACGAGACGCTCAGAGCACAGTTATCGTGACGAAGCGGGGCGGACGGTTACAATCGCGCATCAGCCACTGGCTCCGACGCCTCGGCTGATTGTTACTGATATCTGATAGAGCGGGCCCCGACGAATGCAGAAGTGAATTTGAGAAGAACCCGAATACGACCGAGCCCTCAGTCGTTCACGTTAAAGGAGGTACGCGTCGTCTGCGAGATCGACGAACGAGTCAGCGGCATCGACGAGATCGTCTGCGGTCGATGGGCGAAAGCTCATGACTTCGACGCGGACGCCTTCGTGGCGGAGGTGCCAACACAGTCGCGTAAAGTCCCCATCACCAGTACAGAGAACGATCGCATCGACGTGCTGTGCAAGCGTGACGGCGTCGAGACTCAAGCCGACGTCCCAGTCTGCCTTCTTTGTCCCATCCTCGAACGTCTTCAGGTCCTTGCTTTTCGTCTCGAATCCGATGTCCGCGAGCGCTTCGAAAAACCGTTCCTCGTCGGGAGAATGCGCACGGATGACGTACGCGATGGCACGCACGAGATCGCGGTCGTGTACTGCTTCCTCAAGCAACGCAGCATAATCGACATTCCGCGAGAAGAGACTGTGAGCGCTGTGATAGAGATTCTGCGCGTCAGCAAGCACGGCGACGCGCTGATTCGAATGTAGCGGCGGCATACGCGAAGTTGGACCGTCCATCCGGATAGACCTTGGTATTCTTCGAATGCTCGCACTGCGAACGCTTCTAGCGACTTCTTTAGGACCATCATATCACAACTCAGGGAACAACGAACATTCGATGATGAGAGTTTAATATGGATCTGAGTTTAAGATGATAATAAAATGGTTTCAAGCTGATCTTGAAGAGGGTACAATCTAAATTGTACCTTCTTCAAGCTCCCCAATACAAAGTGGGTGCAGGGAGAGGGATGGGGTAGTACCTGTGGCGGTCCTCGCCGATGGGTGCCACCATGACTCGCATCATGTTTATGCCACGAAGGAATCCCTCCCAGATCGTATTTGTTGTCTCATTAGTGAACTCACGGAAATCCCTGCGTGCCCGTATGTACACGCTACCGCTTCTCCGAACCTCATGAATCGGCTGCGTCGTTTAGCTATCGCGCTGATGGCCGTCGGTCTGATCACCAGTGCCATCTACGCCACTGGTGCGTTCACGAATATCACTGCCCAGCGGGATGCGAATGTCCGTGTTGCGGGCGACGGTGCGAGCTATCTGTCGCTCCAGCCCGCCAACAGCTCGAACGGGGAGTACGCCGTCCAACGCAACGGGCAGTTGCACGTCTCGTTGGGCGGGACGCTCGGGGGTGAAAGCAGCGGTACAGGGGTCAACCAAGAGTCGTTGACGGTTGTGAGAGATGTATTCACAATCACAAATAAGGGGGCCCAGCCGTTCGGAGTGTGGATGACTGATTCGAGTGAGGCTGTGACCTTTGAGAGTGGCAACAACCGACGCTCGCTCGAAGGAAAACAGCAGGCCGTACCGCTCAAACCAGGTGAGTCGGTGACCGTCGGATTGACTGTCGATACTCGCCAGCACGAAGGCGACTCGGTGATCAAATCGGTGCAAATCCACGCCGATAGCGAGATCTCTGGATCGGCTGTAGGTGAAGTTGGCAGTGTGGATCAGAGGAAACCGACTCCCTCCTCACAAACTGGTCAGAAGAGTGGAACTGGTACTACGACGTCCGATAGCTCCAATGACGACGGTGAGAATCCGACGAAAAAAGCCACAGATTCCACAACTGCCAAGCAGAAAGAAGCGCAAGATTATATCCGAAGATTCGATGAAGATATAGTAAACGTCATCAACTTCCTGAAGAAACATCCGGAACTCGCAGCGGTTATTACGGGTGGAATATCAGTAGGAATCGCCACGTGGGCACATGAAAATCCCAAGAAAGCGGAGGCATTCGCTCTGGGTGGCGTTTTGGGCGAGGTGGGAATGCCTGGTGGAATGCACGAAGTCAACCAGAAGGATTCGCCGTTCTATCTCCTGGGAATGTTAGGCCTTGCGTCGACGCCGTACGTCGGTGTCCTCGCAGATGCTCGTGATTTCTCTCAGAACTCGGTGAGCGCTGTGAAAAAACAGAGTTTGGGGGACGCAGGGGAGGCTCTTCTCGACGCAATTGGTCTGGTTGGGAGTCTCGGTGGGTATGGTGTTGGCGATGCACCGAAAGTGGCCTCGGTCACCTCGGACTGGGTATCTCGATTCAGCAAATCTCCCGCCGTCCTCAAGACAATAGGGACGTTCCTTTCGAAGAGTGCCTCACAATCGCAGACGCGGGTTGCATTGGACATAGTCAGTGATGGCTCGGCGTCTGTACTACTACACCGGGGTGAATCGATGGACGAAGTCATCCAATACGCTATGAAGGATGATCTTAAGCAAACCGCAAACATCCTCTCGAAGCGTCCACCCAGCTCTGGCACAATAACGAACGATGAATACCTCTATATTGTCAACAAAGGGTACGACGAACAGCTGGTGAATAGTATGGTCAGACGAGGATTGACGGGGAACAAGATGACGAAGCTCATCCATTCGGGTGTCGACCTCAAGAAGGCAAAGCCCCTCGTCAAAGAGGGATATAGCGCCGATAATATTCAAACAATCGTCAACAAAGGCGTCGATCCTGAGACAGCTATCCCCCTCGCCAAACAAGGGGCCACGCCGGACGATATCAAGATGCTCAGCCGGAAAGGCGCTGATGTCGATCTGGCAGCAGATCTCGCTGCTGACGAGATGCCACTGGAGCACATCAAATACTACGCCGAAAACGGCAACGATCTTGAGGGGGTCAAGCAGGCGAAAGAGAGAGGATATACACCAAAGTTCATTAAGATAGTATATACAGGGAAGAATCTAGGAAAGGTTGCCGTAAATGCAGACACGATCACCACTGGTGGTAATTTCTATACTCTAGCAAATAACTACTGTAATTGGCAGAGACAACCAGATGTGAATGAGAAATGGAAAACAGAAGGATCATGTCAGACGGTCCAAGTATAACCATGATAACAACCGATGCCATGAAGGCAACCGATCAAGTCACTCGCATACGAACACGAAACCATTAATCGATTCATGAAGGAAAAACCTAGAGAGTACGGTAAACTAGCTGTTATTGTTGTAGTAATGATAGTCGTGTATATATATACCGTTCATCCCTTCCTGCTGGACGTTGCGCCATTCCTCACCTTTCAACCAAGTGATGGATTCGAGCGTCGTTCTGGCGGATTTGGACCGTTCTCTCTCGCCGCAACAGTCCTCATTGGCATATTTTTCTATTATATCGTGATTGAATACACGGTCGATGCTGGCATATTATCACTTTTTGCAGCCATCTTGTTGACAGTACTGGTACTCATTCCCAATAGATTTCTCCCAGAGAAATACCATCCAGGAACCATTACTCAACGAGATATCCGAGAGCGTCTTTCGAGGCTCATACCTAGGATATAATTAATTTTCTAAACGGTCATCGAATCTACCTGGTTTAAATGTATGAAGAATAGTCTAAATAAGCTACCGCTACATTAACACTACCGCAATAATCGATTCATGAAGGAAAAACCTAGAGAATACGGTAAGCTAGCTGCTATTGTTGTAGTGACGATAATACTGTATATCTATATCGTTCATCCCTTCCTGCTGGACGTTGCGCCATTTCTCGCCTTCCAATCGAGTGATGGATTCGAGCGCCGTTCTGGCGGATTGGGACCATTTTCACTCGCCGCTACAGTCCTCGCCGGAATATTTTTCTATTATGTCGTGATAGAATATACGATTAAAGTTGGTTTCGTACCGTTATTGGCGGTCATTGGAATGTTCATTCTCATACTCATTCCGAATTTATTTCTCCCAGAGAGATTCCATCCGGAAAACATGAATGACCTCCAAGATCTTGAAGATCGGTACAAAGAGAAACCAGGACTTGTCAAACGGTCGTTTTCATACATCCGTAAGATTATATCGAGGCAAAAATAGACGACAATATTACACTGAGAACAACCACCTTATGAACTCTTGAAACCATCTTTTGTGGACACAATGGCAGATATCCAATTCCTATTAAAATATAAAACTATTCACTATTGATCCACTTATGAAAGAAAAACCCAGCAAATACATCAAATTAGCCGTAATTTATGTGGTGATGGCAGTCGTGTATATTTATATTATTCATCCCTTCCTACTGGATGTTGCGCCATTCCTCACTTTTCAGCCCAGCGATGGATTCGATCGCCATTCCGGCGGACTGGGACCATTTTCACTCGCTGCTACGCTCGTCGCAGGAGTGTTTATCTATCATATCGTGATTAAAACCCTGATCGAAGATGGCGTAATAACACTTGTTGCATTCTTCTTATTACTAGCTCTAGTACTCACTCCCAATAAAATTCTCCCAGAGAAATATCATCCTGGTACAATCACCCAACAAGACATCGAAAATCGACTCTCCAGCCTCATACCCTAGCCTGATACAACAGAGATTTTCAGAAGCGACTGGATTATGGCCGATCGAAAGCGCGACGAATGGCATATAGCCACCATGACAGTCAGTCGAATACACGTCTAGAGACTACAACAAGAGGATAGCTCTCTTCATCGTAATGACGGGTGTGTATTTCCCCGTCGACCATACCACTAGCATCTATCGAATCGGTAACAACAGACAACACCCACTACTCCACGAAGTACTGATTGCGAACAACGGAGGGGACTCGGTCCTAATTACTGACTCACTCAGCAACCACACTCTCGTCTAGATCTTCGACGAGAATCGATCCGCAGCTGCTTCCAACGAGATAGGAAAGGACGACTTGCGTGTAGAAGAGGATGAAAAATCCAACGAGGATGATGGCCAGAAATCCTGAGATGAGTCGAAAGATAGCACCGAGAACAACGAGGAGTCCAACGGCGACAAGATACTGACCAGTCAACGCTGCGTCGACGATAGTCCTGAACTCGAAGGCCGCACTGAGACGATCTGTGAGCGCAACGTTTGTCCAGGCAACAGGAGTGAAAAACAGCGCAACGAGTCCAATAGCGAACGCAGCCAAACTGAGGTAACCAACGGCGGTCGTCGATCCTCCGTCGTTCGATCCGATGGCGAACGCTACGATGAAGGTCAGAATGGTGGGAAGCAGGTACGCAATATTGACAACAGTCAGTTTGAAGCCGTCTATAAGCAACCCTCGCCAGTCAGTGAATCTCGGTACCGTCTCTTCTCCTCGCGCGGTTACTCGGAGCACACGAGCGGAGTAGCCTGCGAGAGCAAACCCACCAATGGAGAGAACGAGAAGCAGCGGAATCGCAATCAGCTGATCACTAAAAATATCAGCGAAAAAAGACATGAAACTCACTATAATATATATCACACCACCAAGACCGATCGTATTGAGTCGGGTTTCATCTTCAAGCGGGTACGACAGAGACTCTTCAATCATATCAACGACAGATACAGAACGACAATACTTATCAGCACTGACTTATGTTCTCTTCGTCGCTTTGGAAGGCAATCTGAGCTAGTGAGACCATCAAGTCATTCTTGGAGATCTACCAGAGTTAGATAGAGATCGCATCCGCATGGAGCCAGACCGCACTCAGAGGCAACTGTGAGTAGTGGTGCTTCGGAAAGCGGTGAACCATCAGTTTGAGATCACTACAGAAGAGCGATGGCACAGCATAGAAGAGATGCATCACGTAGAGATTACAACCAACACCACAGACCGTGATGTAATCACAGATGGAATACGTTTTAGAATAGCGAGTTACTCTCTCGTTTACTCTGCCCGAAGCTGTCGCCGTTCATCGCATAAAATCTCGTTGCGTATGCTGATCTGCTCCGATTGGGGCAGGATTAGTACCGGGCGTAATTGCTAAGTTGTGCCAGCACACGGGTGTACACATGCAAGACGTCACATCCACGATTGCCCTCGGGTGTGACGGCTGGGTTCGTCGTAAAAAACGCCCGTAGCTGTTGGTCCATGGCGGGTTGGCACCCCGTCGCGGGCTGTTTTCAATTCTCTTGCACCGGATACTGACTGGACAATCAGACGAACCCACTCACACAAATGACACAGGAACCGTTCACCGGCGTTTATCCAGCGATGACGACGCCGTTCACGGAGAATCGCAGCATCGACCACGACCGACTCGCAGCAGACGCCCGACGGCTCGAAGCCGCTGGCGTCGACGGTCTTGTTCCCGTCGGGACGACCGGCGAGAGCGCGACCATGTCTCACGACGAGCATATTGCTACCGTCGAAACTGTTGTCGATGCCGTCAAAGAGATCCCGGTCATCGCGGGAGCAGGAAGCAACGCGACGCACGAGGCGGTCGATCTCGCAACCCGCTCGGCGGAGGCGGGTGCTGATGGCTTGCTACTCATCTCGCCGTATTACAACAAGCCAGAACCGGCAGGAATGGAGGATCACTACCGGACGATTGCGGATAGCGTCGATCTCCCCCAAATTGTTTACAACGTGCCCTCACGCACCGGGAGAAACGTAGCAGTCGAGACGGCTGTTTCGCTTGCCCAACACGAAAACATCGTCGGCTACAAGGCCGCAAGCGGTGATATTGGCCGCATTACTGAAATTATCGAACGAACTCGTGGAGAGCGCTTCGGCGTCCTCTCGGGCGACGATGCACTCACGGTACCGATGCTCGCTGTCGGTGCCACAGGCTGTATCAGCGTTGCCGCGAACGTCGAACCCGAACGGGTTCGGAGGATGGTACACTCAGCACTCGATGGCGAGTATGATCGTGCGCGCGACTTCCACCACGAACTCGGCCCGCTGTTTCGTGCGCTGTTTCTCGAAACGAATCCCATCCCGGTCATCGCAGCGATGGGCATCAGAGGACACGCTCCCGAGCGGTTGCGAGCGCCGTTGTCACCGCTCGGTTCCGAAAACCGCGAACAGCTGACGGCTGTCCTTTCGGCTCTCGAATCGAGCTCGGCTGAAATTGAACACCAACCATGAGTATGACCATCGTGGTGACGGGTGCATCGGGACGAATGGGCAGCGAGGTGCTTGATGGCGCACGCGAACGTGGAATGGATGCGATCGCCGTCTCACGAACTGAGAGCACGAACGCTGATTCAAAACGTCGTGCTACTAGTGGTACGGACGCGTATCATCCCGACGACCTCCAGTCGCTGCTATCCGAGTACAGACCGGACGCGCTCGTCGATTTTACCGTTCCGGAGGCGAGCATCGAATTCCTCGACGCGTGTGTCGAAACTGGGACACCGGCCGTCGTCGGAACCACTGGCTTCGAAGCAGCAGAGCTTGAGACGATTGACCGGACGAGTGACCGGATCCCCGTGCTGAAAGCAGCGAACTTCGCGCGAGGCATCCAGACCCTGCTCGCGCTTGTCCGCGAGACCGCTGCGTCACTTCCGCAGTACGACGTGGAACTCACCGAGACACACCATAACGGCAAGCGCGACGCTCCGAGCGGGACGGCAAAGTCGCTCCTCGAAATATTCGACGAAGAGCGCGTCCACGGTCGAGAAGGAATCCAACCACGGAACGAGGACGAGATCGGCGTTCACGTCCGCAGAGCGGGCAACGTTCGCGGCGAGCACGAGCTTCTCTTCGCTGGAAACGACGAAGTCCTCACACTAACCCACCGGGCCGAAAGCCGACATGTGTTCGCAGCGGGGGCACTCGATGCTGCCGAGTGGGTGAGTAAACAAAAAGCGGGCCGGTACGAGTTCAGAGAGGTACTTGCATGACAAACCTACAAGCAGAAATCACGGAGTTGTGGCACCAGTACGAGGACGGGTTGACCGCGAGCGATGCGGAGACAGAGGCGTATGCAACGCTCGAGGCGTTTCTCGATGCGTTGGAAGCGGGCGAGATACGCGCCGCCGAAAAACGTGATGGAGAATGGCACGCGAACGAATGGGTCAAACGTGGTATTCTACTCAACTTCGGATTACGTGACATCCAGACGCACTCCTACGGAAACGTCGAGTATCACGATGTGCTCTCGCTCCGTGAGACGGACGATCTTCCGGAACGCGGAACACGAAACACGCCAGACGGAACGGTGATTCGACGCGGAGCGTACGTCGGAGGCGACGCCATCCTGATGAGTCCGGCGTTCGTCAACATCGGAGCACACGTTGGTGATGGGACGCTCGTCGACTCCTGTGACACTGTCGGCTCGTGCGCGCAGATCGGTGCGAACGTCAAGCTCGGTGCGAACACGCTCATCGGTGGTGTTCTCGAACCAGTTGAGAGTGCACCTGTCGTCATCGAAGACGACGTGTCGATCGGTGCGGGCTGTCGCATCACATCAGGTTTCGTCGTTGGAGATGGCTGTATCGTCGGCGAAAACACGCTGCTCACACCGCGCATCCCGGTCTATGACCTCGTCGACGAACAGATCATCTACGGGTCTCTCCCGCCCGAGCGCCGGGTGTTCACGCGCTTTGTCGAATCGAGTGTTGGCGAGCACGAACTGTTCGACGGCGGAGCGTACAAGCCAGCGGTCGTTGCGACAGATATCGAGGCGACGACACTCGAAGGAACAGAACGGGAGGCAGCCCTCCGAGAATGAGCTCGAAGGCAAAGGCGAACCGAGTGCGACGGCTGGCCGAATGGGACGGACAGCAGTTGCGAGGTCTCGCTCGAAAACACGGGACACCGTTGTACGTGCTCGATCCCGACCGCGTCCGCGAGAACGCAGCTCGGTTGCGCGATGCCTTCCCTAACGCAGACGTGAGCTACGCGCTCAAGGCGAACACAACGCGAACCGTACTCGAAGCGATCGAGACGTCGGGTCTCGGCGCGGAGTGTGCATCAGCAGGCGAGGTTCAGCGAGCGCTTGCGGCGGGGTTCCCAGCAGAGCGAATCCGCTATACGGCCGTCAATCCTCCTGATCGAGACCTCGAGTACGTCATCTCACGCTCGCAGACAGACGATTTCGTACTCACGATTGGTGCGACCGACACGCTCGACCGTGTTCTCGAACGTGGCTACTCGGGGCGACTCTGCGTACGTGTCAATCCCGGCGTCGGAGCTGGCCACCACGCGAAGGTCACGACCGGCGATGCACCGCAGTTCGGCGTTCCGTACGACCGAGCGGCTGACGTATGCACATCGATTCGCAAAGAGGCGACCGGCGTCGATCTCGTCGGCATTCACGCACACGCTGGCAGCGGTATTTCGGGCGACGACCTCGCCTCACACCGCGAACTCGTTCGACGGATGGGTGTGCTCGGTCGAGAGATTGGAGCGCTCGATTTCATCGCTGTCGGGGGCGGATTCGGGGTCCCATACCATCCCGACGAACCGCCGCTTGCTCTCGACAGCGTGGCTGCTGCGACGCGCAAAGCGTATGGCGACTGTGATGCACAGCTAGCGATCGAGCCGGGTCGATATCTCGTTGCGGACGCAGGCGTCCTCGTAACGACCGTTACGACCGTGAAACCGACAGCAGAGACGACAGTCGTCGGCGTCGATGCGGGAATGACGACGCTGCTCCGTCCTGCGCTGTACGACGCTCACCACGAGATTCGCACCCTTACCCCCGATCGAGACGGACGAGAAGCGATGAGCTGTCGCATTGTCGGTCCCATCTGTGAGACCTCCGATGTGTTCGCTCGTGATCGGTCTCTTCCCGCACCGGTGCGCGGTGACCAACTTGCGGTCGGAAACGCGGGCGCGTACGGCTACGAAATGAGTAGCCAGTACAACTCTCGACCGCGACCAGCGGTCGTCACCGTCAGTGGCGAGACCGTCTCACGACGGGAGACGCTCTCTGACCTTACCAGATTAGAACAAAATAACTAACAGATAGCTATAGAATCATGATCTCTGTATCGAAGTACCATGGAACCGGAAACGACTTCATTGTCGTCGATGCCGCAATCCCCGTCCCTGACCGACGGGCATTCGCCATCGAGCATTGCGACCGCGAGACGGGTATCAACCATCCTGACACCGAATCCAACGGCGCGGACGGCGTGTTGTTTCTCGCACTAGAAGACCAGTATTCTCCTCCACGGGTCGTTATGACACTCGTGCAACCGGACGGGAGTGTGGCAGAAATGTGTGGCAATGGTGCGCGCTGTGCGGCCGCGTGGGCGGCTCGAAAGACCGATGCGGACGAACTGATGGTTGATACACAGGCCGGAACTCGCCGAGCGATCATCGAGGACGAGACTGTTCGTGTCGAGATGGGCCACACCACATTCTTACCCGATAAGGTACCGTTGGCACGCGAATCACCACTCGTTGAGGAAGATGTCGAGGGACTCACTGTTACAGCTGTCAATACGGGCGTCCCGCACGCCGTCGCGTTCGTTGACGACGTAAATAGCGTGGATCTCGAGCGAGTCGGTCCGCTAGTTCGCAACGCTTCGGTGTTTCCATCCGGAGCGAACGTAACGCTCGCGTCAGCGCGATCCGACAGAGACACTACACCCCTCGATTCGGATTCCGACGCCGTCGCCGTCTTCGATCAACGAACGTTCGAGCGCGGTGTCGAAGGTGAGACTGACTCCTGTGGCACGGGGGCAGTAGCGATCGCCGCTGTGGCGGACAGACAGGGATTCCTTCCGGACGAGGGGCCGATCACTGTTTGTCCGCCCGGTGGCGACCTCGAAGTGTCGCTTTCTGCTGGGGTTGCGACACTCTCGGGCCCCGTTGTGCGCGAGTGCTCGACAGACCTTTCGGTGGCCGATCCCCGTCGTATTAGCTGATGGCGTTCGACTCTCTCGCATTTCATGAGCAGGCAGTACGAACGCCGTCGCACGAGTCTGTGCAAGCGATGCGTGAACTACTCGTTGAGACGATTCGTGACCACGGCCCGGAGCCGACGGTCGAAGCGGGCAACACGCTTGCGACGAAATACGGCTCGAAGAGCGGCCCACACGTCGTTTTAAACACACATATCGACACTGTTCCACCCCACGTTCCCGTCCAGCGAGAGGACGACATCGTCTACGGTCGTGGTGCGTGTGATGCGAAGGGGCCGCTCGCTGCACTCCTCGCTGCGTTCTTTGCTTGCGATCCATCTCGTGGACGGCTCACGATCGCCATCACTCCCGACGAGGAGACGACGTCAGCGGGGGCAGCGGCACTCGACGTGGATGGTG
Organism: Halocatena marina; assembly: GCF_023276375.1. Taxonomy (GTDB): domain Archaea; phylum Halobacteriota; class Halobacteria; order Halobacteriales; family Haloarculaceae; genus Halocatena; species Halocatena marina. The sequence continues at coordinate 3,884,924 of NZ_JALLPK010000001.1, read as the reverse complement.
ATCGATACATCGTCGGTGAGCCGACTGGTCTCGACGTGTGTACCGCCGCCAAAGGACGATTCGAGGGAACAATAACGATTCATGGCTCGAACGCTCACGCGGCCGAACCAAAAGTGGGGGTAAACGCGGTCGCTGGCGCTGAGAGCGTGCTCGCTTCCCTCCGCACGTTCGACGAGAATGGATCTGATGAGCATCCCGCACTCGGTACGCCGACCCTCACACCGACCGTTATTCGTGGCGGATCCGCCGTGAACCAGATTCCGGATGACTGTACCATCACCCTCGATCGTCGGAGCGTTCCACCCGAAACGTCAGACGGATTCGAGCGCGCGCTGAACGAACATCTCGAAGAACACGCAGACACAGCGTGTGAATTCTCGCTGACTGACCGCGAAACACCGTTTTTAGAGGCGTTTGCGACAGACGACGACAGCGATCTCGTCCGGGAAATGTGTGCAGCCGGTGGAGGAGACGTGCGACCGTTCACAGCGGCGACTGAGGCGTCGTATTTCGCTCCAGCGCCGACGGTCGTATTTGGTCCCGGCGTCCTCGCAGACGAAACGGGCGCAGTGGCACACGCCGACAGAGAGTACGTCCGACGCTCTGAGATCGAGCGTGCGAGCGAAATCGTCCACGGAACGCTCTGTGCGCTGCTCTGCTAACCTCGTAGCCAGAAATCCATTTTCATACTCCAATACTGCTACTAAGTATGCTGAACTGGCGCGAGAATCATTGTTCTCAACACCAATGGAAAGCACTATGCTATTGGCGTGAGAACCAATAGATAAGGATGGTTCCAGCGGTTACGGAAGACGAACTTGATGGTTACAGAGGACAACAACGCTATCCCGATGATACAGTCGTCCGTGTGTTCTGCATGCGGACGACAGACGAAACGTATGCGTCTGGCTGGGCATACAAACTTCACTACGGCGTGCTTGAACCAACCGAAGAAACACTCGATGATGGCACGATACGACGATACGACAACTCACACGAGGACACGAAGGGGCACGAGCTGCATGTTGCTCCCGACCCCGAACCAGAGATTATCGAGTTTCCAGGCATGGTCGAGTTGTGGAATCGATTCTGGACTGAAGTGCCAAACGACGAATTCGAGGTCCCGTAATCCGTATAGACCATCCATACAGAGGTGACACCAAATGCATCCAAAAGAACGCGACTATCTGGACGCCGCATCAACGCTCGTTGTAACTGTGAAGTCGTCCAATCAGTTCCGCGATGATGTTACAGACGCCATTGATATGATGGAAGGAGGCGAGCGTGTAGACGAACCACCGACGCTGTCATTCACGAGTTATGACGATCTCTTGAAAACGTTCACGCCAACAACACTCAATCTCATCGAAACTGTCAGACGAGAGAAGCCGACGAGCATTAACGAGGCTGCCCGTGCGGTTGACCGGGACGTGAAAAATGTTCATGAGCAGTTAACACGGCTCGCAAACATGGGTGTGATCTACTTTATCGAGGAAGGCAAAGCAAAGCGACCAGTCGTCTGGTTCGACGAACTCATCATGCGAGTCCCGTTCGATACAACATCGAATGAAGCTACTGCTGCTCCGTGAGAAATCATCTCCCTGCTCTACACGCCCGCCTATACGGTTCGCTTCTTGCAGATGAAGCCCAAAGTAATTGGATATCGAGCGCCGCACAAATTGTCGTTTATTCAGTGAAACCATAAATACAGCCGTTTAGCCAGTCGTCTTAACGAGTAGACACGATCGAAATCGTCCACGCAACGCTCTGTGCGCTGCTCGATTAGTGTGTTATCTCCGATCTGACGTACACTCCGAGGTAGCCACCCAGCGCGCCGAGTAGTGCGCTGAGGAGGAGTGTAACCACGAAGACAGCGCCTACGACGAAGAGACCCACTCCGGCCAACATCTGATCGGGAACAAAGAGAAAGAACGCGCCAGCAAAGAGGACCAACAGCACGAGCGGGAGCGATGCGATGACGCCAGAGAGTGCACCGACCGAGAGACCCTCCCGCCGCTGAAGATACCCAGCGACACTCCCGCCGAGAATTGGAGCGAGCGGGCCGATGGCGAACGATGAGAGAACGGTCACGACCGCACCAATGATGGCGTTGAGGATCATGATTTCAGTTCTAGATACTCGCTCCTGATATTTACAATGATGGTGGTGAAGGAGTCGGCAGGCATCCCGGTCGTCAGCTACTGCTGTGGTTCGCTGTCTTCGATTTGTTCCACGAGATCGCTCGCGCGACCAGTGTAGCCGATAGGCGTGAGAGCGTGTAGTTCCCGACGGACCGCTTCGCTCACGTCGAGATCGTCGAACAACGCGCGGAAATCATCGATCGTAACCCGTTGCCCTCGGGTGAGATCTTTGATTCGCTCGTACGCATCCTCGTGTCCTTCCCGTCGGAGAATCGTCTGGACCGCCTCACCGATAATCTCGGGGGTCGATTCCAGTTCCTCACCCATCACTTTCTCGTTCGGGACGATTTTCCCGAGTCCGGCCTGAAGTTTCACATATCCTATATGACAATGTGCGAGCGCCGTTCCGATATTTCGTTTGACGGTCGAATCGGAGAGATCGCGCTGGAGCCGTGAGTTTGTGATGTATCCAGCGAGAAACGAGAGATCGGAGTTAGCTTTCGAGAGGTTCCCCTCGCTGTTCTCGAAGTCGATCGGATTAACCTTGTGGGGCATCGTCGATGACCCAGTTTCGCCTTCCGTGCGTTCTTGTCCGAGATAGCGGTCGCTGATGTACAACCACATATCACGATCGAGATCGAGGAGGATTGCGTTGGCTCGTTGGAAGGCATCGAATAACGCCGCAAGATCGTCACAAGGGTTCACCTGCGTCGCAAGCGGTGTATGGCTGAGTCCCAGCGACTCGACGAACGCACGCGAGAACGCTTGCCAGTCCACGTCCGGATAGGCAGCGTGGTGGGCGGCGTACGTTCCGCTCGCACCAGACAGTTTGCCCGAGAGATCAACCGCCCGAATCCCATCGATGGCTCGGTCGAGTCGGGCGGCGTAGACGGCCAGTTCCTTCCCAAACGTTGTCGGCGTTGCGGGTTGACCGTGCGTTCGCGCAAGCATCGGGAGATCACGGTACTCGTCGGCCTGTTCGGCGAGATTGTCCCGGACGGCGATAAGATCCGGAAGGAGTACCTCCTCGACAGCGTCCGGGATGAGCACCCGGTATGCGAGATTGTTCACGTCTTCGCTCGTGAGACCGAAGTGGATCCACGGCCCGTACTCGGGAAACGACTCCCGAATGAAATACTCAACGGCCTTTACGTCGTGGTTCGTTGCGGAAAACTCCCCGTATCCCTCCGTCTCGATCTGTTTGATCAGTGCCGCACTCTCCTCGTCAAACGCACCGTACAACTCTCGCAGCGCATCACGATCACTAGCGTCGATCGTGAGCGGCGTGGCATCAAGGTCGGAAAGGGCAATGAGATACTCGATCTCGACACGAACGCGCGCTCGCATGAGACCCGCCTCACTCACGTAGGGTGACAACGGCTCTGTGTCGGACTGATAGCGGCCGTCGAGCGGCGAGACGGCAGTAAGCGTCTGCATACCCGAGGTCGGTGGAGACATCGAAAAAGCGTATCGGAGCCATCTCGACCGCGACTACCTAAGATATCAAAATAGCACTATCAATGTCCAGAAAAATATGCACGTTTGTGTATATATCTCGTGCTTGTATCGGATAATCATGCACGACGCTGCTGATAGACCGATATTTCTTTGCTGTCACAGCTGTCTCAGACAGATATGATGCGCATCGCCGGTATGGCTGGAAATCGTGGACGGAACCTCCTCAACATCGCCGATAGAGCACCCAACGGAGTGGAATTCTCGGTTGTTCTCACGGATAACGAGAGCGCGCCCGTTCTCACTGAGGCTGCCGAGCGTGGAATTCCGACTGAGGTCGTAGAACGCAGCGGTGAAGACGAATCACGTGATTCCCACGAGGAACGCATTCTCGCTCGTCTCGCGGGCTACGACATCGACCTCGTCTGTCTCGACGGATATATGCGCGTGCTGACGAACACGTTCCTCGACAGTGCTCCGTTGACGCTGAACGTCCATCCGTCACTCTTGCCATCGTTCAAGGGGATGGATGCGTGGGGCGATGCGCTTGCTGCGGGCGTCACGGTGACTGGCTGTACTGTCCACGTGGTCACCGAAGAAGTCGATGGGGGGCCAATCGTTACACAAGAACCCGTCCCAGTCTACGAGGACGATACCGCTGCTGACCTGAAAGACCGCGTGCTCTACGACGGCGAATTCGTTGCATACCCGCGTGCTGTGCGAGCTGTTGCAGAGGGACGTGTGACGGTCGATGATGGCACCGTTCATATCGACGGTGACGAGAGCGGTGCGTTCCCAGCGCGGTGGATCGAAACTGGCGACCGCACTGCCTCGCTTCGGTATGGCGAGAATCCACATCAGGACGCTGCGCTCTATGCGGATACAACCTGTACGGAGGCAAGCGTGGTGCACGCTGATCAGCTGAACGAGGGTGCAAAGGCGCTGTCGTACAACAACTACAACGACGCTGACGGCGCATTAAATCTGATCAAAGAGTTCGAAGAGCCAGCGGCAGCAGTCATCAAACACACCAATCCTGCAGGCTGTGCGACGGCCGAGACACTGGCCGATGCGTACGAAGACGCACTCGCTACTGATCCACAGAGTGCCTTCGGCGGCATCGTCGCGTTGAATCGGGAATGCGACGCGACGACTGCAGAGCGGATTATCGATTCATTCAAGGAGATCGTCGTCGCCCCCGGCTACACTGACGCAGCCCTCGATGTGCTCCGCTCGAAGGAGAACCTCCGAGTGCTCGATGTGGGTGACGCCTACGACCAGTCCGAAACGCTCGTCGAAAAACCGCTTGTCGGCGGCCGACTCGTTCAAGAACGCGACCGACAGCAGCTCACGCGCGATGCTCTCGAATTTGTTACCGAGCGAGAGCCGACCGACGAACAGATCGAAACGATGCTGTTTGCGTGGTCGGTCACAAAACACGTCAAATCGAACGCCATCGTGTTCGCTTCGGAGACAGAAACCGTTGGTATTGGTATGGGTCAGGTGTCCCGGGTGGATGCGGTCCGACTCGCTGGGCTCAAAGCCGACGAGCACGCTGACGGAAAGTCCGCTGCCGGAGCGGTGATGGCCTCAGATGCTTTCTTCCCGTTCCCCGACGGAATCGAGACGGCAGCTGAACACGGTATCGAGGCCGTTATCCAACCCGGAGGCTCCGTCAATGACGAGGACGTGATCGCCGCTGCCGATGAGCTAGGAATGGCGATGGCGTTCACTGGACAGCGGTGTTTCAAACACGAGTGAATCAGTAACTCCGTGCTCGGCGAACAAGGGGAATGTCCCCTTCGCGCTGACGCGACGTACAATCAGACGCTCGGTATCTGAAGTCCTCTGTACCGATCTGAACCGTACTGTAGAACTACAACTGTAGCTAAGCCAATCATATAAATATATGCTACAAAATTGGTATAATTACAAATAGTAATTGTAATTCAATTAATTTGAATATGTCTGAGTCGAGTGGTTGTCACACTCATGTTAGGTGACGATATGGGTAGAGACGAGAGCGCACAGAAACCATCCGGCTCAGTAAGCAGGCGACGGCTGTTGAAATCCGCTGGACTGGCGGTCGTTGGGGCAACTGGTCTTACGGCAATGAGCAGTCCAGCAGCCGCCGGAGACGGCGAGTGTCCGTACACCTATCCGAGCTGTCCGTCGTGGCTCGGAGAGGTAGAACCAGAGAACTGGAGCTTCCACGAGTGGCCGTGGGGGACCGAGAGTCTGACCATCTTCATTCACGGCTTCACGAACCAGAACGGCGGTCGTGACTACGCATACGAGATCTACCGAAATCTCACGGACAGCGGATATAACGGCAACGTCACGGCCTGTGATTGGAACGCCGGCGACTCATGGGACGATTGGTACTCAGCGAAAAATCACGCGATCGAAGCTGGTCAAGATCTCGCCGAGATTCTTGACTACTACGGCTTGACGGAGGATCACGGCGTTACGGTGAATCTCGTTGCTCACTCCCTCGGTGGGAAGATGGCGCTCGAATGTGTTCGGGGGCTGCATGGAACGTATGGTCACACCATCAACTCGGTCAACCTGTTCGGTGCTGCCGTGTGGGACGAACAGCCCGGTGAACGATTTTACGACGGTATTCTGTACGGTACCAACGAAACGCACAACTACTACAGTGAGAACGACGACACCCTCGGAGACATCTATCAGGCTGCCGAATTCGGACGCCACGCGTGTGGGTACACCGGTGGCACGGGTGGTGAACCCTACAACTGGTACGAACACGACATGACGTCACGAATTCATCACCACTGCGAGTACATGGATTACAACGATGGCTGTGTCTGGTACATCGACGACGATCTCGTATAGTTCTCGATAGCATTCATCTATGGGGGCTCCCACCGACGCGGTCGTTCCCCACGAACGCGATTCGAACACAGGGGCCGACCCGAGTACAATCGATCCTGCACGACCGCAAGAAACAGACCCATATCTGACCATTTCAATGTCACATCTGCTCTAGCATCGGGATCCCGGTGATTTCGAAGGCAGATTCGAACACGTGAACGGTCGCTGCGACGAGTATCAACCGCCGTTCACGTGCTTTTGCTGCGTCGAGAACACGGTTTTCGTGATAGAACTTGTTGAAGCTTTTCGCCAGATCGAGAAGATACTGTGCAAGCGGTGCAGGATCGTATCGTTCCTCACAGCGTTGGAGGACGAGCGGGTAGCGTGCCAATTGAACAGCGAGCTGGTGATCGTACTCGTTCAACGGCTGAGTGGTCACATCACTCGAATCCGGAACGTCGCTGTCGGCTTTACGGAGGATATTCACACCCCGTGTTGCTGCGTACTGGACGTACGGACCAGTGTCGCCGTCGAGTGCTGTTGCCTGTTCGATGTCGAACGTGGTGTTCTTGGTTCGTCGTTTGGCAATGTTCTCGAAGCGGACGGTTCCGAGCGTAACACCCTCTGCGATCTTACTCGCTGTAGTCTCGTCCAGCGACGGGTTGTTTTCACGAACCACATTGAACGCACGATCGTGAACCTGATCGAGGACTTCTTTTGCAGTGATGAGTCTTCCTTCGCGCGTCGACATGCTTCCGTCAGGAAGATCGATCAGCCCGTAATCGACGTGAGTGAATCGAGCGTCAGTGTAGCCGAATTTTCTGGCAGCGGCGAACAGCTGTTGGAAATAGTCTCGCTGTTCGCTCCCGACGACGTAGAACAGTTCGTCATACTGCTCGGTGCGGTAGGCTATCGTAGCGAGATCCCGCATTCCGTACGTCGTGGTTCCGTCGCGTTTCAAAAGCACGAACGCTTCGTACTCAGGGTCGTCCTCCTCGGATGAGATCTCGTCAGGAGTGTCAGTGCAGACATCAGCACGCTCTGGGTCAGTAACGTTCGTACAATCACCGTCGTAGATTGGGATGACGTACGCACCGTTGGCCGTTTCGACAGCGACGTCCCGTTCGTATGCCTGTACCCGGAGCCGGTTCGTCCATGCCTCGGTGACGTAGAAGCTCTCACCGTGCCATGTATCGAAGGTGACACCGAGCCGATCGTATATCGACTCGAACCGATCACAGCTTGCAGCGTGGAACCGTTCCCATCGCTCTCGCAATGGCTTTTCACCCGCTTCGAGCCGGGCGAAGTACTTCCGACCCCGCTCGCGTACCCGCTCAAGATCCTCCTCACGGCCCGCGTTTTCGAGTTCGGCTTCGTGGCGTCCGTAGCGCTGGTAGAGCTCCAATAGACAGTCGATCGGATCCGCATCAAATCGTTCTGCAACGTCTTCTCCGTTCTCGATGGCCTTCTCGTATTCGGAGAGGAGATGGCCGAACTGGACGCCCCAATCGCCGATGTGATTGTCACGAACGAGATCGTATCCTCGTGTCTCTAGAATAGTCCCCAGTACATCTCCGAGGATGGTGTTGCGAAGGTGGCCGATATGCAGCGGCTTAGCGATGTTCGGCGAAGAGAACTCGAAAAACGCCGCTTTCGAATCAGCCACCTGACCGTACGCCGACTCTGATTCGAGAATTCGTTCGAGCGTACGGGTGGTGAGCTCGTCCTCGTCAACGTAGAAATTGACGTATCCATCGACAGCTTCGATCGATTCTATCCCAGAAATTTCCTCTCGATTTCGGAACGCATCAGCGAGTTCAACTGCGATGTCGGCCGGTGATCTCTCACGCTCCGAAGCGAGCTGGTAGGCAATAGGCGTTGCCAGAAGACCTTTCTCTCCCGCTCTGTCTCCATTGCCTTCCTCGTACTCGTTGATTTCAATCAGATTGGATCCAATCACCCCTTCGCAGTCCCATTGGGTGAGTATCGCTGTCATGTCCTCAGTGAGACGATCGCGCAGAACCTGCAGCATAGACGTGCGGCTATCTTTGCTGCTCTCCGATTTTACTCTATGGGAGGAGGGTCATCACAATCCGACAGCACAGCCCGTTACGGTAGTACTCCGACAGCGTAAAGCGGTCGGTCTCAGAATGTGCGCGTATGGAGTATTACGAGGCCGCAAACTTCCTCTTCGACCTCCAGCGCTACCCACCGCGCAGAGGGACGGACGCGACACGCGCGCTTCTCGGGGAGCTGGGCGATCCGCACGATGAACTCACGTGCATCCAGATCGCGGGGTCGAACGGGAAAGGAAGCACCGCGCGAATGGTAGAACAGGTGCTCCGCGAAACCGGTCTCGACGTGGGGTTGTTCACGTCTCCGCATCTGAGCGACGTGCGCGAGCGAGTCCGTGTGAACGGCCGCAAAATCACCAAGAGATCACTCACAGAGTTCATTGACACAGTCCGCGAGTACGTTCTCGATGCCGCGAGCCGTGGAGAGGCTCCGACGTTCTTCGAGACGAACACCGCGCTTGCGCTGTGGGAGTTCGCCCGTCAAGAGGTGGATATAGCCGTCTTGGAAGTGGGGATTGGCGGGCGCTACGATGCGACGAGTGTTGTCGATCCCGTCGCGAGCGCTGTCACGTCCGTGACGCTCGAACACACGGAGATGCTCGGTGAGACCGTCGAAGAGATCGCCCGTGATAAGGCCCACGTCGCCGGTGAGCAGCCGCTGGTGACCACTGAAACGGGATCGACCCTCGATGCGATTCGAGAGGTTGCGGGTGAGGTTGTCACCGTCGGTAATGCGGAAGATGTCGACATTCGAGCGCACTATGACGGTCGGGACGGGCTGAGCAGTACCGTCAGTCTCTCTGGCCCGGACTGGTCAATCGAGGCGTCACTTCCACAGCTCGGAGCACATCAGTCGCTGAATGCGGGCGTGACGGCAGCGCTCTGTCGACAGGTCGCCGATGTCGAGAACAGCGACCTCGTCCGAGGGTTGGAGAACGCACATTGGCCGGGCCGGTTCGAAGTGATGGGACGAGAGCCGTTGGTCGTTCTCGATGGGGCACACAACCCTGGCGGGTGCGCGACGGCAGCTACAACTCTTGCGGAGTTCGACTACGACAATCTCCATCTCGTTTTCGGTGCGATGAGCGATAAGGACCACGAGCGGATGGTCGATGCGCTTCCAGAGCCAACGAACGTCTACGCCTGTGAACCTGCCACAGATCGTGCAGAAGATGCCGACGTACTTGCCCGAACGTTCGAAGGTACGAACGACCCTGAGTCGACAGCTGCTGCTTCCGATTCGCCGGACGTTACTGTCATTCGGTCGGTCGAGACGGCGATCGAAACGGCGATCGAAGCTTCGGGACCCGATGACTGCGTGCTCGTGGCGGGATCACTGTACGCCGTCTCGGAAGCACGCGAGCGGTGGGTGCGGACGGAAACGCCAAAGCGTGTCACTTCGATTGCGGAAGCACGGGCCACACTCGACGGCGCGGATGTCACGTCGGCTGGTGTCTGGCGAATGCGCGGGAAGGGCGTTCATTGCGTGCTGAAAGTTCGCGTTCAGCCCCGACAAGCCCGGTATCTCAAAGAGGAGCTGCTCAGTCTCGGCGGCGAATGTGCGATCTCTGGCATCCAATCACAACAGCCGCGCTATCTCGATGTGGTGCTCATGGGAACGCTCGCACAGCACAAGCGGTTGATCGAAAAGCTCGACGGGCAGCCCTATGGCTTAGCCGCCCTCGCACAGGATCTCAAACGAGCGCTCGGAATCCAAATCGACACTGACGCCAACCACTACCCGTGGGATGACCGGGTCGCGGTGATGGGCATCGTCAACGTCACGCCCGACAGTTTCCACGACGGCGGCGAGTACAACTCAACCGAGGCCGCCATCGCTCACGCCGAAGCGATGGTCGAGCAGGACGTCGATATCCTCGATGTTGGTGGTGAAAGCACCCGACCTGGTGCGGCTCCGGTGCCCGTTGCAGAAGAGATCGACCGCGTTGTTCCGGTCATCGAGCAACTAGCGGATCTCGATGTATACGTCTCGGTTGATACGCGCAGGGCCAGTGTAGCGCGTGCTGCACTCGACGCCGGTGCGGACATCGTCAACGACGTGTCTGGACTCGGGGATCCAGAGATGCGCCACGTCGTGGCCGAATACGACGTTCCGATCGTTGTTATGCACAGCATCGAGACACCGGTCGATCCTAACACGTCGATCGAATACGATGATGTGGTTGAGGACACGATCGATGCGCTCACAGAGCGCGTTCTTCTCGCGGAAAAGGCGGGACTCGAACGTGAACAGATCATCGTTGATCCTGGGATAGGCTTTGGAAAATCACCACAGGAAAACTTCGAACTGCTCGGACGGATCGATGAGTTCCACGCTCTCGGTTGTCCCGTTCTCTTCGGTCACTCACACAAGTCGATGTTCGATCACATCGACCGGTCAGCGGGTGAACGCCTCCACGCGACCGTCGCAGCCACCGCGATCGCCGCAGAACGAGGAGCCGATATCGTCCGCGTCCACGATGTGCCAGAAAACGTCGCAGCCGTCCGAACCCAGCAGGCAGCGACCAATCCTGACAGTAGATGAACCGACACACCTACCGTCTAGGATAGCCTAAAAGTACGTATGGACGTGAATGTCGAGTCAGGGCGTGACGCGTCAGATTCTGAAGGGTATGTCGTTGCCTACGAAACACGTCCTGGACGGACGGTGCTCATCGAGGAAACGAACCCCGATGGATGGATTGCTTCCAATATCACACTCGAAATCGAGTGCTGAGACTTTAGCAGGACTATTTTTGATCTGGAGCTGACTTGAGATGGTAATAGTATCACAATTTTACGCTCGACAGATCTCTTCTACAGTTTTTCTCTCGGATTCATGCTTGTTGTGAGTCTGTTCGGAATCGGGCTCCTCGTTTGGCGAAGGCTCCGGTACGGCTAGAGCTGGATCCGGAATTGTCTCCCGTTGTTGAGACAACGCCCCCAAACGAAGCGACAAAACAAGTATCCAGAAGACCGTTCACAGTGTCCCTTGTGATCCGCTGGCTTCACAGCTGAGTGTGAGTTCGAATTCACGGTCGGGTGGGCGTTGTAGCTCGCACACGCCAGCGACTGAGACAGGCGATCCGTGCGCACCCGTCCAATCGAGATCGAACGTCCCGTTGGGACCAACATTGGTCCCATCGGGAGCGGGTTGGATGCGACCAGCCGGAATGTGGAGCGGGGCCGCCGGTCCGAGTGTATCACTCCCTGATAGTTGAACTTGTACCGGAGCGTCTTCGGGCCCAACGCTCGTTTTGGGAATGTGTGCGGTGAGTGTCCCGGTACCTTCGAGTGCAACAGCGACCGACAGTTCGACGACCGTCGTCCCACCGTAGCCTTTCTTGGACTGTTTTGGGTCTGCACCAGCCCACATCCAGAGATGATGCGTCTGGGATTGGGATTGCTGATCATCACTGCCGCTAACGCGGTAGAGGACGGCAGCGTAGTCGATTGGAATGCGAATCTGTCGTCCATTGTCTGATGGCGTTCGAGGTTTCCGGAGCGTCCAGTTATCGCTCCACGCACCGACGAGTGAGAGCCGTTCTGTGCCCGTTGGTCCCTTCTCTGTACCCCAGACGCCGTGATCGTCGTACCGCTCGCGCATCTGATCGACGTACGACCCGAACGATGCTTCCGTGTATTCGGGATCCAATTCGGCGACCGATCGCTGCTTTCCACCAGTGACGCTCCGTTCTAACCGACCGATACAACCACTGGTGACGACGCCTGCAACACCACCGAGCGCTCGAAGAACGTCTCGTCGAGTGGACAGTACAGAGGAAGTGCGAGCGTTGGAGTGAGAGTGAGGACGGGGTGAGCGCATGATTGGTTTGTAATCGTGTTCGTGTTCGTGTATGCCAGAACAAGAGAGAGAATCAAACGCGTTTCGGCTGATGTGCTCGCTTCTGAAGATTCGAGTATTACAAAAGAAGAGACGAATAACGAACAAAGCGACCTCAAATGAACCGCATCACCTGAAAACCTCTCTTTTGAGCTATGTCTCTTCCCGATCAATCCACTTCTTGACGTGGGTTGGTTCGTAGGATGCAAACGCATCGAGTAACGTCTCCGGTGTCGGTTCCACGACGACCATCTCACGGTGGATCGGTTTGACGAATTCCTCCGAGGTAGCGTGATCGAGAAACGCGGTTAGCATATCGTAGTAGCCATCGATGTTCAGAAAACCGCACGGGTATTCGTGAAACCCGAGTTGTGCCCACGTCAGTACCTCGAATATTTCCTCGACGGTTCCGAGTCCACCCGGGAGAGCGACGAATCCGTCGGCGAGGTCCACCATCGTCTGCTTACGGGCGTGCATCGACTCGACGACGTGGAGTTCTGTGAGCCCCGTGTGGGTGACTTCCTTTGCTTCGAGTGCCTTCGGAATGACCCCGATCGCCTCACCACCAGCATCGAGGACCGCATCTGCAACGGTTCCCATGATGCCGACGCTTGCGCCGCCGTATACGAGCGCGAGATCACGTTCAATGAGTTCATCGGCGAAATCAGTGGCACGCTCTGCGTACACCGAAGATTGGCCCAAACTCGATCCACAGTAGACACAGATAGAGTTCATATTTGTAATCGCGTTTGCATCCATTCATATGTATCCATATCCACACCAGTTCGGACCAGATCCAGCGTGTAAATCGAGCGCTTGCGTGATACGAAACACACGATTGATTGCCCAAATCTGCGGTTTCCATCATTCAGACAAAAATGTTTGTCTGCGGTGACTCGATCGATGCCGAGCATCTAGTGCGTTTTAAGGTCGGGACAACCCGCCTTGCGAGTATGTTGGAGGTAATCGTCACTGCTCTCTGGGTTATGCTACCGGCATATGTTCCTAACAATGCAGCTGTGTTATTCGGTGGAGGGCGCCCTATCGATGGTGGTCGAATGTACAAGGGAAAGCGTCTTCTCGGAGATGGCAAGACGTGGCGTGGGACAGCAGGCGGAACGTTGGCTGGAATACTCGTTGCGGTTGTCCTCAACGTGATCGTGTCATTCCTGCGTGCTGGGGATTTTCTCCCAGTGTTTCCGCGTTCAGTCGTGGTGATGCTCCCGTTCGGTGCGATGCTCGGAGATCTGCTCGCGTCGTTCTTCAAACGTCGCCTCGGACGTGAGCGAGGCGTTGCCGTACCGGGACTCGATCAGCTCGATTTCGTCGTTGGCGCACTCCTTCTCGTTGTGCTCGTCGCCCCAAACTGGTTTGGTGAGGTCTTTACGCTGCCTGTGATCGCCGTTATACTAGTAGTCACTCCGATACTCCACCTGAGCATGAACATCGCGGCGTATCAAATTGGCTGGAAAAACGAACCGTACTGAGCCCTCAACTGCTTACAATTTTAGATTCAATCAATCCGTTCGAGCACTGCGTCCTCGTCGTACGCGAGCGATAATTTCCGTGATCGTCCTCGACCGTCGACACTCGTATATTCTGCATCGATGATGTTGAGCTGATCGAGCTTGTTGATGAGTTCGGAGTAGCGGGTGTATCCGAGATCAGTCCGCTTTTCGAATGATTCGTAGACGTCTCCTGCTCGTTCGCCGTCGTGCTCTGCGATTGTTCTGACGAGGGCGATTTCGGAATCAGTGAGATTCCGGAGGTGGCGCGAGAGATGGACGTATTTCGACTTATCGAACGCGCGTTCGACGTCTTCGAGTTCGACCGTGGTGCTCGCTCGCATCTCGGCGTTGAGACCCGCCCGACGGAGGAGGTCGATGCCAACACGAAGATCGCCGCCGGTCTCGGCAGTGAGCTCTGCAACGCGATTCAATATCTCCGAGCCAGCGACACCGTCGTGGAAGCCGCGATCGACGCGTTCGCTCAGTATATCGACGATTTCTGGCTCGTCGTATCTCGGGAAGTACACTTCCTCGGGTCGGAAGACGCTTTGGACACGCGTATCGAGTTCGTCGATGATTTCGAGATCGAGATCAGAAGAAACGAGGATAACGCCGATCTTTGCGCCGGTGTGTGCTTCGTGGGCGCGTAATAACGAATAGAGCGTATCGGACGCCTCTCCCTCGTAGAAGAGATAGTTGACATCATCGAGTGCGACAGCAAGCACCTCATCCTCGTCGACGAGGCGATCCGTAATCTGCCCGAAGAGTTTCTTAAAGGAAATACCGCTTGTGGGCGGTTCGTACTCGAACATATCCTCGAACAGCCGCGAGAAGACCGCATACCGAGTTGAATCAACCTGGCAGTTCACGTGCGAGACGTTCACGTTCGTGTGTGTTCGAAGTTCCGAGGAGAGCAACTGGAGTGATGTTGTTTTTCCGGTACCAGACGGCCCGCGCACCATCGCGTTCAGCGGGCGTGAGCCGCGGACAGCAGGACGGAGGGCGTACTGGAGCTGCCGCGTCTGATCCTCCCGGTGGAGAAACGTCTCGGGCACGTAGTCGATTTCGAAGACGTGTTCGTCCCGGAACACGGTCTCGTCCCAAGACAGCATCTCATCATCCGGCATTTCACTTTCACCTCGCTTGCGAGAGCATATAAGAGTTGGGCGCGAGTGAACGAAGGACGTTTTAACCGACCCCATCACCATCAATTTTTTATCATTCAGGTATTGGTTAGTACTTAGAAAATAGTACTACTCTGGATGGTTTTATGACCAGTTGCTGCCAGAAACAGTCACCGTCTCGACAACTGTACTCTAGAGCACACTACAGCAAAAGCAAGTTCACAGCGGTTTCTCGGTTGTATGACGATTCCTCACTCCTCGAATTTCGCCAGGAGCTGATCGTAGAACCGACCCTCGGCACTACTCTCTTGGGCGAGTTTTTCGACGATGAGCTCGGGTGTTGAGCGAGCCAGTCGTCCTTTCACGGGTGATCGATTAACTTGCAATTCTCCGTCGACGAGTCCGACAGCTTCGATCCCATCGATCTGCACGTCGATGTCGGCAGCAGCGCGAATCTCTCCCGCGAGATGTGAGACGAACACGCTCGTCGTGCCTTGTTCGTCCAGCGCTCCGAGGATACCAGCGATGATTTTCGCGCTCGCTCCTGGTTCCGTGATACTCTCGAGTTCATCGACGAGAACAAGTCGGTTCCCGGCTCCGTGGACGAGATTGCCAAACGAACGGAGCGTCGTCTCGAACGCACCAGCGTCGAGCGTTCCCTGATTTTTCTCCTGATAGTAGAGCGCATCGAACCGTTCCAGACGGACGTGCTCAGCAGGGACAGGAAGTCCCATCTGTGCGAGAATCACGACCAGCCCGACGAGATCAATGGTCGACGTTTTGCCACCGCTGTTCACGCCCGAGAGGAGTGCAACGCCCTCGACAGCGTAATCAACTGGCTCAACCGCCTCGAATGGAACGTCGAGAAGCGTCGAGCGTCCACCCGCAATGGTGAATCCACTACACACTTCGTCAGCGTCGTCCTCGAAAACGGGCATCGTGCAATCGAAGTCTCGGGCGAACCGCGAGAGAGCGAGCTCTACATCGAGTTCGAGTGCTGCACTGACAAGCCTCTCGACTGGCTCGCGCAAATCGGCGAGATCAGAGGCGAGATCGGCCTTCAGTCGCCTCGCACGACGATCGCGGGCTGCAGTGAGTTCCGTCTGGAGACGTCCGACCGGTTCCTCTCGTCGTTCGACAGGGAACGTCGGATCGTCTGCGAACACCCGCTCTGCGATCGCGTCGTAATCATCGACTGCGAGTATATCGAGAAGTTCGGACCGGGCGGCTTCGATAGCTGCTGTGAACTCATCAGCGAGTTCGCGTTCAAGCAGCGAATCGACCCGCGCACCCTGTTCGACGAGAGAAAGAAGGTCTGCTCCCTCTATCGTAACGTTCTGCTCTTGAATCGCTTCGCGGAGATGATCGTTTGCGACACGTTCGGCGCTGGAAACAGCGGTATCGAGGTCATCGAGGGCCCGCTGCAGTTGGACGAGCTCGTCGTCTCCAGCGATGGTTCCTTCGTCCGTGAGCCGTTCGAGACAGTCACGAAGCGCATCAAGATCACACGGTGGCTCGATCGCTGCTTTCTCATGGACCGTAGCAGCGGCGAGCAACCGTTCACGATTCGATGCGAAAAACGTGAGCAGCCGTTCGGGAACGACCTCCTCAATCCGGTCGAACGCATCAGGAAGTACTCGAACGTCACCAGTGAGATCGAGCCCGGCGAACGCCTCATCGATTGCAATAACTGTCGAATACCCCCGAGCGAGTTCAGACAGATCACGGGCATCTTCGACGAGTTCGATGCTCAGCTCAGGAAATGTCTGCTCTGCCTGTGCGTAGGTCTCGGCGTCACTTGTCGCAAGACATCGCTCACGCACCCGAAGATTGGATGGTGATTCCAGCGGTGAAACGCCAGCCAGTGCATCGAGTATCTCTGGGGCAGGCTCGCGCTCGACAGCCTCAGTCACGAACGACCGTACCTCATCGATGCGCGAACGTGTCGTGCTCGGATACAGCGTTTCGAGGTGTTTTTGCGCGTAGTTCGTAACAGCACGTTCCTGAAGCAATCCGAGCACTGATTGGTACAGTTCGCGCGCACGATCGGTCTGAAGGAACTCATCGTGATCGTCGTGTCGCTGTCGAATAGCACCACGAGCGATACGGGCCGCGCGACCGTCGCTAATCTGTGGTGCACGGGCGATTGCGGCGACATCACCCTCCCGGAGCGCACGCTCGGGATCGTCGAGCTGGGCGAGCTGTTCGGCGGTCGTTGCGCCGACACCCGGGACGGTCTCCAAGTCCATCGGCTGTCTCCTCGACACCAAAACAGAAAACTGCACCGCTCCGCACCACGCACTTAGCAACAAATAATATATATTCAACCATTATTATCAAGAATATTTTACTGATGTAATCATACTCAACGAAATCGGCACGGCTACTGGGATGAAATACGTCCAACGTCCTTTTTGTCTATCGCCATAAAGAGAGATCATGACCCTAGAGGAGAAGTTAGCCGCAGCCCGCGATGATCTCGCTTCTCGGGATGGTGTGCTCGTCGCTTTTTCTGGTGGCGTCGATTCGAGCGTCGTTGCTGCTCTCGCTCACGATGCGCTTGGAGAGCAGGCAGTTGCCTGTACCGCAAAGAGTGAAACGCTGCCGATCGAGGAGCTCTCTCACGCAGAGCAGGTGACCGAAGAAATCGGAATCCGCCACGAGGTCGTCGAGTTTTCGGAGCTCGACAATCCCGATTTCGTGCGCAACGACGAGGAACGATGCTATCACTGCCGAACGATGCGGCTCGGAAAGATGTACGAGACCGCGCGCGAACTCGGGATCGGAACGGTCTGTGATGGGACAAACGCATCCGATCCCGGAGACGGCCACCGACCAGGGTTACAAGCCGTCGAGGAGCTTGAGGTGTTCTCGCCGCTGCTCGTCTACGATCTCACAAAATCAGAGGTCCGCGAGGCCGCAGCAGACTATGGGCTGTCAGTTGCGGACAAGCCAGCGATGGCGTGTCTCTCCTCACGCATTCCGACGGGACTGTCGGTTACCGAATCTCGCCTCACGCGGATCGAAAAAGCAGAACGACTCCTCCGAACGTGGGGCTTCGAACAGTTCCGCGTGCGTGATCACGACGGGCTGGCGCGCATCGAAGTCGGGCAGGACGAACTCGACCGTGCGCTCGACAGCGAGTTTGTGCAAGCGGCGCGCGAACATCTCACCGATATCGGATTCGATCACGTCACGCTCGATCTCCACGGCTACGAGACGGGAAGCGTGAGTCCAGCGAACGAGCAGACAAATGAGACAGACAACACCGAGAGCGACCACGGAGTTGCCGTCGAGAAAGACGATGACGGTGCTGTTGACGAAACAGTCAGCGCGGACGTATTCGACACAGACTATCCGAGCGTCGACTAACATCAACACTGCTAGCGCATCGATACTCTGTCGGTACTCTGCAGAAACGTAGAGAGCCGACTCACGTACGCCACGCATTCGTGACTGGTTGGTTCTGACAGAATTTTACAAGTATCCGAGATTGCTCAGCCGGTCTTCGATTTCATCTGTATTCTCAACGACAGTCTCGGCATCATAGGTCGGGTCGTCCATCGAGACGCCATAGTAATCGAGTATTGTGGGAGTCACATCGAGGTGTGTTTCGAGCCCGAAATCGGTCGTTCCTGCCCAAATTCCTTGTTTTTCATCGTGAATATGTCTCCATTTTCCACGAGGTGCATAGCGCATTCCATGATCACTGAGAATGAGGACATCATCCGGATCGATCTGATCGATGAGCGTTCGAGTCGACGTATCTAGACGTTTATACGCTCGTTCGATATCTTCATCCCCTCGGTCAACAACGTGAAGGAGGCGGTCAAGGAGTGTGAACACAACGAAGTAGAACTGAAACTCAGTCTGTTCATCGAGCCAACAGACAGTCTCCACCTCCTGTTTGTGAACAGAAAATAGATCTTCAGTATAACTCTCATCAAACCCTCCGTTCGAGTTGTGCGTACGACGTGGCTCACCGTCGTATCGCTGTTGGACTGCTTTTTCTAATTGGTCTGGTTGGACGGTCACACTCGGACTCGGAAATCCACTCACGGTGACGCCGTCCGTTGGTTTAGGAGGATATGTAAGTGGAACCGCAAACGAGAGTGAGTTCGGAAGATAGTGCCAGACGCGTTTGTATCGTATATCGTCGTTTGTCGGTTGTTTGCCCAGGATGTGTTTACGGGCCCAAATCCGCGCAGGGACGCCGAATAGATTACGTGGGATTAACGTATCAAACTTTGAGAAAGCACGCAACACGTTTGGGTGTTCAACCATTCCAGTGAGAGTAGCGACTCGGTGGTCCCACATCGAAAGACCAGTCGTTATCGTCGTCCACGCGGTGCCACTATCCACCTCACGATTCTGCCAGATCGGCTCAGGAAGAAGCGTGTCGGAGGCAGAGAGCGAATTGAAAAAAGGAAGATCGAGATCACCAGACAGGTGTGCGCGTGTAGCAGCGTCCCACCCTACAACGAGCAACGATTTACCCATACAGTGGGGATGGGGTTTGATCACAAAGGCATTGTTGTAGATAGCTCTGCCTTGTGTCATAATAATGAACGAACGAGAGTTCTGAGGCACTCTATCTGCACGACGGACGACAACGAAAGCGATCACTCGGACGCTATGGTGCGGTGAGAATCACGATGTTCTCACTTGCCATTGCATCACCCGTTACGCCTTCGATGTTCTCTGGTGCGTTCTCCCACGGCAGCGTCTTTGTTGGAATTTCACGTGGGAGCGTCGATTCGTGTTCATACCCGACGTGTTCGCACAGTTCTCGTGTGATTAAGTGGGTCGGAATGTTCACCCGACTCATCGTTCGGTTTGCGACCACCCAAACCGACGGCTGTCCGGATTTCAGAACTTTCGCAACGTCGTTCATGACTTCGTAGTAATCCCGAACAAAATCCATTGCGTCGTCTGCCCGACCGTCTGTTTCCCGGAGCGCGTCCATCGTTGCACCGAACGATGGGGACCATTCCTCCAACGCCTCGATCGGTTTGAGATCACTATTCGGCCCACCGAGCCCGGTTTTATCGACCGCTTTCATTTCGTCGTATCCGTATCGTCCAGCGATGATCGCAGGGTCCTGACTGAACTGTCCGTACGCGACGGTCGTCCGATGATCGCCGTACGGTGGTGAAGTGATCACGATATCAGCGCTGTTTTCTTCGATCGTGTTCTCCTCATTTGCGGTCGCTGTCCGGGAATCAGCGTAGTGAATTGTGGTATCGAGCGAGTGATCGACCCGGTCGCTGTACGTTCGCATGCGTTTGTAGTTCGCCGCTACTTTCGAGCGATACAGATCGAACACATCAGGACCGTGGGTTTTCCGCTTCTCCTCGGGGAGCCGGTACCGTTTGTACTCTCCGTTGCGCTGGTAGCTTACGGTGCGCGTGATGGATGAGAGCGCCACTCGAAAGAACTGGGTGACATCCTCTCCGTACGATTCTTCGGCCTGATCAAGCTGTCGGCGAATATACCACAGTTCGTATAATTGCGGTTCCGGAAACCACCCGTCCCGTACTTGCGGTTCATCAGCAAACGTCAATGTTCCCGTTTGATACTGCTCTCGAATTGTGTGCAGCTCAGCACGTAGATTAGAAAGCAGATCGTCGCGGAGTGATCGAAGCGTTTCACGCGGGATTGGACAGGCTTTCGTCTCGCTGAGAACGCAGGCAAGCGGATTGATGTCGTTCGCCTGTGCGTTCAAGCCATGGAGACGTGATTCCACAGCGGTCGTTCCGCTCCCGCTGAAGGGATCGTACACCGTATCACCGGTCTCAATCACTCCACACAACTTGTAATAGCTGAGAAGTGTATCTGGAATCTGTGGTATCATCCGGGCAGGGTAGTTGTGTAGACCGTGTGTGAGATATGACGTATCAGCACCTTTAAATGTCCAGTCGATCTCCTCCAGAGACCCTCCCTCATCGAGAAACGTACTAAACGTCGTCTGTCGCGTGTTTTCGGACATTATTCGACCATCTGATTCTGTGGATTACTGTGTGGTAGCCGCTCTCACTTGATTCTATTCATTATCCAACATAGATAGCAGTTTGTCCGCTACGATAAGAAACGAGATCAGTTATCGTCATCATCATGACCGGTATAACTACATACTCAACGATAATCAATACAGTACGAATGACAACTATCGTTCTCATGCGACACGGGGAGACGGCGTGGAACCGCGAGAGTCGGCTACAAGGATGGGCACCAGTCCCGTTGAACGACCAAGGTCGTGAGCAGGCCAATAGTGCAGCCGCGTATCTCAATACGGACGGAATCACACCCGATCGGGTGGTCTCGTCGGATCTGGTGCGCACCCGTGAGACAACGACAGCGGTAGAATCGACGATCGATGTTTCCGTCCAGTTCGACGAGGCGTGGCGTGAGCGCGATTTGGGCGTGTATCAAGGCCTCCCGTACGAAACGGTTGCCGATCGTTTTCCTGCGTTTGGACTCGGAGAAGCAGGGGCAAAAGCAGCCGACCGAATTCCCGATAGCGGCGAGAGCCTTGCTCAAGTTTCAGAGCGTGTTGTCTCTGGCTGGCAAGAGCTGCTCACAGCGAGTTCCCCATCAGAAACTATTCTCGTCGTGACGCACGGAGGTCCGATCCGTCTCTTGATAGGACACATCGAGGGACTGTCGATCGCTGAATCGGTACTGCACAACCGGGCAGAGAACTGTTCGTTCACCGAGATTGAATACGAGGACGAGGCGAAAATCGTCCGCAAAAACACGACACCGTGGGCGGAGTGACCGTATTGACGGGAACCGACCCGAGCGGTGCGCTTACTCGGGGGCGTAGTCGTCGTGGATACGGTCCATCCGTGCCGCCATTACGAAGTCTGTCTTGTGAAGCCCATCGATTTTGTGCGTCCACATCTCGACGCGCACCTCGCCCCACGCTAGATGAATATCGGGATGGTGCCACTCTTCTTCGGCCAACTCACCAATTTCGTACGTGAATTCGAGTGCGTCACGGAAATCCTCAAACGCGTACGTTCCTTCGAGATGATGCTCGTCGACGACCTCCCAGACGTCATCAGCGAGGTCAGTCAGGTACGCCTCGTATTCTGATTCAGTGAGCGGTTCATCCTCCGAGGTACATGCTTCGCACTCTTGCTCTGCAAGGTCCGAGACCATACGTTTCCATACGACATTTCGCCTCTTGTACGTTAAGGACTATCCCGACTCGGGATCCCACGATCGATACGCTGTCTCGATGACCGCAGACAATATTCTCACACAGCCGTTCTCGATCACCGTACTCGTCGCGATGTTACGGCACACATCACACATAGATGGTGATTTTCGAGAATTGATCATACACCCACATCGGAAATACGTGACGTATAATTGGCTGTGCCGGAAAGAACATCTTGGTGTACACTGTGTCGCGCTCACCACCGTACGATCAATCGTCCCGCACTCAGGATTCGGATAACTGGCTCCAGTGGGCACTCTTTGGTCTCGGTGGTGTCTTTTTACTCGGCAGCATCATCGTCCTTGTCGGTGTTCCCGGACTGCCGCTTGGCGGTCTCACTGATACCAATTCGACATCACTGTCTCCGACGGACAGTGTTTCGCCCGTTCCGGACCCGACAGAAACTGAGAGACAGATGCCTGTGCCGACGGCAACTGCAACGAGTGAACCGAGCGACACCACGATCTACCGTATCAATGTTGGTGGTCCGAGACTCAAAGCCACTGACAATGGTCCAGACTGGCTGGCCGATCAGGAAAACGCTCCTTCGACGTATCTGAACCACAGGGTGTCCGATACGGTCGTCAACGACACACCGGACCCGATCACTGTCGAGAACGCCGTCTCAGCGACAACGCCTCAATCGCTGTTCAAGACATACCGCTTCTCTCGCAAACCCAAATTGTGGCAAAAAGAGATGGAATGGGGATTCCCCGCTGACCCGAACAGCGTATACGAAGTTCGAATCTACGTCGTTGAACCGTTTTTCACGTCCGGACAGTCGGGGCGGCCGTCTGAGGAGTCGTACAGTGAGGAAGGCCCCCGTTCGTTCGACGTCGTCATTGAGAACAAAACTGCCCTGCAAAATTACGAGCCATTCGTCGAGCACGGCCACGACGTGGGGGCGGTCAAATCCTTCGAGACGACCGTAGACGATGGAAGTCTCACGATTCGATTCCATCACAGAGTGGAGAATCCTGTTATCTCTGGTATCGAAATCATCGAGAAAAACCCAGGAAATGGGAATAATTGACGCGAGTAGCGAACAGCAGTCCAGTCGCAAGCCAGTAGATTGCAGCGATTAACCGCGTTTTGGTGGTGGTATCGCTGTCAGTTCCATCGCTGAAGGTCCATACTATCGGTCGCAGTGTACAATCGGCCACCGAGACGACCGACAGCGTCTATCTTCCGGGTGTCGATCGCTCCATCAGTAAGGACCTCGTCGTCAATGTGGATGTACACAACTTCTCCGAAAACCACCGTGTTTCCGTAGATCTCCATCGAATCGTACAGCGTGCACTCGAAGCTGACGAGGGCGTTTGCGACCCGGGGGGCATCGATCGTTGCCGCTTCTTCCCGATCGATCCCAGCCATCTCGAACTCGCTTTCATCGGCGTCGATCGAAGCGCTCGTTTTGTCCATCTTGGCCGCAACCGACTCTGTCACTAAGTTATACACGAATACCTCCGAATCGAGGGCGTTTCTCGGAGTGTCCTTGAGTTCTCCCTCCGTACGTCCCGCCGAGAACATCACAACAGGTGGCGAGGAGCTGATGGCGTTGAAGTAACTGTACGGCGCGAGATTGTCGACACCGTCAGCGCTTCGTGTGCTGATCCAACCGATCGGTCGAGGTGTGACCGTGCTCGAAACAATCCGATATGTGGCCGAAGAATCCTGCTCACTCGGGTCGAGTTCCATACAATCGATGACTGATCGATGTGAATAATTGTATCGAACATTACAAGACAGGAGAAGATAGACTGGAATCTGTATTCGTACGGACTTTTAGAGGGTAATTGGCGATCCGATAGCTGAGCATCGATGACTACTGATTGATCGACAGCAAGTTCGTAGCCGCCACCCTGCTTTTGTGCCATCCAATCGTACTGTCAACTTATGTCACGCGGAACGTCAGCGCTGTCCTACCACGAGCGTACGAGCCACACTCCAGAAGCGATCCGCAACAACAGCTTCAGTCTCGATTTTGAGAACAAACCGATCCCGTACAAGATCTACGAGAACCTCCCGTCCGTCGAGCTGTCATCTAATATTCGCCCGTCACAGCTCCCGACGTTACGCGCAATCACCGGATACGACGCAGACACAGATTCGAGATCAGATCCGGAGTTCGATCAGCACTCACCGTCGAAGACGCGTGCTCATCCGCTCGATCGTGCTGTGCTCACGCAGTTGTGCTACCTTTCGTCGGGGATCACGAAAACGATTCAACGAGGAAAACGAGAGATTCCCTTTCGAGCTGCGGCCTGTACAGGCGCGCTCTATCACATAAACCTGTACGTGATCTGTGGGTCGCTTCCTACTCTTGCGTCCGGCGTCTATCACTTCGATCCACGAACGCTCTCGCTCGATGTACTCCGGCGAGGGGATTTTCGCGGCGCGCTTTCAGAAGCAGGGTCTGCGCCCCTCACAATTGTCGCAACCTCGACATGGTGGCGAAACGCGTGGAAATACCGCGCACGAGCGTATCGCCACGCGTTCTGGGATTCGGGAACTGTTCTTGCCAATCTGCTTGCCACCGCACACGCGCTCGATATTCCTGCGCGCGCGGCTTTGGGCTTCGATGACGATCGAGTCGCTGATGTGCTCGGAATCGATCCCGCCCATGAGGGTCCAATCGCACTCGTCTCTGTCGGAATGGATGAGCAAGTGCCCGATACGCCCGCCATCGAGCCGATCGATCCCGATACGCGTCCTCTCTCGGAGAAACGGGTGGAGTACGAACTGATTCAGGAAGCCTTCAGCGCCTCGACGCTCAAGGACGAGAACGCCGTGCGTGACTGGCAGAGGACTCGACCGGACTCGAACAGTGGAACGGCCCGAGGTGATGGATGGCGAATCGATCTCGAACCAGTTGATGATGAGCGAGCGGCGAAGACGCCGCTGCACTGGACGATCCGACGTCGTGGATCCTGTCGCAAATACACTCGTGATCCCCTGTCGTTTCGCAAGGTGTCGACAATCCTCGACCGCGCGGTTCGTGGCGTCCCACTGGATGTGCGCGATCCGTCGGGGCCATCGCTCCAGTTCACCGACTGTTATCTCCTCATCAACGACGTGCAAAACGTTCCGAGCGGGGCGTATCACTATCATCCGGACGAGGGGGACGGAACGATCGAACTCCTTCGAGAGGGATCATTTCGTCGAGAGGCCGGTCACCTCGCACTGGATCAGGGCCTCGCGGC
This sequence comes from Halocatena marina, assembly GCF_023276375.1. Classification (GTDB taxonomy): domain Archaea; phylum Halobacteriota; class Halobacteria; order Halobacteriales; family Haloarculaceae; genus Halocatena; species Halocatena marina. Next base: position 3,859,514 of record NZ_JALLPK010000001.1, on the reverse strand, counting down.
CGATGCCGGCCTGTGCGCGTTTTTCCTTTCGGACATCGATGCAGTCACCGACCAGTTCGGTGACCGCGGCTATCGCCTCGCACAGTTTGAAGCGGCGCTTACTGCCGGACGACTCTACCTCGCGGCGTACGCCCACCGCGATCTCGGTGCGACCGGACTAACGTTCTACGACGAGGAGGTAACCGAGTTCTTCAGCCCCCGCGCCGCCAGCCAAACGCCGATGTTCCTCTGGACGCTCGGTCGTCCCGCCTGACTAGATCAATTCGTGATAACGAGAGAGTTCGACACGTTCAGGGAAATTCTATCGCTCAATCGCGTAAATAAACGGCCCCCTATCCGAGCCCTCATCCTCATGCGAATGGACACGCAGAGACCACGTACATGGCGTACTGGTTTCCGTCGCGCGAATGGCTGGCGGCCTACCGCGAGCGGCTGAATGACAACGAAACATACGAGACGATGAGTGAGGGATGGGGTGTCGATTTCGAGGGGGATTTCGTCTTTGAAATCACAGATCTCCCGACTGCAGAGACGACCATCGGCGATCTTCCGGAGGATCTCTCTGAATCGCTTCGGGAAAACCTCGCATCGCTCTCTGAGGAACGCATCGAGGAACTGATCGCCGACGCTCCATCCGCTCTCGAAGAGCGATTCGAAGAACAGGAGCACGTCGAAAACGAACGTGAACGCTTCATCAGCGCGCTTTGTGGAACGACGATCGAGGATGCACCTCGTGTGACGTGGCCTGACCTCCGTTCTGAGTATCCCGAGGATCTCGCAAATCTCCTCGATCAACTGGATCGATATCTCGACGGTTCGACAGTGTATACGTACCTCGATCTCTACGATGGGAGGTGTCGCACGGCGGAGGTACTTGAGCAGACAGAGGAACGCACCGCTGGATTCGTGCTGACAGCTCCGTACTCGAAATGGAACGATCTCATCGACGGCACTGATGTCATCGAATCAGTAATGTCACAAGATATGAGCCTCGATGGATCGATCACGAACGTCATCTTATATCCGGAGGCTGCACAGGAGTTAGGCGACACTGCTGGACGGATAGAGACAAACTTTCTTTTTTAATTTCCTCGAAAGTGCTATCTCACGGACTTTAAATTACCACGCATGCGTGGCCGAACCCTAATGCGGATCTGTGCGTGATGATATCCCGTATGTCACAGGTTCTCCAATCAGATTTCACAGGACAGCGGGTAGATACCGGGAGCAAGTGGTATCAGCTGTTCCAGAAGGGAGTTGAACTCGGGACGTGGAACGTCGAGAAGCTGTTCGATGAGATCGGATTCGAACAAGATCGGGAGTCGTGGAAATCGCTTTCACAGGACGAACGGGATCAGATACGATATCTCCTCTCGGGTTTTCTCGACGGCGAGCGAGAAGTTGCCGGGGACGCTGCGACGAATCTCCAGCGCATTATGGGCGCACCGTGTCTGGACTCGAACACGGAAAAGGAGATGTACATGACAATGCTCACGCTCACCGAGCACAAGCACACGCAGTTTCTCGACATCTACATGCAGGAGGTGATGGACGACCGAGACAACTACAACGACCTCGATCCACGGCGCGGAACACGCATTCCGGTGGTGCAGGCGACCGGTCTGGGTGAGGTGTTCGAGCATCAAGGACTATTGACAGCGAAGGCCGCGAGCACGCTCGATCCCGTCGATATCGCCAAGGCGGCAGCGAACTACCACCTGAACGTCGAGGGGATTCTTGCGCGCGTCGGGGCAAGCGCGATCAGCCGATTCCCCCAACGAGCGAATCTCCCGCTGTTGAACTACGCCTTCAAATTCATCAGCACCGATGAAGGTCGTCACATCACCCACGGCGTCGAACTCCTCAAAGAACTCATTGCGAAGGAGCGAGCTGGGAAACCACAGTTTCAGGGCGTCGAGAAGGGCATCGTCGACACGCTGTATGCGGATGTGCCGTACATGGCTGACTTTGGCTATATGTTTACTGACGCACTGGATGACCCGCTCGGTCTCGATTTCAACGAGGTCCTATTACGCGGTGGCAACCTCATCGACGGGATGTACAACGAAACGCTCGGACTCGATGTTGACTACATGCAAGTCATCAGCGTCGTCCGTGACCGCTACGTAGAAATCGAAGAGTGGGACTTACAGAAACGAATCGACGAACGAGAACAGCACTACCAGCGAAAGCGTCCTGTTGCAACCGACGGAGGAAACTGAGATGGCACTCGATCGAGAACTACGTGAACTTGCCCGCGGAGCGGAGTTCACTGCGACTGACGAGGAGGTCGATCAGGCGATCGAAACGGCTGCCGAGGAACTCGGTGAATCTCCCGAAGAGGTACGCGAGAACGTCGCGTATATCATGGACTCGACGTTCGAAGAAGAAGGTGTGAGCACCTCATTCAACGAAATGGTGAGTGGTGCGAGCCTCCAAGACGATACCGGGAGCACTGGTGATCCACGTCTTGAGGCGCTCGAACTGTACAAACTCAGACAAAAGCTCTAATCTGAGAACAATCGTGAGCACGGAATACGACGTCACCATCGAGTTCGACGGTGACACGACGACAGTATCAGTCGACGAGAACGAGTACATTCTTGATGCGGGCCACGAGGCGGGACTCGATCTTCCGTTTTCCTGTCGAAACGGAAACTGCACTAGCTGTGTTGCCGAGCTACTCGACGGAGAAATCGACCAGAGCGACGGGATGGCGCTTGAATCTGATCAGCGAGAAGACGGCTACGCACTGCTGTGCAGTTCGTACCCGCAAGCAGACTGTCACATCAGGGCCGGTGATGCAATTCAGCAGGAACTGCTCGGGCTGGATTTGTTTTGATCGCTACGCTACAGCCATACTCGATCAGGAAGGGCACACTACGGGTGTCCAGTACCGGAGAAGACGACGAGTTCCGCACCACTGAGATAGGCCTGTCCGCCGGTGACAGCACTCAGACGCCACCCATAGCCCGTAACGGGTAGCTGTCGCTCCCAGACGATCGTACCGTCAGTGGGATCGATAGCAGACGCACCGGCGTAGAGAAGCTCACCAACCCGTGCGAAGCCATCTGTTGGTACGTCCCGCTGCTCGACGTGTGCTCGCCAGCGCTCACCCCCATCTGTTCGATCAAGCGCGATGACGTCGGCGTCGATCCCGTTCACGTGAATGTACACCTGTTTCTCGTCCGCCGATCCGATCCTCAGGTTGGGGTACGTGTCCGGCGCATAAGCGGTGCGCCAGTACTCCGCACCGGTTGCCGCATCAAGCGCGATGAGCGTTACGCCCGGTTCGCCCTCTTCAGCTACGAACAGTGTTCCGTCAGAAACGATCGGAGTGGCTGCGGGATCGAATTTGACCCTTGGGAGTGCTGTCCAGACGGTCTCACCGGTCTCTAGATCGAGCGCCTGAACGCCTGCCGCGCTGGGAACGTACACTCGTCCATCGGTGACAGGGAGAGCGCCTGAAAACATATCGTCGATCGGTGTCTGCCAGCGAATCTCCCCATCAGTGGTGAATGCGGTTACAGTCCTGTCATTGTACCCTCGGGGAATACTCGTCACGATGGTATCGTCTGTGACCGTGACCGGAGCCATTCGTAATGAAGATGCGTCATCGGTATCGAACCGCCAGCGGCGCTTCCCGGTGTTCGCATCGACCGCGATGAGCGCGGCGTCGTACGTCCCTCCGTCGTAGGGACCAAACCCAACGCTCGCATAGACCGTTCCATCCAGTACGGCTGGCGAATCGACATCGGGGATCAGTGGTTCTCCGGGATCCTCGATTTCCGGGGGTGCTGGCTCGAATGACCAACGAGTCTGACCGTTCTGTGCGTTCACCGCAATCAGCTCTTTCCCACCAACGTAGACCGTCTGGTCGATGACCGCTACTCCATCATGAATGCGATCGTGACTCGTTGACCACGCCTGTTCGATGTCTCCTGTGGGTCCAGTGTCATCGGTGAGCCGGGCTGAGTGAGCCGGGCCTGCCCTGTACTGTGGCCATTCACCCTGCACAGGGGTCGACTGATTCGAGGCAGCGGCTGTGCGGACCGATCCGTGACCGAGCGCCCCAAGGCCAGCCAAACCGACAGCGGTGTTCGTGAGGAACGATCGACGACTGAGTTCCATCGAGGACTGTTGCATTACGAGAGCAACAATAACCATGTTTTATAAATGCTTTCTGGCCATCATGAATTGAATCAGAGATCGGCGGATAGCTCGAGACGGCAGTCGTTTTAGCGTCCGAGAGAGAGGTGACAGAATGACAACGGATTTTGTGAATGAGAATGATGTTGATCGCGTGGCTTTACAGTCGCTGGTAGCGACGTCGGAGTATGCGACTCGACGGCGTTCGTGTGTTAGATCTCACACGCCTCCTTCCGGGACCGTATGCGACACAGCTACTCGCCGATGCGGGCGCAGACGTGATCAAAATAGAGGACACCGACAGCGGTGATTACGCGCGCTATATGCCGCCCGTGACCGACAGTGGTGTCGGAGCGGTGTTCGACGGCGTCAACCGAGGCAAGCGAAGCGTTGCGCTCGATCTCAAAACGGACGGCGGACGGGACGCGTTCTATCGCCTGCTTGACGATGCGGATGTGGTGTTCGAAGGCTTCCGGCCAGGTGTCGCCGAACGGCTTGGGATCGATTACGACAGCGTCCGTGAACACAAGTCGTCAATCGTCTACTGTTCGCTGTCGGGATACGGTCAAAGCGGTCCGCTCGCCGAACGCGCAGGACACGATCTTAACTACGTCGGACGGGCAGGACTGCTTGATATGACCCGCGAGGACGAGTCTTCGAAACCGCAGGTCCCCGGCTACCCAGTAGCGGATATGGCTGGAGGATTGTTCGCGGCGTTCGCTATCGTTGGTGCGCTTTGTTCGCGGGAACTCGGTAATAGTGACGGTGAGTACATCGATGTGGCAATGACGGATGTTGCCCTGTCGTTCTCACAAGTAATCGCACCCCAAGCGCTTGCCGGTAAAAACCCACGACCCGGCGCAACGCCGCTTACAGGCGACTTTCCGTGGTACGATACGTACGAAACTGCTGACGGGGCGTATGTCACACTCGCCGCGCTCGAACCAAAGTTCTGGCAAGCTTTCTGTGAGACCGTAGAACGCGAGGATCTCGTCTCAGAGCACATGAACACCGATCCGGCAACGATGCAGGCGCTCAGAGAAGAACTCGAATCGATATTCAGAGAGCGAACGCGCGAAGAATGGGAAAACGTTGGCGACGGCGCAACCGTCGACGGCGTTTACACACCAAAAGAGGCAGTCGAGGCGGCGCAGTTCAACGAACGAGGAATAATACGACGTGATGTGGATCAGGCACCACGGATTGGATTTCCAGCCGTGATCGATACACCCGAACCAGACGAATCGATTCCAGCACACGGCGAGCACACAGATGATGTCCTCCGATCGGTCGGCTACGATCAGCGAATACTCGAACAACTGCGCGAAACGGGCGCAATCAACTGACAGACAACGCACAGTACACGGCACGATGGACATTCGTCTAACAGTACTATCGACACACTACTGTCGGGTTCGGAAAAAATACCATAGGCCAGAAGGGGGCTGATTGGCTATGGAGCGCGACAGTGACGTTTGGACTATACCGGTTCGGACGCCGGGGGTTTGGATGAAACCGTCACGTCACATAGTCGCTGTGTGACCGACGCCCACACTAAATTGTATTCTACATAGGCATGAGTCTTGTGCCCCCAGGTTCGTCTGCAACATCTGATATGTATTCGAACAACAGATAGTGGTTGTTCGAAGAAACCATTTCACAGTCCGTCTGTATTCGTTGGAGAGTGGCGTAATTGTGGCAATAATATATAACTTGAACGTTCATAATATGACATCAATCCCACAAATATATAAAATAATCATCATATGTTAGTCTCCACGTGAACCGGAGCTACATTCTGTTCTAAGGATACGATATAGCACAGTTATTCATGATAACCAAAAGTAGTTGCAGCGCAGAATTCGACGAATGCTGACCAAACACCGAATCGTCGACGGATTTTGACAGAAACACGCTCAACAAGAGCGCGTGTATTTTTCATATATTTTTAATCAGTTATATAACAGAATAATTAGAAGATGAGTCTTTCCATTTCTCTCATACTAATCAGCTCTCGAATCATGGTTCACGCTGTGCCGACCGAGCACACCACGAACTATGTGTCGGGATACAAGGGGCGTGAGGATGTCACGTAGCCGTGCTAACGATCTTGATCACGTCTCCTTCTTCAAGTTCGTACTCATCGCTTACGCGTCGTCCAGAACGTGCATCGACCGCGTGGAGGTAGCCGTCCCCAATATCGGAGTGGACGGCGTATGCGAGATCCTTCGGGGTCGACCCACGCGGGAGGAGGAAGGCATCAGGAAGAACAACTCCCTGCCCGTCGGTCCACTTCGTCTCGTTTTGAACAGGATAAGCGGTGATATGATCGAGAAGATCGTAGACGGCCGTGTTCAACGTTTCCTGAACGCCGGTTCCACCCCAGTCGCTCATCACGGTACGAATCCGTTCCAATCCGCGTTCTTGTTCGTCCGTAAGATCACCGACGACGGTGAAATCTGGATCGCCAGAATCGTACTCGATGACGCCCGCGTTCATGGCCTGTTGGAGAGCAAACTCACCCTCTGCTGTGGTCGGAGTCACGCGGCTTCCTGTCTCGCGGAGTCGTTCGATGTTCTCTGTTGAGGCGGTGTCTGCTTTGTTGGCAGCGACGATGATGGGCTTTGTGCGGGCGCGTAGCTCACGCGCCAGTCGTTCACGATCGTCGCTGTCCCACGAGAGTGGATCGTCAGAATAGTCGACCGCACGAAGCGTTGATGCGACTTTCGGCTCGCTCGCGCCGAAGCCGGTCAGTAGCTCTGTCAGCGCGTCTTCGAGGTCGAAGTTGGGCGATCGGGACTGACGTTCGACGGTTTCCCAGTTTCGATCAACGATTCCCGCGAGCCAGAGGTCCATCTCCTGTTGGATGAAATCCACGTCCTGAACGGGGTCGTACGAATCAGTTGGGACCGGTTCACCCTCGGCATTCGTCGCACCACTGGCGTCGACAACGTTGATGACACAATCGGCGTTCGAGAGAGCGTCGAGGAACTGATTACCGAGACCTCGACCCTCGTGCGCACCGGGGACGAGTCCCGCTACATCGAGCAGTTCGACTGGAACAAAGCGAATGCCGTCGTGGCAGTTGTCGCTGTCACAGCGCTCTTCACGTGCAAGACAAGGACATTCCGTGCGGACGTGACTCACACCTCTATTCGGATCGATCGTTGTGAATGGGTAGTTACCGGTTTCGACATCTGCGAGCGTCGCCGCACGAAAGAACGTGGACTTCCCGGCATTGGGCTTTCCGGCAAGGGCAAGCGAGAGGGAGAGTGAAACCATACACCGTACAGGGTCGGCGTCGGAGAGTGCCTTTCGATTCCACACCTCCATTACATGGTTTCGTGGATGGAATCGTTCGTAATCGACATCTCGCCGCTCGCACGGATCGCGCCGTCAATGGTCGCTCTATCGTGCAGATCGAGATCACCACAGGAGATATCGCCGAGCACCTCCGCGCCTTCGGCGACGGTGACCGTGCCGTGCCGTGTGGTTACGTCGCCGTGAATACGGGTCCCTTTCCCGATCGTGATACAGCGTTTCGTTCTGAGGCTCCCGAACACGTCGTTGTCCTCACCGACAGTGAGCGATGCCGCTCTGATATTCCCGTGTAACCGACAGCCGTTGCCGATAACACCCGGGGTCGAGACGCGCCACATATCGTCGCTCACGTGTGAGCCACGAGGAATAACGAGTGCGTCATCTTGTTCGCCCAAGAACTCGTTTGCAACCTCTGCAGCCGCTTCCTCCTCACCGAGCCGCAACAAATGCGAGAGATACAGGAACAGGAAGACGATGGTTGGCATCGGATTCCGGATAATGATCCAACCACTCGCCTCGAAGCCTTTTTCGATGTCTACTTCATCGCCGATATCGAGGTCACCGGAAACAACGAGTTGGCCCCCGATGCGCGCCCGCTCTCCGATGTAGGCGTCTGCACCCACGAGAACGTTTCCGTGAACATCACACCACATATCGAGCCGACAGTCATCTGTCGACTCGATAGAACCACCGAATACGGTGCGCTCACCGGCGATAACGCTGCGTCCGCGCACCCCGAACTCGACCGTACTCTGCCCACCGATGATGATGTCTCCATCGGTCACGAGATCGTGTTCTTCGACCGTCGTTTCATCTGGAATGACGAGCCGGTCAAGCGTATCACCGCGAATCGACACGGACTAGCGTTACCACGACGGGGCTATAATCTCTTGGGACCGTCTGACGCACGGCTGACGAGCGACGAAGTTTTTGTTTCGCCGTGAATAAGACCGAGCATGACTGCCTTATCATTCGACGAACAAGGTGTCGATGTCGTCTACGAGGGAACTGAATTCCGCCTCGAACGACAGCTCATTGAGAACGCGATCGAAAAATCGTATCCATCAATTACAGATCACGAAGTGCTGAAAATCATCGAGGAGAGTCCGACGCTTGAGGGCGAACCCCGCCGCATCGAAGATATCGTGCGCTGACACACGAGAGTACTTGATGAGGGTTTGATGTGGATAGCTGTGAATGTTCGTCAAGATCCAATCGAGTTTCGTGACTCAATCTATCAGTACGTAGTGCTCACGAGTCGCGGTACACAGGGTGGCTGTCACCGACCGTCCATTTGAACAGAGACAGCACGACAGAGTGGACTTCAACAAGGACGATGACGCTTATCACAATGATTGCGACCTGAACCGGCGTCGAAAGCAATCCAAGAGAGACGATGAGCGTCGTCGCACACGCCGGTGCGTGGTTTGTGTGGGTAGCAATCATTCCCCAGCTCGTCAGTACAATCGATACGACACCGCTTGCAGCGAGACGGAGGCCGTCTGCAGAGAATGCAGGAGATGTCGCAACAATCGTAGCATCAGTGGCGAGTAAGGAGTACGCGAGGAGACCAGCACAGCCACCGATGACGTGGCTTCCAACGATCGTCCGCCGAGTTCGCTCAACTCGGCGTTGAAACGAGAGAATGAACGCAGACGGCCCGAGACTCGGAAAAATAAACGGCTGCCCGCTTGCCCACGCAACGAGACCGAGAACTGTGAACAGAAATCCAGCGTAGAGACTCGTCCCAACACGACGACGGTTCATACACTCCGTTCGACACAGCCACCTCATAGTATCCTTCCCTTTTCCTTTCCTGCTTTGCTCTTCTCTACGCTATCTGATCTTACTCTCTCACAGCCACACGTTCGCGTTGGGCTGAGTAGCAGCGATAACAACGACAGTTCTATTGTGCGAGCGTTCCAGTGTGGAGTAATGACACAGCAAGCACGCCTCGGCCAGTTCACGCATCCATCGTGGCTGACCGCGCTTGGAACGACCTTCGGATACATCGCTATTCTGCTTGCGATGTTCGTCCTCCTGTTCGTGATTCCGTACGGGATATTCCTCCTGTTTGCGCCAGTATAAGTGAACTCCTTCTGATATTTTGGAGACTGGGCGAGTGACCGACCAGTACGAAACTCAACCCGTTTCGAGATCGTACAGTGCCTCTGTTCCCCGCGTTATAAGTCTATACATTAAGTGTGAATCACTAGTGATTCCCGGTGATGTCTCCCGCCGCCTCCTTCTGACTTACAGCAACCATAGTGATGACATCAGAATTCGAGTTCGGCCCAATTCCACTCAGATCTATTCTGTGTCCACGTGTAGCCATGGTGCGTTCTATATACTTCGATCGGAACGATGAGGGATAGATGATAGAAGCATGAATCTCTCGTTCCACAACAAAAGTAGTGATGTTGGTTAAAAACGCTGTTAGTGGCTGATATGAACACGCTGCCACCAGTGATTTATAGCACTATCATTGATTAATTACAAATAACATAGTTAGACAGGATAAATTTATATATAAAACACAAAGAAAAAATTTGAAGTGGCTGTATTCGGATATCGCGAGTAGGAACGCAGACCGACCTGTTCATAGGAGCCTTCGGGCTGTCTATTGGACTCGATGGTGCTTGTTCCTGTACATATAACCAACAATCATGAAACAAAAAACCCAAACCGCATTGATAGTTTTCATGGTGCTGAGTGTGACCGTGGGAGTCGTCGTTGTACCTGCCGTCGGGGCATCATTCGGTACAAAGCACGTCCCGAAATTCGATAAGGTCACAAAAATAAACGATAATTCAGATAAAAACTCTGATACGTCAAAAAACAATCCAGTGAATATCGTCAAAAATAAAAACAACAACAAGAACTCCAACAATCTCGAGAACACAAATACAAATAATAACAATAATAATGCGAACGCTAATGCCGATGCCAGTAGCACTGGAGTCTCCGTCAAGCCATCACCAACACCGACGACGACACCGACACCAACACCAACACCAACACCAACACCAACACCGACACCAACACCGACACCAACACCGACACCAACACCGACACCAACGACAACGCCCGATATGCGACCGGCAATCAGTTTCGTTGCGTTCTGTGTCACACCAGGTACAGAGGGCAGTGCAGACGATGTGACCGTGACTCCCACTGAGTTCAAGGATAACGACCCATCCGAACCGGTCGCGATCTCGTGGACTTCGGATGTTCCGATCCAGGAAGTGAAGCTCAAAGCCGGGCCAGACATTGAGAAGTTCGTGGAGAGCGGCGCTATGAGTGGCTCTGCGGAGGTTGGTATGGGCGATCCGGCCGACCCTGACCAAACGGAGTCCGTGCCCTGTGGTAATGACCTAGACCTATTAGTCAAATTCGAGTGGAACGGTCAGGAGTTCGTACCTGAAAATGAAAACCCGTAGTTGGCGAGTGCCACTGTGAAGGTTTGTTTATTTTTTAAAATCGAATGGTTTCTGGAGACATTAGCTGATTAAGAGCTGATTGGAGAACAGTCAGGCATTGATTAGATGATTTCCTATCCGCGAAAGCTACGAGTAGTGGGCTATGAGAGTGTATGTAGCCTACTCAGCGAGGATCGGAGACTCGTTTTCCGAGCCTACAACGACCTGTGATAAGACCGTCTCTCATCGGCCCTACTGACCTGCTGGTGTGGACTACGGATTCCTGTTGCCCTGTAGCTGCGGTACGGTAGCGAAAGCGCAGGCGGAGCAAAGCGTAGCCGAGAGCGTGGAAGTGGTAATGAGGCGTAGCCGAATGTAGGGTTGATGGACTCGGAGAGAGGTTTCACACCGTCTCAGCTCCAAATCCCATATTATGCACTTTGTATTTTGCTATTGGCTCGGAATCTTTGTATAGATCCACCGACGATTTTAATCATTTTACTAATTGATAGGAAGTTGAACGAAGTAGAAGAGTATTATTGACTTCTGAGTAGGAATCGGCGCAACTCTCCTATTCTGTTTTATTTCGGTAGAAGGAAGCCAGAGACTGACTTGAGACTCTCAGTTGGACAATACAAAGACGACTCCGTATAGTCATAGCGTGGTGTGTGTAACAGTATACTCACTCATGAAGGGAGATCGTACAGTTGACGAAAGACGAGCGTCGGAAATCGAGGTTCGAGTCGGCTCGGCGGTCGACCGATGCCCGGAGATGTATCGTTTGTCACGCGCTCTATAATGCCGGTTTCGGCGAGTTCGTACAAGAAGCGCTTGACCGTCGCCTCTGACAGATTGACGCCGGAGGTTTGTGCTATTGTCTCTGTTGTGGTGTCGACAGAAGCCCGTTCTGTGTCGTCCAGATCGACGAGTTGACGCAGCACGGACTGACGATTCTGTGAGAGACACAGCACCCGAGCGAGCGATACCGAGGGGCGCGGAACAGCGTCCATCCCTGTCTGAATATCCTCGTCGATAACACGAGATCGATTGTGAGCGACTGCGACGCTCGCTGCGCTGAGCAGTGCTGCCAGTGCGTTGTGTGCGTTACCCTCACCCCATCTGACGATGCGACGCAGCTGTTCGTGCGTGACGGCTCGCTGAGAGAGGCCGTCGGAGGCACGCTCGGTCAGAATATCGACGAGAACGTGGTCGTCGTAGGCAGGGATTTCGATGTGCTCAGGAGGTATTTCGGGGAGGTCGTCCGGTGGTGACCGACCGACGGCGATCCACGAGAGTGAATCGTTCAGCGGAGATAGCGTCCCCGCGAGCTCCGAGAGCGAGTAGGTGTCTGGTTCACCAACGTGATCGACGGCAACGAGCACTCGGTTTTCGCGCGGTTCGAGATGTTCGCTGAGCCACGAACTGATCGCATCGACCCCGACGCCGTGTTCTGGCACTGACTCCTCAAGCACGCTATCGAGGATGGTCTGATACAAGCCGAAGTCGCTTCGAGCACGACGTGCGTCGACGTAGACGAACGCCGGCGTTCCGTCCGGTCGAGCACGCGTCGTCGTGTGAATCGCCGTCCGGGATCGACAGAGGAGTCTGTCGAGCTGCGTGAGAAGGGCTGTGATGACGGCTGATTTTCCCGAACCAGATGGACCCCAGACGTAAGCGTGAGAAGGAAGCTGACCGTGAAAGATCGGATCAGTGTAATCGAGCAGCTGTTCTAGGACAGGACCACGACCTGTTGGCTCTTCGACATGGACAGCGGGATTGACAGCGTCATAATCGAGTATGAGCTGTGCGTCGTTGCCAGAGTGCTGTCGCCGTCGAATGCGCGATCTCAGATCCATCGTGATGTCAGAGGGACGAGTGGGGTGGATATCCGAACGATACACGACAAGATTGGTTTCCTGAAATTACACCTGTGCGAAAAGATCATGTCCGCACTCACGGAACCGGAATCCAAGAGGGACCCGGAAAGACGCCGAGGAGGAACAGCATCCCGATGAAGAACGTGTTGATGGCGATGGCTGTCGCAGGCGGGTCGAAGTGGGTGTCTGCGTGAGCGTAGAAAACTCGCTGGACGATCTCACCGGTGAGCGCTCCGCTGATACCGAACACCGCAGCAATTGCCAGCGACGGAACCATCGGCATCGATGCGGTCCCACCAGCTAACGCCGCTGCTGCGGTCGATGCTGGTAGCGAGATATGGTGAGTCACGGGAATATTCTCGACACCACAGTTCAAGAACACGAGTGTCGCGGCACTGATGCCAAATCCGAGGAAGACACTCCCTGTCGAAACGACCAGATATCCGCCGAGGATACCGACGACCAGCCCAATCATCGCAACGCCAGCCCAGCGATACTGTTGGGGAAGCCACGGTTCGACGAGAAGTCGTTGTGGGGCTGTGTCTCCGTCGGAAACCGTCTCCTCGTCCCCATTCGTCTTCTGTGTTTCAGTTTCAGTTTCAGTTCCGGTTTCGGCCGCCTCTACGCTCTCACCTCCGTCGGCGACGATGTTGCCGCCTTCGGCCGTTGAGTGCATCTCACCCCGCTCGAACGGTGTCATATCGAAGATGTTCTTGCCCCGAACAGTACCGATGAGCGAGTAGCCAAACACGAGCCTGTGAGCGACAGCCGAGATGACGACACCGAACGCGATTGGGTCCCACGGCAAACCGAGACCGCCGGACACTTCGCCGACGACCATTCCGAACATGCCGAACAGTCCGCCAACGGCGAGCACATCTGGTTTCGTCCCGAGCGCGTGAGCGATATTTTTCGCTTCGTGGTAATCAAATCCGGTATCCATGTAGCCTTTTTCTGCGGCGTATGCAGCTGCGGCAGCACCGCCCGCAAAGGAGACGTGTGGACCGAAAACGGGACCGAACGCAACACTTCCTGTGATACCGATGGCGATATCGTCGGGAGAGACACCGGGAATGTTAGAAGAAAGGAACACTCCGGTCCGATTCGCAGCCTCTCCGAAGATGACCATGAAGCCAGTGAAAATGAACGCTGGGAGTGCGCCAAGCGCCGCACCGAACGCGCCACCAGCAAACGCGGCGATCCAAAGCCCAGGATCACTGAGTGCTTCGATAACCATATCAACCCCCATTTTTATTCGCCCTCCTCGCGGGCCCAATCGAGCGACCGTTCAACGGCGTCACTCCACCGGTCGTACTTCGCGTCGACTTCGTCGGTGTTCATCTCTGGAGTGAACTCCCGGTCGACCTGCCAGTTGTCCCGGAGTTCTTCGAGATTATTCCAGTATCCAACAGCGAGTCCAGCAGCGTATGCAGAACCGAGCGCAGTCGTCTCATCCACCTCAGGACGGACGATGTTCGCATCGATGATGTCAGCTTGTTGTTGACAGAGGAAGTTGTTCTTCACCGCACCACCATCGACTTTCAACCGACTGATCTCCATATCCGCATCGGCTTCCATTGCCTCGGCGACATCCCGCGTCTGGAAGGCGATGGATTCGATTGCTGCGCGGACGATGTGCGCACGGCGGGTGCCACGAGTCATTCCGACGATCGTTCCTCGCGCACGTCCATCCCAGTGGGGTGCGCCAAGTCCAGTGAATGCGGGAACGAAATACACCCCGTCTGTGGAATCGACGCTTCGAGCGACTTCCTCGGAGACGAGTGCATCCTCGATCAGATCGACATCTTCCAGCCATTCGATCGCCGCACCAGTGATGAAGATAGAGCCTTCGAGTGCGTACTGGACTGGTTCGCCAGATCGCTGAAAACCGATGGTCGTCAGCAGACCGTGATCGCTTTCGACGGCCTCTTCTCCAGTGTTTGCGAGGAAGAACGATCCGGTACCGTAGGTGTTCTTCGCATCGCCAGCGTCAAAGCACGTCTGGCCGAACAGCGCCGCCTGCTGATCGCCGAACGCGCCCGCGACCGGAATTTCTGCCCCGAGGAAACCGTCGGAATTGGTGTGTCCGTAGTACTCATCGTCGCTCGATGGTCGGACTTCGGGGAGCATCTCACGTGGAACGTCGAACTCCGATAAGAGATCGTCGTCCCAATCGAGATCGTGGATGTTATACAGCATAGTCCGGGACGCGTTCGTGACCTCGGTGATGTGGTTTCCTGTGAGGTTGTAGATGAGCCACGAGTCAATCGTTCCGAACAGTATTTCGCCGTCTTCGGCACGTTCACGGAGGTCAGCTGGTCGTGCTCGCTGTGTCTTGATCGGGTCGGCGTTGTCGAGCAGCCACTCGGCTTTTGTGGCTGAAAAGTACGCATCGGCTTCGAGACCGGTCTTGTCCCGAATCTCCTCGACTGTGCCTGCCTCGGCAAGTTCTTCGATCCGGTCCGTCGTCCGTCGATCCTGCCAGACAATAGCGTTGTGGATTGGTGCTCCCGTGTCACGGTCCCAGAGCACTGTCGTCTCGCGCTGATTTGTCACCCCGATTGCTTCGAGCTGAGTTGCATCTACGTCGGCTTCATCCAACGCTGTGGTGATGACAGCCTGTGTCTTCTGCCAGATTTCTATCGGGTCGTGTTCGACCCATCCCGGCTCCGGATAGTGCTGTTCGTGTTTTTCGTACGCACTGGTGATGACCCTCCCCGCGTGGTCGAAAACCATAAATCGCGTTCCTGTCGTCCCTTGATCGATAGCGCCGACGTATGTGTCTGATGACATGATGTCTCACTCCAGATCTATTGGGTTCCACGGCTCGCTTGTTTACCCATGGTGCCAATCCAGTGGTAAACAATTGATTAGACCATTATAAATCTACTGGTCATTACATTTCCATCTATGATGAAATCAGTGACAGAAGACGGTAAATCATCGTGACGAGAAGCGCTTGCATTCGAAATTCCTGCCGAATTACTTCAGGAGTCAGGAACTAGTCGATACGAAGAGATCGTCTCATGGATTCGAGTGTGAGTACGTGAGATGGATACGTTGACCAAGATTCAGAGTGAGATACCGAAGCAGTCGTCGAGAACTCGTGCCCGTTTTTGTTGTGAACTGACGGTTTCACTCCGCTTTCCACCGTTTTCAGTGACAATTAGAGTATCATCAGAGAGCGTAACCCGCCCCGAACCGGTTGCAATTGTGCAAACAGTTCGGCCGATAAAAGCCGATTCTTCAGCAGTTTGCTGATACTCACACATCTCGATGAAATCAGCGAGCACTCGTTCCTCGGTTGTGAACCGGTAGCTCGGCGTCCATTCGCTGTCGGTCTGTTCCTGTGTGAAATAGTGACCGGGATCGTCAGCAGGAGTAATTCTGTAGGTCCCGCTCACATCAGACAGCGAATCGCCCGCCATGGGCAGTGGACGACGACAGAAATCACCGAACCCGACGTCGACCAGATAGCGTCTCTTGAGATCGACGAGAAGGGCCATGTGATCGAACGGTGGACCGAACGCCTCGGTATCGTCTCGGACACGTCCTTCGACGATGCGCACGTCGTACCCGAGTTGTCGGAGGAGCCAGCCGAACAGCGAATTGAGTTCGTAGCAGAAGCCGCCACGTTCTCGATCGATGATCTTCGCGTACAAAGAGGAAAGATCGAGAACAATCGGCTCATTCCGGGCGATATCGAGTGTCTCGAATGGAACAGTGCGGAGATGTGCTCGCTGGAGTTCCTGTAAGAGATCGAGATCACGAGGCTTCTCTGGATCGAGAGAAACCCCGATCCGAGCTAGGTATCGATGGGGATCCATCAGAGACGATTACACACGCATCACTATACCATCTCCGTCGAGATGATCGAATATCGGTATCGCCAGTAACCGACTTGTGACATGATGTAGTTATAACACGGCCACTGTCTTCGATTCTCGTGTTACGTGTCACCGACTGTTTTCACGAACTGATCGAACGCTCCGCATTCGGCGTGAACGTGACAGTACGTGCCGAGTGTCTGGTACTCGGTCAGTCCATCGTGTGCGTCGTCGATTCCTGTTCCACGGCGAACGTCGAAGGCGAACCGCGCGTCGTTCGCCACGTCGGCCCGAGAGTAATGGAACTCGTGACCTCGGAACGTCTCTCCCACACGGGCAGTGAGCGTCTCGCGCGTCGCTTCTAGCTCGACGTAATCGAGCGCTTGATACTGATCGCACAGCGTTATTTCGGCGGGGAGCACACCCGCCATTGCGTGCGTTTCGCCGTCGACTGTCAGTGATTCTGAGAGTGCCATCAGCCCACCACATTCACCGAACACGGGGAGCCCGTCGGTTGCACGCTCACGAATCGTATCGAGCGCTGGACTCGCAGCCAGTGCTGTGGCGTGTTTCTCAGGATACCCGCCCGGAAGGTAGACACCATCACACGCAGGGAGATCGTCGCCAGCTGTTGGAGCAAAGGGAATTACCGTCGCTTGTTCGCGGAGGCACTCACGAACCGCCGGATAGACGAAACAGAACGCATCGTCACGCGCGACGGCGATGCGTGGTTCCGTTCGCTTATCGCGTGCTCCTGTAGGCGCTCTATTGTGTTCGCGTTCATCGGCGGTCGGAGAGGGCGGCGCGCGTGCAACCGACCGCAATCGGTCGGCATCGATGTGCGCTGCTGTCGCATCGAGCGCGTCCTCAGAGAGCGGTGCTTCTTGGCCCATATGAAGCCCGAGATGGCGCGAGGGGATTTCGAGATCCTCGCGGGGCGGGATCCGACCGAAGTACGCGAGTGAATCCGGGAGCGCATCGCGGATACCGCGCTCGTGACGGCCACCGTGTGTTCGCTGGGCAATAATACCAACAACATCGATAGCCCGTCCGGCGTGTTCGGCGTATCGTCGAAAGCCGAGTGCACTCGCCGCAACGCTCTCCATGCCAGCACTCGCGTCAACGACGAGTATAACGGGGACATCGAGCACTTCCGCGACGCGTGCTGTGCTTACCGTCCCGTCGTACAGACCCATCATCCCCTCGATGACGCAGCACTCGCCAGCTCCGTTCTCTTTCGCTCCTCGGTAGTAGTTCCGGCGGGTCCCCTCGACACCACAGAGCCACGGATCGAGGGTTCGTGATGGATCACCCGTCACGGCTGTGTGGTGACTCGGGTCGATGAAGTCCGGCCCAGCTTTGGCCACTCGGGTCGTTCCAAGCGCACGGCAGACCGCAAGCGTTGCAACCGTTTTCCCGACACCCGAATGCGTTCCGGCGATAACTAGCCCACGCACGAGAACCACCGTTTTGTGTGCATAGAACAACTACTCGATGCACACCCTCAAAGGATGGCCTCTCACTCGATCATACTCGATAAGCTACTTCAACCGTGGTTGATAACCGTGTTCTATGTCAACGAATGGGGCTGGAGAGCGTGATCTGCGGGTGCTTAAGAGCAAACGCGATGCCTCGCGCTATCAGATACTCGTTGCCATCGCCGACAGACAGCCCGCAGTGAGCCAACAGGAGATTGCTGATACCGTCGGTATCACTGCACAAGCTGTGAGCGAATACGTACAGGAGCTCACAGACGAAGGCTACGTTGAGACACAAGGTCGGGGACGGTATACGGTGACCAAAGAGGGCGTTGATTGGCTGATTTCCCGAACTGATGATCTCCGAGATTTCGCGCGGTTTGTCGCCGAAGAGATCATCGGTCACGTCGAGACCGAGACAGCAATCGCGACTGACGACATCGCAGCAAACGAGTCGGTCACACTCTCGATGATCGACGGGACGCTCTGTGCGACGCCGAACGGCTCGGGGAGTGTGACTGCTATCGCCATCACTGATGCGAACGAAGGGCAAGACGTTGGAGTGACGGATTTCGAAGGACTCCATGAGTATGAGATCGGTGCGGTAACGATACTCGTCGTTCCTGAGATCCGTAACGGAGGGAGTCGCTCCGTCGAGCGCGAAACGACCACCACACTCGCATCAGATCACGACTACGTTGCCGTTGCTGGCACTGAAGCCCTTGCGACTGCCCAGAGCGCCGGTATCACTCCCGATCTCCGATTTGGCACCGCGAGTGCTGTTCCCGAAGCCTCCGCAAGAGGAATCTCAGTCTTGCTACTCGTTACCGAAAACAGACTCTCTAATCACACCGAACGGCTCCGTGAAAACGGGATCGGATACGAACTCGTCGACGAACGAGGATAGCAACGAGACATCGGTAGCGCAGCCAAAGCGTGCTGTACAGACGTCGTGAGCTACACTGCTTCTGGCTGTCCGATCTCGACAGCAGGATCAACCGTCGACTCGAAGATGCGCGCATCACAGCTTTCACACGCGATGGCAACGACGGTGTGCTCTCGACAGCACGATTCGACAGTTTCCTGTGAGGGAACGACCGGCCCGTCACAGCTCGGGCACGTCTCGACGAACACCCGAAGACCGCGGATGACGGTTCCTTGTTCGGTCACATCGAGCGTTTCCCACGCGTCGATCCAGTTTGACAGTTCACGCGCAGCGGCGAGGTCCGCGATGAATGCGGCGCGTGATTCCCACTGGCCGACAGAGCGGCCGTCGATGTGCGCGGCGAACGCCTCGCCGTGGTCGACGAACTCGATTTCACCCTCTGTGTCGAGTGACTCCGCAAGCGCTTCTCGCTCTGTCTCCGTTTCGACGATCGTATCCATCCGGTCGTACCACGCTTTGCGGAACGAGGGCGTGAGACAGATATCGTCGATGTCTTCGCAGGGTTCGACGGCATCAGATTTGAGGAGGATCTGCTCGGCGTCGACTGCGGCTGTCTCGTCGGGATCCACAGCGGTCGTCTGCGTTGGGCCTTTATCGAACACTGCGAGCACTCGATCCGGAAGGTATCGCTTGGTCAGCGTTGGCGTTCCTGGGACGAGATACCCACGCAGCGCGATGCTCGCAAGCGCAATAACAGCGAACCCGATGGCTACTGGCCACATCCATACAGCGAGAACGACGCAGATGACGACCGTGATGGCGAGGTTGACGACTGTGCAGGGGATACACCGGTTATCACCGGTATACTCTGGTTGTCGTATAGTATCGAGTACTGACTGAATGCGCATAGAATAACCTTCAGTTGATGATGAATATATTTATCGGTGATGAGAATGCTAAGTAATGAAACGTGCTCAGTGTATGATTGGTATGTAAGTATACACTCTATATCATTAAAGGGCATGAAAGACCATGAAGTTTTATGAATGTCCATGATGAATGAAGTAGTGCAGCCATGATCGACGACCGTCCGACAGACGAAATCGAACCGTTGGTTCCGGTGATGCCACAGTCCCTCATTCGGCCGGATGGTGGTGTTCTCAAGAAACGGGCGACCGGGCCTGAAGTGCTTCCAGCAGACGAACGGTACAGCATCGATCCGCTCGTTCCGGATCTCTCCTAACACTCGAGTATCTCGAAGACATCCGCTCGTTGAGTCGTCGTGACACCGTATTGTGCATCTGCGACTGACGTTGGGAGTGGTGTCTCTTCGTATCGTGATGTGAGGCTCGCGCGGATGCTCTCGCGTACACACGCACGGGCGGCCGCACCGATCTCCGTCGCGCTCCCTGCGAACGGACGTTTTTCCCCAGAGTTCAGTTGATTACAGCCAACGACGACAGCATCGGTTGTCGTCCCGGGAAAGCCAGTTTCGGCAAGAAGTGTCGCTGTCTTCGCCTCGACGGCACAGGCGAGCAGCGTTGCGAGCGCACCGTCAGTGAGCGCCTCGGTCGTTGAGAGTATGATGTTCACTGTGCCAGTTTTTCGTTTTGCGTCCGTTCTCGGTGTCGCCTTGGGCGTCGGCTCCATTGGGAGAGCGGCTGGGTTCGAGATGCCAGCCGTCACGACCGCTTCGACGGGGTGACAGCGCGCCCCGCGAGCGTGTTCGAGATCGACTCCCGTGAATAGCGTCGGACCGGATGCATCGTATCCTGCTTGATCCCGTCGAGCCGTTGCGTAGGCGTCGAGATCAACGTCCTCCCATTGTTCGGGCACTGAGACGTTGTAGGCTGTAGAGGACACACAGTAGCCCCCGCGCCATCCTGTCGAGAGCCAACGTGCTCCCAAGTGGGTGTACTGGAGGACACCTTCATGTGCGGTGATCTCAGGCATTGAGGAGCACCTCCACCAGTCGGTCGTTCTCGTCCGGGAGCCGAACGGCGACCCGGATGTGCGTATCCAACCCGCGGAACGTCGTCGCATCGCGGACAGCGATGTCGCGCGAGCGCAGCGACGCAATCAGTGGTTTCGGGTCGGTCCCCACGTCGATCAGGAGAAACGGCGCACGAGAATCGGCTACCTCGAATCGAGACGCGAGCGCTCGGCGCATCCGTTTGCGCTCGCTTTGGACGCGTTCACGTGTTTCGTTCACGAATTCGGTTGCACGCAGACAGTGTGTTCCGACGGCGGCTGCCGGTGAACCGAGCTCCCACGGAGGGACCGCTGTTCGGAGGCGTTCGCGCAGTTCGCCGCTTGCAACGGCGAATCCCGCACGAAGGCCAGGGAGACCGAACATCTTCGTCAGCGAGCGTGCGACCACGACACCACGAGTTCCGGCGAGCGAAGATTGGTCGGTGAAGTCGAGAAACGCCTCGTCAACGAGGAGTGGAGTGCCAGCGTCTCTACACGTTGCCGCAAACGCGAGTAATCGGTCGCGGTCAGGGAGGTCACCCGTCGGATTGTTCGGTGTACAGATGATGGCAAGTGCGTGTTCGCTGGGATCGACAGCGAGAAGTTCGTTGTACGGCACGAACGTCGGTGTTGCTCCTTGGAGTTGCACTTCGCGTGCGTACTCTCCGAACGAAGGAACCGGGATGAGTACGGAGTCTCGGGGATTAACCGTCACCTCGATTGCGAGTCGGAGTGCAGCCATTCCGCCCGCCGTTGGAATCACCTGTTCCGGAGCGCAATCGACGTACTCGGCGGCGGCCGCGCGGTAGTCAGGAGACGTCTCATTGGGATACGATCGAGCGGTTTCGAACGCGGCGTCGTACACGCTGCGAACATCGGGGACGCGGGGATTACAGTTCGCGCTGAAGTCGTACACAGCGTCGCTGCTCCCGTGGGGGACGCGACCAACGGAGGCTGTGGCATCAGGATCCATCGTCCTCTAACAAGCGGTCGTAGACGACTGCGATCCGCTCACGAACCGCGTCGAGTTGCTGTTCTGTCTGTCCCCCAACCCGACCGGCTGCGGCCGCGAGCACACCGCCCATTGCAACGCCTTCTTTCGCCTCGCCAGCGAGGTAGCGCTCCATTGCAACGTGGCTGTCTGTGAATTCGGGATCAGTAACGGTGAGATCGAGATCGAACGCGTTGGCTGCATCAGAAAGATCTGAGACAGAATCGGCGACGAACGACGTGGTCGCAAGCGAGAGAGGAGCGTCCGAAAGCGAACGGACGAGCACACCCACCGTCAGCATCTGTGTCCCTCCGGCCAGCGTGACGCTCGTTCCAGCCTCGATCGCACCGACGGTCAGACCCGCACTTGCCGCGAGAACAGGGTCGCCCATGGTCTGCACTGCATCCAACGGATCGTCGAGCTCGCCGGGAGCCAGCCCGCTCGCCTCGAGACCCTCTCGGACAACGCGTCGTTTCAATGAAACAGGATTATCCGCGAACGAAGAGGAAACAGAAAACGAGTGCCCGAGCGCTCGTAGCACACCGAGTGCGGTCGTCGTTCCGCCGGGAATCGTCTCACCGACGAGCAATGGGCCAGGGATCGATCCACCAAGACCGCGAGCGCGTTCGAAGATTTCTGCTGCGTCTGGGACCGGAACTGGCTCACGAATGTCACCGCCACCATACACCGCAGCAGCATCCTCCGTTCTCATCTCTGCGTTCATTCTACGATCAGATTGTGTTCTGAGATCGACTGTTGGTGCGCCGGTCGGTGTTGCTAACCCGGCGTCAACCACGGTGACATCGAATCCGCAAACTTCGTGGGCGGCACGACTGATGACCGCGGGCGTCGGACAGCCAGTCGGACTGACCGGTGTCGGATGTTGGATGCCAAGCGGGGCGACAGGACGGCCGTAGACGAGAATCGCGCTGTCGGCGCTCGGTGTGTGTGAGATGAGCGCTGGCGTCGAGCCAGCGGCACTGATTCCCTCGATCTCGGCGGTCGCGGTCGTCCCAGCAACGAGAACTACTCGCATGGCAACAGT
Source organism: Halocatena marina (assembly GCF_023276375.1). Lineage (GTDB taxonomy): Archaea > Halobacteriota > Halobacteria > Halobacteriales > Haloarculaceae > Halocatena > Halocatena marina. Next base: position 3,836,550 of record NZ_JALLPK010000001.1, on the reverse strand, counting down.
GCCTCTGCAATCTGTGCGTCTCGGGGTCGATTCACGTTCACTGCAAGTCGATCGTTCTCTCGAATCATGAGTTCGTCAGTAGCGTCCGCAACGACATTCAGTCCGCTCGGTGCGAGTGTTCGTCCTTCGTGTTCGAATACGGTGTCAGCGCTCACGCCCAGCTTGCGCTTTCGCTCGACCGGGACACAGACAGTGAGTGATCCATCATACGCTGTTGTGCGGTCGAGAACAGCGCTGACTGTCTGTCCGTCGAGGAGCGGGAGATCGGCCGCGACAGTCAGTACGGGAGGTTCGACGCGAGAAAGCGCGCTGTTGAGATCTGGGACGTAGCCATCGCCGGGCGTCTCGATCGTCGTGCATTCGAGTGCTTCTCGCGCTCTGATAGCAGTTTCAGGTGTATGCGGAGAGACGACGGCGTAGACGGACTCACAGGCATCGAGTGCATCGATTACGCGATCGATCATCGGCCGCCCACCGACTGAGAACAGCGGCTTTTCAGCGCACTGTAGCCGCGTTCCTCGCCCGCCACACATCACGAGAGCGTCCACGCGATCACCCCCGCGTGAAGCGCGAGTACGCGCCCAAGTTCGTTCGCGCCTCCGAAGACGTCACCACTGACACCACCGAGTGACCGACGAGCCACGAGGAGTACAGTAAGACCGGTACACACACCAATGAGAACGGCTGTAAGGGCAGCTGGAGATCGGCCCGTCAGCACGACTGCGGGCAGTGTCGCAACCGATGGAGCGACCAACTGTCGTGGACGTCGGCCAGTGAATGCTGATCCGAGTCCTTCGTGGGTCGCAGTGCCGAGACAGGCAATAGCGGCCATACCGAGCTTCGTACCGACTTCTGCCGCGACGACGATGCCAACAGCGATCAGTGACGGAAGCGCCGCGAGCGCCAGCCCGGCGAGGACCAGTCCGGCGAGAACAGTTCCGAGCGCGAGGACCGCACCGACACCGACTGTCGTGTCTTTCATGACCGCTCGTCGTTGCTCACTGTCGCCGTGGACGGCTGCTGCATCCCCGAGGTCAGCGAGACCGTCGGCGTGGTTGACGCCCGTCACGACAACGATAGCAACTACAAAGAAAAATGCGGTCACTGCGGGAACGACCGAGAGACTGACCGGGAGGGCGATGAGAACGCCGATTGGGTAGGCGGCAAGTGGAAACGCGGCAGGTGTCTGTCGGAACGCATCCCACGCCGTTTCGTCGTGACCAATCGGCAATTGAGTGAGAAAGCCGAGGGCGCCGCGAAGCGCAGTCAGATCCACTGCCCCACCCCCTGTAAAAGAACGAAAAGCAGAACAAGAGCCGCACAGACGAACACGAACGCCAAGACGCTCGCGAGGCTGATGAGGTGGACTCCTCGCTCTGCGGTTGCGACCGTGGGGAGCGATTTCTCCGGATTGAGCGTGTAGACGCCGGGCTTTGTCAGTTGACAGTCGGTGGCGACAGCGAGTGTTCCCATCGGCCAGCCGGCGTTCGGTGATGGCACCGAGTCGAGCCACGCCGTCTGTACGGACAGCGCGGTGAGGGAGCCAGCAGCGAGCGCTATCAACAGAGCACTCACACGGGCCGGAAACCACATTACGGCGTCATCGAGCCGGGCGCTTGCTGTTCCAACTCGCTTATGTTCGTATCCGAGCATCGAGTCGAGCGTGTTCACAGCCTTTACCCACGCTGCACCCGCGGTCCCGAGCGAGAGCGACACTGGGACGAGCAGCGCGAACGCGAACAATGGGGCAACGAGTCCGTCAGAGAGATTTTCGGCGGCGCTCTCGACAGCAGCACTTCGAACCTCGCCCGAAGAGAGCGACGACGCTTCACGCCCGGCAAGCGCGCGGAGTCGACCGCGCGCCGTCGCAAGATCCGTCTCCGTCAGCACAACCACCTCGCTTGCGGTGTCGAGCAACATCCGACGACTCGTAACCACGAACAGGACGACGCCGGCAGTGATGGCGCCCGCAATCGGATGAACTGTGAAAGCTGTGGTAACAATGAGACCGGTGAGGACGGCTGCCATAAGCGGTAGACAGCCCGCGATAAGAACGCCAGAAAGCAGTGGCCACCGCCACTCCCGATCGAACAGCACAATCAGTTGTCCAAACCACGCGACTGGATGGGCTTTCAACGGCGGCTCTCCGAGGAGGCTGTCGAGCATGAACGCCAGCACGAGCGCAAGCACAGCGGTGCTCCCTGCTTCCGAAGTCAGGACGCTCATCGTTCCGCTAACTGGTCAGGAATCGCTGTCAACGGAACGTCGTTCACGTCGACGAACGTTCCACCAACTGCTTCGATACCACCATCTGTCGCCGGGTCATCCCCGACGTGCGTGAGATCGCTCACGCGCGTTCCGAGCTGTGATGCTGTTGATTCAAACACGCGGGAATTGGGCTTTCGCCACCCACAAGCGACGCTCGTAACGATAGCATCGAACAAATTTCGATTTACATCTGATCGGACGAGCGCTTGGACAGCGAGTCCCTGAACGCTACAGTTCGAACAGAGGCCGACGGGTCCGTAACGCGCAGCCGATTCAACCGCCTCTCGCGCCCCAGAACGCGTTTTCACGTTTGGGACGAACGCCGACGCGACTGCACGGCGGGTGACGTTCCTCTCTGATTCGATTCCACGACTCCGGAGTGCCTGTTTGACGTGTGTCGGGAGAGCGATCTCCGCGCCCGATGGTGCATCGACATGCGACTCCCGATAAGCGATCGGCCAGTCATCGGGAACGGGGACATCACGGGACGATAGCTCCGCAGCCACGGCACCAGCAGGATCGGAGGGCATACTCACCTGAACGAGTGTCCCGAAGAGATCGAACGATACAACCACTCTCTCGTGATTAGTCCAAGCCAACTTGAATATCTCGATCGTGGCTATCTCATCTCCTCAGTGGATTTGTCCCAACTGTTTCCGTTCCCCGCAGGCGCTGTCTCGAATATATGTTGATCAGAGCACACTAATACAACGCTAAGTGATTATTGTCTGATTGTACCAGCAAGCAATATTGGTAAGGGATGTGTAATAAATATTATTCCTTTCGAAAACCGTTTCTTTAGTGGCACAATTACCCAAACATGGCAGAGGATGAGGCGCTTTTCAACTCACTACTCAACCGCGGGTCGTCGTGGGGAGAGATTCGGTGGGGGCTCGACGACCTGAATCGATTGTCACCCGCCGATTTCGAGCTGGTGATCGGAGCCCTGATAACAGCCGAAGGATACGAAGTCGAATACGCTGGTCCCACCGTCGAAGGCGGAATCGACCTTGTCGCGCGCAAGTCTGGTTTGATCCGGACAAAAACGACAGTCATCTCTGTGACGCCACCCGGCGGGACGGTCACATCGGCAACGATCAATCAGGTTGAGCACGCTCGAACAATAAACGGAGCAGGACACGCCATCCTCGCTCGGCCCGCACCGTTTGAAACCGACGTACGTGCTTTGGCAACGGATATCGGCACAGTCGAACTACTCGCAGGGGGGAATCTACTCGAACGTCTGACCGTAGCAGGAGTCTCGTCCCCACAACTGTGATACATAGGCTTTTACCGCCCGTTGACGATACATAACTATGACACGAGAAAAGCTAGTGACAGCGAGTGAAGCGCTTGAGCAGGCTGCAACGACCGCCGCTGACGAGCATCGCCAGCGCATCGAAAAGCAATCCAAAGATCTCATGCAGCTCGCAGAACGAGACCTTGATCCCGATCACGGTCGACTGGACCGCCACATGAACATCCTGCGGGAGCTTCACGACGCGACTGACAATCCAGATATCGAACGCGCATTCGAACACGTTCGAGAGTACCGGACCGGTGTGAGTGGTGTCTGACCGCAATTACTCAGAATTCGAGTCAAGAAAGATTTGATCGGTACTAACCTGAATAACCTTATTTCCTATCGATTCCAAACGGGTCTCTTCGAGGTGAGGGCGTCGTCACTCCACATTCTGTAGCATCGGAAGTGAGCTTGACATCATACCGATCAGACCGAGGTAGAATACAAAATAATCTGCATTTCGTTTGAGTTCAGTGTCTGATCAGTGCTCGGAGTAGAACTGTCCGTGAAACCCGTTCGGAATTGGGTGCTCAACTGTCGCTCGGGCACGCTCTTTGAAGGACTCGGCATCGAGGACGAGCAGGAATGATCGATCGTCGACGCTATCGAGCACGACCGAAAGAATGACTCCCTGATCCTCGCGGGTGGCGTCTGGGGCGGAGACAAACACCGGTTCACCTGGGTGAGTACTGGGCTCGTGCCACGTCTTGGTCGACCCGTTTATGTCGACTTTGACCAGCCGATCGAGAAATTCATCAGGAGCATCTCTATTGATTCCAACGCCGTAGACGTAGCGATGTTCGTTGGTGTTACACTCTTTATAATTAATCCGTGGGAGTTCAATGATTCCGTCGTACAGCGTGTCGCTTGTTACGGTGCCGTCATCGATTGATAGCCGATATCGAGAGAGTTCTCCCCCTGGAAGCGCTGCATCCGGAGTGGCGAAGTTATCGAGGTAGAAGTCATCGATGATAGACGCATCAGGATAGGTGACGATGTCAATGACGACTGTATTATCCTGCTCGTAGGCGTTGACGTGATGGAATGCGAAGAAGGCGTCCGTTCGGGGACGAGCGACGACATCTCCCGTTTCACGGTCGAGTACGGTGAATCTGGTCCCACGTTCTGGCTTCCACTGGTAGTTCTCGACGAACGGTCGATTGCCAAAGCGTAATCGCAACGGGTTCACGACGAATGGAAATTCGGCCAAGATCACGTACTGGTCAGTCAGCCCGAAGCTGTGCATGTATGCAGGCTCATCAACGGTAGCCGATCCGATAGCTTCACGAGCGCCATCGACGAGCCGGTACGCTGTGTATCTGCTCTGTCGGTCGAATTGTGTGACGTAGTTCACCGTCTCCCCTCGCTCGAAGTCGTGGTGCGGGTGTGCTGTCGTGAGCTGTCCGTCGAGATCGTCCGGATAGTCGTATACACCGAGTGACTCCAGCGTCTCTGGGTCGAACTCGACAGGAAGCGGGGTTTCGGTCATGGCGACGAACCGATCCGCGTGACGGGCGATGTTTACGTTCGCGTTATCAGTTTGAGCACGCGATGAGAACAGGGTAAACACCCGTTCGAAGATATCCCGACACGGATCAGTAGCGAACTCACCAAAGCGCAACTCACCCTCGTCACGAGCGTGTTCGTACGCTCTGCTTTCGAGGAACTTGTTTGTGTATCCAACACGACCGTCTTGGAACGAAAACCGATGCAGCATGGCGAATCCATCGAACCAATGTTGGAGGCGTCGTTCACCGACTTCAAACTTCGCTGGGCCATTCCGAAGGAGTGTTCCCTCTAGCCACTCCGGAAGGTGACCCTCAACAGAGAGATCATCCACGTCAATTTCCGACGCTAATGACTGAAATCCGGGTGGCCTATCCTTTCCAGACTGTGAAGGTTCCAAATTTCCCATACTAAGTGAGTACATACTCAGTTACGATAATTCTTCCTCCGAGTCGTGAATCACAATGATCACGCTTTCATGTGATCAAACGCTGATCAGTGAGAGCGGTTCCCAGCAATAATTTCTGTCTGGATATACGAAAACAGCCGATCGCGCACCTGCTCACCAACATCGTGCAGTCCGAGCGCCATGACGGCCCCAGCCGTCCCGTCGGTAGTCATAAGGATGTACGCGGCAGTGGCTGTCGAATCGACTGATCGAAACACACCAGCATCGATGCCACGGTCGATGATGGTAGCGAGCGTCTCAATTTCCGCGCGCTCGAAATCAGTGAGGAGCGCACGGAACCGCTCGTTGTGGGGAGCATGAGAGAGTAGTTCCATCATGGCAACGTTGATCCCACGGTCGAGTTCGTCATCAGCGTCGCCGAGAAGAACCTCACATGCGATAGTGAGTTCATCGATGGGATCCTCCGCATCAAGATTGGTCAGACGCCCAGTCGAGCGATCGATAGCCCATTCCAAGAACGCAACCACAAGATCGTCCTTTGTATCGTAGTGATAGAAGAGTGCTGCCTCGCTTTTCTCCGATTCGGCTGCGACCTTCTTTGTCGTCAAGCCCGCGTAGCCGTGGTTTGCGAGGGCGTGCAGGACAGCACGAGCAATCTCATCCCGGACTGCAACCGGAACGTCATCGGTCATGTAGGTGAGTATTTACTCAGTCGTCTTATATCCGTTCACATAGTCTAATTGTAGATACGTATTGGAGCCACTGAAGGGATATTCGAGAAATATTGTACTTATTTACTAACTTCTCGACAGGCTACAGATATCTCGAGCGTACCGCCTGTCGTCAGCTAACGCGTGAATGCGCTTACAGTGGATGGAATGTCGCCAGTCCAATAGTCTATTGCTCGCTCTGCTCTGTCTCCTGCGCAGTTTCTTTGAGAAGCTTCGCAAACTCGTCGTTTGGTGTGTCGATGACGACTCGGCTGGTCCGCTGTGCAGTTATCGCGTCTTCAAGGAACTGTTCAGCGAATCGGTTGAGCGAATCGTATGCGGTATCAGCGTCCTCTCTGATTTTATTCTGCACCTGAATCACATCCCTATCTTCAATATTATTAGTTATAATCTCTAAATCATTAAATAAATGAACAAGTTTACGGCGGATGCTCGAACGGATCGCTCGTTCGTTTGCAGAATTTGGCTCGATATGGGCACCGTCGCGGAGATATTTACGTTCTCGCTGACTGAGCAGTGCCGTCGCCTCGCGTCGACCTCGCTTGTTCGTGTTTTCGTCGGTCATTGATATCCAGTTCGCTCGGGTTGACCACCACCGATGAGATAACCAACACCGAGCGACGTGCTTCGGTCAATTAACATAGCTACTCTTTGCATGAGCGAATCACATATCATGATATCTCAGTGTTTGGAGAGGTCATAATAAGCTTTCTGGCTCGAATACATCGTATTAAAATACGTTAATGACTCTTTGAGAGAGACGTCGGTGGAAAATAGTGAACGATGGTAATAACCCATCGTTTGACAATTCGATATGCGATAATCCGCCAAACGAGTTCTTTTTCTCCAGCAGTCAGCTCATCGTACGCTGGAACTGGTAAATCATTAGAACACGAACGAAGCACCAGAACACTTTTTATTTATTCTGATAAACTTTACGCTAATATGCCCTCAACAGAATCAGACGCCGGAACGTTAGCGTCATCACTTCACCGCAGCATCTTAGGTTTCGGGCTTGCTGTACTCGGAATACTTGGTGTCGGGTTAGCAAGGCAACTCCTGACAGGAGAGTACTTGGTTGGTGTTGCTGGCGTCGGTATCGCGCTTGGTGCGGGATATTGGATTCTGTCTCTCTTTCTGGAAGGCCTTCATGAGCGATGAGTGGTAGTTCATTCGATCGTTACGTCGTTACACGCTTGTTCGGTCCAATGTAGATGTTATATCAGCATTTGCATCTCAACGACAGTACTGATGAGGAGCTGATGTCACGCAAAGCAGCCGAAGAGCAATCGTTTTATGGACGTATTCCTACGTTTGGGTATGCAACGACGAGCAGCGGCGGCGTATTTCCTGCTCTTTCTCGTACTGAGTATTGGTGCGTACGCAATCGATACGATGGCCAACGTTCCCGCAGCGCGTTCGAAAGGACTCGTTGCCGTGACGGTCATGAGCGCAGTGGCAGGAGTACTACTCATTGGACTGTCGTACCTCCCCGTACGCGGATAGCACGAACAACACCGATTTTCGATCATCACCCGCCTCGGGACGGGTGAATATTTCTTCTCAACTACTGTGAGAAATCACTAAGCACGATGAATGATTGCTGTGAAAAAATTCGAGGACGGGCTGGGAGGGACTTGAACCCCCGACCGTCTGGTTAAAAGCCAGACGCTCTGCCGGACTGAGCTACCAGCCCTCAACTTCTCGTTCTTGCGCCCTGCGCTAAACCGTTACGGAATGATCCGGGGATGCCATCGACAAACACGACATAATATTCACAACTATAACTGGCTGAAATACTGTTGTTCGAGGAATAGAGACGTACTGGCGGCAATATCTCGCTATTCCTGAAATGTTTGTTTGAGTGAATTTGTGATGACCGTTTGTGGATCAGTGCCTTCGAGTGCTGCTGTGCGGCGGAGTTCGAGATACGTTTCCGGTGGGAGCGTCAGCGTAATCTGTCCGAGTTCGATGTCCTGCTCTTTGAGCGCGCGTTCGACCGACTGCCCGTTATTCACATCGCTTGCGATTGACCGGACCTGTCGAACGGTGAGGTCGTGATCGAGCACTGCCCAGGCGAGTTGGTATCTTGCTTCACCGTGGACGCGTGCGATGTGCTTCGCTGCTGTCGGCGCAATCCTCCCAGTGGCAACGTACTTGCGTACAGATCGAGGAAGATCGTGGACGCGCGCCCATTTTCGGATGAACGAGATCGTCGTTTCTCCTCCAGCCCGCTCAGCCGCTTTTTTGTACGATCCTTCCCCACGAACCAACGCAGCGCACGCAGCGGCTCCCCGAAGCATGTAGATGTTATCTTCGGCCCCGGCAGTGTTCTGTGAGAATGCACGCACCGTTTTGGCGGCATCAGCCAGTCGTTCTGGATCTGACGGGTCGAATTGAACTGCTTCGGGAGCACGGTCACCCGTCAAGTCCGGATTACCTCGAATAACCGGATGACCAATCGGTGACTCGCGGTCAGCAGGAGGATCATCACTCATCAGCCGTGTGAACGAGTGCAGTCAGGAAAAGTGTCTCGGGGAACGAGAGGGACTCACTCGTCCCGCTGTTCGGAGAGGTGTTCCCAAATCTCCGCACAGCCACAGCCATCATCGAGGCCATCGAGATGCGACGTGTCGGTGTCGTTCGACTCCACCTCACCCGCACCAATGCGACACGCGTCGTTCGGATCGGCGCGCTGTTCGACATCTGTTTTGTGCGTCGTGTTACTCATCACTGTCCCCCTCGTAGATTTCCGGCGCAACATCCGCTGAGACGTGCTGGCGCACACCACTCACGGACGGTTCCATCTTTGACATCGAACAGTTGTACGGCACAACTGAGTATAAGCCCGTGTTCGGCTGTAATGCTGGCCCGTACTATCGTCTCTGGGGACTGCCTTGCCGGTATCTGTGTCGCCTCGTCTTAGAAGAGTCCCATCCCGTCACTCGGTTTCCGTGTGTCAACCCGTCATCAAATATGGTGACGAGCGGTAACCGCTGCCCAGATCGTCGTGGTTAGTAGCCACCAGCCCACTAGTGGGATCGTGACGACGTCGGTTCATCAACTTGACGACGGTGCGTGGATCAGTGTTAACGATACACGAGTCATGCCAGTAAGCAACCTGTGGCGCCTGAGAGACCACGATTTCTGTCGGTGTGATCTCGCTGACGTTCTTGCAGAAGGATTCGTCGAGGTCGGTGTCGATGTCTCGAACGTCGAGGCACGTATTGCAGGACAGTGTATTATCTGTGGTGCCAGCGGTGTCACTGGCTGGCTTCGAATGGGGGCTGTCGATCCAGAAACCGACGAGTTCAGGGCAGTCGTACCGAACAGCGTTCATCAACCGTGTCTCCCCAGCAGATAGCGGTGATATTCCCCGGATAGTCGTTGATACGTGCAGTCTTGTCGAAATACGTGGGAATTTAGGCAGGGAACTCCACGTCCTGTATATGCCGAGTAAAGTCGAGGGATGGAAAGATGAGGTCTACGGCGGCGAGATACGCGAACATCTCGAACGATTCGCCGAGGAGGGATGGGAATCAATTCCCGAGGACGAACACGACGCGTGGTTCGAGCGGTTCAAATGGTGGGGGCTGTACCACCAGCGAAACGGTCAAGAAGGCAACTTCATGATGCGTATCGGCGTGCCTGGTGGTCGTCTGTCACCCGAGCAACTGCGCGTTATCGGAGAGGTCGCAGACGAATACGCACGTGGTCCAGCCAGCAACCCCGAATTCGGAGATGTGTGGTGTGATTTCACTACCCGTCAGTCGGTTCAGCTCCATTGGATACAGATCGAGGACGTGCCGGATATCTTCGAAAAGCTCGAAGATCACGGACTATCGACCATTCAAGCGTGTGGTGACTCGTGGCGAAACATTGTCGGCAGTCCCATCGCTGGTCGTGATGCCGACGAGCACATTGACGTTTGGCCGCTCATCGAAGGGCTCAACGACGAGTTCAAAAGCAACGAAGCCTACTCGAATCTGCCACGAAAGTGGAAGGTATCGGTGACTGGTGACACCCGTGGTGCTGGACAGGGTGATATCAACGACCTTGCGTTTGAGCCAGCGGTGAAAGAGATCGACGGCTGGGAGGTCAACGGCTTCAATGTTCTCGTCGGCGGTGGATTGGCCCGGAAAGAGGCTCGCATTGCCCGCGATATCGACGTGTTCTGTACACCAGAAACCCTCTTTGATGTCTCAGCAGGTATTTCGGCGCTGTTCCGCGATCACGGCGACCGCGATAACCGGTTCAACGCCCGAATCAAGTTCCTCATGGACGAATGGGGACCGGAGAAGTTCCGTCGTGTCTTACAAGAAGAGTACATCGACGAGGAACTCCCGACAGCAGGCGAAGACCTCCGTGATCAGTACGACTACAACGCGGGTCGCTCGGACGCCTCCGGTGACTACATCGGTGTCCAAGAGCAAAACGATGGGAAATACTTCGTAGGACTGAGCGTCCTTGTCGGTCGAATGGATGCATCAGAAGTCATCGAACTCGCAGACGTCGCAGAGCAGTACGGGTCTGAGCTGATCGGACTCACCCAACGCCAGAACGTCATCGTCGCCGACATCGACGAAGATGATCTCGAAGATTTCCTCGACGAGCCACTACTCGAAGAGTACAGCCCTGATCCACACACGTTCATGCAGGGTTCGATCGCCTGTACGGGAACGGAGTTCTGTTCGCTCTCGATCGTTGAAACGAAAAATCGCATGGTGCGATACGGTCGCTGGCTTCGAGACAACGTTACCGTTCCTGACGGCGTCGAAAACTTCCACATCCACCTTTCAGGGTGCACAGCCTCGTGCGCACAGCCACAGATCGCCGATATCAGTCTTCGAGGGATGAAAACTCGCAAAGACGGGGAGCCGGTCGAGGCGTTCGACATCGGTCTCGGTGGCGGACTCGGAGAGAATCCCCAGTTCGCAGAGTGGGCAGAGATGCGGGTCGCTGCCGATGAAGTGCCGGGGTACATCAAAAACCTGTTAGCAACGTACGAGGAGCAACGAGAGAACGAAAGCTTCCGAGAGTTCATCGCAGCACGCGATGAAGAAGAGCTACAGGAACTCGCAGAGCCAGAAGAGACGAGCTACGAGGATCCGTTCATGCACAACACGAAGATGACGTGGTACCCATACGCCGAAGACGACGCGATGGAACACGCGCCCGCTCCGGCTGACGACTGAGACCAAACGACGGTAGCAGTAACCGGACAGAGAGTGTGCGCAAAAAGGCATCCGCACGATCTTGACGCCGTGAGTCGGTAGCCGGACACCCGGCGGAGGACTCGCGTTTGAGCGCAGGGACAGGATAAGATCGTGTTTGGAAGGCCGCACACTTTACCATTCTCTCGATTCTTATTTTGAGTATGGCAGATCGCATCATGACGGTCAACGCATACACGACACTCGACTTGCTAGACGGCCGTGCGCAAGCCCACGAGTTCGAGGAACAAGCACTTGCGACACTCAACGTGAGCGCACCTCGACAGAGCCCAGAACACGTCACGCTCCAGCTCGAGCTCGACAACACAGATCTCGATCATCTCCCCCCACACGCTGACTCGGTGACGATGACGGCCGAACAAGCCCGGACGCTCGCTGGAGAACTCATCGAATATGCTGAACGAGTTGAAACAACAGAAGAGTAGCTGATTCTCGAATCCGACCGATTCCAGATTCGTCCGAGGGATCGAAGCGTCCAAAATCAACATCCACAGCAATTTTGCGGTGGAATTTGAGTCAAAGAAGCCAAATGATTATTGTACTCGGTAGCGAAGCCCTACGTCTAGCAGCAACCAGTAGGGATGGTTCTCGAATCGTATTCACGACTCGTCTGTGGGACTTATGATCACAATCATCGATATTACCGTGCCTGCCGAGCACTTTCCGCTGACGTCTGTACTCAAGACGTATCCGACAGTAGAGATTGAGCTTGAACGGCTGATTCCACTCAGAGATGCAATCATTCCCTATTTCTGGGTGACCGGTGGTGAGAACGCTGCTATCAAGGCGACACTCCAATCGGATCCACTTATCGAAGAGATCAGCATCCTCACCGAGACTGGCCAACGCACTCTGTATGAGATCCACTGGACAAATGAGATCAATGGTCTGATCCAGCCACTCATCGAAACAAAGGCTGCGTTTCTCCAAGCCGCCAGCTCTGATGGATCGTGGGAGGTACGACTGCAGTTCCCCTCTCACGATCACTTGATCGATTTTCAGAGACAGGTCCATCGAAACGGTGTCGAGTTCACGTTGAATCGTCTTTACAATCCCTCAGTTCCGACTGAACACGGCCCACTCTCCTCTGAGCAACAGGACGCACTGCTCACAGCGTACGAGCGGGGGTACTACAGCATTCCACGAGAAATATCCCAACAGGAGCTTGGGGCCCTCATCGGGATCAGCGGTAGTTCACTCTCACAGCGACTGCGACGGGGGACAGCTCGACTGATCGAAGAGGCACTGTTTCCAAGCTCTCCGAAAAAATAACGATCAGACGGGAACGATAGTGGTAGGTGACACACCGGATTGGTTTGTCGTTCCAGTCAGAACCACGCGCTCCCTGCTTCATCGGACGCTCTGTCGACACGCTGCTCATTCGTATTTAAATGGCTTCCACATCGAGAGTGTGGGCTATTTCCGATCCTCCCGGTGTACTAGATGACGTGCAGTCGGGACAATTCCTGCACATATGCCAACAATGTGACCGTAGCTATGCAGAAAATTTCACAACGACAGCAGAGGCTGGATACCGCACTCGATCTCTTAGCAGATAGATACCGCCGCCGTCTGCTGATAGCCCTCTTAGAGCACAACCCACAGGATGACCAAGACACACAGATCCCCGCGGAGATAACGATCGCGGATGAAGATCTGGATCAGCTTCACATCCAGATTATCCACACACACCTTCCCAAACTCGAAAGCGCGGGCGTCATCGTGTGGGATCGGTCGAGCAACAACGTCTCGAAAGGACCACAGTTCGATGAACTCCTCCCGTTACTCCAGTTGATGTACGATCACGCAGACGATCTCCCCGACGAGTGGCTCTGACAGCACAGTGGATCGGTCCGAGACTACTTTACACTCCCGGGACTAGGGAGAAGGTATGCCATCTCGGGAGTCATTGAGCAGCGAGATTATCGAAGCGGTTGCCGCTCGAGAAGGTGTCGAGCCAACAGAGCTCCCAGATCCTCTGTACGACTCCATCCACACTGATGCACTAGATCAGCTGTTCACTACCGTATCGGCACAAGTAACCTTCGAATATCTGGGGTATCAGGTGACTGTCTTTAGCACTGGTGAAGTAGAACTCGATCCAGCTGGCGATGAATAATAACACTACTGCGGGGACAATCCTTGTGGTGTCGGACGATTCGGTTTCGTACTGGCGCTGGCTGCCAGCGTCTAAGAACGAATGACGTACGTAGCTGCATCAAACACTCGAACAATCAAGCGTACAAGTTGTTCATACGGCAATTTTGATCTGTTCGTTTAGTGTCGGTGCAGTCGCATCGTAGCCGTCGTCTCGTAGTTCGGCTGCGAACCATTCGCATCGATCGCCGTGGCCGATGAGTATCTTCGAATCACGGTACGATTCGAGAAACGCCCGAAGTCCGTTGTGGTCCGCGTGAGCCGAGAAGTTGTACGATTCCACCTGCGCACTCACTGGCATCACTCGCCCGTCAATGTCGGCTCGTCCGGTGTCTAAAAGCTCCCGTCCTGGCGTTCCCTCGACCTGATACCCAGTCAGTGCGATCTTATTTACCGGGCGTGTGCGAATTTCCGGAATGTAGCTCATCGCTGGCCCACCGGTCAACATTCCTGCTGTTGTGAGTATTGTCGTATTTTTTGCTGCAATGCGGCTACGATCGCGTCCAGTCACAAAGCGAGCGCTGGATTGCGCCCGCTGGAGTGCCTCAGGATTGCAAAGGAAATCGGGGTATCTACTCAGCAGTTGCGTTACGCGCTGTCCCATCCCGTCAACGTAGCAATCGATGTCGTGTGCTGCACAGATCATGAGTAGTTCCTGTGTTCGTCCGATGGCAAAAACGGGGACGACAACTGTCCCACCCTCCCAAATCGTCGTCCGAACGCTCTCAACGAACTGCTTTTCGACGCTCGCTCGTTCCGCATGCGTTACGTCTGCATACGTGCTCTCACAGGCGACCACGTCCGCCGCGGGTCGGGCAGTGGAACCAGAGACCAACCGCTGATTGTCGGTGTGGAAATCGCCAGTGTACAAAAATCGTGTGTCGCCGTCGTCGATGAGGATGTGCGCGCTCCCTGGTATGTGTCCAGCGTTATAAAAAGTGATCTCGTAGCCTGCTGCTTCGAACGGTTCCCGATAGCTGTGGTGATTCGAAACCTGCCTGATACGCTTTACTTCCTCTTCAGTAAACGGACAGTTGTAGGTGCCACCGTGGAGACCGAGCGTATCGCGCGCAAGCACGAGCGCTAGCTCACGAGTGGGAGCCGTCCAATGAATCGCTGGCCGTGAGTCACCGGACAGAAGCGACGGCAGGGCACCGACATGATCGAGATGACCGTGTGAAACGATGACCGCGTCCGGATCAATCGAACCGACCGGAAAACGTGGTGGATTTCCTGTCAGCATCCCATAATCGAGCAAGAGCGAGTCGTCGACCAGAACGGCGCTTCGCCCAACCTCGTGTACACCACCAAGAAACCGGAGATCCATTGCTGTTTCCTATATTTCCCGTGCGTTTTCATTCGTCGATTCGAGTCACGCTCAGAGGACGGCTGCACAAGCCACCTAAAAGGCTGGATCTGATGGGAATGCTGTAGATAACGTGGTAGCTCGTGGTCGTCAGTCCACACTCGAAGGTGTGAGGTGGATATCACATCTAGATCTCGCTGGATCGGGACTCTCGACACAAGACGGTTATTTTCTGATCCCATACTGTACCATATGTCTGTCACAGAATCGTTTCGGTTCGATTACGATCCTGGAACCATCGTGTACGGTCGCGACTGCGTTGCAGGGCTCGAGCGGGAGCTCGCTCGTCTCGAAAGCGAGCGAGCGCTCGTCATCACCGGAACGATCGTCGGACGAGTATCGACAGTCATCGATCCAGTCAGAGACGGGATCGGGACGCGACTCGCCGGTGTGTTCGCTGAAACAACGCCAGATAAGCGACTGACGACCGCACTCGATGGCGCAGACCAATTGCGGAAAAAAGAGGCAGACGCTGTGGTGAGCCTCGGTGGAGGAAGCAGCCTCGACATAGCGACGGTGGCAAGCGTGCTCGCTGGCGACAAACGACCACGAGACACTATTCGTGCCGAATTCAGAGAGACAGGAACGATCAGTATCATGTCGAAACCGCTCCCGATTCTCGTGGTGCCAACAACATTGGCGGGGGCTGATCTCTCGATCACTGCCGGGATCACAGATCGAATGGGTATGGACACAGAGACACTGACACGCGGCGGTATCTTCGACAGACGGCTCATGCCAGCAGCACTGTTCTACGATCCAACATTAATAGAGACGACTCCACATCAAGTCCTGTGTGCCTCCGCAATGAACGGCTTTGATAAGGGTATTGAATCCCTGTATGCACGGAACGCAACTCCGATCACGGATGCGACAGCCAGCCGTGGCCTGGCCCTTCTCAAACGGGGACTTCCAGAGATCGGCGTTGGGAGACGAAACGAAGAGACACTCCACGATGCGATCGTTGGGACAATGCTGGTTCAGTACGGTGCCTCACGAGCGACCGAAACGACGCTGTCGCTCATCCACGCGTTCGGCCACGGCATTGCCCGAGGATACGCCATCCAACAGGGTGGTGCCCACGCCATCATTGCACCCCACGCGCTGCGCTTCCTGTTCGAACACACCGATGGACGACGCGACATGCTGGCCAACGCACTCGATGTCGAATCCAACGAAGATCCGGATGCAACAGCAGAAGCAATCATCGAAGCCGTGGTTGAGGTGCGGGACGCTCTCAGACTCCCAAGACGACTCCAATCGATTGATGATCTCTCGAAAGAAGACCTTCCAACGATCGCTTCCGAAGTTGCGACCGACGGCTTTATTTCGAATACGCCACCCGAACTGGAAACGACAGAGGAGGAACTCGAACGAGTGCTGCAGAAAGCCTGGTAACACACTCAATATGTGATCGAGATCTCAAACCACAATCAGTCTGACTTCAATCCCAATCCAGATCTCGATCCGATTCCGATTCCGATTCCGATTCTGATTGATGACGAAAGCTGAATTTTGATCGAGAGAGCAGTCTCACCAAGATTGAATATAGATGATAAAACGAGAAAGCGAAGTGAGAGACGCCACCACCAGGACTCGAACCTGGGACTACCTCGTTAACAGCGAGGGGCTCTACCAACTGAGCTATGGCGGCTCCGGTTCCTGCCTGCACTTCTTCGTAATCGGATTTGCCTAAAACCCTTTTCGCTTTTGCTTCGGTATACACGCTCAAAGTCATGTCAGAACTGCATTGTACACTATTGTGTATGTACATTCACTCACGTAGGTAAGATTGCGATTCATTCGACATTCTTTAGCATTCGACGGGCCACCGACAGTCATGAGCGATGAGTTCGAGACCGTTACGGAACGGGTTCGTGAACGCGTCGATCCCGATTCGGAAGAACGCAAACGCCTCGATGAGGTTGCAGAGAGACTCATCGCACAGGCCAAAGCGGCCGTCACAGAGCTCCCCGTCTCGGGAGACATCGTACAGGTCGGCTCGACGGCTCGGGGAACGTGGACCAGCGGAGACCGCGATATTGACGTATTTGTTCGGTTCTCGCCCGATCTCCCCCGAGAAAAGTTAGAAACGTATGGGCTGCGAGTCGGCTGGTCAGTGCTTCCCGATGGCCGTGAGGAGTTTGCCGAGCATCCGTACGTCACAGGAGAGTGTGCGGGCTTTGCGGTGGATATCGTTCCATGCTATGCAGTCGAGAGCGCGAGTGAGATTCGGTCGGCAGTCGATCGGACACCCTTTCACTCGGAGTACGTCACCGCTCGTCTTGATCCGACACTGGCCGGCGAGGTCCGTCTCACCAAGGGCTTCCTGAAAGGGGTCGGGATCTACGGCAGCGATCTCAAAACGAAGGGGTTCTCGGGATATCTCACCGAGTTGCTCGTGCTCGAATACGGTAGCTTTCGATCGTTCGTCGAAACCGTCGCACAGTGGCAGCTCCCGGTGGAAATCGACCCGGAAGATCACGGCACGCGGTCGTTCGACGATCCGCTCGTCGTTATCGATCCGACCGATCCTGAACGGAACGTCGCCGCTGTTTGCTCGCAGACAAACGTCTCTCGGCTGATCCATCACACGAGACTATTCCAAACCGATCCGGACACCGAACAGTTCGTGCTCGATAGTCCTGACCCACTCTCTCCCGAGAAGATGCAACAGGAACTTGCGAGCCGCGAGACGACGCCTGTCGCGGTCCAGTTCGATGCCCCGGATCTCGTCGACGATCAGCTCTATCCACAGCTCGAACGGTCGCTCAGCGGTGTTCGCGGTGAACTCGACCGCCGTGGCTTCGAGACGCTCCGGACAGCGACGTTTGCCAACGATAGCGCGGTGCTGTTCGTCGAATGCGAAATCACGGAGCGGCCAGCAATCGAACGTCACGAGGGGCCACCGGTCGATGCTGGCGAACACGCGAGCGATTTCTACGAGAAATACGTGGACAGCGAGGCGTACGGTCCGTTTGTCGACGGAGAGCGCTACGTGGTCGAACGTCCCCGTGAGTTCACGAGTGCGCGTTCGGTACTGGAAGAAGCGATCTTCTCGGTCGCACTCGGTGTCGCCGTTGAAGACGTGCTTCGAGAAGGGTACGAGGTGCTCGTCGGACAGGAAACGGCTGTGCTCGCCGACGAGTTCGGGGCCGAATTCGCACGCTATTTCGATCCGAAGCCGTGAATGGACCGACTTCGACTCGGATCACTCGCTCTCGAACAACTGCTCGCGTGCTTCATCGACGACCGCGCGACCGTTTTCATTCACTTCGGTATCGGGTTCCTCTGGCTCGCGGCCTTCAAAGACTTCGTTGATCATGCAGACGCCATCAGAGAGCGACTCAAGCCCGTAACCGCCTTCGAGAACGAACGCGAGCGGGGCGTCGAAACGCTCTGAGATGGATTGACACCGCGTGGTCATCGCGCCAAACGCCTCAGTCGAAACACGCATCCGAGAGATGGGATCACGCTCGTGTGCGTCGAATCCCGCGCTGACGAGGAGAAGGTCTGGATCGAACCGCTCGAACGCCGGGGTGATGCAGTCATCGAACGCGTGAAGGTAGACGGCGTCGTCGCTGCCGGGCGGGAGCGGAAGATTGAGCGTTGTCTTCTCGCCCGCATCCGACCCTGTCTCTTCGACTGGGCCAGTGCCGGGATACAACCCTTGCTCGTGTAGTGAGGCGTAAAACACGTCGCCACGCTCGTAGAAGATGTCCTGCGTCCCGTTGCCGTGGTGGACATCCCAATCGAGAATCGCAACCCGATCGATCCGATCTAGCGCAGCTTCAGCGGCGACAGCGACGTTGTTGAAAAAGCAAAACCCCATCGCGTCATCAATAATGGCGTGATGCCCCGGTGGCCGACCGATCGAGAAGGGTGTGTCATGACCAGAAGCCCCATCGAGTGCCTCGTTGGCCGCCCAGACGGCAATCCCAGCACTCGCCAAAGCAGCGTCCCACGTCTCGGGGACAGCAACCGTATCTGCGTCCCACTGGCCACCACCGTCCGCACAGAACTCACGGACTTGTTCGACGTATTCTCTGTCGTGGACGGCACAGATAGTGTCTTCGTCGGCCGACTCTGGATTCGTGAACTCGACGCCGTATTCGCGCGACAGCGCTCGCCGGATGGCACGCAGTCGGTCTGGTCCCTCCGGATGACGCGGACCGGTGTCGTGCGAGAGACAGATATCGCGGTACCCGAACTTCATCAGAAGTACTGTTCGATTTCGAAATATGTTTGAATGTCTTCAGATTTGATTGTTCGTCGACCGGCGTGGCGTGCGAGTTTCGCAGCAGCAGCCGCGATATCATCCGCGTACTGTTCGAGGATCGCTGCCAAGGCTACGCGTGCGTCCATCGAGACGCGGTACCGGTCGTCAATATCAAGACGGGCGATACGATCGACGGGTGCGATGGGAAGTTCAACGTTGCTCCGATCGACAGCAGAGACGTTGAAATCCTCAGTCATCAACGTCTTTCGACCATTTTCGGTCGCTCGTTCGGCTGCTTCGATCGCCAACGCCGCACCGTGCTCTTGGATACGGCGGGCCAGGGCTTCGGCCGCACCGGCGCTTACCCTGAGATTTCCCGCATTTCGTCGAATGACGGCATCTACCGGGGCAAACGGTAGCTCGACGCTCATAGGCTGATACGCGACTGTCGCAGGCTTAAGCGTTCCGCGTTAGAGAATGTCCTCGGCTTCCAATGTCCCATCGCGCATCTGACCGCGCGCCGTGACCTCCTCACCAAGTCGAACGTCCGCATCTGTCACTACTGTGAGCGTACTGTCCCCGTTGTCGAGCATCACCGGATCACCAGTCTGAACGACTGTTCCTGTGAATTCGCGGTACTCCTCCGATCCCCCACGTTCTGTTTCCGTCTTCGTCTCAGTCTCAGTCTTGCTCTCTTCTCGGTTGCCACCGTCGTCTTCGGTGAACGATGAGAGCGTTCCTCCAGTTTCTTGCGCTGAGGCGTCGGCGTTGGGAGCACCAGTCCCACTACTGCCGTTGGAATCGCCAGTTGTGATCCCGCCGGAAGCCGTCCCCTCATCGAGTAGTGAGACCGTCGATTGCCACCCAGCGGACGCTTCGAGAGAGTCTTTCCAGCCGTCCTGTATCTCGACATCCGCGAACAGCGCTTCGTCGCCCGGACCGAGATCGATGTCGGCCTTTGCCCCCCAAAGTGCGACGCGAATGTCTCCTGTTTGATCTTGTACGCGGACGTTCCGAACCTGTCCATCGCTCCCGTCATTGCGCTCGAATGTGCGCTTTGGGTCGGTCGAGCGGATGACACCAGCGATGTCGACAGTCTGTCCGATTTCGACCGTCTCGATGTCTGTTGCGTCGGGAACGAAACTGACGTTCTCATCGATTGGTTTGATGGCACCGCGCGATCCGACGTGCAACTCTAAGGTGCCGTCGCGCTCGCGGACGTAACCGTCGATGACTTCGACCGATTGTCCTTCTTCGAGCGACTCGACGCTGTCTGCCTGCTCGTCCCACAGTGTTACGCGTACGCGTCCCGTTTCATCACCGAGCACGAGATTCGAGACGCGTCCTTCGCTCCCGTCGTCCCGACTGAACGTCCGCACGGGTTCGGTTGCGAGCACCCGCCCCGTAAGCGTGATATCAGACTGACCCAGAGAGAGATTCTCGATGGTGCCAGCGTCACCGACAGTCACGTCGATGTTGGCGTCCGGATCGCCCTTGATACGGCTTGCACTCACCTCTAACCCGCTGTATCCTTCTTTCGGATGGCCCTTGATGCGGAGTGCCTGTCCCATTTCGAGTTCCTCGACACCCGCGGTCGCCTTCTCGTCCCACAGCGCGACGCGAACCCGGCCGGTTTCGTCCGCGCATTCGATATTCAGGACGTGTCCTTCGCTGTCGTCGCGCTCGAACGTACGAAGCTCACCGACGGATGTGACTTTCCCGACAAACGCGACCTCAGACATTTCGGGGTCAATATCGGCGATTGTATTCGCTTCGCTCTCACCTAGATCGTGAGCAACGAGCTTTGCAGCAGTTTCCTCGTCAGCGAGACCACCCATCTGTTCGACCTTCTCGGTAACGGCTTCTCGAAACTCCTCTTCTGTGACATCCGTATCGAGATCCGCGTAGATATCCTCGATCACGCTCATTAGACAGGACATGGTAACACCGCCGCTAAGCATTGTCGGTTGCACGAATCAGCGATCATGGCTGGTGTGGTCACTGTTCCGTATTTCAACATTTGGACGCTCATCGGTGTTACTCGATAGTAATCAGATACCAGATGTATCAGTGCGAGGGAGATCCAAACACGACAGGCGTGAACCGCAACGGCTTTAGGCGAATACACAAAACACAGAGATGAGTCCTGGTAGGGTAGTGGACTATCCTCCTGGCTTGCGGAGCCAGGGACCGGAGTTCAAATCTCCGTCAGGACGTTCTTCTGTTTCAATCATACAATGCGATCTGAGCATTGTTGTTCCTCATCTTTACTTTGCGAGTAGGATCGTTTCCGAATAGTGCGACAAAGTAACCGATGTCGGATATCCCGTGAGCACTGCTCAGACGCAGGCTTTTCATCGTTTGGACACCGGGATATCGTATGCTCCGCCTCGCGGTCACAACTGCTGCACAGACGTACGAGCGGATCCGCGAGCCGCTCGAAGCGCGTGAGATCGCGGTCGACTACGTTCAGGCAGACGAACGGACAGTCGATCTGAGCGCCGATGAGAGTGAGTCATTCGACGTCGGGTTCGTGTATCCTAGCCGACTCCCAGAGGGTGGCGTCGTCGATGCACTCCTCGACGTTCCGTGGGTCAACGACAGGGAGGCGATACTCCGATCGCGCCACAAAGCCGAAACACTCGCACGGCTCGGTCGGGCTGGCGTACCGACACCAGAGACCGTGATGGTCTCGAATCCAATCGATCAGACAGATGCACGCGGTGTGTTCGAGCGATTCGAGCCACCCGTCGTGATCAAACCGAACTCGACGACTCGTGGCACCGGCATCACGAAGGTCTCCGATCTCGATTCATTTCTCGGGACGATCGATTATCTCGAACTCGTTCACGGCTATCCCACGACAGCAGACAAATCCTACCTCGTTCAGGAATATCTTCCTGACGCGCGCGACTACCGAGCGATGATCATCGACGGACAGTACGCCGGTGCGGTCGAGCGTCGGTTGCCAGACGACACAGGACGATGGAAACACAACGTCCACCGAGGCGCTCAGGCAACGAGTGTCTCGCTCCCATCGGAGTATCGCCGCATCGCAGAACAGACGGCTGCCGCGCTCAACATCCCGTATCTCGGTGTCGATCTGCTGGTGAGTGAAGACCGTGCACTCGTCACAGAAACGAACGCGCGACCGACAGTCGATGACGAGGCGAAATACGAACCGAGCTTTTACGACGAACTCGCACAGCTCATCCGAGATCAAGCGTGAGATGATCGAGGATGAGCAGACAACGATATTTCGATGCGGAGTGAAACGGAACAAGGATCGAATCGGTACGATCTGATCAGATGCCGTCTAAACAGCGAGTGCTACGCCCACCAGTTCGAGCGACGGGTTTCTGTGGGCGCGTTGCCACGCAGCGGTTGCGGGAAGTCGCTCGGATGGTCAAATCCAAAAGCATCCTCACCGAGCCGGTTACCAACGTGCCACGCGACGGTCTTGGGTTCGACATTGGTGATCACGATTCTGGTCTTGGCGTACGTTTCGGTTGCACCGTCGTCGTCCGGATCATAGCCCGAAGCGACACTGCACGAACCGGATTTGAGACCCTGACACGGTGAATCATCGGTGAACTGAACGACGATATCGGCTTCCTCAGGATTAGAGACTCGACGGAAGGAGACGCGGTTGGGGACAGTTCCATCAGCACCCTGATCGTAGTACGCGAACGCTTTATCAACCTGTGAATTGACAGTTGCGCGATCAGTAGCGGGGACGCCCGACAGATCGACAGCAACGCTCAGCGTCGAGTGATCCCACGGAAGGGCGCGTTCGGTTACGTTTGGCTTCGGGAGTGTTGTCAGATCGGTCGTCGCAGCCATGATCTTCTTCGGTTTGTCATCGTGACCGAGACCAAGCGTGTGGCCGAATTCATGAATGAGTAACTTCACTGTCGATTCGTCCGTATATCCGCTCCGAACCTGAACATTGGCAGGCCGGTTGACCTCCTCCGGCGATCGAATATACGGCGCACACCCCTCAACTTGTTCCTCGACACCGCATTCTTCGATAGAAGGAACGAACGAAACGACGACATCGGGATTCGCTGCATCCGGCTCCAGACGATAGTTGATCTGATAGCCCGCGTACTTTCTGCTGTTCTGTTCCCAGTAGGCGAGCGCGTTCTGAACCAATGGTTCGAACGCGCGGTCGTTCCCTGTTTCGTCTTTGATCGCCACTGTCAGTGTACGTTCACCCCACGGGTTCTCTTTACTCGGTACAGCATCAGAACCCGGATCCGGAGTCGCACCGTCGTGGCTGCTGGGGTCGTCATCAGTGGGTGAAGAAGAAGCCGAGGAGGACGCGGAAGTTTGAGTTGATGCCGGTGACGCTGCAGAAGTAGGAAGGTTCTCATCAGGCCCCGTTTCGCCTGGGATCGTGGGCTGTGCATTTGGATTTGTCATTCCATCTGGTGTTAGTGTCGATGTCGAATTCGTGGCATTCGTCGTGTTGGAACCGGTGAGCATACCGGAACAACCAGCGAGGACAACCATGACGAGTACGAGCACGGGGAGGACGCGAGTTGTCATTTGCACTGTGATTGTTCACCAGGAAAAAGACGTTTTTGATTATGATCACATAAGATGGACACCAACAAAACCGAACAACCATTTGTCACAATAGTAAGTACAATAGCGTATATATTTTGAATAGTGTGGCTGTGGGCCGTAAGCCCCCTTCTGTTCTATCCGGCATTCGGCTGAGCACCCACGGCGTGTGTCCGGGCTACCATCAACCGCGGGCTTGCACCGGTGAGGATTCGCCGTTCCATCCATTCTCTCCCTTCGATCCTCGGTGGGTTAGCGTGCCCTCGTTACCTCAGGCGTCGCACACCTCATCGGTCCGGGAGAGGGGTCTCGTTTCTGTTCCAGTGCCGGCGATCTCTCGCCCCGGGCTTGCGCCCGGTCACCTGCCCGGACGGTGGGGGGACTTTCCTCGCAAAACGCGGAAACCGGACACCCACTGCCACACTGTTAATACTCGGCGACGGTGGGTAAGTTGTTCGATCACTAGCGGAGCGGAGACCCACGTTCGATCGATTTTGATCGCTGTCAATCTGCTTCGAATCCCACCCGTTCGGCATCTCGAAGTGCTCGGGTTGCACTCGCGTCGATACTAAATTCGCGCACGATTTCTCCGTCTCGGACGAGCGGTTCTAGCAACGACTCACTCTCCGCTGGGCTGGGAGTCCCAGCAGGGAGGACACAATGGTCGCCGTCTGATGTTCGGTAGACATCCTTCGGCCCGGAAAGCTTTCCCCGCTTTGTCGCCGGTTCGCCCTCAATTTCGACAAGATCCAACGCGAAGTCCACCGGATTGGCATTGCTGACGTATCCACCGATACCGAAGCCGTCCGCGACGTCTCGAAGTTCTCGGAGTTCGGCTGCACCGAGGCCACCGCTGAGGAAGATATCGACATCTTCGTACCCCTCTGTGTCGAGCTTCCAGCGGACCTCTCTGGCGATGTGTCTGAAATCACCACGTCGAGAACTCGGCGTATCGAGACGGACGCCATCGAGATCGATGGTTCGTGCCGCGCGCAGCACTTCGTCGGTTTCATCGGAGTACGTATCACACAGCGCGATGCGAGGAATATCGTCCCCGACGGCCGCATCGAACGCCTCCCACGCTTCCTCCTGTTCGTTCGGTCCAAAGCAGATGATGAGCGCGTGGGGCATCGTTCCGCTTGATTCACGACCGAGGATCTCGCCGGCAGCGACGTGTGAGAAGCCATCGAATCCCGCGATGAGCGCAGAGCGTTCGACGACTGCTGCCAGTGACGGATGAACGTGGCGTGCACCGAAGCTTAACAGTTGTACGTCGGGAGCAGCACGGCGTGCACGAAGCGCACGCGTGGCAATCCCACTTGCGTGTGAGAGAAAGCCCAAAAGAGACGTTTCGAGCCGTGCAAACTCAGTGTATCGACCCTCGATACGCATGACGGGGCCACCGTCAAACAGTTGTCCCTCGCAGAGCGCATCGATATCAACAGTCGTTGATGAAAACAAGTTCGCTGCGTCTTTGACACCAGCGAAGAGTTCGAACGCTCCTGTCGGAAACTGATCAGCGCACACTTCAGCAACAACGTATGGGTCACGGTCGGCGTCCTCGAGCGTCGTGACTGTCCGATCGAAGTAAGCATCAGTCGCCCGTCCCTCGCGAATTTCATCCGGCGAGACGATGTCGAACATACACCCTATTCCGCCGGAGCGTCGAAAAACTACGTGATTCTGGCTACACAAGCAGCCGGCCCATCCATACACAGATCCGCACCGATCTCCCTCGGGTCAGTTCGATGATCGGTGAACGCGGTCGAGCTCTTCGACGGTTGGTGCGTTCACGATCGTCACCGTCGTCCCCTGACGACTCACTCGGAATGCGTCTCCGTACGGATTTTTCTCGGGAATGACGTACGTGTTACCGGTTTGCTTTGCGCCCTTTTGTTTGAGCAGTCGTTTGTATCCATCGGAGAACTGCGAGGCGTCTTCGGGGGAATCCCACTCCGTCTTCCAGACGTATCCGTTCTGCTCGCCAGCCGTGTTTTGATAAGGAACAAGGCTATCACCGGCCCATCCCGCAGATAGTGGGTGGGAGTAGTTGTACTGGTAGTGACTCTGCGTATCGATGACGCCGTTCATCCAGAACATCGTGTAAATCGAGGCTTCACCGGCTGTTTCGGCCTGTGGGTCAACATCGAGTCGTTCCCACTCGTTGTTTGATCGGTCTTTGACGGTGACGTTCACAGGAGTATCGTTAGGGTAGCGCTCCGGGTGGATGATCTGTTCGGAACTCTGTGGGATATCATCGTATGCATCGTTGACCGCGCTCCAGCCACCACGTTCGTGGAGTGCATCGACGAAATCCGGTCCTGCGATATACGGCATGATAACTGTCGTGTACACGCCCTGATTGAAGTCAGTGCGATTCGACTGCTCCGGTCGCTCTGGCTGGGGTAAACACGACCAATCATTCTGACAGCGCTCCTCGTACCGAGACTCTACACTGTTTGCGTCACCTTCGATGAGACCGTTCTCTGCGAGTTGAGCGTCCTGCGTTTGATCAAAATTACCCTCGCCTAACGAGAGCTGCTGATCCTGAAGTGCGTGTGTGAGTTCGTGTGCGAGCGTCAGCGAATCGATACGCGGCGTTTTGCTGTCACTGACGATGACGATTTCGCCGTTCGAATAGTAGCCGAGCACTGCGCCTGCATAAACTCCTTCGACGGCTTTGTTTGCGTTCGTCGGTTCATCGACGAGAAACCGCGCTTCCCAGACCTGATTGTTCCATGCGGTGTAGTTCGGGTCGTCTCGAACGGCAAACGTTCCACTCTCGTTTTGGTATTGTTCTCGTGATATGACACGAACTGGAACGTCCTTCGTGAACTCCTGACCGCGAATAACCTCAACACGGGCCATCGTTCTGTGAACGACTGCCTCTCGTTCGCTTGCGTTCAGTCCGTCGCTCGTCGTTACATTCACTGAATCGGTAGCACTGTAGCCATCTTCCTGACCGATATCGGCCTGTAATCCCCCAAGGAGGCCGGAACAGCCAGAGAGGACGATGAGCACAGAGAATGCGAGACCGGTCCATTCCGATGGTCGAGTTGTCATATTCTATTAAGGATGGGCTGTGATGCCGAGCTATGCCTTCCGCCGAACGTCACCGAGATCGTCGGTCGTCGGCGCGTTTACGATGACGACCGTACTACCCGATGTCCGAACCGAGAAAGCGTCTGCATACGGTCCGTTCTCGATGACCCACGTATTCGTTCCAGCCGTTGTCGCTCCCCAGTGGCTGAGAAGCTGACGGTACGCAGTTGCGAACTGCGAGGCGTCTTTCGGTGAGTCCCACTTCACCTTCCAGACGTAGGCCGTCTCGTTGTTCTTCTGATAGACGTGCAGTCGATCGCCGTCCCATCCGTTCGTGATCGGGAGACTGTAATCGAGGGGATCGGATCTGTTTGGTTGGTTCCCATCGTAGTTGAAGATCGCCCGGCGAGGAACGACAGCCGACCGATTGTACGAATCGAACGTTGCTTGTGCGAACATTGCGGTGAGTCCTGACTGTCCGAGCGTCGCGTAATCGGGGCGTGATGGTCCCGATCGCTGTCCCGTGAGATGGACGCGCGACCATCCGTTCCGGGCACGGTCATCAAGTGTGACGTTCGTTGGTGCGTCGGAGCCGTATTTCGTGGGCGTCATCACCTGTTCGGAGCTTACAGGAGGCTGTGAGAACATTTCGTCGACTCGGCTCCAGCCATCACGCTGCTGGTAGTAGTTGACGAACTCGGGTCCATCAGCGTACGGGAAATAATTGAGGAGATACACGCCCCAGTTGCTCGGGGGCTGGGCGCTGCTTCCACTCTCCGAGCGTGGAAGACAGTCCCAATTATTCCCGCAGTTCGACATGTATCGCTGTTGGACGAGATTCGCTTCACCCTCAATAAGACCGTTGACCGCGTTGTGTTCGTCCCGTGTGGTCCGATTGTAGTCAGAGAGGTTGAAATGCTGGTCCTGAAGCGCGTGGGTGAGTTCGTGTGCGAGCGTCGATTCGCCGTCAAGTGTGGGTGTCTTACTGTTGCTGATAATGACGATCGAATCTTTCGTCGGACTGTAGTATCCAAGAACGCTCTGTCCTCTGGCCTCGTTCTGAACAGCGAGCGAATCTGATTGTTCCCCGATGAGGAACATCGCTTCGAACTTTGCGTTGTCGAACCGACGGAACGACTTCGTTATATTCTGGTTCGATTGATTTCCTCTGAATTTTTCTCGGGACTGGATCGTGACGGGGACCGAGTGTTTGAACTCCTTCTGGCGAACGATTTCGATACGGGCCATCGTTCGAGAGACGACCGCTTTTCGCTCCGTTTTGTTCAGGCCGTCATTCGGGCTGATCGATAGTTTCGCATCGGCCGAATAGCCGTTTTCATGGCCGATTCCGTCTGTAGCGTTGCCGGGCGCAGCTGTCGATTTCTGAGGCCCGGATACACCAGATTCAGTCGGAGAGGGAGTGTTCCCGGCATTTGGGAGAGCATTACAGCCTGCAAGAACGACCAAGACAGCAAGCAAAACGGAGCGGAATCGCATAAACGATTATACACGGCAAGCGGGAAAAACACCACGGAAGAACTGTTTTAGATGGTGGCATTCTACGTTCATTCATGCAATTCAATCCCGACACCACCGCTGCTGTCGTCGTAGACATGCAAAATGGGTTCTGTCATCCAGATGGATCTTTGCACGCACCAGACAGCGAAGCGGCCATTGAGTCGGTTCAAAACGTCATCGATCTGACCCGCAAAGCAGGCTCTCACGTGATTTTCACCCGCGATATGCATCCACCCGAACAGTTCGATGAGACACACTACTACGACGAGTTCGATCGCTGGGGTGAACACGTCGTAGAAGGCACGTGGGAGGCCGAGATCGTCGACGAGCTGACCGTCGAGGCGGGCGATCACGTCGTCACGAAACACACCTACGACGCGTTCTATCAGACCGATCTTGAGGGCCATCTCAATGCGCACGGAATCAACGACCTCCTCATCTGTGGGACGCTTGCGAACGTCTGTGTCCTTCACACTGCATCGAGTGCCGGTCTCCGCGATTTCCGACCCGTCATCATCGAAGACGCGGTTGGATTTATCGAAGAACAGCACCGCGAGTACGCACTCGATCACGCTGACTGGCTGTTCGGTGACGTCCGCCCGCTCGATTCGATCGAATTCACACACGATTCGAAGTGAGTGATGCGAATGTGGATGCTCTCTATCTGTACGTTCTCGGTACGCTGTCAGCACTGCAATAGCTCATAAACACCACCGCACATGGTGATGGTGTAGTCTCATTCCTTCAGAACGAGCGTGTGTACATGAGTACCGAACCACAAGATCAAACGTGGGACATCGACAGCACGCCGTCTGCACGCGAAATCGACGACATCGATCTCAACGAGTACGAGATACGGCCGGTGGTGAAGTTCGTCGTTGCGTTCGCCATCGGGGCTGTGTTCTTTCTCGTACCGGTTCCGTGGCACGGAGAGATCACTGTTCCGTTCGATATCGTCGTCAGCACGATCACCGAATCTGTTCCGGACGCCGTCGGGGTGTACGTGCTCTCGGTCATTGTCGCTGGCGGTGTGTTCACGACGGCGGCGGAGCTCGACAGCCGCGGGTTGGTTTCGACCAACGTCGACCTGTCGTCGTTCGAAAGCTCGACCGCGTTCTGGACGCTCCGGGTGATCGGAGCGCTGCTCGCACCAGTGATGTTCCTCGGGAGCGGCCCAGAGTGGCTCCACACCGCAACGACGGGTGGGTTCATGTGGAGCAAACTGGTGTACAGCGTTGGAGTCATCATCCCAATCGGTGCCGTCTTCATCACAATTTTCGTTGAACTTGGTGGATTGGAGTTCATCGGCACGCTCGCACGGCCAGTGATGCAGCCGTTATTCAAGCTCCCCGGTCGGGCAGCGCTCGATAGCCTCGCCTCGTGGGTGGGTTCGTACTCGGTTGGGCTGTACGTCACACGGAACGTCTTCGACCGCGGTGGCTACAACAAACGCGAGGTGTACACCATCGCAACGTGCTTTTCGACAGTGAGCATCGGATTCGTGGGCGTTGTCGCTGCCACGGTCGAGATGCTCGCGCTGTTTCCGCTCATCTTCCTCGCGTACTTCATCTGCGTTGTCGTTTGTGCGGTGATTCTCGTTCGGGTGCCGCCAATCAGCACTATTTCCGAGGAGTACGTCGCCGAACCCGACCCCGAGATGCCGTTCGAGGGGACGGGACGGGAATATCTACGATTTGCACTCAGCGAGGCTGTCGGCAAGGCAAAACGAGGCGAAACGTTCGCACAGGCTGCGTGGCGCGGATTCATCGACGGACTGCGGCTCACGAGTCTCATCCTCGGGACCATTCTCGCGGTCGGGCTAGCGGCGGTGCTCCTGTCAGTGTACACGCCAACGTTCGAATATCTCGGTGCGCCGCTTGTGCCCGTTATCAATGCGTTGGGACTACCGAATGCAGAGACAGTCGCTCCGGCGACCATCGTCGGCATCACGGAGATGTACACGCCCGTTCTGTTGGTCACGGAGACCGCACCGATGGCACGGTTTTTCATCGCTGTGCTCGCGGTCTCTCAGCTGATTTTCTTTTCCAGCGTCGGCCCAATGACGATGGATATGTTCAGCGACGTTCCGATCCGCTTTCGGGATCTCGTGATGCTGTTCGCGATGCGGACGATCATCCTTGTGCCGCTCATCGCAGTGATGACGCATCTCGTCAGCGAGCTTGGGCTGTTCTGAATTAGTTAGGCACGGACGTACTCGATCAACGCCGCAACCAGTTTGTTTTCCGCACGCCGAAGATGCTCTTCTGCGGTTCGACGTTCGACGCCGACTGCGTCCGCGATATCGGCTGTTGTCGTCTCTCGAGGAATTTCGTAGTAGCCGCGGTCGTACGCGGCCGCGAAAGTCTCGCGCTGGCGCGGAGAGAGGTTCGGGAGAACACCGTCGAGCGTGAGTAACGGCGCGTCGTGCGTGACCGTCTCGATCTCTCGTTTGCGCTCTACGGTCACCGTGTATCCGTCGTCGATGAGCGCGCGATAACAGCCTGTGAGGGCACTTGGATCGAGCGCGAGCAGCCGACAGGACTTCGCGCCATCAGCGTACCGCACTGGTGGTAACAACAAGCAGTTGTGACGCATGAGATACGTCTCGATGAGGTCGCTCTCGTGTCGTTGCAGGCAGCTCGCGGTGACGATAACCAGCTCGTTTGGCCGTCGAAGGAGGTCCTGTACTCCAACGCGCTCGCGTACGTGCGCGAGTATCTCGTCGGTCGCACCGTCTGCGACGTACAGCAGGTCACAATGATCGTTGCACCAGAGTTCGACCGAGGCACCAGTATCCGCTGTCGCCGCAGCGTAGGTCCCATCGCCCTCGATGCGGAACGTCGCCTCGTACATACGACAGAAAGGGAATGCGCTCGTATAAACGTCCCCGGCGTGTGGGGAACGAGATTCGTTGCGCTCCGATTAGATGGATCCCACAGAGTGATTTATACGACGGATAGTTCATAGTAAGGCAAAGTATGTGGGCTGTGAGTCACGGTTTCGCCATTGTCGGAACTGTACTAGTTCCACTGATCAAGTTAGCAATCAGCAGCATACTCCTCGCATGTGTCGTTGCGGGGATCTGTACGCCGCTTCTGTTGTTCAGTCGCGTACGTGCACTGTTCATTATCGGCGTTACGAACAGGTGGCTTCTCAACTACGTGCTTGTCATTGTGGCTATTGCGGTGGTGCAAGTGTTTCTCATCGGTGCCATTTTGGTCGGTGGTGATGCGCTGTTTTCACCGCCGGGCATGGATTCACCCGCCGAAGACGCATTTCTTTTTCGGGGACTAATTGTGTTGATTGGAGTCTCTCTTGTGCTCTTGTGGCTCATTCCAGTCGTCATTCTCCCGCGGATCGGGTACGACTGGGACCCACACGAGTACGATCTAACGACGATGGTCGTGATTGGAGGCAGCGTCCTTTGGTATCAAATTGTAGGATTTTTCGGGAGCGTTCTACTTGCCACCATATACATTCCTAATAATTTATGAATATTTGTACAATAATGCGATCCTAGCAACACACGCTCGATTCTTCGATTAGCCCTGAAACAGCCGGTAGGCGGCCTGTCCAACGGCGACAGGTTGTACTTCGCCGTCGGGGGTTTCGCTTTCGACAGTCACCTGACTCACACCGACGCTGTTACCGGCTCGAACGATTTCAGCGTGGGCAGTGAGATCGCCCGCGGCTCGCCGGAGATAGTTGACGTTGAGGTTGATCGTTGCCACACTGCCGCCAATCGGATCATCGAGGGTCGGTCGCAGTGCGAGTCCACCGGCGGTGTCAATAATCGTCGCTGCGATTCCGCCGTGCATCGTCGGCGGCGAGGTCGGATTGGTTAGCTTGTCGTCGTACGGGATGGTGAGCGTCATACTGTCGAAAGTGAATTCATCGACAGTGACACCGAGCCACGAGAGATAGCCGTGGTTTTCCTCGATGAATAGCTGAACCATCTCGATCATGTCATCCGGCAGCTGCTCGGTCATGAATCCGTTCGCAGGTGGACGGGCTTGTAGCCACCGATTCAGAACGTACCTACTATCCATCACATCAATTCACAGTTATTGATTCTAGTGAGTGACTCTCTGTACACTGCACCGCCCACACTCCCGTCTCCGGGGTGTAGATCGATCAAAATGGATCACGTTATGATTCGTCGTGAGACGGATGAATGGTTACCTCGACGTATTCGTTCGGCTCGAACGACGCATTCGGACAGATCAACTTTGCGCCAAATGCCGCATCTTGTGCGAGAAAGAAGGAGATTCCGGTGATTGGCGTTCCATTCGCCCGAATTTCGATATCGTCCCACTGCACGTTTCGACCGTCGATGCGTCCAACGCGTGTGCCGACCAGCGTGACGTCTCCGTTGGTGTGTGCTGGTAGCGAACCGTTAGTTCCGAGGAGACCACCGCCGTCGTAGTGAGGGCACCCGCCGTCAATCACACCATTCCCGGCTGCGATTCCCACAAAATGATCACCTGGCGCCGGGTGAGAAGGGGCATCGAGAACAACGTAGGTGTCGCCGACTCGATCAACGCGTCCGGTGCCATCCCATGAGAGCGCTTCGATGGGAACGTCCACGTCGATAGCGAGCGATCCCGATGCTCTGTACGGGTTCGTCTCGGAAGAGCGGAATCCAAGATGGATGTGGTTGTCGACCCACGGAGCGAAAAAGCCAGCGCGAACGAGCGTTCCGAGCGGGTCACCAACGGCAACAGTCTCGCCTGGTTCGACTGACGGGTCGACGTGGAGCAAGCGCGCAGTATGCACACCGGTGTCGATGAGAATGAGATGGTCGTGGACAGCAGCGTACTCCTTTGGTGGCGCACGAACCGTTTGCACGTCGAGGACGGTTCCGGCGACAGGACTTGGCACGAAATCATCCGTTGGATAGAGATCGATAGCACTGCCGTTGTCGTGGGCGACGTAGGGTGAGTTGTACAACGAAAACCGGCGATAGCGCGCGAGCACGTCGGCCGCGAGGGTGGGCATACCGAGGCTTCGAGCGCGAGCCTTTAGCCCCATCGCTCGAACGTAACAGCATGCGCGTGCTCCGAGGTCGGGCCGAAACTATCGACGCCGACCGCGCTGTCACCCAGACAGTTCTCGAAGACACCCGTGAAACTGGGGAGTCTGTTATCAGAGTATGGACGCCTCATCGACAGATCGCGTTCGGGCGACGTGATGCGAACACCGAAGGGTACGGAAGAGCAACTCATGCCGCAAACGAACACGGCTTCCCGGCGTACGAGCGGAGCGTCGGTGGACGCGCGGTCGCGTACACCGGAGAGACGATCGCATTCGCCCGGACAGAACCCCTCGAAGAGATTCGTCGTGGCATGCAAGATCGCTATTCTGCCGCAGTGACCGACCTGCAGGTGGCGTTGATGCAACTCGATGTCCATGCGTCTCCCGGTGAACCGGCGAACTCGTTCTGTCCCGGGAGCCACTCCCTCCAAGCCGGTGGGAAAATCGTCGGTGTCGCACAGCGCGTCCAGCGCGGTGTCGCACTCGTCGCAGGGATCGTCGTTGTCCGCGACCACACAGCGATTGCGGCGGTGCTCTCTGATGTCTACGCTGCCCTCGGTGTCCCATTCGATCCCGACAGCGTCGGCAGCATCGGACGCGCTGGCGGAGACAGTGATCCTGAGCGAGCCCAACGGGAAATCGAACAGGCACTCGTTGGACTCGGATCTGATGAAAACGACAAATACAACGTAGAGTATGTTCGGCAGGATTAGGTCTATCCGAGGTTGAGGGGAGAGTGACGATCATGCTCATCACGAATGCCACACTCGCTGACGGACGAGTCCGAGACGTTCGGATCAGAGATGGCCGTATTGTGACTGTCGGTCAACACCTCTCACACGAGAGTACCGAACACGATGGTGAAGAAACGATTCGGGAGGTTGATGGTAATCTCCTTCTGCCAGGAATGATCGACGTACACGTCCATTTTCGTGAACCCGGGTATCCGCACAAAGAGACGTGGACGACGGGAAGCAAGAGCGCCGCTGCTGGCGGCGTAACGAGCGTCGTCGATCAGCCAAACACTGACCCGCCGACAGTGGCAAAAACGGCATTCGAGGAAAAACTCGCGCTTGCACAGGATTCGTACGTCGACTTCGGTCTCAACGGTGGCGTCACGTCCGCATGGGAACCGGAGGCACTCCTCCAGGAGCCGTTGTTCGCGCTCGGCGAGGTGTTCTTGGCCGACTCGACCGGAAACATGGGTATTGGGACCGATCTCTTCGCCGACGCTGTCGAGCGAGCCACAGAGCGAGGCGTCACCGTCACCGTCCACGCGGAGGACGCAACGCAGTTCGAGGAGAGAGCGCACGACGATGCTGACGCGTGGAGCGCCTACCGAACGCCAGAGGCCGAAGCCACTGCCGTCAAGCGCGCCTGTGAAGTCGCAGCTGACTGCGATGCGCGCATCCACATCGCGCACACGAGCACACCAGAAGGTATCGACCGCGCGAACGAGGCTGAAATGACGTGTGAAGTGACGCCACACCACCTGTTTCTCAGCCGAGACGATCTCGACGAACTCGGGACGCTCGGCCGGATGAACCCACCGTTGCGAAGCGAAGAACGACGAGAGGCGGTGTATGAGCGCGTCGCTTCCGGTGCAGTGGATATGATTGCAACCGATCACGCTCCACACACGCTCTCTGAGAAAGACGCGACTATCTGGGACGCACCGAGCGGGGTGCCCGGCGTCGAAACCGCTCTTGCATTATTGCTAGAGGACGCCCGGAAAGGACGACTGAGTTACGAACGAGTGCGCGATCTCACGGCTGCGAATCCCGCACGGGTGTTTGATCTTTCGCGAAAGGGTCGAATCGAAGCCGGGCGAGACGCCGATCTCGTACTCGTCAACCCGGACGCATCACGCGAAATCAGAGGCGAAGAACTCCACTCGAAATGCGGATGGACGCCGTTCGAAGGCCAGAAAGGTGTCTTTCCGGAGTGGACGATGGTCCGTGGTCAGATCGTTTACGAAAACGGGGAGTTCGGAGAGCCAGTCGGAAAAAACGTGCGAGACTCGTAGTCTACTGTCGATCGGGCGCTCGTTCGACTGGAGAACAGTCACGCCCCACCGAGGAGCGACACGACAATGATTACGCCGATCATCCCACCAGCACCCACACCACCGACCCGGGCCATTGCCCGTCGGGACTCGGCTTCGGTCCAATTCGTCCCAGTGTCGAGATAACGCTGCGCGTGTTCAAAGCCCCCACCGGCGAGTATCGAACCCGACCACCCAAGCATCCCAATCCCAAAGCAGAGCGCCGCGAGCGAGAACACCTGTGCACTCACGAATCGCAGGTCGTACTGTGCGGCGAAAACGAGGATCGGAACCGCAAGCGCAACGAGAAGAAAGCCCAGCGCAGCAGCCGAGCCGACCAGACGGACGCGAACGCGCACCCACGCCGCGACCGCACGATCCATCAGTCGACTGCCTCGCGCATGCGTGGGTCAAGCGCATCACGCATTCCGTCGCCGAGGAGATTGAATCCGAGGACAGTCAGTGCGAGGAACAGCCCTGGGAAGAACGACCACCACCACGCGATCTCCAAGCCGTGTTTGACACCGTTGTTGAGCATGATACCCCACGACGGTGTGCCGGGTGCAGCACCGAATCCGAGGAACGAGAGGGCTGCGAGGTCGATAATTGCGAGACCAAAGTTGAGCGTACTCTGAACGGTGACCGGAGCGAGACAGTTCGGAACAACGTGACGCACGAGTACACGAGGGTCAGCCGCACCGAGCGCGACCGTTGCGTCGATATATTCGTCTTCGAGCACCGTCAGTGCGGCCCCCCGAACGACCCGCGCAAACCGTGGTGTGTACACGAGAATGAGTGCAATGGAAGCGTTTTGGAGACCCTCACCGAAGATGGCGACCAATGCGAGTGCCAACAGAAGTGAAGGGAACGCGAGCAATACGTCCATCGTCCGCATGATGACGTTATCCGTGATGTCGCCGTAGTACGCGGCAATGATCCCGAAGCCAACACCGAGCACCGTCGAGGTACCGACGATGATCGTCCCCCACTTCAGCGCTAACCACGCACCAAAGAGAACTCGGGGGAAGATACTGCGTGCCTGCCCATCCAGTCCGAAAGGATACTCAAGGCTGGGTGGTGACTTGGCCAGTCCCGGGTTGTTCCCGAGATTCGACTGAATCAAGTCCTGATAATACCCGTCAGTTACCATCGGCACACCGCCGATGGTGACACGGGAATACAGTGCGATCATAACCATCGAGAGAATGATGACTAACCCCGTGAGGGCGAGCCGATTCGACAGAAGATTCGAGAGGAACTGTGAGGCCCGGAGCCGCGAGAGGAGTCCCCTCGATTGCGTCTGCGGTGAATCTGATTCGATCTGTGTACTCATTGTAATGTGTTATTGTTGGATACGTGGGTCGAGATAGGAGTACGTGATGTCGACACCGAGATTGACGAGCGTGAACAGAAGCGCGAAGACGAGCACCGCCCCTTGCACGACGGGGTAATCGCCGACCTCAATCGCGGCGACGAGCAGCCGCCCCATTCCTGAGATCGCAAAGACAGTCTCGGTCAGCACAGCCCCACCGAGGAGCGTCCCGAACTGAATGCCAATGACCGTGATCACGGGAATGAGTGCGTTCTTGAACCCGTGTTTCAGCATGGTGATTCTCGCACCCTGACCTTTCGCCCGCGCTGTCCGGATGTAGTCCTGCCGGACAACCTCCAACATCGATGAGCGCATCATCCGCGAGATCAGCGCCATCGAGTAGATACCGATAACCAACGAGGGCAACGCGAGATGGTGCACTGCCGAGATGAATGCGTCGTATTCACCGAGTAAGAGCGTGTCAATGGTGATGAATCCTGTTAGTGGCAACTCAGTTCCGAATAAGAACCACGAGCTATCGAGGAAAATTGTCGATTCAATCCGTCCACTTGTCGGAAACATTCCGAGTGCCCCCGAGAACAGAATGATGAGTAGCGGACCACTCCAGAAGATAGGAACGCTGATCCCTGCGAGCGCGCCGATTCGCGTAAAGTGATCGGTCAGCGAGTCCTGTTTGATCGCACTGAGGACGCCCAGCGGAATTCCGAACAGAATTCCAACGAACTGGCCCAACAATGCGAGTTCCATCGTGGTCGGAAGCTTGTTCACCAGCAACGATTTGACTGGATTATTCGGCTGGAGCACGTAGGAGTCTCCAAACTGAAATTGAGCAGCATCCTTCAAAAACCGGCCATACTGAACCCAAATAGGGTCATTGAGACCTAGCTGCTGGCGGACCGACTCAACCTGTGCCTGTGACGCACGCTGGCCGACCATAACCCGAGCTGGATCACCCTTTCCGAGATGAAGAACGGCGAAGACGAGCGTTGCAACCCCTATGAGAACCGGTACCAACAACAGGAGTCGCTTCGTAACGAACCATTTCGAAGCCATCTACCAGTAGGGAGAGTCGGGTGATGAAAAAACCCACTATTTGCCTCCTCCCACTCATTATTAGTGTGAGAAATTAAGACCAACTTATATATGGTCGTAGAGTGGCGTTTAATCAATCCATATATTTATTATAAATATAACTAGTATTTATGTATTTGGAAATTGTAATAGACTTATGTTACTTCATCTATGGAATTATATGATGGCAGGAAAAAGAGATGCGGAGCGAGAATTGAGTCGCCGAAGCATTCTCCGCGGAATCGGAGCAACAGGTGTAGCGATGGCTGGCTTCACTGGCGTCGCTGGTGCGACGGCACAGGACGACATGGACAGTATGGGAGTACTGGATCTCGACAAGGTGGACGATGACAAAGCGCGTGCCTATCAGGAATATATCGACGACGAGGCGAAGATTGAGCAGGCGTTCGTCGAACACATCGATTCGGTTGCTCAGCTGATGGAATCAGAGGGCGTATCACCTCCGTCGTCCCTCGTCGAGGCTGACTATCTCAATGTCCTCCCGGACAGAATCGATGGAAAAGCAACCGCAAATATCGTTGCTCGGTTCGATGACGAAGAAGAAATCCGCCTCCATATCTATCCGCAGGCTCGTCGAGCGTACGCGTATGTGGGGAGCAGTACCCACAAGCGCCTATACGACCCAGCTAATGGCGTAAAACCAGCTGGGTGTTATCAAACATATGAGTGTAAGTGTAATTGTAGTTCTGGTTGGGGTCGGAATATATTAAATTGTTGTACGATCCCTGGTCAAGGGACTAACTGTGACATAATTGATAGGAGATGCGATTGTCCAGATGACAAGGTGCCTTGTTGAACGCAAGACAGCGTCGTGGTAGGGTCAATTACTCACGGTTTTACGCCGTCAGAGACCGGTTCTTGGACGCAGAAGATGCAGTCGCTGTCGCTAGCGGTGTTCGTCGAAGGGTCAAAACTATGGTATCTTGCTGCATTGTTCCGGTGACGACGGCGATGCCTCTTCCGGATACGTCCAGAGAAGGGAGAGCGGGCGGCGGAGTTCACGCATTCGGTACTGTCGTTCCCACCGGCAGAACGAACTGTAGTGCGGTGCCTCGTTGAGGTCAAACGCGGCGAGGACACCGGGCATCTCGGTGAGGTAGTCCTCAGTCTCACGGAGACTCTTCTCCAGTTCGACACGGAAGAGAATCAACGCGATCTGTACCCACTCGGCGTACCCGTCCACGCCATTCGGTGCGGCGGGTACGTCCGGATCATCAACGTGCTGTTTCGCAAGATTTCGACACATCCACGCGAGCCGTCTGAGCGATGCCATACTGCCAGACGGCGTCCATTTCCCGGTTAATCTGGCGGAATATTGCAGCGAGTGCCTCAGAGACTGTCGTCATTCGGCGGCAAAACAAGGCAGGACAAGGTGGAGGAATGTAATCCATAGGGATATTGGCAGGCAGATATTAAATTGTTGTACGATCCCTAGCTAAGGGACTAACTATAAAAAATTGACAGGAAATGCGATTGGCTGGAGACCGATCCCGAAAAAATAGATTCTCGTCACACACATGTACGTACACACGAGAGCGTACTGAAGAACTTGGCATCGATCTCGCGTTTCTGCCACCGTATTCGTCCCATCTCAACCCCATCGATCAGGTCTGGAAATCGCTCAAGTGGGAGATCTCGCCGATTTCTTTCTAAAGCGCGGACGCATTCTGCGCTCTCGTTCGAGACACCTTCGATCAGTTTACCCAGAAAATCAGCTTTGCTACTGACTGGGCTGATACATTCCTTGATTTTCAATCCTTATCTTAGGCACTAAAGGTGGTTATACCGCTGTGTACTAACTATCGCTCAGATCAAGTCAAGAGAAAGAGAGAGAGATTTGGCACTCTAAGATGTCGGTCAAAAACTCTGTTACTGAACAGCCGAAGCACTCAGTGAGATGGAGGGTATCTTTGTCATAAATAAAAGTTTTACTCTGTTTATTCGTGGTGAGCTCTATATTTATCAACTTGAAATATATATGAAAAATTTTCAGAGACAGAGCAACAAGACTAGGTGTGACAAGGAGTATGCTTGTCACTCACCCCCTACAGAGACAAGGTTGAGGTATGGACCACCGATCGCCGACGGAACGTATCCAGAGACGGCATTTGAGACGCCTCGAAGTTCCTTCGCGTGGTCCAAGAACACCCACGGTGCCTCGTCGTGTGCGATCTTAGCTGCTTTCTGGTAGAGAGATTTCCGTTCGCTCTCCTTCAACATCTTCTGTGCATCCTCGACCGTCTTCATGTATTCTTTGTTCGCCCACCCACTCACGCTGAGAGTGTTGTAACCCTCCGTGTCGAAGCTTACCCAGTCTTGTCCAGCAGGACTCTCTACGCCAGGGTGCAGCAGTGAGTAGTAGAAGTTATCGGGGTCGGCGTTATCGCTCATCCAGCCGAGGAAGCAGGCATCGTGCTTGCCACTGTCGGTGTAGTTGAGGAATGGATCGAACGACATCTGATTGATCTCGATTTCGATACCGACGTTGGAGAGGTCAGATCTGACCTGTTGTGCGGCGCGCAGCGGCGAGGGGTTGTACGAACGTGGGTTCTTGAATGTCGCCAATTCGAACGATATTCCGTCCCCGTGACCCGCCTCCTTTAGCAGCGTTTTCGCCTTCTCCACGTCGTGGGGATACGGATCGAGATCCTTGTTGTATCCCATCATATTCGACGGGATCGGCTGGCTGGCCTGCACTGCAAACCC
Organism: Halocatena marina; assembly: GCF_023276375.1. Taxonomy (GTDB): domain Archaea; phylum Halobacteriota; class Halobacteria; order Halobacteriales; family Haloarculaceae; genus Halocatena; species Halocatena marina. The sequence goes on along the minus strand of NZ_JALLPK010000001.1, from coordinate 3,796,019 downwards.
AGAGAAGATGTTTTCGACGATAACCTTCGTGTTGATGGCGTAGCTGATCGCCTGTCGGACCTTCTTTTTCCGGAATGGTTTGAACCGCTCCATGTTGAACGCCATGTAGCCGGTGTTGACCCCCTCGAATGCATTCAGCTTGACACCGTCCGCCTTCTGAACCTTCTGCGAAGCCGTCGTACCGAGACCGTCGATGATATGCGCATCACCGCCGATGAGCGTTTCCGCTCGGGTGGAGTTCTCCGGAATGGTCGAGAAGATAACTTGTTCGACCTTTGGTCCTTTCCCCCAGTAGTTGTCGTTGTATTCGAGCTGAATCCGTTCGCCGTTGCTCTCGTACTGTCCGAGTTTGAACGGACCGGTTCCGACTGGTTCCTTGTTGAGTTTCTTATTCTTTTCCTCAATTGCCTTCTTCGAGAGGACAGCCGAAGCAAACATCGCGAGGTTCCGGAGGAACGGCGCGAACTTCTGCTTTAACTGGATTTCTAGTTTGTATTTATCTTTGGCATTAACCGTCTCGACCCAGTTACCAAGCGTGATCGCTGCGTATCCGGAGATGTACGTATCACCAGGATAGTACTCGTACTCCGGATCAGTGAAGCGACGGAACGTCGCTTTGAAGTCTTCTGCGGTGAACTCTTCGTCGTTGTGGAACTTCACACCCTCGCGGAGTGTGAGAGTTGCCGTCTTTCCGCTGAGTTCGTACTTCTTCGCCAGTCCAGCTTCGAGACTGACATCACCGGGCTTGAACTGGACGAGTTGATTGTAGATCTGGTTTATGACTTTCGCATCCTCACCACTCGTGGAGTTCTGTGGGTCGAGGGTCGCGGACGGGGCACCTCGACTGTAAACGAGCGTGCCAGAGGGACCATCGTTCCCTCCTCCTCCGCCTCCGCCACCGTTGTTCCCTCCACCGAGACAACCGGCCAATGATACTGCTGCGGCCGCGCTTCCTGCGACTTTTAGAAACGTCCGCCTACTATGAGCGCCATCCTCTTCCATACCCAGACACATGAATCTCACTATATAAGTCTACCGAAATGGACAACAAAAAATTACTATTGGCTGTGATCTGGTTGATTGTAGAGGTGGCACGCCGCAGGGTGGGGCTCTTTCTGGAGAACTGGATTCTGGTGTTCACAGACACTACCGAAGCGCTGGCGAAGCACGTCGATAGCCTCATCCCACTTACCCGAATCGATAAGTTCGATAGCCCACTCGATGGTCACGCGATCCTCGCCGGTCAACGGATTGTCGAAGATGGTCTCGACGATCGCTGCCGGTCTCGTTTGGCTTCCCATATCTTGTGACGTACTCGCTGGGAGACCAGTTCCTCCATCGGCGATGAGTCCTTCCTCTCGAATCGCTTCAAGATCGAGTGATCGATCCTCAACGCGCTGGCGGAAATGCATGACCTCTCGGTACGTCTCCTGCTCGATATCGAGATTCTCCGGTGGAACTATCGACGGACAGCGCGTTCGGAATGCACAGCCAGACGGTGGGTCGACTGGGCTAGGGACGCCACCCTCCAGAAGAATTCTGTTCGTATCGCGTGTCGGATCCGGTACGGGAATCGCCGACAGAAGCGCCCGTGTGTAGGGGTGCTTTGGTTCTGAGAACAATTCATCGGTGGTAGCGACTTCGACGACATCGCCGAGATACATTACTGCGATTCGATCGCAGATATGCCGAACGACGGATAGATCGTGGGCGATAAACAGATACGTCAGTCCATACTGTTCCTGAAGATCTTCGAGGAGATTGATGATCTGTGCCTGTACACTGACGTCAAGCGCGCTCACTGGCTCGTCACAGACGATGAAATCAGGATCGACCGCGAGTGCCCGGGCTATACCGACACGCTGGCGCTGTCCGCCAGACAGTTCGTGAGGATATCGGTCACGCTGGCTGGGATCGAGTCCCACCGCGTTGAGGAGTTCGGTGAGACGCCGCCGTCGGATGTCGCGCTTTGAGTGGGGGATCTCGACTGAGAGGGTAAGGTCGGTGCGGGTCTCATTAATTTGAATGTCGAGATCCTCTTCGGAGAGAATCTCGGTCCGAATTTCGAGTGAGCCAATTTCTCCATCCCGAATTGTCACTGCGATATCACTGCTGTCCCGGTCAACCAGATTGCCGAGCAACGACTCGCTACCGGTCAGTGTGACGTCCTTTCCGCCGAAAACGTTCGCGGAGACGTCGAATTTGGGTCTGTCGTGGATAGACAGCGGCTCTGAAATCGTATCACCGATTGTTTGTCGCGGATCGAGACTCGACAAGGGATCCTGGAAGATCATCTGCATGTCTCGGCGCTTCTTCCGGAGTTCCGATCGGTTCAAATCACCGAGATCGTCGCCCATGAACAGAACCGTTCCGTCTGTCGGATCAAGCAGTCTAAGGATCGACCGACCGGTTGTCGACTTCCCACAACCGGATTCGCCGACGAGACCGAGCGTTTCTCCTTCGTAGATGTCCAAATCGATACCATCGACCGCTTTGACAGTTCCTGCTTGACCGAAGTACTCATCGAGGATTCCATCAGCTCGAGAGAAATGCTTTTCCAGTCCCTTCACAGAGACAAGCGGCTCTTCGTCGTCCGAAATTTCGTGGGTGGAAGTGGCACTGATCCCATCGGGTTGGTATCGATTGATATCGTATTCTGGAAGTATGCATTTCGCTCTGTGGTCGACGTTGGCCGGCCCGTGCTGGAGGAACGGTATGTCGTTCCCCGTACACTCGGGCTTCGACCACGGACACCGGGGGGCGAAATTACACCCATCAGGCATGTCGATGAGATCGGGAACGTTCCCTTCGATTGGAGTGAGACGATCGGTTCCCTCGTGTGGAATCGATTCGAGAAGAGTGTATGTGTATGGATGGGAAGGGTTCGTAAAGATCTCTTCAACGGGACCTTCTTCGACGATCTCACCGGCGTACATGACGCCGACACGGTCACACGTCTCCGCGACGACACCGAGGTCGTGGGTAATGAACAGGACAGACATTCCGAGATCATCTTGTAACTCCGTGATGAGATCGAGAATCTGAGCCTGAATTGTCACGTCGAGAGCAGTCGTGGGTTCGTCAGCGATGAGTAGTTTCGGGCGACAGGCCAGTGCGATGGCGATAAGGACGCGCTGGCGCATTCCGCCGGAGAACTCGTGGGGATACTCATCAACACGCTGGGACGGTTCGGGGATCCCGACCTCTGCGAGCAGATCGATGGTCTCCTCGCGGAGATCTTCGTTCATTCCGCCCCGAGAGAGTGCTTCGTTGACGGCGTTGAACCACGTATCCTTCTTTCGGCCACCATACCGATGAAGCTCAAGGCTTTCTGCGACCTGCTCACCGACAGTGAGCGCGGGATTGAGCGACGTCATCGGGTCCTGAAAGATCATGCCGATGTCGCCGCCACGGACATCGCGCAACACCGGTTCCGGCACATCGGTGAGGTCGACGTATCCCTCATCGATGTAGAGAAAGCCCGTATCGTTGGGATCTTGGACGATGTCCTTGGGGTTCTCACGAGCAAGCGTTGCGAGCGCATCAGCGCGATTGGGCACGTTGATGCGATCGGGGATGGACGACATGTCAATCTGGCCATCGTTGATATAAATGAATCCGTCATGTCGGCCAGTGACGATCTGGTCGGGATATTTCCGTGCTACGTAACTAACGAGATCAGCATCGTGGAACAGGACCTGACCGTCGGCGATTTCGCCTGGTGCATCGATCAGACCCATCGTCGAGAGGGCAGTAACGGACTTGCCCGAACCACTCTCCCCGACGAGACCGACTGTCTCGCCTTCGCGGATAGTGAGGTCAATTCCATCGACTGCCTTCACCACACCACGGTCAGTGTTGAACTGTGTCTTGAGCCCGGAAAGTGAAAGTAAGTCGGTCACTGTTGGCCGTCGTACGGTCAGGAAGGTTAAATCATTTAGGAACTTCGATCATGACACGAACTGCCGCGAACTACGTCACGACGACCTCATCGTCCACAACGCAGCAGTGGATGATCTCTTCTGACGCGCGTCTAAGTTCGCGTTCGCTGATGGGAGAGCGAACCTCGTTCGACGACCGCAGTTGGATAAACAAACATCAGGTGGTATTTGTATGCAGACAGGCTTTGCACAGAGGAGTGTGAATGACACGAGTGAATGAGAGCATACGGCTGCTTCGGTCGCTTCTTGCGCCAGCGTATTTGACATATCAGGCAAAGCGTGCCGATCTCGGACACCGACGTCGATCGTTCGACGCCCCCCACCTTACTGCAACTGGTCCCAACCACGTCCTCGTTCTCGTTATCGATGCGCTCAGGCCCGATTGTGCTCCAGATCTCCCGCTTTCGTTCGGGAGCGCAATCACACCCGGCACGTGGACGTTTCCATCGGTCACCAGCATGCACACGGGGCTGTATCCCAGCGAGCACGGCAGCCACGTCAGAAGTGCTGACGGAACGTATCTTATTCCGGAGCAAGCGACCGATGTCGATCTCCTCCCAGTCACGCTCGAACAAAGCGGATATTCGACGTTTTTCGCTTCGGACTTTACGATCCCACTCCTCGCAGCCGGTGGTTGGTATCAGCGACACCACGCCTCGGCGAATACGGGGGCACAGCACGTCGTTGACCGATACCGATCGTGGCGTCAACACCGAGACAAAACATTCGCGTACCTCCATTTCTCAGATCTCCACGAACCGCTCGATCCACCGAGCGAATACCTTGGAGAGCAGGTCGATACGACGATCGACGGACTCTCGACGTGGAACTACGACTACTGGGATGCGTACGATGAAGACGATCCAGCGTGTCTTCGCTACCGCGAAAACCGGCTCGAACTCTATCGGGCGTGTCTCGCGCACGTTGAAGCACAGCTTTCGCCCCTGCTCGATGAGATACTCGAAGACACATTCCTCATCGTCACCGGCGATCACGGCGAGCTCCACTGGGAACACCACGAGATAGACAAGCAATTTTCCGACTCTCGACCGGCGTATTCTGTCGGCCACGGCGGAACGCCGTACGACATGCTTGCCCGCGTTCCGGCAGCAGCACATCATCCTGACCATGGTTCAATTGTTCCATCAGGCGGCTGGGCAAGCCTCCGTGACATTCCGAACACCATCCTCCGGGCGTTCGGCCACGACGGTCCGTTTCCCGGCGTGGCGTGGCAAGACGAGATTCCAGACGACCGCGCTGTCGTTTGCGAATCCTGTCGTCACGGCACAGAGCGAAAGGCAGTCTACCGAGGAACAGAAAAAATCATCCATTCACGGGAAGACAACGTTCTCCTCCACTCGACCGTCGATCCGGCAACACCTGGGGAGACGCCCGCTCGTGCGGATCAGGCGAACGTCGAGGAACTGCTCGCTGTTATCGACGAAGAATGGTCCGCAGGTGAAAACAGCAACAGCGGACAAATGCCTGGACGAATGATCAAAGACCGCCTCGAAGCGCTTGGATACAAATAAAATGTCTCCAAACGATTAGAGACCGGAACGCCACTTCGTTCGCAACTTGTTTGCAATCCATCTATCCTTAACAAATGTATATGTGCAGAGAGTGAAATTTAGTACCATGAACGGGACAGGCACAGCTGATCGAATTTTCATCGCACCCGAAGGAGAAGCCGAGATGCAGGACGTTGACAAAATCGAAGCCGTTGCCAGTAGTGGTCTTCGTGGCGACCGGTATTTCAGCGACATCGAAACGGGGACGTTCGTCAAGTGGGATTCGGACGAAACACGACCTGCTGGCTACGACGTGACGCTCATCGAGCGAGAGGCCATCGAAGCAATCGAGCGTGAGGCTGGAATCGAGCTCGCTCCCGGCGAACACCGTCGGAATATCGAGACCCGTAACGTTGCGCTCAATCACCTCGTCGGGAATCGGTTCCGAATTGGGGACGTCGTCTGTCGTGGAGACCGGCTCTGTGAACCGTGTGATCACTTACAGCGAATCACTACGGACGGCGTTCTCGGGGCACTCACCCACCGCGGAGGGCTTAGAGCAGATATTGTCGATGGTGGAACGATACAGCCCGGTGACGAAGTCGTGCCGCTCGACTGAGGTTGTTGGTGTGGACCCAATCGGAGAAGAGCGCCTGAGCGAATCGATTGGCCGCTTCTATCGATCGGTCCGCTCGGAAAAGATTCGACAGACCGAGTCCTCAGATGTATCCCAACTGTTTCAGGTGGGCAATGACGTCTTCTTCGCTTGTATCACTCGCGTCGGTCGTGTCGATCTCTGGTGTGACAGTCTCGGTGTCGGTTGCAGAGCACGTGACCCACGGGACGCGTTTCACTGCTGGGTGAGGAATGGCTGCACCGTGAGAGAAGAGGCCCATCTCGCCCAAGAGTTCGCCGTGGTCAGCGGTGATTGCGACAGTCTCGAACGTAGCATTTTGGAGGAGACGCGACAGTTCATCCAGAACGAGCCGAAGGTTGTCAGTGTAGTTTTCCCGGACGGTATCGGCGTCTGCACCGTCGCGAAGCGCGTCCCACGGACGCTGTTCGACCTCTGTGATGTGTCCCCGATCGAGTGCGCTTGCGAGGTGCGGATCGTGCGGTTGCATGTAGTGGACGACGAGTCGACGGGGGTTCATCTCACGACAGTACGCGATCGTATAGTCAGTAACGTCACTCGGAAGCGGCGTCGGTCCGTACGGGTTTCGCTCTGCTAGATCGTTCCAGAGGGGACGGAAATCGGAGAAATCATCCGCCGTGATACCGGAATCGCGGAGGAGTCGAGTCACACCGAGCTTCGAGACGACGGTGTCACCCGCAGAGGGGTAGAGCAGTGGGTTCGCATCAGCCGCCAGCGCCTCAGAAGCCCACGAATTCGCGGTGAGGTACGCTGTTTCGTTGATCTGCTCGCGATAATCATCCGTGAACGTCTTCAGGATCCACTCTTTCGAGGTGCTTCCAACCGAACGAATGCTATCGACAGTGTCGAGAAACTCGTACTCGTCGGCGACAGCTTGCAGCGTATCGACACGACAGGCATCGAGAACGATGAGGGCGTCCCACTCTCGCTCGTAGATGTTCGTTCCAAATGGAACGCGCGTGCTGTAAGCGAGCCACCCAGCAATACCCACCCCGTAGAGTTCTTTCACACTTCTACTATCGGAGAGAGCGTGGCCGATAGCGCGTTTGATCGAACGCATGTACTGTGACAACATTCCCATACAGATGTAACGTATTCGTTCGGCGGGTGGTGGGTATCGTGCTCGTATGATGCCCGTTCGATTGATGTGACAACCACGGATCGGGTGACCCATGGCTTTTCTAGTTCCCTCTGACTGTGATATGAAGTACACTCTGTTCTGCGACGGAATGGGATGATGACGGGCGGCTTACGCGCCTCGATCCAGACAGGCTTACCTTCCGAGTAGACGGTTGGTTTGTGAGCCCGGTGATTCGCTTGCTCAACGGCCAAAGAGATGGACCGACCGAAAAGAATGGCCCACTTTGCGCTTCAGCGGGATTTCCCAGACCGATCGCCAACAACAAACTGCATTAATGCTTTTACCCCACCAACCTGACCCGAGGCACTCACGCTGCATTCTTTTAGATGGCGGGTGACGTATCGAATAGCGTGAGTGAGAACATCGTTCTTGTCACGGTGGACTGTTTACGCGCAGACCACTGTGGGTTCGTCGATCCCGAGCGTGATCTGGATCTGACGCCGACGCTCGATCGGATGGCGAGCGAAGGCATCGGCTTTCTGAATGCGGTTGCACCAGGACCGCGAACTCCCTCGTCCGCTCCGGTGTTCTCGACTGGAGCGTTCTACCAGTACCGAGAACAGTGTCCAGAGCAGGACTGGGTGGCTCGACGGGCGCGATTGGCCGAACACCTTACCCGATATGGGACGATCGCCGATCGGTTATCCGCGTGTGGATATTCGACAGGGAGCGTTACAGCGAGTCCGTGGACGAGCGTCGACACGGGGTTCGACAGCGGCTTCGATCGCTTCGTTGAGAGCAGTGCGAATGACCGTGCATACTCGGAATCGTCACTTGTAGCCGGAGTTGATGGCGTATTGAGCCGTCTGAACGCCGAAAACGCGTTCAATTGGAAGACAAAGCGAGAGTGGTTCGCTCAGTGGACCGGCCTGTATGAAGAGATTCAGACCGCGATGGCAGAACTGTCGGAGCCGTATTTTCTCTGGGTGTTTCTGCTCGACAGCCACCAGCCGTACATCACGCCGCGTCGATACCGGCAAGAAACGTCTGCGCTGGAGATGTACTACAGCGTGGCTCGATACTGGCACGGACGGGATTCAGACGATCCGCTCCCAGAGCACGCTGGGCGGTCGATACGGCGCGCCTACCGCGATACTGTTCGGTCGGTCGATGCGTTTTTTGCCCGATTCCTCGACGACAGCCCCAAAGGCGATCCAACTTTCATCGTTATGGCCGACCACGGAGAAGCCCACGGCGAACACGGCACTTACGGCCACGAACGAGTGCTATACGAAGAGAACATTCGGGTGCCACTCGTCGTTTATGGATGCGATACGAGCGAAACTGTGACCGAACAGCTCTCTCTCTCACAACTTCCACAGATTGTCTTCGATAGTGCAGATAGTGCTCTCACTCCGGAACAGTACACGAGCGACTTCTGTCTCTCTAAAACAGAGTTTGACCGGGTCAAATCCGTCCGTGGCCACGGATGGAAGTATATCGTCACGCCCGACACCGAAGAGCTGTACAACCTCACTGAGGACAGCAAAGAACAACATAACATTGTCTCGAATGCTCCCGAAGTGACCGATGCGTTGCGAAAGCGGCTTCAGCACCACGAAATCACCGAATCAGAAAAGCGACAGATCGTAGATCGGATCAGTTCGGTGCTGTAACCAAGCATAGTTCGATAATTGTGCTACTTCGAACTGCTATCAAGAGACGACGTTACGATCCTAACCGCTGCTCGCACTCTTTGTACTCTGCGTGTTCGAGCCATTCTTGCAGCGATGGGTGAACCCAGTATCGAATCATACCACTCCGTGTGTCATAGTCGATAACGCCAGCCGTTTCGAGTTTTGGGAGGTGTTTGTGGAGGAGATCCACAGTAAGCTTGTGATGGTACGTATCACGGTGGGTTTCAGCGTCATCAGTGTCGGCCCCGAGATCAATCAATTCCGGTTGGGAATCGGTTTCCATCCCCGAGATGTGCTGTACAAGAGTATCAATTTCTATCGCGCTACCTGGGAATCGATTCAGACAGTAGAGAGCGTACCGACGACGCTGATTGCTCAAGAGTTGGAATATGGTGTCGAGAGGGATGGTTTGCCTCCTCCAGCGCGGCGGTTGGTCTGTCCCACCGTGTTCACCGTCGTGATTGAAATCATCTCCCATAATCGTCGGTACCAATTCTTGAAAAAATGATCTGGAGAATAAAGAGTTTTATCAATTCTATTGGTTTCTCAGCTTATAACAACAGTCGTAAATTCGAAGTCCGGACCTGTCTCACTGGCGAATCGAATGGCGCTTTTCGTATCAGGAATCGATCTGGGATGGTGGCAGAACGGCTTAGTTGTCATGAACAAAAGACGGAGTATGACGCCATTCGAGCGCCGAACCAACGCTTGTCAGAAGCAGCTTCAGGACCACGGAGCATCAGCAGCTATCTTGTTCCCGAGTCAGAACCTCTACTACACGACGGGCTTCGACGAAGAGCCGAGCGAGCGTCACCTGTTCTTTCTCCTTCCGGCGACGGGCAAGCCAGTCTTCGTCGTTCCAGACATGTACGGCGAGCACATTCGAGACGAATCGTGGGTCACTAACGTCCGGACGTGGAGTGACGACGATGACCCCCTCGCGCTTCTCGAAACGGTCGTTGATGAGTCGTCGCTTGAGATTGGAGAACCGGGTGACGAAAATCATCTTCTCGTCGATGACACGATGTGGGCGCAGTTCACGCAGGATCTCCGAGATGTGTTTCCGGCGGCGACGTTCGGACTCGCAAGCGAGGTACTCGGTCCACAGCGATGCCGAAAAGATAGTGCCGAACTCGACGCGCTACGGGAGGCGGCGACGATCGCAGACCAAGCGATGGAGGCGATTCGGGAACTTGGCTCCAGTGCAGTTGGAATGACGGAGACGGAACTCGCTACCGAGATCGAGACGCGTCTTACGGCGGCGGGAGGGACGGGGGTCTCGTTCGAACCGATCGTTGGAAGCGGTCCGAATGGAGCAAAACCACACCACGGTCACGGCAAGCGCGAAATCGAAGCTGGCGATCCAGTGGTTCTCGATTTCGGGACACGAGCCAATGAATACCCGAGTGACCAGACGCGAACTGTGGTGTTCGACGGCAAGCCGTCCTCGACGTTCGTGACTGTCCACGAGTTGGTTCAAGAGGCACTGGAGACGGCCGTGGAGACCGTCGAACCCGGCATTGAGGCGAGTGAAATTGATAGCGCTGCTCGGTCTGTTATCGAATCGGCGGGCTACGGCGAGCAGTTCATCCACCGGACTGGACACGGTGTCGGTCTCGCGGTTCACGAGGAGCCATACATTGTTGCTGGCAACGACCGCGAGCTCGAACCAGGGATGGTATTCAGCGTCGAACCCGGGGTTTACATCCCCGGTGAGTTCGGTGTCCGGGTCGAGGATCTCGTTGTTGTGACCGATGATGGCTACGAGCGATTGAACCACACGAATCGCGGATGGGCGTGCGAATGAACCAACCGATAGCGTATCTCGAATGGATCGCCGGACGACCAGACGCCGCGGCGCACGATCTCGGGTCGAGCGATCTCCACGCTGTTCCTCAGGATTCACCTCGTGAGGCGCTCGATGGGTTTCCAGATCCGCCAGCAGAGACGACACTCGAAGAACAGCTTGCTGATGTGTACGCCGTCCGCCCGGACCAGATTCACGTCACAGCAGGAGCCACTCACGCAAATCTGCTCGTGATGGCAACCGCACTCCAGTTCGAGCGACAGCGGGATCTGAGTTCCCGAGTGCTCGTCGAGACGCCCGGCTACGAACCGCTTGTGAAGACGCCGATCGGTCTTGGTGCTGAAGTCGACCGCATCCCACGCGACACGAACGGACAGCTCGATCCCGATACCATCGCGGACGCAGCAGACAGCGGTCCTGTTGATCTCGTTGTCCTCACGAACCGACACAATCCATCGGGGACGATGACTGACCGCGAGACACTGGCAGCAGTAGCCGATATTGCGAGTCAAAGTGATGCATTCTGTCTTGTTGATGAAGTGTACGCACCATACGTCCCAACATCGCGCGGAGAGCGTGGCTTTGGGGGCGTGACGGCGGCAGGACTTCCGAACACCGTGGTGACAGGATCATTCACGAAGTTTCACGGGCTCGGTGGCCTCCGCATCGGCTGGGTCATCGGCCCTGCCGCGTTTGTCGACCGACTCTCCTCCGTCGCGTGGTATACGCCTGTCGTAGCCGACACCAGCCGTGCTCTCGGTCGACGGGCATTATTCAATGCGGAGACACTCACTGACCGATCACGCGATCTCATCGAACGAAACCACGACCTCCTCTCATCATTCGTCGATTCGCGCACCGACCTTACTGGGACTGTACCGGATGGATGCCCGTTTGCCACACTCGCCTGCACTCACGCTGACGGAGATCGGGTCACACGAGCCGCGTGGGAGCAAGACCTCCTTGTTATTCCAGGGCGCTTTTTCGACGCTCCTGAACGTATCCGGATAAGTCTCGGCGGGCAGACTGATGAGATGAAACAGGCGTTGGACGTGTTAGGATCCGTGCTTGACTCGCTGTAAGACACGTGTCACCGTAGCACAGACTGAAGTGATACGCCAATTCAGGGCCTCGTCGGATTCGCGTGCAGTGGTTCTCGTTCAAACAGATTGCGTACACTGAGATCATGTTTGTATACAACACATAAGACAGGGGTCGTTCCTTCTCTCTGAATGACGTTAGATGTCTTACGTACTACATTCTAGTCAGAACACGAACCGATCAGTTGATGCAATCGAAATTATATATTTCGTTCGAGAACCAGAAATCGAGCGGTACTACCAATACGCAGATATAATTACACAAGAGATATGGGAACAATATAGTTAGAAGTGCAATATGAGTGCATCGTTTTCGGTTCTCTGAACGAAATGTATTCCGCTGTATCAGTTCCACGAGAGAGCGTCTCAGTGCCGATAAATGCGGTATTGGCTTCGTAAACAGGACCTAACAGCAGCAATCAGAGGAGGAAGTTGAGTAGCACCTACCGATCTTGGAGCTGCAGAACAGTCGTAGAGAACGATCGTGAGATCACTACTACAACGCCATAATAAATTCTGCTCTGATACAGATTGCGTAAGACAATAGCACTCATGACTTACAAACATAGAACAAGCAGATCCGTTCGAGTATACGACAGTAATGGTGCTACTGCGTTTAGCATCTACTGCTCGACGTTGGTACACCGCCTGTACCAATCAATCACGTCCACAGCTACAGTCACAACAGGGGGGCACAGCTAGCAATTGTTTGAGACCGTAGCCTCGAAAGATTCGTTCGTTTTCTCATCAGGCCACCGATATTTGATACGGACTTCTTCGGGAAGTAGGTCTCGTGGTCTGGACTGTATCAGATGGTGACAATTTGTTCTGGTGTGGGTAACCGACCCGGAAGGATCGGGACAGTCCCAGATCAGATACAGGATACGTTAGTCGGTGGTAAGATATCGCCACGCACCGACTCCAACGCCCGCGATAGCTGTCACCAGACCAAATCCTGGTCCGTCAGTGGCGGTCGTTGCGTCAGTTGCGCGAGTTGCGGGTTCGGAGTTCGAAGCGGTGCCGGTTTGGGTAGGGGTCGCCTGCGGTGTTGTTTCGGCGGCTTGTTGGATCGTCCTGCCCGATTGAGTGTGATTGGGCGTGTCGGTTTTCTCGGTGTGGTCGGCCGTCGATTGGTCAGTATTGTCTGACTGGGTAGGATGTGACGTATCAGTTCGAGCAGTAGTATCGTCCGACTGGGTTCGATGTGACGTGTCAGTTCTCTCGTTGAGGTCACCCTGTTGCTCGGTGTTCTCCGGTTGGGGCGTTGGCGTCGTTGTCTGTGTTTTCGTCCCTTCCAGTACGACGAGACCACCCCCGAGACCGCGGTCGCTGATATACATCTGTCCCCCGGCGACGGCGTCTAACGAATAGCCACCTGACGGGACCTCTCTGAGCTCCTTTTTCCAGAGAATTTCACCGTCTGACGGCTGCAACGCAGCTCCACCGACGTACAACAGTTCCCCGACGCGAATCATGCCACGGTTTGGTATCCACATTCGGGGTTGCTCTTCATTGGTGGGCTGAGGAATGGTCGTCCGCCAGCGTTCATTCCCAGTGGACCGATCGAGGGCAACGACATCGCTGTCGTCTTCGCTCGTGGAGATGTACAGCCGTTCCGTATCGACTGTGTGCATGGCCACGCGAATATCTCCGCCGTAGGCTGTTTTCCACTGGTCATCTCCGGTCCTCGCATTGAGTGCGATGATCGTCGCTCCCGGCCTGCTGTTCTCATTCACGAACAGCGTTTCCTCCGAGACCATCGCCACAGAGAGATCTTTCACATAAGGAAGGGCGTCCCAGACGAGGTCGCCGCTAGCCGCATCGTAGGCGTTGACGCCGTTGGGAGGTGCAACGAACACCAACCCATCGGCAACGATTGGGGCCGAGTAGTAATCGCGCGGACGGGTGCCGAACTCAGTCCTTTGTATAGGCTGGCGCCACTGCACTGATCCATCATCCGCGTTGAGGACGTACAGGAATAGGCCATCTCCACCGTCCATATCCGGACCGTTCACGAACAGTGATCCGTCGACTGCTGTCAGTTCCGAAAACGAAAGACCGTACGGCACATCAATACGCCACTGTTTCTCACCAGATTCTGCATCCACAGCGACAATGGCTGTATGGAAAACGGACGAATCTGCGTCGTAGACTCCAAAGCGGACAGTAGCGAACACGGTTCCGTCCATGACCGCTGGTGTTTCGATATCCCCTGTAATTCCTGATTCTGGGTACTCTCTGTCGGGGATTTTGGCACCAAAGCTCCACAGTTCGGTCCCATCTGTCGCATCAAGCGCAACCAGACCAGTGCCCGAGGCGTACACCGTTCCGTCGACGACCGCCCCCACGCTTGAATCCCCACTGTATCCATGGACGCTCTTGTGCGCGTCCCACGCGATAGAAATATCGCCTGTTGGTCCAACACCGGTCATGGCGGAGTGGGTGGATGCTGCGTTCTTACCAAGCTGTGTCCACTGCTCGTCGCCTGTCGGATCCGAGTCCGCTCGTACCGGGTTGCTCTTTCCGAGAAATACACCACCAGCAACAGCAGCGGTTGCTCCAGAAAGAAATGACCGCCGGCTAATCGGCACCCGTTGATACGTCATTATGTGAGTCACTTAGAGATGTTCGGAATATGCTTTCTGGCCGCTTATTAACAGCCAGTCATTTGGTTTGGTGGTTGAATCATCTAATTTCGGAGAATAGAACGGAGAGTATTCGAATGGGATTGGCAACTATTCAAATCTACTCTTCTCGACGTGAAATGCGTCATCCCTTCGGCACGACTGACTCAGATCATACCGAGACGGATTCCAGACACATCGCTATTCACGGCTCCCACGATGCTGTGTGACAGGAAGTCCGCTCTCCCCGATTTGAACGGGGGACAAGTCGATCTACAGTCGACTGCTCTGCCAGACTGAGCTAAGAGCGGTCATTCATTTGTATGTCCTAACCCCAATTTAACCCTTGTCTTTTTTCGCCGGAGTGAACCATTCTGGTGTGTGACTGACGGACGTATGACGTTGGCACCAACGTTAAAATAGTTTGGGAAACAACGACGGTACGAATGAGCAAGATCACGTTTCGCGCAGACGATGATCTCATTGCCCAGTTGGAGGAGTTCGATGCCTCCAAGAGCGCGATCATGCGCGAAGCGCTACGCTCCTATCTCGAAAATTCTGTCGAGACGTCTGATTCTCGTGCTGCTCCCGACGCTGGGATCGAAATCGATCGGATCGTGCGCGAGCGAGTCGACGAACTCATCACAGAACGTTCCACAGGCGCGTTTACACGATCAGAGCCACAAGATATCAACGTAAACATCACCGTAGACGGAGAGCATGAGGCGTCTCTGGACAATGAGTCGTCACAATCAGCTGAAAAGTGTAAGACGCGTACTACGCCAGAGGATGAATCCGAGGCAAAACGTAAACAGTGTTCTCAGTGCGGTGAACCACTTTCGGAACCCCACGTTTACTGTCCCAACTGTGGAGAAAAATCGAGTCGGCGGGTGTTCTGTGACTGTGGTGATGAAATTCGCTCTGATTGGTCGTTCTGCCCCAGCTGCGGCCGTCGCACGCCTGCGGCGGACGTTCTCGATCAGACATAGATATTTAATTTTACACCATCTCCTGATCTATTTGCACTGTATCAGACGGCAATGTCATACATAGGGCAAAGATTTATTACACCGGCGATAATGCACACACCTGCGTAAGACGATCGTCTTACACGGCGAATCGTGTGGAGTGATTCGGTCGCTTTCGTGTGATTTCGCCGTGTAAGACGCGGGGCGGACGTGCGTCTGATCGTCTTACCGGAAAGGGGAAAACCATGGAGCGTGTGACACTACGGATTCCAAAACAACAGATCGAAGCAGTGGAACAGCTGGTCGAAACGGGTGAGTTCCCGAACCGAAGCGAGGCGATTCGGTCCGCTGTTCGTGATATGATTAACGAAGAGAACGCGGAGCGTCAACGACGGGAAAATAAGCGTCCGTGGGCGCGTGCCTGACGATGCAAGAACTCGTCAACGACGCGCTCGAACACGCTGAGGACGAAGAGCGTGAGATGGCAGATGCGGGAAACATCGACGAGTTCGGCGATCCTCGTATTGTTGTCGTTGGCTGTGGCGGTGCAGGGAACAATACGGTTAATCGGCTTTACAATATTGGCGTCGAAGGTGCAGACACAGTTGCGATCAATACTGACAAGCAGCACCTACAGATGATCGAGGCCGATACGAAAGTTCTCGTCGGTAAAACACTCACGCAAGGACTCGGTGCGGGTGGCGATCCCGCAATGGGCGAGCGCGCGACAGAGATGGCTCGAGGAACGGTCAAAGATGTTCTCTCGGGTGCCGACCTTGTGTTCGTCACGGCTGGCATGGGTGGCGGCACGGGCACCGGGGCGGCACCTGTCGTCTCGAAAGTTGCAAAGGAGCTGGGTGCGATCGTCGTCGGAATGGTCTCAACCCCGTTCAACGTCGAACGGGCACGGACCGTCAAAGCAGAAGAGGGACTCGAGCAGCTTCGTAACGAGGCCGACTCTATCATCGTCCTCGATAACAATCGGCTGCTCGATTACGTCCCAAATCTCCCGATTGGAAAGGCGTTTTCGGTGATGGACCAGATCATCGCCGAAACAGTCAAGGGTATCTCCGAGACGATTACTCAACCATCGCTCATCAATCTCGACTACGCAGACATGACCGCCATCATGGGTCAAGGTGGTGTTGCAGTCATGCTTGTTGGTGAGACCCAGGATAAGAACAAAACCGAAGAGGTCGTCCGCGACGCAATGAGCCACCCACTACTCGATGTCGACTATCGAGGCGCAACCGGTGGGCTGGTCCACATTACCGGCGGTCCAGACCTCACACTCAAGGAGGCTGAGGGAATCGCTCAACGGATCACCGAGCGACTCGAAGCCCACGCAAACGTCATTTGGGGTGCGCGCATTCAAGAAGAGTACAAGGGCAAAGTCCGTGTCATGGCGATCATGACGGGCGTTCAGAGTGCCCAAATACTCGGCCCAACAACACAAAAGCAGGCAGATGCTTCACGCCGTGCTGCCCTGGATCAGGTCAACACGGAGACAGAAACGGAGTTCGGAAGCGCGCAATCCGACGGCGGACAGGATCCTATCGAGACCAACAATGGTCTCGATGTCATTAGATAACCTATCTCCCAGAGAAAATAAACAGGAGATCTACACTTCGGTACTGTCATGAATCGTTTCTAAAATTTAACGGCAGTAGGATGACGTGTGTCGTTTCTTGACCGACGAATAGAAATCACGCAGCATGAACTGCATCTACTAGTTGACATTTCCGACAAAGCTGTTGGGTTGTCGACGCACCGCAGCGTTCACACTCGTTTAATTCGGGACCACCGTCATCGTGGTACTGTTCGGCAGCAATACCAGCGAGTTCCTCGTAGCCGGCCATGATTGAGTGGCGTGTTCCAGGATGATTCTCTTCAAGAGAGAGCAGCAGTTGTTGGATCTCACCTCGGTACGCTTCGCTCGCGTGTGGACATTCTGCCATATGTACCGGGAGATCTTTCAGGTGCGCATAGAGTGCGATTTCCTTTTCGGGAATGTCTCGAAGGGGTTTTGCGCGCGGAATGAACGCCTCTGTTTCGGTGCGCGTCCGTCCGTCGTTGTTCGGATGCTCAAAGCGGCCGAGACTGGCGTCGAAGTGTTTTGCAATCTGTGCAACATCACCTTCGAAAATATTCATCAGCGCGGTTTGGGTCTCGTCATCGAGGTTGTGGCCGGTAAAGAGCTTATCCGCCTCGAACTGTTCTGCATACCGAGAGAGAATATCTCGACGGAAAACACCACAGTACGCACAGGGAGCCATCCCCTCGGGATCCGTTTCGGCCACATCATCCATCTGGAGGTCGAACTCGTCCTCGTAGGTGATGACCTCGTGGCGAATGTCGATTTCATCAGTGAGATCGAGACACGCTTCTAGCGACGCATCGCGGTAGCCTTCGATGCCTTCGTGTATCGTGAGGGCGATCAGTTCGATGCGTGGATCGTTCGCAAACGTTTCGTTGAGAATGTGCGTGAGGACAACACTATCTTTTCCACCGGAGAGACCGATGACCCAATTCTCTGGCGTTTCGGGCGATGCATCATCACCAATGAGTGCATCCTCTCGAATGCGCCGTCTGACGCGCTTTTCGACCGAGCGAAAGAAGTGGCGCTCACAGAGATGCAGGCCAGAGTACGCGGCGTTCATCACTGCCTGATCGCCACACTTGTCACAGTCCATATATCGGCTTACAGAGTCAGGAGAATAACGGTTACGCGAGCCTGCGTCTCGTGCCGGCGAGGAACTGACGGTCCAAACTTCTGCAACCGACACCCTCTTTTCGAGTGGCCGTTCCAGTTCGGGTGTGACGCTTTGCGGCCCTGTCGTCAGCGTTGATGAACCGAAGACAGTGAGCACACGCCACGGCAGCCGCGAGCTCGCTGAAGTGACGATGCGTCCGGAGCGGGGAGCGGGTGCACCTGTGACAGTTACTCTGTGGGGATCGTGGGTCGAGACGGCCGAGCTGCTCGAATCCGGGATGTCGATCCGCGTGACCGAGCCGGAAGCGCGCGAATTTCAGGGTGAGACACAGTATTCCACTACGCGTGAGTCGTACGTTATTGTTGAACCGGAGTTTCTGGTCAACGTGACCGACATCCGCGAGTGGGTGCAGTGTCCGCGCCAGTACTACCTGAATAAGTTCACGAGTGCATCACTCTCCTATCCGCTCGTGAAGGGATCGCTCGTCCACGAGGTGTTTGGCGACTTGCTCCGAGAGCGAGACCTCGATGCATCAATCGAGGATCAGGTCGCGGACGCGGGGCTGAAGCTCGGGCTGCTCGGGCGTGATGCCGAATCTGTCGCGGGCGACGTCAGAGCCAACGCGCGAGCCATCGAGGGCTGGCTCGAACAGGGGAGGCTCACAGAACAAGACGAGTGGCGATCAGAACAGACGCTGATCAGTGAGACGTTCGCCATCAAGGGTCGTGCAGACGCCGTTAGACGTGGTGTACCGGTCGAGCTCAAGACGGGGAAGAACACCAAATCAGAACCACGGTTCGAAGATAAAGTACAGGCGACCTGTTATGCGCTCTTACTCGGAGAACACGACGAAACAGCACCCGATACGGGAACGCTGCTGTATACGAAGAACTCGGCGATTGACCGCGCAGAAGCGTCGGGGGATCTCTCACCAGCGAAGGACTTCTCGATCGGATCTGGACTTCTCGAATTCGTGGTTCGTGCACGAAACGAGCTTGCCGCCATGGAGTACGACCTGTCGGTTCCAACAGGCAAGGAAAGCAATGCAGTCTGTGAGTACTGCTTCGTGCGCGACACCTGCATGGTCGTTGCGGGGCGGCTCGATCAGGAATCAAAAGCCGGTGCGATTGGCGATTCCGTTTCCGACGAAGAGCGCGAGTATTTCGAGCGGCTGTATCGTGCAATTGAGGCCGAACGCCGTGAGATTCACCGCGAGTACGTGAAGCTGTGGACCCAATCAGCCTCAGAGCGCGCAGACGACGACAGAGCACTCATCGATCTCGAGCCACTCGGGCACGACCAGCGAGCGGACGGAACGTGGGAACTTCGCGCGCAGGGAACCGACGCTGTCTCTAAGATACGTGAGGGTGACGTTGTTCTGGCGAGCGACGGCCACCCAACACGTGGCGACGCAGAACTTGCCCGAGTCATTCGGCTCGACAGTGAAATCGTCGTGACGGCGGACGAACCGGTCGAACTCCGTCGTCTCGACGTGTATCCCTCTGATTACGGCCTCAACGTGTTGCAAACGGCAATTCACGACACTGTTCTGAAAGGAGACAGCCACCGGAAAGACATCCTCTTCGGGCGTCGTGAGCCGTCGTTCGGCGAGAGTGACGAGACGTTCATCGAGAACAACGCGGCGCAGAATCGTGCCGTGAAGCTAGCGGTGACGGCCGACGACTGTGCGCTCATCCACGGCCCACCCGGGACTGGAAAGACGTACACGCTTGCACAAACAGTGCGCGCGCTCTGTGAACAGGGCGATCGGGTTCTGTTGGCGGCGTTTACGAACCGAGCCGTCGACAACGCGCTCGAATGTCTCGACGAGCAGGGCTTCGATGCGTTCATCAGAATCGGATCTGAGCACAGCGTTAGTCCGTCGATGCAGGAGGCCCGCTTTGACTATCGAGGTGATCCAACAGAACGGGTCACGAAGCTCCAGAACGCTCCCGTCGTGGCTGCGACGGCTGCTGCGTGTGGTTCGTCCGTGTTGCAAGAGTGTGAGTTCGACGTAGCCATCGTCGATGAAGCGAGTCAACTCACCGAACCAGGAACACTCGCTGCCATCAACCTCGCAGAGCGGTTCGTCCTTGTCGGCGATCACCAACAGCTCCCACCGGTCGTCAGAGCCGACACCGACCTTGACACCTCGCTGTTCGAACGGCTCATCGAACGCTTTCCGGACGCATCGGTCACGCTCGATCGCCAGTATCGGATGGCCCAGCGCATCCAGTATTTTTCATCGGATGCGTTTTACGACGGTGAACTGCGGCCGGCAACACCGGCGATCGCCGGCCAGCGACTTGATGAGCTTCCAACCGTTTCGACAGATGAGCTTCCAACTGAACTCCACGATGCGGTCTCGTTCGTCGATCCTGATGGGAGAGAGAACGGGAACGTGAATCCGATCGAAGCAGAGCGAGTCGCAGAAATCGTCGACACATACAGGGAAGTGGGCGTCAGCTCTGAAGAGATCGGCGTCATCGCCCCGTTTCGCGCACAGGTGGCTGCGATTACACAGCGCGTTCCAGATGAGATCACGGTCGATACAGTTGATCGCTTTCAAGGCTCCTCGCGGGAGGTCATCATCGTTTCGTTCGTTGCTACCGAATCGCTCGACAGCCCGATCTTCGAGGACCGCAGACGGGTAAACGTCGCGCTCACGCGGGCGAAAAAAGCACTCTGTCTCGTGGGAGATGCGGACACGCTTCGAAGCGACCCGTTTTATGAACGGCTGTTAGAATGGGCACAGTAAGAACGCCAAATCGTCCGATACCGCATCAGACGGCCTGTCGCGCACACTCGTTTCCCATGATAGCACCTAACACAGTTCGACCAAGCTGAAGTACGCCTCAGTAGTTGGTGAGATAATGGTCGATGTGGACGACGATCCAATCGAACTCGTGTCATCTAATTATGAAGAATGGTGCGAGCAATTCACCGGAGAGCGCGATCGTATCCGTACGGCGCTTTCGACGCATGCACTTGACGCGCACATTGAGCGAATCGAACACGTTGGCTCGACTGCCGTCCCCGACCTCGCGGCGAAAGATATCGTCGATCTCGATATCATCGTCAACGATGGTACAGTGAGCGATGTCTCACTGGCGCTCGAAGCCGAATGGGGCGGCAAACGTGTGAAAAATTCAGATCAGTGGCAGCCTGTCTTTCGCGTGGAAAACGGTCAACGGTTCAACGATCACGTCTTCGCCGTATCGAGTGACAGATGGAAGATCAGTGTTGTTACACGCGACGTTCTCCGGATGTATCCCGACCTCTGTCGTGAGTACGAGGAGCTAAAGCGTGATCTGTCCGACACGCACGATGATCTCAGTGCCTACTCCAAGGGAAAAACACAGTTCATGAGGCGCGTTCTCGACACCGCACGGAAGGAGGATCTGCCGTACGAGTTTACGGTCCCCTCTCTCTGAAACGGTGCGCACGGAGATTGAGACTGAACACTCAGTCTTGACAGCAGCCGCCGGATTTCTCGCCGAAATCAATTGCCAACGGCTCAGAAATCGTTTCGTTGAGTTCCTGTAGTGTGAGTTCGAGTTCCGATTGCACTTCGAGGAACTCACTCATGACTGGGATGTCGTGAAGCTCTTCTTGGGCGGCCTGTAGCTCCCGGAGGTCCTGATTGGTTGCGCTGCCGGTCTGGCGTGCGAGCATGAACTCCTCGCGCTGTTGTTCGAACTGTTGGACTTTCTCCTGGGCTTCTTCGCTCTCCTCAACGGCCTCCTTGGCTTCGAGGAATCGCTGGTAAGTCGGAAGTTGTGTGATCGCCTCCCCCAGATCACTCGCCAACTCCGTCGCCGTCGTTTCGGGCATCGTCTCGACATCCGGCGTCGTGTCGGTGCTCATACTCGCAGTTGGAAGCGAGATGGTTTAGGTGTGGCGAAAAATGACCCTCCCCCAAATTCGGCCTGCTACTTGAACGGAGAAGTGAACTTGGTGTATATTCCAAATTTTGCTCATTTTCTGCTCGGACCGAGCGTTCAGAACGCGAGAAACGTGAACCAATCATACAGTGAAGCACCAGAGCACGACGACACAACACCTTCAGTGAAAGCAAAGTGAGAACCGAACGATCGTTGAACCGCACGCGTTATCCGCACTGATCCACTGCATCGTATAATGAGTCACGGATCGGAGTTCTCGGAGGGTGATCTCCGAAAGACGGGGTTGTCGCTCAAACACGATCGCGAGTGGGATTACGAACTCGAGCGTATCGTCGAGGCATGCGAAGAGCGAGACGCCACGACGGTTGGCCTACAGTTTCCAGAAGGACTGAAACGACGTGGATCGGCTGTCGCGGACGATCTCGGGGAGTTACTCGGCGACGACGTCAGCATCATGATTTCGGGGCAGCCGTGTTACGGTGCGTGTGATCTCGATACGTACTTGCTGCGCCGGACGGACGTGTTCGTTCACTTCGGTCACTCGCCGATGAAGGAGTCGGATAAAATCATCTACGTCCCGCTGTTCTCGAACGTGGAGGTGGCTCCCATCATGGAGGAAGCGCTCGAAAAGCTCCCTGAAGAGGAGGTCGGCCTCGTCACGACCGCCCAGCACATGAACCGATTCGACGAGATGCGCTCGTGGCTCGAAGAGCGGGGCTACACGGTTCATACGCGCCGTGGCGACGAACGCCTCACCCACGAGGGACAGGTGCTGGGCTGTAACTACGCGAGTGCAGATATTGATGCCGAACAGATCCTCTATGTGGGCGGCGGGAAGTTCCATCCGCTCGGTCTTGCGATGGAACACCCCGAGAAACGGGTCGTGATCGCCGATCCAGTGAACAACGTCGTCACGATCGCCGACACAGAGAAGTTCATGAAGCAACGCTACGGAGCTGTTCACCGGGCGATGGATGCCGAAACATGGGGCGTCGTCTTCTGTACGAAAATCGGACAGGGACGGTGGGAGACCGCGATAGAAATTGTCGAGAACAACGACAACGCCTACCTCCTCACGATGGACGAAGTGACACCAGATCGCCTGCGAAACTTCGGTTTCGATGCGTTCGTGAACACCGGCTGTCCACGCATCACAACTGACGACGGACCACAGTTCCACAAGCCGATGCTCACGCCGGGCGAATACGAGATCGCTGTCGGCAACGCACCCCTCGAAGATCTCTCGTTCGATACGTTCCACGGAACGTGGTGACTGTCGCTACCACTCGGATCGAGTCGCAGTTGTGGCTGGGTTGTGTGTCTAATTTGCAGTTGCTTTTATTCGTCCCAATACTAGGCGTGCTATGCGACGGGGTGCGCTCGAACGCGAACTATCGGCGGTCGCTGGCTTCGAGGAGCCACGCATCGAGTTCGAGCAGTATCCGACGCCGGCGGATATCGCTGCCCATCTCATTCATCTCGCGGGCACACACGGAGATCTTGCAAATACTGTCGTCGATCTTGGAACCGGAACAGGGATGCTGGCGCTCGGTGCGGCGCTGAGTGGAGCGAGCAAAATCGTCGGTATCGACCGCGATGAGCGTGCGCTCTCGTCGGCCCGCGAAAACGAGCACTGCGTTACGCCCCCAGTGACACCAGCGTGGATACGCGGTGATGCAACCCGTCTCCCACTCTGTTTGGATGAACCGGTTACAGTCCTGATGAATCCGCCATTTGGCGCACAACAAGGACGAGCGCACGCAGATCGGGCGTTCCTCCGTGCAACGTCTGATATCGCAACCGTCTCCTACTCGATACACAACGATGGGAGCCACGCGTTCATCGAGGCGTTCGCTGACGATCACGGAGGAACCGTTACCCACGCGTTCGCCGTCGATCTCGATCTCCCGCGACAGTTCCATTTCCATACGACCGACAAACGAACGATCGACGCCGAGGCGTACCGAATAGAGTGGTGATCTGTCGGTCGTAAATCGGTTGCAATCTCGTGGAGTGCACTTGATGACGAAGCGGTAGAAAGCTATCATCAAATATTTCTGTTAGTTCTCGCATCTTCGCGCGGGTACGTCAGTCGGTTTATGTTGTTACATCCTGAGAGTGACTCTGTTCTCAGTTTTGAGGCTGACCCTGGTCTCGGGAAGCACCGGGGGCGTGTTCAAGAAACCGCTCGACGGAGAAATCTTGATAGACAGTATCGGTGTCTACCGAGTAGGCTTTGTGCCCGAGGAGTTGATTGATAATCCGCGTGTTTCGGTAACAGCCGAGTCCGAGATCCGGCGCACCGACGCCGTGAGTGTGTAACTCGGCGTTTTGGACGAACACTCGGCCTGCAACATCGTCGAGTTCGATGCGGTAGTCCTCGCTCATCCGGAACCGACCGCTCTCGTCGCGCACAATGTGCGTTTCGAGTGGATCGAGAAAGCTGGGATCGGGGCGTTCGTAACCAGTTCCGAGAATGACGACATCGCTTTCCTGAACAAATGACTGTTCAGTCTGCCATTGCTCGCAAGTCAGGCGACAGCCATCTTCTGTCGCCTGAACGTCCGAGACTTCGGTCATCGCGAAGAGACCAACGTCCGGATCACGGGCACCGATCGATCGGCGATAGAGGAGATCGTATATCTCAGCACTCGTGTTGACGTCAATCCCCTTATACAACAGCCCCTGCTCCGGAATGAGTTCGTCTTTGGTGTCCTGATCGAGTTCGTAGACGTACTGTGTGTACTCCGGCGTGAAATGTTGGAGTCCGAGTTTCGAGTACTCCATCGGGAAAAATCCCTCAGAGCGGGTGAGCCAATCGAGACGGTACTCACCGTCGGGTTGGCGCTGGAGAAGATCCAAAAAGACCTCAGCTGCGCTCTGGCCCGATCCGACGACCGTAATTGAATCAGCATCGAGACACCGCTGCCGGTGTGAGCGATACGCCGCTGTGTGAAACACGTCTTCTGAGTGACCGTGTAGCGAATCGGGAATCTGTGGCTGGCTCCCGATCCCGAGTGCGACGTCAGCGGCTCGGTATTCATGCTCCTCCCCGCTGTCGGGGTGCACGGCCGTAATGACAAACAGTTCCTCCTCTTGCTCCCAGCGCACTGATTGTACCCGGCGATTGAACAGGCAGTTATCGAGGCGCGTTGTGACCCACTTGAGGTAGTCGTTGTACTCTCTTCGGGGAATCTGGAACGTCTCGTAGAAGTAAAATTCGTAGATTCGTCCAGTTTCCCGCAGATAGTTGAGGTAGCTGTAGGGGTTCGTTGGATCCGCGAGTGTAACGAGATCCGCGAGAAACGGCACTTCGAGCGTCGTTCCCTCGATGAGCATCCCTTCGTGCCACGAAAACTCCGAGCGCTGTTCGAGGAACACAACGTCGAGGTCCCAGTCTTCAAGGAGAGACGCGAGACCGAGATTGAACGGACCGAGACCAATGCCAACGAGGTCGTACGGTTCGTCGGTCATTGGCCATCCTCACCTGTGTCGGCACTCACTCGGGTTTCGTTTCCACTCGAACCGTGCTGTTGGAACTGCGCTCGTTCACAGGCCATCAACAGAGCGTCTTTCTCCGGGAGTTCGATCTCTCGGAGCGGTTCGAAGCCACACTTTTCGAAGACGTGAATCACAGTCTCGTTTCTGACATCGGGTTCGGTGAGGATGCGGTCGGTCTCTGGATGGCAAAACTGCATCTCCGTGACGGCTCGCACCAGCGGTTCGGCGTATCCACGGCCGAGATACTCCGCTGGACCAATGAGCAGGTGAATCCCTTGATCGGCCGCGTTCGTCTCACAGTAGTCCGCTATCACGTCGTCTGCCGCCCAGTAACACTCCCAGTAGCTCATCGGGACGTGATCGAGGTAGCCGATGTACGGTGCCAAATGCTCGTCCTCGATTTTCTCGACGAGTTCGGCCCGAAACGTCGGAAGCGGGTCGTTGAGCTGCCAGTATGGAAGGACGTGTTCTGCGTTGAGCCACGCGTGCAATCGCTCAAGATCGCGCTCCAACGAGACCTGTCTGAATGCAATCAGCTTTTCGAGCCTCTCGTTGTAGGTTCTGTAGTCGTAGTCCGACGGGAACGTTGGACCGGTCATCACTGGGCCTCCCGTTCAGTAACGAGCGGGTTGTCGATCTCCGTATACACCGACTGGTTCTCGATCGAGGCTTCGAGCTCGTCCATCCCGTGAAATCGAGTGAGCAAGTTCGCCTTGCAGGGAATCGTCGGTGACGTGAGAAGCGGCTCCAACAAGTTCGACGTCTCGCGGTCGAACGCTTGCAACCGGTTCAGTTCCTCGCGAAGAAGCTCTAACAATCGCCGCTCGTCGACGAGATCGGCGCATCCGAAGGCGTTGATGAGACCGAACGTGTTGTTCAAAATGACGTAGTATCGGATGCGCTCGTCTGCAATCGCGTCCGGACAGATCGTGTCTGCTCGTTCACCGACGCCAGGAAGAAGTGCATCGACGGCCTCGTAGGTCGATTCACAGAAGTAATAGCCCTGATTGTCGCGGTAGTAGAACTGGTCAGGATAGCCGTCATCCAAGGCCAGCACGCTGTTTTGCTGATGTGCCTCGACGCCGACGCCGTGGGTGAGGTACAACCAGAGCACCGGGCGCACAGAAATTGCGAGATACTGACGGAACCAGTCCTCACTAACCGTCGCTGTCGTGCGACCTTCGCGGTCTGCGAGCGTCCGAATGATGTGATCGAGCCGCGAGGCATTGTGGTCGGTTCGGTCGGTTGTACGATAGAGGTGATCCTGGCATAGAGCAACGACCGGCGTCGCATTCGTCGCTGCATCACCACGGAACGGATTGTCACGGAGGACAACTTCGAACCCTGACTCCCGCTCGGTCCCGATATCGAGCGTGAGAGAGGCGGGGTCACGAACGACCTGAAAGTCTGGAAACCGCTCTCGGAGTTGCGCTCCCAACTCTGTTTCGAGAAGTTCGCTCACAGCGACGCCTCGCTCTAGCTCCGGTCGTTTGTTCGTTCGAACGGAGTTGGTGATCTTCACATCGAGTGACCCTTTCACCATGAATGCGGCAGTCGGGTTGTACAAAGTACGAACGGATGATGTGGGATAGAACGTCCGTCCGTGTGCGCCAAGATGTTCGAGGCACCCGTCCTCGATCGCCTGTTGGACGTGGGGTTGATCGAGGAGATACTCGGCTTGCCACGGGTGGATTGGGAGTAACGCGTCCTCGCTGTCGACGTGTGAGGAGATGAACGCATTCGAAACGTTTGGATCGTCGCGTAGCTCCGATTTTACCCATTCTGTGGCGCTCTCCTCGCGCGCCGACCCCTGTGTCACAATTTCGGGATCAGCGCGGAAGTAGTGCAGCTGAAACGCCCCGTGTAGCTCGGGCGCGTACGTCGGCGCATCACGGCGAGCGATCCCTTGTCTACTTTTTGGCGTCGGATGAAGGAGATGACCGAACACGAGTGACTGCTCGGCGTCCCGAAAGGTCGTCTCGAACCCGTAGAGCTGCTCGAAATCGTCTCGGGCTGCAACGTAACGTTCGATGTTACGAGCACTCCGAATGACTCGCAACAGTAGCTCATCAGCACTGTCGTCTGAGTCCGAGCGTGAAAGCGCGAGCTCACGAACGATCAGACTTGCGAGCGTGGTGTAGTCCAGCTCGATCCAATCCCCGGCTGAGCGAACGTACACCGGAAGGTCAAACAGGTGGCGCCCAGTTGGCGATTCGTATCGGACGGGAAATAGTAAATCGAGATTCAGAGTAGACAGTTCACTCCAGAAGACGGTATCACACGACAGCCGTCCCCCATTTCCATCGCTCTCTCCATTATCGTTGTTGTCATCTCCACCATCGTTTCTACCGTCCCGTGCTGTGATCGAGATCTCGTCCGGTTTCAGACGGTCGTAGTTTCCTGTCTCGCGCAGATAGCAGTTCACGAAACTGTGGATCGTTGCCGATTCAGCAATTTTCTCGGAGGATATCGATTTATCAGTCATTTTTATTCTTCAGCTGAGGCATCGTAGTTTGTTTTCTGTTCATAAAGCGGTGTGATCTCTGTCCCGTACTGTTTGATCGCTTCGAGGATTCGTTCGACATCACTGATCGTTGTCTGCGGGTTCAACAGCGTGAACTTGAGATAGGTCTCCGCATCGACCGTTGTCCGCGCGATGATAGCGTCACCCTCCGCGCGCAATCGATCACGAATCCGCTCGTTTACCTCGCTCGTTTCGCTCGTGGCCGATCCGTTCGCGTCTGTTGTTGGCAGATAGCGGAACACGACAGCATTCAGCGTTGGTTCGTGTTTCAGCTCGAAGGCAGGATCGGCAGCGATCGTGTCGGCGACGGCCGTGGCGAGTTCGAGAGTGTAATCGATCAGCTCCGCGATTCCCGCTCGACCGAGCGTCTGGAACGCGATAAACGGTTTCAGAGCGTCGAATCGCCGGGATGTCTGGACGGATTTCGAGACGAGGTTCACGACGCCATCAGTATCGTCGGATTCGGGATTGAGATACGCGGCGTTGCGATCGATGTATCGGTATCGATCACCCTCTCGGAGGAGGAATGCGCCACAGCTGAGCGGTTGATAGAACAGCTTGTGGAAGTCGATACTGATTGAATCGGAGAGAGCGATTCCGCTCAATTTCTCGTTGTGTCGCTCGCTGAACGCGAGTGCGCCGCCGTAGGCCGCATCGACGTGAAACCACATGTTGTGTTCGTGCGCGCGTTGGGCAAGGGGTGTAAGCGGATCGATGCTCCCGAAATCGGTGGTTCCAGCGGTTCCAACGAGTGCGAATGGCTGTAGATCCCGTTCGCACAGGGTCTGAACCGTCGAATCGAGCGCATCGACCGAGAGACGATGCTCGTCGTCTGTGGGAACTGTGACAACGGCATTTTCACCGAGACCGAGCTGCGCTGCACTTTGGCGCGTGGTGAAATGGGCGTCCTCTGAGCAGAGAATACGGAGTGAATCAATCTCAGGTGGAAGTCCGTCAATTCGTGCATTGTGATCGAATCGATCATCGAGATACCAGTTCCGAGCGAGGAGGAGTGCCATGAAATTCGACTGTGTTCCCCCGCTCGTGAACACGCCATCTGAGTGCTCCTCGTATCCGAACACCTCAGCCAACGCGTCGACGAGGCGCGTTTCAAGTTCGGTTGCAGACGGACTCTGATCCCACGAGTCCAACGACTGGTTCGTCGCGGTAATCATCGCCTCAGCGGCGAGTGCCGGGATCATCGGTGGGCACTGTAAGTGTGCGACGCAGGCGGGATCGGAGACGCCGACCGAATGTTGGAGCACCGTCTCGGCGACCAGTTCGATCGTCGCGGGCAATCCTCGTCCGTCCTCTGGGAGACACTCGATCGATGCAAGCTGTGCTGCCTGTTGTTCGTGTGACGCGCCCGAATAGGGCGTTGCGCGCCGTAAGTACGCGTCGAGAACGGCCTGCTGGGCCTGCCCCATCGCTGTCCGGTAGGCGATGGTCCCGGCATCAGTTCCCAAGAAGAGCCCTTCTGTGAGATCTTCTGGACTCTCACGAAACGTTTTCGTCCCGCTCATCGATTGGTCTGCTCATCAGATGATGGATCCGATCGAGCCCCAACAACGGCTTCGTGGAAAATCTCTACGATCGTGTCGATCTGGCCTTTCGAGACGATCAACGGCGGGAGGAATCGTGCTGTGCTCCCTCGCCGACCACCACGTTCGATGATGAGTCCGCGATCGACACAGCCAGACTGAATTTGCTTTGCGAGATCGGGGTTCTCTGGATAGCTTCCGTCTGGCTCTTGTTCGCCGGTCGGATCGACAATTTCGACGCCGATCATGAGCCCGCGCCCGCGAACGTCACCGACAACGTCGAGTTGCGCTGTCTGGGATAGTTTCTCTTGGAGTCGCGCACCCATCTCCGCTGCGTGCGAGGCGAGATCGTGTTCGAGAACGTATTCGATCGTCGCTTGGCCCGCCGCCATCGCCAGCTGATTCCCACGGAACGTTCCCGCGTGTGCTCCCGGCTCCCAGACATCGTATCGCTCGTGGTACAACACGACCGCCAGCGGAAGGCTGCCACCGATCGCCTTCGAGAGCGTGATGACATCAGGTGTGATGTCGGCGTGTTCGAACGCGTACTGCTCGCCTGTCCGCCCAAGTCCGGTCTGAATCTCATCGACGATGAGCGGGATGTCACGCTCTCGTGTGATCCGTCGAATCTCCTTCGTCCACGCATCTGGTGCGGGAATCATACCACCCTCTCCCTGAACGAGTTCGACGATCATCCCGGCCGGTTCAGCGATACCGCTGGTCGGATTATCGAGCAGACGCTCGACGTATCGACTGGCGGTTTCGTGAGTGCTGCCTTCACCCCCGAACGGACACCGGTACTCGTAGGGGTACGGTAGGTGATGAACACCAGACATCAAACCCGAAACGCCCTCTTTGGCCTCCACGTCACCCATTAAACTCAGTGCACCGTTCGTCATCCCGTGATAGCCGCCCTGAAACGCCAGCACATCCCGATTTCCAGTCGCGTGCTTCACTAATTTCAGCGCCGCCTCAACCGCATCCGTTCCAGCTGGACTACAGAACTGAATCTTCGCAGAGTCTGTGAACTCATCTGGGAGGCTATCGAACAGCGTATCTACGAACTGTTCTTTGATCGGTGTCGTGAGGTCGAGCGTGTGAAGCGCGCGGTCGTCTTCAAGCGCGCTCTGCATTGCATCGACGACGACCGGATGATTGTGACCAAGAGCGAGGGTACCGGCACCCGCGAGACAATCGATGTACGTGTTCCCCTCGACGTCTTTGATCTCGATTCCACGAGCCGACTGAATCGCGATCGGTATCCCACGAGGATACGTTCGTGCGTTCGATTCGCGTCGAGACTGCTGTGTCAAGAAATCCTCGTTTGTAACCATCTGTCTCATACCCCGTTGTGTCTCTGTTCGTCACGATCGTTGACGACGCGCCACGTCCGGGACATCAATCTCTGCATACAATATTTTAGGTTCGCCTAAACAACATAAAAGTATTGATTTTTAGGCATGCCTAAATCCAGTACCGCATCAGGGGGATACTCGACCAATCTCACCGAGGAATGACATCGAAGTCAGTGTTATTTTTTCGGTGGGACGTATTTCGCTATTCGGACTCGGGTTTGGTTGTTCATTGCGTACAAACGGTTTTTCATTCGGACGAGCGTGAGTCCGCCAGCAGAGACCGCTTCGTCGCGTTCGGGGATGTCTGCTTGACCAAGCACGGTTCCGTTGCGTGTGACGCGAAACGAGAACGTTTCGCCGGGGACGAATGTGACGTTCCGGCCCGCGATGGTCGGTTCGGCGCGTGCGGGTTGTGAGGTGAATACGTGGGTTCGTTCGTCGTCGTGTTCTAACTGGACGGTGTACACCGAGTGGTTCCCGACGACCTTCCACGTCGTTCGACTGGCGAGAACGGTCTCGCGCCACCCAATGCCGCCGACACGCACAGCGACCCTATGATCAAATCCGAGTCGATCTTTCGAGATCTCCTGCCACCAGATTTCCTGTTGATCGTTGACGACGATGACGCCACTTGCCTTTACATTCGTCGTCTCACCTAATGCATTGAATTCGACGTCCGAGATGTACTGATTAGGAATCCCTTCGGCGTACGCGATGGTGTAGCCCCGAACCTGAATGCTGTTTTGATCAGTGATCCCCGATGATCGATCGGAAACAGTAAATAGATTGTACGGAACAGCCACCGCAGCGATGACGACGAGCAAGACGGCCACGAGACTCAGTGCAGCGTCCTTGTACTGGATTCTAGAGCGACCGAACAACGGCTGATTCGAGCTTTGGACCGCAATCGTGAGCAACGCTGCGAGTAAGAAGACTGCTGCCGCTCCGATGGCTCGAAACAGCTTGAATTGAGATCCACCCAGCGGGATGTACATCGCCCACATCCCCTCGAATACGGCAAAGATGAGAACGCCCGACCAGAGACGGAGTCCATTCGGACGGACCGATCGACGACGAACGAGATAGATCCCACACAGCGCACCGATGAACAGTCCCAATGCGTGGCCTTGGAGCGAGATACCTGCCCACCACGGCGTGACGAACTGTGGCTGTCCGGCTTGTGTGACCGTTGGATTTTTGATCGATTGATAGACGAGCGAGAGAACGCGGCCGGAAAGCAGTACGAGCACTGTTCCGAGCGGATATCGCATCAGTGTGAAACCAGCGTACGCAAAGACCACACCCGAGAATCCGATCGTCGGCCCGAGCGAAAACACGCCAGACAAGAGACCAACAACGAGAGATCCGACGACGAACGCAAGTATTCGCACGGACGGATGAGCCAGTGTCGGCACGAATCCACGTTTTAACGACGTGGATGCATTCGATGTTCGCTTTTCAGGATAGTGAGACCACAGATACTCCGCCAGCACGCCAACGGTGAGCGTTCCAACGATGTTACCGGTGACATGTCCACGATTCGCGTGCGTGAACGGTGACATCACAATCCCTGTTGGGGAGAAATACGACCACGCTCGAAACGGAATCACGGTTGGCGCATTAGGGTAGGTAATCCCATTCTGAACGAAGAGATACACGAAAAGCACGAAACCACTAATAGAGAGTGTCCCCCACGGAATCCCCCAGCGAAAGCGCGTTCGTGCGACCCGAACGGGATCGAAGCCACCGAACCATCTGGCAATACCGAATGAGAGAACGATAGCACCGACGAGAAGGAGATCATAAACCGGGAGCCACGAAGGAAATATCGAAATCGCAAGCCTGAACAACGGCTGCATACTACTGTAGTAGCCCTGATGGGTTTTATAGTAAGGGGATAGGACCGTAGATCACTCCTATCCCTTGTTTTGCATTAATATAATTTGTATTCGATATTACTATAGTTATTATTTATTATTTGATAGTCATTGTCAGAGAGGTTCTTCGCCGTCGATGATTCGTTGTGCCCGTGCAGCAAGCTGGCCGACCCCATCGCGCATCTGCGGATACATCGGATCGTCAGAATTTCCTTCGAGATATCGTCGGAAAAACATCTCCCCGAGGGCAGCGAGCTTGTACACAGCGAGCGCGCGGTAGAATCGGTTGTTTTCGAATGTAAACCCGGTCGCCGCCTCGTAGCGTTCGATCAAGTCACATCGGGTGTTGTATCCATCGCGTTGCATGAACGTAGCTGTGAGCGTATCAGTTGCCTGCGGTGGGTCAGGGTCGTCTTCGTCCCACCAGTATGAGAGCATCCATCCGAGGTCGGTAAATGGGTCTCCAAGCGTGCTCATCTCCCAGTCGAACACCCCAACGATCGTCGGCTCGTCGCGTGCGTATATTACATTATCAAGCTTGTAGTCACCGTGGACGAGCGTCGACGGTGTATCCTCGGGAACGTTGGCTTGCAGCCATTCCATCACGTCGTAGAGCAGGGGCACCTCACGCTCGTCGGTGGTCACCTCAAACGCCCACATCAGCTGTTCAGACCATCGCTTGACCTGTCGGTGGGTGAATCCGGGCGGATGACCGAATTCGTCGAGACCAACAGCTTCAACGTCGACAGTGTGGATGGCCGCAAGCGTATCGATCAGCTCTGTCCCGATGCATCGGCGAGCATCCGGATGCTGGAATCGTTCTGGTTCCCCCGCACGGAGAACGTCGCCCCTGATTCGTTCCATCACGTAGAAGTCGCTCCCGATTACGTCGTGATTCTCGCAAGCGAGAACCGTCTCCGGAACAGGGACGCTCGTCTCCTGTAATGCATCAATCACGCGGTATTCTCGGAGCACGTCGTGGGCCGTTTCGGCGATGTCACCCGGCGGCGGTCGGCGGATGACGAGCTCACGTTCACCCCACGTCACGAACAGCGTCTCGTTAGAATGACCCTCCTGATGATGTTCGACATCGTATTCGTCTACAGCTCCGAGTTCCGATTCGAGATACACAGCGAGTCGATCCGGATCGACAATGCGCTCAAAATACTCTCCGTTCACCGATGATCACGTTCTATCATCAGAGTTCGGAGAATAAATTCGTATTCATCTCGTGAGTATTGATATTGAACGACCGATTGCAGTGGCTTCCCTATTGCCGTTCCGCTCCCTCATACCAGATTGCTCGAATTCGGTGTCCCGATACATGTATGGTCGTGGGCGTGAGGGTAGATAACATGTCCAACGATTGTACATTCCTCGACGATCTCTCGGTCGAGGTATCGTACGGTGATTCCGACAGGGAGAGCCATGCGGGTGACTGGGGAGCAGAAGCGTTCGACCTCGCAGTGACGCCCGATGCTGTCGTCTGGCCAACATCAACGGTGGAGGTGTCAGCAGTTCTCGCCAGCGCGAACGAGCACGGTGTTCCCGTGACGCCCTACGCAGCGGGAACGAGTCTCGAAGGAAACGCTGTGCCCGCTCACCGAGGAATAAGTATGAACCTGACTCGGATGGACGCGATTCTCGACGTTCGTCCCGATGATTTCCAGATCGACGTCGAACCGGGAGTGATGGGGTCGGCTATCGACAGCGCACTCGAAACGCACGACTTGTTCTTTCCACCGATGCCCGCCTCCGCCGATCTCTCAACGATTGGTGGCATGATCGCTAACGACGCAAGCGGAATGAAGACCGTCAAATACGGCGAAGTGGGCGACTGGGTGCTCGAACTGGAGGCTGTGCTCGCTGATGGATCGGTTATCACGGCGGGAAGTACTGCGAGCAAGACATCGAGTGGCTACAACCTCTGTGATCTCCTCGTCGGCAGCGAAGGGACGCTTGCGGTGATCACGCGCGCGACACTCGAAGTCGCGGGCCGTCCCGAACGAATCCACGGCGGTCGGGCCATCTTCCCGACGCTTGCTGGTGCGACCGAAGCCGTCTTCGACACTGTTCAGTCGGGCATCGACGTTGCTACCATCGAACTGATCGACAGAGAGAGTGCCGAGATGGCCAACGCGTATCTCGACACCGGACTGCCGAACGCACCGATGGTTTTTGTTGCCTTCCACGATCCAGTCGAACGAGAGATCGAGACCTGCCGATCGATCTTCGAGGCACACGAAGCCAAGCAGTGTGAAATTTCGAGCGACGAAAGTCGGATGGACGAACTCTGGACTGCCCGCAAGGAGCTCGCTTTTGCCGTGCAAGTGTACGACCCTGATCGTAGACCGCTCCATCCAGGGGATATTACCGTTCCAATCAGCAAGTATCCAGAGATCATTCGCTATGCGAAAGCACTCAGTGCGGAACACGATCTTCTCGTCCCCTGTTTCGGGCATGCGGGTGACGGTAACGTCCACTATTCGGTGCTGGTCGATCCGGATGATCCAACAATGCGAGAACGTGGTGAGTTGCTCTATCGCCGTGTCGTGAAGAAAGCTATAGACCTCGGCGGCACCGCAACCGGAGAACACGGCATCGGAATGGGAAAACGTGAGTATATGATTCACGAACACGGAGAATCAAGCATCGAGGCAATGCGACAGATCAAGCGCGCACTCGACCCTCGTGACACGCTCAACCCAGGAAAGATATTTCCCGAAACTGCCGATGGAGAGCGTGTGCAAGCCGATTCGACTGATGGTCCTGCAACACAGTGATTCAAGATGAGCGAGGTCAGACGCACACTGAACAGAACAGCGTGAACGATCCGTTCAGCAGCGGTGTTATTCGACCACCATTCGTATTCCAGACACGTTGATGTACGCCGTAACAATCACTTCACCTACAATCTCATTGCCGCTCATCACATAGGTTGTATTATGGCCACTATCGTCGAGTTTACCGTCAACGCCGGCCAGTTCCCACTAGGGACCATTTTTAAGAATGTTGAAGATGTTACAGTAGAACTCGAACGCGTCGTCCCGAAAACAGAGGGAGTCGTTCCATACTTTTGGATTGAGGATATGAATATGGCCGACATCGTGGCACAGTTTTCAGAACATCCGGGAGTGCGAAATATAACAGTTGTCGACACTTTTGGATCACGACATCTCATGAAGTGTAAGTGGGTGAGGAAATATGAAGGTATTTTGACAGGACTTGCCAAGTCGGATATCGTGTTACTCAGCGCAGTCGGAACTGAAGACGGTTGGCGGTTCGAGATCCGTGGCGACGATGCGGATAGTATCTCTACGTTCAAAGAATATTGTGAGTGTAATGATATCTCGATCGATATCACTTCAGTCAGTGCGCTGACCGAACCGGAAGCAGCCAAAAAGCTAACCGATACGCAACAAGAGGCCCTGCTCTTAGCGTATGAGCGTGGCTATTTCGAATCACCCCCTGACGTAACACTCACTGACATCGCTGACGAACTCGAAATCACACAACAGGCACTTAGTTCCCGAATTCGGCGCGGGATGCGACGGCTCATAGCGAACGCCTCGATCAGTTCAGAGAACCAGCCACAGTGAAGACTATCAAGCCTGTTGTATATACAGAAGTCACTCTCACTGTTATCGAGGTCAAACCCATTTTTGATGTCACACACCGAAACTACAAGCACCGATGCGATATTCGACGCATTGTCGAATAGTCGACGACGGCAGTTGCTGTTCGCCCTACTCGAACACAACCCCCAAGTAGTTTCACCACAGTCAGCCAACGGAGAAAAGCAGTACACGCTAAAGGACTACCACGTTCATCTCCCAAAGCTGACCGACAACGAATTCATCACATACGAGTCGAACAAAGTGGAGAAGGGACCGCGGTTCGAGGAGATACGACCAGTGTTGGAACTCCTTGAATCCCAGAGCGACGAGCTGCCTGGTGATTTAGTCTAAATAGATAGCCAGTAGTTGTACGCTCTATCAGCATCAGTGAAAATCGAGAGTTTCACAGCGTCACTTGATACAGTTCGTCTCCGACGTGGTGGAGCGAGTCGATGACCTTACCGCTGTCTCCGAGGAGGTCATCACTGCTGACCCGCGCCCGCCCGATGGCGAGGATTTTCCCGTGTGACTCTTCGCTGATAGCGACGAGATCGCCCGACTCGATACCGTCATCGACAGCAGCGATACCAGGACGCATCACGTCTGCGCCGTCCGAGACGAACGAGATGGCTCCGGTGTCGACGGTCACTACGTGCTGCTGTGGTGGATACGCGTTCGCGCCACGAACGGTGAGGAACGGTGATAATTCGGTGTGATCTTCCTCGGAGCTGACCGATTGCTCGAAGTACGCGATGAATGGATCACCGTCAACGAGAACGAGATCGGTATCACTATCGTCGAAATCGACGCGCTCGTAGCTGTCAGCATCGAGAGCGACACCGAGTGATCTTTCGATCGTCGTTTCGATGCGCCGTATCTCGTCGCCGCGAAGATGGTGACGGGATTTGACCTGCATAGTTCATCTGTGACCGCCACCCCGATAAAGCGTCCGTCATTGAGCAGCACTCCGGTTCCAAAGAGAGGATAATGGAACAGATTCGGTGGGATCTCAGCAGCCTCATCAACGAAAACCGCAGTACTGCGGCATGGTTTTGTTACTCAACAATTTCGGAACATTTAGGAGTTTTCCTTCTACAATTTCACATGTGATCGTGGATCCCTCCACACCGTTCCTCTGTGCGTTCCAAGCTGTATTTCTTCAGGGCGGCTTCTTGGGACTTGAACGGATGGTGGAGCAGGCGACCGGGCCAATCGGGTTGCTGATCATCTTCGTTTATTCGTTTCTCATTGCCATCATCCTCCCGTTGCCAAGCGAGGTCGTTCTCGCCGCGCCGCTCGATCTCGGCCTCCCAAAGTGGATGACGATGGCCCTTATCGTCGTTGTGAGCGGTGTCGGAAAATCGATCGGAAGCGTGCTTGCGCTCCGGATCGGTAATGAAGCCAAGAAGGCAGGACCAGTGATGCGTGCACTAAACCGCACTGGCATCGATGTCGTCGGAATCTCACAGCGGAAGACAGTCGCTATCGCCCAACAGTACGGGTATATCGGGCTCGCACTCGCGCTCTGTATCCCGGGGTTTCCGGACACACTCTCGATCTACGCCTTCACCGTGCTCGAAGAAGATTACGCGAAGTTCGCGGTGGCGACGTTCATCGGGAGCGTGGGACGATTGATCGTCTGGCTCGCTGGCATCGAGATCGTCTTCCTGTTCTTTTGAACGCCGTTTCAAATCACACACTCTTCACGCGCGTAGAATTGGTAGTACCGAACCACCGGCAGCGAGCAACAATAACACGCGTCCGAGGGTTTTTACTCGATCGTAACGGATAGCTTGACGTGACGGTTACAGCGCGGTCGCTTGTGGTCTGTTCTATGCGTCTGTAGCTGCTGTTGTGTCGGTGGATCTCCCCGAGATGCCGGTCATACGGTTTGTGTGGATCGTATTACGATCTCGCTCGGTGTGAGAATTCGACACGGAACGTGAACGAACGACGAGCACAGCGAAGACAACCGCTACAATCACATCGACGAACATGAACACGGACACGAACACGAACATAGACACGAACACGAACGAAGGAGTCAAAAGCGAACAATCGGCGGTTTTACACCCGCTGGGAGGCAGCATCACGTATGAGCCACGAAACCTTTCCAACTAATCGGCCAGCGGTAGTGACCTGTGGACTACCGTACGCCACGGGGGATTTGCACATTGGTCATCTGCGGGGCTACGTCGGTGCCGACGTGTTCACGCGTGCCCTGCGAACGCTCGGTCAACAGACTGCCTACGTCTGTGGAACCGATATGCACGGAACGCCGGTCGCGGTCCAAGCACTCCAGCAGGGAGTCGAGCCTGAGGAGCTGGCGCTCGGACGACACGAGCAGTACGAGGAGACGTTTCCACGCTTTAACATCGAGTTCGACAACTACGGGCACACCCACGACGAGACGAACACCGAACTAACCAAAGAGATTGTCCAGACGCTCGAAGACGAGGGCTACATCTACGAAGACGAGGTGCTCGTTGCGTGGGACCCCGAAGAAGAGCAGCCGCTCCCCGATCGCTTCGTCCGCGGCACCTGCCCCTACTGTGGTGCCGAAGCACGCGGTGACGAGTGTGATGAGGGGTGCCAGCGCCACCTCGAACCCGGCGAGATCGAGGACCCGTATAGTGCATTCACAGGAAATCCGGCGGAATACCGCGAGCGGACGCACAAATTCTTCCGACTGTCGGATCTCCAGTCGTACCTTCAGTCGTTCATCGACCGTCTTGAAGGGACCAGCAACGCCCGCAACCAGCCCCGTGAATGGATCGAAGGGGAGCTACTAGACTGGTGTATTACCCGCGATATGGAGTGGGGGATCGACTACCCGGACACAGATCCAGACGCGAACAGCGAAGAGGATCTCGTCCTGTACGTCTGGGTGGATGCACCGATCGAGTACATCGCCTCGACCAAACAGTACACAGAGCGCGTTGGAAGCGATGTCTACGACTGGAAAGATCCGTGGAAGCAAGATGGAGAGATCATCCACATCATCGGGCGAGACATTATCCAGCATCACACAGTCTTCTGGCCAGCGATGCTCCACGTCGCTGAGTACAACGAACCGCGAGCGATCGTCGCTCACGGATTCATGAGCCTCGATGGAGATGCGTTCTCGACCAGTCGCAACCGCGCTATCTGGGCCCACGAGTATCTCGACGAGGGATTCGATCCCGATCTGCTGCGATACTACCTGACGACTGTCGGTGGCATTCAGGACGACATCGATTTCGCTTGGGAACGCTTCCAACAACGAGTCAATGGCGAGCTCGTCGGCAACGTCGGCAACTTCGTCTATCGCTCGCTGCTGTTTGCGTACCGAAATTACGAGGGGACGCCAGACGTGTCTGTCTCCGATGAGGTCCGCGAACAGATCGAGGACGCGATCGAGACATTCCGGACCAGCATCAACGAGTACTCCATCCGAAACGCCACGCAGGCCGCGGTTGACGTGGCGAGCTTTGGCAACGAGTACATCCAACGAAATGAGCCGTGGAAGCTTACAGATGAGGATCCAGAACGAGCCGCTCAGGTCATTCGGGACTGCGTCCAACTGGTGAAAGCAATTGCCGTCCTCATCGAACCGACCGCCCCAGCTACGGCAGCGCGGCTCTACTCGCAACTGAACGAGGATGGATCAGTTCACAACACGACGCTCGACGACGCGCTCGAAGCGCCAGCCGCACGGTTCGACGAGCCGACCGAACTGTTCGAGAAAATCGAAGACGACAGGATCGAAGCACTGAACGAGCGTCTTGACGAACGAATCGAGCACGAAGAAATGACGGAAACACCCACCGATGACGGTTCAGAGACTGACGATGATGTCGATCTCGAACCGCTTTCTGAGGAACGAATTGGCTTCGAGGAGTTTCAGGCACTCGATCTACGGGTCGGCCGTATTCAATCCGCCGAGCCGATCGAGGGGGCAGACAAGCTCGTAAAGCTCGCTGTTGATATCGGTCTCGAAACACGTCAGGTCGTTGCTGGACTGCGACAGCTACACGACGTGGACGACCTCCCCGGAACGCGTGTCGTCCTCGTTGCGAATTTGGAGAAAGCAGAGCTGTTCGGCGTCGAAAGCAATGGAATGGTACTCGCCGCCGGCGAGGAGGCAGATCTCCTCACAACCCACGGCGACGCACCACTTGGAACGAAGATCACGTGAACAAGACCCACGAGCTGTGTCGAAGTGAGTGATCCATCAATCAGCTTCGTTCCGAGAAAACGCCATTCAAAGATCGATTGAATAGCGCACTGAGCACGCGACGATCGAACGCGCTACGGACAGTTCGGCGGGAAACAAAGTGGCATGTTGCTATCTGTTCGGTAGCGACTTATGCGTACAGTGCCTATGAAAAGCATGGACGACGAACGGGAGTGGCGGTTTGACATCGATGATGTCGGAACCGAAAACGAGGACGAAGTAGAAGCCAATGGTGGGTACAACGACGAGATCGCAAGGCTTCGATCTGCGGACCCGGAACCGGGATCACCGTCTGCCGAAAACGCGGCGTTCGTTGCGCTCGGAGCGATAGTGACGGTTACGGTCCTGTTATTGCTCCTTGGCGTGCTGTGACTGCTCTCTGTGTCACAGCGTAGAGTTGCGGGATCTGGTGACTGTCACTCTCGAAACCACGATGTTCGTCACCAGTCGCTCGAATACTGCGGTGGTGTGACGGTCTGTGAAGTTGAGACTAGATCACAGCAAGCGGGTCGTCTCTGATGCTTTTCAGATCAGCCATTGTCAGTAACCGGTCACGAAGGAGAGACAAACCCACGTCGTGAGAACAGAACACCAGCAGCGAGCAACGAAAAAATACCACGGCACCATCACCCCCGAAGGGTTAACATATCGAACGGCCAATCATCACGCATGGATACAATCGTCCTCCAAATTGCCGATTGGTTGACGCTCCCGATACCGGTCCTACTGTTGCTCGCTGGAGCAGGGCTCATGATCGCCGAAGCCCTCGCTCCAGGAGCTCACTTCATCGTCATCGGCATCGCACTACTGATTGCTGGCGCCGTCGGAATCGCACTGAGCGGTCTGGGTCTTACCCTGTTCCCGACATTGATCGGAATGGCGCTCACCGTCCTCATCGCGGGCGGACTATCTCTCTACACATATAGAGAATTTGATATTTATGGTGGAAAAGGGAGCGGTCGGACCAGTGATTCGGATGCACTTCGGGGAAAGACAGGACACGTGACGGAGGACGTCTCGCGGTCGGGAGGCGAAGTGAAACTCGAAGACGGTGGGTTCAACCCTTACTATCAGGCCCGGACGCTCGATGGTGAAATTCCAGCTGGTGAAGAGATTATGGTCCTCGATCCCGGTGGCGGGAACGTCATTACTGTCGAAGCACTCTCAGCGATCGAAGACGACATCGATCGGGAACTCGCCAAAGAATACCGAAACGAGGAACGAGAGCCAGATACAGCATAACAACAGCACCGAGCAACGTGCTATTAGTTACTGGAATCGGTAAGACAGCGGTCGAAACACATGGAGGAATGTTGCAGTTTAAAGCTACTATTCCTGATAAAAACGCTTTTAGTACCAGTATGCCAACGTCATGGTATGCTAGCCCTCCCGTTGCAAGTAGGTATCGCGTCGATAATCGGTCTCGTCGTACTGCTTATTCTTATCTTCGCGGTCTCTCAAGCCGTCGAGATCGTTCAAGCGACTGAAAAGCGTGCACTCACGGTGTTCGGCGAGTACCGGAAGCTGCTCGAACCTGGCATCAACTTCGTCCCACCGTTCGTCTCGGCAACATACCCGTTCGACATGCGGACACAAACGCTCGATGTCCCCCGTCAGGAAGCGATCACGCGGGACAATTCCCCCGTGACGGCGGATGCGGTCGTCTACATCAAGGTAATGAATGCGAGGAAGGCGTTTCTCGAAGTCGATGATTACAAGCGAGCAGTGTCGAATCTCGCCCAAACAACACTTCGGGCTGTGCTCGGTGATATGGATCTCGACGACACGCTGAACAAGCGACAGGAGATCAACGCACGCATCCGCAAGGAACTCGACGAGCCGACCGACGAGTGGGGTGTCCGCGTCGAAAGCGTTGAGGTTCGTGAAGTGAACCCGAGCCAAGACGTCCAGCAGGCCATGGAGCAACAGACATCCGCAGAGCGCCGCCGTCGCGCGATGATCCTCGAAGCGCAGGGTGAACGCCGCAGTGCTGTCGAGACGGCAGAAGGTGACAAGCAGTCGAACATCATTCGCGCGCAGGGTGAAAAGCAAGCACAGATCTTGGAAGCACAGGGTGACGCT
Source organism: Halocatena marina (assembly GCF_023276375.1). Lineage (GTDB taxonomy): Archaea > Halobacteriota > Halobacteria > Halobacteriales > Haloarculaceae > Halocatena > Halocatena marina. The sequence continues at coordinate 3,753,303 of NZ_JALLPK010000001.1, read as the reverse complement.
GTGTCGACAGTGCTGCGAGCGAAGTCGGCACAATCGATGGGCGAACGGGCTGTCATCGACAAAGGCATGGAAACACTCGCAGAGATCGGCCAGAGCGACTCCACCACGTACGTGCTCCCACAGGAACTCACGTCACTCCTCGGGCGCTACGGCAAGCACCTCACTGGCAGCGATGTCCAGGCGACAGACAGCCAAGCACTCGACAGTCTCGACTTCGACGCGGAGACCCGCGAACTGATCGGTATCGATGACATCGAACAGATCATCGGCCAAATCGACAACGCAGCAGAAATGGACGTCGAAGAGATGGAACAGGAGGCACAAGCAATCAAAGAAGGGCAGGATGCCATCGATATCAAAGATCCAGATGAAGTGATCGAAGAGATGGATGCCGAAATAGAAATGGACAATGGTGGAGGACAGACAGGCACCAATACCACCGAAAATACGGAAGCCGAATCGAATAATCGGCAGACAGAACCAGAACCAGAACCAGAACCGGAATCCGAACCCGAAACGGAAACCGAGTGAGTCGATCACGCATCACGAACCGACAAAGATATTTTACACACCGCGTTCTTACGGATAAGTAATGACTGGTGAGTCGGGAGAGACAGTTGACACGGAGAAGCGGGCGACGCTTCGGCGGTTTGCGGCACTTGGAGCCGCGGGTCCGCTCTCGCGGCTTGTTGATAGCGGGTCCTCAAGCAACGCGCGCGATGCCATCGTGGGGTATCTCTCGACGACACCTGGTGCACACTTTTCGAAGGTTCGTGATGATCTATCGCTGGGGACTGGCGAGACACAACATCATCTCCGCAGACTCGTCGAATCGAAAGCAATTGAAAGCTTCCGTGACGGCGAGTACCGGCGGTACGTTCAAGCGCGCCGGTTCAGTGACTTTGAGAAAACAGCCCTCGGCTATCTTCGCCGTGAGACTGCACGGGGGATGTTTATCACGCTTCTTCGGGAGCCAGAGACGAGTGCAAGCGATCTCGCCCAGACCCTTGGTGTCTCGCGGCCAACAGTAAGCAAATACGCAAAGGAACTTGAAGAGGCTGCATTGTTATCTCGCAACAACGGCTATACGGTCGAGCGCCCTGAGACTGTACTCACCCTCCTTGTGCGCTATGCCGATTCATTCGGGCCAGACGCAATTGCACTCGCTGCTGATGCCGATTCACTGGTCCGGTACGACCCACAGTAACCCATCCTTAGAGTGACCAGTAGAACGTTCTCATTGATCGAGAGCAACTTCAAGATTAGGTCGTGACCTTCCACGTTGTTCCGGATGAGTATCCCCACTTCTCGATCGTGAGATCAAACGCTGCTTCCTGAATCGTACGCATGTTTGCGCCTACTTCCTTCGCGCTCAAATCGAGTTCCTCTCCGATGAGGCGTGATTTGAAGTACGTCTTCGTCGCTGCGTTCTCGCGGAGATATCGAAGGATTTGTTGTTGCTTCTCCGTCAGTTCCGTTGCCGATGAGGCGCTGACACTCATAAGCAAAATCATGGCCGAACGGCATATAGTGGGTTTGGTACAGTGGGGTAACACGCTTCCCTCATGCGATTTCTCCACCTCTACCGTCGTATAGAAGGAGCTATGGCCGGGGGGTTGGTACACGCGGGTAACACGAGATTACCGAAGAAATGTCGGTTGCTTTATATCGACACAAGACCGATTATCTCCCCGAGTACCGAAGAACTGGCGGTCAATTTAGTAGGATAAGATAATAAGAGATGTTTCTGAACATTCTCTCAAAGTGATTCGATCCGCGACGGAGGAGGGAAGTAAGGAGAGATTACTTACTCGATGATCTCTCCAACAGCAAAATTGGATTTCACTTCAGTGATTTCGACCTTGACGCGCTCGCCGACCTCTGAATCTGGAACGATGATGACGTAGCCGCGTTCGACACGAGCGATACCATCGCCCTGCTTTCCGAGATCTTCTATTTCGACGTACCGGATTTCTCCGCCTTCGACCGGTGGTTGTGGTTGTCCCGTGACCTGATCAGGAGTGGAAGTTGAAGGCGAAGGGGAGTCATCACTGGCCGAGATGAGTGCGACACGGTAGGTTTCACCGGGGTCGATAGATCCAGTTTCGATCTCGCGCCGCGGGATTTCGACGGTGTAGGTGTCCCCACTAGCGGACACCTCAGCACTAAACAGACACAGGAGCTTTTCTGAGATTTCCATGATAGACCTCTGAACGCGATGTCACGGGCACGGGGTAAAGAATGTATCGCCTCAGAACGACATCGATCGTTTTTCTGAGATGGAACGAACCTGGATTGATTGGGTATCACTTTCATAGGAAGCAACGGAAGGTATATTGTCGACTGTCTCGCGGGCACAAACGTGCGCCAGCATCCAGTTAGGCGGCTCGAACTTCCCGACATAGTGACGATAGCGAACGTCATGTTTGGATTTCTCGCAATCGTCGTGATATCTGTAGAGACAGGGTCGGGAGGAGAGTTAGGCTTGGCAGCGCGGCTCATTCTTCTCGGGGTGATCGCCGATGGGTTAGACGGCGTGCTGGCTCGGATAAGTACCAGTTCGGAAATCGGTGAACTGCTCGATTCGCTCGCAGATATCGTCTCATTCGGTGTCGCGCCAGGCCTGTTTGTTTACACCGTTGCGCGCACGGAGTGGGGATGGAGTTCGATACCAGATCCGACCGAACGGGTTGTGCTTACCATAGCGATCACGACGGCGTTCGTGGTAGCGGCGCTTCTTCGCACGACGATGTACATGGTGTATGAGTCAGATGAATTTCGTCCGGGAGTTCCGAACACGCTCGCGGCGACGGTTCTCACTCTGACGTATCTCGCTGGCTTCGACAGTGCGACCCTGCTGCTGGTTGAGGCCGCCGCGCTAACGTATCTAATGCTCGCTCAAATACCCTACCCCGGTTTGTGCGCACGCGATGCGCTCGGAGTGGGGACCGTACAGACCGTCGTCATCGCGTGGGGATCATCCGGCCAGTGGCTGGCGCGCGTGTTACTCGTCGTCGCACTAGCGTATCTCACACTTGGACCGATTTCGTACCGGAGCCGAGGAATTCGAAAGTAGCTGCCGGCAAGCCGTGGCATCGAAGAATTTACACCAATACGGGAATCGCAGTTCGCTCAGCGTCGTGTACCGTCTGGATGTTTCGCGCCTTCCGAATCGTGGACGACGATTTCGCCGCTAGCGGGACGGGTTGGCTCGTACGCATCACGAACGGCGATGGCTTCTTCGAGTTCCCGAACAGCGCGTTCTTTCAGCGCGGTTGCAAGCGAGCGTGCGTCTGCTCGACTGATTTCCCGACCGAGCCCCTCACACTCGTGAGCACGAACCTCCTCACTGTCACCGGACACAGTTTGGCTGCTTGAAGGACTGGATCCGTCTCTGTCGCCGAGCTTCGCTCGGCTGCTAACCGAGCGTCTGTCAACGACTTCACCCATCGGCTGGCTCGTTCCCGAAAGCGCGACGCTAAAGGGATACGTCTGGCAGATGAGCGGCCGGTTCTCGTGTGCCGTACACTCGCCTGTCCCGTCAGTTTCCGTATAGAACGCACAGTCACCACAAGAATCCGTCTGGAGTGCCCACTCGAACGTTTCACCTTCCAGACCGTCTGGTCCTTCGCTGAGGCCGTACGGAATCGGACGGGCAACATCGCGCCACTCGTCCTCCGAGTCCTGTAGTGTGCGTACCTCATCTGGAAAGACGGTCGCGGTGTGTTCTTGGTCTCGTTCATCCCCGTGACTGGTACAACACGCACCGCAACGGGTACACTCAAAACCGATGGATTCGATGGCGTCCGCGAGGCGTTCGATATCGAGTGCGAGCGCGCGTTCGTGCTCGCGTTCGAGGTCAGATTCCGGTTCGGACGAAGCGCCGGACGTGGGGTCGGAGCCAACGCCATCGAACTCTTCACCGTCCATATCGAGTCTTCTCCTCGATCGAGAAAAGATCATCTTCTCGAGGACGGTCGAACGATGCGTGCGTTCCGTCCCACTTCACCTTCTGTTCGACGGCGAGCTTTTTGATATGCGCATTCACTGTTGCCTCAGCGAGCGAGCGAACAGAGGAGATATCTTTCTCATAGGCTGCATCGGTGATTTCCGAAACGGTCGAGGCTCCCAATTCGACGGCTGTGAGAACGTGCTGTTCGCGGTCGAGTCGACGGTCGATGAGTTCACGAATCGTTGTTCTCGGAGTAGTGATAACTGGACCGTGGCCGGGGTCGAGTACGTCTGGTGCACGGGCGTGGACGCGACGGAGCGAGCCGAGATACGCGCGCATATCGCCCTCCGGTGCACCGACGGCAACACTCCCGGTCGCCACCGCGAGGTCACCAACGAGGAGTCGTGTTTGTTCCCCATCATTCCCTACGAATCCGACGTGTTCGGGCGTGTGACCAGGTATTTCGAGCACGTGGATTCGCTCGCTTCCAATTTCGATAGCAGTTCCGCCGCGAAATGTTCTGTCTGGAGCGATACCGGTTGCTGATTTGAATGATCGCTCACGCCCATGCTTTGCCCACACCGTGGCACCAGTCTCGATAGCGTACTCGTGGACAGCACCGATGTGATCCGGATGATGATGCGTGACGGCAATATGATCGACGCTGTGTGCGGCGATAGCAGCATCGAGCGCATCGTTTCGTGCCGCTGGGTCGATAAGAAGAGCGCTATCGCTACCAAGGAGATAGGTGTTTGTCGTCCCGCTTGGTGTGTTAGTTTGAACGGAGACTCGGGACACGTTCATGCTAGTCACTCAGACGGCGAATCTAAAAAACAGCTACAGTATCGTGAGTCCCATGAATCTCTCGAAGCCGGGCCACTCAGAGAGAACACGAGTTCGTCACGAATCGTCACGTAGCATATCCACACGCGTTCGAAGAACTACTTAATGAGGAAGTATACCTGTTTTCGCGCGTCGTGGAAGCTGTAACGGGAATTGACGAGATCAGCTTCTTCGAGTCGATTTAGTGCGTATCGAACGGTACGGTCGGGAAGCAGTGATTCTTGAGCGAGCTGTCCTTGTGAGAGAGGCGACTCATCGTCGAGTACCTTGGCCACTAGCTTCGCACTTGGGGGGAGTTCGCGCAATCTGTCACGAAAATCCGGGTTGGTGAGGAACGTTTCCACGGGCTGGTTTTCCGCATTCGTACTCATATACCGGCTCTGGGGGGAAGGAGATTGTAAATCTTCGCTATAACCCCCACAAAACAATACGAATACTCCAATGTAGGGTTGTTATCCTTATACATAGATATCAGACAGGTATTGCCGCAACCGATGCAAATACAGACGTAATCGTTTGACGATGGCAAACATCCTCAACGACATAGTATCCGACTACCAAGAGAGGAGAGAACAGACACCTTCACCATCATTCAATATATACTCGTCGGCTGGATCCACAGCTCTCAGTTGTTACACTCGGTGTCTCGGACATCGATGAATCAAATTTCCTTCCGAGATGATCTCGGCTTCCCACTACGCGACCGAGAGGACGACAGCGATATCGCTTTTTTCCCTTGGATGGAACGTGGCTTGCTATCTCTCCACGAGAGCTACTCGTGCAAGCCAAAGCAGCCGGTGGTCGCATCGTAAAATCAGCACAGGACGTTTGGGCGGATACTCCAGAACGTTTAAGATTCTGATGGCCACCTGTGGGAAGTAGCGTATCCGTTACCCTCCGAGGAGTGGACGCAATCTACGACGCAGTGTAAATGAACCACGATCGTTCCAATTTCGAACACACCGGACAACTTCACCATGTCGAGCTGTGCGCCTCTGACCTCGCGGCGTCAGTTGATTTTTGGGCGTGGTTGCTAACCGAACTCGGCTACGAACAAAACAACGAGTGGGATGGTGGTCGTTCGTGGAGTAATGGCCCAACGTACATCGTCATCAAACAGGCCGACGTCTCCGATGATCCTTTCGACCGGCAGGCTCCGGGCCTCAACCACCTCGCTTTCCACGCAGATTCTCGTGCACAGGTTGACGAACTGACCGCGGAAATCCGCGAACGAGCGGATTCTGTTGTTCTCTACGAGGACCAGCATCCGTATGCAGGCGGCTACTACGCACTCTACTGCGAAGATCCAGCGGGGATCAAAGTCGAGGTCGTCAGTCCAGAATAACGCGATGTTCGTCCGAATCAGGGTAAGCGTCCAGCGTCAAAGCGTCGCCACAGATCCGGACCGAAATGAGTAGAAGAAACGACGCCATTCATTTTTCTCAGTCGGGCGCGTGTAGTGGGTATGGCAATTCCAGACGAGTACCACGATCTATTCGAAAAGAAAACGTTTGCGCACCTCTCGACGGTGATGCCAGACGGAACGCCACAGGTAACACCGGTGTGGGTGGACTACGACGCTGACGCTGGACACGTGCTGATCAACACCGAACGGGGGCGACAGAAAGAACGGAACGTTCAGCGAACCCCAAGCGTTGGCGTGAGCATGATCGATCCCGAGGACCCTTACCGATTCGTCTCGGTTCGTGGCGAAGTAGTCGACATTACCGAAGCAGGAGCCATAGCGCACATCAACGAACTCACTCAGCGATACATGGGGCGCGATGAATATCCGGGATTGGATGAGGAAGAGGGCGCGCGGGTTGTACTACGGATTGCACCCAACAACGTCGCCACCACGTAGTTTTCATCACAGTTGGACTAGTCAACTCGTTGCACTCAAATCCAGTACCGTTTTATTTCCCGAATGGATTGTTGTGGGTAGCGTGAAAGGGCAGGAGTGGTACCAAGCGGACGATGTTGCCGAGGACTACGACACAAAGCGGTTCTCGCGGGGTGGGCGACTCATCGACCAACGGGAAAAACAGGCTGTTCTCAACGCTCTTTCGCCCGTTGAAGGCCGCCGAATTCTCGAAATTGCCTGCGGGACGGGTCGATTCACCTCGATGCTCGCAAAACGGGGCGCAGATGTCACCGGTATCGATATCTCTGCTGCCATGCTACAGCAAGGCCGAGAGAAGGCACAACAGAATGGCGTGCCAGACCACATCGAGTTCATTCGGGGCGATGCGGCCCGGTTGCCGTTTCCAGACAATTACTTTGATTCGGTGTTCGCCATGCGCTTTTTCCACCTCGCAGACACACCAGCATCGTTCCTGAGTGAGATGAGTCGAGTCTCACGGGAACAGGTCTTCTTCGATACGTTCAACCGCTACAGCACACGGACGGTCTACAACTGGCTGCTTCCGATGGGATCACGACTGTACTCCGAGAACGAGGTCAATCGCCTTCTCAGCGGCGCAAGTCTCACACTCGTCGATGAATCACACGATTTTATTCTTCCATACGGTTTCTACCGACAGATCCCCGACGAGATTGCATCCACATTCCGGGAAGCAGATACGACAGTCGGTAGCACGACCATAGGCGACCGTCTCGCTTCGGTGTCGTACTGGAATACGCGCGTAGTGTGAATCACTCTCTACAGAGTACCCCTGTCACTATCCTCTCACGGCATGATCGGTGTGGCGATACATCGATCGTTATATTAGCATCTTTACAATAGATATATACAGCCGAAAATAATCGAAAAGTCAGTGACTATGGGGGACCTATCAGAAGTATAGAAGTTCGGTCGGGAGCAGAGTAACGGCGTCTTTTTATCGTTCGAGGGTCCGTAGCAAAGGTATGCAACTCTCGGTGGTCGTGCCGACGCTCAACGGCCGCGAGCACCTGGTGAGGTGTCTCGATGCGCTATCGACCAATGTACCATCGGCAGAAATCATCGTTGTCAACGGCCCGAGCGTGGACGGGACGACAGGAGTAATCCGTCAGCGAGACGACGTAGACGTGCTTGTAGAGGTCGGAGAACGAAATATTAACGTCGCGAGGAACGCCGGTCTCGACCGCGCGAGTGGCGACATTCTCGCGTTCGTCGAGTACTGGCTTGCCGTCGAGGAAGGCTGGGCAGACGCAATTCAGAGAGCGTTTGAATGCGTTGCACCAGCCCACCGCGCTAGCGGGCATGGACCGGAATCACCAGCAGTCGTTACTGGACCGATCCATCGACCGCTCCGCGGTGGTATGAGCACGGAAACTGTCGAACGTCGCTCTATTGCAGGCCAGCACGTGACATACTTTCGTGGCGGAAACGTCGCTTTTCATCGAGATGCGCTCAAAGCTGTCGACGGCTTCGATGAGTATCTAGCGACCGGCGGAGCGCGGGATGTCGCCCACCGGCTTGCCCGCCTCGGACACGAGGTGGCGTGGGAACCTGAGATGAGTGTTCGACGACAAACACAATCTCACGACGGACCTGTTCCCGAAGTCGACGAATACGGCGCACAGCCGGGAATCCGTGCTGATGGTGGGAAAGATGCGAGAGACTGGCGCTGGCGATACCGATCACTCACCTATCGATTAGTGAAGAACTACGGCACTCGTTCGCTCTGGCGGGTTGCTCGACACATCGTTACCGACATTGGCTCGGGCATACCGACCATCGCACGAGGCGAAACACGACCGTCAGAATGGCTTACAAACGGGCGAGATATTGCTGGAGGCGTGGGTGTCGGATTGAAAGATAGCCTCATCGCTCGGCTCCGCGACCGAACACCCCGCCGCAATCACCGTGGTCTCTCAGCACGCACAGACCGTGCTGTCACTGTCTACGATCGACGATAGGACTCTTATGCCACCGCGACGATGTGAACATATGGATCGACGAGACAACTGCGGAACGATTACGGGTGCGAGTATCGGCGCGAGCGTCGGTGCGATCGGTGGACCCGTCGGCGCGAGTGTTGGAGCAAGTATCGGTGCGAAAATCGGAATTCTCGTCGACGAAACGATCGAAGAACACACACAACGGAGTTGGGAGAACGCGACCGAGATCCCAGTCACCGAATCCTAACGACCGGACCCCTTTGAACAATAGTCAATTCGGACGACACAACGACGTTAGTGTCCATGATAGCAATCGACATGGCGCTCCGTCGTCCGATTCCTAATCCCAACACAGCAACTTTTATATAGAAGCGCAATCCATGTCTCCATGATTATGTCACAATCCGCCCAGCGCCGAGGTCAACCGATGTTCATTCTCGCAGAGGATAGTGAACGTACGCGTGGCCAGGACGCTCAATCGTCTAACATCGCCGCCGGGAAGGCGGTGAGCAACGCCGTTCGATCGACACTGGGTCCGCGTGGGATGGACAAAATGCTCGTTTCCGATTCGGGCGACGTCGTTATCACGAACGACGGTGCGACCATCCTTGAGGAGATGGACATCGATCACCCGGCAGCACAGATGATCGTCGAAGTCGCCAGCACTCAGGAAGAAGAGGTTGGCGACGGAACGACGACGGCAGCAGTGCTTTCTGGTGAGCTTCTTTCTCGCGCCGAAGATCTCCTTGACGACGATGTACACCCGACTGCGATCGTCGAGGGCTACCACGAAGCCGCGAGCATCGCACAGGAAACGATTGCCGAGCAGGAGCTTGAGGACGAGATCGACGCCGATCTCCTCGAACGAGTCGCTGTCACGAGCATGACCGGTAAGGGAACCGGAGACATCGGCGCAGTTCCACTCTCGGAAACTGTCGTCCAGGCTATTCTGATGGTCGATGGTGAGGACGGAGTCGAGCGTGAGAACGTTCGAGTACGCACGCAGACTGGAGCATCCTCCTCCGCAACGGAACTCGTCGAGGGTGTCATTTCCGAAGAGGAGCCACTCCACGAGAATATGCCCCGACGCGTTGAAGACGCGACGATCGCAGTGCTCGATGTCGATCTTGAAGTGCGCGAGAGCAGCATCGATGCCGAGTACAACGTTACGAGCGTCGACCAGCTCAACGCCGCACTCGACGCAGAGGAAGGTGAACTTCGAGAGTACGCTGACACGCTCACCGATGCGGGTATCGATGTCGCATTCGTGACCGGCGATGTTGACGACCGTGTGGCCTCGTTCCTCGCAAACGAGGGTGTGCTCGCATTCGACGGTGTCGACGACGACGAAGCATCGGCGATCTCCCGTGCGACGGGCGCTCGCCTCGTCGGTACGGTCGACGATCTTGAAGAAGATGACTTTGGCTCCGCCGAACTCGTCCGCGTCGAGAAGTTCGGTGAGGACGAACTCGCGTTTGTCGAGGGTGGTGCCCAAGCAGAAGCCGTCACTGTGTTCGCCCGAGGTGGCACCGATCACGTCACCGACGAACTCGAACGCGCGCTGGCTGACGGACTCGATGTCGTTACTGCCGCACTCGAAGAAGGCAGTGTCGTGCCCGGCGCAGGAGCGACCGAAATCGCAATTGCGGACGGAATCCGCACGGAAGCCGCGTCCATCACGGGTCGCAAACAGCTCGCTGTTGAGGCATTCGCTGACGCACTCGACGTTCTCCCGCGCACACTCGCAACGAACGCCGGGATGGATGCAATCGACGCGCTTGTCGACCTCCGTTCGACCTTCGAGGGAGAGGGTCGAGCAGGCGTCATCGCCGAGGGACAGACCGGCCACGTCGCTGATCCAATCGAAGCCGGCATCCTCGACCCTGCTGCGGTCAAACGCGAAGCCATCGAGAGCGCAACGGAAGCGGCAACGATGATCGTCCGCATCGACGACGTTATCTCCGCCAACTAAGCGGCGCGTACGCTCTACGGCCCACAATCTACGACTCTTTTGGCGCTGTGACGATCCCATAGCAGTGAGTACGACATTATACAAAATCGGAGCAGCGTGTCGATCATCGATACCGTTCGTTGGACACGAATCTCGATCAGTGTCTCACAATTCGAGTCGGACCGCATCACCGGTGTCCAGATCGAACGCTCTATCGCCGCGCCCCTGATTCACGGCGAGTTCGACATTTCCGTGGCTCCCGACTGTGACGAGTCGGCTGTTGGGTTCGAGTTGGGCGTACGCCCGCTCGACTGGCACTCGTTCTTCGTTCACCATGACGGATTCATTACACGCATCGAGAACGGTGCCGGGAATGTTCGTGATTACGTTTCCGAACCCATCGACGACGAGGACTGTGCCGATCACGTCCTGTTCGCGGAGTTCGGGTTCGGGGAACGCGTGATCGACGTACTCGTCGGTCGGTCTCGCACGATCGAGTTCCGCGATGCTGTGTTCGTGGACGGCTGCTGCTGCTGGTGCGAACACGTCTCGTCCGTGGAATGTCGTGCTGTCTGGGGATTCGTACTGCCACTCAAAAACATCGATACGTTCAGAGAGCGCACGGGCGGCTGGTAAGAGGAGACCATTATCCGGACCGACAAGTAGGTGTTCGCCTGCCCGTACGAGGAGTGCAGCACGGTCAGTTCCGACACCTGGATCGACGACCGCACAGTGGACGGCTGGTGGGTAATACGGGAGCACCTCGCGGAGCCAAAACGCAGCCGTCTGTACGTCCTGGCGCGGAAACTCGTGCGTGATGTCGACGATACGAGCATCACAGGCACCGAGAATAACACCCCGCATCGCCGCCGGATACGGAGAGCCAAAATCAGTTGCGAGCGTGATCATGGCAGTCTGTTTGGATCGGAGCGCTAAAAACCGAACTGCGTTGTGCTACAGTGAGATTGATTACGCTCCGTTTGCATCCGAGTCACTCACCTGTCGAAGTCGGTTGGCACCATCGATCTCGTCGATGACTTCGACGACCGCATCAGGAACGAGTGACTCCCAATTTTCGTCTCGACACATTCGATCGCGGACTTCGGAGCCTTCGAGTTCTTCGCGTCTGATCATTGGGGTCGACCGGACCTCGACCCCGGCTTCCTCGAACAGCCGTACGACCAGCGGATTGTTCGAGTACGCTACGTCAAAATGAGGAGACATACTCTGAACGTGGCTCACCCACACCGCATTTCGATTCAGATCCTCGATCGGAACAGCATAGGTAGTGAGGTCGAGTTTCGAGACGGCTTTGGTGATCATCATGATGCGCTCACCGGGGGTGAACGGGTTACGCATCGTGTGTGACTGATCAGCACTGCCGATACCGAGAACGAGTTCGTCGACCTCTGGGGCGATTCGTTCGACCATTGTCTGGTGGCCCTCATGGAAGGGCTGGAACCGCCCAATAAGGAACCCGCGCATACTCAAACCTCACCCGGACGTTTAATAAGCCCAACGTCCTTCGGTCGAGCCGAAAATGCTGTCAGTCACTCTCATGGGTGGCGATTTCGACAGACAGATACGAGAAAGAGGGGAGAAAGTATATCAGTAAACATCACATCCTATATGATGAGAGCACGGTTCTATGAGCGATAACAACCCAGATGAGGCTCTTCCGGGGAGCGGGGGGACAAGCGATTCGCTATCCGAGTCGGGAGACCGATCCGCCGAGGTCGTTCGCGAAGTCGGCGGGGAGCAGATTGGCGAAGAGCAGATCAACGAGGAGAAGATCGACGAAGAGATGGCCGAAGACGACCTGCTCGGCGGCCTAAAAATTGATACTACCGCCGACATTGAGGTGCCAGATCGGCTCGTCGATCAGGTCATCGGACAGGATCACGCCCGAGACATCGTCCTGAAAGCGGCCAAACAGCGCCGCCACGTGATGATGATCGGGTCACCGGGCACGGGCAAGTCGATGCTCGCAAAGGCGATGAGCCAGCTTCTCCCACGAGAAGAACTCCAAGACATATTGGTCTACCACAATCCCGACGACGGGAATGAGCCGAAGATCCGGACGGTGCCAGCAGGAAAAGGCGACCAGATCGTCGATGCACATAAAGAGGAAGCCAGAAAGCGCAACCAAATGCGGTCGTTCCTCATGTGGATTATCATCGCGATCGTCCTTGGGTACGCGTTGATCCTTCGCCAGCAGCTTCTCATCGGGATTCTTGCAGCAGGAATCATCTATCTCGTCTTCCGCTACAGCAGTCGCGGCAGCGACGCGATGATCCCGAATCTGCTCGTGAACAACGCCGATAAGCAGACGGCCCCGTTCGAGGACGCAACAGGCGCACACGCTGGCGCGCTGCTCGGGGACGTTCGACACGACCCATTCCAGTCAGGTGGGATGGAGACACCGAGCCACGATCGCGTTGAGCCTGGTGCCATTCACAAGTCGAACAAAGGCGTGCTGTTCATCGACGAGATCAACACCCTCGATATCAGGTCACAGCAAAAGCTGATGACTGCCATTCAGGAAGGTGAGTTCTCGATCACGGGGCAGTCCGAGCGCTCCTCGGGCGCGATGGTCCAGACCGAACCGGTTCCGACGGACTTCATCATGGTCGCTGCGGGGAACCTCGATGCGATGGAGAATATGCACCCAGCACTCCGGAACCGTATCAAAGGCTACGGGTACGAGGTGTACATGGATGACACCATCGAGGATACACCGGAGATGCGCCGGAAGTACTCTCGCTTCATCGCTCAGGAAGTTAAGAAAGACGGCCGACTACCGCATTTCACCCGCACTGCCGCCGAAGAACTCATCCTCGAAGCGCGGCGTCGCTCCGGTCGCAAGGGGCACCTGACGCTCGAACTGCGAGCCCTCGGTGGACTCGTACGAGTTGCAGGTGACATCGCCCGCGCTGAGGATGCTGAGTTCACGACCCGAGACCACGTTCTGCAGGCGAAAGGACGTTCGCGCTCTATCGAACAGCAGCTTGCCGATGATTACATCGAGCGGCGCAAAGATTACGATATGACCATCGCGCAAGGGAACGTCGGAGGTCGGGTCAACGGCCTTGCAGTCATGGGCGAAGACTCCGGCATCGTGATGCCGGTGATGGCCGAGGTTGCTCCTTCACAGGGACCTGGTGAGGTTATCGCAACTGGTAACCTTCAGGACATTGCACAGGAAGCTGTTCAGAACGTCTCTGCCATCATCAAGAAGTTCTCTGATGAGGACATTTCCAAGAGGGACATCCACATCCAGTACGTGCAGTCCTACGAAGGAGTTGAAGGCGACTCTGCAAGCGTCACAATGGCCACAGCCGTCATCAGCTCGTTGGAGGACATCCCGATCGATCAGAGCGTTGCGATGACTGGTTCACTGTCGGTTCGCGGTGACGTTCTCCCCGTCGGTGGCGTGACTCACAAGATTGAGGCCGCCGCCAAGGCCGGGGTGGAGACAGTCATCATCCCCGCCGCGAACATGCAAGACGTGATGATCGAAGACGAGTACAAGGAAATGATCGAGATCATTCCAGTCTCACACATCAGCGAAGTGCTCGACATCGCGCTGGTTGGTGAACCAGAAAAGGACTCGCTCGTCGACCGTCTCAAGAGCATTACCGGACAAGCACTCGAATCGGGCTCTGCCACCGGCCCCGGCAGCCCGAGCCCACAATAACGCGTGCCCAATTGGACGGCGTTTTCGGGGTTGACGGGCGTCGTCCTCGTTCTCTTACTGTCGCTTGCTCGCCTTTCACAAGGCCAAGACATGAGTGAGCGCCCCAACGAATCAACACCACAGTCGAACAGCAACCACGAGACTGAGGCGTTCACGACAAAGGACAGCGACCAGCAGAACGAAGCAGAGATCAGCACCAATACTACCGAGAATACGAATTCAAATTCAAATTCAAATCGTCAGTTGAGCTCGCCGAGTGATGAGGCTCCGACCCAACCACAGTTCTCTGCGGGAATGTTGCTCGCCAACGTTGCACTCTCGCAGGGTTTGTTTGGGTTTATTCTCGTTGCCGGTGCGTGGTATACAGCAATTCCACCAGCGGCACTCGGTCTTGATGTTCGGGATCCATTGAGTGTTGGTCTGTTGGCGGTCGGGGTCGGTGTTGTGACTGGTCTTGGACTCTATGCAGCTAACGCTGTCGGTGCTGCGAGTGCGACTGCACTTGGCTATGAATACGAAGAGCAACTACGCGATCTCTTGACTCCAGAGACGCCTGCTGGTTGGGTTCTCTTGCTCTGTGGCGTCCTTCCAATTATCGCTGGCTTTGAGGAGTTACTCTTTCGAGGAGTGTTGATCGGTGTTCTGAGTTCTGGCTTTGCGATCTCCCCCTGGTTCCTCGCCGGGGGCTCGTCTGTGGCGTTCGCGGTCGGTCACGGCGCGCAAGGTCGACTCGGAATTCTCGTTACGGGAATCCTCGGATTCGCACTAGCAGTCGTATTCATTTACACCAACAGTCTTCTCGCTGTTGTCGTTGCGCACTATCTCGTGAACGCGCTCGAATTCATCATTGGAGGCGCGATGGGGATTGAATGGGGATAAGAGAATTCCGTCGCGTCAACATCGCCGAGCGAATTACGAGAAGACAAACTATATTTATTAGATGTGAATGATACAGTATGTCTTATTAAAAACTGTATCCAAAATCGGCTAGGCGATAGAGACCAATCCCGAAAACATCATTCGTGCCTGCATCCTCATAATTTATGAAGCTCACCAACCAACATTTATTACTATTGTTCGGAGCTTTATAGAAGCTGATAGACCCACTGTCGCCTTGTTTGAGATCGTTCCCTGAGCTTTGGTCCTTGTGAAACACTGAGTAGGGTTTTGGTACACAACCCGGTGCAGTGAAAATCGTCTCGGCGGTGGATTGGATCCGTCCGAAGGTGGTCCGACACGTGGTCCGACCAACTTTCCGGGTCTTCACTCTTCGACTCTTGAGATTTGCTAATCCGTCATGCGAATAATGACCAGAGATCCCACGAAATCCCGAATGACGAATGTTACGTTCAATATAATGGCCCGGATCGAGAGACACCATGGCAAAGTCCTCCATACAACGACTCTTACTAACTTTCCCGAGTCGAGCCCCATTTGGGTGTCTCAATATCTTCCCAGTGGAATTTTTCCCCGAAAAAATGTGCTTGCACGTAGCGAGATATCGACGACCATTTTTGAACGCTGGCGCACCAACGGTTCCAATCGGTTTCGATGCGTCTCCCCAAACTTCATATCCGCCATAAATCGACGACTGAGAAGCATTCCAATTTCGAAGACTCCCGGCACAACTCAGGGATCGGAACTCGTTGACTGGTTCGACACTGATCTCGATACCATCGATCAGTGTCGGGATATCTCCAAGAATCGTCCCCAGCACATTTTCTTGGATTCTGACGACGACGTGAGAACTCTCCCCTCCACGTTCTCCAGGAACGACACCGACACTAACGACACCAGGAATTTGGATGAGAGAACTCTCTAATTGCTGTTTTATCTGTGTTGCGTGACGAAATTCGTTGTACCAATCAGCTGGCACATACTCTTTGTACGCAGTTGTCTCCGATGTTGGATCATCACTGTAGAACCCAGTGACAATCGGAACTTCATCAGAAGCTGCGTTGTCAATGTCCTCCCTCGTGATAAATTTTGCTGAAACCTGTGTAAATCCCAATCCAGAAAGAGAAGATAACAAACGGCGTCGGCTCATTCCTGGGTACGTCTCACCATGGATCTTGTTGGTCGATGGACGTACAAGGTCATCTAACATCATCTGACTCGGAGTACTGTCACATTCGTAAAATAGATTGTCGAAGTTGCATTATAGGTTCGAAACATGATATGACTCAACAGCCACCATTTTCCGCGGTGAATATCAAGACTCGGTAATCTAATTCACAATCATCATATTTCAATTTATCCAATGCTATTTTATTTAACCGAGGTATGAATTTCTCCACTGTCATATTTTATATCACATTCATATCTAATTACACCAACAAATACAAAATCCATATAATTGTTTTCGGATGGTGTTTCTTGCGGCAAGACATTATCAGCCAACTCGTTTTCGTGACTGCTTATCGACCAGCATTTGAGAGAGTACCATTCTACGGTCACAGTTTCTCATAGGTAATCAGCTTCGAATAGACCGAACAGCACCACCAACGGCGTATCCGATAGTACTGAGCAAGAGACCGATTACAATTGCAAATTGGATTTTCAGTTGAAACTGTTCGACCATACTCGACCCGGGAAACACTGCGACACCACCGCTGGTAAATAATCCAAGCAGAAGAAGTACCTGAATCAGTAATATCACAACGTAGCCAGAATTGAAGTAGGCGATCGCTCCTGCTCCACTGAGGAATGCCATACTAGCAAGAACACCTGCAATCTCTGATCGATAAACGACAATCGCACCCAACGGGATCAGCCGCCCGATCAGACCAATACTTATCGAGAGAAACACACCAACTGCAATAATCCGTAGCGAGACAACCCATGACCTCCCAAAGAGGAACTCGAAAGTGGAGGTCATCCGGGTGGGCATCATTCAGGACTGATTGGAGAATAGCTATATACCTTATCCACAGTAAAGCATCTATTTGATCCTGCTCTAGAATATCACAGACAGATGTTATAGCATAGTTACGAATGATTCGTATGTATTATTTCTAATGTGTCTATGCAGATCCATGGTATATTGTGGTTTTGGGAGTTGTCGTTAATCAACCCTCATATAAGAAACTTATCACAAATAGTTATCAAATGATGATTCTTCCTCGATTAGACATCACAGCAATGAATCGAAACACACGCCTTTATATAATTAGTATCAAATTATAGATATTGAATATCCAACCAACTCACGACTCGAAAAACGTTCTGACAGCATCAGCATTCCAAGTGGTAAGCACGTCAGTGGGTTCGGCCCATCCACGACGGGCAGTGTGAACGCCGTAGCGAACGTAGTCGTAGCTCGACGGACGGTGTGCGTCTGTATCGATGACGACAGTCGCACCCATCTCAACTGCGACCTGCACCGCACCCCCGCGGAGATCAAGACGGTGAGGATTGGCATTAATTTCGAGCGCCGTCTCCGTTCTCGCTGCGGCGTTCGCCAGTTTCGAGACATCGATATCGAGTCCCGACCGGCGGTTCAACTGGCGGCCAGTCGGATGGCCGATGATATCGACGTCAGGATGTTCGGCGGCAGCGATGAGTCGATCTGTGCCGTCGCCATCAAGCGCGAAGTGTGGCGATGCGACGACGCAATCGAGCTGTTCGAGGATCGCATCACTGGTAGAAACGCTGCCATTTTCGTCGATGTTTGTTTCGACACCAGCGAACACCTCGATAGCTGCATCGTCTCCGGTCTCACGGATCACGGCCAGCTGTTCTTCGAGTTCGTCATCCGAGAGTCCAACGCCACCAACCATCCCCGGACCACTCGCGTGGTCGGTGATACAGAGATACTCATAGCCCCGTTCCTCGGCTCCAGCAACCATCTCTTCGATGCTATTTCGTCCGTCCGACCATTCAGTGTGGAGATGAAGATCCCCCCGAATGTCATCAACCGAAATCAGCTCGGGGAGCTTGTCTGTGGCCGCAGCCTCAATTTCGCCACGAGCTTCTCGAAGCTCTGCCGGGATCAACGGCAAATCGAGTGTTTCGTACACGTCAGCCTCGGTTTTACCAGCGATTCGCTCACCAACGCGTTGTCCTGCATCAGGATCGTCTACGTCTGTGATGTCGAAGACGCCGTACTCATTTATTTTCAGACCCCTGTCGATGGCACGGTTCCGAATCGCGATGTTGTGATCCCTGCTCCCAGTGAAATACTGGAGCGCGGCACCGAACTCGTCCGGAACGACAACGCGGAGATCGACGCGGACACCGTTCGATCGAACACTTGCTTTGCTCGTCCCTGCTTCGATAACCTCGTCTGCGTCCGGCCAATCAGTGAACGCCTCGACAACTTTCGGTGCGTCTGCGCTTGCGACGAGAACGTCTATATCGCCGATCGTCGATCGCCAGCGTCGAAGTGAGCCTGCCACGTCACAGCGATCGACGGGACCAGTGTCGGAGAGATACGCCGTGATATCTGTACTAAGCGGGACACTTTCTCCAAGGAGTTGGCGCTGACGTGACTCACGCGCGAAATCAATGTTCGCAAGAATGTTCTCTTCGGTCTTGGGACCGAAGCCTTTCACATCCCGAATGTTCGCTTCACGTGCCGCAGTTTCGAGATCGTCGAGCGTTCGTACGTCGAGAGCTTCATACAGTGTACCGACCGTCTTCGGACCGACGCCTTCGACGCTCGTGATCCCAGCCATGTCAACAGGGAGCTCGTCTCTGAGCTCTTCGAGCTCGGCTATAGTTCCGGTCTCAACGTATTCGACGATCTTCTCGGCTATTGCTTCGCCGACGCGGTCGATCCGCTCAACGGCGCTCTGGCTCTCCTGTGAGAGATGCGCGACGTTCTCCGGATATTCCCGGATGTTTTCTGCTGCACGGCGGTAGGCAACGGGTTTGTACTCGACGTTTTGGGCTTCGAGAAGATCTGCCATCTCCTCGAATTGGGCGGCCAGCTCGTCGTTCCGAACAGTCATCGATTCCTCCGTGGTGTGTTCGTGTCACTTCCGAGCACCTGTTTCAGGAACTTCGTCCACCGCTTCGTATCGGCCGCCTCCTTCGCCTCGATCTCTCGTTCGATGTCCGGCCGTTCGAGCGAGTCGAGTGCTGAGAGCGCCCGCTCGATACCAATGATGCTCTCAACCAGTTGCTTGCCAGTCTCGAAGGTGACCGCATCGTCCTCGATGCGCTGTCTGCGCTGGAGTCGCTCGCGCCTGAGATTCCGTTTCACCCGGTCGAGACGATCTTGCTCTCCCGGCGGCACGGTCGCGCGTCGTTTTGTCTCGAAGACGAACGCTCGAAGATTTATTTCCTCACCCTGCACGTCGATCGTCTCCGGGATTGACGACCCCACCGTCGCACCCTCGCGGTCGATCCGTTCGAGGAGCTGCTTCCGTTCGTACTCCTTCATGGTCGGGTTTCGATCCTCGGATACTAAAATACGGACCGTGGGTGCGTACCGTTACCGCGACGGAATATCCTCGATCATTCCGGCTTGTACTCCCCAGAGGTCGGCGTACAGCCCATCCCGTGCGATCAGTGCTCGGTGGTCGCCGCGCTCGAC
Organism: Halocatena marina; assembly: GCF_023276375.1. Taxonomy (GTDB): domain Archaea; phylum Halobacteriota; class Halobacteria; order Halobacteriales; family Haloarculaceae; genus Halocatena; species Halocatena marina. Next base: position 3,733,475 of record NZ_JALLPK010000001.1, on the reverse strand, counting down.
CACCTGACCATCCTCAAGGACGAGGATGGTGTCTGCATCCTTGATGGTCGAGAGGCGGTGTGCGATGGCGAGTACGGTTCGATCCTCCAAGAGAGCGTCAAGGCTCTCTTGGATGTGGAGTTCTGTTTCCGTATCGACATCGCTGGTCGCCTCATCGAGGAGCAAGATTTCGGGATCTTGCAGCAGCACTCGCGCGATACCGACGCGCTGGCGCTGGCCCCCCGATAGTTTGACGCCACGTTCGCCAACCTCTGTATCGTATCCATCTGGCAGATCCTCGATGAACTCGTGTGCTTTCGCGGCTTTTGCGGCCTCGATAACGTCCCGTCGTGTCGCCTCGAAGGAGCCGTATGCGACGTTCTCCGCGACGGTACCCGCAAAGAGGAACGTCTCTTGACTGACGTAGCCAATCGATTTACGAAGGCTGACGAGGGAGGTGTCACGGATATCCCGGCCATCGACACGGATTGTGCCCGTTTCGAGGTCATAGAACCGTAACAAGAGCTTCAAAACGGTGGACTTTCCGGCACCAGTCGGTCCGACGAGCGCGAGCGTCTCGCCGCCTCCGACAGTGAAGTTCACGTCTTCTACAATCGATTCCTCGTCGTAGCCGAAGGTGACGGTCTCGTATGTGACGACGCCCTCTGTAACGGTGAGATTGGGAGCGTCGTCGTCGATATCGAGTCCGCTCGGTTCGTCCATCAATCCGAAGACACGCTCAGCGGAGGCGACCGCCTGCTGATACATGTTGATGAACTCCCCGAACTGTGCGAGCGGCCAGACGAATCGCTGACTCAAAAACACGAACGTCACGAAATTCCCAATCGAAAATCCGCCCGAGAAGAAAAGCGGCGGACCGTTAAACACCCACAGGCCGCCAACGACGAAAGTGAGCACGAAGCCGAAGCCAGAACTCAGCTGAAGCCCCGGGAAGAACATAATGCGGGTGCGAATAGCGTCCCAGTTCGTGTCGTAGTACTCCTGAGAGCTGTCGGTGACGCGATCGAACTCATAATCTTCGGCGCTGCTAGCCTTGATGACTTCGATGCCACCGAGATTGTTTTCGAGTCGAGCGTTGAGGCGTCCGACGGTCGATCGGACCTCGCTGTACTTTGGCTGAATGGTCTGGACGAACTTGTGTGTGAACACGGCGACCACCGGAACCGTCGCCAGCGTCACGAGCGCGAGTTGCCAATTGATGTAGACGAGAAGCCCAGTGACGCCTACAACGGTGACGCCGATCATCGTCATCACGTTCAGCCCGCCGTTGAGGAACTGTTCGAGACGGTTGACGTCGTTGTTCAGGATGCTCATCAGCTCGCCCGTCTGTTTCTCGGCGAAAAAGCCGAGATCCAACCGCTGCATTGCATCGTAAGTGTCGACGCGGATCTCGTGTTGGATGGACTGTGCAAATTCGTTGAGTCCCCAGCCCTTCACCCACGCGCCCACCGCGCCGCCAACAAACGTGGCAATGATCAGTCCAGCAGAGAGCCAGAACTGTCCGATGGGATCGTTCGGGATCCACGATTGTGGAACCAACGGGAGTTCGTAGAGATCGTTCTGGTTGAAAATCGCATCAACAGCGACGCCGAGAATGTACGGTGGAACGAGCGAGAGGAGATGCGCGGCTAAGCTCGCAACAAGACCAACGGAGAGCGGAAACCACTGCTCTCTGCCATAGGTTGCAAACAGACGGCGAATCGGAGCGTCAACCCGGTCTCGCTGGACGGCGAACGTCTTTTCTTCGCTATCATCGTCGAGATCAGTATCGTTTGTCATCGTTGTCGTAGTCGGTGGAATACGAGCAGTTCACCCAATAGCCAGATCACGAAAATCCAGCCATAGGGGCGCTGTCAACTGTCAGCTCGGTGGATTCGTGAAGCGAATCCAAATCGGGAGCGAGAGCGAGACAGTGCCGCGGCTGCGGCAGACGGATAAGCAGTGCGACTGTCGTGAAATCGAAGACGGAGGGCCTACGCGTGAAACGGCGGCAGTCGTCTCAGTTGGACACGAAAACGATCATCATTGTCACTCACATAAGTGGAGTCCATCTGAGTATAAGCCTTTGTGTGGTGTGGTTTTTGGTAACATAGTCAGCGGAAATATGGTGTCTCGCACTCGCTGGCGGTCGTGAACGGTCACACTGTGCGTTCAATATCGACCACAGAATCAGTAACCAAACACAGTTCTCGACCTCCGTACCGGATCGATGTATCTGTCGATCCGTTGGAAGCGAGACGAGGGGACAACCGACAGTATTAATCGCCAACCGAGCAGACGGACGAACATGGCTGACGACGAGGAAACCGAACCGATCGTGGAACTCGGCGAGGGCGAATCGGTCGAGGGGGCACCGCTCGCACGCATCACCTCGCGGCTCCACTACGGCATTCCGAAAAGCGAGGTCGTTCGCCGCGAGGGAGACAAACTCATCCGCACACCCGATGGACCGCGCGAGCTCACAGATATTCTCGATGAGTCAGACGGCACGTACTTCCCACGCAAGCAAGACCTCGAAACCGCCGTCCGTGAAGTCATCGGCACTGGACCGGTTCCGACGGCCGAATCGACCGACGAGTAACGAAGCGTTTTATTCTGCTCGTTCGAACGAGGGTGTGATGGACCTGAAGATCGATCCAACGGTACTGGACGGCGAAGATATCGGCCAGCAGCAGGCGACGCTCCACATGGAGCATGAGGAAGCCATCGAGCACGTCCGGACTGCCTTCACGGAGAGAGGCTTTGGTGTCCCAGCCGAATTTTCCCCATCCGAACTTCTCAACGAGAAGATCGATGCCGACCGCAGTCCGTACTACGTACTCGGTGCGTGTCATCCTGAGATGGCAGATCGTGCGCTCAACATGACCCGAACGATCGGCGCGCTGTTCCCGTGTAACGTCGTTATCTGGGAAGAAGAATCAGGCGTCCAACGCGTCTATCACGTCAGCATTATGCGCGCTGCTCGACTGCTCGGGATGGCTCCTGAAAGCGAACAGTGGGACGAACTCGTTGGAGAGACGGGCGAACTGGTTGATGAAGCGTTCGCAGCACTCGCGGAGTAACGAAAGGGAGAGCGTAGCACGCTGTGCTACCCCTCGTTGGTCGTGATGAATGAGCTCAGACTCGTCTGTAATCCCGCGACCATATTGGATTTACGACGGAGGGCGTCTGTGCCGACAGGAAGCCGCGGAACGATCTGTCGGACTGCGTCGTGGAACGTCTCTGCGGTGGCCATCTCCTCAGAGAAGGCGTTCCGGACTGATTCGCGCACCTGCCAGACGCCAACCGGACCCCAGTAGTCGTCGGTGACGTTCCGGAGCACGAGCACCTTCGCCTGACGGTCACGCTCTGCGAGGTGTTCGAGGACCCCAAGGCGGGTCGCATAGTACGCGCCAGCGGTTTCTTCGACGTACTGCGTTCGTCCTTCGTATCCCTCGCGGTCGCTCGCGAGCCAGTACTCGCTGCGGTCGGGATTCCAAACACTTCCTGGTGCTTTCATCTCGACGAGCTCGAACTCCCAGTCACCCGGCGCGAGCAGCACCCAGAACTGATTACCGAGATACTCGTTGTAGCGGACCTCCACCTCGTCGATGGACGATGCGTTTTGGAGTTGTCCCCGTAAGAACTGAGAGACCGTGTCGTCGACAGCAGTAATCGACCACCGCGTCGGGACGAGTCGTCGGTTTGTAGTCCGTCCGAGCGCGCCAGCCGAAAGAATGGTGTTGATATCGTATACGTCGAACCCACGGTTGTAGAGATACGCCATTGCTCCGTCGGCGCGCCAGTCATCGTCTGAGAGCGTCTTCTCGACTGCTCGTGGAACGTGAGGGTTCTCTGTGAGCTGCGCCCCAGTTGCCCGCGCCCGCGGTCCCGTCGGCGTCGCTATGTCGTCACGACCGACGTCAAGATCGATTGAGGGTGGTCCATCGAGATCAACCTCCACGTCAACTGGACGGTCGGCGATAGCGACTTCGCGTCGAACGCCAGTGAACCCGTTCCACTCATCAGCGACGTGAACATCGGTCGGTCGCGCAGAGTTGAGCAGGCCGGTTCTGGCTTGGAACACGTCATCGATGGTGTAGCCACGCTGGTACCACTCTCCGCTGGTCGCGTACTCGGAGGCGTGTTGCTCGTCACCGACCGGGGCGAGAATGCCCGCAGAAACTTGTGGATACCCAGATCTCCCAACAAAAATCGAGGGGGACGTGCTCCCAAACAGTGAGTCACCTTGGACGGTCTCGTCGATGCGACGCTCAGTGTCGGCAAGATACTCCGTGATTGCGTAGGATTTCTCCTTTGCCAACTGACGCATACGGGTCTCTTCGTCGTACGCGAGCCCGTCGATGAACTCATCGAGCCGCATTACTGGCAGTAAGAGCGACAGATGCTTGAATCTTCACTCGTAGTGGAGCGGAAAAATGGACCGACACGGGAAACCACAGCTGGTGTTTACAAAACGTAACGCAGGTGTGCTGATGAACGGAAGCGCGAGCGAGGTTGGATTTCGTACGTCGATTAGCGGTAGTTAGCTGTGGATACCCATCGCCTCAATCTGCTCTTGATACCGGTTTCGGATGGTGACTTCTGTCACCTGAGCGACGTCGGCGACTTCCCGTTGGGTTTTTTTCTCGTTGCAGAGAAGGGAGGCAGCGTAGATCGCTGCGGCGGCGTATCCCGTTGGGGATTTGCCCGATAGCAGTCCTTCCTCTGCGGTAGTGGTGATGATTTCGTTGGCTTTTGCTTGTACTTCCTCGGATAAGTCGAGTTCTGAGCAAAATCGGGGGACGTACTTCTTCGGATCGACCGGTTCCATCTCCAGGGCGAGTTCTTGGGAGATATACCGGTACGTGCGTCCGATTTCTTTTCGCTCGACACGGGAGACTTCGGAGATCTCCTCGAGGCTCCGTGGAATTCCTTCTTTGCGGCAGGCCGCGTACAGTGCGGCGGTAGCGACGCCCTCGATGGATCGGCCACGGATGAGATCGTCCTTCAGCGCGCGTCGATAAATGACGGACGCGACTTCCCGAACCGATCGGGGGACGCCGAGCGCGCTGGCCATCCGGTCGATCTCGGAAAGAGCGAATTGGAGGTTTCGCTCACCGGCGTCCTTGGTTCGAATGCGCTCTTGCCACTTTCGCAACCGGTGCATCTGGCTGCGCTTTTTCGAAGAAATCGACCGACCGTAGGCGTCTTTGTCCTTCCAGTCGATGGTGGTCGTTAGCCCCTTATCGTGCATCGTCTGAGTCGTCGGGGCTCCGACACGGGACTTCTGCTGGCGTTCTTGATGGTTGAACGCCCGCCACTCAGGACCAGGGTCAATCTTTTCTTCCTCTATGACGAGTCCACAATCGTCACAAATGAGTTCACCACGATCTGAACTCTTAATAAGATGGTCGGACCCGCATTCGGGACATTCTCGCGTGCTTTCTGCTTCGTGTTCCGTTTCCTGCTCGCGCTCCCGCGTACGGGTGGACCGTGTCATCGCATTTTTATACTACCTTGGTCAAGGTACTTAGACCTTCCGTAACGTGGGGTCATCTGCCGCAATTAAATTGGTCAAAATTGATAAACAGGGATAGATTCGTGCGTCTTCTTTCGATCCTGAGTATGCCGGACCAGAAGCCATTTATCATTCCCCGGGTGAGTCGAACCAATGCCGGTCATCGAGTGTGATCCCGGCGTGGCGCGCGCACGACTCGCAGACGCGGATATAGATATCGAACCGGGCAACACAGACCACGAACGCTGGCGAGCTGAGCACGGTGGCGCAGTAGCCGTTGCATACGACACCAAGGTCGTCATACAGGGTCAGACACCGGAACGGTTAGTCGCGCTGTTACGCGAAGCGGGTGGACGCGCACACATTTACTTCGACGGAGCATCACGTGGAAATCCCGGACCGTCGGCCGTCGGCTGGGTCATCGTGACGGATGATGGGATTGTCTCGGAAGGTGGCAAACGAATCGACGACATGACAAACAACCGTGCGGAGTATGAGGCGCTTATTCACGCGCTGACGGTCGCCGCAGACAGTGGATTCGATACGGTAGTCGTCCGGGGGGATTCACAGCTCATCGTCAAGCAGGTGACTGGGGCGTGGAACGTAAACGATCCGGGGCTTCGTGAACGTCGAATTCGGGCGCTCGAACTCCTCGAACAGTTCGACGAATGGTCACTGACACACGTTCCGCGGGAGATAAACGAGCGCGCAGACAAGCTTGCCAATGAGGCGCTTGATGCTTCCTGAAAACATCGCTGATGAAGCCGAACGGTTGACGCGTCGGGCACGAGACGCGAGCGACGCGGACGAAGCGGAGAGTGCACGCCGTCAGCGCGACGAGGTCCTCGCACGCCACGGATACATCGCTCGTGAGCGCACCGCGGACACAACGCTCGTGCTCTATCCGAGCGAGTGGGTCACAGACGGACGCGTTCGTATCGAACAGATCGAAACCACAGACAGCGCAATCGAACGGCCGCTTGAGGCTCCCGGAAACGCGGATTGGGAAATGGTCGAAGCGCACAACCGGACGATTGTCGAACGCGTCACAGAGCAGCACGGAGACATCCACGGAAAAAACGCCGCTGCGTTCGCCGATTTCATGGGAAACCATTACCTGAAACCGATCGAAGAGGCGACAGAGACGATGTGTAAAGAATTCCTCAGAGAGTACTACCCGCGCAACGTGTGGCCCTCAAAAAAACAACGCACGATCGTCGAACAGTCGGTCGAACTGACGCTCGACATTGCCCGTGAGTGAGCGTCAGAGTCTCCTGCTAGTCTATGTCTGAGCGTCGTCGACGAGGGCCCGAACCTCGTCGCCGCGACCATTATTGGTTACGAATCGTGAGAAGACCCATGACAAATGATCGATGACAGCGTCGTATCCGGATTGGGTCAGCGCGTACTGATTCGTCCGCTTATCCAGCTCGCTTTTTTCAACAAGATCCATCTCGACGAGATCGTCCAGATTCGGATACAGCCGTCCGTGATTGACCTCGGAGTCGTAGTACTGCTCAAGCTCGCGCTTGATCGCAAGTCCATAGCGCGCCTCTTCCGAGAGGATAACGAGAATGTTCTGCTGAAATGCGGTCAGGTCGCGTTCAATGCCCGATACGCCGGAGACTGACTTTGCCTCTGACATGACCTAAACAAATGTCACGACTCTATTTAAAACTATTCAACTATCAAGTGAATATTTACAAAAAGTCACTAACTGCTGCCGAATTAGTATCATAAGTGACCAATCATACTCGCTATTGGTAAACAGTATGAACAGAGGAATGGCGACCAGTATGGTGGTTTCCGCCCATTGACCGACACGGCTGTGTCGAAAGTGATTTTTGGCCACCTCCCGCAGTTCGGCCGATGACGAACCTCTGGGAAGATCTCGAAACCGGACCGAACCCGCCTGAGACAATCAACGCCGTCGTAGAGTGCCTAAAAGGTGAGCGCAACAAGTACGAGTACGACAAAGACATCCCCGGTGTGATGCTCGATCGAGTCCTCCACAGCAACGTCCACTACCCATCGGACTACGGGTTCATCCCTCGCTCGTACTACGACGACGAGGATCCGTTCGATGTGCTCGTGCTCGTCGAAGACGCGACATTCCCAGGCTGTGTGATCGAATCGCGCCCGGTCGCACTCATGAGGATGGATGACGACGGCGAACAGGACGATAAGGTCATCGCTGTCCCAACCGAGGACCCACGATACGACCATATCCAGGATCTCGACGACATTCCACAGCAAACCCGCGACGAGATTGACGAGTTCTTTTCAACGTATAAGAACCTCGAAGAGGGGAAGGAAGTGGAGACGCTCGGGTGGGAGGACAAGCAAGCTGCACAGGATGCGATCGTCCACGCACAGGAGCTCTACGAGGAGCATTTCTCGTAACTACGGCCTGCAGTAAATCGACCGCATCATTCGCGGTCGCTGATTCTCGACTGATGCAACACATAGGCGTGTAAATCGTGATCTTGTCACCCCACATCAGTCAATTGCGCACTCCGACAGACGTGCGACGAGCTACACATTGGCCAATTCATTTCAACCACAGCGGCGTCACTTGCTCAAACCTCCAACGAGTGTTGTCCACGAATAGAGACGTACACCAACAGACACTCAACAGAGTCGAAGAGAGCAGCAGCGTTCTATTCGTGTCAGACTAAATCGAGACAGTAGCTGGAATTTTGAAGGGTGATTAGTGGACCGATAGTGATAATAAAAAGGCTTGGAACACGAAACCGATATACTACGATCGCTCTCCAACCTACAATGGAGCAACACAACAGCAAGCGTGAATGATAGAGACTCGACGACGGCTCGGCTTACGACAAGTATATGAGATTCATAATATGAGAGTAAGTTACCTGTATTCGTGAACGGAACGAAACGACAGCCGAAAAGCCGAGTCGAGATGAGGAGGACGTTCGATCCAGTTGAACTGTCGGCGAGAGCCGTTCGTATGATCAGATGACAACCACGAACGTTGGCGTCGATGCACGAACGCTCACCGGAAAGCGGTCCGGTGTCGGGAACTATCTTGCTAACATCATCGAAAGCGGTGCATTCGACGGCTACACAGTGTACGCGTACTACGATCCGACCGATGGGAACCGCTCTGATATCGTGGTTCCCGACGAGACGCGGTTTCGATGGCGGCCGTGCCGCTGTCCGTCGTTCGTTGATCGGCTGTTCGGTCCGATACAGCCGATCTGGTGGGTTAACGTGACGCTCGCTCGCTTGCTCGAACGCGATAATATTGATTGTTTTTTCGGCCCAAACTTCGTCCAACCGGTTGCATTCGATGGTCCGAGCGCTGTCGTTGTTCACGACATGGTCCACCGGACGCTCCCAGAGGTCCATACGGCGGCGTACCGGCTGTACCTCCGCGTGTTTCTCGCCGCTTCGCTTGAACGGGCAGATCAGGTCATCACGGTTTCAGAAAACACAAAACACGATCTTCTGCGGTATCATCAGCTATCAGACGATGACGTGACCATCGCATACGGTGCTGCTGATGACGTATATCAGCCTCGAACCGTACCGAGTGAAACCCGCGATCGGCTCTGTCGTGCGTTCGACATTCCGGAGCAATTCGCGCTCTATGTAGGAAATATTGAACCTCGAAAGAATCTTGCTTCGGTCCTCGATGCGCTTGCAGTACTGGATGCAGACGCGCGCCCGCCACTCGTCATCGTCGGGCAGGATCACCTCGTCGACGAAGCCCTCGAGAAAGCATTACAGCGGTGTCCGTTCCGTGAACACGTCCATTTCACGGGGCACGTTCCAGCCGACGAACTACCGCTGTTATACAACATGGCATCGCTGTTCGTCTATCCTTCACTGTACGAAGGGTTCGGTTTACCACCCGTAGAAGCGATGCAGTCGGGAACGCCCGTTATCGTCTCCGATCGAGCGTCACTCCCCGAAGTCGTCGGTGAAGCCGGTCTCACAGTCGATCCAGCCGATACGATCGCACTCTCTGAGGCAGTGGCGCGACTCTGGTCCGACGCAGCGGCTCGTTCGGAGTTTGAAGCGAAAGGCCGGCAACGAGCAAAGCGATTTTCGTGGGACAGAACCGCAACGAGGATATCAAACGTACTCAATTCGTTATCGAAGAGACAGATGTGCGAGATCGGTGATACGACACGTCGAGAGGAACGATAACACAATGGCACGGATACTCGTTTTGTGTTCTCGAACGCCTTATCCTCTGACAGGTGGTGCGAAGCTGCGGCTATTCAACACTGCGAAAATTCTTGCAACTGAACACACAGTAGACCTGCTGATCGTCGATGAGTCTCCCATCAAACAGTATCGGATAGACACTCTTTCTCGAGTATTCAACGACGTTACCATCTTTTCCTATCCGTCGCATCGGTTCCACCTAAATACGGTGTTGGGACTCGTCTCTCGAAAGCCCCTTCAGACGTTCTACTACTCGTTCAATGCGATTGATGAATGGCTCGACAACCACGTCGGTCGATACGATCTCTTATACTGTAACCACGTTCGGACAACCGAATACGCCCGCAGATACGAGACGCCAAAAATCGTTGACTTCGTCGATGCCATCTCCCGAAACTACGCCGAATCGAGCACGGGTGCATCTGGTCTCTGGCGAGTTATCTATCCGATCGAGAGCAGCCGCCTTCTCCGCTATGAGCGAGAAGTTGTTCGTGATTTCGATCACTCATTTATCATCACCGAAGCCGACAAGCAGTATATCGAAGGCGACAACGCTGGACTACCGTCGTTTTCTGTTGTCCCGAATGGAGTCCGAAACGAGATACTCGAACAAACACCGAGCGAAACAGGCGAACAGGACAACAATCCCGACAACAGGGAACTTCTCGTCTTTCTCGGGAAGATGGATTACTTTCCGAATGAGGACGCTGTCACGTATTTTGTGAATGAAATCTTCCCGTTGGTACGGCGTCACCACCCCGAAGCAGAGTTCGTCATCGTCGGAACGCAGCCGACGAAAAAAGTGCGCCAGCTCGCCGAGCGCCCGGGGGTTCAGGTCACTGGATTCGTCGAAGATCCGTTCGAATATCTCACGAAAGCGCGTGTCGTAGTCGCACCAATGCGGTTCAGTGCCGGTCTCCAAAACAAGGTTCTCGAATCGATGGGACTCGGAAAGGCCGTCGTGACGACATCGCTCGGAGCCGAAGGGATCGACATTGAAGAAGACGAACACCTGAAGATTGCCGACACGCCAGAGTCGTTCGCTGAGGTCATCCGGACTCTCTTGGTTCGTGATGGACTGCGAGAGCGACTGGGAACACAAGCGCGCCAACGCATCGAAGAGACGTACTCGTGGTCGGAGATCGAACCACTGCTACTTGACCCGATCGACGCTGTCCTCAACCAACAATAACACAGCCGAACACGCTCGATTCGAGAACACCGTTTTTTCTGCAGTTCCACAATGTAGAGTCACCCGTCCTTCAGAGATACCCCGGAGTCATACCGACGCACACTCCCATGAGTTATGAGCATGAGTAATTATTTAGTCATGGAGGCAATACATAGAAATGAAATGAAGCAACGAGTGCCGGTTGGGATCAACCACGTGACCGTCGTTCCGGAGAACGCAGAGCGCGACAGCGAGCACGACGTGGGCGGAGAAGGCGAGTAAGTCTGGCAGAGAACGTCAGGGAAAAAGAAAAGAAGGTTCTTGTGTTTCCCTCGCGCAATCGGCGATATGGGACTGTTCGATCGACTTCGTGGTGACTCCGGTTCGCGCGTCGTATTTCTCGGTATCGACGGCGTTCCGTATAGCCTCATTGATGACAACCCTAATGAATTTCCGAATTTGACTGCTATCGCTAACGATGGATCGGCGGGTGCGATCGATAGCATCGTCCCGCCGGAATCGAGCGCATGCTGGCCGTCGCTCACGACAGGTGTCAACCCCGGTGAGACCGGCGTCTATGGATTTCAGGATCGTGAAATTGGGTCGTACGACACATACGTTCCGATGGGAAGAGATGTGCAAGCGACCCGACTCTGGGACCGCGTCACCGACGCCGACCGTGATGCCACGGTCATGAACGTTCCAGTCACGTTCCCACCCCAGCGAAATGTCCAGCGGATGGTGTCGGGCTTCCTCTCGCCTGGTGTCGAAAAGGGCGCGTATCCCGACGAGATCCGTGAAACACTCGAAAGCATGGATTACCGCATCGATGTGAATGCCAAACTTGGTCACGAGGAGGACAAGAGCGAGTTCATGGAGGACGCTCACGAGACAATCGATGCCCGCTTCGAGGCGTTCAAACATTACATCGAACAGGACGATTGGGACCTCTTCTTCGGCGTCTTCATGACCACTGACCGGGTTAATCACTTCCTGTTCAAAGACTACGAACGCGACGGAGAGAACCGAGAGGCGTTCATGGAGTTCTATCGCAAGGTCGATGACTACATCGGTCAACTCCGTGACCAGCTCGATGACAACACGACACTCGTCGTCGCGAGTGACCACGGCTTCACGAGCGAAGACTACGAGGTTCACTGCAATAGGTGGCTGCAAGAGCAGGGCTGGCTCGATTACCGGACCGATGATCACAGCGAGCTAGACGATATCTCCGACGACACGCGCGCGTACTCGCTCATTCCAGGTCGGTTCTACGTCAACCTCGAAGGACGTGAGCCGCGCGGCTGCGTGAGTCAGGACGAGTACGAGAGCACGCTGGACGAGCTCACCGAGCTGATTAACGGACTCGAAGGACCAGACGGAAAACCAGTTGCAGACCGAGTCGTCACGAAAGGAGACGCATTCCGTGGCGAGCACGACGACATCGCACCCGATCTCGTCGTCATCCCGAATCACGGCTTCGATCTCAAAGCTGGCTTCAAAGGCGGGAAAGATGTGTTCGAAGTTGGCCCCAGAAACGGAATGCACAGCTTCGAAAACGCCTGTCTGTTCATCGACGATGCCAACGCGCGTATCGGCGATGTCGATCTATTCGACATCGCACCTACGATCCTCGATCTGATGGAGATCGAGTACGATCGAACCTCGTTCGACGGTTCTAGCTTGGTGTAAGCGACTCTGGAGAACACAAAACGACCATCTCTGATATTCATCTGATACGACATTCATACGGTCAGCAACCACTCAACAGAGATGTCTGCAGAAATCCTCCATCGCTTGGAACCGCGAGATTGTGTCCGTGACAGCACCCTCTCCGAGCAGTAAATACGAGCTGTATCAGCAGAGCACGCACTGATCTCACTATTGTACTCTCGTCAACACATAGAATTTAATCCGTTGGGGCAGTGATCACGGATGACAATCATGAACCGCTCGCGTCAGCTCGCTCTCTTTCTTTTGGCAATCGTCGCACACATCGAATCACTAACGTACTGGTTTGTGGCAACAGACACAACGAAGCTGATCGTTTCGAGTCGGGTGCTGAACGTCGGAGACGCTGTGGAGCTGTTCACCCAGCCGATGATGTACGAGGCTGATTTCACTGACATTGCGCTGTTCTATCGGCCGATCGCTAGCCTCTCGTACGCGATCGACTACGCAGTGTGGGGACTCGATCCAACTGGATACCATCTCACCAACCTCGTCTTGCACGGCGTCGTGGTCGTGCTCGTCGCAATCGTTGTCACCGAGATAACCAATGACAGCATCGTCGGGCAGCTCAGCGCCGTTTTGGTCGCATTGCATCCGCTGATGGCCGAGGTCGTGCCAGCAGCGCCACGTCGTCACGACATCGTTATGGCGATATTCGTGCTCGGATCGTTGACACTGTACATTCGGAGCAAAAATAAGACAGCGAGTGATGGAAGGGCGAATCTCGTGGGGGCGCTCGTGCTGTATGCGCTCGCGCTCGGTGCAAAAGAACCGGCTCTTCTCGTGCCCGGACTGCTGTTCGTGTGGACGGCAATACAGCAGTACGACACTGGTCCGTACAACGCGCTCCGAACAGCAGTTCGTGCTGTGATCCCGTTCGGTGTTGTTACGGTCGTGTATCTCGCTGTGCGCGTTGCGGTGTTGGGAGGACTCGGTGGCTATCACCACATTCGGAGCGGACCAGTGACGCTCGTGGATGAAATACGCGTTGTGGTAGAGTACGTGATCTCGCTCGCGTATCCGGCAGACGTTATCGGAAACGGACTCGCCGCTGGCGGACTCTGGATGGGTGTGCTGCTCATACTGGCGATGCTGATCGTGCTCGTCTCGCTCTGTGGTGTTTCGTCGCTTCACCGAGAGCGATCGAGTGCCACTAGTACACCGCTGCTCGCTGGCTTCATCGGTGGCTGTACAACAATTGCGTTGTTGATCGCCTTCTCACCTGAATGGGAGATTCTCGGCTATCTCGTGTATCGTCAGCCAGCGCCTCGCCATTCGTATCTGTATCCAAGTATGGCGCACGCCGCCGTCGGTTTGATTCTTCTTGGCAGCTGTTGTGCCGGTCTCTTGTGGGCGATGACGACCCGTGCATCGGCATTCACAGAGATCCAACCAGCGCTCGCGTTCTTCGTCATCTGGCTACTCGCTCCCCTCGCACTGTTTTTCCGGAACGGTCTGTACACGATCCGTACCGGTTATCTCTCGGTGATCCCGGCGATGGCGATTCTTGCACTCGTGCTCGTCAGCGCGGGCCGCGAGATCTGGAACAGCGACCAGACGCAAGATTCTGATCGGTCCCGACAGTGGAGTACGCCGCTCGATCAGAACATTGCGCTTGTCGGGATTGTTCTGTTGTTGATTGTTCCGATCGTCGCAACCTCGCCCCTCTTTCACCCGTACGATAGCTGGGAAACAGCAGGAGAGCTAAATCGCCAAACGTTCGTTGGACTCGACAACGAGCTCGATGGTGAACTCGGCGAATCGACGACCGTTCAGCTGATCGGTGCTCCCAGCGGACTCGTGGACTCAGAACGATCGTTCCCGCGAGTCAAATCGGTCGTGTACATGGATCAAAAGGCAGTTCAATCGTGGCTCATGTTGCAGCGCACAGAGCAGAGCGCATCGACCGAAACCACAGTCGCTACGAACAATTCGACCGAACTGCAACGCATTCCCGACCGGATTTTGTTCGAGACGACGAGAGAACAGGAAACGGTGGTCGTTCGCTTCCGATACGAGAACAAGTCAGCCGCGTCAGCGATGCAGTTGCAAAGCGAATACCGATCGCAGTGCGGTCGCCAACTCACAGCTGGAAAGTACTGATAAGTAGTAATTCTTTGATATTTCCGAAAGCGATGGTCAGAGAAACCAAGCGATCTGGATGAAGAGATCAGTCGTTGCTTTCGCGTTCGAACGATGTCTGTCGCTCTGAGGACGTATCCATGAGACGATAGAGTCCGAAGACGAATGCGCCGATGATCGCGCCGTACCACAGCGTACCGACGCGGATGAGGAGCGTCGCACTGACAGCGACAGTGCGAGAGTAGCCGACAGCGAGCAGGGTACCGACCATGCTTGCCTCCGCAGCACCCAACCCACCGGGAAGAAAGCTCACTGCCCCGACCACCGAACCGAGTCCGAGAACTGAGAGTCCGAGCAGTGGATCGGCAGGAGCATCGAAGCCACGGAGAATAACCCAAAGGGCGATTCCCTCTAATCCCCACGCCAGCAGACTCAACACCATTGCGACGGCGAGTGGGCGCGGACGAAACAGCTCGTACGTGCGCTCGTAGAAGTCCCTCAGATCCGATGCGTAGGGACCAAGAACGGGGATCGTATGCAACCACGAGAGAATTCGGAGCGAGAGCGAACGCCACTGAAGAACACCGAGTCCCCCGATGAGGAGCGCAACAATCCCGATCAGCACGACGATTGAACGCTGATAGAGCAGGACAGCGAGGAACGCAAAGCTACTCAGTGCGAGCAGATCGGTGACCCGCTCGGCACCGACGACCGGCACGGTTCGACTCACCGGAACGTCGTGGAGATCCCGGAGAAACCACGCTTTCCACACTTCTCCAACTTTCCCAGGCGTGACGACGAGCATCAGTCCGCTGAAAAACACGAGCGCACTCTGACGAACGGGAATCGTGATTTCGAGAACGCGCAGGTAGTACGCCCACTTCAGGAATCGGATACCGTATCCGACGAGCACCAGACAGAACATCGCTACGACGGCTCCTGCGTCCACATTGGAGAGTGCTTTGACGACGGCGTTCGCATCACCGAACAGGAAGAGTCCGAAAAACACGAGGAGCGTACCGAGAGCTGTCAGCCACAGCCCGTGCTCGCGCAGCAGACTTATGCAGTGACGAACGTACGTAGATCCTTTCATCGGCTGAGAGTGAAATTGAGACCGAGCGATTCATTCAGTTGGTGAAGCTTCGTCGCCGCGTGACCCGAAAGGTATCGGTCACGTCCGCCACTGCTGGTTTCGCCGCGCTGGAGTGCTTCGAGAAGGGGCCTCTCACACGTGGTGTACGCGCGGCCGATCTCCATCGGAAAGTGAGCGTCGCTTGCACCCGTGACTGGGAGATCGTGTTCACGGGCGAACGCCCGGGCGCGCTCGTTGTATCGCGTTCGGAGACAGCGGGAATTGCGGACTTCGATCGCATCGACGGCAGCAGCGATCGCATCGAGGTTGCTGGCGTAGTGCTCTCGGAGCCGATCGAATGGGTGTGAAAGAATCGCCACCCCGCCGAGATCGTGAACGTGCTCAATGACCGAGAGTGGATCACCCTGCGGCGGTGGCTCCTCGACGTTCAGCGCGAGAAGATGTCCTTGTGTGGTCGACACTTCGACTCCAGAGATCACTGTCAGTTCGTCGGGCGCAGTTGTTCGGACAGCAGCCACACCTGCAAGCGTATCGTGATTCGTGACGGCGATCCCATCGAGATCACGGGAAACCGCAGCGGCGACGACATCAGCAGGAGCTGCGTTCGAACACGGTGACGCGTCCGTGTGAACTTGTAAATCATACGTGTACGCCATCTCTCCCCCCGTATACGGATCCGCATTCACGTCCATACTCACACAGATGCGTGATCTCGCTACCGGTCATATTCGTACTCGCGCACACGTTCACACCCCCATGAACCCCTCTGCGAGGGTTGTTGGGATACGATAGATGACAGCAACTGTGACAAGAAACCACAGAATGAGGGTGACAAACATCGCTCGGTCTGTGAGGAGATACGCCGGTCGACCGGCTACGGCTGTCGTATGAACGAGGTGATGGTACCGAAATACGCCGTAGAAGGCGAGTGGAAGCGTCAGCATCATCGGGGTCTGGGAGTGGAAAAACGTGTACAGCGCGTAGGTCATCAGTAGCATTGCGATCGTCACGACGAGCAGTTGGTCCAGCTCCTCGTCGGTGTATAGTCCGAGTGATTCGCGGGTGTCAACGGGATTCGTGACAGTTTCGAGTTCATTTCGTCGCTTTCCAACCGCGAGGACGAGGGCAAGCAAGAACGTACAGAGAATGAGCCACGGGCTGAGATACACACCAATAGCAACGACACCCGCGATTGCTCGGAGGACGAATCCAGTCCCGACGACGAGTACGTCAACCAGCACGATATCTTTGAGAAATAGCGAGTAGACAATATTTTGCCCGAGATAGGCAACCAAGACCACCAAGACGAGCTCGTTGATAAATAATGCCAGGGCGAGTCCACCACACAACAGTACGACCGCAGCCACAGTAGCGACCGAAACTGATAGTTGCCCGCTGGCGATCGGCCTGTGTTGTTTTTCGGGATGTTTGCGATCCTCCTCACGGTCACAAATGTCATTGACGATGTACACAGCACCGGCGACTGCGGTGAATGCACCAATCGCGCCAATAACGCGTCCCCACGCAGTGACGGAGAGGAGACTTTGTGAGAAAAGGATACCCAACAGAAGGACACCCTGTTTGTACCACTGCTGTGGCCGGAGTTCACGAAGCAGCCCTCGTAAGGTGTTCGTCGACCGCGATGTGAACGGTTGCCCTGACATTGGATGGCTCAGGACTACGTGGGCCATAATAAAAAAGGGCAATGGCCGAAAGAGTACATCTAATGAGCGAACACGAAGAAGAAAACTCGTCATCGAACACGGTTTTCGTCACAGGAGGGACTGGTTTCCTTGGACTTCACGTGTGTGAGTATTTCCGAGACGAGGGATGGAACGTCGTGGCGTTCGATCGGGTTCCGTTCAACGAAGAAGACGATGTTCGTGGAATCGACTACGTCAAAGGTGACGTCCGGGACGAAGAGGCTGTTCGGGAGGCGATGGCCACGTTCGACCCAGATGCGGTCGTTCATACCGCGGCGGCGCTCCCGCTCTGGGACGCCGATACGATCCGCGAGGTCACCATCGATGGGACGCGATCGGTACTGTGGGCAGCCAAAGACCACGGCATCGAGCGTGTTGTGTATATCTCCTCAACGGCAGTCTATGGGCTGCACGAGGAGCATCCGATCACGGAAGCGTCACCTCTCGACGGCGTCGGGCCGTACGGGAACGCGAAAATCGAGGCCGAGAAGGTGTGCAAGGACTTCCGTCGGATGGGCATGTGTGTCCCAATTCTCCGTCCAAAAACGTTCATCGGACCACAGCGTCTCGGTGTCTTTCAAGTGCTGTTCGACTGGGTCGAGACTGGCGCAAACATTCCGCTCGTCGGATGGGGAAACAACAAATACCAACTCATGCACGTTCACGATCTGGTTCGTGCGATCGAACTCGTAACAACGCACGATCCCGATGCGGTCAACGACACGTTCAACGTCGGCGCAACGGAGTACGCAACGATGAAAGAAGACTTCCAGGCACTGCTGGATCACGCAGGATCTGGAAAGCGCGTCGTTGGAACACCGTCATCACTGACCGTAGCCGTTCTCAGGCTACTGAATCGGCTGAATCTGTCGCCACTCTACCCGTGGATATACGAGACTGCACACCACGATTCGTACGTGTCGGTCGATAAGCTTCGGGAGCTGGGCTGGGAACCAGAGTACTCGAACACAGCGGCACTGATCGACACCTACGAGTGGTATCTCGAACATTACGAGCCACGCGAGCGTTCGAACACAGGCCTTGACCACCGCGTCGCGTGGGACCAAGGAGCCTTAGGTGTCGTCAAGCAAGCGTTTCAGGCGTTCTGAGCGACACTGTGGGAGCGGTGAAGATGTTCATACGAACGTCCAAGCTCTGTCTGCCCCTCTTTAGAAAAGTACGCTGACGATCAGGGCACCCCCTGTCAGCGGCTACTGGAGGGACTCACATGAACGCAATCGAATCGACCGTCAGTGGCTGGTCTGGTATCGAAGTCGAACCGCACCGATTCAGTGCTCGGGAATTCACGCTGGATGGCACCGAAATTGGCCATCTCCACAACGGTCGATTGCTCGACATTCCTTTTCCAAAGCGCATCCGAGATATCCTCATTGAGGAGGGACAGGCTGAAAAACATCACATTTACCCAGAATCGGGGTGGGTCTCCTACCTTGTCGACGGAGACGAAGCCATCGGCGGTGCGCTTTGGCTCCTGCGCGTCTCGTATCTGTACTGTCTGATTGGGATGCAACAGCGCGACGAACACGCCGTAGATCCGGTTGACATCGATGCGGAGTTGGCCGAGTTGGACGTGAGCAGCGAGTTACACGACGTGTTCGAGGAGGCAAGTGGATGAGCAGAACGGCGCTTTCTCGTCACCACCGACCGAGATGAGATGGACGCAGCCGACGAACAGCAAGCGGCCGAACAAGCACTCGACTAAGTAAACAAATCACGACACCAAGAGCGCGAGCGTAAACACACTTGTAGCGAGACGATGTATTTCACTCCATGATCCACACCATCGTCGACGACCCTGGTTCAATGACGCCGACAGCGCTCCAGCAGCGGTACGAAACGGAGCTACGGGAAACCGTCGAGGAAGTCGGTGCAGAGACCGTCACAGAGCGGACAGATCTCGACCAGAAACAAACCGAGGCGATTCTGTCGGAATCCTCGACATTAGCGGACGAGCTGTCACTGATGGACGCGGCTGCCGTCTTCGCGCTGCGCGATGGAGCACCCGACGCTGAGACGGTCGAGGCAGAAGCGCGTGACGTACTTTTGCTGGGAATGACGAGCGCGGTTCTCGACGTCGATACGCTCGAAGGCGAGGTCGACGGACAGATCGAGGCACGCGCGATTCAACAGAAGATCGAGGGGCGCTCTCCGATGACGCTCGGAGAGTTCGTGCTACTCCAACAGACGATCGAGGAGCGGATGCTGTAGTATGAACGTCGCTATTCTGGGCTGTGGGTACGTCGGCCTCGAACTGTGTCGGCTACTCGACAGCCACGACGTGACGGGAGTTCGTCGCTCCGACAGCGGTCTCACGGCAATCGAAGCGACGGGTGCAAACGCAGTACAGGCCGACGTGACCGACAGCACATCACTCGCCGACGTGCCGGACGTGGATGCGGTCGTGTTCATTGCGAGTTCGGGAGGACGCGACGCTGAAGCTGCCCGTGAGGTGTACGTCTCAGGATTGAAAACGGTCATTGACCAGTTCGGCAACCGCGATCACTGTCCAGAAACACTGATTTATACGTCGAGCACCGGCGTCTACGGCGATCACGGTGGCAGCTGGGTGGACGAGAAAACATCGATTGAACCGACAACAGAGAAAACACGCGTGCTCGCAGAAGCAGAGCGAATCGCTCGGGAACGCCCGAGCGAATACGGCTTCGATGGGACTGTGGTCAGGTTTGCCGGCCTGTACGGCCCGGACAGATACAGACTAGAACGATATCTCGAAGGACCAGTTACGGAAGGTTATCTCAACATGATTCATCGGACCGACGCGGCTGGTGTTATTCGGTTTGCGCTCACCGAGCCAGTGAATGAACCAACGCTGCTTGCGGTCGATGACGAACCAGTCTCGAAATGGGAGTTCGCCGATTGGCTCGCGGACCGCTGTGATCTCGAACACCCACCGAAGCAGACGAAAGACGAGCGGTTGGCTGAGAGCGACCTCTCACAGGTGGCAAAACGACGTCTCCTGACGGGCAAACGCTGTTCGAACGAACGCATTCGGGAGTTGGGCTACGAATTCACCTATCCAACCTACCGCGAGGGCTACCGAGAGGCAATCGATCGTTATCAAGGAACGACTACTCACAAGGACGACACTGATTAGTTTTGCTGTGCTAACGCGCGATAATGGCAACCAAATCCGCAACGTGGGCCTACCGAGATTCGTTTCCCTCGTTCGCTCGAACCTATTTTCGCCGATATTCTGACTGTATCATCTCGAGCATCGGTCTTGGCACGTATCTCGGTGATCCGACCGACGCGGTCGATGAGCAATACCACGCCGCAATCATCCGGGCACTCGATCACGGGATCAACGTCGTCGACACGGCGATCAACTATCGCCACCAGCGCAGCGAGCGCGTCGTCGGGCAAGCGATCCGAGACGCAGACGCCGATCGGGAGAGCGTCTTCGTCGCAACGAAAGGTGGATTTGTCCCGTTCGATACCGAGCGGCCGGATGATCCCAGAGCGTACATCGAAGCGGAGTACGTCGATTCTGGTATTATCGAACCCGATCGGCTCGCTCGCGGGATCCACAGCATCGACCCAGACTTCATCGACGATCAACTCGACCGTTCGCTCGCAAACCTCGGACTCGACGTGCTTGATCTCTACTACGTCCACAACCCCGAAACGCAGCTTCAAACCACGTCTCGAGAAGAGGTGTACGACGAACTGGAGGCGACGTTCGCTCGACTCGAAGAGCGCGCCATGGCGGGTGACATCCGCCATTACGGCCTTGCGACGTGGGAGTGCTTTCGTGTCTCACCGGACCACGACAGCTACCTCTCGCTTTCAGAGATCATCGAGCGCGCTCGTGCGGCCTCCGATACGGCCGGAACGAATGCGACACACTTTCGCGCGATACAACTCCCGTTCAACGTCCACATGGCGGACGCGTTCACCGTCGATGCACACGAGTCGAGCGAGGGAATGAAAAGCGCACTCGAATTCGCTCACGATTCCGGGCTGAACGTTTTCACGAGCGCCAGCATCGGACAAGGAGAACTCGCAAGAGAAATTCCCGAGGCAATCGCCGCGAAACTGAGTGGTGACACCAGCGCTCAGCGAGCCATCAACTTCGCACGGAGCGCACCCGGCGTCACCACCTCGCTTGTCGGAACGAGCACGACCGCACACGTCGATGAGAACGTCGCTGCCGGAACGTTCGAACCGATGGGCGCACGAGCGTTCGACGCCACGTTCGAATGAGAAAGCGCGTCAGCGAAAGCAAAAATGCGTTGAACGCTACGAATAGTCATCTGTATACACATCAAAAAATAAATAGATTAAGGAACCATCAGTTTCGACCGCTTTCGGAAGTGTTGATGTTGAGAGTGTCCGAGCATCGAATGTGTCGCGTTCTCGTTTGTTTGGTTCGATGTGTTCGATGGTGTTCCTCGTCAATTTGGCGAGAGTCGTTTTCTCGCCATTGCTGGAGCCACTCAAGATTTCGTTTGGTGTGACAGATGCTACCATCGGACTACTCGCTACTCTCGTGTGGTTAGGGAGTGCGCTCCCTCGAATTCCTGTTGGATACGCGCTCACGAAAGTACCGCGCCATCACGTTGTCCTCGTTTCAGGAGGAATTCTCACGGTCTCAGCGGCGTTCTCAGCAGTCGCACAGAACATTGAGGTCCTGATGGGAGGTGCATTCGCTCTTGGAGTGTCGAGTGGCGCGTATTTCATCGCTGCAAATCCACTCGTAAGCGAACTGTTTCCAGAGCGCGTCGGAAAGGCACTCGGTACCCACGGAATGTCGAGTCAGCTCGCGGCTGTCAGCGCGGCTCCGGTTGTCGGTGCCGTCTTGTTTCTCGGATCGTGGCGACTCGCGTTTGGAGTACTTGCCAGCGTCGGCGCACTCGCGACGGTCATTTTCTTCGTAATCGCGTATCGGACAGAGCTGCCGGCGGCCGGTGCAGGTGATCGTGACTTCGTCAATGCAGCACGCGAGCAGTGGCGGATTATTCTCGTCGGCGTCACAATTATCGGGATAACAGGGTTCGTCTGGAACGGTGTATTCAATTTCTACATCACGTATATGATCACGTCTAAGTCCGTTTCACAACCGGCCGCACAAGGGCTGTTGACGGTGCTGTTCGCAGCCGGCGTCCCAGCGTTCTTCGTCACAGGGAACCTCGCCGACCGAATACCAAACATTCCGCTCGTATTCGTCATCTGTGGCCTGTTTGTGTGCTGTCTCCTCGCGCTCACCGCTACCACGGGCTATCTCTCATTGCTCATCATAAGCGCAGTTCTCGGTTACGTTATCCACGGCATGTTTCCGGCCATCGATACGTTTCTCCTCTCGTCATTCCCAGATGAAAATCGGGCAAGCGCATACGCGATCTACAGTGGCAGCATGATGATCGTGCAGGCCTCAGGAAGTTCAGTTCTCGGCTACCTCATCAGCACAGGTCATCCGTTTAACGATGTCTTTTATGCGTTCTCTGGACTCATCGTCGCGGTTCTCGCTGTGTTCGTCTTCGTGTATCTCACAGGACGATTTCCAATCGAATAGGACAGTTCCGCGGATAGATGAGACTTTGCCCCGCAGGGCACCACTCATATGTAATGGAATACGTTCAGGAGCGGGTAACGACGCTGCACGACTTTGCTGATACCGTTCCCGACGCACCGACCGATCGAACGAGCGTCGTTGTGCCGATGACCGAACACGCTCACGCTAGTCACACGACCGAGCGCATCCTGACGACGCTCGAACGGGTCGATCCAGCTCGCGTCGTCGTCGCACTGCGCGCGGATGAGCAGAATGTGAGCAAGATACACGAATGGCTCTCAAGCTATGAGTTCGCGTGTGAGACGGTCTGGTGCGGTGGCCCTCGGGTACAGGAACGACTCAGAAAAGCAGGGCTCGACGGTCCGCACGGAAAGGGACGGGACGTCTGGCTCGCAATCGGTGTTGCAAGCGACAATGAGTACATCGTATTCCACGACGCCGACACCGAGACGTACTCAGAGCGCCACATCAACCGACTGCTCTTTCCCCTCGCACGAGATTACTCGTTCGTGAAGGGCTATTATGCCCGCATCGAGGAAAATCAGCTCTATGGCCGACTCTTTCGGCTCTTCTACGTTCCGATCGTGCGTGCGCTCGCAGAACGCCAGTCAGCTCCGGTCGTCGAGTATCTCGCTGCGTTCCGATACGCTCTTGCGGGCGAGATGGCGATGACAACTGCGCTCGCTCGACAGTTGCGCTTGCCTCGTGGGTGGGGTCTCGAAGTCGGCGTGCTTGGAAACGCATTCGAACACGCGGGATTCGCGGGGTCGGCACAGACTGATCTCGGCGTTCACGAACACGATCACCGAGCGGTCGGCGGACCGCAAGGCCTCGGAGGGATGAGCGTCGAAGTCGGTGCTGCGCTGTTTCACGCGCTCGCGGACAACGGCGTTCACCCGGATTATGAATTATTACGCGAACGATATCACAAGACAGCAACAACGCTCATCAACCAGTATGCCGAGGACGCGGCGTTTAATGGGTTGGACTACGACAGCACAGCCGAGCATGGACAGATCAAGGAGTACGCAAAGGCCGTGCAACCTCCTAAGAAGGACACGCGCCTGCCTGCGTGGGAGAACGCACCCATCGACCCACATGCAGTGAGCAATGCCGCACGATTGGACATGAATGAGCAAATATGACAATCGATCTCTCACCCGACGAACTCGCAGGGGTCGTCGATCTCTTCGGTGCACTCACCCGACCCGAACTCAAGACCGCACTCGTCGAACTCGCATTCAAGCAAAGCGAAGACCCACCCGACGAGTCGCTGATCGACACAGCCATCGAATCGTATCATCTTGTCAAGAGCGAGGATGCACTCACTGTCGGACCAACCGCTTTCCCGGTGATCCCCGACGGTGGAACGGATCTTCCACACATCATGGATATCGAATCTCGGAAGGTCGACCGTGATCGGCTCGGCAGAGCAGTTGAGGAGCGCTTTCGAACGGAGGCAGCCCGAGCTGTCGCTACCGAGGATGAAGAAGCAATCAACCGATTGATAGACGTGAGCTACGATTTAGAAACGTGGGGACCGGTCGAATTGGCGAATGCACGAGAATTGCTCGCTGATTGAAGTAAAAGGCCATCCACAAAACAATATCTCTGAATTCCCGGGGTCTGATGTATGCTTCCAAAGCCCGTGGCTGGCCAAAATTGGAAGCCATTGGACAATTGGGCAGTAGTATCCCATCTATCAATCAACAACAAGTATACTATCATTCGTAAATGGTCAATATGGAACTATACACGAATATTAAATACCATTGTATAATAGATGTGGGCGGAGGCCGCACGCAGCTGTCAAAAAAGACATTGGTTCGAACACATTGGAACCGTGTGTTCTGGCACACGGTAGCGGTCTCCCAACTTATCCATGATGAGGACCAGTTGGATATTCCGACATAATCGCACATAAATTTGGTGTATAATACTTAACTTTCCTACATTAAATTCTTGCTGGAACGGCCATTCGGTAAGTTATACGAGTACACCTGAAATGCTCATTTCCGACCTTAGTTTCTGATTCCCACGGCTATCAAGATCTTGTTAGGACATCTCACAATCCTTCGTACGTTCGTACAGCCATCGATGGGTTCTCCCTGATTGATACCCTCACTCAACAGTGATGAATTCCCCACCATTTTATGACGTATTCTACGATCAGGTATCGGAACTCGTACCCCTTTGTTTCAACTGGAACTGATAATCTCAATATATATGTTGATTCGTATATTCGACTACAAATTCATCTGAATTCTAATGATAGCATACATAGATTACTCGTGTTTCTATAGAGATCAGTCGTGGTTGGGAACAGAGAACAGCAAGACAGTCATCCACTAAACGAGTAAAAGAAGATTCATTTATAGCATTTCCTGATACATTTGAAATACGTATTCGTGTGATCACAAATACTGTTATTGCAATTGAGGAGGTAGCATACACTACATGGACCGTTCAACACGGGACGGACAGCTCACGCCGACTGTCGATCTTTCGCGGGTGAGTACGCACGAGCCGGTTGCTGTGTGCGATGAGGAACGGGAAGCTGCAGTTCTCGTACCTGTCATCGCGCGTGAGGCCGGAGAGTACCTCCTGTTTACAAAGCGCGCCGACCATCTCGGAGAGCATCCTGGCCAGATGAGCTTTCCCGGTGGTGGACGCGAGCCACACGACTCAGATCTCTGTGAGACTGCACTCCGTGAATCCCACGAAGAGATCGGACTGCGGAAGGGTGAGTCGCGTGTCGTCGGCCGTCTCGATGATATTCGGACCGTTACGAGCTACTCAGTGTGTCCGTTCGTCGCTCAGATCCCCGATCGTGAGTATCTTCCCGACCAACGTGAGGTGGCCGAGATTGCAGTCCTCTCAGTCGATGCACTGACTGATCGCTCGAACTACGAATCGGAACAGCGCGATCACCCTCACTACGGTGATATCCGACTCCACTTCTTCCATGTCGATGGATACACCGTCTGGGGCGCAACAGCTCGTATTCTCGTCCAGTTTCTCGAACTCGTGACCGATTGGGACCTGCCCCCGGACGCCGACCGCCGGGTCGATCCGGATGCGGATCTACCGACGTGATCACTATCCACGCAGTACTCACAACTCCGTAGGTGTGTTTTCGAAATAACGTACGACTGCCAACAGAAAAGCCACGGTTTACTCGGAATCCGATTCGTGCAGGCGGAGGTAGATTGCAAATCCGATCATTGTCGGTGGCCACAATCCAATGAAGACACCTCGTTGTCGATTGTCACGAGCGTAATACTCGTACAGCGCGAGCATGACAGAACCAATTGCTCCGAAGACCAAATACGACGCTCCCGATTCCTCTGGCATTGCATCGGACATGACGACTCAATGTTGGGCTGCTTTTGAGGTAATTCTGTACCTTGCAAAACACGATGGATCAATACGACGCATTCTAAATTCAGCCGTGGACAAATACGACAGTACAACGCCCATCGTGGGCACTGCCGTGCGATCCGCACACCGAATCAGTAGCGCTGACACGAAGAATGATAAATAATGAGATTACAGTATATTCAGTTAGTGGTTGAATATACGGGTCTGGTAACAGTCGGTGTGTTGTAACGCTCGCCTCGAACGACACGTTTTTGCGCAGACCACCCAACTGTGTCGTATGGTCGTTTTCACGGCAGATCGCGTTCCGCGCCGCGTATAGCGTATTTTCGACCGGAGGAGACGAATGTTGACTGCACAATCATTCTCCAGCGTTGGGTTCGATGCTATCGCGCTGAAACCGACAGAGTGTGACGTCTCTCGCGCTGCTGGATTCGAAATCGATACAATCACTATCGACTACGAAGGACGCGAACACCTCCCGAGCCGAGACACACTTGATACGCTCACAGAGCACGCAACCGTGTATCTCACGACACCCGTTCGTGCGAACGGATTCGATCCGCTGGGTGATAGCGCGCTGGCTGATTGGATGCCAGACGAGATCGGACGCGTGTTCGTCGCCGGAAATGCGGCGTACCTGAGCGATGAAGAACGGAGCCGGGCAGTCGCACCACGACTTGAAGCAGCGCTTGCGTCGTCCAGATCGACAGCAGGACCAGCACCCTGTCCGTGGGTCGGTACCGAAGGCATCGAACGACTCGCGCTTGCGGCTGGTGGCGTTCAGTACGATCTCCTCTCCCGACACACACTCAGCGAAGTTCGTGCGCTCCGTTCTGTGGGATACGACGGCGAAATCGCAGTCTATGCACCGACCGTTCTCTCCGACGATGACGACGTGATCCTCGACGCCGTCGGTGGATACGTCGCACGACGGAAAATCGTACGACGAGCAATAGCCAAGGCATCATCAGACACCACTACTGACGCAGCCACTGAATCAACATCCAAATCCGGTTCTACTACAGCGCCAGTCACTGATCGTCGGGCAACCGGGCAAGCTCGTGATATCCTCCTCACTGCTGCACAGGATTTCGCGCTTGTCGGTAACAGAGAGACAGTCCGTGAACGGATCAGAACCCTCCACGACGCGGGCGTCGATACGGTCGTCAGTTATCCAGCCACAGGACTCACTGCGTTCGAGTGACTTATTCGCTCGAATCCGAAGCCCCACCAGAGTCGTCTGAATCGACGGAGTCAGAGTCAGAGTCAGAATCAGCGTCTGAATCCGAATCTGAATCGTGATCGGGTTTGCTCTGTGTCCGGTCGGTTTCGATGCGAATCGGGTCGTCAGCGGAGTCGGAACCGGTTTTTGGCAACGTCACTTGTAAGGTTCCTGAATCGGTGAGCGTTGCTGTCGCCGATTCTGGGTCGACAGACGCATGCTCCGGAAGGGAAACGGACCCGGAAAGTGACAACCCGCGGCCACGAAGCTTCATATCGAACCCCTCGTAGGTGTCACGGAAGCGATCGACACGGACGTGAACGGTTCGATCATCGAATCGAACGTCAACATCGTTGCTCGTCGCTCCGGGCGCATCGAACACGATGATATAGGACTCATCATCCTCCAAGAGATCGACAGAGAGTGGTTTTTGTTCTTGGATGCGACTCACTGATCGCCCCAAACCGTCCAGTACGACGCTCTCGACCCGTTCACCGAATTCCCGTAGCATACGCCGATCTACGATTCGAACGTGCTTATCGCTTGTGCGGAGACAAAATACCGCGAATATTATAGAACGATTTCTTCGAGTGCATCCGAGCGACAGTACGGACAGACGAAGTCGTCGGTGGTTGTGTCATCACTCATGTCATACGTGTAGTGCAGTTCCATCATGTCCAACTCACACTCTCCGTTCGTACATTTTGCTTCGACTGTCTTGGGCATAGTCACGGATAGAGGAGGGATAGTAATTAATGGCGTGGAAATCGAGGTAAATCGCCGGTTGTGACAACTGGAAATCGATAGAGACGGAAATAGACCAGCCAGATCACGCTCGTTCGAGAACAGCGGTTTGGCCGTATCATCACGTGAGCTCTCAGATATCGATTTGCGGATGGGTTATATCGAAGAAGCAAGAATTCGCAGGTATGGATACATTGCTCGTTTACGGTTCATACGGGTACACCGGTCGCCTCGTTGTCGAAAGAGCGATCGAACAGGGGATTGAGCCCGTCCTCGCTGGACGAGATACGGCCAAGCTCGAAGCGCAGGCGACGGAATGGGGACTCGATTGCAGGGTGTTCGGTCTCGAACATTCCGACATCGTAGCGCAACACATAGCGGAATTCGATGTTGTACTCAACTGTGCTGGTCCGTTCGTCCACACACACGAACCAATCGTCGAGGCGTGTCTCTCACGAGGCACACACTATCTCGACATCACTGGGGAGATCGAGGTGTTCGAAGCCATTGCGTCTCGCAGTGAACGGGCAGAGGAGGCAGGAGTGACGCTCCTTCCGGGTGTCGGCTTCGATGTGGTGCCGTCAGATTGTCTCGCATCGCACCTTGGGAATGCACTTCCTGAAGCAACCCACCTCGCACTTGGTTTCGATAGCCTCGGCGCTCCGTCACCTGGAACCGCCCTGACGATGGTCGAGGGACTCGAAGCGGGCGGTGCCGTCCGTGAAGACGGCAAGATACGACGAACACCGCCGGGGTGGAAAAGCCGCTCAATCGACTTCGGTCATCGAGAACGAACCGCAGTGACAATCCCGTGGGGCGACGTTTCGACTGCCGACCGGACGACGGGCATCCCAAATATCGAATTCTACATGGCACTTCCTCCACAGGCCATCCGTGCGCTTCGACTCTCTCAGCACCTCGGACCGCTTCTCACGAACTCACTCGTCAAGGATGGTCTTCGATCGTTCATCGAGAGAGCGATCGATGGACCGGACGCTGAGGAACGTCAGCAGGGAGAGAGCCGTCTGTGGGGTGAAGTCTCAAATGGTGAAGAGCGGCTCATCGCGCGGCTCACGACACCGAACGGGTACACACTCACCGCCGAAACAGCCGTCGAGAGCGCTCGACGAGCACTCGATGGCGAGACGCCGAACGGGTATCAGACGCCATCAACGGCGTTCGGAACCGATTACGTCCTCGAATTCGATGGCGTAGTCAGACAAGACGCCAGAGAACCAACTCACTCCGAGTAGTACTGTTCGACGAGGTCATCGAACAGTCGCGAGAGAAGCGTCGTAATCGGTCCCCCACCAATATCGAGTCCGTCGACGGTTTCGACCGGCCGGAGTTCCCACGTCGTATTAGTGAGAAACGCTTCATCAGCAGAGCGGATGTCATCGAGAGTGTACCGACCGGTCTCGACAGGAAACGATTCGTCGGCAGCGAGATCGAGGACGATCTCGCGTGTGATACCGGGAAGGATCGTTCCTCGCTGTGGCGTTTTGAGCGTGCCGTTGTCGACGAAACAGAGATTGCTCGTTGCGCCTTCTGCGATATAGCCGTCCGTGTCTCGAAGCAGAGCTTCGTCAGGATGGTAGGACTCTGTCGTCGCGCGCCGGAGTTCGAGTCGAGCGAGAATACCGTTCAGGTAGTTATGCGTCTTCGCCGAGACAGGGATTGCACTGTCGGGAATCCGACGGGTTGTAACGGTCTGAACGGTTGCGTGATCGTCCCAGACGGACTGGCCGTTTCGTCCGCCGCGCGGGAGGCTGTCGACGACAACAACGACCGTCGGATCGACAGTCGTTCGTGGCGTCAGTTTCCCCGGCTGGATACCGCGGGTGATAGAAACGCGGACGTAGGCATCTTCGAGATCGTTTGCATCGAGGGTCTCTGCGATTCGGAGCGCGAGATCGTCGGGAACCGCATCAGCCATCCCGAGCGTTTCACAGGTGCGTTCGAGTCGATCCCGGTGAGCACTCCACGCGAACACCGCACCACCGTACGCTCGCAGCGTCTCAAACGCCGCGTCACCGTAGCGAAAGCCTCGATCGAGCACGCTTACCGACGCATCTTCGGCGGAGACGAGCCGACCATTTACGTGATACTGCATTAGTCTCTGTTCGGAGACAGCGTCGGCAGAACGTTTCGGTTATCCTTTCCCTCGCGTGTCGTCGTGTTGATGTTTCGATGTAAGCAAACTGTGGTCGAGCCAGTCTCCCGTTGTACACGAGAGAAGAGTAGTATTCTAGTGGTACGAGACATCGTATTCAGAAGAGACGGCTACTAATCCGCAGCATCGAGAGCTACTACACGGCGGACTCGGTCGAACTCGTCGAATCGAACGCCGTAATCACACGCCTGACAACCACTGAAGACAGACCAAATTCGCGTAGAATTGTGTATAATCGAGTGTTCACCGGTGCTGTGCACGTCCGACCCAACGATCGATACGCTTCGAAGAGATATCGGTCTCCGCCGCAAGATCCTCAGAATCAGCAACAGCAAGATCAGCGACCGTTTCGATGCCCGCTTCTGCAAGCGTCTCGGCGTACGTCGGTCCGACTCCTTTGATGACGTTCACTGACTCCTGCGTCCCGACATCCTCGGTCGATTCGGTATCTGAATCCGCATCCACATCGTCAGCCGACGCAGCTCCGGTATCCGCTCCTTCGGAATCATCCGCTCCTTCTGCATTTGCTTCCTCCACAGCTGTTTCCGTTGGTTCGTTTTCGTCAGATGCGTTATCCGGTTCACTCCCAGACACAGACTCCGTCTCCGTCTCCGGTTCTGATTCGTCTTCTGTCTGTTCTATCCCGGTGGCTGGCCCGGTTCCCGACCCATCACCAGTGCCGGAATCGGAGACGGGACCCGCTGCTTCCGCGGGTTCTGCCGCCGGACCTGTCTCCGTGTCGGCGTTCCCCGTCGCTTCGGCAGGTTCGACACCGGCATCCGTATCGACCAGCGTTCCCGCCTCCTCACCACTGTCCAAATCGGAGCTTGTCGAATCAGCTCCATCATCACCGTCACTGTCACCATCGTCATCGTCATCACCATCATCGTCACCGGAGTCGGGTTCGGTGTTTCCGCTCGGATCGGCATCCGCCTCTGTACTGACATCGGTTTCAGCAGTTGTCTCACGACCGCCACTGGATTCGGCAGTGACGTCTGCAGCACCGTTGGTGTCAGCTTCGTGTGATGGAGTAACATCGTGTTCATCTGACGTCTTGATGGTACCCTCTGTCGATTCTGACTCCGGCTTCCCCATTCCAAGAACTGACTTGATCTTATCGAGTAGGTTCATGGGCGGTGATAGTGAGGCGCACTACTTAAATACGTACCCGATCGCTCACAGTTCAAATGCACATCGAACGGGCGCGTTTCGGGGTATCGAGTTGGACCGAATCGAACAGCTACAGTCGATCACGGAGCGCGTTGTTCATGGAATCGATCGGGGCGTCGCGGCCAGTCCAGTGTTCGAACGCGACTGCACCCTGATAGAGGAGCATCCACCCGCCATCGACAGTCGTTGCGCCCGCTCGTTGTGCGTCTCTCAGCAGGCGTGTTTCGATCGGTGTATACACAGCATCAAGGACAGCACAATCCGCATGGAGGGCTGTTGCGGGTACTGGGGATATATCCTCATCCATTCCCACGCTCGTTGCATTGACGAGTACGTCTGCCTCCGCAACGATCTCCGAAAGGGAATCAAGTCCGTGACTCGATGCGTTTGGGACGTCTTGTGCGAGTTCGTTCGCTCGCTCGACGGTTCGGTTGGCGATACGGACGGTCATCCCTTCGTCCGCAAGACCGAACGCGACGGCCCGACCAGCACCACCGGCACCAACGACGACGGCTGTCCCCGATAGCGCCACATCATGCGAGCGCAACGCTCTCACAGCACCCTCTGCGTCGGTGTTGTATCCGATTCCCTCCGCTATGTCGATGGTGTTGACCGCACCGATGCGCCCAGCGAGCGGATCCGGATCAACGAACGAGAGCACGTCTTGTTTGAACGGAATCGTTACGTTGAGACCGACGATTCCGAGCGCCCGAGCACCGGTCAGCGCCCGTTCGAGATCGTCGGGGTGGGGTTCGAACGTGACGTAACGGGCATCCATACCGAGCGCGTCGTACGCACTCTCGTGCATCGGTGGCGATAGCGAATGGCCGACAGGATTGCCGAGTAGTCCAAATACGTTCATGTGAATGCTGATGTTGAGGTGTTAGTGTCCTGCTACGTTGGTCAGTCCGAGAGCGAAGACGTGGTACAATACACCGCCGATGGGCAGCAGATAGAACTGACCACCGACGAGAAACGGTGCTGGTTGCATTCGCTTTGTGTCGAGAGAGTGGAGACGGTAGGAGAAGATCACACCACACACAATCGCGAGGATAGCCGAGACGGCATTTAGAAAGCTCGCTATATCCCAGTGGAACGAGAGCCACGACGTAAACAGAATGCCGAGTGTGATCAAAATCGACCTGTGAAACGCTATTGCGCCGGTGCTCTTATCAAGAGCAAGCGGATCCGTATCCCGCGAAACCCAGAGATCGCTGTTGAACTTCTCAGGACGTTCGGTCGAAAGCGGTGTGCGCAACCGTGAGAGTACTGCACCGGGGGGGCTCCCTGTTGGGCTGCCTACCCTAGGGCGGTGACCGAGCCACTCAACGCCGTTAGTGAATATTTCGGCACCGAGCAAGAACAATGCAAAAACACCAAGCAACAGGACGGTGCTCATGGCTGTCGAGCCGGAGAATAACGGAACGACAGGAATCGAAGATGACAAAACCATATCGAGCGTACCGGAGGGGATCCATTAAGCAGTTCCATTTCTGACTCGGTGAGAAGCACAGAAACCCGATGAGCTTTACCCTGACGGCGATCGAGTGCGGATGTGATCGGCATCGTCGTTAGCCGCGCTGACAGCGCTTCGCTCCACATCTGCGAGCAGCTTCTTGCCCTCGCAGACTGGGAAGAGCACGAGACACAGTCCGACGTCGACGGAGACAGTACCGTCTACCGGCTCGAAGACGTCGAACTCCGGATCTTCGATGAGCTTCATCTTCATCTGGATGCTGTCGATGAGGTGTTCTGCGATCCCTCGTTGATCGTGTTCGCTTCGCGCCACGCTGGTGAAACGGGAGCGCTACTGACGGCCCATCCAACGGGGAATTTTGGTCCGGCAGAGTTCGGCGGCCACGACCACGATCTGGCCCGGGCCGCGCCAAACGCGCAAGCAAAAGCACTCACGGCGCTCACAGAACACGCCCCAGCCGGGTACGACGTCGGATTAGAAGGAACCCACCACGGTCCAACAACACTCGATACGCCGTCTCTGTTCGTCGAATTGGGGAGCGACGAATCACAGTGGAATGATCCAGATGGCGCACGCGCGGTCGCACAAGCTATTCTCGATCTACGCGGCGTCGACCCCGAGCGCGAACGGACGGTCGTCGGGTTCGGTGGCGGGCACTACGTCCCGCGATTCGAACGCGTCGTTCGTGACACCGACTGGGCGGTCGGCCACGTCGCTGTTGACTGGGCGCTCGATGCGATGGGTGATCCGACCGAGAACGCAAACCGAGCTGTTCTCGAGCAGGCGTTCGAACAGAGTAGCGCCGAATACGCGCTCATCGACGGCACTGCTCCTGCTCTCGAACGAACCGTCGAATCGCTTGGCTACCCGATCGTCAGCGAAACGTGGATGAAAGAAACGACAGGCGTTCCGCTCGAACTCGTAAAACAACTCGAACGAGACGTGATGGCGATCGAAAACGGACTCCGGTTCGGCGACAGCGCACGACAGTTGTGGACTGAAAACGACGACCAAGATCCACACACATCATACTCACAGCTCGATCTTCCGTCGGGTCTTCTCGCAGAGGTGAACGGCATCGACCACGAACGGATACTATCGACCATCCGCTCGTATTCAATAGCTGTCACGACCGTCGAAGGTGGGACGAAGCTCGGCAAAACGGTCGTTCTCCCGGAATCGGTAGACCGAAACGATCTTATGGAAGAGTTTATTACAGTTCTCGATACGAAGTACGACGATGTCGAACGTGACGGTGATCAGATTGTCGCACACAGGACGGCGTTTTCACCCACACTAGCCCGAGAACAAGGCGTTCCTGAAGGGCCGGCGTTCGGTCGGCTCTCAGATGGCCAGACTGTCGAAATCGATAACACGACCGTGACACCGGGCGACGTTCGAGAACGACAGACATACATGTTTTCATCCATATGAATGTCTGACACACGTCGGACTGCTGGCGAAAGATAGTTATCCGACGTTGCTGTTATCCCACGCAGGCATGGACTCGATCATCGAGGACGCGATCAACGAGGCCGAGGGGGAGGAGGAGGATCTCCCACGCGGGAACGGGGCCGACACTGACACCGAGGCCGACATCAGCACGTCCGGAACGATGACCGATGACGAGCTTGCGGGTATTGTCAGCGATCTGCAAACTAAAATTACGGTCTTTGGATGTGGCGGCGCTGGGAGCAACACGGTTACACGGATGGCAGAAGAGGGTATCCACGGAGCGACGCTTATTGCAACCAACACCGACGCTCAACATCTTGCAGAACAGGTATCCGCTGATTCTAAGATTCTCATCGGTCGTAAACACACTGGCGGTCGGGGTGCAGGTTCTGTCCCCCAAATCGGCGAAGAAGCTGCCTTAGAGAACAAAGACGACATCACAGCCGCGATGGACGACTCTGATATGGTGTTTATTACAGCCGGTCTCGGTGGCGGGACGGGAACTGGCTCTGCACCGGTCGTCGCGCAGGCGGCCCAAGATGTCGGTGCACTCACCATCGCTGTCGTCACCATCCCATTTACTGCTGAAGGGAAACGACGACGGTCGAACGCCGACGCAGGGTTAGAACGACTACGATCGGTCGCAGATACGGTAATCGTCATCCCGAACGATCGATTGCTCGATTACGCGCCGAATCTTCCGCTGCAGGACGCATTCAAAATCTGCGATCGTGTGTTGATGCGCTCGGTGAAGGGAATGACAGAACTCATCACCAAACCCGGTCTCGTGAACGTCGACTTCGCCGACGTGAAAACGATCATGGAGAACGGGGGGGTTGCGATGATCGGTCTCGGCGAGTCCGAATCTGAGAACAAAGCACGGGACTCTATCCGGTCTGCGCTTCGTTCGCCGCTGCTTGATGTCGAATTTTCGAACGCCAGTAGCGCGCTTATCAACGTGGTTGGCGGCCCCAGTATGAGTATCGAGGAAGCAGAAGGAGTCGTCGAAGAAATCTACGAGCGCATCGATAGCGACGCCCGAATCATTTGGGGAGCGTCCGTTGATTCAGAGTTCGAGCAACGGATGGAAACAATGGTCGTCGTCACTGGTGTCGAGTCGCCCCAAATCTACGGACGCAGCGAAGCAGACCGTGAAGCACGCACACGATCGTCCGCTGAAGACTCGATCGACTACATCGAATGACACTCCTTTCAGTTGCAGTGAGAGAAGCCTCGTTCGATGTCCTCTGTCGCAGAAATTATATTTGACAATGTATTTATATTTTATTCACCATCTCGGATAACGCGGTAGAAAGATAGAAAAACGACCATCTGCAAGAGTCTGTATGAACATCCCGAAGAACCTCTCCTCGTACATTCGTGTGCTCAAACTCGCCAGCACACCATCAACAGAGGAGTTCTCTCAGGTGTCGCTCGTCGCAGGTGCGGGAATCGTGCTTGTCGGGCTCCTCGGGTTCATCATCTTCGTCTTCATGACGATCCTACCAGGTGGTGCCTAATGTCGATTTACGCAGTCAAAACGACCGCAAGTCAGGAGCGGACAGTCGCAGATATGATCATGAACCGCGAGGAATCGTCAGTTCACGCGGCGCTTGCGCCCGACTCCCTCACGAGCTACGTGATGGTCGAAGCCGACGATTCGAGTGTGTTCGACCGCATCCTCGACGAGATACCGCACGCACGCGGTCTCGTTCAAGGTGAATCCTCGATTGTCGAGGTCGAACACTTCCTCTCACCGAAACCAGATGTCGAGGGGATCGCCGAAGGCGATATCGTCGAACTCATCGCTGGTCCGTTCAAAGGCGAAAAAGCGCAAGTACAGCGCATCGATGAGAGCAAAGATCAGGTGACTGTCGAACTGTACGAAGCGACGGTCCCGATTCCGGTGACCGTGCGGGGCGACCAGATCCGCGTGCTCGACAGCGAAGATCGATAACGTAGCGCTCCGAGAAGCTTTGGCGCACGCTGCTCGCGTTCGATTTCTCGACGAAAGCAAGCTTCGGTGCCCACCTGCTATCACAGGCGAACAGTATATAATGCGTTGAACTACAGTTGGTTCAATTGCGTCTCTGGAACGGCATCGTTATCATTCGACTGTGAGTATCCAGTACCGTGACAGGGGGCGAGGTTCGAATTGATATGCACGTGAAGATTCTCGACGAGTCGATCGTCGAGCGGTCGAAAGCGCGGGGACTCGACGCCATTGTCTACGCGCCACATTTTACTCGGTTTCCTAACATTCGAGCAAAGGCTGAGGCATTCTCAGACGACGACCTCGATGTCTATCCCGCTCGTGAGATATTTACGGGCGACTGGCGGACGCGAAAGCACGTTCTCGCGATCGGACTCACGGATCCGATTCCCGACTTCATCACACTGTCGGGGGCAATGACAGAACTCCAACGGCAGGGAGCTGCTGTTCTCGCCCCCCATCCCGAGTTTCTCACAGTCAGTCTCGACGAAAGCGATATCCGCGAATACACTGTCCACGCAGTCGAGACGTACAATCCAAAGCACAGAGAGCGCCATAACGTGCGTGCACAGGAAATTGCACGCGATACCGGTCTACCAGGATTCACAGCCTCGTACGCCCACCTTCGAGGAACGATTGGAGAGGCGTGGACGACGTTCGAAGCGCCGATCGACGACATCGAAGACCTTGTGAGAGTACTCAAAAACCGAGCACCGCGACGAATCTTCCATCGGTCGGGATTCGAACATCACGTCCGCTGTGCGACGGAGTTCGCTCATCTGGGCTATGAGAATACGTGGGGAAAGATCGATCGAATCCTCCTCTCAGGGACCGAACCAACCCACCCGGGACACATCGCGTACGAAGGGCGATTCGACGACGTGCGCGTCTATTGACACGGACACAAACGAACACGAACCATTACCCTGCCGCTGTCGCCGATTCACAGAGAGCGGAAATTTTCCCAGTGTCGTCGGTGTGATAAATCTGATTATACTGCCGGGACCGTCCAGCCGTACCGTCCTGCTCCGTACACAACGGTGAACACAATGATCAGTTCAGTAGCTGTGATGACGAGCGTGACGACGCTGGTGTATTGGCTCTTCGTTGCTACTCCCGTTGGAAAGCCGTATTCTTGTTCGAATGGATAAAATAGGGCGATTCCGCGTTTGCTTCCGACGACATCGAGGACGTAGTGGGTAAGCACACCGATCCACACATAATGTAGATTATCGAATACGAACGGGAACGCGATGAACATCCCGAGGACTGGGAGGTTGTGCAACGTTTTCCGGTGTCTCCCGAACTCGGTGTCGATATCGGGAAAGAGCGCACCGAGAGAGACAGGGACTGTTACTGCAACGATCATCCGGAGTGTCTCGACGCTGCCATCGGGTGCGAGAATGAACCCCAGTCCAATGCCGAGGAGAAGACCGTTGAGGACGTGTCCGTGTTTATTCACGACCGGGGTGATGCTCGATAGGGGTAGAAAGCTTTCGAATTTCCTACTGCTCGTTCTGGAGGCGTGCGAGGAGGTCAGACAGCGCCTGTCGTGCAAATCGATCTTTGAACTCGGTTCGCGTTTCCGGCTTCTCGAAGACGTAGCGTTCGGCCGTCGTTTTCGACGCTTTCGTTCCCCACGGAGCCGCGTTCGAGATGCCGACGTATACGGTACCAACGGGCGTCTCGTCAGTCCCTCCGTCCGGTCCGGCGACGCCAGTGGTGGCGACGCCCCACGTCGTGCCAGCCGTATCACAGACCGCGCGTGCCATCTCACGAGCTACCGGTTCGCTCACTGCGCCGTGTGCATCGAGCGTTTCTCTCGAAACAGCGAGCAGTTCACGCTTTGAATCGTAGGAGTACGTCACGACCGACCGATCGAAGTAATCACTCGAACCTGCTACATCCGTGAGCAGCGAGCCGATGAGACCACCGGTGCAAGACTCGGCAACGGCAACGGTCACGTCACGCTCACGGAGTGTAGCACCGACGCGCACCTCAATTGGATCACGTCGTTCTTGCTTCCGTTCGAATTCCTCGGTCATATCAGAAGAAAGCAGATGAAAGGCCATGTATGCACCGCCGGAGAGCGAAAGAGACAGGATCGGGGCACAATCAGTAGGAGCATGGAATACGAGCGGCCACTGTTTTATCACGTGATGGCGTATGCGGAGTCGGCCGAGCGTGATATTGTCGATATGGTGAGTGGTAATCCCGACTGGGAGCCGCCCGCTTCCCTCCGTGAAGCGCTTACTGAGTACGCAGAGCACGACGTTTCCGAGTTCCAGTATCCACCGAGTGAAGGTCTCACTCCACTTCGTGAAGAGATCGCCGCACGCCGTGGCGTCGAGACTGAGCGAGTCATCATCACGAACGGAGCCGGTGAAGCGAATCATCTCTCGATGGCGTGCGGATTTGCCACTCACAGTGGACAAGAGGTTATTCTCACAGATCCCGTCTATCCGTATTATTCGGGTCGAACGACGCTGCTCGGCGGGACGGAATCGCTGGTTCCAGTCGCTGCGGACGGGAGCCTCGATCCAGAACTCGTCCGCGAGCAAGCGAGCGAGGAGACGGCACTCATCGTCGTGAACTCACCGAACAATCCGACGGGAGCGGTCTACGATCCAGAAACGATGGCCGAACTCGTTGCTATTGCCGAGGCGAATGACGCGCTGCTTGTGAGCGATGAGGTGTACGACCACTTCGATTTTACCGGGAATTTCGAGAGCGCGCTCTCGATCGAATCCACTCACCGGGTGGTGACCAACTCTTTCTCGAAGTCGATGGCGATTACTGGCTTTCGCGTCGGCTATGCTGTTCTCCCCGAACGGCTGGTCGATGCGGCGCGTACCCGGCATATGCTCACTAACGTCACTGGGAGCCGACCGGCCCAGTACGCCGTCTACCGGGCGCTCCGTGAAACCGATCGGTCGTACTACAACCAAAACAGGGACCGACTTGCCGAACGAATTGAAACGTTCACCGACGCGCTCGATGACGCAGGAGCCGAGTACACTCGTCCCGACGGAGGCTTCTATGTCCTCGCGCGTTTCGAAGGATATCCCGGATCGCTCGAAAACGCAAAGCGACTGATCGACGAAGCTGGCGTCGCCTGCATGCCCGGCGAGGCGTTCGGACAGACACGCGAGGACTGGCTCCGATTCGCGCTCGTCACACCCCGTGTCGAGCAAGCCGCATCGAGACTCGCGGCGTATTTCTAAGCCGGTCGGATTCTCGATCGTTGAGACAGGAACGTCCTCGATGCAGGTCTACGAAGTCGCTGACGAAAGAAACGCGACACCAGCACAGATCAGTCTCGCGTGGCTGCTGCACAAAGACGTAGTCGACGCCCCAATCATTGGGCCCCGCAGCCTCGATCACTTAGCGGAGAACATGGATGCAATCACGATCACACTGACAGACGATGAAATAGCACGCTTAGAAGAGCCGATCTTCCCGCAGTGGCCGGTCAAAGGGAAAAACTAAGTCCGCACTCGCACACCAACCTCAGGATCGAGAGCACCACAATCAGCATTCGTTGCCACGGTCGGCACCAGAATCGATGTCAGTACAGACTCTCGAACCGGGCTATCGATCGGCTGTCGGTCCATAGATCGACGGGTACACAAGTCGTGACTGGGTAGTTCGAGCATGAGCGACATCGAGGTCGAGGCGGTCGATTCCATCGAATCGATCGATGCGAGCAAGGAGGAAATGGTGGCCGAAGCCACCGTCCCGTCTGGGATCGACGCGCCGGAATACGTCCTCTACGGCGGAAAAGGTGGTGTCGGAAAGACAACGTGCGCAGCAGCGACTGCGCTGGCAAGCGCAAATGGCGGCACTGCAACACTCATCATCTCGACTGACCCAGCACACTCGCTTTCGGATATTCTTCAGCTGCCAGTTCCGAGCGAACCGACTCGAATCAGCGACGAACACCCGCTATACGGTGTCGAAATCGATCCCGAAGCAGCCGACTCGCCGTTCGACTTCGGACACGGAAACATCGGCGACATCTTCGAAGCGATGGACGAGAGCGGAATGGGGATGGGACCCGAAGGGGGAGCAGGAGCAGGGACAGGACCGGGAACAGAATCTGGAATGGGAATGGGGATGGGTGCGTCTCCGTATCCGATGAATCCAGCTGCGATGCCGGGGGCAGACGAGACGGCTGCGATGCAGTTGCTTCTCGAATACCTCGACGATCCACGATTCGACCGCGTTGTGGTCGACACAGCACCGACCGGACACACGCTTCGATTACTCTCGCTTCCGGAACTCATGGATTCCATGATGGGGCGATTTCTCTCCTTTCGTGATCAGATTCAGAATGCACTCGGGAACATGCCCGGTCCGTTCGGTAATCAGGACACACACGGGATGGACCAGCTTGACGAGCTCAGCGACCGAATTGAGCGCCTGCGGTCGGTGCTCCGTGATCCCGAACGCACGGAGTTTCGGGTCGTGATGGTTCCTGAAGAGATGAGCGTCATCGAATCAGAACGGCTCCTCGATCGTCTGGATGATTTCGGTATTCCGACGGGAACAGTCGTTGTCAACCGGATCACAGAAGATCTCGAACAGATAACAGGAGAGGGAGTCGATTGGTTCGTGACGCCGAACGTCGACGATTGTGATTTCTGTCAGAGTCGGTGGCAGAGTCAACAGAAAGCGATCCAGCGTGCTCAAGAAGTGTTCCGTGGCCGAGATATCAAACGCGTCCCGCTGTTCGCAGCAGAAATCCGTGGGCCGTCGATGCTTCGGGTGGTCGCAGCCTGTCTCGATTAGGCGTCGATGACGAACGCTCGTAAATCGTTTACATTCGTCGTGCTCTCGAGAGAGACGAGTGCCTCCCGCGACTGAAGATACGAGTAGGCGTCGTTGTCCGCGAGTGCGTTTCGAGCCAGTGCTTGGTCGTCGATCGTGTCTGCATCGACGACCGCTCCTGCGGCGTCTGTGCTCCCGTCACGGCCGTCGGTGTCGACGCTCGCGAGACACACACCATCGGGAAGATCGATTGCAGCAGCAAGGGCGAATTCGATGTTCGGGCCACCCTGCCCGTCGCCGGTTACGGTGACCGTCGCTTCGCCACCCGACAGAATGACGGCAGGAGGCTCAACCGGATCGCCGCTCGAAAGCGATTCCTCGACGCAAGCGATGTGAGAGAGCGCGATTTCGCTCGCCTCGCCGCGCATTGATGTTGAGAGAACGAGCGGGCGGTACCCGTGTTCACGCGCTGTCTCAGCCGCCGCATCGACCGCCGTCCGATTCGTCACGAGCATCGTGGTTTGGACGTGTTCGAATGCTGTGCTCGTAGCAGTCGTCACTCTTTTTTGTTCAGAGTCTTGTTCGAGGTGCGTCCGGACAGAATCTGGTGCGTCGATGCTGTGGCGGTCGATTACGGAGCGTGCGTCCGCGTTTGTC
Source organism: Halocatena marina (assembly GCF_023276375.1). Classification (GTDB taxonomy): domain Archaea; phylum Halobacteriota; class Halobacteria; order Halobacteriales; family Haloarculaceae; genus Halocatena; species Halocatena marina. The sequence continues at coordinate 3,691,399 of NZ_JALLPK010000001.1, read as the reverse complement.
GTCGGATCAGGCGTGAACGGGCCGCTTGCGATCGTCGCCAGATCGTCACCGACAACGTCGCTGACGAGCAGCGCAAGCACAGTCGCGGGTGCAGCCAGTTGTGCCAGCCCTCCACCTTTCACGTCCGAGAGCCGCTTTCTGACGGCGTTGATCTCGTCGATCGATGCACCGCTTTCGAGGAGCGCGGTCGTCGTCGCCTGAAGATCATCGAGCGAGACACCATCGACAGGACCAACGAGCAGCGCGCTTGCTCCACCGGTGATGGGGGCGAGCACGAGCGTCTGTTCAGTGGCGTCTTCGAGCAACGAGCGAACGCGATTCGTGCCATCGATACCGTGTTCGCTCGGAACAGGATGATCACCAACGGAGACCTCGATGTGATCGAGCGCCGCGTTGGGCGGAGTATCCGAAACAACGACTCCCTCGTCGATTCGACTGCCGAGAAGAGTTTCGAGTCCACGAGCGACCGCGACAGACGCTTTCCCGCCGCCTGCGACGACAATGCGATCGAAGCGAGAGAGATCGATCGAGCTGTCCGCATCAACGAGCAGTCGATCGGTCTCTGTCTCCAGTTGCAGGCGGCGTAGTGCTCGCTCGGGATCGGCCGCTGCGATGCCGGACTCGATACAGTCGAGTGCGACGGTTCGGCTCACAGCAATCGGAGTAGTTGTCGATAGACCGCATCACGGATGCTGTCGGGAAGGTACCGGGTCTTATCCGCAAGAATACTCACTGATCCGACAGGGTAGCGCGCGGAAGGAGCAGGTGAGACGCCAGCTTCGAGAATGGTTTCTGCAACCTTCGCCGGTGAAACGGCAACGGGCGTCTGTCCGCCGAACACTTCGCTGTCCTCGTAGAACCGATAGACGGTATCGTAGGCGTCGGACTGATCGAGCTTCTTGAGTTCGTCGTTGGCTCGGTCAGCGAACGACGTAGACACCGGTCCTGGTTCTACGAGCGCGACATCGACACCGTGAGCGTCGACTTCCGAGCGGAGCGCATCACTCATCGCCTCAAGTGCGTGCTTCGAACCGCAGTAGGTACCCATCCCCGGCACAGAGACCCGTCCGGCGGCACTCGATACGTTAATAATCGTTCCTTCTCCGCGTTCGCGCATGTGTGGAAGAACCGCACGAGTGAGACGATGCGGTCCATAAACGTTCACATCGAACTGCGCTTCGATGAGATCGGTCGAAACGTCCTCGACTGGACCAAACTGTCCGTAGCCCGCATTGTTGACGAGACAATCGATACGACCGTGCTCGTCGATAACGCGGTCGACAACCGCCGAGATTTCCTCCTCGTCGGTCACATCGAGTGATGCGATCTCACAGCCCGCTTCTTCGAGCGAAGCGATATCATCAGTATTCCGCGCGGTCGCATAGACTGTCCAACCTTCATCTAAGAATGCACGAGCGGTCTCGTTGCCGACACCGGACGAACAGCCGGTGATGAGCACCGTCTTTGCCATACGAGATGCATTCGGAGGGACTCCTACTTAACCTCCGCTTTCGCTTCGTCCGCGTAGGCGTCTGCCAGTCGTGTCGGCTCTGGGAGTTTGTACTCACCACGACACCGATCGACGATGTCTGTGGCGGTTTCAGCACTCAGGCGATGGCCGGGGCTGACATACACCGGGTTGATACGGTAGCTCGGGTACTGACGCGTTTGGAGTGCGTGGCCGATGACAGTTCCATCGGCAGTGTTCACGGATTCATCAGCAACGATCTCGACCCGTTCTCCCGCATCGAGTGCGTCGGTCGGGTCGACAGGGCGACCACAGAGGAGATTTTTCGCCACGCCGATCGCCGGGAGATCGAGGGCACTCCCAATGTGAGTGGCCAAGCCAGCCTGTCGGAAATGGATGCGTCCACTGCCATCGAAGACGATCACGTGTGGCTCGGTTTCGAGCGTCTCGAACGCATCGAGGATGGGACCACCCTCACGAAAAGAGAGCAAACCGGGGATATACGGGAATTCCATCGGCGTAACGGTGTACGTGCGTTCTACGACTTCGCTCCCCCGTGTGAGAACGATGGCGCTCACGATCCGATCGTCGAGAAATGCCTGATCGACACCGGCGACGAGGGGCGCAGTCGGAGCGGGATGATCGACCGTGATAGCAGTCGGATCGAAGTCGATGGCATCCTCGAAGACAGCCTCGGTAGCGATGTCCTGTTGGAGCGCCTCCATCTCCGACCGACCCATCGACGGATCGGGACGAAAGCGGTCATTGACGATCACTGGTGAGCACCACAATTTTGACCGATCATCAGAACGGACCACGACCACGACCCGGTCCCCCCGGACCCTGTCCGGGACCAAGTTGCATCCGTCCGGGGGTGCTCACGCCCTGTGATTTCACGTGCTGACCGTAGATGAGACCGGTGATGAGACCAGCGAGGTGGGCCATGTGGGCGACGTTCCCACCGAAGCCGACTACAAATCCGAACACAGAGAACACGGCATATCCGATCGTGAGTAGCCAGATAGGGACGGGGAGAAAGAACCACAGATATACGGTAAGGTCAGGGTCGAGAACGGTGAGGAGTCCCATGACAGCCATGATGGCACCGCTCGCACCGAGGAGTGGGACCGCACTCCCAACGAGAAATCCGAGACCGATCTGTGCAAAGCCAGCGAGCACGCCACTCACAATAAAGAGCGCCGCAAACTTCTTCGAGCCGATGCTGCGCTCGACGATCGGGCCGAAGAAGAAGAGCACGATGCCATTGAAAAAGAGGTGCGTGAGACCCCCGTGAGCGAATATGGACGTGATCCACGTCCAGACGTAGAGCGGATGGTTAGGATTCAAGGTGAACAGCGCGTACCAAAGTTGCGTCCCCCGCCCGATGCCAATCAGCGGCGCGATGAGGATCTGAGCGAAGAACGTCAGACACATCAACGCGAGAAAGAGGTACGTCATGTTCCCCCGGAAGTAGCTTAACGGCCCACTACCCCCAATCCGCGTTTGGAGGGTCGATTTCGGTTGATTCACGCTGTCGTCAAATCCACTATCGAAGACACCGCTCGGGTCACTCCAGTTCTGGAGCCCCGGACAGTCGTGACTCTCCGGAAGCCGATGCTCTCCGCAGTATGTCCCATTACAATGCCGACATCGGTAGGGCATGTTCTCTTGCTCTCCACACGTGTCACACACAGCCATTGCCGTGGGTACGGGACAGTCAACAAAGGGGTTTGGGGTGAAACGAACCGCTGTTGGCACCGAGATCGGATGAATTGCTGAAGAACATATAATTATTAATACAATAATTGGAGCGATTGGTTACAGAAGGTGGTCAGCTCAGTCGTTGTCGAACACCATCTCGAAGAACCGGCGTTCGGCTCCACGGAGGTGATGAGTAAACGTCGACTGAGAAATATCCAGTGCTTCAGCCAGTTCTGCCCCCGTTCGTCCACGAGGGGACTGGAAGAAGCCGCTTAGATAGGCGGTTTTCAGAACCTCACGCTGCCGGTCAGTCAGTTGTTCGGTGACGACCTCCTGTAACCCCTGTCCTCGCTTGATTGGGCGATCGTTGTTCTGTCGAGCCACGAGTCCGAGGTTTGGATAGGTCGATTTGAGCGCATCGAGAAATTCACGGACAGCAGTGGTTGAGGGAAGATCGACGACGACGGTCATCTCTTGTTCGGTGGTAGTGAGCGAACGGATGATAGCCTGGTTGTCGATAATACGGGACGCGAGCGTCGGTTCAGTGACCGTCACCGTGAACACACGCTCTTCGTCCTTGTCGCTGATGACTTGGATCTCAGAGATCCCACAGAAACCATCAGTCGCCGAAACAACGTCATCGGCGGTGCTGTCCTGAACGGTGAAATACAGCTCTGCACCATCCTCCGAGTGATCAACGAGCCCATCGAAGTGGATCTCATCACCAATTGCGCGAGCGAGCCGTGCGAGGATATCGGTGGTGTCCGAGACAGTGAACGTGAGTTCGACAACGCTGGGGGCGCGCAACAGCTCTTTTGTTTCCGCTGCATCGATAGAGTGAGCGATCATCTCGCCGAGTTCGGCCAGCACCTCTGCTTCCATCTCGTCGAAGACGTTTGGCGTGTCGGCATACAACGTCAACACGCCATAGGACAGTTCGGCGTGGGTGAGTGGAATGCTGATACAGGCTGCGAACCCGTGTTGGTGGATCGTCTCTCGCCATGGCTCAAGCGATTGGTCAATTACGGTATCCTGAACGATTTGCACAGTTCGTGTTCGTAGCGCCGTGCTGACCGGTCCTTGACCGCTTGGTTCGTCCTCCTTGGTAGAAATCGTATGGTTCTCGAAGTACTCGTTCGAGACGCCGGCCCACGCTTGTGGCGTGATCGTCTCCGTCTCGACATCCTCGCTCCCAATCCAAGCGAACTGGTAGGGATCAGACGCCGCGAGTTGCTCGCAGACGATCCGCTCGATGTCTTCGCGTGTGTCGGCCTCAACGAGGGTTTCACTAATTTGGCGAATGACGCGATTGATGCGATTGAGCCGCTCTAGTTGCCTGTTCTTTTCTTCCACCATCTGTTCGCGCTCAGCCCGGTCGAAGGCGGCTTCGATGTTCGCCCCGATTGTTTTTGCAAGCTCGATCGTGGAGTCATCAAATGCATCCGGATGAATCGAACCGGCACAGAAGACGCCGTGTCGCCCGAGTGGAACGATCATCCCGCTCTGGAGCTCCGTAGGTGACGATTCGGAACGATCACCAGACAGATCCTCGTACACTTTGGTCTGATTGGTAACGAAGGCGTCCCACGCGTGGTCCTGATAGAGATCAGCGAGCGCAGAGGTGTGTCCATAGTCGGTGCTGTGACTCTGTTGTTCTAGCTCGCCGGAGGTCTCGTCGTACGACCAGACAGAGGCAAATGCGACACCAAGGACCCGTGCGAGATCGACAGCACGATCTGGAAGAGCATCGGCTTCGAGCTGCATCAACTCCCGAGTAGCGTCGTTGAGAGCGCTCAATGCCCGCTCGCGGCTTTCGAGACGCTCGTAAGCAGTTACTCGTTCGAGCAGCGTCTGTCGCAACTCGCTGTTGGCGTCTGAATTGTCGGTGCCAAGAGCTCCTTCGAATGGCATGTAGTAAAAATCCTGTCCGACCGACCCACCATAGACGAGGTTGGGGTGTGTACGGATAATCTGATTGAGGAGTTCGGGATCGAACTTCTCAACATTGTACTGACAAATTCCATGAACAGGCCGGGTGCCAAACACAGTGTTGAGTGATTGCTCGTACTCGATCAATCTATCAAGATTGTGCTCACCATCAAGTATCCACGACATCTCGCCGGTGACGAGAACCGTATCGTACGCGTCATCCTCGGTCGTTGCTCTGATCGTCTCGCTAGCAAAATCGATGGTTGCATCCGGAACGAACGATCCGTTTTGGAGGAATGGTTCCTCCTTCGAGTGGAAGGATAGGTCGCCAGCAGCGACGGCCGCTTCGACATCGATCCCCGCATCGTGCATCGCTGCCACCACATCCGCTTTCGAATTGTCGTCGTAGATGTAGAGACACCGATCACCGTGCTCGAGACCGTCGCGGATGAACGGGAGGATGGCCGCAAACTGGTCAGTTGGGCCCTCATAGAGTAACGCGGTGTGATGGTGGAGATCGAAATCCTCGTCAGCGTCGAACGACTGCTCAGGACTCAGAGCAGGCTGTTCAGTGCTACGTGATTCGTCGCCCAACGAGGGGGACGAATCTGTTTTGTGAGATTGGTTGTCACGACTCACAATATAATAGCAGAATATTCGTGGACGTAATAGTCTACCGCTGGTTACACCAACCGATGCTCTCCAACAGAATGCAACACTGATTCCATTTGATTCTATCTGAAGATCGTAGAAGATCTCAGTTCTCTGTTCGTAACAGAGTTATCACATTGTTGCAGTAGAAACAATCCTCGAACGTTTCGCCGGGAGCTTTCGATTAGCAATTGAGACGACCTTATGATCTCCGAGTTGCTGTCATCGAGACTGCGTTAATCACCAAAAGCGTCTGTTCCGATCCCGATCCCAGCTATTAGTACTCCCTCGATGTCACAGTAACCGGCTCGTTACAATCCTTCCAAGCTTCGCAGTCGCTGCTCGATTTCAGGAGGAGCAGCACTCGGAGCATCGCGCACACGATGGTCTGGAATCACCAGCGGGATGGGATTGTTAGCGAGCGCGGTTCGAACGGTTTCGTGTGATTCGTCGTCGGACGCGAGATCGGGAACTGTTCTCGCAAGCTGTTCGACACTGACTTGTGTGCCATACGGAATCCCCCGCGTCGCTTTGAGTACCGCACGATCGGGGGTTGGCACGGTCAATCCAACGTCGATATCAGCGAAATCGTCGCGCTTGCCTTCAAGATAGGCGAAAACGCGCGACAGTAACGGGTGCTCCGAAGCCGCATTGTCTTCCGGTGTTCGAGGAAATGACATTGAAATGATGCGGTCACTCGCAATCCCCATCTGGACATACCGGTCGAGATAGGGCGACTCACGGGTGTAGATACCCGCCGCTTCATCCGTCAAATCGTCCATAGTTATCATACACCAGACAGTGGCTTGAAAGATTCGGTCCGACGCTCCCGTAGCGATTTCGGCCAGCACCCCTTCCGGACGCAAGCCTTATGTACAAAAGAGTCCATCAGTGTACAATAATGGATGTGAATAGTGACGCACTGACCAGCGATCTCGCACCAGCAGTGCAATCGATTCTCACTGCTGCGCGCGAGCGGTCGGTCGAGACCGACGGGCAGGTTTCCGTTACGCCGCGCGATCTGTCGGAGGCACTCGCGAGAGCCGACGCCGACGGGCAGATACCGGTAATCGCCGAAGTAAAACCGACAAGTCCAACGACGGACGGAACGCGAACCGATGACCCCGTTGCGCTTGCCACCCAGATGGTTTCTGGTGGGGCAGCGGCGCTCTCCGTACTGACCGAGCCTGAGCATTTTGGAGGATCGACGGACACGCTCGAACGGGTTCGGGCAGCAGTCGACGTTCCGGTTCTCCGCAAGGATTTCATTCTCCGCGAATCCCAGCTCGATGCCGTGAAAGCAGACGTGATTCTCCTCATTGCACGGTTCGTCGATGATTTACCGGGACTGCTCGCGGCCGCTCGCGAACGTGGATTTCAGGTCCTCGTCGAGGTCCATACAGGAACCGAACTGACGCGTGCGGTCAAGGCGGATGCAGCTATCATCGGCATCAACAACCGCGATCTCGCACAGCTCGACGTCGATTTGGGAACGTTCGAGCGCCTCGCGCCAGCGCCAGACGATGTCACGCTGATTGCAGAAAGTGGAATTTCATCCCCCGAAGACGCCGCACGGATGCGCAGAGCCGGGGCAGACGGTCTGCTGATCGGCACGGCGATCATGGACGGTGACGTCGAGAAAAACACACGGAAGCTGACAAGATCGACAGTATGAGCACGGCGAAATTCGGCGAATACGGAGGGCAGTACGTTCCCGAGGCATTGATGCCAGCCATCGAGGAGTTGACCGACGCCTACGAACGGTATGTGCTGGACAACGAAGATGGTTTCATGGACGAGTTTCGTGAGCGACTGCGCGAGTTCGGCGGTCGCCCGACGCCGCTCCAACACGCAGAGCAGCTCTCCGAGCGCTACGAGACGAACGTCTATCTCAAGCGCGAGGATCTGGTCCACGGCGGCGCGCACAAGCTGAACAACGCGCTTGGGCAGGTGTTACTCGCGAAATACATGGGAAAAGAACGGATCATCGCCGAGACGGGCGCTGGACAGCACGGCACCGCGACAGCGATGGCCGCGGCCCATCTCGATATGCCCTGTGAGATCTACATGGGACGGACTGATACGAATCGACAGCGTCCCAATGTCTTTCGGATGCGCCTCAACGGTGCGGAGGTGACGCCGGTGGACGTGGGACGTGGCACGCTCAAAGAGGCGATCAGTCAGACGATGCGTGATTGGGCGAAGACTGTCGAGACGACGCATTATGTCATCGGATCGGTCGTCGGGCCGCACCCATTCCCGAAAATGGTGCGTGATTTCCAATCGGTCATCTCAGAAGAAACCCGTCAGCAACTGCGCGAGCAGACCGGGCAGCTCCCATCAAGTGTAATCGCGTGCGCGGGTGGTGGTTCCAACACGATGGGATCGTTCCACAAGTTCGTTGACGACGACGTCTCCCTGTTCGCTGTCGAGGCAGGTGGTTCGTCACTGGCTGTCGATGAGGAACGCGGTGTTGCTCCCAATTCTGCGTCGCTCACAACCGGCACAGAAGGCGTTCTCCACGGCGCACGGACGAAGATCCTTCAGGATATGGACGGCCAGATTATGGAGAGTCACAGCGTGAGCGCGGGCCTCGATTATGCAGGTGTTGGGCCCGAACTCGCACATCTCGTCGAAACGGGTCGCATCACGCCCGCGACTGTCGAGGACGATGACGCGTTATCCGCGTTCCACCGACTCTCACAGACGGAGGGGATCATCCCCGCACTGGAGACCGCACACGCCATCGCGTGGTTGGAGGACGCAACCGCTGAACAGCTCGGGGATCGGGTCGTTCTCACGGTCTCTGGGCGCGGCGATAAAGATCTCGAAACCGTCCTCGAAGAGACCGCAGCGCGCGATATTCCCGACGGACCAGACATGGATGTCTTCTCCAGAAACGGAGGGATAAACGAATGATCCCGAGTCGCATCACCGAGGTATTCGACGACGGACCGGCGTTTATTCCGTATCTCACGGCGGGTGACCCCACCTTCGAGGAGTCAATCGAATACGTTGAAGCACTCGCACGGGGCGGGGCAGACATCATCGAGCTCGGATTGCCGTTCAGCGAGCCGATCGCCGAGGGCCCGACCATTCAACACGCAATTGCCCGTTCGCTTTCGGGCGGAATGACGCCAGCGCGCTTTTTCGAGTTCGCTGAGCGTCTCGATGTCGATGTCCCGCTGGTGTGCATGACGTACTACAATCTCATCTACCAGTACGGGCAACGGGAAGGACCCGAACCGTTCGTCGAGCGGGCTGCTGCGGCTGGTATCGATGGGTTTGTGGTTCCCGATCTCCCGGCAGAAGAAGCAGATCCGCTTCGCGCGGCGTGTGATGCGTTCGACCGCGATCTGATCTTTATCGTCGCACCTACAACACCCGAAGATCGACTCGCGGAGCTCCTCGAACGGACGTCGGGATACGTCTACGTGCAAGCACGCCTCGGCGTCACGGGCGCACGCAGTGACGTCAGTGAACAAACAAGTAGTGGTCTCGAACGGCTCGAAGCGTACGATCTGCCAGCGGCCGTCGGGTTCGGTATCTCGACGGGCGAACAGGCGAGCGAGATCGTTGCTGCGGGCGCTGACGGTATCATCGTAGGAAGTGCGCTGGTCGATATCGTCGCGGACGGAGCCGAAACAGAATCAACAGAATCGACAGCGGAGATTGCGGCGCGTCTCGAAGAAAAAGCGCGCGAACTCGCAGAGGGAACTGCTGTGAGCATGCAATCTCCGCCACGATCGGAACGGACTTGAACAACGCCTGCCACAGATTAACATGATAATGACTACCGGAGTACGAGCACGTCTCAATCGAATTGGAACAGAGGGACGATACGTTATGGTCCCCATGGATCATGGTATCACACTCGGGGCCGTCGACGGCCTCGAACGCATCGAGCGAACCATCGATGCCGTCACTCGGGGTGGAGCGGACTGCGTCCTCACACAGAAAGGAATCGCACCACGCGTCCACGGAAACACGAACGGAGCGGGCTACGTCGTTCACCTGAACGGTTCGACCGTCTCTGGACCGGACACAAATGATAAACGCATTACCGGAACGGTAAAGGAAGCCATCCAGCTCGGTGCGGATGCGGTCTCGATGCACATCAACGTCGGAAGCGTCCACGAACCCAAACAGATCGAGGATCTCGCCCGTATCACTGAGAACGCCACGGAGTACGGTCTTCCCGTTCTGGCGATGACCTACGCACGCGGACCGGATGTCGACGAACACGATGCCGAAGCGCTCGGACACGCTGTCCGTCTCGGAGAGGAACTCGGTGCTGATATCGTTAAAACAGCCTACAGCGGAGACACAGAGAGCTTCGAACGCGTCGTCGCATCCACCGCTCTACCTGTCGTCATCGCTGGTGGAAAGCCCGACTCTGACCGCGCATCGCTTGAGGCGGTTCGTGGCGCAATGGACGCCGGGGCGGCAGGCGTCTCAATGGGCCGAACCATCTTCCAGCACGACGACCCGGAAGCTATTACTCGGGCGGTTGCTGGCGTCGTCCACGAAGATCTCTCGGCCGAGGAAGCACTACAACAGGCCGAGCTGATGATCGAAGCGTAACAAAGCTCAACTCATTCTACATACAGTCGCTCGAACTCGCTTTTGCGCGTTCTTCTACTGTACCCATTGTCGGCCATTCTAGATCGATGAGACTCGTCAGTAGCAGATGTGATCACACATTTTCACGTCTGTTCGCTTATCTGAGAACGCGTCAGGCGCTACCTCCAACATGACAAAAAGCAGGTCGTGAGACGAGTAGAGTCAGCAAATCGACCGATCAGAATCGTGGGAATGAATGGTTGAGACGATCGTTATCGACGACAGCGGTAAACGCTTGGGTTAGAAAATACACTAGACATAACTCAGATTGAAAAATCACGAATAAAGGCTATGGCAGAGTATCAATTATGATTCACTTACTACTGCGGGAAGTTGCGAGAGCGTTTCGATCGTTTCGTCTGGAATCACGCTCGTCTGCTCTCGATCCACGATCGATGCCGGTCGTGGTACCCACACCGAGTGGAGACCGGCTGCGTTCGCTCCGGCCACGTCGGATCTGATCGAATTGCCGACGTGGACCGACGTTTGTGGGGAAGCATCCAGCAGTGTGAGTGCGCGCTCGAACGGTTCGGTGTCCGGTTTCACGGGACGTCCCGGTTCCGAGAAAATCGTCGTGTCGAATGCGTCTGTAATATCGAGGGCGTCGAGCTTCAACTGTTGTGTTTCTCGGGGGCCGTTCGTCACCAAACCGAGTCGGTAGTCTGACGCGAACGTTTCGAGCACTTGCTTGGCTCCAGGGAGAAACTGAACACGCGTCGGGTCAGGCTCTCTGTACGCGTCCACGAGATCCGACGCGATATGCAGATCTCGCTGTTTCTCACGAGCGATGGCTCGAAAGAGTGCACGTCGGAATTCGAGATCGTTATCCTCGTTGATCTTTGGGAGCCATCGTCGGATGTCGGCGGTATCGAAAAATGGTTCGATATCGGCGCGCTCGAACGCCGCATTCAGACGGTCCTCACCCGATCTCGGGTGTTCACAGATTGTCTCGTCGAGATCGAACAGGACTGTGGTAATCGGCATCTTTCCGTGTATCAACCGCTCTCGATAAAAATTTCACGGCTCTCTTTGGCAGTATTCACGTACTAGGCGCGATTCACCATACTCAATAGTGTTCACATCTAGCGTCCGATCATGACACGCGCCGTCTGGCTCAAAGCAGACGACGAGGTCGGTGATTGGGATGCGCGACGGAGACGCATCACCACCGGTCTGGAAGCTGGCGTCGACTGGGTGCTCGTCGACCGCGAAGACGTAGAACAGGTTCGGGAACTCGGACAGGTGAATGTCGCCGCCTTTGGAACGAACGATCGGCGGATTTCTGAATCCGACGACGAAGCTGATGAATCCGACCGTGCAAAACCGGATGCGACCATCGTTGGAAAAGATAGTGAGGGTGATGGAACACTTGATCTCCCGGGCGAACACTCCGGATCAGCGGATATTTCGAGGCTACAACGCGCCAATGGACACACGAGCGGCGTCTTCGTCCGCATCCGCGAGCAGGCCTACGAATCCTTCGCAGAGACAGCCGCAGCCGACGCCGAGTACACGATCGTCGTCGGTGAGGACTGGAAGATCATCCCGCTCGAAAACCTGATCGCACGCATCGGTGACGAGACAACGCTCATTGCTGGAGTACAGACCGCAGACGAAGCACGAACGGCATTCGAGACGCTCGAACACGGAGCAGATGCCGTCCTCCTCGACACGGACGATCCCGACGAGATTCGAAAAACAGTCCAAACCCGCGATGCGGCCGAGCGCGAGACGCTCGATCTTGTGTGGGCGACAGTGACCGCGATCGAACAGACCAGTTCAGCCGACCGGGTCTGTGTTGATACCGGGAATCTCTTCGAACACGATGAGGGAATGCTCGTCGGAAGCATGAGCCGTGGACTGTTTTTCGTTCACGCAGAGACTGCCGAGTCCCCATACGTTGCATCACGTCCGTTCCGGGTCAATGCGGGCGCGGTCCACGCGTACGTCCGCACCCCCGATGGAAGCACCAAGTATCTCTCTGAGCTCAAGAGTGGCGATGAGGTACAGGTCGTCGATACAGAGGGCAACACCCGCGAAACCGTCGTTGGGCGGGCGAAGATCGAACGACGACCGATGTTTCGCGTGCAAGCTGAAGTCAACGGCGATATGATCGAAACGCTGCTCCAGAACGCAGAAACCATCAAAGTCGCCACCGCCGACGGCCGAAAATCGGTCACCGATCTCGCGGTCGATGATGAAGTGCTCGTCTACTACGAGGATACCGCCCGCCACTTCGGTGAAACCGTCGAGGAAAGCATCATCGAGAAATAATCAAGTCGTTGGCCGAAAAAAACCACCGCTCCAGAATTGTCCTCGAAGATCACCGTCGAAAATCATTCTTAGAACGACTCGAGTGTGTCTGCTGGATCGACAATTTCCGTTTCACGGATACCAACCTGCTCGCAGCGATCTTCTAATGGACAATCAGTATCGCCAGTACACGCTGGTGATCTGGCGGTGCAGTAGTCGCGCCCGAACTGGATGCTCGCGGTGTGACCGAATCCACACTTCTCGTCTGGAACGTCTCGTTCGAGCACCTGACGAACGTCCTCGTGGTCGGCATCGGGGGGTGCAATACCGAGACGACGGTAGATGCGGTGGACGTGCGTATCGACCGGAAAAACTCCAGTGCGGCCGCCAGCGAACAGGAGGACACAGTCGGCCGTTTTCGGTCCGACTCCGTTCATATCGAGGAGCGTCTCCCGAACATCGTGGTACGGCTCTTCTTTCACGAACTCATCAAACGCTTGGGTGCTCCCGTACGCATCGATCACTCGCGTTGCAATACGGATAATCGTCTTCGATTTTTGATTATACAGTCCCGCAGACGAGATCGTTGCTGCCAGCGTCGATTGTGCTGCTTCGGCCAATGCGCCCGCGAGATCAGAATTGATCTCGTCTTCTGCGTATCGATCCATCAGCGCGTCGTGTGCGGGTTGGCTCGCCGTATCGCTCGTGTTCTGGCTGAGGATTGTGCGGACGAGACACTCGAAGGCGTCTCGGTTGTGCTGTGCGGCCGTATCCGAGCCCGCACTCGAAGACGCAGATTCCTGTGAGTTAGTCTGTCCGATGTTTTCTACGGGAAAATCCGCAGTAGTGTAGATTCCGGCCAGCCGATCCACGATCGCCTCGGCGGTCATCAGTGGAACTACACTCTGCTGCCATGTTAACTATCTCGCTGTTCACGGTGGGACGTCTCACTTGAATTAGGTAGTATCGAAGCAGATACGAACAGTCGTTCCGCATCACCCGGGAACTCAAGCGACTCGATCGAACATTGTTTCCCCTCGCTGGATCCGTTCTGCGTTCGCCACGACGAGCGCGCCCACGTCTTCGTGATACGAGTCTGTGAGTGCCCCGACGTGCGGTGTGAGGATGACTTCCTCTTTATCCCACAATGGAGAGTCAGCCGGAAGCGGTTCCTCGGTGTGTGCATCGAGTCCTGCACCAGCGATATCTCCCGATTCGAGCGCGTTGAGGAGGGCATTTTCGTCGACAACCGGTCCGCGAGCGACGTTGATGAGGTAGGCGTCGTCGCGCATCGCTTGGAACTCGTTTGCGCCAATCATTGCTTCGGTGTCTTCGGTCAGCGGGACACAGAGAACAACGAACCTGGCATCAGCAATGGCATCCGAGAGATCGTCGGGAAGGAACACACTGTCGACGCCCGAGACGGGTTTGGGTCGACGGCGGACACCGACGACGTCCATTCCGAGTGCGTTTGCTCGAAGCGCTACGCCCTCGCCGAGCGTCCCGAGACCGACGACACAGACCGTCTCGTCTGCGAGTGTAAAGGCAGCGTCGTACGATTCGACGCGCCACGCATTCTCGTGTTGGTTGTCGCGGTAGCGGTGCAACCGGCGAGCAAACGAGAGCATCATCCCAGCGACAGTTTCACCGATCGTCGTGGCGTGAATACCAGGGCTGTGTGTGAGTTTTGTGTCCGTCTCGGCGTAGCGATCGGTTGGAAATTCGTCGATACCGGCGCGGATGCAGTGAACCCACGGCGCTTCGAAGAGCGTCTCTTCGTGCCCGAACGTGACGACCACGTCGTACTCCGCGACAGACGATCCACTTTCGACAATCGTGCTTTCGAGTCCGTTTGCTTCGAGGTAGTCAGCGACCTGCTGTGGATCAAAGCTGAACGCGATGGAGTCGTGAACGGCAGCGTGCATACCGATTACTCGATGTGCAACTACAAGAAGAAGACGACTCGACAAATTAGTCGGGCTTTCCCGAACCAAAATTTGTGAGGAATTACCGCGTGTGCCGATTTGTACCATCAGTTCAAAATATAGAGACGGATTCTCAAGTTCAGCAACGATGAGAGACTCTACGAGAGCGTTTCTAATGCTTCGAAGACACGCTTTCGGAGCCACTCTGCACGTTCGTCAGTTTTCTCCGGACTGTGCTGGTTCTGTACGTAAAGGGATTCGAAGAAATAGATTTCGTGGAGAACGACGAAAAGTGGAGCTCGGCGCTCGAATCCATCGGGAAACGATCGGACAGACTCATATCCCGATCGAAACGCCGTCTGTGGACAGTGCCCGTTCGATGGGGAACTGGCCTGAGCAAACGTCGGGAGAACGGTCCGCCAGTAGTCGAACTCGCTCGGCGCCGCGATTGCGTGCTCGAAGTCTATGACACAGACGGCCCGACCATCAGCGACCGAAACGTGTTCCGGTGTTGCCCACCCGTGACAGCAGACAGGATCGTCTACGCCGGAAAACGCGTCGGGATGGTCGTTCAAGAAATTGATAACAGCATCCGCAACATCGGCGTGTCCGTACTGTGCGATGATCTCTCGACGACGACGGAGATACGCAATTGCGGCCGTCTGCCAGTTCTCATAGCCGACGACCGAAATAGCGTCATTGTCTGATCGAAAGCGGCCATACTCGTCGATGAGTGAAGTGGTTTCGTCGTGCAGCGTTGCGAGCAGTCGGCCAGCGGCGTCTGCCCACGTCTCATCGACGTCTCGTTCGGGCGTTGGTGCGTCTGAGTGCCACGCGGCGATGAAATAATCGTCTTCGAGTAACAGGATTTCGGGGACCGGAACGGACGTGTGCTCATCGACAAACGCGATCACGCGCCCCTCGATGGCAGCATTTCCCGTCGGTCCAGTGTCGCCTTTGTAGACAGCGTGCCGGCCATCCACAACAATTTCGTAAACCTCGTGTGGCGGTACAGCGTGCAGTTGACGCACGATTCGGTGAGTAGAAAACTGTGCTCCGAGTTCGTTGTACACGTCTCGTTTCATTATTGGCTCGCCACGTGACGGATGGCAGTCGGCCGTAGCACAGCAGCACGGCTACGGCCGAGAGAAGATACTGAAAGCTATGTCGGATCGTACAAAAATATTTCTCCACCCACTCAACCGACGGTGAACCGCTGTTCGTCCACGCAAATGCGATCTGTTTCAGTATGTTCGAGAGCTGCGGAAAGCGACAGTTGTGGCGAAAAGTACGGTCGAAGAGAGCGGTTACAGCGATGTGACTGCCGTGGTTTGGTGATAGTAAGATGGTGGCTCTGGAAAAATCCTCATCACAAGGGGCTCAGAGGGGGTAACTGTCTTCACTGCCACCGATCGCCAGTCGGATCCGGAGCGTGAAGAATCCACTCCTCTTCGTCGAAGTTCGCTCCGAAATACGATCGAGAGCTGTGCAAAACTGCGAGAGATTACTCCTCACTCCATTCGGCGTACTCGCGGTGCCGATCGGCAATCCGTTCGATATCAGTCGCTGACTGCGGACCATCTTCGGTGATGACGGTCACGCAATCGGCGGGTGTCACGTCGAATGTGGGCGCGAGCACGTCGATATCGGCGTTTCCATCGTAGACAGCTGATGGCTCGTTCGGTTCGAGATCAATACGAGTACGATCCACACCATTGATGCCAGTATCATTAGCGATCGAATCGGCTGCTGTCACTACGTACACTGGCACGTCTTCGTATGTGGCCGCGAGTGCTGTTCCTCGCGTGCCGACTTTGTTCACGACGCTGCCGTCCGCGAGGACGGTGTCTGCACCGACGAGCACTGCATCCACACTCGCGGTCGAGAGCGCGTGTGTGATCGTCGAATCCGGAAGAAGGGTTACGTCGGTCGTCTCTGCGAGCGATTCCGCGACCGGAATGCCCTCTCCTCCGGGTCGGGATTCGGCGATGAAGACCTCTCCATCGAGCCGTTCGAGCGTTTTTCTGACGGTTCCTGAACGCGAGAGCGTGAGCACAGACGCATCTGTGAGTCGGTCGGCGGCCGCCGCTGCGGCAGCGTCGCCGCGGGTGAGCGCTCGGTCTATCGCGCGTGTTGCAGTCGTGGACGAAACCGTTTCGTCCGCCTCGGACACGAGCCGATTGATGCGGTTTTCGATAACTGTCATACTCGGACGGGTATCGCGCAAACGGCGGGCGAGTGCTGTGAGCGACTCTCGATCCTTGTTCCCGTGTTCGTGCTCTCGACTCGCTGCCCGATCGCGTAGGACTTCCAATGCACGGATCGAGAGATAGTCCGAGCCGTGGTTTCGATCATCCGCAATGGTTTCGACAGAGGGCGCGATTCGCTCGTAAGCCATCCAGAGACCGGGGACCGTCTCGCGATGGAGAATTTCAGTTGGCGACACCCATTCGTACTCGGTTGTTTCCTCGTTCGTCTCGACCACACGCGAATCACAATCGAACAGAGACGGGTGGACGATCCACTCCGTACTGAGATCCGCATCAACGACCGAGAGAGGATCGCCAGCACGAACAAGGGTCACGTTCTCTTCAAGCCCGGTCTCTTCTGCGATTTCCTGACGAGCGAGTTCGTCCGGCGCGCCTTCTGCGTATCCGGCGACACCACCCCACAGTCCAGTATAGGTACCGACGGCCTCGCTGCGACGGAGGAGCAGCACCGATGCACGGTTGCGGAGGAAACACGTCACGACGTGTGTTTCGTCCATATCCGTGGTTCGTTTCGGAGAGACATCAACACAGGGCCTCTACGATTTTCCGATGGTCGGATGTGCCATCCCTTTTATTTTCGTCCGCAGCAGAATTCTCGACCGTATGCGCGTTGCAATCATCAGCGACACCCACATCCCTTCCCGGGCAAGTGAGATCCCAGACTGGGTGTGTGAGGAGATACGAAGAGCGGATCATACGATCCACGCTGGCGACTTTGACTCACAGGAGACGTTCGAATCCGTCCGCGAACTGGCGGACAATGTGACCGTCGTTCGTGGGAACATGGATCCGCAGATTGGTCTTCGGGAGGTCGAAACCGTCGATCTCGGTGGCGTCCGATTCGTCGTCACTCACGGCACCGGGTCACTGGACGACTACGAGAGACGAATCGCCAACATCGTGACAGAACACGCAGCGGATTCGACGGTCGGCGTGTGTGGGCATACCCACCAACTCATGGATACGACGGTTGACGGAATCCGTCTGCTGAATCCGGGGAGCGCGACAGGAGCAGCCCCGGCGTCAACAGCGTCGATGTTGGTGGCCGATGTCGAAGACGGCGATATCGATGTCACAACAAAAGACAACACGTAATCGAAAGACCGAATCCGAATACGGCATCGATAGCAGTTGTTGGTCGGTTTCTGTTCATCGTATCGAGAATGACGTACTGCGTGTATTCTCCGGTATCGCGTCCGTTTATGACGCTTCCTTTCGTCCAATCAGTATGAACGTGTTCGCGGTACCCGATCTACCGGAAATTCGTCCGGGAGACGATATTGGGGCACTGATTCGAGAGCGAGTAGACGTTCAGCCGAACGATGTTGTATGCATTGCGAGCACTATTGTCTCGAAGGCTGAAGGTCGGACGATGGATCTCGACAGCGTGGTTGCGGGTGATCGGGCTGTCGAGATAGCGACACGGCTCGCTCGACTCACCGATGACGAGAAAGATCCACGGTTCGCGCAGGTCGTTCTCGACGAATCGGTTGATCTCGTGATGGACGCGCCATTCTTACTCACGGAGACACAGTTCGGCCACATCACTGTCAACGCGGGAATCGACCGATCGAACGTCCCTGACGCTGATCTCTTGTTGCTCCCGTCCGATCCGAACACGAGCGCAGTCAGTCTTCACGAATCACTCGGTGCTCCAGTCATCGTCACAGACACGTGTGGACGACCGTTCCGGTTCGGTCAGCGTGGCGTTGCGATCGGGTGGGCAGGAATGCCAGCAAGCCGTGACTGGCGCGGCGAGTACGACCGCAACGGCCACGAACTCGAAGTAACAGTCGAGTCGGTCGTCGACGAACTCGCTGCCACAGCGAATCTCGTGAGCGGAGAAGGTGACGGTGGAACGCCAGTTATCGTGATCCGAGACTTCGAATTCGGCGAACACGAAGGGAGCGACAACCTCTTTCGGGAGTACGAAAGCGATTTCATCAGACAGGCACTCCAGGAATGGGAGTTCGAACGATGAAGGGCATTGAACTGACACCCGAGCATCCTGTCGATCGCGCCGTCGAACTCGGTGTGGCCGCCGAGCGCGCTGGATTCGACACGCTGTTCACGAGTTGTCACTACAACAACCGTGATCCGTTCGTCGTGCTCTCACAACTCGCCCGCGAAACAACGAAGATTCGACTCGGTCCGGGCGTGATCAACCCATACGAGATCCATCCGGTCAGGCTCGCTTCCACAATGGCGACGCTGTCCGAAGCGAGCGGTGGACGGACTATTTACGGGATCGGGCCGGGTGACCCATCGACACTCCAGAATCTCGGACTGGCCGACCAGCGAGGACTCAGATCGGTGTTGGAGGCGTTCACGACGGCGCGGCAACTCTGGTCGGGCGAACGCATCGACCACGACGGCTCGTTTCAGGCGACGAACGCGGGACTGAACTACGATGCAGCGGCCAGTCCGGTGTACGTCGGCGGAGAAGGACCACACATGTGCCGAATGAGTGCAAAACACGCCGACGGACTGTTGTTCAACGGATCACACCCCGATAGCATCGCGTGGGCACGGGAACAAGTTGATCGCGGACTCAAAGAGCGTGACACCGAAGAGCGCGGTCCGTTCGATCTCGTCGCGTACGCGAGTGTCTCAATCGCAGACGACGCCTCGGCAGCGCGAGAGGCTGCTCGTCCACCGGTCGCGTTCATCACCGCGGGTGCTGCTGAACCGGTACTCGATCGCCACGCGATCGATAGAGAGCGTGCGGAGACGATCGGCGAGGCAATCAGTGCAGGCGAGTTCTCAAAGGCATTCGGCACCGTCACCGACGAAATGATAGATGCGTTCAGCATCACCGGCACGCCAGAAACAGTCGAACAGCGGATGCGTGCGGTGCTTGAATACGCCGATAGCATCGTCGTTTCGGCTCCGATCGGACCAAATATCGATACAGCGATCGAGCTAGCAGCAAGCGCGCTCGATCGAGCACACAGTTAGTGGCCTCTCTTACCGGCCCCGACCCTGACGACCATAACTACGTCCCTGTGAGGGAAGGCCGCCAATGGGACGGAGAAGTGCTCCCGCTGTGAGGTATCCCATGATGACAACCGAGAACGTCACAAAAAGGCCACCGACGATCAACAATACGGCTTGCGGAGAACTCGCCTGCAGGATGCCCGCGAATTCCTGAATGAGTTGCGGAATGCTCCCCAGCAGCTCTGAGAG
Organism: Halocatena marina; assembly: GCF_023276375.1. Lineage (GTDB taxonomy): Archaea > Halobacteriota > Halobacteria > Halobacteriales > Haloarculaceae > Halocatena > Halocatena marina. The sequence goes on along the minus strand of NZ_JALLPK010000001.1, from coordinate 3,671,393 downwards.
GATATTTGTGCTTGCCATACTGGTGTGTTCGCCCGCGACTACTTGTGCGTGTCCGTCCGCCATCGCTATGTACCGGCGAGCATACACCTATACTATGGACCGCTCGCTCGACGAATTTTTGGATCAGAGCGACACATCCACCGATGAAGAGACGGAAACGGGTCAGGAATCTCGGGACTCTGACGCCACATCAAAGACATCGAACGAGGAGACGGACGATACGCCCGATCAATCATCGAATTATACGTCTTCGTCCGCGTCCGCATCCACATCCTCGTCTCCGTCTTCATCTGATCTATCGCCCGCTCGCTCGACGATGGTTTGGACGGGAGACGGTGTGGCGTGTGAGTGCTGTCACGAGACCGTCCAGCGGCGGTGGCGTGATGGTGAGCAGTTAGTGTGTGATGAATGTAAAGAGTGGTAATTTTAAAAGGACTGTGAGAGGATGTTTTCGTGTTAGCGTTGTCCAAGCAAGAGACGGCCGCAGGTAGAGATTCGAGCGGGGAATCGAATCAGTCGGCTTTCGCAGGGGAGATGGAGCTGCTTCCGCGCAGCATCTGTGCCTTGATTTCGCTCGCGAGTCGCGTAACGACGGCGTTGCCCTTTCTCTCTTGTTCGAGGAGTCCATCGTCTGTGAGCCGGTTGAGATGATACGAGACGGTTCCAGGCGAACGATCAAGTTCGTCTGCGAGCATCGATACTGTCGCCGATTCTAGCCGGGCGATAGCGTTGAGCACGCGCGCAGTCGCGTCGTCATTGAGAGCTGCGGCTAACTGCGGATCGTCGCTTCCGACGAGATAGAAGCGATGTTTCCCTCGAACATCTTCGCCGACGATGAGTTTCTCCTCCTCAAGAATGCGGACGTGATACCGGACTGTCGAGCGAGAGGCATCGACCTCCTCACTCACTTCCGAGATGTACGTCCCCGGCGAGCGCTCAATCACGTCGTAAATCTGTTGGCGGACGTCGTTTTCGAGTGGGTCTGAATCGTCGTACCGACTGTATCGGAAGAGAACGGCCCAGACCGGAATAGCGAGACCATTGCTACTACCCGAAAGCTTCTCGACGAGATTGCTGTGTCCTCGGTCGAGCGATTGAGAGTATTTGGAGAGGTCGTTCCCGGTATCAGTGGACAGAGCATTACCCGAATCGAAACCAAGTAAGGGGAGTGGGCAGTCCGCTGGATCATACTCCGTCGTGTCACCCTGCTGAACGGGTTCTACCGACGCGAACGCAAGCCCACACGAACTGAACACGAGCAAGGCTGCGAGTGCTACGACCGTAATTCGGGAAACGACAATCATTTTCTCTCCGTGCATGAGTTGGCTCCAATACTGGTTGATAACGGTTCTTCCTGAGTGCTCAGTAGACACCCTTGTATATCTACTGGCCACTACTTGCTTCGTGAGGTGTCAACCACGCCCATTGTTGTAGTCTTATCGGTCTCGATTACGAGCCGGTGTGAACCGGGAAGCGACTCGCTGAGAGCAACTTGTGTTCTAACTTGCGGAGACTGGTTCTCGGTGACGAGGTCACGTTGAATTCAAGATCGATGGGACCGAAAGACGCCCGAAGACGGTACAGTCGATAGAGACTCGATGGATGGTCGAAGGCCGGAGACAAATACTATCATCGTAGGAGAGTGTATCCGATGGTATGAGTACTATCTATGATTTTCCGAACGAGAATATCGGGACATATTTTACTATGACTTCCCCCAAATCGGGCACGTGAATGGGGATCGTTCGCCGGGAGAGTTGTTTTCGCTCCTCGACGATGAGTACGCCCGGGCGATTCTCATTGCAACGAGCAAACGACCAATGTCCGCAAAAATGCTGAGTGAGGAATGCGGCGCGTCCCTTCCGACGATATACCGCCGCATCGAACGCCTCGTCGATTGTGATCTCCTCACCGAACACACCCAGATCGCCGAGGACGGCCATCACTACGGCGTCTACGAGGCTCGCTTGCAACGACTCACGGTCGATCTCTCGGATGGTGATCTACAGATTGCCGTCGAAGAACGCCGCTCCGAGGACATCGCCGATCGTTTCACAGACATGTGGGGAGAACTATGATGATATTCGCGCAATATGCGTCCGGGCAAGGGGCCATCGACTACCTCGTCCTACTAACGTTGACGTGTGTGGCAATCGTCATGGGACTGTACATTGTATTTCAGGCTTATCGTGGCTACCGCCGAAACGACAGCCGGCGAATGCTGTTTCTCGCTATTGGCCTCGCATTGCTCACGATCGTCCCGTTTGTGTTATCGCTCGTTGTTGCTGGAGTCGGACAGCGATTCGGGTTCGAATCACGCGTATACACATCGTATCTCCCAATCGTGAACCGCGGACTCGAAATCTGCGGACTGAGCGCCATCCTCTACTCGCTGTATACTCGTAATTGATCCTGCGTATCCGTATCCGTATCTGCATCCCGATCGCACGATTTCTGTATCCTGCTTCTGGTTATCCCCAGGTGCTTATCGCTTGTCGTGCTAACAGTACTGTATGGCTGACCTCAATCTCGATTCGACGCAGCTCGATCGCTACTCACGGCACATCATCATGGACGAGGTCGGTCCAGCGGGCCAAGGGAAACTTCTCGAAAGTCGTGTGCTGTGTCTGGGAGCGGGCGGGCTGGGATCGCCGGTAATTCAGTATCTCGCTGCCGCTGGTGTCGGAACGCTCGGCATCGCGGATGACGATGTCGTCGAACGCTCGAACCTCCAGCGGCAGGTCATCCACGGAGAGAGTGATATCGGACGACCGAAAGTCGAGAGTGCTGCCGACTTCATCGCTCATCAGAATCCAGATATTCGCGTCGAGACGCACGAAACGCGTGTCACGAAGGCAAACGTCGAGGATCTGGTCTCCGAATACGACATCGTCGTCGATGGCTCGGACAACTTCCAGACGCGCTTTCTCCTGAACGATATCTGTACACTCACCGGAACGCCCGTCTCTCACGGTGCGATTCTCCGGTTCGAAGGACAAGTAGCGACGTTCCCAGCGACAGAAGATACACCCTGCTACCGGTGTATTTTCCCCGAAGCCCCGCCAGAAGGAACGGTGCCCAACTGTGCAACTGCAGGCGTTCTCGGGGTCCTCCCCGGAACGATCGGTTGTATCCAAGCGACGGAGGCCATCAAACTCGCGCTCGGACACGGTGAATCGCTCGCCGGGCGGCTCCTCCTCTACAACGCGGCCGAAATGACGTTCGACGAAGTGACGATCGAGAAGAATCCCGCGTGTCCCGTCTGTGGCGAAGATGGAATCGACTCGATCGCGGACGTGGAGTACCGAACGACCTGTTCAGTGGGTGCAGACTGAACCGAAACCTGAGTGGGTCGTGATCGAAGCGCTCGAAAACCAAACCGAGACAACCGAGAAGCACGAGTTGCACTCAGTACAATCTTCCCGGTGAATCGCACGCTGCGGATAGAGCTTTCCCCGACGTTCTGCCGGCACGTAGTTATCCTATTCTGCTGCATAGCATACTTGTATAACGGAATCCAATGTATCATATGACCGAATCAGGTAGGAAGCGGTATCCAGCGAACGAGTATATCGAAGCAGTTCGTGAGCACGAGCCTGCTGGCACGAGCGAAATAGCTGAAGCTGTCGGAGTTGCCCGACAGAGTGCGGATTATCGACTCAGACAACTCGAATCAGAAGGAATCGTCACGGGTAAGAAGATAGGCAATTCACTCGCGTGGAGCCTCGTCGAGAACGATTCGGACTCGTCGCACGAACAGGCCTTCGAAGAGTTCTCCGTCCGGCTCACAGAAGAGTGTGGAAACGATATCCACGAAATCATCCTATACGGAAGCGTGGCGCGTGGAGAGGAACGGGAGTTCTCAGACGTAGATGTTCTACTCGTTATCGAGGACGAGCTATCCCGGAAGCGGGTTCGTGACGCCGCCAAGACAATAGTATTTGATGTTATGGTGGAGTACGATATTCTCATTTCAAAAAATATCAAGACAAAAGATGAGTTTGAAAATCAGAAGAGTAGTTCGTATCTCACAACGGTGAAGAGAGAGGGACGTGCGTATGCCGGATGATCCGGATGTCGAATTAGAATTGGCATACGGAGCACTTGCTGATGCAAATACGTTACGTCAACAGGGGACAAAGCGAGGAGCCATCAGCCGATTGTACTACGCATGTTTTCACGCAGCGCAAGCTGTATTGTACGACAAAGGCTTCTATCCGAAAAAGCACGGTGCCGTGAGTCGACTCTTTGGCCGTGAAGTCGTCTTGGCTGGGGATGCATCCCGATCCGACGGCGAATTTTTGAATGAGATGTATGATACGCGTCGAGAGGCCGATTGCGAGCAGTCACCCCCCACGGTAAACGTCGATGCGCTTTACTCCCGCTCAGAGATTTTTGTCAACGACATGTCTGATTTGATTGAGGGCGCAGATGAGACAGACAGCGCGTGAGGCGGCGCTGAGCAGTGCTCGCATCGCCCTCGCTGTAGTTATTGCAGTACAACCGTACTACACGATGAGTCGATCGAGCGGCTGAGCAGCGTCAGAAGGTGGTAATCCAAACGTCTCGGGATGAATCAGGCTTGCAAGATATTCGAGCGAGTCAACGACGCTGACGCCCGGACGATTCATGTACCGATTACCGTCGAGGGCGTACGCGCGGCCGGTCGTGACGGCGGTGAGATCGTCCCAGCCGTCGCGTGCAGTGAGGTCAGTGAGGTTTGCTGTCGTCTGATCGAGATCGAATCCACAGGGAGATACCACAAGCATCTCGGGATCGACGGCGACGATTTCGTCCCACTCCCGCGGGATCGACGCAGTGGCGTCGAAGGGAGCGGTGGCCCCTGCTATCGAGATCATCTCCGGGACCCAATGACCCGCGGTCATCACTGGATCCATCCAGTCGATAACCACGACCCGTGGTTCATCAGTCGGTGCAGGCGCAGTCTCTCGGACGGATTCGATTCGATCCGTACAGTCCTCAATCAGCTCCTCGGCGCGCTGCTCCGTTCCTGTCCTCGTCCCAATCCGTCGAATATCGTCGAGGATGTCATCGAGGCTGTGTGGGTCGGTGGTGAGAACGTCACACGATAGTCCCAACGTCTCGACAGCGTCTTCGACAAGCACGCTGTCGACAGCACAGACATCACACAGCCCCTGCGTAATGATGAGATCCGGCTCCGCTGCTTCGAGCACCGTGAGATCGATCTCGTAGACACCACCGTTGCGTTCTTGGGCGAGTACCTGCCGATCAATCTCTCTGCTCGTGGCCGTCTCGTCGACACGTGAGCGATTTACTGCCGGTTTTGCGTTCGCGGCCGGAGGACAATCACACTCGTGCGAAACCGCAACCGGATCGATTCCGAGCGCGTAGACGATCTCGGTCGCTGACGGAAGCAGTGTCACGACGCGCATACCAGTCCTTGCTCGGCAGCGCTTAAAACGACCACACCAGCAACTCTGGATTGCTTACTCTCAGAGACGTCAGTTCACCCACTATTCGGATTGCTCGGAGAGACCGAGTCCAACCCCGACTATAAGCCAGTAGAAGCCCTATTCGACAGCGATCAGTGGATGAAGCGACCGACAGTGAAAGCACTCACGGAGGTGTATACGCTCGTCCGTATTGCGTTCGACCGACGAACACCGCTCCGTGTGACTGCCATCGTCGTCCTGTCAGCGGTGTACGTGCTACTGCCGGTCGATGTGCTGTCTGATGTCATCCCAATCATCGGCTGGAGTGATGATCTCCTGCTTGCGCTGCTTGGCCGGCACGCAGTCTATCGTCTCGTCCCAGAATCGGTCGTCGAAGATCACCGGACGGTCGCCCGATCACAGCTGGTCGTGGCGGTTGTCGTGACGCTCGCTGTCGGTGTGCTCGTTGCGCTCATCATAGCCCGTTCGCTCGGAGTTCTGTGACGCTCGTAAATTTCACTACACTGTGTCGATAGGCACACGAACCATGACATTGTAGCCACAACTGATGACCGAACGGACGTATCGCGTGCTCCAGAGTTCGCGCGACGACGATGAGTTCCTTTTGCTCGACACTGAGACCGCCGACCCGGTGTACGTCGTCACAACGGGGTACGAAGACGAAGTAGCACGAGCGATCACAGCGATCGAGCCGGGGAACAAAGTCCGTGCAGCGTTCGACTGGTCGGGCGATCGCCCGCGGTTCACAGCAGTCGAAATTGTGAGTGAAACAACGATCGCGTTCGCTCCCGACGCGACGAATATTTTCGAGGCAGCAATCGAGTGCTGGCACAACGCCGGGGCGGCCGCAATGAACTCACGGATTACTCGAGACACAGACAGAGACGTGAACGGCGTCCTCTACGTCTTCGCAAAACAAGCGGGTGAACGTGACCTGTATTCGGAGTTTCGTGATGGCATCAAGCCGATCGATCCACTCCTTGCTCCCATCGACGGAAGCACGCCGCCCTACGAAGTGTTCGTGATCGAACCCCGCGAGGAGCCATTCATCATCATTTACATTGTCCTCAAACCGGGAGAACTCCTTGCACAAACAGTGCGAGAAACGTACGACTGGGAATGAATCATTGACCCGTACAGGACGGTTGTCTCCTGTGTAGAAATGTCAATACCCTCGCAGAGACGTCGTATCGAACGTTCTCCTCCGTCCGACGCAAGAACTATACACTCACCGGTCGCTTCACGTCCTATGGGTTTCATGGACAGGCTGTTGAGCGAAGGAGGGAGTCGAAACCAACACACTGCTGATGATTACGTCGAACTCGATATCGACGATTTCGAGACGGACGTTCCCGAATCAGGAACGAGCGTTCACGTCGCCCAGCTCGGCAGCAAGCAGGACGTTATTATCATCAAAGACGCCATCTACGACGGTGATATCGTCATTGCCGACATCACTCGTCACTCCACAACCGATCGAACGATGGAACACATCACAGACGAACTAAAGCAAGTTGTAAACGAGGTTGGTGGTGACATCGTCCAGAAGGACGACGATCAGCTCATCATTACTCCGAGTGGTGTGGGTATCAGTCGGAAGAAGCTCGGGTACTGATCCATTCACTCAAGTAATCACCGAGTAGGTGAATCAATTAAATCGGGACAGACCTGCTTTGATAGCTGGTCGTCCGTACTCTTGATAGTAGCAGTAAGTAGTGTTACTCGCCGATTACGAGATGTCTGGTTCGTCGCTGTCCTCGACGGATCGCTTCATCGAGTCGCGGCGACTCTTTGCGTCTCGGCCAGTCGCTTCTAACAGGAAATCGTTTTTTGCGTTGACAGCCGCCTCGGCGGCGTCAAGATCTCCTGCTTCGATGAGTTCTTCGGCAGGTCGCTCCTCAAACTCGACGACGAGCTTGTCCTTTTTGCTGTTGTAGCTGAGCGTCCCGGCGACGATGCGTTCGAACACGGGGTTCGATGGCTCGTCGATGACGTACAGATCACTTCCCTTGTACGCTTCCGTGCCCGTAATTGGGCCGAAATACTCCTCGACGGTTTCTTGCATGTTCGGAATGCGATCTTCGAGATGCTCTCCCCGGCGCATCTTGTACTCGCGCATGAATTGACGTTGACGAGCGCGGATTTAGGCGTTCCGTTCAATCGTCGGCTTACGCAACATTTTACCCCTTATCAGAGAGGTACGATTCGTGACACCGAGGGCAAATATCTCCTGATCGAAACGGTGAATCGGACGCGATAACGGAGAATTCGCAGTTTCGACACGATATTGATTTTTTCTCGGTCGAAGTTTCGTCTGGTTCATCCGATTCATCCATTATTACTGCATCGTTTGCGGCGTCGACAGAGAGGGCAGACGAAGCGCCAACAACAGAAGAGGATCCACCGTTGCCCGACTGAGACGGCGTCTCTCTCGTATCCGGGTCCCACGACGTGTCGACTCCCGCCCCGCCCGCTTCGTCGGGCCATTCCCCGTACTCTCGTCCTCTGTCGTCCTCTTCCGACAGAATAACCCCGTCGTCGTCTGATCCTTGCAAATCAACCATCTTCGATCCATGATCGTCGGCAAAATCGGTCTCGTCGCGTACCCTATCAACAGCTTTGAACCCAGTTCCTGCTCCCGTTTCTGTCTCTGTATTCGTTGATGCTGACTCGGATGTCGCGTGAGCGGGAGATGACTCATTCTCACCGCGCGCGGAGTCAGTGTCGTACGTGGTTGCAGGAGTGGTGTTGCTATCGTCCGTCGTATCATCAGCACCATTATCCATCTGTTTTGTTATCTCTTTGCTCTCTGCGAGCACACGCTGTTTCCCACAGAGTGTACAGATTCTGACCTTTCGTTTGGTGGTAATGACTTCGTCGCCGCGTTGTTCACGCTCATGGACGATTCCGGGCTCCTCGAACCGATGGCCGAGAATCGAACACTTGAACCCCATTGAGTACATTTATCACCCTCCATTCATAAATGCTCCCCTCAAAGGGGACAGGTTAATAGCAGGCGAGTAATACATAGATGTATGCGAACGAAGCGGGAGTTTCGGAACCGCGAGGAAACGGAGGTCGCGGTTCTCGATGCTCTCGTCGAGCGCTCCGGCGAGGGTATGACCATATTCGAACTCCGTACCCGTGTCGATGTCGAGATTGATGCTCTCGAATCGGTGCTTTCGTCACTGAAGGACGAAGGTCTCATCAACACCGAGCGATCCGGCAGTCAGCTTGTTATTACACCTGCTGACTGTGTACTTCCCGACGAACAAGAAGTGGAGTACACGAAGTCGATTTTAGAACGAATCCGCGACCATCTCCCGTTTTAAGATACGACTCCTTCGATCGGACCGTTCATTTTCGTCCACGACGAATCCTCGCTAATGACTGTTATCGAAGAGATCCACGCGGACCATGGGGCCACGTTCACCGAACGTAGCGGCAATCGGGTCGTTGCGGACTACGGTCGACCTGAGCGTACTCATCAGGCCGTTCGGAACGTCGTTGGTGCCATCGAGCTCGGGTACGGGATTGTCGAAGTCACCGGCTCTGATCGCGTGAGCTACGTTGATAACGTCGTCTCGAACAACGTACCGCGTGAAGATGGACATGGCTGTTATGCTCTCTTTCTCGGCCCACAAGGGAACATCGAGACCGACCTCTACGTGTACAACGCTGCTGAACGGCTGCTTCTGTTGTTCCCGCCCGCTTGCGCCGAGCCCATTGCTGAAGAGTGGCGAGAGAAGATCTTCATCGATGATGTCGAGATTCGCGTCGTCACCGATGAGTTCGCTGTCTTTGGAGTCCACGGAGCGAAAGCGACCGAAAAGGTTGCCTCTGTGCTGACTGGGGCCAGTGCGCCCGAACCGCCGCTTTCGTTTGTCCGGGGATCGATCGGCGATGCCGGTGTCACCGCCATCGCTGGCGACGCGCTCACCGGTGAGGAGAGCTACGAGATCATCTGTACGGCTGCCGAGGCACACGAGGTGTTCGATGCGCTCATCAACCACGGCATGAACGCTGTCCCCTTCGGGGATACGGTGTGGAATACGCTCACGCTTGAGGCCGGCACGCCGCTGTTCGAGAGCGAACTACGCGGAAAAATCCCGAACGTCGCGGGGATACGTAACGCGCTTGATTTCGAGAAAGGATGCTACGTCGGACAAGAAGTCGTCTCCCGTGTCGAAAACCGGGGTCGCCCCTCGCAGCGACTCGTTGGGATCACGCTCGATACGGTTCCGTCCGCCGGCGCAGCCGTCTTTGATGGTGATGCCAGCATCGGTTCGATAACACGCGCCGCAATCAGCCCGTTGAAAGAAACTCCGATTGCTCTTGCGTACGTCGACTTCGCTGTCGATACGACCTCTGTGACGGTCAGAGTTGACGGCGAGGCGTGTGATGGATCAATCGTCGATCTCCCGTTCATCGAAGGGAGCATGCGCTCGCTGCGGCTTCCAACGTATGAATAGAACTATCAGTGATGTCGCTACGCGCCAGCGTACTGACCGAAAACTCGCTTTTTTCGCTTTTTTATAGGAGACCCGATTTCTGAAGTTTCATCAGGTCTTCGGTGTCGAGAGTTTCGCCTTCCTTGAACTTTTGATAGATGTCCTCGGCTTCGGCGCGTGCTTCCTCGCGTTTCTGTGCGCGCTCGTCGCGCCGTTCCTGCTCTTCTTCCTTATCGAGCTCGCGGAGTCGCTTTTGGACGCGGACGAAGTCCTCGTGGTGACGATCGGCTGACTCTTGCGCCTCGACGAATCGCTCGTGAGCTGCATCGGCCTCATCACGGATGTCGTCGGCCTCCCGGTAGGCCGCGATCATCTGATTGTGGTGTTCTTGGGCCTCATCGGCGAGTTCAGTGACCTTCTGGTGATGCGTACTCGCCTCAGAACGGATCTCTTGGGCTTCTTCGCGGAGTTCCTCGATGTCACCGCCCTGCTCCAATTTCTCCTTGCGGTCCTGATACTGATCGCGTTTCGACTCAATCTTATCGATGAGTTCACGCTCGTCTTCGGACGAGAGCACCTCGGTCTGCTGACGGAATTCGAGCTGTTCGATCTCTTCTTCGAGCTGGTCTAAACTCTCACCGTTGTCGAGATCGAGTTCTGATTTGGTCTTATCGACCTTCGAAAAGAGCTCGTTTGCTTCCGCGTTCAGCTCGTTGCGCTGTTGTTTGTGCTCTTGCACCTGCGAGTTCAGCTCATCTCGCTGCTCGCGGTGATGCTGGGCTTCATCGACTTTCTCTCGCGTCTTCGCGTTCAACTCGTCTCGCTTCGAGGCTCGCTCGGACGCTTTCTGATTGAGTTCGTTGCGTCGATCACGGAGTTGACCTGCGCGCTTGATCAACTCTCCTTTGGATTTGTTTTCGAGGTCCTCGTCTGTAAGATCTACGTTCTTCGATTTATCGATTGACTGTGCCATGGTTGGTTTGATCGCTATCCATTACCGCCTCCGGCGATAGCAAGGGCTGACGACGTGTGGCAACCTTCGGATAAGTAGTTCGTTTGTTCATGCTGGTCGCCGAACGATACCCTCGAGACGCTGGAGGCGTTCTGGTAGTAACACATACTGATAGGAATTACTTAAACCTTTCTCCAACCGAAATCGATGAGAGCCCCGTACACGCAGGGTACAAGCCTCGTCAACGATTAACACGATTTTCGGATAGTATATAAACCATTCGATTGATCGTAGTGGTAGGTCTGCATTATCTGCATAAATCAGAACCTAAAACTGGCCCTCTGTCTGAGGTAAGAACGAACTAGTCAGGACTATCTGACCGGCGACGGTACGAGCGTGGTACTCAATGAGTACATACACAGAGACGATCCGCGCGCGTGGTCACGAACATGTGAGCTGCCAGCACACGAGCACGCTGGAAGTGACGAGTGACGATTGGCTCACTCCCGCTGGTGACTGTATCGTTGCGATCGAAGCTGATCGCGTCCCGAGTGACTTCGCGGACACATTCGTTAATGCGTGCCGCGATCACGATTCGACGATCACCGCCCATCTCGCTACCGACGAATACGAGCAGACCGTTACGGGTCGTGGACATCCCGATCTCACGTTCGAAAACGACCGAGGGATGGTCGTTCGAACGAGTGAGTACGTGGATGATCGCACTGTGATGGTTGGTGCAGACACCGCCGCTGCTGAACTGGACCGCGATCTCATCGAAGCGCTGGCGGGCGGGTCCGAACTTGTTGTGAAACTCCGCGTCGAATAGCGTGGCTCAGTCAGTCCGGAGTAATTCGCGCCAGCACGCTACCTCGTCGAAATTCGTCGTGTTCACTGATCACGATGTCAGTGAGTGTGCCTGTTGTCGGTGCAGGCACATCGATACTCACCTTCTCGATCTGAATCTCGGCGATTGCATCTCCTTGGGTTACTGCTGCGCCCTCACGGACGAACCAGTTCGACACGACTGCTTCCTCGACGTCTTCGGCATCAGCGGGCCATACTGCCTCCGAATCAACTGGGATAGTATCTCCGCTCATTTGGGGGGAATCATTCGGTAACGCCTCGGATCGCGTCTGCGATGTCGTCTGCTCCGGGATTGACTTCCTGTTCGAGTGGTCGCGCGTATGGAATGGGTGTATCCGGCATCGTTACCCGACGAACAGCTGAAAGGTCATCAAGTCCACCCTCTGCAGCACGGGCGACAATTTCGCCAGAGACGCCAAAGGAGTGATAGTCTTCATCAACGACCACGAGCCGACCAGTCTTTCGGACGGATTCGAGCACCGTCTCCGTATCGAGCGGGACCAGTGTCCGGAGATCGATGACTTCGGTGTCGATCTCGCCGTCCAAATCGTTGGCCGCCTCCAGCGCGCGATGGACGTGGAGACCCAGTGTAACCACGGTCACGTCGTCGCCACGACGCTTGATGTCCGCGTTGCCGAACTCGATCGTGTAGTCCTCATCGGAGACCGGTGTCTTTGGTCCATCAGGCGCTGGCATCCACCCGATACCCATCAGCCGCTTGTGGAACATATACACCACAGGGTCATCGTCCCGTATCGCCGCGTGCATCAATCCCTTCGCATCGGCTGCGGTGCTCGGCACGACCACCTTCATCCCCGGCAGATGTGCGAACGTACCGTACAACGTCTGGGAATGCTGGGCGGCGTCGTTGTAGGTGCCACCAACAGCTGTCATGAGCACCATCGGCACACGTACCCCGCTGCCGCTCATGTAGGTGTTCTTCGCCATCTGATTGTAGATCTGATCCATCCCGACACCGAAGAAATCGGCAAACATCAGCTCCGCGATGGGACGCATTCCGACTTGTGCAGCTCCGACAGCAGCACCAATGAACCCAGTCTCGCTGATCGGTACGTCCATGATTTTCTCTCGCCCGAACTCCTCAAGCAAGCCTTCAGTGCTGTCGAAGATGCCGCCATAGTCGGCAACATCCTCGCCCATCACGAACACGTCGTCGTTTGCACGCATTTCGGACGCAATGGCGTCAACGATCGCCCGACTCATCGTGAGTTCGCGCTCTGGAGCCGTCTCCGAATCCGACATTAGTCATCACCTCCTGCTGATTCGGCTGGGGTCGGCTCGGGATCTGGATGCCATCCTGGAGGTGGATTCGTGAAAACGTCCTCGTAGGCCTCCTCTGGTTCGGGTTCTGGCTGCTCTTTCGCCCACTCGATCGCTTCCTCGACCCGTGCATGACTGCGCTCTCGAATCTCGTCGATCGCGTCGATACCCGCGTTTTGGAGGGTTCTTTCCATCCGTTCGATCGAATCGCGCTGTTTCGCCCGCTCCGTGTCGGCGTCGGGTCGGTAGGCTTCGGCGTCCCCCATGAAATGACCCATCCGGCGGTGGACCTGCACTTCGAGGAGGGTTGGGCCGTTACCGTCACGTGCACGCCCGACTGCTTTCGCTGCGGCTTCGTAGACTGCACACGCGTCGTCGTGGTCGACACGGACCCCCGGAAGACCAAAGCCATCGGCGCGCTGGGCACCGTTTTTGACATCTGAAACCCGCTCTTTGGGCATGCTGATCGCCCAGTCGTTGTCTTCGATCACGAAGAGTACTGGTAACTCGTGGACGCTCGCAAGATTGAGCGATTCCAGAAACCCTCCTTGACTGATTGCGCCATCGCCGAGATAGGCGACAGCAACGCTGTCCTCGCCGCGTTTTTTCGATGCGAGCGCGGCGCCGACAGCCGGCGGACAGCCCTCGGCGATGATACCACTTGCTGCAAAGTTCACCGCCGGATCGAACAAATGCATGTGACCGCCTTTCCCCTTCGACAGTCCGGTACGGCGACCGAAGATCTCGGCAGTCATCCGCTTGAGATCGACGCCCTTGGCGATGGCGACGTGGTGTGGGCGATGAGGTGCAGTAACGGTGTCGCTATCGCGGAGATGAGCACACACCCCAGCGGCGGCGGCCTCTTGACCGGCAGCCAAATGGAGTTCACCCGGGATCGGTCCGGCCGAGATGTCGAACGCTGGCTGCTTTCCCTCCAAATACTCCTCCTGAAGGCGTTCTTCGTAGTGACGAGCCGTTACCATCCACTCGTACATGTTCTGTAGTTCGGTATCACTTATCACGATACATCCCACCGCACAGATGAATCTACACCTGTATAAAAATACATGTTAAATGATGATTCACTTTACTATTCTTATTTTTGTGAAAGTACAAGCACCAGAGCTTCTGTATCGATATGTGCCAAATGATTTTGGATGTGATAACAAAATTGAGTGAATGGGAGGGGATTGCCGGACAAGATTTGACCGGTTAGAAAAAGATTGTCACGGAGACGTTGCGTGTTTCCTGTGCCATACGTCGTGTGCATTGGCTGCGAGAGCGTGGGCGTCTCGATGCCACTCGGGAACATTCTCGATATGCCAATACTGGAGCGCAGTACTCTCTACAGATCCCTGAAGTTCGCCGCCAGTGCGTTCACACAGATAGGCAATGCCAACGACTTCGTTGACGTACTGTTCGGTCGCTGGTAGGTGATATACACCAACCAATTCATTGATTCGGACAGCGAGTCCGGTCTCTTCCCGTGTTTCACGACGAACAGCCTGCTGGGGGCCCTCTCCGGGATCAACGAAGCCACCGGGCACATTCCATTCGCCCCGATCGGGTCGTTTCATGAGTAATATCTTTCCGTCGTCATCGAAGAGAGCAGCTCCGACTCCCACTTTTGGTGTAACGTGACCGATTTCCGCCGCGAGCTGTTCGTGTACCTCCTCGGGAGGCAGCGCGAGCGTCTCACCGTAGTACTCCGCAACGAGTTCCAAAAGTCGTCTGTACCGCTGTTCGTCATAGTGATTGTCGGCGTACCGAAGCCCGTTCTGTCCGAGAATTCGAAGCTCATCGAGGAGTGAGAGCACGTTCGGATCCATGGTGATTTCTCGAATAGATTCGAGAATTGTAGCGGGTTAAAAACTATACCCATCCAGTAGTAGGACTGCGAACAATGATTGACTGGAAACAGATCGACCACGTGCAGTTGTGCATTCCAGTGGGGACTGAACCGGAGGCACGCGAGTTTTATGAAACGCTACTCGGTTTTGAGGAGATTTCCAAGCCAGAAGCACTCCGCTCCAACGGTGGACTGTGGTTCCGAGCGAACAGTATCGAACTCCATCTCGGTATCGAAAAGAACGATTCAAGACGGTCAAAACGTCATCCCGCATTCGAAGTCAGCAACCTCGATGCGACACGAGCGCATCTCGAAGAAAATGGTGTCGAGATCACGGATGAAACGCCGATTCCAGGCCGAGAACGGTTTTCGTTCCGTGATCCCTTCGAACATCGTATCGAAATCGTCGAATTGCAGGCGTAATTTCATACCGACCGACCCTCTGGGCTTCCTGAAATTGGTCGTGTTGCTACAATCGAACAAGGACCGATCCTCCGGAAATTGGGGAGTGCGATCGCTAATGTGTGGTTACTCTTGAAATCTACCGCACAGTCTCAACGTCGGGTCAATCGATCGACCACGAACCCTTGCATTGAGAGCAACGATCTATCCTTTGGAAGTACCGCTTTCGTATATTCGTTATTGGTTTATCTGCTCTCAGTCCAGCTGATACGCGGTTTTGATTGTTATTCCTCGCCAGCGGGATCGGTCGGGACGACCTTTTTGCCAGTCTCTTTCGGCACGACTCGCCGATCAGCGCCAGTCCACTCGCGTTCGAGCTCACTGCCGTCGAACAGCCGATCGAGAAAGACAGCAAGTCCTGCGACTTCGGAATGGGGTTGATTCGTGACTGCGACGTTGAAGTCAGCGCACGCGTAGACATCGAATGGGACCTTTTCGGCTCCAACGACCACGAGCAGCGGTTCGTTCTGCGTCACTGTTCGGATCTCTTCTTCGACTGTTTGTACTGGAAGTCCGTACATTGTCAGATGAACAATCGTACCCTCGAACGTCTGGAGGAGCCGGTTCGGTTCCTCAGTCAGGTCAACAGTGAATGGACCTCCAAAGCGTTCGGTAATGTCATCGATGGTATCGCGGGAGCCAGAAGCACCATTAGTCAAAACCACGCGGTCGGCTCCGAGTGCGCGCGCGGTGAGTCCAACGTGGGTTGTCATCCGGTTATCCCGTCCGGGTCGATGTCCGAGTCGGAGGACGATTATTTCGTGTTCTCTCATAGCACGCCTAGCAGCGGGCGTGATTAGGGGGTTTCGACCCGTTGATGTGGACGTGTGACCGCTCGGTGATCGGAATACACTTACGGAAACCCGCACCACTCTCGCTATGGAACTCACCGGGAAACGCCTCGTTGTCACTGGTGGAGCAGGACTCATCGGATCAGTACTGTCCAACCGACTCGCTGTCGACAACGACGTGCTCGTCGTTGACGATCTTTCGAACGGTATCCGTAAATCGGTTCCCGACGGTGTGACGTTCGTCGAGGGAGACCTCACCGATCGGTCCCTCGTCGCCGATGTTATAACAGAAGATGTCGATGGCGTGTTCCATCTCGCAGCGGCCGATAAGTACGTCGACACCGACGAACCCCGAGCGCAGTTCGAAGCCAACGGAGAGATGACGTACAACATTCTCGAACGGATGGACGAAGTCGGCGTCTCGAACATCGCGTTCACGTCGTCGTGTACAGTCTACGGTGAGGCAGGAGAGCCAACCCCAGAGACGTACGGCCCACTCGAACCGATCAGTATCTACGGTGCGACCAAACTCGCCGACGAATCGCTGCTTTCAGTGTATGGACACACCCACGACTTCACCGTCTGGACGTTCCGATTTGCGAACATCGTCGGGCCACGATTCGGAGCAGGCGTCGTTCCCGATTTCGTCGAAAAACTCGATGCGAATCCTGAAACACTCACAATCCTCGGAAACGGGAAACAGGAAAAGTCCTACATGCACGTTGAGGAGTGCGTCGACGCGATGTGTCATATCGTCGAGCATGCTGATGAACCCGTCAACATCTACAACCTCGCAACACAGTCGACAACGTCGGTCGATCGTGTTGCCGAAATCGTAAGCGAGGAGATGGGACTCGATCCCGACTACGAGTACACTGGTGGTGAGCGTGGGTGGACCGGTGACGTCTCGACCGTTTTGCTCCCGATCGACAAGCTCCTCGATCTCGGCTGGGAAAATGAGTTATCGAGCGACGAATCCGTCCGGCAAGTCGCCCGAGAGATCATCGACCTGCTCGATTGAGATCGGATAGGATAGTATTCTCCATTGGCAAGATTCAAAAGAGCCGATTCGTGTACCGTATGGTCGCTTGCTGATCGTATTATTCGACGGAGAACGTTGTTTCAGCTTCGCAAGTGGTATTGTTCGCCATAAGCTCCGCGTGCGCGGTGTACGAACCAGGATCTGGATCGTCCCACGCTGCTTCGAACGTCGTTTGCTCGTTCGGCGCGAGGGAAACTTCCTCAAGGATTTGTGCGAACATCTGTCCCACACTCCATCGCCAGCGCTCTGTATCCTCCACGCGTGCCACGAAGTCGGCCTTGCAGGCGTCCTGAAACCGAAGCGAAACCGGCTGATCTGTGGTGTTTGTGACAGTAAACGTGAATACTACCGGTTGACCTGGATTAACAGTTAACGTTCCTTCGACCATAATAGATCTACTGTCTCTCAGTATATAATTCTCTGGTGTCTCTTATGATGAACTCCATTTCGCTATACAGACTTGGTCTGTGAGACACACGAATCCCCATCGATATCGGCGTCTGAGTACCGTGATTGTCGCAGAGGTCAGTAAGAGAGAGTCAGTTCTCGCTTAGTCGTAATAGCAGTTCGTCGGTCCTGTCTTTGGCCTCTTCGCGGGGGACACCTTCATCAATGAATCGCTCGACAACCCGGGCACGAATCTGCACCAGATCCAGCGTGTCTTGTGGTACAATATACTCGTTTTCTTCGAGATAGATCTTTAGATCGTCTGCTTTTCCGCTCCGGAATAAGTTCACTTCGCCGCCGTGCAAGGCTTCGACGATCTGACTGCCATCTCTTTCCAGTTCCTTTGCAAGTTCGGAGACTTCGTCGATGAAAGTTTCGCTCACGGCGCCAGATGAGTTGAGAACCTCCCGGTCTACGGGCTTGCCGCGGCCGATCCTCCAAGCGGCGACGAACTCATTCAACGCTGCCGCGTTCTCTCGAGCGGTCACCAACTGATCAGAGTCCCAGAGAAGATTTCCGTTACCCCGCTTGAGCAGGTTGTCCAGTTGTCCCCACCGTTTGATTCCAGAGTCTAAGAGTTGATAGAGCGCCTCAACGTCATCAACGACGTACCACAGGTGTGCTGTGCCGACGCCACGGTGAAGATCGAACGACTCCACATCAAGTGCTTCCCCAAACGAAGCGTGGTCGTGACCGTCTGGGCTGGGAGGCGCTGCAGTGAACGACTCGGTGGATTTCAGATCAGGGATCTGCACAGCGTTATCGATATTACTGGCAGTCACAAGGTCGATGATCTGGTGATTGAGGTCGTTTGTGTCCGTCAGAGCGTCGAGCCATTTTGCGACTTCGTGGCCCTGTGCGGTGAAGTAGAAGATCTGACGCCCATTTTGCGCGAGAGCAATCACTGATTCGATGATCATCTCCGCCCTGCGATCGTCTGTGTTGGCAAGTGTCTCATCGAGGAGGAGTGGAATCTGAGCTCCCTGTTCTTGTTGTTCAACGAATGCAATCCGAACAGCCAACAAGACCTGTACACGGGTCCCACTCGAAAGTTCATCAAGCGCGAGCCCCGTTTGTTCGCTTTTGTCGAATGCACGGAACGTGGCTTCATTCTCGTCGAAGTCCAACCGATATCGGCCCTTCGTGATTGTCGTCAAGATGTTTCGGGCACGCTCGAAGACCTCCGGACGATTGGTTTCCATCGTTGCCTCTTGAACGTGATCGACCAGTGCATCGCCGACCATCGCAGAACAGTCGTCCGCACGTTGATCTTGTAACGCATCAAGCGTCCGATTCCGCTTTGTGAGTGCGGTTTCCACTTGATTGTCTGACTTTGCTTGCCCGATTTCTGCTTTAATATTGGCTATTTGAGACTGTAGTTCGTCGTACTCTCCGGCCGATTGTTCAGCCTCACGAAGATCACCTCGAAGATCAGTAATCTCTCGTGTCTTAAGCTCCGGTTCGAATTCCGGATAGCTTTTGAGTTTCTCGAACTCCGTCTTCGTCCGAATTTCGGCGTTTCGTACGTCCGATTTTACCGAGTTGTATGCATCGACTCGATCACAGAGTGTCTCTAGCGTGTCGTGATCATCAGTCTCGAGACCGAGATCTGCATAGATTTCGTCGCGCTCGTCGACCAGATCGTCTATTTTCCCGGTCGCTTCTCGAACCGTCTGAGTCGCCTGATCTAAGTCTCTCTGTGCAGTTTCGTGTTGCTGCTCGCGGGTTTCGAGCTGACGGATCGTCTCGGTCGCCTTACCAGAGCTCTCAATATCGTCGTAACTGTAGGGCTCGAGTTTCACTCGGAGTTCCGCGTGCGCCATCTCGATCTGCCCGTTGACGGTCTCGATACGCTCCAGAATGCCCTCAACCTCGTCATTGGTATCCTGCCAGTCAAGCACTCGCTTAGAGAGCACGACGAGTTCGACATCAGAAGCGTCTGGAGCTGCTCCCAACTGTTCCTGAAGCTTGGTGCGAGTTTGCGCTAGCGCTTGTTCTTTCTGTTCGAGTGTTTCAGCATCCGTGGCAAGGCTATTGCGCCACTCAGTACGCCGTTCGGAAAGCTGACGCTTCGCTATTTCGTCGTAAAGGTTAATTAGACGGGTACGGACCTCGTCATCACTCCATCCCTCTGGCGGTCTCAAGCCGGTTTTTTGAAACGACTCACGGTGTAGCTCTCGGGAGTCGCTCCCGTCCGAGAGCTGAGATCGATCACGAAGACCGTACCATAAGATACCAACAGCGACAAGCAGAATAGAGAACAGAAGCGGATGGACCAACAACCCTAACACGATGCCCGCTGCCGCGAGTGAAGCCGACGAAAACACCGCGATTCGGACTGCCTTGGAACCGCCGTTCGAATCGGTGGTGACGGATGTAGCCAGCCAGTCTTCCAACGATTGGCTCGCCCGCAGGAGGGTCGATAGATCGGGACCAGAGTGCGTTCCATCCGCGAGTAGTTGCTGTATGGCGTTCCTCTCGTTCCGTTCAGCCTGAAGTTCCTCAGCCTCTCGTGCGAACTTCGAGATGGTTTTCCAGGTGACTGGTTCAAAGTCGACGAGATCTTTATTGTCAACCTCTAAGGGGATATCTTCTCGGGCAGTTTCTCGCTGTCGTTTCGCGTCTACCAGATCCTCTTTGAGATCTCGCTTTCGGTCCTCCGCGGATGCAAGATCATCACGAAGTCGCTTCAGATGGTCAATACGGCCGGTCGGAAGACCCTGCTCAGGAAGATCAGACGCAGCAAGCCGTTCCTGAGCATCCGATTTCGTTTCCTCAGCCTCAGTCTTCTTTGTAGTCCACTCGTCGATCTGGTCTTCGAGAGTACGAACGTGGTCGATCTCGTCTCCGTCGACCCGTTCTACTGCCTCGGGAAACTCGTCGAGCCTCGATTCGGCCTGTTTAAGCTCATTTCTAACCTGCGCGTGATCTATTGCCTGCTTTAGCAGTTCTGTCTGCTCTTGGGCTTGACGCGCGGCTTCCAGTTCAGTACGCAGCCGAGAGAGTTTGTCTTGCTCTTTGTGAAGCTGAGCAACCTCGTTTCGCGCTTCATGCAACTCCTGAATCGCTCCCTTTGCGTCCTGAACGACGTTCCTATTGGCTCTACTCGGAGAGTCCGAATAACTGAGGGTGTCGTGTGCTGTCGAGAGATCGTAGCCACCCGCCGATTCCCGTTCAATGATCTCTGCAAACGATTCGTTGGTGTTGTCCCGCTGAAGTAGATCGTAGAGCGAGAGACGGTAGCGATCGCATTGGTCGGACGGGGGAAGACGCGGACCATTTGTCTCCTGACCATCACGCTGGTAGGTCGAGCGCCCATTCTCAACCTCAACCCGCCACGTATCACTGTTCATCGAGAACCTCCCAACGAGAGAGGCACGTTCGTCGGCTGCCTCCGGCCAGCATAGCCATTCGACAGCCTCGGCGAGCGTGGTTTTTCCTGCCGCGTTCGGTCCATGAACAACATTAATTCCAGAACACAGGTTGTCGACAACGAAGCCACCGGTCTCGAAGCCAGGAGCATGAGTGACATGAATCTCCTCGAAGCAGATCGGATCTCGAGTCATGCAGTACCCTCCTTCTGTCTGAGCAAGGTGTCAAGCAGCACTCGTGCCTGCTGTTCGAGACATTCGATTGCGTCAGCTTCGTCTGGCTCATCGAGTTCGGTTTCGCGTCGGAGAGGTGTGTATGCGTTCGCATTGTGAGCCTTATGCATCGCAGCCAACGAACCGTCAATCAGGTCCGGATAGTTCTCGTGAGGATCACCGTTCTCGATTTCTAACAAGAGACCAGCGAGATATGCGACCGCGTTGTCTCCTTCTGAGAGGGCTTCGAGGTCAATTGCTGGACGGGTGTCGACCTCGATCGATTCGACCCGGATCGAAACTGAATCCTCGTTGAACTTGAGTTCACGCTCCATCGATCGATGCTGATCAACAAGCGCCGAGTGTGCATCCGTCCGGCCTGTGAGACGAACTCTGATGAGGCTGACCTCCAAGGCGCTGGTATCGAGTTCGGAGCGAACGCGCTCTGTAATCTCCTCCGAAAGTATGGAAGCCACTTCTTCTGCGTCGCCCGCACCGGACACGTCGACTGAAATGTGATCATAGCGAACTGAGGCTAAAGGAACCTGCTCAGCACGCACTTTCCCTGCCTGAGAAATTGTGATTGTCCACGGGCCGTGGGTCTGCTGTTCTCCTGGATCGAGAGGTTGTGGTGATCCTGAGTAGAGGGCCAGCGGCTGTGAGTCGATTTGGATCGCCGGACTGTGAATATGACCGAGTAACCAGGCATCTGCCGACGTGTCGCGGAGTGCACGAGACTGGACTGGCGCGTACTGACTTTTACGCGAGTTGAGGTCAGCGTGAAGTACGCCAATGTGAGGTACGCCATCAACCTTTGGGAGATCGTACTCGTCGAGCGGTGACTCGTAGACGTGTTCGGACGGGAACGACCACCCATCGAAATGCGCAAGCGGCTCGCCGTCCCGTTCGAGAGTCCAGCGTTCCCACTCACCGTCCCTCCCGAGAAACTGGAGGGTACCAAAGTCGAGATTGTCGATCATCTCTGGGAGAACATCAGCGTCGTGATTCCCAGCTACCACGACGACTGGAATTTCCTCTTCGTGGAGTCGGGAAATCCCGTCCTCAAACGCTCCATACGCCTCGAAGTACCGATTTTCCTGATCTACGACATCGCCAGCGATCACGACAGCATCGACATCACTGTCGATGGCGTTCTGGACAATCGACAACCAAACGGATGTGGGAGACAGTTTGGGACCATCCAAACTGTCCGGAATTCGACTCGGGTGGCGGCCGAGGTGGAAATCTCCTGTACAGAGTAGTTTTAGGGCGTCCTTCATGAGTACGACTAAACTGTAAGATAGAAGCACAAGTCACTAATAGATAAATTCCACCCATTCAGGCATATTTGAACAGACGTGCATCTCTAATCCACTTCTGATAAGATATTTAACAAACAAGTCAACAATTCAATGCTATTGATCAGTCGGGGGAGCCGCCGCCTTGCTTTCGGACTTCTCCACAGTCTCGTGTCACAAGAGAGTCGGGATCTGGAAAGGAAATCCGTCTACTGATCCGTGCATCAGATCTACTATTCTATCACACTTGTGAAATGTCGAGAGTTGCGGAAGACAGCGATTGTGTGTCTTTCAGTGAGTCATGATGGGTCCAGTTGCCATCGGTAAACAGAGGGCAACACACCGTATCACGCAGCTCTCCCACTCTCTACAAAAATATGGACAGGTACGTCATCCTACCCCTGATCGTGAGAAGATGATACTGTCACGTCGAATGTCTCAGGAGAGGCGTCAGCGACCGGTGGGAGACGCCGGAGTTGCGGATGAACAAGAAAGTACAGTCCCGTGAACCCGAACCCAGCCGCGGCCAGCCCCATCGTGGTCGTCGTGCCCAGCACCTCGGCAACGAGGCCGCCGACGAGTGAGCCGAGCGGCAGCGTAGCTCCGGAGGCGGTTCCCTTGATAGAAGACACACGTCCGAGGAGATCGCTCGGAAACATGGTCTGATTCAGCGTCGCCGTAAGTACACCGCTGATGCCTGCAGGAACCCACGCGAGTCCGAACAGGACGACGGTGAGCGAGGGTGACGGTGCGTGCGCCGCGGCAAACCAGCAGCAGGCGGCCAGTGATTCACCGACAAGCTTCAGCCGGCCGTACGCAACACGCTCGAAGAAGGGTGCGACGAGTGATCCGACGAGTCGGCCGATACCGAGCGCGCCGAGCAACAACCCATAGACAGCGGGTCCACCGCGCGCATCACCGAACGCTGGTAGGATTGCAAGCGTTACTCCGGTAGCGAGGTTGAAAACGGCCGTCATAAGCACCAGATCGACGAACACGCTCCCACGGAGTACGTCAACCCCCGCCTGCAGGTCGGCGACGTACGATCCGAACACCGACTCGTTAGTGGCTTCAGGCTCTCCGTCCGTGGAGGACACCGGCACTGTGATTCCGGCGAACAGTAGACCCGCGACGGCAAACGTGATTGAATCGAACAGGAACAGCGTCGTTGCGCCGAAGACAGCGATAAACACGCCGCCGAGGGCGTCGAACACCATGTCCAGTCCGAGCGTGACAGTCGAGAGCGCAGAGTTGGCCCGCGACAGCCGCGCGTCGGCGACAATTCGTGGGACGAGCGTCGCCTGCATCGGTGCCATCAGCACCGTTGTCAGCGTTAGCACCGAGGCGACCGCGAGCAGCACACCGACGCTCAGCCTGCCTGTCACGGCGGCGAGCGGGAGCACGAGCACGACGATTCCCTGCAGAGCTTGTGATCCGACGAGGATGGGTCTGAGTGGCAGTCGATCTACGATCGGCCCGGCGAGTATCTGCAAGAGCCACGGGAGCAACAACAGCGCATTCGCAATCCCAGAGAGGATAGTTGAACCGCTGAGCTCAAAGACGAGCCACAGAATAGCGACGGTGTAGAGGCTGTCGCCGGCGTTCGTCACGAACTGCCCAGCGAAGAATCGCCAGAAGTTTTGATTTCGCCACAACGACGGCTCATCGGCCGTGCTGGTGGTCATCGGCCATCACCCGTGATTCTCGGCTCCCCTCCAAGCGGTCGGTGTGACCGCAAGCGATATATCTGTGCTGTGAAAGTCGATACGTGGTCGAGAGAATCCCGGTGGGACACCGGCATCTCAGCGAAGATTGGCATATGCGTGTTTGTTCTGTCAGTGAATTTCAACTACAGAACGTAGCGAAACGATCCCGAGTGCTGCAGCTATCGGGCTCGTTTCGCGGCGGGAGGCGCGAGCGGATCAAACACCGGACGACACGCATGCCGGTCGGCCATAGAACGTTTCACGCAGAATGTGGATGACACTAGGTATAAATCTGATGGTTCCTCAACACACCGACCAGATTGTTCCCAATAGACAAGTAAACATCGAGAACAGAATTTTGATGAAAATGACGAGTATCGATGAACGAACCATCAATGGAGCTTCGTTATGGTGGTTCAACGGCCGCAGTTCGTAGATTGTACTCACTTATTTGGTGTATTCTGTTTCGAAGAGCCTGCGTGCTCTCATAGCCGTCTGGTTCCGACATCTCTGCACACGATGACGACGAGAAGATTTATACTGTGTTGTCACGAAATAGACGCATGGATTGGTCTCTTGACAGACACCTCCAACGACGGATGGCACTAACACTGCTCGCGCTGGCAGCGCTCACAACTGCGTTCGCCACCAGCATCACCGTCTTCTTAGCGTGGGGGGTCGAATGGTTTAGTGGACTATTCGGTCTTCAATTGCCCTTCGAACACCGGCTCGCTCTCGGTGGCGTGATGACGCTCATTGTAGGCATCATCATTCTTTGGCGAGCATTGCGAAAGGACGCCGCCGAGACGTTCGACGCTTTTCCCGTTGGTCCAGCGGCGTACCCTGACCTCCACGCAACGGTCACACGGATCGCACAGATCGCCGATATTCCGACCCCGTCTGTGTATATTACTGACCGTGAGCGCCCGCTGGCGATGACGACCGGCATCTCGGTCGACGACACGAAACTCGTCGTCTCAACAGGGTTGCTCGACGCGCTTGACGCCGACGAACTGGATGCCGTCGTCGCCCACGAGGTCGCACACATCAAGAACCGCGATGCGACCGTGATGACGCTCGTCGAACTCCCACTAGCGAGTGCTCGGAACCTCGGACGGACGCTCCGTAGTATGGGACATTTCGCCCTGCTGGTGGTTGCGATCTGCTCCTACGCCTTCTGGGGAGTCGGCCGCCTACTGGTCGCCTCGCTGTCTCGTTCACGAGAAATCGCCGCCGACCGCGGCGCAAGCGCGTTGCTCGGCGATTCTGCAGCGCTAGCGAGCGCCCTCAAGACGCTCGACGATGACGTTCCCTCAGCGCCCGACCGGGACGCTCGTGAGGCTGCGCTTGCCTCGTTATCGATCGTTCCCGATTCGAACGAGGAACGGGGACCGAAACTCACCTACGAGGGACGCCGACCGATCCTCTGGGGTCCTCGACTCCGGATTCGACGGGTCCATCACCGGCTGTACGAGCGATACCTCCGCTCTGCACTGGCAACCCATCCAGCAACCGACGAGCGCATCGACCATCTCAGGACGGTCGAACGTGACCAGACTCGCACCACTTCCCGGCGGTGAGCGATATCGATCGGTGACATCAGTATAGATCGCTCACGCTGGACGTATTCCTCGTCTTCATCGCAAACAACCCGCCCTAAATTAATCTAGTCACGAATCAGTGAAATGATATAGTGTGACGAGAACTACCACTTGTGCTTCAAGATCGGTCCCCGCTTACCCGTCGCCAGACTTTTGCGGTCGGCATCGGCCTCGCAATCGGAAGCAGCGTTCTTCCGCAACGCTGGTTCAAAAGTCACCCTCATGCTGTGACGGTCGAACGAGATGCGTGGCCGATGGAACAACACGATCCAGCACGAACCGGATACGCTGGGAGTGAAACTGGCCCGACACGAGAGCCAGCGGTCGCATGGCAAACCGAACTCGGCGAGGAGCAATTAACGCGGCGAAAGCTCATCAGCTCAGGCGAACAGATTTACGTCACGTCACACCATTCGCTCACCGCAGTCGACGCGATAGAGGGAGAGAGACAGTGGCAGCTTACCCGACTCGGAACGCTTCCGTGGGGTGGCGAACAACTGTCGACCGGAGTGTCTCCAGTCCTTGGTAACGGCCAGCTGTTCGTCGGAGCGAACGATCTCTACGCGGTCAATCCAGCCAACGGGAATGCGCAGTGGGAGTACGAAACCACCAGTCTCGACGAGATGCTTCGTGTGGGTAATACAGTGTATATCTCGTATGGCGACGTACTCGCTGCCGTCGACGCCAGCTCGGGACTCGAACGCTGGAAAGCAGAGACAAGGCTGCACCCGAAAGCGTACGCACAGGGACAGCTGGTTGGCTCGATTGGCTACGACGGCGTCTTCGGTGCTGTTGACGCAGCATCAGGGTCCGTAGAATGGACACGAGAAATAAAGCGCAACGACGCGTATCGGATTGGGCCGTGCGTCACGAACGAGACGGTGTATTACGGGACAGGACCGTTGTACGCGCTGGATCTCACCGACGGATCGACACTCTGGACGCACTCACTGGCGACAGCTGGAGCGGAACTCAAACCAGTTTCAGATGGAACAACAGTCTACCTCGCAGTTGGCGAGACGAACCGTGTACTCGCCCTCGACGCGAGCACTGGAGATATCCGGTGGAGCAGGAAACAAGAAGCGATCACCACAGGAAGCGCACCAGCGCTCACTGAAGAGACGCTCTACGTTGGTCTCAAACACGGCGTCGTTGCGTTCGACACAGCAACCGGAGCAGAGCGATTTCTCGTGAGAAAATCCGAAGCAGCAAGCATTCAGAACTCGCCGATCGTCGTTGGCGATACGTTGTACGTGATGCTCGATGGAACACTCTTTGCCCTGACCGATGAGTGACGAAAGCGCGTTTGAGAACATCAGGAATGGTTTTTCGAACACTGCTCGATTAGTTTCACTCTGGTGTGCGTTCGGGCTTGCAATACATGCTGGACTCGGGACTATCCTCGATGTTTCTCTGATTAACGAACCATTTGGATCGACGATGCAACTGGGAAGCCTCGTTGCAGTGTGTGTCGCTTGCTATGTCGATTATACGTTTCCGAATATCCGAACAGAGACAGTCTGGCGGTTTGGTATCACGGTGTTTCTCTCATTTGTCGTGATTGGAACGATCAACAGTACGTTACACGCACGAACGAGCGGGTCACTCTACTACATTGTCACTGCTATTGGGACGTGGATCGCGGCGCTCATGCTCGGTCTAAGCGTCGCGTGGCCCGACGATCGATGACGGTCACACCCCGAGGGCAACTCAGATCCCGTTGACAACGCTCTCGGTTCCCATCTTAAGGACTGGTTTGAGGAGGTGAGATCCGCCGGGGTATCGAGCCACTTTGAGAGCGGTATCACGGACCGTAATATGCCACTGACTCGGGGGAAAGAGCCATTTCGCTGCTCGTCGGCCAGCGGCTTGCTTTTCCTGAATCTCTGGCTTCATGTGCGATTCGTATCGATTGAGACGTTCCTCGATCGGTCCATCGTCACGAAGTTTTTGGGCCAGTACGTAGGCACCACCCATCGCCAAAGACGCACCCTGTCCCGCTAACAGGGAAACGGCCTGACAGGCATCCCCCACAAGCGTCACACGGCCCTTGCTCCAACGAGGGAGCTCAATTTGTGCGACCTGATCGTAGTAGATGCTATCAACGTCTGTACAGTGTTCGAGTAGCTCGGGAACGATCCAATC
This sequence comes from Halocatena marina, assembly GCF_023276375.1. Taxonomy (GTDB): domain Archaea; phylum Halobacteriota; class Halobacteria; order Halobacteriales; family Haloarculaceae; genus Halocatena; species Halocatena marina. The sequence goes on along the minus strand of NZ_JALLPK010000001.1, from coordinate 3,643,482 downwards.
GAGATCTCCGTATCGCTGTTTCAGTGTCTCATACGGCGACGGCGGTCGTTCTGCATTCGGTGTTCGATGGACGAAAAACGTAGCCAGCGTGCCGTCTTGTAGGGGATAACACCCAATAGTGCGGTTGGGAACGGTCAAGTTCTGAAACTGTCCATCGAGTTTCCGTCGAATAGACTCGTCTTCGAAGATGAATGCGCCAGTGTGATACTTCAAATATCGGAGGTACTGGCTCTCATCACCGAACACCAGTTCGCGCACACGGGAATGAATGCCATCGGCTCCGACGAGCAACTCGACGCTCTCACGGGTTCCATCGGAGAGTGTCACGTCCACCGCTTGCTCATCCTGTTGCACCTCATCGACCGTGAGCCCGTAGCGAATCTCGACATCATCAGAGAGAGCAGCGTGTAGTTCTCGCTCGAGATCACCTCGCATCAGTGCCAACAGACGCCCATTTTGCAGCTGTCGGAACAACTCATAATCCATCTCTGACACTCGCTCGCCGTTCTCGTTCACGTTTACAACTTCTGAAACTGGCTGCTGAACCTCCTCCAGCCGATGTATGAGATCCATTCGTTCTGCCACATCATAACCGGAGCTGAGGAAGTCGATCATGTAACCCTCATCGCGCAGTCCAGACGCGATTTCGAGAACGAGAACGTCCCACCCTATTCGATCCATCCACCACGCCAGTGTGAGACCCGCAATTCCAGCACCACAGATGATCACACTTCCCTCTGTTTGCTGTGTCTCTTCTGTAGCACCATTTCCCATATTCACTATATAATGAATATATCGTCAGCGATGTATTAGTCTTCTGATGTGAACTACCAGCGGGACAGAATGTTCTGACGAACAATCAGAGATTGATCTGTAGTAAGTGTTCAGCGTGCAGCGACCGGTGGATTGTTCGCACAACTAGAGCGCTGTGAGTCTACGGAACCTCTACGTTGACCCATCTGTAGTCGTCGAGGAATTTCGATTGATATTACCCTCCATTATAAAACACGTTCCACTTGTGGCCGTCTGGGTCCGCAAAGCCACAACCGTACCACGGTTCCGTTTCCATGACTGTCTGAGGTTCGCTAAATAGCGTGCCGCCTGCGTTCTCTACCTCTCTTGCCCATTCGTCCACATCCTCTTGACTGTCTGCTGATACCGTGAACATCACTTCATTGCCGTTGTTTAAATCTGCGATGTCACTATCAATACCTCTCTCACTTTTGAATATTTCTTCAGCGAAGAAATGAACCACGAAATCATTGTCACCAACTACAAAGCTGGCCAATTCATCACCCTTGTCACCACCGTCATTGAATCGAAAGCCGAGTGCGCTGTAGAACTCCCTGGTTCGTTCAACATCTTGCACCGATAAGTTTGCCCAAATTTGTTTTGTTTTCATGATGTGAGCCGGGTTCTCTCCAAGCGTACTAACGTGCATTTTTGATAACTACGTTACCCTACCGTCACGAAAGTGAATATGAATCGTGTCCGACCTGTGATGAGCGTTCTGCTGCTACTGTGGGGTTGTACACCGGATCATACCTTCTCCTGATTCTGCAGATCGGCGGCACACAGTAGTATGCAAAATCGACTCGCTTGACTCGTGGATTCGCGCCAAGTTCCCGAATCTCCACTCTCGATAAATTGATTCTATTAGATTGAACAGTAATTGGTAGCGCGGTCGCTCCCGTGCGTTACTGTTTCTATTCATTTACCGTCAATAGTATTTTATTGCTCGAGAGAAGGTAGCAGGACGTGCCACACGCAGACCTCACGATTCCGGGCGAATCAGCGGCCATCACGGGCGCTGGTACAGGCATCGGACGACAGATCACCGATCATCTCACGCGAGCTGGCGTAAACGTAGCCGTCAACGACGTGGACGCCGACGCGCTCGATTCGGTCCGGACCATGAACAACGACGGGAATGTTGTGACGTTGCAGGGTGACGCAAGCGATCCCAGTGTGACCAGCGCACTCGTTGATCGCGCGATCAGGGAGTTTGGCGGTCTCGACATCCTCGTGAACAACGTCGGCCGGGCAGGCCCGACGAAACCCTGTGAAGAGATCTCCCACGAAGCATTCATGCAAACACTCGAAGTCAACCTCGGAGCGATGCATTCAGCGAGTAAGGCCGCAATCCCCCATCTCGGAGGCGGCGGTCGGATCATCAATCTCTCTTCGATGAGCGGAAAGCGCCCGCTTCGGGACCGCACACCCTACGTCACATCGAAGATGGGCGTACTCGGATTCACACGAACGCTCGCCGTCGAGCTCGCCGAGCGCGATGTAACGGTGAACGCCGTCTGTCCAGGGAGTGTGAGCGGTCCACGCTTAGAGAACGTAATGAAGGGACAGGCTGAGAGCCAGAGTCGTCCGTACGAGGAGGTCGAACGAGCGTTCCGTGAGGTTTCGCCAATGGACGAGTTTGTCACCGCCCAAGATGTGGCAGACGCGGTCCTATTTCTCTGCTCAGAACGTGCCGATCGGATGACCGGGCAAGATCTGAATGTGACTGCCGGTATTGTGATGTACTAATTAGGCAAACGCAACCTTGTCGGTCCCTTTCAGATCGAGGAACTCACGCACCTCTTCAGTCGTCGCCGGGGTTCGGCCAGCGATCTCCCACGCGAGCGAGACCATCTTCTCGACGAGCGCAGCGTTTGACGGTGCCCATTCTCCACGCGCTAGATAGAGGCTGTCCTCTAACCCAACGCGGGCGTGACCACCCATCGAGACGGCCTGCGTCGTGAGTGGATACTCCATGCTACCAGCGCCAATGGTCGAAAAGGAGTAGTCGTCGCCAAAGAGGTCGTCTGCCACCCGTTTCATATGCGTAAGATTCTTCGAATCCGCACCAATTCCACCGTGAATGCCCAACACGAATTCTATGTGAAGCGGTGGTTCGATCCATCCTTGCTCAACACAGTGTTTCAGGTTGTAGAGATGACCGACATCGTAGCACTCGAGACTCGGCACCGTTCCGTACTCGTTCATCGTCTGCAGCATCACCGAAAGATCCTCGAACGTGTTCTGGAAGATGAGATCCGTCGTTCCGTCGAGATACTCCGGCTCCCAGTCGTACTCCCACTCGTCGTGTGCGTCGAGCATGGGATACAGCCCGAAGTTGATTGATCCCATGTTGCACGAACACATCTCCGGTTCGAGACGATTCACGACCTGAATACGTTCTTCGGGCGACATCGTCGGTGCGCCACCGGTCGTCGGCTGGATGATCACATCGGTTTCTGCCTGTACTCTACCAGCAATTTCATCGAACAGATCGAGATCGTGGTTCGGTTCACCGGTCTCGGGGTCTCGGACATGGACGTGGACGACAGCCGCACCAGCCTCACTGGCCTCGATACACGCATTTGCGATTTCGTCGGGCGTAACAGGGAGCGCAGACGACATCGTTGGTGTGTGTATCGCTCCTGTCACTGCACAGGTGATGATCACGTTGCCGCTCGGTATTGTACGCATGAGTTACCGTGTCCCATGCTTAGGACAGTCAAAAGCGTTCGGTCCAGCGTTAGGTAGCGCTGTGGATCACTGGTGCGATTACCCTGTAGAAGTGAATTCCCAAATATTGAACCAAGAAACATCACTAGCCCCACCGGTTATCCCCTAAGACCAATGCGAACATTGAACATCCGATATCTATGTATTTTTTATTTCGAAACCGATACACACTACAGACAGTGTGGGGTGCGGTAACACAGATACTTATCAAAGACACGAACCATCTCACCAGCAAAATCGATACACGTGCCAGTATTTACTGTTCCCAATCCATTTACCCTCAACCACGACCTAGAGTCAGACCGGTTAGTGATCGTTCGCTATCTACCGTCGTACGTTACACCGGTGAGTCGAATAATGCTGTTTGAGGACGCAATCACGACGGACCTGCTTCAGTTGTCGCCGAGAAGCCAATAAAATCACCAGATATCCTATCAACCCTTCTGGGTGGAAATTTATAACGAATCCAAACACAAAGCGATTGGTACGTTCCTCCGCGAGATAATCGATCCACTCGGGAGTTCCCTGCCGCTGTCTTCCCTCACCACTCATTACATCATTACTTTCGTAACGATACGTTGGTCACTATTTTTCTGTGGATCGATGTATCGTATAGCATAGCGCAAAATGACCAGTTCGGTCGACTGACGAAGTGAGAGACCCGAAATAGACAGAAATGACACCGCAGGAACAAACAGGAACGATAGAATGAGACAACCGCTTTCTTCGAGTCTACTCTGGAAATATGACCGCATTCGGTGGAGTAGATGACTGTGCTCTGTGAAATATCGAAAGAACGCACCGTGAGCGACGGCACGTGTACATTCACGATAAGCGAACACCGTCGTACAATCAGTGGTTGACACCGGTCCATTGGAGAATCGTCTGTAAGGAGCACAACGCTGACCGAGAGTGCTATTCCGGGGGAATTTCACAACAAACACATGGATTTATACAGTTCGCAGCGGCGAATTCTTCTATGAGACGGATTGGACTCATTGGCGTCGGATTTATCGGGAAACTGTTCGTCGACGATCTTCGGTCAGCTGAGTATCCCGTGACCGCATACGACATCGACGAGTCGCAACTCGAATACGCTCTCGAACGTGGTGCTGAGGCCGCTGATTCACCCGCTGCGGTGGCTGCTGGTGCCGACGTCGTCGTATTGGCCCTCCCCGGTCATTCCGAGGTGCAGTCGGTCATGGAAGGTGAGCCACGGGGAGTGGTGGAAACACTCGATTCAGACCAGTGTGTCATCGATACGAGTACGACTGGCCCGGAGGCTGCGACCGAGTACGAGCAGAAGTGTGCCGAGCGTGGTGCTGGCTTCGTTACAGCCCCGCTCACTCGAAACGCACCGAGCGGTGACGGGATCCATATGATGGTCGGTGGGTCACCGTCGGACTACGACGAGGTACGGCCGGTGCTCGATACGATCAGTGAGGCACACACCCGCATCGGTGACGCTCACGACGCACAGACGTTCAAGCTGATGATTCAGATGCGGTATGCGGGCCAGCAGGCGATCGACGCTGAGATCGTCGAATTCGGCCGGAACAACGGTATCGATCCCGAACGCATGAACGAATTCCTCGGGATGGACGTGTGGGAGCAGTACTTCACGCTCGATTTCGCTCCTGCTATCGAGGGGTTGGGTGGTCTCGCAATCTGGCACAAGGATCTCGGCTACGCGCTGGCACTCGCCCGAGAGTCAAATACCGCGACACCGCTCACGAGCACCGTCCACGAGGCGTACAAATCAGCAATCGAAATGGCCGACGAAGACGAGGGACACGCTGCAGCGACAATCCGCCACTGGCGGCGCCACAACGGAGCCGAATAGCCGTCCAGGGAATATCACTACCACCGCAGCTGTATTTCTATCCGATAATGACGGACGGTCGTGTGAGACCATCGTACCAAGTGCTCCCCTCTCCCGCTGATAACTGTCGTTCGTAAAAATGAGAGTCAGTCGAGCCGCGAATTCCAATGAGCGAACAAACACGTCTCTGGAATGGGTCCTTCAGATAGGCGTTATCTCGAACGGATATCGTACAGAAGATCCGTTCATGAACAATCGAGCAGTCGCATCGGAAACGGTAATCCGACAATATCGGAGGCAGTGGCTGATGATGTAGTTGGCGTTCCGTTTTCTCCACCGAGATGGAGCACGTACAACGGAATTCATCAGTGAAAAGCATGCTCGGAATGGATAGTAGCCGCGAGACAGTTGCTCACTAATCACCACCAGACGGATCGTCGGTCAGCTACCGATCCGATAGTACCGGACACGAACTGATTCGCGCCGACACAAACGGCACCGATCGGCCGACGAGTTGGATCAACGAACGGTTGGCTGGTCAGCATTAGTTCATATCCGATTGATACTTCCCTCAGCACTGGAGTCAGCCGTCGATCAGCTTGAAATCACCGATATTATCAAACCACGTCGGAATATCTCGACAATCGGATCCAGTATCAGCGATCGTGGCGTCCAGTGAGCTCATCTCGGTGCCGTTCGTCCAACGATTCACGGATTTTTCGGAGCGGTAATCCCTGAACACCCAACATTATTAACCTAGGTGATCGCATGAGTAGAGTGTATCAATCAGACCGAGATCACCAGCAATCATGAAATCCATCGTTCAAACAGGGACTCGTACTGTGGAAACACAGACACGCGAGATCCCGTCCCCCAACTCCGACGAGCTGCTCGTAAAGGTCCACACTGCAGGATTATGTGGTAGTGATGCGCACGCATACAAGTACGACGGCGGGTACGAGTGGATCCCGATACCACGAGTCATGGGACACGAATACTCCGGTGAGATCGTCGAAGTCGGTGGGAATATCGAAGGCTTTGCTGAGGGAGACAAAATCGTAGAGGAGCCGATTCACGACTGTGGGGACTGTTTTCAGTGCAAGAACGGTCAGTCAAACGTCTGCCAGAACTTTTCGATTACTGGAATGCATCGGGACGGCGCGTACGCGGAATACGTCACTGTGGCTCCAGAACACGTTCACGCGGTTCCTGAGACTGTCCCGCTGCGTCACGCTGCGATTACAGAACCGACGAGTATTGCCACGCGCGCTGTCTTCGACCAATCAGTCGCAACGCCTGGTGATACGATTCTCGTCGAAGGCCCCGGACCAATCGGTGTCTTAATCGCAGCAGTGGCAGACTCACTCGGTGCAAACGTCGTCGTTTCCGGACTCGATCACGACGCCACGTATCGACTCCCACTGATTGAGGACCTTGGCATCGAGACAATCAACGTTCAGTCGGACGATCTCGATGCGTATACCGAATCAGTGACTGATGGCACCGGATTCGATGTCGTCTTCGATGCGACCGGACATCACGCTGGTATTGAAACGACAATCCAACACGTCCGCAAGGGCGGACAGGTCGTCGTCGTCGGTATTCCGAACGAAACGAGTGAAGTTAGCCTTACACCCGTCGTCAGAGGAGAGATAGAGATAAACACCTCCTATGGATCAACGTGGACAAACTTCGAACAAGCGCTACGGCTGATGGAGAATGGGGCGATCGCCGTCGATCAGATACTCGATCCATCCTACAGCGTCGACAATCCGTCGAGCGCCTTCGAGGCATTTCTCGATTCTGAAACCTGCAAGCCAATATTTCAGTTCGATAGTTGAGCAGACGATTGACTCATGAGCTACCGTCACAGAGACCATCGTACTGACAGAGTGAGAGGAAGATTTTGAATAAATATAAAGCCAAAAATAACAACCCATTTAGTATATTGAAGCGCTAACATCGAGCACGTAAAGCGAGCAGTCAACGAAAACGATACTCGCGGACTGATAAAACGATACAGTATCGCTCTCTCTGTCAGAATACTCCAGCAATGAGAGAAATTATGCTAAATTCATAAATTATGGCTACAGTCGATCGTACCATGGTCGTCGATCAGTGCCAATATCGGCTGTTTCGTCTCATAATCGTTGGATACACCAGAACGTTCCCGACGCGTGCTCGCTACACGTCAGACCGATCAATAAACGTGTAGATACTTCTACACTGGACTTGGATATCGAACATCACCTGTCAAACGCTTCGCTGGAAAGACCAACCAGTAGCATTCGTATACGCATGTACATCCCAAGAGCTGTCTCCCTCCTGTTGAGTAGAAGCTAATTCGATCAGGTATCTCGCATGGCAGTCACATCGAACGGTGGTTCCGACTCGGCTGGCAGTGGTGTCTCGTAGGCATCCGTGCCGATGTCTGCTTCGAATGCTTCACGTGCTGCATCGAGTGTTTCTCGATCGGCCAGCAAGTCGTAAATCGCTCCTGCGAGCACTTTCGCAGCGAAGGTGACGCCTTTCTGTCCAAAATCGCCATTCGCCGCAACGACCTGCCACGAATGGCCGGGCGTCCCCACTGGCCACGTTGCGGCGCTGAACTGTCCCATCGGAACGATCCAGCTCACGTCACCGACGTCGGTCGAGCCCGCCATCTGTCGGTCGTAATCGTATGGCGCAACGGGTTCGGGATGGAGTGATTCGTCACAGATCTCCGCAGAGAGTTCGTCGGGAACGTTCGAGAGATTCGCTTCGATCCGGTCGTCGGGGACGGTCGCTTTCAGATCCGCGGCGAACTCATAGTCCGCCTCATCGTAATCGATCGGACCGATCTGACGCATATTCTCCCAAATGACATCTGAGATAATTTCGTTGGGACGGTAGTCATAACATCCAGTGAGAAACCGCTCAGTGACGTCTGTTTGGCTCATCTTTGCGGCAGCGTCCGCAATGTCACGGAGCCACTCGGTGTTCCGCTCGACCTCACTGCGCTCGGGAGCACGGACGAAGTACCAGACAGTCGATTCGGCCGGAACGACGTTCGGTGCCTGCCCACCGTCAGTGATCGTGTAGTGCATCCGAGCATCGGCAGAGATGTGTTCGCGCATATACTCAACACCAGTGTTCAGCAACTGGACGCCGTCGAGTGCACTCCGGCCCGACTCCGGAGAGCCCGCTGCGTGAGAGGAAACGCCTTCAAACGTGTACATGAGCGAGTTCATCGCGTTCGAAGATCCCATTCGAGGAGTACTGAGATCACCAGGATGCCACGTCAGCGCCGCCGCAAGATCATCGAAGACGCCAGCTCGCGCCATATAGGTCTTACCGATGAGCGTCTCTTCAGCGGGACAGCCGTAGAAGATGACGGTCCCATCGACAGCACCTGCATCGAGTGCGTTTTTCACTGCGATGGCTGCACCGACACCTGCCGTCCCGAAGAGGTTGTGCCCGCACCCGTGGCCGGGCGCGCCCTGTTCTATGGGATCACGCTCTGCTGTGCTCTTCTGAGAGAGTCCGGGGAGTGCATCGTACTCACCGAGGATGCCGATATGTGGCTCGTCTTCGCCGTACGAGGCAACAAACGCTGTTGGCATCCCCCCAACGCCTGTTTCGACTTCGAATCCTTCGTTTTCGAGCGCTTCGATGAGTACTGACGCAGATTCCTCCTCATGGAGACCGAGTTCGGGTGTCTCCCAGATCGATTGTGCGATGCGCTTCAAGCGCGATTCATTCCCGTCAATCCACTCGAATAAATCCTGTTTACTCATGATATCTAGCGCGTCTAAATTGGTGATAAAACTAGGTCTTCAGAACAGACCGATTCGCACTCGTTCATAGAGTTTGAATGATTGTCGAGCAGCTCTTGGCTGTGATTGAGCTTGTAGCCTGTGCTCGAGAAAAACCACAGTGAGCGTCGGCGCTGCGTTCTTTCTGGCAAAGGATTCTGACGGTGCGACTAATTCACCCATGCAACAAAAGTAGCTACACAATGAATGATCGCTATTCACTCACAGCTCACGGTTGATTCCACAAAAAGATAGAATACGAAAATGTTTAATCCAAATAAGATGGATATGAAAGTACAATGGGATGCTCAATCGTCGCCGTGACCGGTGGTAATGGGTGAATCGGGTCGAAAGTCCTTGCACATCTCGGCGAACACGGTTACGAGGCGGCAAACATCTCTCGAGGAAAGCGCTGTGTGGACGTCTCTGATACATATATTACGACTGATCTCCTCGACGCTGGCGAGACGTACGTGGCACTGTCGAGAGCCTTGCCGACCGATCGAAAGCGTCCGAACTCCTCGGCTGGAAGCCCCAGCACAGTTGGCGAGAGCTATCCTGAGCGATCGGACCGGTCACGACACAAAGAGTGAAACAGCAACTCTGAGCACGGGAGACAGTGTGATTGCTACGTGTGATCTCGCTAACGATGGTGTGTCGGGTAATCACATCTGACGATTAAATGGTAAGGAGCCACTGTCGTTCCCGAAGGATTCGTGTCATTTGACAGCGAGACAAGCAAAGTCCTCAATCCAGAACGTCGTGGGGTGTGAATCCAACAGCAATCTATCGGTCCGAAGATGATTATACTGTAACCAAACCGGTCCAGTTTACAGTTAGCCTACTGTAGCAGGCTACTGCTGTCGTTTCGTGTTCTCGATACCTTACAATATTACGAACGTAATGCTCCGTCAGATTTGTTCCGGATATCATACACCTCACGTTAAATTTTCAGTCGTTTGTTCCATCCATCCGAGATAGGCGGTGTTGATTTCGATAACGCCTGCTACGTTTTGAAGCGCTTGTGGGATCTCTTTGTAGAACATCGCATCGTCAATCCGCTCGGCAGGGCCATTCACACTGATTGCACCGAGAAGATCGTCAGTATCAGTAGTAATTGCGGTCGCAACACAGCGGACGCCATCGAACTGTTCTTCATTGTCAAAAGCGATCCCGCTTGAGCGGATATCCGCGAGTTCCTCGCGCAACTCCGCCGGATCGACGATCGTGTGTTCAGTGTGTTGAGACAGCTGCACCTGTGAAACGATGTCTTTGTGTTCGTTGTCCATCACAGAAAGCATCGCCTTTCCTGCAGCAGTGCTGTGTAGATTTTCCCGCGTTCCTAGATACGTTTGAACTTCGTTGCGATCTGCTGACGTCGCCTGATGAAGGGTAATACCGTAGCCGTCGCGTTCGACGACTAATCGTGCCGTCTCACCGGTCGTCTCAGCGAGCCGATCTACACCATCTTTGCCGATTTGAAAGACTGTCTCTCGCTCGCGTGCCGCGCCACCAAACGAGAGTGATCGAAGCCCGAGCTGGTATTTCCCGTCGACTTGTTCGACAACGTTCTCGTTTCGCAGTGTTGCTAGGTAATGATGGACTGTTCCCTTCGAGAGCCCGACAACGTCGCTGAGTTCCGTAACGGTTGCTTGCTCCCGACGCAGAAGTTCATTCAGGATACGGAATGCGTTTTCGACCGATTGTATCGTTTTGCTTTCCGTTCCGTCTCGGTCCATGCCACGAACTGGAAGTACCAACATAAATATCCGTCTTTGTTGTTTGACTGGTACAAATACGGCTTCTGTGTGTTCGTTCTCAACACAGTACTAAAGCGACCGGACCATTCGAGAACATCGATTTGACCGACAACGAGAGACCAAATCTCAATCATTCGTGAGAGCCGGATCATCTCGGGTGCGAAGGTTCTTGAAACCGGCGACAGAAACGGGATGTATGACGTGGTACGACGATTTCTGGTCGTTGGTCTACGATTATCGACCGTACCTCTGGCTACTCTTTATGTTTCTCGTGTTCATGCTGTGTCTAAGTACTCTCTCGTTTGTTCTCAGTCGACAGAGCACCGCTTCGCACACACTTTCGTACATTAATCTCCTCCTTACAATCGGACTGGGCGTGATCGTTCTCGGAATGTACTGGTACTCCGCGAAGCGCCGAGCAGAATTATAAGTTGAATTCCTCTGTTGAGTAGTTGATATCATTCGCATAGTATCGATCAATGCTACCGCTTCGTTCGTCTCAGAGAAGTGCTGGGTCGAGCAATAGATCAGCTTCTTTCAATATGATCACATTCGTTTTAGATGAGCCACGTCGAGAGAGCCACCGAAACCATCAGTCAGAAACGACGACTGTCCGTCCAGATCTAACCAACTAAGATCCTATTTCCCGTGTTGATACTGAGCCTGACTCCAACTATGTTGAAAATTTACAGTACAGATCGAAGGGAAATAATGCAAAATTAATCACACATTTCGAAGGAGCCACCAGTCGTGAATTGGGCATTCACACTAGTATGCGGCAGCCATGATTACAGACACTCGATTTGAGATCACTCATAGACAGAGACCATCAGTTCTGTAAATTACTCAGAGAAGCCATTCGATGTTCGATGAAGAATTTGTAAAGTCAGGAGTATAATTTTCACACACGTGCATACACATCAACAAGCGTGATGACAGCCCGTGTGTACGGTGACTTCCCGTGATAGCTCTGTGCCACGGTTTGATATTGAGACATAACTCACTGCCGACGATCGGACACATTCCATCAGGTATATCGAGTAAATACTTTTAAATTTATATCAATTACCAGGGGAGCAAGCAGCGCTGTGAGAGTGCGATTCCACCACAGCAATTTGCCTAAACACGACGAGTAACCGATGGCATCGACAGGAGCGCAGCAGCGTCGGATTGGAAATCACGCTGTACACGTCCATCGTTCCACTACACAAACCAAACCAGTTCGATCGTTCCAAATAACAGTATCGAGACAACGTATTGCACATGTTCGTGGCTACATGGATATCACCGGCGAGCAACTAGACAGAATATGCCCAGAGCACAGCTGAAAGCCAAACTCCCTGGCGGGCCGGCTGCTCTCTCGACCGAATTTCCGGATGATAAGTTCTGAATTCTGTCTGGACTCCCAACAGATGACGGGATGCTAGTGATCCTCGAAATTCGGACATCAGACGCGATGGCGCTCGTCCGTGGACTCGAAGAGTCTATGTGCTATCCTCGTATGAGATGTTACATACTGATGAGGAAGCGCTTCTCATTCAGTACTCGATCCCGTTCGTTCCCCTTCTCTACCGCGCTGTTATCGCCTCAGAAGATCTCCCTCGTTTTCCCCCCATCATCCGGGATTGATGGGTGATCTCGGAGATAACTACCACACACGAACGGCTCTCTCAACTCAAAGACGAGTTTGATACTGCTGGTTTCACCTACGACATCGTCTCCGTTACACAAACGACCGATTCGACCGGGCTCTTGACCGACCGCCAACGGCAAGTCATGACTGGAGCACTCGAACAGGGGTACTACGGCACTCCCCGTGAGTGTTCACTCATTACTCTCGCAGACGCGCTAGCGGTCAGCAAATCGACCGCCAGCGTCGTACTCCACAACGCTGAGGAGACAGTCATCAAGGAATTTTTCACAGAGTCGGTCGAGTAAAACCGGTCGAGAACCTTCGCCTCTCTGGATACGCAAAGCGAGGCACTGTTTTGCGCTGGCCCTGTTGTGCGTAGGCAGACTACCGGCTTCGGTAAGAGACGGCGAGTCCTTCACCGACAGGGAGAACGTACGTTTCGAAATCAGGGGCAGCTTTGACGTGCTCGAAGAAATCGGCGACGGCCCGCGTTCTGTCGTTCGGTGCAGATTCCCCACCGAGTGTAGCGAGGAGACTGTCTGGTGTGAGGGCATCCACGCAGGCAACGTTGTCAGCAATGATGGCACCACCGGGAGCAACTAGCGCTCGAACAGCATCGAATCCCTGCGTATAGTCGACGGTGTCGTGATCGAGCACGATGAGATCGAACGGACCGTCGTACTGTGCGACGATGTCGAGTGCCTCGCCGTGTTCGAAGACCGCGCGGTCTTCGAGTCCACCCTGCTCGAAGTACGACCGGGCGTCGTCGAGTCGGTCGGCGTTCCGTTCGGTCAGCACGATCGATCCATCGTCCGGCAGCGCGCGGGCTATCCAATACGCCGAGTAGCCAAAACCGGACCCGAGTTCGAACACCGACTGGGTATTTCCTAACCGGGTACACAGCGCGAGCGTCTGACCGACCTCCGGACCGACTGTCGGGAATCCCTCTTGTTCTGCACGAGCTTCCATCCTCGAAAGCACGTCATCGATTGACGGACTCGTCCACTCAAGTAGCCGACCGACCGCATCCGAATGAAGTGGTGGCATTACTCGCCCTACAGCCAGTTTCAGTATAAAACATTCAACGGACGACTGATCGAGCGTCAAACTCGACCCATCTTCCAATGCATCTGAAAAATCATCTGAACCACCATATATTCACGTTGAGTGAGATCCAGTGATTCCAACAGGAAAAATGGAATAATCACCAAATCATAACCGCAAATAATGGTTTCTTTTCACTCTATTACCGAGAAATAAGCATGTTTATACAGTATGGAGGGTCTGTTACTGACTATGGCATCCGAACATCACTCTCACTTCGAGACACGAAGTGTCTCCACCGGTGAAGACCCCGCAAACACGAAAGCAGGCGACGTTACCGTCCCCATTCACTTGGCGTCCACCTACACGCTTTCGAACGTCGACCCAGATCTCTCGTTAGAGGAAGTCGATCCAGATCGAGGAGAGTTCCTATATGGCCGGCTGTCAAACCCCACACGACACGCTGCCGAAACACGGATCGCCAGCCTCGAACAGGCGAATCACGGACTCTGTTTTTCCTCCGGATCCGCTGCAATTGCAACCACATTTCTCTCAATCGTCGAACCAGGCGACCATATCGTCGCGTTCGACGACCTCTATGCGGGCACGACGCGGATGTTGACAGACTTCTTTGAACAACGGCTGAATGTCGAGGTAACCGCTGTCGATGCGACCGACGTGGGGAACGTCGAAGCGGCCATGCAACCAGAAACGAAGCTGGTCTGGGTAGAGTCACCAACGAACCCATCGATGCGCCTCTGTGATATAGCAGCGATCGCTGCTGTCGCACACGCGAATAACTCCTTGCTTGGTGTCGATAATACGTTCCTCTCTCCGTACTTCCAACAACCGCTTTCGCTCGGTGCTGATGTCGTGGCCCACTCGACCACGAAGTATCTTAACGGTCACTCCGACTCGATCGGTGGTGCTGTCGTCACCGATCACGATCCCTTGGCTGAAGAGATGGGCTTTCTCCAGCAGATCGCCCTCGGCAATCAGATGCCCCCGTTTGATGCGTACCTCTTCCTCCGTGGGATGAAAACACTCCCGTCTCGGATGCGCGACCACGAGGCAAACGCCATGGTCATCGCAGAGTATCTCGAAACCCATCCGGCAGTTTCGGACGTCTTCTATCCCGGGCTGGAATCGCACCCACAACACGAGTTAGCCGACCGTCAGCAGTCGGGCTATGGGGGTATTCTCTCGTTCGATTTGGCTGGCGATCAGTCCGATGCGATTGCGTTTCTCGAAGCGCTTTCTGAGTTTTCGTTGGCAGTCTCTGTGGGGGGCGTGGAATCACTCATCCAACTGCCTGCGGCGATGACGCACGAACCGTTGGGAGAAAAAGCACGGGCTGCACTCGGAATCACCGATACGCTCGTCCGGATGTCAGTCGGCATCGAACACGTCGACGATCTTATCTCGGATCTCGACAAGGGATTTGCAGCGATGAGCGAGACACCGCTGTCAGAAACGTAGCCAAGAGAACATTCTCGTCACGATCGGTCGAAGTCTCATTCGATCATCGCAGACAACTGCACTATCCTCTCGTTCAATACATTGACCGGAAGATGAGCCGTGTATCGGATCCGAAACGCAGTAAGCGGACCCGGTGGATCTTCGGCCATGGAACGAGCCGCGATTGACGATGTCGAACGCGACGCCAGTGGCGACGATGTCGAGCGCCGTCGGCTGTCCGATCGCTTGGATACAAACGAGATCGCAATCAATCAGTACCGGATCGGTCCCGGCAGCGAGTTCGCTAGTGGACTCCACACCCACATGGACCAAGAGGAGGTGTTCTTCGTGCTCGAAGGGGAAGCGACATTCGAGACGCTCGTGTCCTCTAGCCCAGAGCACGCGAACACGGGCGGCGAGATCACCGTCAAAGCAGGAGAGGCAGTGAGATTCGCGCCCGGTGACTTCCAGTCGGGGAAGAACGAAGCTACCAACGACCTCGTGGTGATTGCGTTGGGAGCACCACGTGATAGTGAGGACGTACGAATCCCGTTCGCGTGTCCCACGTGCGACCACGATGGGCTACGCATCGACCCGAGTGAGAACGTAACGCTCGTCTGTCCGGACTGCGGTGACGAACACGTTCCCAGAGCGTGTCCCGACTGTGGTCACGATGATCTCCGCGCCGCGCTCAGTGAGTGCGCACAGCCGATCGTCGTCTGCTCAAACTGTCGTGCTGAATTCGAGAGTCCTCCGCTCCAAACCTGATGAACGGCCTCCCACAATATGTCAATTTTCTAATAGTCGAAATCGATAAGCAGTACCGGCGTCTTTTCAATCGAGTGCGCGACTTCCACGCTCACTCAAACTACTCCGATGGTCGGTTTCTTTCCCGGATGGTGCGCGCCGCTCAAGAGGCAGGTCTCGAGGCCTTCGGGTTCACGGACCACTGCAGCGTTTCCTCTCGAGAAGCCATGCAACACGCTCGTGCTTCGATGGGGTTCAACCTCGACATCACGTACGAACGCCGTAGAGACAGTATCGAGCGGCTGCGGCGCGAGGTCAGCGGGATCGAAATCTACGACGCGGTCGAGATGGACTACGATCCCCGGGACGAAAGCGAGATTAGTGATTTTCTCACCGAAGCAGCGTTCGATTACGCACTCGGCAGCGTCCACAGTGTTGACGGACTGAACGTCCAGTACCCCTCTGACTTCGAGGAAATGTCATCGAATGAATTGGATCGATTCGTCGATCGCTACTTCGAGAACCTCGTTTCGCTCATTGAATCGGAGCTATTCGATGTCGCTGCGCACCCGGATCTGATAGAACGAACGCCCGTGCTTCGCGGTCGGGCAACCGAGACCCACTACCGTCGGGCTGCACGGGCGTTCGCCGACTCGCGGACAGTCCCCGAGATCAACGCTGGCCGAGCGCTCCGCGAGGAGGGGATCGTTCACCCATCGTCCCCGTTCCTCGATATTCTCCGCGAACACGGAACTCGCGTGACAATCGGCACCGACGCTCACCATCCCGACGAGGTCGGCGAGCGCGCTGTGTTTCTGGATAATTTTCTGCAAGAGACTGGGATTGAACCGGTCACGCCGCTCGACTGACTCTCCGTATTGCTGGGCGGGAAGCGTCTCGATTCTGAATCAACAAGAGACGGATAGCACGGAAAGAGCGTTCGAGAAGTCGAACGGTTCTCGAACTGGAGCAGAATGTTGGGTCGCGTTATTCTTCTAAGATCGACCCGATTCCGACTGTTACTATGAGCGTCAGCCCAGTACCGAGAAGGGCAACGATGAGTGTTCCAGTGTAGGCGTCGAGACCGGGAATCGAATATCCCGGCACGACACCATCGAACAGTGGCGATGCGTATGCGGATGCGCCAGTGAGCTCTGCTGCGATATCGAGAGGTTCGGTGTAGCCGGTCTGTTCAGTGGCCCACGCAAAAACGGGAGCACAAGCGGCCAAGATCGTGAGAGCAACGACGGACCGACGGGCCCACTGCTGCTGAACGAACCCAACCGTTCGCTCGCTGCTCATGCGCTCACCGTTGGCAGGATGGATTCGCGTTCGATACCGGTTTCTGAGAGGAGCCGGATGCTGAGAAGCGTTAGGAGCCCCTCACCGAGTCCCAGCACTGCGTGGCTACCACCCATGATGGCCACAACCGTGATGAGTTCGTAGTTGAACGCCGGGGATAGTCCCAGTTGGACACCCGCAGAGAGTGCCGCGAGCGTAATTCCGACCCAACCAGCGGCAATGATCGCCAGCGATTCGTTCCGCGAAGCGAGTGCTCGATAGACAGCGTATCCGCCACAGACCTCGACAATAGCCATGTTCCAGACGTTCGCGCCGAGAGCGAGAATTCCCCCATCACCGAAGACGATCGCCTGAATCGTGAGGACGATCGCAATAGAGAGGACTCCGAGCTGTGGACCGAGCACGATCGCGGCAAACGCACCGCCGACAAAGTGCGCGCTCGTTCCGCCTGGAAGCGGCCAGTTCAGCATCTGTGCCGCAAATACACCGGCAGTCACAACGCCGAACAACTGGACGCGGTGTGTGCTCAGCGTCCCACGAAGGTGAACGAAACAGTACCCAACTACGCCAGCCGACACCGCGAGGAATACAGCAACCATCCACGGATGTAAAAGCCCATCTGGTGTATGCATTGTAATTGGTATCTCTCCCCCCGTGTAGTAAATCGCTTCTATGTGTGCGCATGTTGCCGTTACAGAAATGGAAGTGGGCTAACCGGACGGAACATCGGTGCCTCCGTGAGAAGCTGTCGTAACACGCGGACGTGTCCTGCACCGACGACGAGAAGCAGTCGTTCGTCGCCACGCTCTATCGCTCGCCAGAGATTGTGCACCATCCGCAGGTTTCGGTCGTACCAGCGTGAAAGCGTGCGTGGGCCGCCGTAGTTGTCTCCCTCTCCCCAACGAAGGTAGCGGCCGAACATCGCTTTGTGATTGTATCGCAGCTGCTCTTCCTGGTTTTTCCAGCGGAGGAATTCGGGAATCGTGGAACTGGCCAGTCGGTCGTTCATATCTCGTTCGCTCGTTTCCGGTTCAGGGATAGAAAACGGCACTTTATCAGCAGGCCGAAATCCGCGGGCTTCCAATTCCTCGAATTCGTCGTTGCTGATGTCCATCGGACAGTCGATCGGATAGATTCGATCGTGATCCAATTCATCCGCCAGTCGGAATCCGATTTGAACGACCTCGCTCCGACACTCGGTGGTCAACTCGTTACGAGCAGGATGAGGTGGGTCGATCGCTTCCTCACGCTCGTACGATCGCTCACCAGTACGGTACTCCTCGTACAGCTTATTGACGGCCTCAGCGCGATTGTACGGACGTTCGACGGCGATACGGTCGGGTTGCCAGCGGGCGAGCTGCGTTGTGAGTGTCTGTAGTTCCGCCTGCCGCTCCGGCGCGAGCACGTCGTCTGCGGCCACATTAATCTCGTCCAATCCAGGATTGTCCATGTGATACGTGCCACAGAGCATCACCTGTACCGGATCAGACTCATAGCGAGATGTTGGTGTCTCCACGTCTTGATCGTCAGTCATTTATTATCACTACAGACGACATGACTTACCATTGGTATAAAGTGCCTAGTTACTCACGTTTTTCAGATCGAATATCACTCGCTCAAATTTTGTTTGAGTGCCTCCCTGACCGTTGTCGGTCGAATCCCCGTTGTCTGGAGAAGGCGGGTCGTTTTGAGCGAACTATCGCGTGGTACGTCCATACCATCGGGAATGCGAGTCGGAACGATGGTGTCGGTCGAGAATCCGAGACCGGCCAGTGCCTCGCAATGAAACTCGTAGACGCTCGTTCGTGGCCCACCACAATGGACGATACCAGTCACTGACTCCTCGATCAACGCGCTGATCGCGGCCGCGGCCTCGGTCACAACAATCGGACTCTTGAACATGTCCGTGAAATATTCGACGGTTTCGCCTGCCTGTACTTTGTCCCGTGTCCGGGCGAGACGATGGTCCAGTTCGCCCCGAGCGAAGCCGTACAGATAGCTCGGTCGAACGATGCAGTACTCTTCGCAGTTCGATCGAACGAGTTTCTCGAAAACAGCGAGACGATGCCCGTACTCCGATACAGGAGTTGGACGTGCTGTTTCCGGATACTGTCCCATCGTTCCATCGAAAACCGCATCGCTCGAAACGTAGATGAATCGACGGTCACGACAGGCAGTCACGAGGCGTTCTGCGGCAGCAGTGAAGCTCTCACGCGGGATGTCGTGATCGTAATACTCGACTGCAGCCGCGCATACGACGACAGCAGGCTGGTAGCGATCGATGAGAGAAGCAGGATCATCCTTCCAGAAATCGAATTCGATGGGAGCGTACGGCTGTTCGTTTCGATAGTGGGTTCCAAGACAGGACAGTTCCTGCGTGAGCGCGCTTCCGAGAAAGCCACTCCCCCCGATCACGAGTGTTCGCATGTCGATTTTTGAACCGTGAATTGACATATCGTTTGGGGTCACTGTGGCGTTACGAGCTTACAGAGCAGGAGAATCAGCATCCGAGCCGAGTGAGTATTCAGCGCGTATGTGGACTATGACATCAAATCATCGCACCTATCCGCTGGTGCGGTCGGCGAGTTTATAACCGATGAGCATCCCGATTGTCCCGACGAAGTTGCTAAGTATAGACTTTCTGAGGTGTTCGTCTCCCTCCTCACGCCCCCATATCCAGTATCCGACGATCAACGATACGAGGAAGTTCACAGCGAGTTCAGAGCGGCGACCGAGTTTCCGGACCATGTCCCGAGATTTCGTACCAAGGAGTATAGTCTTTGTCCTGACTTGTTCGACAGTCCGATACTTCTCAGGGCAGTGAACGTTTCGATCGACCCGTCGGAAGCGGTGGGCCCGGGAAGAAATTACACAAACGATCAAATCAGCAGAACAGCATGTCCCCATCAGTTTTCATCAACGAGTAGTCGACACTGGATGAACGCATCGAGTTCGTGGCGCACGGCAGAAATATCAACACTTCCCTCAGTGGTCGTCCGTCGAAGCATCGATCCGTCGATCGTAGTGAGCAGCAGTTCGGCTGTTCGATCGGGGTCGACCGATCGAAATATCCCTTGTTCGATGCCCGTACGAAGAATATCCGCGATGTGCTCGTGGAAGATGCGATCGCTCTTCGTGAAGTGGTTGCGATACGCCTCGTTGTGCGGTGCCTGTGCCCGCAGTTCTGTCATCGCGCTCATGAACTCGTAGCGCTCCTCATCGAGCGTTGGCGCGAGCAGATGATCGAGAAGGGACTGTAGCTGCTCACGCGCATCGATGGAATCCTCAACCGGAATCTCGGTCTCGAAGTGCTCGATCATCGTCTCTAAAAATGCGACGAGAAGCTCGTCTTTCCCAGCATGATGCTGATAGATGAGTGATTTGCTCTTTGGAAACTCGTCACCGATTCGCTGAATGGTGATGTTGGCGTAGCCGTGCTTACACAGCGCTTCATACGTCGCTCGCATAAGCGCTGCTTGGGTTTCGTTCATCTCGTGGGACGGATCAGAGACGGGCATATGAATGAATATTCATTCACAAAATATATGCATTTTCACTTCTTCGACTACGGCATGACTGCGATCGACGCCGACCACATCGAGTTGGTGTATGCGGATGGGACAGCGGCCGTCAAGGACGTGTCGCTCGAAATTCCGGAGGGTGAGTTTTTCGGATTTCTCGGAGCCAACGGTGCCGGTAAGACGACGACGATCAAAACGCTCGTGACGCTGTTGAAACCGACAGCCGGTGAGATCACGGTCAACGGGTTCGATGTCGAGACAGAATCACGGTCGGTACGCGAATCCATTGGCTACATGGCCCAAGAGACCAGCATCGACGGCGAACTCACCGCACGCGAGAACATTCGATTCGCGTGCGAAGCCTACGGAATTCCGAAAGCAAAGCGCGAAGAACGCATTGACACGCTGCTCGATCTGGTGGATCTCGCTGACGTGGCGGGGAAAGTGGCAAAGGAGTTTTCGGGAGGGATGAAAAAGCGCCTCGATGTGGCGACTGCGCTCGTTCATCAACCACCGATCGTCTTTTTAGACGAGCCGACGACAGGACTCGACCCCAAGGCCCGTAACCGCCTCTGGGAGTATTTCCGAACAATCAACGAGCAGGGAACAACGGTGTTTCTCACGACACAGTACCTCGAAGAGGCCGATCAGCTCTGTGATCGGATCGCAGTCATTCTCGATGGAGAGATCGTCGCAGAAGGGTCACCTGCGGATCTGAAATCGACAGTCGGTGGAGACGTCCTGGAGATTGCTCTCGACGACCCGACAAGCGAGACAAGAGCCCGTGCTCGGACGGTTATACAGGAATCTGGATTGCTCGAAGACGACACAACACTGGAAACGACTGAGGAAGGAATCAGTGTCACGTCCGCACGGGCCCGTCAGATCGGGCCGGATCTGATTGTCGCGCTTCGGGAGCACAATTTTGATGTTACTGGCTTCGATACCCGCTCTCCAACGCTCGACGATGTCTTTCTCGCTATTACTGATGACGACGGGACGCGCACAACGGAAACAACAGCCGAAACCGAGACCGAAAGCGATCCACAATCGGAAACAAACGCTGGTGATCCAGACGATTCAACTGTCGAGGCAGAACGATGAGCACCAAGAGCAGTCGAGAAATTGGTCGGAAAGCAACCGGAAACGACTTTCTCACGGACGTGTGGATCAACTTGAAACGGTGGCTCCGAAAGACCGTTCGTAACCCGTTCATCGTTGTGTCATCGCTCCTGAATCCGATCATCTTCCTCTTTCTCTTTACCGAAGTGTTCGGGCAGGTCACCGGCGGCGCGCTCACCGATGCTCTCGGAGCGAACGTCAGTTACATCACCTATCTCGTCCCAGCGATCGTCATCCAGACGGCACTCATCGCGGCCTCGTCTTCGGGAATTGGGTTGGTTGATGACATCGAGAACGGGATGTTCGAGAAGGTGCTGGTTTCGCCGATGAGTCGCACAGCAGTGTTCCTCGGAAAGGCCCTCTCTGAGGTGGTACGGATCATCATTCAAGTCGCCCTTATTCTCGTCTTGGGGTACGTGTTGCTGTGGTTCGACACCGGCGGAGCAGTCGGAACGTACATCGCGACGGGGATTCCCGGAGCACTCGGAATCATGGGTGTCAGCATTGTCTTTGCGATCTGGTTTACAGCATTTTCGAACATTGTGGCTCTCGTGACCCGCGATCAGGAGTCAACCATCATCGGCGCAAACCTTCTCCAGTTGCCACTGCTGTTCGTTTCGAGCGCCTTCCTCCCGGTTTCTGTGCTTCCGGAATGGATTCAGGTGGTTGCGACGGTCAACCCAATCACCTACGGAGTGGACGCTGCCCGCGCGCTGATGCTCGGTAAGGACGTGCTCGGCGTGCTCGATGTGAACGTCTTTGCAGGGATGTGGAACACGATCATTCCTGCACTCGTCATCCTCGCTGTGCTCGATCTCGTGCTCGGTGCGATTGCCGTCTCCCTGCTCAACCGTGCATCGAGTTCAGAGGTCCGCTGATGAACGTCGTGGGGCTCACTCCTCCAACGTATGGACACGCGATCCGACGCTTCGGATGGCGCGGGATCTGAGCACGAGAGACGACAGCTATCAAACAGAGAACGTGTACAGTACGGCGAACAGGATCGCATTGTAGATGCCATGTGCCAGTGATGGGACAAGAAGACGATTCGTGTGTTCATAGAGCGCACCGAGAATGAGGCCGAGAACGAACGTCGTTACGACGTAACTTCCAACGCCGACGCCGGTTCCGATCACTGCCGGAATATGAATCACGCCGAACAGCGCGCTTGCCCCGATGATCGCCGGGACTGGTGAAAATGACCGTCGGAGGAGACCTTGAACGCCACCACGAAACAGTAGTTCTTCGCCGGGACCGATCACGAAAACTGCAATCGGGATCAGATAGAGGAGCAGTCGTGGCTGTTCCCGGCCGATGCGCTCGATTCTGTTGACTCCCTCAGTGACGCCCAGCTGCTGGAACATGAATCCGACCACTTGTGAGATGCCGAGCAAAGCGAGGGTCCCCACGATGATCCAACCAACGGTTCGGATCGTCGGCCGTTCGACAGCAAAATCTACCGTCTTAGAGTTCGCCACATACACGATGGTAACGAGACCGAACACGATTTCCTGCTCAATAATCAGGACAACGTATCCGACGACGCTGTCTGCGGTGATTCCGAACGCGGACAGCACGAATGCGACCGGTATCGACGCGAGATCCGACACAACCAATGCGCTCAAAACGAGCAACAGAGCAATCACGACGGACTGGAACTGATACTGACGGAAGTCGCCCGAGAGCATTCTCCAACTCCGTTTCGATGGCCGGTTGAATACGTCCTCCGATTGCTGAGCTGTGTGATATAAAACGACACGTATCAATTGTGAGTAAGTTGAAGACGCTCGTCGATGATAGTCAGGAGAGCAGTATGGATGAGAGAAAAGCCTGATCAAGCTGAATCGCGTTTTTAGCAAGGATGGCAATAGCCAGCGTAGCTGCCCGAGCTACTGTCCGTGACTTCGGTCGGTTCTACCGTGAGTACGCCAAGACAGGCACGCATGCCGCAAGCGCGGCTATTCTGACTGGACTCGGACTCCTAACAACCGTACATCCCGGCTTTGCCGTGATAGCGATCGTGGCGTACGTGCTGCCGCCAGTGTATCTCTATATCAATTCCGGACGGCGAGCAGACTCCGACAGTGGGACAACGAGCGGAGCGGCCCAAATCGGAGAACAGACTTCCAGCACTGAGTCGAAGACTGAGTGGATCGAGGTCGACACACCAACCGACAACTCACTGTTCGATGTCGTTGTGTCCAGTAACGGTCCGTATGCAGTCGGAGCTGAGGGCACCGTTCTCACTCGTCGTGCCGATGGCTGGGAGCACGTACTCGAACAGGGACCGACGGTTCAGTCAAACACCCTCAGAGGCGTAGACGTGACGTCCGATGGCCGTCACGTTTGGCTCGCTGGTGATAGCGGCGTTGTCGCCAAATACGATACTGAAGCGGACAAGCTGACCGACTATTCCGCTCCGAAGGACAATACGAGCACGTGGGAAGATATTGCCGTGTCAGGACAGGCTGGTGATGAGAAAATATTTCTCGTGACAGGAAGTGGTGAGCTTCTTCGAGGAGCAACCATCGAAAACAACGTGCGTTGGGGAACCACCGTCAAACCAGGGAGTGGATCCAGCATGACGAGTGTGGAGTTCGTTGACGAAGAGAACGGTTACCTCTGTGATACGAACACAGCGGTATACGAGACCACCGACGGCGGTGAGAGCTACGAGAGGATCGGAATTGAGGACGCGAATTGTGAATTTTTAGACATAACAGCCGTAGAGTCAGGGCCAGTCATGGTCGCCGGTGATGATGGCACAGTGTTCCGATACGACAGAGACGGAAACAACTGGACAAAGCGCTCCGTCGATGAACACGCAATCACGGCAATCGACAGCCAGAACCACAATGCGTTAGCCAGCGGAGAGCATGGAACGATCTACGAATACACAGCTGATGGCTGGGAATCCGTCTCCGGGCCGATTCTAACGGACGCAACGCTACACGGGATTACCTTTGGAAATAACGGTCAGGACGTCGCGGTCGGTCGTGATGGAACGATCATCGAACAGCGGTGATTTGTAGCGATGCACAAATCGAGACGGTCTTCGCTTTTTCTCGTCACTCACTACGCGTTCGTGTTCAGCAACCATCACTGATTCAAAAACATAATAGACACTACATTTAGTAGTATACTTACCAGCCGAGATCTAAGATACGGTATGCCCTTTGTTGACAGAACTGACGCAGGTCAGCAACTCGGTACGGAGTTGGCAGAGCTGGGCATCGACGGCGATATCGTCCTCTCGATTCCACGAGGAGGATTGCCGATCGGCCGCGCAGTAGCCGATACACTCGATCTCCCGTTGGATATTGCCGTGGCGAAGAAAATGGGCGCGCCACACAACCCCGAATACGCAATCGGTGCCGTCGCAAGCGACGGCAGTGTGTGGTTCAACGAGAGCGCAATCGATCGTCTCGACGTCAACGCGGGCTATATTGAGGAACAACAAGTGGCAACGGCAGTCGCCGCACGCGAGAAAGCGACTCGATACCGGAGTGAACGAGGACCACCAGAACTCTCCGAGAAGACGGTTATCATCGTTGATGATGGAATCGCAACGGGGGCCACCGCACGGGCCTGCATCGAACGAGTGCAGAACGCAGGTGCTGCCCGGATCGTGCTCGCTATTCCCGTTGGGTCACCGCGGACGGTCGATGAGCTCCGGGCTACCGTTGACGAGATCGTGTGTCTCAAAGCACCGTCGAATTTCCGGGCGGTCGGACAGTTCTACGATCGATTCGAACAGGTCGAAGACGAGAAAGCGATGGCGTATCTGAACCGCTCGTGAACGACAGTCAGACAGCCGTCAGCTCTGCAACCAGCGGTCGATCACGTGTAGTTGTTCGGGTCGTTCTCGAACATCTCTCTGCATTTCGTTGATTCGAAGTAATACGTCTCCCCCTCGTGTTCTATGTTTGCGGTCGGAACATCGTCTCTGACGTGCGAGCCACAGATTGCACACTCGATCATACGATTTCCCTACTAAGAGGTGAGCCAGAACGCGAATAAAGATTGCCCCTGTATAACAAGAATCGTGTTGGGAGGTCAGTGGTTACGGCGATCGAACAGCCGCACTCGGACACGCTTTTTGTTTTTTCAGAACTCGAAGACAGCGGTGATTCGGTTCGCGTGACTGGCATGACAGACGGTGTGCTTGAATATACCACCCACAACGATTTCACCCCGCCACACAAAGGGCCGCCCATGGGCAGGTACGCACTCAATCGGGAGACGCTTCTCGACGTGACTGTGAACATCATCCCGCTGTTCATCATTCTCTTCTACCTCGTTCTGTTCATCGTATACGATCCGTACCGCTGGGAACCGCTCATCATCGGTGTTTCACTCATTCTACTCATCATCCCGTTCGTACTCCTTGCACTCGTCACCTACATCGCCGGTCGGACGATCGAGCAAGAAGAAACCCAACAACAGTAACCAATGCATCCGCATGAGTTCCGATAGCACGACAGAATCGATCGTAGAACCCGCAAGATCGACCGATTATGATGAGCTTGCAGAGCTGTTGGGAGATCGTCTCATCGCCCGCGAGGAGCACGTTCACACCGAAGGGTTCGTCATCCGGCCCGATGACGTACAGGACGTTCTGTTCACACTTCGTGATGCCGGATTCGACCACTGTTCATGTGTGACCGCACAGGAGTACGACGATCGGTTCGAGACGATCTATCATCTGAAGGAGTTCGACGATCCGACCCGTGAGTTGAGCATTATCGTTCCGGCACCGAAACACGCTCCAGTGAGCCAGACAGCCGTGCCGATCTACCGAACAGCCGACTGGCACGAGCGCGAGGCGTACGATCTCGTCGGAATCGAGTACGAGGGGCATCCTAACCTGCGCCGAATTCTTCTCCCGGAAACGTGGCAGGGCCATCCACTCGGATTGGACTACGATCAAGAGCAACCGCAGGTTGTCACCCTCCGCGAGCACGCGAATCCACTCGAAGCGGATCGCCGCATCGAAGAGACTGCAGACGAGGCGGCGAGCACGCAGACGATGTTCCTCAACATCGGACCGCATCATCCAGCAACACACGGTGTGCTCCATCTCGAAACGACACTTGAGGGCGAGCAAGTGATGGATGTCGAACCCGACATCGGCTATTTGCATCGCTGTGAAGAGCAAATGGCCCAACAAGGAACGTATCGTCACCAAATCATTCCGTATTCGAACCGGTGGGACTACACGGCGAATCTCCCGAACGAGTGGGCTGTCGCACGACCGATCGAGACGATGGCCGACATCTCGGTTCCCGAGTACGCACAGATACTTCGAACGATGGCGACCGAACTCGGTCGGATGCTGGGGCATTTCCTCGCGGTCGGAACGTTTGCGCTCGATGTTTACGGAGATTTCACTGCCATATTCCAGTACGCGTTCCGTGACCGCGAGCTCGTCCAGAACATTCTCGAAGACCTGACGGGCCAGCGAATGATGTTTTACTACTTCCGGCTCGGGGGCGTTGCGTGGGACCTCCCCGAACCCCGAGACGAGTTCTTCGAGAAGACGCGAGACTTCCTCGATGGACTGCCCGGAACACTAGAAGAGTACCACGATCTCATGACGCGAAACGAGATCTTCCAGATGCGCTGTCTCGACACGGGCATCCTCGAACCAGAGGACGCAAAGGACTACGGCTGTACGGGTCCAGTTGCGCGTGGATCGGGGATCGACTACGATCTCCGACGAGACGATCCCTACGGCTACTACGACCAGCTCGATTGGGACGTCGTCACCGAAGACGGCTGTGATAACTACGCACGCGTGCTGGTGCGCCTGCGCGAGGTCGAAGAAAGTGCACGAATTATCGAACAGTGCATCGACCTGCTTGAGGAGTGGCCCGAGGACGACCGAGAGCTACAGAGCAACGTTCCTCGAACGCTGAAACCAGAGATCGATCGGGAAATATACCAAGCAGTCGAGTCAGCGAAAGGCGAACTGGGAGTGTACATTCGGAGCGACGGGACGGATTCACCCGCCCGATTCAAAATCCGGAGTCCCTGTTTCCACAATCTTTCTGCCCTCTCAGCGATGTCAGAAGGAGAGTACGTCCCAGATCTGATTGCGACACTCGGGAGTCTCGATCTCGTGCTTGGCAGCGTCGATCGATAATCAGTATCCGCTGACTGAGTATCGATATCCGATCATCAGTTAGCCCTTAACGTTACAGACAGGGAACGTTCGTGCGACGGGATCACCGATATCGAGCGCGTCTGAAACCGCAACCACGCTGTCTATATCCTTGTACACGCCGGGGGCCTCTTCTGCGATCGTCGCACCGCTGTTTGCTTTCACGTAGATATGCTGTTGGTTTTGTAACTCTTTTTTCACATCACCACCCCAGAACGTCTGTTTGGCCTGTGTCCGACTCATCAGCCGTCCTGCGCCGTGAGCAGTTGAGCCGAACGTTTCGGTCATCGAGGCTGCACCCCCTCGGAGAACGTAGCTTCCAGAACCCATACTACCGGGGATGATGACCGGTTGGCCCACAGCACGGTAGGTATCGGGCACCTCGTCCCGACCCGCAGGGAACGCCCGCGTTGCCCCCTTTCGATGAACGTACAGTTCGCGCTCTTCGCTGTCGATTTCGTGAACTTCAGCTTTCGCACTGTTGTGAGCAACGTCGTAGAGAAGCTCCATTTCCATCGCTTCCCACGATCGATCGAACACCTGTTCGAACACAGTTCGTGTTTGGTGCATCACGACCTGTCGGTTGACCCACGCGAAATTGATCGCTGCACACATTGCTCCGTAGTACGACGCTGCGAGGTCGCTTCTGGCCGGTGCGGCTGCCAACGCCTTGTCGGGAAGTCGCCCGAGGAGATCAGAATGTCGTCGTTCGATCTCGTCGAGATAATCCGAACAGATCTGATGGCCGAGTCCACGGCTTCCAGTGTGGATGAGCACGACGATCTGTCCTTCCTCGAGTCCGTAGGCGTCGGCTGTCGCCGAATCGAAGATGTCGGTCACGCGCTGGACTTCGAGAAAGTGATTCCCACTCCCGAGGCTCCCGATCTGCGTTTTGCCCCGGTTTTTCGCACGCTGTGAGACTGCATCAGGATCGGCATCAGGACGTTTTCCCTCGTCTTCGCAGTGAGTACGATCACCTTCGACTGCATAGCCCGCGTCGATTGCCCACTCGATGCCTGATGCGAGAATCGCATCGACAGTCGCCTGATCGCGTTCGACGACGCCACCGCTTCCGAGACCGCAGGGGATCGCAGCGAACAGAGCTTCGACGAGTTCCTCCTCGTTGCCCCGGAGGTCGTTGTACGTCACGTTGGTCGTCATCATCCGAACGCCGCAGTTGATGTCGTACCCCACGGCTCCGGGAGAGAGACAACCAGTTTCGGCGTCGATGCCAGCAACCCCACCGACGGGAACGCCGTATCCCTGATGGCCATCCGGCATGCAGACAGCGTGCTTGACGATACCGGGCAGCTGTGTCACGTTTTGTAGTTGCTGGAGAGTCCTGTCGTCGCTAATCTCATCGAGCAGCGACTCGCTGGCGAGTACACGAGCGGGTACCCGCATTGCACCTTCTTTGGGGATCTCCCAAACGTTCTCTCGCACCCGTTCGAGCGTGATGCCATTGGCTTCGTAGGTGCGCATACGCTATTTTAGGAACGCCGGAGCAGAATAGGTTACGCTGAGTTGATCGAACAGAGACGTTGAAATCCCCACTCCAAATCCGTTATTCGGACGCGTTGGGACTCTAACCGAGTACTTCCCAGAGAGACTCGGTCAAATAGCGCGTCGGTTGCGCTACACCCGATTCTCACGCTCGCTACTGGCTGTCGTCTTTCAGTGCGTCGGTGCCGGTTTCAGCGATCCAATCGAGAAACGACGTGACCTCATCGACACTGGAAACGCGATAGTCAGCTGCTGTATCGCTGTTCGTCCCGACGTGAATACCGATTCCGTCGGGCGCGATGGCTCGGAACGCGTCTTCGTCCGTCGTATCGTCACCGAGATACACCGAAATGCAATCGTCTGGACACTGTTCTTCGAACTGCTGAACGGCGTGTCCCTTGTTCCAGTCGATTGCTGGACGGATCTCGACGATATCCGTTCCGGATGTGATCCGAAGGTGTTCGTCGGTCGTCTCCTCGATGGTGTCCTCGATAAGCGACGTGAGCCAGTTCTCGATTTCCTCCGCCGTGTCGTCGGCGTTCCGGTAGTGGACAGTCGCCGTTATTCCCTTATTTTCGACTGTACAATCGGTCTCATCGAGTCGTGCTTCGAGTTCCTCACAAATCGTTTGGATCGTCGAACGATAGCGCTCTGCGGGAGTATGAACCGATGACGATCCCGTTTCGTACTCCAGCCCGTGATTGCCGGCGTAGGTGAGACCGTCCATCCCAACACGAGTTCGTACGTCGTCCAACGCACGGCCGCTGATGACGGCGATATCGACCGCCGGCTGAGATGCGAGCGT
Source organism: Halocatena marina (assembly GCF_023276375.1). Taxonomy (GTDB): domain Archaea; phylum Halobacteriota; class Halobacteria; order Halobacteriales; family Haloarculaceae; genus Halocatena; species Halocatena marina. Next base: position 3,613,283 of record NZ_JALLPK010000001.1, on the reverse strand, counting down.
TTCGAGCACGCGTCGATTTGCTGTCGTGAGTTCAGCCGAATCGGGATCGTCGACATGGGGCGCGAGCGTTCCATCGAAATCAAGACAGAGGAGCATTTGCTCTGTGTCAGCACTCGTTAGTCGCCGTTCAAGACGAGGAAGACGATCGAACACCGATGGAACCGAAGTTGAGTTTGAGTTTGAGTTCGAATTCGAATCTGAGCGTGAACGTGAATTCAAATTTGGATTTCGTTTGTGTTCCGATTCGTCTCGGTTCGGTTTGTCTTCGCGATCTCCGTCTGTCATTACGATTTTGCTTCTTGTTCCTCACGTAACTGTTGTGCGCCCTCGAACACATCATTCAGCCACGAAGAGAGGTCGTTGTTGTGGACTCTTCTTCGAAGCCGCCGTGTTCGATTTCGTCGCTCAGCGGCGGGCATTGTGAGTGCTTGATCGATCGCCTTGGCGTGAGCTTCGGTGTCGTAGGGATTGACAGAGAGCACAGCGTCTCCCAATGCCTCGTGGGATCCTGCAAGTTCGCTTAGTATGAGGACACCGTCATCGTCAACCTGTGAAGCGATATACTCCTGTGCGACAAGATTCATCCCATCCCGGAGCGGACTCACGATCGCAGCGTCGCTGTATCGGTACAGCCCACAGAGCGTTTTCCGAGGAAGATTTTCATCGACCAATACGATTGGCTGCCACTCATCAGTTCCAAACCGGCTGTTGACTCGGTCAATGATTTCGTCGACTCGATTTTGGAGTCGCTGATACGCGGGAATCTCCGATCGACTTTCAGTTCCTTTCTGAACGTAAGTGAACTGACCCTGCCACTCGGGTTGTGTGTTCCAGAGATGTTCGAGCGCTTCAAGCCGTTCCGGAATGCCCTTCGTATAGTCCAGTCGATCCACGCCGAGTACAACCCGCGTATTAGGACCGATCGCGTGTCTGTGCTTGAACGACTGCCAGGCCGATTCATCAGCCGCCTCACTCAGTTGTTCGATACTATCCGCTTCGACACCCATTGGAAACGCAGAAACGGCCGTCTCGTGTCCATCGTGTCGGATTAGTCCGCGGTCGTAATCGACCTCTGTCTCCTCTACGAGACGCGCGGCACATTCGAGGAAATTTCTGCAGTACTGGGTGACGTGAAAGCCGATGAGGTCATTTCCAAGAAGTCCTTTGAGGATCTCCTGATGCTGTGGGCAGGCCCGAAACGCATCGATCGAGGGCCACGGGATATGCCAGAAGTGGAGCAAGAATGGAGAAGAGGAACTCTGTAAACGAACGGTACGAGGTGCACACGCGAGATGATAGTCCTGAAACCAGACGACAGTGTCGTCGTCGACGTTATCAACGACCTTCTCAGCGAATTTCTGGTTTACCCTCCGATACGTGCGCCACTGCTCGCCATCGAATACGGTGCGCCCCATTGCGAGGTGACACAACGGCCACAGTGCTCGGTTGCTGTATCCGTAGTAGTAGCCATCGATCTCCTTATCCGTGAGCCACAACCGCTGAAGCGTGTATTCAGGTTCCTCCGGTGGGACTGAAACCTGTCCGTCCTCGCTTGTCGCGTCGCGGTCTGCCTCTCCATCACCCCACGCAATCCAGGTACCGTTTAGCTTCTGCATGACTGGATCGAGACCAGCGGTGAGTCCTCCTGTTGGTCGATCGACGGCGATCGACCGCTCAGCCCTGCTACCATCTCCATCCCCATTCTGCTCATACCGATGCCGATATGGTTGCCGGTTCGAAACAACAACAACATTGTCGATTGAGAGTGGGGCGAGGCTCTCGGTCTCGGAATTCTGCTTTGGTGATATGCCTGTCGCCGACTGCCAGTCGTTGGACATGATTGTGCTATTGCTTATACAATATGTGTGTAGGTATGCTCTTCGCCTGCGTATGCGAATGAAGAGCTGCGATGTGCTATGAGTATTTCCACGGTCGGTTCATTCCCCAAAGTACGGCAAGCAAGTGCCGGTTCCATCGATTACCAGCAATAGAGATTCCATTATTGAATTTATTGATTTAAAATTCGGAAAGTAATGTATTCATACCACAATAGATACCAGATAATTCACAACCATCATGGCAGAATTCATATATTAGAGGTGATCGGATTCGATGGCGAATAGAAAAGACATAATTCATGAAACGAACTGACAGTCAACCAGTAATAAGCGATCTGAAGATGTATCTGAAGCTATTCTAAAGTTAACAACAGCGTGATTCATCGTCATGAACACAGAGAACCATCTCACCGAGTATTCCGATTGTGTGGACGTGGTGGGAAACCCTTGCGATGGTATTCCCAGTCAGACGGGGCAATTCGGCATTTCCAGCCACACCGTCGTAGTGAGACGGACGCTACAACGACGCTGGCTGAGGGTGGAAGACGAAAATCGGGAGAGAAGTATTGATTGACAATTACAATGGTATGCCTGTAATTGCAAGTCAAATCCTTATTAATAAATTGTTTTCTAGAGTCGGTAAAACACCTTGATTTCGAATGGAGTGGTTCACACTGTGGCGAATCTGTTGTGAATCACCCTGGATCGTCGTCGCCCTTCAGATAGAGTCGGTTGATGACTCGGCAGGTGATTTCCGGGAACAGGTTTATACCAGTACCTCATACGTTATTTTTCTCACAGCCGACACATCGACCGCAAGAGTGTATCAGTCGTAGGGTGATGAGAGTACGGAAGCAATCGCTGACGGGACAGTTTCGTGAAGAGCACTCAGCTTGCACGCTCAATTGATGCAGAGAGCAGACATCGTTGTGAGAACAATGCATCGGTGAGACGAACACGTCCCTAGCAGAACGAGTGAGACTCGATCGAGCTAACAGAGATAACTACTTGCACATTTCATAGACAGACATTACGAGAAAGTCTATAAAAGCAACCAGTTAGATACATATGAATCAGCGGCAAGACTCATTCAATTGACGTCAGTACCAGCCACGTGTTCGATATCAAAGCGGCGTTCGAGACGACTTGGAACGATTCTCTTCGCCTTCGCGTTCGCGTTTACGTTCGTCTTCACCCTTGCTTCGATAATCGTCGGTCCCGACAATCATCGGTTCTGACTCCGATGGTGAGAGGTTGTCGAGTTGGAGCTTAACATCAAGTGCATCGAGCGTCTCTCCCTCGCTCCGTTCGGACACGATGGTATCGACGTACGACTGGATAAGTGAAACCGCATCTTCGTAGGTCGAAACGTAGCCCATCGTTTCCGTTCGAGTAATATTCTCTATACTCAGCGTGTACGCTATCTCCCACTGTGGGAAGACGTCGATCTGCAGCGTTGGCGGTGAATCGGTTTTTCCCGCTTGTAACGAGACCCGGCCGTTCTCACAGGGAATCGAAGCGTTCACCTCGCTCACTCGGTCGTGAAGATAAGTGTCCGACTCCCAGTTCGGTGAGGGCCACATATCATATCAAAGTTATTCAAAGCTAATAGAACCCCTGCCTGCGTGTGCCTGTCGATCCGTTGTTCCAGTGACAAAATGTGCAAATATATTTGTATGAAATCGTCGTTCGTGAGCCCCAAAGCGACAAACGATGGGTGGTGATCAGATGAGACGATGAATAGAAGATCGAGACAGGATTTGAAATCCAAACAGTGTTTTACGCGCTCGATTCGTACGAGATGTGTGCAGGTCGTCGGATATCGATTGGCTTCGCAAACGCTCTTGATCGCGAGCGATGCGGTCGAAGCAGTGTCTCTCGCTCCGGGAACGAAACTCGAATACACGCTCGGTGAGCGCCACTGCGCCGGACACCTAACCTCCGATGGACACATTGCCTGCAAAAACGACGGCAGCCCATACTGTGACGCCCACACACAGACGTGGGTCTGTGCACGCTGTACAGGGACGTGCTTGAAAGACGAAATGGACTGCTATGAAGCGCACGCGGTCTACCTCGCTGCATTCGCGCCAGCGACGTTCAAAGTCGGTGTGACGCGGCTTGATCGACTTTCGACCAGACTCCAAGAGCAGGGAGCCGATCGCGCGGCTCACATTCATACCGTCTCGAACGGACGCATTGCACGTGAAATAGAAGCCGACATCGCCGACGAAATCACCGACCGAGTCCGAATACCGACAAAGATCTCCGGACTACACCGGACAGTAGACGAATCGGCGTGGAACGAACTTCTCGCAGAACACGACCCGCTCGATACATTCACATTTGAGTACGGACTCGATCTTCGATCACAGCCAATACCCGAAACGCTTGCAACAGGAACCGTGCAGGGAGTAAAAGGACGAATTCTCGTGCTTGACCGGAGCGAAGGGAGATACGCCGTCGATCTCCGTGATCTCGTCGGATACGAGCTCATCGAACGCGCGAGCGAACGGAGCGTACAGAGCGATCTCTCGGCGTTTTAGCACCGCTACCGATACGACCAGAGCGAAGTGGAACAACGCAAGACAACGGATCGAGTTTCTTATCGATTTTCGAGCGTGTCTCCGATGCGTTCGAGCTCTCGGCGAATATCGTGGAGTTCGTCACGGACCTTACGGACCTCACGAACGAGTTCCTCGTTGCCCGCTTCGGCGTCTTGGCCTCTTCCGGGACTGGGACCGCCGCCCATACCGCCGGGACCGCCACCCATGCCACCTGGACCGCCGCCCATCATTCCGCCCATCATCTGTGCGAATGGGTTGCCACCGCCCATACCGCCGGGACCGCCGGGACCGCCACCGAAGGCCTCTTCCATGTCGTCGGGGCGTTCTCCTTCTCCTTCTTCCTCACGGCGTTGTCGGATCTCCTCAACGCGTTCGCGGAAGGATTTTTCTCCGTCATCGTCCGCACCGCCTTCGGTCTCTGTCGGTTCCGCTGGCTCGGTCTCCGTCGGTTCGGCTGGGTCGTCGGTCGCTTCTGGTTCGTCGGGAGTTTCTTCGTTATCGGCCATGGTTCCGCTTTTGTCCGGGTTCACAAAAGCATGGTGTCTCATAGCTCGGAGCCTCTGTGGAGGAAATATTATGCCAGCCCGATCCATCTGGGACATCTTCAGGTCCAATCGACGGCTGGACGGGGATTGCGGGAGGTTTTTATTCATGCGGAACTCTCCGACGGATATGACGGACTCAATGAACACCGGCACCGATATGCAGGTCGGACTTGCGATGTTGTTTGGCGCTATCAGTCTCGTTGCCACGCTTGCGATGCTCGGCACGGGTATCACTCATCAGCAGGTGCTATCCGGCTGGGGATTCGCCGGAAGCGTCCTCGCTGGCTCGATTCTTATCGCAGTGATCCACTTGTATGGATAGTCCGAAATCATTAATTCTTAGAGCACATAGTCTCTTCATATGGGTACGATGAACGAGGAAGACCAACGCATTCTCGATTATCTACACGAGAGTGTTTCGTCGGGCAAGCGGTATTTCCGCGCAAAGCGTATTGCAGATCAGCTTGGGCTGTCCTCGAAACAAGTCGGCGCGCGGCTTCCTCGACTTGCCGACACGGCCGAGGACGTCGAAATCGAGAAGTGGGGACGCGCGCGCTCGACGACGTGGCGAGTGACGCCGGAGTAATGGACTTTTTGTTCGGGCCGTCGTAAGGTGGGTATGACAGTCCGGGTAGAGCGAACGATCGAGTTGAGTGCGTCACCCGAAGACGTGTGGGATTTCATCGCCGACCCGGAACAACGCGCGAGCGCCATCAGCGTTATCACCGAGTTCGAGAGAACGGGTGAACACACCGAGGTGTGGCACGTTCGGCTCCCGCTGCCGCTCGTCGATCGAACCGTTACAATCGAAACCAAAGAAACGGATTTCGATCCTCCACACTTCGTCCAGTTCGTCGGTCGATCATCAGCACTGCGCGTCATCGGTACGCACGAGGTTGAGCCAACCGAGGATGGAGCGCGTCTCACCAATCGCTTTACCGTCGAAGGAAAGCTTCCCGGTGTCGAGCGGTTCTTCGAGCGCAATCTCGATGCCGAACTCGACAATCTCGAACAGGCCCTCCGCGATAATCTCGGGCTACACGCCTGAACCGATCGTAAAATAAGCGGAACATCGATGTGATGCCGTGATCGTTAGATAGACGATGCAGCTCGCACTCGCGCAATTACACATCGAAGCGAACGACGTGGCGGGTAACGTCGCCCGCGCCGAAACAGCGATCGTCGAAGCCGCTGATCGGGGCGTCGATCTCGTCTGTTTACCAGAGGTGTTCACGGTCGGTTATTTCTCCTTTGCGTCGTACGCTCGCCGCGCGGAGGGCCTCAACGGACCGACACTCTCACGGTTCTCTGACCTCGCGAAAGAGCACGAGATCGCTGTATTGGCAGGGACGATCATCGAAGATCTTTCTGAGACTGATGGTGGACCGGCCGAGGAGGGTCTGGCGAATACGGCCGTCTTTTTCGACCGTGACGGTACTCAGAGCGCGGTGTATCGCAAACACCACCTGTTTGGATACGGCTCGCGCGAAGCCGAACTGCTCGTTCCCGGCGAGCGACTCCCGACGGTTTCCTTCGACGGATTCGAAGTGAGCATCACGACGTGCTACGATCTCCGATTTCCCGAACTCTATCGTGAGCTCGCGGACAACGGAGCGACTCTCGTGCTCGTGCCGAGCGCGTGGCCGTATCCACGACTCGAACACTGGCAGACGCTCGCACGAGCGCGCGCAATCGAGAACCTCTGTTATGTCGCAACCACCAACGGCTCCGGAGCGTTCGAGGACGCAACGCTTCTTGGACGCTCAACCGTCTACGATCCGTGGGGAAATGTGCTCGCAAGCTCAGGAGACGCTCCCGCGCTCGTGACTGCGACTATCGATCCGGACGAGGTCACAACCATCCGAGAGGAGTTCCCTGCGCTTGACGATCGTCGATGGTAACTGCACAGAAATCATAGAACTACCATATCATATGCAGTATATTCGTCCAATTTCAGTGCAGGACTAGTCCGCGAGGGCAGTTGCAATTGAAACGCCAGCCGCAAGCGACAGTCCGACTGTCGCTGCATTCGTCTTTCTGTCCCAGCGTTCGTAGGCTTCTCGAGTGGCAAACGCATTCACGTAGGGGCACATCGTCGCCTCCACTCGAGTCGGACCATCATCACCACTACAGCCACTGTCACAGCCACCCTTATTATTCCGCTCCCAATCTGTTTCACTGCCATTGGCGCTGTCATCAGCCGTTGTATCGACGGCCACACCAAAGGACATCACCGCGTTCGGTGGTGTGGTGTCGATACCGCCATCAGGCGTCGCTCGTGCTTCGATCTGCTTACCAGCGGGGCTTTCGGTTCGAATCTCAACCCGCTCGTCGACGAGATGTGCGAGCACCACTGCATCGAAGAAACACCGGAAGTGGTACGTCTTTTGCTTCGTCGTTGCACGGTGAGGTGTCGTTTCTGAAACGTGGCAGAGATCGTCAACAGCAAGGGCGCCACCGCCAGTCGCATCGCGGGCAATCGAGACGAACTCATCGAGGGTTTCGACCGATTCTGTGCCGAGAGCCCGACCCATTTCTGTCGCAACCTCCTGTGGGAGGGGTGTTTCTCGTATCCGTTCTGCGAGCCAGTGATCGGACGAGACATTCGTTTCGTTCAACTGTTCTACTGCAGAGTCACAGCAATCGCACGTCTGATCCGACATACACCTTACTTTTGAAATCAAAGTGCTTATACTGTCAACTCCAAAGTAACGAAGCAACACCATCCGATCGAAGTTATGTCCGAGAATTCCGAATCAAGAATCGACGAATTACCTGAGAACGGTCAATGTTACTGCCCACTCGGTGGTGTGATGGATCTGCTCAGTCGAAAATACGCAATACAGGTGATCTGTGTCATTGGTACGCGCGGGCCGAGCAGATACAACGAGATTGAGGCTGCGTTTGGCGATGTGAGCAGTTCTACTCTCTCAGTGCGTCTCGACGAGCTGACCGAAGCCGAGTTACTCACACGCGAACAGTACGCCGAGATTCCGCCGCGTGTCGAATACGATCTCACGGCCGAAGGGATAGAACTCTGTGAACTGCTGTTGCCGCTGCTGCAATGGGTCGAGAAACGAAATCAAAATAAGACATAGCGCGTTCGCAGACAGCCGTCAGTCAGTCGTCGCTCGTTGACTCTGAAAGCGCTGATGAGGCGTATCGATCGCTGAGATCGTTACCACGCCACGTTCCACGCCGGAACCAGAGATACGCGACGACACCGCCAGTGACGTTCGAGACAGCGAACGCAGTCCAGACACCGGGCGGACCGAACAGGGTAGAGCCGATCCACGCTACCGGCAGCCGAACAGCTCCAAGGACAGACACTGCGATTACCGCAGCAGTGACGGTTTTGCCAGCTCCACGAAAGCCACCGGTGTACGCGTGTCTCACGCCGATTCCGCCGAACGTGAGCGCCGCAAACTGCATGAACGTCGCGGCAATCTCGACGACAGCGGGATCTGTACTGAACACGGCTGCAATCGAGTGGGCCGTGAAGAAGACGATACCACCGAGTACAGAGAGTGTGACAAACAACAGCTTCGCGCTGTAGTTGTTCGCGCGTGCAGCGCGGTCTTCCTTCCCGGCCCCGATATTCTGACCGGTCATCGTTTCGACGCCCTGTGAGAACGCGAGTGCAGGGAGGAAGATCACCGAGAACACACGGATGGCGATTCCGTAGGCAGCGACAACTGGCTCAGTGAACGCTGCAATGATGAACAACAAGACGTTCGCCGAAATCGCGATCCCCGTCGCCTCAACCGACGCTGGAATACCAATATCGATGAGTCGTCGGGCATAGCCGAGATCTGGCACCATCTGATCGAGGTGAATCTGGACACCGCGGTGACCCCGAAACATGATCACGAGACCGACGGCCAGCGCGAGTAGCCGCGAGAACACGGTTGCGATTGCCGCGCCCTCGATCCCAGAGCCGGGGTATCCGGTCTGTCCGAGAAGCCACAGTTCCAGCCCGCCCATCCCGAGATAGTCGAACAACGGGTTGTTCTCGAATCCGAAGATGAGAATCGGATCGAGAACGATATTCAAGACAACAGAGCCGAACATGACGAGCATCGGTGTCACGGTGTCGCCGTAGCCACGCATCAGAGCGATGAACACGGCGAATCCGAACATGGCGAAAAGACCTACCGAGATGACCTTCATGTACGCCGTTACAGGCGGGATAACACTCTCTGAAGCTCCCAGCAGAACGAGATACTGATCAACGAACAGCAGTCCGAGCATGCCGAGGAGGATCGACACCAGTATCGAGAACGTGACTGTTTGCGAAGCCGCGTACTCTGCCTCACGTTCTCGCTCTGCACCGATATGCTGGGCTACCAGAACGCTCCCAGCGACTGATAAGCCGATAGCGAACGAAATGAGCAAGAACACCATCGGAAACGCGAAACTGATGGCGGCGAGCGCAGTCGTGTTGTACTGACCGAGCCAAAACGTATCTGCGAGATTGTACGCCGTCTGGAAGAGATTCGTGATGACGATCGGAAAGGAAAGATAGAGCAGTGGCTTCGCAATTGGTCCCGATGTCAAATCGAGTTCGTCCGACGGTGAGAAGAGTCGGTCAAGTGTTGCTCGGACGCTCACTCCCGTATGCCCCCGCTTCGCCGTTTCCATCGGTTCCATGTGCTCTTCCAACGTGAATCTACATCCGTCGCAGTCGCCGAATTCATAGACATACTCATAATTGATCGCTCCGAACTAACCAGCAGCTAGTCGGTTGCTATACCAACTGACCACTCGGTTAGATAAATAGGTTCTGTGAGAGTGTCAATCCATGTCAAATGTGTCATTGTTGTTGTTTCTAGTATATTTTTGAATCGGGTGAAAATGTAGGAGAGGCGTAGTGTGACTACAGTGAGAATATTTATTATCCTTCAGAGAAGATGTTTCGACGCCGGGACGACGCTTTTCTCGTCAGCCCGGCAGTAGACGACCCACCCCCCATCACCACAAATCGTCGGGTGGCCCGGTCCCGACGATTCTTCGTGTGCGTTACCTACATCGAGCAGTCACGCTCTTCGTATAGTATGCGCAGCGAGTTCAATCGTCGCTGGTTTTGATATCAGCCGAGAGACCTTGTGCCATCTGAATGTCTTTCGAATTGTTGAGCGTCCACGCGGTTCGTTCGGTGACGGCTTCGATGACTTCGCGGGCACTTGGGTAGCCGTTGCCCGATTTCTTCACGCCACCGAATGGGAGCTGGACTTCAGCTCCAATACAGGGAAGATTCCCGTAGGCTAGACCGACTTCAGCGTGGTCGCGGTAGTAGTTGATCTGTCGGTAGTTCTCCGAGATGATCGCTCCGGCCAATCCGTAGGGAGTATCATTTTGGATTTCGACACCGAGTTCGATGTCACCCGAATATTTCATGAGTGCAACGTGAGGCGCGAACACTTCTTCGCGGATGCAACGCGTCTCGCCTGCGTCGTCGTAATCGATTTCGTAGACGAACGGGCCAACCCAGTTGCCACTCTCGTGGGGACGTTCTTCGGGAGCGAGTTCGGCGCGGTCGACGAGGACGTTTGCACCCTCTTCACGCGCGAGTTCGTTGTATTTGTGGAACCGATCGACCTGCCGGGATTCGATGAGTGGGCCCATGAACGTCGCCTCGTCGAGCGGGTCACCGACAGTCACATCTTCTGCGAGTTCGACAAAGCGCGATTTGAACTCATCATACACATCTTCGTGGATGATGAGTCGCTCTGAAGAGACACACCGCTGGCCAGTCGTCTTGAACGAGGACATGACCGCACTGTGAACTGCGACGTCGAGATCAGCCTCTTCCGTGATGAGCACCGCGTTTTTCCCACCCATTTCGCACGCACAGGTGATGCCAGGACGAGCGGCGACAGTTCCGGCGATTTCGTGGCCAACTTCCGCGCTTCCAGTGAACAGCACCGTATCGACATCGCTGTCGACGATCGCTGCGCCAGCGTCACCGTATCCCTGAACCATGTTGAACACACCGTCGGGGAGACCCGCTGACTCGAACATCTCTGCGATGGTCTGACCGCAAAGCGGCGTCTGTTCTGCGGGCTTCCAGACGACCGTGTTGCCTTCGACAAGCGCAACCGCCATGTGCCAGAACGGGATGGCGACCGGGAAGTTCCACGGCGTGATACAGCCGACGACACCGGCTGGCTTGCGCCGCATGTATGCATCCTTGCTGGGAATTTCGCTCGGTACGACGTCACCGCGTGGGTGGCGCGCATCGCCAGCTGCCCACTCGACCATGTGAGCCGCCTCGACCACGTCGGCTTTCCCTTCGGAGATTTCCTTGCCACACTCTTTTGTTACGATCTCGCCGAGTTCATCCGTCCGTTCTTTGAGCTCGTGGTAAATTTCCCACAGATACTCCGCACGGTTGATGTGCGAGAGATCACGCCACTCATCGAACGCACCCTCGGCGGCCGAAATCGCTCGTTCGACGTCCGTTTCTGTCCCCCGTCGAAACGTCCCGAGCGTCTCGTCCGTCGCCGGATTGCGGGATTCGAACGTCGATTCTCCCTCACCGTCGACAAACTCACCGCCGATGTAATGACCGTGTGCTTCGGTTGCCTGCTGGCTCATATGGCAATACTTGCACTAGCCGCGTGAAAAACCATCCGGATACAATTTCAACAATACATCAACGTCTCATTGTGCGTGAAACAGCTCCACCGGCACAAACGAATTCGTCCCCTGATTCCTCGGAGGCCACACTGTTCAAGCCGTTGTTGCAATGTGTGCTCGGGAGAACCGGAGTACCGGAACAGCCGGGGGTACGCAGGATGTATACCATCAGCTCAGAATCGGAAACAGGGAGAATCGTTCTCCGACACTGTCGAGCGCCTTACAGGCGAGCGATCACTGCTCGATTTCACAGGAATTCTCACAAACGAAGCGGCTTCGCACCGGTGGAACACTGTTCGGTGAGACCAAGAACACTGCTCGTATCAGGAATCTTCACGACAGGAGTATCTCAGCACGAGAGCAGTGAGAACCGTGTTCCCGTCTACTATCCACCGCGCATTGGGACAAATTGAACGCGGCCGTCGATTCTCCGCGACAGCGACCCATCCGCTCTCTTTTCAGCGACGAGTAGCTTCTGGGTTTGTTCTCCGATGGGTGCGACGATCCGACCGCCGGGAACGACCTGTTCGATGAGTGCCTCGGGCAGTTCTGGGATGGCACACGTGAGATACACGCCGTCATAGGGAGCGTGTTCGGGCCATCCGTTGTGTCCATCGCCGGCTTTGATGTGTACGTCGTATCCCAGCCGGTCGAGTCGTTCCCGTGCGCTCTGTGCGAGTTCGGGGACGTACTCGACGCTGTAGACGGTACCCGCATCGATGGTCTCGGCGACAACGGCAGCGTGATAGCCACACCCAGTCCCTATTTCGAGCACGCGGTCTCCCTGAGAGAGCGCCAGTCGATCGGTCATGATAGCGACCATGTGCGGCGCGCTGATCGTCTGGTCGTGACCGATCGGAAGCGGCCGATCTTCGTAGGCCCATTCTCGGTAGCGCTCGGGGACGAATTCGTGTCGAGGAACAGCACGAAGTGAATCGAGAACCGACTCGCGCTGGAGGCGTTTGCTCCGTTCGAGCCCGTTGACAAGCCGTTCCCGTGCTGTCTCGTTGTTCATTGTTACCAGGCAGACCACGCCGAACTCGATTCATCGTCCGCGTACACGCGCTGGATGTCCTTTGCCACCGCCGAATCGCCGCCGAGATCGAGTTGATCGAAGTCGTAGCCAACCGCGTCTTCGCGCAGTTTGATCGATTTGACCGTGAACTCCTCGTCGCCGAGTTCTTCGGTTGCGCCGACGGTGAATTCATAATCGCCAGGGACGAGCGCATCGATGCTCCGCGAATCGTCGTGTCGTCCATCGAGTGGGTTGATCGTGATCGAAACGCTCACATTGTCGACTGCTCGCGTCCAAATGGTATCTACGTCCTCGGCAGGAGCACGATTTTTACGCTCCTCGCCGAGTTCGAGATCCGTGATACGAACGGTCATGAGCACTTCGTCAGTGTCGACAATGAACTCCTCGCCGACCGCGATCGTCTCCGATGCAGGCGCGTCGACGTGAGTGTGAAATGATTCGCCATCCTGTGAAACGATGACATCCCGTTCGACGGTGCGTTCTTCCTCGATGCGCGTTTTATGGACGTGATTGCATTCAGTACACCGCACAGTCGTCTGCCCACCCGGCGAGAGTACTTCGTGTACTGTTGGCGTATCCGGTGAGCAGGCAGGACATGACACCGGAACGTGTCCAGTTGGTTCGTTCATACAGGCGTTACACGTCGACAAGTAAAAGGCCGTTCGTCCGTGCTCGATGAGCGTGCGAAGATGAGCGGTTTGGCCGGCTGTTTCGTTCTACTGTGTGACAGGTAGTGTCACTTCCTCGCCGTCGGCAGTGACGGTCGGCTCCCGAATGATACCATCGAGGTGCAGCGGTGCCTCAGTGTCTCCACCGATACCGGCGTCGTCACCGATAGCGATGTGAACAGTACCGGCTGCTTTCTCATCGAGGAGGACTGAACCGACGAGTTTAGAGACAGCGACGTTTGTCCCGATACCGAGTTCGGCGAGATTGTACGCTGCGCGGCCGACTGCTTCGGACGCAGTTTCGACCTGCTGGCGGATCTCTTCGTCACTGATCGACGTCACGAACCCTTCCTCGACCTCGAATTCGAGCGTCTGTCCATCCTCAAGCAGTCCGTAGGGCATCATCGTGCCATCGACAACGTACGTTCCGGAAGCCGTTTCGGGGCTGATAAACGTCTCTCCCGCTGGCAGGTTCGACATCGCGCCCGCGCGGACGATCCCTGTATCCTGTAACCACTCACGAGTACCCGGTTCGAACGTGATGTCGGTCCCATTGGGCGTCGTAACGCGGATTTCGTCTGCGTCGGCAACCTGCTCGTACACTGCTTGGCAGTGGCGTTCGATCGCCTCGTAATCGGTGTCGAGTCCGGTCGTGAACACCGCTTCGGTGATTCCGGGAAGGGTGGCCACCCGAGCGCCTGCTTCGTTCGCGTCTGTCCGCGCCCGCGTGTGACTCAAGCTCTTCGTGGTCGGAGCGAGTACGACATCACCCGCCCGCATGGCAGCCGCGACTGGCTCCGGTGGCTCTTCTCCATGCTGGTCGCCAGGCGGATATCGAACGATCGTCACGTCCGTTGTCCGCTCCTTGGCAACGCGGTACAGTGCCTCAGCAATCGGTTCGCGCTTGTCGTCCGTCACGATGACACAGGTCTCACCAGAACTGAGACGCAGACACTGATCGATGGCCGTCGTTGCAGCAGTATGAAGGGACGCTCCGTCAGTGCTCTGTCGGTCGCTCATGGGTAGCCCTCGATCGAAGTAGGGTTAGGGTTTGTCTTTCGTTCGGCCCAATATATCTATCAGAATACTGACTTACAGAATTGAAACATTACTCAGACACGAGTAAATCGTCAATAGAGCGCCAATAACCTCGAAACGTTTACCGTCATCCGTGGAGCATACCAAGTATGATCACGGTTGGGATCAACGGGTACGGAACAATCGGCAAGCGCGTTGCAGACGCGGTCGCACAGCAACCAGATATGGAGCTTGCGGGGGTCGCCAAGACCCGCCCCAACTTCGAGGCAGAAGCCGCGGTTCGAAACGGATATCCGCTCTTTGCCGCCATCGAGGATCGCATGCCGCTGTTCGAGGAAGCAGGAATCGACCTCGCTGGCTCGGTTACAGAGCTCGTCGAGAAGAGTGATGTCGTCGTCGATGCGTGTCCGTCCGGCGTCGCCGCACAGAACAAATCGATGTACGAGGAATACGACACACCGGCGCTCTATCAGGGCGGTGAGGACGCCGACCTCGTCGATGTGAGTTTCAATGCCCGCGGGAACTATAGTGCGGCCGCCGGAGCATCTCACGTCCGCGTTGTCTCTTGTAATACGACAGGCCTCTCGCGGCTGCTTGCACCGCTCCAAGAACAGTACGGTGTCGAGAAGGCACGAATTACGCTCGTTCGCCGCGGCGGCGATCCCGGCCAAACGTCCCGTGGCCCCATCAACGACATCCTCCCGAATCCCGTTACGCTTCCGTCACACCACGGTCCGGACGTAAACACCATCTTCCCAGATCTCGCTATCGACACGCTCGGGATGAAAGTCCCCGCGACGCTCATGCACACACACAGCGTCAACGTCACGCTCGAATCGACACCAACGGCCGAAGAAGTACGTGACCGCTTCGCTGAGGAGTCGCGGCTCTTTCTCATCCCCGAACGCTTGGCGATCGACGGAGCAGGCAAGCTAAAGGAGTTCGCCCACGACGCAGGCCGCCCGCGCGGAGATATCTGGGAGAACTGCCTCTGGGAGGAATCGATCAGCATGGAGGGCAACGACCTCTATCTCTTCCAAGCGATTCATCAGGAGAGCGATGTTGTTCCCGAAAACATCGACGCCATTCGCGCCGTGACCGAACAGGCAGACGCCAGAGAGAGCATATCGACGACGAACGAATCGCTCGGCATCGGACTATAATCCCGCTCTACCGTGTGCACCGAGCACTGACAAATAATTGATTATATATCTTTCGTATTTATTGATGCTTCCGAGCGTGTCGATCTATCACGCGCTCCCAGATAGTTTCACTGTCGGATAGGATTCACACTAGTCGGAAAGATATCTGATTGGACGATCGATGAACACCAGCACGCTGGTAAAGGTCATCTTGATCCAGCACAGATGGCACGACACGGCGGAAGGACCTCACTTGATCCGGTTTCAGTGAGATCGTCGGCTGATGGGAAGTGCATGCGATCATTTCTGTTCGAACTTTGGGACAGCCACGAAGTGATCGAGACGTAGGTCGAGCGGTGTAGGACGTACAATTTCCCACTCGAACCGGTGTTCGATAGATAGATTTCGAAATTTTCGACTCGTCCTACCAGAAGAGAATCTACGTAGAATACATCTGTTAATGGTTGGATATAGAACGACAAAATGCGTGTAAGTAGCTGGCGGTGGAATTATACGCTCTCTTTTCACGAGACAAATATTGACTGATTCAGTAGGTATGAAGTGTGCTGTCAATATTGACGGCAGAATAAAGCCAACCGCGACCGACACTAGCGTATGGACCGCGATCGGCTTGGAGACGCCCTCGAAGAGTTCGACCCGACGCCGGGTGAACGCCGCGTCGTCGTCCGGCAGGCGCTGGACCTTTCTGATTCCGGTAGATTCGAAGCGGACACGGGAAATGCCCTCACGAGAGAGGAGATCGTTCGCAATCTCCGTGATGCTCCCGACAAACGATTACCCGAGCGCTGGAACTGGTGGCTTGGCTCTCTTGCGATGGCGTATGGGGGGTACGAACGGTTCCAAGTACGGACCGTAAGTCGATAGTAAGAGATCGACGCGTTTCGTTTGTCGGAATCAGTTGTCGTTCCATATCTGATGTTGCCGACGTCTCAACAGAGAGAACTCATTACAACGATCTCTCTTTCTTCGATGATTGTCCCATACGCCACGCTCGAACAGAATTACCCGCGGGACGTTCGTGTCGCTGATTTTAAACCATGACTAGCAGTGAGCGCGACAGAAACTCGTGTCCACGACAGACGATCGCCCAATGACGATCGAGTGTCGATATTTCGAGAGTTATGCAACGAGCTGTTCCTGACCCCGCTCGACCACAACTCGGCACGGCGGTGACATCTTATTGTATGCGCGACGGAGCGCATCCTTGGCGGTTTCGGCTTGGTCAGGGTGACACCAGATGGTGAATACGCGCTCGCCGTTTTGGATGCGTGCAGCCGTTCCGACGATCTTTCCGAACGCTTGTCGCATTCCGTCAGAAACACGGTCTGCACCAGCACCGGTTGCCTGTTTGTTCTCCCGAAGCACTTGGTGGGGGAACTTTCGGAGAATCATCTTGTAGTTCTTCTCGCCGAGCTCCTTGATGAGGTGGCGATTGGCAGACAGCCGAGCGGCTTCGAGGGAACCGTGACGGATCTGAACGGCCTCCTCAACCTGAAGACTGATCTGGATAGGATACTCGTCAGGATCGACGTCGACCTCTCCCATCTTGAACTGTGCGATCTTCGAGCCAGGAATACCGGTGATATACTCCCGTCGAGTATACGACGGTTTATCGATATCCCGGTACATGGTTGCGGGCTTATCGGCCATAGTACGTGAAATGAAGCTCAGATCGTGGATAAACCCTTCGAAGCGACTGTCTGTATGAACCTTGATTGCCACATGATAGCAAACGCCAATGCGTTGGGCGAAACGAGGAGTAATCTATCCACACATCACCGGGAGCGTCACGCTCACGTCTGTTACTCCACGATCGGACAATCAAAGCCGGGATGTATCCGCAGAACTGATGAAATCACGATGATTCTCCCACCTTTCCCAAGATTGAAGTAACCCCTCTCCATTCTCATCAACATTCATTGATTACTAATGAGCGACAATACGAATAACGAAGACGTAAGCACTGAATTGGCACAAGCTGCCGAAGCACGAGATCAATCACGAATAAATTTCTACGGCGGGACGTTGATGAGCGCACTTCCAATTGCGCTGTTCGTCATCTGGGCGATCGTCCAAAGCGGCGTTCTTCGGGTCAGTGACACAACTGGGCTCGTTGCCGGGATGCTCATCAGTCTCATTCTCGGGATGCTGTTCGTGAAAGGCAGTTGGAAAGCGTACGCAAACACGATTTTTGCGGGGATGACCCAACGCGTTGCGGCGACAGCCATCGTCGCATGGCTGTGGGCCGGGATGTTCGCACAGACAATTCAAGAGGGTGGATTCGTCGGTGGATTAGTCTGGGCGGCCGATGCGCTCAACGTCGGCGCATCGATTTTCCCGGCGATAACGTTCATCCTCGCAGCACTGCTCGCAACTGGTATTGGAACCGGCTACGGAACGACGGTCGCGTTCACCACGCTCGTTTTCCCAGCAGGAGTTGTTCTCGGTGCGGATCACGTGTTGTTGTTCGGAGCAATTCTCTCCGGAGCGGCCTTTGGTGACAATCTCGCGCCTGTCAGCGACACAACCATCGTCAGCGCGGTTACACAGAAATCTGACATTGGTGGCGTCGTTTCCTCCCGGTTCAAATACGCGATCGTCGCCGCTGTACTCGCCTTTGTGGGGTATATCATCGCAGGGTCGTACATGACCGGCTTTGACATCTCACAGAACGCACAGCAACTGTTCGTCTCGAACAGCAATCCGATGGGATTGATTCACCTCTTCTCGATGTTCGTCGTCATTGCGACCGCTGTACGTGGACGACACATCGTCGAAGCGATCTCGTGGGGCCTTATAGTCGCCGTCGTGCTCAATCTCCTCCTCGGATTGGCTTCCGTGAGCGATATGATCGTGTTCAAGGCTTCCCAGAATCTCGGGGCTGCACAGTCGCTCTCTGTACTCCCCTTCATCGAACTCGTCGAACCCGGCAACACAGGAGTTGGCGGGAGCATCTACACGGGTGCAGAAGGATTCTTCCCGCTTGCGATCCTTGTACTGTTGATCGTCGCCGGTTCACAGATCATGATACGTGGTGGCGGATTCGAAGCACTACAGAACTGGTTGCTCAATAGTGTAGCTACGAGCGTCCGGCGAGCTGAATTAGTCATGGTACTCGGGACGGCCATCGCCAACGCGATGATCACAATCAACACGGCAGCAGAAATCGCTATCGCACCGTACATCGCTCGAATCGGTGAGAAATTCAATATTAACGGGTATCGCCGGGCGAACATCCTCGATGCGAATACGACAGCACTCGGTTACATCTTCCCGTGGGCCGGCGGTGTGCTCGTCGGATACGCTGAGATACGGGACCTCCCGTCGCAGTTCGGCTGGTTCACACAATCGATGGTCGCTAATCCGATTGAGGTGTGGCCGTTCGTTTTCCACGGCTGGTTCCTGTTCGGCGTGTTCATCGTTGCTGCGCTCTCCGGGTTTGGCCTCGAATACGTTTCTGACCGCCAATCGATGGAGGTGACACGTCTATGAGCTTCCTCAAACAGTACTTGAAGGGATGGGGATTCCGAACAAATCAACCAACGTTCGATCCTGGTGAAGAGATCCCGGTCTTCGTCACAGGTTTCGAGGACGGTACCGCTGTTGCCCGCGTCGGAGACAGCCACCTGACCCTCCTCGATACACCGGAAGATCTCGTCGGCTCGCAGGTTACTGTCCGCGTCGAGACCTTCGATACGAGCACGTTCATCGGAGAGGCAACTCTCATCGAACCAGCACAAGAGGAACCGGAAGCAGAACCGCAGGACGAAGTGACCGAATCCGTAGAGTAACGATCGACAAACGGTTCCATCAGTTTCTGCAAGCGGTTCGATCCGTCCGGATCTGATTGCATCGATGCAAAGAGAGAGCTGGCTGTAACAGTCGATGGCAATCGAGCGAGCTTGGAACGCTTGGTGCGGTGGAGAAGCCGATGGCTACGACTGAGAAGTCACTCAGCGTACCTACATCTGCGTCTCTTCGAACGACGTATTCGGCTTAGAGTTGTTGCTTAGGATCGCCACTCCCAAGGCTCTCATCGCTGTCTCCGAAGACGAAGTCACCGGTGTCTCCCGCCGCTCCGACGCTGTCATCATCAATAGATCCACGAACGATGGTCTCGTCGGGCTCGTCGGTTGCTCCATCTCCAGTCGTCCCTCGTGTCGTCCTTGTCGTTTGCGAGTTCACTGTGCGATACACAAAGTGAAGACAGACACCGAACAACCCCAGTAGCAGGATAATCCCTACCACAGTGATGAGGGAGAGGATGATGATCGGGTCCATATCTGGGCTAGCAGCAGAGCAAGGGATAGGTATTGTGGTTTAACACGTTCGGACAATCCGTCGTTGCGAGACAGAGATATCGCAAGACTGCGGCGTGTTGTCATTGCCAACTTACTGAAAATTACTTACTAGCAGTGTTCCAATCGGTTGATGTCGAGCACGACTGGGGCAGTAATGGTTAAACCTACTGGTGCGTTTACTGTCATCATAGTTACTGGAAAGGGGAAGTGTATTGGTGCGGGAGGGAGTATAATGTGGCAGGATAGACCTATGGCACCAGATTGGGACGCTGTGAGCGACGTTGTTAGTTCCACCTACCGGGTTGCTGTTCTCGAACGTCTGGCAATCGGTCCTGCAACACCGTCGCAGATTGCCGAAGACAGAGAGATACCCATCTCTCACGTCTCGCGGGCGCTCGGACGACTTCGAGAGCAGTCTCTCGTCGAGCTGCTCGTCTCAGACGACCGGCGAAAGGGACGTGTCTACGGTATTACCGACCACGGGAGCGAGATCTGGCAGACGATTGAGGCAGAGAACCTCGCCTGAATCAGCTGGACGCGCTCTTGAGGGACGGGCTCACAGGGACGGGCGGTCACCATCGGATAATCAGTGACAACGCTGTCCCTTGCGTCGAACACCGTGATGTCCACCGCATAAGAGGCTCGAAGAGCTACTCGTCCTTCCGTTACCGAACGCAGTCAAGCCCAGCGCGACCCGTGACTGATGGTAATCGCTACCAGTGAACAACATTTTTGAAACAACGCATGGAAAGTGAGCTTCGACAGGTTGTTCGCTCTCAACTACACCGAGCGATTTTTTCTGTTTCGTCGTATGCACAGAGGCACGACTCCGAACTGTCAATGGAGATTATCGAATCGACACCTCACTCCGATCCACAGACAGAGAAACGTATCGTCGCTGATGCTTGACGATGATAAGCGAACGAGTTTCTATTCAGTACGATTTCGGCCGACAGAGTTCGGAGCGAAACAAGAAAATGGTCACTGAGCCTGGTTGTGATTCGAATAGTCCATTTCTACTCATATATAAGTGCTTACTCACACCGTTTCCGATTCATGCTGTAGTATCACACAGCAGATGACAAATAGTGCAGCTATCAATTGAAACATTGATTTCTGATGGACCAGCCCGCCGTCGGTTTCTCGAAGTCATTCTGGTATCACGAAGCCCACAACAGGTCGTAGATCCGTCGATGCACGTGATGACGAACTACTTTCGCTCTGCGGCGAATAGTTATCCGTTTCAGCAGCCACTAGAGAGACACCGAGACGATTCAACACAATCCACTCATGAACGTAGATATTTTCGAAACCACCGTCGAGATTGACGAATCACGAATCGATGAGTCGCCAGCAGCCATCCGAGAGCAGGTGTACGAATACGAGTGTGGAGATCGTCAGGAATTCGATCTAACAGTCACAACGCCGGGAGGATTGACCGGCGAGGTGATGACCGCGATGAGTAAGATTCCCTACGGAGAGACGCGAACGTACGGCGAACTTGCGGCAGATCTCGATACTACACCCGTTGCCGTCGGACAGGCGTGCGCGCACAATCCTGTCCCACTGATCGTTCCGTGCCATCGTGTCATGGGGAGCGATGGCGAACTCAAGGGCTACTCGGCGGCCAACGGCGTCGCTACGAAACGGCGACTGCTTGCTCTCGAACAGGGACGGGGAACAAAGCAGACGCAGTTGCCGATACAAGAATAGACCTGGTCCCCAGAACGGCTTCGTGTCCCGCACACCAGCGAGGGTTGTGACAGAGTGTCGTTATTGGATATCGTTACTCGAACGAAAGCACTGAGAGCAGTGCAGGCGTAATCAAGCGGGTCGTATCGAGTGATGAGTCCATCAAAATCTGAATCGAACGTAAGAACGCCGTCGATTCCACGCTGTTCGCAGATGATGGTCTGGTTGTGATACCCGTTCGTGATCACCCAAACAAATGTCACCACCACTCCGAACAGATCCGAAAGTGGACCAAAAAGCGTATAAGTGCCCCCCACAACCGGGAAAGTGCATGTGTCGTAATCGAACTAATCATGTCTCAAGCCGGGGGTCCGGTGTGGCTCCCGGCTGGGTTCCGCGATCGAGGTAACGACGCGCGCAGCGACTGGTTTTACTGGCAGACTCCTGTCCGAGGAGGGACTGGAACGCATGACAGAAGAGGGAGCGATGAGACGAAATAACGTGCTCCTTGCGACCAGTCGAGCGACGAATAAACAGACAGCAGCGCAGTTGGCAGTCCGTGCTGGGCTCATCCATCGGTTCGGGAGTGGTCTGTACGGATTTACCCCGACAGGTGAACGCGTTCGTCAGAAGATCATCCATCGTATCACGAGCGAAATGGAGTCGATCGGGGCACAAGCGATCAGTCTTCCCCAGCTCCAGTACAGATCCATCTGGGAGCAGAGCGGACGGTGGGGACGCTTCGAAGGAGAGATGTTTACGCTCACGAACCGCGATGGGCAAGAGATGTGCCTTGCGCCATCTCACGAAGAGGGAATCGTCTCGCTCGTCGACGGCGTCGTCCGCTCGTACGAGGATCTCCCGCTCTTGCTCTATCAGATCAACACGAAGCACCGAGACGATCACGCTCGTAACGGGCTCCTACGAACGAAGGAGTTCACGATGAAGGACGCGTACAGCCTCCATGCAGACGCCGACTCACTCGATGAGTGTTACGAACGGGTCCGTGCTGCCTACGGCCGTCTCTTCGACTCACTCGGGATCGAGTTCGTCGTTGTTGAGGCCGAAAACAGCGTTATGGGTGGCGCTACTTCGGAGGAGTTCGTCGCTCCCGTCGAGACGGGAACTGGTGAACTGCTCTCGTGTGCGAGTGAGGCGTGTCGATTCGGCGTCACCGACGAACATCCCGACTGGGACGTTTGGAATCGTGATTCGTCTCTCAAGTGCGAGTGTCCCGAGTGTCAGAGTCGGCTCGTGCGGAGTGACGGAATCGAGATCGGACACGTGTTCAAACTCGGAGCACGCTACTCAGAGGCGATGGGTCTCACCATCGACACCGCCACTGGTTCGCAGTCCGTCATAATGGGAAGCTACGGGATCGGCGTTACCCGTCTCATCCAGACGCTCATCGAACAGCACGCCGACGAAGATGGTTGTCGCTGGCCCGTCACTGACGCAGGAACTGTCGCTCCATTCGAGGTGGCAATCATTCCCCTCGAATACGAGAGCGACGGTGAAATACGAGACACCGCCGATCGGCTCCACGAGGACTGCGGTCCTCAGAACACGCTCCTCTTCGATGACCCAGCGCAGACGATCGGTGAACGGTTCGCCGAAAGTGATCTGCTCGGAATTCCCCAGAAGATCATCTTGGGCAACACGTACCGTGAAACGGGCGATGTCGAGATGGAGACACGAGAGGGACAGACACAGCGCGTGGCTCCCGATGCGGTATCGACAATACAGCTCGAAGGTGGATGAGGAGCTAACACTCACTCGTTCTCACCAACGAAACACGGCGTTCAAGCAGAACGTGGGGCCAAGCGTTCGGATTGAAGAGATTCGTGGTTCGAGTGAGAGCTCACCCACCCAAGTACAGCCGAGACACCTCGGGATTGTCGAGTAGCACGCTTGCTTCGTCTTCGAATCGCACGGTTCCCTGATCGAGGACGTATCCACGATCCGAGATGCCAAGCCCCTCGCGGGCGTTCTGTTCGACCATCAGAATAGCCGTTCCGAGTTCGTTCACCGTCTGTACGTCTTCAAAAACGTCCTCGACGATGTTCGGTGCGAGACCAGCAGACGGTTCGTCGATGAGCAACACGTCGGGTTCCATCACGAGCGCGCGGGCGAACGCAAGCACCTGTCGCTGGCCGCCCGAGAGCGTACGGGCCTTCGCATCCCGTTTCTCTTCGAGAATCGGAAACCGATCGTACAGGTTCCCAATGACCTCATCCAGCCCGGAAGAGCGAGCAACACCGCCCATCCGAAGATTCTCCGCAACGGAGAGGGACCCGAAGACGTTCTCGGTCTGGGGGACGTAGCCAACGCCCTCACGGACGAGATCCTCGGGGGGCGTGTCCGTGATGTCGCGCCCAGCGAGACGAATCCGTCCACTCCACGGAGAGAGCAATCCGAAGACAGTCTTCAACACGGTGGATTTTCCCGCGCCGTTTGGCCCGATGAGACAGACGATTTCGTCAGCGTCGAGATGCAGCGAACAGTCCCGAAGCACCTGCATCTCACCGTAACCGCTGTCGACACCCTCGACAGTGAGCGCACTTCTTTCTTCACCGGTGGCATGTGCGCTGTCCGTGTTGCCAGTTGGATCGCTCATTCCACACCTCCGAGATACGCGTCGATGACGCGCTCGTCGCTTCTGACCTCCTCCGGTGTGCCTTCCATGAGAACGCGTCCTTGATCGAGAACGACGATGGGATCAGCGAGATCCATAATAAAGGGCATGTCGTGCTCGATGATGAGAAACGTCTGCCCTTCCTCGTTCAGCTCGCGGATGAAGCGCTTGATTTCAGCAGCGAGCGTCGGGTTCACTCCAGCGACAGGTTCGTCGAGCAAGAGGATATCGGGGTCGGTCGTGATACCACGCGCGAGTTCGACGAGCTTCAACTGTCCACCCGAGAGATCCGTCGCTGGCTGATCGATGAGGTGAGCAATCTCGAACCGTTCGAGGAGCGCGTTGGCGCGTGCGAGATTCTCACGTTCCTCGGTGACGACCGTTTCTGGTGTGAGAAACAGCGGCAGGATGGACTCGCCGGTCTGTGGCCGCGGACCGACGAGCATCGCCTCGCGGACGGTCATTCCGTCCACTCGGCGAGGGATTTGGAACGTTCGTACTAATCCCGCACGTGCGACCTCGTGCGGTGGGTTGCCACTGACGTCGACTGCGTTTACCGTTACCTGACCGGCGTCGCGGTCGTAGAAGCCAGAGATGAGGTTGAACAGCGTCGATTTTCCTGCGCCGTTGGGTCCGATCATCCCTGTGATAGAGCCACGCTCGACGGCGAGAGAGACGTCGTCGACAGCAACGAGGCTGCCAAACGATTTTTCGAGTCCCGCAGTGCGTAACACTGAGTCATCTTTATCAAGGTCTGCTCCATCATAGCGCGAGTCCGCTGTTGAAGGAGTACCGTCACTCACGACACATCACCCCCAGCACCGTCGGAGTTCGTCTCACGCGCCGCAGGCCAGATGAGTTCGGCCCGCGGTGGGAGAATTCCCTCTGAGCGAAAGCGAACGATGAGCACGATGAGAAGACCGACCAACAGCAGTCGGAACGCCGCCGGGTCCACCGGAAGCAGCCCGGCATCGTTGATGAATCGTGGACCCTCACGGACGAGAACGATAGTGAGACCACCGAGAACCGCGCCACGATTCGATCCAGTGCCGCCGAGGATAACCGCAACCCATACGTAGAAGGTGTTGATGGGTTCGAGTTCACTCGGAGAGACGTACAGAAACTGGTAGGCATAAAAAAAGCCCGCGATGCCCATCAGTACGCTTCCGAGGACGAACGCCTGCATCTTGAGCGCGTAGGCGTTCTTCCCGAGCGCCTCGGCGAGTTCCTCATCAGCGCGCACCGTTCGAAGCACCCGTCCCCACGGAGATCGATGCATCCGCCTGAGGAGTAGATAGACCACAAGAACCGCAACACTCACCAAGAGAAGATCAGTCAGACCACGGTACGGGAAGGCAACAGCATCCCACGCGAAGACGGAATCGAACGCCCCGACCGCTCCCTCGATTACAGCAACAGCCTCGGGCAAGAGTGGCTGGATACTCACGCCTTGTGTACCCGCTGTGATGCCTTCCTGATTCTTGATGAGCAATCGGATGATTTCAGCGAGACCCAACGAAGCGATAGCGAGGTAGTCAGCGCGCAGGCGCAGCGTCGGAATCCCGATGATGACGGCGACGAGCGCGCTCGAAACGATGGCGACGATGAACGCGACGCCTGGTCCCAACGAGAGCCCAATTGGTGATTCGGGCGTTGCGAGCAGCGCGACACTGTACATCCCGATTCCCCAGAACGCTGCGACAGAGAAGTTGATCAGCCCAGCGTATCCCCACTGAACGTTGAGTCCGAGCGCGAGCAACACCCACATTCCCGTGAGCGCGAGCGTCGGCAGTACGAACCCCAACTGCATCACGCCGGTGACGGTTGCCACGACGAGTAACAGAGCAAATCCGATGACACCCCAGAGAACGCGCTGATCGACCGCGTCGAGACTGTCGTAGAATCCGCCGATCCACTGGCGTACTCGTCGAAGTCGTTTTCCGCTCATACGCTTTCACCTCTGATTCCCTGCGGGCGGACCAGCAAGATGAGGACCATCAACGCGAACGCCACCGCGGGAGCGTACTCGACGGGAACGAATGGAATGACGGGCGTGAGTTCGTGTGCCATCCCGATAACGAGACCACCGATCATCGCACCGTAGACACTCCCGATGCCACCGAGGATGACGGCAGCGAACACCACGAGGAGGATATCAAACCCCATTCGTGGACGAACAAGCGTGTCGATGCCCAGAAATACCCCACCAGCGGCAGCGAGCGCTCCACCGATGACCCACATTGCGAGGATGACTTCGTTGGTCCGGATGCCAGAGACGCGCGCAAGATTTGGATTGTCAGCGGTTGCGCGCATCTTTCGGCCAAGCGTCGTATACTGTAACAGCGCGTGCAGTCCAACCACGAGCACTCCCGTGAGAACGACGACAACGAGATCGCGTGGCGTAACGGCAATGCCGAGCGCAGCATCGAACAGTGCGATGCGTCCCTGTCGAGAGATCTGGTAAGTGCGCTGCTCGGCTCCGAAGGCCATCTGCATCAGCGCGCGATAGGCGAGCGCGACACCGATGCTCGTGATGAGCAGTTCGATAGATCCCGCATTGAGCGGCTTGTAGACGAGTCGCTCGGTCACCACCACAACGCATGCCGCAATTGCCATCCCAACGAGTAATCCGAGATACAGTGACAACGGTAGTTCGAAGAGCACGATATCGGGAGCAGGCACGCGCAAATCGACGACAGCAGCCGTGAACGGGACCACAATAGTGAAACCCGAGCCAAACACCGCCGCGCCAACGAACGCACCGAACGCACCAACTGTCATGGTGTCGCCGTGAGCGAAGTTAGCAAAATCGGCAATCGAGTAGATGAGCGACAGCCCGATCGCTCCCAAAATGATGATGCAACTGAACACCAGTCCGTTGGCAAGCAACTGCGGAAGCTGGTCAAGCACGCCGACCTGCGCTGGCTGCAACAGCGCGTGCTCGTGGAAAGCACTCATACCACACCTCCGTCGAACCTGTCGAGTCGAAATCGACCGATCATTTCAGCCGGTGATGAAGTCGCCGTACTCATAGCTGTGGTTCTTCACCCGGTAGATCTGGTAGAATCCGGGCGGATCACCGTTTTTGTCGAGATCAACCGGACCGGAGACGCCTTCGTAGTTGATATCCGTCGCCGAGCCGCCGTCAGCGAGAATATTCTTTGCTTCCTCGAAATTGAAGACTTTCGTTCCCTTCGGCCGAGTAACATCCCTGATAACCTTCTGAAGAGCAGAGCCAGTCATCTCATCGGCAGCCTCAGCCGCGATGGCCGCGACTGTCACGGCGTCGTACGCGTACGCCGACCACACGGTGGGCGTCTTGTCAAACTGCTTTTGAAACTCCGTCTTGAACTGCTTGTAACTCTGCTGATCAGTTGGTGCAGACTCGGTAATTCCTTGCATACCGGTCTGGCTTCCGTCGGAGGTGTTTTTGATGATCGAATCTGCGACCGTCGATTCGGCTCCGTAGTAGTCCGCCTGCTCGTTGTATCCCTGATCGAACGCCTCGTTGACCATGATGGTGTACTCGTTGGCGTAGGTGATGAACAGCCACGCGTTCGCGTCCGTGTTCGCCATCTCGGATAACACGCCCCGGTACGACGATTGGTCCTGATCGTGCGGGTTGATGTACACTACCTCGCCGTCGAACACGTTCGGGAACGTATCGGCAAATCCCTGTCCGTAGTCGTTATTGATCCACGTTGCTGCGACCTTGGACTTGCCATCCCGCTTGAGGAGCTTCGCAAGTGCCTTCCACTTGGCCGCTCCCGAGGGACTCATCCGGAACAGGTCTGATTTCTTCGATAGCTCTGGACTGGTGGAGTTCTGACTGATCTGTACCACGTCCGCTCCGCTTGTGACGGAGTTATAGATAGCGAGCGAGACACCCGATCCCACTGCCCCAACGAGCAGTGGTACCTGATTCTGGTTGACGAGTTTCCGAGCAGCATTAACACCACTTTGGTTTTTGCTCTCAGAATCCTCAACGAGGACGTCCAACGTGCGACCGTTAGATCCGATTCCGACGTCGTTGATCGCGTTGAGCGCGAGTTTCTTGCCACGCTGATTGCGCTGACCGTACGGCGCAAGCGTTCCGGTCAGCGGTGTCACTAACCCAATACTGATAGCGTTGTTTCCACCACCACTACCGCTGTCACTACTGTTATTGCTGTCGCCACTGCCATCATCGTCTCCAGATTCGAGGCAACCGGCGAGTAAGAGTCCGGTCCCCACGCCTCCGGAGAGTCGCAGTATATCTCGTCGTGCCCACATATTCTTGTCAGAACGTGTCATGGTTGGCTCTTCTTGTGTTAGAGAGACATGTGATATAAGTGTAATGCTTCACAAAGTCGGTACGGCGCAGGGTAGACCCTTGTTGCCCTAAGTATTCATCGATCGATATGAACTGACTGAGATCTACGAAACCAATGAATTCGGCGATTACATCGGGAGAGGGCAGCCGACCACGAATCAAACCGATAACGAAGGTGATGATACACTAGGTCTGGTGGAGTGAAATAGTACGACGCGCACTGTTTCGATTCAACGCAGAGACAATAGCCAAAGAGACGAATAGGAGGGATAGATGTAGTTTCTGAGATAGTAGCAGTTGTCGAGGAGGACAGTTTCATCATACAGATGTTGAACATTGGTAATTGAGATCGATAGAACACAATAATACAGAATATGAATTTTTCCTATAGAAAATGGTCTATTACATCCTTCGAGATTCTTCAGCTGATGCGTAAGTAGCACAGGTATGAGATGAATCAAACCAAGAAAATATCAAAAGATAGTTAGACAGTGTGTGGATGCGTTTACACCTCTAAGACACAGATGAACAATTCCAGTGGTTCTGACGACACTGCCTGTTCTATGTTCATTCTGAGCCAAAAATTGATCGATGAATAGTTGAATTATACAATTGAAATGTATATCAAATAATCTACTCTACCCCAAATAATATATTGTTCTGATATTTTGTATGGAAAATGGTAATTAACTAATAGTAAGAAACGAATCAATCGCGTCTGGTTTCGGTGGAAAGAACCTTGTGAACGGATTTTCGTTGTCGTTGTCGGGGAACGCTAAACCATCGACGAACCAACGAGCACCATCAAACTGATCGTATAGGGACGTATCGAGTGGCGTACCAGCAGTACTCACAGTCTGTCACCACTGTGGATGCTGGCTTTCAAGAAACCGGTCACACGGGGCTCATCACCGTTGCTGGCTTGAATATCCAACCTCAACTGTTAATGAATTACTGACCGACACTCCAGCTATGGGAGCAGTAAAAGTCATAAAAGTTCTCGGTACCTCTGAGGAATCGTGGGAAGACGCAGCAGAACAGGCACTCGTGCAAGCCACGTCGACAGTCCAAAACATTAGTGGAATGAAAATAAAGGACTGGTCTGCGACCATCGAAGACAACACGATCGTCGAGTATAAGACCACTGTCGAGATCGCGTTTCCTGTACAGGAACACTAAACAGCCGTCTCTGTCCTCCGATGCGTGGCGATCACTTTTTGCTCTACTACTCACACACGTATGAGAGCGATAGAAAACCAATCGAGACGCTTTTTCTGATATGGGTTGCTACAGATGACACCCGTATCAACGTACCATCTACAGCGTCTTATTGCAGAGACACCGTATCAGAGGTCACAAAGCGATGTTTCGAGGACTTGAGCGCAAAGATACTGATCTGCTTTTTCGATCATTTCGAACACGATCCCGGTAGGCCGTAGTCTCGAGACTTTCTATAGCAGGCTATCAGACACACCGGAATAGACACGCCCTGTGTCATATACATCAATCATCATAATGGTAGGCACGAAATGAGCATGGTCGCTTTGGAAATCGGGCTGAAAGAGGACACACAGCTAATGAGCGAACAGGACAGCTACGGAGATAGTCTCGACGTACTTTGCCGTGCTACCTGCATTTACAGCCGTACTCGTGTAACGACGTTGGTGTGATCGTGTTGAATCGACCGCATCGTCGCCGAATCAGCGCATCGAACTCACATACCCACGATACCGGTGATTACAGACGACCCATCAGATGCGCTCGGTACAGCACGTATGGTATTTACCAGCGATCGGTACAAAGAGGTCCGACCACGTGACTCTGCTGGCAAGAGTGTGTCGTTGGCACTCGTATCAGCATTCTCCAGACGAGATCGGTTGCGATTTGATGGTGTACTGGCGCTTATTCCCGACGTCGATCGTGCTCTGTTTCGGTCGACACCGTCAGGACGGGGGTGTGTGCCGTCCGAATGATTCGCTCGGCAACACTTCCCATTAGGAGGTGATCAATTCCGGTCCGATCGTGAGTTCCGAGCACGATCAGATCGATTCCTTGGTTCTCACTGTAGGCGAGAATCTCCTCATACGGGACGCCAGCAGCGATCGTCTCGATCGGCGGATGATCGAGGGCTGCAGCTTGTCTCGTAACGTTCTCAATTGCTTCGGTCCCCAGCTGTCGAAGTGAATTTCGGACCACATCGCTGGTGCCGTACTTCGAGTCGACGACGTAGATTGCGTGCAGTGTCGCATCGTATCGATCTGTGAGTGCCACCGCGTGTTTAGCCGCTGCCTCGGAACTTGGGGTCCCGTCGGTTGCAATAAGAACATCAGCGTAGTCGGTCGTCTGGAGCCGCTTGGTCAAACGGACGGTCAGCACTGGGATGGACGCTGCCCGTACGACAGTCGCGGTGACGCTTCCCAGTAGATGGCGACCGATTCCCGTCCGTCCGTGCGTCCCCATCACGACGAGATCGATCGCGTGTTCATCGATGTACGCAAGAATGGTTTCAGCGGGATCGCCGTCACAGATCGTTTGAACGACCGACACATCGTGAGCATCAGCCGCGGTCGCAGCGATGAGTTCTGTTGCACGCTCGCCTTCCCGTTCGCGCTCCTCGTAGATCGACATCCAGACCGTGTCAGCTGCAACGTCAGCTTTCGAAAATGCTTCATCGACGACAGAGAGAGCGTGAACGGTCGCGTCGAATCGCCCAGCAAGCGTGACACCGTGTTCGACAGCTGCCTGAGATCCATCGCTTCCGTCCGTTGGAATAAGAATGTCGTCGTACATGATCCCATCTCGTGCCATATACGAGCGATATGCCCTAAACCGTATGGTTGGTCAGACGAATGGGCGACCGTGATTGAGCCGTAGCAGACAGTAGCCCGTTCGCTTTCAAACAGAGACACAGGTAGTCTACTTGGTGTTCGATCCCGTATTTCCGAGCAGTATGTATCACGAGATCCTCATCCCAATCGATAGCAGGGGAACAGCGGGTCCCATCGCTCGCGCGTTTGATCTCGCACGGATGTGCGACGGGACCGTCCACGTCCTCCATGTCATCGACACGAGCCCCGAACCAGACGCATTGGATTCAGACGAACGAGACGCGTTACGACGTCATTCAGAAAAGCGTGGCCGATCGGCAACCGTTCGGGTGCAAGAGCTGGCCGCAGAACTCGGATTGAAGACAAAACGCGAAGTCCGCGAAGGGGTTCCCTACCAGTCGGTCCTCGCGTATGCCGAGGAGAATGCGATCGATGTGATCGTGATGGGAACGAGAGCCCACGATCAAGCAGGAACACAACAGTCACGCGTGGGCAGCACAACAGAGCGAGTAGTGACACTCGCAGGCGTGCCCGTGCTGACGACGCGGCCCACCGAAGAGAACGACAGCGATAGCGACAGAGACAGAGCTGTGGACTCTAATCTAGCTGCTGTTGAGACAGCTACTTCCGTGGACGACGGACTGTACGAACAGATCGTAATTCCAACTGATGGCAGCGATATTGCAGAGCGTGCCGCCGAACAGGGTTTTGCTCTCGCAGAGCGCTACGGTGCTGAGGCCCACGTGGTCTACGTCATCGACACGAGAACGTACGGCCTCGAAGACGCTCCTCGAAGCATCGTCGGGCTGCTCAAGAAGGGTGGGACAACTGCCGTTGATAGTATTGCAGCCAAAGCCCGCGACCGGGAGATCTCCGTGACAACGGAGATACGACAGGGTGTGCCCGAAGAAGAGCTCCTCCGCTATATGCAGGGAGTCGCTGCTGACCTCACTGTGATGGGGACGCGCGGAAAAGATGCAGGAGACGATCGGTTACTGGGGAGTACCACAATACGAATGATCCGGCGCTCTGAGACGCCCGTGCTGACCGTCAGCTAACCCCTCACAGTCGCTTCCACACAGCAGACTGTCTTATACCTCTCGTGGCTCACGCACGGTGAGAACCGGGGCACTGCTCGTCCGGACGACGCGCGCAGTCACGCTGCCGATAAGATATCGTTCGAGACCGGTTCGACCGTGTGTTCCCATCGCCACGAGGTCGATCCCAGCATCACTAATGTACTCTTGGATTGCTTTTGAGGGAGTCCCCTGATCGACGCTTGTGACAACATCGACATCTCTGTCCCGGCATTTGGCGGCGACCTCAGCCACAGCGTGTTCACACTCTTCGCCTAACGTGTCGAGGAGATCTGAAATACTTGGACCCATCTCGTAGGTACCCGTTATTGCACCGAGATCAACGACTGAGAGAATATGAATGGTGGCGTCGTATCGTTCTGCGATAGCGATTCCATGGTTGATTGCAGCGGACGCAGCCTCACTACCGTCCGTCGGAATCAGTATCCGATCGTACTTCAACCGATCGTCCGGTTCGGTCCGAGACGTAAGGACGGGATGGTCGCTCGTTCGAATCACACGTTCTGTTACACTCCCGAGTAGCACTCTATCGAGACCAGTCCGTCCGTGTGTGCCCATCGATAGGAGATCGATATCGTGTTGTTCGGCGTAATCGAGAATCGTCTCGTGTGGAATACCGTGTTCGACCGCTGTGTGGAACGTGACGGATGCGTCCGTTGCGGTCATCTCAAGCGACTGAACTGCATCATTGGCTTGTTGTTCGAGCATCTCTCGGCGAGCGTCGATATCTGGGTCAAGATCAGCGAGGCGATGGCTGTACGACCGTTCGTCGACAACGCTCAAAAAATGGACCTGACTATCGAATGCCCTCGCAAGACTCACACCGTGGCGCGCTGCAGCGTTCGCTCCCGCACTCCCGTCAGTCGGAATCAGGATGGTATCGTACATTGAGCGTCAACCCACGCTTACATTCGGGTCCCCTGCTCTTAAAGTAGCGTTCCGTGTTCCCTTTGACGATCGTCCTCACTCCATGTGACGCCGTCTGACGGTGGTAAGCGATTGTGGAGCATTCCGCAGACACAGTCACCTGAAGACGAGCAGCGGTGCCATGAGCAAAAATCCAAGAGCCACGCCGGTTATAATTTCATCGCGACCGTGTTTTGGTAGTTCACGGCCGCGATCGTACGCTTCGGGCAGCAATTCGTGGGCAACGAGAAACAGCATCGCACCGGCTGCGAACCCGAACCCGAACGAGAGCACGTTGCGAGCGATCCGAACGAAGTAGAATGCGATTACTGCAGCGAGTGGTTGTGGCGCACTCGAAAAGACGGCCCAGAAGACGAGTCGCCTGTTTGCGATTCCCTGTGTCTTCAAGGGAATCGCAACCGCCAACCCTTCTGGGATGTTCTGAATGGCAATCGCAATTGTGACAAAAAGAGCAAGAAGCGGGACAGTGACCCCATCGCCAGCGATGTTCAGATCGGCGAACGAGACACCAACCGCGACGCCCTCCGGAAAGCTATGGATGGTGAGCGTCCCAACGATGAGTAACAATCGACGGAAATCTGCTGCTGAGATCGTTTGTGGGTGGATGTCGTACTCGTTGAGCAATTGACTTACGACAAAGATGAGTAGAATCCCGACAAGCGTGCCGCCAGCTACCTCGATGATCGGGCCTTGGGCAGCGCCTTCCGGAAGCAAACCGAAAACAGACGTCGAGAGCATAATCCCAGACGCGAATCCCCACAACAGCACGTACGCCCGATCACTAACCTCGTCGACGAAAAAGAATGGAACTGCACCGAGTCCGGTAGCCAAATCCGTGATGAGGGCAGCAATAACAACAAACGCGAGCGCCTCCGTCGTCGGCATCGTTGGATACGATGGATCCTGAGGGTTAATAGTTACTGCCACCGCCGGACTCTTCCAGCTTGTCTCAGTTGTCCGGCCAGAGCGTATTCTATCAAGAGATGACGGTGACGATTGCCGAAGATCGACGGACCACCAGCTCGGATACGCTGCCGAGAAGTGCGCGTGTGATCGAATCGTGCCCTTTCCGTCCGAGCACGATATGTTCAATCTCGTGTTCGTGGGTGTATTTCACTATCTGACGGGCAGGAGACCCATACGTAACCTCACTTTTGACGGTAATATCACGATCATCAGCACGCTCTCGTTTTCGGTCGTGTAACGCCTCTGCCTTCTGTTCCACTTTCTCGTACCATCCTGGTGAGTAGCCGGGCATCCCCGGCCTCCCACTGGGCGATTGTAAACCGGGGGCAAGCGGATCGATATCGAACGGATCGATAACGGTCAGGAGTGTGATGCTCTCAGCAGGGAAGTTGAGCGCGTATTCGAACGCACGCTCGCTGGCATCAGAGCCGTCGATGGGAACGAGAATTCGCTCGTTGTCGAAAACGCGTTCGCTCATGGACCGTCATTCGGTACCGATGATCAAAGCCGTTTTTGTGATTCGGTGGTCTCGTCGCTAAAAGAAGAGAACGAAGATCGTATACGAGCCGATCGTCGAGATCGTCGGTGTGAGCAGCCAGAGAAAAACAACCCGGCCAGTAGCAACACGATCGAAGAGAACTGGAGTCTCTTCGAGCACTTCCTCGGGCTCTTCTTCACCAATTCCGGGCACTTCGATCGGCTCTCTCTCTGTGTCTTGCTGTTCGGTTTGGTCTTCATCTTCACCTGTTGCAAGCTCACCGACGGTCGGTCCGCGGGCTGGATTAGAATCCGAGTTGGACTTCCCGCTTTCTGCAAGGATCGCATCTGCAGAGAACTCGGGTCGGTCCTCTTTTTTCAACACGACATCGGTTGCTTCTGCACCTCCTTTTTCCAGAGCGACACTCGTTGCTTCTGCGAGAGTAACGACACGGCTCGATCGTCCCCACCCCAACCCGATGATACACGAAGTCATACTCACAGCGAGACTCGCCGGAATGCCGAGCCCAGACAGAACCGTAATGATCGTCGCACCAACAAGAGAAACAATCATCGCGGCGAGAATCGGGAGGTCGGTGATCCCCTCGCCAATGGTATCGAGGGTTCGTCGGGCAATTGTGAAACTCCCGACACCAATGGCAGCAATTGCTAGCACGATTCCTTGGCTGGCTGTGATCGACCCGTTTCCGACGAGCGGTGCGATCGCGTTTGCCGCGTTCGATGCCCCGGCCGAGAACGCGTTGTAACACGCGATAATGACCACGATCAGGGCACCGAGTACGTCGCGTGGCGCTGCGTTTTCGTTGAGCGTCGGTGTCGGGAGGTGTCCAGACCCAGACCGATCGAGGCGGACCAATCCACCCTGAAACCGAGTGAACGAGATTCGTGCATCCAGATGCGGATAGACGTACCGGCCGATCACGAGACCGACAGAGAAAGCGACGGCCGGAGCGATGATCCACGCCGCGAGGATCGCGAACATCACCTGTTCGTCGAGTGTATTCGTCGCAATTCCGAGACCAGCAATCGCACCAACGGCCGTCATTGATGTTGAAGCAGGCACACCGAAAACGTTCGAGACGAGCAGTCCACCCCCAGCGAAAAAGAGCACGACGATACTCACCGCGAGTGTGAACTGGCTTTGTGGAACAATGCCTTCGCTCATCGTCTCGATTACGTTCCTACCGATGGTCCACCCGCCCACCAGCGCAAACGCCGTGAAAATCCCGGCAGCAGCCGCTTTCCCGACGATTCGACTGCCAACAGCAGGGCCGAATGCAACACCTGTCGAAGAGCCACCGATATTGTATCCGACGAAGATGGCGACTAACAGCCCAACAGCGAGTAATGCTGGTATGGCGATCATAGACCACTAATAGAGTAACGAAAGCGATACGCTTCAAATTTTCCGCTCCCAAGCGATGCGATCCGTATCGTCTTTCGCTTTGCACGCAAAATTGTCTGAGATACCTGAGCGCTTCATTCACCGCTACGATCGTCGGAAATCGTTGGATTCGTGGCTGTGGATCAATCTTGGCCAGATAGTTCGAACAGCTGGTCGTACTCTGCTGGTAGTTGCCCTCTGACTTGCTGCATTTCACCCGCGGGGACGACTTCATCGAGTAGTGCGACGATTGCTTTTGTGTGATACACCCCATCGGATCGGTCGACGGTCTCTCGTTCACACACTCGATCGAAAAACTCGTTGATCGAGAATCGTTGTCCGGAGTCAGCCTGCAGAAGATACCGGTCGACTTCCATCGGTAATGGTCCAGCGAGATCCTTCGCTTCACCGGATTGGAGGCGTTCGCCGAGCGTCGTCAAAACGGCGCGCGTCGCTCGGACGGCTTTCCCCCCGTCGCTGAGTTGTAGTCTGTTCTGTACCTGACCCATGAACTGATCGTAATGCATTGGAACCCCTCACACGCAATTAATCGAGGACAATCAATATACATCTAGTGTCGACAAACGACGATTGTCGCGCTATTGAATATCTAATTATCGATACTACTCAATATCCATCAAAACTAATGCCTCGTATACTGTTTTAGATATTCGAAAGCGTACGATCAGAATAGGCGTATAGCCGTGGCGAGTGTAGCGATTCATCGTCCAGAGGAGAGTTAGTAAGTAAAAGTCGTGAATTATGTATATTCCATGGTTTCCCGAATGTATTTTTTATTCACTCAATTCAGTAGAACGAATTCATAGATAAGTTAACGCTATATAATAATGTTTTAACGGAGGCGACGGTGATTTCCGATAAACTTACAGAGAGCATGTCGTTATAGAATGACCAATCAGAAGACCCCAACCAGCCACCATCATTCTTCGATAGCAGAAGTGAGTAAAGAGTTCTACTATACTATTTTTACAATTTTAGATAGTATTTGTATACTAATATTTCAGACGTGGGCCAGCGAACTTGAGTCGCCAGAGAGCACGCATGCAATCGCATTTCTACTCCAGTCCGTCGATCACCAACCAAAAGAGAGCCGGTATAGCTCTGAGTAAGCACGTCACACCGTCCAACAAGTGTTCGGTGTATGTCGCATGAACTGACGTCTACGAGAATGGTTCCGATGAACGAGCCGAGTTCAGCTCATTAGTTACGAACTGTGTCTATAGTGTGCAACTGGATGCTCTTCGCTACTGCTGCAGATTCGGTCTCTGTTCTGGCTCACTCAGACAAAACGATGTACTACGTCCGGCAATTCATACGTAGCCGAATTCGAGAGCGAGACACAGACCAATTGCCACAAGACCGAGGACAGCCACGATTGACTGACTTTTCACCGTTTTCTTGCTCGGATAATCCGAAACCATGATCGGACAGGCGATGGCGATACTCGCTGCGGCGAGCCAGCCGTTCCATTGTGGGATGAACTGGATGAGGAAATAGTTCACGAGCACAAGGAGATTCGTGTGAACGACGGTGATTCCTCGGTAGTAGCTGGTTCCGCCATCGGTCACAAATCCTTCGTCGGTGAACCGGATGAGTCGCAAGCCCCCAAACGCGATGAGGAGGAAGCCAACAATGACGCTCATCGCAAGATGCGGAGACATAACAACCTGATAGAGTACCGCTGCCGTCACCAGGTAGACGAACACGTCGATGAACGAATCGATATGCCGACCGAAAGCGGACTGACGGTCGTACTGACGCGCAATGTAGCCGTCGAGTTTATCGAACGCAAATCCACAAAACATGGCGACGATAGCCCAGTTAGGCTCACGAGAGAGCAACAATACGGTCGCCCCCCACGCGAATAATAGTGCAACGAAACTGCAGTAATCAGCAAGACTCAATCGCAACAAGATATGACGCTCTGTGCGCGCGGAGAGTATCTCCCGACCACCTACGCGTTCGCTCAAACGCACGATCCTCGCCGCCATGCTCTCATCAGTCATGGACGCTCGTCTACAGTATCGAATTGGTAGAATATAATATTTGTCTACAATATCTAAATAGACGTTTGAATATATAGATCAGAGCTACGTGTTCGTTGTTCCTCTGTCGTGTAGTATTGTATCGAGAGCTATGTAAATCCTGTCTGAGTAGTTCTCATATACGTTACTCGGATGTGCGAGTGGTGCTGATTTGTCGTCCTCAACGTGATTTTCCGCCCTATATTGGATGATGATCGGTCTTAGTCGGCAAGCATCCGCCCGATACCATACCCGATTAAACCGAAGAGGCCACCAGCAACGAAACCGACAGCGAGAATCACGCCAGCAAACACGAAGGGGGAACCACCGCTCGCAGCAAGAAACGCATCCTGTGTGAACAATCGGAGGCCAGCGCTGACGCCGATGGTGCCCGCACCAACTGATGGAGGTGCGCCTTGCGCCCGATAGCCGAGGAAGACAGCCGTGATGAGCCCAGCACCAGCGGACACTGGTGCAACAGCAGCCGACGGGGGCAGCATAGACACAGGGAGTACCGACCAAGCCACGACGATGCCAACCACGAGAAGACCATAAACGAGCAGTGGGATGGAGTGTCTGTGATCGACACGAAGGTGTTCGTTGAGAGGGAGGGAGGAGAACGCGTGGTCAGACTGTGAAATTCTGCCAACAGCATATCCCGGTAGTCCAGTAACGAACACGGCCACACCCATCGAATACCAGAGAGCGCCACGCATAGCGCGAGCTGCTAGTTCGGGAGTTACTGGCGCGAGAATGGCTGTCGATGCAACAGCAACTGAAAACACGGGGATGACTGCTGCAAGAATAGCAACGAGTACGCCACCCTCATAGCGACCGACAGCGACTGCAAGAAGAAATCCAATGGCTGCTGTGAGCAACGCAGGCTCAATACCGAGCAACAATGACGGAGCGACGAATCGCATCACCACCGCACATCCAACGACCACGAGCCCCGCAACCAGAGCCTGCACGCTCGTCTGCGGACGGTCACCAAACACGAGAGTATACGAAACAGCTGAGAGACCCATAAATTCCAATCATTCAATCTAACAATAATAATTTCGATCTGTCTGAATGATCCGGCGCGGAGCGCGTGATTTGTGGCAGTATGCGGGTCAAATGGCACACCCATCACGA
Organism: Halocatena marina; assembly: GCF_023276375.1. GTDB lineage: Archaea > Halobacteriota > Halobacteria > Halobacteriales > Haloarculaceae > Halocatena > Halocatena marina. Next base: position 3,573,967 of record NZ_JALLPK010000001.1, on the reverse strand, counting down.
GACGAGGAGAACGAGAGGATTCAGATTACCCTTGTTTTCTCACTTGTATACGTTAGATATCCAGTGATTACGATTGCTACTGTCCGACACCGCTCGTTGTGATCTGTAGCTGACACCGAAGAAGCGCCCGTACGTTATGAGCGAGCGGGGTTCGAAACCGTTGGTTTCGAAGAGGCGTCGTGAAGGGACGTTGTCGAGAGCGACCAGTGCAGTCACTGATGACGCGGTGTCTTCTGTTGCTGCCGCCTGACAAGCGCGATCGACGAGTGTCGTTCCGATTCCGCGTTGTCGGTGCTCCTGATCGACGTGTAACCGCCAGATGTACGCGGCTTCGGTACCCACGTCCATTTCGACCGGGTCGGCGTACACTGGACGGGAGACACTCAAGAAGACCTGACCGACGATGGTCTCACCGGACCGGGCGAGCACAGCGATGTCAGTGGCGTCAAGTTCCTCAAACGCTTCATCCGATCGGTCGATGTCACTGCCCCGCCGTGTTTCGAAGGTGAGCGATTTGTCTCCATCACGAACAGCACTGTCGCTTACATCGTCGACCGAGCGCGCATACACGTACATCAACGAGACCTTCACCCCGAGCTTCGCAAGTGCTTCGTAGATCGTGCGTCCGTACTCGTTTCGTGTGAGTTGCCACAGTCTCCCGAAGCCCATATCGATGCCAAGCAGGCATCGATTCGTAAACGCGACTGAAAGAAGCAAATATTGCCACCCACGACTGTTTTTCGGGCTAGCCAGTTCAGAAAGCGTTAGAGATGGACACAAAACTCGTTAGAAAGCCGATATTCAGGGTCGTCCTCACAGCCAACGAGGGCGATAGAACAGTTCGCATGCACTATTCTTGATTTTCAATAAATGATTGAAAATTAGTAATTCAATCATACAACAACATTTCTATTCGAGCAATATTTGTAAATACTCCCCGTCGATATCTTGGGCATCTATGCCAAGAGTGACACTGGAGGACATTCGTAGCGCGCGAGAGCGTTTTGACGACGAATCGGTGGTCCGGGAGACACCGCTCGAACGCAGTCGGTCGCTGAGCGAGGCGTCAGGGGCGAACGTTCACCTGAAAATGGAGCACCTTCAACGGACAGGCTCGTTCAAGACGCGAGGGGCGTACAACAAGCTCACACAACTCCCCAGCACGTTTGATCGAGTAGTGGCAGCGAGTGCCGGTAACCACGCGCAGGGCGTCGCGCTCGCGGCGACGAAAGTCGGACTCGATTCGACGATCGTTATGCCAGAAAACGCTCCGCAAGCGAAAGTCGACGCAACACGCGGGTACGGGGCTGATGTAGAACTCCGAGGAAGCGATTTTCAGGCAGCGATGGCGCACGCGCAAACGCTGACGGAGGCAACCAATGTAGCCTTCGTCCACGCGTACGACGATCCGGATATTGTCGCCGGACAGGGTACCTTAGGGCTAGAAATCTACGACGCGATGCCATCGGTCGATACGGTCATCGTCCCCATCGGTGGCGGTGGTCTGATCGGCGGTGTTAGCACTGCGCTGAAATCACTCGACCCAAGCATCCGCGTTGTCGGTGTGCAAGCTGAGGAGGCTGCCACCGTTCCCGACAGCCTCGATAAGGGAATTCCGGTCGAGGTTGATCACCCGCAAACGATCGCGGACGGTATCGCAACCGGCGGTATCTCCGATCTGACGCTCTCTCTCATCGAGGAATACGTCGACGACATCGTACTCGTCAGCGATGAACAAATTGCCAACGCCACACTCATCCTCCTCGAACGGGCAAAGCAGCTCGTCGAAGGCGCGGCCGCAGCATCCGTGAGCGCGCTCCTTTCTGATGATCTCGACGTGACAGATGAATCCGTCGTCCCCCTGCTCGGTGGTGGAAATATCGATATGTCAATGCTACAGATAGTGATGACACACGCACTAACCGATCGATGCCAACTGCTTCGGCTTCGGGTTCGCATCGACGACCAACCGGGAATTATGGGCGAGCTGGCCTCCGTCATTGGCGATCTCGGTGCGAATATACGGACGGTTCGTCACGACCGGTCGGTTGAAGATCTTCACGTTGGCGAGGCGTATCTCGTCTTCCAGATCGTCACCAGTGGATCAGGTCATGCATCCAACATTATCGCTGCCATCGAGGACCGCGGGTACGCTGTCGAACAGGTAGAGTAATCGACTTTGATATTTTGGCCACGACAATTAACACGTTGGCTGAGCGACTCCCAGTCACCCTGCACGCGACACGATGTGTCTCATGATCATCGATGTCGGCACCAAACGCCAACGGATCAACCTCGTATACACCGCCGTGCCCCTTCGGTGCAGAGTCTAAAAACGGTCCGTCGTACCACGTTTGGTTGCGATTACCGTTATCCGTGCAGGGTACACACATTCGCTCGTTTATCTGAATTGAGGCGCTAAGACCCCTTCCTCAGCGAGCGCCGGAGACGCGAGCAGGGAGGGGATACAGCCGTCGCACAGTTCTCAGACACGTTTGACGCTCGACCTACAGGCCCACACTATCGGTTGGTTTAACTATATGGCTACTATATAGATGGATAATGGATCGGTACGAAACAGACGACGCCGAAGAAGTCATCGACCGCTCCGTGAAACCGTTTGGGAGTGGCGGTGCTCATATCACCGTCCCGAAGCGATGGATCGGGGCTGAAGTCAAAGTCGTCCGTGTTTCCGAATCCGACCCATCCGACGGCGAGTAGTCCATGCACTACAACTACCGGTACAAGCTCGATCCATCCGACGCTCTCCGTGAGACGATGGACCGGCATCGAGATCTGTATCGGCAAGTGTACAACCACTTCCTCTACCGTCTCAACCGCGCCGAGGGGACGACAAAGCACGGCGAGATCAACCGACTCCCGTCGATCAAAGAGTGGTGGACTGATCTCGCCAGCCTGTATTCGCGGACACTCCAGAACGTCGTTGAGCGATTGTACGACAACCTCTCACGGCTCAAAAACGCGAAGGACAATGGTCGTGCGGTTGGCCTGCTCAAGTGGAAAGCGCCGAACGAGTACCGATCGTTCACATACCGACAGTCCGGCTTCGAACTCAAGAATACGAGTGGCCGGACCGTCCTGCGACTCTCGAAAATCGGAGACATACCCCTTCGGCTTCATCACCAGAATCGAAGATTCTGGTTAGCAGCCAGAACCGCAGGTTCTGGCGACACCGCGAGCTGCCCGACGACGCCGCGATCAAACAGGTGACGGTGAAGAAGGAGCCGACCGGCGAGTGGTTCGCTTCGTTTGGAATCGAGACACCCGACGACCTCCCGGAGAAACCGGAGAATCCGACAAACTGCGTTGGTATCGACGTGGGAATTCTCACGTACGTTCACGATACGGATGGGATGGCAGTCGGGTCGCTTGACCTTTCAGACGAACGTGACCGGTTGGAAGACGAGCAACGCAAGCTCGCCCGGAAAGAGCACGGGTCGAACAACTGCGAGAAGCAACGCCGTCGCGTTGCCGAGTGTCACGCCGATCTCAAGCGAAAGCGCCGGGACTTCTTGCATAAACTCTCGAACTACTACGCTCGGGAGTACGATCTCGTCGCGGTCGAAGATCTCGACGCGAAAGGTCTGGTCGAACTCGATGGTAACTCGCGGAACCGTGCCGGAGCAGCGTGGGGAACGTTCCTTCGGCTGCTCGAATATAAGTGCGAACGCGAAGGGACGCACTTTGTGGCCGTCGATCCAGCCGGGACGACCAAAGAGTGTGCAGCTTGTGGCGTTTCAACCGACAAACCGCTGTGGGTCCGCGAACACTCCTGTCCATCGTGTGGCTTCACCGCCGACAGGGACTGGAACGCGGCATGGAATATTCTTTCTCGCGGTATCAAGCAGGTAGGAGCGGGATGCTCCGAATCAACGCCTGTGGAGACTGCGCTCCCTACGGGAATCCATTCGGTTCCTGCAAAGCGCGTCTTGGAAGCAGGAAGCCCCATCACCAGAATCAACGGTTCTGGTTAGCAACCAGAAATCGGAGATTTCTGGTGACACCCTCAACTGCGAGCCATCAGGCGAGCGGTAGGGTGGGGTAGTTCACTCGTCGGGTCTGGATTCAGAGACGAACTCAATGTCTTGTCGTTCACCTGCTAATTCGATGTGTCCGTAGTTGAGCAACCCAACGAACACCCCACCGCCGACGACATTGCCGAGCGTCGTCCAAAGGAGAAACCAACCGAACAGATCGATCGTGATTCCGTCAGCGAATATCACACCAGAGAGCACTTCAGTCGTTCCGAGAATCGAGTGGTGAAAGGGACCAAATCCGATCGTCGCCGTGACAAGCAGTACAACGACAATTCGACCTATCGTGTCACGGCTCGCAGCAGACAGCCACGTCGCCATCCCCATCAGCCAGCCCGCGATGACGCCCGATAAGAATGTCACCCACCACGAAAGACCGAGTAACGCGCTTGCGAGCGATTGAAACGACGACGGCTCGGCGATTCCCATCGGCTGACCGACGGCTGCGATCAGTCCGACGAATGCAACACATCCGAACAGATTGGCAATGTACACTACGCTCCAGAGACGACCGACCTCGCCGATTGAGGCGCGACCATCGAGCAGTGGAAGAATGGCCATCGTCGTGTGAGCGGTGAACAGTTCTGTTTGGCCGATCACCACGAAGAGAAACGCAATCGCGGAGATGCCGGCCAGCGCAACTTGTTTCGTGAGATCAGAGCCAAATCCCCCCGAAAACGTCAGAACCATCGCCATGAACAACGCCCCGAAGCTCAGGTTGAGTCCGGCCGAGAATCCCGAGAGAAACAATCCCTTCGCTGGTCGGTCAATCTCCTTGAGCGCGCTTTCCATCTCCCGTTCGAGAATATTCCGATAGTCGAGGGTCGCTCCGCTCGGCTCGTTGTCTGATTCAGAACTCATCGTGCAAGCAGTTTCGTCATTTGCTGTTAAACCTCCCGGCCGGAAACAGACCGATCAACGCACAATCTGTCAGAGCCGATATCGAGCTGTAGCGACTATCAACCGTCCACATCAGGAAGCAGTTCGTTCTCGATTCGGGCGACACAGTTCTCGACTTCCTCGGGCGGAAGTCGACCGTCGTGATCGGCAGCGATACGCTCGGGGAGCGCGTACGCGTACTGCCCACGACCGACGTGCGTGATGAGATCTGCTCGGCGAAGCGCACTGTTTCGCCAGTACGACATCATCCGCTCTCCCGACCCACCCGCCGCGACGTGGGCATCAACCGGAGAAATCGGTCCATCGCTCCGATACCGCGCCAACATCTCACGCGCCACCGGATCGAGATCCGCAATCGATCGCCGGATGCGCTGAACGACCAACCGTTCGTCGTCTTCTTCATCCGCTCTCCGATCTTTCTCGTCGTCACAGACACCGTCGGTTTCAGGATCAAGATCGCCGTCACATCCGTCTGAGTTGGTCGTATCGGACGTTTCGTCAACTGACTCATTCTCAGCGTCAGGGTTAGCATCGATTTCGGATTCGGATGCTGCCTCAGATTCGGGATTGGAGTCAGATGCTGCCTCAGATTCGGGATCAGACTCTGTCTCAGACTGGGGTTTGGAGTTGGGAGCTGCCTCAGGCTCCGATTCGGACAGTGACGGTAGTATTTCTATTTCGTCTCTGTTCAGGTAGCCATTCCCGTTCCTCGGTGTACCTTTGCCGATTGACCTTCCACGCACATCGCGGAGCGTCATGGGATACGCATCGAGCGTTTGTTGTTCTGATTCGAGTTGGACACGAGAGCGTCCCGACCGATCGAACAGTGCTGATGCGAACTGATCAGCCATCCGGCTCAGGTCGCGCGCGTCGGCGAGGTCGCGTTCGAGTTTCTCGATGCGGGCCTCCTTGTCTGCTAATTTTCGCTCAAGCCGCTCGATCTCGGCCTCGCGCTGTCGTTTATTCTCTGATATTTGTTCGAGTTCCGAGACGAGGTCGGTGCTTACGGGTTTGAGATCGGGTCGCTCGAAATCATCGAGTCCCGGTGTTGCCCCGGCGTCGAACGTCTGCTTTCGGTCGAACTGTACGGGACGGATTTTCTCGGACCAGTCCGAGCGAACGAACGCCTCGCCGTCGTCAAGCGATTCGACTGCTTCTGCGTACTCTCCGCTGAGAACTCGTCGAACGACCTGCGTATCGTTTTTCCACGTGAGTCGGTGCCAGCAGAGCCAATCGCATTGGGTAATGAAATCTTTTTTGACATCTGCCGGACGCTGACTGATGCCAGTGATCCCGAGACCGTGTTTCCGTCCTCGTTTACCGATTTTGATGAGCATTCGACCGCACTCGCCGAGACCACCTCCCTCGGGAATGTACTCGTGTACCTCCTCGACAATCAGTAAGAACGGCTTTTTGAGTTTTTTCTCCTTTGCGAACAGCTGGCGGGCGACCGCTGTCAGAAGTTCTGCTGCTTCGTCCTCATCGAGATACGAGGAGACATCGAGAATGATTGGAATGTTGTTCTCAAGTGCAAGTGAGGCGATTTTCTCGGCGTGTTCGGGACTGACCTGAATGTCGCATTCCTCGTCAGCACCGACGTGTAGCACCTCGTACTTCTCCTTGAGACCGTAGTACTCACCGTCGATGTCAACTACGAGAAGCGCGTACCCTCGATCAAGGAGCTTCTCTGCGATGACGCTCGCGGAGTTTGATTTCCCCGATCCCGACTTCCCCGTGACAAATCCGCGACCAGTTAGCAGATCAACGACCGGAAGCGAGACAGTATCACCCTCATCCGGGCCATCACTAACGGTCCCGACGGTGATCTCTTCGTTTGCCATACGCTCTCATCCAACCGGTCATCCTCTACAACCATAATTGTCCGTCAGACACGCCGCGATATTTCCTCTTACAATATAGTATGAAATTAGGGAGAAATCATATTACGATCGCCGTCGGGGTTCGATGTGTCGATGCTAACAGACCACAATCTTCAGGACTACGACACAGCGTGTAAAGATATCACATGGGGCGATATTTATGCTGAGGCAGACTGGGACGCTCCCGATTCGTTGAACATCGCACACGAAGTCTGTGATCGACACGCTGGCGCGACCCCGGATCGAGTGGCGCTTCACTACGCGGGAGTCGATGGCGAACGCGAGGAACTAACCTTCGAAGAGCTTGCTGAGCAGTCAAATCGCTTTGCGAACGTCCTTACAGCACACACCGATCCGGGTGATCGCGTGTTTTCGTACATGCCACGCGTTCCCGAGCACTACGTTGCGATGATCGGGACTCTCAAAGCAGGAGCCGTCTGGGGCAGTGTCAACGAACGGTTCGGCCCAGACGGGATCGCGTACCGATTATCCGATTGTGATGCAAGCGTGGTCGTGACGACCGACGACAACCGAGCAACAATTGCGAGCGCACTCAAAGACGTCCCAAGCGTCGAGCAAGTCATCGTTATCGGTGGAGGTCACGAGGACGACATCGACTATCACGAGGCAGTTGCGGCTGCGGATGAGACGTTCGAAACGGTTCGGACAAGCGGCGACGACAACGCACTGTTGTATTATACGAGTGGGACCACGGGACCGGCCAAAGGCGTCCTACACAAGCATCGGTGGGTTGCGGGAGTCGCGGCCACACAGCGGTTTGCAGTGGACTTACAGGACGACGATCTCTACTGGAGCACTGCCGACCTCGGATGGCTGACTGGTCCCATCAACACGCTTGGCGCCTGGTTCTGGGGGAGTCGACTGTTCACGTACGAGGGGGAGTTCGACCCCGAGATGTGGACTGCTCTCATCGATGAGTTTCCCATTAGCGTCCTCTTTTCGGTCCCGACGGCCTACCGAATGCTCCGAGAACGGGAAGAGATGCTCGAAGACATCGATTCCGATCTCCGTCACGCACTGAGCATCGGGGAGCCGCTCAGCGCTGGCGTCGTCGAGTGGGGTGAGGAGGTGCTCGGCGTCACTATTCTCGATACATATGGTCAGACCGAAACAGGAAACATGATCATCAACAACTACCCGACGATGGAGGTTCGTCCCGGGAGCATGGGCAAACCACTTCCCGACATAACGGCTACCGTGGTCGACCCCGAAACGGGCGAGGAACTCGCTCCTGGCGAAACGGGCGTGATCGCTCAGAAAGGGGACTATCCGTGTTTCTTCGCTGGCTACTGGGAGCAGCCCGAAAAAACCGAGGACTGTTTCGTGGGCGAAGACGATCGATGGTATCTCTCCGGTGATCTCGGACATCTCGACGAGGACGGCTACTTCTGGTTCGAAGGACGCGCTGACGACGTGATTCTCAGCGCAGGCTATCGCATCGGTCCGTTCGAAGTCGAAAGCTCGCTCGGCGAACACCCCGCTGTGGCCGAAGGCGCAGTCGTCCCGAAACCCGACGAACAGCGAGGGAATATCGTCAAAGCATACGTCGTCCTCAGCGACGGGCACGATCCGTCGACGGACCTGAAAGAAGACATCAAACAGCACGTCCGAGAGGAACTCGCTGCCCACGAATATCCACGAGAGATCGAGTTCCGAGACGAACTTCCAAAGACAGTGACGGGAAAGATACGACGGACCGAACTACGCGACGAGGAGTGAGCGAGTAAGTTGCGCTTATCGACCGGCGCTGGTTGAAATCCATTGTGGAAACTACGATTGGTAATTCATCCATTATTGTGATTGTTCATGAGGAAATGATCGAGATATGACACAGCATCTCGAGGAGGCTATGAACGAAAACACTTACTACAAACAAAGCTCTCAGTTTGTGATGTAGCTGTCCTGGACGCTCGCTTCCTTTGGAGCGTCCGGGTAATTCAACCCTAATTAGAACCATGTGGCAAGACATTGTTATTTTAGCTGGTAGCATCGTCGCGATCGGCAGCCTCATTCCCACGCTGTTGAACGAGGATGCGCTCGTCCCACACACGACGAGCATTCCGACGCTCATCGTGCTCTCCGGACAGGGAGTCGCGTTCTATTCGCTCGGATTACTCGGCTCAGCGGCCGGGGCGGGAGCCGGTATTCTCGTCTGGGGGCTCATCGCCTATTACAAAGCACCGGACGATACATTCACGACGTCAGGTTTGGAGTACACTGAAAACACGGTCACCAAGCTCAAGGCTGCGGTGACACAAAGTGCCGAATAGTTCTGCAGCTTTCCTCTCTATTGGATCGAAATAAGCCGAACAGTCGTTAGTACCCGTCCTGCCACGAGTTCTCTGAGTACGATCAGGTGAATTCGAACACAGAAGTCTGGCGCTCTCGTTCGTCGTTCGAAGCGACATCAGAGCGAGCATTTGCTTCGGGTTCGTTGGTTTGTTGGTCGTTCGAACAATTGCGATTCCATTCGTCCAGACTAGATTGGTCTTCTTCGACGAACGCAAGATTCGAAACACGGACACCGAGTTTTCGAATAGCTTGTTCCTCGAACTCCTCGATGAGGTCGAGTGCGATCGTTTCGACGAGGGCAGCGTCGTCTACGGGACCAGACAACGAGCGCGCTCGCGTATGGACATCGAATGGTGGAGTCACAACTTTGATTCCGATCGTTTTATAGAGTATCTCACGGGTCGACGCGCGAGTCGTGACCTCCTCAGCGAGCGTCACCAGTCGATCAGCGATCCGGTCGGCGTCGTCTGTCGGTTCGGTGAACGCCGACTCGTTCGAGAGGCTCTTTGGCTGTCCGACAGGCTCGACTTCCCGATCGTCGTGTCCCCGTGCGTGGTCGTGAATCTCACGTCCCCGCTCTCCGAACTGATCGACGAGTCGTCCCCGGTCGGCGCTCGCCAGATCACCGATCGTCTCGATTCCCATCGATCGCAGCGCACGCGCAGTGACGGGACCGATGCCGTGGAGTTCTTCGAGTGAAAGCGGTGCCAAAAACGAGCGCACGTCGTCGGGAGGAACGACGACAACGCCGTCGGGTTTGTCGTAATCGCTCGCTACCTTTGCGGTGCTCATATTCGGAGCGACACCGATGCTCGCCGGAACGCCCGCCTCTTCTCGAATCTGCGCTTTCAGATTTCTGGCGAACACCGCTGCGCCCGTCCACCCAAGTCGATCAGTCACGTCGAGATACGCTTCGTCGATGCTGACCGCACGAACGGTGTCTGCAACCTCGCAGAGCACCGCTTTCACCTCCTGACTCACAGTCTCGTAATGTGCCATATCCACTTGCCGGTAGTGGCCGACAGGACCGTCGTCGTCTCTTGTGCGAGGGAGGAGATCGAGTGCTTGTGAGATTGCTTGTGCGCTTTCGACGCCGTATTCACGCGCCTCGTAGCTCGCAGTTGCAACTGCGCCGTGAGATTCCCCCGACTCATAGCCCATTCCGACGACGACAGGCTCGCCTTCGAGATCTGGGTCACGGCGGCGTTCGCAGGCGGCATAAAAACAATCCATGTCGACGTGAAGGACGATCCGATCCTCGCGCGTCGGCGCTCCTGGAAGGCGCGCGCCACTCATGCTATACGCCGATAGCATCGGGGTCGGTTTGTACTTGTCCAGTCCGCAGTGAAAGTGAACACTCGGGGATAAACGATTTCGATAAGAATGGGGACGGAGGGATTTGAACCCCCGATCGACTGATATCTCCGATCTCGCCTCGGTACTCCAGAGGGTCGTCATCGCGAGCGGTGATCAGCCACCCGCTCGGCATATCAGCTCTGTCTGGAGTTTCGTCACCGGGCGCGTGACCTCTGGAGTCAGTCGCCATGCCTGGCTTGGCCACGTCCCCGCATCACTGGAAACGGTAATCTTCCGTAAATCGGTTTCGGTTCACCCGAACCCAAGAGTCACTCCCGATCTGTCGTTTTCCAATCGCAATCTTGACATTTATAGCCAGTAACGAACTCCATAACGGACGGCATATACCCGACAGAGAGAACAGAGCCACCACAGTCCGGACACTCGCGGTTGGCATCCTCGATCGGTTCGGCGTCCATTACCGAGTCGCCCTCAATGAGTTCAGCGAGTGATCCTGGCGTGACCATTCGACCCTGAACGACACGGTTTCCCTTTTCGGCCATACGTAAGCCAGCGTGTGAATCGCCTAAACGTTGCCCCTTAGAGCCACGGAACGCGTTCGGATTCGGTAGCTGGTTCAGCTGCGGATTCAAGTTCGGATGGCCGACCACCATCAGTAATCGCGCCGGAACCAGATTCGGTCTCAGGTTCATCTGGCACACGATCAGTGTCTGTGTCGGTGCTACCAGTATGAGTGTGGCCACAGTCACAGTCATTGGGTGACGTGTCCGGGCCGTCGTCACGCTCGGTTTCGTTTTCGTGGGTTCCACTGAGATCGATCGAGAGCAGCGCAGTCACTGCGAGCACCGCGAGCGCAAGGGGGATCTGGTCGGAGATGAATCCGAGAATCGATAGTGAGAGGACACCGAGGGCAACCGCACTTCCGAACCGGAAGTAGTCGAGTCCGACCAGTTTTCGGAGGGTCGGTCCCGCAAGTGCAGCCCCGAGCGCGAACGCAACGCCCACACCGGCTGCCGCCGTACTACGGATGATCAGAGACAGATCAGTCGTGAACACGAGTTCCATGTTCGACGGATCGATGCTTGCGAGCAACCCGAATCCAATGATGACGCCGGGACTCGGAAGATACTCGCCGACGGTCGCACTCACGGTTTTCGCGGCAATCGCAAGAATGACCAGTGCAGCGAAACGCTCGAACGTCTCGAGGACGAGCAGCGACTCGATCGTCGGCGCAAGCGCAGCTTCAACGGCCGCAAGGCTGACGATGATCGAACCGACGGCAAGTATCGAGACAACCTGCTCACGACGGGAGCCACTCATTTCGGCGAGCACGACCGAGAGGGTCGCGCTACCACCGAATACGAGCAGCCCAACTTCGAGAATCCCGAGCACGGAGTCAACCGCTCCGGCGATAATAAGCGCAGGAAAGATACCGTCCACGAGCGGCAACGCCATGACGGTCGTAAGCAATCTCGTCCCAGGACCGACGTGACGTTCCAAGCGAAGCGCAACTGGGTGGTGTGACGTACTCATCGATCAGGATCGATGACCGTGACCATCGGCCGGGGAGTGTCCGTTACGATACCGTGGGCGCAAGCGAGCCGTCGCGTTCCCGAACGTATCGAACGTCGAGCCTCGCTGTGTAACGGGTTTCCCCACAAACATCCCTGTCGCAAATCGAAGCATCCCGGTGTTGATGTTGTTGCTTCCGGTGCTCGCTGCGATGGGACATCTGTAGTCCATACTCGTAATAATTGCCGTTTAAATCATAAACATTGCGTGAGACGTGGCCTCATCCGTCGTGACATCAATCGCCGAAAAGCGGTCACAGAGCAGCAACGAAATTGCTGCACTGGCCCAGAACCAGAACGGTGCATTGCACCACCACTTCGCACGACTCGCAAATCGTATAACCAGCGGACACAAGCCACAAGCATGGACGTAGCGATTTCGCGCTCTGCGGTCACGGGTCGTGTTCGTGTGCCGCCGTCGAAGAGTTACACGCATCGAGCGATCCTCGCGGCGGGATACGCCGACGGTGCGACCATCCACAACCCGCTCGTGAGTGCTGACACGCGCGCGACGATGCGAGCCGTTGAGGCGTACGGTGGCTCCGTAGACGATCGAGACGCACCACTGTCGATCACCGGCTTCGATGGCCGCCCGAACGTTCCCGACAACGTCATCGATTGTACGAACAGTGGAACGACGATGCGACTGATCACGGCGACAGCCGCATTGGCCGATGGACTGACGGTACTCACCGGTGACGACTCACTCCGTTCACGACCACAGGGACCACTACTCGACGCCATCGAACAACTCGGTGGACGGGCAGAGAGCACTCGTGAGAACGGACAGGCACCGCTCGTCCTCGGCGGACCAATCGAAAGCGGATCTGTCTCGATTCCGGGCGATGTCTCGTCCCAATACGTCACGGCGCTGTTGATGGCCGGTGGCGTTACGACCGACGGCATCACCATCGAACTCGAAACCGAGCTCAAGTCTGCACCCTATGTCGACATCACGCGTGAAGTGCTCGATGCGTTCGACGTCGAAACCGAGCGGACTGAGAGCGGATTCGCCGTCGAAGGTGGGCAGGACTACCGTCCCGAATCGGGAGAATACACGGTTCCTGGGGATTTCTCATCGGCCTCGTACCTTCTCACAGCCGGTGCACTGGCAGCCGACAGCACGCTCGTCGTCGAAGGCGTCTATCCGAGCGCACAGGGTGATATTGCCATTGTGGATATCCTCGAACGCATGGGCGCAGACATTGACTGGGACCGTGATGCGGGCGTTATCACCGTCGAGCGCTCGACCCTCACTGGCATCGAAGTGGACGTGGGTGATACGCCCGATCTCCTCCCAACGATCGCGGTGCTCGGGGCAGCCGCAGACGGGGAGACACACATCGTGAACTGCGAACACGTCCGATACAAGGAGACCGATCGCGTGGCAGCTATGGCGAACGAACTCGACAAGCTCGGTGGAGCGGTCACAGAAGCGCACGATACGCTCACAATCCACGGTGAGGAATCAACGCTTCAGGGCGCACGCGTCGCTGGATACGACGACCATCGGATTATCATGGCGCTCTCAATCGCGGGCCTCTCCGCAAAAGGAACGACGACGGTCGAGAACGCAGAACACGTGGACGTATCGTTCCCTAACTTCTTCGCCACGCTCGATGAGATCGGCGCGGATATCAGTCGATAGCTCTTTTCACTGAAACATCTATTCGTCGGCATCTGGTTGGAGGACGAGCCAGTGCGTACGCTGCATACGGATCTCGCAGCGTTGAGCTCGCTTTCAACCGAGTCGGTCGATAAGATCTCTTCCCTCGATGAAAGCGAGATCGTGGTGTTGTGCATAGGCGCGAGCACTGGTTGGCGAGCGAGCCGCTCCGGTTTCGTCATCGAGCATTTCACAGACGACGACAGCAGGTGGCTGTCCCGCAGCGTCGGCCAACGCGAGTCCGAACTCGGTGTGTCCCTGTCGGTCCGAGAGAAGATTCGGCGCGGCCCGAAGGAGGTGGACGTGTCCCGGCGCGTGAAATTCCGTAGCGAAATCGAACTCTTCACCGACTGTGGCCGCGTCCGCGAGCTTTCTGATCGTGAGCGACCGGTCGTCGTCAGTGATACCGGTGTACGTATCGCGGTGGTTGACGGTGAGCGAAAACGATGATCGGTCGTCGTACGCGAGATCGAGATTCGAACTCACGGGATGATCGATGATATCCTGTGCAAACGGAAGGTCGAACGTCTCACAGACTGAATCCGAGAGAGCGACACAAATCAGTCCGCCAGCGTCGTTGCGCATTTGTGCAACTGCGTCGGGTGTGACAGCTCCGGCCGGATAGATCAGATCTGTTTCACCCTCACGGTCGGCAGCGTCGTGAACGAGGACGGGTTCGTTACGACCGAACGCACCGATTACGTCCTCGACAGTGCTCGCGTGCTGTGGTTCACTTCTCGACATGGATTGTGAGTTCGTCGCCGTCTTCTACCGACAGTTCATCACGCAGCCGATCGGGTGCGATGAGTTCGAGTTGATCGTCAGCGTGGTGTGTCCGCTCTGGTGCGATGACGTGAGCAGAATCGTACGTCCGACCGTTGCCCTCAACATGAGCAGACCAACAGAATGCAGGTCCGTACGTTCGGTTGTCGTTCTCCCACCCATCGATTCGGATCGGATCGATCGATTCGAGACCAGCACGGGCGTGAACGCTCGCTTCGTCGAGGTCGATGTTCAGTGTGCCCGCGAACGGCTCGTAGCCCAATTTCGACGTGAACTGACGCATGTAGCCAGAGAGTGAGATGTAGTGTTTGCCCTCACCCATGCCGCCGGTCACCATCCCAGTGAGTTCGATACCCTGTTCACGCTCGAAGAGACGCTGGTAGTCGGCGTACTCGCGCCGAAGCACACGCTTTCCCGCGTCGGTCGTCGATACGAGCTGTCCGTCGGAAACGATCTGTCGGTCGATGAGTCCCGCCTCATCGAGCCGTTGGAATCGACGCGAGACCGTCTGCGTCGAGACGTCAAGACGACCTCCAAGACTGGAACACGACACCTGCGCCTGTCCTTCCAACGCGCCGTCGAGCGCAAGCACCTTCAGCACCTCGCGCTCGTCGGCACCAACTGTGACGCCAGTCGATTCTGCCATATTTCATCGTCCGTAGTCATCGCTGATAAGCGTACCGAATGTGAAACGCTTCTCAAATTTGGAACAGTGAGGGAGTTGTACCGTGTTTGTCATCGAAGCAGAGCGTCAGAATAGCATTTCCGAACCGTACAAAGCGAACCAATGTGGTGTGATGAGGCAGTAAGTGAACCACTAGTATGTAGTAGGTGGTACAGACCGATCACTAATTAGATTCAGTATCCCTATCCGCACTGGCGGAATAGCGCGTGTATGTTCCTATCGTTCCGCGAGGAGGTGGAAGCGGTCCTCGCTGATGCACTTTCGGCGGTTGGGTACGAAGTCGACGATCTTGCTATCGAGGAACCACCAGACGATGTTGCGGCGGTGCTCGCGACGAGCGTCGCCTTCCGGCTGGCAAGCGAGGCTGGCGCGGCACCGCCCAAGGTCGCCGCAGAGATCGCCGCAGAGATCGACACAACTGACTCCGAATACGTCGGTCACGTCGAGACAGCAGGACCGTACATCAACTTCCTGCCGAGCGAGAGCTACTTCGATGGAACCCTGACTGCAGCACAGAACGAGTCCTACGGGCGTCTCGATCGGACCGGAACGAATGTCGTTGTCGAGCACACGAGTGCCAATCCGACGGGACCTGTTCACGTCGGTCGCGCTCGTAATCCAATCATCGGTGATGCACTCGCAAACGTGCTCGATTTTGCAGGGTCTGATGTCGAACGTCACTACTACGTCAACGACGCTGGTCGGCAGATGGCCGTGTTCACGTGGGCTTACGAAACGTTCGATGAGAGCGATCTTCCCGAGCCAGCTCAGGATCGTGCGGACTACGAGCTCGTACGCTACTATCGAAAAGGAAACGAATTCTTGGAGACGGCAGACGAATCCGACGTCTCGGAAGCCGAAGCTGAAATCGAAGCGATCATGCAAGGTCTCGAGGCGAATGATGAGAAGACCTACGAACGGGTTCAGACAGTCGTCGAGCAAGTGCTCGGCGGGATGCGCGAGTGTCTCGCTCGGCTCCCAGTGATGTTCGATGCGTTCGTCCACGAAACGAAGTTCATGCGCGATGGGTCGACTGACGATGTAATCGATCGGCTGCAGGAGCTCGATGGGGCGGTCTACGAGAATGAGGCATGGCAGCTCGAACTCGATGCACACGGCATTGATAAGAATCTCGTCTTTCTCCGCTCCGATGGAACCAGTCTCTACCCGACGCGCGATCTCGCTCACCACGAATGGAAGTTCGAGAACTTCGATCGATCGGTGACGGTGCTCGGCGAAGACCACGAACTACAGGCCGCCCAGCTCCGAACGACGCTCTCGCTTCTCGGAAACGAGACCGACCAGCTGGAGCAAGTGCTCTACTCCTATGTGAACCTCCCGGACGGGAAAATGAGCACCCGACAGGGAACTGGAATCGATCTCGATGATCTGCTCGATGAGGCAATTGCTCGCGCTCGTGAGGAGGTCGAACAGCGACTCGACACCCGGATCCGCGACGACGAGTTGGACGACGACGATATCGATCGCATCGCCCGGCAGGTCGGAATTGGTGCTGTCCGCTACGATATCGTCTCGAAACAGCCCACGAAAGCGATTACGTTCGAGTGGGATCGTGCGTTGGACTTCGAAGCGCAATCGGCACCCTACGTCCAGTACGTTCACGCGCGGACGTGTGGCATTCTCGATGAAGCGCGCGCAAACACAGAAGAAGGCACAGACAGTGTTGTCCTCGATGGATCTGTGCTCACGACTCCGGAAGAGCGCGACCTACTGCGCGTCATTGCACGATTCCCTGCTGTCATCGAACGAGCAGCCAACGAACTCGAACCGCATCGTGTGGCGACCTACACACGGACGTTCGCCGAGACGTTCAACGTCTTCTACCGCGAATGCCCGGTGCTCACGGCCGAAGAGAGCGTTCGAGACGAACGAGTGGCGCTCGTCGAGGCGTCGCGTCACACGATCGCGAACGCGCTCTCAGTCCTCGGAATCGCTGCACCGACGTCGATGTGAAAAACGAGTCATCGACACGAGAACTCCGATTGCGACGGTGAACAGTTTCATGAAGACAAGTCACTCATCAATCACTGCCAGAAGAGCGTAGCCAACATACAACGTCCCGATCGTGAAAAGTGTCGGTGCGACCTTCACCCACAGTGATGAGTCAACGAGGTGGACACCTCCCAAGTAGCCAATCGTTACACCAACAAAACTAAACACTGGTGTCAAGGCCATTGCTCTCCACGGATGATTCCAGGCATCCCAACTGAACGAGAATAATTTTTCACGGATAGTCATGGCAGTTCTTTGTCACTCATACGTAAAAAATGGTGTACTCACGCAACCGCTTTCAGCGTGAACTCGACGTCAAAGGAGAGTTCTGTTCTTTGCGAGCCGGCTCCCGTACTGTAAGAGAGCGTATCAGAGATGCGGTAGCGACCGGCTCCGGGGGGAACCGTTTTCTTGGGATGAATTTCAGTTGTTGGAGGGAGGATCTCGTACCGCCGAGAGAGCCGCTCACCGGGGGAAAGTTCGGTGATACTACCGATACTACAGACGGCACCGTCAGTGATATTGACGCATCCTTCATCCTCGTAGTTGCGCCAGAGCAGGAACTGACCGCTATCATCCACGCGTGTGGCAGTCACTACGCCGAACGGTGGAACCGTTCCAGCAACCACTTCCTGTGTCTCTCGACTATTGTTCGTGAGCGAGAGTGAGAGTGCGCCTCGACTGTCTGGAGACACTCGCTGGTTACTCACAGACGCCGTGAACGCGATTGCCGAGGAACGGCCGGGAGTCGACGTCACCGAAAGATCAGCGATGTGGTACTCTCGGTCAGCGGACGAGGCAAGACAGCCAGTCACCAGACTCCCGAGAGAAACGAGAAGAACGCGACGACGCATACCCACAATGGTAACTAATCAGATAAATATCTTCTGTGACCGCGAGCACTTAGTCGCAGAATAAGCACTCAGAGCGTCCCACCACTGAGGGAGAGTACGACTGCTGCCCCAACACCGAGTGCTAGGAGGAGGAACAACACAACCCACCACAGTGGAACCCGACTACTCTCGTTAACCATAGTAGTGTATTTTGATTATCTGAAGATCAGTCGAAGATGCGTCGAAGCCGACCGAGCGCACTGGCTCGCTTTTCTTCTTCTCGCTCCTCTGTGAAGAACGAATCACTGCCAGCTCGCGCTTCGTCGTAAGCGGCTGTCGTTACTGGACCGCTTCCTGCTGCGTCAGTCGTATCCTCATCAGCGTCTTCAGCTTCAATGACAGCGTCATCGACGTCTTCACCGCCCTCGCTACTTTCGCTTGAGGCAGTGGCTGAAGCGTACTCGCTTTCGGTCTCTTGGAGCTCATCGACGCCAACGATGGTCGCTGCGAGATCAGAAAACGCCTTCGCTGCCGGGCTGCCGGTGCGTGCAACGACGTGTTTCATGGTGATCGCGGAATCTTCCGGGATCGAAGCGAGGACCTCATCTCCGAGTTCGTCAATGAGTTGCTGTGTTTCCTCATCTTCACGCGCCCGGTTGACCATGACGCCCTCGACAGTTCCGCCAACACGAGTCGTGAGTTCGCCGGTTTTTGCCGCATCCCTAATCGCCACGACGTCCGGTGTGGTGACGAGCACGGTCTTATCAGCGAGACCAAGCGGTACCATCACCTCGTGAGAGAGACCAGCACTCGTATCAAGCAAGACAACGTCGTACTCCTCTTTCAGCGGTCCGACAGCGTATTTCAACCGTGATGGATCAGCTTCTGCATACTTATCGAGACCTTGGGTCCCAGGAATAACCGAGAATCCGCGATCGGTTTCGTACGTTGCTGCACTGATACCGGTCTCACCAGAGAGCACATCATGAATTGTTTCGGCGTCATCAGGTTCGACGCCAACGACCGGTCCGAGATTTGCCATGCCGAGATCGACATCAACACCAACTACCTCATATCCGGCGGCCGAGAGCGCGGTTGCGAGGTTAGCAACGGTGGTCGTCTTCCCGACACCTCCTTTTCCACCTGCAATGGCGTAGGCCCACCCACTCATATGTATCCTATCTCAACGTGAGAGACACTAAACCCTTCCCTCGGTGCAAAGGGTACTTACGGCTCATCCATCTACTCCCATCAATGAATGAAGACGACCAGTCGGACCGTCGAAAATATGAATTCAAGAAAGTAATCGAGGAACTAACCGAATATACGGGCTCGGGAACGCAGCTCGTCTCGATCTATGTTCCCCCAGACCGTCAGATTAGCGACATCGTCGCTCACGTCACCCAAGAGCACAGCGAAGCGTCGAACATCAAATCGAAACAGACCAGAACAGCCGTTCAGGACGCTCTCACAAGCATCAAAGACAGGCTGCGCTACTACGATAACCCACCGGAAAACGGGATGGTGCTCTTCTCGGGCGCGATTAACACCGGCGGTGGCCAGACCGACATGGTCACACGAGTGCTTGAGAAACCACCCGAACCGATCCAGTCGTTCATCTACCACTGTGATTCTGCGTTCCTCACCGAACCGCTTGCAGAGATGTTGGGTGAGAAAGGACTCTACGGGCTCATCGTTCTCGACCGGCGCGAGGCGAACGTCGGATGGCTGAAAGGAAAGCGAGTCGAACCCGTCAAAAGCGCCTCTTCACTCGTGCCGGGCAAGCAGCGAAAAGGTGGACAGTCAGCCCAACGATTCCACCGACTCCGTCTAGAGGCCATCGACAACTTCTATCAAGAGGTCGCAGAGATGGCAAACGACCTGTTCGTTCCCGATCGCCACGATATGGACGGCGTACTCGTCGGAGGTCCATCGCCTACCAAAGACGAGTTCCTCGATGGTGAATATCTCCACCACGAGCTTCAGGACTTAGTTCTCGGGAAGTTCGATGTCTCCTACACCGACGAGTCAGGTCTGTCCGACCTCGTCGATGCGGCAGGCGAGGCACTCGCAGAAACGGAGGTAATGAAGGACAAATCCCAAATGAACGAGTTCTTCAAGGAACTCCATCAGGGAGATCTCGCCACCTACGGCTTCGAGCCGACCCGTCAGAATCTCGTGATGGGTGCCGTCGACCGTCTACTGGTGAGTGAAGATCTCCGCGAGGACGTGGTGACCTACATCTGTCCGAACGAACACGAAGAGCGTGAGATCATCGACCAGCGCAAGAACACACCTGATCACGACTGTTCGGAGTGCGATGCGGTCGTCTCCTCCGAAGACGGGGAGCGTGAGGACATCATCGAGCACCTGATCTCCATCGCAGAGCAACGAGGAACCGAAACGAAGTTCATCTCTACGGACTTCGAGGAAGGCGAACAACTGATGAACGCGTTCGGGGGCGTTGGTGGAATCCTTCGTTACTCCACGGGAATCTAAACACGGTGTCTGTCGTATTTTCAAACTGTGGGACACACAGTACCCGTACAATAACTCACTGACCTATTCGCTGTACGATGAATTGGTCGTACACTTCGCCGCGAGTCACAGCTCTTCACTCCATTCTATAGCTCTTCGCCCCATTCTTTTTTGAACTGTTCTTCGAACAGTTCCAAGAATTCGTGGCGTTTCTCGGCGACCGACCGGGCAGTGTTCGTGCTCATCTCATCTTTGAGGTGATACAGCTTATCGTGAAAGTGTCCGAGCCCGGAATACTCCTGCCCATCGGGAGCCCACAGCGGGTTCCCGACGACGCCCGTAAACGCGAAGTTTCGTGCAATACCGACTGCACCGATGGCGTCGAGGTTGTCAGCATCACGGAGGATTTCCGCCTCAATCGTTTCAGCAGGACGCTCAATCCCTCGGAAATCGTACTCGTCGTGAACCTCGACACAGTGAAGCACATCCGCAATGTGCTCTGCAGGAAATTCTGTCGTCGCTAAGATAGCACGCACTTCAGAAAGGGTGTCTTCGGGATGAACGTACTCATCATCCGCACCTAGTGAACGATGGACGTCGTGGGTCAACGCAGCAGCACCGACCACGTCACAGTTGGCGTTCTCGATATCAGCCAGTCGTACGCCAACATCAAAGACACGCCACGCGTGAGCCATGTCGTGCCCTGACGAATCGCTGCCGAGCCATCGTTCCATTTCGTCCGCAATCGTCTGAAAGAGCTGTAGATCGGTCACGATCTCTGCAACATCATCAGTCAGAATCGACGATTGATTCGGCATGATATTGTTTAAAAATCAGATGTCGGTGATAGAATATCACTCTTCGGTCAACACAAACACGGTCACCGTCAGCGAGATCACGAGGAGGAAACAGAAACGACGGTCGATGCGTCTGACCAAAGCAGGAAAATCGCGTTGCGCAAAGTGCTTGTTCGACAGTGTCGTTTATATGACTCGATTCTGGAGGTAATCGAGGTGTTTTGCGTTGTAGACGATCTTGACGTCGTCATCGCCCGGCGACCCGATGCAGGTCAGGCGGACGTTGCGGTCTTCGACTTCCTCATCGGAGAGGATCTGCTGCATGTCCATCTCGATCTCACCCTCTTTGAGGATGGCAGCGCAGTTCGCACACGCGCCTGCTCGGCACGAAAACGGCCAATCGTATCCCTGTGCCTCAGCGGCCTCAAGGATGTACTCGCCTGGGTTTACCTCGATGGTACCGTAGTCCTCTTCGTTGAAATCCTCATCCGCGGCTTTACCGAAGAGATCGTCGTCGTCCATCGCCCAGCCGTGGTCATCGAGCACTTCATAGTTTAGGTATTCGACAGTGGGCATCATCCGGCGATTTGACGGCCACAATGTTAGGCCTTGCTGTTGAGCAGCGTCAGCATAGCTAACGGACAAATATGAAGAAAGTGTATGGCCAGCGCAATGAGGGACCACGCAGACGTGGGGATTACTCAATCGTGATCTGTCACGTACTGATGGATTAAACACGCCCATCACGATCGACCCGTTTAACCTGTGGCCCACTGACAGAGAGGTATGTTCTCGGAGTTCGAAGTTATTCCCGCAGTTGACGTACAGGACGGACAGGTCGTCCAACTCGTTGGTGGCGAGCGCGGCACCGAGCGCACGTACGGTGATCCAACTGTAGCAGCCGAGCGCTGGGTCGACGCAGGTGCATCCACACTCCATCTCGTCGATCTCGACGGGGCGTTCGAGGGGAACCGACAGAATGCGGACGCGATCGAGTCGATCGTTTCGAGTGTCGGCGTCGATGTCCAGCTCGGTGGCGGGATTCGCACCGCTGAGGACGCGATCGAACTGCTCGACCGTGGGATCGACCGCGTGATCCTCGGAACAGCAGCGGTCGAAAACCCCGACATTGTCGCCACGATTAGCAATGAACACCCAGAGACGGTGATGGTGAGTCTCGATGCGAAAGCAGGCGAAGTCGTCGTCTCGGGCTGGACCGAAGGCACGGGACTCGATCCCGCGACAGCAGCCGCACGCTTTGAAGCGCTGGGTGCGGGAGCAATCCTTTTTACCGACGTGGATGTCGAGGGACGACTCGAAGGAATCCGTGCCGGTCCCGTCGAACAGATCGTCGACAGCGTCGATATTCCTGTCGTCGCCAGCGGCGGTGTCGCCTCAATCGATGACGTTCGCGCACTCAAAAAAGCAGGCGTCGCAGCTGTTGTTGTCGGTACAGCGCTCTACGAAGGAGCCTTTACGCTCGAAAATGCGATGAACGCTGTCCGTGAGTGAACGCACGCGTTCGACGCATTCGACACTCGATAGCTAACCGTTGCACTGTCGAGCGCCGCCGCAAAAGAGAACTTACTCCTCATCACGCTCCATCCGAAGACGAATCGGGCGTCGATTCATCAGCAGCCGAGTGCGAGGTCGAGCGATCCCCCGTCGTGTCAGTCACAGCGTCTGATTCGGAAGTATCCTCACTCTCAGCGGGAGCAGTGCCTGTCCCGGTGTCAATATTGGTGTTGGAGCCTGAGTTGGAATCAGAATCAGAATCGGTGTCTGTGTCATCGGATTTCGCCGGTGGTGGTCCGTCGGCGTCTGGGATCGGATCGGCTCCGATGGCGTCTGGGTTGAGTGGTTCCCCGTGGATGAGTTCTGGGAGCACGATCCGAGCAAGGTGGATGGTCAACACGAGGAGGAGTGGTCCGAGGAAGAGGCCGTACCAGCCGAAGATGAGCGGCCCGAGGATGTAAGCGAACAGCACGAGACCGACGTGGAGATTTCGACCTGAAATGTACGGCCGAAGGATCAACTCGGTCAGTCCATCGATGACGACAGCGGAGACAATTAGAAACGCGAGCGGAAACAGCAATAGACTCGGGTTGTTCAGACCCGCGACCGCACCGAGATACACCGTTACAGGGACGTAAACAACCTTCATTCCGACGACAGGTATGAGACTTGCCGCACCGGTCAACAGTCCGAGCAGCGTCGGTGCGGGGATCGAAACACTCTGAGGGGCCCACAGGTTGAGTGCATGATACATCGTTAAGGACGTGACTGCAACCACAAAGGCGTTCAAAATGTTTCCAAAGAACACCGTTTTCAGATCCTGATCAACAGCGTATCCATAGGCGATCAGCGTTTCGTCGTCTCGTGCGAGCGCTGTCCGCGCCCAGCCGGCTAGTTTGTGATCATCTCGGAGGAGATAGAACGCGACAGCGAGAGCAATGAACGCCTGAAGTAAGCCAGAAGCAACTACACCGAGATACGTGCCAGCCGATTCAAGAAAACGCTGGACTGTTTGTTCAGAAACCAAACCTTCGAGCTGCTGCGGATCGTTCGCGATGGAGCTAATGAATTCCTGAAACGAGTGAATTCCAGTCAAATCAAAATACGGGTCCAACAGAGGGCGGTACGTACTGAAACCGGGATCGGTCACAAAACCGAGTTGTCCAACAGCAATGGAAATGGTATACGCTACCAGAAGGAGGACTGGAAGTGAGATCGTCAATAACGCAACCATAACACCAACACTTGGTGGCTGAATCCGACAGGCAAATTGCTCGTAGATCGGACGAGTTGCGTAGTAGATGAATACGCCAAGCACGAACGCTCCGAGATACGAGAGGATAACGTAGGCGAGAATCGCGCCCAATAGGACGGTGATGAGCCACCACGCGATTCGCGAACGCCCCCCGAAGAGCGGAATGCGATCCATATGTCCTATTGGATCAGAATCATACATACCTTTTCTGTGAGTTCCGACAACTAGTTTCAGATACTATGATCAATAAGAGAACGATCCATACTACGCACATGTGGTAATGTGAACACAGGAATAACTCCACAGTTCAATTATCAACACATCTTAACAGTCAGTGATGAGGGATGATTCACTGAGATTACATCGCTTGACCGATGTTTATTCGTCGAACAACGTTTCCCCAGCGACAAGGTGATCACTGACGACATCGAGATCGAGAGTCAGACCGAGTCCAGGTTGCTCGGGGATTTCGATATACCCGTCTTCGATTACGGGTTCTTCGACCATATCAGACCACCATGGGAGTTCATATGAGTGGTACTCGACAGCGAGCGCATTCGGGATAGCCGCTCCGACGTGTGCGCTGGCCATCGTTGCGATGGGTGAGGAGACGTTGTGCATTGCGACAGGGATGTAGTACGTATCAGCCAAATCGGCGATCTTCCGCGTCTCGCGCATTCCACCCACTTTGGGAAGATCAGGCGCGAGAATATCGACCGCCTGTTCGTCGATGAGACGGCGCTGACCGTGCTTTCGGTAGACGTTTTCACCGGCGGTGATGGGCGTCGTCGTGCTGTGTGTGACTTCTCGCTGCACGTCGATGTTTTCTGGTGGAACGGGATCTTCGAGCCACCAGATCCCACAATCCTCAACAGCGCGAGCAAGTTGCTTTGCGCTCCCAGGAGAGAACGACCAGTGGCAGTCGAACGCGACATCGGCCTGCTCACCGACGCGTTCGGTGACAGTACGGATGATATCGGCCTTGTGCTCAATTTCGGCCTTACGGAGATGGCGGTTCGCGCGGTCTTTCTCGTGGCCGCTTGGCACGTCCAAATCGAACTTCAACGCGTCGTACCCAAGTTCGTTGACCACGCGTTCGGCTTCCCGAGCACAGGACTCCGGCTCTGACTCGTCGCCAGCATGACAATCACAGTAGACACGAACCTCATCGCGGTATTTCCCGCCGAGGAGTTGGTATGCGGGCACATCGAGTATCTTTCCCGCGAGGTCGTGCAATGCGATTTCGATACCAGCGATTGCGGTAACAGTCACACCCGCAACCGATCCCTCACCGGACATCTTCTGGATGAGGTGCTCGAACAGTCGGTCGATATCGAGCGGATTCTCCCCGATGAGAAACGGCTTCATTCGAGCGATGAGTTCTGGAACACCAGCACCCCAGTACGCCTCACCAGTACCGACAATCCCAGCGTCTGTGTACACACGCACGAGGGTCCACGGGAAGTTCCCATCGACCATTGCAGTCTGAACGTCGGTTATCACAGCGTCTCGCGGTCCACCTCGCTCGCGCGTAACGCCCATCGTCTCTGCTGAAAGATCCCGCATCGTATACTCCGCGTTTGGATCGTGGAGTGTGGAGTAGTCCCGTGCCATGGTTTTACATTTACTCACGTCGTAGTAAATACTTAGCGTTTCAAGACACCAAGCCGTTCGAGCTCGTCTGCGAGGGCGGCTTCATCGGATTCGTTCATCCGCCGGAGCGGGCGACGGAGCTCTCCAGCCTCGAATCCACGCAACGAGAGTGCGCTTTTCACACCGGCAAGATACGACCCTTGCTTGAATGCGCGCCGGACTGCATAGAGCGTCTGCTGGAGTGACTGTGCGCGTTCTCTGTCTCCTTCGTCGTACGCCTCGTATAGTTCAACGACGATTTCGGGAAACGCGTTCGCAATGGCGCTGACAAGACCGGTACAACCGAGGTCGAGACCGGGGACGAGCAGCGAATCCGATCCGGCAAAGAAGCTCACATCAGGGGAAGCAGCGATGACTTGTCCGAGCCACGGAATGTCTTTGCTCGAGTCTTTGACACCAGCGATCCCATCGAGAGCAGCAATTTCGGACATCGTTTCGCGTGCGAGGGAGTTGCCGGTCCGGCTCGGGATGTGATAGACGTACACCGGAAGTGAGATATTGTTGACAATCTGTTGGTAGTGCTCAACTGCGCCTGTCCGATCGATCGGGAAATAGTAGGGGGTGACGACGACGAGACCGTCCGCTCCGGCAGCAGCGGCCTGCTCGGCGTTCTCGATGGTTTCACGAGTACCCGGCGCGCCCACTCCCGCGATAACTGGCACTTCGCCGTTGATCTCTGTGGCGACCGCCTCGATCACTTGTGTGCGCTCATCGGGAGTCAGTAGGGCGAACTCGCCGTTTGTTCCGAGCGGGAAAACGCCGTGTGCGCCACGATCAACGACGAACCGAGCGTGTGCTGCAGTCGTCGCCGCGTCGATCGATTCATCTTCGTTGAACGCTGTTATCGTCGGTGGGACGACGCCATGGAGATCAAGTGGGTCGTCAGCTCCTGGCGCTGGTGCGTATTCTGTCATTGTATGCTCTTTCTTCAGGAGGCACGTAAACCCCCCTTCTAACACTGGATGAGTTAATTCAGAATGGAATAAATGTTTTCAGATGCAGAGAATGTCATCTGATCTGGCCGTGGACGGAGGGTGAGTCAACCGGCGACACAAATTGCTGAGTTCCGACTTCCTTCACCAGCGCCGAGCAATTTTACCGGCGAGCGTCATCGGGAGGAACACGGCGAGCAGGACGAACAGCGTCGTCTCAGTTGATAGGCTGTCAGTTGTCGTGCTGTAGAGACAGATCGCACCGGCGGCGAGCACACCAACGACGGTGGTGACGTAGTCGGGATCACTCCACGAATCGGGGACCGAATCAGATCTCATCGATGGCTGTGAGATCGCTCTTTGTTAGCCTCTTTCGATTTATTCTTGGGGTGCCATACATACATCATAATAATTAGAATGAAACAATTTTTGTTGATCCCAGATACAATCATACTATGGGATCATACAGTCGTTTAGCGGATCTGCCAGTGACGATCGAGGAGTACGATCTCGAACTCAAAGAGCGTGAGACGTCGAGTGATTTCACGCGAACGTCGACGGTCATCGTGTTGCGTGGAAAAGGAGAAATCGGATACGGCGAGGATGTCACGTACGAGGGTGATGACCAGCACGCATTCTTCGAGAATCCGACGTTCCCGCAAACTGGGGAGTTCACCCATCGTGAGTTCTCTGAAATGGTCGGTGAGCCGGGATTCGGTGAAGGTTGGTCGAACCGAGCGTACCGTCGGTGGGGCTTCGAGAGTGCCGCCCTCGATCTCGCACTGAAACAAGCGGGGACGAACCTCGCAGCAGTGTTAGAGCGTGAGTACGAGCCGGTTCGGTTCGTCGCCAGCACTCGGCTCGGTGATCCCCCGACGTTCGATCGGATCGAAACACTCCTCGAACGCAACCCAGACGTGGAGTTCAAACTCGATCCGACCTCCGACTGGACCGCAGAGCTCATCGAACGACTCGCCGAAACTGGACGGGTACGCATCCTCGATCTGAAGAGCCAATACGAGGGCACGAGCGTCGATCAGCCCGTCGATTTCGATCTGTATCAGACGATCGTCGAGCAGTTTCCGGACGCGATTATCGAAGATCCAGCACTCACCGACGAAACACAACCCCTGTTCGACGGCCACGAAGAGCATCTCTCGTGGGACGCACCGATCCACGGCATCGATGACATCAAACAGCTACCGTTCGAGCCGTCCGTGCTGAACATCAAGCCGTCACGATTCGGCTCTGTCGAGTCGCTGCTCGACAGCATCGATTACTGCCTCGAACGAGACGTCACACTGTACGGTGGGGGTCAGTTTGAACTCGATGTTGGTCGAGAGCATATTCACGCGATTGCGTCGCTGTTCTATCCGTATGGACCCAACGACGTCGCTCCGAAGGACTACAACAATCCAGACTTACCCGAGAATCTCGAACGGAGTCCGCTCGACCCACCGAACGATCCGAACGGATTCCAGTGGTAACATAGATCTTATTTTCTGAACTTTGACGGATTATCGGGTCGACTGTGACCGTCAGCCAACAGCGCACTCGCGAGCGCACCGTGGACAACAACATCGCCCGAAAGGGTTGTCAGCTGTACATCGGGAACGTTCGTGAGGACGAGTTCGGGAAGCAGTTCGTTGATCGGATCGATGATGAGCTCCGGATTGTTGAGCGCGACTGCCCCACCGACGTTGATCACAATGGGAGCGTACGCGTGGGCGAGGTTAGCCATGCCAACCGCGTTCCACTGGGCGATGCGCTCAATGACGTAGTCAGCAAAGTCATCGCTCCCGGCGTGTTCGAACACTACTGGTGCATCAAACGGAGGATTTGAATCAGCATCAGCGTCAGTAGCACTACTAGAAGAAGAGAATGCGTCTGGTGACTGTGCATCAGAGTCACGACTGGAATCCGCAGGGAGCGGGAGATCGGTCTCGACTGGATCTTGTTTGTGGAGCTGTTGTGCGTATTTCGGAATATTGTTCCCTGAACAGTACGCCTCCCAGTGGCCGTCACGGCCACAGCCACAGGTCATCGTCCCGCTTGGATCGACAATCATATGCCCAATCTCGCCAGCATTCCCGTCCCAACCCGAGAGGAGACTGCCGTCGACAGCCACACCAGCACCGATACCACTGGAAATGGTCACGTAGATCATGTCGTCGGGCGAGTACTCGCCGTAAAATCGCTCGCCAACTAATCCCGCGTCCGCGTCGTTGTGGAGGACCACCTCACTACCACCGATGAGTGATTTGAGCGGACCGGTCAATGGGATGCGATCGATGGTATCGGGAAGGTTTGCGGGACCTTCGATCACACCCTCCGCGAGATCAAGTGGGCCAATAGACCCAATTCCCGCAACCTGAATCGACTGCGGTTCGATCCCTGCATCGTCACAGGAGTCGCGCACCGCTGACAGAACGGCCTCTGTGACTGCGATTCCGGTCGGACCACGAGGGGTCGCACAGGTCGCGCTGCCGATGACCTTTGCATCTGCGCCTGCCACCGCAGCCCTGATATTTGTCGCCCCTAGATCGACGCCCGCGTAGTAGTCCATTGGTCTATTAGGCGAACTGGCGTCACTTAATTGCATAGATTTACTCGAATGTGAGTCCCTGTGACGCATCGAACGAAATGCTGATTACCTAGTAATACGATTTCAGTGCGTTTTTCCACCCATAGTTATTGTAAAACATTAACTCGGACTATAGTTAATTAGAAGAAAGGATTAAGTATTACCTCACAAAGATACATTACAGTATCCGTTGGTAAAGTGGTATATCATGGCACGTAACACTCGAATTACTCGAAGAAGTGTATTGAAGGGAGTCGGAACTGCCAGTGTCGTTAGCCTCTCAGGTTGTCTCGGCATGGGTGGGAACGGGTCCAGCGAGAAAGCAGAAGTGCTTCACGGATGGACAGGTGGAGACGGGCAGGACGCAGTCAACAACCTCATTGACGGGTTCAAGAAGCAGTATCCAGACGTTGACGCTAACTTCAACGCTATTGGTGGTGGTGGGAACACCAACCTTGACACCACCATCTCCAAGCGCGCCCAGAATCGGAACTTGCCGAGTTCGTGGGCCGACTGGCCGGGTGCGAATCTCGTTCAGTTTTCCGAATCCGATCTTCTCGGTGATATTGGGGACGTTTGGAAGAAGAATGGGATGGAGTCAGCCTATTCGAAGGAGGCAAAACGGCTCTCACGGCTCAAAGGATCGACCGTTGGGGAGGGCTCTTATGCGGCGGTGCCGATCGGCTCACACCGTCTCAACGACCTCTTCTACAACGTCAAGGTGTTAGAGAAGGCTGGCGTCGATCCCACATCACTCTCGAAGCCCGCAGACCTGCTGAACGCGATGAAGCAAGTCGAGAACAAGACGGACGCGGTCGGCATGGCACAGGGCCAGAAAGCACCGTGGACGACCCTCCAACTGTGGGCCGTCGTTCTGCTCGGCCAGTCGGGATACGACGCGTACATGAACTTCATCGACGGGAAGGGCAAAGCCAAAGACGTTCGGTCGGCGTTCGAGACGGTCAAGCAGTACTCCAATCATTTCAACAAGAATGCCTCGACCGCTGACTTCACGACCGCGAACCAGAAAATTATGAACGGTGAGGCGGCGTTCATCCATCAAGGGAACTGGGTCGCTGGTGCGTACCGCAATCAGGAGAACTTCGAGTACGACAAAGACTGGGGAGCAGTCAGCTTCCCCGGTACCGAAGGCATCTATACGCTGCATTTCGACTCGTTCCCCTTCCCGGCCGACGGACCGGCTCCAGATGCGGCCAAGAAGTTCCTCGAATACGTCGGGACGAAAGACGCACAGGTGCGCTTTAACAAGTTCAAGGGATCGATCCCACCGCGCACTGACGTGCCAACGAAGGAGTTTGGCCCGTACCTCACGAAAACGATCGAGGACTACACGAATGCCAAACAAAAGCCACCGACGATCGCTCACGGACTCGCCGTCACCTCGAACGTGCTGAGTGACTTAGAGACGGTCATCAACGATGAATTCCTCGGCTCGGGGAACATCAAAACAGCCACTCAGGGAATGCTCGATGCGGTTTCAAAGCAAGGCTAGCCGCACTGCACTCCCTACGTAATGAAATTATCAATACAGAACGTGAAACGACGACTGTTCACCAGTAGCGAAAACGAAACACGAACAGACGGCGGAACGACCGTTCCAGCAGATGCAGAACCGAGTCCCGGTTCAGATTCAGATACTGATCCACAGGAAACGCAGTCCTCTGGCGGATTTGGCTCGTCGTTCGACAGCGAGTTCGTTCAGTCGCTGCCGTTTTGGCTTCCGCCGTTCCTGCTGATGGGGTTTTTCGTATACGGTGCCATCGGTTGGAATCTCCTCATTTCACTCACCGATCTCAGTGGCTACGCGCTTCCAGACTACTCGACGCTCGATTTCGAGCAGTACACGCGTGCGTTTAGCAGTCCAGAGTTCCTCAGTGCCGCTCAGAACACTGTGGCGTTGCTGGTTGCGTTCACACTCACGAGTGTTGCCGTCGGATTGGCGCTTGCAATCCTCATTGACCGCCAGATCCGCTTCGAAGACGGCTTTCGGACGATATACCTGCTACCGTTCAGCCTCTCGTTCGTGGTGACTGCTCAACTCTGGCTGTGGATGTACGATTACAACAACGGAATCGTGAACATGGTCTTCCGTTCGGGCGGCATCAGCCCGCCGGATTGGATCGGGAATCCGCAATTCGTCCTCGGAGCGGTGATCTTCGCGCTCGTCTGGCAGTTCAGTGGCTATGCGATGGTGGTCTTTCTCGCAGGACTGCAGACGATTCCGGACGAACACTTCGAAGCTGCGCGGATCGACGGTGCGAGCACCGTTCGAATGTACTGGCGAGTCATCATCCCACAACTCCGTGGGTCGATGATCAGCGCGCTCGTGGTGTTGATGATCGTCGCGCTGAAAACGTTCGATTTCCTGTATGCATTGTTCGGCCAGTATCAACCGAAGAAAGGATCCGATATTCTCGCTACGCTCATGGTCAGAGAAGCATTCAGCAATAATAATTTGGCCTACGGGTCGGCAATTTCGATCCTTCTTTTCGTGATGGCATTGGGCGTGATCGGCCCGTACTTGTATTCACAGTATCGACGAGGTGAGTTATGACCGACAGCGAACACGATAGCAACGAAAGCGAACGATCGGAATCGACCGTAAGCGAATCGCCGCAAACGGCTGGCGTAACAGAGAGCGAACCGGGAGAATCGACTATGCAAGATCTTCGTGGTTCGATCGGATACTGGCGCATCACGCTCTACGCGGTGCTCGCATTGTTGGTCGGATTCTTCCTCATTCCAATCGAGGCGGGGCTCGTTACCTCGTTCAAAACGACCGAAGCAGTCACACGAACCGCGCCGTATCTGCCACCGGGGCCGGGTGGATTCACGCTCCAGAACTGGGTTGCGGCGTTCGATGCGCTTTCGAACGGACTGGTCAACAGCCTGCTGCTCGCTATCCCTGGGACGATTCTGTCGGCGACATTGGGGAGTCTTGCGGCCTACGGATTGACACAGGTGAGCTGGCGCGGCCAACTGCCGGTACTTCTGTTGTTCGTCGCTGCCGTCTTCATCCCGTATCAGGCGGTGTTGGTACCTCTCTCGAAGTTCTGGACCGTGTACGTTCCGCTACAAGAACTATTTCCGATCTTGGCGCAACATCACGCGACGCTCCTCGAACTGATAATCACGGACACGGCGTACGGAATTCCGATCTGTACAGTGCTGTTTCGAGGATACTACATGGGCCTTTCCGGAGAGATGATCGAGGCGGCCAAGCTCGACGGCGCAAGCGTCGCAACGATCTACCGTCGAATCGTCCTGCCGTTGTCGGGGCCGATGTTCGCTGTGACGTTCATCTTCCAGTTCACCCAGATTTGGAACGACCTGCTGTTCCCACTGATCCTCGTTCCGGGGGCAAGTTCGCAAGCGGCACCGGTGACGCTCTCACTGGTCGGTCTTGGGGAAACACTCTCTGGGACTGACTATGGACTACGAATGGCTGGTGCGTTCATCACCGCGCTGCCAACGTTACTCGTGTTCATCCTGTTCGGAGACCAGTTCGCCCGAGGAATCGCCGGGAGATCGTGACAGAGAAACACCTAATTCAACATATCATAGCATATTAACACGACATGATCGAAGAACATGACTGAATTCAAACATTCACACAGTGGAGGACAGATAGATGGCTGAACTGACACTCGATGGCGTTACGAAACGATTCGGTGACGGTGATGGTAGTATCGT
Organism: Halocatena marina; assembly: GCF_023276375.1. Taxonomy (GTDB): domain Archaea; phylum Halobacteriota; class Halobacteria; order Halobacteriales; family Haloarculaceae; genus Halocatena; species Halocatena marina. Next base: position 3,541,023 of record NZ_JALLPK010000001.1, on the reverse strand, counting down.
CGCTGTCGATGACACTTCGATCGACATCGACGACGGGGAGTTTTTGGTACTCGTTGGGCCATCGGGATGTGGAAAGTCGACGACGCTCCGGATGATCGCTGGGTTAGAAACGATCACCGAGGGCGAGATTGTTCTCGATGGACGCGTAATCAACACCGAGCAACCGAAAGACCGGGACATTGCAATGGTGTTCCAGTCGTACGCGCTATACCCTCACATGACAGCTCAGGAGAACATGAGCTTCGGGTTAGAGGAGTCGACAGATCTGGCCGACGCAGAGATCAAAGAGCGCGTCGAGGAAGCCGCGGCAACAATGGGAATCGGAGAGCTGCTGGATCGAAAACCTTCGGAGCTGTCCGGCGGACAACAGCAACGGATTGCGCTCGGACGAGCCATCGTCCGCGATCCGTCTGTCTTTTTACTCGACGAGCCGCTTTCGAATCTCGATGCAAAGCTGCGCTCTCAGATGCGCACAGAGCTCCAACGTCTCCAAGACGACCTCGGTGTCACGACGGTCTATGTGACACACGATCAGACAGAAGCGATGACGATGGGCGATCGAATCGCTATCCTCGACGATGGGCATCTTCAGCAGGTTGGAACACCCCTCGAATGTTATCACGAGCCCGCGAACCGCTTTGTTGCTGATTTCATCGGTGAACCGTCGATGAATTTCTTCGAAGTAGAACGACAGGATTCGACCCTTGTGAACGATCAGTTCGAGTATCCCCTCTCTGAGGAGACGATTGCTGAACTGGAATCGAGTGAGACTGATACGACGAAGCTTACGCTCGGGATCCGTCCTGAAGACATCGATCTCGTCGATGCGCCCGAAACCGCACACGATTTCGAGGCAGTCGTCGATGTCGTCGAACCAAGAGGCGACGAAAACAGCATCTATCTTACCTTCGCTGATTTCACAGAGAGAGAACCATTCGTGGCGAGTGTTCACGGATTGCGAACGATCGACAACGATCAATCGATCGTTGCGCGCATTCCCGAATCCAGTATCCACCTGTTCGACCAGGAGACTGGTCGGGCAGTGCGAAACCGTCGGTTGGAAGCATCCGAAGTGACCGAGCCACAGTTGTAGCTCGTTCTCTGATTGCTGTTGCTATTGTCGCGGCGATTCGTAGCGATTCGATAGACTAGTTCTTATCTTCGTACTCATCGGGCGTGTAGGTCTTCAGTTCGAGCGCGTGGATGTCTCGCGTCATGTGCTCTCCGAGGGCGTCGTACACGAGTTGGTGTTGTTGTACGAGCGACTCGCCCTCGAAAGCTGGCGAGACCACGACCGCAGCAAGGTGATCGTCGTCGTGCTCACCGCGCGGATGGGTGACCGTCGCCTCGGCGTCTTCGATTTCCTCCTCGATGAGACGTTTGACGTCTTCCGGAGTCACACGTCCCCCGAAGAGCCGCCACGGAATAGGTTCTTCCATCACCACAGGGTTCACCGGAATCACTGAACCGGAGAGCTCTGTGAATCCACATCGAAGCTCTCGAAGAGACACATCGATCGGCACCAGCCCGAGCTCAATCGTAGATCTGTGCTGTGTACCGTCGTAATAGCGAGCGGGGAACACTCCTGTATTAGAGCACAGCGATCAGCTGCGTGCCAGCAGTCTCTGTTGGAGTCGTTCACGGAGGAGCGTGTGAAGCCGTTGTGCATCGCTGCTGTCGATGTCGTAGGCCGTTGCTCCTCCACCGAGCAGTGTGGCCGAGCTAGCGGTGTCTGCCGTCACGGTTGCGAGACCGAGTCGTCGCTGGAAGATGTTGCTTCGGGTCAACACTGTTTGGAGTCGGTAGTAGGGAACGACCCTCGTCGTTCGCCGCCAGAACCCGTCTCGGAGCACGATGTGGTTCTCGCCAACACAGTAACCGCGGTGTTTCCACTTGTAATGAGCTGCGATGGGGGCAAGCGGGAGGAGCACCGCCGGTGCATACCAGTACGAGAATCCAACAAAGCGAAAGCCAAGATATCCGAGGCCGACGAGTGCAGCAATCAGAAGAAGATAGCGGACTGTGTAACGGCGCCGTGCCAGTTTCGGCGATCGGGTGAACGTCAGCTCTTCGAACGGTTCGATAGCGCGTGCGAGTTTGAGCATGTGTTCTCGGTGAGTGAGCGGGATCGCAGACTCAGTTTCCCCGGATTGGGATTGACCGGGCGCGTATCCTGCCGTCTCTACTGTGAGCCCAGCGTAACCAAGTGGACGAGCGAGGACTGGCTCGGAGATCGTGAGCGTCTGAATCTTTTCTACGGGTATTGTTCCGCTATAGCGGCGCAGCAATCCGCGCTCGTAGACGAGATCGTTGTCGATGCGACGCAGTTCGAAGCCAAAGTATTCGATGAACGTGAACAGCGCGCTTGCGATCCACGCACCGAGGATTGCAAGCGGCAGGCCAACAAGGAAGAGAACGACGATCGCATCGGGCGTGAGTGTTGTTGGAGAAAGTTCCGCCGGTCCACCAAACGGCCGCGAAAGCGTCAGCAAAAGAGAAATGGCGAGATCTTCCCCGAACGGAAGCCCGAGCGGCACGATCAACAGCGCTCCCGGCCGAAGGAATGCGATTGCGAGGAAAGCCAGCTCAGTAAGGCGAAGTTCGAACAGAATCGTAGAGACACTGCCAGCGTCGTCCGACTCCAAGCTTGATTCCTCCAGCGGGCGGTCGGCGCTGTCGGTGGGCTTAGTTACCGCACGCTTTCGGTCTCGAATAGTCGACTGCAGACGGGCCGCTTCTGCCCGGTCGATGAAATTTAGCTCCGCTTCGGTCTCGCCACCACCCGCTGTTTCCAGTCGAACAACAGCGAATCCGAGGAGGCGCTGGATGAATGACTGCGTGACATCAATGTTCTGAATCCTTCGAAATGGAATCTCTCGGTGCTGGCGGTTGAGTACTCCAGACGTGACATCGAACGTATCCTCCGTGAGTTCGTATTCGAACTGGAGGTAGTACGCGATTCCGTATCCGGCACCGAGGATGAATCCAACGGGAAGGAGGACAAAGAGCAGCGAGAATGAGACGAAATCAAACGACTGTCCGATCATCAAGAGGAAAAAAGGGAACAGCGCCCCTCCAATACCACGTCGGAATGCGTTCCAGACCGCGCTCAATGGATGCAGTTTCATACCGCGTCTTCCTCGCTCTCGATTGCGAGCTTCCGGAGTTGGTCTTGAATCTCGTCTGCACGTTCTGTGCGAAGCCCCGGGATGGTCACGTCCGCACCACGCGAGCCAGCGGTGTACACGACGACGCTTGCTAACCCGACGAATCGCTCCACCGGTCCACGCTGCGTATCGACGTGCTGAACGCGGACGTACGGAACAGCAGTCTCGATGCGGGTGACAACACCGCGTTTGAGATAGAGTGAGTCTGCTTGTATCTCGAATCGCCACACTCGATAGCGCAGAAAGACGAACAGGACAGAAAAAGCGGCGACAGAGACGCCCACCACAACGGCGAGCCAGATTCCCACGTCTAAGAGATACCAGTCAACGACAGCGACGACGCTGCCAACAAAAAGCGCGCTGAGGATCGCACCAACGCCCCAGACGATGCGAACGTCCGGATGGAGGGATTCCATACCGTATACTAATCAAACAGACATCATAACGCTGGTGCCTCGTGATTGTCTGTAAATATGAGCTCTGTGTGCGAGACGTGTCGTCCGCTCACTCTGCTAACGATGAGAGGCTGCTGTCAGATTAATTCGACGTAGTCAAAAGAGGACAGTCCAAGCGAGCACTACTCCCGGTCGTTGGACTGTTTGACATCGCCGCTGTAGACGACGCCTCGTTCACCGTCGAGTGTGACCGTCGTCCCGACCGGGAGATCATCGATCGATGCACCACTCACCATTGGAACACCCAGTTCGCGGGCGACAATCGCGGGATAGCCAGTCATTCCCCGTTGTTCGGCGATGATACCACCGATGTTCGAGAGGTTGCCAGTGAATTCAGTGTCGAAGTCTCCGGATGTCGCAATGATCGCACCGTCCTGAATATCGCTCAGATCGCCATCCATCGTGTGGACCACCGGTCCGACGACGGTGCCATCGACGACGCACTGACCGGTGGCGAGCACTTCGCTCGCGACGTGGAGTTTGAGGAGGTTCGTCGTATCCGTTCCGGGCAGACCAGTCATCATACCGGAGAGCACGACGACCGTATCACCACTCTCTACGACAGAGGTATCGAGTGCGGCGTCAACCGCACCTTCGATGACGGCTTGTGCACCGTTTGCCGTGTAGGTCGTTGCACGTGGGAGAATACCGTGCGAGAGAACGAGTTGACGACGGACGCGTTCATCTGGGGCAGCCGCCACGATGGGGACCTCAGGACGATATTTCGCCACTTTCCGGGCCGTGTATCCGGACTCACTCGCAACGACGATGGCACTCGCGCTGGCGTCTCGCGCAAGATACCGCGCTGAGCGTGCAAGCGCATCCGTGCTTGCCCCGTTAGCCGCCGGAATTCGTTGTTCGCGGCGGTCGGCAGCCTCCTCACTTTCCTCAGTCGTGCACACGATCTGACCCATCGTCTCGACGACTCTCACAGGATGATCGCCGACGGCCGTCTCACCCGAGAGCATGACCGCGTCGGCCCCATCGAGGACGGCGTTCGCTACGTCGGACGCCTCTGCTCGCGTCGGTCGAGATGCCGTCACCATTGAATCGAGCATCTCTGTGGCGATGATCACGGGGACGCCCTCGGCCTGACACCGGCGAGCAATGCGTTTTTGGATCATCGGCACTTCCTCGATTGGACATTCGACACCGAGATCGCCGCGAGCGACCATCACACCCGCTGAGACGTCGATAATCGCATCGATGCTCTCGACGGCCTCTGTGCGCTCTATCTTTGCGATGATCGGGATGTCTGCTCCCCGTGTCTCGATTTCTTCTGCAACGGCCATCACATCGTCTGCATTGCGGACGAAGCTCGCAGCGATGAAATCCGCATCGTGCTCGACCGCGATGTCGATCGCAGTGTGGTCGGTCTCGGTGACTACGTTCACGTCGAATCTGAGTTCCGGCGCGACCACGCTCTTGCGACCGCCAAGAACGCCGCCGCTCGTAACTTTCGCTGCGACTGTCTTGTCTTTGGTTTGGTCTCCGTCCGCAGCGGATTCAACGTGTTCGACGACGGCTTCGATGCGTCCATCGTCGAGGAAAATCTCATCACCAGGGGCAGCGTCGGTGATCGCTGTCGAAATCCCGACCGCGTCGGGTGTGGCTGTCTCGCCCGCACTGAATCGAACCGTCGAATCTTCTGTGAGCGTGATTGGTTCATCAAGCGGAGCGGTTCGTACCTCCGGGCCCTGCAGATCCACCAACACAGCGAGCGGTCGGTCGAGTGTCTCCTCGACGGCCCGAACTCGTCGTATGAGTGCTGCCTGCTCCTCGGGCGTGCCGTGGCTCGTGTTAACGCGCGCAATCGCCATTCCAGCGTCAGCGAGGTTCCGAATATCCGCCTGCGTGTTCGAGGCGGGTCCAAGCGTGCAGACGAGCGTAGTGGCGCGCATCCGTTTCACAGAATAACACTCTTTTCGCGGAGCATTGAATGAATCGATGCATCAATGCCCTCTCGACCGATCCCCGACTCCTTAATGCCGCCAAAGGGGATGTCACCGAGTCCGTGGCTCGGCGCACCGTTGATACGGACTGCACCCGCCTCTATCCGATCGGCGACCGACAGCGCGCGATCGTAATCACTGGTGAAGACGCATGCATCCAATCCGAGATCGCTCTCGTTGGCGAGCGCGAGCGCATCCTCTTCATCTGTAATAGTTGTGACTGCGGCAACCGGCCCAAACTGCTCTTCGTGGATAATACGAGCGTCGTGGGGAACATCCGCGAGGAGCGTCGGTTCGTAGTATCGGCCGTCTCGCTCGCCGCCACGGACGAGTTGTGCACCACGGTCGATCGCGTCAGTGACGAGTTCGTCGACCCACTTCGCTTGTGCTTCAGTGATGAGCGGTCCGAAATCCGTCTCTTCGTCGAAGAGATCCCCGTCGACCCACGTGTCCATTTTGGTGTCGATTCGTTCGACCAACTCATCGTGAACGGTCTCGTGAGCGAGGACACGACTGACCGCCGAGCAGCGCTGACCAGCGTACTTCAACGACCCTTTCGCGCACGCTGTTGCAGCGCTATTGAGATCGGCATCCGGGAAAACGATGGCAGGAGCGTTTCCACCGAGTTCCATATGGAGCGTGACCATACCACTCACGCTGGCAACGTGTTCGCCTGCCGGGGAGGAACCGGTCATTGCAACCGTGTTGATGCGTTTATCGCCAGCCAAGATATCGCCGATCTCACTCCCGTGTCCGGGGAGGAAATTGAACGCACCGGTTGGAAGGTCCACGTCGCAGATGACCTCTGCGAGAATTGCAGCACTGATTGGTGTTTTGCTCGATGGAGTGAGCACGACGCTGTTTCCGGCCGCAAGCGCCGGTGCCACCTGCAAAGCAGTCGTACCGAGTGGATAGTTGTACGGCGTGATACACAGCACCGTCCCGACTGGCTCGTGACGGACGATTGCCCGCCATCCTTCGTGGCCGTCGGTCGTTCCCTCGCGGAACTCCCCTTTCAGATGCCGTATTTCTTCGGCTGCCCGGTCGAAACGCTCGGCGGCACTCTCGACCTCACCCCGAGCGCTTGCGATCGGTTTTCCGGCTTCGCGGACGATAACGCGAGCGAGTTCGTCGTGGCGTTCTCGTAACCCATCGGCAATCTCCTCACACCACGTGGCACGCTCGGGAACTGTCGTCTCGCGCATCGGCCGCTTTGCCCGGTCGGCTGCACTCAAGGCCGTCCGAGCGTTATCACCGTCCGCAGCGGCGATCCGTGCAAACGTCCCGCCGTCTGCGCGGTCTGGAACATCGATGTGCTCCTCCGTGGCCTGCCACGTCCCATCGACGTAGAGGTGCTGGTCGTACAGTACTGACTGTGGGTCCATGTTGTATACTCTCATTCCCATCTACAAAAGATTTACTCACATTGTACTAAATAGCTCTATTTTCCATTACCAACACTGATTTTATCGACGAATCGGCCGACAGATCGCCTATACCTCCGATATAGCAAAAATAACAGTACGAGTAAAAGAGCACCTGATGCTAGCAGGGAAATTAATATCTTGATACTATTTATTAGATGAATCCTCAAAATTCATTGAGAAAGGTTTAGTACACCTTCCGTTTAACTGTCATCAATGGCGACTATCGTACGGGCAACCATCCCTGTAGCGGAATTCGCACTCAGCGAGACGCTGAGTGCAGCGCCCGGAGCTGTCTTCGAATGCGAGCGAATCGTCGAGAACGGCGGACAGACCGTCATGCCACTCATTTGGGCACGCGGGACCGAGCGTGAAACGCTAGAAAGCGGACTCGAACGAGATCAGAGCGTCGATCGATTCGAATGCCTCGCTGCATTCGATCACGAATTTCTCTATCGGATGGAGTGGATTGATCAGGTTCGACTTGTGCTCCAGATTCTCACGAACACGAGTGCAACCGTGCTGGACGTCTCTGGTGATAATGAGTACTGGACGCTTCGGATCATGTATCCGTACCGTGATGAGCTCTCTGAGACGAGTGAGTTCTGTGATCAGTACGAACTCTCCTTCGAAGTCGAGCGTGTCCGCGAACTATCGAGTGAGACAGCAGGACGATACGGTCTCACTGACGAACAGTTCGATGCGTTGACGGTCGCATGCGAAGAGGGCTACTTCGACGTCCCACGAAAAGCAGACCTCGGAGATCTTGCCAACGAGATTGGCATTTCTCACCAAGCACTCTCAGAACGCCTTCGGCGTGGTCACGAAGTTCTGATCAAGGAGACGCTCCTCATTGGTTCACGCTCGCAGTTCAGAATCCGATTAGAACCGTAGTTTTTCATTTCGATCGGGAGCATTGGTCGAGAGTCGACGGCTTCGTCATTCGAGTTGATCATGTAGCCCCCAGTCGTGCGCATGGCGTTTTGCCTCGGCGCGCGCTTGTTCGCGGAGTGCCTCGATTCGCTCGGTGTCTTCGAGGAACGACTCCACAGCGTTCAGCTCCTCGGACCGTGATGAACGCTGTTTCGGCTGGGCAGCCACGCGTCGTGTTCGGGCTGCGAGCACCGGATCACCAGCGAGATGGTTTGCGGGCATTTCCGGTGGCACACGCAGTTCCGGTGTATCGTGGATGGTTTCTAACTGATCTGACGAGAGCCCATAGAGATCAAATCGGAATGATCCACCAGTGACGAACTCTGAAAGTGCGTTCGTTCCACCCGTATCGGTGCCAGTATGATAGGCAAGAACCGGGATGCCCACTTCGAACGTAAGAATTCCTTTCTCATTGCTGTTGAATCGGGATGCGTCCTGCGGTTCGAGGACCGCGTACCCGGTCAGACTGCGATCGAGCGCCTCGGTGAGAACGGTCCGAATGTCGGGAACGATACGCGAGCGGAGAAGCTGACCTTGCGGAATAACGAGATCAGTCATGGTGTTTCCGGAATGACTGCACTCCGGAAGCGGTCAGCGACGGCATCGGAGTCACCAGCCTGTACGTCGAGCGTCTGTGCAGCGTCACGATACGCGCTTGCTGGAACCGAGTCGGGCGCGTGAGCTAGTAGTGGTTCGCTCGCTCGTCGGGCAGCCCGTGCCGAATCGCTCTCGGGAACAGTGCCGATCGTCGGTCCATCGAAGTACCGTTTGGCCTTCGATTCTATGGTGTCGATAGCATCGTCGTCTTGCACCCGGTTGAATAAGATGCCCGCAACGCCCGTTCCGTACGATGTGGCGTACTCCTGTACTTTCAGCGCATCCGAGAGCGACGGGATCGTCGGCTGGAGAATGATGACGACCCGGTCTGCAAGCACGATTGGCAAAACAGCGCTTTTGCTCCCGAGTGCGGCGGCGGAATCGAGCAAGAGGACGTCAGTTTCACTCGCAAGAGTGGCGACAGCGTTGCGCAACCGTGTCGGATCAGCGTCCCGAAATCCCGCGAGACTCGTCCCACAGGGAACGACACGCATCCCAAACCGGTCGTAGGTTGCCTCAGAAACCGGAGCGTCGTTCCGGAGCACATCGTGCAGTGTCGTATCCGCGTCCGCGAGTCCCGTATGAAAGAGAAGGTTCGCCATCCCAGTGTCTGCGTCGACAACGGTCACGTCGTACTCCTCGGTGAGCGCCATTCCGAGTGCGAGCGTGCTCGTCGTCTTTCCAGTCCCACCCTTTCCGCTCGCAACTGCGAACGCCTCAACCATTGTCGTGAATCGATTCGCCATCGTATATAAGCGCTCGTCATGGGACACTCTGCCCGCTCCTCGTCCGAGTGGGAGCCATCACACGGAGGTTTGCTGTGCCGGCCACAGGCTTATCGGAGTTCCCGGAGATGCACCATCTATGACGACGACAGCCGAACTCGCCGACTTCGCGTTGTCGGTCGCATACGACGAGCTATCAGACGACGTTCAAGAAGAGCTCAAAAAGCGTGTACTCGATTCAATCGGTATTGCTGTCGGCGCGCTCGGAGCCGACGCAGTGGAAATCGTCCACGAAACGAGCGTCGAGATGGACACAGCGGGTCCGTGTCGATTGTGGGGAAGCGACGATACGGCGGCACCACCGACCGCCGCACTGTATAACACCACTCTCACACGGTATCTCGATTATATGGACTCGTTTCTCGCGCCGGGAGAGACGCCACACCCGAGCGACAACATTGCGAGTGTGATCGCGTGCGCAGAGCAACAAGGACTCACTGGTGCCGACCTGCTCGCAGGGATCGGGGTCGCGTACGAGGTGCAGGGTGAGTTGGCGTGGAACGCACCTGTCCGTGACCGGGGCTGGGATCACGTCACTCACACCGTCCTCTCGGCCGCAACAGGAGCCGGTCTGGTCAGTGAACTCGACCGCGAGGAACTTCGGAATGCGATCGGTATCGCTGGGACAGCACACAACGCGCTCCGGGTAACGCGGACTGGTGGCATCAACGAGTGGAAGGGCATCGCAAGCGCGAACGCAGCCCGTAACGCCGTCTACTCGGTCGCGCTGGCGGATCACGGTATGGAAGGCCCAACGAACTTGTTCGAGGGGCAAAAAGGGTGGAAACAGATCGTCAGCGGCGAGTTCGAGATCGACCTCGACACTGGATGCGAACGGGTGTTTGACACCATGACGAAGCGATACGTCGCGGAGACGTACGCCCAATCCGCAGTCGAGGGGATTATTGAACTCGCCGAAGAGCACGATATCGACGCTTCGAGGGTTGAATCCATCCACCTCGACACGTTCGAGGGTGCAAAGCTCATCATCGGCGGTGGCGAGGGATCGCGCTATGAGGTCGAAACGAAAGCCCAAGCCGACCACTCGCTGCCGTACATGCTCGCCGCTGCGCTCATCGACCGCCAGATGACGAACGACGCCTACGATCCTGAGCGGATCCAGCGCGATGACGTGCAGACACTTCTCCGGAAGGTGACGGTCGAAGAAGACGAAGTGCTCACCGAACGCTTCGAAAACGGCGAGATGCCGGCGAATATCGAGATCGAACTCGACGATAGCACGTACCAGATCGAAAAAGACGACTTCAGTGGCCACCCGAACAACCCAATGTCGTGGGCACAGATCGAGGAGAAATTCACGACGATGACTGACGATCGCTACGCTCGGGAGCGTCAGAACGAAATCATCGAAACGGTGAAATCACTGGACACGTGCGACGTGGTTGATCTCGTCGAACTGTTGGAGTAACGCTTGCAGTTTCGAACGTTAAATAATTTTTTTGGAGGGACCGTCGTCGATCACACGACAGTGAACCGGGGTGTGCTCTGTGAGAACAGCCACTTGAGGACGCCAAGTACGATTATAGTAACGACGCACCAGAGCAACGGCGAGATACCAGACATACCTGCGAGTCGCAAAAGATACACTGCGGTACCTGACATCCCCGCAGTGACAATGATATTGATCCAATTATTTGTTACTATTTCATCCACTATTCTCGATGACAAATATGTAATTAATGCCCATGAAACTCCAAAGAAGACAGATATCGAAACGATGCTGGAGGGAAATGATTGTAGGACCATCTTCAATCGTATATGTATCGAAGTGATGAATATGTACCGCTCAATCAATTCTTACCACATCACTAATCGTTAGAGGAGGTCGATATCTCGAACTGTGTCGGTGCTTGCACAATCCCCGTCAATCGATAAGTGACTGACGCTCTTAGGCTAGAATCATGCCAGTAGACAACCGTGCCTTTGACTTTCTTCGGGTGAACGATCGTCCGGACAAGCCACGGGAGAAGGGCATCACCGAGATACGGGGCCCGTACTACGATCCGATGGGACCGCGAGAGCTGCGCGATCTCTTGGAGACGATGGGTCACTACGTGGATATCTACAAGTTCTCCGGTGGGTCGTTCGCGCTGATGCCCGAGGACGCGGTTCGTGAGCTGATCGACACGTGTCACGAGTTCGACGTCGCTGTTTCGACTGGTGGATTCATCGAGCACGTTCTCGTCGCGGACAATGAGCACGTTGAGGACTACGTTGTCGAGGCAGGTGAGTTAGGCTTCGACATCGTCGAAATCTCGTCGGGATTTCTCGCGATTGACGTGGATGACATCGTTTCACTCACCGAACTCGTCGTCGATCACGGTTTGAAAGCCAAACCCGAAATTAACGTTCAGTTCGGTGCTGGTGGAGCATCGAGTGAGGAGGAGCTGTTAGAGGAGACTCAGCAGGACCCGGCGCTGGCAATCGACGAAGGCCGTCGGCACCTCGATGCGGGCGCGTACAAACTCATGGTCGAGGCAGAGGGCATCACCGAGAGCGTGACCGACTGGCGAACCGACGTTGCCTATCAGATCGCCACAGAGTTGGGCATCGAAAACTGCGTCTTCGAGGCCCCCGGTCCAGAGATGTTCGAGTGGTACATCAAGAACTTCGGACCAAACGTGAATTTGTTCATCGACAACTCCCAGATCGTCGAATGTGAGTGCATGCGTTCGGGACTGTGGGGCAAAAAATCGACGTGGGGACGGATCACATCGTATGGTGAGTGAAGTGTCTCCGTCATCACCAGTTTCATCCGCTCGACGGACAAAACTACACGTATGAACGTCCGCAAAGCAACCGAGGCGGATGTCACGGCGATCCACGACATCGCACGACAATCGATACAGGCGTCGTATGCAATCAGCCCCACCGGTATTGATGTTATTGTGGAGGAGTGGTTCGACGCGCGGACGATGGCGGATCGGCTCGCTGATAGCGTTATCGGTGTCGCTGAAATCGACGATACTGTTGTTGGGTTTTCGGAGGCAAAGATCACAGACAGCGAGGGGCAATTGCTCTGGCTCCACGTTCATCCGGAAGAACGAGGCCAGAGCGCGGGAACGGAGCTGTTCAAATGGACGAGAGAGAGACTCTCCGATCGAGGCACGACCGATATCCGCGCCCGAATCCTCGCCAGCAACTCGGAGGGTTCGGCATTCATCGAACAATTCGGATACGAACGAATCGACCAACGCGACACCGAGTTCGGTGGCGAGACGTGGGATGAACACATCTACGGATCGTCTGAGAACACGGCTGATGACAACACCGAATCTCAAGACGTTCCATCGACGATCGAAGTAGAGGGTCAAGAACGGTTCGTCGGCAGCGAGGAGATACCTGGTGACGAAGCTCCGCTCCACCGACTGTACACAGACGCCGACTACGAAGAGCAGTACGGATACTACTGTTCGAGCTGCGGGTCGGCAGTCGAAACGGTCGATGAATTAGACCGAATCAAATGCACGACGTGTGGAAACGTTCACAGACCCGACGAGTGGGATGGGGCGTATTTATAGCGACAGGCCCATTCGAGTCGTCTGATCCTCCCGTCCAGTGTTTTCTCAATATATCACATCACTACTGTCTCTCACTCAGCGAGTCCAAGCGCAGAGAGATCGACGTGCTTGCGAACGAGAGCAGCTGCGCGGTCGTGTGGTGATTCTATTTCCGTCTCAGTCTCGGACTCACGCTCTGCCTCTATCGTTTGTCTCTTAGTCAGTGTCGGGGAGCGTTCGATACCCGCGTGTTCGAAGACGCTGTCGAGAAATGCATCACGTACAGTCTCATTCTCGAATAGACCATGGACGTACGTTCCAAGCACGCGGTCAGTCGCCGCACCCATTCCATCAAACGGTCGATCGACCGCCGTGAGCGCCACGGTTTCGCCCATATGAATCTCGTAGCCGTCAACGACTCCGGACGCTCCCGTGAGGGGACCACAGCCGTGAATTGGTCGGGAAACCGGTTCGACGTGCTTCTCCTCGGTAAATCGTGTCTCGACGGGAAGGAGACCGATCCCCTCGATTTCCTCGACAGAACGCGTCCCCTCAACCGCGGCGTTCGTGATCCGCCTTCCGAGCAACTGATAGCCGCCACAGAGACCGACGATCGGACCATCGAACGCCCGAAGACGGTCATCGAAATCTGCCGAGCAGAGCGCAAGACAGTCATCGACCGTATTTTTCGTACCGGGAATGACAACCGCGTCGGCATTTTGAATCTGGTTGGTAAGCGGGAGGTACGCGATGCGAACGCCCGGTTCGCGCGCCAGCGGTTCGAGGTCAGTAAAGTTCGAAATGCGCGGGAGACGCGGGACGGCGATTGTGACCGCTCGTTCGTCTGAAACCCCATCGTTCGCACCGAACGTAGCTCGTTCTCCACGTGGAGGAAGCGAGACGCTGTCTTCCTCGGGAAGACCTGGATCGTTGTACGGAAGCACGCCGAGAATGGGAACGTCAGTCCGCTCTTCGAACGCCTCGATACCGGGGGTAAGTAATGAACGATCGCCGCGGAACTTCGTGATGAGACAACCGATGACCCGTTTGCGGAGATCCGACGGCATGAGCGACAGCGTCCCAACGAGGCTTGCAAAAACACCACCGCGTTCGATATCCCCAACGAGGAGAATATCAGCGTCAGTAAAGCGGGCCGTTTCGACGTTCGCAAGATCGCGGTGGTGGAGGTTGATCTCCGCGATTGAGCCCGCGCCTTCGGCAATAATGTGGTCGTACTCGTCAGCGAGGCGTTTCCACGACTCGCGGGCAGCAAGATGAGCACGGTTCCAGTGCTCGGCGTAATACTCGCCTGCACCGTAGTGGCCGACAGCACACCCGTGAATGATGAGCTGCGATTCGCCGTTCCCGCGCGGTTTCAAAAGAACGGGATTCACGTCTGTAGTTGGACGAATACGGGCCGCGCGGGCTTGCGTGTACTGCGAAATACCGACCTCGCCAGCCTCTCCATCCGGCGTTGCAACTGCACGAGCGTTATTCGACATATTCTGCGCCTTATACGGAGCGACAGGGGAGTCACGGGTGGCAAGCAGGCGACAAAGCCCAGCAACGACGGTTGATTTGCCGACGTGGCTCGCCGTGCCCGCGACGAGGAGCGTGTGAGTCATGGGGTTGAGCGTGTGTCGCTCCGAGTCATCGGCCGGGCGCGAGAGGAACAAGGGGAGCGTGCGCCGCCCTGCGTCCTCCACCGCAATTCCCTAACGCTGCCATAATGAATGTTTCGTTTTCTTGCGGAGTTAGTTCAACCTACATATTAAATTCCAGCTATTTCTGGTATTTATTTATCAATATTTGGCTTTTTGCCGCTACGTCATTCGTCAGTCTACTGGTTTCCTTCCAATAGACTCCGTAAGATCGGTCGCATAGAAGAGTTGAGACCAAAGTATAGCGATGTTAGTGTTCAAATGTAAGTTTAGCCTCAGCAACACGGCCTGCTTCCCACCAACAATCCGATCAGACAAAAAAGATTCCCGAAACGCTTTGCTAGCGAGGGGTCAACCCAGCAGCCTCCTTCATCGAATTCCACCCGAGTTTACTCGATATTCCGTGCCCGCTGGGATGGTGTTCGTCTCGATGTTCGTTGTACGATGCGATCGTAAGATTTCCCTCAACGCGTTGACTCACTGTCTGAATTGCCCTGATCGCTGTTTCCCGTGAAATCTCAGATTGATACTCACGACGCTCGAGATCTGCTTCTTCTTTTGTCCTACTCCACCCGAATTTTTTGGCGATCCTCCCACCGCACGGGTGATTGTCATCGCGGTGTTCGTCGTATTTCGCAAGCGTCATTTCACAATCCATACGCTGAGAGACAGTTTTGACGGCTGTAATCGCGTTACGTTTCGTGACTTTGTCACGTGTCGAGCGCGGATCGATATGAAGTCCTGCTTCCTCTTTGATGTCGTTCCACCCACACTTGTATAGAATATCAGAAACAGAGGGATGGTGATCATCGCGGAGATTCTCGTACTTTGTCTGAGACAAATGGCCACGTTGTCGCTGATCCACCTCGATTAATGCTTGTTTGATAGGGTCCATATCATCATCAGATTTCATATCATAAATATTCATGCAGCCTTTTGTATTATTTTTTACTGTGTTTGGACTATTCCTACAATAGATCATCATGATTAGAGAAGACAGTTTGTCAATACTAGGTCAATCAGCGTTGAGACTGCCATTGCCATTCTGATAGGTTAGTCTCATCCTCAGTCTCGTTCGCGTCGATGGAACGCTGACCCGGACGCTGTCGTTGTTTAGTCTCGTTAGTATTGCTGTCAGTTCCGTTCCGGTTGGCTGCCCACGGCGTGCGTTGGCGTTCTGAGTGTGAGTCGCCCCGAACGTAATGAGAGAGTGCAATGGTGCTGTATAGACCGACCAAGATCACAATACAACCACTGCAAACGAAAAGAAGGACAGTGATCGGCTCCATGGCTGGGCGAGGACTAGGATATGGGATAGTAGTTGTGTTTTCTACTGATAGATCTCCCCGTTGATGCGAATCAACGAACAAATCTCACCGTATCCGTTGTCGCCTAAAACACAGATCATCTCAAAGTAACCCGAACCACGCCTGCGACCCAATCATATACTTATTTCCACATCGTCCGTAGAACTTCGTCAGACGACCACCGACAGATTATATCATTTTCTCTATATTCAACAAGAAGCAGTGTCGGTTCGAATTCATCGATTAATACCAATTGTATTATTTCGTCACCAGATCAGTTGTTGCAGAGAAGAAATTCTGAAAATTCACGACGTCAGCGGTGAGCTGATCACGATCGATCGCCAGCTGTCAACCGAGTGTCAGAGGAGAGTGCACATTGTCTCGTCTCTGAGCCGTGCTGCAGAATGTGATTTACTCAGATAATCACAAAGAGATCAAATAGATCGACCACTTACGCTTTCGTATGCAATATTGCTGTCATCCACCGGCTCACCCGAAATGCAAGCGTCGTGTAGACGGTCAGTTCGCGGGCGATAGTGGAGATACTGCTGGCGTGGTACCGGAGGAATCCTCGTGACCGAGTCGCCACCTGTCCAGCCCATGGCTGTCGAGCTCCTACAAGATCTCGGGATGAGTCAATATGAAGCCTCTATCTACGTCGCACTCCTGCGGCTCAGGGGTGGAACCGCCCGCGAAGTGAGTGAGACGACCAGTGTTCCCCGGACGCGAATTTACGATGCGGTCGAGCGCCTTCAGGACAGAGGACTGGTTGATGTCCAAAATAACTCACCGAAGCAGTTCCAACCCGTTGGGCGCGAGACAACGTTGCGTCACTTCCGACACAAGTACGACGACACCGTTACAGAGCTTGCTAGCCAGCTAGCCGACCTCGAACCTGCAGAACGCCAGCAGGAACAGCGCGGCGTCTGGACCACTACTGGGAGCGCTGCAGTCGATGATCGTGTCAGCAACTATCTGTCGTCTGCAACTGACGAGATCGTCTATCTAACGATTGACCGAGTGTTGAGTGAGGAGATCTTAACCGAGTTGCGCGCCGCAAGCGAGCGTGGAGTGGCTGTTCGGCTCGCCAACAGCACGGAGACAGGACACAAACGGCTCCAAACTGCAGTTCCAGCGGCCGAACTGATCGAGCCACCGTGGGCGTGGGACGGCCCACCGACCGGCCGCTTACTCGTCACTGATCACAAAACCGTACTCATGAGCACACTGGCGGAGAACGATGGATCGACGGAAACAGCGATTTGGGGAACTGGTACGCAGAACAGTCTTGTTGCCGTCCTTACAACTATTGTCGAGTGGTGGCTGGGTTAGACGATCAGAGAAATGCTGCAGAACAAGAGCTCATTTCCTCATAACCAGGAATTTTCTAGATCCAGATGGTATGTGAAACACAGATCAAAGGACAAATTTCATACCATATGAGAAGTCTTAGGTATCGAATGATGGCGTCATTCATCGAGATTCACGATGCATAATCAGTTCGTAACTCAGATACTCACAACACATTTTCAACGGCACAGTCAGTTGTATAGCACATGAATCGGGTGCTGAAATGTTATAGTATAGAAAGCAAGTAGATGGTAATGGACAAGACAGTAGACAGCCGGAACATGGAAACGAACGAGCACACAGCGACGGCCGGCCCCAGTATTGACGGTCGGTGTACTAGACACCATTCAAACCATCGACCGGAGGAGATTTTCAAAGTCAGATAATGCCGACAGATTCCACTGATGAAGCCGACAGAGATCACCTATTACCCAACAGTGACGATGATTTGGAGTGGCGTCCGATCGTGCGCCGCTCGTTTAAGTGTGATGGCGACATTGATCTCGTAAAGGAGATCGTTTCAGCTGTTGCAGACGCAGAAAACACCGAAATCACAACTCTCGGATCATCACTATTCGAAGCAGTCAACGTCACGGCTATCGAAGCCGTATTCTTCGAACAAACACTTCTGGGTCAGCAACGCCACTGTAGCGGAAAAGTACACTTTCGGTATCGAGGATTTTGTGTAACAGTAACGAGCGATGGTCAAGTTATCGTTTCCGAACCTGTTTTTGCTGATACTCTCAAGTGAAGAGGAAAGAGAGGGAATTTTGGACGATCGAAGAGATACGCTACAGATCCACGGGTCGGACACATAGCCTCTCAAAATGAACACACCGACCGAGCACTCACATTTTTCCCGACACCGTTCGTCGGTTGTGCATGGAAACCGTACTCGTTATCGGAGGAACACGGTTCGTCGGTCGTCACGCTGTCGAAGAATTTCGCGCACACGGGTATGAGGTTGCCATCTTCAATCGAGGAAAACACGAGAACCCGTTCACCGACGACGAAGATATCGTCCATCACAAGGGCGACCGAACGGATGATGATGCGCTCGTACGCGCGCGCGATCGCATCGACCCGGACTTCATCATCGACTGCGTGGCGTATTACCCCCGCGACGTACGCACAGCGACGGAGATTTTTGCCGATGCTGATGCGTACGTGTACGTCTCAAGCGGTGCAGCTTACGGCACTGAGGTCGTTCCCAAGCGCGAGGATGAGACGCCACTGTGTGAGTGTACGTCCGAGCAGGCAGTCGATGATTCGTGGGATACCTACGGACCCCGAAAGGCTGCTGGGGATCGGGCTGTCTTCGAGGCTGGAGAACGCGGCGTTCGCGCGATGAGTATCCGTCCACCCGTCGTCTACGGTCCATACGATTACACAGGACGCTTCGAGTACTGGGTCGATCGAGTGAGCACCTACGATCGTCTGCTCGTTCCACACACAGCACTCCGACACCTTGTGTACGTGGATGATGTGGCACGGGGCCTTCGGACGATTGCCGAACAGGGTGATCCCGGTGAAGCGTACAACGTTGGTGATCACTCGTTGCCGGTGCTCTCGGAATGGATCAATCTTCTCGCTGACAGCGTCGGAACGAGCGTAGACCTCATCGAAGTGAGTGAGCGCGAACTCGCTATTGCCGATCTCGAATCGTCCGATTTCCCGTTGTACCGTGACTATCCGCACGTCCTCGATACACACAAGCTCGAGTCGATGGGATGGAGCTCGACGCCACTCTCAGAGGCAGTCTCAGAAACAGTCGAGCACATCAACAGCGCCGACAGTTCTGAAAAACGCGGGCCCGATCGTGACTCCGAAGAACGTGTACTCGACGTGCTCGAAACGATCTAGTCACCCGAACGGGACATTCGTCTCGCACATCGAAGTACCTAGAATAACACATGCAAAACAGCAAACATCTATTTCACGATTAGCAATATTTCAAGGAAGTCATTTGTCGTGAGAATTGCCACCACGCACGTAATGAATCGTTTTTTAACCCGTCGAAGAGAACCGCCATCCATGTTCAAGGCTATCGTGAGTTCGGGGACGCTTTTGTCGGCGCTCGACTCGGTCAGCGTGTTAGTAGACGAGTGCAAAATCCGGCTCGATGATGAAGGCTTTACGATCCGCGCTGTTGATCCGGCCAACGCAGGGATGGTTGACCTTCGACTCGATGCAGGCGCGTTCGAGTCCTACGAGACCGACGATGAGACGATCGGTGTCAACCTCGCTCGCCTCGAAGATATTGCCGGAATGGCCAACGCAGATGACCTGATTCATCTCGAACTCGATGAAGAGACACGGAAGCTCAACATCCAGATTGATGGTCTCGAATACACGCTCGCGCTCATCGATCCAGATTCCATCAGGCAGGAACCGGACCTACCCGACATCGATCTCCCCGCGACAGCCGTCATCGAAGGGAGAGATATCGACCGTGCTGTGAAGGCCGCAGACATGGTATCCGATCACATCGCTCTCGGCGTCGATGCCAGTTCGGAGTACTTTTACGTCGATGCAGAGGGCGACACTGACGATGTCCATTTCGAACTCGACCGCGACGAGCTCATTACTCTCACCGCCGGTGATGCTCACTCGCTGTTTAGCCTCGACTACCTCAAGGAAATGAACAAGGCCATTCCAAATGATGCTGAGGTGAGCGTCGAACTTGGTGAGGAATTCCCCGTCAATATCCAATTCGACATCGCAGAAGGACAGGGGACAGTGACGTTCGTGCTCGCCCCACGCATCCAGGGCGAGTAGGCTACACAGTCTGCTCGATCCAAACTGCATAGCAGAGCGCGTTTGTGACCTCCCGAATAGTTTCCGATGGTTGGTTGCCGGAGGTACTCGTGCCGTAGTTCAGAGATTGTGCCGGATACACGGCTCTACGCGAGTATTTCCACCTCTCACTCATGAACTCACAGAGAGTCGGCCACGAGCCACACTGAAACAGCCACAGTCTACTCACAAGACGAGCGTCAAGAGAACTCAGAGCCGGCAGTGAAATATCGGCTCATCCTACCACTGACCCCGGATATTCGTACTCCCACACTCAGGACACCGCGTAAGATCACCAAGCGGCGGGACTTCGGCAGAGTTCCATTCGCCTCCGTCGAGCGGTGCTTCGAACCCACAGTTCAGACATCGGGGCAAACCTGTTACTGTGATCTTATCTGCCATGGGTATATGTACCAGAGCAAACGTCATAATCGTTTCCACGGGACACACGACGAGGAGAAAGGGAAAGTGTATAGAACAAGCACTGAGCCGTTCAAGCAATCATTCAGACTCAGAGCCGATGATTTCTGACCAATCGACGCGTTCAATTGCGTAGCCACCACACTTGGGACAGACCTGGTGTTGGAGTGAAAACCGACAGCCACAGTGCTGGCACGCATATGGTTCAGACTGTTGCTCCTCCTGGAAGAAAGCATCGCTGAGCTTCTCGATTACACTCATTGTATCTCGCCCAATTTGATCATCCAATAGTATATCAAATGATAATGCTATCTCAATGATCTTACTATGAAGTAGGTAAGGAAGCGGTATAAGCTTTCTGTAGGGATATCAGTTAGGTCATATATCCGTTAACTACCTCTCTTCGTGAGGATCCATACATTTACTCATACATATGTTTGCTATGAAAACCGATTGATTGATACGATAGATACGATACAAGTCACGTACGAGGACCGACCAACCAGCGATGAAAGCGCCATCGACTGAATCAAGCGTGACACTCACAGATCGCGGACGAGCGCTCTGTGACCAACTCACGGAAGAACTGTATGAAGAGTACGATACCGACCCATACAGCGGATGGAAGCAGCTCACAGCGATCCATGACTTTGGCTGGAGCGTTGGCTCTGGCAATCGAGTTGCCGGAAGGCTTCCACACCGAATGGACGGTGAGCCAATCGTTCAAGGATCCCACAACTACGTTCTCAAGATCGAGTTCGACGTATCAGACGAAGCCAGTCACACAGAACTCAGTAACTGGATTGAGACGGTGATTTGGAAACAAGCAGCCGAACGG
The DNA here is from genome assembly GCF_023276375.1 of Halocatena marina. Lineage (GTDB taxonomy): Archaea > Halobacteriota > Halobacteria > Halobacteriales > Haloarculaceae > Halocatena > Halocatena marina. Next base: position 3,519,817 of record NZ_JALLPK010000001.1, on the reverse strand, counting down.
GGCGTTACGGACCTCTTCGCACCAGTCATCGACCACGCCTCGAATTATCGGTGGCTCGTAATGGAAGAAGTCGAAACCATCGGATACGACTACCCGAACAGAATAGCGACGCCACAGAACGAGGAGACAGCCCAACAACAACAAGAGTACGAACGGCGCGTGGCGTCGTTCGAAAACCGACTCGCTGATGCGGGCCTGGGATTGGGTCTCGACGGAGAAGGACAAATTGGCGTCTCACGGACAGGGAACGTCGTTGCACTCGATTACGAGCATGTCACTGACGAGAGTGTCCCCGATGAACCCGCGTGGGTCGGCAGCTACAATCAGCATCGTGGACGGCGGCTCACACCGAACGACATCAATATATCTGATAGACGAAGGGATCGATTGCGTCGGATCGCAAACGGTACTGACGGCTCGGTCACGGGATACGAGATCCGTTCGCGTATCAGTCAGTGGCGCACGTGACCATCTTCCACAGTTGATACACACGAAATTAATATATTATCCGACTGTTTTGGGATTCAGCGCCAAAAGAGATTACTGCGATTCGGGTGTTTTTCGGGGATGGCCACAGAACCCCGGAGCGATACGTTCGACATCGGCGGCGAGGTAACCGTCCACCGACTCGGGTTCGGCGCGATGCGGCTTACCGGTGAAAACATCATCGGACGTCCAGATGATCCGGACGCTGCGACAGACGTGCTCAGTCGTGCAGTCGATCTCGGTATCAACTTTTTCGATACTGCTGACTCGTACGGGCCGGGAGTGAGTGAGCGGTTGCTCCGCGAGAGTTTGCATCCGTACCCAGATGAACTGGTGATTGCCACGAAAGGCGGGCTCCTCCGCAATCGAAGCGGCGACTGGATACCGCGAGGAGATCCCGACTACCTCCGTAACGCGCTCTTGTGCAGCCTCGATCGTCTTGGTGTCGATAAGATCGATCTCTATCAGTACCATCGTCCAGACCCAGACGTCCCGTTTGCGGACTCGATTACGGCGCTTGCCGAGCTCAAAGACGACGGCGTGATCAATCATATCGGATTGAGCAACGTCGACGTGACACAACTCGATCAAGCGCGAGAGATCGTCGAGATCGCAACAGTCCAAAACGAGTACAACGTTGCCGTGCGGGATTCTGAAAGTGTCCTCGAAGCCTGTGAGAACGCAAACATCGGATTCATGCCGTGGTCACCGATCGGCGCAGGCTCCATCGAAAAGCGAGTGCCAGCACTCGAATCGGTTGCCGAGGCACACGAGGCGACACACCACCAGATTGCGCTCGCGTGGTTGCTCCAGCACTCGCCAGTGATGCTCCCGATTCCGGGAACGTCGAGCATCGAGCATCTGGAAGAGAACGCTGCCGCCGCGGATATCGAACTGTCCGAAGACGAATACCGACAGCTACGGGATTGAACGCTCTATTCGAGCTTTTCTCCGAACTGTTTGCGCATCTTCTCAAGCTTGGGGTCGATGTTGACAGTACAGTAGGGGTTGTTCGGATTCTTTTCGTAGTAATCTTGATGGTGCGCTTCGGCTTCGTAGAACGTTTCGAGTGGTGCCACCTCGGTAACGATTTCGTCGTACTCGCCTGACGATTCGAGCTCCTCGATGAACGCCTCTGTCGTCTCTCGTTGGTCCTCGTCGTGATAGAAGATAGCAGATCGGTACTGGGTCCCAACGTCAGGTCCTTGTCGATTGAGAGTCGTGGGGTCGTGAATGGTGAAAAATACAGCGAGAAGCTCTCCAAACACGATTGTATCTGGATTGTATTCGACGTGAACAACTTCCGCGTGACCCGTTGTACCAGAACATACTTCTTCGTACGTGGGATTTTCGGTCGTTCCACCCGCGTACCCAGACGTCACAGAACGCACACCACCGAGTTCTTCCAATGGGGCTTCGATACACCAAAAACAACCGCCCGCAAGCGTTGCGTACGCGCTCCGTTCGCTGTCTTCACTGTCGGACATGGTTCTACGTAGAGATACGTGCACACGCTCTTGCGACTGTCGATAGGGGACTCGACAGGAGCGTAGGCGCTGATACGGACATTATCGCCAGTGGAGCGAGTGTGTTTTCCACCTCCGAAGAGTACGGGCTGATAATGTCCCAGTTCTCTCGGGCGGACGCTGTCGACCGCCTCGCGCGTCTCATCGAGACAGTCGAACAGGACTCGATGCCCGTTCCCGTGCGGGAGGTGTGGGTCTACGGCGATCTCGCGCTCGGAATCGACCCCATCGACCGCCTCGATGTCTACCTCACCAAAGATCTGTTATTCCACGGAGACGCATCGAAGGAAGAAGCATTCATTGAGTCACACGGAATCGAAGGAGTCGGCAAGACCGTCAGCGCTGAATGGGCCGACGCACACCCAGAGGCGCTCTGTGCGAACACGAACGGCCATGCGGCCCCTGAGAAGTGCCTCGCTGCCCACCTCATCGACGATGAGCCGATCCACCTCGAAGTGTGTAACACTGGGTTCGAGAACAACGTTACACAGCGCCTGAAAGGAGCGATGGCTCGACAGGACTACGAACAGATCCTTGATCCACGCGGCGTCTGTCTCTGGGTTGACGGCACCCAAAGTGAGGATGCGTTCGAGAAGCTTCGTTCGGGAGAGCTCGTCTTTCCGACGCTCCCCGACGCGCTGGAGATGCTCGGGATGGACGCAGACGAAACAACCGAAGCCGCCAACGCAATCAAACACTACCGCGAGCGTCAAACCGGTGCGACAGTCCGCGGCGATGTCGTGTAGTATCTCTAGTTCTCGAATTCGTCCTCGAAGACGAACGTTCCGTCGCGCTGAACGACCTCACCATCGACCGCGATGAACGATTCCTCACTCATATCGACGATCATGTCCGTGTGGACTGCGCTTTCGTTGAGTGGTTGTCCATCGGGAACGCATTCCTCTATTGCCCGTCCGATCGCCATGTGGACAGTGTCGCCCATCTTCTCGTCAAAGAGCATGTTGTGGGTGAACTGATCGATATCGCGGTTCATTCCGATGCCCAACTCCCCGAGCCGTCGAGCACCATCGTCGGTGTCGAGCAGGGATGTCAACACGTCTTCGTTCGTTTCGGCGCTGTGTTCGCTCACGTCACCGTCCTCGAAGACGAGGCGGGCGTTTCGAATCTCGCGGCCTTGCACGTTGAGTGGCATATCGAATAGAACCTCTCCTTCGACGGAATCGGGAATCGGAGCGGTGAACACTTCGCCACCCGGGAGGTTCTTCTCAGCGTAGTCGTTCACCGTTTTCATTCCGTCGATGGACATCGTGAGATCGGTCGTGTCGCCGCTTTTGATGTGAACCTCACTTGCTGGATCGAGAATCTCGACCAACTGCGCTTGATGTTCGCGTTGGGCGTCCCAGTCCTTGTTGATCGCGTCCCACACGAAATCCTCGTAGGCTTCGGTGCTCATCTCGGCCTTCTGGGCGTTCCCCGGAGTTGGGAATTGGGTTGCAACCCAGCGTTTTCCTATCCGCTCGTCTGCAATCGGTTTTGTTGCTTGCTTGTACGCGCTCGTCGTCTGTGGATCGACGTCACTTCGTTCGCTCGCGTTCGCCGTACCGATGATACCGATGAAGACGTCTGTCGCTTCCGTCGCTGCCATCGCGTGATCCGGAAGATCGAACGATTCGGGATCAGCAGCGTTGAGATATGCCCGCATGGCACGATCACCGGCACCCATCCGCATCGGATTCGCGCCGCGCTCGCCACACAACTCATACAGTGCAACGACAAGATCATCCGCGAGTTGAGAGCCAGAAATGATGACGTTATCTCCCGACTCGATCTTTGTGGAGTGCTCGATGACGACCTCTGCGTGTTCTCGGATGCGAGGATCCATATCCGTCGGTGCAGACGCGGTCTCATAAGCTTTTCAGGAGAAAAACGAAGAACGAAAATGGAGATCAGAATACGAATGATAGTTCGAATCGACGCGCAGGTAATTCCTATACAGTCGGTTTACTGCTATCAAAGACACGCGCTATCCGCTCAAGATCGTAGAGGTGCCATCGGTCGTCGAGCGTTTCGTCGAGCGTTTTGTCGAATCCCGATTTCGAGAAGAGGATGTACTCCTCATCGCGGTCATTGCGCTTCCACCGGACTTCGTCAGATTTCTCTCGGAGTTTCTCGACGAGGCTCATTCCGACGGGTGTGTTCGTCCATTTGCACTCACCGAAGACGGCTGCTGGCGTTCGGTCGTCGAGTCCAACGATGTCGATCTCGTGTTCACCGTGCCACCACCGCCCGATCGCGTCGCACGAGCACTTCAATTGGTCTGTAGTCACAAGACGCCAGAGCAGTTCCTGACAGATATCCTCGAACGTCTTCGAAACGAATCGATTGAGCTCTGGAACGATCCGTTCTTCGAGAACGAACTGGGGTGCCTGTTCGATTCCGGACCGATTCGGTTCGACAAACCGAAACCAGAATCGGAGGAAATCATCAGCAATACGATAGACAGAACGTTTCGATTTCTTCTCTCGTGCTGTTACTGGGACCTCGCGCTCGATCAGACGGAGCCGACGGAGACGTGTTAGATAGCCAGAAAGCGGGCCAGAATCGATCGCTGTCTGACCGGAGATCTCATTCGGAGTCGTGTAGCCGTTCGCGATTGCTTCGAGTATGCTCATGTACCGAGATGGTGAACGAAGTTCAGTTCTGAGAAGAAACTCAGGCTCGTTATAAAGAATGGAGGTCTTCGAGAGATGGTTGTTCAATACGTTCGTTTCGAGGGGCTGATCGTAGTCGAACAACATGAGATACATCGGCATTCCACCGGTAACTGCGAACGAACGAACGCTCTCCTCGAATGGATAGTCAATAACATCGAGTGTATCAGCGAAGCTGAACGGTTGTAGATCAATCTGTGCTGTACGTCGTCCGTAGAGAGGACTCTCGTGCCCGAGTACCTCCGATTCCATGACACTGATGCTCGATCCACAAAGAACGAGTGTTGAAGTCACATCGTCGCTCATCGTGTCGATGAAGTGTTGGAGTGCGGAGAGGATGGTATCGCTTGACTCAACGAGATACGGAAACTCGTCGATAGCGACGAACTCTTTCCCATCGGATAGTACCTCACCGAGATAATCGATTGCGTCGTGCCAATCCTCAATGCGGGGAACGCGATCCCCGCTGTGAGCTGCCAACTCCTCGATAAACTTCTCTTACTGAGTCATGGCTGACTCCTGCGAGACGAGGTGATACATGTGAGAGGTTCTTTTACAGAACTCCTTGATGAGTTCCGTCTTTCCGACCCGCCTTCGGCCATAAATAATAATCAGGCTGAAATTATCTCGATAATTATTATTACGATAATGGCTTAGCCGTTTCCCATCTTTTGATACTTTTTACACCAACAAAACACATTGATTCTTCTGTCGAAATACGGCCTCGATTCAGAACGCTGTCGTTCGATGCTATACGATTCGACCAACGGTCACGAAAAAGGGAATCACTTCCTTCCGGTGGTACGTGCCCGCGTGCATCGCCTCGACGATTGCTCGACCCATTTCTCGCCACTCGCTGCGGAACGACTCGTACGCTTTGTCGCTCATGCCGCCAGCGAGGAGCGTATCTCGTTGCTGTGCGATCCGTGATCCGGTCACTTTCCGTTTGGCTGCCTCGACTGCCCGTTCGCCGTAGGGCGATTCGATCGTCCGCACGTGGTCGTATCGTCGCGTTTTCACATCAGTGAGTCCGTGCTCGCGCAGTCGATCGGGAATCGCTCCGAGGGTAACGTCTGTTCCGACGCCACTGATGTAGTGTTCCCGTGCACGAGCTGCGAGGTCACTCTCCTCGGAAACGGTTGACTCGACGTTGACAGCGCTGTTGTCCGGTTCGATGACGGCCACGAGATCGGACGAGCAGCGAACGAACTCCGCGAGCGCACGGTCGATGTCGGCGTCGGAAAGATTGACGAGCAGCGCCTGACACACCACCAAGTCGGCCGCATCGTCTCGAACAGGGAGTTCGACCGCGTCGGCTTGGATCGTCGGAACGGACACCTCTCGGAGCAGAGACCGATCACGGTCGAGACCGACGACGCTTCCAGAAGATTCCTCGCACAGCACCGACGATAGCTCACCCGTCCCACAGCCGACATCCAGAACGAGATCCCGATCCGCGAGCGAAAGTGGAGACAGCGCCGCTCGTGACTCCCACATCCCGCGTCTCGTCTCGTCGAGATAGGAGGTGGAAAAACGCCGCACGATGTTACTCTCTGAGTTCTCTGACGCGGTCGATGTTCCACTCGAAACTCTTGCCGTTCTCCGTCGGCGTTTCGAGAACGAGAGGGACGTCTTCGAGAGCCGGGTGGTTGATGATCGCGTCCATACCCTCATCACCGATGTATCCCTTCCCGATGTGAGCGTGTTCGTCCTTGTTCGTCCCACACTCGTGTTTCGAATCGTTGAGATGGATACACTGCAGCGTGTCTACTCCGACGACGGCATCGAACTCCTCTATCGTCTCGTGAACAGCATCCTCCGTAGAGAGATCGTAGCCCGCAGCGAACATGTGGGCCGTATCGAGACAGACGCCGAGGTCGTGGGCTGAGTCTTCGAGAACGGTTGCAAGGTGCTCGAACTCGCCACCGAGTTTCGTCCCGCTCCCCGCGTCGCTCTCGACGAGGACGGTCACGTCCGATGGAATATCGATCTCATCGAGGGCGCTCGCTGCATTGTCGAGTCCTTGTTCGACGCCAGCCCCAGTATGCGCGCCGAGATGGACGTTCACGTACCCGATATCGAGCGCGTGGGCCGCATCAACCTCCGATTGCATGCTCTCGATAGATTTCGCACGGAGATCGTCCTTCGGCGTACAAAGATTGACCAGATACGAGGAATGAATGACCCACGGACCGTCGAGATTCGCAGCGGTACCCTCACGAAATGCCTCGGCCTGTCCGTTATCGATGTTCGGCTCCTGCCACACTTGTGGAGAATGGGTGAAGATCTGTCCGCAGTTGCCACCGACATCGAGTTGATTCCCTATCGCGTTTTCGACGCCGCCAGCAACGGAGACGTGCGCTCCAACTCGTAACATACCCGCGCTACTGGACCGGAAAGGATAGTGGCTTCGGAGTACAGTGCGTCTGTAACCTTTCTAGACATATCACCACTAGTTAATGAATAATGAAAGACGAGAGTGAAGGTTGTCTCGATGCTCCGACACGCTCTCACAGCGTCTGGAACGAACGACTGTCGTTTACGTCATCGGATCGTCACCGTCTCGATTCCACGCGCTGCGCTCGAATTTTTCATCGGCAATCTCTCGTGCACGCGCTCGTTCCTCGTCTGTCCATCCGTCCTCAGTGGCGTTGGCCCACGTTTTCAGGGTGCTTTCGAGCGTTTGGACTGCATCAGTGCGCGAAACGTCGCTGTGTTCGTCGATTCCAGTAATGCGCTCGTGAACCCGTTCGGTGGAGACGCCCGGATCGACGAAACAGTTGAGAGTCCGTTCGGGGGTAGCGTGGTAGGTGAGCGAGCCGTGCTGGATGATGCTGTCTCGTCGTCGGTACTGGGCGTTGCCGCTCAGTTTATCCCCATTACAGATCACGTCGTGCGCCGGGTGGATATCTCGGAGATAGCACGCAGGTTCGTGGAGCGCAGGAGCCGTCTCGCTGGCGAAGTCGGCGGGAACGCCCATGACCGAACAAGCATCAAGGAGCGGTTGACAGAGTAGCTCGTAGGTTTCCATCAGGTCGGAGGGAAGTTCATCCGCAGGCGCGATGATCGAATACGAGATATCACCATACGTATCGTGGTAGATGGCTCCACCGCCGGTCGGACGCCGGGTAACGGTGATACCCTCACGTTCGCAAAAGTCCCAATCAATATCTTCAGGGTTCTGATGGTAACCAAGTGAAAGCGTTGCGGGCTCCCACTGGTAGACGCGAACAGTACGAGGGCCGCCCGCGACAGCGGTTTCTGCCGCCACCGCATCAAGTGCCATGCACATCGGCCCTGTCAGCGATTCCTCGCGCACCAATCGCCAATCGTTCTCGCTGAGAGCAGTCACGCCTGTGTGTGGTCGCTACCGGGTAAAAGCGATTGTGTACGGGCGTGACTAAAAGATATTTTAGCGAGAATTTATTCGATACCGGAGCGGAAGCATAGATATGGAAACGGAAGATATGACCGTTCATAAGACGGGAACGACGACGGTCGGTCTCGTCACGACAGGAGGTGTTGTGCTCGCCGCCGACCGCAGGGCGAGCTTGGGTGGACGCTTCGTCTCGAACAAACAGTCTCAGAAAATCGAACACGTTCACCCATCGGCAGCAGTGACGATGTCTGGCTCCGTCGGTGGCGGGCAGGCGTTCATCCGGCGGCTTCGTTCAGAGGCGGATCTGTACGAAGTTCGGCGTGGCGAACCGATGAGCATGGAAGCGCTCGCTCGGACTGCTGGACATCTCATCCGAGGGACAGCGTCCATGCCACTGCTCGGGGGAGTCGACGAAGAAGGCCCGCGCGTGTTCGAAATTGACGGCGCAGGAGGCGTCCTCGAAGACACGTACGCGGCAAGTGGGAGCGGTACTTCGTTGGCGACCGGTGCGCTCGAACGGCTCTATCACGAGGATCTCACGCTTTCGGAGGGTGTTTCGGTTGCGGCGAGTGCAGTCGACAGCGCGATGGAGCGCGACACCGCAAGCGGTAATGGTATCACCGTCGCGCGCATTACTGCCGAGGACGTGACCATGGAATCATACGATAGTCTTACGGAGGTACACTGATGCGAGGACAAGACGATCGACAGGCGTACGACCGGGGAACGAGCCTCTTCTCGCCCGATGGGCGTCTGTATCAAGTCGAATACGCACGAGAAGCAGTCAAGCGCGGCGGAGCGAGCGTTGGGGTCAGAGCGGTCGATGGCGTCGTGCTCGCGGCCGAACGACGAATTCGCTCGTCGCTGCTCGAACCACGGAGTATCGAGAAGCTCCACAAGATCGACGATCACAACGGTGTTGCAAGCGCGGGACACGTCGCCGACGCGCGCCAGCTCGTCGAGGAAGCCCGCCAAACGGCCCAAGTTGAGCAACTACGCTACGAAGAGCCGATCACACCCGAGCAGCTCACGGTCGAAGTGAGCGAACACATCCAAGAGTACACGCAGGCAGGTCACACGCGCCCGTTCGGAGCGGCGCTCCTCGTGGGCGGCTACGTCGACGGCAAACCACAGCTGTTCGAGACAGATCCGTCCGGAACACCATACGAGTGGCAGGCGACCGCCATCGGCGGCAGCAGTGACGAGATGGAAACGACGCTTGAGGCCGAATACGATCCGGAGATGGGCATCGATGCAGCCTACTCGCTCGCTGTTTCGGTCCTCACCGATGAGGAAGACCCAGACCCCGAAAACGTCGCTGTCGCCATCATCGACGAAGACGGCTACCGAACGCTCGAACAGGACGAAATCGAGAGCGTACTATAAAAATCGAGAAGCTACCAGCACGAGCACGAAGCGTTCGTGAACTGTCTTCATCAACTCCCGTTATTGGAAACGGCAGTCGTACTGCCCGTGAATGTCTCGGTAGCCTCCTGACGTAATAGAACGGTTCAGTGGAACATTATACTTTTTCCAGTATTGCCCTCCACTGGACATCCCCGTACGTGACTGCTGTGACTTCCCACGGTGACCCGATTGTCGCTTCTCGAAGCCGATCGACGCTAAACAAGCGGAACAACAGCGTTTTCCCGACACCTCCTTTGTACGCCTCGTGGTAGACGCGGTACGCGAGTCCGGGCGCGGGATCCTCACGGAAGGCGAACACGTCCTTCGTGGCGTCCTTCTCCGGGGCATAGTTATCCAAAACGACGGCCGCATCGGGCGTCGTCACGAATGCGAGATCCGCGAGAAACTGGCGAACGCCAGCCATCGATCCGGCCAGCCCAACCTGCGTCCCAACCGCGTGAGCCGACCGGAACCGGTCACGGTTGAACTGACCGCGGAGTTCGAACATATTCGCCAGTCGAGCGTCGCGGACGCCCCGATCGCGCAGTATCTCGATGAGTTGTTCGCTCACTTCGATGGCGACCGTCTCGAACTGTTCTTGATAGTAGAGGGCGTCTCTCCCTGCACCAGCACCCATATCGAGTAACGGCCCTTCCATCCACGAGTCGCGCCACGCGTCTTCGTCGTGTTCTCCGAAATACCACTGTTCGATGGAGTGTTCACGCGTCTCGTCACCGTCTCGGTCGATGAGTGGTTCATCCCGGTTACCGAGGTAGTGATCGCGTATGGCACGACCAAACGGATCGGTGGTCATTGTGGTGTGCTATACAAGATCAATTGTAATAAATCAGTAATGAGCGTCGGTACCGATTGCCATTTCAGAACCGAGAGACAGAAACCACCGTTGCGTCCTGTCCGACAAGCAGTTCCAATCCCTCATCTACCATTTCCGTCGAGACGCGAACACACCACGGATCGTCCGAGAGGATCGTCTCGCGCCATTCTCGACCCACGTTCCAGATCGGGCGTTCGCGGATGTCAACGTCTTGCTCGTGGTAAAAGGAGATAACAGCCGGATGATCGAGCACAGCAAGCGTTACTGGACAGTTAAGCGTATACCCACACCCGAGACAGTCGAGCTGTAACTGCGCTGGCTTGTCCGTGGAGTCAGAACGAGAGTCGGAGTGAGAAACAGCGTCACCGGAGTCAGAGCTCGAATCTGCGCGTGCGTATCCGACAGTCGCGGTCGATGCGCCACCGCACTCAGGACAGCTCCCGTCGGTCATGAGCGCGACACGGTGGCGGTAGAGACGGTCGAGCGCAGCAGGAAACATCTCATCAGTGTGCGTTCGGTGGCCTCCCGGTGGAAACGGTAATCGGAGGAGCGTCCGTTCGCACAGCTGGCAGTCGATCGTGACGGTGTTGTCCGTCGCGGCGGCGACGAGCGCATCCTCATCGCAGAACGGACAGGGATCGTCGATCGAGACTGGATCGCGGTCGACGCTGTCGGTGTACGCACCGGACACGATGGCCCGTGCGATCCGTACACCTGCATCAGTGAGAGTGTAGCCGTCGTTCGTCTCGCGAAGGTAGTGATCGGTGAGCTGTCGGAGGTGATAAGCGAATCCCGCCGTGGTGTCCGCTCCGCTCGTTTCGGCGAGTTCAGAGAACGTTCGACTGCGCGGACCGCGTTCGTCATCGAGGAGCGCCGTGAGAATCCGCGTCCGGATTTCGTTGCCGAGCGGTTGGAACGCCTCACTCGGTGCGGCCGTGTCGGCATCGGTCATACCACCGATACGCCGTCATGGCCGATAAGCCGCCCGGCGCTCGTACTCCATCTCTGCTGCAACCCGGTCTGCTGTTGTCTTATCGGCGATCTGTTCGACGAGGTGGAGCGAGAGATCGAGTCCCGAGGTCACACCGCCTGCTGTGAGCACCCGCCCGCTGTCGACGACGCGTTCGTTTCGAACGTCGGTTGTAAACTCACGAAGATCATCGATCGCACTGGCGTGTGTGGTCGCGGGCCGATCATCGAGCACCCCTGCGTGTGCGAGGATCATACCACCGGTGCAAACGGAGGCAATCATCCCTCCCTCACTGTACAGATTGGCAACTGCGTCCGGGAGATCGCCGCGCTCAGCTTCAGTGCGCGCGCCCTTTTCAGAGGAATCGTTCCACCCTCCACCGGGGACGATCAGCACGTCCGGTTCCGAGAGCGTACCGTCTGGTTCGACCCGCAGCCCGTGGCTCGCGGTCACAACAGACGTCGAATCGAGCGTGACGAGCCGAACGTCGATGTCAGCACCGAACGTGGCCGCGTTATCGAGTACCTCGTATGGACCGATGGCGTCGAGTTCGTCGAATCCCTCGTAGAGGGCTATTTGTACGTCAGTCACTGTCATAGCCACAGTTCTCAGAGAGTGAACTACTACATTCCGGTCGGAAGAGGTGCTGTGTCACACCCGCGACAATCCCTCACCCGAGAAACGGCACAACGCAGCTATCGGACGATGGACCGCCCGATCAACGAGCCGTCTCTGTCTACACTTCATCAACGCACAGCACAGGTTTGATGGCACGACCGTTTTCTGAGTCTGCGAATGCTTGGTTGATTTCGTCCAACTCGTAGAACGTGATGAGTTCATCGAAGGGAAAGCGGTCCTGCCGATAGAGATCGATGAGCTGTGGGATGAAAATCTCAGGAACCGAATCACCCTGTGAAACGCCACGAACTATGCGACCGTTGAGGATGTCGTTCATATCGAGAGTCGGATCTGGCTCTGATGATGCGCCTCCGAGAAGTCCACAGATTCCCGGAATTCGTGTCGAAGCAACTGCCTGACGAGCCACGCGTGGAACAGCGGTTGTCTCTACGGAATAATCGACGCCACCGTTGGTGATATCCCGAATCGTCTCGGTGATATCGTCCTCCTCACGCGAGTCAAGAGCGTGAGTTGCACCGAAATCCGCAGCCACGTCCAATCGATCTTCGAGCAGATCGACGGCAATAATGGTCGTACACCCCGCTATGACTGCCCCCAGCACGGCGCTCAATCCGACGGCCCCAACGCCGAAAACGGCGATCGACGACCCAGCATTGGCATCGAACGTGTTGATAACCGTCCCACTTCCTGTCTGAATCGAACAGCCCAACGGACCGAGAATCTCCAAGGGGACGTCCGCTGGAACCGGGATAACCTGACGCTCGCTCGCAATTGAATGTGTGGCAAACGATGACTGGCCGAAGAAGAGACTGACTTGTTCACCGTCTCTGTGCAGCGGAGAAGACATGTCGGTTCCCCGAACACCACTGAAATTGTACGCACCGATGTTCGAACAGTACGCGGCGTTTCCCTCCCTGCAGTTTCGACAAGTCTGATCGTGGTCGAAGCTCAGTACGACGTGATCACCTGGTTCGACGTTCGTCACGGTGTCGCCGACCGCTTCGACGACGCCCGCCCCCTCATGTCCGAGCACCGCAGGAAGCGGTATCGGAAAGTGCTGATCACGTGCGGCAGTATCAGCAGGGCAGACGCCGGTTGCAACGATTCGAACGAGCACTTCGTCCGCCCGGGGCTCATCGAGCGTGAGTTCTTCGATGTGAAAATCCCCGGACGCTTTCGCTACGACAGCTGCCTCGATATCCATGATGGCGTATGGATTTCTTGCCAGCAGTCATAAGCGACATCTTCGCCGTTCTTTCGTCAGTTCTACCCTGTGCGACCGGGGGTAACACCACTCGAATCGCACGAATAGCATCGCTAGTTTCGAGACAATGGTCGTTGACGATCCAACACCACATATCTGGGATAAGCAGTTGCGCGGGCTTGCGACACTCCCGGAGGCCGCACTCACCCGGTTGACCGTTGACAAACTGATGACTGATGCTGGACTCAAATGGCTCATGAAACGACTCATCGACGAAGCGTGAGCCGTCGCTGCGGCCCACAATATCTATCTGCTGACCGATGACGTATTGGCATCGTTTCGGGAGATGATTGGCACGTATCCGTCGCACAAGATCAGTATGCACCACAATGTCGAACGGAACACCGAGATCGACGAACTCAATGGGGCAATCGTCGATCTCGCTGCCGAGGTTGATTGTCGACGTTTCAATGAACCGTGCGGTGACCGAACTCGTTCGAGGGCTAGAACAGAGCTATCTGGATCCAGAAAACAAACGTGGGTGAGTGGATCGTAACAGCGGAGGGCTGTCGTGGTGTGTGATGTGATTACGCGTAGAGTCGCTGGTCGGGATCTTCAAACTGGAATCGGACGGTGTCACCGGGATCAACCGAGCTAGTGCTCGACAGTCGCTGGGACGATCCGGACGATTCACGAACAGCGATAGTGTCCGAGCGGAGCCGATTGCCCTTCAGCAAGGCCGGGCGTACCTGTGATCCACACTCCCGAGAGAGTTCATCAACCACGTCAGTGATGGTTGCCTGTTCGGGAACGAAGACGCTCGATTCTTCGACGCCCGCTCGCAGCGTCAATACACCAGTTAGCTTGACCCTCACACACATGTGTACCACCTCAGTGCTCCTAGGTGAAATAATTTACTCAGTGCCGAAATAGTACTTCGATTCAGTGTTGGTTCCGGAAGAATTGAACCGGAGGAAATCGCTCGATCTAATTGTAGCCGTTCGATCCGTGTAGCATCCATTGACACCTCTATTGTGTACTTTGACACCATATAGAATGTACTTAGAAATTTGATGTAATAAAATGTTACGGTAAATGGTATCATAGAACAGATTGTGGTGAATTTGCGTTGGAAAGATTAGAATTATTCGGCGGAAAGCGGATGGCGTCCGGTGGATTTACCGTCAAAGTGGTGATCATGTGTCGTGATCGGATACGACATTCCGGCAGGAAGAAGGGTATACGACCGATTTTTATGATGAGACACGTAACGCGGACATATGCCTGCGGAAACCTATGATGTACTCGTCGTCGGTGGCGGGACATCCGGGGCGTTTGCTGCTGCGTCGGTTGCCAGCGAGGGGCTTGACGTTGCTCTTCTGGAACGAAAGAGTGCCGACGAAGCGGGGCACATCGCCTGTGGCGACGCCATCAAAGGAAAGAGTACGTTCCCCGATACGATTGATCTCGACTACCTCCGACAAGAATCATTCACTAACAATAACATTACGCACGCACGCTTTGAGAATCCTCAGAGTGGCGAATCGATGGACATTCCGTTCGGTGGTGTGACTGGGGCTGTCGTCGATCGCAAGCGCTACGGTGAGGTCCTTCTCGAAGAAGCAGAGCGCATCGGTACAGAGATTCACTACAATACGGTCGTCCACGACGTTATACAGAATGGAGCCGTTGAGGGTGTAAAGGCGACACAAAAGGGATCGGTGACCAACTACGAGGCTGAGATCGTCATCGATGCCGCGGGAGCACTCTCACTGTTACAAGATAAAGCCGATCTCTCGGATGCAACGTTCGATACGAACGTCAATTACTCGCAGTTCTGTTCGGCCTACCGTGAAGTCCTTGAAGTCGACAACCCCGTCGATTGGGACGACGCACTTGTGTTCAAACCGACTGAAGAGCTGGGATATCTGTGGTATTTCCCACGGACGGCGACCGAGATCAACGTCGGTCTCGGCTTCCAGATGAACAAACCACCGATGAAGCTCGTCGAGGTACTCAAAGAGGATCTTCGAGATCGGGCTGAGTTCGCTGGTGCACGGGTCAAAGACAAACTCGGGGCGGCATTACCCACCCGACGACCGTACGATTCGGCGGTCGCACCCGGTTTCCTCGCTGTCGGTGACGCCGCCGGTCACGTCAATCCAATCACAGGGGGCGGCATTCCGGGCGCAGCGAAAGCCGGTCATTGGGCCGCTCAGGTCGCCGTCGATGCGATCGAGGACGGTCGGACGGACGATGAAGACGCGCTATGGAGGTACAATCATCAAGTGATGACCGACTTTGGCAAGACGTTCGCCACGATGGACCTCTACAACATCTGGGGTAGTGCAACCGGTCTCGATGAAATTCTCGATGTCATCACGAAACTCCCCGCTCAGCACATCGCTGAAACCGTCGCGAAAAGCGGGTCGACCTCGATGGGAATGCTCACAAAAGTGAAAACCGCTGCGAAGACGATCGGTCACTGGGATATGCTGTATGATCTCTGGCGGATCAACAGGAAAGGAAGTGAGCTCAAACGTATTTACGATGAGTACCCCACGAGCAGTGACGGATTCGAACACTGGAAAGAAATGCGCGACGACGTCCTCGATGACGTATACGAGATCGCCGACGCCGATTCCAAGTACTGAGAGAACCAAATACAATACAATACAGCACTGTACGACACGACACGGTACAGCCCTACTGTACATTCTTACTACCATTTCACCATTCGGTAGCTGCAGCATCCTCTGGTGTTGGTCCGATCTGATACGATGGGGTATGGCACAACATATTCGTTCACAACCCCTTTTGCGCTCTCGAACGAACGCTGTGTATGGACCAGAAACAACTCGCAGAGCGTGTGCCGACTGCACGTGGGATGCCGATGCTCGGATTGGGAACGTGGCAGAACTCCGATCCCGAGCAGTGTGCAGAGAGCGTCCGTACGGCGCTTTCGATGGGGTATCGTCACATCGACACAGCGCAAGTGTACGGCAACGAAGCGAGTGTCGGGGAGGGAATTCGAACGGCCAATGTCGACCGCGAGCAGGTCTTTCTTGCGACGAAAGTGTGGTACGAGCAACTCGGCTACGACGATGTCATCGAGACTACCCGCGAGAGTCTCGACAGGCTCGGTGTCGATTCCGTTGATCTGTTGTACGCCCACTGGCCAGCCGATCCGTACGATGCTGAAGAGACACTCAGTGCGTTTGATGAGCTGGCCGATGCTGGTCTCATCGAGCACGTCGGTATGAGTAACTTCACACCAGAGCTTCTCGAGACGGCACAGTCAGTCTCTGAGGCACCAATCTTTGCCAATCAGGTCGAGTGTCACCCACTGCTCCAGCAGAAAAGGCTGCGTGACTACTGCGCCAGCAACGACATCCGGCTCGTCGCGTACTCGCCGCTGGCACGAGGGGCGGTGTTCGATGTTCCAGAACTACAGGAAATCGCCGAGGAGCATGGAGTCAGCGAGGCACAGGTGAGCCTCGCGTGGCTGCGAGAAAAGGGAATCACCGCGATTCCGAAAGCAACCGGCGAAGATCACCTCCGCGATAACGCGGAGTCAGTCACTCTCTCGCTCGACGATGGAGACATCTCGACCATCGACAACATCGACCGAGAAGACCGACAGATCAATCCGTCATTCGCACCGGACAGCTGGTAACCACTGTTCACATCGGTGACCTGAAGCCTTATTCCGTCGTCATTCGAACCGTCGATATGGACTTCGATCAAACAACATCGATCGGCCTGTTCGTCGTATTGCTCGTCATTATTCTCGGCGGCACACTGAGTAGCCCAATGTCGGCCACGACCAAGTCAATGGTCAGCGGCGGATTGCTCGTGTTTGGAATCGTCACGTTCTACATTGGTATCAAGCACGGCGAATTCCGCGCAACACACTGAGCATTGGTGATGGATATCAGAGCTGGTCACTTCTCGCAAAGAGACGACATTTTTACGAACGTCTGAAGGCGTCGAGTGAGAACCCGATTGTCTCAGAAGGGTGTCTTGAACGTTCGATAGAACTTCGATCGCCAACCTGTAATAAATCATCAGATCGATGTCCACAGCAGACGATTCGGAGCTATTCGAAAGTACAGAGGAATGGTATGCTCACTACCGACCTAGCTATCCCGATGCGGCCATAACGTCTCTTCGAGAGCAGTTCGCGTTGGATGGGTCTGCCCGTGTTCTCGATCTGGGATGTGGAGCTGGGCAAATCGCCATTCCGCTCGCAGAGCATGTGAACGAAGTCATCGGGATGGACCCGAATGAACGGATGCTTCGTGAGGCTCGCCGCAAGGCAGATGCGAGCGAGCACGAGGCAGAAAATACCGAATGGGTGATCGGGTCAGATTCGGATTTGAGCAACGAGTTGGGAACGTTTCAGTTGGTAACGATGGGACGGTCGTTTCACTGGATGGATCAGCGGAGAACACTCGATCAACTGTGCTCTATGATCGAACCGGGCGGCGGTATTGCAATCATCACAGACGAAGAATGGTTGGTTCGGGGCGGACAGCCATGGCACGAAGCTGTGTACACACTCGCGGATGAGTATCTCGAAGCGCTGCCAGAGCGAACTGGTCCGACTGACGGAGAGTACGACGATCCGTGGGATGAGATGGTCGATGAATTCGAATTCACCGACATCGAAGTCACGTCCATCGAAAGCGAGCGCGAGTGGGAGATCGGCAGCATCGTTGGCTACGTCTTTTCATTGTCATACTGCTCTCCAGACATATTCGGAGACGATAAAGACGCATTCGAGGCTGACCTGCGCACCCACCTGAATGAACGGGAAGAAGAGACATTCACGCAAGACGTGACGGTAGAGATGATCACCGCCCGAAAGACGACCGTGTGATCATTGTCCGTGCGTGATGTGGCGGTTGCCACACAGTTCACCGGTCGTGGGGCACTCACTATTGAGAGAGTACGTCATCGAGTGCCGACATCGTTCGTTCGACGTTGTCCTGATCTGCGTTCGTGCCCATGTGACCGACGCGGAGAATGTTGTCTTCAAGATCGCCGAGACTCGTTGCAAGAATAATGTCGTGCTCGTTTTGGAGTTTGCGCTGCACTGTGCGGGCGTTTCCATCCTCAATCTCGAATGCCGTCACAGTCGGTGAGCACCGTTCAGTTGGTGCGTACGTAGACAGTCCTAGCTCCCTGCCCAGCTCTCGACAGAGTTCGCCAGCGTTGTCGTGGCGCTCGTATACGTGTTCGAGCCCCTCCTCGCGCACCAGTGCGACGCTCTCATCGAGCGCATAGAGATTCGAGACGAGGTGAGTGTACGGGAACTGCTCTCCGAAATCGTTCCACGGCGCGAGACTCGTGTAGAACGAGGTCTGTTCGGTCTCACCGATCGCATCCCACGCATTGTCGCTCACCGATAGCATCGTGAGTCCCGGGGGGCTGCTCAGACACTTCTGGGAAGCACCGATACAGATGTCGATGTCTTCGGTCGGAACTGGCGTCCCGCCAAGCGATGAGACGGCATCGACGATCGTGGTGACGCCCTCCTCGGCACAGAGTGATAAAATAGTAGAAAGGTCGTTGAGCGTTCCGGTGGGCGTCTCGCAGTGGACCATCGTGGCAACCTCGATGTCGTGGGAGGCGAGCAGCGATTTGGCAGTCTCGACGTCGAGTGGTTCTGTCCCAGTGGTCGAACAGGATATCGGCACACCGCCATGCAACTCGACGAACTCCTCGAACCACTCCCCGAACAGCCCGTTAGCGAGACACAACACGTCTTCGCCCCCATCGAGAATCGACGCCAGACTCGCCTCAAGTCCGAGAATTCCCTCGCCACCGAGAATCACGATGTCATCATCGGTTCCGAACACTTCGCCGAGCTCCTCCGTCAGTGAACGGTAGAACGTGGCAAACTCCGACTGAACGTCCGGATTGTGAATTGGCTGGCTCATCGCCGCACGAACCCGCTCTGGAACCGCTGTCGGTCCGGGCGTCATCAACATAGCATCACCCGAGCGTGATCGATGCTCATCGTCGCACGGCTCGCAATTCTAGAGTCAGTCGGTTGTTCTCTGTGAGCGTGCATGCGCACTCCATTGTAGCAACAGTGATAAAAATAGGTATCCGAGTCGCAAAGACCGTTTTACCTCGCTTAAACGCCTGTCCCGTCGTACAGACCGACGATGAGCGCACCAGCAGCCATTGTGAGCGTGGCAGCCCCGCCCAGAGCGGCAGGAACAGCGCTTCCGGTGTCGGCGATAGCGATGATAACGACGGTGCTAACGGCCAAAAGGAAAACGCCGATTCCGAGGTTTTGTTTCTCTGTTGCCATTGTATAAATAGTGGTTACACAGCCGTATAAATGTCACCAAATCGATCTAAACTACAGTATCGTTCGTTATGAATAGTTGCACGGGGGCAACATGTGCGAGGTATTGTTGGAGCGAAATATACATCAAAGTTAATTCATATTAATATTGGATAGTATTTGAAGTTATAGTCTCGCGGCTCGCTTCTGATGTGGAATCGAGAAAAAAGGAAAATTGAGCAGCTCACAGATCGTATCGAGGGACTTTTCTTTGCCGACTCGCAGCGGAGTGTATGGATCCGGCCGAGCGGGAGACGCTGTGTACGATCGCGGACTACCAGTTCGGAAACGGTGCTGGTCGGGCGCTGTTCCCAGCTGAGGAGGTACAGACGGTGATGCACACCTCATCAGGACGGCCCCAGCAGGTGACGTGTGGGGGTGGGCCACACGAGGGTCAACGGATCGTCTCCTACGGGATCGATGGACGATTCACACTAGGCGTCGAAGGAGGAAAGCGCCTCTACGACGCCATCGGTGGACCGGCTGTCGAGGTCGGCAGTGAGAGTGTTCCGTTCGTCAGAGATGAGAAAAACGCCTTTGCGAAATTCGTACACGCCGTAGACGCGGAAGTCAGACCAGGGGATGAGGTTCTCGTGACACACGACGGAACAGTGCTTGCTGTCGGACGGGCCGAACTACCGTCTCACGCAATGGACGATTTCGAAACCGGGGTAGCGGTGACAGTCCGCGAAGGAGCCGAGGCCGACTGAGCCAATCGCTGTTGGCTCGAACAATGAGGGAGTTCGCTTAGCGTCATCATGGAACAGTATGTTTTTGCCGACGCCGCGTTTCTAAGTAGGTATGTTTGGTGGAGGCGGTCTTGACCCACGTAAGATGCAGCAGATGATGGAGCAGATGGGCATCGAAACCGACGATATCGATGCCGAGGAAGTTATTATCCGGACAGCAGACGAGGAGCTGGTATTCACGTCCCCAGAGGTACAGCGGATCTCCGCACAGGGCCAGGAGACCTACCAGATCGTTGGCGAGCCGGATACACAGGCCACAAGCGATTCCAGCACAGACGACAGTGCTGACGAGCAGGCGATTCCCGACGAAGACGTAGAAATCGTCGCACAGCGGGCAGGTGTGAACACAGAGGAGGCACGCGAAGCCCTCGAAGCCGAGGACGGCGACCTCGCGGCTGCCATATCCCGCCTCGAGTGATTCTCCTCGTTCGCGAGAATCGGGAGTATCTCCTCGCACCGGGTGAAACGCTCGAAACCGATCTCGGTGTCATTGAAGTTCCCGAGACTGTTGCGCCCGGCGACATCGTCGAGACGCATCTCGGTGAAGAATTCACCGCACGAGCGCTTCGCGGTCCCGACCTCTTTGCTCACTTCGAGCGAACCGGCGCACCGATGATGCCCAGAGATATCGGACTCGTGATGGGCCACACCGGCTGTAGTGGGGGTGATCAGGTACTCGACGCCGGAACTGGAACGGGAGTGTTGAGTGCGTACCTCGCGCGCGCCGGAGCGACGGTTACCACCTACGAGCACGACCCGGAGTTCGCCGACGTAGCGCGAAAGAACATGGAGCTTGCGGGAGTAGACGATGCCGTCACCGTTCGAACAGGCGATGTAACCGACGACCTGGACGAACTGTCCGAGCAGGAATCCAGATTCGATCTCATAACGCTCGACACCAAAGACGCCCCACGCGTCGTCGAACGCGCATCAGAGTTGCTCGTCCCCGGTGGATTCCTCTCGGCGTACGTTCCTTTCGTCGAAGGAACACGCGCTGTCGTCGAAACTGCCCGATCGACCGATCTACAGGATATCAAAACCTACGAAACGATTCAACGAGGGATGGATATCGACGAGCGCGGAACACGCCCCTCGACGGCCGGGGTCGGACACACTGGATATCTCATTTTCGCGCGGGCGTAAACTCACTCCAAGCCCAAGATAAACCGCTTTCAGTTTTTAGCGAAAATGACGATCAGTTTGCTGAGTTCATCAGTCGTGTTGTGGACCGTCTCGGTACATCAATAGACTCGACTAACCAACTCAGGTGAAAGACAGGAGATGTTCGGAAGCGCCTCAGTGGTCGTCTTCTCGCCACCGATGTTCGCACTCAGTGCAGATGAAAAATCGTGTCTCGGACTCATCAGCCGATCGGATCTGCTGCATGTACCAGTACGCTCGATCGTTATCACAGTTCGGGCAGACAACAGACGTGGAGGGGAGTCCCCTGTCTTCAGCCTCACTTATATCGACGATTCCGCCGTCTTCTTGTGCCTGTGTGGTGACCATTTTCTGCTCGGCGGCAGTATCACGTGATGCTTCATAACCACAAGAGCGACACACCCACGTGTTATCCTCCTTGTGCATGATCGAGCCGCACTCGTCGCAGAACTTCATGACCGCTTGAAACAGGTCAGGATGTATAAGGACGAGGATTGATCGCAGAACGAAAGCAACAACCGGTATCAGCGGAGGATATCACCATCACAATCGCCTTCACTTTCCCTTCGCCTTCACCTTCGCCTTCGCCTTCGTCTTCACCTTCGCCTTCGTCTTCACCTTCGCCTTCGTCTTCACCTTCGCCTTTACCATCATCGTCTCTGAGCAGGCATCTCTCGTAGCAGTCTGCAGATTGTAAAGAATATATAGGCGATCTATCCTGAAATATCGGCTCTAGAGGGTTTGTAGATAGTTTTCAACGGAACAGTCAATCAGAGCCCAATATCAGCACACATATTTGCGCCAGTGAGACGAATCAGATGCTGTGTTCTCACTCTCTAAGCTCCGCCAGTTACCTCGCGCTCGTCCACTCCTTGCGCTCGCAATTGCAATCCTGACTGTTGAGATCATCGGCGCTTCCGGGAGCATCTTCACTGCCCAAGGTCTCGATAGGTGGTACGGCACGCTCCAACGGCCGGCGCTTGCGCCACCGGACTGGGTATTCGGCCCCATCTGGACCATCTTGTTCGCACTCATCGGAGTCGCGCTGTGGCTCGTCTGGCGACAAGCCACGTCGTCACCCCGAGAGGTTCGGACTGGTATCGCCGTATTTGTGGTTCATTTCGTCTTCAATGTGGGCTGGTCAGCGGTCTTCTTCGGAATGCGAGAAATCGGCTGGGCGCTGGTCGTGATTGGACTCCTCTGGCTGCTTATCGTTGCAACGATGTGGGTCTTCAACCGCGTTGATCGACGAGCAGCGCTCTTACTCGTGCCATATCTCCTGTGGGTCTCGTTCGCTGCCTACCTCAATTACCAGTTCTGGGTACTGAATTAAATTAGGTGAAGGAGGCCAATACTCTCAGCATACTTTCCGACCCAAATCCCAAATCCGACTCCAAGAACTGTTTTCACAGTGGTCTGCCAAGTCTGCTCAGTGACACCATAGAGGAGAAACCCGACAGGCAGTAAAGAAAGAGGGACGGTAAGATTCTCGGGGAATTGCGGACCGAAGACAACCAAACAGACAGCGAGACCGACACCAACAAAGAATGCAGTGATCCGATCCCACTGGTACTCGGGTAAATCCATCGTTCAATCTATTACAGATTAAATGTGAACATAACTGTGTTGACTGAATGACGGGGACTCCGTCTGCAACGCGACTGCTGGTATTTGACACTGATTGATGATTTCGACAGATTCAGACGAGCGAATATTTATCAATAGAAGCCGTAGGTAGTGTGGTGGTACCAATGACCGACACGACCAGCTTTCAATCAGAGATGAGTCGCACGGAGGTCGCCGAGTACCTCCGGAAACTTGCAGTGGAGGTTGCCGACGATGAGGATTCAAAAATGGCGGTACCGGTAGGCAACAAGGAGGTCGTTCTCCACCCCACGCAGACGGTCTCGTGCTCGACAGAGGTAAACGAGCGTTCGAGCATGCTCGGAAGCAGCAAAGAAGAGGTGTCGGTTACACTCACGTGGTCACCACAGAGTGAATGACGAAGGCAACGTGGCCATACGGTTTCGTGCTCATATCGCATCCCATTTTATTGTTCTCTCCCTAATGGTGACGTATGGCACACCCAGACAGTACGAGAGCGAGCGCCAGTCGGTTCGTTGTCGGTTTCGTTGGAGTCGTTATTGCAACCCTCGTTGGTGCGTTTCTGTTTCTCTGGCTCCCCGGAGAAATCGAGGTTTTCGGCGTGTTGCTCACCGTTGTGACCGTCGTGATCGGTGCCCGCATCGCCAGCCGTCTCGCCATGAAAGTCGTCCCACCTTACAACGTCGCAGAGGTAGCCGTCGAGGGGCCGATAACCCGCGATGGAGACCTTGGTCCCGTACCAGGGCGAGGCAACGCGATTCCCGCTGACGACACGGTCGAACAGATAGAACAAGCAGACGCGGATACGAATGTGGAAGCGCTCGTTGTGAAACTCAATACACCCGGCGGACAGATCGTTCCGAGCGACGACATTCGGAACGCGGTAATGGCGTTCGACGGACCAACCATCGCCTACGCGACGGACACGTGCGCCAGCGGAGGCTACTGGATCGCAAGCGGATGCGACGAGCTATGGGCGCGTGATACGAGTATTGTCGGGAGCATCGGTGTGATTGGTTCCCGCCTCAATGCTAGTGAATTGGCCGAAGAGCTCGGACTCTCCTACGAACGATTCGCCGCTGGCCGGTACAAAGACGCGGGAATGGCGCTGAAAGATATCGATGACGACGAACGGGCGTATCTCCAAGGTCTCATCGACAACTTTTACGATCACTTCGTCGAGCGCGTTGCCGAAGGGCGAGATCTCGACCCAGATGACATCCGCGACACGGAAGCTCGTATCTACGTCGGTGAGAACGCCCACGACCTCGGTCTCGTTGATAAGCTCGGAACGCACGAGGATGTGCTCGATCATGTTAGTAATCTGATCGGAACTGAAGCATCCCAGACGGAGTTCGAACCGAAACGGGGGATGGCACAACGAATTAAAGGTGGAACACAGTCGCTTGCGTTCGCGTTCGGTGCCGGAATATCAAGTCAGTTTGACGACACATTTGAATTCCGCCTATAGGATTTTTATTCCGTTAGGTCATCCGGAATACTGTGACCACGCTGGTGCTGTGCGTCGACCGCGGAGGAAGCTTTGACTGCGAGACGCCCGTCGTCGGCGAAAAAGCCGTCGTGGACCTCGTCACAACGGCGGGAATTGACGAACCAGAGGACAGTCGTGTCAACTGTCTTCTTGAGATGCTTCGTGTCGCGCGAGAGCTTCGAGCAGACTGTGACAATGCGGTTACAGCAGTCGTCTCGGGGACGGGTGACTCCGTCGATATCGACCGTTCAATTGCCCATCAAGTCGATGATCTCGTGGACGAGTACGAACCACAGTCGGCGATCGTTGTCGTTGACAGTGCCGAAGACGAACTTGCCGTGCCGATCATCGAGAGTCGTCTCCGCGTTGACGCGGTCGACCGCGTCATCGTCCGGCAAGCCCGCGACATCGAGTCGACGTATTATCTCCTGAAACAGCTGCTTTCCGACGAAGAGCTCCGTAGCACCGTTCTCATCCCGCTTGGAGCCGCTTTGCTTACAGTCCCGGTGATCGTGACACTCACCAACAGTGTTACTGCCGTGGTAGCGGTGGTTACAGCTGTTATCGGCGCATTTTTCTTGTACAAGGGGTTGGGAATCGACGATCTTCTCGCTCGCGTTCCGGGTATTGTTCGTGAGGCGTTCTACTCCGGACAGGTGTCGTTCGTCACGTACGCTGTTGGAACCGGACTCGCGCTCATCGGACTGTTCGCGGGGGGTATTACCGCATCAGCAATGAAGCCAGGGCCACTCATGGCGGTCAAATTCATTTTCGCCAGCGTTCCATGGCTCGCGCTCGCGGCACTCGCCGCCAGTACTGGGCAACTGTTCGATAAACTCCTCAACAACAATACCATTCGAAGCACATTCCTCAATGCCCCCTTCGGTATCGTCGCAGTCGGGCTCGTCATCCGTGGTTTCTCCGCGTTCTTTCTCGAAAATGCAGGCCAAATCGAACCACTCAGAATTTCATCAACCACGGTCGGGCCGATCTCCGTTCAGGGATTCACATTCCTCGATAGCACGCGACTCCTCATCTTCGTCATCGCAGGGATCCTCGTCAGTCTTCTTGGCGTCATGTTTGCATCGCACGTCAACAGAGTGACTGTCGATGAGGAACTTCCCGAACGGCAGTGAGTCTGATCACATTTTCCTCGAAGATCACAACAGACCCACGTTTTTGTTTGCGGTGACGAACAGTTGTGCAGATCCAGCTGGGATCGTAGTCCGTTTATTGTCTCGTCGGCTATCTCGTACAATGACAGAGACGCCGTGGGTGAGTCTCTTTTCGGGAGGCAAGGACTCTTCGTGGGCGCTCTATCGGGCGCTTGAGGCAGGGCATCCGATCGAGCGACTCGTGACGGTTCACCCGGATGGTGATTCGTACATGTACCACGTTCCGGCGACAGATCTCGCAACACTCGCCGCCGAAAGCATCGGTATTCCCCTTGTGGATGTGTATCCAGAGCGGTTCGAAACCGATTCGGTGACCGACGCGGGTGCGCAGGGAGACGCCGAACTCGAACCGCTCGAACAAACGCTGGAAGCGCTCTGCGAAGATCTCGGTGGAATTGGGGGAATCACGGTCGGCGCGGTCGAAAGCGACTATCAGAATTCGCGTGTCCAGTCGATGTGCGACCGCCTCGGTGCGACACTGTTTGCGCCACTGTGGCAGCAATCACCGACAGCTCTCGCCCACGCAATGCTCGACGCTGGCTTTGAGATCCGGATCGTACAGGTCGCGGCGGCTGGATTCGACGAATCGTGGCTCGGACGGACGCTCGACAGAGACACGCTGAGTGAACTACAGGACCTCAACGAACGATACGGCGTCCACATTCTCGGCGAAGGCGGCGAGTTCGAAACGATCGTGACCGATGGACCGCACATGCGCGCGCCGATCAAACTTGCGTACGAGACCGAATGGGACGAGGGTGGGATGCGCGGACGACTCTCCATCACGGACGCGTGGCTCGGCTGCGATAGCGCAGCTGCGAGTGACTCACAGTAAAAAACGCCCGACGGTCGGTCGTTCTTACGACAGCCGCGAGTACGGCCCAACGAGCGATTCGTCGAGGGAGACGCCGTCGATATCGACGCATTCGTCGATGACGGAATCTGTGATGGTCGCGTCTGAAAGTTTCGTCTCGGAGAAGACGACGGTGTCCGAGAGGGTGACATCTGAGAGTTCCGCTTCGGCCATTATCTGAACGTTCTCTCCAATGTCGCTGTTGATGACGGTCGCGTCTTCGTGGACGATAGAATCGCCGTCGAGCGCCCAGGCGACAGCTTCGAGGTAGCTTTCCGGCGTACCGATGTCGAACCATGGCTCGTCGAAACAGTACGCGTACACGCTCTCGCGCGTCTGAAGCCATTCGACAAACCACCCTGGTTCGTCGGGATTGTTGTCGCCATCGAGATACTCACGGAACCGCAGCGAGTCAGCGGTGAACGCATAACACGCGATGGAGACAAGCGTACTCTTTGGGTCATCTGGTTTCTCTTGGAAGTCGACCACCTGCTCGTCTTCGAGCGCGAGCAGCCCATAGGAGGTCGCTTTCTCACGAGAGCCAACATCGTACGCTGCAAGCGTCGGTTTCTCGCGCGCTTCGAAATAATCGATGAAATCGGCGATATCGAAGCCCATGAGGTTGTCACCAGCGATTACGAGGAGATCATCGTCGACATCTTCGCGTTCTACCAGCTGTGAAAGTGCTCCGATAACACCGAATTTCTCGCTTTCTGCGGTCGTATCCTCGACCGAGAGCGAAGCCTTCTCGTAGCCTCGGTCATCGATGTGTGCTTCGAAATCGTCAGCGAAGCTCTCATTCGTGCTCAGATAGACGTGTTCGATGCGGTCATCCCCCTCAAGCTCCTTGAGAATTCGGTCAATAACGGTCGTCTCACCGATCGGAAGAAGCATCTTGGGACGGTGACGGGTGATCGGCCACAATCGTGTGGCGTAGCCACCAGCCAGGACGACTGCGTGCATAGTCGGCGTCACTCAGCGCGTAAGTATAGCAATTGCGACTTCCGTTTTCCGATAACAGTTTGGGGGATGAGTACCAACCACTGAGTATGCAGGGCGAGCGCGAAACGACGCGCCAACAGATTGCTACGCATCTTCGGAGCAGCCCAACACGCCCCGGAGTGCTCGCGAACGAATTCGGTATCCGGAGCGGCGAAGTGCTCTCGCACGTCGAACACCTCTCGAAATCACTCGATCCGACTGACGAGACCCTGCTCGTCGCTCCGCCCACATGTCAAAAATGTGGCTTCTCAAACTTCGATGACCTCATCAATCGACCGTCGCGCTGTCCAGAGTGTAAAAACGAAAGCATCGACGAACCGGTGTTCACGATCGAAACGGAGTGACAATTAAAACTCGATATTCGAGGTTGAAGTAAGATCGGTGCTGGTTTCGTTCGGTCCGACGGAAACGAATTCGTAGTCGGAGTCAGTGAGATAGACGCTCCCATCGTCGATCGTAATCTCGATATCTTCGAGGTACGCACCGTCACAGGGACCGAACGTACATCGTCCAGTGTCAGCTTCGAACATCGCGCCGTGGTTGGTGCAGACGATCTCGTCGTCGCGCATCTCTGCACCCGATCCTTTATCAAGTCGGATATGCGTGAAGTGTTGGCAGTAGTTCAACCAGCCGGTGATTTCACCGTTCGACCGGACGAGAATGCTCTCTCGCTCTTCGTCGGTCGATATCTCACGGACAGTAAACAGAAACGTCGTCTCACGAGGAACCTCATCGACCGACACAATTCGATCATCCGTGTCCACGTCCATTATCCGACGAATACACTCGATCGATTTTAATCAATCGGTAACACAAAGCGCGACGAGCAGCCGTCCCACGAGAATGTCGTGAGAACACGTACGAACGCTCGGTGTTTGAAGCCGTGTTCTGTACCGACGAAACGATGAATCAGACGCGATAAAAGCGAGCTGGCTTCCTCACGCTACGTCACCGGTGAGTCACGGCGCGGCCGCTCACACCGTCACTTGTGCCTGCCACTCACGGATCCGATCGGCGCTCACACCCGTCACTTCGCTCGCCACATCGTCGGCATCGGCATCACGAAGATCTGTGAGTGAATCGATGCCTGCTGATTCGAGTTTCTCTGCAGTTTTCTGTCCGATCCCATCGATGTCTTCGATAGCAGAGACAGCGTGTTTCTCCTGGTACTCCTCGTAGTTACAGATCGGGCAGCCAAGCTCCCACGGTTCACTGTCTCCGTCGTGGACTTCGAGATACGGAAGGTCGTGTTCATCACACACCGAATCAGTGATCACGATGTCACCACGGCGAGGGAGCGGAAGCGAGTACGTACATTCCGGATAGCGCGTGCAGCCAACGAGACGCGAACCGGAACGGAGTTGCTTGATAGCGAGTTCACCACCGTGGTCTGCACCACAGTCGGGGCAGACACCGATACTCCGATCTTCGGTTGCATCGGCCTCATCAGCCGAACATTGGGGGCATCCGTGAACGAACGTATCCCGACCTGCGAGCATCTTTACGTGATGAAGATCGTGTTCCTCACACGCGTCATCGAGGACGAGGGGCTCACCCTTACTCGGCAGCGGAAGCGTGTACGTACAGTCGGGATAGCCATCACAGCCGACGAAGTACGATCCGTGACGAGACCGACGAACGAGAAGCGTCTCACCACAGATTGGACACGGACCCAGCGCCTTGTCTGCTTTCAGTGCTGCTCGAAGGTGCCGACCAATCGCCTCGTGCGAGCCGTGTAATTCCTCGAACACACGCTGTAACACGTCACGAGATTCGTCAGTCACCTCATTGAGCGTTGCATCACCATTTGCAATGGCAGTCATGTCCCGCTCTAGCGCTGCGGTCATCTCCTCACTCACGATGAGATCTGCAAACTCCTCGCCAGCCTTCACGACACCCTTGGCAAGCGTCGTTGGCCGCGGCGGATCACCCTCGATGTACCCTCTATTGTACAGTTTTTGAAGTGTATTGTGTCTGGTGCTTTTTGTTCCGAGACCTCGCTTTTCCATCTCTTCGATGAGCCTCGACTGCCCGCGTCTGCGGGGGGGTTGGGTCTGTTTTGCTTCCAGTTGAGCATCGCTTAAATCGAGGTCGTCTCCTTTCGCTACTTCGGGAACGTAGTTTTCACTGGTCGAAACGTAGGGATAAACATCGTGATACCCTGGCTCGACAAGCCGTTTTCCGTTCGCTTTCAGGAGAGACTCATTCGCTTCGGCCACGACCTTGAGATGTGCCCACGTTGCCGGTTCGGCCACCGTTGCGAAAAAGCGCCGGACGACGAGTTCGTACACCTTCCATTCGTCGTCGTCCAGTTCAGACGGGAACTCGCCTGTTGGATGAATCGGTGGGTGGTCGGTTGTCTCATTCTCGCCCGCGGTGGGTTCGAGATCGTCCAGTTCGAGCAGTGACTGTGCGTCATCGCCGTAACTCGGATGCTCGGCGAACGTTTCGAGTAACGCCCGTTGGTCGAGATCGTCGGGATAGACGGTGTTGTCAGTCCTCGGATAGGTGATGTAGCCAGCTGTATAGAGATCTTCAGCGATGCTCATCGCCCGTTGAGCAGAGAATCCGATCGAACCGGCCGCGCGAATGTACTGTGTGGTGTTGAACGGTGTCGGTGGGTCGTCGGTACGGGTGCGTCGCTGAACGGATTCGACACGCGCCCGTCCAGCATCCGACAGTCGCTCGTACACCTGCGCTGCGGTGTCTTCGTCCCAAACACGCTCTTGTTCGTTGTTGTCTTCGTGGTAGAAATACTGCGCTTCGAAGCGCTCGTCTTCCTGTGCGAGAACGGCGAACAGCTCCCAGTAATCTTCGGGGTCAAATGCTTCGATCTCTCGCTCGCGGTCAACGATGAGTTTGAGCGTCGGGGACTGCACTCGCCCGACACTGATGAAGTCATTGCCGAGCTGCTTCGCAGACAGCGAAAGGAATCGGGTGAGCGATGCACCCCACAGCAGATCGATGATTTGCCGGGCTTCGCCCGCGGCTGCAAGATCGAAATCGATCTCTTCGGGGGTCGAAAACGCCGTGTTGACCTCGCGGTCGGTAATCGAGGAGAATCGAACCCGACGGATTGGGCCGTCGATTTCCTCATTAATGAGTTCGTACGCTTCCTTCCCGATGAGCTCACCCTCTCGGTCGTAATCAGTGGCGATAATCGCACGCTCTGCTTTCCGTGCAAGCGAACGAAGCGCCGCAACGATATTCTCTCGTGTCTCGGTCTTTACGACCTCCGCACCGACGAGTTCGGCCGGCCGAACATCTCGCCAGTCAGAATATTCAGATGGAAAGTCGATGCCTACGACGTGTCCAGAAAGACCGATACAGCGGCGACCGCCCCACGAATAGACGTTCACACCGTTGCGGCGGTCAGCTGTCGCGCTGCCGTCGCTCAGTATGTCTGCAATACGTCGAGCAGCGTTATCCTTCTCGGTGATAATCAGCTCCACTACAGTAGTTCCCTCGTTGTGTTCAAGCTAGGCCGACTCTCAACCTAACGCTTTCGGCAACAGATATACAGGAGAATGCAGGACGGAAGCCGGATTGTGCATGAGAATGTCTTTCATTTAGAGAATGTGAAGTGCCACAGCTCCATCTCGGGAGCTGAGCAGATCTAGTCGATTGGCGGATTCAGGACCGTTGCTGTTACAAATCGCCGGGAAGAGCTCGTCTGCTAGCGACAACAGGAGAACGTCCCACTTGTGGGCCGTGCAGTTCATCGAGCGACGGAGACGTAAACTGCCCGCCACTCGTTTTGTTCATCAGTTCGGCGGCTCTGCTGGCGTTCACTCGTCCAAATCCGGAACGGGAATCGGTTCCCTTCACTCCAATATCGTCGGCGCTCAACAAGAGCAACATTCGAACCTTTTCGGCAGTCATGTCAGGATTCTCAGAGAGAAGTAGGGCTGCAGTACCGGCGACATACGGCGTCGAAAAGGAGGTCCCACCCTCTACCGTAGCGCCTTCAACGAGTACCGAATCAGGAGCAACGATATCGGGACCACGTGCGCTGAAGGATTCGACAGCGCCGTCGTCACTCGCTCCAACAGCGAGCACGTTCGGGGCATTCGCCGGCGGGGCCTTCCCGCCGATGGATTGATACCGCAGATCGTGGTTGGAAAACAGTTCGATAGTCGGATGATCGGAAGTTGCAGTTGCGTTTGTATTCGTGTTTATCTCATTCGGATCGGTTTCACTCCGAATCGAGACGTAGTATTGGCCCCGTTGAACAGTCGTCGTGAGGTGTTCGATTGGTTCTTCCTCATTACCAGTGGTCCGTGCCACAACGGCATCCTCGCCCGGTTGCACTCGGAAGAGA
This sequence comes from Halocatena marina, assembly GCF_023276375.1. Taxonomy (GTDB): domain Archaea; phylum Halobacteriota; class Halobacteria; order Halobacteriales; family Haloarculaceae; genus Halocatena; species Halocatena marina. The sequence continues at coordinate 3,487,980 of NZ_JALLPK010000001.1, read as the reverse complement.
TAGAGGTCGTACTCGGCCGATGCGTTCGACCAGCTCCCCCATCGGAGCGTCAACTGCACCTTGCCGCTCAACGGATCACCGTTGTTCAGTGGATTGGCCTGTGATCCGTTGTGAAAGGCGATCCATTCGTCTGAGGAGTGATTCCCTGCCCAGTAGCGCTGAGCGTGGTTTCCAACAGAGGTGACAAACACGGTCTCAGAAGAGACGTTTGTCGCAACGTGAGCGATTTCCCCGGTTCCGTCGCCGGGCTGTGTGTAGTAGCTCCCTGCGTCGACGATGACATCAGCACCAGACTGTTCGAGCCACTCGACGGCGGACGCGTACTCCTCTGGCGTCGTCGTTGGCCCAACAGAAGCGAGATGCAGGTTTGCGTCTGGAGCGGTGTCAGTTACACCACTTGCCACCGCCGTACCGTGCTGCCAATCACTAGCAGGGCCGAACGAATAATACGCACTGACTTGTCGGGCGATAGACGGGTGACTGATCCAGAAATCGCTGTCGATAATTCCAACAGTGACGTTCTCGCCGGTAATACCTCTCTTCTGAAGAGTATCTGCGTTGATCTGGTTGACGCCGCTTGCAACGCGATCGTCAGACACCGAATAATTACTCGTGATACGAACCCGTTTCATGCGTTGATCTTGGAGGAGAGAACGAACATCCGACATCTGGATCGACCCACGCACGAACCGTTGGCCTTCGTCGGTGTAGATGCGTTCGACGTTGAACCCGTTCGAATCTCTGGGAATATCTGTGTCGTTCTGAACCGGGACGACGATCTCGACCTCCCGGTTTACTGACGGTGGAGGTTCGTACGGCTGACGATCGATGTGGCGTTTCAAAGCCTCAATCGCCTCAGCTGACGAATCGTCATTGGTGCTGTCGTCGGCGTTCATGAACGAATCCGAAGAGAAAGAGAGCGAGAGTGAGGAGAAGATGAGTACCGCGACCAAACATACAGTGATTGCACCGTTTCTGTTCATCAGTTCCGGAAATTACTCATTTTAACCTCAGACTCAATCTCAATCTCAATCGCTCGCTCACCGTCCACCGTCCGTTGCTTGTTTGTCACTCACTCGATATCTAGTAGATGTTGATGTTGCAATACTAGTATGAAGAGGAGTACAAGGAGTCCTCCAGCGAAGAAAATCATTCCGGGGGGAGCTCCAAGCGGTGTGGCACCACTATTCCCCAACGCGTCGCCAACACGTGGCAGCTGTCCTGACACGTTTTGGTTGACAGTCGGCGTGACGAGCCACTGGACAAGCAGACTCACGAGACCGAGAGCACCGATGACGGACACCAGTCCACGGAGCGAATCGAGAAAGGTGTGCTTTCGCTCTTTACGGCCAACGAACACCACGAGCGGCTCTTCACTCGGTGCGTAGACACTCATCTCACGACCTTTCTCCGAGTACCGCGTATCGGCGATACGGATGACTCCCGCCTGTTCGAGATTCGAGAGATGATGACGGGCGTTTTGCAGCGACGTATCGACGCGAGAAGCGATCTCAGAGGCGGTTCCGGGTTCGTCATGAAGTTCCGTAAGAACGGCACGGGCGGTCTCGGACGAGAGCGACGACAGCAGTTCACCGGTATCATCACTGTCTAGCCACAATGCTTTAGGTTCACCGTCCTGCTCCGAACTAGCTCTGGTGCCAGTCGGCAACAGCCCAGACATTATCGTCCGATAATATCTGCAAATACAAATACTTGCGGTAAGTATTTCCGCTCATTACACATCAAACTCAGTCGTTTAATTCGGTTCTGAGCAGTTCGTTCACCGTCTGTGGGTCTGCGCTCCCGCCTGTTCCGGCCATTACCTGTCCAACGAGATAGTTGAGTGCTCCGTCTTCACCATTGTAATAGTCATCGACTGCCTCTGGATTATCTTCGATTGCGTCTCGAACAGCACTTGCCACTTCATCCCCAGCGGTTTTTCCGAGCCCTTCGCTTTCGACGACTGCATCCGGCGGTCGTCCGTCATCGAGCATCGTCCGTAGAACGACTTCCGTCGCGTTTTTCATGGTGATTTCGTCGTTCTCGACGAGCGTAATAAGGCGAGAAAACTCATCACGGTCGATCGCATCGAGGCGCATGTCGCGGTAGTTCAGCTCTCCAAGGAGGATGTCTGCGACCCACGTTGCGGCGGTGTTAGGATCGAACTCGTCGGTGAGTGATTCGTAGAAGTCCGCGATCTGTTTTGTGGAGGTCAGTTTCGATGCGGCCTCACTGCCCAGATTGTACTCGTTCCGGAAGCGCTCACGACGAGCATCGGGAAGTTCGGGGATCTCGATGTTCTCTTTCCACGACGAAACGCGAAGCGGCGGGAGATCGGCCTCTCGGAAATACCGGTAGTCCTTCTCGGCCTCCTTCGAGCGCATCGAGACCGTTACGCCACGGCTCTCGTCCCAGTGGCGAGTCTCTTGTTCGATCGCTCGTCCGCGCTGAATCGCGTTTCGTTGGCGAGTGATCTCGTAGGCAAGCGCCTTCTGTGCGCCCTTGTGACTAGAAATGTTTTTCACCTCAGTCCGGTTGGCAGCTTGCAGGGTTTCCTCGTCGATCGTGCCGTCGTCGTCGACCTCGTTCGCAGAAACCATCGAGATATTGGCATCGACGCGCAGCGAGCCATCGCGTTCTGCATCGAACACGTCGAGATATTCAAGAACTTCTTCCAGCTTTGCGAGGAACGCTCTGGCTTCCTTTGGCCCGCGGAAGTCCGGTCGGGTGACGATCTCCATCAGCGGCATCCCGGCACGGTTGTAATCGATCATCGTATACTCCGCGCGGTCGATGCTTCCTCCTTCGTGTTTCAGACTGCCGGGATCTTCTTCGAGGTGAGCGCGCTCGATTCCAATTACTCGGCGGTTTCCCTCGACAGAGAGCTCGAGGCTTCCCTCCTGACAGATGGGTTCATCGTACTGAGTGATCTGGAAGTTCTTCGGGAGATCCGGATAGTAGTAGTTCTTCCGGTGAAAGCGCGTTTCTTCGGGAATAGTGGCATCGATGGCTTTACCGACCTTGACGGCGGTCTCGACCGCCTGCTCGTTCACAACCGGCAACGCGCCGGGAAGTCCAAGACAGACGGGACAGGTGTGTGTATTCGGCTCGTCGTCAGCGACGTCGGTCGAACAGCCACAGAAAATCTTCGTCTCGGTTTCTAGCTGCACGTGCACCTCGAGCCCGATGACAGCCGCGAGGTCGTGCGTCCGAGTCGCCTGTGCAGTCATTAACTGGTGCAACCGGCCGCGTGCGCTAAAGACTATCGGGAGGCTGTTCGGAGCTACCGAGCGCAATCGCATTCGTATTGAACCGATGTCAAACGCACACGCAAGAACTCACGGTCCGACCTCGCACAGTCCGACAGTCGTCCGTTGTCAGCTCAGCAGACAGAACGTAGCGCACTGCAATCCAGTTAAGTAACGACGCTGTCTGGATTCGAGTATGAGCGAATCACAAGCGCCGGGGCGAGAGGTCTGGATCGAAAAATATCGCCCACAGTCGCTCGATGAAGTCCTCGGCCACGAGCAGATCACCAGCCGGATCGAAAGCTACATCGAGAAAAACGACCTCCCACACCTGCTGTTTGCTGGTCCACCCGGGGTTGGAAAGACGGCCACGAGCGTCAGTATCGCCAAAGAGATCTACGGTGAGGAATGGCGTGAGAACTTCCTCGAACTGAACGCGTCCGACGAGCGGGGAATCGACGTAGTGCGCGATCGCATCAAGAGCTTTGCCCGATCGAGTTTTGGAGGCTACAACTATCGAATCATCTTTCTCGACGAAGCAGACGCGTTGACGTCTGATGCACAAAGTGCGCTCCGCCGGACGATGGAGCAGTTTTCGCACAACACTCGCTTCATCCTTTCGTGCAACTACTCGAGTAAAATCATCGACCCGATTCAGTCCCGGTGTACCGTGTTTCGCTTTTCACCACTGTCCGACGAGGCCGTTGCCGAACAGATCGATCGAATCGCCACGAATGAGGGAATCGACATCGTCGAGGATGGAATGGACGCCCTCGTCTACTCTGCAGCAGGAGACATGCGAAAAGCCATCAACGATCTCCAAGCAGCAGGCACACTTGATGGAACCGTTGACGAAGAGACCGTCTACGCAGTTACGAGCACCGCTCGCCCCGAGGAGATCAAGAAGATGGTGCAGCTCGCGCTCGACGGCGACTTCACGGCCGCGCGCTCGATACTCGATACGCTGCTCACCGAAGAAGGTATCGCGGGCGGAGACATCATCGATCAGCTCCACCGATCGGTGTGGGAGTACGATCTTTCGGACCGCGAAGCTGTGTACGTGATGGACCGTATCGGAGAGACAGACTACCGCCTCACGGTGGGTGCAAACGAACAAGTACAGTTGGAGGCGCTCCTCGCAGGGCTTGCACTCGAAGAGTGATCAGCACACCGCGGATGAGCGACCGAAGACTCTGCATGGGAGTGTGAAAGGCAGTGGTTGAAAATTTTCAAAACATGAGACCTATCTCTGGAAAGACTATCACCAATAGTAACTAATAATATGGTTCTTTTCCGCCCACAAGATCGATATCAGGATTGATGATAGTCACTAAGTCCGGTAGTCGGGATTGCTCTGTAGTGAAAACGGCCAATGAGTGGTGAACACCCGTCAGATACCGGTGTTCGGAAGGGTTTTACCCGGCGGTCAGCCAAGTGGTACGCGATGAGTGAACTCGACGAGGAGGAATATCGGCTCGATTATTTCGAGCAGGAGGGGTTCACCCGAAAGGAGTGTGACTCTTGTGGCACACACTTCTGGACCCGCGACGAGACACGCGAAACCTGTGGCGAACCGCCGTGCGGGCAGTACGATTTCATCGGCAACCCCGGATTCGATGAGTCCTACACGCTCAAATCGATGCGCGAGGCATTTCTTTCGTTCTTCGAAGAGCACGGCCACGATCGAATCGATCCGTACCCTGTCGCAGCCAGCCGCTGGCGGGACGATGTACTACTCACGCAAGCGTCTATCTACGATTTTCAGCCGCTCGTGACGAGCGGGCAGGCTCCCCCACCCGCGAATCCGTTGTGTATTAGCCAACCATCCATCCGGATGAACGACATCCAGAACGTCGGTAAAACGGGCCGCCACACGATGGCGTTCGAGATGATGGCCCATCACGCGTTCAACACCCGGGAAGACGCCGAAGGCTATGCCTACCACGGCGAAGTCTACTGGAAAGACCAGACCGTCCAGTACTGCGATGAGTTCTTCGAATCGATGGGTGCCAATCTGGAGGAGATCACCTACATCGAAGATCCGTGGGTCGGCGGCGGCAACGCCGGTCCGGCTATCGAAGTCGTCTATCGTGGCGTCGAGCTTGCGACGCTCGTCTTCATGTCGATGGAACAGGACCCGGACGGCGAGTACGAGATGAAAGACGGAAACCGGTACTCGAAGATGGACACCTACATCGTCGATACCGGATACGGACTGGAGCGCTGGGTATGGGTCAGCCAAGGGACACCCACTGTCTACGAGGCCGTCTACCCCGAGATGATAGCGTTCTTGAAGGAGAACGCTGCGATCGAGCTGACTGACGAAGAAGAAGCCCTCGTCCACCGCGCGGCGACGCTCGCTGGGAACCTCGATATCGACGAGGCAGAGGATATGGAAAGCGCCCGCGCAAACATTGCTGATGAACTCGGTGTCGACGTCGAACGGCTCCGTTCGCTGATGGAGCCACTCGAAGAGATGTACGCTATCGCGGATCACTCGCGGACGCTGGCGTACATGCTTGGTGACGGCATTGTTCCGAGCAACGTCGATTCGGGCTATCTCGTTCGCATGGTCCTCCGGCGGACGAAGCGACTCGCTGACACCGTCGGTGTCGACGCGCCGCTCGCTGAACTCGTCGATATGCAAGCAAAGCGGCTCGGATACACGAACCGCGACACGATCCGGGATATCATCCAAACGGAACTCGAAAAATACCGCGACACTCTCGATCGAGGTGGGCGGCGAGTGAGACAACTCGCTGATGAGTACGCAGAACGGGACGAACCACTCTCAACCGAGGAACTGATCGAGTTGTACGATTCGCACGGAATCCAGCCGGATATGGTCGCTGAGATTGCAGAAGAACACGGTGCAACGGTCGAGATTCCAGATGACTTCTTCTCGCTCGTTGCTGCACGCCACAGCGAAGACAGCGCCACAGAACCGACCGCTGAAAGCGACGAGAGCACAGCAGAAACGGGAGACGCAGAAGATGGGCAGGTCGAAAAACAAAGCGATGACGGCCACATCGCTGAACTCCCCGCGACCGATCAGCTGTACTACGATGATCAGGATCGGATGGAGTTCGAAGCGATCGTTCTCGATGTCATAGAGCGCGAAGGGGACGATGGGTACGACGTGGTGCTCGATCAGACGATGTTCTATCCCGAAGGGGGTGGACAACCTGCCGACAGAGGCACCCTCAGCACAGATGACGTAACCGTCGACGTTCAGGACGTGCAACGACAGGACGGCGTCATTCTCCATCATACCACCGAAGACCCAGGGAAAGGCGAGTTCATCCGAGGACAGATCGACACGATACGCCGACAACGGCTGATGGCCCACCACACGGCAACGCACATCATCGGTCACGCCACGCGAAAAGCACTCGGCGATCACATCCGGCAAGCCGGTGCACAGAAAGGCACTGACAGCTCTCGGCTCGATGTGACGCACTACGAACGGATCTCTCGGGACGAGAGACACCGCATCGAGCGCATCGCGAACCAAATCGTTCGAGACAACACACCCGTCGTTCAGGAGTGGCCCGACCGTCACGTGGCCGAAGAGCAGTACGGCTTCGACATCTATCAAGGCGGTATCCCACCCGGCACCGACATTCGCTTGATTCACGTCGCTGACGACGTGCAAGCCTGTGCAGGGACGCACGTCGGACGGACTGGTGATATCGGCTGTATCAAGATCATCTCGACCGAGCGCGTCCAAGACGGTGTCGAACGAATCGTTTTCGCTGCAGGCGATGCGGCTGTCGAAACGACACAACGCACGGAAAGCGCGCTGTTTTCCACCGCGGAGGTGCTCGACGTATCGCCGCGTGATGTCCCCGAGACCGCAGAGCGGTTTTTCGAGGAGTGGAAAGAGCGGGGAAAACAGATCGATTCATTGAAAGAGCAACTCGCCGAGATTCGCGCACAAGCTGGTTCGGATGAGACGATCGACGTCGACAGCGATGGGACAACTGCGGTGGTGCAACGTCTCGATGGCGATGAGGAAGAGCTCCGGGCAACGGCGACCGCAATCGTCGAAGACGACACGCTCGCGGTGCTTGCGAGTGGTCAAGAAAGTGCTCAGTTCGTCGTCGCAGTTCCCGAGAGCGTCGCTATCAACGCTGGCGAAGTGGTGAGTGAACTCGCGTCCCGCGTCGGTGGCGGTGGGGGCGGACCACCGGACTTCGCTCAGGGGGGTGGTCCCGACGTGTCGGCGCTCGATGATGCGCTGGCAGCGGCTCCCGAGATTCTCAAAGAGAAACTAAACGACTAAGCTGACGCGTCCCAGTACGCGTCGAAACCGTTGTCAATCGGTATCTGTACGTGTTACTCATGCCATTCACTTCTGTCGAAGACGATTCGATTTACTACGAAACCGACGGCACTGGCCCGACAGTGGCGTTTGTGAACGATATAGGGTACGGTGCGTGGCTGTGGGGGTGGCAGTATGCATCCCTCTGTGGTCCATTCGAAACGGTGGTGTTCGATCCACGCGGAACGGGGCGCTCGGATACGCAGTCGGCGTCGGACAGCGTCGAGACATGTGCAGCGGCTGTCGAAGCTGTCCTCTCCGATCACGGCGCACGGCGCGTGCATCTCGTCGGTGCAGGGTTCGGCGGAATGGTCGCGCTCGCGTACGCCAGTGAGTACAACCGCGCCCGGAGTCTGACGCTCATGGGGACAGCGTTGAACGGCGATCGGGTTGCTGGCAGTATTCTCGAACAGATGGGGGAGATGAGACCGGAGTCACTCGAACCCTGTTTCAGCGATGCGTTCCTCGAAGAGCGAGAGATTATCGAGGGAATACTCGACTGGCGACGGGATGAAGACGCCAGCGCGAACGCACGAGAGGCACAGGCCAGCGCGATGCGTGCGTTCGAATGCGAGAAACCGTACGAGATCACGATTCCAGCACTGGTCCTCCACGGGAGCGACGATCCGCTGATACCGATGCAAGCGGGCAACGAGCTGGCGGATTCACTCCCGAGCGGACGGTTCGAAACGCTCACCGGACGACATCTCGCGTTCATCGAAGCCTCAAAACACGCGAACGACATGATTTTGGGATTTCTCGAATCGATCGAGAGTACGAACGAGTGACGACACGATTCAACTGTGTCGCTCGGCCGCTCTACTGACTCGATCTGGATCGGGTAGATTACACACAATTATGCGACAGTAAACAGCTCCATCTTTCCTCGAACGAAAATTCCAAACGCTTCGAAACGTTCGTATGAGTAATGACACGATTGCGACTCGCTCTGCTGAACGCCTCACAGAGTGAGGAGGGGATCCATACCACCAACCGGAACTTCCGGCGCGAACTCGACGCCGATCTTGCCGAGTTCGTCCTGAGTCGGGACCAACTCCCACCCGATTTCGATTTCGATGGCGTGGTTGTCACGGGCTCTGCGGCGTCTGCGTACTGGGACGAACCGTGGATCAGAGCGGCGACCGAGTGGGTGCGAGAGGCCGACGATCGTGGGCTTCCGATCCTCGGCGTCTGTTTCGGTCATCAGTTGCTCGCAGCGGCGCTCGGTGGGAGCGTCGAAGCGATGGACGGATACGAGATCGGTTATCGCGAGATCGAACGAAGCGACTCGCCGCTGTTCGAGGGAATTGACGACCGATTCACGGCGTTTACGACACACGGCGATGCCGTCACTGAACTGCCAGAGGACGCAACCATCATTGCAGAGAACGACTACGGCATCCACGGCTTTCGCGCTGGACATGCCTTCGGGGTCCAGTTCCATCCGGAGTACGACATGGCAACCGCCACGGCGGTCACCCAACGCAAGGATTTCCTTGAGGACGAGCGCATCGAGAGCGTTCTGGAGGGAATCACCGACGAAAATTATGCCGCCGCCTGTAAATCGAAGCAGTTGTTCCAGAACTTCACCGACTACACGCGCGCTGTTCGCGCTGACGCCACCGCGTGAAAAAAGGTAGACGGCTCGTTCTGTGTGCAGAGGGAGGATTCGAGGACGAGCTGTTCGGGTGTGAGTGTGTTGCTGTTCGGTCTGGTGACGGTGATTATCGTGCGATCTGCCACCCAAGGACGAAGACGAGAAGGGCGACAAGCAGTGCGCCGGCAATCGATTCGCCCGCGACGAGCACCCGTGCCCCCGGTCCGGCGGGTGCGAGGTCGACATCCATAATCGTCGAAAACGTGGTGACGCTGAAATACACATTCAGTAGCATTTTCTGCCACCCTTCTATCGTAGCCAAGTCAGCGAATGACGCGAGTGCGTGTATGGTTCCGGTGGATCACGAACCCCGCCAACAAAGAGGAAGAGCGCGCCCGCCGTGAGGATGACGACACCCCACCACGTGAGTACGCGTCTGACGCTTTCGCCGTGCTTCGTGAGATATCACATGAGGGTTCTAACGCCCCATGGGCCGTATTTTCCGTCCTCCCAGTAGACGATATCCTCTGGACGCAGTTCAATCCACAGCGATTCTCGGGAATGTCTGCATCTCCTTCAGTCACAAAGCTGCCAAGGGTCTCAGTTCTGAAAAGTATACAGGAGTGATAAAGACACGGACCTGCCGAACGACCGATTCACCCTGTTTCAGAGGAATCGACGGCCACAGCAACCTTTTATGATATTCTCTGTGAATGGCGTGGTGTTGAGCGTACAACCCATTCTGCATCCGAGATTTCACAAGCAGTAGCTCTGAGCTCAGAGAGCATACAATAATACAGCATACGAAGATACGTTTATAAACGATGGTGTGTTAAAGATATACACGAGTGTAACAATGCCGATTAGTAGTGCGGAATTCGACCAGTACGAACCACCAACGCATCCCGAAACGAATGCCGAGCGAGTTATTCGATTTCTCGTTCAGAATCGGGATCAGGCGTACAAGGCGTCCGAAATCGTTGCGGAGACGGATATAAACCCTAACTCGATTCATCCTGTCCTCACTCGGTTAGAAGATCGAAGTCTCGTGCGACACAAGGAACCGTACTGGACGATCGGTGATTATTCTGCAGTTAAAGATGCATTCGTCTTTCACTCGACAGCGCAGTTCCTCGATGATGAACTCGGGCCGGAAAGTCGTGAAGAGTGGCTTTCGGCAGTGGATAATGCAGACGAGGATGATGCGTGAGCGAATCGATCCCCGCTTTTGACGCGCTTGAGCGCGGTCACGTCGTGCTCGCGCCCGATCCATTCAAAGACCGCATCGACGCAACCCGCCCATGGGTTATCGTGAATAACCAGCATCATCCATTCGATACGGACCAGTACGTCGTAATGGGTCTCACAACGAAAACATGGTACACAGAGCGTGTTTCTCTCGATACTGACGATTACCGACATCGACAAGCTCCACGGGATAGTTCGATCGTTCCCCATGCGGTTGCTTCACTCCAACCCGCGTTCTTGACCGACTACGTTTGCCGGATTCACGATGGTCCCATCGACCGTGCCGTAGAGATGCTTTCAACCTATCTCGTCCCATCAACGACAGAGTGATAGACGCCAAAATCAATCGGGGGCTCGTCTGTCACAATCGCTGACTGAGTGAGATACTAGGGACTGGGTCGAATTGCCGAGCGTTTTTACTGAGCCGCCACCGAGGTATATCATGCTCGATTACGTGGATTTGGAGGCTGACCTCTCTGCAGAAGAGCGAATGATTCGTGAGACAGCTCGTGAGTTCGTCGAGGACCGCGTTGCGCCGGATATCGCGGAACACTGGCTCGAGGGGACATTTCCGACGGATCTCATTCCAGAGATGGGGGAGATCGGATTTTACGCGCCCAATCTAGATGGCTACGGACTTCCGGGCGTGAGCGAGACGGCGTATGGGGTTCTGATGCAGGAGTTAGAGGCTTGTGACTCGGGGCTTCGGTCGATGGCGAGCGTTCAGGGCGCACTCGTGATGTACCCGATCTTCGCCTACGGGTCAGAGGCACAGAAAGACGAGTGGCTGCCGAAACTGGGAACCGGCGAAGCGGTCGGCTGTTTCGGACTGACCGAACCCCAACATGGATCGAATCCAACAGGGATGGAAACCTACGCCGAGCGTGCAGGGCACGCAAGTGATGATTATGTTCTCAACGGCTCGAAGACGTGGATTACCAATTCACCGATCGCTGACGTGGCTGTCGTCTGGGCACGAGATCGATCGACCGCAGAACAGTCGGTGCGTGGATTTCTCGTCGAGACCAACCGCGATGGCGTCTCGACCAACAAGATCGGAGAAAAGCTCTCACTTCGGGCGTCGATCACCGGCGAAATCGGATTGAATGACGTCCACGTTCCCGCAGAGAACGTGCTGCCGGACGTCGAAGGGATGAAAGGCCCCCTGTCGTGTCTCACACAGGCGCGCTACGGGATCGCGTGGGGAGCCGTGGGAGCCGCTCGGAACTGCTTCGAAACGGCCTGCCAGTACGCACGCGACCGAGAGCAGTTCGGTGGCCCGATCGCACGGTTCCAACTCCAACAAGAGAAGCTCGCTGAAATGGCGACCCAGATCACGCTGGCGCAACTACTCGCCCATCGGCTTGCCAGCCTCAAAGAACGCGGTGACCTCCGCCCACAACACGTCTCAATGGCAAAGCGGAACAACGTCCGGATGGCCCGCGAGCAATCGCGCATTGCTCGTGAAATCCTCGGCGGCAACGGGATTACTGCCGATTATTCACCGATGCGTCATCTCGCAAACATGGAGACGGTCTACACTTACGAAGGAACGCACGACATCCATTCGCTCATTCTCGGACAGGATCTGACGGGAATCGCAGCGTTCGATTAATACTACAACTGGTCGCGCTCACCGACCGGCGACTCCGCGCTGAGGATCTTTCCGAGCCACGAGCGACGGTTTGCGAGAAATCTGTACAGTCGCTCCCGAACACTCGAATAGCCTGGAAGAAGCCGGAACGCACAAAAGAGCGGTTGTAGCTCCGGATACGTTCGAGCAATAGCCCATTCAGCGGCTGCACCACAAGAATAGACGCTATCGGTGGTGATCAGATGCGCACACGCTTCGTAATCGTCTGGAAGACGGGAACGATCGTCGGCTGTCAGATTAGCGAATCCAACGGCATCAAGTGATCCGTGGCGGACGACCCACGCCGCACACCACGTGCAAAACCCACAATCATCGTCGTAGACGAGTACGGGGAGAGCGTGCTTGTGGTTCATCAGTTCATCGCCTATCAGGTGAATCGACCAGTTTCGGTTTCGCACGATTCACAGATCGTTACGAGGACATCGTCCGCGGATTCGATGCGTTGTGGCGTCTGCTTTCCACACGCAGAACACTCGCGCTGGACCTCTGTTTCGCCTGCATCAAAGGGGGCACCGATCGCCAAAGCAACAACTCGTTCGTCGCCTCGATTGAACCCTTGCTGCCATTCACCGGCCTCAAAGCGGATCGTTTCGTTGGTTCCAACAACCACGTCACCGTTTTCCGTCTCGAACGTGACCGATCCCGACTGAATGTAAAATACCTCTTCTTGGTCAGCATGGCGGTGGTAGCCGAACGCAAAGCTCTCATCTGGTGCGAGTTCGAAGTAATTGATCGCCATGTCGGTCGTTCCGAGTTTCTTCCCGACTGGCCGTCTCACGTCCGCAGGACTCATCAAGTCGCCAATATTGTCAATTTGAACATGCTCCATGTCATTTTACTCAGTGAGCAAAGCGATAAAACCCGTGTTTGATTCATGGGTTAATCTGCGTCTCATCCCTACCAAATTGTGCTCGTTATACTCATCTCGCACCTCAGACAGCGGATACCCCATCCCGGATACCCAACGCAATCAAACCATGTAAGAATCTCCGACTACTCGATCCGATCCGTGTTTAGCTCGTCTCGAAGATCGTCGAGCCATCCTTCCGACTTCAACTCCTCGAGACGTTCACGGAAGTGCTGCTTGCAAAGCCCAACCTTGACACCACCCTTCTCGACGGCCATGGTCGCCTCCTCCTCGCAGTAATGGCACCACATACAATCCCTTTGGTACCGAGGGTACTGAACGCTACGGCTCATCCGCAACCGAAACCTATGTAACGAAGCCGAATGGCAAATATGACATTAACCAGCATGGTTATAGTTACCGATGAGAATGGTTGAGTGAAGGGGCCAACCATACAAATCCGCCGATCGGTATGGGATGCCATTCCTCTCGCAATTCAACGTCCGTTTGGCTCCTTCGGGCGTTTTCTTTCAATCAAAATACAAGTCTGGAGCGTGCATCTGACCGTATTGATAAAAATTACAGCGGTCGTGATCGGGGACGACGCTTATCTAAACCGGAACGTTTCGAGGTTTTTCGGAGCGAATGTTCTTATATCGAATTTATGATATATTGCAGAAGAGAGATCTTGAACGGAGGACTCGTCTCCATGAACACAAAGGACTTTTTCGGGTCGCGGATTCATCGTTCGGACGAAGTTCATGAGACCTTGTCTGCCAGAGTGACCGGAGAATCCGTCTACGGTTTCGACACCGAATTCGAGCGAGAGTGTATCAGAGCGTCCACCGCGACCGTTCATCGGGATCTCGTCCCATCCACTCTGGATGCGTCGACCGAGCGTGCCTTGGGCCTGGTATCCGACAAATACCATTGTCGAATCTGGATCCGGGCCGAGGTGTTCGAGCCACGACATGATCGGTCCACCAGTAACCATTCCTGATGTCGAAAGAATGATGCAGGGACCACCGTCGGTCACTTCTCTGCGTTCGTCCTCACCGCCGTCGATGTGGTTGAACTGAGAAGAGAGGAAGGGATTCTCATCATCGTGGAAGATGCGATCGCGCAGTTCATCGCGCAGATACTCGGGATAGGTGGTGTGAATCGCTGTTGCTTCCCAGATCATTCCGTCGAGATGAACTGGCATCTCTGGGAGACGCCCCTCGCGCATCGCCTCTTCGAGAACGAGCATGATCTCTTGTGACCGACCGACTGCGAAGGCAGGGATAACGACTTTTCCACCCTGATCGTGCGTCTCCTGAATGACTTCCATCAACTTCGCTTCGGAGTCTGCTTGATCGGTCTGGTAGTCGTTGCGGCCGCCGTAGGTCGATTCCATGACGAGCGTTTCGACGCGTGGGAACTCGTTGGTCGCACCGTTGAACAGTCTGGTGTCCTCGTAGTGAATATCTCCCGAGAACGCCACATTGTAGAGTCCATCGCCAATGTGAAAGTGCGATACTGCGCTGCCGAGGATGTGTCCCGCGTTGTGCAGCGTGAGTTTTACATCCGGTGCAATATCGGTTACATCGCCGTATTCGATCGGAATCGTGTGTTTCAACGCTTCACGGACCATTTCGCTCTCGTAGGGCGGCGTCCGACCCTCTTTTCCTGCGACGTCCAGATAATCGAGCGTCAACAGCCCCATCAAGTCTCGGGTCGGTTCCGTGCAGTAAATCGGCCCGTCGTAGCCGTATTTGAAGAGTAATGGAATAAGCGCGGAGTGATCGAGGTGTGCGTGGGTAAGCACGACGGCGTCGATGGAGTTGAGTGGATTCGCCTCGGGGGCTTGTAGATAGGGAACTTCGTCCTCAGCCCCTGGCTTGTCACCACAATCGATGAGGATCCGCGTCTCAGCCGTCGAAAGAATGAAGCTTGCACGGCCGACTTCACGGCAGCATCCAAGCGTGCTAATCCGAACCCACTGCTCTTTCGAGAGTTCCTCGCGGTGAATCTGTCGTCCAACGCGCTCTAAGATATCACGGCGATCCTCACGCTCTTGTTTCAGGAAATTCCGGACGTTCGAGACCGTTGCGGACTCAATCGGTGGAGTCCGAACGACTTCGGGCGTCCAGCCGATCTTCTGAGTGATCTCACGCAACGTCGATCCGTGGCGGCCGATAACCATTCCCGGCTTTTGGGCCTCGATGACGACCTCGCCAGTATCGGCGTGGAAATCGAGGTCGGTCACACCCGCTTCTTCGGGTATGATGGCTCGAATTTGCGCTTCAGCGTCCTGGGGTCGCGCGAGTACGTCGGGATCGGGGCGGACGGTAATTCGTTTCCGGAGCTTTCCAGCCAGCGTCCGAATCAGATCGCCGTTCTGGGCGAACTTCTTTGGGTCCCGTGTATAGATGACAAGTTCGGGGCCCTCGTAGGTCACGTCGGAGACGGAGATGTCGTTCGGTATCTCGGCTGCGATCTCTGCTTTTAAATCGTCAAGTTGCTTCTCTACCGTGCTCATAGGTCACGTAGATATAGGCGGGGTTCCGAAGCACACAACTCGTGGGCACGCCGATCGTATCGGCGACCTGGAACCAACACTGGGATCAAACAACAGGTCATACTGTGAAATCATGACCGTCAAGACGGCCCGGAAAACCCGCGTTAGTCCTTTCTAAAGCATGGTCATTATAAAACCCTTCGCAACCACACAGGATATATATCGCCCGTTGTAAATCGTTTCACGGATTCGCCCAGTCAGTGGGCAAATGCTGGGTAATCAGTTTCGATCGTACTATGCATCTTACAGCCACGCGCGTTCGTGAAGAATACGTCTATGTCCGTGAGCGTCCGATCGCTTCGCTCATTACGACCGTCCGAGACGCGCTCGGTAAGGAGTTCGATACCGACGTTTCTCCCGTCAGTGACGAGCAGTACCGTGAAGAAGTGGATATCGTGTTCGCGGATGGTGACCGCGCTGTGAACATTGCTGCTCTCGTCGCTATCCTCCGTGAACTTGATGTAGCGGGTGATTATCCGGGCTTTGTCGTTGACGAACTACTCGGCCGTGAACTCGCAGCCACGATTGCTGGTGAACAGCCACGATCGCTGCTTGCTGAGGCGACGTTCCACTACGCCGACATCCATCACCATCCAGAGGGTCCGGCCGGCGAAGACGACCTCGATGCGGCACTCGCCGCTGGATTTCAGACGCGACTCCCTGGCTGGAAGTGGACGGAGTCAGACTCCCCGTTCGCAGTCGATCGCAGTGAGACACAGGATTAATCACAGCCACCGCAGCACGACACGGATAGTCGGTTTCGATCGAAGGACCACACAAAAGAACGTTCGGATGGCGCTCCTCCTCGTGGATACATGCGGCGAATGGCCCAGCGACCAGTCATAACTCGTTTATCAGTCCCCCGTGTGGTTTGCCGTGTTCACAATGACGAAAACCCTCATCGAACTGTTAAAACAAAACAAGAGCCACGCTCAGTCGTTCGAGAACGAGCAATTTGAATCGGTACAGGACGGACAATCACCCGAGTCCGTCACGGTCTGTTGTTCTGACTCCCGTGTGTTACAAGACGAAATGATTGAAAATCGCACACCTGGACACGTTTTTACGTGTAGCAATATCGGCAACAGAGTGTTTGAGGAGACTGCCGACGGACTGGCTGTGTCTGGTGATGTGTCGTATCCGTTGGTACACACTGGTACCGAAAATGTCGTCGTGATCGGTCACACCGGCTGTGGAGCCGTCACAGCAACCTATAAGGATATCGTTGATGGAATCGCCGAACCGGCCGGAATCCGCCACTGTATTGACCTTTTGAAACTGCGACTGACGGACGGCGTCGAGGCGCTCCCAGATGACATCGAGGAAAGCGAGGCGATCAACCGATTAGTGGAGTACAACGTCGATAAGCAGATCGAGTTCCTCCTCGACAGTGCTATTGTCTCGGACGAGATGAACGTCCTCGGCGTCGTCTACGACTTTCAGGACGTGTACTCAGACGAGAGGGGAATGCTTCACGTTGTCAACGTGAATGGCATGCGAGATCCAGAGCGAATTGCCGAGGACTGGCCGGAATTGGCCGCGCAAATGAACCGACGCTGGACGTACTGAGTACCTCAACGCCCGCTCTTGGCATCTTCCGGTAGACGATCCATCGACCACACAGAACGGATGGCGACAGGACCGACGAACTGTGGCTTTCATTTTGAGGGCACTGTGGCGGACTCCGTATCAGACCAGTGAAACCACCGTGACGTGATCGAACAGATGACCCGGACACGTCGAACTTAATAGGAGTGTCCGTTAGGTTCCAACATGAGCAGCGAGCAGGATCTCGGTATCACTGCGAGTAAGGAACATGAGACTGGCGAATGGTATTCACAGGTCGTTCAGAAGGCTGGTCTCGCAGATTACGCCCCCATGGGTGGATTCATCATCACGCGCCCCCGTGGGTACGCGCTCTGGGAAAGCATTCAGGACCACCTCGATGGCTGGTTCAAGCAAACCGGTGTCAAGAACGCCTATTTTCCTGTGTTCATCCCTGAGTCGTATCTCCAGCAGGAGAAAGACATCGTCGAAGGATTCGATCCCGAGGTGGCGTGGGTCACACACGGTGGATACGACGAACTCGAAGAGCGCCTCGCCGTTCGACCAACGAGTGAATCGATCATCACGCCATACATTGCCCAGTGGGTGCGCAGCCACCGCGATCTCCCTCTCCGAGTGAATCAGTGGTGCTCTGTGGTGCGCTGGGAGGCAACCGAGACGAAACCGTTCTTCCGAACGAAAGAGTTCCTCTGGCAGGAAGGACACACAGCCCATCACGACCGCGAGGACGCGTGGGACGAAACGATCCTCCGGCTCGATCAGTACGAGCGCCTCTACACGGATGTGCTCGCACTACCCACGCTTCGTGGACGGAAGCCCGCCCACGATAAGTTCCCTGGTGCGGACACGACGACGACGCTCGAAGCGTTGATGCCCGACGGAAAAAGCGTTCAAGGCTGTACGAGCCACCACCTCGGAACGAGTTTCGCAGAAGCGTTCGACATCACCTACGTCGACGAAAACGAGGACGAACAGACCGCACACACCACTTCGTGGGGGCTGTCGTGGCGCGCTCTAGGAGCGACAATCATGACCCACTCGGACGATCAAGGACTCGTTCTTCCGCCCACCATCGCACCCAAACAATGCGTGATCGTCCCCATCTGGCAAGAAGAAACCAGACAGGAAGTGCTTGGATACGCCGAGGAGCTTCAGGCAGAGCTCGAAGCAGCGGGAATTCGTGTCCACCTCGACGACCGTGACGAACGCAACCCTGGATTCAAATTCAACGAATGGGAGCTAAAAGGCGTCCCCGTCCGATTCGAGATCGGACCGAACGAAGTCGAAAACGAGGAAGTGACGGTCGTCCACCGTCCTGACGGCGAAACAACTGTCGAAACACTCGACAACGTCGCCGAGACAGCACGCGAGCACCTCGATGAGGTGTACGCAAAACTCTACGTCACCGCAGAACAGCACCTCGAAGAGAACGTCCGTGCGGCTGAGAGCCGTGAGGAAATCCTCGGGACGATCGGCCAACACGGCGGATACGTCACAACCGGCTGGTGTGGGGACCAAGCCTGTGAAACAGAGATCAAAGACCAAATCGCCGCCAAAATCGTGATGGTCCCGATGGATGAGGAACCAATCCACGACACCTGCGGTATCTGTGGTGAGGACGCAGAGACGACCGCCTACTTCGCGAAATCGTACTGATTTCGTACGAAAGAAGTTATCAATTGTAGCTACTCATCAACATAACGTCCTATTAATCATAGAGAGATGTATATATGACCTTATTTGACTACAACATGCCCTTACCCCTTGAGGAGAAGCGACTTAAGAAGGAATCGGTCAGATAACGGTATGACTCGGAGACAGACATCAATGTTCGCGAGCGGTGCCGGACTCGCGGACCCCATGGATACCCGTGCCAGCTGTGGTGTAGGCGTCGTCATGGACCTCGATGGAGGTGCCTCACACCAAACAGTATCGGACGGGATCGATCTGCTCGCAAATCTCGAACACCGAGGGACGACGGGTGCAGAAGAAAACACCGGTGACGGAGCGGGCATTATGTTGCAGATCCCAGATGATTTCTTCTCTGAGGAGTTCGATTTCTCTCTGCCCGACCTGTACGCTATCGGCTCGCTCTTTTTTCCACAGGATGAGTCCGCAAAGACCGCGTTGAAGGATCTACTGACCGAGGTGCTTGCTCGCCACGGTGTGTCAGTGCTCGGTTGGCGAGACGTTCCCACGGACAACACTCGCCTCGGTAAAACCGCGCTCGAAGGAGAACCCGACGTTGTGCAAGTCGTCGTTGCACCGGCGGATGATTGTGATGAAAAAGCGTTCGATCGACGGCTCTACGTTGGTCGCCGTGCTGTCGAAAACGAAAGTATCGCACGAGGAATCGACGGCACTGGTCGCTTCTATATCTGTTCACTCGACCGTAAGACGATCGTTTACAAAGGTCTGCTCACTGCCGAACAGCTTTCTGAGTACTATCCAGATCTCCAAGACGAACGATTCCGATCGACGTTCGTCATGGTTCATGCGCGTTTCTCGACGAATACACTCGGAGCGTGGCATCTCGCCCACCCGTACCGGACGATTATTCACAACGGTGAGTTCAACACCATCCAAGGAAACATTAATTGGATGCGTGCGCGTGAAAACGATCTCGCGCACGAGGCGTTCAGTGGGGATGGTGTCAGCTCCACGGAGTATGATGACAGCGAGGGATCGGATCTTGATACACTGAAGCCAATCATCAACGACGACGAACAGTCCGACACTGCGAGCGTCGATAACGCGCTCGAGCTTCTCATGAAAACCGGGCGGGATCTCCCACACGCGCTCAGAATGCTCATTCCCGAGGCGTGGCGCGGAGAGGCGACCGGTGTTGACGAGGATCGACGCGATTGGTATGATTTTCACGCCTCGCTCATCGAACCGTGGGACGGTCCGGCACTCGTCGCCGCGACCGATGGCGATCGAGTCGGTGCAGTGCTCGACCGCAACGGGTTGCGGCCATGCCGATACGATGTACTCGAAGACAACACGCTCGTCGTGGCGAGCGAAGTCGGTGCACTCGATGTTCAACACGACGCGAGCCGAATCCAAAAGCGGGGGCGACTCCAACCGGGACAGCTGTTCCTCGCTGATCCAAAAGAGGGTCGAATTGTCCCTGACGAGGAGGTATTCGATGACCTCGTCGACGAGAAATACGGCGAGTGGGTCTCACAAGAACAGACTCAACTCTCGGACATCGTTGACGAAAAAGAAAAATCCAACGCTAATTCCGAATCTGTCGACAATCTCCGGTCGTATCAAGCACTCTATGGGTATACGCATGACGAACTCGACCATCTCATCGAGCCGATGGCCCGCGACGGGAAAGATCCCGTCGGCTCGATGGGTGATGATACGCCGCTGTCGGTTCTGAGTGACTTCAACCGCCCACTGTCTTCGTATTTCAAACAGCTTTTTGCGCAGGTCACGAATCCGCCGCTGGATTACATTCGTGAAGATCTCGTGACATCAATGGAGTGTCGGCTGGGGAATCAGCGCAATCTGCTCCACGAATCACCAGAACACGCGCGTCAGCTCGTGCTCGATTCGCCGTTTCTCTCTAACGGAGAAGTAGCGACGATCAAGGAACTGGATGGGCCGCTCTCCACGGCGGTCGTCGATATCACCTACGCTGTCGATGATGATCTCGAAGCCGGTATCGAGGACGTTCGGACGATGGCTGGACAGCTCGCAGACGAATGCGACATACTCGTACTGTCCGATCGGAACGCTAGCGAAGAGCGACTGCCGATTCCGAGTTTGCTAGCGACGGGGGCTGTCCACCATCATCTCGTGCGAACTGGCCAACGCAACCGCGTCGGTATCGTCGTCGAATCTGGTGATCCAAGAACGGTTCATCAGATGGCGACGCTGGTTGGATACGGAGCAGGTGCAGTCAACCCGTATCTCGCTCTCCAAAGTATCGAAGACATCGTCAAGGGACCTGATGGTGCTGATGCCGAAGAAGCGGTCGATGCGTATCTCCACGCACTCGAAGATGGTCTGTTGAAAACGATGGCAAAGATGGGCATCTCGACCGTCGAGAGTTACCGTGGTGCGCAAATCTTCGAGGCGATTGGTCTCGATTCGACGTTCGTCGCGGAGTACTTCGAGGGGACGACGGCCAGAACCGGCGGGATCGCGCTTCCCGAACTCGAAGACGATCTTCGACGTCGGTACGAAAGCGCCTTCTCAAGCGAGGAATCGGACATCGAACGACAGGGTGAGTTCGAAAACCGGTCGAATGGAATTTTCCATCAGTGGAATCCGCAAACGGTTGGAACGCTCCAAAAAGCCGTTCGAGAGGGTGATTACGAACAGTATCAGGAATTTGCACAGCTGATCAACAATCAGAACGAGCAGCTCCAGACACTCCGTGGCCTATTGTCGTTCGACCCTGAGCGTGAGCCGGTACCGATCGAAGACGTCGAGCCGATCCATGAGATCGTAACGCGGTTTTCGACGGCTGCGATGAGCCTCGGTTCGCTCTCACCGGAGGCTCACGAAAACAACTCTATTGCGATGAACCGTCTCGGCGGGAAGTCGAACACTGGCGAAGGGGGCGAACCACCGGAGCGGTTCGGCACCGAAAAGGAGTGTAACGTAAAGCAGGTTGCCTCCGGACGATTCGGCGTCACGAGCCACTATCTCTCTTCGGCAGATGAGCTCCAGATCAAGATGGCGCAGGGGTCAAAGCCCGGTGAGGGTGGTCAGCTCCCGGGTGAGAAGGTGAATGAGATGATTGCGCACGTGCGCTATTCGACGCCCGGTGTTGGGCTCATCTCACCCCCACCGCTCCACGACATTTACTCGATCGAGGATCTCAAACAGCTCATCCACGACCTCAAAACGGCCAATCCAGAGGCAGACATCAACGTCAAGCTCGTCTCCGAGGCGGGGATTGGCACGATCGCAGCCGGTGTTGCAAAAGCCAATGCCGATGTCGTCCACATCTCGGGGCATTCTGGTGGGACCGGCGCATCACCAAAAACCTCGATCAAAAACGCAGGGCTGCCGTGGGAACTCGGACTGGCAGAGGCGAATCAGATGCTTCGACACACCGGTCTCCGCTCTCGCATCAAGGTCACCGTCGACGGCGGACTGAAGACCGGCCGCGACGTTGCAATCGCCGCGCTGCTCGGTGGCGAGGAGTACGTCTTCGGGACAGCGAGCCTCGTTACCGCTGGCTGCGTGATGGCACGTCAATGTCACGAGAACACCTGTCCGGTCGGCGTCGCCACACAAGACGAGAACCTTCGAAACCGATTCCCGGGCCAACCACAGCACGTCATCAACTACATGACGTTCATCGCACAGGAACTGCGAGAGATCATGGCCGAACTCGGCTTCCGAACGATCGAAGAGATGGTCGGTCGGGTCGAAGCGCTCGCACAACGGCAGGACGTGACCCACGAGAAGGCGAAACATCTCGATCTATCAGCAATCCTCGCAGAGACATCTGGTGACCGAACGAAGTCGATTGAGCAAACACACGAGACCGATGAAGCGTTGGATCACGATCTTATTCAGGAAGCTGCCCCGGCGTTCGACCATGGTGAACCAGTCTACATCGATACAGCGATCGACAACACCCATCGAGCGGTCGGCGCAATGCTCTCGAATCGCATCTCGAACGAGTACGGCGGTGACGGGCTACCCGACGACACTATTGCGATCGATTTCGATGGCGTCGCCGGGCAAAGTTTTGGTGCGTTTCTCGCAAGCGGCGTGACGATGTCTCTGACAGGCACTGCAAACGACTACGTTGGCAAGGGACTGTCTGGTGGAAAGCTCATCGTCACGACACCACCCGACGCACCCTACGAACCCGAAGACAACACCCTCATCGGCAACGTCGCACTGTATGGTGCAACCCAAGGCGAGCTGTACGTCAACGGCATGGCTGGAGAACGATTCGCTGTCCGCAACTCCGGCGTGAAAGCCGTCGTAGAAAGCGTTGGTGATCACGGCTGTGAGTATATGACCGGTGGTGTCGTTGCTGTACTCGGAAAAACAGGACGGAACTTCGCTGCTGGCATGTCCGGCGGCGTCGCCTACGTGCTCGACCGCGACAATGATTTCAAAGAGCGCGCTAACCACGGCATGATCTCGACGACGCGAGAGCTCGAATCGAAAGACAGAGAGATGCTTCGTCGTCTGATTGAAAACCACGTCGCACACACGGGCAGTGACCGTGGCGAGTACATTCTCGAACATTGGGAAGAGGAACTGGAAAAATTCGTTAAAGTGATGCCCGACGCCTACGCTGACATCATCGCCGAGAAAGAAAGCGAAGATGTCCGACGAGACCTTCCTGCAAGCTCAACTCCGGCAACCGGCGAAGACTCTGCTGCTATCCGAGGAGGAGCGGACTGAAATTCCTCGCTTTCGTATACACGACCACTACTGTTTCGTCTCCTACGCTGCTCAATTTCTTGTAACAAACACATCATCCTTGTCGGACATCGAACTGACCCAGTACTCGAACGCATAGGAGTATATTCACACTACACCTACCGTCTACGTACTATTTTGTCCCAATTACGTATTGAATATATCCCGCTAAATATTTATTTTTGCTTTGATGAATACAGTAATGTTTTTATTTCTTGAGTTAGTGAATAAGTAATGCGGCGTGTCCGCGCTCCGGGAGGAGAGACTCCAGATCATAATCGCCGACACACGCTAGTGGGCAAAGGGGTTCTTTAGACGCCTTCCCCCGCGTTGTCTACACTTCGTGCATTCATGCGATTTCATGGTCAGTGGTTCGGGGAGGTTGGTGCCCCTCCCCAACCGTTGTTCCGTCGGTATGAGATATGTTTCTAAAATAAGAGCTTCAGAACCTACCGAGAGACGGTTGTTCGAATGTGTTCAGGACTAAGCGCCGAGTAACTACATCGGATGTAGGATCCAAGGAGTATTTCGACACGGTCGTTTGGGAGGCTTTTTGCCGTCGCGGTTGCAAGCGTGGATATGGCAATGGAGACAACGGAAGAACACGATGAACACCACCACTTGCCAGCCGTTGAGGATTGGCCGCGCGGCTTCGGCGAGGCGAGTTGGTGGCCATTCATCGCAGCTTTCGGAGGGGCCGGCCTCTATATTGGTGCCGGACTGTTCATTCTGGGTAACGGTGACGAACCGCTCGTAGATCCACTCGCCGGTCCGATCGTATTCATCGCAAGCACACTCGTCTTCCTCGCTGGTCTCTACGGCTGGCTGTACCACGCGTTCGTCGTCGACTTCTGGAGCGGTGAAGCGTCTGAGTCGAGTGGTCGTGGGCTCCGCCTCGGAATGTTGCTCTTTCTCGGGAGTGAAATCGCAACGTTCGGTGCCGGGTTCGTCTACTACTTCTTCATTCGTGCCGGTGGAAGTTGGGCAGGTACCCATATTCCAGAGGGACTGCTCGGCGCGATCGTATTGGTCAATACGTTGATTCTGGTCGTGAGCAGTGTTACGCTTCACCTCGCCCACCTCGCACTCCTGAAGGGGAATCATTCACGATTCGTTCGATGGCTCGGTCTAACACTCTTTCTCGGCATCGTCTTCATCGGTGGACAGGTGTATGAGTACTACGAGTTCATTATCCACGAAGGATTCACGCTCACCGAAGGCATCTTCGCAAGCGCCTTCTTCGGTCTAACGGGACTCCACGGTCTGCACGTCTCACTCGGTGGGGCCCTTCTCGGCATCGTCTTTATCCGCTCGTTGTACGGCCAGTACTCCGCTGAACGCCACATTTCGGTCAGTACTGTCTCGATGTATTGGCACTTTGTCGATGCTGTCTGGATTTTCCTCGTCGTCGTAATCTACGTTGGTTCAGTCGTTAGCCTCTAAAAAAGTCGAAGATCGTTCTCATCGACTCCTGCTACTCGTTGTGTACAAAACCCAAATGAGACACCGGTGAGTGAGCCTGTTATCATCAGCCACCTATCTCAAGCCACGAGTCAACAGTGTCACAGTATATCGATTAGAGTTGCGCCGTGACGTTCGCGGCGGTCATCTAGTGGCGCTCGATTGAATTTTGTACCAAATTTACTGAATGTCAATATAAGAACCAATCAAATCAGGCCAGTAGTTAATTGTCACCTAACGTATGTTATTCTGATCGACTTGGCTTACAAACAGAATTCGTCAGATTGCCCAACAAGCCATACATTGCTAATACTTCCATAGCTCTAACCAATTAGTCAATTCTACCCGTAATAATAAATTATTTCTATAGGTATATTCTATAGACAATAATAATCACCATATTTAATTAGTGCCAAGCCTCAATTACAAATGTGGTAGCACACATTAAATTTAGCAAACAAAATATGTGCTATCAACCGACGATCAACAATGATATCTAGTATAAAAGACATGAACCGAATCGTACTTCAACTGGGAGGAGAGCAAATTCTCGGGGATATTGCCTCGGATGTGGCGTCATTCCTCCCTCGACTCGTCGCGGCGATCATCGTGCTGATCGTCGGATGGGTTCTCGGTCGGTTGTTGGGAAGGGTGGTTACAACGGTCCTTCAGGAGGCTAATTTCGGACGATTCGTCCGGGGGACACCGCTAGGAGACAAAGACAGCGACGGTGAAGGGCTCTCCCGCGGACTGGGGAAACTGTTGAAGTACTTCATCTACTACCTCGCGGTATTGGCTGCTGCCGATATTCTCGGAATTCAGATACTCACTCAGTTACTCTCGGATATCGGGGCGTACCTGCCAGTCATCCTCGGAGCCGCGATCATTCTCGTTATCGGGTTCATCATCGGGCGTGTTCTCGAAGACATCATCGCTGACCTCATCGGAGGGTTCGGGTTCGACGTACATCTCAAAGGGACACCTCTCGAAGGACTCACCGCAAGGCGTGGACTCGGTGGACTCATCGGGCAGATCGTCGCGCTGTACGTCTACTTCCTTACACTCATCGCTGCCGCTGATACGCTCAACATTCCGATTCTCTCAGGGCTGCTTACCACAATCACCGCGTACATTCCCCAGTTCATCGGTGGTTTCATCGTGCTGTTGGTCGGAATCTGGCTGGGTGATTGGATCGGCACTCAGATTGCCGATACGGATACCCGTCGACTGACCGACCTCATCGGAACCGGCATTAAAATATTCATCTACTATCTCACGATTACGATGGCACTCCAAACGGCTGGGTTCGAAGCCTCCATTCTCAACACGCTCTTTACGATCGTGATGACCGCACTCTTTGGCGCGCTTGCTATCGCGTTCATTATCGCTGTCGGTGTTGGCGGGGCACTCGGCTCGAAAGAGTATATTGCAGACAACATTTCCAACTGGGTCGAAGGCGCACAGGAATCGGTCTCTCTCGAAGACAGTGGGTCGGATCGTGCTGGTGACACTGGCGGGTTCGAATCACCAGACGAAGGCTGACTGAACTGTCGTGCCTTCGTTACAGCATAGTTGAGTGCTATCGCAGCTGGAGACCTGCGATACCCAGCCATCGATCCGGTAGTATCGAAGATGACAGAACGACCGTAAGAGGAGTGACAGTTGGGGAGATCACAAGCGTGGGATGTCGCAACTTCGATGTATCCCACGCTCGTAACCGACGGTAGTGACACTTTCCGACGAAGCGAAAGAGCGACTTGCGGACGTAGTAGCCCTCCAGCCGACCAAGAACAAAGAATTACAAGATCGGTGGGGGATCGACAGTGGAAGTGAGATTCACCAGTACCTCGAGTCGGAGCTAAAGGAGTATTACTACCGCGATGAGAACAGTCTGATCCGCGCAACGCCGGAAGCCGCCAAACTAGTAGGGATGGAATCAGACGAGGATGTTCTCAGCGTTCCCGAACTGCAGGCGTGTATTATCGATGTGATTGCAGAGCCAGACGCGGAACCAGAGAGCGTCGTCTCGGTGCTTCATGGGGTACGTGACACCGGGCTCGATCCAACGACAGACGAGGTGCGCTCTGCGCTCCGGAAGCTCCAAGACCGGGGACTCGTCGAGGTCGTTCAAAAGACAGTCCCGACGTTCCGACTCGCCATCGAGCGAAGCGAGATAACCGTCGAAGTACTCGAATAACGCGTGTGAGCTGAATCTGTACGTTATCAGTACCGACGTTGGCGCTCCCGTTGACGGTCGAGGAGATGCTTGAGGCCGTTTCCGGGACCGCCTTCGATGGGCCAGCCGTGTGTGCGCCACGTGGGAGGTTCCGGTTCGAACGACGGACACGACCCCGAACACTCGCTGGACGTTTGCGATCGATTCTTCGCTTGACACCACGGGAGCGAGTCACCAGCAGAACAGCAGAGGGTGAAGTGACGACAGTCCGGGCGCATCGTTTCGACGTACGAACGCCAGCCTCGTTCGTACGCTCGTTCGGCTATTTCGAGTCGTTTTGTGGCTTTCCAGTCGGTGTCAGCGTACTCGAATTGGGCTGCAGAGTGGTCGTACGCGCCACCGTCGGGACGATCAAGAATACGCGTACCGACACCGCCACTATCGAGCGAACGAGGATGCCACGCTACCGTCACATCGAGCGACTTGCGCTCGGTCGCGCGATCCACAGTGAGAATACCGACGTCAATCGGGAGACGTTCGAGAAGCGCTGGTTCGACCGTCGCGCCGGTCGTTCGTGTTGCTACCCAGACCTCATCCGCAAGCGAGAGTGCGACATCACGTTGTAGCTGATCCGAGAGAGAATCAGCTGCACTCGCATCGAGGTCGGGTTTGTTCTCGATCGCTACGATACGGCGAACCCAGTCGGGGTACGGCCACTTGCGACGGATCTCGATGCGATTTCCCTGCCGGCGAGTTTCGATGATTCCTCGATCATCGGCCACGTGAATTGCATCGCGGACGTATCGCCATGGATAGCCAGGATCGGGGAGCACATCCCGGTAGTAGACCCACTCTGAGGGCGCGTTCTGAACGACGTGCAGGAGATCAGAATTGAGCCGTTCGGAACCAAATCGTGCCCGTTCAGCGAGTCGTTGCCGATCGCTTTCGATAACAATAGTGTCCCAGCGCCGGTGTTTCGTGCCGAGCTGACGAGCAATCAGCACTCGTTCAGGATTGGTGTTGGTCGGAGCTGCCCCGTCGCTCTCACCGTTGCTGGCAGTGGCTGATCGGCTGGGTGGCCAGTGTTGCTCGGCCCACTGGCAAACACGGAGTTCGAACGTGAACTCGGGCGATGTCACGGTCCTCTCATTCGTGATTTACAGGTATTCATCACAGTAGCGCGTCCCATCAACCACACATCGATCACGGTTTCTATGTTATTGTATCAATTTCCGTTGTCTCAAAGCGGTGGTTTGATAGCGGTATCAGTTGTTCAACCCACCATTTTCGAGAAACACATGCGCGTTCTCGAGGACGGATCGCGGTCCGTTTTGGGTGAGTGTGTTGATCGCTTGTTCGTAATCGCGCCACTGCAAATCATTGTGTTCCGACGACAGTTCTGCGCTCGCTTCGAACGATTTCGCAATGAACAGATGGACTGTTTTGTGGATTGTGCTGCTACCAGCCTGGAAGACGTAGTCGTAATCCTCTCGAAATCCATCGATGAGCCGGATGTTGTCGATACCAGCCTCTTCTGCGACTTCGCGGATGGCCGTCTGCTGTAGCTCTTCGGTCCCCTCAACGCCGCCTTTCGGGAATTCCCAATCACCCGTTCGGCTTTTGAGGAGCAAGTACTCACGACGGCCACGCGTATCACGGAACAGGATTGCCCCGGCGCTCGTGGCCTCAATCATGTATAACAGTAATCTACCCTCAGTTAAGAGAATATCGACCTGGCCATCTTTTCTCACAACACCTACGAAAGTTTCGATCGACACGCACCAGTCGCACGGAGGATCGCAGTAGCTCCGCCTCAGACGTCTGTTACACGGAGTAGAATCATTCACCACAGAGATGGGGGACGCATAACTGATGAACGAGTTTTTATTGTTAGCCGTGGGAAAGTTGCTATGACCTTCGTTACGACACTCCGGTTCACGAGCGGCGACCGTCGCGTTCTCGATGACGTCGTCAACGACATCAAACAGACAGCCAAGCGAAAGGGTGCTGAGTTGAAAGGCCCACACTCGAAATCACCGAACGCGGTTCGTGTTCCACTCTCGAACTGTCCTGGAAGAGACGGCGGACTGATCGATTCGTGGCGGTATACCATCTACACTCGAACAATACACATCATCGGCCATAGCGAATTTGCTCGTGCGACTGCTGGCCGTGATTTTCCCGACGATATCCACGTTGAGGTCGATGTCGAGCGCAGAACGGGAGCAGGTCGGACCTAATTCGATGGCACTCAAAGAGAGTCGTATTTTATATTCCCGCTCCTCCACGGGAGAGTATGAGTCACGGACAGTACGATCGACTCGTTTCCCTTCGCCGCGATCTTCACCGCCATCCAGAGCCAGCGTGGCGTGAGTTCCGTACCACGAGTCGTATCGTCGACGAACTCGAATCAATCGGTGTCGACACATTGCTCGTTGGATCCGATCTTATTGATGCCGATTCGCGTATGGGAGTTCCTGACGATGAGGAGATCGACCGCTGGTACGAGGCGGCCCGCGATGCGGGTGCGCGCGAAGACGTTCTCGACCAGACGGCGGGCGGTGTCACCGGTGTGCTTGCCGTCATTCAACAGGGAGAAGGACCAACGATCGGTCTCCGGGTCGACATCGACGGGCTTCCGCGTTCTGAGAGCACTGATGAGAACCACACCCCTGTAGCCGAAGGATTTCGCTCCGAAACGGATGCGATGCACGCCTGCGGTCACGATGCACACACCACCTACGGACTCGGCGTCATCGAATCCATCGTCGAGAGCGATTTCGAGGGAACATTGAAAGTCGTCTTCCAGCCTGCTGAGGAAGTCATTGGCGGCGGGAAGGCGATCGCAGAGAGTGGACAGTTGGACGACTGTGATCATTTGCTCGCTGCCCACGTCGGTCTCGATCATCCAACGGGCGAAATCGTCGCCGGAATCGACGGCTTTCTTGCGGTACATCACTTCGAGGCGACGTTCACCGGCGAACCCGCTCACGCAGGTGCACAGCCGAGCAAAGGAGACAACGCAGTGCAGGCGCTCGCTGCTGCAGTGCAAAATCTCTATGCCATTCCTCGACACGAAGACGGTGCGACACGCGTCAACCCGGGCGTCATCGAGGGAGGCAGCGCGACGAACATCATCCCAGAAACAGCTCGGCTCGAAGGCGAAGTCCGCGGAGAGACGACCGAACT
The DNA here is from genome assembly GCF_023276375.1 of Halocatena marina. Lineage (GTDB taxonomy): Archaea > Halobacteriota > Halobacteria > Halobacteriales > Haloarculaceae > Halocatena > Halocatena marina. The sequence goes on along the minus strand of NZ_JALLPK010000001.1, from coordinate 3,457,702 downwards.
CAAAGCATACATGCAAGAGCGGGCGATGCGCGTTATCGAAAGCGCTGCCGAAATGCACGGTTGTACGGTCGATATCGAATCAGTAGGAGACGCTCCGAGTGCAAGAAGCGACGACGAGATCGTCAAGATTGTCTCTGATGTGGCGAGCGACACGGATGGCGTAGAAACTGTTCTCGATCGGGACAGCCTCGGTGGAAGTGAGGACGCCACCTATCTCATGCAACGCGTCCAAGACAACGGCGGCACGGCAGCCTACATCGGCGTTGGAACTGACCATCCCGGTGGACATCACACCGCGACCTTCGACGTGGACGAAACGTCGCTCCCGATCGGCGTCGATGTGCTGAGCGAAACGATCCAACGGCTCGCAAACGAGTAGGCAGATACTAAGACAGCAAGCGCGATTGGCACTGTGAACGATGACTATCGTGGAAGGGTAGTGCGTAATACCTCCGTGCTCGTCGTTCCGAAGCCGTTTTGTCTGGGGGTCGGGTGGAGAGAAACATGAATCCGTGGGACGACTGGGATCACATCGTCAAGATCGATCCCGATAAGACACTCATCGATGGGGAGACGTTCGAGGACGTGTGTGCGACGGGCACCGACGCTATTGCTGTCGGTGGAACCACAGGGATGACCGAAGAGAAAATGAGCCGCGTCATCGAGGCGTGTGGAAAATACCAGCTCCCGGTGTACATCGAACCGAGTCACGACGGTGCAGTCGTTCACTCAGATGCACTGGACGGATATCTTATTCCCGTCGTTTTTAACGCGGGGGACGTCGCTTGGACGACCGGCGTTCACAAGGAGTGGGTGCGGCTCGATGGTGACATCAATTGGGAAAAGACGTTCACAGAAGCCTACATCGTCCTCAATCCAGACTCGTCGGTCGCCACAGTGACGGAATCCAACTGTGATCTCGAAGCGGACGAAGTCGCTTCCTACGCCGAAGTTGCCGAGAAAATGTTCGGACAGCAGATCGTTTACATTGAGTACTCCGGCACGCTGGGCGATCCCGAAATAGTTCAGGCAGCCCACGAGACACTCGATACGGCGAGTCTCTTCTACGGTGGCGGCATTCACGATTACGACTCTGCTCACGAAATGGCCCAGCACGCAGACACTGTCATCGTTGGCGATCTCGTTCACGACGAAGGTGTCGACGCTGTCCGTGAAACCGTCAAAGGCGCAAACGATATGAAACGGGAAATCCGGCCGTCCTAACGCCGCACAATCCCGACTATTCGGGATACGATCGCACGGAGAGACGTGTTTACCAGTCGTCGTCCGTCGTGTATGGATAACTCCATATTGACACCTGCAGTGTCACAGATTTGAACCACGCGTGATACATTTTGTCGACATCCGCATCGCTGTAGCCACTGTTTTCGAGGAACGTGCGGATTGTCGCCGTAATAGGGTAAATAAACCCGATGACGTATCGGAGATCGATATTTGGTACAGCGTCGACCTCGTCCGTCTGATTTTTTTCGGTCCGGTGGTGACGACGAGCGATCTCGAACTGGTAATCGAGCCAGTCGCGGCCGTACGGAGTATCACACGTATCGCGAATCCACTGACCAAACCGATCTCTGACACGTTCGAGATACTCCTCGTTCGGGGTTCCGTGCCCATCCGTGAAGTAGTATAGTAAGAAATCGTGGTCGGCGACAAACCCGTACCACAGATCGAGGATCTCATCGGTCTGTCCGTCCAGTACCTCGCCGGCCATCCGTAGGTATCGATCGTCTTCGTCCGAGAACATCACAGACTGTTTCAGGCGTTCGAACTCATCCATCTCGATCGGAGCGTCCGGGACTGACCGCTCACCGAAGGTGTAACCGGGAATCTCTGGTTTGCTCATGGTTCATCCCACTAGTGACGTTCGCCGGCGATCGGAGTAAGTGTGGTTGCGACTATCATGGCGCTTCCGTCGAGATAAGTAACGTGATGAAAACACGCCACGTCCACTGCGAAAGAATTGGCCGGGCTTAAGACGCCCGACCGTGAGGTCAGGATATGGAAGATCGAACGTATACTGCGGACGCCGAACCGGGCGAGCGGGTCACGGTCGCCGGATGGGCGCACGAGATCCGCGATCTCGGAGGAATCGCCTTCCTCATTGTTCGGGATCAAACGGGGAAGATTCAAGTCAAGTTCGCTACTGACGAGATGGACGAATCACTCGTCGAGACTGGGACCAACGTCACACGCGAGAGCGTCGTCAGCGTCACTGGTGAAGTCGAGGAGGAACCACGCGCTCCGACTGGCGTCGAAATCGTTCCCGAGTCAGTCGAGGTGCTGGCCCCTGCCGAACCCGAACTCCCGCTCGACCCATCCGGAAAAGTTGACGCCGAACTACCAACGCGTCTCGACAACCGGACGCTCGATCTCCGCAGCGAGGAAAGCAAGGCGATCTTCGAGATTCGTGCCGAAGTGCTCCGAGCTGTCCGCGAGTACTTCCGGTCGGTCGGGTCCACGGAGATCAACACGCCGAAAATCGTCGCAACGGGAACTGAGGGTGGAACGGAGCTGTTCCCCATCACCTACTTCGGTCAGGAAGCGTTCATGAACCAGTCCCCACAGCTGTTCAAGCAGTTGATGGTTGGTTCTGGCTTAGAGCGCGTCTTCGAAATCGGACCCATCTTCCGCGCTGAAGAGCACAACACGCCTCGCCACCTCAACGAGGCGACGATGATCGACTTCGAAAGCGCGTTCATCGATCACCACGAGGCAATGGATGTCTGTGAAGGGACGCTTCGCGCTGCCTACGAGGCTGTCGAGGCCAACTGCCAGCCACAGCTCGAAGTGCTCGATCTCGCGGACGAATTCGACGTTCCGACTGAGCCGTTTGCTCGACTCACCTACGAGGAAGCAATCGAACGCATCAACGCAACTGGTGAGCTCGATGAACAACTGGTCTGGGGTGACGATCTCTCGACCGAAGCGGAAACGGCCTTGGGTGCAGACGTGGGGGGCCACTACTTCATCACCGGCTGGCCGAGCGAGATCAAACCGTTCTACATTCAGGACGACGACGACGATCCCGATCTCTCGAAAGGCTTTGATCTCATGCATCCACGGATGGAACTCGTCTCCGGTGGACAGCGCGAGCACCGATACGACGAGCTAGTTGCAGGGTTCGAACAGCAGGGACTCGAACCCGAAGCGTTCGAGTACTACACGAAGATGTTCAAATACGGAATGCCACCACACGCGGGCTGGGCCTACGGCGTCGAGCGTCTCGTCACGACGATGCTCGGCCTTCCCAACATCCGCGAGGCTGTCCTCTTCCCGCGCGACCGCCAACGGCTCTCGCCGTAACCACAGGCCGGAAAGGCAATCGATCCACTATTCGTTATTTCGATCGGTTAGCTGCCTCGTCGATGAGCGTATCTGCTTTCTCGCGGAGTTCGCCGGTCATGTGGAGACCGTTGCTGTCGATCCGCCGGACGAGTGCTCTCGCATCATCTCTCGCGTATCCCTCCTCAACGGCACGAACGATGACGCCGACCGTTCCGGTCACTGTCGCCCCGAATCCACGAGCGACAGTGCGGACGCGTCGCTCGTCAGAGACGATACCGACCGGTTCATTCGTGTCAGTGTGGGCGAGAACACTCGCAACGAGATGGACATTGCCGTTCAGTTCGGCCGCATCCAAGACAGACTGTGCCTGTTCGAGATTAGCATCAGTCGTCCGCGAACGCTTACAGATGTCGTCTGTTTCAAGAAATCGCTCTAGATTCGTCGCGGCGGGTTCGCTTGTTACTTCGTCAACGACGGTCGGAAGAGCGACTATCCCGCCATCGAAACTGAAAAGAAGATTGAGGGAACCGACAGCACCGAGAGCGATGAACGTGCTTGCATCAACATAGATCCTCATAGATCGCGGGCGGCCTCAGCATCTGCTTCGAGATCATCCGGCGTTAGTTGTGATGTCAAATTCCGCTCTCGGGCAATTTCGAGCCATTCTGCAAGGCTAACACCTGCAATGCGAGCCGCTCGATTCACCGATACGTCACCAGATTGGTACTGCTCGACAGCGACGCGTACCCGCAGGTCAGACAATCCCTCCGCGAGCGCGCGCCGAATCGTCGTGCTTCGGTCTTCTCCTAACAGCGCAGCAACCTCATCTAGCGTCTCGGCTTCCTGATCGGGGATTCGGGCACTGATCGATGGCATGTATACATTGTACTACAACGTAATCGTATTTGAATCTGTGGACGACTCATCGAACGCTACTGCACAGGAGAGTAGCTGGAGGTAGTAAACGGGTGTTCACGAGCTCTCGCCTGACGGACTATGATCGACTGAGAATCGACACGAGCATCTCCGTGGATCACGACGGTTGAACATGACCGACGCCCTGCTGGGGAGCGCAGGCAAGCACGAACAGGAACCACTCGAAACGACAGCACGTGCAGCGGCGATGCGCCCATCATTCAGTCTGGCGTCGTCGACCTCCCACCAACAAACGAGAAGAGACGAAGAGATCGACCGACACTACTGCGTCTCCCGCAGTGGTCGACCAGACAGCTCGACCGGTGGGGAACAGACACACTCAACGCGAAACGAGCTAGGAGTTTCACAAGGGCTGAGCGGCGCATCAGCAACAGTAAAAGAGAGGAGTAAACAATGAGAGAAGACAGCCCAATCATCACGAATTGTAACATTCAAGGGAACGACTCCCTCATTCGCGTTCGATGAGTCTGCGAGCGTTTGTTCCCGGCCACGTGACTGGCTTTTTCAGTGCGCATCCGCACGAGGACCCGACGATAGCAGGCTCACGCGGCGCGGGGCTTGCACTTTCGGATGGTGTTCGCGTCACCGTCGACCTCGCGGACGAGACTACGATCCTGTTGAACGACCAACGGGGGTCGATGGCTGCCGTCAAGGGAGTGCTCGATCGTCTCGGCGTGACGGCACGGGTCGAAGCCGAGACGCCGCTCCCTGTGAGCGCAGGATTCGGAGTATCAGGAGCGAGTGCGCTCGGGACGGCACTGGCGACGAACGCAGCCATGGACGGAGGATACACTGAAAATGAACTCGTCACAGTCGCTCACGCGGCCGAAGTCAAGGCCGGCACCGGTCTCGGAGACGTGGTCGGACAAGCGCGTGGAGGGATCCCAATCCGGCTCGAACCGGGTGCGCCACCGCGTGGACAGTTCGACGGTCTTCCTGCCCGCTCACGCGTCGAATACGTCACCTTCGGTGGACTGGATACGGCCGCAATTATTGGTGGAGACACTGATCAGCTCTCACGGGCGGGAGAGAAAGCACTTGCTTCCCTGCTCGAACGACCGACCCTCGATCGATTCATGACCGTGTCGTGGACGTTCGCCCGCGAAGCCGGACTCGTGACCGAACGCGTCAGATCAACTGTCGAAGACGTTCACCAGAACGGTGGCAAAGCGTCGATGGCAATGCTCGGTGAAACGGTGTTCGCACTCGATGATGGGCTTTCGTCGGCGGGCTACGACCCCGCAACCTGTCACATTGCTAACGGCGCACGGATCGAATAGCGCTACTTTTCAGGCCTGCCCGATGAATCAAATTCATGAGCGAGATCGAGGTACCCGAAAGTCATCCTCGCTATCAATCACTTCTCACCCGACACCGAATCGAGGACGGTGTGAAGAAGGGTATCACCAGTACACAGGGCCTTATCGCCCAAGGACGCGGCGAAGCCTTCGATTACCTCCTTGGGGAGCGAACGATTCCGAGCGCCGACAGGGCAGAGCGCGTTGCAGCTGCACATCTCCTCCTTGCAGAGCAACCCGTCCTCTCGGTAAACGGTAACGTCGCTGCACTCGTGCCCGAAGAACTCGTCGAGCTCGCTGAGGTGACCGACGCCGATCTCGAAGTGAACTTGTTTAACCGCACCGAGGAGCGCATTCATGCCATCGTGGATCACCTCCACGAACACGGAGCAAGCGAGGTTAAGGGAACAACTGCTGATGAACGTATTCCTGGACTGGACCACGAGCGCGCAAAAGTCGATTCTGACGGCATCTACGCTGCCGATGTGGTTCTCGTCCCGCTCGAAGACGGTGACCGTGCCGAAGCACTTGCTGCGATGGGAAAGACAGAGCTCGTTATCGATCTCAACCCGCTTTCGCGCTCACAACAGGCGTCCACTGTCCCCATTATCGACAACGCAATCCGTGCGATTCCAGCGATCACCACTCACGCGCGCGTGCTTCAAAGAGCAAGTTCGACACTCGAAGAGATGAGAACTATCATTGATGAGTTCGACCGGGAAGCGATCTTAGCAGACGCAGAACGCGTGATCCGAAATGGGAGCGACTGAGACGGACGTATCGAGACTGTTTTTCTAACCAACGAGACGGGAAATACTGACCGTCACGCATAGCGAGACTGGAATCGCCAGTAGATCGTGCTTCCGTCTGTGAACTAACTTATTATTAATTTTTAAATATTATAATTCAATTACTTTGTTATAGTTTAAAATCCTGTAAGACCGAAACATCCATCACCACCGAGGTATACCACTGAGTTGTATGTCTGGATCAGAATCACAATCGGAATCAGAAGCGGAATTCGAGAAATTCAGTGAGGTTGGCGAGGCTGACGTTACGCGTGCGATCGGTCAAGAGTGGACCGAGGAGTTCATGGATTTCTCAGACAGCGACGTCATCATTGTCGGCGGTGGGCCGTCGGGACTGATGGCTGCGACAGAGCTTGCTTCACGGGGTGTGAAGACGATGATCGTCGAGAAGAACAACTATCTCGGCGGTGGATTCTGGCTCGGTGGCTTTTTGATGAACAAGGTAACTGTCCGATCGCCCGCCGAATCGGTGCTCGATGATCTCGATGTCGATCATCGGCGTGCCAAAGACAGCGAGGGGCTGTACGTCGCAAACGGTCCGCACGCGTGCTCTGCACTCATTAAAGCGGCCTGTGATGCTGGTGCGAAAGTTCAGAATATGACTGAATTCACGGATATCGTGATCCGCGAGGATCATCGCATTGGTGGGATCGTCATGAACTGGACGCCAGTTCACGCGCTGCCGCGTGAACTCACGTGCGTCGACCCGATCGCGGTCGAGGCAGACTTAGTCATCGATGCGACGGGTCACGACGCGATGGCGATCACGAAACTCGATCAACGTGGTGTACTGAACGCACCTGGTATCGAGGATGCGAAAACGAACGCCGGAATGGACAAGACTGGGGACGGCCAGTACGGTGCGCCCGGTCACGACTCGCCCGGTCACGACTCGATGTGGGTTGGAAAAAGCGAAGACGCAGTCGTTGAGCACACCGGACTGGTTCACGACGGTCTCATCGTTACCGGGATGGCTGTTGCCACCACCTACGGACTGCCTCGCATGGGACCGACGTTCGGTGCCATGTTGCTCTCTGGCAAGCGAGCGGCCCAAGTTGCTATCGACGAACTCGGCGTCGATGCCGAGCCAGTAACGATGACGCGGGCGGCGCCTGCTGACGATTAAGACGCGAATGATCGAGCAACTCTCGCTCTATCGCGCTCCCACCACGATCACAGACTGCGGGGCAATCGCGGACTGGCTCCGCGAACGCATCGCAGCAGAGGTTTCTCTCGAAGATCGGCTACTCGACGGTGCAGACGAGGAACTTCCACGGGAGTTCGCTCGGGCGCGGGTGCTCTCCCCGTACGAGAAGGATACAGGGAGCGAACTGCTCGGGATCGTTCGGTACGAAGAGCGTGTGCTCTCTGAACCCGAGCGCGGTGGCGGCGTGATCTACGACGGACAAGCCGTACAGGATGCACTCCGGAAGCGACTTCCGACAGATTCGCTCGATCACGCCCACATCATCCTGCTCGATCGCGTACTCGGCACATGGGGAGATCACGACGGACGCTGGCACAAGCGGGTGAGTGTGCTTGGACAGCCCGCGCTCGTGTCCGTGCCAGGGCTGTATGAGGCTCCCGCGAAGCCAAAGGCCTACTACGAAGCACAACAGCGCCACGCACTCGTGACGGGAGATCCACCGCCCCGAGAGGTGCTCGAAAACGAGGTCGACGGCGAGTTCCTCATTGAAGACGACCCACGAACGACGGACGCGCTGAAAGGGTACGTGCTGAGCGCAGTTCATTATCTCGCCACCGGAGAAGCATTCTGCGAGAACGAACGCTGTCGGCTCTCGAATCCGCACCGACAGCCAGATGTCGTTACCGCACAGCTCCGCGAACCGGCGTTCTGTCCCGAACACGCGGCGATGTACCAGCAGAATTGTCGGTGATCATCATAAGGTCGCTTGGACGGACTCGCAAACCCGGTCGGTGTTGTCGATTAGCTCGTCCATCGCTTCGAGAAATGTTCTACGCGTTCGGAGGTTTCATAGAGATGCTTTTCGACACCTTAACGAAAAACACACGACGAAATTGAGAGATACAGATCATTTTCCGAAACAGAAGTATAACTCGTTACAGACACTCTAAGATCATATTTGAGTAAGAAATAGAGTTACACATCATGATCTAGGGTAATATATATAGAAAGATTAATAGAGGTATACTATTGCTATTACGTATGACATCGACGCCAGACTGGGGGATGGAGTTGGTCACGGTTACCGGATGTCTGTTTGCGATAATGACGGGAGGAATACTGTTGATGAAAGAGCCGACCGGTTGGCATCTCGCTCCGCTGTTCGTCGGGGCGCTCATCGTCGTCCTTCACGCGGATACCACGGACAAAATTCCGGAGCTAGGATACTCCATTGTTGGGTTTTATGGGGCGTTGATTGTGCTGTTAGCGGTTGCAGTGATCAACACACTTGTCGGCCCCGGGACCGTACTCGATGTACTCACTTCGAATGATGCAATCTTGACCGGCATTTTAACGATCGTTCTGGTGGCGTTCTACACGCTTTCGATTACATTGAACTTTTCAGAACGCATCCGATTCGGGTGAGAGACTGTGCTGTTTGTTTGGGTAGCTACCGACCGAGTTGTTCGTGTGCGGATGCGAGATTGCTCGAAGCAAGCGCACCCAGCAGCGAGAGTTCACCCGCGAGCGCGCCAGTAGCGATGAGTTCTGCGAGCGCGTCTGCATTCGTTCCGGGAGGGTCACCACCACCACGCACGCCGAGGATATCGAGTGCCTCAGACTGTGTCGGGAGTTTTGTTCCGCCACCAACCGTACCGACATCGAGACTAGCGATGGTCACGCTCGCGTAGAGATCACCATCGCGTACGTCGATGGTCGTGATGGCATTTGCACCCTCGACAACCTGTGCGGCGTCCTGCCCGGTTGCGAGAAACGCAGCAGCGACGACGTTCGCTGCCTGCGCGTTGAAGCCGAGACTGCCTGCTTTTGCGCTCCCGATGAGGTTCTTTCGTGTGTTTACCTCTTCGATCGCCTCGGGCGTCGTTTTGAGTCGATCTTTGACCTGTTCGCGTGTGAGGACGACATCGCTGGCGACAGTGCGGCCGCGTCCTTCGATGGCGTTGATTGCGGCAGGCTTTTTGTCCGTACAGAGATTCCCCGAAAGCGCGATGAGATCAGCGGCGGTCTCGCTCTCGAGGACCTCGCAGGCGGCCTGTGTGGCGATGGTGGCCATGTTCATTCCCATCGCATCTTTCGTGTCGTACCCGAATCGGAGAAACACTGAGTCACCAACGACGTAGGGTGTCAGCTCAGTGAGTTCGCCGTGGTTGGTCGTCTCCATCGCTGCCGCAGCGAGTCTGTCTTCATTGTCACGCACCCACGAGACGACTGCACTTGCTTCGTGGACGTCCCGGACGCGGAACACTGGCGCACGAGTCATCATCGATTGCAGAACGCGCGCGTTTGCACCACCACCGGCTTGAATAGCCGAACAGCCACGGTTCACCGAAGCAACGAGCGCCCCTTCAGTGGTGGCGAGCGGCAGATAGTGTGTTTTGCCGTCCGGTAGCGCTCCACCGTCGATGGTGAGTGGACCAGCAATACCGACTGGGATCTGAACCGCTCCAACCATGTTCTCGATGGCAGATTCGGCCGTTGCTGCATCGAACGAGAAATCACCAATCGTCGAGAAGTCTACATCGACATCCGCATCTGCATCTGCATCCGCGTTCTGCGCCAGTAGGATGCGTCGAGCTTTGGTGGCGGTGTCGGCGTCTGTGTGTGCTTCGAGTTCGTGCAAAGCGAGATCACCAGACAGAACTCGATCCGCGAGATCCGCTGCAGTAGTCATATCGTAGGATCGATACCGGAGTGACTAAGACGCATCGTTGTCGTCTTGCTGGAGCAACGATTGGACTCGTGAGAACGACAGACTGGTGACCAGATCGATAACGGTTTCAGATCGTCGATACAGCCGCTGAAGTTGCCGTACTCGTTCGAGATCGCGCTCGGCACGATCTTCGTCACTCGCTTCGAGAATCGTTTCGGCCTGTTCGAGCGCGCGTGTCATAATGTCGATCTCGCGTTGTATCTCTTGCTGGAGAAACTGCTGAAAGACGTACCAGAAATCCGTTTCTGCCTCGAAGTACGCGCGTTTTCCCTCCCCGGGGATGCTCCGACGATGAACGATGTGGAACCGTTCGAGCGCACCCATCGCGTTGCTCACTGTCGATTTTGCGTAGCCACTCTGTTCGACGAGCGTATCGAGTGACAGCGGCTCCGATTCGAAAAACAAAATACCGTAGAGACGGCCGTAACTGCGCTTTAACCCGTACACTTCCGCAGAGCGCTCTATCGCCGCGATCACGGTCTCGCGTGCATCCGAAGCGTCGCCGTCTGTCTGATCCATGATGGATATTGACGGACGAAAAAGATAAGTTGTTTTGTTCGGAACATCCGTTACATGCTAAATATAGTACGGGATCATCTCCCCGTGCTTTGGCGTTCTGTTACATCGCACACAGTCGAGTAGCACTACTGGTGCGAGCAGCCCACAGAGTTACATTTCGACGGAGCCAGCGTCGAACGGCGAAACGTGCGTGATTCGAGAGATAGCTGGAACGAAGAGCGCACACCGTGTCGTCAATAGAAAATCTCTCACGTGGAATCGTAGACGGTTGCCGCCACACACAGACCGCAGTCTTTTGCCCTCTCGCTTCTCTCTCCCGGTATGACCGACGCCGCAGACTGCATCATTATCAACGCGGAGATACACACGCTCACCACACCTGATGAAACACACGAGGCACTCGCCATCCGTGATGGCGAGATCATTCGGATCGACAGGAACTACGAGATCGAATTCCTCGAAGGAGTCGACACGACAGTCATTGACCTCGATGGTGACATCCTATTGCCGGGCTTCATCGACGCGCACACCCATATGGAAATGGTCGGACGATATCTCGTTTACACCGATCTCTCGGGAGCGACATCCGCCGAAGAAGCCGTTTCACTGCTGCGTGAGGACCAGTCCAACGACGACCACGATCAGAAGTATGATAACGAGAGTGAATGGATTCTCGGCTACCGCTACGACGAGAGTGATTGGGACGAGCGGCGATACTTGACGCGCGAGGATCTCGATCAGGTGAGTGAGACGCGTCCGATTGCTGCCTTTCGCGAAGACATGCACACTGCGAGCCTTAACTCGGTTGCAGTCGATCGCTACGCTTCGGAGATGCCTGCGGACGATGTCCGCACGTCAGAGGGCGAACCGACGGGCGTCGTTAGCGAGGATGCGCTTTCGGTCATCTACCAAGAGACGAACCCGGATCACGACGAAATGCGTGCGCTCATCACGGCAGCCTGCGACCGCGCCAACGAACTCGGTATTACGGGCGTCCACGATATGGTGCGACAGTCGAATGCACCGCGAGTCTACCGCGAACTCGATAGTAAGGGAAAGCTTGATCTCCGGGTGCGAATCAACTACTGGAGCGATCATCTCAATGCGCTCTGCGACGTCGGATCGACGACAAACCATGGAAGCGAATTCGTCCGCGTTGGTGGAATAAAGAGCTTCACCGACGGGAGCATCGGCGCTCGAACCGCTAAATTATCCGAACCGTACGAGAATGGTGGAACCGGCCAATGGGTCGTCGATCCCGAGGAACTGCACGAACTCGTTCAGCAGGCGGATGAAGCAGGATTCCAGTTCACCGCTCACGCTATCGGTGATGCAGCGATTGAAGCGGTGCTCGACGCGTACGATGCGGCCGCGACACGCGAACATCGAGCACGTATCGAGCACGCTGAGCTTTCAACTGACGAACTCATCGAACGATTCGCCGATAGTGACATTGTCGCGTCTGTTCAACCGAATTTCCTCAAGTGGGCACGCGAAGGCGGCCTCTACGAAGAACGACTCGGACGAGAGCGAGCAGACGAGACGAATCGCTATCGTGCGCTGCTCGATGCGGGCGTTCCCCTCGCGTTCGGGAGTGACTGTATGCCATTGGACCCGCTGTTTGGGATCCAGCAAGCCGTCACTGCCCCCGCAGAAGAACAGCGACTCACCGTTACTGAAGCACTGCGGGCGTACACAAACGGAGCGGCCTACGCTGGATTCGACGAGAACCGATTGGGAACCATCGAAGTCGGTGCACGCGCTGACTTCGTCGCACTCGACCAATCTCCATGGGCAATCGATCCCGATCAAATCGCCGACATCAACGTTACCACCACCATCGTCGACGGAACGGTCGTCTACCGGAATCGAGGCAATTGAGGACGGTATCACATGGGACTTATGTTACCATATCAGAAAGAATTCATGCGACGGTGACAGACCGCAGAGATAGTATCCCATACAAGCACAAATTATTACTACGGACTCAACAATCCGTACGTATCGTCCTTGCGTCTGTCCAGTTACACAGATAGTCGAAAATATTGCCAATGAAGGCTGCTTTTGAAGAAAAAAGTTTATCAATCGTAGCCTTCTTTGATAGAGTAACTTCGGTGCCGATCAATGGCTGAAATGGAAACTACAGAGTTCGAAACTGAACTCAGTCTCTTCAAATACGACAACCTGGAGCAGCTTCCGCCCACGTACCGGGGGTTGTCAGAGACTGAGCGAACCGAGCGCATCGCTGCGGCTCGGGAGGAGTTGGGTGAGGATGTCATCGTGCTCGGGCACAACTACCAGCGCCGCGAGATCGTCGAGCACGCTGATTTCATCGGTGATTCCTACGAGTTGAGCAAGCGCGCTGCGGAGGCCGACGCACCCTATGTGGTGTTTTGTGGAGTGACGTTCATGGCTGAAAGCGCCGATATCATCACGGATGACGATCAGACGGTGATTCTGCCATCGATGGAAGCCTCCTGTCCGATGGCCGGAATGGCCGAGGCGTTACAAGTCGATGCGGCGTGGGCCGAGATAACCAGCAGTGCGCCCGACGCGAACATTATTCCGATCACGTACATGAACTCCTACGCCGATCTGAAGGCGTTCTGCGCGCAGCAGGGCGGGTTGGTGTGCACCTCCTCGAACGCTCACCACGCGTTCGAGTGGGCACTTGAGCGCGGGGATAAGGTGCTGTTCCTCCCAGACAAGCATCTCGGAGAGAACACCGCCTACCGACTCGGGATGGAAGATGCGATCGCCGAGTGGGATCCATGGGATCCAGAGGGCAAGGACACTGATGAGGTCGCACAATCAGATATCATCCTCTGGGACGGCTACTGTCAGGTTCACGAACGGTTCCGCGTCGAACACATCGAACAGGTTCGCGCGGAGTATTCAGACGCGAACGTTATCGTTCATCCCGAATGTCGACGTGAGGTCGTCGAGGCGGCTGATGTGGCGGGAAGTACATCGACGATCTGTGACACCGTGGCGAACGCCGAGCCGGGGGAAACGTGGGCGATCGGCACCGAGATCCACCTCACAAACCATCTCCAACGGTGGCACCCGGACGTGAACGTCGTGCCGTTGTGCGGCGATGCTTGCATGGACTGCAACGCGATGCGCCAAGTCGATCCAAACTACCTGACATGGGTGTTTGAGGAGTTGGCGGCTGGCCGCGAGCGCAACGTCATTTCAGTCGCACCCGAAGAGAAAGAACTCGCACAGATCGCACTTGATCGGATGCTCGAGGTGTGATCAGTATGAAAACGGACGTGCTCGTCGTCGGAAGTGGGATCGCGGGCTGTGCGGCGGCGCTCGCAGCTGCACGCGAGGGCGCACGGGTCACACTTGCAACGAAGGCCACCGAGCCAGAACACGCATCCTCGTGGTGGGCACAGGGTGGCATCGCCGTCACTCGCGATGATCCCGACTCGTTCAAGCAGGATATTCTTTCAGCCAGCGACGACACCGCCGATCCCGATGCAGTGGACGTACTCGTCGAAAACGCGCGCACAGCAGTCGAGAGCGTACTGTTCGAGACGCTCGACGTGTCGTTCGATGCGGACGATGCCGGATACGACTACGGACGCGAAGCCGCACATTCGACCCGGCGCATCCTCCACGTCGATGCGAGCACTGGACGACACATTCTCGGCCCGTTCCTCTCGCATCTCGCGGAGCTCCCGTCGGTCGAAATTCGACAGGACACGGCCGCGCTCGAACTCATTACGCATGAGGGGCGCGTTCACGGAGCGTACCTCGAATCCGATGGCGAAATCGAACCAACATTCGCTGGTTCGACCGTTCTTGCGACGGGTGGAGTTGGTGCGCTCTATCCGCAGTCGACGAATCCAGACGGCTCGACCGGCGACGGCATTGCGATGGCGGCGCTCGCAGGAGCCGAGCTGCAAGATATGGAGTACGTACAGTTTCATCCAACCGTGTGTGTTGGTGAGGATCCGTTCCTCGTCAGCGAGGCCGTTCGCGGGGACGGGGCCGTTCTGCGTAACAACGATGGTGAGCGATTCATGCCCGACTGTCACCCGGACGCAGAACTCGCCCCGCGGGATGTGGTCGCTCGGGCCGTCGCCCGAGAGCGCGACCGGACGGGAAAGGTGACGTTAGACGTTTCTCCGTTCGATTTCGCAACTGTGTTTCCCGATCTCGCACAGATGTGCGAATCGCGCGGTGTGGACTGGGACGCAGGAATTCCGGTCGCACCAGCCGAGCACTTCCTCTGTGGCGGCATTGCCGTCGATAGCGAGGGACGAGCGTCGCTGGATCGACTGTTCGCCGTCGGGGAGTGTTCGCACACCGGCGTTCACGGCGCAAATCGTCTCGCCAGTACGAGTTTGCTCGAAGGCTTAGTCTGGGGCCTGCGGGCAGGCGGTGCTGCCGCTGGATTCGATCCACAGCCGATCGAAGCACCTGAACTACTCGACCGTGATCCGGCGCTTCCAGCGCGCTTTGCCGAGGAGAAGTCCGTTCGTCTGCGACGGGTGATGGACGAACACGTCGGACTCGAACGAACACCAGAAGAACTCAAGCGGGCAACAGGGGTTCTACGGCGGTTGAAAGGGGAAGTTGATGCCTACATCCGTACCCGAACGTCGCGCGAACTCTACGAACTCCGCGGACAAAGCGTGACGGCACTCCTCATTGCCCGTGCTGCTGCTGAGAATCCCACGTCGAGTGGCTGTCACTACCTCAGCGAGGAGCAGACGCCACATGCTGATTGATCGAAGCCAGATCGAAGCGTGGCTGAGGGAGGACCTCGGCCATCACGATGTCACCAATCAGGTGCCAGGGGAGACGACCGGTCGTCTCGTTGCGAAGGAGGCGGGGGTTAGTGCTGGACTCGAAGCCGCGAGTGCCGTGTTTGCGTATCTCGATCCAGACATCGAAATCGAATTCCGAGTGGCGGAGGGCGATCGTATCGAGAGCGGGACAGTCGTGCTAACGGTGGATGGGGCGGCCCGCGAGGTACTTCGGGGCGAGCGCTGCGCTGTCAATATCGTCGCCCACGCATCGGGGATCGCAACGCGCACTCGAGCGGCAGTCGATGCCGCCCGCGAAGTGAGCGACACAGTCGAAATAGCCTGCACCCGGAAGACGACGCCTGGGCTGCGTGGCCTCGAAAAGCGCGCTGTCGTCGCCGGCGGCGGCGACACCCATCGACTCGATCTCTCGCACATGGTGATGGTAAAGGACAATCACATCGCCGAACTGGGGATGGAACGAGCCATCGAACGCCTGAGCGAACGAGCGTCGTTTGCGACAAAGATCGAGGTGGAAGTCGAAACGCCCGAGGACGGCGCGCGAGCGGCCGATTCAGGAGCAGACATCGTACTGTTCGACAATATGTCACCACGAGACGTAGAACACGGCGTCACGATGCTTCCTGATGCCGTTCTCAGCGAAACGAGTGGTGGTATCACCATTGCGGACGTTCCCGACTACGCGACAACCGGTGTCGATGTTATCTCCATGGGATCGCTCACGCACAGCGCACCGGCGCTCGATTACTCGTTCCAAACGGGATAAGCGTCTGTGTGCTTGAGTTCCTGTCTCTTCAACGCCAAACGCTGACGGGTAGAAAAGCGCTCGCGTCCACTCACTGTGTGTTGCGATACCACGTCTGTCTGTTCCAGTTTGCGAGGTACTGACGCCCTCTGGATCCGTGGACGGTGTCTCGATACCCGTAGATGTCCCTGCCCGTGATCACGAAGTTGTACGGCTGCTCTTCGCTCAATGTTCCGAAAATTTCAGCGTACAGTTTTCGTCGCCGTTTCTCGTCAGTTTCGCTCCGCGCCGCATCGTAGAGCGATTTGAGATCGGCCGTCGGATAGTAGCCGGTGTAGTTCGCCCGTCCCCGTTTCGTGAAGAACATCTCCGTGCTCGACGGCGTGAGCGGATAGATGTTGAGAGTGGCCCCGAGACACAGATCCCACGGCACTTCGCTCACTGATTCGTCACGACCGCCGCCGTTGGTCGGACTAACGTTCCATTTCGGTCTTCCACTCCCCTGATAGCTGTTGTTGAGATAGTTGCTCGTGAGCGTATCGAAGGCCACGGGTTCGATTTCGATGTTGAACCCGAGCTTCCCGTACGCTCGGGCGAGATACTGAGCGAACGTTTTGATCGTCGTACTCGTCTGCGTGATGACGAGTTTCAACGTCACGGTACTGCCGTCCGGTCCCGTGAGCATCGTGTCGTCGTACGCATACTCCGTCCCCTGCAATCCCGCTTTCAGCTTCGAGCGCGCTGTCTCGATGTCGTTGCTCTTGCCGACACCCGTCTTGATGATCTTTGAACCGTCGTACCAGTCTGACCACCGTGGCTGGAACGTGTGCGTCACGTCCGAGAAGCCACGGAAGATGTCCTGAGCGACTTTGGTCTTGTCTACAGCATACGAAAGCGCATGACGGACCGACTGCTTTCGAAGTTGTGACCATCCGTTCCGTCGCATGTTATAGCAGATAGGTGTCAAATACGGCTGCTTGATGGCTTGTACCGTGACGTCATCCATTCCCTGAAATTTCCGGGCGCTCGATAGCGGGATGCTGGTGCTGGTGATGTTGCCCTTCTGGAGAGCCGAAAGCCGTGCATTCTGATCCGGAATGACCCTGTAGGTGTAGCTATCGTAGTAGGGGGACCCGCTCCACGCTTCGGGAACGTCGCTGTCGCGGAGATAATATTCCTCGTTTCGCTGTGCGACGAACGACGTGTTCTGGTTCGAGCGCTCGAACGTGTATGGGCCGAGATTCCCGGTGTAGGCGAGTTCGTTGATTTCTGGGTCCTGATTGAGTCCTTCGCTGTCTCTCGTGGGGACGTACTGTCTCAGTAACGCTTTTGGTATGCACCACGCTTCCGAAAGACCCGGCCGCAGTAGGTATTCTGGATCGGGTTCAGGGAGACTGATTTCAAAACGCAGTTCGCTGGTCACTTCGACCGGGATGGGGGAGCCGTTGTGAAACCAGTGGCGCCGATTTGTATAGCCAGTCCAGTTCTCCTCCGCTTGGAAGACGTTCTTGATTTCGTACACCCAGTCCTCGGCGGTCATCCGACCGTAGCCAGCGCCCCACTTCAGATTGTCACGAAGGGTGACGGTGTAGATCCGCTCGTCGTCAGTCGTGATTTCCTTGGCCAGGAGTGGAAAGATCTTCTTTTTCGATGTGATTGTATACAAGGTATCGAGCGTTAATCGGACGCGATCAGCTGAGGACTGATCGTTGATAGCGAGCCAGTTCAACGTCGTGGCGCCGGACTGGTCGCCGACAACGTACTCACCGCCGACCGATCGCTCGTTCGATGGTGTCTGTTCTGTCCCGCTGTCGCTGTCGTCGTTGCCACCCATACAACCAGCGACAGCGGCCATGCCGCCGAGGGCGAACGTTCTCAGCAGGGCCCGTCGAGCAGGGGAGACCAACTCATCACGGGGGGCGCTCTTTGTCCGCTCGTGATCGGGGTGCATATGAAACGAAACCGATTATTATCACATACCTCTTTCGTTAAAAAATGTCGTCGTAGGTGAATTTCGATCGATTCGACAGGGACGACCACCAACAGTCGTATGGATCGCATACAGCGTTATTCAGACGTGTTGAAATCTCTAAGCAGTGGTGTGATTCAGTAAGTGTGCTGGAGAGGTGGCGCATATCGATTCCTGAATCCGACAATTCCACTGTATCCAGGACAAACTGCTCTCTGTCGTTCGATTTTGTGGTATCTGTGGGTTGTTCGTGTGTTCCCTTCATCCGGGATACGCAAAGTGATACTATATTCTTGATAATTTGATTCGAAAGAATTGCACGAACATCATGGTACTGGGACGTAAAACGAGAGAGTACTACGATGACAGAATCCAAGCCTTCCGACGAAGAAGAACGGGAACGATGGGAGAGAATCCTTACGACCCAGACTGAAGAGGAATTTCGTGACTTTGTCATTGATCAGTTGGACCTGCGTCCTGACGAATCGGTGCTCTCTGTCGGATGTGGTCCCGGATTTGAGACGGCAGCCCTCGCACAGCACATTGGTGAAAAAGGAAGCATTACCGGCATCGATGTGAACGAAGCGGTGCTGGCTGCAGCAACCGACCTGTGTGGCGATTTGTCACAGGTATCCTTCAAACAGGGAGACATCACCGACCTCCCGATCGCAGACGAGAGCTACCATCTCGCTATCGCCAAGCAAGTGTTGTATGCTGTTTCTGACATCGATGCAGCCGTCAACGAGCTCTTTCGCGTGATTAAGCCGGGGGGACGAGTGGCTGTTACCGCAGGGGACAGGCGGACGCACGTGAAGCATACCCCAACCGATCGAATGCAGCGCGCAGACGAGATCTATCGATCTGAGATGGGAGATCGACAACGTGGGACACGTCTCGCCGCGTTACTTCCCGAGGCGGGATTCACCATCGAAGAGATCGTTCCGCGTGCAAAGATTCAAACCGAAATCAATGATCAGATTGAACAGGGAATCGAAGTCCAACGTCAGCTTTTAGCGGCAAACGATGCATTCGACGACGCAGAAATTGAAGCATGGGAACGAGACCTCAGGGACCTCAATGAGACTGGCCAGTTCCTCTCTTGTTCGACATCCTTTCTCCACATCGCCCGCAGGCCAGAATAGATCACAGTGTCGTGATTTGGTGCTGTTTATGAAAGCCGTGAAAATTCAGTCCAATATCCTGAACGTGGCGTGAAGACACGGTGTCCGCCAGCATCCTTTTCTCATCGGATACGAAAGATGGAGGTATGGACAGGGAGGTCGAGTACGAGCCGGTCAGTGTGAAGGTTATTCTAGCGGAGATGAAGGACACAGCAGAGCTCCTCATTGACCTTTCGTACTCGTCCGTATTACTCGAAAGCAGCGCCATCGCGGAGGAGGTGTTGGCGTTAGAACAGCGAATGGACGTGTTGCGGTTGAAAGCGCGAATGAGCCTCCTCATGGCCGCCCGCAGTCCGGAGGATGCCAAGGCACTCGCACCGGTTCTCGGGGTCGTCGACGCCGCAGAGAAAATCAGCGAAGCCGCAGGTGACATCGCAAAGACCGTCGTAGAGGAGATCGTTCTCCCCGACGCCATTCGTTCGGCACTTCCCGAGGCACTCGAATCGATTGTCCGCGCAGAGCTCGCTGCCGATTCGGCACTCGCCGGACAGACACTCGGTGAGCGTCACCTCGAAACCGAGACCGGTGTGCGCGTCATTGCGATCCGCCGGCAGGGCGAATGGTTGCTGAATCCGGATCAGGAGACGACGCTACGTGCAGAGGATGTGCTGCTCCTCCGGGGACCCGAAGAAGGAATTGCAGTCGTATACAGTGAGGCGACGGGAGAAGAGTATCAAACATCCGAACCGACCAAACCGGCCATCGAGGACGTTGGGCGCGCTGTCGACTCCATCATACTCATGAAGAATATGAGCGAACTCGCGGTCGACCTCGCGTACGGCGCTGTGCTCTTCAACAACGAAGAGGTCGCAAGGGAAGTGTTCGAACTCGAAGTCGAAGTCGATGCCCTCCAGTCTCGCTTTGAAGCGTGGACGCTGCGAGCAGCAAGCCGGGTCGATGACCCAGTCAGTCTCCGCGGTCTCGTCCATATCGCACAATCGACAGAAGTCATCTCCGACGCTGCCCTCGAAATCAGCGAAGGTGTCTTACACGGACTGGGAGCCCATTCGGTGGTCGCTGCAGCCGTCGAAGAGAGCGATGAGATCATCATTCGTCTCGAAATCGAAGCCAAAAGCACGCTCGACGGAGCGACGCTCGGGACAGAGATGGTGAGTACAAAAACTGGAATGCGCGTCATCGCCGTCCGCAGAGGCTCACGCGACGACGACGACGGTGATGATGATGATGATGGATGGGTTATTTCACCAGGTCCGGATACCGAATTGCGGGCTGGCGATATCATTCTCGCAAAAGGGACGCGATCGGGAGCAGAGCGGCTCGCAGAGCTTACGGAAGCGAGTTAGTGATAGTACACCTTGTTCGAGTTTAACCAGCGATACATTTAATTTGATTCTGATTAGAACATTTCAAGAGTGGCTTCTCCAGTATGTTTTAGTTGTACGCAGTGTGGATTCGATGTGGGTCAACCACGTTAGGTTCCTCGGTGACAACCACCCACCGCTACCCAGGAGTAAGCATGTTAATCTGGTCTATGGTGACCAGTATTCTTCACACACGCATAGAACGATCTTCTCCTAACCTCGTTCACAGTATCACCCTCCAATATAGATGCACAGAGGATAGGTTTATCACATCAATTAACTACTTACTTAACATGGTTTATGATATTATTCATCGAAAATCAGTCGGTGTGGACGCCATCATTTCGTTCGTTATCCTGGGGATTTTCTCTGCTGCGACGCCAGTGATTCCTCTTCCTGGTTATCTGCTCCTCATGTGGTATGATGGATTTCAGAATACATTCGCACCGGGTCTCCCTCAACCGGAATTTTTCATTGGACAAGTCCTGTACATCGTCGTACTGGCTGTGTTTACGGGCGTATTCGCTCAAATTCTCAGACAGCAGTTCAACATCGGCGATCCCGGCCAGTCTCCACTCAGTGATGTAGCTGTCCCCCTTGCCGCAGTGTTCAGTATTGTTGGTCTGCAGGCCCTTTTTCTCGGCATTCTCATGCTCATTCTAGGGGAAGTGAATTTCGTTCTCATCGGTCTGGGTATTCTGTTTCTTCTCGGGAGCGCCGGATTACTTCGATATACGGTTCACTACGGGGGCAACCATCACGCAGCTACTGTCTGAGTCAGCCATAATAGGGGAATCAACAGGACGTTCAGAGTTCGATCGTGAACATTATTAATAAAGCACGGAGCAGTTCCAAGAGGGGTTCACAGAAGCGAACGAAGGTTTATGCGTCTTGTCGAATAACTACAGCATATGAGCATCGTCCAAACCGATGCTGTCCTCGGAGGAGAACCACGTCTAGAAGGACGTCGAATCAGCGTGCTTCAGATAGCCGATCGGGTTATCGAAGCCGATCAGTCACCAGAATATATCGCCGATCAGCTCGATCTCTCGCTCGCGGATATATATCACGCGCTTGGGTATTACTACGACCACATAGAGGAAATGAACGCTATTCGAGCACGTCACCGCGAACTTGAGACCGAATTAGAAGACGTCGCTCTGTCTCCGCCGGAAACGATCGAGCAGTAGTCGTACCTCAAATGGATCATCTTACATTTCTCGCTGACGAGCATGTCGATCGGGCGTACGTCCGTGCTCTCCTATCCAACGGATATGATGTTCATGCTGTGGGTATTGACTATACGAGCGGCATAGCTGACGAGACACACCTCTCTACCTGCGTGGAAGAGGATCGGATAATTATTTCAAATGATCGTGATTTCGTCCGTCTTGGACAGATCCACGAGCACGCAGGGATCATCATGTATACGAACCATAATCTACCCGTTGGAGCGTTCGTTCGGGCAATTCGCCGAATCGATAGGCATCTGATCACCGATGAGCTTGCCAATCAAATCCTGTGGCTCGAAGAATGGCAGTGATCACACCGACACATACCAATACCCAGATAGATTATTTTCTTTAGTCCAGTCCCAGATCGAGATCGAGAGATTCGAGCACTGCTTTTGCCTCTTCACGCTTTTCCTGATGTTCCCTGAGGAACTCCTGCATCAGTTGTGCTGCCTGTTCCTTACAATCGCCACAGAGGCGCTCGCCACCCACGCATTCGTCGTACACCATTTTGGCGAATTCGTCGTCGTCCGCAGCGAGCAGGTAGGCATAGAGTTCGTACACCGGGCATTTGTCGGCCTCGCCACCGAGTTCACGCTGGCGTTCGGCGGTTTCTCGTCCACCGGTCGTCGCTGCTTTCACCTTTTCGTACCCGTCTTCGGGATCGTCGAGCAGACTAATGTGGCTCGACGGAATCGAGGAGGACATCTTTCCACCAGTCAACCCAGTCATGAACCGGTGATAGATGGATGACGGCGGATAGAATCCGTACCCCTCGTGCTCGACCTCGATTTCGCGGGCGAGTGCCGCCGCGTCTTCACGGGAAGAGTCGAATACGTCAATGTGGCCCTCATACACGCGCTTTTCACCGTCGATCGCTTCGATGAGCGCCGTGAACGCCTCCTCCGTTGCGTTCCGATCGAGAAATCGCACTCGTGGTCGGAGCGGTTCCTTTCCAGCAGCACGTAAGCTCTCCTCGACATTAGGCGCGTCGTGGTGCTCCGAGAGCCATTCCGCGGCCGCAACACAGCGGATCGGGTCCGAATCTGATGTCGATTCGCCGCCGAGTGCCTCGTATGCGTCCTCGATGAGCGCGTGTTCGGCTGCGTTTGTCTCGAAGCTCGCGTACGCCTCGGTGACTTTGAACGAACGCATTCGGGCGGCAAGATCTCGTGCGAGCCGAACGTGAGGGTCTTGGTCGGGGCCGACGGGAATGACGGTGGGTTTCGGTTCCTCGAGCTGTGGATAAAGGATATCAGCCATCTGGGTGACGACGCTTTGCATGTGCGAAACGTCGGTTTCACCGTCGAAGCCGTAGATAGACTGCAGTTCGGAGATATTCGTCTCGATACCCAGCTCGAACGCGAGATCCTGCACCGTTCGATTCGTCGATTGGCGATACAGTTCTCCCTCTTCGGGGTCGAAGCCGAGCGCGAGCAGCGAGAGGAGATAATCGCGGGCGTGCTCGTCAATTTCATCCCAGTCGAGTCCACGAGCAGAGTGCGCTTCGAGGTCAGCAATGAGTCCGTAGGCGTCCGCGCCCTGCTGTTGGTGCCAGATGATCTCATCGAAGACGAGTTTGTGGCCGATGTGGGGATCGCCCGTCGGCATGAATCCCGAGAGAACGGCTGCATCCCCTGGCTCGAATCCATCGAGGACGCGAGGATAATCTCGATGACCGAAGATGACTCCACGGCGCATCAGATAGTGGGGATTCGGAACCTCGGGGAGCACCTCATCGAATGACTCGATTCCGAACTCTTCGAACAGCTTGCGGTAATCAGCAACAGTCGAAGATCCCCACGGATCGAGCGTGACATCGTCGGCTCCTGCTGTTCCACCGTCTGTCACGGTTCTTCTCTCGACTTCACTCTCTCTCTCGGCCGATTCTGACTCCGTCTCCCGACTGTGATCGTAGTCCCGACCTGCGTCTCGTTTCAGATCTGGGTCCCGATCCTGATCCTGATCGCGTTTGTGTTCGTGTTCGTGAGTCTCTTCGCTCATGGTGTGAGTCGACTGACCGAGCGCCAGTCTATTTCGCCTGTCGCATCGGTCAGCGCAAAAACCATTCGTTTGCGCACACCATGGGCGAGACGGACATCGAGGGCGAGGTCGCGTGGGGAGAATGAGTGATCCTGTGGCAGTACTCGTACGAGTTGTTCAGAGTGGCCGAGATCATCGACGCTATCGACGTTCGCGTAGGTACGGAAGTCAGCACCGAACTTGTACCCAGTCTTCGGGACGGCGCCTCCGTCTCGGAGCGCGCTGTAGACGGCCCGACGGCGGTCGAATCGTTCGCCTTCGACGGCCCGTCCCCGCTCGATAATGCCTTCGAGACCCGCATCGACGCGGACGATTCCCCGCTCGGAGAGATGGGCGGTTTCGACGAGTGAACAATGGATCGGACTCGGACTCGAACTGCCTGCACTACTGGCTTCGAGCGGCTGGCCGTAGAACGCCTTCTCGTAGAGTGCAGCCGGTGGATCCCACAGCATGACGCGATCTGCGAGAAGCATACCGGGAACGTTCTGTGGGAGGTCGTGGTCGGTGGTACCGGTCACGTCTGGTCGTTCGACCGAGAGATACGTGATTTCGCTCTCCTCGTCGACGACCGCTAACGTTCCATCGAGCGAGGCAGCCGAAATGGTTTCACGCTCACCGAGGACGCGAATTCGATACTCGACTGCACCGTCCCATGGCCCGTTCCCGCGCGGGTAGACGACGAAATCGGCACCAGATGCCTCATCGGAGCCGATCCATCCCTCGCGTGCGGGCGACAGGTAGAAACCACGGTCGCGCAAATCCTTGTACACGAGAAACCGGACAAGTGTGTCCGTCGTCGCGAGAAAGGATCGAAATCCCATTTCATCCACCATTTCGAGGTCACCGCGGTAGAGGAGATGCGCCGCCTCGACGGGCGAGAGCGCGAGCGCATTCCCGCGCGGATGGCCGTACCCACGGTTGTCGTAAAACCGCTCACGAGATGGGGCCGGAACATGAACCGTATCGCCCTCCAGCGAACCCTGCATAGCGCTACTCGATGGCCGACGGACAAAGCGACTGTGATTATCCACAGAACAATACCAACGTGACAGTGATATGTACTAGCTATCAATATAATTCAACATATCACACGACTGCTCAGAGCAGGGAGAGACGGATCGTCCGTCCTCCGTCTCGAATACCGGCAGTCCACATGTACACGTTCCCACAACGACTCCGTTCGGAAATTCAAACTCTGTCTCACAGTGCTGTCCGTCTATCGAAACTCCGTTTGATTGTGAATCACAGCGGACGATGAGATCACCGGACTGGCGAATGCGGAGGGCATCGCCGCACTCGGGACACGACCATGTGCGATCGAACGCACTGATAACGGCGCTATCGATCGATTCACACGCTCGGTCGAGACACACCTCAAAGCGTGATCCACGTTCGACGCGTATCAACGGGAGACCGCAGTCACGACAGTGCTCGTCAAGCACGACCGCCCCGCTCGAAATGTCGTACTCCCTCCCAGTTTCGACGTTCACGACCGATCCTCGACAACGAACGAGAGCCTCACCCGTCGCTGAACACGTTCCAACTGGTACCCCAGCGACGCTTCCCGGATACGTCGACTTTTCGTACATCTCGTGAAAGCGAATCTGCAGTTGCTGCTCCCCATCGCGCGCTTCGATTGTCGTTCCGTCGCTGTGATCGATCGTGAGAGAGGCTGGACGAGTGAGCCACGCGACAGGAGAATAGCCGTTGCTATCGTGAACGAGAACTGTGTTGTCAGGTTTGACTAACGCGACGATGATGCCACGAGAAGTCCGGTCACGGGTCCCCTCAAACTCCGCCGTGCACTCGCCAGCAAACACACGAATTCGGTTGGTCATCACTGTCAGTGGGATCGATCTCCTGTATAAACATTCGTGGTTATTCTAATCTAATAATAAAGATATAAATTCATGTGTTTAGTAATGAATAAATATTTGCCGGTGGCCAAAAAGCCCTTACCGGTATGTACGAGGATATGCGTAAATGCCCGGAGAGCCGCTAAAATATAGACGACGGTCGTTGCTGGTTGGAGCGACAGTAGGGATGGGTTCGATTGCGGGCTGTTCATTGCTGCCAGATTTCGGCAAACAGGACACGGCAACAGAGACTGCCAATCGTGAGAGCAGAGCGCCAACACGGACACCGGAACAGATAGATAAACCACAGATGGTTACAGACGCACCGCGATGGGCCGGATCGCTCTCTGCCCGGCCCAAGACGGGCGAACAGCCCGGTCACGAATATTTCGTCAATCAAGGACGACAGAACGGAGCGCTGTACACGTGGTATGACGGCGGATGGCATCTCACGGATAGATACGTTCAGGACGCCTCGTTTGCGTCTATCAACGGCGTCCGTTTCGCCTCACGACATGCAACGGAGGGAAGCGGCACGCCCGACGATCGATGGGTACTCGAAAACGGCCTGTTGCCCGAAGGTGGAATGGTCTACTTCGACGCTGGAAACTACACGTCAGGAGGACTACAAACACCAACGGATACGGACTACGAGCAGACCGCAGTGTATCTCACGGGTGCGGGCGTTCGGACGACGTCGCTGATTGATGACGGCACTGAGGGTTCACTCATCACGTTCGATAGCGAGAAATCGGGGAACTTCGGCGGCGTCAGCGATATGGGGGTGTTCGGTCACCATCCGGATTCGGACAACCGCTCGAACGGACACCTCATTCACGGCACAGGAAATATCATCGATACGATATACGAGAATCTGATCGTTCGGTACTCGTGGGGGGACGGAATGCATCTCGAAGCGTCCACGTCGGGGACTCGTATCCGAAACAGTTGGGTAGAGAACAACTTCGGTTGGAACATCTACCTTGGTGGTGGAACGCGACTGAAGCTCTCGGATCTTCACCTTGTCACCGGAAAGAGCGGAGGAATCCATCTCAGGCCGAGCTACAGCCAGGTTACGGGTGTCTCGATGGTCAACTGCTCACCCGGTATCGATGTGAAAGGCGTTACCAACGCGATCTCCGACATGTATATCACGCAGTCAGGCAGTGGAGCCGCCATCCGCGAGCGGGACGTGAAAAAAAATGTGTTCACGAACATCACGATCACGGATTCGAAGACCGGCATCGTCACGCAGGGAACCCGCTCGCAGTACTCGAATATCGGCGTCTCAAACGCGACTGACGAGGCGGTCCGTCTGAGCGGGACTGGCCTGTCGATAGAAAACCTCACCGTCTCTGGCTTCGCTGAGAGCGGTTCGGGAACACCAGCGATCGACTGCTCGGGAACCGATTGTCGCCTCACTGGTGTCTCAATCGCCCAGTCGTCCAACAATGCGAGCAGGGTCGCTGCACACATCTCTGGTGAGCGAAACGTTCTCTCGAATGTCTCGTGTCACGGTTCTCAGCCGTGGCAGATCGTCGTCAATGCGAATGCTGTCGGAACGGTGCTCGATAGCGTTCGCGGAGTGACGCTGTCGAGCCTCCGAGACGACGGTCGGCGAACGCTCCTCAATCGACAAGGAACGAACGGAGGAGACCCTCGAGTGAGTGGTGAGTGGAATGGTCACGGCGAGTACGCGAATGCGATGGGAGCGACGGTCTGGGATACGAAACCCAACCCATGGACACCGTACTGCGCTGACGGTGCTGGAAACTGGATTCCGATGTCGAAATAAATCGATAGACGGGCAGTGAGAGGCAGACGATCGCTTATACGACCTTGACTGTTTTCGATTCTGAGACCGGTCGGAGTGGTAAATTGGGAAAGCAGACGGTGATTTCGTATTCGAGTTCCCTGGCATTACCGCCGAAGACCCCCACCGGAACGGTCGCCTCGCCGAGATACGTAGCAGTATCCGTCATTGGTACGTCGTTTACGGTGACATCGATGCCAGCCCGTGCGCTCCCGGCGGTCGTTCTGACGGTCACCTCTCGAAGATCGTTCTCACCTGCAGGGATCGTATCGGGAAATGCGCCCCAATCGATGGCAACAGTGGGGAGGTCACAGGCGCTCTCGAAGACGCGTTCTGCGATCCCTTCAGAGAGACCCGCTCGGACGAGACCATCGATCTCTGCCTCCACGACATCAGTAGGGGTCGACATACCTGCTCGCGCCAACGTCTTTGCTCGACCAGAACCGACGCCGTCGATTGCTGTGAGACCAACGGAAGCGGCGCTGATCGCGTTCTCGATGCGTGCCTCAACGCGGCGAGCAAGGTTTGCGGCGAACGGGCCGGAAAATCGATCGAGAAACTCCTGCAGTGCCGCCAGCAGGCGGAGAGCGTTGTGCCGGATGACCCACGCATCGCTCTGGAGATCGGCGGGCGTAGAGCCGGTCGTGCTCGCTCGGAGGATTGCGAGCACTTTGCGGTGGCTCGGGTCTTCCAACTCAGTCTGCGAGAGAACGGCAGCGATGGCTTCACGCTCGTGCTGTCGCGCGCTCACGCTGTCGAACTCCGCCGCACCAGCGACAGCTTCGAGAAGAGCGTCTTCGGACAGAGAGTCGCGCTCGTTCTCACAAAGTGCTCCAAAGCGGGTGGCAGTATCGAGTCGGAGGTAGTACCGGGATGTGAGTTGTCCAAGGGGTGTCGCCTCGATTCGAAGCTCATCATCAGTCTCGACGAAACCGTCTGTTACGAGCGTCGAAAGCGTCTCACGAAGCCGCTCACGTAACCGCGTTCCGGAGTCGTATGCTTCGGGTGCGCGCTGTGCGCGGACGAAGTAAAACGTGGTTTCGATCCAATCAACCACATCGTCGAGATCTCGAATCGTTCCAAGCGCGATTTCAGCGTTGAGATGTGCAGCGAGATCCTCTGCAAGCCGAGATTCGATCGGTTTCCCCTCACGGAGGAGCGTCCGGTACGTGTTCGCGTCCACACTGTCACAGACGACGTAGGCGTATCCGGCGTCGTCGTAGCCCGGCCGTCCCGCCCGGCCGAGCATCTGGAGCACATCAAGCGGACTCATGTCGACTTCGCCTTCGAGCGGATCGTGGAGCTTGGTATCGCGGATAACGACACAGCGGGCCGGGAGATTCACGCCCCACGCGAGCGTCGATGTCGAGAAGAGCAGCTGAACGTCGCCGCGACGAAACCACTCTTCGACGTGATTTTTGTCCTCACGGGACAGCCCCGCGTGGTGGAAGCCAACGCCGTCGAGCACGGACTTACGGAGCGTCTCGTTCGTGAGGACCTGCGTTTCAGTATGAAAGTCGAAATCGCCACGCGCACCCATCGGCACGTCCCGCGAGGAAAGTTCATCGCGTGCCTTTCCAGCTGCCTGTCTCGTATCCTGACGCGAGGCGACAAACACGAGCGCTTGACCGCCGTCGCGGATGTGTGGCTCTGCGAGATCGAGCGCGCGGTACAACCGACGGTACTTATCGGCAAACGGATTCTCTCCGTGCGTGTAGGTTCGTACCTCCGCTGAGAGCGGAATCGGACGATACTCCGAACCGAATTCGAGTGTCGTCTCTGGCACCGCATCGAGCCACGCGGCCACGTCATCGACGTTCTGCATCGTCGCCGAAAGTGCGACAATACGGGGATCACAGAGCCGTCGGAGACGCGAAACGGTGACTTCGAGAACGCTTCCACGTCGGTCAGAATCGAGGAGATGCACCTCGTCGATGACACAGCAATCGACATCGCGGACGAATTGGTACCGGGTCGATTCGTGTTTTCGTGTCGCGGAGTCGGCCTTCTCGGGCGTCATCACGAGAATATCAGCGCGCTCTGCTCGGCGTGGATTGAGGTCGCGCTCGCCTGTGACGACGTAGACAGAGTAGCCAAGCGCCTCGAATCGCTCCCATTCGCGCTCTTTCTCGTTCGTGAGCGCGCGGAGGGGAGCAAGAAAGAGCGCTGTCCCACCCTGTTCGAGCGTCTTGCAGATGGCAAGTTCGGCGAGCGCGGTCTTCCCCGACGCGGTGGGAGCACTGACGACGACGTTCTCATCGCGCTCTAAGATAGCCGGGAGCGCCGCTGACTGCATCCGATTGAACGATTCGAACGGAAAAGCGTCGGCAAACTCCGGAAGCCGCTCTGCGACGTTCACAATGAAGGGGAGAACCGATGGAGTAAATGGATTTCTGTATCGGTGTCGCGCGAGCGAGGAACTGTTAGCTCTCGTATAATAAGCTGGCTGCAAACAGCATTCTTGCTGGTGTCATCAGTCGTCACAACAGTCCGTCTCGCACGTCTGTGCGGAGCTCTCGTGGTCGTACTGTTGTTCTCGTGTTCGAGCATCGACCGAGTTTGGCTGGTGGCGCGCAGCGAACCGTGAATTCGCAACTGGAAGGCGACGAAGTTCCTCCTCGAAGGCCTGCCGTTCGAGAAGAACGAATCCGAAGAAGATGAACACAAATCCACCGAGCATCGTCACTGTAATCGATTCATCGAGTAGCGTCCATCCGATGAAAGTGGCGACAAGGGGAACGACGTAGGTGGTAAGGCTGACTTTAATCGGGCCTACACGCTCTAACAACCCGAAGTAGGTCGTGTAGGCGACGGCGGTAGCAAGCACACCGATGTACGCGAGCGCGAGCACGGTCAACGGATCCCACTGAACACGGGAGACAGACTCACCGAGTGCAGCACTCAGGACGTGGATCGTGAGCGCACCGATGAGCATCGCCCACGCTGTCATACCGACGCTCGACATGGTCGGCTCGGCCCGTCGAACCAAGACGCCACCCAGTGCGACGCTCGCTGCTGCGAGCAAGACGAGTCCCATTCCAACGGCATCGCCTGTGAGCATATTCCCCGGATCAGGCTGGGAAACGATCGTGATACCAACAAATCCAAAGAGGATTCCGAGGATCCCTGTCCACGAGAGTCGCTCGTTTCCCAAGAGAACAAGCGCGAAGATGGGCGTCAAGACGGGAGCGAAGCTGTACATGACCGATGCAATCGCGCTTGTTGTGAACTGCTGTCCGAAGAATAGTAAGACGTTGTTTGCAACCACAATCAACGCAGCACTAGCGAGAACGGCGTTCCAGTCGGCACGGCTGTGTGGACGCCAGTCGTCGATTCGGACAACAGTGTACGCGAGTAGTACTGCTGCTCCGATGTCAAAACGAAGAGCGGCGAAAAATATCGGCGGAACAACTGCTAGCCCAGTTTTGATGGCCGCGAACGTTCCACCGAAGAGAACAGCAGTGAGGAGGAACAATCCGCCATTGCGATAGCGCGGATCCATAGTTGTGGTACAGTAGTGTCCCGGATAACATTGATGAGCCACATGATAGCGTACACCTCGTCCAACAGCCGTCAGTCCGCTGTTGCTGTTTCTGCCGCCCGGTCGAACATCCCATCGGCCGTCGAATAGTGATAGTAGCCACCCAATCCGATGGCGGCCACGATGTTCGAGATCGTTATCGCCCAGAAGACAGCATGCACGCCGAACGAGAGAACAATACCACCGACAGCAGCGATGGGAAACCGAACACCCCAGTACTGGAACAGGCTCGCGACGAAGCTCGTTTTAGTGCGCCGTGCACCGTTGAAACCCGCCTGAAACAGATACGCTGCTCCGATGGCGGGATAACCGTAGGCGAGGATGACGAGGTAATCGACGGCGAGACGGGTGGCTTCGGGAGAGAGCGAAGGAACGAACAGATGAACGAGCGTCGAAGGAATCGCCCACTGGACGATCCCGAGGAGCAAAAGCACGCCAGCAGCGGCACCGACACCGATCCACGTAGCACGGTGCGCTCGGCCGCTCAATCCCGCACCAAGATTCTGCCCAACGACGCTCTGGGCGGCCTGCCTGAGGCTGTCCGACGGAACGACCGCAACACTCGATACGCGAAATCCGACGATATAGGCCGCGAGACCCGCAGCCCCGGCAGTCCCGAACACGACGACTACAAGAACGAGTTCGACGGTCTGTTTTGCGATGAGCTGACCGCCGCTCGGGGCGCCGATGTCGATCAACTCACGAATATCATCGCGGTTGATTTGAGCGGCCGATCGAGAAAGCATCCCTTCATTGCGGCCGCGAGCGACGAGCACCAGACCGAGTGCACCGCCGATACCGTACCCGATGATGTTCGCAAGCGCCGCTCCTTCGATGCCGATGCCAGCAAAGTGTGTCACAGAAAACAGCGTCGATTGAACACCCATCAGTCCGAGCGGTTCGAACAGCGGGCTCTCGCGGAAGCCGAAAATAAGAATCGGATCGAGCAGAATGTTCACGGAGAGAGCAGTGGCGTTCATATATAGTGCAGTCCGAGAATCACCCCATCCGATGAACGCAGCCTCGGTCGTATCCGAAATTCCAGAGATACACACACCGAGTGCTGTGACGCCAAAGTAGGCCGCCGCCAGTTCGATAACGTGATTTGTTGCAGCCTCAGGTCGTGTGCTCAACAAGAGGTCGATGAGTGGGCGGGCGGTAACAAACGCGAGTCCACCGAGAACGATGCCAATACACGCTGCGATGAGAAGTCCACTAAACATCGCTCGCCGGGCACCGGAGATGTTCTCGCTTCCCACGCGCTGTGAAACCAGTACCTGTGTTCCAACGAAGGGAATAACGATCGATACCGCGAACAGAATCACGATGAGAGGAACAGTGAGTCCAACCGCGGCAACCGCGTCGTTGCTCAACCGACCGACCCAGAACAGGTCGATCACTTGCTGAATCACCTGCACGACGTTCTGGGCTAAAAGAGGGACCGACAGCACGACCAACCCGCGAAACAGCGGGCCGTCCGTGATGTCTTCAGGTTCGAGATCGAACATCAAACGGACAATTGTTCGAAGTAATTAATAAATGTTTGTAAGATATAGTCTAGGAGAAATTAAGAAACGATCGAACCACAGGCTTTAATCGCAGACCCTCTTCCATCGAGACATGAGCCGTGCGCGCAAGCCCGATTGGTTAAAGATGCGTCCGCCGTCGGGTCGGCGCTTTACCGAGATCAAGCAGATCCTCCGAGACTACGATCTCCACACGGTCTGTGAGGAGGCAAACTGCCCGAATTTGGGCGAGTGTTGGAGCGGGAGTGACAACGCACCAGGTGGGGGTACCGGCACCGGTCCCGGAACGGCGACGATCATGCTCATGGGAGATCGCTGTTCGCGGGGCTGTAACTTCTGTGACGTACAAACCGGTGGAATGGATCCACTCGATGAGGACGAACCGGAGAACGTCGCGCGAGCGATCGCCGAGATCGGTCTCGATTACGTTGTCCTC
Organism: Halocatena marina; assembly: GCF_023276375.1. Classification (GTDB taxonomy): domain Archaea; phylum Halobacteriota; class Halobacteria; order Halobacteriales; family Haloarculaceae; genus Halocatena; species Halocatena marina. The sequence continues at coordinate 3,424,511 of NZ_JALLPK010000001.1, read as the reverse complement.
ACCTCCGTCGACCGTGATGACCTCCCTGATCAGGGGGCGGGGCACTTCGCTCGGACGATCCGAGCAATCAAATCGCGCCAGCCAGAGACGCTCGTCGAGGCACTCATCCCAGACTTTCAGGGCGAACCGGAGCTTGTACAGAAGATTATCGCTGCAGAGCCAGACGTTATTGCCCACAACGTCGAGACGGTCGAGCGACTCCAGTGGCCGGTACGCGATCGTCGAGCGAACTACGAGCAGTCGCTATCCGTGCTCGAACAGGTAAGCGAGAGTTCGGATAGCTACGCAAAGACCTCACTCATGCTCGGGGTAGGTGAGTACGACCACGAAATCTATCAGACACTAGGTGATCTCCGCGAGATCGGTGTCGATGTCGTGACGTTTGGGCAGTATCTCCAACCGTCACGCAGCCACCTCGAAGTGAGTAACCACGTTCATCCCGATGCGTTTTCGGTGTGGCAGCGTGTTGCAGAAGAAGAGTTCGACTTTCTGTACTGTGCGAGTGGCCCGCTTGTCCGCTCGTCGTATCGCGCTGGTGAACTATTCGTCGAAGCCATTCTCCGAGATGGAAAATCCGTCGACGCAGCCCGGAAAGCAGCACGCGCCGGAGAAGCGCAGTAACCGAGCTGTTTCTGAGAACACCCGAAGTGTCACGGAATCCCGACGGTGTTTTTCCAACATCAAACGGCACACGCTGAATTGCTGTTCTGACAGCTACCATATATTTCTCTACATCCCAATTTGTTAGAACATCGGTATCGTCAGTACCTCAGTATGTGAACTGTTGTCGATATAGCTTTATTGTGAAATATACATAGAAACGTAGTAAATACGTACAAATTTCGGAGGATTCATAATTGGTACGGAGAAACCACAGATAATGACAGTCGACGCCCCGAACAGGATGACACGGCGACAGTTCGTCGCGGGGACGGGCGCGGCGGGACTCGTGGCCATCGCTGGTTGTACGGCGAATCCAAATCTGAGCGCTAACGCAGGTGGCCAAAATTCCACTGGATGTGGTACAAAAACGCTCTCGGGAAGCGTCGATATTGCCGGGAGTTCCACCGTATTCCCTCTTGCGAAGGCTGTTTCTGTGGAGTTTCAGAAGCGCCATCAAGACGTTCGGGTTTCACTCAGTAAGACGGGTACCGGTGGTGGATTCGAGAATTTCTTTTGCACCGGTAAGACCGATTTCAACAACGCAAGCCGACCGATCACGGACGGAGAAACGAAGCAATGTCGGTCGCAGGGAGTCAATCCGCTCGAACTACGCGTCGCCACAGACGCGCTCACGGTCATCGTGAACAAGAACGCCGATTGGGTCGACTGTATGACGGTCGATGAACTACGACAGATATGGAAACCCGGCGGCGCGAAGAAATGGAGCGACATCCGTCCGGAGTGGCCCGACGTGGAATTCGACCTCTACGGGGCGGCAGATACGTCGGGGACGTTCGATTACTTCACCCATCAAATCGTTGGTGAAGAAGGGAGACAACGAAACGATTATCAGGCGACAGAGAAGGACAACATCGTCGTACAAGGGGTCTCAGGGAACAAGCACGCGATGGGCTATCTCGGGTTTGCGTACTATCGCCAGAGCAAAGAGAAAGTCAAAGCAATCGCGATCGACAACGGGAATAGCTGCGTCAAGCCTTCCATTCAAACGGCAAAGAAGGGGGAGTACCAACCGCTTTCACGCCCGTTATTCACCTACGTTTCGGAGGAAGCGCTCGCCAAGCCACAGGTCGCTGAGTTCGCTCGCTTTTTCCTCAAACAGAGCGCCAACGAGGACGTCGTCGTTGACGCTGTCGGCTACGTTCCAAACACTGACAAACGGGTGAACGAAGAGCTCGCGGCGCTCGAAAAGATCGTCGGAGCCCAAGGACAGGATCAGGGACAAGGCAAACAATGAAACACGCTATTGACAGGAGGACACGACTGACATGAGCAGCGATTCATCGTCACTCGGTTTGACGCGACAGATGGATACTGCACCGCGTGAGCGGATCGCCCGATGGTTCTTCTTCATTTGTGCGTCGCTGTCAGTGGTGGTCACGATTGGTATCGTCGTCGTGCTCGTGCTCGGGGCAGTCAAGTTCTTCCGAATCACGGGCGTTCCGCTCGGAATCGCGCGTGAACAAACAGTTCCTGTCACTGAGTTTCTGCTCGGTGGCCATTGGTCGCCCGGTGGTACTCCGAAATCGTTCGGTGTGCTTGCTCCTCTATCGGCGACGATCATGATAACACTCGGTTCTGCGCTCGTTGCGCTTCCGCTTGGCCTTGCAACTGCGATCTACCTGAGCGAGTATGCGAGCCCTCGCAAGCGCGCGTATCTCAAACCAGCCCTCGAAATTCTCGCCGGAATTCCGACGGTTGTCTACGGCTATTTTGCGCTCGTCTACATTACGCCCGCGCTTGATGCTGTTCTTCCGTTTGATCTCCAGACGTTCAACGTGCTCTCTGGGTGTATCGTCGTCGGAATCATGATCATTCCAATGGTGTCTTCGATCAGTGAGGATGCGATGAGTGCCGTTCCCGACGAGTTGCGGCAAGCAGGATACGGTCTTGGGTCGACAAAATTCGACGTTTCGACTCGTATCGTCGTTCCGTCAGCTGTTTCTGGCATCGTCTCGGCGTTCATTCTCGCCTTTTCGCGGGCGATCGGCGAGACGATGGCTGTCACAATCGCCGCTGGAAGCCGATCCGTGCTGCACAACCCGCTCGATTTGGCGGCGTACTTCGGGCCGAACTCGCCCATCACAGCACAGATGATTAATCTCGCGCTTGGGGATATCTCCGCGCGCGGACCAGCGTATCGAGCGATGTTCGCGCTCGGACTGACACTGTTCGTTGTCACGCTACTGATGAACGCCATCAGTACAGCAATCTCGCGGCGATATCGGGAGGTCTACCAGTAATGTCGACAGAATCAGCCACAGATGAAACGGTTGGTGAAACGACCAATTTCGGACAGGTAAGTCGGACCCGAGACGTTCTGTTCAGGTATCTGCTGTTGGCTGCGACCCTTTCCGGACTTGTCTCACTCGGTGCGCTCCTCGTGAACGTCATGATCGATGCACTGCGGCCGTTCAGCGCTGACACCGCGTGGTATCTCGTGCTGATAGCGTTGCTCGTTTCGGTGGCACTGGTGCTGATGTATTTCCGCGCTCGGAATCGGGAGGCGGTAGCGATCGGCGCTGGCGGTCTCTTCGTCCCGATCGCCGGGCTGTTCACGGCTGGCACACTCTTTCTCCTCTTCGATGCGATACCATTTCTCGTCCGGTTTGCGTGGGCTGCCGGAATCGCCGTCCCGGTCGCTATTTTCTTCGCTCACCGAATCGTCGTGCCAGACGCGTCGCTTCGATCTCGAACCATCGTCGTTCTCACTGTTGGATTTGTCTCTCTGTTCGGTGTTCCATCGCTGCTCCCGGGGATCCCAGAGTACATCCAGTTCCACGTGGAGACAGTTCCGAATCGGTACGCTACTGTTCTCTTCACGCTTGCGCTCCCGATCGCTGTGCTCGTTGGGCGGCGGTTTGAGAGTCTCGAGAACCGTCGAATTGGGCTACTCACCGGAGGACTCGTCATTCTCGCTTCGTTGTCCGTCGTCTTCCAGAAAGTTCTCGATCCAGACGTAGCTCTCTTGCTCGTGCTAACGGTTGCTGTTCCAATGGGATACTACGTGGTGACGACGAGCAGCTACCGACCAGAAGCGCGTAGTGGATTGGTCATTCCGGCGGTCGTCATCAGTGGTGCACTCGTTGGGTACCTCATCGTCTCGGAGTTCGGGATTCACGGACCGGAGGCGTGGCTGGATATGCAGTTCCTGACGAGTCTTCCGACCAGCGTTCCCGAAACGACGGGACTCTACCCTGCGCTCGTAGGATCACTGTTGTTGATGATCGTCGTCGTGGTCTCAGCGTTCCCGCTGGGTGTCGGTGCAGCGGTGTATCTTGAGGAATACGCGCCCGACAACCGCTACACCCGATTTATCCAGATCAACATCGCGAATCTCGCTGGTGTGCCGTCGGTCGTGTACGGATTGCTCGGTCTCGGATTGTTCATCGATCTCGGCGGATTCAGCGGACAGACGATATCAGTTGGCGGGACAACGATTCAACTTGTAGGACTTCCAACAGGATCGGTTCTTGCTGGTGGACTCGCCGTTTCTCTGCTTATTCTTCCGATCGTCATCATTTCCTCACAAGAGGCGATCCGATCGGTTCCCGACTCGCTCAAGCAGGCATCATACGGAATGGGCGCAACGCGGTGGCAAACGGTCAAAACTGTCGTGTTGCCACGTGCGATACCGGGAATCCTGACGGGAACAATTCTTTCGATCGGACGTGCAGTTGGCGAGACGGCACCACTCATTATGGTGCTGGCACCGACGTACACCTCCAGATTACCGACGAGCCTGTTCGATAAGGCGGGTGCGATGCCGTTGCAGGTCTACAACTGGGCATTCGAAATCAAACCGGGCTTTCGCCACGGTGTACTCGCAGCGGGCGTCGTGACCATGCTGGTCGTCCTGCTGGTGATCAACTCGGTTGCAATCATCGTGCGCAACAAGTACCAACGCGACTCATAACACAATACAACAATGGCTCAAGAAAACGAGAGAATGACGAGTGATGAATCGGCGGGGGCAGACGCGTCGAATGAACGCCCGAACGACAGGGCAAATCCACGGATCGAAACGGATGCGGTCGGACCCACGAGAACAGGCCCCAAATCGGACAGGAAAGCGGTCATTGAGGCGCGCAATGTTAACGTCTGGTACGATGACGTGCAGGCGCTTCACGATATTTCGATGCGCGTTCCCGAAAACAGTGTCACAGCGATGATCGGTCCATCGGGGTGTGGCAAGTCGACGTTCCTCCGTTGTATTAACCGGATGAACGATCTTATCGATGCCGCTCAGGTCGAAGGAGAGCTCACTCTCGCCGGGAAGAACGTCTACGATCCCGACGTCGATCCGGTTGCACTCCGTCGGCGGGTCGGAATCGTCTTTCAAAAGCCCAACCCGTTCCCGAAAAGCATCTACGACAACGTTGCGTTTGGTCTCAAAATTCAAGGGATTTCGGGCGACTACGACGACATCGTCGAGAGCGCGCTCCGAAGAGCAGCACTGTGGGATGAGGTCTCCGACCGGTTGGACGAAAGCGGACTCGAGCTCTCTGGCGGGCAACAGCAACGTCTGTGCATCGCACGCGCTATCGCTCCTGATCCCGAGATCCTCCTGATGGACGAGCCCGCGAGCGCGCTCGATCCTGTTGCAACATCACAGATCGAGGATCTCATCGAAGAACTCGCAACGGAGTATACAGTCGTCATCGTCACACACAACATGCAGCAGGCCGCCCGTATTTCCGATAAGACCGCCGTCTTCCTCACGGGTGGTGAACTCGTCGAATTCGATGATACACAGAAAATCTTCGAAAATCCCGAGCATCAACGCGTCGAAGACTACATTACTGGAAAATTCGGCTGAGTACGCCAGTCACCACTCACTCTACAAGTGATGAGCCTGCGCGGTCGGACCACACGAATTCTCGAATAGGTACTCGATACCCAACAATAGACGTTAATAGAAGTCTTAGCGAGGTTCATATGCCTGCGGTCAGATCGATTAATTGGCGCGTGCAACCGTGCGATGGTTCCATTGACCCGTCAGGACCCGTCGGTCATTCCACTTTCCATATTGGTCGTCAGCACGCTCCCCAGTCTATCTCGTTCTCTCACACATCCATTCCCCCCTTTTTCTAAACGCAGAATAGTGGTTCGGTGAGGCTGGCAGCAGCTCCGTTATTCAGTCACCTCAGCCCGGTTTGGACTAATTATGTAACGGCTACACAGGCACGCCCTGCGTGCTGTTTGGATTCAGTCGCTGTTTACGATGGCCGTCTCGATCTCCGTTCCAGTGGTGACGCCTACAGCACACACAGGATGTTCAAATTCGAGGTCGTACACCGTTCGAGCAGCCTCTTCTGCTGTTTCTGCATCGAGAGCGAATGCGTCCGGGCTGTCTCGTTCGTACGTTGCGACGATCGTCGGCTCGGAGACCGAGCGGACGAGGAGCGCGTCGTTGCGGACCGTTCCGATATACGTCTCAGAACCAACAACGCCAGCGATGCGTGGTGTGTCGTAGTCGTCCTTCTCGTAATCGAGCGCGAGAAGCGCCTCGGCGAGCGCATCACGAGCAGGATAACCGAGTTTGAGTTTCTCCGCGATCGGGTCGACATGCGATCCGTTTCCGATGACAGCGCTGTCCTCGACGCTTCGAAGACAGTTGTAGGAGACGTATGGATTATCTGTCTCTGGAGCATCAGCTGTCGGACCGACGGTTAGTGTCCCGCTTCGATCGGTGATCTGCCGGTTCGGAAATGATCGAGAAGAAACGCGATATGCGCCAATACCGGGAGCAACAACGATGAACCGTCCGATGTACATACTCGTCAATGTCATCGTTCGGCGCATATAGCTGGCGGTCCACTGACTGCTAGTTCGGTCTCTAAAGAGCGTCTTCGCAACACTCATATGCGTGTACGGAATACGTTTGTCCGAAGTCCCATGGGGTAGTGGCCAATCCTTTGGCCTTCTGGGGGCCAAAACCCAGGTTCGAATCCTGGTGGGACTACTTTTACCCTCTACGTTCTTTCTCACTACTGATTTTTCTTCGCGTTATCGGCTGTTCGTCTACAGTCACACGCACAGCGAGCGCATAGATGTTCAGCCAGAGAATAAAGTCCATTGCTAGAACGTATGAGACGATCCTCACGTCGCTATCCAGTGCTCACTTCCACGGATTTGACATCATTTCTGTCTGAATCCGTGCCCCGACCTCAATGTGACAGTCCGAACGAGGCTCGGCAATACAGAGGAGGACGTGTCCAGATTGCTGTTGTTGTTCTTTGAGTGCCCGCGGTGGTCGTCGGTAGGTGAGGGTCCCCTCGGTGAGTCGGCCAGTACACGTTGCACAAGCTCCAGTGAGACAGCCAAAGGGCAGTCCGAGATCCGCATTTCTGGTTGCATTCAGAATGGTCTCCGCTTCATCGACTCGAATGCGCTCGGTTCTCCCGTCCTGCCATTCGAGAATGACCTCGTGATCAGGCATTAGTCACTCACTGCCAAACGTCGCTCGTACAGTCACCGTCGGGCCAGCGGATTTCGTGTGCACGGGCCGGACCGTGCGGTGAATCGCCGAAATCAACGAGGAAGTCCTCATCCAACTCCATGGTTCCGTTTCGAGGGTCGACGTCGGCTTTGAGCATCACCGATCCTTTCTCGGCTTCCGCCGGATAGAACTGGTTGTCCCACGAGGAGAATAGAGACGTCGTCCAATAGAGACGTTCACCGTCGAGCGACAGTTGCAGCATCTGCGGACCACAAATGACCTCTCGGTCGTCCGCTCCGGTAGGATGTGAGTCGCCGAAATGGCCACCTGCCCAGATGCGGTCTGCCATCCGTGGATTGGCAGGGTCACTGATATCGTACATTCGGACGTCTCCGTGGAGCCAGTTTGAGAAGAACAGGTAGCGATCATCCATCGAGACGAGAAGGTCCGTCACGAGACCGGGCACAGGCATCTCCCAGTCATCGTGTTCGCGAGCTTCGATATCGATGACCTTCTCGGCGTGCCAGTCGCCGCCTTCCTCGAAGAAGTGGAAAATGTTCGATGAAAGTGCCGCACCGACGTATCCGTGTGTAGCCTCGGGACTGTGGAGAAATCGGACTTCGAGCGGAATGAGCCCCTCCTCACCGAGATCGAGGGTCTGCTCGACTTCACCCTCGGTCCAATCCCAGACGTGGAGTCGTCGTCCGTACTTTCCGTTCTCAACATCTTCGAGATCGAAGCCTGGATAGTAGGTCTTCGGTGCCGCCCACTCGGTTGAAATCATCACGTTGTGGCGCGGTTGATACCAGAAGTCGTAGTTCATCTCGATCTCGCCGGGCGGATCCCACCGTCCTTCGATCTCGAAATTGTCGTTGAGTTCGAGAAAGCCACCAGGGAGTTCGCCGTCCGCGTCACCGAGCATGCTGATGAGGATTTCGCCATCGGGAATACAGTGGACAGTGTGCGGGGCCGAGAGGTCGTGCTCGAAAACGTCCTCTGGTTCGATAACCGTCTCAAGTTTGGGTTCACGGCGGTCTTTCGTATCGACGACATGGATGCGCGAAGAGCGCTGACCGGGAATGATGAGATGTCGTCGCTCTAATCCGCCGACGTGACACGAGGAGGAACAAGCGTTCCATCCGAAGTGGTGGAGTTCATCGCCCCGGTTGGGCATTTCGACGCGATTGATGACCTCCGAATACGTTTCCGAATCGGGGTCAACGTCGATGACCGAGAGAAAGTCAGGCGCATCGACGTCTGTGCCGACATACAAGCTCATCACATACGCGAGTTCCTCGGGATCTGACTCTTCAATAGCGGCTTGCGGTGTCGAATAGCCCGGTCCCTCTGTCTGATCGTGGTGGTGTTCCTCGGTGTCAGCTGGAGATCTAGCATCGCTCATAGAGTATATGATTGGTGGTATCACTCAACAGAGGTTGGTATCTCGGAAAGAATGGCCGCTATGTATGACGGAGAGCTATGCACGCGCGTTCGCTGCGTTCGGCGGGATGAAACGACAGCTTGGATTTCCGAACCCAACCCCAGCGCGTGATTGCACTATCGAGAGAAGCGAAAGCCCAGCACCACAGTCGCTAAATGGCACGATTACGTAACCCAGTCAATGGATTGGCGGTGTACGAACTGCGGGACGTCTCATCCTCGGAACAATCCTCCATGTCGCGCGTGTGGTGGAATGGACTTCGAGCAGGGAGTGGTTCGGCTGGAGTGGGAGTGTACGGAGTGTAGCGAGCTAGTTGAATCACCATACGAACCGTGTCCGCAGTGCGGCGAGACGTCGTTCGATCGACTTCACGACGCTGAAGCTGATCCCGACCCAGTCGACAACGATGTCCGCCTCAGATCGTCATCAGAACCAGAAGAGCTCGTGGATGACTTTGTCTGGGAATGCGCCAACTGCGGGAAGCAGCATATGCGGAACTCACCGCCGTGTAGCCGCTGTGGAAATGCACGACTCGAAAAAGTCCCGTTCGAGGCGACCACCGAGGTCGATGCCGGCGGAAGCGGGACACTCTCGAGAGTGTCACTGGGATTGTTCGAGCACACGTCCTCACTACTAAGCCTCGCTGGACTCGGACTCGCAGCGCTTGGTGGACTGCTCGTCATATACGGTGGAATTATCGGCGCACCAATCTACCAAGCCACCCAACAGATACCACCGAGCGCGTGGATGATCATTCTCCTCGGTCTGACCGTCGGTGCCGTGGGAGCCGGCTTCGTGCTGTTCGATACCCGACGCAAAGACATCAATTTCTGAGTACTGCGTTCTTCTCTCACGGTCACTGCTCTGTGAGAAAATAGGAGTCGATCGACGCGACAAAAAGTACGTAAATGTATTCAATATCTTTTTGACTATACAAAAACACGTCTGGACATGACTCGGTTCCCGAGCTATCGATTATACATTCAAATTCTCGTAATGCTTCCCCTCCTCTTTCTCACGATACTTGCGACGGTGTTCGTGAGCGGAGTCGTACTTACCTTCATTTTCTTTTATGTTTACTTGATCACAGTTGCTCAAGTTCCGTCTGCAGAGTTGCTTCTCACAGTTCTAGGTGGATCGATGGTCAGTATGCTTGGGTTCGTTATCTGGGAAGAACGAGACGCACCTGAACATCTGGTTGCTGCAACCGGTGCGACTCGTATTGAAGAAGAGGAGTACCCACAACTACTGTCACTCGTTCGATCACTCTCTCAGCAAGTTGATACGCCAGTTCCGCGTGTCTACATCGCACCAACAGACACCCCGCTTTCATTGACGACCGGATTCAGACCTCGGAGCGCCCGATTAATCGTGAGTGAGGGGATGGTCGCAGCGCTTGAGCAGGGCGAACTTGAGGCGGTTGTCGCACACGAACTCGCGCATATCAAGAATCGTGATACGGCGGTGATGACGCTGGCCACACTTCCAATCGGCGCAGCCGACCGCGTGATCACTCTCCTCACAGGACACACAGAGGGGATCAAATACGCACAGCCGAGTCGAGCGAGTTATGCAGACGCTCTCATGACGTTTGGATTATTACTCGTTCCACCGATCTGGTTCTGTGGACACGTGCTGTGGGCGTCGTTATCCAGAACTCGAGAGTTTGCTGCCGACAGCGGTGCCGTCTCCATCACTGGCAACCCAGCATCTCTTGTAAGTGCCCTCCAACGTATCGATGAAGACATAGCGAAGCGACCAACGACCGATTTTCGGAAGGTCGAGATAGCGGCATTTGCGATCGTTGAATCGAGCCAAAACGACTCAGTTGGCACGTTTCCGTTGTTCGGACAGCTACTGACGGACGTATTTGCGACGCATCCGGAAACAGCAACACGCATCGAACGACTCCAGAGGATCAACCGAGAGCAAGGGCAGTGACGTACTAGATCTCTACAACTCATTCGTATGGGGTTTCGACGACTCATTCGACAGTTTACGTCATCTGAAGTGAACACTACCATGACCGCACAGTTGAAAAACCCTGGTGACATTGTGGAAGTATGTCCGCATCGGATCTCGCAGATCGCGTCGCCGACCTTCTGTCGGTCGACCATGATGAATTTGCTGATCGCGTTGAGAGCGAGGTCGACTGGCTGAAAAATGAGATACGAGAGGGTACGTTCGATAATCCACAGGGGATTGTCGGTCTCGAATACGAGTTCTACGGTGTCGATGGTGAAACCGACGCCCTGATGCGTGTTCCGCGCCGGTTGCTCGAATTCATCGGCTTCGAGAAGGAGCTTGGACTGCACAACGCGGAGATGCAGACCACGCCACAACCGCTCTCGAAGTACGGACTGGCGGCCCAAGAGGCAGAGGTGCAGGCCCGGCTCGATGCTGCGCTGAGGGAGACGCAGTCCTCGGATATCCGCCTCGTAAGCGACGGAATGTGGACGGTGCCCCCTGTTGGTGAGAGCGCGAGCAAGTACCTCACCGGAAGCGTCGTCGACAACGATATTCGGATTGCAACGAACATGAGCGGTTCCGAGCGCTATCACGCAATGGCGAACGTTGATTTCGGTGCGGAGCTATCGCTCAATGCACCGTACGTCAGTCTCACTGCTGATACCGTGATGGCCGAGAGTCTGATCACGTCCATTCAACCACACTATCAGGTTTCGCACGCTCCCGACCTCCCAGCGTACTTCCAGTACGCGCTCAGGATCGCCGGTCCGCTGCTCGCACTTGGTGTGAATTCGCCGTTTTTCCCACCGGAACTGTACAACGATGACGTAGACGTAGAGACGATTCTCGAAGACGGCTGGATGGAAAACCGCATCCCGATTTTCGAATCGATCCTCAATCCACCGGAGCAACCGAAAGTGTGCTTCCCAGAGGATATCGCTTCGGTCGAAGATGCGATCGATCAGATCGCAAATGATCGGACGGTCGTTCCTATGTTGCTCGACACGTCTGACCGATTTGACGATAATTTTGCACACTTCCGGCACAAACACGGCACCTACTGGCGGTGGGTCCGGCCGGTCTTCGACGGCCCAACGAAGTCACACGCGAACGCACGCATTGAGTTTCGTCCGCTCCCCGGTCAGCCGACCGTTCGAGACGTGATCTGTCTGCAAGCGACGTACGCAGGGCTACTTGAAAGTCTTACAAAACGCGAACACCCTGTCAGCAGTCTCGAATGGGACGCCGCGGAGATGAATTTCTACGAGGCTGCACACGAAGGCCTCGATGGTTCGTTCCAGTGGATCACCGCCGACGGTGCCGAGACGACGAACATCGACATCATGTACGACGAACTGTTCGATTATGCCCGCGATGGTCTTTCGCTTCGAGGATTGAATCGGACAGAGATCAATCGCTACGTCGCGCCGCTCCAGGAGCGCTTTGAGCGACGAATGACGCCTGCTAAATGGAAACACGACCGGGTTCTGGACGCCGTCGACTCCGGAACACCATTTGTTGAGGCTGTCTGGGGAATGCAAACTGATTACATCGAACGGCAAGAAGAGACGCTCATCGAAGGGAGCTTTGTCGATTGGCTATGAACGAACACCCAGCCACAGAATAGCCGTTATCTTTATCAATATCAGAATCATTCTATCGTAATACGACGCGTTCGTCATTCAACTAACAATTATCGCTCATTCATCGATTATATTAATCACATCCTGATCAAATCGATCAGCGATCGAGGTTCATATCAACCTCTGCATAGAACCCGTACTGTTTGGTAAGTAGGTACAGCCAATGAGATAATGGGGGTTTCGCTAATAGAGGTCGGTAATGGTAACACTTCCCGAAAACAGTGATGAAGAGAGTGAACGATCGTCGGCTACGTCTACCAGATCGTCTCACTACGAAACTGGTCGCGGGAGATCACACGCACTTATCGAAAGCGGTTGCATCCGCGAGTTTGCCGTTCACGTTCTGGGGGCAGCAGATGAGACGACGGATACAGAATCCATAACAGATATTGAGATTACTCAGCTGACAGCATCTGACGCCGAACAAACCATCGAAGCGGTCCAACAGCTAGAGAAGTACAAACAGACCGCTGCTCTTCTTGAAAAATACGGTGGGTGCCAACCGTCACCAGCGCAGTACACCATCGCTGCCCACGTCAATTCGGGACGTTCTGCGTGGGAAATCGTCGCATTCGAAGCCTACTATCCGAAGATCGGGAAGACATACCCGATCTTCGGACGTGCGGTCAATCGTGAGACCTCTCCAGTTGCAGCGCTCATCGATCCCTCCCCAAGTCCGGTGGACGGGACCAACGCTGCAACTGTCTTCGAGATTACTACTGAGCGAGTTTCATCAACTAAAATTCGTCTCGATCACCGGATCTCCGAACGCGAGAATACTGACGATTACTGGCCTTCGGAAGAGATCGGCTATCAGATCGCCATAGATTGGTTTGTATCTTAACAAATCCGCTAATATATATGAACTCAATCATTTGAATGGTAGGGGTCGCCGAAGCAGCAAACTCACTGACTGACAGTTATTGTATACTTTTGTTGGCTCGACGTATGAGATAGTTCAGAATGTAACGATAGAAAAGATAGTATTGATACAATTGACCTTATATGAGCAGTCATGTACCAGTAAATTTTTTGTTGCCTAACCAGAGTTCCCGTTTATGCCTTCTTCGTCCTCTGCAGACGTTGCTGAAGTGTTGCGGAAGCGTCACAAATGGCTTCCACATCTTCAGGACGTTTCCCTAACAAAGCCGGAATTGTGTTCAGAGCTAGGTATTTCCAGATCGACAGTAGATAGAGGTGTTGCTGATCTTGAGACAGTCGAGCTCATTGAACGAACGTCAGAAGGATACCGTTTGACAGCATTCGGTTCTCTCTTGTTAGAGTTCCGAACGTCGTATATGAATACGCTCGATACGATTTATCAGGCACAGGCGATGCAGACTTCGCTTCCGACGGGAGAGCACGGTGAGTATGTCATCTTCGACGGGGCCGATGTCGTTCTTCCGGAACCTCACCTTCCAGAGAAGCCAACGCGCCAAATTCTCGAGTTGCTAACTGAAGCTCGTTCTGTCCGCGGATTCACGCCGGTTATGCACGATCAGTATGTGACAACCAGTTACGAGCAAGTCGTGCGGGGCGACCTTGATTTTGAGTTTATCATCACATCCCAAATCTTGGAAGGATTGGTATCGATGTACTCAGAGTGGATTATCGAAGCGCTCAAAATCGACCTATTCACAGTCTACGAGGCTGCAACACTACCGACGTTCGGAATTGCCCTGTTCGAACGGGAAGATAGGTCACATACTGTCGTATTGGCTATCTACGCCGATAATGGGCTCAGTGGAATCGTTCAGAACGATACTGATCAAGCGGTTGGTTGGGCCAAGCAGATATACAACGAATACAAACACGCTGCATCACTGATCGATGCGGACACCATTCGTCAGTTGGAAGAGCAGACAGATACATTGTGAATCGTGGCTAAGTGAGACACCGGACGGTGATCTGCCCGTGGATAACGAAAGGACTTAACCTGAGGTCGGGCTAGAACCGAGTAAGCCGGGATGGCCGAGTGGTAAGGCGCACGCCTGGAAAGCGTGTTCCCTCTGGGATCCAGGGTTCAAATCCCTGTCCCGGCGCTTCCTGTTACTGTTGTCTCGCATCTGTGATCGTGGATTGTCAAGCGCTCTTCTCGGAGCAGTGGCTGGCGTTACGAGAGGCCAGAGAATTCACGAGTATGTATATAAATCTCGTCGTCCGATGGCTTCACTTTCGCTGCTATCGGCTCTTGTCTACCAGCTGATTACGCGTCGAGAGCCGTCTTTCTCACGTGGTTTGTCCTGCTGTTGCTGTATGGTATGTGTTATCTTCTATCTCCACGAACCACATACTTTTATATAGAATCGCAAACAACGATTGGATTGATCATGAGTCAGCAAATGGGTCAACCGATGGTTATCCTCGGTGATGATGCCCAGCGCGTCAAAGACCGCGATGCACAGTCGCACAATATCTCTGCGGCGCGGGCGGTGGCGGAGGCTGTCCGCTCGACGCTCGGACCAAAGGGAATGGACAAGATGCTCGTTTCCTCGATGGGCGACGTCACCGTCACAAACGACGGTGTTACCATCCTACAGGAGATGGACATCGACAACCCGACTGCGGAGATGATCATCGAGGTCGCGGAGACACAGGAAGACGAAGCCGGCGACGGCACAACCACTGCAGTGGCTATTGCGGGCGAGCTCCTGAAACAATCGGAGGACCTTATCGAGCAAGACATTCATCCGACCGCCGTGATCCGCGGATTCAATTTGGCCAGCGAGAAGGCACGAGCGGAAGTCGACAACATCGCAGAGGAAGTCGACGCTGACGACGAGGAACTCTTGCGAAAGGTCGCTGAAACCTCGATGACTGGCAAAGGAGCAGAGCTCAACAAAGAGCTACTCAGTCAGCTCATCGTTGATGCCATCGGGGCAGTGTCGGTCGAAGGACCCGAAGACGACACCATCGTCGATCTCGAATACGTAAATATCGAGACCCAGACCGGCCGTTCTGCTGGTGAATCTGAGCTACTCAACGGCGCTGTCATTAGCAAGGATCCGGTCCACCCCGACATGCAGACCGACATCGACGACGCAGAAATCCTGCTCATCGATGAGCCAATCGAAGTCGAGGAAGCGGAAGTTGACACCCAGCTCAGTGTCGACAGTCCCGACCAGCTTCAGCAGTTCTTGGACAAAGAGGAGGCACGTCTCAAGGAGAAAGTCGAACAGATCGTCGACAGCGGTGCGAACGTCGTCTTCTGCCAGAAGGGTATCGACGACCTCGCTCAGCACTATCTCGCAAAAGAAGGAATTCTCGCGGCTCGCCGCGTGAAGAAATCCGACATCGGCTTCCTCAAAGAGATCACTGGCGCGCGTATCGTGAGCGATCTCGATACCGCAACCGAGGACGACCTCGGTGCAGCCACGATCCGACGTGACGGAGACGACGAACTGTTCTACGTCGAGAGCGAGGGAGAGGAGTCCCACGGCGTCACACTGCTTCTGCGTGGTTCGACCGAGCACGTTGCTGATGAACTCGAACGCGGTCTCACTGACGCGCTCGATGTCGTCTCCCAGACCGTTGCCGACGGACGCGTTCTCGCCGGAGGAGGAGCCATCGAAGTCGAGCTCGCAAGCCGTCTGCGTGACTACGCTGACAGTGTCTCCGGCCGCGAGCAGCTCGCTGTTGAGGCGTTTGCCGACTCACTCGAACTCATCCCCCGTGTACTCGCCGAGAATGCAGGGATCGACTCCATCGACACGTTGGTCGATCTCCGCTCGGCCCACGAGGACGGCGACGCTCGCGCAGGACTGAACGTCTTCGGTGGCAGCATCGAGGACACGTTCGAGGCGGGAATCGTCGAACCCGCTCACGCGAAAGAACAGGCACTCGCGAGTGCAACCGAAGCCGCCAATCTCGTGCTCAAGATTGACGACATCATCTCGGCCGGCGACCTCTCCACCGAAGGAGGAGAGGACGCAGGTGGCCCGGGTGGTGCACCTGGCGGCATGGGTGGCATGGGCGGCATGGGTGGCATGGGCGGCGCGATGTAACTGTCGGCGCCAGACAAGAACTCGATTCGATCCATTTATCGTAGCGGGAGTGACCAGAAATCAGACGTGCGACCTACAGTTTGCCGCTGAGAGAACGGTCATCGATCCACTCTATTGACTCAGTGCAGTCTTTGAACTAGTATTGTTTTTCATTGTCCACTGGTGCCGGTTCTCGTTCGTGGGTTCTGTCGCGTTGACTGCCGTGTCTACCCACACCGGTCGGTCGATAGTCGTGGTTCCAAGATTGGAGTAGTGGATTGTCTGTACGATCCGAATCGTACTGTTGTTTTGTTGATATCGGATTTCAGATCGATATTTGCGGACAAAACCGCGCTCGTCGATGACTGCTAATACGTCCCCCGTTGTTCTCATCGCACGCTCGTCACTTGTTTTCCGTGAGTTCGGGAACCACAGCTTACCCTGTACGGCATATCGATGGAGTCCGTTCTCTGTCGATACGTTCTCCACCTCAACAACATCCGTTTTGTTGAATATGCTTAGGATAGAATGAATTTGATGAGTTATCTGTAGCGTCGGATACGCGGGTCTGTACGTCGTCGTGTCGTTCCACTTCACCATTCGGTACTGTGTCTCGCCGTCGGACCATTCGGCGATTCGGTCGATTCCCGACGAATCGACGCTACGAGTCTCTGTAACGTTCGTCGTGAGATTGTAGCTGGTTCGATTTGGACCATACCGATCTGTCCCAGCAACTTGGGTCAAGATCGTCCCATTGGCTGCAACTGAGCGGGTCGTTTGTTCGACGGTCACCGATCTGTTCTCCAAAACCTCTCTGTGTGCATCGATAAGTGATTTTGGTCGTACAATATCGGTCTGTGTTACTCCCGGTGCGAGCGTTCCCCGATCAGAATTCGGTGGAACATCGGCAGGCGTCACCGGTATGTGACGTGGATCCTTCCCAGCGATAAGAGGACTGTTGCATCCTGCGATGACGAGAAGGATGGCAAGCGCGATCGATGGAAGAGAGCGCACATTTAAATTCCATCTCAAGCTCTGTTAAATCTTTTTTGTCTCACTAAATCATCTCGCAGTGGATTGTTGCTCAGATACGACGACAGCGCTCTGTTTGAACGACAACTGCACGGAGCTGAGCGTTTGGGTGACGGTGGTTCGGATGGGTTTAGTACCCTCGCGCAAGAATTGCCGTCATGCAGACGCTGCTGTTGAACCACGATGCTGTCGAGACGAACGCGAAAATGCCGGACGTCATTGGGGCCGTTTCGGATGCGTTTGCCGCCTACGAGCGCGGTGATGCACAGATGCCTGCGAAATCGTACATCGATTTAGAGCGGTACAACGGCGACTTCCGCTCGATGCCGGCCTATCTCGACGCCGGCGAGTGGGACGCCGCCGGGATCAAGTGGGTCAACGTTCACCTCGACAACGTCGAGCAGTACGATCTTCCCACCGTGCTGGGGACAATGATCTACTCGGATCCAAAGAACGCCTTCCCGCTTGCGATCATGGATGGGACTGCCCTGACTCGCCTTCGGACGGGCGCAGCGGCTGCCGTCGCAACTGATGCACTCGCCATCGAAGACGCGACCAGTCTCGGTATCATCGGTGCAGGCGTTCAGTCGTACACGCAACTCGAAGCCATCGCTGAAGTGAGGCCCATCGAGAAGGTCGTTGTCAGCGACCTCGACGAAGAGCGCGTTGCGCGGTTCATCGAGCGGTTTAGTGATGCGTTCGAAGTCCACCCGGGCTCAGTCGCTGACGCTGCTGCCTGTGATGTTCTTTCGACGGTCACACCCGTCGAAGATCCGATCGTCGAGCGAAAAATGGTGAGCGAGCACACCCACATCAATGCGATGGGTGCGGATGCAGAAGGGAAACATGAGCTCACGGATCAGCTTCTTCTCGATTCGACGCTCGTCATCGACGATTTCGAACAGACGACCCACTCTGGGGAGATAAACGTTCCGTGGAAAGAGGGTGTCCTGACCAGAGAGGACATTCACGCTGCCCTCGGTGAGATCGTCGTCGGAAAGACAAATGGACGCACCGCTGAGACAGGCATCTCAGTGTTCGACAGCACTGGTCTCGCAATTCAGGATGTCGCTACTGCACACGTGGTCTACGAACACGCAACAGAGAACAATAATGGATCGCCGTTCGATCTCGTCGAGTCCGACGTGCAGTAGCGTTTTCACGACGTGACGCTGGTTCAAGCTCGCATTCGGCGCTCTGTGTGACCGGTGAGCCGGGCGATGACCCAGACGATAATCATGAACGGGAGCATCGGAAGGAGTAGAACGACCAACCCGAGGAAGACACCCCACCCAATCGTGTTCATCTCTCGGTCCGGACGACCGAAATACTCCGGCGTTACTGTCCGCATTGCTTCCTGTATTGCACCCTCATCGTTCGAGCTCATATTTGTAGTAGGTAAGCAAGGAATAAAACGTTCTGCGCGGATCACGCGCTATCTCTCGTCTGAATCTCTTCAGCTGAGATGGATTGCGGGACGGAACGGGAGCGCGTCTTCGGCTCGTTCGTTATCTGTCTCGTCCTCGTTTTCGACAGCGACGTCGGCGTCGAATTCGCGTGCGTAGAACTCACGTGCGTCTTCGTACACTGCCTGTTCGTCGAGGCGTTCCATCGCCTCGAGAGTTGCTTCATCGCGCGCGCGAACGTGTTCAATAAGATCCTGTACGAGTTGATTCACTTCGTTGCCGCGCGCACGCAACTCGGGCTGTTGCATTACCGCACTCATCACCTGCCCGACGTTGGGGCCGGTTTCCCGCACCTGTTCGAACACGTCCTGCTTCCAGTCGGCTGCCGTGTAGACCGCGATTCGATCTGGGTCCGTCCCGGTAACGTCAACGATATCGTGAATGTCCTCTGTGAGCTGTTCTATCAGTGTTTCTTCGACTTCGGTTGTCTGTTCGATGAACGCTGGATCCACGTCGGGCCAGTCGGTCGTCGATTCACCGGTCAGCTGCTCGTGGAGTTCGTTCGTGAGGAACGGGATGAATGGGGAGAGTAGCTGTAGCCGTGTTTCGAGAACCTTTCGGAGCGTCCAGCGCGCGCCGGGTCGGTCGCTGTCGGTCCGCCGTCGATACCACCGTAGGTCCTCTTCAAAGCCATAAAAGGCGGCTTGGCTCGCCTTACGTGTCTCGAACTCCTCCATCGCGTCGGTCGCCGTTTCGATCGTTCGTTGGAGCTTCGAGAGCAGCCAGCGATCGATGTGTTCGAGATCTGTTTGCTCGACGGTTTCAGGCGCATCCGTTTCGATAATCTCGCGCGCACGATTGTAGAACCGTTCGAGCTGATCTCGGGTGTCTCCGACGAGATCGTCTCGCCAGTCGTAATCCTGCCACGGCTCTGCGCTGTTGAGCAGGAAGAACCGCACTGTATCCGCACCGTACTTCTCGATGGCTTCGCTCGGGAGAACGACGTGTCCCTTCGAAGAGGACATTGCCTGTCCTTCGAGCAGTCCCATGCCCATGATGGTGATTCCCTGTGGCCAGTTCGCTTGTTCAAACAGCTCCGCGTGGTGAAAGAGGTAGAACGTCAGATGATTCGAGATGAGGTCGTTCCCAGAACAACGGACATCGACCGGGTACCAGTAGTCCCATTCCTCGCGGAGCGCGAGTGCCGTCTCGTCAGGTTCTGGGACTGCTTCTGGACCGTAGAATAAGGTGTCAAAGAACTCGTGGGTGAGCTGTTCGACTGGGACATCGCGCAGGCGGTGCGCGATGGTGTAGTAGGCCATGTAGATAGTCGAATCCGAAAGCGGTTCGATGATGAAATCCTCGTCCATCGGGAGCGGTGTCCCGAGTCCGTAGTTTCGGATGCACGGCCACTCTTGTAACCAGTCGATGGTGTGAGTGTACTGCTCTCTTGTGTTTTCGGGGATCGCCGTCAAGTCCGCGACTGCCTGATGGGCTTTTTCCTTCCAATCCGCGTCGTTGTACCGGAGGAACCACGTGTCTTGTTCGGCGACGATGACTTTCCCACCCGCGCGTGAGATGACCATCTCCGCGAAGTCGTACATCGAATCGAAGTCACCCTCACGCTGGTAGTCTGCTTTGAGTTCCTCGCGCACCTCGTTGATGACTGCACCAGCGTACTCGCCGTACATTTCCTTCAGTCGTCCCGTGTGGAACTCGCGGTTGTACAGCTCTTGTGTGACCGCCTTCAGCTTTGGATCGTCCGACGATTCAATGCCATGGTCCTCGACAGCGTCTTTCGCCGGAATTTCACCGTACTCATCGACGTCGGCGATTGGACGGGCTTCGATTGCTTGCACTTCCTCGGAATCGATGCCATACTCGCGCAGACGGTCCTCGTCGGCTTTGGCTTCTCTCAGAGCAACCCAGTCGTCGGGACTGTGGGCAGGAACGCTCATCACGATACCTGTCGCGTTGTCTGAATCGACAAACCCCGCAGGCAATATGAGTACTGACTCGCCCGTGACTGGGTTCGTGACGTGCTCGCCCACGAGCTTCTCTCCCGTGAATTCCTCGACGATCTCGATCGAACGAGACTGATGATCGAGCTTTTCTGTGGCCTCCGCAGAGACAATCCACTCCTCGCCGTCGACCAGTGCCTCGACGTACGCAGCGTCGGGATCGATGTAGGCGTTCGTCACGCCACGGACGGTTTCGGGACGGAGCGTCGCCATTGGAACAACCGTCTCATCCCACTCGAACTTGATCAGCGAGTATTCCTGAAACTCCGCCTCTTCACCTTCCAAGATGTCGTGGGTTGTGACGGCGTTTTCCTGCTCCAAGCAGTACTTGACGGGATGGAGACCTTTTTCGAGTAGCTCTCGATTGTTTAGCGTTTCGTACTGCCACGTGATGAATCGCTGGTAGCGCTCGTCGTTGGTGGTGAACTCACGACGCCAGTCAATCGACAGCCCCAGCGACTTCATGTTCTTCTTGTAATGCTCCTCGATGAAGTACCGGGCAAAGCCCATCGGGGTTTCTAAGTCTTTGAGGGTCTCTCTCGGTACGTCGTAAGTGTTCTGTAGAACGTCGAGCTGTTGTTCCTCGCCCTTTTTCAGCCGCTCGACAGCTCCGACGATTGGTGTTCCAGTGACGTGCCACGCGATAGGAAAGAGGACGGAATCGCCCTGCAACCGTCGGTAACGAGCGTACACGTCGGGGACGGTGTACGTGCGGGCGTGACCGATGTGCATTCCACCACTTGGATACGGATACGGGACGGTGATGAACGTCGGTTCTTCTTCCTCGTCCGGTTCGGGTTCGTAACTC
Source organism: Halocatena marina (assembly GCF_023276375.1). GTDB lineage: Archaea > Halobacteriota > Halobacteria > Halobacteriales > Haloarculaceae > Halocatena > Halocatena marina. Next base: position 3,403,086 of record NZ_JALLPK010000001.1, on the reverse strand, counting down.
CCCGCTTCACTCCACCGATCTCGCCATTTCGACTCAATGGCGTGGGGATCGTAGTCGGTCATGGGCTACGAAGGAGGGGAGAGAGTAAAAGCAGTGTACATCTCGGTTTCGTCTGTTCCGTCCGACAATTGTGCGTGAGAGTCTCCTCGTCTGTCAACTCGGTGGCTGAGACAGCGATGGAGATGACACTTTGCAATCCATATGATTATTACTCCTTTGTCTCAAAGTCTGGTGTCATGAACCTCGATTGGCATGGGATTGACCACATCACGAAGGTTGATCCAGCGAAAGACCTCCCCGAGGATATGGGGATCATCGAACAGACAGATCTGATTATCGTTGGTGGCTCCGATGGGGTGACGAGCGAGAATACGCTGGCTGTCATAGAGCAGATTCGAGCACAATCCTCTGAAATTCCCGTATTTCAAGAGCCATATCGTGATCGTCACGTTTCGTTTGAGACAATCGAAGCAGTCGATTTCATTGCGATCCCCGCTGTATACAATGGAGATCGGGAGCATTTCGTCGAAAAGCACGTCGATCTATTTACTGGCGTTGCCAGCAAACCAACGGAGTTGCTCGGATCAGATGTGCCGCTGCTTGGCGACTTGATCGCTTCTAAGGGACGAGATCTCGTCGTCGAAATGACGGAGAAAATCATCGGAGAGGGATACGTCATTCAGAACCCGGATTCGAAAGCAGCGGGCGTTTCGGGTGTCGATACGCTGTACACCCCCGATCAAGTCGCTGGTGCTGCGCTTGCAACAGAGGCGTTCTATGGCTTCCCACTGTTCTATATCGAATACTCAGGAACCTATGGTGGACCTGAAGACGTTGAAGCAGCGGCCGAGTACCTGAACGATACGGTGTTGTTGTACGGTGGCGGTATTCGGAGCAAGCAACAGACCGAGGAAATCCTCGCAGCCGGTGCTGATGCGGTTGTCGTCGGTGATTGTTTCCACGATAATGCGGACCAGTATCGCGAAACGATCCCCTCCTGATCACCTAGTAGTGAGACCCACCGAGATACTCAATCGATTCTGAAAAGATTAGTATTGCTTTGACGTGCCGTGCACACGTGTCGAGCCGAATGAGGGTTGTATGTTCCAACGATCGACGCATCTGCCAGATGTATCTGTCTGATATTAATTATGATGTCGTAGCCGTTTAAACACCAGAGCATATTCCGTCCCGATTATGCAGGATCAACAAGAGTACGACCATCGACACATCGAACGGTATTGGCAGGCAGAATGGGCTGAAAAGGGAGTGTATCGCACGCCGAACGACACGATAGAACCGACGTACGTCCTCGGAATGTTCCCGTATCCATCTGGAGAGTTGCATATGGGTCACGTCCGTAACTACACGATTACCGACGCGTACGCCCGTTACCGACGGTTGCAGGGCGATTCCGTCCTCCATCCGATGGGGTGGGATGCGTTTGGTCTTCCGGCCGAAAATGCGGCCATCGAGCACGACACTAACCCGCGTGCGTGGACGATGGACTGCATCGAGCAGATGCGCGAGCAGCTACGTGCAGTGGGGTTCGGGTACGATTGGGACCGCGAGCTTACGACCTGTGCTCCCGAGTACTACCGCTGGAACCAGTGGCTGTTCACCCGGTTCTACGAGATGGGGTTGGTCGAGCAAGCAGCGAGTGCCGTGAACTGGTGTCCGTCTTGTGAAACAGTGCTGGCCGACGAGCAGGTCGATGGCGCAGACGACGCGTGTTGGCGGTGTGAGACACCAGTTGAAGAACGCGAGTTAGATCAGTGGTTTTTGAAGATTACTGACTACGCTGATGAGTTGGTCGAAAGTCTCTCGGAGTTGGACGAGTGGCCAACGAGTGTCCGTGCAATGCAACGTGAATGGATCGGGCGACAGACAGGCGCAGAGCTAGCGTTCGAGATCGAGGGCTACGATTCTGTGACTGTGTTCACGACGCGCATCGACACGATTCATGGCGTCTCGTTCGTCGCGCTCGCGCCGGATCACGAAATCAGTCAGTCACTCGCCGAGACCGACGAAAACGTGCGCCAGTATATTAACCGATTTGAGGAGTTGGAAGGCGACACCGGCGTCGATACCGGCTTGACTGCCGCCAATCCAGTGACGGATAGGGAGGTTCCGGTGTACGTCGCCGACTTCGCTTTCTCGGATGTGGGGACGGGAGCGCTGATGGGGGTTCCCGCTCATGACGAGCGTGATCACGAGTTTGCGAGCGAGAACGGGCTTTCGATCGTTCCAGTCGTTGCGCCTGCAGATGGATCGGAGATCCCGGACGTGACCGAGAAACCATACACTGCCGACGGTATGCTCGTCAACAGCGGTGCGTACACTGGCATGGAGAGCGCAGCAGCCCGCGAGCGATTGATCGAGGAGATTGAGAGTGCGAGTGAACAGACCGACTACCGACTACGCGACTGGGGAATCTCCCGTCAGCGCTATTGGGGAACACCGATTCCGATCGTCCACTGTCCCGAGTGTGGTCCAGTGTCCGTACCAGATAAAGAGCTGCCTGTCGAACTTCCTGAATTCGTCCCGACGCGAGGGAACCCACTCGATGCAGCCGAGGAGTTCGTCAAAACGACCTGCCCCGAGTGCGGTGTGCATGCGAAACGAGAGACAGACACGATGGACACATTCGTCGATTCTTCGTGGTATTTTCTGCGGTTCGTCTCGCCGGATCTCGGTGATGCTCCCTTCGATAACGAGCGAGCGAACGACTGGCTCCCCGTCGATCTGTACGTTGGAGGCCGCGAGCACGCCGTGATGCATCTGCTCTACACTCGGTTCTTCATGCGTGTGCTATCGGATGCGGGACTCCTCGATGACCGCGAACCGTTCGCCGATCTGATCACACAGGGGATGGTGCGACTCGACGGCGAGACGATGTCGAAAAGCAAAGGAAACGTCGTCTCCCCACAGCGTATCATCGATGAGTACGGTGCGGACACGGCACGGCTGTTCACCATGCAAGCGGCACGTCCAGAACGAGATTTCGATTGGCAGGAAACTGGCGTTCGCTCGACGCACGCCTTCGTAGAGCGACTGTACGATCTCGTGATTGGGAGTGAGGTAGAGGACAGTGAACGGGACGAGCACGAGAGTTCTCGTGATGCAGCCGACGAATACGTTGCTCGCGAAATCGACGCGACGATCGTGACAGCTCAAGAGAGCTACGAGTCACTCTCGTTCGTCGACGGACTCCGCGAATCACGAGAGCTGGTCAGTTTGTTGTACCGATACCGCGAATCGTCCCCGAACACGCAGACGATTGACCGCGGGCTGCGTGTCGTGGTGAAATTGCTCGCACCCGTTGTTCCACATCTCTGTTCGGAGCTGTGGGCTGCGCTGAATGATGGGGAACGTGCGGGGACGAGCACGGAAGACAAAGAGGCAAGCAACGAAGAGATAGATGAAAGCGAGGTGTTTGGTGTCGAATCCGACTGGCCGGAGCCAAAGCACGACATAGAGGACTACCAGCTATCTAGACGGATCGTCGAAAAAACGCGGGAAGATATCAGACAGATTATCGAGGGTGCAGGAATCGATGACCCTGCGAGCATCGAGATCGTCGTCACTCCTGACTGGAAATTCCGCGCACGAGAGATTGCAGTCGAAACCGATGAAGCGAACGTCATCCGAGAGATCGTGACCGACGAGACGGTTCGTGTCAATAAAACTGCGGCCGCCAAGTACGCAAAGGAACTGCAATCCGAACGGAGATCGCTTTCGAGGACACTCTCACCCGACCGCGAATTCGAGGCCCTGAATCGCGCTGTGTGGCTCGTCCGGCAAGAGTTTAATGCTGACGTACAGGTTGTTCGTGCAACAGATGCAGACGAAACGTTGAGCCAAACAGCACGTCCTGGCCGCCCAGCGATTCGAATCGAGTGAGCCGATAGCTACTCAACAATGGTGCTTTGTGTGATAATTGATAACAGATGGAAAGAGCGATTGTTACGCCAATGGTGAAATGATATCAGAGATCGTCAAATTGCTGTGACTGAATCGCACAAGATTATTCGATTGGGATCGATTCTCCGTCGTCGAGGCTGCCTTCCTTGGAGAGTGTCACAGTGAGGACGCCGTTCTTGTAGCTCGCGTCGGTTTCATCCTCAACGACGCGTTCGGGGAGTCGCACTGACCGGCTAACGGATTCGCGGGTGCGTTCGCGCCGGACGAATTCTGTATCGACATCTTCGGTTTTCGTGTCTCGTTCGGCGGTAATCCGCAGTGTCGACCCCGAGAGTCGTACGTCAATATCGTCTTTATCGTAGCCGGGGAGATCGGCTGTGACGACGTAGGAATCATTCTCGTCGACCAGATCGAGTGGCACTCCTTGTGTGAGACTCGAGTCGAACGACCGGAACCCTTTGTCCATCTGTTCGAACATGCGCTCGATCTCTTCGAACGGATTACGCGATGGCATACACGATGTGTACGGCCTCATACGGAATAAACCTATCACCGAATGCTCTGGATCACATGGGGGACAGTGGTTTCTGGTGCCACGGAACGCACGAGCGTTAGTACAAGACGTGTTTTGTATCGTAGGATCCGAGCCGACAGACCCAGCCAGAATCGGCGATCGATTCTATCTCGGAGAGTGCCTGTTGGGTCCGTTCTTCGTAGAGACCAGTATCGATATCGATGTGGAAGAGATAATCACCGAGTCGCTCGCCACTCGGTCGAGATTCGATGCGCGAGAGGCTGATGTCCCGCTCAGAGAACGGCTCGAGCAACTCCAGTAAGAGTCCGGGGTAATCCGTATTTGGATAGATGATGAGCGAAGTCTTCCCGCCCGAGACAGACCGCTCTTCGCGTGGTACCAGCACAACGAATCGTGTTGTATTCGAGGAACGGTCTTGGATGTCTTCGGCGAGCACCTGCAGATCGTCGCCGCTCGTATCAGGATGACCGATAGCCGCCACCGCTGAATCGTTGCGGGCTCGTTCAACACCACGAGCTGTGCTCGAAACCGTCTCGATCTCTCTGTCGGGGTACTCCGAGTCGAGATACGTACGGCACTGCGCGAGTGCTTGGGCGTGGCTCGCGACGACTTCGAAGTCGTGGTCCTGTGCGAGCAGCGCGTGCTGAATGGGCGTGACGATCTCCAAGTCGACAGAAACGTTACATTCTGCGAGTGCATCGAGCGATTCGGTCACTGACCCTTCGATACTGTTCTCGATAGGAATGACTCCGCGCTCGATATCCCCCGATGCAACGGACTTAACGATGCCCGTCACCGACTCGGTGAACACGATCTCGTCGGCGACAGCGCGCGTCGCCCGGTGGGAATACGTCCCTTCTGGTCCGAGCGTGATGGCTCTCATTATCATCGATTCCGTGGGTTGAGTGAAAAGCACGTCGGACGACAACGAGGAGCACGTTAAAACCCGAACCACGAGATAGCAAGAACACTTAGTATTCCAGCTAGTTGTCGAATCGTATTCTTCCAGCTGTCTCCCACTTCACTCATATAAAATCTGCAGAGCGAGTATGCAAAATAAAAACGATTCTCGAAAATGGATGCGTATGGATCAATGAATTATTCCGATTTCCCTGAGAGTCATCGCTGGTAACTGGAGGAACGAGTACAGAAGTATCTTAGTGTGTTTCGGCAGGATGTTCGGTCACGGAGTTTTGGCTGGTTATCTCCTGCGGATCTGACTCTGTACCGTCATTGATGGTTGCTTCGGAGGTTTCAGTGAGTGTTATGTAGAGAAATGCCTGCATTCCAGCCAACAACGTATCTATGATTAGCACCACTCCGATATTTAGTAATGGGTCTGACTGAACAAACCAGAACACAGGGAAGAGAGCAGCGATCCCACCAAGTAAAACGATCAAGAGGGCAAAGCCAGTAGCGAGTACAGATCCACGCATCAGCCGCCAACTCCCAGCGAGTGCTTCAGCTGGACCATGTCCATCGATCATTGCCGCCGGCGTAGAAAGAAAGAGCCGTGTGTATACGTATGCGCTCGGTGGAAGAAATACAAAAAATCCGGCCCATCCGTATATGCCGGGGAGAATAAGCGCCAATACGCCGACCACGAACAGCAGATACGATGCAAATACTGCGAGCAACGCCATGAATAGCCGAAGCACAAACGTTGAGGCTGTGTGTATCTGTCTCTGCCCATCGAGTGCTCGATAGGCTATCACGACCCCGATGACGATAAACAATGGTCTCACTACGTTGGCAACGAAAGTAGGAAGGACTACCCGGAGAATCCCCGACAGCAGAAACAAACCGAGAATTGCTGGGAATGCCCAGACAGCGTCGACTGCACCACGGAGGATAGTGAGCATATTCGGTCCTTCTAGCGGAGAAGATCTTTCTGACATGCAATCAGGATGTAGTAGAGGGGTAAACAGATTTATGATTCCCGATCGGATTCAGGTTGAATATGTGTTATGATGGTATAGATCCTTCCGCTCTGTGGAGCGGTTCTGCGGATGGATGAGCCGTCGCGGGGAGAACAACGCTAATTTTTCGTAACTATTATTCACTGAACCGTAAAATGATGTGGTATGCCATCATGAGTGTCGTCGCGAGTGGACTAATGTACGGCGTCCATGCCGTAGTGCCGATAGTGCTGAAGAACGGATGGAATCATAACGAACGGTTGGGAATGGCTCTCGATGATTGATTATAATTATGTCTGAAGGTTTCGGAGGGAAGATTGTAGGTATTATTGAATCAATGCTCGTTGTAATTATATCATTGGTTCTGTTCCTATATATTGTACAACCGGTATTGGTGAGCATTCACCCAATGTTTGCATTCCAAGGTCGACTGTCATCTGGGCGATATCCCGACACACCCGTGGGAATCGCAGCTGTTATAACAGCACTGACGGTTTATTTCATATTTATAATATTCAAAGAACTAGTGATATCCCATTTTTCACTTCGAGATTGATGTAAGATCCATACGACATCGAAGGGCCAAATCGAAGATCAACGAGATAGCCCCCAATTTGTATTTTATCTAACGATTTTGCTAGGGACAGATAGGGACACTTTCATTCCTTTTCTTCTTCACTGAACACCAATTATGGGCGTTCACTGCTATAGTCATCCATGGTACAACATGATCCTGAGCTCTCTTTGCTTCCTTAATTCTCCTCTTAACCTTATTCGGTGATCCTAAGAAGAATTTTCGAATCTTACCTGACGAACTTCCTTTCTCCCGAAGGAAGCCCACCAACTTGAGACTAACACCGTTATCTACATAGTACGTAATGTCGTCCTTCGGGATGCCTTGGCTCTTGAGTTTCCCGACCTGGCGGAGCGTTGCTCCACTTCCGAGCCGTGAGCCATCACGCTTGTTCGGATCAACACGCTTGAAATACGATCTATCGCCCTGTTTTACAAAGTGTGAGACCTCGTCCGATGTGAACCCCTGATACTTGAGCTGATTGACTCGGTTGAGATCTACATCCTTCTCAACATACAAATTGATATCTTGATTGGAGAATCCCTTCCGCTTAAGCCCGGTAACAGTACGGGTATCGACTCCTTTGTCCGTGAATTTCCGGATCTGCTCCGGCGAGAACTGTTGATTCCGGAGATTTGTGACTTTGTGAAGGCTGACATCATTTTTGACGTAATATCGGACATCTTCGGCAGGGATCTTTCTATTTCTAAGCGTCTTTACCCGGTCGAGATTAACACCTTTCGCAGTAAAGGAGCGGATATCGGAATCAGTAAACGAATCACTCTTCGTTAGATCATTGATTTTAGCACGATCATAACCTGCATCAATATACCGCTGCATTTCGGACTCTGATATCCCCCTCGTTACACTCAATTTACCACCATTGTCGATGAGACCATCTAATATCTTCCGCTTAGCCTTATCAGAGAGATGCGAAAGAACTCCCGACTTAACCGCATTACGTACCTTACCAGACTTTCCAGAAAACTTCACCCATCTTGAGGTGTAAACTCCAAGCTGCCCCACATCTCCATATTTTCCCACACCAGGGAGGATAGCTGCCAAACCGAGAGTGGTCCCTACCGCATCCTTGTTAGCTAGAGCCTGTGCAGTATCCCGTGCATCAGCCACGATATCAAAGATCGGCACGAACGAGCCGGCCATCCAACCGACAAAGTACGACAGCGAATCTGCCGCATCCACTGGAGTTTCTCCGCTGGGCATCCCCGCCGCCCCTAACGCACCACCTAACGAGAAATTCTGCACTTTCTCAGGATGAAGAAGCATCCAAACAAGAAGATCATCAATAGGCCCTGGTACTAACTGAGCGGCCTGTTTCAATTCATCACGATGTTTTTTTATTATTTCGTAGTTTCTATTGATCAGATTCACTAGGTCGTCTATTTTTCCCCCATTATTTTTATTGATACCATTGAACTTCTCACGTTGAGACAAAGATGAATTATCTCTATCATCAGATGTTGATGGACTCTTAGAGATGTGTTCAGTACTGTTCTTATCATCTTCCTTTCCGCCTACAGCCCCACCTGAAACATCACTATCGGCGTGAATCTCCACCTTTTTTATCAGCGTCTCATTCACCGTCTGACGAGTATCGACGGTCAGTCCGACGGACACAGACTCACCCGACTGAAGCGTCACAGCTTGCTCTTTTCCTTCGAGGGTGCGCCGTTCTTCACCCCCCTCAAACGTGACGGGTCCACTCGAATCGGTGATCCATACGCCCAGTGGTTGAGATCCCTGATTAGAGATTGTAAACACATTTTTGACGACCGTTAGCGACTGGCGGTTGACACCCGCTCCGCTTTCGGTGAGTGAGCCAGCGAGTGAGACGCGTAGCTGCCCGCTACGCTGGGTGGCATACGCACCGTTTGGCCCATCAGATGGTTGGAGCGATAGATAGCTCGCACCATCGCCCGCGACGCGTACATTCGCATCGCGCTGGGCAGTCATGTTCGTAAATGCACCGGTAGCGTAGACAGCACTAATGATCAAACTCACGGCCATCAACACGATAGCCAAACGTCGGAGACGATTCATGGCGGCATGGGGGTATGTGGGTGATAGAGGAACCGCAGCAATGGCTGCGGCACGAGATTTCCTTTTCCTTCAAGCGCATCCGGATGATGCGCCCGAACGACTCAGCTCTGGAAGAGCAGATTACGACGAAGTGGCGTTACCGTGCTCAGCGTTCGCTTGAACTTGGATGGCATCGAGGAGCTTCTCACCATTGGAGACTTTCTCGCCTCTCGTGTCGACTTTGATGCCGACAGCCACTGAATCTCCATCATTGACGGTGATACTGCCATCCTCTAAGGAATTCTCAGGATTATTCTTCCGATAGAAAGTGACTGCATTAGTAGAACTTTTCTCCGTGATAGTTACTTCCACCGGCTGAGACCCTTTGTTAGTCACGGTAAAGACCTTATCGAAGTGGGTCACCGCGTTGGGATTTACACCCTTTCCGTCGATTTCCTTTGCATCCCCATCGAGATTCACGGCGAGCTGGCCGTTTTCCATCTTCGCGTAATTCCCATTCGGACCTTGGGCTGGTTGCAAAGCGAGGTACGCGCCTTTGTCGCCGGCTACTTTCACGTCAACACTCCGTTCGGCTGTCACGCTAGTGAATGCGCCCGTTGCCGTCACCATCGACGCGGCGATAACAAACGCAATCAGTGCAAGAAGTTTTCCTCGTGGCATGTACATATTGTTGAGTTAGCGCCCGCAGGCGGGGACCGCCGGCAGGGCTCTGACTCAATCCAGACCCTCATCCCCCTTTGTATTGGGGTGCTTGAACGTCTTCAAGCCCAGCTTGAAACTATTACGTACCACATAAATTCGGTAAGCAAGAGATTGTATTTTATAGATAATTGAGTGTTATCCGTAATATCGGTAAATTTAAATGTGCACCAAAGTTATTCAGTTCATCTGGTGGGCTGCCCTCAAGACGGCTGGCTCACGCCGGTCAGTTAGTCTCCTACCAGCTATGTATGAACCAACAGTACACACAGGTGACAGCTAGTACAGCAAACGAATCAGCCGAATCGGAGCTGTCGAAGGATACGTTGTTTCATCTTCTCGGAAACAGACGGCGCCGGTGGGTGATCAAATATCTCACCTGCGAACACCGAGCAGAGTTGGGTGAACTTGCCGAGCAAGTCGCGGCTCGGGAACAGGGAATCCCCGTTGAACAAGTTACAGCTCAACAACGCAAGCGTGTGTATACGTCACTCCAACAAACTCATCTTCCAGCACTCGATGAGGCAGGTGTCATTGACTTCGAAACAGCTCGTGGCACGATCGAGATGACGAAGAAAATGCAGGAGCTCGATATTTATCTCGAAGTTGTTCCCGAGCGAACGATCCCGTGGAGCATGTACTATCTCGGTATTGGTATTGTGAGCTGTGCGGTGATTGTGACGACGGCGATCATCGATGCGTGGCCGTTCACGGCTATTCCGGCACTCGGCTGGGCACTACTGATTAGTCTCACAGTTACGATTTCGGGAGCTATTCATACCTATCGAACCCGCACGATGCGGCTCGACCGGCACAAGATTCCACAGGAGGTTCAACACAGACCATGAAACGAAAGGGACGGACCTCTCGACTCAAGTCACTCGGAATGGTGTTCGTGGCTTGTGGATTGGTTCTCACAGTGGCAGGAATCGGAGCATTTGGTACTGTCGCATCAAATCACCAAGCGTCTGTCTCCGTTTCATCCCCCTCAGATGCGTATCTTGGGGTTTCGGTCACGGAACCAGTTGTGTCCGCAAACACAAAGACGACTGTTTCGCTTGGAACGATTACGAACCATTTCACAGTAACCCTCACGTCAGTCGATCTGACGATCACGAAGGGTACATCCGGATCATCGCTTGTGAACAACGTATCCGTTGAAGCCGTTCCACTCATTCCAGAAGAGTCGAGCGCTTTGACTGCAACTGTCAACTGTAGAGCTGTCGGGAAGACCACGGAGACAGTGACCCTTCACATCAAAGCAACGGGATCTGACACTCACATTTCCATCACACGAAAGATGCAGATCAGGTGTGGGAGCCCACTCTCTGGATCAGGAGGGACAAATACGACATCATCGTCGAATCAGCCAACAGGACAGACTTCGCTGGTGGCATCATGATAAGAAAGAGAGCATCCACTATCGAATATCGGCGTACAACGCTGTCAATCAGCCCTGAGTAGAAGTAGAAAATGGTTCGACATCGAGTCTGGACGGCGTTACAGGTGATCCTCATTCTTGCGGTTGTGGCGATCACGATCGGACAATTCATTGGGCAACCTGTACTGCTGGCGTACGTAACCAGCGACAGTATGGAACCGACGCTGTCGACCGGTGATGGATACGTCGTGCTTCCGTCGGTAGTTACAGGACCAGTAGAGACGGATGACATCGTCGTATTCCACGCCAAGACGCTCCATGGTGGAGGTGGAGCACTTACAACTCATCGAGTTGTAGACAAAACAGATCGTGGAGTAATCACGAAAGGAGACAAGAATTCGATCACCGATCAATCAGGCGGCGAACCACCGGTTAAGCAGCGCCAGATCGTCGGTCAGGCCGTCCTTCTCGGCAGACAACCAGTTGTCATTCCTCACCTTGGGACGGCGTTTACCGGCATCCGGAGCAGCGTTAAGAGCGCACAACGGTCGTTATCGATCGCGCTGGGCACTCGGGCCCTGTTAGGAACACAGGGCCTTGCGTATCTGTTGTTCGGCCTTGGAGGATTGCTCTACGCCGGGAGTATGATCGCAGAGCAGGACTCGGGACCGAATGTTCGACGTACACGGAATCGTCGCCGGTCGAGGAATCGACGCATCTCAAAACGGCTCGTTGGGATCGCGCTCGGATGCCTGCTCGTTGTCTCGATTACGATTACGATGACGGTTGCTGGTGGGGTCCACAACTTCAACGTCGTCAGCGCTGAACGAGACGTGAAAGGGCCCTCCGTCATTCCGGCTGGACAGTCAGAGCAACTCAATTACAGCGTTCCGAACGGTGGTGTCATTCCAGTCGTCGCCTACATCGAGCCAGCCAATGACGGAGAAGGGATGAAAACACCAAAACACGGCATTTTCGTTCCTCCCGGAGAGCGCCAGACTGTTAGCGTCGAACTCTCTGCACCAGAACAGACGGGACATTACAGTCGCCCGATTGTCGAGCACCGATATCTTGCGATTCTTCCCCAAACGTGGATCCACCAGCTGTACCTTCTCCACCCGTGGCTTCCTGTGATAGTCATCGATGCACTCGTGCTCGGTGTCTTCTTGTCTATCGCATTACCGTTGCTCGGCCGGGGAACAATTCGACCACGCTCGACCCGAAGTTCGATCACACGCCGCATCAAACGGCGGCTGAGATTTTAGTACAACAATACATTTACTAGGATTCTGATACGATGACCTCACACCGAAGAACACGACTCGCGGTACTGATCAATAACCACTTCCTTACGATTGTCCTCGCTCTCGCCATCATCACAGCTGGAGGCGGTTGGCTAACATACACGACCGTCATTTCGCCTGGAACCCACGCAGAGCAACAAACTGTCTCTGCGTGGCAGGCTGACGGAACGTTCAACTACAGTGCAACCGCTGTCAATGATACTCCAATCTTTGATAAGGGAGATGTCCGAACCAATCGAATGTTCTATATTACGAACACGACACCGGTTCTCGACGGGGCATTTAACTTTCAACTCGATGGTGATTCAGGGAACGCAACGGTAGTAACACGAGTTCGGCTCGTCAATTACGCTCTCTACAAGAATCAAGGAGAATCTGATAAGTCACAGAAGATAGAGAGGGGAAATGAGTCAAAGAAGATGGAGAAGAGGATCTGGAGCTATTCAACGCCCCTCACAACCAACCGTCAGCAGGTTGCCGTCGGAAACAAGACAAAAACACAGTTTACCGTAAACGCGAGCTCAGTTCGCACTCTACACAAACAGCTTCTACGACGACACGGGTCGCTCTACCGGGTTGCTGACCTCCGTACATCTGTCGCTGTCTCAACGCAAGTTAACGGAACCGTCAACGGCGACCGCGTTGAGCGGAACTTCAATTATACGCTTCCGATCAATAGTACGATGGATTATTACTCCATTTCTTCCCCTAAGAAACCGGAGCAACAGGTTACCGTAACGCGCCGAGTGATGGTCCAAAGCCAACCAGAGACACCAGCCATTCTCGGCTCACTCGCCAGCCTGCTCGCTCCACTGGCTGGGTTGGCGATGCTCTTCTACGGACGCGAAAACAACTGGTTTGACGTCACACAGACGGCGCACACTGAAGCCGAACGTGCGAAGGTCCGTTCCGAATTCAACGAGTGGGTCACCGTGGGAACAGTGGATCTGGATGACGATCGACCAACGATCACAGTCGAATCACTCGAAGGACTGGTGGATGTCGCTATCGACTCCAACCGTCGTGTTATCGAAGATGCAGAGACAGGGGTGTACGTTGTCCGTGACGATGTCTGGTATCAGTTCACGCCAGAGTGGACAACGACAGACGAGAACGAAATCGAGAATGGTAATCTCAGCCGCAACGGTGAGCAGATCGAATCAGACCAACACCAAAAACAGACCTGAATGAGCGTATAAACGCTATTCACTCCGTTTCAATAGAATTTTCCCCTAATGCGCTCGACACGAGATCGACACATGATACAAAATAATACATTATATATTTTAATTTTTTATCTATACAATATATACTTAATTTTTACATTGTAGTGTGAAATGATAGTGTCTAAATGTCTAGTTCATATTCGGTGTCCACCGATTGGACCCTCTCAACTGCGCTCATGTCGCCAGCAGAGCGACGAGTCGAGTGCCTCCCTGCCGAACCATTATCCGAACAACAACTCGTCGGGCTCTTAGAGGCAGAGGCGGTCGTAGAAGTGTGGCTACCACTGTTGCAACCGCACTCAAGTAGTGACAGCGACGGCGACTCTAATCGACTAATACGTGATATCTGGATCGAGTTCGCCAATCGACTCCACGCAGTCCGGTATGAACACCCGGGTGGAATGTGTCCAGTGGCATGGTATCGAGCGCTACATCCGATCAAAACAGGTAATGGTGCCATAATGGTCGAAGATCCGCTCGCCCAGTACACTCGGCTGTCGAGGCGGCCTGCTGTGAATGGAGGTTAGTCGATCGAGAGCAAAACAGAAAATGCGGTGCTCCTTTAAGTGGTTCTAGCGATAAGGTGGAGATATAGACGAGGTGTGGTTCGGTAGTTCTCCTCGATTTTTCGATCTGAGCCGCATCATTTACTGACGAGCGTCGGCTACAATTGAGTAATGCCCAACAGTGGACGTTCTCGTTCGACACCGACCGCAGCGACCGATGGTCGTGGCTTGTCAGCCGAGCAGTCGGCTGGCGCGCCACTGAGTCGGTCTCCCGGCGACGGTGCCGTTTCCCGGGCCGCACTCCAGCGCGATGAGACGGTGCGCCAGTGGGGATTGGTCACACCGAGCGCGACTCGCATCGGTCGAGCGGACGACCCTGCCCACGATCTGAGCGAGAACGTTCGACGCCTCCACGAGGAACGACATCCGGCGATGGCGGGATACAGTGAGCGGGCGCATCGCCTCGACAAACTCCGCATAACGCACGCACTCTGTACGGATCTCGGGTTGACACCGTGGCAGCGTGATCGTGTCATAGGCATCATGCTCGAGATCGATCTCACGGCCTTTGGCAGCCAACGAGCTATCCCGACCGTGGCCCTTGTCGTGATTCGTCACGTCGTCGACCGCGAGCGCGAACGGTACCTCGGACTACACGACAAGGAGTGGATTCACCAGCAATCGCCCGAGCGTCTCGCTGATCTCTACGAGCAGTTTCACTCGATCACGGATGATGAGCATTTCAAAAATTGCTGTGAGCAACGTGATCTCGACACCACTAGCCTCAACCGTCTCCGGCGCTCTCTCGTGGATCAACTCGACGAACAGGACTTGACTGGAGCAGTGTACGGCCGAAACCCAGCCCGCGATCCGGGACTCCCGAGCTTATAGCCAATCGAGAGAGCCTCAGTCTCTGTTGTGCTCGGTTTTAGGTCCTGTTCAGACGGTATTCTCTGGTCGCTATTCCTTTAAGTGGTTCTGGCGATAAGGTAGAGATATAGACGGGGTTGACCCGGCGTTTCTCCGAGGATCTTTGGGCTACACCAGTGAGCAGCATCACCATCATCTGATACTGCCAACTCGAATCCGAATTCGGATGTGCGAAGCTTCAAGGCAGAAATCCGATCTCCGCGAATCAGCTGATATCCGATGTGCTGACCACTACTCCAGCGATGACTTCGAAAATCCGCCCTACTCTTCGCTGTTGATGAGCGATTGAAATCCCCAACACGCCAGCACGATAGCAGCCATTCCGAGAAATGAGTATCCACCGAGGAAAAATCCGTTTAAGATCGCTTCGAAGGGAGGCCGTCCATTCGTGACGAATACGACGATCGTAGCGAGAATGCTAATCGCAGCAATTCCCTGTAGGAGATGAAGCCGTTTCTGATTCACGTTTCCGTCGATGAACGATCGAAATCCCCAATACACCAGCAAAATAGCAGCTATCCCGAGAAACGCGTACCCACCGAGGAAAAATCCGATAGAGGTCGCTTCAAAGGGAGGTCGTCCGTTCGTGATGAATATACCACTCGTAGCGAGAATGCTAATCGCAGCAATTCCCTGTAGGAGACGAAGCCGTTTCTGATTCACGTTCGCTAATTCTAAGAGAAAACAGATCAGTGTGACTTTAGCTTTTCCAAGTTTGGAATGTTCGGTCCACTGTAACAAATTATGAACGGCGTGGGTGATCGTCGAAGCGGCGACTGCTGAGGCACGAGAAAACACTCCCTCGTGAATCCGTTCTGTCTACCGATTCAGCGTGTGAATCGCGCTTCCAGAGGCGTTTGCGGCAGCTTCCATCACAGCTTCCGAGAGCGTCGGATGAGTGTGAATAGTCGTGGCCACGTCTTCGAGGGTTGCGCCCATCTCGATAGCAAGCCCGAGTTCAGCGATCAGTTCAGAGGCTTCGGGACCGACGATCTGTGCACCAAGAACGAATCCGCTCGGACCGTCGGCAACGATTCGTACGAAACCGTCGCTCTCATTGAGCGTGAGCGCGCGTCCGCTCGCGCGCATCGGCATCTGGCCAACAACTGGCTCGAATCCCTCGGCTTCGGCTTCTGATTCCGTCAGTCCGACAGTCCCAATCTCGGGGTCGGTAAACACGGCTGCCGGAACGGCCGGGTAATCGAATGCGGCGGGTTCGCCCGCGATGACTTCGCTTGCGACGTGGCCCTCTTTCATGCCTGTGTGTGCGAGCATCGGCTCGCCAGCCACGTCACCGACAGCGTAAACGTGATCGACGTTCGTCCGAGTACGATCGTCGGTTGGGATGAATCCTTTCTTGTCCGTCTCGATGCCAGCAGATTCGAGATTTAGTGTGTCGGTTACAGGCGCGCGACCAACAGCGACGAGTGCCATCTCTGCGCCGTACTCGTTGATTGTGTCCTCACTCTCTGTACGGACTGTGATTCCGTCTCCTGACGGTTCCCATTCCTGTGCCGATTCCTCGAAGTGGAACTCGACGCCTAATTCCTCGGCTCGTTGTTTGACGACGCGAGCGACATCCGACTCGTAGGTCGGAAGCGCGTCCTCGAGCATCTCGACAACAGTAACATCCGTGCCGAGTTTGGCGAACACCGTCGACAGTTCCATCCCGATATACCCCGCGCCGATGACGACGAGGCTCTCGGGCACCGATTCGAGCGCAAGCGCATCACGCGAGGACAAGATGTGTTCGCTATCGAATTCGAACCCAGGGATCTCTATCGGGTGGCTCCCGGTCGCAATGATAGCGTGCTCAAACTCGATGGACTCGCTTCCCTGACCCTCACCGTCGTGAACGATGCGAACCTTGTTTTCGTCGGCGAACGTGGCCTTCCCTTCAACGAGATTAATACCGTTGGCTTTACAGAGCTTCTCGACGCCACTCGTGAGCTGTTCGACAATGTTGTCCTTCCAACTGACCATTCCCTTGAGATCGACGTCTATCCCGGCATGGATGCCCATCTCTTCGGCAGTGGACGCGTCGTGAGCGAGGCTGGATGCAGTCACAAGCGCCTTCGATGGGATACAGCCGTGATTGAGGCAGGTCCCACCATAGGCGTCTTTCTCAACGAGTGTAACATCGAGGTCAAGTTGTGCGGCACGGATAGCAGCGGTGTAGCCAGCCGGGCCACCGCCAATAACCACGACGTCAGTTCCGGTTGCAATGTCTCCAACGACCATTTTGGTGTATTATTCGAGTAGTAGCAGCGATGGATTGTTCAGATAGCGCTTCACCGTGTTTGCGAACTGACCGGCAATCGCTCCGTCGATGACGCGGTGATCGATCGACAGTGAGAGCGTCATCACCTTCCGTGGGACAACTTCACCGTCGACGACGCGTGGTTTCTCCTTAATCTCTCCGAGACCGAGAATTGCGGTCTCTGGATAGTTGATGATCGGCGTTGCGTATTCGCCACCAACAGCACCGAAGTTGGTGATCGTAAACGTTCCACCCTGCATCTCCTCACGGGTGATCGAGCGCTCGCGCGCCTTCAGTACGCGTTCGTTCATCTCGGAGGCGATCTGAAGGAGTCCTTTCCGGTCGACGTCATCGACCACCGGAACCATCAGTCCCGCGTCGGTCGCCACGCCGACACCGATGTTGTAGTAGTTCTTGAGAATGATCTCATCGCTAGTTTCATCGAGCGAGGAGTTCAGATAAGGGAACTCCTTCAGTCCGGCGACGACAGCCTTCATCACGAACGGCATGTAGGTGAGCGAGACGCCCTGTTCCTCTGCGACCTGCTTGAGATCCGAGCGCGTTTCGACGAGCTCAGTCACATCAACTTCGTCGTGGTGGGTGACGTGGGGCGCGGTGTATTTCGAGCGCTCCATCTGCTTCCCGATGGTACGTCGGATACCGCGGTATGGAATGCGCTCTTCTCGCTCGCTGGGACCTGCGGTCTGCATAGCGCGAGCGTCGGCTTGTTGGGCAGCCTGTTGGGTTTCGGCGAACGAACGAACCTGCTCGGGCGTAACGAACGGCTGGCCATCGTGCTCCTCGTCGGTCGGAACGGTATTGATGTCGATCTCGTGCTCCTTAGCGAGCTTTCTGGTCGCGGGAGCAGCGAGCGTTTGTTCTCGATCGGCAGATGAGGAGGGAACGGATCGAGGAGTCGTAGTATCGCTTACGTCTTCTGTGACAGGTTCAACATCCGTAGCCTCGCTGGGCTCGGCAGTGTTGTTTGCTGGTTCGGGGTCGGACCCTTCTGCGTGCGCACGAACGTCACTTCCGCTGATGCGACCACCGGGACCGGAGCCATCGACCGCGCTGATATCGACGCCGAGTTCACGCGCAAGACGACGGGCGCTTGGAGCAGCGAAGACACGAGACGATGTGTCCGTATCGGTTTCAGCCGAGTCTGTTGGATCGCTGTCTTCACTTTCCGTGTCGCTTTTTTGCTGTTGTTCCTCTCCTTCGACAGTGAAGACGATGATGACGTCACCGACAGGGACGACTTCCCCTTCTTCGGCTCGGAGTTCGGCAACAGTTCCGTTTACCGGTGATGGAACATCGACGACCGCTTTGTCGGTTTCGACTTCCGCAACTGGCTGGTCTTCTTCGACAGGATCACCGGCTTCGACGAGCCAGCTGACGATTTCACCTTCTGCGACACCTTCACCGACATCCGGGAGTTTGAATTCGCGAACCATTTGATCAGAACTCAGCGACCTCTCGGATTCCGTCTGCGATACGCGCGGCTTCTGGAAGGTAGTAATCTTCGAGCGCGTACAGTGGGAACGGGGCATCGAAGCCGGTGATACGCCCGATCGGGGCCTCCTGATAGAGGAGCGCCTCCTCTTGGATCGTAGCGGTGATCTCACCCGCAAGTCCGCCCGTTTTCGGTGCCTCGTGGACCACAGCAGCGCGGCCCGTCTTCTTGAACGATTCGACGATCGTTTCGGTGTCGAGCGGGGAGACGGTCCGGAGATCGATCACTTCGACATCGATGTCTCCTGCGAGCTCCTCGGCGGCTTCGAGCGTCTGGTGGGCCATTGCACCCCACGTGAACACTGAAACATCGGAGCCTTCCCGGCGCACCGCTGCTTCTCCGATCGGGATGGTGTATGCCTCGTCGGCCACTTCCTCGCGGAACGCTCGGTAGATGAGTTTCGGTTCGAGGAACACGACTGGATCAGGATCGCGGATCGCCGACGCGAGCAGTCCTTTCGCGTCAGACGGCGTGCTTGGAACGACGACCTTCAGACCGGGTTCGTGGACGAAGAAGGCCTCCTTCGATTCCGAGTGGTGTTCCGGTGCGCGGATCCCGCCTCCGTAAGGCGCACGGACCACCAGTGGACAGGAAAAACGCCCACGAGAACGGTTACGAAGCCGCGCAGCGTGGGAGACAATCTGATCGAAGGCGGGATAAATGAATCCCATGAACTGGATTTCCGTGACGGGACGGAGACCGTAAGCTGCCATTCCGATAGCCGTTCCGACGATACCAGACTCGGCGAGCGGTGTATCGATGACGCGGTCCTCGCCGAATTCGTCGTACAGTCCTTGCGTTGCTCGGAAGACGCCGCCGTTTTTCCCGACATCCTCGCCCATCACGATGACGTCCTCATCCCGTTCCAATTCGCCGTACAGACCGTCTCTGATCGCCTGTACGAGCGTGAGATCCTGCGAACTTGATTGTTGTTCCTGTGAGTGTGTGCTCATTCCAGTAACTCCTCATCGCCGTGTCGGTCACGAAGCTGTTCGAACCATTCGCGCTGTTCACTCAACCGCTCGGGAACGTCCGCGTAGACGTACTCGAACATGTCCGATGGATCGGGCCGTTCGGTGGACTCTGCGGCATCGATCGCTTCTGCGACCTCCGCTTCGATCTCGTTCGTCATGGCGTCGATGCGCTCGTCGTCGAGAATTCCCTCCCGTCGGAGATACTTTTCGAGACGTGGGATCGGATCGCGGCGCTTCCACTGTTCGACCTCGCTGTCGTCGCGGTATACGCTCGGGTCGTCTGCCGTCGTGTGTGCACCAAAGCGATACTGGACAGCCTCGATGAGTGTCGGCCGACGTTCCTCTGTCCCTGGATCACGGGCCTTATCGACGGCTGCTTTCGTCACCTGATAGACAGCAAGTGGATCCATCCCATCGACCTGCACACCCTCGAACCCGTAGGCAGTGGCCTTCTGCGCGATGGTGTTGCTTGCCGTCTGTCGCTCTCGCGGGACGGAGATCGCCCATTGATTGTTGTTGCAGAAAAATACTGTCGGTGTGTCGAAGACGCCCGCGAAGTTCAGCCCCTCGTGGAAGTCACCTTCGCTGGTCGCACCGTCACCGAAGTAACACATGAACACCCGGTCTTCGTTTTTGAGCTTCGATGCCCACGACATGCCTGTTGCGTGGGGTATCTGAGTCGCAATCGGAACGGCGACTGAAAAGACGTTCTGATTGCTCATCTGATTACCACGCTCATCACCCATCCAGTATCGGAGGGTCTGATCGAAGTCGACGCCACGGGCGTATACGGCCGCGTGTTCACGGTACGATGGAATCATCCAATCTTCCGCGTTGAGCGCGTGAATGCTCCCAATCTGTGCTCCTTCCTGACCGGACATCGGCGGGAACGTTCCCATTCGCCCCTGCCGCTGGAGACTCACTGCCCGCTGGTCGAAGTGGCGACCGATTTTCATCTCACGGTACATCTCGACGAGTTCGTCCTCGTCGAGATCCGGTTCCGTGGCCCCATCACGAACGCGTCCGTTCTCGTCGAGAACTTGAACGCGTTCATTGGGGTCGCGTTCTAATGTACTCATAATCCCCTCTGCAGCATACAATGAAACTCCCGCGCCGTGCGTATAGGGTTTTCGTAAATATCTTTGCTTCGTTACTAATCTTGCCGCACGGTCGTTGGAAACGCCGATTTTCCGGAATAACTTTTGAAAACACAAAAATTCGACGGCAGAACGGGAAACAAATCAGTTTGTGAGTTTCCACCAGTGGAGGTAGGTTGCAGTCACTACGTTTCGGTGCTACTGGATTGATCCACCGTCCGTGATGATCTTATTAACGACAGTCGTCTCGAAATAGTTTGCCGTCACCCCACCACACTTCCATTGTGATGGGCAACTTCGTGGGCCATATAGTCCCACCCCGATAGCCTACGACCGCTGGGAGAAAGGGACGGATCTCGAAGCGTGCCATTGTGAGTATCCTGAACAGACGGCTGTGATTACTGTACGATTATTCTGAAATTATTTCTGCTTTTGTGTGTATTTCTATATTCCTATTGTGCTGAAAGCACCCACAATAAGTAGCGATGCATGCTCACGATGGATATGTAGAATACTGTGAATATCTTCATTCTGATCGCTCCGAAAGGAACGAATGAGATGGGAGCACACACGAGATCATCGATCGTTGGGGGGCGTGGTCCGCTTGTTGGACGGTTTCCCGCGCCACGTGGACGATCGACGACGATTGCGGTCATTGCTGACCCTCACGTGAGTCCAGACGCTGAAGGAACGTGGAAGTTGTATCACCGAACAGAAGCCCGGGTTATGACGGCCATTGCCGATATCAACCGA
This sequence comes from Halocatena marina, assembly GCF_023276375.1. Taxonomy (GTDB): domain Archaea; phylum Halobacteriota; class Halobacteria; order Halobacteriales; family Haloarculaceae; genus Halocatena; species Halocatena marina. The sequence goes on along the minus strand of NZ_JALLPK010000001.1, from coordinate 3,381,430 downwards.
CTTGCTGTCGATGCGGCGGTGTTTGTCGGTGATCTCACACGGGATGGACACTGTCGGGAGTTCGACCGACTCGATGAATTGCTGGATCAGTGTGCTGTGCCCGTGCTGGCCGTTCCTGGCAATCACGACGTTCCAAAGGAGTACGATGACCACCAGACCCCACCGCTGTTAGAGTTCATTTCACAGTACACGCCCGGTTCGCTGCCGTTCGTAGAGCGTGTCGGCAGTGTCGACATCGTTGGGATAAACACGGCGTGGATGCCTGATGGATCACTCGATGAGACACACGGTGGTGCCATCTCACGTGCGCAGTTGGACTGGCTCGAACGGACGCTCCCGGAGACAGAGACACCGATTATCGCAATGCATCACACTGCAGCACCAGGGAGCGACCACGCTTATCGCGCAAACGATGTCGAGTACCGACTAGCGAACGCCAACGAACTGACAGCTGTGCTCGAAAAACACGACGTTGGGCTGTGTTTCGCCGGGCACGTCCATTGGCCCTCCGTGGCTCCACTCGGCGGCGGATACGAAGTTGTCGCACCAGCGACCTGTTCGTTCCCGCAGGCGTATCTTCTCGTTCATGTGGAACCACGCGGCACGACCATCGAGCTCGTACCCCTCGCTGACAATCCAGGACTGGCTGAAGCCTACCGCGCGGCCCGAGCAGATCCTCGTGGCTCACGGCTTACTGACAGCACTGATGCAGGCTACTTTCAACGCTTTCCGCTCGTCGATGCTGCTCCCGACCGGTGGGCAGTTCCATAGCTCTCCGGTAGTCAATGTTGATGTCGAACAAAAATTGTGTGTGACAATCACGTGCGTTGGTACTGCTGCATCCATCGCTCCGATCTCCCAGTCTGCTCACGAACACTGTTTTCCAACGCCGAATCCGTACGGATTCCCGATCGCTCAATACTGTTCTGTCAGTCCCGTCGACTACTGTGAAAACTCCTCTTGGATGATTTCGAGCGTTTCCTCCCCATCGTCCCAGTCGACGAAGAGGGCCACGCTGGTCGCGCTCGTGATGATATCGTGAACGTTGATATGAGCGCCAGCGAGGGGATTCACAATATTACTAATCACGCCGGGTTGGTTGGGGAGTTCTCCACCGGTAACGCGAACAACGGCGATTTCGTCTTCGACGGTAACGCTTGAGAGACGTTGATCCTCGATAACGACATCGTGCAAGAGGGTTTCGACGCGCTCGGTGAGTTCCTGATCGACGTAGAATGTGATGGAATCCATACCGCTTGCGACCGCGTCGATGTTGATGTCCTGATCGGAAAGGGTCCCCGATAGCCGAGAGAGGACTCCGTGTTGATTTCGAACCGATCGACCCGCGAGCGTGATGCACGCAAGTGGCTCATCTCGGAGGTCGATGAGCTTTTCGAACTGTCCTTCGATCGTCGTGCCGCCCGAAAGAAGGTCACCGTGTTGGTAGTGGACGACACGGACAGAGAGCCCTTCAATCTTGTATCCGAGTGCGCTAGGGGCGATGACTTCTGCACCACGGAACGAGAGATTTCGCAGTTCGTCGACGGTGATTTGTCCGACATTGCGTGCCCCCTCGACCACGCGAGGATCGCCGGTCATAACGCCTTCAACGTCGGTGACGATGACGACCTCGTCGGCGTTCATATAGTTCCCGAGCAGGACCGCCGTCATATCGCTGCCACCGCGACCGAGCGTCGTTACGTTGCCAGCGTGATCCTGAGCGAGAAAGCCCGTAATGATCGGAACGATACCATCGAGGCGGTCAGTGAGCACCTTGGTGCGCTGTTTGGTTTCCTCGACATCGACTTCGCCGCGAGCGTTGGTGACGATCGGCCAGTCTTCATCGCCCGGTTCGAGGAAGACTGCATCGATGCCACGGGCAGCGAGCGCTGCTTTGAGCATACGGACGCTGGTCCGCTCTCCCATGCTGACGATTTCGGCGCGGTCGGCATCGTCCGCATCGAACGTGATTGAGTCGAGTAGGTAATCCGTCGTCGATCCCATTGCGCTTGCAACGACAGCAACCTCGTGATCCGCCTCGACGACCGCCGCGATCGAATCTGCGGCTCTGTTGACGCGGTCGCCGTTTCCGAGGCTCGTTCCGCCGAATTTCGAAACTACGCGCATGATCGTCCTCCAGCAACTATGGTACTGTAACTCATTGCCGTGTGTATCGCGTGATTAGCTATAAACTACAGGGAAAAACGAAGCCTTGCCGTTCGGGTGTCGCTACCGACGGAGGTTTATACTGATCGAGACCGGTAGACCGGATATGCAAGTTCGGGACGCCATCGAGGCGGATGCAGAAGAACTCGCTGCCCAAACGGGCGCGCCACGGGACGTCATGCGAAATCTCGTCCATGACCGAACAGTTCGGGTTGCGATAGCAGACGATGCTGTCGGTGGATTTGTCAGCTTCGATGCACGTCAAGAGACCGTCCACATCACCCAACTAGAGGGCTCAGAAGAGCTCTGTGAGGCGCTCCTCGAAGAACCCATTCGGTTCGCTCGAAAGGAAGCGATGGACGTGGAACTGCTCGTCGCAGATGACGACGAAGAAATGAGAGATGTCGTCGAGAACGCTGCATTCGAACTAGAGGGATACGGTCCGGCGTTCGAGGGGACACGGACAGTGAGGTATCGATTGGAACCGTAGACAGACTGGACTCGTCTGTGTCAGTGTATCAATTGAAATCTCTGATCGTCAGCGAGAGGGTATCGAGATCGACGATCGGAGCGTACGCGTGGTCAGGATCGATGTTTACGCTCTTCTGGAACGATGTCTGTTCCTGCCAACAGCCGCTGTTGATTGCGAGTACGTTGTGGTATTTTCCGTACCCGAGTTTGTGAACGTGCCCGGTATGGAAGATGTCGGGAACCTCATCGATAGTGAGGTGATCGCGTTTCTCTGGAGCGAGTCGCGTATGGCCGCCGTACTGTGGTGCGATGTGGCGTTTTTTGAGCAGTTGATACATCGCGTGGTGAGGGTGGTCGTAGCTCGCTTTTTCTTCGGGGAGTTCTGCGATGACTTCATCGAGGCTGACACCGTGGTACATGAGTATCGAGACGCCTTCGACAGTGACCGTCGAGGGATTCCCAGTAATGCGAGCGTCGTGAGCGTTCATGATGTCCCGAAGCTCTTCGTCGAACGCTGGCTGTGGTTCTGCTAACCTAACAGCGTCGTGGTTACCTGGAATCATGACGATCTCCATGTCACCTGGTATCTCTTTGAGGCGCTCGGAGAACGCTTCGTACTGTTCGTAGATATCAACGATTGAGAGCTCCTTGTCTTGTTCGGGGTAGACACCGACACCTTCGACCATATCACCCGCGAGGAGAAGATATTCGACTGATTCTGCCTCGTCGGTGTGAAGCCAGCGAGCAAAGCGCGACCACGCCTCGTCCATGAACTCCTGACTTCCCACGTGAACGTCGCTGATGAGTGCTGCCTGTACGTGTCGATCAGCCGTGGTTGGATGGTGAGTATGGGGGACGTCTGGGAAATGTAACGAATCGACAAACAGAATGCCAGCATCGTCGGAGAGAGTTCCGTCGACAGCGATAATCTCATCGAGAAGAAGTTCATCGACAAGATCGGCAATCGATCTGTCCTTCATGACAAGGCACGGAAAGACGCCGTTTGTGTCCTCTAGTTCGATCAGCCAGTGACCGCTCGCAGTCGAGCGAATGTCGCTCACCATTCCGATGAGTGCCGCGTCGTTTCCACCCGGCATCTGCTGGACGGCGTTCGTCGGGCGATGGTTGACCCGTCCCCTGAGCAAACGAGAGAGTCGTTCGTAGCGGTCACGAAACACGGCAACAAAATCTTTGTACTCGCCAGTTCCGGTACTTTCACCAGTTATATCGTCTGCGATCGATGCCGGCGATGGATTCCGGTCACTCTGTCGAATGAGCTGCGACTCGCTAGACCCCTTTGTTTCGACTGGAACTTGTTCATCATCTTCGCTTGTTTCGTGTCGAGAAGGATCAGATTCGGATTGATCCTTTCCAGTTGAAACGGTTGTTTGGGGGGTTTGAGGACGGCCAGTAGAGGTACCATCGAGAATCGACCGGACGTGTTCGGCAGAGAGCTTCAGCGCATTCTCGGGGAGTGATTCGATCGTGCGATCAAGCGCGGCAGCAGGATCGTGTGCGCGGGCGAGAAGGGTGACAGCCTCACGCTCGGCGTTGTATCCCCGACGCGCGAGTTCGGTCACGAGTCGACGCGGCGTCTCCAATGGCACACCAAAAGACGTGACCGAGCGTAGGCAAAAGCATAGCGACTGACGTCAACGAGGAAAATAGTGCAGACGCAATGAAAATAAAATGTCATTCAAACAGTCAATGTTAGTCTCAATACTGGTTTATATTGAGATCGAATGACTGTGATAGTACGTCACGTGAGTTGTTTGACATCATTGGTATGTTGATTCGATCAAGCAGAACCCAGAAGGTTCAAACAACATGAGCACACATTGCTGCTAATGGTAAACCGCGGTGATAGAGACGGTCCAGTCGGGGCAACTGGATGGATTAAATGGTTGTTGACAACAGATGAAGGTGCAGTCGCATATATCAGGGATATCGTCGGAAGTGCGCTTGCAGTACTCCTTATCGGAGCCATTCTCTTTGGAGTGAGCGGCGTGTGGCCCCCAATGGTCGCGATTGAAAGCCCGAGCATGGACCCCCACATTCAGACGGGCGATCTCGTGTTTGTTATGGAAGAACATCGCTTTGCGGGTGGCGAAGCGGTCACGTACAACGGAAAAAGCACGGGCGTTGTTCCGTATCAGGCTGGAAAAGAATCTGGGTATAAGACATTCAAAGCGTACGGCGACGTGATTATATATCAACCACATGGTGAAGAACGGGTAACACCAATCATTCACAGGGCGCGATTTTGGGTGAATGAGGGTGAAAACTGGTATGACAAAGCCAACCCCGCGTACGTCGGAGGTGCTGAAAACTGTGAGCAGCTCGAACACTGCCCAGCGCCACACAGTGGTTTCATTACGAAAGGTGATAACAAACAGCGGAACGACATGTACGATCAAGTCGTGGACATCAGTTCTCCAGTCAAGCCGTCCTGGATCGTCGGCACAGCCGAATTCCGCATTCCGTATCTCGGATTTATTCGATTGGGAACGGGCATCATTAGTGGACTCGGAACCACGCTCGGAGCATCACTCCTTGGAATGGCCCTGCTCGGTGGGGGCCTTGCAACTGATTGGGATTAGCGACCCAAAGCCAGTATTTGGTTTTGAAAATACGAACAGATTCTCTCTCGCCGCCTAATCGTCAAATCGAGCTTGAACGAACGGTTGTGCTTCCTCGACATCGGCAAGCCGTGAGTCGCTCAGTAGGATTGTTTCGGTGTCTTCGAGTGGGACTGAAAGACCCATTTCTTTGGTCCGTCCGTAGCGGCCTTTGCTAACGACGACGGCATTGACGATCCCGAGCATATCGAGTTCGCTGATTAGATCTGTGACGCGGCGCTGCGTCAGTACGTCGACGTCGATTTCGGCACACAGGCGCTTGTAGATGTTGAACACTTCGCCAGTGTTGATGTTTCGAACTCCCTGTCGTTCGAGAAGTATGATGGCATAAAGGACGAGTTTCGACTGTGTTGGGAGTGTTCTGACGACCTCGACGACACGGTCGAGTTCGATTTTTTCCTGTGCGCGACGGACGTGTGCTTCTTCGATAGAATCGGTGCGATCGCGTTCTGCGAGTTCACCCGCAGTCCGGAGCAGATCGAGCGCGCGTCGTGCATCGCCGTGCTCTTGGGCCGCAAAAGCAGCACACAATGGAATCACATCGTCAGAGAGTGATCCGGTTTTGAACGCGACTTCTGCCCGGTGCTGGAGGATGTCTTTGAGTTGCGTTGCGTCGTACGGTGGGAAAACGATCTCCTCTTCACCGAGGCTCGATTTGACACGGGGATCAAGAAAGTCGGTGAACTTCAAGTCGTTCGAGATGCCGATGATAGAAACGCGCGAGTTTTCGAGCTCTGAGTTCATCCGTGATAGATTGTAGAGGGTATCATCGCCACTCTTCTCGACGAGCTTATCGATCTCGTCGAGCATAATGACGACAACGCGCTCGTCGTACTCGACTGCCTCGAAGAACGTTGAGTACACTCGATCGGTCGGCCACCCTGTCATCGGAACGGATTCGAGCTCGTCGCGGTCATCTTCGAGTGATTGTATCTCCTCCTCGATCTCCGTTACTGAATCAAACGACGTTTCAGAAAGAGAGGACGGAGTTTCACTCGCACGCTCGCAAAGTTCTTCGAGATCTGTGAGGCGCTGATCGATATACTGTTCGTTTTCTTCGATGAACGTGTTGGCAAGTTGAGCGAGAACGCGATACTGAGTATCCGTTACCTCACAGTTGATGTACTGAACATCACAGGGTACCTCGTATTTCTCGGAGGTGTTTTCAAGTTCCTCGCTGACAAACTTCGCAGACGCAGTTTTCCCGGTGCCGGTCTTGCCATAAATGAGGATGTTGGAGGGAGTCTCTCCACGAAGAGCAGTCACAAGAATCGTTGCCATGTTGTTGATCTGCTCTTCGCGGTGAGGGAGTTGCCGTGGTGTATAGGATGGCCGAAGCACCTCCTTATTCTCGAAGATTGGTTCTCCACTAAGAAGGTCATCGAATAGCCCAGGAGAAGCTCCTTCGTTAGAAAACCCATCGAACATTGTATCTTGTGTGTCAACTGACTCATCATCGAATATAGCGTCCGAATTCATGTCCGTGTCCGTGTCTGGCATTCGTTTCGTGCACCCCCTCATTTCAAGTGGAAACGATCCGCGCACTCACCGCAACGGTCGATATCGGTAGTGTGATACGGGTTACGTAGGGAGGGCGGATATCTCAGTGTCCACCTGATGCAGGAGAACACGTGGATGAGGTAGTCATTAAACGTTGTGGTTCAAATTTTGCTAAGGTATATGATATATTGAAACGGGTTTCAAAAACTAGTATGGGTATTAGTTACCGTTTACCAATTGTCGTGCGTCAAATTACTATTTATGCGTACTAATCACTAATGGAAAGATACGTATTAATAGTTTTTTAGTACCGTCTAGACAATGAGATTATTATGTGTCGTTAATTAGTCTTTTCGATTGCTACTATGTTATTCATTGAGATCGATTTTTTGTCGTGATTTTGACTGTCTTTTAGAGGGCGCCTTGGAGACGTATCTGATATCCACGACCCCCCCACCCCCTCATTTCGACTGGAAACGACACGAGAGAGTGGGGGTGGGGTAGGAACCACGAGAGCTCTAGGAAAGCGGTAGTTTTAAGACGGAAGAACAACAAACACAACCATAGAACAGACAACTACAACTATAATTTAACTTCTTCTATTTCTAGGCTGTTTCCTAGTTGTTTGTCCAATAATTCGACTATCTACCGCTAGTTCTTCTTACTAGATCGTTATCACTTCGTCAACAGTTATTCTATAGACATATTCGTGTCTGTTGGGTATACTCTGTTTGACGGTTCCAGTCGAAACGAAGGGGTGGGGGGGGGTATGTCCTTAATATTATTTCATACACTAAAGGTATATCATTTTTTATTTAAACAGCAGATAAAACAGGTTTATTGGAGACCTAGTAATGTTATGAGGTAAGTGAACAGCATGCTCCTTGTAAGTGATCCACGTATAATGCATCAAAAATATGTACATTGTGTCACTGCATGTCACATGACTACACGTCACTTGCTATGATATCATGGACTCTAAAATTGAAAAACTAGAGTATGTATGGCTGTGAATCACAACTTCGATTTTGTGGGCACAGGTATGCAAATTTCGAACCAATGCATAAAAGCATAGCCCAAAAAGTCACAAATATGAAAACCGTCAAAAACAATATCAAACCAAACATATGCTTGTCTGACGCACGCTTAAGTACGTCGGATTGGGTATTTCGGGTATACACGGCCTTCGGTCGTGGGAGGAGCGCGTTAGGATGGGACTGATTACGAGCCTTAAACAAAGCATCACGAAATTGTTCTTCAGCGGCGAGCCAAAGCGAATTGGTATTTACGGGCCGCCGAACGCAGGGAAATGCCTCGCCGCCAGTGAACCGATTTTGCTTTCAGACGGCACTTACCGGCCGATAGAAGACGTATTCTTAGACGCAAGAGAACAATGTCCCACTGCTCCTGACGTGAGTGATGAGCCAGATGAAACGTGGATCGAATGCACTGAGGCGGGAATACAAGTCCCCGCTCTCACGAGGGATCTCGAAGCTGCGTCGGCAACGATCTCTCACGTGTTTCGTCAGCGCTATCGTGGTTCGATGTGCCACGTCACCACGAAATCTGGTGGGAATGTAACCGTCAGTCCCGATCATCCATTTATTGTTGTCTCCGAAGATGGAGTAGAGCAAAAACGAGCGGACGATGTCTCGACGGGAACGCTCATCGCACATTTCCCATCGGTCGCCACTCATACGGCCGATCAACCATCTTCGACTGTCGACCGATTGCTCTCTGCAGAGGCGTCTGATAGCTATCTGGCTGCCGATGGTGGTCGCATACAAACCGCCTCGGCTGCGCTGCCCATCGGTCAACGCCTCGAAAGCACGCGTGAGGCACTAGAGATGACACGGTCTGCGTTCTACGGTGGTACGGATGAGACTGAATTCAGCGCTCGAACAGATCCTACATCAGATTCTCCCGAAACAATCTCCATCGACCGTATTCGGTCGATCGCAAACGGACTTCCCAGAGTAGAAGAGACGACATACATTCATGCGCTAGCGAACGGCGACGCTGCATGGGATGAGATCGAATCAGTCGAGAGTGTCGACTACGACGGTTACATCTACGATCTCACTGTTCCCGAGCATCACACCTTCACTACTGCGGACGGACTCGTCGTGCACAACACGACGCTCGCAAATCGAGTCGCACGCGACTGGACGGGTGATGCTGTTGGACCTGAGAGCCATGTTCCACACGAAACCCGTCGTGCCCGGCGAAAAGAAAACGTCGAAATCGAGCGTAATGGATCGGCTGTTACCATTGACATCGTCGATACGCCGGGTGTGACGACGAAGGTCGATTACAACGAATTCCTCGAACACGATATGACCAAAGAGGACGCTGTGCGACGTTCGCGGGAGGCAACAGAGGGTGTTGCGGAGGCGATGCATTGGCTCCGTGAGGATGTCGATGGGGTTATCTACGTGCTTGATAGCACCGATGATCCGTTCACGCAGGTGAACACAATGCTTGTTGGTATCATTGAGAGTCGAGACCTCCCGGTGATGATATTTGCAAACAAAATCGATTTGGAGGAATCGAGCGTTCAGCGTATCGTCAACGCGTTCCCCCAACACGAGGTAGTACCGCTTTCAGCGCTTGAGGGTGACAATATGCAGGAGGTTTACGACAAGATTGCAGAGTACTTCGGGTGAATGAAATGGCTGAAATAACAACTGAGGATGGTGTCCAGATCGACCTCGTGAGTGGCGAGCGTATGAAGAAACTGCGGAGCATGGAGAAAATCAGACTCATCCTTGATGGGGTGCGCGACGGTAATATCGTCATTCTCGAAGAGGGCCTCTCGCCCGACGAGGAGTCGAAACTCATCGAAGTGACGATGACTGAGATTAGCCCCGACGAGTTCGCTGGTATCGAAATCGAGAGCTACCCGCAACAAGAGCCAAATCCTGGCTTTTTCAGCCGACTTTTCGGACACAATCCGCCGAACAAACTGACTGTTATCGGGCCAGCAAACCGTATTGAAACGCTTCACAAGGATAAGAACTTGATTCGCGCGCTCGTGACGTAGCGGTTTAATGCCACACCAGTATGCCACATCAGTGTACGACTTGCGGCTACGTGTTCGAGGATGGATCGAAAGAAATGCTCTCGGGATGTCCCGAGTGTAGTGGAACGACGTTCCAATTCCACCCAGCCGATACAGACGTTTCCGAAATTCCTCCCGATGAATCTGCCGCTCCCTCACCTCCTCAATCATCGTTAGCTCCGAATGGGGGACGCGTCGGAAAACACGTAGGCCGTGCAACGTCGACCGTTCGTGGCTGGATGTCGAGCGGATCGTCCACAACAGATGAATCCGGTGTCACAGAAGACACAACCGGTGAAGACTCCTCCGCCGAGGAACCAAATAAACTCCCTGTCAAAGCATCAGCATCAGACGCGACGGATTCAATAGACGAGACGACAGCGGATGCGATTTCTGACGATGAAGAATCGAATAAAGAGCACAGCGCGAGTCGAGCGGCTATCGACGAAAACGGACACGACGCCGACGTGCTGGCGAAGGATGGCAACCACAGCACAGACGGATCGGAAGACACCGCACAAGCGAACGCTCGGTCAGAATTCGTCTCTCGCGATAAACTCCCTCCTCATTCTTCCGCAAACTCATCTTCTTCTGCGTCTACGTCTACGTCTGCTGTCGATTCAACTCGGCAGTCTCCACCACCGAGCAACGGTCGCGTTGTCCGCGAGCCGACTGGTGACCAGCCCGATCTCGAAGAACTTCGAAAGGAGCTCAACGATCAGTTCGAGAGCATCAAGATTCTCGCACCCGGACAGTACGAACTCAATCTGATGGAACTCTACAACCGTGATGAGTATATCATTGCACTCCGTGAAAACGGTCGCTACGTGATCCAAATGCCTGAATCGTGGCGCGGCGGCAATGACGAGTGACCCCCAATTAACGCAACGTCAGTGTTAATATCAGATTCTACACATATAAACCAAATTTAATTTAAATTATAATCACTAACTATTGTTCGTTTGAGTAGTGGATTCCAGAGGTAGTACGGTCAGCCAGAAGTCATACTATGCCGGAGTCCGTGAATCGACTGATGGTCTTCCGTGTTGACATAAGGTCGTTTTTCATGTGGTTTCCGGCGATGCTTTCGCGGTTTGGAATCATCGACCGAACAATGGGAGAAGAAGCGTTCGATCTCGCAGCGCCCGCGATGGTTTCGGGTGTGTTTCGCGTGCTCATTCGAATGTCCGATTTCGTGTTCGTCGGTCTCGCACTGGGTAACGCAGGGATTGCGGCTATCGAACTCGGGTTTCAGTACTACTTCATTCCGTTTGGTCTGTCGCTTGCGCTGACCAGTGGAACAATCAGCGTCGTCTCGCGGTATACTGGAGCAGAACAGTATGACAAGGCTGACACGGCGGTCAAACAATCGCTGTGGCTCTCGCTTTGTATTGCTGTCCCGATCACCGTCGTGAGTTGGATATATGCTCCACAACTGATCGGCGTTCTGAGCAACGAACCTCGTACGATCTCCCTCGGGGCTGCGTATCTACAGGTCGTGATGCTTGGCATCATCCCTCGGTTTTGGGGGATGGTTGCCTCGCGCGCACTCGCGGGCGTTGGTGATACTCGAACGCCGATGTACGTCCGCCTCGTCTCGTTACCAACGAATATCGTGCTCAACGCCGCTCTCATCTTTGGCATTGGACCGTTCCCACGGCTCGGAATTGTCGGAGCTGCTGTCGGAACCCTCGCTGCAAACACTCTCTCGGCGTCAATTTTCTTCGTACTGCTCATCAACGGTCGCCGCTCGATCCGTCTCCGACTCGGGGGAACGATGTTCGATTGGACAATCATGCGCGAAATCGTTCGTGTTGCGCTCCCGCTCGCTGGAACACGTCTCGCACGAACGTTCGGTCGGTTTCCGTTTCTCTTTCTCCTCGGTGTCCTCGGAACAGAAGCCGTTGCGGCCTACGCGATCGGCCGTCGCGTGATTTTGCTAGCGATGATGCCCGCGTGGGGGTACGCAACCGCGGCAAGCACACTCGTCGGTCAGCATATCGGTCAGGGCGAGGACGACCGCGCGGCCGCATACGGCTGGCAAACGACTCGACTCGCCCTCGTAACGCAACTGATCGTGGCCGTCGGAATTACACTCACAGCTCGACCGATCGCGCTCGTGTTCGGAACTGAGAGTGTCGATCTCACTGTCGCGTTCATCCGTGTGTTCGGTCTCGGTGTGGCTGGTTTCTCGATTTCTCGGACAATGCGAGGCGGCCTTCGTGGTGCTGGTGATACCCGTTGGCCGTTCTATGGAACGCTCACCGGTTCGTATCTTCTCAAACTCCCAATCGCCACACTTGCTCTTCCGGCCAGTTACGGGTTCGCAGTCGGACCGCTTGCGCTCGATCCAATCCCTATCACCATCGGCCAGATCGCCATCTCACCAGGGCTGGATCTCGGATATCTCGCTTTTTTTGTGGCCATTCTCGCTGACATCTACGTCAAAGCGGTGGTGAACACAGTTCGGTTTCACACGGGTGCGTGGAAGAAGATTGCTCGGCAAACGAGCGTCCGGTCGCCGAAAATCAGTGACTGAAACCGTCCGTCACGTGTCGTAACACAACAGTGTTAAGCGTTCGCCACTGGAGACACGAGTATGAGTGACGCAACGAAAATCGTCATCGCAACTGTCGGGAGCTCTACTCTCGCTGCACTCGCTCTCATTGGTACCATCGTCGTCTGATGTTTACTCGCCGCGATCTTCCGGACGACCTCGCATCAGTCCGAGACGAGCATGTTCCAGGCACGCTTGTCTTTGACACTCCTGATTTCGAGACACTTCCACCGTCACAAGCCGAGGAACTTGGAATCATTGTTGATGCGCTCGATCCAGTCACGTACCCTGACGAGTGGCTTCCACCGAAATGTCCCAAACAGCTCCGTGAGTACGTCGGAAGCAGCTTCACTATCGGAATGCCCGGCGACGGTGGTGTAACGTGGACGGCACAAACCGAACCGCCGACGGTGTTCATCAAGGCACGAATGAAGGGATCACCCGATTCGTTCGTTGACTTCCTCATTGCCGAAGCGTTTGTACAAGCCGGATTGGGAAGACCTGAACATTTCATCGGCTTTTTCGGAGAACAGTATCGGGACCTCGACGCGGGGGCCCGACTCTCGCCGGCTGAAACCTACCAATTGGCGACTGCCCTGTACGAGGCCTACCTCGGGCTGCACACTCGATCTGTCTTCAAGTCGTGGGAAGACACCGCTCCTCGCCTCTATGATGCGTGGACTGATGCAGGAGAACGCCTTGAGCCTCGGTTATCTAATCTCACTCGCGAGATCGCAACCGATTCAGGCCTCTCGACTGCGGCAGAAATCGGCTGTAGTGCGCTGAAACACGACCTCGACGTTCCGACCCCCTTCGGTGCACTCGATACGACAGCATACCACGAAACCGGACCTGAATATGCCGTCGCGTGGACTCGGAAGATATTTGAAAACATATATGATTGATAGTTCAGGATTGTCAAGACCTATCAACATTCATTCCTTCTTCGTGAGTGCTGTACACTTCATGAAAAGTTAATAGTACGCCGACCGGGAATGATGTATGGATTATCGTCTCGCAATTGAGAACGCACCCGAAACTGTTCCGGCTGGTACCGGAATTATGCTCTTACACCCGAGTACTGGAGAAACTGACCGGCTCGATACTGACTTCTTCAAGACCGACACTGACAACTTGTTCATTCTCTCGACGCGCACAACCGCCCGAGAAGTCAAACAAAAACTCGAATACTATGAAGTTGATGAGTCGAAAGCTGTCATTCTCGATACGCTGTCTATTGAACGAGGATACTCACGGCGATCGAGCGACAACGTACGTTACGTCTCCTCGCCGGACGACTTCGATGGTATGATCGCTGCCATTCGAGAGTTCCTTGAAACCCACGACGGGAAGCTCCGCATTAGCATTGATTCGGTCACGGAGATGGCTTACTACGCTGATGAAGCGCGCGCACGAGAAGCGATCAAGCGAATCCTCACGCTCCTCGAAGAACACGATGCGGTCGGCCTCTTTCACTTCGCAGAAGAAGTCCACGCAGCTACAGAACTCGATGCGCACCGAGAGTTGTTCGACGGTGTCATCGATCTCGATGAAGACGGAACGGTGAGCTGTCAATTCTAAACCATTACTTCTTCAGCGGCCCGGTGATCCGTCGGGCCGCAGTCAGAACGAATCCGTGACGTGAGTAGCCACTGCGATCGATTGGTTCTGGACAGCAGAGCGGATGGGGAGTTAACAGACTGGCTTCGGATTTACGCCCATCCCTTCGAGTCGATCGGTGTACTCTTCGTAAGCTGTTTGAATTGCACCGGAGGCTGCTTCGAGTGCGTGTGCTCTGTCTTCATCGGTTTCACAGCACGACTCGAGGAGCGCAAGACCGCGTTCGAGCTGTGCGTCGAGATCGTCACCCATCTCACGGAAGAGCTGTGATGTCTGTGGGTCTGCTTGTCCGACAAAAAAGGCAGTCATCTGCTCTTTTGATTTCTCAGCCGCGAGCGTTCGTCCGATGAACCCACCTACTCGCGCGATCGTATCATCCAAATCGCGGAGATACGCTTGAATTGCTGGCAGTTCGCTTGCATCGGCATCGTGAGCATCGAGCTGATCACGTACGGTGTCGTAGTGTTCCTGTTCTTCGGCTGCGCTTTCGCGGAATACGTCGGCAGCTTCTCCGTCTTCAGTGTCGGCCCACTGCTCGAACGTCGCCATCGCGGCTTGTTCTGCTGTCGCACCAGCCTGAAGCACCTCTTCGGTTTCCATCTCTCCCTGCGTGTCGGCGTACAGCGCCTTCGACGAGCCGAGCCGCGAAAGAGCGGTCCTGTTCTCCTCCCTCACAGCTTCTACGAACGAATCCGATTCGACTGTCATACAATGCTGTACTTTCGCCTGTGGCTTGTACTCTCCGGCATCGGCACTGTTGGGACAATCGTCGAGTCAGAGCTGCTGAGGTCAGCACTGAGTCAGCCTTTTGATGGAGGACTACGTTGGAATGGCAAAGATGAATCGTCCGTCCAGTGCCATTGCCGGTGGTATCGCCGGCACGGCCATTTTATCGTTGCTGATGATTCTGCTCGAAGTCCAGACTCGGAGCCAAGTCCACATCTTCGATGCTATTGCGCGCTTCGTTGGACTCCCCAATAACATTCTGATTGGATTTGTGCTCTTCGTAGCAGCTGGAGTGTTCGCGTGGCCGTTACTGTTCATCGCACTCGAACCGTACATCCCCCGTGGTCCGGATCCGGCTGCCCGCGGGATCGTGTTCGCGTTCGTTCTCTGGCTAGCGTTTGTCATCGCCGGTCGCGGCTCCATTGGCTGGCCACTCATCATTGTCTATGCGGGACTGACGCTGCTTGCTCACCTCGCGTACGGATTCACGCTCGGAGCGGTCTATGCGAGCCTCCGTGAGGAAAACGTCGCTGACACAGCTTGATCGAGCCACACAACGCTGTAGCCTATCGTGCCTGTATTGGTGGCTACACTGTACCGTTATTGTAACCGTATTTTAAAGTATTACTGGCCAGCGTGACATCACAACATCTCCTACGTATTGTATAGAATCAACTTATTCTGATGAGAACGCACAGTTATTTCCATTGTGCGCCTGTAGCTTCGGCCATAATCCAGCACACACATGAATATTCCGACAGTTTCTCTTTCGGGCGCTGCGGTCGTCGGTGGTCTCCTGTTCACACTTGCTGTTGTGCTTGCCATGCGGAACGGCTGGCCTCCGACGCTGGCGGTGCCAGACGGTGGATACTTGCTTGGTGGTGAGACCGAAACAGAGAACGAGAAACCGTCTGGACTGTTTCGGTGGGTAACCAGTGTTGACCACAAGGATATCGGAATCATGTACATCGTGTTCGCAACCGCGACCGCCCTTTGGGGTGGAACTGACGCGATGATGATCCGAACCGAGTTGCTTACACCGGGAGCGGGCCCATGGGATCCAGTAACATACAACGCCCTGTTTACAACACACGGGCTTACGATGTTGCTGTTTTTCGTCACGCCTGCGTTCACCGGTATTGGTAACTACTTCCTCCCGTTGTTGCTCGGTGCAGACGATATGGCCTATCCTCGTATCAACGCCATCGCTTTTTGGATCCTCCCGCCGGCGTATCTCCTTGTGCGCGCGGGGCTGATCACAGAGATCATCGCTAAGGCACTCGCCGTGATCGGTTTCTCGATCACGTCGTTGTTCGCGCTCCAACCCCCGGGAACAGGCTGGACGATGTATACGCCTCTGACGACACAGATGGTGAATCCACAGATTGATCTGATGTTACTTGGGCTTCACCTGAGCGGGATCGCAACCCTGCTTGCTGCGATTAATTTCATCGTGACGATCTTCACCGAACGCAGCGATGACGTGTCGTGGTCGACACTCGACATATTCTCGTGGACGATGCTGACGACCAGCGGTCTCATTCTGTTCGCTTTCCCATTGCTCGGGAGTGCGTTAATCATGCTATTGCTGGACCGGAACTTTGGGACGACGTTCTTTACAGTCGACGGCGGCGGGCCGCTTCTTTGGCAGCACCTGTTCTGGTTCTTCGGCCACCCAGAGGTGTACATCCTCGTGTTGCCAGCGTTTGGGCTGGTGAGTCTCATTCTCCCGAAATTCTCGGGACGGAAGCTGTTCGGCTTCAAATTCATCGTCTACTCCACGCTGGCGATTGGTGTCCTCTCCTTTGGTGTCTGGGCGCACCACATGTTTACGACGGGGATCGATCCACGAATACGCGCTAGCTTCATGGCCGTTTCAGTCGCAATCGCCATTCCGAGTGCTGTCAAGACGTTCAACTGGATGACGACAATGTGGGAAGGACACATCCGCCTCACCGCACCGATGCTGTTCTGTATCGGTGGCATCGGGACGTTCATTATCGGTGGCGTCACGGGCGTGTTCCTCGCGGCGATCCCGATCGATCTCCTCTATCACGATACCTACTACGTCGTCGGACATTTCCACTTCATCGTGGTGGGGATCATCACCTTTGCAGCATTTGCTGCGAGTTACTACTGGTATCCTCTCCTCACCGGCCGGATGTACGATCAATTGCTGGCGAAAGTCCACGCATGGCTCAGCATTGTCGGAACCGTCATCGCGTTTGGATTGATGCTCATCAACGGAGCATTGGGACTGCCGCGGCGGTACGCGACGTATCCAGAACAGTTTGCATCCCTTCAGCAGATGATGACGATCGGTGCCTTCCTCATCTTCGCTGGTGTGATCATTTGGTTGTACAATATGATCCAATCCTACCGTATTGGTCCGGTCGTGATGGATGCGGATGTCTGGAATTTGAAGTCGATTGATCAGTTCACTCGCGAATGGCAGTGGTTCGAGGAGCGCCTCGAAGAGCGACGACGGAAAATTCGAGGAGAGTGACAACTTGTGTCTCGTTCGCATATTGACTCCAGTACGTATCACCCGACCGGCAAGGACACGAAATCGATCTCTTCTGTCAGTAAATCGGGTCGGAGGACGGACGATTCGCCCTCATCGAGTGAATCGCGAAACGATCTACTCAATCAGCGATCAGCGCGTCGTCAATTGAATCGTCTTCCCTGCTGTCGGAACTGGTTGATCTGGATCAAATAAGAAGATCGTGTCCAGCCGTTTACGAGCCCGTCTCGATGGGAGCATCGACGAGGTTGCCCCACTCGGTCCACGAACCGTCGTAGTTGACGGCGTCGTCGTATCCGAGCAGTTCGTGGAGTGCAAACCACGCGATGGACGAGCGCTCACCGATCCGACAGTAAGCAACGATTTCCTCGTCTTCGATTCCCTCACTTCCGTAGAGTTCGCGCAGCTCGTCGGCGCTCTTGAATCTGCCGTCGTCCTGAACGACTGCAGCCCACGAGACGTTGCTCGCGCCGGGGATGTGACCGCCACGCTGGGCCGTCTCCTGCAGTCCCGGAGGTGCGAGGATCTCGCCACTGAACTCCTCGGGCGAGCGCACGTCGACAAGCGGGACGCCGTCGTCGATCGCCGACTCGACCTGCGATCGGTACGCGCGAATATCCTCGTTGGGCTCGCTCGCGCTGTACTCTTGTTCGGGGAACTCCGGGACCTCCTCGGTCACCGGATAATCGTTGTCGAGCCAGTAATCGCGGCCTCCATCGAGCAGTCGCACGTCGTCGTGGCCGTAGTACTTGAACTGCCAGTACGTGTAGGCAGCAAACCAGTTCGAGTTGTCACCGTAGAGGACGACCGTCGAGTCGTTGGAGATCCCGTGGTCGCTGAGCAACGACTCGAACTCCTCCTTCGAGAGCAGATCGCGTCGCGTCTGGTCTTGCAGCTGGGTTTCCCAGTTAAAGCCAATGGCACCGGGGGCGTGGCTCTCATCGTATGCCTCGGTGTCAACGTCAACCTCTACGAGTCGGTAGTCCGGTTCATCACTCTGGAAGTCATCGAGATGCTCGTCGACCCAATCGGCCGTAACGAGCACGTCGTTCGCGTAATCACTCATGGTACATTTGTACTCACGGCCCAATTGGTATATCCGTATTACTGCCGGCCCGTTTCGCCGCTCATCACCTGTACCAGAAATTTTTTCCTATTCAGGGATGAATATATATTGGATGCATCAGCGGTTCGCTCTTCTCTGGGTATATTTGATGGTGTCACTACGTTATACCGGAGATATTACCCGCTAACTCTGATGGATCTAGTAGTAAATACTTGAAGTCGTGAGACACATAGCAACGATATGGACACAATTGTCGACAATGAGTGGGTGGGCGATCATCTCGATGGAGTGCATCTCGTCGATGTTCGTGATGCATGGGAGTATGAAGGCATCGGACACCTTCCGGGCGCAGTCAACGTTCCGTTTGATTCGTTCCGCTCAGAGGAGGATGGTGAGGGGGGGATGCTTCCGGGGGCAGCGGCGTTTGCCGAGTTAGTGGGGAGTGTTGGCATCGAAAACGGAGACGAGATCGTCGCCTACGACGACATGCACGGTGTGTTCGCTGCACGGTTTCTCGTTACGTGCGAACTCTACGGTCATTCACGCGAGTCACTCCATCTGTTAGACGGCGATTATAGCTCTTGGAGTCGTGAACAGGAGGTGAGTCGCAGCGCTCCTGAGATATCGTCTGTCGAGTATGAGGCATCGTTCGTCGAAGATGGTCCCCTCGTCGATCTGACCGCCGTCGAGAGTGCGATGGATGATCCTGAATCAATACTCGTCGATACGCGCGAAGAATGGGAGTTTGAAGAGGGACACATTCCCGGCGCGATTCAACTGGACTGGCTTGAACTCGTCAATCAAGAGGAACGCGGCTTGAAACCGGAGACAGAGATCCGGTCGCTCCTCGAAGCGCGCGACATCACACCCGATCGGCGAATCGTCCTCTACTGCAACACCGCCCGGCGGATCAGCCATACGTAC
Organism: Halocatena marina; assembly: GCF_023276375.1. Lineage (GTDB taxonomy): Archaea > Halobacteriota > Halobacteria > Halobacteriales > Haloarculaceae > Halocatena > Halocatena marina. The sequence goes on along the minus strand of NZ_JALLPK010000001.1, from coordinate 3,362,176 downwards.
ACTGTTCTTCGACATCTCGGATACGAACACCTCGCATTCTACGAGGGAAGCCTCACTGAATGGGAACGCGAAGGAGGCTCGCTGACACAATAGAACGGTATGGTTCGGTACGGTACGATTGTATCACCACTGTTTGTGGTACTACGTGCTGGCGTGATCCAGTAACCTCACTGTGTCTGCGAGGACCACACTCAGCGTGAGACAGACCAGCACCCCGACTTTGGCAATCACGGTGGGAAGCACGGTGGCGACGAGAAGCGTGAACGCGAGCGCGTAGAGCGCGAACAGGAGCGCGTACATCGTGTCTCCCTCGATGGCTGCTGTGAGTCCTACTAGTAGCAGTCCAGACACGGCGTACCAATCGAGGAACTGCTCAAGTGGAAAGTCCGCGATGAGAACTGGATTCCAGATGATAATGGCGAAGACACCGGCGACGAATAGCGACAAAACGATCCAGAGCGGACGATGCTGTCGGATCCCGACATCGAACATACTGTTGGTTCACGAGCGGAGCGTATAGTAGATACTATCGACCGTATTCTTCTAGAATTTCACAATTCCGACCTCTCGACCATCGTCTAATCGCGCTCGGGTTGGGCCAGATTCACGTCGCATGCGAGAACTGTTTCGCTGCCGGTACAGCGTAATAGCAGCCAAGAACGCGAGGACCGCACCAATCACGATGAGCACACGTTTTGCGTTCATACCTCGCGTTGTACGTTCAGTAGTATGACTGTTTGGATGGTTAGCATGGGTCGTACGTCGATCGTCGATTCGATCGTTGATCGATACTGTGAACCTCCATTCGTTTTGTTCGATCAGCCGTGATACTCGATGGATTTGAATGTATCACTGGACAGTGAGCTGTCTGCGTTCTCTTGAAAGCATTTACCTCATCGCTTTGCAGTGTTCCGTATGTCTGAATGTGTCTTCTGTGATATCGCCGATGAGCAGGAATCCGCCTCTCGTCTCTACGAGGATGGTAGCACACTTGCATTTCTCGACGCTGCACCTGCCACTCCCGGCCATTCGTTGGTCGTTCCGTTGACTCACTACGAAACGCTGACAGATATGGAACCAGATCTCGTAGCGAGCGTATTCCGGACTACCCAGCGCGTCGCAAGCGCTGTCGAGTCAATCGTTGATCCAGATGGTCTGAATATCATCCAGTCGAACGGCGTGGCTGCTGGCCAAGACGTGTTTCATGCCCACGTTCATATCGTGCCACGCTACGAAGCGGACGGTATAACCCTCCGCTGGCCACACGGACAGCTGACCGACGAGTCGGGACGAAATCTTGCCGTTGCAATCCGCGATGAACTGTGAACTTCGTGTTCGTTTTTGTCCTCCGAGGCTACGATTGTGCTCTGTCTGTTCGATGGTTAACCGAGTAGTTCGTTCGTGTGCCGACCTATGGCCCATTTGCAGACCACAAACACCAGTCAAAAGTGATTCAGTAGATAGACACCGGAGCGGGTCGTTTACGGAGCCACACCGACCGTCAGGAGCGTTCCGTACTCCCGGTAGCGTTCAACCATCTCTTCGCGCGTATCCCACTCTTCGGTTGGAAACGCGTTTTCAGACGGGATAGCTATCTCACGATCGGGGATGGTGTCCTGTTCGGCGACGTGAAATCCTGCTGTTCGGAACGCTTTGCGATACTCTGCCCGAGACCAGCGGGTCATCTCCACGCTGATGAACTCTTGCCAGTCGTGAGAATGAATGTTCTCCTCGTAGTAGTTCACAGCGCAGAAGAACGTCCCGCCCGGTCGGAGGACACGAAGGATTTCGGAGAGCGTATTCTCCGGTTTGGCGGCGTAGTAGAATGCTTCCATCGACCAGACGTGATCGAAGCTGTCGTCCGCAAACGGGAGGTCGTCAAAATCGCCTCCGACGTAACCGATCGCTGGATCCTCCGTGTACGAACGAGCCTTGCGCGCCATCTTGGGCGAGCCATCAAATCCGTAGACACGTCCCGACTCTCTCGTCTCGCGGAGCGCACGCCCAGCGTATCCGCTCCCGCAACCGAGATCGAGAATCACATCGCCTGTCTCGACTGGCATCCGCGCTAATGCGTGCTTTGCGGTGTGCCAGTGGCGCTCTTCCATCCCTCGATCGCGGCCGTCGGCCGCCCACGCGTCGAATTCCTCTCTGACTCCCATATCGGTCTTCTCATCGCTATGATCAAAACTCGTTCGCCCGAAGTTTCTCGAACAGTGGGTCGGTGTCTTCGGTCCTGATGGGTCGAGTCCGCGGACTCGACTAACAGTCGATATCATCTCTCACCGACCCCCGCCAAAGACACCACTGTCTGCGCATGTTGATACCACACGAACCCCTTCGTTTCGACTGGAACTCCCAATCCGTTCCACACGCTTAACACGACCCCACGCTCATCCTCCGTATGGCTGACCGGGATCTCATCGAAGCGTTACAGACCGTCGATGCGGTACAATTCGGCACATTCGAGCTTTCTCATGGAGGGACGAGCGATTACTACGTGGACAAGTATCTCTTCGAGACGGATCCGCACTGTCTTGGGCTCATCGCCGACGCGTTCGCAGAGCGCATCAGCGAGTCAAAGCTCGCTGGAGTTGCGCTTGGAGCGGTTCCCCTCGTGACTGCGACGAGTGTTGGAACGGATCTTCCGTACGTCATCGTGCGCAAGAAAACGAAAGAGTACGGCTCGGGGAATCGTATCGAGGGTGTCCTCGAAGATGGCGAAGAAGTCGTTGTTCTCGAAGACGTTGCTACCACAGGTCAGAGCGCGATCGACGCTGTTGGGGCGCTTCGAGAAGCTGGTGCCACCGTGAACCGAGTGCTCGTGGTCGTCGACCGCGAGGAGGGGGCGAGTGAACGGCTCAAAGCAGAAGGTATCGAATTAGAAGCGCTCCTCACAGCCTCCGAGCTATTGGACAGTTCATAACCGTCACCGAATTTGCACTATCGTGGGAACAAGCAACGTTGTTACAACTGAATTTGCACGCTGCGGGTGATTTTGCTGACGAGTACGCTTCTCAAACTCCACACCGATGATTATCTCACTCACTTTCTCAATCGAAGTATCCATACTGGTGTGTTGACGAGTAGTCGTATGAACAGGGCGGAGAAAGCGACGCTTCAGTTGCGCGCGGTGAAAGTGCTCCGGATGCTCAAGCAGACGCGAACGTACGACGAGCTGGCCGAGACAACCGGTCTCTCGGCGGGCGATCTGAATCGGTACGTCAACGGTCACGTTCTCCCTGGTCCCGAGCGCGCACGGGTACTTCTCGCAGAGACGGGGCTCGAAACCCTCGCTGCCGAGTTGGATACCCGTCTCGTCGTCGATCGAGATGGCTACGTCGATAACTCCTCACTCGTTTTCGATCAATCCTTTCTCGATCTCGTTGCTCCCGCTGTCGCAGAAGCGTTCGCGTTCGAACAGCCGAGCGTCGTTCTGACAGCGGCGACCGACGGTATTACGCTCGGAGCAGCGATGGCACGGTATTTCGACGCTCAGATCGCCTACGCGAAGCAGTCGAAAGAAACGGCTGTCGAGGAGTTCATCGAAGCGCGTTCACGGCTCGAAAGCGGTATCGAACTCACGTACTATCTCCCTGCGAGCGCTCTTAGCTCGGGTCAGCGAGTGCTCGTCGTCGACGATCTCATCCGCTCGGGAGAAACCCAAGAACTTCTCCTCGACATCGCTGCCTTTGCGGACGCCACCGTTGTTGGCGTGTTCACGCTCATCGCTGTCGGGACCGACGGTATCGACACTGTTCGAGAACGGATCGACGCCCCTGTGAACTCCCTCACGACTATTGTGTGAATCCTTCAGAGCAATCACACACGCTTGACACACTCCAGCGGTGTTTTATATGTGATGCTAACGTACCCACGTCGATGTCATCAATCGAACTCTACGAGCTCGAAGGATGCCCGTTCTGTTCGAAGGTTAAGCAGAAACTCGACGAAATCGGGCTTGAGTACGAATCGCACTTGGTGTCACGCTCCCACGCAGACCGAGATGAGGTCAAGGAGGCTAGCGGACAAACCGGTGTCCCAGTGCTCGTCGACCACGAACACGACGTCGAAGGAATGCCTGAATCGAGTGACATTATCGCGTATCTCGAAAAAACCTACGGCGATAGCAAACGAGCAGAAACAGGCGCTTGAGACCAAAGCGTGTTGTGCGACAAAACGGAGCTGAATTTCATTGTAGAATATTATAGAACGAACTTAATGATTTGCTAGACGTATTCTCTCGTGCGATACACGCAGTCGGTGTCTCTCACCCTCGGTAGGGGAACCAGCGCAACTTCCATATAGGCTGTCTACGTCTACCGATCTGAGCCATGAAGAAGATCCTCGCAAGTATCGGTATCGGCTCAGCGACAGTCGATACTGTGTTGCCCTCTACGACAGTTACACCCGGCGAGACTATCGACGCCGAAATCAACATCAGTGGCGGCAACGCGGAACAGGATATCAGTGCTATCGATCTTGAAATTGAGACTCGATACGAGACCGAAGAGGGGTATGCAGAAGGAACGATTGACCGGCTGCGTCTCTCTGATGGATTCACGATCAGACCAGGACAAGACGAGATCCGCACGACATCGATCGAGATTCCGTACAACACGCCGGTAACGATCGATCGAGTCGACGTTTGGATCGAGACGGAACTGGAGATTGATCTCGCACTTGACCCTGAGGATAAGGATTATCTCGACGTCCGACCGACCCCCCGGATGCAGGCGTTGTTCGATGCGGCCGAGGACCTCGGATTTTCCCTGCGAAAGTCCGCGTGTCAAGCCGACCCGTATGGACGATACACAACGGGGAGACCGTTCGTTCAGGAGTTCGAATTCCGGCCCCAGAGTGGCCCATTCGCTGGCCGTGTCGACGAAATCGAACTGGTCTGTGATGCGGGCTCTGATGCGCTTGCGGTCACTGTCGAAGTGGACCGTCGCGGTGGTCTGCTCAGCGAGATGACTGACATGGACGAACGGAAAACACAGATCACCATTCGGAGCACGGACCGCAACCAGATCGCAAATCAGCTCAGCGAGATACTCGAACGCTTCTCCTGAGCCGTGTGGTCCCGCTCGAACGGAAAGTAGCGATTGCGTTGGGGAGGGAACACCAGAACGACTGCGGCTTCTTTGATTGATCGTCCAGTGAGATACGTCTCCTTGTAGGGATACTGATCGGCTCCGAAGCCTCGATTCCTGATGTATGAATGAACGTGAGCCGTGAAGTAACTCTGCGACGGTGTATGTGGCTCACCCTCCGAGTAATCAACCAACGAAATTGGTACCCGCCGTCCGTTGCTGTCGCTCAGCACAGCGGTCGAGAGATAATAGCAATCTAGTTCGCTACTCTATGCTGTTTCCTTTTCCTCTGCTCGTTCGCGGATGAGTTCTCTGAGTGAGTCGCTGTCGTCGATCTCTTCGATTTCGTCGCGCTGGATGAGCGCTGTGGCATCGACCGATTCGCGGTCCGTTTTATCGACGACGTAGACGGATGTTGTTCGCGTGACGTGGCCGACTGAGCTCATGATCTTCGCGCGCTTTTCGGCAGTCCGGTTGAACGCCGAGTGACCAGTGAGCACCTTCTCACGTTCGTCCTCGCTGACGGCTTTGAACGGCGAGCGCAGCGTTGGGTGTACGTCGAACCCAACGCGCGTGAGGACGGTAACGAGCTGTTCGTCGTCTGGATCGACTTCTGGATCGTCGGGTGTCGACTCGTCCTCGTGAACGTCCCCTGGATCGAAGACATCGACTGGATCCGTGAGAGGAGCGTTGAACAGCTCTTCTAACTGTACGGCTACTTCGACGCTTGCGTTCATTCCGCTCTCGTACTTCGAAACGGTGCGTCTCGAGACGCCGAGTTCGTTCGCCAGTTGGCCAAGGCTCCACTCGCGCTCTTCGCGTTCATCGGCGAGCACATCCCCATCGATGCTTACGTACAGCCCACCGGGGGCAGCGTAGATGAGCGGCGGGACCTCTTCGACGAAGAGATCCATTGCGGTGTCTGGGCTGAGAACTGGTACGCCGTGGCGGAAGTACACGACCCCCGGTTCGAGTTGTTCATCGCGAGTGCGAAGGCCAATGACGATCGGTGTCGCATCGAGATAGAACCCGAGCCGACGCATCTCTGTCCCTGTGGCTGTGTCGAATGAGTCGATATTACCGAGAATCTTGACAAGGATGACATCCTTGCTACGACGGGCGGCAATATCGAAACTCTTCGGACGAACAGCACACCGGTCGCTCACGAGAAAGCCCGCATCTTCGAGCATGGCTATCACGTTTCCGACCAGTGCAGACCGTGACATACATGACCATAGGCGATTCCGACCATATATGCGTTGTGTCGACGGGCAAATCTGTCCCAATAGTTTGCGAAAAGTATATATACATAGGAGCTCAGCGAAAGCCGTTTGTCTCCTGACCGAGGATGACCCATTGTGACGGTTATCGGTCTCGATGACACCGATTCCCGCGATCGCGGGATGTGTACTACCTACGTTGCCCATCTGATCGTCGAGCGACTGCGCGAGCACGACGCTGATGCGGAATCGAGTGTCGGACGCCCGCTGCTCGTTCGTCTAAACCCTGCTATCAAACACAAGACGAGGGGAAACGCTGCGCTTGCATTGCACACGACGCTCGATCTTGATGTGGCGCTTCCGATTGCTCGTGACGTTGTCGACCGACTTGCCGAGACCGAGGATCCGAATACGAATCCGGGCGTCGTCGCTGCCCCTGATCCAGCAGAGTGGAATCAGCTCGGTGCGTACGACGCTGTTCTCGCGTTCTCACGGGCTGCACTCCGCGATCGCCTCACAATCGCTGATGTCGAACGCGTCCTCGATGTTACTGGCTATCGCTCCGAAAGCTGGGGTAACGGACGCGGACGAATCGGTGCGCTTGCTGCCATTGGTGCATGGATCGGATGGAACTCGAAGGTGGACTCTGTGGATGAGATTTTCGGTGATTGGACGTACGAATGTATCTCCTATCGGGAGCCTGAGCAGTGGGGCTCCCGACGGACGGTCGATTCTGATTCGATCTTTCGAGCTGCTACTGATGGCTATCCTGCGGTCTGGGATACAGTTGATCGCGGTGAACGCGAGGCGGTCTGTGTTCCCCATACCCCCTGTCCCATTCTTCACGGTATCCGTGGAGACGACCCCAGTGAGTGCGAACGCATCGCCAAGCTGATTGAGAGCGAACCGGTTGCTGCGCGCGAAATCTTCGTGACGAATCAGGGGACCGATGTCCATCTACGCGATGGTACGATTGGTTCGGTCGCGGACGGCCGCGCGTATCAGGTGACGGGAACGATCACAGCTCCACCCGAAACGAAGCGGGGTGGACACGTTTTTCTGACCATCGAAAGCGAGAATCAGGGTGGCGATACAACCCTCCAATGCGCCGCGTTCGAGCCAACAAAACGCTTTCGAGAGCATGTCCGCGCGCTCCGATCGGGCGACCGAATCACTGCTTGCGGGGAAGTTTCAAGTGGAACACTCAAGCTTGAGAAGTTCGCTGTTCGAGCGTTGACGACGACAAGACGCGTTACGCCAACCTGTCCGGACTGTGAACGACGGATGAAGAGTGCCGGTCGGAATCAGGGCTATCGCTGTCGCGACTGTGGAACGAGTGCAGAGGACAAGGTCGATCGACCGATCGAACGCACGCTTGAGTTAGGGTGGTACGAAGTGCCGCCCTGTGCCCGTCGCCACATCGCAAAACCGTTGATCCGTGGCGGGTTCGATGCACAGACCCATCCCGAGCGATAGGGAGTTGGGCCTGATATGTGGTGGTCAGGTGAATTGTTACTGTTGATGAATCGCTATGCGCTGGCGTCTTTTCACGTTTTTAGCCCGCTCCCGGTCAGCGGGACAACGACCTCATCGTCGCCGGTGATGGTTCCCTGCTCGCGGTACGGTTCGAGCGCAGCGGGTGCGATAGCGCTCGTTGGTTCGACGTAGAAGCCATGTCTGTGCAGCGATTCGAGCTCGGTTTCGACTGCGTCAGCGCCGAGTGCGATGCAGTCTCCGTTTGTCGCTTCGATGGCTGACAGAATCTGATCCTTTCGCACTGGTTCTCGTATCTGGATCCCATCGGCGACGTCATTTTCCCCCGATACATCGGCGTGCAACTCGCTCGCAATGGGTGCGTAGCCGGCGGACTGAACACCGAGGAGCCGTGGCAGCTTCTCTGTCACTCCGGCATCGTAAAGCGCACGAAATCCCCGATACGCACCGAGAAACAGCGTGCCGTGTCCCACTGGCATGACGAGTGCGTCGGGAACGTCCCAGTCGCGCTGGTAGGCGAGTTCGTACGCCAGTGTCGCTGTGCCTTCGAAAAAGGACGGGTTCCACGCGTGGCTCGCGTACCAGCCCGTATCTGCCTCTACTGCCTCGATGCATTCTTCGGTAACGGCTTCACGCGAGCCTTCGACGCGGATGACCGTTGCGCCAGCTCGCTCTATGGTTTGTACTTTGCCAGGCTTGACGCCTGCGGGAACGTAGATAGTGCAGTCTAACCCTGCGCGAGCAGCGTAGGTGGCGATCGCTGCTCCTGCGTTGCCGGACGAATCCTCGACGATATGCTCGACACCGAGACCCACTGCACGCGAGAGGACCGTTGTAGCACCCCGATCCTTGAAACTCCCTGTTGGTGAGACGTACTCCAGTTTGAACTGGCAGTTCCACGGAGGTGGAGCCGTGAGTGAAGGCGTAAATCCTTCGCCGAGACTGATCCGACTGTCTCTGTTCTCAGAGAGGAACGCATCGAATGTCCACAGCCCCTCATGGGGATCGATATCGGTTTTGAACCGATCCGTTTTCTCTGGGTCAGGCTGCCCTGCTATGTCCAGTGGAGCGCCACATTCACATCGCCAGCGGTCCCGGTAGGTTCGATCACAGGACGAACAACGAAGCTTCGTTTCAGTACTCATCGAGATCCGTTCCGACCGAGCAGACGTATTCACCAGTTGCAACCTGCGGGAGGCGGCGTGTGCGCCAGAAAACGCCGGTCGAATCGGCGGTCACCGTGGATTTCACCCGACCGAACGTGTCTGTGACGTCGAACAGTGGGTCGCCGCTGGAGACGTAATCGCCGAGATCAGGATGAAACGACGTTAATCCTCCTGCGGGGGCTCCGTACTGTTCGAAGCTGTTTGCCCGCGTCTGAGGATGGATGTCGATACTCCCATCGATGAAGCCGTAGTATTTCAGCACCCTGTTCACTCCGCGAAGGCCGATTTCGATGCTCTCTTGATCCCATCCAACGGAGCCGCCGAGTTCGGGATCAATCGTCGGAACGCCCTCATCGGGTGCTGTCCGCGCGAGTTGCCCGTCAGGGCCTTTCTGATCGAGAATGAATCCACAGTCAAACACCTTGGCGAGTTCGAGACAGTCCGAGTGAAGACGGTGCCGGGATCCACACCGGACGCGCGTCTCATCGATCATCCGACTCGTCGAACCTTGATGCAGATCGAGAATGAGATCAGCCCGCATCGCGGCTTCGAAGGTGGCGTGAGCGATGCGCTCTGAGGACATTCCGTTTGGATCGCCCGGATACGCCCGGTTCATCTTCGTATCGTCGATAGGATTACGGTGTTCTCCGACTTGAAAGCCGTAATAATTGACAATACCGACGATGAGGATCTGTCCGGAAAGTTCGCTCGGATCAATCCGTGGAACAAATTGTTGGATAACCCCAACACCGTTGAGTTCGTCACCATCGCTCACTGCCTGAATGTAGAGTGTCTTGCCTTCGTCTTGACCGTTGATCACCGCGACCGGGAGACTGATCTCACTGCCGTCTCGAGCCTCCCCGACAGACAGCCGTCCCGTAGCAATTTCTCCGGGACAGGCGGTTGCGGTGCCGAGCGTCGTCATTGTATATAATCGGTAAATCCACACTCTTAGACCGTTCGATTTCCATAACGATTTTCGCTGTCAGTCACTGGAGTCGTTCCTCACTCGAATGACCCAATTTTGTGGTGGTATAGTTCATCATGCTGGCATTACACCACTTCAATTTTCATTTCTACTTGTACTATTGATATTGTTAGTGTCTGTATTTATGTCTTTGTGTTTGTTATTTCTCAATTTCATAGTGCGGATTCGATCTTTGGGTTGCGTTTTCGAACCGACGTTATACGTTCAGAAGAGTGGCTGTGTGAGTCCGGACAGGTGAACGTGAGCTCCGAAAAGCGAGTGCGAAGGCGCTTTGTCATCGGGTCTCGTAGCTGCTTGCGTGGTGAGCAACGACGAGTCATCGACCCCGCGCGCGAATAACGGTACTGCGGCGTTTCTTGATGCGCTTAATGTAACTCGGAATATGAAAATTGGCGTCGTTGTTGGCTTCGCGTTCGCCGCGCTGGTCTATGCCGTTCGCGTGTTCGAACTCCTTGGTCCCGCCCCACAGGGCGTGGCGGGTCCTGTCCTCTTTCTCGCGCTTGCGTTCGTTCTCGCGTTCGGGGCGTTTGTGCTCGTAACCATCTCGCTCACGCTCGTTTCAGCGTATCGACGAGTGCAGGAACTTGAGTAGGTCGTCCCAGATCACGTGGTGATTGTCGCTTCCGACCCAGAACGCTTTTCGTCTCTCCCGATTCAAGAGATCGTATGGCATCCGAACCCCTGCCAGTGAGTCTCGTGCTTCGGCTACAGCCGCGCATTGGGTTCGGCTTTTGCTTTTTTCCCGCGTAGGCAACGGTGGACTGGTGCCGAGCGGAAACGTGATGCACCCTGAAACCGCTGCTCTGCGTGAACCGCGTTTGATTTCCAGTAATCGCTACACTATCAACTATGAAACTTCCACGAACACAAGCCATCGTGCTCGAAGCAGCGAGCGCGACCGAGACACGAACGATCGATACGATCGCTGATACGGTCGATGAGAATCCGACGGCCGTTACCCGAGCAGCGTTCGAACTCGAAGAGGCTGGCCTGCTCCGCGTGGACGAACACACTGCGGAGTCTGTCACGCTCACTGACGAGGGCGAACGCTACTTCGATGATGGTCTCCCTGAGAACCGGCTCTATTGGGCCGCGATCGAATCCGGAGCAGACGAAACGCCTGTTTCGATGGGTGATCTCATCGAGCAGTCCGACCTCGACGGATCTGAGATAGATATTGCTCTTTCGAACTTTGCCCGCAAGGGCTACGGGACGATCGAAAGCGGTTCGGTGTCTGTCGATGCTGAGGCAGATCCTGACTCGGATCCAGAAGCCGCTGCGCTTCCCGATATCGCAGACGGAACGGGTGGGTATCACTCCGCCGACGTACTCGATGCATTGGAACGCCGGGGACTCATGAGTCGTGAGAAAACGTCTGTCCGGTCGATCGCGCTCACCGACGACGGCGTGACTGCGCTCATGGACGGTATCGAGGTCGCCGATACCGTCGGACAGGTCACACCAGATCTTCTGACAAACGGTGAGTGGCGAGATGTTGAGTTCGCAGATTACAACGTCGAAGCCGACGCCGAAACGATCAATGGCGGGAAAAAGCACGTCCTCCGCCGAATCGGAGATCGTGTCAAAACCGTTCTCGTTGGGATGGGATTCGAGGAGATGGATGGCCCGCACGTTGATGCCGACTTCTGGATCAACGACGCGTTGTTCATGCCGCAGGATCACCCAGCGCGCACTCACTGGGATCGTTTTGCGCTTTCTGCTCCCGAACGGATCGACGATCTTCCAGAGGATCTCGTCGAACGAGTCCGTCAGGCGCACCTTGAAGGTATCGAGGACGGTGACGGATATCATTCGCCGTGGGATGAAGAGTTCGCACGCGCGCTCGCGTTGCGCGGGCATACAACGTCACTATCGATGCGGTATCTCGCTGGACATTCGGTTGGAACGCTCGACCCGCCACAACGGTACTTCAGTGTCGAAAAGGTCTACCGCAACGACACACTCGATGCGACTCACCTCCTTGAGTTCTTCCAGATCGAAGGGTGGGTTATGGCAGAAGATCTCTCTGTACGGGATCTAATGGGGACGTTCACGGAGTTCTACCGACGATTCGGGATTACCGACATCCGATTCAAGCCCCACTACAACCCGTACACGGAGCCAAGCTTCGAGCTGTTCGGTCGACATCCAACGACGGATGAACTCATTGAGATCGGTAACAGTGGGTTGTTCCGTCCTGAGGTGCTCGAACCGCTCGGTGTCGATTGTGACGTGATGGCGTGGGGTCTCGCGCTCGAACGACTTGCAATGCTGATCACCGGAGCAGAGGATATCCGTGACTTGCATGGGACGCTCACAGATCTTGACTTCCTGCGGAACGCGGAGGTGATTCACTGATGCCAGTCGTTGACATCGACACGGACGATCTTCGTCACCTTGCCTCGACGGAGAACTCTGACGACGTGCTGAAGCGCGATCTATTCGCACTCGGTCTGGAGTACGAAGGCGAAACCGAGGACGGAGAGCTGCAGTTCGAGTTCGCTCCGGATCGGCTCGATCGCCTCAGCGTCGAAGGTGTCGCGCGCTCGCTCCGATACCAATACGGCCACGACCGAGGGGTCTACGTTCCGAGCACGAACGACTCGCAGTGGGTCATCGAAGTAGACGAATCGGTTCCCGAAGAGCGTCCCTACGTTACTGGTGCGGTCGTTCGCGGGCTCGACATGAGTGAGGAGAGCTTGCAGTCGCTCATCCAACTTCAGGAGAAACTTCACGCGACGATGGGACGAAAGCGCGCGAAGGGAGCCATCGGGGTCCACGATCTCACGATGCTCAAAGGCAGTCGGGCAGAAAGCGGCGCATCAGGATCCGAGCAGACTAAGACGATCACGTATCGGGGTCTTGCTCCGGACGAGGATCGATTCGTTCCACTGGACGGCGACAGCGATTACACCCCCGAAGAAGTGCTCTCGGAGCATCCGACTGGTGAGCAGTACGCCGATCTCGTAACCGAGTACGAACGCTACCCTGCGATCTACGACGACATCGGGTTGTTTTCGTTCCCTCCCGTGATCAACGGCCGTCGGACTGAGGTCACGGAGAACTCTCGGGATCTGTTCATCGAGATGACTGGAACCGATCAGTGGACTATCGACAAGATGTGTACCATTGTCTGCTACGCGCTCGATGCGCGCGGGGGCCAAGTCGAACGGGTTACGGTCGAGTATCCTGACACAGAACTGGATCGGCCTGATCTCTCTGTTACGGAGAAAACCGTCGAACACGAGCGCATCGAATCGATTCTTGGCGTTGATCTCACGACTGAGAACGTTGTCGACTACCTCGAACGAGCTGGGTTGGACGCCAATCCGACGACCGATGAGCGTCGGTACGAGGTCGCTGTTCCTCCGTACAGGGTTGATGTGCTCCATTCGATCGATCTCATCGACGATATCGGACGGGCCTACGGTTTCAACGAGCTCGAACCGCGCTATCCGGACGTGAGCACCATCGGTGGCTGTCACGACCGGACGCTACTCGAAGACGCTGTTCGGGACGTACTTGTGGGAGTGGGCTTCGAAGACACGCTGAACTTTTATCTCGGTAGTGAACGCGAATGCTTCGATCGGATGAATATCGACCTCACGTCCCAGGCTTCGGATGAGAATCCCGTTGGAGTCGCGCCCCCTGCGACGATCGAAGAGCCATACAGCGAGGAGTACACCATTGTCAGAACGTGGGCGCTTCCGTCGCTCTTGATGGTGCTGGAGAACAACACCCACCGGTCGTATCCACAGACGCTCGCTGAAATCGGCTTAGCGGCCCACATCGACGAGCAAGAGGAGACGAAGGTTGCGGAACGCCGGACTGTCGCAGCAGTTCTCGCGCGGACAGACGCAAGCTACGAGGACGCAAAGGCAACCCTGCAAACGATCGCACGCGCGTTTGATGCAGATCTTAGCACGCCACCGACCAGCCACCCGAGCTTCATCGATGGACGCACCGCGGACGTGGTGTTCGACGGCCAATCGGCTGGCGTCATCGGTGAGATTCACCCCAGTGTGCTCGTCGAACACGATTTAGAAGTGCCAGTCGCGGCGTTCGAGTTCGATCTGGAAACGATCGAGTGAACACGCTTCGTATTGTCGCGTCTTGTGGTATTTTCCCGGCCGTATTGCTCGCGCTCAGGCTACGTCTACTCCGACGGCTTCCTCGATTGAGTTGAAGCCGTCGCGCTCTAATAATTCAACGAGGCCACGATTGATATCGCGTGCAATCGATGGTCCCTCGTAGATGAATCCTGTGTAGAGTTGAACAAGAGATGCTCCGGCTCGGATCTTCGCGTACGCGCCTCGCGCATCCGAGACACCACCGACCCCGATGACGGGGAGAGTAGTGCGCTCTGCGACAAACCGGACTGCGTCGGTCGCCCGCTCTTCAATCGGGTCACCGGACAGCCCGCCTGTCTCCGCCCGATTGGTACTTCGGAGCGAATCGGGACGGTCGGTCGTTGTATTCGTCGTGATAATCCCATCGAGCCCGAAATCGGCGGCGACGGCCAGCGCTTCCTCGATCGCATCGTCGGTGAGGTCTGGAGAGAGCTTAACGAGAAGTGGTGTGGCACCCGCATCTTGTAGTGTTCCCAGAATCTGTTCGAGGTGCTCGCGGTTTTGTAGCTCGCGCAAACCAGGGGTGTTCGGACTCGAAACGTTGACCACGAAGTAATCGCCGCTCGATGCAACGCGGTTGTACGTATAGCGATAATCGTCGGCCGCCATCGACAGCGGCGTCGATTTTGATTTTCCGATGTTGACTCCGACAGGGACATCTACACGCGTCCGCGCGAGTCGAGCACCGACCGCGTTCGCGCCGTGATTATTGAAGCCCATGCGGTTGATGAGCGCGCGGTCTTCGGAGAGGCGGAACAGACGTGGTCTGGGATTTCCCGGCTGGCGCTCTGCGGTTACACCTCCTACTTCGACGTGTCCGAATCCAAGGCTCGCAAGCCCGGATGGGATCTTGGCGTTCTTATCGAAGCCAGCGGCAACGCCGATGGGATTCGAGAATTCGTGGCCGAAGACTGTCGTTGCTAACCGTGGGTCATCGACTCGGTATCGCTGAGAAATGGCCTTCATTACAGCGGTTTCCTGTACCGCGCCAAGCACCGAATGGACAGTATTATGCGCCGTTTCTGGAGGAAGCCTGAACAAGAGTGGTTTGACAGCGTCGTAGATCTGCATCAGAACTCGTGTTCGAGATCTTCGTCGGCACTCGCTTTCTGGATGATGATCTTGTTATCACGCACCCTGACGAATACTTCGTCTCCGATTTCCATCCCCGCAACTACAAGCTCGTCTTCGTGAAGGTTTAGATGAACGTTGTGGTACTCGCCGTTCTCGTCTTTGGCACCGCTCGGACTGAGCTTTTTCTTACGCACCATCGCAGTATCGTATTTCATCCTTCGATATACGCTATACATAAGTCTGGCGTGCTCAGAGTCTGCTTAATTGACTAATCGCGCATTATCCCTCTATATAAAAGTGGGGGCCGCCGCACCCCGATTTTGGGGATACAGTTATATGATGGTATGTACTGATTTGACGTGGAGGTGTGAAAATCATGGCACGCAGTACGGATGACAAACGAAATTTTGCGCTCAGAGAATCAAGTGGACAGGAATCGAGTGTGTTTTCCGGGCGAACACCACGTCAGGCTGCACTGAAGGCGGCTCGACGATTGGAGCCGGCATCATCAGAACAGGAGGCAGAACGCACGCATATAGAACTCCGTGAGAAAGGCACGAAGAAGGTACACATCTACGAAGGGTGGGCGTGGGAAGAAGACGCCCCTGATGACAAACCTGACTGGATGCCTGATCGAATTACCGAGGCTAACGTCTCGAAGCAGGGTATAGAACATCTTGACGAGATCTGAAATTAGCGATAGACATCTATCCCTCGTTTTTTCAATGTGCTATGATGGCCAGCGTAGCGTCACCCATCTCTGTCTACAGAAGTCGGAGCGCGACCGAGCGAACGTCTCTGGCCATGAGTGACAACGCTCGCTGCAGTGACGCTACACCATCTAATCGGGATAGATCATCAGTTCACGACGATTGTCCCCTCTCGCTTCGCGTCCGCATACTATAGATAAGGGGAACACGAAGCGAGGAGTGCGCGGCTCTCACTCGACCGGACCGAGCGTACAATCGCGGGATGACGGGTCGGTCTCCAGCCGCGCGATATACCATCTTCTGTTATGATATCTTCCTCATTAGTTGCGACCATATCTGCTTGTCACGTGTTGAGGAGGAGTGGTGAGCGTTTTCTCTGTGATCTCTCCATCCTATCGACGAGCTGTGCTGCACTTCTCACTACGAACATTCGATTACCCAGAATGTGTGTACCGTGTAGTTACGTCTCATGAAACCGCATGACGTGGCGCCTTTAGTTCGACGGGCTTAAGGTGGTCGTGCTATTCTGATTGAAATGCGAAGAACGCGGGGCGCGCCCCCTTAGGGGGTGCGCGTCCCCAGTCCGAAGCCCTTATATATACAAGGGCATTCGGATAAAATACGCAGTGAGCGTGGGTCTGTCGCTTGGATTCACGCTCGATCCGAAGCCTTTATGTATATGGGGGCATTCGGATGAAATACGCAGCGGGCGTGGGTTGTTGGATCTAACCCATGCCCAGGATCGATCGACAAGGGCGGTTCGATGGGTTTAATACCCCGAATGGCCTACGATCAGGTCCGAAGGAAATGAGGATTCCACCCCTACGGTCCGCCGTCAAGATGGAATCTGATGTTAGCTCTGATAGTTCGGTGATACTCGGTCGGTCGAGTATTGCCGCACGACCGATAGTTGGTGCATGCGACATGCACTCCGTCAAACCCTCCCCATTTGGGGAGAGCATTCCGGTTGATCCTGCCGGAGGCCATTGCTATCGGAATCCGCTTTAGCCATGCGAGTCGCACGGGTTTAGACCCGTGGCGAACTGCTCAGTAACACGTGGCCAAACTACCCTATAGACACGGACAATCTCGGGAAACTGAGGGTAATCCGTGATAGCGATCCCCTGCTGGAATGTGGGGAACGCGAAATGCTCAGGCGCTATAGGATGTGGCTGCGGCCGATTAGGTAGACGGTGGGGTAACGGCCCACCGTGCCCATAATCGGTACGGGTCATGAGAGTGAGAGCCCGGAGACGGACTCTGAGACACGAGTCCGGGCCCTACGGGGCGCAGCAGGCGCGAAACCTTTACACTGCACGACAGTGCGATAAGGGGATTCCGAGTGCGAGGGCATACAGTCCTCGCTTTTGTACACCGTAGGGTGGTGTACGAATAAGGGCTGGGCAAGACCGGTGCCAGCCGCCGCGGTAACACCGGCAGCCCAAGTGATGGCCGCTATTATTGGGCCTAAAGCGTCCGTAGCTGGCCGGACAGGTCCGTTGGGAAATCCACTTGCTTAACGAGTGGGCGTCCAGCGGAAACCGTTCGGCTTGGGACCGGAAGACCCGAGGGGTACGTCTAGGGTAGGAGTGAAATCCTGTAATCCTGAACGGACCACCGGTGGCGAAAGCGCCTCGGGAGAACGGATCCGACAGTGAGGGACGAAAGCTAGGGTCTCGAACCGGATTAGATACCCGGGTAGTCCTAGCTGTAAACGATGCCCGCTAGGTGTGGCGCAGGCTACGAGCCTGCGCTGTGCCGTAGGGAAGCCGCGAAGCGGGCCGCCTGGGAAGTACGTCCGCAAGGATGAAACTTAAAGGAATTGGCGGGGGAGCACTACAACCGGAGGAGCCTGCGGTTTAATTGGACTCAACGCCGGACATCTCACCAGCTCCGACAGTAGTAATGAAGGTCAGGCTGATGGTCTCTGCCCGAGCTACTGAGAGGAGGTGCATGGCCGCCGTCAGCTCGTACCGTGAGGCGTCCTGTTAAGTCAGGCAACGAGCGAGACCCGCACCTCTAGTTGCCAGCAACATCTCGCGATGGTTGGGTACACTAGGGGGACTGCCGCTGCCAAAGCGGAGGAAGGAACGGGCAACGGTAGGTCAGTATGCCCCGAATGAGCTGGGCAACACGCGGGCTACAATGGTCTGGACAATGGGATGCTACCCCGAGAGGGGGCGCTAATCTCCTAACCCAGATCGTAGTTCGGATTGCGGGCTGAAACTCGCCCGCATGAAGCTGGATTCGGTAGTAATCGCGTCTCAGATGGGCGCGGTGAATACGTCCCTGCTCCTTGCACACACCGCCCGTCAAAGCACCCGAGTGGGGTCCGGATGAGGCCACCGTCCGGTGGTCGAATCTGGGCTCCGCAAGGGGGCTTAAGTCGTAACAAGGTAGCCGTAGGGGAATCTGCGGCTGGATCACCTCCACAGATCGGGACCAGGTCGATGACCTGGCCCACCTTTATACGGATCGGACGTGAGGCAATTGATTGACCGACCGAGCACTTTAGAACTATCAGAGCTAACAGGTAGGGCCCATAGCTCAGTGGGAGAGTGCCTCCTTTGCAAGGAGGATGCCCTGGGTTCGAATCCCAGTGGGTCCATGTTCGCGGGACGAAACCGGGTTCCTTAAGTGGTATCCGACACTCGTTCCGTTAACGACAAATGCACCATCCCGCGTTAAGCGGGGATGGGAAGGGTTGATTGCCACCTACCGCACATAGGTGAGCGTATGAGACTGTATGTACGTGCGATCCAGGCGCTCACTGGACCCGTTCATCGTGGTCCAGATTATTATCGTCGTGGCTACTGTGCCACGTGGTGAATAGCTCGGCTCAAGTGCCGATGAAGGACGTGCCAAGCTGCGATAAGCCTCGGGGACCCGCACGGAGGGGTTGAACCGAGGATTTCCGAATGGGAATCCCCTCAGCAATTGCATTACGCAATGGGGAACGTCCGGAACTGAAACATCTTAGTACGGATAGGAAAAGAAATCGAATGAGATGTCGTTAGTAACGGCGAGTGAACGCGACACAGTCCAAACCGAAGCCTTCGGGCAATGTGGTGTATGGACTGACCGTAATCAGTCAGCTGTCTGCGAGAAGTCTTCTGGAACGGAGCGCGATACAGGGTGAAAGCCCCGTATCGTAGACAGCAGACTGTGGGTCTGTTCCTGAGTAGCGGGGGTCGGAAATCCCTCGTCAATATGGCAGGCATCCACTGCCAAGACTAAATACAACTTGAGACCGATAGTGAACAAGTAGCGTGAGTGAACGCTGAAAAGCACCCTGAGAAAGGAGGTGCAATAGGGCTTGAAATCACGTGGCGATTGAGCGACGGAGCGTACAAGGCCGATTGTGAAACGACATGGAGGCGACTCCACAGTAGGAAACAATCGGAGCCGACGTTCCGTCGTACGTTTTGAAAAACGAGCCAGGGAGTGTGTCTGTATGACGAGTCTAACCCGAGTATCGGGGAAGGCGTAGGGAAACCGACATGGCCGCAGCATTGCGAGGGCCGCCGTGTTCAAGCGCGGGGAGTCATATGGATACGACCCGAATCCGAGCGATCTACGCGTGGGCAAGGTGAAGCATGGCGAAAGCTATGTGGAAGCCTGCTAGGGATGGTGTCCTACAATACCCTCCCGTGACCTGCGTGTAGGGGTGAAAGGCCCATCGAGCTCGGTAACAGCTGGTTCCAACCGAAACATGTCGAAGCATGACCTCTGCCGAGGTAGTCTGTCGGGTAGAGCGACCGATTGGAGTGTCCGCCTCCGAGAGGAGTCGGCGCTCCTGTCAAACTCCGAACCGACTGACGCTTTGGACGCAGGGAGTCCGGTGTGCGGGGTAAGCCTGTGCACCATGAGGGAGACAACCCAGAGCTGGGTTAAGGTCCCCAAATGTGGACTAAGTGCGATTGAAGGTGGTCCCGAGCCCTAGACAGCCGGGAGGTGAGCTTAGAAGCAGCTACCCTCCAAGAAAAGCGTGATAGCTTACCGGCCGAGGTTCGGGGCGCCCAAAATGATCGGGGCTCAAGTCCACTACCGAGACCTAGCGGCACGCCTTACGGCGTGATTCCGTAGGTTGGCGCTCCGGTCGGGTGGAAGTGCGGGCGAAAGCTCGTGTGGACCGACCGGTGACGAAAATCCTGGCCATAGTAGCAGCGATAGTCGGGTGACAATCCCGACGGCCGAACGGACAAGGGTTCCTCAGCAATGATCGTCAGCTGAGGGTTAGCCGGTCCTAAGTCTCGTCGCAATTCGAGCGAGACAAAAGGGGAACTGGTTAATATTCCAGTGCCGCTGTGCAGTAAACGCCGACGCTTTGGGGTCGTCCGAGCCGGGCCATCGCCCGGTCGAACCGTCAAAATTCGTGGAAGCCGTAATGGCACGAAGCGGATGAACGGCGGAATAGGGAAACTCGGATCAACCCAGAGCCCGTGAAAAGGCAAGCACAGTGTCCGTACCAAGATCCGACACAGGTGTCCGTGGCTGCAAACGCCAAGGCCTGTCGGGTACAACCGACGTTAGGGAATTCGGCAAATTAGTCCCGTAAGTTCGCGATAAGGGATGCCTGCCCCGGAAAGGGGCAGGTCGCAGTGACTCAGGCGCTCCGACTGTCTAGTAACAACATAGGTGACCGCAAATCCGAAAGGACTCGTACGGTCACTGAATCCTGCCCAGTGCGGGTATCTGAACACCCGGTACAACGGGACGAAGGACCCGTCAACGGCGGGGGTAACTATGACCCTCTTAAGGTAGCGTAGTACCTTGCCGCTTCAGTAGCGGCTTGCATGAATGGACCAACGAGAGCGTCACTGTCCCAACGTTGGGCCCGGTGAACTGTACGTTCCAGTGCGGAGTCTGGAGACCCCCAAGGGGAAGCGAAGACCCTATAGAGCTTTACTGCAGGCTGTTGCTGGGACATGGCCGCTGATGTGCAGGATAGGTAGAAGTCATTACCCAGGCGTCCGCTGCTAGCGGACCGCCGAGACACCCGTGAAATACTACCCGTCAGTGGCTGTGACCCTCACTCCGGGAGGAGGACACCGATAGCCAGGCAGTTTGACTGGGGCGGTACGCGCTCGAAATGATATCGAGCGCGCCCTAAGG
This sequence comes from Halocatena marina, assembly GCF_023276375.1. Classification (GTDB taxonomy): domain Archaea; phylum Halobacteriota; class Halobacteria; order Halobacteriales; family Haloarculaceae; genus Halocatena; species Halocatena marina. The sequence continues at coordinate 3,341,186 of NZ_JALLPK010000001.1, read as the reverse complement.
CCATCTCATCCGGGTCAGGAATCCGGAGAAGAGCGCAAGAGCAAAAGATGGTCTGACAGTGTCCTACCTAACGAGGGACGCTGACGCGAAAGCGTGGTCTAGCGAACTCATTGGTCCCGCTTGATGCGGGCAATGACTGACAGAAAAGCTACCTTAGGGATAACAGAGTCGTCACCGGCAAGAGCACATATCGACCCGGTGGCTTGCTACCTCGATGTCGGTTCCCTCCATCCTGCCCGTGCAGCATCGGGCAAGGGTGAGGTTGTTCGCCTATTAAAGGAGGTCGTGAGCTGGGTTTAGACCGTCGTGAGACAGGTCGGCTGCTATCTATTGGGGGTGTTTGGTGTCTGATGTGAACGGCCGTATAGTACGAGAGGAACTACGGTTGGTCGCCACTAGTGTACCGGTTGTCCGAGAGGGCATGTGCCGGGCAGCTACGCGACACGGGGTAAGGGCTGAATGCATCTAAGCCCGAAACCCACATAGAAAAGAGACACCGTTGAGACCGCTTGTAAAAGACGAGTTCGATAGACTCGGGGTGTACGCACCGAGGCAACGAGGTGTTTAGCCCGCGAGAACTAACTGGTCAATGCCACACCATTCGTACTGGCCCGATGAACGGGTCCAGGCGTAAACTGGATCGCACGTATTTTGACCGATAGTGGTCTTCGCCTTCGGTTCGATTCCGTAGATCGGCATTAGGGCGGCCACAGCGGCGGGGTAACTCCCGTACCCATCCCGAACACGGAAGATAAGCCCGCCTGCGTTCCAGCGAGTACTGGAGTGCGAGAGCCTCTGGGAAAACTGACCCGCAAGGGTGGCCAAGTGCAGGTTGAGGTCTGCCAGCCACAGTACACGCAGGGTTCGTCCCGGTGGATCTGGCGACCAGGCTGTCGACACCTGTTACTGGTGGTTCGCCGCCTTTCCATTCATACTTCATTTCAATCATCGGATAGCGACGGTACTGACTTAAAATCGCTATCCTTATTCGTACACTCCGAGTAGAAGCATCTGCGCCAAGGTGGCAGAGTCCGGTTTACGCGGCCGCCTGCAGAGCGGCTACACGCCGGTTCAAATCCGGCCCTTGGCTTTCATTTTCGTTTCATTCATTTTTCACTATTCATAACAAGAGTGACATCTCTATCGGTTCAGGCTTGAGACGACGCATTCACGACAATCGGGTGCAGACTTCGAAATTCAACAGAAGCGCGTTATGTTCCAAAAATCACTCCCCGATTGGGGAGCAAATGGGTTCACTCATCAAAGAGACATCTGTGATCGGAGATCACTACCGACTTACCGAAGAGCTCACCAAGGAGCCCTCTGTTGTGTACGAGTACAATACCGAGAGAGTGGCTTCTCTGTTCATCCGCCAGACTGCGTCGATATCGAGGCGTCTCTAACCGAGTCTGTTCCAGTCGTGATTGGATGAGGTGTCGCCATTTGAAACAGCGATTACGCAACAATTGAATCCGGCCGGACAGTCTGCAACTCAGTATCGCGACTTCGATATCTCAACTTCGGTATCACAACACTGCATATCGAGTAACCTAGCCGCTGTGTCGATTCCACATCTGCTTTGCAAACTCGATATCCGATTGTTCCACTCCAAGAAGATACAGTACCAGTACGTAGATTAGCAAGCCAAAGACGCCACCAACCACGAGGAGCACCATTCCAGACAGCCACAGCGTCGGGAGAGAGAGTGCACCTGCAGCGCCGATACCCGCAACGATCGGTTTGTAGTACTCACGAGAAAAGGGCGTCAGTCCTTCGAGGTGTCTGATTTCGAGCCAGCGTGCGATATTCAAAGCACCAAGAATGCTCGCTGTTGCGAGTGCCGCTCCGACGAATCCGAACTGAAGGATGAAGTAGACGTTGAGCACGACGTTGAGGAGACCAAATCCCCAATGGTTGAGAAACGACACGTACTGGTGATCGGTCATCATGAGGAGGTAGTTGCTCGGGCCAACGCTTGCGTTCAGCAGCTGTCCGACGGCGAAGAGAGCGAGGACGGGTGCGCCGGGAACGTAATCTTGACCAAGGATCGCAAGCACATCACGAGCGTAGATGATCGCACCGAGCGTTGCAAAGAGTGAGACAGTGAACACCCATCGCGTAACCGTCGTATAGATCTCATTCAGCTCCGCCTGTTCACCGTCATCGTAGAGTCGAGATGCAATCGGAGCAAACAACTGGTTAACCCCTATCAGCGGAAGCGTGATCGCGCTCGACATAAGAAATGCGATATTGTAGAACCCAACCGCGCTCGATTCGATGAAGTAACCGACCATGAAGACGTCGATGCGGTTGTAGAGGATCGATCCGGCTTGCGAGAACATCAGCGGAAGCGAGTAGTTGTAATACGACGCAATCTCTCGTGTCGCCGAATTCCCCGACAGTCCTGCAAATGACGGACGGAGTGATGTTCGACGAAGCAAGAGATACACCCCAAGTGAGCACGCGAGGACACTGGCAACGACGAGTGCAGCGACCGTATCCAAGAGCGTATATCCGAGAAACAGGGCAAATGCAACCACGCAGATCCTGAGCCCTGGTCTGAGGATCTTTTGGAGCAGAATCTGTTCGGTGGGGAGTTCTAATCCACGAAATGTGCTACTGAACAGTCTGATGAGGGTGTCGAACGGTAGAATAATCGCGATAATTCGCATAACATCGACGAACAGCTCATGATTGAGTGTGTACTGGTTGATCGTCGGGGCGAGGACGAAAAGTCCGCCAGCAACGAGACAACTACCCACAACGGTGGACAGCGTCGACAAACCAAAGACCCAATTTTGCGTCGATTCGTCGTCGGAATACGCAGGGAGATACCGTAAGACGGCATTATCAGTTCCCATCCCCGCAAACGTCGTCGAAACAGTGATATATGAGTACGCGTACGAATAGACCCCATACAGCACTGGTCCAAGCGCTTTCGCTAAAAGAAAATTCAACACAAAGCCAGATGCCTTGTACAGAATCTCGCCAATAATGAAGATCGAGGCCCCGTCGACAATCGATTGTAACGACGACAGTTGACGCTCAGAGGCTGGTTGTTCGCTCACGTTCTAACACTCCTCCAGGTATCGAACTCCAAGCGTATCCGCGGATACATCACGAAGGTATCTACAGACGGCACGTGCGCCTGTCCCCTCAATGAAACAGTCTGTATACTCGGAAATTGAATGAGCGTCAGTGTGGCGGGCACCATTGAGGAGTAGTGTCAGAGCCCCACTGGGGGCGAGTTGATTGATTAGAATTAGAAAACAGAGCTTCATCTGGTCGGGCACCTCATACTGAGCGGAAAACACACTCGGACAGTAGGAAAGACTAGCGTTTTAATTCGCCATTTCTCTCCGAAGCGATATCGAATGGTTTCATGCCTCAACCGAGACAGCACAATTCAGTGTTATCCACGTACGATAGTATTTTCGGATAAATTCTTATGAATATATCTCACTCCTCGTCGTTCAGATCTTTCTCTAAGTGGTCGAGTCGATCTTCGAGATCATCGATGTGGGTCTGCTGTTCGATGAGCATCGAAACGAACGCTGCCCGTTCGATGTGCAGCGGATGTTCTATCTCACGCGCCTCCATATACGCTCTGCTCGCGGCTGCGTGTGCGTGAGCATGGTCGTGGAGTCGATCAAACACAATTCGATCGGCCTGACGAAGTTCGCTGCGATACGTATCCCACCGCGTATCCAGTACCTGTGACACCATACGGTCGTAGTTGCTCTCGTTTGTCAGTCGATGAGATTCGGACATCATCACGACTGCTACCACGGTGTCGTACATAGTGAAGACGGGGCGGTTTCCAGAAATACCGAAATACAATCCGATCCCGTTTTCGTTTCTACTGTGCCACAAAAGCAACCAAATTATCTATCTCGGGGTATCTTCCCCGCTCTCACCCTCATCGTCACCATCGTCGTCTTCTTCTTCCTCTTCGACGACGACGAGTCCACGATTGTTGACTGCGTACGGATCGAGACCGACCTCTTGTAGGAACTGCTTGTATTCGCGCTCACACCGCTCTGCGCTGATCTGCTTTTCAGACGCGCGGTCACACAGTTTGAGGAGATTCACAGGAACGTCGTTCGTATAGACGATCCAGTGGTTGATGAGATCGGAAAGTCGCCGGATAGGACTCGTGAAGTGACCGTATATCTCGAAGTTGAGGGCGTGGTGGCCGCCGAACGGGTCGTTCATATACTTCGCGCGAGGCATCACTTTCATCACCGCGCGCTGGATCTTTCGGAGCTGGCGGTCAGGCGCCTGTTCGAGCGTTGCGTTGACGGCTTTTCGTGGGTCGTCCCACGATCCACCGGGGATGGAGACACCGTCGAGTTCTTGAATTTCTCGGAGGGCCTCGTCCCACTCTTCAGGAGACGGTTGTGGGTGGACGCGATACATCGCTTCGACGCCACGGCTCCACATGAGCTCGTGCGTGACGGCCTTGTTTGCTTTTAGCATACACTCCTCGATGATAGTGTGGGCACGGTCACGGCTCGGGTTCAGCACGAGCGATCCGTCTGCCTTTCGCTGTTCGTGCATCTGCTCTGCGAGTTCATAGACGAGCGAACACTCCTCGTGCAACGGCGCGTCGGGATCGTCGAGACGATTTTCGCACTGTGTGTACGTCAGCCGTTCGTCCGAGTTGATGACAGATTTATAGATGTCGATGGATTCGTAGGTGAGCGTTTCGGGATCCAGATGCATCTCGACCGTGTGAGCGAGACGGTCTTCGTTGGGAACGAGAGAGCAAACCGTCTCTGCGAGCATTGGCGGAAGCATGTGGATGGTGTACGCAGGGAGATACACGGAGTTGCTGCGTTCGATTGCTTCTGCCCACATATTGCTATCCGGGTGGACATAGTGTGTGACATCGGCAATGTGCACCCACAGAATGTACTCTTCGTCGGTCCGTTCGATGCTGATTGCATCGTCAAAATCCTGTGCGTCGATGGGGTCGGTCGTCCACGTTGTCCGATCACGGAGATCAGCGCGGTCGTCGATTTCGGCTTGAATCTCTTCTTGGACACCGTCCGTCCGTTGTTCGGCTTCCTCTATCACTTCAGGCGGAAACGCATCACGGATCTCAAACTTCTCGAAGAGCTCCTCTCGCTTATTGTCGAGATGACGTGCAAGGTCTTCATCGATCGTGACTGGACCTTGCCCTTCGGCGGTTCCGGCGGCCGCTTGATTTTGTGAATCGGTCATAAATGGTGTACAGCAGTGGGACAGTTAGCCGTGTCGGGAGCGAGAGAGAATTGAAAGAAGGGACGACTGAGCACAGAACAGTATCTGTCGACATCACACCCGAAAAGTATTTGAATGTTATTCGACCGGTCCATATCGTTCCTTGACACGTTTGTTGTATCGGTGTACGAACTCTTCTTGGGTCATGCGAATTGGCTGTTCGATATCGATGAGGAGCGCCTCAAGTTCGTCGCGAGGCTGATGGTTAAGCTCACGGTAACAGGCCTTGCAGAGGTATTCAAATTCTTTTCCACTTCGGGACCATCGATCACCCTCCTTGTCGTACTCACGGGCGTCTGATCGGACGATCGTCAGCCCGCAGGCAATGCATGTCACATGTTCAGCCCGTCCCAGTCGCATTCCCCACATCAGTTGTAACTACACGCGCGTCGATACTTAGCTTTGCTCCACGCAATAACCGGTCCAATTCTTCCAGGATAAATGACTGATTATTGGGTTATTTTTGCCCAATTCGATCGAGGTCGGAGACGAACGCCGTGAGCATCTCACGAGTGACGTGTGGCATCATCACGATGCGAAGCTCTCCGGAACTCGTTTTCGAGATGCGCCAATCTCGATCGCGCAGCTTTCTGATCGTTTCGTGTGGGATATCGGCCGCTACGAGCGGGAGAACAGGATCGACGACTGCGTAGCCACGAGCAGAAAGCTCGTTTGCGAACCACTCTGCGTTCTCTTGTCCGGTTGTTGCCGCCTTGCGGTAGCCCTCGGGCCACAGCGCGTCCATCGCGCCAACAGCACTCGCAACACCCGCTCCACTGCGTGTTCCTGTGAGGGTTACTTGTGATGTAGATTCGAGATACGGCGTATCGATGGCGAGTGGATTGAGTAGTTCCTGCGTGCGTGCGAGCAGCCCACCGGCGGGGACGACCGCTTGGCCCATCTTGTGGGGGTCAATGGTCATCGTATCGATTGGTGCGTGCGCGAAGTTCCACTCGTGGCCCGTGAACGGGAGCACGAATCCGCCCCACGCAGCATCGACGTGACAGAGTGCATCGTACTCGTGAGCAAGTGTAGCGATGTCGGGAATGGGATCGACACGACCGTATTCGGTCGTCCCGGCAACACCAACCATCAACACCGTCTCCTCGTCGGCAAGCGCGGCCATCGCGTCTGTATCGACGCGGTAGTCTGTGAGTGGTGCGCGTCGGAGCTCGATACCAAGCACGTCAGCTGCTTTTGTGAAGCTGAAGTGAGCACTTTCGGGGACAACGACGTTCGGTGACGTGACGTCTCTGTGAGTGCGGGCGCGATTGCGAGCAATACGGACCGCCTGAATATTCGCCTCTGTGCCGCCAGATGCGATATAGCCCCCAGCAGACGGATGGCCAGCTACCGCTCCGAGCATGCCAATGGCTTTCTCTTCGAGCGCCGCGACAGTTTCATACGTACCAGGATCACCGGGATTCGTCGTCAGAAAGCGTTCTGCCGCTGTGCGGGCCTTTGGGTGGGGCACCGTACACATCGATGAGAGAACGCGAGCGAAATCCTGCGGTTCGGCCCGCTGCATGGCTTCCTTTCCCTGCTCTTGCGTTTATCCATTGCGTTATCGATAGCGGATATTTCTGAACGAAACAACTTCGATGAGCGAGGGATCGACTCACGACCGTCTTTTCGACTCGGGTGACTCGTTCGTAGATCCGACGTGTTCGATCGCATACTGTATGGTGAGAAACTGCTGTCCGAACAGCCACATTTCGTGCTGTGCAACGAGTGCCGTGTCGTCGGTACGGAGCGTTGTCGGTGCCTGTGGTGCATCCACTGACGCTGGCCAAACACGAAAATCCTCACACATTGGGAGGCGAACAGGGAGGTGTGGTGTGATGAGATAGAGTCCTTTATTGCCCTGTTCATCCCGCGTTCGTGAGGAAAGCCGGATCCCCGCACTATCGACGTCGGTTTCGATTGTGTCCATCCACAAGAGAGCCGATAAATTGCACCACGGCAAGGGGAGTCCGATGTTCATGTACGTTTCACCATCGTGTTCGTGCGTTGCGTAGGCAGCGACGAACACTGCATTTCCCGTCTCTGTGTCTGTCCGAATCCACGCCCGAACGCCTGTTCGTCCGTCAACTGAGTCGTCGATATCGACGATTTGACTGTCTGTCCGCTGGGAATTTGCTCCTACGGGGAGATCGAGCTGCTCGATTCGCATAGTCAACCGCTTTGCAAGACGCGCGCCCGTCCGAAAGCCAGGGTGCCACGTCGCTTTATAGCGCAACTCGTACTCGGCTGTGTGTTCGTAGAACGTTCGGATCGCTGGGTGGACAGCCCCGGAATCAAAATCAGGACGATCGTACGCGGCCAAATCGTCCATCTGACCGCTCGGCGACAATGGGCCGACGATCCCGTTCCGTTCGAGGTAATCCGCTCCGACGCGACCGTCAGCAGTGAGCGAACTGAATGGAGCGTGGCACACTGAGTACGATGCCGGCACAGCGACGCGCCAGCCGACCGCGCCGCACAGCGCGAATCCAAGTGCGTTCAAGTGCCCGTGAAACGCAACCATCGTTCCGATCTGCAATCCAGCGAGTGTTCGCCCGAGAAACTCCGAAAGTCCGTAGCCAAACGCGAACACCATCGATGCCGCGATAGCAAGCGAGGAAACCGTTAGTGCTGCCTGTTGGAACCGATTCGTGCGTGCGGGAACGATGGCGAGGAGTGTGACTAGCGCGAACGCAACCACGCCAACGGTGAGCGCGGTCACAGCCACGACTTCGACCAGTGGCGACAGCGTGATTCCAGCAGCGATCAACCCGGGACCGAACACGATCGTCACGACCGAGAACGTGTAGATACGACGCCAGACGCCGTTTGAAAGCGCTCGTCCGGCGATACCGGCCAGAAGCGGCAAGACGAATCCCGCGTAATGAAAGTGAATGCCTGTAAAAAAGACGATCGGATCGCCAAATCCCAGCGGATTCATTCCCAACCGACTGATTAGCAGCCAGCAGCTACCGACAGTGATGTACAACAGACCAGCGTCGATACTCAGCTCCGAAAGCGGTTCGGGCCCGCGTGGGAGGAGCCGTTCGAGTCCCCAGAGCGCCATCGAGAGCGTAACAGCCCCCCACGGGACAATCAACATTCCGGCGAGAACACCGTGGTCGAGCGCAAACGAGGCGGTGACGAGAAGCGCACCGATCGGTTGACCAAGAACGGCACACCAGTACCAGCGCGAGCTAGTCTCACGCCCACCCTCAGCTGGGATCATCCCGAGCAAAAGCGGGACGAGTACTAACGGGGCGAGCAAGAGGAGCAGTTCGAGCCGTCGGAACGGCCCACCAACCACTATCGCGAGCCACATTGCCCCTCCGATAACGGCGCTTCCGTCGCTCACTCTCTGTGGATGAAAACCGAGTCGGGAGGCGTTCATTGCCGACCACTCGGGAGGCTGCTGTGGCGAACTGGTTCATCGGTAGGGGGTTCATCGCGCCACTCGTTGTCGAAGACTCCTTGGTAGCCAAAAACGTGACCGGCCAGTGGATTCGTGATGGATGCTGCGACACGAAATCGGCCCGCATACTCGTCGTACCAGTCCTGCAGGATTGCATTGGCTGCAAGCGGTGTCGGTACGCTGATAAACCGATCACCGAACCGGATCCACTGCTCACCGATCTCGATGACGAGTCCGCCGTCCGCGACCGAGAGGTGAATGTCGGCGACGAGTCGTCCGTCACGCCCGAGGAACTCGGTAATGCACTCTCGTTCTGGGTTCCAGCGCATCGTATCGTCGAACCGGCGTGGAGGGTCGGTCTCGAAGCGCCGCTGAAGTCGTAGCGCCTCGTTTCCGTCCGTGTCGATGAACGCCTCGGATTTGATTTCGAATGGAATGTCGGTTCCGCTCTCGGGAAAAAGGACGTTTTGGGTCGTACCGAGCCACAACACGGGTAGCGCGAGCACATTGTGCGTGAGTTGGCTCATCCGCCCCGTTCCGATGGCCACGCTGTCGTCAGCACTGAGACCGTACCGCTCGCGGATCTGGGGGTGTAGTTCCGTCCAGTCGCTTCCGACTGCCCGTTCGAACAGTGATGTCACGCACAGCCTCCAGTAATGAAGCCGTTACATTCATCCATACAATATCTTTCAGCCAGATATTAATTAATCGGCTGGAATTCAATTTGACGGACACTAGTGTAGGCAGATCAATGTTCGGAAGGCGAAAGCATCATTCTGTGCTGGAGCAAATTTCTGTGTCTCCACGTCCACTCATACTTTTTCGAGCGCCGCTCGATACTGAACCGCATCGTCACGCGCACTCGGATGCCGTCTGGTTTCGCTCACCTTCCATCCGGTTCCGACCGTCGCTTCTCGAAGCCGATCAGGCGAGAACAACCGAAACAGCAACGGTTCGCTCAGAGCACCTTCGTACTCGAACTGCTGTATCCGGTAGGCAAGCCCCGCTGTGGGATCGTGGCGGTAATGGGGCGGATCGACGGCTGCGAGCCAGTCTGGGTGGTACGAATCGAGAACCGCCGTTGCTTCAGGCATCGTCACGAATGCAAGGTCACCGAGGAACTGTCGCAACCCTTGCATCGAACCTGCGAGCCCCACTTGTGTCCCGATTGCAAGCGCCGATCGAAAGCGCTCACGTTTGAACTCGTCTCTAAGCGAAAACATGCTTGCACGACGCGCGTCAGTGACGCCCCGATCACGCATCGTTTCGACGAGATGCTCGCTCGTATCGATGGCGACTGTCTCGAACTGATCTTGGAAATAGAGGGCCTGTCGCCCCGTTCCAGCACCCATATCGAGCAATGGACCATCGAGCCACGACACGACCCATTCGCTGTCTGTTCCAGTGGGAGTGAACTCGTTGAGGTAGAGCGATTCTAACTGAGTGTGCTCGGTACCGTAGTTTCCGTGACGGTCGAGCAGTGGCTCCTCTCGTTGATCGTGATACGCATCTCGAATCGCACGACCATATGGGTCGGACATACGATGTGGTATCACACCTCTATTGTAATAACGCTGCAATGAGGCTGTGTAGCATTTACACGGAACTAAAACAGAAAGCAAATTAAAAGAAGATTCAGCCGTCGAATCCCGCTACCTCAATTGTCAGAATAGATCCAGTTATTCCTGTCGAACGGCTTCGAGCAGGAGTTTCTGTTCGACGCGTTTGACTTCGTGTTGGACATCACGAACTGCGTCGATGTTTGCGCTGATTGAGCTAACGCCCTCGTTAACGAGATAGCGGACCATCTGTGGCTTCGACCCGGCTTGTCCACAGATACTCGTATCGATGTCGTTCTCGCGGCACGCTTTGATGGTGTTGCCGATGAGTTTCAATACTGCTGGGTGGAGTTCGTCGAACCTGTTGGCGACGTTCTCGTTGTTCCGGTCGACCGCCAGCGTGTACTGTGTGAGATCGTTCGTTCCAAAGGAGGCAAACGAGATCCCGGCGTCGGCCATCTCATCAACACAGAGCGCGCTCGCTGGCGTTTCGATCATCACACCCCACGTGCGTTTCTGGGGATCGATACCGACCTCCTCCATGAGCGACTTCGCCTGATACACATCCTCGACATCGTTTACAAGCGGGAACATGATCTCGACGTTGTCATACCCCATCTCGAAGAGTCGTCGGAACGCTTCGAGTTCGTGTTTGAAGACGCCGATCTGATCTAAGCTCCGGCGGATGCCGCGGTACCCGAGCATCGGGTTGTGTTCGTTTGGCTCGTCTTCACCGCCCTCCAGTTGTCGGAACTCATCTGTCGGGGCATCGAGCGAGCGAACACGTACTGGACGCGGATAGAACTCATCCGCCACGCCACGAACGCCGCTCACGATTTCCTCGATGTATTCATCAGCGCCGTGGTCTCGAATGTATCGATCTGGCGTCTTGTTCGTCGAGAGGATCATGTGCTCCAATCGGAGCAATCCGACCCCATCGGCACCGGTGACAGCCGCACGGTGAGCCGCTTCTGGGATAGAGACGTTCACCTTGACCTCTGTCGCCGTCATCGGTTTGACGGGACTCTGTGGCCTGACGTCCTCGTACGGTTCTCGTTCTTCTGCGCCTTCGGTCGATCCTTCTCGAATGGTCCCCTTATCGCCGTCGATCGTGATGACCTGTCCGTCTGACAGTTGTGTGGTTGCACCCCCAGAGCCGACGACAGCAGGGACGCCGAGTTCTCTCGAAACGATCGCCGCGTGTGATGTCATTCCGCCCTCGTCGGTCACGATGCCCGCGGCCCGCTTCATCGCCGGGACCATGTCTGGCGTCGTCATCTCGGTGATGATGATGTCGCCCTCACCGACTTTGTCGAGCTGATCGAGTTTCGTCACGATGCGAACTGGACCAGATGCAACACCGGGACTCGCTCCAAGACCCTTCAGAAGAACGTCTTCGCTGCCGCGTCGTTCCTGTTCGAGACCGCTTCCGTCCGTCGCTTCTGCTGTTCGAGCAGACGAGGCATCTGTGCTCTGCTCTTTGATAGTCGTGATCGGCCGCGATTGGAGCATGAACACTTCACCGTCAATAGTTGCCCATTCAACGTCTTGTGGTGTGCCGTAATGATCTTCGACCCGTCTTCCAAGCTCGACGAGACGGGCAATCTCGTCGTCGGTTAGAACACGAACATTTCGTTTCTCGTCGGGTACGTCTCGTTCTACGGTTTTGCCCGTCTCCGTGTCTTTGACGTGCATCACCTTCTTGTCGGCGACGGTGACGGTGGTCGCTTCGGCAGTTGCGGGATCGACGACGTAGTTGTCAGGTGAGACGGAGCCAGAAACGACAGCCTCACCGAGTCCCCACGCAGCCTCGATAATGATCTGGTCCTCACCAGTCGATGGGTGGCTCGTGAACATGACGCCACTCTTCTCTGCGTCGACCATCTGCTGGACGACGACAGCGATATCCACCCGATCGTGATCGAAGCCCTGTTCCTCGCGGTAGTAGATTGCCCGTTTGGTGAACAACGATGCCCAGCATCGTTTCACCCGATCGAGCAGATCCTCACGCGTGATGTTTAGGAACGTCTCCTGTTGTCCAGCGAAACTCGCATCCGGCAAGTCCTCCGCTGTCGCCGAAGAGCGGACGGCAACAAACGCCTCGCCGTCTCCCACCTCGTCGTACGCGTCGAGGATGCCATCTGCGATGTCATCCGGAAGCTCCGTATCGAGGATGAGGTCCTCGGCAGCTTGCTCGGCGTCGGCGAGCGCGGACGAGTCGTCCGGATCGATATCGACTGCCTCGAACAACTCGTCATCGATACCCGCCTGCTCGATGAACGACCGGTACGTACCTGCCGTTACCACGAACCCCGATGGAACTGGAAGTCCTGCTCCCGTGAGTTCGCCGAGCGACGCCCCTTTCCCGCCGACGGAATCGAGGTCGTCGGACCCGATAGTATCCAGCCAGAGTACAGCCATTGCGTATTCGAAAGGTCGACAAGGCCAATAAAGAACCTTCCGACCGACGCAAGAATAATTAACTCGAAAATGGGTTATGTATTGTACATAGCGGTGATGTACGGACAGTTTACGGATATTCGTAACAGGTGAAATTCATCGATAGAGTGGCGTAATAAGAGGCAAACCACCGCAATACAACCGTATTAGTACGAATCACTATCGACTATATTTTTTCCAGCACTCCTCATGAGCACTCGTGAGTTACTGACTGTTGGTCTGTCGTTGGTAGACAGTAATACACATCCTACTGGAAACGACCGAGCAGATAGACTGCTTCTTCAACTTTGGGGAGTGGAGTGCTTGAACTCGTGTTCGTGTTTCTGCTTATTGAGCGGGATCGAACGATCTGTGCGGTGTGTTCTGATGGTCGGACGGTTCTGATAATTCTTATCCGTTCTGCGTGGTGAGGGAGAATTAACATGAGTGATCTCCCCGACGACTTCAAATGTACACTCACTACTTGGGATTACATCTACAGTCTCTGTCGTGACGTCTCACAGCAGGTCACGACGGCGGATTTCGAGCCTGATGTCATCGTTGCGTTGGCGCGCGGTGGTTGGTTCGCCGGACGGTGTCTCTGTGATTTCCTTGGATTGGACGACCTCGCGAGTCTCAAGATGGAACACTACGTTGGGACCGCCCAGAAGACCGGCGAGCCACAAGTTCGGTATCCGATGCCCGAGGGGAGCGTCGATGGTAAGGATGTGCTCATCATCGATGATATCGCCGATACGGGCGGATCGATTCGCCGTGCCCACGAATACGTCACCGAACGCGATCCTGGCGAAGTCCGTACCGGAACGCTCCAGTTGCTCGGTACGAGCGAATTCGAACCTGATTTCGTCGGCGAACGACTCGAAGAGTGGGCGTGGGTCATCTATCCATGGAACTTCATCGAGGATATGATTGATCTCACCAGCGGTGTCATGGATGAGGCTGATCAGGAGACCTTCACTCGCCATGATATCCGCCACTACCTCAGCGAGTACCACCAGATCGACCGAATTGAGATGGAGATCGCACAGCCCAACCGGTTGGGGGAAGTGCTTCACGAGATGGAGCGTCGTGACCTCATCGAACACGATACCGGTGCGTGGCGGTTGTTGGAGTAACGGAGCGAGGCATCCGATTTCGGCCGTTCTTGTTTCGTCCTCGATCGCTTCCCGGTACCGTTATTGTCGGCCCACCTAGAGCAATGGTATGACCGTCGGATTCATCGGTGGGAGTGGTATTTACGAGTCGCTCGACATTGAGGACGTCCGCGAGGAGCGGGTAGAGACACCCTATGGCGAACCGAGCGCTCCAATCACGATCGGAACGCTGGCGGGCACGGAGATCGCGTTCCTTCCGCGTCACGGACGGAACCACCAGTACTCGCCGACTGAGGTTCCGTACCGCGCAAACATCCACGCGTTAAAGCAGATCGGCGTTGAGCGCATTCTTTCCAGTAACGCTGTTGGGAGCCTCCGCGAGGATCTTCCACCACAGACACTCGTCATTCCCGACCAAGTGTTCGATCGAACGAGCCACCGCTGCTCCTCGTTTTTCGAAGGCGGTGTCGTCGCTCACACGAGTTTTGCGGAGCCGTACTGTCCACACGTGGCATCACATCTTGCCGCGTGTGCGGACGCGACCGATGCGACCGTCGTTGATGAGGGAACTTACGTTTGTATCGAAGGACCACAGTTTTCGACTCGCGCTGAGAGCGAGTTCTATCGCGCCAACAACTGGGACGTTATTGGCATGACGGCCATCCCGGAAGCGAAGCTCGCACGCGAGGCTGAACTGTGTTATGCGACCGTTACCGGCGTCACCGACTACGATGTCTGGAAGCAAGACGCCGAAGTCACTCTCGAAGAAGTGCTTGGAAACGCCGCCGCAAACGAACAATCGATCAAACAGCTCATCGAGCGCGCGATCGAGACCCTCCCAGACGAACGCGACTGTGACTGCGGGCAGACACTTGAAGGAGCGATCAACACACCGAGTGACGCGATTCCAGACGAAACGAGAGAGCGCATCGATCTGCTCGCGGGAGAGTATCTGTAGTTTTTCTCATCTTTTTCTTGAAACTATCTCGATGCGCGAAGAAAAGCTGACACTGAACCACTGAGGAACAACACAATCTGATAACTACCGGGTGAGGTAGTTACTTTCTACCCTCACGGACGTACATGAGTGCTTTCGCCAATTCCTGTGGATCGACACGCCCCTCCGTTTCTTCCAACCGCTCTCTGATTCGGTCGGGTGTCATAATCTATCATGGGAATTAATCTCACATAAATCTTTCGGAGGTTTAGCACGAGCAATTATAATTTGTGTATCCGAATATTAGTCTGCGATAGCCTCTTCTGCTGCTCGCGTGGCTGGGTTTTGAATCCAGAGATCGGAAAACAGCTCATCCTGTTGGAGTTGGATCTGTCCACGGTGGGCAAGAAAGAGGAGTGCAAGGAACGTTTCCACTCGTGAGCCCCCCGCAGCCTCGATCTCAGCGTACAGCACCTCGTCACGACCGCGGTCGTACTGTTTCCGGAGCGCCTGATAGACGTCCTGAATCGTCGTCTCAATGTCCTCGCCATGCGTTGTGCCAGTGACATCGGTCTCTGTCGGCTCGTCATCCATCCGGAGGTCGTCGCCAGACCGGTAATCGAGTGTCTGTGTCCCGCGCGTGAACCCGCGTGGAGAATCACTGGTGTTGTATGTACGCGACTCTTTCCAACGCGATCCACGCTCGCGCTCGCGGAGTTCTCGCACGAGCTCGTCGAGGGTACGCGGCACTCCGCGGGCGCGCTTGCGGTCAAGTCGTCGCTCCATCTCCTGTTCGAGTGCGTCGAACGGACTCGAATCATCCGGCACGCCCTCAGCTGGAGCGTTCCACGCAGGATCCTCCCACTCTTCTGCTTCTTCTTCGTCTGGCTCGTCGAGAGCATCGCTTTTCATCCGCAGAAGGACACTCGCGTAGAACAGTGCCCGCCCCCCGGCACGGAGATCTGCCTCATCGAGCGCAGAAAGAAACGTGTCAGTGACCTCAACAATGTCGATATCCCACGGTTCGATCTCCCCGCGCTCTGCGAGCTGGACGAGTAGTTCGACTGGTTCGACCTCCCCTGCATCGCTGTCGGCTCGATCATCACTGTCATCTTCGTCCGTTCCAGCTTCTGTTCTATCCGTCTCCGTTGTCTTGGTGATGATACCACCGACGTGTTCAGTCATCTGCAGGTACCTCCGTGCTCAAGTCGATTCCCGTTACTGCACTGATGTTGTTCTGTTGCATGGTGACGCCGATGGCTCGTTCGGAGCGTTCGAGCAGCGCTGACCGGTGTGAGACGACGACGAACTGCGCATTGCCAGCAAGTTCATCGATGAGTTCACCGACGGCGTCAGCGTTTGCCGCATCGAGGAATGCATCGACCTCATCGAGCGCGTAGAATGGCGCGGGATTGTACCGTTGGATGGCGAAAATGAAGGCGAGTGCTGTCAACGATTTCTCACCGCCTGACATCGCCGCGAGCCGCTGTACCGGCTTATCACCCGGCTGTGCTTTCATCGTCAGACCGCCTTCGAACGGGTCTGCTTCATCTTCGAGGAACAGTGTCCCCGAGCCGTCGGACAGCCGAGCGAATATGTCTTCGAACTGTCTGTTGATACCTTCGTAGGCGTCCATGAACGTCGCCTTCTTCTTCGCCTCGAACTCCTCGATGCGTGTCTCGATACCGTTGCGCTCTTCGAGGAGCGTTTCGCGTTTCTCTTCGAGTTCAGCGAGCTCCTCCGAAACACGATCGTACTCGTCGATAGCGAGCATATTGACCGGCTCTAACGACTCCATCTCTTGTTCTAACCGTTCTATCTCGCGTTCGAGTTCGTCGTGGTCGGGTATTTCTTCGGGGTCGTACGCGCCGACCTGCGCCGATAGCTCGTCAATTTCCCAATCGAGTCGTTCTGCGGTCTGACGGAGCGACTCGAGTCGGCTTTCGGTCTCATCGACTTGCTCTTTTGTCTGCTCGTATGCCGTACGCGCTTCACCGAGCGTCTCTTTTAGCTCCGTTCGTTCCTCTTTGAGTTCGGCAAGCTCGGCTTCGAGATCGGCCACTTGCTCGCGTTTGTCCGCCAACCGAACTTCGTTCTCTTCGATTTCGCTCTTCAGCGTTTCGATGCGTTCGTTCGCCTTTGTCTTGCGCTCTTGGGCCGTTTCGATCTCCTGTTCGAGTGAATCGATGGCTTCCTCGGCGTACTGTTTTTCCAGCTGTAGTTCGTTCAGCTCATCGTCGATTTCTCTCGTTTCGTCTTCGAGGTCAGCGATCGTCTCGCGGAGAGCTTCAGCCTGCTCTGTGAGTTCTGCGACTTCCGAGGACCGAAGCTCAGCTTCGAGATCGTCGATTTCGGCTTCGATCTCCTCGACGGTTGCCTCTTTTTCAGCGATTTTCTCGTCGATCGCTTCCATACGTTCGCCAACGTCTTCGCGTTCTGCCTCGATTTCAGAGAGCGCGTTTTTCTTCTCCTCGATGCGTTCTTGGATCGTTTCAATGCGCTCGTCGATTCCTTCAATCTCGTTCTGGATATCACGCACTTGATCGGTCGCGTTCGATTGTCGCTCTCGGGCGTCGTCCAGCCGCGATTCGACCGCGCGAAGTTCTTCACGAACCGACTGTCGTTGGTCTTCGAGTTCGGTAATGCGCTCTGCGACCTGTTCAAGACGGCCCGTACTGGACGAAAACGAATAGCGCGTCCCTTTTTTCGAGCCGCCGGTCATCGCACCGCTTTTCTCGACGAGATCACCGGACAGCGTGACGAGGCGGAACTCGCCCATCAGTTCGCGTGCAGTTTCGAGGTCCTCAACAACGAGGGTATCACCGAGCACGTAGGAGAACACTCCTGCGTAGCGACGATCGAACTCGACGAGGTTGTACGCGAAATCGACCACTCCGTCGTGATCCGGACAGCTTGGAACTGAGCGCCGCTGCATCTGTGAGATGGGAAGAAACGTCGCTCGTCCCGCGTTGCGCGATTTCAGGTGATCGATACAACGCTGACCGATACCGTCGTCATCGACGACGACGTGTGCGAGCCGTCCGCCGGCGGCAGTTTCACAGGCTGTTGCATAGCGACCCGCAACACTTCCCAGCTGACCGACTGTCCCATGAATTCCATCGAGTCCGCTGTTGAGGATCGTCGAAACCGCCCGGCCATACGAGCTATCGCCACTCTCTCCTGCTTTCGCTTCGAGTTCTGCGTACTCCTGCTGTGCCGCGTTTAGCTCGTCGTCGATCTCGTCGAGTTCGTCCTGATACGCGTATTTTTCGTCCCGGAGATCGTTTACCGCCGACTGTATGGTCGATTTGTTTTCTTTGGCGGCTTCGAGTTCTGCCACGACGTCGGCGCGTTTGGCCTCAAGCTCTGGAATCTCCTCTCTTAACGCCTCGATGTCGGACTGAAGTTCGCGCTGTTCGTTCGATCGCCGACGAGCCTCATCGAGCAGCCGATCCTGCTCGCGCTGGCTATCGTTTTTCTCAGATTTCGCCGTTTCGAGCCGGTCTCTCGCGTCAGCGAGATCGTTTTTCAGTTGGTCGTATTCCGTGTCGACTGCCTCGATCTCGCGTTCGACCTCGGAGAGTTCCGATTCTTTCTGTTGAATTTCGGCTTTAAGCGAGGATTTTTCGACTTTTCCGTTCT
Source organism: Halocatena marina (assembly GCF_023276375.1). Taxonomy (GTDB): domain Archaea; phylum Halobacteriota; class Halobacteria; order Halobacteriales; family Haloarculaceae; genus Halocatena; species Halocatena marina. The sequence goes on along the minus strand of NZ_JALLPK010000001.1, from coordinate 3,322,814 downwards.
TGATTTTCGCGGCGAGATCATCGACCGTCTCCTGCTTGCGATCGATTTTCACAAACGCTTGGCTGCGCTTTTGCTCTGCTTCCTCAATGCGCTCTTTGGCGCTTTCGATGGCGTCCTCCTGCCGGGCGATTTCACCCTTGATCTCCTCAATTTCGTGTTTGACGCGCAACTGCTCGTCCTCGCCCGTGCGTTCGATTTCGGCGTTTAGGTCTGCGAGATCTTCTTCGAGCCGGGTAACTGTCTGCTGGCGTTCTTCGAGCGCGCGTTGGCGCTCTTCGAGCGTCTCCTCTGCCTCGTCTATCCGTTGTTGTGTCGTTTCGAGACGCGCACGCTTGTCTTCGAGCTCTGCAGCTTTGAGATAGCCCTCGTACTCGCTCTTTTCGTCTTTGAGCTCTTGATACCGGAGCGCAGTCGTTCGCTCGTCTTCGAGTTGGTCCTGCCGTTCTTGTTTCTCTTCGATCCGAAGATCGGCTTCGTCGACCCGCTCTCGGACTACCGCCAGCTCTTCTAGTGCATCCTCTTTTCGAGCATCGAACTCCGCGACGCCTGCGATCTCATCGATGATCTGGCGGCGGGCGTGCGGGGTCATGTTGATAATCTCGGTTACGTCGCCCTGCATGACGACGTTGTACCCCTCAGGCGTGACGCCGACTTGCGAGAGGAGATCTTGAATGTCTGACAGGTTGACGGAGCGGCCGTTGAGGTAGTAGTAAGAGTAGTAGTTTTCCTCAGTCTGCTTGACCCGGCGCTTGACGTTGATCTCTTCGGTGTCACCGACATTGTCGGTGCCCGCAGCACTGACGACCTGCGAGCGCGAGATCTCACCATCGCTGTTGTCGAGAATGACTTCGACCTGTGCCTCACGTTCGCCCGTCACTGTCGTACCGTCGTCGTCTGGATTGTAGATGAGATCTGTGAGCTTCTCTGCACGGATTCCGGACGTGCGCGCTAGTCCAAGTGCGAATAGAACCGAATCGATGATATTCGATTTCCCCGACCCGTTAGGACCGCTAATGGTCGTGAAGTTCTCGTAGAAGGGAATTCGCGTCTTGCGTCCGAAGCTCTTGAAATTATCCAGGACGAGTTCTTTGATGTGCATCGGTGGTGTTGTGATTTCGGGGTTCCACCCGACGGTCCCGGCTTATGCGACGATGATCTCGTCGCCCGTGAGATCCGTATTCGTGTTCTCCTCCGATTCGTCCTCGTGGGTGTTATCACTGTCGTCTTCTTCCGAGAACGGCCGATACGACGGTGACGATGACGACGGAGATGACGATGAAGTTGAAGATGAAGATGATGCCGAAGATGTAGCGGCTGCTGTTTCGCCGCTGATGTTGTCATCGACGTGTTCTTCCAGTTCACCAAGACGCTGTTTGCATTCGAGTAGTTCGTCTGTCAATCCAGTGACTGTCGCTTCTAACTCTCGAACGCGTGTTTCGAGCTCTTCAACGCGATTGCCACTTCCCATATGCACTAGCGGCCGCGCAAGGCGTATAAGCTTACGTCAGACATATATATGTCTTCCATTAAATCCGGACTACCATCGGAACCCATTATTATCATCAAACAGAATAGTTGATGTTGATGGACTGATCGAAAGACGTCCGATAATTTCTATATTCCTCGAAACGAACGGCGTTAGCTCTATGTTCGCTAATCAGGATCTACGGAATCGCCAGTCGTTTTGTTCTACGAATTTCTGAGGGCTGGTCTGACTGATATCGAGCGAGGAGACGGACTCCGTACCTTCACCTTCTGTTAGCGAATACCGGTTCCGACGGTCATCCTCTGGGAAAGCGCGATTCATTGGCTCTCACACGAAAAATCAGCTGCCGTTCGGATTGATCACTCTCATTCCTCGATGAAGGCGGGACGTGAACACCCACTAAATCAGAGCACGGACATCACGACCATGATGACGGTAATGATGATCGAAGCAACGAACAGGAGTGTTCCGAGCATCAAGAGTGAGGTGTGAATGAACTGATATCGGTTCTCGGCCGATCTTCCCGCCGATCGCCGAGAGCTTCGTCGCCGTTCGTCTCTCGGTGGACGATTACCCGACGCACCCATCATATATTTAGTATTGTTCTGCATCCCTAAAATGGTCACGCTGGAATTATTTCACCAAATTTTTTAGAGAATAAACTATAGGACGTCCATTCTGTAAGAATAACGGTGTCGATCTGAATAGGTGAGAGCAGCTAATCAAACGGGCCAACCTGAACTATCACGAAGATACATTTGAATCGGCGACGAATGGCAAAGTGGTCATGAACGCCAGCAGCTCAAGCTACGCAAACGACGTGCTGGTATCGGCCGATTGGGTAGAGGAACGTCTCGATGCGTTCCAGAGCGACGATTCCGACCTTCGATTACTCGAAGTGAACAGTCCTGAGTCCCCTGAGAAAGAGTTTCCATCGCGGTACGATGATGGACACATTCCCGGTGCGATCGGATTCCAGTGGGACGAGGATCTCTCGGATGCGGTTGAGCGCGACATACTCAGCAAGGAATCATTCGAGGAAACGATCGGAAACGCTGGTATCACCGAAGATTCAACTGTCGTCTTTTACGGTGACGGGCATATCGCCAACTGGTTCGCCCTGTTCGCTTACTGGGAGTTCAAGTACTACGGTCACCACGACGCGCGCGTCCTCAATGGTGGGAAGGATTACTGGGTGCACAACAGCTATCCGCTCACCGAAGAGGTTCCTGATTTCACCGCACGAGAATACAACGCTCGGGGTCCGTTCGAAGGGATCCGTGCGTACAAAGGAGACGTAGAACAAGCCATGGAGAGCGGACTCCCGATGGTCGATGTCCGCTCTCCAGAGGAGTTCACGGGTGAAATTCTCGCTCCAGAAGGGCTACAAGAGACGGCACAGCGTGGTGGGCATATCCCTGGTGCAAGCAATATTCCAACTGCATCAGTCCTCAACGACGACGGTACCTTCAAAAGCGCCGACGAACTGCAGCAGCTGTATGCCGAGAACGGAGTTACCGAGGATCAGGCCGTCGTCACGTACTGCCGCGTCGGTGAGCGCTCGTCGATTGCGTGGTTTGTCCTCACCGAACTCCTTGGTTTCAGTGACGTCGAAAACTACGATGGTTCGTGGACCGAGTGGGGGAACACGATTCGCGCACCAATTGAACGAGAGATATGAAGCTGTAACCTGTTCGCATTTCTCGACCAAAATGTCCTTGAACGTGATGTTCTCGCCCCAGAACATCACACCGGCTAATACATTGTATATCAGACATAACTTTGGAATTATATTATTCGAGTAAGTGTGAATGTAGGTGTATGAGTACAATAGATTAGTATGTATTGCTACAGAGAAAGTCCTTAATAATGACTAACACAGCGATGAGTTCATAAAATCGACTATAGTCACATCAGAATAATGGAATAAGGTACCGAATAAAACCGCAGAACTGACCTTTGCCGCAGTAAATAACACTACTCAAACATGATTATCACAACTTCGAATTAGTAGGTTAACAACTATGTACTGGTTTGTTTTTATATTTCGTAAATTGGTGTTGAATTGTCAAATCAAAAGCCATAAAACATATCCCCCAGTCACTATTGAACTGCTAGTAGAAATGACCGCCCGGCGACGAATCTAAGGGAAGTAGATTTCTCAGTCGGGCCTCTTAACTATCATGTCCCGTGATATCATACAATCAACACGTAGGAAATTCCTTGGAAGCATGACACTTGCTGTCTTCGGGGGGCTCGCAGGCTGTTTAGGTGAGGAAAAAGGGAATTCGTCAGATACGACTCCGTCATCGACGACATCCTCGACAGCAACATCAACCGAAGCTTCACCAACAGCCACTTCGACCTCTGTTGTGAAGACAGCTGAACCCACACCGACGTCGCGTCCAACATCGAAACCAACATCGAAACCAACGCAATCGAAACCGCTCTCACCGCCGTTCGTGAAAGGAAAAGGAAAGACAAAGTACGGAATTGACCTGTCTGGAGCACCAGTGATGGGGAAGAATTCGAATGCGCCGGTTCACATCTACTACTGGTCGGACTACCAATGTTCGTACTGCAAACAGTTCGAACTCGGCAAACACGGAGCCCTGCCAAAACTCGTTCGAAACGAAATCGCCAATGGAACGGTCAATATTGCCTTTCTCCAATATCCGAATTACGGCGACCACTCATGGACTGCCGGAGTGATGGCCAAATGTATCTGGCGAAAGTTAAAGGATAAAAATCTTGACCTATTCTGGAAGTGGCACCACACTGTATTTGACCATCAAGAACTAGATGGTGGAGAGTGGTCCTCGCGGAAGAATCTCCTGAAATACGCCCGTAAGATTAAGGGGATTGACGCGCGTGCAGTTGACCAGTGCATGCGAACAAACCGCAAGCAACTTGAAAGTGATCTTAAAAAAGAGCGAAAACGCGGCAAGAAGGAGGGATTTGCCAACACCCCAGGATTCGTGCTGTATCATCCCAAAACGGATCGACAGCAAATCTTCAAAGGCGCACAGCCATACACCAGCTTCCAAAAACAAATTCAGGCATTTCTGAATCAGTAACAAAACACATCAATGAGTAGTTATTTCAGCGTATTCAAACGAACCGGCACGGATCGTCTCGAACGATTCGGCGAAGATTTACTCGCAGCACTCCTCTATCCGTTTCAGTCTGCACTGCGAGCGCTCCTTGCGGTGATATTGGGTGCACTTACGTTCGTTGTGCTCATCTTGGCCTCACAATCCATGGGCGTCCTACAGATGTTCATGAGATCGCCCGAAATCGTGGTCACCTCTGCGTACGTCGAAGACATGTTCTTGATCAACTTTGAGACCACCATCGCCCACTACGGGTGGATGCCAATCGTGATGAACGCTCTGTACGCGGTGCTGACTGGGATTGCACTGACGAATATGGTCGCACAACTCCGGATGCTACAGATGGGTAGTCTGGCAAATATTGGTGGAATTCTTCCGGGCTTGTTCGCTGCTGGCTGTGCGAGTTGTGGTCCTGGTCTCTTTGCGCTCTTTGGATTCACTGGTGCCATCGCATTTATTCCGTTTCAGGGGACTGTGCTCCGTCTTGGTGGACTTGGCATGTTTCTCTTTTTCCTTGGGCTATCCGGTGATCCCCGCGAATGCCGCATTGATTGAATTGCAGTAAATACGATCTGTTGTGATTTTGCTATTACACCATGATCGGAGGGATTTGCTGGTCTGAGTCTCGACCCGTACCGAAACTTGAGCCGATTTGATGAGTGTCGGTATCAATCCCCCCGTGAAACCGTTTGCAACGATGTATAATCGCCACATGACTGTTATTTAAGAACCACCAAATAATTCACAACCGCAAGAGAACGACAGAATATCTATGGTGGCGAGATCAGAGGACGCTATCCGCCAGCAACAATGCGAACTATATTGTTGAGGTCGGTTTCAGTTCGTATCATAATCTGACAGAATATATCAATAGTATGGTTGAGTGATATGGGCCAGCTAGCACCCGCATAATTATGAGGACCGGTGCATTTGGTTCAGATGTCTATATGCAGCCCCCATCGACTCGTCGTAAATTTATCGCAACGCTCGGAGCCGCCGGAACGATGTCGCTCGCCGGGTGCTCATCAATCATGGGCGGCGACAGCTCGTCTCCCGGCACTTCGACAGCAACGAACGGTACTGGCACCAGTGCTGGTTCCCAAACTAAATCATCAGGTACTGAAAACAATAAGAATACAGATAAAAAATCAAACGAAGACAAGAAGGCCCCCGGAACATCGGTCGACGACTTCGAAGGCGATGTCGGTTCTCGCTGGGGCATCAGCTTCGGCAGGTTCAAAGTAGCGAAACAAGACTCATTTCAAGGAAAGCAGTCACTCGCTCTGGAACCGAAGAAGAACGCAAAACAGCCTGTCGCCAAGATCTTCAAGTCGTTTTATCCGAAGGCACTCGATCTCAGCAAACACGATCTCTCGCTCGCGGTGAAGGTGAACAAACCGAAGGATATCAAGATCTCTGCAGAAGTCATCGCCCCCGCGAAAAGCTCTATGCTCACGGCGACTCGCTACATTCCGCTCGAACTGGACGGGTGGGTTCGCTTCGATCTTGGGTACACGGGTGTCAAAGGACAACCCGCTATGGACAGCGTCTCGCAGGTGAATATTCAAATCGGGCCGCTGACTGATCAGAATGACTTTCAGGTGCTGATCGACGATCTCCGCAAGATTCCCAAACCCAAAAAGGGTAAGGTGATGTTCCAGTTCGACGACGCTCACATCTCTGCTTACAATAAAGCCTATCCGATTCTGAAAGAGAATGGATGGCCCGGTGCGGTCGGAATCATCCCCGATGCCATCAATTCAGAAGATCGGATGACTGATCAAATGATGAAAGAGATGGGCAAAGCGAGCTGGGACATGATGGGCCATGCAGGTCAGCTCCTCCCGAATCTGAAAGAACAGGAGCAGCGCCGAGTTCTTCAGAACGTCAAACGATACCTTGACGTGAAGGGGTTCAAGAAAGGTGCACGCCACTTTGTCGCCCCGAATAGTCGTGTGAACTCGACGACACTCTCTCTCATCGACGAACTCTATGAGACGGGCTATCTGTTCGGCGCCTGCCCCAACAACGCACAGCACCCGAGCAACCCGAGTTTCATCTCACGTGTGCAGGGTCCATCCGTCCGAGGTGCTCGGCGAGCAGTTGATGTTGCCGAGAAGACCAACCAGCTAGTCGTTATCTCCTATCACATTATTGGTGATGGTGGCACACCAGAGAATCAGTTCAGAGAGGTCGTTGACCACGTCAAAAAGAAAGATGTGGACGTTATCACACCGTCTCAACTCATCGATAGCAAGAATTGGTAATTCGTGATGTGGATCATCTCTGAAGACCAACTACCACTGCATTGTTCGTGGTGTGTATCGTGAATCTACTATTCCGAGATCGCATACTCTCTGTGTTCTCTGAGCAGCTAAAGCAGTAGCACGAAAACGACCGTCTGTTTTTTTCCTGCCCAGTATTTGACCGGTGTCATCGAATACCATGCCTGCGGAAAGACTAATATAATTGCGATTATACGAAATGATACACCGCGTGCAGGTGAGATGAATGCTGACTACACTTTCCACCAACCGGACGCTCGCTGAAGCCATCAGCAGTACATCCGGCACTTCCGGCAATCGCTCTCTTCGAGATGGCGCTTGTCCGGCGGGATATGGAAAGCGTGGGTCGGCCTTCGCTCATCTGCATTCCCTGCCCGAATCCGTGGTCGCCGCGTAAGGCGTTCGCGTTGTCGGGTCCGCTCCTCATTCCAGTTTGGTTATATTTGTACTACATCCATTGAGGGCGGAGCCGTGACACCAACGGTCGGTGCAGGGCTTGAGTGATTTGTTCTGTCATCGACCGCCGACTACGCGGACCACGTGTTTCGATCACGCAGAGACGATTCAACCGACACTCCCGTGGTGTATGAGGAAAGCACGCGGCTTCGTGGCCGAAGACCGAGTTCGAGGCTCGGCGGGAACGTATGACAATGCATGACCCACTCACCGTGGTCAGGGCGAGCACTGAAATCACCCTCTGGGTTCCCCGTGGTGCAGCAGGTGATCTCGCTGCCGGTGCGATGGACGTACTCGCGGATGCTACCCCCATCGCTTCGGTCGAACAGCTCGACGTGGTTGGTTTCCGGCCCACTGCAACCGATATCCGCGTTGATCTCGTGGTCAACGTGTGCGTCCACACTGTCGAAACAGACGCCACGTCCGTCGAAACTGCACTTACCGACGGCTTCGGAATCATCACGGCCGACGTGGCCAACGTCGAACAATGACATGTCAGAACAATTGAGACTGTCGAATTTCGCTGTTTTATTTTATTTTGACTCCGGTTAGTACTCTCATTTGTACACGGTGGGGTGGGACGAATGTGCGTTTATCTCGCACATTCGGCACACATTCTTCAATTGATACGGAGTATCCGTTCCTGTATGAGTTCAGACATTCACACAGAAGCACAGGTTTCGAGTGATATCAGCACCCGCGGCTGGGAAGCTGGCGCTGTTGGTGGTCTCGTCGGTGGCGTTCTCATGGGTGCGATGATTTGGATGATGAAGAGCGCGATTCTCAATGGTGCAATTCCTGGTCTCTACGGATTCGAAGGTGGTACTATCGGATGGGTAGCGCACTTGTTTCATAGTGTCGTCCTCGGTCTTCTCTTCGTGGTGATCGTTCAGCTACCGATGCTATCGCAATACTCCGATACCGTGTGGACAAGTGCCGCTCTTGGCATCGTGTACGGAGCTGCACTCTGGGTCGTTGCCGCTGGATTCGTGATGCCATTCTGGTTACAGTCTGTCGGGTTCGCGCAAGCACCTCCGTTCCCGAACTTGGCGTTGCCGGGGAGTCTTGTTCCCCACATCGTATACGGTGGGCTCCTCGGGGCAGTGTACCCACTACTCGACAGTTCAGGGTAATCTCGGTCGGTGATTGAAACTCTTGAATTTCGTTGATCGATAGCCGCCGTTATATTCTCCGCAAGAGCACCTCGGATATGCACGTTATCGCCCATGGTGGAGCTGGTGGCTCTGTGGACGAACCGAACGAGCGACAAGCCGTCCTCGATACAGCTGTCTCCGCTGGTAGACGAGAAGAAACGCCAGTAGATGCCGTCATCGAGACGGTTCGGCAACTGGAGTCGTCCCCACGATTCAACGCTGGCGTCGGTGGTGCGATCCAATCCGATGGCATCGTGCGGACCGACGCCGGATTGATGACCGACGATCGGGAAGCGGGTGCGGCCTGCTCGATGCCCGGCGTCGAACACGCGTGTGAAGTCGCACGCGTTGTTATGGAGTCGACCCCGCATGTTCTCATCGCGGGCGAGCGTGCCGTCGCGCTCGCGGACGATTTCGGTATCGAGACCGGATGTGATCTCCAGAGCGAACGCACCCGGCAACGATGGGCCGATCTCGACACGCTCGAAACCGATACTCCCCGTGCCCAACTGGAGTGGATACAAGACAAGTTCGGCGGAGCGGACACCGTCGGCGCGGTTGCCTCCGACGGTGATCAGATCGCAACCTGCACTTCGACTGGAGGGCGTTGGTGTGCGCTCGCAGGCCGTGTGGGTGACGTTCCACAGATTGGTTCTGGGTTCTACTGCACACACGCGGGCGGAGCAAGCGCAACCGGTGCGGGCGAAGATATCGCTCGCGTGACGCTCTCACGACGTGCTGTCGATCATCTCGAACTCGGGCGTGATCCACAGGATGCAGCCGATCTTGCCCTTGAGGAATTCGAAGAGCTCACTGGAGGACTCGCCGGTATCATCGTCATGAACCGCGATGGCATTACTGGTAGCGCGTTCAACACAGAAGCAATGCAGACGAGCAAGACTGAGTGATATCCTCCGGAAGAGAGCACAACGCATTTCTTCCAATCGAACGGATGAAGAATATGAGCGACGCCAATCTCACGACCGAAAAATACGAGAAACACCGCGAGGCAGGCCGCATTCTCGCAGAGGTACGCGATGCAACCACAGAGCGTGTCGAAGTTGGAGCGAGCCACCTCGACGTAGCCGAGTGGGCAGAGAACAAAATACGGGAGCTGGGAGGAGAGCCGGCGTTTCCTGTCAACATCAGTATCGACCACGAGGCAGCGCACGCAACCCCATCGATCGACGACGACAGCACGTTCGGCGAAGAGATGATTAACCTCGACATTGGGGTTCACATTGATGGCTGGCTTGCTGACACCGCGATCACTGTCGATCTCTCTGGTAATCCGGAACTGAAAGAAGCACCCGAGGAAGCACTCGATGCGGCGCTCGAAACGATCGAACCTGGCGTGCACACCGGAATGATCGGTGCTGAAATCGAGGACGTAATCGATGGATACGGCTTCAACCCGGTCGTAAACCTCACTGGCCACGGACTCGGTCATTGGAAACAACACGTCCCACCGAACATCCCTAACCGGGCTGTTGACTCTGGTGTTGAACTTGAAGTCGGCGATGTTGTCGCTGTTGAGCCGTTCGCCACCGACGGCAGCGGAAAAGTCAATGAAGGAGCGTCCGAGGAGATTTTCGGACTCGACCGCGAGCGCTCGGTGCGAAACCGACAGGCGAGACAAGCACTCGATCAGATCACAGAGTCCTACAAAACGCTCCCGTTTGCCACCCGCTGGCTCGATGTAAACCGTGCAGAAATGGCGCTCCGACGACTCAAGCAGGCGAACGTCGTCCACGGATATCCTGTTCTTCAAGAGGAGGAAGGAACGCTCGTCAGCCAGAAGGAACACACGGTTATCGTTACCAGCGATGGTTGTGAAGTAACGACACAGTCAATTGATTAATATAAACAATCGGAGTTAAAATACGTAATTCAGTTTATAATTCGGGGTCGCAGTGCCACAACCGTTCAGGACGTGAGTCACACGAGAAACAGCGAGAGGAGTGACTCTGCCCCCAGAAACCAGAGAGCACCAGCGATGATTGCTGCAATGAGGACGACTTTGAACGCCATGTTCAACAGGAATCGGCCAATGAGTAGGATGATTCCAACGACGACTAGTGTGCCAAGAATGCCGGGGACGGTGAATGCCTGAGCTGCGATCAGTCCGTGCATGCGTACGGACATAACGCCATCCCAGTTAAATCATTCTGATAGAAAGTGTGGTTTCATCGGGGATAAAACGTCAATCGGCGTTTAATTCAACTATCGATTATCTGATTAAACCCCCGATAGTTTCCACTCGAATAATCTCCTCCTCGATCGATTTTACGTCGGAATATTCACTTTCACTCCGGTCTAAGTACCGTTATGGACGATTGCAAAGAGGCTAGAACACGTGCAACTGAATAGGCGTAATGCCGCATGTGAACATGATTTCATGTATCTTGCGAGCCGTAGCGTTGAAATGACCAGCAATCGGACTGGCCAGTCATCGATGACACAAAGACAAAACGACCACCCAGTCGCAGCACAATCACCTTGGAGATCAGTATGAGCCAGCCAGAGCACTCTGCGGACGAGATTACCCTTCCAATCAAACGAACCGAAGAAGAGTTGCTCGAAGACCGGATGACCGACAATGCGTATCAAAATATTCTCCCCGCCCGTTACCTGCGCAAGGACGCCACCGGGTCCCTTGTCGAATCCCAGGACGACCTGTTCGAGCGGGTTGCAAAGAACATCGCTCTCGCCGAAGCAGTGTTCGAAGCAGAGCGGCGTGATGTTGCGGTCACCGTCCGCCCTGAGCAACTGAAACCAGATCATCCACGCCGCGACGAACTTGCTAGTGAGGTGTTTGGAGCAGGGACCTCTGTGGACGATGACAGAGAGGCCACACTCTCGGTCCACACTGTCAACAAGTTCGCCTTCGAAACTGTCGTCCCCGACCTTCCCGATGAAATTCGTGACCACGTCGAACAGGTCGCCACAGAGTTTCAGGCGTTAATGGAGCACCTCTCGTTCATTCCGAACTCTCCGACAATAATGAACGCTGGCGACGAACTCCAGCAGTTGTCGGCTTGTTTCGTTATGTCTCCGGATGATGATTTGACGAATATCCACGAAACAGCGAAAAATGCTGCAGAGGTCTTCCAGAGCGGCGGTGGGTGCGGATACGCTTTCTGGCAGCTTCGGCCCTACGGCGACCCGGTCGGTTCAACTGGTGGAATCGCATCCGGCCCGATCACGTTCATGCGAACGTACGATCAGCTCTGTGAGACGATCGCCCAAGGGGGAACTCGACGCGGCGCGCAGATGGGTGTCATGCGCGTCTCTCACCCGGACGTGATCGAGTTCATTCACTCGAAAAACAAGGACGTCTCCTTGGCTCACTGTCTTCGCCTGAACGATCCGGACGACTACACATACACTTCCTTTGGCGATGCTCTCGAAGAGGCACGCGGTCTCATCGATGACGATGGCCGTGTTCCAAAGCATCTCCGCAACGCTGTCGAAGGGCACCTTTCGAACTTCAATATTTCTGTCGGCGTTACCGACGGCTTCATGGAGGCACTGTACGCGGGTGAGGAGTTCACGTTCACCAATCCACGCACAGGTGATCCACACATCGCTACCGCCGAGACGAAGGAAATGTACGGCCGGTACGATCTCGAAGATCACATTGAAATCGGAGAACCACTCACGATTCCCGCCGAGATTATCTGGGAGCGTATCATCGAAGGAGCACACGAGAACGGTGAACCGGGCGTGATCTATCTCGAACGGGTGAACAAGGAACACTCGTTCGATGTCGAGGAACACCCTGATCATGAAATTCTGGCAACAAACCCCTGCGGTGAACAACCGTTGGAGGAGTACGAGGCCTGTAACCTCGGACACATCAATCTCTCTACCCTTGCTGCGTTCGATGCGCCCGATTGGCGGGTGTGGTCCGGCGAACACGAAGACGAATACGACTCCCGAGAGGATGCAATCGAGGCCTACCTCGAAGAAGCCATCGACATGGAAGCGTTCGACCGCCGCATCGAACTCGGGACGCGTTTCCTCGAAAACGTCGTCACGATGTCTGACTTCCCGGTTCGAGAAATCGAACAGAAGGTCCGGGACATGCGAAAGATCGGTCTCGGGATCATGGGTCTGGCACAGCTGTACATCCAGCTTGGTATCCGCTACGGTTCTGACGTGGGCAACGAGGTAGCCCGCCAGATCATGGTGCATATCAACCACCAGTCGAAGTGGGCCTCACACGAACTCGCGCTCGAACGAGGAAACTTCAACGACTGGTCGGACTCGAAGTACGCCGCTCCAACTGAGTACCGCGAATGGTTCGAGCACCAAACGGGACTCTCTGCGGATGAGTGGGACGAGGGCTTCTCGGTCAGAAACCACAACACAGTGACGATTGCACCGACAGGCACCACTTCGATGCTCGGAAACACGACGGGTGGCTGTGAGCCGATCTACAACGTCGCCTACTACAAGAACGTCTCCGACGACGTGCAGGGCGATGAGATGCTCGTCGAGTTCGACGATTACTTCCTCCGGGTGCTGGAGGCGAACGATATCGACGTCAAAGTCGTCAAGGACGAAGCGAAAGAGCAGATGGCGAAAAACGAATTTGATGGAGTCGCTTCGCTCTCGACAGTTCCAGATGCCATCAGTGAACTGTTCGTCGTCACGTCCGATATAACAGCAAAAGAGCACGCTGCTGTCCAGTGTGCCTGTCAACACGGTGTTGATTCCTCCATTTCAAAGACGGTCAACGCGCCGAACGACTCCACAATGGAGGACGCAAGGGAGGTATTCGAGTACATCTACAACCATGGCGGGAAAGGAGTCACGTATTACCGCGATGGAACGCGCTCGAAGCAGGTGCTGACGACTCGCGCCGAGAACGCCGACTTCACCGACGAAAGCGAGGCGGCAACAGCCATCGTCGAACGGATACATGAGGTGTTCGGTGACGTTGAGTCGTTCCTCGGAAACGAAGCAGTCCAAGCCGACCTCGAAATGGATATCGAGAACGTGGTGAAAGGCCGGACTGGCGGTGCGTACGCACGAGAGCGACCACGTCCAGACGTGCTGTACGGCGTAACACAGCGCATTGATACTGGCTACGGGAAGATGTACGTCAATATCAACGAGGACGAGCACAACGAGCCATTCGAACTCTTTGCGACGATCGGGAACTCTGGTGGCTTCACAGCTTCGTTCACTGAAGGGTTGGCAAAAACCATCAGCTACGCGCTGCGTTCCGGCGTCGATCCATACGAAATCGCCGAAGATCTTCAGGGTATCCGGAGTCCGAAGGTCGCGTGGGATAAGGGCGAACAGATCAACTCCATCCCTGATGCGATCGGTGTCGCAATGCGACGGTATCTCGATGATGAGATCAACAGACCGTATCCACAACAACAGAACCTCACCGAGGTCGCAGAAGTCGATGTGGATGTCGAAAGGGATGACGCGCCAGAAATTGAGGACAGTGACGGCGATAATGAGGACACCGACGAGGAAGCGGATGCGCAATCACTCATCGACGCCGGAGAAAGCCCAGAATGTCCAGACTGTGGGTCAATGACGCTGTACTTCAGCGAAGGCTGCAAGACCTGCGAAAGCTGTGGCTGGTCCGAGTGTTGATTGAGAAGCGACCGAATCGGACAGAGTAAGCTGCGAGCTCGGAATGGTTGATTCGAATTGAAATCCAATCCAGCAGCAATCGAAATGCTCGATCGTCTTCGACCCGTACGACTCGTATGACCGAAGGGGGACGACCGTGTCCGCTCTGTGCAGAACCGATGATTCACCGTCACTGCAAATACGTCTGTCCACAGCACGGAGTCGTGTACGACTGCTCGGACACGTTTTGGTGACCACGGGTACTCTCAACCATCTCGCTGTGTGATGATCGAATTTTTGAGTAGACACCTCGTGGATACCAACCATTATTCGTTCGTGGGTAGTACGGGGCTGCGTGAGCGACGATCCGATCGAGCTTGGCGTGCAGTTACTCGAACGGCTCGAACACGCCGAACTATCCTTAGCAGAAACCATCGATCGGTTAGAGACCATCACGACTCACCCCGCTACGACGCGAGCTATTCTCGAAACAGCTCAAGCACGCGGTATCATCGAACGCGATGGGGCAACGGTCAAACCCGTTGGTGGAAGATTTCTTCAATTTCAGAGTGAAGTCATCACGAAGGACGGTGATTTCACGTGCCGACGGTGTGGATCGCAGCTTTCAACCGGCTACTTCATGCGATTGGAGGCTGGAGAACACGGCCCGTTCGGTTCGACCTGTATCCGGAAGGTGACCGGACGAGAATAGAGCCCACCGAACGACATGAGAAGGTTAATGAGTGGGTGTGTGATACGAGGAAATGAGCCCGGGTGGCTTAGCTGGACATAGCGCCGCACTCATAGGGTCACGAGACCGTGCGGTACCAAACGCATCCCTGAGGCTATGCCGACGCCTCGTACCTGGGATATGCGGAGATCGTGGGTTCGGAGCCCACCCCGGGCACTTATTATCATATTGTATCACATCGTAGTGATATCGTAACGCCTGTGGAGATGACTGACGACAGGAGCTCAGAACCGGTTTTATGAACTGATCCCCTCCGAAGTCTTAAAAGTAAACACGCGCTATTGCTACACCATGACAGTCATTGTCCACGATGATGATATCCGATCCGGCGATCCTCGCATTCAGGGGACCCGGATTACGGTTTTTGACGTCAAGCAGCGCGTCATTGACAATGGCGAGGACCCCCATATCGTCGCTGGTGAATATGATATATCAATGACGAATCTTTTCTACGCCCTTGCTTACTACTACGAGCACCGCGCTGCCCTCTCTGAACGTGAACGTGAGATCGATGTTGCTCGCCGAGAAGGTAAACAACAGACATGGGAGATCCTCGAACGAGCTGAGAACGGTGCTGCAGAAACCGGCAGACGGGCCGATTGACGGCCCATGAAGATTCTTGCTGATACAAACGTACCGGAAGAATATGTCTCTGCACTTCGTGGTGATGGCCACGATGTGGCAACGCTCGGTCCAGAAGCCACCGACGACGCAATCACCAACTACGCTGAATACGAAGATTACGCTATCCTCTCAACCGATGTAAAATATTTCGGAAGTCGTGAAGCTAAGGTCCCTGTGTTCGTCGCTCCACAGTCCATGTCTGGAGGCGACGTTCGTGCAGCGATCGCCCGTATCGAAGCCATCCCATTTGATCCCACACAGACCGATCCTCTCTGGCTATCTGTCGTCTAACATTTTAGAAGAAGTATATTGTCTAGTACTGCCATGACCAAAGATATTTCCCGCTACCCGCCCGCCTGCTGGCATGCAGATCACCGGTGTCAGCCAGTATCACCTCAATCACGAGATCGGAGAATCGTTTCGTCCGACGTGGATTCCGGGCTACCCACAGACCACCCACGAAGTCGAGTTGTTCGAGATCGAGACGGATGCTGGGATAACGGGAATCGCCGCCAGCCCGAGTTTTGCGGGTGGAATCGACTACGAGAATGCGCTGTCGTATTTCCTGCTCGGTGAAGATCCCCACAACGTCGATGGGATCCTTCGAAAACTCGAAAGCGTCAATCTCATCGGACCGCGGCCGTGGCACATAGAGCACGCGCTGTGGGACATCATCGGCAAAGACGCGGGTAAACCCGTTTACGAGCTTTTGGGCGCAGAGCAGCGCGAGATTCCAGTCTACGCCAGTACGGGCGCGGTGATCGACGCAGACGAACGTATCGCATCCATTGAAGAGCGCATTAGTGAGGGATTTGAAGCAGTAAAGCTGCGGGTCACATGCCCCGAACACATCGACGTTGTTCGGGAAGTGCGCGAGGCGTTTCCGGAGCTAACCCTGATGGTCGATGCGAACAAGGGGTGGGCCGTCCGCGTCATGGAACACGAAGCGCGATGGACATTTTCTGAAGCGCTAGCGTTCGCTCGGGAGTTAGAAGAGATTGGCAACGTTGCGTGGCTCGAAGAACCTCTCCCGCGTCACGATTTCGAGGGCTATGCCCGACTCCGCGAAGCGACCGATGTTCCGATCGCTGGAGGCGAGTTCAACAACGGTCACTGGCAGCTCCGAGAATTCCTCGCGCACGGATCGCTCGATATCCTCCAACCCGACGCCGCGCTCGCGACGGGCATCAAGCGAGCCACCGACACAGCCGCGATGGCCCGCCAACACGGCGTTGAGTTCGTTCCGCATACGTGGACGAACGGTCTCGGCTTCGTCGCCAATCTCCACGTAATGACCGCCGCCCAAAGTGCGTGGTGTGAGTTCTCGATCGACCCCCCGTGGACACCAGATGTGCGTGATTTTCTCCTCACAGAAACGATCGATCACGACGACGGCGTCATTACTGCACCCGACGACCCCGGACTCGGTGTCGAACTCGATCGGACATTGCTCCCAAAATAAGGCTAAATCGTCCGATATCCCCGTCTACTGATGTCGAATGTGTGTGTCTGTCATGACCCGACCGAAGAAGTGTTCTGTCTTCGGCTCGTCGTTTCGAGTAATGGAAGCGTCCGTCACAGATCCGCTGGACACAGAGCGCATACGAGAGGACTTCCCGATCCTCGAACGAGAAATCAACGGCTCACAGCTCGTGTATCTCGACAACGCCGCGACCAGCCAAACTCCAGAGCAGGTCATCGACACCATCACCGAGTACTATCGAACGTATAACTCGAACGTCGAGCGTGGCATCCATCAGCTGAGCCAAGAGGCCTCGATTGCCTACGAGGACGCCCACGATCGCGTTGCAGAGTTCATCGGCGCGTCGGATGGTGAAGAGATCATCTTCACGAAGAATACGACTGAGGCCGTGAATCTCGTGGCCTACGCGTGGGGGTTAGCCGAACTTGGTCCTGGCGATGAGATTGTCACGACCGAGATGGAACACCACGCCTCGCTGGTCACGTGGCAGCAGATCGGAAAACGAACTGGTGCCGAGGTGAAGTACATCCGTATCGACGAGAACGGCTATCTCGATATGGATCACGCGCGCGAGCTGATCACCGATGATACGAAGATGGTGAGTGCTGTTCACGTCTCGAACACGCTCGGGACCGTTACCCCGATCTCAGAACTCGCCGACATCGCACACGATCACGGTGCGTACCTGTTCGTCGATGGCGCACAGTCTGCCCCGAATCGACCAGTCGATGTCACGGAGATTGACGCCGACTTCTTTGCCTTCTCCGGACACAAGATGTGTGGTCCGACAGGTGTCGGCGTCCTCTACGGCAAGCATGCGATCCTCGAAGAGATGCAGCCATACCTCTACGGTGGGATGATGATTCGGAAGGTCACCTACGAGGACTCGACGTGGGAAGAACTACCGTTGAAATTCGAGGCTGGCACCCCGGTCATCTCGCAAGGCATCGCACTCGCTGCGGCGTGTGACTATCTCGATGAGATTGGCATGGAACGCATCCAACGCCACGAAGAAGCACTAGCCGAATACGCCTACGAGGAGCTCACCGCAGCCGATGATGTCACAGTGTACGGGCCACCGGGAGCAGATCGAAGCGGGCTGGTTTCGTTCAACCTCGATTCAGTCCACGCACACGACCTTTCGAGCATCCTCAACGACTACGCAGTTGCCATTCGTGCTGGTGACCACTGCACCCAACCACTCCACGACAAACTCGGAATTGCCGCCTCTGCGCGAGCATCGTTCTATCTCTACAACACCCGTGAAGAGATCGACAAACTCATCGAAGGAGTCGACGCTGCGCGGTCGATCTTTAGCTGAGGCGCCACGCTATCTCTGATTTTGAGTCACAATCGATCTCTGCTGCTCGTTCAGGCTTGCCGTTTCCATCATCGAGGTGTGTGAACGGGCACCATCCGAGAGGGCGCGATACGCTTTTCTGGCACAACATCCTATCGACGACAACAATGGGACTGGGCTCCGACATGTATCGCCAGCAGATTCTCGATCACTACAAGAACCCCCGTAACTACGGGAAGCTCGAGGATCCCACCTTCTCACACACTGGCGAGAATCCGACCTGTGGCGACACCATCCGGATGGACGTACAACTCGCAGACGACGAGACGATCGAGTACGTTGCCTTTTCGGGTGAAGGTTGTGCGATCAGTCAAGCCAGCGCCTCGCTGCTGACTGAAAAACTCCAAGGACTCACACTCGATGAACTTCAGGAACTGGACCGTGACGATGTGGTCGATATGCTTGGAGTCGAAATTAGTCCGATGCGGATCAAATGTGCTGTCCTCGCTGAGAAAGTCGCACAGGACGGGGCAAAAATCTACAACGACGATATCGAACTCGACACAACAAAAACTGAATAGCAGTATTGTTTTTCATATAAATTAACAAATCGTCAGTCAATAGCTGTACGTATCGATATGTCTGCGTCGTCGATAGGCCACAAAGCCTATACGACCGGCAAAGGGCGTTTTGACCAATGATAGGCAGACATCATATTGTATCAATGAGTGACATGTTATGAGTAAATCGAGTAGTTATCGGCGTAAATAGTCTCTTTATTGAAATCAAAGATAACAATTCATATGAAATCTTCATCTATGAAGCGGCGAACGTTTGCTCTCTTGCTCACGACAGGTCTTGCAGGGTGTGGTGCTCTGAGTAATGAAGGGAGCTCAGCGACGAAGCAGACGAGTGTACAAACAAACGGGAGAACAGCAACAACGACGACGCAGACAGCGACACCGACGAAACAACCGACCACGGCATCGTCTGGGAATCAGACGACGACGTCAGGCACTCAAACGCCAGACGAATCGATGGTTGAGGTTGGTGGCGTGTCGGTTCATCGCCAGCAGTTTTCGCTTCAGGAGGTTCCGTTTGAGGAGCGGCCAACGATATTTGTTAATCGTTGGATGGAGCCGTACTGCCGGATCGACGCATCGAAGGCGGACACACTTCCCAACCTTCGGATGGCGACGGTCGATGGTGAGCGGGGCCACATGCCAGTTCGAACTTCACGATCGATAATGAAACTCTTGTTCTGCTATCGGGAATTCGAACGGGAGCCCTATCTCGATAAAGCAACGGAGATCTCACAGGCATATATGGACATCGCCGACCGGAGCGATGGCGCGCTGTACTTCCCGTATACGCTGAAAAAGGGCGGCGCTGGTGTAACGCTGAAGCCGCCGTGGTACTCGGCGTTGTCGCAAGGAACGTCGCTTTCTGCCTATCTCAGACTCCACGAAGCGACCGGAAACGAGAAATACCGTCGTATTGCTGATAGCATCTACGAAAGTTTCAAACAGCTCAAGCGTTCGACAGATGGACCGTGGGTTGCGATGGTCGATGACGATAATTATCTTTGGTTCGAGGAGTATCCACACGACCCACCGACGCACGTACTCAACGGATATCTCACTGGACTTTGGGGCCTGTACGAGTACTGGCTGTTGACGAAATCTGACGAGAGTAGAGCTCTCGTGGAGGCAGCGACCACCACTGTCAAACACTATCTCGAACAGTACCGAGTTCCTGGTGAGGTGAGTTGGTACGCACTCAATCAGGGGTATCGTGGTAATGCGTTCTACCACGCGATGCACATCCTTCAGTTACGAAAGCTCCACCGAATCACGGGTGATTCGTACTTCAAGAAGATGTCACAGACGTTCGATACCGACCATCCCGAAACAGAGGGGATTCGAAAGTAAGCAACAGAGCGTGAGTATCGTTTGTTTACTCCGGTTTGAGTCCTGCTCCTTCTACGCGCATGACAGCCTCACCGTCTGGGAGATTTGGTGCGTCGACTAGTTTGACAATGCGCTTGTTTGCCTTTGACTTGCGGAGGTAGACACGGAAGGTGGATTTGTGACCGAGGATGTTCCCGCCGATCGGTTTCGTCGGATCACCGAAGAAGGCATCAGGATTCGACTGCACCTGATTCGTCACGATCACGGCGGCGTTGTAGAGGTTCCCGACCCGGTCGAGGTCGTGAAGATGTTGGTTGAGCTTCTGCTGGCGGTTAGCAAGTTCACCACGCCCGATGTACTCTGCCCTGAAGTGTGCCGTGAGCGAATCGACACACACCAACCGAACGGGGTACTCGCTATCTTCGTGCTCGCTTGCGATCTCCTTGGTCTTCTCTGCAAGCAGGATCTGATGGTTCGAATTGAACGCCTTTGCAACGTGAATGTGATCGAGGAACGACTGGACGAGTTCTTTGAGCGCGTCTTCGTCGTTCGGACCGCCTTCGATCTCTCGGTCCTCCATCGCAGCAGCGATTGCTTCATCGTCCAGCCCCCGAATCATCTCGTCGATGCGCTCGGGGCGGAACGTGTCTTCAGAGTCAACAAAGACCGCGCTGCCACCCAGTCCACCCACTTCCGGTGGAAGCTGGACGTTCACAGAAAGCTGGTGGGTGATCTGTGACTTGCCAGCTCCGAACTCGCCGTACACTTCGGAGATCGATTGTGTCTCGACACCGCCGCCGAGCATCTCGTCCACTTCCGGTACGCGTGTCTCTAGCTTCCCGATTCGCTCACGCCGTTGAAGCACTGTCGCACCCGTCTCGAACCCGCCGATATCCGCTTCCTCGCGCGCGGCTTGAATGATGTCGTGAGCAGTGCTCTCGCCAACATCAGCGGTGTTCGACAGCTCAGACGGGCTGGCGACCGCGATTCCCTGAAACGAATCGAAACCGTTGTCCTGCAATTTCTCTGCTGTAGCCGGCCCGACACCCGGGAGATTCTCTAAATCAACTGCCATGGCTATCGGTTGCACTCCATCGCATATAAAAACTCGTTAACACCTAAGTGAAAGTGAAACCGTGAGAAGGATCGTGAATGTGATCATGAGACATGATGGTTAGAATGAATATCGAGGTCTGCATTCGCGGCTCGTGAGTGGCGCCTTTGAGACGAAGGTGAAAGGAACATCGCACTCGGAAATGCCTTAGAAGAGTGTGTTCCTGACGACCGTGAGTTCAACGAGAGCGCCACACACGCTGATATGCTCGTGGGTATGAGTCAGAACTCGTCTATCGAAGTAGATGGTACTGTTGTCCAGCGAGACGGAGTGTTCCGATTCGAAGAGACGTTCGGCGAATAAAGCTTAACAGACGCACAGTTCGCGTCTGAATTACGTCTGCATCGCAGATGCGCTACTCGCTTACTCCCACGGATCACCGTTTCCATCGGGCCAGAGCGGGTACCAGTACTCCTTTTCGTCTTCGACTTCGAGTTCGCCGTCAAGAACGCTTTCGAGCTTGAATTCTGCGCTCGAATCGCGTTCGTTCCTCGGTTGCGGGGCGAACGGGTAGTACGCTCCCCGCCGGAACGAGTAGACCCAGTATGCGGTTTGGTCTGTCTTTTCGAAGGCAAACAGGGCAGCGAGCAGTCGGCTTCCGAATCCTTCCTCGATGAACGTGTCCGCAGCGAAGTGGAGGCTCGTGATGAGATCTTCGAAGTCGGGATCTTCGAGAACGACCCATTGATAGCCGTGTGAGTCCGTGTTGACCCTCGCTTCGGTTCCGGTCTCTTCTTTCCCTGCTTCGAGTATGCGTTCGACCTCCCGCTGTGCTGACTCGAAAGCCGTGCTGTCGACGTTCGAAAAGCAGAGCGCTGCTTCACCGGTTGGTCGATAGCCAAGCTCAGCTTCCATCGTCATGTAAGCCGTGCTCATTCCGAACAGATCATCGGGATCGGCAGCGCGTGTCGCGTCCGTCTCGGCACTGAGGCCAAGCGCCTGCCGAAGCGAATCCATGATGCCCATATGCCACCATGGAGACAGTGGGGCTTGCGATTTTCTATCATCTAGTGCATTTCCAGCTGTTCAAAATCCATCCCGAACCGCGGTCGGGACGAGAGATAGTACTGTCTCTCTAGAATGTACACACCGAATGTATGATTCATCGATCGATAACTGACCGATCGGGAATCTCTGATTGTCGTTTGGGTCGCTTCGAGACGAGTCGTTCGAGCAGCGACAGCTCCGACGGATTCGGTTTATCAACTTCGTCGTACTCAACGACGACCGTCCCGTTCTCGGCAGTGATTCGAAAGTAGCTCAGTCTGAACGATGGGTGAAAGACTGTCGGCAGAAGACCGAGCCGAGCGGATGTCGGGGTGAATCGCTTGAGCCACGTCCCTGTGTTGATGACTGCCCGATCGTCGACCCGACGGAACGATACCTGATGGGTGTGCCCGTAGATGAACGCAGCGACGGTGGGATGTTCTCTGAACACCGCTTGTGCGCGATCGAGATAGGGATCAGCGTGGTCTGGAGTAGCGAGAAGACCGAACCGACTGAGCGTCGTCCGGATGTCACGGACGTACACGTACAGTGGGACCGCAACGATGGCCAGCAGCGTAACGATCGCAAGGTTGACCGCGATGACTGTATCGATGAGGGATCCGACGATACCGAGCTGTCCCAATACATCGTGAACAACGAGTATTGGTGTCGACCAGATCCCCGTCATGTCGATGAGAATCAGGAACAGGTACAGTATGCTCACGTTGAACATGAGCAGAAAGGGGAGTGCAGCGTAGCGCAGCATCGGGTTCATCTCTCTGTAGAAGTAGTTCGAGATGAGCCACTCGGGAATCAGCTCCATCGGCGTCACTGACTGGATGTCCTTGAGCCAGTTGTATCGGCCACGGCCGGATAACTGGCCGGCCTTGCTCGTGAAGTGACGATTCACGAAGTATCCGAGCGGATTTGCGTATGGATTGCCGAAATCCGGACACCGGTTGTTCTTGTCCTCTTGCATCCCGTGTTCGATCCAGAGCTCCTGCTCACCAACGGATCGTCTGATGACGACGTCCTGTTCGAGCGTAACGTTCCACGCGGCGAGCCGGTCGACGTACTCGTCGTGAGCCGCCAGTTCGTAATCGTGATTGCCGGGAATGATCGTGATCGGGAGCTCAGCACCCGTTGCCCGAAGTTGCTCGAATAGCTCCGGGTAACGTTCGAGAAGCGCATCAAACTTCGCCATCCCGTCGAGTTCAGTGAACTCCCAGAGACCGAATGTATCACCGTTGATGATCAACTCGGCGTCTTCGTCGACCGTTTCGAGGTGCTGAAGAAAGTCGAGTAACTCCGCCTCGAACTGAATCTCACGGAGTTGCTCGTCGCCACCGATGTGCAGGTCGCTGATGAAGTAGTACGTCGTCATCGAACTATCGTATCCGGCGGAATCTGTATGAAAAAAGTCCGCCGTCTCAGTAATAGGTGTACTGACCGTCTTCGTGCCAACTGTTTAGGCAGGCATTCTACGAATTACGCGGATCATCTCACCCACTTGAAGGGTATGAGCCAACGAACAGTGAGCTACTCAATCGGACGCTTTCAACTCACGCGAACTGCATTTCCCGTTCCATCTCGCGGAGTCGTTCGACTCGCTGTTCCGTACTGGGATGGGTGCTGAACAGACGTCCAACGACGCCACTTTTGATCGGGATGATGTAGAATGCGCTCATCTCGGACTGCTCGCGGAGGTCCCTTTCGGGAACCTTGTCCATCCGTCCCGAGATCTTCATGAGTGCCGAGGCGAGCGCGCTCGGGTTACCCGTGATGACGGCTCCACCACGATCGGCAGCGTACTCGCGGTAGCGCGAAAGCGCCCGGAGCAAGAAAAACGAGACGATCCAGGCGATGAGTGACCCAACAATAGCGACGAGGGCACCACCACCTTGCTCGTCATCGCCACCGGCGAACAACCAGCCCCAGCGGACGACGAAGAGCGCGATCGTTGCGATGAACGAAGCGAGCGTCATCACCATCACGTCTCGATTCTTGACGTGTGCGAGTTCGTGCGCCAGCACACCCTCCAGCTCCTCTTTTGTCAATGTGTTCATGATGCCCGTCGTCACGCAGACAGTCGAGCTATCCTGCGAGCGACCAGTTGCGAACGCGTTCGGAACGCGAGAGTCCGAAACCGCGACCGTCGGCTTGGGAAGGTCAGCCTGCTGAGAGAGCCGAGCGACCGCCGCGTGAAGTTCGGGATACTCCTCCTCGCTCACTTCGTGTGCACCCATGCTGTAGAGCGCGAGCTTATCACTGAAGAAGAGCTGACCAATCAAGAACGGGATCACGATGAGGATGGTTAATGGACCAATGTACCTTAGCAGCACCCCAATGAACACGATGTAGACGGCGAACAATAGGAACATCGTGAGCAGCATCCGCCCACGCAGTCCCCAGTCCGATTTCCACTGCATACCCTGACTACGCGGTCAGAAACATATAGATTCACCGCTGTGTGTGCTGCTATCACGCGAGTGATACGAGATATCTACTCCTATCGAATCTGTCCGTCAGTACCCGACTGCGTTCCCATCTTTTCGCGGTTCGGTCGCCGCAGAGAGTGTTCCGTGGTTATTTCGGGCGATTTGTGCCCCACCGAACATGATCGGTGAGAGGATAGAGAGGTCGTGACCGCGCCGAACGAGACCGTGTTGGATGCGTTCTGGAATGCGTGTTTCGACGGCCAGCCGTCCGTTCTCGCGGTAGCGCCAGCGTGGCGCGTCAAGCGCCGCTTGTAAGGAATGGTCGTAGTCGACGAGATTGGAGACAACCTGTACGTGTCCCTGTGGCTGCATATACCCACCCATCACTCCGAATGCGGCCCAATCGTCGGGACCGAATTCGAGAAGTCCCGGAATGAGCGTGTGGAACGGACGCTTTTCGGGTTCGAGGCGATTCGGATGTTCGGGATTGAGCGAGAACGAGCTTCCTCGATTCTGGAGTGCAATGCCAGTATCACCAGCGACGAGACCACTGCCGAAGCCAGCGAAACGAGAGTTGATATAGGAAACGACGTTGCCAGCGTTGTCGGCGACACACAAGAGAACCGTGTCCGCGTCTTCTGCGTGCGCATCGGGAACACCGAATGTGAACTCTCCAGCTTTCTCACCGACTTGTTGTGCCCGCTTGCGCCCGTACGCGGTTGAGGCGAGCGGTGGGATCTCCTCGTACGCGGGATCGGTGATGTAGCGGTGTCCGTCGTGGAACGCGAGTTTCGTCGCTTCGGCGAACCGGTGAACGCGCTCAGCACTCGTATACTCACAGTCGCCTGCGCCGAGTTCTTCTGCAATGGTGAGCGCTTCGAGGGCGATCAGTCCTTGATTGTTCGGTGGGAGTTCGTACACCTCAACTCCGTTGTACGACGCACTCACCGGTGTGAGGAGCTCAGGTTCGAAGGCAGCGAGGTCATCCATCGTGAGAAATCCACCCGCATCCTGCACTTCGGTAACGATTGCGTCGGCGATCGGACCTTCGTAGACGGCGTCTGCACCCCTTTCGGCGATCGTTTGCAGCGAGGATCCCAGTTCAGGAAGTGTCACTGTCTCGCCAGCTCGCGGTGCGCGCTTCCCGCCGACGAGATACGCCGAGCGAGCGTTAGCACGCTCGAACAGCGTTTCAGCGTGCGTCCACGCGCTCGCAATGACTTCACTCACAGGATAGCCGTCGATAGCGGACTGAATGGCTGGCTGGAGGACTTCGGCAAATGACCGCCGACCGAATCGTTCGACTGTCAACTCCCATCCGCGGGCTGTTCCCGGGACTGTCACCGTGTGCGGGCCACGTTCGGGCATCGTCGCCTCCTCTGGAGCGACACCCCGCTCGTTCCCGAGCGCTTCTCGTACGCGCTCACGAGTCGCCCCAGCTGGTGCACCACCACACGATCGCATTCCACCAACCGAGCCATCGGCAGTCCGGTACAGCATGAACACATCACCCCCGAGCCCCGTACTCGTGGGCTCGACGACGTTCAACATGGCAGCTGTCGCAACGGCTGCATCGAACGCATTGCCACCTTCTCGAAGCACACGAAGTCCTGCGCTCGCTGCGAGTGGCTGACTCGTCGTGACGACCCCGTTGTGAGCGTATACTGTCGATCGGCGCGATCCAAATTGATCGATGTCAGAATCCATACTCGATCCATATCACGACCAGACATAGTTCCACCGCCCTCCACAACTGGCTCAACAGCGCCATCTGCTGTACCGGTGTGAATGAAAACACACGCTTGTACGATAGAAGATTGGACAACACTCGAAGGGAAAACGAGTGATCATTCGGTGATCCGAATACATCACTCGAATATAACGCGCCCGGCCCGGTCTCGCCCTGCCATCTCAGGCAGGCAACGAGACCATCTGTAACGAAACAGAGGGACTACATGACCGTTTCGACTGCCGTATCGAATAGACAGACGGCGCTGGGATCGAACGTTCGATCAGTATGGACAAAGCAGAGTAAGATCGATATATCGATCGTTGATCATCTCACTCTCATAGCGGTCTTCACTGGGGCTGTACGTCCCATCAACTCGGAGAACGAGTAGGTGTCAGTCAGAACTTGTTACTGATACTACACTATTCTCGAAAATCGGCGAGTGATGGGTTTAAAAACGATGGCACATTACCGTCGGCAATGAGTTCTGGCGAATTCTGTCCCCGTTGTGGCGACTCGGTTGAGCCACGTGAGGAGCCGCTCCCCGGAAATCCGAGCGGTCGTCGGTCACGGCTCTGTAATGGGTGTTTCTTCGCCGATTTTGACCTCGTGGACGCCCCTGATGAGTTTACTGTCCGCATCTGTGCTCGCTGTGGTGCTGTCAAGCGCGGTGAACAGTGGGTCGATGTGGGCGCAGAGGACTATACAGACATCGCCATCGAAGAGACCACGGAAACGCTCGGTATTCACGTCGATGCCCACGATGTGCAGTGGATGGTCGAACCGGAACAGATCGATCAAAACACCGTCGTGATGCACTGTTTTTTCTCAGGAATCGTCCGCGAGACGCCGATCGAAGCCGACCACGACGTTCGTGTTCGATTCTCACGCGAAACGTGTACCCGCTGTTCGCGCATTGCGGGTGATTACTACGCGAGCACGGTGCAGATTCGGGGCGAAGACCGCAGTCCGACAGACGAGGAAACCACTCGTGCGATCGAAATTGCTCGCGAATTCGTTGCAGAGCGTGAGGCGACTGGCGACCGTAACGCCTTCATCAGCGAGATCGACGAAGGGACCGAAGGAGCCGACATTCGCCTCTCGACGACCCGACTGGGGCGTGGTATTGCTGATCGCATCCAGCGAGAGTTCGGTGGTCGGGTAACAGACTCACGGACGCTCATCACGGAAGATGAGGACGGAAACGAGGTGTATCGAGTCACCTACGCCGTCCGACTGCCGCCGTATCCCGCTGGAACGATTATCCACCCTGAGGACGACGATCCAGTGCTCGTCCGAAGCGTTCACGGGAATCTCAAGGGAGACCGCCTCACGACTGGAGAACGATACGAGGCCGCATCTGAGGACGGTATCGCCCCCGACGCACGCCGTCTCGGCCACGTTGATGACGCAGAAGAGACGACACTCGTTGCAGTCGAAGACGACAACGCTGTTCAGGTCCTCGATCCCGAAACCTACGAATCGAAAACCATCGCTCGTCCGTCCTACCTCGACCCCGATGCAGAGACTGTAGCAGTTCTGAAACACCGAACAGGACTGCACGTGCTGCCAGACGACGCGGTCGAACGCTGATCGAAAGCGACAACACTAACAGATATACGACATAAAATACCTGTCGCTCTGAAGATGGGCGTGAGGTGTGTCTCGAATTGAGTACGCGTCGCTCAGCGCTGATCCCGGTAGACGACAACGTCTTGACCAGCTCGACGAACGGTGACGGCGACGTCTCCATCGAGGTGTCTGCTCGTCGAACGAATCGTGGTTTCGAGCTGGACGAGCTGGTCGGTATCTGGATCGCTATCTGAGAGATATCGACACCGACGAGCGAGTGCTGCTAGCTGCTCGCTGATGGCCGCATTCTCGACTGTTTCACTCGCGTCCACGAGTCGGCGACTCGCGCGCCGGAGGGGCTCACCACTCATACTATCTTCCTCGATGATATCAAATATAATATTTCGGATTCTCGGTTTATAGACGACGGCTCCTGGCTTGCTTCGGGTCACTCTGTTTCTGGCCGCGCGTCGATTCACCCATTCCAGACATCCCCCAAGGGATGATCATCGATTGATTGTGGCTGGCGTTGCGTTGATTCGGTGTCTGTGACGGCCGCTTGTGGATCGAACGCTGGAAGGGTCGGCGTTGTCATGCGGTCGATTTGTGCCTTAAACCACGGCGGCACGTCGTGGCGTGCGCGTTCGAACAGATCGAGGAGGCTGGAATCGGCGAGGTAGGTTGCGCCATAGTCCTGCGGTGATCGGACCACGCGGCCACAGGCTTGGATGACCGTTCGAAGCGCGCTCCGGTAGTACCAACCCCACAGTCCTTCTTTCAATCGTTGGGCGACCCGTGAATCGCGCGTGTTCGGGAATGGGGCTTTACAGAGCACCTGCCAGCGCGCGAGATCATCTTTCAGATCGAGTGCTTCCTCCATTTTCACGGAGAGAAACACCGTCGAATCGTCGCGTTTCCACGATGAGAGGACGGCGTCGCGGTTCTGTCGGTCGTGGGTACGGACACGGGAATCGACTCCGGATTCAGAGAGCAGATCGGCGAGCCGTTCCTGAATCGTATACGAGTGACAGTGAACGATACCTTTCTCGTCTGGATGGTGACTCATGAGACGAACGAGGAGTCGGGCGACCTTCGGAAGCGTCTCATCACGCTGTTCGTAGGTCATCTTACCCTGTGTCACGTCGTACAATGGACGATTTTCGACCGGGAACGTGTGCTCGACATCGACGAGCGCTACGCGGTCCGGATCGAGTCCCGTCCCACGACAGAAGGCATCTTTGTTCAGAATGGTCGCAGAGAGGAGCGCGAACGTCGAAGCACGATCCCAGACCGTATGCGTGAGATATCGTTCGGGATTCATCGGCTTGATCGTCACTGGTGATTTTGCACCACCGTGCTGATCTGTGACCCACGTGGTTGCGCTCTCCGCGTCGCGGGCATCGGTGACGAACCACGTGAGATCCCGAACGAGTTCGCTCAACCGATCGCGCACGGCGGTTTCCTCCGCACTGATCTCAGGCTCGCGTTGTAGTTCGTGTCGACGACGATCACAGACTGAAGCGAGCGTCTCCGCATACTCGGCAGCGTCTTCCACGTCCGCGATTTTCGGTGCTGGCGTTCGCTCCCAGACGGGAACCGTCTTGGGACCAAGTTCGATGGTGGCGTACATCTCTGCCCACTCGGTGAGTCCGTGTGCCTCGTCGATGACGACAACATCGCGCTGACCAAACACCTCCGAGCCGGCAGTTTGCATGAAGTACGCGAGTGTCATTGCAGCGATCTGACGACTCGCCGCGAGGTCCCGATCTGAGAAATACGGACAACGGTGTCTGACGGGACAATCGAACCCGGTCTCACGAGCACACGGGGCGCGATCGACGGGCGTCGTCGTCTCACCGGGAAGAATACACGAGTAGTTGCTTTTTCCATTGATCACACTCAGATCTTCGAGAAGTGGATCACTAGCGACATCGTCCAGCTGTGAAACTTGCGGTGTGGTGTAGTAGGCACCAGTCGGTTGTTCCGGACGTGCTTCACCCGGACGACGAGCGCAGCCAGCAATTGCACGAGAGAGAAGCGACTTTCCACTCCCTGTTGGAGCACGCACGAGCACGATGTCGTTACCAGCCTCGAAGGCTGCTCGAATGTCAGAGAGGGCCTGTTCCTGTGCGCCGCGATACGTGGCGGCCGGGAATTCGTTCTCGATGCGCGTTGGATTCACAGTCGATGAGCTCCGTTCGTTTTACTCCAATTTCGAAGAGACACGCTCTGGCGTGTGCGATATTGCTCCCTCGAAGAGAGGACCGACTCCGAGGTGCGTCTATGGTCGCTGATTGTTCTCCATCGGTATAAAAATCCAGTGTGATACGGCACCTCATCTCTGGATAATGAACAATGCAAATCCGCTTACAACTGTGTGATATTTCATATCATATAATTTATTTATTATCGGATAGTGGGCTACCGGATCTGTCGTACAAAATGGCAGTACACAGCACAATTCACGATGGAAAGATTCGGAGCACGCAGTGGGATTTATGCAAAGCGGAACCATGGCTCAGGCATGCGCATACTCGTCACGGGTGCGACTGGTTTTGTCGGCAGTCATCTCATTCCAGCGTTGCTTGAGGCGGGACACGACGTCGTTGCACTTGTCCGCAATCGAGACCGATACAGCGGTCCCGCAAGCGTCACAGTAAAGCAGGGTGATCTGCTCGAACCGGGAAGCTTCGAGCATGCCCTTTCCGGAGTTGATGCGGGGTATTATCTCGTTCACTCTATGCATTCGGGCCCCTCGTTCGAGGAACGTGATCGTCGAGCAGCGCGCAACTTCGCCCGTGCGGCAAGCGAGTCGGATATCGAGCGTGTCATCTATCTCGGTGGACTTGGCGCGAATGGCGATCGGCTGTCGAGACACCTCCGCTCGCGTCGAGAAGTCGAGCGTATCCTCGACTCGGGCACGTACGATCTGACGACACTCCGGGCAGCGATCATCATTGGTAGTGGGAGCATGAGCTACGAACTCATCCGGCAGCTTACAGAACGGTTTCCGATCATGGTTGTTTCGACGTGGATTCAGACGCCATGTCAGCCGATCTCCATTGATGACGCTGTCGAATATCTTACGAGAGTGCTTTCGGTGCCGGAAACCGCAGACGACACGTTCGAGATCGGTGGTCCGGACGTACTGACATACCGTGAGATTGTCATGCGGATTGCGCGCGCTACCAGTGGACGACAACCGCTCGTTGTTACGGTTCCGATTCACTCGCTGCGTCTGTCTACTTACTGGGTGGATATGGTGACGGATATCCCGTCCAGTGTTGCGAAACCACTGCTCTGTGGAGTGAGAACGCCGGTCGTGGTAACAGATACCCGCATCAGATCGCTCATCCCAACTGAACTAACGCCGTTTGAAGAGGCGGTGATACAAACACTCGATAGGAGCTATACGCGCGCGAGTAGTGAAACATGACACGAGACGAAATTGAGTTCGGTGAGACGTGGGTCTACGAAAGCATCGTTGCCGCGCTCCCCGGCATTGATGTTCCGACACCGCTTGCGCTCGTCATCCAAATCGGATTTTTCGAGGTGAGTATCGTGCTGGCAGCGTGGTATTACGATCTCTGGTCGGCGGTGACCGTTGGCACTGCAGCCGTCTTCGTCGCTGCTGTTGGTAGTATCGAAATGCTCCGGATCTCCACGCTCGTTCGCGGACAATCCATCCCTGAAACCTATCGACGACTCCTGTTCGGTTCGAGCATAGAGGTCGTGCTTGGCGTTCTCTCGTTCATCGCGGTCATAACCTACCTGTTCGTCTTCGATAACGAGCGTCTCATCGAGCAGTTCATGGGTCCCGAACCGCCCATCATCGTCGTTTATCTGATGCTCCTTATCCTCTGGGACGTTTGCTATCGAATTGGAACTGGTTGGTGGACTTCCGTAACAGCGCTGTGGCGCTCGTATCACTACCGCGGTCAGTTCGACAGACCGACGACACGGGCTCTCCGTCGGGCCGATGTCGAGAATATTTCGTTTGGTGTTCTCCAGCTCGTTTTGCTACCGTTTTTTCCGGACCAGTCGGTACTTGCAACTGTTCTCATCGCGCATGTGGCGGCAGTCGGAACGGTGACGAGCGTGTCGATTCTTCTGCTCACACGACGTTTGGCGGAACTTGAGGACGCTATTTCGACTTGATTTGTTTGAACTGATCGATCAGTGCATCGGTGGAGTCACCGGAGTCATACGTGAGTGTTCCACGGTACTTCACCCGTTCGTCGTCGAAATCCGCATCGACGGTACCGTTTTTCGCTTCACGACGTTCGTACTCGTCCTCGTCAAAGGCACCCATTGACATGGTATGAATAATCCTTACGAATTCAAGCTTATCAATGTAACGGTGATTCCGATTAAATGTGAATTCTGTTAATGTCTATCTAAAATATATCCTAATCAAACATGTTCTGTTCGTATAGTTGCCGTGATTTGTATTCATCTATATTTTGGGTGAGATGAGCGTCGAGAACGGAATTGATACAATCGTTCGGCTACAACCGAGCGTTGTGGCGGGTCCGCTGCGGTTTCGATTGTCGTTCGATTCTTGGTCTCTGAGACGTGTTCGGCGCGATCTTCTCGAACCCCTCGAATCATCTCTCGGTGCAACCCTTGGCCAGACGCGCAACGGCGTTCCAGGAGCGTTCGAGGGATGTCGATTCGATATGAACAACGGTGATTTTGCGTTGTTCGCGTGGCGAACCGACGAGGGAAAACCTCACGTAGCGTACTGGCTCGGGAACACGAAGACACCAGAAGCACTCTGGCGCACAGACAAGGTCGGATTCGAGACAGCCCCCACGGAACTCGTACAATGGGCCCACCGTGAACTCCTCGCGGACTTATACGAACAGGACCCGTGGCTCGAAGCGTATCAACATCTCAGCTGGTTTTTCCTCCCCGTCTTTCACTCGAAAGACGGACGAGACAGCACACGGGCGTTCTTCCAAGAGCACGCTGCTGGCTTTCCCGACGCTGGACACGATGAGGCGTTGCGCTTCTACAACGATTTCCTTCGAACCGGCGTGCTCGATTCAAACCGTGAGACAATGGCAGGAAAAGTTGGAACAAGTTCGCAGATTGACCTCGTTCGAATGAGCGCAGCGATGAGCGAGTTCACTGTTGCGAAGCTCCTCCACGAGTCGGGGTACGCATTCGTCCCTGAGATCGAACTCGACAGCGGCTACGCGCTTGATTTTCGAGTTGATCTCGCCAACGCAGATCCGGTCCTCGTCGAAGTTACCCGCCCTCGCCCACCGACGCGACGGGTAGTAGATACGCCTACCGCTGCACTCAAACAGACAGCAGCAGCCAAAACCGACAACCAACTCGATGCGCACCCCAACGCGCTGTTGCTCGTCGATTGTTCTTCTTTCCGTGATGATGAGTGGAACGCTATCAAAGGCGAACAACCACGCGTTGCACACAATCCCGCGATCGTCTTCCGGGCACGACCAAACGGATCAGTCGAAGGCTACGCTGTCGGTACTCCGCCGATCGATCTCGGCGGATCGATTCGGTGGGTGTGAGACGTGGTGCCTCCGATAAGTGTGAGATGCAGCAATTTCTACTCTACTGGGGCGACCCAATCGCTGCTCCTATAATTTGATCGTGTCCGGTGGTATTACTCGTGGCTCTGGTGCGGCGTTTGCGATTGCGTAGTCACCAACGCTTTCTTCGTCAGGAAGTAGGATGGTTCCACCAACCAGTAGCGGTGCAACGACACCAGCTGCGATTGTCTCTGGCTCACGGAGTGGTGTTCGGATGGCGACAACGTCGTCCTCTGTGAGTCCCCATGCGCCGACGATCGACCGAGCAGCATTGAGTATCTCAGCGTGTGTGTACGTCCTTTTGCTCTTAGTAGATCGGAGCACTGCCTGATCTGGTCCAGTACTACCTGGTGGCTTCGTCGGATTCTCGCTCCACACGCCCTGCTCGAAGTACTCAACGCTCGGATCGTTAGACGGACCACCGTAGACAATCCGTTGCCCCCCCATCGGGAGATCGTACTCGTACTCATCGTCATCGTCATTCTCATCTTCATCCTCATCCTCGCTCTCGGACACACGCTCGCCTTCGCATTTGTCCGCGTTGGTCTCTGTTATCGCTTGAGCGGGAGTTATTAGAACTCGTGCATCGGTTTTCCGTGGTGGATCGATCTGTGTAATCCCGCCAAGCAGCGCTGTTCCGAGGAATACGAGGATTGGTTGTGGCTGTGGATCCTCGGCGAGTGCGATTGTCGACCCATCGCGCACCCCGAAATGACGGAGGAAATTACCGACCTTCCACGCGGTTGTACAGAAACGCCGGTAGTCGTATTCGTGTCCCGTAGCAGACGCGAGGAGTGCTGACGCGTCGCTTCGCCGGTCGCGTGCGAGGAGATCACCGAGGACGTTCATACTACTACTCCACTGCTTTGTGAGGTGTGACCTAAGCGCCGTCGATACACTACTCAATTTTCACGTCGTGCCCACTACAATCGGCGGACACGGCTCACAGCGAATTTTTAATCTTCTCGAAGAAGCCTTCACTCACGTCGATCTCTTCGCCACCAGCCTCAGCGAACGCTTTCAGCGATTCGCGCTGCTCTTCGTTCAAGCTCTCGGGCGTGACGACCTGCACGTACACGTAGAGATCACCGGACCCGCGCCGTCGTAGGCGCGGCATTCCCTTCCCTTGGAGTCGGAACGTCTCACCGCTTTGGGTCCCTTTGGGAATGTCGAACGTCGCAGCGCCGTCGACCGTTGGCACTTCGAGTTCGTCTCCGAAGACAGCCTGTGGGAACGAGATCGGGAGTCGATAGATGAGATCGTCTCCCTCGCGCTCGAAATCAGCATGCGATTCGACGGTTATCTCGACCAGAAGGTCGCCGTTCGGGCCGCCGTTCTCGCCCGGAGCACCCTCTCGCTCCAATCGGAGCGTCTGCCCGCTACTGATACCGGCAGGGATATCGACCATGAGCGTCGCCTCGTTCATCACCTGACCGTCGCCGTGGCACGCCGAACAACTCGTACTGTAGATGGTCCCCGAACCCTCACACTCTGGGCACGCCATCGTCTGCTGCACACGACCGAGCGGAGTCTGTTGAACCCGTGTCTGTTGTCCACTGCCGTTACAGCCTGAGCACGTCTGTGCGTCGGCATCAGGTGGATGTCCCTTTCCATTGCAGTCAGAACAGCGCTCGGGACGATTGATCGTCATCTGTTTCTCGGTGCCGTGGTATGCGTCTTCTAACTCGATTGTGAGTCTGGTTTGGAGATCACGTCCCTGTCGTGTGGCGTTCCCCTGGCGTTGTCTCCCGCCGAAGAACTGCTCGAAGATGTCGTTCATATCGCCGAATGGGCCACCATTTCCTCCAAAGCCGCCGAACGGGTCGCCACCGGCACCACCGCCACCAAAGCCACCCCGCTTTTCGGCTTCTTCGAAACGATCGTGTCCCAGTTGGTCGTACGCTTGACGCGCCTCATCATCGGTGAGGACCTCCTTTGCCTTCTTAGCCTGCTTGAACTTTTCTTCGGCGTTCGGGTCGTCGCTTACGTCCGGGTGGTACTTTGATGCTTTTTCCCGATACGCCGATTTAATTTCATCCTCCGATGCATCACGAGAGACGCCAAGCACGTCATAAAAGTCCTCGCTCATTCTCTAAGAGCTATTGGCCGTTGAGCTACTTGAAAAGAACGGCTTCCGATCAGTATGGAAAATTTACAAAAACAACGTTCAGGGAATAGTTTTGTGCAATGAGTACCCATGTCACAATATGGCAACTGACAGTTCTGAGTACGTTCGTGTCGCTGACCGATCTGCTCTCGAAGAAGCAAAGAGCATGGTCGTCAATCCTGGCCACGCGATCGCGCTGTTTCACCACGAAGACGAAGTGTACGCCGTCGACAATCGGTGTCCGCACATGGGATTTCCGCTGACACAGGGCACAGTCGAGGATGGGATTCTCACGTGTCATTGGCACCACGCGCGCTTTGAGCTTTCCGAGGGCGATACGTTCGACATCTGGGCAGACGACGTACAGACATTCCCGGTCGAGTTGCGTGATGATGGCGTGTATCTCGATCCCGACCCGGAGAGTACTGTTTCCGTAGAAACGCACTGGCGTAATCGACTCGCGGACGGTCTCCAGGAGAATCTGCGCCTCGTCATGGCGAAGGCGGTTCTTGGACTCGAAGCCGCAGATGAGGGATTCTATACGCCGTTGGAAACGGGCGTGAACTTCGGGACGAAATACCGGAATATGGGTTGGGGACCGGGGCTAACGATTCTCGGTGCAATGGCGAACCTGCACGGTGATCTCGCAGTCTCCGAGAAAAAACGCGCGCTCTACACCGGCGTTCGGTACGTTGCAGACGATTGTGCGGGTGAGCCGCCGCGATTCAGTCAGTATCAGTTCGAGAATCGATCGCTCGGGAAAGAGCGTCTCAAGACGTGGTTCCGCGAAACTTGCGAGGTACGAGATGCGGATGGAGCAGAGCGGTGCCTTCTCACTGCGGTCGAGAATCTCTCACCAGCCGATGTCGCTGAGGTGATGATCGCTGCCGTCACCGATCACCTCTACATGGACACCGGTCACACGCTTGATTTCATCAACAAGGCCTTCGAGACCATCGACCATCTCGGATGGGAGCACGCTGGCCCGATCCTCGCCTCGACCGTTCCACAGATCACGAACGCAAGCCGGAGCGAAGAGCGCTCAGCGTGGCGTCAACCCATCGACGTCGCACAGCTCTGCTTCGATGCCCACGATCGTCTGCCAGATCTCGTCGCAGCAGGTGAGGGAAAAACGTGGGAGCGTCCAGACGAATTCGTTGCGGAGCTCCTCGTCGACGATCCCCACGCAGTTATGGAGACACTCACAGATGCCATCCGCGCGGGTGCGACGAGCGAACAGTTGGCGAGCGCGGTTACCGCAGCAGCAGTGCGACGGACGACCCGCTTTTCCACTAGCAACGAATTTTCCGACTGGAACACCGTCCACCACACGTTCTCGTATGCGAACGCTGTCCACGGTATGGCCCGCCGAACCGACGCTATCGAAGTCTATCGTGGCTGTCTCGATGCCGCAATGAGCGTCTACCTCGATCGCTTTCTGAACACGCCACCGGCACCGATCCCCGAACCAGACGCAGGGGATCGAGCACCTGCCGACATCCGAGACGAACTGTTGGAAGCGTTCGACGAACAGGGGTACGTGAATGAGGCTGCCGGATTGGTGAACGAACACTTCGACGCTGGTGGCGATCCTGCGGATCTAAAACAGACATTGGGAGAGGGTCTCCTCCGTGAGGATGCAAATTTCCACACGCTCCAAAACGTCGAGGCTGCGTTCCGGCAGTTCGATTGCACAGCACACGAGTCCGATCAGCGAATGGCCCTCGTTGCGACAGCACGCTATATGTCGGCCCATTTCCCGACACGGCGCGAAGCAGAACAAACCTACACGATCGCAGAACGACTCCATCGCGGCGAGACGATCCACGAAGCCTGAGGACGGGATTATCTGAGTAGTGACTCCCCTGTCATCGCATCGGGTGTCTCGATTCCCATGACCGTTAAAATCGTCGGCGCGATGTCAGCGAGCGTTCCGTTGTCGCGGACTGCGTGGTTGCTGTCGCTCTCGACTGGTGACGAGACGAATGGGACCGGGTTCAGCGTGTGTGCGGTGTGTGGATCATCGACTGTCCCCATGTCATCAGCGTTGCCGTGATCAGCGGTGAGGAACACGTGCGCGCCGGCGGTGTGGCAGGCTTCGACGAGCCGTTCTAGCTGTTCGTCCACGGCTTCGACGGCTTCGATAGCAGCCGCGTAGTCACCGGTGTGACCGACCATATCCGGATTCGCGTAGTTGAGCACGAGTAACGAGGGATCGTCGCGTTCGATGACCTCGATAGCGGCATCCGTCACCTCGAGCGCGCTCATTTCTGGCTGTTGGTCGTACGTTGGAACGTCGGGACTATCGACGATCGTTCTGATCTCTCCTTCGAACTCGACCTCACGTCCGCCATTGAGGAAGTACGTGACGTGAGCATACTTCTCTGATTCTGCGATCCGAAGCTGTGTCCGACTGCTTGCTGCGACGCGTTCACCGAGCGTATCGTGTGGCTCGTTCGGCGGAAAGGCGACCGGCAGATCGAACGTGGCGTCGTACTCGGTCATCGTCACCACGTGCGCTGTCGGTGGATTGGTCTCAAACGGCCAGTCGGGACGGATGTCGGCCAACAGTCGGATCAGTTGGCGCGCTCGATCCGCCCGAAAGTTGAAGAAGACGACCGCGTCGTCGTCTGTCAGTTGGGTGTCCTCGCGTTCGACGAGCGTCGGCTCAATATACTCGTCCGTTTCGCCGCGTTCGTATGCGCGCTCGACACTCTCGACGGCACTCGGAGCAGTGTACTCCGCCTCGCGGTGAACGATGGCGTCGTAGGCGCGTTTCGTCCGCTCCCAGTTCTCGTCCCGATCCATCGCGTAGTAGCGCCCCGACACCGTGGCGACGTGGCCTGTTCCAACGTCGTCGGTGACTGCCTGAAGCTCGCGTAGATAGGTCGACCCGCTCTTTGGAGGCGTATCGCGTCCGTCCGTGAACGCGTGTGTGACTGCTGGGACTCCATGCTCGGCAACACACTCGATCAGTGCGTGGAGATGCGACTGTGCAGAGTGGACCCCGCCGTCACTGACCAGTCCCATGAAATGAACGTGTCCATCGTGTGTCGCGGCGTACTCGATCGCGCTCAAAAGCGCCTCGTTCTCGACAACAGTTCCGTCATCGATCGCATCCGAGATGCGCGTCGAACTCTGCTGTACGATCCGACCCGCACCGATCGTGAGGTGGCCGACTTCGCTGTTCCCCATCTGTCCCTCGGGGAGCCCGACGGCCCTCCCGTGCGTTTCGAGCGTGCCGACCGCACCCTCGTCCTGAATTCGGTCGAAATTCGGCGTTCGAGCGGCTGCAACCGCGTCACGTTCGCCCGAACCGAGCCCCCACCCATCGAGAATGACGAGCGCCGCGTCCATACACGAATGCTCGCCACCACCGGGTAACTAGCCTTCGCTTTGGTAGACTCTGTCTGTTCGCTAAACGATGATCGCTCGTATCCGCGCCTGAACGGCCGGCTTTCAGATGCGGCGTCTGACTGAGTGACGTTCGCGGTGGCTTTTTGTTTCTCGCAAGTGACGACAGCGCCATGACGCTCGACCCAGTTCACTTTAAGGGAATCACGCAGCTCGCCGGTCGCATCAAGCGAAATGTCGATGCGAGCGATCATCGGGACTTCGCCGCGACCGTCTGGGACGAGTGGCTCGATCCGTTGCGAAACGATGGTGAAATTGTCGTCGAGCCGGTCGACGAGCAACATCGGCGAATGGTGACAATTGAGGACATTGCCCTCTCTGACGACCAGTTTCCGACCCGCCACGGCGTTGATTCCGGAACGATCAACCCAACGACGTTCAAGAACGGGCTCGTGCTCGATGTGGCACAAGCAGCAATGAGCGCAGTGCCTTCGGATCTCGAACTCCATCGGTCGCGGACCGTCGTCATGACGGTCCATTCGAACGACGCGACAGTCGACTTCCACGACGATTGGCAGATGCGAGACGAGGGCTACACGCGCGAGCGCGTCCTCCATGCTCCTCGTGTGAGTCGCTATGAATCCGCTGTTGTCCACGAGCTTGCGCTGTATCTCGCCGAAAGCGAGCACGCCTGCACGCAAGCAGAGGTCGTCGAGGACCTGCTGATTCTAGATGGGCCGATCTATCCCAAGGGTCTGTTGAACTGGTCGTACCGGGAACCGGAGCTTGCGGATCTTCTCGTCGAGAACGAACGCCCACGAGACGTTGTGGAAAACTACATCGAGCTTGTCGAGAACTTCGCAAAGCGCGACGTTCCGCTCGTCGGGTTCGTCAAGACACCACTCTCACGGTCGATCACGCGAACGGTTCGTCAAGCGCGAGGAAACGCTCCATGGGTGAATGACGCCGCGTTTTTCTCACAGGTGCTCGGCCGCTCCGAACAGTCCGAGGACTCCGACGGAAGCGACCGAAATCGTGATACGCTGACATTCACGAACTGGTTCGTCTCTCGTGGTGGATCTGACCGCGCGATCTCGACGCTCGACGACGCATTCGATCTCGAACGTGAACTCAGTCCAGAGGAGTACGAGGTTACCTTCTGTGTGATGCACGATCCCCGCGATGATGTCATCTACCGGATCGAAGCCCCTGCTGTCTTTACACACGATGCCGACCGACGCGAGAAAATCATCACACAAGTACTGAAGGGCGTCGCCATCGAACGAGGGCCGCCGCTCGCAATCGAAAAAGCCGACAGCTTAGCACGGATCAGCAAACACGAAACACAGGCGCTTCAGGACTCGCTTGCAGAAACGCTCGACTCAGAGCGGGATATGAACTACGACACAAAACGAAGCGAACAGTGGGGACTGGACTAGCAACACAAAATCAGGGCGAAATCTCCGTGCTGTTTTCGACGCTCAAATCACGATTGAGGAGAATTTATCCGGCCTGCCCCGGTACCGAATCTATGCTACACGTTGTCGGTCGTGCTGGTGGGACTGCACTTACCGCGATCATCTACGAACGTGGTGAGGATGCGCCATCCTTTCGAGGCGCACCCGACGAAGACGCCCCCTATGTGCTACTCTGCGATGAATTCTACGAGGTCGAAAGCGGTGGGTCGACGTTCGAAATCAACGAAACAACGATACGCATCGCATTCGAGACACCCATCCCTCGTGGATTCGAAACAAAAGATCAAGCGCTCTCTGGCGCAAAAGATCACATCCGAACACAGTTCGCCCGGATTGGTGTTTCGGAGGTCGACGTCGAATTCGAAACGGAGAAAAGACAGGCGTAGCTGCGCGAATAATTCACGTTTTGTTTGGAGTGATTTCGTGTTCGCAACCGGAAAAACGTATTTTAAGCATTCGGATGGAACTGGGACATATGCCTGATATTGGGGATTTCACTGGATTTCAACAAGATGATACCGAGAATGGAAACACGAATAACACCACTCAAACTGGTACCGATAGTACAGACACCACTTCCGATGCGGACGATTTCGATCGGATGGACGTCTCACTCGTCGGGAGCGACCAAGGGATCGGCATTCTCTCGGCGTCGGAAGGGCTACGCATCGACGAGGAAGTCGATAATACGAGCCTCCATGCGTACATCACCGTCGAGAATCGACGGTCGGTCCGCATCGGCACGTATTTGATCGCATCGTATCCTGATGGTGAGCGATTGTTCGCGCGCATTACGGCACTCGAATACGCACAGGAGTTTCGTTCAGACGATGCGAACGAGATTCACGCGCGCCGCGCGATGCGCTCTCAAGGGATCGACGAGCACGACTACAAGTTCATTGCCACGCTCGAACCCGTCGCAGTGTTGTACGAAGAGGGTGGCGAGCTAAAGCGCCGAATGACAGACCGCGTACCAGTCCCTGAGACGATTGTTCGGTCTGCGACGGACACCGAGGAGATCAAGACGGGACTGAAAATACCTGATGACGGGATCTTTCTCGGTCATCTTGCAGTTGGCGGCCAGAGGGTGAAGACGGCTGCTCAGCCACCGACCATCGATTACCGGCTGAAAGACGACTACGATGCGGGTGATCCGCTCGTGTTCCGCCATACGCTCATCGCCGGAGGTACCGGCTCCGGGAAAACACACGGCGCAAAGAACATTCTCCGCCAGTATCTCGGTCGCCGGTACGAAATGGACGACGGTCGGTCGCCCCAGATGGCGGTCGTTCAGTTCGATCCACAAGACGAGTACGCACAGATGCATGACGACAACGCGGACCTTGATGCCGATACTGCTCGGCAGTACGAGCGTGAGGGGATCGCGCATGGAGGACACGACGACACCATCGCGTTCGTCCCGAACGTCGGAAACGCAAGCTACGCGGCGAATCACCACCGGGCCGAACAGGTCGAGTTTACCATCCCGTTCTCGATGGTCAAAGACAACAAGTGGCTCGTTGCGCGCGGCGGATTGAACGACAATCAGTACAACGCGATCACTGAGCTGCTCGATCGATTCTTCCGGCAGTACGGTGATGCTGGGACCTACAAGGATTTTCGCTCCTTCCTCAGTCCCGGGTTGCGCGAGGAACTTTCTGAAAGCGGTCAGATCCACGAGGCCACGTTCAACGCGGTTCTCCGGCGTACTGGCGGCTTTTCAGATCTCTTCGACCAAGACGCCACACCCGTCACCGACTTGATTCACGAGCTCGTCCGTCCGGGTGGACTGACGGTTGTCCCGACGTACCACCTCAACAGCTCACGAAACAAGGAGACGATCGTGCTCGCGCTGTCGAGTCTCCTCGTCGATCAGAAGCTTTCGAACGATCCGAAGTACGAGCGTATCGAAGAAACGCCGCTCATCGTGGGTATGGACGAGGCGCACAATTTCCTCACCGACGCCGAGAGCGCACAAGCGCGAAAGGTCATCGGGAAGTTCACAGAAGCCGCAAAACAGGGCCGTAAGGAACGACTCGGGCTCTTTCTCATCACGCAGGATCCACAGGATATTGCTGATCCTGTCTTCAAGCAGGTGAACACGACGGTTGTCCTCAATCTCGGCGACGAAGATGCCATCCAATCCGTCAACATTCCTTCGACGCTCGAATCGAAAGTCCCGTACATGGAAAAAGGACAGATGGTCGTCTATTCGCCTGACAATTCAGAGCCAGTCGAGATCATTGGACTGTCTAACTGCGTAACGCGGCACGGAAGAGAGTAATTGCTCGACAGATGGGCGCGATTATTTGCGTGAGCTTTGTGTTCAGATAGCAGCGACAAAGAAATGGCTGAGATAGCGTGTATTTTCTGTTAGTGAATTCATGTGTAACTAAAACAACTGATGATTCTCCCGGTTGTTTATTGCCCTAACGATCGATACGCATATTATGGCAATCGCACGCCACGGTACTGGGGCGTTGGCAACGCTCCGCGCTCTCGCTTCACAGGTGCATCCAGTATTCATGTTACCTGCAGTTGCCGCGAGCGTGTTTGGTTCGATCCTTGCTCGGGAGGTCACACTTACCCTCGCGGTGCTCCACGCCGTTGTCGTCTTCTGTGAACTCTACACCGCGCATATCAAAGACGGCTACGTCGATTTTTACGTTCGTGATGAGGATGACGATCACCCGTTAACTGCCCACGGTTGCCACATTGCTCTCATCGGTGCATCGGCGCTCGTTTTTTCGGGATTGGCGCTCATCTTCCTCGCTGTCGGCCCAGTCGCTGCGCTTCTTACACTTCCCGGGTGGCTCATCGCCTACTTCCACGCTCCACAACTCGATTCGAATCCTATGACGACCACGATGGGCTATCCACTCGGTATCGCCTTCACCCTCGTGAGCGGCTACTACGTGCAAGCAGGATCACTTTCGACGACCGTGGTCGCGTTCGGCGTGGTGTTCCTCGTGATTCTCTCAGGGATCAAAGTCATCGACGACGCGAAAGATTACCAGTACGACCGTTCCATCGACAAACGAACCGCTGCAGTCGCTCTTGGCCGTGACCGTGCACGACAGAGCGCCTTTGCGCTCATGACCGTCGGTCTCGCTGTTGTCGTCGTATTGGCTGTGCTAGGGGTCTTTCCGACCAGCAGCATCGTCGCTGTCGTCGCGTTCGCTGCTATCGCTACCGTCACCAGACGAATGGATGCAAAACACACGACAATGATTCTGATCCGCGGCTCGTACG
Organism: Halocatena marina; assembly: GCF_023276375.1. Classification (GTDB taxonomy): domain Archaea; phylum Halobacteriota; class Halobacteria; order Halobacteriales; family Haloarculaceae; genus Halocatena; species Halocatena marina. The sequence goes on along the minus strand of NZ_JALLPK010000001.1, from coordinate 3,279,059 downwards.
TCTTCCTTGCACTGCTCGTCGCAGCAGTCTGGTTCCGTCCGTTGACGTAGATCGTATTGGAGAACGAGTCGGCGGTTACCGCTCGCGGACAACGACGAACTCCGCGAGATCGCGGAGGTATTCGAGCGCTTGTTGATTCTCGTTTTGACTTTGGTTTTGACTTTGGTTTTGGTTTTGGTTGCTCCCTGCGTCGGCTGTTGCGAGTGCGTCGAGGGCAGCGTCAGCCTGTTCGCGCGCGCGTTGGTTCGCCTCTTCGGGTGAGAGTTCGGCGATTTGGACGATCGAGGGGCGTTCCATCGCTGCGTCCTGTCCGGTTGGTTTTCCCAGCGCTTCCGTTTCGGCGGTGGCATCGAGTACGTCGTCGCGTATTTGGAAGGCAACTCCGACCCGTTCTGCGTATCGGCCGAACGCTTCGACGGTGTAGGGGTCAGCGGCCGCGGCTATGGCTCCGAGCTCAGCAGCGGCACGAAACAGTGCGCCGGTTTTCCGGCGGGCGAGTACCATATACTCTGCTTCTGTTTCGGGACGGGCAACGAGTTCCGTCGCCTCTCCCTCTCCGAGCTCGACCATTGCCTCTGCGACAACCTGCATGGCCCGTTCGTCGCTTGAAAAGAGGAAGAACGCCTCACCGAGCAACCCATCGCTTGCGATGATCGCTGGTCCGTAGCCGAATTCGGCCCACGCGCTTGCGACGCCTCGCCGGAGATCTGCCTCATCGATGATGTCGTCGATGACGAGCGAGGCGTTGTGGACGAGTTCGACCCCGACCGCAAAATCGAGTGCATCCTCGACCGTTCCTCCGGCGGCTTCGCAGGCGAGAACAGTTACGGTGGGTCGGACACGCTTGCCCCCCGCCAAAGAAACGTGTCGTACCTCCGAAGCGAGTTCGCTTGGAGCCACGCCGTCGAGCACCGTTTCCAACCGTTCCTCGACGCGGTCTCGGCGGGTTTGCAGATACTCCATCGTATCGATACTTGGTGTGGTGTGGTTTGTAGGTGACGAATGGAATGGCAGCCTAGTGAATCTGTGATTACGCGTGCATACGAAAACAAGGGCCATAGTGCTATCACGCCGCTGCATCACGCGTTTTATGATTCTTCGCGCTTCTCATTCGATCGATGGCAGCGCCGAGGTCGGTAGAACCAGCTGATCTTTCTCCCCTCGCGTGGCGTCTGCTCCGCGTCGCCGCAGACTACGAGCAGCGCACCGTCGAGCGCGAGATAGACGACATTCTCCAAGCACACATCTCGATGCTCGAAAACGGCTCTCGTGCGCTTTCACCGTCCCGCTGCAACACCCTTTTCGCACTGTACTCAGCTGAGCTGACGGAAGAGCAGATCAGAGCGATCGCCGAAAATTTCTGAGATTATCGATCACGTTCTATACTAATAAATGATCAATATTCCGTAACTGTTAAATATGTATACCTAAATGAGTGCGTGTATCAATGATACATAGATGGATAACGGGTGTTCGCGGTCGAGTCATGGTGTTTGGTATCGCACTCCTCGGTGCGCTGATGATTGGGGTGCTGCCAACACCAGATGGATTACCAGCACGGGGTCAATACGCGCTGGCGACCATGTTCTTCGCGGGTGTACTGTGGGTGTCTGGCGTGCTCCCACTTGCCGTAACGGCATTATCAATTCCTATTCTTCTGACTGGCTTCGGCGTGTACGCAAACATTGATGAAGCGCTCGCAGGATTTGCTGACCACATCATCTTCCTGTTCATCGCCGGTTTCATGCTGGCGAATGCGCTCCAGAAATACGATATCGACCGACGGATCGCGCTGTATATGATGGCGACGATGGGGACTTCTCCTCGACGGCTGGTTCTCGCCGTGATGCTCGCAACCGCGATCCTCTCGATGTGGGTCTCGAATACTGCGACAGCGGCGATGATGACTCCAATTGCTCTCGGTGTGCTCGCACAGATCATCGGTCGGGAAGAGATCGCGTCGGGGGCTGACAGTCCAAGCGCAGACGTAGACTCCGATGTCGCTACGGATGGTGGACTCGCAGAAGCTGGAGATGGATTCACGAACATTCAGATTTCCATGCTCCTCGGCACTGCGTACGCAGCGAGCGTCGGTGGGGTCGGTACACTCATCGGAACGCCACCGAACGCTATTCTCGCATCGCAGCTCAACGCGATCCTTAACTACGAGATCGGTTTCAGCGAGTGGCTCCTCATCGGTCTGCCAATCGTTATTGTAACACTCCCGATCGTGTGGTATCTCCTTACCTATCTTCTCTATCCACCGCAGGTGGACACCGTTGAGGACGCGCGCAAACAAGCCCGAACGTACCTGCGTGAGGAGGGCGAACTCAGCACTCGCGGTCGGCGTGTCGTCTATATCTTTACGGCAACCGCGTTACTGTGGGTGGTCGGCGGATTCGATCGATTCATCGAGCCGTATTTACCCGCGGTGTGGGCACGGACGATCTTCGGCGGCGAGGGAATGACGATCTTCGGCGTCAGTGGTCACGAAGGACTTCTCTACTACGTGATGGTTGGCTTGTACGCCATCCCCGCGCTCGTCCTCGCGGACACAATGGAGTGGGAGGAACTCGCCGATATTGACTGGGGTGTGATTCTCCTATTCGGTGGTGGGATCGCGCTTGCAGACGCGCTTGCGGACACCGGTGCGACGAAGTGGATCGCCGAGACCATCTTTGGTGGACTGACTGGTGCGCCAATCGTCCTCGTCGTGGGCGCAGTTGTGTTGCTGGTCATTTTCCTCACTGAAATGACATCGAACACAGCGACCGCGACGATCATCATACCTGTGCTCATCAGTATCGGAGGCGCATTCGCTGCCACGCTCGGTTTATCGGATGTGGCCGCTGGGATTTTCCTTGCGGTCAGTGGGGCGGTGGCTGCGAGCTTTGCGTTCGCGCTCCCCGTTGCAACGCCACCGAACGCTATCGTCTTCGGCAGCGGCTACCTCGAACAGCGACACATGATGCGAGCTGGCATCATTCTCAACGTCATCATGACGATCATCCTCACTGGACTGATCTGGGCGTTGTTCAAATTCGTCTGGCCAGTCGTCCTCTGGTGAAGAATAAAGACGGTAGCTGCGTTACTCGAACGCTTCGATGAGTTGCGGAACGACATCGAAGAGATCATCGACGATGGCGTAGTCGGCGAGATCCATGATCGGCGCGTTTGAATCGGTGTTGATTGCGACAATCGTATCAGATCCTTTCATCCCAGCGACGTGCTGGACTGCTCCTGAAATTCCGATCGCAAGATACACGTCCGGTGTCACGACTTTCCCCGACTGGCCAACCTGTCGGTTTTTCGGCAGCCAGCCGTTGTCGACGATCGGCCGTGAGGAAGAAAGCGTGGCGTCGGTCGCTTCGACAAGATCTTTGATAAGCGGAAGATTGTCTTCCTCTTCGATACCACGTCCGATCGAGACGAGGAAGTTCGCCTCGGAGATGTCGACATCGCCGCCTGCGACTTCCTCGAAGCCGGTTACAGTCGATTTGACGGCGCTTTCGTCGATGTCGGCGTCGAAGCTGCGGACCTCGGCATCGCCCTGTCCCTCTCCTTCGGTGATTTCCCATTCGGCCGGGCGGATGCTCACTGCGGCGGTATCAGCATCGACAGTAACGGTCGTCTCTACCTTCGAGCCGTACATTTCGCGTGCTACTTCCAGCGTTCCATCAGCACGCGAGAGCGAGATAGCGTCGGTGACGAGGGGAACGTCGAGACGACCGGCGATGGCGGGTGCGTAATCGAGTCCGTTGACGGAGTTCGGGAGCAACAGCGCGTCGGGTTCGACTTCGGCATAGAGCTGCTCTGTGATCTGCGTGTACGTGTCGTGGTTGAACTCCTCTCCCGCTGCGACTGTGAAGATGGTGTCGACACTCTCTCTGTTCAGCTCTGATGCGAAGGTATCGACGTCGCCACCGATAACAGCGAGATGGAGATCGCCGCCCTGATCGTCCGCGAGCTGTCGGCCAGCAGTGATAAGCTCGAAGCTCACATCACGGAGTTCTCCTTGTCGGTGCTCGGTGATGGCGAGTACATCGCCGCTCATCCTTCGACCACCCCTTTATCTCGTAGGAGATCAGCGAGTTGTGTGGCGCTCTCTTCGGGATTCCCGTCGAAAACGACGGCCTCGCCCTCGCTTTCGGGTTCGTACATCGCAGTGCGACTGACGGGTGTTTCGAGAACATCTTCGCCCAGTCCAAGATCAGAGAGCGTACTCACGTCGAGTGGCTTTCTCTGTGCCTGCCGAATGCCCCGGAGACTGGCGTACCGCGGTTCGTTGATTCCTGTCTGGATCGTCAGAACAGCTGGTATCTCAATGTCTGTCAGTTCCTCGATACCACCTTCGAGTTCACGTCGGACGTGGGCAACTCCGTCATCACGATCGAGATCGAGCGCGTTGACAACCGCACCCCATTCGAAGCCGATCGTTTCGGCGAGTGCGACACCAGTCGCACCGAAACTGTCGTCGTTGGCTTGGACGCCAGTCAGTACAAGGTCTGGGTCCTCTTCCTCGACGATTGACGCGAGAATATCGGCTTTCGTACCGATGTCGATCATCTCTGCCGACGCGAGATCGTCGTCCCAGACGCGAATAGCACGGTCGACACCCTTTGCGAGTGCCATGCGAATGGTTTCTTCGGACCGCTCAGGACCGATCGTAACAGAAACGACCTCGCAGTCCCCGCTCTCTTTGATCTGGACGGCCTCTTCAATGGCGTACTCGTCCCATTCGTTGAGGTCGTATTCCAGATAGCGTTCATCGATATCGAGACCGTCGATTTCAAATTCATCTTCGGCCTCGGCCACCTCCTTGACGGTGACGAGTATCTTCATAGACACCCAGTACTCCCTTCCGTTTCGTGTTAAACGTTTAGGAACTATTTTGATCGTTCTCGCCGTGGTTAGAGAGACTGATTAGGTTCTCGCGCCCGATGCGGAGCTTCTCGATGCGACCATCCTCATCCATTGCTGACAGTAGTTGTGAGACTTTTGCATTCGACCAATCCGTCTCTCGAACGATATTCGCCTGCTTCATCCGCCCACCGCGTTCCTCCAGCAACCGTTCGACTCGCTCCTCATCGCTCAGTAGCTCGACATCAATTCCGTTCTCACCGGACGCGGAATCGTCGTCAGTGTCGGTGTCTGTACTGGCGACATCGGTGTCTGTATCAGCTTCGGTGCTGTCGCTTTGATCGATATCACTGTCTGGAGTGGGTGATGGTTCGTACGCGTTCGTACTGCGCATCCCCACGCCTCCATCGGTCGTCACGCGCCGCAACAATCCGTCACGCCGTGAGAACGCAAAAACACCGACCGAGATGATCGCAACGAGTGCAATGATCATCGATAGTCCAATAACAGGGTTGGACAGAATATCGAATTCGAACGGTCCGTTTGGTGATGGCGTCGACTGGGGAATTCGATAATCGGCGTACGTGATGGCAAAGTCTCCTTGAGTAAACGACCGAGGGCCGGACCAGACGATATACCTATTTTCAATCTTCTGTTGAGAGTCAATAAGTTGATACCCTTCTGGCCCACGGATAGCGAGCGATTGGTTCGATCCCAGTACCGATAACCATGTTCCTTGAGCCGTCCTGAAGGAATCATTCGTTTTGAGAATAATTCCTTCTTCCGTTACGGTTCGGTTTGCGAAGTTCAACCACGTGAATTCGAGAACGTACTTTCCGGCATCTTCTTCGATGTATGCAGTTCTACTAACACTCTCGTTATCGATAACCATCGATCGATTCGTTTCGTCGTCCGATGCCGCGGCTGCTTGGCGAAACACATCGATGGTTTCTCCTTCAAAACCCCCTGCCCTAAAATCCTCCTTTGTTTGATTGAATCCCGCTGTGTCGTTTGCATCTCGAAGCGGGATGACCGTCTCGACAGAGATATTGGCGTCTCCATCCGACTGGAGTTGGATTTCGATTACTGTCTCCGACCCGTTCACGACAGAAGACGATGTAGCATCGACCGGAGCAGTGCTTCCGTGGACGGTAAAGAGGACACAGACCGCTATGAGGAGGGCAAGGATAACCCCGGTCCGCATACCATCTTGTGATTGCTCCGGTAGGAAAACACTTACTGTCGGTCTTTCCTGAGTGTGCCACACTGACAAATGCAGTGAACAGTGCTGAAACCCCACTCTGGGGGTGTCTGTGGGAAATATTCGAGACAATCGGAGACACAAACAGTGTGTTAACACTGATCAACTATGTCTCATGAGGTTTTTGTTCCAGCCTATTCTACACCTTCCTAATGCGCTCTCCGCACCTTCTCCTCGCGTGTGCGCTCGTTCTTGCCCCCATCGCGGGCGTTCCCTTATCGGCGACTGAGACAAACACCCCAACGGCGTCGGGGTCCGGGACAGTCTCGCCGGGGACGATCAAACGTCCGATCAACAATTCGGTATCACATCTGGCAATTAATTCGACCCAGATCAACGAAACTGGGATAGAGACTGTTACGCTTGATGTTAGTGGAGCGGTTGCCTTCGACGGAAGCAATTACAACCGGAGACACCGTATCAAATCGTTTGATGCTACCCTCAAAAACGCCTCTGACCGTCAAGAAGTTATCAACAGCGCATTGGATCAGGCTGAAAATCAAACTGTCGAACTGCAAACACGCCAGAAGGAAGCTATCAAGAATTACAATGACGGCACACTGTCGGCACAGGCGTTTCTTCGTGAACTCGCGGCAATCTCTGCCGAAGCATATCAAATCCGTGTGTTCGCCGAGTACATTCTTCGTACGCCACAGCAGAGTGAAAGTGCAAATCGGGCACAACAACTTAAGATGGAACTCACCCCGCTTATTGGATTTGTCCGACCCATTGCTCAGTCTACCTTAAACGGTGATCCTAGTTCCCCAAAGCAGTTTTTTGTTCGAACATCTGATCGAGGTGTCGTCCTTGCAACGATCCATGATGGGCAGTATATTCGAGAAGCATATCTCTCTGATGCCAAAGCAGGACCAAACACCACTGGCTCCATTAGCAAGGATAAGGCAAATAAAATCATCAACGAATCGTATCCATCTATTGACGCAGATGACACAGCATTATTACCGGGAATGAGTCACTATGTATTCCGTGGACGTGGTGGAGGATTCATGTCTATGGTTGATCATTCATCGGAGAATATCTTCTCTGAACATCAGAAAATATTAATCAGCGACAAACACACCGTACGCGGCCCACAGAACACAAGCGGCCCATTTACCCTTGAGACCAACACTACCTACACCGGCGGCTATATGATCGTCCGCGTGAACGATCCGGAAACGGATGCGGAACCCAACGGCACCATCACCGTCGATGGAGAGACAGTCGGTACCACCGAAGACGGCGAACTGCACATGCTCCAGCCACCCAACGGGTCCACGATCAACGCGACCGTTGACGGCGAAACGGTCTCCGTGACTGTTGGAAAGCCCATGGGACCGCCAAAATCGGGACTATCGGTTCGTGAGGAAGGACAGAATAAATGGCAACAACTGGGGAACATACTCTTCTGACCCGTCCTTAGTGATGCCGGTAACGCGGGGAAACGGGATCTTCATCGATTGACACTGAATTTTATATAGCATCGAGAGACCAGACCGTCGCGTGTCGGACCGTGCCGTCTCACCCGTCGTTGCAACCGTCTTACTCATCGTCATCACGCTCGTTGCGGCGGGGACGGTTGGTCTCACTGTCTTCGACGTCTCACTGGATGAACCAACACGAGCGACGTTCACAGCTAACGCCGACAGTACGACCCAGACGATCACGCTCACGCACCGTGGCGGTGCGGCGCTTGATCCGTCTTCACTCCGACTCCGTATCGCTGTTGACGGTGAGCCGATCGCTCATCAACCACCGGTGCCATTTTTCGCCGCCAAGGGTTTCATGAGTGGACCGACTGGCCCGTTCAACAGCGCCTACACCGGTCAATGGGTTGGTGGACAATCAGCGAGCGTCCGGCTTGCGAGTACGAACACGCAGTTTCAGGCCGGGGCGGTGCTCTCGATCCAGTTGTATACGGGCGACCAAGCACTGGCGACACTCGAAATACGAGCACATTAGATCGACCAGAACCAATCGAAACGCCGGCTCAAGGCGCTGTTTTGGGCGTTCGCTCTACGCACTCTGGGAGGTAAGCGAGCGTGGTAATCGCAATCTCGGGGCTGTGTGGTGGTCCCATGAGATGGTGTTCGAACTCAGAGAAACCAGCTTCCTTGAACATTCGGTCGGCTTCGGTCTCGTCGTAAAAGAGCATCATCGCATCGGCGAACTTCTGGAACAGCGTCCGCTTCGGATAGTTGGGACCGACGATGAGCACTTTCCCGTCTGGCTTTGCGACCCGACGACATTCACGGAGTGTATCGACCGGATTTGGCCAATACTCGATCGAGCCGGACGACCAGACCACATCGAACGTATCGTCCTCGAACGGGAGCCGTTCAGCGTCACTGCGATAGAACTGGACGGGTCCCTGCGTCCCGAACTTGTCCCACGCTTTTTCGAGCTGATGGATGCTCTGATCAATGCCGTGAAGATTCTCGGTGTGTTCGAGCAGCCCTTCGGTCGCAAATCCCGTCCCACAGCCGACATCGAGCACCCGATCGTCGGATTCGATTCCAACCAGTTCGATGGCCTCAGTGCGCATCTCTTCGGTCCAGATGAATGCGTTTACCTCGTCGTACACCTTCGAGAGATACTTGTAGAAAACACGCGCACGAGCCTTGTCTTCGAGGAATCCCATTGGATGTGATTGGCGCCACTGTGGCATAATACTGCGGATTGATGGTCTGGATGACCAATGGTCGACCTCACCACTCAAATCGAGGGAATGCAGTCCAACTCAAGCTAGTCATTCGGCTCGGATACTCTGTTTGAACAGCTCTCGTCTGCTGTATTGAGCAGCTAATCACGTTAATACCGTTCAGCTCGACAGTAGAGCGATTTCGACACCGACCGCTCCCTGCTTCGGACAGATAAAGCCCTTTCACTGATTAATGGAGTAATCGTCGCACACGTGCACCGAACGGACAGTGAGCATCTGTACTCCTTCGATGATGACTTTGACACCGTCAGAGAGCACGTGTTTCGACACCGCGGACGATCTTCCGGAGTATAGAATCGAGTTGGTCGACTCCCCGTTTCATCACAGCTAAATCCGTTACTGCTGCGGTTGTACAATCCACTTCGCAACTACCAAATAGCCGCTTGTCTAATCTCGAAACGATATAAATATGGCGAGACCCGAGGTTCTGGATCGAATCAAGGAAGCCGAGGTTGATGCCGACGAGATCGTCGCCGAAGCGGAAGACGACCGCGACGAGATCATTGCGGAGGCTCACGAACGTGCTGACGAGATTCGCTCGGAAGCCAATCAGGACGCAGATGCGTTGGCCGAGGAACGTCTCAGTGAAGCCCGCTCGGAGATCGAGGCAGAACGCCAATCGATCCTCGAACAGGGCGAAGCAGAACGTGACAATCTCGAAACGCACGCAAACGAGCGCGAGGACGAGGTGATCGAGGAGATCCTCGCGACGTTCGAGGAGACCGTCAATGCTGAGACCTGAGCGAATGAGCCGGGTGTCGGTGACCGGCTCCAGACAAGTCATGAATGAGGTGATCGAGACCATCCACGACATGAACCTGCTGCACGTCACCGACTACGACGGTGGGTGGGATGGTTTCGATCCTGGTGACCCGATCGAAGGGGCAGACGAGGCAGCGGAGAAACTCGTCACTGTCCGCTCGTTGCAGAGCATCCTCGGTATTGACGACGAGGATGCGGGTCCCAACCGTATTGTTACCGAGGACGCACTCGACAGCGAACTCGAAACAGTCAGACAAACAGTCAACGAACTCGATGACCGTCGGAACGAACTGAACGACGAACTCCGTCAGGTCAACGAACGCATCGACGCGATGGTTCCGTTCGCCACGCTCGGAATTGATCTCGACCTACTGTCGGGATACGATTCGATCTCCGTCGCGGTTGGAGATGGTGATGCGGTCGCAGTCGATAATGCGTTGGCAGGTTCAGACGCAAGCGCCTACGAAGTGTTCGAAGAGGATGAAGTCGTCGCCGCGTTCGCCCGCACCGACGACATCGAAGATGTGCTCGTTAGCGCGGACTTTGCGCTCCACGAGATTCCCGACGCGGATGGAAGTCCCGAAGACTACATCGAGGAACTGAAACACGACCGCCAACGGCTCGAATCGAAGCTCAGAACGGTCGAAGATGAGCTCGAAGAGCAACGGTTGGAATACGGTGCGTTCCTCCTCGCAGCCGAAGAGAAGCTCACGATTGAGGTCCAGCAGCAAGAAGCGCCGCTTTCGTTTGCGACGACCAAGAATGCGTTCGTCTCAGAGGGATGGATCCCAACAGAACACTTCGCTGATCTCGTTGAGGGACTCTATGACGTGGTCGGCGACCACGTCGAAGTCGACGAACTCGAACGTGCGTCTTACGACGGGGAGGGACACCTCGTCGACCGCGAGGATGTTGGTGGCACACACGGCGGACCCGACCCGGCCGCCGCCACTACCGATGGTGGCGAAGAGGTCGTCTCCGACGGTGGCGTCGACCAGTCGATGAGTCACAGCAGTCCTCCCGTTGTGCAAGACAATCCTGACCCGGTCGAACCGTTCGAATCCCTCGTCAAGATCATCAACCGGCCAAAATACTCTGAGCTTGACCCAACGTTCATTGTATTCCTGTCGTTCCCCGCGCTGTTTGGGTTCATGATCGGCGATCTCGGGTACGGTGTGCTGTATGCCGCGATTGGCTACTACATCTTCACGAAGTTTGACGGGGTCGCAAAGAGCCTTGGTGGGATTGCACTGTGGTCAGGTGGCTTCACGATGCTGTTCGGTATTCTCTACGGTGAGATCTTCGGACTGCATATCCTTGGAGAAGTCCTCTGGCATGGCCATCCGCCACTGCATAAAGGGCTGCAACCTGCAGAAGCCGAGTACGCCCAGCTATGGCTCGTCGTGAGTCTGCTGATCGGGATGGCGCACATGACCATCGGATACGTGTTCGACTTCTACGAGAATCTCTCACACGGAGTTGGTGACGCGATTTTGGAAAGCGGCTCGTGGCTGATGATGATGTTCGGCCTGTGGGCGTGGATCTTCGCCAACACGCCGCCCTTCGGTGTTGCACCTGATTTCCTCGTCGGATCGAACTCGGTGTTCAACGCTCATCCGGTGGCGATCGGCTTCACGGGACTCCCAGCGATGGTTGGCTATCTCGGCCTCATTTCATTCTTCGTTGGACTGGTCCTGATCGCCCAAGCTGATGTCGCAGAGTTCGTGGAGGCAGTCTTCCTGCAAGTGTTCGCAAACGTCCTCTCGTACACGCGGATCGCCGCAGTGTTGCTCGCTAAGGCGGGAATGGCGTTTGTGGTCAACCTCCTCGTCTTTGGAGCGTATGTACACCATGGAGAGTATCACTTCATCTTCTTCAGCAAGAAGAGCCTCGCAGACATTCCGCCAAACGAAGTGATGTTTGCCGGACTCGTCAACGGCTCTGGCCCAGTTGATCTCCTCATTGGTTCAGTTGCAGGGTTGATCATCCTCGTCATTGGTCACCTGCTCGTGCTGGTGCTCGGTATCACGAGTGCTGGTCTACAGACCCTCCGTCTCGAATACGTGGAGTTCTTCCAGAAGTTCTACGAGGGAGGCGGTGAGAAATATCAACCCTTCGGATATGCGCGCCAGTTCACGACTGACGACTAACCACGCTCTGTAGTCGTCACATCCAGATTTATTCACAGAGCGTCATTGTATTTTGTAATCGCTTTCGGAAATCGCCAAGAAGACGTGTCACTTGTTTCCGTATTTGGTATATATTCGCATGATCACGATGAAATTGCTTTGGGAAGTTTTATGAACGCAGTATAGCTACGACTAACCGTTCGGATACAAGTGAACCCTACGGAGAATCCACTAACACCATGATGGAACTTGAATTTATGACAGCGTTTCTTAGCGTCGTTGCACTGCAAGCACAAGAATCTGTTTCCGCAATCCCGCCAAAGACTGGCGCGGCTATCGCTGTTGGACTCGCCGCACTCGGCTCAGGCATTGCAGAGCGGAGTATCGGTGCGGCTGCCGTCGGTGCCACCGCTGAGGACAGCGACATGTTCGGTCGTGGGCTGATCTTGACCGTTCTTCCGGAGACGCTAGTCATTCTTGCACTGGTTGTCGTCTTCGTTGTCCAATAGAGCCGATTCTGACTCCCCCTATCACCCATTATGAGCCTTGATACGGTTGTAGAGGACATACGAGACGAAGCCCGCGCGCGCGCAAATGATACACGCGAGGACGCCGAGAAGCAGGCCCGATCGATCATTTCAGAGGCCGAAACGGACGCAGACGAGATAGTCGAAGAGCGCAAGCGCGAGGTCGAACGACAGATCGAACAGGAACGAGAACAGCGACTTTCGAGCGCCAAACTTGAGGCAAAACAAGAGCGCCTCGAAGCGCGCCGTGATATCCTCGAAGACGTTCGGGAGTCGGTCGAAGAACGGATTGTATCGATTGAAGAAAATCGTGCTGAACTCACGCGCGCACTGCTCGACGACGCCGCCGAGGAGTTCGATACTGATGAGGAGGAAATACAGGTGTACGGTCGTGCCGACGATGCAGAACTCATCAAATCGATCCTCGCTGGAGACGATGGGACTGGTGTCGGAAACGAGTACGACGAGTTCACCTACGCCGGCGAGTACGACTGTCTCGGTGGTGTGGTCGTTGAGACTGAGAACTCGCGGATTCGTGTGAACAACACGTTCGATTCGGTGTTTGAGGATGTCTGGGAAGACTCCCTGCGTGAGGTGAGTGAGAGGCTATTCGAAGAATGAGCGTTACGTATGACACGGCGAACTACGGGTACGTCACAGCGCGAGTCCGCTCGCGCAGAGCAGTCCTCTTCGACGAGGACGACTACCGGAAGCTTGTTCGCATGGGTCCCGGAGAGATCGCCCGGTTCATGGAAGAGACCGAGTACGAAACTGAGATGAATGCGCTCGGATCGCGTTACAGAGGCGTCAATCTCATCGAGTACGCGCTCAACCGCAACTTGGCGAAGCACTTCAACGATCTGCTTCACTTTTCCGAGGGCAGTCTGTACGATTACCTCGCGCGTTATCTGCGGAAATTCGACGCGTGGAACGTTAAAACGATCATTCGGGGAATCTACGCTGACTCCGATCAGCAGACGATCGAAGATGATCTCATTCCTGCCGGCGCATTCTCTGAGCGCCAGTTAGACCGTCTTGTCGGGGCAGACTCCATCTCAATGGTCGTCGAACAGCTCGAGGGCACCCTGTTCGGACCGTCGCTGGCAACAGCACTAGACGACTACGAGAACACGGGTGTGCTCGTTCCCCTCGAAAACGCCATCGATCGCGCGTTCTACTCTGACATGCTCGAAGGGTTACCGGAGGAGACGGATCGCGCAACTGGGCTGTATATTCAAGTGTTGCGCGCCGAGATCGACTTCCGAAACATCCGGAACGCGCTTCGACTAGCGCGGAGCGGTGCGGACATCGACCCCGGCACGTACTACATTTCAGGTGGTCGATTGTTCAAGGAGTCCGAGCTGCGACAGCTCGTTGGCAACATGGATCAACTCACGGAGTACGTCCGACAGAGTCCATACGGAGGCGATCTTGATTCGGCGCTAAGTGAACTCGAATCAGCAGACAGCCTCATCGAATTCGAGCGCGCACTAGAGCGTGCCCTCGTCGAATACGCGGACACGCTCTCGAATCGCTATCCCCTCTCGGTCTGTCCCGTGATCGCGTACATCCGCGCGAAAGAACGCGAAGTAGACAACATTCGTGCGATCGCACGCGGCAAAGAGGCAGGACTGACAGGCGACGAGATAGAAGACGAACTGGTGATCGTATGAGTCAGCGCCAGAACGATACTCAAAGACAAAGTCGTGAAATCGGCGTCATCGGGAGCCAGGAGTTTACGACTGGCTTTCGACTGGCCGGTGTGCGACGGTTTGAGAACGTCCCTGACGATCAAAAGTCCGAGGAACTCGACGACGCAGTCGAAACCATGCTGAACGACGACGACGTCGGTATCGTCGTGATGCACGATGACGACCTCTCGCATCTGTCCAGACAGGTGCGCCAAGCCGCAGAAACAAGCGTTGAGCCCGTTCTCGTCACACTGGGTGGCGGAGCCGGGAGCGGCGGACTGCGAGATCAGATCAAGCGAGCCATCGGTATCGATCTAATGGACGAAGAATAACTGAATTTGGACGCTTCAGACAACACAGATACGAGCCGACTCCAATCCGGTCCAAATCAGAGCAAACGAACCAAATCCAAATCCAATTCAAACCAATCCAAATCATGAGTCAGGCAACACAGGAAGCGACCGTCAGCGAAGACGGCATTATCGAGAGCGTGAGTGGTCCGGTTGTGACCGCTACGGACCTCGACGCCCGGATGAACGACGTTGTGTACGTCGGTGAGGAAGGGCTGATGGGTGAGGTCATCGAAATCGAAGGCAATCAAACGACGATTCAGGTGTACGAGGAAACCTCGGCTGTCGCTCCCGGCGAGCCGGTCGAGAACACCGGAGAACCGCTGTCTGTCGACCTCGGTCCGGGAATGCTCGACTCCATCTACGATGGTGTCCAGCGCCCGCTCGACGTCCTCGAATCGAAGATGGGAGCGTTCCTCGACCGAGGTGTCGACGCTCCTGGTATCGACCTCGAGAAGACGTGGGAGTTCTATCCCAGAGTCGAGGTCGGTGATGAAGTCGAACCCGGCGATGTTATCGGAGCCGTCGATGAGACGGTTAGTATCGAGCACCGAGTGCTCGTCCCACCGCACTACGAAGGCGGTGAGGTCGAGTCTATCGAAGGTGGTGCGTTCACCGTCGAAGAGACTGTCGCAACGCTCTCTTCCGGCGAAGAGATCTCGATGCGCCAAGAGTGGCCGGTGCGCGAACCGCGACCAACCACCGACAAACAGACGCCTCGGATTCCGCTCGTGTCGGGACAGCGCATTCTCGATGGACTGTTCCCCCTCGCAAAGGGCGGAACCGCAGCGATTCCGGGCCCGTTCGGTTCGGGGAAGACGGTTACACAGCAGTCGCTTGCAAAGTTCGCAGACGCCGACATCGTCGTCTACGTCGGTTGTGGTGAGCGCGGAAACGAGATGACCGAGGTCATTGAGGACTTCCCGGAACTACCGGACCCTCAAAGTGGAAACCCGCTGATGGCACGAACGTGTCTCATCGCAAACACCTCGAACATGCCCGTCGCGGCGCGTGAATCGTGCGTGTACACGGGAATCACTATCGCGGAGTACTACCGCGACATGGGCTACGACGTGGCTCTGATGGCTGACTCCACCTCGCGGTGGGCAGAAGCCATGCGGGAGATCAGTTCGCGTCTCGAAGAGATGCCCGGTGAGGAAGGCTACCCTGCGTATCTCGCAGCTCGGCTGTCGGCGTTCTACGAGCGCGCAGGATACTTCGAGAACATCAACGGAACTGAAGGGTCGATCTCGGTTATCGGTGCTGTATCGCCACCGGGCGGTGACTTCTCCGAGCCAGTGACCCAGAACACGCTGCGCATCGTCAAGACGTTCTGGGCGCTCGACTCCGATCTGTCCGAACGTCGCCACTTCCCTGCGATCAACTGGAACGAGTCGTACTCGCTGTATCGCGGACAGCTCGATTCGTGGTTCGAGGATGAGGTTGCCGACGATTGGCCAGAGACGCGCCAGTGGGCGATCGATACGCTCGATGAGGAAGCCGAACTTCAGGAGATCGTTCAGCTCGTCGGTAAGGACGCTCTCCCAGAAGATCAGCGCCTCACACTCGAAGTGGCCCGATACCTTCGGGAAGCGTGGCTCCAGCAGAACGCGTTCCACGATGTTGATCGCTACTGCCCGCCTGAGAAGACGTATCTGATCCTCACGGCTATCCAGACCCTCAACGATGAGGCGTTCGAGGCACTCAACGCTGGTGTTCCGGTCGAGGAGATCACGTCGATCGACGCAGCTCCACGTTTGAACCGAATCGCAACCACTCCGGACGATGAGGCGAAGGACTTCGTCAACGACCTCGCAGAGGAGATCAAGGCCCAACTTCGGGAGAAATACTAATGAAAGAATACCAAACCATCACGGAGATCAGCGGTCCGCTGGTCTTTGTCGAGACGGACGAACCGATCGGATACGACGAGATCGTCGAGATCGAGACACCGGCCGGTGAAACCCGCCGTGGACAGGTACTCGAAGCATCGAGCGGATACGTTGCTATTCAGGTGTTCGAAGGCACTGAAGGCATCGACCGCGACTCTTCGGTCCGTTTCCTCGGTGAAACGCTCAAGATGCCTGTCACGGAGGATCTTCTCGGTCGCGTTCTCGACGGCTCTGGACGACCAATCGACGGCGGTCCGGATATTGTTCCGGATGCTCGCCACGATATTGTCGGTGCCGCGATCAACCCCACTGCGCGGGAGTATCCCGAAGAGTTCATTCAGACGGGTGTTTCCACGATCGACGGCATGAACACGCTCGTTCGCGGACAGAAACTGCCGATTTTCTCCGCATCGGGTCTGCCACACAACGATCTCGCACTCCAGATTGCCCGACAGGCAACTGTTCCTGAGGAATCTGCCGACGCCGATGAGGAAGGCGACGAGGAGGGCTCTGAATTCGCAGTGCTGTTCGGTGCAATGGGTATCACTGCCGAGGAAGCAAACGAGTTCATGGACGACTTCGAGCGCACCGGCGCGCTTGAGCGGTCCGTGGTCTTCATGAATCTCGCCGACGACCCGGCAGTCGAGCGGACGATCACGCCCCGGCTGGTGTTGACGACAGCAGAGTATCTCGCATTCGAGAAGGGATACCACGTGCTCGTTATCCTGACGGATATGACCAACTACTGTGAGGCGCTGCGCGAGATCGGCGCGGCCCGTGAGGAGGTCCCCGGACGCCGTGGATACCCCGGTTACATGTACACTGACCTCGCACAGCTCTACGAGCGTGCCGGTCGTATCGAAGGACGCGAGGGATCGGTGACTCAGATTCCGATTCTGACGATGCCAGGTGACGACGACACCCACCCGATCCCCGACCTGACGGGCTACATCACGGAGGGACAGATCTACGTCGACCGTGACCTCAACTCTCAGGGCGTCCGTCCACCGATCAACGTATCTCCAAGTCTCTCACGGCTGATGGACGACGGGATCGGCGAGGGACTCACGCGTGAGGACCACGCTGACGTCTCCGCACAGCTCTATGCTGGCTACGCACAGGGGAAAGACCTGCGCGACCTCGTGAACATTGTCGGTCGTGAGGCGCTCTCCGAGCGTGATAACCAGTATCTCGACTTCGCTGACCGCTTCGAAAGCGAGTTCGTCGATCAGGGCTTCACCACCGATCGTAACGTGGAAGAGACCCTCGACATCGGGTGGGACCTCCTCTCGATGTTCCCGAAACAGGAACTCAACCGCATCGACGAAGACCTCATCGAAGAGTACTACACCGGCGAAGAAGAGCAGACAGAGGAAACCGTCGAAGCGAGCGCGGACTGATCTGAAATCGATTACTCTGTAATTTCGTCTCTCTATTTTAAACGTTTCTTCAGAAATAGCTTTGAGTAGCTGACGTGAACAGTGTGGCATGAATTGGTCACGCGATTGGGAGCTTGGCGTCCGGATGGCGGTGACGCTTGGATTACTCGCTGTCGTCACTTGTGTGCTCATCGGCGCACTGTTCGGAGGATTGACCGTGACCGCCCGGGAACTGGGTTCTGGTGTATTTCCATCCACCGCGATCGAAGAAATCGGAATCGGTGCGACGGTCGTCGTTCTCTCGATCATCGTGTACACAGCGTTCTCGGGAGACCCTCTCGTGCTTCGTGGGTGCAATGCTCAGTCAGTGACGAGCGCCGAGAATTCGGCAGTACAGCAGACTGTCGAGCGATTATCCCAGCAGGCTGCTCTTCCAGTACCCTCCGTCGTTGTTGCAGATACGCCCGTTCCGAACTCGTATACGAGTGGGCTATCGCCACAGCAAGCGACGGTCGTCGTCACGACCGGACTGTTGGAGAAACTCGACCCGGAGGAACTCCGAACAGTACTCGCCCACGAATTGGCCCACGTGAAACACCGTGACGCAGCGGTGATGACTGTCGCGTCAGTGCCACTGGTGATTGCACGAACACTCTATAAATGGGTGGACGATCGATGGGATTGGCGGTATGGAAACGACTACGATTTGTTGGTGATACCGTGCGCTCTATGCTTGGTGGTTTCCGGCGCGTTCTGGCTGGTTGGTCGTCTCCTATTCCGCCTACTGTCGCGCTATCGCGAACTGGCAGCCGATCGGGGTGCTATCGCACTCACTGGTTCGCCAGCAGCGTTGGCGAGTGCCTTAGAAACAATCAGTACACAGCACGAGTCACTCCCTCGTGAGGACCTTCGATCGGCAGACGGATCGATCGAGGCGTTCGCGGTCGTTCCAGTCGAAACCGAGACAGTAGATAAACCGCTCCAACTCGGTCCGAACGGAGATCAATTTCGCACCTATGATCGGCACATATATCTATTTCAACAGAAGATAGCCCCTTTCCTCACGACCCATCCATCCATCGAACGACGACGAGAGCAGCTCCAAGACATCGATACGGAGATATAGCGCCCATCTGCAGTGAGTCGAACAGGTTGTCGTCGTTCACCCAATCACAGTTGTTCGAGTTCCGCTCGTCGAACGGCGTATCGATCTCGTGTGGCGTTTCGACGCAGTCGTTGTAGGCTGCTTTCGCCGCTTCGATCGTGGGAGATTTTGTATGTATCCCGATCCACTCGCGGAGTTCCGCCATTGTCGTGGTGACGAGGTATCGATGACGAATGATCCAAACGGGACGACCAACGCACTGAGGAGCATCACTGCTTACTGGTTGTCCTATCTTCATTACTGATAATCATCAGTAGGCTCACACGTCAGTGAACTGTTGAAGCGAGTTGTGTCTGCTTATCGCTGGTGAATATCGTCGCATAGATTCGGACATATGAATCTCTCTATCTATATCGACCATCTATTTGAAATATCTCTTCATAAACAATTATACTGTGGTGATGTGAACAGTGTGGTATGAATTGGTCACGGGATTGGGAGCTTGGCGTCCGGATGGCAGTCACACTCGGGTTGCTCGCTATCGTCACTTGTGTGCTCGTCGTCGCGCTGTTCGGGACAGTACTGCTTGCGGTCACTTGGATAATTGTTGTATTCGAGATGAATCCGGTTCCTCCCAGCGTCAGCAGAGAAATTGCGGGTGTAATGACCTGTATCATCATCGGAGTGATCATCTACGTGGAGTTCTCCGGTCAGACTCCTGTGCTTCGTGGACTCGATACCCAATCAGTCGACCGCATGGAGACGGAACATTCGGAACTGTTAGACCGGACTGTCGAGCGACTGGCTCAGCAGGCTGATCTTCCAGTACCCTCCGTCGTTGTTGCAGATACCCCGGTTCCAAACTCGTATACGAGTGGGCTATTGTCCCAGCAAGCGACGATCGTCGTTACGACCGGACTGTTGGAGAAACTCGACCCGGAGGAACTCCGAGCAGTACTCGCCCACGAATTGGCCCACGTGAAACACCGTGACGCCGCAGTGATGACGGTCGCGTCGGTGCCATTGCAGATCGCACAGAGCATTCACGAATGGACAGACGATCAGAGGAACACAAAGAGAAAATCCACTTCGTCGGAGAATAATAATGGATCGACGTTCATGCTCAACGTGTGCTACATGATTTCCGGCGCGTTCTGGCTGGTTGGTCGTCTCCTGTTCCACCTACTGTCGCGCTACCGCGAACTGGCGGCCGATCGGGGTGCTATCGCACTCACTGGTTCGCCAGCAGCGTTGGCGAGTGCCTTGGAAACAATCAGCGCACAGCACCAGTCGCTCCCTCGTGAAGATCTTCGGTCAGCAGACGGATCGATTCAGGCATTCGCGGTCGTTCCGGTCGAAACCGAGCCACTGGAAGAACCGATTCGACTTGGTCCGAACGGTGACCAAATTCCTACCCACAACCAGTACGAATATTTGATTCAAAAGAAGATGGCCCCTTTCCTTGCCACTCACCCATCCGTCGAACGACGACGAGAGCAGCTCCAAGACATCGAGACGGAGCTGTAGAACCCAGCTGCAGTGAGTCGAACTGTGCCGTTGGTTACTTGATCACAGTTGTTCGAGTTCTGCTCGCTGTTCGTCACTCCACTCATAGAACGGCGTATCGATCTCGTGCAGCGTTTCGACGCAGTCGTTGTAGGCTGCTTTCGCCGTTTCATTCTCGGGATGATCTGGGTGTGCTTCGATCCACTCGCGGAGTTCCGCCATCGTTCGTGGAGAATAGGTGTCGATCGTACCGTGATCCCTGATGAGGTCGAGTTTTCGTTCCTCGTCGGTGAGCGTTCGATAGAGCGCCCAGCCTGCGACGCCCCAGAGAAGAACGATCGCCCCGAGCATGACGACCCACGCGCTGAGTGGGACGGCTGTCCCCGTCGTTTGTAGTAACGATAGCATCGTCAGTCACCTCCAAGCGTCTGGCTGGCTCCACGCTGTCGCGTTGCGCTCATAATCACCAAACTGGCGACGAGGATGATTCCAACGAGCACAACGCCCCCAGCGGTTTCGATCGGCTGCTGACCGATATTCGAAACCACGAAATAAACCATGATGGCGAGCATGATCGGTGGAATGAGATACTGGACGATCAAACTCCACCACCGTCCCACGTAGATGTCGGAGTTTCGATTGAGTTCGGTCAGTCGCACCCACTCGGGGGTCAACAGCCATCCGGGTCCCATCTTCCAGCCGACTACGACGATGATTGCAAGCGTCGCAACGGGCAGTCCCCAATTTCCAAACATGAAATCCATCAGCCCGAGGAATTCGGCGGAGTAGGCGCTCGGGAGACCGAGTAACCAGATGGCAAGCGAGACACCGAGCACCGATTGCTTGCGCGAGAGGCGCGTTTCCTCCTGCACTGTCGTCACACCAACTTCAGTGATCGCAAGTCCCGAGGTGAACGCAGCGAAAAAGAACCCGAGGAAGAACAGAATCGCCCAGATGGGACCACCGGCCATTTTCGGGAACACTTGAACGAGCGTGATGAACGTGAGGTTCGACCCCGCAGCCGGTTCCAATCCGAACGCAAACACAGCCGGAAACACCGCAAAGAGTGCTAGCAAGCCAATACTCGTGTTTCCAACAGCTGTGAATAGTCCGCCACCGAGCGCCACGTCGTCGTGCTTGCGGAGATAGCTCCCGTAGGTGACTGCGATTCCCCAGCCGAGGCCGGTCGAGAACAGTGCTTGGCCGAGCGCAGTAATCCACGTCGAGGGCCGGGTAACGGAGTTCCAGTCTGGCGTGAACAGAAATGCTAATCCAGCTGTCGCACCGGACAGCGTTAGACTCCGGATCGCAACAGCGAGCAACGCAATGACCAAGGCCGGAAACATCCACTTCACGGTGCGTTCGATACCATCACGAATCCCGAACAGCAACACGCCTCCGATGAGTGCAACCGCGAGTGTGTGCGTCCCAAGCGTCAACACGGGTGAAGCTGCGAACGCAGTCCAGAGCTGCTGGGCGGCAAATCCTGGCTGAAAGAAGGTGCCGAGCAACGAATGCCCAATGTAGTAGAGAATCCAGCCGACGACCGGAGCGTAGTAGGACATCAACGCGATGTTGACAATGAGGACAACGAGTCCGAAGCCCTCCCATCGACCCTCACCGAGTATCGAGCGAAAGCTCCCGATCACCCCTCGACCAGTGTACCGACCGAGCATGGTTTCGGCCATCAATCCGGGCACAGCAATGAGATACAACAGGAAGAGATAGACCAGCAAGAACCCCCCACCGCCGTTTTCTCCTGTGATATACGGCAATCGCCAGATGTTCCCCGATCCGACCATTGCGCCGACCATTGCCATGAGGAAACCAAAGCGAGTCCCCCACTCTTCTCTGGCAGTTCGTGCCTCGTCATCTGTCATGAGACACGGTATAACACACCACTTGCAAAGTAGTAACGGTGGACCCAACGCGCGTTTACGATTCGTGTTCTTCCGTTCGTTTGAAGAGGAACTTCATATCTCCCGCGAACACTGCTTCATCGTCTTGATTTCGCACGTCAGCGTCGATGACGACGAGCCCAGCATCGTCTCGACTGTTCAGCTCGCGCTTTTCGGTCACTTCGAACGTCGCGGTGAGCGTATCACCGATAAACAGCGGGTTTGGAATATCCATGTAGTTCATTCCAAGGAAGGCGATGACGGTTCGCTCGACGAAGCCGCTGCGCTGGACGAGACCAGTGGCGATGATAAACGTCATCGGACCGTGAGCGATACGCTCGCCGTACGGGCCGTCGCGGGCGTACTCCTTGTTCGTGTGTAGTTCGGTCCAATCTCCAGTGAGCATCGAGTGTACCACGAAGTCGGTCTCGGTTACCGTCCGACCAGCGCTCTCGAACGTCTTTCCCACTTCCATGTCCTCGAAATAATGCGGCTCGTAGCTGTACGGCATGGCCTTACATCAAATCTCGAATGTAAGTATGTATCGACCGAGAGTTTTTCTGAACCAAAGAATGAAAATAACCCGTCTCCAGCAGGTATCAGCACAGCTCACGAGAGCCGACGGGCCAATTTAGCGTCACTCGATGCGGTAGTATCTCCCGGAGTTTGGTTCAGCCAGGGAATTCGTGATAACTCAACTCCTGTTGTTTCATTTCGGTGCGGCGTCGTTCGAGGAACGAGTAGACCGAGCCGTGAGGTGACCCATCGAGAATCATCTCCGCGGCGCGGCGAACAGCCGACACTTCGTTCGGTCGGCCGATGATCCCCAGCGTCGAGCCGTAAATGACGACCGATGCACCGGTAAGTTCTTCCATCAACTCGCGTGTGCGACCGTTCTCACCGATGAGTCGGCCTTTCTGTCGACGGAGATCGTTCTTGTTGCGCGCGGCGGCGTCGATATCCACAATCTCGAGCATCATCACGTCGTTGTCGAGCAACCGTAGAGCGTCGTCGGGTCGAAATCCACGTCCAATAGCTTTGACAATCTCTGGACCTTTCAACCCGAGAATTGGATCGCCAACGGTTTCGACAGCGACCGACCCAGTCTCAGAATCGATGTCGAGTCGGACTTCAGCCTTCGACTCGATCTCCCGCATCGTTTCGCCTCCCTCACCGACGAGCACGCCGATGCGGTCCTGCGGAATCGTCACGTGCTGCATACCACTACTAAAACAGGACCACCTTTCAAGCCTTCGCCATCGTGTGGGTAGATAACTAGGCTATTTTTGTTTCAAAGCGTGCGCCACGACTGACCAGATCTGGTTCTATTCGAACCGGCCAATCAGAGTACTGTCTGTGTGGCCTCTCCGTGTATGTGCTTTGGTGTCATTTTCATGATTGATGATGTCTATCATCACTCTCCAAGCGGCGTTGTGCTACTGTTTGGGTTTCACATTTCCGAGCACATAATCGAGTAGTTCTGTGGTCGTCACGTCTACCCCTTGTTGTGAGAAAAAGCGCGCGACGTTTCGGCAGTCGCGTTCGAGGAATTCGCGGCTGTTTGGGTGATGGACGGTCACTGCCTGTCCGAGATCAATCACGTATAACTGTCCATCGTGGACGACGATGTTGTACTCGCTCAGATCACCGTGGACGAGCCCAGCGTCGTAGAGTCGACGGGTGTACTCCCGGACAACCTCGAATGCTGTCTCCGGATTTTCGATCTCCACTTCGATGAGTCGCCGCGCACGACCCTGCTCGTCACCGACGTACTCCATTACGAGAACGTTACGCTCGGTCGTGATCGGTTCGGGGACGTTCACTCCTGCTTCCTGTGCGCGCTGAAGGTTGGCGAACTCCTTTCTAACCCATGCGAGAACGACTTTGCTCTTATCACTCCCAATTCCCGAAAAGCGAGGATCGCCGTCGAGATACGCTCGCATGTGTTGGAAATCGCTCGCATTGATGCGATAGATCTTGACGGCGACCGTATCCTCCGCCCCGAGCGCGGAGTACACCGACGCCTCTTTTCCCGTCGAGACCGGCCCACCGAACGCCTCGATGTATCCATCCTGAACGAGTTTGTAGATCGCCGCGAACGTCGCATCGTCGAATACCGATTCTTCGACCTTGAACTGATCTGCGTCCTTGATGCGCTTGCGGAATGAGAGGAATTCGCGGTCCTGCTTGCGAGCAATGCGATCGGCAGCCGTGTCCTCGACATCGATTTCTTTCCACTCATCGCCCGGCTCATCACTCGCGTCCATGTCGAGCAAACCGTACTCCTCGGTCATGGGTCACCCTCCGCCGTTGTGAGTGCTGCTCTTGCTTGTGCTGTGTCTGAGCCGCTCCTTCTCAGTGAATCTCCTCGCGCTGCTTGTGGTCTAAACACAACGCGCTGTTGATGCTCGAACGCACAGCGATTGGCAGCCTTATAGCTAGATTGCGTTCTTGTCTGAGTCCTTTCAACAGAATAGACGCTATCGGTCGTGGTTTCGAGCCGTTGAGTGGGATGAGCGGCGTACTCCGCGATTGGCGTTTCGGTTCGGACTCGTCTGTCGGTAGCGACCGATGTCCCGGTCCGTCTCGACACCGCACCGAAACAATCGTGTGTGGCGTTTTTGCTCGTGCTACTGGTTCTGGCGATATCTACCCCAGTGAGCCAGTCGTATTGGGAGAAGAGAATGGCTCTCCGGGTGTTGGTTGTGGACATGCTAACCGCTTTGAATATGTCCCTCCCGCCGCAACTGATCAGCGTCCTGTTTGCTGTAGCGCCATGCTATGTCTGCCTTTTCGTCCTGCCAATCCCACGGCTCGACGAGAACGACATCGTCCTCCCGGATCCAGATTCGTTTTTGCATTCGCCCTGGGATACGTGCTGTTCGCTCTTTCCCGTCCATGCATCGTACACTCACCCGATTCGCTCCGAGCATGTTCGTCACGATTGCAAACACTTCGTCATCGTCGGGCATTCGCAAACTTTTGCGGCTCCCACTGTCGCTCATACCCCGTTGTTCGACTGGCGGACGGTTAAGTGTCTCCCATCGACCGGACGACGGTTGTACTGCCGATGGTTCTCTGTGCGAACCACACTATCTGTGAGAACTGCACAACAGTCCTATAGATTATTTCCTTGACGTTTAAAATATCTGTCTGGAAGTGCCTCAGACACAGCAGGGAGCAGTATTCTTGATGAATGAGTAGATGACTCGCTCCCTATCGTGTTATTACAAAAATACACTGTAGCTATATTTTCATATCATATAATATACAATCTATCCCAGTTGTTTTATCACAGGTGATATTGTACAATCACCATGTCCGAATACGAGACTATTCGCGTCGAGTACGACGGTTCGATTGCGCACATCACGCTCGACAGTCCCAGTCGCTTCAACTCGCTTACGATGTCGATGGCGGACGAGCTATTGACTGTCATTACTGATCTGAGCGACGATCCGTCTGTGCGGTGTCTCACACTGACGGGCAACAGTGAGGCATTCTGTTCTGGTGCAGATCTCACTGCTTTCGACGGAGACGCAAGTGATGCTCCACGCTTGCGCCGCCTCGCATCCACGCTTCACGACAGCGTGATCCAACTCCATCAGGCCGAAACGCCGATTGTAACCGGTATTAACGCTGTCGCTGCGGGTGCTGGTGTCGGAGTAGCGCTTTCCGGTGATCTCGTCGTGATGAACGAGGACGCATCCATCGAGTTCGCGTATCCTCGCATTGGACTCACGGGCGATGGTGGTGCGACGTTCCTCCTTCCACGGCTCGTCGGTCTCCGTCGTGCAAAGGAAATTGCGCTGCTTGATGAACCAATCGGCGCTGATCACGCGGTGAGTCTCGGTCTCGTCACCGAAAGCGTCCCTGCCGACGAGTTCGAACAGCACCTTCACGATGTTGCCCAGCGACTCGCAGACGGTCCAACGGTAGCGCTGAGTGCAACAAAGCGCCTGCTCACCGAGAGCTTTGACCGTGACCTTGCACAGCAACTTGCAGACGAAACGAACACCATTGCACAAGCTGCCCAAACTGAAGATTACCAGCGTGGCTACGAAGCGTTCTTCGGAGACGACGATCCGGAATTTGTTGGTCGGTAGCGCTACCCGTTTGCGCTGAGATGCTTTCTCTGGCTAGCACAACGATCATGAGTTGATCGCGTCTCTGCGGAACACATGGAACTCCGGGAACTGGAGACTGACGAGGAGTACCAGCGAGCGATCCCAATCATCCAGCAGTTGTGGACCGATGCCGATGCGTCGTTTATCCGATCGTGGGCCGAGGAAGACGGCTATCGGCTGTTCGGGCTACACGTGGACGGAACGCTCGTCGGAGTCGTCGGAATCTCAATTCAGCGAGTCCTTCATCATACGAGACACGTGTGGGTCCACGACCTCGTCATCGATGAAGCACATCGCTCGAACGGATACGGGACGCAACTCCTCTCGTTCGTTGCGGAGTGGGCGCGAGAGCACGACTGTGAGTACGTCGCGTTGGCTGGACGACTTGGGAACGAAGAAGCCCGTCAGTTCTACGAATCGAACGGAATGGTTCGGTGGGGTCACGTGTTCGAAACAGAGATCGAGACTCACTGAACTATCACGAAAATATCTGCGCTGGCTCTGTGCTGCAGTTCCTCTCATGGTTCATACTTCGAGACCGAGGTAGCCGACCGCCGCATGGGCGACGGTATCGATGAGTGATTGCTCGATTTGTGCAATCCGTTTGGTTATGTTACTGTGTTTGAGCGTAACAACGGCCCACGGCGCGGCCTGACTTTCTGCCTCTCGTTTGAGTGTCCCGTCTGTCAAATGACCCCTGATTGGGAATGCCTCGTCGTAGTTTGACGTGGTGATGCCAATAGCGATGTATTGCATGCCCACAAACGGATGATGGTCGTCACTGACGATTAGATACGGGCGTCGGGGTGTCCGGCCGAACGGGTCGTCAGCGACCACCACCGCACCCCGCGGATGGGTCATTCGTCAGTGTCCCCCGACTCCTCGGTAATGTCCGGCAGATCATCTGCCCAATCAGGATTTCGGTCGTAATAATCGCCCGCAAACTGTTCGCGCACCGCATCGAGGCTATGCAATACCCCGGCGTACACTCCAAGGCGGTCTTCAGGCGCGATTGCCCAATATTCACCTTTGTGACGCACCAATCCGTTGTCTTCGAGGCGAGCAAGCGTTGGACTGACCGATCCGCGCTTGACGCCGGTTGCCTCGTGAAGCTCGCTCGGAGTGAAGCCAGTGTCGGGATGCTCTGCGAGGAACGAGAGTATCTCATACGCGTTTGTCCCCGTACGAAGACTGAGATTTGTCCCTTCGGCTGGATACGTGTCGAACTTGATCGGCATCCTATACCATTCAATTGTATCTGATTGTATTTAAAATCATGTCTCCCTATCCGAAATCGGCAATGACGCAACGGGAACGTGAGAAGAACGTCTCACTGCGTTCATCTCGGTAGGAAGTGGATAGATGGCTCATTTGTATCAATTCACGAATCAGACGGAATGGTTCGTTGGGGATACGTGTTCGAAACAGGGGTGTAGGAACAGTCAGATCCCGGTTCCTCCGCTCTGGCGTTCTCGAACACGGACTGCATTTGAGGCGCGGAGTGCGCTTTTATGTAGTGCTACGGAACGCGACGGTATGTTGTAATATTCCGAATAGAATGGGTGGTTCTATCATATTGTGGCACGATATCGGCACATGTCTATTTTCAATCTACGTTTCTGTCCGCGATGTGGAACAGAGTTGACGCTGGATCAGTTCGATGGGAAAGAACGCGTGTCCCACCTGCACAGTTCATATCTTCCATGTTCCCTGTCCGTGTGCCGGTGTTGCCGTACGGAAGGAAGCGACTGTCCTCCTGATCCAGCGTGCATCCCCACCGTATCAGGGGACATGGGCCCTTCCCGGTGGCGTGATCGAATATGGCGAATCTCCCGACGAAGCTGCCACAAGAGAACTGAGAGAAGAATTAAACCTAACAGTCTCTCCAACCGATCTGACCCTCACCTCCACTCGCGGGTGGAACGACGAGGTAGATGATCCGTATGATGTCTCTACGGTTCGCGTCTGCTTTGGCGTCTCACGAGTCCAGACGACAGGGGAACCGAAAGCCGGGGCAGACGTACAAGCGGTCCGGTTCTGGTCCCCCGAAGAAATCGAAGCCGAGTTACAACCGGGTGAGTTGACGCAGATTCAACAAGCGATGCAGCAGGTTGAACACTAACTCATGGCATATCTAAGCATCAATTATCGAGTATTATATTTCTGGAGACGCTTTCCGCAGTTCTACAGAAGAGTGTGGGAATGAGCCATCGTCGAATCCGGTACGATAGACACCGGTTACACAATCAATTTAATCATCTGGGTACCGAGATGTTGGTATGCGAATCGCACTGTGCGGCGGAACCGGTGATATCGGCGAAGGACTTGCGCTGCGGTGGGCACGCGACTCCCCACACGAGGTCATCATCGGTTCACGTGATCCCGAACGGGCCCGTACGAAGGCCGCAGAATACGAGGAGGAATTAGCAAGCCGTGGCGTTGAGGTCTCTATCAATGGCTTTGCAAACGAGATGGCCGCTGACCGTGCGGACGTGGTCGTTCTCTCCGTTCCAGCGTATCATCTCGCGGACACCATCGAGGCAATTGCTGACCGCATCGATTCGGATACCACGCTGGTTTCGCCCGCCGTTGGGATGAAGCGTGACGACGCAGGCTTTCACTACAACCGTCCATCGGGTGGAAGTGTCGTCGAACTCGCTGCAAACGCCGCTCCCGATGACGTCCCTGTTATCGGTGCGTTCCACAATCTCGCTGCGGGGACGCTCGCAAACCTCGACGTGACGTTCGAGTTGGACACAATCGTCCTCGGTGACGATGCGGATGCGAAAGGGATCGTCATGTCTCTCGCAGCAGATATCGACGGACTGCGTGCACTCGATGGCGGCGGTATCGCCAACGCTGCTGAAGTCGAGGGAATTACGCCGTTGCTCATCAACATCGCGATGAACAACGAGGAACTGCACGACCTCGGTGTGGTGTTTCGGTAGTTAGTCGTCTGCGATGGCGACTGATGAGACATCACTTGCGAGCAAACGATCGAACGCATCGACCATTGCGACGACGCTTGCGCGGGTGATGTCGGCATCACTCGCTGTGACAGTGACTGACTGATCACTGCGTGATACCACGACCTCGACGGTGACGAGCGCATCAGTCCCTCCGGTGATGGCATCGACGCGGTAGGACTCAAGCGTCGCATCGATGGCGAGTGCTTCGCGGACAGCACTCACGGCCGCATCGACAGGACCGCTTCCAACACCGCTCGCAACGCGCTCTTCTCCGTCGACAGCAAGCCGGGCGCTCGCAGTTGGCGTTGCGCCACCGCTGGCCGCAGTGAGATCGAGCAGCTCAACGCGTCGGTCGCGTTCGCGGTCTTGTACGTCCTCGGCGATTGTGAGGAGGTCAGCGTCAGTGACCCGCTTTCCTCGATCACCGATGGCTTTCACCTGCTCGACGATTGCGCCTAACTCTTCGTCGGTCACATCCACGCCGTGTTCGTCGAGTGCAGCTCGGACGCCAGCCCGTCCGGCGTGTTTTCCGAGCACGAGCCGCCGCTCTCGACCAACCGTCTCGGGTGGATACGGTTCGTACATCGCGTCGTCCTTGAGGGTGCCGTCGGTGTGAATCCCCGACTCGTGGGTGAATGCGTTCTCACCGACGACGGCCTTGTTCGGCGCGAGCGAGATCCCGGTTCCAGTTGCGACCGTCTGAGCGAGGTCGTAGAGCTTGGTCGTATCGAGTGTTTCCACGCTGTAGCCGTGATCGAGCGCGATGGCGATCTCCTCTAACGCGGCGTTGCCCGCACGTTCGCCGATACCGTTGACAGTAGCGTGAACGAGGTCGGCTCCGGCAACGATGCTCACCAGTGCGTTCGTCACTGCGAGCCCGAGATCGTCGTGGGTGTGCGTACTCGTCGGCCCGAGCGCTGTGAGTCGAGAGACGACCTCCATCGTTCGATCGGGCGTTGCGTGGCCAACGGTGTCACAGTAACAGACACGGTCAGCTCCGGCATCAAGTGCGCTTTCCATCAACCGCTCGAGGAACTGCAGTTCCGATCGAGATCCGTCTTCACCGAGGACCTCGACCCAGAGCCCGTGGTCGTTTGCGTACTCCGTGAGATCGACGGTCTTTTCGATCACTGAATCGCGGGTCGTCCCGACTTTCTGCTCAATGTGGCGGTCACTCGCCGGGACGACGAGGTTGATGCCATCAACGCCGCAATCGAGCGCGAGGTCGATGTCACGCTGGACGCCACGAGCAAAGCTCGTCACCGTTGCGTCGAGGTCGAGATCTGCGACGCGAGCGATGGTTTCGCGCTCACCCGCGCCTGTGCAGGCACTACCAGCTTCGATAACGCTGACGCCAGCACTATCGAGTTTTGTTGCTATCTCGGCCTTCTCCGCTGGAGTAAGCGAAATCCCTGGCGCTTGCTCGCCGTCACGGAGTGTTGTATCGAGAAACTGTACGTCAGAACAGGAGAGAGGGGTTGATTCGGGGGGGCCCCCGAATAAATCGGTCACCGGTCATGATTACCATCTATGGCTGCGGCGCGGAAGTATATAATACAGATGAGTCCGTCAGATATTGCAGTCGATCCTGAATCATTTAGCTCAGCCGGTGCATTTGAGCCGATCAGCGGTACAAACGCCAGTGAGAGTTACGACGAGCGATCCACGACAGCGTGGCCTGTCAGCAGTCCTCCGCGGTGTTATTAGTCAGGACCGCCTACCCGGAGTATGGAAACGACGCCCTCGGGTACTTCCGTCGGTGTCGACGATCCGTACGCGTACGCCGAGCGGTGCGATCATCTCACCGACGACGGCCGATGCCGGTTCGCGGTCGAACAGCAAGATCGTGATCCCGCGTTCGCACGCGAGCGCGAACACGAGAATTTACGCTGTCCGGTCGGAACCGACGAGTGGGAGTGGTGTGATTGTCCCCACTTTCGAGCGCGCAATCGCTCGGAGTCGTGCGTTCGCTGCGGTCTCGACGGAATTAGAATGGCACACACAGACGAGCGTCCGTTGCTCGAAAACCATCATCTATCTTATAAGAACGAAACAGAACTGACCCACGAGATCACTGTCACGCTCTGTCGGTGGTGCCACGCGAGCGTACACAACTCGTGGGCGCGTATCGATGACGACGCCTCGCCCACCTCTGAGGCCATCGCGGCTCGTGAAACCCGACGCGCTCGCGAACAGGCGGAATTCGGATTTCAATCGGCTGCAGAGCGACGGGAAGAGTAATGGATCTGTAGTGAACAGCCAACTATTTCAGGAAGTATATACGGGATGGCAATCTATCGAAGTTAATGGTGCGTATCGACGTGGTCGACAACCACGGACAGTTCACCCATCTGGAGCAGCGTGCGCTCCGTGATATCGGCGTGGACACCGCCCTCCTCGACAACACGACCCCTCCAGAGGAGATTGAGGCCGACGGTCTCGTGCTCTCTGGCGGGCCAGATATCGCCGACAGTGGTCGCTGTGCGGAGTATCTCGATCTCGAAATTCCTGTTCTCGGGATTTGCCTCGGGATGCAGGTGATGGCTGCGTCACTCGGAGGTCAGGTCGATGATGGCGAATACGGGGGATATGCAGACGTTACTGTCGAGATCGTGGACGAAAACGATCCGCTCGTCGGCTCACTCGCGCCCGAGACCCGAGTGTGGGCCAGCCACGCTGATGAGGTGACAGCACTTCCACGTGGGTTTTCGCTCGCGGGACGAAGTGACGTGTGCGCTATCGAGGCCATGAGTGATCCTGACCGTGACCTCTACGGCGTGCAGTGGCATCCTGAAGTCGCTCATACGGAAGCCGGAGAGGAGGTTTTCGAGAATTTCAGGACCTGCTGTGAGTAATAGTACACACGGGTGACGCATGACACGAACTCAAGGAGATCTTGCAAGCCTCTCTCGGTTCATCTTTCGTGCGCCGAGTTGGTATGCGAGTGTCGCGTTTTCACTGCTCATTGCTGCGCTCACAGGCATTGCTGCATTTGATTCTCCGTTCATTCTTGCGGATGCGTGGCAGGGAATCTTTTTCATCGGCGTCCCAACCGTCATCGCAAGTGTCCTCACACCCTACGTCGATCTGCGAGTCGGTGGTCAGCTTACTCCAAATCGCGCGTCACTGCTCGCACTCTTTTGTGAACTCGTCGTCGTCGTAATCCTAACCGCTTCGGGCGCTATTGCGGTGCTCACACAACTCAACCAGCGATTCGTTTTCGACATGCTCATCGCGGCACTTGCGAGCATGTTCGCCATCCGACTACTCGTTGTGATGGCGATCTCGCGGAAATCGCTTCTCATCGCGTCTGTTCCGGCGAGTATCCAGACTGTCGCTGCAGCTGCTCTTCTGTTTACGTACAGCGGGACAATCACGTATCTCGAAATTGGTGGCCCGATTATCCAGTCGTTCTTCGCTCGATCGGGACGCGCTCCGGAACAGTTTCCCGCGGTCGTCCCCGAGGATTTTGTCCTCCTCGGTGGCATCTGTGTCTTCTATGCATTCGCTTCGTGGCTCTTCATCGTCACTATCGACCGGCCGTGGCAGCGTAGCCTCGGTGTGAGCGTCCTCGATTTCATCCGTGGGTTCGTGGGTCACATCGCGGAGGGAACACGAGAGTTGGAGGATTTCTTCGAACAACTCGGAGAGGAAGCCGTTGTTCCCATCACCGTCCTCTCGTTTCGGCGGGCGAGCGATCGAACAGAGAAGGCGCGATTTGTTCTTCCGATGATTCACCCCGGACCAATGGGCGAGATCGGTGGTGGAAATCTTCCAGAGCGTGTCGCACAGAGCACGGAAGGACTCGGATTCCCACCACACGCAACTGCCGGTCACGATTTCAATCTCGTCACGGAACGCGAGGTCGACACGGTTATCGACGCCGCCGAACGAGCGTACGAGTCGATCGAGTACGAAACCACCGCCACTCAAAGTGTTCGAACACGCGATGACGAAGTGTCCATCCTCGGACAGGCGTTCGGTGACAGCGCACTCCTCATTGGCACCTACTCTCCATCGTTTGCCGATGATATCGAATACGCTGTCGGGCTGTCGGCGTCGGCCGAGGCACGTGCTAGTGGACTCGATACCGTCATGCTCGTCGACGCTCACAACTGTAACAACGGTCTTTCGGGTCCCGACCTCGGTCATGTTGCGCCCGGGAGCCACCGATCGTTCTCAATGCTCCAAGCGGCGAGCGAGGCCGGTACAGAGCTCGCCTCAGCCCATCGTGCCCCGATCCAACTCGGTACCGCGTGGGATCGTACTGCGTGGTCCATCCATCAGGGCATCGGGCCACTCGGCGTTCGCGTCGCTGTCATCGAAATCGATGGACAACGGACTGCGTACGTCCTCATCGATGGGAACAACATGGAGCCAGGACTCCGGGATCGTATCGTCGAGACCATCACGGTACAGCAACAGCAACGCGTTCCGATCGCAGCCGACGGCAGTGGTAGAATTGCCGACGAGCACGGACGTGCTGCCATCGATAATGCTGAAGTGATGACCACCGACACCCACGTCGTCAACACTATCAACCCTGACAATCAGGTCGGCTCTGTGATTCCTCACGAGGAACTCGTGGACCTCATTGCCGAACTCACCTCGAAAGCCGCCGACGATCTCGAACCCGTCGAAGCTGGAATGGGGAAAGAACGGACGACGGTGACTGTGTTCGGCAATGATCGCACCGAAACGCTCGCGAGCCACGCAAACGCTATGACCTCAATGGGCAGTGCACTCGCCGCCGCGTTCATCCTCGCTGTGATGGCAGTGAGCGTGCTGATCTTCTTCGTTACGTGATGTACTGTTCAGCTCTTGCTCGAAGACGCAACGGGTATTCTGTGAGCAGCTCGACGACACCGAGGTATTACGGTATACTGAAACGATCGAGTGAGAATCAACGTACGACGAGCATCTGTCTACGAGACTATTACGCTCTTTTGAGTTGATCAGTCACCGAGCCAGCAGCGACGCTCGATACTCACAAATCGGCAACGAATCGGGTACTGCATCGGGCCGAAAGCCAGACCATCACAGTGCTCGTCGCCGAGGAAACAGAATAGTGTGGATACGATGTCTCGAATCTTGCTGTCACAGCAGACGACTGAGCGACTACTCCTCTTGCTCTGTGGCAAACAGTTCGTCAACGGCTGACTGCGCAGCAAGCGCAGCGTCCTCGGTGACCTGATCGGGATCCGTAGAATCAGAATCAGAATCAGAATCGGATTTTGAGGTGACATCGTCGGGGACGTTCAGGTAGACGTCGATGTCGAGGATACCGTCTTCGAAGCTGACGCTCACGTCGACATCCTTGACGTGTGACTGTTTATATCGTGAGAAGATCACGCCTTCGGCTGCGTTTGAGGCGGCTTGTACTACTTCTTCGTCTGTCGGCATGGTGACGTATGGTTAGGTGTCGTACGTTTTTCGTTTTAGTCACCGCCCGGTCCGCCCATTCCTGGGCCGCCGGGTCCTTGCGGGCCTTGTGGTCCACCAACGCCTCCAGCGCCGCTCAGTAGTTGCTGAAGTTCTTGTTGCAGTTCTTCGAACTTCTCTTCGACGCGGCTTTCTTGCTTTTCGAGCGTCTCGACGCGGATTTCGAGACTGTCACTCTTCTCTTCGAGACTTTCAGCAGCCTCATCGTATTCGGTTTGGACGAGAAGCTCACCAACTTCTTGGTACATGTTGGTGTCCTCATCGATATCGTCGAGTTGGTCGAGCGCTGTTTTCGTCTCGTTCAGCGTCGTTTCTGCCTGCTGCTTTTGGATCGCAACCTGTTGGGCCGTCTCCTGTAGGTCTTGCAGTTCCTCGATTTTCTCCTGTGCTTCCGGCGGAAGATTTCCCTGCATACCTACACCGTCTGCACCGCAGCGCAAAAAGGCACGTGTTCTCGTCTGGAGAGAATAGACGAAAGGAACGCCGTTTGCAGAGCGAAAAGAGCGCCCACGACAAAGAGAACGGATGATCAGCGCTCAGAACACCGCTCGGCGACTTCGATGAGAGTACACCACGTGTTCAATCCAGCTCGGAGCGCAACAAGATCGTCGGCTTCAACGTGTATCTTGACGATAGAACCGTCTCGAACGATCGTCGTTCGGGTACGATCCCCTTCGATTTCCCCAATCTCCTGCTGGATGCTACGCTCAATGAGCGTTGCACGCTCTCCGCTCTCGTATTCGAACTCAAGCTGAATATCGTGAGACGATAACGTATCAGATGGCAATTTCTACTCAGTTACCCTGTCCTGCCCTATCCTATCTGATCTGATCCGATCTGATCTGATTCGACTTGATTCGTTTTGACGCGCGTCGTTCTCTCTTATTCGACGTGTATCTCTTTTACGTCGCGGCTACGCTCTTTGAGAAGAACGCGATGGCCACAGTACGGACAGCGCACACCACCGTACTCGTCGAGTTCGACATCGCGTTTACAACGAGAACACTTGTAGCTCATGGTATCGCAGAATACGGGCTAATGACGTATTTATTCGTCGTCTTCATCGAGTGCGGCACGGATCGATCGGGTGACCGTACGTCCCCGCGGTGTCTGTGGTCGGTATGCACCGCCAGCGAACTTCTCGCCGGTTTCCTCGTTCACCCAGATACCTGTTCCGACGCGCTTGACTGAGTCACCGTCGACGGTTGCGCTTCGCATTTCTTCTTCGATTTCGGCGACGCGACGACGAGCAACACGGCCGTAGCGTGCGCCGAATCGGCCAGCGCTCCCAGTTCGTCCTTTTTTCTTGGCCATAGTGGCTCTACATAGCTCCAGCGGTGGTATAAATCCGTTGAGTTCGACCCGTCTCATTTCGTCACTCCTGCAGTGCGGCTTCCTGTAGTGCCTCGTTGAGGTCTTCACGAACCCGTTCGCCGGTATCACGATCGTGTGCTGTCGTAACGATTCGGTTTTCCTGTACGCTCGATCCGTCGCGGACGAGCAGCCGGACGTTTCCGTTCCCATCCGAACGGGTCGCTTTCGCACGAACACCGGAGCGTGAACCAGTGCCGCTTGCGTCGATCGGACCAGGGACGAGCTTTTTCACGTGAGGATGTGCAGCGATGGTCCGAACCGCTTTGCGTCCGGATCGTCCGCCGATGAGTGTGGTGTGAGATCCCCCGAGCTTTTCTGAAAGTGAGGCCTCGACGACTTCGAGAGCCGGCTGTCCGCGTCGTTCGATAACCGATTCGACCGCATCGTCGCCTGTGATGCGGTACAGCTTGTAATGAATCTGCTCTCTGACGGCGGTCAGTACCGCACGATCACCGGTGGCATACACTTCTTCCGGACGCTTTCGGCGAACTTCATCGGCGATGAGGCCCGCGAAGTTCCGTAGTTCGACGGGTTCGTTCTCTCCTGCTTCGGGAGTGGTCGTGATCTCTCGCGCAGCGATGACATCTTCCTCTAATAACGCCGTCACTCGCGCACGCTCTCGTGTGAGTTCGAGAACAACAGTGTCGGCGTTCGGTGTACGGCACACTAAACAGTAATCACCCGGTCGATCGAGTGGAGACGCACACCGGCGACACGCCATACTCATCGTATCTTCGGCCGACGGATAAACAGGATGATTCGGCTGCATCCTTCGGTGCGAGGGGCGTCAGCTCCACGGACAACGCAGCCGATCAGGCCATCGATTCCGGATCGGCTTTCAGGTACTCGCGCATGAGGACCGTGGCATACGATCCGTTTGGGAGCGAAAAGGAGAACGTAAGCGGATCGTGATCGATCGAGAGCTCAGTCTGGAGGAGGATTGGGCGTCGTGTGCCGGTCGAATCGAACTCACCAGGGAGATCGAACGCGTCGAGTGAGAGGTCCGTCTCATCGAGCACCTGACGCTCGATCTCTCCCTGTTCGCCCTCACTCAGTTCCGTGTCTGTTCCGACCAGCGGCGCGGTGACGAACGCTCGTCCGCGCTCGCAGTGACGAACAACCGTCTCGACGCGAGATTCGGTCACCAACTGTTGACGGTCACTGTCTGGACGGCCGTGCTCATCGACGAAACAGACGACGTCGCCGACAACTGGTTTCGAAAACGGAAGATCGCGTTCGAGTCGAAGCGAGAGCATCTGGTTGAACAGATACGACTGAGCCGCGTGTACGAACAGCGCTTGAAGGTTCGACGGAACTGCTGTCAGTGCTTCACGGAACTGATCGGGTTCGTCTCCGCCGATTTCCGTGAGTCGATGCGCTATCGATCGTTCGTAGCGCAGATGCGTCGGGAACCGATCGATTGCGCCCTGCCAGTCGTGTGTCCGATCGACATAGTCGCGCGCCTCGCGTGTATCTGCCGGCTCGTGCTCTGACGGATTCCCGAGATACGCTATCACTGCTTTCTCCCAATCGCCGCGAACGATGGCAAGCCCGACCTCGTGCGTAACTGGTCGCAACGTACCGAATCGCTGCTGGCCGAAAAAGTTCGGAACACCAATTGTTACTGTTCCATCACCAACGCTCACAGCATCCTTGCCACGATCTCGATCTCGACCTCGATTACGACGGTCGTCTGCCTCCACGAACGACCGCAGATCTGCTGTGATATCGTCGATCTTCTCGGTTGAATCCGGATGCACGTCACGAACGACGAGCTCGAACTCGTTGCCAATATGGTCGCCAAACAGCACTGGCCGACCGGCACGGCCCACGACTTCGATCGCTGCGCCAGAAAGTTCTGGAAGCGTTGTGTCTTCGAAGTTTCGGATCGAGAACAACTGGGTCGTGATCGCACGCTTGTCTTTCGTTCCAGCCCACGTGATCCGCTCTCGGCTGATGCCGAGCCGATTCGCAAGCTCGTTTACGAATCCGTTCGTGTCCCGGTTCGTGAGTGTCGCACGAAAGACGAGGGCTGGGTACGCACCCGTATCAGCGTCCACCGGCTGCGTTTCGAATGCTTCACGCTCGCGCACGCGAAAGTCCGCCGCCCGGTCACGGAGGTGTCCACCGATGCCAGCGGTGTCACTGACGTAATAGGCAATCCCCATCGCTTGCTCCCGAGAATGTGCTGGGCGCATCACACTCCCCCGTCGCTTGTGTGCATGGTTTCTCCTCAGACACGCCCCGTAATCAGTTCTTGGTGATTCGATTCTGGCTGGCAACTCACAGCAGTGTGAGATGACGCTTTGCAGATGTCGAAACAATAGTCTCGGCTGTGTTTTCATGGTGGGGTACTTTCAATACCTGTGGTGGTCGCCCGGCTATTCTTCACAATTGATCCTGATGATCTTCCCCACCGGCAAGGTTATCGGGTGAATAATAATGCTCCGGGACAAAAGTAGGCCACGTATCCGGGGCTGACGACGAGTAAATGCGTCCTTCTCCGGGACATATCTACACTACATTGGCTGGAAATGAGATACGATCTAACCGAAACACACATCGCAGGTATCGCGGCTGGCGTGCTCGCGATCGTCATCATTGCTGGTGCTGTCGTGCTGGCGATGAGTGTCGCTCAGCCGCCATCGGGAGTCGGAACTGACACTCCCACACCTTCGACGATCACGCCCACGCCGAATACGACCACGGACACGCAACCACAAACACCAATCACGGCAGAACCAACACCGACAGGTACTCCAACATCAACAGCAACACCAACAGCAACACCAACACCGACGCCGACTGCTACACCAACACAGACAACAACGCAATCGACGCCGACGGACAACAAAGGCGTGGATCCGAGTAAAGTGTCTGTCAAGCCGCTGTGTACCAACTTCGAGAAGAATCAGGCAGAGTACCAGCTGCGCAACCAAAACGGGAAGCCAGCCACTATCGTGTACTCCTCGGCCGCTGGATCTGGAAACAACCATGAGGTGACCGTTCCGAGTGGCGGTTCAGTCGATGTCTACATCTCTACGTCTGGTTCTGGTGGTTCGAATGGAACCGCGCTCACGATAGGATTCCCTGGAATCAACAACGGAACGCACAGTGGCGTCACGTACAAGAGTGCTGAGGCTCCGTGTAACAACGAACAACCAACGACACCGAGCATCACGTTCACGAATCAGACCTCGTCCGACGGAAAGACCGTCACGGTCGATAAGGCTTCACTGCCCGAAGGCGGCTTCGTTGTCCTCTATACGCGGGACGGCAACTTCGTTAGCTCCTCTGAGCGTATCGGCTCTGGCGTCGCTAACGACGTTAAAGTCACTGTTCCACAAGGGATACAGGGCAATCCAACACTCGTGGCGCTGCTTCACTACGATACGAATGATGACGGCACGTTCAACTCTGGCGACGCAGCCTACACCAACAATGGACAACATGTCTCCGATACAGCAACCGTGAAGAGTAATTAGGAAGACATCTTCTCATCTTTCTCCGGTATCTTCTCGTGTGGTTGTGAACAACGGACCGGTCCGTCCCGTCGTTGTTGAAACGCGATGTGCGACGAAACGACGTCTACCGCGGTCGAACACTTCCTTGTCCTTGGTTTAGTATAGAGATAAGTCACCAGTCACAGCATCAACCTGCGCCTCTTGAGCTGGTCCAACAGCGAGCGTGGTGACGGTGCCAGGATCAAGCTGTGTGTGGCCAGCGTCCCGAATGACAGCGTATGGGAGGCCCTCCCGTCTGGCTTGCTCTGCGAGATCGAGCAGATCGTCTTTACTGGCGACCTTCAGGACGATCTTCTTTTGCCCCCCTGATTTCCACTCCATCCGCGCATCGGACGACGCATCTTCGTAGGCTGTGAGCGAGGCGTGAGCGACTTGCGCAGCCAACTTTCCGCGTCCCATACCGAGATCAGTTCGGGCGACAATGGCCTGTTTCATACAGAACGCTCGACCGACGGGATGAAAGCGCTGGCGACACGAAACGGATTTTGGGAATGGTTCGAGCACTTTTACCCCATGGGGGGCCGCTGTATGGATATGATACTCTCAGACGTGGATATTCTCCGCCGGCTCGAAGCGGGTGATCTGGTCGTCGAGCCGCTTGACGATCTGGATCTTCAAATCCAGCCAGCGAGTGTTGATCTCAGACTCGGGCGGGAGTTTCTCGAATTTCAGCGGACGAACATCCCGTGTATCCATCCGAACAGCGAACGAGAGGTCGAAGAGTACGTCGACGAAACGGTTGTCGAAGAAGGTGGAGAATTTATTCTTCATCCTGGCGATTTTGTCCTCGGAACGACGCACGAACGCGTCGAAATTCCTCCCGATCTGATCGCGCACGTCGAAGGACGCTCCTCGCTCGGGCGGCTCGCTGTGGTCGTGCATGCTACCGCCGGACTGGCGGATCCTGGTTTCCGTGGGACAATTACGCTCGAACTGTCGAATCTCGGGACAGCGCCGGTCGCACTGACGCCCGGAATGCGAATCTCACAACTGACGTTCACCGAACTACGGTCGCCCTCTGAGCGCCCATACGGGAGCGATCGAGGGTCGAAGTACCAAGATCAAGGTGGACCACAGGCCTCACGAATACAGGGTGATCGTGAGTTCGGAGGTGATCAATAAATGACATGCGTCTGTTCGGTACCGCTTACTCTCGAGGCGAAGGAAAGGGGGTGTTACGACGATGCGATTCATTGAAGAAGTCGTTGTCGACGAGTTCCTGCCGACGTTCCGTTCGATGTTGGCAGAGGAGCTGCGCGGGCGCGATCTCACACAAAGTGAGGTTGCAGATTTACTCGGCATCAGCCAATCAGCGGTGTCGAAATATTCGCACGGAGAGATCGAACGATGCGATGAGATACTGGCCGATCAGCGCGTTCTCGATCTCGTCGCGCGTCTCGGTGGTGGGCTCGCTGCGGGCGAAATGAGTCAGGTGCAGGCACTTGCCGAGACGGAAATCCTCATCCGACGGCTCGAACGTGGTGATCTCCTCGCTGCCTTGCACGAGAGATCGATGCCCGAGCTGGCGTCCTACGAGGGTGATTTTGCTATTCACGACGACGATAGCTCACTCCGAACCACGGAACGAATACTCGGCTCTGTCCGACGCGGTTTGCGAATCCTCGAAAATGCAAGTGGGTTCGCCGCACTCATCCCTGCGGTTGGCTCGAATCTCGTCGAATGTCTTCCACACGCGACGAGTATCGACGACGTGGTGGCCGTCCCGGGTCGTATTCTCGATGTCAAAGGCCGGGCGACGATTCCGACCGAACCGGAGTTCGGTGCGAGTGGTCACGTTGCAAGCGTTCTGCTCGCAGTCCGCGAAACCGGTAACCAGGCGCGGGCTACGCTGAACGTCCGGTATTCCACAGAAACCGTCGATCATCTCGAAACAATGGGCTTGCAGACTGCTGCCTTCGATCCCGAGGGTGAACTCAGTGTTGCTATCGATGAGGTGGCCGACGACTCGGTCGATGTGCTCTATCAGACGGGAGGCTTTGGCATCGAACCGGCAATCTACATCCTCGGTGAGGATGCTGCGAGCACAGCGGCGATCGCCCGAGATCTCACGGAACTCGAATCCGCGTAAGGCATGAATACAAAACCAGAATGACAGTGTCTATCGCTGATTTCTACGGTCGCTGGGCGAGGGTGTACGATACCATCGCTACGCTTCCACGGGTTGGTGAGTGGCGCGCTGATGCTGTCCAATCGCTTGACCTTTCGCGCGGAGATACGGTTGTCGATATGGGGTGTGGAACTGGTGCGAACATTCCGTACCTTCGTGACCAGGTCGGTCGAACCGGTCACGTTGTGGGTATCGACCTGACACCAGCGTTGCTTGAACAGGCACGAATCCGTATCGAACGCGCGGGCTGGCGGAACGTCTCACTCGTTTGTGGTGATGCGAGTCGACCACCTGTCTCCCGAGCCGACGCTGTTCTTGGGACGTTCGTCGTCGGACTCCTTCCTGATCCCGCTGGTGCGGTCGAACTGTGGTGTCAACTGACTGATGGTCGTATCGCGCTGCTCGATGGCGCTTCGAGCCATCACCCGATTGGCCGACTGATTAATCCGCTGTTTGGCGCGTGCGTGACTGCTGGTGTACCGACCGACTCTCTTGGAGAAACCGTTGGTCGATTACTCACCCCAACCAACGACCGACAGCGACTCGATGCATCCATCAGAGCGTCACGAGACGCGCTCGCTTCTCACACGACGAACCGACGCTACGAGACGTTTGGACTGGGATTTATCGGACTCTTGAGTGGACGATCGGATGTGTACTGACCAAACGGGCTAATAGTTATTTTGACCCGGGAAGAAACGAGTGTATGAATCGTCAGCGGATCGTGATTGGTTCTTTCGGAGGGGCAATTCTCGGTGCAGCTACAGCGGCAATCGATATCGTCGGCATCGGTCTCGCAAGCATCGTTTCCGGGATCGTCGTTGGTCTCCTCGCAACGAGTGATCTCGATGAAACGCCAGCAGAGGGACTCATTGCCGGTGGACTGACCGCCGTCTTGCTTTATC
Source organism: Halocatena marina (assembly GCF_023276375.1). GTDB lineage: Archaea > Halobacteriota > Halobacteria > Halobacteriales > Haloarculaceae > Halocatena > Halocatena marina. Next base: position 3,236,508 of record NZ_JALLPK010000001.1, on the reverse strand, counting down.
TTGGTGGGTTGGGGTATCTGGCTCTCACGTTCAATGGGTCGCTACCACTCGCTAACGTCCTCTTCGTCTTCGGATCGTATGGATACTATGCCGCCGTATTTGCTCTTCCCGTCTTCGCTGTGTTCGGATTTCTCGGTTCAGTCGTCGGACGACGCATTGGCCGCCGTGCTCGGCTCGTGCGTCCTTCATAGACGTTCGAACCGAACCGAAAAGAAACGAGTTAGAAGGAGAGTGGGTCGGGACCGTTCTCGCCGGGTCCAAACGGATCGCGGTCGGAGTAGTACTTTCGCCCAATGGCCTTATCGCTGACTGCTCCGTACATTGCCAGCTGTGCTGCTTCTGCGTCGTCGTACGTTTCGTTGTGGAGTCGTGAGAGGGCGGCACCCACCGTCTCCGTTCCATTTGGCAACGAGAGTTTGAGATGGCCGTACTCAGCGATGAGCTCGCGCGTCGTCGCTGGGTAGCTGTGAGTTTCGAACTGCTTGTTTGCTTCGGTGAACATCCGCATGATTGATCTAAGCCGCTTAACCTTCATAAAAGTTCAGTATGAATTCGTGGGTTGTGATTAACGATAATTAACGACTATTAAGGACATATGATATTGAGTTCGACCACGTATCCCTGCCATGGTTATCGCAGATTTGCACGTTCATACGACGAATTCCGATGGAGAGCTGGAGCCGTCAGAAGTCCCGGGTGCAGCGGCGGCCGCTGGCGTGCGTGTCGTGGCGATCACCGATCACGACCGACTCGGAGATCAGTCGGTGCCGATCACCCACGTCGAGGGAGTAACTATCGTTCACGGAATCGAGCTCCGAGTCGAAGAGAACGGAGAGCGGTTCGATTTACTCGGGTACGGTGTGACACCAACCGACGCCCTCCGGGCTGAACTCGATCGGCTTCAAGCCGACCGCATCGAGCGGGCTGGAAAAATCATCGCGCGCGTCGAGGAGCAGACGGGCGTATCGCTCGATCTGACACCGCAGAAAGGAATCGGTCGCCCACACATCGCCCGCGCCATCGAGCAGAGCGCGATCGACGAAGACTACCAAGGAGCGTTCGATACTCTCATCGGAAACGACTGTCCGTGTTTTGTCCCTCGCAGTGTCCCGTCGTTCGAGCGTGGCCTCGAACTCTTGAACGGAGCGTGCGGGCTGGTGAGTCTCGCTCATCCGCTGCGCTATGACAATCCTACGGCTGCACTCTCACTCACCGCCGACCTCGATGGTGTCGAATATCACTACGACTACGGCCGCGAGGTCGATATGCGCCCGGTCGAGCAGGCGATTCAAGAGCACAATCTCGTCATTACCGGCGGGAGCGACGCTCACGACCGAACGCTCGGTCGGGTCGGCCTGAACCGCGACGAATACCGCACCTTCCGCGATCGAATCGATCTCCAGACCGGATACCCATGAGATTCGATGACAGAACACATCAGTTCGCGGCTGATGAACGGTCGACAACACATCAACCATTATTATCACACGGCGCTGGCTACGAGTAATGCCACGATTCTCATCTCGGGTTGAGCAAATTTCGATCAGCGGCATTCGAGAGGTGTTCGAGAGTGCGGGCGAAGACGCGATCAATCTCGGAATTGGTCAACCGGATTTCCCGACACCGGAACACGCGAGCCAAGCTGCCATCGACGCTATCGAGGCGGGACAGGTGGATGGCTATACTTCAAATAAGGGGATTCCCGCGCTACGAGAGGCCATTGCCACAAAGCACGAGCGGGATAACGGGTTCACTGTTGATCCTTCGAACGTCATCGCCACAGCGGGTGGAAGTGAAGCCTTGCACCTCGCGCTGGAGGCACACGTCGAGCGCGGACAGGAGGTCATCTTTCCCGATCCAGGCTTCGTTTCGTATGAAGCACTGACGCACCTCGCGGGTGGGACGCCAAAGCCAATCGGTCTCCGCGAAGATCTGACGATGGACCCGGCAGCCGTCAAGGAGGCCATCACTGAGGACACCGCTGCGTTCGTCGTCTGCAGTCCCGCGAATCCGACGGGAGCAGTCCAACGGAAGGAGGACATGCGCGAGTTTGCGCGTATCGCCGACACACACGATGTGCTCTGTCTCACCGATGAAGTGTACGAGCAGATTGTGTTTGAGGGAGATCACTACTCGCCGATGCAGTTTGCCGAAACTGATAGTGTCGTCCTCGTGAACGCCTGTTCGAAGACCTATTCGATGACTGGCTGGCGTCTTGGCTGGGTAACCGCCAGCCACGAGCGCATCGAGCGGATGCTGCGCGTCCATCAGTACGCGCAGGCGTGCGCGAGCGCACCAGCACAGTATGCTGGTGAGGCGGCTCTCACCGGACCGCAGCGCGTCGTCGATCAGATGGTCGAGGCTTTCGAAGAACGACGAGATATCTTGCTCGATGGACTCGACGATATCGGACTCGAAACACCGACGCCGAAAGGCGCGTTCTACGCGATGCCGAAAGTGCCGGACGGCTGGGTTGAGGAAGTGATCGACCGGGACGTCATCGTTGTCCCGGGTGAGGCGTTCGGTGAGCGCGGAAGTGGCCACGCGCGCATCTCATACGCCACCAATCAAGAGATGATCAAAGAGGCGCTCGAACGGATGGCCGAGGCAACCCGCGTAGTGCAGTGACCGGTCGCCATCCACGTCGATCTGAGTGGAACCACACGACGATGCTCTTCCACTAGAGAACCGCGTTATTTTCACCACTCGTCCGAAAATATACTACGCCCGATGATTTTCAATCAATAGATCTAATAACCATCGAATATGGAAGTTCTATTAACTGAATATTGTCATATATGTCTATAAAATCCGTGAAGAACACGGTCCTTCACGAAAGATCCGGTGACGGTGTGAAATTGTGCCGTTTCATAGGTTAACATGGTATATGGTATCACTTCTCATTTCCAATCAGATAAGTGAAACTTTTTGTACCTGGACGTTGTATTCGTTAGTGAGACAGTGGTCGCAGACCGTCGCTGTTCCTGTACGGGAGCAGTGCTTCGAATTCGGTGACTGTGGCCATCTCGGAGTACATCATGACACCACGACAACCGCTTTTAGCACAGAACAGTTCGTCCGACTATCCTGCATCCCTCGACACTGGATCGTTGTCCGTGTCCTTCGGTCTGATTGTGGCCGTTCCGACCATCTTGTGGGCCCTTGACGATCCAACCCGACTTGTCGGGCTTGCCGCTGTCATCGGTCTTTGCACCGTGTTTATTCGCCTCGCAAACCGATTTCGACGGAGTGGGCGCCAGACGTTCCACGTTCCCGGAACTGAACTCGACGTTGAAGTCGCAGTAACGCGACCACGTCCGAGCCGTAGCCGATAAACGTGCTTTCGGGTCGTTCCCGGGAAAACTGGTGGTCACACTCTTTTCTGCGATGTTTCGCGTTCGGTGCTCTTCGGGATAATCAACACTGTGTGAATGCTAACGACCGATGATTTTTTGTATGAATAAATATTATGTATTATTACAATGGGGAGTGTTCTCATTCCACTAGATGGGTCAGAGCAGTCTGACCGGGCGCTGGCACACGCCACCGAGACGATCCCCACGAAGAGTGTAACTCTCATGACGGTTATCGATCCCTCGTCTGGGTTCAGTACCGGGGCTGGCACTCCCGGGGCAGCAGAGGTGTGGTACGAGTCAGAGAAAAAACGTGTGAAGGTCCGTCTCTCCAATGCACGCGAACAGGTTGAGACGGCAGGACTTGAAGTCGAGACAGTTGTCGAGACTGGTCGGCCGGCTCCGGCGATCGTCGAATACGCCACGACACACGACATTGATCAGATCGTTATGGGGAGCCACGGGCGAAAAGGCGTCTCCCGGCTCCTTCTCGGAAGCGTCGCCGAAGCCGTCGTTCGGCGCTCACCGGTGCCCGTTACTGTTGTTCCGTGACTGATTTTTCAATCGTCGCTCTGAGCCATTGAGGTGGCTCTCAATGAGTTGACTTCGCGTCGAATTGTTTCTCGTTTTATAAGTGCGAATCCAGCGACGATAATCAGAAACCCGACTGTGGTCGCAGTGGTGATGCCTTCATCAAGAAAGAGAAAGCCCGCAATAGCTGCAAAGAGCGGTGCGACGTAGGAGACGAGATTGATCTCGATCGGGCCGAGTTGCGCCAGCAGATCGAAGTAGATGAGGAACCCGAGCGCGCTCGAAAACAGAGAGAGGTAGCCGATTGCGGCGATCGCCTCGATCGTGAGGGTGATCCCGGTCGGGGATTCGCCGATTGCAAGGCTAATACCATGCATGAGCAACGCACCGCCGAGCATCGACCATGCTTCGAGCGACTCGATGTGAAGCGTCGCGTCCAGCCGACGCATGAGAACGGTCCCGAACGCAAACGCGAGCGCGGCGGCAAAGATCAACAGGTTGGCGAGAACATCTGCCGATAAGAGATTCGATGGATCGGGTCGTACGAGGACGCCGACACCAACAAGACCGAGAACGAGACCAGCGAGACCGATCGGTTCGAGACGTTCGCTCGGGAGCATCACGCGAGCACAGGCAGTGGTCAGCACGGGCGACAGTGAGACGATAATCGCTGCGGAGGCACTCGTCACGGCTTCGTTCTTCTCTCCGATAAACAGCAGCGAGTGGTACGCCGCGATGAGAAAAACAGCGCCGATGAGAACGAGTAGCCACTCACCCCGTGTGCGGGGAATCGGATCATCGAGGACATACCACGCGTAGCCGAGCATAACGATGCCCGCGATGTCGTAGCGAACTGCAGCGTACAACACCGGCGGAAAGTATTCGAGCCCGGCTTTGATCGCCATGAACGACGACCCCCAAACCAATGCGAGAACGAGAAACAAAATGAGGTTCCGATAGCGCACACCGCAACTCCGTGAGGATCGTGTCTCAACGTTTCGCTCCCGGCGAACGACGTTCGCCATAGATGTATTTTTCAATCCCAGTCACGTTTCGCTTTGCTTCGGTGTCCTAGTACGGATTGCAGTTGGATCTGCGCTGATCGATCTGGTTCGCTTCGTTATGGTGTTGTGTTCGATCGTCGATCAGATCAGCTCTGAGGACAATACGATGCTTCGGTCAGTCTGAGTGTGTCGTAAAGTGTGTGATACGCACACAAGCTTTCCCTTGTGTTTGTGAAACAAACACAAACAGTTGTGTTCATTCTCCCACAAGTTTAAGTTGCACGAAGAGTAGTGGTAAACATGGCCGCATACGGCCGGCCGACCTTGCGAGACCTGTTCGACGAATCGCCGACTCCTCACATTGCGCATCCGCCGCGCACCCATCATCGAGACTTTTACATCGCGAGCGATGGCTCATTCAGTGATTCAGGTGGAGGACTTGGTGTCATCATCGAAACCCGCGACGGCGAGCGTGTCGCCCGTCGATCACTTCCCGATGATGTCCCTGATAACAACGTCGCCGAGTATCGCGCGTTGCATCTCGGACTGGATATTCTCGACGCACGTACTCCCAAGAATACGCGTGTCGGAGTCCTCATTGATCACGACGACCTCGCCGCGAACGTCAATCGGGCTACAATTGCTGCAAAGCAACCCACGATTGGCCCGCCGCACCCATTCAGTATCCCAACAATGACGCGATACCATTGGCGAGGAATCCGTGCTCGAATCGCGGGCTTCCAAGAGCTCCGTGCCGCCCGCATCGACAGCGGTGAAAATCCCGCCCATCCGCTCGCAAACGCACCCGAACAGTACGCACACGTCAATCGAGAACCTGACCGCTGCATGCTTCCGCCAAAACCCATCGAGGAAACCGTACAGCAGTTCCCTCCCCCATCGCGCGCGAATCGCCAGCGCCACGCCAGCGATTGAAAACGGTGTGAACCGGTCGTCAGAACGATCGAAACACGCTGTCGCTATTTTTTGTAACTGTACCCCAGATCACTCAGGCGAGAAAGACGTGTCGCGGACGATCTGTGAGAATATCACGTCCCCACTTGACGGTGTCGCGGAAGGCATCTGAGCGAAAGAAGTCCATTGCATCTTCCTTCGATCGCCACTGACTAGCGATGAACATGTCGTTTTCGTCGTCTACGTTAACCATGAGATCGGTTTCAAGATGACCGTCGAGGTCCGTGAGCACGTCACCGACTGTCTCGAACTTCCCGACGAAATCCTCTCGGTGTTCGGGTTTGACGCTGTAGAACATTCCCATCGTACCGAATCCGGACTCCTGCATTGGGTCGTCACCGGTTTCGCTCGTATCACCTGCGCGAGCGACGATTCCCGGCAGGTCCGCGAGGTAGCCACCGGCGGTGTCGGCTGCTCGCTGTGTCTCCCAGATGCTGACGACGGCCGCGCGATCGCGCTCACGCGCGCGGTAGACGCCTGTCTCAACGTGCGTGTCGTAGCGATCGAACCCGTCGCGGAGATCTGAAACCGCAGCATCGACTTCGCTTACGGGTGCTGTCGAGTAGAGCACCATTGCGTAGACGTCCTCGCCGTGAGGTTTGCCGGCGTAGATGTCGAGCGATTCGAGTTCCTCGCGGACTTCGTCTTCGATGTCGCTCTGGTCTGTCTCGTGTTCTCGGTCTGTGGTTTCACTCGCGTCCGCTGCATTCGTCTTTCCTGTGAGGGAGCCGACCGTCGCTTCGCTTGCACCCGGAAGGTCTTCGAGGAATCCGGCGGCGGTGTCTGCTGCGCGGTTGGTCGTCCACAGACTGACGACAGTTGGGCTGTTCCCGCCGTGGACAGCCGTTTCGATGTGGCTGTCGTAGTGCTCGAAGTTTCCACGAAGCCCATCGACCGCTTCGGTCACTGCCTCTGTGGCGGCTTCACACGGGACAATAACGCCGAATGCGTCCTCTGTCGTCTCGATTGACACACCGAACCGATCGAGTTCCTCGCTGAGCTCGTTTTCGCTGTTGGTCTCATCGTCTGTCGATGCTGGAACGGGTTCGCCAGCAAGAATAGCACCGAGATCAGTCGGCGGGAAGCGTCGTCCGAAGTAGAACGGTCCGAAGTCGGCATACCGGGACGAAGAGGGATCGAAGCGCATCTCATAGAGGAGGTGTTTGATGTCGGTTGGATCGTCGGCAAACAGGGTGACGCCCCACTCGTAATCATCAAAACCAATACTCCCTGTGATGATCTGTGTCACCTTTCCGGCGTACTTCCGGCCAATCTCGCCGTGGTTTGCCATGAGATCTGCACGCTCGTCGAATGGGAGGTCGTACCAGTTGTCCTCTTCGCGGCGCTTGTCCATCGGGTAGAAACAGACGTGCTCTGACTCTGGGATATCCGGCTCGATGCGCGAGCGAATATAGCGGGCCATCCCGCTGTCAGCCACTTCTCCACTCTCGAAATACTCCTGCGACATGTATCCCGAGACTTCAGTCACAGAGACGTACGAGGAAACCTGCTCGGTGAACTCGGCGAACGCTGTTTGCTCGAACCGACGCTCTGCGGTGTCGAGGTGCGTTGTCTCTGGTCGGAGGTGAAGAATCAAGATGTCGGCCTTGTGACCGAGCACGGAGAAAACAGCCGTCCCACCGTCGTCTGCGTCTTCGAGCGCCTCGTGTGTCTGTAAGAATCCGACACCGGACTCAATGGCCCGTTCGCGCTTGCGCTCCTCTGCTGATCGCCACGCGTCCCAATCAATAGTCCGAAAATCGTGAAGCGCATACCAACCCTCGTCGGTCTGCGGTGCTTCGGGCATAGTTGCGATTGGAAGCCGGCGGACAAGGACCTTTTGAGTTGCAGCGAGGCAAACACGGATGTTCTGTCTCTCGTACTGTCGGAAAACGATGGCACGTTTCGATACGCTCTGTGAACAGCTGCTGAATTCTATTTATCCTAACACTTTTCATTCGAGTTCGTGAGTTTGATCGCATGGTTGACTGGCTCGAATCGCCCACCGCACTCTCTGAACAATACGCAGATGCTACGAATCTGAATGCTCGCATCGCGCTTCACGAACAGTATAGCACTGCTGAGACTGGCCTTCGAGAGTGGCAGTTTGATCAGCTCGCTCGTGACGCTGTCGACGTTCTCGCTGTCGGGTGCGGCCCAGCGGATCTCTGGGCCGAGAACTGCGAGCGAATTCCATCAGCGTGGTCAGTGACGTTGACAGACTTCTCTCGAGGAATGATCGAGGATGCCCATGAGAATCTCGCTGACTGTGACCGGACGTTCGCGTTCGGAGCGGCTGACGTTGCTCGTCTGCCATTCGAGGACGACTCTTTCGACGCGGTGACGGCCAACCACATGTTGTACCATGTTCCGGACCGCGAGGACGCTATTGCCGAACTGCGACGCGTTCTGCGACCTGATGGGACACTTTATGCCACAACGAACGGCGAGCAAAATATGGTCGAGCTGTACGACGTGCTCGAGGCTGTGCTCGGTGAACGGCCCGCACGCGCAACGGCATTTACGCTCGAAAACGGTGGCTCACAACTCGAACAACACTTCGATGACGTTCGGATTCGGCGATACGAGCACTCGTTGGCTGTCACTGATCCCGACGCGCCAGTCGCATACGCCCTCTCGCGTGACGATGTCGATCACTCGCTTGCGTCGGATCTCCACGAAGCGTTCGCAGAAGCGTTCGAGAATAAGGAGGGTGATCATGACAGTGACGGTGGCGATGACGATGATGGAGTGTTCCACATTACCAAAAGCGTCGGGATGTTCCGTGCGAGCTCGTAGGTTCGAACAGCGAGTTATCGGTATTCCTCGACATCGACGACCTGTTTGGTCTTCGGGTGGGTGAGGTCATCATCTCCGGAAACCACTGGCGCGTCGAGTTCGCGCCCGACCGCTGCGATCAGCGCGTCTGGGCTGTCGAGGTATGGTCCGCCTGGTGCAATTTCGTCCACGATTGTTCCTGCCATGACAGCTGTGTGCTCATCAACGGGATAGACATCAACCCATGCTAGATCGGCGCGGGCGTCGTCGATGTCTCCGTCCGAGAGGTTTCCTTCGCCGACGAGCACCTCGGCGAACGCTGGAAGCGGGGCGACCCAACGGATATCGTCACCACCGTTTTTCTCGTAAAACGTGCGAGTCACCTCGCGGCCGTCAAGGTAATCGATTAAAAATGTAGCGTCGAGGATCTTCATGTAGTCTCCTCAGCCCGCTCACGTATCCGGCGTTTTCGCGTTTCCTTTGCCTTGCGCCGTTCTTCACGGATATGTTCGGCTGTCTCGTTAGACCATCGACCGAATCCATCATAGAAGTTCCCTGTGTCCTCTTCGGCGAGGATGCGCTCAAGCACGTCGTTGTAACTCTCACCCTCTCTCCTTCGCCGGTTGATCTCGTGCTTCACCGTCTCACTGACTCGGATCTGTTCGTTCGCGATTCCCACCGTACGTTGACATTAGCGTTGACGATACCTTGTCTTTTGATCCGGGGGGTCGCGTACGTAGGACGAGGTGAGTATGTGCTGGAATCATCAGGAAATACTAGATGAAACCGGCTCTGCGGAGAATCAACTCAGAACGACGCACGCGGCGATGCTCGCCCAGAATGCAGGCGTTGACACACTCGTTCTCACCCGTCTCAGTCCACAGCTTGCCAGTCCCGAATCGCTCGAACGGGGAATCGAGGAGGTGACGCGTGTCTACGATGGCAGAGTGATCGTCGTCGAGGAGTTCGAGTGGCTCTCACCGTAGTGAATTCGTTCGTCAAGCGAACAGTTGTGGCCCGAACACCATCAGCATCAGTCCAGTGAACATACTCAGACCGATGACGGTCGTGATGGTTCGGGTCACTATCCGACCGTTCGAGATCGGGAGCCGCGAGACGAGTGCTTCGGTGCTCGTCCGCAGGATGTGGCCACCGTCCAATGGGTACGCAGGAACGCAGTTGAAGAAGCCGAGATTGATGTTGATCCATCCGGTCCAGAATAAGATATTGGCCAAAAGGAACACTCCGTCACCGAAAAAGCCGAGCGGTCCACTGACTGTATAAAAGTTCGTGATCGGATCGATGAAGCCTGCGAAGTTGTATTGGGAGATCCCCACAGCTCCGGCAAGTGGAAGGAACAGGACGCTCACGGACTTGCTGATGAACTCTTCGATGCCGATCGGACCGTTCCCACCGAGTGCAGTGAGGAACTGTTGGGAGGGATAGACGAACACACCGAAGTCGTCTGCGACAATCCCACCAGTGCCACGTTGGACGTTGATACCGAGGTAGCCATGCTCTCCGGGGCCGTTCGTGAGCGCTATGTTGTACTGCTGTGGTGTGCCATTGACGAAGGCTGTCACGTTGACAGTATCTCCGGGTGACGTATCAGACAGTGCTCGCGTGAGGTCGTTCGATGTAACGATCCGTTCACCACCAATGCGGGTGATGACGACCTCGGCATCAGCAGCGTCAACTTGGTTCGCAAGCGGGCCTCCCTCCTCCATCTGTCCGACGTACGCCCCGGCGATTAATTCGAAACTTCCCTTGTCGGTGGTCACCGTCGTCTTCGGATTCGCTTCGAGCCTGCTGTGCAGTTCCGCTCGGGTCGAAACCGGCTCTCCGCCGATCTCCTGAATGTGGGGTGGTGGCCCACTCGTATTGACGCCCTCCACGACGCTCGGTGTCGAATGTGTCAGGAACAACTCGCGGGTAACTGTGACATTCCGTTCGTTTTCTCCGTCATCAACCGTCACCTCTACCTGTTTGTCCTGAACTTCGGTGAGTCGCTGGTCAAGCTCGGAGGCATTAGCGATTGACTCGTTATTGATCGCGGTAATACGGTCCCCCCGATCGATATCCGCGTTTGCAGCTGGTGAGCCGGGGACGATATCCCCGACAGGCGCACCCGGTGCAACGCCGATCGATCCGATAACGGGACCAAACAGAAGCATGAAGCCGAGCACCGAGATGGCGAAATTATTTGTCACACCAGCAGCGAACATCCGCGTCTGGCTCCCTCGGTCTGCTTTGATTCTGCTCTCTTCTTTTGGCTCGACGAACGCACCGATGGGAATGATCGCCAACAACGCGAGCCCCATCGAGTCGATATCAATGTCAGCAACCCGGCAGAACAAGCCGTGGCCTCCTTCGTGGACGACCAATCCGAGGAGCAACCCGAAGACGATTTCCGGTGCCACTGCCAGCGGGAGGAAGTCGTTTACGCCCGGGATGACCAGCACGTTTTGCGGTTCGCTCACGGCGGTTGGCTGTGGGTTCGACACTGCCTGTACGCCCGCGAGAATCACCATCAGAAACACACCGACCATCATGACGAGCGAGATCCCAACGCCGAAATTCCCCCACGCACGCCAGAATCGTTTCGGACTGGCGAGTCGATCGAGGAGCACTTTCCCATACTGCGTGTGAAGCGTCGTGATCGGTCCCTGCGCGCGAACTTGCGGGGGAAGCAATCCTCGCTTTTGGGCGGTCGCTACAATGATCATATAAATCACAAGACCGCCAAGGGCCAACCAGAGCGTATCGACCATCGTTAGTATCAAGCACAGGCGCTCGTATGAGCCTTATCTTCTTTCGTTCTATCCGTTCACGATTGTGCGCTTACTGCTCGATTGATTCTCGACGCAGCCGTTCGAGTACGAAGTTTTGGTTCATTGCTGCGAGGAATGGTCCAAGACGGGGCCCGTCTGGTTGATCGAGGAAAAGTCGATAGCCGAGTTCGAAAAACCTACTCACATCGACGTCGTTTTCTCGGGCACAGTCGTAGATCTGTGCCTGAAGTGCCTCCCCGTCTGGATTTTCCTGTTCAATGAACTCAGCAAGAGCACTGAGTGCCGCCGTCTCTGGATCGGAAACCGAGACCTCCGGGAGCGTTTCGGCGAGTCTGTAGTTGTACTCATTGTCCGTCTGCACCGCCCAGTTTCGAGCGTTCTCGACCCGCGAGAGCGCGTCATCGATGACCGACACAGACGCGTCGTCAGGGAGATGTCCGCTTCGGCGGGCCATGGTTTCTCGCAGGTTTTCGTCGTCGGTCATCCCGAGCACGGCGGCGAACGTATACGGAATGCGCACCCGTTCATCTCGACTTTCTTCGACGACCATCGGATACGCGCGGTCTGCAAGCGCGCTCTCTCTGTCGGTCGTTTCGACTTCATCGAAAAATATGGATTCGAAACGATCGAACTCGTCGACGAGCTGATCGAGCCGCCGCACGTCGAAGTCGCGGGCCCGATTCGGATCCTTCGTGAAGAAGTAGCGAAACACCTCGGGTTCGAGGATCGAGAGCACATCACGCACCGTGAGGATATGTCCAGACGAGGATGAGAGCGCTTCTCCGTTGTAGGTGAACCACTCGTACACCATCGGAACGGGTGGTTCGCTGTCGAGTAGTTCACGAGCGATCTCCTCCCCGCTTGGCCACGAGCCTTCGGCGTGATCTTTTCCGAACGGCTCGAAGTCCACTCCCAGCACCTTCCACTGGGCTGGCCACTCGAATCGCCACGGGAGCTTTCCTTCTCGGAACGTTGCCGTTCCTTCGTGCCCACAGCCTTCGATGATCTGGTTCCCCGCTTCGATCGACTCACAGACGTAATCGACCGTTCCAGCGTCGAGGTCAATACCGGTGACTGTCTCGGTCAGATGCCCACACTCCGAACACTGCGGAGAGAACGGAACGTACGATTCGTCGACTTTGTCCTGATACGCAGATAGCAGTTCGTAGGCGCGTTCACGTTGTTCGAGCAACTCGCGTGTCACAGCTTCGAACGCACCCTCCGCATACAGTTCAGTATTTGAGAGTATCTCGATCGGGACCCCCATTGCTTCGGCGCTTTTGCTCAGCAGCTTGGTCTGATGGGCACCGAATGACTCACAACAGCCGAATGGATCCGGCACGTCAGTCAACGGCTTGCCGAGATTCTGTCCGAGTGCGCCTGCGTCGACGTCACCGAGACCGACGATCTCCCAATCGAGTGAAGCGAGCGTTCGCGGCATTCCACGAAGCCGGTCTTTATCATCGCTCGTGAACACTTGATCAACTTCGTAGCCCCGCTCACGGAGCACCTCGGCCACCAGATATCCCCGAATAATCTCGTTCAGGTGGCCAATGTGAGGGACACCGGACGGAGAGACGCCACCCTTGACGATGATCGGTTCGTCTGGATTGCGAGCTTCGATCTTATCAGCGACTGTGTCGGCCCAATACACCCGATGCTGGTCCTCTGCGGATTCATCGCTCTCTGGGTCTGCTTCCGATGGGGTGAGCGGGTCTTCGTCCGACGGTGGAAGCCGTTCTTGATCCTCGCTTTCGTCTGTTTCGTGCCCTTCGGGTTCTGGCGTCATGGAACGACCTCTGTGCCGTCGTGCTCTCCCGATTCGACGGCCTGTCGGACTGTTTCGGGGTCGGCTCCGTTCAAGACGATTGTTCGAGTTCCAGAACGCTGGATGAGCTTCGCTGCGGGGAGGTCGACCGGTGCATTGCTCCCGGCGTTCATCTCGATATCTGCGATAATGTCGACGAGATCACTCGTGGTGAGTTCGTCATAGTGAGTCGCATCGGGATCTTCGTTCGGGTCCGCACTGTATACGCCAGCGACGCTCGTCGCGTAGACGAGCAGATCAGCGTCGACAGTTTCTGCCAGTGCAGCCCCGACAGCGTCGGTCGTCTGTCCGGGGATCATTCCACCCATGACCGGAACGTCACCCCATCGAAGCGCAGCGGCAGCGTCCTCGTACGTCTCGAACGGCGTTGGCGCGGCCACTTCCTCGAGGGCGGCGATGAGAAGACGAGCGTTGAGTCGCGTAACGTCGATCCCGATCTGATCCAGCGCTATCTCGTTCGCGCCAAGGTCTCGAGCGGTTTCGATATACTCGCGAGCGACGCGTCCACCTCCCACGACGAGACCGATCTCGTGTCCCGAAGCGAGGAGCGATTCGACACAGTCGGCGTACGATCGCACCCGCTCACCGTCGAGATCCGGTGCGAGAACACTCCCACCGACACAAACGATTGCTCTCATTGTCCCGCGTAACCCTGTTACCCGCTTAAGCGTTGTCAAGGCGTGCGGTGACAGCGAGACAAGGCTAAAGCCGTTTGGACAGCGTAGTCGAAGTATGTACACAGTCGCCGTCGTCGGCCCGCACTCGTCCGATCTCATCGAGCGACTCGTGGGGAATCTCGCTGCCGAGCACGCTGTCACGACCATCTCGCGGCTCCCGGTCGCTCCCGCCCCAGGATTCGAGGACGCAATCGGATACACAGCCGAAGGTGCTGGTGTTTCTCTGGGTATCAACCAGAATGGATGGACTGCCCACGCCGGACAGGAACGATCGCTCTCGGACACCCTCGATAGCCTTGCCTCCGAGTACGACTACTGTTTCCTCGATGGTTTCGAGGACACGACACGCCCAACTATCACCATCGAGCCGGAAGAACACGCTGGCGAAACGATCGCAACAGTCAAAGACCCGCTCAGCGACGAGCTTGGTGCTCTCATCAACGCTATCGACGCTACCGAACCTCACGTGACGCTCGAATCGCTCGTTGCAGACGTGAAACGCTCCCCACTCGCAGAGCGATCGGGAGCCATCGCAACGTTCACCGGTCGCGTGCGCGGGAAAGACAGTCCAGACGACACACCGACCGAACGACTCACGTTCGAAACCTACGCCGGTGTTGCAGAGCAACGTATGTCGGCTATCAGCGACGACCTCGAAGAGAGAGAGGGCGTCTACGAGGTGTGTATGCACCACCGGACCGGCGTCATCGAAAATGGCGAAGATATCGTCTTCGTAGTTGTTCTTGCCGGTCACCGCGAAGAGGCGTTCCGAACCGTTGAGGACGGCATCAATCGGCTCAAAGATGAAGTGCCGATCTTCAAAAAAGAGGTTACGACTGACGAAGCGTTCTGGGTTCACGAACGGTCGTGAGTCGCGCGCCAACTGTGATTCATTTGTAATCGCTACCGCTACGAAAATATTTATAAATAACGAGCTAGTGAATATACTGATGACTGACGGAGTTGGGAATATGATTCTCAACAATCATAAAACAGTTTGAAGGCCTCAGATCGAGTTTTAAAACGTCTAATGGTTTTTCGTGCTGTTGTGAAAGGAACCTTTTAGCCGTATTCATCGTCAGGAGACGCAAATTAATCCTAGCTTTCCTCTGGCTATATGCTGCTATCGGTGAAGGAGAAGATGTGGTGAAATGAATGAGCGCAACTCCCTCCACAAGCAGTAATGAAGAGCGCCTCAACGCTGGAAGCAAAGAAGAGCGGCTTCAGACGTATCTTCGCCAGCGAACCGAAGAGGGGAACGGTGAGGTCTATTTCAAGAGTAAGTTCATCGCGGACGATGTTGGTCTCTCTCCGAAGGAAATCGGTGCGCTGATGCTCAAACTCTGCGACTCCGCCTCTGACCTGTCGATCGAAAAGTGGTCGTACACGAGTGCGACGACGTGGCGTGTCACCAACGGCTGACCGCCCATCGATGTAGACTGGTCCCCTTCGCGGTCACGACACTGTCTGTCCGCTCACGGTCACTGGTTCCGTCCGTGTGCGCAGGCTGGTGTACTGACTGCATCTCTGGTAGTCCAACCAGCCCTCCTTCTCTGGCATTTTGCACTCTGTAGCGTTCCGCTTGTAGCCGCATCTTTCGTCACGGGATTTATTTTCACGGGAGTCGTTATTCCGCTAATGGCCGACATCGACGAGCCGGTGGGTGGGCCTCCTATCGAAGCGTTCTCGTCTGTCTTCGATGTCTCGGAGACTCGCAGGGACGATGAGCGGCTGCTCTATTTTGGTGAACCGACCGTCGGACCGGAACGCTTAGAACAGCACGTCTGGCCACTGTTTCGCAATCACGGGTACGAGGTCCGGCTTGCGACCGTTCAGGATGGAGAGGCCGATCCGATAACAGGCATCGAGATTACCACGAGTCGGCGTGCACTCATCGCCGAGCCACGATCAGTCGGCATCGATGGTGTCCCGTGGAAAAACATCATTTTTGCTTTGCTCACGGTTGCAACGACGCTGTTTGCCGGTCTTCGGTGGTATGGTCTGGAGATCGACGATCCGTTCGTCGTCTTTCAGACATGGCCGTTCGCGCTTGCTGTTCTCGGTGTTCTCGGTATCCACGAACTCGGTCACTACGTCATGAGTCGGTATCACCGGGTAAATGCGAGTCTTCCGTATTTCATCCCTGTACCGACCATCTTCGGAACGATGGGTGCCGTCATCAAAATGAAAGGACGCATTCCGAATCGGAAGGCACTGTTCGATATCGGTGTCGCTGGTCCTCTCGCGGGACTCATCGCTGCGATCGTCGTCACTGCCATCGGATTGCAACTAGACCCCGTTGAGGTTGAGGGCCCCATCTTCCGTATTCAGGGATTGAATTACCCACCACTTATTCAATTCATTGCAGCAGCCACCGGTGCACAGCTTTCGTACACCGATACCGCCATGCGGGTGAATCCCGTCGTTGTCGGCGGCTGGGTTGGAATGTTCGTCACCTTCCTCAATCTCCTGCCGGTCGGCCAACTCGACGGTGGACACCTTCTTCGCGCGATGCTCGGAAAGCGACAAGAAACTGTGGCCGCACTGGTGCCTGCTGGTCTGTTCGGGCTTGGTGCGTACCTCTTCTTCGTGCGCGAGTTCGCTCTCGAAGCCGTCTTCCTCTGGTTCTTCTGGGGCGTCATCGCTGTTGGACTCGCTTACGCCGGTCCGGCTCACCCGGTTCACGACGATCCACTCGATTCGCGCCGAATGGCGATCGGGATCCTCACCTTCATCCTCGGACTGCTCTGTTTTACTCCCGTCCCGTTCCAACTCGTTTGAGCCGTTAGTCCTTCGCTCCGGCTTGATAGCACCAAACAGCGCTAGCTATCGATACACTCTCTGTAGCAAATGAGATGAGACTGAGAGATGGGTTTGGTTTCATCCTCGGTCCGAACCACGTCGTTCAGACGCGTGTCGCGTCTGTCGTGGTATATCGTGTTTGCTGATACTGCCGTGATTCGCTGGTCGTCAGTTATACTTGCGAGATGTCTCGTCCCCCATCGACGTGGACGAGTTCTTCGATGGGTGGGAGATCGGCGTCGGCATCAGTGATGATCTCGATCCGGCGGGCCGTTTTCTCGGATGCGTACTCGATGAGCGGTGTCGAATCGACCGGGCTGTCCTTGTAATCGACCGTCCCTGCGACGTGTCCCATGAGTTCCTGAAGCGTGTTTTGTACGACATCTGGATCGACACCCTCCTCGGCGATGAGTCGCTGTACTTCATGCATGCCGAAGCCGACGTGTCGTCCTTCGTCGCTCCGGATTCGTGTGATGCCCTCGATGAGGCCATCGAGATGGACGGGTTCGACCGCCGACGGAAGATCTGCGCCGGTTGAGCTGTAGTTCGATTGAATGCCGTAGTACCCTGTTTGTGCGAGGACGCTTTCGATGACGAGATGGTAGTGACAGTACGCTCGTGCCCGGTCCGTCGGTGTGTCAGATTCGAGCAGCGTTTGCATTGCTTCTTCTGTCTTATCGAACAGCGCGATGTAGTCGTCGTTGAAATAGCGCTGATCGGTCGGGTTCGTCACTTCGAAGCCACGAGCCTCTGCAACCGGATCGATGACTGAACGCCAGTACCGGTCGAAGAACTGAGTGTGCTTTGCCTCCTCGTAGAGCTGTGAGGTGAGGAACATCTGTTTGTTGATGTCCTTTGTAACGAGCAACAGAGGCGTGAGGTCCTCCGTAACGGCTTCCTCGCCAGCACCGAACAGTGCGAGCGTGCGCCGCAGTCCGTCAAACTCCTGTGCTGTCTGCTCGTGGTCGATGAGCCGTTCTCGATCTTCTTCGAGCAACTCCTGCGGAATGTCTTCGTATGGATCCCAGTGGCGGTAGACGGCGTTTCGGAAATATCCCCCGGCGAATGACTCCGCGTCCAGCCGATGATCACGGCTGGTGTCTTCGATCTGTGTCATTATCGGATGAGTGTTGTATCGCGGCAAAGTTAAACGCTCGTGTCGGGTTACTCTACCGATTATTACCGAACTCGGGAAATGACTCATATACGATGTGTAAACGCTACTGCTGTTCTATTCTGTTGATTTCTGTAATCGGAGAAGATTTCCAATTACGTCGTCGTGTCAACCATAGCCAACCAAGTGACTGCTCGATTGCTGTACGATACACTCACCTCCGGCTTACGTGGCGCAGCGTGAGCGCGTTGTCGCTCGATTTGCTTTTTGGCACCAGAGGAGACCGCTCTTCCCGGTCTGATTGAACACACTCCCGACGCGTACCGTGTTGAGTCGTGCAGTTGATGGCGAGATTGATCGTTCGAATGCTCCCAGTTAGGCTGACGCTAATGGCTGTAGCCCCGATCAGGAAGTGATGCACCGTCGAGCGTTACGCCGTCGTCAGTAACTGTTCCGATCGGCGTGATAGGTGTCGGCGACAGGGATCGGACTGTCTCGACCGCGTCGGTCGTGAACACAAGCTCGAAATCCTCGCCGAAGTGGACCGCGAGTTCGTATACATCGAGCTCGTCGGTTGCGACCTCGTGGACGCACTCGTCGATCGGAAGCGCGCTGCCTGCCACGTCGAATCCACAGTCGCTCGCAGCGGCGAGCTGGTGGAGCGAACGCGCGAGGCCATCGCTCGAATCCATCATCGCGCCTGCGTGAGCAGCGATCGCTCGGCCAGCAGCGACGCGTGGCTCGAACTGGAAGAGATCGTTCGCCCGCTCTGGCTCGTGGTCGAACAGTTCGAGAGCAGCCCCACTCCGTCCGAGCGTTCCGGTCACACACAGGGTTTCACCCGGACTCGCACCAGATCGCCGAACCGGCTCGTGAGTATCTCCTACAACCGTTGTCGCAACGGTGAACTCATCGTGCCCGTCGAGATCGCCACCGACGTACTCCGCTCCGACTCGTTCACAGACTGCTCGTGCTCCATCGATGAAATCGTGGATTTCGGGCTCCTCGAACGATGGCGCAGCGTACACGGCAACAGCCGCAGTTGCATTAGCACCCATCGCGGCAATGTCCGAAAGCGACGCGCCGACTGACCGCCATCCTGCGGTGTAGCGCGTCGTTCCCTCCGGAAAATCGGTCGTCTCGTGCAGCATATCGGTCGATATCACGAGATCGTCGAGAACGGCTGCGTCATCACCTGCCAGCGGAAGCCACGAGTCGATCAGCGTGAGTGCGGCCCGTTCGTCCATGCTCGGCCTATGCGTGCATCGATGAAAACCCACCGCTATCGACGAATTGTGTGCACGAACAACAGTGACTCGATAGACATAATTCCCGAATTATTTATTTTTAATAATTGTTTGGATGTGTTGAATCCGGTGGTTTCAAGCGACCGACTGTCGGAGAGCTTGTATGGATGGCAATCTCCGGACGACAGTTGCCGGGTTCGCTGGCGCGATTGTCGTTCTTGCTGTCCTCTTCAGCCTCGTCGGGATTGGTCGGATCATCGCTGTACTCTCGCGGGCCAATCCGCTCATCGTCGCGATTCTTCCGGGTGTCGTTGTCGTGTGGCTCCTCTCGTGGGGTCTCTTGCTCCGGGTTGTCGTTAGTGTACTCGACGGTCGACTCACGGTTGTGTCATCTGTACTCATCTACACGGTGGCCATGTTCGCCAACAACATCACTCCGTTCGGACAGGCTGGTGGTGAGCCGGTGAGTGCCTATTTCATCGCCGATGCAACCGATAGCAAGTACGAGAAAGGGCTTGCAACCATTGCTAGCGTCGATGCGATCCACTTCGTTCCCTCGCTCTCACTTGCGGCGCTCGGTCTTGCCTCTATTGCGGCAACTGCGGCCCTCAATCAACGGTTACGGGCCGCAGCAGTGATCGTCGTCGGGCTCGGGATCGTTATCTTCCTCATTGCGATCTTCGTCTGGAACTTCAGAGTGCGGGTCGAGAACATCGTTGTTCGTCTCGTGATGCCTGTCGCCACGATCGTTGCGCGGCTCATTCCGAATCGAGCGCCACCGGATCGTGAGACGATTGTCGCTCGCGTTGAGGGATTCTTCGTAGCAGTCGAACGCGTCGCGACCAATCGTCGGAGCCTCGCTCTCGCATTCGGATTCGCCACGGCTGGCTGGATCACGCTTGCGAGTATTCTCTGGCTCTCACTGTACGCGCTTGGATACTCGGTACCGATCGCGATCCCGCTCGTCGTCGTGCCGCTCGGGAGCATTGCGAGCATCACCCCACTTCCTGGTGGACTTGGGGGAATTGAATCCGTCCTGATCGCGCTGCTCGTCTCGATGGCAGGGATTGACCCGGCAGCAGCCAGCGCAGCGGTTCTCCTGCACCGCACAGCCTCGTACTGGCTTCCGACGTTCATCGGGGGAATCGTTGCCTCCGTCTTCAGTGTGCAGTCACGGTCTCATCTCGAGCCACAACGTGATTCTGACTCTGAGTCCGAGTCTCGATTCCGATAGTTCGCTCGCTCGTCATCGATGTGTTTAAACAGCGCGCGCGAGGATAGACCCGTAATGACGACGTTCTACGACGTCCCGGCGGATGCGCTCATCGAGGCCGTCGCCGAGGAACTCGACATCGAAGCGCCTGAGTGGGCTGCCTACACGAAATCGGGCGTCTCACGCGAACTGCCTCCGGAACAAGAGGGCTTCTGGCAACGCCGCGCCGCTAGTCTCCTCCGGGTTGTCGCAAAAGATGGTCCGGTCGGAATCGAACGCCTACGCTCGCACTATGGCGGGTCGAAACAGGGATCGACCCGATACCGCGTCCGTCCGAGCGCGAAGTCTAAAGCCAGCGGCAACGCTATCCGAACGATGCTTCAGCAACTGGAGGAGGAAGGACTCGTCGAAACTGCCGATGGTGAGGGTCGACGAATCACGGGTGCCGGCCGATCACTCCTTGACACCACTGCCACTGACGTACTCGACGAACTCGACCGCCCTGAACTCGAACGCTACGCCTAAAAAGCGGCTATCTCTCTCACTGTGGGTGGAACGACCGGTGCAGATTCCGGTGTCGATGTTCTATTCGGTCGATGCGCTCGGCGAGGATCGCGCTATTGCATAGCATCGCTGAAGGAAAGTCTCTCATCAGTTCTGACTGAATCCATCTTCGAAGAGAGCATACGTCATCTAGGGTTGGAATTTGGTTAATATCTCCCATTAATACTATTTTTCGAGAGGGCGACGAATCGAACGTCCCACGAAACGGATTGCATCCCGGCCCGTCACGGTTTTGTGTCGCCCTCACTAACCGTTGGGCATGCCCGAGGAGGACGACCTTGAGGAACTCAGACAGAAGAAGATGGAACAGCTCAAAGAGCAACAGCAACAGGACGTGGACGAAGACGCGATGCAGGCCCAACGGGAACAGGCCGATGCCCAAAAGAAAGCGATTCTTCGTCAGTATCTCACCGACGGTGCACGAAAGCGCCTCAACACGGTGAAGATGTCGAAACCCGAGCACGGCGAACAGATCGAACGGCAGATCATCGCGCTCGCCCAGAGTGGCCGCGTCCAGGATCAGATCGACGAAGATCAGATGAAGCAGTTGCTCAGCGAACTGACGCCGGATTCTCAGAGCTTCAACATCCGACGACGATAACGCGTTCCTCTCCCCCATTTCGACTGCGTCTTCGTTCTGGAGGGGAGGCGATACCACACTACCACACAGTTGAAGTGTGCTCTCCGTGAGTTTCGGGTATGTACGACCACATCAAGGGATTTCGAGATTTTTATCCCGACGAAATGGGTGCGCGCCGTCAGGTCATCGACACACTAGAGGCCGTCGGGCGACGGTACGGATTCCGTGAAGTCGGGACGCCAGCGCTTGAACGCACACAGTTGTACGTGGACAAAAGCGGTGAGGAGATCGTTGAAGAACTGTACGCGTTCACAGACCAAGGAGAGCGGGATGTCGCTCTCACACCAGAGCTGACACCGACCGTCGCGCGCATGGTGGTTGACAAACAACAGGAGCTCTCAAAACCAATCAAGTGGTTCTCGACGCGGCCGTTCTGGCGCTACGAGGAACCCCAACAGGGCCGATTTCGTGAGTTCTATCAGACGAACATAGACTGTTTTGGATCGTCGGAGCCGGAGTCAGACGCCGAAATTCTCGCGTTCACGGCTGATGCACTGACTGAACTCGGACTCACGAGCGGCGATTTCGAATTTCGGGTGAACCACCGTGGTGTTCTCGGCGGCCTTCTCGACTCCTTCGACGGTGTAGACGTTCCGAGCGCGATTCGGGCCGTAGACAAGAGTGCGAAGCTTGATCAAGCGGACTATCACGCGCTGCTGGTCGATGCCGGGCTTACTCGAGAGCAGGCGAGCACGTTCGATGCGCTTCTCTCGACGGAGGATCTTTCCGAACTCACTGACTTTGCGCGGACAGAGCGGCTCGAAAACGCCGTGAAAAATCTTCAGGACGTGCTCGCAGCGACGGAAGACTTCGGCGCGAGAGAGTACTGTACGCTCTCACTCGACACCGCTCGCGGACTCGATTACTACACCGGCGTCGTCTTCGAGTGCTTCGATTCGACTGGAGAGGTATCGCGCTCTGTCTTTGGCGGCGGTCGATACGACGAACTGATCGAGAGCTACGGCGGTCAGCCAACGCCCGCTGTCGGTGTTGCACTCGGACACGCGCCGCTGTCGCTGCTTCTCGA
Source organism: Halocatena marina (assembly GCF_023276375.1). GTDB lineage: Archaea > Halobacteriota > Halobacteria > Halobacteriales > Haloarculaceae > Halocatena > Halocatena marina. The sequence goes on along the minus strand of NZ_JALLPK010000001.1, from coordinate 3,213,966 downwards.
ACGAGCGGATGTCTGGCCCGAGGAGTCGTTCTCGACCGACTACTACGTCCTGCAGGTCGGTGAGACGCGCGGTGTCGCTGCGAGGATCGTTCGGGAACTGCGCGCGCTCGGTCACATCGTCGAAACCGATGTCTCGGGACGGAGTTTCGGTGCACAGATGGGCTATGCCGATAGTATCAACGCCGAAACGGTCGTCATCGTCGGCGAGCAGGATTTAGCGAACGACGAGGTGACGATCAAGGATATGAATTCGGGCGAACAGACGACGGCACCACTCGATGTGTTCCCTCCTGAGGCGGGTCGTCCGACGTACGAGGACTACGCGTAAACCATGCGAGCGTTCCGGTTGGCCTACGACGGTACGCCCTACCACGGCTTTCAGCGTCAGCCGGACGTTCCGACCGTCGAAGGTGAACTGTTCGCGGCACTCACCCGACTCGGGGTTCGTAGCGGGACCCGCCCTGATGGGTATGCTGCTGCTGGGCGGACGGACGCTGGTGTATCTGCTGTTGCTCAAACGGTTGCCTTTCACTGTCCCGAGTGGCTGTCACCGCGAGCACTCAACAGCGAACTTCCTGGTGCTGTTCGCGCGTGGGCGAGTACTGAAACGTCTGCAGACTTCCATGCGACACACGACGCGACGGAACGAGAGTACACGTACCATCTCTGGGCTCCCAAAGCGTCTCTCGACCGTGCCAGTGCTGCACTCGATGCACTCGCCGGAACACACGACTTTCACAATCTAACGCCAGACGACGAGCTGACGACGCGAACACTCGAAACGAATCTCTCGGTCGATGGATCGTATCTCATCATCACGCTCCGTGCAGGTGGATTTTCACGTCAACTCGTCCGACGCGTCGTCGGGCTGGTCGAAGCGGTCGCCCACGCTGAGCGTGACGACATCGACCGGGTCCTTTCATCCGAAGAGCTGTCAGGACCCGATGGCGTTCCGAACGCACCTCCGGAACCGCTGGTGTTGACCGGCGTCGAATATCCGAATCTCTCTTTTGAACGGGATTCCACGGCTGTGAAGAACGCTAGCAGGATATTTGAGACAAAACGCATTGAACGAGAAACGGGTGCACGGACTGCAGGAACAATAGCAAAAATAGTCAGGAATTGATAATTATTGGGGGCAACACAATAGAAGATGCTGATTGTCGAATATAGCCTCTGTATACGATTATTCGTCGATATTTGCCCCCAAACGGAACCACGTTAATTGATCCTTTACTGGCATAAACCCAATCATACTTACATATATGGCAGTTTTTATCGGTCAGTTACTGGTGACAATGAAAAGGTCGACCAATTCGAGTAGCACGAAAGGGTTGTACGAGCGTTTGAATAGTAGTATTGCTGGACGACTCGGGACAGCTGCCACTGTTGCCATGGTGCTCATTGTTGTCGGCTCCGTGGCTATGGGCACTGTCGCCAGCGTAAATGCACAGCAAGGAACCCAATCCGGGAATAACACGTCCGGGAACGGGGGCGCAGCGGAGCAGTTCGCTGTTACACAGGGTAACAACTGTTATACGGTCTCGCCACTCGGAAATGACACAGACAACGTAGTATCGTTCTACAACTATCGAGGTGAGGGAAGTGGATACAGCTCGCGCGGAACGACTGATCTTCAGGTCGAGGACACCAGCCAGATGTTCCTGTACAAAGGGAACGGTGGGCTGAGCCTCGTATTCCTTCACGATCGGTTTACTGGCAACGCCTCGTCTGGTGGTGGCGCGGTCACGCTTGAGATGCACGGACTGCCAGTAACCGGTGGCTGGACCGTCAAAGACGATGGCTACGCGGGATCGAATGATACCTTCACGTTCAACGAATCCGTGGCCACAGCGTCGTGGTCGTGGGCTGGTGGACGCTCTGACGGTGGTGTCTACCAAGCTAACCCTAACGCGTGGAACTCAGAAGTGAAAATCGTTCCGCGATTCAACAGGGAATCGGCCTCGTACCCTGACCCTGAGTGGGAAGGCGACGAGACCTCGAATCAAGTCCAGCGTTGGATCGTCCGATCTGGTGATGGTGAAGCACACGCGCTTAACCTCTACGAGCCAGTCATGATCCAAAAAGGAACGTGTGGCCAAACCGGTAACCAAATGACCGACTCTGGTGCAGGTGGGTCGAACGGTGATGGTCAGATGGACACATCAACCGAGATGGGAACGACCTCCACCGACTCTGGTGGCTCGTCGAACCAAACTGAAGCGACCGGTCCTGGATTCGGCATCGGTCTCACGGTGTTTGCACTGGCTGCTGCTCTCATCGCCATCCTTCGACGGCGATAGCGGCACCCAAACACCAGAAATCACGGCGTTTGACGCACTGACTATTTTTATTAATGATGGTAATAACTTCTTTATTTTTGCTGCTACTACGAGAGCGACTGCTCTCTCGGCAGCGATTACTGAAACAGTGGATCGACCTCATTACTCCAGAGATTGGCGATGCGTTTAACAGACGACGGACGAACGTTCACGCATGAGTTCAGTTCCTGAACGGGGGGAAATAGACGAGCAGTATAAGTGGGACATTGACGATATTTTCACAGACAGCGACGAGTGGGAGACCGCCTACACAGAGGCTGAGTCACTCATCGAAGAGCTCGAATCCTACGAGGGTGACACAACTAACGATCCCGAAACACTTCTCGATGTACTCAAACTCGCAGAGGAGATGATGCGAACTGTTGCGAACGTCTCTGCATACGCTCGGATGCGAAGCGATGAAGATACTCGCGAGCAGCGCTATCAAGCCCTCTCGACCCGGGCACAATCACTCGCTTCGAGTGCAGGGAGTGCAGCAGGATTCATTGAACCTGATCTTCAATCGCTCACTCGTGAAGAACTCGACGACATGATCGAGGCAGAGCCGGATCTCGAACAGTACGAACACTACTTCGATGACGTACTCCGGATGAAACCCCACACCCGTTCTGCCGAGGTCGAGACGCTACTCGCTGATCTCAGTGAGGTGACCGGTGCGGCGGGCGAAGTGTACACCATGCTGACGAACGCGGACATGGAGTTTCCGGCCGTCGATGATCCCAATGGCGAACCGGTTCGTATTACCCTCTCTAATTTTACGACGCTTCAGAAGAACTCGGATCGTGCGTTTCGCCAAACGGTGTACGAGGCGTTCTACGACGAGTGGGAGACGATTCGCAATGCGGTCGGGACGGCCTACAAAAACAGCGTCACTGCCGATGTGAAGTCGGCCAGAGCACACCACTACGAGACGGCACGCGCGGCTGCCCTTGACAGCGCCAACATCCCTCCCGCTGTGTACGATAGCCTCATCGAAACCGTCAACGAAAATCTCGATGTTCTCCACCGGCACGCCGAACTGAAGCGAAACGCGCTTGGTGTCGATGAACTGCAGATGTGGGACGTCTACACGCCGCTCACCGAGGGTGAAAGTCCAGAGGTTCCCTACGAACAGGCGACAGAATACGTGACCGAGGCGGTTGCGCCACTCGGAGAGGAGTACCAATCTCGACTCGCAGCAGGACTCGACTCGCGGTGGGTTGATGTCTACGAAAACGTTGGAAAGCGTTCCGGTGCGTACAGCAGTGGAACGTACGATACGCAGCCGTTCATCCTGATGAACTATCAGGATGATATCTCGTCGTTGTTCACGCTGGCTCACGAGTTGGGACACTCGCTACACACTCAGTTGACAAGCGAAGCACAGCCGTACATCTACGGGAACTACGAGACGTTCGTTGCCGAGGTTGCGAGCACGGTCAACGAAACGCTACTCACTCACCACTTGCTCGAAACAGTCGAAGACGAACGATTCAGACGGCATGTGCTCGATGAGTACTTAGAGCGGTTCAGATCGACGCTCGTGCGACAGACGATGTTCGCCGAGTTCGAACACCACACACACGAGATCGTCGAAGACGGTGGCGCACTCACTCCCGACCGACTCGACGAGCTGTACGGCGATCTGAAGCGAACGTACTACGAACCGGCTGTCGTAGACGAGCGGATCACCCGAGAGTGGATGCGTATTCCGCACTTCTACCGCGCGTTCTACGTCTATCAGTACGCGACGGGAATCAGTGCAGCTGTCGCGCTCGTCAATCAGCTTCTCAACCACGACACAGATACTGACAAGTATCTGCAGTTCCTCCAGTCTGGCTCGCGGGCGTACCCACTCGATCTCCTGCGAGAGACTGGCGTCGATATGGCACGACCTGCACCGGTGAAATCCGCCTTTTCAACGTACGAGGAGTACATCGAGGAGTTCGAACAACTCATCTGAGCGCGTTAGGGTGGATCGGCGAATTGATGGGGGGGATCTCATCGAGCGATTCCGATGAGACTGTTCGACATCTTTGAATTACTCGAATTTTGCTGTCGATAAAACCTGATACCGCTATTCTTCATCCCGAAATATGTATTTCACGCGCGCCATGCGCTTATCGCACGACGGACATTTACACCGTGCGCCAGGATATGGTCGATTGGGACCCGAGAGGACGTTACACGTAGCACAGCAAAACATCGATGGAGATTCATTTTTGAGATCCTCCCACTCAGATATCTGCATGGAATATCGTATCTCGTCGCCGATATCTGTTCTCACCACCAGCACTACGGTATCAGATCCCATTGTAGAAATCGTGTTCATGACGTATGATAAATCATATGTCTTATAATTTATTTCGCAATACGATTGATTTATTTATAAACGAGCATATTGCACTCTTTGCATCTCCACCGGTCCTCGTCATAATCCTCAAGATTGGCACTCCCACACTCGTGACACACACGCAGTCCCCCCGTCACAGTAACAAATTAGAATTGAGTCTGTATATATCTTTCTTTATTTCTAGTATTTGCTCTATGGATTGTATGTCTATGAGCCGTGAACAGCGTGCAAGAGACAAAAGTAGCGACTAATCGGCCACACGGCTGTCTGAGCCTGTCAGTAGCAGATGGCTGTTCTACTCCTCAGCTCGGTTGACTGCTTCGAGTGCCTCGGCTGCGTCCTTGGTTGCTGTGAGGAGCATCTGAGCACGACTGAGTTCGTCTGCGGCTTCAGCCTGCTTTGCAAAATTCGTAACAGTTCGGACGAGTGACCGACGCGCCTCAGTGAGATCTGTCGTCCGAGTGGATGAGGCAGATTCAGAGGGAGATGCGGTTCTGTGAGACTCCGGCGACGGCGACGGCGACGGTGTCTGTGGCGTCCGTGATTGAGAAGATGGGTCTGATATGTTGTTTTCGTCGATCGGCTCAGCGGGTGTCGTTTCAGACGTATTTGCCGTCTGCTCTTCGATTTCGATGCTTGTCGTCGATTCGGCTTGAGTCGTCTCGTCGGGTTGTTGCTGTTCTGCTGGTGGCTGCTCTCGGACGTCTGTGCCCTGTGTCTGGCAGGTTGGACAGAACTCCTGACCTTGCTGTCGGAACAGCGGATTGCCACAGACATCACAGTGTTTGTTGGTCATTGTCGCTCCCTGAAGGAGGAGTTCGCTCATCCGTTCTGTGGACTTTCGTTTCTTCTCGTCTTCCTCGAACTGCTTTCTGAGCTTTTCGCGTTCGGCTTCCTTATCGAAGTCACTCATGTTCGACTGGAAGTGATCGACCTCAAAAAGGACTGCGACAGGTTCTGCAGGAACCGTGAGTGCGAATCATCGTTTTTGTCTGAATATGAAACGTCGTATTCTATAACATCCGATTTCGATTCTTTCGGTAACCACAAACAACAGGCATAAGAACGCTGTCAGCGTTTTTCTACGAATTCGTTACCATCTCATAAATGGGTAATTTCGAAGCGCTTAACCGAATCGTGAGACGATCTGTGGTATGGTAAAAGTAAGCGTAGTGGGGGCAGCAGGAACGGTCGGTGCGGCGGCCGGGTACAACATCGCGCTCCGTGACATCGTTGATGAGGTTGTGTTCGTCGATATTCCGGATATGGAGGACGTTGCGGTTGGGCAGGCCGCAGACGTGAACCACGGTGTTGCGTACGACGCGAACACGGTCGTTCGACAGGGCACCTACGAAGACACCGCCGGATCTGACGTGGTCGTTATTACGGCTGGCAAACCGCGTGAACCGGGACAGACTCGTCTTGACCTTGCAGGGGACAATGCATCGATCATGGATGATATCGGGTCCTCGCTTGCAGCACACAACGACGACTTCGTGACGATTACCACGTCGAACCCAGTCGATCTGTTGAACCGACACCTCTACGAAACGGGTGACCGCTTGCGCGAGCAGGTGATCGGGTTTGGAGGTCGTCTCGATAGCGCGCGCTTCCGGTACGTCCTCTCGAATGAGTTCGACGCACCGGTCTCGAACGTCGAGGCGACGATCCTCGGAGAACACGGCGACTCGCAGGTTCCTGTTTTCTCGAAGGTTCGTGTGAACGGGCGTGATCCGTCGTTCACAGACGCCGAGAAAGAACGGATCCTCGGAGATCTGCAGGAGAGTGCGATGAACGTCATCGAGCGCAAGGGCGCGACGGAATGGGGCCCAGCGACCGGCGTCGGACACATGGTCGAAGCTGTGCTTAGAGACACGGGTGAAGTGCTACCTGGTTCGGTCGTGCTTGATGGCGAATACGGCCACAGCGGAGTCGGTCTCGGCGTTCCTGTGAAACTTGGGCGCAATGGCGTCGAGGAAGTCGTCGAGTGGGACTTATCCGAACAAGAGAAAGCGCAGTTCGCTGACGCAGCAGAGAAGCTGTCCGATCAGTACAACAAAGTCGCGTAAGTTTCTTCCTGCTACGCTCTGACTTCGTCGTTTCGTCGTCCATCGGCTCGGATGAGTGCCGAGTTCATCAGATGTACGCACGATGAAGGAAGTGACTCTTACTATATTCGAAATTATTTATATGGTTCTATGTGTGTGTGTGTGTGTCATTGTGTTGGTCCGCACCCTTCGCGTCAACAGTTATCTCTCGGTTTGGTTCTCGCTATCGGTTCTGAAATTCTCTGTCACAATCGTAATCGCAGTCGAATTTGTAATCGCGTTTTTCGTACTCATCAGGGAGCGTCGCACCAGTGAGTTCGGCCCATTCGGAGAGGTGTTGTGGCGAGTGCGCGTCCATAAGCACTCATCGTGCCAGATACACGGCGGAGAATATAATTCTGGAGGTCATCGATTAGCTCGTGCTGGCGTCAATTCGTGCATCGGTCCAGTGTATCAGTACGAGTCCGTGAACGAGAAGCAGATTTGTGAGTGCGAAAAACACGAGTTCCTCGATCGGGAGACCAGCAACAGCGAGACCAAGTGCGGTTTTTTCTGCAACTGTCCAGACACCGAGATGGATAGCGGCCGCGTCGGCGAGCCAGAAATAGAGGGTTGGAAGAGCCAGCGCAGAGAGTTGTACGCGCCGGTAGCGCCAGAGTGCAGGTCCGCCGAACGCCCATTCGAGACCAAGAATAGGTGTGATCCAGATGAGAAGCGCACCGAGATAATACCCGGATTCGATCGTGAGAAGCGCACCGCCTGCGAGCGCGAGGGCGAATCCGACGCCCGACCCAACAGGACGCGACGGGAACGGAGCGGTTCCAACACTGGCTTCGATATTCGGATCGAGGTGAGTGAACCAGAGTCCGATCAGCAGTGGCTGAAGAATGAATATAGCATACTCTCCGAGTGGCACGTGCCCGAGCCGGAAGTAAACCACTCCGGAACCGTACGTCCAGACCCCACGAGAGACCAGGTAGTTGTCCCATGGCGTAGCGTACACCACGGTGAGCACAATCAGCGATCCGAACACCGACAACCGCCTCGCTGAGAGTGAGGATCGATTCACGAGCGCAAGCACTACGATTGGAATGAGAAAAACGAGGAAATCGAACGACAGGTACGAGATCGTCATGAGTCACTCGGAGAGCGAGACCGAGCAACAACAAAGCGTCGGTTGAACGGGTTGTTCGGTTCAGGTGGGGACACTGCGCTGAGGAGCATCTCGTGGGGTATATCCACTGTCAGTGTGGTAACTGCGTACGCATCGATGCTAACACTGATAGAGTCAAATATAAGTCTGGCACCCTCGATATCCAGTTCGATGGCAGTGTTGCTACAGGCAGGAGCCATCGATAGCGGCCGCGTCTGGTTACTGCTCGGGACGATCGGTATGGTGTTTGGAACGACGTATTTCGTCGGAACTGGGTGGGGAGAACAGAATCCGAAAGCGAGAAGATACTACATCATTACCGTTGCTGTCTCAGCCATCGCAGCTGTCGCGTATCTTGCGATGACGCTCGGCTACGGTGTCATGACTGTGGCCGACGGCGGTCAAACGCAAACGATCTATTGGATACATTACGTGGATTGGTTGCTCACGACGCCGCTGATATTACTCGCACTCGCGCTGCTCGCGGAAGGGACGCGCCGGATGATCATTATTCTCGTCGGCTTCGACGCTTCGATGATTCTGTTCGGACTTGTCACCGTAATCACGACGAGAGGGATGGCTGGGCTCGATAGCGAGACTTTCCGTTTCGTACTGTGGGGCGCGAGTGTTGTCGCCTACCTCGGTGTGCTCGGGTTGTTAGTCCGCCCGCTCTCACGAGAGGCTGCCAAACAGTCAACGGAGGTGGCGATGCTGTTCAGCATGCTCCGGAACATCGTTATCGTCCTCTGGGCGCTCTATCCAACGATCTGGCTGCTCGGCCACGTGATCAACGTTATCGCTCCGACTGTCACGCTGTTTGCGTACCTCGTTGTCGACCTCCTCGCGAAAATCGGAGTCGGTGCGCTCCTCCTTCGAAGCGATACCATCCGCGAACAAACGACGGGGACGCGAACACCAACGCTTCTGAACTGAGTATCTTCTCCGATTTCGAGAGCCGAGACTGGTGATACACTGCAACTTTCACGCCGTGCGTGAGTACCGAGTATCCTGTGACAGTTTATGGGATTATCTGCTCTCCGTCGTCGTCGTAGACGGTGATGGCATCGACGGGACAGACGCGGGCAGCGAACTTCGCATCGAGTTCTGCGTCCGCTGGTATTTCGCGGACGAACGTGTCCGGTTGCTCTTCTTCGCTGTCTACGAGGATGGCTTTTCCAGCGTTTTCGTCCCGCTCGAATCCATCCCACTCGGCGACGCACTGGAACATTCCAATGCACGTGTCACGATCGAATTCGATCTTCATGTGTCGTGTTTCGAGAACGGCTATCAAATGGCTGTCGGGCCAGAATTGTCTGATCCTACCGCTGTCACGAATAATACGTCTGACATCGTCTACTGCTCTCACTATCTACTATTCTTCCTCGCGCCACAATTTCCAGATCGTTCGGTCTGTTCCTCGTTTTCGAGCTCCGTCTTCTGCTTGAACGCGTCGAATGCGCACAACACGAAACTAACTGATGAAGCGCCCTGCACAGCAGTTAAACCCGAGAAAGCACGAAGTAGTCCGTAATGGATGTCGAATCGCTGCCGGGAGTGCCGGACTGGATGCCGGGGCATCTCCACAGTGCGGGTGTCAAGGAACTCTATCCACCACAGGCGAACGCAGTCGAAGCGGGCGTAACTGAGGGCGAAAACGTCGTTGCGAGTGTGCCGACCGCAAGCGGAAAGACGCTCATCGCTGAGTTGGCGATGATTTCCAGCGTTGCTCGTGGAGGCAAGGCGCTGTATATTGTCCCACTGCGGGCACTCGCAAGCGAGAAGCACCGCGAATTCGAGCAGTACGAGGAGTACGGTGTCTCGATCGGCGTCTCGACTGGGAACTACGAATCGAGCGGCGAGTGGCTTGCAAAGTGTGACATCATCGTGGCCACGAGTGAGAAGGTCGATTCGCTCGTGCGCAACGATGCGCCGTGGATCGACGATCTCTCGTGTGTCGTTTCGGACGAGGTACACCTCGTTGACGATTCGAACCGCGGACCGACGCTCGAAGTGACGCTTGCAAAACTCAGACGGCACAACCCAAACGTCCAAATCGTGGCGCTGTCGGCGACGGTCGGCAATGCGGATGAGGTGGCCGAGTGGCTCGATGCAGCACTCATTGACTCTGACTGGCGACCCATTGATCTCCGGACGGGTGTTCACTACGGACAAGCGCTTCATTTCGATGACGGAGAACAGACGGAACTCTCGGTCAAGCGCGGCGAAAAGCCAACGGCGGCCATCGTCAGAGAGACGCTCGATGACGACGGCTCGACGCTCGTGTTCGTTAACTCCCGACGCAACGCCGAAGGAGCGGCAAAGCGCCTCGCAAGCGTGACGAACGATGCTCTCACCGGAGCGGAAGAAGAAGGGTTGGAAGCTGTCGCTGAGGAGATCAGGAACGTGAGCGACACGGAGACGAGCTCGGATCTTGCGCACGTTGTCGAGCGTGGGGCAGCGTTTCACCACGCAGGCTTGGCGAGAGACAACAGGACGCTCATCGAGGACGCCTTCCGCGATCGACTCGTCAAGGTTGTCGTAGCGACACCGACGCTTGCGGCCGGTGTGAACACACCGTCGCGGCGCGTAGTCGTGCGCGACTGGCGACGCTATGACGGCTCTGTCGGCGGTATGGCCCCGCTATCGGTACTCGAAGTTCACCAGATGTTCGGGCGGGCGGGCAGGCCAGGACTCGATCCATACGGTGAGGCATTACTGCTGGCGAACAGCCACGACGAGTTGGACGAACTTTTCGAGGAGTACGTGTGGGCCGAACCCGAAGCGGTCCGTTCGAAGCTTGCGGCTGAACCAGCACTCCGGACGCACATTCTCGCTACCGTCGCCTCGGGCGTTGCGGATTCGCGTGAGGAGCTGTTGACGTTCCTCGATCGAACGCTGTACGCCACACAGACGAATGAACGAGGGCGTCTCGAACGAGTGACTGATGACGTGATCGCGTATCTCGTCACGAACGAATTTCTCGAACAGACGGGCGAGCAACTCATCGCTACGAGCCTCGGCCACACAGTCTCGCGGCTGTATCTCGATCCGATGAGCGCAGCGGAGATCGTCGATGGGCTCCGTGGGGCAAGCGAGCCGACGGCGTTCGGGCTGTATCATCTTGTCTGTCGAACGCCGGATATGTACGAGCTGTATCTGCGCTCTGGCGACCGTGAGGAGTACACGATGACGGCGTACGAGCGCGAGACGGAGTTTCTCGGAGCGATGCCGAGCGAGTTCGAAGAAGGCCGTTTCGAGGAGTGGCTTTCGGCGCTGAAAACGGCCCGTCTCCTCGAAGATTGGGCGAGCGAGGAGGACGAGGACCGCATTACGGATCGCTACGGCGTTGGGCCGGGCGATATCCGTGGCAAGGTCGACACCGCCGAGTGGCTCCTTGGCGCAACGGAGCGACTCGCTGGCGAGTTGGATATCGAAGTCGCGCCAGCGGTCCACGAGGCGCGAAAGCGCGTTCAACACGGTGTCAGCGATGAACTCATCGATCTTGCTGACGTCCGTGGCGTCGGGAGAAAGCGCGCCCGAAGGCTGTATGATGCGGGCATCGAGACGCGAGCAGACCTCCGCGAGGCCGAAAAGAGCGTTGTGCTCGGTGCGCTCCGTGGTCGGACGAAAACGGCAGAAACTATCCTCAAACACGTCGGTCACACCGACCCTTCGATGGACGGTGTTCGTGCGGACGAACAGGCACGACCCGAACCAGAGACCCCACGAGCACAAGAGGATCAGTCGAGACTCGGTGATTTCTGATGCAACTACTCGAAGGTCGGGCGACCATCGACGACGTAGACGCATTCATCGCACAGCTTGGAGAGATTGAATCCGAGTACGAAACGACCGTGCAGGCGTTTGACGCCCGCTATGTGGTCGATCGGGCGCATCTCGAACGGGCACTCGCGCTTGCGGATCGAGCCATCGAGCGAGGAGCAAACATCGCGCGCGAGCGAGGAGTGGAAATATTACTGTACGCAGCCGGACGAAGGCAGATCGATCAGGCGCTCGAATTGGGCGTTAGCGAAGGCGAAACGGAGATCGTCGTGTTGGTTGACGGTGACGAGCGCGCTGTCGAACCGGTTCGGTCGATGCTCGAACCGGCGGCGACACTCGGTGCGTACGACGAATCTCGGGTGCGATCGTACTTCGATATCAGCGATGCAGAGATCGCAGCGACGGACGCAACGCTTTCGGATCTCGTCCGCGAACGAGTTGCGCTGCTTGATGTCGAGAAATAACTGCTGACGACTCAGTGAAACTTCGGCGACGCTGTGACCGGGTGAGCAATACGCGTCGAGACTAAATGGTGAATCAATGAGTGTGACCGCTGATTCAGGTCGGGTATCGCTCACTGTCGAGGGGACGGGAAAACGACCACAACAAACCGTTGAGATACAGTACTACGAGACAGGAACACGAGACACCGCGGAGCCGCCGCTCGTCCTGTTGCATGGTATCGGTCTCGACGCGGCGCGGGTGTCGTTTCGTCATTTCATCCCACCAACCGCTGAGAATCGGCGGGTCATTTCGTTCGATTTCCCCGGACACGGGAAGAGCGAGAATCCCGATGTTCAGTACACGACGTCGTTCTACCGGGAGGTGTTCGAACGGTTTCTCGATACACTTGCTGGAGACAATGTCGATCTGGTGGGAACGTCGATGGGGGGATGTGTCGCCCTCGGGCACGCGCTCGATGCGCCCGAAACGGTTCGAAAGCTCGTTCTCGTGAACAGCTACGGTCTTGGTGGAGACGCACTGTGGCGGGCCCCTGCGAGTCTTGCACTCCGGTTGCCGGGGACTGGTCGGCTGCTCTGGAGAACAGCGACGGATACGCGCACAGCAGTTCGAAGGAGTCTCCAAGGACTCGTCGGAGACACCGTGCCGGATGATCTTGTCGAAGATATCTATCGAATCGTACAGCTGCCGGGCGCTGGACGAGCGCAGACGAGTTGGCAACGGAGCGAATTCCGCTTTGATGGCTTGAAAACGAATCACGTTCCACGACTCCCAAATCTCACTGTACCGACGCTGTTCGTTCACGGTACAGCCGATCCGCTCTTGCCATCGAACTGGTCAGTCCGGGCAGCACGGGACAGTCCAGAGGCCAATCTCGAACTCATCGACGGCTGTGGTCACTGGACACCACGCGAACGGCCAAACACGTTCAACAGCATTGTGACCGAATTCATTGAGTGAAACTGACACTCGACGAATTGGTCGACGTGCGAGTGTGTTTGCATTGTCACTCGATCTCTTGTGGACCACGAAAAAGCGACGCGATCAGTTCGGCGATTCGTCGATAAGAATGGTTGCTTCGCCGTCGATGGCGATCTGCTCGTCGTCGGTGAGAACTTGCGTGATGAGACGGTAACGGTTGCCTCCAAGGTTCTCTGCAACCTCGACGTAAGCGCTGGTATACTCTCCGATCGGGATCGGTCGCAGGAACTCTACGTCCTGTGATAGGTAGATGACGTCGCCCGGGAGTCGAGCGAGCGCGGCGCTGATCAACCCAGAAGCGAGGATCCCGTGGACAATTTGGCCTTCGAAGCGTGTCTCTTTCGCCTTCTCTGCATCGAGATGGAGTGGATTAGTATCACCGCTGGCTGTCGCAAAGCGTACGACATCCATCTCGGAAAGCGTCTTCGAAAACTGGATTGAGTCATCGACTGAGAGCGTTCCATCTTCGCGGATAGAACGTTTGGTATTCCATTCTTCGAGGGTAGCGTTGGGCGTGATTCGCTCTTCGGTTGGTGTTTCTTGATCAGCGGAAACACCAAACGTAGCGACAGCGGCCCGGTTCGCCTCGATCAAACTATTGAACAAGAGGGACGACGACCGCGTCCACGCTCGAAAAATGGACGGGTATGACCCGGAGCTCATGAACGCCTATACTTATCGGTCGAGGTTTAAAAACTGTCGGTTCCTCCCGAGGAGTTGACAAACGTTATGGTATTGAATGGTATTGAATGGTGATGAGCGCAATTCTTAAGTCTCAAAAGGTGTTCAGTGGTAATAGGCGATGTCAAACGAGAACGACGGTCCCATGTGGCCTCCGACTGCGTTCACTCGGGGGGTACAACAGGCCAGCGAACAAGCGATCGATAATCAACAAAAGATGATCCGACAGATGCTCGGGCTGGCCGATCCGTCGGGATTCAGCTCCCAGCTGGGAGCATTGAGCCAAACAGCGATGTTCAAAACGAGGGTGCAAAGCGGTGGACGCATCAGCATCCCCGATGCTGAACGCGAAGCCCTCGACATCGACGAAGGTGACATCGTTCAAACAATCGTCGTCCCGGTCAAACGCAATCACACTGGTGAGACCAATGAGTGAGTACACGACACCTATCAGCACGGCGTTCGAACTGCAGCGCAGCACGATCGAGCAAGGACGGCAGATGTTCGAGCGATCGATCGAGATGCAACAGAACATGACCCATGCGTTCGTCGGGAGTATGGGTTCACAGGAGGACGCGCAGCGACAGGGTGTCGAGCTATCGCGTAAAACGCTGCATACGTATCTCAACACGGTCGAAGCAACGGTTCCCGGACTGACCGGCCCTGTCAACGAAGTCCGTGCGATGATCGATGAACAGTACGACGCGCTGCTTGATGCCCACAGAGAATCGTTCGATGTGGCTGAAGATGAATTCGAGAAGGGCATCGACACCTACGACGAGATGATGGAGGAGTACCTTCGGGTACTTTCCTCGCAGACAGAGCTACTCCTCGATGCGCACGAGGATATGGAATACCAGACTGTTGACACATTTGAACAGGTCAGACTGCAGATCGAAGAGCTGCAGTCTGATATGGATGCACAGTCAAAACAGTTCCAAGAGCGTTTCGAGGAGCAAGCTGAACTGTTCCAAGAGCGTTTCGAGGAGCAGGTAGAACAGTTCGAAGCGTTGCAGGAACGAGCAATCAAGCTCGAGGACGCATAAACTTTCATTCACCCTCCTACTATTTAGAAACCGATGGCAATGAGTGACACGGGAGAGGACGTATTAGAGCACTGGAACCGGGCGATCGAACAGATGAACGAGACGATGACAAAGTCGGTCGAGCAGAACATGGAGACCCAAGCGAAATTTATGGAGTCGTGGGCGGACACGATGGAGCAGTCGATGCCGGACGAGGAGATGATGACTGAGAGCTTCGAGGCGTACAACCGCGCTTACAGCGTTTGGATGAACGCTGCTGACGAGATGTTCGAGCGCACTGTCGACGCCGCGGAGGGCGAAGACGTCTCCATCACCGAATTCCGCGATATCTGGTTGCGCACCGCAAACGAGGCGTTCAAAGAAGTGATGGGCACCTCGGCGTTCGCTGCTGCGACCGGTGATGTTGTTGAAACGATGATGGAAATCCAACAGCAGACAGAAGAGATCAGTCAGGAGACGCTCGCACAGCTTGGACTCCCGACCCGGGAGGAGGTTGACGAAGTTGCACAGCGCCTCGTCGAACTCGAACGACGACAGCATCGGGTCGAAGAGAAGCTCGATCGAATCATAGAGCAACTCGAATGAACGATCATGGCACCTAATAGTCAACGCAAACGCAAGGATGATATCAACTACTCCCCGTCGCTGATGAATCCGTTTACGCTGGCGCTCAACACCCAGCGCGAGGTCCTCAACGAGACCTCTGAGTCTCTTTCTAAGCTTCCGGTCGTCGCGGAGCGACTCGATCAGACTGCGTCTGTTGAAGTAGGTCAGACTCCAAGCGAAGTCGTTTACACCGAGAATAAACTCGAACTACTCCACTACGAGTCGCAAACGAGTGAACAGAACGATGTCCCTATTCTCATCATCTACGCGCTTATCAATAAGCCGTTCATTCTCGATTTGCAGCCCGACAGAAGCGTCGTCAGACGCCTGTTGGAGGAAGGCCACGATGTGTACCTCATCGACTGGAACGAACCCTCGCGTCTCGATTCGGTTCTAACACTCGATGATTACGTCAACCGATACATTCAAAACTGCGTCAAGGAGATCTGTCGTCGATCTGGGCGGGATTCGATTAACATCCTCGGCTACTGTATGGGTGGGACGATGTCAGCGATGTACGCTGCACTCCATCCCGAGAAAGTCAACGCGCTCGGATTGATGGCGGCCGGTCTCTGTTTCGAGGACACTGGTGGTATCCTCGAACTGTGGGGTGATGAGGAGTATTACGACCCGAACGATC
Organism: Halocatena marina; assembly: GCF_023276375.1. Lineage (GTDB taxonomy): Archaea > Halobacteriota > Halobacteria > Halobacteriales > Haloarculaceae > Halocatena > Halocatena marina. The sequence goes on along the minus strand of NZ_JALLPK010000001.1, from coordinate 3,197,892 downwards.
TGACCGAAACCTTCGGCAACGTGCCTGCAGAGATGCTGGACGTCGGATTCGCACTGATGGATCCCATCTCGAACTTCATCAGCAAGTACGTCCGACTCTACGACAATCTCGAAAACGAAGATTTCGTTAAGAATTTTGCCAGAATGGAACGCTGGCTTTCTGACGGTATTGACGTGGCAGGTGAAACCTACGTCCAGTTCCTTCAGGACATATACCAGGAAAATAAACTGTACAAAAACGAGATGTATATCGGAGACAAGCACGTCGATCTCCGCGAGATCGATATGCCACTCCTCCAGATCGTGGGAGAGTACGATCATCTCATTCCGTCGGAGTCGTCGAAACCGTTCAACGACGCGATCGGCAGCGAGGATGTACGAACCATCGAATATCCGACCGGCCACATCGGACTCTCTGTTTCCAGTAGCAGCCACGAGGAAGTTTGGCCGGAGGTGGCCGACTGGTTCCACGAACGATCGTCCGACACTGTCGAGAATGATGATGATGACGCGTTCGAATCATCTCGTACGGGAGCGAGCGGTTCCGAAGCTACCAACGGAGAGGACAGCGGTGTTGCGGTCCGGGACTCCACGACCGGTGTTGACACCGGGTCTGGCGATGAGAACAGCGACAGCGAGATCGGTGACGACAGCCACACGCCAAACAAATCAGAACTAACTGCCGATGTCGAGTCAGTTGATGGCATCGGTCCGACGTACGCGATGCGTCTGCGCGAGGCTGGCATCGAGACGGTCGATGATCTTGCAACGACCACAACTGACACGGTTGCCGAAACCGCGCAAGTCAGCACCACACGCGCCGAGAGCTGGCTTGACCAGATCTGAGAGTGTATTACTGTCGTCAACTACCCCACCCTAAGCGCCTTCGGCGCTTTGAGGGTGGGGCTTGTCCGTGAACTCGGCCTCGAACCCGTCAGGGTAGGCGGTGAATCCGCTCTTCGGCGTCACCGTTCCAGACTTGAGGGCGAGCTGACTGTCGCCCGTCCGCCGAGACGACTGTTGGCCTCGACGGACGTACCGCATACCGATGTTCTTCGCCGCGTTGTAGTCCGCGTTCGCTTCCGACCCGCATTTCACGCATTGGAAGTCGTTACGAGACGAGCGATTCTTGTCTGCCGTGAATCCACACTCGGAACACCGCTTCGACGTGTACGCCGACCCGACTTGCTTCACCGAGATTCCGACCGCTTCGGCTTTGTACTCCACTTGCTCGTACAGCGTTCGGAACGCCCACTTGTGCCCCCACGACGCGCCGGTCCGGTCGCGGATGTGGGTGAGGTTCTCGAACGCGATCACGTCGCAGTCGTAGCGAAGTGCTTCGTCTAGCAGCGCGTTCGACGCTCGGTGTAGTACGTCGCGGACGTAACGAAGTTCCCGACCACTCGACTGTACGAGGGTCCGGTGGGCGCTTCGCGTCCCGGTCTGTTGCAGGCCAGCGCGTGCCTTCTTGAACTCGCGGAGTCGGTGGGTTAGCTCCCGCCCGCTGAAGAAGGAGGCGGTGCTGGTGACGGCGAGGTTTTCAATCCCGAGGTCAACCCCGAGAACCGTTCCGTCCTCGGCGGTATTCCGTTCGGTATCGTTCTTGTACCGGCGGAAGCCGATATGCAAGAAGAACTCGCCGTCTCGGGCGGTGAGCGTACTTTCCGTAACACTCCATTCGTCCGAGTCGAGATACTGACGCTGGTAGCCATCGTCGGCGTCGGGAAGGTCGAGCGGACACCGAACCCGGCTCTCCGTTGTAGAGAGGGACACGGTAGCGTCATCGAACAGTGTCATCGTCCGCGTATCGTACTTCACAGTCGGCGCGGTGAACGTCGGTTTGCTGACCTTCTTGCCTTTCGACCGGCGTTCGATACAGCCGGTGATGGCTTGTGCGGCTTGGTGGGTGGCGAGAATCGCGTGCTGACTACCGAGGTCGGTATCTTCGCGCACAGAGTCGTAGGCGAGGGGTTGGACGTCACTCTTGGCATTGCAACGTCCCCACGCGAGTTCTGTGGCGATTTGGCATCCCCGTTTCCACTCGGTGATGGTGTCTTCGAGCAAATCGCGTTGCTCGCCGTCAACCGAGAGGCGGGTGATTGCCGTCCGACGCACGTAGTCGTCTACCACACATTCAATGTAACCTCGTGGCTATTTACAGATAGTGGGAATGCCGAGCTGTACGAACGCGCTCCTCTCCTCCCTACCGCTCGCGTTCGCTCGCGCTTGAGGAATGGGACTCCGCGCTGCCGTTTAGTTGAATTTTCGACCGTCGGTATATCTTTGTATTTAGGTACATAATTTCTATTCATGCTTGACGATCAAACATGCGTAGTGACTGGTGCATCACGGGGCATTGGGAAGGGCATTGCCGAAGAATTCGGCAAACACGGTGCGGATGTGGTCGTCAACTATCGGTCTTCGGAATCCGAAGCGTACGCGGTCGTCGATGCGATCGAGGCGTCCGGCGGGAGTGCTATTACTTGTCAAGGGAACGTCGCCGACTACGACGACGTAGATGCGATGTGCGAACAGGTCCACGACACCTTCGGGAGCGTTGACGTGCTTGTGAACAACGCTGGTATCACTATCGATAAGAAGTTCGTAAATATGACGCGTGAGGACTGGAAGCGTGTCATGGAGATCAACCTCGGGGGTGTCTTCAACTGCACACACTGCCTGTTCGATGATTTACTCAAAGCCGAGAATGGTCGTCTGATCAACATTTCGTCGGTGGTGGGCCAGCAAGGAAACTATGGGCAAGCGAACTACGCGACTACCAAGAGTGGACTGTTCGGCTTTACGCGCACGCTTGCGTTGGAAATGGCTCGATCTAGCTCAACTGCCAACTGTGTCGCTCCCGGCTTTGTCCGAACCGACATGCTCGATAAAGTCCCCGAACACGTCCAAGAACGCATCATAGAGCGCATCCCGCTCAATCGATTCGCCGAAGTTGCGGACGTTACCGGTATCGTTCGCTTCCTCGCAAGTCCTGAATCCCGTTATATGACCGGCCAAATTCTCGCTGTCAACGGCGGTATGGAGTGGTAACGACCCCCTCAAACGGAGCTCGTTTTTCATCGTACATCCAGCGACAGTTCATCGCAATCGAGTATCTCCGCTCGGGAGCTTGGACTGTAAACACAACGATGCTGTGAGAACGGAGGGAAACTGTGAGGATGGGTGAGCCGGAATTTGTTATAACAGCATGAGGATCGCAGTTATTGGCGGTGGTCGAATCACGGATACTGAGACGGAGTAAGAAACCGCTCGGGCGGTCGGTCGACTCCTCGCAACGCGCGGTCACGAGATTGTCTGTGGTGGATTGGGGGGCGTGATGGAGGCGGCGTGTCGTGGTGGATCGGACGCTGGTGGGCATACCATCGGTATTCTTCCGGGAACCGACCGCGATGGGGCAAACGAGTACGTCGAGACGGTCATCACTACGGGGATGGGAAACGCACGGAACGTGCTCGTGGTCTTGAACAGTGATGCGGTCATCGCTATCGATGGTGCGACTGGTACACTCTCCGAAATCGGACATGCGCTCGATTATGACCGTCCTGTCGCCGGGATCGACACGCACGATCTCGCGGAACTGACGGGATTCGAGTCGGTCGAAACTCCTGAGGAAGCGGTTGCATCGGTTGAACGACGTGTCTGATTGGTACCCCCGATTTTGCACAATATATTAATTCATTGACAGAGGGCTTCCGAAGCATCAAGATGTGTTGTTCGCTCTCGTTAAACTGCGTCTACGAGGAAACGACGCGCTACATGAGTACAATCGTTATTTTGGAAATGGTTTCCCGTTTGAGGAACGAGATCTGCGGCGCGTCCACGGTAATTTCACCGCCTCCCTCACGCTTTGACAGTCACGCCTGCGAACAGCGCGTGATCAAATCAACGCTCTATTCGAACATCAGACAACAAAGAATTATACATTTCAGACAAGATACGTGGCGTATGGGACTGGCAGACGACGGTGAGGAAAGCGTCGAGGAGCAGGTTACACTCTCGACTGGACAGACGGTAACGCTTCCGCTGTCCACGGACGTAACGATGATGAGTGTGGTCTTTTCAGCCGCTCTCGATCCCGTTCGTGCGCTTCTTCCGTCGTGTCTTTCGCCAGTGCGCGTAGGACGCAAACGAGCTGCGGTGACGTTTCTCTTTGTCAGATACCACAGCGTCGACGATGGATCGCTTGAGCCGTACGACGAGTTTGGTGTTCTCATTCCGGCAACCCGCCCGTCGTCCAGAGCAACCCCCATCCTATCGAGGCTCCCTGGTGGTGTGGGTGGCTACGTCCACTCGCTGCCGGTCACGACCGAACCGTCACGGGCACTTGGTGACGAGGTGTGGGGATATCCGAAGGTTGTTGGCGACATTGAGCTAACAGAGAGTGGTCAACGTCGGCGCATACGCGTAGCGATCGACGGCGAACAGTTCATCACGCTCGAAATTGATCAACCACCGGAGTTCGATTTCTCGGTTTCTGCGACGACCGAAAGCTACACCGTACTAGACGGAACCGTCATTCGAGAGCCGCTATCGTTCGATGGTGAGTTGGGAATGCGGCTACCTAGTAAGCGAGCATCGTACACACTCGGAGACTGGGGGTCGCTCAAAACATTCGACATCGGTGAGCGAGCACTTATTCGGTGCTACGGGAGGGGGACGTTCGTCGTTCATCCCGGCAAACCGATCCACTCTGAGTAGTCATGACCCAATGCCCCGGACTCATTGTTGTGCACGCGAGGCAAGCCATCCTTCAACGACGTATGTGAACACGCCCGACACAACTCCGACGACGACAGCAACGCCAATCATCACACTGAGCGTGACTCGTTCCTCTCCAAACAGGTGGTAGGCTTGGATGAGGACAAGAAATGAGAGTGCGGCGATGACGCCCCAAAGGAGGCTCGCCTTCGTGCGCCCTCTCACTCGTCGCTCACGTCGGCAACGACTTCGACCTCGACCTCGACACCCTTTGGGAGTGCACCGGCTTGAACAGCGCTGCGGGCTGGCGGCTCGGATTCGAAGTAACTCGCATACGTCTCGTTCATCTCCTCGAAGTCGTCGATGTCAGCGAGAAACACCGTCACTTTGAGTATGTCCTCAAAACCCGCGCCGGCGGCATCGAGGATCGCGCCAACGTTGTCGAGCGATTGGCGAGTCTGTTCGGCGATTGGAGCATCATCGAGCAGTTCCCCGTCCGGAGTGAGCGGGATCTGCCCCGCGCTGAACAGAAGCTCTCCGTTCGTGGTCGACTGGCTGTACGCGCCGACTGCTGCAGGAGCATCGTCTGTGCTGATCACGCGCTTCATACACGGCGCAGCCTTGCCAGAATCATAAATCCTCTCTTCGTCCGCGGCCAGTTCTCGTCCGGTGTGCACGAACCGACCGCCGGTCAGCGAAGTCGCTCAACGGCCTGTTCGAGCTCTTCGCGTGTGTTGACGTTCTTGAACGTATCGAGACTGCTGTGTTCGCACACCGCATCTTCATCGACGATGATGTAATCGAGATCGGACAGCGGCGCGACGGTCCGTCGCGCTCCTGTGTGTAGTGCCATCTCACAAGCGTCTGCCATCTCTTGTGCACGATAGACGGCATGCATCGTTTGGAGCCATCGATCGTCGAGCTGTGGCACGGCCGCATCGTGACCGACCGCCTGATCGAAGAGATACGCGACGAACGCGCTGTCGATAAGCGGCATATCGCAGGCAGTGACGAACGCGTATTCGTGTTCGACCGCTCGCAATCCTGTTGCCATTCCACCTACCGGACCAACGTCGGGTGTCTCATCTGGAGCGAACCGCAGGGGAGAACCGTATCCAGCCAGTACGTCCCGAATCGATTCGATTTGTTCTTCCCGACAGTTGATTACGAGTTCGTCGATGACTGGCCCGAGGCGGTCTGCAACTCGTCGAATCATCGGAACACCAGCGACATCGACGACTGACTTATCATCGTCGCTGTCACCGAATCGAGTCGAACGGCCGCCTGCGACGATGAGGCCGCTGTGCATGGTTGTACATAGAGTGGATCGAAGAAAAACCAAACGTGCCGAACGACCCGCCAACAGCATAGCATAGTATAGTATAGCGTAGTATAGTTGCCGAGCTAATAGTAGAGTAGACTACGATAGAATTACTGAGATACAACGGAACAGTATGGGGCTGCTCGGATTTGAACCGAGGTCAACGGCACCCAAGGCCGCAAGTATACCAGACTAACCCACAGCCCCGTGATACGTTTTTGTCGACCAGTAACCTAATCGTTTCGTTTTCGTCCGATGATGTTGATAGACGAACTCACCCAAACTGCTTGTTCACTCGGATCGGTCGCTCTTTTCGTGTCGTACCGTACACAGGACCAGCCACAGATAGACAGCGAATTCTTGACTATCGCCAAACATGCGGGAACACACATAGCGCAGTTTTCACTATGAGATACTACTAGAAAAATTATATTATTGATTGAAACCGGCAGAAGAGAGTGTTATACGAGTAAAATGGTGTGTCGTAACGATTTAGACGCCACGCGTGTTTGTACTCGTATGCCGGATTGTCCACTCGCGGACGAATGCCCCAGTTATACAGAACGTATTGAGGGAATGGGGTGTCATCATTTCAGTGAACGCGGGGGGGCGGAGTGGTGTAATCACTATCATCAGCCCATCCGTGAACTGAAGTCCCAGCCCGTCAAACGTGGCGAGGAGATTGTGGTCGAAGTGACTGATATCCACGAGAGTGGTGCCGGTGTTGGTCGGACCGAGGACGGATTCATCGTTCTCGTCGATGGGATACTTCCCGACGCTCGAGCGAGAGTGAAGATCACGACGGTCCACTCGAACCACGCTCGTGGCGAAGAACTCGAACGCCTCCCGCTGGACGAGGACGAGGACGAAGACGAGGACACGGATGAGGGTGGAAACGGTGGTGAGGGAGATACTGCTGCAGGACGCGAGGAGGATACTGAAGAGCAGCCGCTCGGTAGACAGCGACTTGGGAGTCGAGACAACTTCTGGGGCTCGTAGCTGATGACCGACCGACCCGACGACAGTTCCCTCTTCGAGCGTGTCGGGTTCGATACCGATCGAAGCGTACTCACCTACCGGCAGGCCGAAATTCTTTGTCTCCGCGAGCAGGACATTTCACAGGCAGAAATCGCTGATCGGCTTGGTACGTCGCGCGCGAACGTTTCTAACATCGAGTCAAGCGCCCGCGAGAATGTGGACAAAGCCCGCGAAACGGTCGCCTTCGTCGAAGCGATCGAGGCTCCAGTACAGGTGACAATCGAAACCGGGAGCGATCTGTACGATGTTCCTTCGACGATCTACTCAGCCTGTGACGAGGCTGGTTTGAAGGTGAACTACGCTGCACCGGAACTCATGGCGCTCGTCCGCGATAGCGCAGGAGACGCTATTCGTGAGCGAGAAGTGTGCTGCGAGCTGCTCATCGGAATCACGAGTGATGGGCAGGTCCGTGTCCGATCGTCCTGATTTGTACAGCCAAATTATTCGCGCAACTGTTCGACGACATCGCGCACGCGCTGGGTATCTGTGTTCGGAACGACCAGTACACGCCCATCGTAGGCTGCGATGGTGAGATTTGAGACGCCAACAGCGCTGATGTGACTCGTCTCATCGGCAGCGATAACGCAGTCCTCCGCGTCGATGGTGAGCACGTCTCCAGTCGTGACGTTTCCGTCTTCGTCTGTCTCGTGCACTCGCTGGAGGGCATCCCACGATCCGAGGTCGTCCCAGGTCATCTCTGCGGGCACCATGGCTATCTCATCTGTTTCCTCCAGTATCGCGTAATCAATACTCACCGAGTCGATAGCGGCGAATCCTCGCTGTTCCTCGCCCACATCGAGTGCCGCAACGAGCGGCGCAAGCTCGGTTTCGCGGGCTTCCTCAAGGAGTGATGTGGGCGTCCACGAGAACACGCCCGCATTCCAGTAGAAGTCATTGTAAATGTACCGCGCTGCGGCTCCCGGATCGGGTTTTTCGTAAAAACCGGCAACATCGTAGTATTCGCCGTGATCCTCGCCAGGTTTGATGTAGCCGTATTCGGTGGCTGCGCGCGTCGGTTCGATGCCGAGCGTCACGAGTTGGTCGGTCTCACGTGCGACTCGCAGTGCGCGCTCTGCGATCGAAGCGAACGAGCGATCAACGTGGTGATCGCTCGGCACGCACAGCAACACTGGATCATCCTCTCGTTCGTGGATGCGGTGGGCGGCGTAGACGAGGGCCGGCCCGGTGTCTTTCCCTTCGGGTTCGGTCAACACTGTCGCATGAGGTGCGTGCTCTGGGATTTGATCTGCGTACTCGGGGCGCGTAAGGACGTACACCGTATCAACGATTTTCTCGACGCGCTCGACAGTCCGTGAAAGCAAGGAACGTCCGCTCTCGTCGAACGAAAGAAACTGTTTGGGTCGATCGGCTGAACTCGCAGGATAGAGGCGCGTTCCAACGCCGCCAGCGAGAATAACTGCGATCTCCATATCGGACGGTTCTTCTCGGCTGAACAAATCATCTCCGACTGTGGATGAGAGAGCGAGCTGTCTGTACGTTACCCAGCCGCAACTGACAGCCTTACCACGTTTCTATTCGTCCATCGTTGATGTCCTCGACACAGCCCCGACAGTCCTGATGATCGGGATCAAAACAGTGCGGTCGCCCGCGGTCATCGAGGTCGACCGAACGTTTTTCTGCGTAGCGACGACAAACAATGCGCGCTTTCCCCTCTCTGTCGATCGGGAGACCCGAAATCGTCGCGTTTTTCGAGGCGCTGTAGGCTCGCATCGCTTCCTCGCACTGTCGTCCAGCCGACCTGAATTTCGTTCGAAGCAGCAGTTCGAGCCGACGCCTGTTACTCATGCCGACGAGTTAGTTCGGCATTGATAAAAATCGTCGCCATCGTGAACATCACGATGAGTCTCCCGAAATACATCGAAATACCACTATTTTTACATACTATCATTATTCACTTTCACTGCGCTTGCGACAGTTTTTATGCTATGGAGAGCCAACCTACGTATGTCTCCCATTGAAAACAAGCGGAGACGGAGTGCAATGACTGATTTACGACAGCAAGCGGAATCGGTACACGCGCAGTTTTCTGACCACCTCGATGTTGATGTCGATGAGATCGAAGAGCGACTCGACACACTCGTTTCCGAATACAAGGTTCCTCCCGAGGAGGCACACCGGAGCCTCGTGAGTAGCTATCTCGAAGAGGCAGGGATGGAGCGAGAGAACTTGAGCGGCGGCGACAACGAACTGAAGCCGCTCGCTGAGATCGACACCGATGGAGAGTGGATCGATGTTCGTGCAAAAGTCGTCGATCTTTGGGAACCCCGCAGCGACGCTATCGCACAGGTCGGACTGCTCGGTGACGAATCCGGACAGAGCAAATTCGTATCGTTCGCCACGAGTGATCTCCCACTGCTGGAGGAGGGAGCGGTCTATCGCCTCGGAAACGTCGTCACCGACGAGTACGAGGGCCAGTATTCGGTAAAACTCAACCGGACGACGGATATTGAACAGCTCGATGCGGAGATCGAGGTCGGCGACAACAGCATCGAGGTCGAGGGCGCACTCGTGGACATTCAACGCGGGAGTGGTCTCATCAAACGGTGTCCAGAGGAGGATTGTACACGCGTTCTCCAGAACGGTCGCTGCTCGGAACACGGCGAGGTCGAAGGCGAATTCGATCTCCGAATCAAGGGCGTCCTCGACGATGGCGCGAACGTACAAGAACTGGTCTTCGGGCAGGAAGTGACTGAAGAACTGACTGGCGTCAGTCTCGAAGAAGCCAAAGAGATGGCGATGGATGCGCTCGATACGAGTGTTGTGGCAGACGAAATGAAAGCGACGACACTTGGAAGATACTACCGCGTTCGCGGTCCAACCCTCGGTCGATACGTGCTCGTTAACGAGTTCGAACGCCTCGGGTCAGTCGATGCGGATGAAGCCCTCATCAAAGCGAGGTCGATCTAACATGTCTGCTGCTCCTTCCCGCGAAGTTGCTCGACGGGTGTTCGCCCGCGAATTCAACGACGCTACCTACACGTTCAAGGAATCGAACGAAGAGCGCGCGCCTGTCTATGCGCTTCTCCCGACCGGCGAGCGCGCAAACCGGGTGTTCGTCGTCGGGACGCTCACCGAAACGGAAGACGTCGGCTCAGAGAGTGAGTACTGGCAGGGCCGCGTCATCGACCCAACAGGTACGTTCTTCGTATACGCTGGACAGTACCAGCCCGAGGCAGCGGGTGTCCTCCGCGAAACGGAGCCACCGTCGTACGTTGCGATCGTCGGTAAGCCCCGGACGTACGAAACTGACGACGGTACCGTAAACGTCTCGCTGCGTCCCGAGTCGATTTCGATTATCGACGCCGGAACACGCGATCGCTGGGTCGCCGAAACCGCGATGCGAACCATCGAACGCGTCGAGACAATTGCGGACGCGAACACCGAATACGCTCGGATGGCTGACGAACAGTATGCACGCTCCGTCGATGAGTATAAACAGAGCGCCATGAGTGCGCTCGAAAAACTTGATGAAGAAGCTAGTCCCGAACCGTCGATGTAGCACGACGCCGTGGTGCGATATCGACTAATTCGGCGAACAAAAAACGACATTCAATTGTCAGGTTCTGGCTGTTGTCCGTCAACGGCGACTGAGTCGCTGTCTGACGAACGATTAAGTGGGTAGAATGAATATTGTACACCGATGGGCAACAAGAATAAGACGATCTCGTTTCGTGTCAACGAAGATGTATTTGAGGTGCTGAGGGATATCGCAGAGGAACGAGATATTTCACTGTCAGCGGTCTTCCGCGATTATGTAGACCAGCTCGTTGCCCACGATGGTCAGGTCCGAGTCGTTCCAGAACACGAAATCAACGACAACGGAGCCGAGCAAGAGAGCTTTCCGCCGAAAATCGAGGTCCCGAAGAGCTTTGTTCGTGAACACGAACGGCTCGAACTTGAGGCTGAACACCTCAGAGAGCAGCTCGATGAGTACAAACGCTACGTGACGGAACTCACCCAGCAACTCGATGACTACAATGACGAGGACGTCATCGTTCTCGATGATCTCGATGATACCGACACCGACGAGTCGTATCGGTTGGGCTGACAGTGACAGACTCTCTCCTCGCGGTTCCACGATCCTCTACAAAAATAGAAATCATTCAGATAGTTGTTCTCAGCAAGAACGTTTATTGACCTGTCGATCGAAGTGTTAGTATGGTCTTCCGGCGGGATTGGTCCCTCTACCTCCGAATGGTTGGTGTATTACTCCTCATGGGAGTGTTGTACGTCGGCTTCGCAGCAGTTCTCGCTGTGTACTTCAATGAACAACTCGCGGTCGTGGCAGCCATTGGGGCTGTGTCTGTGCTTCAGTTCCTTTGGAGCCACAAGCTTGCTCTCAAGAGCATGGGTGGACAGATTGTGAGCGAATCTGAATATCCTGACCTCCACGCACGGATCGGGCGACTTGCTCGGCAGGCAGACCTTCCTCCACCGAACGTTGCTGTCGCTGATACACGGGTCCCCAATGCGTTCGCTGTGGGGCGCTCTCAGGAAACGGCAGTCGTGTGCGTGACGAGTGCCCTGCTCGAAACGCTCGATGAGGACGAACTCGATGGCGTACTCGCTCACGAACTCGCACACGTCATGCACCGTGACATGGCGATTATGACGATCGCTTCTGGTATCACGACGATGGCGTACTTTGTCCTCCGTTGGGGATGGATGTTTGAGGACGGTGACAGTGGCAACCAGTACCTCTGGGTCGCACTCGCTTCTTCGGCTGGCGTGTGGATCGCTTCGACACTCGTTCTTCGGTTGTTGTCGCGCTACCGCGAATTCGCTGCTGACCGAGGGGCAGCGAGCATCACGGGGAACCCCTCGGCCCTCGCGTCTGCCCTTATGAAAATCAGCGGAAGAATGGATTCGGTTCCGAGCGACGACCTCCGGGCACGCGCCGGAACGAACGCTCTGATGTTCAAAGACGTGGAAACACGACTCACCAAATGGTTCCGAACCCATCCTGCTGTTGGAGATCGTGTTGATCGTCTGCAGACACTTGAACAAGAAATATCAAAAACATGAACATTATTTGAACGCCAATGTACATTAATTAACATTTCTGTCATAAGATACCCTCTCATCCGCAAGTGATTCTCAATTTTGACAATAGATTTATAAATGGCCGTGTATACTAGGCGTAAGGTATACCTTTGGGACTGTCATACAATCACGTGCCCCGTATAAAAGATCATTCGACATTCCTTCCCACGGACCATTAGCAATCAAAACGGTTGGATGGCGCAACTGGAGACACTCCAAATGTCATCTGCAGAAACCGATGAGACGGGAAGGTTCGGGGCACTTTCAACAGTTCTCTTGGATTGTTTGTCTCGCGCTTAGCTGTGGGTGCTGCTTCATGTTATCTTCCGAATTCTATCAGCAGCGGCTCTCGCAGCGCTTTCGTTCTCGTCTACGTGTGCGAGATCCTCGACAGCTTCGAGCGTTCGCACGGAATCATCGAGAAACGAGAGGACATCGCCAGGATACGCATAGAGCATGTAGTCATCGCCCATCACATCCACGATCGCATCCGGCCCGAGTCCCTGTTCGCGCAGCGAGAGGAGATAGCGGATGAACGCTCGTTCGGGGTAGCCGGTGTAGAGCTCCGCTTCCGTCTCGCAATCGAGGAAGTCACTCGCAAAATCGAGGAGTCGATCACGGGTCGCATCGTCGAGTTGTGAAAGCCCCTCACCGGAGTAGAGAACGTCCATCGTTGCGCCCGCGAACGCGCTTTTTGGGATGGACGTTTCGAGTTGGGAGACGATCTGGCGATGGTTTTTGAGATAGATTTTGTCCGTGATAGCCACGTGTCTATGGATGATTTCGAGCGTAAAAAATGACGCGTCCTCGCTGAACTGGCCGACGCTAGATCGAAGGGGAAGCTTTAGTCTCGTAAATCACGTACCGGACTACTGTGCTGACGCTCTCGTTCGAAGACGGAACCATCCGTATCGACGGAGCACACGCTGACTCTGTGTCCAAACCTGATCTTGATCTCCCCAGTATCGATTACGATCCACGTTCTGAGGCTTTCAGAGCGCCCGCGTACCGCTATTCTGATCTCATTGGGGCTCTCGACGAACAGTCGGTTGACTACACATCACGACTATCGATTCCGTCGCTCGATCTCTCTTCTACGTATGAACTCAGGGAGTATCAAGAGGCGGCGCTTGCGGCGTGGCGAGAGAACAACGGTCGCGGTGTGCTCGAACTACCAACTGGTAGCGGGAAGACCGTTATCGGTATCGGGGCCATCGAAGCACTCTCGGTTCCGACGCTCGTCGTCGTTCCGACGATCGATCTTCTCGATCAGTGGCGTCGAGAACTGTGCGAGGAATTCGCAGTCCCCGTGGGTCAACTCGGTGGTGGTGAACAGCGGATCGAAAACGTAACCGTATCGACGTACGATTCCGCGTACCTGCGGGCTGATGACATTGGCGACCGTTTCGGTCTCGTGATTTTCGATGAAGTCCATCATCTTGGTGGCGAGGGCTACCGGGATATTGCTCGATTGCTCGCAGCTCCCGCTCGTATGGGTCTCACCGCTACGTTCGAACGACCTGACGACGCACACGAGGTCGTTGCGGAACTGATCGGTGAATGTGTCTACCGCCTCGCTGTGGATGATCTCGCTGGTGAGCACCTCGCACCCTACGACATCAAACGCCTCACTGTCTCACTCACTGCCGACGAAAGAGAACGCTACGAACACGCCCAAGAGACGTTCACTGACTACCTGAAGCGTTCGAATCTGACCCTCCGTCAGGGGAGTGACTATCAGAAGCTGGTGATGCGCTCTGGCACCGATCCGAGAGCACGGGAGGCGTTGTTAGCAAAACAACGCGCCCGCGACATTATGATGAACGCGGATGGAAAAGTCGATGAACTCACGACCATCCTCGATCGCCACCGAGACGACCGTATCATCGTGTTCGCTGCCTCAACGGAGTTCGTCTATCGGCTCGCAGAACGCTTTCTCATCCCGGCAATCACTCATCACACCGGAACGACCGAGCGCCGCGAAATTCTCGATCGGTTCCGTGATGGGACGTACTCGCGGGTCGTCACTGCCAACGTCCTCGATGAGGGCGTCGATGTCCCCGACGCAAACGTCGGTGTCGTGCTGGCAGGGAGTGGCAGTCAGCGCGAGTTCACACAGCGGCTCGGTCGAATACTGCGACCGAAGACAGACGGCGAGCGAGCGCTGCTGTATGAGATCGTGACCGAAGAGACAGCAGAAGAACGCATCTCACGGAGGCGTCGGTAACGATGCTCACGAAAGATCTCCTTCGTGTCTCTCGCGCAAGCGGAGGCTACCATCCACAGTTCGTCGATCACGCGAGCGACGATCATCGTGCGCTCGCTGCGCGTGTTCTCGGCGTCTATCAAGGTCATGTCGGAGAACAGCATGAAGCGCTGGATGAGGCGCTGACTGCCATCGAACGCGAGTCGGACGATTTCAAACTGGTTCGGGGATTCGCAAAGTTACTCGAACGCGAAGCGGTGTTCGAGACCCAATCACCAATCGAGCCAGTGCATGCCCGCCGGACGGTGTTCGAGGCAGCAAAAGCGATCGGTGTTGTCACCGAATCAGAACGCACTGAAGCGCTCTCACGGGCCGCAGAGCGTCTCTCAGTCTCGCCAGACAAACTCGACGCGTGCCTCTACGACGATCTCGATGCTCGGCAGGTCATGACCGCGTTCGACGCTCGATGGAGCCCTGACGAATTGCTCGATCAGTACGATCTGTCGCTCGCCCAAACTGCGCTGTTCGACGCTACCGACGTCCGGGTGCGCAGTTCGGATCCGAAGGCTCTCGTTTCGGCGGTCAAACGGCTGCGGTTGATGTACGAGATCGAGAAGACGGACGCAGGACGGACGGTTCACATCACGGGTCCCGACGCGCTCTTTCGACGCTCTCGTCGCTATGGTACGCGGTTTGCACGCCTCCTCCGTACGATTGCCCGCGCGCCCGAGTGGCACCTCCAAGCGTCCATTGACGACCGCGGCACCGAACGCAGGCTCCAGCTCACGCATGAGGATGTTTCTGTTCCCGACGTGGACCCCGTCACGGAGATGACGTTCGACAGCGGCGTCGAGAGTGACTTTGCGGCCCGGTTTTCGAGTCTCGATCTCGATTGGACCCTTGTGCGCGAACCAGAGCCGCTGGCAGCGGGTGCCCACGTCGTTATTCCGGATTTTGCGTTCGACTGGCAGCCCCACAGCGCGGATTTCCGCGTGTTCTTCGAAATCATGGGCTTTTGGACCCCCGCATACGTCGAGAAGAAACTCTCCCGACTCGCTGACCTCGAAGACGTGGAACTGCTCGTCGCTGTGGACGAATCGCTCGGTGTTGGCGAACAGATCGAATCGCTCGATCACCGTGCCATTCCCTACAGCGGCACTGTCCGTCTCAAAGACGTTCGGGATGCGCTCCGTCGTCACGAAGCCGAGTTGGTCGAGCAAAGCGCCGACGATCTTCCGAACGAACTTGTACCCACGCACGATGTTGTGACCCTCGAAGCACTCGCCACCGCGTACGCTGTCAGCGAATCCGCGATCGAAGCAAAGGCGTTCCCTGAACACGCGCGCGTCGGACGAACGCTCGTCCGGCCTGCTGTCCTCGAACGAATTGACGAACAAATTGAATCTGGAATGTCACTTTCCGCCGTTGCAACCGTTCTCGACGAGGACGGAATCGATGACACGAGCGCTGTTCTCTCACACCTCGGCTACCGTGTGGCGTGGGACGGATTGAGCGGAGGGACGATTCGTGAAAAATGAGTAACTGGGTCGGTGGCAGATCTAGAGAAACACGAGAGTGATGTCACCACGTTCGACGCCGCGATGTCGTATCTCAGTGATGGGATGCGTAGGCGGTTGGGAAGCAAATAATCTTCAGCGAGAGATAAGCCCCACATCCCACATCCACTTTCGTCTGTCCTGCACCACGGAACGCCTCGTTCATTGTAATCATCAACAGCTCGATTTGTCCATCGAAGCTATCGTGAATCGAGTCGGCGATCACGATTCGTGACCGCTTCGTCGATCATCGCCTCTAGGTCGCACATTAGCTGCTCGGGGTCGGATTCCGGTTCGATAATTGCCCGTCCATTCGTAGCAGTCACAGTCACCTCGCTCCCAGGCCGTAGCCCGAGTTGTTTTCGAACTTCGATGGGGATGACAATTCGTCCTTTTGTGTCTACCCTGACCGTTGTCTCATTGTGAGATGTTGCGTCGTCGTCCTTTCGGAATCTGTGAGCGGAGTTCGCCGTACACGTAGAGACCAACCCCGAGCGGCTCCGGTTCGCCTGCAATAGTGTGTGTAACAATCAGATAGCCCCAGTCGCCGTCCCACGCTCGTTCTTGATCCTCACCAGCGACGAACGCACGGGCTTGCTCGTCTTCAAGATCGATGACATTTTTCGTGGCATGTTGCCCGAAGCGTTGGACGGCGTCCGTCGTGGGTTTCCAATGCTCTTGGCGGACGCGGAGGAACGTGATGCCAAGCGCCTCGATCGTGGCTGGTGAAGGTACGTCGCCAGAGAACGCCCAGAGCTTTCCCGAGCCTTTCTCCCAGAACGTGTGACCATCGAAGACGTCAGGCGGAACACCGAACCGTTCGTCCCACCACGCGAGCACTTCCTCGCGGGTCGGCCGACCGTCAACAACTCGCTCTGTCGATGTTGCGGGCAAGCGGTCGAACTGCTGGCCGATATTCTGTTCGCTCACGCCTCTACCTCCAGTTTCGCACAGAAAAAGCCACCCGTGTCGTTCAAATGCGGGTAGATGCGCTTTGCGTGTTGAACGCTCGGATCGAACTGTTCACCGTTCCACTCGGTCACGCCGGGACGAGTCTCCAGCGGTGCGTCGAACGAACGGATGCGACAGTCCTCAGCTGCGAGTACGTGATCGAGGACGGCTTCGTTTTCCTCAGGAGCGAACGTACAAGTGGAGTAGACGACCGTTCCGCCGGGTCGGGTTACCTGTATCGCTCGCTTGAGAATGCCGCGTTGGACACCTGCGACACCCTTGATCTGTTCGCGGCTCCACTCCTCAAGCACGGTCGGATTCTTCCGGACCGTGCCCTCACACGAGCACGGCACATCGACGAGCGTTCGATCGAACAGTTCTCCGTCAAATGGCTTGAGTGAGGCGTGGCGGGCATCACCATGCGTAATTGCGAGATTTGAAACGCCACAGCGCTCGGCGTTCGATCGAAGCGCAGAGATACGCCCGAGATTGGCGTCGTTCGCCACGCAGATTCCAGTGTCGTTCATCATAGCAGCGAGCTGTGTTGTTTTGCTGCCAGGTGCAGCACAGACGTCGAAGATGCGCTCACCCGGACTCGGATCAAGGACGAGAGCGGGGAGTGCTGAGACCTCTTCTTGCCCGTACAGCCAGCCGTGAAAGTACGGCCACGACGTACCAGGGCTATCTGTTTCCAGACGGAGGAGCTTGGGGTGCCACTCGCAGGGCTCGTATGCGTAGCCCCCTGCTTCGAGGGCTGCACGCGCTCGTTCGACAGTCGTCTTGATGGTGTTCACCCGAACCACAGACGGAAGCGACCGCTCACAGGCCGCACGAAACGCGTCGAAATCATCGATAAAAGACTCGTACCGCTCGAGAACCATGACGCAGCTTTGCCAGCAGCGGGTTTGTGCGTTACGGAAGCCCTCGCCTCGTTCTGTCCCACTGGCGCGGAGAGTTCACTGTTGTTCGAGCATACGCATCGAGCAGAACGTTAAGTCATCACCACGCGTGTGTTTGATATATGGCGTCCATCAAACTCCAAACAGACATTGACCTCGATGATCCAATGCTTATCGAGGGGCTTCCGGGTGTCGGACTCGTCGGAAAGATCGCAACTGACCACCTTATCGACACATTCGATATGACGTACTACGCGAGCGTTCAGTGTGGTGGTCTCCCGTCTGTAGCTGTCTATCGCGGGGACGATTCGGTGCTCAGACCTCCCGTCAGGCTCTACGCTGACGCCGAGCGTGACCTGCTCGTGCTTCATAGCGACGTTCCGATCTCATCAGATAGCACAGAGACATTTGCGAGCTGCATTGTCGATTGGATCGCAGCAAACGGAATCACACCGTTGTTTCTCAGCGGGCTCCCTGAGCAGGGCGTCGCCGACGGTGAGATCGGTACGGAGAATTCGCCGGAGCTGTTCGGCGTTGCAACGGGAGACGGTATTTCACATCTCGACCGCGAAGGGATCGTTCCGCCCAGACAGAGTGGATTGGTTAGTGGGCCGACTGGAGCGCTCCTCCACGAAGCAATTGGGGCGAATCTGACGGGCGTCGGTCTCATTGTCGAGGCAAATCCACAGTTTCCGGACCCGAAAGCATCTCGAGTCCTCCTCGAACACGGAATTTCACCGATTGCAGACATCGACATCGACACCACGTCGCTCATCGAGCAGGCAGAAGAGATTCGAGAAGCACGCGAACGATTCGCAAAACGGATGCAGCAGGCCCAAACCGAAGAAAGCTCACAAGCACAACCACTGCGTGGCTTTCAGTAGCATTTTCTTACGTTCCATCATCGAGGTGGTCGATCACACTCCGAAGCGTTGCGAGATCGTACTGTCCGGGTGCGGTCGCATCTTCGGGGTCGACCGGTGCGTAGCCGATTCGTGAGCCATAGAGCGGCGCGACGGCCCGCGAGTGGCGACCGACTGCGCCCATCGCCATCGTCGCCACTCGCTGTCCCGCTTGCGTACGCGTCCGTGTGACTGCAAACAGTTGGAGCACGTCGTCGAGCGTCGTTGCTGTCACCGCCAGCTTACCGACGTCACCGTACTCGTCCGTCTTCGTGAGGAGCCGCTCCATCTCGGCAATCGCGGGGGTCTCCTCGAAGTCGTGGATCGAAATGATTGCCGAGACGCCGCGATCGCTCGCATGCTCGATGGTCTCTAATCCTGACCCCATTGCGATAGCAGATAGCTCGACATCGATCGCCTCGACCATCGGGTGTTCGGCTGCGAGACGAAGCGCTTCGAGTCGCTCTGGCGTCTCAGGGCTGTCGCCACCCTCCCGTTCGACGCGATTCGTCGCAATAACTGGAAGATCGCCGTCGTACGAAGCAAGCTGATCAAGGGGCGAATCTGCAAGATCGAGCCGGAACTCTATTGCATCAGCGTGCTCGCGGGCCAACGGCTCTTGTGACAGATCGGCGGTGGCAGCCGAAAGCACGAACGAATCGAAGTCCATACGTCTGGATCTGTGCCGATAGCCAAAACTCCTCGTCATCTGGACGACTCCATTCGTCTCGTTCTGTCCACCTTTCCGCTTCACCCTCCGTCGGTCCTCTCCGATTGATCGTCGGACAATCAGGATCGGTGCCGCTCACACGAGCACATCGACTGGATATCCGTGCGCTTCGAGCGATGCGATGAGTTGTTCGACGTGCTCGTGACCACGGGTTTCGAGGTCGAGCTCGACCTCTGCTGAACCCATTCCGATGTCCCGCGCTGTCCTATCGTGCTGAATGCCGTAGATGTTCGCACGGTTCTCTGCGACGATCTTCGAGAGGTCCATGAGCGCACCGGGTTTATCTTTCAGAACCGTGCGCAGCTTGATGTATCGCCCGCTCTGGACGAGTCCGCGCATGAGTACCGTCGTGAGGACGTTCGGATCGATGTTGCCACCGGACAAGAGTGGGACGATCGTCTCACCAGCTTCGTATTCGAACGCGTTCCCGAGCACAGCAGCAAGCGCGGTTGCCCCAGCCCCCTCTGCGACGACTTTCGAGCGTTCGAGCAATAGCGTGATCGCCATCGCAATCTCCGAATCGGGGACCGTGACGACTTCATCGACCCGTTTCTGGATGACTTGAAACGGCTTCGAACCGATACGACGGGTAGCGATACCGTCTGCAATCGTATCAACTGTCTCCAATTCGACGATTTCGCCAGCATCGATCGATTCTACCACGCTTGAGGCTCCGTCGGCTTGCACGCCGATGACACGGACATCGGGGTCGACTGCTTTCACAGCTGTTGCCACTCCCGCGATGAGTCCACCGCCACCGATCGGAACGACGACGGTGTCTACGTCTGGACAGTCATCCATGATTTCGAGTCCAGTCGTGCCCTGTCCTGCCATTACGTCCCAGTCATCGAATGCATGGAGGTAGACACGCCCTTCCTCTCGCTCGATCTCGTGTGCGTGCTCTTGCGCCTCGTTGTAGTCGATTCCGTGGAGGACAGCAGTACCTCCGTATCCTTCTGTTGCCCTGACTTTCGAAATTGGTGCGTGTTCTGGCATGACGATCTTCGAATCGACACCCGCCCGCGTCGCCGCAAGTGCAACACCTTGTGCGTGGTTACCGGCGCTTGCGGTGACGACACCAGCCTCGCGCTCCGATTCGCTCAACGTCGCAATACGGTTCGTCGCTCCACGAATTTTGAACGCACCGGTTCGTTGGAATAATTCGAGTTTGAGATAGATCTCAGCACCAGTGTGTTCGGAAAACGTTGTGGAACGTTCGAGCGGGGTGTGACGAGCGACGTCACCGACCCGGTCGCGCGCGGCAAAAACGTCATCGAACGAAAGCATACGCAGCATACCGCTGGCTCAGGGTTACGTGTAACGCTCCAAAAAGGGGAGTTGGAGCGTGTGACAGTTGTTCATCTGACCAACTCAACATAAATACTCCCCTTTTACACTGAAAGTGAAACTGTTGGACGACGCGCTGGTTGCGCGTCGCTCGTGAGATGTTTGGACGGGTACAGAGCTCTCTATATCTCTTTCATCGCTTCTGTCTGCTCGGACGAACTGGCGTATCAGAACAAGGAGACGGTGAATTCGACTAGCCCGAGGACTGTAAGCAGCCGAAAGATGGTTCCCGTAAAGGCTGCGAGCATGAATTTGATCGGATTCATTTTGATGACGCTGAATCCGTAGATGATCGCCGTGTCGGGCATGAGCGGCACCGCGAGTGCGAGTGCAAGACCAACGTAGCCATATCGCTGAACGAACCCGACGACGCGACCGTCTCGTTCGACGATGGTCGGGGGTGATGGCAGGTACTCGCTCAACGCCTCAATTGGCCTGAGTTGCGTGATTTGCTCGCCAATTCGAAGCGCTACGAGGCTTCCGATAGCTTTTCCGAGGCTGCTGATGGCGATAATGAGTGCTATCGTCATCGTCCGAGAGATCCCAAGATCGATCGGAACGGCCAGAACGACCTCCCCGGGCATCGGAAGGACCAGCGCTACGAGAAACGAGTAGCCAAACACGCCGAGAAGGCCCAGCAGCCCTGACGTATAGGCGAACGAAAAGATCAGTTCTATGAGCGAGGCCAAGTCGATCACACTAAATGATAATCTGTAAACATCAAATATAACTGTATCTATCTTCCGCGAAGACACGAAAATTTCGCGCGATTCAGCGGGCGTCGAGTTCGGTGAATTCGCGGTCTTTCGCTCCGACGTAGCGGGCGCGTGGTCGAATGAGACGATTGTCTTCGTACTGTTCGAGGACGTGGGCGATCCAGCCACCAGCGCGTGACAACGCGAAAATAGGTGTATACGTGTCAATTGGGATGCCCATCTGGTAGTACGTAGACGCAGAATAGAAGTCGACGTTTGGAACGAGACCTTTCTCGTCTTTGATGTAGTCCTCAATGGTGACGCTGTACTCGTACCACTTCGTATCACCCGCGGCTTCTCCCAGCTCCTCGGACTTCTCGCTGAGAATGCGTGCACGAGGGTCTTTGACGTTGTAGACGCGGTGACCAAAGCCAGGAATCCGACGGCCACCTTCGAGAGCGTCGTTCACCCACGTCGATGGCTCCTTATCGCTGTTGTCGACTTCCTGTAACATCTGCATGACATCTTGGTTCGCGCCGCCGTGAAGCGATCCGCTCAAGGTTCCAATCGCGCTGGTAATAGCGCTGTGGAGATCTGCAAGCGTCGATGAGGTGACCAGTGCGGCGAACGTCGAGGCATTCAGGCCGTGGTCGGCATGGAGGACAAGCGCCATGTCGAACGTCTCTTCGAGAACCTCGTCGGGTTCCTCATCGTTGAGCATGTACAGGAAGTTCGCGGCGTGCGAGAGGTCCTCTCGAGGGGCGATGGGGTCGTTTCCATCGCGCATTCGAACGAATGCAGCGAGCGCGGTCGGAATCTTCGCAGTGATGCGTCTTCCTTTCCGGAGATTCGCCTCGCGGTCGGTTGGATCTGCGTCGGCATCGTCGTCGTACGCAGAAAGCGTCGAAACCATCGTTCGAAGGGCCGCCATCGGTTCCTCGTCAGCGCGAGCGAGCGCCTCAATGCTTTCGAGAACGTCGCTGTCGATTCCTCGCTCTGTCGCCATCGTGTCGGCGAACGATTCAAGCTCGTTCCGATCGGGCAGATGACCGTGCCAGAGGAGATACAAGACCTCTTCGTAACTGGCTCCGTGAGCGAGGTCATCGATCGAATACCCCCGGTATATGAGCTGCCCGGCATCGCCGTCGATATAGCTTAGCTCGGATTCGGCGACGAGCACACCCTCCAGCCCTCTTCTCAGTTCCTCGGGCATACCCTTCGATTCCATAGCTGTGTTCAAAAGGATTATCTTTCGTGCAGAACATCTTGAACGAGCGTAAATCTCGTTGCCATTCCTTTTTGCTGTAATTTCGTTCACCACCCATCGTCTGGTGAGTGACCGATGCCGACAGATCGGTCCATTGTCTGATCAGCCAACCGATACGCGTCGTGGTGTAGCTCTCCGTTGCCGACTACTGTCGAGTCAGATGGAAAACAGATCTATCGAACTCACACACTTGCTTGTGTTCGAGCATAAAATCAGACGAAAATGAAGTAGGTGAACGAAACGAAAAATAGCGGGAGGTAGATTTGAACTACCGATCTCCGGGTTATGAGCCCGGCGGAATCTCCTGGCTATCCCATCCCGCTACTACCATGTATCCGAGACACGGTAGTAAGGGTTGTGATTCGAGTCCCCTCTGTTACTCGTACGCATCCCCGGCGCGCCATGTTACTGTGCTTTCAAGAATGTAGTTCACAACGAGTCCGGCAATGATCCCACAGCCGTTTGCGACAAGGAACCACACATCCCAATCGACGAGCGATATGCGCACGTCGATCTGGCGATAGACGACTGAGAAGATGACCGTAGCGACGAGAACACCACCTAATCGGACGACGTTCGAGGTGAGGAGTCGTCGGATGAGGGGTCGAATTCCTTCCTTGCCTTCTTCTCCGAATGTCCAGTGTTCGTTGATCCAGAACATAACGATAATAGCGGTTTCTGCCCCCGCTATCTTTGCTAGCTCTGGAGTCATCTCGAACGAGAGCCCTAGTGCGAGGACAAGATTATCGCAGATTGCACCGACGACACCCACTGATGCGAATTGCCCGAAGCGAATACTGACGAGACGCGCACGAATGCGTTCGCTAATCGTGCTCATACTTGTGATTCCTGATCGATCACAGCGGATTCATTCTCCCGTTCGACCAGCGCGGATTCATCCTCACTGTTGTGCGTCGCGTTGGATTCGCCTTGCAGCGCACGCGCGCGATGGCGGACAGCCAGCAGCTCGCGCCCCATCGAAAGTGGTGTCCGGATTGGCGAAACAGTCGAGCCGTCTTTATCCTCCCACGCGATCGGAATCTCATCGATCGTATAACCGAGCGCCACCGAAACGGTGATGAGCTCGATATCCCACGCAAATCCAGGTGAATAGAGGTGCTGACGCACAGCATCCCACGCTTTTGCTGTGAGTGCTTTCGCTCCACACTGAAAATCATAGAGGTCGATCCCGAGCAGACGACGGGCAATCTGAGCGAATATATCGCCGAGTCGGCGGCGAATGTGTGTCTGATGGTGTGTAACGACAGCGTCTGGGTGTCGCCGGGACCCAACTGCGAGATCATTTCGTTCGTGCTCATTGTTGAATCCGTCCTGGAGTGATTCGATGATCGTCTGGACTGATTCTACGGGTGTGCTTCCGTCGGCATCGACGAATCCGAGAATATCAGTATCGAGTGCTTCAAAGCCAGCAGTGATGGCAACTCCTTTTCCACGGCGGTACGGGACCGTATTGACTGTCGCGGTGAGGTCTTGGAGAGCATCGACGACACCTGCCTCAGGTGCATCGAGTTCGATGCGAATCGTCTCGGGTTCGATCGCATCCGTAAGAGCACGAACGTAGTTGATAAGCCGCGTTGGCACCGGCTGATAAGCTGGTACTACGAGACCAACAGACGCCATTTGAGGACGGTCCCCTCCGAGCGGGTAAAAGCCGTTCGACTTCCAGGCAGAAGATGTATAGTACGGCTCGCATGACAGTTGTCATGGAGTATTGGCTCGTCATTCGTTGGCTTGTCGTCTATCTCTTTTTGTTTGCTGCTGGGCTTCCGATCGCCGCTGTGATCTGTCCACGACTCGCCGACCGTGGGGCTGGTATCGCACTTCCGGTGTCGCTCGCTGTCATTGGTATCGTCGGATATTGGGTTGGTCGACTCTCATTTGGGTGGGTCGCGCTCGGTGCTGGTCTGTTCGTCTTGGGCGGTCTCTCTGTGTCTATTTATTTACGCACACCGGTCGACATCGAGCGGCGCCCTGCCATCGAGGCTGCTGTTGTGTTTACGCTCGCGTTTTTGTTTCTCGTTACGGTCCGGGCGGTCGATCCCGCTGTTCACCCCTCTGGTGGCGAAAAATTCCTCGATTACGGACTCCTTGGAAGCTTGCTTCGTGCGCCGACGCTCCCACCGGAGGATATGTGGTTTGCTGGTGAACCGGTCAAATACTACTACGGTGGGCACATGCTGTCTGCCCTGCTTACTGAACTGACGTTTACAGAGGCACGCTATGCCTACAATCTCGCACTTGCGGGCTTTTATGCGATGCTCGTCACGGCCGCCTACGGGCTAGCAGGATCGCTCGGAACATCGATTGGTACGGCTCGGTCCACTGCTAGCGCGCTCGGTGCTTTTTTTGTCGGCGTTGCGAGTAATTTGCAGACGCCGTTTCGGGCACTGCTGTGGGCTCTTCCCGATGAGATAGCGCGGACAATTGTCAACGCACTTGGCATCGAGCGAGAGGGCCTCATCGTGGCCCTGTCAGAGTTTTCCTACTGGAACGCGAGCCGGGTCATTCCCGGTCAGCCCAGTGATCCAGACTCGTACAGCATCGCGACGGAATTCCCGTTGTTCTCGTGGTTGAACGGCGATCTCCACGCGCACATGATGAGCACACCGTTCTTGGTGCTCGTGGCAACGCTTTGTTTCAGCTACTATCGTACGCCCGCCGACGAACGCATGCGACGCAGGCTACTGGTCGGTGCGACCGCAGTGCTCGCAGGATTCATTGCTGTCATCAACACGTGGTCGTTCCCAACCGTGTTCGGTCTGCTGTGGCTCACGCTTGTGTTTTCTCCCGCAGCACCGCTGTCGTTGCTTCCAGATCGTGCCGTAAAGTGGGTCCGTTCTCACCACGAACTCTGGGTGCAGACGCGATTCACGCACGAACTCCGACGAATCGCCGGTGCACTCGTTCTCGTTATTACACTCGCTCCGATCGGAATCGTGGTGTCGCTGCCGTTTTGGCTCGATGCGGCGAGCGGTCGTACAATCGCACTGGTCCCCGAACGGAGTCCATTGCTGGGTTTATTACTCGTTCATGGTGGCTTCTTGCTCGTGTTCGTCCCGTATCTGTTCGGAAGATTAAGACCGTTCTTCCAAAAACGAACGATCGCCGCGCTTTCGATTAGTCTTCTTGTGGGCGCTGTAGTGTTTCAGTTTGCCGCACTCGCGGTTATCACACCGATTGCTCTCGGAGCGTGGGCGCTCCTTCGGATCAACGAACGAAGTGAGGATCACGAACACGAATTGGAAAACGGAGATGATGGCGATAGTACCGGTCCTCCGAGTGCTGGTGTTGGTTTACGTTCTCACATTGGGTATCCAGCTGTACTCATTCTCGCAGGGGCGGGACTCCTGTTGCTTGTCGAGGTGATTTATCTCCACGAACAGGCGGGTCCGAGTCGATACAATACTGTGTTCAAAACGTATCTTCAAGTTTGGATTCTGTGGGGGCTCTCTGCGGGCGCTGCACTCGCTCGCTTCGCGCACTGGCCACACGCTGTTCGGTCGTCGTTCCCCGATGCCGAGCGTGTCGTATCGAGTTCGTTTGGATTTGGTGCTGAAGTCGGTCTCCGGCAGGTGTTTGTTGCACTCCTCATCATCAGCACGTCTCTCTACGGTAGTCTCGCGCTGAGCAATCATTTCACTGCTAATGGTACGTACGCCAACCCTGATGACCCGACACTCGATGTCTTCACTTACACCGAAACGTATCATTCCGAAGAAGTAGCGGCAATCCAGTGGCTCGATCGTCGTTCTGGTCGCCCGGTTGTCGCTGCCGCTCCGGGGACAGATATCTATCAATGGACGAATGCCGTATCGAGCCTTACTGGTTTACCGACAATCGCGGGCTGGAGCCATGAGGTCGGATACCGTAACAGCTCTGTGTATCACGATCGTGTCGAGGATGTCGATACGCTCTATCAAGGCCCGCCAGACCGAACCATTCAGATGCTTCGTCACTACGATGTGCGCTACATCTACGTCGGTCCACGCGAACGCGAACAGTACGATCGGATGCCCTTCGACCAGATCGCTGGTCTAAACGAGATGCGCTTTGGTGACGTACGCATCTACGAGGTTGATCAGCGAAAATTGGCAGTGAACTCACAATCTCGTAACAATGTAACGACGAACGCACTCGGTACCGGCTCAGCTCCGGCGCGACTCTAACATTTCCCCAGCTCGACCGATCGTACCCTGTCTCTATGGTTGCTTCCACTCTGATGCCTGCTGTTCAACGACGTGCGGTATCGAAGGGATCTGCTGTCTCGAGAATAGGTTGCCTGCTACGTGCTATGAGAGGTCCGACGCGTGCCCTGAAAAACCGACGCTTGTGGAGGTCTCGGTCTTGTTGGCAGTTGTATTCTGCTCTTGCTCTCGCTCTTGTTTTTGCCTGTCCTGTGCGTTCTGTGTGGATTGCGTGCTCTGGGCGTTCTGTATGTCTTTTGGCTGATCGGTTAGTTTGAAGACCACTACACCACGATTTTTATACTGTAGTTCGTACTGATCAGAGACCGTCATTGAATGGATCATCTCCATACGGGGTGTGCGTTCGTCTCCGTGGACGGTATACACTTCATTGGAGATGTACAAGTAATCGGGTTGGCGTTGCGAGACACCAAGCAGAACTTCTAAGCAATCGATATTCGAGCAGGTGCCGAGGTTTCTGTAGAGTTCGTACTCTTCGTAGTATCCGGCTGTTGAAGTCCATTCTGCTCCCCACGGGCTTACGATGACTGTCCGCTCCGTGTAGTACGGCACCCATTCGGCTGCATCGCTGAGAACGACGAAATTAGCCTCTGGGCTGGTGTTGCTTTTGACCCACTCCATCGCTTGCAGATCGCGATTATCAACGGTCTGTGGTTGTGTACTACTACCGGTGTGGGCGGTGTTCAGTTCACTCCCAGCGAACGCGACACCTGTTCCGATTGCACCGAGAACGAAGATAAATGCGAGCACAGCGGGGATGACCTTTCGGCGGTTAGTCGAGGGATCGAATTCGAGGTTGATATCGATAGTCGATACAGCCGGGATGATGACTTCCACGACGAGGATCGCGCTCAGCATCGATCCAGCCACAAATGTGAACCGGTCTTTCCCGATAACGTAGCTGGCGAGCACCAACCATACCGGGAGGAAGTACCGCCGTCGGAGCGTGGCGTAGATACCGCCCGCGAACGCAGCGACATAAAACGGTGTGACCATGTTCATGTCCCAGAGCGGATAGATGAACTGTGATAGGATTCTGTCTACTCCACCAGTGAGACCTGTATGGGTCCCGCTCGCAGTGAGATAGATGTCGAGTCCGTGTGTGGTAGCGATCTGGAACCACCATGGCACAGTGAGCACGACGCCACCAATGGCTACAATGGCCCCGTTCACAAATCCACGTGGGGTCTGGTTGTAGTATGCGAACAAGAGGAGATAGGTCCCACCATAGAACACCGTGTAAACCGGATGGGTGAGCATCGTCAGCGTGAACAACACTGTTCCGGGAAGCAGCCACCATCTGCTTCCCGTTCGAAAGATCTTCAGACCAGCATAGATGCCGAGCAGTGTGAACAACATTGCGACTCCCCTGACGATTCCTCCGGCCGAAATGTGCCACCGAAGAACCAGCGGCGTTACGGCGAAAAAGATCGATGCGATACCCGCTTTTCGTGAAGTTCCTAACAGATCTTTGGCAATGAAATAATATGGAATTAGATACGCGATCGTTACCAGTCCAGGAATGTAGAGTTCCAACGAAACAGGATCAATACTTGTAAAATCAGTTATAAAAGCGATGACGTAAAACATGAGGGGTGGATACGCGAATGGAATTCCACCCTCGTGATAGTACGGTATGTGTTTTGGGAACCCGTAGTTGCTCTGAATGATTTCCTCAGCAATCTGAAGATACAATCCACCTTCGTAAGCGGGGTGCGTGTGTGTATTGAGATACGCGATATATACTACGCCACCGACACTGAGCGCGATTGCGAGCCAGATATAGTCCCAGCTCAGGCGGCTTCGATCCGTAATCCCCCGTAAGTTCATATGAGTTGCTCGTGTGTTTCCATTGTCTCTTTCGAGTTGGCCGTTAACGAACTTGGCCTTGTTTTTGACCGGTACGCGAGGTCGTCACGTAGATACTCTCCTTATCGAGGATGAATTCATCGATAAACGCGGCGACAAACACGACGGTCTGGAAGACGAGGTACGGCCAGAGTGTGAGTGCTGCGAGATACTCAGTCCAGTGGTGACTCTCCCCATCCATCCAGTCCTGAATGAAGACGAGATACGACACGATAATTGGGGAGATGGACACGAACGTCCACAGCATCCATCCGTTTGGAATGAGCGTCGAGATAGAGACGTTCGCGAAGAGATCGAGTAGCGGCATCGGGAAGATGAGAATAAAGAAGACTGGTACGATCGCGTACACGAACGTATACACTGCGTCGATTTTCTTTCGGGTTGTCACCGAACGTTCTCGCGGCAGGATTGGGAGGTACCGTACTGCAACCTGCATCCATCCGCGCGCCCAGCGTTTTCGCTGGTTCCACCACGCTGATAGCGTTGCTGGATTCTCTTCATAGGTGATAACCTGCGGGTCCACATGGACTTCTTTTCCGACCGTGTGGATCTTCGAGGACATGTCGATGTCTTCGACCAAAATTTCCTCGTCGAATTCGCCGAGCTCCTCGAAAACTTCTTTTCGGAAGAAGGCCTGCCCACCGCCGAAGATGGTGAATCCGCCCATCACTTCGCGGGCGAACAAGTCTGCCTTTTCGACGATGTGTCGCTCTACGGTCGCATGTAGCGACAGTAGCGTATCGGTTGGGTTGTCGCCGTAACATCGACCCTTCACACACCACGTGTCCTCATCCGAGAGGAACCACGCCACAGCGCGCCGAATTGCGTTCGGCTTGAACTGATGATCGGCGTCGATACTCGCAATGATGTCGCCCGTGGCGTATTTGAGCGCGTAGTTCGTCGCCTTGGCCTTCCCACCGCCTGGTTCGTCGCGTTCGACAGCTTTGAATCGGGAGTCGTCGGCAGCCGCCTCCATTGCGATCTCGGCGGTTCGATCTGTCGAACTTGCTTCATAACAGAGCACGACTTCAAGCTTTTCGGCAGGATAGTCAACGCGCTTGCAAGCCTCGATCGTATCAGGAAGCACCGGTGCTTCGTTGTATGCCGGAATCACGACCGACACTGTTGGGAGTGTCTCGTCGTCATCGATTTCCGGTGGGTCTCTCCGTGAGAACGCTAGCAATGCCGACAGCAGTGTTCGTCCTACAAGTCCAACTAACACAATCAGTAATACTGTGTTGAGGATACTCCCGTACCCCTCTATGAAAAAGGAGGGCATCAAAAATCCGATGACGAGAATACCAGCTATTGTCGCATGTGTCGTTATCTTCCTTAAGGATAACGACGTCTCCTCGACCGTTTTAACTTCCATATGAATACTGCCCCGGGGTTAGCTATTAAAGCCGTCAAGTCGTTCCGTTCTGTTGCACTGTCGATCCTTCGTTGCAAACCGTTTCGATAGCTATCAGAGTCATAGACGATCGAAATTCGTCTCTACAACACCGATACATGTCTGAATACGCTGACCCTTCAATTCTGACTATATTGGATGATTAGCCCGCATTCTTCCTCAGCAGTGCGTTTTCCACTCTCGATAGACACCCCTTAATCCTGATTATGGAGGTAGTAATATTCCGTAACGACGGATCGATCCGATCTCTCTGCTCGGGTAACTTAATTATGTATAACTTTCCTTCATGACAATGACTCTAGTTTTATCAATCGTATGTCAGTACATCGGTACGCGACTGGTTTCGTATTCATCACTACCGAGACCTGACAGCCGTTTCGTCGGCTGTAGAGACGCAGCGATCAGGAGAGAGTTGAAAAACCAACAGTGGCGATCAAAGCAGGATTAGAGACTCCCGAACAACTTTTGTATCCCCGATAATAGAACCTTCTGTCGCCGGTCGGGCGACAATCGATCGAGTTGCGAGCTGTGGGCCGCCACCTCACTACCCATTCCCATCCAGCTGTGTAGTCGACCATCACTTCGCAGGCTGCGTGGCGGCCCCTTCCTCGGGGTACCGTTCTTACGGATGTCGACTGTGATCTATAGATGACAAAAATTGTGAATGTTCAATGGCGTCTTATACGGCGTCAGTAATGATGATCCGATCAGCGCTGCTCAAGACGAGACAATGAGAAGCGATGGTGGAGTGAACATATCCGTTCCAAGCGCGCGTGAGGATTCTATCTGCTGTCGGTGTCTGTTCTGTGGTTCACGGAAAGAGGCAGGCGATGACGTCAATCCCGGCAACGGCGAGAAATGCGGGAACGATCGAAGGAAGAAGGGCCGCAGCGATTGAGTAGATTCCCCCTCGCGCTTGCTGGTGTCCGTACTCTTGGGGGGTATCGTAGACTTCGTCTTCGATCTCTGGGACCGAGAGTGTCGTTGCACCGGCGTTGTCGAGCCCTTGCATCATCCGTATGAGACCCTTGAAGATGAAATACATCGACAGCAGCCCTAATCCGACCGTTAGGATCTGAGCGATGTTGAACGATCCAGAACACAGCACTTGGCCGGCTTCTGAGACGCCAACTTGGGCAGCCACTGGTTTGGCCAGTAGCGGAATCAGGAGGGCGGTCGTCATCCCCACCGAGAGCACCAAATCATGACGGCCTGTGTGGATGAGCGTTCGAAGCAGTCGCTGTCGCCATCTGAGTATCGCGCTGGAGGATGATTCGATAAATGGACGAACCATACAGATATATTATATTACTGTTAGAAAAACGTATTGGATTTCGGGAAATATATCAAAACTATAAAATTTATTGCCAGTGATGAACTCTGTCCGCTATCTTTGTCTTCGATCTTCCCGACGCAGTCGTCTGTGGACGGTCGCTTTATTCTCGGAACACATTGACTGTACGAATTCAACACGCCGTCATATTGGCAACGGACACGTATTTTTCGTATCACTATAGTAGGTAAGGATCCTATACAGTATCACTGGACAGTACATAACAATCAAAAGTAATATGTAGGTAATCGTATGGTAAGCACGTCAACATTGAGAACTGTGTCTATTAGTGTCGTCGTATTATTTAGTTTGTTAGCTGTCGTGACGCCCGGTTCTATCGGCGTTCACGGCCATCCAAATGCTATCTACGGATATCGAACGAAGCGTACCAATCAAAGTAGTACGCGCATCGTCGATAGAGCGCAAAACGAGTGACAGGGGCGGAGCCACGCGTGCGCTACCTCATATACGAGTGATCAGAGATCACTCGGTCCACTGACTGCGGACCTGTGTACGCGATGCCAGTGCCGACGGTTTACAACTCGTATCGGGTGATGAGTCGTAGTTTGTGCACTGAATCCAGTTCTCGACTGCAGTTTCTAGACCGCGAGATCGCTGGCCGATCTGATCACCGTGATCGATTCGGCGTCGGTGTGTTCGGTTTCGAGGTACATGGGAATGTACTCGCGGCGCTCGAAGGTCTCCTGCTCTTCCTCGGTACCGATCGTACACCAGAGCTGAACTCGTTCGGGACCGTGCCAGTCGCCCTGTCGATTGACAGAGAAGCAGACGACCTCTTCTCCGTCGTATTCGATGATCGCATCCTTACGGATTCCTGGATCGCCGTCGATGATGAGGTTCTTCATACTCACTCTCGATGCAGAACCCGATTAAAGGCTTCGACCCTCGTTTTCTTGTCTGCGCGCTCGATCCGTGGCTCGATCGTAATACGATTCGACGATGCAGGGTAGCCTGTCTGCTGGTTTTGTTCAGTACTTATCGAGCGCTGTCATCTCCTCTGTGAGGAAAAGCCAACAGTCGGCAGACGGCAATTCGATCTCATCTCGGCGTACTGTTCGCAATTTCATACGTGAAAAACACGAATCAGAAGTTATCGATTTTGCCATCAGATACCCCCGGCCTCTGTTCTCGTGACGGGGATAGAGATTCACGCCTGTCTGAGTCCATACTCTGTTGGATCGAGGTCCTCGACAGCGGGGACGTAGCGTAACAGGGGATGGGCGAGCCAGTACAGCGCGACGAACAGGAAGCCCGCACTCGTCGTAGCCACGACGATGGTGCTCCCGTACGTATCGCCTGCAATCCCACCGAGCAACGACCCGACCGGCATCGCTGCTGCTGAAGCGCTGACCGTGACCGAGGACACGCGTCCGATGAGATGTTCGGGGACGTAGCTCTGCCGGAGTGCCGCGAAAATGACGTTGGTTACCCCAACCGGAATCCAGGCAAGACAGAACAAGACAACTGTAGCGGGAAGCCACTGAGCGGAGAGTGCAGCAATCCACACGAAACCGCTGAAACCGAAGCCAACGATCGTCAATCGGCTCAACGAGAACTGTTTCAGTTGCGAAGCACCGAGGGCACCGATTAACATCCCAGCAGTCATGGCAGCTAGTAATATCCCGTATGTTTCGGAACCGCCACGCAAAGCCGCGAACGCAGGGAGAACGGCCATCATTGCACCGATGATGAAGTTGATGATCACCGACGCGCCGAGCATCAAAACGAGAATTGTCCCGCGTAAGTACTCGATGCCCGCACGAAGCTTCTCTACGTAATCTGTGCGTGTCGATGTCGCGTGGTCATCGTCCGTCTGATTCTTCGTGTGCGTGCTGGGGATCTGCGTCGTTGCGAAGATGAGGGCCGTCATAGCAAACGTTACCGAGTCGATGATATACAATGAAACAGCACCGAAGAGTGCAACGAGTACCCCACCGAGTGATATGAACGCCGTATCGACGCCTTGGTAGGCGAACGAGAACGCCGAATTCGCGTCGACGAGTTCCTCCTCATTGACGATACGAGGTAATGCGGCATTCTGGGCTGGATAGACAAACTGGTTCATCATAGCGACGACGGGCATCACGACGAGAACGACCGTCACCGAGAGTATCCCAGTCATCGCTGCCAACGGAATGATGAGGACACACACGCCCTGAAGCACCTGTGTACCAACCAAAAGTCGCCGTAGATCCCAGCGGTCGACGAACGGCCCCGTGAGAAACTGCAACGTTTGTGGTGTAAGCGTCAAAAAGCCCGCAAGACCCGTATAGAACGCTGAACCACCAAGATTGTAGACTAACCACATTGCTGCAACGTAGTAGAGGCTATCCCCTGCATTCGTGATGAGCCGTCCAACAAAGAGCCGCCTGAACGTTGCGTTCCGAAACACCGATCTCATAACCGCACAAAGATGTGACCATGAGAAAAACATTAGCAGAATGCCATTTCTGTAATAGGATTTAGTGAACTGTGTTTCTGTTCGTGCTATTGTGAATAGGGGTAGCAAAAGCTATTTATCTGACTGACTAGTTAGTTACTATATAGCTTGGCTGCGTCGTTAGTATATCTATGGATCGATTGGCTGGTATGTTAGTATTATTACATCAATGACCGACGAAACGACGGAAGAACTCATGGGAGCGACGTATCGGGCGCTGTGCAAGCAGGGATACGCCTCGCTTCGGATGCAGGATATCGCGGACGAATCGACCAAGAGCAAAGCTGCACTTCACTACCACTACGAGACCAAACACGATCTGCTGCTCGCGTTTCTCGAATATCTGTACGATCGGTTCGAAGCGGAGCTTTGTGAGGCAAAAGGTGATGATCCGGCCACGCAACTCACCTCCTTCATCGAACACCGGCTCACCCCCCGCGATGAAGACACACATCAGGAGTTCCAGACCGCAATTCTCGAAATCAAAGCGCAGGCTCCGTATGATGACGCGTACCGCGAGCGACTCACCGAGTTCGATCGGCTCATCTACCGGAAAATCCGGTCGTTTCTCGATGACGGAATCGATCGTGGCGTATTCAAAGACGAGATTGATCCCGATGCGACCGCCGAATTCCTCGTAACACACATTAACGGTGCACAGATCCGACACGTTACCGTTGGCTATCCAATCGAAACCACGCGGCAGTTGCTCATTGAACACATCGATCAGCATGTGCTCGCTGACGAGGCAGACGAGTAAGCGGCTTGGAACGTATTTTCCGGGCTCCCTTCACACGCACGCCACGGACTTATCCGACACTGGCACATGTTTTGATACATGATCGGTTCCAATACTCTGATTGGCTCGATGAGCGGGCTGCTGGACAACGATGAGATCACGAAGTTGAACATACTGTCGTTGCTCGCACAGGCTGGGCGTGCAATGAAAAACGAGAACACAGAACGTGCATTGCTCCTGTTTGGTACTGCTCTGGTCGCCGCACGGTACAAACGATTCTCGTACGCGGTCCAAGGCGCACTTGCAATGAATGACTTCCTGAAGAAACTCCGTTGATACCGGTTTGAACACTCACATACGCCCAACGTCTGGCAGTCGGAGCCTACTGGCTGTTTTCTGTTTCTCTCTTGGTTAGCAAGCTATGGGCGCTTATCGATAACGGAAGAATTCGTATGTGCTGGCGATCGGCGATCGGCGAGATCGGTCTCTTTTCGTCCGTTAAGAACCCCACGCGAGACGCAAACGTTTATACATGAAACAGTGCAACGGAGAGATATGCGCTGGTCGTCGGTAGTACGTATGTAATCGAGAGAATCGGAAAGCATACTGCCGAGTTGAAACTCTTTTCAGTTCAGTTGGCACCGGCCGTCGACCCCTTTCGTACATATGACCGAAATAGAAGACGAATACGATCCAGACAGCATTGAGCAGAAGTGGCGCGAGCAGTGGCAGGAGACGGATGTCTACCGATACCACGACGGTGAAGAGCGTCCAGAGTACATCATCGACACCCCACCACCCTATCCAACAGGGAACTTTCACATTGGGAATGCACTCGGATGGTGTTATATGGACTTTGCGGCCCGCTATCATCGATTATGTGGTGAGGACGTTCTCTTCCCACAGGGGTGGGACTGTCACGGTCTCCCGACGGAGGTCAAAGTCGAAGAGAACCACGACATTCACCGCACCGACGTTCCCCGTGATGAGTTCCGAGAGCTGTGTATCGAGCACACCGAAGAACAGATCGAGGCAATGTACGATACGATGCTCGATCTCGGGTTCTCTCAGGACTGGGAGCACGAATTTCGAACGATGGACCCCGAGTACTGGGGTGAAACCCAGCGGTCGTTCGTTCGCATGGCCGAGGACGAGTTCGTCTATCGAGACGAGCACCCAGTGAATTGGTGTCCACGCTGTGAAACAGCGATCGCTGACGCAGAAGTCGAATCCGAAGACAGGACTGGAACACTTTATTACCTCACGTTCTCCGGTGATGACGACGATATTGAGATCGCAACGACGCGTCCGGAACTACTTGCTGCGTGTGTTGGCGTAGCCGTCGATCCCGATGACGAACGGTATGCAGACCGCATCGGGGAAACGTTCGAAGTTCCACTCTTTGGTCAACAGGTCGAACTCTTCTCGGACGAAGAAGTCGACGGCGAATTCGGGACCGGCGCTGTCATGGTCTGTACATTCGGTGATAAACAGGACGTCACGTGGTGGGCAGAACACGATCTCGCGCTCCGTGCAGTCGTCACCGAAAATGGTCGGTTGAACGAACGCGCTGGCGAGTTCGAGGGACTGAGTATCACTGAAGCGAAAGAGGAGATCGCCGAGGCACTCGAAGCAGACGGATTCCTTCGAAAGAGCGAGCCGACCGAGCAGTCGGTCGGTGTCTGTTGGCGCTGTGACACGCCGATCGAGATCCTGAGTAAGGATCAGTGGTTCGTTCGGGTCGATCAAGACGAGATTATCGAGAACGCACAAGAGATCGAGTGGATTCCCGATCACATGTACGCCCGACTCGAAGAGTGGGCCGAGGGGATGGACTGGGACTGGGTTGTCTCCCGTCAACGCGTCTTTGCCACGCCGATTCCGGCGTGGTTCTGTGAGGACTGTGATCACGCTCGCATCGCAAGCGAGGACGAACTCCCGATCGATCCGACCGAAACCACACCGTCCATACAGTGTGAGGAGTGTGGCGGCACGAACTGGCGGGGTGAGACCGACGTTATGGACACGTGGATGGACTCGTCTATCTCCGCACTGTACGTCGCTGGCTGGCCCGATGAACAGTTCGAGTCGGTGCAGTTGCGCGAGCAGGGCCACGACATCATTCGGACGTGGGCATTCTATACGATTCTCCGAACGGCAGCACTCGAAGACGAGCTCCCGTGGGAGACAGCACTGATCAACGGGATGGTCTTCGGGACGGACGGCAACAAGATGAGTAAATCACGAGGGAACTCCGTTCAGCCAAAGGAGGTTGTTTCGGAGTACTCCGCTGATGCCTTCCGGCAGGCAATTGCGCTTGGCGGTCAGCCCGGGAGTGACATCCAGTTCCAATGGAAGGAAGTCAAATCGGCATCGCGTTTCCTCACGAAAGTCTGGAATATCACGAAGTTTGCCGGTAATCACCTCGATGAAGACACGCTGTCGATTCAGGATCCGGCCTACCGCGACGCCGATAAATGGATCTTGATTCGCTGTCGAACAGTAGCCGAACAGGTTGCTGAGCATATGGACGCGTATCGATTTGATGCCGCGCTTCGTGAACTCCGAGAGTTCGTTTGGCACGATCTCGCTGACGACTATCTCGAACTCCTCAAGGGCCGGTTGTACGAGGGTCGCCCTGGCGAGCGAAATGCTGCCCGCCATGCGCTGTACACCGTCTTATCGGCGTCGCTCCGAATGATCGCTCCGTTTGCCCCGTTCCTCGCTGAAGAGACCTATCAGACGCTTCCGGGGAGTGAAGGGAGCGTCCACGCCACAACGTGGCCAGATCTGGAGACGTTCGATGAGGACACGGCGATCCGGGGACAGCTCATCGCTGACATTGCAAGCACCATCCGTGGCTGGAAGTCTGACACCGGAATGGCGCTCAATGAGGAACTCGAACGCGTCGAAGTCTACGTCGAACGCGATGAGGACCAGCCCGCAGTCGATACCTACGATCTGAGCTCTGCTGTCAACGGCCCGGTCTACATCGAACCCGGACGACCAAACGTCGAACTCGTCCCTGTCGGCGTCACGCCCGACCATTCGATAATCGGACCGAAGTTCCGCGAGCAAGCCGGTGCTGTCATCGCGTCCCTCGAAGCAGCCGATCCTGCAGCACTGAAAGCACAGAAGGAGACAAACGGTGAGTTCGAACTCGATGTCGACGACGAATCGGTCGTTCTCGACACCGACGCAATCGAAATCGTCGAAGAACAGCGCGCCGCGAGCGGAGAAGAAGTCGAAGTACTCGAACTCGATGAAGCGACCATCCTAATCTACTGAATATAGACCCACAGCTGCCACATCCCTCTTCTACTCGCTCTCATTTTCTCACTTCATTCCCCCCACTCTCTCCTTTCCTCGCTCCCCTCCTCGTCATCGCTTTCCCTTTTCCCCGATCTTTTGTTGGATTCTTGATAGTCGGTACAGCTATTTTCACCCGCGTTCCATGATGGGTGGATGTTAGTTATCGAGTGCGGGCTCCTCATTGACGGCGTTTCTGATGAACCACACCACGACGTTGCTATTGCGATTGAAGATGGAATAATTGTGGATATAAGCGACCGCGGAGCGTTTGCAAGTGATAATCACGTCGAACATGACGTTCTCATCCCTGGTCTCATTGACGCCCACGTTCACCTCGCCGGTGTTCGATCGATGAATCCGATGGAGTGGGCGACAGCGAACGTCTCGACGATGACCGCGCGTGCGACCGCGGATCTGCGAAAGCTCGTTGCTGCTGGATTCACTGCTGTCCGTGACGTTGGGAGCTCGACTGGACTCGGGCTTCGGACCGCCGTTGAAGAGGGAGAAATCCCCGGACCACGGGTGTACACGAGCGGGAAATCCATTTCCCAGACCGGTGGCCATGGTGACTCACACTTTCTCCCGTACGAATGGGCGAAAACCCGCGCTGGCCTTTCAACGATTGCTGACGGGCCAGACGAATGTCGAAAAGAGGCGCGAAAACGCATCCGTCAGGGTGTCGACTGCCTCAAGATCATGACGACCGGCGGTGTCCTCTCCGAGAAGGATGCACCCGACCAGAGTCAGTACACCGACGCCGAGATCAGTGCATTCACAGAGGAAGCTCATCGTGTTGGTATCCCGGTTGCGAGCCATGCACAGGGTGCAGCAGGTATCAAGCGCGCACTCGAAAACGGAGTCGATACGATTGAACACGGATTCTTCCTCGATACAGAGACGATCGATCTGCTGCTTGAGACAGACGCGACGCTCGTCCCAACACTCGCTATTATGCACCGTCTCGTCACTGAGGGAGCCGACCACGGAGTCCCAGAATGGGGATTAGAGAAGTCAAGAGCCGCACGACGGGACCATTTCGACTCCATCCGCCGTGCGTACGAGGCTGGTGTCCCTATTGCCCTCGGAACTGACTTCATCGGTCCCGATCTCGTTCCTCACGGCGAGAACATGCTGGAAGCCGAGTTGTTCGTCGAGGAGATCGGCATGACCGAAATGGACGCGATCAGAGCCGGAACGAGCGTCGCCGCTCGCACACTCCCTGACGACAACGTCGGTGTGATCTCGAATGGCGCAGTAGCTGATCTCGTTGCGCTCGAATCGGATCCACTCGATGACATTAGCGCACTCAGACGAGTCGAAACGGTCTACCGTGACGGAAAGCGTGTCCTCGTCTGATTCGTAGACACGGCTCTCTCTGAGCTGTGGATTAGAACGACTCCATATTGGGTCGAAGGTCGAGTTCTAGTGTCCACGTCGAGCGGTCCTGTTCGGCGAGATGCCAGTACTGACGGGCGATCTCGTCTGGATCGAGAAACTTTGCGTCCTGTTCAGTTGCGTCTCCGACTCCGATTTGGCCGTCTATCACGACGTGGGCAACGTGAATCCCTTTGGGACCGAGTTCACGGGCCATTGATTCGGCCATCCCTCGTGCGGCAAACTTCGATGCCGAAAACCCGATTGCTCCCCCGCGACCTCGCCTAGCGGTCGTCGCACCTGTGAAAATAATCGTTCCACCGTCGTTTGCGAGCATATCGTGGACTGCCTCCTGCGAGCAATAGAGCGCCCCAGATACTCCGACTTGAAGGGCGCGTTCGAACTCCTTGGGGGCGATATCTGTCAGCCCTCGCCACGGTGCACTGCTAGCGTGATTGATTAACACATCAATCGGACCGAACGCCTCGCGTACTCTCGCAAATCCGTCTGCGACGTGCTCGGCGTTGCTGACATCTGTCGGTACCGCGAGCGCGCGCTCACCGAGGTGGTTTTCAAGATCGGAGAGGTAGTCTGCCGAGCGAGCGAACAACCCCACGGAGTATCCTTCGTTGTGGAATCGGCGAGCAAGCGACTCCCCAAGGCCGGGACCGACACCAGCGATCACTGCTGTGTCAGACATACACTATCAACGGTCGGGAGTGGTATAGGAATTGGCCCGAGCGAAGCGGTTAGTCAGCCTCGCAGACGAACTGGTCGGCTCCGTCGACGTTCGAATCCGATAGTAGCGCGCGCACGCGAGGTGATACATAGTTTATCACGGTTCGACCGTCGCGTTCACGGTGGACAATGCCGTCGTCGTTGAGCCGCTGGAGATGATGCGTTACGGTACTCGGGTCACGATCGAGGTCGTCCGCGAGATTCGATACTGATGTCGGACCGAGGCGACAGAGGGCTTCAATGACGTTTGCGGTCGCTTCGTCGTCTAGCACTGCTGTGAGTTCCAGTTGCTCACTGTTGGTCGGATAGAACCGCCGTTTTCCGTGTACCTTTGCACTCATCACCAGATCTTCTCGCTCTAAGACGCGGAGATGGTGGCGAATCGTCGAGAGTGAGAGATCGGTCTGCTGGCTCACTGCCGATAGGTAGACGCCTGGCGTCTCCTCAATCGTTTTGAAGACACGCGCGCGCCCATCGTGATCGAGTGGGTCAGAGTCGTCGTGTCGACTGTACCGGAACAGGGCGAGCGTTCGTGAGAGTGGGTCGGTGACGTGGGTATCGAGACTCGTCCGAATGGTTGGTAAAAGCCCAGTGTTCGACACCGAGATAGTACTGCTTACTGTCCCCGGGACGATACTTCCTTGTCTGATGAGTGTTCGAATAGCCACAGCGGTTGCTCCGACTGCAACGCCTGTTTCTGGGGTCGATTCCGGTGTGTGTGGAATAGTTGGTTCTTCCAACAGTGACACGTTCTGATGCTGTTCGTCTTCTGAGCCCCCTTCGGCGATTTTATCCGTGTTGCCGGTGCTGTTTGACGCATTAATCGGTTCGGAACTGTCGGCATGGCTCTTGTTGCTGTCCGGATACGGTTGGATGCGTGCGTCTGTTGTATTATCGGTCGGTGATGAATCAGTAGCCGAAGATGGTCGTTCTGTGTTTGTTGTGTACGTGTCCTCGGCAGTCGTCTGCGTTGTTTGACCGTGTTCGCGGTCACTCGAAGTTGCTGTTGGTGTTGAAGCTGACGAGGACTCCTGCTCCTCTTCTGTCGTCTGCGTACTGTCAGTATCTGCTATCTCGTCGATTGCTCGAGCGCCTTCATCTATCGGTGCTGACACTGAATCATTGCTGGAATCGACGATTCTTCCACTGTCTGGTGTGTGAGATGGGTTGCTCGATGGAGACGCTCCCGTTTTGTTCGGCAGGAGGGATGTGTTATTCGATAGAGGCGCTCCTGTTTTGTTCGATAAGAGGGGTGTACTGTTCGATGGAGACGCTCCCGTTTCGTTTGGTAGAGGTGATGCCTCGTTCGATATACGAGACTCAATCCACCGTCGCATCGATCGATTATTTCCCTTAGTGTGGTCGATCATCCTCTCGAATCTGTCTGTGAAGTTACGATCTCCGAGACGGTCGGGGTCCATCTGTCGGTCGGTTGCGTTATCTGATTCGATGAGCCTCTCGACTGTGTCGTTGAGCTTTTCGGTAACAACACCGGGCCGATCGATGAGGTGTTGGCTGGTCGTTTCGTTGGTGGTGTTTGGTGCGTTATCTGTTGTTTCGATGATCGTTGCTGTTAGATGAGTGGTTTTCTCGACGATGCCAGCCGTTCTATTCGTGGTGTTCTGTATGATTCTCGAAGGAATCGTCTTGCTGGCTGTTTCGGTGAGTGTGTGTGAGATACTATTCTGGCTATTATCTTCCGAGCGTTCCGTTTGGGATGCTCGTACGGACATATTCGCTCTCGAATCCTGTATATATCTATAGTCGTGTAGTCCATCAGCTCCTGATTTGTGGCTATAATCGGTTGTGTTTGGAAACGCTGAGGTGATTCCAAAAACAGTTGCCATCGAAACGGTCACTAGTATCACAATCGAGACGGTAATAGTGATCCTATCAGATATTTGAATGGGAAACATCGTATATATTCGTAATTGCTGTTAACTAGAGCGAATCTGGTCTGATATGTGTTTTGATCACTATACTCTGATTGTCTCTGAGAACGTCTGTCGAAGTCCTTTTCGACAGTAATCGTCAACAACACATTTCTCCGTTAGTGAGTAAAAAACGGATTGGACGCTTTTCGATTACTCGCTATCGATGTTTTCTCTCTGATACGTTCCGTCGTATGAATCGTCGTGATTTGCTTGGGCGAGAACGAGCTGTGCGATTCGTGCACCGCGTTCGAGTTCGATGTCGTGGTGGATCTGCAACAGTCCTTCGCCCTTTCCTTCGTACCCTGCGTCCCAGACAGCAGTATTGAGCATACACGAATTGCGCATGAGTGTCGAGCGTGGATAGACGAATCCGACGTGCCCCTCAGGGATTCGAATCGTCTCGTTGTAGCGGACGATGTATCCTCCGGGATCGAGGTAGTACGCTGAGTGCGTTTCGTCGAGCTCTTCTACCTCACAGGCGCGCCGATCGCCGACTTCTTTCCCATCACAGCCGATGCGTCCGGCATCAATTTGTTCGAACACCCGATCAAGTGTGAGATCTATCCCGTTTGGCTGACGTTGCTCGTCTGAAACGGGTGAACACTGTTCGCGGACGAACTGTCCACTGCGGAACATACCCTGTATCAGATCTCATCCCGAATGATATTTTCTATCTGTGTATGTGGTTGCTAGTGAAAGTGAAGCATCTGTGAAGGAAACAAACAGTCGGTTGGCGTGAGGAAAACGTTCGGACGAGAGGTACGCTGAAATCGGGTTACAGCAGGCTCATGAAGTATTCCCAGTCCCACCCTGAACCGGGATCGGTGTGGTGGTTTATTCCACCACCGCGGCTCGGGTCGTTCGGGTCGGGGACTTGCGCATGACCGATCACACCAGCACCATCGTTCGGATCAGCGGGTGCCACACC
Organism: Halocatena marina; assembly: GCF_023276375.1. Taxonomy (GTDB): domain Archaea; phylum Halobacteriota; class Halobacteria; order Halobacteriales; family Haloarculaceae; genus Halocatena; species Halocatena marina. The sequence goes on along the minus strand of NZ_JALLPK010000001.1, from coordinate 3,154,873 downwards.
ACTTGGGCGTTCTTTCGGAATGTTGTACTCTTCACAGATCCAGCCAACGATGTCTGCAGCGTTCTGATAGAGGCTATCGGGATGGCCCTCCGCGGCGTATCCCTCGTTCTCGATGTTCATTCCCGCAGCGTTGTAGTCGTAGTTCCCAGCCGTGTACGCGATGTCAGGATCATCGACCATCTGCGTGATCTGCCCCGCGGAGTTGCCGACAACGTAGTGTGCGCTCACACCCGAACTCGGGTCGTTGAACACGTTGATGCCTGTCTCGTAGGATCCTTCGATCGTATGGATGATCGCCCAGCGAATATCGCTGGTTCCGCGGTTCGCCGAGCCGTAATTGCCTGATGCAGCTTGGTCGTAGTTCACAGGTGGTTTGTTCCCACCGCCTCCTCCACCGTCTTCGAGGGTAAGATACTGTCCGGCCGACCAGCCCCAGATATCATCGTCCAGCCAGTGGACGCCCCACCACGTGTAGCCGTCCTCGTCTGTGGGGCCGTTCATGATCTCACCGACGGTTCCGGGACTCATGGTGGCGAGGATCTCCGATTCGGTTCCCGGTCGATGACGAGTGTTGAGCGCGGTCGTCGGGGTGACGCGGTCGCCGTCGCTGAATGCCATAGCTGAACCGCTCAAGACAGTGGGTACTGCCAGCGCTGTTGCTGTGGTACCGAGTGCCTTGCCGAACGTCCGTCGCGTGAATCTGTGTGGCATTGTAATTTCCGCGCGGATCAGATTCCGCTGTAGTCCTTCGGAATTTCGTTACCAGCAGTGACGTTCTGCCCGTCACTTCCTGGAATCGACAAGTGTGTCTGGTTCTGCTCGATGGTGAAGTGGAGGTGTGGACCGGTCGAATTCCCCGTATCACCCATCCCACCGATTTGCTGTCCTCTCGATACGCTTTCTCCTTGGGAGACATCGAAGCTGTTCAGGTGGCAGTACAGCGTCTGATACCCATTTTCGTGACCGAGCTTGAGATAGTTACCACAGCCGCCTGATTCGTAACTTCTGATGTCTACGACGCCATCGCGCGCCGCGTAGATTGGCGTTCCAATCTGACCGTTGTTGCCGAAGTCGACTGCGTAGTGTCCGGGACGAGCGCCATACGGAGAGGTAATATACCCAGAGATTGGCCACGTGAAGTCTGCTCCACCACCGCCACCGCCAGCTGGTGTGAGGTACTGTCCAGCCGACCAGCCCCAGATATCATCGTCCAGCCAGTGAACGCCCCACCACGTGTAGCCGTCCTCGTCTGTGGGACCGTTCATGATTTCGCCGACGTCGCCCGGATACATCGTGCCCACGACCTCCGATTCAGTTCCCGGTCGGTGGCGGGTGTTCAAGCCAGTCGTCGGCTCAACGCGGTCGCCGTCGCTGAATGCGCTGGCCGAACCGCTCATGACGATGGGAAGTGCCAGTGTCGATGCTGTCGCTTTGAGTACGTTCCGACGTGAGAGTCTATCTGTCATTGTTCTGTGGTTGTTTTGATCGTTGCTTTGTGCGCGTCTATGCGTTGGTGAGGTAGCGTTCGACCGACCAGCCCCAGATGTCGTCAGCCAGCCAGTGGACGCCCCACCACGTGTAGCCGTCCTCGTTTGTGGGGCCGTTCATGATCTCACCGACGGTTCCGGGACTCATGGTGGCGAGGATCTCCGATTCAGTTCCCGGCCGATGGCGAGTGTTAAGCGCGGTCGTTGGGGTAATACGGTCACCGTCGCTGAATCCACCGCCGCCACCGCCACCATCCCCATAGCGAGCACGGTAGTCGGCAGCGGTGTCTTTCACGTGGTTGACGTAATCCCAACTGTGGTTGTAGGCGTACAACGCAGAGTCCCAGTCGCCGGGCGCACCACTCGCTGTGAGGTAGTTGGCCGCGCCAGGGATCGCATCCTGATAGTCACAGACGTTGGCGACGCCGTCGCCGTTGCCATCGACACCGTAGGCATCCCACGTCGACGGTATGAACTGCATCGGACCTTCCGCGCCCGCTGGGGAGGTATCACATCCTGGCTCGTACTGACCGTGTTGTGTTTCAACCCAACCGATGCCCGCGAGATACGTCCAGTCGAGTCCCCAGTTGGTCCCCGTCTGGCGGTACTGGTCAAGGTAATGCGACGGAATGTCGCCTGTGGCGTCTGCATCAGTGATACCGGGCAGTACCGACGCGGTACCGACCGCTGCAATACCTGTGCCAGCAATGGTCTTCAGAACCGTTCGTCGCGTTGGTGTGTCTTTCATTGTTGAAATCCTTGGATGTCTCTATACTATTTTAATTCTAACTGGTTGTCTGACGTCCTAGTGGGGTGTAAGCCCCCCTCTCCTACTGTTGATCTGTCACAGTTCGATTGATGACCTCTACGTGAAAAGACTACTCCGAGTACACTTTACGATACGCGCTGTCTGATGTGACCGGGCATGTCATAGAAACTACCCCGTTGTCCATCCACGCCGCTATTACCGATTGGCAACAGGTTCACTCCTCCTCGTGAACAGCTGACCGTGGCTGCGTATCGTCTCAGTGCTGAACGAACTCGATCAGAATTCCACCGGTTGATTTCGGGTGGAGAAAGGCAACATCATGACCCCATGCGCCGGGGCGAGGCTCTTCGTCGATGAGGGTAACGTCCAGATCGCGCGCGCGAGCGAGGGCCTGTTCAATATCTGGTGTTGCGAGCGCGAGGTGATGAATCCCGGGTCCGTTGCGGTCGAGATACCGCTGAATTGTTCCCGATTCGGTTGGTTCGAGGAACTCGAAGTAACCGTTCTCGACATCGAGAAACAGAACGCGTAGATCCTCGAGTTCCTCTTCGTGAACGATCTGCGTCTCGAACAGATCACTGTACTGTGCGGCGAGCGTGTCGGCATCCTCCGTGGCGATACCGGCGTGATCAAAGTGCATGCGTGGGCGGTGAACCGCGAGATGAATATACTTTCACCATCCGTCTACCAAAACGCCTCATCTATAACGTGATCCGAATTATGACTAAAACACGCAACTAATATGTAGTATTTCTTTAAATTGTGGGCCGTAGTCTACGTTCTCGACTACTGGCTCACTCACTCTGTTGGTTGTATCGAATCAACTGGTACTGTGCATGGCTATGCTGCATCAAAAAGGAACGCCGTACACAGTGATTCAAAGCGCCGTTCCAGGCTGATACTCCTCGAAAACATCCCGCATCGCATTACAGATCTCGCCGGTCGTCGCGTAGGCTTTCACTGCGTCGATGATGTACGGCATTAGATTCTCGTCACCTTCGGCTGCCTCCCGGAGCGCATCGAGTGCGGCCTCGGTCGCTTCATCGTCCCGTCTCGACCGAACGTCTTCGACGCGCTCGATCTGGAGTTTCTCGTCTTCTTCGTCGACTTCTGCAACGTCCTCGGTCGGTTCTTCGTCTACTGTGAATTCGTTGACGCCCACGATAGTGCGCTCGTTCTCCTCGACTTCGCGCTGGCGTTCGAAGGCCGCATCTTGGATCTGACGTTGAACCCACTGTTCTTCGATGGCGTTTCGCATCCCATCACGTTCGTCGATTTCGTTGATGATACCCCGCGCCTCCTGTTCCAGCTCATCGGTGAGATGTTCGACGTAGTAGCTCCCGCCGAGCGGATCGATCGTGTCTGCGGCTCCCGATTCGTGGGCGAGGATCTGCTGGGTCCGGAGGGCGGTCCGAACACTCTCTTCGGTTGGAAGCGAGAGTGCCTCGTCTTTGCCGTTGGTGTGGAGACTTTGTGTGCCGCCGAGGACGGCCGCAAGTGCCTGATACGCAACGCGAACAACGTTGTTCTCGATCTGCTGGGCGGTGAGCGTCGATCCAGCGGTCTGTGTGTGGAACTTGAGCTGTTTCGATTTTGGGTTCTCTGCGCCGTATCGCTCCTCCATGAGTGAGTGCCACAATCGGCGAGCAGCGCGGAATTTTGCGACCTCCTCCAGAATGTTGTTGTACGCTGCAAAGAAAAACGAAAGCTGTGGGGCGAAGTCATCGACCTCCAGACCAGCGTCGATGGCAGTCTCGACGTACTCGAGGCCGTCAGCGAGCGTAAAGGCGATCTCCTGTGCGGCGGTCGAACCGGCCTCCCGGATGTGATAGCCCGAGATCGAGATGGTGTTGAACTTGGGCACTTCGGCAGCACAGAACTCGAAAATATCGGTGATGATGCGCATCGACGGTTCTGGCGGATAGATGTACGTGTTCCGGGCGATATACTCCTTGAGCACGTCGTTCTGGATGGTTCCCCGGAGCTCCGAGCGATCGACGCCCTGACGGTCGCCAACAGCGATGTACATCGCCAACAGCACAGACGCGGGCGCATTGATGGTCATACTCGTTGAAACCTCATCGAGTGGAATGCCATCGAAGACCGTCTCCATGTCGTACAGCGAATCGATGGCAACACCGGATTTTCCTACCTCACCCGCTGCCATCTCCGCATCGGAGTCATACCCCATCTGTGTCGGGAGATCGAACGCCATCGACAGACCGGTCTGTCCCTCATCGAGCAGGTAATGAAACCGATCGTTCGTCTTTTCGGCGGTCGAAAACCCCGCATACTGACGCATCGTCCAGAGCCGTCCACGGTACATCGTCGGGTAAACACCACGAGTGTAGGGCTCTTCACCGGGATATCCGATGTCGTCTCTGTAATCGAGATCCGAAATATCGTCCGGAGTGTAGAGGGGATCGACCTCGTGTCCGCCGGTGTCGGTCGTGAACTCCTCTTTTCGCTCACCAAATCGATCGAGCGTGGGCTGAAGGGTCTCGTCTTCCCACTCCTCTCGACCCTCGCGGATCGACTGGAGGTCGTCCTCATCGAACATGCATCCAACGTGGCGGTGCGCAGGCTTAATCCTTGGTGAGTCGCGCTCTCTCGACGGTTCGATCTGTGACACGATCCGAAAAAAGACAGTGGACTCAGTACAGCAAACGACCTGTACCGTTTCTCAACTGCATTGTTCACTATTTTGAGAAGTGAATCAAGGGCGATGAAGACACTCCTAATTCAGCGAGTGTGGCGTAATCCTACAAATGTCAACAATTAATATTGTGAAATCAATCAGTAGAGATCATAACGTCGCGGAAAATCCAGCCGCTCGCGAAAGCAATACCGGCGATAAGCAGAGAAGATCCACCGTTGATGATGAGCCAAACGCACAAGATGAGGAGAACTACTCCCGGATAGATTTCATAGAGAATGTCTGGAAGATCGAATACGGCGATACACAATTCAATACTACTTCCGAGCAGAAAGACACCAACGATGGGAAGAGTTCGAGTAAGCGGCAACTGTAATAACGCAGTGATTCCCGCTGTGATCACGGTAAGAATCAGCCATCCGAATAGATCTCGTAGCTCACCCTGTGCCGATTGAAAACACGAACTGGAATACAATATTTTAGGGGCCATTTGCATAACAATACGCATTTACTAACGCAAAACAATAACTCGTCGCGGTAGTACCTACTTGCTGTTATCCAGCAACGAGCTTTTGCAGAAATTGTTGATACGAAGTCAGTGAGAGCTAGTTTGTGTCGGGCGTTGTCACTGTTCACAGTCTCGAAGGTGGAACCGATTCAGCCGACGCGAATCGAGAGACAGCGAGCTATCGACCTATACTACATGAGCGTATTCGGTATGTAATTGACAATTGTCGTGTTCAATTGACGTCGTCACCGTCCAGTATCGTATTTGTACGTTGCTGATTCGCTGTCGATGCCGAAATCTTCGGAACTTTCCTCTGATTCGTCTTCAGTTGGTTGCTCGGAGGCGTGTTTGAACCGTTCGCGGAGTCGGGTTGGCATCTCGAACGCATCGACACTGATCTGCATCGGAACCGCCTCGGGAGCCAATGATTCGCGTTTTTCTTCGAGTCGCTCTTGGAGAACCGCTGGCAGTTCTGTCGCCTCGATGGTGGAGAACCCGAACTGTGCGAGGTAGTTCGGCTCGTCGGTCAGTGAGTACACCGTCTCGAATTCTTGGTCCGCAGCCGTCTCGACGAGGCGTTCGATGACGTGTGCGCCGACGCCCTGCTGTCGCCACGAACCGAGCACGCCGATACTCGTGAGTTCACAGATCTCACCACCGGTGCCCTGTCCGCTGGGAATTCGCTCTGTCTCTCCGCCGGTTTTGTGGAGCCGAATCCGTCCGAATCCCGCCTTCTCGTTCGACCGCTCGTCGATAGCGATGACGTAATCGCGCGACCGGAACGTGGTCTCATCAAGCCCCATCCCCTCGATGTGGTCGAGTAACCAGACCTCCTCGCGGTTTTTCGCGTCCCGGACGTACATACTAAATGGTTGGCTATCAGCCGACAAAAGCGTTTACCGGACCCCATCCAACGCGTTTCACTCTTTGAGCAACGATGCTCGACTTCGGATCGATTGATTGCCAGCGTTCTCGAATACTGTCCGTTCGTTCTGAATCGGGCTGTCGATTCGATTAGAGATGGAAACGCACCGTGCATCCGGAAAATTACTTACCTTCTGGATAACATTCGCCAGTATGAGCGACACGCAATCGGTGGACGACATCGTTTACGAGCCCGATCAGGCGTTCGTCGACTCGACGAACGTCTACGAGTTCATGCAGACGTACGGGATCGAGGACTACGATGCACTCATCGAGCGCAGTCAGGATGTCGAGTGGTTTTGGGATGTTTTAGTCGACTATCTCGACATCGAGTTCTACGAGGAATACGATCAGGTTCGTGATGATACCGACGGTCCGCAGTTCACCGAATGGTATCCCGGTAGTAGTATTAACATCGCGCATAACGTGCTGGACCGGCACGCTGCCCTCGAAAGTGGGAACCGGAACGCTGTCGCTACCATCTGGGAAGGGGAGGATGGAACCGTCCGAGAAATCACGTATCACGAACTGCACCGGCAGTCGAACCGAGTGGCAAACGCGCTGGTCGAGCGGGGCATCGAGAAAGGCGATACCGTCGGTCTCTACATGCCGATGGTGCCCGAGGTCGTATCGATTTTGTACGGCTGTTTCAAAGTGGGAGCCATCGCAGTTCCCATCTTCTCCGGATTCGGTCTCGATGCTACTGCCACGCGTATCGAGGATGCTGCGTGTTCGGTTCTGTTCACGGCCGATGGCTTTCTCAGACGAGGGAGCGATATCATCCTGAAAGACACTGCTGATGGGGCTATCGAGCAGGCTGGAGCGGTCGAGCACACCATCGTTTACGACCGGCTCGGTGCTGATGTTCCGTGGGACGATGCGCGTGATGAGTGGTGGGACGACGCCGTCGCTCCTTGTTCCGATACGTTCGAAACGCGAGAACTCGATGCAGACGCAGAGTCGATGTTGTTGTATTCCTCGGGAACGACGGGCACACCAAAGGGCATCGTTCACACCCACGCGGGCGTCCAGATGCAGTGTGCAAAAGAGATCTACTTCGGATTCGATCACAAGGACCACGACCGGTTTTTCTGGGTGTCAGATATCGGCTGGATGATGGGTCCGTGGACGCTCATTGGCAACCACACGTTCGGAGGAACGATTTTCATCTACGAGGGGGCACCTGACTACCCCAATCCCGATCGATTCTGGCAGATGATCGATCGCCACTCGCTCTCTGTGTTCGGTATTTCTCCGACTGCCATACGTGCGCTCCGAAAGAAAGGCGACGAGTGGCTATCGGGCCACGATCTCTCTTCAGTACGGCTGCTCGGTTCGACCGGTGAGCCGTGGGATCCAGAGTCGTGGCAGTGGTTCTTCGAGAACATTGGTCGGGGTGAGACACCGATCATCAACATCTCAGGCGGAACCGAGATCTGTGGTTGTTTCCTTATGCCGCTTCCTGGTATGTCGCTCAAGCCCTGTACCCTCGGAAAACCTGGTCTCGGGATGGATGTCGACATCGTGAACTCGAACAGTGAAAGCGTCATCGAGGATAACGAGCGAGGCTTTCTCGTCGCGCGCGACTCGTGTCCCTCGATGACGAAATCACTCTGGTCGGGTGATGAGCGCTACCTCAATGAGTACTGGTCGACGTTCGAGGATCCTCCGATGTGGGATCACGGCGATTGGGCACAGATGGACGAAGACGGGTTCTGGTTCCTCCACGGTCGAGCCGACGATGCACTCAATGTGGCGGGACGCAAAGTTGGTCCGGCCGAAGTGGAGGGTGCGCTTATGGACAGCGATCGAGTCAATCAAGCCGTCGCCGTCGGCGCATCCGACGAAACGACGGGAACAGCTGTCATCGCGTACGTCATCGTGGATGCGGAAAGCGAGGAACACGATGAACTACGAGAGGAACTACGCGAGCAGGTCGGTGATAAGCTCGGGAAACCGTTCCGACCACGTGAAGTGCTGTTTGTCGATGCGTTCCCAAAAACTCAATCCGGTAAAATCATCCGTCGAGCCATCGAATCCGTCTACAACGACGAAGATCTCGGCGATTTATCGAGCATTGAGAACCCCGAAGCACTGGACGAAGTCGAGGAAGCACGATAGCATCGATCATTCGTTTTCTTCGATTTTTCCGGACTCGGCCTTTGTCTTCTAACAACTATATACAACGAGCTTCCTGTTCCAGAACATGTTTGTTACACCGTATCGTAATTAATGCTGTCGCCACTCATCACGAACCCACCCATGATGAATGGTTGACAAGGAAGCATGCTATCGGTGGTAATGTCGTCTACACCCGATACTCTCTCGGTGATAGCCCGGAATCACTGTCCAACGCGGTGTCATGCACACCTCCCCTCTGTGTCATATGGCATCCCTTTTTCCGACTACTGTATGACTATCGATTGATAGACTAATGAGAATGTATTCGATACGTCTATATCTGTGATGGTGATAGTATGCTCGTATCAAGCAATTGGTTCGGGTACCATTCCTTCCTGCCAACCCGATAGCGGAGAAACGGCGTTAAGGAGTGTCTCTGTCCTGAACGCCATCTCTCCTTGTGCTGCGCCTTTGATCAGCTTTGGTGGACCACAGTGACAGTCGAAAATCGGGGCCTTTGATTTTCGGAACCACGAAACGGCAACTTCTCACACATCTCCGCAAAGGAGGGCCGTAGCGCCTGCACAACGGCAATAACGCCCGGCGCATCTGAGAGTCTCTATCTCGCATACCCACTCAACAAAAGCTGTGTGCTAAGCACGAAGATACTGCCGGCTATACAAGGCGGTTTAATACAAGTAACTGGTAACGAGAACCACAGAAACGGACTGAGTGACGGTAGCTCCGGCAGAGAGGTGGGTATGCGAGAATCGCTGTGTCTCTCTGCCGACAATTAATGTACTACTTGCGAGATAAAAAGTGTAAGGATGGCTTCAATGGTGAATTGATCGTTCAGTCATCCGGATCGAGTATATCCATTCTCTGTTTCGGGAAAGTCACCAAATGGATACAGGTAACTAATACTGATTTCATTGTCCAGAGGAAATAACGAGGGTTTTTGAGCAAGGGCGGAGTGACTCGGTGTATGCGGGAGGTCCTTGAGGAGTGGCGTCCAATCGTCGACGGGGAGATCGAGCGGCTACTACCACGAGCTATTAACGAGACGTATCTCTCGGAGTTTTTCGGTCCTGCGAGTTACGAGTACGATCCCGATAGTCTACAGCGAGCACTTTCAGTTCCTATCTGGAACTTGCTTGATCGCGGCGGCAAGCGTTGGCGTGCGATCGTGTTTCTGTTACTCATAGATGGGTTTGGCGAAGATCCACACGACTATCTTCCCTACGCCTGCATCCCAGAAATCCTCCACAATGGGACGATCATCGTCGACGATGTCGAAGATGGTGCTACCATGCGCCGAGGACAGCCAGCACTACATCACATCAAGGGTACCGATGTTGCACTCAATGCTGGCAACGCAATGTACTTCTTACCGCTTAAGATCATCACTCACAATCCTGCCGATTTATCCGCTGAGACCCGACTCAGCGCCTACGAAATGCTGATGCATGAACTCAACAGGACCCATCTCGGTCAGGGAATGGATATCTGCTGGCACAACAAACAGGAGATCGACATCACCGAGCAGGAGTATCTGGAGATGTGTGCGTGTAAGACAGGCTGTCTCGGTCGTATCGTCGCTCAACTCGCTACGATCGTTACTGGACAGGACGAGTCGGTCCAGCAGACCGCAGCGAAGTTCACTGAACTGATGAGCGTCGCCTTCCAGATCGGTGACGACATTCTCGACGTGGAGACAAGCAACGAGGACGGTGGTTCGTTCGGTAAAGGTGCTGGAAACGACATTCGTGAGGGAAAGAAGACGCTGATGGCAATCCATGCCGCAAACCACGCACCTCCTGAGAAGGTCGCACGCATGGAAGAGATCCTCTGGGCCGACGATAACACCCCCGAAGAAATTGAGACCGTTGTCGATCTCTTCTATGAGACCGGCAGCGTCGAGTACGCGCGTGAACAGGCACAGATGATCTCTAAGAGTGCGCGCGAAAATCTCGCAGAACTGGATCTCGATCCAGTGGTCACCGAACAGCTCTCTGAATTCACACAGTTCGTGATCGAGCGGAACGCGTGAATAGATAGCCCTCATCGTGTTATTCTCTGTGACTTATACTGTGTGTGAGTCGTTTTCTGGTGCAGTATTCACGTGAGTTATATTGGTACTGATCACTAAGCCGCATCACTGATATACGTCCTCTCTAACCCCTGTATATGTCTGCGTTCGATTTCGATACGGAGTTATTGACTGAGCTGACTGAAGCGAGTGGTGTCCCGGGATACGAGGACCGCATTCGTGAGATTGTCCGACGAGAGCTGGAAGAAACGACAGACGTGATCCGGTCGGATGCGATGGGAAACGTCGTCGGAACACTACACGGCGAGAGCGAGTACAGCGTTGCCGTCGCAACGCACATGGACGAGATCGGATTCATGGTTCGGCACATCACCGACGACGGATTCCTTACCATCGATGCGCTCGGTGGGTGGGATCCTCGTGTTTTGCGCGCCCAGCGGGTGATCGTCCACACCGATGAAGGCGATCTACCGGGCATCATTGGTTCAGCACCGCCACACACACAAAACGAGGAAGATCGGAAGAAAGAGCCGTCTCTCACGGACGTGTATATCGACGTGGGAATGGACGCAGACGCTGTCGAACAACGGGTGAGCGTCGGCGATCTCGTCACGATGGAGCAGACCACAAAACAGGTCGGTGAGCATATCACGGGGAAGGCACTGGATGATCGCGTTTGCCTGTTTGCCATGCTGGAAGCTGCCCGTCGCATCGACCAGCCCGAAGTCACGATCCACTTTGCCGCCACCGTCCAAGAGGAAGTGGGACTGCGCGGAGCAAGCGCACTCGGTGTCGATCTCGATCCTGATCTCGCTATTGCGCTCGATGTGACCGTCGCCAATGACATCCCAGACTACGACGACGAGGAGTCTGTTACTGAACTTGGAGACGGAACGGCCATCAAGCTCAAAGATTCAAGCGTCATCACGAATCCAAAAGTACATCGTCGGATGCAAGCAGTCGCCGACGAGAACAACATTCCATACCAGCTCGAAATCCTCCCACGTGGCGGGACTGACACCGCTGGTTTCCAGAACACCTACGGTGCGAAACCCGTTGGAGCGATTTCGATACCAACCCGGTATCTCCACACCGTCACCGAAAGTGCACATCAGAACGATATTTCGGCGACAATTGACCTCCTAACCGTCTTCCTACAGAACGAATCAGGAAATAACGAATACCGACTATAGCGCAGGAGATGAATCAAAGTATTCACTACGACCGATTCCATAGTCCCCCACATGAACACGGACGAGGGTATGAATCGTCGTGACTTTCTCCGGATGACCGGGGGCGCTGCTACCGCTACCGCTGTCGGCGCGAGCGGAACCGCAGCCGCACAGGAAGGCGGCGGCGGAAATAACAGCAGTAGCGGTGTCGGTGGGAACAACAGCAGCGGCGCTGGTGGGAACAACAGCAGCGGCGCTGGTGGGAACAACAGTAGTGGTGCCGGTGGAAACAACAGCAGCGGTGCTGGTGGGAACAGCAGTGGTGGCGAGGGTGGCGGTGGCTCTGGTCCGATCGACTACGGCGGCTACTTGGACGACGCCGGCGGGTGGAGCGAGGGTGGCACGGCTGACATGACTGGCAACAATCAGGTGACGATCAAAGTCGGGCCGGGTGGAGAGAACGTCTTTGATCCGGTTGCGGTGCACGTTGACCCCGGGACGAAGATCGTCTGGCAGTGGGAGGGCCCAGGCCACAACGTTGAGGCCGAGAACGGCGAATTCAAAAGTGAGACCAAAGGCTCGGGCACCTTCGAATACACCGCCGAAGAAGAGAAAGTCATCCCGTACTTCTGCCAACCACACAAGAGCATGGGGATGAAGGGTGCGATCGCGGTCGGAAACGTTGAACGGAAGGAACCAGCCGCACCCGTTACGCCAGCAGTCAGTGAGGGCTCAAAAATGCTCGGCGTTTCGACGTTCATCGCAATGGTCTCGACACTTGGGCTGGCGTACTTCTTCCTCAGGTACGGTGGCGACTACGAATAAGCTGATACTCATACCACCGAGTGAGAGGATCCATCCTCCCGGATGGAGCTGACTCCGGCTATCACATAATCCACCGATAGCGTTACGATTTTGAGAGGACAGTCGGTGTTTCCGTTCGACTACGAAAGTAGCGGCTTTGCATCGCGTAAAACACGCTGTATAAGCTACTACCCTAATGTGGAAATCTTCGCCCTTCTGGGCGAAGGGGGTTCAAACCGAAACCGGTGTTTTGTGCACCTTCAGATCGATTTCTCGCTCTTCTCCTTCGAGGTCAGCGACCATGCGTCGGATAACGATGCGAGCCGCTGTTTCGATCTTTGGCTTGACTTTGTCGATCACTTTATTGCGGACGAATCCGGGAAGGTTGAGCGTATCACCGTCCAACGTGTCCGGATCGAACTCCGCGAAACACCGTACCCGGCAGGCGTCCGGTTTGTCGTCTGGTGCTTCGTCTGGGACGTGTTCGATCTCCCAGTAGCCGTGTGCATCGACGCCTTTGGCTAGTTCCCAATCGATTCGATTCGGTGGGTCAACGTCCGTGACCTTTGAACGTGCGGTGTAGTCGATTTTCCACCACGATACCGTGATATCGTACACTGCACCGGCGTCGTCCTCTCCTTCACGATCGATGTTCGTTACGTATTTCGTGTATTTACCGTACTGTTGGAAATCGACGAGGAATTCGTAGATCTCCTCTGGCGGCAGGTAGACCAAGGTGCTGGCTTCTACTGTTTCCACGCAGTGCGGTTGCCTGCCATCACGTTAAAGTATTCTGATCTCTCGCTCGATCATGCATTCCATCACACACTCTCGCAAGAACGATCATTTACAACGGTATGGGTCCCATTGCAGAATAATGCTCGAAGGAGTACGGGTTGCGCTCTGTGTGACTGGTTCGATCGCTGCGGTGAAAACGGTTGAACTCGCCCACGAGCTACGACGGCAGGGAGCGACCGTGCGAGCAGTGATGACCGACAGCGCCTGCGGGATCGTCCATCCGTGGTCGGTCGAGTTCGCCACTGGAATGCCAGTTGTCACCGAGATCACCGGATCGGTCGAACACGTCGATCTCTGTGGATATGATGGGTGGGCGGACGTGGTTCTCATCGCGCCTGCGACTGCGAATACGGTCGGTAAGATCGCGGCTGCGATCGACGATACGCCGGTTACCACGTGCGTAACGACTGCGCTCGGAGCAGGCATTCCTGTTGTCGTTGCTCCAGCGATGCACGAACCGATGTACGACCATCCAGGTGTGCTCGACGCCATCGAACGCGTCGAGTCGTGGGGTGTGTCCTTCGTCGAACCGCGCATCGAGGAGGGAAAAGCAAAGATCGCTGCTGAGGAGTCGATCGTGCTCTCGGTCGCCCGTAACGCTGGACCGACCCCGCTTGCTGGCAGGCACATCCTCATTACAAGTGGTGCAACAGCAGAGCGCATCGATCCTGTGCGTACGCTCACAAACCGCGCATCTGGGCGAACAGGCCGAGCAGTTGCGCGTGCTTGCTACGTCCGTGGTGCGGATGTTACGCTCGTCCACAACGGAGCAGAGGTTCCGTACGCTGCCGTCGAACACGTCGAAAGCGCGACGGAAATGATCGATGCGGTCGAGGCATACGCTCCCGACGTGGATGCACTCGTCTCGGCCGCCGCTATCTCCGACTATACCGTCGAAACGCGAGCTGAGAAGATTCGCTCTGGCCAGAGTCTGACGCTCGATCTCGAACCAACGCCAAAGTTGATCGATACGATCCGTGACGCACATCCGACGCTCCCAATCGTCGGATTCAAACTCGAAACCAACGGAGACGATGCTGCGCTCGTCGACGCAGCCAGCGATCGGCTTGATCGGGCTGATCTCTCATTTGTCGTCGCCAACGACGCGAGCGTAATGGGCGAAGAAGAAAGCCGTGTGCTCATTGTTCGGGAAAACGACTACCAGGAGTTCTCCGGCTCGAAATCCGAACTCGGTCTCACGATAGCCGACGAACTCACAGCAGAACTCGATTGAGAACGTGTTCTCGTCTCAATTCGGGCTGTAAAATTTGCGTTCTCAGTTGGACTGCTCCCGATCCGCGTCGGTTCCGTGGTCTGGCTCCGAATCGGAATCGACGTCAGACTGGGACTGTGATTCAGATTCAGACTCTGTCTTTGTCTCTGACTCTGCTGTCTGAGACGGGTCAGATTCCGGCTGTGTGTCTGCTGGTTGGTCTGGTCTGCTATCGATTTCGCCGGGCCACGTCGCGCCGTATTCGAATTCGACACCCATCTTCTGTGCTGATCGTGAGATCATGTGTGCGCCTGTTGGGGCAGTCAAAAACAGGAACACGATCCCGACGAGCGACGTGAGTCCTGCTGCTTGGGCGTCGAAGTAAACGAACCCTGCGAGGAAGAGCGAAGCCGCTCCGAGCGTCGTGGCCTTGCTGGTTGCGTGCATCCGGTTGTACACGTCCGGAAGACGGAGCAACCCGATTGTTCCGACGAGAAGGAAGAAACTCCCGAGGACGATGAGTGCGGTGACGATACTCGCCTGAATGATGTTCGAAGGCATACTGGATTGAATTACTCGATTATGTCTCCTTCCGTGATGTACCGTGCAACTGCGACCGTGCTAATGAAGCCGATGATCGCAAGCACCAGTCCAACAGTGATGAGTACTCCCTCACCTGTTTCGAGTGAAAACAGGACAGCTATTGCCACTACGTTCGTCGAGATGACGTCAAGCGCAACGACACGGTCGGGGGTGGTCGGACCGACGATGACGCGATACGCAGCGAGCAACGTTACAGCGCTCGTGATGAGCAGTCCTCCCTGAATCACAAGCTCAAGGAACCACGGAAGCGCAAGCTCACTCGCCATCTTCTACCCCTCGGTCTACAGAAAGACGTCCCTCACGCTGTTCTTTCGATTTCGATTTCGTTTCTGTTTCCGGTTCTGACTCTGTGCTCTGTTCGTGTTTGCGTTCGTTTCCACTTTCGTTCACATTTATGGTGGGCAATTCTGGTGCGGGATCCTCGGGGTCTGCTTCTTCATCGAAGATGACGAGCGCGAGGTTTTCCCACGCTCGGACGGGTTCGATGATCGAATGAATATTTTGTTTCCCGGTGATCGCGTGGACGAACAGGGTGTTTGTCTCTTCGTCATAGTCCATAGTGAGCGTTCCCGGTGTGAGCGTGATGCTGTTTGCGATGGTCGTGATGGCTGCATCAGTCTGAACACGAAGCGGAATGGCCACCACATCTGGATCAATCGGAAGCGACGGAGAGAGGACGCGGTATGCCACATCGACGTTCGCCGTTAGTAGCTCCCGCAAAAAGTGAAGCAGGTAGCGAACGGCTGCTGGCGTCGACCGGACGACTGGCCCGAGAGCAACCGCCTCAGCGTAGATGTTCCGGGTGGCGTATGCGACGAACAACCCGACAACGAGGCCAACGAGAAACGTCCCGAGAATGCTCTGTGGAGACAGTGTGGCGCCCTTGACGAACAGCCAGACGAGAGCGAGTACGACCCCGATGACGGGCCACTTTTTCACCTTCATCTTCGATTCAGTTGTCATATGTTTGATGAAATACTGTCATTGTTGTCCGTCTCATGCTCCCGTTCCCCCGAGCACTGCGTCGACGTATCCTTGTGTGTCGATAGCCGCGTTTGCGGCGTCAGTTGCAGCGTCGTACAGGGGTTGGAATCCGATTCCGAGGCCGATGATTACGAGTGCGAGTACGGCGCTGATCGCAACCAACGTCGGAACCATGTTTACCTGATCGACTGATTCGCTCGGTGCACCCCAAAAGCCACGCGTCCATGCGAGTGACAGGTATGCGATCGTTAGGATCGCTCCACTGAGTGCGAAGACGAGTACGATGAGGCCGACCGTGTTTTGGGCGGTAACAGCCACATCGAACACGAGGAGTTTTCCGAAGAATCCAGACAGCGGTGGAACGCCGATGAGCGAAAGTGCACCGACGAAGAAGGTTCCCGCGAGCACTGGGTCGCGTTCGACGATACCACCGAGCCGATTGAATTTGAGGCTTCCAACCGCCTCGCTAACTGTCCCACTCACGAGAAACAGCATCCCCTTCGCGAATCCGTGATTAATCGAATAAATGATGGCGGCAACGATGCCGAGTTGGAACAGCTGATCGCCTGGAGAGGCAGTCGCCGCAACCGCGAGCGGGAGGACGATGAATCCAACCTGACCGATGCTCGAATACGCTAACAGCCCATCCAAGTCATCTCGGCCGACTGCACCGATACCGCCGAGGATAATGCTTACAACAGCCATCACGAGGATGATCGGGCCAAAGAAGGCAAGGAATGTCCCTCCGCCGGTCGACGGTACCAGACTCCACGCTCCTGTTCCGATCCACAGTCCTTGTCCACCGATTTCGATCCCCGTTCCTGTTGGAATCGTCACAACAGCGAAGATCGAAAAGTAGAGACGAATGATGGCGTAGATACCCACCTTCTTGACGACGCCTGCGAGCATCGCAGCGACTGGGGCTGGTGCCGCCCGGTAGGCGTCAGGTACCCAGAACTGGAACGGAGCGATGCCGGCTTTGAGCGCAAACACACAGAACAGGAGGGCCGTCAGCCCGAGTACCGGTGCAACAGCGACGTTGTACGCGTCAGGGGCCGCGAGTCGGCGTGCGAGATCGGCCATGTTCAACGTGCCCGTCGTCGCGTACAACCCACCGATCGCAAGCAACATGACGGCGCTACCGAGGAGGTTGAGAACCGTATACTGCAACGCTGCGCGGGTGTGCTCTGGACCGCTGTAGAAGACAACGAGTACGTAACTCGACATCAGCATTACTTCGAACCATACGAAGAGGTTGAAAAGATCACCTGTGAGGAATGACCCGGTAATGCCGACCACCATAAAGTGATACAGTGGATGATACGAGAGCCGTTGGCCCGCTGCGGTGATAGAACGAACGGAGAAGGCGAGTGCGGCGAGTGAGACGACCGCTGTGAGCGCAAGAAAGATGACAGAGAGGTCGTCTGCAACGAGCGTGATCCCGTATGGGGCCTTCCAGTTGGACACTTGGTAGACGAGCGTCCTGTCAGCATCCGACCGCACTGCTCGGAAGAGCAGCCCAACGGCTACAAGATAGACGCCGCCACCGAGGAGGCTGACACCGCGCTGTAACTGCGACCGAGAGCGAATCAGGAGACAGAGGATTGCCGTCAGCAACGCGACGATCAGCGGTGCGACAACGAGATCGCTCATTATCGGTTCACCCCGTCCCACTCTTCGTGTCCGAACTCACGCAGATCGAGTGTTCCGTGTTCCTGATAGACGCGGTAGGTGAGCACGAGCGCGAACGCTGTTGTCCCAAAGCCGATGACGATGGCTGTCAGGACTAACGCCTGCACGAGTGGATCGGTCACGTTCCCGTGGCCACCGCCGCCGTGACCGAGAATGGGGATACTTCCGCCGATACCACCCATGGTCACGAGATAGACGTTCGTTGCTTGGCTGATGATGGTTACACCCCACGTTACGCGAACCACGTCGCGTCGGAGGACGAGGAACGTCCCAAGCGCGAACAACAGTCCGAGCACGACGGCAAGAACGACCTCTGTCATTCGTCTCCCACCACCGCGAGAATCGTCAGGAGTGACCCAACGACGACGAAGTACACGCCAAGATCGAACGCGAGTGCGCTTGCAAATTCGAGCTCTTTGTAGATCGGCACGTGATGAACAAGCGCGACGGCCTGTGTGAGAAACGGCACTCCAAGCACAACTGCGACCACACCCGAACCAGCCGCAAGCGCCAATCCGAACGCAAACATCCGAGTGTACGTCCCGATCGCTCCCGAGAGGAATCTTGACTCTGCTTGTATGGATTCTGTCTCTGCTCCTGTTCCCTCGGCTCCTTCAGCCCCCGAGAGCAACGCTTGGACGAGGTATTCCGAGCCGTAGCTGATGTAAACGAGCGCAAACGCGGTCGCCGTAAGTACGCCCCCGATGAAGCCACCGCCAGGGAGGTTGTGTCCTTGGAGAACCAGTGCAATGGCGGTCAGGAGGATGATCGGAACAACGGTTCGGACGACGGTCCGAGCGATAATGGTCGGCTGAGTAGTCATGCGCTTTCACCCCGATTTCGCATACCGATGAGCGTGAGAACTGCGAGTGCAGCCATCGCCACCACCGAGATTTCTCCCATCGTATCGAATGCTCGGAAATCCACGAGGATGACGTTCACGATATTCCCGCCGCCACCCCAGTCCACAAAGACTGGATCGGGATTCGGTGGCACTGGTGCCCGTTCGAGGAAGAAATGTGCGATGCTATCGTTCGGGTGGGCTGCGGTCGTCAACAAGACAGTGAGTGCGACGGTGACACCGACAGCGCCTGCAATGAGTCCATCGACGACCGCTCGGCTCCGTTTCAGTTCGCCGTAGTACTCTGGGAGCTTATCGAGCACGAGCAGGAAGATCACGAGTACGAGCGTCTCGATGACGAGCTGTGTGAGCGCGAGATCGGGTGCGCTTGCGAGCACGTAGAACACGGCGACCATGAACCCGACGATCGACAGCGTGAGTACGCCCGCGATGTGTGATGGTGCGACGCTAACCGCGATCGCACCGACGACAGCGACACAGAGAATGATAATGATCGGTGCCGCCAGCGTCGGGGCAGCGAGCGACACACCAGCGCCTCCGACGACGTATCCGCCAAGCGCAATCGCGCTCACCGAAAGCAGAACGACGGCTGCGTACGTGCGTAGAATTCGGGTCTGCACGTATCGGGGAACGAGATTGCTCCATCGTCCTAGTCCCTCGATCGTTGAATCGTAGTAGTAGTTCGCCGTGACGGGCGGAATCGATCGCACGCGTCGGATCCCGTTGTGGAGTCGGTCGTAAACGGAGTACGCGAGGAGTCCCGTGACGATGGTGATGGTGCTCATGAGAACTGGTGGTGTGACCTTCGTCGGGAAATACACCTTGAAGTGGTGTTCTCCGAGCATGGTACTCCCGATTGCGTCTCCCACGAGGAGGTTGAAAGCGGTCTGTGGACTGATGCTGATACCGAGCACGAGAAGCCCGAGCACGCCAACTGGCGCGAGCATCGAAAGCGGCGGTCGATGCACCTCTCCTAACTCCTCGGGTCGCTCGCCGAAAAACAGCATGATGAAGCGAACAGAGTAGAGGAACGTAAACACGCTCCCGAAGACGGCGACCACAGGGAACACCCACGCAACACCACCTGTCTGGGCGGCCGTCTCCCATGCGGCATCGAACAGGAATTCCTTCGAATAGAACCCGTTGAATGGCGGCACACCTGCCATACTGAGCGATGCGATAACGGCTATGATCGCCGTAACTGGGAGATCGCGCCGCAGTCCACCGAGATCAGCGATCGACCGCGTACCTGCCTCGTGAGCGATGATCCCTGCGATGAGAAACAGCGCGGCCTTGAACGATGCGTGGTTGAGGATATGGAACACCCCCGCTTCGCCGCCGATCACCTCGGCGAATCCGAAGCCGGCAACGATGAGACCGAGATGCGAAGCCGTCGAGTACGCCAGTAGCTCCTTGATGTCGACCGCTCCGACAGCGAGTATCGCTGCGATGGTCATCGTCGCCAGTCCCAGGGCAACGAACAAGAGCGTCCATCCTTCGGCGATCACCACGTGTTCGGGAACGAACAACGGGCGAAACCGTCCAATGAGATAAACTCCTGCTTTGACCATCGTGGCTGAGTGGAGAAACGCAGAAACCGGCGTTGGGGCCTCCATCGCATTCGGGAGCCAGATGTGAAATGGAACTTGTGCGGACTTCGTCGCTGCACCGATAGCGAGGAGCACGAGCACGGGAATGAACAATCCTGCCGAGTGGAGCGCTCCCCGAATCGCCGCTGCATTGTCAACCTCACCCGGGATACCGATGAGCGATTGCTCAGTCCCAATAAGGGTGAACGTCATTCCACCGAGTGCCTGCCCGGATACGAGATGCAGTATAAGAAAGCCAACGAGCATGAAGAGCCCGCCGGAGACGGTGATAAGCATCGACTTGCGCGCGGCGTACAGCGAGCTTGGAGTGCGCTGATAATGTCCAATGAGAATAAACGAGGCAACGCTCGTCAGTTCCCAGAAGACGAATAGAGAGATGAGATCGACCACCAACGCAACACCGAGCATTGACCCCATGAACGCGAGCAACGCCGCGTAATATTTCATCCTCCCCGGTTCTCCGTGCATATATCCGCCAGAATAGACGAAAACGAGCACCCCAACACCGCTTGCGAGAAGTGCGATGAGGTACGCGAGTCCGTCGAGATATAACACGAGCGAGACACCGAGTGAGGGTATCCAGTTCACTGTGACCGTTCCCCAGTTCTCGTACTGACTCAGTAAAAGCACAAAGCAGAGCATCGCAATGCCTGCCGCAAAGTAGGCAGTACGCTCACCGAGTAGACGGTAGACGAGCGGGACCATTGCCGCACCGACGAACGGAATCGCCAACACGGAGAGGAGGATCGCCGGATCTGGTTGCACACTCTTACTCGCGTCAGTTCATCCTTAACTGTATTGAAGTACGAAATACTGTCTTGAATCCTCACACAGAATATACTACAGCATGGTGTTGTATGGTGGTACTTTCTGGTGAAGGTTTAAATCCAAAAACGAGAGCAATCCGGCATGCACATGCAATGGGGTCGTCCGTACTCCGATGCGTTCGGTCATCGCCGCTTGGACGTACAGCCTTCGGATTCGGTGCAGTCGAGTCAGTCAGCGTTGGTTGCGTCCAGTGGTGGTTCGCTTACTGTCCCTGCAGATCGTGTCACAACATCTCGAATCACGGTGTTCCGGACTCCCCCTACGGATCAGCATGTGCACATCACCCAGTCGTTTCTGGGTGACGCTGAGCAACGACTGAAAACGGACCAGTTGGTTTGTCTGTTAATCCACGAGCGAAACACGACGGTCGAATATAATTCAAGTAATGATCGAGGAAATTTTTGAAAAAAAGCTGCGACAGTGTGTCAGAGTGCGACGAAAACAGCGGTGCCAAAAATAACAATGGACGGACGATCTCGAACAGAACTGAAACAGGTGGTATTCGAGGAGAACCGGGCGGTTTCGCCGGTCATTGGTGTGATACTGATGGTTGCAATCACAGTGATACTGGCAGCAGTGATCGGGGCGTTCGTTCTCGGAATCGGTGGACAACAGCCAGATCCACCACAAACGAGACTGGATTATGACTTCGATAGCGAGGGTGTTGTGATCAGCCACAGCAGTGGCGATGCAATAACTCGGGCAAACATCGATGTCGTCGTTGGTGGCTCGGCGCTTGGAGAGGGAGCTCTCGAATCAGGAGGCTCCGACGAAAAGTACACTGCTGGTGAGGTGATCTATTCAGGGGGTGTCGACAGTGGTGACGAGATTCGGATCATTTGGCGTAATCCATCCGGTGATACGACGACGACCCTGAGCCGCACAACTGTTCCATGAGGCTCGTTTCGGATGCATCACGTGGGAGATCGTTGTTGGACATCGGTGCTTGCCCTCTTGACTGAGCTGGTGAACTCTCGTTGTTTGTTCTCTGGCCGTTACCAGACCAACACTATCCTCACAAAATTTTAGTAAATATTACTATAGAATGATAAAATATAATATAGATGTAGTTCCTACTGTGTTTGTTCGAGGGAATTAGCTAATGAATACTCGGCGGTCACACGATCGAATGAATCGAATTCACAACAAATGAGGAATATAGCATTTAATAATGATGATGGCGGGTAAAGAAAGCCCCGATCCGGGTCGTGATCTGGCTGGTTGTGCAAGTGAAATGAGTACCCAACCTGATAAGAGTTAAATGGCCGCTTCCCCGACAGTCGCTAACGGTTAGTTCGATGGTACGGAAGAAGAAACTCAGTCCCAGCGGGACCAAAGACGCAGACGGCCAGTACCATAATGCTCACCTCAATCTACACGAGGATGAGTTGACCGTCGCAGGGATGTCGATCGGTGATGAGGTGTTTGTCCGCGTCCGCGAAGACAAGATTATCATTCAGAAGGCGGATCAAGAGGAGGTAGAACACGACTTCTGAGTTCAATTTTACGGTGCGGACGTATCTAACACGGTATTCGTAAGATTCGATACAAACGATGGAGAATCAGTCGTATCTGAAACGCAACTCAGCCGTTCTTTACCGTTTGGATCGCTTGTTTGAACGTTGCGTAGGGCTGTGCACCCGCGAGCTTCTTTGATGTGCCCGTCTTTCGATTGTAAAAGATGAACGCGGGTGTTCCCTTTATGTTCTCCCGGTCGGCAACGGTAACCTCGGCTTTGATGTCCTTTCTGATTTTGTCTTGACGATTCTCGATACACGTCGTGATGGCGTCAGTATCGATACCGACATCCTCTGTGATCTTGTAGAGATTCTTGATATCCGCCCAGCCGCTCCCTTCCTCCCCTTGCTGTTCAAACACAGCGTGGTGCCACTTCCAAAATAGGTCAGGGTCATCGTCTGCAACCTGACGCCAGACGCATTTGGCCATCAGAGCCGCTGGGAACGAGTTTTCACCGATGTTTGGTAGTTGGAGAAAGACCACCCGAAGCGTCCCATCAGCGATCGCACTTTTGGCAATCTGTGGATGGATCTTCATCGCAAATGTTTGGCAAAATGGACAGAGATAATCACTCCAGTAGTACAGGTCCACCGGAGCATCGTTCGAACCCATCACTGGGCTTTGATCTAGTTTCACATCGAACTTGGTCGTCCCCGTCGCACTATGCATGAATGGGAACGATCCCTCGGGACCGTCTGATGGCGCCTCAGTTGCTGTTCCCGGCATGGACGTCCCGGTTGATGTCGTACCTGACGGTGAACTCGTCTGATTCGATTTGGGCGACGATCCGTCCGAATCCATAATGCTGGTGCATCCAGCAAGGCCACCGGCGAGTGCGAGGGTTGCCCCCCGAAGTAGTGTCCGCCGCGTCTGTTTCGATTGGCTTTCGGGCATCATTGTCTCGGAGCTATAATGTACTGTCAGCTGATGCTCCGTACACGACTTCTGTGTCGGTCTTCCCTCTAACTCTTGTGTTTCGTCTTAAAATACATTATTAAAAATTATGATATTGCAGTTATGTGAATGTCGTTTCTTTGGTGTGGGTGTAACGATCACGCATTCAGTATGAACTAGCCGTATTTTTACGTCTTCGTAGTATACGGGCAACATGGAAAGACTGGCCGAGTCGCTTCGTGACGCACCGATCATCCGGAAGGGAGAGTATGAATATTTTGTTCATCCCATCAGCGACGGCGTCCCGATGCTAGAGCCGGAACTTCTCCGTGAGATCGTCATCGGTATCATCCGGAAAGTCGACCTCGATGGCGTCGATAAGATTGTCACTCCTGCGGCCATGGGCATTCACATCTCGACAGCGGTCTCGCTGATGACTGACATTCCGCTCGTCGTCATCCGAAAGCGCCAGTATGGTCTTGAGGGGGAGGTGTCGCTCGCACAAGTGACAGGATATTCTGAGAACGAGATGTATTTGAACGATGTCGAGGCTGACGACCGCGTGCTCTTGCTTGATGACGTTCTCTCGACGGGAGGCACACTTCACAGTATCACGACTGCACTCGGAGAAATCGGCGCAGATGTCTCAGATATTGTCGCGGTTATCAAGAAAGTCGGTGGCGAGAACAAGGTAAAAAACCACGACGTAAAGACACTCATCAACGTCGATGTCGTCTCGGGGGAGGTCGTCATTGTCGACGAAAACGGTGACGGATAGTCTTATTCGTTCATTTTCACACCGATTTGCACACAATCGAGGAAATACACGCGTTGCCTTGGTTGTGGTATGGCAATAGCGACGGATTATGGCATCCACATACACAGTCTGTGAACCTGTCTCTGCGTATCTCCGGACTTGATGGTATATCTGATTACCATTCCACACCGTCGTCTGACAGCAATCATCTTAATATTTGGACAATATCTGAAGTTTCAGTCTTGAAACACTGACATACAAACACATAACTATTATTCGAATGTCGATCGTTGTCGTAGTATGACTGACTGGATCGGTAGAACATTTACGAGCACCGTCGGATGGGATCATCTCGAACAGCTCGTTGACATCGGAAATCGGATGGCGGGCAGTGACGGTGAACACAAAGCGGCAATCGCAACCCGTGATGCGCTCGATGAGGTGGGAGCGCGCAATGCCCACCTCGATTCGTTCGAAATTCAGGGCTGGACACGAGGATCGAGTGCTGTCCACGCGGGCGGTACCGATCACGAGAGCATCGCGCTCCCACGCAGTCCCGCAGAAAGCGCTACTGGTGAACTCATCGATCTCGGGTACGGTCTTCCAGAAGACTTCGATGTCGATCTCGACGGAAGCATCGTTATGGTTTCCAGTACCGTTCCTGACTGGTATAGCCGCTTCATCCACCGCCGTGAGAAGTACTACCGTGCGGTACAGTCGGGAGCAGCCGGGTTCATTTTCGAAAATCACGTCGAGGGATGTCTCGCACCGACGGGCAGCGTCGGGACTGCTGAGGCACCGATCGGAGACATCCCAGCGGTTGGCGTCTCCAGCGAGGTTAGTGCACGTCTCGCCAGACAGTTCGAGAGCGAACAGATCACGGTTGAGGTCGATGCGACCTACGACGATGCGACGAGCCAGAACGTCCACGCGTACCTCGGGCCAAAAATCGATGAAAACGAAGATGATGAGCAAGCTGAGGAAATCCTCGTAACCAGTCACATCGATGCACACGACATCGCAGAGGGTGCGCTGGACAACGGGATGGGGACGGCCATGGTCCTCGAACTTGCCGCTGCGCTTTCACGACGCGAGGACGAACTCGAAACCCGGGTTCATTTCGTCGTCTTCGGCGCAGAGGAGGTCGGTCTGTGCGGTTCAGAGTACGAAGCGGATCGGGCAGATCTAGACCGCATCAAAGCAGTCGTGAACAACGATGGCATCGCGCGTGGTCGAACAGTTTCTGCATACACACACGGATTCGATGATCTCGACGATGCTCTCATCGAGATCGAGGAGACGTTCGATCACCCGATATCGAAATCCCCCCAACAAGGACCACACAGCGATCACTGGCCGTTCGTGATCAAAGGCGGCGTCCCAAGCGTCCATCTCATGAGCGAAACCGGAACCCGAGGTCGTGGGTGGGGTCACACGCGCGCGGACACACTTGATAAGCTGGAATCACGAACGCTTCGAGAGAGCGCGATTCTCCTCACTGAACTCATCGTTCACCTCTCGGCTGACGATGTCACCCTCGCCCGCCAGTCCCGCGAGGAGATCATCGCTGCCCTCGAACGCGAAAACAAAGCCGAGGGTATGCGTATCATTGGAGATCTTGCGTGAGATACGTTTTTAGACCGTCAGGACGACAACTCTACTGATGAACGACACACGAGTTGGTGTCGTCGGAGAGTCGAGCGAAACGATAGTGCAAGCAGTTGATGACACTAGCGCGACGCTCGTTGAGGATCCATTCTCCGACCCGACGTTCGTTATTGCCGTCGGCGAAGCCGCCCTCTATTCGCTCATTCCGGACGCCCCCGCACCCGTTCTCCCTGTCGAAACCGGAACCCCCGGTCTCAATCCAGTGTCCCGTGAAAACGTACCAGTGGTGCTTTCAGACCTCCTCGATGAACCACAGCTACACTCTCGTATCCAGTCCCAGCCCCACTCTCAGTCACAGTCACAGTCACAAACACACACAAAAGATCGCTCTCATGTTTCCTCTCGGTCGCAGTTGACAGTCAGCCATCCTGTCATTGGTATTGATCGTCCAGATGGGATGGTCTATGCGCTTATCGATGTCCTGCTCCTCACGTCCGAGCAGGCGCGTATTTCTGAGTATACGGTGATGACCGGTGACGAACCTATTGCGAGCGTCCGCGCTGATGGTATCGTTGTTGCGACTCCTGCGGGAAGTCATGGATACGCTCACGATGCTGGTGGACCGCACATCGCTCCTGAAACAGCCGTTGGTTCGGTTGTCCCGATCGCCCCGTTTTCTGTTACCCACAATCACTGGGTGCTCTCCCTTTCGGATATTCGACTCACGATTGAGCGCGACGATGCGGCCGTCGAACTTCTCGTTGACGGTCGTTCGGTTGGAACGGTTCCCTACACCGACACGCTTCGGCTGAAACCAGTTTCTGCGATCGAAACGATTCGAACCAACAAATAAGGATTGGAAAAGCTCTAATGGAAGCACCTCCCCGATGTAGGTATGGAACTTTCGGTCTTACAGCTCGGCTCGATTGAGACGGCCATCGGTCCGTACCTTGAGTACGTGCTACTCGCTTTCGTACTGATGAATCTCGCAGCCCGTGCTATCGCGCACCGATCGACTGTTCGTCAGGCCAAAGAGGGTGATGCAGAAGCGATCAAACGTCATCCCGCGCTCGTTGCCACGCACGTCCTACTTATTGTTTCCGTGTTCTATTACACGACGCTCCATTTCCACTCCGGCGTCGTGTTATCCGTGCTCGTTCTCGGCATGGTTCTCACAGATTTCTTCGAGTTCGAAGCGCGAAAAGTCGAAGCCCGTCAAAGCCTCCCGATCGAGCGTCCAAAAGGTGCGATCGTCGCGTCGTTATTCGTGCTGTCGTACGCTGCCTACCTCAGTGTGTTCTTCATCATCAAACCACTCTGGACCAAAGTTGTCTGAGATTTCGACCACCTTCCTTTTGACTCGTGTCGAACTGCGTTTGTTGTAGCCTCTCAGTTCCTCACAGGAGCGGCCTGCCAATTCGAACTCAATCGGGATAGCGGATCGAAACGCTGTACCGTCCTAACTGTATTATACTACGCTGAGCTCTCGTGGGTAGTCGGTCAGGTTTGTGTGACCCGTTTCGGTTACGACGATGAGATCTTCAAGGCGGACGCCGCCGACTTCCTGTTCGTACAGTCCGGGTTCGACCGTGACGACGTGCCCAGGCTGTAACTTCTCACCACCCCAGCTGAGTTTGGGCTGTTCGTGGACATCGAGTCCGACACCGTGGCCAGTGGAGTGAACGAACCCATCTTCTGTGGCCTCGTCGGTTCGAAGCGTCGGGTATCCTTCGCGTTCGAAGACGTCACAGACAGCCTCGTTTACCGCTTCACCAGTCACACCTGGCTTGATCATCGCTAGTGCCACCTCGTAAGCCTCATGGGTCACATCGTACCACTCCTGAATCTTCGCTTCCGGTTCGCCTTTCACGAACGTCCGGGTCATGTCTCCATAGTACTGCGATTCCGTATTGTACGGAGCAATATCGACGATGATCGGCTCGCCTGCTTCGATTGGTCCAGATCCGGCTGTGTGACCGCGAGCACCTGCTGCACCGGCGGCAACGATGCACTCACTCACTTCACAGTTCTTTTCGAGAACTGTCGTTTTGATCGCGTGGCGGACCCGCTCGCTCGTCAGCACGTCTCCATCGAGCTGCAAGACGCCCGCTTCGACTGTTGCGCGTTCGAGGAACCCCGCTGCGACTGTCATTGCTTCGATGGTTGCTCGTTGTGTCGCCGCGATCTGTTCGATCTCTTCGTCGGATTTCACCGCCCGAATACTGCCCACACAGCCATCATAATCCGTGACGACCTCGATACCCTGATCGTGCAGCATCGTTGTCGTTCCGGTCGGAACGGAGGCTGGCACAGAGACCGAGTCGACCCCATACTCAGAGAGAAACGCCGCGATTGCAAGGGGTCCGGCTTTCGATTGCCCGTGCTCGATGACCATGCTTCCGTAGTCGAACTCCGAGAATCGGTGGACATTGTCACTGTCACGGTTTGCTCGCGTGTATTCGAGATCGGGAACAAGGAGTCGAACCTCGCCGTCCACATACAGTGTGACGGATTTACCTTTGAAACCCGAAAGGTAGTACTGATTGCTGTCATTGCCTGCAGCGTCGATCAGATATCCGTCGGTTTCTGTCTCGTTGAGGAACGCCGTTAGCTGTGGATACGCGGGAGCCATAGGAAACGATAGTGACAGACAATAGTAATAGTACTGCTTCGACCCTCGTGGTGTTCTCGATTACTGATTATTACTGCCTACTCTGTACGGACACAGCAGAATTACAGTACAGTACACAGCACCGACAGTACCGACAGAGCCGACGCTCTCAATCACTACAGTCTGTTGTCTTCTGGGTTGTGAGTAATAGATCGGGCACTACGGGCTCAACTGAAAGCGCTCAATTTCAACGATGGGAATGCTTAGATTAGCTTCGCTTCGCTTTGCTAAAGCGATCAGCGGGCTGCCCATGCACTCCGGAGCTCTCTGCCTGCAGGGATCAACACCCAGAAGGTGAGTGCGCCGAGGATCGCAAACCACAGGAAACCCGTTTTGAACGTGAGAG
The DNA here is from genome assembly GCF_023276375.1 of Halocatena marina. Taxonomy (GTDB): domain Archaea; phylum Halobacteriota; class Halobacteria; order Halobacteriales; family Haloarculaceae; genus Halocatena; species Halocatena marina. Next base: position 3,125,998 of record NZ_JALLPK010000001.1, on the reverse strand, counting down.
CCAACTGATCAAGCATCTGTAACTCTTGTTCAACTGGCACGGAGAGCTGTGCCTCCGTGAAGCTCGGGGTGTTGTACCAGCCCGCGATAACCATCCATCCGAGCATGCCACCCGTGAGAATAGCGAATCCCTTGATGAATTCGTCAGCCATTATCGGTTCTTAGTCAGCGCCGTCTTTAGGGTTTCCCATTCCCATCCCTTCAGCTCGAAACCGTGTCGAGAAGACGTAAATAACCGATCCGATCAGGATACTCGCCACACCAAGCAGTGCAAGGAGGACGTTCACTTCCTCAGCCGATGCGTTCGCTCCCTGTGTTGCTGTGTCGAGAATCACAAACCCACCGACAACGGCAGCCGCAGCAATGAGTGTCGAGAAGACGGTGACGATCTTGTATAATCCGACCGGCACAATAATATCTCCGTCGTCCACCGCCTGCTCGTCAGACGCATCGGAGTCGACCATGCAAAAACAGAGGAGACAGAGATACTTGAGCTTGTTTTGTTTGCCGCTTCGCCTGAGTTTGCAACCGAGGCTATCGCGGTGGGCGAAGCCGGTAGTACCGACGGTTCAGTTCGAACATGTATCCCTCACGCATCGTTTTGAGCACCGCGTAGCTCAGACATCCGACGACGAACGGGAGCAGGAACGTCAGATCGAAGATCAGGTGTGGGTCGATCGCCTCTGGGAACAGATTCTTGACCGAAAGCGCAGCGATCGTGATCGCAAAGACGGTCCCACCCACACCAATGGAGGCCCAGAACGGCTGTTCGACTGGACGCCGCGCAGAGCCTTTGTTCAGGAATGGCACAATAGCGATGGCACCGACGACGACGAGATTTGCAAGCACCCCGTACGTCCGATCTGCCATCAGCTTCTTCCCACCTAACAATGCAAGCTCAGGATTGAGCGGGCCGAGCTTGAGCAGGCCGAACGACCAGTACAGATACCAGTCTGGCAGGATGACTTCTGGCGTGGTAGATGAGTCCGCAGGGGCATCGATGTGTGGTGGCATCGTCGCTGAAAGAAAGATGATCATCCCGATGAAAAACACCGAAATCGCGATATTTCGGATCGTCTCGTGCGGCCACGACGGAAATCCGAGCACGTCGCGCTCGATGTAACTCGAGTCCGTCCGCAAATCCTGGTCTTCTCGACGAGCGCGTTCGAAATACTCGTAGGTCAGCCGGGACAACCCCTCCGCGCGAGCTTTTCGCTCGCTCCACGTCGGCGTTTCGTCGTCCGGGGCGACGATGCCGGTCCCGTCTGTCCGAACCTCGTCGCCTGTGTCGCTCTCGGTCATTATTCGTTACCGCAAATTGGCTTCGCGCTACCTTCAACGTTTTGTTACTCCACCTGTTGGCCTGTCTGACACCGACACTCTGAGTGTCGTCGAATCAGAGCTAGGACAGTCTCTCCAGAGCCCACAACTACTTGTGAACGAGATAATCCCGATCCGTAGTCAATTGGATATCATATAACGGCTGGATATCTCCTCCACCCAGAAATCGTTCAGGCAGTAACCGAGTTCGTGACTTCGCCTCGTCGATTTACGACACTGTGAACCATCCTAACATTTGAAAATACGGTATTCGCTATTCGCTATTCGAGGAAAGACACCTGCTGGCTCCACAACCGACGAGAACAGAAGTGAGTCGTCGATCAGTGTGGTTCTGCGATCCCCTGCATCCAGACGATGCCGATGTGGATCGCAATGAGTGCCGTCACGATGAACGGCAGGAAGAACACGTGTAAGATGTACATCCGTTGGAGTGTCGCTGGGTTCGGTGTGAAGCCGCCGAAGATGAGCTGTGCGATCCACTCCCCGATGAGTGGGATCGAGAGCGCCATTTCGACACCGATCTGGCTCGCCCAGAACGCCAGCTGATCCCACGTCAAGAGATAGCCCGAGTATCCAAAGACCATCGTCAGTGAGATGAGCACGATTCCGATGAGCCAGTTCACTTCACGAGGTTCCTTGTACGCGCCTGTGAAGTACACCCGAAGCATGTGCAGGAAGACCGCTGCGGTCATCACCTGCGCAGACCACCGGTGAATACTCCTGAGCATATACCCGAAGTTCAACTGGGTCATGATGAACTCGATCTGCTCGTAGGCCATCGATGGATCACCGGTTGCACCGACTGCTCCGGGCGTGTAGTAGAACCCGAGGAGTCCGCCGCTGACGGAGGCAACGATGTACGCGAGGAGCGAGAAAAACCCAAGCGAATACAACGGATACCAGTACCAGAACTTGTTATCAAGATTGTACTGCTCCGTGTGGCTTTTCGGCATCTGCAGGTTGACCTTGTAGTAGAGATTCTCTAAGATCTCAAGGTAATCGACAACGCGAAAGCGCTTGTCGAGCCAGATGAGCGTGGTGAGATACCCCCGCTCAACTGGAGAGAGATCCTTGCTCTCCACCCAAGCCATATGATCGTGTTCGTCTTTTGGTTTTAAGCTCATGGTGTCCGTTCACTCTGATTCGCTGCCACTCTCACTGCCACTGTCACCCGATGGACGCGGAAGCGACACAAACGTTGTGTCCACGATTTGATACGGGTCGTACACCGACTGGTGACACTGACAGTAGATTTTGTCCTCCGCGTTGAATTTCGCACTGCCTGGGAACGCTTTGTATGCCGGGACACAGCAGAAGTGTGTACACTTATCCAACCACGCAATAAAGCCCTGGGCGGTGCTTGCTTTCAACCACGGGTCGTTCTTGGCCATCTCCTCGACTTTCGTACTCCGGATGACCTGAATGGGGATTGTGCTTTTCGTGTCCTTCGAACGCCACGTTCCCATCGCGGGCTTGCCGAGACCACTTTTGCCGATGTCGTTGCCCCACTCTTTGTAGTCCTGAAAGTGCTCGACTTTCAGCGGATCACCGGATGAGAGTTGCTCTTGCTGCCAGCTGTACGGCGTGTTCGATCCGGAGAGGAAGGAATTTTCCTGATCAGCGTCCGGTGCGATCCCTGCGTAGGTCTGGACGCCACAGTACTGGAACCATTCAGTCGAGTACGTTACACCGCCGATATCGGTTTCGGCCACGGTGATTGTCTGGGATCCTCGTTGGACTTCTTTCGGCTCGGGCCAGATACCTTTGATAGTGCCGCTGCCGTCGATCTCGATTGGAATCTGTGGCATTCCACGAGGAGCGGGACCTGCAATATTCTCGAGTGCCTTGTATCTCGTGACACCACCACCCTCTCCCGCTGAAGAGGTAACCGACGTCAGTCCGACTCCGGTTGCTGTCCCGACCGTTGCGAGCGATGCCGCACCAACGACGCCCTTAACAAAGCGCCGTCTCCCTGACTCGATTGGATATTTGTCGCTATCTGCCATGAATTATCGTTTATAGTACGGATAAATCGCGTGTTTCACACCCTCCCAGATGTCGACATCTGGGGACTGTCCATCAGCGTCTTCTTCTTCAACGTAGAGGTCCTCCCATTTCCGCCGACGCTTTTTCACGACCATCACGTCGGGGAGGAATTCTTTTCGGTAGAGTAAGAGAATAAACGAGAGATCGATGAAGATCACTGTGAGAATCCCTCCGAGGAACATATTTCCGAACGGATCTCTCCCCCATCCGGTCGACAGTCCGTAGGTGAACATACCCACGAATACGACTTCGATGATTGTGAGGAGAACGATCGCAATCGCGGCTGCTGTGCTCTCTCGCGCCGGTTCGTAGCGATGAATCGATCCGTAGCTGTTGTCACCGGATGGCATTAGTTGTTCCCTCCTTTCGTATGAGCGCTTTCACCGTATTTGAGCAGGTAGAACGTGAAGACGAGCGATGACATCATCATCAGCACCGCTCCGATTCCAACGTAGTGGGGCTGAATCGGAACCCCCATCTCTTCTGGTTTGAGTTCTGCTGCTGCAGCTGGTGATTTACGCGGGACATTTCCGACCGCGATCGCGCCCTTCATGCCAACGCTCTTGTGTGGTTGGCAGAAGTACGGGATGACACCTTCTTCTTCGGCGGTGTACTCGAAGGTGCCCGAGCCTTTGATCTCGCTTTCGAACTGGCCGTCTTCGGCCTGAACGTTGTGGCCTGGGCCCTCCCACTGCCAGATGATCTTCGTCCCGGGATCAACGTGCACCGCAACCGGATCGTAGACGTTCTCTCCACCCGGCCCGACTTTGATCGTCACCTGATTGTTGCCAGTCATGTCGGCCGTGCTGCCCTCGCTCCACCCGCCGGCGTCGTCCAAGTAGCCGCCGTAATCGATCGGACCAGAGCCACCACCCCCTTCTTGCGCGGCGGCGGCTCCAGAAACCGCAGATGTAGTGGTTACGGCCCCCGCTGCGCCGCCAGCAGTGCGGAGAAATTCCCGTCTGTTCATGCACAAGCTGATTTCAGAACCGAGTTCGTATAAACCCACCGAAGCCGCCGACAGCGCCGCTACAGCCCTTATGATGGCGTATCGTTTGAATCGTCTACGTCATCGCGTTTCGTGAAATCGTCGAGATCCTCAAGGATTGCCGGCCGTTCGTCCGCGTTCGAACCTGTGTCCGAATCTGCATCGGAAAGACCAACGGCACGCAGTCGGTCGCGGTACTCCTCCGATCGGAACCGGTCTGAGAGACGGGCATTCGCAACCAGAACGAAAAGAACGATCCCGATTCCGATGAAGATGAAGCCAGTGAAGATGCCGACAACTCCGGCCTCTCCGGTTAGGCCGACCATACCGCCAATTAGCAGGAACAGTCCCATCAACACCAGCACTGCACCAACGACCTGGATCACTCGGTGACCGAGCGTCCCAGTTCCCTCTGGGACCTCGGACGGTCTAGGAAGGACAGTGCCTTCTGGCATCTCTGGCGGATCGTACTCGTCCATCGAGCACAGGGCAACAGACGGTTTGACGTCCCGGAGCACGGTTCCCTCGCCCGCGACGCTTCCATCTTTGTAGACGACGGCGTAGCCTTCATCGGAGTACGCGATGAGCCGTTCGGGATTCGAAAGCCGTTCGAGACGGGCGAACACCTCGCGGTCGGCGACGCGCTGTTTCACGTCTGCCTCGACCCGGTCGAGCAGCTCGGTCCCCGTGATCCACGTCTCGATATCGAACGCCGCATCCCACTCTTCCGGCGTCATACGGGCCATGTCATCCGGCCCGAAATTATCGAAGTCGTACTTCTCTTCCACCTGTTCCCGTAGCGTTTCCACAGAAGGCTCCTCTACCTCTTTCGTGTCGGGAGTCCCTGTTTCAGCCCCCGAATCGGAAGGCTCTCCGCTTTCCTGTTCGTCGGAGCCATCACTCATTGTCAAACCATTAGAGGGGAGTCCTCGTTAGCGTGACGGTTGAGCTTCGATCGTCTTTGTATCACCACTCGTTCTACCGCCGATTGCACTGCTACGCTGCTGTTGGCTGTCGAGTCGTTCGCATCGCGCAACGAATCTCTAAGTGTGGTCGTGCTGAAACGGTGCTATGACGCATGCAACGGGCGATCGGGGGAGCGATGGCTGCTCTCCATCGGGGATTTTTCGGACGGATGATGACTCGTATGTTCGGTGTCGCTTCGGTGTTCCGATGGGGTGTCTGCCGTGTCGATGAGGGTCGCTGTTCTCGGTGCGGGTGCAGTTGGTGTCACTGCTGCGCTCGAACTCGCTTCACAGGATGTTGACGTTACCGTCTACGAACAGGGGACGATCGAGAGCGGAAGTAGCGGACGCGCGGCAGGCGTCTGTTACGATGCGTATGCAGGACGTATCGATGCTCGAATCGGGGATCGAGCGCTGGCCCGGTTTCAGGAATTCTCTGGGATGAATGGGTTCGATTTTACTCTATGCCCCTACGTTTGGCTCGCGCGTGAGAATGATGAAAAACGAGCGGCCGCCATCCGCGAACAGGTCCCCCGGATGCGGGCCAATGGCCGGGACGTCTCTCTCATCGACAGTGAGACACTCGCAGAACGGTATCCGGCCCTCAACGTCGACAGCGTAGCCGTTGCTGCGATTGCCAGAAACGCGGGACACACGGACCCTGCGAGCTACGTCCGTGCGGTCGCCGACCACGCAGTCGAGACGGGAGCAACGATCCTGACCAACACACCGGCGACGCTTCGGGCACAATCAGAAACGACCTCGAACGCAAACACGGAAATCGAGACTCCGGATGGACACGAATCGTTCGACGCTGTCCTCGTCGCTACCGGCGCGCACACCAAACACGTACTCGCAGCCGCTGACATCCCGATTCCGCTCAAACCGTACCGCGTTCAGGCGCTCACAACCGAGCCGATAGCTATCGACGTGCCAATGCTGTTCGATGCTACTGGTGGCTATTATCTCCGACCGCACGGTGATGGACTGCTCGTCGGAGACGGGACCGAACCGATCGAGCGTGACCCCGACGGCTGGAAACGTGAGGCCGACGAATGGTTTCTCGAAGCAATCGAAACGCATCTGGAGACAGCAGTTGGAAGGACGTTCGCTCGTGATCGAGCGTGGGCCGGTCTCTGCACCGCAACGCCCGACGGTGACCCACTCCTCGGAGAAATTGCACCGAACGTGTTTGTCGCCGCCGGCTGGCAGGGGCATGGTTTCATGCGCGCGCCCGCGTTAGGTGAAATGATTGCAGAGCAGATCGTGGACGGCGACGGTATCGAGGCGTTCGACCCGAAGCGCTTCGATGGCGACGAGACGTTCGAAATCAGAGAAGGGATGGATATCGGCTGAGTGTTTCCTCGGTCACACTAGTGACGGCGTCGCTTTTGCTTCGGAGAGCCGGTCGAACTGGCTCTGAGTGAGTGAAATATCTACAGCCGAGATGTTTTCGGCGAGTTGCTCTGTCGTTCGTGCACCGACGATTGGTGCAGTCACTTGTGGATGAGCGATCAGCCACGCAAGCGACACCTGCGCCGGTGTCGCATCGATTTCGTCTGCGATCTCACGGACCACGCGTAGCGTATCGTAGTTTTCAGGAGTGAGGTAGCGGTCGGTGAACTGATCCGACTCCGAACCGCGCGTTCCGTCCGGAATACGTTCTTCGTGCCGGTATTTTCCCGTGAGAAATCCACCGGCCAGCGGACTCCACGGACAACACCCGATGTCGTAGCTTTCGCACATAGCGAGGTACTCAGCCTCGATCTCACGGTCGATGAGGTTGTAGCGAGGCTGTGCAACTGTGAACGGCTCGTAGTTGTGCTTATCGGCGAATTCGTTCGCTCGCACGACTTCCCACGCTCGAGGCTCAAAGGTAGACGTGCCGAGGTAGTTTACAGATCCGTCACGAACGAATCCGTTGAGTGTGTGCATGAACTCCTCGGGAGGCGTTCGATCGTCGAACCGGTGTGTATAGAGGAGATCGAGGTAGTCCGTGCCGAGCCGATCGAGGATTCGATCGATCTGCCGGCGGAGATGCTTCCGACCGAGTCCGTGCCCATTCGGATCGTCCTCGCGTGTCGACCAGTACACCTTCGAGGCGATGACGAACTCCTCACGGTCGCGCTCTGAGAGCCACTCGCCGATCCATCGTTCACTCTTTCCCTTGCCGTACATATCGGCGGTGTCGATGAAATTGCCACCGTGATCCGCGTACGCATCGAGCAGTGCGTGAGCACTTTCACGGTCGATTTCGAACGTCCCCGCGTCAGTTTCGTGTCCGAAGCGCCACGTACCAAGCGAGACGGCACTCACGGCTGTCCCCGTCTGACCGAGTGAAACCGTTTCCATATTCGCTGTATGAGTCGGTACCGACTTAATCCAAATGGACACCTACTAGCCGAAGCTACCATTCGCTCCAAATCTGTATCTGTGTGCGTTGACTGACTGACGATCGGAGAACAGCGCGATAAGACGACACGATCGGAGACAGTGTGTTGGAACATTGCACTGTTGAACCCTCGAAACATTGGCGTGTTAGACGATCCGTGCCCGAACCGTTTTCTGAAGCCATCGGAAAGAGGGCACATGGGCAAATGGCGACGCAGAGCGATGTACTACTTCTTCTCTCTCATAATCATTATTTTCGGCTATACCGGTGCTTACTACTACGGGATGCGGATGTACGAGGACAAGCCGAAGACGTTCATCCGCTCGTTGCAGGTCGTCATCGAGACGTTTACGATGACAGGATTCGGCTCCGATGCACCCTGGCTCAGCCCCGAAATGAACATCTTCGTCATCCTCATGGATCTTACTGGTGTCGGGCTTCTCCTCGTCGCCCTTCCGGTGTTTGTAATCCCGCTCTTCGAGGAGGTGTTATCGATAACCGTTCCGACGGCACTCGAAGAAGAACTCTCTGATCACGTTATCATCTGCAGCTACACGCCGCGAGGTGAGACGTTGATCGCGGAACTCAACTCGTGGGGCGTTGAGTACGTGATCGTCGAACCAGACCGTGATCGGGCATCAGACCTCTACGAAGCAGGATACAGCGTTATCCATCAGGATCCAGAATCCGTGACCGGGTTCGAAAACGCTCGCATGTCCGATGCACAGGCGGTTGTCGCAGATGTTTCGGATGAGGTGGATGTTAGTATCGTTCTGACGGCAAAGGAGGTTGCCGAAGATGTCCGAGTCATCAGTGTCGTCGAAGAACCCGATCGATCGATATACCACCGTCTTGCCGGAGCGGATGTCGTTCTCTCACCACGCCAACTTTTGGGCGAAAGCTTGGCAACGAAAGTAACGACAGCCGTGACGACTGATCTCGGCGATGCGATCGAAATCGGTGAGGACTTCGAAATTGCCGAGTTGCCGATTCACCGAGGGAGCGATCTCGTCGGCCGGACGCTTGCAGAAAGCGGTATTCGAGAACGATCCGGTGCAAACGTGATTGGTGCGTGGTTCCACGGTGAATTCGAAAGCCCGCCGTCGCCCGATTCTGTTTTGGACGGGGGAACGATACTCCTAACTGCTGGGCGTGAACCACAACTTGAGCAGCTCAAACAACTCACGATGTCGGATATGCGAGAGTTCAACCGAGGCGAGACGATCATCGTCGGATACGGTGAGGTTGGAGCATACGTTTCTAACATTCTTTCTGAGGCAGGACTACCGAGTACCGTCGTCGATTGGATCGAAAAGGATGGTGTGGACGTTGTCGGTGATGCGACCGAGCTCGAAACACTGCGCGAGGCTGGAGTGAAAGAAGCCCACACAGTCATTCTTGCACTTCCCGACGATACAACTGCACAGTTTGCAACGCTCATCATTCGGGATCTGAACCCAGATATCGAGATCATCGCGCGAGCAGAGGTGGCAGAAACGATGGCGAAGATGTACCGGGCAGGTGCAGACTACGTCCTCTCGTTGGCAACAGTCAGCGGACGAATGCTTGCGTCGACGATTTTAGAGGACGAAGAGGTCATATCCCCAGATACACAGGTTCAGGTGATTCGAACGACCGCCCCTCGTTTGGGTGGACAGACGGTCGGTGGTGCACGGGTCCGGACACGAACTGGGTGTACTGTTGTTGGCGTAGAGCGGAATGGTGATATCATCACGGACGTCGGTCCTGACTTCCGAATTCGGTCCGATGATTGGTTACTCATCGCAGGGACGGACGACGGAACGAATAAATTCACAGAACTGATGTGCTGATGCTCCCCCGGCGTCACCACTAATATAGACAGTCAGCGGCTCTTTGCACAAAGCGATCGGCTGAATGAGTTTGTGTGGGCTGTCTCTACCTCATTAGAGGCTGAGGCCGTGGCTCGATCAGTGGTAGAACACACCTTCGAGTGATCAAAATCAGTTAGGGAAGAAAGTCATCGTAGCGCTCAACCGCTTTCGCCTGCTCTGTAAGACTCACCTTCTCCACCGATTGGTCATACTGTACGAGGGTTGCCGATTCGAGTGTCGGAATGTGGGTATGATACAGCGAAATGTACGTTTGGCGCACATTCTTTGCGGCGATGTCTGCAAGCGGCTGATCGTGTTCGTGAACCGCGATATCATCAGCAAGCGCAGAGAGTGTCATGCTTTCGTTGGTTCGAAGCTGATGCAGAACGAACCGGCGACGGGAGTTCGCAAGCCCGATGAGCACCTTCGTGTGAGCAGTCATATCCGCTGTGGAGGTGGTATTTCGTGACGTTCTTGACTCCAAATCGACTGGAAGGTGTGAGAGTAATAATTCGAACTTCTTGGGGGGTGAGTACCGCACTGTCCGTTCCTCATCTACGTAGACAATGATTTCAGCAGCAGCAAATTTTGGGAGGATTGAGTGGTGCAGTTCACTCCGTAGGCGCATCCGGTCGCGTTCAGACGTTACATCGACTGGCTCGTCTGTCGCGTTACTCAGATGGTGTATCAGTTCTACGAGCGCTACTGTCTCGTCTGGCAACTGCTGTAATATCGCTAGTATTCCTCGACAGCGCCGGTCGGCAGCGAGCGCGAACCACTGATCGAGGGAATGGTCGCTCGGTGTGATATTTCCAGTCATTATCGTATTTGAACCCCGTTTGTCGCTGCTTTCAGTCAATTGGGTCATTAGTATTAGTATCTGTTCTATCTGGTGATTCGGAGATGTAACGAGAAGTCTGTCGTGACTCTCCTCGCAACAAATTCGAACAGTGTATCCAGCGGCAGTGACGCCCGTGGTTATCGTTCTCAGTCATATGTTACACTGACCATTGAGCACGTCTGTGAAGTGAGTGTCTGAATACGGTATCGAACGTAACAAGAGCAGTAGCTTATCCGCCCGAACAGACGGATACGGAGCCGGGTACATTCCTTTTTCACCACTCTTGTTATTAATCACAGATTGACCGTTGGACGGCAGTAGTGAAAATGTGATCTCGAAAATATTCGACTATCGTGAGGATGATGCGTAATATCTAGATATGTATCTGCTGGCGATCATATTTTACAGATATACGATGCCAAACTCGTTGTCTACGAACGTGCTCCGGGTGGTTTAAGTCCGTTATCGGTGGAAATTTTATTTCTCACAGAGCAACGTAGCGAGCGCAGCGTGCAAGCAGTTGGGATCGTTCAGGCTGTACTATGATCAGCCGTTCTCAAACACCGTTTCACAGAGTCTCCGCTCGGCTTCCCGAAGGTGGTGTGTGAAGGTTGATTGAGAAATGTTCAAGGTATCGGACAGCTCCGTTCCTGTTCGTACTCGGGGCGATTCGAAGAATCCGCTCAAATATGCCGTCTTGAGCACTTCTCGCTGTCGGTCGGTGAGCTGTTCGTCAACAGTGTCGTGTAAGTCTTGTTGTGACGTGATTGATCGATCACGGGTATGTCGGGCTACGAGATCAACAGGGTAAGCCGTGCACACCCTCTCGACGAACGTCCGGACGTCGGTTGTTGGTGGAATATCGACAACGATCGTACTTTTCTCCTCGCTAATAGTGAGAGAACGGATAACGGCTTGCTGATCAACCACATGCGAGGCAAGCGTCGGCTCGGTGACGATCGCTTCGAAGACACAGTCGGTGTCCTCGTTCCTGATAATCTGTATCTCTGTGATGCCAGCGAGCTGACTGCCGCGTGTGAGGATTTTGTTCGGGTCGACGTTCTGAGTCGTAAAGAAAAAGTGCGCTGGTCCGGCCGTTTGGGGGACGAGTCCATCGAAGTGGATTTGGCAGCCGACATCTCGAGCGATCCGACTGAGCACGTCGTTCGATCCCTGAACGGTCAACGTCAACTCGGTAACACTGTCTGTCTGGAGCGTCTCTTTGGTCTCCACTGCGTCGATCGAGTGAGCAATCGTCTCGCCGAGTTCTCCCATCACGTCTTGTTCCATCTCATCGATGGCGTTCGGTGTGTCTGTATACAGGCTCAGCACGCCGTAAAACGACTGTTCGTACATGAGTGGAACGCTGATACAGGAACGAAAGCCGTGGGTGAGTGCTTTTTCTCGCCACGGTGTGAACATCGGATCGGTCAGAAGATCTTGGACGACCTGCACCGTTCGCGTTCGGACTGCAGTCCCGATTGGGCCCCGCCCTGTGGGTGTCTCGTCAGTCGTGACCGTGATACTATCGAGATACCCATTTTGGATGCCTGCTTGTGCGCGTGGGGTGACTGTATCTGTCTTAACGTCTTGCTCGCCGATCCACACGAACTGATACGGATCTGATTTCGCAAGTCGCTCACAGACCTTCTGTTCGATGGCAGTACGCGTATCGGCCTCCACTAATACATTGCTGATCTCTCGAATGACGCTGTTGATACGACGCAGTCGATCCAGCTGATTATTTCGTGTTTGCAACGTCTGTTCCCGGTGGGATCGGTCTAACGCGCGTTCGATACTCGTTCCGAGCATCTTTGCGAGGTTTACCGTCATCTCGTCGAACTCGTTGGGACGTGTTGAACCCGCACAGAAAACGCCGTGACGGCCGAGTGTGACGATTACGCCGCTTCGAAGCGGTGTCTCGGAGGCGGCAATTCCAGATGGTGACGGCAGATCGTTGCTCGCATCGGTTTGCTCGGTTATGAACGTCTGCCACGCACGATCTTCGTAGAGATCAGCAAGCGATGGCACATCTGCCTGCAGATCCGTGCTGCTACTGTGCAGTTCGAGTTCGCCCGAGTTTTCATTGTAGGGCCAATACGACGTGAATTCAACTCTCAGTACGTCTCGCGCGATATCAGCTACGCGATCACCGATCGAATCAGAACCGACAGACATCAGTGTTTGTGTTGCTGCTGTGAGTGAACGTAATCCCCGTTCGCGCCGCTCTGAGGCTTTCTCGGCCCGTGCTCGCTCGACGAGCGACTGAAGCTGCCAATCAATGTACCGGTTAGAGTGCTCTTGGTCGATGTCTTCATCAGGTGGAATGTAATAGACGTTCTCAGCGACGGTGTCGTCGTAGACGAGCTTTGGGTGATGGTCGATGATCTTTGAGAGCAGCTCCGATGAAAACCGCTCGCGATTGTATTGGCAGAGTAAAACATAGTCCTCATCGGAGCAACGGCTGTTGAGTGCTTCTTCGTATGCCACGAGTGAATCGGGATCAATGTCACTATCAAAGACCCACGTCATCTCACCTGTGACTCGGATCCCTGCGTACCCCTTATCGTACGCTGTCAAGAGTGATGTTTCCCAGAAGTCGAGTACAGCATCCCGGTCAAATGAACCTGAACCGAGGTAGGAGTCTTCGGCATTGTGAAACAACAGTTGGCCGGATTCACGCGCGGCATCGACATCAATACCTCCATTTCGAAGTGCTGACACTACGTTGGCTTCCGTGTTCTCGGCCAGAATATACAGACATCGTTCGTTTTGGTTGAGTCCCTCACGGATGAATGGGACCATCGTCGAGAGTTGATCTTCCTGTGTCTCATACAAAAGAGCGAAGTGATTGTTCGAATCGTACTCATCTCCCGTGTGACCGTCGTTGTCTGTTGTCGCAGCGAACGTCGGTGAGTGTTGCTCCAGTGTTTCGCCAGAGCAGTTCGACTCTCGTTCGCCCATATTGTCGTCCGTTTGGCACGCATCTGTAATAGCGTTCCGACATCATCTAGCATCTGATAATATTTGCCTGTAATTGGATCAGATGCGTGATTGAGAGGTGATCGGTTACCGTCTTCTATCCAGAACATCTCTGTGAGAGACTAATTAAATAATATTGTTCTGTATTGTTCTTATTCGAAGAATCGCTCTCTCGTCTGCGACAGTCGAAACCGAGTAGCCCAGTGGCGTGGTGTGATGTGATGTGATGTGATGTGATGTGGTGTAAGTTGGTTTCTCGATAGCGATCTTCGACTGTCCATTCGAGTGTAACTCTCCATTCGAGTGTACCGTGTCCATCGGCGTGCGCTTGCACGCAGGACGTTGGGCACGAGCAGTGTCACAACCAAGCCGGGGTCGGTGGGTTCGGGAGTTCGTGGTGAACGTCACTGGCTGCTCGCCAATCGTTTACCCACGTTCGAGATAGAGTGAGTACATGACAATCGCAAAGCCGATTGCAACGAGAATGCTGTTGATCAGGACGCCAACTTCGAGCGTGACCGAGAGAAGTTGGTGAGCGATTCCTGCCAGCAGTGCTCCGAGAGTGATACTGCCGAATCCAATGCCGAGTGCGCGCAGTGAGGGCGCATCTGTCCGTCGGTACGCCTTAAAAGCAATATACGTAATTGCACTTCCCAACAGCAGTATCACCGTCTTCACAGCGACGATTGCTGTCCCCATCCACGTCATAGCTCATCCCCCATCTTTGACCAGATGTCTGCGAGTCGTTCGTCTGCCTTGCGTGGCGGACGCTCGACGGTCACTGTGAAGGTGTCTGCTTCGTCCATCGAGATCAATACATCGTCAAAGTGGCGTTCGTACCGAGTGATGCGTCCGCCTCGGGGATTGATGGTATCCTGTTCGCGGACGAGCGACGCCCGACTGAGGAGGTCAAGCTTCCGATACAGCGTCGACTTTGGAATGTCGCAGACATCGATGAGTTCGTTTGCGGTCATGGGTTCGGTTGTTTCCCGAAGAATGGCTCGACAGTCGGCGTCATCCAACGCGTCTAGGATCTCCTGTAAGGAAGGAGAGTCCTCCGACGACGCTGAATCGCGCACCATTATCGAGTCTCGGATTGGCTCCGGAATATGGCATCCGATTGGAGTGCGACTGAAATAGAAGGATAGGCTGTCGAAGTGGGTAAATCGACAGCCCGCTCTTTACGTTCCGCGTTGGTAGTGAGTAACTGCGGCTTGGTGGACTGTCTCCCTGCACTGATACGGTCTGTCTCGAATCTAGGAGCTGTCTTCATCATGCTATCGTTCGGACTGATCCTTGGCAGCCAGCTATTTCTCTAGTAAGGATATGGACCGATATACCATGAGTGGATGGCGGATTCCCATCGCTTGGGAATTCGCCTTCGGTTGATTTACACCTCGATCGAAGTTTCGTTGATGACGACTCGATCCGTCCTCAATGCTCTTTCTCGGGAAATACCGACGTACAGAGGTATATCGTCACAGAGGACTCATCCACCCCGGTCGTGTGGCGATTCCCGGACGATCTGTCTCGGAGATAAGTGTGATGGTGATCTCGATGGTTGATCCAGTCACCGCGAGTCGACTCCAGTTTGCGATCACCACCATTGTCCACATCATCTTCCCCGTGATGAGCATGGGCCTTGCGCCGTTCCTCATCTATTTCACATGGAAAGAAATACGGACGGAACGACCGCTCTATGAGCAACTCCGACGGTTCTGGACGAAAATTTTCGCGGTGAGTTTCGTCGTCGGCACAGTGACGGGTCTCGTCCTCGAATTCGAATTCGGGACCAACTTTGCTGCTTTCTCAACAACGGCTGGTGAACTGTTTGGCGGGCCGCTCGCACTCGAAGGCATGATGGCGTTCATGCTGGAAGCGACGTTTCTCGGAATTTTTGTCTTCGGCCGCGACCGTGTTTCCGACCGCCTCTACATGCTTTCGAGTATCGCCGTCGGACTCGGAACGTGGCTCTCTGCCGTCTGGATCCTCATCGCAAACTCTTGGATGCAAACGCCCCGTGGATTCGACGTCGTCGTCGAGAACGGACACCGTGTCGTGAAACTCACCGACCCGCTTGCGGCGTATTTCAATCCACGATTCCCGTACATGTTCGTTCACATGCAAAATTCCGCGGTCGAGTCGGTCGCTCTCTTCATGGCGGGTGTCGCCGCCTACTACGTCTTCAGACATCACATCTGGGGCTACTCGATCGAGCACATCGACTTCTGGGAGAAAACACTCAAGATCGCACTCGTTGCGCTGCTCATTACAGCCCCGCTGCAGGTACTGCACGGTGATGCGTATGCCCGTCACGTCTCCGAAACCCAACCCCAGAAGTTCGCCGCGATGGAAGCCGTCTGGGAGACTGACGCCTCCGTTCCCGAGTACATAGTCGCGTTTCCGACTGAACTCGACGAGCTGTTGAATCCGCGAACCAAGGAACTCTTCGGCATCGGGATTCCAGGTGGTGCGTCGTGGCTTGCAAGCGGGGGTGATCCGCAGGCGATGATACGTGGTCTCGAATCGTTCTCGACGGAAGCGCCCCCGGTAGCGATCGTCTTCTGGGCGTTTCGGATCATGGTTGCGCTCGGTTTCTGGTTCATTCTTCTGGCGTTCTGGGGTGCGTATCGTTGGCGGCGAGGAGAATTGTTCGACGACGATCTCTTACACAAAGCGTTGATGGGTTCATCGCTCTTGGGCTTCGTCGCTGTCGAGGTCGGATGGATCGTCACCGAAGTTGGACGCCAGCCGTGGGTCATTCAGGGCGTTATGCGGACGTCAGACGGCGTCTCTCCCGGTTTGACGAGTGCCGAAGCGACGTTCACGCTCTTTGGATTTGTCACTGGATACACACTGCTGTTGGGTCTGTACATCTACGTCGTTGGCCGCCTCATTCGAGCTGGCCCGCCATCACGCGACAGCTTGCAGACGACCACCGAGTCACATGTCGATTCGGAGGTGCTTGACAGTGACTGATCTTGGTTCGCTGGCGACCGAACCGCTGTTTGGGCTGGCGCTCCCGGAACTCTGGTTTGCACTGCTGTTTTTCATTTTCGGGATGTTCCTCTTTCTCGACGGTTTCGACTTCGGGGTCGGCGTTCTGTTTGCCACCCGCGATGACCACGAGAAAGAGCAGTTACTCGCAGCCGTCGGTCCTTTCTGGGACGGTAACGAGGTCTGGCTCGTCGTTTTCGGTGGGACGCTGTTCGCTGCCTTTCCAGCAGCGTATGCGAACCTTTTCAGCCGGCACTATCTGCTGATGTTTGCGATTCTTGCTGCGTTAGGGTTGCGAGGCCTCGCACCGGAGATGTACGAAGAACGAGATGACGACCAATGGCGACGTTTCTGGGGATCTGCGTTCGTTGCTGGGAGCACCGCGACGCCGTTTCTCCTGGGACTCTTCGTGATGAATTGGATACTCGGATCGGCGACGATTCTCACTCTCCCCGGGATTCTTGCTGGTCTCACGGTTGTCACACTCACTGTCGTCGACGGTGCGGCGTTTCTCGGCTTGAAAACCCGGGGGTCGCTCCGAGACGATGCCAGTGAGTACGGCATTCGTGCTGTTGTGAGCTATCTCGTGTTGGCAGTTATCACACTGTGTGTCACATACGCAACCGCACCAAGCCTGCGTTCTTCGTTCCAGTCGCCGGTTGTCGTCGTCCTCGTTCTCGTGACTGGGTTGCTGACCGCTGGCTACGCCGCCGCGACCCGTCAACAGCGGTATTATCTCGCGTTTGCAACCGCAGCCAGCCTCGTCTTTACGCTCGTTGCACTGCTCGCGGTGCTCATGTTCCCGTTCATCGACCGCGCAACCGGACTCACGGTTCGTGATGCTATCATTTCGACGCTGCCGCTCAATCTCATGACGATCATGACAAGCGTGCTGCTCCCGCTGGTGCTCGGGTATTTCGCTGTTCTCTATTTCGCATTCCGTGGTCCGGTCGAACGCGTCGGAATGGCTGACTGAGCAGTTCTTTCGGTATTGTAAGGGGACGCAACCGTGCGATCGGCTGGCAACTACGGTAGCGGCGCTCGCAGTGAACATCCCAGATGGCGCTGGTCGGTAGCATCGAGAGGCTCTGGTGGGAGGGATCGTGTTCTCGTATTTCGACCTCCTTACCGATCGGACCCACAAGTCATGCGCACGCGACCGTCGAATCGCCGTACATCTCCATTTCATATCGTGGCATATGATTTATGACGTGCGTTTGCGACTGTTTTTGTCTCTCGCCGACAAGGGATTGGTAATGAAGGTCTTCGGCTCTAGCGGCGTTCGGGGCGTCGCGAACGAGGAACTCACACCGGAGTTTGTCGGTCGTATTGCGATGGCTGCGGGATCGGTGTTCGCCGCAACGGGAAACGAACGGGTCGTGCTCGGCCGGGATACAAGAACGACCAGTGAGTTGCTCGTCGACAGCGCGGCGGGCGGATTGGCGAGTGTCGGTTGTGACGTGACTGACATCGGCGTCCTTCCGACACCAGCAGTGCAGGCGTACGCCGAGCGCGAAGAGGTGCCCGCTCTGATGGTGACTGCGAGTCACAATCCGCCGGAGTACAACGGGGTGAAACTCATCGGTGCGAACGGAATCGAACTGGTCCGTGATACGCTCGAACAGGTCGAGGATCGGTTGCTCACGGAGCGTTTTGCAACTGTTCAATGGGATCAGACTGGCCACCGACGCCGCGTTGAGAGTGCCCGGCACTCCTACATCGATGAGATTCTTGCTGCGGTCGATCGTGATCGGATCGCCGACGCCGAGGTAACGGTTGCGCTCGATCCCGGCCACGGAGCGGGCGTTCTCACCAGTCCACGGCTCTTTCGTGAACTCGGCTGCTCGGTCGTGACGGTGAACGCCCAAGCGGATGGGCACTTTCCGGGACGCGATCCGGAACCAGTCGAGACAAACCTCGCTGATCTCCGGCGACTCGTCACGACCACGGACGCAGATCTCGGTATCGCCCACGACGGTGACGCAGACCGTGCCATCTTTGTCGATGAACGAGGCGAACACATCGAGGGCGATGCGGCGTTTGCTGCGCTCGCAGCCGCCGAACTGGAACCGGGCGACGTGACCGTCTCGGCTGTAAACGTCTCCCAGCGCTTGGTTGATGTGGTCGAAGCATGCGGCGCATCACTCGAACGAACGCCGATCGGGAGCACGAACATCGTCACGCAAATCCAGAAGTTGACCGCAGAAGGTGAGTCTGTCCCAATCGCTGGCGAAGGCAACGGAGGCGTACTCTTCCCCGAGTACCGCTTGTCCCGTGATGGTGCGTACACCGCCGCTCGATTCTGTGAACTCCTTGCAGATCGGACGGCGAGTGAGATAGCGCTCGATCACGCGGGCTACGTAAACGTCAGGCGCAACGTCAGCTACGAAGATGATGTCGAACGCGAACGACTGCTCGATGTCATCGAAGAGACGGCTCGGGAGGAAAACACCGACCTCGACACAACCGACGGATACCGCCTCGATTACGGTGATTCGTGGGTGCTTGTTCGTCCCAGTGGAACCGAACCGATCATCAGGATCTACGCCGAGGCGTACGAGCACGACCGGGCTGCTGAACTCGCAGACTGGATGCGAACGGTCTTGCTCGATGCCATCTGATCTCTGTCGCTGTTATTGGTAGTCATCCACCGACTCGAACGTTCCATCGCAGAGTGCGCGTGCGATCGATGCTGTGTCTTGAACATCGATTTGGTTGGGATATTTTCGTCTGAAGTAACTGACGAGGTTCGAAACGTCTCGTTCGAGAAACTCGTCTGCGTTCTGATGGTCCGTCGGAACCGCTTGTGGCCAATCGAATATCGTCACACCGTCTTCACTTACGGCGACATTGTACTCGCTCATGTCGGCGTGGACGTACCCTTTTTCGTATGCACTCGCCAGTTCGTCGAGAATGAGATCGAGTACTCCAACCGCCTGTTCATCCGGGAGCGACGCCCGGGAGAGTTCGACACCCTCCAGTTTTTCCATCACGATGGCGTGGCGGTTGTGATCGATTGGTCTCGGTACAGCCACCGTGGGATAGACGGTTTCGAGTGCCTCGTACTCGCCCTCGGCAGCCTTTCGAGCCGTGTAGAGCCACGACCGGTGCTGGCGATCGGCGGTGTACTCGCGCTCGCGTTGGACCTCTCGAAAGTTCGTATACCCCTCTCTGTGATATTTTAACGCGAGTGATTTGTACGAAGCAACCTCGTACACATCGCTTTCCTTTCCGACACCAAGGGGTGCACCGAACCCCTCGATCGTTCCCCGTTCGACCAGCGTGTGGAGCGCAAGCGCATCGTAGCCCTCGAACGTAAGACGAAATCCTTGGTACTGCATCGTCTTGCGCTCTATGAATCCACGCCGCTCACAACGGTCGATTCGGTGATCGACCTCCTCGCTGTCGAGACGAGCGTACTCTGTGAGGGTCTCCCGATCGACCCACTTGCTAAAGCGCATCCCGTGCTCGACGCCCGAGAGTAGATAGAAATCCTCCGCCTCGAGCTCTCGTATCTCTCCGGCGACGTTCCGTACCATGCCCTCGCTACCCTTGCAGCGGGTAAAAGCTCCACGCGTCTGTAGTGATATACTGCATATCGCTATACGAACTATCTACGCTAGAGAATGAGAACGAGGAAAATCCCGACACTCGCACTGCCAAGCAATATTACAGCGATCACCTGTGCCATCTTCTTGGCACCGGCTGTCCATGTGACGACGACATAAATGGACAGTTGTGCGATTGTCGCAACTACAATCCCGACTCGGGTAGTGTTCGAAGGGAGTGACACCTCGAGATTGTTGATGAGAACAAGAACGACGGCGATCACCGCGCCGATCATCAGTGCCGAGCGAATTCGAAATGGGGTATCTAGTTCACTGGCCGGTGGGTCACGGCTTCGAGTACGAACTTGCAACAGGCCAATTACGACAATTCCAACCCCGGCCATTGCTGTGAACGGTACCAGCAACGATTGGGCAAGTTCCGGGCTGAGTATCTTCACGACAATGAAGTTCCGAGAGAACAGCATCGTCGATGCGATCGCCCCAGCGAATGTATAATCGAGATCGAACGCCGGGTATCGCTTGTATTGTTCAGTGAGTGACGTGATCGTCATGCCGGGGGAGACAGCACCTCCCAGTATCCCCGTGAGGCTGATCGCTGTTGCCGGATCGACGACTTTCGAAAGAAGATATCCGAGGAAACTCAGCCCAGCGATGAACACAACGATCAACCAGAGACGTCGAGGATTCAAACCGAATACCAAATCAAGATTTTTGTTCGGAAGCAACAGCAGGACGAACACGAGCACGAGAAACTTAAACGCAGCCACGAACGTTTTCTGTTCGGATCGGTCTCCCTTGCTACGGCCCATCTTCACTCCCGATCTCCGAGATCCTCGTTGGCTGGTGACTGTTCCTCTCTGTCGAGACGTTCAACAGTCCCACGCTTCCCATCGACGCGAATCCACTCACCGGTCTGAATGTCTGTGGTTGCGTTTGAAACGGAGACGACAGCCGGAATCCCGTACTCGCGTGCAACCAGTGCTCCGTGGGTCATCTGGCCCCCAACGTCCATCACGAGTCCGGCTGCGTTCTGGAACAACGGTGTCCACCCAACGTCTGTCGATGGCGCAACGAGTATCTCTCCTTTTTCGAGTGACTCCTTCGAGGGGTCGTACACTACCCGAGCTGGTCCTTCGACGACTCCCGAAGAAACCGGCGTTCCGACGAGCGCATCCGCTGCAATTTTGGTGTCTGCGGCCACCATGGGAGTTTCTCCGTCACTCATGAGTAGTGGTGGAGCAGTCATTGAGGCGAATCGATCGTGAGTGCGCTGTCGCTGCTCGAAATCTACGTCGAGTGGTGTCTCACCTTCGAGTGCAGCGAGCAACTCGTCTTTACGAAGATACCATACGTCAGACGATTGGTCGATCCGACCCTCTGCAGCAAGCGTTTCTCCTGCGTCGGCGAATACATCGTGAGCGATAGCGAAAAAATGGGCTGCTCCGTGCTTGTGATACTCTCGGAGCTGAATTCCTCCTCGATAGACACGAATCAACCGCCGCACAATTGGCTTTTTGATGAATCCAACTAGGCCACGGCCAGCGCGGGCTTCGAGGGCAGCGGCTGACTGCGCTGCGTTCTGTTTCAAACGCTCCAGATGCTCCCGGTGTTCTCCGTGGTCGCTCTGTGCAAGGGTGCTCCGAATCGTCTGAAACAGTATCGCAGGGTTGTCCTTCCAACGTGGACGACTGAAATCAATCTCGCTACTCGATCGGTGACCAAAGTCATCGAGAAATGCATCGAACGCAGTCACGAAGTTCTCTCCACCTTCGACCTGCTCGATCTCCGAAAGCGGGGCTTTTGATTCGAGTGCGTCGACCACCGCTGGATGTTGGCGGGCCAAATCGGCGAGATCGCCGAGCCGCTGGTTGATTTGGGTAGCAATCTCGTCATCGAACCCTTTGCCGAGGGCGTCGAGGTCGTCTTCGGCGTCCGGATAGAGCCGCTCGAGGATGCTCCCCGCTATGGCTCCTGCTAAAAACAACGGCATCGACTGACTGACTATTTTTGTGGCGAGCGTCCCGAGCCCGATCTCTTCGTAGATCACTCGCACCTGGTCTGCTTGTGAACGCGGCTGAGAAACGCGTTCTGCGATCTGCTGACCATTCGATTCGACGACTTCATACACGCGTTCGGAATCTTGTGGTCCACGAATGAACGGGCGAACGAAGCGAGCGACTAGCCGTGGTGCGGCCGAAACAGCAACTGGAAGCGTGTGAACCACACGACTGATTGTTTGCAATCGGTCGGCCACACCTGCTGGGGGCGGTGTTTGGCGTTCCTCGATCAGCTCTGCAATCGTTCTCGCCGCCGGTTCGCTCATCGAAGTGAGAATCCGAAGAACCACGCGCCGTGTGAGACGGTTGTGGAGTAACGGTGTGAGATCAACGTAGATCCGATGTCCAGCCTCGACTGCGATCGGTTCGTCGGTCTGTCGTAGTCGAGAGGCTGAACTGTTCACCATCTCTTGCAACAAACCAACGCTGAGCGGCGGTATCGCCTCCGGCATCGCTTGCTGATGTCCCATACAAAAGTAGATGTGACGGCGATCGTCGTCCGAGGACCGAGACGGAGACAGAGATGGTGGCGGAGATGGAGACGGAGACGGAAGCGGGAACAATGACGTAATTGGGCGCGATTGGAGTAGGATGACGTCTCCGTCTACGAACGCCCACTCGATGTCCTGTGGTCCTCCGAGCAATTTGTCGACTTGTGTCCCGAGTTCGACGAGTTCACGCAGTTTGGTGTCCGAGAGTGTTCGTGACTCCTGATCTTCCGGAGAGATATCTACTGCCTTCGTTCCTTCTTCTTCCCTATTTGTATAGAGCGCATGGCTTTTTTCGCCGATCTCGTATTCAAGAACGTCTCCGGTTCGTTGATCGACGCGGACGTTATCCGGAGAAACCTCGCCAGCAACGACTGTATCACCGAGACCGTAGTTCGCATCGATCGATGCGATGTGGCGATTTCCTGACACAGGGTCGGCAGTAAAGAGGACTCCTGCTATCTCGGGATCAACCATCTCTTGAACGACGATCGCCATGGCAACAGCGTCGTGGGAAACGTCGTTCTGCAACCGATATGCGACGGCACGATCGGTGAAAAGGCTCGCAATGCAGTCTCGAATTCGATCGAGAACTGTTTCTGGTTCAGTGACAGCGAGAAACGATTCGTGTTGTCCCGCAAAGGATGCGGTCGGTAAATCTTCTGCTGTCGCGCTCGATCGGACGGCGTACGCGCTTGCATCCAGTCCCTTCAGTGCGTTCACAATGGCAGTTTGCACCGTTTCTGGGAGGTCACGCTGTCGAATCTCTGAACGTATCTCTGCACTCATCTCAGTGATTCGCTCTGAGTCGTCCGGTTCGAGCAATTCCAGAGACTCGATCGTTGTCTGCACTTCCGAAGTTATAATAAATTCATGATAAACGGCGGTCGTCACGCAAAATCCGTCAGGAACCGGAAAATCGGCCGCCACAAGACGCGCTAGATTCGCTCCCTTCCCCCCTGTTAGCGTGCGTTGTGTTGCACCTTCGTCATTCAGCGAAAGTGTGTACTGATCAGGATCGGATTGAAAACGGTGTGTTCTGTTACTCATTGTCCTATGGTTCGGTTCCTCTCACGAGCGATGATACCGGTGTCAGAGCCGTCTCTGGATTCTGATCGGTTGCTCTTCACGGTATTTCGCATCGTCGCTGCTATGTTCTGCTTCATAGTGGTATATAGCAAGCAGTGTGGGTTGTGATGACTGCCTAGAACTAGTGGTGGTTTATACCTTCACGACGATCAATGTGTACGACTGCGAATCTATACAATCGGCGACAATGATCGTTCGAGAATCGTTGCTGGTCTTCGACGTTCTCCGCCGATTAGTTCATCTAGAACGCGGCTCAGTCATTGCTGTCAGCTGTCGTTGTTCGTCGAGAGACGTCAGGAGTGGACCTGGCGCGCCGGTTGGCTTCGAAAGCCGACGTAGTCATCAGGACGAAGCAGAGACAGCGACGGCACTGTGGCATCGTACCGTTCGTGAAGTTGCGCTCCGTCATCTCTCAGGAGAATTCCTCCGTAGGTCTCGGTAGCGCGTTGGGTATCTGGGACGATGAAATACGGCGTTACGAGATCTCCCACGCGTTCTATGACTGTCTGGGCGATTTGTCGTAGCTCGTCACTTTCGGCTGGGTCGGTGCCAGCGAACAAGAGTAGCACGAACTCCGTTTTTCCGTGGATCTCCCGATAGAGTGACGTCTCAGTCCCGTTTGGAGTGTGACACGAACCATCGGGAGGTCGTTCACCCGCTTTCGGCGCATTCCATGCCTGACGTGCTCGTCGTACTAATGCTACCTTCGATTGTGCATCAAGGAGTCCACTCAGCGGTGATTCCGAGTGGATCTTGGACAGCGCAGTCCTCGGTACTCCATCGAACTCGCATCCTTCTCGACGATCCGACAGTCGATACCGCGACGCTGGAGTTCGATCGCTATCGTTAGATCTATCGAGCCGGCACCGACGATGAGAACGTCCGTTTCACTCTCGATGGAATCTTGGATGTGATTCCTCCGTATGATGACCGTTTGCTGTATTCTCTGTCAGCTTCAACTGCCGTCTGGTCACGAGTGCTGTGAGCAGCAGGAGAACCATCGCAGGGACAGCTTCAGTCGGTGGATCACGGTTTTTGGAGTGGGTGGAGAGTGCTCCCAGCATCGTCGTGAGCGTTAGGCTTTCACTGATGATGGCAATCGTCGGTCGGGAGCGTCTTGCAGGCAGTTCTACTCCGCCGCTGACTTCCAACGCTCCCGTTGTGACTCGGACCCACGTGGGGAGCCCCATTGTTCGAAGCTCTGAACGTGCTGGCTGGTCCCGGCCAACTTCGAACCACCGCTGAGAAGCATCACGACCCCCAGCCCTTGCAAACCATCGAGAACGCGTCCGAGAGTAGACGTGGAACTCGATCTCCTCTCATCGTCACGTTGGGTCATCCCTTGTCGGATCGGTGTTTTTGTGGGTGATTGACTCGGTTTCACAGGTGAATGTACGGATGGTAGAAAGATTCAATAACTGCCTAGCACTAGTGGTGGTTCAAATAGCTAGTCAGTATTCGAAATGCACCAATACGCACAGAGAAAAGCGAAACTGCAGATAAACATCGAATGAGAGCGATAACGTTCGTCGTGACGCCGCCGAAGTCCCACCCGGCCTACCAGATGTTCGACGAGGAGTCTCAGTTCACAAGAGAACGAATCTACAATCTCAATGTGTTAGAGGACGGGACGATGGTCCTGCTGGGTCGAGTTCGTGGTGATCTCGAACAGATACGACTGGTAGTCGAAGCGCAATTAGACACACTCGGTTTCAGTATTTCTGGGACCGACGGGGATGGTGGTCTGGTATATATCCACGTCCATCCGCCGACAGAAATCAAGCGGTTTTTGGAACTTCCACGGGAACACGAGGTGTTCTTCGATTTTCCGGTCGAAGGGACCCGCGATGGCAAACTTCGTTTTGTCATGATTGGCGAGACTAACGAGGTGTTACAGCAGGCATTAGCTGATATGCCTGAGACAATGGATTTCACCATCGAACGTATCAGTGCGTATTCGGACGAATCTGGAGCTGTGCTTGCGGTACTGACCGATCGTCAGCGGGACGTGCTTGATGTCGCCCTCGAACTCAACTACTACGACGCTCCACGGCAGGCTACTCACCACGACATTGCCGAACAATTGGGACTCTCTGTTGGTACCGTCACGGAACATCTACAAAAGATTGAGGCGAGTGTGTTCGGCGCATTTCGGTAATATCTGAGAACGATCGGAGTGAGATGCGTGTGGTTCTCGATTTATAACAGCCTATGTACCACACTCAGACCGCAGTTCTGTCTCGATTTGTTCGACATACGTCGTCGTTATTTTCTCCAGAATAGCCTCGCCAGCCTCGGTGGTTGCTTCTCGAGGATCGCCAAGAACACCAGTCTCGGTGACTGACTGGAATCCTTCGCTGAGCAATTGAGCGGTGCGAATTTCGCCTTCGTATCCAGCTGCGAGTTCGTCCGTTCGAACGAGTCCTTCATTGATCGCCATGACGATGGCTGTCTCGGCAGCGCCCGCGTGAATCACCGGCTCCTCGTACGCTACACCCGCCTCGTGAAGTCCTTGATTCATCAGTATCATGTGCTCGTCGAGATCAGCCAACGCGATCACGTCGGCATCAATTTCGCGGGCAATCTCCGGAGCAACAGTGTTGACTGGCGCGAAATTCCCGCCGTGCGTCGGGACGAGGACAATGTACTCGAAGCCGTGCTCGGCCAGCGATCGGCAGTACGAACGAATTGTATCCATCAGCGTTTCTGGCGAAATTGTGATCGTTCCGGAAAATTCCATGTGGTGGCCTGAACAGCCGGGTCGAATCGTGGGAGCGGCCAGCGCATCTCCAAGCCGCTCTGCGATCCGTCGTGACAGTTCGTCGCCTGCAAGTGTGTCCATGATCAGCGGGAGGTGTGGACCATGTTGCTCGACAGACCCGACGGCTACAACAGCAGTCCGTGTTCCGTCTTCGAGCGCTCGCTCGATCTCTGAGTAACTATACTCTTCTAAACGGACCGATTCAGGGGAAAACACATACCAGTATGATATATATTTCATATTAAAATTTCTGGTGTTTTAGCTGATTGCAGCGCTAAAGCTATCGTCAGCGGTGGGGATACAGCGTCGTTACAAGTATGGGATCAGCCCGAGGGCACGGACAAGCGGAACGCCGCTTACGGACGCACCGAGAAGGTAGCCGACAATCGCGCCACCGTTCAGGAGGGGGAGTCCGGCGTGCGGACGACCTTCCATCACCATCTTAATGAGGATGATGAGCCCACATAGTGTTCCGATCATGGCGGTCAAGGCAGGCAGCGTGAGTGCGAATCCCGGAACGAGTGGTGCTGTCGGAAGGAAGAAAGCAGCACTTGCAACCAGCACCGACGGCATCACCGCATCACCCAAACCGATGAAAAACGCACCGCGCGAATCCGGCGATCCAGCAGCCGCGGTTTCTGCTTCGTTTTCGTTACTCTCTTCGCTTTCTTCGTTCTCGTCCGTCTGATCCATGCGTTCGGGCGGTGAATCGATGTACGAATACGAGAGCGTAAGCGGGATCACGAGCACGACGGGTATCTTGAGATCCATCACGCCCGAAGCGAGTGTGAGCATGTGCTCTGTTTTGTAGACACTGATCGCGTCATAGACTGCGAGTACTGTTAGGAGGAGGATTGCTGGGAGGAGGCCGAGACTGATGCCGAACAGCCCCGCTGCTCCCATTCCCATTATGATGCCGATGGTGTCGATGATGTACCACTCTGGATAGACGAACAACGCGATTGCGAGCACGAGTGAAATACCTGCCGCGGGAAGATGCGTAGCCCCGATTCCGGTTCCAAAAGAGGGGAGCACCACGGAGAGGACGTAGTAGGAGAGAAACGCACTGGAGCCAACGATGAGCACGTGAACGAGTCGGTCGGCTCCAAATCGGAACGCAGTGAGCATCACGCCCGTCGCAGCGAACACCCCGAGAAGATAGAGAAGGGTGTTCGTTGGGTTGGCTGGATTTTCGACAGGCTGGTAGCCTGCGCTCTGAAACGGTTCAACGAGCACTAACGCCCCGATCTGAACGAGAACGAAAATGGCGATCGTCGCGCCCCCCGCCGCGTACACCCTGCTGTTCATACGCATTGCTCACGCGGATGGCGGATAAGCCTCACCGTTCCAGGCATCTCAATCGTCACCCGTTCACCGGGCGTAAACGATGGAGCCGAGTAACAACGGGAGTTGCACGTCCGAATCGGGGGAAACGGCAACGTACGGTCGATCGACCGGACCGAACACGTCCACCACGCGACCGACGCTATCAAGATTCTCGTCGATGACGCTCGTTCCGATATCGGGATGCGTCTCGTCCGGTGCACGGACGACAGCGAGTCCTTGTGCGGTTCGCACAACACTACCGATGCGTTTTAGTTTCATTACCGGAGTGCGCCGACGTACGCTGCAATTGCTTGCAAGAGATCGCTCTTTCCCGCCTCATCTGCGTTCTGTATGAGCACGCGGCCGCGAGATTCGTACTCTCGTGAGTACGTTTTATCGCGCTCAATAACAGCGTCGTATCCGATCTGTTGGACAGCGCGAGCGATTTCGTCGACCGTCGGATTTTCGACCGCGAGTTCGAGGGATACACGGCGTCCCTCGTTCCGCGACAGCCTCGAATCGAGCGCAGCGGGCCAGATGACGTTCTCGACCATAGCAACACCAACGACGGGCGCTGAAACGAATCTTACGAAGCGCTCGTGGTGTGTGTACAGAGGGTCCTTCTGATTGATGTGATGGTCGAGAGAGAACAGCAATCAAACTCGAATCGGTCACTGAGAGACGAGATACACACCGGAAAAGCACCAGACCACGAGTGAGAAACGTTCTACTGGCGCAGTCGGGCAACGAGTGTGGCTCCGAGTAGCGCGAGCATTGCGGCGATAACCCCAAACCCGGGTCCGTTCGTCTCGGTGGTTCCAGTGGTGGCCGTGGCGTTCGTCGCCGCTGTCGTCTTTCCGTCGGTTGCTGTGCTCTCGTCAGTCGCATTCGTTTGCTCAAAAGCGTCCGGATGGAACGATCTCGCCAGTGAGTTCATCGGGGTGATGACTCGTGGAGCAGGCTGGCTGATGTAGCTCGAATTCACGACCACGGTTTGGTTTTGCTTGAGTGCGGTCGTTTCCGTGTAGGCAGTTTGGTTCGGAATGTTCGGCGTATCGCTTCCGACGACAATCCACTGTGGATCCTGTTTGATCACAGACTCGGGATTGATCTGCTTATAGCCCGTAATACCGGCGCTCGCTGCGATGTTCTCGCCGCCAGCGAGGGTGATCACTCTGTTGATGAACGTTCCGTTTCCGGGAGTGTACCCATCACCCATGAGGTAGAGAACGCGCGGACGGTCACGATTCTCGACAGCCGACTCAATCGACGAGACGGTTTCGTTCATCGCTTCGACGCGCTGATTTGCTCCTTGACACGCACCCACGAGTTGCCCCGTTAGCGTGGTTTTCCTGTAGATATCTTCGATTGATCGACCGCTTTTGAACTTATAGACTGTTAGCCCCGCGCTACGGAGCTTCTCTACCGTTTCGTTACTCACGACGTTCGGCGCGAGTACGAGATCGGGAGTCAGCGAGACAACCGACTCGATGTTCGTGGTGTAGCCGTCTTGCTTTGTGATGTCTGTTCGATCGCCCGATTTCGAACCGTTCAGGAACGAAGTGTACGGGCCAACGGGCAAGCCGACAACCTTCTTCTTTGCGCCGATCTCCCACATGGTCTGTGCCGCGCTCGGTTGGAGCGCAACAACGCGGCCAGGTTCACTCTCGACTGTTACCGCTGTCCCCGTCGCATCGGTCTTTTCGAACGGGAACGAACACGTCGGCTGTGCGGACGCGGACTGTACCGTTCCTGTTGATACCCCTGCTCCTGCTCCCGCTGCCAGTGAGGCGGTGAGCACAAGCACGACGGCGAAGCATGCTATCAGTCGCTTCTGTTTCATCATTCATTTGGAGCGTTCGTTTGCAATAAATATTTATCTAATCCAACCAAGCTTGTGAACATGCGACGATGGATGCGGACCATTTGGTGGTCGGTTGGTCTGCTATGTTTGCTCGTTCTGACCGTTATTTGGAGCGTGACCATCGGGCCGGTGCGCATCTCGGCATTGGTCGTAGCAAAGGCCATACTCAACGCGGTCTCAGTCCCCGCAGTGACGATCGATCCGGTTTGGATGGCGACCACCATCGGGCACGCTCCGTGGTTGGCGCTCGATATCTCGTTCGTCCATCCGTTCGATTTTCCTGTACCAAGATCCAAACAGATCATCGTCAATCGCCTCCGTCTCCCTCGGATCGTGCTCGCCGCAGTCGTCGGATTCGCCCTTTCGACCGCGGGGACCGTTATGCAAGGATTCTTCCGTAATCCGATGGCGGACCCATCGATTATTGGCGTCTCCTCTGGTGCAGCGGTCGGTGCAGTAGCGACGCTCGTGTTTTCGCTGTCAATCCCGTTTGGATTGCAGGGGATCGCCTTCCTGTCTGCGCTCGTCACTGCGTTTTCTGTCTATCTCATTGCGACGAAAAACGGACGGACGCCCGTTGCGACGCTTCTCTTGGCTGGTGTCGCGGTTCAGACGTTTCTCGGGGCGGTCGTCTCGTACATGCTGTTACAGGCTGGTCGGAGCATCAATACAGTGCTCCACTGGCTGATGGGTGATCTCGCTCGCGCGAGCTGGAATGATGTCACCATTTCGTTGAGTATCTCACTGATCGCGTTCGTCCTCCTCTGTGTCTTCACGCGAGACTTGAACGTTCTCCTGCTCGGAGAAGAGGACGCTCGGACACTCGGAATCAACGTCGAGCGAACAAAGCGGATTCTCCTCGCAGTATCGAGTCTCATCACTGCGGCCGCGGTCTCGGTAGCGGGAGTCATCGGATTTGTCGGACTCATCGTTCCCCACATGCTTCGCCTGCTCGTCGGTCCGGACCACCGCATTCTGTTGCCGACAAGCGCTATCGCTGGTGCGGTGTTTCTCGTTGCGACGGATACGATCGCGCGCTCGGGAACCGCACAACTCCCCGTCGGTATCGTGACAGCAGCACTCGGTGCGCCGTTTTTCCTGTATCTGCTCCGCCGCCGAGAGGTGCATCGACTGTGACCCGTGAGACCACCCCGATGATTGATGTGGAAAACGTCGCAGTATCGCTCGGCGGAACACCAATTCTCGACAGTGTTTCGTTTTCGGTGCCTGCTCAGTCGTTCGTCGCACTCGTCGGTCCGAACGGAGCCGGGAAGACGACGCTCTTGCGGACGATCAACGGCGTACTCACGCCCGATTCGGGAACCGTCTCGATCGATGGGAACGACGTTCGCTCTCTCTCTCGCCGCGCTGCTGCTCGGCTGGTCGCAACTGTTCCACAGGACACAACCATCTCGTTCGAGTTCTCCGTCCGGGATGTCGTCGCAATGGGACGAACACCACACCGCTCGCGGTTTCAGCGTGCCGATGACGATGACTCTGTCGAACGAGCGCTCCGACGGGCTCACATCAGCCATCTGGCCGATCGGTCTGCTGGTTCCGTGAGTGGTGGTGAACGCCAGCGGGTTCTTCTTGCCCGCGCACTCGCACAGGATGCACCCGCGCTGGTGCTCGATGAACCGACAGCCAGCCTTGACATCACCCATCAAGTGCGAACGCTAGAACTCGTTCGTGATCTGGTCGACGAGAGCGCGACAGCTCTTGCAGCGATCCACGATCTCGATCTCGCAGCACGCTTTTGTGATTCCATCGTCGTCATCTCGGACGGCCGTGTGCTTGCAGCCGGTCCCCCTGAATCTGTCCTCACCGAATCCACTATCGCGGAAGCGTTCGGTGGCCGCCCTCACGTCCATCGACACCCGGTTACGCAATCACCAACAATCACAACGCTCGGAACGCGTGAGAGCGAACGAGAACACGAACACGGACAAGAACGAGAACAGCAGTAAACGAATTGTGTGAAGACGCTTGTGGCCCTGATGGGTCTGGTGTGCTTCGGAAAGTGAACTCGCTACTGGTGTGAATTGATATATGTGGGTAGGTAACACGACCCTCGGAGTGTTCAGTAATGTTGAACACGTAGCGATAATATTGTGAGAAAGCAAGATTTCATCTATCTCCACGGGCTGCTCGATCGAGTGTGCGTTGTGATGCAAACCCGAGGTGATCTCTCCGATGAGGAGCTCACATCGTACCGGACACTCGATACGTCACCGACAGCGGTGTATCATCCGAAACAGGAGCACGAACAGGCTGTTAAAACGCTTGCCTCAATTCTAACGGAGGCGATCGAATCCGACCAATCGCCACCTGCTCACGCCGACAGCAGTCGACGGATCCACTGACTTCGAAAGAGGTACTCGTGATGGCTCCTATGAGCACTGCCGATCGGTTTTTCCTGTTTGTCACGTTGCTCGTATTCCTCCTCATTCTTCTCGGGATCATCATCAGCAACGTTGATGGAGAGTGTTTGATAGTGTGCAATGCGTTCGTCTCCCGACGGCGAGTGCACTCCGGAATCCTTATACTGCTCTTGGATCGAATAGTAACTGTCGGTGGTGTACAAACGCGCCAGTGTAGCTCAGCCGGCAGAGCGAATCCTTCGTAAGGATTAGGCCGAGGGTTCAAATCCCTCCACTGGCTTTGTACGGAATTACTTTATCAAATGCATAGAAGCTCTATACAGTATACAATCTTTGCTGCGATTTGGTAGAATTGATGTTTACCTGCGGAGCATTGTGCCACATTCAGGAAGGGTACATTTGATGTTCCTGAAACAACATCGTACCGCAGTCTGTGTGTCAGGCCGAATCTGTTGGATTCTATGACGTGATCTCCGTAACCACTTCGAGCAGCGAGACAAGGCTCCCGAGAAAAACACCAAGAACAAGCCCACACTGCTACGTATTGCGTTTCGGTAGTGGATCCTTCGATGAACGAATACCACTGGCAATCAAGAGAACCCCTGCGATGAGTTCTTTCATCAACTCAGGAATTGGGTCGCCACAGCGTCGAAATCTCAGTCACCGCATCAGTCGGACATCGAGACAGACGTTCACTTCGTGTGGAGCGTACGATCGCACCGTGTGCTGTGTTTCGACACTGACGTCGTACTCCGACGCTGCGTCCCGAATCGCTCGCTCACCGGGTCCAAACGGGTCGTCTTCGTGTTGGATATCGTAGTAGTGGAGCACACACTCATCACCCGCCAGCCGGACAGCCGTCTCGAGGAACTCGTTTGCGCTGTGCGGGAGGTTCATCACGAGTCGATCTGCCCAATCGTCGTACGCGATCTCTCGTACGTCGGCGTGAATGGCCGTAACACGTTCTTCGACGCCATTCCGACGGGCGTTCTCCCGGAGAAACTCGATCGCTGCCGGGTTGAGATCCACACCCACCGTTTTCGCGCCACGTGCTGCGGCGGGGACGACAAACGGACCAACACCAGCGAACATGTCGATGAACTGCTCTTCTCCCTGAACTTGTTCGACAACGCGGTGGCGTTCAGTTGCGAGCCGTGGTGAGAAGTACACTTGCGCGACATCGAGTGCGAATTCGTTGCCATACTCGCGGTGAATTGTGTTTGTATCGCCAGCGAGCACGTCCCACTCGCGCACGCGGAGGTCACCTTTCACCTTCGACGCTCGGTTGACGGTGCTTTCGATGGGAAGGTCTGAGGAACAGAGCGCGTCGGCGATCTCTCGTGCTCGCTCTGGGTCGTCTTCATCGAGGATTGCGAGTTCGCCGAGTCGTTCGTAACTCGGCTCGTATCCAAGGATATCGCTGGGCATCGTCTGGCGATTGCGCTCGGGAGCGTCTCGAACGACGACAGTGTAGTCGTCGGGCGCATCCACGACAGGGATGTAGAGCCATCCGTCTACAACTGTGATCTCATAGCTCGGATGCAAGAATTCACCCCCAGCAAGTGCTCGTCGAGTCGATTCGCCCTCCGAGGGTCGAACGCGGACACAGGGGACCTCAACCATGAGCGTGATCACCGTCCAGCGAGGCTAAGTCTGACGCTTCGACCCAACTACTCGTTCCTCGCAGTAGTATCTATCACCCCGTCTGCCGTTCGCTTTCTTTAACCCGGTCGGTCACGCAGTTCGTCCATGCTCACGTTCGTCGGTCTCGGTTTGTTCGACGAGCGCTCGATCACCGTCGAGGGACGGGAGGCGCTCGCCGGTGCGGATCACGTTGTTGCGGAATTTTACACCAGCCAACTCGCCGGAACCACCATCGAAAAACTCGAATCGTATCACGATGTCTCGATTGAGGTGCGCGAACGCGCAGGCATCGAACAGGAACCAGGTTCGATTCTCGACGCTGCGGAAACCGAACAGGTCGTCTTTCTCACCGGGGGCGATCCGATGATTTCGACCACACACGTCGATCTCCGTCTCCGAGCCACAGCACGAAATATCGACACCCGAATCATCCACGGGACCACGGCCGCATCGGCAGCAAGCTCACTAACTGGGCTGCAGAACTACCGATTCGGAAAGGCCACGACGCTTCCGTTCCCGTACGCTCACGGCGGAGACAGTGTCCCACAAAGCGTTATCGACACCATCGACGACAACCGCGAGCGCGGTCTGCACACGCTCGTCTATCTGGATATCAAAGCAGACCGAGGTGAGTACATGACCGCTGATACCGCTGCTGCGTTGCTCTCGTCGGCGTACGAGACTGAGGATGATGACGGGACGCTTGCCGTTGCGGTCTGTCGTGCTGGGAGTTCCGATCCCGTTATTGAAGCAGATAGTCTCTCTGTGCTCGCAGACCACAACTTCGGTGCTCCTCTCCACTTGCTCGTCATTCCGGGGGATCTCCACCACATGGAAAGCGACGCACTACGAGAACTCGCAGGCGCACCGGTGGGCCTCCTGCCAACGCTCGATTGAGCCGTCCTCAATTGATCGCGTGCAAGTCGTACTCGGTTCCGGTCACCATGTAGAGGAGGTCCTCGACGACGACCAGTGCGACTGGGAGTTCGCGGACGACGAGCCACGTAATTCCAACAAGTGCGACGACCGAGAGACTCTGAGCGAGGATACGATCAGCGATGAAGTACGACACTCTGTAGGGGTCGGTGGCAGAAAACAGCCCCAGAATGAGATCCGGAGCGATATGGAGGCGTTGCTGGCCGAACGTAAGCCCAATAAATGTGTTGCGAACGAGATTGAGCGCATAGATCACGGGCAGCGACACCGAAAGCGCGCGGAATTTTTGTGCGAGTGGAGCACGAACGGCGGCGATGAGGCCGCCAATGATAGCCATGCTCCCGAGTCCTGTACAGGCAATACGAATCGTATACGTTAGCCGATGGCCGTTCTCTGCGACAAACAGGAATGTGCTCCTGCGATCCGGGCGTCCGACGACTGCACCACTAACAACACGATAATCTGCGGGCGCAGTCTGCCCAAACACTCCCATTAGGAGCTCTGTCTGATGAGTTACGATCTCGATCAATCCCGTTGTCAACATAGGGATCGCCTCGAATGGCAGGAAAATGAGCCCCATGGCGGCAATAGCTCGGGAAAGAACGAAAAGCGAATCCCGACCGCGCAAGAGGAGATATCCCGTGTAGACGCTTGCTGGGACTGCGATAATACTACCGATGCCTTCGATGATACTCTTCGAATCGATGAGGTAGTGGTGGATCAACGAAAACCAAAACGCAGCGAACAGGATCCACGCCACAACAGTGAGCGTTCGAGCACTGTCTCGCCCCACGTATTCGAGTGCTGCGCCACCGAGGAAAGCAGCAAGCACCAACCATGCCAACGGATCAGAGAACTGTTGGGCCCAATCAAGCACGCGAAACAACGACTCAACCATCAGTTACCACATGAACCAGAGAACGCATAGCTATTGTGCGTCGAATAATGACACGAAGAAACGCTCTGGTATTGTGACATGGTCGGACAAGCTGGAGTGATGTCAATTCAGTTCTCTCGCGTTCTGTGGGCTGAAAGCAACGTTATCACGCCGATAGCTACGACTCCCGCAGCGAGTCCGAATCCGGGACCATCTGTTTCTGTGGTTCCATCGGCTTTGAGCGTCGTTTTCTTGTTACCGATATTCGATTCGTCCCCTCTTTCGCCGTCTTCGTTCGATCCGGTTGCGCCGTCGAGTGCGTGAGTGCCCGTTCCATCACTCCCATTCGGGAGGGCATAATCGTCTGTGCCATTGACCGGCGACGGCACAGACGGCACCGTCTCATTCTGGGGATCAAGCTCTGTGGTCGTTCCTTGTCCGATTCCGTCTCCGACAGACGCGTTCGCCGAGTTGGCGATCGGCCCACCGTCGGCCCCTACGTATGGCTCGTCTCCGGTCGTGATGTCCAATTCATGGTTTCCATTCGTATCGTGGTACGGAACAACGACAACCGTACCGCTGCGTTTATATGGAATATCAAGCTCAATTGATGTGTTGTTCTGTAGACCAGGTCTAATATATTTGGCCCCTCGAAGACTTTGTGCTGGCTTTGTCTCGTTCTCGGTATCGAAGAACGACCGATCGTGCACCGTTATGAACCCACCCTCGGAGAGATTAACAGACCTGACAACGATGGTCTGTGTCTCGTTCGCTCCGATATTCTGATTGTTGACGCTCACCGAAGCAGTCGATGGCCGTTGTACAATTCCTGCGGTTGATGCGTTGTCTTCGAATCCTTGATTCGGAATTGTTAGATCGAATGACGTCCCTTTCGTGACGTTGGTAAAGTCGAAATCGAGATCGAATGTTCCGTCAGACTCCACCGACGTCGTCCGTGTAATAACGAACGAAGATCGTTTGTCTGATTGCGCCCGAATTGTGAGGTACGTCCCCGGAGCCACGGTTGTCTCCCCAGATACTGTTTGGTTGGTTTCTGCTTTGACAGCGATCGTTCCCTGATCGTCTGTGGTATCGAACGACGCTGCCCGTGGTTCAATCTCGAAATCCGCTGACACCGACGTCTCGTTTCCGGTAACGGTCACTTCGAACTGATCATCTGGCGCTGCATCGACTGTCTGCTCTCCGCGCTTGAACTCCGCCCGCTCTGTGTCGATGACAATATACAGAACACTTCCTGCGTGGAGTACTTTGAGTCCGCCGTTCTCCACCGTTGCCCCGAGGTCGAGTCTCTTGGCGTCGTCGTCATTTGTCTGTGTGATGTCGATGTCGATGTCGCCGGACTGTTCCAGCTCGAGAAGCCGTTCGGCGTTGGTGCCCGACGATCCGTTACCCGAAGCGATCGCGTTCGACAGCTCCGTCGACGACAGACGGAGGATCAGAGCGTCATCGATGGCGATCGTCTGGTCATCCACAGCAGCTGCAGAAACGTTGGTGACTGTATCCAATGAACTGGATGATGGGGCTGTTTGGATCGTCAGTGTCCCCTGAGTATCCGACGTGAGGGACTGGACGGTTACATTCCCCCCGACATCCATCGTAGCATCGATAGCGTCGCTGTTCGCTTCGGTGACGTCATTAGTCACGAATGATTCACTATCGTGCGTGGCGATAGCACTCACACTTCCAACGCTTGCGACGACAACGAGCAATCCCACCACGATCGCTCCAACAAAGACCGAACACGTCACTATTGTTGTAAGGATCTGACTACGTATTGTGGTCGTTGTATCCGTCATACTCTTACTATCCCTGTTTCGTCAGACACTTTTGCCCGTTCTCCGATTCGAATTATAAATAAGTAGATGAATAGATAATCACCCGTTTTCACTTCGTTTTGTCACCATCTCTGTGACATAACTCGAAGGTGGTCCTATCTTTATAAATGCTTTCTGGTGAATGGACACCGATGGACCAATAAATGGTGATCAAATCGTAGGTGAGATCGGTCGCCGATGGCTTTCGATGGGTTTTACGCTTGTTCGAGAAGAGAGTTCACGTACATGAGCGATCAGGGTTATCGAATCGAGCGAGACAGTCTTGGTGAGGTAGAGGTCCCAGCAGACGCATATTGGGGCGCACAGACTCAGCGGGCAGTCGAGAACTTTCCGATCAGCTCCGTCACGTTCGGTCGGCGCTTCATCCGCGCGCTCGGAATCGTGAAAAAGTCGGCTGCACGGGCGAACCGCGATTTGGATCACATTGCCACCGACAAAGCGGACTGTATCATCGAGGCTGCGGACGAGGTCATCGATGGCGAACACGACGATCAGTTCCCCGTCGATGTCTTCCAGACCGGGAGCGGCACGTCCTCGAATATGAACGCAAACGAAGTCATCGCCAACAGAGCAACAGAGCGCTACGGCGGGACGATCGGTTCACGGGAGATACATCCGAACGATCACGTCAACTTCGGCCAATCGAGCAACGACGTTATCCCGACCGCGATGCATATCGCTGCGCTCGAAGCCGTCGAGGACGATCTGTTGCCCGCACTCGAAGCGCTTCGTGATGCACTCGCGGCGAAAGAAACGGAGTTCGACGATGTCGTAAAAACCGGCCGCACGCATCTACAAGATGCGACACCGGTCCGGCTCGGGCAGGAGTTCGGTGGTTACCGCGCGCAGGTGGAGAAGGGAATTACCCGCCTCGAAGACGCCACGCCACGATTGGCAGAACTCGCTCTCGGTGGAACAGCGGTCGGAACCGGCCTGAACACCGATCCTGAGTTCCCACCACGCGCCGCTGAATATATCGCAGAGGAGACGGGACTTCCGTTCCGTGAGGCAGACAACCACTTCGAGGCCCAAGCCGCCCACGACGCGATGAGCGAGATCCACGGCGCGATCCGGGTCGTCGCTGGCTCGGTGAACAAGATCGCGAACGATCTCCGTCTGCTCGCTTCGGGACCACGGAACGGATTGGGCGAAATTGACCAGCCTGAAAACCAACCCGGCTCTTCGATCATGCCAGGGAAGATCAACCCTGTTGTTGCCGAGTCGGTTAATCAGGTCCACAAGCAGGTTGTCGGTAACGACGCGGCAGTCTCGGTCGCCGCGGCGGACGGACAGATCGACCTCAACCTCTATAAGCCCGTCCTCGCGCACAACGTTCTCCAGTCGGTCGAGTTGCTCTCGAACGCTAGCAGTGTGTTCGCAGAGCGATTCATTGCCCCACTCGAAGCCGATCGGGAACACTGTGAACAACAGGTTGAGCGGAGCATGGCGCTTGCAACTGCGCTCAATCCGAGTATCGGCTACGATAAGGCCGCCGAAGTCGGGAAGACTGCACTCAAAGAGGGGAAAACCGTCCGCGAAGTCGCTGTCGAGAAGGGATATCTCACCGAAGCGGAAGCCGACCAAGTGCTCGATCCAGTGAAGATGACCGAGCCGGGCATTCTCGGAGACGAGTGATTACCGAACTCCCGAGGCCGCATCGATCCACTCGATCCATTCGCCGTGTGATTGGTACATCGCCAACAGTGATGCGCTCTTAGTACCGTTTTCGAAGGCGAGCAACTGCGCAACTGGCGCAAGTAATCGCGGGGAGTACTCACACGACAGCCAGAAGAGATCCCGCTGTTTTCCGAGTGCTGTGATCCGATCGAGGAGTTGCTCGCGTGCCGTCTGTGAGAACTGATACAACGCGTGTGTATTGAATAGACAGAGGGTTTCGTCGGTTGGAATGCGTGAACAGACCGCTTCGAGGCGATCGACTGCATCCCCCGCCACGAGTGTCGGTGGATCGCGTTGTGCAGTCTCGATTGCGCAAGCGAGATGCTGCTGGCGCTTTGTGTGTTCTGGCCATATCAACGCTCGGAGCCACTTACTGTCCTCGACGGCACTGACATCGAGCGGCCGCACGTCAATCCCAATTCGAGAGCCGATGGTCGGCATGGTCGTTGGAAGGGGTGGAGCGAGCGCTCCGCGAACAGTGCAATTGAGTTGGACGGCTGCCGTCTGCTCACCACAGCGGCCAGCGTCTCCGTAATCGTAGCCGAACTGGTGCAAACAGAGATTCAACCCCGCACTCGGACCGATTTCGAGCAACGCAAGCGGGGTGCGCTTTGTGCGCTGGAACAAATATTCAAACGCGGGCAGTAACACCGCGCTACGGCGCACCGCGTTGGTTTGGACCCGCCGCGTCCCGAGAATCGACTGGAGTTGATCCCTGTTATCGAGACAGAACGCGCGAAAGAGCGGATACGTCTCATCATCAACCGGCAAGGGATCCGCAGCGATACTTGGATAGTACGAGGCGAGTGGGTGCTCCGGCGTCTCGAACAGCAGGTACTGGACCGCAGCGAACAATAGATTTGGCGTCGGCTGAGCTGTGGGAACACACTCGGCAAGCGCAAGCAGTTCGGGATCTTCGCAGATTTCTCTTGAGAGGTGGGCATAGAGTGGTGACGAACCACGAGATTCCTGCGCTGCGAACTGCTGAAACTCACCAGCGGCTTCACTCATGAGTCGTCTTCACGCACACGATAGATGAATCCCACCATCACGCTCTGATGATTCTTCGTTCGACGACTGAGCCATCCCAACGGTCGGTCTAGAGTTGACTTCCTCGAATTGCTCGAACGATATTTGCCACAGATCGTCTGCATAACAACGCCTTACTTCAAATAAATGATTGTATTTCGTAGTATACCGTATATACTGAAACGATATGTTAAATTTTAGTCAATAAAAGTATTTGTACTGAATCGTCCGACTATCACGCAGTGGATTCCCTGTAAGCGGCTTGTTTGTAAATACATCGACGATGTAGAAATCACACTGCTGCTCTTGTGTTGTTCGTTCCCGCATTGATGAGAACTCTCACTCTTACTTAATTACTGCTTATCCTTTACATCTAGAATTTATATTTTCGATAGGCGGCTCATCACACGGTACGACTGCTTTTAGGCGACTCTTCGACTTCTATCTCATCACTTTACGATGGATCTCACCTATTCGATACCGTACTATCTGACT
The DNA here is from genome assembly GCF_023276375.1 of Halocatena marina. GTDB lineage: Archaea > Halobacteriota > Halobacteria > Halobacteriales > Haloarculaceae > Halocatena > Halocatena marina. Next base: position 3,085,545 of record NZ_JALLPK010000001.1, on the reverse strand, counting down.
TTATTATGATATTTTGTTATGTGTATATTGCTGAATCACACCTCTGCATCGCAATGGACATCAGGACGAAAGAGACAGAGCAGAAAACTCGGTATATTTTATTACGGCATCTTAGATGTTGAAAATACTTGTGAAGCCCTTCTTTCACCGATCGAAGCAGATGTGAGTGTGTATACCGCGCGGTAATACGAGTCCGAAGAGAGTCGTGCTGTCGGAACTGTACGACACCACACCGCCAATAATATTCAGCATTGAATAGCACGAATGTATAATTTATTCCGTATATAGCGAGAGAATTGCTCTGAGAAGAGTTGTTATTATCGGTATGAATTTATTTACTCTTTTGTTGGGTGTCGTACTCCCATTCGATTACCAATCCAGCCGGAGACAGCAGTAAAGAATCTGTGATGGAGCGCCAACCAACTGGTAGACACCGATCAAGCACTGTTCTCGGGTCGAATTAGCCTTTCGTTTCGAGTGTGTTTAATTACACGCGTACCGTTGTAATGCGCTGAACCGATGACCGTGCTGATTTTCCTCCGATCCTCTGCTGTGTCGTATCGCAGTCGTACTCTCTACTCACAACCGATCATCGAGCGAGCACACGATACGGAGACCCTACCCCCGACCAATTGGGTTTGACCTCCGAACGTTTCTCGACCCTCTGCAATCATTCGACAACCGTGAGGGTTTCTCTTTGGGCGATCTGTGATGGTATTCGTTAGAACTTTCTACTCGGAACCACAACCAATGGTAATGGATCACTTCGAATCAATTTCGCTCGAAGATCTCCAGCAGGCCCTTGATACTGTCGAGGGAAAGAAACCGACTAAGCGGCTGCTCGCGGCTATTGCGTACAAAAACGGTATAACGCAGACCGAACTCGCTGAGTGGTATGGGGTACAGCGTAGGACGATTTACAGCTGGCTCAAACGGCTCGAAGAGCAACCGCTTACAGAGGCCGTTCACGACGCGCACAGATCCGGTCGTCCCCGGAAACTCTCGTCACAACAACAAGACGGATTGAAACAGATCCTCCATCAGCCACCACAGCAGGTCGGATACGACGCTCTGACGTGGTCGCCAGAGCTCGTCAGTCAGTACATCGACGATATCTTTGGCGTCGATTACTCACTACCGAGCTGTCGGCGGTTGATGAAAGAAGCTGGTCTGCGCTATCGGACAGTCCGACAGTCCGCGACGAGCGACGATCCGGACGAGTTAGCGAGCAGCGACACGAAACACTGGCTTCCACCGTAATCGTCGTGTCAGTGTGAGGATCGGCGAACGCGACTAAACGGTTTTTTATTGTTCCATCCCTGACCGTCGCATAATGACCGCATACGACTATGAGGAGGTTGGTCTCATGTCCGGATTAGAGATCCACCAGCAGCTCGATACAGCCACGAAACTCTTCTGTGAATGTCCAACAGTTCGACGCGAGCCGGCAAATGCGACACGACAGATCACTCGGTATTTACATCCTACTCGGAGCGAACTTGGCGAAATCGACGAGGCTGCGCTCGAAGAGAGCCGAATCGAACGTGAGTTCACGTATCTCGGATATGATACGACATGTCTCGTCGAGGAGGACGATGAACCACCACATCGAATCGACGAGGAGGCACTTTCGGTGGCGCTCGAAATAGCGAAGCTCCTCGATATGAACCCCGTCGATCAGGCACACATCATGCGTAAGATCGTCGTCGATGGTTCGAACACGTCCGGGTTTCAGCGGTCTACTCTGATCGCTACTGATGGACAGATCGAAACCGACGACGGTCCAGTGACGATCACAGACCTTCTCATCGAAGAGGAGAGCTGCCAGCGCGTCGAGGAGACAGATGCCGGTGTCACCTACAGCCTCGATCGGCTCGGCATTCCGCTCGTCGAGATTGGAACCGGGCCGGACCTCCGTACACCGGAGCAGGCACAGGAAGCCGCCGCTACCATCGGCATGCTGCTCCGATCGACAGGGGCAGTAAAGCGCGGTCTCGGCACTATCCGGCAGGACGTGAACGTCTCGATCGAGGATGGGGCGCGTGTCGAACTAAAGGGTGTCCAGAGTCTCGACGACATCGCAGCAATCGTCGAAAACGAGGTAAAACGGCAGGTTCACCTGATCGAAATCAGCGAAACCCTTCAGGAACGAAGCGCGAGCGTCGGTGATCCCGTAGACGTAACGGGCGTGTTCGAGGACACTGACAGCGGCGTCATCGCAAGCGCGAACGCAGTACGCGCTGTTCCGTTGTTTGGCTTCGACGGTCTCGTTGGTCGTGAGATACAGTCCGACCGACGCCTTGGTACCGAATTCTCCGATCACGCTGTGCGAAGCGGCGCGGGCGGCGTCTTCCATACCGACGAGCTACCCGCCTACGGCGTCACACAAGACGAAGTTGATGCGCTCCGCGAGGCTGTCGGTGCAAGCGAGGACGATGCAGTTGCGCTGGTCGCCGCACCAGAATCGATCTCCACGCAGGCGATCGAGGCAGTTGCCGAACGAGCTCGTGATGCGATTACCGGTGTCCCCGAGGAGACGAGAGGCGCGAACCCCGATACGACATCGGAGTATCTCCGACCGCTCCCTGGGGCAGCACGAATGTACCCCGAAACGGACGTTTCGCCGGTCAGTATCGACCCTTCGGATGTCCAGACGCCCGAGTTGCTCACCGAAAAGCGCGAACGCTACGTCTCCGATCTCGATCTCGATTCGACGCTCGCAGAACAGGTCGCCTATGGCCGCTGGATGCCCGTTTTCGAACGAGCAGTCGAACAGGAAATCGATCCGACGCTCGCTGCACGGACGCTCGAAGGAACCATCACAGAACTACGACGAGACGATGTTCCGGTGGAAACGTTGCGCGAGGAGCATCTCATTGAGACGCTCGAACTCGTCACCCAAGACGAACTCGCAAAGGAAGGTGTCACCGACGTGCTGACCGTGCTGGCGAACGAGCCGGATCTAACTGCCGACCAAGCCGTCGACGAGGCCGGTCTTTCCGGTGTCGACGACGAGACTGTGCGAACGACGATCGCCGAGATCGCAGAGCGCAACGAGGGTCAGATCCGTGAAGAAGGAATGGGGGCGTTTTCTGCTTTGATGGGTGAGTGTATGGGAGCCCTCCGAGGGAAAGCGGACGGCGAGCTGGTGAGCAGCATCCTCCGTGAAGAAATCCAAAAACGAACCTGATCATCCGCCGTGCTGTAGAATTTACTCCCCATCATCGCACACATCCCGGTGAGTGTGTACTGGGCCGTCTGTGGTGGTATGGAAATGGATGATTACTGAATCGATAGGCTCGGGATAGAAAACGTGTATTCGTTGCTTACTGTGCACTACGTCTCTTCGTGTTTGTATTTGTGTTGTCTTTGGAGCTGATTCTCAGCGATTGGTTGTGTGTTCTACTGGTGCGTTGAGCCGTCGAATGTACATTCGAAAACGAACCGTCGATCGTATCAATCGTGGGTAGCGTGAGGGCCACGGTTGACGACACATGACGACACTCTCGGAAGCTCTGCTTCGATCTGCTGTGGACAAGACGGCGATAGATCGCGGATGATCAATTGTGCACGTCCCGAACGCTGTTTCCATCACGAACCTTGTCTTCGCAGTTCGGGCAGACGCGAGGGTTGGCGATACCATCGGGGGTAAAGACACGCGCGTACTGTCTCGACACGAATGCATCACAGTTCTGGCAGTGAGGCATGGATGGTGTGATGTGGGGTAACTTCATATTGATAGTGCTTGCAGTATCATCATCCTCCTTTGGGGGATGTATGATGAAATAAAGCGATATATTCGAATACTCAAATGGGATGTAATAGAGTATCGAGCGGGATCTTCGTGAGTCATCGTATAACGGATTGAGAAGAACGCCACGAATTAGTGATGATCGAACGGAAGATATGGTTCGTCGAAGTCTATGTGCTGATTCGTGTTCCGCGTGGAGCGAACGTTTTTGTGGGTTCCCTGAGTGAGCTATTGGTAACACACTCACAGTGAGGAACTCACGGTCTGAACGCTATCCGGGGATTGTCGCTGATGTTCTGGAACGTTCGCTGGGATGTCGTCTGTCCGCTCGTATCCATCTCGATTCGTCGACAGCGCACCGCTCCCGCGTCGAAAGATGGACTCAGGGCAGTCTTCCACAGGGGCACAGAAACGTTTACGAGCTATGAAACGAATAGAGCGACGATAGGTGGCGCATTCATCGGCGTAGCGTGATGTGGTCGCTGGGGTGTGTTACTACGTGGATGCTATGACACGAGGCAGATCAACGGTCGAGAACGCTGTTATCGAATCGGTGGGACAACTAGCATCTCTGTCTACAGGGACACGACAGCGGATGCAAATGGCGGCAAACGGACTCCGACATCTATCGAAACCGTCGGTGGCTGACTGGGTGTACAATCGCTCGCATATTTCGTCGCTTTGTTCGTGGTTGTTTGCAGGAGAGTTAGAGGCGTTACAGCAGTTCAATCCAACGGCTGGATTCGTTTCCACGCCGATCGACGGGATCGGTGCGGGCTTCACTGCGACGGGTCGATTGAGCACGCTCTTGTTTCCACACACTGGGTTCACCCATCAGATACCGTTTTACGTCAGTGGTCGTGGCCACGAGCAGCAATCTAAGCCGATGGAAGGTGGGTTCGCCGGGATCGAACTGGCGAACGAACGAACGTGGTTCTGGGACGATGGCACCGGACACGAGATCGAGTACCGTGGCCACTCCGGGATTCTCGACATTACGGCTGCTTGTGATGACTTCGTGGTCACCGAGTCCGCCTACGTCTATCCCGGTTCGGAGACAGTCGTCCGCGATTTCACACTCGAAAACACGGCAAAAGAGCGCCAAACGTGTTCTTTTGTTTACCACACGCGTGCAAACGTGAACGACAACGATCAGACGTTCGCTGTCTGGAACTCGAATATAAACCGTCTCACAGGGTCGGACGATCTCCATTGGGACGACGTCCAAGGCCCGTACGAGCTCCGAATCTGGTCAAACGCCGATCGAGTCCGTACTGAGACCGATGGAGCGCTCTCTCTCGGGAACAGTGCTGTTGGGAAGTATCTCAGCGGGCGATTGCTGGTCGATGTTACTCTCCCTCCGGGGGAAACAGAGGATATCTCGGTGTTCATCAGCGGTACATCTGGGAGTGCACAGCCGACTGCAACACCGTCGATACTCACCGACGCCGATCAAAAAGAGCGACAGGAAGCCGTTGAATCGTGGTGGGAGACGTGGATTTCAGACCTTGAGCTGGAGAATATTCCAGATTCATTCACCGATCTGTACGTCCGCTCTGCGGTCACACTCGGAAAACTCATCGATCCTAAATCCGGTTCGCTCTCGGCCTCTCCGAATCTGCAACCGATGTACTATCCGTCGTGGATTCGAGACAACGCGTTTGGAGCCGTCGCGCTCGCACGGATGGGGAAACCGGAACCGGCCAAGGAGCTTCTGGCCGGCTTCTGTCCTGCTGTGCAAGAATCGGATGGCTCGTTCAGGCAGTGCTACAACAGCAAGGGAGGGTTCACCGGAATCATTGCTGTCGAAAACGATCAACAACCATTGTTCGTGTGGGCAGTCGCGGAGGTCTATCGAGAAACCGGTGACGAGCAGTTCGTCGAGAGAGCGTGGCCAGCGGTTGAACAGGCGCTCGACTACACAATTGATGTGATCGACGGAAATGGTCTGCTCGCAGCGTCACCCGATATCGCAGAGTATCCCTCTGATGTCCGCCAGAGTCTCTGGACGAACGCGTTTGCCTATCGAGGCTTTCAGGACGGAGCGATGCTCGCCGAACTGCGAGGCGAGGATGGAACGCCGTACCGGCGCGCCGCTCGAATCGTCGGCAATGCGATCAAGCGTGAGCTGTTCGATCAGGGACCGAGTAATCCCTCTCGTCTCGTGATGAACGGCGGTAGCGAAGTCATGCTGTACGATGCCTGTGCCATCTATCCGACCGAGTGGGCCGACGCGTACGACACAGATGATCAGCTGTTCGCTGAACTGTCCCATATGGTTGGCTCAGCGTGGGACGATTGGGTTCCGGCATCGTTGATGTCGGCCGCGATGTTCTACTCGCGTGGCGATCAGGAGCAGGGTGATGCGTTGATCAAAGAGATGAGCAACGAAACGACCGAGACGGGATATCTCGTCGAAACGAGAAGCCAAGATGGTTCCTACTACTTTGCCTCTCCACTAGCGTGGTCGCACGCTGCATTCATCTATGCTCTCGCAACGATGTATCTCGATTGAACTGAAAATCGAATGAATCGCAAATTTCGTCTTTTCTCCCTCCCGACGCAAACTCCTAGTCGAGGTTGACCGTTGGCAGCCGAGACGATGGCACTGGTGATGTTTCCGACGACTTTGACTCCGTGCTTGTTGTTTCGTCGTCGGTATCGGGTTCGATCGATGCTGGGTGAAGCACTCGCTGGACGAGTGTGTCGTGACCACGCCGGAGACGTTCGGAGAGCGCCTGGTGAGAAATACCCATCTCGACAGCGAGATCGTCGAGAACGATGTCGCGCGGAACCTTGAAGTATCCATGTTTGTAGGCGGTAACGAGCGCCTCGTACTGGTCAGCTGTAAGTCCGAGTGGATCGGGGCCGTTACCGTCCCACGTCTCAACGCAGCTCACGTCCAGCGAAAGATTGTGGTTTGTGCAGAATTCGTCGAGTCGAGAAAGAGCATCCCGCGTCGGAAAGAGAAGTCGAAACGTCCAGCGTTCTTTCGTGGCAGCGCCAGAGAGGACAAGCGCTTCTGTCGCTGTCAGCATTCGGACGAGCAGGGTCACCCGGCTGTTCCAGCTGATATAACACAGCGCTTCTTCTCTCCCATGAGTCAGCACCTCGAACTCATCGACTGTCGGATCATCCTCGAGTGCTGCTTCGAGTGGTTCGAGATCTGCCCCACGGAACCTGAGAAGCGGTGTGACTGCCTTGTCACCGAGTGCCGCTATTCGTTCACACGTGAGCGAGATGCCAGAGATACTGCTCAACGTTTGATTCAAGGCGAACTCGTCGGTGGGGAGATGGCATGTAATATGAGTTGCCATAGTATGACAGTAGTCGTACTTCGGGCGTATATATTTTGTTACCAAAAAATTAAATCATAAATTATACCAACCTGACACAAAAATGACTGTGTGTTGATAGAACAACTTCGTGCCTACGCTGGCCACGTATCCCGCAGTGGCATTGTTGGAACCGCGTATTGTTTATCTTATGTGGTGAGTAGTATCTGATCAAAATCGTTTACAACTAAGCATTATCGATTGGTAGGAGCAGACTGCCGTTCTTCGGAGTGAAATGACGTTTTGACTATCGAGTCTCCCTCCGTGTGCAGTATCAGCGACGATACTTCATCATTGTTGATATCGTGCACACGAGTCTACGTGAGACCGGGATGATCCCGGGGGGTTTCGCCCCATTTGATCCATTTGAACGGGTTTACTCGATTACGTCTTTATCACCCGATGATTGCGGCTCGAACATCTTGTCACGGTCTCTCCCACGCACGTGAAGAAATACGTTCTGGTGTTTCACGACATGACATCCATTCGATTTTTCACCGTATGGTATCACCATCTCCACCCAGTACAGTATCGGTATTCGCAAGGTAATTCCTTTTATACGATATTGTCTGTACTCTCGTCACTGCAGCCAGGTGTGAGACGAGTGAGTGATACGTATTCAGACAACTGTCTCTTGGAATTTTCTCGACCCTTTCGGTCACTGCTACTGTTTATCTTCCCGTAACCGATGGCACGCAGCTCTCATCATCTGCGCTTTTTCCTCAGATCGTGCCGATTTACGCCTGTCGGCAGCGCTGTGAAAACGATACAACGCTTCTCACTTCAAACAGAGAGTTAGTTCGCGTTTACTATCCGTACTGTCTGCCACCAGTTGAGCAACCCGTTGTAACGAATGAGCTATATATCTATTGTGCGTTACTGTCTCCAATATTTTCACACAAACATTACACGTGTATGCCTGTAATTGCAGGGAGAGCGTATTAGTGGTGAGTTTATTTCATCCAATCCTAGTGAATATACCGTCGCCGTGGTGCTATGAGTTGGTCAGTTTAAGCGATACTCGGTGAAATGAGTGAGGAAGTGAGATCATGTTACTTCGTTGAAGTGTGGTGCCGTGAACGCACTGTGTAGTAACAACCGAATATTTTTCGGCTTCGTTAATTTCCTACGTATGCGATACGGTGCCGGGGTAAATCGACTCACTGGGTCGTTAGACCGACTGAAACATTGTTGGCGGGATCACTCCTGATTTATTAATCTCTAGTCGGTCTCCGATTTCGACGATCTCGATAGAGCGGGGATATTCGTACGAACGGGCGTGTTCGTGCAACACCTTTGGGTCAGCACCAACGCCTTTCCACATATCATAATGTGATGGGAGAAGACGAGTGAGACCAAGCGCGTTCGCAGCCTCAATGATCTGATTTTCATCATTGTACCAGTCAGTCGTTTCTGCTGTGTTCGAATCGAGTTTGTAGACGTTCCCAACCGTGCCAAGCGCTAGCGCCCCGAGGTCGATATCGAACTCTCTGGCAAGATCTTTGAACGCGTCTGCAGGACGGGAATCACCAGCGTGGAAAAACGTTCCCGATGTGTGTTCAACAACGTACGAGACCGGTTCGATAGCGTCTGGGTCATTCGCTTCTCTGACGTTCACCGTGAGATCACCGATCGTGACGTGATCGCCCACCTCAATAACGTGCTTTTGATCGTCTGAGATGAGCATATCGCCATCGTAATCCGGCTTGTCGTATGCTGCTTTGGGTGCATAGAGGTCGGCCTCGAGTGTCTCCACGAGCGGCCCATAGGACGGCGGATGCATGTGATCGATGTGTTCGTGCGTAACAAGCACTGCATCACACATCGTCGCGTCCGTCGGAGCCATCGGTATCGGAAGCATCCGTATCGTCTCCGGTGCTGTTCCACTCCCAAAATACGGGTCGATGTAGACTGTCGTCGATTTGGTTCGGAGAATAAAACCGTTACAACCGAGATACCAGATCGACAGTCCGTCCGGATCGACGGCTTCTACCTCATCGTTGATGAACCACGTTCCCCAGTTGGACTGAACCATGACACGTCGCTTTGGGGTCTGACCAAATAAATATCCCCTCCCCTATTCGATCGGGTTCTATCTGTGCACTACGTTATCTGGACTATCAGCTACGGATGCCATCGTTATCTTAGATTCCAGTTTGGAACAATCATCAAATAGTTACGTTTGGACAAAGAATGTATTCCGTTGGTATACCGAATTGGGGTTCACGTTGAACAACGTCCGTCCCTACTGATCTCACTCAGACATCCACAGCAGGCAGTGATCTCCTTTCTTCTGAGTCGGGTTGTTCGTTCATGAGGCTTGTGAGGTGATCCCACACCGATGTTACCGGACCATCGGATCCCGAAAAGGGAACGATCCATTCGAGTGTGTCGTTGTGTCGGGCTGTAAGGACCAAACTGGGGAGTGTAATGAACTCATGAGTCTCGCCCGTTATAGCTGAGTGGATCGTTCGGGTCTCAAATCCACCTTCGAGTGTTACATCGTGCTCATGGGCCCACTGTCTGAACTCGACGATACGACTGCGAATGAACGCTCCCTCGTCTGTCCGGGTGGTAATTGGATTAGTACTCATGCGTTCACCCCAGACAGTCACTGTATACTCATCAACACACCCATCAGCCCGTAACCGATTGAGTTGATCGAGTACTTCGTCGATTCGAACACCCATATCACTCGATGACAACGACCGGACAAACAATTCGAGCGTACGGGAGGGTGCGGTCGTATCCGACATGATTCGTAGAATCAGGAGACAACCAGAAAAAGATTACTTGCGCTTACTTCCTCAATAGTTATCAGCGGTGTCAGTAGTTCTGGATCGGTTGTCGGTGATTCTCTGCCAAAAATAATTTTTCGTTGACGTTATACGCCTTCTGCTTCGAGATATTCATCCTCCCACTCGTTGCGGGCTTCGATCTCACGCTGCCCGCGTCGAGTCACTTCGTAGTAGTTGGTGCGTCGGTCTAACTGTCCCTTTTCGACCAGCCCCTTTTCGACGAGGGTATCGAGATTCGGATATAGGCGGCCGTGATGAATCTCTTTTTCGTAATAGTCTTCGAGCTCATCTTTGATCGCGAGACCGTGTGGTTCTTCACGACCAGCAATCACGTACAGCAGGTCACGCTGGAAACCAGTCAAGTCGTGCATATGCCTACGTTGTATCCGTTCACAAATAAGTCTATCGTTGGGGAATACAAGAAACTCCTTGGCACACCGAGAATGATGGATATACTACCGATTGTCGCCCGATTCACGAATGCATCATGCTGTCCTCTGAGTTTAATAACAGAAAATTGACTAAGACCGTTTAATACCGGGGATTGTCTATTTGGTTAATGTGGACTTACTGGTATATCGTCAAAATTTCCGACCAGTAGTTGGTCGGTTTCGTCTACCGAATCGTATCGACAGTACCGGTATCGATACTGTTTGCTTAGTTCCTATCAAAAAACCCACCGATAAATGTTTCTCAATTGATCTTTCGACGGATGTCGAGTACACTTTGCCGGTTTGATGCACTCGTAATCGAGATGCTGCAACGTATTCAGATGATTCGAGAACATTGATTCTCCCGTTTACAAAGGAGTTATTCATCGTCAACGTCAATTAGAGACTTCGTTACCGTGAATATCTCTGCTAATCACTCACTGAATTTTCAGTTGTTCTTGATGTATCTGCTTGCGATAGCAACGTTGATTTCCCATTCGTTACTTTATCTCTTCGATCACTCACGTGTCGACTGTTAGTTGTTCGCTCTGTTTTCGTTGCCAACAATTGTGTGGACAGTTCGAGGAAACTGTTGTACCAAGCAAAGTCGCTGATGCTGTGATCGATCATTATGACTCAGACCCAGTTATTCTCTCGTAGAGGCCTGTGATGAGTGGTTGAGACCTACCGGATCCTATTACCGTACTCTCAATGCTACTGCAATCGTATTGTATAAGAAATCAAATAAGATATCTCGAATCCCATGATGATGATGAGTTGAAGCATGGCCCACCTATCGATTATGTGTGCTCAAGTGAAGAGATAATATGACTGTTCGTATATCATTTTATTTTATGTCGTAATCAGAAATGAATGGTTCTGATACAGATAGAAGATATAACATATATCGGACTATTGTAAATACAGAATTAAAAAATTACTGCCACCACCGTCTATTTTGCCGATTATAACGTTCAGTAGTCTTCCATGATATGTTGAAATAATTATTAGAAATAGTATACTCTGAATTTCATAATTTCGATCTTAACATATTTCAGTCACTTTATACCACAATGGTACTCGTGATTCGAAGTCACACAGCCATCTCTGCATTTCTATTAGCACGTGCATCGAATCCATTATGGTTATAAAATTTGAAATTCAATGAGAAAATACATTTCGGACAGACACTACGACGAGGAGGTGATTTCCTATTTCGGTAGCGGAAATAATCTTCTGTCCGATATATTCGGTCATACTCGGATTCAACGATCGCACAATTAAGAGTGTTGACGGAGATAGGGCACAATCTTCTCACGAATCGTTTCGGCTCTCCGCTCTGTCGTTGCGTCACTCGGCCAGTCCGTTTCACTCCACGTTGTCACCACTGTTCCCGAGGCGAAGATTTCGCCAGTTTGGTCATCGTGTGTTCCAGCGCCCAACTGGTGCATTTTCTTCGCCATTTCATCGACGATATCAGTCTCTTGATTGGCGTCTGACGTCTCGCGGGATGTTGCATACGCTGTCTCTTCTGTGAGATCAATTGATGTCTGTTGCCGTGAGTGAATGCCACTCTCGTTATCTTTCCGGTCTACCGAATCTGACTTGTTATCCAGATCGTGCTCCCACACTCTGCGTTCTGCAGCAATTGGGACTGTGTCGTAAAATTCGTATCCACCGTCTGTGTCGGTGTTTGTTATCTCTCCGATGAATTCTGGTATCCGTCGATCTACGTCGTCTCGTGTCGATTCGACTGCGAACTGTCCGTTTTCGAAATAGAAGACACGAGAGCAGACCGCTGCCGATTCCGTTCCTGATTCTCTGTGATTCCTGGTGTTTTTCGCGATAATCGTTCGACTCTCTGTCTGTAACTGGTATTGGAAATGACAGTACGAGTATTCGTCGTGAGCATCTCCGAGAAACGCAGCCTGACCGCTTTCACTACCGCTCGGTGAAACACTGTCTGTGATTTGATTTTGTTGATCGATTTTTTTACCGCTTTTGCCCATCGCTTTGACCGCGTCGTAAACGTCTTTTGAAGAAGGAAGTGAGGCGTTCGGAAGAGTTATCTCTCCGAATTTGAACCGTTCTGATTTAGACATTGGTTCTATCAACCTGATTGTTCCGCCAGTATTAAATTTTTCCATACTGGATCGAGAGTAAAGATCGGATACTACTGATAGCTCTTCGAGTCATCAGCGAGAATCGTCATTCGCTAGCGTTCGGAATATTCTATAAATATTAATTTTGACACGTATTTTCATTTAGGAGTGTCGAGAGACAGGTATCTGAGGTAATCAGACGGCGTATAGCACAGTTTTATTGCAAAAAATACACTATTATTATCTATCGATGATGTTTTCATGAATATAGGGTCGGCGTACTCGTTCGTCCTTCGATGATGTCTCGATTTAGTTGTTCGTGACGAGGAGCGATCGACTGCTTTGTGCTTGTGAACTATCCACGAATCTTTATTCTATTTGTGATTAACCGGATTTGAACACAGTCTGCTGACGGTTTATTTTACTCCGGGGTCTGGAGACTGGATACTGTTATCGGAGAACGGAGAAACAGTCGAAGAGATCTCAGTTGAGACGAATAAGACATTCCAGTCTACACAGAGGGAGGCACCGACCGCTACCGAAAAATAACCGCTTCGTGATTGAGGACGTACTGGCCGCACATGGCCGGTATCCTGTTGAACGACAACAAATAATCTTTCAAAGGACATTGTATTAATTTGGAGGTTAATATATGATGGCGAAAAAGACAGTAGTATGTGATAATTGCGGTAGAAAGCACAAAATCGACCCCAGCGCGAACGGGAGTCAAAGATGTAACGGCTGCAATATGTTCCTTTAGGCCCTATTGGACTGTTTTTTCGGGTGTGACTTCATCGAGTAGTTGCTGTTGATGTTCAGAGACTACCGTTGCGAGTTCTGGTACATCCCACTCCTCGGCAAGCCCTTCGAGTCGATCGCGGATGCGCCTCCCTGTCTCAATCGCCCGTTCGTATCCCTCAACCGAATCATCATGCCGATAGACGACGAATCCTGCATCGACCATTTCGTCGGACGAAAACTGGCCGTTTGCAACACGCTCTCGTGGCTCTGTCCACTCTCCCTTGGCTCCAAGAAAGTAATCGATGGCACTGGATGGATATCCGAAGATGACGCCGAGACGCCGCATCCATTCATCACTGCGTTCGGTACGATTGCTTGACGGTAAAAGATCGAGCCGTCCGTACACGGGGGCAACGAACCACCACCCAAGGTCTCGGCGCTTATACGCGACGATATTCATCGTATCACACAGTTCTTTGAGTCCCGTGTGCGGTGTCCACCGATGGTCTGGAAAGTGATCTGTTGATGGGTCAATCGATGCAGCGGGCTTATCTCCAGATAACACAAGTGCAACCATCAATGGGTCAGTGAAATCAAATACATCATTCTCGACACAGTTTCCGAAAAAATTCCGGAGAGCCTCGCGTTGATCTGTTGTAACTGTTTTGAGAGGAGAATTAGTGCCCGTCGGAACAAACATAATCTCCTCTATCACACAAAACAATATAAAGTTATTATCAAAAATGAGGAACTTCCCACCCACACCAATATCTGCGAACGTCTTATTGTCAACCAACTTATTTCAATGCGCCTAATCGCTCTACTGCGAGGGATGGGACTCCGTGATGGATGCCGACTCCAGTCATTGTAATGACTCCGGAAACGGATCTATTTCGTGGTGAAAGATTAAATAGAAGTTATCGCCGTCAGTTCAGTGTGGGAACACACGACGTGAATGGACTCGCCGGGATTTGAACCCGGGGCCTCTCCCATGCCAAGGGAGTGATCTACCCCTGATCTACGAGCCCGCACCAAATCGTACCTTGTCCTGTAACTTAACCCCATCGAAGCGTCGAGACCGCAAGAGAGTAGAAACCGTTTTGAGGACGACGGGATAGTTCCAAATGGGAACGGCACGGCCGCATATCCGACGTGGCCGCGAGATTTCGCGGCTCTGGGAGTGCGGTAGTGCAGCAGCCGTTCGCATGAGCGGCTGCATGGAGTAGCGATTCGTGCGGTTCCAATTCATCTCTATGGCACGAATGCATACACGCCGTCGAGGGTCGTCCGGTTCGGACCGCCCTGCGGCAGACGAACCACCGGAGTGGAGTGACGTAGACACCGACGCAATCGAAGAGCGCGTCGTCGACCTTGCAGAGCAGGGCCACGACCCGAGTACCATCGGGCTCAAGCTCCGCGACGAGGGCGTACAGGGCGTCCCAATTCCAAATATCAAGTTGGCGACAGGGAAGAAAGTAACCGGGATCCTTGAGGAGCACGACGCCAGATCTGACATTCCAGAAGATCTCAGGAATCTCCTCGAACGTGCTGTTCGTCTGTACGAACACATGGAAAAGAATCCTGGCGACCACCAGAACAAACGGGCGCTCCAGAACACGGAATCGAAGGTTCGCCGGCTGGCGGACTACCACCGTGGCGACGTCCTCGATGAGGAGTTCAAGTACACCTACGAGTCGGCAAAGCGCCTCCTCGAAGACGAGTAAGAGCGGAAAGCACAGCGTAGAACCAGACACGACAGATGTCCACCGCCGATCATTCCAGATCTGAGCCTGCCCCCGCAGCGAGCGAGATCGCTGCACAGCTCTGCGAGGCGGATTTCGTCCGCCTCGTTACGACACCCGACGGTGACGCACTAGCTGCAACGGGCGTCCTCGCTCAGACGCTTACAGTACCGTTTCAGGCGAGCGTCGCCCGAAACGAGGTTGGCGAGAGTGAAGCGGATATGACGGTTACCATCGGCCGCGCAGATGGCAACGTAGCGATTATCGAGGAGCCACTGTCCGTCCGAGCCTTCGAAGTTGCACAGGCACTGAATGAATCGGAATCGGATTCTAATTCTATTTCAGATCCTGGTCCTGTACTCGTGCTCGCGCTCGCGGGAATCGTTGCAGCTGAACGAGACTTGAGCGCACACACGGACGCGTTCGACATCGAAGCGACGGACATCGATAGCACCCCGGGAATCGGCGTTCCGACGACGGATCTCGCTGACGGACTAGCGCACACGACGCTCGTCCACGCGCCGTTCTCCGGTGATCTCGAAGCAGCAACAGAGGCGCTTTCTGACATCGTTCCCGACAGCGCCACTCCCGATCTTGACGAACACGGTAGAGTAGTCGCGTCGATGCTCGCTCTTTCGGTCGTTCGAGAAGCGAAAACGCGGGCATCAGAGACGATTGATCGGGCGGTTTGTCCGTACGGAGTAGCGGAGGTCGGTGGAACGACACAGCTGCCATTTGCCACGCTCGCGGGCTATGCCGACGTGCTCGATGCGCTCGCGCGTTCGTGGCCCGGCATCGGTCTCGCTCTGGCGCTTGGCCACGACTGTTATGAGGCTGCACTCGACGGTTGGCGCGAGCACGCTCGCGCTGCTCACACAGCCATCCACAACGCCGATATCTCCCGATATCGGGGACTCGTCGTTGCGGATATCACCGAAACGACCTCCGAGAGTGGAACGATCGGAACGGTTGCCCGACTCGTTCGGGATTACCGCTCGCAGGAGCCGGTCGTACTCGCTATCGCAGACGATGCGGTTGCGGGAACTGCAGTCGAGCGAGAACGAGATGTAACGGCGGCACTGACTGAAGCGGTGGCTGCTGTCGATGAAAAAGCGAGCGCAACTGGTCGTGGACGGTACGCGTACGCACAATCAGCGATCACGACGCGGAAAGACGCGTTTGTCGACGCATTTCGGGAGGCGATCTGATGCCTGCCAGACGTGCGATTATCCGGACGGAATGGAACGATGAGCGCGCAACGGTCATCGCGGACGCACTCTGTCCCGACAACACCGCCGAAATGAAGACAACCGTAACCGACGCGACGGTCGAAACCGTCATCGAGCGGCCGACGACGGGTGGGCTACGAACAACAGCCGACGACTATGTCACGAATCTCACGGTTGCAGCACAGCTTACGAACGAGAAAAAGCATGAGTGAACGAAACTAATCATGAGTGAACGATCAGTCTCACGACGAAGACGAGAGAAACGCTGGTATACGGTGTTCGCCCCGGAGCAGTTCGACCGGGCCGAACTCGGCGAAACTGTAGCAAGAGAGCCCGATCAAGTCATCGGGCGCACTATTGAAACGACGCTCGGCGCGCTGCAAAGCGACGCCAGCGAGAACAACACGAAGCTTACATTCAGAATCACGGATACGGGAAGCGACAGCGCGTACACAGGGTTCGTTAAGCACGAACTCACGCGCGATTATCTCCGGAGCCTCGTCCGTCGAGGATCCTCGAAAATCAGCGCGTACGTGACCGTTCTTACGGCCGATGATTACCGTCTTCAGGTCCAGCCTGTCGCGTACACGACGAAAAAGGCAGACCACAGCCAAGAGATGGCCATCCGGCGACAGATGATCGACATCGTCGAGAACGCTGCCACCGAGCGAACGTTCGAAGAGCTAATCGACAGCATCGTCACCGGACGGCTCTCGGGTGGCATCTACAACGAAGCGAAAACGATCTATCCGCTCCGACGCGTCGAAGTCCAGAAAACGACGCTCGAAGCGCATCCTGACGAAGTCGCAGAAGAAGAAGAGACTTCCGTCAGTATTGAAGAAGACGATATCGAAATCGAAGACTGAGCGGGTGTCTATTCGGTATTGACATTATTATTGTTGCCTTCGTAATTATTGTGCGCTTTTAGACACAGGATATGTCAATAGTACTGTTTGTCTATAGCCGTATTGGAAATGTGTGTAGTTTGCCAGATTCAAAGAAATGTGTCTACACATGCTGTTCGATACGGTCACACGTGTACTATAACTCTGTTGTACGAGCGATCTGTCATACGAACGATCACGTGTGAATGTCGTCGGAGGTCGTGGATGATATTCTGTACTACCTCTTGTTGGGGCTTCTCGTCTCTAGTATCAGATTCACGACCTACAATCGCGCTCGCTTATTGGATGCAGAAGGAGATAGGAATCAAACAAGGTTTTATACTCTCTTATTCCTCTTCGACAACAACTGAGCCCGCCATTCCAGCTGGTTCGTGTGGGATACAGAAGTAGCTGTACGTGCCGGGGATTTCAAACGTGTGTGAATACGTTTGACCAGTGAGTATTTTCCCGCCTTTGCGTCCCTTTTGATTCTGCCACGACTTTCGTGCATTTTGTTCGGACTCAAATCCTCCTGAAGCGAAGTACTGAGCGTCGTTCGGGATCGCGCTTTCGTATGCCGTCACGGAATGTGGACGTGAATTAGTGTTGCCCCAGACGACAGTCTCTCCGACCGATGTAGTGTACTGTTCGGGTTTGAATGCATTCGACGACATTCCGATATCGTACTCATCGGAAGCGAGGGCACCGCTTCGGCGGAGACATCCAGAAAGTGCGACACTCGTAACACCGATTGTTGTCGCGAGAAATGTGCGACGGTCCATACTCGCCGGTAGCGAGCACCGAGGTATAGATCTCGCGGTTTGCTACAATCCCTGAATTGACATCAGCACCCAACCCAATCGGATCGCACGATCAGTGATGAAAGGAAACGCTCTTGGCTCCGACTATCGCATTCTGATGCATGAGTAACGGGGATGACGACTCCGAGGCCACGACCGACGCGACGGAGGCCTCGGGAGCCACAGACACCGATCCCGACGTTTCCGAGACCAACGAGAGTGAGGAGCCAACGACCGACGACGATGAGCCAGTCACTCCAGAAGCGCTCTCTGAACGACTCGAATCGATCGAAACAGACCTCGAATCAGCAGAAACGGAGTCAGATCTCGACGAAATCGAAGCAAGACTCGATGCGGTCGCCACTGACGTCGAAGCACTGCCAGAACCCGATGCAGACGCCGAAGACGAAGACGACGGCGATGACGATGACGATGAGGAGGATCCACGCGTTCAACTCGAAGAGCGTATCGAAGAGATTCGTGACGCGATCGAGGAACAGCGCGGTCCGTACGCGAGCGACGTCGTCGAAACACTCGATTCGGTCGGCGTCAAGATCGCAGAGACCCAATGGACCGAGCAGGGTAAATCGGAAGTCATCGAAGCTGTCGCGTCGTTTCTCGAAGCGGCGAATGAGGCGCTCGATTCTGATTTCACCATCGAAAACGAATCCATCGAATCGGTGACGGGAACCATCACGAACGTGATGGATGCGACCAAATCAGCAGACCTCGATCCAGACGACGACGCGGAAACCATCGATACGCTTCTCGCAGCGTCAGAAGAGCTGCAAAACGAGCTCGAAGAAGCACAGGAGTGGAGCGATCTAACTGTCCACCAACAGCTCAAACAGTTGGGATTTTACGACGAGCTGACGTCGGAGAATCGCAAGGATTACCCACCCGAACTCAGTGTGGTGCGCATTGCCGAGTCGGAAAATGATCCTGAGAAGATTCTCCTCGCGCTAGATAAGCTCGATTCCCAGTTCATGCAGGAGAACTGCATCGATGCGCTGTGTCGGATGGGTCCTGATGCGGCATTTGAAGAGATGAATCAGCGCGCACAAAAGCGGGACAAAGATTCAATCGAAGTGCTCGGAAAAATCGGCGACGACAGAGCTCTCGAAACGGTCCTTCCGTACATCGAGGGCGACACTGATCCCGCTCTGCAGAAAGTAACGCTCAAAGCTATCGGGGAGATCGGATCAGACGAAGCGACCCAAACCGTCGCTGACAGACTCGTTGCTGATGAACCGGAGGTCCGTAGTGCAGCTGCGAGAGCACTCGGACGCATCGGTGATACCCGAGCCATCGAACCGCTTTCGGACCTCCTTGCGGACGACGGAGACGACAATGTACGGGCGAGCGCAGCTTGGTCACTCAACCAGATTGGCACCCAAAGCGCACTCGAACGTACCCGTGAATACACCGACGACCGTTCGTACATCGTGCAAGTAGAGGCCGAACGAGCAGCAAAAGCGACAGCCGAACCGGAAACAGCGCTGTAACGAGACTCAGCTCATCCGTAGTTTTATATTCAATACCGAAACCAGCGGACCGTGTGGTCACAGTTGAGCGTGTTTCCGAGTCCGAGTCGGGGTCTGAGCGAGGGTGGGGTCTGAAGCTGATCCTCGTCGCGAGTGTTTTGCTCCTCGGAACGTCTTCGATCGCTCTTGCTGTCGGACCCACGAACAGTACGGGCGTTACAACCATCGCTTCTGATACCGAACGCGCAGCTGGAATCGAAATCGTTCGCGTTTATCCGAATCCTGTCACTGACGATGATCGAGGTGAGTTCGTCGTTATCGATGTGCCTCGGAAAACGAATGTGAGCGGTTGGGAGCTTCGTGATGAGGAATCAGTGGTATCACTGCCGAACAGAACCGTGAGCGGCCGGATCGTGCTTTCGACGGAACCGAAAGCGGTTAAAAATATGACCGACGAGCCGGTTCTGCAACTGACAGGCAAAATCAGTCTCTCGAACGCCGGCGAACGGGTTCGTCTCGTGAGAGATGGCACCTCGGTCACAACGGTCGAATACAGTGATGCGCCGGAAGGTGAGTTGTATCAACGGGATAGTGGAGAATGGACGTGGGAACCGTTCGGTGCTACCGATCTTTCGGTTGTCGAAAGTGGCCCGTCCGCCGCTCGGCTGTTCGTGCTCCCGGACGCACCCAAAGCCCCTGCTTCGACGCTCGATTCGGCCACCGATCGAATTCTCCTCGGTGGATACACCTTCACGTCCGATCGGATCGCCTCTGCACTCGTTCGGGCGCACCGCCGTGGTGTCCACGTCGAGGTGCTCGTCGAGAGTGGGCCAGTCGGTGGCATCACAACACAGGAAAAAACTGTACTCGATCGGTTGACAGCCGCTGGCATCGATGTCCACGTTCTCGGGGGGGAGCGTGCGCGATATGCCTATCATCACGCGAAGTACGCTGTCGTCGACGACCGGGCGCTCGTGATGACCGAAAATTGGAAACCGTCCGGCGTTGGCGGTCACTCGAACCGGGGGTGGGGAGCGATCGTTCGCGATTCAGTCACCGCAGATGAGCTTGCAGCAGTATTTGCGGCCGATACTGGATGGCTGGACACGAAACGGTGGCGAGAATTCAGTCGAAATGAGACGTTCGAGCCATCGGAGCCGTCGTTCGAATCGTATCCTTCGACCGTTCCACCGAAAACAGTTCCAGTCGAACAGACACGACTTCTCGCTGCACCCGATAATGCGGAACCGGAGCTTCTTGCAGTGATGAACAATGCCACCGAGAGCATTAGTGTCGTACAGGTGTCGATAGAGGGATTCGACGGTCCATTCACACAGGCGGCACTCCAAGCCGCACGCCGTGGGGTCGAGGTTCGTATCCTTCTGAGTAACGCTTGGTATGTGCAAGACGAGAACCGAGCCCTCGCCGAGCGGCTCAATCGGCTCGCAGGAGATTCACCGCTCGAAGTGCGATTGGCAGAGCCAAACGGACGGTTTGAGAAGATCCACGCCAAGGGTGTGATCGTCGACAGCGATCAGGTAGTCGTTGGAAGTCTCAATTGGAATCCCTATTCAGCGCGGGAAAATCGTGAAATAGCAGTCGTGTTGATGGGTGATGCGGTCGGGGAGTACTTCAGCAGCGTGTTTGATGCGGATTGGCGCGGTAAGAACGAGGAATTGCCCACTCCTATTCCCGTCGGAATCATCGCCGCCCTCGGTATCGCCATCCTGATAGCGTTAGTGCTCGCTAACGCGCTCGAATTCGAACCCAAATGGTGAGTTCAAACTCATACGAACAAATGTTCGAGAATCTGGATCTGAGACTTATAATCCAGATACTGTCTCATTAATCACGGAGAAGAGTGCTTCGGAGCTCTTCATCGATATCTGCGTCGGCCATCTTCTCGACGAGCGCGTCGAGCACTTCTTCGCGTCGTCCGGAGACAAATTTGATACTCCCTACGACGAGGTGACCGCCACCACTGACACCCGCTCCAAGCTGCTCATCAGCCAGTGCGGACACCATCTCCGGAATATCGAGGCGCACACCGTCACTTCGGAGTACAGCGAAATCGGGTCCGTAGCCAATCGTGATTACTGGATCACCATCGTGTTCGCGGACCATGTGATCGTGGACTGCGCCGGTCGTCTTCCCCGGAGCAGGGTAGGTAAAGCGGTGAGCATGACGTTCGACATCGACGCGGTAGAGGTGTGCGTCGTTGTCGAGCTGCTCGTGTTCTGTGTGTGGGAGCGTCACATCGAGCTGTCGATCGCGGTCGCGGCTAGCCCGGTCTGCGAGGAACGAAACCAGCTCTTCGTGACGAGCAGCATCGTCACATCCCACATCCAGAACATCGTTGACGAATCCGTTTCCATCGTCATATCGAAGCCAGAACGCGGCGTAATCGAGTGCTTCACCGATGTCATCGATGTTCTCTTCGCTGTAGCCCGCTTCGCTGGCGAGCGCGAGATAGTCGTCCATCGCGTCCGCACGCGATCGATCACACAGTCCTGCAACTGCAGGAACGTGCTTGACATCATCGGTTAGTTCGGGGTCGATCATCCGTGCGAGTTCGACGGACATCATCCCGGTCGTGACACGGTAGTCCTCACCGTGGAGATACGGATTGACGTGTTCTGCGACGAACGGCTCGACTGCTTCTGGATCTGGATGATGGTGATCGACGACGACAATCGGGACGTCGTATTCGGCGAGCGTCCGGTATGCGGGTGTGTCCTCTTCCGTCGAGCCGTTATCGAGCATCAAGAACAGCGGAAGCTTCTGTCCGTGACGGTCACGATCGGAAAGCGCGTGGTTGAGATCACGCGTAACGTCTTCCATTTCGTAGAAGGGTGCTTTACTCGGCAGTCGTCGCAAGAGGTACTGAGGTGCGTCGGGCGTTTCGTAGCGCTCAGCGATGAACCGTTCGAGCGCGAGCTGCAGCGGAACGCTAGCGCACATACCATCACCGTCTGCGTGATGGCGAATTCTGATCGGTCGACCGTCAAGCACGGCACGGCGGAGCGTCTTCGCGACGGTTCTGAGGTCAGGAAGAAGCGTTTCAAGTCCAGACCAGTCAACGAGTGGATCGACTTCGTTCGGTTCCGCAATAGCGTCGAGCGACTCATCGAGCTGTGCCCGAACTTCTTCCGGGTTCGGGACGGGTTCGAGTGATTCGATTTCGAGCTGCCGAGCGCCACCGTGTTGTTCGACGGTACCAATTACTCGGACAACTTCACCCACCGAGATATCCGGATACGCCCGGACACCAGCCTCTTCGAAGGCTGCACACGGCACGACTCCGACCTCATCCCGGATCTGAAAGAGCGTTGGTCCCGATGTCTGTCGAATTTGAACAACTTCACCAACGAGATGGACCGTTTTACCGACAGCGTCCTGAAGATCTGCGGCCGTGATGAGTCGTCCCGGTTCGACAATATCTGTGCGATACTCTACGGGACGAGTTTCACTGAAACTCAGATCGCCGTTTTCAAGCACTTCTTCGAGGCGAACAATGAACGAATCGCCATATTCGTAGCTTCCATCGAGTTCGGACTCGTGGACAAGTCCCGAGACGTGATCCGAGAGGTCAACAAAAACACCGTAGTCAACAACACCGTTGACAGTGGCGTGGTAGTGCTCGCCGACCTCGACATCGTCAATTGTACAGTTCGGTGCGAGATCGTAGACAATAGTGACAGAGACACGCGAAGGTGACATTTCCCCGTACTCGTCTCTCATCGGTTTTAACGTTTCCCTTTCCGATAGCTGATGGAAGACCTACGTTTTAATTCTAACGTGATCACCCCTCGTATCGTCTTAGGATAGCGCTTCAGGAAAGCGACATTCGTTTCGGAACCCTTAGATGGAAACCGCGACTTCACATATGTATGGGTCTGTTCCGGTCGGACGAGATCCTCGGCATCGCCGAAGAGACGCTCGCATTCGCGCGTGAGGCCGCGGAGAATACCCATCCGAACGAGTATATGGGGCTGCTTCGTGGCGAAGACGCTCAGACGCTCGGGCTCGATAAATCAGGGACCGTCATAACCGAGGTCCTCGTTATTCCCGGAACGGAATCGAATCCTGTGAGTGCAACGGTGAAAACAAGTATGGTTCCCAACGATCGCCATACGATCGGATCGATCCATTCCCATCCGAACGGTGTGCTTCGACCAAGTGACGCCGATATTGCAACATTCGGGAAAGGACCAGTCCACATCATCCTCGGTGCACCCTACGGTCCACACCACTGGCAGGCATTCGACCGGCAAGGAGAACCAACCTCTCTTCCAGTTCTCGATGTCGAACTCCCCGACGAGGAGTTCTTCGACTTCACACAAGAGGATATCGACGAAGAACTACGCCGATAAATCCAAATTCGAAGCTGAATCCGAATCTGAATCCAAATCTAAATCTAACTTTGAATATCAATGTGGATGCGAATGAGAACGAGATTGAGAATGTGGCTCCGGATCTAGATATGAGTATGAATACAAACACGGATGTCGAACTGGACGGGAATGGGAATGGAGAAGGCTGGCGAACGGTTGTCGCACAGGGAACATTCGACATTCTCCATCCCGGACATCTACATTATTTTCGTGAGGGGGCGGAGATAGGCGATGAACTCCACGTTATTATCGCTCGACGGGACAACGTCACACACAAGGAGTCGCCGATCCTGCCAGATCGCCAACGACGGGACATGGTTGCTGCGTTGGATATGGTTGATGAAGCGCACCTCGGTCACACCGAGGACATCTTCATTCCAATCGAACGGATCGGGCCAGACATTATTCTTCTTGGACACGACCAACACCACGATGAGTCTGCGATCGAATCGGCGCTCGAAGAACGCGGTATTTCCTGTGCAGTCAAGCGGGCATCAGGAATGGAGCCACGATCCGAGAGCGAGCTGTTTTCTACGGGACGGATCATCGACCGGATCTGTCAGGAACGCTGTTAATACAAAACCGACGCTCAGTCTGCATCACACAGCACTATCCGGTCGCCCGTACGATTCTCGCATAGGAATTGTTTCGACTGTGTTATAGATATCCGTTTTCGACCAACCGCTCGACGCCTTCTTTCAGTCGCTCGGTGCTCGCTGCGTAGGAGAGTCGCGCGTAGCCGGGCGTTCCAAACGCACTTCCGGGGACAGTAGCGACGTGGGCGTCGGAGATGGCGCCCTCACACCACTGTTGATCGTCCTCAGCAACGGGTACCATCATATAGAACGCGCCGTCACCGACCGGGACATCGACGCCCTGATCGGCAAAGAGATCAGCAAGCATGTCGCGTCTTCGCGCAAATGCATCCCGCATTTCTTTGACTGCGTCGTCGCACTCATCGAGCGCGACGACACCCGCGTGCTGGACGAAGTTCG
Source organism: Halocatena marina (assembly GCF_023276375.1). GTDB lineage: Archaea > Halobacteriota > Halobacteria > Halobacteriales > Haloarculaceae > Halocatena > Halocatena marina. The sequence continues at coordinate 3,060,859 of NZ_JALLPK010000001.1, read as the reverse complement.
TCGCAGACGAAACCGAATGGGACTGGAGCTTTCCGGCTTGCCCGACAAGCTCAGACGGTGCAGCGAGATAGCCGAGCCGCCAGCCAGTCATCGAATACGCTTTCGAGAAGCCGTTGACGGTGACTGTCCGATCACCCATACCAGCCATCGTCCCGAGGCTCGTCGGTTCGACGCCGTAGGTGATCTGATCATACATCTCATCCGCAATAACTGTGATATCGTGCTCTGTCGCTAGATCGCGCACACCGCGCAGCGCCGCATCAGAGAACACCGCACCCGAGGGGTTACTCGGTGAGTTCACGATGAGAAGATCGGTGTTTTCGGAGACGGTCGACGCAAGCTCGTCGAGTGCAGGTTCGAGCTGGAAGTCGTGCGGCGTGAGATCGACGCGTTTCAACGATCCACCAGCAATTTTCACCATCGCTTCGTAGGAAACCCATGCGGGGTCGAGCAGGACTACCTCGCTGCCATCCTCAACGAGCGCCTGCACAACCTCGAACAGCGCTTGCTTCCCGCCCGGCGTGACGATGATGTTCTCGGCAGCGTACGAGAGACCGCGGTCGGTAAGCGAATCCGCGATCGCCGACCGAAGCGCAGGAATCCCGTTGGATGGGGCATAGCCAGTGTGTCCAGCGTCGATGGCCTCCTTTGCGGCCTGCACAATCGGTTCGGGCGTCGGGAAATCGGGTTCACCAACGCTCAAATCGACAATATCGGTACCATCTGCTTCGAGTTCCGATGCGAGGTTGCTGATCGCAAGCGTCGCACTCGGTTCAACTCGTTGAACGCGCTCCGTGAAATCCATGCCCATACTCACAACGCTTTCGCAAGATCGATAGCACTTTCGACAGCAGTCGCACCGTAGTCGATGCGCGCTTTCGCCTCCGATGCGCTCATTCCTGGCCCAGTAATTCCAAGTGTAACTGGCGTATCCCGGTCAATCGAAACGTCGGTCAGTCCGCGCGCAGCAGCATCGGCGATGACGCGGTCGTGATCGGTATCTCCCGTAATGATTGCACCGAGCACTGCGACGGCGTCGATGTCCTTTCTGCGCGCCAACCGATCGGCCGCAAGCGGTGTATCGTACGAACCTGGAACCGCGAGCGTCTCGACGATTTCGGCCCCGCGTTCTGTCGCCGCTGTCCGCGCACGCTCTTCCATCTCGTGGGTGATCGGCTCTTCCTTGTTGAACTGAGCAACCACTAACCCGAGTGAAACCATACCCACCGCGTGGCGAGGGACACTCAAAGGTGTACCGCTGTCTAACGACTGTTATCTGTCCATCTAATAGCAAAACCGAATTAAAATACACACTATAAATAGATAATTTATAGATAAGCTGATTGAATTATAATGGAAGATAGTGGATTTTGAATCGAGTCGAGGAGACAGTAATGGTCGACGTATGTCGATCGATAGCGACTGTCGAGTTGAATCACAAGAATTCTAACCCGAGGTGGTCAGGGAGCATACAATGGAACTCCCCGCCCACACGAACCGGGATTGGGAACGAAATAGCGATCGTTATCGGACGATAGCATTCGTCGTTTCGATCACCGTTTTCGCGCTGATTGCCCGGTTCATGCTCCTCGGCGACCGAGTTGCGCACTGGGACGAGGCTCGTGTCGGCTTCTGGACGCTCGATTACATACAGACCGGGAACTACAGCTACATGCCCGTCATCCACGGGCCGTTCTATCACCACGTCAACCCGCTCCTGTTCGAGCTATTCGGAACCACTGATGCAACCATGCGCATTGCTCCGGCGTTGGTGACTGGTCTCCTCCCGCTCACCGCGCTCTTGCTCCGTGACCGATTACGACGCCTCGAAGTTGTCGCACTGGCGCTGTTTCTGGCTATCGACCCCGTCGTTCTCTACTACTCGCGGTTCATGCGTGGTGACCCACTCGTTGGTGCGTTCATGTTCGCTGCCTTTGCGTTTCTCGTACGGGCGGTCGATACCCCCCGGACCCGATACATCTTGGGGGCCACTGGAGCGATTGCGTTGGGGTTCAGTGCGAAAGAAAACGCGCTCGTGTATCTCCTCTGTTGGATCGGTGCGCTCGCTGTGCTTCTCGATCAGCGACTTCTCGTCGCGCGGTACCGAGATCAAGAATGGCTGGCCGTCGCCGTAGATAATAGCAAACGCGTTATTGATGGACTTTCACGACACCGAACCGCTCTTCTCGCTGGTCTCGTCGAGTTCTTGATTATCAGCGTGATGTTCTATGCCCCACGAAAGAACGGATCCATTCACGTCTCGGAGACGAACGTCGGGTTGAACGCCATAACCAATCCGTCGCTCTTATTCGACGTTGTCGTAGAATCGACCGCCGGCTCGTTCAGCAGCCTCTACAGTTTCTGGGTCGTCGGTGGACGGGCAGAGCACGCCTATCTGCCGTATCTTGGTGATCTTCTCCTAACGATTGGCTACGGCTCGGTGGCGCTCTGTCTACTTGCACTCATTGGCTTTCTGGTAAACCGCTACGCCGCAGATCAACCGCGCCCGATCGTCACGTTCACCTTCGCTTGGGGTGTGGCATCGCTGATCGGCTATCCACTTATCACCGACATCAAGGCCCCGTGGGCTGCAGTTCACGTGGTGCTTCCACTGGCAGTGCCAGCAGCAGTCGGTGCTGGAGTCATCGTCAGAAAGACCTATGGGGCCGTTACTGCTCGTCGATGGGCGAACGCGGGCGTACTTGGATTGGTGCTCTTGCTCGCCAGCACACAGGTTGTCGGTATGGCCGTTCACAGCGTCTATCTCGAACCACAATCACCTGACAACGAACTCGTCCAGTACGCCCAGCCGACGGACGATATCCACCCAACAGTACACGAGATCGAACAGATCGCACAAAAGGAAGACGAGGGAACTGATGTTCTGATCTACGGCTCGCCGCTCGTCAAGGGTAATCCGATCTACAACAAACCATCGTGTACGCGCAATGAGGGGTGGTTCGATACGCTGCCCTTACCGTGGTATCTCGTCCGGAGCGAAGCAACCGTTGCCTGTGCGGAATCCGAGTCTGATCTCAACGCGATCAACGGAACGCCCCCGGTGATCATCACGCAAGCAGAGCACGTCACGAAAAACGAGAGCGGTCAGACCGTCACCGTCCCGACCGTTCCAGACGAACTCAAGACCCGATTCGAGGGGTACGACACGAGAATCAAGCGAATACGAACGTCGGATACGGACATCGTGTTCCTCATCGACCGCAATGAACTGCAAGGCACTCAGAATGCTTCACAGATGAACGAGTTAGCTTCTCCACCTGACCGTCACGTTGCGCCTGGCGATGGGCGTCACACTCTGTAGTTGACTGAATCAGGATAACACTTTTCTCACTCCTCCAGTGTTCGTACCTCTCACGAAACGTCTGTGTCGACATTCGTGTAATGTACAACACTGATCATTAGTGAATAGATTTATTCATTAGTGAGTGTTGTTGTCTGTACGAATGACGGATACAGACACGTACGAGGTCGAGGAGTTCGCACGTATCGGGCGCACGTTTGAGGAGTACGCGCATATGTTCGATCTTGAGCCGGCCACACTCACCGATCGGTCCGTCCTCGACTGTCCATCTGGGGTTGCATCATTCGTTGCGACTGCTCATGAGCGTGAAATTCCAGCCACTGGCGCTGATCTGATCTACGGACAATCGGTCAGTGATCTCGAACGTCAGTGCAAGAGAGACTACGAACACGCTGTTTCTGAACTCTCGGCGAAAAAAGAGCTGTTCGAGTGGGATTTCTACGGTGATGTCGAGCAGCGTTGCCAATTACTGCGACAGGCGTACGAGACATTTCTCGATGATTATCCAAAACACAGCGATCGATATGTCCCCGCGGCGCTTCCCGAACTCCCGTTCGTGTCGAATGCGTTTTCGGTAGTGCTTTCTGCGCATTTTCTGTTTCTGTACGGTGATCGGTTGGACTACGAATTTCATATCACGTCCCTCCGTGAACTGGCCCGTGTTGCGGCCGATGAGGTACGGATATTCCCGCTCACAGAACTTGACACGAGCGTCTATTCACAGCTCGATGCCATCATCGAAGAGCTCCAATCGGACGGGTTCACCGTCGAACGGAGGCGTGTTCCATTCGAGTTCCAGACGGGAGCGAACGAGATGTTACAGATAACAGACACCTGATTCTCGTGGATACCAGTCGCGAAACTTCTGTATCGACAACGGTTATGCGCCGGATTACGAACGGTTCGGACATGAGCGTGACACTCACATCGCCGGGTCCAACACTCGGCGTCGTTGGTGGTGGGCAGCTCGGTCGGATGCTCGGTGAGGCAGCCGCCCCACTCGGTGTCGAGGTCGTTGTTCTCGATCCGACTCCCGACTGTCCGGCCGCCCCCGTCGTCAGAGAGCAGATCGTCGGTGCGTTCGACGATCCCGCTGGACTGCGTGAACTCGCTGATCGCGCCGACGTACTGACGTTCGAGATTGAGCTCGCCGACCCAGATCTGTTAGAGACCGTCTCGGAGGAGACTGGTGTTCCCGTCGAGCCGTCGCCAGCAACGCTCCGGATGATTCAGGACAAGCTCGTCCAGAAGGAGGCCTTGACCGAGGCTGGAATTCCGGTTCCCGAATTCATCGGTGTCGAGAATGCCGACGAGCTCCGAGCTGCTGGCGACGAGTTGGGATGGCCGGTCATGCTGAAAGCCCGCCGCGGCGGCTACGACGGTCGAGGAAACGTACCCTGCGATGGACCCGACGCTGCCGAGGATGCAATGGCAGCCATCGCTGGTAAAGCGATGGCCGAAGCGTTCGTCCCGTTCGACCGAGAACTCTCCGTTATCGGAGCGAAAGGAGCGTCGGCGATCGACGCGTTTCCGCTTACAGAGACAATCCACGAAGATGAAATTCTCCGGGAGACGGTTGTTCCGGCCCGCGTCGGGAGAGGAACGGACAGAGACGGATCGCACATCGAAGCGGAAGCTTCAGACGTGGCAAGCGATGTCCTCTCTCTGCTCGATGGGCGTGGCGTCTACGGGATCGAACTGTTCGAAGTCGACGGGCGAATCCTCGTCAACGAAATCGCCCCACGGCCCCACAATTCGGGTCATTGGACCATCGAGGGAGCGTTTACATCACAGTTCGAACAGCACGTCAGAGCGGTGATGGGATGGCCGCTCGGCTCGACCGAACGGCGGTGTCCAACGGTGACGAGCAACATCCTCGGTGATGTTGCCGAACCTCAGGCGGCTGAACTGAGCGGCGTCGAATCGATCCTCGATGAACCGAAAGCGAACCTTCACTGGTACGGTAAGCACGAAGCGCGACCGTTGCGAAAAATGGGACACGTCACAGCCGTTACTAGCGATGCGGCCGACAGCGCTGTGGACAGCGTCAACACACTCTTACAGCGAACGCGTACTCTCCGTGAGGAGGTGACCTTCACATGACTGTGAGCGAAATCCAATCACTCATCGACGACTTAGAAGCCAAAGCAACCAGCGATCGCTCCGCTGAAGAGACCCCTGATATCGGCATCATCATGGGCTCAGATTCGGATCTCGACACCATGTACGGGGCTTACGAAGCCCTGACCGAACTCGGATTCGAAGAAGAGACTGGCGACGAGATTCCTGAATCCCGATTCACCTTCGAAACGTACGTCGTCTCCGCACACCGGACCCCCGAGCTGATGTACACCTACGCCGAGACGGCCAGTGACCGCGGGCTCGATGTCATCATCGCCGGCGCGGGCGGAAAATCGGCCGATCTGCCGAACATGACCGCTTCGCTCGCCTTCCCAGTGCCCGTGATCGGTGTTCCAGTTCAGGAAAAATCAGTGGACTCGGTCATCGGAATGCCGACTGGAGCCCCAATCACCGCCGTCGATGCGGGCAAATCGTTCAATGCCGCGCTGTCTGCGATCCAAATGTTGGCCCGCGAACACGCTGAGCTCGAAGAGCGTCTTCTCCGATACCACGACGGACTCCAAGCCAACGTGGGAAGCGTCTCGCGCGACCTCCACGCGTCCGGAACAGAGACGTTCCGAGAACAGCGCTGAGGCGGACCGATATAGGCACTGTCGCTTCCAGTGCTCGAATCGATCGAATGACCGAAAAACCGCCAGCGAGACCGAAAACCGCCGGATCTGTGGAAATGAATCCTTATATGGATGGCATTCTAAGCGGCGATACGATACAAGCACGATGAGTAATCCATGGATAGCGATCGGCGCGCTGGCGGTAGTAGCGGTTGCGATCCCGCTCAGCATGATGGCCATTTCGAGCCTCCTGCGCCCCCGCGTGCCCGAGCAGGGAAAAACCACGACCTACGAGAGCGGCGAGGTGCCGACGGGGACCACGCGCATCCGGTTTAACATCCAATACTACATGGTTGCGCTGTTGTTCGTCGTCTTCGACATCGAGACGGTTCTCATCTTCCCGTGGACGGTTATCTACCGAAATGCCGTCTCTCGGCCCGAAGTCGGACTCACTCGAATATTAGTACCGATGCTGGTGTTCATCGGTGTCCTCCTCGTTGGACTCGCGTGGGCGTGGCGGAACGGCGCGGTTCGCTGGGTACGAGCTCCCCAGCGCGAATCGACCCGACCGAGAGAATCATAACACAACCATGAATCAGTTGTCATGAGTAGCCACAACCAGGACACGACAGGCGCACAGACCAAACAGGAGGCCCGCATGGGCGAGGGTGTCGATGATCGATTTAATTCGAAGCTCCGCGAGGCGTTCGGATCCTCTCCGTTTATCTTGACTAAATTTGACAAGTTCATGAACTGGGTCCGGGGCTCCTCGATGTTCATGCTACAGTTCGGAATTGCCTGCTGTAGCATCGAGATGATGCATACGTACGCTGTCAAACACGACCTCGATCGATTCGGGTCGGGCGTCCCCCGCGCTTCGCCGCGTCAGGCGGACGTTATTATCGTTCCGGGGACGATTGTCTCGAAGTTTGCCCCCCGGATGAAGCGAGTCTACGACCAGATGCCCGAGCCGAAGTTCGTCGTCAGCATGGGCTCGTGCACATGCTCTGGCGGCCCCTTCCAAGAGGGGTACAACGTCATCAAGGGAGCAGAGGAGGTCATTCCATGCGATATTCACGTTCCGGGCTGTCCTCCCCGACCCGAGGCACTCATTTACGGTGTCGCAAAGCTTCAGGAGCGGATCGCCAACGGCGAGAGTTCTCCAGTGACTGTCAAGCCATACGAACTCGAACAGTTCGGCGATCTCGAACAGGACGAACTCGTACAGCATCTCGCAGATCAGATCGACGAAGACGATCTCGTAATGCGGTATAACTGGGCTGAGTCGCCATGAGTCTGGAAGTACCCTCTGACGCAAGTACTGACGTTGGCGTGACCGAGAGCGGTCTCGACTACGACGTTCTGGAGGCCTTATTGGGTGATGCGGTCATCGGCCGCGAGACCCACCGCAACGCCGAGGCGTTCGTCGTTCGTCCAGAGCGAGTCGTCGATGCCCTTTCGGCACTGAAACAGGACGCTGGCTTCGATCACTGTTCGTGCGTGACAGCACAGCAGTACGAAGACCGATACGAGAGCATCTACCACCTGAAAAAGTACGACGATCCGACACAGGAGGTGGGTGTTGTCGTTCCGACGAGCGTGAACAACCCGACGAGCCAGAGCGGTGAAGCGGTATTTCGGACGGCCGACTGGCACGAGCGCGAAGCCTACGACCTCGTCGGAATCGAGTACGACGAACACCCCGATCTTCGACGGATTCTTCTGCCCGAGACGTGGCAGGGTCATCCGCTCGATCTGAACTACGATCAAGAGCAACCGCAGGTCGTCACACTGCGCGAGCACGTGAATCCGCTTCAGGAAGATCACGCCACCGGGGCCGACACGATGTTCGTCAACATCGGACCACACCACCCAGCGACTCACGGTGTGCTCCACCTCAAGACGACGCTCAATGGCGAGCAGGTCGCCGACGTCGAATCAGATATCGGCTACCTGCACCGCTGTGAAGAGCAGATGTGCCAGCAGGGGACCTACCGCCATCAGATCATGCCCTACCCAGACCGGTGGGACTACATCTCGGCTGGTATCCTGAACGAATGGGCGTACGCTCGGGTTGCTGAGGACCTCGCTGACATCGAGGTTCCGTCGTACGCACAAGTCATCCGCACAATGAGCGCGGAGCTGTGTCGCATCGCCTCGCACATGCTCGCGGTCGGAACGTTCGCGCTCGATATCTACGGTGACTTTACGGTTATTTTCCAGTACGCGGTTCGTGACCGGGAGATTGCCCAGAACATTCTCGAAGACCTCACCGGCCAACGGCTGATGTTCAATTATCTCCGTCTCGGCGGCGTTGCATGGGACCTCCCCGAACCCCGAGACGAGTTCTTCGAAAAGACGCGGGACTTCCTCGACGGGCTGCCATCAAAGCTTGAGGAATACCACGATCTCATCACTGGAAACGAGATCTTCCAGCTGCGCTGTCTCGACACGGGCGTCCTCGAACCTGAGGTCGCAAAGGACTACGGCTGTACGGGTCCGGTCGCGCGTGGATCTGGAATCGACTACGATCTCCGACGAGACGATCCCTACGGCTACTACGACCAACTCGATTGGGACGTCATCACCGAAGACGGCGGTGACAACTACGCACGCGTGCTGGTGCGCCTGCGCGAAGTCGAAGAAAGCGCAAAGATCATCGAACAGTGCATCGATCTGCTCGAGGATTGGCCCGAGGACAATCGAGAGATCCAGAGCAACGTTCCTCGGACACTCAAACCGGACGCCGACCAGGAGATCTACCGGGCAGTCGAGGCAGCCAAGGGCGAACTGGGAATCTACATCCGCGCCGACGGCACCGACACACCCGCACGCTTTAAGATCCGCAGTCCGTGCTTCTCGAACCTGCAGGCACTCCCAGAGATGTCCGAAGGGGAGTACATCCCCGATCTCGTCGCAGCACTCGGGAGTCTCGATATCGTGCTCGGTGAGGTGGATCGATGAGCCTCACGGACATCATTGGTGGCGCGCTCGGTCTCGGCGAACTCGGACCGCTTCAGGATTTACTCATCTCGTTTCTCGGTGCAGCGTTCATCGGGACATTCATCCTGCTCAACACCGCTATCGCGGGACCGTGGGCAAAACGAAAGATAACGGCCGCGTTCACCGATCGAATCGCGGTCAACCGCGTTGGCCCGTTCGGCCTGCTCATCATCGTCGCAGACGCTGTCCGGATGCTTTCGAAAGAACTCATCATCCCCGATGATGTTGATCGACCGGCGTTCGACCTCGCACCGCTCGTGCTAGTCGCGTCGGCGCTGATGGGTTTTGCCGTAATCCCGATGGGCAACGGGATTCAGCTCGCTGACCCTGAGGTTGGTCTTGCCTACCTGTTTGCCGTCGCATCGATTGCTAGTATTGCGTTGGTGATGGCAGGCTACGCGTCGAACAACAAGTACTCGTTCCTCGGTGGGCTGCGAGCGGTCGCACAGAACCTTGCCTACGAGATTCCACTTGTCATCACGGCCGCATCGGTCGTCATTTTCACTGGCTCACTACAGACGAGCCAGATCGTCGGTGCACAGGCCGAACCACTGTTCACGCTCGCGGGAGTCACAATCCCATCGTGGTACGCGTTCGTCAACCCGTTCGCATTTGTGCTGTTCGTCGCGGCGAACATGGCAGAGGTCGGACGTAACCCGTTCGACGTTCCCGAGGCACCCACAGAAATTGTCGCTGGCTACCAGACGGAGTATTCGAGTGTTTACTTCGTGCTGATGTATCTCGGTGAGTTCATCCACATCTTCCTCGGCGGGGCTATCCTCGCAACCGTCTTCCTCGGTGGACCGGCCGGGCCGGTGCTGCCGGGATTCGTCTGGTTCACGATCAAGATCTGGGCGTTCTTCCTGTTCACACAGTGGGCGCGCTCGGCACTGCCCCGCGTGCGTATCGATCAGCTCATCGAAATCGGATGGAAGGGAATGCTCGTGCTGAGCTTCGCTAACCTCATCCTCACCGCCGTTATCGTTGGGGTGATCGTCTAACCCTAGCGGTGGACTCAAACCACTCTCACAATTACAAACACACAATGATTGGAATTCTCAAGGGTATGGCGACGACGATGAAACACGCACTCGATGGCTCGACGTTCACCGTCGAGTATCCAGATGACCCACCGGAGGTCAGCCCCCGGTTCCGTGGTGTTCACAAGTTCAGCCAAGAGCGCTGCATCTGGTGTCGACAGTGCGAAAACGTCTGCCCGAATGACACGATACAGATCGTCATGGACGAACAGCGAAACGGCGAACAGTACAACCTCCACATCGGCCAGTGTATCTACTGTCGCCTCTGTGAGGAAGTCTGTCCCGTTGACGCCATCTTGCTCACACAGAACTTCGAGTTCACTGCAGACACGAAAGACGAGTTCGCGTACAACAAAGAGCAGCTGAAAAACGTCCCGTGGTACAAGGACATTGACCCGCTCGCCTCGCGCGAACCGGACCGCGGCGCGTGGGTCGGCGAAGGAGAAGGTGAAGTCGACTATCAGTAGTAGTCCATCTGCAGTCTCGAATGAGGATTCTCTTTTCCTCGCATGTGCAGTACTGAAGTTTGTAAATCTCTTTGATACATTTCCCCCGTCTCCGCTTCGATCCCATCGCACGTGAGCCAGCTCGTTCACGGAGTGAATTCCGATGCGGATCTTGGTTGAACACAAATGGACAGTACTCGGACTGTATACGTCCACCGAGAGCGTTAACCGTTGTTTTACCGTCTACGCAGTGATGGATGGGGAATTTTGTTCCGCGTCATCGTCATACAAACCACGATACCGAAAGGGGTTTATGCCGATACCGGCTACCAAGACGATGGACTAGGTCGGGCAGTTAGGCCCTGCTCTGAACCCGCACTATGGTCTTCAGCGGGGACCGAACCCGGGTGCGTCCGGTCCGACCGGCACGGGCCCTGCAAGCCAACTTAGAAGCCTCGTCCGTCGGGGGCAGCGGTCCACGACCGAACGCCTGCAGGGGCGTTCGAGCGTGGTTGATCATGGTTATCCCGCCAGGCGCGGAAGCGAGCAGCGGAACCATGGACACCTGCCGCTCGAAGGGTCGCGGGGTGGAGAAGGTGCGCAGCATTCCCCGTGTCGGAACGCCGGGCAATCCCGTTGTCCGTCTTCTCATTCAATACAATTACCGATCAGTACCGATTAGTGCTTCTGACCGTGTGTCCAGTCGATCCAGTGTTGTTCCCAGCCGTGTCGCCCCTCGCTCTCTCGCGCAGCGAACTCACGGTCTTCGCGCACCGTTCGATTTCGCTCAACCGTATCGACCTGTTCGCCGTCGACGAGCATCGGTGAAAACGCGACGCGGCCGAATTCATCGACTGTGGTACCGTCTTTTGAAACACTCACAAGTCGCTGCGTACTCGCACCGAGTGGCATAACGAGGTGTCCACTGGCATCGAGCTGTCGAAGAAGCGTTTGCGGTGGTTCGATGGCCGCAGCTTCGAGTAGAATTCGGTCGTAGGGAGCATACGCCGGTAACCCATCGCTTCCGTCGTGACGGTCGACGAGCACACCGTTGTAGCCTGCTCTTGCGAGGTTGTTTCGGGCTTCCCAGACCAACCGCCGGGTAATATCGATCGCCTGTACGTTCTGATCACCGACGATCTCGGCGACAACTGCGGCAGTGTATCCGACGCCAACGCCGACGATGAGAACGGAATCATCGGGTGTCGGATCGAGTGCTTCGACGAGCCGTGCAGCGGTGCTCGGCGCGAGCACACGCGTTCCGAACTGTTCGAATGAGCAATCGGCGTACGCGCGCTGTTCGTCGGGGACAAATTCGTGACGCGGAACTGACCGCATGGCGAGACTAACGGATTCGGTATTGATCCAGCCCTTGGCTTCGTGTTCGAGGCTGTCAACCATGTCGTCTCGCAGCACCGCACGATCCATACACTCTCTCGGGGATAGATACTAATCAATCGACCGGCCGATGATGGAATGACACCGCGTCAGAATCGCAACTGCGCACAGAGCTACCGAGCAGTGCTCGCTGGTGAACCGGCTTCGTCTGCATCCTTCTCGATCTCGCCTTTGAGCCCTGCAGCATCAAAATCGTGATCCGGTCGCATATTGACGAAATCGAGAAACTCACGAGCAGCGAGGAGATCGCCAACAGTGTAGCTTTTCGCCGCGGCGTCGATAGCGACACGTGCGCCGGTGTGTGGTTCGAGTGCTGCGAGCGCACAGGCGAGATCGTACGCGCGCGCTTCTTCGATCGAATCCTCGCGGACGTTCGTCGCGTCAATGAGATACAGTTCGTCGTCTGCGATGAGCACGTTCTCTGCCCGGAGATCACCGTGAGAAAGACCAATGTCGTGGATACGAGCGAGCGACGCGAACAGCTCGGGGGCGAATCGCTCGACCGACTCGTCCTGAAGCTCGCTCAGCGTGGAAAAATCAAGGAGGTATTCGACGACGAGCACGCCGAGTCCGTCGTGCTCGAACGCCTCGATCGGCTCGGGAACGTTCGCTCCGATCTCGTGCATCGTCTGCGTCGCGTGGAGTTCCTGTTCTGCCATCTCGAACGGCGTCCCGACGTGTTCGAAAAACCGCATCCGACCGCTTGAGAGCGCACCGAGATTCCGGCCAGTGGTGATCAGCGTGTGGACGAGTGTGTGCTGGTCCGAAATGACCTTCACGAACCACCGGTCGTTGACCACACACGGTGTCGATAGCCAGTTGTTGGCTTCGAGGAACTCGACACGGAGTTCGTCCTCCCCATACCGGCGCGCAAACTCACGCATGACGCTCTCCAGTCGGTCCCACTCGATGTTCCCTTTGATGAGCCGACGAAACACCATTCACTTGAATGATCGTGATCCCGGCGTATGAGTGTTACCGCCGGACACACACCATCCGGTCGTGGTTTCCTCGCGCTGTTGTTTCGAATTCGATCGTCCGCTTTTCTCGAAGCGATCGAATACGCATTCTAACACGAAACGTTCGATGCGTACTGTCGTCTGATACGTGTCTTCTCTCGTTGCCTCACTGCGATTTCTGGAACCGAGCAGCTTTCGACGTGCCGACGAATTATCGGGTCTCTGTTTGCTGGGTATCGTTCCGGTAAAGACAAAGATTGCCGGAGTTTTTATACGCACCCCTCGTTCAGCATGGATATGGACTTCAACTTGCCGTCCGAGCACCGGATGATCCGAGAGACGGTGCGGGAGTTTTGTGATGAAGAAATTGCTCCGATCGCTCAGGAAATTGAGGAGGAGCACCGCTATCCCGCCGAGATCTTCGATTCGTTAGCCCAGCTCGATATGATGGGCGTCCCGATCGACGAGGAGTTCGGTGGTCTCGGTGGCGATCAGCTCATGTACGCGCTCGTTACCGAGGAAATCGGGCGCGCCTCTGGCTCTGTGGGGTTGTCCTATGCTGCCCACGTGAGTCTCGCCTCGAAGCCGATCGAGATGTTCGGCACCGAAGAACAAAAGGAGCGCTGGCTCCGCCCGCTCGCAGAAGGAGAGTACATTGGATCGTGGGCGCTGACCGAACCAGGAAGCGGCAGCGATGCGAGCGACATGCAGACACACGCGGAGACGGACGGCGACGAGTACGTCCTCAACGGTACGAAGCAGTTCATCACGAACGCCAGTGAAGCAGGGTCCATTCTCGTCAAGGCAGTCACGGACCCCGGTGCAGGGTATGACGGCATCTCTACGTTCATCATCGATCCACGCGCCGACGACGGTTTCGAGGTGACGACAACGTGGGACAAGATGGGTCTCAACGCCTCTCCGACCTGTGAGATTCAGTTCACGAACTGTCGAATTCCCGAGGATCGACTACTCGGCACGGAAGGAGAGGGCTGGGAGCAGACAAAAAAGACCCTTGACGGCGGACGCATCTCCATCGCGGCACTCTCGACCGGTCTCGCACAAGGGGCATTTGAAGCCGCCCGGGAGTACGCGACCGAACGCGAGCAGTTCGGATCACCAATCTCGAAGTTCGACGCTGTCCGGGACATGATCGTTGAGATGGATCGTAAGATCGAACGCTCGCGCCTCCTGACGCACAAAGCGGCAACGAAGTACGACACCGATGAAGTGACACGTCTCTCATCGCTCGCAAAGCTCGATGCAAGCGAGACGAGCCGTGAGGTCGCAGAAGACGCCGTCCAAGTACTCGGCGGCTACGGCTACACGACCGACTTTGCCCCACAACGGTACTACCGCGACGCGAAACTCATGGAGATCGGAGAAGGGACGAGCGAGATTCAGCGGCTGGTGCTCGGACGCGAAATCGGATTGTAAATAAATCACTGTCTGCTCCTCACACGAACTGAGCGTCCTACGCTCGTGAACGAGCTTCCGGTGTTCGTTTATCCGTGTTAGAACTCACAGTGGAATCTGTGAGCGAAAGTCTTCGCTTTGTGCATCCAAATGATCAAGGCGCGAGCCGAGCAAGTCGCGTAGCAAAATGACGAGAGCATTGTTTTCACCAGCGCCCGTAATCGCCGTTTCATCGTGAAATCCTTCGCCGTCCTCCTCACCGAGTGTTGCGAGCATAACGGCATTTCTGTCGGCATAGACAAGACGCCCGACCTTCTCGTATTTTGGTGGGAGATTCAACCAATCCATCTGGGGTTCCCAAATCACAGCATCTGGGACGTGTTCTCGAACGAGATCACGCACCTCGGGAGTTTGTGATCCGAGATAGATGTCCACATCTCGATCGACTGCGTCATTCAGTCTCCGGATACATCCTTCTTCTAACAATCCATCCGTGGTAAACATTAAGAAGAGTTCGTCGTCTGCTTGTTCAAACAGTGACTGGCCCCGGGCAATAACGTTGTCTCGGCCTTCAATGCTCCAAATATTCTCGGATTGGTGGGCAGACGGTAAAATAGCGCGCGGTGTTTCGTTTAGACGGAAGTCCAGCCATTCGTCATCCAACTCTGAATATCCTTCGTATGTCGCCGTTTCAGTCTCGATATCGTACGTTATGAGCCCTGCCTTCTCCAGTTTCGGGAGGTGGATGTGATGAAGTGCGATGCACAGATCTGCAACGGCTTCGAGGTCTGGTGTGATCTCCTCGTCCATTTCGTGCTGGATGATCCGACCAGCGAGGTCGGCTCTCGCCATCGGCTCCTCCCTATTTTTGAGCACCGAGAGTGCGATTCGCCGCCGTTGGTTTGCAAGATTGGCTAAGATGCCATCCCACTCTGTCGCTTCTGTCTCAATGATCTGCCTGAATTTTGGATCGTCGAGAACCGGATGATCCGTTGTTGTGACGGTTTTGGCTTCTCTATCCCACTCGATGAGACCAGTGTCTTCGAGTGCTGGTAAATGGACGTGGAGAAGTTCAGCACGAATCGACTGCGCACTCTCTTTGGTGACATCGATGAGCGACTTCTCTTCTTCCAAGGCTGCGAGTTGTATGGCTAGCTCCTCTTCATCAATTGATGAGACTCGGTCTAAAAGTAGAGCAACGATACGTCGACGAAGCAGGTCTCTCACTGCCATAAATGGAGGGCTGGGAAAGACGGTTGACTCTCTACTCGATGCTCTGCTCATAGGTATCACTTACCACAGTAGATTTAAAAGCTCTTCTTTCAGTAGCAAGGAGTTATTGTGGTTAATTGGTGATATTGTTCGGCAATATGTAATCGGATCTGCACCAAGAGGTTACTACTTTTGTAATCTGCAGAAGCCATGCCCCACATTCATCATCGTGCTATCGCTTGTACTTCGAGACGGCCAATCGTGATCGACAGATGACTTCTGAAACGACTGCCGTATCTATGTGGAGAAAAACACAGCCTCAAAGACTCACAGTCTGTGGCTGTTCGGTGATCACGACAGGCTGTTTTCGTTCACGTCCTCGTTCGAGCCCGTACTTTGCTGCTAGTCCCGCCTTGTGTGCCGTTCGACCAGCACCAACACCAACACGAAACGGAATTCCGACACTCTCAGTGACGTGGTCGATCACGTCGTGGTAGGCCTGTTCGTCCATCGCTGGACAGATCGACACGACGTTATCACCGCCGACGAAAAACGAGAGAGCGTCGTGTGTGCGGTAGAGATGGCGAGCGAGTGACCCACACCAGCGATGGATCGCAGTGTAGGTCTCGAACGCGTCCAGACGGTCGGTGAACTGTTCTGTCGCGCTCTCTATGTCGAAATGAGCGACGTGAACGGTATTTTCATCACTTGTTCCATTTTTCATTCGGTCTTCAATCAGTGTCTTCCCTCGACACACTCCTGTTCTCGTCTCGTCTTGAGCGCTCCCAGCGGTCTGTAGCGCTGTGCTTGCTGCTTCGAGCGCCGTTCGTGGTGTCTCTCCGGTTCCGATCCCGAAGCTGACCGTCACGGGATATCTGTTTCGGAGTGATGCTTGCAGTCGTTCGTGTTCCTCTCTGTCGAGACCGTTCGTGATCCCGATGATGTTGTCTCCTCGCGTGTAAAACGCGTATCCCTCCCGATCTCCGACAAACGCTGCAATATTCGCGTACAATCGCGCTTGCAGCACTTGCAGATCCATCTCCGATCTCGGGGTGGGCTGAACCGTCCACGGACCGTAATCGTCCAGTTGAAACAGCGTTGTCTGAATCATTGCAGGCTCTGGTGCTGGCGTTCGACGTATTTGGCAAGGATGTCAACTTCGACGTTGAGGCGGTCACCGACAGCCATCTCGGACAGTGTCGTTCGCTCGTAGGTCGCCGGAACGACCGCAACAGCGAACGTTTCGTCCGTAAGTGACGCAACAGTGAGGCTGATGCCATCGAGTGCAACTGCTCCTTTCTCGACGAAATACGGGGCATACGCTGCTGGCATGGCGAATTCGAACCACCATCCCTCACCGCGCTGTTCGATTCCGACGACCTCAGTGACTGCGTCGACGGTTCCCTTCATCACGTGTCCGTGAAGTCGGTCGTCGAGCGCGAGCGGCCGTTCGAGATTGACTGTCGTGCCCGCTTCCCAGACGTTGGTTCGGGCAACAGTTTCCTCAGAGAGAAACGCCTCGAACCAGCCGTCACCGACACGCTCTGCAGTCAAGCAGACACCACTCACCGCGATGCTCTCTCCCGATGTGATATCGGCCGCATCGAGCGCCACCCGGAGTCGACGACCATCTCCAGTCCGCTCGTTCGCAGTAACCTCGCCGGTCGCTTCGACAACACCCGTGTACATCGTTGGCCGAGTGGACGCGGACTCCCAACAAAAGTGTTCTCAAATTAGTTTCGCATCTCAAATATGATATCGAGTCGCCTTCGACTCCGTGAACATCCATCGAAGCCGATACTCACAAGTTCGAACCGGTCGGCGATTCGGTATGGGAACGAGCTTGGAGCCTCGAGAGAGCCAAGTTGCGGAAGTTATCGATCGGTTGGAGGACGAATATCCTGACTCTACCATCTCGCTTGTCTATTCGAATCGTCTCGAACTCCTCATCGCGGTCATGCTCTCGGCACAGTGTACCGACGAGCGAGTGAACTCAGTCACCGCCGACCTGTTCGAGAAATACGAAACTGCAGAAGAGTACGCGAACGCCGATCAGGAAGAACTCGCAGCGGACATCTCTTCGATCACCTACTACAACAACAAGGCGAAGTACATTCGTAGTTCGACCCAAACCATCATCGAAGCGTACGACGGTACGGTGCCAGATACGATGACAGAGCTCACGTCGCTGTCTGGCGTCGGGCGCAAGACCGCGAACGTTGTTCTCCAGCACGGACATGATATCGTCGAGGGAATCGTCGTCGACACGCACGTCCAACGCCTCTCCCAGCGCCTCGGCCTCACGCAGGAATCTGCTCCAAAACGAATCGAACAGGAATTGATGCCAATCGTTCCGGAGACACACTGGCAGCAACTCACTCATCTCTTCATCGACCACGGTCGGGCGACGTGTACGGCACGCAACCCAGACTGTAAGGGGTGTGTTCTCGAAGATATTTGTCCATCATCGAAACTCGATAGCGAAGTGGATCTGGCAAGCGGCGAGCCGTGGGAACAGTAGTCGATTTTCGATACGAACGAATCGTCGAGTGCTCACCCAATCAGGTAGCGTGTGACGTACCGAATGACGCCGACGAAATAGGTAAGAATCCACAAAATCACGTAGCCGAACACACCAATACGGAGATGACGGCGCCAGTGGCGCATGTTCTCATCACCGATCTCATCGAGTAACAGCTGTTCGTCGTAGCTGTGATAGAGATCGTACTCGCGTTTCGCGCGGAAGATTGGAACGATTCCAGTGAATGCAAAGAAGAGCATCGCGTAGGCCTGCACACCGAGAATAGCGTGCACCACGGCCGCTCCCCGCAACTGATCGAACACTCGCGGTATCATCCACGTCACCATTGGGATCGTCGTCAGCGCGAGTCCGGTGAGAATGTATTTGAGGTGATGGGTGAGTACGTCCCACGTGACTTCCTCGGCGTCGATGACGATCCATGCGCCATAGAGGAGAAACGGGAAGCTCAACGTGACCGCCACGAGCGCGACCGTTGCGATCACCATCTCACCGAGTTCCATGCCGTCAGTACGAACAGATTGGGTTAAAGCGTGCCGGAAACACCACGACGGCTGGGAGACGGACGATAAATCACTTCACAAACCAAGCAACAGTAGACCTACTGGTTGTTCAGCGCGAGGTATTTCGCTCGGATGATTCGCTCGTCGGCTTCCAGTTGATCGATGATTTCTTTCGGGATCTCATTGTCGAGCGAGTAGACGGTGAGTGCTTCACCGCCGATGGTTTCACGGCCATTGTACATCCCTGCAATGTTAATCTCGTGATCGCCCAGCACGGTACCGATGAAGCCGATAACACCGGGTCGGTCGTAGTTGCGGGCAACGAGCATGTGTCCGTGCGGGATCGCATCTACACGATAACCGTCGATACGGACAATACGCGGGTCGCTCCCGGTGAACTGCGTTCCACAGACGCTGATAGTGTCCTCTCCATTTCTGACGGTCACTGTAACCAGACTCTGGAAGTCCTCTGCCTGTTGCGTTTTCGACTCGATAACATCGATGCCCCGCTCTTCGGCGACAGATGGAGCGTTGACCGCGTTGACCTGTGGTTCGAGCGGACGGAACATCCCTTTGAGTGCGCTTGCAGTGACGATATCGATCTCTTCTCCGGCGATGTCCCCCGCGTATTCGACGTGCGCTTCGTTGGCGCGTCCATCGAACAGTTGCATTGCGATCCGGCCTGCGGTCTCGCTTAGCTTGATGTACGGCTCGACCCGCGGGAACGCGCTCGCATCGATCGAAGGAGCATTGAGCGCGTTCATCACCGGCTCGTCGTTGGTGGCAGCCACGATCTGATCTGCGATACTCGTTGCGACGTTCTCCTGTGCGGCTTCCGTGCTTGCACCGAGGTGCGGTGTGACAACGACGTTTTCGACAGCAAGCAGCGGACTGTCTGTAGAGAGTGGCTCGTCAGCGAACACATCGAGCGCCGCACCGTTGAGGGTACCATCTGCAACGGCTTCTGCAAGTGCGCTTTCATCGATGATACCGCCGCGAGCACAGTTGATGAGATATCCTCCCTCAAGTTTCGCAAGCTCTGGCTCACTGATGAGTCCTTCAGTTTCGGGAGTAAGTGGGGTGTGAACCGTTGCAATGTCAGCTCGCTCGAGGACAGTATCGAGTTCTGCAAGCTCCGCGCCAAGAGCCGCAGCGCGGTCCGCGCCGATGTACGGGTCGTACGCGAGGAGGTCCATCCCAAGGGAGTTGAGACGCCGTGCGACCTCTTGACCGACGCGACCGAGCCCGACAATTCCGAGCGTCTTATTGTTGAGTTCAGTCCCAAGATACTCTCCTTTTGCCCACTCACCAGATTTCAGGCGGCTGTGTGCCTGCGGAATGGAGCGCGCAGTAGCGAACGCCATGGCAACCGTATGCTCTGCGGCGGCGCGGACGTTCCCTTCAGGAGCGTTAGCGACGATCACGCCGTGCTCGGTCGCGGCATCGATATCGATGTTGTCGACACCGATTCCCGCACGACCAACGATAACGAGCTCCGGTGCGGCCGCGAGGAGGTCAGCCGTCACTTCGGTTCCCGAACGGACGACGAGCCCAACGGCGTCTTGGATAGCGCTCCGAAGCGCCTCACCCTCGATATCGTATGCCGTTTCTACGATAAAGCCCGCTTCGTCGAGCCGCTCCAACCCCGCATCCGCGATTGGATCCGTAACAAGTACTTTCATGATTCGGTCTCCGTCGGTGCGGGGATAACGCTTTCTCCATTCGTAAGCGTGGCGAATATTGCCCTCAGACGGATAGATACCGGTTGCAGTCCAAGCGCTCTGAATAACGATACGGGTTGATAACGGACTGTTCTGAGACACTGCTATTCCGAACTCGGTTCCGGTTTGGTTTTTACTTAGTAGCGAGAGTTCGCGGTATGAGCATCGTCGCATTCGACTTCGATGGGACACTCTCCGATTCAGAGATGACCGTCTTGTTGGGCGAACAGCGGTCGGTCGCCGACGAGATGGCTGCGATCACTGAACGAGCGATGAACGACGAGATCGATTACGCCACCAGCCTGCGCGAGCGGGCGGCACTTCTCGAAGGGCTTTCAGTGGCGGATGCACAGCAGGCGTTCGATGCGGTGTATTTGCGGGAGGGAAGCGCGGACCTCATCACTGCACTCCGCGACGCTGGCGTCCACGTCGCAATTCTCACCGGCGGCTTCGAGCGTGGTGTCGAGCGCGCGCTCGAACGCGAAAATGTCACCGTCGATACGATTGTCGCTAATCGGTTGCCGGTCGAAAATGGTGAACTCACGGGAACCGTCGAGGGGCCTCTTATTGAGGGCACAAAAGACGACGCATTGGATGATCTCGTCCGCGAACTGGACATCACTGGCGATACAATCGCGGTCGGTGACGGGGCGAACGACCTGCCGATGCTCGAATTTGCATCCAGTGCGATCGGATACGAACCGAAGCCAGCGGTCGAACCTGCTTGTGATGTAACCGTCTCATCGATGGCGGAACTCCAAGAGCTACTCACTGCGCGCGACATACTGAGCGTCTGACGCACACTTATTTTTGGGGGTGTCGAATGGGCGCTATGCTTTCACGGATGATTTCTCTGCCGCGTCGTGCGATCACGAGAGCGCTGCAGTGGATCAACGATAACCCGCTGCCGACGGCCGGTGTCACAATGGCTGCAGTTTCCGCTGGCTATCTTCTCGTCGTACTCCAAAACACAGTCACATCGGATACAGCCAGCACGACTCTCGAACCAACGCTCATGCTCTCGGTTGCGAGTGAACGACCAGCGTATCTGCTCGCGATCGTCGTTGGCATCGGCACGCTCGTGCTGTGGCGTGAGTAGCGTTTTGTTCTAACTAGCTAAACAGGCTCGTGTGCACGGGTGCAAACGCCTGACCGTCGTCCGTTTCGGGTGCAGTATCCGTTACTGCCGTCCCGCGCACCCCATCTGCAAGGAAATCGGAGACCGGTGGTCCGACTTTCTCCGGTTCGACGAGGAAGGCATCGTGCCCGTGATCGGATTCAATGACGTGGTGGGCAACATCCGTGTTCGTCGCACGAAACGCTTCTGCAACGGTTTCTGATTCCTCGACGGTGAAATGCCAGTCGCCTGTGAACGACACACAGAGCGTCTCTCCGTCGAACGCCGCGAGGGAGTCTGCATCGGATTCGTGGCCAGCTGCGAGATCGTAGTTATCCATCGCCCGTGTCAGATACAGGTAACTGTTGGCGTCGAACCGTTCGACGAACCGTTCTGCCTGATAGTCGAGATAGGACTCTACGTCACGATACGGGAAAAACCCGGCAGCAGGATCGACTGGGAACGTATCACGGACCGCGTCCCGACCAGCTGCCCGACGACCGAACTTTCCGTTCATCGACTCCTTCGAGAGATACATCACGTGGCCAATCTGTCTCGCAATTGAGAGGCCGTTT
Organism: Halocatena marina; assembly: GCF_023276375.1. GTDB lineage: Archaea > Halobacteriota > Halobacteria > Halobacteriales > Haloarculaceae > Halocatena > Halocatena marina. The sequence continues at coordinate 3,038,915 of NZ_JALLPK010000001.1, read as the reverse complement.
GTTGGCTTCTTGTCTGTGCCGTAGTAGTCTCCGCCCTGCCAGTCTGGATCAGACGTGATCGACCGACGGGCGATGCTATTGAGAGCGAGACACTGTGGATCGAGCCGGGCAGCTGCCGCAATAGCGATGACACGCTCTGTGTGATCGGGGTGTCGTTTCGCCCAGTCCAGCGCATTCATCCCACCGACACTCCCACCGACGACAGCGTACAGGTGTGGAATTCCGAGTTCATCGAGCAGCAGCCGTTGGGCGCGCGTCCAATCGGCGACCGTGACTGCCGGGAAGTCAGTGCCGTACGGCTCACCATCTGGGCCTTTCGTGGCGGGTCCCGAGGAGCCATAACAGGAGCCGGGAACGTTCGCGCAGATAACGTAGTAGTCAGTGGTGTCGATCGCCTTTCCGGAGCCGACGATGTCGTCCCACCACGCGCGGGCTTGTCCACTGGTCTCGGTCGTCCGCCCACCGGCGACGTGGGCACTTCCAGTGAGTGCGTGACAGACGAGGACCGCGTTGTCACCAGTGAACTCACCGTACGTTTCGTAGGCGAGTTCGAGGTTCGGGATTGACTCACCACATTCGAACTGGAACTCGCCCAGCGCGACCGTCTCGGTCATATTGCTCCGTCGAGATCTGCGATGATGTCCTCTGCATCTTCGATACCAACCGATAAGCGGACCAGATCGGGTGTCACGCCGCTAGCGCGCTGTTCGTCCGGCGAAAGCTGTGCGTGCGTCGTGCTCGCTGGGTGGATAACAAGCGTCTTCGCGTCGCCGACGTTCGCCAAGAACTGCGCGAGATCAACAGACTCGCACAGACGCTTTCCGGCTTCGTAGCCTCCCTCCAACCCGAACGCGATCATTCCGCCGAAGCCGCCGTCGAGATACCGACGAGCATTGTCGTGCGTCTCGTGGGAAGCGAGTCCAGGATAGGTGACCCACGCGACTGACGGATGATCTTCGAGGAACGTCGCAACCGTACGTGCGTTCTCACAATGGCGTTCCATCCGGAGTGCAAGCGTCTCCAGACCTTGCATCGTGACCCACCCATCGAACGGCGACTGCTGGTCGCCGAGACTCCGCAGCGCCCGCTGGCGTGCTGCATGCGTGAACGCGCGCTCGCCGTAGCGCTCCGTGAAGTTGAGCCCGTGGAACGCGGGATTCTCACCGCCGATTTCTGGGTATTTCTCCGGATAGTCGCCCCACGGGAAGCGACCGCCATCGACGAGCACGCCACCGATGGTCGTCCCCGAGCCGTGAATCCATTTTGTCGTGGATTCCCAGACGAGGTCTGCTCCATGCTCGATTGGCCGACAGAGCGCAGGCGTTGCGAACGTATTGTCGACGAGCAGTGGAACACCGTGTTCGTGAGCGATCTCTGCGATACGACTGATATCGGGCGTCACAAGCGATGGGTTCCCGATCGTTTCGAGGTGAACGTACGCCGTGTTCTCATCGATCGCGTCGGCGTACTGCTCGTACTTCAGCGTGTCAACAAATCGTGCCTCGATACCGCGGCGTTTCGCAGTGTGGCTGAAATAGGCGTGCGTCCCACCGTAAATGGACGACGCAGAGACGATGTTGTCACCCACTTCTGCGAGCACAAACGTCGCGGCGTCGAGTGCAGCCATTCCTGAACCTGTCGTGAGCGCACCGACACCGCCTTCGAGATCCGCGAGCCGTTGTTCGAGCATTCGGTTCGTCGGATTGCTTATCCGCGAGTAAACGTCCCCCTCAGCCTCAAGCGCGTACAGATCAGCCGCGTGCGAAGCGTCGTCGAAGCTGTACGAGGACGTTTGATACAAAGGCGGTGCAGCCGCTCCGGTTTCCGGGTCCGACTCTTGCCCGGCGTGGACACAACGCGTCCCGAATCCGCGCGTGCGCCGCTCGTCAGTTCCCATGTTTGTGACTCATATATCTGGATGAAGTTATAACCAAGAGTTACGGCAATGTTTGCAGTTCGGGTGTGGTGTCTCAATACGGGTTTCGGGTACGAATGGCATGCAAAAACGGCGATTTCAGTCAGTCTGATTTGTTCTGTGAGAATAGCGTGCAACCGAACGTCAGAAAACTATATATCAGCAATAATCCGCGTGATATGTTTAATCGATCTTGGACGACAAAGCGCGTGAGACTCAGAAGTTTCGATCCGAGTACGCCATCACATAGGCGACAAAAAACGCGCTTCCAACGATGAATGGTCCGTTTTCGATGATCGATTGTGGCAAGATCGTTGGCAGTGGGGTGTATACGAATACCAACCCGACAGTAAGCATCGACATCACGCCGAGCCCAAGAGCATTGACATAATCTTTCCATGGAACAAAGGTGTCCGTGGTCATGGATAAGCCTCTATTCCATTTCTATATAAATTCCATCTCAATTCACATAGCTGAGAGATTAGTGAACTCTCTCTGTATGTCGTTATCTAGTACACTTTGGGCTCGCCCGTTGAACGTGTGGTTCAGCTCTCACACTTGGTTCCAACGGGGAGGACCGCTTTTCGAGGGGACGTCTCTCCATCGATTCCCACTTCGAGCGTCACGCACCGGGAGCTGGTGACGACAATTCCACCGTTGTACTGCCTCGGTGTATCGGACTCACACGCTTCGAATCGGACAGTCTGTTGAGCAGTGTCGAGAGGAGTGCCGTTGGTGTACCAGTTCGTCTGGTTGTAATCCAGCGCAACGTGCTCACGCTCTGCTTCCGGAACCGTGAGCGTTACGCCGGTTCCTGGATCGATGATGAGCCGGGCTTTCACGCTCTTGCCTCCTGATGCAACGTCGATCGTCGGGAGATAATCGAGTACGTTGGCGAACGTCAGGGGTCCGATGTCGATATGAGCGTCGTCATCGGGATTGAACTGTTCTGTAATCTGTGCCGAACACGGTCGAATGTAATCGAGCGCTCTACGCTCCGACATCGCGTCGGATGAATCTGTAATCGACGCAGTATTCATAGAATCATTACAGCCGGCGAGCACAGCAGTGCTCGCAAGAGCACCACCGCGAAGTACTTCGCGGCGAGTAAGGCCAATCATGTCCACTATGTGAGATTCTGGAACTATAAAGTTTCTCTGATGATATTTATTGAATCACAATTGGAGATCTAGATCTATTGTCGCTGTCAATGAAGAATATATCTCCCGGTTATCCACGAGTTACTATAACCCTCTATGCGCGAGTTGCTGTGTAGCGTCGTCCATTCGAGTCGAACGAGTTAAGCCCTCGGTGGAACGCCTGAGTGGTATGAGTATGAAGGCAACTGCTCGGGCGCATCCGATTCAGGGACTGATCAAATATCACGGAATGCGAGATCCGGAGCTGCGGCTCCCGTATCACGATTCCATCAGTGTTTGTACAGCTCCGAGCAATTCGACCACGACCGCCGAGTTCGACTCCTCGCTCGACGGTGACCGCATCGTTATCGATGGCGAAGACGTGTCGGGTCGCGCCGCAGAACGCGTCGAAAACGTCATCGATCACGTGCGTTCGCTCGCAGACCGTGAGGATCCCGTTCGTTTCGAGAGTGAGAGCTCATTCCCAACAAACATCGGCTTCGGTTCGTCGTCGTCCGGATTCGCTGCCGCCGCGATGGCACTCTGTGAAGCTGCCGGGTTGGATATGACTCGTCCCGAAATTTCGACCGTCGCCCGTCGCGGCTCATCGTCTGCGGCGCGGGCAGTCACGGGTGGATTCTCCCATCTCCGAACGGGACTGAACGACGAGGACTGTCGCTCAGAACGGATCGAAACCGAGCTTGATGACAAACTTCGGGTCATCGCATGCGAGGTTCCAGCGTACAAAGAAACTGAGGAAGCGCACAAAGAGGCCGCAGACAGCCACATGTTCGAGGCTCGGTTGGCGCACATCCACGGTCAGATCGCATCCATGCGCGATGCACTTCGACGCGGCGATTTCGATGCCGTGTTCGAACGCACCGAACACGATTCACTCTCGCTTGCCGCGACGACGATGACTGGTCCGGCGGGGTGGGTATACTGGCAGCCCTCCACGCTCTCCATCTTCGAGACAGTCCGAGATCTTCGGAACGACGGCATCCCTGTATTCTTCTCGACTGATACGGGTGCGAGCGTCTACGTCAACACGACAGAAGAACACGTCACGACGGTCGAAAATGCCGTCGGTAAACACGCACCGACACGTGTTTGGAGTGTCGGCGGACCGGCCCGGATTCTCGAAGAGAGCGAAGCACTCTTTTGAATCCAAACGACTGACCGACGCTGTTGCCCGCTCTGTGTGATCTCGTACTGTGATCGAGATAGCTGGCAAATTCAGCGTTAGAGTTAGAATTCGTTTTGTTGGTATAAGGACTGCAATTCAGCGATTAGTGTTCGTACTCGCACTCGTTGCAGGTGAGATCGAACTGTCCGCTTTCGAGTGCAACTCCATGGGAAGTCTCTTCTTCGCATTCTGGGCAGTAGACGATCGATTCGAGCGCGTCCCAATCGTGCATCGCCCCGGGTGCACCGAGTGCCAGTCCAGCGAGGAGTTCTTCGTTTCGGTTGTGGCCACACTGGTACTCACCCGGAGCAAAGCGGATCGCCTCCTGAGGGCCCACCTCAACCTCGTTACCGTCACGGCCCACCTCAAACGTTGCCGTCCCTTCCATGATGAAAAACACCTCCTCCTGATCGTGGTGGGTGTGGATGCCGCCGGAAAACGAATCACCGGTGTCGAGTTCGAAGTAGTTCATCGCGAAATCAGTTGTCCCGAGCACCATTGAGATCGGCTTTCGGACGTCGTGAACTTGCAATGGGTTCGGGACGTTCTGAACGTCGGATAATCCTACTTTTTTCATGACGTGTCGGAAACACAACTGGCTTCCGTAAAAACCCGCCGCCACCGGCAGGGCTTCGAGTATTGGCTCCGGCTAGAAGCTTCGAACGGTCCGGTACAGCCCGGCTGTGACGATCGAGATGAGGTAACTTCCGAAGAGGAAGGGTGCCCAGAACACCCAGAGTGCGAGGTTCGGAAAGAGATAGCTCCCGATCGAACTCCCGAGTGAGAGTGCGATGTATCCCGGGAGTGCAAGCGGTGTCATGAGATCGGTATCGAGTGCCCCGGCGACGATCGGGCCAACGAGTATCGCAAACACGGCGATAACGCTCCGTCCAGCGAAGATTCGTCGAAGATCTGTTAGTGTTAACGTCATTTGTTACGCTCCGTTTCGGTGGCTCGATTGATCCCGTGTAGCGAGAGCAGTTTTTCGGCGGCTCGCTTCGTCCATCGGGTACGTGTATCGAGATCGGTGAGAAATGTCGTTGTTTCGACGATGTACGCCGGCACCTGCAAATCACCACCGGCCTTGTGTGCGAGTAGCGGACTGGTGCCGTGCATGACGTTTCCTCGTTTGAAATCGTGATACGGCATGTACCACGGAACGACATCTGCGTTCAAGGACGCTATCGTGTCGACGGCGTTCGAGGGCGCGTCACCGACATCAGTAGGGTAGATCGCTTGCCCAACGAAACTCTCGTGAAATCTGTAGATCCCTTTCGAGCGGTGGAGGTCGAGGAGGAAGTCGGGCTCGGATCGCAAAACGACGTCGTTCCAGATGGCTTGTGCAAGCGTCGTCGTCGGTTCGTCGCCGGGTGGAAACTTCCGATTGAGATCGCCGCCGACACCGTGGCGCGTTTTTGCTTTGATGGCTGGTTGATTCGCCTGTGGGAGGACAACGACTCGACCAGCGTCGAACTGCCAGCGCGAGACTGCTGCTGCCGCGTGATAGCCGGATCGTTCATCACCATGCATGCCACCAATGACAACGCCGGTCGGTCCGGATTCAGGTGCGTCGATAACGTACACCTCCGTCTCGTACTTTGTTCCATCCAAGAGCGTGTATGCTGGCTCTGGATCAGTACTCGCGGCCCGACCGTTGCGAATGGCCTGCATCTCATTCTCGTTTTTGTTCCTATTCCTGATATGACCGTCCTTTCTCTCCCGACCACTTTCTCCGACGATTGGTATCGATAATCCAATACTCGCTGCTCCAACAATATACGTCCGACGTTTCATTGAAGAGACGTATGTGGTCTGTCGTTATCAGCTTCCCCTTCTTTCTCGGTGATACGTTTGCCTGTTCTCACTGGAGTATAGCATCGATTGCCCTGCTTAGATCTGCCTGAAGATCCTCGACGTGCTCGATTCCGACACTCACGCGAATCAGACCGTCGGTCAGTCCAGCCGCGATGCGTTCTTCTCTCGGGATGGACTGATGTGTCATCGCCGCCGGTTGTTCGATGAGACTCTCGACACCTCCAAGGCTTTCGGCGAGCGTGAAGACGTCAGTGTTCGAGACGACTGACCCTGCCTCTTCGAGCGTGGCATCGAGTTCGAAGCTGAACATTCCGCCGAAGTCATCCATCTGTGCCGCCGCGATCTGGTGGCTCGGATGGGAGTCGAGTCCCGGGTAGTAGACGCGTTCAACGGCGGAATGGTCGTCGAGCCACGCCGCAAGAATGTGTGCGTTCTCGCAGTGACGATCCATTCGCACGGGAAGCGTTTTCGTTCCCCGCAACACGAGAAAGCAGCCAAACGGGTCTGCTGTTGCACCGACACTGTTCTGATAAAATCCGATGCGTTCGTCTAATGCTGCGTCGTCGGTAATCAGCGCGCCGCCGACCACATCCGAATGGCCACCGAGATACTTCGTCAGCGAATGACAAACAATATCAGCGCCGTGATCGAGCGGTCGCTGGAGATACGGCGTTGCGAACGTATTATCGACCGCACACAGCGCATCGTACTCGTGGGCAATCTCTGCCATCGCTGCGATATCGATCACCCGCATCAGCGGGTTCGTCGGCGTTTCGACCCAGACGAGTTCCGTTTCGGGTCGCATGGCATCCGAAACGCTGTCGATGTCGGTCATATCGACGAAGTCGAACGAAAGATCGTACTGCTCGAACACTTGTGTGAACAAGCGGTGGGTCCCGCCGTACACGTCGTTGCTAGTGACGACGTGATCACCCGCCTCACACAAGTTGAGTACCGTGTTGATCGCGGCCATCCCGCTCGAAAACACACGTCCGTGTGCGCCACTCTCGAGACTCGCAAGATTCGCTTCGAGATCCGTTCGCGTCGGATTTCCGGTCCGGGAGTACTCGTATCCTCGGTGATCGCCCGGACCATCCTGTACGTACGTGGAGTTCGCGTAGATCGGTGTCATGACCGCACCCGTCTCGGAGTCTGGTTGCTGTCCCGCGTGGATCGCGCGCGTCTCGATTCGCTCCTCTGATTCGTTGTCCATGCCCGTATCACACGGTCGGTCCGTGTGACTCTTGCCGTTCCTGATCGCACAGGACCTGCAAAGTGAACGATTCTGTCACGTTTGCCTCCTCTTTTTCGTGGTATTCTCGTCCGGCGATCGAATGCGTGATCGAGAGTACAGCGTTCAGGACTGTTCGTCAGCCTCCGTCATCACATCTCGTGGAGAGTAACGCTGAGATCCTCATTGACAACTTCGACGGTCATCATCGTCGATCCTTCGGCCGGGCCAGCTCCAGTGGCTGATCCTGGATTCAAGACTCGAACACCGTCGTAAACCGTGTCCTCGACCTCGTGTGTATGGCCGCCGATCCCGATCATGGGCTCGTCAGCTCGCGTGCGTGTGGTATCCGTGACAGCGTTCAACCAATCATCCTGGTCGAAGACAACTCCTTCAGAACTCCAAACGGCTCTTTCCACAGGGTTGACGACGCCATGAATGACAACGAACGTCACCCCACCGATCTCGGTCGACGCCACTGACGGCAGATCAATGTCGTTGGGGTCTGCGTTTCCATGAACGGCAGTTAGATCCGAGGCGAGTTCCTGCACGTCGACGAGCGTCTCGTTCGAACCGAAATCACCAGCGTGGATGACGTGGTCGGCGTCCCGAATCTGCTCGCGGAACTCATCGGGGATTCGCTGTGCTTGGTCAGGAATGTGCGTATCGGATAGAATGGCTATTTTCATGCTAGCAGTACTCTCCTCGTTGCAGTAAAACGACTGTGGGGGTATGATGCATCTGTGGCTTCGTTTTGACAACGGGGAGATGCTCACAACCGTCTGCCGTATCTGCCACTGTCGATCTCATTGAATAGTTCTGAGAAAACTACTGTGCGCAATGGCTGTTCGAAAAGCAAGATTACGGGTCAGAGCGTACAACTCGGTAGATGACCGAGCGTCTCTCACTTCGACAGTACGCTTCCGACGATCGACCCCGAGTAGATGCAGTCATGGAAGCAGCGCTCCGTGATACTGGCGCTTATTTCGAGGAGGTCCCCCACGAGTCCACCGCTCCGATCGAGGAGGAGTACCTCGATTCTGGTGGGGAGTTTCTCGTCGGAGAAGTGGACAGCGAGATCGTCGCAATCGGGGCATTTCGTCCCGTCGGAGGACTCGTTAGCGAGTATCTCGACTCCATTGCTGACGGAACCGTCGAACTCAAACGCATACACGTTGTTCCCGAACAGCAACGCTCGGGCTACGGTCAGCAGATTCTCGACGAACTCCAACGACGCGCCCACAATCGCGGTTACACAGCACTGGTTTTGCTGACGACGAGTCTCCAGAAAGCGGCCCATCGATTCTACGAATCGAACGGATTCATCGAAATCGATCGAACACGCGTCACTGCTGCGGGAAAATCGTTCGATGATATTATCTATCGAAAATATTTGTAAGCGGATGGATTCCTCAAACATCTCGGACGCTGGATTCGAATCTCATGTCCACGTGTGGCGATATATCGACGAAAATTATAGGCTCAGTTGCGAGTCTCGACGGGTTTGCTCGTTCGTTCGCTCGCGCTCATTCGCATGGTCGAGTGTCTCAGAGAGATCGTGATCGATTTCGTGTGCAGTGTGGGCATTGGGTGTCTCGATCGCGTAGAGGAAATCCTTGTGCGCGCCTGGCGTCTCCAGGAGGTTCTCTTGTAGTGTATCGGCCGTTGTTGACGCCTCAACAGCGTTGTCTGTGGCTTTTTCAGCGGTGACGATATCCCCCATTGCAAATCCCTCACGGGCGCGCAGTTCGGCTGCCGCCGGCTTTTTGACAGCCCGTGGGAGCTCTCTCACGTCACGCACACCATCGATCTCTTCAGAAGCTGGCACGCCTTTCAGTGGATGGTCGATCCCACCGAATCGGTTGGGAAGGTTCGCCCGGAGTCGCGTGTGCAGTGGGAGTCGCTCGTAGGCGTCTTCTGCCCGTTTCGCGCTGAAATACGCCTCTCGGTTCCGTTTTACGTCTTTTCTGGTCGTGACGTGTTCGTCTCGATCGGCTTGTACGCTCTTCTTGAGGTGAGCGTGCGCGTCCGGCGTTGCTGTGAGCGTGTACCGAACATCTTCGACCGTTTCGCCGTTCGCAATCGCTGCATCCACGATCTCCTCGGTCGTCTCGACCATCATCGGTGCGGACTCAGCTATCCAGTCAGGCGTTTCTTCAGGCAAGTGGTCTGGGGTGAGTGCCACTATCTGTTCCGGTGAGACGTCGTGTTCCCGGCAGTAGTACTTCAGCGCGGCCAGATCAGCCGCGTTGGTTGTTTCGAGGTCAGTCGTTGGTTCTGGTCGGGCAGTCTCCGAATCCAGATCGGTCCGGAGTGTTCCATGGCCTGCCGTCCAGTAGACATCGATCTCTTGATCATTCAGACGCTTGAGTGTCGCATCGTGGGGATGGGCGTCGTGCTCGTTCGTACTTGTGTGTTTATTGTGTAGGCCACTCGAAATCACTGTTATATCTGGATCGACTCGATCGAGGAACTCCTCGCTGGTCGCGTTATCTGAACCGTGATGAGACAGGATGAGAGTGTCGGCACCAAGAGAAACGTCACTTTTTCCGCGATCATGCTGGTGTACCACCAGACTCTCGCCATTGAGTCCACCGGTATCCTCAACATCTCCTACGAACAACACCGACTGGTTGCCCTTTGCTTTGAGTGCGATGCTGTTTGCGTTCGCACCGGTTGGCTTGAGGGTATTTTTCCTCCCTGTTTCTGGACTGGTAAATGTGATCGTGCCTGATTCGTCGGGTGGTGCTAAGATCTGGCTGTCCACGTCTGATGAGAGGGAATCGCCTTCCGAGACCTGTCTAACGGTTTTTGGATCATGCTGTTCTAATTCACGTTCATATGTGTCCAGAACAAACGGACTCACACCCTTCTCTGGTTTTTCGGTATCTGGATCACGTAGTTCATATCGATTTGCGTCAGGCTCAACGACGTGCTGTATCTCATAGCCGTGATCGTATAATGCTCCGATCCCTCCTGTATGGTCGTCATGAAAATGCGTTATGACGAACGTGTCGATTGGGGTTTTTCCTGTCTCCGTCTCTGGCGTTGATCGTCCGGCTAAGACAGTATCGAGTTCGTTACCGACTGCTGCTTCATCTGCATCAACCAGATTGAGTGTACCGTCCTCCGTGATAATTGCATGTGCATCCGCCTGTCCAACATTCAGTGTGTAAATCTCCCGTCGTCCATTAGCCAGCGGCTCATCGGACATCCCTCAGTCCTCTTCTAACCGTTCCTCTTGGTGCCGCTGAATCGTGTCTTCGATCTCCTTTCGTTTCTTCTCAGTAAGCTCTTCGTCATAATGCATTGCGACGAGTTCACCGTCCCTGATTTCTGGTTGATATTGGTCCCCTATTGTTGCCCCATCTGGCAATTCCTCAGCATCTCTGTGAAAACGTTCAATGATTTCCTCGTTTTCGAACAAAATTAGTGTTGCAATACCGTTTTCACGATCCTGATATGAAAGCCGTCTTTCTTCCATTATCTGTGATCAATAGTAGTGTAGAACTTAATTATACCGGGGATAAACAGTGACCCAGATCAGTACAGCCGTACGCATGAAATGCGAACAAATCTATTAGCTCACCAGCGAAGAAATCATTCCTTCTTTCTAACTTGTAAATACACCGTACTGTGTTTCTCTCTGGCTTGAAGACTACGTAGTTCCCTGAATTTATTAAAATCGATCAGACATATCACCGATCCGGGGGACAGTCCGACGATATCTCACATCAAAGTATTTGTATATGTAGTACGGCTTCCAGATGTCTCTGAACGACGATTGATGAACGAAGATATATTAGCTATTAGCGCATAAAATTGCGTATGGTCGAGTTCGGTCCAACGCCATCTGATGAGGCGATCGAGCGTCAACGCGAGCAGTGGGTCGAAACACGCGATACCCGTCAACGAATCAAGGATGTCATCGTTGGTATCCATGAACCAACGCCTGTCGCTCAGATTGCAGAGCGGGCCGAGTGCTCTCCAAACGCTGCGCGAAAGCACCTGAAGGAACTCGCTGATCTCGGAGTCGCACGAACGTGGACTGGACAACACACACGGTACGCTCGCAACGACGAGTATTTCCGCTGGCGTCGGGCGAACGAACTCGCAACCAAGCACACGGATGAGGAGCTACTCGACCGACTGCAGTCATTAGAAGCAGCGGATACCGAGTTTCAAGAGAAATACGAAGTGTCGACACCTGATGCCGTACCATTTCCAGAGGATGTCGAACACGAGATGGTTCATGAACGATGGGAGACCGTTAACGAGTGGGCATCGATTCGACGCGACACCGGTGTCTATCACGATGCGATTCGAATCGCACAACGACGTCAGCACGACAGACTTTCCGCGTGATGGACAAACGGACACCCCCCGGCCCAATCGATACTGCTGTCCTTGAAATGTTTCATGAACGGGTCCGAACTCATCCTCTCATCGACCAAATCAACGGAGTACGCAAGAATGACGCGCTGACGACGCTCATTCTTGACCTTGATGACGATCGCTATCCGCAGATTATTTTATCGGCATCGCTCGAAATCCAGTGGTACGAGAACGACGAGTACAACTTTCACTACAGGGAAAAGAACGCCGATGGGACGGTTTGGCAGTGCCGATGGGATCGACATCCCAATCCACACGCATCGTACGCTCATTTTCATCGGCCACCCGACGCAGACGGGACGGATGTTGTCGATGATCCTGTCAAAGACATCTATTCTGCGGATATGTTGACACGGACGCTGGCGAATATTGATGACCGAATCGCATCACTCTGGGAGTGAACTAGTTCAGTCATTTCAAAACGAACGCTATACTACGTCCTCTCTCACCCGTCCCACTCTTCGAACGACTCGTAAATTCCTTTCGAGAGGTACCGTTCACTCGAATCGGGGAACACGGTCACAACAGTCGAGTACGGAACCGCAAGCGTCCCATCGCTGATCCGGTCTGCGACCTGTCGGGCGGCAACGCTTGCTGCTCCTGCGCTCGATGCGACGAGCTGGCCCTCCTCGCGGGCGAGTCGTTTCAATTCGTTGTGCGCGTCTCGGTCGCTCACTTGGATGATGTCATCGACGAGTTCCGGTTCGAACAGTTCGTTCGTCGCCGGGTCGCTCGTTCCGATGCCTTCCGTTTTGTACTCGCCGTGTTCAGGCTCTCGGTCGAGAAAGCGTCCATACACTGAGCCTTCTGGCTCGACAGCTCCAATGTACGTCTCGGAATGTCGTTCGCGGGCATAGCGGCCGATTCCCATGAGCGTTCCCGCGGTTCCACAGCCAGCGACGACAGCGCCCACCTCACCATCGAGGGCGTCGTAGATCTCAGGTCCTGTGGTCGCATAATGCGTTTCCGTATTGAGTGGGTTCGAGAACTGCTGTGGAACGACGCTGTTCTCGATTTCCGAAGAGAGTTCGTGTGCGTGCTCGACTGCACCCTGCATCTCGTCTTCCGTGGGCGTATTCACGACTTCTGCGCCGAGCGCGCGCATGAGCTGTTGTTTCTCACGGCTGAATCGCTCTGGAACGACGAAGATTGAATTGAGTCCAAGCTGTTGGGCCGCGATTGCGAACCCGATGCCCGTGTTGCCAGCCGTTGGTTCGATGATCGTCCCTCCGGGCTCGATCTCGCCCCGTTCGAGCAACTGTTCTGCCATGTAGGCACCAATACGATCTTTGACGCTCGCACCGGGGTTGAATGATTCCAGCTTAGCATAAACAGCAACGTCTGCCGGTGTGTCATGCACGGCGACGAGCGGCGTTTCCCCAACGGTGTCGAGGACCGACGACAACGGTTCCCGGTGTGTGGTCATTTCTCGGCAAAAATTGCGCACCGTTCGTAATAAGCTGGCTGGATTCGATCGACGATCGTCCTTATTTCGTCGATTCGACGAGTGATTTGACGCGCGATTCGGAAACAGGATTATTCGTCTTGCCATCCGCTTTCAGCGCCGAGCCAACAATCGCACCGTCGGCCATCGAGAGCAATTCGGACGCGGTTTCGTGGGTCATACCGCTGCCGATGTACGCTGGCACGCCGAGATCGTCGGTGACACGCGTGACGGTTTCGAGTCGCTCTCGGTCCACCGCACGACCGGTTCCGGCTCCAGAGACAACAACGGCGTCTGCAAGCCCTCGTTCGACGGCATCGCGCGTTTCTTGTTCGACATTTTCACTGCCGATCGGTTCGCTGTGTTTGACTGCGACGTCCGCGAGGATGCGAACATCTGCGTCCAACCGATCCCGCAGTCGGAGCGTTTCGTGGGCCTGTCCTTCGATGAGTCCCTGATCGGTCACTCTCGCACCCGAGTGAACGTTCACACGAATGAAGGATGCTCCCGTGCCAGCAGCGATCGAAAGTGCAGCACGTGCGTCGTTTCGGAGGACGTTCACCCCGACTGGGACTGTGACAGCCTCGCGGACATCTCTGACGAGACGCGTCATCTCAGCGACGAGGTGTTTCGGAACGTCGTCCGAATAAAAGGGGGCGTCGCCGAAGTTCTCGACGATCACACCATCGACGCCGCCCGCCATTAGCGCACGAGCATCCCGTACAGCCCGTTCGCGGATGAACTCCCGATCTCCATCGAAACGCGGTGCCCCCGGTAGCGGTTCGAGATGAACCATCCCGATGATCGGCTGTGTGTCAAATACGTCTTCCATACCAGGAGAGCGCTGTGAATGAACTTGTCAGTTGTGTCGCTTTACGAAAATGGAAATCAGTAGCGGCTCGTACGAGAGTGAATCGTGACGAGCTGAGGTGATCTATTGTCGTGATAGATGTCAGCGGATGGTTTTATGCTCGTGCTCGTCCCCGAACGGGTATGGTACTCCGTTCGTTTGACGGGACGACGCCGACCGTGCACGAATCTGCTTACGTTGACGAGACCGCAGTCGTGATCGGGGACGTAACGATCGAGAAGGATGCGAGCGTCTGGCCACAGACGACACTGCGTGGTGACTCGGGCGCTATCGTCGTCCGTGAGGGTGCAAACGTACAGGACAACGCCGTCTGCCACGAGGGCTGTGAAATCGGCCCGTACGCCACGATCGGCCACACGGCGATCGTTCACGCGGCAACCGTCGGTGAGCGCGCGACGGTCGGTATGAGCGCAACAGTGCTCGATGGGGCACACGTCGGTGAACGCAGCATCGTCGCTGCTGGCAGCGTCGTCACCGAGGAGACGCAGATCCCACCCAAAACGATCGCCGTCGGTACACCAGCAACAGTCCGCGACGAAGTCGAAGACTCACCGTGGGCCTACGCTGGTGATCATTACGTCGAGCTCGCGCGCCAACATCAACAAACGTCCGAACGGATCGATTGACGAGACAGAGAATGACTGCGCTGGGCACTCCTCTCCTCTCCTCTTTGTTTATAATGAGGGAACGAACCGAAAGAGCAGGAATGATGCGAGCGTTGCGAGCGCCGGGACGAGATTCTGCATGGCGATGACGCGTGCGCTTGCTCCCGGTTTGAAGAGATCCGCCGCCGAGGGAAGATCTCTCGCTTTCTCATCACCGATCGGTTTTGGATCAGTCGCTTCCGGAGCGGAAGTGCTGTCGCCCACGGTCGGACCGGGTCCGTCGGCTGCGAGCGCCCCAACCGACACCTCCGGTGACTCGCCGTGAATCGTATCGGAGATCGTGACCGTTCTGGTTGCGCGTCCCCAGCCGAGACCAACAATACTCATTGTCGAGATGATGACGACGCTCACGGGTACGCCGAGCCACGAGAGTCCCGTAACGAGCGTCGAGCTAACGACCGCAACGACCAGTGCTGCGAGCAACGGCATATCAGTGAGGTCGTTTCCCATCGTGTCGATCGTGCGCCGGGCGATCGTGAACGCACCCAGTCCGACTGCTGCTCCAGCGATCAAGATGCCACTGTTTATCGAGATCATCTCGCTGCCGACGAGCGGCGCAATCGCGTTCGCCATGTTCGATGCGCCCGCACTGAACGCCGTATAGCAGGCAACAGCGATCACCACGAGCGTCCCAACGGCTTCTCTCTGCGTGGTGTTTTCACCAAGCGCGGGCCGAGGGACTGGTCCAGAATGATCGAGCTTGAGTAACCGACCTTCCGTCTGGGTAACAGCGAACCATCGGGCCAACTGCGGGTAGAAATATCGACCGATGACGCCGCTCACCCAAAAGGCGATGACGGGTGAGACGATCCACCAAGCGACGATTCGGCCCATGACGGCCCAATCGAGCGCACCCGTTGCCAGTCCGAGCCCGGCGATTGAGCCGACGCCGGTCATCGATGTCGAAGCGGGCACGCCAACTACATTGGCGAGAAACAGCGCGAATCCAATAAAAAAGAGCACGACGATGCTCGCGGTGAGCGTAAAGTAGCTCGAAGGAACGATCTTTCCACCCATCGTCGCAACGACGTTCCGTCCAACCGTCGCTCCGCCGACGAAAAAGCAGACCGTCATCATCACCGCTGCTCCGCTCTTCGAGACCGACTTCGAGCCGACGGCTGGACCGAATGCAACGCCCGTGTTCGAGCCTCCGATGTTAAATCCGACGAAGACGACAACACCGAGGCCGACAAGAAGAAACAAATTGACCATACAAACGTACACGTTCCAACGGGCTTAAACGGACGTGGTTACGCGGCTATTCAATAGCCACAACCGAGCAGCGAATTGTTTGGTTGTTACATGATAACTTCTTTTACATCGCTCACACCTGCCCTGCGTACCACCGCCCGGACCGGGTTTCGAGCGCCAGCGAGGTTGTTGTTCCCGCCGTCGAGAATGAGCAATCGAGCGTCGCGTCCTTCTTCGATGAGACCGCAGTTCAGCCCAACAGCGTCTGCTCCTGCAATCGTCGCCATTCGAAGTGTTTCGCGTGCGCTCACCTCCGTGAGTTTAGAGACGAACTCCATTTCTCGGAACATCGAGGGGCTGTTCAACATCACATTGTCCGTGCCGAGCGCCACGGAAGTATGATCGAGCAATTTCCGGACAGGCGGGAGTCCAACACCGGTTACGAGATTCGATCGGGGACAGACCACGACCGGCGTTTGTGTCGTTTCGAGGCGTGCGAGGTGATCTGATTCGGCGTACACCATGTGAACGAGCATGTCGGGAGCGAGCGAAAGCGCAGGATCGATGTCCGCAGCGTCTCGCTCGCCAGCGTGAATGGCAAACAGCTTTCCTGCTTTTCGGGTCGCTTCTCGCTCACGACCGAACTCGCTGTCGCGTGCACCGCTTGCCCCAAATCCATCGCTTTCTTCCATCGCTGCAATCGACTCACGTCCGAAAACGACGGACTCGATGTCGAGTCCCTCTACCGCCCGCGAAAGCGCCCGAACGCCCGGAACGCCTCCTTCACGGAATTCGATGAACGCTCCGGTACCGCCTTGTTGCATGTATCGGAGCGAGCGCTCCATTGCCGCTGTCAACTCTTCATCGCTCGCAACTCTGAGGAGACGGTGTTTGAGACCATCTGGTGGGGCGACCAGTTCATCGAGCGTGAGTCCCGCGCCTGCTTCTTTTGCAATCGAGTCACCGAGATGCGTGTGTGCGTTGACGAACGCAGGAAGAATGAGATCTGTCGAATCCGCCTCGCTCGTTTCCTCGACCGCCGCTATCGTCCCGTCCTCGACGACGATACGGCCCTCGATCG
Organism: Halocatena marina; assembly: GCF_023276375.1. Taxonomy (GTDB): domain Archaea; phylum Halobacteriota; class Halobacteria; order Halobacteriales; family Haloarculaceae; genus Halocatena; species Halocatena marina. The sequence goes on along the minus strand of NZ_JALLPK010000001.1, from coordinate 3,021,982 downwards.
GGTCGAACTCTCGTCCACGGAGGATCGTGCCGGTGAACTCTTGCGTCACGTTTGTCTCCCTCCGGTGAACTCATCGAGCGTCGCGGGTCGTCCCACTCGGTCACTGACGCGCGCATCGAGATCGAGACCGAGGACACGCTCGGTTGCGTGCCCGACACTGTCGATCGATTCTTGCGGGGTGTACACACCGAATCGCCACCGGTCTCGCTGGGCAGTCATCAGCGCACGGACCAGCGTCGAACTGTTCGCAAGCCGCCGAATTTCATCGTTAACGACGACGCGGCTCGTTGATTCGGGCATCGACGGTCCAGCCGGAACGTCGAAAATAACGTCATCTTCGTCGATATCAGCCGTATCAGCCACCGATCGTGTCAGCTCCTGTATTCGTTCGTGGTTCATCTTGGGCAACTCCTCTGGGACGTCCTCGAACTCCACCCACACCGCGCGTTTGTAGAGATCACGGTCGTCGAGACGGCGCGCGTATTCAACAGTCTGTTCACACGACCTGAGCGCGGCGATGAGATCGTGATCGTCCATTCGTCGCAGCGTTTCGGCGTCCGTTGCAGCAGACCGAAGAAGTTGCTCGGCTGCCTGTCGGAGCATCGCTTTCCCGATTCGGGCGACGGGATGATTGTAGACAGCTGGATTCATCAGCGCCCGTGCGAGTAGCAGACTTTCTGCTGTCTGGATATTCCCCGCTGCGAGAACGAGCTCGCCGTCGATGAACCGAAGCTCCCGAACGAATCGCTCGTGGTCGATCGTTCCGTACGGAACGCCGGTGTGGTGTGCATCACGAACGAGGTAATCCATCCGATCGACATCGAGTTCGCCCGAGATGAGTTGGCCGAGTCGTCCCTTACCGGCGATGAGGTCAGCAACAGCAGACGGATCAATATCGTGGTCATCGAGCACTGTCGCCATCGCTTCGCGCTCTAAAATGTCGTGCACCTCGTCGTGATATTTCCCCGTCTGTCGGTGGATGAGATCCTCGGTGTTGTGACTGTACGGCCCGTGGCCGACGTCGTGGAGCAGCGCAGCGGCGCGGATTCGGTCTGCGTTCTGGCCATCGATCCCGAGCTTCGAGAGCGCCTGATTCGCGATGTGGTAGACACCAAGACTGTGTTCGAACCGTGTGTGATTCGCCGACGGATACACGAGGTTGACAGTCCCGAGCTGCCCGATCCGACGCAGACGCTGGACCGGTGGCGTGTCGATCAGCGCAGCGGCGACGCCCTCGACTTCAATGTGGTCGTGGACGCTGTCCTTGATCGTGATCATTAGGGATGATTTGGTGTGATACGATAAAAGATCCGTGACGGCGAACATCACTCTCCTCGTCCAACGTGCTCGTATTCCCTCCGTGACGCAGTTCGATCCGCTTCGCCCCGCTTTGCTTCGCTCTGCGTTGCTTCGCGCTGTTGCGATGAGCACAAGCACTTAACCGCATTCACCTCTCGGATGGGAGTATGACGACGTTCCTTGCCGGCGGGACGGGCACGCCGAAACTCCTCGCCGGGAGCAGCGCGGTGTTTCCTCCCTCGGAGACGGTCGTCGTGGGGAATACCGGCGACGACATCGAACTCGGTGGCGTGCTCGTTTCGCCCGATCTCGACACCGTCCTCTTTCTGGATGGTGGCGTCCTCGACCAGGAGACGTGGTGGGGGATCGATTCGGACGAGAGCAGCACGCACGACGAACTCCACCGGCTTGCTGACAGTGCAGGTATCGATCCTGGCCCGCGTTATCTTCCTCCTGATGAGCAGACAGCGGGGCGTGAGATCGCCAGCTGGCGACGGTTTTCGGGCGTCGCGGAGTTCATGTTCATTGGCGACCGTGACCGCGCTGTCCACGTGACCCGGACGAGCCTGCTCGATGAGGGTCGCACGCTGACCGAAGCGACACAAATCCTCGCTGACGCCTTCGATCTGGAGCGAACTCTGCTACCGATGAGCGACGATCCAGTGACGTCAATCATTCACACGCCCGAGGGACCGATGCACTTTCAGGAGTTTTGGGTTGCACGTGACGGCGAATGTACCGTTGAAAACGTGGAATTTCGGGGTGCAGAACAGGCGACGCCGACCAATAGGGTGCTCGCTGCGCTCGATCGTCCAGTCGTTATTGGCCCATCAAATCCAGTGACGAGCATCGGACCGATGCTTTCGATGGAGCGCTTCGAACGCGCGTTGTTCGAGACGCCCGTCGTCGCTGTCTCTCCGTTCATCGGCGACCGCGTCTTCTCGGGTCCGGCGGCAACGCTCATGCGCGCAATGGGATTCGAAGCGAGTACTGCGGGTGTGGCCAAAGCGTATCCGTTCGCCGACGCGTTCGTTCTCGATACCGACGACCCGACTGACCTCGACCGACCAGTCGTGCGAACGGACACGACACTGGACTCTCCAACGGACGCAGAGCGTGTCGCGCGCGCAGTCCGCGAGGCGCTTGACCGTGCGAGCGAACGATTGGAAACCGTGGCTGATGGAGGTGCCTGATGGGTCATAGTCACGTTCCTGTTCGGTCTCATCCCCGCGTTGATTTCACCCCTCGTGTCGCCTTAGCGAGTCTGAGCGGTGCATCGGACGCCGCGTGGGCGCGCCGGGCGAGCGAGTACGCGGGCTGTGCGTTTCTGGGCGGAATCGCGGTCGACGGTCCCACGCGAGCGGCAGCGCGAGCACTCGTTGCCCGCGAGCGCGAGGAGTTTCTTCCGGCCGATCCGATCGCGTTCATCGACCGGGAGCTATCGGCACTTGAGGAGACGCCACTCGCCACTGGGTTCAACGTGCGGAGTACGACGATCGAGCCGATCCGAAGGGCTGCAGCGGTCTGTCGTGAGCACGACGCGATCATCGAGATCAACGCCCACTGCCGACAGGACGAACTATGCGCGGCAGGAGCGGGCGAGACGCTCTTAGCAGACACCGATCGGCTCTGTGCGTCCGTCCGTGCTGCAAGCGAGACAGGAGCGACCACAAGCGTAAAAGTTCGCGCGGAGGTTGCAAACGTTGATCTCCCGGAAACCGTTCGTCGGATGAGCGAGGCGGGAGCGAGCATCATTCACGTGGATGCGATGGATTCGGAGTCGATCATTCGAACGATCGCCGAGACGAGTGATGCGTTCATCATCGCCAACAACGGCGTCCGAGGGCGCGAGACAGTTCGTGAGTATCTCATGTACGGTGCAGACGCAGTGAGCGTCGGCCGACCGAGCGACGATCCCCGAATTCTCGAACGCGTTCGTGAGGCGACAACAGAGTGGTTCCAAAACGGAAGTCAAAGCGAGAGCGAGAATGAAAACGAGTGCGGATGCGAGGGAACAGCGTGAGGTCGCCGGCCCAGAACGCAGAGCTCGCGCTCTTGCTCGAAGTAACCGGGACGCCGAAGCCGGGAAACGTCGATCGACACAGAGAGTACGACGACCTTCGATTCGAGCATTTCATGGCTGGAGCTGTCGGGAGCATCCCCGGGCTGATTCTCGCACAGAACGGGGCGGCCGTCGGCCGCGCATTCGAGCGGAGTGTCGTCGGAATGGCCGAACAGTCCGCCGGGAACACTCAGTTCGGTGCGTTGTTGCTGCTCGTCCCGCTCGTTCGCGCTGCAAGCGCACACGATGATTTCTCCGCCGAGACCGCGAGCGAGATTGCTCGCTCGACAACGGTGGACGACGCCTGTGATTTCTACCGTGCGTTCGAGCACGTTGATGTCGCTGTCAACGACCCTCCTTCTGGGATGGACGCACTCGATGTCAGACTGGGATCGCGTGCGGAACCGACGCTCCGCGAGCGCGAACTCACACTCTTCGACGTGATGGAGCAAAGCGCCGAGATCGACGGTGTTGCGCGCGAGTGGACACAGGATTTCGATCGGTCGTTTGCGGCCGCTGATTGGATCGAGAAGAACGACGGACCCGTCTCCGAACGGGCTGCAGACGCTTTCATTCGGCTACTTGCAGCGAAGCCGGACACATTCATCGTGAAACAACACGACGAGGCGACGGCGACCGAGGTGAGCGAGCGAGCAGACAAAGCTCGCGCAGGTGCGATCGACCCAGCTGCGCTTGCCGAGGAGTTCATTCGGCGAGACATCAATCCCGGAACAACGGCCGATCTGACCGCAGCAGCGCTGTTCATCGCGCTCGAACGGGGGCTGTCGGTATGAGTGCACACGAGGACCCGTGGCCGATTGAGCTGTCTGGCGTCACCGAGTCAATCGTCACGACACACGGACCAAACGATCGGTGGAACGTCGCTGCCCTCGGACTGTTCTCCGAACACGAACAGAAAGCGCATCGTGTCACCGCACGAACGTGGGGACGCACGCGGACGTGGCGGAACTTCCACGCACGCGGCGAGGGGTATCTCCAGTTCACCCGCGATCCGCTCGATTTTGTCGAGGCAGCCTGCTCGATCCGCGAGGAAGACACCCCGATTCTCGATACGGCTGATGCGTGGGTCCGCGTCTCGGTTGAGTCGGTCGACGCGGGTGCGAACGGAGAGACGGAGTGGGAGCAGTGGGAGCTTTCGCCCATCGAATCGAGCGTCGAACGACGCGTCGTTCCGACCACCAATCGTGGATACTATGCGGTCGTCGAGGCGACAATCGCTGCTTCACGGCTCGACGTTCCTGAATACGACACTGATCAACTTCGAGAACGAATCGCGTACTTCGAACGCGTAGTCGATCGTTGCGGAAGCGAGCGCGAACAGACGGCGTGGACCCGATTCGAAGAGCTCATCGAGTGGCAGTGATCGATCGATCGCATTCGGTCTCTGCGCCAGAGAGCGAAACGAATCCTTTTAGCCTCGTCGTCGGGAATTTGTCCGTATGGCCATCAAACCCGCCTACGTCAAGAAAACGGCGACAGTGCTATTGGAGCGCTATTCGGACGCGTTCAACGATGATTTCGATCGCAACAAGGACCTCGTCACAGAGTTGACGAACATCGAATCGAAGGAAGTCCGCAATCGAATCGCTGGGTACATTACACGAAAAAAGGGCGTCACGCCTGAATAACGCTGTTCTTACCGCATCATAACGCGAGTCACGACACGCAGGACCACATTCCTTCCATCCGATCTAATCTACGTCACTCAGTGAGTCCTCGCGCGAGCGACGTGATGAGCACGTCCTGTACTTGCTTGTAGTACCCCGATTCGTACTCGTCGAACTCGTCTCTGTGGAGGGCCATGAGACCGACTGATCCACCCATTAAACCGAGCACTGTGCTCGGATCGACCTCCGCGAGTGGTCCATTGCTGCGTGCTCGGAGATCTTCGATGAGTGGTAGGAGCTCAACGGGTCCTTCCTGCTGTACTGTCTCCAATTTCTCCGGATCGACACTACGAAAGGTCTCTTGGTAGTTGCCCTGAATGACCGTCTGCTGTACGAGCTGATTCTCTTCTGCAAACTCGGCGTAACACCTGAAGAGCCGCTCAAGCCCCTCTCGTGGATCATCCACCGTCGCCAGCTCTTGCTGTACGGTTTCGCCGAACTCTTCCATCTCTCGCCGGAATATCTGGAGATACAGAGCAGACTTAGAGTCGAAAAATCGATAGAATGTGCTCTTTGCAATCCCGATCGGCTCGGTGATGTCCGAAACAGTGGTCTTGCCCGGCCCGTAGGTGAGGAGCAACTCTCGCCCCGTCTCGATGAGCTGCTCTCGGATGCGTTCTCGCTCCTCGTCGCTGAATCCGTGCATACTTCATTTTTCATTCATGACCTTATAACCAAAACAGTTCTCGTTCATAAGTGCCTGACCAGAAAAGATATACAGTCATAGAATCGAGTTGGTGCATGGCAGCGATTGAGGTGAGCGGCCTGACGAAGGAATACGGGAGTGTGACTGGGATCGACTCGCTTACGTTCTCCGTTGAAGAGGGCGAGGTCTTCGGCTTTCTCGGGCCGAATGGGGCGGGAAAAACGACGACGATACGGACGCTCCTTGGTTTCCAGTCTCCAACAACGGGGACGGCGACCGTTCTCGGCTGCGATACGCGCAATGAACGTGATCTTCGCAGCGCCAAAGCTGACATCGGATATCTCCCGGCAACGCCAGCGTTCGATGAGAGCGTAACTGGGAGCGAGATCCTAGATCTCCACGCTCGCGTGAAGGGTGCTGAACGGCGCGAAGAACTGTTAGAACGATTCGATCCGCCCGTTGGTCGTCCTGTGCGCGAGTATTCGACCGGGAACGTCCAGAAGCTCGCTATCGTTCAGGCGTTCATGCACGATCCAACCCTCGTCATCATGGACGAACCGACCTCGGGTCTGGATCCGCTCGTACAGCAACGCTTCAACGATTTCATCCGAGCGGAACAGCGCCGCGGTGTAACCGTGTTTTTCTCATCACACGTGCTGAGCGAAGTCCGCAGGCTCTGTGATCGGGTAGCGATCCTGCGCGATGGACAGCTCGTCACGACGGAGTCGATCGAAGCACTCCTCCACCGGAGCGGAAAAGTCGTCCATCTTCGTATCATTGGCGAGGTCGACGAATCTGCGTTCGAATTCGACGGCGTTCACGATCTCGAAATCAGGGCTGTCTCCACCGCAGGTGGGATGAGTGATAGTGACAGCGAGCACGAGATCAACGGACACGCAGACGAACTCGCGTTTCGCTCGGTTCAGAGCGGCAGCGAGACCGAGGTTTCGTTTACGTTTACTGGGAACGTTAACGATCTCGTGGATGCTGTCGGACGGCACACGCTTCGTGAATTTGATATCGAGGAAGCGCCACTCGATGACGTCTTCATGCGGTTCTACGGAGGAGACGATGTTTGAGCTGACCGCTTACGAGGCACGCAAACGCGCAAAGAGCACTAGTGGACTAACGGTCCTCCTTTCGCTCGTCGCTGCTCTATTCGTCGCGATGTATCCCTCTTTCACCGAAAACTTAGACCCCGAACAGATTGAGCAGCTCACGGCTTCGTACCCGGCGGCGATGGCCGAGGCGTTCAATCTCCAGACGCTCGCGTCTATCGAGGGATTTCTCGCGGTCGAACTCTACACGACCGGGTGGATCTTACTGGTCGGTCTCTATTTTGCGTACTCCGGTGCGGGATTACTCTCAGACGATGTCGATCGTGGACGGATGGATCTCTTGCTGTCGCTCCCGATTTTGCGTGCGCGCCTCGTCGCGGAGAAGTTCGCGTCGTTGTTCGTTCCCCTCGTCGTCATCAACGCTGTCGTTCCCGTCGTGGTCTACGTGAGTGCCGATCTCGTTGGCTACCCTGTCGATGCCGTCAACCTGATGGTTATCCATCTGCTTTCGATCCCGTATCTCCTGTGCTGTGGCGCGATTGGACTCCTCGTGTCTGTCTTCGTCAACCGCGCTTCGATCGCTCAGCGCGGCGTGCTCGGCGGGCTGTTCGGTCTCTTCCTCGTCGAATCGTTGGTTACTGGCACCGATTACGAATGGCTCGGAAACATTGCGCCGATGCGGTATCTCGATCCGAACGCCGTTCTCATTCACAGCGAATACGACGTAACGAGCGCTGGCGTGTTGCTCGCTGGGACACTCGTGCTTGTCCTCATCAGTCAGCTCTGGTTCACCCGAAAAGATATTCCGTGAATACTCTCGGTTTGACGTGGTCTCGACCGTTCCTCTCGTAAATTTCTACCATATTTCTAACGAAAATGGTAATACATGATAAGAAACCGTTTCGTATAGTACGATAGTTAGTCGTGGCAGACGACCGCTTGCAATCGCTCGGAATGATAGTCGCGGTTGTGACGCTGCCACTCGGCATCTTAGCTGTCCTGTTTGTGGGTGCTAAAGTGGGGGCCAGCGTGTTCATCGTGGGGTGGTTGCTACTCGTGCCGTTACTGTTCATCATTGATGAGGAACTCCTCCCCACAGTCGCTGCGCACGACACACAGACTGACAGGACGGACTCACTCTCTGTACTCAAAGAGCGGTATGCACGTGGAGAACTCGATGACGAGGCGTTCGAACGTCGCGTCGAGACGCTGCTCGAAACTGAAGACAGCGAACGCAATCATGACACTCATTCGAATAGCCACGAACGTGAATTCGAGCGCGATCGATAGCTCACGACCGAGATGGACTGTTTACAACGTCTCACGGCTACTGCACGACTACCATCACCGACGGGTGCGCAGGATATGTATGTTCGTATATGTTCATTAATGGGCGGATATGGTTGCATGGACCACAACCGTTTTTGTGTCCCGTTGCCGACCTTCGACAATGACTGTCACTGCAGGAATTCTCGGTGCAACTGGTGCCGTCGGTCAGCGACTCATTCAGCTCCTCGAACCACACCCCGATTTCGAACTGGTAACGCTCACTGCGAGCGATGCGAGCGCGGGCCACCCCTACCGCGATGTCGCAAAATGGCGCATCGACGCTCCGATTCCAGAAACAATCGCTGAGATGACCGTCCGACGAACTGACCCGGATGACATCCCGGACGACATCGATCTCCTCTTTTCTTCGCTCCCATCCGACGTTGGCAAGCGCGTCGAACCGGAACTCTGTGAGGCGGGCTACGTCGTTTCCTCGAACTCTTCTAACGATCGGACCGCGCCCGACGTTCCCCTCACTATTCCCGAAGTGAACGCTGGGCATCTCGACGTACTGGAAGTCCAACGCGAGGAACGCGGCTGGGATGGAGCGCTCGTGAAAAATCCGAACTGCTCAACGATCACGATGGTTCCGACGCTCGCAGCGCTCGATTCATTCGGAATCGAACAAATACACGTCTCGACGCTTCAAGCGGTCTCGGGCGCGGGCTACTCCGGTGTCTCTTCGATGGAAATCATCGACAACGCCATCCCACACATCGGTGGCGAAGAGCAGAAAATGGAGGCAGAAGCGTGCAAACTCCTCGGTGCATTCGACGGCCGGGAGATCAACTGGCACGAAGCAGACGTCGCAGCATCGTGCAACCGCATCCCCACGATCGACGGACACCTCGAAAACGTCTGGGTGGAGACCCGCGATGAGATCACGACCGAAGACGCTGCGGCAGCGATGCGCTCGTACGAATCGCTTGATCTCCACAGTTCGCCCGATCCACTCATCCACGTCTTCGAGGAACCCGATCGTCCACAACCTCGCCTCGACCGACTGCACGGAAACGGCATGGCCGTCACTGCTGGTGGACTTCGTGAGACGTCGAACGGTGTTCAGTACAACTGCCTCGCGCACAATACGATCCGCGGTGCTGCGGGCGCAAGCGTGCTGAATGGAGAGCTGCTACTACGCGACGGCTGGTTGTAGCGTTCCACGAGATTTGTTTAACAACCCACCCCAACGACGGGGGTTGGTCTGTTATTCTGCTGCGTTCTGATCGACTTCTTCGTCAACGTCTTCGACTTCCTCGTCGATCTCGTCGAGAACTTCTTCAGCATCGATGTCTGCCTCTTCGAGCGCGTCCTCGATGTCGGCTCCACCGGCGCCGCCGCCCATCATACCGGGCATTCCCATACCGCCCATCGGATCGTCGAGGATCTCCTGCACGATGACACGGTCGATCCCAACCTGATCAATGATCTGCTGGGCGACCTGTTGTTTCTGGAAGAGCCACTGCTGGTTCATCGAGAGTTGCGGCGTCGATTCGATGTACAGCGTCTCCTTTTCGACGGTCACCGTCTCGTATTCAGGCTCTTCGTCTTCCTCTTCCTCACCGTCTTCGGCTTCGGCTTCGACGAGCTGTTCTTCTTCGACCTCGTCGGTTTTGATCTCCATCTCGAGATCAATATCGAAGAACATGTTCATGAGGCCGTTCGCGCGTTCGAGTTTGTCTTCGACGTGATCGACAATCTCGTACTCGTATTCGATATCCTCACCGGCAAGCGGGTGATTGAAATCGACGCGGGCGCGCCCGCCGATGATGGTTTCGAGGTAGCCCTGTTCATTCTCGATTTGGACCTGCGCACCGGGATAGCGGTCGTCTTCGGGAATCTTGTCCGCGCTGACGGTGCGTACTTCCTCTTGGTTGTACTCTCCGAACGCCTCGCTAGCAGGGACAACAACCGTTCCGCTGTCGCCGACATCTTTCGTCATGATGTCTTCTTCGACCTCCTCGAAGATGTGCCCGGAGCCGAGAACGATGACGCGCGGCTCGAAGGTGCCTTCTTCCGCGACACCTTCTTCTTCTGCCACTTCCTCGTCGGTCGTATCGACCAGCGCGTCTTCGTCTACCGTGCGAGCAGTGTAGGCAATCTGAATAAAATCGTCTTCTTGCAGTTCTCCCTCATCTGCCTGCTCGGCGGCCGCTTCGGCCGCGTCTTCCGACACTGGCTCTTCATCAGCGTCGTTACCCGTCGTGTTGGTCTCTTCTGGTTCTCCAGTCATACACAACACGTCTCTCGATACGCCCTTAACCGTCACGTTTCCGTTGACGGGGTGTGCTCAACTATCATGCATAGAAATGAACGCGTACATACTCAAAAAACAAGAGAATGTAAGCCGCTTTGGTTCGTGTGAATCTTCTAATGACATGTACGAGCTCGAAGTAAAAGTTAAAACCGACCACGATGCTGTTCGGTCCAAGCTCGCCGAGCTGGATGCAACACAGCTCTCGACGGTCGATCAGGTCGATACCTACTACGACGCACCTCATCGAACCTTCGCTGAAACCGACGAGGCGCTTCGTATTAGAGCGGAGACCGAATCGAATGAATCATCGTCAGCACCGGATCCTGTCACCCAACTCACGTACAAAGGTCCGCTCGTCGATGATGCCTCGAAAACCCGCACGGAGTCCGAAACCGAAGTCGAAAGCCGCGAAACGATGGAAGAAATCCTCGATCATCTTGGATTCTCACCGGCGGCTGTCGTCGAAAAAAGCAGGGAACGGTACGCGCTCGATGGATACACTGTGACACTGGATACCGTCTCCAATCTCGGGGAATTCGTCGAAGTCGAAACTGAAGTCGAAGCCGATCACACGAACGCTGATTTCGATACGGCACGCGAAGGAGCGTTTTCGATCCTCCGCGCGTTGGGACTCGATCCCGACGAACAGATCAGAACCTCGTATCTCGATCTCCTGATTAACGATAACTAAAGGTAATCAATTTTGGCGTGAACTTTTCCGTAAGTTATAGAACGAATCCAGGCTAAGAGCGTGGAAATGAGCAACCGGAATATTCAGGTCGAGCCGATGGTCGGTCACGCCGTCGAGGATCAGACCGTAGAGATCGTCGAACGGAAAGGGATTGGCCATCCCGATTCTATCTGTGATGGGATTGCAGAGCACGTTTCAGAGGCGCTCGCCCGAGAGTATATCGAGCGTGTCGGACGGGTGCTTCACTACAACACTGACGAAACGCAGCTCGTCGCCGGGTCGGCCGCCCCCGCGTTCGGTGGGGGTGAAGTGACTGCTCCGATCTATCTCCTCATCGTTGGTCGGGCGACAAGAGAGTACGAAGGAACGAAGATCCCGACCGAGCCCATCGCGCTGCGGGCCGCTCGTGAGTATCTTACCGAGCACATTCCGGAACTCAGCCTTGGCACCGACATCGTCATCGACGTGGAATTCGGGGAAGGAAGCGGTGACCTTCAGGAAGTGTTCGGTGACTCTGGGCGGATGGTTCCAATGGCCAACGACACGAGTTTCGGCGTCGGGCACGCTCCCCTCACGGAGACCGAACAGATCGTGCGATCGACAGAACACCGTCTGAACGGAGAGTACGCAGCCACCCATCCCGAGATTGGTGCCGACATCAAGGTGATGGGAAAGCGTGAGGACGATCATATTGACGTCACTGTCGCCGTTGCGATGGTCGATTCATACGTCGACAGCATGGACGACTACCGGCAATCCGTTCGTGATGTCCGTGAGTACGTCCACGATCTCGCAATGGAGTATACTGATCGGTCGGTGACAGTCCACGTCAACACCGCCGACGACTACGACGAAGGTGCGATCTATCTCACGACGACCGGTACCAGCGCAGAGCAGGGTGACGACGGCTCGGTCGGCCGTGGCAACCGTGCGAACGGGCTTATCACTCCCAACCGATCGATGAGTATGGAGGCGACAAGCGGGAAAAACCCGGTCAATCACATCGGCAAGATCTACAACCTCCTCTCGACGGAGATCGCACAGCGCGTGGTCCGTGAAGTGAGTGGTATCCGGCAGATTCGTATCCGACTGCTCTCGCAAATCGGACAGCCGATCGACCATCCGCACGTCGCTGACGCCGCGATCGTCACCGAATCTGACGTTCCGTTGGACACGATTGAGGACGACGTCGCCGCTATCATCGACGACGAACTAGCGAATGTGACTGGCATCACCGATCGTATCATCCACGGGGAATTAACCACGTTTTAGGCTATTGACGCTCTTTTTCTTCTTTTCATTTCCCTGAAGACGCCGTGTAGATGCGGTTCGATCTCTCTGGCGCCAACACACGGATTGTTTTGCCGGTAGATCCATTAGTCAACAAGAACGAGGCAAAAAGTACTTAGTACTGGACGGGAGTTACTCGCTCAGTGAGTAACTAATGGCGATCATTATCACAGGCGGCGACGGGTATATCGGGTGGCCCACTGGGCTTCGTATTGCGAGTAGAACGGACGAACGGTGCATCCTTGTCGATAATTTCGCTCGGCGCGAGTGGGTCGAGTCGATCGGATCGAAGAGTGCGGCTCCGGTCGCGGCAATGGACGAACGACTCACAGCGGCGCGGAATGTCCACGGTCTCTCGAATCTCTCGTTCGTCGAGGGCGACCTCACCGACCGAGGATTCGTCGACCAGCTGCTCACCGTCCACGAGCCACGCGCCATCGTTCATACGGCGGCACAGCCGTCCGCACCGTATTCGCAACTCAACGGCGAGCGGGCGAACTACACCCAGCACAACAACATGCAGGCAACGCGCAACCTTGTCTGGGGGCTGCACGAGCACGATATGGCCGACACCCACTTCGTCGAGACCACTACGACGGGGGTCTACGGCGCGCCTGAGTTCCCCATCCCGGAGGGTGGTGCTGTCATGGAACACGAGGGCCACCGCGATGCGGTCCCGTTTCCCGCGATGGCCGGGAGCTGGTATCACCTGACGAAATCCCACGACGCGGCCAACTTACGGCTCGCACACCGACAGTTCGGGATACCGATCAGTGACGTTCGAACCGCGATCACCTACGGAACCGAGACCGAAGAAACACGCGCAGACGAACGACTTCGAACCCGGTTCGATTTCGACTACTATTTCGGTGTGGTCGCACACCGGTTTTGCGCGCAGGCGATCGCAGGATATCCTCTCACCGTGTACGGAAAAGGAGAGCAGCGAAAGCCGTTCGTCAGCCTCGAAGACGCTGTAGAAGGACTGGCCCAACTCGTCGTTTCCGGACAGTCAGCTGAACACACCGTGTACAATCAGGTCACGAGACCCATCAGCATCGTCGAGATGGCGGAGACGATCGCTGACGTCGGGGCGGAGTTCGGGCTCGATGTAGACGTGACCCACGTCGAAAATCCCCGCGAAGAGGACGAAGAGCACGCGATGGAGATCGAAAATGACCGGTACATGGACCTTATCGGCGAACAGCGCCAGACCTTCGAGAGTGGGATGCGTGACATCTTGGAAACGCTGACAGCACACAGAGATACGATCGTGGCACACGAAGATCGCTTCCTTCCGGACGTTCTGGAGGAGTAATGAGCGACACCGTCTTCGTCACCGGTGGGTGCGGGTACATCGGGAGCGTGCTCGTCCCGCTGCTCGATTCGGACGATCGTATCGAGCGCGTCGTTGTTATGGACGATCTCTCGAGCGGATCGCCACGAGCACTGATGGGTTCGGTTACTGACTCGATCGCGTTCGTCCGCGGTGACGTGCGCGAGTACGGCGACGTCGAGAACGCGATGCGCGGGTGTGACACCGTGATTCATCTCGCGGCGATCACTGGCGCGGCAAGCACGCACGATCACCGCGAGGAGACGTTCGAGACAAACCTCACAGGGACGGAGAACGTCATCACTGCAGCGGGCAAGCTCGCTGTCGAAAACGTCGTGCTCGCATCCTCGTGCAATCTCTACGGACGAGCAACGAACCCAGATCTCGATGAGACGATCGACCCCGATCCAATCAACCCGTACGCAGCGTCGAAACTCGAAGCCGAGCACTTACTCCGCAGTGCTGGCGAGCGGTTCGGATTCGATCGAACAGCGCTGCGTCTGGCGACGAACTACGGCGCAGCACCGGGAATCCGGTTCAATCTCGTCGTGAACCAGTTCGTCTTCCGGGCGCTAACAGGGCGGCCGCTGACCGTCTACGGCGATGGCTCGAACTGGCGACCGTTCATCCACGTCCATGACGCTGCGCGGGCGTACGCTCATGCCGCAACCCAGCCCGAATCGTGGGATCATCCAATCTACAACATTGGAGACGAAGCAGAAAACTATCGGATCAGTGAGATTGCCACGCTCGTCAGCGAGGAAGTCGCCTCCGTCGATATGACGTATCTCAGAGACGAGCATCCCGGCCCGTCCTACCACGTTAATTTCGATCGACTCGAGGAAACGGGTTTTGAGACCAAATGGACGCTCCGCGAGGGTGTTCGGGATCTCGCAGCGAAGTTCAGTGATTACGGTAACCATCCGAGAACACATGAGTAACAGCACACCACACATCGCCGTCACAGGAGCGGCGGGGTACATCGGCAGTCGTGTCGTCGACCAGCTACAGAAAACACATCCGGAGTGGCGGGTCACCGCGCTCGATAACTTCTATCGAGGGCAGGTCCGTCGCGTGGGTGATATCGATATCGAACACGTCGATATTCGTCACCGCGAGGAGTTAGCGGCTGCCCTCGATGGTGCTGATGTCGTTCTTCACCTCGCGGCTGTCAGCGGTGTCGACGACTGTGATACGAACCCCGATTTGGCACACGATGTGAACGTGCAGGGGACGAACAACGTTGCGTGGTGGTGTCGAGCGTCTGGTGCTGCACTCGCGTTCCCGTTCAGCATGGCTGTTCTCGGTGATCCGACGGTGTTCCCGATAACCACAGACCTCCCACGCGCTCCATTGAACTGGTACGGCCGGTCGAAGGTACTCGGAGAACGCGCTATCGAAACGTTCGCAGAAGGAGCATTTCCCGCTCATCTGTTTATGATTTCGAACGTGTACGGTGAGCACACAATCGACGGAACGACTGTCTCGAAAGGAACGGTCATCAACTTCTTCCTGAATCGTGCCCTCGCGCGTGATCCGATCACAGTCTATGCCCCCGGGACGCAAGCGCGAAACTACGTCCACGTTACTGACGTAGCCCAAGTATACATACTGAGCGCAGAGCGCCTCGTACAGCAACTGAGTGACGGCATTACCGGTGTCGAGCGCTACGAGATCGGAACAGATGAAGACCTGAGCGTGATGGAAGTCGCCGAACTCGTCAAGACGATCGCCCACGAAGAACGGGGGATCGATGTCGATCTTGACGTGGTCGAAAATCCTCGGAGTGCCGAGACGCTCGTCGATACGTTTACCGTTGACACCACGGATGCCGCCGACGGCCTCGGTTGGCGACCGGCGCAATCGGTCGAAGACACCATTCGAACACGACTCCGCGAAACAGAGGGCTAATGTTCACCGCCTCACGATAGTGTTCTCGAATCGTTTCCCATACTCGATCTGTCACTGTACTTTTGATACACAGAGATCGGAACTCGTGTATAATGAATTGTTGTCTGATATTTGTCACAATGTCAGACATAACATCTATTACTGGCACTCTTGTTATGACAGGCATCCAGTCAACGGTTCGTGGCAAGTGATCGCCTCAACGACCGTTTGATGTTGTCAGGGACTATGCCAATACGTAACTCAAACACAACGCGACGTTCACTTCTTCAGAGTACGACACTTGCTCTCATCGGTACGGTTGCTGGTTGTCTCGGACAACCGGAACAAGAAAACTCGACTGGGAAGAGTACAGATGCTGTCAATACCACAGCGCAAACAAATACGACGAACACGTCGAATGCGACCCCGGACCGTTCTCTCTTGACAAACGCGACACCACGTCGACCGCGGATGCCTCCATCAACCGCAACAGTAACAGAGAACAATTCGTCAACACAAACTCTCCAGACGTCGACATCCACCACGACAGCAACACCAACCGGAACAGCAACAACAACAGATACGTCGACCCTGACTCCCACTCCGACGTCGACACCGACGCCAACTCCCACGCCGACACCGACGCCGACACCAACCCCGTCATTACAGTTCCCGTTTCTCGATTCGGTGTCGGGAACTGCAAAGTTCGGCGTCGATCTTGCGGCGAGTCCGGTGATGGGATTCGATGAAGCTCCCGTTATGGTTCTCTATTGGAGCGATTATCTCTGTCCGTTCTGTCAGCGATTTGCTCTCAAAATCCATCCGAAACTCGCCAAAAACGAGGTCAAGGATGGACTTGCTCGGTTTGCGTTTCTCGAGCTACCAAA
Organism: Halocatena marina; assembly: GCF_023276375.1. Classification (GTDB taxonomy): domain Archaea; phylum Halobacteriota; class Halobacteria; order Halobacteriales; family Haloarculaceae; genus Halocatena; species Halocatena marina. The sequence goes on along the minus strand of NZ_JALLPK010000001.1, from coordinate 3,005,552 downwards.
CATCGGGAAGAACTCGTGGCCTGCGGCGGTGCTAGCGAAAGCAGTCTGGACGACGGTGGCGGGTGATAATCCGAACCACTACTGGGATTGGCATCACGCTGTCTTCAAACAGCAGGGATCGAAAGGAAGCGGGTGGGCTGAGCGATCAAAGCTTCTCGATATCACAGAGCGTGTCGGCATCGACGTAAACAAAGTCAAATCGAACATCGATGCCCACCGCAAACAATTTGAACGGCAGGTCAGCAACGAGACTACTGCGGCGAATCAGGCGTCGATCCGTGGGACGCCCGCGTTCTACATCTACAATCGAAAGACGAAAAAGTCGAAGACAATCATCGGAGCACAGCCGTACTCACAGTATCGATCGGCGATTCGTTCGCTTGCAAAGTAGCTTTCGTCGATCGGTGGTTTCGAGGAGATTTCCCGATCGGGATCGTTTGATACTCGATAGTACGAATGCCCGCCACCGGTATCATACAGCCACACTTTCCCCCTTCACTGCGTCCATCTGAATTCATGTTGTGACACATCTCTCGCCCGTTTCTTACAGTAGTGCTGTCCCGACGGACGTATCACTGTTGGTGTGCCAGATCAGATATCTCATGCGACAGTTCATCGTTCTCGGGCACGATGCCCCGACGGCTGCGACTTTCTCGCTCGACGATATCGCGGGTGGAGCAGGGCGATTAGACGTGCTTTGCCGGTGTGTCAACTCTGCGTTCTTCCTCTCACACGCGATTCGGACGGATGTGCGCTGTCGGCTCGTGCTTGCCGATACGTTCACGATCCGTTTTGAGGGTCAAGAACTCCGACGGTTGAATCCTGACGAACGGAGCACGGCCGCTCTCGTTCGCAATGCGCTCGAACAGCGTGAGAATGCGATTGGGCATATGGAAACAGAGACTTCTCCTGGTGTCTATCTCTCCCGACTGGGAACCGAGGAGACGTTCGCAAACGCAGCCAAAGAGGGTACCGTGATCGAACTGCACGAAGACGGACAGCCGATCAGAGAGACAGAACCACCGGACGATCCGGTGTTCGTCCTCTCTGATCACAATGATTTCACGAGTGCCGAGACCGAGCTGTTGGAGAACACCGCCACAACTCGTGTCCGACTTGGACCCGAACGCCTGCACGCAGATCATGCGATCACTGTTGTGCAAAACTACCTCGACACAGCGGGCTACACAGCGTACTGAGTATACTCAGAAGATCGATCGAACCCGGAACCGTTAACACTACGCTGCTCTCATTCTGTGGTACGGGCCGGTGGGGTAGCTTGGTATCCTTCGGCCTTCGGGTGGCCGTAACCGCAGTTCGAATCTGCGCCGGCCCATCAACAGCATACCCCACTCTCTTTCACCTTTCTTCAATCCAACTTTCACTCTTGTAGTATAGTCCAGTCGAGTGCAGACGCACTGGTCTGTTCTGTATCGCGCTGTCGTTTGATTACGCAAACTGGTGGAGCGCAACCGGCTTGTACGAGCACAAAAAGTAGATGATATGAGCGACCGGAACGCCGCCGTCACGCGAGCGACCGCGGAGACGGAAGTCGAGGTGACGCTCGGTATCGATGGCGACGGTGAGACGACCATCGACACCGGCATTGGATTTTTCGATCACATGCTCGAATCGTTTGCCAAACACGGACTGTTTGACCTCACTGTCCGCTGTGATGGTGATCTCGATGTCGACGATCATCACACTATTGAGGATGTTGCCATCACGCTCGGGGAGGCACTGGAGGAGGCACTTGGTGATAAGCGGGGAATCGTTCGCTTCTCCGACCGGCGCATTCCATTGGACGAGGCCGTCGCAAGCGTCGTTCTCGATGTGAGTGGCCGTCCGTTGTTCCAGTTCGAGGGATCGTTCTCTCAATCTCAGGTTGGGGAGATGACGAGTCAGATGGCTAGTCATTTTGCTCGCTCGCTCGCGATGAACGGTGGGTTGACGCTGCACGCGAGTGTCGAAGGCGAGAACGCTCATCACGAGATCGAGTCGCTGTTCAAATGCCTCGGTCGCTCACTCGATGATGCGACGCGACTCGACGAGCGGCGGACGGACACGCCGAGCACGAAGGGAGAGCTTTGAGCATGTTCGATGAGATTATGGGAAAGTTCGAGAACAGCCCGAGCCAGCAGGCTGTCATTCGACTGTTGCTCGAACGGGGCTTCTCCGTGAACGATGAGGGCCGCGTCGTGTCGGGCGGCATCGAGATCCCGAACACGGGGATTGCCCGCGAGATCGATGTCGACCGTCGAGTGGTCGACGCGACGACCGATGCGATCCTCGAAGACGAGAATCTGCGGCGAATCTTCCAGAACATCTCTGCTGTGCCCTCGTTGAAAGCGCTCGCGCCAGTGCTCGATCTCACTGTCCTGACTGTGTACGTGATCGACGCCGACGCCCCCGGTATCGTCGCAACCGTGACGAATCTCATCGCCGAGCAGGACATCTCGATTCGACAGACCGTTAGTGAGGATCCCGAATTCACAGACGAACCAACGCTCTCGATCATCACCGACGCGACACTCCCCGGTGATCTCATCAACAACATCAGAATGCTCTCGTTCGTCCGGAAGATCGAAATCGAGTAACGATCGTTTGGACCGACAACAGAGCGCCGACGTGTTCGTCGGTAGGCTCAAGGACTGACCGACTGTGGATTGCCCATGAGCGACTCCAATCCCAACTCTATTCTCAGCCACGGCGAGCGCGTTGTTGCAGAGCTGCTCGCAGACGGACTATCGACAGAGGAAATCGCTGCTACCCGTGACGTCTCACACGAGGAAGTAGAGAAATCGATCGACCGCATCTACGAGAAGACCGAACGAGCGCTCGTAACGCTCGCGGAAAGTCCATTCACCACCGAGGTGGGAGTAAAAAACGAGGAAACGAGAGCCAATGTGGTGAAAGCATTCGACGACGATTCGGAGGGAGGCTCTTCCAAGCGAGCGGATTTGTAATTGCAATACTGACCGAGACGGCTCATCGCAAGTGGGCCCGTCTCGGGATTTTATAGCGGGAACGAGAAACATACTATACCTGCCCCCGTCCAGTCAGTACGTGCTGGCATGCATTCCAGAGCCTATCTATGAGATATATGACCGTCGTCGTGGACGTAGAAGAGGCACCCACCTCTCCGGATGCGCCTTCTGTGGCTGAACCGGGCGTGATTCGCGAGTGTCTGTATCACTTCAATGTCCTCTCAGACGGGACGATCGTCATGCTGTCTCAGTTCCGTGGCGATCTCGATCGCCTAAGGGAACGCTGTGACAGGGCCCCGAACGTGCTTCAGTACGATGTTCCCGAGCACGGAGATGGACTCGCGTACATTCATTGTGTGGTGCAAGAGCCTCTGAAGTCCTTTCTCCCGATCTTCCACGAAGCCGAGATCATTATTGATATGCCGATCGAATTTCTGACCGACAACCGCATTCGGATGACGTGTATCGGAGCGCACGAACCCTTGCGTCAGGCTCTCACCACAGCATCGGAGATTGTGTCGATCGAACTCGAACAGATGGGCGAATATCGGCCCGAACATCGTCGTCTCGGCTCGTTGTTGACTGAACGCCAGCGCGAGATTTTGAGCACAGCTGTCGAACTGGGCTACTACGAAGTTCCGCGAAACGCCGTCATCAACGATATCGCCGAAGCGATGGAGCTTAGTGTTGCAACAGTTGGTGAACATCTCCAGAAGATCGAAGCAACAGTGTTGTCGCGTATTGCACGCTAAGTGGGAGCTTCTGGAATCCGTCGAACACGAGTTCTCAGCCCCTAAACGCGGCACTGAGAACGATCGCACCGAAGAGCAACAACACGAGTGCCGTAACAGGTTGACCGCTGCCGACGATGCGATAGACGGCGTATCCGAGTCCAGCGATGACGGCAGCGGTTATCGTGCTGGCTGCGACGTGGACGACGAGCGCACGCGAGGTATCTGCCGTCCGACCGAGCGTCTCTCCGAGGTCAATTGCCTGCATTCCGGCGTCCCACGCGAGGACGGCCGCAGCCGTCGCAATCAACAGCGGTTCGGGTTCAACTCCCGCGAGCCCAGCGACGATGACGCCGATCACGAGTCCCCCCGCGCCGACCGTTACGATGGCTCTCGTCCCACGAACGGTGCCGGCAACGACGAGGAGCGTTCCGATCAGATTTGGAATGAGTGCGAGTGGGATCACGGTTGCGAGCACAGCCACGATAGCGAACAAGCCCGTGAGACCGATGCCGAGCCGCGTGGGACGCGTCTCGATCGCCGTTGCTGTCACGCCGACCACCGTTGTGCTGCCCCATCGATAGCAGTTTGGAGCGGCTCTGTGCCCCAATCGACAACGCGAATGCCATCGTCCCGCAGCGACGAACACCGAAGCGACCGATCGATTCGTCCGAGGGTCTGGCCGGCTGTTCGGTCCGTCTGGCCCATCGCTTCAGTTTCATCCACTTGTTCTGTGCGCTGGGCAGTTGGATCGGGACTGAGAACCGTCACGTGATGTCCGTGGGCGTTCAGTCGGCGAGCGACGATTGTGGCGTAGGCGTCGGACAGTGGTGTGCAGAACACGACTTGTGCATCAGTTGGCAGTAGACGGCGGAGGCGACGCAGCTTCATCATCTTGAAAAACGGCTCATCAGGAGCGGTTGGTGAGAGTGCTTCGTGTGTTGCAAGGAGGGTTTCCGCCCGTGCTCTGTGGGTGTTTCCACTCCCGGGAGCGAGCCAGCAGTCGGTTGGTGAGAGCCCAGCAACACCGACTCGGTCGTCGGAAGCAAGAAACCCATCAAACAGTGCGCCTGCGGCCGTAATCGAGCGCTCGATCACGGGTGAGTCATCGGAAGCGAGGGCGGTGTATGCCGATTCGCGCGCATCGATGAGAATCACGACTGTTGCGGATCGTTCGCGTTGAAACTCGATGGTGCTGAACTCGCCGGTTCGCGCGGCCCGATTCCAGTCGATTCGGTTCAGCGGATCGCCGTGACGATACTCTCGAACGGTGTGAAACACGACACCGCTCCCTCCGTCGTCGGTTACAACTCGACCGGCGCTTCCGGTTGTCTGTGCCGACAGCGGAAGCGATACTGGTTGCATCGTCGAAAGCGAGGGGACGCAGGTGATCGTGCTCTGGTCGCTTACTTCGAGCCGTCGCTCTGCCGTGCCGCTTGCGTCCCGTGCGATGGCTAACGACGGAGTGAACTGATGCACGCCACGAGACGCCCGAACAGCGTACTCGAACTCCGCGGCTTTTCCCGGTTTGAGTGCGGTTCCAAGCCGTGGCGATCCGCTTTCGACCGTGAGTGCTGGCGGAACGCCATCGATGAATCGGAGATCTGAGAGCAGGGAGTTCCCCGTGTTTTCCACTCGTACGGTGACACGGACAACCTCCCCGGAGTCCGGTGATCGATCAGAAAGCTGCCGATCAACAGAGAGGTCGATGGTCGGAGGCATGCCTGCGCGTGAGACGGCAGCGAAGGCGATGCCGATGACGCCCGCGAGGACAAGCCCCGGTTGGTTGGCGAGAATGCCAGCACCACTTACGACGAGCGCGACGGCGTTCACACCGCGCCACCGATCAGTCCGACGACGCTCACCGCTCATTGCTCACCGTCCTGCCTGGTTCAGTTCGATCTGCGAGCGCGGTGATTGCCCGGCGTGCTTGCTGTGAGAATGCAGCCTCGCGGATCACTGTCATCCGGAGCCGGTCGGTGAGCGGCAGGTGAAACGCATCGACAGAGGCGAAGAAGGCCGCCGCAACCGGGTCCGCTGTCCACGAACCATCCTGCAGCCGTTCACGCGCACGCTCGGGTGAATCACCGTCGTAGCGAACGAGAATTTCGATCGCAGTCTCGGTTAGCCGCTCGCGTATCCGCTTTCTGTCTCGGACCCCACCTGCCCGAGTACGGCGCGTAACGTCCGTGAGTTGGGTGTCTAACTCGGTACCGAGAACGGACGCGACCGATCTGCATTCTGGATCTGGAACGTTCGGATTGGTGATGGAACGAGTGAAACGGCTGTATCCGGCACGAACCGATTCTATAATCGCTATCCCTCCGATGACGACGACGAGCACGGACGGGAACGAAATTCCGATGCGGGCCAGCACACTCGGATCAGCAATCACGATGACACCGAAGAGAGCAGCGATAACTCCCGAAGCGAGAAAGAGGCGATTCATGGTACTGTCTGTATTATCCGTATGAGTGATGTTATTATTTTTCTGTATATTCTCGTTCGATTCGGCGGAGGGCTGCCAGTGCTCGCTGTTCGCGTTCCTCGCTAACGTCAACGTTTCCATACCGGGTTGCTTCGAAGAGCGTCGTTAGTTCCTCGACATCATCGCGCGCCATTCCGGCGGCGACGGCAGCGGAAGCGAATTCGCCGGGGGTGCTAGACTCGCTCTGCAGATCGAGTTGCTCTGTCATTTCCTGCCAAGCGCGATAGATCGCGTTCGAAAGCGAGGCGTCGGTTTCGATTCTGTCCGCTACTTGCCCTGCAACTTCCCCAATAGCAGCGGATTCTGCCGTTTCCGAGTCGTCGGACGTAGACTCATCGCCAGCAGTCAACGGGGTATTCGAAAGTGGACTATCACCCGTTGAACGGACAAGAAGAGTCAGGGCGACGATGATCGCAACCGCGAGAAGTCCAAACAGCAGGATCGACGGTTCGCTCACTACTGGATCGACGGCTTTCTCCGCACCTCCGGTCACACCGCTTGGAACGGATCGTTCGCTACCGATGAGTCCGTTCTGTGACGACGGTGTCGTGAACGACTGGAGAGCGTAGTACAGCCCGATGAGGAGCACCGACAAAACCACTATCATAGCGATAGCCGGGAGTAATGATCGCCAATCGCGTTGATAGATCATAATCGCGAGCCCAACGAGCCCAATCAGCAGAAGCACAGCGAACAGCAGTTGAAGGACCCCAGTCTGTGGCGAAGACGCTGTTGTGGACGTGTTGAGCGACGGTGACCCGAGATCGAACGTCGATCCATCACCCCCTGCGCCGATATCTTCGCTCGTTCCCCGGTTGCTGTCTTGGTTCACGGAGTTGAGCGTTGCAGCGGCTGCTCCGAGCGCCAACACAGCGAGAAGTGCAAGGGCAAGCGGCGCAATCTGATCTCTGTTCACACGGTGGTTACTTTCACTCCAGCAGTAAGGATGCTCCGGCTAGCACCGCAAAACGTTGAAGGAGTGACCGCTCTCATACCCAATATGCGCCTCGGTGTCATTTCTGACATCCACGCGAATCGGGTCGCGCTTGATGCCGTAATGGATGCGATGCCGAATGTCGAGTATCTCGTTTGTGCGGGCGACGTGATCGGCTACAATCCACAGCCCTCCGAGTGCGTCGAAGCGGTTCGTGATTCGATCCCGTGTGTACAGGGCAATCACGACCGAGCGATCGATGCGCCAGAACAGTATCGCTCGAACGAGATGGCCTACGAAGGACTGCGCTATGCGGCTGATCGTCTTAGCGAGGAGCAGCGTGAATGGCTTCGAACGCTCCCCGAATCGAGATCGCTGTTTGAGGGGCGTGTCCGAGTGATCCATAGCCATCCGTCAGACCGGGGTCAGTACGTCTGGCCAGCACGGTTTCCGTCGCTCGAGCCATACCTCACCGAGAATGCGGAAGACGTGCTGATTCTGGGCCACACTCATGTCCAGCATCACGCGATGGTCGGCGATACGCTCGTTGTCAATCCTGGAAGTGTCGGACAACCCCGTGACAACGATCCGCGTGCGGCATTCGCTGTCATCGAACTTGACGACCGGACGGTCGAGGAACACCGCACCGAGTACGATATCGAGTGCGTTAAAGACGCTATCGACAATGCGGAACTTCCGCAACGAACTGGACGTCGGCTCGAAGTCGGGTCGTAACCCCATTTGACGACACTGTTCACAACCGTTTCGGACCGTTTCATACAGTTTCAGAACGAGTATTCCTTGCCTGAAAAGCGCGCAAAGAACAGAAAAGGTCTATGTGTGGTGGCAGTGTGTGTTACGATATTGGTAACAGAATGTCGGGATACCCGCTTTCCGGGTCAAGAGTGTACCTGGTCATGCTCGCGTGTATGCTCGTTTTGAGTGCCGGCATTGTGAGCGCAGCACAAGTCGATATGTCGGTCGATGAATACACGCTCACAGGTGACAGCGTCCTCGAAACAGAAGAAGATATAACGTATGTTACGGGCTGGCAATCATACTCTGTTGAGGCGACTGTCGAGGGAGACCCGGGCGCATATCAAGCTTGCCTTGTGATGGGGGATGCGGTCGATGAACGCGAGATAGAGTGCAAGGTGGTCGGTGTGAATGCCAGCCAATCGGAGACTGTGAACTTCGAGAAGTCCGAGTGGCCAGAGAACATGAGTGGTCGGCAAACCGTCTCTCTTGTCGTCCGTGACACCAACGCAAGCGACGAACCCATCACAACATCGAGCAAGCAAGTGAACATTCTGGGCGAAAACGGTGATTACGATGGCGATGGTGCCAGCAACCGAGTGGAAATTCGTGAAGGGATCGAACCCAGAAACGATGACACAGACGGTGATGGACTGAGTGATGGTGAAGAGTTGAAATTACCAACTGCGCTCCCAAATAAGTCGGATACTGATGGAGACGGATTGAGTGACGGGATCGAGGTCAACAAATACGACTCTAGCCCAAACGAAATAGACACCGACAAAGACGGACTGAACGATCGAGTTGAAGTGAACGTCCACGGGACTAAGCCACACAAAGCAGACAGTGACAATGATGGGCTACTCGATAAAGCAGAGTTGAAGGAGCACGGATCAGATCCAACGACGAAACACTCTGACGATGATGGTATTCCGGATCAAAAAGAAGTAAACATATGGGGAACAGACCCCAACGACGTCGATTCCGATAGCGATGGACTTAACGACGATGTCGAGGTGAATGGGCCGACTCATCCGAATGTCCCGGACACAGATGGTGATGGACTCACTGATGGTGAGGAACGGAATCAGTACCATACCAGACCGGACAAAGTGGATACAGACGGGGATGGCGTCAATGACGCCGACGAAATAAAAGCAGGGACGGATCCAAACGGACAGAAACTCTTCTTGTTCTCCCCGATGGAGTATCCGATGGAGACAGCGGTTACTATTATTGGTGCATTTCTCGCTATCGGCATCGGTGGGAGATACTTGTGGCAGCGTCGCAACACTCCGGAATCGACACATCAGGTCGAAAGCGAGATACCGCCTACTGTCTCGAATCCGACGCCAATCAAAAATGTGAACTCCGACGGCGAAGCCACTGAAACAACAGTCGTCAATCGTGAGCCACTCACTGACGAGGACCGTATCCAGCAACTGCTCGATGAAAGCGGCGGCCGATTGCATCAATCGGAGATCGTCTCGCAAACCGGATGGTCGAAATCGAAGGTGAGTCGACTGCTCTCGCGGATGGAAGAGGATGGTCTGATCAGCAAAATCAGCGTCGGACGCGAAAATCTCATCGCTCGTTCGGGCGACGAACCGAGACACGCCGGTTCGGCGTTCGAGGACTGACCGTACTGTTTTATCTCATTTTTTCTGTGGCTATTGCGTGTTTCAGAAATTGTGTGACATCCCTACTGCGATGAATATCAACACTGATCGTCAGCGTACGGGAGACGATGGTTTACTGACCACAGACACAGGTGAGAAGCAGCTCATCCCATACCTGAATACCTACATAAAATAATAGCTTCATCAAACATTCGGTTTTGGCGAGCCAAAATCGAAGCCGTTTTGAACCTTTAGGTCAGCCTAAATAGCGATGACGGACTCAAATACCTCTCGTCGAGGATTTTTGCGCGTTGGTGTAACCGCGGCGGTCGGCAGCACGTTCCTCGCCGGGTGTTTAGATCAGATGAATGGTTCAGATGGATCGGAAAACGGATCAAAGACAACTGACGGGTCTGGTAGCTCTCAGTCGACTGATGGTTCGTCGAGTGGTTCGTATACGGTGTCCATCGAACCGATGGGTGAGGTTTCCTTCGATGGCGTACCGGAGACGTGGCTCGCAAACAACGGTAGTTGGGCTGATATGGGTATTGCTCTCGGCCAGAAACCACCAGAGGGAGTATGGCTCACCGATCGGTATCACACCCAACTCTACGACGAGATTCCCGGTGTCTCTGTCGATAAGAGCAACATGATTGACCTCTATACCGACGGTATCAGCAAGGAGGTGTTCTACAAGACCGCGGCCGACGTCCACGTGATGGATCCGAACTTCATTCTCAATCGATTCAAAGGTATGGATCGCAATGACATCGACGGGATCACGAAGAACGTCGGTCCGTTCTTCGGAAACAGTATTTTCTCGCAGGGGTACAAATGGCACGACTACCCCTACTACACGCTGTATGAGGCCTTCGAGAAACTTTCGAAGATGTTTCAGGAAGAACAGCGCTATTCAGCGTTTAAGAAACTCGACGAGGAACTTCAGCAGAAGATCAAGTCTAACCTCCCACCGAAGAAAGAGCGCCCGAGTGTTGCGCTCTTTTGGGCCTCTGGCAACGAACCCAAGGAATTCTCACCATACATCATTGACAAGGGGACGAGCTTCAAACAGTGGCGGGATCTCGGCGTACGCGATGCGCTCGCGGCGTCAAACGTGAAAAATTTCCACACTGCGCGCGGACACGTCGATTACGAGACGCTTTTGAAAGTCGATCCAGAGGTGCTGCTCTTCCGTGGACACGAAAGTCAGACGAAAACGGAGTTCGAGAACACCATCGTCAAATTCATGAAAGAACATCAGGTGGCGAGCCAACTCCAAGCTGTCAAGAACGACAAGGTGTACCGAGGCGGTCCCCTCTATCAAGGTCCGATCACGAATCTCGTGCTGACACGACGAGCCGCAAAACAAGTCTACCCTGATGTGTTCAAAGACGTGACGCTGTTCGATCCAAAACGAGTTGGAGACATTGTCAACGGCAACATAGCGCAGTAGTGTTTTAGTCATCGCTGGAGACGCACGCTGTCTTCGCAGTCAAACAGCGAGCTACCGAAGTTCAATTCAAGCTGACGACTATCATCAGAATATCGTCGGTACCGAGAACGAGACGAATTAGAGCGAAAATATGTGGCATTGATTCTGTTTACGATAAGGGGAACATCGGTCGACTAATATTTCCTGATTGAACGTATGCGAGTTTGACGCAGGATCGCACGTGGTGTCGTGTGCTTCATCTTTCGGAGATTGATTCCAAATCATACCGTGGATTTAAATCACTTACCTGTATAACGGGATATACGTTGAACAAGACCTTCAGGTCGACCTCGTCATTCTGCGTGCTGGTGTAGTGTCGCTACACGAGCATTACGCAGAGCGAAACAGGTTCGGCCGGCTCGCCAACTGTGTACGGTTCGACAACACGATTGAATCCGTGGTTGTCGGGACGTTTCGCTTTCTGGCACTTGGCTCTGCACGCTGTGCGTAGTGCGTGGGCCGTTTTCATCGGTTCTCTCTCACAATTCGTACGAGCGCAGCGTGTGGAATGGCTCCGATTTTCGACCGTCAGGCTATGAGCCGCCGATTCCACGTCGATGCGCAATACTACACCACGTCCGACCAACCGTCTCGAATCTCTCGTATCGAACAACCACCACTCTCGTCACTATCGCAGCCACCGCAACCATTGCTGGCACGACGACTGTCGCTGTCATCGCTACTGTCGTTACTGTCTGGACTGTCGCTACTGGGTGAATAATTCGGTTCGGTGGGGACGATGAAGCGAGCGCCCTATGAACTGACGCTCGCATCGCGGGTGTCCAGTGCCCGTTCTGAATATCGATTTCGGACTGCCGATGGTGTTGTTTCAAAGCAGTCGTTTCGGGAGGCAGAGTTATTATTGCTGGATGCTCTCTGGGACGTTCCGCTCGGCCATTTCCTCTGTCTGGAGGCGAACTACGGCGTCGTCGGAACTGTTCTTTCCGAACAGGCAGATTCGGTCGAGATGACAGAATCGAGTGCACGAGCAGCACAGCTGTGTGCGCACAACAGCCGGGAAAACGATGCTGGCGCGTCAGTTTCACTATCATCTGATCTCACGACACACGAGCGTGCGTTTGATTCAGTCGCGTATGCGCCCAGGCAGTACACGCCGCTCTCGATCGGGAAACAGCGGATCGCCAATGCGCTATCTGTGCTTCGACCGAACGGTTGTCTGTATCTCGCCGCGTCGAAGCAGACTGGCCTCACTCGATACGAGGCGTGTCTCAGCGAGATTGCGGCCGATGTCACTCTAGTTTCTGAACGAGGTGAGTATCAGCTTCTCGAAGCTCGTGGACACGTCTCCGATCCGCAGACCTACGTCACTCCACGACGAATTCACGCGACTGTGAACGGAATTGATCTCACTCTCCTTTCCGTTCCGGGCTTGTTCGCCGCAAACGCACTCGATAGCGGCTCTCGACTCCTTCTAGAAACAATCGAAAACGAGATCAAAGATCACGAGCGCGTTTTGGATCTCTGCTGTGGATACGGGGCATTTGGGGTGTATGCGGCCAGTGTTGCGGATTGTGATGTCTGGCTGAGTGATGACGATTGCCTCGCAACTGCGTGTGCAAAACGCAGCCTTCGGGCGTCTGGAGTGGTGGGAACCGTCGTCACTGCTGACTGCGTTGAGGATAGCGCAATTCCACGATCCGTCGATAGAATCCTTTGTAACCCGCCGACGCACGCTGGAACGGGTGTCCTCTCTGAACTCTTTGCTGGTGCTCGTGCCGTTCTCGCTCCCAACGGACGGCTCACGATGGTTCATCACCGCGAACTCGATTTACGAGAGCATCTTACTGGATTCGATGGAATCGAGATCAACCACACTGGCTCGGATCACGTCGTATTAAACGCTACTCTCTGATTGGTGAGCTACTCGCTTGATACGTTGTTTGAGAGACCAATCGATGTGATCTCTCACACGGTGGGAACGGGTATCTCGTCCAATACGTCTGCGAGAACGCTATCCTTTTGTACACCGTTGACGTGTGCGTCTGTCGTTAGGACGAGACGATGTGAGAGGACGGAGTCGGCGATCTGTTTGATATCATCTGGTGTGACGTATTCTCGTCCCTCAATGACTGCCTGTGCTCGTGCGGTTTCGAACAATTGCTGTGTCCCTCGTGGGCTGACACCGACAGAAACGCGGTGATCGTTCCGTGTTTCACGTGCGATGGCGGCGATATACTGGACGAGATCGTCGTCTACACGGACTGCTTCTGGAAGAGAGCGGATCGTATCTACCTCTTTGGACGTGAGTACCTGTTCTACGCTCGGGCTACGTTCGGTGCGATTCGCCCGCCGACGGAGGAGTTCAATCTCTCCATCGAGATCGGGATACCCCATGCTCGTTTTGACAGTAAAGCGGTCGATCTGTGCCTCGGGTAGCTCGAAGGTACCCTCCATCTCGATCGGATTCTGCGTCGCAATAACGAAAAACGGCTCTGGCAGCTGATGCGTCTCGCCATCGACCGTCACCTGTCGTTCTTCCATTGCCTCAAGGAGCGCGCTCTGCGTTTTGGGCGGTGCACGATTTATCTCGTCTGCAAGGACGACACTAGCAAAGATCGGGCCCGAGGAGAATTCGAACTCCTGTTGCTCTTCGTTATAGATGAACGTCCCTGTCACGTCGCTCGGAAGGAGATCTGGTGTGAATTGAATCCGCGAGAACGATAGCCCAAGCGCAGTGGCGATTGAACGAGCAGTGAGCGTCTTTCCTGTTCCCGGAACATCCTCTAACAGAATGTGTCCACGTGCGAGGATACCGAGCAAAACTCGCTCGACGAACGTTCGCTCGCAAACAACGCCTGAACCGACTGCATCGACGATCTGTTCACACACTGCACCGCCTTCGTCGATATCGATGTCCGCTCCCTCTGTTCCCGTGGTGTCTGTGTTGGTCTCCATGGCTTTCCTCGTGTCTCTATTCACACATCTTCCCCGCTAGTTAGACGTACCGATACAGAAAGCAGTCGGAACGTGATCACACCATTAAATGTGAAAATACTTGGATTCGAATTTGAACTTAGGTTCTTATTCGAGGCTCACGCTCGGACGCGTTCTGGATGACAAAGCGAGATTGCGTCTCGGACTGCTTCTTTTCGGCCGATAATCGTGAGATGGTCGCCTTTTTCGAGTTCGAAATTCGATGTCGGGACGACGTTGTCTCCATCTCGGCTCACGAGACCGATGATACAGCCGTTCGGAAGTTCATCTCCGATATCTTGGATTTGTTTTCCGACCAGCTTGTCGCTAGTGATTTCTACTTCTTGTACGTCTCCGCTTCGCCCGAGTTCGTTCATCCAGTGTGAGAGCGCGGGTCGTTCGATGGCGTTGTCCATCGCCCACGCGACTGAGAGGCCGGTGGAAATGGTACGGACACCGAGTTCTTCGAAGGCATCGACGTTCGAACGGTTATTCGATCGGGCGATGATGGTGTCGATTCCAAAGGACGTTCTTGCAAGTTGTGCAACGAGCAGATTCACGTCGTCGTCTCCAGCCGCTGCTGCAACGATCTTTGCGTGTTCCGCGCCCGCATCGCGCAACACTTCCAAATCCGTCGCGTCACCGCGCTGTACGGTGAATCCCATCGCACGGGCAGCTTCAATTGATTCGTTATCGTTATCGATAATAACGACGTTCTCGCCTCGATCATCCAAACGTTCTGCAAGCGCGCGGCCAACCCGGCCGCCGCCCACGATGATTGCACGCATAGGTATCACATTCAGGTATTCCGCGAGGTGTCTGGCTAGTCCTCCTTGGAAGACAATAGTAATGAGGATAACGAGGAACACGGTTCCCGCGAGCAGCGTCGCGGCGTCGGCCATGCCGTGGGCCCGTAGTTCGAGCGCGAACAGCGTCGCAACACTGGCGGGAATGATTCCGCGCGGTGCCACTGCAGACATCCAGATCCGTTCTCGCTTGGTTATCTGCGTTCCGTATGTTGCAGAAAGCACAATGAGCGGTCGAATCACGGCAACGACTGCGACCACGACCGCGAGACCACCGAATCCGGCCGAGAACAACGCATCGAACTGAATCAGCGTTCCCAGGACGATGAAGACGAACGAGAGGACGATCAGCGATAAATCGCCCTTGAACGCCTCGATTTCTTCCTCGTAGGATAGATTTACGTTACCCAGAATAATCCCAGCAGTCACGGCTGCTGCGATCCCTGCCTCTTCTGCTTCCGGTATTGCGTTTGCAGTAGTAAACGCGACGAGAGCACCGGCCAGCGTGAGCAAGCGGGCTTCTTGTGATGCGTCGCCCGAAGCGAATTCGACGTGTTCCAGAAGATACCAAACCAGCACCGCAACGACCAGTCCGATGAGGACGCCCGTACCGAGCCGTTTGATGAACGAACTGAAGATGGTGTTGATGTTGGTGTCTGGTGCGATGATGAAATGAAACACCGCGACTGCGAGTATAGACGCGGTAACATCGTTCGTTACTCCTTCTGTCTCAAGTGCTGCACCAACCCGATCGCGTAATCGAACCGTGTTCAAAATGGGGGTGATGACCGTCGGTCCCGTTGCTACCAGCAGTGCTCCGATGAGAAACGCCACCTGCCACGACGCATCGAGAAACACACGGACGGCGATGGCAGTCCCGACAAGGGCAATCACTGCACCGGTGGTAACGAGTCGAAACGTCGTCTTTGGGGCCTCTCGAAACTTCTCTATTTTGAGATGGAACGCCGCCTCGAACATGATGATCGCTACACTGAGTCCGATAATCGTCGTCCGAGACTCACCGAACGAATCGACTGCGACCAGTCCTAGTCCCTCTGGTCCAACGATGATTCCCGTGATGAGTAAAAAGAGAACACTCGGGACTTCGAATCGACTAGATAGTACCTGAGCGATGACACCGAGTGCAAGTATAAGGACGACGAGTACGTCCAATCCGAGCATGCTCACAACTCCCCCACTTCCAATTTGAACTGCGCCGACATTATCGCTGGTCCCTCTTGCTCACGTTGGTAAACCGAGGTAAAAAACAGGCCGATTTCGATCTTTGTGATAACACGATGATTTTGGTGTCTCCGATAACCTTCTAATGGGCTTATCTCTTTTATATCTTTAGAAATAATAATGTATTGCGGTTGTCGGTTAACTACTGTTTTATCACAAATCAAAAACTATCGATGCCAATGTTCACCAAAATCATTCGAATTGGATCAACTACTACTAAATCATACTTGCAATCTAATGTATTTAAATAATATATTATATTAAATATGAATAGATTTATGTGTTATTAATCCATCTGTTGGTTCGGGTATGCGAGGAAATGACACCTTAGACCGACGGACATTTTTACAATTGAGCGGACTCGCGGGGCTTGCAGGGCTCACTGGGTTCGCATCAGCGGTACCCGGGCGCACACCGGGACCGAAGACAAACGAGTTGTTGGTTGGTGTGAGCTCGACGGCGAGTGGTACGCGCACGGCGGTCACACCGCATCTTCCGAGCGGGGCACGCGTTGTTCACGAGAACGACAATCTGGGATACGCTGCTGTCGAACTGCCCGATCAGGCTAGCACACAGGCACAAACGTCCCTAGCACAGGCTGTAAAGAGTCGTGGCCCAGTCAAATACGTCGAGCCGAACGCGACGTATCACACACAGTATCAGCCAAACGACCCTCAGTACGGCGATCAGTACGCTGATCAGATGGTGAATGCCGCCACCGCGTGGGATGACACCTTAGGTGATGCTGGCGTGACCATCGCTGTGATTGATCAAGGCGTGAAGTACGATCACCCGGATCTTTCGGGGAACATGGCCAGTGATCCAGGCTATGACTTCGTTGATGACGATAGCGATCCGTATCCGGACAGCATGTCCGAAGAGTATCACGGGACGCACGTCGCGGGCATTGCGGCCGCAGGTGTCGACAACGGTACCGGGGTGACAGGGATCGGTAACTCGACGATTCTCTCTGGTCGCGTGCTAAGCGAGGCTGGCAGTGGGTCGACCAGCGACATTGCAGACGGAATCGAGTGGGCCGCCGACCAAGGCGCAGACGTGATCAATCTCTCGTTGGGTGGCGGTGGCTACACCCAAACGATGAAAAATGCGGTCTCCTACGCCACTAGCAATGGCGCGCTCGTGGTCGCCGCGGCAGGCAATTCAGGCACCCAGGGTGTCTCGTACCCAGCGGCATACAGCGAGTGTGTGGCGGTCTCGGCACTCGATTCCGACGGATCACTTGCATCGTATTCCCAGTATGGTAGCTCGGTCGAACTCGCAGCGCCGGGAACGGACGTTCTCTCGTCGTGGACCGACGACGGCTACAATACAATTTCGGGAACCTCGATGGCGACACCAGTGGTGGCCGGTGTCGCTGGACTCACGCTTGCCAAATGGGATCTCACGAACAGCGAACTCCGGAGCCATCTCAAGAACACTGCTGCTGATATTGGTCTCCCGAGCGATGAGCAGGGCAGTGGCCGCGTCGATGCTGGTAACGCTGTTACCACCCAACCTGGAGACGGCGGTGGTGGTGGCGGTGATCCGTATACAGAGACTCTCTCTGATTCGCTGTCAAGCTCTGCAGACAGCGATTGTTGGGAGTGGTCGTGGGAGTCGAGCGCACCGAGTCAGGTTGTCGTCGAACTCGATGGCCCATCGAGTGCTGACTTCGACCTCTTCGTGAACGAAGGAACTGGAACTTGTCCATCCACTTCGAGCTACACCCACCGCTCGTGGTCGAGCAACAGCCAAGAGTCGATCACCATCGACAATCCCGACAGTTCGACGCCGCTGCACATACTCGCTGATTCCTACAGCGGTAGCGGCGGATACTCGCTCACCATCACTGAGTATCCCTGAAAGGACACGACACGTCGTTCCAAACAACAGTTTTTTGTGTCTTTTAATGACGTCACTGCTGAGCTAATCGCTTTCTTCTTCTCTTATTCAATGATTGTGACTTTACAATCATATCGATAGTTTGAATCCAATGTGTGAGGAATTCGCTATGGATGCCCACTAACGAATTCGACACCAACAATCGATCGAACGCACAATCTGCCTCCTCGGAGTTGGACGGAGAGTCAGATAACAGGGGCAGTCAATCGGAAAAAACCGCGATTCCCGACGTACAGCCACAGCGACACCACGACGAGATCAGGTCATACGATGAGATCGGTGAGATTTTCAAAAAAGAGAGTACGGTACGACAGATCAAGTCGGTACTTGCACTCTTTTTCGTCACTGGTTTTGGAGTTGGTATCGCTGGCTATGCAGTGGTTGGCTCCCCGGATGTCCGGGGCATCTTCGAACCTGCAATCATCACACTCGTTCTGTTCGGTCCTGTCTTAGGAGTGATCGCGGGACTCCAGACCGGCTCTGTCCTCTCTGGAGAACCACCGTCACAGGTGTACGCGACAGCGGCTGCTTCGACGGCTGGCGGGCATCTCTTGTTCTTTATTGTTGCTTTCATTTTGATCACAGCCAACGTTGCTGCACCGGTCAGTTTTAGTAATTACTTCGTTCCCTGCCTCATCGGTGCAATTGGGACAGCAGCAGCGGGAAGTGCAGCTGTTTACACAACAAGAACTTGAGCCGCGGTTGCCGGAGATGTTTTATTTTGAGCAAGGTGAGTAACACCGCTATTGTCTGCAAAACTGACCGACACAGCAACCAGAACCGAAACCGACTAAGTGGAGGACGGAATAGATGGTAGTGTGCCGGAGTAGCCTAGCCTGGCCAAGGCGGCAGATTCGAAATCTGCTGTCCTCACGGACTCGGGAGTTCAAATCTCTCCTCCGGCGTTTTCATATCTTACTGCTGCCTAGTCTAGCGTTAGTTGGATGATATAATCAACGAGCATAATCTCTATTATAAAATATCAAACAAATCCACTTTTGAAGGCAATCCACGCGAGCGCCGAGATAAATAGGATCGGCGGGAGAATCATGACTCCCCAGAGTGGATTGAGTCCCCACTCTAACAGAAAGTACACGTCGGCAAGCCCCAAGAACAGAAACGGCAACACCGCAAGGAGCGCTCGTTTGCGCGATTTTTGAGCTTCGAGCTGTTTCATATCTCTCTTCGGAGAGCCAATGGCAAAAACAGCGCGTTCACGCGGCGATTTTATTTCACGAACACAGAGCGGTTGTAGCGAGCGATTTTGTAACGATGGTGTCGACACATCTCAGCCGATGATCATCGTCCGACAGCACTATTGAACCGTCACTGATACAGAAGCAAAAAAATTGATCAAATGTCTTCGACGAGTCGTCCAAACTGATCCGACGGGATGATCTCCATCGTCTGCATGTCGAGTCCGCGACGTTCGATAATCAGTGCGATTTGGAACGCGTGGTAGCGGTCTTGGGCTTCAAACAAGACGAGAAAATCATATTCACCAAGAATCGCGTACGAATCGAACAGTTCACCGTCGTGGTTCTGAATCTCGTTTTGGATGTCTCCCCAAATCGTCGCTAACTTCTGAACGTTCTGAATACGCGCTTCGTTCACCTTGACGAGCGACATGTACATCCCCATACTGTGAGCTTTGGTAACAAACATTAAAACAGTTGTGGCCTTTTTCGAACAAACCGAAGTGTTGACCGATTTTCGAGGATTCAACGTGGATAGCGCTCTCTCTTCCGGGGTAGTTTTTCATACCTGCTTGCCGAATACTAGGGTATGGTACAGACCGCCACCGTCCATGGGATCGGCGTGAGTATGTTTGAAGGTGGGCAAGAGGTCCCTGTCGTGCTGCTTGACGCGAACGATCAGATCGTTCCGATCTTTATCAGCCCCGATCAAGCGCAGTCGATACGGCTGGCACTCAACGGCGAGTCGTTCGATCGTCCACTCACACAGGATCTTCTCGTGGATATGGTTACGGAGTTCGGGGCGGCCATCGATAGCGTCCGCATCGACGACCTCGCCGGCGGAACGTTCTACGCGAAAATAAACGCCGAACAGTACCGCGACGGTGAACGACGTACGAGAACGTTCGACGCCCGCCCGAGTGATGGTATCGCCATCGCACTCCGAGTCGACTGCCCGATCGAACTTGAAGACACCGTGGTCGAAGAAGCAGGACAACCGCACTCGTCGTACGAATCATCTGTCGAATAACCGTTTTTTTCATCCCATTCTATTCTGTCTCCTCGTCTTCGCTCTTTGGAACGCGTTGTTTGATACGCCAGAGAATATCTCGACAGCGTTCGGACAGCTCCCGTGATTTGAGGTCTGTCGGTTGGTACCCGTAGTTTCTGTTTGATGAACGCTACGCTCGATGGGGATCACATCCATCGGTGTGCTTAGCCGTCGGTGTCAGCCGGAATCTCTCTTCATTAGGTTCTGATAATGTAACACAACACACACGAACTCAGACAGATTAGGCAGACATGATCGTGATTTCGCGTCGATCGTCAATAGCGCGCTCTAGTTCTTCTGCGATGGCGCTGCCGCGTGATACCTGCACTTCGCCGCCCCGGCTCACCGTGGCTGTGAACAGATATTCGCCGTCAGCTTGTACCTCGACGGTCTCGCCAGCGTGGTCTTCAAGCGGGATGACGACATGCCTGGAGGTAATTTCGGGGGTAACAACGTCTTTCTGTGATGTCGTCTCGCTGGTTGTCTCTCCGCTCGCGTGGCTCTGCGGTTGATCATCAAGTGATCGGACATCGATATCGATGCCGAGCCGGTTTTCGATCTGTGAGATGCGACCACCGCCCTTGCCGATGACATACGAGATATCGTCGTCTTCGACGTAGACGACGGCTCGATTTTGTCCTTGTAGTTCGACCTGCACGTGTCCCCGAGCGACAGAGCGGATCTCGCGTTCGATTTCCTGCTTGGCGATTCGACCGACGCCTGATTCTCGGCGTTCGCTCTCGTCGACTGGAACGGTGACGACCTGCCGATTGAACGTGTACATCTCGTAGACGGGTCGCTCGGTCTCGTAATCTCGAACGACGATAACGGGTCGAGCGAGATCTTCTTCCATCAGTCCCTCGGGCACTTTGACTTGGGTGGAGACATCATAGACTGTGTCCACGTCACCCGCGTCGACGTAGGCGACAGTGTCGACGACCTGTGGTATTAGCCCGAGCTCGACTCGCCCAACGAGCCGCTGGAGCGCATCGATGGCCCGAGTAGCGTGGACGACACCAACCATACCGACACCAGCGAGACGCATATCTGCGAACGTGCGGAAATCACTGGTCTTTCTCACTTCGTCGTAGATGGTGTAGTCAGGACGGACCATGAGCAACGAGTCTGCCGTCTTGTCCATCTGTCCACCGAGCTCTGTGTACTGGGTGATCTCTGGGCCGACCTGCAAATCCCGCGGCTTTTCCATCGTCTTCACGGAGTAATCGCTCTCTGAGAGGAACTCTGCGACTGCTTGTGCGAGAGTTGATTTACCTGCGCCGGGTGATCCGGCGATGAGAACACCACGCTGGCGGTCGAGGAGGCGCTCTTTCAACTCGTCGGCGTACTCGTAATCCTCCATCTCAGTCTTGACGAGCGGCCGAACAGCGGTGATCTCGATCCCATCAGAGAACGGCGGCTCCGCGATTGCGATGCGGTAATTACGGAACTGGATGATAGTCATTCCCTGTTCCGAGAGCTCGGTGAATCCTTCGTCGGACGTTTGTGCGGCGTTACGAATTTCGGTACTGTATTCTCGGAGTGCCTCGTCATCGAGCGGCGTTTCTCCGACTGGTTCGTAGATTACCTCCGTGACATCACCACGCTTTGCCATCGGCTTGACGCCCGATTTTAAGTGAACACTCAGTGTTGTTTCATCGAAGTACGACTCGATACCGAGCGCTCCAACGGTGGTTTCGTATGGTTCGAGATAGAGCGTATCGATGCCTTTGGCCTCTGCAATCTCGCTCTGAACGATATCGCTCGTCACGAGCGTTGCGTCGTATTCTTCGGCCACATCGCGGATGATGGCGTCGATCTCACCACGAGCAGCACGCCCAATCTCCTCGTCCGTCGCTCGCCGACCGACGTAATTAACAGTGATAGATCCGTCCCTGTCGAGGTCAGCGAGGCGCTTTAACTCATCAAGCCCGCGCCACCCGATCGAGCGACCGACGTTGGCCTGTGATTCCAACTCGCCGACGACCGTCTCCGGTATGTAGATTTCGGCTTCGGTGAAATCGATGTCACCAACACTATCTCGCTGTTCTCCAGACTCCGACTCGATACGTTCGGACACGCGGCCATCAATGACCACGCTCGTGTCCGGAACGACATTCATACCTCCGTTAGGACCGCGCTGGGCTATAAGGGTGTTTACCCGCGATATTGTCGAATTGTATAACTATATGGAGCCCGTTGTTTGTTCTGTATCTTCTATCAGCTGTGACAGCACGCACGAGAAGGGCGCATGCGTACTCTTCCTCTACGGATGCGCTTGGCCATCACCAGATGGGACAAAGTATTTGCCGCGCCGCTCGCTACGTTCGCCGTATCACTCATGAGGAATCGTCTTCTTCTCGCTATTGTCGTTCTATCGAGCATTTTTAGCGGGTGTCAGGGATTCGCTCCAGTCGATCAATCGAAAAATGAGGCGATCTCTTCATCGGTCGGGAATTCGATGGAGTGCGAAAATGTGTCAGTGAGCTATTGGAGGCTTAATGACACGAACCGAACGCAAACTTGGTCTCCAGACACACTTCGGCTCGGATACGGACTGCCAGCGAACATGAGTGTCTTCTTCGTTGCTTACGAGAACGACACCATTCTCGGTGTTAACCACGTCACCACGGATGAGGCTGTTGTCGCCGACGGAAGCACACTCCGGCTAAACTCGGAGCTATCGGGATCGCATAAAGTCCACGTCAAGGTGTATCACGATACGAATGAGAACGGGGACTTTGACTCACAGTTGGACGCTGTTTGTCATCTCGACGGGAAAGAAATTCGGACAAGGACTGCGACTCTCAATTTCAGCGAATTCAATTCGAGTAGCGAGTCATAACCGAAACTCCGCCGTCGCTGCTCTGCTTCTCACGCTAACTGCGATTTCTTGACTATCAACGTCAAACAATATTTCACGCTGCGCGTCTTCGGTCGGACCATGGCTGCTGTACGCGGTTCACGTCCGAACAATCGGTTTGTCTCTGGAGGTGTTCGTTTGAGGTGATCAGCTCGTGACCACAACTGTCGCCGAACTCACGCGCAAGCTCGTTTCGATTCCCAGTCACGAAGATGAAGACAAAGCGGGCGAATTCATCGCCGAGTGGTTCCGTCGTGAAACAGATGCGACTGTCGAGCACACCAAGGCTGGGGTAATTGCTCGACGAGGGAATGAATTGAGTGCCGGGAACAGGGATACACTTGCGTTGGTCGGTCACCACGATGTCGTCCCGCCCGCCGACTCACAGCAAGACGGCGAGACGTACGTTCTCGAAGAGCGGGACGGTCGGCTGTACGGCCGGGGGAGCGCTGACATGAAGGGTTCCCTTGCGGCCGCCATGTATGCGTTTCGTGACACCGACGCGTCCTGCACCGTTGCCAGCTTTCGCGGCGAAGAGCAAGGCGGAGTTGGTGTCCGCAACGCCATCGAGGATGGATTTGCACCCGAGTATGCGGTCATCGGTGAAGGATCGACTGGCTACTCGGCCGATGGGGTGACCGATGTCGCTGTCGCGCACAAAGGCCGTCGTGCGAGTACCGTCCGTGCTCGTGGTCAGGCAGCGCACGCGAGTGAACCAGAGAGCGGGGAGAACGCTGTCTACCGTGCGGCGGATGCACTTGATGTGCTCCGCGCTCTCGTTCCTCCCGAAGCGACGGTGCTCGACCACGAACTCCGCGGGAGCATCTGCGTTACAGGAATCGAAGGCGGAAGCGCGTGGAACGTCGTTCCCGAGTCGTGTGAAATCACCATCGACGAACGAACGGTTCCCGGCGAACGGTGCGACATCGAAGCAGCGACAGCCAATGGGGCTGTAGAATGGGAGATCGACCAAGATCTTCCACCGATGGCATGCGATGACGATGCGTTCGCACAGTCGGTCCTCGACGCTGCGGCAGACGCACAGCCTGAATCATCAGAACCAGCGTTCGTTACGAAACCCCACGCGACTGATGCAGGGTGGCTCGCACAGGAAGGAACGACGTGTGTCGTCTGTGGGGCAGCCGAGCCTGGAGAGGCCCACACCGAAAATGAGAGCGTCTCCCTGCCCGTTCTCGATCGGTGTTACCGGATTTATCGATCGGTCATAGAGCGTGTAGGCGTGGATTGATAGCCCTCGGGTTCCTGCCACCGGTATGGCAACTGATCAGCAATCTGTCTACGATGAATTCGTCGATCACGTGCGCCGTCTTTCGAACATCAATTATGCGAACGGAATACTCAGTTGGGATCAACAGGTGATGATGCCCGAAGGGGGCACGCCTGCGCGCTCACAGCAGATGTCGACGCTCTCGACGCTCCATCACGACCTGCTGACGGGTGAGGAGACCGACGACTACCTCTCGTCACTCGATACGATGGACCTGAGCGAAGAGCAATCGGCAGTCGTTCGAGAGGTCCGGAGACAGTACGAGCGTGCTAATCGGGTCCCAGCGGAGCTTGTCGAGGAAATTTCACAGACGACGAGCGAAGCGCTCCCTGTCTGGAAAGAGGCGAAAGCAAACGACGACTTCGAGACGTTCGCCCCGACGCTCTCTCATCTCGTCGAACTCAAGCGAGAGTATGCAGAGCACATCGATCCCGACGCCGATCCGTATGCTGTGTTGTTCGCCGATTACGAGCCGTATCTGGATTTAGAAACCGCAGAGCGCGTTCTCGAACGGCTCCGTGACCGTCTCGTCCCGCTCATCGAGAACATTGGAAACAAGGCAGACGGAGCGGCTCTCTCGACCGACGCCTTCTCTGGGACGTATGACTCCGAGACGCAGGAAGAGCTGTGTCGAGCGGTGCTCGACCGACTCGGCTACCCGTGGGAACACGGCCGACTCGACGTTGCACCGCACCCATTCTCACTCGGCTCACAGTTCGACGCTCGGGTGACGACTCGGTTCAACGAGGCTGATCCGATCGACGCGTTCACATCGACGGTCCACGAGTTCGGTCACGCAACGTACACACTCGGACTCCCGCGCGAACACTACGGTACACCACTCGGTAGCTCTCGCAATCTCTCTGTTCACGAGTCTCAATCTCGGCTGTGGGAGAACCACGTCGGCCGTTCACAACCGTTCTGGGAACAGTTCCTTCCAACGATGACAGAGCATTTCCCACAGACGAGCGACGTGACCGCTCGTGAAGCGTACGAAGCCGCGAATCAGGTCTACGACGACAATCTGATCCGGGTTGAGGCGGACGAACTGACCTACCACATGCACATCATCCTCCGGTTCGAAATCGAACGTCAACTCATCGACGGCGAACTCGACGTAGCGGAGGTTCCACAGGTCTGGAACGACAAGATGGAGGAGTATCTCGGTGTTCGTCCCGAAACCGACAGCACTGGCTGTCTTCAGGACATCCACTGGTCACACGCCAGCTTCGGGTATTTCCCCACTTACTCGCTCGGAAGCGTGCTGGCTGCACAGCTGTTCGCAGCGGCAACCGAGGACATTCCCGACATCGAAGACCAGATACGATCTGGCGAGTTCGACGCGCTTCACGATTGGCTCACCGAGAACGTCCACCAACACGGCCAACGCTACACCACCCCCGATCTAGTGCGTGAAGCGACCGGCGAAGACTACACTGCCGATTACTTCCTCGACTACGTCGAAGAAAAGTACAGCGAGCTGTACAACCTCTGAGCGAATTGCTTGGTAAGGAATTCAGCCACAACGCCCCTTGATTCCTGGACCGCACTCGTTCTGTTTCATCACGTTCTGTTTCAGCCGCTCGATCTGTCCTCTCCTCTCGTTGGCTGTTCGATCCAGTGTCGGAGGATTTCCAGCCGGGAAGCGCTGCTCTCAGTCGGAGAGCAGTTTGAGCCGTATGAATGACGGATATACTGTGCTGTCCGAGATCGCTGGACGGCGAATAGATCGTATATACCGTCCTTGAGTATACATGCGGTGTGTTCAATGAGCGAGCCGATGTTCATTGTCCATGGAGCAACACACGTCAGTCTGTCCGGTCTGTAAGCAGTCGACACAAATCAAGCAGACGTGGCGAGCGGGGTATCAGTATGCGTGTGAGGACTGTGACGTGCTGTTCAACACG
The DNA here is from genome assembly GCF_023276375.1 of Halocatena marina. Classification (GTDB taxonomy): domain Archaea; phylum Halobacteriota; class Halobacteria; order Halobacteriales; family Haloarculaceae; genus Halocatena; species Halocatena marina. The sequence continues at coordinate 2,979,359 of NZ_JALLPK010000001.1, read as the reverse complement.
TTCGGCGGCGATGTGACGCTGTTCCCCCCTCGAAGGCCCAGACAACACACGTGACACACGGTGACGGAGACGACAGAGATTCGGTCTCGATGCTCTATAGTATGGCTCTAATCGCGGCGTAGACACCGTAGCTGCCAACTGTTGCGATCGTGAGAGAGATGATCCACGCAAACACCGTATTGAGCATCTTCTCTTGGCTTACGCTGCTACTCCCACCAGCCGCGTAGCCACTCCCAACGATTGCGCTGAGGATGATCTCGTTGAACGAGACTGGGATCCCAAAGAACACCGCTGTCTGTGCGAGTGCGAAAGAAGGAACGAGTGCAGCGATCGACCGTCGGGGACCGAGCGATGAGTAATCTTGTGAGAGCGCTTTGATCATCCGGGGGGCACCCATCCAGGAACCAGCAAGCAGGCCGAGTCCGCCTCCGACGAGTAGCGCCAACAGCGTGATCGGAAGATCATCGAGCAACGGTATCAACGGACCGACCGCAAGACCGACCTGACTTGCCCCTGCAGAGAACGCGACAAGCCCACCGAGGACGAGTAGAAAGTGGCTCAGTCCCCGGTCTTCGTCCTTGGCCATATCCCACGCAAGCAGTAGCGTTGCGATGAAAGCCACCACGAGCGTAATCCCGATTTGGGCGACCATGATGCCGACAGCATCTGAGAGCGGGAGCCAGTTCGCACCTGCAACGGCAATAGACTGTCCGCTGAGGAACACAAACGACATGTTGGCGATGATCGCTCCGACGATGCCACCGAGTGCCGGCACGCTCATCCGCTCTGGGATGTCTTCGTGGCGAAGGAACCGGGCCGTTGCGTACGCGACTCCACTCCCAACGAACGGAACGAGCACCCACATCGCACCAATTTGCTTATACGTCCCCCACGCGGGTAAGCCGCCGAGTGCGATCCCAACGCCAATAACAGCCCCCGTTGCGGTGAAGCCAGTCGGGATCGGATAGCCCGTAAAAATGCCGATTGAGACGAGTAATGCTGCCATGAACAGTCCTGTGGCAACTGCACCGGGTGTCAAGGTCACTCCGTAGATCAGTCCTGTACCGACGGTTCCAGCGACGTTTGCCCCTTGAAAGACTGCTCCAGCAAATCCAAGCAGTCCGACGAGAAAGCCCGCCCGCATCACCGAGATAACGTTCGCCCCGGCTGCCGGAGCAAATGGGGTAGAACCACTGGATCCAGCGCCGATCGTCCACGCCATGAACAGACTGGCGATCGACGCGATCAGGACGACCGCCAAAAAGTCCAAGGCAACCATTGATTCTGCTTCTGCTGGATTCTATAATATCCTGTCGTCTTCGCATGACCATCGTCCCAAGCAAAGTCGCGTGCGACGATGGATCTAAGTACTCGCCGTCTCCAATTTGCTCATAATGGTCACTTCCCGTGACATCGATTGCTGGCGTTGGCGATGGCAGTGACGACGGGAAGTGACTAGTATCGCGGTCGGGTTGGACGAATATCTCTCGCTCGGACCGACCGCGGTGCTCACTCGCTTTTTCGATTTGATTCGTATAATGGTCCCTGCTCCACACGATCACGACCACAATCACCAGCACCTCCACTCATCAACAGACAATGCCAGAAGAAGACGACTTCACCGTAACGCCCTATGCTGTCGAAGGCGACATTGACTACGATCGACTGCTCGATCGGTTCGGAGCCGATGCCCTCACCGAAGAACAGATTGCTGCGTTCCCGGACCCGGTTCATCCGCTCGTAGAGCGAAGCGTATTCTACGCAGAACGCGACGTCGAGCCGTTTCTCGATGCCGTGAGCGAGGGCAGCACCCACTCCATCGTTACTGGGCGTGGTCCCTCCGGACCGCTCCATATCGGTCACGTTGTCCCGCTATATTTCGCCAAACATCTCCAAGATCAAACCGGAGCACTCGTTTATATCCCGTTCTCTGACGACGAGAAATCATTTCTCAAAGACGTATCGATCGAAACGATAAGCGACAGGTCCCGTGAGAACCTGCTCGATCTTCTCGCCATCGGGTTTGATCCCGATCGCACCCGTATTGTTGTGGACACTGCAGACGCTGATGTAATCTACCCGCTCGCCGTCGCCTTCGCTCGGGAGATAACCCAATCGACCGTCGATGCGACTTACGGCGACCCGGAGAACGTCGGTCTCTCGTTCTATCCCGCCGTTCAAGCCACCCATCTGCTCTTGCCACAGCTTGTCCGGGGCCGTCATCCGACGCTCGTTCCGATCGGAATCGATCAAGATCCCCACGTTCGTGTCTGTCGGGACGTTGCGGCCAAACAACGGTACGACGTGGACAAGCCCGGTGCCCTGCTCTCGAAGTTCCTCCCGAGTCTTGGTGGCCCGGGTAAGATGAGTTCCTCGGACGAAGCGCCCAGTATCCTCCTCTCTGACGATCGTGAGACTGTCTTCGAAAAAATCAGAACGCACGCGTACTCCGGTGGGCAATCGAGCGTTGAAGCGCACCGAAAACAGGGCGGCGACCCAGCAGTTGACGTGTCGTATCAGCTTCTGTATTATTTTTTCGAAGGGAACAACGAGCGGATGGAGCAACTTGCCAGCGAGTACCGGAATGGGTCGCTGTTGAGCGGTGAGCTCAAGGATATCGCCGCAGAAAAAATCGCAGATTTCCTCGACGAACACCAGCAACGTCGTCAACAGTTAGGACCGCTCGAAGACGAGCTACAACAGTATCGACTCACACAACTCGAGCGCGAAACTGCCCGAAACCGAGCCGGATACCCGGATAATTCATTGACACAACAATAACGACATGATTGAGCAAGCAGCACGTACAGGTGGCTTTCGTTGCAAGCACTGGGTGCCGGGTGCTGGTGACATATCCGTTCGTGTGCCGAGACGGGACGGGGCGTGGCCATTCAATGGCCACTAAAGCACACGCGTTCCCGGCAGCTGCTCTCATTATGATCTCGGCTCGGGGCGTTTGATTGCTCCGTGCTCCGGGAACTCCGTCTGTGATCTGGATCATCGACACACCGTGATTGCATCATTGAACGGATGAGTTGACGATTGATTACACAGTTGTTGTGGTTTTCGGACCCGACCGATGGAGCGGAAGATTTACCCGAATCAGCGGCACATATCATCCTAATGGCCTTCGAGGAGTTATTGAACGACCCCGTCATTCAGAAGTATCTCCACGAACTCGTCGGTCCGACGGGTATGCCGGTTGCTGCTGCGCCGCCGGACGGCGAAGTAACCGATGAAGAACTCGCGGAGGATCTCGGTCTCGAACTTAATGACGTTCGTCGGGCGCTGTTTATTTTGTACGAGAACGATCTCGCGAGCTACCGTCGGCTCCGCGATGAGGACTCAGGCTGGCTTACCTATCTCTGGACGTTCCATTACGAGAACGTTCCTGAGCAGCTCGAAGAGGAGATGTACCGTCTCCTTGACGCGCTCGAAGACCGCCGAGAGTACGAAACTGACCACGAGTTCTACCTTTGCCCCGAGGAATCGATTCGGTTCGAATTCGAGGAAGCAATCGAATTTGGCTTCGAATGCCCCCAATGTGGTGCCGAACTAGAACCGATGAGTAACGATGTCCTCGTCGAAGCGATGGACGATCGCATCGACAAACTCCGTGCTGAACTAAATGTGGAAGCCTAATGGTCGTTCTCGCAACCAAAATCTACGTCGAAGGGACTGCTCAAAAGCGCACGATCGACTCGCTGGGTTCGCTCATCGAGAACGATCTCGGTGAAATTGATGTCGAGTGGACGATCGGTCTGCGTGAGGATGGGTTTCCCTCGGTCACAATCGACGGCCCCGACGCGGTCGTCGCGCGCAACGTTCTCCGCGAGCGGTGGGGTTCAATCACGCCCACGTTCGAGGAAGGAACCGAATACGTCGGAACGCTCGAAGCGTGGGACGATGAGGGACTCACGCTCGACGCTGGAACGGACAAGCACATTCGCATTCCGAGCGACCGTCTCGGATTGGGAGCAGGAACGCCAAAACAGATCAGAACGCGGTTTGGGCTGGTTCAGCACCTCCCGCTCCGATTCGTCTACGGAGAGCAGCCTCGGTTGGCTGACGAAGAGCGCGATCGTCTGTACGAATGGACGCGCGGAACCGGTCGCGTGAACGTAAACAGCGCAACACGGGCGGAAGTGCGTGCCACAGTGAACCGGGCGGGGCACGCCCAAGACATTGTCACTGTCGAGCGACTCGGGCTTCTCGAACAGAGCATCGTTTGTCATGAGACTACTGATCCGCCTGGAATCCTCTCTGCTATCGGGCAACATCTCCCGTCAGAGTTGCTCTGTGTAATTCCATGAAACGCCTACTCGCTATCGTCGGTTGCCTCGTGCTGTTGACCGTCAGTGCTGGCTGCACATCCATGACTGGGATGGATTTCGGTGGCGGGGAGAAGGAAAAAAAGAACGTACAGTTCAACTGGGATACCGATGCAGACGCCACACTCACACTCAACGCTGACCAGTATCAGTCGGTGTACAAAGTCAATCAGCGACAGCTCGATGTATACACTCACGACTCACTTGGTCAGGAGCGATCTCTCGATCTGAGCGCTGTGACGTATCGCTATCCGAATGAGTCTGAGATCACCCCCAGCGAGAAAAAGTCGTTCTATATCGATAAATCGTCCAAGCGTACGACGATCCACGTCCCAAAACCAGACGGCAAAGTCGCTTTCGTCGCGGATAAGCAGAGTCGGTCGATTACCATGCCGGTGTTCTTAGACTCGGGGGAACTCGACGGCCCATCCTACGAGGTCATCCTGCCATCGGGTATGGACGTTTCCATGCCGCTTCTCGGCAGTGTCCAGCCCAATAACTACAAAACTGAATCGGTCGATGGTCGTGTTCACGTCACGTGGCGGTCGGTCGAATCGGACAGCCTCTCGGTCCGCTACTACCTCAACCAAGATCTCTTCATTTTCGGTGGTATCGCTGGAATACTAGCTGTCGGTGGACTCATTGGGGCAGGCTATTACCTCATGCAGATTCGCAAGCTCGAACGAATACGGAAGAACATCGGATTCGATATCGATACCCAGGACGAGCAGCCGTAAGGGGGAACTTTTAGCCGACCCCGTCATACAGGATCTCATGCAGGTCGCCCTCGTCACGGTCGGTGATGAACTTCTCGCCGGTGAGACGGTCAATACGAACGCTACGTGGCTTGCCGAACAGCTCGTGGCCCGTGGGGTCGACATCGAGCGAATCACGACTGTTCCTGACCGCGTTGCTGACATCGCCCGCGTCGTCAACGAATACCACGCCGAGTACGATGCGGTTGTCGTCACCGGTGGTCTCGGGCCGACGCACGACGACCTGACGATGGAGGGCATCGCAGCCGCATTCGGACGGACACTCGAACAAAACGACGAGGCGCTAGCGTGGCTCGAAACACACGGTGGATACGCACGAGAGGACCTCACCGACGGAACCGCGGAGATTCCTGCCGGTGCACAACCGCTCCACAACGACGCGGGCGTTGCACCGGGCTGCATCATCAGCTCAACGTACGTTCTTCCCGGTGTGCCAGCAGAGATGAAAGCGATGTTCGAGCGAATCGAAGACGAATTTTCAGGAACTATCGAGCACGTCACGACAGTGGCAGTCGACGAACCAGAGAGCGCGCTGCTCGATCGATTCGAGGAACTCAGAGCGCGATTCGACGTGGCTGTGGGAAGCTATCCCGGTGAACTCGTCCGGGTGAAGATCAGCGGAACGGACGCATCCGTCGTGGAAGCAGCAACAGAGTGGTTCATAGAACGCGTCACAACGGCCTGAGTGAACGGTCTACGACCGCGCCGAATGTGCCATCTGTCCATCTTTCGAACGATCCCAAAAAGACATAGCTAGTCTGGTGTTCAACCAAGCGCATGAACGAACCCGCCGTTCACGCCTTGATGGATCAAGAAACCGTCCGACACCGGGTCGCGTCCGAGAAACTGCCCGAGTGGGGGATCGCCCACTACGAGAACTTCCGTGAGACTGTGTTGGGAGACCGAAACGGAACTCCTTTTCCGTGTTACTTTGGCATCGACACCGAACGAAACGGCACAGCGCTGTACACCTTCTGTGCGTCGCTCACCGACAAAGACGCGCTCTTTGCACTCGGAGAAACCATCATCGAGTATCTCGATATCTACGAAGAATATAGCGAGCGAGCGCCACTCACCGTCTTCTTCAAACCATCGACGCGGACAGCTACTGAAGCCGACTATCACGAAGCCCTCTGGCACATTCTCCAGTTTCTTCACATCCACGATCCGGAACCGTGGCCCACCGACATCCCGACAGATCCGGATACCCCACACTGGGAGTTCTGTTTCGGCGGTGAGCCCATGTTTCCAACGTCGCGTGCCCCATTTTACGAGGAGCGAATGAGCCGCTACTGTTCGGTTGGTCTCGAAGTGACCTTCCAGCCACGGGGCGTCTTCCACGGCGTGACCGCCGATACCGACGCGGGCCAAACTGCTCGAACGGTCATCCAAGACCGGTTAGAAGCGTATGATGGGGTCTGCCCGCACGCGAACCTCGGCGATTGGGGGATCGAAGGCGACCGGGAGTGGCACCAGTACTTGCTTCCGGAAGATTCCGAGCAAGCACCACCGAAATGTCCACTTCGAGTCACTCGTGAGCACCCAAAAAGCTCGGTCAGCATCGGACAAGGACAATGAGATCGACGCTTCCCACCAATTCGGTGCTTCTCCTCGTCGACTTCCAACGAGGATTCGATGATCGATCGTGGGGAAAGCGCAACAACCCGTATGCAGAACACCGGGCCAGAGACCTCCTTGAGACGTGGCGAGAAACAAAACGCCCGGTTGTCCACGTCCGCCACGATTCACAAGAGGAATCGTCTCCGCTCAAGGGTGAGCAACCAGGGTTTGCTTTCAAACCAGAGCTAGCACCGAAAAATGATGAGGCTGTCTTTGTAAAGCAGGTCAACAGCGCGTTCATCGGCACGGAACTCGAATCGTGGCTGCACGAACACGAGTACGAGACGCTCATCATCGCAGGCCTGACGACGGATCACTGTGTCTCGACGACTACACGCATGGCGGAAAATCTCGGCTTTCACGCGATTGTCGTTTCCGATGCAACCGCAACGTTCGATCGAGTGGCTCCCAACGGAACTGCGATCGCTGCGGATGATAATCATCAGGCAGCACTCGCTCACCTCCGAGATGAGTTCGCCACGATCGCAGACAGTGAACAGGTGCTATCGAATCTCTCGTGAATACATAACGAGGAATAACGACGTCTCTCACCGGCTTATATGGAAATTGGTGCTACTGCTGTCGTGTGATGACTCCACAGACGTGCTCTAGCGGTTGTTGGCTGAATGAACCATTTATTCTATCGGTGCAGAGTGTCAACGGTGTTTTCTAATGACATCGGCGCGTTCGTTTCGTCCTAGTTGATCATACGCCTGTGCCTCGTATTGGAGTGATAATACTGGTATTTGCATCCCTTCGACCGAGATGATGTCGCGGTGTTCGGCGATAGCAACTGGTGATGTCCACGTTCCATCCTCACGGCGCTTCTGGACAGCTCCCATGATTTCAACGAGCGTGTCTTCCAATACGAGCTTTCCAAAGTGAGACCGAATCTGCTCCGATGATACGAACGATACTGGCTCAACCATACATTCCGTGAATTGTTCTTCGATCGAGTACGCTCCCTCTCCAGTTGTTTGAACGTCAATGTCGTTGGGAGCAAGTGGCAGGTCCTGTAACGCAAGGCTCGTGCTTCCAGTCAGTGCCCAACTCACTGACGTTCCCTTGAGTGTCGTGTAGAGCAACCGGACAGCGTCGAGGTGGTGGGAATCGAGACGTGCCATCTCTGTATGGTATGATATGGTATGGTTCTTTTCGAGTCTATTCCGATTGCTGTTCTGTTATACATCTCTCAAAAGCCCACGCCACTACTGTGTTCTGCGACATCCAACAAGAACATCACCGAGGCAGGGCCTCTATTGCGTCACTCTGCGTGTGTGGCTAGTGCTACTGCGTAAGGTGCGATACCCAAACGGCGATCAGTGCGAGGCCACCGAAAAAGAGGATGTAGCCTGCAATATTGACGAGCTCTGGCTGGGCCATTGTCTGAAGTAGGACGTACATGTTCAGGGGTTCGTCGTCGGGAGCATAAAGCGGTCTGGTTCGGATCGCTTTTCATTCGTCCGATAGTACGTGAGTGTGTGAGAAAAATCGGTGTCGTCGTGAATCCGATTGCGGGTATGGGTGGGCGCGTCGGATTGAAAGGAACCGACGATAGCGTCGAAGAAGCTCGCTCGCGGGGTGCCGAACCACGAGCGCCCCATCGGGCCCGAGCAGCCCTCGAATCGCTCTCGACACACGCATCCGACGTCCACATTGTGACTGTTGGGGGCATCATGGGTGAAGACGAAGTCCGCAGTGCCGATTTCGATTCAGCTCCGACCGTCGTCCACGAGACACCAGCAGAGACGACTGCCGAAGACACACAGAGAGCCGTCGAGGCGTTTCTCGAACACGATGTCGATCTCGTGGTGTTTGTCGGTGGCGACGGTACGGCAGCCGACGTCGCAGAGACGATCTCCCGAGCAGAGCGCGACACCCCGATACTCGGGGTGCCTGCTGGTGTGAAGATCTATTCGTCGGTGTTTGCGGTAACACCTCGTGCGGCAGGACGGATCGCCGCGACCTACGAACGCACCGAACGACGCGAGGTGAACGACATCGACGAAGCGGCATACCGCGAGGGATCGGTTCAGTCTGAACTCAAAGCAGTCGTGAACGTCCCTGTTGCCGAAGCAGTCCAATCGAACAAACAGCTCAGTGGTGGAAGCGTCGAGACCCTCGCTGCAGGGTTTGCAAGCGATGTGGAACCGGGGACGACGTACGTCCTCGGTCCGGGCAGTACACTCGGAGCGATCAAACAGCAACTCGGATTCGAAGGCTCACCGCTGGGAGTCGACGTATGGCGCACTGATTCAGATGTGTCACCAACATCGGACTCCGATGAGGGAGTAGGATCTCCTGCTGGTGAGATACTCGTGTGGGATGGAAGCGAGTCGGACATTCTCGCCGCGCTGGGTGATCGGAACGTCGTCGTCGTTTCGCCGATCGGTGGTCAAGGCTTTATTTTTGGACGCGGTAACCAGCAGCTGTCCCCTGCGGTGCTTCGCCAATCCGAGCTTGTCGTTGTCGCCTCGAACGCAAAGCTCGACGAGATTGGCGAGCTTCGCGTCGATATCGACGACCCTGATCTCGAAAGCTCGCTACGCGGCTGGCAGAAGGTTCGTGTTGGTCGGTTCGAACACCGACTTCTTCGAATCGTGTGAATTAGTATCGGTAATATATATGAATATGTACCTTCCTTTAGTATAAAACTCTATGAGGTATTCTCTGACATTGAGACATCCTTAAGGTCGTGGAGAGAGGATGTACGATATGGAGACGCGAAAGGTCCAGCGCTTGGGACCGTCCACATTAGCGATGACGTTGCCCGCAGAATGGGCAAAGGAGTACGACGTCAATAAGGGCGATGAAGTCTCTCTGCGCATGGGTGGAAAAGGAATGCTGGCGGTGATGCCCGAATCCGTCCAGCAGGAAGAATCGGAGGCTATTATCCACTCGGAGAATCTCGCTGCAGACGCTGTCGAACGTGCTATTCTTGCACAGTATGTTCTTGGTCGCCGGATCATCCAAGTCGAGACCGAAGAGAACGAAACATTGGAGAGTGAGACGATCAACGCCGTCTACAACGCCGAAACGCAGCTCATGGGGCTTGGCGTCATTGAGGAAACGCCAGAGCGTATCACGATTCGTTGTTCAGTCGATCCAGAGGACTTCACCCTTGCCGACCTGATCGAACGGCTCGAATCGACTGGCCGAACCATGCGCGACGAAGCCATCAGGTCACTTGCTCACGGAAATCCCGATCTCGCACAGCGGGCACTGAACCGCGAGCGACAAGCAAACAAGATTTTCGTCCTTCTGCTCCGTCTCATTTTCACCGCTTACCAGAATCCGAATCTGACGCAAGCGCTCGAACTCGACGACGGCTTCGCGCTCATCGGGTATCGATCGATCGCGAAAAATCTCGAACTAACCGCGGACAACGCAGAAGATATCGCCGAAATCGCACTTGATGCCGAGGGTCACATGCTCGAAGTGGATACTACGACGATGCGGCGTATCCGTGAATACACCGATCAGGTGAACGAAATCACTGAGAAAGGTGTCCTGTGTGCCGTCAACCGCGATTACGAGATGGCTCTCGATGTTAGACGGCTCTTCACTGAAATCAAAGACCGCGAAAAGGAAATCCTCAACGACATCGACGAGATGCCCAACCGCGATCTTCTTCGGATGCGGGAGGTGCTCGTGAGCCTCCAACAAACTGCACAGTATGCCGTTCGAAACGCAGAAATCGCAACGAATCTCGCACTCAACGAGGAATCTGAGTACACCACTATCAAGTGAATATCCACCGCCGGGTGATGATTCCGTGGTCACTGCTCGGACGATTGTTGGTTCGTCTCCGCTACTGTTGGATTGTCGTTGTTATTTTTTCGCTCGTAGCGGATTTTCACAGATCAGTTCGCACGTGAACTCGGCTGATTCGGCGAAGTGACGAACGAGCAAGTGTCGTCGAGAGCCAGTGATTCCCTCATACTCGACGTCAGCCGCACCGAACGTGTCTGGCAGATCGTCGAAGCAGTCCTGCACAGCTTCGAGAGAATCGAACGCGATTTGATTACCGCTTGAGGCGGCTCGTCGGCGTTCGATTACGTACCGCCCATCGACGTGTCGGACACTGGCCGTGTGGACAAACGACTGTCGTTCGGTCAGTGCGTCGTGAAGATCGACGTGTAAGCTACGAGCAACGTCGAGCGAGAGTGCGTAGCGCTCACCAGCGATCCGCAGTACAACGACGTCTTCCGTACGCTTTGCACGGGGATCCGAGAACGCGATCAGGAGCGGATGAACTCCGGGCCATGGCCCTTCCTTTGGAGGAAGAGAATAAAAACACTCGCCCTCATGATTGGAGTGCGCCGTTTTCTTACACGACGCGTTCGTAGACCGCTTCAAGCTGATCGACCGACTGTTCGACGCTGATATCCCCACGACGGTCGAGACAAGAGGAGCTGAGTGATTTGCGCTTTTCGAGGGCGCGCAAAATGGCCGTCCGGAATTCGTCGATGTCACATGGAGGGAAGTGATACCCGGTCTGCCCATCGATGATCGTATCGGCCAGTGCTCCTTGCTCGACACCAACAACGGGCGTTCCGCAGGCATTCGCTTCGAGCGCGACGAGACCTTGCGTTTCGACGGGACTCGGGAACGCGAACACATCGAGCACGGAATAAAAGGCTGGAAGATCTTCGCGGTCGAGAAATCCGAGGAACTGAACGTCAACGTTCGTCGTCTCTGCGCGTGCTTCGAGCCTCGAACGCGCTGGGCCGTCACCCGCGAAGACGACCGTCACGTCCAGTCCTGCCGTCGCATCGAGGATGTCACACAACCGCTTTTCGTAGCCGTGACGGCCAGTGTAGCCGACGAGCGGACCGTCGGGAAGGTCAAACCGATCGCGGAACTCGTCGGTGTCGGTCGGTGTGAATCGTTCGACGTCGATTCCGTTTGGAACGACCGAGATCGGTGGATTGACGCGGTCTGTGAGTCGGTCGCGCGTGTTTTCGCTCGGTGTGATGATGTGATCGGCGTGGTTGAGATACCAATTTTCGTAGGCCGTCGATACGTGGACGACATACCTCGCTATTGACCGTTCGGTGAGATATGCAGCATACTCCTCAGTCGGTGTGTGGTAGGATACGACGAGTGGTTTTTCTGTCTTCTTGTTCGCCAACCGGAGACCGCCAACACCAAGCCCGAATGGAGTGTGTGCGTGAACGATGTCGACATCGCTGACGGCGTCGGGAATTCGCGGGAATCCGATTCGAAATCCGTTGTAGAAGGGAAATGGAGCACTCGTGACGGGATATTCACCCGCTGCAGGTGTATGCTCACTCCGGGGATAGACAATATCCATCCGTCCCCCCCGGGACTCCCAGCGGTCCCGCCACGTCTTGACTGTATATGTCACTCCGTTAACCGTTGGGAGATATGTGTCCGTGAACGCAGCGACCGTCGAGCGCATCTGATCGTTTTGAAACGTGGGGATGGTTAAACGGTTGTGACTTTCTGGTACGCATCTACCAGCTTGTCCGCCACTCGGTCGAGGCTGTGGGTGGCAGCTGTCTCGCGAGCGTTCTCGCCCAGTCGCTCGCGGAGCTCTGGGTTCGATGCGAGTTCTGCGAGTGCGTCCTCGAATTCGTCCATCGTCGCGCACATGAGGCAATCCTCGCCATGCGTGTAGTACTCCTCGAAGACCGGGATGTCTCGAAGGATGACGGCTTTCCCACACGCCATCGCTTCGAGAACAACGAGTCCCTGATTCTCTACTTTCGACGGAAATAAGTAGATATCGCCGGCAGCGAACGCGCCGCGTTTATCGTCGATCCAACCGGTGAACGTTACGTTCTCTGGTGGATGCTTCGTCCACCGTCGGACGGTTGAGGAGGCCTGTGGTCCGGTGTCGTACGTCCCGAACCACGCGAATTCGTAGTCCGTTGCTTGTGCGAGCTCACAGAACGTCGTCAGTCCCTTGCGTTCGAAAACGCTTCCGACAGCGAATACAACCGTTCCGTCGAGATCGAATCGTGTCCGGTACTCCTCACGGAGGGATTCGAACCCGGAGAGTGAGTCGATATCGATTCCGTTCGTGATCGGCCGAATCGGTGCATCGATCGGATAGGATTCGAGGACTTGTTTTGTGTATTGGCTCGGACAGAGCACGAGATCTGCTTGCGAGTAGAACCACCGAAGATACCGTTCGAGGGGCTTCCCGACGGCGCTCGATCCACGAAAGCTCTCGGCGAAGTCCTCACGAGTGACGTGTGCGTGGAGAATCAGCGGAATGTCTTGACGATGGGCATACTGAGCAATAGCAACCGATGAGGGCCCAATCATGTTACAGTGTGCGAGGTCGATCGAAGCGAAAAGATCACCATTACTGTGGCTGGGCTGACTAGTATCGAGTCTGCCTCCGAGCGCGTTTTCGATCGCCCGAACGGGCGTCTCACCGTTCCACAGGGACGTACAGACCGAAACGTCCGTCTTAGCGAGTGCCGCGCGCTGATGGCTGACAGACGTTCCGATACCGCTCCGATCGAGATGAGATTCGAGTTCGAGGTGGTTGAGAACGCGCACGTCCGCAGGAACGCGATCCCGAATAAAAATGGCTATCGACTCGGAGAGCGATCAACGAACACCACTCGATCGTTGACCGAATTCTCGTACTACGATTGTTCCCTTGCTGATTTGATTACGGGACGCCGATAGCACCCAATCCGACGAAACCGAGCAGACTGAGTACATAGAGGATGGCGAACGTGACGATCCACGCGACGAATCCGATCCCTACAGCGGTCCCCCAACCGCCGGGATACTGCCAGTTGATGAAGCCAATCCACACAACGAGCGTGAGGAGCGGTCCGATGATGGGGATCCATCCGACAAAGAGAGCAACCAACGCCCAGATGATCGCTCCGACGAACGCTGTCACGATCGCTCGTCTGAAACCAGTGTCTCGGTCGATCAGCAGCCGTGCCCCAGCGTAGATTCCGACAGCACCAATGAGCAGGCTGACGACAAACACGAAGAGAGCGTTGATGAACGACCCACCCATCTGCGCGATTACGATATCAGCTGTCATCTCACAGTCCTCCCTGTCGATGTCCCGTGGTCTGTCCTGTGAGCGTTTCACGGTCGTGTTTGATTGTTAACATCATTCGAATCACGCAGACAAAGATACGCCTTTGTAGACGGTAAACCCTCGGTCAGTTCGGATACACTATAGTTCTGTTACTCATCGTTTATTTTCCAAATGCAGAATCATAACCCCATGATTGAACGAAGTAGTGACGACTGACCTTCAAAAACGCATCGCGTCAGAGCTGGCATAGCCACTGACCGACAGTATCTGTTGTACCAAACCATATCGTATTACGGGTGGTAATTCACACTTATTTTTCTGTGACACTGAGGACTTTGCCGGCGGCGATGGTCTGGCCCATGTCGCGGATGGCGAAGCTCCCGAGTTCGGGGATTTCCGAGGATGGTTCGATCGAGAGCGGTTTCTGCGGACGGATGGTGACGACAGCAGCGTCGCCGCTTTTGATGAAGTCGGGATTTTCTTCTTTGACATCACCGCTTGCGGGGTCGAGTTTGGTATCGATCGATTCGATGGTACACGCGACCTGTGCGGTGTGTGCGTGGAAGACAGGGGTGTAGCCGGCGGTGATGACGCTCGGGTGCTGCATCACGACGACCTGCGCTTGGAAGGTTTCGGCGACCGTCGGTGGCTCCTCAGCTGGGCCACAGACGTCACCGCGACGGATGTCGTCCTTGCCGATGCCGCGGACGTTGAATCCAACGTTGTCGCCCGGATTAGCCCGTGGCACCTCTTCGTGGTGCATTTCGACCGACTTGACCTCGCCTGCAGCGTCACTTGGCTGGAATGAAACCGTGGTGTTGACTTCGAGGACACCAGTTTCGACGCGTCCGACGGGGACAGTGCCGATGCCTGAGATGGTGTAGACGTCTTGGATGGGGACGCGCAGCGGCGCGTCGGTCGGTGGCTCGACCTCCGGCAGGTCGTTGAGTGCATCCAACAGCGTCGGTCCATCGTACCACGAGGTCTCGTCCGAGCGGTCCGAAATGTTGTCGCCCTCGAACGCCGAGATCGGAATGAAACTCGTATCTGCAGCAGAGAACCGAACCCGTCCGAGGAGCTGTTCCACTTCGTCTCTCACTTCTTCGAATCGATCCTCGTCGTAATCGACGAGGTCCATTTTGTTGACGGCGATGATGAGTTCGCCGATGCCGAGGGTTCGCGAGAGGAAGACGTGCTCTTGTGTCTGAGGCTGGACGCCGTCATCAGCCGCGACGACGAGCACAGCGTTGTCGGCTTGGCTCGCGCCGGTGATCATGTTCTTCACGAAGTCGCGGTGACCCGGCGTGTCCACGATCGTGAAATAATACTCGTCCGTGTCGAACTCTTGGTGGGCGATGTCAATCGTGAGCCCGCGCTCGCGTTCTTCGGCGAGATTATCCATCACGTAGGCGAACTCGAAGCCGCCTTTGCCCTTCTCTTCTGCTTCTTCACGATACTGCTCGATGACGTGCTCGGGGACGCTCCCCGTCTCGAACAGCAATCGACCGACGAGCGTACTTTTCCCGTGATCGACGTGACCGATAATCGCTAGGTTTTGGTGCGGTTTGTCTGCCATGGGTGTCTTTGTCGCAGTATCGTTCGGTTGCCTGTACAATCGTGTCAATAGGTAACTAATGGCTAAAGATGTTGTGCTGGCAGGACTACGTCGTAAATGGTGGATACCAGCCGTATCTATTCTCTGTTAGTGTACATCGGACCGAAACAACAGCTCAGACGTCGACTGTGCCAGTATGGATGATCACGAGCTGGTCGCTGCGGTCGTTCACGGAGATACGGACGTCAGAGTTGCGTTCGCCGAATCGATTTGACGGCCAAACGGACAGACAATGATCTGTTGTTATCGGATTTGTTCGTCTTGGTCACCTGTAAACTGCGCTAGCTCAGAGCGCGTGGGGAGGCCTTCGATATCTCCCGTGACGGTCGTTGCAAGCGCACCCACCGCGTTCGCTCGGTCGGTCGCACGAACGGGATCGAGTCCCTCAAGCCGTCCGGAGAGATATCCGGCAGCGAACCCATCGCCCGCGCCAACGGGATCGACGACGCGCTCGACCTCGTAGCCAGTAACGGTTTCTGCGACGGCATCACTCGCGACGAACGCACCGTCAGCCCCGAGCTTCACGACAACTTCGTCCGCACCGAGGGCCCGAAACTCCGTTGCGATGCGTTCGGGATCGTCCGTCCCGAGCAGCACCGCACCCTCTTCGATACCAGGGAGAACGACGTCGCACTCTTCGACGAGTGAAAGGAGCGTCTCGCGCATCATCGTCTCGTCCCAGAGCTTGAACCTGAGATTCGGGTCGAGCGAGACGGTGACGCCGTGCTCTTGTGCTCGTCGCGTCGCATCAAAGACCAGCTCTCGACAGGATTCGCTCAGCGCGGGAGTAATCCCCGTCAGGTGGAGATAGCGTGCGTTAGCGAGGGCTTCATCGGGGAGATCGTCGGGAGCCATTCGACTCGCTGCGGAGTCGTCCCGATAGTAGTAGACGCGACTCTCTGCGAGTTCGCGGCGTTCCTTGAACATCAGTCCTGTGGGTGCTTCGGCGTCGAACGTGACGTACTGTGTATCGACCCCCGCACCGCGAATCGTATCCCGTACGTACTGACCGTGTGGATCCGAACCGAGACGGCTTATCCACGCTGCGTCGTGATCCAAGCGTGCGAGACCGACCGCCATATTGCTCTCTGCCCCGCCAATCCGTTTTCGAAAGTCGACGACGTGGCGCATTGGACCCGACTCGTGTGGGTTCAACAGCACCATCGTCTCCCCGATCGTAAGCACGTCTATCTCATCGTTCATCGGTCTCGTGATTCACTTCGTTCCAGTTCTACTACTCATGTCACAGTAAACATTTTTGTTTGCTGGTTCTGTTGTGGGAGCACCGTGTGGATGTGAGCTGCCGTTTAAACCCACCTGTCTCTGTTAATCAGCGACCGACAGAGTGATGCTGTTGGCTGTATAATCGGTGGGTAGGACGGTTGAATCGTCGCTTCTGCTATCGACTCTCGATTAACTGATAGATTACTTCGGAACTCAGTAAATATTTTATCTGCTGGTCTGAAATCCTTTCATAATGAATACGGACGATCTTCGGCGTCAGATGGAGCAAGTTGGAGACCGGTTCGATTTCGGTGAGTATGAGATCGAAGCGTATCTCGCTGTGCTTGATCACGGTGAGCTGACGGCGAGTGAGATCGCAGACCGTACGTCCATTCCACAACCGCGCGTCTACGATACAGTGCGGAAACTGAGCGATCGGGGCGTCGTTGAGCTTCGTGAATCTCGCCCGATGCGAGTCGTCGCACTCGATCCCGAGGGGATATTCCCACAGATTCAATCATCGCTCGATGAGATGATCACGGGGCTAGCCGATCGGTATACGACCCCTTCCCGGGAAACGGAGGCTGTCTCCCTTGTCAAATCGAGACCAAGTATTCTCCGGTACTTCGAGGCCGTCATCGACAGTGCAGAATACGAACTCGTGCTCTCGCTCACACCGGAACTGCTTTCCCGCTTTGAGGAGCAGTTGGCGGCGGTGTGTGACGCCGGAACCGCCGTTGAGTTGCTCGTGACGCCCGCTTCTGCGGCACCTTCCCCGGAAGAGTACGATTACACGAACATCTCGACGATCGTACGGGCGCGGCGCGGTATCACGACGCCAGTGATGGCCGTCGCAGACGGGACACGGTCGGTGTATGCAACACAGGACGCACTCACGAGCGATACAGAACATTATGGAGTCATCTTCAATCGCTCTGCACTCGGCTTTCTCGTCTCCGGATTCTTCAATACGGTGCTGTGGACGACAGCCACCCCACTCGCAACGGACGGCCACGACCGTCCGTTCCCCCGACGATACGCGTCTATCCGTCGTTGCCTGAAGGATATCCGTGAATTGGACAGAGAGTTTTACGTGAAAGTCAAAGGACGTGATGTCGAAACTGGTGACGACCGGGACGTCACTGGTCGCATCACAAACGTTGCAGTGGAACCGACTGGTGAGGTCGCTACGCTCACCATCGACACCGACACCGGATCGGTCACCGTCGGCGGCCGCGTCGCCGCACTCGAAGATATCGAAGCCCACGAAATCCACATCGATACGACACCGTTCGGGTGAGTGAGTATGAACGTAAACGTGAACGTGAATGTACGTGTGAATGTGGGGGTGAGGTGGACTTACCACGCACTGATGTGAATACCTACCATGAATCGATACAACAGTCTCTACAGATTGTACGACGAGTTCGATGCCGAAACGCTCCGTGAGTACCAGACGGTTGTCGGTCTCTTTCCGGCACTTGGCTCGCGCGTTGCGCTTGAACTCTGGCAGGAGACCAGTGACGAACTTGATCAGCGACGCGCTGACATCCGACGGGCGTTTCCGGCTGGGGAGACGTTTGCCGACATCGCTGCCCACGCTTCCCGTGATGAGGCGTTTACGGCTCTCGATCTCAACACCAAATATGGTCGGGCGGTGAACGTCCTCGTT
The DNA here is from genome assembly GCF_023276375.1 of Halocatena marina. Lineage (GTDB taxonomy): Archaea > Halobacteriota > Halobacteria > Halobacteriales > Haloarculaceae > Halocatena > Halocatena marina. The sequence continues at coordinate 2,961,079 of NZ_JALLPK010000001.1, read as the reverse complement.
CTCGATGTTGATGAAACGCTTCGTTCGGCGGGACGGACGGACAACGAAATCCCTCGTGAAACGCTGTATCTTCTGACGTGCTTACACGAGGAAGGGATACCGATCGTTATCTGCACTGGTCAGACCCTAGAGAACGTCAAGGGGTTCATAACGCAAGGGTTGGGTAACGAGCTGGTCCATTCGGGGACGCTGAGTATCGTCTACGAGGCCGGCAACGGTGTATTCACTCCCGGCTACGGTGAATCAACCAAGACCCTCCTCTACGACGACCTCGACAGCGAGATACGGGCTATCTTCGATGACGTTCGATCGCGCGTGCTTTCTGAGGCAGCCGAACCGATCACGCGTGGTTGTCATCTTCAGGGGAATGAGTTCAATATCACGCTCAAGCCGAATTTCCAGACCGGGAGCGACAACGCTGTCGAGATCATCGACGACGCGCTGTGTCACCTGATCGATCTGCTTGCCGGAGCGATTGACGGTGCTGACAGCGACATGGCGCGTGCGTACTACGCTGACGCCGACCCTGAGATCTGCGGCGTGCTCGAACGGCACGGAGGAGTGCCTGAGACTGATCTCGAAGAGATTCCAACGGTGATCGAGTCCATCTTCGAGCGCATCGATATCGCCTACTACAAAGGCGATGCGGCGGAGATGGGAAGCTTAGAGCTCGATAAAGTTGCCGGGGTACAGACAGCCTTCGACGTGCTCGGTATCGACGATCCATTTGCGCTCGTGATGGGTGATTCAAAGAGCGATCTCCGGGTCATGGAGTGGGTCGAAGCAAACGATTGTGGGATCGCTGCCGCGCCAGAACACGCCTCGCGGGTCGTTTCAGAGCACGTTTTGAACACCGACGAACTCGTGTTTGGCCGCGACGGAAGCGCCTCGATGCTTCGGATCATGTACGCTCTCGATCGGCTCGCGGGACTGAATTAGCGTTTGACGACCTCTATTTCGTGTCCGTCGTTCGTTTTCGTGAACGCATAGCGGTTGTCGCAGCTCTCGGGGTCACGGTAGTCCTCGGCGCGACGGTCCATGAGTGTGTCCCATGCTTCATCGAGGTCGTCTGTGCGGACCGCGACGTGTCCCCACGCGTCGCCTATCTCGTATGAACGTCCGTCGTAGTTGTATGTCAGCTCCATCGACATCGCTTCCTCGGCCGCATCAGGTTTCATGAAGTACAGCGCGAAGTCGTCCATCTCGGAGCGACGGACCAGATCGTACTCCAGCTTGCGGGCGTACCACCCAATTGTAGCGTCAGCGTCTTCAACGCGGACCATCGTGTGATCGAGACTCCAGCGTGCACCGTGGTCGCGTTGGACGATCTCGATCTCGTGGCCGTCGGGATCTTTCACGAAGGCGTACCGCCCACCACAGGAGTCGGGATCGCGGTAGTCCTCGACACCAGCATCCATCAACTCCTCGTAGGCATCGTACACGTCGTCGACGCGTACAGCGATGTGTCCCCACGCATCACCCATCTCGTACGAGCGCCCGTCGTGGTTGTACGTCAGTTCCAACTGCGCGCTGTCCTCGTGTCGATCCTCGGGAGCGAGAAACACGTTGGTGAACGTATCAGCCTCCCACCGACCCGTCTCCTCGTAGTCGAAGTGGGTCTGATACCAATCGAGGGCGGCTTCCAAATCCTCAACGCGCATCATCACGTGATCGAGTACGGCGTTCATACCAGTTGGCACTAGTGGAGAAGGTAAAAAGATTGCTCGGCAGCACAGGGAACGACTCGATGAATAGCCGCGTTGTTTTGAATTCCGTGCTGCGATGGACTACAGGCGTTCTCTCGGATCAGCGTCCAAAATCGGTATTTACTAACCAGCAGATCATGGTATCAATATATGGACAATATTCAGATATATGATAACAGACTCGCGCATCAAATGGAAGCTGGAGACACCGTTTTGGCTGTTGTAACTGCCACCAAGCCGGATTTTTACAAACAGGCGCCCATTGTCATGGCCGCCCAGCGTCGAGGAGTTCCGTGTTTTGTTCTTCATACTGGTCAACATCACGATGATCTTTTGGGGCACGGATTAACCGAGTATGGACTCGATGAACGCATCGCAGTCGATCTCGGTATCCGGGGGGATCTCTCTCAGAAGGCAGCCGAATTGATAGCGCTGATCAAGGAGTTTTCAAACCATATATCTGATGTTTACCCAGACACAACGGTCATGCCGATCGTCCACGGTGATACGCTTGCTGCGGGTATCGTTCCCCAGGCATGGATGTTCGCAACAAACCAGCTTGTCGCACACAATGAGGCAGGCCTCCGTGGAATGTCTCCATCGTTCACAAACGAAGCCGACCCAGCAGCGTTTATCGACGATCAGTGGGAGGGTAAGTGGTCGCTTAATCGGACCGAACCGTTTCCCGAACAGTACGACACGTTCATTGGATCTGCAGCCTCTCTCTACCAGTTTGCACCAACTGAACTGAATCGTGAGCATCTCGTTCGTGAAGGCTATCCTGCTGAGGTTGCCGGCCGTACTCGAATACCGGTCGTCGGAAATTCCGTGGTCGATACGATCGCTATGAAGGCTGATGAGAATCTGTCCGAATCGGTATTTGATGTCTTTCCAGTGTTGGAGGCTCGGGACGACTGGATTCGGGTTGACATTCACCGTCGAGCGAACTTACTCCCCGACCGGTTTCGTTCCATCATCGACTGTGTTGTTCGCCTCGTGAAAACTGGATACAACGTCGCATTCGTCGAACTCACGGCAACTCGAGCTGCGCTCGAAAACTACGGTCTCCGTGATCGACTCGTCGGTCTTGCCGACGATCGTGAGAACTTCTTGTTCACACCGCTTTGGCAAAAGCACGCTCACGTGTATGAGTTCCTACGGTCCGGGCAGTGCTTCGCTGAGTTGACGGACTCTGGGAGTATGCAAGAGGAGCTAAACCACATTGATGAGACTTTCTGTCTCACCGTGCGATACAACACCGATCGTCCAGAGACGGTGTTCGATGCACAGACGAATCTGCTTGTACCACCGACGTCCGGTGAGGCCATGTACGATCTGCTGACTCATGTATACGAATCCGATTCAATCCGTCAACGCATGTCCGATGGTCCATCTCTCTACGGAGAGAACGTCGGGGATTCGATCGTGGAGTTCCTGATGGAACACCGCGACGAGAATCCGTTCGATTGGGCACACGAACGGTTGGGTTTTGAAGCGAATACGCAGCGCTTCGAGTATCTGTGAAGATCACGTTTTTAGACGCCAAAGAAACGCAACGCGATACGTCCACTTATCCTGACGATGCTCGCACCATCGGCCAGTAGCACCACCACGCGGCGGCGAGCATCAGAACGATTCCAACAGGAATCGCTGTGTAGCCAAATCGTTGCGAGAGTCCGAAAACGAATGGGAGCTGTCCGACGGCGGTAAGCGCTAGAAATCCTCCCGTCAGCCGGGGATCCTCACGTCCGAACACGCCACCGATGGCGCTCACGAGCGTTCCGGCGTACAGGAACACGCTGAGCGGCCACGCTTCGATAAACGGCGCGACCCGCCCACCAGAAAGACGGAGATACTCGGGCAGTGTGAGGAGACGCCACGATTGTGCGTCAATCAACCCGAATGGGAGGACGAGCGTCACGGTTCCGGATACCGTCACGACTGTCCACGGAATGAGACCGAGGAGCAAAACGATCAGTAATCGTCGTTTCGCCGTCGTGCTCATCGACGGACGGTGAGCCGGAGCACGTCTTCGTCCGCGAGCTCGTGATCCAACCCGACTTGTTGTTCGTCGTGTTTCGCACTCGGTCCAGTGACCCGTGCAAAGCGGAATCGCTCGCGGAAATCGCCACCAAGTTTCTTGCAGGCGTCTTCGACGGTGTCACCCTCTCGGAGAATGAGCGGCTCCTCGTAGTCGACGCCCCGGCCGGGCTTGTCCATGTAAATGCGGATGAGTCCGATCGCGTTCTGAATCGATTCCTTCAGGCTCTCCAGTCCTTTCTCCTCATGAGCACTGATGAACACGGCCTGCTCAGGGTCGATGTCGTGCTCGCGCAGCTGTTCGTTTACGGTTTCGAGATAGTCATGGTCGATGAGGTCGGCTTTGTTGACAGTGACAATCGATGGAAGATAAATTCGGTTGTGCATCAGCCCATCGATGAGCTGATCAACACTGATGGGCTCGCGGATCGTCACATCCGCGTTCACGTAGCCGTGTTCTCTGAGGACCTCTGCGATCGTCGCATCTTCGAGTCCAACATCACCGTTGGTGGTCACTTTAATTCCACCTTTGTGCTTTTTTGTGACGTTCATGCTCGGTGGCCGCGTGTCGAGCCGGATCTTGTTGTGGTATAGCTCCTCACGCAGACGCTCGTACTGTTCGATCTCGAACACCGACAGAACGAACAGCACGACATCAGCAGTTCGAACAACCGAGAGCACTTCTCTGCCACCGCCACGCCCACCCGCTGCCCCCTCGATGAGCCCGGGAACGTCGAGCAACTGAATGTTCGCTCCGTTGTATTCGAGTATTCCAGGATTGACATCCAGCGTTGTGAACTCGTACGCAGCGGTCTCGCTCTCTGCATTCGTCAGTGCATTGAGGAGCGTTGACTTTCCAACACTCGGAAATCCGACGAGTGCTACCGTCGCATCCCCAGTTTTCTCGACCGCATACCCCTGACCACCTCCCGCTGATGAACGGTTTTCAAGTGTTTCTTTTTTCTGTGCGAGCTTTGCTTTCAAGCGACCGATGTGGGCCTCAGTAGACTTGTTGTACGGAGTACTGGCTATCTCTTCTTCAATCTCATCGATTTCCTCCTCAAGACCCATTGGATGCTCGTCGGAGATGGGTGACGAAAAAAGTGTCCGTTGAAAGCGACCCGCGTCACTCACTATCAGATTATTGTCTGTGGCTGTCGTGATGGTACTACTGACGTACTCGACGAACAGACTCTGTGACAAAACGAAGACCGATGAATCATGCGATGACGTCCTCTCGAACGAAGCAGTATCGATCAGAAAAGTGGAACACGAATGTCTCAGCCGACTTTCTTCGATGTATTTTTACTATACAAATCCATACTAGTGATGTCATCTATTAATAAGGTTGGAGAAATACACACACAGAATCACACCTAGATTAGATCGAGTATTTTTCGAAAGATTCACCTTGAAGGCAACAGAATCATCGTACAGGTGACTAAAACACCCCGTGATGAATACATACTTGGAGGATGTGTGTTGTAGTATTCAAAAAATGTTGGTGGGACGAGAATATGATAAACATAGATAGATTCCGCGACAGTACACAGATCATCTTGCCCACGGAAGCGTTGGCCGGTCTCCGAGCGGATCTGAAACGAGAATTCATGCTCTCGTTCGTCGAAGAAGAGACGAAAACCCGCATTATTGGGAGCCCCGTCGAAATCAAAGAGGCGAGCAATTGGCTCACGCGACACGGCGTGACAGTTGCGTGAATCGGATTTTCCCGCTCGCCTATCTTATTGTACGTACACGTTGCTAAGTTATTATCAGATAAAATATACTCTCCGCCAGTGTCGAATCCATCCAGAGACAATCAAACGCTTTGACAGCGTCCCGGTCGGTCGATCGTGGGACCAGCACACTCGCTACGGTCGATACGATAACGCTTAAACCGACGAAGGCGGTGATTCAGGATATGGCTGGAACGATTGAGGTACTCGTCTCTGGCGGACAGGCTACTCCTGGTTCGCCGCTTGGGCCTGAACTCGGCCCGACACCGGTAGATGTGCAGGCGGTCGTCAACGCTATCAATGAACAGACAGCTGCGTTCGACGGCACAGAAGTCCCCGTCACCATCTCCTATGAGGACGACGGAAGCTTCGAGATTGAAGTGGGTGTCCCGCCAACGGCGGCACTCATTAAAGACGAACTCGGTTTCGAGACCGGAAGTGGTCGGCCGAATACAGAGTTTGTCGCAGATATGTCTATCGACCAACTAAAACAGGTCGCAGAGCAGAAACAATCTGATCTTCTCGCTTATGACACCAAGAACGCAGCAAAAGAGGTCGCAGGCACGTGTGTTTCACTTGGCGTCACTGTCGAAGGTGAGAACGCTCGAACGTTCAAAGAGCGCATTGACGCGGGCGACTACGACGACTATTTCGAGACAGCAGCGTAGCCCCCATTTCGAGTCGAGCGTTCGCATTCCAGCGCTGAGAAACGGAGAGAGGGACGAGACTAGCGTTCCTACTGTCGGCGCTTCTGCGAGATGAGAATCATTGCTGGTCACGGTCATTATCATGATCATGATCACGATCGGGGGCGTCCGATTGTTGAGGTTCAGAGAGACATTGGTGGTACTGAGGACGCTACTTCGACGTGCTTAAGTTTGTGATGCTAGTGAGTAGAGACGAGGCAGGTTTAGCGCCTGTTTCACGCCGTAGCAGCCACTGGCGTACTACGGAGGTGAACAATGGCAAATCAGGAAATAGAGGATATAGTCTCTCGCGCACTTGATGAGGCACCGCCACGGAATTTCTCCGAGACGGTCGATATCGCCATCAACCTGCGCGATTTGGATCTCAATGACCCTAATAACCGCGTCGATGAAGGCATCGTCCTTCCGAGCGGAACGGGGCAAGACACACGTATCGTCGTATTCGCCGAGGGTGAGACAGCCCTTCGCGCAGAAGAAGTTGCCGACGAGGTACTCGACAGTGACGCGCTGTCGGACCTCGGTGACGACAACAACGCTGCGAAGGATCTCGCAAGCGAGACGGACTTCTTCGTCGCAGAAGCGGGTATGATGCAGGACATCGGTCGTTACCTCGGGACCGTACTCGGTCCGCGGGGCAAGATGCCGACACCCCTACAGCCCGATGATGATGTTGTCGAAGTTGTTAACAGGATGAAAAACACTGTGCAGCTTCGAAGCGGCGAACGGCGTACGTTTCACACTCGCGTCGGCTCGGCCGAGATGTCGGCTGAGGATATCGCCGACAACATCGATGTCATCATCCGTCGTCTTGAGGCCAATCTGGAAAAGGGGCCGCTCAACATCGACTCGATCTACGTAAAGACAACGATGGGCCCAACGATGGAGGTCGTCTAAGATGTCTGCCGGAACTGATCTCGAACGCAAGACTGAGGTCATTCCCGAGTGGAAACGCGAGGAGGTCGATGCACTCGTAGAGCTTTTAGAGCAGTACGAGAGCGTCGGTATCGTGAATATCGCGGGCATCCCGAGCAAGCAGCTACAGGAGATGCGTCGTGATCTACACGGCAATGCTGAACTCCGCGTGAGCCGAAATACGCTCATTGCCCGCTCGCTCGAAAACGCAGAAGGTGGGCTCGATGAGCTAACTGACCTCGTGACCGGTCAGATCGGCATTATCGGAACGGATGACAATCCGTTCGGTCTGTACAAGGAACTCGAAGCATCGAAAACGCCTGCACCAATCAATCCAGGCGAGGTCGCACCGAACGAAATCGTTATCGCTGAGGGAGATACGGGAATCGATCCCGGTCCTTTCGTGGGAGAGCTACAGCAGGTCGGCGCGAACGCGCGCATCGAGGACGGCTCGATCCGTGTTCTCGAAGATTCTCAAGTGCTTGATGCTGGCGAGGAAGTGGACGCACAGCTCGCCAACGTGTTGAGCGAACTCGGAATCGAGCCAAAGGAGGTCGGACTCGACCTTCGTGGTGTCTATTCCGAAGGCGTATTCTTCGACCCAGAAGAGCTCGCCATCGATATCGAGCAGTACCGGACGGACATCCAGTCCGCCGCGGCTGCCGGACGGAATCTCTCGATCAACGCTGTCTACCCGACGACGCAAACCGCCGACGGGTTGCTCTCGAAGGCGAGCACCGAGGCTCGCAGTCTCGGTCTGTTCGCAGCAATCGAAAGCCCCGATATCGCAGACGATCTCGTCAGCAAGGCCGACGCGCAAATGCGCGCGCTTGCAGCGGTCATCGACGACGACGAGGCACTGCCGGAAGAGTTGCGCGGCGTCGAAGTAGCGCCTGCGCCCACTGAATCCGAATCGTCCGACGATGACGATGACTCGGTAGACGAACAGGAAACCGAGACCGAAGACGTCGACGATGACGATGACGACGACGATGGCGCCGAGGGTCTCGGCGCGATGTTCGGATAATGGAATTGATCGAATCACAAACCAAAGCTAAACCAAACGAAATATCATGGAGTACATTTACGCAGCACTCATCCTGAACGAAACGGACGAAGAGATCACTGAAGACAACGTTACCAGCGTTCTTGAGACCGCTGGTGCTGACATCGAAGAATCTCGTGTGAAGGCACTCATCGCCGCACTCGACGATGTTGACATCGAGGAAGCCGTCGAGCAGGCGGCTGCTGTTCCCGCGGGAGGGGCAGGCGGTGCGGCCGCAGAGCCAGCAGACGAGACTGAGGAAGTCGAAGAAGAAGACGAAGCCGAAGAAGCTGAAGCCGAAGAAGAAGACGAAGAGGACGACGAGGCAGACGGTGAGGGTCTCGGTCAGCTGTTCGGTTAATCGGAGCTGGAACGCGACGACTACGATTTTCCGATTTTATTGAACATCACCAGTACCACTTGGTATGGTGGGAAATAGCATCAATTGAATTATAGTAGTTCTACGAAGGTTTAGGTTAGATACCGCATCCACCCGTACGTGATGGCATTCAGTGCTCACGTCGTATTCGCCCCCGATCGGACGGTAGCGGTGTTCGCGTTCGTGCTTGCTGGTGTCGTACTCGGTACTGTGAGTGGTCTCATTCCGGGGATTCACGCGAACAACATGGCGTTCGTGCTGGCTGCGGTTGCTCCCTCGATTCCTGGTCCACCGACGCTCGTTGGTTCGGCGATGCTCGCTGCCGGTGTCGTCCATACATTTCTCGACATTATTCCCGCACTCGCACTCGGTGTACCCGATCCGGCGATGGCTGCGAGCGCACTGCCTGGTCATCGCCTCGTCCTTGAGGGACGCGGTGGCGAGGCGCTCCGACTATCCGCGCTTGGAAGTGGACTCGCGATTGTCCTTGCCGTGCCACTTTCGATTCCCGTCACAGAGGCGATGGTGACCGTATATCCTACGATCAGTGCTCATCTCTCGATCGTTCTCGGCTCAGCAGCGTTGCTGTTGATCTGGACGGAATCGACCCAGCGTGGGCGGGTCGGTGGTGTTGTTGCGTTCGCGTCGAGCACCGGACTCGGTCTCCTGACACTTGATCTCTCGGTGCAGGCGCCGCTCGACGTCGGTAGTATGCTTACACCGCTCTTCACTGGGTTGTTCGGAGCCCCTGTCCTCCTTGAAGCCATGGGGGGAAATGGTGTTCCCGAACAGGTTGGAGACGAAATAACGCTCTCTCGTCGGATCGTTGGTGGACTTGGTACGATCGGAACGGTCTGTGGCGCAGTTGTCGGATACATCCCCGGCGTGTCGAGTGCGATTGCAGCGACGCTCGCACTGGTCGCCGTTCCCGGTCGGTACGGTGGCCGTGGATTTATTGTCGCCACCAGCGGTGTCAACACCGCAAACACTGTTTTCGCTCTCTTCGCTTTGGTTGCTCTGGGTTCACCGAGAACTGGCGTGCTGGTTGCACTCGAACGAGCAAACGTTCCACTCGATTTACCGATCTTGCTCGTCGCCGTCGGATTTGCCGCCGTTGCTGGCTTTTCATTCGTACTCCTGATCGGGGATGCGTATCTCAGTGTCATCGGATCCGTCGGGTACACGAAGCTCTCGATCTGTGTTTTCGCGCTGTTGTGCGTCGTCTCGTATCTTTTCGCTGGGCTGCTCGGTGTCGGGGTCTTCGCCGCAAGCACTGTCGTTGGACTCGTTCCCGCACGGTTCGGCGCACAACGCGCGCATCTCATGGGAGTGCTGATGGGACCGCTGATAGTTGGTGGATACGTATGACAATTTGGAAATGTGAACTGTCGCTTTCTCCGCACCGGCCAGTGGATAACTCTTCCCTACCTCGTACAGTGTCGTACCGGTGCAACTTCAGGATGGTGGCTATGTAAAACAATTCAAAAATTCAGACTGTGATAAATTTCGGGTTACTATTTCCGAGAGAATTTCTTAGGGATGCTATGAAGATCAAGTCAGCCTACAAGAGTATCGATAACTGGATACGGAGCTTCTCAACGAGCCAGTATGCGCTTCTTGTCTGGTTGGTTGGGGTCAGTGTCGGGACGCTCGCCGGTCTTGCTTTACCGGGGATTAATCCCGTCAACTCAGCAACGCACGCTATGGGGGCCGCTACAGGTGTTGCGATTGTCTTCTACCTCGCAGGGATGCCAGAAAATTGAAATTGTGGATCACACTGTTCTCGACCCAGTTGTCGATCAATTTCTATTTCAAATATTCCACGATATTGTTGTGTAATTTGTAATCTACAACGTATCGAGATCCCTCACCGCGTCGTGACGTACGTCAACGACACGAGCGCAACGGTTTGGAGCGCCCTGAGAATGGTTACTGCGCTGTCAATGCCGGGATCACCGGAGTAGAGCATCTTCGTGCTGAAGAAGAAATAGACGGCGGCAACGTTCTCGATGAGCAACACCGCACCGAAGATCAGCAGTCCAAGTATCAGCGGTGTTCTGAACGTCCGGTAGTTTCGCCCCCAAATAAACGTGAGAGCAGCCAACAGGACGATGTTCACCACGCTCAACATGGTGGCGACCAGCATCAGGGTACTCATCTGTGCCATTAATCTCAATCCTCTTGCTCTGTGGGTTCTGGTTCCCCCCATCCCACGGGATCGGTTTCGAAGTCCATTCGTTCGACAACACGTTCGAACTCCTCGTAGTGGTGCTCGAACTGATCGGTGAAAAAGTAGAGCTTACCGTAGTCGTCGCCTCCCGTTTCTAAGATACCGTGGTCAATCAGCATATCGAGGTGATAGCGAATTGTGTTGTACTCGAGTTCAAGTCGGGATGCAAGCTGGTTGGCGTTGAACGGCCGTCCGGCGAGCGCGCGAATAATGCGAGCGCGATTCTCCCCGCCACGAGTCCCTGCGATGAGATACCACAGTACCTTTTCCATCCCTGCACTATGTACCCATTCGTGACTGACTGTATAAGTCTACTTTGCTGTTTTTTTGCATTTGTCCGGTTGTGGTCACAATCATCTGCTCGGGAGATCGTCTGTCGAGCGAGCGGATCGCGTTCGAATTCACCCATTGTGCGGCGACACGGTCACATTGAGGACATCGGTGGCGTCCGGGTAGGTGTAGCCGTTGACCTCGCTGATCGGGACGATAGACTCGCGTTCGACGAGATCGATCCCTGGACCACGCTGGCGCTGTGGCTGATGCCCCCCGACGCCAGGCTCTTCGTTGATCTCAGTTCCAGCGTCCCACAACCCGATCCGATCTGTCACATCGCCGTCGATCGGTTCACCACTCGTGAACAGATCGATGCCCATCTCGTCTGGACTGTAGAACAGATCGTTCGAGGGCACGAACATTGTCACAAACGAGAGCCTGTCCCCTGATTTGGCCTCAAATTCAAACTCGTACGCGCTACCGGGCGTCAGCGGAGCAGGTGCAGGTGCAGATGCATCCATCCCGACAGGCGTGGTGAACGCACCAGACTGTGAGACGCCGTTCTGTTCGGCCAGCCATTTGGCGAGTCGTGTCGGTATACCGTCTTCGGCAATCTCTTCGAGACCGTTATCGCGTTCTGGCTCGTCCGACGTGAAGATCGGAGCTTTTCCATTGTGTACTGCAAACGCACCAGGAGAGAGCGGAACGGGTTGTTCTTTCAGTTCGTCATCCACTGCGGTCGTTTCGAGTGTCATCGCAGTCGAGACGTTCTCGATCCGGACGGAGTAGGTCGCTTTCGTCGCTTTTGTGCCCGAACTATCTGTGGTGCTACACATAACCGAGTCATCGCTCTTCGCACGTGCCGACCCTACTGTCGAGATGTTCGCAACGCCAACGGCACCAACACCAACCGTGGCTATCTCCGCTAGTACGGTCCGTCGGCTAAAAAACGACGTTTCGGCTGCTTTTCTTTCTGATTTCTGGCTACTTTTGATGTCCTCTGTCATGTTTAGCAGCGCTCTTACACAAGAAATCGATACTTATCCTTCAATTAAATCAGTTCTCGAATATTTATGGTGAATCATTCGAAATTCCCTCTAGAATTTCTCTCAGTCGGGGGGTATCACCGTCGCGGAGGGAAACGGCGAGCCAGCGGATTCAGCCTGCTTGTTTACTGCAGCGCCTGGTAGCTACAATCGGAGACAGAAGATTACACGCGGTCACCTGAATACTGCTCTTGCTCTCGCTCTCGGTCGTGAAGAACAGATAAATCAGTGTAGTGATACTTATACCGGATGTTCGAGTTCTTCGAGGAACGTATCAATATTTGGCTGCTCGTCTAGCTGCTTCGGGTACAGGGCAAGGATTGTGATGTAGTCATCTTTGTGAGCGAACGTCGCAGTGTGTAAGGTAACGGGGATTTCCACGTCTTGTGTAACCTGTGCTGTCGCTTCGTACGTAGCGACCGTGCGCTCTTCGCCGAGTGACGTGACAGATCTATTTTTGACGAATTCGACGGACTTGATGCCATCGTACGACTGTAGTAGCCGATTGACGAGCTGATCGTTAGAACGATCTCCAATTGGATTGAGCGGCTCACCGGCGACTTCCGCTTTGGGTGTCGAGAGTGCTACGAAACGAGCCGCAGTCATATCGGAACTGAGAATGTCGAAATCTCGCCCGTATTCGCGAAAGTGGCTCTTTGCTTCGACGGTTCGTTCCTGATCAGCAACAGAGACTGAGGCATCCACGGTGATTGTCTTATCACGAACTACTTCGTAATTCGCCTCTGAAACCGTGCTATTGCTCACGGCAACGGGCTCCGATTCGACCGACAGTGGACCATCACCCGTGATGAATCCGAGACAACCAGTCGTCATGACGAGAGCGACGAGTAGTAACGTTGCAAGCGTGGTTCGGGACGGTATCGTGATCGAGTATCGAGAATCCATGATCGTGAGTCGTGACTGAGTTCAAGGGGCACCGGGAGTCCGATGCTAGTGTAAAGGCAGTACTCTGACGCCGGAAGTGGGCTGTCTATCGCGTTTCGGGATATTGTGTTGCTTTGATCGACCCAGCCGACGCACCGAGAGAGAAACCTTCCTCTCTGTTCATTTCGGTTACCGCATGCATACCGCTGGTTGTGCTAATAGTTTGTGGTCGATCGTGCAAAGAACAACATGTGTCTCCGAGAGAAAGATTTATGATGAATAATATCTTCATACAATAATTGTGGCTGGCAATACCGCAAATCAAAATAGTATCGACCCGAAACGAACGGGGGAATTTTCACGTCGGCGATTGCTGAAAGGACTCGGTGTCCTCGGGACTGTCGGCTTGACACCATCGGTAGCAGATTCAGCACGAGCTGCACCAGGTGAACCCGTTGCACTCCAGTATTTCCACGAGACGTGGGGCACGATCACGAACAACCTTCCAACAGTCGCAGACAGGGGGTACGATATCATCTGGATTCAGGCACCCCAGAAGAGTCGGTTGACGTGGGCGGATCAGGGCGGACGCAACGACCCACCGTTAGGATATCAGCCGGTTGATTTTCGCGATTTCAACAGTGCGTTCGGCACTGCATCGGAGCTGCAAACACTCATCGATACGGCACACAGTCACGGAATCGAGGTCTATCTCGATTGCGTGATGAACCACATGGCAGACGGGAGGGGATACGACTTTCCGGCGTTCAGCAATCCTGATTTCCATCACTGCTGTGGCCAGATCGACGACTGGAACGACGAACACGAAGTCAAAAACGGCGAGCTTCTCGGACTTCCGGATCTCGAACAGGAATCCAGCTACGTCCGAGGCGAGCTGTACAACTACATGAAGAAAATATCGGATTTCGGAGCAGACGGCTACCGATACGACGCAGCCAAGCACATGCCCCACTGGTTCTTCCAGGACTACGCAAACCAGTGGGCCGACGAGTTCGGTTTAGAGCGTGTCGGGGAGGTGTACGACGGGGGTGTCTCGTACGTACAAGCGTACATCGACACAGGAATGAACGCGTTCGATTACCCGTTGTTTTACACAATATCGGACGTCTTCAGCGGCGGCGATATGAGCAAGCTTCAGGGGGCGGGCGTCAGGGCACAAGATCCATTTCACGCGTGGCCATTCGTCGACAACCACGATCAGGACGGTCCGAGCCAGTACGAACTCGCACACGCACACATCCTGACCTCAGAGGGCTATCCAATCCTGTACAATATCTATCCGGACTGGCTCCTCGACAACGACACGATCAACAACATGATTTGGGTTCGCAAGAACCTCTCTGGCGGAGAAACGTACTGGCGGTACACGGACAGCAACCTCGTGGTCTACGAACGAGACAGCAATTTGCTCGTCGGATTGAACAACAGCAGCAGCCAGCAAAGCGCATCGGTTACTACCTCATGGGCTAACACGACGCTGCACGATCACAGCGGCAACGCTGGTGATGTTAGTGTCGCAGGCGACGGCTCGGTGCAGATAGCAGTGCCTGCTGAGGGATGGGTGTTCTACGCACCAACCTGAACTAACGGAACGATGCGGATATCGGCCGCCGATTCGGTGACGGACTGCTGACTGAGTGTCCTCTACGGCAACCGGTAGGTGGGTCCGTCGTCAGTGTCTTCGATTTCGACACCGATATCAGAGAGTGCGTCGCGGAGTGTATCAGCCTGTTCGTAGTTCCCCTTTTCTCGTTCCTCTTCGCGGAGATTGAGGACGAGTTCGACCGCTTCTTCGGCAAGCGTGACTGTTCCATCCCCGCTCTCTTCGAATGTGAATCCGAGCGCATCACCACCGAGGGATTCGAACGCTTCGATTGCTTCTTTGAGCCCGACGTAATCGTACTCTTCGCTGTCCGTGTGGCGATTGACGGCAGCAGCGATGTCAAGCAGCGCAGCGATCGCTTCGCGCGTGTTGAAGTCCTCGTCCATCGCGTTCTCGAACGCCGTTCGGGCGTCGATCACAGCGTCCCGGAGATCGTCGTCCGCAACGGTTGTCGATGCGTCGGGACTGTCGAGTGCCTCGACTGCACGCTCGTAGGACCGTTCTAACCGGTCCCAGCGCTCGGTTGCCTCATACAGAGCCTCCTCAGAGAATGCTTGCCGACTGTTGTAGGATGTCGAGATGAGAAACGTTCGGACACTGTTTGCGCCGACTGAGTCGACAGCATCACTGACTGTCGAGAAATTCCCGAGGCTCGAACTCATCTTCTCATCGCCGATTTCGAGCAGTCGGACGTGAAGCCAGTAGCGCGCAAACTGCGCGCCGGTCGCCGCCTCGCTCTGGGCGATCTCGTTCTCGTGGTGCGGGAACACGAGATCCTGCCCGCCCATATGAATGTCAATCGTCTCGTCGAGATGGGCCATCGACATGGCCGAGCATTCGATATGCCACCCCGGTCGGCCCTCTTCCCATGGTGAGTCCCACGTGAGACTGGTCTCCGCCGCCGCTTCAGCCGCGGCCGATCCCTCGTGACGATGTGTTTCGACTTCTTCGGGGGTGACACCGCCAGCCTTCCAGAGCGCGAAATCGGTCGAATTGCGTTTTTCTGACTGCTCGTCCTCGGGACCTTGTGCTTCGAGATCCTCGATCGACTGGTTCGAGAGCTTTCCGTATTCCTCAAACTGTGTCGTATCGAAGTAGACCGATCCGTTCGATTCGTAGGCGTATCCGCGCTCAATCAGCGTCTCGATGAGGTCGATGATTTCGGGGACGTGTTGGCTCACGCGAGGATAGACCTCAGCTCGCTTCAGGTTGAGAGAGCGCATATCGTCGATAGTTCGCTCGATGTACGAGCGAGCAACTGCTGCTTCTGAATCACCTCCTTCGCCAACACGGGCGACAATCTTCTCGTTTACGTCTGTAAAGTTCTCTACGTGGCGAACGTCGTAGCCTCGGTATTCGAGCCAGCGATGGACCACGTCGGCGTGTACCCAAAGCCGCGCGTGACCAAGATGAACGGGATCCGATGTGGTGAGACCACAGACATAGAGGAGGACGTTGTCTCCGTTCGGCTCGAACTCCTCGCGTTCGCCCGTCAGTGTGTTCGACACACGAATCGTCATTACGTGGCGATACCACAGGGGAACGTTTCAAGCCGTCGGAGCTGTGGAACTGTCTCTCACGACAATAACGAAGACGATAACCGCCATCCGAACATAGCCAGCGTATGTCTCAGGCGTTAGTCATCGTCGCTCACGGCTCGCATCTGAACCCGGATTCGAGCACGCCGACGTTCGCGCACGCCGACACCATTCGAGAATCGGGTGCGTTCGATGAAGTGCGCGAGGCGTTCTGGAAGGAAGAGCCCTCGTTTCGTGAGGTGCTCCGGACGGTCGAGGCCACGGAGGTGTTTGTCGTCCCGCTGTTCATCAGTGAGGGGTATTTCACCGAACAGGTCATTCCGCGCGAACTGCGTCTCGAAGGCTGGAACGTTGCCGACTGGGACTCCGACGGAACGAGCGCAGATCACGCGACGCTCGAAGCACGAGACGTGGGTAAAACTGTCCACTACTGTGGTCCGGTTGGCACACACGACTCGATGGCTGATGTCATCATCCAACGCGCACAGAGTGTGACCGATGATCCGGCTGTCGGATCGGGCTTCGGGCTAGCGGTCGTTGGTCACGGGACCGAGCGCAACGCAAACAGCGCGAAAGCGATCCATTACCACGCCAACTGTATCCGCGAACAAGGTCGGTTCGACGAGGTGCAAGCGCTGTTCATGGATGAATCCCCGGAGGTCGACGACGTCACCGACCACTTCGAGAGTGACGATGTTGTCGTTGTTCCGCTGTTCGTCGCGGACGGCTTTCACACACAGGAGGACATTCCCGCGGATATGGGACTCACGGACGAGACCGGCACGTATTCTGTCCCGGGAACGGTCGATGGAACACGCATCTGGTACTCGGGGGCAGTCGGCACGGAACCACTGCTTGCTGACGTCATTCTTGAACGGGCGAACGACGCTGGTGCCGACATCGAGAGCGCGATTGAGCGAGTTAAGGAACTGACCGGCGGTGTCGTGACCGCGTGAGTTTCTGTCCCGTGTCTGTGTGGTCCAGAGCGATTGAATACGCCTTTACCAACAATCGACCATGGATGTCAAACTAATCGAGGACGAGAACAAACCATGAGACGGCACCGCTTCTCACCGAATAGACGAATGAAGGTAACGGATGGGTGGTTAGTGTGAGCGAGCATGAAGACAGCGACGAAAACGGAAGTGAGGACACGAGTGTGAATGTAATCGTGACCAACACGCAGGTCGTGACGCTTCGGGAGGCAGCCAGCGATGAGGGTGGTGTTTCCTTCGATGGTCTCGTCGTTACGCGTGACGATAACTCTGGGACCTACACCGTAACTACACCCGAGGCATCCCACGGACCACTTGAAACTGACGAACTCATGGCAGTTGCAAAGAGCAACGCTGCCTACGTCACCAACTGGTACTACTGGACACAGTCGGATCTAACCGAGGATGAGTGGGCATTCCTCCGGTGGCTCGAACGAGCGGCGGAGAACGATGTGCGTGACCGGTACGAAGCACTGGACAACGGTATCGAGCGCGCGTGGGGAGAGATCAGCGTCACGACGACCATTAGCGAAACAGGTCAACGGCAGTACTCGTTGTGTAATGTGGCGGATCGGGAACACACAGCGCTCAACGAGCACACCGACCCACTCGATGCTCGCCAGATTGCAAAGTACGACGATGACGGTCACTATCGTCCGCTCAAGACTGCTCCAACGCTTCAGACAGGATGGCAGTTCACCGATCTCACTGGAACAGAAGTGCTCCAGACGATCGACTTCATCTACCCAGCGACGGTCCAAAATTGGTATCTCGAACGACAAGACGAACTCGACATCTCACACTGGCGCGAGACTGCAGAGCGACAGACTGGCATCTACGACATCATCGACGAACTTGATCCAGAAGCTGTCGAATGGCTCGCAACGGCGTGTTGTGTCGATTCGCAGTGTCTCAAACGACGACAGTGGGATGAGAGTGAGGACTCACCACTCGATGTCCCTCGAGGCGATGGAGCGTTCCCATGCCGCGAGCCGTGTTCACTTGTAATCGCTGCCGCGCGCAAGTGGACCCGTCTCGAACGCGAGGAAACACGCGAATACACGTTCGAACTCACCCCGAGCGAAAAAGCTCAGATAGAGGACCTCATCGATGCCGTCTCGGACGGTCGTACCGATGATATCCGTGAAGCCGACATGAAGGATGGGGCAAACCGATATCGAGCCCGATATCTCAGAGCAAAACGATTCGACGAGAATGGACAGCTCTGCGGTGTCACCACTGATGCAACCGATCCTGACTCATGAATAAGTCTGTTAGACAACGGCGAGATACACCACTAAAATAATCCCAGCGAGCAGTGCGAGTGCACCGAGCAGGATTCGGGACGCACCAGAGACGAGCAGGGACGAGAACGCGAGAATGATAGCGACGATGCCGAATACGAATGCGGGAAGCGTACGATGGATGATACGCTCGTCGATGGATGCTGGCGTGGACCGGGACGGCGAGGGAGGTATTGACCGAGATGAGGGAGACGACGTTGCTTTTATCGTTGACTGAGGAGACCGTATTGTGCGATTCGATGCTACCGATGCGCTAATATTTTTGGTGTGTTGGCCTTGTTCGCTCGGCTCGATGGTCACTGAGACAAATCGTTTCTCACTACCGTAGGCGGTTGCAACCGTCAGATCACCACTGATTTCTGTATTTGATGAGGTCGTGATCGGGATTGGGAGTGTTTCCCCCTGTTCGACGTAGTAATTAGTTGCCTCAAGCGTTGCTGCATCGGAAAGATCGTCGTCGAGATTGAGATACACATGCGTCGGCTCACCGTGGTTCTTCAGGACAACATCGAACGCTCCTTCGGCCCCAAAGCGCTCGGGAACGGTAAGCGTGTGCATCCCGTCCGGGTTGACGTCAACGGTGAGTGTTTCCTGCACAGATTACTTAAGCGTAGGGGAGAGCAAAAAAGTACAGGTTCAGGAATTTCACTCGCGCATGTCAGGTGGGAGAAGATTTGGGATACCATCATTAATGGGGTATTCCGTGCCACATTCGGTACAAGTCAGCTGTCCTTCTAGAACTTCCCCATCGTCTTCTCTAATTTCTTTCAATTCTAATTCCTGTTTATCGAGTGGGCAGCAAAGGATGTCCATTAGTGTCTCTTTCATACATCTCTCCTTGGTGTATCGACGCAAAAATGTGCCGGGTCTGGTTGGCCTCGGTCGCAGCTTCAAATTGTGGTTTTGGTTCCCGTGGGCCGTTCAAAACGGCGCTTCGAGGACAATCGTCTGGTCACGTCCCGGTCCAACACCGATCGCGTATATCGGCGTCGATAGTTCCTCGCTGATGTAATTGAGGTACGTCTGTGCAGCTCCGGGAAGTGCGTCGTAGCCTTCTTCGGCGACAGCGTTCCAATCGGTGTCAGACCAGCCGTCGAACGTCCGCTCAATCGCTTCACACTCACCCCACCGTTCGGTCGTCGTCGGCAGCGAGAGCAGTTCTTCGCCGTCGAGTTCGTACGCGTGACCGACCTTGAGCTCGTCCAGTCCTGCAAGTGCATCGAGGTGATTCACAGCAAGGCCAGTGAAGCCGTTCGCACGTGCCGCGTGTCGGAGCATGGGCATATCGAGCCAGCCGACGCGGCGTGGTCGACCTGTAACAGTGCCGTACTCGCCTCCAGCGTCCCGAATGTACGTTGCGATGTCGTCCGCTTCGGGATTACCACCATCGGCGGGTGTCTGTCCTTCGACGCGCCCGAGTTCGGTCGGAAGTGGACCGGTGCCAACACGAGAGAGATACGCTTTTACGATGCCAACGACCTCTCCTCGTCCGACAACTGATGGTCCGAGACCGGTCCCTGTTGCTGCACCACCGGCTGTCGTATTCGAAGAGGTGACGTACGGATAGATTCCGTGATCGATGTCGATAGATGTTCCCTGTGCGCCTTCCAGCATGATGTTCGCATCGGCGTCGAGCTGTGAGGAGAGAAATTCGCCGCAGTTGACGACCATATTTTCTGCAGCGAGCCGCTGTGCGAACGTATGGTAGGTGTCATAAAGATGGTCGATATCGAACGCTTCGCCGGGATCGAGTCCGTACACCTCCGTCGCAAGCGCCCGTTTCTGGGGAACAACGTATTCGAGCCGCTTCCGGAGCACCTCACTGTCGAGGAGATCACCGACGCGGATTCCACGACGTCCCGCCTTATCCTCGTAGGTCGGTCCGATTCCTCGTCCGGTCGTGCCTGCCGCGAGATCCTCTTTTGCCTCCTCCTCGATCCCGTCGAGGACCCGGTGATACGGGAAAATAACGTGTGCACGCGCTGCGACACGAACGTCCGGCTCAAGGCCGCGTTCACGGAGCGTGTCGATCTCTTCGAACAGCGTTTTCGGGTTAACAACACAGCCGTTACCGAGAACACCTACCTTTCCACGGACGGCACCGCTGGGAACGAGAGAGAGTTTGTACGTCTCACCGTCGTGGACGACAGTGTGGCCCGCGTTGTCTCCGCCCTGATAGCGAACAACAATATCGACGGAACCGCCGTACAGATCGACGATACCACCCTTCCCCTCGTCGCCTAATTGTGAGCCGACGATGGTTACAGTCATACGCTGACGTTCCTCCCACCGCGCTAAACAGATTTCGATACCTGCGTCTGATGTGGCGTGTTCGACTCGAACGCTCTGGAAAGAACGTAGAAACCGTTCGAAGCGAACCGTGCACCGATTGACGCTCAGATCAAGAAGCATCTCTCCGTAAACCGAACTGATCCATCACTGTCGCAGACGAGGGCCACGAGATGCCCGCCGTGCGATCGGGTCTCTTCGGCGGACGACGAGTACGGCTTGGACAGCCTGATACACCGTACTCTGCTCTTGAGACCACGTGAACCACCAGCCCATGGCCATATACTGAACTCTTTACAGAAGTAATAGAAACGACGACTGGTCAAATGAAATCACGGTATATCAGTAATATTTTTGATGAATAATGGAGATTAATCACAGTCTACGACCACACAGAGTCGTTATCGGTAGTATCTGGTACTCTTCGGCCATCAGCCACAAGCGTTAAGCTGTCGCATGGATAATCCACAGACAGCTAGCTTTTTCGAGAAGACAGCAACATTTAAAAGGTCCAAACACAAGTTAACAATTGCCATGATAGATCGACTGGAGAAGGAAGTCGACATGCTAGAACGGCACTTACAGGTGCTGAAGATGGTTATCGGAAACGAACCGATCGGTATCGTGAAGATGTCCAACGAAACTGGGTATCCTCACCATAAGGTTCGGTATTCGCTTCGCGTTCTCGAAGAAGAAGATTTGATTGAACCGTCGAGTCAGGGTGCGATCACCACCGAGCAGACTGACGAGTTCGTCAGTGATCTCGACGGGAAGGTTGATGAGATTATATCGAAACTCGAAGCGATGAAAATCGACGAAGTAGCAGAGGTAGAAAACTGAATCACAGTTTCGGCGCAGCGACGTGGAACTGACGCTGACGCGCCTCGACAAGGCAGAGGTGGAATCCGTGTTTTCTCGATAGTCGGACGTAACTCGAACGATTGCCGCTACTGAACAATCCACCGCCACCGGTCGTGGCATCTGCCGCCGTATCGAGTGCGCTTGCTTCGAAGTAACTGGTCGTAACGAGCAGCGCTGCTGTGAGTGGCCATTGGTCAGCAGCTGCGCTCGCATCATCAAGCAGTGTTTCAGTCTCACGTGCAGTCGTTGGTTCCCGTGAATCGTCGATTTGGACCACGATGAGCGGATCGCCACGCTGGTCGAAGCACACCACATCGAAGGAGACGGGAACACCGTCATCAGTAGTGTTATGTGCGTGAAGAGCAGCCCGGTCAATGTCGGGGATGTAATCATAGAGATCAGCGAGATCGTCCTCGTACCCCGCGTCGTAGATGTCATAGAGAAGATCACGAACAATCCACGAGACAACTGCATATTCGAAGGATTCTGTGAGGAACTGATCGAACGGAGTACCATCAACAACGGTGTTTTCGGCGTCAAACGTCGTGTAGTGTTCCAGAATGAGGTTCTCGTTCACTTCCTCAGGAGTTGCATCACCGTGATACGCATCAGTAAGCGTCGAATGATTTTGCGTGTGATAGCGAACGAACAGCGATGTCCCCGAGAGGGCATCATCCACAGACATCTCATTACTGTCGTCGGACGCTGACGTCGAATCTGATGTTGATGCTGATGCTGAATCTGACGGTGAGGTTGAGGTCGAAGCTGCTGTCGATTCCAGCTCTTTGATTCGTTTTTTCAGCTCGCTGATTCTTGCTTCGAGGCGATCTCGTTCGGCAAGCAGATCGTCCCGCTCCGTTTGGAGTGCGTCGCGTTCGCGTTCAAGTGCGGCGATGCGGCTTCGGAGATGCTCGACACTCTCGTTCGACCCGTCCGCAATCAATTCCGGTTTAGAATCATTTGCGTCAGTGCCTCTGTTGGTGTGGACATCAACGCTCTCCTTGCCCGGAGGAAGTCCGCTCGGCACTTGTTGTGTTGTTGATTCTGAATTTGTGACATCGACGGGATCGATTGGAACGACCGAAACGGTGTACTCACCGGAGATCGTATCACCCATGTCGTCGGCTTGTTCACCCATCAGTATCCGTTTCTCCGGACCAACAAACGCGATACTCGTCGTCCCGGCATCTCCATAAACAACGTAGTATTCGTCGGTATCCGTGGTCAATTCGAGGTATCCAATGTAGTCTCGGTCCCGATCCCAGTTTTCGAGCGCGCTCCTCGCTTCGTCAATTGGCGTCGTATCGGTGTCATAGCGCGTATTCTGTGTCGGTTCTTGTTCCATCATAGATAAGAGCACCGGAAGGATCGGTTCGGGACTGACGTAAATCGTCCCACCGGTGGTGATCTCCTCGACGGAACCGTCGAAAACACCGACGCTGCGTCCATTACACATTAATATCCATGCGTTCGCATGTACAGCGCCGCTGAATCCTGAGCTGGCAAGATCATGCAGTTTGACATCACCCTCCGTGAACTGACGGGAGGACCAGTCTTCGATTCGTTCGACCGTGCACCTCTGCATACCGAGTCCATTTAGCGGCCGGGGACAAATAGCTTACAAAACAAGCCGGAAAATCGATACCACTATCTACCCCGGTTATCGATGAACGCCGACGGCCGACAGCGGTACTGTAATTCGTGTTCGATTTCTTCCGGCAGGTCGTCCCACACCGCCTTTGATGCCAACGCGCGCTCACCAACGGCGACAACCCATTCTGTGATGCTCGTTCGTCGTCCTTCCATCATCAATGGGTAGTCTTCGATGCGGAGGATCCGATCAACAGGGAATTTCCGATATCCGTTGCCAACATCAATTTTGATGTGGCCGTTCTCGAAGCCAGAGTAAAAATCGTCCTCCGAGTCAACGAGAATGTGGTACACATAAAGCTGGTAGCTCTCTCCCTGAGTGAATACCGACGTGCTATCTCGTCCGATCTCGATGATCTGACAGGCCTGTCCGTTCAACTGTATCTGCTTCGTCTCCTTCGTACTCTTTTTCGACGGGTTTGTGTGTTGGTTGGTGCTCATTCCCAACATTCAAATGACGAGCCGAAATGCTCGGATAATACTCTGTCTACTCCCTCTATAATAGTCTACCGATATTTCATTGAAAGCGGTACTACTCGTTCGCGTTGAGTAACCGCTCGATCCGATGGAGCTCAATGGTGTGGTCGGTGGTGCCATTGACGACGAAATCGGCCAACACATCGCCGATAACGGCGGTGAACTTGAAGCCGTGGCCGGTGAAACCGGCAGCGACGTGGACACCGTCACGGTTTGGATGCGAGCCGAGGACGAAGTGTCCGTCCGTAGACGCCGTGTACACACAGGTGCGCAGTCGCAGTGTTGGCCCACCTCCGTCTGGAAAGTACGCATCGGCAAATTCACGGTGAAGTTCTTCCTCGGCTGCTGTCGGCTCCGGTGGCATCTCGTCCGGATCTACGGCGTTTGGAAGGGCTGGTTCGCGCCCGAACTTGAATCCCGGAACGTCGTGGACCGGGAAGCCGTATCCGTTGCCTCGTTCGCCAGCGAGGCTGAACACAGGGAGCGTCTCCGGTTGGAACCAATCCGGCTTTTTTGGTTGGAACCACGCCATAATCCGCCGCACGGGTGTGAGTTCGTGAGCAATCTCGGGAAGAATGTCGCCCGTCCATGCCCCCGTCGTGAACACCACGTCGTCGGCCTCGTAGACGCCTTTGTCTGTTTTCAACCGTACGCCATTTCTAGTCTCACGCCAATCGAGGACGCGTTCTCGCGCCCGGACGGTCGCTCCTGCTTCGTGTGCCGCCTCGACGTGGGCGATTACTGCCTGCTCACAGTCGACGAAACCACCGTCGGGCTGATAGACTGCCCGATACTCTGATGGAAGATCGTATCCGGGGAAGCGTTCGTTCACCGTCGCGCCGGTGAGTATCTCGTGTTCGATGCCGTGCGTTTCGACCGACTGACGGGCGTCCGTGAACAATTCGGCTTCAGGAGCACTAGCGTGGATCGAGCCTGTCCTCGTAATGAGCGTGCGGCCAGTCTGTCGTTCGAGTTCTGCCCAATTGTCGTAGGCCGCTCTCGCCAATGGAACGTACGAGGGATCTTCAGGCTGTGTAAGACGAACGATACGGGTACTTCCGTGGCTCGACCCGTGCGTGTGCGGTACGTCGAACCGCTCGATCCCAAGCACATCGAGCCCCCGTTCAGCGAGTCGGTAAACAGTCGCACTACCCATGCCGCCGACACCAACAACGATCGCGTCGTATCGATCGGGGGTTATATTCATATTGTTAGGTAGTTCTAATGGATTGTAAATATGGTTCTAATGGGTTGTAATATTATTCACACTAGCGAGGAGAGAATAGACGTATCACTCTCTAATGAGCCGAGCAATCGTGCCTGAATCCGCAAAAAGGAGGTTACTGGTTCTCTTCCTGTCCGCGCTTCCAAACTCGGTCGACGGATTCTCCGTTTGGCGGTGTATGACTAACGTCCTCTAACGTTTCTTTTTCGTTCATCGTGCTATGGTTTAGCTCCACACTGATATTTAAAACCTCCCTGAAAGAAGAATATATTCATTAAACACTGCTGGTCTGTATAGAAGTCCTAGCTGATGGAGATAGACGCGTCGATCAGTCGAGGAATCGTTCCAATCGGTCCATCGCAGTGCGAAGATCAGACAGCCCCGTTGCGTACGAGACGCGGAGGTGGCCCGCTCCGCATTCTCCGAAGGCGCTACCGGGAACCATAGCGACTTTTTCAGCTTCGAGGAGTGCTTCGGCGAACGCACTCGCGTCCTCCCACGGACACTCAGGGAAGACGTAGAACGCGCCGGTCGCCTCGAAACAATCGATGCCCATATCTTCGAACCGCGAGAGGACGAACTTCCGTCGGCGGTCGTACTGTGTGCGCATCTCTTCGACCGACTCGTCACACGATTCGAGCGCTTCGATGGCAGCGTACTGGGGAGTCGTCGGCGCGGATAACATCGTGTACTGGTGGATGCGATTCATTGCCCCGATGACGTTGCTCGGCCCGAGCGCGTACCCGAGTCGGAGACCAGTCATTGCGTACGCCTTCGAGAATCCGTTGTAGACGATCGTACGATCGCGCATTCCATCGAAGCTCGCAATCGAGGTATGGCTCCGAGTGTAGGTGAGATCGGCGTAGATCTCGTCTGAGATCACCGTAAGGTCGTGTTCGCACGCGAACTCGGCCACGCGAGCGAGTTCATCGCGCGTCATTGTCGCACCGGTCGGATTATTCGGATAACACAGCACGAGCATGTCAGCTCGATCGGCTCCCGCATCAGCCAGTGCCTCTGGTGTGAGGACGAAATCGTCCTCTGCTCGTGTCGGTACGGGAAGCGCTGTACCACCGGCGAACATAACGTCTGGAATGTACGACACGTAGGAGGGCTGTACGACGGCAACAACATCTCCCGGGTCGACGAGCGCACGGAATGTTAGATCGAGTGCCTCGCTCGCGCCCGCTGTGACGAGAATCTCGTCGTCAGGATCATACGTGAGATCCCACTTTTCGACGTGTGAGGCGATGGCTTCACGGAGCGCTTTCATCCCCCGGTTAGCGGTGTATGAGGTTTGACCTAATTCGAGCGATTCGATCGCCTTCTCACGGGCTCGCCACGGAGCGGTGAAATCTGGTTCACCGACGCCGAGTGAGATGACATCATCCATCTCCTCTGCGAGTTCGAAGAACCGACGAATGCCCGACGGTGGAACTTCTCGCACGCGCTCTGCGATCGAGGGGCCCGTCATGGCGTGACTGACAGGCGATCGTCGTCGTACCCGTCGTCGAACTCGATCCCGCGTTCCTTGTAGCTCTCCATGATGTAGTGGGTGACCGTTTGGGTGACCTCGGGGACGGGGGCCACCCGCTCGCTAACGAACCGCGAGACCGCCCCCATCGAGTCGGCTTCAACATCGAGTGCGAAGTCGTAATCTCCACTTACGAGCCTGAGTGATTGGATCTCGTCGAACTTTGCGAGTCGTCGCGCAATATCCTCGTAGCTCGTCTCTCGATCGAGCGCCACGTTGAGCTCGACGAACGCCCGGACGCTCTCTGACTCGACTCGACGCCAGTCAACGACGGCTTGGTATCCGCACAGAACACCGTCACGTTCGAGCGCAGCGATGGTTTCTTCGACAGCACTTTCTTCGAGCCCGCTGAGACGAGCGAGATCTTCTACCGAGTATCGAGCGTTCTCACGCAGGAGATCGATCAGTTCGGCTCGTGCGTCCATGTCAGATACCCGATGACGCCAGCAAAAAACCTTGCTACACAATGAAACACACTCGCACGACACGAATATAATGACATATTATCTCACGATATGCTTATAGGGCAATAGGATGCATGAAAGAGTATGCGCCAGGACGTGGTCGCAACGGCAATATCGTTGTACCAGGCGAAAACCTTGACGCTTGAACAGGCAGCTCGATACGTGGGCATCACTCCCGGAATGATGCGCGAGCGCCTCCGCCTCAAGAACATTGAAATCCGCGACGAATCAGTCTCTGCGGACGAAGAGTTTGCCGTCGCTGACTAGTCGTCGCTGCTGAAATCCTGCTGTGGCTGTTCAGGGGTTCAGGCTGCAGCGCTTTCGTGTGTCTGTACTAGAGACGTCCGAACCATCGAATTCGTTCTGATTCTATAACCTACTTTATACGAATATACATGTCGCTTGGATCCATCGTCCCGATATGGCACTCGAAAAATCCACACAAGAGCTTGAACAGGGCGACGTTGCACCGGATTTCGACCTTCCTGGGACCGACGGTGAGCAGTATTCGCTCGCGGATTTTCGTGAATACGACGCGGTGCTCGTCGTATTCACGTGCAACCACTGCCCGTATGCAAAGGCGAAAATAGACGCACTGAACGGAATTGCCTCTGATTACGAAGCGGTCGCAGTCGTCGGAATCAACTCGAACGACGCAACAACGTATCCGGAGGACTCGTTCGAACGAATGGCCGAACTCGCAGACGATGTCATCGAGTACGATGCGTATCTCCGCGATGAGAGCCAAGACGTTGCTCGTGCGTACGATGCGGCGTGTACCCCCGATCCGTTCTTGTTCTCGAACGAGGATGATGCCTTCCGGCTCGCCTATCACGGCCGACTCGATGACGCGGCGAATCCCGATGACGAACCGTCGGGCGAACCGGGATTCGAGATGCGCGCCATTATCGACACAGTCCTCGCGGGAGAAACCGTCGAACAGGAGTTCCGGCCAGCGCGTGGCTGCTCGATCAAGTGGAAGTGAACTTGTTCGGGGATACACAAATCTGAATATTATCTAACAGTTGTGGGTCTGATATATCTACGGCGTGCAGCTGTTCGTCTCCGCACTCCTGTTTCACTCACTTTCCCCGTATCGTGCGTTGTGCAGCGCATCACAGACTGCTCCTTGTCCCGCCATGTTCGTCTTGGCTGCTCGGGTACGGTGGTGGACCCGATCGAACGCCTCGGGTGCGATCGGTTCTCCGTCAGCGGTGACGAACAGACGCTCGTCGGGAGCGGACAGAACGCCCGTTTCGCGGGCTTTCTCGACGTACTCTGCGAGCGGCGCGAGAGGGGCGTAGATGGTGAGTCCGTCAGCGACTGAAATCGCTGCTCGTTCGGCTGCGTCGTCGAACGCGATGTCATTCCGGGTGAGTGCGACGATTTGTGTCGGTTCGAGACCCGCATCGAGCAGTGTGTTGACAGCGTGGTACTGGCGGGCGAGTCGGGCTTTCGAATCGAGCATCGCGCGCGCTGCTTCGACGCCCTCAGTAGCGTCTTCGAACACGGCCTCGAACGGGCGTTCTTCGTTTACGCCACGGGTGATCTCCGCTGCATGCATGTGATCGACGAGCTTGACGGTGACGCGATCGACATCTGACACCTCTTGCACTTCCTCGCGGATGTCGGTCGCCATCATCCACGCGAACGCCGGTGAACACCACGCGGTCGGGAGCTTGAACTGGACGAAGACGGACGAATCGACGCGAAGCTCGTCGATGTAGTCCAACTCGACAATCGATCGATCGAGTTCGGGATCCGTAACACGGTCGAGTCGGTCGAGCACCGCGCGCTCGCCGCTTGATACGCTCTGGGACATCAGTCTGCAACAGCCCCCTCACCGAGATCGAACCGTTCACTGATAGCGTCGTTCTGAAGTGTTTCTTTTCGCTCTTCGATATCGATGTCGTAGAGGCGCGCAGCATTCTCACCCATGATCTTCTTTTTAACATCGGTCGTGAGAGCGACACCGAACTCATCACGCTGTTCCTGTGTGAGTTCGGCGTTCATCACGGTGGGAACGAGCCAGTCGGGTTCCCAGAGCGCGTAGTCCGACCCGAACAGCACCCGGTCCTCGCCGAGCCAGAACAGCAGCTCACCCATGATCTCACCGAACTTCCGCGGGCGATTCTGCGCGAACGGCGCAGCAACCGCAAGCCCACCGTACACGTTCGGTTCTTGTGCAGCGATGAAACAGAAGTCGTCCAGCCGAGGCAATCCGACGTGCTCGACGATAAAGTTCAGCTCTGGGAATGACGTCGCGGCGTCGTCCACATCGGCCACATCGAACGCATCACGATTGAGCGGTCGAATCGTCGGTCCCTTGTGTGGGTGGATGTTCGTAATCCCGAGCTCCTTGCACTTTTCCAGATACTCGAACGCTTCGGGCGAATCGAGCCGCCAGCCTTTCGAGTCGCCACGCCACTCTGCCGTGTAGAGTTTCACTCCCTGAATTCCGTATTCCTCTTTCATTCGCTCCAGTTCTTCCAGCCCCTCCTCGCCGTCACGAGGATCGAACTGCCCGTTGAGGATGAACCGCTCTGGATACTCAGTGGCGAGTTCAGCGTTCTGATCCGTCGTGTTGAATCCGTCCTCGTAGAAGTCTGTGAGATACGTGGGCTGGAAAATCCCCATATCAACGTATCCATCACGGAACAGATCCTCGACCATCTTCTCTGAGCCGTACTTTCGGTACGTTTCGAGATCCCACTGGTGCTCTTCCGGCGTGAACGCCGTGTGGTAATCGTAAAAGCACTGGATGAACTGTTCGCCTCCCTCGTGGACGATGTTCTCTTCGCTCGCGTCCCACAGGTGTATGTGCGAATCGATGACAAACACGTCCTCTCCCTCGTGTCGGTACATACGCACACTAGTGTGTGGTGCGATAACAAATGACTTTCGGCGAGTGCATTAGTATTCAGAGAGACAATACCTTTTACTCGTTCTAATTGGTATATGCTATCATGCAAGCAGCGCGTCTCCACGAGTACACGGACGACATGAGCACTGCGCTCAGTATCGACGAGCTCGACCGCCCTGCGGCGACCGCTCCTGACGAGGTCGTAATCGAGATTGAGGGGGCGGGCTGGTGTCAGACAGACAATCACGTCATCGAAGGAATGTGGACGGAGTATATGCCCCAAGACCTACCGATGACGCTCGGACACGAGAACAGCGGAACCGTTGCTGAGGTCGGCGACAGCGTGACGATGGTCTCTGAGGGAGATCAGGTTATCTGTCACCCTGTTCGAACCTGCGGGGTGTGCAGGGCCTGTCGAATGGGTGAGGATATGTACTGCGAAAACGTCGCCTTCCCGGGGTTGAACACCGATGGCGGCTTCGCAGAGTATCTGCTCACCAACGAGCGTGCGGTGATCACCCTTCCAGACGGTGTTGATCCGGTCGATATCGCACCGCACGCCGATGCTGGGATCACGGCTTATCACGCCGCAAAGAAGGCAGCAACCGAACTCGTCCCTGGGTCGTATGCCATCGTCATTGGGATCGGTGGACTCGGTCATATTGGGCTGCAATGTCTTTCGGCCATGTCCGCCGCCACGCTCGTTGCAGTCGACATCAAAGACGAAGCACTCGATCTGGCTGAGCGCCTCGGGACAGACCACACGATCAACTCCACAACAGATGATCTCGCCGCCGAGATCGAATCGTTGACCGATGGCGTGGGAGCAGAACAGGTGCTCGATTTCGTCGGCAGTGATGAAACGACAGCCGTCGCCCCCGATGTCCTTGCCCCCGGTGGTGACCATCACATCGTCGGATATGGTGGGCATGTTCACGAGCCTTCACAAGCGTTCGTCAACGGAGAATTCGCCTACCGCGGAACGCTCGTCGGGAAATACACCGAACTGCAGGAACTCGTTGCGCTCGTCGAGCAGGGAGACGTCGAACTCCACACTTCGCGCTACTCGCTCGATGAGATCAACACCGTCGCAGAGAAACTCGAACACCGCGAGATTGAGGGCAGAGCTGTCATCACACCGTAACCGAAGAGCGAAGTGGTGCGATCCGCGCACAATATACCGCTCGTCTCGGGATCATTACACATGGATATTTCTACTGACCGGCTTCGGACGGATATCGAGACGACCGCCACGTTTGGCACACTTGATGGCGATGGTCACGGACGAACCGTCCTCACCGGAAGCGACGCAAACCAAAAAGCACGCGAATACTTCCTTGAGCGGTTAGACGACGCTGGGTTATCGATTCGTATCGATAGCGTCGGAAACATCGTCGGAAGATGGGTGCCTGAGGGAGCAAGCGGTGCTCCTGTCGCATCTGGGAGCCATCTCGATTCGGTACCCGAGGGTGGAATCTTTGACGGGCCATTGGGGGTGTACGCAGCCCTCGAAAGCGTTCGTGCCATGCAGGACGCTGACCGCAGCCCCGAGCGTCCCATCGACGTTGTCTCGTTCACCGAAGAGGAGGGAACGACGTTCAGTTCCGGCTTGCTCGGATCATCGGTTGCGTGCGGTCAGCGGTCAATTGAGGAAGCTCTCTCACTGAGTGATGACACCGGTCAGACGCTCGAAACGGCCCTCGAAGAGATCGGTTTTTGTGGAACGGGACGCCTCGACGCCAGCACGTGGGACGCGTGGCTCGAACTCCACATCGAACAGCACATCGCGCTCGAACGAGCCAATCCTCCGGCGGGAGTTGTCACCGACATCACGGGGATTACACACTGTGATGTCCACATCGAAGGAGAGGCAAATCACGCCGGATCGACGCCAATGGACGAACGTACCGATGCGCTTGCGGCGGCAGGCGAGTTCGTGACGGCCGTCGAAAACGCGGCGCGGGCTGCCTCCGAACGCGCGCCAGCGGTTGGAACCGTCGGTCGGCTCACCGTCGAACCGAACGCGACGAACGTCATCCCCGAACGCGTTTCGATGGGTGTCGATATCCGAAGCACGGAGTACGAATCGATGAACGCGATCGTCGAGCAGATGCGACAAACGCTCGAACAACTCACCGAAACACGCGGCGTCAACACGACCTGCAAGCGCCATTTCGATCTCGAACCGGTAGCAATGAGCGAACGGTGCCAGCGAGTGCTCCACGACGCAGGCGAGCGGGCAACCATCGAAACGATGACGCTGCACTCGGGGGCAGCCCACGATACGATGCACATCGCACGCGTCACCGACAGCGGGATGCTCTTTGCTCCCTCCTGTGCAGGCATCTCGCACAGTCCACAGGAATGGACCGACTGGGACGATTGTGCGAGCGCAACAACCGTCCTCGCAGGTGCACTCGCCGAGTTGGCAGGTGCCACGTGAGGGACAAGAATAAAGAATGAGAGTCATAGACGAGATGCACGAGTGTGCCGAGCGATCCATTGGCCAAACCTAACAATTTCGTCATCGGAAAGGACACGACGAACTGTCCAAAAAAGGCCACTCCTGAGACACCTCGGCTGAAACACGATCCTCTCTCAGCCAGACTCGGTTGGGTGTAAACTGTCTTAAAAAAAGTATCCTCTCTTCGGGCCACTGAGACCTCACGGCTTCGAAATCCTTTTAGTCGTTTCGGGGGCAAGTAACGGTACCATGGACATCGAGATCATCGCCGAAGAGGGTAACCCGATGTTACACCGCTCTGATGTACGATTTCGAGTGACTCACGAGGAAGCGACACCATCGCGGCTCTCCGTCCGCGACAGTCTCGCAGCCAAGTTGAACAAGGACGCGGACGAGGTCGTCATCCACAAACTCGATACAAAGTACGGGATGCGAAAGACCATCGGGTACGCAAAAGTGTACCAGAGCGCCCAGCGCGCCCGCGATGTCGAGCAGTCGTACATGCTCGAACGGAACAAGATCGGCGTCGAGACGGAGAACGCAGACACTGAGAGTGAGGCCGAAGAGGCCTGAATCGACGGACAGGAGTAGAGGGATGCGCGTTCTCGGTATCGAGGGCACCGCGTGGGCTGCGAGCGCAGCCATCTACGATACAGAGACCAATCGAACGACGATTTTCACCGACGCATACCAGCCCGAAAGCGGTGGCATTCACCCCCGTGAGGCCGCAGAGCACATGCGCGAGGCCATTCCCGAAGTCGTTGGTGATGCGCGTGACGCCACCGACCAGATCGACGCCGTCGCGTTCTCCCGTGGTCCGGGGCTTGGGCCGTGCTTGCGAATCGTCGGGACAGCGGCACGGGCGCTCGCGGGAACACTAGACGTTCCGCTTGTCGGCGTCAATCACATGCTCGCACATCTCGAAATCGGCAGACATCATTCGGGCTTTGAATCACCGGTCTGTCTGAACGCGAGCGGAGCAAATGCCCATTTGCTCGGATTCCACAACGGCCGCTACCGGATGCTCGGTGAGACGATGGACACCGGCGTCGGCAACGCGATCGATAAGTTTACCCGCCACGTCGGGTGGTCTCATCCCGGTGGTCCGAAAGTCGAAGCAGCTGCCACGGATGGCGAGTACATCGACCTCCCGTACGTGGTCAAGGGGATGGATTTCTCATTCTCTGGCATCATGAGCGCGGCAAAAGAAGCCTACGACGACGGTGAAGCACTCGAAGACATCTGCTTCTCGCTTCAGGAAACGATCTTTGCCATGCTCGCGGAAGTCTCAGAGCGTGCGCTCTCGCTCACGGGGTCTAACGAACTCGTTCTCGGTGGGGGCGTCGGCCAGAATCACCGTCTGCAGGAGATGCTCGAAACGATGTGTGAGGATCGCGGAGCATCGTTTTACGCGCCTGAGGCACGGTTCCTGCGGGATAACGCCGCTATGATCGCTGTTCTCGGTGCGAAAATGGCCGCTGTCGATGATACCATCGCCATCGAAGACTCGCGGGTCCGTCCGAAGTTCCGCCCTGATGAAGTCGGAGTGACGTGGCGGTCCACACAGTCCCCTCCGACCCATTCGATTAGCGATGAACCCCAGCGCGGCGCAGAGGCGACAGTCGAACACGTCGGAGAGACGATGGTGAAAACGCGCGTTCCAAAGCGCTACCGCCATCCTGCACTCGACGAGCGTCTACGTCGAGAACGGATCCGTTCTGAAGCGCGGGTAACGAGCGACAGTCGGCGCGCTGGCGTGCCGACGCCAGTTCTCCGTGACGTGGATGTTCCTGAGCATCGACTCGTCTTCGAGCACGTCGGGAATGCTGATCTCCGAGATGACCTCACCGAAGCACACGTTCGAGATGTTGCTCGCTCGCTCGCAACGCTTCACGACGTCGGAATCGTTCACGGCGATCCAACGACCCGAAACGTCCGCGTCGAGGGACAGACGTGGCTCATCGACTTCGGCCTCGCGTACTACAGCGATACAGTCGAAGACTACGCGATGGACCTCCACGTGTTTCACCAGAGTCTCGATGGGACCGCAGAAGATCCCGAACCACTCGCTACTGCGTTTGAGGATGCATACCGCGAGATCGGTGACGAGACGGCCATCAGTCAACTGCGCGAGATTGAAGGACGCGGTCGATATCAATCGTAAGCGCTCGCTAAACTAATTTTAGCTATACTCTACTGATCTGAATTTCTTCTGCTGTAACTCGACTGTGGTAAACGGTTTAACTGTGCCCGACATACCACGTTGCATGGTCGATAAACCGCAATCCGGTGAATTGTTCGGTATCCCGTACAATTTCGAGCGTCCAAGCGTTGGACGGATGCTGTCCTCGTACTGGCGGCCCGACGAAGGAATGCTCGTCGAGAAGCCCTTCGGAATCGGCTACACGCTGAATCTCGCCAACTGGCGGTCGTGGATCGTTCTCGCTATCGCTGGCGTTCTCTTCTATCACCAACGCCACAGCGAGGAGTCGGAAATGCTCGACGAGGACGAACCGGTTGAGGTCATCGTCGACTGACGCGATTCTCCAACGACAACAGACGTAACATCTGAATCGACGGTTCTTTTCTCGTCACCGCCGCATGGATACCATGCTCCATTACGTGACGACGAACGCTGGCAAGGTTCGAGAGGCACGCGAATACCTCGATCAAGTAACGCCGTTGGATTACGACTATCAGGAAATCCAGTCGGAGACGCTCGCACCGATCGCAGCCTACGGCGCACGCGCCGCGTTCGAGCACGTCGGTGAACCAGTGATCGTCGATGACGCGGGTCTATTCATCGACGCGCTCGATGGGTTTCCTGGCCCGTACTCGGCGTTCGTCGAAGAGACACTGGGCGTCGAACAGGTTGGTCAGATCGCCCGCGCCCAGCAAACGGATTCGGATCGGGCGTCGGCATCTTTCCGATGTGTCATCGCCTACTGCGACGGTGAATCGTTTGGAGCGACACCGGAACCGGTTGATCGTGGCCGACGAGGGCAGGACCTCGCGGCAGACGAGCGTGCAACGGCAACAACGGACGACACCGTCGACTCCGGCACTGTTCCTGTTAAACTGTTTGAGGGAACTGTCCTCGGTCGTATCGTCGAACCACGCGGCGAGGGAGGCTTTGGCTACGATCCCATCTTCGAACACAATGGAACGACGTTCGCGGAGATGACTGCAGAAGAGAAGAATGCGATCTCTCATCGAGGCCGAGCACTCGCTAAATTCGGCGACTGGTTCGCCAAACGGTAGCCTTCATTCTGTTTACGAATGATCCGTTCGGTCATCTATGCAGAGCTGTTCGAAACAAGTCGCCCGTACCGATCTCACGGCACACGATCTGGGCCCGGATATGGTTCATCGAACACGATTTCGTGGAGCTGTTCTGGATCGAACAGGCGAACGAACGCGTCGGGATGCTTGACGCTTGTATCTACGTGTTGTTTGAGTGCTACGCCTGCTTTCGCACTCTGGAGCCGTTCGTCGAATGAGAGAATGTGTGCGGCTTCACCTCGGTAGGCAGACGCGAGCGCGGGATGGTCATCCGGTGGATGCTCGACTGCGACCCGCTCTCGTTCGATTGTTTCACGCCAATCGTCCGCGAGCTCATCGGTGGTCAGTGCAGCGATGATCGCTTTAGCGTCCACGAGCAGCGGGTCACTTGCGATGAGCTCGATCCACGAGTGTGACCGAACGAGAGTGAGCGCATCACGAGCGCTCCCACCGACAAGGAGATCGGCGGCGAGCACGTCGGCGTCTGCGACAATGCGCGTTATTTCAGTCATTGCGTCGCTCAGAGAGCGCGGTTTCGATTTCTTCGATGGTTACCTCATACTCTGTCGCCCGCTCGAACAACGTTGTCCAGTCCATGCTCTATCTGCACTCTCTGTGAGCAAACATCCACTGGTCCAGTAAAACGATCGTGCTCACTCGTGCTGTCGGTCCGAATCGATGCCCACGAAATATACGTCCCTCTGTTCAAAACGCTGATACCGATGGCACCTGAGGAGGGAGATGTCTACACGTACGAACGGACGTTCACCGAAGAGACCGTCAGGCAGTTCGGTGAACTGTCGGGAGATCAGCAGGCGATACACACCGAGCCAGACGAGCAGAACCGGCTCGTCGTTCAGGGGCTGCTCACGGCAACCCTTCCGACGAAAATCGGAGGCGATCTCGGCTGTCTGGCCCGTGCGATGGAATTCGACTTCCACAGCCCGGTGTACACAGGCGAGACGGTCACGTGTGAGTGGACGAACGAACACGTCGATGAACGCGAGGATAGATACGATCTGAAGGCTTCGATCGTCTGTCACACGACGAACGAACTGGTGATGAGCGCCACTGTCGACGGGCTCGTCTGGAAATGATTGGAGTCAACCAGCAATGAGAGCGGTTGTGAACACACGCTATAACCAATACTGGGGTATGACGGATGTCTGACGTGGCTTTAAGCAGCAGTACGTCAATTAAACAATGGGCGCGCGCTGCGGTCTCGTCCCCATCCTCCCCACCGTGCGCCCGGCCTTTTCCTATCGACCGCCGAGCAGTGTGCGGACTTCGGTGACAGTACTTGGATCCGCCATGAATGCGATTTCATCACCCGATTCGATCGTCGTCTGTGGGAGTGGGATGGTCATCGGCTCGCCTTGCCGTCCGTGTGCGTAGATGAGCGCTTCGTTCGGAAGATCGATTCCAACAACTCTGTTTCCGATTACGTCTGCATTCTCTTGGACGGTAACGCTGCCTGCAGAGAGACTCTCTGTTAAATCCCCAAGTACGTCGAAATCTCCACCGAGAATGGCAGTCTTCGCACCCGCTGCTCCGAGACGTTCGGGATAAATAACTTCGTCTACCTCAGCTGCATACTTCTCATAGATATCTGCGTGATAGTCGTCGTCGATCCGTAACACTGTTCGACAGTCGTACTTGTCTGCAATGACACATGCGCTGAGGTTCACGTTCAGATCCCCAGTTAGGCCACCGACCGCATCAGCGGTTTTGACGCCAGCTTCGACGAGTATCTCTTCGTCGTCACCGCTTCCTTCATGCGCCTCGAATCCTGCCTCGTTAGCGCGTTCGACCTTTTCCGGATCGTTATCGATGATCACAACTGAATGACCCTCCGATCGGAGAATGTCTGCCGTTCTAATGCCAACCCGTCCGTACCCGACAATTACGGACATCATATTGGGGAAAAGAACAACAGGAGATAAAAACGTTCGTCTCTCGTGAGCAGTTCGAATCGGGTCGAAAAGAAACATCAACTGTAGGAAGTATATATTATCTGTCTATATCACGTGGGATTATTCATCCACCGAGCGGCGGTCTATTCATAGCTCTACAACCAATAGTAGGTGCGTCCGTCTTTTATTTCATGATTAGTAGCGCTTGATGGGTGTGAATCGGTTTGAGAGCGATTCGCCAAATCGTGTGAGTGGCACTTATTCAGGGTGAGGTGGTATGAAAAAACATAACGTACAAAATGGTGTGGCCCGAGGTAGAGCTATGGCCATTAACGGGTCTAATAAATCGGTGGAGACGAAACACCGATGCAGTTGCGGTGAGACGTTCGATACGGCCGAGGAACTTAGAGACCATGCTCGGGAGGAACATGGTGCTATCGTCTAGCGTCTCTTCGTAGCGACTCGCGGCTTTGCCAACGGATTGATGCGTACGGCGTTGCTCCGACGTATGTCTCTCTGTAAATTGTAGCAGCAACTCGCTGTCTCGGGCTCTTCTGGAACCTTTCGATGCTGTCTTTGATGGTCTTGACTAAGAACGCTGACTCGGAAGCGAAAAGGTGTCAGCGCGAGTGTTTCCATTAATGGATCTTCTTGAACTCACTCGAGTGGCGCTTGACACCGGTCCACTCTGTGACTCCTGTCTCGGACGCCTCGTGGCCGACCGGAGCTTTGGTCTCACCAATGCAGCGCGTGGTCGATCACTTCGCACCACGCTGGCGCTCGCAGACGATCGTCCCTACGACTCTGTTTCGGATGATGCTGTCTGTTGGGTCTGTGAGGGTGAGTCTGCGCGGGTCGATACGTTCGCCGAGAATGCACTCGCATCACTCGAAGAGTGGGAATTCGGCACGTATCAGGTCGGGACGCGCGTTCCACCACTGCTGGAAGAGAACGATCACTTGTTGCGAACGGATGTCGATCTTCCAAAAGATGCGGGTGAGCCGTTAAAACGGGAACTCAACCGTGAGGTTGGAAAGCGTATCGGCGAGGAGACCGGAACCGATGTCGATCTCGGTCGTCCTGACGTTCTCATTCTCATTGACCTTGCGACGGACGAGATTGAAATACAAGTGAACTCAGCGTTCGTCTACGGTCGATATCAGAAATTGGAGCGAGATATCCCCCAGACCCGATGGCCCTGCTCGGACTGTGGCGGAATCGGTATGCGTCGAGGCGCTCCCTGCGAGGGATGTGACGGAACCGGTTATCGGTACGGAACGAGCGTCGAACAGCAGACAGCGCCGATACTCCGCGACGCAATGGACGGGAGTGACGCTGTTTTCCACGGTGCAGGTCGTGAGGATGTCGATGCGCGGATGCTCGGCGACGGTCGTCCATTCGTAATCGAAGTTGAAAATCCACATCGACGGTCAGTTGATCTTGAACCACTTGAGCGAGAGATCAACGAGCACGCAGACGGCTCGGTCGAAGTAGCGGGACTTCGACACGCTACCCACGAGATGGTTGAGCGCGTAAAGCGACATGAGGCCTCGAAAACCTACCGCATGGACGTTGAGTTCGGGTCGCCTGTCAGTGCGGACTCACTACAAGAGGCGATCGAGTCAATCGAAGGAGCGACGATCGAACAGCGGACGCCACAGCGTGTCGACCATCGCAGGGCCGACATCGAACGCACCCGTACCGTCTACTCCATCAGCGGTGAGCTGAACGACGAACACCACGGGACCATCGAACTCCACGGAGAGGGCGGACTGTACGTGAAAGAACTCATCAGCAGCGATAAGGGGCGAACAGAACCGAGTCTTTCCGGTCTGCTCGGGGTTGGGAGTAGCGTTACTGCGCTCGATGTCCTCAGCGTCGAGGGTGAAGACGAGCCGTTCGAACGCCCGGAGTTCTTCGCCGATCTGTAGGCTGCTGTCGTTTTAGAGCGGGAGAACGGAACGATTTTGCTGGCCCACATCAGTAACGGGGACGTGCAACAGTTCGGTGTGGATGAGGCGGGGAAGGGTCCGGTTCTCGGCCCAATGATTGCGGCGTGCGTCGTCGCTCCTCCTGCCCGTATCCCGGATACAATCGACGATTCGAAGAAGCTCTCTCCCGATCGCCGGGAGACGCTCGCACAGCAACTGCACAGCGATCCGGACGTAGACGTTAGCGTTGCCCGTGTGTCTCCCGATCGAATCGACGACCCGGCGACGGACATGAACACGCTCACTGTCGATGCCCACGCAGAAGCACTCGCGCAAATTGTCTCAGAGGGCCTCTCGGGCGTTGTCGACGGCGCTGATACGGACGCCGACCGCTTTGCTCGTCGGGTCAAACAGCGGGTCGACGCATCGATCGAGATACGCGCAGAACATGGTGCCGACGAGATGTACCCGCTCGTCGGCGCGGCGAGCGTCATTGCGAAAGTCGAGCGCGATGCGGCTGTTGACGCTCTCTGTGAGAAGTACGGCGATGTAGGGAGTGGCTATCCGAGTGATCCGACGACTCGCGCGTTCCTCGCTGACTACGTTCGTGAACACGGACACCTCCCGACTTGTGCGCGTGCCTCGTGGAAAACCAGCCGTGATGTGCTCGCTCGTGCCGAACAATCAGCGCTCGATTCGTTTTAACTTCGATCCATGATCAGGTTGCGGAGGATGTCACCGTAGGCCGGGCGAGTGACGAGCACGCCAATGAGGACACCGACGATGGTGACGAAGGCGAATCCTTGGAGATCTCCGAGTGAGAGCACGGAGAGCGGCAACATAGCGACGATTGTCGTCGCTGCTGCCGCGCCGATAACCCAAAACGCCTTCCGGAACCGCGAGCGGAACACGCGTCCGGTCGAGACATCGCCCTGTTGGAGGATTTCATCGGCGATGATGACGAGATCGTCCACCCCTGTTCCGATGACAGCGATGAATCCGGCGATGTGTGAGAGATCGAGCGCGAGACCGATGGCCGCTGAAAATCCGAGAAGGATGAACACCTCCGCAGCGGCGGTCAGAACCATCGGCAAGACGACCTGTGGCTCACGATACCGGAATCCTACCATCCCACCAACCGCGAACATAGCGATGATCCCTGTCACGAGTGAGTACGTCTTGAACTTCTGCGCTAAGCTCGGCTGAATGAAGGTGGACGTCCCACTGCTGATGTCGAGCTCTGCTGGGAGTGCACCGGCCTGCAGGTTCAACAGGAGATTCTGTGCTTCGGAGGCGTTCGACGTAGTGATTCTGAAGTCCGGGTTCTGTACGAATTCTCGGTTGTTTATGATTGGAGCGAGATCTCTTCCCATTCCTGCTGCGGAAACGATCCGCCCTTCAGTGATCGTCCCATTGACGACTCGTCCGTTGGAGACGGT
Organism: Halocatena marina; assembly: GCF_023276375.1. GTDB lineage: Archaea > Halobacteriota > Halobacteria > Halobacteriales > Haloarculaceae > Halocatena > Halocatena marina. The sequence continues at coordinate 2,920,267 of NZ_JALLPK010000001.1, read as the reverse complement.
GTAGAGACAGTGCCCCGAATTGTTCGGCTTTTCATAATAAAAGCACTGTTGGATCCCCCTTCGTTCTGTGAAGCCGTAGGTCCGCATCGCGTGCGAGAAGTTCCTTGCAGCAGCGTCGGTGAGCGTCAGTGGAACCCACGTTTCTCCGCCCCGTTGCTCTACTGGTCCACTATTTGCGATGCCCTCCTGTGAGAACAGAGGAATGTCTCGATACTCTCTCGTGTCGTTTCTATTCTCTGGGAAGTGTGCAACGACCTGTACAGTCCCGCGCTCGTCGATGAGTTCGACGACTTCTTGGGGTTGCTTGTTCGGCACCTCGACGACGATGAACGACTCTCCTCCGGTCGCAGAGGTGACGATAGCGGCATCGCCACCTGATAGTCCTGCACCCTTGATCTTCCGATCGAGCACCCGTACGGCATTTTCACGCGTCTTCTGAGTGACGCCGTCACGAATATCGGATTGTTGAACGTCTACTCCCGACGCTTGTAGTGCCGTTGCGAACTCTTCTTTCGTTACGTTTGGATTGAATATCTCGACAGTGCCACCATCCTGTGACTGGACCTGAACGGTCACGTCTTGGCGCGATACTGAAAGATTCGTTGCGATGTTCTGTTCGATGTTGCTGTTGTTGATGTCGAACTGAGCGTTTTCAGCGGTCAGTCCGATGAGTGGTGCTCGGATGCGTGTACCACCGGAGAGTTCGAGACCGAACTGCAAGTTCGTCGGCCCCTGCGTCGCCCCTGCTGTGGAGTTCACGTCTGTTGTCGTGTTGTTCGCGCCGCTTGACCCGCCACCTTCGGGTGCGAACAGCGCGACACCGCTCAGGACGACGAAAAGAACAAGTAATAGGATGCGCCAGTTCTCGCGGATACTCATGCGATCGCCTCGTATTTGTAGTAGCGCAGAAGGCTCACGTTGAGCAGATAGGTGTTCATCAGATCCGCAGCCAGTCCGAAGACGAGCACGATGCCGATGTACGGCATGAGGGGAATGTCGAACACAAACGGTGAGGAGACGATCGTCATGACGATCATCGCGGCGAGTGAGGTGAGCGTCATCGTCACACCAGTTCGTCTCGCGCGGTAGGTCGATTCGTAGAAATCACCGCGCCGCCGGAGGACGCTGTTGTTGAGCAGTATATCAGAGTCGACACTGTATCCGATGAGCATCAGAAGAGCAGCGACGGTCCCGAGCGAGAGCTTGATTCCAAAAATGTTCATCAAAGCAATCGGGATGACGATGTCGGAGAATGCACTGAGAACGATGGCAATCGATGGAATGAACGTTCGAAAGAGCACGAACGCGAGCAAGCTCATTCCACCGAATGCGACGAGCACACCGACAAAGGCCTGTTGTTGTGCCCTCGCACTGAACGCTGGTGAGCGTGACTGCGCTGATTCAACAGTGTAGCCTGCCTCACGGGCAGTACTGGTGATCTCCTGTACTTGACTACTCTCTGTTGCTTGAAACGTGACGAGATACGTGGAGCCGCCACTGCGTGCGATCGTATCAACCTCATACGGTAAGTCCGAGAACGTCTGTCGAACCTCGTCGGACGAATCGGTCGTCGTAATCTGTAGTTCCGTGCCCCCTGTGAAATCGATTCCTGGCGTTACGGGTGCTCCGGTGGTGACGTACCATCCTGCAATAATGAGAAGAGCGATCGCCAGCACAGCAATCGGGAGAGCGGCAAGCTGACGGTTGGTGTACCGGGAGTAATCTAAATCCACATCCGGTACCTCAAACTGGGCCATGACTGGCGGTGTGTGACCACAGCGGATAAGTTTTTTTATACTATTTCAAACCCCCGTGATTTTTGGGCTTCTCACGGGAGATACCGGACGCTCACGACACCAGTGTCTGCATCGGAGCGAACCTCTACACGCGTTGCTCCCAACCGTGCTGCGCGGACGAGCGTTGCATCATCATCTAACACATCCTGAATGATCTGATCGATTTTATTCATTTCTTCGTTTTCGTTCTGCTCGCTCGCCTCGTTTGTGCTGCTTTCGTCACTCGTGTCCTCATCTTCGTGAGGAACCGTGATGACGTGTATCTCTCCGTCTCCGGCTCGTTCTTCTCGAGTAATGTCACCGACTTCCTGTTGTGAAGCAAGGGTGCGTTCTCGCGTTGTGGGTAATTCATCACTCTGTTCGAGCGTGATCGAGCGACGCTCGTCTACGGAAATGAGCGTCCATGTCACGTCGAGGGGTGGTTCAGTTGTGATCGTTCCAGTCAGGACGTCACCCGTTTCCACACCAGGATTCTCAGAAAGGGTGTGTACTTGGCCGCTCTCAACGTTCTTGAGCACTGCAGAATCCTCTTCGGCGTGTGTGATACAGAATGTGCCCTCCGTTTCCATAGCACCGATTCGTGACGAGTGGGTTTCATTGCACCGCTCTGTGCATGCTGCCCAGCGGGTTAGTCGCCAGCTCGCAGGCGGTGGACGATCACTATGATCAACGCGGCCAGCAGCGGTGGAGCGATTCCCACGATTCGTGGCAGTCCGTAGAGAAACTGGATGACTGTGGCGAGGAGTCCGGACTGGACGGTCGCCTCTTGGCTCGTTGGCGTCGAGATGATCGCTGCGAGATAGAGTGCTATCATAAAAACGAATCCAGCGAGTGCGATTGACCGATCGTAGCGGCTGTCCCCGTTTCCGAGTCGGTGTCGGCGCGCAACGAGCAAAACAGGAGCAGCGATAGGAGCAACAGTGAACAGCCACACGAGGAGATACAGTGCGGGCTGAAAGGTGAGGACCCCCGCTGGTGTCCCGGAAAGCCGTCCCAGCAGTGAGATGATCCCGAGCAAGAAAATGAGTGATCCACCAAGCGCTATCAGCCCACCAATAACAGCATACAGTTTGAATGCGCGAGAATTACTCGTTCTGAAAGCGTACGGAAATGCTGTTATGGCCCCCGAGTAGCTGTCCTCCTCGCTCGTGCTCACGCTCATCGTCGTGGATACGCGTTCGTCCCGATTAAGCGACGCGATACAGCGACACCGTGTCGGCCGACTTATAGTACAGGCCACCGACGATCTGGGCATGGACGTCGATATCGGAAACGCCCTCGATCGGGTCGCACAGCCCGGAGTCTCTCGTGATTCACTCGATCGACTCGACGATCGCGTCGGCCGTGCGCACGAACGGATTGAGCGTGGGATCGCTGCAGAGGAGTTTGGCTACGCTGCGCTCTCTCTCCCCGAAACGACGGATGCACACGCGATCCGTGAGACCGTCGCTCCGCTTGCAGACAGCGAGTACGTGCTCACCGTCGGTATCGGTGGAAGCGCGCTTGGGGCGGCAACTCTTGCTTCGGCACTTGGCGTGAATGAACACGCGCCAGTTCTCGATAACGTCGATCCAGAACACCTCCGTGCGACGCTCGATTCCCTCCCTCTCTCGGAGACAGCGGTTCACGTCGTCTCGCGCTCGGGAACGACGGCTGAGACGCTTGCGAACTTCCTCCTCGTCCGCGATGCGATGGCCGACAGCGGAGTCGACTGGACCGACCGGACGATCGTCACGACCGGCGATGAGGGACCGCTCCGTGCGCTCGCCGACGAACACGCATTACCCACTCTGTCGGTTCCCTCTGGTGTCCCTGGGCGGTTCTCTGTCCTTTCGCCCACCGGACTCGTCCCGGCAGCGATCCTCGGTCTCGATATCGAGGCAATACTCGACGGTGGCCGAACCGGACTCCAGAAACTACAACCGAGCCTGTTTGACAGTCCTGCATACGCCTACGGGGCCGTGGCGTACGCACTCGAAAAGCGCGGTGCGCACGTGAACGCGTTCATGCCGTACGCAGAGCGCCTCGAATATTTCGCCGAGTGGTTCGCGCAGCTGTGGGCAGAGAGCCTCGGGAAAGAGGGGATGGGCCAAACACCCGCACGGTCGCTCGGTGCGACCGATCAGCACTCACAGCTGCAACTTTACCGCGCTGGCCGACACGACAAGATTATCACGCTTGTTCGCCCGCGAGAGCGACCTGAACTCACCATTCCCACCACTGAATTCGAGTCTCTCGAATATCTCGGTGACACCAGAGCGGGAGCGCTACTCGATGCAGAGTTTGAAGCGACAGAAGCGAGCCTCGCGGCAGCGGGTCAGCCGAACGTCCGCGTCGAAATCGACCGTCTCGACGAAGCGAATCTCGGTGAACTACTCCACGGGATGGAAGCCGCCTGCATCCTCGCGGGCGAACTGATGGGTGTCGAAACGTTCACGCAACCCGCTGTTGAGTGGGGAAAACGCGCTGCACATGGACTTCTCGGCGGCAGTGATACCGCTGAAGCCAAGGCTGTCTCTGGCAAAGAGCGGCTCGTGATAGAATAAGACAAACGTACTTGTACCTCAAACATCGTACGATGGAGTGTCTCTGTACTTGGATTCGTGCTGTTGGTGACAGAATTCCAACAAGTATCGAACACCTGTCCTGTCACAACAGATCGGACGACACACTCGCAAGATCTATTCGGCGTGCAGCCGTACAGTTACTAATGAATCGACTCGACAGCGACAAACTGTGGGTGGTCGAGTAACGATGGAGGAAGCGACTGTCAAGCACGAAACTGATGATCAGCTTCGGGTGATTGGCGGGATGATCGCGCTCGCACTCGGTGCCTATGTAGCGGGCAACGTCATTGCATTTCTCGTCATTATGGCACTTCAGTTGGTGGGAATTCCCGTTACTGACTATCCAGAGCGACTCGCGTTGATAAGTGCGTTTTCGCTACAGGGCCTCGGATTCGGTGGTGTCGGACTCGTCTACCTCATGTACTCTAAGGATGGCTCTGATCTCATTCGAGCCCGTATTCCTAATCTGAGCGGAATCAGCTATCTCATTGGTGGCATTATCGCTGTTCTTATCGGATGGGGAGGCGTCACATTCGTCATTACGCAACTCGGTGTCGATCCTGCTCAGAGTGAACTCATCGAAAGTGGTCTCCAAAATCCCGCATTGTTGTTGCTGTTGGTCCCAGTATCGATCCTTCTCGTTGGACCGGCAGAAGAACTGCTGTACCGGGGGATCGTTCAAGGAACGATCAAACGCGTGATTGGTCCTGTCCCGGCGATCATCATTGCGAGTGCTGTCTTCGCCTCGATTCACGTGTTTGGACTGATCGGGTCGCCAACAGAGATGCTCGTGACCCTGACCGTTATCTTCGTCCTTGCCCTGATTCTCGGAAGTCTCTATGAGCTCTCTGGCAATCTCGTCATTCCAGCGATTGTTCACGGACTGTTCAACGCTATCCAATTCCTCATCGCCTACTCGCAAGTGATGGGAATCGCCGCCCCCTGAAGGCACTCACTCTCTTTTGCACGCTTTTGTTCGCTTTTATTGCAACGCTCACGTGAGACGTTGGCTGTTTCTGGTAGCCGTAACACTCACGAACGGTTCCGACGAACTGTTATCTCCGAGTTAGCCGTGCTGTGGACGGTCAACCGTCTCGGAGAGTATGACAAGAATTCTTATGGTTCAATTACCTATGGGTTTTTTCTCGAACAGTCACTTCCGCAGATTGGACAGCGGTCAGGATCGTCGTCGTAGATGCGTCCACAGCCCACGCACTGGAATTGCCAGTCGCGTTCTTCGGTGATCCCGTCGTGTTCGATCGCTTCGACCGAGACGGAGAGGCGTTCTGCGACGTTCTGCATCGCATAATCGTCAGTGACCAGCGTCGCATCGAGTTCGAATGCGGCAGCGAGAAGGCGCACGTCAGTCTCGGAGAGTTCGTTTAGGTCGCCGCTATTGCGTGCAGCACGTTCGACGTGCTCAATCGCATTCGCGTCGGGGACGTGAACGTGCATTCCGCTTCCTTCGAGCGCGTCAAATCGGTATCCGCTTTCGGCTGTGAGTTCCTCTCGAACCCGTGGAACTGTGGCAGTCTGTCCGTCTGTGTTATACTCCCGGATAAACGCCGAGGCGTCGAGAACGTGCATCTATCGGCGGATAATGACGTGGTCTTTGACCGCCGTCACACGGTCGACTGGGATGAGATAGTGCCCGAGGTCGTTGGTTGGGAAATTCTCGTTATTCCCCTTCGTTGTCGGGTCGACAACGAGGTGTTTGAGCTTACCGTTCTTGACGTTCATCGTGATGTTGTACAGCATTCCTATCTGTGTGCCGTCCGAGCCAGTGATGGCCTTTCCAGAGAGGTTCTCTGCGAGAATTCTGGGCATATATCCGTTCTATCGGAGGGTAGCATATAAATACGTGGGGCCATCCGAGACGAGGTGAACGATGTCCCGCGGACTCACCGCTTCTTAAGACTTAACCTTACCGACGGACAGACTCGAACAAGGAGTTCTCTCCGGGTGAGACCCATGTCTGATACGGATACTAATACGGACACGCATTCTGGTTCTGATGGATTGCGGACCCCCATCGTCGCCGTTCTCGGTCACGTCGACCACGGGAAAACAAGCCTGCTCGATACGATCCGAGGATCGGCAGTCACACAGGGTGAATCTGGGGCAATCACCCAGCACATCGGCGCAACAGCCGTTCCGCTCGATGTGATCTCTGATATCGCCGGACGGTTGGTCGATCCCGATGATTTCGACCTTCCCGGTCTTCTATTCATCGATACTCCAGGGCATCATTCGTTTTCGACGCTTCGATCGCGTGGCGGCGCGCTCGCTGACATCGCTATTCTCGTCATCGACGTGAATGACGGCTTTCAGCCACAAACGATCGAAGCACTCGATATACTGAAACGCACACAGACGCCGTTCGTCGTCGCAGCCAATAAGATCGATACGGTTCCGGGCTGGAAGTCACGAGAATCCGGCCCGATTCAGACCAGCCTCGACGCTCAGAATGATCGTACGCGCTCGCGGGTTGACGAACAACTCTATTCGCTCATCGGTGAGCTGAGCGACAACGACATTTCGTCGGATATGTACTGGCAGGTCCGGAACTTCCAGCGCAACGCTGGCGTTGTCCCGCTCAGCGCGCTCACTGGAGAGGGGGTTCCCGATCTCCTCACCGTCCTCATGGGCCTCTCACAGCGATACATGAAGGAGGCGATGGAAATAAACACGGCCGGACCGGGGGCGGGAACGGTCCTTGAGGTGACCGAGGAACGAGGATTCGGTACGACCCTCGATGTTGTCCTCTACGATGGGACGATCCGAACTGACGACACGATCGTGATTGGGGCGAAGAACAACCCGATCGTTACAGAGGTTCGTGCGCTCCTCCAACCGCGTGCGCTGGCGGAAATCCGGACCGAAAAGCAGTTCGAACAGGTCGAGGAGGTCGTCGCTGCGGCGGGTGTGAAGATCGCCGCACCAGAACTCGACAACGCTATCGCGGGTGCTCCAGTCCGCGTTGTCCGTGATCAAGATGTAGCGGAGGTCACCGCGGCTGTCGAAGCAGAACTCGCGGATATCACGGTCGAAACCGACGAGCAAGGTGTCGTCGTCAAAGCAGACACGCTCGGAAGTCTCGAAGCGATCGCAAACGCCTTGCAGGAAGCTGAAGTCCCGATCGTTCGTGCAGAGGTCGGTGATGTCGCGCCACGTGATGTGGCTGTCGCGTCCACTGCCGAAGAAGCACAGCACGAAGTCATTCTCGCGTTCAACGTCGAAATCCACTCGGATGCAAACGAACGAGCGGAAGAACAGAACATCGAAATCTTCAGAAACGAGGTTATCTACCAGCTCGTTGAGGAGTACGAGGAGTTCGTCACCGAAATCGAACGCGCCCAGCAAGACACCGTCCTCGAAAACATCATGCATCCGTGTTCGTTTCGCATCCTCGAAGACCACGTCTTCCGGCAGTCGAATCCCGCCGTCGTCGGCATCGAGATTCTATCGGGCACTCTCTATCGAAACTCGCCAATCGCAGCGTTCGAAGGGAATAATCCTGAACGCGTCGGCGTTCTCAAAGGGATCCAATCACAGGGTGAGGATCTCGATAAAGCTCGCGCGGGCGAACGTGTTAGCGTTTCCATCGATGGACCCACCGTTGGCCGACAGATTGACGAGGGAGACGAACTCTGGACCGAACTTCCAGAGAAGCACGCCAAGATCCTCGAACAGGAACTCCGCGAAGATATTCCTGCAGACGAACGAGAAACACTCAGCCGATATCTCGACAAACGACGGAAGGTCGACCCGTTCTGGGGCAAATAATCACGTCGATCCTGAACCGACCGATCGGTAATAACTATTAATTAGGTGGGGGACGTTACTTTGGACTGCCATGATCGATGTCCCGTTGTCCTCTCACGACGTGGTGCTTGCTGCGATAGCGTTATCTGTCGTACTCGGGATGGTCGTCAGTTTCGTTTCGTCCGTCTCGGCAACACTCGGACTTGCGGGTGGGTGCGTGCCAGCGGGCGGTCTCCTCGGCTATGCACTCTTTATCAATCCGCCAACTGACGTTGGCGAGTAAATACTTCCCAATAGGAAACTTCAGTGTGCCCAGATCGGCGCTTGCGCACGATAACGCCGACGAACTGTATTCAAATACGAGTAAGCGGAGGTGGAATTGCTATCCTGCGGTCGGCTCGATATCGTTGACGGCACGTTTCACCTGTAGTGCTGCTCCGGCGGCAAGTTCGCGGGCCAATCTGCTGTGATCCTTATCCGTCGCATCGGTCGGGACGCCAGTCGAGATGACTCGTCCGACAGGCGGCTGAACGGCGACAGTTGCCAGTGTCCCGTCGTTTCCCTCACGCAGCTCCGATCCGACGACGAATTCATCGGGAAGAAGCGCGCGTGTTTGTTTGGTCACATTTGCGATGTCGCTCCGGAGTGATCTGATTTGCTCAGCGGAGAGTTCAGGAGTATCCGCCGGTCGACCCGCATATGGTGTGTTACCGTGCATTCGAGCGTCCAAGGAGTAGCATGTATATAAATGATGCGTGATTAGATCAACGGCGTGCTATCGCCGTAAACTGCGAGGACAACCGCCGTCGTGTACCCCGATGTTGATTGCTCGGACACTGTTTTTGCCCCGGTTTCGCTCCGGTCGCTGCTCTTGCTCTCGTCGTTGTTGGCTGTCACGATCTTGCGACCTTCGTCGGTGAACTGCCAGTCTCTCAGCGTGCGCCCCGCAGTGAGTCCGCGTTCGATTCGAGTCTCAACATCATCGGGATCGGTTCCACCCGCTTCGTAGAAAATCCCCCGTCCGGATGGTTCGCTTGCCCATCCGAGCCCGGCAACGGCCAGACCCTCCGAGACGGTTTCCCGGCTTTCGACGACCGTCAATTGTTCTCCGACAGGTCCGAGATTCGGTGCCGTTCCCACCGCCTCGACAGTCGCGTTGGATGGTATTACTGATGAGACGTGCACGAGGTTGTAGTTGTGGACGTTCGCTTCTGCGAGTGCTGCGTCGTAGGACGCCATCGCTGTCGGTGCGTGAGCGGCTCCCCACACAATACGGATCATCCCCATTATCCGAAAACAGTCGACGGATGCGCTAATGGGTTTGCATTCGTTCGAACTGAGGTCGATCGAATGACCCTTTTACAGATTAATTACCATTGTAAATTCATCGATCGTCCACTGGATCGAACTCGCGGACGTTCCTGAGATTTGGGCTGTGCTTGAATCAGTCGGTGTGACCTCCCGGTCGGCCGGTGGTGATACAATGCGGAATATCCCTGATTGTCCTGTCGCCGGAAAAGACCGCCACGAGTACATCGAGATGCATGCGCAACTCGATGAGATTCAAGTGAGCATTCGTAACGACGCCTTTGTAACATGCCCCGGAAGTTCAACATTAGTGTAACGGGCTGTCGAGAGGAATGCGCGCAGGATTCGATCAACGATGTGGCGTTGGAGCCAGCACGGAAACGGCGAGATAACACGGAAATCAAAGGATTCAATATCCGCGTCGGCGGCGGACTCGGCGGCCGTGAACCACGGCGAGCCCGCTCACTCGACATCTTCGTCGAACCCACTCACGCTACTGAAATTGTCCGTGCATTCATCGAACTGTACCACGACGAAGGGAATAGGCAGAATCGGAATAAGAACCGGGCTCGCTTCTTCGTCGACGATTGGGGAACTGATGTCATCAGAGAGGAACTCGAAGGACACGTCGATTTCCCGGTGGAGCCTGCAGGGACGAATCTCCGTACTGATTACACGTACAACGCGGGAAAACCTCCCACCGCCGGAAAACACGACCATATCGGGGTTCACGAGCAACAGGACGGGCGCTACTACGTTGGTTTGAACGTCGCTGTTGGTCGATTGAGCGCTGAGGATGCGATCACGCTAGCGGATCTCGCCGATCAAATCGACCGGCTTACCCTCCAGCACTGTATCGAGGACGATGCTGGTATCTCCTGTCCGAATTGTAGTGTCCGTCAGTATCGATTTGATCTGCTCATTCATCGATACAGTGTCGGTGTATTTCCCGATTGCAAGGAGGTCAAACTTACCAGTGACCTCATAGATACTGATGATGTGCGGTTCTTCTCGGAGCTCATTCACGAACCGCTCGGTCGCATCGCCGTTCAGGTCGAGCTTGAAGATCGCGGTCAGTTCGTAGCCGAACTGTGAGTAGTCGATTCGAGATTCGTAGCCGCTGATGACACCGTTCTCGTGCAGTTGACTCAGCCGCTTTTGGACGGTCGTCGCTGGAATAGCAGTCTGCTCTGCGACAGCAAGGATCGTTGCTCGACCGTCGCGTAACAACGCATCTATGATACGTCTGTCGAGATCATCACATTTATTTGTCATAAAAAGGATAAACCGTTTCGATTAGACTGCGTCGCGGCCGGTTTTTCCGGTGCGTACCTGATATGCCTCTTCGACAGGGAGAATGAACACCTTTCCGTCGCCAGGGTCCTCCGTTCGGGCCGCCTCACAGATCGCCTCAGCAACCGCTTCGGCAGAGATGTCTGCAACGATACATTCTATTTTCACCTTTTGGTGGAGATCGACAGTGTACTCCTCACCTCTCCATTGACCTTTTTTCGCGGGTTGTGAACCACGTCCGGAGACGTTCGTCACAGTCAGCGACGGGGCTCCGGTTTCGGCCAGCGCCCGTTTGACCGCAGCGAGTTTGTCCGGCCGGACGTAGGCCATGACCATTTTGATCTCGCCGTTGTTTGTGAGTCCACCATCGGCACGGAGTGTATCGTCGTCCGAGGGTGGGATACCTCCACCGTCGGTTGCTGTCGTATCGTCTAATCCGAACTCCGGATAGGTCTCGACGCCGTGTTCACTGATGTCGAGTCCGTCGAATTCGTGTCCTTCGGAAACACGGATCTGTCCGATGGCCTTCAGCGCACCGAAGATGACTGCCGTAGCGAAGATCGTCCATCCAGCGATGACGACGACTCCGATCAGTTGATCGACGAAGCTCACACCCGCATCTGGGATGGTGAACAGCGGAACGCCGAGCAAGAGCGCACCAATGACGCCCGCACTGCCGTGGACCGAGAACACCGCACACACGTCATCGATCTGTAGCCGCTTTTCGATCATTTCGAACACAATCGGTAGCTGTGCTCCTGCGATGAGGCCGATGAAGAGCGCACCGTACCACGTGATGAGATCCGTATTACTCGTGATGCCAACGAGTCCAGCGAGCATTCCGTTTGCAACGTACAGCGTATCGACTTTCTTCGTTTTCACGAGCGAAACGACGCCTGCTCCGATGGCACCCGCAGCCATCCCGAGCGTCGTCGTTAGCGCCACTCGTCCGACGCTTTGGAAGGCGGCAAGTCCCGTTGCCCCTTCTGCGAGCGGTGTGGCTGCAGTGCCGACGTTGAAGCCGTACCACCCAAAGCAGAGAATCAGGGTTCCCAATACCGCAAAGGTAATCGAGTGACCCGGAATGACGTTCGCGGTTCCATCGCTGTTGAACCGGTTGAGTCGGGGTCCGACGATCCACGCGGCGGTGAGCCCCGCGATGCCTCCCATCCCGTGGACAATCATCCCGCCAGCGAAATCAGTAAAACCGATCGTGTCGAGCCAGCCACCGGCCCACGTCAGTCCCGTCACGACGGGATAGATCACTGCTGCCAGTAGGATGGTGTAGGTAACGTACGCACGAAGCTTCATGCGCCCTGCGACTGCCCCACTAACGATGGTCGCAGCAGTCATCGCGAACACCGCTCCGAACAGCCAGTCGACCCACACCAGCGATTGATCTGGAGAGAGGATGGCGAAGAAGTTTCCGTACTCACCACCTGCCGTGAGGGCTGCAGTGAACGCCTCAACCCCCGAGCCGACGAGGAAGAACACAATGACTCCCACACTCCACGTGAGCATGTTCTTCGTCAACTGGTTAGCAACGTTCTTCGAGCGCACCTGCCCTGCTTCTAACATCGCAAAGCCGGCGTGCATGAAGAAGATGAGGAAGGTTACGACGAGCACCCAGACGTAGTTGATTGCCTCCGTAATTGCTGTTGGATCCATCTGTAATAGCACAGACTCACTCATCTAACCACCTGAAAACCATACTCTGATATATATTGATGTTTGTCCACCTTTTCCCCAAACAGCCGTTCATTCGGATAGTACTTCACGTCGGAATAGGATGGAATGGACATATATAAACGTTGAGTTGAAAATATCCAATTTTAATGGGTGTAAGTTATGGATTGTAGTATTTACAGTAGAATGTAGACAATATAAGGTTGTATTTTGTCCAAGAAGTAAACGATTGGGAAGTCGGTTTTGGACACTTGTAAAGCGTCATACTTGCCACATGGTTCACCAATACTCACGCGCAGCAGGGATTGGTCTATCTTCCAATTGATTTCCTCACACTTCCAGTATAGTCGGGTTAGATAATTGAAGCCAATGGTGGTTTCACAAAATAAAGAAGAGCGAGTACGTTCGTCGACCCGTCAGTACATCCCAGCTTCGTCAGCTTGTCGCATGATGTTGGCGGCCATTTTGCGGGTCGCCTCATCGACCATCTCGCCATCAATTTTAACCGCACCGGCACCACCTTCGGTGGCCGCTTCGTACTCTTCGACGATGCGCTTTGCTCGGTCGGCCTCCTCTCGGCTCGGTGCGAAGACCTCGTTTGCCGGTTCGATCTGGCTCGGGTGGATGGCCCACTTACCATCACAGCCAAGCCGTGCGGCATTTCGACAGGAATCACGGAATCCTTCCCCGTCGTCGATATCGGAGAATGGTCCGTCGATGACCTGCATCCCGTGTGATTTTGCGACGTGGGCAATGCGAGAGAGTTGATAATGCCAGTAGTGACCAGGGTACCCTTCTCCGGAACCGATGGTCAGACCGGCGGCATCAACGCTAGCAGTGTAATCACCAGGGCCGAACACGAGCGATTCGATCCGATCGGAGGCGGTTGCGACTTCCGATATTTTGGTCATTCCTTCAGCGTGTTCGATCTGGCACTGAAGGCCAATCTCACCAACAGGAAGATCGTTGTTCTCCTCGACAGCAGTAAGGAGGTTGTCGACAGATTCGACGACTCCCGGGTTGTTCGCCATCGGCACCATGATGGTGTCGACGTACTCGCCTGCCTCGCCGATGACTTCGATGATGTCTCCGTACCACCACTTCGTATCGACGCCGTTCATCCGGTAGCACGGTAAGGTGTTGCTCCAATCGTGCTCGATGAGTCCCTCGATCACGTTGTCGCGCGATTCGACTTTTTTATTCGGTGCAACGCTGTCCTCAAGGTCGAGGAACGCCTCGTCAGCGCCAGATGTCGGTGCTTTCGCGATGAAGTCCGGGTTACTCCCCGGGACTGCAAGCTGTGACCGTCGGAGCTTGATTTCCTCACTCATTTTCGTATTTGTTAATGATGTATGTGATTATGTAGATTGTGGTGCTCGCTATCTTGTAGCGTGGTATATTTGGACAGATCGGTTAGTCGTCATCCGACGAGATTGGATCTGATTTCTCTTCGCTGAAGCCCTCTGAGGCCTCCATTCTGGCCTTCGCTTCGGGATCGAACTCGGCCTCGATGTCTTGATATCGGCTGACGAACGAGAGTTCGTGGTGACTCTCGGTTTCGTGGTCGAGATAGCGACCTTCGAGGTCGAACTGAGCTTCTTCGTCGCTCTCTGCGAGCTTCGAAAAGTCCTCGTAGACAGAATGTGCGCCCGAATGAAGTCCAAAGAGAGTGATAAAGATGTACTTGTATCCAAGATCACCCAGCTCTTCGAAGGTGAGCGGGTCTTCCTCTTGGGACCACGCGAAGCTCGATGAGTAATTGAACGCGAGCTTCTGATCCGGGTGCGTCTCATGGATCGTTTCGGCGTAGTTGACGGCGTCCTCGCGCGAGGGGTCGGGCATTTCTGGCCACACGAGATCAACGCCAGCGTCGGAGTAGAGTCGGCCACGAGCGAGGTGTTCGTCCCAGTCGCCGTTGGCCGAGCCGTAGGCGTCCGTGCGGGCGATAATGACCGTATCGTCGGACTGCTTTGCGTCCACTGCAGCGGAGAAACGGGCTTCAGCTTTCTCTCGGGAGACAATCTGCTTTCCGGCGATGTGACCACAGCGCTTTGGCGTGGTCTGGTCTTCGATGTGAACTGCAGCGACGCCCGCCTTCTCGTACTCGCGAACGGCCCGACGGACGTTGTGAATACCACCGTAGCCAGTGTCACAGTCCGCGATAACGGGAAGGTTCGTCGCTTCCACGATCCGCTTTGCGTTCTCGACCATCTCGGTCATCGTGACCATTTCGAGATCCGGAAATCCGAACTGTCCGAGCACGGTCGAGTAGCCGCTCATGTACGCTGCGTCGAGCCCGGCCATCTCTGCCAAACGGGCATCGAGTGCGTGATACAGTCCTGGTGCGAACACGAAATTCTGCGAATCGAGTAACTCGCGGAACTCACGACCTGCGGTGTTGTCAATCTCTCGAATGCTTGCTTCCCTGTTGTTCACGAGCTTTTCGACCTGATCGTCGCCGGTAGATTCGGTCATGGTTGTGCTGTGATCCGATGTATCCCGTCGGATCGAGCGGGTCCTTAGACAGCGGTGTCCGCCGCTGCTAATGCGCATTAGACGATGCCGCAGCCGTAGTAAAAACTGTTATGATTTATAATGATAATACTCTTTAATGGCTTTTCAGGCACTAAATGCAGTCAATGGGTTAAAGGGAAAGTGAGTATCTAGCAAGGGCTCAGGCGGTTGATGTCGGAGGATTAGAGCATTCAGCAATCGAACGGCTACGCGGCGTATTAGTCGGTTTCTGGGTGTACTCAGTGAGTATGGATTTGGTTTGGCTTCACCAAAACCAGCGAGTAGCTAGAGCATACGATTGATCATTGGGATCTCTGTTTCTGGGTCTGTCGGGTAGTTCTTCTTTAGAAGTGAGTAGGTTCACAGAAATTGAAACGTAAGGCACTCAATCCTCGTTATATCATTTTTAATATTCTTCAGAGTGGGTGAATCGGATCTACTCAATCAGAATTTGTCACAATCTTGCTCTCGAAGTGCGGACTGTCGCGGATACCTCGTTTTACAGACGTTCGAATACGGGTTTGAGAACTAATCGTCGTCTTTCGTCTTCGATTACGATTGCAGATGGTGGCGCGCTGCTTTTTCCAACTTCTCTGCGGCTTCCACTGCCTTCGTTCCTTCTTCTACGAACTGCGGATTCTGTCCAACTCCTGTGAGACAGCTTTCGACGCTTCGGCATTTCTGTGCGGTTTCGTATATCATCGTTACAAATTCGGGTGGCACCTCGTTCGCAGTCACGTTTGACGCATTTCTATCGAGCTTGTCCGCCAACAATCCCATTTCTCCCTTCACCTCGTCTATCGAATAGGCTTCTCCACGGGATTCTGGTTCGACGTACTTACTCTCCCAAACCCATTGGACCTCCTTTGCGACGATGACGATTTTTCTCTGCCAATCTGGACCGTCAGCACTAGTTGTCTCTTCGCGTGATCGCTTGTATCCGTACAACAGAACGTATCTAACGAAGACAACAACGAACACGAGAACAGCCATCACTGTCACGCCTGAAAGAAGTGGATGTCCACGCAGGAAATGTAGGACGCTGTCGAGAATCGCCATAATCAGAGGTTGTCAAGCTCTTTTTGTAGATTCTTTACTTCTTTCTCGAAGCTGTTGAGTGGCTCTTGTATTTTGTTCAGCTCAGATTTGGACAGGGTGATATTGATCCGGCTATCACATTCTCTGCAAATCGCGGCTCCTTCGGGTGTCCCGTTCGCAGTCGTCCACACGCGAACATCGAATGCCCTGCCCTCGCATCTATCGGCTGGACACTCGATATCATCCCTTCGAATGCGATTCTCTGTGTGGTCTCGCAGAACATCGGCAATATCTAACATGGTCGCTGTAATTGCTGCATTTCTAAATAAGTTGGCACGAGTGCGGTGGCGAACGTCTTGCTGGTGGTTTCATCGACCGTCTTTTCCAGCTGATTTGGTAGAAATAGAACGTACTCCTCGATGGTTTGGACATTAAGAACCTACGCAGGGCTCATCTTTCAAAGAACAACAGTGATCGACGTTAATAAGCTAAGCCTAGGCCGGGATGTGCACCACATGTTCATAATCCCAACGCTATATGACTTAAAGGTATGTCTTCGAGGGAACCCAAGCGGGAAGTCGAAGTAATTCGGGAGCAACTCGAAACGGATGAACGCGGCGGATCCGATTCCGACCGTGAGGCGCTGCTTGAATTCTCCGACCGACTCAGTTTGCTGCGAGAAACGTACTCCTGGCACCGTCATGTGAAACTGCTCCGTCATTGTGTTCGAATGTCTGAGCTCTGTCCTGTCTCGATCGCTGAGGCCCTTGATGACCGAGACGCTGCAGAAGAGATCGTCCGTTGGATCCACAGCGAGTACGACCTCGATGAGACGCCAGAAACGAACCACAGTTACCGCGTTGCCATCCGCATCTTCGGCAAACGACTGGCGGACGATGATGAGATCCCGGACTCGCTGAGCTGGATCTCTACGACCCTGCCATCGAGCTATGATCCCATGCCCGATCCGTCGAAGATGTTGGCGTGGGATGATGAAGTCCAGGCGATGCTTGAGGAGTGTCACAATCCCCGCGATCGAGCCGCTATCGCTCTCCAGTTCGATGCTGGCTTGCGTGGTGGTGAGCTCGAAGGTCTGAAGATTGGGGACGTCTCCGATACTGACACCGGCCTTATCGTTAGTGTCGATGGTAAGACCGGACAGCGATCGATCGACCTCATCCCTTCTGTTCCGTTCGTAAAGCGGTGGTTGGTCGAACACCCACGCCGCACTGACCACACTGCACCGTTGTGGTGCAAACTTTCCGATGGCTCTGAGATGAGCTATCGAAGCTATCTCAAGATGTTCAAGGAGCCTGCGAAACGCGCCGGAATTACCAAACCAGTCACGCCGACCGCATTCAGGAAGTCGAACGCCTGCTGGCTGGCCCGACAGGGTGCCAGCCAGACGCTTATCGAAGACCGTCAAGGGCGCGCGCGTGGCAGCGATCACACCGCACGCTACATCTCTAGATTCGGGCGTGAATCTGCGAACCGACAATACCGCAAACTCCACGGAATAGAAGTCGAGGAGACCGAAGAGGAGGATATTGCGCCCCATGATTGCCCCCGCTGCGAGAAGCCGACGCCCAAACACGAACCACTGTGTGTGTGGTGTGGCCAAGCCCTCGATCCCGAGGCTGCGAAACGGTCCAGAGACCTCAATAAATTCCTCCGCGATGCCTTGGCGCGAACCGACGATCCCGATAAGATCCAAGCGATTCTCGAGGTTGGGGATCTCGCCGACGACCGCGCAGACTTCCGCACACAGCTCGTCGAGCAGCTTAGTTCCTGACTTACTCATCGTCATCCTCCCTATCTGGTAGTTCGTCGATCAATTCGAGCGGAAATTCTCCGAGCAGTTCCGCAATCTCACCATCGTCGTGTTCGGCCAGCGTTTCGAAGGCCTCGCGATGCTTGAGAAGTGATGAGCGGAGATCGGTCTCGATGTGAATCAACAGACTCATCGGTCGTCCTCCAGCCAAACATGACCGAACTCCTCACCGCCCTGCTCCTGCACCGACAGGATGTGTCCGCCCTCGTAACTGTTTTGTCCGTGATTTGGATCGTCACGTCGGTCTATTCCGGTTGAGAAAAACCTTATGAGGGTGGTCAGAGTCATGGCCATCGCACCTCTGCAGGAACGGCTTCCGTCCCATCTTGTGCCCGTCGAAGCATCCGAGGAGCACAGTCCTCGCAGACACTGCCCCTAGCGATCTGCGCGCCATCTAGAGGACGTGAGAATCGGACGATGAGTGCCTCGCGGCATTCCTCGCCACAGCCGACACACAGGGTGGTCGCTCGGTTGTAGTCGGTGCTGCTATCTGTCTGAGTGGTATAGGTCATAGTGGCCTCTATTTCCGAGGTCAGCCGTGCGGACGTGCCCTGCTCCAACATGACGCGCCTGCGCGGCACTTTTTCGTTAACTATAATCTGTAGTTATCGTAAAACGAATCTCTGTCGAATCAGAGAGGTCACGTATAATGCTCCAACCATGCATCCAAGGCCATTTATGTTGTAGTAGGGTTAGATCTCGTTCATTCATACGTTGCATGTCTATAGCTATATCTGAACGATAATAGGTTTATTGGGGGGGAAGAGCGGTTCTAGCCGCTGATTTCGACAAATTTGTCGAAGTCGTCATCCGTGCCAATAGAATGTAATAAGTCTATTGGATTTAAAGTGAACATAAAAATATAATCAATTTACACTTACTGCTACAAAACATATATTCTCTATATAGAAAAATAATTTATGCCTACTACGGAGGCAGACGCGGACGAGGTACTCCGATTACTACACAAATACGGCGATGTGATTACCCAACTACTTTCAGATGAATTAACCGTCCATGAACTAGCTCTCCTTCTCGATCCATCTCAACGAACAATTAGACGAGTGCTCGAGACATTCGACGAGCAAGGACTCGTCGTTCAGGAGAAAAACGCCTACCGATTGACACAATATGGTCGGCAGGTCGCATGGTTGCAGTGTCAGCATAATCGCCGGATATCGGAGGTTATAGATGCTTCAGAGGTGCTCGCCAATCTTCCGGGAGACGCTGCGATTGGATGTGAGATGATGCGGGGGGTTGAGGCAAAGACGTACCCGAGTTCGATGCGGGACGTCGCATTCGATCCAGTCGAGGACTCGATGGAGAGTGCTGATCGCATTCGCGGGATCTCGCCAGAAGTGAGGGATCGATATGTCCAGCTATTCACTCGGCATATATTCAATTATGAAACTGAAGTCGAACTCATTCTAGAGATGGAGATGATCCAGGGTCTGAACAATTTCTATTCAACTGAGTTGCGTGAAGCGATTTCCGCGCATAACTGCTCGATTTGGCCCGCTGAGACGGTCCCAGCGTATGGCTTGATTATCGTCGACGAGGCTGAGGTCTGGATCGGAGTGTATCGAAATGGAGGTGAACTAATGGGAACGCTCTACAATGACTCCAGTCAAGCGGTCGCGTGGGCTATCGATCTCTTCGATAGCTATCGCGAGCAGGCGGATAGAGTCCTTAACCCGTAATTATCGAATGTAAAATATAATGCTTGTGCTCCGACCGCTCGATTAGTCTCCTCTGATGGGAGTTGGTGGTTCGCCCAGTCGCTTCAAGAGGCGATCGCGATCACTGTCTTCACGATCGAGTTCGAGCGTGATTGCCGTCGTACCGGTGTGGATGTACAGGAAGAGTCTGCCACCAGAGCCTTCGAACAGGTTAAACTTCGTCGCTGATCCCGGGTTGTCTGCGCTCATCGGTCACTCTCTCTGTTTTGGTCCGCCACTTGGTTGTACCGCCATGCGGCGCTTTCGTCGGTGACACAGTCCTCACAGATGTCCGCCTTTGCGACGTATTTGCCATCCCATCGCCGGACATACAGCGAGTAGTCGCTCTGGAGTTTATACTCCGAGCACACGATGCAGTCTGCTCGGTTTGGAGAATCATGGTCGTCGCTCTGTTCGTCAGTGTTACGTCGCTGGGTCGCATTTGCTGTCATGCTGTTTCACCACTGAAACAGCCAGCGTCGGGTGTTGCAACCACCCGGCGCGATTCCTTACTGAATCACGCCCGAGGACGCCGTCTGTCTCTACCACGTACTACGTAGTACTTGGTAATAAGTCTTCTCCATGTACTTCAAGGGAACAGGGTTAAGACGGGGGCGTACCAACGGAAAATATGGAGCGTGATCGAAACGACAAGGGTCAGTTCACCGGCTCGGTGACCGACGAACAGGTCCTTGATGCCGTTCGAACGGTCGCACCGGAGCCAGCGACCGCCACCGAGGTGGGCGAGGAGCTTGGCGTGACACGGAAGGCCGCGTGGGAACACCTGACGGCTTTGCACGAGGACGGACGGGTCGAACGTAAGAAAGTCGGTGGGCGGTCGGTCGTGTGGTGGCTTGACGACGATCGTACGACTGCTGGCATTAATCCCGACGATGCGTTCTGGAGCGCTACCCCTGGCAGTTCGGAGACACCGACAGACGCCGCAAAGGCCGACGAATATCTCGCTGACGCACTTTCGAATGAGTAGGACAGACGCACGGGCCACCTCCGACGCTGCCGTCGAAACTCACGCCGATCCGCTGTTCATCGACACAGGCGCCTTCTTCGCTTATTACAATGACCGCGACAAACACCACGAGCGCACGCGCACGGTGTTTCAGGCCATTCAGTCCGGCGAGCTCGCGTACGAACCGCTGTACACGACCCGATTCGTCCTCGCGGAGCTGACGACACTATTACTCTACAAGGTCGACCATCAGACCGCCTCACAAGCACTCGGAGAGATCCTCACCGCCGACAGTATCAACGTGATTCGAGTCGATGCCTCGACATTTACGGAGGCACGCACTGCGTTCGACCAGTATGACGATCAGACGATCACGCTCGTCAATCACCTCACCGCGGTGCTCGCTGGGGAGTATGACACGGAATACGTCTTCGCGTTTGATAGTGACTTCTCGACGCTTGGCTTGACGCGCGTCCCCGTCGATACCAGCCTGCTCGAGCCCTAACTAGGAAGTGCCGGTGACAATATCTCTCTCATGAGAGCGATCTCTTTCAAAGTACTGTCGAGTGACGCAGCTCATGGAAGCAGAGCGTCTCTCCGTCAAGAGTGTCTATGAGGGTAAAAGAGCAGTCATACAGGCTCGGCGCGGTCAGCTGCCTCGATGATGGCATCGGTATAGAACTCCCGTTCGTACTCCGAAAGTCCCCGACTGTTGATCAGACCTGCAACACCTCGTGCGAGGGTTGCAACTCGATAGAGCGGTTCTATGCGCTCGAACCGGTCAGTAATTGAGCGCCTTGAACAGTATCCGTCATAGAAATCATCTCGAACCGTCCACTTCCCACCAGGGTCATGCATCCAAAATGCCGTTGCACTGACTGTGAGATCCCATAAAGCGTGGCCGACATACGACCGGTCGAAATCAAGCACGCCAACAACATTTTCGCCACGGAAGAGGACATTGTCCGGTGAAAAATCGCCATGACAGAGTACCGGCGTGAACGTCGCAGGAATCACCGAAAGTATACCGTCGAGTCTCTGTGCAATGGCATCCCTCGCGGGAGTGAGCCCAGCATCTAGGAGGATGGTTATCTTCGCGCGCATCTGCCGTTCGATTCGGTCGCACCAGTCTCCTTCGCAGAACGGTTCGACAACCGAATCGAGTCCGTCGAAGCTGAGGGTTCCGGGCTGGTCGAAGTCGAGACTGTTGTGAATCTGTGCGAGTCTTTGCCCCGCGTTGTGGACTCTCTGTGGTGAAATATCCAGCTTGCCGGTCGTCCCTGTAAGTCGTTCGACAACGGTGTATCGACGACCATCGAGTTCGTGAACCGTCTCGGTTACTGGCGTCGGAACTGGCACGCCGCTGTCGGCCAGAAGCCGATAACAACTCAGTCCACGTGCGAGCGAGTCGTCGTGCTCGTCGCGGTCACCAAGAAACTGAACAATGTATCCTGTGTCGTCGTAGGTGAGCGTGTATGTCTCGTGGAGTCCCTCAGGGGGGCGTCCGATCTCTACCGAGGGTCCTCCTAGTTCTTGTTGGGCAATGTGCTCAATCGTTCTGTCCATATATACAAGGCTTGGCTATGAAGCACATAAATGCTATTTGAGTCAACACAGTTTTGTCGTGAGCGCCTACGTCAGGGCTTCTGAAGCTGCGTCAGCAAGCTCTACGCTGACAGAAAAGCACGCATCAAACCATCTTCCGAGCTTGTGGACACTCGCACCTCCCATTGCCGTGCCCCGCCTTTCAATCGACGAAACAGAGGTCCACAGGCGGGGCTTCCCAGGAGAGGGATTCGACATCGATGCAGTCCATTTCACGAAGAGAGATTGCAATTCGCTTCCACAGTGACTGAAGTGCCTGAACCCGCCGATGAACATCATCAGGGGTCCGTTCCCGGATGCACGTTGCGTCCCAGACGAGAGTCCGTGTCTCCTTGTCGGTCTGGGCCAACGTCTCGAGTCCCGTGATCACCCACTTGTCATACGGGACGAACTCGTGTTCTCGAAGGTACAAGAGTGTAAGCGCTGCGTCGGTTGCCTGGGTTGCAGCTCGGTGAGCCGCGTGGAACGATCCTCTGAGGCAGGCCTTTTGGACCTTCCACTGTGCATCAAAGAGCATGGTGTCGGCATACTGCTCTATCAACTTGGCCAGCTCCCCATCGCTGAACGGCACTTCGTGACAGAGCCGGGCGGTCACCCGTCCCGTCGGATCAACCAGCACCTCGGCGTTGTCGTACTCCCATCGCGTTTCGAGATCCCAGTCCGATCCTCGGAGGTCCTCGTAACGGACGACGTCCACATCGAAATGGTGGGCCTTCCAGTCGAAGGAGTACCGCCTCACCGATTCCCGCCACTGGACGGCTGTCGCTTCGTCGGGGATCAGCTCTTTCCCAATATCGGCGAGATTGGCGTCGGTGCCGTCGTTGTCTACGACGACCATGAGATCAATATCTGAGTATTCGTCGGCGAACTCAGTGGCGAGGCTGCCCGTGAGACAGACCCCAACGATATCTGGGAGTGTCGCTGGGTCGATCGTATCAAGATAGCGGTCGAGATGTCGGCGGAGTGTGGGCGCTGGATCACTCATGCTGGCCACCTGACTAGAGACAACCGGGTAACATAGAGGTTCGACGGAATGAATCGTTGGAGAACAATCGAGCTGCGACCCCCACAGTGCATACCTACCACCAGTGCATTACCATCGAGGTTTGAAACAGTCTCTGAGATTGTGTTCCCTCAGAATCATCGGCTTCGTTCGATAGACATATCAACACTATATTGAATCACGACCAAAGCCACCGAGAGAAAGTATATCAATAGTCCATTAGTACCGAAGACCACTGTGTCATCAGACGAGGAGTCCCCAATTTCCCAAGCCGTGTACGATCAACTCGCGACGAGCTACGATGATATCACCACCAGTGCTGTCCGAGAACAGTACGAGTGGCCGGCTGTTCAATCGTTGCTTCCATCCCTTGACGGCATCCACGTGCTTGATGCAGCCTGTGGGAACGGTTTCTACACCGAGCGGATTGTCGAGTGTGGAGCGACCGCAGTCGGTGTTGATGCCAGCCCCGAAATGCTCAGCCACGCACAGGAGCGATTCGCCGATGATGATCGGGTGGAGGTGAATCAAGCCGATCTCACTGATGGGCTTCCGTGTCTCGAGGACGACGCGTTTGATCTCGTGCTCTGTCAGCTCGCACTCGAACACATCGAAGCGTGGGAGGCCGTATTCGCTGGCTTCAATCGCATTCTCATGCCCGGTGGGCAGGTCGTGGTGTCGACCAGTCATCCTGTACGGGACTACATAGAAGCGGAATATCCTGTCCGGGAGCAGATCCTTGCCGAGGAGGCCTCCTATCCAGAAATCGAACAGGTGGACCGGGACTGGGGCGACGAAGACAGCGAATGTGTCGTCCCGTTCTATCGACGACCGCTTGCGGGGATGTTCGATCCAGCGCTCAATAACGGGTTTGTCGTCGAGCAAGTTGTCGAACCGGTAGTGACTGACGCTTTCAGCGAGGCCACTCCCAAGTTTGCGACCGTACTCCGTGACGGCCCGCCACTGTTTATCTGTGTTCGATATTTAAAACCAAGATAACCAGAGCTAGTCAGCCTTCTGTTTGGTTGGTGATTTCGTTGGCTCTGTTGCTCCCTTCCGGACCACATCTAATATGAAACGATGGGTATCGGTGACCGACTGATAGTAGTACGGTAGCCATCTCAGAGTTGTTTTTCCATGATGATTTCGTCATACCTGCGATATTCCAGCGGATACAGCCCTGTCTTCTCGTATCCGCGCCGACGATACACCTCGGGAAGATACGGATGGTCTTGCGGTGTCGTCAGCCAGATAGTAGCATATCCCGACGCTCGCATCGCGTTCTCGGCATACTCTATTAATCGACTCCCGACGCCTTTGCCTTTCCACTGATCGTGGACGCCCAGACGACTGAGCTTCACTCGCTCTGACGCGGTCTCTTCGAGACGAACACCTCCAATAACGTCACCGTCGACAGTGGCGACGTACACCCGGTATTCGTCGATCCACTCTGCGACAGTACGTTCGTTGACGGACTCCATCTTCGCAGAGAACCCACGGTCACGATTCTCGCGATACGCGCTCTGATAGACCGTCACGAGGTCGCTAGCATCGGCTGCGACAGCCTCCCGAATTTCACCCGTTGGCATACGTGTCGATGTGTTTGTGGGAGAGTAGCTCCAGTGAACCGCTAGTCCACGTATCTCGCTGGAACTGAGAGGCCAAACTGTTCGGCTGTCTCAGCCACGATTCCCTTCGCGGTATAGATATCAGGCTTGTAGTACAGTTCGTGAGTAACGTCGCGTTCGTTTCGGAGATGAGTTCTGACTCGGTTGACATCGTGGCGCTCGAAATAGTTGGGTGTGTAGACCGTGAGGAGATAGTCATCGTACATCGAGAGTTCCTCATACCCGAACGCAGTCATGGCTTTCACTGCCCAGATGAGACCTGCCTCTGCATCTGCAACGAGTGTGGGCCACAACTCTTCGATCCGTTCTGCTGACCCAGTGACCTGCCACTTGCCGATGGTTTCCTGCTGGTCAAGCGCTTCGAGGTCGATAGTCCGTATCGCCTCATTGTCCGCTGATGGGACGTCAGCAACCGTGACGTCCTCGGGGCGTGTCACGTTGTAGTCCGAAAAGTAGTGGTCGCCCCCGATGTTCGGAGAATCACTCACATCTCGATTACGGAGCTAATACTGCTCTGAGGTATTGATTTCGAGCGGCGACTGCATGGGAAGTACCGTGCTCACGTACGAGGAGGGTAGGAGTCAATACTCGCCAGATGGAGTGAAAGTGAAACCGTGAACGTCTGACAAGAATATCAACAACGGAATGTTTTTGGAAATTGCTGACTACACGCTCTATATCCAGCAACCGGTCGTTCTTAGAAGCACAGAATTTCGCGACTCCTCGTTCAAGACAGCGAGAGTTCGTCCGGTGTCGTGGGCGCACACTTTGAGTACGAACTCACGGAACTGCTTCCACTAGATGCATGACCGCACTGAACTTCTGTTTGATAGCACCGTTAATCGTCTCGTTGTTTAGTTACCTCTCTTAGTCACATTCAACTTGTGAGGACGATATCCTATTGACAGATATGGCGGCACTTTCCGACACCAGTAGCTCTTTTCAACGTTGTGAATAACCAGCGTGCATGGGAAGGGTAGAATATATTACCTTTGCTTGTACTGATGCAGCTCGACTGGCTGAGTTCTGGTCGGCAGCCCTTGGTGGTGAACGAAGGGACCTCTCTGCCTCGCTTGATTCGGAAATCGTCGACCGACCAGGAGAGGGACCAGATCTATTATTTAAAGAACAACCGAAAGGAACGGAACGAGACCTCCCGATCCATCTGGATTTATCAACCAAGAACCATGAGATGACTGTCGAGCAACTCTCGCCGCGCGAGGGCAGTCAGGTAGTCCACAGCATCCACCAGAAACTCGGCGTCGGAGACATCGTGTTTCTCACCGAGTCGATGTAGGAACGCCGCTGCGGGATCGATCCCGCGACGACTCCGCCGTCGTCGGGTCGCTCTGAGTGTCTGACAGCGTATGTGTTCAATTCCAGACCGCTCCCTTCGATGAGACGGTCATTTATTCAGTGTAATCGGGGCACTCGACGTACCCAATCGAATCCTGCTCGCTGAGGTTCTGGAATGCCTGAAGCCGAAATGCACAGGCGTCACAAGTTCCACACGCAGGTCCCTCCTTTCGATAACAACTCCAAGTAAGCTCGTATGGGACATCTAGTCCGAGTCCGCATTCGACGATATCTGTCTTCGACCACTCGACAAATGGCGCCTCGATACTGAGTTGTGTTTCGTCTTTCGTGCCAGCGTTCACAACCTGCTGGAATGCGTCGAAGAACTGCGGCCTGCAATCCGGATATCCTGAGAAATCCTCAGAATGAGCACCTATGAACACTGCGTCACAGTCATTAGCCTCGGCATACGAAACGGCCATCGAAAGCAGATTCGCATTCCGGAAGGGAACATACGAGTTCGGTATTTCGTCACTCTCAAGATCGGCTTCAGCCACATCCAGCTTTTCGTCGGTCAGGCTGGATGCACCGATCTTCGAGAGGTGATCCGTCGTGAGGTATAAAAAATCGGCAGCGTCGTAGTGTTTAGCCTGTGCTTTTGCACACTCGTATTCCTTTGATTCTGTCCGTTGACCGTAGGAAGTGTGGAGCATATATAGTTCGTAGCCTTCATCTTGTGCAACTGCCGCAGCGGTTGCACTGTCCATTCCCCCAGAGGCAAGGATAACTGCGCGCTTTTCGTTCATCGTTCTCCCTCTCCACGGACAACAGCAGTCTGGAACTGCTCGCGTTCTTCTTCTGTCGGTTCACCGATAGTCGCTCTGGTTGTGGTCATACTTTTAGTCTCGATGCCACGCATGGCTTCACAGAGATGAGTTGCGTTCAACTCCACAAGGACCATTGCAGCATCAAGTTCCTCCGCTAACCCCGACGCGATATCTGTTGTCAGTTGTTCCTGCATCGTGAGTCGGCGTGATTGCCAGCGAACGTACCGCGTGAGTTTTGAGAGTCCAACAACCTGACCGTTCGGCCGATACGCGAGGTGAATCGTACCGAAAAACGGCAGTAAATGATGCTCACAGAGTGAATACACTGGAATCCCCGTCTTGACTACGATGTCATCCGATGTGGCATCGAACGTCCGCATGGTCGGCTTCGATGAGATACAGTCACCTTCAGTTAGCGTCGCGAATGTTTCGGGCACTCGGCGTTGCCACGTCTCGGTTAGTCCAGTGCTATCGGCATCTTGTCCGACTACTCCTTGAAGCAGTCGGACACCACGTTGTGCTTTCTCCCAGTCGATACGTTCTTCGGCGTCATTGTTTCTATCCGTTAATCGGGAGTGATTACTCGTCATATTACGTGCCAGGAGCGTCGTTCCAGAGGTCAACATGGAGTCGAGGAGTATATTGATACCCGTACTGCATCGCGAGTTCGGCAACCTCGTTGCGTCGTTCATCTAGTTCCTCCTGAGTGGCTCCTTCCGGCATCAACAGCACATCAGAATTTGAGACAGTTGTCGTCGCCGCGTCCCGCACCCGGTTGACAATCCGCTCAATTTCCTGTAGATCCGCAGGTCCCGTTACAACAAATTTGAGTTGTGACTCGTAGGCGTCGACCAATGCTGACAGCACGTGTATATCCACGCGCTGTTTTTCATGCCGTTCAGCCCACTCACCCTCGCCCTTTGGATCTTTCTCGTGGGTCGGAGTACTGGACGATAGTTTTGGACTGATACTCGCTAGGTCGATTGGTGCGTCATGATAGATCGTGCCGTTCGTTTCGACCGTTGTGTGATATCCTAATTCGTTCAATCGCTCTAGCAGTGAGACCGATTCATCGTGTATGAGTGGCTCTCCACCGGTGAGAACGACGTGTTTGGCTTTCTCGTACGTCCGAATTTCCTCGATGATATCGTCAAGAACCATTCGTGCGTGTGTCGGCTCCCATGAGGTGTGATACGAATCGCAGAACCAACACCGAAGGTTACAACCGCTGGTGCGAACGAAGATGCTCGGTACGCCAGCGAGCTTGCCTTCTCCCTGCAGCGAATAGAACAACTCGTTGATTGGTAGTGTCTTTCCTTCAGCAATCTCTTCAGAGTCGGTACTAGTGGTGTTAACTGGCATCTCAGTATGTTGCTCCAGCGCAGAGTTCAGACGTTTCGCGTACCTGAACCGAGACCTCGGAGACAGTATCAGGTAGCTCATCTAAAAGCCGCTTCTCCAGAAGTACACTCATCACTTCTGCAGTCGGGGGATGTTCGAGGACCACGATACTATCACCATCACCACTTTGTTCGAAAGCGTTGATGAGAGGGTCACCTTCTTCAAGAAGGAATCGATGGTCCCACCTAGATATGATCGAAGTAATATCTCCTTTATCAACGATCCAGCCCTTGTCGGTAAGTATACCCGTGACTTTTACCGAAATCTCGTAATTGTGACCGTGTGGACGGCTACACTTCCCATCGTGATGGAGGATTCGATGACCCGAACTAATACGGATTGGTCGATCTGCCCCTACCTCAAGAGTCCGTTCCCTAGCGTTTTGGAGAGAATCTGTGGAGCGCCGTTTCAAAGACATACTATTGGAGTCTCCAGGTATTCACTAAGTATTATCGATAGAGTACCATCGCCATCAAGAGCATTTCGAGTGGAATGAGAAAGGGACATTCATATGCCGGAACCAAGTAACCATAAGATGGTGAATATGATCTGTGAGGTTCTACGTTCCTGAATGGGATGATGCAGTTGATGCTCACTACGACTTCAAGCACGACGAACTCTCTAGTCTCAACCGTCAGGAGCGTGAGTTGGATTACATTTGGGATATCTTTGAACGGGACACGACACCTATCGACGGCGTTCTCATCTCTCGTGAACAAGTAGAGGAATCGAAGAGAAAGTCCAATCGACTCGCTCAACACGGTGTCTACGACGATCCGGTCCTTTCTATTCCCGATTGGCTCCCAACGATTAGCGACTGTGGAGCGTGGGGCTACAAATCGCTCCCATTTCCTCCATATGGAAATGCGGAGATGCTCGAGTTCTATGAGACTCTTGAGGTTACAATTGGTGTTACCATCGATCACCTCGTATTGGGATCTGGTAAGGACAAGGGGCGGTTGTATCTCGATGAGCGTGCATTCGGTGAAGAATTCAAAAAGAGTGACATCCCAGATCATATTTCGGATGCCGTAGATCTGATGATTGACGAATGGCCCGATGAATGGCCAGATTATATCGATAAATACGAACCAACGATCCGAAATGGAACGGTGGAAGAGATCGAACAATTTGCTGCTGAGGACTTTCAAGGCGATCTCGACACTATACTTACAGAGTTCGCACGTGATTCGCGGGCAGTCTATCGTGAGAACGACAAGGAGTTCCGATACAAGCTAACACTGCAGAACGCCCAAGAGATGTATGATCTGTACGAGAGTGGCGACTACCCATTCCGATTGATGGTCGCCATTCAAGGGTGGACTCCTGAGTCGTACATCGAGGCAACCGAAGACGTTCTCAATATCGGGTATGATTACCTTGGTATCGGTGGAGTTGCTGGCAGTCCTATTCACGAGGTTCGGAAGATCGTCAAAGGTGTCGGAAAGACAGTCAAGGCATTTGAGCGAGAGTACGAAACTCGTATCGACTCACACGTCTTTGGCTTCGCAAAGACTGATGGATTTGAGACCGTCGGCCGGTCTGGCATGGCCAGTTTCGACAGTGCGAGTATGTTACGCTCTGCGTGGACTGGCGGTAAGAACTACCGGCTCGATAAGAACGACCGATACGATGCTATTCGGGTTCGGTATCCCTCGTATCGTGATGGCCTTGACATGGGCATAGAGAAGTCATTGCGCGGTAGGGAGGTATTAGTAGCACTACGGGCCTACGCCGCTGAGGGTTCGATTGTCGATGCTCTTGAGGATTGGCACCAGCAGACCGAACCGGTTCTGCCCGCGACACTAGAGTATCTCCGTGAACATCGTCACAACGATCAGTTCGATGCTTCGCGCCTACGAGAAATTGAGTCGATCTTCAGAGACCATTTCGAATATGGGCAGGAACTGCAGGCGAATTTCAGCGATAACCTACGGAACAAACTCATCAAACTGCTTCGTAAAGACGACCCCGAAGATCCAGTCGACGTAAGCGAATATGAGGATCTCCTTGAGACTGCCGAGCGAGTGTTCGAATCATTCCCTCGGATGACAGAAATTCTCCGTGAAGAGGCTGCATCAACCTCTTATGAAGAGATCTGGACCGTCGTTCGTGACTACGCAGAATGGATTGGCGATGATGATCTATTAGAGGAATATCAGGAAACCCTCAAGAGTCGACCGTGGGAGAAATGTGACTGCCCCGTTTGCACTGAAAACGGTGTCGAAGTTTGTATATTCCGAGGTAATGATCGAAATCGACGTCGTGGATTCCACAACACGCGTCGTTTCTACGATGAATTTGCTCGAGAGCTCCCGAAAACGCTGATCGTAACGCCAGCTACAGCGTCTGGGAACAACTATAGCTCCGTCGAGGAGTATCTGAGTAAGAAACATTCTGATTTTTGGCGCCATGTCCATGACTTACCTGTAGCAGAGATTGGTATGCTCAATGCCGGTGGAGTACTCGAATGGTGGAAAGCAACGCCTTCAACAATCTCTCTTGGGCCGGAAGAGATGGCAGCGAATCTCAAAAAACAAGTTGGACGGTATCAACGTCTCTATGTCCATACACCAAACGGAGTTCTTGAAGATACCGTAAGCACAGCAGTCGAAGATACAGATTGTGAACTACGTTGTTTTGAACGTGCCAAAGATCTACGGGAAACTGTTCTCCACGACTTCGGTGAGGATTACTCAGCGGGATCAGATTTCCTTCCGTGCCCTCCACAGATAGATGTTGACGACGATCTTGATATTCTCGTTATTGACCAATGTTCCGGAGTGAAGGAAGCACCGGAGAGTGCTCCCGTATTCGACATAAATGAGTTAGACGGAGTCAGCAGAAAGGAGCTTCTGAATCAAAAGAACGTGCCTGAAATCGCCGCTCGTGATCTCTACACGGGTCGGCAACAGAAATATATCAAGCAAGCAGTGCGACGGCTTTCCTCGGAGGGATATAATGTAACTAGATATTTCATTAGTGCTGGTTTCGGTCTTGTGTCCGAAAACGAGGCACTCCCACCTTACGAAGTTACATTCAACTCAATGAGGGTCAATGAGATTCGAGAGCGATCTGCGCGCCTGAATATAAAGGAAGACGTCGAGAAGGTGTTGTCTGAATATGATTATGATCTTGTCTTTTTCGCACTGGGAAGTGACTACTACACCAGTATCGACATTGATCAGATGGTGCAAAAGATCCCTCCTAACAGGATAGGTGTCGTGTTTAATCGCGAGATTGTCGATGAACAGTTCGACAATATTGTGTCAGTACCTGCCCGAACGGAGGACGCCAAAGAACACAGCACAATTGTCATTGGTTTGAAAGGTAGATACCTACAGAATTTTGCACGATATCTCAACAATACCGGTGATCTGACTCCTAAAAAAATAGAACAGCTTTGCCGTCATGTCGAAGAAGAGCCGACACAAGTAGCATTTGAGAAATATTAAATTTAGTTATAATATAGAATATGTTATTTAAGTGATGTCCCGGAACTTTTAAATTACATATTTATAGAATGTCCAATATCTCAATCATATATATGATAGGACATTCAATCCGATTGTGAGTTATGTTGTACAGACGACGAGAACTTGATTTACCCCACGGAGAGTTACAGACACCTGTTCTCTTTCCAGTTCGGAACATCGGCAAGCGATCGAGTGATAATACACCATCATATGTTACCACTATACCAGATTTTTCAGCAGCGATGATCAACGCTCGATCGATCCGGAATCGAAAACCGATGTGGAATCGACTAATGAACGGCGTCAGCCTGCGAGAAGAGCTAGATGTACCAGAAAATACTATAGTGTTTGCAGATAGTGGTGGATTCGATTTCGTCAGCGAAGAACTGGACACCACTCCGGCAGATACGCTAGAGACTCAGCACCAACTGAAAGCCGATATCTACGGGACAGTCGACATACCGATCACTCGTGAAAACCGCACAACAGTAAACCAACGACGGATCAATCAGAATATCCAATTTGCGTTGGAGGCGAGTGATCATCATGACTGCGATGCCCATCTTCTAGCGAGTGTTCACGGGTATGATCCAGAAACTATCCGTAACAATATTCGGTACCTAGAGAAACACGGCACATTCGATGGGTATGCGCTCGGCAGTCTAGTCCCGATTCGAACAGACTATAAAAAAGTCACAAAATTAGTTATCGCAGCTCGACAGGCCACAGACAAACACTTACACGTATATGGTTTAGGTGGGCTCGTATATCAACCGCTGTTACTGTATCTCGGTGTAGATAGCTTCGACTCATCGGCATTCATCAGAAGTGCTGGGAACAGGAACTACCTCATACCAGGCTTCGGTGGTGAAGAGTTACAGAATATTGAAGACATGGATATGCTCCCTTGTCCTTGCCCGGTATGTGGTCAGCGGAAACTAGATGATATCAGAGAAGATCGCAACGCTCTCACACAACATAACCTCTGGGCACTCGCCACTGAACTTCGTCGGTTTCGCTATATCGTAGAATCCGGTCGTGATGTCGAGCACTATCTTGATCTCCGCTTTCAGGGGAACGAGGTGACTCAACGAGCATACAAAATCGCGAAGCAACAAGTTCGAGGACTTGCATGAGCGACGAACGTGCCACCGTCCGTCCGGTTACTCTTAGTCGACTTGTCGAACTTACGCATATCTGTGAAAGTGGAAAGAAATCAACAGAAGAGATCGAAAAGGCACTCGACGTGACATACCGTCGCGCTCGTGAGGCTATCCTGGAGGCAAATCGAATCGGTTTGTTACAGGAGGATGAGGAGGGTGATGATCTGCTCTATTCCACAACCAGCATCGGTGGATCCTTCTTGGAGGCGATACGGGATGAAGACTGGGCTCACGTGAGTACCATCCTTACGACTAGAAGCCCCCACTACAGTGCCTTTCTGGACGTGCTAGCAGAGGTAGAACCAGCCGACTTAGAGTCAATACTGGAACGGCTTGAAGAGAACTCGCAGTACACACCCTATTCGTATAATCAGACCAGTATCGAAGTTCTTGGCGACTGGGCTGAGCGATTAGGTCACGTTCAGCGCAACGCCTTCACCGGGAATTACTATCTATCGCTACAAGCCGATGTTCCGAGCAACTTCGCCTACGTACTGCTCAGTGTATACGACGACTTGGAGCAAACTGCGGGAGTTAGTCTACGGCAGCGGTACCTGTCAATCCCCCGTCTCCGTGAAGAAGTATGTGAGCGAACGCGATGTCCACGTAGTGGGTTCGATCATGCATTGGTGGCGCTCTGCCAACAGAATGTCGGGAAACTCGAATTATCAGGGGCTCCGATAGATACAGCGGCTAAGGATGCCACGCTCGGAATCAAGCGAATCGAACTTGCTGACGACGGGGAATTGGTCTCGACATTCCAGTCGAGTCAGCAAGTGATGGCCGGTGTAGAATCGTTTAGTAAACAATTCTATTATCTCGCGGTTCACGACCGCGGTATCACCTTCGATCAGGAGGATACCTAATGTCCGATGGATTCACTATCACCGATGAGCAGCGCGACTACTCACAGTACAACCTCGAAGCAAATCCGTTCCCCTACAGCCCTGTACCAGCTGAGAACCCGGAAATCTTCTGCGGTCAACAGCACGTTACCACATCGATCAGCTCGACTGTCTCATCGGTCCTTTCAACAGGAAAGTCCAAACATCTCGTGATCACTGGGAAATATGGCAATGGAAAGTCCCATACTCTCAAATATACCCGATCACTACTGCGGGACCGCGAAGACGTGGTCGTTGGTTACGTCGCCCAACCGGGGGAGGGATTCCTCGATATCTATCACGAATTCGTATATGATATCGGGTTCAACCGCCTTCAAAACGTGGCATACGAGTACCTCGCATCGATTACACGCGAGGTCACTGATGTCAATCCGACAGGTCCAGAAGCGATGCGGTCGCTCATTGATGAGGGGGATGTCCTACTCTCCGAAATTGTACCAGAAGCGATTCGGCAGTTGAGCAATATCACGAAGTTTGCTGATTTCGCGCGTGCGATCATCCATATGGTGTACGAGGATACCAATCTCTACGCCTGGCAGTGGCTCACCGCAGAGGGGATCAGATACGAACAGCGCAAAGAGATGGAGATCCATAGCGCACTTGATGACGACACGATGGGTGTGCGAGCATTCACCGCGCTCAAGAACACGTTGCTCGCTCTCGGCTACACCGGAGTATTCGTTTTTGTCGATGAATTTGAGAGTATTGCACGCCTTTCGCCAAAGAACGAACAGGGTACGCTCAACAGCATTCGCCATCTAATGGACCAAAATAGTTCAGGCCTGTGTATGCTATTCGGCTGCGCACCAGAGGTTTGGCAGGACGTAATGAGCGAGTACCATGCATTTAGCGAGCGTATCGGCCGAGAAGTAGCGCTTCGTCCGTTAACCAGCGAGCACCTCTATGAGCTGGTAAATGAGTATCTAGATCGCGAGCGGACAGGCAATACTAGTGACGATACGGTGCAACCGTTTACTGAAGGGAGTCTCGATCACATACTACAGCGTTCACAGGGGAACATTAGACAAGTGCTCTCCATCTGTAGCAGGATACTGGACTCAGCAGTGGACGAAAAACAATCCCATATCACAGCCGATTTCACCAGAGAACTATTGATTTTGTAGATTATACCCAGAAGACCTTCACCAACTAAAATTTTTATGCTAAAAGGTGGAGGTGTTTTTCGATGAAACCCACGTGAGGGATGACTCGTTCGTCACGAGTTGCTGCATCCTCGATCTACTGCGATTTGATTCATATATTGTAACATTTAAATTTCTGTTATAAACATGGCATAGTGGTGATCAGCCGTTCATCGTGGTCAATGACCGTACGGTGATTTGCGCGACGTGAGCTCGCTTTTCTCAACAAGCCTTTATTCAACCGTCGTATTGACATGCGAGTAGCATTGGATGTTAGAGATCGTGATTTCAGTTCGGTATTGGGTTCGCTGCCGGTTGTGAGTCCTCGCATACCACTATTCGAAGCTTCTCAAACGAGATGAATAACTGACACTAATACTCAGCGAGACGAGTACGTTTTCGCAGTCAACGGTCTATGACGATCTTCGAACCTTACGTCAGATCTCACTCGATGTGGTTCAAGATTTAGATATAAATCATCATAATCATTTACCTCAATCTTTTGGATTAGCGGATCTATTCAACAACATATAATATTAAACAAGATTTGAATAATTCACTTAAGGCGAAATTTTGATTGCAGACCTGATACTGATAGTATACATGGATCGAGCTTGGGTCACCACTGCAAGTACGAATGTTGAATCAGTGGTCAACCCGTTACTAGCTGCATGTGAAGAAGGATATATTCCAGACCGAGTCTATATGTTGAATACACCAAAGGTAACTGATACAATGGCTGTTGTTGAGACACTTGTCACCGAAATCTTAACATCATATGGTCATAGCGACCCAGATATCCAAATCTCGCCACTGAACTCCGAGGATGATTTCGACGCGATTTACGCGCACGTGAAGGGAGGAATTGAAGATACAAAAGCAGCTGACGCGGCGGTCGCTGTTGATGTGACTCCCGGACGGAAATTCATGACTGCAATTGCGTTCGCGGCAGGTCTGCGGTACGATGCTGACCATGTTTATTATCTTTATCTCAACCTGCGTCGGCGGGGTCACTTGTTCTTCGAACTTCCACGAACCAGCACTACTCTCTATGATTTTAAGGAGATGATTTGATGAAGATTAAGCGTCGACAACTCTCGGTACTCCTGAATGCACTTCACAATGAAGGTCTAAATAGGATTTTCATCACACATCCAAGTGACCACTTTGGACCATTGGTTGAATTTTCACTGACTGATCCGACTGAAAGTGAAATCTATTTTAAAACTAGAAATGATGAATACAGTACTTATCGAGGTGATGTTGACAGGGAACACGGATCTCCCGCCGTGGATGATCTTCCAAGCGTCCATGCGTATCGAAATTGCTTCGTTGCTGCGGGTGTTTTAGGACTCGTAAATCGTGAGGAGGTGAATACATTTCTGGATCGTCACGGGACGCCTGATCTGAATGCTGGACACAGACCTGTGTTTGCCGGGTTTGATACAAACTTGCTTCCGTGGCGGATTGCTGACGTACTCAGTATCCGTCAACGAGGATATTGGGGTTACAAACCGACAGTAAACGGGTTCGCTCTTGCTACGGGCGTCCGTGATGAATTAGATTGGGACTACAAACACAGCAATACCCGTCCGCTGGAAAAGGCATTCGGATCTGCGTTCAGTCGAGTGTTCAACCAACCTTCCGGCGCGAATCGACAAGGGCGTCTTGGTATGATACATTATCGTCAAATTCGTGATCACCAATATGCCGATGAGTTAGTGACTGAGAAAGGAGATGAGGCAATTGTCACTGGCTACGAAGAATACCAACAATCTGAGCGTAAGGATGTGATCCTCTTCAGTAATGACCGCAATTTTATTGAACGAGCTCAGTCATGTCGAATATTAGCACAACATATCGAGTTTCCTCACACACTCCCACGAAAAACAACAGCCTCCTGGGATGAACTTGCGGACATGATTTATATGCTCGCAATCCTCTTTGGCGTCATCAAACTACCAAAAGTATCTGTTTATGGAATTTGGGCTGGGAAGGAGGGCCAAGATTGGCGAAATGAACGACTCAAACTTGAATGTCGGAGTCCAAACGTCGAACCCTATCTCGAACGGTCCTTATCTATCATTAGCCAATATGTCGAACTCAAAGAAGAAATGAATAAATAGAAATTGAATAAATTCATTCGTGGAATTACAGACGTATTGAAAAATGGGAGCTCCGGACGAAATAACGGTCGGCATACTGTGACGCCTCGACGAATGCGCTCGGAGCAATCCCAAAATAGCGGTGACATTGAATCTTAAAAAAAGCCTCTTGATTTCTTCATAGAGGACTAAATCATACTCACCTTCCGGGACTTCCCGTTCGAATGTGAGGTCTGCGAGGTGCTCACGAAATTCTATAGTGCTTTGACTATCAGCCCATTCGTTTGTACGGATCTCTTCTTTGATGACTGTAGGAAGCGCCTTCTCAAGAAAGTCATTCAACTTATGTATTATATTATTATATTCTAACATATGAATAGGGACTCGCCAATAGATTTCTCGTATAGGCACAGTCGAGTTAAGCCAATTTGAGAAGCGATCAGGTTATTGGAATTCGATCGGTGTAGAGTACTGTATTCTTCATTTGCCTAAATATTGATAGAGAACAGTCAGATCTGTTATAAACAGAGAATATCTTTGTACCTCGGTCTCCTAGCCGACAGTGGACGGCGGACTCGCCACGTAGTGGGATGCGTGGTGAATCCTGATCGATTTCGTCGTCCGAACTGGGAGGCTTGGGAGTTGCCATCCTCCATCGGTGGTAATCGAGTCCTCCCTTCTGAAAACTGTAAGAGAGCCATCTGTGGAAATAGTGAACTACCCCACCCTACTCGCTCGCTCGTTGAGGAAGGGGCCTTAACGCCTCAATTCAGGTAATCGAATACATTTCCTAAGCTAACTGTAATAGGTTGGTACTAACTGTCGGTCTGGAATCTCCTGTAACCGTTCGATTGAGAGCTCGTCAGCTTCAGAAACGTTCCAGACAATGTCGAAAAATTCGATGGCGGCGTCAACGAATTGGGTTCGTTCAGTGTAAACGCCACACTCTGGATTCCAGTCGTAACTGTTCTCCATGAAGTTCGCCGAACCGAGAAGCGCGGCCCCTTCTTCTGGCTGCCCGATCGTCTGCAGTTTCCCATGAATTCCGAATTCACCGAGGTTCTGGAAGTCCATCTCGGGACGGACTCGTTGATACTCTTTGAACCGTGAGTAGGTGTGAACAGTAACACGATTACGATGATCCTTTATCTCGCTCAGGAGATTGCGCTGGAGGCGTCGCCATTCCCATTCCTCCTTCGTATGGCGCGTGAGTAAGCGCAGTTCGAAGCCTTGTTCGAGGAGTCGCCGAATCTGAGAGACGTACTCGTTGAAGGTATCGTCATCGAACGGGGTCATGATCCGCAGTATCTTGCTATCGAGCTCCCGTTCCAGTCCAAGGCTGAACAGTCGATCGGTCATCGCCGTATACGAACGCAATCCTGGCGGTTGATTTTTGTGCCAGCGGCGGAGTTGAGCCCGTTCCCGACCCAGTCCGCGGGAATCGTCCACATAGGCGTCCATCTTCTTCTCACCGAGAACATCTGGATCTACGAGCGTATAGGTGAAGTACGCCGGAGCGACGTCTCCGTTGTCAAGGGAAGCATAGTCCTCAGCCACGATCCTGTTCAGAGCGACTGGTTCAGGAGACGTCGACACTGAAACGTCTGACAGCGCATTGATCCGTTGTTGCACTTTCGAACATCGGGTCAGGAGATGAGATGTATATTCCTCTCGAAGGTCGTCTCCGTCGACCGTCAATGGAACCGAGTCGAACTCGATCACTCCCTCATCACGTACTTTACAGTTGACGCCTGGTATTGCCGACAGGGTCCGGTAAACTGCGTACGGCGTCATCGAGAGTCTGTCGGTGAGGAATTGAACGTCGAACATTTCGAACTCAGAGTGAGCGGAAATCGTGGCGAGGACGTTGACGAGAAATTTGCTACCATCGTCAGCCTGTACGTTTGCAACTGCCGACTCATCAACCGAATTAGACGTATCAACACGCCTGAGAGTGGACTCACTCGTTGGTGCGAGAAGCGGCCGGAGAACCTGAAATTCCTGGTCGTATTTCTTACGCTGTCCATCGATCGCATCATCGAGTTCGTCGGGATCGACAAATACCGTCGGTGCGTCGACGAGCGCTGCAACGATCTCCATCGCCTCCGTGTCCTCGCTCAGAGCGACCCCCGTCACTTGTTCCACGATGTCTTCGAGACACTGCTCTTCCTCAACGTCCACGAGCTGAGGGAGAATCCGCCTGTAGGCCTCTGCAATCGCTGTGTCCTCGGAGATCTCATCCTGTGCGTTCAGTGCTGATTCGATTCGCTCGTGGTGCGGTTCGACGCTATCGGGATAGCTCGTTACGAACCCCAGTGATCCGAGCAACGACCCGAGGACGGTTTCTTCCCAGTCGTCGGCAAGGAGACTATCGAACTCTCGTCGCGGGAGCGATTCCTCGATGTCATTGCAGGACCGAAGCACCACCTCAGCCATTCGAAGGCAGTTCACAGCAATCGCTCTCACGAGCTGTTGGGGCTCTTCGGCTGCAAGAATGACCATACCCAGCAGCGTGGGTTCGCCGTTATTAACGAGGTCGAACTCCTTCAGAATCCAGTCGTGGATCCTGGCAACATCTTCCGGGTCGCGTTCACCGTTTGTCCGAAGCATCTCGGCCCTAACATGTGTCGAGAGCCGGTCAGTGAGAGAATCGTTCGCTGACCTTGCGGCAAGTGCGGTGTAGACACTCTCCGGGGAGAGTCCCCAGAGACGCTTAGGGGATCTCGTTCGCAGGCGTTCGGCTACGGTAGTGAGTTCTCCATCAGTCATCACTTCTCACTTCCAGGTGCAGATCGTGGCTTAGCAGTTCGAGCAGTTCCTCCTTATCGAACGAGTCGGGGTCGTTCTGTTCGACACAACCGTACTGGTAGATGCAGTGCGGACAGCCGTTCTCGCAGTTGCACTTCGACTCGCCGGGCGAAAACATCTCGCGCATGATTCGCGTCGCGCGTTCGAACTTCGCGCCGTCGTCCTGGGTAAGGAGGACGGTGATCCCGCTGCCCCCCTCGTCCGAGTCGTACACCAACGTCCCCTCATCCTCAATCGACTCGGGAACCTGCCGGACACTGACGCCCCCGATATACTGGAGTGCAACCCTGAGCCCGTGTGAGAAGCCGTGTTCGAGTTCCTCGCTATCGAATCGGACGCGGGCGGCCTTGGTTGAGAACTTCGTCGCGGGTCGTACCGCGATGCTATCCTCAATCGCGTGCTCGACATTACTCGTGCAGTACGCAGAGTTTCCGACACTCGCGATGACACCGTTGCATCCTTTAACACCACACATTTCGAAGACGTTCGGCAACGGATCAGAGCCACCGTTCTTGTAGGTGGCCCAGTATTGCTTGGTCGAAGCGACGAGAGTCACGTCACCGTATTCGAACCGTCCGTGGACGGCTCCGTCTTCGTCGATGATGTCGTAGGACACTTCGGGATCAAACGAATCGCCAGCGTCTGTCTCGACTGGGGCATACGTGCTCTGGATTTCCTCGTCGGCCTGGTAGACGCTCGACGGCCGAAGTTGCCGTGCGTTTGGCGTCAAACTCATCGGGAGGTCGTACCGGTAGGCCGTCACCCGCTCTGGGACCTCTGTTACGAGTCGTTTCAGCCGGGTACCGCACGACTCGCAGTTGGCCGTATCTGTGTCGTACTCACTTCCGCATGTCGTACAGATCGCGGTATCTTCGAACTGCTCGCTGATGCGTTCCGTTTCACGGGGTTCCCAAGAAATGCGGGTGACGACGTACGTCTCGCTGTCGTGCAAATACGCTGCGCCGGGGTGGAGTTCCGAGAGCGCAATCCGCCTGGCACGAGATCCATCGCTAATCCTCTCGAATTCCTCACCAATGAGTTGGTAATCGACGGAATCGCCGACAGAACGGAGACCGAACGCCGACGGGCTTTCTCGGTCCAGATATCGACCGAAGTCCATCTTTTCGAGTCGCCAGAGGTAGTCGTCCAACTGGTCGGCACGGCGACGTACCTGCTGCTTTCGCTCACGGAGTTCCCGTTTCCGTTCACGGTCACGGGTTCGCCGCTCTTCTCGTCGAATATCAGCGAGTTCCTGGTCAATTTCTTCGAGGTCCTTGTCGATGTCGCGCTGTTGAACGTGATACAGGTCGACGATAGATTCCTCGAAGCTCTGGTG
The DNA here is from genome assembly GCF_023276375.1 of Halocatena marina. Taxonomy (GTDB): domain Archaea; phylum Halobacteriota; class Halobacteria; order Halobacteriales; family Haloarculaceae; genus Halocatena; species Halocatena marina. Next base: position 2,879,089 of record NZ_JALLPK010000001.1, on the reverse strand, counting down.
GTCTTCAGTACCCCACAGCGCCCCATCGATCGCCTCGCCGTGTCGTTGCACCACCGATTCGACGGTCCCATTGCATCCGTCCCGGTGACATGTGCCTTCATAGCCGTCAGCGTGTTTCCGCCCACAAGCCGAACAGACGCCGAATGAAAGCAGGTCCTGTAACCACGCCCGGACCTCATCTTTGTTCTCTTCAACCAGCGTGCGTAACGCTTCGAGCGGAGCATCGTCGTCATCGAACTGGAGTTCGAAGTTCGATGTCGAAAGTAACTCGGTGAACCTGAGTACGTCGTTCGGTGGCGGTTCGGTACGGGGCGTTGGATCATCCTGACAGACGACGAAGTCATCGAGGCCACTGGGATCACGACGCCACGGAACCCAGCGAGTCGTCGCAGCCCAATCGAGGATCGCCCATGTGAGCGATTGATGCAGCACTTCCCGATTCACCTCATTGAGCGGGACTTGCTGCGGGTCGGAGGATATGAGTTCCTCGGGATGTTCGTGGTAGTAGTAGTCGATGGGGTTACGCTGGCTCACCGAGTGAACCAGCGAGCTTCCGGACGCCCGTCCGGCTCGTCCAACTCGCTGTAGGTAAGAGTTTGCGTTCGGTGGCGTCCCATACAGTAGAAGCGTGTTGAGATCGCCGATGTCGACGCCGAGTTCCATCGCCGGGCCAGACGAGAGGAAGTGGGGGTAACGACCCTGTCGGAACTGGTACTCCAGCTTCCGCCGCTCGTCCCGGTCGGTCTGTCCGTAGTACGCCCGAGCGAGCAACAGCATCGGATCCGACGTTGCCACCTGCTGAGCGGTCAGCGAGAAGTGCGAGTGCGAAAAGTCGGCACGTTCTTCGGGAGTCGCGGTGAACGCCACAGCTTCGTCTGAAACGTCACCGAGATCCGCCAGCAGCGAGGTGACGAACTTCTCCCGTCCGGGGACGTAGTGTACCGGCGTTTCGTCGTCGACGACCGTACACTCGATCGCCGATTCCTCGACCAGCACGTATCGGCTTCCATCCTCATCGACGCGGCGCAGCAGTCCCTGGTCGATAAGAGACTCTAGGTGGTCGTGGCCACTGTCGACCTCGTCAATTAGGCTCGGTTCGTACCGATGGTTTTGCCCAACGCTTTCGGATAGGAGCTTCCATTCTCCTGGCGTGAGGTTCTCGATGTCTGCATTCAATTTGACATCGATCAAGCCCTCCTTGGTGAGTTGAGTGGTGCGATAGCGCGTGCTGTACTTTCCGGGGAGAACCCGTGAAACGAGTTCCTCGGTCAGGTACTCGGTGACCGACTGGTCGTAGCCAGTCAGTCTCTCGAAGATCTTCGGATCCTTCCCGGTCTCACCTTTCAGGTCTGCTTCGTAGGCCTCGGCGTCGCTCCTACCGGCGTCAACAACTTCGGCGAGTGAGGTCCACCCTGTCCCGTCGGCTGTCGATCTGACGCTATCGACGAACAACTGGTCGAAGAAGAACGACTCCTCAGGTTCGCGGAAGTTTCGCTCAAGTTCCTTCATGTCGGATTGACTGTCCGCGAACGAGAGCATCTTCGATTCGCCGAACGTCGCCGAATCGTCCCGCTCGGCCAGCGAGCGAAGCAGGTAGCGCGCCGTCGTCACGGCCGCGTTAGCCGGACCACGGAGCATCGAGTCATACCGTCCGCTCTTCGAGTAGGTTTCTCGCCGGTCCTCGTGGTAGCACGGGAGTCCGCCGGGGAAGTCGCTCGCCCCGCGCAGGCGGCCGTTGTCATCAACCATCCGGTAGTTGCTGTATCCCTTCGCTCGCCGGGCGAGGTTGAGTTCCTCACAGTCGCAGTCGTGCTCACCGTTCGGCAGGAAGGTCTGTTCGCAGGACTGACATTCATCTACCATCCGAACATCGAACAGTGAAGATCGAACGAATCGACGCTTACCACAACCACAACTCGACGGAGGACGACCGAAATACACCTCGCCACAATCCGGATCGCTGCAGGTCCATCCGAGGAACCGCTTGGGTTGCAGGTCGCCGTCGCAATCTGCGGCAGTACACTCCTGGCCTTCCGGATCTTCGTAATATTCCCCGCACTCGGTGCAGTATTGGATGTGTTCGTCCGCCAGGGGTTCTAAGGCGGTGGAATCACAGGAGTGGCAGGCCGGATCCCGAGCATCTTCAACGAGCACCGTCTCGCTACACTCTGGATTCGAGCAGACGTGGTTCTCCATGGCGTCATCGAGAACCATCGGCGTCTCACACGAGGGACACTCCTGCTGACGGTCGATCTTCTGGCGTTCACCACAGTCAATGCACTCGTAGAATGGCCGCCAGTAGACCCGCACCATCTCAGGGGTCTCGCCCTTCATGGTTTCACACTGGCACTCTCTCCGTTGGAAGTATTCGAACCGGCCCTCCTCGGACGTGACGGTGTGGGGGACGAGGCGCTCGCAGTTCGGGCAGAACCAAGATTCGAGGGATTCCTCGCCACACTGGTTGCATAGCGAGAGTTTGGTGACAAAGTGGTGGCCGCACTCGGTGCAAGACGACTGTGGCGTGTCGTAGACTGTACCGCAGTTGAGACATGAGTAATAGCCGTCGAGTGGCCAACTGAAGAGATGGGCGCGGCGTTCCAAGATACCCGAGACCTCGCCGATAGTCATGAAATTCGCCAATACCGTCTCGGCCTCTGACTCGGTAAGATTCGAGGTTTCGATCAATTGCTCCTGGAGTTCGTCCGGTCGGAGCGGTGTCTCGTGTAACGTTGCGTAGATGCCCCTAACGAACTCTAGGGGCCCACCGTTTTCTTCTACAAGATGTTCGTAGAGGGCGTCGCTGACGCTTTCTTCTTTGGAACCTGAATCCACGGCAGCGGCCTCCAGAACTTGCCGTGCGACATCGATCTTTCCCCCAATCAAGTCGTCGTCGGTCAGTACCTCCGCAGTGAACGCCGACGGAATGGTTTCGGGGAAGGCTGCCTCAAGCGTGAGTTTGTCTTCCTCAACGACCGCGGTATCGGGGTCGACGAACGGGTTGATGCGCTGGAAGACAGCGAGTTTGTTTTCGACAGTCGCACTCGCACCGATGATCGTGAGGTCATCCTCGGCCTCGCTATCGTAGCCGTTGAGTTCCTGACGCTCCCGCACGTACCGTCGCATCAGCGCCGAGGTGAATGATCCGAACAGTTCGGAGTACTCGTGGATCTCGTCGAAGACAAAATATTTCGGTTCGGCGACGAAACGCTGCTGTTCTTCGTGTTCGTTGACGTTGAACAACCGGTAGTTGATCGTGTCGGGATTGGTCAAGAGGATGTCCGCTGGTGCCTCAACGATAGCGTCACGGGTGACCTTGATGAAATCGAAGGCGAGGTCATCCTCGTGATCGGCCAACGGTTCGACGACAAACGAGTCGTCCGAGCGCCGGCGGACGGTCAGCGACGAGTCACACTCGCCACAGGGGCAGTCGAAGTACTGGAACGTAGTCTGGAGGTACGACAGCTCATCCGGATCGCGGCGTTTCGTGTCACCATCGTAGATACCGACCGTGATTTTCTTGTTGGGTGACCGATCACGATTGAGCGTGAAGAGGTAGTCGATCAGGCGCTTGAGTTGGTCTTGAGCAAGTGCTTTGGTCGGGTAGGTCAGTACGCATTTGACGCTGTCTGGTGGATGTGCCTCGTGCTGGTCGGCCTTTGCTTCACAGATAAACTGGAGAATCGGGATGAGCCAACCTTCGGTCTTGCCACGACCTGTCCCAGCCGTCAGGAGAGTGTGGTGATCGTCCATCACCGCCTCGATTGCATCTTCCTGAAACTCGAACAGTGATCGGAAGCCCGCTTCGGTGAACGTCTGGGTGACGTCCTCATGGAATCCGTGATTGGCAGCGAACGTCTTCCAAGGCGTGTCGCTCATCCGAGCCAGATCGAGCGCTTGGAGATAGGGGCCCTCCGTCCGTATGAACTCCGGTAGGTCGACGGAAAGCGACTCTCCCGCTCCTTCGTGGTACCGGGAGATGAGTTCCTTTACGGCTCGCTGGGAGGGCGAGCTGGCGTAGTGTTCTGCGTACGATTCTCGCATCGTGTCCGCGAGTTCGAGTGGGTCAAATTCCATCGGTGGTAATGTAGGATATTTGGGATGTCGTTAGTCGGTAAGCTGTTCCTCTACTGTTCGTTCCTCGAGCGGTTGGATTGAGAGGCCATGTCTCTTCAGAATCGCCCAGAGACCGTCCCGATCGAACGACCGCTGGTCGTTCCAGACGTCACACCCATACTGGTAAAGGCACGAGGGACACCCGTTCTCGCAGTCGCAGCCGAACTGCTTCCGCATAAGTTCAACGCCGCGGTCGAAGGCCCGGAAATCTCCGTCCGACCGCTCGAAGAAAAGACGGGCGACGTCGGACCCGCCTTCTTGTGACTCAAAGACATCGATCCGATCCTCACCGACGTGTTCGGCGAGTTCGCGGATGGTGACGCCGCCGAGGTACTGGAGTGCGACTCGGAAGCCGTGTGCCATTGTGTGTGAAAGCTCGCGGTCATCCAGGTCGATCCGGATCCCTTGCGTGTCGTAGCGGTAGCCCAACCGGACGAACTCCGAGTCCGCTCCACGGCCGTCCGGAAAGTGTTCGGAATCAGCGCTACACCGACGTTCGTCGTCGCTGTCTCGGTAGATGACACCGGGGCAGTTCTCTTCACCGCACACCTCGAATAGTGTCTCACGGGCGTCCACTTCCCCAGACTTGTACTTCGTGCGGTAGCCGTCCGTGTGCAGGAGCACTGAGTAATCACCATATTCCAACGTCCCGAGTCGCTCTTGGTCATCGGTTCGGACTTCGAACGTTCGGGTGGGACTAAAGTCAAGTATCGATGTCTCACGTTCTGTGTAGGTATTCTGAACCCCCAGATTCGGGTTGTCGTGCAGGTATCGGGTCTCGTCGCCTTCCGAAGTCAACTGAAGATTGTCGTGGTAGGCGTCGACCGAATCCAGCACGGCGAGTCGTCGCCGTTTCAGTGGCACGTCGGCTTCGCAGTCACAACCGACTGCGGCGTGACCGTAGGTGGAGTGACACGCGGGACAGACCAGTTCCTCGGCCAAGTGATTCTCGCCGTCCGAGGTCGCGTTCACCGCCTCTCGCAGGTCCGATCCCGACTTCTCGTCGAAACGGACACGAGCGACAGTGTAAGTTTCCCTACCATCGAGGTACGCCGCGCCGGGGTGGAGTTCAGAGAGCGCCATTCGCATCGCCCGGCCACTATCCTGATCGCCGACCGTCCGGCGGTCATACCCCTCGTCGACCAGCGTCAGTCCAGCTGTCGTCGCTACGCTACGCATCGAAAAGTCGTATTTTGACTCTCTGGATTCCCGGAGGAAGTCGAAATAACTCGAATGCCCGAGATCAGAAAGGTACTCACCGAGGATGTTGATCCTGTTCTGGAGACCACGCCGATCGCGCATGATCTGACCACGTTCGTTAGGGCCAGCACGCTGCTGCTCGCTCCGGAGCTGTCTATTACGCCGGCGCAGGCTAGCCAGTTCGTCCTCTAGCGACCGCTCGTACTCAGAGAAGTGGGTGATGTACCGCTCCTCGAAATGATCGAGGACGTCGTCGACAAGGTGTCCGAACTGGGCACCGGCATGCAGGATCCGACCGCCACAGTCGTCACGCTCGCAAATAGAACGCTCGGCGTTTGCCACGTACCGGCGCTCGCAGTCCTCGCAGTACCGGTAGTCCAGTAGGGCGGCGAGGTGGTCGCCGATGTTAGATCTGTAGTCGTCGACGACTTCGGCCAGGACTGCCAGTTTCGAGCCGTCGTCCCCCAGCGACAAGGTATTCGCCGTCAGGGACATGACGTGAGTCAATTTGCTGGCTTCCTCGCGATCGACCGGATCGCGGGTGCTGCGTCGGTGGTAGGTATCTCCCCCGTCGATCGACCGGGCCCGGCCGTGGTGGCTGACGTCCCAAGGGATTGAGAAGTGGGCTGCCACGTAGTCGAAGACGGCCCAGGACAACGAAACGCGCAGGACCTCCTCGTTGTGTTCATTCAGGGGCACAGGCGTCGGGTCGGTGTCGATGAGCTCGTCGGGGTTGTCGTAGTAGTAGTAATCGATCGGATTGCGATGACTTACCGAGTGGACCATCGACGAGTGCGAGCTGCGGCCAGCCCGCCCGATCCGTTGAAGGTAAGCGTTCATGTTTGGTGGTGTCCCATATAGCAAGAGAGCGTCCAGCGCCCCGATGTCGACACCAAGCTCCATCGTCGGCCCTGAGGAGAGGTGGTGCGGGTAGTTTTCCTCACGGAAGAGGAACTCCAGTTCCCGCCGCTTTCGCTTGTCAGTCGTCCCTAGGTACTCCTCGGAGATGAGAATCCTAGTTCCGGAATATCCGATCCGGTGGGCGCGCTGGGTGAAACGGGGGTGCGACGGCGAGGCCCGCTCTACGAGCGAGGCGTCGGACGGTACCGTCGCCGCGCTATCCAGTCCGAACTGGTGCTGGAGCGTCGTGTAATACCGTTCGGTGTCGGGATCAAACCCGATTCCGTCGGCTCTGCCTGCGACTGTGACCGAGAGCGCCGATGGATCGAACGAGATGTATTCATCGGAGTGGCCGTAAGCGAGGATATCCCGGTCGACGAGTTTCTCGACCACTGTTTCGGCATAACGATCGGATCCCGGGTCGTCGAAGTTCTCAACGCGATAGCCGTTGCCCCCATCGACGAGTTCCCGAACGATTACCCGCTCGTCAGCAGAGAGTGCGTCCAAGCCGGACGCGAACCGTACGTCGAGGAGGCCGACCGCCGACAGCGGATCGTCGCGCTCGCCCATCCGCTGACTGTAAACGTGCGAGAGCGCACGCCGGGTAAGCCGGTCTCGGAGAGCATCGTCATCATCCCACCGCTTACGGGGCTGGTTCTTCAATCGGGACTTGAGGTCGAACTCGACACTCCGGGCCACTTGTGGCGGTTCAAGCGTTTCGTTGAGATCCTCGATCGTGTCGTCAGCATACTCCAGAACGTCGTTGAACGGAACCCACGGATCTTCGTCGTCGCCGGCGGCGGTGCCCCGGATCAGCAACTGGTCCAGCAGTGTCTCGGCCTCCGGTTCCGAGAAATCCCGGCTGAGTTCCTTCATGTTGCGGTGGGAATCCGCGAACGAAAGGAGTTTGGCCGCCTGCTGACCCTCGTCATCGGCAACCGCCCGCAACAGATACTGCGAAGTCGTCGCCGCCAGGTTATTCGGGCTTCGCATCAGTTCGTCGAACCGACGATCAATCTCGTATCGCGCGTACGAATGGGGGCAGGGGACCGCCGACGGTTGATCGCTCATCGTACGAATCCACCCCTGCGTGTCGATGGTCTTGTACGCCTGATGGGAACCGGTCCGTGAATGAACATCGGGATCCTCACAATTACATCCTTCATCACCGAGGAACATGGTGTCACATAACTGGCAGTGCTGGTCGTGACGTACCTCGAATAGTCCCCGTTTCACGAACTGGTTAGCACCGCAGTCACACTGCTCGGGTTCGGCCTCGAAATGGATCCGACTACATCCATCGTTCGTACAGACCCAAGGGACGTATCGACTCGGACTCAGGGCCAAACCACACTGGACGCATTGGTCGGGAGCCTCGTCGGGTTGCTCGTAGGTTGTCCCACAGTCAGGGCAGTCGAATCGGGCGTCACAGCTAACAACACGGAAGTCGGTTCCGTTACAAGACGGGCACATGCGCTCGGCCTGATGGGCCAACTCGCACGCTGGGTTGACGCAGGTATAGATCTCCGGATCCGTCCTGACGGTTCGTGCTTCACAATCGTCGCACTCGCGGGTCGTCGTCCGCTCAGTAACCCGGTCGCAATTGCGACATTGGAGGAAAGGTCGGAACGTCGATCGGACCATTCCCACCTCTTCTTCGCGGGTAGCCTCGCAGCGCTGGCATACGTGAACCTCATCCCGACCGACCGATCCATGTTCGGTAGGGGTGTACGGCTCCAGTTGGTCGCACTCCGGACAATACCAAGCGACGAGGTGCTCGTCGCTACAGTGTCGGCAGTAGGTCGATCGGGTGACGAAACCGAAGCCACACTCGCGACAGTCATCCTGCGGCGACCGGTAGACTGCGTCGCAGGCCGAACACGCGTAGAAGCCGTCGATAGGCCAAGAGAACACGTGACTCCGGTTCTCAAGAATCCCCGAAAACTCCCCTAGGGTGCGAACGTTAGCGAGCAGCGTCTCCGTCTCGTCCTCGTCGAGACTCAGTGTGGTCGCCAATGTGTTGTGGAGTTCCTGCCGAGTCAACGGTTCGTCGCACAACAACTGGTGGACGTACTGGACCAACTGTACAGTGGGATCGTCGCTCTCGTCGGTCAGGTGACCGAAAAGGGCGTCGGTCACGAGCGTCTCACGCCGGTCGCGGTCGTACTGTGACGCATTCTCCAACGCGTAGTCGAACGAATTCAGCCCTGGAACGCCGTCGTTGGGGTCAGCCGTTGCCTTGAGGATTCGCTCGACTGATAGCGTGTCGGTGAGCAATAGATCCGGCACGGTTGAGGGTATCACTCTCTCAAGTTCCCGTGGCGACTCGCTGACTTGCGTGACATCCACTGCGCCGCTCACCTTCTGGAACAACTCGACGTCGTTCTCGACGGTCGCGCTGCTCGCGACGAGTTGCAGGTCGTCGGTCCCGCGGGCTTCGCGTAACTCCTGCACTCGCTTCATCAGCATCGACGTATAACTCCCAAACAGACCGTCGTAGGTGTGAACCTCATCGAACACGAGGAATTCAGGTTCGTAGACGAAGCGCTCGTGTTCGTCCTCCGCGTTGGTGTTGATGAGTCGGTAGTTGATCGTGTCTGGATTCGTGAGCAGAATGTCGACACCGTTCTCGAGGATGTCGTGTTTCGTCAACCGGAGGAAGTCCAGGGGCACGTCGTTGGGGGTGTCATCCTCGCAGTCAGCCTTCTCCGGAATCAGTTTGAAGCGAGTACCCATGTTCCGAATCCGGACTCCGCCACCGCAGTCCCGGCACTTCGCCAAGTCGTCGTTGTACCCGGGACACTCGAAGTGGCGGAACGTGGCATTGAGGTATCCCTCAGCTCCGGACTCGCTGACGTTACGCGGGGTGTCACCGTCGTAGATCCCGACGGTGATACGGTGTTTGGACTTCAGTTGCTTGTTGATGAGGTAGAGGTACTGTAGAAGTCGCTTCAACTGATCCTGTGCGAGGGCCTTCGTCGGGTAGATGAGTGTGGCCTTGACGCTAAGGTCTTCCTCATCGTCGCCACGACGCTTCGTCTCCAGAATCCGATTGAGAATCGGAATTAGCCATGCCTCAGTTTTACCCCGCCCAGTCGCGGCAGTAATAACGGTGTCGTCACCTTCGAGGATCGCCTCGATACTTCGCTCCTGAAAATCGTAGAGCCGCTCAAAGCCGATCTGTGAGAACGCACGCCGGATGTGAGGTTCCAGCCGAGACGACTGGGCGAACGTGTCCCACGATCGGTCGCTCCAATTCGGGATATCGAGCGCCTGGAGGTACGGGCCACGCATTCCCGTTATGCCGTCCTCACCGTTTGCGAGTCGGTTCTCAATGCTCCGTGCGGCACGCCCACCGCGGCCGATGAAGTAGTCGCGGTAGGCCGCCTTCATCTCCTCCGCGCGGGTGACAGGATCATCCATGTTTAGAGGCTGAGCTTGACCGCTGATTCGAGTTCGTCGACGCTCTTCATCTCCTCTAGGGAGTCAAGTGCAACATCGGCCAGCGTGACTTGCTCCGACTTGCTGAGCTTTCGGATTTCTTCGACTGTCGAGTCCGAGAGATCATGTTCCTCCTGAAATGCGTCAAAACTCTGTAGTGATTGGTGTTTTTCCCAATTGCTGGTGGCTCGCTCCCATTGGTGGACGAACTTCGTCGCCCTATCGCTCGAATCCATCAAGTCCCGGTTGAGCAACCGCCGGATTTGATTGAGCGTCTGGTTGAATTTCTTGTTCTGGCTGCCGAGGATCGACTGGAGTTCTTCGGCGGCGCGTACCTTCTCCTTCCACTCGTTGCTATTACGCCAACTCGTGTCTTCGTCTCCGTTTTCGATCAGCGTCTGGATCTTGTCAGTCGCCATTTTGATCTGGCGTTTCGCCGTCTTGATCTGGGAGATTTGTGTTTCGACTTCGGCGGTCAGTTGCACCTCTACTCGACCACTGCTGTCAACACCCGTCTCGTCGAGAACAGGCTCTTCTTGGCTAACGTCGTCACTCTGAACGTTTTCCAGTAGATCGTCTTGAGTGACGTCGGTGGCCTTTTCCGCCATCTGTATGGCATCGACAGTCATCGTTGGGGTCGAGCCGCCGAAGGCCTGCTCCAGTACCGTCTTATAATACCGTAGGTCGCGAAGACGGTCTGCAAGCTCATCGAGTTCCCCATTCAGCTCGCGGATATTGAACTCTGCAATCGAGAGGTGATGCTGGGTGTTTTGTGCTTGCTTGTGTTCTTTTGCCTTCCCTTCAAGTGCCTCGACAGCTGTCGGTAGCGATTGTGAACGGGACATATTAGAGATCCTCCGTTAAAGAGCGGATCGTCTGACGTTTCTCCTCGTAGTTGCTGTACTCCTCAAGTTGCTTGATGCGGTGTTCGAGGTTTACCCCGGTGGCGTGTTCGCCGTCCTGAAGGTCGTCGATGAGTTCATCGAACGCTTCGTAGACTTTCCAAGCGGCCTGCTCGTGACGACTTCGTGCAAAATCGTGGAGCGTGGCGAGGAGTGTCACTCCATTCGTGTCATCGATGTCCCGGAACTGCTCGACATCCTCGCGGAACAAGGCGAGACCCAGATCTCTCGGAGAGCCATCGACCTCCTCGAGACCGAGCAGTTCGCGGGCTTCCTCGTAGGATTTCTTGTCGCCAACGTCCATCACGCCGCGACAGGCCTCCAGCGTCTCGAACCAGTCGACTAAGTCGGCGGCAGTGTGGACGCTGTCGTACCACCTTCCGACGGGGGCAAGTGACCTATGGATGTGGTCAGCGTCTTCATCGGTGGTGAGCCGCTGGAGTTCGGTCGCATAGTCGGAGATGCGGTCGAAAAGCGTTGCGACCGTAATCCCTCTACTAGCCTTGTTTCTGGTCGTTCCAATCTTGTAGGCATCGGCGAGGTCGCCCATGTCGATCATCATAGCAGCGTCGACATGGGTCTCGAGGTTCTCTGCCACTGCACTGCGAGCCTTCGATAGGCGTTCGTAGTCGACGACACCTGATTTGAGGAGGAAAAATCCTTGAACAAGTTCATCGATATGGCTTGATGACATCGCCAGCTTCGCGAACGCTTCCCCGAATGAACTGTTCGAGTCGAAGTGGTCGATGAGTGGCTTTCCGTAGGACTGGTCGCTGTTGTACTCCTCGAAGACGACTTCAGTTGGAATCGACTCGTCCTTGACTTCGTACCCGCGAGCGGCATTCACGAGGAAGAATTGCGCCAGCACGAGGGTCTTTTCGATGGTAAGTTCTTCGGGGAGGCATGCCTCGATCTCCCCCCGCATCTCTCGCTTGAACGTGGTGACGTTGGTATCCGTCCACGCCCGAAGTTGGTCGAAGTTCGTCGTCTCGGAATCGAAAACGTCGAATAGTCCATACTCCAGCATGGGAGTGTAGAGGTCTTCGTGCTCCATCCCCCACTCGAGTTCGATGTCTACGCTTGCCTGACGTTGCTGATCTCCCTGAATTGATACAGGAATATTGTCACCACTCGTATAGTAGATTGCCCCGGCCGCTCTGTCTTCCGATGAATCAACTGGAGCTTCGTGATTACTGAGCCGGGTGGGCTCGTGCCAGCGTTCGAGGACCGTAACAGCTCCATCGTGAAGTGTGTCCGAACTGGGATATTCTTCGCCACTGGTCACCCAGTCCTGAAATTCCTGATACTTACGCTGTTGTTCACGTTCTTTCTCGGAGAGATCAGGATACTTGAATACAGCAACATCATCTACCTCCTCCCCGGTCTGACCTACTCCCTCTTCCTCCTCGCTCTCATCGATTTCGTTGTCTTCCTCAGCTTCCTCATCGTCCGTGTCGACATCTCGATTCGGGGTCGGAGGATTCTTGATCTTGTCCAAGACAGCGCTTCCCCTACCCCTGTCAAACACGACGTACTCGCCCTTTACGGATGCGTCGTCGCTATCGGGGAGGCCGATACCGAACGTCTCGAATATACCGAGCTTCACGCCAATTCCGCCTTCGACTGGAACGCCGTACCAGCGGCTGACGTCTTGGTAGATCTGGTCGTACTTCATGTCGATATCGAAGGTTGGCGTGTTGACGAACGAGTTCGACTTCATCGCCTCGAATGGTGGCCAGGTTGACTTGAGGCAATGTTTCACCACCCGCAAGAGGAGCAGTCGTGGCGTCTTTCGATTACTGCCCTCATCGCTCAACTGTCTATAGGCGACGTGGACGAAGCGTTCGTTGAACGGGTACAGACCGTCAAACGCCGCCTCAACCTCTTCGGTAATACGGTTTGTTTCGGAGTTTCGCTTAATAGCGTCCAGATACGAGCGAGCGAGAGCGACTGAGGCGTCATCATCGAGGAAGTACGCCTCACCGTCCTCGTTGGACATCGTCAGATACCCTTCCGAGCGACCTTTCATGTACGTCGCCGCGTCACTACGTGCGAGCGCGTCGTCGATGTTGTCCTGCTCCCAGCCGATTGTCCACCCAAGGACGATATCGTAGTTGCTGCTGCCGAGCTCGAAGATGTGGTCCAAGAGTTGCTCCTTCAGGACGCTGAACGTTGTAAGATCCTCACAGATGAGCACCGGACGGATACCTTGTTCCAGATACAGATCCGAGTATTCCTGGAGTTGCTCCTGGAAGTCGCCAACGAGGTTACGAGAAAGGTACTCGTGGGCCTCGTTTTTAAGGACCGGGTAGAGTAGGTCTTTGTTCTCGGTGAGTTTGGTACTGAAACTCAACTGGAGTCGCAGGGCGCGAAAGTCGCTGCGTGTCAGAAGATTGAAGTCTGGATTCTGATCCCGGGAGTTGAGCGCTTCCTGGTACTCCCAAATGTTTTTGGCGAAAATCTCCCGCAAGTCGCTTGAGTCTCCACGCGGTTCCGTCAGTTCCCGTATCTCGTAGTCGGTGAAGTGTTCTGTCGACCAGATGCCACGCAGGTACTCTACGATAGCGCTGGCAGCATCCTTGGGATTCAGATCGTCAATATTTCCGACATCGGGGTCGACGTCTAGGGGTTCGGTCAGGGTCTTAACGATCTGATCCATCCGGGTCTGGCTTCGTGAGACGTGTAGAGCTACGTAGTCTTCAATTCCGTCATCCGCACCGTAGCCGTTGATCTGGTACTTTGTCCACTCGCACAGTTGGCTCTTCCCCGAACCGGGTTCACCGCGCAGGATGAAAATCCGATTCGGATCCGGGTCATCTTCGCTATCAGGACCGCCAACCGTTGAGGCCGTGATGGAGTCAAGAACATTCTCCTGCGTGACGAAGCTGCCCGAGACACCGAGCGGCGTCAGCGTGTCGGCGTAGATCCGGTCGATGTCGACGTGAGTCTCCTTGAATTGCTCAGGCGTCTTCTTCTTTGTATGGGCTTCCGAGGTGATGAAGTGGTCAACTTGGTCGTCATCCCAGTAACGGGGCATGTCACCGGGGGCCGCCGATGTAGTGGTTTGCTGGTTCATTGATGGGTCGAGGACTGATTGAGTGGGTATTGGTACGCCATTGCATGTGGACGCGGGCGGAGAGAGACGTGGGTTACGCTCCGCCGGTTCCCACGGTTGTCCTCGCCGAGGTTCGCCGGGGGCAGTTTCACCTCGTTTTTCGCGTCACCGAGAGCTAAAAGGGACAAGACTTTGTCATCCTCCATGTTCCGGAGGACGTCTGCAATCGCAGGATGTACCCGCGGGGTTCCGGACCGGTTCAAGTAGACGGTGAACAGGTTCTCGTGGATCCAGTCGAGTGCGAAACGGAATTCGCCATCGTCGAGCGTCGCGTCGCCGTAGCTGGGATCATCACTCGAACTCATCGGCGCGAGCACAAGTGCATCGTGTACCAAGACTCGGCAGGGACTCAGCACGATCCCGTCTTCGGTTTCGGATATAAGGCCCAGTCCTTCGCACATGATAACCCACATATCTATCTTCTCGTCGGTCCAGCTGAAGTCATACTCCGTCTCACGCTTCAGAATTGTCCGAAGGTCGTCACGGCTGGAGTCGACAGTTCGACTCTCCTCACTCATCAGGACTCGGTGGACGTCAGCAAAGTGGCGCTGGCGGTCTTCCTGCTGGTTGCAGTGGTACAGCAAGCGAATTTCGAACGGGAGGTTCTCGAAGTGACTCTCGTTTATTCGCTCGACTGTGTCCCTGATGTCGCCGCTTGGGCTCTCTATGAGGTCGACTGCGTTGAGGAAGCGAATCGTGTCCTCGACATGTTCCGTCTTCAACCCCTTCGCTGTCGGGCGTCCGAACTTACCCGTGACTTCGGAGACGCTGGTCGCTCCTTGGAGGGAACGATAGACGTGTTTGAGTTCCGGTGCTCGCACCGAGATAAACCCGGTGAGTAACTTGTCCGGCTTATTGTTTGCCGGCGTGTATGTGGTGTTCATTTATCCTCCTGATGGCGGTAGCGATAGTTGTCGAGTCGTTCTCCCTCGAATTCCACCAACTCAAGCATGTCTAGCATGCGATTGGCGACCTGCTGGGTCGGGCCGCTTTCGGTCCACGACCGGAGTGCTTCCCTGATACGCTCAGAGTAATCTTCGAGGACGTTTTCGACGTCCTCACGGATGAGATAGTACAGCGGGTCCCAGGCCGGACTATCAGCAGGAATCTGCGTGTAGTCGAACAACTCTGGGATGGTGTCTGCGTTTAATTCCGCCGCCTTGTGATGGGCAGAAACCTGATGGAAATACAGGTTCTGCGTCGTTGACAGCGATAGGTCTGAGTCAAGGTTGTACTGCAGGTAGCGCTTCAGAAGCGCCTTATGATCGGCGACCGTACATTCGAACTCATCGATAAACGATTTACCTGGTTTCTTCGTGTGCTTGGGCATCGTGGGCGTGTTCGTGTCGGTGACGAACACGTAGGGGACACCCGAGGGTCGGCCCCGCAGCAATTGGCGGACAATGTCCTGGTCGTCAAAGGTACGCTCCTCGTCGCGCAGTTCACCGGTCAGCATTTCCTGACTGACGTAGTGAACGAGGGGAAACTCGACTTCCTCCACGCCGCTCTCTCGCAATGACTCGTTCGCGATCATGTCGTACTCAACGAGTCGCAATCCGTTGTCGTAGATTCCGGGATAAGCGACTGTGTCGAGGCCGAACTCTGCCAGCAACGGCAGCGTCCGGAGTTGCGCTCGTGCTTGCGTTCCAGTTTTGGCGAGTTGCGGATCTCGGATCACGAGAAACGAATCTCGCGTGCCGATGAACTCTGCTAACGCGGGCGTATCGGTATCGGGTGAGTCTGTCATCGTCTGGGTGTCTTGGGAGTTTGTCTGGCGTCGATGTGGGATGGACGCCGTTCGTTCGTATCCGATGACTGAAGGCGTGGCTACAGGACGATTCGGCCGTTTCAGGCCTCCTCGAACGGAATACGGCACGTACTATTCAGATCGTATTTGATATAAATATATCGATTTATTTATATTTTATTTTATACAGATGTCACTCCCCGCTCCGGGCAATCCCATCGCCCGGAAACGGACGTGTGAACAACTTAGCAATAACATGGAAAGCATCAAGTAACTATCGGTAGTGCAACAAATGCGAGTCAATTGCAGTGATTTGGAACGACGAATCAGCGAAATTGGGCCAATTGGTCCATTTGGTGAAGAATCTGACCCAGTTCTGTGCGAATATCGTGCCGACTGTTGCACTGAGTCGGAACAATAAGGATCATCGGAGGGGATGTCAAATGTATGCGTACCTATCTAGCGCCACTGGGTTTCGACAGTCGTCGCGTGGTACGACCAGTTCTAAGTGAAGGTCTCGATTCTGGCGATCACGTCTTGTTACTACAACCTGCTACCGAATCCGAGCAAGGGGACGACGCGTTCAGCGAGGTAGAAGACGTTCTTACACAGGTGGTTCCCGGTCTCGACCTATGGACCGAGACTCTGCCGTACTCGGATTTTGTAGAAACAACGCTGTACTGTGCCGATCTCATTCGGGCGTCGGACGGTGAAACTATCGTAATTCTCGGTGGGGGTGCTCGAGAATTACTCCTGCCTCTGACCGTCGCGACGTTCACAAGTACGGACTACGTGGACACTATCCTGCAGGTGGGAGATATCGACAGCAGCGTTCGTCGGATTCCTCAGTTGAATCTCCGAGGGAATGTTTCGGACGCCGAAGCAAGATTACTGGCAGATCTGGACGCTCTGGATACACCACTTTCCATCAGTCAGATAGCAAATAAATTGGGCAAGTCAAAAAGTACAATAGCTCGCCACGTCAGTAGTTTGGAATCTGAAAAACTCGTTTCGACTACGAAGGAAGGACGGTCGAAGAACGTCTCGATAACCGACAGTGGGCGTGTATTTCTGAAGACGTGGAGTAGACTACAAATCTGATATGTTCGAATTTCGTTAGCGTTAACAGTTGGGTTGATGACAGACTAGGTTCAGCTCCCCCGCTTGGCATTCATCATATTACTTCTTGTACGAGATCGCCGTCGATCCGGTCGTTTCTCGTCGACTACCTCATCGGGTACCCGGGTACATACCGAGAGAACCCGTCGGAAATTACCCTGTGATAGCTGGGGAATTACTGACAGACACTCTTTGGTGAATGGTTCAGTATTCGTCGTTCCGTTTGCCATGCTGTGTTTAGGTATCGAGAGTCCGGTGGGCGCTTCGTGTTCCAGTCTGTTGAAGTCGGCACTTACCTCTCGAACTCGCGGAGGTGTGGGTCAACCCCCACCTGCTGACAAAAAAGGTGGGAACTACGAGGTGTTCGATCCCGAGGTTGGCTCCAAGAACCGTTCCGTCCTCAGCGGTGTTCCGTTCGGTGTTGTTCTTATATCGGCAAAATCCGAACTGCATGAGGTACTCGCCGTCACAGGCAGTGAGTGTGCTTTCTGTGACACTCCATTCTTCCAAGTTGAGATACTGTCGCTGTTACGAACGTGCTCCTCTCCACCTTACCGTTCACTCGTGCTTAAGGTAGGTGACTCCGCGCTATCGCTTCTTGAGTTCAACAAGAGTCAATACACTGTACATAGAACATGTATTGTGATGTCGACGGATGATAGAATACGGACAGCGTCGAACCCCGAGAAGACGTTCAACGACCTCCTCACGTACGCTGAACTCTTGAATACACCACGGTTGGCTCGCCTCTACATCTATATTCTTCAGACCAGCCCTGTGGAGATCGAGATCATCAAGCGAGAGCTCGATATGGCCCATTCCACGACCTACAAATATATCGGCCAGCTTGAGGAGATGGGACTCCTCTCTCGAAATGAGGACGCGACACCAACGACGGTCTCGGTCGTTCTAATTCGTCTGCAGTTCGACACCAAGCACGGCGACGTTCTTGCAACACCCACGCTGATCGACGCAATCGGACGGCAACTTGAGTCAGAGGATATCCGAGTGTTCGTCGAACGACACGGAATCGCGAAATTAGCTGCTGCACTCCACTACACACTCCGGATTATGGCTGGTGAGCTCACACAGCGGACTGCAGCAACGAAACTCGGTGTCCATTCCGTCGAGGGAATGACCGTGTTCACGGCACTCCAAGATGTCGTTGAGGACGCTGTCTCCTATGATCCGTATGTGGATCAATCCCTAACTGCCCGAACTCCTCGACATAGACGTCCTTGGGGAGCAGTTCGCCGTCAGCATCGCGCTGTCGAGTGACCGCCTCGAATGATGGATATTCTCCCTCGTCCTCCTCGATATAGTCGGGGTTGACCGTGTCTGCTGGAGATTCGACAATCGTTCTTGAGTCGTCGTCTGAATTGTTAGACATGGATCTGGTTCTGGTGTCTGGTAGTCCGAAATCTATGTGTGGCTGAACTCGATCGCCTCACGGCTGTTGTCGATATCTTCGAGTGCGGTGAACGTCGATTCGGGCAGAAGGAACGCCTCACCGGATTCACTGCTAGCCGGTGTGCCCTCCGACAGGAACGCCTTCGAGAGCGTGATATTCCCGTCAGTGAGCTGGATCTGATACTCTCCCTCACGGCCCTCGACGAAGTCCTCGAAGTTGTCATTCGATGCGGTCTCACCAAACGCGGTCGTCTCCGATGTGACCTCTTGTGTGCCGACCTGCCGGGCAATTTCGAATCCGGTGTCAGTCGCGGCCTCCTCGCCCATGTCGTTCGAGATCGTGAGGCTAGAGCCCTGATGATAGTCGGCGATCGCCCGCCCGTTCCAGAGCACTTCTGCGCCGATCGCGTACTGCTTGCCCTCGAGGGATGTCCCGTCGTCGAAGGACCCGGAACCGAGCGGTGGAGTTCCGCTATCGTAGTCGATGCCATCATAGAGGGAGGTGCCTTTCACAACCCCAAGCAGCTGAGCGGGCTCGCCTGCCGATCCCGCCCCCGATCCATCATCGTCATAGACGAGGATTGAGCCCACGTGTTCGTCCGGCACCCAGATCGTCCCGAGAGAGCTGAGTTCGGACGAGCTCGCGACTGCGGTGGTCGCATCTGCTGCGTCAGTCGTCACCGAGGCCGTCTCGCTTGCATCGACATTTTCCAGTTCAACCGAGAGGTCCGTATCCGAGGGATCGGTCGACACAACGTGCAAAAATCCGTTTATGGGCTGATCCCACTGGTATGGCCGGACCATCTGGAACTGATAGGGACACTCGACGACACAGAGTGCGTTGTCACTCGCATCGATACCAAGCACGGCCTCCTCCGGCCGGCCTCCGCGCCCATAGATATACTTGCGCGTATCGCGCGACTCAGCGCCCGGATCTGACCCGGACGGATGGCTCGTCGGATCGATATCCGGCCGGTCGAACCACTTTCGATGAACCGTGTTCCGAGTAAGGATCTGATCTTTCTGTGTGATCTGCAAGAACGAGTGCGTATACTGCAGCTCGTTATCGGCCGTTCTCGCTGCCGCGTCTCCGATCGGATCGACCGAGTTGCCCCCCGCGTCGTGTGGGAACCGTTCAAGCTCGTATTCAACGGTGAGCTCGTGCGTTTCCTGCGCTTGATTTTTATCGTGCGGATTGTCGTGGCCGAGCCCACGACGAAGGCCGAAATCCTTCTCCGGTGATGGCTCGGTCGTGTTGACAACCGAGGAGTAGAGTCGCCACTCCGGATCGGTCGTTGTCTGTGGTCGCCCTCGCGAGTCGAGTGTCTCGCGAGAGTAGTACGTCTCGATGCGTCTAACTGCGCTTTCACTTGACATATTTAGCTATGATAGTTGAAGCCGTCTGGCTCTGATTGGTCAGTATTCTCTTCCTCGGTAGCCCCGTCGACGTCGTCGTTCTCTTCACCTTCATCCTCCTCGTCCTCGTAACGAGAAACGTCGTAGCGGTCGCTATCGAGCAACCACTCGCCGACATCTTGCGAGACGTTGAATGTCCCCGTCGACGCGACGTCGATTTCGTGACGTTCGTCGTCGATCGTGACGGTGAACGCCGATACCGTCGGCTTCCCGGTCGAATCGGTTTGGTTTACTGTTAATCGCATTTGTGAACTGGCCGTCAGTGACGGCCTACCCAGACCCAGAGCGGTCACTCGCTGATCGTCGTCTGCGAGGTCATTCCGCTAGCGGGCTGGCTGTGATCATGCGTCTGCATGCGACGCTCGATCGACCGAGCGACGCGGAACAAAAGTCAGCCGCGATGGATCGATACCGCGACTGCCGTGACTGAGTCACGGATTTGGAAGTTTGTCGTAGATGAATCGCGCCTGAAACTGATGCCTGAAGACAGGTTTCACATCCGCCTGATCGGATGTGTCCTCGACATCGCGGCCACCATCCGGCGCAGTCGCGCGAAAATCCGACGTCCGCTGAGTGTCGATGATGATCTGCTGGGCGTGCTGCTTCAGCTCTTGCCGAACGAGCTTCGGATTGAGATCGTCTCCACCGACCCCGATCCCCTCACAGTCAGAGTGTGTCCCGGCGACCGCGTCGACGAGGACGAATCCGCTCCATCGCTGCATCGCTTTGCCGGTGATGCTGTGGGTCGCAGTGAATCCCGTCTCCCCGCCACGAAGCACGCCCTCATTCTTGCCCGTGACAGTAATCGCTGGGAGCTTCTGATCCCGCGAGTACCAGCCAGTCTGGAACTCTGGCTCGGATGCCAGTGATGTCTGGGAGTTATCCCAGTTGTCTTCGATGAGTTGCCAGATTTTCTTTGTCGGATCCATACTGAGGATGCTTAGGTTGTTTAGAGGGTGTCATAGAACTGTTCGCATACTGTGCTGTCCTCATTCATCGACCGGTAGACACAGAAGATGCAGTAATCAATTCGGTGCGGTAATTCTTCAACGAATTCGAAGTAGGGTTATCCACTACGTTACGAACGTCATAGTTGAGATGTCGACCGATTCTTCATTTCCGTTGCCACTCGTCTTTCTCTTCCCGAATCTTCTTAGAAACCTCCATATCGAATCGATCTTTGTTCTGTTCGAGTTTCGTAGTGACCGCTTCAGTAAGATCAATATCGAGTTGATGAGCCATGCTCATGCTGTAAATGAGAATGTCTGCAATTTCCATTCGTACTTCCTCAACGAAGTCGTCGTAGTTGGCGATTTGTTCACTTTCGATATTATCGTGCCAGAGGAACAGTTCGAGTAGCTCCGCAGCCTCGACTGAGATTGCCTGGGCAACGTTCTGTGGTGTGTGATATTGGTTCCATTCTCGCTCTTCGAGGAACTCGATATACTCCTGCTGGATGTCGTCGATATCGTCGGGCATACGATTCCAGCGCGCAGAGAGCACAAAAAGGAGTGTCGCTTCAGTGTCTAATGGAAGAGTCATTTGAACCGTTGCTTCACTTCAGGTCGGATTGGGAGGGGGCCAATCGATATATGCGCACGCTCTATCTGCCAGCTGATTCACCGAAAGCCGAGTGAAATCAAGCCCTTGTGAATAGTTCTATGACACTCTCTGCTCAGGATACTCAGGATCCTTCTTCGGTGTCGATCGCATCGCAGCGGAGGCGACCATTGCCCTCGTCGACGACGTTCACCACCGTGTGCCGCCGATCGCCGGCATCGACAACCTCGGATGGCCACGGGAGCTCCCTGTCTTGATCGTCTGTCG
Organism: Halocatena marina; assembly: GCF_023276375.1. Classification (GTDB taxonomy): domain Archaea; phylum Halobacteriota; class Halobacteria; order Halobacteriales; family Haloarculaceae; genus Halocatena; species Halocatena marina. The sequence goes on along the minus strand of NZ_JALLPK010000001.1, from coordinate 2,857,899 downwards.
TACCCCCGTCAGTGACGAGCGTGTCGTCCGGAAGATAGATCACCGCATCGAGCGTCGTTTCCTGCCCACTGGGGCTAGAGACGACGACCGGCTCGGTCGGGTATTCGATCTGTCCGGTCGTCGATATCGGGTTCGACGGGTACGGATTTCTCTCATGATCACCATACTCGTCTTCTGGTCCTTCGAGATAGTTGTAGACCTCAACCGGATCCTCGAACAGATCGGAAAACAAGTCGTCGTAGTTGTTCAGAATGTCTCCTGTGCGTGCCATGATTACGCTGGTAATGGTCCATCGCCGATCGAAGTCGAGACAGCAACCGAGCCGTCAGCCTCCTCTGCTCGGATACTCCCTCGGAGAGTGCCCTCATCGACGGGCACGACTTCCTTCGCGTATCGCTCGATTTCGAGTGCGACGTCACGGACGAGCTCGTCGATCGAGTCGGCGTTCGCAGCCCACCGGTCGATATTCCGACGAGCGTGATCGGCCGCCGGTCGCAGATACGGCTGAGCCGCCATTTTATATGTTCCAAATTCGACGTAAATTCCGTATTCTATGTTCGTCGCGACAATATAGGTCGTCGTCGTGAACCAGCGCTCTTTGATGTCGTTGACTGTGTTTAGGAGGCTCCCAACTCCCGTCATTTGAGCACCGGGCTTGGGCATTAGTAGTCGATCCCCCGTGCGTCCGGAACTGAGACTGTGGCTGTCTGCTGCTCAAGTTGGGCGAGTTTCCCGGTGGGATCGAGCTGGACAGCTCGCCGCCAGTATGAGAGTGCATTCTCGGAATCGAACGAGATCTGCCGACTAGCCTGCTGTACTGACGAGACCGATCCCTCACCATCATCATGAACGTATGCTGCCGCGATGAGCGCGCCGACGAGCTCCAGACGACTAGTGTCGTTCGAGTGTGGTGCGAGATCGTCGTTGACAATCTCCTCGGCGACTTTGATCTCAAACGCGAGATCATCATCGCTGTAGTCACTCTGATCGGCATTGAGCGCACCGCGGACGTCGTCCGGAGAGATGGTGATCGGCATTTTACTCCTCGTTCAGCTCTTCGCGACGATCGGCGATCGCGTCCCTCACACCGTCCCGGTCGCGACCTCCCTTTTCTGCTTCGAGCACCGTATCGAGATGCTCGTCGACCATGCCCGCCTCAATGTCCTCAAGGACGGGATCCATCGGACTGCGATCGACGAATTCGCTCGCATCGAATTCACTCTCAGACTGGCTCGGCTCCATCCGCTCGAACGTCTGCTGTCCATCCGTCTGCTTCTCACCGCCGTCGACGACAGCAGTGAGGGTATGAGGCCAGTCCTCGGCTAGCGAGGGATCGGCTTCGAATATCTCGCCCACCTCGTAGCGAGTTCCCTTGTGCCTGAAGCGCCCCCACTCGACGCGATACGTGATTGTGTCGTTACTCATTGCTCTGTGGAAGTCTCTCGAATGCTGCGTTCTCGCTTGTCTTCGTACTCAGCGAATTTCTTCTCGACCGTGCGCTCGATGAAAGCCTCGATATCTGGGGGAGAACAACGTCGTCCTCGTCCTGTCCTCCAAAGAGACCGCCTTCAATGACCTGCTCCGCTCGCCGACGGAACTCGTCGGTCGCGTCGCGATATTTCCGCGCCGCAGCCTCGTGCCCCTTCTGTTCGCGATGGTTTGCGTGCTTGTCGAGTGCAAGGACTGCATACCGGACGTCGGCGACATCAATATCGTCGAATGTGATTGTCTCGCCCGTCATTCTAGGCCTCCGCGCCGGTGTAGCGGACGATCCCGTAGATGCTGTCCGGCTGCTCTTTGACGTATGGGACGCGCGAGCTGATCACCTTGTTCCGGAGTGCCATCCCGCCGTCGACTTCCCAACTCGTGTTGGTGATGCCCTGCGCGTTGGCGATGCCGAAGTAGCGCGTGTCACGTACGAGCATGATGATGTGCCCGGCGGTAAGCCGCGGCGCGGGCACGAGCGTCACGTACGGGTATTTTCGCTCCACCCGGTCGATGATCGGCTCATCCGTCGCGCTCGTCTCGTAGTCAGCCCGCGTCACGATACCCCACTGCTGGGTTGGCACGAACATCATCGCACCGAGCTCCGACGGCATGGGCCCGTTGTTGTTATTCGCTCCCTGCTGCTCAAGGTCGTCGATCATCGTCTTCATGTCCGCGAGGACATTGGCTGCATCCGTCGACCAGCCAGCACTCGTGCCGGTCAAGACCTTCCCGTTGTCCTCGTCGAGACCGTCAAGGCTGAACACGCCGCGATCGGTCTCGATGTTGCCGCCCCAGCCGTCCCAGAGGACTTCCTCCTCCTTTCGGTTGACAGCTCGGCGGGCCTCTGTCCCTACAGAGGTGTCGAACGGCTCGCCGAACTGCAGAGCATTCTGATACTCACGCGCGTCGATCTCATAGTCGGCGTGGAAGATCGGCAGCGGGACGCCATCGAGGCCGATCGCCGGCATGTCCTGGCGACCACGTGACCGGCCATTCATCGACACCTCTGCCTCGAAGTCCACATTCCGCATCTGCGAGACGTAGATATAGCGGTTGAGGCTCGTCGGAACTCCGAACCCTGCTGACAGGAGTCGGTCGATCGTCATCGCAGGGACATCCTGGTCTCCTCGAATCTCGCCGCTGTAGTCGGTCCAGCTATCGATCTGAAGCGTCGAGTCGGCCGTCAGCTCGCCCTCCTCGTTCGTTCCAAAGACCGCCTTGTCCATGTGCTCCCACTGCTCGGCGGAGAAGACGGACTGTGCTCGGAGTTGCTTGAGTGCATGCTCGCGAACTGTGCGGACCGGATTGAACAGCGCTCGCTGCGCCGTTAGCGATGCTCCTGCCTCGAATACCTGCGGGTCAGAGATAGTTGCGGTATCTGCAGTTGACATTTAAATCACCTAGAGAAACTCCGCGAGGATGACCGGATTCTCGCCCGCCGCCGCGCCAGAGTTATCGATTGCTTCACGAGCTCGTGCGACCGCCGTCCCGGAGACGCCCGTCTTGAGCGTTCCGTCAGAATACCATTCGAGTAGATCACCCTCTGAGACATTCGCATTCGCTGCCGTCGCGAGATCGGCTCCCGAGGCGAGACGCGTTCGTCCTTCGCTGTTGCGATTGAATTTCATAACCTCGACGTTCCGACCAACCACATAGTTCTGGTCGATCGGGTTGCCAGTGCCTGCTCGTGGCGGATTTCGCTGTTCGCGAGCAACCCATGTCCCGGGCTGTCCCGCCGTCGAGACAGGCTGAACCTGTTCCTCGCCGCCGTTAACGACCAATTCGAGACCTTCCCCGGGTGTGATAACCGACGCGGCGGGGAACTCCTCGTACGCTTCGCCGTCCTCAAGGCTCGCAATGATGGAATTTGCCATAATTTCATCTCAGAAATCAGTAGACGCCCGTTCCGTAGGCGTCGAGATCGTCGTCATCGTCTGATGCACCGGCCATCGCCGTGTGTCGACCGGTCGCTCCCGGCAGTTCGGGCGACATCGCGATACTGGCGTGCATCTCCTCGAGCACGCTCTCGGGCGTGTCCTTGAGATCGTCCGCGTCGACGTCGTCCTTCGCTGCCACGATCTCGTCGATCATGGCGGTCCGCTGATTGCGGCTTGCCGTCGCCTCGACCGCGTCCTCGACCTTCGTACCGATATAGTCGTCAACACTGTCGTGATCGCCGATATCGAGCTCGACGACGTTGTTCTCCGTTTTCTGCTCCTTGTTCTTGCCCCCATCACCGTCACTCGGATCATCCGAGTCGACGAGGTTGCTGTGCATCTGACCGATCCGATCGTCGTCCATGTCCTCGAAAAAGTCCTCTCCGAAGCCGTGGCTCTCGACGAGCGTCTCAATGAACTGTTTTCTGTTAGTCATATTACCTGAATCGTCTGTTGGGTCTGGGTCTGTCCCAGTGTCGGATTCCGCTTCCGCCGACTCGTCAGATTGCTCTCCGCCGTTTTCGTTCGCGAACAGCGAGCGAAGCTCACCGAAAAAGCGCTGGGCGAAGCCCTCCGGGTCGACTGGATCGACCCCATCGCTGGCGTCTGCGAGTTCGTTGTCAAGGGCTCCCGAATGCACCCATGCTGCGAGCTCGTGACTGGCTCCCCACCGAGCTTGGTTGCTCGGCGAATCGCCCTTGCTGACGACACTCAGATCTTTGAACTGAATGTCTTTGGCGATGATCGCACCGGTGTCGGGGTCGTTTCCGCCGTTTTTAAACTGCGGATGGACCGATACCTCGAGGTTCTCGGCGTGAAGTCCGCGAGCGACCTCTGGATCGTGGACGTTAGCCTCATAGGCCAATCCCCGACCATCGACATAGCCAGCCTTTGGTACTTTCCCCGCCGTCTCGTCTGTCGGTGGCGGGTAGAGCGGCTTCCCGCTCTCATCCGTTGGATGGTCGACTGAGAGTGGCTGTCCGGCTTGTGTCTGTGCGGCTTTGCGAAGTTCATCTTCCGTCATGAGGACGGGCGTCCCGTCGTCCATGTGGAGGATGTCACCCGGGCCGACTGCGACCCCGGAGACCGTCCAGGGCCCGTCATCGGGATCAAAGCTGTCGCTTGCTTGCAACGAAAACGCACGTGTCGGTACGCGAATGTCTGTTGTCATGATTAAATCGTACGAAAATGGACCCTCGCCACCGCGGGTCATTGGGAGTAAAGAGGTCAAAGAGAGATGATGAACCTCGGGGGCTTTCGAGCCTCTATGTTGGCCCTCAACGGTAGTAGCGACACGGGGGGCGCATGCGGGCTCGCACCGCATTGTTCGGTCAGGATCATTTGATCGAACGTCTCTATTGAAATCTCAGTACCAACCAGCCTCTCAGGAGCGCCCGCATAAATACGTATCACCCAGATGAGGGGAAACTGAAATGAGTGATATTGTTGATACCATTAGAAGTTTCGTGCCACTGTCGGCATCGGGTGGTTGGCGTGATCCACCACGTCCATCTCACTGCTGGTGGATCTGGATAAGGTTCCCGCACGTATCGTCGAAGACGGCCGTCGTGACGCCCCCAGCGGTCATCGGTTCCTGTGTAAACTCGACGCCTTGCTCGCTCAGGCGTTCGTATTCGGCCTCTACGTCCTCACAGCCGAACGTGGTCCAGGGTATGCCGTTGGTGACGAGTGCCTCGCGGTAGGCCTCAAGCTCCTCTGCTACTATCGGGTTCTGTGTGGGTTCTAGGAGCAGCTCAACGCCATCGTGCGAGTTAGGTCCGACAACGGTCAGCCAGCTCGCCTCGCCTACTGGTTCGTCGGTCTTCTTTTCGAAGCCGAGGACATTCGTGTAGAATTCCAAGGCCTTCTGCTGGTCGTCTACGGGTACGCTTGTTACGGTGATTTCCATTTTTTATCTCTTCTCAGTTTCCGTGTCTGTGTTGTTCTCGGCCAGGCGGTCCAGCCAGGTTGCTACCGTCTTGAGCTGGTCTGCGCCCGCGAACTCCAGGACCTTGTACTTGCCCCGCCGGGTTGAGGCGACCAGCCCGGCCTCAATGAGAACGTCGAGGTGCTTGCTCACTCCTTGCCGAGACATATCGACGTCGTGCTTCATGGTCAGGCGCGTACAGAGTTCGTAAAGCGTCTGTTCACTGTTGTCCGTCAGCTCCACCAAGATCAACCGCCGGGTACTGTCGGCGAGCGCCCGGAACACGTCGTCGTTAGAGGTCATGGGACAACATGCAACTAGACGGTTGCATGTATAGATAAGTCTGCCGGTGGGCTACTTTCTTCGGATCTAACTCACCAACTTCGATAATTTTCGCTGATCTCCGGAAACCAAATTGTGAGGTCCACACGGCCAAGCTCACGAAGCCGAGAGTATCGATAATTAGGCACAATACTTCCTGAATAATCCACCATATAACAAATTGAATAAATAGGATTTCAACAGAGCCACCGATTCCACGGATTCCACGGCATCACCACGTTGCACCCCTCCGAAACGCCTCTACATTTATACTATGGTGCGATTTTGACGTGAATCCAGTTCATTCACGTGATTATGGCGGCACAGACGAGCTTTAAGTCGGCCATGACGACTGACGAGCCGAGGATTCCAGCTGGCACGAGCCTCAAGCGGGAGTGGAGCTATGGTGCATACGCAGTTCGGATGTATGGGAATGAGCCCTACAGCCTCCTGCACCGAATAGGGCCCGTCTGCAGCGACTGCAGTACAGAGCAGACACGGATTCTTGGTTAGCACTCGGACCTGTCGGATTCCCATACGTTGATATCGCTTCGCTGAGGCCGTGTTATAGGAATTCGAGAGCTCCGTCCTGGATAAGGTACGCGCGCGGGTGAGACCAATATTATCGACATTTTGGTTGATCTCTGAGGCCGCTTTCTTGGGATTCCAGCCATCAACGAACGCCTCCGATAGCGTCTCGCGGATCTCCTCTTGCATGTCGTCCGTGATCCCCTCCAACTCGTTGAACGTGCGCGTGTAGAGATCGCGGACAGCCTCCTCGTGGATCGGCATCTGGAATGTCTGTTGGAGTTGCTCTGTGTCGACATTGTAGCCAGCCTCCTGCAGCCGGCGAGCTGCGTCGTCGAGACCGCGATCGTATGCGCTCCGGATATAGCGAGCTGTGTAGTGCTGACCGTCACGGATCTGTGCCTGATCAAGGCGCTCGACGACGTCCTCATCGATCGCCTGCTGCAGCCACCGCATGAACTCCTCCTCTGCCTCGGCGCGTGATGAGAAGTTGAACGATCGAGCCGGCTCTGCCGCGGTGACTGATCCGACCTCGGATTGCTTGAGTCGGAGGGCGTCATACTCGTAGCCGATCGTCGCGAGGATCAGTCCCTTCAGCCGTCGGAATCGCTTGGTCAGTGCGGGGGCAAATTCCCGTCTGTGCAATGTAGTGGTTTTTGTCAAGTCTTGGGATTCATTGCCAGCGTATGTGCTACTGGACATCAATCATCAGCCTCCACCGGCTGCTGCCCTTCGCCGTTCTGTTGCGGTTCCTGGGGCCCGAATGCCTGCTGCATAAACTGCTGCACTTGTGGGTCGCTCTCGTCGACATCCGTGACCACCTCCTCCGACTCAATCTCGGGAAAGTCACCCTCCTCGACGAATTCGACGATATCACCGGAGTCCATCGAGGGCACGTAGTTTGCGATGTAATCGATGACCTCCGCTCGCGAGACCTGCACGTCTGCGATCTCCTGAGCGCTGTCCTCCTCGAGCGGAGGCCACTCGACCGTGTAGGCGCGCTGGCCCCCTTGCGGTGCTGGCAACACCCCAAATTTCACGAGTCGATCGATGAGCTGGCGGACGATCGTAGGCGTGACGAACTGCTCGCGACGCTCGGAGATCTTCCCGTACCACTCCTTGAGATCTTGCGTTGTGGCACGCTCGCCAGTCTCGTTGCCTTTCAGCACCGACTGAGGGAGACCGGTCTGAGCGCTGATCGCCTCGATCTCGGCGTTGATGATCGGCGAAGGATCGATGTCCGCCCCTTCGAGCTTTTCGATGTCGACGCCTTCCGTCCGGATAACGGGCTGTAGATCGTGAACGAACTTGAACAGCTCCGCATCGAGATTCTCGCCCCCGTCTTCAAGCTTGTATTGAGGATCGACGTTCGCATGGAGACCGTAGTCCGCCCCGCGATAGGCGAGCTCCGCTGCGCTGCCGAGCGTCTTTTCGATGTCAGTTAGCGGATTTAAAACTGGCTCCTGTCGGGGCGTCCCTCGGACTTCGTCGTCCAGGAGCTCCTCAGCCATATGAGCTACCCGAGACCAGTGAATCCAGCGCTCCTTATCGTCGACCCAGACCGCCTCCTCGTCGTTTTCATCTGTTAGATCGATTTTATAGGCGATCGGACGTCCCCACCGACCCGATCCCATTTCGCCGAATCGGATTTTCTTTACAGATTTCTGACTCAGAGGACGAAGCCAGTTGAGCCCTCCGACGTCGATATTCGACTGTTGAACCGGTTCAGCAAAGTTAGAAGCACCGTCATCAAACCCGATGATGAGGATTCCGTACTCTCCGATCCCTGAGAGCTTGTCGGAGCGCTCTCCATAGTGCCAGAGTCGATGCTCGTCTACGAGCGTTTCGAGCTCGCTCTCGAATTCGGTTTGTTCGTCGGTCTCGGCATCATCGAAGATCTCCGGAGCGCCCCGCCATGACGTCGCGACCGGTGCATCGACGACGGCACGGGCGTACGGGTTCCTAAGATAGTTGGCATAAAAGTCGTCGATGTCGGGATCTTTGATCCACCCGAAGGTATCGTAGAGGTCGCGATCGCCACCGAACTGCTGCCCGAGCGCTCCCATGATCGCGAACCGGGCCCCCATATCCTCGATCTGACCAGCGGTCAGCTCGTACGTTTCCGGTTCTGGTTCGTCGACGACCTCGGTATTGTCACTCATGACTAAAAGCTAGACCAGGTACCTCCCCATGTTCCGGAGATCTCGTTTTGCTCCGGCTCCGCGTCTCGTGCCCAGACAGCCATGTAGGCAGCGTCGAGATAGTCCGGCGACCGCTCGAGATGATCCTTGACTGCCTCCTTCGACGTCGCTGTGTAGACCGTCGCGCCATCCGCTCCGCGAGATCCAATAAACTTCTGTGAGTACTCGACGGTCCGAGCAGCTGCGAATAATTCCTCTCGCAGTAGCCGGTTCGAGATCGATCCACCTTCTTTCATGAACGACCCGAGCATGTTGAGCCCCTCTGCCCAGCAGTCGTCCCATTTGGTTTCCTGCGTGGCGTTGCGACCGGCGTCGAATCGGTACATGTTGGGATAGAAATTGTCAACACGGTCTGCCAGCCCCGAGCCCTCGCCGGTCGAGTCGATCGCGAGCCGTGGCTCCCAGTTGTCCTTGAGCCGTCGACGAATCCGGGCCTCGTTCTCGTTGTGATCGAGACCTTGCCAAAAATCAAGAATGCTCACTTGGTTCTCGTAGGCGAGTGCGATGACGTTCTTATCTCCACCTTTCCGAGCGACGTCGACGCCAATCCCGAGCGGCGGGCCCATGGGTTCAACGTCATCGCGATCGAATGCCGCCTCGATTGCATCGCGATCAAACGGACGGTGAACAGCTGCGTTGCCCGGAGGGATGCGACCGAGCCTGCGCTTATACCAGCACTTTCCGAGACCAGTCTCACCGTAGGAGTGGCGAGCTTCGTCGACGCCTGGCCAAGGCCGCGTGTTGTACCTCCGCCAGTCTTTCTTGATCTTGTGCAACGTCGCGAGCCCGTCAATCATCTCACCATCGGTCTCCCCGACCTCGACCTGTACGTTATGGCTCTCGAAGGAACTGAACTGGACCGTCTCCCATTCCGGATCCTGCATCAGATCGTACACACAGTTGATCTCATCATCGGGAGGGTTGGCGATCGCAATGATCCGGTCGCGCTCATCCGTGACCAGCGATTCCATCGCCTCGATCACGTCGTGGTCGACGTCGTCCTTGTCGGCCTCCTCGATGATCGCGAGGGTATACGCCGAGTGGACACCTTCGAGCTCGCCAGCATCCTTTGGCGAGCTGGCCTCGAAGTACTGTTCCGGATCCTCCTCGAAATCGATTCGGTCAGGCTGTTTCTTATACGTCCCCGGTAGCGGGATCCGAGCGTTGTCATGGAGGGACTCGACAGGCCGGCAGTACGTCCGGCGCATCTTTTTCTCGGTCCCCGACGTCGCAAACGCGACCGCTGGGTAGAGACAACACAGCCAGACGTTCGTGATGGCGGCGAGAATGTATGATTTGCCGAGCCCATTTGCGGTGATCACGAGGAGATTCTCGTTCTGGAGGAGAGCCCGGCAAATCTGTTGTTGGGCGGGCGTAACGAACAGCCCGAGGTAGTCCTCGATGGCGTCCTCGAGCCACGTGACGTCGCCGCTGGTTGCCCGGTCGTAGTAGTGCGACGGGGGTTTCGGTGACGACACCGATCTGGATGGCTTCGTTGTACTCACTCGTCTTTACCTGCGGCGTTCCGGAGATCGGCCATGAATGCCTCTTCGAGGCTCCCATGCTGATGCTCGTGTTTGTCGGGTGCCTTCTCCTGTGCGCCAACGTCGAACAGCCATCCATTCCAAGAATCCAGCGCTCGACGAGCTTTCTCGTAGTCGCCATTATCGAGATGTTCGCGGACGATCTTGCGATACGCGAGTTCGCTTTCAACCTTTGCGTCGATCCCAAGTCGATCAGTATAGTAGTCCTTCAGCCGATCGAGATCTTTCCGGATTTGTGTCCGCGAGACGCCATACCGACGACCGAGTTCTGCCTTGTTGAAGCCGTGCGGATGACCCTGTTGTTCGATGAGTTTCGCTATCTCGGCTCGCCGTTCGACGTAACTGTACTCCGTCGGTGACTTTTCTGGAGGTGGATCAACGGCGCCGTAGTCTATATCGGAACCCATCGGAACCCTCATTTCGCTTGATTTGCACTGCTCATCTTTGTCGTCTGCAAATCGTATCTACGTGGTCTTTCGATTGCGGGTCGAGTTCGTCGTATGGTATGGGTTGTCTGTCAGCGGATATTCCCGCGATGAGTTCTTCCATTCGTTCGATAATTTGTTCGGGGTCGTCTTCCGGTTCAACGATGGCTTTCCCGTCTTTTTCATAGATTTCGACTTCAGTTCCGGGGGTGATACCGAGGTCCTCCCGTATCCCCTGTGGGAGAACGATTCGCCCTTTCGAGTCCACTTTTACCATAATCCTACATAGTAAAAGATCAAATATGGTAATTTGGATAAGGATCTGATTCTTACACTTATTCTGAATAGAAATCGTATTACTAACTATTGCTATTGGCATCACTCTCAACCTGCCGTTGTGCCTCGCTGATCCGCCGTTCGATGACCGGTCGATACTCCTCATCGATCTCGAAGCCGATGATATCGCGGTTCGACTGGATTGCTGCGACGGCAGTCGAACCACTCCCAACGAACGCATCGAGGACGACATCGCCGGGTTTGGTACTATTGTAGATCAACTCCGACAGAAGAGCGACCGGCTTCTGGGTCGGATGCTCGTATTCTGCGGTTGCATCTCTGGGATATTCCAGTACATTCGAGAGCGCATTCGCGTTGTTCAACTCCCGCGCATCATCACCCTGCGTTCCGTGAAAGCAGACTTCGTACTGTGGTCGATACCGATCCCGATGATTTGCGTTGAGCCCGAAGTTGTCTTTTACCCAGACAAGCGTATCGAGATGATCAAAGCGATTGCGGAACATCGACTCCATCCACCCGTAGAACTGCCATCCCCACCACACGTACACGTGGGCGCTCTCCGTGGCAACGCGGCGAAGCTCATCGAGCGCTTCTTCGAACAACTCCCAGTCATCGAAATTCGCTAAACTGTCAAAGTCTTGCTCGCCACGAGCGCTATAGTCGAAGCCATACGGCGGATCCGTAATCACACAGTCGATGCTATTATCGGCAATCCGTTCACGCATCCCTTCGACACAGTCCTCGAAATAGATGGTATGCTCCGTGTCGTACTCGTAGGGAACGCGCTGCTCCTGATTGAGTGTAATTTCTGCGAGCAATTCGTCGAGGTCTTCGCCAGCCGCGTTCGTGAGCGCCTGGACGTCGTCAGCCTTCCCGTTCGAGAGGAGATAATCGTACTCGAGCGCATCCCGCTTGGTATCGTGTTCACCAGAGATTTTGTTTAGCTCTTGTCGCCACAACCGGCGCGTTGGCTCGTCGAGATCGTATTGCTTGACCGGGACTTCGTCGAGTCCAATCTCCTGAGCAGCCCGCCACCGGTGCTCGCCGTCGGCGATCGTGTAGTCCTCGTCGACGACGATCGCGTTACCGAGCCAACCGTGAGATCGGAGATTCTCACACAGCAGGCCGAACATCTCCTCAGACTGTTCGTTGGGGTTGTCCCCATCGACGGAGAGATCATCTGGGGGGACGGTTCCCTCCCACTCGGATTGCGGGAGATCGTCGAGGCTGATGGAATCAGTCATGGGGCTACTCTCCGGATGGTAATGCTGGCTGTGTGCCTGACTCAGTTAGCCAGTCGTCCATCGAGTACTCGGTATGGAGCAGTGACCGTTCTACCGCGACAGCGAAATTGGAATCATCTCGCATCGACTGGTTCCCGCCAGCAGTCTTCCGAGAGAGAACGGTCGCGACCAAGAGTAGTGGGTCATGTTCGATCCCTTTCTGGGCGAGTGTCCGTGAGAGGTGCCACGCCGCTTCGATTGCGTGCTCTTTGGATAAAGGACGAGACCGCAGTGGGCCAAGACGACCACATTCGCAGGCTCGTGGCGGGTTTCGCGTCGGGATTCCTGCCTGTGGTATCGCCTGCGTCGTATCTCCTGACGGAACGAAGTAGCGTACGAATCGACGACGGAGCGATGTGCGATGACTGTACGGATGGACGACATCGTAATTCTTCAGAAAACACGATGAACAGATCTCCGGATCACGCTGGATCTCTTCCTTGAACAGCGATGAGTCGAGTTGCTCGTCGTCCTCGGCGTGAGGATGGTCCGGTCGCTCTGGATCGTCGTCGAACGGTCGATCGGTGTCGATCGGGACGTAGGGATTCGATGTATCTCGGTCGTCAGGTGCCCATCGATACGGTCGCTGTACCCACGGCTTTTCGGTGTGTGAATGGTGATCGCTCTGGCTCATGAGTGATGTAAAGAGTTGAAGAAGCGCTTCGAGACGCGCCGCTGGTACACGGGACCCCGTCCGCTCCAGCAGCGGGTGAAGGATACTCGATATTCGTTCGATGAGATGGATAAACGAAGTGGTAGCCTGCGATCTTGTCGCTATCTATCTCAACTAGAGAGCGTGTCATAGAACTCGTACTACAGTCTTGTTTGCACAAGAATTTCTGATGGATCTACTGGCACGTAGTTCTGCATATCCGTCAGATTCATCTGAACACTCCACACGCTTTCGAATCGATCGTAACCTTCGCGTTATCGCCGTTCACGAACAACGAACGGCCATTTCGACGAATAAAGAGAGATGTTCAGCCTGTCGGCTCGATATTCTGGTTGAGGTGAAACACGTTGTCGGGGTCGTATTCGGCTTTGATCTCGGCGAGTCGCTGGTAGGTCTGCTCACCATAGGCTTCACGGACCCGTCGAGTGCCGTCGTCGACGTCAAGGAAGTTCACGTAGACACCCTCTCGATAGGGTTTGAGGGTATCGAAGAATCGACGGGTCCACGCGATCTCCGACTCGGCGAATTCTTCGTTGGGACGCCACACGCCGTTGATGTTGATGTTGTGTGATGCGTTCCGACCGGTGTAGGCGGTGGCGTCGCCAGGGACACGGCTCACCGCTCCGCCGAGGTGGAATATCACTGCGTACGAGCGGGGTGACTCCGCCGAGAAGGCATGGTCGACGAGAACTGCAACCAAGTCGTCGGACAGCTCGGGGAGGTCGATCGACTTCCAGTAGTAGTGCCATCCATGGAGAACGGTGCTGTCGAGCCCGCTCTGGTGCGCCACATACGGCGTGGGGGAGATCAGGTCGAGAAGTGGTGTGCCGTGCTCGCGTAGCGGGCGGAGGATGCGTTCACCCTGCTCAACCGGACCCGCGTAGCAGGTATTGATGGCCACGGCGGGTCGCCAGTGAAGCTCCTCGGGGACGACCGGGAGGGGGGGGGGGGATGGTTCCGAGCCTGACGACGGTGCCAAGCTCGTCGGGTGCATCCCGTACGAAGTCGCGATAGAAGCGCAGCGCGTCGGCAGCGTCGTCCGCCGCCCAGAACACGGGGCCGGCGAGTACAGTGGGACCGATCGGATGGAGAGCGAACTCGAAGGAGGTCACGATCCCGAAGTTTCCACCACCGCCCCGCAACGCCCAAAACAGGTCCGAGTGCTCGTTTTCCGAGGCGCGGATGAACTCGCCATCGGCGGTCACCACATCGGCGGAGAGCAGGTTGTCGACGGTGAGGCCGTGTTTGCGCATCAGCCAGCCGATTCCGCCGCCGAGGGTGAGCCCGGCGACGCCGGTGTGGCTGACGATGCCGCCCGGAGTCGCAAGTCCGTGGGCCTGGGTCTCGTGGTCAACGTCACTCCACAGGGCACCGCCCTGTACCCGGACGGTCCGCGCACGCGGATCGACCCACACGGCCCGCATCGCTGAGAGGTCGATGACGATGCCGTCGTCGCAGACGGCGGTGCCGGCGACGTTATGGCCGCCGCCGCGCACTGCGATTTCGAGGTTGTGCTCGCGGGCGAAGCGGACTGCACTCGCGACATCGGCGGCACCGGAACACCCGGCGATGAGGGTCGGATACTTGTCGATCATTCCGTTCCAGACCGTACGAGCCTCGTCGTAGCCCTCGTCGTCTGGCTGGATCAGATCGCCCCGGAGCGTTTCTCGGAAATCTTCGACGACTGTTCGATCAGCGTCTCTTTCCGTTGGTGTCATTGTAGCCTCCGTCTTGTATCTCTCTCGACCCCCCTGCGTTTCCAACTCCGAGCACAGAGAGCGTTACCTGATCTACTACTCAAACTGTGTTAAATGCCACCATGGAACAAAGGACACTGGATATATCCTCTGTACGTCTCGTTCGGTGGTTGCGGTAGAGGTATGGGAACCGTTCTATGACACATTCCTAGAGAGAATAGACACATTGGCGAGCATCCATTGGATATGGACGGACACTGACCAACCCGTTCTCGCGAAGTCGGTTCAGTGCATAACGGACCGTGCGTGGACTCATCTCCGTCGCTTCGATGAGGGCCTGTTGGGTGACCTCACCCTCACGATCTAGTACGAACCAGATGAGTTTGCAGCTCGGCGGGAGATCACGAACCGCTGGGCTCATGAGCGGTGTTACATCAGTTGGATCGGTGCTACTCATTGGTTAGAATCGTGAACTGATATCTCCCATCGACGGTATCCACGCCGACGTGGCTGGCCAAATCGAAAGAACGTCATTGTCACATTCCCAGACAGTAACGAGCGGCTCACCACCGATCGCTTTCCTCCATTCGTCACAGAACCCCTCGTCCATCTCGATCTCGTGCTTTAACATCTTGATCGTCGTTTGCTTTGGCATGGAGTCTTTCACACCGTGAATAACCGCTGCGTCGTGCGATTGTCTCAGATGAGGGTACCACCAGGCCCCATCAGGGAGTGTTTCACGGCGTGAATAAACGATATCGCGCTCTTCACGCTCCCTAACGCCTGCGGAGGCAGCGTTGAGGCAGCGTACCCGTCGCTAACGCTTTCTTACTTACACAACTACACTTGCTGTTAGAGAGTGTTAGTGAAAGGGTGGTGGTTTAGTGAGTGCGTGGAAATCCATGGTTAGCGGGGGTCACCTCCGTTTGGTTTATTCACGGCGTGAAACACCGACTCGTCCTTCACGTCGTCGAGATTCACACACAACCGATCGTTTCCATCGTCTCGTTTTTCGTAGTCGAATCCGTCGAGTGTAGCGGCGCGTTTGAGAAGTGTGTAGGTGTGTCCGACGGAGGGATGGTGATCAAACAGCGTCATCACGTCGTTGTAATCGATCGACGCCTTGCCGCTGTTGTTCGTCGCCTTTCGAGCACACGAGAGCCGCACTTCACGGACTTTCTCATCACGCGTTTTCTCCTCGTAGTCCTTCGTGGTGGGATCGGGCACAACGCGGCCTTCAAGCGTAGCGATTCGTTCGCGCAGTCGCTGGTTCTCGGCTTCGAGTTCTTCGTATCGTTGTTCGAGCTCCTTTGACCGTTCCAGACTTTTCTCGACGAGAATGCCGATCGGCTGCCCCGCCACCCAAATGTCACCTAACGAAACCTCCTCGAGAGCGTCAACGCCACGTAGTTCGACAGGGATGGTCCGGTTGCCTGCCGCATCTGGATGGGAGTGATCGGTACTCATCACACCACCCTCACGTGATCCGATTCGGGTTCGTAGATGTTGCCCTGTCGTTGAAGGGTATCGATCACGTCCAGGATGTCACCGGTCTCGTAGCCCCGTTCGGTCAGCTCTTCGAGAATGTGTTCGATCGATGCAGGAGCACCATACGCGGATTCGAAGTGTTTGATGCAATCCACCGTTTGTCTCGTGATAGATCTCCGTTCGGTGGCTGCAATCGCATCCTCGGGGCCGAATTCTTCTGTAACGACAGTGTTGTCGTCCCTCTTGGGCCATCTATGGTTGCCAGCCGACTGCTCACCCAATTGCTGTTCCAGCTCGTGAACGCGTGTCTCCAACGCCTCAAGCCGCGCGCCGAGTTCGGTGTCGGCCATTCAGACCACCTCCACGCGATCGTGGCCAATATCAACGAGTCCGTCATCCGTCTCGAGGACAACGCGGACGTGTTGCTCGCTCGGCGTGGGAGAGTCGTCACGGACTTCCTCGATGAGCCCCGTCACCGGATCCGGATCATCGGCCTCGTCCTCTGGTGTCGGCCGATAAGCGGCAGCCATCCCGAGCATCCACTCGAACTGTGCGTCAGTCATCCACAATCACCCCTCTGTTTCCACTGCGCTGAGTTTGCGTCGCTTCCAATACTGCCGAGAAGAGACATCCACAACGACGGCGGGGACACTCACGCGTTTGTTCCGTCCCTTCGAGCGTATTGCGGGCGGTCGTGATCCGACCGCAGCTCGGGCAAGGACACTCTGCCCGCGTGGGTGTGGGTGTCATTGTTGACCACCGCGATCACCGGCGCCCCGATTTAGATCGGCGAGGTCGAAATCACACTCGGAGCGTCGATTACTCCACTTCGACAGTTTGCCGCAGGAACGGCACCGAATGCAGTGGATCACGCCACCACCTCCGCTGTCTGGTGGTTTTGATACTTTTTTCTATGGGATTGTGAACAAAAAGTTGACAGCCTAGGCCGGGATTTGAACCCGGGCTCTCGTCCTTACCAAGGACGCGCTTTACCGCTAAGCTACCCAGGCGCAGTGCGCTTGGTGCGTTGCGTACCTCACTCTATCCGCGATTTGTCTTTAGGCGTTTCGATTCACGAGTCGGGTGAGGCTTCCGCGACCGATCGAGTGAGTTGGGTCGTAACTGCCTCCGAGAGGAACGTTTCGGGTGCTGGAAATCCGGTCGTATCGCCACAGACAGCCGCGAGATCATCAGCGATAGCACGAAGCCCTGGCGTAATGCCAACAGCATCAGCATCAGTACCAGTACCAGCATTAGTGCCTCCATCGACGTCTGCTTCGGGTTCGCCCTCAGCATTGGCTACGCTTGCGCCTGTGGCCAGCGCGAGTTCGAGCACGTCGTGTTCGAGTTGTGCATCGAGAGATGAGTCGTTCTGCTCACGTCGATTGGTCTGATGTTGCCCGAACGCGCGCACCACATCGACGGCAGTTTCGGCGGCTTCAGTACGTGCGAGGAGATAGAAGCCACGCGCGACGAGAACGTCGGCTGCGAGAATGTGCATGTCTGCGCTCGTTCGATCGCTATCCTCCCACGGCTCCTCTCGAGCCAGTTGTCGGGTGAGTCGGAGTCCGTTGTAGATGAGTTGCACACCGGCAGCACGCTTTTCGAGACCATCGGTCGATCCAGAACAGATCCGGGCAGTAAAGAGCGTCAGCACCCCCGGTGCCAGCGAGACGTCGTCGATGAACGCCAACAGGTCGTCTCGTAGTCGCGCGGGCTCGATATCATCAACTGTTGCCCGCGCGGCCCGGCGCACGGCAGCGGCTTCCTCCATCATTGAAAGGTTTACTCGCAATGGGCAAAGACCTTTGGAAACGCCCGACGTCCCGTGACCGTGATTCGGACGACTGATGGTGATGCTATTCGCACAGTAACGATCGATCGACCGGAGCGGCGCAACGCCCTCACACCTACCGCACTCGATGCGCTCGAAACAGCGGTGAGTGAAGCCGACTGTCCGGTTGTGTATCTCCACGGCGCGGGCAGCGCATTCTGTGCTGGTGCCGATCTTGATGCCGTTGCCGATCTTGCAACCCAAGCGATGGCGGGTGATTCCGAACCAGCGGCTGCATTTGCCCGCCACGGCCAGCGCGTTGCCCGTGCTATCGAAGCGAGTGATGCGGTTGTCGTTGCGGGAATCGACGGCCCTGCTCGTGGTGGAGGATTGGAACTTGCACTCGCGTGTGACATTCGAGTAGCCACGCCTGCTGCGTCGTTCGGCGAACCGGGCGTCACGTTTGGGCTATTCGGAGCGTGGGGTGGCACACACCGTCTTCCTGCCATCATCGGCCAAAGCTACGCGGCTGACCTCACGCTCTCTGGACGGGTGATCAATAGCGAAGAAGCACTCCGTATGGGTCTCGTCTCTCGCGTCGTCGAGACGCCTCGGTCGGTCTGTGAGCAAATCGCAACAGCAGATCGGGAAACGCTCTCACAACTGAATTCGCTCATGAGTGCTGCTGGAACGGCGACAGAGACCATCAGAAGTCAAGAAAAACGGGAAGCCGAAGCGTTCGCAGCGCTCGTCGAGACGCACGCAGAGTCGCTCAGCGATCGCGGAAAATAGTCGACACAGTTGACCGACCTGCCAGTTCGAACTCGAAGTAAAACTCAGTTTCCTAATCGAATTCGTATCAGATTCGACTCAGAGCGGCTCGGGTGCGGGCGGCATGTGTCGTTTGTGTTCGCTCTGTTGGTACAGTTCCTCGACACGCTCGATTGCCGATACCTCGATAGCGAGCGTCGTTGCTGTTGCGTGTTTCGAGAGTGGTCCATCGATGTGTAAGACGAGCACTGCATCAAGGAGATCGTACGTCACACCCATTTCCGTTTCATCAGTTTGTCCCGTCCACATCTCCGCGCTCGGCGCTTTCTCGACGAGATCGTCCGGAACTCCGATATGCCGCGCCAACTGTCTGACTTGCCGCTTGTAGAGATTCCCGATGGGATTACAATCAACTGCCTGATCACCATACTTGGTGAAATAGCCTGTCAGTCCTTCGCTTCGATTGCCGGTTCCGAGTACAATAGCGTTCCTCGTATTGGCGACAAAATAGTTCAGGACCGCACGCGTTCGCACCCGAACGTTCCCAGCCGCCATCTGGTCATCCTCACCAGTCGGATAGGCCGTGAAGAATGCGTCCACGATGGGGCTAATCTCGATCACGTCGTATCCGATGTCGAGTGTCTCTGCGACACGCTCTGCGTCGCTCATGCTCTCATCCGGATTCACTGTGCTCGGTAACACCAACCCGTAGACACGATCCGTCCCAAGCGCTTCCGTAGCGAGATACGCAGTCAGAGTACTGTCAATTCCACCTGAGAGACCGATGACAGCGCCATCGACCCCGGCGTCGTCGATCGTTTCTTCGATGAAGGTCGTGATATGCTCTCGGTGAGCGTCGAGTTCATCGTCCGAAAGGTGGATTTCGATCGGGAGTCCTTCGTCAGGAAGCGTCGTGACATCACTCATGGTGAAACCATGGTTCGCTGGCGACAAATAGCTGCCCGGCTGTATTCGAGAGATGGACGAGTGTCCGATTACTGTAACGTTCGAGCTGGGCACGTCCACCAATCGAAGTCGCCTCTGATAACGCTCATTCGACTATTTTCTCATACGCATATCGATGGCTCAACGAGCCTTTTCTGGATCATAACTCATTCGCCGTCCCAGTAGTCGACATCGTCGTCGATCGTGTAGTATCCATGGATGGACCGTTCGTCTCGACTGCCGGGTGGAGCACCGGCGAACACCCCCAGCTTGTTCGACTCGGGATAGACTGAAACGTCTGGCTCGTTCATCGTCGAAACGACGAGGTACTGGAGTGGCGCGTCGGAATCGTTGATCACACGATGGCCACCGGATTCGTCCGCTGGTAACGCGACGTAGTCGCCTTCGCGGAGTGGCTGCGTCTCACCGCCGAGTTTGACCGTTCCACGTCCAGAGAGCACGTAGATCGCTTCTTCGTTCGCAG
This sequence comes from Halocatena marina, assembly GCF_023276375.1. Lineage (GTDB taxonomy): Archaea > Halobacteriota > Halobacteria > Halobacteriales > Haloarculaceae > Halocatena > Halocatena marina. The sequence continues at coordinate 2,838,116 of NZ_JALLPK010000001.1, read as the reverse complement.
TATGGTAGTGATACGGCCACGATCGACGACCGGCTGGTAGCTCGTACAGACTGCAGCCGAGACGGTCGCCACCAGCAGCTTCCCCCAACTGCTTCCGTTTGAATGCTGCTTTCCCGTGTTCGTACTCGGTCCAATCCAGTTCCGACTCGTTAACCGGTTCCATACACGACGAACGGGAATCGAGCGAATAATTTTTTGGCTGAGTTGCAGCTCATCCCAACGGAATGTACAGCAGCAATTGGGAGAGTCCCCGGCTGAACCGACAAGTCGCTACGTTCAAGTGGGACGACGAGAGAAAGAGAACTGCTGGCATGCGCCGGTGGTCTAGTGGTAGGACATGAGCTTCCCAAGCTCATAGCCCGGGTTCAATTCCCGGTCGGCGCATACATTTCCAATATTTCTATTAATTGCACTATTTACTATTTTGCTCAGATAGGACAGACGATATTTCTGTGGTGGCCGCAGCCGGCTCAAGGATTGTATACATTATTGCGTACATAGTCAACCTACTTTCCCATACTCTCTCAATCATTACATTTAATATAATCCTTATCATATTACAATTGAAGATAAAAATGGTAAATAGAAAATGTCTGCAATAAAACTCATGCCGTACACGATTCGAATTCATCCGAAGGGAGAAGCTAGCGAAGCCGATCGTTGGAATTTGTCAGAATTTCAGAAATATATCGACTCTGTTCAGAGTCGAATCGGACAATTAAGTGCCGAAGTAAAAATATCGGATTCTGATACTTTCATGGACCTCCTCTGCAAATTCTGCAAACATTATGAATCCAATCTTGAAAAGTTAGAGGATAAGGATGATCAGTTGGCGAATGTGACCTTTGCTCTCAGTCCAGACTGGAAGCCTTCAGAGAGGATTGTCGAAGGGAATCTTTATCTCGGTAACTTTGGAGTCGTTCGAAACATCGTCGATACACAGGATGGTAAGCGACAAGAGCGAGGACGAGATCTCGACGATTCAGAAGAAAGACCTCTCTATTTTCTGATCTATATGCCATCGGGGAATGCTTCTGAGGCATATCTTCTGCTAGAGCATTCTCAGCGATACGGTGCGAAAAAGCCATTCAAAGTCGTGCTACAGAGTTGGGTACAAAGATATTCAGCCAATGTTATTGTGGAGATAGATCGAGTCAAGACGAGCGACATCTTTCCGAAGCTTCGAGAAGCTGATAGAACTGTTCGATTTCGACTTGAAAAAGATGGGTTACCAGATCAGGTTCATGATGAATTCGACCCAGTCTTTGACGATGACGAAATGAAGCAAGTGATCGAGTTTCGTCCGCAGGATGGGGGCGATATGGATGTTGATGTGAACGAACTTGAAGCATGGTTCAACGATTCTGAGCGGTCGTTTGAGACAATAGATGGTGTTTCGTATAACAACGTGAAAATAACTATCGAGAAAAACAATTCTGAAGAAACAATCTCGATTACAAAGGGTGAAGCAAAAATGAGGCGGAATATTGAGCTAGGGGAGGTTGCCGAAGAGGGGGATATACCTCTTCTTACAGACATATCTATACAAGCTCATAATTACCTTGATATCGTAGTTGGATACGACACTGGAACGCGTAGTCTGTTCAGATAGTCGACTCTCTATTGAGAATTGAAGAAGTTTAAAACGCATGTATTACCTCATCATAGAAGTGCAATAAATGTTTTTAATCTTATATATGTGGCCAGCGACGACTTCTGAATGAGACTCCGTCTTCACACTCTTATCTCAAATATTGGCTGTCTGATAAACTCCTACTCCACATTCTCATCTTCGATGATCTCCAGCAGTTCCTCACACGCTCCGTCATCGAATCGCAACGGCCGTCGCCACCACGGACCCTTTCCGGAGTCGTTCGACAGTTCAGTCACAATTTCATTCGGAGCCGTCCCTTTTGATCCGCTCAACGGGACTGCTCGCTCGAACAATCTCGAATCCTCCGGATCACCCAACACGAGCACACGCGCGTCGAACTCCTCGCGTTTGACGTGCGCGTTGTTCTGGAACGGTGCCCGTTCGGTCTCGGATACCGTCGCGTACTCCTGTCCACTCACAACACTCTGAACACGAAACCCACCGATACAGTATGCGCCCCACCCGGGTGGCTGCTCTGGTGCCGGTGCGTCGGCCGTCGAGAGCGTCGCGTAGAACAGCAACCAATCTCCCGACTCGAGTGTCGAGAGTGGTCCAGCCTTCACCCCGTGATCGTCGCCGTACGTGTACCTCTCACAACAGGAGTACTCGGCAAACTCCGGATCGAGATGCACCGACACATCCCGGAGATCGTCGGGAATGGCACTTCTGAGATCGAGATCGCCGTACGTCGGAATCTGAGTCCTCGTCGGCTTCGACTCCGGAATCGGGATGTACTCAAACTCTCCGTTCGGATACACTGGCCCGCGAAATCCCGGTGTGTTCGTGTTCGCGCCAACGTTGATCGCAATGGCTCTCATGCTGGGCGGAACCGGAGGACTTTATCGTCTCCTGATTCCGGCGTGCCGCGGCCGTCGCGGTTACTCGTCGTCGCGTAGAGATGGTTATCGGGTCCGACGAACGTCGTGCGCAGACGACCATACTCATCGTACAGCGGCTCGTCTTCGGTGACAGTTCCGTTGCGTATCCGCACGCGCCGGAGATGCTCCCCGGCGAGCGTCCCGATGAAGAGATCGCCCTGCCACTGTTCGATGGGACCGGCGTAGAACACGCCACCACCGGGCGCGATGATATCCTCGTACGTCTGGACTGGGTCCACAAACTCGGGATTGTCGCTCGGGCCGGTTACCTCGGGCCAGCCGTAGTTTCCTCCCTTTTCTAGTCGATTGACCTCGTCATCACTGCTCGGACCGTGTTCAATCGCGTACAGCGCTCCATCACGGGTGGCAAGACCCTCCGGATTCCGGTGACCGTACGTGAAAACAGCGTTCCCAAACGGGTTGTCCGGATGTGGACGTCCATCGAGGGTTAGCCGGAGCACCTTGCCGTTTAACACGCTCGTATCCTGTGCGTCTTCTGACTCGCTTGCATCACCGGTCGTGGCAAAAAGTGATCCGTTGTGAATGAACAGGCGGCCCCCGTCGTGAATCGTTCCTCCTGGAATCCCGTCGAGAAGAGGCTCGCGCGTCCAGCCGTTCGCAACGTTGTGACGAACGATACGGTTCTGTCGGCCGCTCCCGTCGTCGTAGGTCTGATACGTGAAGGCAATGGCGGAATCGTTGGGATGAAAAACGAGTCCGAGGAGTCCCCCTTCGCCACCAGTCTGCGTGCTTCCGGTGAAGTCAGCAACAACCTCGCTCGCTCCATCGACAACGCGCACGACTCGTCCCGGTCGCTCGGTCAGATAGAGCGTCCCACCCCGGTACGCGGCCCCCCACGGAACTTCGAGATTCTCGACGACAGTCTCGACCGCGATGGACTGTGATCCGTTGGACGTTGATTCAGTAATCGAGCCGTTCTGTGTCGCCGTTGCTTCGGACTGGCCAGCGTCAGGTGTTTGGGTTTCATCGCCAGCGCGGTCTTCCATACACCCAGATAGTCCACCACAAATACCCACACCGACCGCCACACGCCCGAGATAGGTCCGTCGCTTCATTGACCAACGATTGGTGTGACCATGGAAAAACCATCGGTCCGTTCGAGAATCGGGGAGAGTACAGACCTACTGTTCGTCGGCTGAACGCTCGCGTTCGAACTCGTCGAATGGATCAAGGTCGTCTGGTAGCTCGTAAGGAATCATCCGATCTTCGCGGTTGTCGGCCCCTTCTCCGACCGGCTTTGCGACATCTTCCCAGTCGGGTTTCACTGCAATGCTCTTTGCAGGCGTCCCTGCTGCGATGTGATGTGCAGGCACGTCGCGCTGTGCGACGCTCTTCGCTGCAACGATACTGTTTTCACCGATCTTTACGCCTGCACGGATCATCGAGTCATAGGTGACACGGGCGTCGTCCTCGATGATCGTGTGGAAATTTGTGACATCAGTCTGGTCGGTAACGTCGTGATCGTGCGAGTAGATGTGAGCGTCATCCGAGATACTCACGCGGTCGCCGATGGTGAGCTTGCCGCGATCGTCGAGGTGAACGTCGTCGTGAATGACGGTGCTATCACCGACGGAGATATTGTGTCCATAGGAGAACGTCACCCCTTTGAAAATGCGGAGATTGTCCCCAGCATCCTCGAAGAGATGGTTTGCAAGCATCTGCCGGAAACGCAGCGCAAATTCGATGTTGTCGGCCATCGGGGTCGCGTCGAACTGCCGCCAGAGCCACTGGAGGTGTTTCGATCGCTCAAATTTCTCTTCATCTTTTTCCGCGTAGTATTCGCTCTCCAGCGTCGAGTTACACGGATCGTAGCCCTGTAATCGAACCCGAGTCGCGGCCGAAACTGACTCTCCAGACTGCCACCGTTCGTAGGCTTGACGGTCCCCGTACAAGTCGATGAGAACGTCTTCGACGACATCACAGGTTTCCTCCGGACCTGATAAGCGCTCATCAACTTCGCTGATAAACGCGCGCAACCCACTCTCTGCACCCGTGGGAAGCGACACGTGACGTTTCGTCATGGCCCGCTGTTCGTGTGGGTCAACTATAGGAGTTTCCGTCGTGCCACAATTTTCAGCTCAAGAGGAATATCCGTCACGGACCGCTCTACGCGGTGGTTGATCCGAACCAGCGTCGTTTGATCCATTCGACCATCATCAGCCATGCTGTCGGTGTAGTGTCGGCAGACCGCGTTCGATAAGTGACCCGACACACTAGTCGAACTATGCAGTATCGAACGCTCGGTGACAGCGGTATCGAGGTCAGTGAAGTCGGCTTCGGGGCGTGGGTCGTCGGCACCGACTGGTGGGGTGACCGGACTGAGGAACAAGCGATTGAGATGGTCCAGCACGCCGTTGATCGCGGTATTACGTTCTTTGACACTGGTGACGTCTACGGTCACGGGAATAGCGAGGAACTCGTGGGGCGTGCGCTCGATGAGGTCCGCGATGAGATCACGCTCGGAACGAAAGTCGGCTACGATTTCTACAACAACCCGCAGGCCGGTCACGGCGAACTCCCAAAAGAGCTTTCGCCCGAGTATCTCCGTACTGCCGTCGAACGATCGCTCGATCGTCTCGGTGTCGAGTACGTCGATCTCCTCCAACTGCACAACGCGAACGTCGATGAAGTCACGCCCGACGTGCTCGAAACGATCGATGAACTCCGCGAAGAGGGTCGAATCGGGGCCGTCGGCTGGGCGCTCGGGCCGTCTATCGGATGGCTCGCAGACGGTGATAGCGCCATCGAGAACGAGTTCGACGCGATCCAGACCGTCTTCAACGTTTTCGAGCAGGTGCCTGGACAGCACTTCATCGATACGATCCGAGAACACGACGCTGCCACGAGCATTGTTGCTCGCGTTCCACACTCCTCGGGCCTTTTGAACGAGCAGGTCACACCGGATATCGAACTCGATTCAGACGACCACCGCGCGTACCGGCCCGACGAATGGTACGAAACCGGCTGGGAGAAAGTCGAATCGCTGCGATTCCTCGAACGCGATGGCGAGCGCACGATGGGCCAAGCAGCCATTCAGTGGCTTCTCAGCCACGATGAGGTGGCAGCTGTTACGCCGACGTTCCGTACGACAGACGACATCGACGAGTGGGCAACAGCCCCGGATACTCCGCCACTCAGCCCCGAGGAAGAAGAACGCGTTCAGGGACTCACCGAGACGAATTTCGGCGTTACGGACGATGATGGCATGCACAGCCTTCGTTCGTCGGTTGGCGGTGCGGATCTCGAGGGCACTGGAAAACACTACGCTGGAAGCTAATTCTTCTCTCCTCAGGAGTTTCACTCCCGAGCAGTTATCGCATCTCCCACAGAGTGTCGGGTATGCGACGACGAACCGTTTCGAGTGGTACGGCGTGGGAATCGAAGGTTGGTTACTCGCGTGCTGTCCGTGCTGGGAATATCATCCACGTCGCAGGAACGACCGCAACGGACGAGAACGGAGACCCAATCGATGGGGGACCGTACGAACAGACCGAGCAGGCACTTGCGACCATTGCGAGCACGCTCGAAGCGGTTGGTGCGGGAATCGAGGACGTAACCCGAACGCGACTGTTCGTCACCGACATCGACGACTGGGAAGCCATCGGTCGCGCACACGAAGCGGTGTTCGGCGACGTTCGACCAGCGGCCTCGATGGTCGAAGTCGATCGCCTCATCGATCCAGCGTTGTGCGTTGAGATCGAAGCGGATGCGGTCGTCGACGCATAACATCACCGATCGAGGAATCCTGTGAGTATCGTCCCGACGCCTACGAATCCGAGCAGGCCGAGTGCAGAGATCGCGAAGAGAATCCACTTTCCTTGGCTCTCTGGTGAGAGAATCAGGCCGAGGATCGCTGCCTGACCGAGTACGGCGGCGATGACAGCACTTCCTCCGATGATGAGTACCCACGGGTTCGCTTTGTGCACCGCTGCAGTCATTGTGGTGTTTGTCGATTGAATACGGATTGAAACTGTCGTTCGTTTGTGGTGGTTACGGGGACTGGAATTTCACTCCTTGTGGCTGGTGTTCTACCAACACGTGTCGTTCAAGAGAGATCCGGCGCTTGGAATTCTTCTAACAAGTTCGACATCTAATATGTGTTCAGGTAGGTAATAAAAACGACTTGTTCTCACGATTATTTAACCGTTGTCTGGAACGTTGCATCAGAACACACTATCAGGTTGAGCAGTCGGTGATTATCGAAGCTGAATTGTTCATCGAGACAGTGCCGTCTCTCCAATTCATCATCCGATATTAAAGAATATATCAGACAAATTTACGGAGTGATATACGGACGTAGCACTGTGAGTACACAGAACGCTATTGAGATGGTGGCCTTGACAAAGCGGTTTGGCTCGGTGACTGCCGTTGATGGGGTCGACCTCGCTGTCCGGTCTGGATCGGTGTTCGGACTCCTCGGCCCGAATGGTGCCGGCAAATCGACGATGATTGATCTCGTCCTCGGGTTAAAGACGCCGACTGAGGGTCAGGTATCCGTCTTCGGGACGAACATGACGAGCGATCCGCGGCCAGCCCGCCACCGGATCGGCGTCCTGCCGGAACAGTACGACGTGTACGATGGGATGAGCGGGCGAGAGCATATCCGTACGTTCCTGCGATTGAAGGACGCTGACGATGATCCAGAGCGACTCTGCGATGCAGTGGGTCTCAGTGGAAAAGCGTGTGACAGACCTGCCGGCGACTACTCGAAGGGGATGCAACAACGGCTCGTGCTGGCGACGGCACTCGCTGGTGATCCTGATCTCCTGATCCTCGATGAGCCGACATCAGGATTAGATCCGGAGGGAATTGCGCTCGTTCGAGAGTGTATCCGCGACCGTGCCGCCGATGGCACAACGATCTTTTTCTCTAGCCACCGGCTCGCTGAGGTCGAGGCAGTCTGTGATCGCGTTGGAATCGTCAACGACGGTCGTCTCGTTTCAATCGATGATGTCGATGCGCTCGCCGACCGGTCCAGTGGCTCGGAACGGCTTCGATTGTTCGTCGATGATGCACCGGCTGCGAAGCTCCTCGAACGAGTGCGATCAGTCGATGACGTCAGGAACGTCACCGAGGACGGTCATACATTGTCGCTGGACTGCACCGCTCCGGCGGCGAAAGCCGACGTGATTGAGCTCGTCAACCACACTTGCTCAGTCCGTGACTTCGAACTCGATGGGACGGACTTAGAGACCGTGTTTGATGCAACAGTCGAACACGATCGATCAAGCGACGATATGACGGGCGACGCCACGGAGGCTGTCGAATGACGACCATCGATGTTTTGCGTCACGATCTCACCGTGGTTCGACGGACGATCGCCGGCAAACTCCTGCTTGCCCTATCGCTCGGCGCGATGTTCGGTGGCATCATCGCCGGACACGTGCTGTCGAACGGGCCACTGACCGCTGACTTTCTTGCATTATCGCTATGGCTCATTGTCGGGACAGTAGTCCCGTTCGGTGCGTTGCTGACCACCGCAGTGACGATCGCCGCCGACCGCGACTCCGGTCGTCTCAGGCTTCTGTTTGGAACGCCGCTGACGAAAACAGACGTCTACGTGGGGACACTCGCCTCCCGTGTCGTCACCGTCTCTGCGTCGGTCGTCGTTGGATTCGTGCTGGTTGGTTTGATCGTGTTGTTGCTCCCTGCCGATGTGAGTCCGAGCTCGCTGTTTGGCCTCGCCGCGTTCACACTCCTGCTCTGTGTGGCGTACACCTCAGTTGGCATCGCTGTATCGGCCGTCTCCTCGACCCGATTGCGGGCAGTTGGGGTGGCTCTCGGCTTCTACGTCTGGGCGGCTCTCTGGCCGCACATTGTCAGTACGATCGCTGAGTCAGAAGGACCGCCGTACGGAGAACTAACGACTCTTGAGCGGATCGCTCACTTCGTCGGGACACTGAGTCCGTTCGGTGCGTACAGTCAGATCGTCACCCCGCCTCGGGCGATCTACGCCGAATCCGTCTCTGGGCCACTCCTTGCACCCCCGATGATGTCGCTGATTCTCATCGTGTGGGCAGTCGTTCCAGTCTCTGTTGGATATTGGTGGTTTTCCCGGGTTGACCTGTGAACTGTTGAATCGCTATCCGTGCATACTGTATGATGCTGCCAGCAGCCACAATGGCAATTTTCGACACATTCACACTTTCCGATCAGAGGTGCCTGCCGGAGAACAGGTACTTCCTCCACGACCTCGGCACGTGTGTCGATGTATCCTGTGTACTCCGTTTTGGTTTTCAATGAGGCCCAAACTGCACTCGGTGCAGTTACAGAACCGGAGAATGAGGTATCCCACCGCCAAGTGCTAGGTGCCAGAAGAGTTAGGACTGTAGACATCTCCGTATTACGAGAGAAAAATTCGATGAGTGGAAATCCTTGTGATGCAGCGTCCATTGTTGCGTCCACCGATATGATCACGCTGTTTGCACTCGTTGGCAGTTCATTTCTCATTCTCGTGATCGTATATAAACAGAAAGTGATGGATACATTCGGCCGCATAAACCTCTTTTCGGGGCTAGCGACATTCTTCACTGTAATAGCGCAGCACGATCTGTTCGACCATTGCACAGGAGATATCCTTACGTGGAGTATGCTGTTCGCCCTTCTGTTCTCCATGATCGGGCTCGTTCATTCCATATTCGTGTACGGCCCGCGATCATCCAGCGCCGCGTCGTCGAACAAATCGTAAACCGGACCTCACACCGTCACCGTCAGCGTCGACGTAGATGTCCTCACTAAGAAGCGAATCTTCGTCTGTCCTCTCTTCATCACATTGAACGAGCGGACCAACGGAATTCCTCACGACAATAATCGTAGACAGAACAACCAATTACGCCTCGTTTAGGATCAGCTATCCCTCCCTCAACATTCAGAAGCATATTACTTTCCCTACAATTGATGGTACTACGCAGCGATTAGAAGTTACAACAGTTCGTTATTTAATCTCGACGGATGAATATATATCTCATAGAATATTGTTCTTCATCGTTCATCCACGTTTGTGGGTTAATAACGGCAGAACTTTTAGCCCGACGACGAAATTTTTCTATATGTCTTTCGTTTACGATAGAGTCGACGTACCGGAGGGAGGTGCAGCTATTGACGTAGTCGATCCCGAGTCCGACGAGCTAGACGTTCCCGAGGATCCGATCATTCCAATTATTCACGGTGATGGAATCGGGCAGGATGTTGGACCTGCCGCACAAACCGTCCTGCAGGCAGCAGCGAAGGCAACCGGACGTGAGATCCACTGGATGCGCGTCTACGCCGGTGAATCGGCCCGAGAGATGTACGACGAGAATCTTCCGGCAGACACCATCGAGGCGATGAAAGAGTTCAAGGTGTCAATCAAGGGGCCACTGACGACGCCGGTCGGAGCTGGATTCCGGAGTCTGAACGTCGCGCTGCGCAAGCGACTCGACCTCTATACGAACATGCGACCGACGTTCCACCTAGAGGGCGTCCCGTCACCGGTCAGCAGACCCGACCAGATGGATATGGTGTCGTTCCGGGAGAACACAGAGGACGTGTATGCGGGCATCGAGTGGGAGTCTGGTTCTGATGAAGTCGAAGCAGTTCGTGAATTCATCGAGGAGGAGATGGGCTACGGAGACACCATCCACGACGGACCGGTCGGTATCGGTATCAAGCCGATCACCGAATTTGGAACCAAGCGGCTGGTCCGGAAGGCCATCGACTACGCGCTCGAAAACGACCGCGACTCGGTGACGCTCGTCCACAAGGGGAACATCATGAAGTTCACCGAAGGCGCGTTCCGCGACTGGGGCTATGAGGTCGCTGACGAGGAGTACGGAAACGAAGTCATCACTGAGGATACGCTCTGGGAGGAACGCGACGGTGAGCCACCAGAAGACGCTGTCGTTGTCAACGACCGCATAGCCGACAACATGCTCCAGCAGATCCTCACTCGCACCGCTCAGTACGACGTGCTTGCGCTTCCGAACCTCAACGGTGATTACCTCTCTGATGCCTGTGGAGCACAGATCGGTGGGCTGGGCATTGCTCCCGGCGCGAACATCGGTGACGGCCTGTTCCTTGCCGAACCCGTTCACGGCTCCGCACCGAAGTACGCCGGACAAGACAAGGTCAACCCGACGGCTATGATTCTCTCCGGACGGATCATGCTCGAATACCTCGGCTGGAACGACGCTGCCGACCTCGTCCGTGACGCGCTTGAGGAGACGATCGCTTCCAAACAAGTCACCTACGACATCGAACGCCAGATCAGCGGCGGAACCAAACTCTCGACGAGCGACTTCGCGGGACACGTCGCCGAGAAGATTCACGATCTCGCGTAGAGGCGATCTACGAATAAGTCAACACTCTATTGATTCCACCCATCATCTCTCAACTTGGAATCATCTTTCTCCCTCTCCCTTTTCTCTCTTTTAGTACTTCGACTCTCCTCGTCTCATAGATAGGACGTGATGCTGTCGCACGATTCGATGATTTAAGTACTGGATTCTCGAACGTGAGGGTATGTACAGCGTGGTCGGCTGTCCGGAGTGTTCGGCGCTCAAGATTGTCGAGGACCGACCGGAGACGACACAGTGTCCCCGTTGTGGTCGCCAAACGAAATTCAAGAAGCTGCGGACGTTCTACCAGTCCGAGGAGATCGACGCTGCCCGCGAGATTCGTGCCCGGCTGTTCGCCGAGCAAAGCGGTCACGGGGAAGCGTACGCTGAGATCGATGAATTCGCCGAACTCGAAACCGACGAGGCGGTCGTGGGTACAGAAGAGTATCTCGAACACGCGGGTCTCGATCCTGCATCGATCGCGGACGCGGGCGAACGACTCACAACTGGAACCGGAGCAAGCAGGAGTCAGAAGGAAGTTGTCCTCGATGCGCTCCGTGAACTCGATCACCCGACACGAGAGGAGATCGCCGAATACGCAGACAGCGCGGGCGTATCTGCCGATTACGTCGAGAAGAGCATCGATAAACTCGTCCGATACGGGGAGGTAACCGAGAGTGGTGGGCGATATCGACTGCTGTAGTTACGTGGGTCGCGCGGCGAACGTCTCTGGAATGTCCCAGCGCTCGCTTCAATAATCGCATAAACGCTCGACCGGAGCAGCACGGTGTATGATATTCTACACCAATGATTTATACGGATGTACGTGGTGAATACGTCCGCAATGAAAGCAGTGGTCTTTCAGGGTCCTGAGGAACCGATGACGGTCGAGGAAGTCGACCGTCCCGACTGCGACGACGACGGCATCGTCGTCGAAACAGAGGCGTGTGGTGTCTGTCGCTCTGATTGGCACGCATGGAAGGGTGATTGGAGCTGGATCGGCCTGATGATGACACCCGGACTCGTTTTTGGACACGAGCCGTGTGGGACTGTCGTCGAAGTCGGTGATGAGGTCGAGAACGTTCGAGAAGGCGATCGTATTACCGCTCCGTTCAACATGAGCGACGGGACGTGCCGTCACTGCATGAGCGGCCGTGCGAACATCTGCAAGCGGTCAGTTCCGATGGGTTTTCTCCCGTTTCAGTCTGGGGCATACGCAGAAGAGTTCCCGGTGCGTGTTGCAGACCAGAACGCTATCGCGGTACCCGATGGGCTTGATGCAGTCGACGTTGCCGGTCTCGGCTGCCGATTTGCGACCGCCTTCCATGGTATTGCCCATCGAGTCAGTGTCGATCCCGGCGATACGGTTGCAGTGCACGGCTGTGGTGGTGTTGGTCTCTCAGCGATCATGACCGCGAACGCGCTCGGTGGTCGGGTCATTGCGATCGATCTCGACGATCGCAGCCTTGAGATGGCCGAAGAACTCGGTGCGGAGGAAACAGTCAACGTCTCTGAAGTTAAGGACGTGCCACAGTCGGTCAAAGCGTTCACCCCAAACAGCCGTGGCGTTGAGGTGAGCGTCGATGCGCTCGGTATCGCCGAAACTTGTCGAAACTCGGTTAACTCTCTCTGTAAGGGTGGTCAACACCTCCAGATCGGGCTCACGACCTCCGAAGAGGAAGGCGAGGTATCGCTGCCCGTCGATACGATGGTCTACGATGAACGGGAGTTCTACGGGTCGTATGGAATGCCACCGCACGAATACGACGAGATTTTCAGTATGATGGAAGCAGGGACGATCAATCCCGGGAAGATCGTCAGCGAAACAATTTCACTCGAGGACGTGCCGGACATGGTCGCTTCGATGGGTGAGTACGACACTGTCGGTATCCCTGTCTGTACTGAGTTCTAAGGCAGTTCTGGGATTTCTCCGAGTCGTTTCTCAGGTTTTATCCGAATTTCATTAGTACGTGTGGTATGATCGACAAACTCGGCCGTAGCGGTATCGTCGGTGTGCTTGTGATACTTAGTGGACTTGCGCTGATCGCACTCGCCAATCCGATGATCGCTGGTGGTCTCGTGCTCGTGCTTGTTGGCGTTGGTCTCATCGTTCATAGCCTGCTCAAATTCGCACTGAACGCACTAGGAATGGGTGGGATGCTCTGAAATTTATCCGCTGGTCGATTCGCCGCGCTCGGGATCGTGGTCTGCACGGTGTTCGCTGATGAGCTTATCGACTAGTTCCGATTTCTGGTCACGCCGGCGTTCTGCTGCCCGTTCACGCCAACCATCGATAGCCGATTCGACTTCGCGTTCTCGTGCAACAGCGAGTTCGTCTATCTCTTGGATCGTCACACCGTCGGCCGGTGCGATCGGAATTTCGTGTTCGAATAGTACATCGTCAGCGATATCGCTCAGCCCACCTTTCCGGAGGACGACGCGAGGGTCGCACGCAGCAAGCAGTTCTGCGGTACTCTTTCCCGCACCGCTTGCGTCTCGGAGGAGAATGACGTCACCAGAAACGAGTCCGAAGCGATCATCAGCGTCTTCGATCGATCGGCTCGTGAACTGCTCAATTACCTTCACCGGAACGAGACCTTTCTTTTCTTCCGAGACATCGGCGAAGTTCGAGTGATCGATTTTCCAGAGTTCTTTGAGTCGTTCGAGTTTATCTTCTAGTGACTGAATCGATTCGCGCTGTTCTTCGATCGTTCGCTCGAACTGCTTTGTTTTCCGTTCGAGTCTGACGACCTCGCGTCGCTCTCTTGCTTCTCGTCGCTCCTCCCGTCGGGCATCGCTCAGCTCTTGTTCGTACTCGTCGATGCGCTCATCCTTCGATGAGATCGTTTCTTCGAGCGTCTCGATGTGCGATTCGAGCCGAGTAATACGCTCTTTCAGTCGTTTAATCTGCTTCTCTTCGGGAGACGGTTCGCGCGGTTCGTGTGTTTCGGACTCAGATTCGGTATCATCGTCTTCGGTCAGATCCGAGACGACTGCTTCGACAGACTCATCGCCTGCGACGACTCGTGCGGTCACCTCGCCACGATTCAGTTGCGGTGGCACTTTCTTTGCGATGCGTTCGAACTGGTCCTCGTGGTCGTCGAACGCAAACAGCGCAGCCGCCATTGCGTCCCGTTCGTGATCGTTGTCGTAGCCCGCTTCTCGTGTGCGATGCTGTTTTCTGTCAATCGGAAGATCACGCTCGGGAGTCCACGCAGCGGCATCGAAGCTCCGGCGGATCTTCTCGACCGTCTCGGGAATGGGCGTCACGTCCGCTGCAACGACGATTGGTTGGCCGCGTTCGATGATCCACTTGGTGACGCTTGCAGTGTCTGCAGTGCGTGTCGAAAGCACGTCGAGCACTGTTCCACCGAGGTCGACGATGGCCACTGCGGTTGTCGTTCCGGGATCGATTCCGACGAGAATGTGATCGCGCCGCTTTGCAAGCGGCTGGAACTCGATTCCATCGCGCTGTTCGCGTTCGATTTCGATGCGCACATCGCCCGAACGCATCCGTGAGACCGGAATTTTTGCTGGTGGTGCTTCGACGGCAAACATCGCACGAGACAGGCCCCCATACTTTTCGGTCCGTTCGACCTCGAAGTCGAGTCCGGCCTCTTTCAGGCTCGTTTCGACCTCCCGAGACGTGGTCTTGACTGCGCCATGAATGCGTCGCGTATAGCGGTCCTCACTCCAGCCTCCCTTACCGGTCGAGCGGCCACGAGCGACCTTTACAGTCGTCGTATCCGAAAACGCACTCACCACGTAGCCGACGTTCGCGGCAGCAAGACGGGCTGCAGCCTCGGCTTCTTTCATGGGCTGCTTTCCGTACGAAACCCCATGACGAGAGGCAACCCGAGAGAGTGGCTCGGGGCGCTGTGCGCCCGTTACTTGTACGAGCCTCGTGCCTGCGGGTAGCTCGCGGAGAAACCGAATGAGCGCGTCCTTATCGGACGCGAGTTCGTACATGTTGTCCGTCGCGATCAGTGCTGGCTCTTCGCGTTCGATGAGTCGACGGAGCTTGCGAAACGAGACGACATCACGGTCAATTTGCTCGCCGTCGAATGCGACAACCGCGTAGGATGGGGCATCCCCACGCACGTCGCCACTCTGGATGTCAACCCCGAACACGACCGCATCAAGTGCATCCGCGCGGGTATTCACACCGTTTGCTAGGTATACGACGGGCATAAATCCATGGCGTCATCGGGTATCAGTCTGTGTGGTGGACTGCGAACTGGACGATTGATATATAATTGAATCGAATGGATGATTCTTTCCTGTCGAGTTCGCACGACACCCCGTACACTCCTCAGCCTCGATGTACCTGTGCAAACAGGCGTCGTTGCAGAGTAATTGCAGGACTACCCCACTGAAACGCGCTTGCCGTCTCGTTTCTCTCTTGTGATGAATACGGGATCGTGTCGGTCGACATCGCTCCCGGTACGCACATTCGATCATGCCACTATCACGATAGAAATGTCTGGAAATTGGTTCTACACCAACTCCCCACGAGCGACCGGAATCACTCGTCCACCGATCTCGACGGTTCCTGAGCTGTCTGCACGCAGATGGAGCCGGGACGGGCGGCCCATCTCGTGCCCTTGGTTTACACGGAGATCCACGCGTTCGCTGTCGCCGTGGGAAGCGAGATAGCCTGCGAGACAGCCGTTTGAGCTTCCCGTCGCCGGATCCTCGGGAACACCGTAGTATGGCGCGAACACACGCACTGCGAGGTCGGCGTCGTCGCTCGGTTCGGTACAGAAGGCGAGCACGTTCTTTGCCTCTCGGTCTTCGACCATCGAATCGTAGGCTTGTCGATCGATTTCGATCCGTTCGAGCGCGCTTCGATGTGCGAGGGGAACAATGATCGTCGGGAGTCCTGTCGAGACGACCTGTATGGGATATTCTTCATCATCACCGAGATCATCCGCCGTGAGCGAGAGGACTTCTGTGAGCGTTTCAGGATCGAGGCGCTCGCCGAACTCGGGTGATTGTTGTGTCATCCAAAGGTGCTCTCGATCGCCATCACGCTCGGCTCGCACCGGTATTCGTCCAACAGGAAGCCGAAGGTCGATTTCGTTGTCCACATCAGTTTGCTCTTGAATTACCGAGGCTGTTCCGAGCGTCGGATGTCCGGCGAACGGAATTTCTTCGTTTGGCGTGAAAATTCGCACATCTCGCTCGTCGAACGACTCGATAAACGTCGTCTCGGAGTAATTCATCTCAGCAGCAATCTGCTGCATCTTCTCCTCTGTCAGTTCTCCGAGACTCTCGACGACCGCAAGCTGGTTTCCGGCGTACGCGCGTTCTGCGAACACGTCAACCAAGTGAAAGCGCATACAATGCCCTCTCTACGAGCTATGAAAAGCATTGGCGAACCGTGTGAAATGATCACACGTCTTTGATGGGGAAATGAGCGTTACTCGTCAGGGAACGGGATGTCGAATTCGTCTCCGTCGTCTGGGGTGTAGAGTTCACCGTCGAACACCTCACGAGCCTCGCGTTCGAGCGGAGCGACGTGACCGCCGTACCGGGTTGAAACGTGCGTGAGCGCAAGTCGTCTCGCTCCGGCCCGATCTGCCACTGTCGCCGCCTCGGCTGCAGTTGAGTGGCCTGTGGGTCGTGCTCGCTCGGCGTTGTCGTCCCCGAACGTCGCATCGTGTATCAACAGGTCGGCGTCCTGTGCGATTTCGACAGTCGTGTCTGTCGGTCTCGTGTCACCTGTGTAGACGAATCGCCGCCCCGGACGGGACGGACCGACGACCTGCTCTGGATGGACAACGCTCCCGTCGTCCAGTTCGACAGACTCGCCGCGGTGAAGTTGGCTGAACTTCGGCCCAACAGGAACGCCGAGCTTCTCTGCTTTTTCACGGTCAAATCGTCCCTTTCGATCGTCTTCGATGAGAGCGTAGCCGACCGATCGAGTCCGGTGCTCAGTTTCGAACGCGCGGATTTCGTACCCGTCACCGCGAACGACGACTGATCCTGGACGGGCCTCGTGAACAGCGACTGTATACGAGGGTCGCGTGCCGATGACGCCGATGAGAGCCTCAACCTGCGATTTCGTTCCTGGTGCCGTGTGGATTGCGAGCGGCAGCTCCCGTTCGTTGAAATCCCACGTCTGGCACAGTCCGGGGAGACCGAGGACGTGATCGCCGTGAAGATGTGTGAGAAAAACGTGCGAAACGTCGAACCCGGTCCCGTACCGCATCATCTGGCGCTGGGTGCCCTCACCGCAATCGAAGAGAAACCGCTTGCCAGCCCGTCGGAGGAACACTGCGCTGGTGTTGCGTTCGGTCGTCGGGATGGCACCACTCGTCCCGAGAAACGTCACGTGCATATTCCTATTCCCCGTGCTGGTCGGATATCCGCTTCGAAACACCAGCGAAGGTTTTTCTCGATTCGTGTGGATACAACAGGATAAGCATGGACAGTACCCTCCGTAGACGTGTTTCGGACAATGTGACGCGTATCGTGTCTCTCCTCATCCTCGGTGGCGGATTCGTCGCTCTGTTTGCAGGATTCGATTACTTCTTTCTCATTTGGATTATCGGATACGTCGTTCTCCTCCCGATTATCTCTATTCTCACGGGCGAAGCGGATACGGATGACTCTGATTGGAATGGCTCGGACGCACAGGACGAAACAGAACACGAGCGTCCCGCGACCGATCAACAATCCTCGACAACGACGACCGACGCTCTCTCCACGCTCCGCGAGCGCTACGCACGTGGTGATCTCACCGACGAACAGTTCGAACGAAAGCTCGATCGACTTCTCGAAACAGAGACGCCCGAAACCGCGGCCGAGTGGCGCAAACGAACAACGCGTGATATCGAAGACAAAACTGAAACCGAAACTGAAACTGAGTTTGAGTGAGCGTCAGATGGGTGCTGGTCGGTCTGGAGTGAGATGGAGAGACGAAGAACCGACCGATTCTTACCCGTTTGGTTCGAGGTGTGTGTATGGACGCCCCGCTGTGGATTGAATCGCATTTACCGACAGTAGAGGAGCTTCCACAGCAACAGGTACGCGATGCGCTCACGCTCGCTGTTGACGAGCCGATGAACCTCATCCTTGCTGGTCCACAGGGTGCTGGCAAGACCGCTGCTGTCCGCGCGCTCGCTCAAAAAGCACACAACGACCCGGAGAATGATCTCATTGAGCTGAACATCGATGACGTGTTTTCCCGGACGAAAACGGAGATCAAGAATGATCCCCGGTTCGCCCCATTTCTCGTCGGACGGAGCCGGCTCTCAAAGCGTGACATGATCAACCACGTGATCAAGGAATCTGCGGGTTATGCTCCCGTTTCGGGCACGTACAAGACCATACTGCTCGATAACGCCGAATCCATCCGCGAAGACTTTCAGCAAGCGCTCCGCCGGGTCATGGAGCAATACTATCGGACAACACAGTTCGTCATCGCCACGCGCCAGCCCTCGAAACTAATCGCGCCGATCCGTTCGCGGTGTTTCACCGTGCCGGTCCGCGCGCCAAGCCACGACGAGATTGTGACGGCACTCGTGCGAGTACTCGACGCGGAAGGCGTCGACTACAATGATGAGGGTGTCGAGTACGTCGCAGGCTATGCTGGTGGCGATCTCCGCCGAGCAATGCTCGGTGCACAAACGACATACGAGGACACAGGGGAGGTGACGATGTCTGCTGCCTACGAAGCACTCGGGACGATCAAGCTGACGGATGCGACTGAGGAAATGCTCACCGCTGCCGAAGACGGTGAATTCTCGGATGCACGGAAGACGCTTGATGAGCTTCTCATCGAAGAAGGCTACAGCGGAGCCGAAGTGTTGACCGATCTCCTTGCGGTTGCACGCTCGCGCTACTCGGGTCGAAAGCTCGCATCGTTCCACCGTCTCGCTGGCGAGGTCGACATGAATCTCACCGAGGGAACGAGTGACCGTCTCCATCTCTCACGGCTCCTCGCGGAAATCGGTCGGTGAGATCTCTCTACGGATACGTGCTGAAATCCGATCTCGATAGAGGCGTAAGAAGCCGGTGAATGCTAGCATCGAAGCGACTGCACTCGCTCCAACCCGAAGCCAATGACCCATCTGAAACTCCTGAGCAGTCTGCTGTAGGTATGCGGCGGAGTGAACAGCCGTTCCCTCTGTGAACATAATCGTGTTGCGGGGCCAGAAATAAATGACAGAAAGGAGAAATTCGCCTACTACCATGAGCAATACGCTCCCCAGTATCCAGTAACGAGCCGACTTCACTCGCCAGCCGAAGATCAGGGTCGCAACGCCAGAGAGCAACCCAAGCATACCGACGGGAGGGAAGAAGTCTCCTGGACCTCTGATGACCATGAACTCCATCGCAACTTCGAGGGAGTGAGGGACATCGTGGAAAATGTCTGGGTAGATGATCAACGTCTCGAAGACGAGGGCACCGAGATGAAGCAGTACTACCCACACATACACTAAGCTGAACACAAACGAGATCTGTCGTCTATTCACGTCTTGTAGTTTCATACAACCTCTGTCTACATCTGTGGCCCCGTTTGTTCAAAATGCAAACAGCACGGTCGCTGAGACGGCAATCACGCACAACACTTATTTAATAGCAGACGGCCCCGTCGCAGCTTGAGGATAGTCATCAAATAAAAGTAGATGTAAAAATAAAAATAAAATGATGTGTAGGTACTGTAGCTAGCGATGATAGACGCTGTAACAGGCGAATGAATGACTGATTACTGTTGTCGCGGTACGCCGATGTTTTGGAGGTACCCACCGCACCGAGAACAGAGCCGTCCGTCCTCGTCTGTCATCACGCGCTTGCCACAGTCAACACACTCATAATACGGCTTACTCTTTGAGGCAGGGTCGTGTGGCATGATAGATAACACGAGATAACTGATGATAAGTGTTACCACTGCACATGAAATATAGCTGTAGGGATTTGTTGACTATTGGCGTCTCTATTCTAAGACGAGGATGTATCGCGTCAATGATTTGTGGACGCGCCGTTCGAAGGAGCCCTCGATGGTCCAACCAGTCGCTTCTGCCACCTCGTCCCACTGACGATCAGCAACGAGCACCGTTCGAGAGGCGACGCGCCTCGCCTCGTCGAGCGACGCACTCACGAGCGATGGGAGGCCGTTTTCGTTCGCGTTCCCTTCGTCTTCACTGGAAACAATCTTTGATTGACGGCCATAGGGAGCGTCGAACACGATAGCGTCGATCTCACCGTCCCGAAACGGCAATCGCGTTGCATTTCCTTGAAGGATATCGCCGGATCCAGTCTCTGTATCGGAGTCTGAGCCAGTGTCGAGATAACGATTGAGGTTTTTGTCCGCGCCATGGACCATCTTCGGCTGAACGTCAAGGCCAATCACGTCCGCACCAACCAGTCCAGCTTCAACGAGAATACCACCGGTTCCGCACATCGGATCGAGGATACGGACGCCGGGTCGAGCGCCAGCGATATTAACGAGTGCGCGAGCAAGCAATGGATCCATACTTCCCGGTTGGAAGAACGGTCGCTTCGTGGGCATTCGATCCCCGAAGTTGCGGACGCTTCGTGCGGTGAGCCAGCCGAGCGCGCAGGTGTCTGCCGAAAATAGCGCTCGCAGCTCGTGATCCGGTGCATCGAGATCGACGGCAAAGCCTCGGCGTGTGAGAACACGCCCAAGTGCACGCTCTATGCGTTGTGTATCGACCTCTGATGTTCCGCGAACATCGCGCGCACGAACCGCAACCGTCCCCGTACGATCAATGGATGCCTGTTCGAGGAGTGATCGCGCGTCCGCAACAGTTGCTGTGGTGTGGCCGATGAGCACGCTTGCGCGCCGAGTAAGCGCGAGGGATTCGATCTGAGAGACACTACGAGCACTCACAAGCCCCGGTGCGAGTTCTGAGACTCCTGAACAGCTACTCGCTGCCTCGCGTGCGGCAAACGCGTCGTCCTCGCCGGCCAGCTCCAGGACGTACACACACAGATTCACCAGCCACGACCAATGAGCCTACCGATTGATCGATGTATCGACCTATCAGTTCAACCCCCGTACCTTTATAAGCCTTAAATACGATCTTTAAGTCGAACGATGACCGATCCAAAGGAAACAATCAACATCGAGAACGTCGTTGCTTCCACGGGCATCGGCCAAGAGCTCGACTTACAAAGCGTCGCGATGGATTTGGAGGGGGCTGATTACGATCCGGAGCAGTTCCCGGGGCTGGTGTACCGCACACAGAACCCGAAATCTGCGGCACTCATCTTCCGTTCTGGAAAGATTGTCTGCACGGGCGCAAAATCAACAGACGACGTTCATGAAAGTCTTCGTATCGTTTTCGACAAACTTCGTGATCTCAATATTCAGGTGGACGAAAGTCCGGAGATCGTCGTTCAGAATATCGTTACGAGCGCCGACCTCGGACGCACGCTCAATTTGAACGCAATTGCGATCGGTCTCGGTCTTGAGAACATCGAATACGAGCCAGAACAGTTCCCCGGTCTCGTCTACCGGCTCGATGCGCCGGATGTCGTCGCGCTGCTCTTTGGCTCGGGCAAGCTCGTCATCACGGGCGGCAAACAGCCAAAAGACGCAGAAGAAGCAGTCGATAAGATCGTTTCTCGCTTGTCCGAACTCGGACTGCTGGATTAATTGTAGTTCACTCTCTTCGTAGCGTACAAGCACCCGACGGATCAACGAATTGTATGGGTCTTCCGATGCAGGCTGATGCGAGTGGCGCTGGACTGTTGGCGTATCTCGTTACGTTCCTGATCGCGTGGGTGTTCTACGCCGCAACGCTGCATCTCGCCGCTCTGTACGTCATCGGTGATACGCCACACCAGCGCGCGACGCTCGCCGCGGCGGTTCCTGCATTCGTTTCTCTCTTTATACAGCAGTACGAACCGCTCGTCGTCATTCCGATTCTGTTTCTCACTGACGCCGTCGCTATCCACTTCGTCTACCAGCTGTACGCGCGGATGACGCTCGTTCTCACACTTGCTCACTACGCCATCGCCGCCATCATCGGGTTCGCGCTGTATAACATCATTACCCTCCTCGCTCTCACCTGATGATCCCGCTTTCTCTCGATTACCGTTCGTCTGTTTGATTACGAGCGGTGATTCAGGTTCCACCAGTCATGCCACAAGCCGTTCGATTTCAGTGACGAGGATGTCGCTTGCACCCTGTTCGCGTAGCTTCGAGATCGTCTCGAATACGTCACCCTCGTCGACGACAGCGTGGACAGCAAGCGCGTCCTGTCCGGCGATGTCCATCACAGTCGGGCCACCGAGACCGGGAATGACGCTTCTCACGTCCTCAAGCTGCTCATGAGGGACGTTCATCATCAAGTAGCGCTTTCCATCGGCGGCGAGAACGGACTGGATCGCGGTCTGAATCTGATTGACTTTCTGATCCTCGGCGGTGTCCGGACGGGCGAACAGCCGGACCGAGCTTTCCATTACCTCTTCAATAGTCGCAAGTCGGTTCATTCGAAGAGTCGTGCCTGTGCTGGTAATATCGATGATCGCATCGGCGATGTCTACGTGCGGTGTCAGCTCTGTTGCCCCTGACACTTCAGCGATGGTCGGGCTAACACTAGTCTCGGCAAAATACGAACGGGCAATTTCTGGGAACTCGGTTGCGACTGTTCCTCCGGCGAGATCTTCAACACACTCGATGTTGCCGTCTTCGGGAGCAGCGAGAACGAGGCGACAGCGACCGAAGCCGAGATCGAGCAGATCAACGAGGTCAGTCCCAGATTCGCGTGCTTGATCGAAACCTGTTATACCCACTGAAGCTGCGCCATCAGCGACGTATTCCGGGATATCGGCTGCACGCGCAAAAAGAACGGTCACATCGGGATCGACGGTTTCTGCATACAGCTTCCGGTCCGCCCCGTCGATAAGATGCAGGCCGGCCCGCTCTAAGAGGTCGATGGTTGGCTGGTGCAATCGTCCCTTGTTGGGCACGGCAATACGCATTACGGGCACTTCACGCCCACGAATGAATTGCTTTTGCTTTTGTCCTCGTTCTCCGCAATCCACATCAATTTGTGAATCATCTGTTTAACATGCGGAAAGTTTATTAATGTTGCCTACACCGTGACTATCATGATTGTGGGTAACAAATATCCCTGGGAATATACTGACAGTAATTGTACCGCATACAAGAGGTGTATGCGCAGATGAGTGCGGGAAAAGCGAAAGCGTCGAATCAGACAAGTGAGACATCGGAGTCGGATTCAACACCTACACAATCTGATCTGAAAGAGTACTGGCGACGAAACCTCAAGCTCATTGCTGGACTGTTCGTCATCTGGTTCATCGTCTCGTTTCTCTTTGGGATCATCTTGGCAGAGCCGTTGTCGAACGTTTACATCGGAAACATCCCGGTCCCCTTCTGGTTCGCCCAGCAGGGTTCAATTATCGTGTTTGTCATCCTAATTTTCGTCTATGCACGACAAATGAACAAATTAGACCGCGAATTTGGGGTGGAGGACTAACATGATGCTCGAAACGATGCTCGCTCTTTTTGCGCCCGTCATTGCACAACTCGGACTTGGTGTCGATGCGTGGAGTCTGATCCTGATCGTCGGCACAGTGATCGTCTACTTCGTCGTCGCAATCGCAACCCACGTCACCGATACCGACGAGTTCTACGTCGCAGACCGATCGATTCCGGCGATCGTAAATGGTGCTGCGGTCGCTGCTGACTGGATGTCTGCAGCGTCGTTCATCTCATTAGCAGGTCTCGTCTCGTTCCTCGGGTACGACGGAACCATCTACCTGATGGGATGGACTGGTGGGTACGTGGTACTCGCCCTGCTGATCGCGCCCTACCTGCGAAAGTACGGCAAGTATACGATTCCGGATTTCATTGGTGATCGATACTATTCGGATACGGCGCGTGGTGTGGCCGCGCTTGCGACCCTGTTCGTCTCGCTCACCTACATCGCCGGACAGATGCGCGGTGTCGGGATCGTTCTCAGTCGATTTTTAGGATTGGACATCACGATTGGGATCATCGTCGCGCTCGGTCTCGTCGCTCTCATCGGTGTGATCGGCGGGATGGAGGCGATTACGTGGACGCAGGCGATCCAATACACGGTGTTGATACTCGCCTTCTTGATCGTGACTGCGGCAATCTCACTTGACCTCACGGGCAATCCGTTCCCACAGATGGCGCTCGTCACGAGCGACATCGGTGCACGGCTAACACAGCTTCAAGCCGATATTCAGATGGGACGATATATTGTTCCGTTCCGTGAATACTCTCAGCTACAGGTCTTTGCCATCGCGCTCACGCTCATGATCGGAACGGCTGGGCTTCCCCACGTCATCATGCGCTTTTACACGGTCCCGAGCGCATCAGACGCACGTCGATCGGCCGGATACGCGCTGTTTTTCATCTCGCTGCTCTACCTCAGCGCTCCGGTGCTTGCGATCTTCGCGAAGTTCAACCTGATTCAGACGCTCAACGGCGAGTCAGTCTCAACGGCTCAGAACATTCCATGGGTTGAACGATGGTCCCAGACTGGCTTACTCACGATAAATGATAAGAACGGCGACGGCGTCATCCAGATGACCCAGAGCTTAACCTCGGAAGCCAGTGAGGTTTTCATCGATCCAGATATCATCGTGCTTGCGACGCCCGAGGTTGCGGGTCTCGCTCCTATCGTCATCGGACTGGTTGCCGCAGGCGGTCTCGCCGCGGCGCTTTCGACCGCCGACGGACTCCTCATCGCAATGTCCAGTGCGGTCAGCCACGACATCTACTACAAGATCTTCAATGAGGAGGCCTCCCAGCGCAAACGGCTCCTCGTTGCACGGATCGTCATTCTCGCTGCGGCCGTTGTCGCGGCGTATCTCGGTATCAATCCGCCAGGATTCGTTGCAGAGGTGGTTGCGATTGCGTTCGGTCTCGCGGCTGCGAGTCTCTTCCCACCTATACTACTCGGGATCTTCGACCGCCGGATGAACCGGGAGGGCGCGATTACCGGTCTGCTCGTTGGCCTGATCTTCACCCTCGTCATGGTGGTCTTGATGCGTGCCAACGTGGTGCTCGGATTCGAGGAACCGCTGCTCGATAGCTTCCTCGGACTCGGTGCGCTCGGAATTGGACTCTACGGTTCGATCCTCAATTTCGCGGTTGCGCTCATCATCTCACGGTTCACTCCCGCCCCACCCGACGATGTCATCGAACTGGTTGAGGAGATCCGATACCCGCGCGGCTCCCGAGAGGCCATTGCGGCCGACGGTGGCTCCGAAACGACGAGTGACGACTGAATATCGAGACGGAGGAATTTCGAGTCAATGAAGCGGCCAGAACCGCGCGAACTCGTGATCCTCTCTGTCCGGAGAGCACTCGGTGTCTCGATTGTGTTGTTCGCATTCTACCTCTCGTTGCACGTCCTCGGGCGCTATCGGTTTCTCACGCCCAGTGATATCGTCACGATCCTTGGTCTCGTGTTCGCTGGCACGTGGCTCGGTATCGGATTCAGCGTGCTCTCACCGCTTCCTGAAGAACGCGGACTGCCCCGTGTGATCCGAACCGCTCTCCTCGTCATTCCTGCGCTGGGAATCGGTGTCGCCATTCAGATCGTCCTCAAAGGCGCTCGCTCGGATATGGCTATTTATGCGATCTTCGCGCTGGCTGCATGGCTCGGCTCGACGTTCATCAAAGAGGACGGTGATCAAGACGGATATCTCGATTGAGAGAGCCGAGATGTCCATCGTCTCGGTGATTTCTTCACCCATCAATAGAGCACACTCTCACGATCGGGTTGACCCGATGGATTGACACTGTTCCGGGGAAAACCGGCGTTTATGACCACGCTCGGTATCACCGACGGAAACGTCCTTCACCCCGATATGTCCGTCTCTGAGGCGGACGTACTCATCGATCAATCAACCGGCGAGATAATCGATGTCGATCGAGAGATCGGGATGAGTGGCGACGAGCAACTGGACGCAACGGATTCGCTCGTCATTCCCGGGTTGATCAACGCACACACCCACCTCGCAATGACGCTTTTGCGTGGCTACGCGGACGACAAACCGCTCGAAACGTGGCTCCGTGAGGATATCTGGCCCATTGAGTCTGAACTCACGCCCGAAGATGTCCGAGTCGGAACCCAACTCGGGATGGCGGAAATGATCCGCTCTGGAACAACTGGCTTCACCGACATGTATTTTTACGTGCCCGAGGTCGCCGCTGCCGTCGAAGCAGCGGGAATGCGTGCACGGCTCGGTCACGGCGTCGTTACTGTCGGAAAGGCTGACGCTGCGGTCGAAGCTGATATCGAGGAGGGCCTTCGCGTTGCGCGCGATGTCGCTGATAGTGATCGCATCTCGACAGCGGTCATGCCACATAGTCTTACGACTGTCTCGGAGTCATCGCTGTCCGAGATGGCTGCTCGCGCCCGCGATATCGGTGTTCCGATTCACACCCACGTCAACGAGACGAAAGACGAGGTCGAACCGATCGTCGAGGAACAGGGCGTTCGTCCGGTCGAGTACGCTCGTTCGTGCGGTCTCTTTCATTCAGAGGACTACATCGCACACGGCGTTCACCTCAATACGTCCGAAATCGATATCCTCGCAGAGACTGGTGCCGGTGTCGTCCACTGTCCGGCTTCGAACATGAAGCTCGCAAGCGGAATGGCTCCCGTGCAGGCGATGCTCGACGCTGGCGTTACAGTTGGACTCGGAACCGACGGCGTGGCTGCGAACAACGACCTCGATATGTTTGGTGAGATGCGCGACGCAGCGATGGTCGGAAAGATCGCTGCCGACGATGCAAGTGCTGTCGCCGCTCCCGATGTTGTGCGGATGGCAACCCAAGGGAGTGCCGACTGTGTCGGCTTCGAGAGCGGACAGATCGAACCCGGTGCCCCCGCCGATCTTGCCGTCCTCGACCTCGACCGTCCACACCTCACGCCCGCACACGATCTCGTGAGTCACCTCGCGTACGCCGCGACTGGCGCAGATGTACGCCACACTGTCTGCGACGGACGCGTCCTCATGCGCGAGCGCGAACTGCTCACCATCGATGCAGCCACAGTCAGAGCAGAGGCAGCAACGAGAGCGGCCGACCTCGTCGCCAGAGCCGAGTAGTCGTTGCTGTTGCTATCGGATTGATCGATCCTCGACCCAGTAATAATGTGACGACCATCTGTGTGAGTGGGGATCCCGGTACGCTTCTGTATCAGCCAACCATACGTTCTTCACATGAAGGATTCGGGATGGCGCGCCAAGCAGATGGGCGATCTGAGTGGAACGACGATCGTCGTAACTGGAGCCAACAGCGGACTCGGCTACGAGGCAGCGCGGGCGTTCGCTCATCACGGTGCACACGTCGTTCTCGCTTGTCGAAGCACTGGCCGGGGCCACGAGGCGATCGAGCGCATTCAGGAGACATCCCCTGACGCATCCACAACGGTATTAGAACTCGATCTCGCGGATCTCACGTCGATAGAAGAGTTCACAACGGCGTTCAAAGAATCACACGATGCATTGCACATCCTCTGTAATAACGCAGGTGTGATGGCACTTCCACGGAGCGAGACGGTCGACGGCTTCGAAACGCAGTTTGGCGTCAACCATCTCGGCCATTTCGTACTCACAGGCAATCTTCTGGATGTTCTCCGCAAGACCGATGGCGAGACGCGCGTCGTGACACAGAGCAGCGGTCTTCACGAACGCGGTGAGATCAATTTCGACGATCTTCAAGGAGAGTACTCCTACGACGAGTGGGACGCCTACAGCCAGAGCAAGCTTGCCAACCTCCTCTTTGCCTACGAACTCCAGCGACGTCTCAGTAGTGCTGGCAGCGACGTGCTGAGTGTTGCGTGTCATCCGGGTTATGCGGCAACGAATCTCCAGCGGCGGGGGCCCGAACTGTCCGGTTCGACGCTTCGGTTGTGGATGACGAAAATCGCGAACACGATTATCGCCCAAGATGCCGAGACGGGTGCACTCCCCCTTCTCTATGCCGCTACCGCGCCGGACATAACTGGCGGTGAGTACATCGGTCCCGGCGGATTCATGAACATGCGCGGTCCTCCAAAACCACAGTCTTCTACCGATCGATCGCACGACGAGAAGGCCGCCGAGCGTCTGTGGGAAATTTCGGAGGAACTGACCGGTGTGACCTACGATCTCGAGACCACAGAGCACTGATCCAGCACTGGCGTCTTCGATACCGTTTTCTGACTCCTTGGCCAACGAACGCCGATGAGCGCTACGTATCCTCGGATCAGCAAACAGCTTGATGACCCGGAAACGGCCCGAGAAGAAGGTCGACGAAAGATTGACTGGGCGCGCCAGCACATGCCCATCCTCGAAACGCTTCGAGAAGAGTTCGAGGAGAGCAGCCCATTCGACGAACAACGAATCGGAATGGCGATGCACGTCGAGGCGAAGACGGCCGCACTCGTCGAGACGCTCGCTGCTGGCGGCGCGGAGATCGCTATCACTGGCTGCAATCCGCTATCGACTCACGACGATGTGAGCGCCGCACTCGATGCGCAACCAAACATCACGTCGTACGCCAAACACGACATCTCTGACCAGGAGTATTACGACGCGATCGAGACCGTCATCGCCATCGAACCAACCATCACTGTCGATGACGGCGGCGATCTCGTGTTCCGTATCCACGACAAACACCCTGATCTCATCGAGAATATCATCGGTGGCTGTGAGGAGACGACGACTGGTGTTCACCGGCTGCGTTCGATGGATGCCGACGGCGCGCTTGAGTACCCTGTTTTTGCGGTGAACGACACGCCGATGAAGCGACTGTTCGACAACGTCCACGGAACGGGCGAGTCCTCGCTTGCTAACATCGCCATGACGACGAATCTCTCGTTTGCCGGTAAAACCGTGGTCGTAGCAGGATATGGCGACTGTGGTCGTGGAATCGCAAAGAAGGCAGCCGGTCAGAACGCACACGTCATCGTCTGTGAAGTCGATCCCCGCCGCGCGCTTGAGGCACACATGGAGGGATACGAGGTCATGTCGATGCGCGAAGCCGCTCCGAAAGGCGATGTGTTCATCACCGTCACTGGTAATAAGGATGTCATCACACGTGAGGACTTCGAACAGATGCACGATGGCGTCTTGCTCGCTAACGCGGGCCATTTCGATGTGGAAGTGAATCTCGATGAGCTCTCCGACCTCGCAACGAATGTCAGTACGGTCCGCGATGGCGTTCGTGAGTACGAACTACAAGACGGCCGCCGCCTGAACGTCCTTGCGGAGGGACGACTCGTCAACCTCGCAGGACCACTTTCGCTCGGACATCCTGTCGAAGTGATGGACCAGAGTTTCGGCGTGCAGGCCGTCTGTGTCCGTGAACTCGTCGGGGCTCACTCGACAGGACTCCCGGATCGACTCCTATCAACGATCCGGAATCGAATCGGTCAGGCCGATGGCCCACGAGTCGTTGCCGACCGTGGCTACAAAGCGGGTGTCAATGAGGTCCCCGACGCGCTTGATCGCGAGGTTGCGAGCATCAAACTGGACGCAGAAGGGATTACGATCGACGAACTGACCGACGAGCAGGACGAGTACACGAATAGCTGGCAGCACGGAACATAAGCTTAGGGTGCTCTTACTCCGCGAGGAGATTGTCAACAAGGCGAGTAAAGCGATCGACAAGCCGAGCCGACAGCGACGGGTCAGCTTCGCGGACGAGTCTGGCCGTTCGCTCTGGATAGACAAGCACGAGGAGGTGCGTTTCGTCCCGTTGTTTTTCGACGATGTTGGCAGCAACGAGTCGGTCGACGTGCCATGAGAGCGTGCTTCGAGCGATTCCGATCCGTTCAGTCACAGCAACCGGACTCAGTGGACCGTCCTCCATGAGACAAGCGACGATGTCCGCTGCGGTTTCTCGCCGGAGGAGAGCAATTGCTTGGCGTTCCCACCCGTCGTACTCCGGGGGAAAGTAGTGGGTTTTGCCGTACAGTGGTGCCTCGACGAGTATCTCCCGACTGACGAGCTTTCGTGTGTGATACTGCACCTGTCCTGGTGCG
Source organism: Halocatena marina (assembly GCF_023276375.1). Classification (GTDB taxonomy): domain Archaea; phylum Halobacteriota; class Halobacteria; order Halobacteriales; family Haloarculaceae; genus Halocatena; species Halocatena marina. The sequence goes on along the minus strand of NZ_JALLPK010000001.1, from coordinate 2,808,232 downwards.
AGATCAAGCGTTCGAACGAGCTCGTTGAAATGGATCCCCGGATCCGTGCGGACACGGCTCGCAACCCGACTACGCGTCTCATTATCGATCCTCTTTCGGAGGTGGTCTCTATTGAGTGTCGAACGATTATCACTCATTGCTTCGATACATTTCTAAGATTGGCGCAGACCCGGCGCTAGCACGTCCGAGGTTGTTCATAGCTGGACGTATTCGGTGCTGCTTCATCAACACACCGATACCGATGGACTACTCGTCTTCGTAGCCATCGGACGATCCGATGAGTCCTTCGGGGAGATTGCCGGACAGCCTATCGCGGTCGTGGCGCGCATCGAACGCGTGGTTTGGCCCGACAGCGACGATTTGCTTTGGATTGACGTCCGTGTGTGTCGTGTAGTAGTGCTCGCGGATATGTGCGAAATTCACTGTTTCCGCGACGCCTGAAAGTTGATAGAGTTCTTTCAGGTAATTCCAGAGCGCGGGATACTCGCTCACCTTCCGTCGGTTACACTTAAAATGCGTGTGGTACACATCATCGAAGCGAATGAGCGTTGTGAACATCGCAATGTCCGCTTCTGTGAGCCTGTCACCAGCGAGGAACCGCTGCTCGGAGAGCACTTCGTTCCAGTGATCGAGTGCGTCGAACAGCTCGTTGACTGCTTGCTCGTAGGCGTCTTGGGTCTCTGCGAACCCAGCGCGGTAGACCCCGTTGTTGATCGGCTCGTAGATTGAATCGATAATCCGATCGACTTCTTCTCGGTAGCCAGCGGGATAGAGGTCGACATCCTGCGTCGAGAATTCGTCGAAGGCGGTGTCGAGCATTCGCATGATCTCCGCTGATTCGTTGTTCACGATCGTCTCTTGTTCTTTATCCCACAGCACGGGGACGGTCACGCGCCCGGTGTAGTTCGGATCTGCCTCGGTGTACGCCTCTCGGAGGTAGTCGAATCCGTTGATCGTATCGGGCGTACAGCCAGCCTTCTCGGGCGTGAACTGCCAGCCATTCTCATCTCGATACGGATCGACCACATCGACGCTGATCGCCTCTTCGAGACCCTTCAGCGCACGTGTGATGAGCGTCCGGTGCGCCCACGGGCACGCAAATGAGACGTACAAGTGATACCGACCAGCTTCGGCGTCTGTGCCTTCGTCTCCGATCCGATCTCGAAACGTCGTCACTTGACGGTCGAACTCACCGTTCTCGTTCGTCGCTTCGTAGCCGGGCACCCACTCACCGTCCACGAACTGATGCATACCTCTCGTAGACGGCGAGCGGGGAAATACGCCGGGATACACCAGCAGTTTGCCATAATAAAATCGATGGTGTACGTTTTCATACACCAATTTTCACATCACTCGACGCCATCCACTTTCGGTATGGATGGCGTCGTACTTGCAGCCGGTCGAGGGAGTCGACTCAAACCGCTTACAGAGACGAGACCGAAAGCGATGGTCGAAGTCGGAGACATTCCGATGCTGTCTCACTGCTTTGAACAGCTTTGCACGCTCGATGTGGATCGGTTGGTGGTCGTCGTTGGATATCGACGAGAGCAGATTATGGACTTCTACGGCGACGAATTCGCCGGCGTCCCAATCGAATACCGAGTTCAAGAGAAACGACTTGGGATGGCACACGCACTGTTAGCGGCCGAGGACGCTGTTGATGACGATTTCATGCTCATGGACTGTGACAACGTTATGTCGACACATCTCGAAGAAATCGTTCGATGTCACCAAGCGGACGATGTCGATGGAGTACTCCTTGTTCATGAGGTCTCACGAGCAGCCGCGAAGAAGAAGGCGATCGTCGATATCGACGCCGACGGAACGATCACGGGAATACTGAACAAACCCGACGATCCGCCCGAACAGAGTTTTGTCGCCGCAGGATTTCACACGTTCACACCAGCAGCGTTCGATGCTTCGAGACTCGTTCAACGATCTGAACGTGGTGAGTACGAACTTAGCGATACGATCGATATCCTGATTGCAAGCGAACGGCGGTTGGTTGCCGTCGAGTGCGATGACTGGGTCGTGAACGTCAATACGCCTGATGATCTCGAAACAGCGAACCGACTGATTCGCTCGTGAATGCATGAAATTGGTTCTGGAGCGTAGTTTTTCGGTCCCGATTAACACAGAGGCAACGTTTGCCGGTCGATGCGTTGTCTTTTCTGATCTGCTCCGGTCTGTTAGCTTGGTTCGGTTTCATCTTCTCCGTCGGATCACAGCGGCTGCTTCCTCGGCTGCTTGCCGCCAGCCGTATCCACGGATGTAGACGTGGCGTTTGCTGTCAACCACCGCTTCTGGTGAGCCTTCTTCGAATCCACCCCGGTCCCACGTTCCCGATTCGCGGAGCCAATCGACGACCCGTTCGCGCGTATCGCCCCACGAAAATCCAACCATCTCGTAGTACGCGATGAGCGCAAAGAGCGCGTGATCGTGACAGCCCGGGACACTCCCCTCTTCGTAGATTGTTTGCAGTGGCTCTTGTGTTGGGACTGCGACCTGTTCTCTGAATGCCGCGGGCGAGAGCAGTTCGAGCGCACCGCTGGCCGTTTCACGGACGCGTTGATCGTGTCGGAGTCGACTGAGTGCGGCCGAGTGCAGGCGGTCCCACCGGTCAGGCGACTGCTCGCGGAGATGCCCCTCGCGCTTTGCCCCCGTCGCAAGCGTACTGAGGATGTTGGTGTACGCTAGCTCGATCTCGTGCCACGGCGTCCCGTCAAAGCGACAATCGGGTGCGTGTAGGCTCGTGGTCGTCCGACAGTCGGGGCAGGGATAGTGAAACTGCACCACAAACGACGAATTGGGGCGATGTATACTAGTCCGTTCGGGTTCAGGGAGATCGGAATACTTTCGATATTTTTGAGTTCCACTAAATTTTGATGAACTTGTTCTACGCCTTGCACAACGTGTTGGGGGTCGCTCGGATGTTCGTGAGGAATGATGAGGGAGATGGCAGACTCATCGAACACGTCCCGCTCTGAAAATCCTCCAGTTCGCAGAAGACCAACTCAAAGTGCGGATCAGATCGCTTGTTCTCAGCCGTCACTCTGAGACACAACGGGTTAAACGCTTTCGCCCACACTCTGTCGTCAGACCGCCGGGCTTATTCACCAGCGCGGGGAGACAGTGACATGGACGCGTACCACGCCCGCTACCCGTTCCTCGATGAGGCTCGGGCGACAGTCGAAGCAGCGGACGTGGATCTCGTGACGCTCGTGACGAGCGATCACACGGCGATTGAGCGAGGACGGGCGCGCGTCGAGAGCGCACTCACCGAGGGAACGGTCGGGACTAACCAGCGCGTGTCTCCTCGCACCGAACTGTTGTCGTATCCGATCGCACGAGTGCTCGTCTCGCTGCTCGATACACCGGGTGCAATCGAAAAGTACGCTGCTGCCGAGGCTGAGTCGGCTCACGTCCGATTGGCTGAAGAGTTCGAGGAAGACATCGATGGACAGACCCGAGAGCACGCAGCACTCGATCCGTTGTTACAGGAGTTCGGTCTGGATTCCGATGTAGAAGAAACGGACGACAGTTACCGTATTGCAGTTGGCCCCTATCTCCGGTTCGCTCCCGCTGGTGAGAACTGGACGCTCGTTACTCGTGAGCTAGCGGACGGATACGTGCCTGTGAGTCGGTCTGAAGTGATCGAGTTGCTCTGTGAAGCGATTGAACAGCGCGTTGTTGCCGGACTACCGTTCGAGGTCCCAGACGAAATTTCGGAACCGCTCTTTCCTGTGGTCAGAGAGATTCAAAGCGTGCTGGCAAGCGTCGAGTATCCACAGAACATCGACCGAATCGAACCAGAGGAGTTTCCCGACTGTGTCACTGCTCTGATTGAGCAATCAAGAGATGGTGACCCCCTCGAATCAACAGAACAGTTTACGCTCATCTCATTCCTTGCCGCTGTCGGAATGGATGCTGATGACATCCAAGATCTCTGCTCGAAGCACGGTGACCAGTTCACGTACACCACAGAGCGCCTCACCGGTAATGGATCTCCGTACCCGCCGCCGAGCTTTGAGACGATGAAAACCTACGGCATCTGTGCAGAAGATCACGATCACGCCCATCCACTCGAAGAGTACGCATCTCGGTTATCTTCCGATGATGAAGTAGCTAGCGAGTGACATAATGACAATAAAGCCTGCGATCGTGCCGACAAGAGCGATCGCTCCTTGCGACGTGAACCCATCGGAGTAATATAGCACCCCAACAGCAACGATAGCGAGCGAGAACAGCACAACGATGGTCGTGGAGACGGCGATCTGGACCACCATCTCTCGTTCGATAGTCATACCCCATCTTTCGCGGGTCGTGGTATTAATTCTTGAACGAGCGTGGGACTCATACTCTTGCAGAACCTATGTTTCGTGTGGAACAGGACGTTCCAGAATCATCATGACGCACCTAGCACACACACCAGCGTCATCGCCAACCGCTCTTGCACCAGATGTGAGTCGACTCGATCCACGTGCCGCGAGAGCATGGACCGAGAAGATGGCTGTCACAGCGATTGGAGATGGAGAATACGTCGTATTTGGTCAAGGCGGGACGATATACGACGTTGACCTTACAGCGGGTCAGTGTAGCTGTCCTGATCACACGTACCGCGGTGAGCGGTGTAAGCACATTCGCAGAGTTGCACTCGAAATAACCGGGGGCAGAATTCCTGCTCCTGACTATCGAGCAGTTACGTGTATGGCCTGTGGCGAGCGCTCGTTTGTTCGCGACGAGGAACCAGCCGTGTGTGAATCGTGTCGATTCACACCGGGCACAACGGTCCGTGACCAGGAAACAGGAGATCTACTCGTCGTAGTCGAACAGACCGGACAGCGAGCCGACTGTATTCTCATTCAGGACAGTACAGTCGCGGAGTATCCGACCAATACCGGCTATCCTCACGGCGATCCTGTCGTCAGATGCGTCTATCCGTTTTCTGGATCGGCGGATCTACCCTTCGAAGAACGGCGCCGATACGCGTTCCCTCATTCACGTCTCGAACGCGAGTGGCGCCCAGCACGGCCTGCACACCAGACGACGCTCACTCAGTAGCGTATTCGCCGAGATTGGTCTTTTTCGATGCACCGGTGAGTTCGGCAATATCAGTACCGCTCGCAAGCGCTGTCTCCAGCTTCACCCGGTAGTTCCCACCGTCGGTGACGTATAAATCGCCGGGATGGAAGAAGTACCAATCTTCGCGGTCAAATCGCACGCCAATCCGAGGCTTCGCGCCGAAGTTTTGTGCGAAAAAGACGAGACTCTCGACTTCCTCACCAGTGAGATAGATCGGATCTCCGGCACTCGATTTTGCCTCGATAGCATAGAATATTTCACCATTCCCAGCCAGCACATCCGGCAGCTCGCGCTCTGTTGCGCTCCCGCTCGCTGGCGCGCGCATGACCGCGAATCCACGCTCGTCGAGGAGATTAACGAGTTCGCGTTCTCGACGTTCCCCCTTGCGGTTCGCCATACTACCCGATCTCTCGTGTGGGTTCATAAAGGAGTGGCGGTCGAAACCGACGGAAGAGACCGAGGACAGGACACTGTCCGGGACTTCACGCGGCGAATCAGTTATCAGGTGGTCACCGTTGTCAACTCCTTCTCTGTTTTTCACCGATCCTTTAGGGGATTTAGCGTATTTAGTATTATTAATAATTATGTTTATGGTGGGGAGCGACGTTGCAACAGTACGCGCCGAGAGCGGCGCGGAGTAGATCACAATGGAGCGATATACCGACACTGAGAACACGGGGGCACCGACAGTTCCGCTTCTGTACGACGATGAGAGCGCAGAAACGCTGGAAGAGGTGGTTTGGAGTCATCGGCTCGCAAACGAGTGAAAGTGGGAGGGTGTATGGAAGCGAGACTGATCGTGTGATGTGTGATAGATGAGTACTGGCATCTGTGCTGATCTCTGATTCTGCGGCTCTGTTGTGTAGCTAGAGCGTTCGGAGACTGAGGTGAGCACAGCTCACGAGTGTAGTGAATCATGTTGTGCCTGCTGTACGGTGGAATCTGACGTCGAACAACGCAAGGGGCTTGTTCGCGCCGGTATCACTTCGGATATGATGGTGACAGTGACTGGAGGACAGTATGCCTGATCCCTTCGTTCAGAACCCAAACTTCCGGAAGTTCGCCCTCTATCGTCACGAGGACGCTTCGGGGGTATCCGGAACGGGTGTCGTTGCCTACGGTGTCCAGTTCCCACCGCCAAACGGGAAGTGTGTCGTCGCATGGGTTACCGATGTTGGCAGTATCAGCGTGTACGACAATATCAATGATGTGCAGTCTATCCACGGCCACGAGGGCGGAACAGACATCATCTGGGAATAACTGTCTGATAGACGGATAGCTGTGTCCGTCTCTGGTACTCACGTCCGTTTATTCGGCGGAGGATGTCAAGTGCGTTGATGCGGTCACCATGACCGGCTAACGTGGGTTCGATTGCGACTGCCTCCGCTCCATCAGCGTTGAATGGAGTACCCACCGCGAGGCTCCAAGTCGGACGGCGTACTAGTCGGATCGTCGTGCGAGGCTATACGTCTCTATCGTTTCGTACGGTGGGAACCGCCCGTTAGAGAGGTCCAAAGCGACGAATTCGAGCTCCGAGATGGTTGTAGGTGGGATATCCAACGAGTGATTATCTTCGAGATACTGAAGAAGCTGCTCGTAGCCATCTCGTTGGGTGAACTCGCCAAGCGTTAGATGTGGTATGAAGCCATCTCCGTCACGGTCCCAGACGGGTACGTCGGGGATGGCACAAACACGCTGATTCAATTGCGAGAAGCGACCGTCGTCCGTCACCTCAGCGTAGACTACGCTGGGAAAGAGATTGAATCGTGGGAAGCGAACCGGGAACGACGGCACCGCACCGAGAGCAGACCGAAGCGACGTGGCTAGTTCTTTTTCATCCTGTTGAGAAAATTCAGCGTTACCGTCCGGTTCTTCCACAACATTTCCAAACACTTTGACAGTAATGTGGAGATCTCTCACTGGTATTGGCACAATGCAGTCGAACTCGTCGAGGTCTGCTACGATAGATTCGAAACAGCGAATGATTGCCTCGTCCGTGATGTGAGCGAGAAGGACGAGATGACGGGCAGATTCAGTTGACCGTCGTTCTACGTCTTCAGCCGTCGTCGGAGAAAGAACCAATTCGTGGCGTCGCTCCCAAAACTCAGCTTCGTCCGAAGCGACCGCAGTATCAGACATCGACGGAGATGGGTCTGTCTCTGGTAAAGTTCTTTGCCGGATAATGGTGTGATCCACATTCAGCAAACGAAACAGAACAAAACTGGACTCGCTGGGATTTGAACCCAGGGCCTCTTCCTTGCGAAGGAAGCGATCTGCCACTGATCTACGAGCCCGCTACTACGACCAAGCCTTTGGTTGCTTTTAACCGTTTCCGTTCACGCGTAAAATCGACGCGTGAGATTGTTGGTGGTCGTTTTGAACGACTCGATCGTCTTTCGAACTCGTCCCAGTCAGTCTTCGAGTACGATCTCGATGCTGACGTCGTTTGGGACCTGAATCCGCATCAGCTGTCGAAGCGCGCGTTCGTCGGCGTCGATATCGATGAGCCGTTTGTGAACGCGCATCTCCCAGTGTTCCCATGTTGCCGTGCCTTCGCCGTCGGGTGACTTCCGACACGGAACGCCGAGCTTTTTCGTTGGGAGCGGCACTGGGCCGGACAGACTGACGCCGGTCTTCTCTGCGATGTCCCGGACATCGTCACAGATGGTGTCCAGATCGTCGGGGCTGGTTCCCGCCAACCGAACGCGTGCTTGTTGCATCTATATTACCGCCCGTCGACGCTCAGGACTTTGCCGGCGGCGATGGTCTGACCCATGTCGCGGATGGCGAAGCTCCCGAGTTCGGGGATTTCCGAGGATGGTTCGATCGAGAGCGGTTTCTGCGGACGGATGGTGACGACAGCAGCGTCGCCGCTTTTGATGAAGTCGGGATTTTCTTCTTTGACATCACCGCTTGCGGGGTCGAGTTTGGTATCGATCGATTCGATGGTACACGCGACCTGTGCGGTGTGTGCGTGGAAGACAGGGGTGTAGCCGGCGGTGATGACGCTCGGGTGCTGCATCACGACGACCTGTGCTTGGAAGGTTTCGGCGACCGTCGGTGGTTCCTCAGCTGGGCCACAGACGTCACCGCGACGGATGTCGTCCTTGCCGATGCCGCGGACGTTGAATCCAACGTTGTCACCTGGGCCGGCTTGTGGCACCTCTTCGTGGTGCATTTCGACCGACTTGACCTCGCCTGCAGCGTCACTTGGCTGGAAGGAGACGTTTGCGCCCGTCTCGAGGAGACCGGTTTCGACGCGTCCGACGGGGACAGTGCCGATGCCCGAGATGGTGTAGACGTCTTGGATGGGGACGCGCAGCGGCGCGTCGGTCGGTGGCTCGACCTCCGGCAGGTCGTTGAGTGCATCCAACAGCGTCGGTCCATCGTACCACGAGGTCTCGTCCGAGCGGTCCGAAATGTTGTCGCCCTCGAACGCCGATGTTGGGACGAACGTCGTGTTGCTGGCGTCGAATCGGACCTGCTTGAGAAGCTGGGAGACTTCGTCTTTGACGCTCTCGTAGTCGTCTTCGTCGTAATCGACGAGGTCCATTTTGTTGACGGCGATGATGAGTTCGCCGATGCCGAGGGTTCGCGAGAGGAAGACGTGCTCTTGTGTCTGAGGCTGGACGCCGTCATCAGCCGCGACGACGAGCACAGCGTTGTCGGCTTGGCTCGCGCCGGTGATCATGTTCTTCACGAAGTCGCGGTGACCCGGCGTGTCCACGATCGTGAAGTAGTAATCATCCGTGTCGAACTCTTGGTGGGCGATGTCGATGGTTACACCGCGCTCGCGTTCTTCGGCGAGGTTATCCATCACGTAGGCGAACTCGAAGCCGCCTTTGCCCTTCTCTTCTGCTTCTTCACGATACTGCTCGATGACGTGCTCGGGGACACTCCCCGTCTCGAACAGCAATCGACCGACGAGCGTACTTTTCCCGTGATCGACGTGTCCGATAATCGCTAGGTTTTGGTGCGGTTTGTCTGCCATTGATATCTCACGCGCAAAGCGCTGTAGGGGTTACTACCGGGTGAAACTCATAAAACGATTTCGAAAGCTCAATCCAACGATCGCCTTCACGTACAGCGGTTTGATAGGTTGTACCACGATTTCACTATGACACTGACGGTGGAGTGGCGGTCGTCTCTGAGAGAGTGTTTCAAATCTCCGAAACCTCTCAGACTCCAGACTCTATTTCCTTGATCGATTCCGGCTTGCGCTTTTACTCCAACCGTCCGATGTCAGCCAGAACTGCGGTTGCTGTCTCGGGACCACCTGCTCCGCGTCCACTGATGTTCAGTCGGCCTGCGTGTTCGGTTTCGATCTGGACGATGTTCTGTGTCCCAGAAACGGCGAGCGTTCCGTTGTCTGGCACGAGTCGTGGTCCGATGCGAACCTCTTCGTTGATGACTTCTCCGATGAGACGGATCGTGCGCCCATCCTCGGCAGCGAGATGGAGCGCCGGCCCGGGAATGTCTTGGATGCCATCGACTGATGCATCGGACAGAGCGTATCCGCCGTCAAAGAGCACGTTTGCGAGAATGACACATTTTAGTGCGGCGTCGGTTCCATCGACATCGAACGTCGGATCGGTTTCTGCCACGCCGAGGTCCTGTGCTTCGGCGAGAACGTGTTCGTAATCGAGTCCCTCGGCACCCATCCGTGAGAGGATGAAGTTCGCTGTGCCGTTCAGGACGCCGCGGACGGCAGTGACGTTGTCTCGACCGAGGTTGTCAATGGTCGTGAGGACCGGAATCGCTCCTCCGACGGCGGCGTCGAACAGCACTCGCCCATCGCTTTCGGTCTCGTGTTCGCGCAGATCGTCGTAACGCTCTGCAACCGGTCCCTTGTTCGCCAGCACGACGTGCCGGTCGCGTTCGAGTGCACCGACAACGTGGCCATATCCCGGCTCAGCGTCGTTGAGCGTCGTCGGCGTTGCCTCGATGAGAACGTCGTATTCGGATTCGAGTGCGCTGTTTGGATCGTTCTCTCCGACGGTTCCCGAACTTCGCTTTTCCGAGAGCACCGTTTCGATGTCGAGTCCCGTCGAGTCGATTGCTGCGCCGGTCGAGTCGGAGATCGCTGTCACTGTGTGTCCGTACTCACCAGCCAGCTCGGCGACCGACGTCCCGACCGCACCACATCCCATGATTGCGAGTTTCATCGGCCCTCACCCGCCGTGAGTGGCTCGATGACTGTGAGATCTTTCTCTGCCGCTACGTCTCGGAGAGTGTCGAGCGTCCGTTCGGCTTCGCCTGCGTGTGTTGCCAAGCGAAGCCGAGCGCTGGAGACATCCTCAGGATCGTCGGCGACCGTGAGTGAGACATCCGCAACTGATGCACTCGCGCAGGTCTCCAGCCGACTGAGTGTATCCGAGAAATCGGTCTCGACGAGATGACCGATGAGAAGCACGGTCAGCTCCTCACTGTACCGCTCAGCGCCAGCTTGAACGACGTTGACGCCCGTCTCCCGGAGTGATTCGACAATCCGGTCGAAGCGCTCAGGCGTCGCTTCTACGTCCACTTCGACGGGGATCCGTCCCCGCGGCGTGCGGTTTCCACGCTCGTGGAATATCGATAAGAGATTCCCACCATGCTCGGCGATCGGATCGAGCGCGTTCAGGAGTTCGCCCGGCTCATCGACGAGTTCGAGGCGCACAGTGTACGCTCGTACCACTTCATGGTCGCTCATCGACACACCACCTCCACGGACAGACGGAAGTTCGCATTGTCGTGAACAACCACGATAGCGTCTTAACCGACTCGTTCCCCACGCATGTTTGCCGGTGGCGCAGCCAGCGACCGAATCCAGTATAGTACGTTCCTTTTGGTGGTGTTTGTCAACGTTTGTTTGCTGGTGGCTGTTTCTCGGTTCTCTGATGAGCTACCGAAATGTCTCTCTATCTCTGATCGTTCGTCGAGCGTCATTGATACAAGAATTCGGTGCGCAAGGTAGTCTGTACCGATACCATCCGTGTACGACATTACGGGGTGGCGTACAGCCGTGTAAGCATACACTCTGGACAGACGTATGGGGAAACATCGAGCCTTTCTTTCATTCCTAGACTACCGAATAACCCTTCCCGCGACTCATTAGTGATCAATGAGAGCTTGCTACTATATCCTTCAGTTCGTAGTTTCATTGCTTCCATCGATACACCACAGTCCGGACAACGCTTCTCCGAGTCCATCATCCGAATACACGGAATGTGTGTTTGTTAGTGTATATGATAGACGAATGGTGAATTGTCTCTCGTCGTTTTCCGCTCGTTCTCTGTTTGTACTGTACCGTGTCGACTTCGTCGTAAAGAGAGAAAGAGATCCGCGAAGAACGACGGCATGCACCGTCTGTTGATAACTTCAGCGCCGCATACTACGAAATTTCGGCAGTCTGGCTTAGAAGTACTCCACACCCGGTGGAAGCTCTAGCTTCATGCCTTTGCGTTCTCGGATTTCCATGATCGTTTCGCTCTGCAGACTGTCTGCCATAACTTGGAAGCCTGCGTTCTCGGTGTTCCACGAGGCTCGGCCTTCCGTTGCAGAGCGGATATCGCTCGCAAAGCCGATCATCTCATCCACGGGTGCGACACCTTCGACGACCATCAGGTCGCCTTCTTGGTACATGTCGTCGACACGACCACGTCGGCCCTGAATCTCGCCGGATGCAGATCCCATGTGTTCGTTGGGAATGTCAATACGGACGTCCTGAATCGGTTCGAGGAGCGAGATCTTCCCACGGATGAGGGCGTTGTGGGCTGCCTGACGAACAGCGGGAATGACCTGTGCGGGTCCGCGGTGAATAGCGTCTTCGTGGAGTCGAGCGTCTTCGAGGCGAATGAGCGCACCTTGAACGGGCTCGGCTGCGAGCGGTCCGTCATCGAGCGCTTCTTCGATTCCTTCGATGACGAGCTCCATCGTCTCGTTGAGGTGCTGGATACCCTTCGTATCGTCGATGAGGATGTTCGTCCCGTAGATGTGCTCTATGTTTTGAGCAGTGTCTTTGTCCATCCCGACGTCCATGAGCGCCTCTCGTCGCTCCAGTTCCGGCATGTCCATCGTCGCCTCGCCCATCTTCAGCAGCTCGACGATGTCGTCCGAAAGCGGCTCGACGTGGATGTAGAATCGGTTGTGCCGATTCGGTGAGATGCCTTCGACAACCTCGCTTTCCCGCCGTGGATACTCGCGGAAGACAACGATCGGTTCACCAGTCGTGACCGGAATGCCCTGATTGCGCTCGATACGCTGGGTGATGACTTCGAGGTGGAGCTCGCCCTGTCCGCTGATCAGGTGCTCGCCTGTGTCCTCGTTGATTTCGATCTTGATCGTTGGGTCTTCCTTGGAGACTTGCCGAAGCGTCTCGATTAGCTTCGGGAGGTCGTCCATGTGCTGTGCCTCGACAGATTTCGTGATGACCGGCTCGGAGATGTGTTCGATGGACTCGAATGGCGTCATTTCGACGCTGGAAACTGTCGATCCGGCGATAGCGTCGCGTAGACCAGTCACACTAGCGATGTTACCTGCGGGAACGCGTTCGACCTCCTCACGCTCGCCACCCATGAAGATCCCGACTGACTGGATGCGGTTCGTCCCGGCGGTACCGGAGACATACAGGTCCTGACCGCGTTCGAGCGTGCCAGAGAACAGCCGTCCAGTGGCGATTTCACCAGCGTGGGGGTCCATAGCGATGTCGGTGACCATGAACACGACTTCGCCTTCCTCGTCGACATCGCGCATCGTCATCGCAATGTTGCTCTCGTCGTCACCTCGCCAGACGGTCGAGACACGGTCGGGCTGGGCCACGAGCGGGTTAGGGAAGTGCTCGGCGACCATATCGAGCACGACGTCAGACAGCGGTGACTGCTGTTTGAGTTCTGCAATACCGTCCTCACCACGTCTGTTGTACTCGATGATGTCACCGAAGTCGATGCCGGTCTCTTGCATCGATGGCAGGGAGACTGCCCAGTTGTACAGTGCCGATCCGAAGGCGACGGTTCCGTCCTCGACGCTGACCCGCCAGCCTTCTTCCTCGTACTTCTCTTCTGCCATCCCACGAATCAGCTCGTTCACATCACGAATGACATGCTGGAGGCGCTCTTGCATCTCCTGCGGTCCCTCCTGCAGCTCGTTGATGAGGCGGTCGACCTTGTTGATGAACAGTGCTGGCTTGACGCCTTCGCGCAGCGCCTGCCGAAGGACGGTTTCGGTCTGTGGCATCGTCCCTTCGACAGCGTCGACGACCACGAGCGCACCATCAACGGCACGCATCGCGCGGGTTACGTCGCCACCGAAGTCGACGTGGCCCGGTGTATCGATGAGGTTGATGAGGTGGTTCGTCTCCTCCCACTCGTGTGTCATCGAGACATTTGCGGCGTCGATGGTGATACCGCGCTCTTGCTCGTCCTCTTCTGTATCCATCGCCAACTGCTGGCCCGCGAGGTCTTCGGAAATCATCCCCGCTCCAGCCAACAAGTTGTCCGTCAACGTCGTCTTACCGTGATCGATGTGGGCGGCAATAGCAATATTCCGGATGTTCTCCGGGTGATCCATCAGCCGCTCGCACTCTTGTACGATCTTTTTACGTCGGCCCATTAACGCGCTATATCGGCAGCGGAGTGAAAAGCATAGTGTTTCCGATGGGCGCAACATAACACCGAAACGATTTGAACGAATAAAACAACGAAATGAGCTCCGTTGTGTGTGTCTTGTCCCTTCGCACGAGCTCTCTCACTGGCAAATAGTTGGTCTCGTTACCGTCATAAGAGTCATACTCGTTCGAAGCGTGATATACACACGCATGGACATACGAGTGCAGGGTGGTGGACCGACAGGTCCGTTTTTGAGCGCTCGGGATGTGTTCGAAACGGAGTACGATCTCGAAAAAGAAGTCTGCGTACAGGTCCGACCAGATCCGGACGAGCGAACGTGGACAGCTCACTACGACGATCATCACCTACTGAACATATCGACAGCAGCGGCCACGAGCGCGATGGCCCGAGAGCTGGTGCTTCATGAGTACTCGCATATGCATCGCAACGAGCAGGAACATCCCTCACACACACAATCGACGACAGAAGCGATCTGTCTCGCATTCTCTGGCCGGACTGTTGAGCAGCGGACGCTCACTCACTGCTATCAGATCGCAAACCACATGAAAGATATCTATGCGGATGACATCACGCTCACCGTCACGCCGTCGAATAAGCTCGTCTCTTTTCTCGAATCGAGTCTCGCCAGTGCGATCGTGAATCGCCCGAGTACCGCTCCGAACACGTGGCGACAGCTCACTGCAACCGCTGATCCAGAGATCACCGCCGTTAATGCGGCGTTCGCACTCGCGCTGTGCGAGCGACACGATCTCGTCGGCGAGGATCACCAACTCTATGACCTCGCACACGCAGCAGCGAAGGACGCTCCCAACGTCCGATTGGATGCGTTCAAATCACAGTTTCGGACACTCACTACCGACCCGGACGAAACTGAGTACCGAAAGGCGCTCGTTGACATTACTCGAAGATACGCACTAAACACGACGTGGGCGGCCGATTAAACAGTACTTCGTATCCTCTCTTACTCTCGTATCATTTCGAGTACGGTGATACTGTCGCAGACAGTCACAGAAATGATCAGTATCTCCAGTATCTCGAAATCGAGGCGGCAAGTGAGACTTTAACGTGCTGCTGCCGCGACGCGTTCTTTCTCTTCTTTCTGATTGACGGCATAGGCCTGGACATCGTAGTTCGCTGCGCCGATGAGCTGCTTGGCAAGCGCCTCTTCGACGGGCGTCGATGTCTTGAACGATCCCTGATACGTTCCTTCGGCAAGGAATTTGAGCGCCTGATCAACACGGCGCTGTGGAGCAACGTCAACCGCCTTCGGAACAGAGATTCCACCGTACTTGAGCCGGACCGTTTCTTCGCGTGGGGCAGCGTTCTCAACTGCTTCGACGAGAACCTGAACTGGATTCTCGTCAGTGCGGTCGTTGACGATTTCGAACGCATTGCGGACGATCTTCGTCGTCATCTGCTTCTTCCCGGTGTTCTCTTCGGTTCGCATCAACCGATTGATGAGCCGCTCAACGATACTGATTTCACTCTTTTTGAACTGCTTCGAGGAGTGTCGTCCCATCGTGTGAGCGACCGGGGTCGTGTTGATGTATCGTTCGGTGGACGGATCTGAGTAGACGATATCGGAGGCGTCCCACCGCGTGAAAAGCAGCGCATCGACGTCGACATCGTCACTACCGGCAGGCTGGTCCGGTTCGGGTGCGTCTGATTCGCTCATTGTATCACCGCACTGGCTTCTCCGCGTTCCCGCGGACGAGTTCGATCAGACTAACGCCGTTCACCTTCTCGACTTTGTAGTTCACACCCGAAATGTCACCCATCGCGCGTCCCTTTGCACCACCGATCCCGGCAATGGTGACCTCGTCGTGTTCGTCAATGAACGAGATCGCGCCGTCACCCGGACAGAACGCGGTTACCTGCTTTCCGTTTTTGATGAGCTGGACTCGAACACACTTTCGAATCGCCGAATTCGGCTGTTTGGCTTCGATTCCAACCTTTTCGAGAACGATACCACGACCCTGAGGAGCGCCTTCTAGCGGATCGGACTTCTCCCCGAGTCCGCGAGCGCGTCGCGCGTACTTGGAGTCGGACCACCGATGGTGCTGGCGGTCCTTCTTTAACTTCCGCGCGGCATACTTGCCGTTCGCCATAGTAGGACCGTTTACCCGACCAAGCTACTTAAGGCTCCCTTTTTACCCTCGTTTCTCACACGTTAGCCCTATCAAGTGTGTCTGCCAGCCAATCACCAAACGTTCATACTTGATGACTCACTATTGGCCCGGTATGGTCAACGCTTCGAAGACCGAGAACACGCTTGAAACCGATGGACAGAGCGGTTTCCGAATCAAGCGACTGCTTACCGGTGTCGTCGGGAAAACGCTCTTACTTATCGTCGGTCTGCTCGTTTTCGGCACTCTTGTCGATGCTGCCACCCCTGATACAGCGATGATGAGTGTCATTGTCGGTATGTCCTACAGTCTCGCAGGAGTCATTGTCCTCGTTGGTGCTATCGTGGCAGTTGTCTTAGCCATCAAATAAGTCACAGAGTGAAAAATTGACATTTTGTGTTGGATACGGGACGACAGTAACGGTAACGAGTGTCAAGCTAACTCGACACCATCGATATTGAAGTGTCGTTTGGCAAGGCGACGAGCGCGACGGATCGTTCGCCCATCCGAACCGATAGCAATCCCTCGGTCTTCGTGTGCAACTTCGGCGTAGGCGACGACGTCCTGATTTTCACTTATTGTGACGTTGTAGACTGCAGCGGGAGCAAGTGAATTCGCAACGAAATCCTCTGGTGTATCCGCGTCCTCAACGAGTTCGACCCGACGATCGACGAGGGATTCGAAGGCTCGAATGGTTCGACCGCCGGGACCGATCGCATCAGCCATCTCTCCTGGTGGAATGAGAAAGATGATCCGATCGTCCTCATCATCGATGAGACAATCACGGGCAGGAACGCCGGTCTCCCTGTCGAATAGCGCAAGATATCGGCGCGCTTCATCGGAGAACTCGACAGACATTTGTCCCTACTTTATGCTTATCATATTTCAATCTATCCGACTCCAATCAGACTATTTTGATCTATATGGGATGTGTTATGTGTCTGTATTTTACTCTCTGCTTGTATTTGACCCCATCCTGAGTGTGACATCACCCGTTCCGAGCTTAATTGGTTTGCCAACAATGACGTTCTCGGTCACACCGTCCAGTGCGTCCGATTCACCGTGAATGGCGGCATCGAGGAGGTGGTTCACCGTAACTTCGAACGCTGCGCGGGCCAGAACGCTCTCTTTGTTCCCTGAGATGCCGTGGCGACCGATCGACTCGATCGTTCCGCGGTTCGTCATGATGTCTGCGACCAACATCAGATGGCGGATATTCACATCTCCCAGCCCCTGCTCTTCGAGGGTGTTCATCGTTTCTTCGATGATGCGCTCGCGGGCTGCCTCGACACCGAGCACACGATACACTTCGTGAATGTTGTTGCTGGTCGTCCGCGAGGCATCGACACCTTCAATTTCGAGTACCTTCCCGAACGCTGCTCCTTCGGTGTACAACACGAACTCTTGTTCTTCGCTCTCGTCGATATCCTCTTTCCGGATAACGACACGAGAAACGTCACCAATACCCTTGAACACGATATCACGGAGCTCCTCGACGAGTTGGAGGAGATCACGGTAGCTCGGCTCCTCGGGACCAAACTCGACTGTCGTATTATTGTGATACGTCTCGACGCCGAGCTTGCTCTCGATGGTATCTGCGATCTCGGAGACGATCGCTTCGAGAGATCCAGTTGTTGGCCACCGTTCGCGGAGCGTTTCCTCGTTGAGGTCGATGCTGACGAGCATGTCCGCTACGTTCGTCGAGACATCACCAAGCGCGAGAATGCGCGTCGCCTCGATCTTCCAGACGACTTCGTGAGCCCGCTCACGATCAGTTGCATACTCGTCTTCGAGATGGACCTGCATCGTCGGCGTGTCGGGCGTCTTCCGGGCATCAACCAGTTCAATGAGACGCGGTAGTCCCTGCGTGACGTCGATTTCTGCAACGCCCGCATAGTGGAACGTGTTCATGGTCATCTGCGTCCCCGGCTCACCGATGCTTTGTGCACTGACCGTCCCGACTGGGTCGAGCGGGTCAACGCGCGTATCGAGGTACTTCCGTTCGACCTGATTCGCAATTTGGTCGGCGGTTTCGATGTCGCCTACTCCCTTTTCGTTGATAACGCGGTACACTTCGTCTTTGAGCCGCCGTGGAAGTCTCGTATCTTCGACGACGACTTCGATGTCATCACTCACTGCCATTAGTCATCACCTTCGACCATCATGCTGTCCATGCGCTCTGAGAGATTCGTCTGGGTGTCCCGATCGAGGAACGTAGTGCCTTCGTCCTCGAATTCGGCAGACAGAACCGACTCGGCGATCTCCTCGACATCGATTTCGACATCTTCCGAGGAAGAAACCTTCACGGGGCTGGTGCCGTCTTCGCCGAACTCGAACTGCACGATCGTGTCTTTCGTGTCTCGGACTGTTCCGTCGTACTGCGTTTCGAGCTCTGAAAGTGCGTTGATGAGGCGACGCTGTAGATATCCAGATTTCGACGTCCGAACTGCTGTATCGACCAGTCCTTCACGACCACTCACAGCGTGGAAGAAGAACTCACGCGGCGTGAGGCCACTCCGGTAGGACGATTCGACGAACCCGTGGGCGTCTGCACCCAGATCGTCCGCTTGGTAGTGACTCAGCGTGCGTCCCTCATATCCACGATTGATTCGTTCGCCACGAACTGCCTGCTGTCCGACACACCCGGCCATCTGCGTCAGGTTCAGCATTGACCCACGTGCGCCGGATTTTGCCATAACGACTGCAGGGTTGTCGCTTCCAAAGTGTTCCCCGACGATGTCACCAGCAGTGTCACGAACCTTCCCGAGTGCCTGCATGATCTTCATCTCCAGCGTCTCGTGGACTGTTCGGCCCGGCAGCGATTCGAGATCACCGTTCTCGTACACTTCGATGAGTTCCTCGACGCGGTCGTAGGCGTTATCGATGGTTTCGTCGATCTCCTCTTCGGCTTCGGTCGGGATCGACTCGTCGTCAATGCCGAGTGAGAATCCGAAGTGCATGATCGCACGCATTGCAAGCGCGGAGACTTCGTTGATGAACATCCGAGCTCGTGTCGTGCTGTACTGCTTGCAGATCGTATCGACGACCTCACCACCGAACGCACCGACTGCATCCTCATCGACTGTTCCCTCGATGAGTTGCCCATCGACAATGACGACCGTATCGCCGGTCGAACTCGTGAATTCGAGGTTGAGTTCGCTCGGAAGCAGCTCCGAAAAGAGGGTTCGTCCGGTCCAGTACTCCGTCTCTCCATCGACTCGATCTGGTGCAGGCAACTCGTCGACACGCGTTGCACGCAACAGATCGAGTGCTTGTGTCTCGTTGAATTCGGGGTTTTCGTGGGTGAGAAGATACGTTCCCGAAATGTGATCCTGAATTGCCCCGATGATGTTCTCACCGAAGCGAGGGCTGAGGATCTGTTCTTGGACACGCATGAGCACGCGCGCCTCGGCGCGTGCCTCCTCGTTCTGGAGTGCGTGCATGTTCATCTCGTCTCCGTCGAAGTCTGCATTGTACGGCGGGCAGACCGTCGTGTTGAGTCTGAACGTCTTATACGGCATCACCACGACTTCGTGAGCCATGATGGACATCCGGTGCAGCGACGGCTGGCGGTTGAAGATAACGATATCACCGTCAACGAGGTGACGATTCACTTCCCAGCTCGGTTGGACTTTCTCTGCGAGCTCCTCGCAGTTCTTCTCTGTCACTTTGAGACGACGTCCGTCTGGTCGCTTTACGTAGTTCGCGCCGGGATGACTGTTCGGTCCGTTACGGACATACTGGCGCGCTTCCTCTACGTTTCGCTCGGTGACGTTCATCGTCTGTGTCATCTCGGCAGCGACACGCCGCGGCACGCCGACCTCGTTCAACGAAAGCGTCGGGTCCGGACTGATGACAGTCCGCGCCGAGAAGTTCACACGTTTCCCGGATAGGCTCCCTCGGAAGCGACCTTCCTTGCCTTTGAGCCGCTGTGAAAGCGTCTTCAGCGGTCGTCCCGAACGGTGGCGGGCCGGGGGTGTGCCCGAAATTTCGTTGTCCATGAACGTCGTCACGTGGTACTGGAGGAGTTCCCACAGGTCCTCGATGATGAGCTGTGGAGCACCTGCCTCGCGGTTCTCCATGAACCGCTGGTTGATGCGGATGATGTCGACCAGCTTGTGTGTCAGGTCGTCCTCGGATCGCTGACCGTTGTCCAACGTGATCGATGGTCGTGCTGTTACCGGTGGAACCGGGAGGACTGTGAGGATCATCCACTCTGGACGGGAATGGTCGGGATCGATGCCCAACACGTCGAGGTCTTCATCCGGAATATCCTCGAACCAATCCCGAATGTCGGAGGCCATCAGCTTGTTCATGTCCTCCTCGGTCAGATCGACCGAAAGTGCCTTCGCGATCGCCTCGCGGTCCTCTTGGCGCGGTCGGAACGTTCCGGAGATGATCTCGTTGATGCGCGAGAGTTCGATTCCGGTCTTATTAGCGAGTTCCTGTGGTGCCATCGGATCACGATCGACGCTATCGGGATCCTCGTCTTCGAGCGCCTTTCCTTCCATCGCGGTTGCGATCCGCTCTGGGTAGTCGTTCGTGAGAACGTCCTGTACCTCGTAGTAGGTGGTTGGCTTCTCGTGTTTGACGTCGAATTGCTTCTCACCACAGCTCGGACAGCGGTCTTTCTTTCGAGCCTGTCGGATGGCGGACTTCATCACATCGCTTGGATCGTCCCCCAGCTCGATGGTTCGCTTGAGGCTATCTTGGAACTCACCTCGCTCTTCTGTCGTGAGTAGTAGATGCGAACACTCTCGGCAGGTACCGCGCAGCAGACGGCGAATCAGCTTCGAAAACCCGACGTGAATGACTGGAGCCGCAAGTTCGATATGTCCGAAATGCCCGGGACAGGAACCTGATCGCTGACCGCACGTCGGACACTCAAGTCCGGGATCGATGACTCCGAGTCGAGGGTCCATCAATCCCATATCAATGGGGAACCCGTCGTCGTCGTAGGTGTCTGCTGTGATCACCTTTGTTATTGACATATCACGATACGTCTCGGGGTCCATCAGCCCGAAGTTAATCGAACTGATATCTTTGGGTGTTTGCATCGACATTATACTGCGTCCTCTAGGTTGAGTCGTGGCCTGATTCCGAGCGCCATCATCTCATCGAGCAGGAGTTTGAACGCGTAGCTGATCTCGACTTCGTGAATGTCGCCTTCATCTTTCGTGAGCGGATCGTACACCCGGCGTTGGTTGACATCGTTGACAGCAACCATCCCGGTCTCAGCGCTCACATACACTTGCTCTCGGTCCGATTCGTCCAGTAGTCGTTCTTTCAGTGCCATTGCTGCGCCGTGGCCGATGAGCACATCGCGCTCCATCTCACCAACACGGAGACCACCTTCTCGAGCACGGCCTTCGGTCGGCTGGCGCGTGAGCACTTGTACTGGTCCACGCGAGCGCGCGTGAATCTTGTTCGAGACCATGTGGTAGAGCTTCTGATAGAAGATGATGCCGACGAAAATTTCGGCATCGATCTGCTCACCAGTCACGCCCGAGTACATGATCTCCTTACCACTCGATTGGAAGCCGTGCTCTTGAAGCGCCGAGCGAAGTGTGTCTTCGTCTTCACCCTGGAATGCGGTCCCGTCGACACGTCGTCCTTCGAGCGCACCGACTTTTCCGCCGAGCATCTCTAGCACGTGACCGACGGTCATCCGCGACGGCAGGGCGTGTGGGTTGATGACAAGATCGGGGACGACTCCTTCTTGGGTGAAGGGCATATCTTCCTGTGGAGCGATGTGACCGACGACTCCTTTCTGACCGTGTCGTGACGCGAACTTATCGCCAAGTTCAGGGATACGTTCGTCACGAACGCTCACTTTCGAGAGTTTCGAGCCGTCTTCCCCTTCCATCAGGGTGACAGTGTCGACTACGCCGTTTTCGCCCGAGCGCATCGTTACACTCGTCTCACGGCGCTTTTGGCGGCCCAGTCCTCCCATGTCGTCGGGTTCTTCGAGGAACCGGGGTGGGCTCGTCTTTCCGAGCAGAACGTCGTTTTCGTCGACGTCGGTCTCTGGGTTGACGAGTCCATCTTCGTCGAGGTGGGTGTAGGCTTCCTCACCGCGAGCACCACGGACCTCGTCGTTCGGTATCTCGAAGTGGTCTTCTTGTCCACCAGGATATCGACGCTCTTCACCTTCGTAGGTGCGGAAGAAGTGTGACCGTGCGAGCGCTCGGTCAACACTTCCCTTGTTCAGTACGAGCGCATCCTCGATGTTGAACCCTTCATACGACATCACGGCGACGACGAAGTTCTGTGCGGCAGGTCGGTCGTCGTAGCCGATCTGGCTTGTGGTCTGGGTTGTGACCATCGAAAGCTGCGGGTAATGAAGCAGATGTTGGCGCGTATCCGGTCGAATTCGGTAGTTCGCCGATGGCAACCCCAACGACTGTTTGATCATCCCCGATCCCATCGTAATACGCGGAGACGCGTTGTGCTCTGGGTAGGGGATCATTCCTGCTCCAATTCCGAATATCAGCTGTGGGTCGATTTCGAGGTGTGTATGCTCTTGGTTGAGATCGTCTTCGTCGACAGCAACGTAGATATCTTCTTCCTCTTCGGCGTCGATGAACTCAATCGCACCTTTTGCGAGAAGATCTTCGAAGTCGAGTTGTCCCTGTTTGACTGCCTCGATATCCTCATCATCTACTCGAGGAATCCCGTTTTCGACGACGATGAGTGGTCTTCGTGCACGCCCAGCATCAGCGTTGACAATGACCTCACTTGTGCGATCTTTGACAGCGACGTTGACCATCTGGCTGACGTCTCCACGCTGTCGCGCCTCTCGGATGTCGCTTGCAAGCTTCTGAGGCTCGGGATGTGTCCCGACCAAACTTCCATTCACGTAAACTTTGGCGTTTCGTCCTTGACTCATATCTTAATCACCAGCAGTTCGCTCAAGCGTATCGAGACCAGCGATTCCTCGTACGCCCATTGCAGAAAGTTCTCGCTTCAATGTTCGTTCGTCTTCGATATCCTGTGAGAGCTCCATCGCCTGCGCGAAGTTCTTCACGAGTCCACAGTTCGGTCCTTCTGGTGTCTCAGAGGGACAGATACGTCCCCACTGGGTCGCGTGCAGGTCACGCGCCTCGAAGTGAGGCTGGCTCCGCGAAAGCGGACTTCGAAGTCGGCGAAGGTGTGACAGAACGCCCATGTAATCTGTTCGGTCGACGAGCTGTGAGACGCCCGACCGTCCACCGACCCAGTTACCCGTTGCGATCGGATGCTCCAGCCGCTCAGTAAGGACATCAGATCGAACGACGGTATTCACTGAGAGTCTTCGATTACGCATGTTTGCTCGTTCGAGTTGGTACTTCACGTCTCGAGCAAGCTTGTTTAGCGCCGTCCGGAACAGATCGCGCATCAGGTCGCCGGACACCTTGAGTCGCTTGTTCGCGTAGTGATCTTTATCGTCAGCCTCGCGTCGGTTGAGCGCGAGTTCGAAGCACGCCTCAGCCATCCGACAGAGGTAAAATGCCTTGTTCAATCGGACCTCCTCTTCCTCGATACCGTCTTCGTGAAGGTGAGGGAGGAGATATCGATCGATGACGTAGTTTGCACGCTTGAGCTGGTAGTTTTTCCCCTGTCCCTGCGCGACACGCTTACCGAGCGCTTCGATGGCTTCGATCGTCGATTGGACCTCTGCGGCCTCTAAGTTTTCGAGCATGAACTTCACGACCTCGGGGTCGTCGCTCACTCGGTGGACGATCTCTTCATCCGACTCCAATCCAAGTGCTCGAACTAATGTAACAAAATTAATGCTACCGGAGACAGACGGGAAGGACACTTCAAGCAGCCCTTCGCGGTTTCGTTCACAGAGAACGAGGGCTCTGTATCCTCGGCGTTGCGAGAACGTTTTTGCGACTTGAATCTCATCGCCGTACTTCGTATCGTACTCTGCGAGGATCTTATTGGGCGCGAGGTCTTCTGAGGTCATCAGCACGCGCTCTGAACCATTGACGATGAAGTAGCCGCCTGGATCAGCAGGATCTTCCCCGATCTCGATGAGTTCCTCATCAGAGAAGCCGGTGATATTGCACTTATTCGAGCCGACCATGATCGGCATCCGGCCGACTTTCGTCTCGGATTGGTCGACAATGTGTTCTTCTTCGTCCACGCCACCGCGGACGATAGTCATTTCCATGAACACAGGGGCGGCGTATGTGATGTTTCTGAGCCGGGCTTCTTGTGGATACTGTAATTCTTCGCTTCCGTCTGCTTCGCGTACCCGCGGTGTAGTAACTCGAACGTTGCCGAGTTCTACCCACACGGGCTCTTGTCCCTCTTTGTCGCCTATATCGGTGTTAATACGCTCCTTTTCGTCGACGACGTTCTGCATCCCGCGTTCAAGAAATCCATTGAATGAGCGGAAATGGTGAGCAGCGAGGCGGTCACGGGAGAAATACTCGCGAGAGATCGTACGTCGGTCTTCTCTGTTCATTCTATCACGAGTCGGTATACAACTGCCGTATCTGTGGTTCGCGAATCGCGTTCGATACGAACGACATTGCCACTCTCGACATCGAGAGCAGCAAGTGCCGGGTCTTTTCGTTTTATTTTCGGTAGGTCGGTTCGGTCAATATTGTACTCGTCCAGCACCCGTTCGAGTTTGTCCTCGTCGACAATGGAATGCTCTGGGACGAGCTCGTGTTCGGTTGCGTCTACCATGTGTGTATCTGGCCAGTGGTGGAGAAGGTTGTCACGAGATACTACAGTCTCGTAGCCGGTCTATCCTGATAAGATTTACTACCGAATGGCGGCGCTGCTCCCAGCGACCGCGGGCATGCTATCGTGAAGGTACAGCGATACTCGTCAATACGCTATACAACAACATACCCTTTGGGGTGACGTTTGGAAAGACTTAAATGTGATACCCCAGTAGAGTCAGATGTCGCTTGCCCGGGTGGTGTAGTGGCCCATCATACGACCCTGTCACGGTCGTGACGCGGGTTCAAATCCCGCCTCGGGCGCTTTCTCAACAATTTCTAAACGTAGGAGTGAGTACTGATTCTTAGTTTACTGTTACACTATTGTCCTTGTTCGCGCACACGTCAACTCAAAGAGCAACGGAATAACCCCATGTCATGTATTACCATAACACGACACTTTCCCATATCACTATTCTATTCATTCAATATAGTAACCAAAAGTAATAATATGACGGAGATTGTAGCTATCGTCGGAACTCCCTCCGTCACGAGCCGTGCAATGATACCGCACGGTCTGATATTTAGGAGGCATCAAACCGCCTCCGTATTGCGATTGAACGGTCCAGTAAAACAGTTGCAACAGTCAAAACGGTTTGAGAGATTCCATGAACGACCAACTTGCTTTTTAACCCTGTTCCATGCAATGCTATTCGGATGAAGCCATCACGTCGCAAATTCCTAACAGTGACAGGTAGTGCGGCTGTTGCGAGTGTAGCCGGAGTTGGTTCTGCTAGTGCAAGCGCGATCTCTCCAAGTGACATACCCGTCCCAGATGATACATCGATGATGTTCCCCACAATGGGGACGAAGGCGGATAATCCGACTGCGTCACTTATCGGGGCTGATAAGTGTCCGTTTACGCAGGAGTTCGCGTTCAACAACCTCCAAGATGTCATCAATGACTACGTCAATGAGGGCAAGATGAACATCCGATACCTTCCGCTCGCTTACGAGCCGGATCCGGATAACCCGACGCACGGTCAGTCAGGAGTGTTCATCTCATCTAGTGACCCCCGACTCGGCGCAGCCTCGCTCGCTGTTTGGGAAATCGATCCAGATTCGTACTGGCAGTACTTCTTCACGATGTTCTCCGAGCTCCCCTCGGGAACAGTAACACTGGACGACCTCGAGTCCAGAATGAAGAAAGCAGCTGTTAGTGACCGCGATGAGATCCTCGCACGCGTTGAAGAAGGTCGATACTCGGATCTCGTCGAACAAGCCACGAAAATCGCGAGAGGGCTCGATGTGCCGAACACGCCCCGGTTGGCAATGGCCGAGAAGATCGTCAACCCGCGTCACGAGGTCAAGAATCTCCTTGACTTTGTCGACAGCAACCTTTCGTCGACGGTTTCGCACCTGCCACAGAAAGACTCAGAAGACACGCAAAAGTCCGATGCTTCCTCGGAGAGCGCTAAGGGCTCGAGTGAAGGCTCCTCAACAACGTCGATCACGTTCGACGGAGGCTCGGCTAAGGGCTGGGCACACTATGAGTTCACGGTGTCGGGCGAATTCGAGCAGACTCGCACGATGAGCGCATCGATTGACAAAGGAGACTCGATCTCAGGTTCCACCGCCAAAGGTGGCGTCGGTCCGTGGAAGGACACCTACACGTTCTCGGGGAAGGTCACTGATCTCTCCCTCTCCCAGCCGATTGACGTTCTCGTCGACGGTTCGGTTGTCGATCTCGATGAGCTGAACGCTGAGGTCAAGTCGAATACCCTTGATGTCAAGGCGAGCAAGGACTCTGATAAGAAGCAACAGAACACAGAGATTAGTAGTCACCAGCTCTCTGCAGCACGTGCGTGCCGCCGGTGATACCACCACAATCTAATTCATCGCAGTTTAATTCACGCTCGTCTTCAGGACACGTTATTTTTTAGCCATCGAGTAGCGGTGTCGGTTACACGTATTCCTGTCTTGCTAGATTGCCAATCTGATGTGTGATCTAGTCTGGGACCGATCGTGTACAGTGTACCGAGTCATACATCGTGCGTCTCATTTCCCTTAGTAGGATGATTTGTTGGCGTGTATCGGCTGACACGCCTTTCGAACGACGAATACGGTGTGAGTTGATCTACTGTATCATGTCCCACTAGATGAGTATCGTGGCACTCCTGAGTACGCAGAGGAGCGAGATGTTCTATCAGTGTGAGCCCGACAGTATTGTCACCTCTTGGCATCGACTCTTAGTACACGTGTTTCTTGTCATCACGAAGATCGAGTGGACGCTCCGAAGAGGGGTTCACATTCGTATTCAAAGAAAGCATGGTCGAACCCACATGAGTTCGTATGCGATTCGTATAGAAATGAACGAGGATTAGACGGAGTGGACTTCACTGGAAAGAAGCTTAGGCCTCTATCGAAAAGTGCGAGGATCAGTTGGTTACCTCGGCCAGCAGCTCACCGATCCAATAGCGCACGATTTGTTCCACAGCAAGCGAACAGGGTAGCGAGTTATGAGCAGTAGCCGTATTTCATCGAAATGTACGAGTCATTGCCCTCGTCAGATCCGGTTTTAAGAGGCGCTGTATTCGATGGTCCCCGACCACGTGTCGTAGAGATCATCTGACTGGCTGTCCTGATCGAGGAACGAGACCCGAACGTTAAGCGTTCCGGAAGCGAACTGTTTGAGCGCCGCTGTTGGAACCTCAATGGCGAACGATCCATTCTTTTCGTAAGTCACTGATGCGCGTGCGACCAGTTTGTTGTTGATCTCGATGATGAAGTAGGGCTCACCGTCTACGTCTCCCTCTGGGTCAACGTTCTTGAGGCGGGTGTCTGCGAAAATCTGAACGTCGAAATTGCTGTACCCGCTACTGCTCGTGGCTTGTTCTTTGTTGATGAACTTCGTATTCGTGATGCGCTGTTCGATCTTTGACTCTGTCGGCCGTGTCGGTGGCTTCGGCTTCGGCCAATCCGCCTGCGTAGACGTGTTCTGTGCTGCCGTTGAGCTGCTGGCTACTGTCGATGTTCCCTCAATACTCACCGTCGTTTCGGTGGTTGTCGTAGTCGTGGTAGTCTCAGCACTTGTCGTCGTAGTCGTCGTCGATTCCTCCGAATCTTCCGGATCATCCGAATCCTCTGATTCATCGGATGACGTTGCTGTTGGTGTCGACTCATCCTCATTCTCTGCTGGTGTCTCGTTTGCGTCTGTTTGTGTCGCCGTTGGTTTTCCAGGATCGACTGGCGGATCGATCGCGCTACAACCGGCGAGTAAGATCGAAAGTACCAGTACAAGCGTAGTTATTCGACGAATATTCATATTGGGGCAATATTGCACATCGGGATAACGTTTGGGTATTTACTTGTATCCAGTTGGTATCAAATCAGGATGAAATATTTAATTATTGAAATCGCTGCAGGATTGTCGGATTCCGTCTCGAACTGTCGTACATTGTTGAATGAAATTTTAGCCAACAATAATATGAACATTGCTCATCATTCGATAAAGAGAACTCCCCATTTGTTCTCGCGGACCTCCGATAGCGAGAGACAAGTATTATCACCAATATATCAACTGGGTGGCGAACGTTCACATCCCCATATCTTTCGCTTGTTCGGGTATCGGTAGCTCGTTCATTGAGATATCGAGTCGTTCGGCGGCGTGATCAAGCGCCATATC
This sequence comes from Halocatena marina, assembly GCF_023276375.1. GTDB lineage: Archaea > Halobacteriota > Halobacteria > Halobacteriales > Haloarculaceae > Halocatena > Halocatena marina. The sequence goes on along the minus strand of NZ_JALLPK010000001.1, from coordinate 2,780,073 downwards.
GAAGCCGTAGTATCGCTCTAGTTCTTCGCTCTCGACTGTCCTTCGAACCGTTACCATCGCGTAGCCGTCGATATTCTGTGTGATGGCTGCTGTTGTTTCCTCGCGTTCGAACGTGAGGACGCGTTCGTTTTCGGTCTCGTAATATCGAGCCGTGATTCCAGCAATACCCTTCTTTGTATCACTCATACACCTCATTGGAACGGTAACCTGTCGTAACTATCGGTTACTACCGTCGGATTCTCAAACATCGAGTCCGTACTGTGTCGAGAGTATTTCTCGCACCGCTGCCCAACGTGCTGTCATCGGAGCTTGACTCGAATTCGAATCCGACTCAGAGATCGATGGAGGATCGACCCTCGGAGCTGTCCACGTTTCGCCGTCTTTGAACCCGCTTGAGGTTGCGAGACAGACGATCGGGCCATCGACAGTCTGTCCGGCATCGATAGCAGCGAGAAGGCCCGCAATGCCTGCCACACCGGAGTGTTCTTGCCATAGTCCCCCGCGAGCGGTCCGCGTCTGGGCAGCACTGAGTTGCTCTTCGGTGAACGTCCACGCTGCACCGTCGCTTTCTTCGATTGCTCGCCGGCCGCGAACGGTGCTCGTTTGCGTCTTGATCGCAGACGCCGTTGTCGGATTTGCCTTGACTGTGGCAATTTCACGATCGGTTTCGAGTGCTGTCGCTAACGGGCCACGGGCTGCTGGCTCGCAAGCAATCATCCGTGGTGTCCCCTCGATGACACCCAGATCACCAAGCTCACGAAACCCCTTCCAGACGCCGTAAAGAAGCTCTGCGTGACCGGTTGGGACGAATACCGTTCCTGGCGATCGGTTCAACTGTGTCACTATCTCATAGGCGATTGTTTTGTAGCCTTCCGGCCCGAACGGGTGGCCCGTGTGAATTGCCGTCCGAGTGCTCGCCGGATGGTAACCGAGTCGCTCGGTGATGAGATCGAGTATTTCCTGTCGGTCGTGCCAGTCGTCCATTGCAATCACTGCCGCGTCGTACGCACGGAGAAACCGCTGAACTACTGGTGGCGTTTCGGGGGCCGTCAGTACGATACAAGGAAGACCAGCACGCGCTGCGTACGCCGCGGTGGATGCGCCATGATTACCCGAGGAGGAAACAACGAGCCCACGCGCGTCCGTCTGAACGGCAGCACTGACAACACACCGATTCAAGCGATCCTTGTGGCTCCACGTCGGATTTTGACTCTCGTCCTTGACGAATACCGGCGTATCGAGATCGAGCCAGTCACCAATCGATGGCATTTCGATCAGTGGTGTCTGTCCCTCTCCGAGTCCAATATCCGCGAGCGGGGGCAACAGAGGACTCCATCGATCGAATTTCGTCAGTTCGCTCTCGAACAATCCACGATCGACGCTCTCGTAGTCGTACGTCACTTCGAGCGGATACTGCACCTCCTCGGTACTGGTTTCGGGACAGCCAAGCGTCTGGGGCGGCCACAGCGGATACGTCGTTTCCGGATTACCAAGCGACTGTTGGGCCTCAGCGAGTGAGTCTTCTGACATTAGGTCCCATCTTGGAGAATAACAACAAAACGATTTCTCCGATTGTTGGATTGTTACCCTGCGTTCGAACCACCAATCACTGTCTTCGGTTCGAAGAGACCGAGCACGTTTCCGGATGGATCTTCGAGCGTCGCTTCCGTTCCCCATGGCTTTTCGGCTGGTTTGTCTCGAAATGTCACTCCACGGTTTCGTAATCGTTCGTACGCCTGCTGACAATCCTCAGTTCTGAGGACGAGTACTGTGTGATCGGCAGCCTGTGTTCCAACCCGTACTCGCTCTCGTGCGGTGCCTGCCTCGATCAGCGCGATCTGTGGGAATGCCGCGCCAGCAGGAGCGACAGTCACCCACCGAGGATCGTCACCTGTTCCAATATCCTCTCTGATCTCGAATCCGAGAGTCTCTGTATAGAACGGAAGCGCTTCGTACTGGTCGTCGACAAGAACCGTCACGTGTGTTACGTCCGGTATCATCTCACGTACCTCATCGGAGAAACGACCTGTGTGGATAAATGCTGAATCCTAGTGTGTAAGGTGAAAGTGAAACTGCTACGAATATATATCAGTCGAGGAGCTGTTGTGCGATCGTATTCCGGAGGACTTCGCTCGTTCCCTCGTAGATTTCGTTGAGTTTGGCATCTCGATAGAACCGCTCGGCAGGAAAGTCCTTTGTGTAGCCGTATCCGCCGTGAATTTGTATTCCCTCGTTGGCGACTTCGCGGGACACTTCACTCGCGTACAGTTTCGCCTGTGCGGCTTCTTTGATGAATGAATCGCCTCTGATTTTCAGATCGGCAGCCTTGTGCATCAACAGCCGAGCAGCGTTTACTTTCGTGTCCATATCCGCCAGCTTGTGCTGGATTGATTGGAACTCGGAGATAGACTGATCAAACTGCTCACGTTCCTGAGAATACTGCAGTGCTTCATCGAGTGCGGCTTGTGCGATCCCAACCCCTCTTGCGGCGATCGTAATTCGTCCACCGTTGAGCGTTTTGAGCGCGTGGATGAATCCATCACCCTCTTCGTCCAGCAATCGTTCTTCCGGGAGCCGCATATCTGAAAATCGGAGCTCGGCTGTCGGACAGCCCTTGTCACCGAGTTTGTGCTCGGTTCCTTCGACGTGAAAACCCTCGTCCTCGTCCGGACGGACAACAAACGAGGAAATTCCCTTCGATCCGGCTTCTGGGTCAGTCTTGGCGAACAGCGTGACGGTGTCAGCAACCGACCCGTTCGAAATCCAGAGTTTGCCACCGTTGATAACGTACTCATCTCCATCACGCTCGGCAGTCGTTTCCATTGCGGGCACGTCGCTTCCGGCCTGTGGTTCTGAGAGCGCAAACGCTCCGATATCTCGCCCTTCTGCGAGTGGCGTCAGATACGCCTCCTTTTGCTGTTCATTCCCGAACGCATAGAGCATATTCCCCGCGAGCGAAGTGTGCGCGGCCACGATGGTCCCAAGTCCACCGCTCCCACGACTGATCTCCGCTAAACCGATCGCATACGAATGATAATCGAGCCCCGCCCCTCCGTACGCTTCGGGAAACGGCATTCCCATCAGACCCAATTCCCCCATCTCTCGCACGAGATCAGCAGGGAACTCATCCTCGGCGTCAATCTCCGCTGCAACGGGCACGACTTCCTCGTCAACGAACTCGGAAACCATCCCACGGATCTGTTTTTGTTCTGCCGTGAGGCTAAAGTCCATGATCGATGTGGGTACTACCCGACCTTGATTGTTAGCATATGCTGTCAGTTGTCCCGCTGAAATATCGATCCGAAACGCTCGTCGAGTGAATCTGCCGCGATGTACGCAGCCGCGTTATTCAGTACGTGATTTGGACGGGTTCAGTCGTATCGATAGAACCCTGCCTCGGTTTTCTTTCCGAGGTCGCCGGTTGCCACTTTTCGCTTCAGAAGATACGCCGGTTTGTAACGATCACCGAGTTCCTCGTAGAGGGTCTCTGTTGCATCCAAACAGACATCGAGTCCGATGTGATCTGCGAGTTCGAGTGGCCCCATCGGAACGTTTGTACCGAGCTTCATCCCTCGGTCGATGTCTTGCATCGAAGCGACACCTTCGTCGTAGGCGCGGATTCCCTCGTTAATCCACGGCATGAGTATGCGATTAGAGACGAACCCAGGCTTATCGTCCGAGGTCCACGTCTCCTTTCCGAAACACTCTGCAAGATCATGGGCGAGAGACACAACATCGGCTGTGGTCTTCTCTCCGACGACAACTTCGACACCTTTCATGAGCGGAACTGGATTCATGAAGTGCATCCCGACAACGAGTTCTGCTCGCTCGGTCGCGCTGGCGATTGTAGTAATCGAAAGTGTACTCGTGTTCGTCGCAAGCACGACTTCATCGTCGACGGTCTCATCGAGATCCTCGAAGATATCTTGTTTGATATCCATGTCCTCGACAGCTGCTTCGATGGCAAAATCACACCCACAAAGATCGTCAAACTCGGTTGTTCCCGTGATGCGGTCGCGAATGTCGTCTGCTTCCGACTCGGTCATTGCCTCTTTACTAACGAGTCGAGAGAGACTGTCCTCGACAGTCTCGTACCCGTGATCGACGATATCTTGTTCGATGTCGTGCATGATCACGTCGTACCCTGCTGTCGCTGCAACCTGTGCAATACCATTGCCCATCGTTCCTGCTCCCACTACACCGATGCTGTCGATACAGTCGAATTCACGCATATACACCGTTGCGCTGTCAGGAAGCCTAAACCTGCCGGGAGAAGATAGTGAGAGTAATATGCAACTTTCTGGGGGAATGTTACTCAAATTCGAATAAATATTTTCAAATCGTAGGTCGTTACACTAATTACTGCCCTTGTCGACATTCGACCTATGATCCCGATCAACGATTCGCCACTTACACGGGATGGTAAGGTGCTTGTCCTCGCGTACGATCACGGGCTTGAACACGGTCCAAGCGATTTCACCGGCATCCCGGAGAGCGCTGATCCCACGCGAACGTTCGAGGCGGCGACCCATCCGGCGGTCACATCACTTGCCGTCCAGAAGGGGATCGCTGAAGCGTACTACCCGTCTTACTCGGACGACGTTGACCTTCTGCTGAAGCTCAACGGGACGTCCAATCTGTGGATGGGCGAGCCAGACACCGCTGTCAACTGCTCTGTCGACTATGCACACGAAATTGGCGCGAGCTCAGTCGGCTTCACGCTGTACGGTGGTTCGAACTACGAGATCGAAATGGCAGAAGAGTTCCGCAGAGCGCAGGAACGCGCGCGCGAATACGACCTCCCTGTCGTTATGTGGTCCTACCCGCGTGGTCAGGGGCTGAAGAACGATACGAAGTCGAACGTCATCGCCTACGCGTCTCGTCTTGCGCTCGAACTCGGGGCTGACGTGGCCAAGGTGAAATACCCCGGCTCGAAAGAGGGAATGAAGGACGCTGTTCGAATGGCTGGAAAAACGAAGGTCATCATGAGCGGTGGGTCAAAGCGCTCCGACCGCGACTTCTTAGAGAGCGTTAAAGCCGTCATGGACGCGGGCGGGAAGGGTCTCGCTGTCGGCCGAAACGTCTGGCAGCGCGAGAATCCGGAACAAATCCTCGATGCACTCGAGAAAGTGATCTACGAGGGTGCGTCCGTCGACACTGCACTCGAAAAATGAGCGCAGTTGAGGAGGTCTTCGATGTCGTCGCGGCGAGCGCGCGCGACATCCGCGACAGCCTTGTCGGCCGCCGCACATACGAAGACGAGGAGAATCCGAGCGGCGAACAGCAACTCGAAGCAGACGTGTACGCCGACCAGTTGCTCGAAGAACGACTCCTCGCCATCGACGCTGTTAGCGCATACGCAAGCGAAGAGCGCGACGATATCGTCGACAATAGTGCTGATAGCAACGGAGACGGGTATTCAATTGCTGTCGATCCGCTCGATGGCTCCTCGAACGTAAAATCGAACAATGCGATGGGAACCATCGTCGGCGTTTACGACGACCCGCTCCCGACCACTGGCCGATCTCTCATAGCAGCAGCGTACGTTCTCTATGGTCCGCTCACAACCATGGTGACCGCACACGATGCGACGGTCTCTGAGTACATCATCGAAGACGGTGTTCGACGACTGGTTCAGGAGGATATAACGCTTCCCGATGATCCACTCGTCTACGGATTCGGTGGGCGTGTCCCGGCGTGGACCGATGATTTCACAGACTATGTCCACGAGGTCGAACACGAACTCAAGTTGCGCTACGGCGGCGCGATGATCGCGGACGTGAATCAAGTTATGACCTACGGCGGTATCTTCGCGTATCCAGCGCTCGAATCCCGTCCTGAGGGCAAACTTCGTCTGCTCTTCGAGGGTGCTCCTATCGCTTACATCGTAGAAAATGCGGGTGGACAATCCTCGAACGGTGAGCGCTCGCTTCTCGATGTTGAGGCAACCGAAATTCACCAGCGTGTTCCTGTCCACGTCGGCAACACAGAATACGTAACCCGACTGGAAGAGTCACTGGGAACGTAATCGAACTTCATTGGTGTCTCACATCGGTTCGAACTGATGTACGGCAACCGGAATCAGAGCCGGAAATGAAAGGATAGGATAGCAATCCGTTTTCTTCCTTATCATAGAGTGAGACGACGTGTGTTAGCCATCGAGATGTGACACGACTATTGATTGGTAGAGCGATGGCGACAACAATGTTGGCCGGTAGTGGCTACGATGTGATTCGATGATTACGACTAATGGTGTGGCTGGTAGCTTCGAGCAAAACATCTAATTCATAGTGTGTTCTCTATTGAAATATGAGTCTCGGGTCCGCTCCCGCTACTCCTGTGACCAGTGCAGACATCGATTTCGGTACGTATCGGGGTTCGTGTGCGACCACGGATCTCGGTTTCGAGTCCCGTCTCAGACGACTCACCCGACTCCGTCGGGAAAAGCGCTGGCAGCGGTTCTGGGTGGCGGATGATGCGATCGCTCTCGGTGGCGCACTCATCGCCACTGGTCCTGCGGGAATCGCCTCGCTTTGGGCGTTCGACCGCGTCGAGCGCGAGATGTTAGTCGATTCGTCGTCGATGCTCCCACCGTTTGTTGTCCGGATCGACGACAATCCAACAGCGGCAACGACGGCAACCGCGCGGTTCTTAGACTGTCGATTTGCTGTCGGTCAGCGTGGTGATCGGCGTCACGTTTCGAGCCGATTGGGTGAGACGAAATTCGCACTCGGATACGAGGTTCCAGCGGCTGACCCCATAACGGCGGTTTGTCCGGTCGATACCGGTCGGAAGGATGACTCCAAACCAGTAGCAAGCGTCAATATCACACAGAAATCGGCCTGCCTTCCGGTTTCCGGGTGGATCAACGCTGGTGACAGGAGCCATCGACTGGGTGAGGACGCCGTTGGGATGCTCGATTACTCTCACGGGTTGTTGGGACGCGAAACGGTGTGGCGCTGGGCCATCGCAAGCGGCTACGCCACTGACGGCACGTCAGTCGGCTTCAACGTCGTCGATGGATTCAACGAGGGACTGGAAAACGTCGTCTGGATCGACGGCAGTCCCCGAGCGATCGAAAGCGCACACACGCTGTTCGAGGACGATTCGGAGTGGCGGATTGAAACCGCAGACGGTGAACTCTCTGTCGCTCTCACAACCGAGGGAGTCCGCTGTCAGAATGTCGATTTCGGGCCATTCGATCTCCAAACACGAATGCCGATCGGTCGCTGGCACGGAACCATTGGCAACCGGGAGATCGAAGACATCTATGGTGTCGCAGAGATTCATCGAGCGAGATGGTAACGATTGAGGCAATTATTAGAAAGTCCTATTAGCCCAGTCTGGCGAATTCCCCGTATGAAGGTCCGGATCGATGCGGACGCGAGCGAGGACGAAGCCAGCGCCACTGCTGCTGCACTCGCCCGCCACACCGTCGAGGAGGTCGAGGTGTACATCGGCGATGAGGACGAACCAGCCGTCATTCACACCGGCGATCGGGTTGGTGATGCTGTTCCCGGTGACGATATCGGTCCAACAGAACGGGAAATCACACTCATCGAGGAAATCTCCCGTATCAAGCAAGGTGGGCCAGAGAAGTACAAGGAGCGACTATCCGATCAAGGGAAGCTCTTCGTCAGAGATCGTCTCGATCTCTGGTTTTCCAATGTGTTGTTCGAAGACGGGAAGTTCGCTGAATTCGACGCGGACGATCGGCTTCCGGCTGATGGACTCCTGACCGGCGCTGCCGAGTTCGAAGGCCGGGATGTTCACTTCATGGCCAACGATTTCACCGTGAAAGCGGGGAGTATGGCCGAGAAGGGCGTCGAAAAGTTCCTGCGGATGCAACAACGCGCCCTCGAAACAGGCCGTCCCGTCCTTTATCTCATGGACTCTTCCGGCGGGCGCATCGACCAACAGACGGGATTTTTCGCCAACCGCGAAGGTATCGGGAAGTACTACTACAACCACTCGATGCTCTCGGGGCGGGTTCCACAGATCTGTGTGCTCTACGGTCCCTGTATCGCCGGTGCTGCGTATACGCCAGTGTTCGCCGACTTCACCATTATGGTCAAGGACATGTCGGCGATGGCGATTGCCAGCCCACGGATGGTCGAAATGGTTACCGGCGAGACGATCGACATGCAAGATTTGGGTGGTCCAGACGTTCATACGACCCAATCGGGAAGTGCCGACCTCATCGCTGAAGATGAAGAACACGCCCGTGAGCTCGTCTCTCAGCTCATTTCGTACCTTCCGAACAACTGTGATGAATCTCCGCCGAAAACATCTTCAGTCGCACCTCGGAACTCGCCGACGAATATCGATCGGATCATTCCTGAGCATCCGAACAAGGGATACGACATGCACGACCTCATCGACTGTGTCGTGGATGAGGACTCCCTCTTCGAGCTCCAACCGGAGTTCGGTTCGGAGATTATCTCAGCATTCGCGCGCATCGACGGACGGCCGATCGGCATTATCGCTAATCAGCCAACCCAGCGCGCCGGTGCAATCTTCCCTGATTCGGCAGAGAAGGCCGCCCGGTTCATCTGGAAGTGCGATGCATTCGATATCCCACTGTTGTATCTCTGCGATACGCCCGGATTCATGGCTGGTTCACAGGTCGAGAAGGAGGGCATTCTCGAACAGGGAAAGAAGATGATCTATGCGACCTCATCAGCCACGGTTCCGAAACAGTCTGTCGTTGTCCGAAAAGCCTACGGCGCAGGCATTTACGCCATGTCCGGTCCGGCGTACGGTCCAGAGTCGACGATCGGTCTCCCATCGGGAGAGATCGGGATTATGGGGCCCGAAGCGGCGATCAACGCCGTCTATGCGAACAAACTCAACGCCATCGACGATCCAGAAAAGCGGGCCGAACGAGAACAGGAACTCCGCGAAGAATACCGCGAAGACATCGACATTCATCGGATGGCGAGCGAGATGGTCATCGACGAGATCGTCCCCCCAAGCATGCTCCGCGAGGAACTTTCGAATAGATTCTCATTCTACGAAACCGTCGAGAAAAGCCTTCCTGATAAAAAACACGGCACAGTGCTGTAACCGGCTCTTACGCTGCAGTGCTCGTACCGTCGTTATGAATTTCCATTCTGCGTCTACGAATCAGCGGGCTGTTTCGAGTGCCTCCCGGAGTGCTCGTACCTCTGCTAGTACTGCCATCCACTGTTCGAGAGAGCCCGGACTGTCGTCTTCGGACGCTTGTTGGTTGATGATCGATCGTACCTCTTGTGGGTTCTCGATGGTGGAGAACTGAATGGTGCTGTTTACGCCTGCTGTGTCGATGGAGACCGTCCCGTAGCCGAGGAGTGTTCCTCGGAGACCTTGTGAAACTGAACTATTCTGGACACGGCTGAGATCGACCTGTTCAACTCGTCTACCGAGTATCCCCCGCTTGATGTACAGCGACCGATTCGTAATCACAAACTGTGTGTTCGTGATGACGAGGTACGTCCACACTGGTATCGCAATTCCGATGGGAATTAACACGCCCAGCCACAGCATGATTCCTCTCGGGAGAAACTGGTCTCCAAGTCCCGGAGCGACGACACTCGTTACGCCGACCACGATGAGAAGGACCCCGAGCACGGCGTCTGGGAGAATGATCATCAGACGCGGGTGGCCCGACCAGTGTACCACCTCGTCAGGAGCGAGTCCCAACACGTTCGAACTCATGGCTCTTTGTCGTTCTCCGTTCGATTCTCACTCTCCTTCTCACTCTCCGGGATACGTTCATCAGCGCGGTCGCGGCCACGCTCGATTTGCGGAACGCTCTCATTGGTTTCGACAGTCCGGCGAATGGCCCGTAGCTCCGCGAGAATCTCATCGAGAACGTCGGCTTCGTCACTCGATCCGCCGTGTGCCTCGCTACTCCGCTCGTTGATGAGCGTCTGCACCTCTCGCGGTTCTGCGACGCTTCGAAAACGCATCTCGACGCCACCAGTGCCAGCAGTGGCGATATCGACAGTTCCGTAGCCAAAATACGACCCCATCATCGACTGTTGGTAGGACGTGTTTTGCACCTTATCGAATTCGATGCGCTGAACGTTCCGCGAGAAGATCCCGGTCTTCTTATACACCGCAGCGGTCGTGACGACATAGTTCGTGTTCGTGTGATGCAGATACGCGGAGACGACAATCGGAATGCCGACGAGAACGAGACACAACGGAATACCGATGACCAGCGACGATACGAGACTGAATCGATGTGGCGTCTCTCCCCACAACATCTCCTCGTCCTCATCGAGCGTCAACCACTCGAACTGTCCATCGGTTGGTGGCGTGTTCATATCTCTGATATTTATTTCGTGGTTGGTAACTGTTGGGTGGCTCTATGAGGGGGCAAACGTCGGTTTGTCTGATGGGCTGAATCGCGCACTATGATTCGGCAGTGCTCGATTCCTCTGCGTCGAGTGGCTTGACTTCGACCGATTCGTTGAGTCTGATCTCTTCTCCAAAGCCCTCGTTTGTGGCCTCGAAGTTCGAGAGCCGATAGCGTTGTCCCGGATCGAGTTTCTGGGTGAACGCTTCGTCCCACGTTTTGAGTGTCACTGTGTATCCTTCGCACGCGAAAGTGGTCTCGAATGGTTGATCACTGCCCGGCTCGGGAGGGTCCCACGGCCCGGGAATGCCTATAGGGGTCCACACGTTCGATCGACGCTCTTCGAAGAACTCATCTATGTCTTTCAGATACTTCGATACGTTGTTGCCATCTGTGATGGCATGGAAATAGCGCTCTGATCGGGTTAGTGCGACATAGCAAAGACGGCGTTCCTCTGCAGAATAATCGACCGTGTTTGCGATGGCTGGTTCGAGTAGTTCGTCTGTCTTGTCACTGGAGGGCAATCCGTTAGGTGTCCCATCGGTTGCGTTCAGGAGAATCACGCATTCGGCTTCGGTACCCTTCGATTGGTGAATTGTCAGTAGTTGGACGCCATCATCATCGGGTTCATTTACTTCTGTCCGAAGAATCCCGCGTTTGTCGAGAGGGGAGGTAACGTCCCATAGAGAGTCCTTCGTGCGCGAAAGGATCATGATGTCTGCGGGGTCGATGCCGTCTTCGTGGAGCGTCTTCTCGACCAGATCGGCGGCATGCGCGCCGACGCGACTCTCAGAAATACCGCCCAATTTATGCATCACGGGAATCTCCGGCAGACCGCTAAACGCCTCGACGGCTTTCTCGTTTTGCTGTTCTTCGCTGTGTGCCATGAGTTCCGCGCCAGCCTCCACGATCGTCGGCGGACAGCGGTAGTTGATCGCGAGTTGTGTGTGTTCCGTCCCGTCGAAACGGTCGTCGAACTCGGTGAAATACCGGGGGTCAGATCCTCGGAAGCCATAGATGCTCTGCCAGTCGTCGCCAACGGCGAACAGGTGGGTGTCTTCTGGCTCTTCGAGGAACGTTTCAATGAATTCGAGAATGGGCTCTGAAACGTCTTGGAACTCATCGAAGAGAATGTGCCGATACTCCCCGCTGAAATACTCGGGATTTTCCTGCCCGAGTCGGGTTGCACTCTTTATCATATCGTGATAGTCAACCGGTTCGTCGGTCGATCGAGCACGATCGATATACGCCTCAAGTATGGCACACCCTGCTTGTCCAAAGTGATACTGTGTCCGGTTCGCTTTCGTGAGCTGTTTGCGTATCTCGTCGGGCGTCTGGTCGAAATCACGAGCTTTCTTTATGAACTCTCCGTATTTTCGGGCAAAGAATTCGTAGTTTGTTTCCCTTGACGACTTCGTATCTTTGATGTAATCTTCATCAGACCGGATGAATCTATCGTGATGGTACTTGAACGACTCCATCGGTTCCGGATGCCGTGATTCGAGTTCGTGTGACCCATCGATGAATCCTTCAACGTAGCGTTTTCTGGCTGCTTTTTCATCCCAATCGTCATCGATGGAGCCAATTATCGAATCTTCAACAATGCTCTGTGCGAGGGAGTGGAATGTCGAAATATTCAGGTCATCACGTGAGACGCCGTCGAGTGCATCCGCGATGCGTTTTTCCATCTCATTGGTGGCGTCGTTTGTGAACGTAATCGCGACAATGTCATCCAAGGGGATTCCCCGTTGATAGAGGTACTGAAAGCGGTAGGTGAGCGTAAGCGTCTTTCCCGTTCCGGCGCTTGCGTCCACGAGATTGTGCAAGTCGTTGCGAACGATGGCCTTTTGCTGTTCGTCGTTCAGCGGTCCATGTTCGGTTTCAAAAAGGTCTGCGAACCGTTCACGGTCGCGCTCAACGAATTCTTCGTTATAGGCAGGCAGCCGTCGTGAGAGCTCGGTGAAGCGGGCTTTCTCGTTCTCGGCCCACTCCGTCATCTCCAGTGGAAGCAGTTCGAGTTGTACCTCCCGGTGGAGATCGGTTAGCTGCTGACAGATCGTCGAACATCCTTGTTCGAGGAATTCCTGATCCGGTGTGATCATGTAGTTCTCACCCTCGCTGTAGGGTTCGAAGCGTTCCTCGAATCCATCGATCGTCGGCTTGATCTCTCCACGATGTTGGTTGAACGCACGCAGTTCTCTGACGTATTCGAACGCATCGGCAACGCTGTTCGTACTCGCCGAGAGCCACCGGCGTTTGTCCGAGGAAAGGTGGTAGAAATCGAGCGTATCGCGTAGCTCACGGACGGTCTCATTCGCCGTGTCTAGCCTGTGCTCTGCCGATTTGAGATCAATCTCTGGCTCCTCTCGATTGTACCGATCGTTCAAAACCTGTTCAATGGTCGTCCCGTAGTTCTGTTCGACGGATTGGAGCTTTTCCGAACATTTCTCTTCCTCTTCGTTCATCTTCCTCGTTATCTCTCTCCTCTTTTCGAGATATCCGGAGCGAGCGAGCCACGCGAGTATCTTATCGAATCCGTCCGGCGCTCGTTCAATGAGTTGATCGACGCCCTCGGCGTCTGCTTTGTGCTTTTCGAGTGCAGGACACGTTACGCTCTTGCCCGCGTCCGGGAGTCCCTGTCCGAACGATTGGTTCTGCATCACGGCCTCGTCGTCGTTACATTCGCGTGCGTAGGCGTCCCAGAGATCTGCTGGCGTCGGGTCGAGGTCGTAGTCGAGGCGTTCACCGGCGCGCCGGTGCCACTTCCCGAACGGATCACTGCCACCAGCGCGCATCCGATCAAAATGCGCTCGTAGCTGTTTCCTCGCGGCGCTCTCACCGGATTTAACGTACTTCTCTCCCCGTATCGAAAATCTACACGTCTCGCGGGGACAGACGAGCGCTTCGATGTACTCCTCTGGATCGGCTTTTTCTTGTTCGAATACGTTTTCCCACGCCTTCGTTTCGCGCTCTCGTGTCTCTTTGTCGGCTTCGATTGGGGTGTTCGGTCGGTCGACTTCCGTGTGTGGAGTCGGTTCCTGTTCAAGTTCCACGGCACAGCGGAGACAGGCTCGATGTTCCACATTCGTCACGCCATCGCGGGTGTGATGACCAACCCAACGAACACCACCCTGCTCGAGGGACCCGCGCACAACGACTGGGCTCTTGATGAGCCATTCCTTACACCGTGCTAATCCTTCCACGATTACTGTCCCAACGTCATCGACTCGATACCACCCCGCAACAGCAGCACCGCCGATAACTAAAAGAAAAATCGCTAGCGCAAACGGATTAGTGAGAAACGATAGTATTGCTGCCAATCCCTCAAGCGCGGGAGAGATCGCGAGTACAATCCCTACCTTCTCCAGAATCCAGTACACAACAGCCAGAATTACAATCAGTCCGAATAACCCTACTCTAAATATCCTGTTTCTAATCACATCTAACTATCATATGATGCTGATTAATATATTTTATTAGATGTGTATATCGAACTACTATTATTGTTTTTTCAACGAGAGCGTCGTCCGATCGAATTCACAGACGAGGGTTTCGTCTTCGCCATCGATTGTGAAGACTTCGACGTGCATCGTGACGATGCCACGTTCCCCATCAGAGGTTTCGCGCTTGTCAGTGACCGTGGACTGTACTCGAATAGTGTCCCCGTGGAACACCGGGTTCGGATGCTCGACGTTGTCGTACGAGAGGTTGGCGACGATGGTGCCGTCGGTGGTATCTGGAATGGTCAATCCCACTGCGAGCGACATGGTGTACAGGCCGTTGACCAACCGGCGGTCAAACTGTGTTTTAGCTGCAAATTCCTGATCGAGATGCAGCGGCTGCTGGTTCATTGTCATGTCGCAGAAACGCTGATTGTCACTTTCGCTAATCGTGCGACGTTTTCCGTGTTCGATCGTCTCTCCCACCTCGAACTCTTCGTAGTAGAGACCGGTCATCCTACGAATAGTCGGCTGAGTCGAATAAAAGGGTAGGGGAACGAGCCCGCCAAGCTTTCCCCTCTGCCGCACGCGGCTTCGGGCAAACCTTGACCAAACGTGGGGAACCAGACACCGTCGTTGAATGAGCTAATACTTGCTGCCCGTAGTTCGAGAAACAACTCGGCTCGAACCGATTGATCCATACACCGCTCACGATAGCTCGACAAACAGCGATGAGAGCCGTGCCGGATCGGAGTAAAAAGTGAGGAAACGAGCCCGACGGGATTTGAACCCGCGACATCTTGGTCCGGAACCAAGGACTCTGTCCACTGAGCTACAGGCTCACGTCACAACATATCATTTTTCATCAGCGGATATAACGGTTTTGAGTCTCTCGTTGTTCTACTCGAACTGAGAGAGTAATAACGATTAGATTAAAATTAGATCAGGTCAGGTCAGGTCAGGTTAGCTTAGCTTAGCTTTGACTTGATTAGGGTGATTCGCCGGTTTCGAGGGTAAGGTCAGCGACCGGGTAGGCGACGCAGGTGAGTGTGTACCCGTCGCTGAGTTCTTCTTCACCGAGCATTTGATTCGTGTGATGTTCGACGTATTCTTCTGCGTGTCCGTCGGTGATGAGTCCGCCACAGGAGATACATTGTCCTTCACGGCACGCGTAGGGTAGGTCCCATCCTTCGTCCTCACCAGCATCGAGGAGCGTCTCGTTTTCTTTGACCTCGATCGTCTCTCCTTCCTTGACGAACTCCACTTCGTACACGTCGGCTTCGTCGTCGGGAATCGAGGATGGGTCGTCCTCATCTACGGTCTCTTCGCCTTCTTCGAGTTCACCTTCGGCTTCGGCTTCGCCGCTGACAACCGCCCCGACGCCACCTCCACCGCCACCGATGGAGCGACTCATCGGTTCGGGAAAGTCCGTTTCGGGTACCGTGGCAGCGCGGTGTTCGAGCACATCGTCAACGATGTCCTCTGCGGGCTGCCACGCTGTCCCTTTCGAAAAATGCAGTATGACCACGGTGAGCGTGAGCATGATCCCCAGCCCGAGACCCAGTGCATCTACCATGCAAATCGCTTAGAAGCAAGCGTTTAACAGCGTTGTGATTCGGCCCACCCACCTTTTTCACGTTCGGATGTGCTGGGTGCATCGCTCACTCGGCGAGACTGTTACTCTGCCGGCGCTGTGACTCCCCAGATCCTCCTCGTCTGCTTGGGGTACTACACGTGGATTTTATATGGGATTGGTGATCGGATGCGGTCGGCGCTAGCAGAATGTCGGAAAGAAATAGACGAGCACGACCGTTCCGAGACGTCTGGTTTCTGTTCGCGCTATTCGGTCCGTGCAACTTCGTGGCGACCGAATCCGTACCGCAATCGGTTCGCCAGCCGTCGTGAGAACCGATCCGATCGACTCCCGAATCGTTCTGCCAGCGCTGCATAAATGAGCGGTACGGGAACCTCCTGTGTGAGCGCCTCTTCGACTGTCCACGTTCCCGTCGATCCCCCTGCGACGTAGTCTGCGACGGTGCCCAGATTGGAGCCTTCTTCACGGAACGCCTCCTCACAAAGTTCGAGGAGCCACGAGCGGATGACAGCACCGTTGTTCCACGTTCGTGCCACCTGTTCGAGGTCGAGATCGTAGCGACCGTTTGCGAGCAGATCAAACCCTTCCCCGTAAGCTTGCATCAGCGCGTATTCGACGCCGTTGTGGACCATTTTCACATAGTGTCCGGAGCCAGCCGGTCCCATTCGCCCGTGTCCATCGGGTCCGGTAGCGACTGCATCGAACACTGGCGAACAGGTCTCATACGCCCATTCTGGGCCGCCAATCATGAGTGAGAAGCCATGCTCTGCTCCTGCCGGACCACCACTTGTTCCACAGTCGAGATACGCAGCGTCTGTTTCCCGCTCGCGCCGAAGCGACGCTTCAAAATGGGAGTTTCCACCGTCGATGACGATGTCCTCGCTATCGAGATGCGGTTCGAGTTCAGTGAGCGCAGCGTCTACCGCATCGCCAGCGGGAACCATGAGCCAGATGCGCTTTTGTGCTCCTAACTGCTCGACGAGCTCTGATAGTGAGTCAGCCGGAGTCGCACCAGCATCGCTCGCGTCCGCAACCGCTGTTTCGTCTACGTCGAACGCCACCACGTCGTGGCCGCCTTCTACGACTCGATCGACGACGATTCGTCCCATCCGTCCGAGACCAACGACACCTAGTTTCATACCAAGCGTTTGAACGAGAAGACGGTGTACGTTGTGGTTCGCAAAACGTGAGATCCAATCTTCGATTGCGCTCTTCGTTTGGCCGTCGAGCGTTCTTTACTGTCCGAGAACTGCTCGGATCGCGAATGCGAGATTTTCTCTGCGCTCGATCACGCGTCGTGAGAAGTACGAGAGCCACTTGTTGCCGTAGGGAATGTACTGATAGACATCGTACTCTTGGGCGAGTTCGATCTGTGCGTCCTCGCGGACACCCATGAGCATCTGTATCTCGAAGTCAGTGCCGTACAGCTCGTGAAACGCAATCGCCCGGTCGATCATCTGTGGATCGTGGCTCCCGACGGCGACCGCCCCTTCCGACTCGGTGAACAGATATTCGAGATGGTCCTCGTAGGCGTTGTTGACCGCTGATCGTTCGGTGTGTGCGACCTCGCTGGGTTCATCGTAGGCACCTTTCACGAGTCTGATTGTCCCCGGAAGTGAAGCAAGCCGTTCAAGATCCTCGCCAGTGCGCTTTAGATTCGCCTGAATACAGACACCCATCTTCGGATAGCTCGTATTGAGCTGCTCGAACGCATCAAGAGTCGTGTCCGTTGTTGTCCTATCTTCCATATCAATCCAGACGAAGACGTCGTTCTCGCGCGCTGTCTCCACGATTGTCCCAAGATTGTCCCTGAACGTTGATCCGTCGAGTCCGAGTCCGATCTGTGACGGTTTGACAGAAATACACGCTCCGAGGTCGGTCCCGCCGATGTCACGGACAAGCTGGCGGTAGGCAGCAGCGTCCTCGGCAGCGGGATCCGGTTCGTCATAATGTTCACCGAGTACGTTGAGTATGCTGTACACCCCCTGTTCGCGCAGTTGACGAGCGTGTTCGAGCGCCTCCGCCTCGGTTTCACCAGCGACAAATTGTCTGGCTACGGGTGGGAGCATAGCGGCAAGTACTGCCAGACCGCACATATCCCCACTGATTTCGTCCTGGATGATCGCACGAGCGTTGGTGACGATCGACGCAAAGCGAAGCGGCCAAAACCTTGCTCCTGCAACTGATAGTATGGCTACCACGACACAGCGTCGCCTCGTGAAAGAGCATCCCAAAGCAATCACTGGGGTGCTCTCTCTCGTGGGATATGCGCTCGTTCTGGGTGCATTCGCTGGTGTTATTCCGTTGTTCCCGCCACTTTCTGAACAGACTGTCATCCTCTTTTCCGATCTCATTGCGATCGTGAACTCGCTGGCGCTGTTTGCCATTCTCATCGGCTGGCGCTTCATCCGTCGCGGGGAAGTGCAAAAGCACCGCGTGGCAATGTTGACTGCGTTCGCGCTCATCTGTGTCTTCCTCGTGCTGTATTTGTGGAAAGTCGGCGGTGGATTCGAGAAGAGCTTCGTCGTTGAGAATGGCCAGTTCCTCGCATCTATCATCAAGCCAATCTATCTTCTCATGCTTGCAATTCACATCGGACTCTCTGTTCTCGCGGTGCCTGTCGTTCTCTACGCAGTCGTCCTCGGGCTTACGCACACGCCAACCGAACTCGCCGAAACCGCCCACGCTCGCGTCGGTCGGATCGCCGTCGCTTCGTGGTCTATCAGCCTCGCCCTCGGAATCGTCACGTACCTCTTGCTGAACCACGTGTACGGGTGGGTTCCACGCGAAGAAGCCCTTCTGATGTTCCTCGCGGTTCCCGCGCGACAGCTCTGGTACTCAGCGAAATCTGACGACCGCACCGATAGACACTAATGGTGTCATCGGTGTCTAACAAACATGCCAATAGTTACCTTGCTAAAACACCGCACACCCTATATCCGTCAATCCCCTAACTTCGAGTAAGTCCGATGGGCTCACACAGTGTGTGATCCGATCCGGGCAACACGCAATGAATGAAGAATACATCTACGAGGAGCTGTATCAATCGACGATCCCATCTGTCGTTTCAGTCTATGTGACATCGGATCGTCTGGGTGGGGCGGGCTCAGGGTTCGTCTACGATACTGGAGCGGCGTCTCCCGAAGCGGGCTACATTGTCACGAACGAGCACGTCGTCAGGACAGACAATGAAGTAGATATTCGGTTCAGTAACGGCGACTGGCGTGTCGGTCAGATCGTTGGCACGGATGCATACACCGACCTCGCTGTTGTTCGCGTTGCGAACCGGCCCGAGTACGCACGGGTGCTTTCCCTTGCGAGCGAGAATCCTGCTCCCGGAAAACGTGTCGCTGCGCTCGGGAATCCGATGGGACTCGACGGATCACTCACAACTGGCGTCGTCAGCGGAGCAAACCGATCGATGCCGACACAAGAGGGTTTCACCATCCCAGATACGGTGCAGACGGACGCACCGATCAATCCCGGGAACAGTGGCGGGCCACTGGTCACGACCGATGGTAAAGTCGTGGGCGTCAATCGCGCGCGTGGTGGAGATAACATCGGTTTTGCTATCTCTGCAGAGATCACCGCCCGAGTCGTCCCGACACTCATCGAGCACAGCTCGTACCGGCATTCGTATCTGAAGATCCAGACGATCGATATTTCTCCCACGATCGCAGCGGCCAACGGTCTCGATGAATCGCGCGGGGTGCTCGTGGTCGATGTGAGTCTTGGTCCCGCGAGCGGTGCATTGATCGGATGTCGTGGACAGCGCCAGATGAATGGCCATCAGGTTCCCGTCGGCGGTGACGTCATCACGCACATCGATAGCCGGCGAATCGATTCCCACGAGGAGCTAATGCGCCATCTCTTACTCGAAACACAACCCAACGACACGGTCTCCGTCGATATCATTCGTGACGGCGCCTCACTGACCGAGCACGTCACACTCGCAGAACGCCCGCGTCCGACACCCCGCCGAGGACCGAACGTTCCCGTCCGGTGAGCGCGTTCCAGCGCGGTTTAATCCGTCCGTGGAATCGAGGCCGCACCCGCAGCGAAGAACAGAACGGTTAGCACAGCGAGAACGAGGAGATTGAAGAGCGCGTCGCCACCACCTGTCGTCGCTGCCCGCACACCACGTGCGAAATACGTCAGTGGTGAGAACGCAAGCGCGGGTTGGAACCACGACGGGAGCAACGACGGCGAGACGAACGTTTCGGAGAGAAACAGCAGCGGGAGAGCAATCGCGTTACTCGCGGCGATAACGCCGTCTTGTGAATCGGCAATGCGTCCGAGAAGCGCACCGAGACCACAGAACAACGCGACAGCGAGACCAATGAACGGGACGAGCAGCGGCGAAAACGTGATTTTCGCCCCTGTGACCAGCACCACCAGTGCGAGAATAATGAGACTTGCAACACCGATAATAACGACATTGACAAGCGTCTGTGCGAGCAGCCACTCGGCGCGTGAGAGGGGCGTCGTCGCTAGTTTTTCAAAGCGATTCCCCTCGCGGTGGCGCGCGACGGTGCTCCCAACGCGAGAGAGCGGCGTGAACAAGACAACGACCGCGAGATACCCGGGCACGTAGTAGGCAGGCTGTCTGGCGAACAGCCCACCACCAGTTGGCTGTGTCTGTACAAGCGCACCGAAAATGAGGATAATGATAACCGGAAAGAAAAACGTGAAGAAGACAGCCGTCCGTCGACGAAGGAACGACCGTAACGCCGATTCAGTTTCCGAACGAATGCGTCCTGTGCCGATCGTCGTCATTGATGTCGAGCAACCTCCGTCTCCGTCTCAGCCTCGGCCTCGGCCTCAGTTTCCGTTTCTGTTTCCGTTTCAACTTTGGTCTCTGCCTCTCTCGTTTCCGGTTCGCTCTGTTCGCTTCCGGTCACATCGGTGCCTGTCAGTGTGAGATACACTGAATCCAGATTTGGTTGTTGCCACGACAGCGCGTCGTATTCGATGCCTGCGAGGTCGAGCGCATCGAGTACGTCACCGATCTCCCGAGGCGCGATTCCGTGAATGCTGACCATTCGCCCGGCCGTCTCAACTGTTCCGAGCGACTCGACCGCGCGGGCTGCCTCGGTTGGTTCGACGTCCTCCGTTACGTCGACTTCCAGACGGCTCTCTCCACCGTATTCGCTGATGAGGTCTGTGGGTGCTCCCGTTGCAACGAGGGAACCATCTGCGAGCAGTCCAACACGGTCTGCGAGATACTCTGCTTCTTCCATGTAGTGTGTCGTGAGGAAGACGGTTGTTCCGTCCGTAGTGAGGGCTTCGAGGAGCTGCCAGAGATCACGTCGACCAGCAGGATCAATCCCTGTTGTTGGCTCATCGAGCACGAGCAGCGCTGGATCGTTAATGAGCGCGATTCCAACGCAGACCCGGCGTTGTTGCCCTCCTGAGAGATTCTCGTACCACGTGTCGGCAGACGTTGCCATTCCGACGTCTTCCAGTACTGCATCGACCGACCGAGCGTGATCGTACAGACCACCGTAGTACGAGAGGAGTTCGCGGGCAGTGAGACGTGCCGGAGGGGAGAACGACTGGGGGAGTAAGCCAATCCGCTGTGCATCCGTTTTCTCCGGAGCTGTACCGAACAGTTCGATGTCGCCTTCGTAGTCGGTCGTGCCGGTGAGCGAACGGATAAGCGTGGTTTTTCCAGCGCCGTTCGGACCGATAAGCGCGAACACCGTCCCCGCTTCGACGGACAGCGAGACGCCGTCCAGCGCGACGGTGTCATCGTACTCCCGCCGGACGTTCTCGGCCTTCAGGACCATACCAGAACTGCGGTGTGTCCCTGCGTAAGGCTTCGGATTTGGAAGCACAAGACTCGATTCAACCGACCGAACCACCGAGTAATGGCCAACAAATCAATCGCACAGCAAAAGTGACGTTAGAGGTGGTTACGCACGGAACGAACGATCTCGTCGACATCGTATTCGTCTTCTTGTTTGTCGTAGATCGTTTCACCATTTACTGTCACTGTGAGCACGCCGTGGTCGCCGGTGACGAGCGCAACGCTGTCGAGTTGCTGTCCGAAGCTCGATAGAAGCTGATGTTGGATATCCTCTGCTCGTTCGAGAAATCCACAGGGAACACAGTACTCAATATTGACTGTTGTCATGATCCGAGCTTGGCACGCAGCCGTGAAAAGCTCCCCGCCGTCGGTCGCCACACGAGCAACAGGACAGTGATGACGAACACGACCGTCGAAAGAGCGTACGACTGTCCCGAGGCGACCGCGACCAGCGCGCCACCGGCACCGATGAATCCGCTGACAACGGCCGCAATGATTGGAAGAACACACGAGACACAGGAGAAGAGCCCGAGCAGCCCTGCCGCTGCACTCGTGGCGGTGTCGAGGATGGTCACGTAGACGAGATACGCAAGCGTTGCGTACCCGATGACCTTGAATGGGAGCAGTGCGAACCTGACTGATTCTCCACTGTACAGGAGGGCTGGTCCCCATCCCGGAGGAAGGCTCACGAACTCCAATCGGAGTCCAGTTGCTATCTCCGATGATCCGAACCCGTATAACCCACCGAGATAGCCAAGAACGAGGATGTATCCGACTGCGATCAGCCCAGCAATGGAGCGCCGTTTCAGGCGAGCAGGCGGCGATTCGACCCGCCACAGCGCCCACAGCGCAACATTGATCCAAACAAACGGGTAGATGTACACCGCGATTCCAGTCGGTGTGACCGGCGCAACGAGAAGATAGATGGCGACAAACAGAAATTCGATGTTCACGAGTGCGGCGCCACCGATGATCGTCTCCTGACGGATCCCCAACCCACGGAACACGGTGTTTATACTCGTATTCATGCCTGTGTTGCCTCTCTCTGTGTCAGAGTGCAATCATATCGACGACAACAGCAATAAGAACCAATCCGAGATAGGCGTTCGATGCGTGGAACGCCCGGAGTGCTGCTCGTTTTGTCTGCTCACGGTGGAGTCGAACGACTGCCAAAAGGAACACCGCTCCGAGGACGACCGTCGTCGCGGCGTACAACCAACCGAGTGTCGTGAGCGCCGATAGCGCACTCGCTGCGAGCAACGTTGCGATGAGGTAGTAGATGATGTGCTTTCTGGTCACCGTCTCACCGTAGACGACCGGTAGCATCGGGAAGCCACCGCGCTCGTAGTCTTCCTGATACGCGAGTGCGAGGTTGTAAAAGTGCGCCGGCGTCCAGAGGAAGATGATTCCTGCGAGTGCAAGCCCCGGAACACCGATACGTCCGGTGACGGCCGCCCACCCGATGAGTGCCGGGAGTGCGCCTGCAGCCCCTCCGATAACTGTGTTCTGGACTGTGTTCGGTTTCAACACGAGCGTGTAGATCACACTGTAAAAGACGATCGCAATGAATCCGAGTGCAGCAGCGAGAACGTTCACTTGCAAGAAGACTGCGATCGACGTGAGGGTGAGGAGCACACCGAATGCGAGTGCGTTCCTGACCGGTACCTCGTGTGTTGCGAGCGGCCGGTCGGCAGTTCTGGCCATCCGTTGATCGGTGTCTCGTTCGAGAACGTGGTTGAACGTCCCGCTCGCACCGATGGAGAGCACACCGCCACCGAGCGTATACACGATCGTTTCGACGGACAACGACGGTCCAGCAGCAAGCGCCATTCCTGCCGAGGCAACGAGACAGAGCAGCCACATCAACCGTGGTTTCATCAATCTGAAATAAGCGCCTGTCGTCGCTCGTACGCGTGAAAGCAGATCAGATTCAGATTCTCGACTGAAGTCAGTCGGAGATACATCCGGTTCCGAAGCGGATGGCGACGCTGACCCCGTCGTTGTTGCTGTTTCTGGTGTTGGTGTGATCGGTTTCTCTTCATCTGCTCTGTTTTCGAGGTCGCCCGTTTCGTCCTCGAGTTGCCACGCGAGTGCGAGTGCGAGTGCAACGAAGATTGCCGCACCGGTGAGGAGGTGGAAACCGGCGATGTTGCTCGGTGCATTCCGTGTCGCAACGAGAGCACCGATGCCAACCTGAACAGGGTATAGCACGACCGCGAGAACAAGCGTCCGTCTGACACGTCGAGAGGCCTCAGTCCAGCCGACGACAGCCGCTCCGAGGACAAGAACAGCCACAAGGAGTGCTGCAACGCGGTGGCCGACGGCGATTGTGATCTGCAGATCGCCGATCGGTCCCGAACAGAGGGGCCACGTCGAGCACGCCCTGACGGCTTCTGAGAGTGCAGCAGTCGCACCGACGACGACGAGCAGATAGACGCCGATGAGAGCAGCCACGAGCAGCGTCGTGAAACGTGGACGATGAGATTCCGTGGACACTAGCATTTCTTCAGTAGCGTTCGTACTTATTACCCCCGCTTTGTCCATTGATCACCGCAGTTCAGCAGGTATTTACCACGCGCTTTCTTAGCCGAGCGTATGAACGCCACGCGGACGCGGATGGTGCTGGGAATCGGTGTCGGTCTCGCGCTGGCTACCTTATTTGTCGATCCAGCAGCCGCCCAGCCATCGATTAATTCGAAACTGATCACCAACCTCAACGAAAAATTGTTGTACGCAGCGGTACCAATCACGGTGCTCGTCGAGGGCATTCTCATCTACACTGTCTACCGGTTCAAAGATAGTGGTGAAGCAAAGCCGACACAAGAGAACCGACGTCTCGAAATCACGTGGACCATCGCAACGGCAATTGTCCTCCTGTTCGTCGGTCTTGCTGCCTATCAAGTCCTCGGGAGCAGCTTCGTTGGCGGTGTCACTGTCTCAGACCCTCCCAGCCAATCAATCCAAGGACTCTCAGAAGACGCTAAGGGCGCACAGGCCCCAACAGAGGAAGACGCTGTGCAGGTCGAAGTCGTCGCACAAAAGTATTCGTGGACGTTCAATTACATCCAAGCTGATGGCGACGTCTCGAACACTGGAACACTCGTTATCCCCGCGAATCAGCCTGTGTATCTTCACGTCATCTCTGTGGACTGGCTCCACTCGTTCCACGCCCCCGAGCTCGGATTGAAACAGGACGCCTTCCCAGAGCAGTACAACACCATGAAAACAGAGGCCTACGAACCGGGAACCTACCAGCTCTACTGTGCGGAATACTGCGGCGTCGGTCACTCCAGTATGCTCGGAACGATCGAAGTCAAAAGCCAAGCAGACTACCAGAAATGGCTACAACAACAGAAACAGGGCGGATCAGGTAACTCCTCATCCTCAAATTCGAATTCGACTGGGGGACCGAACGCGAGCGCTAACAACTCCAGCTCTGGTGCCCTCGTCACCGCCTGATAATACAAATTCCTCGTTCAATTTGGCTTTTCTTTTGTATTCCTCGTTCAATCTAGCTCTTTTTTATTCCACTGACTGACGCTCTGCTATGAGTATTGAATCGGAATTGTTGGGATGAAAACACGAGCCGTTGGCCACCGGTCAATCGGTTGGTGACTGATTGTCCGGTGTTCACATCGAAATCCCACCTCAAGGACTGAGTACACGCCGAAGGAGTCGGTTGGAATGGGATAAGATAAGATGAGATAAGATGAGATGAGATGAGATGGAGTAATTTACGATGTTTGGTAGGCTGGTGATTCGGCTCGGATGACCTCAGAGAGGTCGTGCATTTCCTGTTCGAGTAGGACAACCAGATCGTCGAGCGTAATGATGCCTGTGAGCTTCCCATCCTCAACGACGGGCATACGACGGACGCCGTGTTCGCGCATTGTCGCACAAAGCTCGAATACACCATCGTCGGCGTCGGCCGTATGTGGATCGCGGTGCATGACGTCCGCAGCGGTCAGTTCTGTCGGGTCTTTGCCTTCACCGACGACCATGATCGCAAAATCACGATCCGTGATGATTCCGGTGGGATCTCCGTCGGTTTCGATCACGACACAACCAACTTTCCGCTCATCCATCAACTGGGCGAGCTCGGGCAGGGAGGTGTCTGGAGATGCCGATACGAGTTCCTCACGTGGGCGTGCAATATCTTTGACTGTCATGGGTGCCTCCTGTCTCCGTTTCGGTCGGCCAACACAGAATCTCCGTGTTAGAACGAACGTCACGAATAATCATATTTGTATTGTGCAGTGACAGACCGCTTTGTTGTTGATTGTCTTCGCTCTCTAAGCGATAGCGACTCCACTCACAGCCGTACAGTAAAATAGTAGTAAAACGACGATCTGTATCGCCGAAACAATGTACAGCGTCCCCCTGCTGTGCGCAACAACTAGTATTTCGCGTCTGCGCCAGTTGTTTCGTATATCTCGTCCATGAGGCGGTCGCGCCGGATGCGCCAGCCGTTGAACTCCGAGATTGAATCAGGATAGTTCTCGTAATGAGAGAGCAGGCGGTCGGCAAGTCGTTTCGTCGAGTAGAGATCAAATAGCGTGCCCCAGTGTCCGAGACTTTTCCACAGCGTTCGCAGCGCGAGTCGCGGTCCGAAGCTCGTGCTGCCGGAATAGAGCGCTTCGGAGAAATTTTGTGTGGGCATCGCGGCGAGGAGCGCTGTGAGATCGTCGAGATCGTACGCAGTTACAAAGATGTTGTACACATCGAGTGCAGCGTATCGAGCACCGAAGTGATCCATCACCCGTTCGTTGTAGCCCCAGAGCGCCCCTTCGCCAATATCACCCGTTCCGATCGCTTCGACGGCTTGTTCACCAGCATACATCCCCGCGTAGGCCGCTCCAGCAATCCCGCCACCCGTGGTGGGATTGACGTGACCGGCAGCGTCACCAACAGCAAGGAAGCCGGGTGCGACTGCCGAATCGTACGGCCGCCGGGTCGGTAGTGCTGCCCCGAGCTTGTCTTTCACCCGCGCGCCAGCGAACTCAGTTCGCTCCCGAAGGTCGTCTTTGAGAACTTCGACGAGTTTCATCGGCGATTCATTCATCTGGAAGCCGAGTCCAACGTTGATTTCGGTGGGTGTCCGCGGGAAGTACCACACATACCCAGCAGCGCGCTCGGTCGGTTTGAACACGAGCGCGTCTTTCCACTCGACTGGCTCGTCGACTTCGATGATCTCGCGGTAGGCAGAACAGAACTGCGAGTAATTGACGTTGGTGTCGAACGTCGACTCGGAGAAGTCGGCTTTATCCTGCAACAGTGAGAGCGCTCCTGCGGCGTCAATGACAACTTCGGCCTCATAGTCGACTGCCGATCCATCTCTGATCGCTTTGACCCCTCTTACGCGTTCGCCCTCTTCTTGGAGGACGTCTTTGACAACCGTATCGTAGTGAAAGTCGACACCCTGTTTCTCCGCGCCGTCTATGATCAGACGACCGTATTCCCAGCGGTCCAGAACAGCGAGCTCGCCGGGGACCGGAATGTCGAGAACACACTCCTCAGATGGGAGTTCGAACCGACCGTGATCGACGTCGGTGTTCGAAAATGCGGGTTCAATCTGCGATTTGGGAATAGCCTCCGGAAAGTTCGCTGCTCCCTTAATCGCATCACCGCAAGCGATGTGACCCGCCTCCTCGGCGGTCTTACGTTCGAGAATGACCACGTCGTAGCCCGCCCGGGCGACCGTTGCAGCGGCATAGCAGCCCCCAGTCCCTGAACCGACGACGACGACATCGTAGGTGGTCATATCACTCAGAGGTTACCCAACGGGAAAACCATTATCGGTTTCCTATCCAGTACGAACGGATAGTGAGGATTTGTTCGTGGATAAGGTGGAACGTTTGCCAGTCACTCCAACAAGAGTTTAGTCATCCCTCACGAAACTGGCCAGTATGACAGAGTATACGGTAGAGTTCGTTGGGACGGACGAGACGGTCACCGTCTCCGATAAGCAGACCATTCTGAGCCGGTGTATTGAGGAGGGAATCGCGCAGGAGTACTCCTGCCGCGTCGGGATGTGTCTGGCCTGCTCTGCAGAGATCATCGAAGGCGAGGTTGAACAGACTGTTGTTGCGGCGCGCGGTCTCACTGAGGAGGAAGCCGAATCGTACGCATTGACGTGCATGGCTCGTCCGCTGTCCGATCTCAAACTCGATCGCGGGAAATACCCACCGAGTATCGAGAACGAAACCACGAGCGACGCTGCAAGCGCCGACGACTGATCGTTAAGTACCCCCTCGTATACACGTAGGTGATTTTAACCGTTGCGCGTAGCATGCTACCGGTAGATGTCAGAGATTGACGCACTCGAGTATCCGTGGCACACGGAGTACGAAGAGTTCGGCATTCCGCACTCACTCGAGCCGTATCCAGATCAGCCGGTTCACGATCTGTTGTATACGGCTGCTGAGGAGTATCCTGAGCAGGGATTGGTCCAACTCTCCGAGAAATATCCGTATCCGACTGTTCTCGACCACGTTGAGCGCCTCGCAACGGCACTCAACGAGCGCGGTGTTGGGACGGGCGACCGCGTTGCAAGCGTCCTCCCGACGTCAGCACAGTTCATCATCACAACGTACGCGATCTCTCGTGCTGGTGGGGTCCACATCCCGAACGATTTTCTCGATGCTGAAGAGGATCTCATCTACCGCCTCGAACAGGGCCAGCCGTCGGTGCTCATCGGACAGGACAAACACCGTGACCTCATTCTCCGACTGCGCGATGAACTCGACATCGAGCACGTCATTCTCACCACTATCGACGACTACTCGTCCGATCCGCCAGCAGAGCACGAGGAAATCGACGGCGTGGAGTGGCTCCGAGACGTGATCGAAACGACAGCGCCGGATCCACCAGATCTCACCTTCGACGTTGACGACGTTCACACGCTGTTGTTCACGGGTGGAACGACCGGGCTGCCGAAGGGCTGTCGACTCAGCCATCGGAATATCTACGCGAACGCGCTCCAAGGTGTCGCCAGTCAGTCACAGATGGCTCAGCTCATGCGCGGACAGGAAACGGCCATCATGGCCCTTCCGATGTACCATTCGTATGGATATTCCGTGATGAACACACTGATCGAACTCGGGATGGACGTGCTGTTGGTCCCTGATGCACGGAATACGGAGATGATGGTCGAGATGATCAACGAGTTTGGTGCGCTCATCATGCTCGGTGTGCCCACGCAGTTCATGGAACTCATCGACGAGGAACTCGAACAGGACATCATCGGCATCTCCGGATCTGCTCCATTGGCGAACACAACCAAATCGGACTTCGGGGAGAAATCGAAGGGCATCTCGCAGGGGTACGGTCTTTCGGAAATGTCCCCGATAACGCATTTCAACGCTCGTGGATTGCTCGACATGATGACCGGACAGCCGAGCGCCGAAGACGCGTTCGATCACCCGACGATTGGCGTTCCGGTTCCCGACACGGAGGTCAAGCTGGTTGATGTGGATTCGGGCGAGGTAATTCCGATCGAGGAAGCGATCGAGGAGGAACGAGAAGGCGAGATGTATCTCAACGGACCCCAACGGATGCTTGGATATCTCGATGGGAAGGATCCGTTCGACGATGAGGGGTTCATTGGAACAGGCGATGTGGTGAAGATCGATCCAAGCGGTCGATTCTACGTTGTTGATCGCGTGAAGAACATGATCAACGTCTCCGGGCTGAAGGTGTACTCCGAAGAGGTCGATGAGTTGTTGTACGATCATCCAGCGATCAAGCGACCTGCGACGATCGGAATCCCCGATCCAGATCGTCCCGGGAGCGAGCGCGTGAAGATCTACATCGAGCCGGCTCCAGACGCAGATCAGCTCACTCCTGCGGATATCCGCGAGCATCTCGAAGGGAACGTTCCCCGACAAGCACTCCCCGAGGAAGTCGAATTCGTCGAAACGATGCCGCTCACTGATATCGGAAAGACCGACAAGAAGACGCTCAAGGAAACGCACAACGGGACTGAGACCGAATCGACTGATTCGTGAGTGGCCGTGGCTTTCAGCGCCTCACTTTCCAAAATCTCTCTTCAACTTATTTCGTTTTCAGATGGCTCATCGCGTGGATTCGCACACCACTGACAGAATGAAACGTCTGGGTCAATTGGACGGTGACAGTTGGAACATCGCTGTATTCCCATCTGCTGTTCGAGCACTCGTTGGTTATTCATCCGAGCGAGGACGTACGCGTCAAAAACACTAGCGATACCGACGAGGAGGAGAGGAAGAACATCTACGATGGGGACTGAAACCGGTTCGAAATTCGTTATCTGAGACAGCAGCGCATCTGTGTTCGTTATCTGAGATATCAGCGCATCCGTGGCCGCTGACGGAACGAATAGAACCATGGTTGCGTACGTGGCGAGGAGCCACCCTAACGCCCGCCACCACCGCCGGAGGTAAAGATGGCCGAATCCTGTGAGGAGTGTTCCGAGCAACATCGCAAGCCACGGTCGTTTCCACCGAGTCTCTCCCATGCAGATCCTGAATAGTCAACCAACTATGAGACTTTCGTCCGACAATCATATTGCTTGGAACAGAGCGCTCCGATCACACGCTTTGAACAGGCCGATATCGAAAAAATCGTGCTTGTGTCGATGTATTATTCGAACAGTTCGACGGCTTGCTCGTATCGCTCTGTGGATTCGTCCCAGTCGACGACCGCAAAGAACGCGTCGACGAAGTCACCGCGTGCGGGACCATAATCGTAGTAGTAGGAGTGCTCCCAGACATCGAGTGCGAGAATTGGGTGTGATCCCCACAACGCACCCTGATCGTGCTTGTCGACCACAACATTGCGTAGCTGATTCGAGAAGCTGTCGTAGACGAGGAGCGCCCAGCCGCTTGCGGCACCTGCGGCAGTTTCGAACTCTCCTTTCCACGCTTCGTAGGAGCCAAAGTCCGACTCGATGCGTGCTGCGAGCTCTCCGGTTGGTTCGTCGCCCCCCTCTGGCGACATGTTTTGCCAGAAGAGGTCATGGAGGATGTGCCCACAGCCGTTGTGGGTCACCGATCGGAGGGCACCTGCAGACCCGTCAAAATCAGCAGCAGCGCGGTTGTCAGACAGCGTTTCTTCGGCACTGTTCCAGCCGTTTACGTAGCCCTGATGGTGGGTGTCGTGGTGCCACGTCAGGACTTGTTCGGAGATGTGCGGTTCGAGTGCGTCGTATGCGTAGGGCAGCGGCGGAAGTTCGTGACTCATGCGTCAGTACAGAGCACGCAGGGGTACGCTTTGAACGTTTGCTGAACTCGGTTTTAGTGAACATAGTGATATGTTTTCGATCGCGTCGAACAGCGATTGATCCCGCTAGCGTTCACGCGGGTTCGGTTCAAGCAACCGCTCGTGAACCGGTGCGCCAATTCGGTCAGAAATACCAGCGAATTAGTCGTCGGCCGCAGTCGATTCCATCCCTCGATGTTCGCGCGCCTGCTCGCGGAGTCGATCGGAGATGGCGGGCACGTCTTCCGATCCAATTCCTCCTTCTGCTTCAATTTCGTCGATCGATTTCGGATACGTGCGGAGTTCGTAGTGGAGCGCGAGACCGGTCTGTGCGCCTTCACCCATCGCCACCGGGATCTGGTTGTGACCTGCGGTGAGATCACCGAGCGCGTACACGCCCTCGACGGTCGTCTGTCCATCCTCATCGACGACGACCGTTCCATCGTCGTTCAACTCACAGCCGAGTGACTCCGCCAGCTCGTTGTTGTACTCCGAGCCGTACATGGGGAACCCGCCTTTGTACTCTCGGCGGGTTTCGTCCTCGAACGTGAACGCTTCGAGCCATCCATCAGTGCCCGTTTCACTGCCCGTAATGTCCGATTCGATGATATCGACCGGGTGGGAACGGAGTTGTCGGTTCGTTTCTTCGCTCCACGTGGGATCTTCACCGCGCGTGAGAAGGTCGACCTCGTCAGTGAAGTTGAGCATAATCATGGCGACGTGGGCCGCGCTCTCGTTGTGCCCCATCACGTAGACGGATTCGTCGACGAACATGTACGCATCACAGTGGAGACAGTAGTGCAGCCCACGCCCCGTTCGGGGAAGCGGTGGGTCAGGTCGGGCATCCGAGAATCCGGTTGCGAGTACGACACGCTCGGCGACAATCACGCGGTTGCCTGCAGTGAGCTGAAACCGGCCATCGTCGGTCCGATCGATCGTTTCGACGAGGTCACGGTGGTAGTCAGCTCCGTAGCCTTCGATCTGATCGATGGCGGTCTGGAGGAACTCATTGCCCGAAACGTCCTCCGTGACGCCAATGACGTTGTGCGTATCGAGCATCATTGCGGCGCGGCCTCCACCACGGTTGATCACAACGGTGTCGTGACCAAGGCGCGTCGTGTACAGCGCGGCGGTCAAACCGGCGGGACCACCGCCAACAACTGCCACTTCGTACTCAGGAAGACTCATACCTGATCGAATGTGCTACGACATCATAACCTGCTGGATACGGTCTGATATCTCCGGCGGCCGAGCGATGCGCGTTGCCGAAACATGTTTCCACCGAGGGAAGCTACCGGACCTATGGCGTTCGATCCAGAACCCGACCTGAGTGAAGAGGAAGTCCGCGATCGAGTTGACTCGGCTATCGAGGAGAACGAAGTGGTCCTATTCATGAAGGGCACATCGCTGATGCCCCAATGTGGGTACTCCCGACGAGCGCTTGGGCTTATCAATCAGTACCGCGACGACATTGCAACCGTCGATACGCTCGAAGCACTCGAATCTCATCGTGGTGCGCTGGAACAACACAGCGGCTGGGAGACGATCCCGCAAGTGTACGTCGATGGAGAATTCATTGGGGGCAGTGACATTCTGGCTGAACTCGACGAACGTGGGGAACTGAACGAGACGCTCAATGGATGAATAAGTTACTCACAGAGTGAATTACTGCCCAATTGCTTGCTCTTCGAGCAGTTTTGATCTGTCTCATCCGAGTCTCATTTCACTATATCGTTGCGTGCAGCCCGGATATGCGGCTCGAAAACAGTATAAGTGAAGAATCCATAGAATAGATCGACCAGTTCCGGTCGCGGGGATGCCAGTGACCCCAAGAGCATCTGTCACAGTTATGACCAGCCACGTATACACGCTACACTCGACACTCGAATTGCCACTCGAAGACGTACACTCACACTTCGACTCGGTCGATTTGCCCGTCGAGATTGCGGATATCGAAATTACTCGACGAAACAATACCCTCATCCTCAGTGCTGTTGCAGCCGAAGACAACATCAGCAAGTACACCCCCACGGCACAACTGAAAGCCAGTGTTAGCGAGAATCGAGTGTATCTAGACGAGGAAGAAGAGGACGAAGAAGGACCGTTCGGAGCGTCGGCCTCTCCCAGCGGCCCGCAGTGGGGAGCCTTCGGACAAGAAGAAGAAGAAGAGCGACCATCAGAACTCGTCGAATACGCTTGCTTCAAGGGAGACCGCGAAACTGTGCTTCAGAATACAGCGCTCCAGTATCCGATGTTTGAGGTGCTCTGTGATCTCGCACGGGACGCAGAGAAAGGGACGCTCACCGCTATTACTGCCGTTAACGGCCAGCTTGAAGCGACTCGAATCGTCGATGGTGAAGACCGAGCAGCTACCATCGAAGTCCGAGAAGATCCCCACGACAACACCGCAACGAACGGCGTCGATTGGCGTAGTAACGAGTTTATCAGCTAATCGGGTCTTTCAAGATTTGGAGGAGATAGAACCGAATAATCCTCCCGTCCCCGATTTCACCCCCATTGTGGGCATTGATACCAATTTTCGAATTTACATTCGGCCGAAAACCACTTGAAGGAGGGTAATAATATATAATTACAGGATGTCAGACTTCCCCGACTACCTTGACGTCGATTACACCGCTGGCGAAAACGAGCAGCCAGAGGACTATCCGGCGCTTGAGGACAAAATTGAGAAGGCCATCGAAGTCACGCGGATCGGTCTTGAGGAGTACGAGACGCCCGCAGTGATGTGGACCGGTGGAAAAGATTCAACGCTTGCGCTGTACTTCGTCGCGCAGGTCGCCGAGGAGTACGACCTCGATCTTCCACCGGCCGTGTTCATCGACCACTTCCAACATTTCGACGAACTCATGAAATTCGTCGAACACTGGGCCGACGAGTGGGATCTCGAAGTCATCTACGCGCGCAACGACGATGTTGGTGCGCTCGCTGATGAACCGGGCGAAGAGATTGCTGTTTCTGACCTGAACGAGCAGAACCAGCACCACGTGAACAATATTCTCGAATACGAGGAGGATACGTTCCCGTTCTTGCTCGACACCTACGTCGGCAACCACCTGCTCAAGACTGTCGCGCTCAACAACACGCTTGAGGCTCACAACATCGACGGCATCATCTCCGGAATCCGCTGGGACGAACAGGAAGCACGCGCAGACGAGACGTTCTTCAGTCCGCGTCACGATCCTGACATCTACCCGCCACACGACCGCATTCAACCCATTCTCCAGTTCGAAGAGCGCGCTGTCTGGGACGCCTTCTGGAACTTCGTCGTGCCTGATACGGTGCCTGACTACCCGGCAGGACACGTTCCGCAGGACTACGACGATCTCCCGAACAACCTTACCCACGCGGACATCCCTGTCAGCCCGAAATACTTCGAAGGATTCCGCTCGCTTGGTAGCGAAGTGAGCACGAACAAGGCAGATTCCGAACCCGCATGGTTGCAGAATCTCGAAGAGACGACCGAGCGTGCTGGCCGCGCACAGGACAAAGAGGACCTGATGGCGCGCCTGCGCGATCTCGGCTACATGTAACGTCGTGACGGCATTCCTCTGAGCGGGGACACAGCCCGTTCTCTCTGGATTCGCATCGTTATCGATTGAATAAAACAGGGGACAGCAGCGAGCCGCGGTTTTGCGAGAGACGGTATCACTTATCCTTTTGCTTGATCCCAGCCGGCACCGAGAGCGATTCCAAGTGCGACACCGACGCCGATCCACAATCCTATATTTTCTGTCGCAACACCGAGTGCAGCCCCGATTCCAACGCCCATTGCGATGCCGAAGCCGATTCGATTCTGGGATTTAGTGCTTTCTTGATCAGAGGACATATCCTCTCTATCATATTTGGGGCTGGGGCCCTGTACCTTCCGTTTTTCCAGCATTCGAGGAACGTATGTCTATGTGTCTGTCTTTACACCTCTATCTTCGTGAATCTGTGAGATCCGGCTAATGGTACGGTCTCACTCTCTCACGAATCGAAACGTCTCCCGACGTACGAAGAGAGCGGTTGCTTTTTGCGTCCCGGGAGCGGAATCCGGTCCGTACTGGATGACCATCGCTGAGGAACGAATCGAACGGTTGTGTGCACTCGCTAAAAGAGCAGTGCGTGAAGGGCATGACGACCGCGCGCGGGCGTACGTCCAGCGAGCGCGACGGGTCGCAGAGCGTAATCGATGTGGACTCCCACGAACGTTCAAGCGATTTACCTGCGATGCGTGCGACGTCTACCTCCGTCCGGGGCGAAACGCCCGAGTTCGACTGCAAGACGGTCACGTGGTCATCACCTGCGACTGTGGGGCACAATCGAGATATCCGTATCATTCCCGTCAGTGAATCGCTCTGCCCGCTGTTGCTCGCCTCACCGGCCCCAGCGTCCTCGTTCTGTTCGCATTCCAGCCCGTCAGCGTCTGTGTTTCGGATGATTGGTGTTCGAAAGGGTCCTTCGGGATGGAACCGTCAATTTGACCCTTTTCGCAGTTGAATAGGGAGCTATGAGCGACGAGCTGCGGAAACAGGCACACGATGTTGATGCGACGATTCGAGTTGGAAAGAGCGGTCTCGACCCAGTTGTGAGCGAACTGCGCAGTCAGCTCAAAGACCGAACGCTCGTGAAAGTGAAGTTCCTGCGATCGTCTCGCGGTGGAACGACAACTGAGGAACTGGCGACTGAACTTGCATCGCGCGTCAACGCGGAAATCATCGATACACGGGGGCATACGGCGGTGTATCATTGATGGCCCCCCCCGAACCGTTCTGGTTCCTCGAATTTTTAGGAGGTTACGCTGGTTCAGTCACACAGGCGATCCTCTTTGTCGTTACCTTCGTGGTCGTTTACGCCGTTGGGCGCGTAATCGTCTGGCCCGTTCTCGACAGCGCACTCGCGCGCAGCAGTCTCGATGATCACGCGAAACGGCCGATCAAACGGATTGCCACCGGCATCCTCCTGTTCGTCGCTGTCGCAATCGGGTTGAGTGCCGCCGATTTAACGAATCTTCTCAGCTCGCTCTCGACCATCGTAGCAGCGGGAACACTCGCAATCGGATTGGCGATGCAGGACGCTATCGCGAACTTCGTCGCGGGCGTGTTCATCTACACCGACAAGCCGTTTCGCATCGGTGATTGGATCGAGTGGGATGAGGGCGAAGGGATCGTTGAGGATATCAGCCTCCGCGTGACGCGCGTCCGGACGTTCGACAACGAGTTGCTCACCGTGCCGAACTCCCAACTCACAGACGGCGTCATCAAAAACCCCGTCGCAAAGAATAAGCTCCGGATTCAGATCGAGTTCGGTATCGGCTACGACGACGATATCCAAGCGGCGACGGACATCATCGTCGAGGAAGCCAAACAGCAGAAGGGTATCCTCAACAACCCGGTACCGACAGTTCATCTCACAGAACTCGCCGATTCCTACATTGAACTCACAGCACGGGTCTGGATCGCTGACCCGAGCCGTGCAGACTACGTTGCGATCCGTGGCGAGTACGTCACCAACGTCAAGAACGCATTCGACGAGCAGGGAATCGACATCCCGTATCCGCAAGTGGACCTATCGGGTGGTATCGGACTCTCCAATTCGACCGTTCCCGTTACCAACTCCAACGACTGAGTGTGCAGTTACATCTTCATACCATCTCGCGTGCGGCTCACGTCGAAGGTCGACAGTAAAAGCGGCTTCTCGTTGCTTATTCGAGCAGAACAGCTAGCTCACTCTGTATTCGCATCGGGAATCTCGTCTTCCCGTACGATGTCGGTGAACTGCTGTGGGTGTTCAACGTGTGGAAGCAACAGTGCCTCGTCGATGATTGCGAGTCGTGCGTCTGTGTTCTCTGCGAGCGCACGACCTGTAGAGAGTGGCGTGGTTTCGGTTTCACGTCCCCACACGAGCGTCACCGGTTCATCGAGCGTCGAGAGCGCTGCTTCGAGGTCGAGATCGGGATCGAGCGCGCCACTGATGAACGACGCAGGAGCGTATCGCGCACCTGGTTGATGGGTCAACTGCCAACGGTATTCGATATACTCATCATCGGCGTTCGAGGGATCGTACAGCCCGTGATCGGCCTCGAAGTAGCGCAGCGAGGATTCAGACGAGATGAGATTGAACAGTGCCTCACCGACGAGCGGAGATCGCAGAAGCGACCGCAGCCACGTTCGGTTGCCTGGCATCGTCGAAGTGGTCGGGCAGATGAAGACGAACTCCGAGAACTGAGTCTTTTCAGCGGCCATTACCGTGTACGCGCCCGAAAGAGACGACGCGACCACGCTCGGCTCGTCGGTCACATCCCGCGCAAAATCGGCAATGAATGTTGCGTACAGCGATGGGGAGTACAGCAGCGGAGGACGGTCTGACAGACCGAATCCGGGCAGATCTGGCGCGATGACGTGGTGGTCCGACGCGAGCTCGTCGAACACGGCAGCAAACTCGGCGCTTGATCCGGCAGCATTGATGCCGTGAAGTAAGAGGAGATCCGGATCGTCTGGATCACCGGCCTCACTGTACGAAACGTCGAATCCGCGCCAGCGATAGCTTTCGGTTGCCTGTCCCAACGGTGGATGAAGGCGCGTTGCCTTATCGGAGAGCATCTTATTCGCGGCGGCAGTGAGACCAATCCCACCGACTGTTCCTGCAAGAAGCGTGCGAAATCGCATAGACGACAGTACGACCGTCGCGTGCTTAACAGTGGCTGAAATCCCTGCAGATCTCCATTTTGGCGACCAGGATCTGATCTATTCAGCGACTGATCGATCACTCAACATGATATTCGAGACGAGACGAAAAACCAGAGAGCAGAATTTTACTGATCGAGTTCCGTGCTCTGCTCTTCGAGGCAGGATTCAATCGGATCGAGCAGCGTGTCAGCGATCGTGTATGGGTCTGTTTCGCGTTGCTCGACCGCGCTGGCAAGTTCATCGAGACCGCCCCGATTTTCGATCTCCCGTGCCAGAAGGTACCTGACATCTTCGCGTACGTGTGTGCGAATCTCCTCTGCGTAGCGCAGGCGGTCACGCTCTGTTCGTGCACCGGAGTCTGTGAGATACTCTGCGTGATCCTGTAGCACCGAAACGAGTTCGTCCACGCCCTCTCCAGAGTTCGCAACCGTCTCGACGAGCTGTGGCTCCCAGTGTGTCCCCTCTGTCGTGTGTTCGATCGCGGTGGTGATCGGTGAGGTATCTCCGTTGGCTGTGTAATCCTCGCGTGTTCGAATCATCTCCCGCAGCTCTTTCACCGTACGATCTGCACCGGGGAGATCGGCTTTGTTGACGACGAACACATCTCCAATCTCGAAGATGCCCGCTTTGAGCATCTGTATGTCATCACCCGACCCCGGTGGAACGAGGACGGCGACCGTGTCGGCGGTCTTCACGATGTCTATCTCGTTCTGTCCGGCTCCGACGGTCTCGATGAGGATCGTGTCCTTTCCGAACGCATCGAGCGCTTTCACTGCGTCTGCCGTTGCCGTCGAAAGCCCGCCAAGACTGCCGCGAGCGCTCATCGATCGGAAGAACACGTCCATGTCTCCCGTCGTAGAGACCATACGAATGCGATCGCCGAGGACAGACCCGCCGGTGAACGGAGAGGACGGGTCGATGGCGAGAACGCCAACAGTGTGGCCTGCATCTCGGTAGTGTTTCGTGAGCTTGTCGACGAGCGTCGATTTTCCCGCGCCTGGACTCCCGGTGATCCCGATGACGTTCGCGTTGCCGGTGTGTTCGTGGAGTTCGCCCACGATGTCCCGATAGCCGGACATCCGATTTTCGATCCTCGTAATGGTGCGGGCAAGCGCCCGGTGATCTCCCGCGAGAAGGTCCTCAACGAGGCTCATCGCTCGCGCTCGGGGGCGTTCTCGCGGACGAACTGGGTCGTCTCTTCCATCGACGCACCGGGACCGAAGATTTCGGCAACACCGAGCTCTTTGAGCTCTGGACGGTCGTCTTCAGGAACAATTCCACCGACGATGATGAGCGTGTCATCGAGCGCGCCGTACTCTTCTAATCCCTCTACAATCTTCGGCACGAGCGTGTTGTGTGCGCCCGAGAGAATAGAGATTCCGAGCACGTCGACATCTTCTTGGACAGCGGCCTGAACGATCTCGTCTGGTGCTTTGTGGAGTCCGGAGTAGATGACTTCGAACCCCGCATCGCGGAACGCACGAGCGATAACGTGTGCACCCCGGTCGTGACCGTCCAATCCGACCTTGGCGACAAGACAGCGAATTGACCGCTGACCCCGACCCTGATCTGTGCTCATGTCGTGAGTGATAAACCCAGCGTGGGTTTGACTCTAACGGTACTCATCGATCCGGATATATCGGTATGAGTGTCGAAATTCCTGATCTGTTCTCTGCACATTAATGAACCGCACGCTGTCGTGTGAGAGGCTTCCGTGATGGCGAGGAGGATGTTACGTTTGCGGATCGTTCGACTGGTCGGCAGTCGGGACGCGATACAGCACGACGCGCCCACTCAACAGTACCAGTGCGGCAACTCCCACGCCGAGCAGTGTCGCGGGGACACCCATCACCGTCCC
This sequence comes from Halocatena marina, assembly GCF_023276375.1. Classification (GTDB taxonomy): domain Archaea; phylum Halobacteriota; class Halobacteria; order Halobacteriales; family Haloarculaceae; genus Halocatena; species Halocatena marina. The sequence goes on along the minus strand of NZ_JALLPK010000001.1, from coordinate 2,741,104 downwards.
ACCGACCAACGCGGTACCAACGCCGAAGACACCTCCCAGCACCATCGATGCGATGATTACTCGGCCGTCGAAGCCCCGCCAATAGAGTGCAACGTACACTGGTAATAGCAAACCAGTAGTCAACAGTACCGCCCGGAAACTGTAGAGGTCGAAGATCGTTCCAGGCGGGTTCGCACCAATCGCTGTCGCAAGCAGTCCGAAAACGATCGTGGTCGCTCGGGAAATCTTGAGCTGATGTTCGTCTGACGTATTTGGTCTGAAGTAATCGTAGATATCCCGTGTGAGCGTCACTCCAAGCGCATGGAGGCGAGTGTCTGTCGTCGAAAGGATGGCGCTCATGATTCCTAGAATGATGATGGTACCGATCGTCGTCGGCATATACTGGGTAATGAGCACCGGGAACGCTTTATCTGGGTTGGCAACCGTATGACCAGCGTTGTCGAGTGCAACGCCCGTCGCAGCGCCCAATATCGTCGTCACGACGAGGAAACTTCCGATGATGACACCCCCGGCCGCCAAATGAAATTTAGTCGTCTCGATGTCCTTCGTTGCGTTGATCCTGATGATCACGTTCTGTCCCGTGAAGATCGTTCCGAAGAATCCGACGATGGAACTCACAATCGTGATCAGGGTGTACTCTCCACCGCCCAATGGTTCTACATTGGCCGCATCAATCGCGGCAAACTGCGTGTTCATTGCCGTGAACCCGCCGAGATCGACCACCAGGTAGGCAGCAGTGAGCGTCATGAGCGCAACCATCACGGTTCCCTGCGCTAAATCAGTCCACGCGACGCTGACCAGACCACCGAGGACGGTGTAGAGTATGAACACGATCCCAATAACCCAGACCATATACCGGTAGGGAACGCCAGTAATTGCGGTAACGAGGACGCTCGCACCGACGAGTTGGATGATGAGGTAGACCCATGCATTGCTGAATAGGATGACACCAGTGACAGGACGGGCATACTCTCGACCAGTGACGTTGGCGACAATGTCCGAAAGGGTGACCTCATCGAGTGCGCGGATCTTATGCGAAACGAAATAGAGTCCACTAATCCCGAGCGCCAATCCGAAATTGACACCGACGAGGATCGCGTAGCCGGTTTTCGACGTTTCCCCGATGACGCCGATGGCTGCGACAGCGCTAAAGAAGTTCGCAACCAGCGACCACGTTGCGAGCCACTTCCCGAGATTCCGTCCGTATACCCAGAAATCGTCCTTCGTCTTTGTTTTTGTATACCCCCAGACCCCGATCGCAAGCACAAGCACGAGGTAGACGATGAATGCGCCGAGATAGACCGGGTTAACCATCTACTCGCTCACCTCTTGATCGGGGAACGGTTTTTCCATGAATTTGTGTACCACGACGTAGTGAATCGCTCCAAGACTGCCTGCTAAGATTGTTGCCACAGCCATCACGAACGTCACTGTTGGGAGTCCAAAGATTGGCATAGATGTGTACTGTTTACCAGTATTGTTTCTGGTATATCGATAGCTATTTGTGAACAATAACCAAATACGTACCGATTTGCACGTTCCAAATGGAGCTGATTCTAATACGATGATGGCTCACTCCGAATTGCTGTCAGTTACGTATCACTCAGTAACCATTCCTTGAAGATCAGACGTAGGGTAGAACATCCACCGAGAGCAATACAGCTGGAACTAAAAGTTGTTCAGCACCGAAGATATTCAGGAAATGTCGAATAAGCGCTGCTTCTCAGAGATCGGTGTCTGGTGCGCCGTCATAGCCCGCTCGAAGGAGCTCACGGTATCGTTTTCGGATAGTAACGGCGCTGACATCAGCGGTTTTCGCAATGCGACGTTGCGTGATATCTTCACTCGTTAGTAGCCCAGCCGCGTACAGGGCGGCGGCAGCCAACCCAACTGGGTTCTTCCCGCTGTGAACACCCTCATCCTTTGCTGCATCGAGGAGTTCTCGTGCTCGACGCTCGGTTTCATCACTCACGCTAAGATCGCTCGCAAACCGAGGAATGTAGCTCACCGGGTTCGCAGGGGCGATTTCGAGACCCAATTCCCGAACCAGATACCGGTAAGCGCGTTCGAACCGAAGCTCTTCAATTCGACTGACGTGAGCCACCTCATCGATCGTTCGTGGCGTTCCGGCTTGTCGCCCAGCTGCGTACAGTGCGGCCGTCGCAATTCCCTCGATCGATCGCCCCTGCACGTGTCCTTCCGAAAGCGCACGCCGATAGATGACGCTTGCAGTTTCGCGGACCGTTTCGGGAAGACTGAGTGCTGAGGCCATCCGATCGATCTCACCCAATGCCTGCTTGAGATTACGCTCTCTTGCATTACCCGCCTGAACGCGCTCGTTCCACGTCCGAAGACGTTGCATCTTCTGGCGCTGTCGAGATGAGAGTGCTGAACCGTAGGCATCCTTGTTCTGCCAGTCAATGGTGGTCGACAACCCTTTATCGTGCATCATGTTGGTTGTCGGAGCACCGACGCGAGCCTTCTCGTCTCGCTCGCTGGCATCGAACGCACGCCACTCCGGACCACGGTCCATCTCATCGCTCTCGACAACTAACCCACACTCGGTACAGACACGCTCTCCGTGTTCGTGATCCTCGATGAGTACTCCTCCACACTCGGGACAGACCATTTCCCGCTCAGCGTGTTTCTGCTCACCGTCGTGGGTCGAACGCTCGGTTGTCGATGTCTCTGTCGGATTGTACGATGTTACGTTATTCACTGGTTGCTGGCTCTCCAGATTGGTATTTGTCCTTTCGCTGCCACACTCGTATTCATCCACAAATAGACGCCCGACTATCATATAGCTATGTTTGGTTATAACCGAACTCCGATTTATATGATGATTAATCATCATCGTAAAAGCCAGTGTACTGCTCATAGAGCGGTTTTATTCGGTATTTTGTTCGACACCGAGTCTGCCCTGATCGATGGTATTACTTCGGTGTGAACCGATATCCTGCTATGCGGGAGTTCGTTATTACGATCGAATACGAACCTGGGGTCGACGCAGTCGCAGACGTGTTTATCGAACATCCATCGGCGCTATCAAAATCGGTTGCGTGTTCGATGGCCGGTGACGCGATGTGGCGGCTTGATCGAATCACTGGCCCAAAATCGGCAATTGAACGGCTCGAATACCTCTTGCTCGATAGCGAACGGTGCAACGAGTGTCCTGATCGACCTGCCTGTCATTCTCACCGCGAGTACGAACTACTCTCTGGTGATGCCACGAGTAGCACAATCTACACCTATCGATCTGGGATCGACAAGTGCCGGACGTTGCCGTCGCTCGCACGCGAGTATCTTGGTGACGGGCTGTTTTACGAAACCGAACGCCGAGAGGAGCGCTACGAGTGGCGCATTCTGATGCGCAACGACGCGAACGTTGGTCGGCTGTACGACGCCATGCAGGCTGAACTCTGTGACGGTCTCAGCGTGAGCCTTTCACATCTGAGCGAGCCGACTCATTGGACTGACGAGGCGATCACCGTAGCGAAACTCCCGTACGAACAGCGTGAGGCCCTCGAATTGGCTGTCGAGCATGGGTATTATCAAACACCACGCGAGACTTCGTTGAGTGATCTCGCTATTGCTGTCGGAATACCTCAATCGACGCTCCAATACCGGCTCCAACGCGCTGAATCGTGGCTCGCCAGACACTTCGTCGCAGAATGTTTGTGATCGACTGCGGTCGTCGCTCGGGTGGACGTATCCACTGAACGAATTACATCCACTCGTCCAGTCCGGTCTGGGCGACTGATTCTTCGATGCGCTCGAATCCACGTTCGACGTTGCTCTCTGGGATTCCCCAATCGGAAACGTAGGCTTTTGCGGCTCCGATATCTGGTGAGGTGTCCGTCTCGAACGCATAATCGTCGGTCACGTCGGGGTTCAAGAACAGCTCTCGGATGAGATCAGCGTGTTCGATGTACTCACCTTCGGCGTCGAGCACACTCCACAGATCACCGTGTGTGTTGATTTTTTTCACTGCCGTTTTCGGTCCGATACCGGAAATCCCTTCGTTGAAGTCTGTTCCACAGAGGATACCGATATCGACGAGCTGTTCCCACGTGATGTCGTGTTCCGCCAACGTCGCCTCGAAGTCCATGCGCTCTGGGTCGCCAGAGTTCGTGAGCTTACGGATCGTGAGGGGGGCTCCCAAAAGGAGGGTGTCGTAGTCCTCGCTTCCGACGTAATCGACGGCCCCTGTGCGACCCATGTGGGCGGCTTGTGCTTCACCTTCTGCGGGAGCTTCGACGACCGGTACATCGAGCAACGAGAGAAGCTCGCGGGTCGTCTCTTGGATGACGTTCGTCAGGCGTTGTGTGCGCGATTCGAGCAGTGCAACCTCAGTCGCGTCGCCCTCTTTGCGGGCCGTTTCGAGCTGCTCTTCGTACTGCTGGCGCTGTTCCCGACGCGCCTGTACCTCGTCGCTTTTGAGATCCGTGACGCCCCCATCGAAGATGAAGACAGGGGTGAGATCGTTCTCGAAAAACTTCGGCAGTCCGCGAACAACTCCGATCAGATTTGCGACCTCTGCTCCGTCTTCTGTCGTATAAACGTCACTGTTGGTGAATCTGACCGTTGTCGTGAGATACCGATAGAGCCAATTGTGCGCGTCAACAGCGACGACTCCATCGAGTGAGTCGAACGAGACCTCGTCGATAGCCGCAATATCCCTGAGCGATGCGTTTCCCATTGCTCGAATCTATGCCGAGTAACGCTTTAACCCTCTGGTGGGACAACGCTCGGCGGCCCTTCTTTGGATTTCGTGTCGAGAAACGCTCGTTCGTCCTCGGTGAGATCGCGCTCGCAGAATATGTCGAGTCCCGCGTGATAGCGTTTCGTGTTGCTCGGGTGTTCGAGTACCAGTTCGGCGATACCGGTTCGTTCTCCGGTGAATCCGAATCCGGCTTTGAACAACGCGTGATAGGCAAACGGATTGTTGACAGCGATCACAACTCGGTCGTAGCCGCGTTCGTGGGCTTGGTTGGTGATAAACGCCGCGAGCCGCGCGCCGATGCCCTCTCCTCTGCGATCTCGTCGAGTAGTGATATACCGGAGCCAAAGCGTGTTCGGGTCGGTCCGATCTTCGTTGAACGCGACCGCTGCGAGCGGCTCTTGCTCGCCGTCGCTATCGCGTGCGATCGCCTTTCCGGTGTTCGTCATGACGAACTTCCCAGCGTAGCCGAATCGGCGATAATCGAGACGGAGTGTCGGTCCGTCCGGCGGCCACCCGAGCACGGCGTACTCCATACACGATGATTAGTGAGCGAGAACTATGTGGTCTCTGCTCCGGAACGATCGAGAGGGAGTTCTGTGATCTATTGTATATGACGGATGAAGCAGAACGGACCAGAACGTATGAGTGGAGTCCGGTGGTACTGACAGCCATGAGCACCACAACGGGAGTAGGGCGGGTCGATTTCTCCTCACGGAGCTTTGGGGTAGCGATCGGTGATGCTGCGCTCATAGGGCTGTTCGTTCTCGCGGGCGAACTCAGTCACTACTCGGTCAGTTATTTGGGATCGCATCCAGAGCGAATCGTCGGTACAGCAGTCCCCTTCTACATTGGGTGGATTCTCGCTGCTCTCGTGCTCGGTGCGTACAGTCACGCTGCGCGCGAGTCTCCGAAACAGGCAGCACTGGTGGCTGGTGGTACGTGGATCCTCGCAGCAGTAATCGGACAAGCTCTTCGCGCCACGTCAGTGTTCCACGGCGATTTCGCCGTCACATTCGTGCTCGTTTCGATTGGTGTCGGTCTCGTACTACTCGTTCCGTGGCGGATTGTGGTCAGCATCTGGTAATCGGTATCTAGGACATCAGATCAACGGTTTCGTTCTGCGGTGAGCAAATACAGGCTGAGTCCAGCAGCCGCTCCTCCGATTACGGCGAGGAGTCCAAACAAATATGGGAGTGAAAGATACGTGAGTGCTGCACCTGCGAGCGGCGTTCCGAGCGCACCGATGCCGAATACACCGAGATACGTGTACCCGTAGGACAGTCCACGCACTGAGGCAGGAGTGTAGTCTGCGACTGTTGCTTGGTAAAACGGCTGGACGAAAAAGAGGACGAACCCGAGCAGCGCTAAGAGGAGCACAAATGGAATTAGCCCGAGGGCCGTGATGGGGAGAAACGCGAGTGCAACGACACCGAACGCCGCGTATCCCACTGTGAGACCCAGCTCAACGGGAATTCTGTCGGTGAGTTTCCCGCCAACGTACTGGCCACCGACACCCGTTGCGAGAAGCCCCGTATAGAGGTAGTTCGCCGGCTCGATCGTTCGTCCGTAGAATTCAATTGGTGCAATGATCCCGATATCTCCGAGGAGCGACGGCAAAAATGTGAGAACGCCACGGTAGTACAGCCCAGAAAACATCACGATACTAAACACAACGAGGAACGCACTGGCAAGCAGCGTCTTCGAGAGCGAGAAGAACTCGGACAGTGATGAGATGCCGCTCTCTGTCTCGGACCCTCCATCGGTCGCGGTCGAGACGGCAGCGGTCTCGTTTACGTTGATACGAACAGCGTACGCCACACCAACGAGTGCGGGAACTGCGAGAATGAGGGCGACGATGCGCCAGTTATTGCTCAGAAAGAACAGGAGGATGGTGGCAAGAAGCGGACCAAGAGCAGTGCCAATATTGCCCGCCGTGCCGTGGTACGCGAAGGCACTTCCGCGCGCTTCGACGCCTCTGGTGATGAGAGACAGTCCCGCAGGATGATAGAGGCTTGCAGAAACGCCCCAGACAATCAGTGCAATCGTGACGACACCAAGTTCGGTTGGTATCGCTATTCCAGACATTGATAGCTGACTGATGCCAATGAGTCCGGCAATCGTCGATGAAAGACCGAGCAAAACGAACGAGCCACCCATCCCGAATAGACAGGCGAGGATGAGTGGTTTCGATCCGCGACGGTCGGTGAGTACACCCGCCAGCGGTGCTCCCAGTCCGAACAACGAGAGCCCGATGCCGACAATGGCACCGACGATTGCCTCTGTCGTTCCGAACTGTGACAGCCAAAGCGGGATGAATACGGGGAAGACGAACTCGTAGGTGTGGACAAGCGAATGAGCGAGCATGACTAACCCCGTGATTGCTCGATCGTTCCGATTCACACCAATCTATCATTGCAAGCGCGCTTCAAACTTACGTAAACAACAACACTCATCCGCATGCGGGAACTCGGTGTTCATAGAGGCTATTTCCAAAGATTTTCTTCGTTGGTTGCTGATCTGGCTGCGAATGTGTGGAGTCGGTGTTTCGAGTATCTGTTCGGCAATTGAACCGGAACAGTGACCAACGCGAGGAGGTTCTCGAATCGCCTGTGAATGGTTCGAATGGAGTTGTTGGTGTGTACGACCTTACGTAGTCTCCATCAATTGGTTGGCCCCTAACCACTCACAATTGTTAATGATTGTTATTGCAAAAGCGAACTCGATGCAAAATGCATATATACTCTGAAAAACGCCCGACTGCGGCCGGTTGAACTACAAAACCAGCTCATAACTTATGAGATGGATTTGCAGGTATTTGTGTGGGGGTATGTCATGGCTACATTGGATGATACAGGTTGGTGACGTGGAAAGATTTATAAATGATGGAAGCACTACGTTATGGTAGACGATGACTGGGTACTACGATATCGTCCTTGGCCTTATTCCGCTTTCACTCGCCGGTGTTTCCGGTGCATTGACCGTTGCCGGCGTTGAGCTGACGCTCGCCATAACAGTGGCTGCAACGATTGCTGTTCTGTTCATGGGACATGCACTGTTCGTCCGCGCGCCAACTGATCCGACACCGACAGAACAGTCGTCTTCCCATACTGACATTGCGTCCGTTAACGCCGATTAACGATCGATCGTATCGGGCATCAACACTAAGCCATCACCGCTTCTTGTGGCATATATGACGAAGACGTTGTTTCTGACCAGCGAAGAACTCGCGGGTCTGGCGACACCTGCGGAGTACGTGACGGCTGTTCGTGAGGGTTATCGTCAGCAGGGTCCGGCAGCCCCGCGGACGAAACTCGTTCACGACGATCCAGCGGGGATGCTTACGGGCTATCTTGCTATTCTTCCCGAGACGGGCGCAATGGGTGGCTACACATACGCAGCGGGGTTCGACGATCGCGACGTACACTTTTTCCTTCCGCTGTTCGACGCCGAGAGCGGTCGTCCACTCGCACTTCTTGATGGTGCGAGCCTCAATCCATACAAAACCGGTGCCGTCGGTGCAGTTGCCATCGATGCTCTTGCTCGTGAGGACGCGCGGACGCTCGGTGTCATTGGAAGCGGTGCGCAGGCCCGTGGCCAAGTACACGCGGCGATGACCGTGCGCGATTTCGGAACTGTCAACGTCTATTCGCCGACGAAAGAGAGCCGCGAACGCTTTGTGGGGGAGATGAACGAGCAGTACGACGCCTCTGTTGGCGCAGTCGCATCGAGCGATGCCGTCCTCGAGGGAGTAGACGTGCTCATCACTGCTACAAACGATACAGAACCAGTCTTCGACGGTGAACGACTCGAACCAGGGACTCATGTCACTGCAATGGGGCAGTACGATCCGAACGCCCGAGAGCTCGACGCGACTGTTATTGAGCGCTCGACGTACGTTCCAGATCTCTACGATCGTGCGACGAGCGATGCTGGCGCATTCATGCAAGCGATGGACGAGCGTGGACTCACAGAGGATCACATCCACGGTGATCTCGGGCAAGTACTCGCCGGTGACGTCGCTGGACGGACGAGTGACGAGGAAATAACGATCTTCGACAGCGGTGGAACCGCAATCGAGACCGTCGCGTCTGCGTACATGCTCTATGAAAAAGCGCGCGAGCGCGACCTCGGGGAGTACATCGATATCGCCCCAGGCAGCGAGGCGCTTACTGGTGAATAACGCTAGACCGTGTTGATGTGGGCCACAACTTCGTCGGAAACGTTGTCAAGATAGCCCGAGTGGTTGTTACCGACTTGCCCAGTCGCGTCGAAGTCGGTGTAGTTCGGAGGCGGCGTGTTGCCGTCTTCGACTCCTGTCTCACCGAGTGCTTGGTCGAACTCGATGGTGTTGTAAATCCACTCCAGTGTGTCGTCCTCTTCGCTGTAGTAGTTGAACGTCCCGACCGTTTCGTTAGCAACCGCGTTGTAGCTATCCATGTCCTCTTGGGATGGTACTTCGTTGTCGGTCGCCGCCCCGAGGAAGTGCGCTGAATCGATCTGGTAGCCGTTGTCGTTCCAATATGAAGTTGCATTGAGCACCCGAAGTGTGCTGAACACGACCTGTGCTCCAAGCGAATGACTGGCAAGACGAAGCGTTCCGCCACACGAGTACTTGTAATCGAGACAGAACTGGGCGAGTTTCGAACCGTTCTGCTGTGCGATGCTCTGTGCTTCACCCCAGCCGAAGTCCACGCCGCCACCTTTGTTGTTGTCCCACGAGTAACCGACGACAGTCCCGCCGTACCCCGCTCCGCCGAGCGACGCATCAGCGTGTTCGATTTTCGCCTCTGCAGCCTGTTTTGCTTCGTCGTCTGTGGCGTCCTTGGTCCAGCCGTGTGCGAAGACGAGCAAGTCGCTTGCACAACCAGTGTCGACACCTGGAACTGTCCCGTCGGTGTCGTAGCCAGTCGCTGAATGTCCACCTGTGAGGGATCCGCTGTCGTCGAAGTGACCACGAGTCGAGATCACCGGAATCGGTGTTGCTCCCTGCGCCGAGGAACTCGTAGACCGTAGTGCTACAATCCCTGCTGCGGCTCCACTTGTCTGTTTAAGGAACGTTCTCCGCCGAAGTAGTTTCTCTCGCATCAAAAAAATCAAGAATATTGCAGATATTAATTATTTCGTAATTATATAAAATATTATAATATACTAAATAATTCAACTATATATACTATTGATTGAATATGGTCATGTATGTCGACATTTGTTCTCTAGCCAGGACAATCAGACACTACGGCGGACAGCGTGATCGAAGGTAAGAGGAAACTGTCTGATCTGATCGACTGGCTGCTCCGAACCAAACGCGTTTTAATGTGGCGTCGATAATAGTGATTCAACAACCATGCAGATGCCACGTCGATTTCGGACGTACTGTCCGCATTGCAACGCGCACCATGAGCACGAGGTTGAGAAGGTGCGGAGCGGTCGCTCCTCAGGCATGACGAAGGTGCAGGGTCGCCAACGAAAGCGCCAGAAGTCTGGAATCGGGAACGCTGGTAAGTTCTCGAAGGTTCCGAGTGGTGACAAACCGACGAAAAAGACGAACCTGAAGTACCGGTGCAGCGACTGTGGAAAAGCTCACCTCCGAAAGGGATGGCGCGCAGGCCGTCTGGAGTTTCAGGAGTAACCATGTCTGGACGCTTCTACCGAGTGACGTGCCCGGACTGTGAGAACGAACAGATCATCTACGGTAAGGCTGCGACCGAAGTCGCGTGCGCGGTCTGTGGACACGTCTTAGCACGGCCCACAGGAGGCAAAGCCGTCATCGAAGGTGAGGTCACCGAGACAGTCGAACGGCGTGCAGAACACGCTTGATCGGCTCTCTTCTCACGCGTCGGTATCGGTCTGCGGTTGATCGAACCAAGCCGTTCTATTCTTCGATCAGTGGTTGATCCAGTTGGGCAAACCACTTCGTTCAGGAGGTGCCGTTGGTGGTATACGGTGCCTTTATTCCCATCAGACTGTAAGCCAGATGCATGAAGTACACAGGCTGGCCCGATCCGGGCGATCTCGTCGTCGGCCGGGTTGACGAAATCGAGGATTTTGGGGTGTTCGTGGATCTATTAGAGTACACAGATCGCCGTGGACTCGTCCACATCAGCGAGGTAGCAAGCGGGTGGATCAAGAACATCCGTGACCACGTCAATACGGGCGAGACGGTCGTGTGCAAAGTGCTTGATGTCGATGAGAGTGCCCAGCAGATCGATCTCTCGGTCAAGGACGTTAACGACCACCAGCGCTCTGAGAAGATCCAAGAGTGGAAAAACGAGCAGAAGGCGGACAAATGGATGACCCTCGCGTTCGGGGAGGACGTGAGTGACGAGCAGTACGGGACGGTCGCAAACGAGTTGCTCTCTGTCTTCGGTACGCTGTATGAGGGCTTCGAGCAGGCGGCGATCCACGGCGAAGACACGCTCTCCGAGACCGATCTCACTGACGAGGAGATCACAACTATCGTCGACACTGCACGCGAGAACGTCTCTGTTCCGTATGTTACGGTGACCGGCTACGTCCATCTCCGCTCGTCTAATCCCAATGGCGTCGATGATGTTCGTGCGGCACTCGAGAGTGCCGAAGGAAATGGAGAGGTATCGGACGAAGTCGAACTCGGTGTGACGTACGTCGGTTCGCCAGAGTACCGCATCAAAGTGCGCGCGCCGTCGTATAAAGTTGCAGAGGATGAGCTTACAGAAACCGTCGAACGAGCGCGGGCAGTCATTGAGGAGCGCGGTGGAACTGCAGACTTCCACCGAGAGCGACAGACTGAAGCAGAATAATCGACAGACCCAGAATAGATCGTAGTATGAGATGATTTCGGATATTCGTGTCTGTGCGTCATGGCAAGAGCACCACGACGGTCCAGTGTACACGCTCGCCTCGACCTGTCCTGTCTGTGGTAGTGACGCGGTCAACAGCGCACCAGCGCCGTATGATCCCACAGACCGCTACGGCGAGTACCGACGTGCACTTAAGCGGCGAGCACACGAGTAGGCTGCATGGACGAGTTCGATATCGAGACGGTTGCCCAACCGGATATGAATTCTCCCGTTCTTATCGAAGGGCTCCCTGGTGTCGGTCACGTTGGCAAGCTCGCCGCCGAACATCTACTAGAGGAGTTCAATAATACACTTATCAGCCGCCTGTATTCGGAGCATTTCCCACCACAGGTCACCATCGAAGATGGACGTACACAGCTCGCGTGTCTCGAATTTCACGCGGTCGATCTCTCTACACCATTGCAAGAGGACGAGCAAGAATCAGGCGAGGCTATCGACGCTGATCTGCTTGTGCTGACTGGTGACCACCAAGCACAGGATTCGACAGGACACTACCGGCTCACGGATTCGATTCTCGACATCGCAGCGGAGTACGACGTCGAACGCGCGTTCACACTCGGTGGCGTCCCAACAGGCGAGCTCATCGAGGAGTACAGCGTCATTGGTGCTGCCTCTTCTGCGGAGCTCATTGAGGAGCTGTCCGATACGGTCGAGTTCCGAGAGGACGAACCCGCTGGCGGGATCGTCGGCGTGAGCGGACTCTTACTCGGAATGGGCGAGCGCCGTGGACTCGATGCAGCCTGCCTCATGGGTGAAACAAGCGGCTATCTCGTCGATCCAAAAAGCGCGCAGGCTGTCCTCGAAGTCCTCGAAACTATTCTCGATTTCGAAGTCGGCTACGAGTCACTCGAAGAACGCGCCGAGGAAATGGAAGAGGTCGTGACGAAAATTCGGGAGATGGAACAAGGACCAGCACCGACCGACGACGACTTGCGATATATCGGTTGATCTGACAGCAGTGTGCTGAAGACACGTTCTCATTGATCCTCATGTTTCATTTGTCACCATCCACTGTTCGTTGGTTGCTGTTCATGTGTGTGATCGTGTAGCATCGGGGAGTTCTTACGCTCGCTCCACTAACTGTGTCTTGTGCAACTGGTCCCGGTAGACATCCCCGATTGGCTGCTCTCCGGTATACTCCTCGGACTCATAGTGAGTGCTGTCGTCGCAGGCGTCTTTATACTCGGGGCGTATTTTTTCCCCGACCGGACAACCGGCGGGGCGGTCAGAAGTGGCGAGGGTCGCCGTCGGACGGAAATTCGACAGTATCTCCACGCAATCGATGAACCGTTCGTCGAAGACCATCTCATCGATGAACAGCCTGTCGAGTTCTATCTCCCGAACCGCGACGTTGCTATCACGTTCGACGCCCGCGCATTCTACGCCATCGAACACTCATCGACGCACGCAGTTCTCGTCGAACACGAGATGCCAGGGATCTACCTCGGGAACCGTCTTCCGTTCGAGACACCGACTTTCGATCTATCTGATGAGGACTCATCCGTGGACGAATCCGATGCTGCTCTTGCGGTCCTCGGTCTTCCATCGAATGCGACAGACCAGCAGATAAGGGCCGCGTACCGCAAAAAAGTCAAAGCTGTTCATCCCGACATGGGTGGCGACCCTGAGGCGTTCCAACAGGTGAATGAGGCCTATGCGACCGTCTCTGATGATACTACCTAACCCTCGATCTGTGCTCAGACCCAACGAACGAGTCGTTCCTGACGATGCACCCGTTACAGTAGCCGACTGGATGGATGTGTCCTGCACATCATCCAGAAGTATGGTCATTCGGTGTGTCGTGCCAGAATCTCTTGGTCCGTTGTTTCTCTCGGGCGTGTCAACAGTGCTTAGTTGAGTCCGACGGATAGCACTGGTATGGAAACGACGCCAGCATTCAGGGGTGTTCTCTGTCCCGAAGCGGATGAGCTGTTCGACGCGACGACCAGCCACCATCCAGAGGGTGCAATTCTCGATCCGGTGTACGATTACGAAGCGATCGATCTCTCTCGTGATGATCTCGAGTCCCAGTCGTTTGGCCCGGAGAAATACGAACAGCTTCTTCCGATTCCGTCTGACGAGTTCGTCTCGTTGGGCGAAGGGGGGACCCCGATTATCGACTGTCCGACACTCGCAGCTGAGCTCGGAATCGAGCGGTGTGTCATCAAGGACGAGGGAACAAATCCAACGGGAACGTTGCTCGATCGTGAGAGTGCACTCGCCGTTTCGGCCGCGCGACAGCACGGAGCGACTGACGTTGCCCTCGCTACAGCAGGCGATGCCGGACAATCTGTGGCCGCATACGCTGCCCGCGCCGGAATTACGAGTCACGCGTTCGTACCATCACGATCTTCGTTCCTTACGAAAGCCATGATCAACGTCCACGGCGGCGATATGACCGTTGTCGAGGGACGGATCAACGATGCTACAGCGGCGTACGAGGACACGATGGTCGAAGAAGACTGGTACTCGGTCCAGCCGTTCGAAACGCCCTATCGCCACGAGGGAGCGAAGACGATCATGTACGAACTTCTCGAACAGCTGGACTGGCAGGTTCCCGACGCCGTGTTCTATCCATTTGAGGGAAGCGCTGCTCTCGTCGGGATGGCCAAGGCGGCCCGTGAGTTCCGGGATCTCGGACTGATCGACACTCTTCCACCGCTGTATGCAGCCCAGTCAGAGGCCTGTGCGCCGATCGTCGAGGCGTTTGACTCCGGCGCAAGCACACACGATCCGTGGGAGGTTCCCGATACTGTGTGTGGCAATCTCGAACGGCCGGATCCAAACGGGAGTGAACTTGTGCTCGATGCACTCCGCGAGAGCGGCGGCGGAGCAATCGCAACCAGTGATGAAACCATCCTCGAAAGTGCTGTCACCGTCGCAAGCCACGAAGGGATCGAGATGGGTGTCTCAGCTGGAGCCGCAGCAAGCGGCGCGTGGGAACTGCACGAGCAGTTCGATGAACGTGATACAATTGCCATCATCAACACCGCTGCAGGACGAAAAGACGCAGATCTTCTCCGGAGTCACCTGATGCGTCAAGGAATCTGATTCACTCAGACCGCAACGAATTTCACGTTCTACTAGTATTGGGCTGGTTCTGATCGGGTGCGTCAGATTCCCACGCAGCTGAACGCTCGTACGTGTGATTTTTCACAATCACGCGTCTATAGCAAGATGATGGATTTTCCCGTGACGTTCTTTGCTGGTGTCGTGTTCGGATTAGCGCTTGCGGCTCCACCAGGACCGATGAACGCCGTTATTGCTGAAGAGAGCGTCGTCCACGGCTGGGTTTCGGGTGTTCGTGCTGGATTGGGAGCGATGACTGCTGATCTTTGTTTTTTCGGAGGTGCGCTGCTGGGCGTCGTTGCGGTTATCGAGCGACTGCCGCTTCTTCGAGCAACGATGATCGCCGTCGGTGGCGTCATCATGTTGTATTTCGCCTACGAAACGGCTACCGAACTTCATAATGGCTTTCGTAGTGAGGACACGAGTGGACGCGGATTTCGAAAAGCGTTCGTGCTTGCTGTCACCAATCCGTACCAGATTCTCTTTTGGTTGACGGCCGGCGTTGCGCTGCTCGATCCTGGCACAGTGGACGTGTTGGCACCGCTGTCAGAGTCGCTTGCCGGACAGTTCGTCGTCCAGACAGGGAGTCCTGTGTTGCTCGTCGGACTGTTCGGTGGGATCGTCGTTTGGGTCGTGGGCTTTCCAGTGACCCTTGTCGCCGCAGAGCGTCGGGTACAAACGCTCGCCCCACTCATCACCGGTGTGAGTGCGCTCGTTCTCGGAGGATTCGGTGTCTACTTTCTCGTCGATGCGTTCCGACGGCTGTTTATCTGAGCCTGGCTACCGTTTGCTTTCTCCGGCTCAACGCTCTTCGTGGTCGACGCCGTCTGGTTCTAGTTCGGCGACTTCGGAGACGAGCCACTCACGGAACCAACGCACGCGTTTGAGCCGTTGGTGGGCAATGCTCTCTGCGCTGTCGCTCTCGATTCGATCGATCGCGTCTTCGCCCCGCTCTAAGATGCGATCGATCATCTCAGAACAGTCCATGTGGGTGCGAGCTTCATAGCCCATCCGGAGAAGAATGAGCGCCATTCCGTTTGCACCGACTTTATCGAGAAGATCACTCTCGATGAGACAGCGCGTTTCGAGCGGGAGATCCATGAGTGGTCCCTGATAAGAATGTGCTCTGACAGAATCACACACTTCGTCGATGAACGACGAAGGATAGTTGCCGTGACTCTTTAGATACTCCCGTGCAACACGAGCGCCAGCCTCTGCGTGAACGTCCTGATCGACTTCTAACTTCGAGATGTCGTGAAACAGCGCGGCCACACGAACGACATCGATGTTCGCACCCTCCTTCTCGGCAATCCGAGTTGAAATATCGATGACGTTTAGGATGTGGTTGTACCGGTAGTCTGCAGAGTGCCACGGATACCAGCGCATCCGGCCCCCGTCGTCTTCTCCTTCCACACTCGCAGCGAGATAATCATGGACGAACTGTTTCATTTCCTCGAACTCGTCGTCTGTTACGGGATTTTCGCGTATCTCAACCCCCACAATACCGCCCCCAATACCGAGAATTAATCATATTGCTCGTCTATAGTGGTGTTACAGTCTTGAGGTTTACGTTGGTCGAAAATCCAATTGATCGGGATAAAATAGAATAGGCTGGAACTGACTGTACTACGTGCCGACCAGTGAGTAATTATAACCTACTTGTCGTGTTGTTACATTTTCATTATTGATCGGCTATACACGGCTCTTAGACGTCTCGAATGACGTTTACAGTATCTTCACCCTGGCAGTGGGGTTTATTGTTGATGAAGGACATTAGCATAATATGGACGTCCGACCAGCAAAACCAGAGGATGGGACGACGATTCGCGATATAGCGCGTCGATCGCTCGAAGCTTCGTATACACTCAGTCCCCAGACGATCGAGAGTGCTGTCAAGCAATGGTACAACGTCGATACGATGACGGAGAAACTCGATGACCCCAACCTGATCGTCTTAGTCGCCGAGCGTGATGGCGAAGTCGTCGGCTTCGCTGAAGGCGATATCGTCGAGCCAGGCGGCGACGGTGATCTCCTGTGGCTACACGTCGATCCTGATTACCGAGGTGAGGGAGTCGGAAACCGTCTCTATCACGCTATCTACGATCGACTGATGGAGATGGGTGCCACACGGCTTCGTGGACGCGTTCTCAGAGACAATCCGGGAGGAAACGATTTCTACGAGGATCACGGGCTCGTACGAGCTGTCGACGAACGAATCGAGATCGATGGGAGCGAATACGTCGAGAACATCTACGTCGAGGACGAGCCCACTGATATCGAGTCCGTCACTACCGAAAATGGCGCAGGTGAGGTCTATATCGATCACGATGACGCCGAGCGTGGCAGCGTTGCACCGTTCCTCGTCGCCTACAACGATGCTGACCGAACTGACCGGTACGGTTACTTTTGCTCGAACTGTAGCAGTCTCGATATTGCAATGGACTCAATGGGTCGGGCAGAGTGTAATAACTGTGGCAACCAACGCAAAGCGACACGCTGGGACGCAGCATACCTCTAGTCCAGAGTCCACTGGTTTCGTCTCCATGTCTATTGCTGTTCTTTGAAGCCCAGTCCACCAGTAATCCCGATCCGCATCCAATCGGACAGCTTCAGTATTTGCTTGTAGAAACTGAACGACAGCAATGCACAATCAGAACACGCTGCAGAATATGGAGTAGTCCCGCCCAGATTCGAACTGGGGTCAACGGCTGACTTCCATGACAGGGACGAACCGTATCATGTCCAAAGGCCGCTATGATTGGCCACTACACCACGGGACTTCACGCTGGGATTACCTCTCGGTATACAATAGCGTTACCCTTTCCATCGTTCGGATGGTGTGAAACAACATATCGTACGCTCCCGGTAGTCACGGGACGAGGTTGGGTCGAGTCAGTTGTCTGGCTTTGCTTTCCCACTGTCCCTATCGATTGATCAAACATCTTTGCCGCGACAGCGATCCTCTACAGAAAATAGCATTATCGGCTGATACACTGCCAATAATGTCTATTCAGATAAGTCCGTTCTTTTTCTCAGAGACGATATAACCGACAGATTCGCTGTATTTGTGGACTGTTTCATTGTCTGCGCTCTGCTCTTCATCGATCTTAATATCGACTCCGTATTTATTCAGATTAGTAAATCTCGGATAGGATGTGTCTATTCCATTGAACGTCTGTATATCCGCAAGGAATGCTGGTGTATCACGCGTGGTTTTGAAGTTCACCCGATACCAGTCGTCTGTGACCTCTGTGGGGGTTCTTCCAACCTCTAGACGAGTACTTAACAAATTGATCACACCTTGTTCGAACGCCATGTAACCCACGGGTTCAAAACGGTGTCCGCCATTCGAGAGCCGCTGTTCTTCCTGAAGACGAACATCGAAGCCATCAGCTGTCACATTATTATTCCTCGTAACAGCAGGGTGGGCTCCCTGCACAACTTGTGGCTGAGTGAGCACTACTGGCTGACTATCGAAATCGGATTCGAATGAAATTGATTTGAATTCGTGGTTGACGCTGGTTTTCCCCGTTTCAATTAATGTTCCATTGTTAGCTCGTTGCGTCCCTGTTTCCAGAACCAAATAGGAGAGAAATTC
Organism: Halocatena marina; assembly: GCF_023276375.1. Lineage (GTDB taxonomy): Archaea > Halobacteriota > Halobacteria > Halobacteriales > Haloarculaceae > Halocatena > Halocatena marina. The sequence goes on along the minus strand of NZ_JALLPK010000001.1, from coordinate 2,722,878 downwards.
CGGTTTGTGCGATCCGTCTTGATATAGCCATTTTCCAATCTGGAATTCGAAGCTGTCCGACTCGACGTTTCGAAGACGTATGTGACATGGCTCCGGATCTTTGTACGAAGCTGATTTCATCATCACTACTGGATCCTGATAGACACCACGGAGAGAGACGGTGTGCCATTGCTCCCGAGATGCTTGTGCAGGCGTTTCCACGCCGATTTCACCGCAAACCGCCGTCCCAAACTGGTTATCAGACGTAAAAAGGTTCTCCCACCCGTCGATCGCATCAGGATCTGGCATCCTCTGTTGATATGCTTGTCCATGAACATGCGGATTCTCCGGCTCTTCAAGGTGATAGAATCGGTTATTTCGAATATACACCCCATCATCTGGGCGTCCCCGAATCTTGACCGCTTCCTCAGCTTGCCCATCAACAGCTCTATGATGTGTGTTAAATTGGAATGTATTTCTCTCTATGATTATTGTTCCACCTGCGAGATTACCCTCATAATCACTAATATTCTCTGTGAGCGCGTGCATGTCGAAGGCATGATCGACTGGATGAGGACCAACAAGATTTGCTGTGGCTTTGTATCCACACGTTGCAAAGCCAAACCCGTCGATTGAGTGGCGATTACGATCGAAGTAGTTCATATCAATTGTTGGATTACCGTTGTACACGGTAATGCCGTATCCGAGGCCCTCCATCTGGTTGTTGTGGATACTACAGTACCGAACCCGTGCGTTTTGTGGCATATGAGTTGCCGCACCAATGGCGATAGCCGCGTCTGTCCATCCATACAATTGACAATTATCGATCGTAGTGTTCTCACCGAAGAGCCAGAATCCCGCTGTTGCCCGGTTGTTTATTTCTTCCACAGGACCCGGATCGAAGTACTGAGTATTTGGACCTTCAGCTCGAAGACCAGATATTCTAACATTATTCCTTCTCGATTTGAAAATCGGGTTGGTATCCCATTGATCTCGGCGAATGTATAAGAGCGCTCCGCGAGCATCGTCCACTCCTCGGCCGCTTGCGAGTGTGACATTATGACCGAGTGGAAGTGAATTTTCACCAGTCATATCTATTTTCGAGTTATTATCGATATAGATCACATATTGTGAGTCCTCTTTCGAGCGGAACTCTGTCTCTTCGAGTGCTGAGAGGAGTTGTGATTTCGTGCTGACTACCTCATCGGCATCATCTGGGGTGAATTTGTCTCCGTATTCACGTCCACCACCCACAGGAGAATCTGGCGGAGATGGGTCGTCTAATTCTGCTGGCATCCATTCCAATAACAGCACCTTATTACATAATATGCACGATTTAATTTAATGGTTACAAAATTTGTATATGTCTGAGCGATGTATATATGGTGATATGGGGGATTACGAAAGATGATTGATCGTCGTACATTTGTTTCAACTAGTCTCAGCACTATCGGTGGCACTACTATCATCGGATCTACGCATGCAGACACATCAAACAATTTCCAGCAACTATCTTCGGCAACAGCGGTTCAATCGAGGCCGACGAGCGATCTCTGGCCACAGTACCAGCGCGGGCCTGGAAATACGAGTGCCGCGATGGGTGCGTCCCCACCAACACAGCTGTTCACACTTGCTTGGATGTTTAAAGGAGCGAGTAACTATCCTGTCATCGATGAAGCGTCTGCGTATTTTGTCGATAATATCGATGGGACTGCCACATTGTTCGCGCTCAACCGCGCCACAGGGTCTAAACGCTGGACTGTCGATATGGATAACCCTGAAAATATCTACAACGGACCACCTGCTAGTATCGACGGGACCGTCTATCTGAGTGGACAGTATACCCGTGCGTTCGATGCTGCTGACGGGACGGAACTGTGGACTGTCGAAGACAGTGGGGCTGGCATGGTGGCAACGACAGAACGACTCCATCTTGCAACCGGACCACGGCTGTTCACCCTTGATCGAACCGACGGTTCAAAAATCTGGCAGCGTAACATCGGCGGATCAACAGCCCGTCACGCTGTTGCTGATCAAACCTTGTACGTCGGAAGCGGGACTCCTGAATCTGGATCTTTTGTTATTGCATTGGATGCAGCGACAGGCGAGCGTCGCTGGAGAACCAAGCTCAGTCACGAATTCCCACGTCTCATCGCGACTGATGAACACGTCTTTGCTGCCACTAATACAGCCCTGTATGGGATAGCAGCCGACACAGGGGATATCCTTTGGAGCAAGGAGTCCTCTCCGCTCCAGACTGGTCAATCTGAAAACGTTAGCCAGCCAGCCATCGGAGATGGCGTCGTTTATGCAGCTATTGGTGAGACGATGTACGCGCTTGATCGGGCAAGTGGCGACGTTCAGTGGGAAATGTTCATCAGCGAGTATGGTGGTGGGCCCCTCGTGGCGCATGCTGATGGTGTCGTCTATAGTTTCTATCTCGACGAATTACTCGTGTTGGACGCTGCCAACGGCAGTCTAATAAACACGTATCGAGGTCCCAAGGGGAGTGACATGTTGGACTTTCGAATCCTCGTGCCAGCCGATGAACGTCTGTATCTTGCCGATAACACGACCTTGTATGCAATCGCTGGCTGTTGATCTCGATACTACTCGTTGGTTATCGTCTTGAATTTGCTCCTGTGGTGTACATCGCCGACGCAATTCGCATGCAAGCAGACGGGACTCTAGCTGTGATCAATCGGCCACTTCCGAATCCGCTGCTTCTGTAATGTCACATTCTAAGAGCGCACAGACATCTGTTTCGGGGCCAAAGCAGTCCGGGCACTGTGGTTCGCGGTCGATGATTGTATCGAGGCGTTCTGCAACGTTGCTGTCGATGACCGTTTCGAGCGTTTGTGCTTCTGTGCGAAACCGTTCGACTTCGAGTACTTCTACGAGAAACCGTTCGATGATGCAATACGTTTGGAGCGCATCACGCGCTCGGGTAATCCCGTCATCAGTGAGTGAGACACCTTTGTACTTCTCGTGGTCGGCAAAGCCGCGCTCTTGGAGCTTGCCGATCATTTCGTTCGCGCTCGCGGGGCTTACGTCCAGCATATCAGCAACGCGGCCCGTCGAAGCGGGTCCATTCTCGACTTGCTGGACAAGATAGATCGCTTTCAGGTACTGGTCGGACGTATTCATTATCGGTCCTCCATCAGTGTGGTCACTTCTTCGACACCCTCGGCTTCCTCTTCACGGATACGACTGAGTACAGTAATCAGTCGTTGGCGATCGATTCCAAACGACGTATCAGAGGCCTCAATGGCCGTGATCACATCGTCGTAGAACTTGTAGGCTGTCTCCTCGTTGCAGAGCTGATCGTACAGTATGCCGTCAAAATCTTCTGGTTTCGTCTTGCCATAGCGGGCTTCGACGAGCGTCTCTATCTGGTCGAACGGCACAGGATCAGCTTCGAGTTCATCAACCAACGCCTCTAGCTCGGTGCGGTGGTTCGCGGATTCCTCAGCAGCGTGTTCGAGCAATGCGAGGATATCCTCTTCGAGTTCGGAGTCCATCGCCTGCGCGTGCTTGTACGCCCGCGCCTCAACGACCTCTTCGAGAACCATCCCGATCTGCAAGAGCCGGGCAAGTTGGTGATCAGACCCAACGGCGCGCGTGACACTCATGTCGAATAATATGATAGTGTTCAGACAGCGATGCGTTTACGTTCATACTCCGCATCGGAGATGCTGAAAGTTAAGTTGTTCCCTCTTTCTTCGGTCTCCGTCCTCTGTTCTTCGTCCGCTCTGTCTCCGTGAGTTGGTGTGCCGGTTCCAGCTACATCCGCGCTCGCAGACGGTCTCGGATTCGTCCGCTCACGTCTTCACGCAGTTCGTCAACTTCGATTTCCTCTAAGACGGGGACGAAAAAGCCCTCGACGAGCATGTTCTTTGCCAGATGCTCGGCGACTCCGCGAGAGGTCATATAGAACAGGTCCTCGGCGTCGACCTGTCCGACTGTCGCGGAGTGGCTCGCCTCCGTGTCGTGGTTGTTGATGATGAGCTTCGGAGAGGCGTCGGCTTCGCTCTCATCAGAGAGCATCAGCGTGTTCTCGCGCTGGTAGGAGCTTGTGCTCCATGCATCGCGCCCGACGTTCTGGACGCCTTCGTAGACCGAGCGAGCGTGATCGTCGATGACGCCGCGGGTAACGAGATCCGCAGTGGTTTGTTCGTCGTTGTGCCAGACACGAGCGTCAACGTCGAAGTGTTGGTCATCGTGACCGTAGAACGCTCCGACGATCTTCGTCTCTGAAGAATCGCCGTCGAGATCCGTCTCGACGCTCGTCTTCGTCAACCGCGACCCAATATTGCAGTCGATCCAGTTGGCAGTCGCGTAGGTGTCCGTGCTCGCGCATTTCAGCTGGTAGTTGTACGTCTCTTCAGAGAGATCCTGAAGCGATCCGTACTGAACGTAGCTGTTCTCGCCAGCAGCGAGCTCGACGATACCGCTGTAGTAACGCTCGCTGGAAGTGTCGTCCGTCGTTTCCGTGTCACTCCCGGTTTCTTGTCGTTCGAGGATCGTTACCGACGAGGACTCTTCGGCGATGATGAGCGTGTAGTTGAACAGCGACTGAGAATCCATCGTCGTTCGGATCGTCACGTCCTCGGCATCAACGCCGTCTGGGACGTAGACAACCGTTCCTGTCGTGAAGAGCGCCGTCGAGAGCGCCGTCAGATAGTTCGTTTGGGGATCGATGATGCTCCCGAAGTGCTCGCGCACGAGCGTTTCGTGCTCGTCTATCGCCTCGGCAAACGACAGCACCTCGACGTTGTTGGGTCCGATCCGGTCTTTTTGCTCAGTTGCGCCCAACGGATCGACGAGTGACTCGAAATCGAGCTCTGAGAGATCTGTCCACGTACGCCCCGGTGTCTTGATGACATCGGGGAACGCAAGCTCGGAGAGTTCGGAGAGTGCTTCGAGACGAATCTCGAGCATCCACTCCGGTTCACCGAGTTCCTCGCTAATCGACCGTACCTGCTTTTCCGTAGGATGTGCGTGTACCTGTGTACTCATTGTATTGTGCGTCTACCCGAGGCTCCCTTCCATTTCGAGTTCGATGAGGCGGTTCAACTCGACCGCATACTCGATTGGCAGTTCCTCGGTGATCGGCTCGATGAATCCGGCGACGATCATCTGCTTTGCGTCGTCGTCGTCCAGTCCCCGTGATTGGAGGTAGAAGATGTCCTCGTCACCGATTTTCCCGACCGTGGCTTCGTGTGCAACGTCTACCTTCGACTCCTCGATTTCCATGTACGGCATCGTATCCGAGGTGGACTCGTTGTCGAACATCAGCGCATCACACTCGACAGCGGTGCTCGAACCTTCTGCGCCATCGGCGATGTGGACGAGTCCTCGGTAGTTGGTCCGGCCACCGTCCTTCGAGATGGATTTGGACTCGATCGTCGATTTCGTGTTCGGCGCGTTGTGGTACACCTTCGCCCCGGTGTCGATGTTCTGACCTTCACCAGCGAACGCGATGGTGATGTGGTTGTCCGTCGCTCCGGGTCCTTTCAGGATCGTCGACGGGTAGAGCATCGTCGCCTTCGATCCCATACTTCCGGACACCCATTCCATCGTCGCGTCCTTCTCGGCGATTGCTCGCTTCGTGTTGAGGTTGTACGTGTTTTTCGACCAGTTTTGCACAGTGGAATACTGGACGTGTGCTCCCTCCTTGACGAAGACTTCGACGCCGCCCGAGTGGAGATTGAAGCGGCTGTACTTGGGTGCAGAACATCCCTCGATGTAGTGCACTTCACTGTTCTCTTCTGCGATGATGAGCGTGTGCTCGAACTGGCCCATTCCCTCGCTGTTCATGCGGAAGTACGCCTGAACGGGCATTTCGACAGTGACGCCCTCGGGGACGTAGACGAACGAGCCACCGGACCAGACTGCACCGTGAAGCGCCGCGAACTTGTTGTCGCTTGGCGGCACGCACTTCGTCATGAAGTACTCTTCAACGATGTCTGGGTGCTCTTGGACGGCCTTGTCCATGTCACAGAAGATGACACCCTTCTCCTCCCACTGTTCTTGCATGTTCTGGTAGACGATCTCGGACTCGTACTGGGCTCCGACACCCGAGAGGGCGTTTTTCTCTGCCTCTGGGATGCCGAGCTTATCGAACGTGTCCTGAATCTCTTCGGGGAGGTCTTCCCAATCGTCGACACCGCCCCGGGTATCGATGTCGGGACGGATGTACGGGACAATCTCGTCGATGTCGACCTCGCTCAAATCTGGCTGACCGGGCCAGTCGGTCGGCATCGGCATTTCGTGGAACTGACGGAGCGCACGCAGACGGCGGTCACGCATCCAGTCAGGTTCGTCTTTGTCATCGGAGATGAGACGGATTGTCTCCTCCGTGAGACCTTTCTCGGTCTGAAACGCCGAGCGCTGCTCCTTCTTGAACTCGAAGCGAGCCTCCGTGTCGGTCTCTTGAAGATGATCTTGTTCTGAACTCATTGTAAGTATGGTTTGGAACTCTGGCTTTATCAGGCTGTCTCGTAAACGTCTTCTCGGACCCAGTCGTAACCCTTGTCTTCCAGCTTGACGGCGAGTTCGGGGCCGTCACTCATGACGACCTCACCGTCGAGCATGATGTGGACGTGGTCGGGCTCGACGTAGTCGAGAATTCGCTGGTAGTGCGTGATTTGCAATACGCCAGCGCCCTGTTCGTCGCGCAGCGCGTTGATCCCTGCCGAGACATCTTGAAGCCGATCGATGTCGAGGCCGGAATCGATCTCATCGAGCACTGCAACGGACGGTTCGAGAACGGCCGCTTGCAGCACTTCGTTTTGCTTTTTCTCACCGCCCGAGAAGCCCGCATTGAGGTATCGCTGTGCGAACTTCTCGTCCATGTCCAGTTGCTCCATCTTCTCTTTGAGGAGCTGCTGAAACTCTGCGACACCAACGTCACCATCGTCCGCAGGGCCCTCCATCGGGCTGGTATCGTATCCGGCTTCTTCTTCTCCTTCTTCTTCGCTCTCGCCCTCCTCGAACAGCTCTTCGCGCTCTTCGATTTTCGCGTTCAGGGCCGTTCTGAGGAAGTTCACCATCGTGACGCCCTCGATCTCAGATGGGTACTGGAATCCGAGGAAGACACCGAGGGCAGCTCGTTCGTTCGGCTCCATTTCGAGGAGATTCCACGTTCGATTGTCTTCGGGAATCTCACCGTTTCCGAACTCATTCTCGTCGAGGTGAATGAGCACTTCGCCGTCGGTGACCTCGTATGCGGGATGACCAGCGATGACCTTCGCCATCGTTGATTTCCCACTGCCGTTCGGTCCCATCAGTGCGTGGATTTCACCGGACAACACTTCGAGGTCGACACCGTTTAGAATCGTCTCACCGCCATCTTCGTTTACCTTCGCATGAAGGTTCCGTATCTCTAATCGTGCCATGATAGGTGTACCTTGTCACCTGTTGCTCGGCTCGTCTCGCGTATAATGTTTTCGTATCGTTGGTGATCGAATTTGGATTATGGAAACAAAATTTCCCGAGTAGAAAAGAAAACGCAACCTATCGCATGTTTACTGTAGTTTTATAGGGGCTTAGGGGGTGGTGTATATTCACGTGATGCTCTGAGAATCTCGTGTTCAGTTCGGTTTCAAAAGTCGCCCAGTCCCATCTGTTGGTGTCCGGTTTTGACTTCGTCCCACGAGATGCCGATAGCTTCGAGAACGCGCTCAATGGGTCCTCTGAGCGTTCGGTCGAGCATTTTGTCCCAGTCGACACGGAATTCATCGTGTAGCTGATCGGCGAACTCGATGCAGATAACGTCCTGATTGCGTTTGAACTCGTTGTACGCTTGGTCTCCGGAGCCGTTGGCACTGATCCCCTCGTTGCCCTCGATACGCTGGAAGAAGTCGGGATGAACCCGGTCTAAGTACAGTCGTTTCGGCTTCGATCCGCGCATGAAGTTCGTTCCGAGCACTGCGTTCGCGTACTTCGCACCACGGACGTGTGCGGTATCAGTGTCGTAGTTATCGAGTCGCTTCCCGATTCCACCGGGGATTCCGATCTCTTCGACACTAATCTCGCCATTTTGGAACTGCTGGATGACATCGTGGACGTACTCCGTCACCTCATCGCGGTACTCCTCGCCTTCGCTCGTGACGATGAGTTCGATGACCCGCCGCTGGACTTCCTTTGTGACTGGCGCAATGTCAGAACGCTTGTATTCGAACCCTGTGATCTCGATGTCGTCTACGTCTTTGCCCTCTTTCCAGATGATGTGTCCGGCGTATCGCTTCTTCCGGCCCGCCTGGAAGAAGCGTCGGTACAATTTCTCGAACTCGATCTGAAACCGGTGCTCGGTCGCGTTGAGCGTCTCGCGCGCGAACTCGTCGTACGAGTCGTTGATCTGCTCTGCCAGTTCGAACGATTGCTCGATGGCAGCCTCTTTCGAGATGTCTTGTCCGAATTCAGTCATCACTGAATCGGTGTCACCGTACACGACCTCCTTTCCCATCTTGTTCGCGGCTTTCTCGGTGTGTTTTATCACTTCACGGCCGGTTGCTGTCACCGCAGCGCCCATCTCCGTATCGTAGAGACGGAAGCGGTCCCACGCGAGAACGCCATACAACGAATTCATCAAGACCTTTACGGCTGCCTGCTGGCGGTCGTACGTCTTGTAAGCCTCACTCGTCGGATCGTGTTCGTCACGACGGGTCTTCTTCTCGTCGCGTTCGGTGAGTAACTCATCGACCATCTCCCTGATGATCCCGTCTGGTTCTTTTCGAAACAGCGTTCCATTCGGGGCCTTGTACGCCTCACCATCGAACTCCGGGCCGACCTTTGTCTCGGGGCTCGCGTTGATGGTGACCATCGCCATCGGGTAGAGCGACTTCAGATCGAGGACGCTCACCATCTCCTTGAGACCGGTGATCGGATCGAAGACCGCGCCTCCTTCATACTCCTCTGACTCGACAGTCCCTTTCGAGGGTAACACGAGATCGCCGTACACTTTGTGCAGAATGTACAAGTCCACCGCATCGCCCGGCGTGGTCGCGTCTTCTAACTTACAACCGACGAACGTAGCGACCTCTTCCCAGAATTGGATAATACTCTGCTTTCGATCGAGTTCGATGCACAGCTCCACGTCTCGAAGGTTGTATTCGAGCAGCTGTTCGGGATCTTCTTCCCAGAGTGTCCCAATATCGCCCGGATAGCGTTCTTTCCCGATGCCCAGCTCGACTTCACCGACAGCGTCGAGTCGGTAGGAGTCGAGTTCGGTGAACTGCGTGCGCTTGTATGCATAGAGTAGATCGAACACGATCCGACCCTTCACATTCGGTCCCTGCCAGTCGTTGCGCCAGACTTCGTCCACCCGCGACAGTCGATCCGGGTTGAGTCCGTCTGTTCCACCCAACTCTTCCAATCGATCGAGGAAATACGGCGCGTCGAAGTCGTCGAAGTTCCACCCAGTCAGTACGTCCGGGTCGGTTTTCTCGATGTAATTGAGGAACGCTGTGAGCATCTGTTCCTCGCTCTCGAATCGGCGTACCTCTGCGTCGATGTCCTCCGAAATAGGTTCGTAGTCGGGGAGTCCGTCCGGTCCCTGTTCCCCGTTTGGTGACTCGTACAACCAGACGATGTACTGCTCGTCGTACGAGTCGTGGCTCGTCAGACAGATGATCGGCTCTTCGCCGTCCTCCGGAAAGCCAGAGCGGTCATCGACCTCGATATCGAACGTATTCACTCGGAGATCGGCCTCTACCTCGATTGGTTTGATCTCTTGATGGGGAATATCGATGCTCCCATCGTCGGCGCGTCGATTGGGGATGCGAATCCCACTCGTAATGTCCTTATCAATGAGAAGTCGGTTGGGAAAGAGAATGTCCGCTTCGTAGTGTTCGAACTGATCACGCAGTTGCCCCACATCGCGTGGCGTCTGTCCGAAGACCTTCGTTAACGACTCTCCACGGATGCTCTCGTAACCGTCCTCGCTTCCTGTGAGCGTATCGTACTCTGTTTCCGGAGGAGCGTCGAGCGACTCCGTTGGGGTATAAAAATACGGCCGAAACTCTCGAACGCGGACGTGCTCGGTCTTGTTGTCTGTCGTCCGTCCGAACACGTGAAGAATTGGGAACTCATCGCTACCGTTTCCTTCGATAGTGTAATCCACTTGTGTGACCGCGATGTCGACACTGCCGTCAGCATCAGGGTAGCGGTACGCAGCGGTATCGACCACGTCCGGGGAAACGACTGCGCCGCCGTTGCCAGCAACCGCCTCAGCCTCCGCTGACGGTCGACGATCGCTCTCATCACCCCCAGTAAAATCCGTGAGACGTGCGTTCTCGGTCATAGTCGTCGATGGGTGCGAGCGGGTAAAAACTCCGCTGATCCTAGTGATTCCATCGATATAGTCTGTTGTCATTTAGCTGCGGCAATCTTTGAGTGTGCCCACAAGATATATAGTGTGCTATTGATTACCATGTAATACGGCAATGTCTGACAATGACGTCCCGTCAACGCCGGATCGTGCGGACGAATCGCGTCCTGAGTCAGCCGTTTCCAACGCCATCGCATCGACCGAGGCGTACGAAACTGATGAGGGTGTCGTCTTCTACGATGCCGACAACCCGCTCGCGTGGATGCAGTCCCGCGAGACTGTTCGATTAGACGACGCCGCATAGCTCTCCTCTCATCCCTGATTTCTGCGTGTGACTGTACAGATCAGTACACGGCAACGAGAGTCTTTTGTGAATCGCCAACCATATGTGTACTCGTGGATCCGACTGAAGACGATAGCGCTCTCGGGCTGAACGAACCAGATGAGTTCGATCCCGATAGTCTTGGCCCGCAGGTCGATATCCCCGAGCCGCCAGATTTCTCCGAGTCTGACGTTTCCACAGATCTGTATCGGACATTTTGGATTGTTGTCGTCATGGCCAAAATCGGGCTGCTTGCAACTAGTCTTGGAGGGATGATTATCATCTTTCAGGGACGCCTCCAATTCGGGGGCTCTATTTTAGCCGTCGGCGTGCTCGCACTCATTGTCGGGTATCGTCGGTACCGAAGCTATCAGAACGGATAATGGCCTGTGGTTGCTACGTAACGTATGCGCACGGTCCGGACCGACGACGGATGCCGATATCTTCTCATCAAACGATCGAGCGGTTCCTCGCTCGTTCGTGACCCCGAGACCGGTGACGAGCGTTACATCGAAAACGAGAAACTCGAATGTACTGGTGTCTCATCGCTCGAAACCGCCGCACAAGCGATCGCTGCTCCCGTTCGTCGAATCATTCGCGTCGCGTCGAGTGACCACGCTCTCGGTGTGTTAATAATTCTTGACCGACGTGGACCGATGGCCGCCGTTGACCTCATGGAGTGTTCCGATCTCTGTGAAAGCGATCTCAACGGGCTTCTCACGGAGCTACGCGCTGCTGAACTCATCGAAACAGTCTCGATCGGTGGTGTTCCCGGCTACAAAACGACCGAACAAGCGAGTGAAGGGATCTCGGCGTTGTGTGACTGATTTTTATACGGAGAGTGCTTTTCGCCGTTCGATTGTCGAGCGATTCGTTGTCGGATCTTTTGCGACGTTCACGAGGTCGTCAGCCGCTCCAACGAGTTCGTCGTCGTGACTGACGACGACGATCTGTTCGACACCGATCTCGCGCATCGATGTGACGAGATCCAAAAGCTTCGAGACGTGCCCCGAATCGAGGAACACCGTCGGTTCGTCGAGAATGAGTGGAGGCATCGGTGCCGCTCCATCGATTCCCTCAGCAAGCAGCCGATACACGGCACAGCGCAGGCTGAGATTGAACAGTGCGCGTTCGCCACCCGAGAGCTGTTCGGGATCGAGGACTTCTCCATCTTTCTGGTACACCGTTAGTTCGTAATCGCCATCGAGCTCAATTCGTGCGTACGAATCGTTCTGATAGAGCAGCCCGAACGTATCGTTCAACAATCGTTCGAGCTTCTGGACGTTGCGCTGGCGCAGCTCGGATCGCAGTTCCGCGTACATCGTCTGGAGCTGTTCGGTCTCCTCGTACAGTGCGGTCAGTCGCTCGACGGTCGCTGTTAGCTCCTTTTGACGCTCTCGCAGCTCTTCTAACGTCTCGATCTCGTTCTGGATCGCTCCGATGTGTCCCTGTAGCGTGTCGCGTTTCTCTGCGAGATCAGAGAGCTTGTCATCGGCCCATTCGATGTAGCGCTCTGCCCCCGTCTTGTTCTCTTTGGCCTTCTCGATCCGCGCTTCGTCGAACTGCTCTTCGAGGTCCTGTTTCTGCTGTCGCTTTTCTGTAACGCTCTCTCTGCGCTCTGTGTTCAGTTCCTCGAGTTCTTCCCGTCGCGTCCGGAGCCGTTCTATCTCAGTCTCTGCTGTGTCGATATCGTCCAGTAGGGATTCGATCGTTTCGAGTCGTTCAATCCGTTCGTTGACGGTCTGGCGTTCGGCGTTGATCTCACCGATGGTCGATCGACAGTCCGCGGCTTGTTCGCGGGCCTCGGTTGCTTCCTCACGCTTCTTTTGTGCCTTCTCTACGTGGGTGTCTGCTGTCTCTCGTAGCTCGGCGCATTGGTCACGTTCCTTCGAAACGGACGCTTTCTCGTTCTCAATAAGCTGCTCTTCTGTATCGATTTCCGATTCGAGCCGTTCAATGTCTGCTTCGAGTTCGACGAGTGTGTCCGCTGTCTTGAGCCGTTCGTCCGCAGCCTCTCGCTCAGTCTCGATCGTGTCGAGTGCCGATTCGAGTTCACGGACGCGTTCGCGGCGCTCTTCAATCGCCTCGACGTGTGGTGAGCCATCGACAGGCTGTCCACATTCGGGACATTTTCCTTCGGCCTGCAGTTGCTCTGCCTCTTCCACAGCGTCTCGTGCTGCACTCAGCTCGCTTCGTCGCTCGGCTTCGCGCTCGCGCAGTTCCGTCTGCTCTTTGGAGACGGTCTGTCGGTGCTCACTCGCACTGCCGAGCTCACAGGGTGCGCTCTCGAACTGCTCGAGTTTTTCAGACCGCTTTGTGCGTAATGATTCTAACTTCTCGTGCCGCTCGGTGAGGATCTCGTTTCGTTCTTCGAGTGTCGTTTCGAGTTCGTCTACGTTCTCTCTTGCCTCTTCGGCCTGTCGTTCGTGCTCTTCAGCTGTCTCCTCAAGCTGTGTGGCTCGATTGCTCTGTTCCTGTGCGCTCAACTGCTGCTCTTGTAACGTCTCCAATAGCTCTTCATCGCGTGTTTCGAGTGTATCGATCCGTTCTTCGACTTTCGGGTCAGAACCGTCGAGATCGACCGTTTCAAGCGTTTCCTCAAGTTGATCGCGTTTTTCATCAACGCTTTCGCGTTCCTCACGGAGGCGCTTGCTCATCGTGTTCCGTTCGCGCTCGGTCGTTTCGATGCTCGTCTGAAGGTCTTCGATATCGTCCGCGAGCGTCTCGATTTTCGATCGCTGCTCGTCGGCTTCTTCGATCACCTGCTGCTCGTGATCGCGCGTCGTAATCGCCTTCTCTCGCTTGGTTTCAATGCGGTCGATCTCTTCGACGATTTCGGTGCGTTCTGTCTGACACTCGTTCAGGCGCGCGTGAAGGTTGCTCTCTTCTTTTTCTTCAATCTGGTCGATAAGGCCCGTCAGCTCTCCTTCTTTGTTGTCACGGACGCGCCCAACGCCAACGCGCGCGTCACTAGCCCGCTCACGATAATCCTCCAATCGCCCGAGTTGCAGGAGGTCATCGATCATATCCTGTCGCTGGCTCGGCGTCGCGTTGATGAGTTTGTTTACTTCACCCTGACGAACGTAGGCGCAGTTGACGAACGCTTCGTCGTCCATTCGGAGGAGGCTGCCAATTCGATTACGAACGTCAGTTGCACCTTCGATAGTTTCGTCGGAGTCGGGCGTTTCGAGCACGCATTTCGTCGTCCGTGCGCTCTCGTCTCGGACGTGGATGCGACGCTCGATGTGATACTCGGCTCCGTCGTGTTTGAACCAGAGTTCGACAGTCGCTTTCTCGGCACCGATCGTGACGATCTCGTCGAGTCGGGCGTCCAACGCTTTCGATCCGTACAGCGCGAAGAAACACGCCTCCAACAGCGATGATTTCCCGCTTCCGTTCAGTCCGTGGATGACCGTCACGCCACGGTCGAGACGAACCTCGACGTTTTCGTAGCATTTGAAGTTCATGAGCCGAAGCCGCTCGAATCTCACTGGTACTCACCCATTGTCGACTGTTCAGCCCCTCCGTCGGCTGCCGTCTCCCCGTCGTCGGCCTCTTCCTCTGTACTCTCCGAAACCGCAGCGCCGTCGTTTGCGTCGCCGTTTTCTCTCTTTGCTTGTGCATCGGTGTCGACAGCGAACGCATCAGCGTCGTCGATGAGATCTTGAACTCGTCGTTGGACTTCATCCGCCACGTTCGCGTCTGCGATGGTGTTCGTCCGGACGGTTTCGTCGATGCCCTGCGCGGCCACGCTCAACCCGAGATCGCGTACTCGTTCGCGGACGGCTTCATCCGGATCAGCGAAGTTTGCCTCGATTTCCTCCTCGTCATCTCGTTCGCGCCGATCGGTTACACGAGCGACGAGCGCCCCTTGTTCGTCGATAAACGACTCGACACTAGCAGGAGCGACAGGATCGCCTTCACCATCAATCGTGACGACAACAACGCTGTCGGTCAGATCGTGTTGGCCAACACGTTCTGTGATTCGCTCAATTCCTTCCCCGGACTTGAGTTCGAGATCGATGAACACGAACTCGCGTGTCTCCAGGCCACGCCGTGAGATGTGAACCTGATGGGAGTCAGACTCTTCAGAAAAACTAACGATGTTGTAGCCTCGCTCGTCAGTTTCGGACGCACTCGCGCGCTCGGTTGATCCACAGTACGTAACCACCGTTCCGTCGATCTCCGTGCGGTCTGGCGTGTGGTTATCACCGAGCAACATTGCATCGAACGACACCGTTGATTCTTGTAGCACCTGCTCTGTGGCCCAGTCGCCGTACTCGAACGGTTCGAACAGTCCATGAGTAACGAGCACAGCGTGTTCGGCGGTGTGAGGTTCGAAGTCGTACTCCAGCGCAGCACGCTGTGCACGGGGGACGAAGTCCATTCCATAAAAGGCCGTGTCGCCAACGACGTGTGGCGTTCGTCCGATTCGAACAGCCAATCCGAGTGACTCGAACAGATCGAGCCACTGAACATCCCGTTTCGATTCGTGGTTACCGACGACAGCGAGGAACGGGATGTCGGCGGCTGCAAGCGGCCGGAGTCGTGAGAGTGTTCCGAGAATGTCCTGTAGGCCGGGCTGTCGGTCGTGGAAAAGGTCGCCAGCGTGAACGACCGCATCAACCTCGTCGTCGATCGCATCATCGATCACTTGTCCGAACGCATCGAGGAAATCGTGGCGGCGTTCGGGCTGGTGATACTGCTGATACCCGATGTGCGTATCGCCCGTGTGAATCACGCGCGTCATCTGTTCGAGAGTTTTACTCCAATACCTAAATCGATTGTGCGAGCGTCCCGAAAGTGATCGACGGGCACGCCGACCCGATCGAGCAAAATTGTCACTCTGGCGTGAGCTGGTACACCCGCTTTCTGGCGTCGGTAAACGAAAACCGAGATTGAACGACACCAACTTCGTCTAGGCGAGAGACTGCATACCGCACCGTTCGTGTCGGTAACAGCGTCTGTTCGGCCAGCTCTTGTTGGGTCAGTGGACCATCGTATTCGAGTACCTTTGCGACCAGTTTTGCGCTCGGTGGACAGTCTCGGAGGGCTTCCTCACTGTGTTGTTCTCCGCCGCTCTCCTCTGCCGTGGGCATATCTCCTATTTATAATGCAACAATGTAATATTTTCCATTCTAAAATTACCTTTGGTAATTTGATTTCTGGGTGATATAGATAGCTTACGGCGCTGTGTACGAACGTATTCAGTCGAGATCAGCTCTGTTCGGGGACAGAAAGCCAGAATACGTACACGTTGAATTGAACCGACCCGAAGCCTCTTATGAATACGAGCGCTAGTCGTCGCTGGATGACCGACATCGTTGACGACGTCGATTGGCCATATGATCCCGACGCGTCACAACAGGAGAAAATTGAGTCCCTTCAAGAACGACTGGAGATTCTCGAGGGACAAAACGAAGAGATGCGAGATAAGCTCCTCGATGCGAACGCGGAAAATAACAAGTATCAGCAAAAGCTCGAGCGATTGACACACGAGAACAAGAAGCTCAAGCAATCGCCGCTGTTCGTTGCTACGGTACAGGAAATTTCTAATGAGGGCATTATCATAAAACAGCACGGAAACAATCAGGAGGCGCTCACCGAGGTTACTGACGAGATGCGCGATCAGCTCGAACCCGACGCGCGTGTCGCGGTCAACAACTCTCTTTCGATCGTCAGCGTTCTCGACGCAGAGACCGACGTTCGTGCGCGCGTAATGCAAGTTGAACACGACCCGGACGTGACGTACCAGAACATCGGTGGCATCGACGAGCAAGTCGAGGAAGTGCGCGAAACCGTCGAGATGCCGCTTACCAACCCGGATCGATTCGATGCTGTCGGTATCGATCCGCCGTCGGGCGTGTTGCTCTACGGACCCCCGGGGACAGGGAAGACGATGCTTGCAAAGGCGGTTGCCAACCAGACCGACGCGACGTTCATCAAAATGGCTGGCTCGGAACTCGTTCACAAGTTTATCGGAGAGGGTGCAAAGCTCGTGCGCGACCTCTTTGAACTCTCTCGCCAGCACGAACCAGCTGTCATCTTCATCGACGAGATCGACGCGATCGCTTCGAAACGGACCGACTCGAAAACGTCGGGCGATGCCGAAGTTCAGCGCACCATGATGCAGTTGCTCTCCGAGATGGACGGCTTTGACGACCGGGGACAGATCAGCATCATCGCGGCCACCAACCGATTCGACATGCTCGACCGCGCTATCCTCCGACCCGGACGGTTCGACCGTCTTATCGAGGTCCCGAAACCAGAGCAGGAAGGCCGAGAAGCGATCTTCCAGATCCACACTCGTTCGATGAACGTCGATGACGACGTTGATTTCGAGCAGCTGGCTACCGATACCGGGTCTGCAAGTGGTGCAGATATCAAAGCGATCTGTACCGAGGCCGGGATGTTCGCTATCAGAGACGACCGCGACACCGTTCGTCGTGAGGACTTCGATAACGCGTGGGAGAAGATCAACGACGAGGAAAGCGAGAACAACGAGATCAGCCGGACGTTCGCCTGATACTTGCAGCTCGAACGACAACCGTCGATCCGACGCTCCTTTGAGGGTGTATTTCGTAACCGTGCTATGGACGACCAACCGGGATTGAGTGACCAGTATCGGATGTCGAGTCCGTGGCCCCTGTTCGTCGCACTTGGGCTTGTCATCTCCGAACTCGGCATTCTTTTAGGAATTATTCCACTGTCGGTCGGGGGATTACTCCTGTTTTCGGGAAGTATCGCTGGAATTGTCACGGAGGCAGGCTACACCGAACAAGCGTGGGGTATTCTCGGTGGATTGGGTCTCGTTCTCATCGTACTCGGTGGCATACTCGTTGCAACACAGGTACCCAGCGCGAGCGTCGCTGCGCTCTCGTCGGTGTTATCAGAGTTGTTCAGTGCCCGACCGAACGGCATCGCCATTCGTGGCCTCTCCATCGTCGTCGCCGGCGTTATCGCTATCGTGGTGAGCCAACTCGCACAGTTTGTCGAGCCGGATGTCGAGACACTGTAACGCGAATCGATAGCCTATTTACGCTTCCACTCTCATCCGTTGTCATGGAATCGAGTGTTTTCGACCGGGAAACGATGCTTGATCTCGCGGTCAATATCATCCCGCTTGGAATCATCGTGTTTTTCGTCGTCTTGTTCGCAGTCCTCCCGGTGTTCAAGTTCGACCCAGTCGTGACGACGATCCAAATGAGTCTGCTCGTCATTCCCTTTATCGGATTGGCAGTACTCACCTACTACTCCGGAAAGGCCATCGCCAAAGACGAAGAAAAACTCGAGAATCTGTAACGTAACGCCGTAGCACCGCATGGTGCAATATCACAGAGTGTAATATGATGTCATAACATGACTATGTCTCTGTTATGGCTGCGGTTTAGCGATGGGCACACATTTATCACTTGCGAACGGTCGATCTGCGTGCTCAATCGGGAGCTGTTTTGTACAACACTATTCGCCGGGAGTGCAGCGATTGTAAAACACTGTACTCGTGAAGTCAGAACATAACCTTTCTAATCCACCGGTGCTGAAGGGTGGATATGGACCTCTCAGCACAGCTCGCGCTGACTGTTTTGATGGGGATATTTCTCGCTGGTGTGGCAATGGTCCTCTCTCGCATGGAGGACTGGCGGTCGTACACGCCACTTACCAGCGGAGGCACCGCCGTCAGTGACGAGACGGGGTATATTTCTGAAGAAAAGCCGTCCGGCCTTATTCGTTGGTTGACGACGGTCGATCACAAAGACATTGGAATGCTCTACGGCGTATACGCCGTCATCTCCTTTGTGTGGGGTGGAATGGCAGCATTCCTGATGCGCGCAGAGCTCTCGACACCGGAGATGGATCTACTCGCCGGACTCGGTGGAGAGAACCTGTATAATGCGTTGATGACGAGCCACGGAATCACGATGCTGTTCCTGTTCGGGACGCCGATTATCGCGGCGCTTGCGAACTATTTCATTCCGTTGCTCATCGGCGCAGACGACATGGCGTTTCCACGGATCAACGCCATTGCATTCTGGCTGCTTCCACCGGGTGCAGTGCTCATCTGGGCGGGCTTCTTCCTTGATCCCGCAACCGGTGGTGCCATTCAAGCATCCCAAACGAGTTGGACGATGTACACACCGCTCTCGGCTCAGCAGGTCAATCCCGGTGTGGATCTCTTCCTCCTCGGCCTCCACTTAACAGGCGTTTCGGCGACGATGGGTGCAGTTAATTTCATCGTTACCATCTTCACTGAACGTGGGAAAAATATCAATTGGGCGAACCTCGATATTTTCTCGTGGACGATCCTTACCCAGTCAGGGCTGATCCTGTTTTCGTTCCCGCTCCTCGGGAGCGCATTGATCATGCTGCTGCTGGATCGGAACTTTGGAACCACGTTCTTCGCGGTCGACGGAGGCGGCTCGCTTCTCTGGCAGCACCTGTTCTGGTTCTTCGGGCACCCCGAAGTGTACATTCTCGTGTTGCCGCCGATGGGGGTCGTGAGCCTCATCATCCCGAAATTCTCGGGGCGGAAGCTATTCGGCTTCAAATTCGTCGTCTACTCCACGTTGGCGATCGGTGTGCTGTCGTTTGGCGTGTGGGCACACCACATGTTCACGACCGGTATCGATCCACGTATCCGGCTGAGCTTCATGGCGGTTTCACTCGCCATTGCGATCCCGAGTGCGGTGAAGACGTTCAACTGGATCACGACGATGTGGAACGGAGACCTTCGATTGACCGCACCGATGCTGTTCTGTATCGGTTTCGTCTCGAACTTCATTATCGGTGGTGTGACCGGGATTTTCCTCTCGGCCATTCCCGTTGATCTCATCCTTCACGATACGTACTACGTCGTCGGTCACTTCCACTACATCGTCATGGGTGCGATCGCCTTCGCTGGCTTCGCTGCCATGTACTACTGGTATCCGATCTTCACTGGTCGGATGTACCAGCGGACACTCGCACGGTGGCACTTCGGACTGTGGATGCTCGGATCCAACATCACGTTCTTTGCAATGTTGCTGTTGGGCTATGAGGGCATGCCTCGCCGATACGCGACGTACGTGCTCTCAGATGGTACTCCATTCTCGATCCTCACCGAGAATCTCCATCAGATTGCTACCTTCGGGGCGTTCCTCATGGCGATCGGAACGATCGTCTGGCTGTGGAATTTCGTCGTCTCGTGGTACGAAGGGCCTGTCGTCGGTGAAGATCCGTGGAACCTTCGAGAGTACGGTATGACATCCCCCGAATTCGAGTGGCACGCACGCCGCCTCCAGACTGCCGTCACCGACGGTGGAGACGAGACGAATACAGTCAAAACCGACGGCGGCACTGAAGCAGACGAAGACTGAATCGTAAGACCGACCACCATCGAAGCGACATTTTGCGGTGGCGTTGTCCGCCGCTCGTAACTTTCTCTCTTCTTTCTTCTCTCCTCTCGTATTCGTTTATATGCTGGTCCTGTCCCAGCTGATGTATTCAGAATAACGGAGCTTCACATCGTGCCAGAAGCCGGTAGTCAGATGTTACATCTATCTCCCGGTATTGCTTTGAGTTGGCTCTCAATCGGTGTAGCGGTCAATACACGAGGTTCGAAACGAGGATGATTCCAGTAACGAACATGAGCATAGCGATGCCAACCAGAACGAGCAGGAGGAGTTCTTTTTCACCCATACTCCGGGCGTTGTCATCGCAGGGCAAAAGGCTAATCGTACCACTATTCGTAATAAGAACTGTGAGCCAAAACGTTCCTGAGCTTGGCGGTCGGAAGTTTGTGATGTATCTATATGTCACGATCGTCGGCATCGCTGCCATGGCTGGATTCACCATCGGTAGCTTCGGAATCGAGGGACTTGACCCGGAGCTATTCGGTGTGATTCAGCTCCCGCCAACGGCGATCGGGATGGCCGTATACGGTGCACTCACGATCGCAACGCTACTCGGTTCGATCTTCCTGTTGATGATCTTCGTCTCGAACCGATACGCTGAACCGGTCGACGATAATTCGTAAATACCATCGGAACTGAATTTGAGGTGATGTATCACGTCGTCATGGGAATCGCAACTGACGATGCGCAGGCTCGTGCGAAAGCCAAAGCGGTCTCCGATCTACCAGGCGAATCCATCTCTGCCACGATCGTCCACGCTGACGACGATGTGGACCTTCTATCAATTCCTTCCATCAGCGATGTCCACGACTATCTCATTGATCACGGGGTCGATGTGTCACTGCTCGCAACTGATCGAACACCCGCAAACGCGATTCTCGATACCGCCGAGCGTGAGGATGCGGATCTCATTTGTATCGGCGGACGGCATCGCTCACTCGCCGGAAAAATGCAGATGCGAATCGGTGCTGAAGCGATCATTCTCAACACCAACCGACCAGTCTTGATCGCCGGTCGAGAATAAGGAAACGACTGACCGTCCGTTCACGTCGAATCTCATCTCACGATCAAGCAGGAATAACGAACACGAGCAATAAAACGAGAAACGGAAGCGAACTGTGGAACTGTCAGGATTTACTGGTACGTTTCAGCCTGCTTGGATCTGTTCGCGGATCTGTTCGGGGACGCTGGGATCGCGTAGCGTCGTCGTATCGCCCAGTTCCTCCTCGTTCGAGATGTCCTCAAGCAGCCGGCGCATGATCTTCCCCGATCGAGTCTTGGGCAAATCAGCGACAAACAGCACGTTCGCCGGTCGCGCGAATGGTCCGATTTCCGTTTCGATCGCCCCGACGATCGCCTCGCGTACCTCCTCGCTTTCTTCCTGACCTTCGCGCAGCGTGACGTAGACGTCCGGAACTTCCCCTTTCTCGGCGTGCTCGCGTGCGGCTACCGCTGCCTCGGCCACGGCTTCGACTTCTGCGACTGCTGATTCGAGCTCCATCGTTCCCAGCCGGTGCCCCGCCACGTTCATCACGTCATCTAACCGCCCGAGCACCCGGAAGTAACCATCTTGGGCGTGGACCGCGCCGTCGCCTGCCTTGTACGTCCAATCGTGCCAGTCATCAGAGTCTGTCTCCGAAAAGTCCGCCCAGTAGGTATTGATGAATCGCTCGTCGTCACCGTAGACCGTCTGGAGCATTCCCGGCCATGGGTTCTCGATCACGAGATTACCCGCTTGACCGTTCGCTGATTCGAGAGATTCGCCCGCATCGTTGTAGAGTGCGGGAGCGATTCCTGGAGCAGGCACACCTGCACTCCCGGGCTTCATGTCTTGGAGCGCAGGGAGGTTCGTGATCAGGTGTCCGCCTGTTTCGGTCTGCCACCACGTGTCGACGATCACCGCGCTTTCATCGCCAATGTGGGTGTAATACCACAGCCACGCCTCGGGCTGGATCGGTTCACCAACTGTCGTCATATGCCGGAAGTCAAAGTCGTACTCTTCGGGATACTCTTCGCCCCATTTCATGAACATCCGCACGGCAGTGGGAGAGGTGTGGAAGATATCCACGTCGTAGCGCTCTGCGATCTCCCAGATGCGTCCCTTGTGTGGATGATCCGGCGCACCCTCGTACATGAGCGACGTCGTTCCGAGCGCGAGCGGCCCATACACGATATACGAGTGCCCAGTAATCCAGCCGATATCCGCCGAACACCAGTAGGTGTCCTCAGGCTTGATATCCTCGACGTATTTCGAAGTTCCCGTCACGTACGCGAGATATCCTCCTGTCCGGTGCTGACAGCCCTTGGGCTTGCCTGTCGTCCCTGAGGTGTACATCAAGAACAGCGGATCCTCAGCCGCCCGTGAGACTGGCTCGACCTCCTCACGACGGTGCTCGGCCAGTAAGTCGTCGACCATCGTATACTCCTCGTCGATCTCGTGACGAGCGTCGTCGTGGCGGGTCCACGCCAGTACCTGTGGGTCGTGTTCGACCTCTGTGAGCGCCTGATCGGTTTTCTGGATGTGATCGAGCAACTCGTCTCGGCGGTAGTAGCCGTCGATCGTGATGATGTACTCGGAGTCGGCATCACGCACTCGCTCGGCTAGCGCGCTGGCCGAAAAGCCCGCGAACACCACCGAATGGGGGGCGCCAAGACGAGCACACGCTAGCATCGTGATCGGCAAGGCGGGCACCATGGGAAGGTGGATCGTCACGATGTCGTCTTCTTCAACACCGATTGATTGTAAGGCGGCCGCCATCTCGTTGACCTCTCGGTAGAGATCTTGGTAGGTGAGCGTGCGCTGTGTGCCGTCTTCGCCCTCCCAACGCAGTGCCGCTTGATTCTTGCGCTCGTCGAGATGTCGATCGACGCAGTTGTACGAGGCATTCAACTCCCCGCCGACGAACCACTCATAAAACGGGGGGTTGCTCGCGTCTAACACCTCATCCCAGCGTTTGTCCCAGTCCAATAATTCGGCGTATTCTTCGAAACCCGCCGGAAAATCATCGAATCGATCGTAGATTGCTGGATCACTCACGTTCGCCTGCCCGACGAACTCGGGTGAGGGCCGGAAATATTCCTGATCAGCTAATCGAGCTTCCAGTTCTTGTTCCTCGTTGCTCATCTCGCTAGGTCATATGAACACCCACCACATAGCATTAACGACAATAAACTATTATATAGTTTTATTACAGTAAATGTGTATAAAATCTCACAACATACAAGTTATAATACATAATTAATTAAAAGAGATTTTATTACTGTCCAACACTTTCCTCATATCTGAGGCCTACCATTCGAACGATAGCGTCGTTCTGTACCAGTCCGAACGACTCCCTGACTGCTTGTGTCGGTTGCAGTGTGTCGGCCCACTCACTGCTTCTGTGGTGGGCTATCTCAGGTTACGCTAATCGTCTCGGTATAGCTCCCGTGTTCTGCTTCGTAGACCTGCATTATTTCGCCCATTGTGGCGTAGGCTTTCACGGCGTCGATGACGTACGGGACAGTGTTTTTACCAGCGAGGATCGCTTCTTCGAGTGCTGTGAGTGTCTCTGCGACGGCTTCGTCATCGCGTTGTTCTTTCACTTGTTCGAGTCGTTCGATCTGTCGTGTCGCGGATTTTTCGCCGACGTGGAGAAGTTCCGGTCTCGTATCTTCTTCCATAGTGTGCTTGTTGACGCCGACGACGGTCTCTTCCTCTGCATCGACGCGTTCTTGGTACTCGTAGGCCGAGTCCTGAATCTCGCGGTGGAAATAGCCCTCGTCGATGCCTCGGAGGACGCCGTCGTGGATCGATCCGTCGCCCATCTCTTCGATCTCATCGATGTAGGACATCACCTCAGATTCCATCTCATCAGTGAGCGTCTCGATGGCGTAGCTTCCACCAAGCGGATCGACGATATCAGCCAATCCGGATTCATCAGCAATGATCTGTTGTGTGCGCAGTGCGACGCGGACTGCCTCCTCGCTCGGTAGTGCAAGCGCCTCGTCGTAGCTGTTGGTGTGAAGACTCTGTGTGCCACCCATAACGGCTGCCGCCGCCTGCAGCGTCACTCGGATGATGTTGTTGAGCGGCTGTTGGGCCGTCAGTGACTGCCCAGCTGTCTGGGTGTGGAACTTCAGTCGCCGGGCGGCACCGCTTTCGGCTCCGTAGCGCTCTGTCATCACACGCTCGTAGATGCGCCGAGCGGCGCGGAACTTTGCAACCTCTTCGAACACAGAGTTGTGCGAGTTGAAAAAGAACGAGAGCTGTGGCGCAACGCTGTCTACGTCCAATCCCCGTTCGAGAGCAGCTTCAACGTACGCAAAGCCGTCCGCGAGCGTGAACGCGAGTTCCTGTGCGGCCGTCGAACCAGCTTCGCGGATATGATAGCCCGAGACTGAAACCGGGTAGAATTTCGGCGTGTTCTCGGTCGCGTATTCGACCACATCCGTGACGATGTCGACACTCGGCTTCGGTGGGATGACCCACTCTTTCTGTGCGATGAACTCCTTCAGCATATCGTTCTGGAGCGTCCCACGGACCTGTTCGCGCGGAACTCCCTGTTGGTCTGCCAGCGCGAGATACATCGCGTAGATGACGATCGCACTCGGGTTGATCGTAAACGATGTCGAGACAGTATCGAGGTCGATACCGTCGAAGAGGATCTCCATATCCCGAAGCGTATCGACCGCAACACCCTCTTTGCCGACCTCTCCTTGGCTCATCGGATCGTCCGAGTCGATCCCCATCAGGCTCGGCATGTCGAACGCAGTCGAGAGTCCGGTCTGTCCTTCCTCAATGAGGTAGTGAAAGCGCTCGTTGGTCTCCTCTGCAGTGCCGAATCCGGCGAACTGACGCATCGTCCACGTGCGCCCTCGGTACATCGTCGGATACGGTCCACGGGTGTACGGTGGCTCGCCGGGGTATCCGAGATCGTCCTCATAATCGAGATTGGAGATATCCGCAGGGGTATACAGGCGATCTACTTCGTGGTTCGACACCGTAGCGAACCGATCCCTGCGTTCGCCGTGAGCATCGAGCGCCGGATCGAGGGTTTCCGCTTGCCATTCCTCGTGAGACGCTCGAATTTCGTGTAAATCCTCCTCATCGAACATGGTTGTAATAACCACTTGCACGTGTATTAACGTTCCCGACCTCCATGATGTTCCGCTGTCGATCCTCCTTCGACTGTTGCTCACAACATTGTGAATTCTCACTCGAATTGTTCGGCCACTCGATGACAGCGTTCGATCCACTGCTTCTCGTACGCTTTCGGACTCAGGACCCGCCCGGCGAGATCACTGATGGTCGTGATCCCCGCGCTCGAACACCAACTGAGACACTCGTGATAGACTTGTAGGTCGGTTCGTTCGAAAGAGGTCTCATCTCGCGTCACTCGTAGTTTCTCGTTTCCCGCAAGAGAGGCGACGAATGCACGCGTGTGACCATCAGTCAGATACGGGTCACCGTCGTAGTCACGTACCGGAAGCACAATCGGATCTGGATGATCGAAATCGAACCATTCGATGACAGCACCCACCTTCGCGCTGCTGAGATAGAGCTGACTGGGGCAAACGTCTTCGATGGACACCGTTCGAGGCATCAAAGACAGGATACAGAGTACCCAGCAACGTAGCTCACTAAAAGAGACAGACCTGTTCAGGCGAGAGATGCTGATACGATCAGAGACTGCGGTACTATCCAGACGAACAACCACAACAATTCAGCACGGATCTTATCGAAAAGTGTGTTGCAAGATCGGACGGCTGAATCGCGGGTCTGATATGCTCGCGCTCGCAAATTTTTCCCACTAGCTGTGCCGTGGACGACCACCGATCTACGTTTACCATGAGCAATAACGACACTGGCAGTCCCTTCGCGCCGCATACGCCTGATGAAACGGCATTCATGCTCGATGCCATCGGGGCAGACAGCGAAGAGGACTTGTTCGACATCCCGGAGGAGGTACTGTTTGAGGGCGAATTCGACATTCCCCAACAGTCAGAACAGTCTGTGATCGCCGAGACCGATGCACTACTCGATAGGAATGCCGATCTGACGGAGTTTCTCGGCCGAGGCCACTACGACCACTACGTGCCGTCGTGGGTCGATCATCTCGCAGATCGGTCTGAGTTCCTCACGAGCTACACCCAGTATCAACCCGAAGTCGCGCAAGGGTTCTTGCAGGCATTATTCGAGTATCAGTCGATGCTCGTCGAGCTGACTGGTCTCCCCGTAGCAAACTGCTCGATGTACGACGCAGCCACCGCGCTCGGTGAGGCGGCGACACTCGCCGACCGAGTTCGACAGACCACGGGAAAGACGGTGCTGGTGCCCGAACTCCTCCACCATAACCGTCGTGCTGTCCTCGAAAACTACGTTGCTGGCACCGACCTGACGGTCGAGTCCTACCCGATGGACGACGGAAACGTCGATCTAAACACCCTCGAACAACGGATGAACGAGGACATAGCGTTGTTGTACGCCGAAACTCCGACCGTTCGGGGCACAATAGAGGAGCATCTCGAAGAAATTGGGGACCTCGCGCACGCGCACGACGCATTATTCTGCCTTGGCTCCGACATCGTCGCGCTCGCGCTGTTGCAGGAACCAGCGAGCGTTGGCGTCGATGTCGTTGTCGGAGAAGCGGGATCGCTCGGACTTCCGATGAGCTACGGGATGGGTCTCGGTCTGTTCGCCTGCCGCGAGGCGTTTTTGCGTCAGGTCCCTGGCCGACTCGTTGGAGTGAGCGAGGACGCGACGGAACGGCGCGCGTACACTCTCACACTACAGACCCGCGAACAGCACATCCGTCGAGAGCGTGCGACGAGTAACATCTGTACGAACCAAGCGTGGGTCGCGCTCCGAACCGCGATGTGTGTCGCATCGCTCGGTCCCGACGGCTTACTCGATCTCGCAAACGACTGTGTCCGGAGCGCGAGAGAGCTAGCTGCGCGGTTGGACGCGATCGACGGCATCGACGCCCCGATTCACGACCGCCACCACTTCCGCGAGTTCGTCGTTCGGACTGACCGGAAGGCAGCTGAGATTACAGCAGCGCTCGAAAAACACGGCTTCGCTGTCCACGCCATCGATGACCACATGCTACAGGTGTGTACGACCGAAACGAACGCCGCTGCGCGCGATGAATTCGTTGAGACACTGGAGGTAATCGCATGAAGTACGACCAAGCACGCTGGACGAACGGAGACGACTGCTATGAGCCACTCCTCACGGAGAAGCGATCGGAGGACGTTGCTGTCGAGTCCACCGAGTCCGAACTCCCAGCGGACCTTACGCGTGAGTCGCTCTCACTCCCCGCTCTCTCCGAGCCAGAGCTCGCACGACACTACACCCGGCTCTCTGAAATGAACTATGGGATCGAAAATGGTCCGTTTCCGCTCGGCTCCTGTACGATGAAGTACAATCCGTCGTTCACCGAGGACGTGGCTGCACTCCCTGCCGGAGCCGTTCACCCCGACCGATCCTCCGATAGCGTACAGGGGACGCTCGAACTCATGTACCGACTGCAGGAGTATCTCGAACGAATCGGCGGGATGGACGCCGTCACGCTCCAACCACCGGCCGGTGCGGCGGGTGAGTTCACTGGTATCCTCGTCGCCAAAGCATACCACGAGGCACACGGAAACGACAGAAACGAGGTCCTCGTTCCGGACAGCGCCCACGGCACGAACTTCGCAACCGCGGCGTTAGCGGGCTACGACGTGGTGAGTCTCCCTAGTGCCGAAGACGGCCGCGTCGATCTGGATGCGCTGTCGGCTGCTGTGAGCGATGACACCGCTGCGCTCATGCTTACGAACCCGAACACGCTCGGACTGTTCGAGCGTGACATCACAGAAATCGCCGACATCGTCCACGACGCTGGTGGGTTGCTCTACTACGACGGTGCGAACCTAAACGCGCTACTCGGACGTGCCCGTCCAGGCGACATGGGCTTTGACGTCATGCACTATAACGTCCACAAGACGTTTGCAACGCCCCACGGTGGTGGTGGTCCCGGCGCAGGTCCCGTCGGCGTCGTCGACGAACTCGAAGAATTTCTGCCCGAACCGCGTGTCGAGCAGACAGATGATGGGTTCGAACTGTTTTCACCCGAACGCACGATCGGGCGAGTCCACGGTTATCAGGGCAACTGGCTCGTGCTCGTCAAGACCTACGCCTACATTGCCCGACTCGGAGATGCTGGCCTGACCGATGCGAGCGCAAAGGCCGTGCTGAACGCGAACTACCTCGCAAGCCAGATCGAATACGACATCCCGTTCGATCCATTCCACCACGAATTCGTCGCCAGCGCGGATATGGACGCCGCCTCTGTCGCAAAGCGTATGCTCGATCACGGTGTCCACCCGCCGACAACGAAGTGGCCCGAAGCCGTGGACGAAGCGCTGATGACAGAACCGACCGAAATCGAGAACCAGCGGACGCTCGACCAGCTTGCTCACGCGTTCAACGCCGTGGCAGCAGAAAGCGAGGAGACGGTCGAGAGTGCACCACAGCGCACCACAGCGCGGCAGATCGATCAAGCAAGCGCGGCCAGAAACCCACGGCTGTCGTGGCACGCGCTGGATGAATCCGACACCGATACGTGAACAGAGCAGAGCGGTCGTCGGTACAGATTCTCTGAAGCGCACTCGTTGTATCTTCTCGGGGGCTCGATGGGTAAAGCGCGATTCAGAACCCACAGTAGCGTTGGTCCAGCGCCTGTGCAATGGTTTCTGGTCCGTCTCATGACTCAGATAGTCCGAACCGACGAACACACGTACTCGAACGATAATATTCGAGTATGCCCAAGATAAGCGTGGAGATCCCACAGGAGTTGCTCGACGATCTCGACGAACACGTCGGTGAAAATGGAAAGTTCGTTAATCGGAGTGACGCCATCCGAGGATCGATCAGAAAGACGCTCGATGTGCTCGATGAGATCGACGAGCGCCACGGGAGGTTACAGGACGATGAGTAGATACGAGAGCGATGGATGGCAGGATCGCGTCATACCAGTCCCCGCACTCGCGCTGATTGCGTTGTTCATCACCGCGTTGGTGACCGCACAGCTGACAGCCTCGAAGCTGCTGGCGTTTACGCTACCAGTGTCAGTTCCACTCATCGCTAACGAGGTCGTCGTGCCCGGCGCAGCGCTCGCCTACACGCTCACGTTCTTCGCCTCAGACTGCGTCACGGAGCTCTACGGAAAGCGTTCAGCGCAGGTGATGGTCAACATTGGCTTTCTCATGAACTTTGTTCTGCTTGCGCTCGTCTGGAGCACGATCTGGGCACCTGCGGCCCAGAGCAGTGCTGTCGATCCTGAGACGTTCAAAGGCGTGCTCGGTGCAAGCACAAGCATCATCCTCGGAAGTCTCATTGCCTATCTCGTCAGTCAGAATTGGGATGTCATAATCTTCCACCGGCTGCGTGAAGCGACCGACGGCGCACAACTCTGGTTGCGAAACATCGGCTCGACCGCCACAAGTCAGCTGATAGACACGGTTATTTTCGTTGGAATTGCGTTCGTGCTCGCACCGCAGTTCCTCGGCACCGGTTCGGTCCTCCCGACAGCTGTCATCGTCCAACTCATCGTCGGACAATATTTGCTAAAACTGCTCATCGCTATCCTCGATACTCCGATCGTCTACGCTGTCGTGGGATTTGTACGGTCGAACCGCCCTGAGATTGGAGCCTCTGGCAAACGGAATATGTCGAAGTAACATTGCAACCGACATCACTCGGCGTTCCAAAACTATCTTTCAATATTGTTTCGAAACCAGTACATATTTGTCGTCAATCACGACTGTAATTTATACATGTTAGCGTTTTATTTTCTATCATCTAATAGCAATTCCTTTCCTATTTTGTTGACGTTGGATTCTCGTTTAACTCCGTTGCTGTTCGGTTGTATCGGATGCGTCTAGCTGGATCGAGTTCGGAGTTTGATGCAGCGCGTCGGTCACTCCATTCGTTCTCCGAAGCCGAAGTTTGGCTTCACATCGTCGATACGTGTTCGGACCGTCTCGCCTACTTCAGTGTCCGGAACAAAGAGCGTGTATCCGTCGACTTTTGCGATACCATCGCCTTCGTGGCCGGTGTCGACAATCTCAACGTCGAGTTCGTCGCCAACCTGGACCGGTGCGGTGAGCCGTCCCTTTCCGACGAGATACAGCTCAGAGGATTCATCTCGAGAGGCGTCTGGTCGGACGGCACGGACGTACTGGAACTCGCCCTCGATGTCCGAGCGGAACTTCGAAAGATCTGGTCCATCAAACACCTTCACCACAAACGCGCCATCTGGTGCGAGCACAGCAAGGGCGGTTTCGAACGCCTGTCGAGCGAGATGAATCGATCGGGCGTGATCGAGTGAGTACTCACCAGACATGTTCGGTGCCATATCCGAGAGGACGACGTCTGCCTTTCCGATCCGCTCGTGTAGCCGTTCTCTCGTTTCCGCGTCGGTCATATCACCCTTAATCGTCTCACATCCGTCAATCGGCTTGATGCGCTGACGATCAACGCCGATGACCGTCCCCTCATCACCGGCAAGCTCGTGTGCAACCTGAAGCCAGCCTCCGGGGGCTGCCCCGAGGTCGACAACCGTGGCGTGCTCGTCGATGAGATTGGCTGTATCATCGAGCTGCTTGAGCTTGTACGCGGCCCGCGAACGGTAGCCCTGTTGTTTCGCCTTGTTGTAGTACTGATCTCGACGAGACATTTGATTGCTATTCGTACATCATCGAGTCTGATACGCCCTTTGTTTGTCGGCCTGTGAGCAGCGACGGTCATACTACAACCATGATGGGACTGGCGATCCGTATCAGCTGCCGACTCGGTACGTTCGTGAACACGTAACCGACAGTATATATCCGCTGAAGGACTCGCGTCTGTATGTTCGATAAGCGCGCTTGGATTCGCCTGCCGCGCAACGTCGTTATCGGTCACGGTGTCATTGAGGAGACGGCAACAGCACTCTCTGATCTTCATCTCGACGGTGTGCCACTCATTGTGACGAGCTCGACGCCGAAAACGATCGCAGCAGAGCGAATCGCAAAGCAGCTCGAATACGATCCACCGATAGAACTCATCGACGAAGCGAAATTCGCGTCTGTCGAGCGCGTCATCGATCGGGCGGAGACCGAATCGGTCGATTTTCTTCTTGGTGTCGGTGGAGGAACTGTCATCGATGTCGCCAAAATGGCGGCTGATGATATCGGTGTCGGGTTCGTCTCAATTCCAACGACAGCGAGCCACGACGGTATCGTCAGCGGTCGTGGGTCGATTCCACAAGGTGATACACGACACAGCGTCGCCGCTGATCCTCCACTGGTGGTGATCGCTGATACGACTATCATCGCCAGTGCACCGTGGCGGTTCATTACTGCTGGCTGTGCAGACATCATCAGCAATCACACCGCTGTCAGAGACTGGCAGCTCGCTCACCGACTGAAGAACGTCGAATACTCCGAATACGCAGGCGCGCTTTCGCGTATGACCGCCGAGATGCTCGTTGGAAATGCGGATTCGATCAAGAAGGGTCTCGAAGAGTCGGCATGGATCGTGATGAAAGCGCTCGTGTCGTCGGGTGTTGCGATGAGTATTGCCGACTCTTCGCGTCCGGCGAGCGGCGCAGAGCATCTCATCTCCCATCAACTCGACCGCATCGCTCCCGAGACGGCTCTGCACGGACATCAGGTCGGTGTTGCAAGCATCACCACGGAGTACCTCCACTCGGGCCAGGATGGGGAATGGCGCGCTGTTCGTGACGCACTTGCGAGCATCGGCGCACCGACCACCGCCGAAGCGCTCGGTCACACGACCGAAGATCTACTCGAAGCGATGACGACGGCTCACGAAATTCGAGATCGGTACACCATCCTCGGAAACGGCGTCAGTGAAGCAGCAGCCCGAGAAGCCGCAATCGCAACGGGCGTCATCTAGTTATCGTTCACAATGAGTGACTAACGGAGGCTTCGTTGTGTGCCACGTGGCACACTCGTCGAGTTCACCAGTCTTGTAGATCGCCTCGAACAGCGCAGAAAGACGATACACCGGCTCCCGGTCCGGACCCGATGTATCGTGGATGCCAACGATGTTGGCGCTCGCGAGATCGATGATGTCACACGTGACGCCGGTGAGATCCTTCACAAGACGCCGGGCACCAGCCTCGATCGATTCGTCGCCGGCTTCAATAGGCCCGTGAGGCATCCGTCTGACGCCGTCTGTTTCGAGAACGAGAACCCCTTTGTCGTGACGGACCTTGACATCGGCCTCAATGACACCGCGTTCACAGTGTTGAGCAACATGTTCGTACGTGTCCCGGTCAACACTCATCGACGTCTGGTGGACGGAAAACGAGTCATACACGGCGTTGAGTGTGCTCAATGCCGAGGTTACTCGTTCTTGTGACCGACCGGTCTCCATGACCTTCGTTAGCTTTCTACTGTGGTATAAGTCTTGTAGATCCATGTCGAACAAACCGATTAATCACACAATTTAGTTACAATAAAACGCAAATATAATTATTGGCAAAGTAAAATTTTCATACTTTGTGTCGCTGTGTCACTAGTATAACCGTTGACCTCGCTATCGCCGGCCTCGCGCGCTCTCCATACCCTCGGTCTCCACGACCTCACTTCGCAACAGTTTATTTCCGACATCATATGTGTATCTGAGAATATGTTTATGCACTGTAAATAGTGGCAATATAAGTATGGTTTGGAAGATGTCTCAATCATTCCAAGGGACATGTTTGCCGTAATTCTCTCATTCGTTGTGGGACTGATGAGATTTCAAGTACCAATAGCTCGGCTTACGGCTTCGTGCTGTCTCGGTCGGCGCTTTAGGGGAATTAGTCAATCGCGTTACGCACTGCTCGCTCGCCACCGTCTCCAGAGGGGTGGGACGCTCGCAATCGCTCCGAGAAAGAGTGCAAGCGTACACGCGCCGTAGATAGTGAGTGTTCCTGTAAGGCCGTACAGCGGATTTCCGAGGACGGGATAGAGCGGTTGCATGTCGGAGTACAGGATCGCATCGAGTGTAACGTGGAGCCACGTTCCTGCGACGCTTGCCAGCGCGACGGCTGTCACCGATGCTGGCCGGTATCCAGTCCACTGAGTGGTGTTTGGAATCCTCTGTGTAACCACGAGAACACTCCCTGTAAGAATAACAGCGAGTCCGAGGGCGCCAAGATACGTGTGAAGTGGCCCGTGTAATGGACCAGAGCGTATATTGAAGAAAACGAGCGTCGCTCGCACGTCAACCAGCACGTTCGCAACGAGAAACGTCACGGGGTCAAGGCGTCGTCTGAGCGGAACGCCAACCAAGAGTCCGGGACCAAAGTGGAAGGGCGTAAATGGCACAGTCGGCCATGAACGTCCCTCGTACATCATTTTTCTGGGTGTTTCAAGTCAATCCCTACGATTTTCTTTCCAGAAGTATCACAATATACTTCTGTGATCAATCGGCTGCTGGGACCGATTCGTCTCCGATTCCCGGACGAGTTACGTCCCGATCGGTCGGTTCGTCAGGGATATCGTACGGATACGCTCCCGTGACACAGCCAAGACAAAGATCGTCCTTCGAGATATCGAGTGCCTGCGCAACGGCGTCGATCGAGAGATACGCGAGACTATCTGCACCGATCACTTCGCGGATCTCTTCGACATCCCGGTTTGCCGCGATGAGTTCCGAACGGCTCGCCATATCGATCCCCATGTAGCAGGGGGCGATAATCGGCGGTGCACCGATACGCATGTGTACCTCTTCGGCACCAGCCCCTCGCAGGAGATCAACCAGCTGCGTCGAGGTGGTCCCACGGACGATACTGTCATCGATGAGCGTAACCGTCTTTCCTTCGACAGTACTTTTGATTGGATTGAGTTTCAAGCGCACTGCCTGCTCTCGAGCATCCTGTGTGGGCATGATGAACGTCCGGCCAACATAGCGGTTTTTCATCAGGCCTTCGGCGAATTCAACACCCGATGCGACCTCAGCGTATCCGCTCGCAAACGCCCGGCCAGAGTCCGGAACAGGCATCACGACGTCCGTCTCGACACCGGATTCTTCCCAGAGTTGACGACCCAGTTCACGACGGCTCTCGTAAACCAACGTGCCATCAATGACCGAATCAGGACGGGCGAAATAGACGTGTTCGAAGAAACAGTGGGCGCTGTTCTCGCGCTCACTGAGCTGGTACGACTCGTATCCCGTCCCGTCGGGTTCGAGCCGGATCAGTTCACCAGGACGAACATCACGGATTAGTTCGCCATCAAGCGTGTCGATGGCGGAACTTTCGCTCGTCAGCACGTATCCATCTTCGAGCTTGCCGAGACAGAGTGGCCGATTCCCCTCCGGATCGCGGACGCCAACGACGATATCATCGTGCATAATCGTCAGCGAGTACGATCCGTGGAGTCTGTTCATCGTCTTCTTAACAGCGTGGATGAGGTCGCCGTCTAAGAGATTCCGCGCGAGATCGTGTGCGATAACTTCGGTATCTCCATCGGACGTGAATGCGTGTCCTTGCCCGGCAAGCTCATCTCGAACTTCGTTTGCATTAATGAGATTGCCGTTGTGCGAGAGACCGAGTGATCCACTCTTGAACGACACTGAAAATGGCTGTGCACAGCACGCGTCGACGCTTCCAGACGTCGGATACCGAACGTGTCCGATACCAACGCTTCCATGCAGTCCATCGAGATCTTCCTCGGTGAAAGCATCGCCAACAAGTCCCATCTCGACGTGATCGTACTGCTGAAAGCCATCGTGTGTAACGATCCCCGCCGATTCCTGACCGCGATGCTGAAGAGCGTACAGTGCGTAATAAATTGGGCGAGCGGCGTCCCGATCAACAAGTGAAAGTCCGGTAACACCGCATTTTTCGTGCATTATTCGCCAGCCTTGGATTGCCACGCGTACTCGCGACGCTTGGCAGATTTTCCAAACCCGCACGCCGAACACACTTTCTTCTTAACGTGGTACGACTTCTTCCCACATCTTCGACACTTCACGTGCGTCGTCTTATTCTTCTTTCCCTGGCTCGGGGTTCCCGCTCCAGTCATGGGTTGATTGAAACGACGTTATCACCGCGTATAACGGTTGTGTCTTCGTCCTCTTCGATGACGAGGTTCATGTGCTGGTCGTATCCGGCTAGTTCACCAGTGTACACTTCCCCACCTTTCAGATTAATCGTCACCACAGTCCCGAGTGATTCTTCCAGCACATCAAGCGGTCGGCCAGCCATATTCATTTTCCCTCGTTCCTGTGTCTTAAGCGCACCGGGTACGATCGATCAGGAGATGGTGTGTGTTGTTCTACCAATCGTGATCTGCCACTCATGGTCGAAGTTCGAACCCATCTGCTTCGGCTCCAACGATCCCAAGGAGATCTGCAAGCACATCGAGATCGTCAGTGTCGATGACTTCGACCGGGGTATGCATATACCGGTTAGGCAGCCCGATACTTAGCGACGGAACACCGCTACGGGAGGTGTAGAAGGCGTCTGCGTCCGTACCGGTCGAGCTACTGGCGGCTTGGAGTTGCACGTCGATTCCCTCTCCTGCGGCGATGCGTCTGACGGTATCGACGAGTTGTGGATGGTTCGCGCTTCCACGGGCGATCACAGGTCCCTCCCCGAGTTCGACGCTGTTGTGCTTCTCCCCCGGTATTCCAGGAGAGTCAGTCGCGTGCGTGACGTCAATGACGATGAACATATCTGGTGTCAGTCCGAATCCGACCATCTGTGCGCCTTGCAGACCGATTTCCTCTTGTACGGTCGAAACAGCGTATATTGTCGCGTCTGCGTTGCGCTCTGCTGCCCGTCGCAGGCCTTCTGCGGCCGCCCACACACCGATACGGTTGTCCATCCCACGAGCCGACAGCCGCGTTCCTTGCAACGAAGCAGTTTCATTTGTAAACGTAATCGGGTCGCCGATTTCGACGAGTTCCTCGGCCATCTCTCGTGAGTCAACCCCAATATCGACGTGCTGTTCGCTGATATCTGCGACAGCCGCTTCGTCAGAATCTCGCAGGTGAATCGCCGTCTGCCCGATGACACCATGGACAGGCGTATCGGCGTGAACAGTGACGTGTTGACCTCTGGAAACGGTTTTATCCGACCCACCGACACTTGTGAGCTTCAAGAATCCGTCGTCGGTAATGTCACGGATCATGAATCCGATTTCGTCAGCGTGACCAGCGAACGCAATCTCTACGTTGCTGGCTCCTCCTTGATAGACTGCAACCGCATTTCCGTACGCGTCCATCCGAACATCGTCTGCAAACTGCTCGACGTACTCCACCCAAACACGCTGGCCAGCGTGCTCGAACCCAGACGGAGACGCAGTCTGCAATAAATCATCGAGAAACGTCCGCTGTCGCTCGTTCATGCGAAAGCGTCGTGACGTACGAAGATGAACACCACGATACTTTCTTCAAGCAGTGCGATGTGCAGGCAAATTTCTATAGTCGTACCGCACCAACTATTGGTATGGTTGATATCACTGTTTTCAGGATGGAAATCGACGACTCGACATTCAACGCGCCGTTTGGCGGTCGCGCACGGTCCGATGGGGCACCAACTGAAACAGAATCATCAGGCCCGAGCATGAAACTCATCGCCGGACTCGGCGGAGTTCTCCTGCTCACACTGCTCGCTCTGATCGTCCTCCTCAAGCGAACGTTCGGAGGGGACGGAGACGAAGATGAAGACGATGACGAAGATGCTGAACTAGTGATTGATACGGATGCCGAAACGGATTCCAGCGAGGGTGAGGATCGTGGCGGAATCCGAGCGATCATCGGTCTCTCCTTTCTCGTGGTGCTGACCGTCCTCATGAGACGATGGAAGAACACCGAACCGTCTCCGACTGGAGCAAGCGTCTGAATTCTTGATCGACTCTCTTCATTCTCCGATGGTTTTCATCTGTCGCTTGTATTTTCGACTTACCGCTATTCGACTAGTCTGATCGGCCCGCTCGATTCATCCACAGACGAGCTCTCGTAAACGGCTAACTGAATGGTTGCAATCTAATATTGTCTGGAAAAATTGAAACAACTCTGTCGATGCCTACTCAAGTGACTGTGCGTAGTCGACCTGCTTTGGCTGGAAGCCCGTCTCGCGGTAGAATCGGCGTGCACTCTCGTTCTCCCACTCACAGGAGACCGTGAGATGGTCACACCCCTGCTCACGAGCCATCGCTTTTACACGCTCGACGACTTCTGTGCCGTGTCCCCGGCTCTGATAGCCTTCGTCGATAGCGAGGTTCACGATGCGGAGATACTGCGAGTACTGCCTAGATGCGTGATGACCCTTCCTGAGTGTGACAAAGCCGATCGGCTCACTCTCGTTGACGATGAGGTAGTCTGTGACGTTCTCGTCGTCAAGATGGTCCCGAAAGCCGTCGTCGGGAACTTCGTCAACGTCCGCATAGACGAGTTCGTTCAGTTCGTCGTACGCCTCCATCGAGCGTGCGAGCGTGTACCAGCGGTCGACGAGTGCATCAAGATCTTCAGCGGTGGCTTTGATGAGTTCCATACGACAACTCCCCTCACACTCGCTCTTTAAGCTTCACTCGATATGTCACTGCTCGGAACGTCTTGGAGCACGAGTAGCAATAAATCGTGAACCAGCATCTCTCTGATCGATGCCGAGAACAAAGTGTGACCGGCACGTGTCTTCATCCAATGTTCTTCAACTGTGCTCGGACTCCTCCGTGAGTACAGCAGGATGGCACTGGTGACGTTCTATCCCACAATGACTGTGTTGCTCTATTGAGCGCTCAGAACATTATTTTCCAGCATTTTTGCGTAGTCGGAAGGCCTTTGCATAGTGCTCTCGTCTAGTATAGCTACCATGAATTTCTACCGCGCTGTCAGGGCCGTCGCGGATGCGTCAGGTGCCGGTCCAGTTGACTGGGCGGCGGTGGCCGAGTCTGCAAAAGCGGCGACGGCTCCGGGTGATCTCGATCTGTCGTCGGACGAAGTCGAGTCCTATCAGTCTGACGTTCGTGCTGCCCGCGATCGGATCCGTTCGGTCGGTGGTCTCGATTTCGACCTTCCGGAGACGATCGAAGTCCAACACCGGCACCATTGGATCGATGCGAATATCGAGACGTTCGAGCGTATTCTCGCCGACCTAGATACTGGTGTCGAGTTTCTTCCAGGCGTCGTCCGGTCAGTCAACACGGGGTCAATGGCGATTTCGATCAGCTTTCTTGCGAACAACGTTCTTGGGCAGTACGATCCGCTTCTCCTCTCACCTGACACGGGTAACGCCCACGCATTGTACTTTGTCAACCCGAACATCGAGCGCGTTGCCGATCGTCTGGCTGTGGATCTGCCACGGTTCAGACGCTGGATCGCGTTTCACGAAGTCACCCACGCCGCTGAATTCGGGAGTGCTCCGTGGCTCGCTAACCATCTCGAAGACTGTCTCGAAGACGTTGTAGACGACCTCTCGTCCGGGCGTTTCGACCGGGCTGATTTCAAACAGGTCGACGTCACTATGACGGCCGTCGAGGGATACGCTGAACTGCTGATGGACCGGACGTTCGACGACGAGTATGACGATCTCCGAAGGAAACTCGAAGAGCGTCGTCGCGGTGGGAACCCGCTCACGCAGCTCATGCGGCATTTGCTCGGTCTCGGTCGCAAACGCCGGCAGTACGAGCGCGGTAAGGATTTCTTCGATGCAGTCGCTGACGCAGAAGATCTACAGACCGCATCGCTCGTCTGGGAACGCAAAGAGAATCTCCCGACCGATAGCGAACTCGACGACGCCGAAAAATGGCTTGCCCGGATGGGCGTCTGATTAGCGTTCGTCTCTCGTTTCAAACACTGGTGCTACGTACCCGCTTGGGTCTTCTTCAATAACGTCTGTGAGCACCACTGTCGTTCCAATCTCGGGTTCTTCGTCGCTCTCGATCCGTGCCGCAAGACGGGCACGGTTGCGGTCGTTCTCCACTTCGACGATACCAACGTAGTACGAACCATCGAAGCCGACTGGCGGAACAGCAATTCGTGTTATCGAGTGGAGTATGCCTTCGTCTGGCAGTTCGACCGATTGGAGCGAACGACCGCCGCAGTCGTGACAGACCGAAACCGGCGTCCCGTACGTTGTCGTACAATCAGAACACGAGACTCCGAGGAGCGCACCCGTGCGAAGTCCCTCTGTCCACTCGCTGTACGAGAGACTCATCCGCGCACCTCCATAACGGAAATGACAGTTGTTCCGGCGTCTCCGCCGAGGTTGTGCGCGAGTCCACACGTCGCGTCGTCGATCTGTCGTTCACCGACATCACCACGGAGTTGTTCGGTGAGTTCGACGATTTGGGCGGTGCCGGTCGCACCGATCGGGTGACCTTTCGCCTTGAGTCCGCCACTCGGGTTGATCGGTCGATCGCCATCGAGCGCGCTTCTCCCGGCTGCGGCTGCTGGACCTCCTTCTCCATCCTCGAAGAAGCCGATGGCCTCGCTTGCCAGCACTTCCGCACCGGTAAAGCAGTCGTGTACTTCCGCAAAGTCAACGTCGTTAGCTGTTATGTCAGCCTGCTCGTAGGCTTTCGCGGAGGCGTCGCGTGCGGCCTGTGTTGCGTATAACGTCGATTTGAGTCCCAATGGGACGAGATCGGTCGCTTGACCCACTCCAGTGACGTCCACTGGTGCATCATAGGAGTCGGCCAGATCGTCACTGGTGACAATGACTGCTGCTGCCCCGTCGGAAAACGGACAGCAGTCCATGAGACGGAACGGGTCGGCGACGATCGGCGAATCGAGCACCTCCTCGACGGTCGCTTCTCTGCCGAAGTGTGCTCGTGGGTTGTACGTCCCGTTTCTGTGATTTTTCACCGCGACGTGAGCCAACTGCTCTTCTGTTGTCCCGTAGACGTGCATGTGCCGTTTTGTCATGAGGGCAAACACGCCGGGGAACGTCAGCCCGGTTGGTTGCTCGTATTGTCGATGTGATGCAGAGGCGAAAATGCGGGTCATCTCCCCGGTTCCGTTCCCTGTTTCGGGGGTACATCGCTCGACGCCGCCGACGAGAACTGTGTCGTGAATACCGGCGTCGACTGCTTGTACAGCGTTCTTGAACGCGCTCGCCGATGTCGCACAGGCGTCCTCAAATCGCTGTGCTGGAACACCGGCAATACCCACCTCCGTGGCGAGCTTTGGGGCGAGGTGTGTGTCGTTTTCGGTTTGACCACCCATTGCGTTCCCGAAGTAAAACGCGTCGATGTCTGCGGGACCAACGCCCGCGTCATCGTACGCATCGAGCGCTGCTGTTGCGAATAGCTCGGACAGCGTCGATTCGTGAACGCCGAAGGCCGTCATTCCGGCTCCGACGACACTTGCTCGTGTCATCGTTCGACTATTCGGTCTGCATTCATAAAGCTACACGGATGTCGTGTCAAATATACTCATCAAGACACTGTTCCGGCGACGTTTAGGCCGCCCGTCTTGTACCCCCCGTATGATTGATATCGAGGGCGAACACACGACGGCCCGTGTGTTTCTCGAAGCGGACCAGCTCGGGGAGTCAGCCCACGAGCAGCTTCAGACACTCGTCGATCACCCTGCGTTCCAAAATTCGGTTCGGGTGATGAGCGACGCTCACTGGGGAAAAGGCAGCGTTATCGGATTCACGATGGCGCTCGGCGACCGCGTCGTTCCGAACACCATCGGTGTCGATATCGGCTGTGGACTCTTCGCGGTGAACATCGGTTCCGACATTTCGCTTTCCGGCACTGAACTGGACGAAGCGATTCGTTCTCGTGTGCCGATGGGCTCGTCAGTCCGGTCGAACAGCGAGTACAGTATCACGGAATTTCCGTGGGACAGAGCGACCGAGACGGTCGAACGCTTCGAGCAGCGATACGGTCGGGAGATCGCGTTCGATGGCTACGACACGGAGTATTTCACCGATCTCTGTCGGCGCGTTGGCGTTAGTGAGAAACGAGCAATCAACAGCATTGGAACGCTCGGCGGCGGCAATCACTTCATCGAGTTTGGGCGGAGCGAGCGGACAGGCGACCTCTGGCTCGTTGTTCATAGCGGGAGCCGTGGTCTCGGGTACAACACCGCTAACTACTGGCAAGAACGCGCCACCGAACACATGGACACGCGCGGTGTCGACGTCGAAGCCGAAATCGAACGCATCCGCGAGGAGTACGACGGTGAAGAGATCGGACGCCGTATCGACGAACTGAACGAGCGACTCACGGATCGAGATCGGAACGAGACCCTCGATTATCTCGAAGGCGAAGAAGCACACGGCTATTTCATCGATATGATCTTCGCACAGCAGTACGCCTCGGAAAACAGACGAGAGATGGCTCGTGAGATCTGCTCTCTCCTCGGGACTGAGCCAAACGATGAAATCGAATCCGTCCACAACTACATCGATTTCAGAGATCTGGTGATTCGGAAAGGGGCGACCCGCGCCTACGAGGACGAGCGGATCATCGTTCCATTCAATATGCGCGATGGAACGCTCATCTGTGAAGGTAAGTCCAATCCTGAATGGAACTTCTCAGCCCCCCACGGAGCAGGACGAGTGATGAGCCGACGGAAAGCGTTCCGAGAACTCGATCTCGATACGTTCCGCGAGCAGATGTCAGACATCTTCTCGACCTCCGTGAACGGAGAGAC
The DNA here is from genome assembly GCF_023276375.1 of Halocatena marina. Taxonomy (GTDB): domain Archaea; phylum Halobacteriota; class Halobacteria; order Halobacteriales; family Haloarculaceae; genus Halocatena; species Halocatena marina. The sequence goes on along the minus strand of NZ_JALLPK010000001.1, from coordinate 2,681,221 downwards.
GCTGGACGAAGCCCCCCAAGCGTACAAGAATGCCGCGCTCATCGAACAGGCGATTGAACCGACAGCCAGAATCGTCGACCGGCTTGAGGTAGTTCACAACATAAAGGCGTCGTAAAGATCGCGGGACGTTGAGACTCCAAGAACGACATCCTCGGAAATTTGACATCTATGTCCTCATATGAGTGCAGACATTAAACAGACGAGGCTACCGTCTACCGATCTTCAATTCTCTCAGCAAGAACTTGTCGTCAAATCGACTGTTGGGGTGGGTCAGTGAGTATGCGTTAGAGCAACTTCTCCATCCAGATAAAATCCACGTCAATGTCGTTGGTTGTCTGTGTAGTCACCCTCTCGATTGCATCGTATCCATGCTTTTTGTAGAATCCGGTCGCATTGAGTACGGCACGCAACCGAGCCACTTCGAAACCATAGCTCCGAAGTCGCTGCTCGAAGTGACTCAGGATCGATGAACCGATACCTTCCCCATCTCGCTGCGGATCTACGAAAAGTGCCTCGATCTCACCAGTTTCCACGTCAAGTTCACCAAAGCCAACCACTCGATCGTCAGACTCTGCGACGACGAGTTCCGTCGAAGATTCCTCAATGGCATTCACATATCTATCAGTTCCATCTGTCTTCGCTGCCCACGCTGCCACCTGTTTGTCTGAGTATTCAGACGGTCCGTGAGCGATGATAGCAGCAACGTGAATGACTAACATTGTCTCCGTATCGGCTATTGCTGCAGTGCGAATCGCATGACTAGAGGGCATATTCCATTTTCAGATGATATAATCATATAGTCTATTATCTATGCCAAAGTACAATCATTTTGGGTCAAATGGTTCGTGTAGAATAGAAATATAACCGAAGGCTGTGTCTCGGGATAGATTCTCATCATCTTCCACTCGTCCGATCGTTTCCATTCTTATTCCCCGGAAAGACGATCCAGACGAGGACCACTCCAACTCCGAGTCCCAAAACGACGACCAGCGCGCTTTCGAGGAGTGTCGCATCCCCAACACGGGTGATGAGCCCGGCAGAGACGCCGACGAGGACGACGAAAAAGAGCTTCAGCCGGGAACCAAAATGGCCAGCATCGCTGGTTGGACTGACCATCAGAGGTCCCTCGGGGTACTGACGTGCATCTCGACGAAGTGCCACGCATCATTGTGTCGTTCGAGTGTTCCGCTCCAGCGACTGTCGAACTCATAGCGGATCTGTCGATCAGTGTCTGTCCACGCCATGAAGACATCATCAGAAAACCACGCGTACGCCTCGCGCTCGACCACGTGGAGGGCTTTGCTATCGATCTGCCAGTTGTTGGTCGTCCGAGTCTGCTCTTTGAGTCCCGCTGCAACTTCTTCAAATCCTGTGAGACGCTCTGAGATGCCGAATTTAACGATAGCTTCGGTTTCGGCGAAGTAAGGGGGCAGTGACTCGCCGCGGCGAAGGGTTTCGTAGTACGAACGGACGGTTTCCTCAGCGTCCATGTCGAATAGACACTCGGCTGATTGATAGGCTTACCTACTCCAATAAAAGACTTCACGGTACGCGGCTGTCACCGGAATACACAGCGTTGTGCCCTCTCTACTAGCTCTCTCGCGATATTATTGGAAGCCGCGATCGACGCCATCATCGCCGATGATGTCCTTGAAGTCGCGTTCGAGGAGCTCTTCTGCCTCTTCGAACGTGTGTCCGAGTTCGTCGAGCTGTTCCGGTCGGTCGTACTGGTCGTACTCTATCGGCCCGTAGGCAGGACTGTCTAATGCGCCCATCACGTCTTCGAACAGCGCATCAGGCGTTGTCGGCGCGTCGGCGTGGGTCTTGATCACCTCTTCGAGCTCGGTGGCCGTCTGTTCGGCCTGTGATTCGTCCTCAATAGGTGATTGAACACCGAACCGCCCAGTATCCGTGGTCGGAAAGAGTGGATCGAGATCATCATCGATTCGCCGGGCGACTCGTCCACCGACACCCTTGACTTCGAATGGATTTTTCGCGTACGTCTTGAGATGGAAGACTCCCGCATCGGGATGGCCAAGGTACATATCCTCGCCAACACCGCGCTGACGATTGCCCGCCACAGCGCGCCAGTCGTCGGGGGTCGCGCTCGACTCCACGACGTCGGTCAGTATGTCCTGCCAGTCACGAATACGCATTATCTACCCATTAGAACGAACCCCAAAAGAGCCTGTCGGCTCGAATATATGAGTGGTTACTCGTTCGTTACGAGATCCGTGAGCACTGCGCGTGGGTCATCCACCTTTGCGACACCGCTGGCGAGCAGTACGCCTTCGCTTCCGAGTTCGACAGCCGCATCGACATCGTCGCCAGTCGAGATACCTGCACCACAGAGGACTGGTACCGACTCGTCGACGCCGTTCGCCGTGCGTACCGCTTCACTGACAATGTCTGGATCAGCGTGGCTGACTGGTGTGCCCGTTCCGATGAGTTCCGGTGGTTCGACAGCAACCATCTCTGGTGAGAGCGCTGTGACAGCTCCAATCTGTGCCGGATTATTCGCGCACACGACCGTTTCGAGACCAGCTCGCTTGGCCGCGTGGATTCCACCATCGATATCCGCAAGCTTCAGCCGTCGCTCGGAGTGGTTGAGCAACGTCCCAACCGCACCCGCGTCCGCGACGGATTCGGCGAGCGACTGTCCCGTGTGGCTACCGTGTTCGATGGAATCAACGTGCTGTGCCCATGTTTCAACGCCTGTCGATGCAACCCGCTCGATATGCGCGGTCTGTGGAGCGACTGCAATGCGTGCATCCACGTCGTCGGCTACGTCGGCTGCGGCGGACGCGATCTCGACCGGATCGCACGCATAGGATTTGAGATTGACGACAACGAACATACTGAAAGGCCCACACCGAAGCTGATATAGCTTTTCACCCTCGCTCAGTCTTTTCGCCGGACCACGTCTCCGAGCGTGTAGCTCCCTGTCGATGAGCCACCCTCCCACTCGCTGTCGTCCATGTCGGCGGATTCAGCGAGCGAGATGTCAAGCTTCCGTTCGAGCTTCGTCTGTATGTTGTCGCTCGGAAGGACATCACCATGCTCAAGTTTTCGAATCAGACTCGCTTTCTCGTTGAGCTGCTTGGCCAACTCCTCTTGCGAGAGGCCGGATGCTTCACGAGCGCTCCGAATGCGTTCGTGATAGTCCTGTGCAATTTCCTCCATCTCATCGAACATATCACGCCGTGATCCGCTTGATGTGGAAGCGGAAGATGAAGATGAAGAACTCCCCGAGGATGTTGAGCCTTCCGAACTACTACCTGTCGAGTACTTCGTGGACGTGCTAGAGGGTGACTCTGTACGGATCTCAGTTCCAAAATCCGCACACTCATCACAAACATCGATCTCCGCTCCCTCGATACGTACTGCCTTCAGGGAGGGAACCTCCTTACCGCACATCTCACATTGAGGCATGACCAAAGCTTTGCCACGGGGGGGTATAAATGATACGCCGCCTACTGCATCGATACATCGAAATATCGCCACACGCCTTGCAGTTTTCGCGTCTTGTCAGTTCGTATCGAGCGCGCGCAGTGCGTGGTAGAACCGTTGTATTGCTGTCAGGTGGCCAACGATGGCAAACAGAACGAGCAGCCAGCCAATAATGGTTATCCCATAAACACGACCGTGAACGAATGCGGCGAGGACGCCACCGATTCCAATGAGTGCGAGTCGGTCTGCACGCCCCACGAGACCACCGTAGACACGATCGAGACCGACTGCTTGCGCTTGTGTCCCGAGATACGAGGTCATCAACACGCCTGTGACCGCCGCGAGTCCGATTCCGTAGCGCTCGACGCCCGCCGCGAGTCCGACGATGACGACGATATCGGCGTATCGATCGAGGACGTGATCTATGAGATCACCGGCCGATGAGGTGGTGTCGAGTCGACGCGCGATTGCTCCATCGAGCAGATCGAACCAGCCATTGAGGAACACGAGTACAGCACCGAAGAGATAGAGTGACGGCTCATCTCCCGCAAGCGCGAACGCGAGCCCCGCAGCGACCGCGAGTCCGACCGCAGCGATACTCACCGTGTTCGGCGTCAGTCCCGCACGGACCGAGAGGTCGACGAAGGGATTCAGAACGCGCGCCGCAATGGGTCGAAAACGATCGAGCGTCATAGGAAATCGACGAAGTTCACCTCTCCGACGCTCGGTTCGCGCTCACCCAAAATAACATGTTTGATCTCGTGGGCGACGGCTGCTGGGTTCTGATCTGTCGTGTCGATTTCGTAGGTGTGATCCTCACCGTGCTGATCGACCGTCTCTGCGAGAATCACATCGAGTGCCTCTGCCTCCGCGTTTTCGTGTGCCTTCGCGTCGGGTTCTCCACGCTCTTGGAGTCGTTCTTGCATTATTTCGGGATGACAGCGCAAGACGACGACGCGGTCAGCATCGAAGTGGTGAGCGAGGTGCGATTCGACGACCAACGGGCTCGTCGTCTGTTCGTCGAGCCAGTCTTCGATCCCATCGAAATCGGCGACAAGGCTGTCTCGTTCGCTGTCCCGCTCCGTATACAAGCCTTCCTCGCGGATCACATCGTTGAGGTGGATGACTGTCTCTCCTGTAAGCCGTTCTGTCGCCGTCGTCTTTCCCGTTCCTGGGGTGCCGGTGACAGCGACTCTCATATGCATTCGTTTATAACTTCGACAGCGCGTTTTGTCTGTTCTCGTGTCCCACACGTGATCCGAACGCACTCGGGGAGTCCAAAGCTCGTACAATCACGAATAATCACACCGTGTTCCTGACTCGCTGTTGCAACCGCATCCGCATCACCTACTTCGACGAGAATGAAATTACCCGCACTCGGCCACGTGCGTGCGTCAATCTGCTCGTGCATGTACGCACGCGACCACGCAACCAACTTACTAGTTTCTTCGAGGTGTGCGTCGTCACCGAGCGCTGCTTTCCCGGCCCGGCAGGCGATCTCGCTCGCCGCAAACGGCGTGTTCACGCGAGCGTAGGCATCTGTCCACGACGTGGGCGCGACCAGATAGCCCAGCCGTAGTCCTGCTAGCCCGTACGCTTTCGAAAATGTGCGGAGCACAGCAATGTCATCGCGCTCTGAAAGCAGCTCGATCGCGCTCGGTGAGTCGGAGAACTCGCCGTACGCCTCATCGACGAGGACAAGCGTCGAATCGTCGGTTCGATCAGCGAGCGTGAGCAGTTCCTCGCGTGGAAGTTCACGTCCCGAAGGGTTGTGCGGACTGGTAACGCAGACGATCCGATCGCCGTCGTAGCTCTCAAGAATGTTCTCTGCGGTCTGTTCGAAGTCATCACTCTTCCGGAGTGGGTACGTTGCGACAGTGCCGTGGTGATAGCGGGCACTCATCGCGTAGTAGGCGAAACCGGGATCGGAAACGAGTACCTGATCTCCCGGTTCCAAAAACGCGCGGGCGAGATAATCGAGCGCACCATCCCCGCCGTTGGCGAGCCACACCTGTCTCGGTTCGACATCCCACTCCCGAGCAATTGCCTCAATGAGGTCAGAATGGGCAGTTTTCGGGTAGGTGTGGACGTGATCTGCGCATTCGTGAATTGCATCAGTCGCTGCCGGACTCGGCCCGAGTGGATTCTCGTTCGAGGAGAGCTTAATTAGCTCGTCGGGATCCATCCCAAGCTCGCGGGCGACTTCCTCGATTCCACGTCCGGCCCGGTATACGCTGTGGGCAGAGAGCTCCCGTGGTTGCATTGTGTTGTATATCTGAACGTGTAGACAGAGCGGCTTAAGCGTGCTCGTATTCCCACAGCTGCTCGAATCTGATGATGACGCTGAGTGTATGAACAGCACCGTTGAAACCGCCGTGGACAGCAGCACCGGTTGGATGCCACTATCCGCCACTGATAGCTACAGACAGCGACGCTGCCATTTTCAACAAGACTTATGATAAAATAGAAGTTATCTCATGTGTGAATAACAAACGTATCGCTGTCCTCGCAAGTGTAATCGGAGTCCTCAGTCTCGTCGTTCAGTACGTTCCACAAATTTTCATGAACAGATGGATTGGTAACGGTTCTCCAAGTTGGCTTCCGACGTTCGGCACATTGGGACAGACAGCCCTGGTGTACACCAACGGAACGAAGGTTATCGGACTGCTCTTCATGATGGTCCTCGCGGTCGGATTCGGCTATTACGTTGGACAACGAATAGCGCTTAGACGTGAGTATCAGCGGTTTCTCGGTGCAGTTGCTGCTGGGACGCTGATTCCTTTCGTTATTGCCTATGGAGTGACAGTACTCTATGAGCTGTTCAGTGGTGGAGCGCTCGGTGTGGAAACTGTTTTCTTCCCACTTGTCTCCTTGCTGGGGCTGTTCGTCCCGGTTTCACTCGTCGTTACCGTCGCTGCGTTCGCTGGAGCAGCATTTGCTCACATCCCGAAGACCGAATCCGATCTCACGTCGTCTCAGCACGCCACGTAGACGCCCGACGCTGATAGTTCCAACTCGCCACACAGAAGGCGATCCCACCGAGTACAAACCACGGTCCCCACACGAACGTCTGCCAATGAACCGCTGTCCACGCCGTGAGTGTAGGGACGCTGATGACGCCAGTCTTCGTCAGCGCGCCCTGAATCACGAAATCGACACCGTGGAGAAGCAACAGGGCGCTCACCCCCCACGCGGCAGTGAGCAACAGCATGCGAGGAACTCGCTGCCCCCACGGCCGAACAAGCGCGAGCGCGAGCAGACCGCCGATGACTTTCAGAAGACCGGTGAGCCAAAGAACCAACGTAAACCACGACTCGCCTGCACGCTCCTGCCCGAGTGAGACTGTCTGAAGACCGGCGGTTCCGCCGAGTGCCCAGTAGAAGCTCATCGCGGCGAACACGAGCATCCACGCACAGGCCGCATAGCCCGCCCACACTGGCGACCATGTCCGTCTATCGAATGCTGCTTCCCGTGACGAAGGCATGAAATTAACACGACTTGTTGTGTGAAAGCGTTACTGCTTCACTCGCAACAGAAGACAGTACAACCACACTGGTATTCTGGACGGTAACGAGTGAGGAAGCGTCTAAACTGGACGATGTAGGCGCTCTTCTCGAAGAACTGGCCGATACAGAACGATCTCCAACCGAGGGGTTCACACTCCCGGAGAGTGAACGGCGAATATGGGACAATCGAACGGGGACAGGGACATGGACACCGACACTACTGTCGATCTCGACGATAGTGCAGACACAGGCTCCGATATCGACACTACTGGTGATACTGACTCTGAAACCACTACTGATGAATCGGGTGGTCTTTCGAGGATGTTCGTGGTCGGTGGAGCCATCGCTGCGATCGGGATCGTCATGTCGGGCTTGATGGTGTACCTGCTCGATCGAATCGGACCGCCCGGATCCGGAGAACTCATGTGGATTTTCGGGTACGGACTCACAATATTCGCGCTGTGGTATCTGTTGCTACGACCGATCGATTTCTCAAGTCGGTACTAACGTGTGAGTGTGCGTTGGTATCTCATTCTTGCGCCGAGTAACGGAACCTTGAAATCCGCACCGTCGTGAATGGGATGTAAGGATGTTCGCGCTCCCACTACAGGTAATCGACAATTTCCTGCTCCAGTACAATATCGGTCAGGTGCTTGTGCTCGTGTTCGTACTCGGACTGCTCGGTACCCTTCCGCTCCGGAGCAAGACCATCACTGGACTTCACGTCGTCACATTCGGTCTCCTCTTTATGAGCTTGCCGCTCAGCTTGATGGGTAACGACGTCACCTACAAGTTCGTTGGTATTGGGCTCGTCTTTGTCGGTCCGATGCTCGTCATTATCGGGCGATGAGGCACGTAAAACAATAGTACAGCGCGATACGACACGGCTTATGGGCGTCTCTTACTTTCAATCCGTCTCTATCTGAGAAGCGTGTCTTTTTGAGAATTTACGTGCTGACGAGATCTTCGTAGCGCGCGCCGGTTTGTTTCAGCGTTTCAGTCGAGTAGAGACGCTCGTGTGGATAGGGGAGATGTTCGCGTGCAAGCTCGTCAACGGTCTCATCGACAGCATCGGCATCTCGCCCGTGAATCATCGTAAAGAGCGTGTATGACCAACCCAGTTCTGGTCGCCGTGGCCGATGATAGCACAGCGTCACGTACGGAATTTCCCCGACGCGTTCGCCGCGGGCATCGAGTTCTGTTTCAGGTATATCCCAGACGACCATACAGTTGTTATCGAAACCGGTGACGACGTGATTGACGACACAGCCAATGCGCTTGATACAGCCCCTATCGAGCAGACGATCGATGGCGGTTGTGACTGTCTCGGTGTCTGCATTGATCGCGTTTGCGACGTCTTGATACGGTGTCAAAGAAAGCGGGAGTCCGTCTTGTATTGCGAGCAGGAGCCGCCGATCGAGATCTGAGAGATCTGCAGTCGCCGCTTCACTGATTCGTGTGGCGTCTACTGTCGTCTCCGTGTGGTTCTCGCGTGCGAACCGATCTGAGTTTACAACGGGAAATTCGAGATTAATGTAGTAATCGGTCAGCATCGGGAGATTGAGCACGCTGCCTGTTAGCTGTTCGATCTCTCCGAGGATACGATCGCGTGTCTTGCGAGTCCCTGCGGTAACAACGAACCACATATTCCACTCGTGGTCTCGTCGGTAGTTGTGGTTCACCTGCTGGTAGTCGTTGATCGCCACAGCAATTTCGTCGAACTGTTCTTCGGGGGCTTTCACCGCTGCGAGCGTCGAACTTCCGATAACCGGAGGATTCAACACCGCACCAAATCGACGAAAAATGCCTTGATTACGGAGGCGTTCAATCCGAGACAACGCCTCGGCTTCGGTCACGCCGAGCGCAGCCCCGACCGCACGAAACGGTCGACGCTCGACTGGGATACCGCTCTGGAACCCATCGATGAGTTCGGCGTCGACCTCGTCGAGGGTCTTTCGCCAATCATCCTCCAGTACGCTCATTGTTATTCGTAGTACGGTCGGCGTTTACCGTCTGTCGGTTTCAGACGAACGTATCTGTTCGTAGAATGTGGCGTGTCTACCCATCTCTGCTGCTGTGGCTCATATTATGACACACTATTGCTTCTGAAATTGTGTTATAGTATTGTCAACAATGCGTTCAATCAGTATTTTTGTAAACAGCCTTCCCGACAGGAGATCAAAAACATAGCTTGGTCTTCTGCTAAGGGATACTGACAAGTTCCTGCGTAACATATCCCAGCATATGCCGGGAAACGTAGATGTGCCTTCGTGGGTCACCTTGACTGCTGACGAGCAACTCATTTGGAGCGATCATCCGAGTCTGCGGTCAGCTTGGGGGACAGTCGTCACTGGACTCATCGTCATCGGACTCGGTCTTGGAGGGATCATACTATCCAGTGATGTGCTACGAATCATCTCGATCGCTCCCGTGGGGATCGGTTTTGTGATGATCGCAATAACGTACTTTCGTCACCAGAGCATTCAGTATGTGCTTACAAGCGAGGAGGTGTACAAAAAGACGGGGATCCTCTCGCGGAATGTGATCAACATCCGACTCGATCGAATCCAGAACACTTCCTATTCTCAATCACTTCCCGAGCGCTTCCTATCGTACGGCAGCATTCGGGTCGATACGGCCGGAACTGGCGGGACCGATCTCACACTCGTCAACGTGCCGAATCCTGAGCACGTGAACGGGCTTATCACGGAACAACTCGATTCGGTTGGCGCACAACCAGAGGAGCAGGCACAAAACGCGTAGTACCCGTCGATCGAGTGATTCATTCAATTTGTGACCTTTGAGGGTCGATTTCGCTTTTCAATCAAGGAGCTCAGCAGGAGTATGTCAAAAATATTTAACGTTTCCCAGTCGTTCTTTTGTAGCCGTCGTGAATCGATCGGATACGACTTAGGAGGAGTATGAGTGCGTTCCGATGATCTCGACGGAGTCTCCCACTCGCAGCGTTTTCCCCCAATCACGTGTCGGGATGTTCGTTACTGTCATCAGTCGAAAATCACTGTCGAAGCGGTCACTGTCAAGCCACTCGGGCCGAGTTTCTCTGCGCTTTTCTATGAACGTCTGCCGAACGTCGTCGTTCTTTTCTCCGGTGTCGGGATCGCGTAGCGGAACAACACACCGTTTGCACGGTTCGACGCCTTCGAATCGCACATCACCGACGCGAAAGGCAACAGCCTCACCGTGGTCGGCAACAAGCCGGTCCTCCCAGAATGGGGGGACGCCCCCAATTTCGAGATTTGCGCGAAACCGACGACGAATGCTGTCTATCTCGATCTCCGGAAACCACGAAGCGACTTCACGGAGCGTCGCAGTGCTGATGACCGACGGTCCCGAGATGTCGCGTTTGCGGAGATCGTGATGGCCACTCGCATCCCGACGAACACTCACTGGTCGACCGAAGTAGTCGGTCAGCCACGCATTCAGCTCCGTTCTGTCGTCGAGATCGAACGTGTGCGCGTCTGTCTCATCCTGAATTCGAATCATGAGAGTGCGCGCTTCTGGGTCGAACGTCGAACGCAGTCGGTGAACCGCAGCAGTCCGCTTTCCGTTGATGTAATCGCCGTTTCCGGAGACGGATGCAGTGTCCGGGTCGTAGGATTCGTCCGCCGATCGGTCAAGGATAGCGTACTCACGATCGTCTTCGATCACTCCCCCGTCGGTGATCTGTCCCGTTTCCCTGTCGAACGGATCGAGAGCTTTGATCGGATACGTCGTGATGCGTCGAAGCTCGGCCATGATCGAGTTGAGCTTCTCCGCCGTCTCTCGTATCGCTTACGGCTGTTCGACTACGAGTAGCATTTCGAAATCGATCGGATGGCACACATGAGCGTCTCTGGATGCTGTTGATAGCTCTTTGGCTATTCAGACTTCATTGAATTCTTTGATTTACGATAGATTTTAAACCATTACGATACACTCGGGAGGTGTGTTAATATGAGTGTAATAAGAACGAATCGGCTAAAGAAACGATTTGGAGATCTGACAGCGGTCCACGACGTGAACCTAGAGGTCAACGAAGGTGAAGTATTCGGCTTTCTCGGTCCGAATGGAGCAGGGAAGTCTACTACCATCAATATGCTCCTCGACTTTATTCGACCCACTTCAGGCGAGATATCGATTCTCGGGCATGAGCCTCACAGCGAGCCACGTCTTGTTCGTGAGCATATCGGCATCCTTCCGGAAGGCTATCATCTCTATGACCGGCTGACCGCCCGTAAACACATCCAATTCGCGGTAGAATTGGAAGATAGTAGCGACGACCCGGACACAGTTCTGAAGCGAGTCGGGCTCACCGACAGCGAGAATCAGACAGTCGGTGAGTTCTCGAAAGGAATGCGCCAGCGCCTTGCACTGGGAATGGCACTCGTTGGCCAGCCCGATCTGCTCATCCTCGATGAGCCGTCCAGTGGCCTTGATCCGAACGGTGCTCGGCTGATGCGCCAGATTGTCCGCGAGGAGACAGACCGTGGCACGACCGTATTCTTCTCCAGCCATATTTTGGAGCAGGTTGAGGCAGTCTGCGATCGCGTCGGTATCATGAACGAAGGTACTCTCGTCGCTGTCGATACAGTTGATGAACTGTGTGCAGCATCCGGGACGACATCTACTCTTGTTATCTCCGTTGACGAAGTACCTGATACGTCTAATATTAGGGGTATCGATGACGTTACTGATGTAACAATTAACGGCACAACGCTCCGTATCGGATGTTCGAATTCTAAGATTAAGGCAACGGTCATCTCGGAGATTGAGCGAGCAGGAGCGTCAGTGATCGATATCGATGTCGAACGAACCGCTCTGGAGGATATCTTCGTCGAGCATACGAACAAAACTGGTGCGAGAGAGGGCAAACCATGACAGCGACGCCGATGCTAACTATCGCGAAAAAAGAGTTCGAGGACGCTGCCCGCTCGAAGCTCCTCTGGGGTCTCACATTGGTGTTACTCGTTGTGACCGTTCCGAGTTTCTACGGCTTGACGGATAGCCCGATCCTCGACAACGCTACCGACGCCATTGCGTTCTTTCCGCTTGTCTTCCAGAATTTCATCGCACCGCTGACCATAATCGCTGCATATCGAGCAGTTGTCGGGGAGCGCGAGTCGGGAAGTCTTCGAGTGTTGTTCGGTCATCCGATCGTCCGGCGAGATGTCATCGTCGGCAAACTACTCGGACGAGTGGCGCTCGTTGCGGCCGTGCTCTCTATCGGGTTGCTTGCACTCGGTGCTGTCGTTGCCATCGCTTACGGGACGCTCCCCCTCGTCGTGTTCGTCGTGATGGTGAGTTACGTCCTATTCTATGGAACAGTGTGGACTGCGGTGACGGTCGGGGTCTCGGCGGCGGTCACCTCGCGGTTGCAAGCAATTGCCAGTCTGTTGGGTCTGTTTATGATCCTTGGTCCATTCGGAATCTGGAGAAGCGTCGCGCTGCCGCTGGCGGCGCTGATATCTACAGGAAGTGCCTCAACCGCGGGGATCGATCCACTCGACCCAAACACGTGGTCAACGTGGTACCTCTACGCCCAGCGAGTCAATCCGATGGATAACTTCGTACAGAACAGCGAGTTCGTCGCCAGTCTGGCCGATTCATCGATCGGGTATCCCGGAAACCTAACGGTTCAACTGTTTGGAATCTTTGTGCTGCTATTTTGGGCAATGGTACCGCTCGCAATGGGCTACTGGCGGTTCGAACGCACTGATCTCGTCTGATCCACAGTCGTAGATTTTGCTCGTAACCTCACTTTGCACCCGAGACTATCCACAACGTTTCGGGACGAACGGGACGTTTTTAGCACGGTAGGCCCGAATTCTGGACATGGTCGAGACAGCACAGACATTCGGTGAGTGGCCGCTGAAGCGACTCATGACCGAGGTCGTCGGATCGGGACACAAGTCCGCGGACGATATGACCCGTGAACAGGCAATGGAGGCGTTCCAACGCATCCTTGCGGGTGCCCCAGACCCAACGACACTCGGGGCGTTCTGGCTAGCGAACCGGTGGAAGCGCAACACACCGGAAGAACTCGCCGCGTATATCGACGTGATGGCGGAGGAATCGGTTGAGTTCGCTTCCCCCGACTGTGATCCCGTCGATTGTGGCGCGAACTACGACGGAAAGAGTCGATCTGCGCTTCTCGGTGTCGGTGCCGGTGTTGTTGCCGCTGCCGCAGGGACGCCCGTTGTCGCTCACAGCGGCGATCACGTTCCAACACAAAAGTCGTGGGCGTACAAACACGTGCTCGATGAACTCGGCGTTCGGACTGATCTCGCTCCAGAGGAGAGCGCAGCTATGACCGACGAGATTGGATTCGGGTTCTACTACCAACCGAACGTCAACCCGGCTGTCCACGATCTCTTCGACCGTCGTGATCAGATGGGCGTCCGGACGTTCGTTAACACGATCGAGACGCTCGCGAACCCCGCAGACGCAACCGTTCACCTCGGGAGCTTCTATCACCTCCCCTACGCCAAGCGCATCATCGATACGTTCGCGGAGAGCGAACGTTATGACATCCGACGAGTCGTCATGTTCCAAGGAATGGAGGGCTACGACGACGTCCGACCCGGATCGACGAAGGTGGCCGTTTCGACCGACGGCGACCTCGATGACTTCGAGATCGAAACCGCAGAGTACGGGATGGACATGACGAGCGATGATCTCGCTGTCGAGGACGTTCCCACAGCCTCGGCACAGATCACCCGAGAGGTTCTGACTGGTGACCGTGAGGACAGCTTTGCTGATGCGATCGCGCTCAATGCTGCACTCCGCATCTACGCCCGCGAAGACGCAGCAACGATTGAGGACGGGTTAGCACTGGCGCGTGATGCTATCGACGACGGACGCGCAGCCGAGACGCTCGAAGCACTCGAAGCATTCTGAACTGCGCAACGAACCTCACGCGGACCCAGAAAAAATATATTCGAAAGCACGTATTGAAAATATATGGTCCTCTCGACACTCACTACCCTCCTTTTGCGCGATGAAGCGTTCTGGATCGCATTCGCGTTGTGGTTCGCTGGCACTCTCACTTCTGAGATTGTTCTGATCAGAATCGCCGAACTGGATCTTGTCGTCAATCTCGTCGAGCTCGGCAGTCTGCTCATCATGATTCGAATTCTCGTCGCTATCGTAGTCATTCTCTACAACAACGTGCGATACGGATACGAAGAAGCACTCACGGGGAGCTGAGTGCTCATCAACCGTGTAACCCATCAATCGAACCACAGACCGCTGATCGGCACCCTTTTCAGCCTACCAGGAGACGATTTAAATGTATGAGCGACAATCCAAACGCGCGGATCCACACGAACCACGGTGATATCGAGGTCGAACTGTTCGAAGAGCGTGTACCGCGCACCGTCGAGAACTTCATTGGACTTGCCACTGGGAGCAAGGAGTGGACCGATCCCGAGACGGACGAAACAAAGCAGAACGAGCCGCTGTACGACGACGTTCTCGTTCATCGCGTCATTGATGGATTCATGATTCAGGGCGGGGACCCGACCGGCACCGGACGCGGTGGTCCCGGGTATCAGTTCGACGATGAGTTCCACGACGATCTGTCTCACGATGGTCCAGGAACACTGTCGATGGCCAACTCCGGTCCGAACACCAACGGATCGCAGTTTTTCATCACACTCGACGCACAGCCCCATCTTGATGGCCGGCATTCGGTGTTCGGTGAAGTCGTGGACGGAATGGATGTCGTCAACGAGATTGGATCGGTCGAAACGGCTGCACAGGACCGACCAGTGGACGACGTACTGATCGAATCTGTAACGATCCACCGATAAGGAATGCGAGAGCGCATCGGTACACGATTACTCGGTGCTCTCGGTCGTTGGAGCGTCCGCTCTCTGTCTTTCAACTGTTCGTCCACCTGTCGCTCACAACGACTCCCGCCACTGTCCTTGGTATCGATTTCGGATCCGTTGGGATCGTGGGACGGCATCTCGACATCGAAAACGGAACTGATCTTCCGAGGAACACCATAATCGAGTGGCCGTGAGCGATCTTACTCCCTCTGTGCGGCTATTTTCGGGAATCATTGCCCTTTCGTGTCTGCTCCTCAGCGGATTCATGGGCTGGCAACTGTACAACATCGGTGTCCTGAATGTTGGAAGAGGGTTGGGTGGACTTTTTATCGCTGTACTCGCTCCGATTGGCTTCGGTATCGTCTTCTTACACATGGCGCTGACCGGCAGTGCTGTAAAACTCGATGGCTAATGCGTTTGTTCGGGGGATTCGGAGTACGGTCAGATGATCTCCATTGCGGAGTCAACGCCATGATTTGACGGCGCAACAGAACGATATAGCACACTCGAAGAGAACCAATCCGTCGCGTTTTCCGACCACACGACGCTCCAATCAAGCGCGAGTCTCACGATCCAGCGGGTCAATCGATCGGATATCTAAACCATACAGAGCGACTGCAACGAAGAGACTCACGGGGATTCGTGTGCTCTCACTCCTGTGGAAACGACGGTTATCCAAAGCGTGTATTCTGTCGGTCGAAACTCCGCGCGAGCATCGACTCTCCGATTGAGAGTACTGTTGGACGCCCGTGCGGGCAGGAGAACGACTGTTCACAGGCACCCAACTGTTCGACGAGAGCGGTCGCTTCAGAGCGCGAAAGTTCATCACCGGCTCGAAACGACGGATGGCACGCGAGATCAGCGAGCAGCGCATCGCGCGGGTCGGTTGGGGATGGGGTATCGTCTGCGAGAAACGTATCGAGCACGTCGTGGACCGCTTCGCTGTCGGCCACACGGCCGAGTGGCGCCGGCATCGCTGTCGCTCTGTACGTATTGGTTCCGAATGCTTCGAGTTGGAATCCCAATGACTCGATGGCATCGCGGTGTGCCTCGATCGTTGCCGCTTCGGCTGCTGTGAGCGAGAGCGTCGGCGACGGATCGAGTGAAACCGAACTGATCTCATCGGCCGCGAGTTCCTGAAGACGCTCGTAGTTAACACGTTCGTGAGCTGCGTGCTGATCGACAACGAGCAACTCGTCACCAGCGTCACAGAGCAGGTACAGTCCCCGAAACTGCCCGATGACGGATACGTCATCGAACGCTGACGTGCTGCTTTTTTCTGTGATCGGAGCATCGAAGTCGAACTCAGCCTGTCGGGAGAGGTCGGTCCCAGAGAGCGCATCAGAGACGCCTCGCTCGACAGCTGTCGCCACCCACTCGTCGTCAACGAATCGAACCGTCTCCTTGGCAGGGTGGACGTTCACGTCCACGGCCTCGGGAGCGAGTGAAACCGAAACGATGGCGATCGGATACCGATCCGAGGGAAGGAGGCTTCCGTAGCCCGCGAGTGCTGCGTTCCGCATCATCGTGTTCCCAACCGGACGACCATTGACAGCTGTGTAGACGTGTGTTGGCTTCGATCGCGTCACAGCGGGGTAGACGAGCAATCCCCGAACGTGGACTGTCGCCTCGCTCTCAGCTTCGAACGCGAACTCGAATTCGGTGCTCTGTCCGGCGGTCGATCGGTCGTAGACTGCGAGAACGGCATCAGTACGCCCGGTTCCGGGTGTTGAGACGACGGTGCGGTCGTTGTGCGTGAGGCGAAAGCGCACCGTTGGCCGCGTAAGGGCATAGTGTGAGACCAGCTGGCTCATTCGCGCGAACTCCTGTGATGGCGATCCGAGCGACTCTCGTCGCACTGGAAGACTCGAAAAAAGATCGCTCGCCTCGACGGTCGTTCCGACACCGCGGCCAGCAGTCTCGACCGACGTTTCACCATCTTCGACAGTAACACGTGTTCCAGCGATCGTATCAGCTGTTTTCGTCGTCAGTTCGAGGCGAGCAACCGCTGCGATGCTCGGGAGGGCTTCACCGCGAAACCCGAGCGTTTCGACGTGTTCGACATCCGTTGCGTCCTCGATCTTGCTCGTCGTGTGGTGCTGGACGGCGAGCGTAGCGTCTGCTTCGTTCATACCGTGTCCGTCGTCCTCGACACGGATTCGGTCGAGTCCACCGTTCTCTGCAGTGATCTCGATCCGAGTTGCACCCGCATCGAGCGCATTCTCGATGAGTTCGGCCACAGCACTCGCCGGACGAGTAACGACTTCGCCCGCGGCAATGCGTTCGATTGTTTCGGTATCGAGCGTTCTAACGGTCATCGCTCCGTCGCTCGCGGTCATCAATCCGTTGCTGGATGTCGTTGAGCGTCGTGAGGGCTTCGAGTGGTGTCATATCTGCGATCGAGAGATCTCGAATAGTCTCTTCGAGATCGAGCAAGAAATCACTACCGCGGCCATTCTCGTGAGTAGATGACGGCGGAGAGTGAGCGACCGACGCAGAAGTCATCGACGAATCGCTGTCAGCCGTTGAGTGGCCGTTCGTCTGCTCGTCTGGCTTTGTTGTGCTCGGGAGCCCGTCCTCAAGCAGCGCACGCGATCGCTCGATGACCGGGACAGGAACGCCCGCGAGTTGTGCAACGTCGACGCCGTAGGAGGCCGAGGACGCCCCTCCAACGACGGTGTGGAGAAACGTCATTTCTCCGTTGCTCCGATCGACGGTGAAATGGAGGTTCAGTATGTCCGATCGACTGTCTGCGATAGCCGTCAGCTCGTGATAGTGGGTTGCAAACAGCGTCGTTGCACCGATCTCGTCGTGGATGAACTCCGTGACTGCCCACGCGATGGCGCGCCCGTCGGCTGTGCTCGTTCCCCGACCGACCTCGTCGAGCAAGACAAGTGATCGATCGGTCGCATTGTGGAGTATCTCGGATAGCTCTGCCATTTCGCGCATGAACGTCGAGCGTCCCCCCGCGATGTCATCGCTCGCACCGACGCGGGTGAAGACACGGTCAACGACTGGAAGGGTGGCCGCGTCGGCAGGGACAAAGCTCCCGATCTGTGCGAGAAGAACGATGAGAGCGGCCTGACGCATGTACGTTGATTTTCCGCTCATGTTCGGGCCGGTAATGACGGCGAGACGCTCGTCGGTGAGATCGGTGTCGTTGGGAACGAACATCTCCTCGGTCGTTTCGACGACAGGGTGACGACCGGCGTCAATGTGTATTCCTGTCCCGCCCAGTGTCGGTCGCGTGTAATCGCGCTCTGCAGCGATATGTGCAAGCGTTGCGAGCACATCGAGATCTGCGAGCACCGACGCGACCTGCTGGACGCGCTCTGCTGCAGCAGCGACCTCATCACGAACCTCGGTGAAGAGCTGGTACTCTCGTTCGTCAGCACGCTCGGCTGCCCCAAGGATTTCGTCCTCGCGTCGTTTGAGATCTGGCGTGTAGAAGCGCTCTGAGTTCTTTAGGGTCTGCCTGCGCGTGTAGTCGTCGGGAACCCGGTCGAGATTGGGATTTGTGACCTCAATGTAGTAGCCGTGGACCTCGTTGTAGCCGACGTTCAGCGAACCGATTCCGGTACGTTCGCGCTCGTGCGCTTCGAGATCGGCCACCCACTCGCGTCCGTCGCGTTCGGTCGCACGTAACGCGTCGAGATCGTCGTCGTATCCCTCCTGAATGACACCTCCTTCGGTCACTTCGATGGGAGGCTCGGCCTGGATAGCCCGACCGATGAGTCCGCGGATGTCGGCGAGTTCGTCTAGCATCTCGCGTCGTTCTGTGAGTGGGGCACACTCGATGCTCGCAAGCGCCGCTTTCAGTTCGGGAACGACATCGAGTGTCTCTTTGAGCGAGCGGAGATCACGGGCGTTCGCCCGACCACGCGAAACACGAGTGATGAGCCGCTCGATGTCGTACACATCACGGAGGAGATCGCGCGCCTCCTCTCGAACGAGTGACCGTGAGACGAACTCCTCGACAGCGTCGTGTCGTCGCTCGATCTCCGCCTGATTGACGAGCGGTCGGCGCAGCCAGTGAGTGAGCGTCCGCCGTCCGAGCGCACACGATGTTTGATCGAGAACGCCCAGTAGCGTGTGCTCATCGCCGCCGTCTCGGTTCTCGAAAATCTCGAGCGATCGAAGCGCAGTCGCATCGAGACGCATCGACTCCCGAGGAGAGTAGCGTGTGATCCGGGCGATGTAGTCGATCCCACCCGCATCGACTCCTTGGGTGTACTCTGCGTACGCGAGCAGGGCACCACAAGCGCGGATTTCGATCTCTGATTCGAGCACCGCTTCGGGATTGGAGACGTACGATGCAACGCGTTCACGGGCCACATCAGGATCGAACGCCTCCGTTCGGAACGACGTCTGCATCCCATCGACGGTGAACTCAGCTCCGACTGTCGATCCGTCGGCAGTGATCACCTCTGATGGTGCGAGCCGATCGAGTTCGTCCTGTATGACCACGCTGTCACCGCTCGTAACGCGGAACTCGCCAGTCGAGATATCGAGAAATGCGACGGCAGTGGCGTTTCCACTCGTATTACCCTTTTTGCCCGCTCTTTTCTCGTCCGCAGTGATCAGACACGCGAGGTAGTTGTTCGTTCCGGCGGCGAGCAGTTCATCTTCAAGCACCGTCCCCGGTGTCACGACGCGTGTAACCGCCCGGTCGACCACACCGGATGCCTCTGATGGATCTTGTACCTGATCAGCGATAGCAACCCGGTAGCCAGCATCGAGCAGCGTTTCGATGTACGAGGCCGCATTATCGATCGGAATCCCCGCCATCGGATACGTTCCTGAGGAATCCTCGCGTTTGGTGAGCGTGATTTCGAGCGTGCGCGAGGAGATCTCTGCAGCTTCACAGAACGTCTCGTAGAAATCTCCGACTTGAAACAACACGAGTGAGTCGTCGAACTCGGTACAGAGCTCGAAGTACTGACTCATCATCGGGGTGAGGTCGTCCCGATTCGCGGCCATCTTCGCTGGCGGCCCCGTTCCCTGCATATCTCACACCGGGCGACGGAACCACTTAGCCCCCTTGACTTCTCATCGAAACAGACACGACTCGGCGATCGATCGCGGCTACACTGAAATCTATCAAGACCGTTACCCCCGGCTGGTATACTAGAACAGTCACCGTCTCTAAAAACGATTAGATATTTATAATTCATCTCTCAACAGATGGCTGATGGTACGGGGACCTACTGGTCGGTGGATCGGGATTTGTGTCCTTCTTGTTTCGTTGGTTTCTCTGAGTGGCTGTCTCACGATTCCAATCTCAGTTGATTCGTCCGTTGATGAAGATGGAACGATCTCGTCGTACGAGATGCGACTGAACATCAGTACGAACGCGTACTCATATATTCAGCGTGGAGCGCGGAGTGAGGGCTACTCTTCGACGGAAGAATATATAATGAATAAATCGATGTCGGAAATAAACCGAACTCGCGTGGGGAATATCGAGTACTCGGAGTCAGTCAATGGCAGGAATGTGACCGTAACGATTCGTCTTGAGGACTATACACCAGCCAACAACAGTTTGATCTCGGTCACAAAACGAAACGGGAGAGTGATCTATACGGATCGGACATTCGAAGCATCCGACGCCGCATCTGGGCCAGATTCCCTTACGGTTCCCGTTCGATACACGCTGACAATGCCGGGCGAAATTCTGAACTCGTCTGCCGATCGCGTGGAGGGAGATACGGCCACGTGGGAGATGACCGACGCTGAAGCATCCCAAACCCGAATTCACGCGAAAAGCGACGTATCGGACGAAAAGAGGCAGTTGCCCGTGACGGATGATTCCACTCTCGTCGCTGTCTCGCTTGTGGTTGGCATCAGCCTCATCCTTGTCTATTGGCTTCGATAATCTTCATGTATTGACGTCACTTTAGGGCGTTTCATCTCACCTCACAATCCGTCGATCTCATCGCTTGCCCGTCTTCCGGCGACCAAGAACAGCACGTCTGTGTACACACGTTTACGGTCGGTTACGACGAACGTAATCGAGTGGCCGGGAACACTTCGAACGCGATGACGAACGCCAGTCCAGTTGTTGGTGGTGGCGACGGGTACGATCGGTATATCGAGCCGGAACGAGCCGATACGATCGTCGATTCGCGGGCCGCGTTGCTCGCGGCACTCGATACGGCATCCGCGAACACGATCGTCTACATCGCTGACGACGCGGAGATCGATCTCACGGGTGAAGCGAACATACCATTACAAGAGGGAGTCACGCTCGCTTCGGGACGGGGACGCGATGGTTCTGATGGCGGGTTGGTGTACACCGACGCCAGTCCTCGCTGGTTCATTCGCTCGCGGGCCGACAGTGTCCGTGTTACGGGCTTGCGGCTCCGCGGACCGCGAACGGACTACTTCGATCCGCGCGAGGAGTTCGACGAGAAAGAGGAGGCTTACAGCTGCGGACTTCACCTCTTTGGCGACACAGCGGAGGTCGACAACTGTGAACTATTCGGGTGGCCGCACGCTGCCATCGCCTTCGGAGCACGGGAGTACGCGACGGAAGGGTACGCCCATCACAATGCGATTCACCACAACCGAATGGAGACGCTCGGATACGGGATCGAACTCTACGACGGCTACAGCCGGATTGAACACACGTATTTCGATGCGAATCGGCACGCTGTCACTGGATTCGGCTACGCGACGAACGGCTATGAGGCGCAGTACAATCTCATTGGCCCGAATCCTATCTCACACGCCTTCGATATGCACCGTCTCTCCGAGAATATCTCCTGTGATGACCCGCTCCTTGCGGGGAAAGCGCTGTCTATCCACCACAACACGTTCGCGTACACTGAAGACACGCTCGATCGACCCCAAGAAGCAGTCGATATTCGGGGGATTCCCGAGGAACGGTCCGTCATCGACTGGAACTGGTTTGCACACGAACGAGAACCGACAGGCGCTCGCGGAGAGGCTGTCCGGCAAGGAATCGATGATCCATTCCAACGAGTGGACGTGGGACCGAACAATCAGTACGGGCCGACCATACCAGACGACCCAACTGTTGGCTGCCCTCGAACAGAAGGACCGAACGTCGAGAAGACAGATTCTACGTCTACGTCTGAGTCTAAGTCTGACCGTAGTGCAACTTCGAATTCTGCTCTCGATGCCGGTGGAATTCTTGATATGATAGCCACGGTAGCCAAAACACTCCGTAGATTATAGCAGCGCAGTCAGATCCTCCTCTCTCAGCCGACACAGTAGTGAAAACGTGATTAGTACGAGCGAACGCGGGAGACTGATATCTTCTTACTCGACTGTCACGCTCTTTGCGAGGTTCCGTGGTTTGTCGATCGGTCGCCCGAGTTGTGCTGCGGCGTGGTAGGAGACGAGTTGGAGCTGGACGTTTGCAAGCACTGCCGCAGTCCGGGGTGTGCATTCAGGGATGCGCAGAACGTGGTCGGCGTAGCGTTCAACATCTGAGACGCCGTCCGTGACGGCGATGACGGGCGCATCACGTGCTTCGACTTCTTTGACGTTGCCGATCGTCTTTCGGGCCTGCTCACCGTCTCCAGTGACGACAGCAAACACCGGCGTGTTGTCGGTCACGAGCGCCAGCGGACCGTGTTTGAGTTCACCCGCTGGGAAGCCTTCTGCGTGCTCGTAGCTGATCTCTTTGAACTTCAGTGCCCCTTCGAGTGCGACAGGGTAGTGTAACCCTCGTCCGATGAAGAAGTACGCATCAGAGTCGTGGTACTCCTCTGCGATTTCTTTTGCTTTCGTGTCGTCGAGGATGGCCTGAACGTTGCTCGGAAGATCCCGAAGTCCGGCGATCGCCTCACGGTTGTCCTCCTCTCCGTCCAACTGGAGCGTCAACAGCGAGAGTGTGACCAGCTGTGAGGCGAACGTTTTGGTTGCGGCGACACCGATCTCCGGTCCAGCGCGGATATAAAGCACGTCGTCACATTCACGGGCTGCTGTCGATCCGACGACGTTCGTGACGGCGAGCGTACGTGCACCGCGGCGGCGGGCTTCCCGCAGCGCGCTCAATGTGTCTGCGGTTTCACCACTCTGCGTGACACCGATAACGAGGTTGTCGCCGATCGGAGGAACGCTCGTCGCGTACTCGCTTGCGATGAACGCCTGCGCAGGAATGCCAACCGACTGGAGCAACTGCGCGCCGTAGAGGGCAGCGTGATATGAGGTTCCACAGGCGACGAACTGGACCGAAGATGGGTTTATATCGCCGAGCTCTTCGAGCGTCACCTGTCCACCGAGTTCATCAACACGACTCTGGAGACACTGACGCAGCGCACGCGGTTGCTCGTGGATCTCCTTGAGCATGTAGTGGTCGTACCCACTTTTTCCAGTTTCTTCGGGATCCCACTCGACAGTGCTCACCGACTTCTCTACTGGCTCACCATCGATGTCGGTCACTCGCCATCCGTCATCGTTGATGATTGCGAACTCGCCGTCGTCGAGGTAGACGACCTTATCAGTGAACTCGCGGAACGCAGGAACGTCGCTCGCGAGGAAGTATTCGTCGTCTCCAACACCAAGCACGAGCGGCGAGTCGTTCCGTGCGGCGAACACCTGATCAACGCCAGCGATGACAGCTGCAATCGCATAACTCCCTTCGAGCTTCGAGACAGCAGAGAGAACAGCTGATTCCGGCGGTATTCCCGAGTCGAGAGCCGATTCGATCAGGTGCGGGACGACCTCTGTGTCCGTGTCGCTTTTGAACTCGTGTCCTGCCTCGGAGAGATCATCACGCAGTTCCTGGTAGTTCTCGATGATTCCGTTGTGAACGACTGCAACGCGACCCGTACAATCTCGGTGCGGGTGGGCGTTGTCGTCCGTCGGCGGACCGTGTGTACTCCAGCGAGTGTGGCCGATCCCGACTGGCGCGTGGGCATCGTTTCCGGGGTCGCCCGCAGTCGTCACGCCAGACCCGTCACCGATCACGCTCTCATTTCCGTTTCCGTTTCCGTTCAAACTCGAATTCGAGAGTGCATCTCTCAGTGCATCGAGTTTGCCCGCCTTTCGTTCAACGCTGAGTGAGTGATTCGAGAGCGCAACGCCAGCTGAATCGTAGCCTCGGTATTCGAGCTTCGAAAGCCCGTGCATCAGCGTATCGAGTGTCTCTCCATCACAGCCAGCACATCCAATAATTCCACACATTATCGTACTACCTCCGCGCGTTCGGGAACGTGACCATCGACGACGACTCCAGTTCCGAGTCGGGCGTTCGTACCGACGAGTGCCCCTGGTTTACAGCGGACCCCGCCGCCAGAACGAACTCTGTCGGCGAACACTGCTCCAAGCCGCTCATCACGGAAGAGGCTCTCGTTGATTTGGACGTCGGCTGGGCCACCAGGAACGACTGTCCCGGCTCCGAGATCGACATCCTGTCCGGTCACACAATCGAGCAGTGTACTACCCGCACCAATCCGTGTGTCGGTGTCGATGACGCTCGACTCGACAGTCGAGTTCGCCCCAACCGTTACATTTCGACCCAGCGCGACGTTGGGTCCGATCACCGCTCCTGGTCCCAGTTCGCAGTCTGGTCCAATAACGACCGGCGACTGGAGTGTCGCGTCGTCGTGTACGATTGCGCTGTCTGCGACCCACACGCCTGATTCGTGCTGTGGACCGTCAACGAGTTCGTGTTCAAGTAGTGCACGCGAAACAGAGAGCAGATCCCACGGGTATGTTGCATCAGACCACAGTCCTTCGGTTCGGACACCTCGAACTGTCGCCTCGTAAATTAGTAGATCGACTGCATCGGTCAACAGAAGGCTCCCGTTCTGGCGCGGCGTTTCTGCGAGTGCATCGAAGATCCGTTCATCGAACACGTATACGCCCCCGTTGACGAGCCGATACTCATCATCGGGCTTTTCGATCAACTCAACGATGGTCGACCCGCGCATAACGACTGCACCGTAGCGGCTTTCAACTGGCCGTTCGAGAACCGCGAGTGTCGCCGCGTCATCTTCTTCGGACGCTTCGAGAACGTCAGTAACGATCGACGGTTCGATGACGCGGTCGCCGTTGACAACGACGAACGACCCACTGAGTTTATTTTTGGCCTGTTGGAGCGCGTGCCCGCTGCCAAGCTGTTTCGACTGAACGACGTACTGAATTGGAACATCCCGGTACTTCGCTCCGAAGTGTTCCTGTACCCGGCTGCGCTTGTAACCCACGACGAGGCAGATGCGCTTGATCCCGGCCTCAATCAGAGCATCCAAAACATACTCGACGATCGGACGATTCCCGGCCGGTAACATCGGCTTCGGACGGTTACGGGTAAGTGGACGCAAACGAGTCCCTTCTCCCGCCGCGAGAACCACAGCCGTGTCGGTTGGCATAAACTACTTCACAACGGCCAGTATTGTGAATGTTCTGGCTCGGAAATCGGAATTATCATACACATTTGCATAACATATCTTTCTAAAGCGGTACCTAACCAACGATAGGAGGAATATAACCAAGATCGACATCTCACTCGTGCACTCACGATCTTCACTTCTGTTACTATATCTGCATTTCGATCCTACAGTATCGGGATATCACGCCCGATTGCGCGCGCCAGCGCGCGGCTGGTTCAATTGGTTGTTGGGTCCGAGTCTGTGCCGTTTTCGGGAACGTCGGCCCCTTCGATGGCCTCCAGAATTTCAGTGTCTTTCTCACAGTCGATGTGCCACCGATCGACTGACTGCTCGTAGTCGGCTAAAATGTTCGAGACGTGTATTCGCAGATCGTCGTCGTTGATGTTCACTTCGAGGCGGTACGTGGGATCGTCATCGTCGATACGCTGGAGATTCGCGCTGATAACGTCGTTGTCGAAATAATAGGGTGCAAGCTGCGTCATGACGTTCTTGTAGACCGCACCCTCAACCGCACGAATCGCCTTCCGGCTCGCTGAATCGGCCGCACGCGCGACGTAATCTATCGACTCGTTCCACTTATCGACGGCTTCCTCGGTGTCTTCATCGAGCTTCTCATAGGACTCTGAAAGCTTCTCTCCTGCTGTTTTGAGATCGTCATCAGGATCCTTTCCGGCCTTTTCTCCCGTGCTTTCGTCAACGCTGGCTTGCTGTGCGGTCTTTTCGTTGACATCTTTGTCCAACCGCTCGTGGCTTTTTGGCCGCCACTCGTCCCATTCTTCGAAAGCTGCGCCATCGACACCGCAATCCCCGAGCGCTCGTGTGATTCGTTCACCGAGCTCGACGACATCTCCCCACGACCCCCGGTCGATGAATCCGGTAACGCTTTCTTCCATCTCCTATTTCGGCTACGTCTGCGAGTATAAAAACCCCTCCGACCGACACAACTATCGACAGGATTGGCTCTTTATGTAGTAACGAAACTGCAGGCGATGAGTACGAGCAAGCGTCGCACAACGACGGTGTTACCGACCGTGGATAAACTTCGTTGCTAGCTCATCCAATCGCCGCTTCACTCGTCCAGCAACGACCGCCGGTGTCGACGCCAGACGAAGTTCCTCGTCGTCAAGTTCGATTCGTTCACTATCAAACCCACAGCGCCTGTCCTCGTCCCCAACTGCGTCGACGACACTCGTCATTCCACAACGACCGCATGCCTCGGTTTGTTCATCATCCATGCTATCGATCCTCGTACTTCAGGATATCTGGTGATTGAATTTAAAGGTTCGCGTGGGGTCCGTGTTCTTTTGTATACCGATACCAATGATCGGTCATGGACACTCAGATCGTGCGACGAACATCGCCTACTGCCGATCTCTGATACGATGAGTGACGATTCCGATACCGTGAACGATTCAGACGTCCGTCCATCTCCGTCAGATTCCACTCCGTCACGCGCTCGCCCCCGCGAAGATGTTCCCGATTGGGATGATGAGTACCTAGACCGTATCGCGGATGGGCTGATGCACAGCTACGATCTCGAACAGGAAACGAACGTTCGAGGGGAATCGTTCACTCTCTCCGGACAACTGCGTATCGAGCATCAGAAACACTTCCTTCACTCGTCGATCAACTACGCTAATCACGGTTCTGAGGAATATCTGTTTGCTCGTCGTCAACGCAGCGTTACGCGTGACGATCTCACTTCGCTCGTCGATCTCGGACACGAGCTCGCGGACGAGTGGATCGAAGGCGACGAAACGCACTACAGCACCGATTTTACGTTCGTACTCATCGTTCCCGAGATTACCGATGCGGTCCGTACGTTCGCTTCCGGTTTTCGTGATCGAACGCTCCTCAAATTCGGATACTACGGTCATTACGAGATTCATCTCGTCGTCGTCGCACCCGAAGCTCAGGACAGTGTGAAAAGCAAGAACGCTGATATTGGACTATTCGCTCCCTGGCGAGATCCTGAGCCTGCAGGACTATTCGATCGACTCGTGCGCCGTCTCAAACAGTGAGAACACTTCGTCTTCTTGATTTGTCTTCTCTCATCGGGTATCGTCAGTAACAGGAATTTTCAGTGATGTATCGACTTTTTAGTCTCCGTCTGGTTCACCACCGTCGGTGACTGCCGCGCTGGCTTCGCTCCGTACAGCTTTGATATTCGAGATCCCCATTCGGACGAGTGATACTGCGAGAACGACGAGGATGAGCGCGATGATGATCTGCAACGCGACTGAGAGCTGAGTGATCGCGCCGTTTTCTGCCATCCACGATGGGTTGAGCAACTTTCCAGCGAGGTTCTGCCAGAATGCGAGATACAACAGCGCGATGATGGTGATTACGGTCATGAGCGCCATCGGAACGCCCGTGCTCAGGAGCTGCTTGCTCTCATCCCAGTTGGCGAGCCAGATGGTTGCGGTCAAGAGCGCAAGCGCCGCGAGCAGCTGGTTTGCACCGCCGAACAGCGGCCACAGGCTCTCCCAGCTCCCGCTCGTTACGAGCAGGTAACCGAGACCGACCTGTACGCCAGCAGCGGCGTAGCGATTCACTGCCATCTTCTCTGTCGCGGTTTCGGGCGTTCCGACGATCTCTTCTAACATGTAGCGACCGAGACGCACAGCCGTGTCGGTGCTTGTGAGCAGGAAACTCACCAACACAAGTGCCATGAACGGTGCGCCGTAGCGAGGTGGAATATTGAGACTCGTGAAGATGATACCGCCACCGGTTGCGAAGTTTGGCAACGCCAGAGCAATTCCCGATCCTTCCGTGACGCCGACGACCGCGAGCGTCGCCAGAGCGACTGTGGCTAGAAGACCTTCACCGAGCATACCGCCGTAGCCGATGACGCGCGCGTCGGATTCTTTGTTGAGCTGTTTTGCCGTCGTCCCCGAAGAGACCAGCGAGTGGAAGCCGCTAATGGTACCACACGCGATTGTGACGAACAACAGCGGAAACAGCGGCAGTCCCACTGTTCCCATGAACCCGTAAAACGGATCGAGGCCGATGGTGAGCGGCTCGCTGGTGTTGCTGAGAAGCGTCCCAACGATGATTGCGAGAAGGGCACCGCCGACACCCGCATAGAGCAGGAACGAAGACAAGTAATCACGCGGTTGCAGCAGCATCCACACAGGGAGAACACTTGCAAAGAACGCGTAGATGAGCACGATTGGAACCCACGCTGCGGTGTTCGCTCCGAGTGCTTCTGCTCCTGGTATCCACGAGCCACTACCAGAAAAGAGAACGATCGTGTTCGCGGGATACGTGCCTGCCTCTGCGGCCGGGAACAGTGCGAGGGGGTTTTGGATGCCGACCAACACACTCATAAACACGCCCGTGACGAACACCACCGTTCCAGCAATAAACGGCAAATCGAGCTGGTAGAGGTAGATCCCAAACACCCCCGCGAGGAGAATATAGAGGATGCTCGCGGTCGCTGCACTCGGATACGCATTGAACACGACGGCAACGACCAGTCCGAACACCCCAACGACGAGAATGATCGTCAAGAACGCAAACCACAGCAACATGTTCTTACCGCGCTCACCGACGTACTCACCGATGATGTACCCGATCGACTTCCCTTCGTGTCGCAAGCTGCCCGACAAAGAAAGGAAGTCATGGACAGCACCCATCAAAGGATTCCCGATAGCGATCCACAGCAGCGCTGGCACCCATCCCCAGACAGCGCCCGCTGTGATCGGGCCAACGATGGGAGCACCACCGGCAATACTTGAGTAATGGTGTCCGAGTAACACCGGCTTCTTCGCCGGTACGTACTCCTGTCCATCATCGTATTTGTGTGCCGGTGTATCTTCGCTGTCGTCCAATTCGACGAACTGAGCGAGATATTTCGAATATCCCAAATAACCGATACTGAACAGCACCAACACCGTGAGCACGAGCCAGACTATCTGTACCATGGTTTCGAATATCTATCCTGATTTGGAACACATAAGCCTTCGTGTTGATTGTCATATGCGGTGAACGTTCGAAAATAACTTATTCTATCCTCTGGCGGATATATGAGACTGAATGATGCGTATACTATCCATATATCGAACGCTTGTCCCCATATACGGACAAAAATCGGAACGGGTAATCTCGTCGGTGGAACGGTTTCGGTAGGCGTTCGAACTGCTCCGGTGTTCAGGCTGCCTCAACGTCAGTGAGCAGTGCCCTCAGATTACTGCCAAGATCGTCACTGTCGATGTGATCCGCAACAAATCCGTTGAGTGTCGCCGCGGCTGGTGATTCTCGAAACGCTTCATCATCATAGTCCGCGAACTGCTCTGCAAGTCGGTGATTCCGAAGTCGATACTTCTGATGGTACGGTTCGGCCGCGTAGAACACATCGAGTGGTTCGATCCTCGTTGCGATATCGTCGATGGATTGCCCGCGTTCTTCGAGGACCGATTCGATCACTCTTCGCTCGTCGTCTGATGTGTAAAACACGACGTTCTGATACTGCGTCTTCGTCGGCTGTTGGTGTGGGTCGTGCGCAGCGAAGACGAGCTCAAGCAGCTCTCGATACGAGCGTTCATTCGGATCGTAATCGACCTGAAACACTTCCGTGTGATCGCCGAGGCTGTGATACGAAGGGCTCTCCGTCGTTCCGCCAGCGTAGCCGACGCGGGTCCGAATGACCCCATCCATTGCGCCAAATCGTGCGTCCGGTCCCCAGAAACATCCAAGCGCAAACGTCGCAGTTGCGGTGTCGGCACGCTCAGATACCGTTTTGTCGTAGTCGAACACCATGATCGATAGACAGTACGGTTCCGCGAAAGAAAAACCCTCGCGGGGATTTACAGCTACAGCGTACTGGGAATTGTAGCACGCAAACGCTCCGTTCGAGTCGGAATTCGCTTCGTTATCGTTTGTATACGTTCGTCACACTGGATTGTACGATCCAGTACGTATTATCGAAACGCCATGATACACGAAGCTGAGACCAAGTAGCGCGAGAACCAAAACTAGCGGTGTAGACTCAGCGTATAGAACCGAAGCCAGCAAGAGAATCCCAATTATACCCACGTTTAGCCCTCCTCCACGTGCTATCGTCCAGTCCATACTATTCCTCGGTAGACAGTAGTAATAATCTTATCTCTTATCTCAGTGAGCGCCTGTCTGAGGTGTGATTTCGATCGTTAGTTCGTCGGCGACATCATCAAGGAGGCTGCCTTTCACTTCACCGACGCGCGTTTCGATCGTTGCGAGGAGTGGTTCATCGAACGCACGGATGGTTTCGAGTCGTTCGAGTTCTCTCTCGCGTCGTTCTCGGAGGAACTGTCCACCCGTTCCCTGCTCATCGTCGTCGGGTTGGGGCGTCAGTCGGTTAACGACTACTCCGGAGACAGATAGATCGTGGCCAGTGAGGTCATCGATCGCTCGACTCGTTTCCCGGATCGAGAGTTCGTCGGGGTTGAGAACGAGGTAGAAGCTCGCCTCCTCGCTGAGGATTCGTCCGGCGAACTCGAATCGCTCTTTCCGTTCGCGCAGTCGAGCGATAATCGGATCGTTTTCGGCTTTCCGTCGGGCCTCTCGCTCTCCGATCGCTGCCTTCTCGAACAGGTCGATGCTCCGTGCACGCTTGTCCATGAGACGATCGATCCATCCTTCGAGATACTCCGGCAGCGAGAGCAAGCGCAGCGTCCCGCCTGTTGGGGCAGTGTCGAAGACAACTCGGTCGTAGTCGTCTGTCGTGCGCATCACCTCGATGAACCGATCAAACAGGGCGGATTCGTATGCGCCGGGCGTTTGGTGGGCCATCTCGATCTGTTGGTCGATTGCGTTGACCATCGATGGGCTAACGTGATCATTCAGTGCTCGCTTCGTCTCTTGGAGATGCTGGTCGATCTCTTCACTCGGGTCGATTTCCATCGCAAAGAGACCATCGTAGCCGTCAACCGGTGTCGGTTCATCGTCGAAGTCCTGTTCGAACACGTCGCTCGTGCTGTGAGCCGGATCTGTCGAGACAACGATCGTGCGCAGTCCCGCTTCAGTACAGCGGAGAGCGTACGCAGAGGCGACCGTCGTCTTACCAACTCCACCCTTACCGCCGAAGAAGACAAATGATGCCATCAGAAGTGATACTGCTGGCCTTTCCGTTCGATCATCGATTCCCGATCCCACAGCCGCCGTTCCCACTGCTCGAATTCGGTTGCGAGGTGGGGGAGGAGCTCAGCAGTGTAGTAGGAGATAGGACTCGGAACACCAAACGCATCCGGAAAGCACGCGAGCATGAACACGTCGTCGATATCTTCGGCTTCTTTCTCAATGAGCTCGAACGCAGGATGTTCTATCATACCATGGTAGAGTCCGTGTACCCATTCCTCTACGATTTGGCGGTATCGTTCAATCCTATCTGCTACTGTCATGTGCTCACAGTCGCCGATCGGGCGGCAAAAGCGTGTCGCCATTCCTGTATCCCCTTCGGCAAGCGTCTACACTGCGTTTCTCTCGCACACTCTACTGGCTCACACCGCCGCAGTCTGGTGATTCAGGGCTGATCGACCGAGAAAACGGTATAATGTGATTTATGATCCCTGCTGTCCGGCGTACAGGTATGACCATTGAAGATCGAGACGACGTACAACTCATCACGCACGCACTCGCACGTGACACACTCTCAAAAATACGCGATACTGGAACAGCGCAGGTCCCATTCCGAAAAGGGCTGGTGAAACTCGGACGCATCTGTGGCTATGAAATCATCGACGGAGCACTGGAGACCGAATACGTTCCGGTGACGACACCGCTCACGGAAATGACTGGCGAACGTATCAAAGGAATCGAAAACGTCGTTATTATCAACGTTCTCAGAGCGGCAACCCCGTTCGTTGAAGGATTACTAAAAGCGTTTCCGAAGGCACGACAGGGCGTCATCAGCGCCGGTCGAGACGAAGAATCCGGCATGGATGACGCTGGAGCGTTCCCAATCTCGGTTGATTACGTGAAGCTACCGACGATCACACCCGAGGATACGGTCATTGTCGCCGATCCGATGCTCGCTACTGGAAGCACGATGTGCACTGTCCTCGAAGCCGTTCTCAACGACCAACCCGAACCGGCTAATCTGTTCGTTCTCTCGGCTGTGAGCGCACCAGATGGACTCCTGCGCGTCGGCGATGCCTTCCCCGAAGCAACGCTCCTCACCGTCTCTCTCGATGATCGTCTCGACGAAAACGGCTACATCGTTCCCGGTCTCGGTGATGCGGGCGATCGTGCGTTCGGTACCGACTGAGACGAGCGGTGATGATCTGTGGTGCTCCAGAGCGGGATCGGGTAGCTGACTGAATCTTTGTGACTGAGCCACGTCACAGGGAATAGCACTATAACAGTTGCAGATCTCTGACCGAGCATGCATCGACGAGACTACATCAAGATGGGACTGGCGAGTGTCACGGGACTCCTCGCTCTCGCTGGTTGTATTGGCCCAGGCGAAGAGGGCGAAGATGAAGACGGTGGCGGAGAAGAAGGCGGCGGAGAAGACGGTGGCGGAGAAGAAGGCGGAGAGGGAGACGATGGCGAGGTTGGCGGAGAAGAAGGAGGAGAGGGCGAAGGCGGCGGTGAGGAAGATGAAGGTGAAGAAGGCGGAGAGGGTGAGGACATTGCGGATGGCTACGCGCTTTCACGATCTGGTTGATTCGTCTCCGTTTATTCTGGCACGTCCGCTCGTTGCGCTCTGGAGTCGGTCACGCAGGCTTTCGGCGTTTTCGATGGGGACTCGAACGTCGAATGAGACGTCAGTTTCGTAGTGTGCATCGAATTCGACGCCAGTGCTTTCGAGGACTCCTCTGACTGTTCCTGAGTCGCTGTACTCGACGGTCACAGTGAATCGTTCGTGCGGGACTGTTTCGATGACACCAGCGTCGGCGACTGCTTCCTTTACAGCGCGCGAGTAGGCACGAACGAGCCCTCCGACGCCGAGTTCCGTTCCGCCAAAGTAGCGCGTCACGACGACGACCACGTTCTCCAGTTCTTTCCCCTGTAGGACGTTTAGCATCGGCTTTCCTGCAGATCCTGATGGCTCTCCGTCGTCGTTCGAATACTCACGGAGCATATGAGATCCCAGCGTGTTGTCTCCTGTCCGGACGCGGTACGCTGGGACATTGTGAGTGGCGTCAGTGTGTTGCTCTTGGACCGTTTCGATGAACGCCTCGGCGGCAGAAACCTGCGATTTCGGTGATGCGTAGCCGATGAATTCTGATCCCTGCACTGAGAACGAGGACTCACCACGCTTGGAAAGCGTGTGATACGATTCGGACATGTGAGGAGGTAACCGAGAACCGGATAAACGGGTTTCGTCAGGTCCTCACGACAAGCCGGAGCTTCCGCTTTGAAGTTACGAGCGGGCAGACCTCAGTCTACTATTTCAAAACTTGTTATAATAGAAAATCAAAAACGGAGCATCTGTGCGTGCTGTGTTTCACCGAGATCGAGCACCGCGTTCTCATCGATAATACCGTGTTCGATTGCGACTTCGACGGCTCTCGTACCGACAATGTTAGCAATCGTTGCTCGGGAAAGCGCATCGACCACGGTGGCTTCATCGACTGTAGTGGCTTCGTCGGCGTAGAATTCCTCCTCGACTGTGAGGCTCACGGATCCGCTCTCGAATGTGTCGCCGACAATATCGGTATCGCAGACAGCGACGAGCAGACCTTGATCGGTATCGCGTTCTGTGAGTAACATTACGTCATTCCATCATGCGGCTCTCGGCCCGCTGTCGCATCTCTTCTGCTTCGGCTGCGACTTCTTCTGCTTCTTCGTCTTCGCCGAGCTCTTCGAGTACCCGCGCTTTCTCTTCGAGGATGTCTGCAGTACGGAAGCCGAGTCGGATGGCGTTGTTAAAGCAGTTCAAGGATTCTTCGGCGAGCCCGCGCTCTGAGAGGAAGAAGCCACGGTTGTACCACGCTTGCGCAAATCGAGGATCGAGCTCGACCGCTCGTTCTGCATGCGAGAGTGCTTGCTCAGTTCGTCCCGCTTCCCACAACGCGTACGCGAGGTTCGTTTCGGCAGTCGCAGCGTGTTCGCTTTCGTCGTCGATGTGGAGTGCGTCTCTGTACGCACCGATCGCCGCGTCGTACTCTTCGAGTTGCGCGTGAGCGGCCCCTTTGTTCACCCACGCTTCCTGTTCGATATGGTCGTCTTCTGCGAGGCGGGCAACCCGCTCGAACGTCTCGGTTGCTTGTTCGTAGCGATTGATCTGTGTGTACTCGATGCCAACCTCAAGAAGTCGATCTACGTCGATCTGATCCTGCGGTAGTTGGCTTACGTCGAGATTGTCTGTAAGCACCCGCGAATCGACTGGATCGACCCGGCTCGGATCGATGTCGAACTCTGGATCCAGGTCGAACCCTTCGTATGGATCACCAAACCCCTCCCCTTCGGAGAAGTGGTGCGATGGATCGCCGTCTTCAGTCATACTTGCGGTTAGCAGCTAATACGGTTAAGGGCTGCGCCACTATCACTATGCATGCGACTGTTCGTTAGCGTCGACCTCGATGCGAATGACGAACTCCGAACTGCGCAAGTTCCGTTCGAGACACTCGATGGCGTTCGTCTCGTCGACCCGGAACAGGTCCATATCACTCTCAAGTTCCTCGGTAGCGTCGATCCAAACCGTCTTGGTACCGTCGAGACCACGCTCGCTGAATCCATCGCCGCCGCTGATGTGTCCTCGTTCAATGCACACGCGAGAGAATACGGGGTGTTTCCGAGCCACGATTATATCAGCGTTATCTGGGTTGGCATCCGAAACGACGGCGGACGGCTCCGTCTGCTCCACGAGGCGATCGAAGAACGAATGATCGAAATCGGCTTCGAACCAGCTGATCACGCTTTTACCCCCCACGCCACCATCGCACGGATGGACCACGCGGGTGGAAAAGCACACGTTCAGAAGATTCTCAGCGAGCGTGGTCCAGATCTCGGTCGGTTCGAAATCTCAGAAATTCACCTCACCGAAAGTACGCTCACCTCTGATGGACCAGCGTACGAATCCGTGACTGCCTTCGAGTTGTGAACGTGGCAATTGGATGATGCGAAACATACGACGTGATTCTTTTCGACTACAGAAGCTCTGAGGGAGCTCTCAGCGGGGTGTGGCGTCTGTTGCTCGCCTCATCAACACCACCGCAATCGCGCCAAATACTAGATCGAAGACAACGAGTCCGGCAAGTGACGGTCCGAGTACGCTCCAGACCCAGCCATCGAGCATGAGTACCCGAATCGCATCGACCCCATAGGTCACCGGGTTGACCGTACTCACGGTCTGTACCCACTTCGGTAGTAGAGTTTTCGGGAGAAACGCTGTGCTGACGAACAACAGCGGTAGCGAGAGGAAGTTTGTCACGAGGATCGTCGCGTCCTCGTCTTGGGTTATTAGCGCAACGATGTTCGATAACGCAGCGAATCCGAGACTGAACAGGAGCGCAATCACGATGATACTGAGAGCACCGAGGAAGCCGGTCGCGATGGTCGTTCCCAACACCAACGCGAGTACGAGGACGATCACGACCTGTGCTGTCGTCACGACGGCCTCAGCGAGGGCTTTCCCGACGAACATCGCCGTGCGGTGGATCGGCGACGCGAGAAGCTTATTGAAGACGCCTTCGCGCATATCGTACACGAGATTGATCCCCGAACTGGTAGCGGCGAACAGCGCAATCTGGATAACGACCGCTGGCGCAAAAAACGCGAGATAACTACCGCTCTCGAAGCCAGGGAGTCGCGCAATCGACTCGAACACCTGTGTGAACAACACGAGCCAGACGATCGGTTGCACCAGCGTGAAGAACACGATATACGGGTTCCGGAGGTTTTTGAGCATCCATCGTTTGAACGACGACCACGTGTCAGCGATTGCTCCTCCACGAACCGATACGTCCGCATCGGTCCGAGTGACTGTGCTCATTGAACGACCTCCGTCTTCTCGGTGTTCGACTGCTTTCCGACCGTGGCTGGAGGCCGCTCGGTGGTGTCTGTGAGCGTCCCACCGGTGTAGTGAAGAAACACATCATCGAGCGACGGTGATCGAACTGTGAATCCCGTGACGGTGGCACCGGCCTCACGCAGCGCAACGAGTACGTCAGTCCCGATCGCTCTGGCACGCGGAGAGGTGACGACGATTCCATCCGCAGTGGTTCCGACCGACTCACCACCGATGAGGAGTCCTGACGACTCGATAACGGCGCACGCCTGATCGGCGGTCATCGCGGGTGTCTCTTCAAGGGTAATATCGAGGCTGTCACCACCGATCTGCGCTTTGAGGTCGTCGGGAGAGCCGCTGGCGACGAATTCACCGTCAGCGATCACTGCGAGGCGCGAACAGAGATGGTCGGCCTCCTCTAGGTACTGGGTCGTGAGGAAAATCGTCGTCCCTCGTTCGTTGATGCGCCGGAAATACTCCCACAGACGCAGGCGAGCTCTTGGATCGAGACCCGTGGTCGGCTCATCGAGGAACACGAGTGGTGGCTCGTGGACGAGACTGGTGGCGACGTCGAGACGCTTTTTCATCCCGCCAGAAAACGTATCTGCACGCTTATCGGCCACGTCAGCGAGATCGACGAGTTCGAGCAGCTCGTCGATTCGCTCTGTTCGCTGTGGCTTTGGGACGTGGTAGGCTTCGCAGGCGAGCGTCATGTTCTCGCGTGCAGTAAGCTGTGGATCGATACTCGTGTCCTGGGCTGTATACCCGATTGACGCACGCACCGCACGTGGATGTTCGGTGACATCGATCCCGTTCACCAAAATCTGTCCGTCGGTCGGTCGGAGCAGGGTCACGAGCGTCTTGATTGTCGTGGTTTTTCCCGCGCCGTTCGGCCCAAGAAAGCCAAAGAACTCACCCTGTGGAACTGTAAAGCTCACGTTCTGTACTGCTTCGGTGCCGTCCGGATACGTGAACCCAACATTTTGTGCTTCGATTGTAATCGAAGATTGATCTCTCTGATGTTGTTCATTCATCTGTTTATCTCTCCTCACGATCCAGACGACACTCGAAGTCATGAACCTGAGCCATGTGCAGAGTGTAAGTGATCTATTGCTGTCTGTACGCCCAGATTTGTGGTGGTTTACGGTTTGTCATACCACTTTCACACCGTCTCAACGCTCCCCGGATACAGCGCCTGAGAGGACAGTACTATCACAGACAGAGAAAGTGCCTCAAATTTCCGCGACGCGCACGCTCATCCGAGGCCAATCATCGGCGGGCGCACAACACCCAACTACGACACTGGAGGGCCGGATTGCTCCCCGATGGTCGCTCTGCTTTCGGGTGCGACCTCACCGAGCAGCCACACAGCGCCACCGATGACGAGGAACACGCCTCCGAGCATCGCAATTGCCGTGGTTGCTGTGCTCGCATCGGCCACCAGTCCGGCTCCCAGCGCTAGCGGAGTCCGGAGCGTCATGTAAAACATTGACACGGCAGAGAGTAACGTCGCTCGTCCGACTTCCTCGACGTGGTCGTTAATATAGCCGTTTGCGATGGGCTGGACGAGCGGTACCGAGGTCCGCATCACTGCAAACATCGGGAGTGCCAGTACTGCAAGCTGGGTTGGAACTACGAGTATGACGGCTGTCACGGTTGGTACGAGCAGCACGGTTCGACGGACACCGATCCGGTCCTCGACTGCACCGGCATAGTAGCCACCGGCTGACGAAATCGCGGTCAGGACGGCGTACAGGAGGCCCAACCCGAGCGCCACTGCAGCGCCCGCCTCGCCTGAACGCGCTGTGGCAGTCGCACTCGTGGTGTCAGCGGGGAGTTGAACACCGACCGAAGTGGCGTAGGGGGTAAGCGTCTCGATCGCCATCGGTTGTACGTAGGTGTGGCCAACGCCCATGATGGCGTAGAAGAGTCCACAGTACAGCACCAGCGACCGCAATGGCGGTCGCATCAGTTGATCGCGGATGACTCTGCTGGCTTCTCGTGGATCAATTCGATCGGGTTCGTCCTCGCTACGGCCGTCATACTGACGATTCTTCGGCAGTGAAAGCAGAGAGACAAAGCCGAGACTGTTGAACACGACAGCCCCAATGAACGGGTACGTTGGTTCTATTCCGTACAGGAGACCACCTGCTACCATCGATATCGCTGCCGTCCAGTTTTGTACTGCGTCACCTTTCCCTCGGACGTGACTGAATCGTTCGGTGTTGAGCCGTTGATCGAGCATATCGTACAACCACGCGTCCATGCTTCCCGAGCGAAACGTCAGGGCAAGCGCCCACAGCACGTACAGGACGGCGTACGGGAGGAATCCCTCGCTGACGACAAATCCCGTTAGCGATCCGACAGTGAACGCCACACTGAGCAGGAGACTCGCCCGTCGGCCGAGTCGGTCACCGACGTACCCTGTCGGTATCTCACCGACGACTGATAGCACCGAATACAGCGCAGATAACATCCCGACTTGCGTAAACGTCAGCGAACGCAGGAGAAACAAAGTAAAGATGGGAGTGATGAACCCGACCGACAGTGTAGCACGATAGAGATAGTACCGGCGAATCAATGCGCTATCGGATGGAGCGCCGAACATGCCCACCCTCTCAATTCCTGATCGCAAAAGTACTCCCTGAACTCAACTTTTGTTTGGAAGTAGGTACGTTGGGGGCGAACGAACGCCAGCTCCGGGCTCGGAACTGTAGCCAGAGGGCGTTCCGTCCCACTCATTCCGGAAGATCTTGCGCGATGACTGACTGCTCAACAGAGAGCAAAAGGAACAACCATTTAACCACAGCGGCGGAAACACCGACACTATGGGTAAGAAGTCGAAGTCCAAGAAGAAGCGGCTGGCGAAGTTAGAGCGCCAGAACACGCGCGTCCCATCATGGGTCATGATGAAAACCGACCGTGATGTCATGCAGAATCCGAAGCGTCGCAACTGGCGGCGAGGAGACACGGACGAGTAAGCCATGAGTGCGAGTGATTTCGAAGAACGAGTCATCACAGTTCCGCTCCGTGACGTGCTTGCTGAGGCAAAGCACAAGCGAGCCGATAAAGCGATGAGTATTGTCCGTGCTCACCTCGCGAAACAGTTCTCGGTCGACGAGAGCGAAGTCCGACTCGATCCGTCGATCAACGAGGAGGTGTGGTCCCGTGGACGCAAGAAACCACCCCGGAAGCTTCGTGTTCGCGCCGCCCGCTTCGAGGAGGAGGGCGAGCGAATTGTCGAGGCTGAAACCGCCTGAGACGTGCTTCGAGCGAGCCTCTCGGGTTCTTCGTACGTCGGCGTTTTCGCAGTTGCCACCGATGACTGTCTACTCATTCGTCCCGGTGTCGACGAAGATCTCCGTTCGTCGTTCGCCTCGGAGCTTCAGGTGCCGGCAATCACGACGACTGTCGGCGGATCGGGCACCGTCGGTGCGCTCGCTACGGGCAACGAGAACGGTCTTCTCGTGAGCAACCGCATCCGCGACAACGAACTAGAGCACATCCGCGAAGTCGCAGATCGGCCGGTGACCGAACTCCCCGGAAACATCAACGCCGCAGGTAATGTTGTTCTCGCCAACGACTACGGGGCGTATGTCCACGCTGACCTGTCCCGTACTGCCGTTCGAGCGGTGACTGAAGCGCTCGATGTCCCTGTCGAACGGGGCGAACTCGCTGGCGTTCGGACTGTCGGCACGGCAGCCGTAGCGACGAACGTGGGTGTACTCTGTCACCCAAAGGCGGCTGATGGCGAACTCGACTTCTTAGAAGAGCTACTTGACGTGCGCGCCGATATCGGCACAATCAACTACGGTGCACCATTGGTCGGCTCGGGACTGATAGCGAACGCCAACGGATACGTCGCTGGGCAAGACTCGACCGGCCCCGAGCTCGGACGCATCGAAGATGCGCTTGGCTATATCGACTAGCAACATTCTTCCCGCTTGCAGCCGCACGGTTGTATATGAGCGAATTTACTGTTAGTGGCCGCTTCCAGACACGAGGGGGATGGCAACCGTTCGAGCGAACCGTTACCGCTGCGAACGAATCAGTTGCAATCGAGCACACGTACGCCGAATTCGGTTCTCGACACGGTCTCAAACGTACGCAGGTAGACGTTGAGGGGGTCGACCAATGAGTGTCTCCGGCGACAACGGTATGCGCCAGTTGCAAGAACAGCTTGACGCCATCGAGTCTGAAGTATCATCCTTACAGCAAGAGGTCGAAGGGCTGCGAAGCGAGAAAGGCGAGGCAGACGAAGCGATCAACGCGATTGATCGGCTCGAAAGCGACGATATCGTGCAAGTACCACTCGGTGGCGACGCGTACGTCCGTGCTGAGATACAGGACGTCGACGAAATTATCGTCGCACTTGGTGGCGGATACGCAGCCGAACGCGACAAGGATGGAGCCGTCGAGAGTCTCAAACACAAAAAGGAGACGCTCGATGACCAGATTTCGACGCTACAAGAAGAGATCAGTGAACT
Source organism: Halocatena marina (assembly GCF_023276375.1). Lineage (GTDB taxonomy): Archaea > Halobacteriota > Halobacteria > Halobacteriales > Haloarculaceae > Halocatena > Halocatena marina. The sequence goes on along the minus strand of NZ_JALLPK010000001.1, from coordinate 2,640,646 downwards.
CGAAGAGGAGCAAGCAGAGATCGAACAGCGTGCACAGCAGATGCAACAACAACAGCTCCAACAGCTCCAACAGCAGATGCAACAGCAGCAAGGCGGGACAGACGACGAGTAGCCGATGTTCGACGGATTGAAAAAAACCCTCGGGCGATTCAAAGACGACGTCGAGGAACAAGCTGAGGAGGTCGACGCCGAAGAGGTCGACGCCGAAGAGGTCGATCAGCTTGATGCCGATGACCTCGCCGCCGAGGGCCCTGTCGGATCGGACGGGGAAACTGACGTCGATGCCCAGACAGACAGCGATGAATCTGTCGTGGAGACTGAGTCAGGGCAATCGGGCGAGGGGGAAGAGCGTGAGATCGAGGTCGGTTTCGGAAAGCGCGCTAAAGCGTTTGCCACCGGTGGAATCATCATTCAGCCAGAACATCTCGATGGACCACTCGAAAATCTCGAACTCGCGCTGCTTTCGAGCGACGTGGAGATGGGTGTTGCAGAGGAGATTTTGTCTGGCATCCGTGAAAACCTCGAAGGGACGATTCGAGCGCAGGTGCAATCGACTGGAATGGTCGTCGAGGAAGCGCTCAAAGAGGCGTTGGTCGATGTCATCAGCGTCGGACAGTTTGACTTCGATGAGTACGTCGCGGCAGCCGAGAAGCCGCTTGTTATCGTTTTTACTGGCGTCAACGGTGTCGGTAAGACGACGAGCATAGCGAAGCTTGCCCGTTATTTTGAAGCACAAGGTCATTCGACCGTGCTTGCCAACGGCGATACGTACCGCGCAGGAGCGAACGAGCAGCTCCGCGAGCACGCTGAGGCACTCGATAAACGGCTCATTAGCCACGAGCAAGGCGGCGACCCGACAGCAGTCATTTACGACGCGGTTGAGTACGCCGAGGCGAACAACGTGGATATCGTGCTCGGTGATACTGCCGGTCGATTACACACGAGTAACGACTTGATGGCACAACTCGAAAAGATCGATCGGGTTGTCGAACCCGATATGACGCTCTTTGTGGACGAGGCTGTTGCGGGGCAGGATGCGGTGCAACGCGCAAGCGAATTCAACGCGGCCGCAGAGATCGACGGCGCGATACTCACAAAAGCAGACGCCGACCAACAAGGCGGTGCGGCTATTTCGATCGCACACGTCACCGGGAAGCCGATCCTCTTTCTCGGTGTCGGGCAGGGATACGACGACATCGAACCGTTTGATCCGGAAGTCATCGTCAGCCACCTGCTCGGAGAAGAAGCCGAATCCTGAAACAAGCGATCGAATCACACCGGCCGCTCGTTACCCCGCCTTTCTCCTCTGTTATCGTTCGAGAGTCCGTCGCTTCCTCGTTCTAGTGCTTTCGGCACGTCGTGATAGTCCGAGTAGCCATCAAACCAGCGAACAATGCGTTCGAGACGGTCGACGATGTGATTCGGCTCACCGCTCCGAGACAGCTCGTGTCCCTCGCGTGGGTACCGAACAAGGCGCGTTTCGACGCCCAATTTTCGGTAGAACAGATGAAGTAGTTCGGCGTTGTTGACTGGGACGCGAAAGTCGTTGTCACTGTGGATAATGAGCGTTGGTGTCTCAACGTGTGTCGCGTGCGCGGCGGGTGAATGCTTCCAGAGGAATTCGCTGTCCTCCCAAGGCAGTGCATCGAAATCTCCTTCAATGAGCTTGAACGCATCTGTTGACCCGTAAAAAGATGCGAGATCGTAGACGCCGCGCTGGGCGACGGCTCCCGAGAAGCGGTCCGTATGAGCGACGATCCACGCCGTCATGTAGCCGCCGAAGCTCCCGCCGGTGACGAACTGATTGTCTGTATCGATGTATTCTCTCTCGGCTACTCTGTCTGTGCCAGCTAGCACGTCGTTCATGGTCACCTGTCCCCAGTCTCGCTCGATTGCTGTCGCAAATGAATCGCCGTAACCGACCGACCCGCGCGGATTGCACCAGAAGACAGCATACCCTCGCGCGGCGAGCGTCTGGAACTCATGCCACATCGTTCCACTTGTCGACCACATCCCGTGCGGGCCGCCGTGTATCTCGACCACTAGTGGATACTGTTCTGATCGATCGATGTCGGCTTCGGGCGGTGTGAGCAGCCATCCCTGAATCTCGCGTCCATCGTTTTCGAACCATATCGCTTCTGGCTGCCCGATGTGGTGACTGTCGAGATAGTCTGCGTTGACGGTTGTGAGACGCCGAACGTCACCGTCGACGAGCGCGAACACGTCTCCCGGATGATCCCACTCGCTTTTGATGAACGCAATCGTATCACCTTCGACAGACACACCGGTGAGTTCACCATCCTTCACGACGATCGAACTATCGGTCTCAAGATCTCGCTCCGGATCGTTTGTAGCTTCGAGTACTGCCCGCCGAAGGACGACGTTTCCCGTATCAGGTGTGAGGAAGTAGAGGTCATCACCTGCCCACTGAATGCTCTGTGGCTCGACGGTTCGGTCGAGATCCGCCGTAATTACTGTCTGTTCACCAGTCGGATCACACACCTCTACGTCCGTCTGTTGCATTGAGGCCCTCGGCTCGGGTGTGCGTGGATACGCGAGATAACCATCTTCGGTCGCGGCGATCGAGGGTGCCCAGCTCGTCGTCTGCGTGATCGTCTCGACCTCGCCCGATTCGAGATCAACTGAATCAATATCATACCGGGTGCTATCATCAGTCGGTGTGTCTCGGCAGACGGCGTAATAGAGCGTCGTTGCATCTCCGAACTCCGGCGCTACGAAATCATAGTTACCAGCAGTGTGACGCATCACAAGCTCGTTTTCCAGCTCAACTGTGTACACATGGCTTCGCGTCCCATCGAAATACTGCTCCTGTGCGCGGTAGACCATCCGATCGATAACCTTCGGATCCGGTGGCTCTCGATTGTACTCCTTGTTGACGCTCGTATCACGGTCGAGGCCCACTTCGCGTTCATCATCAATCGAATTCTGTGTGAATGCAATACGATTACCATCGGGAGACCAAACGAACGTTTCGACCCCACCGACTACGTCAGTCAGTTGTCGAGCTTCTCCGCCATCGACCGGCAGTACCCATAACTGCGAGGTATCTGAATCCCCACGGATGCTCGTGAACGCGAGGTGATCACCATTCGGACTCCAGCGTGGATTCGCGTCGATTCCCTCTTTTGCGGTGAATTGTCGCATCCGATCGCCATCAACCGAGACGACGTACACCGTCGTTTCGTACTCATCTTCGACTGGTTCTTTGCGGACGAACGCAACGGTTTCTCCGTCAGGTGAGAGTTGTGGATCGCTCACCTGTACGATTTCGTGGTACTCCTTTGCTTTGACAGTCTGCATGCTGGACGCTCACAGGGGGCAAGTGTAACGTTGTGGGTTTTGATCGGTTAACAACCGGTTTAATCCGGGTGTTAAATTCTCTGTACAGTTCTGTATGGGTTATGATATCTAGACACAAACAACGAAATGTTCTGGCAATTATGGCCGGTGTATGCTTATGAGAGCTGTTCTGCGTATACTTAGAACATATTGCCTGATTGATGGTTCGGTCTCGACGATCCACAGCGTTCGACACAACTCGTAGCCGGAAGCGTGACTGAGAAAAAACAGACGGCGGTATCAACTCTGTGAAATACTCCACATGTATAACTATATTTACATACTGTTCAAACCAATGCGTACAGCGTCTGGATATCTGGCCCTCCCGACGAGCAAAGCCTTTACTGACGGATGAGCTAGGGCGTATCAGACAATGGTACTCGATAATCTCGGAAGCTCGCTCCGAGGGACGCTCTCTAAACTTCAAGGGAAGTCCCGACTGAGCGAGGAAGATGTTCAAGAAGTCGTCAAAGAGATCCAGCGTTCACTTCTGCAAGCTGACGTCGACGTGGCTCTCGTGATGGATCTCTCGGACTCGATCAAACAGCGGGCGCTGGACGAGGATCCACCAGCCGGGACAAGCGCCCGCGATCACGTCCTCCGTATCGTCTACGAGGAGATGACCGATCTCATCGGCGAGAGCACTAAGCTACCGCTCGAACCACAAACCATTCTTCTCGCGGGGTTACAGGGTTCAGGGAAGACGACATCTGCCGCGAAGATGGCGTGGTGGTTCTCGAAGAAGGGACTTCGACCGGCAGTCATCCAGACGGATACATTCCGTCCTGGCGCGTACGATCAGGCCAAACAGATGTGCGAGCGCGCAGAGGTCGAGTTCTACGGCGATCCAGATGCGGACGATCCTGTCGAAATCGCCCGAGAGGGGTTGGAACAGACGAGTGAACGAGACGTCCACATCGTCGATACGGCGGGGCGCCACGCGCTCGAAGAGGATCTCATCAGCGAGATCGAAGAGATCAACACCGTCGTCGATCCCGATACGAGCCTGCTCGTTCTCGACGCGGCTATCGGTCAAGGTGCGAAAGACCAAGCCCGAGAATTCGAGAACTCGATCGGCATCAACGGTGTCGTCATTACGAAGCTCGACGGGACAGCCAAAGGTGGTGGTGCTCTCGCGGCGGTGAACGAAACCGATTCGACGATCGCATTCCTCGGAACGGGAGAAACCGTACAAGACATCGAACGCTTCGAGCCAAGCGGATTCATCTCGCGGCTGCTCGGAATGGGTGATCTGAAGCAGCTCTCCGAACGGGTCGAGCGCGCGATGCGGGAAACGCAGGCTGAGGACGACGACTGGGAGCCCGAAGACGTGATGAAGGGCCAATTTACCCTAAACGACATGCGAAAGCAGATGCAGGCAATGAACCGGATGGGCCCGCTCGATCAAGTGATCGATATGATTCCGGGATTCGGTGGCAGTATTCGTGATCAGCTCCCCGATGATGCGATGGATGTCACTCAAGATCGACTCCGAGACTTCGAAGTCGTAATGGATTCGATGACCGATGATGAACTCGAAAATCCACGATCGGTCGGGGCTGAACGCGTCCAGCGCATCGCACGCGGGTCGGGTAAGTCAGAAGATCGCGTCCGCGAACTGCTCGAACAACATCAGATGATGGAACGTATGCTCAAACAGTTCCAAGGGATGGGCGACAGTGACATGCAGCGTATGATGAAGAAGATGGAGAATCAAGGTGGCGGACTCGGCGGAATGGGACCGTTCTGAGTTATCTGGAGCTTTCGTCAGCGTCTGGTAGCAAAGCGAGCCGCATAAATGAGCCATTTCTAAAATATATACATTTGACAAGTATCTCGTTGAGGAGTAAGCACGTATGTTATAGTGTAGAAAAGAAAAATAGAAACTGATGACAGATGATCCCTCATCGACCACGCGACGGGCTCTGCTGAGACATGCCGTGGTTGGGTCGACGTCCGTTATTGGGGTGCAACAGATATCCGGGGACAGCCGAGCAACTGGGACGACATCTGAACAAAACACGGATGTCACGAACGAACTGACGACTGATGCACTGATCTCGACTGTGAAGTCGTCAGCGACCTACGAGCTGTACGAAGCGTATTTCGAGGAACGAGAAAATCTTGTATTCCGTACCGAGAACCCTGCTGTCTACGAAATCAAGACTCAGAGTAAGCCCACCACGTACGGTATCACGTTCGACCTTGTCGATCGATCGCCGGCTGTCCTCGGCGTCGTAGATACTGGAATAAATGCCAGTGGCACGTCTGATACCGATGCAACGACTGACAACCGTCGCGTGTCTGCAGACGTTACGTTCCGGGTTGAGGGGTCGACGGTTCAGGAATCAACTGCGCTCATTCTCGAACGGCTCGATCGAAACACCACCACGGGAACGAAATTCTGGATTGAAGACGGCGAACTCGAACAGGAGTCACTCACAATGACTCGCTCGGGAAAGACAATCAAGGCGGTACAAGCGCAGCGTGTTTCGACGCAGTCGTTACTCGGCATCGGATGTGGCGACTGCAAAGATCTGATGCGATCAATCTGTCAGGTGGGCTGTGCTGCACCATCAAGTCTCATCTGCACCGTTTCGACAGGCGGAATCGGTGGCATCGCCTGTGGTGTTGCGGCCGATCTCATCTGCAGTCACACGCCGATTCCCGATAACTGCACATCTGATACGACCCACAAACATTGGCAGCTCTGTAAAGACGCTGGGTTCTGTTGAAACCAGCGTAATCTCGAACATTTCCGTCTTTTCACCCATTCTGATCGACGTCTCTACATTTCAGGTTGCGAAGATGCATTGATTACGATCGGTTGATTATATTATCTGTTTGAATTCTGTGACGAAGAATATAAGTCTAGCACCCACTAGAGCCACCCGATGGAAACGTCACACCGCGTCCATATCGGGGATTCTCGTGATATGGAGCACCTCGAAGATGATTCCGTAGAACTTGTCGTAACGTCACCGCCCTATCCGATGATCGAGATGTGGGATGATCTATTCTCCGAGATTTCTCCGAAGATCCGACGAGAACTCGAGGCCGAGAACGGATCGGCAGCGTTCGATCTGATGCACGAAGAACTCACCGCGACGTGGGAGGAACTCAGTCGTGTCCTCGTCGATGGTGGAATTGCGTGTATCAACATTGGGGATGCAACCCGAAAAGTGGGTGAGAGCTTCCGAGTGTACCAGAATCACGCTCGGGTCAGCACCGCATTCGAGGAGCTCGGTTTCGAGCCACTTCCAGATCTGCTATGGCGCAAACCGGTAAACTCGGGCGCGAAATTCATGGGGAGTGGAATGCTCCCGCCAAACGCCTACGTCACACTCGAACACGAGTATATCCTCGTGTTCCGAAACGGTCCGAAGCGACGGCAGTTCGAGGCCGGCTCGGATCGCCGATACGGTGCTGCGTACTTCTGGGAGGAACGAAACAAGTGGTTCACTGATGTTTGGACGGACGTCAACGGCGAGGTCCAACCGCTCGAACACGATGCGTTACGCGATCGATCTGCTGCCTTCCCGTTCGAAATTCCGTACCGACTCATAAACATGTACTCTGTCTACGGTGATACTGTTCTGGACCCATTCTGGGGGACCGGAACGACGACCATCGGTGCGATGATCGCGGGTCGGAATTCGGCTGGATACGAGATCGAAACGGCGTTTGCAGACGTCTTCGACGAACGGATTGCTGACATTGCAAAGACATCCCACGAGGTTGTGAACGAACGACTTGATTCCCATCGGGAGTTCACTGGGAAGCGCTTCGTAGAGGGAGACCCAGTGCAGTATGAGGCAAACAACTACGATTTCTCTGTAATGACAAAACAAGAGAAAGATATTCAGTTCTACTCGGTGTCCGATGTTACCATCAACGATGGTGGTGACGAATACGTGGTTTCTCACGAGCCGGTCACATCATCTTCGGCCGATATAGACGAGAGCCTCCAGCGAGCCAAAATCGATATGCTATCTGATTTCTGAACGTTCAAAATATAACAACTATTCGTAACCAGACTCCTTTTTGTGGTCAGCGGACGCCGAATGAGTATGAGCGTCCGTGCGGTTGCCATCGTTGCCTACCGCGAGGGAGTGTCGGCTCTCGCTGCGAGTATGGTCGGTGGATTGATCGCTGGAGTCGTTCTCGGAGGAATGCGCGCGGAGTTCCGGGAAATTCCTGGTTTGCTCGTTCTCGTGCCAGCGCTGCTTGCGACCCGTGGAAACGTCTATGGATCGCTCGGTGCTCGCGTGGCTACCGCTCTCCACCAGGGACTTATTGTTCCCTCTCTGCGACAGCGTGATGAGCGACTCGTATCGGCGATTGCCGCGGCGATCGCCAACGGGCTGATTGCAAGCGCATTTGCCGCGGTCGCCACATTCGCGTTTCTCACGGTGCTCTCCCAGCAGACTGCGCCCGTCGTGACCCTTCTCGCTGTTGCAATTCTGGCAGGGATCCTCTCAGGACTTACCTTATCTATCATCGTCGTCGGTGTCGTGTTTGCTGGGTACCGTCGAGGCTACAACCCTGATACGTTGGTTGGGCCGATCGTGACGACCACCGGCGACGTGTTCGGCATGTCATTTCTGTTTCTCGCAGCGAAGGTGGTGCTCGCACTGTGACAACCGCGTGGACCATTCGAGCCATCACGCGCGCAACGCTGCCCATACTCCTCGTATTGACGCTTGTCGAACTCGGAAGTGGTCTCGTCCTCCTTGGTTTCGAGGCGACGTTGCTCCAATATCCGTCGCTGTTGATCCTCGTTCCTGTCGTCATTGGAACGGCAGGCAATCTCGGGAGCGTGTTGGCAGCGCGGCTCTCGACAGCACTCCACCTCGGTACGCTGTCGTTCGTCGATGAGACGCTCCTTGGCAACGCACTCGCAACAGTGGCGCTCGCACTCACAATGTTTCCGGCCATCGGTATCGGTGCGTGGGCGCTCGCGGCGTTCACGGGTGGGTCACGCCTCCCATTCGTGACTGTCCTGCTCGTCTCGATAACAAGCGGTGTTGTGCTAGCCGTGATTTCAGTTCTTGTGACCGTTCTTGTGACGTACGCTGCCTATCGTCTCCGACTCGATCCTGACGATGTGGTGATCCCAATCGTTACAAATACCTGTGATGTGCTCGGCGTTCTCGTGCTATTCGCCGTCACACAACTGCTCGTGTGAGTTGTGTACTCTATCGTCGAAGCCTGATTCGTGTGTACCGACGATAGTGCCGTCGTAATCGTCGCCACCTACGGATCGGTGGTTGCCGATACCAGCACGGTGTCGGTATCCAGTATCAATTCCTGAGGCGTGTTACCGTTCGTTATCGGTTTCAACCGGCACGCCGTCTTCGGTTGGTGGCGCGATATACTGAATGTAGGATTCGGGATCGGGATCGTTGACCGTCACTGAGACGTGGATGTCACCGAGTTCGCTCGGTTTCCCAACTGAGAAGTTGACAACTCTTTCGAACGCTGCCTGTTTTTTCAGCCGGAATTCGAAGGAATCGTCCTGTTCACCGTCGAGACCATTGAGGAGCGCGGCACGCGCAGTATCGAGAATCGTCTGTTCGTGGAACAGTTCCGAGAGATGTTCGAGCGAGTGCGTTTCAGCGACGATTTCACCACCTGACGTTCTGTTTCTGTCTGGTTCTTTCTCTTCCGGTTGCCTCGGTCGTTCTTCGATGGTGGCTCCGGGAAAGAGATGTTCGACACAGTCGACGACCCGCTCTGTGACTTCTGTCGGCCGAACCGGCACGCGGACCGTCACATCAACGCTGTAGATCATTGTATTCGCCTTCTTCGAGCACTTTCCTAATCTGTTTGTGATACGCCTCGATGGTTTTCGTGTTTTCGATCGTCATATCGGCGTCGGCGATCGCTTCGCCCATTCCGAAGTTGAGCTCTCGCTCATCTCGATCTTTGAGACTTTCGACGTTCGGATCGTCCCGCTTTCGGCGCTCGATTCGTTTCTTCCGGACTTCGAATGGGGCATCGATGGCGATGAGCACAAAGTCCGATCCGAACGCCTCTTCGAAGCGTTCGACTTCAGTGTCGGATCGGATCCCGTCGACGAGAACGACATCGTGTTCGGTGAGTTTCTCACGGATCATCGACAGCGAACGCTCTGCGATGGCAGCTTCACCTTCTTCTTGACGGAGCGCGACTGCAACCTCACCGTGATGATCTGTGGGATCGAGTCCTCGCGCACGACACGCCTCGCGGATAACGTCGCCCATCGTCACGACCGGGATGTCGAGTTCGCGCGCGACGCTGGCGGCCTCGCCCTTGCCACTCCCCGGTAGCCCGACGGTTCCGATGATTCGCATCGGTCTCAGTTCGGGCCGATTCGGTCTTAACGGCTGTGTTTGCTCGGTCAGTTCGTATGGTGAACAACTATTCCGATTGGGGCACCGGCTCGACGGTTCCGTTCGTGATCACAATTGATCCGTTCTGATCGAAATTCACTGCCGTCGATCGCACCTCTCTGTACAAATCGTAGATTGGACTTGTATGGAACTGCAACGCGGACCCAACAGTGTCAATTCTTTCTGTTGTGACCGCGAACGTGGGAGGAGAATCAGATCGTTTTTGAGGATTGGGACGGTTGATGCGCATAGGGCACGTAGCTCAGCTAGGACTAGAGCGTCGGACTTCTAATCCGACGGCCGTGGGTTCGAATCCCACCGTGCTCGTTCTGCGTTCTCGTTTATTCGACTGGGGATGTGTGACCTCCCTTCTGCAATACGACGATACGGTCGGTGAGTAACTACTGTCTGTAGACAACGTCGGTGACAGATACTGGGTTGTACGCGTCGCCGTCGGTAGGCTAATGACCGATCCCGGCAAATGGCCTTACGATGAAATCGACCGAGCATGCGGTTGTTGGCGCAATCGTCGGCGCAGTAGGAGCGCTCGCATTGGGTGAGCGTCTTTCGCGTCCGGCAAAAGTAGTGCTCTGGTGCTACGGTGTTTTTTTGAGCGTCTTCATCGATCTCGATCATTTCCTGCTTGCTCGCTATCTCACAGGGGATTGGGAACTGCTGTTTGAGGCACTCTCCGATCCGAAACGGGCGTTCACTGCACCAGCGTGGCTCTTTGAGGGATTAACCATGCGAACAGAGCGACTCCTGAGCCACACGATCATTGGGGGTGTACTCACGCTCGTTACGTTCGTAATCACGCCGTTTCTCGCAGTCTACACCGCTGTCGTGCTGTACGCGCACCTCCTCTGTGATTTACTCCGCGATACGAGAGTTGCCTAATCGTATCTTGTGGTAGGTTGGTAGCTTTGCTCCGTTGGAACGGACGACAGGATATCGATTGTGTGAAAATGCGACACAGTAGCGCACCAGGGGGGCCAATAACCCGTACCGAAAGGCAGCGCTTATTAAGGGTCAGTACAGACATACATTTGCGCTCGGTTGGTGTAGCCCGGCCAATCATGCGGGCCTTTCGAGCCTGCGACACGGGTTCAAATCCCGTACCGAGCATCCCTTTCTCAGTTCAAGTGGTCAAAGCCAGAGACAAAGCAACCAGATCTTGCTGAGTGTATTGTGATTCTGATCAGATCGCAATCACGCCTGTTGATCTGACTAGTAACAAATAACAAACAATAATTCGACAGTCATTTGTATCATCGCCCGGTCTGGTGTGCTCATGCGTTTCATTCGTGCTTGGCTTGCCGACGGAACGTTCTACTACGGATGGGTTGTCGTCGCGGCGTGTTTCCTCGCCACAGGCGTCGTTTTCGGGATGACGTACTCGTTCGGTGTTTTTCTCGACCCGCTCGCCGTGACATTCGACACCTCGACAGCGCGCACCTCACTCGTCTTCGGGGTTCAACTGTTCGTCCTCTACGCCGCCGCGGCACCGATGGGCGGACTCGTTGAGTGGCTCGGTCCCCGCCGGGGACTAGTGCTCGCCGCAACACTCGTCAGTGGCGGCATGATCGCCGGAGGTTTGGCCGATAGCCTCCCGCTACTCATCCTGACCTACAGCATCGTGACTGGAGCCGGGATGAGCCTCGCATTCGTCATCGGCTACGCGACACCTCCCCAGTGGTTCCAGCGCAGACGCGGAATGGCAACTGCACTGGCAAGCGCTGGTCTCGGAGTCGGCATGCTCGTCATCGCCCCAACAGCTTCCATGCTCGTGACTCAACTCGGTTGGCGCGGGACGCTCCCGCTGCTCGGTGCTGGTCTTGGGATCACGTTGCTCCTCGCGGCGCTCCTGATCGTTGACGATCCCGAACACGTCAACGGTGTCAACGCCGAATTTCCTGATGGTCGTCCGGAGTCGGACAACGGTTGGCGCGAGCAGCTGCGAGTCATCCGCGAAGCCGTCAGGAGTCGTGCGTTCCTCCTCCTCTTCGGTGGCTACATACTGATGTACGGGACGCTTTATGTCCTGCTCAACCACCTCGTCAACTACGCTGCAGAGCAAGGAATACGGGAAACGGGTGTGTTCGCGCTCAGCCTGATCGGTGGCACGACGGCCGTCACCCGTCTCGCCGTGGGTGGTGTCGCCGACCGTCTCGGTCGTCAGATCGTCTTCGTCGTCTGCGGGGCCGCGATGGCGCTCGCGCTGTTCGTACTCCCGTTGGCACGTGCGCCGCTACTGCTGCTCACTATTGCGGTGTTCTTTAGCGTCGGCTACGGCGGCACAGGTGCGCTCTTGTCTTCTGTGCCTGCAGATCTCTTCGGTGGCCGCAATCTCAACACACTGTTCGGTCTTGTCTCGTTCTCGTTCGCGGTGCCCGGACTACTCGGACCATTTGCAGCCGGCTTCGGCTTCGACCGATTCGGAACCTATGCACCGGTCTTTTCGACGACTGGCATCGTTGGACTCGTCGGTGTCGGACTCATTGCGAGTGCTGCATGGCTTCAGGGCGAACTCGGCTGACGGAGAAACACACACGAATCTCTCGAATCTGAATGAACCACCATATCGATTGTTTCGACAGCCATCCCATCTCGAACAGGACAACAGCGCTGTACTGATGGCTCTGCGGTGAGCTTACACAGAAGCCTTCACAAGCGGATCGCGTCGCTGTCGATGGTGTGTACCACGAGATCGCCCGAGGCTGTATCGAACTCGACACGACGGCCGCGTCCACCTCCGATATCTTCGGCAACGATAGGCACGTCGAGTGCCGCAAGCTCGTTACGGGCGGCTTCGATGTTGCGTCGCCCCGCATCAGTGGCAAGGCCATCGAGTTGAAAGATGTCCGCACCGCCAGCGATCTGAGCCTCGACCGTTCCGTAACCGGCACCCGCCCCGATCATCTCACGGAGCATGGCGTGAATCGCAGTATCGACAAACTTTCCATCAGCACTCCCAACGCCATCGTCTTTCCGTGGGAGCATAGCATGAGCCAGCCCACCGACACCTGTTGGGGCGTAGAGCGCGATTGCCACGCTGGCACCGAGTCCGTAGGCAATGAGCGTCTCGCTGCTGTCCGCAACACCGTACTCAGAGACACGGACGAGCTGCCGGTCGCTCTCTTCTGAATCGGGGAGTTTCTTGTATGTTTTCATGAATGATCGAGTTTGGTGAGGCCTTCGACCTCAAACGACGACGGGACGGCTTCGGCGGGCGCAAACTCCGGCGTGATCGACGATTCATCAACGCGTCCAGTATCCAGCGTCTCGAGCGCGTTGATGAGGTCGTCCTCGTCTGGAATTGCGTAGATGTCGAGATGAAACGTTGTTCCAGCGGCCTGAATGCGCACGTCGAAGACGAAAGCGAACTCTTGACGCTCGCTCAGTCCGACAACCAGTGGGTCAACCACGGCAGCCCCCATGTCGTAAGTGTAGGCGGGCGTCGAGTGGTCGATGGTTGTCTCGAGCACGTTCGCCCAACCGTCGAGAAAACCACTCGCCATAACGTTTGAGAGCTCCTGAATCGCGTCGCGCTCAAGCGCACCGAGGTCGCCGATCGGTGTGGAACCGAGCGTCGACTCGACGAGATTGACCGCTGAATCACGATCAAAAAGGAAGAGCAGATAGCCACTCAGCATCCCGTCGAACGTGAATGCGACGCTAATGAGACGCTCGGTCGCAATGCCTTCTGGAATGGCGTCGAGCGAGATGAATTCAATCCGCCAGACCTCGATCTCGGCGTCGATGCCGGTCATTTGCTCGAGATTCTCGGAAATCTTCGCTGCGCCGTTACCGGCCATCTGATCGAACCCAGAAAGTTTCTCGGAGTCGATGACTCGGTCGTTATCCTCTCCTTCAAGCAGCCGAACAACTGTGTCGTGCTCTGGGACGAGGTAGTGCTGGAACCGGATCTCCTCATCGACGGCCTCGATCCGGCTCCGGAACGCCACCGCGAGATCATCGTCAGTCGGGTCATCGACGAAGGCATCAGCGGAGACCCCGGTGATGAACTCTGGCGGTGAGACATCGATCTCCGTCCCAAGCACGTCTGCCCAGCCGTCCACGAAGCCGTTGTTCATGATCGCGCCAACTTCGGCGATCGCGCTTCTGGCTAACCATTCGCGCTCGTCACCGGGAACGTCTGAGACGAGCATCCGTGCGACGTCGTTTGCACTCTCCTCATCAAAGAGAATCAGTGAACGCCCCTCGACGTCGCCAACGAGACTGACACTGATGCCAATCTTATTCCGGCTGTTGTCGAGCTCATCGGCAATTGCAGCCTGACTCGTAAAGTGCAGACGGGTAACGCTCACGCGTGTCTGGAGGTCAATCATCGGTGCGAGGCGGTCAGCCGCGAGACCCGCACCCTCGCGCGCCATCTCGTAGAACGTCTCCATCGTGTTGACATCCAGTTTCATACTACTCCGTGATCGATTGATAGACAATAGAAAAACTCGACAAACGACCCGTTTCCGTTCTTATTTCTGTTCTTGCTCGTGATCTCACTGCTGGATCCAGTTGTCGAGCCGTCCGACGATCCGCCGCCGGTCGGATCAGAGCAGGAGTCGTTTCTGGTCAGTTGGTCTTTCCAGTTCATGCTATCGTTGTCACGTCGATAATGTTGATGACGTCTCCACTCTCTCCCATCGTCGCTCCGCTGATTCCTGGAACGTGATCAAGGGGTGGTCCGTACGGCTTTACAACCGCTTCACGAGACTCTAAGACACCATCGCAGTGGATCGCAACACGCCCTATCTCGGGCCGGAGCCAAATGACGGTCCCATCGCCAGTCGACCGTGCGGGCACGTCGAATGCTTCGTGTAGCCGTACGAGTCGATACTGTTCCTGTTCCTGTTCGTCATTGTCTTTGTCTCCGTTTGTGCTCTCGTCCTCGTCGTTGGTCTCATCCCAATCGAGTGCTGGCTCCGAGACGAACGTTCTGTCGTCGATCGTATTCTGCTCTTCTGGCTCTCCTATGTATCTCACATCTGACATAGGAATTGCATACTTCTCATCGCTCGCCTCCACGAACAGCAACTTCGCCATTGCGACGGTGACTGGAAGCCGTAGCCGAACAGTAGTTCCTTCGCCCGGTTCGCTCTCCACTTCGACTGTGCCATCGAGGTCGGAACAGACCCGCGAGACGATGTCCATGCCGACCCCCCGACCGCTCACACTGGTAATCTCCTCGGATGTTGACAGCCCGTGGTGGAATAGGAGATCGTAAGCGTCCTCTTCGTCGAGCGTTTCAGCCTCGGCTTGCGTTATTACTCCGTCCTCTACTCCTTTCGTGAGTACTGCGTCGGGGTCAATGCCGCGACCATCGTCTGTGACTTCGATAACGGCTCCGTCGCGGACTCGCTCTGCTCGGAGCTCTATTTGGCCTTCGGCGGGCTTTCCAGCCGATTTGCGTTCGTCGGGAGATTCGATTCCGTGATCAGCTGCGTTCCGTACGAGGTGGACCAACGGTTCACCAATCCGCTCAGCGACACTCCGATCCAACTTCACGTCCTCGCCCTCAATATCAAAGGAGATACGCTTGCCCTGATCACGCGCAATATCTCGGGCGACGCGAGGCAGTCCATCGACAGATGACGAGAGTGGCATCAGTCGAAGATCTATCACGGATCGACGGAACGCAGCTTCGATCGACTGCAGCGCACCGAGCACATCGCTGGTTTCCTCGCTGATTGTATCGCCGATCGCATCCTCGAACGAGAGCCGAGCCATCGAGAGCTCTTCGACGAGGTTCAACAGATCGTCAGCCGTCTCTACGTCGACACTGATAGAATGCAGTGGTGTCTCAGCCGGGTCGGTCTCCATCGATGGGTCCCGACGGAACTGCTCGGTGTCGAGTGTGCTGTCCTCGATCGTCCCAACAGATCTGATGGGTCCCTCGCCGTCGGACTCGACATCGAACAGCCCTCCGAATCGCTCGGTAAACTCCTTGGTTCCCGTTTCGCTCTCGAACTCGACATCCTCGATTTCCGTTGGGGATTCGGACTGTTCCAGATCAATTGCCTCAATCGCGTCGAGGATGTCATCGTCGAATTCGCCGAAGGTAACGTCCTCAAGGTCTGTTTCGAGGGCGTCGATATCCGTTTCTTCGCTCGTCTCGTCTTTCACCCATATGAAAGGGTCGTCTTCGGGTTCTTCGATGTACGCTGCTGAATCTGTATCGTCTGTCGAATCAGTGGTGTCGTTTACCGGACGTGTTTCACCATCTGGTTGTCTGTCCCGAGATACATCCGACGTCGGTTCGTCGAGAGTAGTCGACTCTTCGGCTGTTTCTGGTGTCTCGGGAGTGAGCTCGATGAGTTCTTGGATACTCATCTCGTCCTCGTCGTCGAATTCGCCGAAGGTAACGTCCTCAAGATCTGTTTCGAGGGCGTCGATATCCGTTTCCTCGCTCGTCTCGTCTTTCACCCATATGAAGGGGTCGTCTTCGGGTTCTTCGATGTACGCTGCTGAATCTGTATCGTCTGTCGAATCAGTGGTGTCGTTTCCTGGGTGTGTTTCACCATCTGGTTGTCTGTCCCGAGATGCATCCGACGTCGGTGTCTGGGCCGCGTCGTTTTCGGTCGTCGCTGGTGTGTCGAACTCTTCTTCGGGATCGAGTTCGATGAGCTCTTGAATACTCATCTCGTCCTCGTCGTCGAATTCGCCGAAGGTAACGTCCTCAAGATCGGCTTCGAGAGCCTCGATATCCGTCTCTTCGCTCGTTTCAGCTTTCACCCATTCGAAGGGACGATCGCCCGGATCAACACTGTCGTCTGTTGACGCTGCCCTGCTATCCGTGGGTGTCTTTTCGGATGCATCCGGTGTCGATGTCTCGACTGTGCTTGGGGTGTCTGGTTCATCCAACCGCGAAGATGGTGCTTTGCTCTCTCCGATCGTATCGAACCTCCCTGCTCCCTCTAGCTCGCCGAATGCTTCGTCATCATCGTCGATATTGGCCGCTAATTTATCGAGGTCGTCGAAGATACTCACTCGTTCGAGTGCCTCTTCAGCTGACAGGTCTTCGTCGGGCTCCGGTAGTATGAGATCAATATCGGACTCAGATTTTTCAGTCCCGTCACCCTCTGTCGACGTAGTCCCATTCTCAGTTTCGTGTTGTTCTTCGATCAGATCGCGTAGTGCGGCGGCCGTCGCATCGGGATCGACCGTTGGTTCCTCGCCCCGTTCGACTGCGTTCAGAATTGCCTCCGTATCGTCTACAGCATCGAGGGCACCGTCCACGAGCGTCCACGATGGAATCACATCATCAGAGCGGACGGCTGCGAGGAAATCCTCGACCGCGTGGGCAAGGGTGGCGGCCCCATCAATCCCTTCCATGGCGCAGTTGCTCTTGAGGGTGTGGGAAGCGCGAAAGAGTTCTGCAATCGTCTCGTCGTCCGAGGATTGCTCAAGAGTGACGAGGCCGTTGCCCAGATCTCTGACGATGGAAGTCACCTCGCGGAGCACCTCGTCATCGGTACTCATCCGCGGATTCCTCCATTCCACGAATGGCAGTGCCTGTCGGCGACGGACATCATGCGAGGACGAGATTGATCGCGTCGACGATATCCGCGTCGGCGAACGGCTTCACGAGATAGCCGTCCGCTCCGGCGCGGGCCGCCAATTTCATTTTCTTTCGCTGGCCGACACTCGTGCACATGACAATCCGAGCATCTGGATCAATCTGCTTGATCGCTGCGGTCGCCTTGATGCCGTTCGCCTGCGCCATGACGATGTCCATGAGGACAATGTCGATCTTGCCAGCGTTGATCTTGTATTCCTTCACGGCCTGTGCTCCGTTCGGAGCTTCGGCTACGATCTCGTACTCATCGTCCAGCGCGGCCGCAATCCGCCTCCGCATGTATTCTGAGTCGTCCACCAGTAGGATTCGTAATGACATTCTTCAGTTCACCTGTTGGTCACTATCCCTGCGCGCTGCCTCGGTCAGTTGCTCTGGATCAAACACCCACGTTTTCTCGTCAACGACGGCCTTGAACCAGTCACCGTCTGGTTCCTCAGGCTCGTCAGTCGAATTCAACGGCGCAATCATGTCAACGGGATGCGTCTCAATACCTTCGATACCGTCGACGAGTATGCCTGCCGTCTGATCGTGCGTCATTCTGGCGAATACCACCAGAATTCGCTGTGTGACTCCTTCACGATTGTCTGTCTCGAGGAGTGTTCGCCCGTCGATCGCTGCTGTAACGTTCCCCTGAATCTCCGCCACACCGGCGATTGTCGGTGGTGTCCGGGGAACACGTGCGAGTGAGGGGCTGCGGACAAGTTTATTCACACACCCCAGCTCGAAGACGTACGCCTCGCTGCCGATGTGAACGCGGACGAACTCAACGTTCCCGGAAGCGCCGGTAACGGCAGCAGCGGAATTGGAATTGGAGCTGGATTCGGCTTCGGCGTCTGAATTGGGTTCGGGTTTACTCACGCTCATTAGTCAGCATTCTTTAGAAATGTGTTCACGTCGCCATCGTGTCTGGCGTCGGTGCTCTCCGGAGGCCCCTCGGTCTCGAATCCGAAGTCTCCGGCGACGGCTGCGTCGAAATCACCCAATGTCGTGCTGAGGTGGGTTGCTCGGTCGGCCAGATCGGCTGCGCTCAGTGCGATCTGTTCGAGCGCAGTCGTCTGTGCCTCAGCAGCAGCAGCGACAGTTTCGGACTCGGCGGTGGTCTCATCACTGATCGTTGTGGCCGTCTCTGCGGCTCCTTCGACCATCTTGGCGACTTCCTGTGTGGTCTCGACCTCTCGTTCGGTCGTCTGACTGATCGCCTGAACGCCCGAGTTCGTCTCCTGTGCAAGGGTAGCAATTTCGTCCAGTGCATTGACCGCGTTTTCGACGGAGTCAGCGTTGTCCGCGATCTGTTCGCTTGTTTCTTGAACCTCTGTTACCGTCCGATCTGTCTGCTCTTGTATCTCTGCCAGTCGCCCCTCAATGTCCGCGGCTGCATCCTTGGTCCGCTCGGCAAGCGCCTTGATCTCGTTTGCGACGGCCGCGAATCCGTCGCCGTACTCACCTGCACGTGAGGCCTCAATATTCGCGTTGAGCGCCAGCATGTTCGTCTGCTCTGCAATTTCGGTAATGAAGTCGATGAGCTCATCGATGTGCTCGACCTCTGCTTCGAGGCGCTCGATCTCTTCGACTGTCTCTACTGACTCATTTTCTATCTGATTCATGCTCTCGATTGCCGTTTGGGCGGCTTCACGGCCTTGTCGGCCTGTTTCGACCGTCCGCTCTGAGAGCTCCGCGACCTCGTTCGATGAGGCAGCAATCCCTTCAACTGTTGTTGAGAATTCGTCCATCTCGGACGAGGCGACCGTGAGTCCCTGAAGCTGGCGTTCTGCGTTTTCGGAGATGTCACGGATAGATGCTGTCACCTGCTCACTTCCGTCACGCACTTCCTCGGTACTCATCCGCACCTCCTGACTGTAGGTGGCGACCTCGTTTGCGAAATTAGTCAGACTCCCGATCGTATCTTCAAGATCAGCGAGCATCTCGTTGATACCGGTTGCCAGAGCAGAGAGTTCCTCGCTCTGGACGTCTGTGTTGAGTCGGCGGGTCAAGTCGCCATCTGCGCACTCCTGAACCGCCACTTGGTACTCCAGAACTGTTCGCTCGGCATTGGTGGTTCTCCGCCGCAAGGACTGGGTGCCCTTGAGCATCGATGCTAACCGGCCGACTAGTCCGGATTGCTCTGCTGTCGACGCGAATGCCTCAGGGTCCATGTCTGTCTCGACCTTGTCCATCAGCTCTTCGATCGCTCCCATCGTTCGGGAGACAATGATCATCCCGAGCAAGGCGCCGAACATGACTCCTCCTACCATCGCGATGAAGATCTCACTCTCAGATCGTCCAGTCACGACGATTGTACCGATCCCTATCGGCACACCAATACCGAGCACCATTATCCCGAATTTAAATGGATATCGCATCCGCGCTGAACCGGGCTCTCCCATCGTTGGGAATAGAATTTCGGATGAGCTGTTATAAAGATTCTCACACGATTATATTAAGCGTTGTGTGGATTAGTGGATAGGTGATGACTCCCAGATCTACCTGAGTAAATCTCCATATGACGCATGAGGTTGCCGATCTGTGGATATCTCTTTCATGCTGTGCTTTTCTCATATATCTCTGAACATATCTTACACACTGTGTGTGACATAGTTGCTACATGAGTAAAAAGGCCAAATTATGTAACTTTCATTTATCTATAGGTGAGTTCTGCATGTTATGTACCGTCTCATCGATTACTGATCAAATTCTCCATAGTGTGCGTGAAATCATCGGTGTCTCAGTTTAGAGCACGAGGGAGCAGTGCGCTCGTACCGCTTCCAGAGGATCTTATCCAACACCGAACGTGAAGAGACTGTTAGTGAGCATCGGTGGATACAGTGGTGACTGTTCGAGTCATTTCAGTGCCCCCGGTCTCCAAACTGAGTCCTGTCGTGAAAACAGCTGCGTACTGCTGTGAATTCAAACCGTTGCCGTCCACAGTGGGATTTTGATGTTTGCGCTACACCGTCGCCACGAAGTATCAACTTCCTGAGGTGTGGGTTCCGTCAGATCTACACGTCAGGCACTCACAATGAACTCACAGTACGGATCTCCGCTGTGCATACACCGGTGTTCGGAGACGGAGATCGTTTCCCCATAGTGAGCGGCGACACCGCGAACAATACCAATTGCAACGCCACACAGTTCTCGTTCCGATTGGTAACGGACAATTACCCGATCGTCACTCTGACGCTGGCACTCCAGTTCCGGCGGCGTCAGTTCTGGGTTGTGTGTACGGAGTACGGTGTGAATGTGTTCTTCAGTGTGCTCGACGAGATCGATGGCCGTCCAGTCGGGGCTCACGAGGTTCCCATACGCGTCTAAAAGCTGCGCGGCGATGATCTCACCGAACGGTTCAAGGAGGTCCTCAGCCTTTTGGTCGATGACTGCGGCTGCTGCTCTAACGAGTTCGAAGAGTTCTTCGTCCTCGTACGTGCTTACCGGGAGGTAAAGCTTCGACCCGACGCTCGCCTCTGCTCGGATCTCATTCCACGTATCACGCCCGTACTGATCAACGACGAACTCCTTCAGCGACTTGTAGAGAATTCCATGCACGGTTATCGCCTCCACACGATCTGGTGATTCATATTGTCCCCGCCCGACTCACGACGAATCTACACTGATTGTCGCCGTTGTGCATGCAAGACGGTTCCTCTATCCTGAGTGGATCGTTGAAGTACTGACCGATGCCAACCATCAGACCTCTCGCGAAGTGACACAGCTTACGATCCGAGTCGTAGATGATTCCAACGCGGTCGCTTTCGATCCAGCCCGACTGTAGCTCAGGCGGAGTGTACGCTGAAATTTCCTTTGCTCGGAGGGAGGTGTGAATATACTTCTCGACGTTAGCGACCAACTCGAGTCCTGTCCAGTCCTTGTTCACGTGCACACCGTACGTCTCCAACAGTGGTGTCACTAAAAACTGCCCGAATTCCTCGAGGAGATCCGGCACATCGGTGTCGGTGATCGACGATGCAGCTCCGACGAGCGTCATGACTTCCTCGTCCGGGTACTCTGTCACGGGGACATAGATCTTTCCTTTGAGTCCTGCCTCAGTCTGGATCGCTTGCCACGCCTCGTGGCCATGGTGGGTGACGACGAAATCCTTGAGACCTTTCAGTACAATTCCATGCATTAGGCTTTCTCTGATTCGGACGCCCGGTACGGTGCGGAACCTCTGGACGTACCGCCGTTGCCCACCCCGGAATTGTGTACGGAGCCTGCTTCTCTCGATCCTCTGTGGGTTAGCATGGCTGCACATAGCGTAATCAATCGATAAAAGAGTTCTGAACGATTCAATTGAACTACAAACGAAATCAGGATTGGGTTGATTCAAAAATCCGATCATCACTGGCGTTCATAATGTCGGATAGGAAACGGACCAGTAAATACCAATATTATTATAATTCAGATTCATCGTTAAATCTATAATACCCTAAATTCGATTGTTAACGACCATGGCCGAGGACCCGTTCGAGTACGACACAAATGAGGGCCCGTTCGAATTTAATAGACACATGACCGACGATTTGCCCGGCAGTGCGGGCGAGCACGACCTTCAGGAGCTATTCGAGACACGCGAGCGGGCCAAGCGATTTTACGAGGAGGCGATGAATGATTCTCTCACAGATCGGATGCAGCGGTTCATCCGTGAGCGGATCATGTTCTTTCTCTCAACCGCCGACGCGAACGGAGAGACAGACTGTTCGCCCCGATTTGGTCCAGAAGGATTCGTCAGTGTTCTCGACGACAATCGCCTCTGTTACCCTGAATATCGAGGTAACGGCGTACAGGCCTCGCTCGGAAATATGATTGAAAACCCGCACGCGTCGTTTCTGTTCATTGATTGGTGGGAGACAACTGTCGGCTGTCACGTCAATGGTCGAGTCGAACTCCGCGACAGTATCGATGGGCTCACTGATCCCGCTGGCGTTGACCACCGGAAAGTTTGGGTCGAACTCCATGTTGAGGAGGCCTATATCCACTGTGCAAAGCATGTCCCAAAACTCTCGATCGAGGAGTTCGATCCGCCGTGGGGCACAGACGATCGTGACGCGAAGCGTGCTGGTTATTTCTCCACAGAATGAATGATCGTGTCGGATGTCCTGCCTAAACTTCACCATTCTCACTCTGAGACGGCGGTTATGAACGTGAATGGCTTCCAAGACGACGTAGAAAATAATACAATTATCACTTATCGCTAGTACATTGGATCACATCTCTGGGTTTCGGTAGCTTGCCGAGAGTCGTCTTCCTTTCATAATACTGTGAAAATGAGTGCAATTGTTCTAAATTTGGCTGGTTTCTTACAACATCACTTCTCTGGCTGTTTCAACGCAAGATAGGAGGTAGTAGTAACAATAAAATTTCATTATCTGGCGGGTAGAAATGGATGAGAGACGACACGGGCCGAATACTCTAATGCTGTCGGTTGACGAGAAGATGTCCAAAATAGATTCGAGTTGATTCAGAAGCACTAATACGCTATAGGTTTAACAATTTGAAATATATGGGTGCTTATCTGACAAATGGACGACGGTAATGGAAACACTTACCCACACGGCTACTATGGAACACACAATGACTGAATCGACGAAAAACTCAGATTATTTTAATGATGATACTGGGAAAACATCTAAAAAAGGAGAGATAAATGATGGGTTCCTCTCGAGAAGAGATAATATGATTAAAGAGATAAATCGTCGTGAAGGCCACACATTCCACGACGACAAATCTGCCAAAATATGTATAAAGGCTACGACTGGAAGAAACATCTCCGAGTGGGAGTTCGAAACCGAAACCGTCATAGAACCTGGCGGATGGGCAACATTCTCAGTAAACGACACCGAATATCGGATCAAACTGTTCGGAGTGGAGATGTGGGAATCGTACTCAGGAAATAGCACCGACGTAACGTGTCTTCGAGTTGCAATAGACCGTTTTGAAAACGGAAAATGGAGCGAATTTGTCGAGAAGGGGGGGCGACACCATCAAGATTTCAAAAACAACGTCACTTGTGACTTGGAATTCATTGGATTTGAGTAATATACCAGTCAGAAAGAGGTCCGGTGCTCTTCGTACGTACACCCATCCTCAGAGCATCTCCAAAATGGATGTCCAATGCCCTCCTGTACGATTTTCATCGTACCACCACACGAAGGACATTCTTTAGTTGCCCCCATCCAATTCACCCCCCATTCTGATTGCAATCGAATACATCAGTACGCGATATGTACACCCGTACTATACATGTTGTGGATCAATTCCTTCGTTAGGATCGGTTTATTATCCGCGCCTCACCGGCTATAACTACCAAATCCACGTTACTCATCTCGTGACTGAATCATATTTAGAAATGGTAGATATCGGTATTATTTACTACTCCTGGTTCATTCGAACGTTACAGCCAGCGCGCTTTACGTACTGAAACACTCCCACCATAATCGCCCATATGTCATTTTGTGTGGATGTTGCTCGGTTTGAGGCAGCCTTCTCTGATAGGATAAGTGGCGACAAATATGAGATAGTAGTAACAATAATTCACTGCGCAACATTCATTATATACCGGAACGAACATCTGGAACGAACGGTGGGGACGAGACGGCAGCCGTGCCCTTGGCTAAGAACGTATCGTCCGTTCCATCGTTCTCTTGCTCCCTCCGAGCGTATTGTACACCACCCTATCGCTCTGCCAGTTCTTCTGTCAGGAATGTCTAACAGTCGACACACAGTACGATCATTGTGATCGGGTGTGATGCGCTGTATTCGACGTTGATTCAGCTGAATATCATACGATTCGCTTGACGAAACCGCTTTGACGACTCTCTGTGAATTCTTGCTATGACCAGGGTTCATCTCGTTGGGACGGCGGATTGTGATCTCCGTTCAGCGTTGCTTTCCCGGGAGACCGCCCGCGACGCGCTGGCGACGTACCATCTCGATCAACCCTACGCGAACACTATCGCGGTCGAGACAATCAGCCTCGGTGCAGCCGTTTCACTTCTCAATGACCTGAACTGGTATCTCATTCGTTACACCGATGCCTCGTTTGTTCTCGAACCTTCGATCAGTGACACAGAATGGCTCTCCCGGGAGCTTGCGACTGCGGTCCGCACTGGTGCGATCGATCCTCACGAGAGCAGCCGCTATCTTATGATCTATGGTGTCGAAACTGGCGATGAACCACGCCTCGTCGAACCGATGTTCGTCACGAGGGCCGGAGAGACGATTCCAGAATACGACTTGCGTGATGTAGAGGAAACGCTCGCTGTTCGTGTCACTGAGTCTGAGTTCGGGGCGTAATGTACGCACAACGTCTGTGACACAAGAAGGATCGAGGTACCGTACGATCGACTGAATACGGTTTCTTACGGTTGATTAGAGTGACTCGATGCTTGTGGGGTACTTCGCGCGGCATGGTCGAACTGAGGCGACCATCTTTAGTTTAGCGTCGCCGTTCGCATCCGACGAATCAGGAGAGTAAGTGTTTATCCACAGGAGAAGGGAGTTCAGGTATGACTTCGAAGCGGAACAGCGCACGAACGACAGGGATGGGAGCCAGGACAAACATCGAACTTGGAACACAGACCGAGATAGAGAAAAAGCGGGGAACAAAAATGGAAATGACGATGGTAGTGGAGACGAAGACGAAATCGAGATGGGGACGAACATGACGACCGACGTTGGGTCTGCTGAGGCGTTCGAGAGGATGGGGACGCTTGGCATCGAAGAAGAGTTTTTCGTTGTTGATGAATACGGTCGTCCCACATCCGGGACAGACGAACTCGTTTACGAGAGCGAACCGCCAACGCTTCTCGAAGACCGACTCGATCACGAGTTGTTCAAGTGCGTTATCGAGACACAAACGCCACTCATCGAGCATCCGGGCAAAGCCGCTCGGACGCTTTCTGCGGTCCGTGAAGCGCTCCTTGAGCACGCCGAACAACACGGATACGGCATCGCTTCGGCAGGACTCCATCCGGCCGCGAAGTGGCGTGAACTTGAGCACGCACAAAAGCCGCGGTACCGATCCCAACTCGACCGTATACAGTATCCCCAGCACCGAAATACCACTACGGGTTTACACGTTCACGTCGGTGTCGACGACGCGGATAAGGCGACGTGGATCGCAAACGAGCTTCGCTGGCATCTTCCGGTGATGCTCGCACTCTCGGCGAATTCACCGTACTGGAACGGATACGACACCGGTCTCGCATCTGCACGAGCAAAGATATTCGAAGCACTCCCGAACACGGGGATGCCAACCGCATTCGAGTCGTTTGAGGAGTACATACAACTCGAACGGCTGATGATCGAGTCTGGCTCGATCCGCGACCGGGGCGAACTGTGGTATGAGGTTCGCCCCCATTCTGAACACGGGACTGTTGAGGTGCGCACCCCAGACGCACAAGCCGACATCGATCGTACGCTCGCGTTCGTTGAGTACACCCACGCGCTCGTCATGGACTACGCAGAGCGCTACGAGGACCGTTCTGTGAGCAACACGAAGACGAACACGAGCGCACGTTCGATGCCAAGTGCAACTATGGGTAGCCCCCACCGTCGTGAAACACTCGATGAGAACAAGTGGCGAGCAATGCGTCACGGTCACGACGCGTCGTTTATCGACCGCGACGGTGCGTCCGTTGTCGATCTCGGAGAGGTTGTCGAACGCGAGTGCGACAGACTCGGCATCTCCAGTCTTCGCAGATTGTACGACGAGGAAAGCGGCGCAGAGCAACAGCGGCGGGTTCGTCGAGAAACTGGTCTCGATGGGGTGTGTGAGCTGCTACGAATATGATTGAATTACTATCTATTGACAATACAATGCCGCTCCGTTGACCGGTGTAGGCAAGGCTTTTAATCCGAGAACTCCGACCTCATGGACATCGATTGAGCCATGTCCACGGACGACACGCACGATGATTCCAGTACAGATGCAGAACGAGGAGAGCGTTCCGTCCGCGAGCGGATCGAGCAGAGTGCAGCCACCGGGGAACTCGATGAAGGAATCATCGACTTGCTTACGTGGGTGCTCGACACCGATACCCGTGCTCGCATCTATCTGTATCTCCGAAAGCAACCAAGTTCGACGAGCGACGAAATCGCAACGGGAACAGGACTGTATCCGAGCACGGTTCGAGAGGCATTAGCTGCACTCCACGATGAGGGGAACGTCCTCCGGCAAAAGCGCGAATTGAATGGTGCCGGCAACAACCCCTACGAGTACGAATCTATTTCACCGAGAGAACTTGTCCTCGACGTTGTCGAACAGGTACAAGAGACGTTGAACATGGTGTTCACGCTCGATGAACGACTCGAAGATCGTGAGTGTGACGACACTCCCGTTTCCATCACGGTCGATGAAAATGTGCGTGCAAACGATGACTAATACAGTCATCCTGTCCAGCACTCAGCGTATGTGCTGTGCGTACTGCCGAAGCTGGCCTCCGAGCCGAAGCCAATAAGCCGCATGCGACCATGTCCGATGATATGCAAGTCGCGCTAGGGGGCACGTTCGATCCGGTTCATGACGGGCACCGAGACCTGTTCGACCGGGCATTTCAACTCGGCGACGTTACAGTCGGACTCACGAGCGATGAGCTGGCTCCCCAGACCCGCAACGAAGAGCGCTATGTGCGCCCGTTCGACGCGCGAAAGCGCGATCTCGAACACGAACTCAAACGGTTTGCCGACCGCCACGACCACGAGTTCGAGATCCGATCACTTGATGAACCGACCGGTATTGCGACCGAATCAGGCTTCGATTCTATCGTCGTTTCTCCAGAAACAACGCAGGGCGCAAAAGAGATCAACAGCATCCGCAAAGAGCGTGATCTCGATCCACTCGAAATCGTCGTCGTCGATCACGTCGAAGCGGCTGACGGCGAACGCATCTCTAGCACACGAATCGTCAACGGCGAAATCGATGAACACGGTAATATCACCCCAAACCGACAAGGCCGACCACCGATCCGGGAACAGTAGGATTGAATACTGAGCTGCGAACTATACATAATTGTTGATTGATAATTAGTGGATCGGCGTTAATTAAGACCGCAATCGCGAGCGTTAGCCGTTGTCTGGTTGGTACAGACCCAGAATAGGATACGGAACGAATAAGAATGCTGTCGCTACCAATTCGGGCGTTTGAGTCCGGCTTCTTCGATGAGTTCTTTCCATCGTTGTTGTACTGTCGGCCGAGCGACACCCACCGCATCGGCAACGGCTTTCTGTGATCGACGATCGCCTTCAATGAGTGCGCCGACGTACAAACTCGCCGCAAGGGTGGCCTGTTTTGAGCGGTCTGATTCAGGGACGGTCGACAGAAAGAGGTCGGCAGCCCGTGAGCGTGCCGACGGTTCAAGATCGAGGCTGTCTGCGGCACGCTCAATTTCTGAAAGCCATTGCTCATTTTCGACGTGATCTCTCGCGCTATACATTCCTATTTCTTATTTGTTTCTATCACGCATCAGATTAAACACTTTCGTGAGATCTGTTAGCAAGATAAGTACACGATAGAGCCGTAACGACAGGTTCTTTTCCTTGTTTGTTGTAGAGATGAATGCGCGTGGGTAGCCAAGCCAGGAAACGGCGCAGCGCTTAGGACGCTGTCTCGTAGGAGTCCGCCGGTTCAAATCCGGTCCCACGCACTTCTTATCTCCGTGGTTCGGTCGACAGCATCTTGGATACCAGCAAGTAGTGATCTTGTGAGCGTTTGGAATCAGATGCAGCTCTTCGCTCTCGGTATCTGCACTATTCTGTTGACTCAGCGCTCAGTCATTCTGCTTGCGCTTCCAACCGCGACAGATGCAGCGCCAACAGTCCGATGCTGAGTAATGCAATCGCTCCTCCGATGGATTGGAGTATCTCCATACCGTGAATCCCGACTCCGACGAGGAGAATGGGCAGTCCGATCGTGACGCCACCGATCGAAATGAGTGGCAAATGTGATTCGGTAGCCATGCGGTATGTTATTCGATTCCACGACTATAATACTATTCCATCTATTGGACACAAAACAGATAAAAACGTGGAAAACGGCGATAGAGGGTCACAAACCGTCTTTTTGTCGGTCGGTGTATCGTATTGAGTAGTGAACATTCCATTTGATGCCCGTAATAAGTAAGTTATGAGCTAACGTAGGGCATCCATGGGTGCGATCGTGTGGGGAATCCTCGTGATCGTGATTTGCCCGCTCCTTCAGATACCGGTTATTGTCTATATCGCTCGGCATCTGGAGGTCGAGAGCGACACCAACCAAGCCGCCGACGCAAATACCGATACCAACGCTGACCCCGACGTTGATGCTACTGCTACTATCGATACAGGTAGGCCACACACTCCACCGACGTGGCACTACTGGCCCGAGGTAGGGGGTCACGAACCAGTCCAGTCGTTCGATGACGAATCGTTTGGGCAAACGGATTCGTCGACAATTACCTGCCCACACTGTGGTGCTGAAAACGACCGCTACTACACGTACTGTCGGAACTGCGTTGCGAGACTCCCGACGATCGGTGCACAATAAGCGTGATCTCGCATAGCAAAGTGCAGCCTGATTCGGCGTGTTAGCGGTTCGATTGTGAGAGCAGCGTCCGCATCTGTTCTCGCGAGAACAACGTCGATGGACGATCCATGTGGACACCGATTTCCCCAGAGAGAGCTTGGAGCCCGAGCGACTGAATCGGTGTTGGGAGCGAATACGCGCGACGCACCCAGTGACCGAGACGGATCTCGTTACTGAGGTCGTCCCGCCACGCGCGTTCGTAGTCACCGAGCGTTCCCGGTTGCTCTGGGTCAATCTCACGGGCAGCGTGGTCGGCTGCTCGCATTCCATAGAGAATCCCACCACCGGTGAACGGCTTCGTCTGCGCTGCAGCATCACCGATGAGGAGGCTCCGTCGACCTGTCACTCGGCGCGGCGGTCCGATGGGAATCGCCCCCGAGCAGCGGTGCGATACGTCGACGCCGTATGCATCACAGAACGCAGAGAATCGGTCCGGAACGCTTGCGCTGGGGGCGACTGCGAGACCGTATTCGACGCCAGCATCACCACGCGGAATCCGCCACGCAAAGAACTTTGGAACGCTGAGGTGGACATCAACGAAGTCCTGGTGGTCTGGTGTCGAATCGAATCCGAGGACTCCGTGGAGAAACTCACCAGGCTGGGGAAGATCACACTCGGAACGAACGCGCGAACGTGGTCCATCACAGCCCACGACCATCCGAGCCTTGTGGGTCTCTGTGCCACTTGGCCCTTTCACAACGACTGCAACGTGATCGTGGCGCTCGCGCACCGCTGTGACTGTGTGGTGGTCGCGTACGTCTGCACCCGCCTCAACCGCTGTGCGCGCGAGCGTCTTATCCAGCCCAACGCGGTCGATGGCATTTGAGACGCTCTCGTGCTTGTAGAATGCTTCTCCGTCCGTTTCCGGTCCGCCCACGTGAAACCGTGCTCCATAGATTTCGTTCTGAAATAGCTCATCGTGGGCGCTGTCGGGAACGTAGTCCCAGATATCCGTGCTGACGTGACCTGAGCAGGCGAGCGGCCGACCGATTTCCCCTTGCTCGAAGACGAGTACGTCACGATCGCGCTCCGCAGCACCGCGAGCGAAGCGCGAACCAGCCGGCCCAGCCCCCACCACGATGAAGTCATACATTATCGGGCGAATACACGGCGGCAGAGAAATACCTTCTCACTCGATGGAGATAGGCGCCCTCCGTCATCGAATATGTGATTATTTTTTAACATATTGGACATCTTCGATCAATATACAATAACAACACGTGTATCAAATCGGTGCGCAATTGGATTCGATATATTATTTGAGAAATTGCTTTGCAGTCTGCTGTACAACTACACGTATGAACCGTCGAACGTTCATTGGCGCAGTTGGTACGATTGCGCTCGGCGGTGGATATCTCGGATACGAACTGTTCGCTCCGGAACCGGCAACACGGGGGAACGAGGAACCGAGTGGCGGAACAGTGCTCAAATCCGGACCGTTCGCCGGTAGGGCCGATCACGAATGTTCTGGGACGGTTGAACTCGTCGAAGACGCTGATGGATTGTTCCTCCAGTTCCGCGAGTATCAGCAGACACAAGGGCCCGACGTGTTCTGTTATCTCACACCAGCAGAGGACCCAGACACGAGCGAGGAGATCGACGCTGGGACGAAAATTCTCATTGATGATGGTGCAGACGGGGGCGAAATAACGACGGTTGGGACGTTCTCACAACGACTTCCAAACGGGTTGAAGATAGCTGATTTGAGTGGTGTCGGGATTTGGTGTGAGAACTTCTCGGTTCCCTTCGGTGCGGCGACGTTGTCACGGGTGTAGCCATTACTTGATACAGGCGAGTCCTCGGGGTCGCTGTGTTGTGAGCGATTCATCCCACTCGATTCCGAGATCGTGCCAGTGTTCGCCCGAATCCGAAGACCGATAGAGCCCCCGGTTGGTCAGTGCATAGAACTCGTGTGCAGCACCCGCTGCCAGAACCGGCCGTATCATTCCATCGGGTCCTGGAAGGCCCTCGAGGCACTGCTGCCACGTCCCACCATTGTCTCGTCGGTAGACGTACGATTCTGGATTACTAGAAGCGTGCGCACGCCGTGCGCCACTCGCCGACGAGACGAGCACCGTGTCTGGATCTGCAGAATCGACGGCAATACTCCATACGTAGCGGTGTTTCAGCCCGTCCTGTGGATATGTCCACGTTTCACCTTTGTCGTGTGTTTCGGCGTATCCGTCGCCAGCGGCGGAATACGCTCGGTCGGGAGCGTCGGGGTGGGTGGCGAGCGTGTGATTATCCAGCCGTGCAGTAGAGACGCGGTCCTCCCACGTCTCGCCCTTATCGTGTGTCTGAACGAGTGCACCTGCTTCGATGCCGACGTACAGATGCTCTGGATCCCCTGGATCGACGGCAATCCACCGAGTGTGGTGGGTGTCCGGTCGTGGTGGGAAATACCACTCCGAAGCTGACGGGAGGTCCGTCAGTCCCGGCTTCTCGGCCCACGTCTCGCCACCGTCTGTCGAGTGATAAACTGCGCTCGGTTCGGTTCCGAGCCAAACCTCATCGGGGTCGTGTGGATCGACTGTGAGCGACATCACGTTCGTGGCCACATCCACGTGTTCCCACGTCTCGCCCGAATCCACGGATCGGTAGAGACCGTCACCGAACGTTCCACAGAAGATGCGCTCTGGCACTTCGTTTGAAGCGTCGAGACACTGGATCTGTGCATCTGTCGGTGGATCTCGTCGTTTCCACCCGCCATTGTCGGTCAAAAATGCGTTTTCGAAGGCCGCGTACATGTCTGATTAAACGTTAGCTAGGATAATATACTGTTCGTGAATCTATTTATAGTAATGCCTGTGATATGTGAGGTGATCGTCGAGCCATCATCTCGACAGGCGTCAATCACGCGAAGTCGGGACTGTTATCGTTCAGTCATCGCTCACAGCCGCCCGTACGCGTTTCTTTCGTGGGCCGTCGAGATCGACGCTCGGCAACAGATCGCGTAAGTAGTGTCCGGTGTAGGAGTCATCGTCTCGCGCAACCACTTCGGGCGTCCCTGCCACAACGAGGTCACCACCTTCCTCACCGCCTTCCGGTCCGAGGTCGATGATGTGGTCTGCGTTCTTCACGAGATCGAGTTCGTGTTCGACGACGACCACCGTGTTGCCGTTGTCGACGAGGCGTTGGAGCACATCAATGAGTTTGCGTTCGTCTTCAGAATGCAAGCCCGTTGTCGGCTCATCGAGCAGATAGAGCGTGTCACCGGTGTCACGCTTTCCGAGTTCCTCTGCGAGCTTGATTCGCTGTGCTTCACCGCCCGAAAGCGTCGTCGAGGGCTGGCCGAGCTTCATGTAGTCGAGCCCGACGTCTCGAAGCAGTTTCAGGCGACGTTCGATGCGCGTGTCGTGCTCGAAAAAGTCGTATGCCTCCTCGACGCTCAACTCAAGGACCTCTGAAATGGTTTTTCCTCGGTATGTAACGTCGAGTGTCTCGTCGTTGTACCGCGCACCATCGCACTCCTCACAAGGCACGTACACGTCTGAGAGGAAGTTCATCTCGATTTTCACCGTCCCCTGACCACCGCAGGCTTCACATCGTCCACCCTTGACGTTGAACGAGAACCGCCCTTTCTTGTACCCGCGCTGTTTTGCGAGCTTCGTCTCGGCGAACAGCTCCCTAATGTAATCGAAGACACCGGTGTATGTCGCTGGATTCGATCGCGGGGTGCGTCCGATCGGACTCTGGTCGATGAGCCGCACCGTTTCGATCAGATCGATATTCTTGATGTCGTCGTGTTCGCCGGGATTGACATCCGTATCGTTCATTCGTCGGACGAGTCCTTTGTACAGCACCTCATGCAACAGTGTGGACTTTCCGGAGCCGGAAACACCGGTGATTGCCGTGAAGTTTCCAAGCGGGATCTGGATGTCGAGATCACGGAGGTTGTGCTGTCGGGCTCCTCGAATAGCCAGATGTCCAGAGTGCTCTCGGCGTTCTGATGGCACAGGGATTTCCCGCTGCCCAGCGAGATACTCGCCAGTAATGCTTTCCTCTGTGGCCATGACTTCATCAACGTCGCCGTTGACGACGACTTCCCCGCCGCGTTTTCCGGGACCCGGTCCCATGTCGATGATCGTATCCGCCCGGTACATGGTCTCGGTGTCGTGCTCGACGACGAGGAGCGTGTTACCGAGATCACGCAGCTCTTCGAGTGTATTGAGGAGTCGGTCGTTGTCGCGCTGATGAAGACCGATTGACGGCTCATCGAGGACGTAGAGGACGCCGACAAGACCGGAGCCAATCTGCGTTGCCAGCCGAATGCGCTGGCTTTCACCACCGGACAGCGTCGATGCCTCACGGTCGAGCGTCAGGTAATCAAGACCAACCTCGCACATGAATCCGAGGCGAGAGCGGATCTCCTTGAGAATCTCTGCCGCAATGATTCGCTCGCGCTCGGTCAACTGCGCTTCCCATCCCTCGAAATGGGCAAGCGCATCACCGATACTCATCTGATTCACCTCGGTGATAGCTGTTTGATTGACTAGCACTGACCGGCTTGCGGGTTTGAGCCGCGTCCCGTTACACGATGGGCACGTGGTCGTTGCCATGTACTCCTCGATGTGATCTCGCGTGCCCTGCGAGTCGGTTTCGACGTACCGCCGTTCGAGATTCGGAATAATACCCTCGAATGGTTTCTCTTTGCGCCGAATGCCGTTTTTCGTCTGTCGCTTGAACACGACATCCTCGCTCGTACCGTAGAGAAACGCTCGACGTACCTCTTTGTTGATGTCTTCAAATGGTGTCCCGAGACTCACATCGAAGTGAGCAGCAACCGCATCGAGCCGCGTCTGGTAGTACGACCGGTGATAGCTCCATGGCTCGAAAACGTCTCGAAGTGGCTTTGAGGAGTCCGTGATCACAAACGACTCGTCGATTTCTTTGGTCTCACCGATTCCTTCACAGTCAGGACACGCACCGTGCGGGCTGTTGAACGAAAAGCTCCGGGTCTCGATCTCGGGAAGATCAATACCACAGTGTGTACAGGCGAGCTCCTCCGAGAATTCCACGACAAGACGGTCAGTATCAGCCGCTGAATTCGTTTCCGTTTTCGTTTTCGTTTTCGTTTCTGTTTCTGCTCTCGAGCTCGTATTCGTCCCTGAAAGGTCGCCTGTCGAGCGTGTTTTGGCCCCCAATTCGACCTGTTCCGGTGGATTCGGGAGAATCACTTTCAGAATTCCATCTGCTTCGGTAAGTGCTGTCTCGACGCTGTCGGTAATGCGCGAGCGAGCACTCTCTGTGACCGTGATACGGTCGACGATGACATCCACCGTATGATCGAAGTTGTCGTCCAGCTCTGGCTTTTCGAGCGTCAGGTCGTACTCATCTCCATCCACTTCGACGCGTGCGTATCCCTCGGAGACGAGTTCATCGAACAGATCGGCGAATGCTCCTTTCTGATCGCGGACCACAGGGGCGGCGATCTTTGCTCGCGTTCCTTCTGGGAGTTCGAAGAGACGACGAACCATATTCTGGGCACTCTGTTCGCCCACCTCACGACCGCACTCAGGGCAGTGTGGTGTTCCAATGCGAGCGTAGAGCAAGCGAAGATAGTCGTGGAGTTCGGTGACCGTTCCGACGGTCGATCGCGGATTGTTGGCAGCGTTTTTCTGATCGATCGAGATCGCTGGTGAAAGCCCTTCAACCGTCTCGACTTGCGGCTTGTCCATCTGTCCGAGGAAGTTCCGAGCATACGCTGAGAGGCTCTCGATATACCGACGTTGACCCTCCGCGTAAACAGTCTCGAACGCGAGTGATGACTTACCCGATCCCGATAGTCCTGTGACGACGGTGAACTCCTCGCGTGGGATGGACACGTCGATGTCCTTAAGATTGTGCTCCTCAGCACCCCGGACCTCGATGAACTCACTCATTGTGTTCGGAACGATCTGGTGCTGTGAAACACTGTCGGTCTCGATTCCATTGATTTACTCTCATACAAAAACCGGCACTCTCCGCGGGCATGAACGATCGGCTACCGGAGTGAAAGTGAACGTGATTGGCTTCGCTTTTTATCAACGCAGTCTCCAGATTCGTGCTCTCAATTCGACTGATTCGGTGCGGAAGTGGTTGTTGTCCTGCTTTCTCGAACGGCGAACTACTCAGAAGTCGAACTCTCAATTTGAGGAGTACTCACGAGCGAAGGTCCACATCCCTGACCGAGGAGATAGTATACGACCATATGTATATAAAATCCGACAAATATCCCGATAAGAATGGCACCGATCATAACCATGAAACCAATGATGCCGATGAACGACGCACCGAGACCCATCGTCGGGTCGCCGCCTGCTCCCCCGGTTGCGCCTAATATAGCAGCGATGAAGATGAGTTGAATGATAAGTCCGACGATGGTGAACGCAACGACGACAATAACCCCGACACCGATTGAGAGGAGCACAGCGATACCGTACTCACGAGTAAACACTGCGCTGATGATTTTTTTAACCTCGAATGCTGCGCCAAGGCGGTCCTCGACCGCGAAGTTGGTCAACGCGACTGGAAGTGTGCAAGCTACGACAAGCAGAAACACCATTGCGACGAGACCGACCAAGATCGAGAGACCAGCCACAGCGGCTCCGCCCCCAAACACTGCTTCACCAACCAACACAGTGAGTCCCACGGAGATGAGCACGAGCACATACGGGACGAAGATGTATACGATGTTGATAGCAAAAGCCTTGAGCCCGTCAACGAACAGTTCACCCCAATCGTTGAACTGAGGTGGCTCATCTACGTCCAGCGCAGCCGATCGGAGCAACCGGACGGTATACCCGTGCAATAGAAAAATCGGAAGGATGAGAAATCCAAAAAATGACAATATCCCTCCAATCAGTATCGTTCGCCACCCGCCATCACGCCGTGGATACAACAGTGCATTCTCTAACATTTCGTATGGGTCATGTGTGGCTTTATTTATGTCTATCGTATGGTAGTAGCGCGCTAAAAATACTGATTCGACGAATGTTCTACGGAGGACCGCTATTACTGACGTACAAAATTATTGTTATTGTACGTTCTCTATAGAACCATACATGAATTGTGGACACGATATCAGTTGGAATAGACAACATTAATCTATCAGCAATCGAGTGACTATCCTGTGACTGACTGTGGCGGTTAATACCGAGGATGTTCTGAAAGGTGTCGAGTTGGACGGTGATGAGTACACGGTCGTGCAGTCGTTGATCCGGAACAAGTACAAGGCATACGACGCGAACGGTGAGCTCGTCCTTCAGGGCAAGCAGAAAATGTTCAAGCTCAAGGAGGAGTTTCCGTTCCTAGACGGTGACGGCAATCCGGCGTTCACTGTGAAGGCTGGAGGGATCCTTGACGTTGCCGGGAACTACATGCTCGTTGACGATGTCACCGAGGAGCCGGTGGTCGTCCTCGATAAAAACTGGAAGCTGTTCATGCACAAGTGGAAAATTCGTGATCCGAACTCGGAGGCGCTTATCGCCACCATTAGTTCGACCAGTAAGCTCGTGGACGTGCTACGACACATCCCGTACATCGGTATCATCTTCCAACTCATTCCACACGAGTACGAAATCACCGATGCGGACGATACTCACGTTGGCTCTGTTGAGGGAGAGTTCTCGCTCAAAGATCAGTACACGGTTACGATAGACGATGCATCCGACATACCGAAGGAAGCTATCGTTGCGGCCGCGATGGTCATCGATGCGATCGAAGGAAACTGATTCAATCGCGCTCATCAACCGTTGTCGAACGATTTTACTCGACGGATCCCTGACGACACCTACATGGTGAAGAGCATCACAGGAACGATCACGCTCGCACTCACGGTTGCGTTCGCTATCCCTGTCGGACTATTTGGTCTGAACTTTTTATTTTCGGGCCGTCAGTTTCTCGGTGGGGTCTTTGTGGCGCTCGCCGTACTGATGGTCGTCTTCGAAGAGTACGTCACGACACCGGGTGACATTCCTGGCATGGCCGCCCGGCGGGTTACCAGCGCCATCGTGAAAACCGACGACGAAACAGAACAGAGTGAGCGTGGAAAAAAAGGAGACTAACTACCGATTATACACCTCACGAAGCTGTTACAGGTGGTTCTTGTGCCTCGGCGACGAGCTCTTCGAGCGCGCGGTCCGACGGTTGGTTGTTGAGAAGCACATCGATCGGGAGCGTTGGTGCGCCGTCGACGAGATTTTCGAGAATAACGAGCCGTTCGCGGGCCCGGGACATACCAACGTAAAAGACGCGTCGTTCGTTGTCAGTCAGTGTCGGAACGGGATCGGTGTGTTTTGTGAACTGCTCGACACCGGGGACATTCTCTTGGTTATCCACTGTGGCAGCCATCTGCTCGACGACTTTTTCGGTGAGGTCGGTGGCGACGAAGACGTGGTCTGCCTCTCGACCCTTCGCACTATGGATTGTACCCACACGAACACGAGCGCGGTCAATATCCTGATACGGACCGGAGAAGTACGCCCGGATCGATCGCTTCTGGTAGTTCGTAACCTTATGAACCATGTCGTCGGCGCTCGAACGACCCGGCGCAAACGGAGCGTGCTCTTTGACGAACGACGGCTTGACTTCGATCTCGTTGAGATCATCGATGCCCACCGACTCCTGTCGCTCGTCGACTGCATCGAACAGATCATCACGCTCTCCTGTCCCGAACGCAGCACTATCGAGCATCTCTGCGAGTCGTCGCGCTTGGAGCGCCGTGAGTGGTTCGTCGTCTTCGAGTGCTTCGACCGCGTTGATGTAGTCCGTAAGACGGTCGGTCCACATTCGCTGGTCGGTCATCGTCCGAAACGGGATGCCCTGATCGATGAACTCATCCATGAACTGGAACATCTGATAGCGTGCCCGAAAGAGAACCATAACACTGCCGTCGTCCTCTTCGATCGTCGCACGGACGTTGCGCATCAAATCGTACATCGAAGGATTGCGGACGGCCTCGACTACGCCACCCTCCATACGTGGGAGGAAATTTTTCTCTTGGCGCTTCTCGACGTGGGAAATTTCGCGGTTCACGACGTTGAGAATGCGTGAAGGAAGTCGATAGGACGTATCCAGAACGATGTTTTCTCCTCCCTCTTCGAGGAGCAACATGGGATCGGCACCCTGCCATGCATAGACGACCTGGTCGTCATCACCGGCAATGAGCACTTTTTCCATGTGTGATTTCCACTCGTCGTAGACTGAGTACTGGAGGGTTGTGATATCCTGAAACTCGTCGATAACGAGGTAATCAACCGATGGAACGAGTGAGCGCTGTTGTACTCGTTTAAGCATATCCGCGAATCCGATGAGATCGTTCGCACCCTTATAGCTTCGCCACGCACTGATTGTCTGGGGCACGTCGATGCGATCGTCATCAGTCGACCACGTCGGTGTGTACTTGTTTCCTGTTTGGGCGTTCGGGTCGATATCTGGTGGAAGTCGAACCGTCTCGACATCCCACTGGAACGGAACATCGTGCCACTCGGAGACCTCACGGCGGGTACGCTGGAGCCACTGACTCGTTGCGATAATCTTGTTGCCGATTGTCGTCGACCGCGATGATCGGCGACGAGATGAGTCGTACTCGTCCTCGTACTCGAGGCCGTAATCCTCACAGAACTCCTGTTTGTGTTTCTCGCTCACCACGTCTTGCCGGGAGAGATTGAGGAGCTCGTATGCTTTCGCGTGCATCGTACAGACGTTGCTCCGGAGCGATCGAGGACTGCGATCGAGGCGCTCTGCCAACCGCTCTCGCACCTCTGCGGCCGCTGCACGGGTGTACGAAACGATGAGAATATCCTCGATCTGGACACCCGATTCGAGCATCTCATCGACACGGTCAAGTAATGCCGTCGTTTTCCCACATCCCGGTCCGCCGAACAACCGAGTCACACGCGTCTGAGTCATGGAGGGTACAGGGCGTCCAGCAGTATAAGTCACGTGACTTCGTCTGGCGAAACAGACGGTTAGACCATCGAATTGAAACGAACGGAGTCCCGTCCGTTAGTAATTACATCTCGACACCGATTCGATCTTTGCCTGCTGACTCAGCTTGGCTCATACGGCGTCCAGCCACAGACTGAACACTCTGTGGCAGACGAATCGTGCAACCCGCCACACTCCGGACACTGCTTTTTGTTATAGTCCTTCTCCCAGCCCACCCGCTCGGATTCGGTTCTGTGTCCACGCTGTGAAAGAAACGTGTCGAACATATCGTCTTTCCCAAGCACCATACAATCGTGTCATGGTATGACATTGCAATAAACTTACCGGCTAATAGATTCCCATTGACATTTCTGGAGATATTTTCGAGTCGCGCAACGAAGCGTCTTATACACTCCCATGAGATGTTCCACTATGACGAGACGTGATCCGGTTGAAACTCGGGCCAACCAATCACGCGACCTGTACGACGTGGCGACGTGGGAGCCTCGGACGGCACTCGATCGGTTGGCAACGAGACTCTACAGCTTGGGGCTCGTAGGCATACGGTGGGGGACCGTTTTTGCAGCGCTCATCATCACAATACTCATTCTCATCGGGGCGTTCACGGAACTCCGAACGGAATCCGTTCCTACCGTTGGTATACTGACGTTGCTTTCTGCGATACCAGCGTTAGCGCTTGTGGCGTACGTCTACGTCACAGACGTTACGACATCCGAACCGATCGATCTCATTGCAGCGACGTTCGTTCTCAGTGTGTTGTTTGCGAGTTTCGCATCCGTCGTTAACACCAGCTTCTCGATCGTTCAGTCCATTCCGTTCGGCTTTATTTTCTTTTTTTACTTGGTCGTAGGGCCGGTTGAGGAGGGAGTAAAGCTCCTCGCTGTGCGTCTCTATGCCTACCGAAAGCCGAGTTTCAACGCCGTCATCGATGGAGCAATATACGGTGCTGTGGCTGGGCTCGGGTTCGCAACCATTGAGAACGCCATCTACATCATCCGTGGACTGAGCCTCATCGGAGCGCCGTCTGGGGCGATCGTGCTGCAAGATATTGTAGCTGGGACCGACATCACTGCGACCCGGGCGCTTGCTGGGCCGGGCCACGTCATCTACTCCGCTTTCGCGGGGTATTATCTCGGATTAGCGAAATTTAACCCCGGCCGGTCCGGTCCCATCATCGTCAAGGGACTCCTCATTGCGGCGTTCATCCATGCCAGCTACAACACGCTGGTCGCACTCGTCGTCGGTGCTGTCAACGCCGTGTTCCCGTCGGTGCCAGTCATCGTGCTCTTTTTCGGATTTGTGCTCATCTATCAGGGATTTTTCGGCTACCTCCTCTTCCGGAAGCTCGATCAGTATCGGCGGACATACCGAGAAATTTGCGGAGACACGGACGACGACGAACACTCGATTGCTGTCGAGCGAACGGAGTTCGATGGATAAGCGAACGAAACGCGTAGTTATGGTGTTGGACCGGGATTGGCGGGATTGAGCCGATCACGCGCTGTCTCGTGGTCCGAAAGCATCCCTTCGACGTACTTCGCAAGAATATCAACTTCGAGGTGGACGGGATCACCAACCTGCTTCTCGGAGAGATTCGTCAGTTCGTACGTCGTGGGGATGATCGCGGTCGAAAACGTTTGTGATCCAGTTTCCGTTGCAGTTCGATCCTCATCCTGATTGTCTGTGACGGTGAGCGAGATACCATCAACGGCGATCGATCCTTTCTCAACGACGTACTGATCAAGATCGCCAGGGAGCGAGAATTCGAACGTCCAGTCATCACCGATCCGCTCGATCCGTGCCACCTCTGCGGTCGCATCAACGTGTCCCTGCATGACGTGACCGTCGAATCGTCCGTTCGCCGACAGCGCACGTTCGAGATTGACGTTGTCGCCCGCCTCAATCGTTCCCAGATAGGTGCGCTCGGTCGTTTCTCGGGAGAGAAACAGCTCGAAGCTGTCGTCGTCGTGATCTTCGACGGTGAGACAGCAGCCACTGACAGCGATGCTCTGTCCGGTGGTGAGTTCATCCGAAAACGAGCCCGCGACGCGGATCCGACGCCCCCCATCCGCGTCGGTGACCGCGACGACTTCGCCAGTTTCCTCGACGATTCCAGTGAACATACATTTCCTACCAGCCTGTCGCCCGAAAGCGTTCCGTTCTCGGTGGGTGATGGGTTGATACGGGGAGACCGCTGGCTTTTCGGTTCCAGCCGTCCCACGCTCGGTATGCACTTCGATCAGCGGACACTAGCCGCGTTGCGAGCGGTTGGTCTCTCGATGGACGAGATTCGAGAGGCATCCGAGCACGCGGTCACCGCCACCCGCGAGACAGCAAGCGAGATCGAGACGTTTTTCGAGGAACACGAGGTCGTCTACTCGGACATGGACCGTGCCCACAGCGCAAGCGAGACACAAGAACACACCGTAGAGTATATCGATCTTTACACGCACGCGGCGGACATCCGCGGCTATCTTCGGTTTGACTCGTGGGGCGTTCCGGTCGAAGGAGGTCGTGTTCTCGATGACCGAATCGAACTCACGCTCGGACCGACCGTTCACGACCGCGTTCGATTCACAGACGACCCGAGCCGTCTATGACGACCGTCCGAATCCGGGGAATTTACGCGACTGCGCTGACGCGACTCCTCTCCTCGGAGCACGAGATCGTTCAAGGTTCAGAACCGATCCGTGCCCGCTTTGAAGCATCGTTTCCCGATACACCAGCCGCGGTCACGATCGCATCGAGCGACGACCGACAGGGCGTGCGCGTTAGCGGTGAAGAGACCGAGAACGTCGATACCATCGTCGATACCCTTCGACGTACCGGTATCGATACGCTTGCGTGGCCGGATCCGACACCCTCTGAGGCAATTTTCGACGGCCGTGTGAAAGAGACTCACGCCAACGGAGCTGTGGTCGATCTCGGAGAGAACAAGAGCACAGACGAAACCGGAGGCAAAAGCGAGGGGTATCTCTCCTACGCGAACACCGAATACGTCGAGGAGGACGATAACGTCCGGGTTCAGGTGGAAGAAGCGGTTCCACCGTGGGAGGACGACCGTCCGGTTCTTCGAACGAAAGTGTCGGTTTCGAACGGCTTCGCGCGATTGATGCGTGGCGGTGAGAGAGAAACCTCGTCGATCGATTTTGTTGATCTCCTTCCGAACGAACCACGAGACGGGTGGGCCATTCGGTGGCGTGACCGAGCCACCGATGTCGGATTCGACGTTCTCGAAGCAGCGATGGCAGATCTCAACGATCGCGCCGAGCGGATCGATAGCGCACACAACAGCGATATTAGTGCTCCGGATCGGCTCACAGCTCCCCGGACAGCGTGGGTTTGGTTCGGCAGGGAGTCGCGCTTTGCCCTCGACGAACAGCGACGGTCGGTGACAGCGACAATGTCTGGTCACCACCGCATCAAAGCCGGAACCGAGACCGCGAGCGCGGCCGTTGACTTCGCCGAAGCGATCTGTGAATCACCACGCAGTGATACAGAATCGTTCCCGTTCGACGTGACAGCGCGACGATTCGGTCCGCAGAAAGGAGACCGCATTACGATCAGCCACGGCAAACCAGACGGAAGATGCATTACTCTCGGCCGGGGCGAAGTGACCGACTACGACCCGGCGGGGACGATCACGCTCGAACGGCAGATGTCTCCTGGCGGATCGTACGATGCGCTCGGTGTCGAACGGCAGGCAGGCGATGTCGCTATCACGAAACTGAAAGAGGGACGCTGGTGGTATCCAACCGTCTACCGTGGATCTGATGGCGAGCGCAGAGGAACGTACGTCAACGTCTGTACCCCTGTCGAACTCTTCCCACATACGGCTCGGTACGTCGATCTCCACGTCGATGTGGTAAAGCACGCAGACGGAACCGTCGAGCGCGTCGACGATGCCGAACTCAATGTGGCACTCGAACGAGGCGAGGTGACCGACTCCCTCGCAGAGAAAGCACGAAGTGTAGCGACGGCTATCGAACGAGCGCTGTGAGATTGGCTGATCGAGTGCGCCACGCTCCGTGAGACAGATATATCTGTATATGAGTGTTATCATTTATCATGGGTATCGACGAAGGTGAATCGAGCGAGCTGAGCGATGCCGAGCGCTCGGCACTCCACGAGGTCGAGCTCGGCATCGAGTGGTTGCACCGCGCACACGGCGCACTCATTGAG
The DNA here is from genome assembly GCF_023276375.1 of Halocatena marina. Lineage (GTDB taxonomy): Archaea > Halobacteriota > Halobacteria > Halobacteriales > Haloarculaceae > Halocatena > Halocatena marina. The sequence goes on along the minus strand of NZ_JALLPK010000001.1, from coordinate 2,597,652 downwards.
TTCCATCACGACATTGGTCACGCAATGGATCACTTTGCGTGTGCAGAAGTACTGTTCCGTCAATCCGGGTCGACAGCGCTCGCCAACGCGCTTCGAGACGAGCATCTTCCGCGTGGAGTGGTCGATGGGGACCGCTGGAGCTACGATCTGCTGGAGAATTTCCAAGAAGGGTTCCTCGAAGAAATGGCCGATTTTGAGGAAAAGGCGCGCTGGTCTATCTCAGATGGACAGCGACACGTGGCAGAACGAGCACAAAAGCGTGACTGGAAACGGAGGGTGCAGAACGGACCGAACGAGAAGCAAACAGAGTGAACTGTCTCGGGTCTCATCACGAGGAATTCGAGCACGTCGATTTCGTCCAGATGAATGAGTGGCCCGCATCATCGATTGCGACAATCACATACCGAGGCTCCAGCGAGCGTGATCTTCTCTTAGCTGAAGCCCACGGTTGCCTGCCGTGGAACGACTTTTATCGATCGACGTCCCGCCTCAGAGGTCGCTTCGTTCGAACCGCCAGAGGCCGATCAGGAGCGGCAACAGCAACCATCCGAGAAGAACGAGTACGCCGAACCACGCGGTTTCGTAGTAGAGGTTGGAACTCCAATCGATGGCCGGTACGAGCGCACTGAGGATGGTGTTGTACGCTTGGATGGGATTCAGTGCAACGAATACATCGACCCACTCGGGTCGTGGTGGGGCCGGTTTAGAGAGACCGTTGAGCACGTAGCGAATCACGCCCGGAAGCTGTTGCCAGAATCCGAAGAACAGGAGAAAAGCGGTGAACGAGAGGAGCACCGATCGGTTCGTCGTTCGAACGCTCGATGAGATCCCGACAGCGAGCCCTGTCATCGATACCGCGAGGAGGACGGCGATGCCCCACGTGTACAGGACTAGTTTGCTATCCGGGAGGCCTGTGTTGATGAACTGTACTCCGACCGTCACGATGAGGCCGAACGAAACGACACCCGCCATGAGGATGCTCCGACCGAGAGCCGTTCCGAGAACGACGTCTTTGCGCGAGTGTGGATAGGAAAGCACGACTCGGAGACTCCCGCTCTGACGCCGACTGGAGATCGTCTGATAGCTACGCGCGATGGCGATGAGGACGAACAAGGGCGCAAAACTCGTGAACAGCACTTCAGATGCGTACCGTCCTGTCATCAAGTGCGTGAGAAGCCCGAGGACGAGTCCAACTAAAGCGAGTGTGACCCACAGATGTCGCGACCGAACCGGATCGAGTATCGTCCGCTTTGCCACAACGAGCCAGCTCATGATCGCCCTCCCGTGTACGACGCGAACAGTTCCTCGAGTGAAACCTCGCTGGTTTTGAAATCGAGTACTCGTGCTCCGTTCGAACGAATCGTATCGATGACGGCTGCCTTCTGTTCGCTAGAGCACGAGACGGAAATCGTTCCGTGATCACTGTTGATGCTTACGTCTGCCACGCCAGCGAGATTACGAACCGCTTCGATCGATGGCCCGGGATGTCTGTCGAGTGTCATTTCAATCCTCGATTTTGCTCCAACCGCTGCCTGCAATCCTTCAATGCTGTCCAGTGCGACAAGCGAACCGTCCGCAAGGATACCCACCCGATCACATACCGCTTCGACTTGTCCGAGGATGTGACTCGAAAAGAACACCGTCGCACCGCGATTGTTTTCCTCTCGAACGATAGTCCGCATCATGCGCGCACCGTTCGGATCCAAACCGGTTGACGGCTCATCGAGAATGAGAAGCTCTGGCTGCCCGACGAGCGCCAGCGCGAGAACGAGTCGCTGAGCCATCCCTTTCGAGAAGCCACCGACATCCCGATCAGCAACGGATGAGAGCCCGACTCGTTCTAAGAGCACCGCCGGATCGTCGGCAGCGGATTTCGACTCGATGGCGAACACGAGGTGTTGGCGGGCGGTCAGACTCTCCTCGAGGTGGTAGGCGTCGGGAAGAACCCCAATCTTCTGGTGGACCGACTTCGTCTCTCGTTGTGCATCGTAACCGAAAACACTCGCTCGCCCCGCTGTTGGTCGAACGTAATCGAGAAGAATATCAATTGTCGTCGATTTGCCGGCGCCGTTTGGCCCCAAAAAACCGAATACTTCACCCGCTTCGACGGTGAGGTTAACTTCGTGGAGGGCAACGACACCATCGAACTGCTTGCGGAGTGATTCCAATTCAATCGCGGACATTCTATTTGAACTTCAGACATGCATATTATATGCTTTGTGATCTGACTGAATTGAATTAGCTGCTTGATATTGTAATATGTCGTGGTAGTCGTTTTAGGATCATCGAGGCGTGGGACGATGACTGCCGGTCGCCGAACGCTAATGGTCTCGGTGGTCGAACTGTGCGTATGAATCGACCGGATCTCACCGGACGGACTGCGCTCGTGACTGGGAGTGCAAAGGGTGTTGGGCGTGCGCTCTTGCTCGCACTTGCGGAGTGTGGCGCAAACGTTGCCGTCCACTACCATACAAGCGCTGACGCAGCACAGACAGTCGCAGAGCAGGCTCGTGCTCGGGATAGCGACATCGAAACGACGACTGCTCGTGGCGACGTCACTGATCCAGACTCCGTCGATGAGTTGTTCGAGACGGTCGCGGATGACATCGGAACTGTTGATCTCCTCGTGAACAACGTCGGTGCGTTCGCTCCCACTCACTGGGAAGATATCGACTGGGAGACGTGGAACCGGGTGCTGGATACGAACTTCAACGCAACCTACCTCTGTTCGAAACGCGCACTCTCTCCGATGCGCGAGACTGGATATGGTCGCATCGTCAACATCGGTTACGCCAGCGCAGGGAAAGGACTCGTCAACACCACGAACTTCCCCTACTTCGTTGCAAAAACCGGCGTTATCATGTTTACGCGAATGCTCGCATCAGACACACAATCTGACGATATCACCGTGAACGCTGTTTCACCCTATGTCGTTGAGAACTCCGATGAGTTTCCCTCGGAGCTGCCCCGTGGCCGGCCAGCCGCCTTCGACGATCTGATCCAGCCCGTCCTGTTTTTCCTCGATGGACCAGAGTACATCAGCGGCGAGAATATCGAGGTGGATGGTGGCTGGCTTCCAGAAACAATCTGAAACAACTGAAACATTAAAAATCGTATTTTCACAGGTACTAGTTGAGGATAGTGGCGAGTGTTCTGGTGTTCGTTGCCGCCGGTTATCTGTCATTTGACCGACGGTGATAGTGGTCGGTGATACGGTCAGGCACGGAAACACGACAATTGTGCGTGAACCTTCCAAAGACCGTCGCTATCCATATCGATCTATAGAGCGCTGTGTGGTCGATACGATTCGCCAGCCCACGAAGATGGCAGCCCCACGCTCGTCTGAGGGCCGTGCTGGTTGTTCTGTCTCACAAGCTGAATCCGAGCAGACAACAGACGGTGCTGTACTGTTCGTTCTGTCACACCAAAAACGGAGCAATGGCCGATCTTCCCGGAAGATTCGATCTCGTTCAACCGTTCCTGTTGGTGGTAGTGTCACACCACGATCGCTCTGGTCGGTCGACACTACGAGAGCAGATTGAAAACCATAGTAAAACAGTTATGTCTCTACAGCAGGTGCAATTAGTTCTATCTTTTGGACGTCTCCGGATCGATCCTCGGTTGTAGCCACGCAGTAATAATTACTACAACGAGTCGTTTCTGTTGTGCTTTGCGGTCGTATCAAATGACAATTGAAGAGTGTAAATCTCCTGCTGAGGACCACGCTATCGAGGGCGGTACTCGTCTCTGTGGTATCAAGGCTCACGATAAAAGTATTATGTCGCGTTGTTCCGACTGTCGATTGTACGTCATGCGAATGAGCGACAGTCACGTCAAAGACGCGATTAAGGATGACGTCATTCCAGCGACAGTCACACCGCTGACACCGGATCTCGATGTTGCAGTAGACGATCTCCATACGCATATTACTACGCTCAGTACGACAGACGGCGTGGTCGCAACCATCGCCAGTACACATTCCGGTGAGTGTTAAACGATGCCTGCTGACAAGAAAGAGCGGGTGATCGAGATCCACGCAGACGCTTCTTCGGACTCGATGGTCGTTTCGTGCATTCATGGTGAGAGCACTCCGAAAGCGGTCGAAGAAGCAAAACGCGCCGAACGCGCTGGAGCTGAGGCGCTCATGCTCGCAAGGGAAGCCACAGTGCCAATGCTCATTGCGCCGATCGCACGGAGAACCGTGCGCCGATCTGATGTCATAATGATACATTAGATGTAATCGTCCATTCTATTATTTCAAATCTTCTACTATTAGGGGTATTGTGGGATATTAGCTGTGTGAGTGTTGCTGTGTGGTGGGGTATCGATTGAACGACCGACTGTCCCAGTTGCCTCATGATTTATACTGGTTGCCACGCACGACGAATACATGGATATCAGCGACGTTCGAGGGTACGCACTCTCATCACCAATCAATCCACATCAAGACAGACTGTTTTTCGGGGGAACACGTCGGCTTCTCAAGCGAGATGTCGTTCTCATCGTCGTCGAGACGAGGGACGGTGAACAGGGATACGCGACGGCGGGTGCGAGCAGCTCAGCGATGCGTGAGTATTTCGAAGGCGAATCACAGGGTACGTTTGCCGACATCGTCGAGGGATCAGTCGCCGACGCCATCGAAGGTGAAACGGTCGAGCAGCCGGCCGAAATCCACGACCTGATTGACTCGGTCGATCTTCCAGAGCGGATTCAGACGGAGGCAGCGTCAGCACTCGACGTGGCGCTGTTCGATCTCCGAGGAAAGGAAGTGGGGGCACCGATCTACGAACTGCTCGGAGAGGAGTACGACACGACACCAACGGTCGAGATACCGCTCTATGCGAGTGCAGGGATGTACATGCAGCCGAATGGCTACGTCGAGCAGGCCGAACGCATCGAAGATCTCGGTTTTATGGGCTATAAATATCGGCCCGGTATCGGACCGGATGGTGACCGTGAGACCGTTGAACGATTAGTCGAATCCACTGACGAGATGGAGATCATGCTCGACGTACACACGTGGTGGAAACTCGGTGAATCCTACGGTCGAGACACCGTTCGTGCGCTGGTCGAACACGCCGCCGACCACGGAGCCTACTGGGTGGAGGAACCGGTTGAGCCGTCGGATCGTGCCGGCTATGTCGAACTGGCCGAAACCGGTGCGCCGCTCGCGGGCGGTGAAAGCGAGGCATCTTCAGCTGGTCTCGTGGAACTCGCTCGTACCGGAGCGCTTGATTATCTTCAGGGAGACGTTCGACACCACAACGGGTACACCGGTTGTCTGACCGCCATCGAGTACTGTACAAATCGGGAGATTGCGTTTGTCCCGCACAACTTCGGGACATGGCTCGGGCTGATTGCGAACGCACACCTCGTTGCTGGTGCACCAGAAGTACGTCTCCTCGAATACCCCGTCTTCGAGCGAGATCCGGTGCTTGACGGTACTCCCGATCCAGGAATGTACCCATTCGATCTTGCGTTCGACATTCTTGACGGTCAGCCAGCAGTCGAGAACGGACAGCTGACCGTTCCCGATGGTCCCGGTCTTGGAATCGATGTCGACCTTGGGGTCATCGAGGACTACCCGTTCATCGAAGGTCCGTGGACAGAGTTCCACTACGATGATCGGTGAGTATGAGTGCGATCTTCGAAATCGGAGGGACCGGTTGTGACGTTCGCCATCTAAGTGGTCCTCCCGGAACTGTTTACAACCAGCCTTGTGACTATGCGATCAGGTGCGCCAGTGATTGATTCGCCGATCGGTATACTCACGCCGATGTTCCCGAAAAGGGAACGAACTATTCTCTATTCAACACCAGAGTATCTCAAACGATAAGAACCGCGTCGCATCGGCCGTGTAGTATGACGTGGCGACTGGCATTACAAAAGTACATTCGTAATCGCCAAGTGATCGGAAATGTGCGCGACTTTGCCGTTTGCTACCCAGATTAACAATAAACTATTCCAAAAATTGGTTATACTATCCTGTTGTTTGAATGAATTGTGTTCCCTTTAAGGGAACGATAGGCATCTGACTAATACACGATCGATGCTGTGTGACGTCGAATAAACATACGGTAACTGATAATCTTCGTAAGCTGTTTCATACCACTAGAATATTTTACTCACTCACTATGGCAAAATTCGTTGTTTTATCATCCTCGTTCAGTCGGATCAGCGTGTCGATTTGAGGCTGTCGAACGCAAACGAGTTGCCGAATATCCGATCAACGTCGCTTTGTACGCTTGAAAGATGGATGTTGACGAAACTCTCCGTATACGAGGGTGTCGATAAGTCGGACAGAATGCGGCTGTCAATTAATGAGCGGTATAACGCCGATCTGCGTTCGAAGCGAGCATGTGATAGACCGAATTGGGAGTCGAATGGCTTTCATTTGTCCGTTTCGGTCAGTTCCATTGCCGGTTCGAGATACGACTAATTCTCAGGGTATATCTTACTCCACTCTGTAGGTAGATGAGTTATTACTTCTAATGGATTCTCCTCTATGAGTTATAATTTAATTTATATATTGGTTGTCGTGTGTCTTACTGGTGTGGTATGACGCCAGATGATGTTGTCGAGTAGCTCACCCGATATGTCTGCTAAATCTGGTTTCTAGACGTTTCGTTTGATAAGGGAACTGCGACGGGGTCAGAAGAACTTCAGCAGGTCGTCTCGCTTTGCTTCGTGAAGGTGGTGTCCGATTGCTTCCTCAAGTGGTTGAATGGTGCCCCGCTTTGCGCTGATCGGTGCGATCGTCTCGCGCCACTGCTGCCACGGCGGGTACAGACCGAGTCGCTCACAGAGAGCATCGAGGCGGTCGTCGCGGTCGTCGACCTTATCCATCTTGTTGACGGCGACCACGGGTGGAATATCGACATCTCGGAGGAAATGAAACAGCTCAACATCGTGTGGAATCTCCCCGCGTTCGGTGTGGCGATCGATGATGTCGATGACACTCTTGCCGTCGATGACGAGAACACCGACGAGAATGTGCTCTGCGTTGGTTTCTACGTAGCGGACGACGTCGGTTTTAATCGCTTCGCGGCGCTCTTCGGGGACGCCTTCCATGAATCCGAATCCAGGAAGATCGGTGAGAACGAAATCTTCCGGAGCCCAGTCGTAGTGATTCGGTTTGCGTGTGACGCCGGGGTTCGCACCGGTCGAAAACGTATGTCCCGTAAACTCGCGCATGAGCGTCGATTTCCCGACGTTCGAGCGGCCGACGAACACCACCTCACTATCGCGGTCTGGACGGGTGTCGAACATGACTGTTCTTTCACAGCGTGCGGATTAAGGCTGGCGAGCCAGATCGACTATCCGTCGAACGGGAGCTCAATTTCGTGATCGACAGCAGCGACGGCCGCTTCGAGCAGTGCATCGACGCCTTCGTCCTCCGTTACGCTGAGGTAGTGATCGGTTTCGAGATCCTGTGAGCGGTCGGCTTTAGCACAGACGGTCAGCACGGGAACGTCCGAAAAGCGCGTTTCGATCTCGTCTCGGAGTGTGCGCTGGACGTCCACGGGATAGCCACACGATGCGCTGGCATCAATGAACACGAGGATGCAGTCTGCGAGATGAGTCAGTGCGCTCACTGCCTGCGATTCGATATCATTTCGCTCATCGGCCGGACGGTCGAGCAGTCCTGGTGTGTCGATGAGCTGATAGCGGATGTGATCGCGTTCGATGTGACCGACGCGGACCTGTTTCGTCGTGAATGGATACGAGGCGATTTCGTTGCGGGCGTTCGTCACGCTGTTGACGAACGTCGATTTCCCGACGTTCGGATAACCCGCGATGACGATCGTCGGTTCCTCGGTACGGATGTCTGGAAGTTGTTTGAGAATATCACGAGCTTCTCCGAGCGCGAGCAAATCATCGGACACTTCCCGTGTAACATCCGCGAGGCGAGCGAACGCCTGCTTTCGAATCTTTCGTGCTGTTTCTGCTTCGCCGTGGAGACGGGATTGATACTCACTTCGGATGTCGCCCGCCTTCCGTCCGGCCCACATCACCTCGGAGAGATGCTGTCTGAGAGAGTCGACACCACCATCAATCACGGCATCAGCGAGCTCGTAGTAGAACGGATCGAGCGCATCAAAGTCCGGCCACGACGTGGTGACGTTCTGAAGATTGTCGGAAATGATGTTCGACGCAGTGAGTAGCATTGACTGCTGGGCCTCGACGCCGGATTTTGACCGGCCCGAGCGGGCAGCCCGCGAAAACGCCTTATCGATGAGTTCCTCCGACCGCGGAACGGTCGGCAAGTCCTCGAAAGTCATAGCCACTACTATCGGTCCAGGAGGCAAAAGCACGTTCTTTGCGCGATCGACCCTACGTGAACCCTCACAATCAGTAGCAAAATGATTTATGTGTCACCGTACCCATACATCTAGGTATGACAAACTGGCGCGCCGTCATCATTGGATTCCTCGTCGAGCTGGTGCTCGGAATTATCGGATTTGTCATTCCTGTGCTCGGTCACGCTGCTGCTGGACTTATCGGTGGCTTCGTTGCGGGCTATCTCGCAGGCGGCGGATTGGGTCGTGGTGGGTGGCACGGGCTGCTTGCGGGTGCGTTGGGTGGTGTTATCCTCGGTGCGCTCGTTCTCGTCGGCGGATCGCTCGTCGGCGGAATTGCTGGTGGCCCGCTTGGCTTTATCGCTGGACTGGGAATCGGCGTCGGATCTATCATCATCGCATTGTTACTTGCGATTCCGAGCGGGATCGCTGGCGCTATTGGTGGTGCAGTCGCGTAAGAACTACTCCTGTTCGTGTCTGCTCGATGAAGAGAGAATGATTGTCTCTCGACTCACTTGCTCTTGAGGTTCAGAGTGACGAGAGTTGTTTTACAATCTTCTACAGACGTGCGTACTTCATCGCCGCTCGTCCAGTTTGTCGAGAAGATCATCGAGCTGCATGTCTTTCATCGCTAAGAGAACGAGCAGGTGATAGACGATATCCGCACTTTCGTGGGCGATTTCGTTGTGTTCGTCGTCTTTTGCGGCGAGGACGAGCTCGGTGCACTCTTCGCCGAGCTTTTCGAGAACGGCATTCTCGCCTTTTTCGTGCGTGAACAGCGATGCAGTGTAGGAATCCTCTGGGAGTGTTTTCTTTCGGTCTTCGATGACTGAAAACAGTTCTGCGAGCGTCTCAGTCATCAAAACGATCCCTCACCGTCGGCCGAACGTTGGCGCCTGCGTCTCCCATCACTTCTCTGATGTCGTGCAGTTCCGTGTACTGCTCGGGATCATCACGTCCCCCTTCGTACACATCTGCGGCGATCTCGATCGGAGCATTTGTTCGAGCAGCGAGCGCGAGCGCGTCGCTCGGTCGAGCGTCGACGACAGCTGTTCCGCGTGGTGTTACCAGATGCAAGTCGGCGAAATAGGTCCCGTCCTCGACTGCGCTGATGGCGACCCGTTCGACGCGTCCGCCAAGCTCTTCGATGCCGTCGAGCAGGAGATCATGTGTGAGTGGTCGACCGATATCTTCGGCGTCGAGTCCACGAACGATACTCGTCGCCTCCGAAAAGCCGATGAAAATGGGGAGCAGATCGTTTTCATCCTCGTTGTCGGTCGTGAGGGTGACGACCGGAACTGCTCCCTGTTGCGTTCCCGCGACCCGAACGCCCTCGATAGATGCGTCCATATCCCTATTGATGGCAGCACAGGGCAAAACCCCTCCGGGACTTACTGCGTCGTTGCCGACGCAAAGAGCGCGAGATCGTGTACTCGGAAGTCGGCCGTGAGTTCGGGATGAAACGAGGTTGCAACGACAGGTCCGTCTCGAACGGCAACCGGCCTGTCCTCCCACTTGGCGAGCACCGTTACCTCTGAACCCACCTCGTCGATGAGCGGCGCACGAATGAACACCGCCGGAAACGGTTCATCCATTCCTTCGATGGAAATCGTTGTCTCGAAGCTGTCTTGCTGACGGCCGAAGGCGTTTCGGTCGACAGTCACGTCCACGAGATCAAGCGTCGTGACTCGGTCGTCTTTCGCATCCCGGCTGGCGACGATCAAACCGGCACACGTTGCGAGGAGTGGTTTTCCTGACTGAACGTGGGTCTTGATCTCTTTGTCGATCCCCTCACGTTGGAGCAATCGAGAGATGGTCGTCGATTCACCACCTGGCATGAGGAGGACATCGCACGTGGGTACGAGACCCGCCGTGCGTATCTCGTGTACTTCCGATCTCTCGCCGCGCTCGACGAGCGCGCGCCGAATCGCGGCCACGTGCTCTGAGACATCACCCTGTACGGCGATGACACCGACCGTGAAAGTCATGTGCTGTGTGATTGGCGAGTAGGGATGAAAAACGACGCGCTAGCGCTATCAAGCATCGAATATATTAGATAAAAGTATTACTATCTGAAAGATGACGGTAGGAGTATGGATACATATTTGGGACTACGATTGTACGTTGCGTTCTATCTCACTGTGGGCGTCACAATTGGTACGCTCGGCGGATTTTTCGCAGGTCGGACGTCAGGAATGATCAGTCTCGTTATCTGGGCGAGTTTCACTTTTGTCGCCCTCGTTGTCGCCCTCAAGGGTGTTATTGTGCTGATCGATGAATTCGCGTCCGGGACGGAGTAAGGAGACTCAGGAAATCAATCGAGCGAGGTCGCTGTACTAATATCTTTACTACTTGTTCTCTCTGGAGCAGAACTGAGAACGATCTCACCCCACACCGTGGTGGGCAGTATGCAAGTCTTCGATCGGCCAAACGTTCACAGCGCTGTGAGCGTCATAACGAAGACGCCAAAGAGGACACCGAATGCAACGACTGTTTTCGGGTCGATGCGGGGCGCATTACGGTCATCGGAGTCGAAATACCGGACGAGACCGGCGCTCGACATCAGCCCGCCAGAATTCTGAGATCCTTTGCTCATGCGTACTCATTCGCACCATGGTTTGTATGCGTTTCGGCGTGGGGTGATGTGGTAGGTAGTGGAAACCCTTATTCCGAAGGCTGGGCAAGTTTGGGTGTACGATGACCATTACGCTGAAAGACTTCTACGCTGACTGGTGTGGCCCGTGTAAGACGCAGGACCCGATCCTCGAAGAACTGGAAGATGATTGGGAAGACCGCTTTCAGGTCGAGAAAGTGAACGTCGATGAGGAACAAGACATCGCAAACGAGTACCAAGTGCGATCGCTCCCCACGCTCATCATCGAAAACGACAACGGCGTTGTCGAGCGCTTCGTTGGTGTCACCCAGCGTGACGACCTCGAAACCGCACTTGAGAAAGCCGGTGCCTAACTCTTTCTAGCAAACGCTCCGGAACTGCAGCAGACAGAAAGCAGTGTTTTGTATACTTTCACGCCTATCAGCAGCGCTTCAGTCGTTACAAATGGCAGTCTCAGCGTTCTCTGCCGGAATTTCGCCGGTGATCTCGTAGAGATTCTGCCGGGCGTCGGCAAAGTAGACATCCTCATCGACCGCATTAATTCCTTCAAGCCGTTCGAGCGCATACCGGACAGTGCGCGCGGACAGCATCGACTCTTCAACAATACCTTTCTGGGTTAGTGGACCGTTGTACTCGAGAACCTTGAAGACGAGTTTCGCACTCGGGGGGAGGTCGACAAGCCCTTCGGCAGTCGTATCACTCATTTTCTCGATACTCACACGTCCAGGGCGTATAAAGATTGAGGCAAGTTATGCTGACAAATCGAAATTGGCAGCTTTTGGTACCCATTGCGTACATCGAACTCTACGGATACATGAGAGGACATTGAAGATAGCTGTTTAATATGTCAATCAAGTGTATTGGTGACCGATGGCAACACGGTGTTGCGTCGACGAGTAAGCGCAACCGAACGGCTTTTGCTCCCAGACTGCTGATTCATCGGCATGGCAACCGATACGGCTGATTCCCGCGCTGCCCATATCCGCGGGGTGACAGTCACTGCGCTGGCCGCCATCCTTGGGATTGGTGCAGCCTTCGGGTCGCTCGTTGTTGTCGGAGACATGGCTCCGACAGATGTTGCAACGAGTTCTACTGTGCTCTACGTGCTCGCAGCGGCTATCGCAGTACAGTTTCCGCTGCTCAAGGCAAGTGGTATCGTCGATGAATTCTCCGGAAAGGATATTCTCTACGTCGCGTTCATGACATTCTCGTTCTGGTTCGTTTGCTTGACGATCCTCCTCACTGCGGGAGTGACCGTCTAATGGCTGAGGACAGCATCGCCGTTGTCGATCTCGATCGCTGTCAGCCCGATCGTTGTAACTACGAGTGCGCGAACTACTGCCCCCCAAATCGGACGGGAAAGGAGTGTATCACCAAACGGGGCGAAGACACTGTTCAAGGGACGCCCGATCAGGTGCGCATCTCCGAAGAGATCTGTCTGGGTGAATCCTGTGGGATCTGTGTCGTCAAGTGCCCGTTCGACGCTATCGAGATCATCAACCTCCCCGAGGAACTCGATGAAGAACCGGTTCACCGCTACGGCGAGAATGCGTTTGCTCTCTACGGGCTCCCCGCACCGCAGGAGGGAACGGTAACCGGTATCCTCGGACCGAACGGCATCGGGAAGACGACCGCTGTTCGCATCCTTGCCGACGAAATCGTCCCGAATCTCGGTGCGTACGACACAGGATCTGACTGGGACGCTGTCATCGACGAGTACAGAGGAACGGACCTCCAGACGTATCTAGAGGATATGCAACACGGTGGTATCACGGTCGCGCGCAAGCCCCAGTACGTCGATCGAATCCCGAATCAGTTCGATGGAAAGACGCGCGAACTGCTGGAAGGAACCGACGAACGAGGCGTGGTTGACGATCTTATCGATCGGCTATCGATTAGACCGATTGTGGATCAGAAGATTGGCACGCTCTCGGGAGGCGAACTCCAACGCGTTGCGCTCGCAGCGACGCTCGCCCGCGATGCCGATTTCTACTTTCTCGACGAAATCACCCCGTACCTCGATATCGGCCAGCGGGTGAGTGCAGCTCGACTCATCCGTGATCTCGCCGCGAACGATCGCTCGATGCTCGTCGTCGAACACGACCTCGCGGTGCTCGATCTGCTCGCAGACACCATCCACGTCGCTTACGGTGAGCCGGGTGCGTTCGGTATCATTACTGATCCAAAATCGACGCGTCAGGGGATCAACGAGTATCTCTCGGGCTATCTCGAAAACGAAAACATGCGGATTCGCCCGGAGGCAATCGAGTTCGAGCAACACGCTCCTCGAACTGCCTCGATGGGTGACGTACTGATCGAATACCCGGATCTCGTGAAGTCATACGGTGAGGACGAGTTCTCACTACAGATTGAGAGCGGAACAATTCGTGAAAACGAAGTCCTTGGCGTCGTCGGTCCGAACGGCATCGGAAAATCCACGTTTGCAAAGTTGCTGACGGGATCAATCAAACCGACGGACGGTGCCCTTGAGACACACCTCGATATCGCGTACAAACCGCAGTACATTGAAATCGATCAGCCGATGCGCGTCGATTCATTCCTCGCATCTATCACCGACCAGTTCGGTTCCTCGTACTGGGAGACGGAGATCGGCCAACCACTGCAACTCGAACGAATCATGGAGCAGACCCTCACTGACCTCTCTGGTGGTGAGCGCCAGCGAGTCGCCATCGCTGCCTGTCTCTCGAAGGACGCCGATCTCTACCTGCTCGATGAGCCATCGGCACATCTCGATGTCGAACAACGTGTTCTCGCAACGCGTGCGATCCGTCGATACACCGAAAACCACGACGCAACAGCACTCGTTATCGATCACGACATCTATATGATCGATCTCCTCGCCGACCGGCTACTGGTGTTTGATGGTACTCCCTCGATGGCCGGGCACGCGACGCCACCAGTCGGAATGCGTGAGGGAATGAACGAATTCCTCGGTAACCTCGAAATCACGTTCCGGCGCGACCAGCGCACGGCACGACCACGAATCAACAAACCCGAAAGCCAACTCGACCGCGAGCAAAAGGCGGCTGGAGAGTACTACTATGCGGTCGACACAAACGAAAGCTGATCTGTCCTCCGACACTCATCCGAGACAGAACACAGCTGAAATCTGCCGTGGACGAATCTACCGCGATCGTATTACAATTAGCTGCTTTCTGGAACGGTACGACGCACTGTCTGTTACATTATAGTACCGGTGTGGCCTGAAATCGATACCAGACGGCGATCAGACCCACGCCGACAATGAGCGCAATCGGCAGCGCTACTTCGAAATCGATGGGGATTGACAACGGATCGTATAACGCCGCGATGAGGGCACAGTATGCGATCAGTATCAACGCAGCCCCTATCCGAACCGTGGTGTCCCCTCTCATAGTAGTTATGTGAACAATGTGGCTTACAACAGTACAAATCTTTCGCTAATATAAGTCAAATATATTATCTCTTGAAGAGTACATTGACTCATACTGAATAGAAAGTGGTACAGATTTCGGACGAGAGTGGACGAATGTAGAACAACGGAGTAGTAGCGTGAAGGTAACGATCGGACAGATTTGCTGCTGGCACTGGCGACAGTGAATACGTACTTATCGGTGGACGATTCGGCTGCAACTTCCACAGAGGAACTGCTCTTTCACATCGACTTCTCGAACGGTCGGTGAAAAGTTCATCACACAGCGTTTGTTGTCACAGTGTTCGAGTCCGAGCGTGTGACCGATTTCGTGGATCACTTCTTTCCGGATTCGATCATTGAACACTTCACTTCCCGATTTGGTGGCGAGGCCCCCATCGGAGGACGTCTGGAGGCGATAGGTAGAAACGACGCTCCCGTTGCCGTCGAGATAGGCGAGACCAAAAACGTAGTTGCGGCGACGGTAGAAGAGATCCTTCGAAGTGACTGCAATATTTTTCCCACCTGCTCCAATATGACTCGCAAGTTCGATGAACTCCTCAGCACGATACTGGTTCCGAGTTGAATCGTACGCCCCGTTGGGAATCGCCTGTTCCTGGTGGACTGTAACATCACATCCGTATACGGAGCGGAGACCAGACGATGCCTCACGCTTTACCGCCGCGGGGACATCACCGACCGGCACGATGTCGACATGCATAGAAAAAGATTAGAACGGATCGGGTATAAACATCCCGACGTGACGACACCCGGAACGCGTGAGGCGCTGGTTGACCGTCTCGCTCGCTATGAGACACTCATCGAAGTCGGAATCGGCAATCGGACCGATATAGCACAAGCCCTCGCTCGCCGCGCGAGCGTGACTGCGATCGATATCCACGATTGTTCGGTTCCCGACGGCGTCACATTTATACGTGATGACATTACATCCCCTCGATCGACTGTCTATGCGGACGGAGACGCGTTGTATGCATTGAACTGTCCCCCCGAACTCCAGCGACCATTGTGGTCTGTTGCCCGTCAAAATGAGGCAGACTGTCTGTTTACGACGCTCGGCACCGATCCACCGCTGCTCCCCGTCACCTCCGAGACGATTTCGGGAGAGACACTCTTTCGTGTTCGCCCCAGAAAAGGTGAGATCGCGTGATATCGGTCGAAGCCGTCGTTCTCGACATTGATGGGGTGCTCATCGATGTGGCAGATTCGTATCGTCGGGCCATCGTCGAGTCTGTTATGCACGTCTATGACGATACGATCCCGAAAGCGGACGTGCAGTCGTTCAAGAACGCAGGCGGCTTCAACAACGATTGGGAACTGACACACGCCACGGCGTTGTATATCCTCGCATGTCAGGAAGGATTCGACCGTGATCTCGCGGCGTTCACCGATGCAATTGAGGCGAGCGGTGGTGGACTCGAAGGCGCTCGGACCGTTGTTGTGAACGCGGTCGATCCCGACACGCGAGAACGTATCCACGCGAAGTGGAAGCGTGATCGTCTCACAGACGTCTTCCAGCAGCTGTATCTCGGAAGCGAGTTATACCGTGATTTCTACGACAGCGAGCCGGATCTCGATACCTCTGGTTTCGTTTATGACGAGCCAGTGCTTGCCGCTTCTGAGACCATCGATACGCTAACGAAACGATGGGATGTCGGCGTTGTTACCGGACGACCAGCTACTGAAGCAGCCATCGCGCTCGATCGAGTCGGTCTCACTGTTCCCGACAAATATCTCTTCACGATGGACAGCGAGACGCCGGGCAAACCAGCGCCCGACGCCCTGATCGAACTCGCCGAGCGGCTCGATGCCAACCGCATTGCGTTCGCAGGCGATACGCTCGATGACATCCAGACTGCCACGAACGCGACAGAAACCGATCCCGACCGCGACTACTACGGTATCGGTGTCCAGACCGGTGGTCTCTCGGACGAAGACGGCCGCCAAGCGTTCAAAAGAGCAGGCGCACACGCAGTCATCGAACACGTGGATAGCCTCCCGATGATACTAGACGAGTGAACAACCCCCCTCTGCTCAGCCTTGCTTGGGGACTTGCTGCAGACGGGACTTCCTGTTTTCACGACGCACTTTACAGTAAGTTACCCCGAATAGGACGACAGAAATGAAGAGTCGGTAGCGGTGCTCTCTTTGTTTTACGACGACTGTTCGTCGTCTACGTCATCGAAGTCAGCATCGACGTACTCGCGTTCGTTCTCACCGTCCGCGTCACCGGGATCTGCGCCTGGACCTGCTCCTGCACCTGGGCCTGCTCCTGCACCGGCTCCCGCGCTTGCTCCATTTGGACCTGGGCCACCAGCAGCGTCGGCCTGTGCGGCCTGTTGGTACATCTGCTTCCCGATTTCCTGCAATTCTTCTGCGAGGTTTTCTGTTGCGTCGGTCAGCTCTTCGATCGTGGCGTCGTCGTCCTCTAGTGTTTCTTCGACGGATTCGATAGCCGACTCGATATCCTCCCGAAGCTCTTCACTCACGTCCTCTTCGTTCTCTTCAAGAAGTTTCTCGGCTCGCTGGATGGACGATTCAGCATCGTTGCGTGCCTCGATACGCTCACGACGCTTTTCGTCTTCTTCAGCGTGCTCTTCGGCGTCCGCTTTCATGTTCTCGATCTCGTCATCAGAGAGCCCTGCGCCGCCCTCGATGGTGATGGATTCGGCGTTACCGCTGCCTTTGTCCTCGGCTTCAGCGTTGACGATGCCGTTCTCGTCAATGTTGAACGTCACCTCAATCTGTGGTGTGCCAGCGGGTGCGGGTGGGATCCCAGCAAGCTGGAATTCACCGAGGAGTTCGTTGTCGTTCGCCATCTCACGTTCGCCCTGGAAGACGCGCACCTGAACGTTTGTCTGGTTGTCGGCGGCCGTAGTGAAGATCTTCGACTCTTCGGTCGGGATGGTTGTGTTCTTCTCGATGAGTCGTTCGAATAGCCCTCCTTTGACTTCGATACCCAACGAGAGCGGCGTCACATCGAGGAGCACGATGTCGTCGACCTCGCCGCCGAGGACACCACCCTGAATGGCCGCGCCGAGTGCAACGACTTCGTCCGGATTGACGTTCTTTTTCGGCTGTTGTCCCGTGAGTTCTTCGACCTGCTCTTGGACCATCGGCATCCGGGTCGATCCACCGACAAGGATGACCTCGTCGATGTCGCTTTTCGAGTAGTCAGCGTCCGCAAGCGCCTGCTCGGTTGGCTCGACCGTCCGCTGGACGAGATCCTCCGTGAGAGCCTCGAACTTTGCGCGTGACAGTTTCGTTTCGAGCGTGAGCGGACCAGAGTCCGTCGTCGCAATGAACGGGAGATTGATGCTCGTCTCCTTTCGGCTGGAGAGCTCGACTTTTGCATCCTCGGCAGCGTCTTTCAGCCGCTGGAGTGCTTGCCGGTCGTCTCGGAGGTCCACACCGTGTTCTTCCTCGAAGTCGTCGGCTAGCCACTCGATAATTGCATGGTCCCAGTCATCGCCACCGAGCTCGTTATCTCCGTTCGTGGCGACAACCTCGTAGACACCGCCACCGAGATCGAGAATTGAGACATCAAAGGTGCCACCACCGAGGTCGAACACGAGAACAGTCTGGTCAGAATCGTCTTCCAGGCCGTACGCCATCGAGGCGGCCGTCGGCTCATTGACGATACGCTCGACTTCGAACCCAGCAATTTCACCAGCGTCTTTCGTTGCCTGACGCTGTCGGTCGGAGAAGTACGCAGGAACGGTAATAACAGCACGCTCTACATCATCACCGAGATACTCCTCGGCGTCGTGCTTGATTTTCTGGAGAACCATCGCCGAAATCTCTTCGGGGGTGTACTCCTCACCGTCGATGTCGACGGTGTATCCGTCCTTACCCATGTGTCGCTTGATCGACTCGATCGTTCGATCTGGGTTCTGGACGGCTTGGTTTTTCGCCGGATTACCGATGAGTCGCTCATCGTCGGTGAACGCTACCACAGAGGGCGTTGTACGGTCCCCTTCCGCGTTAACGATTATTTCGGGATCGCCACCTTCCATCACAGCAAATGCACTGTTGGTGGTACCGAGATCGATACCGAGAATCTTGTTACTCGCCATGTTACCCCCACCTATTGCTGTCTAACCGTTAAACCTTGCTGAATACAGCGCTCCATATCTGGATTGTTACCCCGTGCAGTCGGGCGATTTCTGGAGTCTCCACTTCCTCTGTCTCTGATCTTTTAGAATCAACTCCCATGGATATTCTATCGATTTCTGGGTGTCGCTTTTGCGCTACTGTTATTCTCGTTCGATTCTCGATGTCCATTATGTCTGATACGAACGGGCGTGAACAGAGCTTCTGGGCGTGGGGCTACGCCGACCGACTTCCGAACAATGACGACCGACGAAAACTAAAGGCTCGTATCGAGAACCAACTCGGATTTCCGGAGCGACCGATGCTCGATATGCCATCGTTCGAGGATGTTGTGCTTCCAGACGCGCGCATCAATATCCCCAGTGATCTCGAATCATTCTGCACTCGATCGAAACGAGCACGGGCACATCACACCTACGGGAAGGCATATCGGGATCTCGTTCGTGGATTTCACTGTGAGTTCGAGACACCACCGGATATCGTCGCTACGCCGCGCGATGAGACGGATATCGAGACACGGCTCGCGTGGGCAACCACTGAGAGCATCGCAGTCGTTCCGTTTGGTGGCGGTACGAGCGTGGTTGGTGGCATCGAATGCTCGGGCGAGGGATACGGGGGCGTCGTCACCGACGGGTGGGTACGCGTCCGACCCCGGTTGTCCTCCGCGTCTGAGCAGCTGGGCACGTGTGATCTTTTTCGGTGATGATTCACGGATGAAGTAATTGAAGAGATAGCCACAGTCTTGTAGTTTCATTCTGTTCACAAACGTATATGTGAGTCACGCACATGGGTGTGTCAGGCTGCGGATGGATACCCATCACTGAACGACGTATGCAACGCGAGAACTTCGATAGTGACCGAGGAACCGTGGATGAGGAGATCATCGAGCGCCACCGCGAAATCGCCGCAAGCGTTCTTTCGAGTGATCCATACAAACAACGGATTGGAGGCGAAGGAGTCGAAAGCGAGGCGGGTGAGGAGTGTGAGGCGATCGATGCGACGACTGGTGAAACGCTGGCAACGTACTGGCGCGGCACTGCAGCAGATGTCGATCAGGCGGTAGCGGCTGCCCAAACTGCGTTTGATGAGACGTGGGGTGAGTATTCGGCAGCACAGCGAGCGGACGCCATCGATTCCATTGCCGATGCATTAGAAGAACGCAAGACCGAATTGGCGCGAATCGATTCGCTGGAGATGGGAAAGCCAAATCAGCACGCGCTGTTCGTCGACGCAACGATCATGATCGATCAGTTCCGCTATTTCGCTGGGCTAGCACGGACGGCCGACGACGGCCGCCGTCCGTCGAGCGCGTCGGGGAAACTCGCGTACACGAGCCGCGAACCGTACGGCGTCGTCGGCCAGATCAGTGCGTGGAACTTCCCGTCGATGTTTCTCGCGTGGAAGATGGGTCCTGCGCTCGCGGCGGGCAATACGATCGTCTTTAAACCGTCCCCGCGGTCAGTGCTCTCGACGTTCGAAGCAGTCGAGACGATGGAGAAGCATCTCCCATCGGGAACGATAAACGTCGTTCCAGGAACAGGTCCGGAAGTTGGTGAGCGTATTACGAACCACCCTGAGATACGAAAGGTCTCGATGACTGGATCGACCGCCGCTGGGCGGAGTGTAATGGAGGGTGCAGCGACGAACATCAAGGCGCTGTCACTCGAACTCGGTGGAAAAAGTCCGAACATCATCTTCCCTGACGCTGATCTCGAAAAAGCGGTCGAAGGGACGCTCATCGCCTCGTTCTTCAACCAAGGCGAGCAGTGTACTGCTGGATCGCGGCTGTTCGTTCACTCGGACGTGCGTGATGAATTCTTAGAGCGCTTCACGAGCGAAATGGAGCGCCTCACAGTTGGTGATCCGCTTGCGCCGTTGACGGACATTGGTCCGCTTGTCGACCATAAGCATCTCGACCGCGTCCAGAGCTACGTCGATACAGCCCTTCAGGAAGGGGCAGACGTGCTCGTCGGTGGTGGACAGCCCGATGATCCCGAGCTTTCGGGTGCTCCATTTTTCGAGCCGACAGTGCTCACAAATGTTAAAAACGATCACACAGTCGCTTGTGACGAGATTTTCGGGCCGGTCGTGAGCGTCATCGAGTGGGACGACCGTGAGGAAATGATCGCACAAGCCAACGATACGGAGTACGGTCTCACCTCTGCCGTCTGGACGACCGACGTAGAGACGGCTCACGAGACAGCCGAGGTGCTCGAAGCCGGAACTGTCTGGGTCAACACCTACAACGACTTATTCGATCACGTTCCTCATGGTGGGTACAAACAGTCCGGTCTCGGACGAGAGCTCGATGAAGAAGCATTTGAGAGCTATCGACAGACGAAAACAGTGCTGCTGAACTTCGGAAAGCTCCCACGACTCGGATAAGCGACTGATTCACTTCTCTCCGCTCTTGGTACGTCGTTCAGGGGTAAGTACAACTGAGCCATCTCTGGTCTGCTGTGTTGTTTCTGGAAGAAACACCCATACGAGAATCCCGATGATGATCATTGCGGCTGCTGCACTCAGCGTCGTTCCTCCATAGCCAACGCTCGCGTAGGCAACGCCCGCGAGTCCACCACCGAGTCCAGAGCCGATCTGCCCCATCCCGAGTGTGAGATTGAGAAATGATCCTCGCTTGTCGCTTGCAACCATCTCTGTCAACAGCGTTTGGAATGGTGTCGCACGCGCAGTAAACAGTCCCATGACGACGAAAAACAGCCCGTACGTGACCCACATACTGACTGCAAGCGATGTTGTTGCGAGCATAACAATGGCAAGACAAGCAGACGCAGCAACGATGATACGCTTTCGACCGACGCGATCTGAGAGCGTTCCGGCGCGAGGCCCGGCGAGGATGCTTCCCAGGCCACCAAAGAAAAACAGTGTAGCAATGGTTTCACCGCCAGCATCGAGTGTCGCTTCGAGCCACGTCGGTAGATAGGTGATATAGAGTGCGTTTCCACCGAACATGATTACGAAGATCGCAATCGCCGCGACAACATCACGTCGCTGCAACAACACTGCGTACCCTTCGAGTGCACTTTTGATCGTTAGTTGATCCGAGAGCTCCACATCTGGATCGGGGACGTACATCCAGAGGAGCAGAAGGGCCACAGCCAGCAATAGGCCAAAGACGAGAAACGGGAACCGGAACCCGACCTGTTCGGCCATGAGCGTTCCCACTGGAATCCCTGCAATCTGTCCGGCTGCCATCCCTGTGAACAACCAACCGTTTGCCCACCCTCGCTGTTCGCGTGGGAAGTAATCACCGACGTACGCGAGCGATGCGCCGTTGAGAATTCCCCCGGCGACGCCCGCGAGTGCACGAACGCCAAAGAGCGAAGCAAAATCCCACACGAACCAATGAAGGACGAGTGCAACGGTCATGATCGTATTACCGATGAGAAGGATTCGGCGCCTCCCGATCCGATCCGAGATTGGTCCTGTGATGAGCGCAAAAACACCGACGGAAACAGCGTATGCGGTGATGAGCGTTCCTAAGAGCGACTCCGAGACAGCGATTTGGCCGCTGATCTGTGGGAGAATAGGAGCAATAATGAGCATCTGACAGCCGGAAACAAATACGAGCACCCACAGAATGGCGATAATTCGGTACGAACCTGTTTTTCTGTGACCACCACCGCTACTCCGTCCGCTCATCGTGCGGCCTCGTTCACCGACATTCTCCGAGCGAAATTCACAAATTCATTTTTATCAACTGTTGTGCTTGGATAGATTCGGATGACTATCTGTGTCACTAATCAGAGAACGAGCGGGTGTGCTGTGGCTGTTCGCGTGAATATGTTCATCACCCACGCGATCAAGTCAGCAGACCGCTAACCAAAGGCATGCCCCGAGTGTGGCTCCGGATCAAGCCATCGCATAATTCGTTGGTGGCATTTTCGATCGATCATCCGGATGATGAATTCCGGATCTTCGCCTCCCATCCCATGAAGGACGGTTTGCGCGTCATCGTCGAAGCGGAGACTACTGACCCCGAGGCTCTCTGTCAGCTGTTCGATGAGGCATCGGATGTGCGATCATTTGAGGTGTTACGGACCGATCAGCAGACTGTGTTGGTCCAGTACGAGACCAGCGAACCTGCGGCGCGTGCAGCGGCACGGGCTGCGGGAATCTTGCCACAGTATCCCACGGTTCTGCGTGACGGCTGGCTCACCGTCGAAACGATCACGTCGTGGGAGCGGTTGTCTCAGCTCCAGACGGAGTTTGAGACGGCCGACGTTTCATTCGAGATCCTCTCAATCACCCAGTCGGTCGAGATGACTGACTTGCTGACAGACCGTCAGTGGGACGTTCTTACTGAAGCTATCGAGCGAGGGTACTACGATAGTCCGCGAGGCTGTTCGCTCACTAATCTGGCAAGCACGCTGGATGTCAATCCATCAGCGGTGAGCGGAGTTCTCCATCGCGCCGAAGAGCAGATCATCAAGGAGTTCGCTGCCGAGGCTAAGCGTCTCGATTGAACGTCTTGTGCCCGATGGCGGCTTCAGGAGTGAGAGCACATCTCAATTAATTTCGGGAACAAACCGTTCAGGCTTATGTGGCGGGCGTGTTCCACTTTTGTATGGCATCCGAAACCGAATCTGAAGCAGCGTCAGCGAGCGAACGACGAGCGGAAATTCATGAACGACACCAAGAGACTGCAGAAGCAGTTGTCCCCGAACAGCGTGGGTGTTACATCGGTGGCGAGTGGGTCGAAAGCGATTCCGGTGAGACGTTTGAGACACGCGATCCGACGACAGGCGATGTCCTCGCGGAACTTCCGTCCGGAAACGCAGCAGACATCGACAGAGCTGTCGCAGCCGCAGAAGACGCATTCGTCGATTGGGGTGATGCTTCGCCCTCGAAGCGCCAGCGGACGCTCGAAACCATCGCCGATCGGATCAGATCGGAGCGCACAGCGTTCGCGCGTCTCGAAACGCTCGACAACGGTAAACCAATCAACGAAGCACGAGCTGACGTTCATCTCGCTGCCGAGCATTTCCGATACTTTGCCGGCATAACGCGCGCGACCGAAGGCGAAACCGTTCCGACGGACGGCTCTCGCCGCGTTACAACCATCAAAGAACCCTACGGAGTCGTCGGTGCCATCATTCCGTGGAATTTTCCATTACTGATGGCAGCGTGGAAGCTCGCACCGGCGATCGCTGCTGGCAACACGGTCGTTCTGAAACCAGCAGAACAGACGCCGCTGTCTGTCCTGAAGCTGATGGCGGAGATCGACGACGTACTCCCTGATGGTGTTATTAACGTCGTTACTGGCTTTGGTTCCGATGCTGGTGAGCCACTCACGACACACCCAGACGTGCGTAAACTCGCATTCACTGGATCGACAGCGATCGGAAAGCAGGTGATGAAAAACGCGGCTGAGAACGTTACTGACGTGACACTCGAACTGGGCGGGAAGAACCCGATCGTGATTTACCCAGATGCAGATCTCGATCGGGCAGTACAGACGACAATCTTCGCAATTTTCTACAACACCGGCGAGTGTTGTACTGCGGGATCACGGCTGTTCATTCACGAGGATATCGAGGAGGAGTTCCTCAATCAGTTGGCCACAGCGGCCGAAGGGCTCACGATAGACGACCCGCTGCTCGACAGCACTCGACTTGGTCCGAAGGTCTCGGAGGAGCAACGCGAGCGAACGTTGGGCTACCTCGATGCTGCGCGCGAAGCCGGAGCATCGATGCTGACCGGCGGTGGCGTGCCGGACGACGAAGCGCTCGCGGACGGATGCTTCGTCACTCCGACGATCGTCCGCGATCTCGATCACGATCACCCGGCTGTTCAAGAGGAGATCTTCGGTCCCGTTCTCGAAGTGTTCTCGTGGAACGAGTACGATGACATGATCGAACTGGCAAACGACGTCGAGTACGGTCTCGCTGCGGGCGTCGTTACGAGTGATATCGATCAGGCACACCGAACCGCAGCCGATCTCGAAGCTGGAACGATTTGGGTCAACCAGTACAACGATTTCCCGACCGGAATGCCGTTCGGTGGCTACAAGCAGTCCGGAATCGGACGCGAGCGCGCACAAGAAACGATCGAACACTACACACAAACGAAGAGCATCGATATCTCAGTCAGATGATATCCAACGGGTAGCTGACGAACCAGAGCGAATTGAAATAGATTGGTTTCGATGGCGATTCGATGCGGATCGATATTCCGATCTGTATTGGCGCGGTAGTTCGTGCCGATGAGTCAAGAGCCGTTCACCACGGACATCCCGGTTCGCTATCGAGATCTCGACACACAAAATCACGTCAATAATGCTGTTTACGGAACGTATCTCGAACAGGCCCGGGCCGCGTACATTGCGGATGTTCTCGGAGAGGCGATTGATCAGTGTGCAGTCGTCCTTGCGCACATCTCGATCGATTTCCGTACACCGGTGACGCTTGCTGACGAATCGGTGTCCGTCACGGTTCGCGTTCCTGATCTGGGTACGTCGAGCATTCCAATGGAGTACGAGATTCGAACGGGAGACGGCGTCGCAGCGACAGCCGAATCCGTGACGGTCGCCGTTGACGAGGATGGTGGGCCGCGTTCTCTTCCTGAGGAGTGGCGCGATCAAGTGACTACCTATGAATCCCTGTCCCAGAACTGATTGAGCGCGTAGTCGAGCATGTCGGGGCTGACGGTCGTGAACTCCGTCCGTTCACTCGCAGAGAGATAGGTGTTCACCGAGCGAGGGGCGTCCGGCCGGTAGCGTCCATCGAGGAGAATCCGCGTTCCGACCTCACTGTGTCCCCGAAGCACGCGACCGAGTGCTTGCCGTGTTTTCCGAACCGCTGGCACCTTCACGGCGTACTCGAATCCACCGTCTTCAAATTCGCGGTCGTAGGCGTTTATTACGGCCTTCATCCGGGCGTTTGCCGTGTTAGCGTAGGGGACGCCAACGACAGCGGCTGTATGGAGTCGACTTCCCTTGTAATCGATGCCCTCGGTGACTGTCCCGCGCGCGCTTGTAACGAGCACCCGATCGGTGCCATCGTCTTGAAAGAATCGTCCGAGCATCGCATCGGTCGTTCCGCTCTCGGATGAACGATCGCACAACACGGGCTTGGTAACGTGTTCTCTGAGGTGTGTGACCGCCCACTCCGCCTCAGCGTAGGAAGGGAGACAGAGGAGGATGTTTCCGTGACTACGCGCGACAGTCACGATCGCACTCGCGTGTGCCTGCCGCGCGCGTGTCATCGCATCGAATGCAGCTGACGGTGGGCCGCGGTTCCGATACGTGAACGCCGGAAGATCAACGATCCAACTCGCCCGGTTCTTTCGCGGAAACGAGAGTCCGTATCCCGTCGTCTCGATGCGCCGGCTGTCGGTTTCTTGTTCAGCCCCATGCGTGGCGTTGGAACCAGAGGCCGAGTTAGTCGTGGAATCCGACGTGGATGTCGAATCAGATCCAGCGAGGTGATCGAGACCACTCACTCGCAAATAAACGTCGAACGGTTCGAGCGTTGCCGACATCAGCACGCCTCCAGCGAGATCCTCGAAGATGGTAGCGAGCGGATCGTGTGGGATGCAATTGTACAATGAAAGGGCACCGTTGTACGCACTGACCCAATCGGGGAGTGTCGTGTCGGCGGGCTTTTCCGCGTATTCGAGCTCGATTTCCCGGAAGTACGTTCGTTCATCGGCTAATCCCCACTCAAAGAGCAGCATACCGACGCCTTCCGAGACAGGTGTACGATCGGTTTGGCTATCAGCCTCGTGAATCGCGCCAACAGCGCTCCCGATGGTGCGCATCCGTCGCCACACGTCGTCATCGAATGTGGACCCAGCTGCCTCTGTGAGTCGATCCACCGCAACCGTTTGTGGATCTCTGAGCGGGATTTCGTGATCGTCCGTCGGTAGCGATCCCTCGCGGAACCGACGCTGCCAATCGCCGTACTCCTCGTGCAGAAACGACGACACCTCCTCGTCGATCGCCTCAATGAGCCACTCGATGAACTGCTGGCCAACCCGAAGGTCGCTCGCTTTGAGCCCATCGTAATCGGAGAGCACTGATTTCGCCTGCCGTTGATGTGCCAGCGGATCGGCTCCCGGCTCACCACCTGTTCCGGACAGATACTCGCGGGCGAGCGCAATGTCTCTGTGAGCCGTCCGGAGCGCGTGCAGACTCAGCGTATCGGACAGTAAATCCCGCACACGCTCTTCGAGCATGTGCGCTTCATCGATGATGAGCACCGTTCCCTTATCGAGCACACCGGCTTTCTCTCCGGTGAGACGACGCGTCATCGGATCGAAGACGTGGTTGTAGTTACCGATGAGTACGTCGGCTTCGCTCATCAGAGACGCCATTGCCTCGTGCGGACACGTTCCCCGCGAGACGGCAGCCCGAACGATGGTCTCGCTGTCGAGCACGCTGGTCTCGCTTTCATCGAATCCGAATGGAATCCACTCTTCGTCTGCGAAAAAGCGCGCGTAGAACGGATCGAAATAGCCCGCATCGGCTGCCGGTATTTCGTCTGATGCGTAGATGTCGAGCACATCACGAGTGTGTGGCGGCGATTCGGGGTATGGTGCGGTCGCTCCAGCCGTTTCGAGACGAGGGCCATCCGACTCCGAAACGAGCTGACAGAGTGCTTTCGCACGGACTGGATCGTACCACGTAGTGTCTTCGTCGCGTTCGCTTCGGTGTTCTGGACACTCGTGTGATCCGTACGAGAGCCGATCACACCCGCTCTCGTCGCAGGTGTTGATTCGACCATCGAGATCACCGGGGGCGATATCGAGTTCGAGCATCGATTCGCGGCTGATGAGACTTGCCGTCGTTTCGCGCATGTCGCTTGCTGCATCGTGGACGCTTTTCGCGTCGGACAACTGCTCCTCGCGTGCGTACGGAAGCATATCGCGTTTCCCGACCATAACGAGCCCAGTGATCGGCGTCTCTCCATCCTCTCGGTTGTCGTTGATGGCTCGTATTTCGGTAACGAACTGCTTCAGCTGCTGTTTGACCGGCGTCACGGCCATCACACGATCCGCATCGCCGTCAAGAACCGTCTGTACTCCAGCAGCGAGCGCGATGAGCGTCTTTCCCGTCCCGCATGCACCTTCGAGAAGAAGATATCCCTGATCCCGACACACGTCCAGCGCGCGCTCTACTCCGTCGACTTGCTGTGGATACGGATCGAACGGAAACAGGTCGGCCCACTCTGCGTCAATGGACACTCGCGGAACCGTCCGGTCACCGATGCTGTCACTCACTACACGTGGTTCCCGCGTCCGAATATATAAACTGCGGGCTACGCGGCGGTGTCAGTCATCTGTTGATTTTCAGTGTATCGTGTCCTGATATGCGCTCTCTACGAAAGAGCGATAGCATCAATATGGCGATGTTTGGGTGTGAAAGACTCCCCATTCGTCACTGTGACAACGGGTTTTTCAGTGTTCATCGATTGGATGGCGGGTACACGCGTGACGTGGAATACTGATAGTGGCAGTGACGACCGCTCCATCGATCGTGATCGTTCGGCCAACCACACCACTAGTTACTCTCATTCAAGGTGATTACTGATGCGAACGTGGTTCTTCTTGGGTCTTGAAGAGACCTCTTGGTCGGAGAAAATCCTGTTCTTTGTAACGATGGCAGCAATCCTCGCGTTGGGTGTCATCGGAGTTTTCTCTCCATCGCTACTGAGCGCCACTCTCACCGGTGCGAAGGCGTGGGTTCTCACCTATTTCGGTTGGTGGTTCATCCTCCTCGGATTCGTCCTTCTCATTATCGTCTTCGTCTTTATCTTCTCTCGGTACGGGCGTCTTCGAATCGGTGGCCCGAATGCTGAACCCGAGTTCGGGCTGTTCTCGTGGCTTTCGATGGTGTTCACTGTCGGTTTCGGTGCTTCCATCCTCATTTGGGGTGTCGCCGAACCCATCTCGATCGTCCAGTCGCCGCCACCGAAGCCCTCGCCCGTCCCCGGTGCGTCCGTGGAGTCATTGGCGCTGGCGTTCATGTTCATTCATGAGGTCTTTCCCGGTCTCGCAATGTGGTATCTCCCGGTTGCGATGGCGTTCGGGATCATCGTCTACACTCACGGTGTCGACGAGTACAAAATCAGCTCGATGCTCACGGGTATCGTTGACGAAGATCGCATCCCCGGTCTCTATTGGCTGGTCGATCTAGCGGCCCTCGTCGCGACCGTCGGGGGGATCTCGACAACGCTTGGCTTCAGCGCACAGACGATGGCCGCCATCCTTAGTCGTGTTTTCCATCTAGAGGCGACACTCCTCACCTACGCTGTCTTTGCGCTCATCGGTGTCGTCTTTCTCGGTGACGTCTGGCTCGGACTCAGACAGGGAATCCGTAACGCTGCCCGTGCGACGATGGTGTTCATCGTCGCTTCGATGGCGCTGCTCGTCGTGGTCGGACCGACGCTCTACATGTTTGAGCTTGGCTTGGACGCGACAGGCGTCTGGCTCAGTGAGATGCTTCGACTGTCGCTGTACACCACACCAGGATCTGAAAGCAACTGGGCGGCCAACTGGACCGGTTTCTGGTGGGCGTGGTGGGCTGCGTGGAGCATCTTCGTTGGTAGCTTCGTTGCTCGCGTTTCGAAGGGACGTACGCTCCGAGAGATGTTCGCCGTCCTCGTCGTGGCTCCGACGTTTCTCACGTGGATTCAGCACTCGCTCATCGGTGGTTGGGTGCTTGCCCCCGGCTATCAGGGGCCTGTTAGTGAGGCGATGGCAGCAGCCGGAAAGCCAGCCGCCATCGCAAAAGCGCTCCAGATCACACCGCTCGGAACGGTGCTCGCAGTGCTATTCGTCTTCGTCATTGCAGGGTACATCGTCACGTCACTCGATTCGGCTGTCTTCATGATCTCGGCGATTACGCTTGGGAACGAGAATCCCAATCCCAGAAACCGTGCGTGGTGGGGCGCGTTGCTCGCGTTCTTCGGGATGGTATCGCTCGAACTGGAGGAGTTCAGCGCCATCGAGTCGCTCTCGGTCACAATGGCGCTTCCATTCTCGCTGTTCTTGCTCGTCATCCTCTACGGAAGCTACGCCATCATCAGCGAGCATGGACGCGACATCGATGCATACGACAGCGAACATCGCACGCTTATCACCCGCGACTCTAATTCTGATTCCGCGGCCACCGACGACGACTGAGTTCGATCGTTGCGCTGTGAAAATACGTTCCTCGATGCTGTTGCTGTTTTGGTCGCGCCCATTGCTGTTTGTCCGCATGACCGACACTCGGTGTACAATGGCTCGGTTTAGTTATACTGTTTGAGCGCGATCAGTTCGAATGTGCCATCGTCGGCTTGTACGGGTGCGAAGATCCGTCCATTGCCTACCGCCATCCCCGGACCGACATGTCGTCCGACATCGGCCGTCCAGCGTTTTGTACCGAACCGAACGCTGGAAATTCCTACTCCCCCTGACGATGCAAGCGCGAAAATGCGTGGTCCACCGACGTAGAGCGTTTCGTCGATGATTGTCGGAGCGCACGAGACGAAATCTCCCAATTTGGTCGACCACTGCGTCGATCCCTTTCGTCCGCCGAGCGCGACGACACCACGACTCGACGTTACGTAGACCGTCGACGTCGTTGCGACGAATCCGCCCTGATACAGCCGATCGACGTAGGTCTCCCACTTAATCCGGCCGGAAACTGGATGGAGCCCGTAGACATACTCGTTGTTACAGCCGACAAAGACCCATCGGTTGGAGAGAGCTGGCGGGGAATCACAGCCTTCGGGGAGCTTCGTCCGCCACAGTCCTTTGCCGTCTTCCCCAAAGCTGTACACTTCCCCGGACCGGGTCGTGGCAATGATGAACGGCGAGCGGACCGCGAGCGTGTTCGTGACGGGGCCGAACACATCCTGTTGCCAGTGTGACTCGCCGGTTTTTGCATCCAATGCGAAGATCTGTGCCGCTTTCGTTCCGAGATAGAGCCTGTTTCCGCTCGTATCGAGCGTCGGTGTCCCAGAAACGCCGCCGATTTCTTTCCCGCCGAACGTCCACAGCTGCTCACCCGTTTCCGCATCGAGCGCGACGATACTCTGTGGGCCGTTTGTAATCCCCAAATAAACGACACCATCACGCACTGTTGGTGCTGTGATCATCTGTGCATCACTGGTAGCGCTGGAATACGTCCACAACTCATCGCCTGTTGCTACGTCGTGGACGCGAAGGACAGTCCGATCGGCCATGTACACCCTGTCGTTCGCAAAGACGGGCTGGCGAACCGGTGTTTCGATCGGGAGCCGCCACGTAATCGTCGGCTTCTCTATCGGTGCGGTTCCCGTTGGCGAGTATCTCGAGTTTGCCTGATCGTGACCAACCGTCGGCCAGTCCGACTGTACGTTCGATGACGCGCTCGAATTATTGGATGATGGGTTGGACGACCCCACGCACCCAGCAAGCGCGCCACCCACACAGGTCCCAAATGTAGCGAGAAACCGTCGCCGAGAGCGCTGATCGATGGTGGGCATCTACTGTCCACCTTGCTGTAGAGATGATATAACTCCTCTCACCTGTCTCGGTAGTGCATACCAGTCACACCCAATTTCTATCGCGCGCGCACGACCATATCGCCACTTCCACAGCTCTTTTCCAGAAAAATCCTCTCGTATCACTGTGTCACGCTGCGAGACAACAGATTCTCGATGCTGTCTACGGCAATCATCACGAGTCTCGTGGCCGGACTCGATCGTTCCGACAGCAGAATAACGATTGACTGCTCCGACAATCATGTGGAATTGTTAGTGAGTCGTCGAAAAGAAACTACTGCAGCACTATCGATTGCCCTTTCCTTCCTCGTGCTATCGGCGACGAGGAATCTTCTACGGGAGCAGAGAGACGATTCTTTGTGTCCGTACTGCATAGCTACTACTGACACGAGCTGATAACGAGGGAAATACACTGTCTGTTCCTACTGATACTACCTCATTCCCACATCGATAGGGAACTCCCTGATAATAGTAAATGTATTATTGGAATTAATATTTTATGTGTCGGTTGCGTACTTCCCGGCAGAAGTGAAGCTTTGGCTTGGACCGAAATAGTCCCTAGAGTTGGAACTGTTAATACGGCTGCTCGAATGGGGAGCGAGTTCCCGCATGCTCATTAGTCGCACGGCTATCCGTCGAAGACGGACTGCATCCGCTGGCGGAAACTTGCAAGGCTATCGAGTTCTGCACGAATGCTTTCGACGTCGTCCTGTGTTGCCGTGTTGTTGTCGAGTCTCCTGACGCGCGATTGCAGTCTGGAGACATCTGAGGACACCGACTCGATGTCCGATTCGAGCGCCTCTATGTCCTCAGACAGCGTATCTGCGTACCCAGTGAGCGAATCGATATCGCTTGTAAGCGTATCGACATCCGTCGAAAGCGACCCGATGTCTGCCGAAAATTCGTCGACTCTGTTCGAAAGGTCGGCGGACAGTTCGTTGGTCTGCGTTTCGAGAGAGTTCACTCGAGGACTGAGGTTATCTAGCTCTTCTCTGAATTCGGAAAGTATCTGTTGTGCCTCACCGTTCTCATCGAGGAATCCTTGTAGTGCATCCGTATACGCGCGCAGATCACTCACATCGGCTTGGAGTCGGCGAATGCGGGCGTCCATGCTGCTATCACCCTGCGACCCACCTCCTCGCTGATCTCTCGACGGCGGGGGTCTCGTTTCGATCTTGAGGTGCTCGCGCAGTGTTTCGAGCGTCTGATCATTGACTTCACCAGCCCTAATCTCATCCGCCAACGCTTCTGCGACGCTTTCGATGGCTGGATTAGATGGTTGCGTCTGAGTCTGGTTCTGGTTCTGGGGTTGGGGCTGTGCTCTTCCACCAGCGCCCATTCCAGCGTTTGCTCCGACGCCCGCGTCCAGTCCGTGGACATCATCGCTCTCACCGGCGATCACTTCACGGACGTGCTGGCCCGTGTTGTCTCCGAGGATATCCGACGTCGGATCGAGGATTTCAACCTCTGGTTCGACGAGGAACTGGTTTGCGGTGTCTACGTAGATATGTCGAAGTCCGTAGACGGTAACGTACTCCTCGTTTGGATCGAATGGTCGCTTGAAGACCACACTGTGGTCTTCAACGGACCAGTATTCGCCACCGTGCTCGGGGTGAAAGCCGATATGAGCGGGATCCACCTCCTCGGGCAGCGTATCTTTCATCCGGAGCGTGATCGGATCATCGCGTTTCGAACTGATGGTGAACGCGATCGCCGGCACCGGGAATTCATCGGGCTCAAATCGTTTTTCTACTGTAACGCCGCCTGACTCGGCGATAACAGCCTCTGACTCTGCCGTACGCATCGTTGCTCTAATGCTACGTCTCCCTGCGCATAAATCTAGTCCGTTTCAATTAGCGCGAATTTTGCCGCCTATCCTCACTAACCACTAACACGAATCGAATCACCAATTACAGCAATTTCGAGATTGTGTGGATACGGTACTGTACTGTTATGATATTCGAGGGTCGTGGGGTCTGCTGTCAATCCCCGCCACATGTCCCAATGTGTAGGAATAAGTCGGTTGAGGTGTAACTGATTTGCCGCGTTGATGATTTCGTTCTCATCGCTGTACCACTTAGTTCGCGTGGGCTCACCAGTCTCTTTATCCGGGATCATTCCGACGCTTCCGAACGCGAGGGCACCAAGATCGATGTCGTAGGCTGCACCCACCTTCTCGAATGCTGTTCCCGGTCTGGCATCCCCCCCGTGGAAGAACGTCCATCCATCGTATTCGATGACGTACGACACCGGATGCGTTGCATCAGGATCGTTCGCTGGCTCGACGTGAACAGTAAGTCCGCCAATTTCGATCGTGTCCCCTTCATTCACTTCGACGAAGTCGCCTTCAAGTTGGTATTTCTCCTGCCAGCTTTCGTTCTCGACAACTGCGAGGCTGTCACCGGGCGCGTAAAAATTTGCCCCAGTTGCCGACAACAATGGGCCCTGACTCGGTCCGTGAACGTGATCTGTGTGTTCGTGCGTCGCAAGGACGGCATCGGCAGCACGAACCGCTGTCGGATCGAATGGGACAGGTATCATCCGTACTGTCCGAGGTGGATCTCCCGTTCCGAGATACGGATCGATGAAAACCGTCGTGTCGTCGCTTGCTTTCACGACAAACCCATTGCAACCAAGATACCAGACCGTCAGATCCTCGGGTGTCGTCGACTCGATTTCTCGGAGTAACCAATCGCCCCAATCGCTCTGTGACATACGCACTGTTGGGCCGCGTCTCGTCCTAAACGCTCCGGAATCAAAATATCGAT
Organism: Halocatena marina; assembly: GCF_023276375.1. Classification (GTDB taxonomy): domain Archaea; phylum Halobacteriota; class Halobacteria; order Halobacteriales; family Haloarculaceae; genus Halocatena; species Halocatena marina. Next base: position 2,563,936 of record NZ_JALLPK010000001.1, on the reverse strand, counting down.
AGCGCACTATCGCACAAGAATTTCCGAACGTCGACTCGCCGTAAACTCCGCTTTTGATACCTCTCCGATTTGCTTCTACTGCGACACGCTATAGGTGTCGATGCTGTCGGGGTGGATATCGAGGCAGATTCCTTTTCGATCTGGCGTGACTGTGTGGGTCGTCGTTGTCGTTGCACCGTACCGCAGCGAAATCGTCAGCTGGTAGGTACCGGTCATCGGAAAGACGCTCCGACACGTCAGATCTCCTCCGCGGGTGATGCTCCGCTCCGCGACGAACACCGTCTCATGCGCTTCGTCCGTGACCTCAATGGTCACATCGCGCTGCATCAGATCGTAGTTGGTAACGCGAAGGTCTGGAATCGTGCGGGTAATTGGCGGCCAGGTCCGACCCCGGCAGCCATACTGGCTCATATCTCTCTCCTCGGACCACTACGTAAATAGACTTCTGGCCGTTTTCAAAAATAAAATACAAATTTAATCTGATGAAATACATTGGCTACCCTGCTCATCACGCTTATCCACTGTTTGCTATGCATGTCTGAATGTTGGGATACGACAAACCACAAGCCAGAGACAGCTTGTATCATCACTGAAGTAAGTGTAAGAATTCGTATGTTCATCTTTTTCTTTATGCGTGTTGTTACCATGGATATGGTCGTAGATGAGAATGAAAAGACGACGACGTCGGAGGGTGGAACGACGACCGTCGCGGACGTCGAAAAGACAACATTAACTGAAACCGGGACCCCGGATGAGGAACTTGCAGCGATCATCAGAGACGGTGTCGTGGGTGCCGCCGGTGGATTGGTTGGGACGGCGCTCATGACCGTCGTCCTTTTCGTTGGAACCGCACTTGGAGGATTCGATCCATCGAGTTTCGAAACGCTTGCAGAACTCATCAATCTCGATGCGTTCGCGCCAGGGGTTCCCATAGGATATGTCATCTTTCTTGGCGGTGGGATGACGACGTGGCCGCTGCTTTTCGCATCGGTCGAAGGGTATCTGCCAGGGAAGACAATTCGCCAGCGTGGAATTCCGTTCGGTACGGTGCTCTGGACGGGCTTCGTCATCGCGTTCTACGAGGGCTATACCGGCACTGCACTGTACGTCTATCTCGTGTGCACGCTCGTTGCACACTGGGTCTACGGCTTCGGTCTCGGTGCGGTGTTTGATTACCTCGGGAACAGACCAGACACACTTGTATAATCCATCGACAAATCAATAATTTTCAATTTTCTCGCGTCCGACTGATGTTTGTACTTGACTCAAATTTCTTTCCTACAACGGCGGAATCGCTTTGATGGCGTTTTCCGACAGCAGTCACAGGTTTTCGTGAACGCTGCTTTTCGGCGGTTGGCATCCGCTCCAATTGTTCGGTGGATAGGTCATCATTCGGATGGGTTCGATACGGTTTTATTTGTCGAACGTGTTGATAATGGGTATGTATCGCCGCAGTTTCATCACTGCAACTGGTCTCACAGCCCTGACGGCCCTCGCTGGCTGTTTGTCTGATAACTCCCCTCCTCCCCGAAGATCGAACGTCATCGAACGGATTGAAGCGACCACGAATACGATTCGCATTGATCTTGCAGATCAGGGATGGGTCAAATCTCGATACGATAGTACCGGTAAACTCCGTGATCCGCCAGATCTAGACGCCCTTGCTCCGGTCGGTGTTGCAGAGGCGAAGGGTGGCATATTCGGATCCGGTGGTGGACGGGGTGCGACAGGACGTGCCGCCGGTGGGCACGCCAGTGCACCCAAAACTAGCCATGGCTGGGCGTGGTGGCACGGGGGTGTGTACGCTAATGATTGGTACGACGACCACGACGACGAGATCGAACAGTACGACGTTCACCTCCGTGAAGTCGGTGTCAGATATTTCGGATCCAATGATGAATACGAAGATGATCGTCCCGGTGCGGGACCGGTCGCGTGGGATCGCGTATACGATTCGCCGGACGATGTCGTCAAACACCCATTCGAGCTCACAGGATGGTATCGCGTTGGGGTACACATCGCCGGTACGACTGTCAATCAGGACTTTGGGTGGGAATGTTTCGATTTCGAAGTCGTTCCGGACCACCCCGGATACGAGATAGCGAACAAGTGGAAAATCTCTCCACGGATCTGACCGTGAGCGTCGATACTGTGATTCGGTTTGGTTGGCACCGATTCCGGGTCTCGGACGTGACCAATTCGCCAGCGACGCTCTGCGCTCCGATCTGACACCAGTAGTGCTACTCATCAATATATGCAGACTACCACTGACTCACGAGCGCTCGTTCTACTCGTAATCACGTTTGTCGTCTCCTTCTGCAGCTTTGCGTACGAGTTCGTCTATTCTGAACTGCTGACGGTGATGTACGGCGGGACAGTGACGCAGTACGTCATCACGGTCGGGTTGTACTTTTTCAGTCTCGGTGTTGGATCGGCGCTTTCTGACGACCTCAGCGCTGATCTGCCGTCGAATTTCTTTCGAACCGAGGTGTATCTCGCGGCTGTCGCGCCCGCAGGGTTCATGCTTATCGTCCTTCTCAACAGCATCACGATACCTGCATGGGTACCATACGGGCTCATTTGGGTGCTCGCGCGGCTCCCGGTGATCGTCGTCGGGTTCCTCTCTGGATTCGAACTTCCCTTGTTGACGCGGATGGTCGATGCGGTTGACGCTGATTCGATCGCAGACAAGCGCTCGCCGTTTGCTGCTCTGTTCGACCGCCTCTTCGCACTGGGACGGTGGTGTCTGAGTGGATTGTGGCACACTGGCACTGCGGAACCGCGAAGCGGGCTGTCTATTGTCCTCGCGATGGATTACATCGGTGGACTGGCTGGTGCGGTCATTTACGCTCGCGTCTTGTACCCTCGCCTCGGTCTCGTCCCGACGATCTTCGTGCTGGCGCTACTGAACGCAGCAACAGCTCTCGTGTTCGCCATCCGATTCGGTACACAACGGAGTGATTCACACGCGCATCCGTCTCTACCTTCGTCGTCATTTACGTCCGTCCGTCACGAATCGCGGGTCTTGCTGGTCGTCTGTTTGCTTCTCACCGCCGGCTACGCTGGGGCTGTTGTCCAGCACGAACGTCTCGATCATCAGATCACAGCGCTCTATCTCGAACAACAGTACGAATCCGAGTATCCCAATCAGGCGATGGACATCGAAATCACACATCAAGAAACGACGAAATATCAGCATCTCGTTCGCTACCAGCGGACGTGGACTGGTGCCGGCTCGAATCCGTACTTTACTGGAACGACTGAACAGTGTCTCCGTCTCGGAATGGCAGTACAACTGTGTGACAGCTGGGCTGATTCGTACCACAACGGGCTTGTGGATGTTCCCATGTCACTGTACGAGCACGCTCCTGAAACAGAGGTTCTTGTTATCGGCGGTGGCGATTGGATAGCGATCGATCACCTCAAGGCGTACAACGTCAGCGTCGATCAGGTAGACATCGACCCGCAGTTCATGCAGCACACGAAACGAACGCCATTTTTCCGTGCGCACCACGACGACGCCTACACGTACTCTCGGTTGAACACAACGGTTGCGGACGGATATTCGCATCTTCAGCAGACGAATCGAACGTACGATCTCATCCTGCTCGATATTCCAGGTGCAACCGACGATGATCTTCTCAAACTGTACTCAAAGGAGTTCTTTCAGCAGCTCAGAACCCATCTCGAAGCAGATGGAGTGGTTGGCGCGTGGGCGTACTCTTCGTATGCGTATCCCCAGCATCACAAGGCGTACGTCAACACGGTTCGTGCTGCTGGCTTCTCCCAGTGGCTCCCGTACTATGCCTTCGAGGACATCGATACCGACGGAAAGACCGAACGCATCGAACGCTTTCACCTCCTTGCTCCGGGGAATCGTCCCCCACTCAATTCTGATCGGACAGCGTACGTCCGGCAGTATTCAGAGCGCTATGAAACGGTTCGATGGCGGTCGGTCCCGCGCTATTCCGGCGTGCGGGTCAATTCGATCTTTCATCCGAACTACGACATCATCATCGACACATGACGACACCGACACCGACAGCACTGTATTTCGTCTACACACCGACCCCTCCGAACCTCGATCATTTCGAGGTAAAACGAGTAGCGTCGACCGAAATTCTCGGTCGGCCGGCCACCCTGACTGTTATCGGTGAATCACACTGCATCAGTATTCGAGCGCTCGGCGTTCACGAGCTCTGTTCGTGCAAGCCCCTCCCTGCTGAGACGATGCACTGTCTCCCCCTGACCGAAGCGTTAGCACAATCGTTCTCTGCCGAGACCGAACACTGCTCGGTCTCGACCACCATCGAGACGCATCCGCTCGACTCATTTCCAGATGAGCACAAACAAAACGCAGACGTTTCCTACCGATTCGGTCCCGACGCGTGGACGACGATCATCGTCGAGGAGGATGCCTACGAAACGTATCACACCTATCCCGAGTGTGATCTCACGCTGTATACTCAGACACGACTCCAGACCGAACCAGCTGATAATCCAGATCGTGAATGTCCTTCGATTGATGTAACTCACCAGTAGAAATAACAGATAAAAAACTAACTGATAAACCGATTAAACCCAATAGACAATCAATGAGTGATTCTTCACCACAATCGACAACATACAGCGGCGATGTCACTTTTACCGGCTCTCTCGAACCACCGATCGAGATGACAGATCCGGACGACGTGTTCATCCAGATGCACGGAGTCAGCGGCGACCTCGCTGTGAACAACGCGGAGAATGTATTTACGCATTCTTCGAATGAAAACGAGGTTGCAGTGACCGATGTCGAAACGACAGTCCGCGGTGAGCTGGAGGACGGATACGTACAGGACGATGGCATTGCGGGCGATCTCCGTCTCACAGATGGCGAAGATGTGTTCATTCCTGTCCACGCCGTGTCTGGTGCGCTCGGCATTGGCGGCGCAGAGAACATCTATTCGGAGACGGATGTCGATGTCCCCTCAGATCCGAGCGTCTACGATGCGTCCCCGACCGGGTGGCGTCAGTCCGCGACGGTCAGCGATCCCGACACGGGCGTCTACGTCACCGGCGCACGCCACACAGTTGAGGTCGATCGAACGACGAACGATATCGACATCTACGTCGTCGGCTACGGCCACGAGATAACAATCGAAGGACGAGCCGCCGCCGTAAACGTGTGCATTCTCGGATACGAGAACACCATCCGAATTGGTTCGCGCCTCTCTGTTGAAAATCGTACTGAGACTGGATTCGACAACAAGGTGATCGATGAGCCGTACCCAGTCGAGGACCTCATCGAAACCACAAAGCAAGCGGCGTACGACGACGCTGGATTCGGACGGCACAAAACAACCTATCAAATGCCAGCGAGCGACGAGGAGTGGTGTCCAAACTGCGGAGCGGCGGCCGATGCGATCGTCGAGCGCCACCATGTGGATGCGTGGTTTTTCTTTGGCTATCCGATCAAGGTCTACGGCAAGAGCATGAATCCGGCGATGGAGTGCGAACACTGCTCGATGAACGCGGTTCAGAATACACTCACCGAACAAGAACGCAAGAACGTGCTCGGATGATGCACTGACCGAATGGCCCCGATTGCTTTCAAAATGTTTTTACTATTGATTTGTTTTTCTGTGATAGTTTATGACCGAATCGGCGACCACAGACGACAGCTCACTTCTCGATCTATCGCCCGCGGAACGCGATGAATACGGGATTACTGCTGCAGACGTGCAGGAAGAACTGCTGGATGTGATCGTGCACGACTCGGCGGGCAAAACTGTTTTCGTCGATTGTACGCTCCCCCGGATCGATCTCGACTACCAAACTCTTGACAGTGAAAGCAAACACCCTGTTATTTTTCGAAACTGCACGTTTACGGACGGAATCAGCGCCGTTCATGCCGATATCAAGTTCCCGCTCCGCTTCGAGGAGTGTACAATCAGTGATGCGTCATTCGATCGAGCACGCTTCGAGTACGATCTGACAGCCACTCAGTCTACATTTGTGGGTGCTGTTACGGCGTACGAAGCTCGATTCGAGCGCACAACGGATTTCACTGAGACGACAATCAGCGGACGGATGAACTGCGATGAAGCCGCGTTCGGTGACGAGGCACGATTCACTGATGTGACGTTCGAAGGCGAGACATCGTTCCGTGCCGCCAGCTTTTCCGGACGGTCCAATGATCTCGATGACCACGCGAGCTTCGAACGGGCCGTCTTCACAGCCAAGGCCGACTTCCGGCAGTCAGACTTTCAGTTTGCGCGGTTCGATGACGCGACGTTTCACGAACGCGCGCAGTTCGAAGCCGCGCGCTTCGATGGTGATGTTGAATTTGCGACGGCCACGTTCCACGGAGAAGCGGATTTCGATGAAATTGATTTTAAGCAGGACGTTTCGTTCGACAGCGCCGAATTTCGATCCGATGCCGTCTTCCGGGGGACCGAGTTCGAGGGTGGGGCGCGCACGCTCAAAGACGACGCTCGATTCGCCGGTGTCCGATTCGATGGTGACGTGAATTTCCGAGACGCGTGGTTTCGGTACGTCAACTTCGATGGCGCTACTTTCGGTGGCCATGCGATGTTTGAGCGGGCATGGTTCGACGGGGACGCCGATTTTACGCGTGTCACACTCGAACGCGAGGCGAACTTCGATGAAGCACGGTTTCACGGAGACACTGACTTCACCGAAGCGCGCTTTGAGCGATCGACTGTTTTTCGAGGAGCTGAGTTCACCGGCGAGACGAACTACCTCAAAGCGAACGTCTCCTTCGAGCGTGCCCTGTTCGCTGCTGCTGCGGATTTCGACAACGCGAAGTTTACCTCGGCAAACTTCAGCCACACGCAGTTCGGCGGCGTCATCGACTTCTCTGGTGCGGAGTTCGCCGACAGCATCGATTTCTTGGCTGAATCGATCGACACCGACACGCACGTCGATTTCACTCGCGCGGTCATCAAAGGGGGGACGATCACCCAACCGGCGGCCAACTGGGTTGGATACGATCTCACACTGGCAAGTCTCGGCGATCTTACGCTCGAAGTTGTCGATCAGGCCCAACACCCAGACCTGCTCGATTACTTCCGATTCTGTAACACGGAGTTCGACGAATTCGATGGCAACCAGTTCGACTTTACAGCGCACACGCGATCCCTCAGCCGGAACGACTGGAAGCTACATACGTTCGAGGTCGAGGAGAACGCGATCGAGTACGAGTACGCCCTCGACATGACTCCAGACGTCGTAGAGACGACGTACCTCAAAGCGAAAAACGCGGCATCCAGTGCTGGGTACATCAAAGCAGCCGGAGAATTCCGCGTAAAGCGACAGCGATACGCCCGAAAGAAACATTTCGATATCGCCCGCACGAGCACAGAAGACGCACGAACCCGGTTCAAGAATCTGAGCCGCGCAGCAGAGAATTACTTCCTCGACATTACGTGTGGCCACGGGATGCGGCTCGTCCGGATTATCGCCGTATTCCTGATTGCACCCTTTTTCCCAGCACTCCTGTTTGCGTTTGGTGGTGAGCTGTTCCGGACGAGCGCTGGTCAGCTTGAATCGCTCCGACAGCTCACGACCCCAGAAGGCTTAGCGATTCTCTACGATAATATCCACTTTAGCTACATCACCTTCCTCACGATCGGGTACGGCGGGATCGCTCCCGAAGGAACACTCGCTCGGCTGTTTGCAGGCGTGGAGGTGTACGTGAGCGTTATTCTCGGAGGTCTCGTCCTCTATGCGCTCATCAAACGCTCTGAGCTATAGAATGAACCGAGACACACCAATGCAGTCAATCAAACAGGTGCGTGGTCTGCTGGACGTAGGCAGTGCTGTTCCAGCTTCGGACTCGGCTGATTTGACCGAGTAGATTCTCCGAAGTTTCTCTGGAGAGATCGCCGTGAACGACGAATGCTTTGAGCAGTCGTGGCGTCGTCATACAGAAGTATCACTATCCCTCGGCCAGCGATAAACGGGGGTCCGCAGTCGGATTCGGCTCTTACATCGAGTCTCCGTCTTCGATCTCGCGCAGTACTCGTTCGTGAAACGAGCGCAGCGTTTCGTATTCGTCTTCTGCGATCACCGCGTCGCTCGCCATGAGCGTTGCGAGCCCGAACGCTCGCGGCGTCGGTGAATCGACCCGCTGGCTGTGTACCATCAGTTCCTCGCGCTGTATCTGTCCGAGCACGTCCTCTATGGCTTCCACAGCGAGCTTATCCTCTATGATCTCGCGGTACGTCTCCTCCATGACGGCGAATTCCGGAAGCTGATCGGCAAAGCCGAGGAGCATCTCACTCGATACCTGCTGTTGGTTTGCCGATTTCTCGTGTCCCTTGTATCGTTTCAGGATCATCAGTGCACGCGTCGCATTGATGCGGAAATAACGCTTGAGGAGATCCGTTCCATCGAGTGCATCTCGGAGCTCAGTGCGTACCTCGTCCGGTTCAATGTGCTCGATGATCCCAACGAGATCGATCTTCCGATTCAGCGGCATCGAGAGCGTGAATCCATTGTCAGCGACAGCGCTGGCGATATCCTCTGTGGTCGTCTGTGAACACCGGTGAATAAGCAGCCGCGACAGTCCATCGTTGAACCGTCGGCCGTAGTTCGAGTGGATGTGGTAGTAGCGCCGGTACTCCTCGCGGTCGAATTCGATTTCGATGGACAGTCGTGACTCAGTGCTAATACTGTCCGGGCCAGCGTAGCGAAACTGCTGGTCGAACAGCCGTGTAATCGCTCGAACGCTGTTCTCATCGAGTGGGAACTCCCGTTTGCGGAGCCATCTGCGCACGGCCGGCGGTCCTCCCTGTTCCATCGTTTCGAGAAGCTCGTGCTGGAACGCGAGAACTTCACCCCCGAGATCGTAGGAAAGCGGGAGGCGTTCGGAGTACCACGACGGAACCGTCGGCCGCTTTCCAGTTGGATCGACGTATACCTTCGATCCGCGACGATACCGATACGCGTAGTGGGAGCCACCAAGGACGAATACATCACCCGCATCGAGTGTGTCGAGATACTCCTCGTCGAGCTGTCCGACCCACTCATCACCGTCTCTACTGACTACATTGCAGGTGAACGAGTCGGGGATCGTCCCGATGTTCGTCATGTAGATGACGCGTGCGAGCCGTCCGCGTTTGCCGATGAGTGTCTCTCCAACAGGATACTCCTCGTAATGGTATTCACCGTCGGGTGGATCATTCGTGTCGCGCCAGATCTTCGGGTAGACATTTCTGTCCTCCAACCCGTCGTATCCACTGGTGAGGTAGCGAACGAGTGACTCCCACAGTTCGTCGCTGTAGTTACGGTATGGGTACGCGCGCTGGAGGACAGCGCGGACCTCCGCTTCGGGGCGAATCTCGTTGATCGCCATGCCGTAGACGTGTTGTGTGGCGACGTCCTGTGGATTCTCTGGGATGAACACCCGATCGACGAATCCGCCTTTCGCCTTCCTGAGCATCACTGCGCATTCGATCATCTCATCTCGATCGAGCGCGATGACCCGTCCAGTAACGGTCTGTCCGAGGCGGTGTCCGGCACGCCCGACTCGCTGGAGGAGTGCAGCGACTGACTTTGGCGAACCGACCTGTACCACGAGATCGATGTCGGGCATATCAATTCCCAACTCGAGACTCGTCGATGTCGTGACTACATCGAGCGCTCCGTCCTTTAGCTTCTCCTCGATCTTCCGGCGCTTTTCTGCACCAAGCGATCCGTGGTGGCAGCCGGCATTTTCGTCGGTGTAGCCGTACCGCTCTTGCAGATTGTACAACACCCGTTCTGCCCCGGATCGAGTGTTGGTGAACACGAGAGTGTTCGTATGCGATTGAATGAGATCGTGCAACTGATCGTAGAAGCGATCCGTGAGTACGTCCGGTGAGGTAGCAGTGAGATCCGCTGTCGGACACGTGAGTTCGAGATCGAACTCGCGGACGAACCGTGCATCGACGATTTCGTACTCTCTTGGGGTGCCGTCCTCACGTCCGACGAGAAATTCGCCCATCGTCGAGAGCGGTTCGATGGTCGCAGAACACCCGATGCGCGTCGGTTGGGTCTCACACAGCTCTTCTAACCGTTCGAGACTCACCGCAAGATGGGTTCCGCGTTTGTTGCGAGCAAGACTGTGGATCTCATCGACGATGATGTATTCGACCGTTGTGAGCTTCTCTCTGAACTTCGGCGCGTTGAGCAGGATGGCGAGCGTCTCGGGTGTGGTGTTGAGGATGTGCGGCGTTTCTTTGAGCATCCGCTGGCGTTCTGCATCGTCGGTATCGCCGTGGCGAATCGCGTGACGAATCTCGATGTCGTGGTCGCTCCGTGCGGCAATCCCGTCGAGCGGTACTTCGAGGTTCCGATGGATGTCGTTTGCGAGCGAGCGCAGCGGTGAGACGTACAGACAATAAACGCTGTTTTCGAGCCCCGATTCGCGCTCGCGGCGGTATAACTCGTTGACAATGGCGGTGTGACTGGCGAGTGTCTTTCCACTCCCCGTCGGGGCGCAGATGAGCGCATTCGTTCGATCGTGGATGAGCGGAATGGCTTCCTTCTGTGGTGGCGTGAAAAATCCACCGTTGTCGGGAATGTATTCGCCAAACTGCTCGACCCACCACTCTTGAACAGCGGGCTCCAGCAGATCAAAGGCCGCCCAATCATCGATCTCGACGGCTGACGGATCAAACTCGGACTCAGACGCAGACTCGGAACCGGATTCAAATTCAAATTCGAACTCGAACTCGAATTCGTACGAGAAATCCTCGTCGGCGAACACTCGTCTCCCCATCGACTACCCGTGCTTTGAATCCTGGCGGTAAGTTGATTCGCCTCGCACTGAAACTGAAACCGTATGTACGTTACGTTCCTCGGAACGGGGAGTGCGCTCCCGACTGGCGAGCGATTCCAGACCGGTCTGTTGCTCGAACCCGACGCCACGAGCGAGCATACCACGTCTACTGGTTCTGAGCGTTCAGAGCCGCTCCTCGTTGACTGTGGGAGCGGTGTGCTCCACGCTCTCTCTCGGACCGATGTCGGCTACGAGGGCATCTCGACCGTCCTCCTCACTCACCACCACCTCGATCATGTCTCGGATCTCTTTCCGCTCATCAAGGCGCGCTGGCTCGCAGGTGAGGAGGACCTCGAGATTGTCGGCCCGCCCGGAACTGACGATCTCGTTGATGGTCTCCTCTCTGTTCACGAGTACATGCAGGATGCGGTCGATCTCACTGTCCGCGTGATCGAGCCGGGATCGTTCTCGCTCTGTGGATACGACGTGCGGGCGATGAAGACGCGACACTCCATGTACTGTCTCGCGTATCGGTTCGAGGAGAATGGTAACGTCTTCACGTTCAGCGGAGATTCGGAGGCATTCGACGATCTGGCAGCGTTCGCCGATGGATCTACTCTGCTCGCACACGACTGCTCGTTTCCCGACGAGATCGACGTATCGAACCATCCGACACCGTCGCAACTCGGAGAAACGCTGGACGGACAGGATATCGACCGCGTGTTCCTCACGCATCTCTACCCGCACACCGACGACCGACACGAAGCGATGCTCGACTCGATCGGCAAACACTACGAAGGTGAGGTTCAGTTCGCGCGTGATGGACTGCGAGTCGCTGTTCGATCACACGATTGACATCCCCCCGCCCTAAAGGGCGAGGATTCCACGAAGTGGATATTCAGGTTGCGCGTTTCCTCGGGTTCAAGTACGCTTTCGCGTGACCTGTCGAAGGTTGCCACCGAGTTGTGACCAACGGTGTGCGTTACAGCGCGTCCAGCCCTGTCAATGGGGCCTTCCTCCCTGTCATCTACAGGCGTCACCGACGGCTGGCTATTCAACCAGCGAGGTAGCACGGTTCGACTCGTCCCATTAGCCCGTGCATGGTTCTCCCTCCCGTTGTGCGATATTCTCCGAAGCGTTCAGGTCGGCGTGTCGTCCATGGTTGCACTCCGAACAGGAAAAGTAGTCGCCATCACGGGTTCTCATCGAACCACACGCCGAACATCGCTGGCTGGTGTGGTAGGCGTCAACCTTCTCGACGCGAATGCCTGCGCGTTCGGCTTTGTATGTGATGAACTGTTGGAGTTGATGGAAGTGCCATGAGTGAACGCCCGACCACGAACTATTCTCACGGACACCTTCGAGGTCTTCCATCCGAATGACGGGGTTCTCGAACTGTTCCGCGAACGTGATGAGACGACGGGAGAGTTTGTGATTCAGATCTTTGATTCGACGCTGTTCTTTGTCACCCACACGGTTGCGTGCGCGAAGCGCACCCGCTTCCGAAAGCGAATCGCGTAGGGAACGATATTTGCGTCGAACGTACTTCGCCTCACCACCCGACACCAGCATAGACTCACCTTCACCGTAGGCCGTCACAGCGAGGATATGCCGTTCACCAATATCGATACCGATGGGCGTCTCACCCGACGTGTCGGCGTCGTACTCGGCGTTGAACGTACAGTACCAGTCGTCCCCACGTCGGTACACTTGAAGCCGTGTCTTCTTGGCGTCCCCTTCGACCATTCGGTCTACGGGGTCGGCAATCTCGTCGTACACTTCGATAGGCGTGTACTATCATTGAGAGACGCACGGGAAGCCGACGACGACTGTGCCGTTTTCGGTCGTGTCGATTTCCCAATTCTGGTTGTTGACGGCGAACGGTTGACTCTCTCGGTAGCGAACCTCTCCGTCCTTGGTGTGGTCGGATTTCGCCTCTCGGATGGCTTGGTTCTGAATAGCCGAGTAGAGGTTGTTGTCGATGCTGGCAGTGGTCACGGACTTCCCGAAGTCGCCATTCTCCCATCCGTCGATACAGAATTGCTTGGTGTCACGGTAGAGGCGAGTAGCGCGTTGCCACTCTTTCCTCCGTGAGAGGGATGGGTTGTGGAACTTCGCGGTGACAGTCACCGTGACCATTACAGCTGTAATTGAATACGCTATCTTAAGAAACTATTAGAATATCAGGCCATGCTATCGACGGTGGTTCGTGGAAGGTAGTGTCGGATCCATCCCCGCGCTAAAGCACGGGGCTTTCTCCTTGCACTTCCGTAATCTCCCTTACAGTCGACTCGGTCGTGCTCGTCGTGGGTGATGACCACGTGCGACTTGTGGTGAATGACAGCAGAATACACGCCCGCGTCAGTGTTTTCCCCGCCAAGTAACATGATGCAGTATGCCAGGACCAATCTTTCTGGAGGGAGAAACGATAACCCTCCGACCGGCAGAAGAAGCAGACATCGAATTCATCCAACGCTGTATGAACGACCCTCGTGTCTGGCGTGCCGCGCTCGATATCAACCCGATGAACCGCAAGCAAGGCGCTGAGTTCTTCGAACGCGTGATCTCAGATGCAGATGGCGTGCAGTGTCTCGTCTGTGACGGTGCGGAACCGCTGGGAATCATCTCACTGACGGGATCCCAGTACGGGCCGGATGAGACGGTTCGATCGCGTGCTGCAGAACTCGCCTACTGGCTCGCGCCCGAACATCACGGCCAAGGGTACGGTTCCGACGCTGCCGCGCGTATGATACAGTACGCGTTCGAGGATCGGAATCTTCGGCGAGTGAGCGCTCGTTCTGGTAGTTTCAACGACGCTTCAATCAATCTGTTAGAGTCGCTGGGATTCGAGCACGAAGGCACACTCCGGCAGGCAGCGTGGTTCCGAGGTGAGTACCACGATATCCACTGGTACGGACTACTCCGCGAGGAGTGGCAAGAGAGAATGTAGATTCCATCTCCGCTGTCTCCTCACGCTCTTGCAGCTAAGAACCGCTCACTCCAAGCGATAGCGGAGAAGAGCAGCGATTCCTCCGAGGTTGTGCAACTGTTCACCGGGATCGAATTCACCCGAGAACACGACGATATCTCCACCTTTCTGATCGACCGTTTCGAGGAGCGCGTTGACGCTACGATCCCACTTACCGTCACCGCCGCGCTCTTCGCGCAGGCGATCATCGACGACGAGCAGCGTCTCAATTGCTCCGTACTCGGCGGCTTCGGCGACGCCATCGATCCCGTAGGTCGCCTGTGCTCCTTGCGCGATCTCCTGCATCAACTGATCGATGAGTTCGGCCTCGCGAGCGATGCGCGTCTCTGCCTGCACGTCTTCGACCGCGCCCCGTTTCAACACCTCGTGGACGCCACGGTCACCCACCGAACTCGTATCCACCATCGTGATTAGCTCCGCGAGGTCAGGTGCGTTCTCCTCGATGTGTTTGTATGCGTCCTGTTTCGTAAAGCCCGGTCCAGCGAGGATAATCGCGTCTACACTCATCCGCGATAGCACCGCTGTCAGTTCGGAGAAGAGTTCAGTCCGTGACCGTGCGTACTCTCCCTTCCCGGTTGGGCCAGTAAGGGACGTTCGCTCTTCGGCGCCGTACTGGGCGACTGTGTGGACGTGAGCCGCTCCCTCCTCGACGGTCGCAATAGCGACATCTGGGTTCTCACTCGCTTCGACGGCTTCCGTAAGCCGCTCAAGCTGGTCGGGCTTCCACCGCTTCGTGATCTCGATCTCGTTGTTCTCCTCGACGTTCAGCGTGTGGTGGAAACCGAGCTGGTCCTCACGCGAACAGTCGGAGATGGTTCCAGAGACGCGCAAACGGTTCGCAAACCGCGCAAATTCGACATCATCGACTTCGATCGTGACGTACATGTGCTCGCGCTCGCCTCCTGTATCCCGAAGCTGGTCGTCGTCGCGTCTGACGCGGCGGTGCGTGTCGCCCCCGACCGCGTCGCCGGGTTCAAGAACATTCGAGAGATGCCAGAGATCGTCGAGGCTTTCGGGCACGACCGTGATACGCTCGTGTCCACCCTCGACCCGCTGCCGGTCGGCGATTCGCATAGTGGAACTACCAGCGAGAGCATCAAGTGCTTACTGTTCTCGATACGGGTCCTTCCTCGATTCGACGATCAGCACTCGTGGAATCTGATTCGAAGAGCTGGTGCTTCCGAAAACGAGGCTGTGGTCGTCCTGATCTGCCGATCACGATTCAAATAATCATTCAATTACAAAGCCGGATCTGTGGACGAGCTGAAACATGCTACCCAATGCTCTATTGTGTTATGTCCCGCTGCGGGCAGTCTGTGGGTTGTCTGTCTTGTTGGCGTTCCCGTAGCCTCGGCCGATGAGGTAGGATGCGACGACATATGTGTAGAATATGAGGAAAAGGCCGACGATCATCCACGATAGCATGATACCGACCGTTCCAAGAACGAGTCCAACTGCCAGAAAGAGCACGAAGCCGACGAAGAATTCGCTCGTGAGTGCAGTTCTAACGACGGTCCGGAACTCGAATGCGGCTTTGAATCGGTCCTCTTCTGCGAACCTCGCTGTCGCTGCGAGTGATACGTACGCGATCAAGAAGAGAAGAAGATACGCGACCAGAACAACAGTCAGTTCAGGTGCTGAGAATTGCATATTCGACACCGCCTCCGGTGTCTGTGCATCTGTTTGGGCCGCTTGTGCTAGTTCTGGACGGAGAAGTGCGAGACAGAGTGCAGAGAACGTGAGACTGAAGAGAGCGACGATCGCGTAAATGAGCTGTATGGTGAACAGCTTCAAGCCGCTTACGAGAAGGTCACCCCATTTTTCGAACGTCGGTGGCGTTGTCTCGCCAGCAACTCCCGTCCGGATTACTCGAACAGAGTAGCCAAGAAGAAACAGTAACGGCAGCACGAAAACCGATGTAACGAACAACAATCCGCCGACTGCGATCGTTCGTAGCCATCCCTCCCGCGCCTTCGGGAACGCGATCGCATCACCCAACATGAGCCAAGACAAATACACCTCCGTTCTTAAAGATACTGAACAGGGCCGTTCCGTGGGCGATTGTTTCTGGTTTCTCCTATATTCTGGAAGGGAAACTTCAGTACAGCGCTATTCCAGCATATGATAACGACGTGCTATCAATTCGTTTCATAGAGAGATCCATAGTCGGATGGCAGTTGCGATCGCACACTGCGCCATTCGTTGCGATTGATCGCTTCTGAGAGGCTTTCGAGGACCGCCTGTACATGTCGATCGGCGTGAGCCGCATCGAGTGTCGTGTGCTCCTGTTCGTAGGTTTGGACTCGTTCGACGAATACATCAGCTGAGAACTCTTCGGCACTCTCGGTCTCGTCTGTGGTCACCGAGTCGGCGAGTTCGTCAGGGAGTCGTTTGGCGAGATTAGTTGCTTCTCCCCGAGAAATACGCTGACTGAGCGTCTGTAGCGTCGCGTCAGCGGCTGTCACTGCTTCCTTTCGTGAGTCGAGATCTGACCGGCTCTCGACGTTCTCTATGAACGCTTCGTAATTCACAGACACCGTTCGACCGACACCAAACTGATGCTTGGGCCTGCACATTCCTGCGCTCTGTTTCAACTGTGTCAGTTTGCGTCTCTCGGTGGTCCGAGAAGCAGCGCGTCCTGCACGAGGTTTCGATGTGCACGTCGGAGTCGCTCGGAGATCGCTTGGTGAGTAACATCGAGTTCGCCCGCGAGTTCGTCGATGGTCACGCTCCGTGGAATGTCGTAAAATCCGTTCTCGATCGCCGTCTGTAGCGTCTCGTGTTGTTTCTCAGTCAGCCCGAAGCGACCATGTCGGTTAGCCTCCATTTCGTGGATTGTTTTGACAGTAAATGTCAGCTCAGCGTTCTCACAGAACTCATTGGTCCGTGACAGTCCATCGTGCTTGGGAAAGAGAATTCGAAGCGTCCACCGATCTTCTCGTCCGTATGCATCCATCACGGTCGCCTCTTCTTCTGTCAGCATGTACGTAATGAGTTCAATTTTCTCAATCCAGTCCATGCGATAGAGCCACGATCCGTCGACCGTTTCCAGCAATTCAGCGTGTCTAATGCTGGGATCATTTTCGAACGCTTCGTCTACTTGATCGAGGACATCGGACGTGACCCAAATATACGGTGTCACGCTGTCACCCTCGTGTGCGGCCACACGCTCGACTTCGAATTCGATATCAGAAACAGATTCAAGCGTCTCCTGAAGCGCGAACTCGTCGGCGGGAATGTCAACAGTTATGATCGTGCTCACGTTCATAATAGAACAATCGTTCGGAAAGACGTACTGATCTGATTGCTGTGGTAGCGTGTTAGAACGTGGATTTATGCCTTGTTGCCACGTTAGATGATGGCGTATGACACACCACGATCACGGATACACCGTCGATCATCGACTGAGTGATGCGGACGAAAACATCCACAGTGTGTGGGATAACAGCCTCGATCCGGTCCTCACGGTCGAGCAGGGCGACGTCGTCCGCTTCGAGTGCCGTGACGCCGTGGATGGTCAGATCGATGTACAGACGACAGCTGCGGACGTTCCCAGCGTGAGCTTCGACCCCGTCCATCCACTGACTGGGCCGGTCGCCGTCGAAGGAGCGCAACCGGGTGACGTGCTCGCTGTCGAACTGCTCGCGTTCCAGCACAAGGGGTGGGGATACAACGTATTCTTCCCTGGAGAGATGGATCTCGGATTGCTCCCTGAGGAGTTTTCGGATCCGGGGCTTCACATTTGGGATCTTGAGGGCGACGTGGGACACTTCGTGAACGACATTGACATCCCACTCGATCCATTCCCGGGTGTGATCGGTGTCGCACCAGAGGAGGCGGGTGAACACGACACACTCCCGCCACGTTCGGTCGGGGGCAACATGGATGTGAAACATCTGACGGCTGGCTCGACACTCTACTTACCAGTCGCTGTCGATGATGCGCTCTTTTCAGTCGGAGATTGTCACGCTGCACAGGGAGATGGTGAGGTCTGCGTCACGGGCGTCGAAGCACCGATGTTCGTCACTGCACGCTTCGACATCCGATCAGACATGGATATCAGCCAACCGCAGTTCGAGACGACTGGACCGTACACACCAACCGGGATAGACGAACCGATGTACGGCACAACTGGAATTGATGAGGATCTGATGACAGCTACAAAGAAGGCTGTCCGACAGATGATCGAGCACCTCCACGACGAACGCGGGCTTTCGCGTGCCAAAGCGTATATTCTCTGCTCGGCGATTGTCGACCTCAAAATCAACGAAGTCGTTGACCAACCGAACTGGACGGTTTCGGCGTATCTTCCTGAGAGCATTTTTCCCAACTAACTCCACTCCGTTTTCACCCGAGAGCGAACAGCTCCGCTCGTTATTCTCGAACATCAGCAGAACACTTCGACCCTAAGCTATTTGCACTATCGAATATGAAAATTGAATTATTTTGATAACAATATTTAAAATATATCGTTGTGAGTTAATATTTGGTATAGCGTTGAAGTACTATATACATGAGTGACATAACTCCGAACCCAGACGACTCCACGGAACGCTCGACGCTCGATATGACGCGTCGGACATTTCTGGCAACCAGTAGTATCGCACTCCTTCCCGGACTGAGTGAATGTGGGTCGGCAGCACCGACATCGGTGACGCCGTCGATGTCCCCTGGTGATATTCCTCTCGAGGAGTATATCGAGAATCCCGAGTTGATCGAAGAGAATCAGGAATCGGGCCACGTCCCGACAGTTCCGTACCTCTCGGTTAGATCGGCACTCGCTCACGATCGAGCGAACAAATCACCGCTCCAACGGTGGCAGCAGTCCCCGTATTTCGAGTCGTTGAACGGAAATTGGAACTTCCACTGGGCGCTCAATCCAGCGAACGCACCCAGCGAATTCGACACGGTTGGTTCGTGGGACACTACCACAGTTCCCAGCGTCTGGCAAGCCGACGGCTTCGGTCACTCGATGTACCGAAACATCACCCTCGATCTCTCCCCGTACGATCCGCCGTCCGTCCCAAGCGACATCAACCCGGTTGGAACGTACCAGCGGACGTTCACAGTGCCAGATCGATGGATGGACGACCGTCGGACGTTTCTTCGCTTCGATGGCGTGAAATCCGCGTACTTCGTGTGGATCAATGGCGACTACGTCGGCTTTGACAAAGGATCGATGACTGCCGCAGAGTTCGACGTTACTGCTGCTCTTCAGTCCGGTGAGAACGAAATCGGTGTCCAAGTCTTCCGCTGGTCCGACGGAAGTTACCTCGAAAATCAAGATATGTGGCACTTTGCGGGGATCTTCCGTGACGTTTCACTGTACTCGACGCCAAACGCTCACCTCCGCGATTACTTCCTTCGTCCCAGTCTTGACGATAACTACGAGAACGGAACGCTCCACGTGGACGCCGAAGTTGCGAACTACGCTGACAGTGCGGGAACGTACAAACTTCGAACCCACCTCTTTGATCCTAACTATCGGCGCGTGAAGACGACCTCAACCACCATCGACGTGCCGGCGGGAGACAGCGTTGGCGTCTCTTTCTCGATTGATGTTGCATCCCCTTCGAAGTGGTCTGCAGAACATCCGAACTTATACCGCGTCGGGTTCGAACTCCGACAGCTCAGATCGCGGTCGTCCACTGAAGCCCAGCTTGCGAAGTTTGGATTCCGCGAATACGAGATCCTCGACGGCCAGATCCACGTCAATGGCGAACCGGTCGACTTCAAGGGCGTCAACCACCACGAACACCACCCTGAACTCGGTCGAACCATGACCGAGGAAATGCGGCGCGAAGAGCTAGAGCGGCTGAAACAGTTCAATATCAACGCACTCCGGAATTCGCACTATCCGCGCGGTCCCGAGTTCTACGAGTTCGCAGACGAACTCGGCTTCTACGTGTGTGATGAGGTCAACGTCGAAACGCACCAGAATCCCGAACTCGTCGATGAGTACCCAGCGTTTCATGCGCAGTTCATGGATCGATTCGCACGGATGATTCAGCAGTGGAAGAATCAGGCCAGCATCTTCATGTGGAGCACCGGGAACGAAGCCGGTCTCGGTCCAGCACACTTCGACATGGCCGAGTACGTCGAGGGGACTGATTTGGACAGCGACGGCGATGCGGGAAAGGGCGTCGACCCAACCAGGTTCTTATACCACCAGGCAAACAACGGTGGCGTCGCTCCCTACGCAGATGTTATCGGTCCGCGGTACATCAGCCCCTCCGATCTCGTCGACATTGCCGATGATGAAGACGAACAGCGCCCGGCCGTCATGGGCGAGTACAATCACGCGATGGGAAACAGCCTCGGTCTCGTCGAGCGATTTTGGGAAGAGATCGAGGAACACGATCAGTTGCAGGGTGGCTTCATCTGGGACTGGGTGAATCAACGGCTCGACGAGAAACACACCACTACACCCGATGCTACCGAATACGGAAATGACGGCGTCTTCCACGGTAAACCAACTGTGGTTGATGCGAAAGGAGGATCGGCAGTCGAGCTTTCGGGACTCGATGACTGGGTCGAACTGTACCGCGATCCGAGCCTCGACGTCACAGAGTCTGGGCTAACCCTCGAAATCGAGGTGCAGCCCCGGCAGCCGTGGACCGGGTCGGACGCCTTCCTCACAAAGGGTGACACTCAGTACGGATTGAAGATGAGCGATGAGTCGACACTCCAGTTCTTCGTCTACGATCCCGACGAAGAGTGGGTCACCGCCGAATCGACCGTCCCTGACGGTTGGTACGGGAACTGGCACCACGTCGCTGGCGTTCACACCGGAAGCGAACTACGTCTTTACGTGGACGGCACGCAGTTGGCATCGACCCCACACGACGGCAGTATCAATCACAATCCACGGCCGGTCAACATCGGCCGGAACGCGGACAAACACCGGGCGAACTGGGAGGGCTGGCTCTCGAACGCTCGCTACCGACGGGCAGCCATCCACGATCGAGGTCTCTCGGCCAACGAGCTGGGTAGTTCTGATCCCGGAAGCAGTGCCGTGCTCTGGCTCGATTTCGAGACGTTCGAGACCGACGGCACCTTCCGTTCGTACGGCGTCGATCCGTTCTGCTGTAACGGTCTCGTCGACGCAGACCGCGTTCCCCGGCCCGAACTCTGGCAGCTGAAAAAAGCTCATCAGCCGGTTCGGCTGCGCGGGGCTGATCTCGCTGCTGGTCTCGTGGAGGTCACCAACCGCTACAACTTTACGAATCTCTCTGCCCTCGAAACGCAGTGGCAGCTGCGCGCGGACGGTGACACTCTCCAACAGGGATCACTCGATATCGAACTTGAACCGAACGACACAACCACAGTCGAGATTCCTTTTGATCAGCCGGAACTCGAACCCGGCGCGGACTACTGGCTCGTCGTCAGCTTCCACCTCGCTGAGAATACGTGGTACGCCGATGCGGGCCATGAGATCGCCTTCGAGCAGTTCGAACTACCGTTCGACGTTCCAACCCCTGCTCTCGAACAGATCTCGGAGATGCCGGATATCTCGGTGAACAATTAATTCTGGAAACCTATGAGTACAACAGACACAATCACAGTCAGTGGATCTGGATTCGAGTACACGTTCGATAAGACGAGTGGACTCACGTCGATGAAACACGACGGACGGGAACTGCTCGTGAGTGGGCGTGGTCCTCGGTTCAACGTTTGGCGGACGCCAATCTCGAACGAAAACGTCAGCTGGGGATCGGCCGAAGTCGAAGAGTGGCGTGCTGCTGGACTCGACAGACTCGATCACACGGTGAAATCTGTCTCGGTTGAATCCATTGCCGATCAGGTACTGCGCATCCACTTCGAGACGACGGTCTCTGCGCCCGGTGAGGATGCGGCCTTTGCAACGGATTATCTCTATCACGTGCTCGGGACCGGCGATATCCTGCTGGGAGTTCGTGCAACACCGAACGATGCACTGAAAGAAGCGATTTCGAGTTGGATCGGTCGCGTGGGCGTTCAGCTCGGGCTTCAAGATTCACTCCAGCAGTTCGACTGGTACGGACGTGGCCCCCACGAAACGTATCCCGATCGGAAGACTGGGATGAAAACCGGTGTCTATGGTGGGACGGTCGAAGAGCAGTATGTCCCCTACGTCCGCCCGCAAGACTACGGAAACAAGTCGGACGTTCGGTGGGCGACCCTCACTGACGGAAGCGATGGTGTTGCTGTGTTCGGACATTCTAGTCTGAACGTCAGCACACATCACATCGCGCCCGAGAATCTCGATCGGGCGCTGTTCACGTACCAACTAGAGGATAGTGATGCCGTGACGCTCAATCTCGATCACGCTGTTACTGGCGTGGGCGGAACACCGATCCAGACGCTCCCCGAATACCGCGTCGTTCCGGATGGTCCGTTCTCGTTCGTGGTTGGTCTCCGTCCGATAACCGGCGATGAATCTCCGATGGCACTCTCGCGTCGCACTCTCCCGTACGCGTTCGCAAGTGCGGATTCGTTCGGCGACTTGACGGTCGATTTCGACGATGAAGCTGGACAGCTCGATGTGAGCGCAATCGTTCGGAACACGGGTGGCAAGCCAACAGACATCGACGTCCCGTTGAAAATCAACGACAACGTGATCGAGACTGAGACGGTCTCGCTACAGCCCGGCACGAAAACACGCGTCTCTTTCGAGCAGCGCGTTGGAGACGCCGGAATCTTCGAGGTGACTGTAGACAGCCTCCCGCCACGCTTGCTGACGGTGCCACAGATTTCGCTTGCGGGCGAGTGGCTGTTCCATCGCGGTGATGATTCGTCGTGGAAAGAACCGGGGCTCGACGACAGCGGGTGGACGTCGGTCACGCTGCCCGCGAACTGGGAAGATCACTCCGATTACACCGAAAATCAGGTGTACGGGTGGTTCCGCAAGCGCTTCTCCGTGCCAACTGAATGGAGCGGGCACGCGCTCGAACTTCCAGCCGGGAAAATCGACGACGTGGATGAGACGTTCCTCAATGGGACGAAAATCGGACAAACCGGGTCGTTCCCTGAGAACGGCTACGAGACGGCTTGGTCGGAAGCCAGACGGTACACGGCCCAGCCGGAGACGATCAATTTCGGCAGCGAGAACGTGCTCGCGGTGCGCGTCTACGACGGAGATGGTGGTGGTGGTCTCTATAGCGGTCCTGTTGGTCCGATCACTGCAACAGATTGAGACGCGACAGAGCGTTGTTGTCTTCGGATCTCTTCCGAATGAGACTGCGTGAACAGATTCGAGTCTGTTCAGAATGGCCCTGTCGAAAATATCAGTAGTTCGATACTCCAGTGGATGACGAGCGTCGGATAGATGCGTGAGTCATTATTTACATCAGGGAAACGCTAAGATAACACACTTGTTCGGTGCAATTCATCGGCTAATTCATGACAGCTGAATCTGGTCCCGCTGCGATAGATCTCCGAGAACTGCTCAGAGATGGAAAAAGAATTGCGGCTATCCTTCTCTTCTGGGGAACGCTTGCCCTCATCGGTTTCGCCGGAATCCCGAACATCGGATACTACAGTCCCGGAAGTATCCTCTGGTGGATTGGTAATATGCTTGGATGGATATTCGTGATTACAGGGATTGCTAGCATACTCATCTACACCATCGCTCGCGGCATCAAACTCTCCCGTCAATAGCTCATTTGACTGGGTGTGGCCCTGTGAGGAACAGATTGTAGTCGCCTGTATGCAACAATCACAGCGTCTGGTCGAGAGCGTAAATTCCATCGTAGATGATCTCTATTTTTCGTCACCGTCGATAGGTTCGTGTTGCTATATGATCATCTTCAGATACGTTAGAACGTGAATAATATATGGTTGATGAGATTCATATTAGTCATATGTCGCTGTCACTCAGATGGCTTGCCCTCGAAGTCAAGTATCTCGACCGAGCGCTGTCGTTCTACCAACGACACCTCGATCTTCCAGCTGTCCGCAAGACCGACACTGAAGCCGTTCTCACGGCGGGAGAGACAGAAATCGTGCTCCGGCGCCCGAGCGGTGTCCCTCGTGGCGGGTTGCACACCCACTACGCGTTCTCGACGCCGGCACACGAATACAGCGACTGGTGGAATCGCCTCTCTCAACACTTCGATCTCGCGGAATACGAATTCGGCGAGACGAAGTCACTGTACTTCTACGATACCGAAGGCAACTGCGTCGAAATCGGACAGACAGCAAATACAAACGCTGAAAGTGAAAGCAAGGGAGAGGGAACGAACGAGCGAGAACGCGAATCCGGTGTGAGTGGGCGGGGCATCACGGGTGTCTTCGAAGTTGTTTTGGAGGTCGAATCGCTCGACCGTGCCGAGTCGTTTTATACGTCGCTCGGATTCACAGTCGTCGATCGTGGGAGCGATCGCCAGCGAATACGTCTCACGACTGGCTCGTTCGATCTCGAACTCTGGGAACCACAACTGGGGATCGCCGACGCTCGGGGTGGTGTCCACGTCGACCTCGGACTCGGTACGGGCGATCAAACACCAGAAGCACTGCTCGATCGAATCGACCGACCCGCGTCTGTCGAGCGACTCGACACAGGAATTCGAGTAACGGATCCCGACGGCCACTACGTGACACTCGTGTGAACTAAAATCGAAACATGAGGGTGTGAGACGTGAACTACGTGTCCGATCTCTCTTGCTCGTGCTTCCCGTTACCCTAGTCGATCCATATCGACGTGAATACCTGGTGGAGTGACAATCAAAAACCCGCGGAAGTGAACGAGATGACCACCCATATCCTTGATCTTGCGCGCGAATTCAGCGGCGAGTTCGTTTAGGTCACCTTCGATCGCGAGAACGAGTACGAACCCTTCTCGAATGGCGCCGATCCATTCGGCAGGCGGCGTCGTTCCGTCGAGTACGTCGAGGATGATCCGATTGTCTGCATCTTCTTCGTCCAATTGATCCTCGGCAGCTAGTAGATCGAGATCGAATTCCTCCATACTCGCCACACTCGGGCGTGAAATAAAAACGCTCCCCAGACGATTGAGTCGTTTTGGTCTTCTCACGCTTGTTGTCTGTCTACGATCTCTGCTGGTTTCTCACGAAACCACATGAGTTGTTATTTGGATGTCATCTGATAGTATCCTAGTATGTGATCGGTGAGCGCGCGCCACATAGCTGATAATTAATTCCGGCAATAAAACTTTGAAAATTTAAATACGAACGCGAGGTGATGCTCGTCGATCGTCCCCATTGTAGGGATATGTATTAGGTGTTCCAACGACCTTGATGACGATTACGTCATGCGGTTTTGGTGATCTGGCACTGTGGTGTGGGAAGCAGTATTCTCCGTGAGGGATAGGCTTATATGCAGAGTCCAGTATTGGACGAATGCACATGACCCAAAGCACGGAGGACACGTCGGCGTCGCCGGCGGGTCGAGTTCTTCCAGGGCACGTTAGATTCCACTTCTGAAATCGGTCACGCACGAGTTTTCGATACGACGCTCCGTGATGGAGAGCAGTCGCCGCGCACATCGTTCTCGTACGACGACAAACGAGAGATAGCGGCGCTGTTGGACGAGATGGGGACACACGTCATCGAAGCCGGGTTCCCTGTCAACTCTGATGCGGAGTTCGAGGCCGTCCGTGACATTGCCGAAAGTACAGATACGACTGTCTGCGGGTTGGCCCGCGTCGTCGAGAAAGATATTGACGCTGCGCTCGATTCGGGCGTTGGGCTAGTCCACGTGTTTGCAAGCACGAGCGACGTGCAGTTGCAAGACTCGATGCACGCCACGCGAGAAGAAGTCCGCGAGCGTTCGATTGAGTCCGTAGAGCGCGTCTGCGACGCCGGTGCCGACGTGATGTTCTCACCGATGGACGCCACACGAACCGACGAGGCGTTCCTGATCGATATCGTCGAGGGCGTCACTGAGGCGGGTGTCGATTGGATCAATATTCCAGACACGTGTGGTGTCGCGACGCCCACTCGGTTCTACGACCTCATCGAGACCGTTTGTGCGCATACCGACGCCGAGATCGACGTGCATACGCACGACGACTTCGGGTTGGCTGCTGCGAACGCCGTCGCTGGCTACGAGGCCGGTGCGGCACAAGCACAAGTCAGCGTGAACGGCATCGGTGAACGCGCGGGTAACGCCGCCTACGAAGAGGTGGTGACCTCGTTGGAGAGTCTGTATGACGTGACGACAGGCATCGACACGACGCGCATCACTGAACTGTCCCGGATGATCGAGGGAAAAAGCGACATCACTGTTCCAGCGAACAAACCTGTCGTTGGACGCAATGCGTTCTCCCACGAATCCGGAATTCACGCGGCAGGCGTCATCGAAAATTCGGACACGTTCGAGCCGGGTGTCATGACCCCCGAGATGGTGGGTGCAAAACGAGAACTGGTGCTCGGTAAGCACACTGGGCAACATTCCGTTCGAGAACGCCTCGAAGACGAGGGGTTCCGACCAACCACCGAAGAGGTCAGCACGATCACCCGTCGCGTCAAGGACACAGGAGCCGAAAAAGAGCGCGTCACAACCGAGCGACTGCGGGAGTTCGCACGTGACGTGGGCGTTACCAAAGAGAAAGAGCAGGTGAGTGTGAACTGATGATCTCTCCTGTTTGCTCTGTCCGACAGCGACGGCACACGTACAATTGCCGCTCACGGAAGTTTTATCATCACTGCGGAGCACCGTCTGGTAATGACACTCCCTGTTGCCACACGGCGTACGGCTGCTGGGAGCGATGCGATTCTCGCGATTATTGTAGGGGCACACTAGCCCCTACACCACCTCATTTTTCGACGTTTATTGCACCGCTTTCGAACAATTACGCACAGCAGACACGTATGTACGACGCGCGACGACACGATCGCGTCGGGAGTAATATATGAGCGAGCACGCATCGACAACAGTTCCCGACACAGACGAACAGCACACGACAGATACTGCCACCAGCGAGAGTGGAACCGAAATCGAGAGTGAAAACGAGCGTACAAGCGAACGCCAGTCCGTAGTCACGACAGGAGCCGAATCGGTCGTGGCCGCATTACGGAACGTTGGCGTCGAGGATCTCTTCGGCGTGCAGGGTGGAGCGATTATGCCTGTTTACGACGCATTGTACTCTACGGGCTCCGATCTGAACCACGTCACGATGGCCCACGAGCAGGGCGCAGCCCACGCTGCTGACGCCTACGGGCAGGTCACTGGAACTCCAGGCGTTTGTATGGCCACGTCTGGTCCGGGTGCGACAAATCTCGCGACCGGAATCGCTGACGCCGACATGGACTCTGATCCGGTCATCGCTCTGACCGGGCAGGTCCCAACGAATCTCGTTGGCAACGACGCCTTTCAGGAAACGGATACGGTCGGTGTCACTCGGCCGATCACGAAGGCGAACTACTTCGCCGGCGATTCGGACACCGTCGGTGACGTGGTCGGTGAAGCGTTCATGCTCGCCCGTGAGGGAAGACCCGGGCCAACGCTCGTTGACCTTCCAAAGGATGTCACACTCGGAGACACCGACACCGACCCCGACACTGCCTCACTGCCGGAGTATCACGAAATCACCGAAGAGCCAGACGAAAAAGCGGTTCGTGAGGCTGCACGGGTGCTCGCGGACGCAGAGAAGCCGCTCATCCTCTCTGGTGGCGGCGTCATCAAAGGCGACGCGAGTGAGGCATTGCGTCGTTTCGCACGCGAGTATCAGATCCCGGTCGTCACGACGATGCCAGGTATCGGGAGTTTCCCCGAAGATCACGAGCTATCGATGGAGTGGGCCGGGATGCACGGAACAGGGTACGCGAACATGGCTATCTCACACTGTGATTGTCTGTTTGCGATCGGAACCCGGTTCGATGACCGTCTCACCGGTGGTATCGAGACGTTCGCCCCCGATGCGGAGGTCATTCACGCCGACATCGACCCTGCGGAAATCTCGAAGAACGTTCACGCCGAGTACCCACTGATCGGTGACGCAGCGCGGGTCATCGAGCAGATGCACACCGAGATGGCGTGTACGCCCGATGCCAATGAGTGGCGCGAACAGTGCGTGACGTGGAAAGAGGAGTACCCGATGACGTACGCCACGCCCGATGACGAGCCGTTGAAGCCGCAGTTCGTCGTCGAAGCGATGGACGAAATCACGCCCGATGACGCCATCGTCACGACAGGCGTCGGCCAGCATCAGATGTGGGCAGCGCAGTATTGGTCGTTCACCGAGCCGAACACGTGGATCTCCTCACACGGGCTTGGAACGATGGGCTACGGACTGCCCGCCGCGCTCGGGGCGAAGGTTGCCGCTCCGGATCGTGAGGTCGTCTGTTTCGATGGCGATGGCTCGTTCCTAATGACTGTCGAGGAACTCAGCGTGGCCGTCCGCGAGAATCTCGATATCACCGTGATCGTGCTCAACAACGAGGCGATCGGGATGGTTCGCCAGTGGCAGGATGCCTTCTTCGGGCAGCGCCGGATGGCGTCCGAATATCCGTGGATCCCCGACTTCGCAAAGTTGGCCGAGGCGTTCGGTGCGAAGGGCTTTACGCTCCGTGATTACGACGACACCGCGGACACGCTTCAGGCAGCCCGCGCGTACGATGGTCCGAGCGTCGTAGATGCATACGTCGATCCCGCAGAGAACGTCTACCCAATGGTGTCAAGTGGCGGCAACAACGCTCAATTCGCGCTTTCGGAGGATCAACTATGAGTCAAGGACTCAGCGGCCCCCGTCCCGAAGCACGGGAGATGCCCGATGGACAGCGCTCAAAGCACGGTATCCGTATCGATCCACAGACGGGTGCCAGACACGAACCAGAACGAACGGTCATCTCTGCCCTCGTCAAACACGAACCGGGAGTTCTCTCGAAGGTGTCGGGGTTAGTGAGCCGACGGCAGTTCAACATTGAGAGTCTCACCGTCGGACCGACGACGAACCCCGAGAGTGCACGCATAACCCTCGTTATCGAGGAACCTGATCCGGGTGTCCGGCAAGTCAAACGGCAGCTCAAAAAACTCATGCCGGTCATTTCGGTGCGCGAACTCGGTGATGACGCTATTCGCCGTGAATTGGTCGTCCTGAAAGTTCACGGCGATGAACCGGACAAGGTCCACGCTATCACACAGATGTACGATGGACTGACCCTCGATGCAGGACCCCGTACCATTACCGTCGAAATCACCGGTGACGAGCAGAAAATCAACGACGCAATCGATGCGTTCCAACAGTTCGGGATCCGCGAACTCGCACGCACGGGCCAGACCGCACTCGCGCGCGGTGAAGAATGGACCACGCACGCCGAAGAAGAACGCTACGAACGCGCGTGTACCGAACCTTCGAGCAACGACACAGAACCAAACACAGACACAAAATAAAACAAATTTATAATCATGTCAGAAGAACGCGCAACGATATACTACGACGAAGACGCAGACAGGAAAGCGATCGAGAACAAGACCGTAGCCGTACTCGGCTACGGTAGTCAGGGTCATGCCCACGCACAGAACTTAGAC
The DNA here is from genome assembly GCF_023276375.1 of Halocatena marina. Lineage (GTDB taxonomy): Archaea > Halobacteriota > Halobacteria > Halobacteriales > Haloarculaceae > Halocatena > Halocatena marina. Next base: position 2,534,708 of record NZ_JALLPK010000001.1, on the reverse strand, counting down.
GACAGCGGTATCAACGTCGTCGTCGGTCTCCGAGAAGATTCTTCTTCGTGGGATGCCGCAGAAGATGCGGGGCTGGCGGTTGCAACGCCTGCTGAGGCTGCCGCTGAGGCCGACATCGTGTCGGTACTCGTCCCAGACACTGTCCAACCGGCGGTGTACGAGCAGATTCGTGATGGGCTGGAAGCGGGCGATACGCTCCAGTTTGCCCACGGATTCAACATCCACTACGGGCAGATTGAGCCGCCGTCGGATGTCGACGTAACGATGATCGCGCCGAAAAGCCCCGGCCATCTCGTTCGGCGGAACTACGAAGCCGGTGAGGGAACGCCCGGTCTCCTTGCGATCTACCAGGATGCAACTGGGACCGCGAAAGCGGAGGCACTCGCGTACGCGCAGGCGCTGGGCTGTGCGCGTGCCGGAGTCGTCGAAACCACGTTCCGCGAGGAAACAGAAACCGATCTGTTTGGTGAGCAAGCTGTCCTCTGTGGCGGCGTCACGAGTCTCGTCAAACACGGATACGAAACGCTCGTTGATGCGGGCTACAGCCCCGAAATGGCCTACTTCGAGTGCATGAACGAGCTGAAGCTGATTGTTGATCTGATGTACGAGGGTGGACTGGCCGAAATGTGGAACTCCGTCTCTGATACGGCCGAATACGGCGGACTGACGCGCGGTGATCAGATCGTCGACGAACACGCCCGCGATCGCATGGAAGAGACCCTTGAAGCGGTTCAGAACGGCGAATTCGCGCGTGAATGGGTCATGGAAAACCGCGCAGGAAGACCGAGCTACACCCAGCGACGACAGGCCGAAATGAACCACGATATCGAGTCAGTCGGAGCCGAGCTGCGCGAACTCTTCGCGTGGAGTGAAGAAGAAGCCGAATCAGAAGACGAAGAACAGGAACAAGAGCGGATGAGAGCGGACTAAAGACGATGACAGACGAGACACGATCGACGTTAGAGGGAATCGATCACACAAACCCATACACCGATGAGTCGTTCGGTGACGCAATGGTCTATCATCGTGGACCAGTTGTTGCTGCCGACGGAGGAGAGGAAACTCGTCGAGAAGACCAAACGGGGAGTGCAAGCGAAAACAGCAACGAAGCCAGCCAACTGCGCGGTCCTCAGTTGGCCGATGTTGATCACACTCCCCCGTTCGGAGAGGGTGTCAACCGCGTATACGAGCGCGGGACCGAAGGACGGAATGAGAGCGTATGAGCCGAGGAACGCTGTACGATAAGGTGTGGGAGCACCACAAGGTCACCGAACTCCCGAACGGTCAGGATCAGCTGTTCGTCGGTCTCCACCTCATCCACGAGGTGACCAGTCCGCAGGCGTTCGGGATGCTCCGTGAGCGTGAGCTGGAGGTCGCCCGTCCTGACCTCACACACGCAACCGTTGATCACATCGTTCCGACGACAGATCAGTCTCGGCCGTTGGGTGATGATGCGGCCGAGGAGATGATGAGCGAACTGGAGGAGAACGTCAACCAGTCGGATATCACGTTCGACCACCCAAAGACCGGTGATCAGGGAATTGTTCACGTCATCGGTCCCGAACAAGGGCTCTCCCAGCCTGGAATGACGATCGTCTGCGGCGATAGTCACACGTCGACGCACGGAGCATTCGGAGCGCTGGCATTCGGTATCGGTACCAGCCAGATCCGAGACGTGCTCGCCACACAGACGATTGCGATGAACAAAAAGAAGGTTCGACAGATCCGCGTCACTGGCCAACTGGGCGAGCACGTCACTGCCAAGGATGTCATCCTCACAATCATCCGTGAGTTAGGAACCGACGGTGGTGTCGGCTACGTCTACGAATACGCCGGTGAAGCAATCGAGTCGCTCGGTATGCAGGGGCGAATGAGCATCTGCAACATGTCTATTGAGGGTGGTGCCCGCGCGGGCTACGTCAATCCCGACGAGACAACGTACGAGTGGCTTCGGGACACCGACGAGTTTGCCGACGATCCCGAGCGCTTCGAGGAGTTGAAAGAGTATTGGGAATCCATCAGTAGCGACGCTGACGCCGAATACGACGACGTCGTTGAGATCGATGGATCGGAGATCGAACCGGTCGTCACGTGGGGAACGACGCCCGGACAGGGCGTCGGCATCACGGAGCCAGTCCCCGATCCCGCAACGCTCCCGGCGGATAAACAAGAGACGGCCCGGCGCTCACAGGAACACATGCGCGTCGAACCGGGAGACACGATGGAAGGCTACGAAATCGATGTCGCATTCCTTGGATCGTGTACAAACGCCCGACTGTCTGATCTCCGCGAAGCGGCCGGTGTCGTCGAGGGACACGAAGTCCATCCGGACGTGCGAGCGCTGGTGGTACCAGGGAGTCAGCGCGTCAAGGCTGCTGCCGAAGCCGAGGGATTGGACGACGTCTTCACCGCTGCCGGCTTCGAATGGCGCGGCGCGGGCTGTTCGATGTGTCTTGGTATGAACGACGATCAACTCGAAGGCGACGAGGCGAGCGCGAGTTCGTCCAATCGTAATTTCGTCGGCCGACAAGGGAGCAAAGACGGACGGACTGTTCTGATGAGTCCCGCGATGGTTGCTGCTGCCGCGGTCACGGGCGAAGTGACCGACGTTCGCACGCTCCCGGAGGTGACTGTCGCATGACTGATGAATCCAGTTCGGGGTCTGTCCCGTCGGTCGAATACGTTTCCGGAACGGGCATTCCCGTCCGTGGAAACGACGTTGACACGGACCAGATCATTCCAGCACGCTTCATGAAGGTCGTCACCTTCGATGGTCTCGGTGAGTACGCCTTCTTCGACCAGCGGTTTGACAGTTCCTCTGAGGGAGACGCTGCGCCTGTCGGTGATGACGATCTGAAAGAGCACCCGTTCAACGAAGAGCGGTTTCAGGGTGCCAACGTACTGGTAGTAAACGCCAACTTCGGGTGTGGTTCCTCTCGTGAGCACGCCCCACAGGCGCTCATGCGCTGGGGTATCGACGCCGTCGTTGGAGAGAGTTTTGCAGAGATATTCGCGGGCAACTGTCTCGCGCTCGGAATTCCAACCGTCACCGCAAGCGAGGAGACCATCGTAGAATTACAGAACTTCGTCGAATCGAACCCAGACGCTGACATATCCATCGACGTGACGGACGAGACGATCACATACGGAGGAGAGACTGTCGACGGACGCGTCGATGATGCGCAGCGATCGGCACTCGTAGAGGGTATCTGGGATACGACGACGCTGATGCGGATGAACAGATCGGAAATCGAATCGACAGCAACTGACCTCCCCTATATCGCTACCGATGACTGAGGAAATCGCTATCATCCCAGGGGACGGTATCGGACGCGAAGTCGTTCCCGCAGCGGTACGCGTCCTCGATACACTCGATCTCGGTCTTTCGTTCGTGACGGGCGAGGCTGGCGATGGCACGCTCGCAGAGACCGGTGAGGCACTTCCTGATGAAACCGTCTCTCTCGTCACGAACGCCGATGCAACGCTGTTCGGCGCTGCCGGCGAGACGGCAGCGGACGTCATCCTTCCCCTCCGCTCGGCCGTTGGATCGTTCGCCAACGTCCGGCCCGCTCGCGCGTATCCCGGCGTCGATGCGCTCAAACCCGAGACCGATCTCGTGTTCATCCGCGAAAATACGGAAGGAGTGTATACGGGAATCGAAAGCGAACTCTCGGCGGGCGTGACGACGCTCACGCGCGTCGTTACTGAGGATGCATCCCGCCAGATCGCACAATTTGGATTCGAGTACGCTGACGAGCGCGGAGATCGCGTGACGGTCGCCCACAAAGCAAACGTCATGCGAACGACCGATGGACAGTTCCTCGAAGGAGTTGCCGACGTGGCTGAAGAACGCGGCGTCGAGTACGATACAGCGCTGATGGACGCGCTTGCAATGCATCTCGTGATGCATCCTGATGAGTACGACGTCGTCATCTGTCCGAATCTCGCTGGCGATATGCTGTCGGATCTCGCTGCCGGTCTCGTTGGCGGACTCGGATTGCTTCCGAGCGCGAACATCGGACACGACAACGCGCTGTTCGAACCGGTCCACGGAACAGCACCAGACATCGCTGGCGACGGAATCGCCAATCCCGCTGCGGCCATCTTGAGCGCAGCGCTCCTCCTCGACCATCTCGGCTACGACGACGCCGGGAGCCGCGTCCGGACAGCTGTCGAGAAAACGCTGGAAAAAGGACCACACACTCCAGATCTCGGTGGCAACGCCTCCACAGAAGACGTGAGCAGCGCGATCACAGACCGACTCTGAGGATCGGGCGCTCCCGGCCCCTCCCCCGGCAATTTTATTGTACAACATAGTGACATATGTACATTAGCATGGGCAGAACAATGCGACCGGGGGTGAAGACGACGGATCAAAGCAGTACGGGACGCGGCCGTGTGTGGTCGTTCAAAACGATGCCGCAAACCGTGCGATTTCCACAACGATCGTCGCACCCCTCTCGACGAGCTACCCGACGCCTGTGCCGCCATACCGTGTAGAACTCAAAGCGTCTCAAACAATAATCCGCGAGGATTCAGCGGTGCTTTGCAACCAACTGCGTACCGTCTCTGTTCCTCATCGTGTACTCCGGAACTTTGGTTCGCTCAATCCCGGTGGTCGAGCACTGCCGGAAATCAAGTAGGCCCTCGAAGTGCAACTCGATTTAGAGACTCAAGCACTGCTATGATTCTGTCGCTTCGTTGTCGCTCGCAATCGTCCGGATTTCGTCCCACTTTCCACGATGTTCGAGATGCTGTTGGAGATCACTGGCGTACTCGTTGGCCAGTTGTGCTGCCCGCCTTCGTTTTTCTTCATCGACAGCGTTCCCATCACCACCGAATCCGAGAGCGTTCTTGACGGAATCGAAGATACCTCCGCTGGAACCACTGTCTTTGGTTGCTCCCATCGGTGTCATCTCCGAAATTCGATCCAGTTCGGGCATGATCGCACCGAGGTTATCGGTATCGGCGACGATACGGGCCCGGTCGGGATCGTTCGGGTGTTCGATGTCGAATTCGACGGCGGTCATCACCAGCCCCCACTCTTGTCTCGAAAATTCGGACTGCTGCAGTCGATCCTCGAACTCACTGTCGACCGACATCCGTGCGCCAACGATGCGGTCGGTCCAGTCCTGTGCCATACTGTGACGTTCGAAGTGCGGGCGTATGAGCGTTCTCGTTACACGTCCAGTGCCACAAAACACGGCGAGGATACTAGTTTTAGATTCCCGACTCAAAAACACAAATAAAAATCGATACTAACCTCTTGTTTACAGATACAGAACGTGATACTGAAGCGTACTCCGTTGCTTCGTAGAACAATCAAATACACTATGATTAATTGACTATTCGAAGCGTGCTCATTCTCGCTCGAAGCCATGGGCTTCGGGAGTCACCGAGTAGAGCGAAAGTGTCCGGTTCAGAGTGCAGTTTCGTCCATCTCGATTTCGGCGTGTAGTTCCTCGCGGAGTGCATCGTGAACGTGACAGATGTTTTCTGCGCGCTCGACGATGGCATCGAACTCCTCGTTCGAGAGGTCGGTTTCAACAGCGATGCTAAAGCGGATTGCTTCGAGGTTGTCCCGTTCGTTGGTGTCAGCTTCCGCCTCTACCTGAATCGTGCCGAGGTCGTCGAACCCGACTTTATCCCCACCGACTCGGAACGCCGGGATGAAACAAGACACATAGTCAGCAACGAGGACTTCGTTCGGTGTCGGACCCTCTTCGTTGGCCGCATCGACCGTGAGTTCGTAGTCTCCAACACGGCTAACGGACGTGTAGCCCGTTTCGGACGTGGTTGTCGATTCGATGGTTCCCATTGCACGTTTGAAGAGGTCTGGCGAGACTAAAAAGGTGGTCGTACCTCCAACGACCATCTCCAAACGGATGTAATTCACACGACATAGGCGCGCGTTTCGATTGATTCTGTCGTGTTCTGATACGCCTCAGTCGAGGGTGAACGTCTCGTCACCATCGAGAACGACGACATCAGCGTTGCTACCGGTCGACTCGACCTCACGCTTGAACTCTTCCATGTCGATTTCGATCGGTGGGAACGTATCGTAGTGCATCGGGAGCGCGTAGTCCACACCGAGCCACTCGACGGCAATGGCGGCTTGCCACGGTCCCATCGTGAAGTGATCGCCGACGGGCAGTGCGGCGGCGTCCGGTTGGAGGTACGGACCGATCACGTCGCGCATTTCGGACATCAGGCTGGTGTCCCCAGAATGATAGAACGTCGTTGTGTCTGGTTCGGAGGCTCGTGATGGCTCTGCGGTGCTGATGATGTATCCGCTCGGGATTCCCACGTCGTGCTCGTAGTTGGTCATCGCGCCATTGGTGTGATCTGCCCGGTGCATTGTCACGTAGGCGTCACCACACTCGATCGTCCCTCCAAGATTCATCCCGATGGTATCGCTCGCCCCATGTTCGTCCGCAACGAATCCAGTGAGCTCGGGTGTTCCGACGATGGTCGCATCAGTAAACTCACCAACGTGAGCGATGTGATCCGCGTGACCGTGCGTCAGAAGAACGTAGTCGGGCGTGTTGATCTTCCCCGGCGCTGTACTCGTGTGTGGATTGTCGAAGAACGGATCGATGAGGAGCGTCGTTTCACCGACCTCAACGTACCATGTTGAATGGCCGTGCCAAGTCAGTTCCATAGTACGCCGACAATCTCGCGTCAATTACTTAAATGTGAACAGAGCTGTTCCTGAACTAGCGTCGCGAAATTCAATCGACAATGGATCGATCATGGATGATCGATCGTCAGCCGTACTGCGGAAAAGCAGGGATGATTTATCGACGATTTTTTACAATTCACAACCGACGCCCACATATGTCTCTCCATGCGTTCTCTGTGCTCTTTCCCATCGCTGGTTTCGATGTAACCGTGGATATGGCCGTCGTCTTCGGTCTCGTTGCTCTCGCGCTTGTGCTGTTCGTGACCGAACCAGTTCCGGTCGACGTGACTGCTATCTTACTTATGGTGTTGCTGATGGTACTCAGTCCGTGGACGCAGATCTCACCGGCAGAGGGTCTCTCTGGATTCTCCAGTCCGGCGACGATTACGGTCCTCGCGATGCTTATCTTGAGTGCTGGGATCAGCCAGACTGGTCTCGTTCAGTGGCTGGGTCGGAAGATGGCTGCCTTTGCGGGCGATGATCCGTTCAAACAGCTCTTTGCCACCATCGGAATCGCAGGTCCGGCCTCGGGATTCATCAACAACACTCCCGTTGTGGCGATTCTTGTCCCCGTCGTCTCAGATCTCGCTCATCAGGGCAACTCTTCGCCATCGAAACTGTTGATGCCCCTCTCGTTCGCGTCGATGTTCGGGGGAATGCTGACCGTTATTGGGACATCGACAAACATTCTCGCGAGCGACGTTTCTGACCGGCTACTCGGTCGGTCAATCTCGATGTTCGAGTTCACAGAACTCGGGATCATCATCCTCTTCGTTGGAACGGCGTACTTGCTCACGATCGGGAACCGACTCCTGCCCGAACGGATTGAACCACGCGATGATCTGATCGAAGAGTACGAACTCGAAGCGTATCTGACGGAGGCCATCGTTCTGGAAAACTCACCCTTTGTCGGCTCGACTGTCGCCGAAGCAGGCGACATGATCGCCGGGTCAATGGACGTACTCCAACTCGATCGAGCGGGAGAGACGTTCGTGGAACCGTTGGCCCAGAAATCGATTCGAGCAGACGATGTCCTCACGCTCCGAACGGATCGAAACACCCTCCAGCAACTCATCTTCAGGGACGGTCTCACCATTGCTGGATCGCCAACCTCTGATGCCGAACTCGAAGTCGAGGATGGTCATCAGACACTCGTCGAAGTCATTATCCCGTCTGGATCCTCGCTCATCGGTGAGACACTTGAGAGCGTAGCATTCCGTGGACAGTACAACGCAAACGTGCTCGCGTTCCGCAGCCGCGAACAGCTCATCCAGCCTCGAATGGACGATCGAGCCCTCCGCGTTGGAGATACGCTCCTCGTTCAAGCTCCGGCAGACAGCATCGACCGCCTTTCGCGCAGTCGTGATTTCATCGTCGCGCACGAACCCGACCAACCGGAGTACCGGACCGAAAAAATACCCGTTGCGCTCTTGATTTTGGGTGGTGTTGTGTTGCTCCCAGCAGCCGGCATTCTTCCGATCGTGGTAAGCGCTCTTGGTGGGGTGGTCGCAATGGTGCTCACCGGCGTGCTCAAACCGGCCGAACTGTACGATTCGGTCGATTGGAACGTGATCTTCCTACTGGCGGGTGTGATTCCACTGGGTGTCGCGCTCGAAGAGACCGGCGCGGCAGAACTTCTCGGGCAACTCGTCGCCGCAAGCGCAACAGTGCTGCCTGCGCTTGCAGTGCTTTGGGTGTTCTATCTGGCAACGGCACTCCTCACGAACGTGATCAGCAACAACGCGAGCGTCGTGTTGATGATTCCGGTTGCGATACAAGCAGCCGAACAACTCGACGTGAACGCGTTTGCGTTCGTCATTGGCGTGACGTTTGCAGCGAGCACAGCGTTCATGACTCCGGTGGGTTATCAAACGAATCTGTTCGTCTACGGTCCCGGTGGATATCGATTCACCGACTATTTCCGGGTTGGTGCACCGCTGCAACTGCTGCTTTCGGTTGTGACTGTGGTCGGTATCGCCATGTTCTGGGGTCTCTAAGTGAGCCCACGAACAATCAGATGGGGATTTTGAACGAATCAGTGTGCATATATTTTCGTTCATATGTCCGATTACTCGGATTACGAGGGGACGGTTCGGTCAGATTTATTCGGATCGAGCGCGAGCGACACCGTATGCGAACCGTTCGATTTCGTGACCCGGCGGGGAATGTTCGCCGGGGCGAGTGGACTGGGAGGCCCGGTGAGGAGATAACCGTCCGCGAACACTATGGTGGTCGCGTCGCGTTCGGAAATGAGACGTTTTCGCCTGATACTGTCGATGTTCTTCCGCCGTGCGATCCGAGCAAGATCATTTGTATCGGATCAAGCTACGAGGATCACGTTACCGAACGGAACACATCGACTCCCAACCGCCCATCGTTTTTTATCAAACCACCGTCCACTGTCGCTGCACACAGAGAGACGATCACGCTACCGGAGGGAGATCATCGATTCAACTGCGAAGCGGCGTTCGGCGTCGTCATATCGGATCGTTGTAACAATGTTGCAGCGACAGACGCGATGAGTGTCGTTTCGGGCTACACCTGTCTCAACGACATCTCGAACCACGATGACTGCGCAGAGCAGGACTGGGTCCGTGCGACGGCGTTCGATGGTGCTGCTCCCATCGGTCCCGTCATTTCCCGTCCTGAAAACGTTCCAAGCGATGCATCCCTTCGCCTCCGCATCAATGGTGAACTGAAACAAGATTCGTCGATCGACCGACTGACCGTTCCGATCGGTGATCTCATCGAGGAGCTCACGAGTTTCATGACGCTCCAACCGGGAGATATCATCGCTACCGGAACACCTGCAGGCGTTGGTCGGCTGTCCGATGGCGACGAGGTGGAAATCGAAATCGAAGGTATCGGAACTCTCGCTCACTCCGTTCGAATTCCCTGATCTCCGATACTGTCGGCACAAATGTTATGTACCCGCCACTCGATTCTACGAGAACAGGTCGAACGATGACCACCCTACCATCCTTCTGACTGGCGTTTCGCCTTCGTGTCTAATCACTGGGTAGACGCGAGTCGCCTGATCGACAACGTAGATTGGAATGATTCGTACACGTATGTCTGGAACTCGCGTGTTCCGGATATAATGTGTATCGTTGCAACTCACATGTGATATTTCAAAACAGCAAAAATGTCTGGATACAGAATAATAATTGTAAAGCGCGTCAACGCTGGATCCGCAGAAACGGCCGAAATACGTGCACTCGCCGAGGCGGCAGGACACGAGATCGTCGGCGAACTCACACAGGTTCGCTCGGAGGACTCGACGTATAATCTCGGACAGGGGGCGATCAAACGACTCTCAGAGCGCATCGAGGCGACCGCTGCGAGCGGCGTTATCTTCGACAACGAACTCAGTCCCCAGCAGGCTCACAACATCGGTGAGATCGTTCCTGACGGAATACGACTCATCGACAGATATCGTCTCATCCTCGATATCTTTGAAGAACAGGCGGGAACCCGTGAAGCACAGCTCCAAGTCCAACTCGCGGAGTTACACTACGAACTCCCTCGTGTGCAGGAAGAAATCCGGTTGGAGAAAGAAGTTGCGAACGAGCGACGATCTCGTGGTGGACTCGGTGAAAAAGAGAACCGTCGCGTTACGGACATCAAAGAGCGCATCCAGCGCATTGAAGAACAGTTGGGATCGATCGACAGCGCCGACACGAAGCGACGTGAGCAACACCGGGATGCTGGTCTCTCGCTTGTCGCGTTGGCTGGATACACCAATGCTGGGAAATCGACGTTGCTTCGTCGACTCGCTGACGACCTCGCCGTCGACAGAGAGCAGCACACGGATCTCACCGAGACCGCTGGCACCGAAGACCGCCTGTTCAAAACGCTCGGAACGACGACCCGGCGCGCGACTCTCGACGGACGGGCGGTTCTCGTTACCGATACAATCGGGTTTATCCGAGATCTTCCGGGGTGGTTAGTACAGTCGTTCGAGTCGACACTCGGTGCGGTTCGGCACGCTGATCTCGTCTGTCTCGTGATCGACGCGAGCGATCCATTGGACGACCTCCACGAGAAAGTAGAGACTTCCCGGAACCATCTCGCTGATGATGTGCGTATTCTTCCCGTACTGAACAAAGTCGATGTCGTGGATGATAGACAGACGGCTCGTGAGGCGGTCTCTCAGTTCGAACTGCCGCCGGCCGCAATCAGCGCAGTTGAGGGGACGGGCGTCGATGACCTTTGTGCTCGTATCCGCGATGCACTTCCCGAACAACGAGCGCGGTTCGTCCTCTCGAACAGTGGTGAAACGATGCGGTTCGTCTCGTGGGCGTACGATCACGCCGATGTCAGAGCCGTGGACCACGACGGCGAGACGGTTTCTATCGAGTTAGTGGGTCACCCATCAATTGTTCGTCAGGCCAACATGCGAGCAAAGGAGCTGACACGATAGTGTTGTTGCACTTAGCCTGATTCGCCTCGTGGAGCTATCTCCGACAGAGCCGCACTCTGCGTATCGAACCGACCGACAACGCGAAGAGGACCGTTATTCGCGGGTTCGTTGGTTCAGCTTCTTTCATTTCCACATCTATTTCTTGACAACGACATCTTCGAGCACGAGGTAATCGAGACCCATTCCATAGAAGTCCTTGATCGCCTCTTGTGGTGTTGTCACGATCGGCTCACCATGATCGTTAAACGAGGTATTTAGTAGCACTGGGACGCCCGTTATTTTCTCGAACTCCCGCAAGAGTTTGGCGTAGCGTGGATTTTGATCATCATTGACGGTTTGCGGGCGCGTTGTCTCGTCAGCCGGATGGAGTACCGCTTCGAGCTCGTCGGTTCGTTCCGATGGGACCGTAGACGTGGTGATCATGAACGGGGACGATTGCTCCGTTCCAAGATACTCAGAGCTGGCAGTTTCGAGCAGCGATGGGGCAAACGGTCGCCAGCCTTCGCGGTGTTTAACGTGCTCGTTGACACGGTCACGCGAATCAGCTGTTCGGGGATCGGCGAGAATACTCCGATTTCCAAGCGCGCGCGGACCCATCTCCAACCGTCCTTGGAACCAGCCAACGAGAGAGCCTTCGGCGAGCCGCTGTGCAATGGTCCGTTCGAGTTGGTCCGGCTCGGTGTACTCGATCTTGTTCGCTTCGAGCCGCTGTTTGATCGCAGACGTCGTATACGACGGCCCGAAGTAGGTTGTGGACATCTGATCGACAGTACTTGGTGACTGATCGAGCCAGCCAGCTCCCAACGCCAAACCGGCGTCGTTTGCAACTGGTTGGATGAACACATCATCGACGATGTCGAGGTTGATGATTTGCTGGTTCATTTTGCAGTTGAGCACGACCCCACCTGCGAGTGCGACGTTGTTCGTACCGATCTTTCGACAGTACGTCTCGACGAGGTCGACGACCGTTTCTTCGAGGAGCGACTGGGCTGTGAGCGCTAAGTCTTTCTCCCACTGTGTGAACGCTCCCGATGTCTTTCGACGCGGACGGTCGAATATCGATTCTAACTGCTCGACTCCTGCGTCGGTTCCCCACTGATTCGTGAGATCAGTCACGTCGTAGTCGGCCCCTGTTTCGATCACGTCCCGGAGCGCAGATTCGATCGTACGATTCGGCCGTCCGTAGGGAGCTAAGCCCATCACCTTCCCCTCACCGTTGAACATTCGAAAGCCGAGGTATTCGGTGACAACGGCGAAAAACAATCCGAGACTGTTCGGATGCGGATACGTTCGGATCCGCTCTAAACCGTCAGGGGTCCCGTGCCAGACCGTCGTTGCGTCGTACTCACCTTTGGCATCGATGGTGAGAACGAGTGCCTCTTCAAACTCGGACGGATGGAACGCACTCGCAGCGTGACAGGCGTGATGTGGCTGGGTTGAGATCGGCGGAACTGGCGTCCCAATCGATGCGAGCTTGTTCTCGATTTGGCGTGTGGGATACATCTGCCCCCGAACCTGTGTGACAATCGTATCTCCGAGGAAAACAAACCGCTTTAGCCAGTTGTCGGCTGAGAGTGCTGTTTCAAGATAATGCGGGAGGATCTTCCACTGGAGCGACGGATCGTACGGGAGAACAATGTCATCGAGATCGCTCAACGAAAGATCTCTGTAGTCCAAACATGCCTGAATCGCGTTCCGAGGAAATGCACCGACAGCGTGCTTTCGACGACTCAATCGTTCTTCTTCAATCGCATAGACGAGCTGACCGTCTTCGAAGAGAGCTGCACTTGGATCGTGCTGACCGTAGAGACCGATAGCGGGTTTGAATGCAAGCCGATAGAAAACCATCGTGTTTAATCCGTGGTATTCTTGTCCCCCTATATATGCTTTCTAGTCTATTCTGACCCTGAATAATTATAATAGTTCTCCGAACGTGTAGGATATGAAATCATTACGAGATGGCTGGCGTTCCTGAGCTTTGTCCGATAATGTGACTGAATATGTTACTATGTCTGGAGTCGGGTCTATAGCATGTGGTTTTGAACTGGCACATACCACTGTTCAAGTCTTATTTTCGATAGTATTTTCTTACAGTTAGTAATTGCCATATTTGCATAAGTTGGTATAATTCGAATGTAATGGGGTGGAGTGTTTTTCTAACCTCGATCACAGGTTCAGATGATAGTTTCCAGAGAGGGAAGATTGACAACAGTTGAGGATCTAAACGGCCCAATGGCAAGCGCGATTGACGAGAGCACCCTCCAAACGATCGACGACGGTCGCGCCGTGCTGGGTGATATGATCGCGGGCGCACAGGCCGAGCTTCGAAAGGTATTCATTGTCTTTCTTCTCGGGTTTATCGGTGCGTTCTATGCGCTTAAATACTGGCTACTTGGAATTCTAAAAAAGAAATTACTAGTAAATGGTGCAACCCTCAACGCGCTTACTCCGTTCGATGTTATCCTTCTGCAAACGAAAGTATCACTCATCTGTGGTGGGATCGTAGGGATCATCGCAATTGCGTATGTCTCTCGTGAAACACTACGGGAACGAGGGTTACTTCCCCAGTCCCCGATTCCAATGTGGCAACTGGTTATTCTTGCAATCTCTGTCGTGCTACTCTTTATCGGGGGTGTGGTCTATTCCTACTATCTGTTTTTCCCGATGCTGTTCGAATTTCTCACGTCCAATGCGGTGCAATCCGGTCTCCAACCGCACTATTCGATCGTCGAATGGTTCCGGTTTTTGGCGCTTCTCTCGATAGCGATGGGTCTCGCTGCCGAACTCCCACTCGTGATGATGTTGCTCTCATACGCCGAGATCGTTCCCTACGCGACGCTCGTCTCGAAATGGCGCCACGCAGTCGTGGTAATTGTTGTCATCGCGTCGATTGTCAACGGCTCGCCGGATCCTTTCTCGATGTCGCTCGTCGCAGTTCCGATGCTCTGTCTGTATATGATCGGGCTTATGACCTCAAAATTCGCTGTCACAGTCAAGTACTCCCGAGAGCAGATTGGACTCGGGAGAATCATTCTTGATCACTGGCTTTCGGTGGTCGCAAGCACGCTTTTGACGGGAGGTCTCGCGTACGGAGGCGTTACGCTCGGATATGGTACGAAAGCGAACGTCTACCTCCGACAACTCCCGTACGACGTGCCAACGCTCCCATCTGTTGAGTGGCTCTTTGCGATACAAAAACCCGCTGCCACCATCGCATTCGGCGTGACAGTCGGGCTTTTGGTTGGGAGTGGGATGTTGGTTTTCCACCTGTTCCGGGATGTCGACGCGAAGGCAGTGAGTCGATCGGGTCCTTCGCCAGCAAGCACAGGTGACCCGAGTTCGCTCGATCTCTCACGGCTCGATGCAGACAGTATTGCCGTTGCACCGGACGAAGCGTTTACAGCCATGACCGAGGACGAAGCGCTCGGGCACGCGGGTGCGGCGATGGACGCGAACGATCCCGAGAAAGCGCAAGCAATCCTCGATCGGTTCGATGCCGCACAGGAGTTTGCCGACGAGCCAACCGAGGCTGGTGGCGCTGCTGTTACTGATAGCGGTCACGGCGATACGCCCGCCGACCGGCCTGCTGATCCCGATTCCGATCCCGATTCCGACTCTGAATCAGAATCGGACGAAGCGTCTTCTGAGGGTGATACCGGGGATGTCGTCACCGAGACCACGACGGGGATGATCAACGCGTTCACCGAAAAAGAGCGCTCTGAAGACGATATTGGCGGTTATTTCTACGATGTCCAGTTCATCGTCGGTAGTCTCACCTCGAAGATGTTCCGGATTGTCGGTCTGTTCATGCTCGTCATGGGTGTGATTTTCACCGTGCTGTACGAGGGAGGACTGACCGTACTGAAAGAGGACTTCCTGAGTCGTTTGCCGGCTGGCATTCGCCCCGATCAGGTCGGTGTCGTCGCGTTACACCCCGTTGAGGCACTCGTCTTCGATATGAAACTCGCGGCGGTTATTGGGTTGGCTACCACGCTCCCAGCGATCCTCTACTACGCGTGGCCAGCGCTGGCAGAGCGCGGACTCGTGGGTACTAGTGGCGGCGGTCGAGGGATCCTGTTCATGTGGTCGTTCACCTCACTTGTTGCTCTCATCGTGGGGAGTATTCTCGGCTACGCGGTCGTCGCTCCGACGGTCATCTCGTGGCTCGCGTACGACGCGATTCAGGCGAATATGCTGATCAAATACCAGATTAACGCGGCTGGTTGGTTGGTGTTCTTCACGACTGTCGGGATCGGATTGCTCGCAACGATCCCGACGACATTGTTGTTCCTCCACCGAGGCGGGTTCCTTCCGTATCGGTTGATCTTCAAGCACTGGCGCGAGGCCGTGATCATCATCATCGGCGTCATCGCGGTCGCTGCCCCTGGGGGTGTCTTTGGGATGATCATCTTCTCACTACCGGTGGTCGGGGCCTACCTGCTCGGGCTCATCTTACTCTGGCTGTACACCCTTGGTGGCCGTCGGCACGGACCGCTGACGAAATCGAGACGGATGTGAACAGGTCCATCTACGCTCGGTTTGAGTGGTTCGTCATGTATCGCTGTCTGTGCGTGTTTGACCGTCGAACACAGACAACGGGTTCTCAAACAGTCCACTCGACTTGCCACGAGCGTCCTGCACATCACGAACATTTACGATCACTCCAATGAGTGGGGGATGGCGATCGATGATTGATGCTGTCTGCTGTATTCAGGGCGTGACACCTCAACGTGTGGTGTCAGTTCCTCGATAGTTGCCGTTATTTCGACAGAGTTTTATTCTGTTGAACGAGCGTAGTATTCTATGACTTACAAAGAGATCAATCGTGAAGAGATTGAACGCCGCCGTGACCGATTACTCGATCACTTTGGCGAAACACCAATTCGAGAGCGTCACGACACACCGTCTGCTAATCGATTCGAGGAGTGGATCGAGATGTCTAATGCTGGGTATATCGGAAGTGCGTACGCTCTGATTCGTCGATCCCCGGACCAACAGGCTGAACTCACAGAGTCAATGGCTGTTGAAGGAGACGAGCGAGAGCGCGTCTTGCTGATTCTCGGACGAGAAAGCTCCGACTGGGGAGTCCCCGGTGGCGGACAGGAGAACGACGAAACCCTAGAATCAACTGTTCATCGAGAAGTAGCCGAGGAAGTTGCTATCGATATCTCTCTGCTGGGACTCAATCACCTGCGTCACGAAATTGCTACTTGTGAAGGGTACAACGAACGTCTGCACGTCCTCAGAGCTTTCTTTCAGGCTGAGTACGTGGGCGGGTCAATTTCTGTCCAGCCCGGTGAACTCAATGGTGCTGCTTGGTTTGTCAACCCGCCCATTGATGACCGACTGCTTCCGTCAACACAGCGATTACTAGACGGGTGGAATCGCTCGAATCGTAGTGATTTTGCCACAGCCCGCTACTGATCTCAACTGCTGGCTCTGTTGCGCTATCAGATCTTGTGAAGTTCTAAAAGAACAATACTTGGCTGTTCTCCGATCAGAATCAGTGCTCGCGCTCTGAACGCCGTGTGTTCCGCGTTCGGAACGGTTCGTCGTCTCGCTCGCTCGATTCGGACGTGAGGCGTTCGATTTCCCGCTCGAATTCATCTTCGTTGATCGTTCCTTCGACGTACTGCTGTTTCACCTCGTCCATCTTCTCTTCCTCTGATGGCTCTGGTGGTTCCACAAACTTGGACAATCCGAGCGTATCAAGTTTCGAGTTCCGGCGCTCCAGCCGTTCGATGAGGGGATACAACCGCTTGCCCCGGGGAAGCGATAGACGACGGAGAACTGCCCAGCCAAGAGACACGCCGGAGAGGGCAGTGACAACGAGCAAAACGGAAAGAATCACGAGAGACGGCGCGAGGCCGAGCAAGAAACTCACAGTCAATCCGCCAGACCAGAACGCCGAGGCAACGAGTAGCCCGACGTAGCCGATCACGAGAGCCGACACGATACCGGAAACGATGAACACCACCATCGAAACGGCGAAGAGATGATCACGGAGCCAACCCATTGTAGCCCGATTTGGAAGGCTATCTACCTATATGTCACGCTTATTTCGAACGAGAGGCCGAGAGTAAAGCGCTTGTGTGCGTCGGGTTCTGAATCTGACTTCACTCATTCTCGTCGTGACCGCTCAAAATGAATCAGCGTTTGCGACGCCCCACGAGCCACAGTAATCTCGTGAGAACTATTGGCGGCGCTTGATCCCGCCCTGTTCTTTCACATTCAAAATATACTTCATATTCAGATAAATGTCCTGTGGCGTTGTGTCTTCACTTTCGTCATATATATCTGACACTCTGTACAGGATGGCAGCGACCTGCTCGCTATTCGATTCGGTCTCGTCGCGTACCTCCTCGGCAATCTCCCGCAGAAACGCTGCCTTCTCCGGATCGTTTTCGACACCCATGTTCAGTTCTGTTTTCGCCGCACGATTCCGACGTTGTTCGCAACGTTCTCCGTGAACGATTGGAACGCACGCCCAGTCTCGGAGTCTTCATCGAGTACGATCGGGTCACCGTCATCGCCCCGTTCGCGCACCTTCGGATCGAGCGGAAGTTCGCCGAGGAAGGGCATATCGACCTCGTCAGCGAACGCCCGTCCGCCTCCCTCGCCGAAGATCGCGTGTGTTGACTCGCAGTCAGGACACCGGAACGAACTCATGTTTTCGACAATACCGAGTACGGGCGTGTCGTGTTTGCCGAACATGCGGAGCCCTTTTCGAGCGTCATCGATCGCGACCGTCTGTGGTGTCGTGACGATGACCGCTCCCGCAAGCGGGACACTCTGGAGGAGTGTGAGTTGCGTATCGCCCGTCCCAGGTGGAAGATCGACGACCATGTAATCGAGTGCGCCCCATTCGACATCTTCCCAGAGTTGGGTGATGATCTTATGCACCATCGGGCCGCGCCAGATGACAGGATCGTCCTCTCCGACGAGAAACGCCATGCTCATCAGCTTCACACCGAATCGCTCCGGCGGGATGATCGTTTCTTCGGCTGTGGCCTGTGGTCCCTCGTCGGCACTTACCATCCGTGGGACGTTTGGACCGT
This sequence comes from Halocatena marina, assembly GCF_023276375.1. Lineage (GTDB taxonomy): Archaea > Halobacteriota > Halobacteria > Halobacteriales > Haloarculaceae > Halocatena > Halocatena marina. Next base: position 2,516,545 of record NZ_JALLPK010000001.1, on the reverse strand, counting down.
AGATATCGGCATCGAACAGACCGACGTTGGCACCGAGGTCGGCGAGTCCGGTGGCGAGATTCACCGCGACGGTGCTCTTGCCGACACCGCCTTTCCCGGACGCGACGGCGATGATGTTTTCCACGTTCGGAAGCACCTGCTCGTCGGGGGACAGTCCGGTGTCAACAGCGGCCGAGAGCGACACGTCGAGGTCCGTCTCTGCGAGGACTTCGCGCACGTCCTGTGCGATCGCGGTTTCGTTGGGCGAGTACGGAGCCCCGAGTGCGAGTGAGATGTGCACCGACTCATCTTCGATCTCGACTGAGTTGACCAATCCAAGAGATACAATATCCTCCCCAAAATCGGGGTCCTCGACCGCTTTGAGCCGGTCGAGAATATCGTCTTTGTTCATATCACCGTTATCGCTGGCCCGCGAATAAGGATTGTGACCGATCCGGTTGCAAGCAGATTCGGCACGTGAATCAATCCTCCTTTCGAGTAGTCTGTAACCGTCTGAGCATACATCAACCGAGCATGTAATCAAATATGGTTACATCTGGGTCAGTATCGCCACGGGGCTTAAGCCTGCGTAGTGGTAGTATCGAACATGCTCATCGACGGGTTCGGTCGTGCGGTCACCGGTGTTCGGGTTTCGCTCACCGATCGCTGTAATTTCGATTGTATCTACTGTCACAACGAAGGGTTGGGCGACACACGTGGCCCGATGGAGCCACAAGACGAGGAGATGAGTACCGACGACGTCGTTCAGTTCCTCGAAGTAGCTGAGGAGTTCGACGTCAATGCGGTCAAGTTCACTGGTGGCGAGCCGATGCTTCGAGATGATCTCGAAACGATCGTTCGCCGAACACCCGATTCAATGGAGGTGTCCCTCACAACCAACGGGACGTTCCTCCCGGGCCGGGCTGAAGCGCTTCTCGATGCTGGTCTCGATCGCGTAAACGTCTCTCAAGACGCGCTGGACCCAGAAGCCTTCCGTGAGGTCACACAGAGTGGTGCCTACGACGACGTCATCGAGGGCGTTCTCGCGGCGGTCGATGCAGGACTGACACCAGTCAAGCTGAACATGGTCGTGTTCGATGCGACAGCGGGCTACGTTCCCGAGATGGTCGAACACGTCGCCGAAAACGAGGGACTCCAGCTCCAACTCATCGAGTACATGCCCGAACTCGCTGGTCGGCCTGACTGGGCGATCGACATCGATCGGGTTCACGGCTGGCTCAATGAGCAGGCCGATCAAGTTGAACACCGCACTATGCACGACCGCCGACGGTACTGGATCGACGGTGGTCTGGTCGAAGTCGTCGATCCAGTCGGAAACGAGGATTTCTGCGCTAACTGTCACCGCGTACGGGTGACCCACAACGGCTACCTCAAGGGTTGTCTCAACCGAAACGACGACCTCAAGTCGATGGGTGAGATGACAAAACCCGAGATCCGAACAGCGTTTCGCGACGTCGTACACGACCGCGTGCCGTACTATGGCGAGTATATGATCAAAGACGATGATGAGTGGGTCATCAACGAGGAGTATATCGGTGCGTGACGCTGATCACCCACAGGTACCGTCCAAGTAACAATCGGTCGTTGCCGGTTTTTCATGCTTAATATAACTTTCTAATTCCAACTGAATTGGGCCACTCTGTATGGTATTCCAACACTCGATTCCCGGTCATCGGTGTATTTAAGTACGACCACCGGGTTGCTATGAGTACAATCGAATGTAGGGGTGCGGTTCCCCGAGTCCGGGTACGCCTGGGCGGTAGTATGTGTCGTGGTAGCCAAGCATGGCCCAAGGCGCTGGGTTGCTAACTCAGTGGCGTTAAGCCTCCGGGGTTCGAATCCCCGCCACGACGTCTGATCACCATCCATGAGTTCGGAAGACACCCAAGCGGATGATGAGGAGGATATCCGATATTTCGTCCGCATCGGACAAACAGATCTCGACGGAACGAAGTCCGCCGAGCGGGCGCTCAGCGAGATGAACGGTATCGGTCGACGGACTGCCCGAATCATCTGCCAGAGCGTTGGTATCGACCGCACAACCATATTCGGTCGTCTCGACGACGAGACGATCGATGCTGTCATCGACCAGGTTGAGAACTACGCCGACACCGTCCCCGAGTGGCTCACGAATCACCGCCGGAGCTACTTCACGGGATCGACGACCCACGAGACGGGCAACGATCTCGAAATGACGGTTCGACAGAACGTCAACCGTATGAAGATGATCGACTCGTATAAGGGCGTCCGCCACAAGCGCGGCCAGAAGGTTCGTGGACAGCGTACCAAGTCCACCGGCCGTACCGAAGGAACGGTCGGCGTCAACGTTGAAGCGATCAAAGAGGAGGAGGCTGAGTAATGACACTCGGGAAGAACACGAAATTTTACGAGACGCCGAATCACCCCTATCAGGGCGAACGGATCGCCGAGGAAGGAGGTCTTCTCGGTCGCTACGGCCTCCAAAACAAAGAGGAACTCTGGCGAACCCAGTCCGAACTGCGATCGTACCGACGGGAAGCCCGATCGCTTCTCGGGCGTGAACAGGGCGACGTAGAAGCTGCCGCAGAAGAGGCAACGGAGTTCTTGGACCGTCTCCGCCGAGCCGGGATTCTCGGTTCAGAAGACGGCCCCGACGACGTTCTCAGTCTCGATGAGACAGACCTTCTCGAACGCCGTCTTCAGACGATTGCGTACCGTAAGGGTCTCGGAAACACGCCGAAACAGGCGCGTCAGTTCATCACCCACGGCCACGTCACGGTCAACGGTCGCAGTGTGACAGTGCCATCTTACACCGTCCACACCCACGAAGAGGACAGTATCGCATACAACGAAACAAGCCCGCTGGCCGACGAACTTCACCCGGCTCGGGCGGAGGGTCAAGAGTAACATATCATGAGTTCGGAATCTGACGGACGATGGGGTATCGCCCATATTCACGCATCGTTCAACAACACCATCATCACCATCACGGACGAGACGGGCGCAGAGACGCTCGCTAAATCCAGTGGTGGATCAGTTGTAAAGCAAAACCGCGATGAAGCTTCGCCGTACGCAGCGATGCAGATGGCCGAAGTCGTCGCAGAGGACATCTTGGCACAAGGTCTCGACGGCGTCCATGTTCGCGTCCGTGGGCCTGGTGGCAACCTACAGAAAAATCCTGGTCCGGGCGCACAAGCAGCGATCCGAGCACTCGCCCGAGCAGGGCTCGAAATCGGCCGAATCGAAGACGTGACCCCAATCCCCCACGACGGGACTCGACCACCGAAAAACAGCGGGTTCTGATATGACAGGTGATTTCGAGGTGCAGTTCATCGATCGGGACGAGCGCAAAGCGCGCTTTGTCGTCCACGATGTCACTCCCGCGTTCGCAAATGGGATACGGCGAGCGCTCATCGCGGACGTCCCGACGCTTTCGATCGACTCCGTTCGAATCGTCGAGAACTCGTCCGTGATGTTCGACGAGCAGATCGCTCTCCGCTTGGGTCTGGTTCCACTCACGACGCCAGCAGGCGAGTTCGAGGAAGGTGACAGCGTCACGTTGGCGATGGATGTCGAGGGACCGGCAACCGCCTACTCCGGCGATCTCGTATCGAGCGACGCACTCGTGCAGCCTGCCGATAAGAACATCCCGATCATCGAATTAAAATACCCAGAGACGGCCGACTCACCGCAACGGCTCGAACTCGAAGCCGATGCCGTGATGAGTCGCGGGCGCGAGCACGCCAAGAATCAAGGTGGTGTCGCGGTTGGATATCGCCATCTCCAAACCGTCGATGTCGTCGGTGATCGAGAATCGTTCGAGGACGAACCAACCGAGCCGAATATCCTCCGCGGAATCATCAAGGAGAGTTCCGCAGAGCACGCTGTTGCTGGAAACGACGGCGTCGAACCGGCGAACGGTCAGCTCGTTGCAACCGAGACCTTCGACAACGATTTGACAAATCGCTACCCAGGAAAGGAAGTTGCGGTGCGCGACGTGCCGAACGCATTCGTGTTCCACGTCGAAAGCGACGGATCGATGAGCGTCGATGAACTGGTGCTTGCAGCCAGCGACACGCTCCACGACAGAGCAGACGAACTCGAAGAGGCAGTTTCACTATGACAACCGAGACTCTCACATCCACAACTACAACCACTACCCGAGCCACAACCACAGCGAGCGTAACGTCAGCTGATACGGTTGCGGTTACGGCTACGGGTTTGGTTGTATCGTCTCGACCGACACACGGCGAGCGCATCGAAAGTGGTATGTGGGAGTCCCGGCCAACACACACGATGAGCAGGGATAGCCAAGTTTGGCCAACGGCGCAGCGTTCAGGGCGCTGTCCTGTAGAGGTCCGCAGGTTCAAATCCTGCTCCCTGCATTTCTCAGGATCATGAATAAGACAAACCCGAGACTGAAGAGTCTCATCGCCGACTGCAAGCGGGCTGCGAGAGGCGGTGCCGCCGTATGGGGTGATGTCGCCGAGCGGCTGGAAAAGCCCCGGCGGACGCACGCCGAGGTTAACCTCGGTCGCATCGAGCGGTACGCCAAAGAGGACGAGACGGTCATCGTTCCCGGAAAAGTTCTCGGTAGTGGTGCGCTCCGAAAGGAGGTCACCGTTGCTGCCGTCGACTTCTCTGGTACGGCCCAGACCAAGATCGGTCAGGTTGGTGAGGCCATCGAACTCGAACAGGCACTTGAGCGCAATCCCGAAGGATCTAGCGTCCGGGTGATTCGATGAACGCCGCTGAATTCGACGCAGACGTGATCGTTGACGCCCGAGACTGTATTCTCGGACGCGTGGCGAGCAACGTTGCCAGTCGTGCACTCGATGGTGAACGGATCGCTGTTGTCAACGCAGAGCGAGCCGTCATCACCGGGAACGACGAGGACGTCATGTCTGTCTTCGAAAAGCGTCTGGATGTCGGCTCTGACCGGGGTCCATACTACCCAAAGCGTCCGGACCGGATCTTCAAACGCTCGATCCGTGGGATGATTCCATACAAACGTCCACGCGGGAGAGAGGCGTTCGAGAACGTCCGATGTTATATCGGGAATCCGTACGAAAGCAAAAGCGACATTGAAGTAGAGCCCGAGGTTCTCGAAGACACCTCGCTCGATCGACTATCGAACATCAAATTTGTCTCGTTGAGCGATATCAGCGAGCGACTGGGGGCAAACGTCACATGGTAACCAACACGAGTGGAAAGAAAAAGACTGCAATTGCCCGTGCCACCGTCAGCGATGGCAAAGGGCGAGTTCGCATAAACGCACAGCCCGTCGAACTAGTCGAGCCGGAACAGTCCCGATTGAAAATGCTGGAGCCGTTTCGTATCGCCGACGAAGAGCTCCGTGACGGCATCGATATCGATGTCAGCGTCTCCGGCGGTGGAATCAGCGGACAGGCCGATTCAGTTCGGACGGCCATCGCACGTGGACTCGTTGAGCACACGAACGACGCAGAACTGCGCGATGCGTTCATGAGCTTCGATCGGTCGCTGCTGGTGAACGATGTTCGACAATCCGAATCCAAGAAGTGGGGCGGTCCCGGAGCCCGCGCTCGCTACCAGAAATCTTATCGTTAAGGTGATCACGTCATGATGGTACCCGTTCGGTGTTTCACGTGTGGTAAGGTCGTCGGAGAGCACTGGGAGGAGTTCAAACAACGTACGCGTGAAGGTGATGAATCACCCGAGGTTGTGCTCGATAACCTCGGTATCGAGCGGCCGTGTTGTAGACGAATGCTCGTCTCGCACAAAGACCTCGTTGACGTCGTTTCCCCATACCAGTGATGTCGATGCAACAGCGACACAACCGATATGAGAAAGCACGCATCATCGGCGCACGAGCGCTGCAGGTAACCTTCGGGGCCCCCGTCCTCGTTGATACGACTCAGACTGAACCGATTCTCATTGCGGCCGAGGAGTACGACGCAGGAGTGTTACCCTTTACCGTAAAGCGGGGATCTGGAGATAGCGACAACAACGGCAGAGGAGAGTTACAATGACACTCATCACTGAGATTCGTCTTCGAAAGGTCCTCGATTCCCGAGGGAACGCGACTGTCGAAGCGGATGTCTCTACTGAAAGTGGTGGTTTTGGACGCGCAAGTGCCCCAAGCGGTGCGAGCACCGGTGAGTACGAGGCCATCGAACTCCCCGCGGACGAGGCTATTGCACAAGCCCGATCGCTCGCCATTCCACGGCTCGAAGGGCAAGTCTACGCTGGTGATCAGCGATCCATCGATCGAACGCTCCGTGAGGCTGATGAAACCGACAACTTCGGTGAGATCGGTGCGAACAGCGCGGTCGCAATCAGCATGGCAGCAGCAAAGGCTGGAGCGGATATGCTCGGTGCGCCGCTCTATCAGCATCTCGGTGGTGCATTCCGTGGTGGGGACTACCCGACACCGCTCGGAAACGCTATTGGTGGTGGTGAACACGCTACGGGCGGAACCGACATTCAAGAGTTCCTCGCAGCGCCAGTCGGCGCACCGAGCGTTTCGGATGCCGTCTTTGCCAACGCCAGAGTGCATCAGGCGGTCCATGACATCCTCTCAGACCGTGGGATCTCAGCCGAAAAGAGCGACGAAGGCGCGTGGTCGCCATCGATCGCTGACAGTGAGGCGTTCGAAATCATGGCCGAAGCGACCGAGACCGTCAGCGAGGAGATGGGCTTTGAGATCAGCTTCGGCATCGACGCAGCAGCATCAGAGCTGTTTGATGGGGGAAAATACCATTATTCAGACACATCACGGACGACCGACGAGCAGATCGAGTACGTTGCTGATCTCGTCACCGAGTACGGCCTCGTGTACGTCGAGGACCCATTAGAAGAGAACGACTATGACGGCTTCGAAGCGCTGACAGAACGTGTCGGTGACCAAACGCTCGTCTGTGGTGACGATCTGTTCGTGACGAACACCGATCGGCTCACAGAGGGTATCGAGCAGGATGCAGCAAACAGCATTCTCATCAAACCGAACCAGATCGGAACACTGACAGACGCATTCGATGCCGTCGAACTCGCCGTTGAAAACGGATACGCTCCGGTCATTTCACACCGGAGCGGCGAGACTGAGGACACGACCATCGCACACCTCGCCGTGGCAACCGCTGCCCCGTTCATCAAAACGGGTGCGGTTGGTGGCGAGCGAACAGCGAAACTTAACGAACTCATCCGAATCGAGACAAACGCATGAGTAACAACGAAGAAGGTCTTGAGGAGTCTGCTTCGGACGACGATCAGTCTCCCGAGACCGAGATGGAAAATACGGATATGAACACAGAATCGCTGACGGACGCAGAGAAAGAAGCAGAATCACAGACAGAAACGGCAGACGAACCCGAGCAGGCAGATGAGGTTGCCACCGAGGACGAGCCTGTTCTCGACGAGGATGTAATGCCAGATGAGGAAGCAGATCTCCTCATCCCAGTCGAGGACTATCTCGCTGCCGGTGTTCACATCGGCACCCAACAAAAAACCGAATCGATGGAGCGGTTCATCCATCGTGTTCGGACGGATGGACTGTACGTGCTCGATGTGAGCCGGACAGATTCGCGCATCCGAACGGCTGCCCAATTCATCGCTAACTACCAGCCCGACCAGATCCTCGTCGCTTCCTCGCGTCAGTATGGTCGGTTCCCTGCCGAGAAGTTCGCGACGGCCGTCGGTGCACGCGCACGAACCGGCCGGTTCATCCCAGGAACGCTCACGAATCCAAAGTACGAGGGATACATCGAACCGGACGTTGTCGTCGTAACCGACCCGATTGGCGACGCACAAGCCGTCAAGGAAGCGATTACCGTCGGCATTCCTGTCGTCGCGATGTGTGACTCGAATAACACGACCGACAACGTCGATCTCGTCGTTCCAACGAACAACAAAGGTCGTCGAGCGCTTTCTGTCGTCTACTGGCTCCTCGCCAACGAGGTTCTCGACAACCGTGGTGGCGAACCGACGTACGCGCTAGAAGACTTCGAGGAAGGTATCTGAACCGCCGCTTTTCGTCGTATCTGTGCGTTGTAACTGGCTGTTTTCCTTATGAGTGGTGACACAGTTAGTCGGTTATGCACCGTTTGTCACGCTTGTTAGCCCTCGTTCTCGATCGTAGAGCGCTTCCCGGAGGATCGGTTCGTCCGGTCAGATCCAACGAGCGAAAGCGACGCGGTTCGGATGTTTTTAGCCATCTCTCTCGGAAGGAAGAGGCATGACTGTTTCAAGCGCGCCGGGGAAGGTGTATCTTTTCGGCGAGCACGCCGTCGTGTACGGGGAACCAGCGGTTCCGTGCGCTATCGAACGCCGGGCAACAGTGACCGCCAAAGCACGCGACGACGATCGGCTTCGGGTACAGACTCAGGATCTCACGCTCGATGGATTCTCTGTTGAGTACGGTGATGGAGTCTTGAACGCAGATGTCGACGTTCCACGCCCGCTCGTCGAGGCTGCAGTGGGCTACGTTGATGGTGCGATCGATCAGGTCCGCGATGTGGCCGACGAGAACGTCGGGTTCACGATCACCATCGAAAGCGACATTCCGCTGGGGGCAGGCCTTGGTTCGTCCGCAGCTGTCGTAGTCGCAGCCATCGATGCTGCGACGCGCGAAATCGGAATCGAGCTTTCGCCCACGGAGATCGCAGACCGCGCCTATCGTGTCGAATACGATGTCCAAGACGGACAAGCCTCACGAGCAGACACATTCTGCTCGGCAATGGGTGGAGCAGTCCGTGTCGAAGGTGACGATTGCCGTCCGATCGAGAATGCTTCGAGACTTCCGTTTGTCATCGGATATGACGGCGGAACTGGCGATACAGGCGCACTCGTCTCTGGCGTGCGCTCACTCCGTGAGGAGTATGACTTCGCTGCAGATACAGTACGGACGGTTGGTGACATCGTCCGAGTAGGTGAACGGGCGCTTGCTGAGGGCGACATCCACAAAATCGGTCAGTTGATGGATTTCAATCATGGACTACTCTCAGCACTCGGTGTCTCTTCTCGCTCGCTCGATGCGATGGTGTGGGCCGCACGCGATGCCGATGCTCTCGGTGCAAAGTTGACGGGCGCAGGCGGTGGCGGCTGTATCGTTGCGCTCGATGAATCCCCAAGTACAGCGACCGCGCTCAGCTACACGCCCGGTTGTGAGGAGGCATTTCGTGCTGAATTGGATAGAGACGGTGTGCGGGTGGAGGCAGAATGACGACCGTTCTCAAGCTCGGTGGGAGTGTTATCACCGACAAGGATCAGCCCGAAACAGTCGATCGAGACGCACTTGAGCACGCGAGCGAGACGATCGCCAGACACGAGCACGCTGATCTCGTACTCGTTCACGGCGGGGGAAGCTTCGGTCACCACCACGCAACCGAACACGCCGTCAGTCGGACGGCAGGCACGCACGACACCGATGCTACCCGCGCTATCCACGAGGCGATGAAATCCCTCAATAGAATAGTCATCGATGCACTGGCTACCGAGGGAATCCCAGCGCTTCCCGTCCATCCGCTTTCTGTCGGGACTCGAACAGTCGATGGTGAGCTGCTGCTCTCAACACAGCAGGTACAGACGATGCTCGAAGAGGGATTCGTTCCTGTCCTCCATGGTGATGTCATCGCGCACGCACGCGAGGGAACCACAATCGTCAGCGGTGACGAGTTGGTTCGTGTCCTTGCCACTGATCTCGATGCTGAGCGCGTTGGACTCTGTTCTGCAGTGCCGGGTGTTCTCGATGCAGGAGCGGTCGTTCCCGACATCGACACGTTCGCGGATGTAGCCCACGCGCTCGGTGCGAGCGAATCGACAGACGTCACTGGTGGCATGGCCGCGAAAGTACGCGCGCTGTTGGCACTTGAGACACCCGCCTTCGTCTTCGACCGAGAGGGAATCGGACCGTTTCTTGAGGGTGAATCGCCTGGAACACGGATCGGATTTGAATCTGGAATGTGATCTGGAGAGTAATCGACAACCGACACGTTAGAACCGAATCTGAGAGTAGCTTGTGTCGGTGCGCTGTTTGATGTTTATCACACCTCTACATTTGGATCTTAACGAAGAATCAATGGTTATATGTCCGAATTAAATAAACCTCTATTCGAATGGAGATGTCGTCTGTCAACCTCAGACCACGGCAACCGAGTCCCTCTGACCGAAAACCAATCGATGTTGTCTCACGATACACCATCGACGTGTCAAGCATAGCACCGAGCAGAAAACGAGCCGAGGAGGTGTCTGATGAGTCTCATTGAGACATTCGGCTGGTTTCTCGTGCTCGGAATCGTTGCGTTGTTCGGTGCGTCAGCAGTTCTTCGCAAGCCCTGGTGGAAACGTCTTTGGCACCCACTATCATCATTCTACGACCGCCTGCAGGCCATTCACTGGGTTCTCGCCCCATTCGTAATGGTTGTCACATTACTGGCAGTACCTGTGGTGGCGTATACCCTTCAGTCAACGTCATTAGTGTGGCTTTGGATCTTGATGATTGTCTTGTTCACAGCGTTGTTTCTCCGGAGTATAAAACAATCTGTCCAGAGAATCTATCAAGATCGTCGGTATCGGAAAGATTTACAAAATGGTCTTGCAATAAATATTTCCATTGCAGCAACTGGTGGAAACTTCGGATTCCTCGACCGATGGGCAGGAAGTGTTTCTTTACCTCGGAGATCGATCCTCGTTGCTGGTGCTTCAGGTTCAGGAAAAACTGAAGTTGCAATACATTTTGTACAGCAGATGCTCTTCGATCACTCGTCATTGATGTTGGTATACGATCATAAGACTGACTTTCAGGATTTTTTTGATATACTCGGTGTCGAGTACATCAGCATTTCTATGGAGGATTCGACGTATATTTGGAATCTCTTTCGGGAATTCGACACGGAACAGGACATTGACGAGTTCGCGCAAGCACTGTTTCCCGAACCGAGCGGGGGTGAGAACGATTTCTTCGACGATATGGCCCGACAGGTCTTTGCTGCATGTCTGAAGCGATTGGTTCGAAAGCGCGAGGAGAGCGACGAATTCGAACTGTCGAATGCATCGGTACGCCACTATTTCCAACGGAACGGAGCAGATGAAATCTATGAACACTTGAGTGAGTATTCCGACCTGCGGGCGGCAGCGTCAGCAATCGATGTCGAAACTAGTCCCAAACAGGCACAAGGTGTCTATGCGTCGGTCCAGCGTATCGTCAATAAGGTGTTTATCGGAGATTTCGGAGCAGCCCCTCCTGATGGAGATGGTTTTTCGATTCGCGATCACGTTCGGGATCCACAGGGTGTGCCGATCGTGCTCGATTTCCCGAAGGCGACCGGTCAAAGCACAAAACCGATCTTTCGATTTCTCATCGATCACACCGCAAAGCACGCGATGCAAAACACCGATACGTATTCGTATTTCATCCTCGATGAGTTCGCACAAATTCCACATCTTCGCCAGTTAGAGGAACTCGTGAACGTCGGACGGGGCGATAAGGTCGTCACACTTGTGACATTGCAGTCGGTGCAGCAACTGTATCAGAATTATGGCCGCAACGGTGGTGAATCGATTTTAGCGGGGCTGGTTTCGATGGTGTTGTTACGCCCGAACGATTCGGAGACGGCTGAGTTCTATCGGGACGCAATCGGTACAAAGTTCGTTCAACATACCAATTATGTCGAAGAAAAATGGTATGGAAAACGGAAAGAAATGAAACAAAGTGAACAACACATATTCGCTACAGGAGATATCCGTAAGTGGGACCCAGGTGTTGGTGTCATCGTCAAGCAGGCTGGCTGGTTCTTTGGATATATCTCGATGCTGACCGGCGACACGATGGAGGTTATCGCAGACGTTCTTTCGCCAACTGAGCACGCCGGTGCGTTGCCCGAACGGAGCATAACTGGTGAAATTGAAGGTACTGCGTCCAGCGAGAATCAGGACGAATCGGACGCTTCAAGCGAGCAACACGTAGGAACCGATTGACAGACACTTCATCTTTCAGAGACTGTATCGGTGTAAGGTTGGTCAAGCTATCAGCATCTATTTGAGTCGCTCACAGTAACGTTACTCTCGCTCTCTATCGCGGTCGTCCAAATCGTGATCCGGTCTCGGATCTATTCTTGCGTCTTCTTCGGGAATGTGTTTTTCGGCCTCTTCTATATTGTCGTCCGTCTGATCGGTGACCTCCGTATCATCAGACGGGAGATGTTTCTCGTGTTCGTCGTTCTGTTTCCCACTCGTGTTTGGGTTCGGTTCAGTCGGCTGTGGCTCGTCGGTCGTGTTCTGGTCGGATTCGGGGAGATGTCGTTTGGCTGCCTCGGGCGTATCGTCCGTGCGGTCGGTCGTTCCTGCATCCCCTGACGGCAAATGCTCCTTGTGCTCGTTATTTTGCGGATCGTTCGTGTTCGAATCCCCGCCGACTGATTTCGTGCTGTTCGCCTCGGGATTCACTTCAGTTGATGGTGACCCATTCGCGTGTCCTTTATCCTGACCGTTGTTCGGACTCTGATCGGAGTTCGGGAGGTGCTTTTTTGGCTCCTCTCGGTCGTCGTGTCGGTCGTCTGCCCCTCGACCTTCGTCGGACGGGAGGTGTTTCCCGTAGTCGTCCTGCTCATCGTTCGAGCGCGAGTCTACGTCGGTAGAGTGGCCGTCCGGTTCGTTGGTCGTTGGTCCTTCTTCGTCGATCGGAGTGGTCGGTGAATCTTTGTCGTTCTCGGCGGGTTCTGGGGTTTCGCCCGCGTCTCGTTCTTTATCAGTCGCATCGTTTTCCGCCTGAGTCGTGCCGTTCCGTTCTGTCGCTCCGGCAGATGGTGCTGTTGTGCTCTCGGCACTTCTTTCAACGGCGTTGTCCTCCGCTGTGAGCACTTCCCGCTTTTTTCTCAGTGCGTTCTCCTTCGCTTGAAGTGCTTCCTCTTCTTCTTTGAGCTCTCTTTCCTCTTCCCTGAGTAATCTTCGCTCGTTTCTGAGTTCCCTTTCCTCTTCTCTGAGTGCTCTTCGTTCCTCACTGTGTGGTCGATCGTCTTCTCTGAGCGCTCTTCGTTCTTCATTAAGCGCTTTTTCATCCTCTCTGATGATTTCTCTGTCTTCTCTCAGGGTCTCTCGTTCTTCCTCGAGCGCTTTCCGCTTCTCTGCGAGTGCCTTCTCTTTTGCTCTGAGAGTCTCAGCGTCGCGCGACTCCTCCACTTCCGATTTGGTCGTTTCTTCGTCTGGATCTGGGGACGGATCGTTGGTTTCGGGCCGTTCCGGTTCGTTCTGGTCGTTGTTCCGTTCGATTGGTTCGACGGATCGATCGGGAGTGTGTGACTGGTGGTATGGGTCGCCGATCGGTTCACTTGAGCTAGCAGTATTACGTGGCTGGTCGTCCCCTAGCTCTGCTGTGGTTCTATGAGTATCAAGACGTCGTTGATTTTTTTCCGTTAGTTCTTTGTCATCGAACTTATTAGTTAATTCGTCGAGATCTACTCGCATATCCTCTACAATTCGAACCTTTTGTCTGTCATCGTTGAGTGGACAGTCTGGATCTTGACATCCAAGTCTGTCGGCGTCTTCCAGGTTATTTACTGATTCAATGCGAATAGTTTGGCTGACGGCAGCCGCTTCTGATTGGCGGTGGATGTCACTTGAGCTTTTTTTATTTGATTTTGACCTTTTTCCCCTAATATAGCCCTTGAGGCTTGCTCCAACGCCCGTCAACGATGCTTTCAACGACCCTTCTGTCCCAGATTCAACCGTGCGTTTTTTTGTCGTCTCAACAGTATTGTGTGTTTCTTCATCAGTCTGTACTGTTTGATTGCCGGTAAGTTCTAACGTTCCTTTATAGGCCGTTCCTACCAGATGTCCACATATCGGATGCTTGTCTGGCAGCCTAGTCATCGATCAGGACTGATCTGCCATCATTCTTTCAATATATTCACATGCTTCGTCGATTCCACTCGCTTCGGTCCTGTCTAGCTCCGCTCGTTCGGCCGCCCGTTCGAGTGCTGGAACGACGGCTTCCGGCTCAACGATTGCCGCCGGTTGGTCGTGCCGGAACAGCGTATAGGCCCTGATGGCTTTCCGGCGAACCTCTGCATCCTCGTCGTCCAGCCGTTCCGGAAGACGAGCGAGTCCCGTTGAGACGACATCGGGATGCGAAAGTCCGAACCGGGTGAGTGCTGTGACTGCGGCCCGTCGAACCCTAGGTTCAGGATCGTCGAGCCGATTTGCGAGTGGTTCATCAGCACGGGACGCGATGGCCTGGTCAACTTCGCCAAGTTTACCGAGAGTCGATGCTGCCGACACCCGTATGTCACGGGCTGATTTCGACGCTGCAACATTCTTATATATCAATAATTCGAGCAATCTATCGGCGATCCCCGATAGCGCTGTTGGCGATTCACTGGCAATGATCATGGCCGTCGTCGTGGCAAATGACAACACACTTGAATCGTCATCCATCAGCATCGTACGCACAACAGGCGCATGAGGAAGTACGACGCTCGGCTCGTGCGCGGCAACATTGACGAGAACCGTGGCAACGCTGAAACGGACCATCGGATCTTCGTCGTCTGCGAACGAGCAGATGGCGTCAAGATGAGTGGCGAGAATGTTCGGTTGTGAATGTGAAATATCGCGAAGAATGGATAATGCCTCTTCTTGCTCTCTCGGTGCCCCGTCTTCAAGGGTCTGGATTACGTTTTTAACGTCGATATCATCTGTCATTTAGTACACCTCTCTGGTCGGGCAAGGATTTTCAACGAAACTCATAGCGACATCACTCACCGATTCACATCTGTTAATTTTCATATGACATTTTCTATAATTCATGTTAGTTGCTTGTTCAACTGTTAAGTTATTACGCAGCCTTTATTTGTCATGATTCTTTCAATATATTCGCATACTTCGTCGATTCCACTCGTTTCGGTACTGTCTAGCTCCGCTTGTTCGATTGCTCGTTCGAACGCTGGAGCGACAATATCTGGCTTAATAATCGCATCTGGTTTGTCCCGACGGAAGAGCGTATATGCCCTGATAGCGTTGCGACGGACGTCTGAAGTCTCATCGTCCAACTGTGCTGGAAGGTGAGTCAGCGCTGTCTCGACGGATTCTGGATGCGCAAGCCCGAGTCGTGTGAGTGCTAAGACTGCAATGGCGCGCACATCCTGATCTGGATCGTCGAACAGGTCTGCAAGTGATTCATCAGCCCGAGCAGCGACGATCGGATTTGCGATTCCCATATTGCCGAGCGTTGCGGCTGCCTTCCCTCGTACATTAGCTGCTGGGCCGGTTGCACCGGCGTTTTCGTAAGTCAGCAGCTCAAGCAGCCTGTCTGTAGTGGCTGACAGTACTGTCGGTGACTCACGAGTGACAAACATGGTCGTCAACACGGTAGATGAGAGCACGAACGGATCGTCGTCTGTGAGTAGTGTGTAGATCGATTTGGTGTATGGTGCCACAGCGCTAGGATCGTGGTTGGCAATCTTCCGAAAGATAAGGGCGACATCGTGACAGATATCATGCTCCTCGCTGTCTGCGAGCGAAGCGATAACATCTATATAAGGCACGATGGCGTCCGGATGCTTCGATGAGTATTCTTTGAGCGTCTCTAATGCCATTTTTCGCTCCGTTGCTGTCCCATCTTTATTTTCAGGGATTCGAACCGCATCCTCGATTTCGGCCGTCTCCGTCATTAGTAGACCTCTCCATTCAAGCACGAATATTCGATAGAATCCATTGATATATTGTTGGGTTATTGTTTGATGGAATAAATATATTACTTTCTATGACTCATTCGGTTGCTTGCTCAACTGCTCAGTCATTATGTGTCCTTCATATTCTATTATTCTTTCAATATCTCCGCATATTCCATTGATTCCATTCGCTTCGGTCCTGTCTAGCGCCGCTCGCTCGGCCGCCCGTTCGAGGGCGGGAACGACGGCTTCCGTCCGGATCACGGTTGTCACCGGTTAGTCGTGCCGGAAGAGCGTATAGGCCCTGATGGCTTTCCGGCGAACCTTTGCATCCTCGATCCCGTAATAATCCGTCATCTCGTCCGACTTTTCTTGCATACAGTGCACACGAGACCGATCGTGTGCATTCGACCACCGATCTACTTTTTAAAGTATGTGTATAATTCATCCACGAATCGTCTCCATTCCTGTGATCGCTTTCTCGCTGTGTGAATACTATAATAGTCTACACGTAGACTTAACAGCATTCGACCACATCTCGTGTCATGGCGACAGATTCTGACGGCGTTTCATTTGCGAAAAGCGAGGAGTGGCGACTCATCGAACGGAGCCTCGACGAATTCATCGAACAGGAGGTCGATCCGATTGAATCTGATCTCGGTGAGACGTGGTCGAATCCTCGATTGCGTCACGAATCCGATGGCCGTCTCGTTTCCGACGTTCTCGAAGCAATCCAATCGATACGACAAGCGAGCGCAGAAGCTGGCTTTTATGCGATGAACATGCCCGAAGCACACGGTGGCGAAGGCATTTCGAACGTGCTGTGGTACCGAGCGAAAAAGCACGTTGCGACGCACGGAACAGGCCTTTCGGAGTTCGTGTTGGCCGGTCCGGCCGGACCAAAGCCGCTCCTCTTACAAGCAGCGGACGAGCAGATCGAGCGATATCTCGAACCCACAATCAGCGCGGAGCTATCAACTGGATTCGCTCAGACCGAACCTCATGCGGGATCGGACTCACCAGCGATGAAGACGACTGCCGAGCGAGACGGGGAGACGTGGGTGCTCAATGGAACGAAACAGTGGATCACGAACGCACCCTACGCTGATTTCCTGCAGGTGTTCGCCCGAACGACCCCACAGGAGGAAAGCGGACGCTACGGTGGTATCACATGCTTCATCGTCGAGGCAGACGAGTACGAGATCGGATCGTTGAACAACGCTGTCGGGATGGAAGGGATGCAGGCAGAGATCCACTTCGACGACGTGCGACTCGGAGACGAGCGCGTGCTCGGTGAACCAGACGCCGCTTTCTACCAAGCGATGGAGTTTCTCTCACTAGGCCGAATGGAACTCGGAGCCGAAGCGGTGGGCCACGCTGAACACCTGCTTGATCTTCAAGTTGAATACGCGAACGACCGCGAGGCGTTCGGCCGACCGATCGGGAAGTTCCAATCCATCTCGAATAAGATCGCACGCGGACGCGCGAAGAACTACGCGGCTGACGCTGCAGGGCACAAACTCGCGTGGAAGATGGATCAGGGCGACAGCGTCATCGAAGACGCCTCCATCTTCAAGTGGTTTGCAACGAACATGTTCTGGGAGATCGCTGATGACGCTGTACAAGTGCACGGTGGCAATGGTCTCAGCGAGGAGAATCCGTTCATGAATCACCTCCACCGCGCGCGTATCCTCCGCATCGTCGAAGGTACTGACGAAATACAACTCAACACAATTGCGAAACAAATGAGTGCGCGTTGATATACCTTTTATATTGAACAGACGGGAAATCTCGGTTGTGTGGTGATTGTGAAATGAGTATCCTGTCGTCGGTCCTCGTCAGTCGATTATTCTCGCGGCTGGAGCACAAAGCTAGCAGTCAATAATTTCGGTGGCTCGACGCGTCGGTCGACGACTGGAACTGACAGAAAGAGTGTCTCAGATGGCATCGCGTTCGGCCTCGATTCGCTCGGCGTAGGCGGTTGCTACTGTATCGAGAATTGTTTCCCCTGATTCGGGAGTTCCTTTGCGGGGATCACCAAGCACGCCATTTTCAGTAATCGATCTAAACCCATCGCTGAGTAGTCGCGACGTAGATATCGGTTTCTCGTGACCGACTGCAAGCTCATCCGTTCGAACGAGGGATTCGTTCGTTGCTAGAACGATCGCTGTTTCGACAGCTCCCGCGTGAATCACTGGCTCCTCGTACTCGACGCCGGCTTCGCGAAGCCCCTCATTCTGCAACGACATGAGTTCATCGAGATCTGCGAGCGCAATCACGTTTGCGTCGATGGTGCGGGCGATTTCGGGCGCGACGGTGTTGACCGGCGCAAAGTTTCCACCGTGCGTGGCGACGAGAACGATGTGCTCGAATCCGTGTTCGTCTAGCGACCGACAGTACGAGCGAATCAGGTCCATCAGCGTTTCGGCAGGAATCGTAATCGTTCCGGGAAAATCCATGTGATGGCCTGAGCAGCCGGGCCGAATCGTCGGGGCAACGAGGGCGTCGCCGAGCTTCTTGGCAATCCGTCGAGAGAGCTCATCACCAGCGAGCGTATCCATAATCAGCGGAAGATGTGGACCGTGTTGCTCGACCGATCCAACCGCTACGACCACTGTCCGTGTTCCTTCTTCGAGCGCAGTCTCGACCTCTGGCCACGTGTACTCCTCAAGGAGTACTGATGTGTGAGAAGACATCAGCCATCATACAGATGCTGAGGACATAACTCTATGGCTGCTCACCGGTCCGTTGCGTTATTTTTTGTCTCCGTAAGCAGCCCGGAGGTTTCTGGAACGAAGGTACATCCACGTGGTGTAATGCTCAAATAGTAATACCATGGGACGATTGTAGTGAGTCAGGAGAGCCGGACGAGACGGGCTGTGAGAAATGACGATAGCCGTCGATACGAACGTGCTACTCGCGTTCTCAATCGAGATCAGCATCCCAACACTGTCGAAGCGGCACTCCGAGACGCGTACACGGAGGGTTTAGTTATCATTACCCCAATCATACGTCGAGAGTGCCGTCGATGAACAGTTCGAGACTATCGGTGCGCTCGCGGCATTTCTCTCCGACGTGAATATCGATGTGACACAACCGTCTCTGAACTTCATCCTTCTCCACGCTCCTCATCTAACCAGCGTCGCTTAACTCAGAGGTTCCCGACAGCTTCCTCAGCTTCCTCTCGTGGAACTGGCGAGATCCAATCGTCCGCGATCCACGCGTACGTTGTCGTCCGGTCGTCATCGAGCACGAACACCGCACGAAATGGTGTAGACGTATTCGCCATTCCGTCGCGTTCGGTGAGCAAACCGTAGCGTTCGCTCACGGTCCCGTCTGTGTCGCTGAAGCGCCGAAACGGGCTGTCGAGTGATCGGATAAAAGCGTTCTGTGCGTACGGTCCATCCCGACTTACACCGAGAACGGGCACGTCGAACTCGTTCCACCCCGATCGCTCGTACCGCTTCCACCAGTTTTCTGCGATTGCCGAAAACGCAAACGCAGAGAACACGAGGATGCCTCCCCCGTCGAGTACCGTATCGAGTCGTCGTGAGCGAAACGTCTCACCAGTACACAAGAGCGCTTCGAAATCAGGAGCCTGCTGTCCTTCACTCAGTCGCATACACAAACCTATTCACGGAGCGAAAAAACCACTTTGCCGTCGGATATTTATTTCTTCCACCCATTCGACCAGTATGACACTCACACTCTACCGACTCGAAGGCTGCCCATTCTGCGAACTCGTCGTCGATCGCCTGAATGAACTCGATATCACGTTTGAAAGCATTTGGGTCGAAGGACTCCATTCGAAACGCGATGAGGTCAAACGCGTCTCGGGCCAGCGAGCCGTTCCCGTCCTCGTCGATGAAACACGCGGAGTCACAATGGCCGAATCAGAACGGATCCTCGAATACCTCGACACTTCGTACGAAAACTGATTGAATTTTTATTGCACAACTCAGTAAATGGATTTTTCTCTCCAACCAGGCCCATTATTTTCCTCTGACCAGATACGTAAGATATATGTGTGCGAACGAAAGTCCTTCAGGGGATGCCTGAATGCCTGAACTGTGGATCGTTTGTAACTGAGGCATATGTACGAGTATTCGCACCGACCGAAATGGAGTCTGTCCGTGTCTGTCCGAACTGTGAAGATAAGCTTCGTGACGGCGCATCGATTCGGCAAGCACGGTCTTCGCGCGGCAACTGACTCTACTGAACGTGTGCTGAAGAAGTATGGTAAAGAACCTACATCACCGAGCCTGTCGTAGCCCGAGATCGAGATCCCCACGTCTCGCATCGGGACTAGAGGGGCGTCCGGTCGGGGAACTCACTCCTCTCCATCGATAGAGTGTGGATCCAGACCGGGATCATCGATGGGGGGTGCGCCAATAGCGAGGACGATCCCTCTATCGTCGCCGATGTTTCGGTGGCCGTGGCCGGTTTTCGGTTCGGCGACCCAGAACGTTCCTGGCCCCGCTTCGACAATCTCGCTTTCACCAGACGGCCCGAGCTTGAGTGAAAACGTCCCCTGGAGGACGTAGTAGAGCTCTTCTTGCTCCGAGTGAGCGTGATACTGAATCTCCTCTCCGGGTTCGAAATACCAGAGCTTCACTTTCGAGCTCTCAGCGCCGAGCGCTTCATCGACCGCGCGAATGTCTAGGTCTGGCGGTATCTCATCGATGTTCGATAAGTCGGTTACCGGTACGTCGTCGGTGTGTACGACTTCGTATCCCATGCACCCGTGACTCACGGATGGTGTGTGTAAATAACTAGTACTCGCGCTCTGTGATCGCCCGTCGAAGGCTGGGAAGAACATCTGTCACGTCCGCACGAAAGTCATACTCCGCGCGGTCGGACAGTGGTGTTCGATCGTGAGTGACAATGATGAGTGTTGCACCTCGATTTGCAGCGAGCGAAGGGAGGCTTGCAGCAGGCTCGACCGTCAACGAGGAGCCAGCAACGAGGAAGACATCGCTGTTCTGCGCGATTGCGTGTGCGCGATAAAAGGCGTGTTCTGGCAGCTGTTCTCCGAAGAGAACCACGCTGGGCTCAAGTATTCGTTCTTCATCACACAGTTCACATCGTGGTGGCGTGTCGCCGCGCTTGACGCGTTCACGGACGGTCTTGCTGGCGTACGTGGCGCTGCAGGCAGGACAGATAACGCGTTGTCCGTTGCCGTGGAGTTCAATGACGTTCTCGCTGCCAGCAGCCTGATGCAGCCCATCGACGTTCTGCGTGATGACCGCCTCGATCTGTCCATTCTGTTCGAGCGCGGCGATTGCCTCGTGAGCAGGATTTGGATCGACTCCCTCCCCCGATAGTTCCGTGGAGATCTGAGCGTAGGTGCGCCAGAACTGTTCTGGTGCGGTCTGCAGTCGATCGATGTGAAAAGCATCTCTCTCGTAGCGCTCCCAGAGACCATTGCTGCCGCGAAAGTCGGGAAGCCCCGAGGCGGTGCTGACACCGGCTCCGCTCATCACGACGGCGGTTTCGGCGTCTGCAATGGCACCAGCAGCAAATCGGAGCTCCTTGGATTCCATACACGCTTCTCGTTGCCGACGGGCAAAAAACGCAGGATCCAACCACTGTTAAAATCATTAGATATAACTAATAAATCTTCTCTTTGGGTTGATGATCAGGCGAACAGGATGCACGTGGCTTGGAATCGTTGCTTCGTGCTGTGTGTATCCGCTTATCGATTTGAATGACTGACTACCACTTCGGATAGCAAAAACTGACTCGAAGCGAGCCCTGTTACGTCATGGAACAGACGACGCTCATATCGATCGTTGGATCAACTATCGATGTTTGATCTGGGGTAACGCTTACTCCCGGTGGCCGCAATCCTCTCGCATGAAGGTTATCGTCATCGGCGGCGGCATCGTCGGACTGGCGAGCGCGTACTTTCTCGCTCGGCGGGGGGCCGAGGTGATCGTCTGCGAGAAGGGTTCTCTCGGTGGAGGGAGCACAGAGCGCGCCGCTGGTGGGATCAGAACGCAGTTTTCGACGCCAGTGAACGTCGATCTCTCACTCGCTAGCCTCCCTACGTGGCGGTCATTCGAAGAGACGTTCGGGGTCGATATCGCGTATCGTCGCGCGGGGTATCTCTTTCTTGCCCGCGATGAAAGTACGGCGTCTGCGTTCGAGGCAAGCGTGGAGATGCAAAACGAACGCGGTGCTCGGAGCGAGTTTCTCGCGCCCGAAGCAGCCAGAGCACACTGTCCGTCGCTCCGAACCGAGCCATTCTCTGCTGCGACGTTCTCGCCGCTCGATGGATTTACCGATCCCCATCTCGCGTTGCAGGGATTTGCGGCGGGTGCGACCGAAGCCGGGGCTGACATCCGGACAAAAACGGCGGTCACTGACATCATCCCTGATTCAGGATCAGTTTGTGTCGTCGCCGATGGAACACGGATCGATGCGGATTTCGCCGTCAACGCGGCTGGTCCGTGGGCTGAGCGTGTCGGCACACTTGCGGGACTCGACCTTCCGATCGCACCGAAACGCCGCCAGATGCTCGTTGTCGATCCGGAGCGCTCCGTGCCAGAAACGGTTCCACTCACCATCGATCTCGATCGAGCATCGTACTTTCGACCGGAACGGGACGGCACGGCGCTCGTGGGCGGACACTTTGCTGTCGAAGACCCTGATCGAGACCCGGACGCGTACAGTCAGTCGTTCGATCTCGATTGGGCTGTCGAGGCGCTCGAACGCGCGGCAGACGTTGCCGACTACTTCGGCCCGGCGTCGGAGATCAGGCGAGGCTGGGCCGGACTGTACGCGGTCACACCAGACCACCACCCGATCATCGAGGAGTCGACCCCAGGCTGCATTACCGCAGCAGGGTTCTCGGGCCACGGATTCCAACACGCGCCAGCGACCGGACAGATCGTGACTGAACTCGTGTTCGAAGGCTCTGCATCACTCGTGGATATCTCGAATCTCGGTAGCGAGCGTTTCGACGGCGACGACGGTCTCACTCACGAGCGAAACGTCGCATAAGGCTCTGGTGAGATCACGTTTATGTCAACGAACATCTGCTCGATATCACCTGCAGAGAAACAGAGTACACACACTCACACGCGATCGATGCCGATACGCTGAATATCGAACGGAATACGATCCGTACACAGATCGTTCTGACGGGTTAAATTTCGTCATACGCCCCGAGTCGTGTTCCGTTCAGCAGATACGCCTGTGCGCTTTCGACGCCGGCAGGGAGAAATGGCGAGAGAAAATCCTGATCGAGATTCGTCCACGTTCCGCCAGTGAGATCGTTGAACGCCGGGCACACGACGAGTTCGCCACTGATTTCGAGTGCTGTTTCGTGGTAGGCTTCGAACGGATCGGATCGGAGCGGTCCTCGAAGCCACACCCGTTCCGTCCGACTGCCGCCGACCTCATCAATCAGGCGGACCATTGGGTGTTCGTGGCCCATCACAACGGTGTCTGCCGTGAGTACGTCGATGCTGGGCCACGTGTGTCCGTGAACGAAGCCGACTGAGCCGATCCTGATCCCTTCAGTTCCAGTGACGCGAATCTCATCATCGTCGGTTAGCTCCTCAATCGCACCGTCGTGATTTCCCTTCACGATCGTGACGGGAACACGCTCTGTGATAGCGGCAAACAGCGACTGGAGCTCAGCGCGCTCCTCACGGTTGGATGCACCAATGTCCGTGGCGATATCACCGAGAAAAACGATATGATCTGCATCCGTCCGATCGAGCAACGTGAGCAGAGCCTCCCTTCGATCCGTGTCCCTCATCGGAAGTTCGACGCCCTCGCGTCGGAGTGCAACCTCGAGCCCAGCGTGATAGTCCGCGATAACGAGCGCACGGTCCGATCCGAGATCCGCAAGCGCCGCTGGTTCGTCGGGAACCGGTTCGAACATTACAATCAAATCGGCTTCAGCTTACCACCGTTCGGTTCGTAACACTTCCCACTCATCAATGCGTCCTGAATCGTGTCATCGACAACCTCCGTCGAAACACCAGCCGACTCACTCACTTGCTCGGTGAGCTCCTCACGGTCCGCCCCGTCACCGTCATCGAAATCGTGCATCAGATCAAGTAACAACGACTCGATGTCTATCTCCTCGTCAGGTTCTGATTCCGACGCTGGCTCTGAATCAGATTCCGATTCAAATTCTAGTTCTGGTTCTGGCTCGGATTCTGGTTCTGGTTCTGGCTCGGATTCTGGTTCTGGTTCGGCGTCGGTCGTCGATGCTGTCTCGGCGGTCGTTTCCTCATCGATATCGGACTCATCGGAGAGGTCATCGAACGTGGGTTCCGCTTCTGTTTGTGTTTCGCCCGATTCGGGAGCTGCTTCGTCGGATTCTGTCACATCCGGTATATCTGGTTCGCTCGTTTCGATCCCCGCCTCACCAGGGGCATCGACCTCAGCGGCGGTCGAGAACTCGGTTCCGAACTCTTCCTCGACTTCTCGTCGGGTTTCTTCGTCGAGTTCGAACTCCTCGGGATCGAACTCCTCAGGATCATACTCTTCGGAATCGAATTCGTCTGCCTCTTCTATTGTGACGTCGGCTGTCTCTCTGTCCGCGTCTGTATCAGCTTCAGTCTCAGCGTCTGTGTCTGTCTTTGCCTCGGTTTCGACGTCCGCGTTTGTCGGTTCCTCTGTGGATTGAGCTGGAGACTGCTCCGTTCGTTCTCGCTCTGTTGTCGTGGCCGTACGATCTTCAGCAGACGCTGGGGAATCACTGTCGTCCTCAGCCGGTGTTTGATCTGGAATATCCGGCTCCGGCTCCGACTCTGGCTCTGGCTCTGAATTTGGTTCTGATTCCGGGCTGGATTTTGATTTCACTTTCTCGTCTGTCACGATCGAGAGTTCGTCCACGTCGAGTGCCGGTTTGATCGGTCCATCCCCTTGTCCGGGTGCCAGCTCGAGGCTGTCGACTGTGTCGATCTCGCCCGCAACGAGACGTGTCGCATCGAGTGCGAGGCGTTGAACGTCTGCGAGATACGCTGCTGTCGTGTCGTAGTAATCGATAGCGATCGGGATTCCGGCTGCGAGACTCGGATCGACTCCATTCTCGCGGAGTGTGTTGTGGAGTTCCTCGCCCGTCTGTCCGGTATCGAGCGCAGCAGCGGTGGTTGCGATCCGTTCGAGCGTTCGTTTGGTCGTTGAGACCGTCCAGCGGTCGCGCGTATTGCTATCGACCTCATTCATTTCCTCCGGTCGAATGGAAGTGTATACGATGTCTGAGTCTTCGGGCTGGAACGTCCGGGCCTTTCCAGTGACGGCCACGAACGCTGGTGGCTCCATGCCATCGAGAAACGCCATTGCGTCGGGTTGATACTGCCCGGCGTAGACGACGAACGCGCCGGTCGGATCTGCTATCCGTGCACGAAGCATGCTATCACCAGCCTGTGTAACTTCTGTCAGAACACCGATGACGAACAGTCGGTTGACTCGCGCACCAGTTGGGGTGACCACGTAGTTCGGAGCCCGTTCCTCGTCGCTTTCGGAGTACGAATG
The DNA here is from genome assembly GCF_023276375.1 of Halocatena marina. Classification (GTDB taxonomy): domain Archaea; phylum Halobacteriota; class Halobacteria; order Halobacteriales; family Haloarculaceae; genus Halocatena; species Halocatena marina. The sequence goes on along the minus strand of NZ_JALLPK010000001.1, from coordinate 2,491,430 downwards.
GCTCGCATCGTTGCACTCTGCCGCAAACAGACGATACGCGACCTCGCGATTACTGGAGGCACCACTACCACTACCACTACTACTACTGCGGTTACGCTCGCTCATCCGTCCACCTCCGCGAGAAGGGCACGAGCACGCTTTGTTGGTTCTTTGGTAACGGTCTCAAACTCGGTCGCATCGAGATTTGCGCCGTACTCATCGACGCTGAGTGAGCCGCGAACGCGGTGTCGCTTTCCGACGATATCTGATGCGATCGAAGCGGCCACGACTGCTTTGTCCATTGCATCGCGGGCACTGGTAAGTGCATCCTCAAGTGTCCCCCCGTAGACGCGCTCTGTTAGTTCTCGGTCGAGCACAACAGTCACTGTCCCGGTCCCGTCATCGAGAATCGCTTTCACACGGAGATCATCGAGGCCGTCGACATCGCCGTGGCTTCGACACTGCCCGTTCTGAATGACGCGGTTACACTCTGGACAGCGTTGAATGAGTCCAGAACCGTCACGGACCGCGAGCACGCTCCCTGTGAGTTCGATGTCGAACATACCTCCGTCGGCGACAGCCGCTCCAATCTGCTTTTTCGGTGCCGTTTCGGTCTTTTCAATTGTCCGATCCATCGGTGTGACTGTTGTGAATTCAGAGAGATTCACAGATGGGACCCCTCGGAACTCGCGGATGTAACAGTCTTCAAGCCGGATCGACGCGCCGGGTTCGATCTCGTCGTGTGGCTCCCAATCGGTGAACGGGAGGCGAGTCGTTTCGTCCGCGAGCACACCACTCAGGATGTCTGTCGGACCGTCGCGGCCATCGATCGTCCGCTCTTCGAGTTCACTCACGGTGACTTCGAGTGTGATCCCTCGATCACCAGGAGAGAGATCGACGAGCGATCGCTTCCCACCGACCGCGTACGGTACGTCGAGCGATTCTTCGGCAGTGGTAACTGATGTGTTCTCTCCAAGATTGAGTTCTGGTTCACCGTCCCACTCGCGGACGCCCGCGTTGCCGATGGTAATCGTATCTCCCGATGAAAGACCGAAATCCTCCCACGCGGTGTACGATATCGTCCCAGTTTTATCGGCGAGTTCACCCTCCGAAATGGTGAAGTCATCGCCGCTGTATCTGATGGTTCGCTTCCCAACGGTCAGGACACGAGTGGTTACTGTGACGCTTGTATCGTCTGTCGTAATGTCGCTGATATCGACGGCCGTCGGGGAAGTGCTGCCGCCACCACCGCCGCTGCCGTACTTCCGTCGGAGGCTTTGTTTTGCTTCGTCGAGTGGAACATCATAATCGATGAGATTTTCGAGATCCGCTGCGACCTCCTCTTTGTCGACACCGAGGTCGGAGGCAAGTTCCTCGGCGTGAGTGTCGGTATCCATCGCATCTTGTCCGTTGTGCGCTCGCTCACAAAAAGCGTTCGTGCCAGCGGACGACTCAGGTCTTGTACACAGAAATTACGGATAGAATATGATTTTGACTGAGATTCTCTGGATTCGTTCTCTTCATACATAGAACTATATCTATGAAAAATCATATGGGTCTGTTTATGAAAGAGTTGGGCTAACGACTATCAGATTCGCAATCGACACCACCACGTTCGGTCCTAGTAGATTTATCCCACGGCTATAGCTGTGAAAACTCTCCTTGCGTCTCTGTAACACCCAAGGTATATTTACATTAGTTTCCACTTTGTAGGTGATGGTTGAGGACGACTCTGATTCGAGCGAATTTGTCTGGGTAAACGATGCCCGTGAAAATGGCCACGGCCACGTTGTGGTGCGTGGAACGATCGGTCTGCCGTCGGATCCGGAAACGGAAGAGCACAGCACAACCGTGAAAATGCGAATTCCAGACGATCTCGTCGACGAAGTCATTTCGTTGTACGACGAACTCGATGATGTTTTCTACCAACGATACGGGGAACAATTAGAACCGAATAAACTCTTCTGGGAAAACGGCGTGCGCGTAATGCTCAACAACTCGGAGGAACTGAGAGAACAAATCGGAATCAGATAACACAGACACTACGACACCCACAGACGCTACTAATCCAAAGCGTAGCGCCGTCTATTACAATTCGATTCGGTGCAATGCAATGTGGTGTACGCGGCTCCCAGTGTCTCATATTGTCTCTTGTTTCGATTGAATTTTCGAAAATTACGACAGTAGTTTTGTTAACAGAGCCTTCTGTGCGTGGAGCCGGTTTTCGGCTTGGTCCCAGACGAGTGCGTGATCGCTTTCGATTACCGCGCCGGTGATCTCTTCTCCTCTATGTGCCGGGAGGCAGTGCAGCACCGCTTGTTCATCGAGGAGTTCCTCGTTAACCTGAAATCCTTCAAACGCCTGTAACTTCTCGTCACGCTCTTTTTCCTGTCCCATGCTCACCCAGACGTCGGTGTACACCACGTCGGCGTCAGCTACAGCTTTAGTTGGGTCATTCGTTACCGTGACGTTAGGTCCGTCGAACTGATTTGCACGGTCGATGACGCTGTCGTCGATTCCGTAGCCTTCGGGATGAGCGACTGTGAGATCGATGCCGACCATCGCGCATCCGATAACGAACGATTGAGCGACATTGTTTCCGTCTCCGACCCACGCGGCCTGCACGTCGAATGAGTCGAAATGTTCTCGTATTGTCAGCAAATCCGCGAGTGCTTGGCATGGGTGAGCATCGTCAGTGAGTCCGTTGACGATTGGTACGCTCGCATACTCGGCGAGTTCGACAGCATCAGCGTGGTTGAACACGCGAACCATGATACCGTCGACGTACCGCGAAAGCGTCCGAGCGGTGTCTGAAAGTGGCTCTCCCCGTCCAAGTTGCGTGTCGTCAGGGCCGAGGAAAATTGCGTGCCCACCGAGTTGGGTCATCCCCGTCTCGAATGACACACGCGTGCGCGTGCTCGGCTTCTCGAACAACATTGCCAGCGTTTTGTCAGGGAGTGGGGCGTGATTGTCATCGTCCCCTGTCTCTTGGCTTTTCAGCGCTTCGGCGTCGTCGAGCACGTCGTCGAGTTCTTCACGCGAGAGATCATCGACATCGAGGAAATGCTGTGTCATTGTGATCCTCCAAGCTTCTGTCCAACGGATTCGAGCACTGCCACGGAACGGTCGAACGACTCCAGTGGTAGATGCTCGTTCGGTGCGTGATCGAGATCGGAATCGCCTGGTCCGTAGGTGACCATCGGACAGTCCCACTCGCTCGCAAAGACGTTCATATCGCTCGTTCCCGTTTTGCGAAGGAGTCGGGCGTCGCCTCCGTGTTTCCGGATAGCGACCCGGAACGCGCGTGCCACATCGGTTCGCGGCTCCATCATGACAGGCGGAACTGCGTCGTACCACCTGACTGTGCCACCATTGAGCTGTGAATCGGCGATTTCGCGGATTTCGTCGACAGTGTGGTTCGGTGGAACCCTGAGCTGTACATCCATGGACGATTCCACCGAGAGCCCATCGTCGCTCGTCCCGCCTTCGACTCGAATTGGCTTACACGTCACACGCTCGAAAACCGGCGTCCACTCGTCCGGTTCGAACGCTTGCTCGACGCGTCCCCACCAGTCCATCGCGTCCTGAATCGCGTTGTTCTCCGGTCGGGACGTGTGTCCTGATTCGCTCGTCACGACGTACGTCCCGGCGAGCAGTCCACGATAGCCGAGAGTGATGCCGTTCCAACCGCTTGGCTCACCGTTGATAACAGTCTCTGGAGCGTCGCGGTTTGCAACGACGTGGCATGCTCCGCGGGAATCGACTTCTTCTCCGACAACGCCGACGAAACTCATTCCCGTTCGGACTGCAGCGACCGCCATTGCAACCAAGGGCCCCTTCGCATCGACGCTTCCGCGGCCCCAGAGTGCGGGTTCGCCCGACTGTTCGCCAGCATCGATGCGAACCGGAATCTCACCCGGTACTGTGTCGATGTGTGACGTGAAGAGGACGCTATCGTCTGCGGGCGCACGAACGTTCCCCACCTCATCGATCCACACGTTGCGGTCGTGGCTCTCGAAGTAGGCTGCGAGTCGTTCTGCACAGGCCTGTTCGTCTCCCGACACGGATGGAATGGTTACGATTTCTTTGAGCAGTTCGCGTGGTGTCATCTCTTGGGTGGATACGACGGAGTTCATCCGATCACCTCGCTGAGTGCGTTGACGACATGGTCCGCGTGATCGCGATCGATGATCAGCGGCGGAAGCAATCGGAGGACCGTTCGTCCGGCAGGAAGCGCCAGAATGTTATGTTCGAGCGCGAGTGTCGGCAACAACCGATTCGCGCCGCGCTTGACTTCGATGCCGATCATGAGCCCCCGACCACGAATGTCACGCACGTCGTCTCCGATGGCCGTTTGTAACGCATCAGTGAGATATGCGCCGATCTCCGCGGCGTGCGCTGGGAGGTCCTCGTTTGCGAGCACATCGAGTGTCGCCTGCGCAGCGGCACAGACGACTGGTCCCCCGCTGAACGTCGAGCCGTGATCGCCTGCACCGTCTGCGATCCAGTCACGACAGAGCGTCGCACCAATCGGTAATCCGCTTGCGAGTCCCTTCGCTGTCGTGAGGATGTCGGGGACAATGCCAAACTCCTCGGTCGCCCACATGGTGCCGGTGCGTCCGAGTCCCGTTTGGATCTCATCCAGCACCATCGCTGCGTCGTGGGCGGCTGTCTGTTCGCGCACGGCCTGCAGATACTCGTGCGTTGTCGGGTTGATCCCTCCTTCTCCCTGAATCGGTTCGAGGAGGACTGCCGCAGTCTCCTCATCAACTGCTGCTTCGAGCGCCTCGTGGTCGCCGTAGGGCACGAATTCGAAGTCGCCCGCGAGTGGCTCGAATGGTTTCTTGTACTTTTTCTTCCACGTCGCTGCGAGCGCGCCAAGCGTCCGTCCGTGGAATCCGTTTTTCGTGGCGACGATCTTCGAGCGTCCGGTTGCGCTCCGAGCGAACTTGATTGCGGCTTCGTTCGCCTCCGTCCCTGAATTACAGAGCCACACATTTCCGATATCGCCGGGAGCACTCGCTGCGAGCGTCGTAGAGAGGTCGTCTCTGATGTCGACCGGGTACGACGCCTGCACGTACATGAGCTGCTCAACTTGCTGTTGGACGGCAGCCACTACTTCCGGATGACAGTGACCGGTCGGCGTTACGGCGTAGCTCGCACCGAAATCGAGATACTCGGTCCCCTCCGTGTCATACAGATATGGACCCGCTCCGCTATCGATGCGAATGGGCTTTTCGTTGAAGACGAATCCAGCTTCAGTCATAGTGCCTCCGGCGTGATTGTCGTTCCGTTCGAACCGAGTGCGCCACTGATCGGCGCTTCGGTGTTCGCACTGGCGATTGTCGCGCTTTCTGCACCATCTTCGAGCGCTTCAGTCGCGGCCATCACTTTCCGAGTCATAAACCCTTCTGCGGCCGCAGTCAGCGTCTCGTACGCATCAGATGAATCGACGCGCTCGATAACCGATGACTCGTCGTCGACATCCGCGAGTACACCAGGAACGTCAGTGAGAATGACGAGCTCTGCTGAGAGCGCACCAGCAACCGCTGCCGCCGCGCGATCAGCGTCGCTGTTCACCGCCACTCCGTCGTCCGCCAACATCGGGACGGTCACGACGGGCGTGTATCCGCTTTCGAGCAGCGTCTCCAGCAAATCACCGTTTACGCGCTCGATACGCCCCGAGTGATCGCCACGACGGATCTTCTTCTTCCCATCTTCGACGACTCGAACAGCGGACTTCCGTGAACCCGAGAGCAACTGCCCATCGATACCCGAGAGTCCGATTGCGTCGACACCCTCGTTCTGTAATCCGACCACGAGATCGGTGTTGAGTTTCCCGGGAAGAACCATCGAAAACACCTCCATCGTGCGTTCGTCGGTGAACCGTCCAACGACGCCCGACGGCGTCTCGACGTACTCCGGTGTCTCCCCGAGCGCTTCGAGCGTGTCGTCTACGGCAGTTGATCCACCGTGAACGACGACCACCTGCTCGTCGTTGTCGATGAGCGCCGAAACGTCTGCAAGCGCGTCTTTCGGATCGACAGCGCGCGCGCCGCCGACCTTGACGACAACCGTCACAGGGCCCACCTCCCACTGTGCCAACAGCACCTCATGGTGCCCCCACGGGATGTAATCCCTGAAACGCTAATCCAGCAGTCTCCTCGAAACCGAGCGCGATGTTTGCCGCGTGGATCGCTTGTCCAGCAGATCCCTTCATCATGTTGTCGATGGCCGAGAACACGATGATCCGCTTGTTCGATGGATCGAGTTCGAAGCCGACTTCGGCGTAGTTCGTCCCCGCAACAGCCTTCGGTTCGGGGTAGCGATACACGCCGCCGCCTGCAACTGTGCGCACAAACGGCTCCTCGTCGTACTGTTCCCGATAGGCTCCCCAGAGATCCCGCTTTGTGACTGGATCGTTCGGGAAGATGTGACACGTCGCACTCGCGCCACGAATCATATCGACCGCGTGGGCGGTGAAGCTCACTGGACCGAGGAACTGCTCGATCTCAGCCTCGTGGCGATGGCCCGCAGGCGCGTACGGACGGACGACGCCCGAGCGCTCGGCGTGTGAGGAAGCTGTTCCGCCACCAGCACCACCCTCAGAAGAACCAACTTTCACGTCAACGATGGTCTGCTCCGTTCCATCGAGGATACCGTCTTCGAATAATGGTAGTAGCCCAAGGATGGTGGCGGTCGCGTTGCAACCGCCCGCTGCGATCAACTCTGCACCGGGTAGATCCTCGCGTGTGAGTTCGGGAAGCGCGTACACCGATTCCGAGAGAAACTCTGGACGCGTGTGTCCGTCGTACCACTCGTCGTACTGCCCTTCGCTGTCGAGGCGGAAATCCGCACTCAGATCCACAATCGTGTCCGCTGCCTCTTGGAAGGCGTCGATGTGATCCATGGAGACACCGTGTGGCGTCGCTGCGAACAACACGTCGACGCTTTCCAGATCGTCGGGAGCACTGAATCGCAGATCGACCCCGCGGAGATTCGGATGAACACGACCGATCGTCTTGCGCTCGTACTGGCGGCTCGTTGCCTGTGCGATCTCGAATTTGGGGTGACCAGCGAGCAACCGAAGGAGCTCGCCTCCCGTGAACCCACTCGCACCGACAACCGTTGCTGTCAAGGTACTCATGCGATCACCTCCTGCGTGGCTTTCGTTTCGAGCCAGTCGACGACCGCCGCTGGCACGTCGACCGTTGTCGCCTCATCGAGCGCCTTGAATTCGACCGTGTGGTTCACCTCGTGGACAGTGTACTCGGCCTCCGATTCTGAGCCGGATTTGATCTCCATCAGATCGACACCGAGCAGACCACCACCAACCGCGTCGCTCGCGCGGGCGACGAGATCACGAGCCGTATCGTCGAGCTCGAATTCGCGCGTCGTTGCTCCCTTCGCGGCGTTCGTCAGCCAGTGCTCCGAAGAACGGACCATCGATGCGATCGGCTCGCCGTCGATAGCAAGGACGCGGATGTCGCGGTCGGGTTTTTCGACGAACTCCTGGATGTAGAACACCTTGTGCTCGTAGTGACCGAGAGTCGCCTTGTGCTCTAAAATGGCTTCGGCGGCGCTCTCGGAGTCGATTTTCGCCATCAATCGCCCCCACGACCCGACGACGGGCTTTAGTACGCATGGGTAGCCGAACTTCTCGATGATCTCCATCGCGGCGTCTTTCGTGAACGCGACTTCCGTCCGTGGTGTCGGAATATCCGCTTGCGCGAGTGCGAGACTATTCTTCGCCTTGTCGGCACACACCGCTGCCGTCTCCGGTCCGTTCACGACTGGAATCCCGTACCTGTCGATGAACTGCGTTGCGTAGACGCTCCGACTCGTAGCGAGGCACCGATCAAGAACGATATCACACGCTGTGAGTGCTTCCGGCGGTTCCGAAAGGTCGAACTGCAACGTGCGAACGTCGAGTTTCGTGACCTCGTGTCCACGCTCTCGCAGTTCGGACAACAGGAGCTTCTCGTCGCGGCGAATCCGGGAATAGAGTACACCGATATTCATGATTGTATGTATGTGCCGACTGCTCCCATCGCCTTACTCGCCCCAATCCTCTTCGAGCTCAGGCGCGGTATCGAGCACCACAGGAGCTGTTTCGAGGACCTCTAATTCGGCACCGCATGTCCCACAATCAATGATCTCTCCTTCTTCGATGTCGTCGTGCAGGGTTACGTCAGCCCCGCATTCGATGCATTCTGCCATGTACCTCAATCTCGTCGTGGGATCATCTTAAAACCATCGAAAGTATCATAAAAATTTAACAACCCAAACAAGGCTCTATTGGTGTGTTAGCGTCCAATACAGCGATCCATGATAATGTACATCATAGTTTTGTTATTTGTCCCCGAGGGGGGACGGGATCGGTAGTCGTGGTCGTCGTCGCTCAAGCATAGCGATGTACCACCTCTGTGAGCGTTTTGTGCGCGGATTCGATGTTCGCCTGCTGATTCGTGAGCGCTTCTCGATCCGATTCGAGGGATTTCGTAACCGAATCGAGCTGTGCGTCGATCGCTGAGGGTGCCGGTCCGCCGCGCGAATCGCGGCTCGCTACGCTCTGAATGGGATCGAGTGTGGCCTGTATCTCTTCGTTGGAGATGTAGGCACCGAGTGGTTCATCGAGTATTTCCTCAGCTGCGGATTCGATAGCAGCAGCGTCTGCTCCCTCCTGTGCGGCCTTAGCGAGGATTTCGTGGGCCGTCCGGAAGGGTATTCCACACATTGCAAGCTTGTCTGCAATTCCCGTTGCGGTCGAAAAGCCACTCCCAGCCGCATCAGCGAGAGCGACGGTGTTCCACGCTGTCGTCGTGATTGCTCCACTGGCGACAGCGGTTCCCTCGGTGACGGCATCGACTGTTGACCACACGTGCGTGGTCGCCCGCTGGAGATCGCGGTTGTACGCTCGTGGCAGCCCTTTGAGTGTCGTGAGCAAGCCGTTGAGCCCCGCACTTGCCGATCCGGCTGTTGCTCGAACGAGTTCGAGCGTGTCGGGGTTTTTCTTCTGTGGCATGATCGAGGACGTCGAGGAGTACTCATCCGAGAGTTCGACGTACCCCTTGTTCGAGAAGAGGATCAGATCCTCTGCGAGTCCTGACAGCGTCGTCGCTAGTCCCGCGAGCGCTGCCGCACTGTCGAAGAGGAAGTCTCGCGCCGAGGCAGCGTCCATCGAGTTCTCGACGATCCCATCAAAACCGAGCAGTTCGGCGGTGCGTTCGCGGTCGATCGAGAAGGGCGTTCCCGCGAACGCGGCCGCACCGAGTGGTGAGCGGTTCGTCCGACTGTAGGCCGAATACAGGCGATCCGTATCGCGCTGAAGCGCCTGTTCATACGAGAGCACCCAGTGGGCGACCGTCGTCGGTTGGGCGGGCTGTAAGTGCGTGAATCCAGGCATCACCGTCTCTTGGTGCTCACTTGCGACGCCCGCCAACGCCTCGCGTAGCCCGATAGCCGCGTCGATGCTATCGATGAGATCATCACGCAGGCGGTAGCGAATGCACGCTGCCACCTCGTCGTTCCGGCTCCGGGCGGTGTGCATCTTCCCGCCAGTTGGACCGACTGCGTCGATGACAGCCGACTCGATGGCCTCGTGGACATCTTCGCCGTCGGGCAGGGATTCGTGTCCCTCGACTTCGATCACATCGAGCGCCGCGAGGATCTGTCCGATCTCATCCGTTGGGACGATTCCCTGCTCTGCAAGCATCACGCTGTGTGCGCGATCAACAGCGATGTCGGCGGCAAAGATCCGCTCGTCCGCGGCAAGGGATGAGAGGAACTCACGCGCGGGACCACCACTGAAGCGATCACCGCGGACGGCTGCACCGGATCTGATCTCCTTGTCCATTGCTTACTCCTCTGTTCCGCCGTCCATGAGGGCCTCGGGCGCGTCGTCTGTCGCTGTCGTGACGCGTGCGAGCCGGTCCTGATAACCGTGGTACTTCGCAACGCCCGTCGCGTCCTCCTGTTTGATGCCGTCGACGGTCTCGGTGTTGAATGACGCCGCCGATTCGGAGTACACCGCGTACTCGCTTTTGCGCGCGACTGGCCGTGCGTGTCCGACTTCGAGCTTGACCGTTACGGTCCCCGTGACGCGCTGTTGCGTCGCATCGATGAATCCCGAGAGGGCATCGACCAGTGGTGCAGAAAGGAGCCCTTCGTAGGCTTTCTCGCTCCACTGTTGGTCGATGTGTGCTTTCGACGAGCGCTCTTCTTGGGTCAGCACGAGACCTTCGAGCGCCTCGTGGGCAGTGAGGAGCACGGTTGCAGCCGGGTGTTCGTAGTTTTCACGAACTTTCAGCCCGAGCATCCGATCTTCCATCATGTCTGTGCGTCCGATTCCGTGCGCTCCTGCGAGCGTGTTCAGCTTCTCGATGAGCGCGATCGGTTCGAGTGATTCGCCGTCAATACTCACGGCGTACCCGTCTTCGAACCCGATTGCAATGGTCTCGGTATCGAGTGTCTCTGGTAGATCAGTCCATTCGTAGATGTCTTCCGGTGGCACGTACCCGGGATCTTCGAGGTCGTCGCCCTCAATGGAGCGACTCCAGAGGTTCGTATCGATGCTCCACGCCCCCTCGTTACCGCTCTCGACTGGTAGATCGCGCTCGGCCGCGTATTCGATCTCGAATTCGCGTGTCAACCCGAGCTCGCGCACTGGCGCGATGACTTCGAGGTCGGAGTCACGCCAGACGGCCTCGAACCGGAGCTGGTCGTTCCCCTTTCCAGTACAGCCGTGAGCGATGGCACTGCAGCCTTCTTTGGTCGCCACTTCGAGAATTGCCTCTGCAATAACGGGACGAGCGAGTGCTGTACCGAGTGGATATCCTTGATAGTCTGCGTTCGCACGAACCGATTGGAGACAGAGCGACGCAAACTCTTCACGAGCGTCTACGACGAAGTGCTCAATGCCGAGTGCGTCGGCTGTTTCCGTTGCTTCTGCGAACTCTTCGTCGGGTTGCCCGACATCGACGGTGACGCCGATAACATCATCGTAGCCGTATTCCTCTTCGAGTAGTGGAACGCACACTGTCGTGTCGAGTCCACCGGAAAACGCAAGCGCAACTGTATCATTTCCTGTCATATTTTTGTCTTATTTTCGATGTTTTTGGTTGTATGGTAGCTTCTCGGGGTCGTTTGAAAGCGAGGCAAATCCGGTCAGAAAAGTAGTATAGTCGGGCCTAGCGGCCCGGTCGTCGTCGTCGGAGAACGAGGGCGGACCCGCGGGTCATTGCAAGCGAGCAGTGATCGCGGGGTTTCGTTTGCATGTACTCCGGCATAGATTCAGCAGGGTATTAAACTCTTCCGGAGCGGCAAGAATTCTGTGAGGTATGGTGGCACAGTGTGCGGATTACGAAGCTAAAATATGGCTAATAAACCTTACAACGCAGGTACGTGAACGACCATTGTCTGGGACTTCGATGAGGAACGTGCATTCGTCGCTTTCGATGGCTACGGTGGTGTGATTAGTGATTCCTTCGCTTAGCAATGTATCGAGCCAACTGGACGTGGGATTAAGTAGCGGAGCCACAACGGTAGAGTAGAGATGCGAGCGCGACACGTCGCTGTTGTCGCACTTTTGATTGGTCTCGTAGTACTAGCGTTGCCTGTCGAGACTGGTCTTTTTACAGTGGCTGATGATCACGCGACTTCGGTCGATTCGATAGAAACGTCCGGCTCCCTCGAATCGAACGCTATGCAGAGCGCACCGCCTGATCCGAACACAGATACACTCGGTTGGGAAAGCGGATACTGGTATAACGAATCGATCACCGTCGACCAGAGTGATGGTCTCTCTGAGTCGGAACTCGATGCGTTCCTCGCGCGTAGCATGGCCCGCGTCGAGCACATCCGGCGACTCGAATTCACCGAACAGGTCGAGATCGAGTTCGTTCGTCCCGAAAATCTCGATCCCCCCCGAAACGACACGTTCGGACTTACGTCGAACGAGCAGCTCTGGGAAGCGCTGTTTTTCTACGGTGAGTCTACGAACGCCTCACGCGCTATTCAGCGTGCCCAACAGGGGGGTGTTCTCGGATTCGCTGCCGAGGAAGGCAGTGATCGCATCGTCATCGTAGGAGATCCCTCGAAGCCGACGGTGGATGGCGCGACGATGATTCACGAACTCGCGCACATGCTTCAAGACCAGCAGTTCGACCTCCAACAGCAGCGGTATCGACACTCAACGCTCGATGGCGAGTTCGCTAAGGACGGTCTCGTCGAAGGGGAAGCTGCGTACATCACTGAACGATACCGGCAAAACTGCCAAGATGGCTGGAATTGTATCGATAATCCAACGAGTGGAAACAACGCAGATCGAACTGCAACGTTCCGTTTCTATCGGTTTACGTACTTCCCATACGCGGCTGGTGAGGTGTATGTCCGGACGCTCTTTGGGAACGGCGGCTGGACGGCGATCAATGATGCACACACCCAGCTGCCGACATCGACCGCAACCGTGATTCATCCGGGGCGTCCCGACGAACCATCGAATCAATCGTTCACCGACCGCTCTCGGAACGGTTGGAATCGCATTGAGAACGACACCGTCGGTGAGGCTGGTATCTACACGCTGTTCTGGCGTCAATCGGCTTCAGATTCACCGATACGTGAGGAGAATCTCTCGCGCTCGGATTCGTCGGCCGACGTCTACAACTACGTCAGCCGTCCCTCCTCTGGCTGGAGGAGCGACGGCCTGTACACCTACGCGAAGGGCGATAAGCGTGGATACGTCTGGAAGACGAGCTGGGACTCAGAGCGCGATGCTCGTGAATTCCGTAATGCATACATCGAGATCCTCGAAACAGAGGGCGCTACAAAGCAAGGCGTGCACACGTGGCGTATCAACAATGGAGCGTTCGCGGACGCGTTCTCCGTCAGACGCACTGGAACGACGGTGACAATCGTGAACGGACCGACGATCGATGCGCTGGACGATATTGATTCGAAAGCTGATGCTACGACGGAAGAGCAATCGACTCACACAACGAATACCGAGGACACAACGACAACGACGACGACGAGTGGTCCTGGTTTCGGCGGACTCATCGCCATTGCAGGGATTGTACTCCTCAGTGTCATGCTCCAACCCCGACAGTGACCGGGTCGATCAGGGTGTAGGTGGTGCACCGACCCACGCGTCCATATCCGTATAAAAATTCAACAGACCGAATCTGAGCTTCTCCGGTTCGATGTCGATCGTTTCGGTCCGTTCCTCGGGAGGAAACGTCTCCACGACGCTGTATTTCTGCATTTCTCGTCTGGCACGCATCGTGTAGCGTTCATCGACAAGGAGACGAGCACCGAAATCCTCCGGCGAGCGGACGACTCGCCCGAGCGCCTGTCTGGTTTTCCGAACCGTTGGTACTTCTACAGCGTACTCCCATCCCGGATCGTCGCTGTCGTTGTCGTTACCATCGAACGCCATCGAGTACGCCGATTGGACCGCTTCCATCCGGTCATCGAGCCGGGGATATGGGACACCAACGACCACCACTGTCCGCGCGTCGTCGCCATCGAAACTGACTCCCTCCGTGAGTGTTCCCCACAACGAGGTGAAGAACACACCGTTTGAACTGCCTGTGAACTCCCGTTTGCGTTCCTCGACGCTCGCTCCTGGCTCGTCGAGGTACAACGTCGCATCCACATCGATCAACGCCTGATAGCGTTCTGCTTCACGATAGCTCGGAAAGAAACAGAGCACGTTACCCGGTGTGAACTCGATCGCGTCTTCGAGAACGCCGGTGATTTTGCGCTGAATATCGTGTTCCTCGCGTCGGCTGGCGAAGAGTGCGGGCGTATCGACCGCGTATGTCCGTCGACGCTCTTCCGGAAACTGTGCTCCGTAGGCCATCGTCACTGGACCGTCCTGTTCGTCGTCGTCACCGACGTATCCAGTGATCCCGAGCACGTCGGACAGCACATCGAACGGCCGCAGCGTCGCGCTCATCAATACACTCGCGTGTAGCTCCTCGAACAACGGTTCCGTGACCTGCCGAGGAATACACGTATACAGCTCAGACCGACCGTACACCGAATCATTTCCTCCATCCCGGCGCACGCTCACCACCGGATACATTTCATTATGATCGCTATCACGAAGCCAGTCGTCGATGAACGACGCTGACTGCAGGATGCGACACTCTTTTCGCGTTCGTGTTTCACCGTTTTTGTACTCCTGTTGGTACGATCGATCGAGCGAATTTCCGAGGTCGAGGCTCCGGTCGAGGTCGTTGTGGATCCCCGCGCCCGTGTACGCATCGAGGAATGAAAGCGTGAGCTCATCGCGGCCGGTTTCGTTCGTGATCGAGAGATCGTACCACTCGTCTCCGATGGTCTCGCGCTCTCCGAACGCCAGTGCGTCGTCGTAGGTCGAAGTGAGTGCGGTGTAGAACGCTTCGATGACGTTTTCAGCACTCGTTGTTCTCCTATCTTCGACCGATTCAAGTTCGGAGAGCGCGCTTTCGAGCGTCGATTCGGTGAGCGTCCGGGTCGCGTGATCACGGGCTGCGTCTTCGATGTTGTGGGCCTCATCGAAAACGACGACGACGTCTTCTGGATCACGCCCCAACCACCGGAAGAACTGCTCGCGGATCATCGGATCGAGCACGTGGTGATAGTTACATACCACGAGGTCGACGCCCTCCATCCCTTCTTTCAGGAGTTCGTACCCGCACAGGCCCGCGTTGTGAGCGTACTCGTAGATCTCTTCGGGTGTCCGCACGTCCGCGAATAGCCACTCGTAGAAGGCGTCCGTCTCCTCGGTTACGTTGCGGTAGTAGTACTCACACGTCGCCTGCTCTTGAAGCTCTTCGAGGGTATCATCGAGTTCATCGAGTTCCTCCATGACGGCGTTTCGACCCTCGGCTGCTTGATCCGCGTTGGCACCCTCTCGGGCTCGGGATTCATCGAGCAACGTGCGCTCCGTTTCGGCCAGTTCAGCTCGTTCTTGTTCTGTCTCGGCCAGTTCACGCGTCGTGTCTCGAAGCGCCTGACACTCCTCATAGCCCACATCGATGTGACACATATCGAGTTTTCCCTTGAACACGACCGCTTGAATCGACTCCTGTCGGGTGATAGCGCGTGCTTCCTCGATGAATTGGCGAGTCTGCTGGTGGACGTTCGTCGTAATGACGACGGTCTTGTTCGCCTCGCGGGCGTACTCTAATGCGGGCACGAGCGCAGCAAGCGTCTTTCCCGTTCCACATGCGCCTTCGAAGAGAACGTCCCGTCCACCAGAGAGCGCCTCGCCAATCGTTTCCATCGCCTCCCGCTGGTGGTCGTACGGGTCTTCGTACGGGAAAAACCGAAGATACGGCGGGTTTGGCACTGTCGATCCTTATCCGTTACCCGTGAAAAATCTTCGGCGTTCGGTGGCGCACGCTTTTGTTGTGCTGTGCGCTCGCCGAATCCACTCGGACAACATCGGAGATCTAGTTTTCACGTTGGATGGGTGAGTCATTATTTGTCGAACGGACATACGTCTGCTATGGACGCCGATCCGAATCCAACCCGTTTTCGCCAGCTCATGCTCGGCAGTGAGCCGACGTTCGCAGATGTTCTCTCGTGTGTCTTCGACATGCGACAGCACGAGAGCACGACGTATCTCATGCTCCTCGATACGTCCGGGTGTACGGTCGCAGAACTTGCTGACGGGCTCGACCGCGATCGGAGCAACGTCAGCCGATCGCTCACGACTCTCCGAGAAAAAGAGCTCGTTGCACGCGAACGTCAGCTACTCGATGGTGGTGGGCAGGTTTACCAATACACCGCGACACCACTCGACGAGACGAAAGAACTCATGCACGAGACACTCGACGCGTGGGCAGCGTACGTCCACGAACGAATCGACGAGTATGGCGAAGACGAAAGTCGAGCGTAGTGAACTGACCGAATTGGAACGTTTCCATGATGTATATCCTGTAAAACCGAGATAGACTCACTGACTGTGTCGGTTGTCCACGCTCGTGATGTAGAAGTTCTAAAAGCGAGCAGGCGACACTCACGTCATGGGAAACGAGATCGATCGTACTGCACGAATTGTCGATTCGACCGTTGGAAGCACAGAAATACGGGAATACGTCACTGTTCACGATTCCGACATCGGTGACGAATGTCAAATCTACGAGCGGACTTCGATCAAGAAGTGCAGCATAGGAGATACGATCGATATCAACGCGGGCTGTTACATCGAGAACGCCGAAATTGGAGATCACGTCCAGATTGGACCGAACTGTAGCATTGTCGGCGTGACGCACGAACTGAGTGAGGACGGAATGACGTTTCAAAACGATATCTTCGAGCGAATAATTTTGCATCACGGCGTCTTCATCGGTGCAGGAGCTGTCGTCGGTCCGGGCGTCGAAATCGGTGAACGAACGGTTCTCTCGGCTGGATCGACGGTAGTCGACGATGTCGGCTCCGAAAAAATTGTTCTCGGTTCCCCCCCGGCACAGCACGTTGTCGATCTACACGACTGGATGACTGAGTAATACTTCCTGTGTCCGCATTTTCACCGTGGTGAGAGTAGTGCCGGATAATCCGAAATGAGTCCGTCGACGCCTGCAGCAGCCAGTTGTTCGGCTTGGTACCACGTACCGATCGTGTAGACGTTCACTGCTCGGTCTTCGGCGTGGGCCACCTCAACGAGGTCGATGTCGGCGAACGGCCCGCTCGTGTAGTATTCGTCCTCGAAGAATGGCGTATCCTGAATCATGTTCCACGGTGGATGCACTGCTTCGCAGTCGTATCTTCGGGTTACGGTCAACCCCTCCTCGATCGAATCCCAGAACAAGAACGCGATCGGGAGCGTCGGGTCGGCCTCACGGACGGTCGCAAGCGCTGCCTCGTAGAACGACGAAATGAGAATTGGGTTCTCGTACTCCGATGCGATCGCAAGTGCGTCTTCGGTAAATGACTCCCAGATCTCCTTTTGCTGTTCGAGTTCGTCATTCGAGAGGGCTGTTGCGAACTGTAGGTCGAACGAGCCGGGATTCTTGAGCTCGATATTCACACCGACGTGCTTTGGGATGGCGTCCATCACGTCGCTCAGACGGGGAACAGTCTCACCGCTTTCGAGTACTTCCGCCGCAAGCACTTCCTCGCTCGGTGTCTCCCAGACAACGCCCGACGCGTCGGTTAGCCCCCGCTCGCCACCGTCGCGTCCGGACAGACGATCGTCGTGAAAAACGACGATATCGCCGTCCGCTGTGGGCACTATATCGATCTCGATCATGTCGGCACCGAGGCTGGCACGGCCCGCTTTGCCCGTCTCTCTCCGTCTTTTCGAGGTGTGTGAAGCGAGTCGGGCTGCTCGAACTGTGTTCTCGGGATACACACCAGCAAAGCCGCGGTGAGCGATAACCGATGGAGCCGTCTCGTCGTCTTTCTCACGGGTTACTGCCGAGACGGTACCGACGCCACCGAAGGCCGACCCTGCTGTCATGCTCGCTCCGATTACGAACTGCCGCCGGTTCAAACTCGTCATTTCCATGCTTCAACTACGTCGTAATTACTTATAAACTGTTATATTTTGTATTAATATTAGTACTTTATCTATGGCTGTCTCCGGAGATCTCTGTATTGCCTGATGTATCTCGAACTTACGGCAGCGTTCGGAGGGACCGCCCGGTTTTTATCTCTCATGCGCCAACCGTCGACCAATGGCAAACCTACAGCTTTCAAAACACGTGCCTCCTGAGGCAGCAGACGGCATCTGGTTGGAGTGTATCGAAACCGGCGAGACGTACGCTCCGTTCGACGGAGTTCGCTATACGAGTGACGCGGATGGCTTGCTCGAAGTTCGCTACGCCGAGTATCCAACGTTTGATGCGTTCTCTGGTTCGGGCGTCTGGCGATACGCGGCCGCACTCCCGTTCGATGATGGTGTCTCACTCCCTGAGGGGGCCACGCCGTTGTACTACGCACCTCGGTTAGAGAACGACATCGGCGTTCGAACGCTTCGCATCAAACACGAGGGGATGAATCCGACGGGAAGCTTCAAGGATCGAGGGATGACCGTCGGCGTTCGGGTGGCCCAAGAGCTCGGTGTCGAACGGTTGGTGTGTGCGAGCACAGGGAACACGAGCGCAGCACTCGCAGCGTACGGTGCTCGCGCCGGGATGGAGACGCTTGTCTTATTGCCTGCGGGGAAGGTTGCTGCGGGAAAAGTCGCACAGGCGAGTCTCCACGGAGCGCGCATTCTGGAGGTTGACGGCAACTTCGATGACTGTCTCGACATCGTCCGTGATCTCGCAGACCGTGGCGAGGCGTATCTGCTGAACTCACTCAATCCATTCAGATTAGAGGGACAGAAGACCATCGGACACGAAATTCTGGAGCGCCATTACCGGGACGAAGGTCGATTCCCCGATCGTATCGTTCTCCCGGTCGGCAACGCTGGCAACACGTCTGCACTGTACAAGACGTTCCGCGAACTCGTCGCCTCGGGGGCGCTCACGCCTGAGGAGGTGCCAAAGCTGACAGGCGTCCAAGCCGAAGGCGCTGCACCGATCGTCGAAGCAATCGAAAGCGACGAGCCGGTTCGTCGATGGGACGAGGTCGAGACGAAGGCAACAGCCATCCGGATCGGCAACCCCGTCAACGCACCGAAAGCAGTACCGGGTATCCGCGAAACGAACGGGACTGCCGTCGCTGTCAGCGACAGAGAAATCACACAAGCACAGCGAGATCTTGCTGGCGAAGGGATTGGCGTCGAACCCGCGAGTGCTGCAAGCGTTGCTGGTCTCAGAAAGCTTCGCAAACAGGACATCGTACAGTCTGACGAAGATGTTGTCTGTCTCACAACCGGCCACCTGCTGAAAGATCCTGACGCGGCTGCTGTTGCCGGGAACGACCCCGAACCCGTTCCAAACGACACTGACGCTGTGCTCGCACACGTCTCAGAAGAGTAGCGCAGAAGAGAGTAGAAGAGAATCGAAGACGTTACTCTACGAGGTTGATTTCATCATCGCCTGTTGGCACGGCACAAATGAACGCGCCTTGCTCGTCGCCGTCGTTCCGATACCAGTGAACGACGTCAGCAGGAATGAACAGCGAATCGCCAGCCGACACCGTATATTCCTCGTCATCAATACCGACGACGTACTCCCCTGCGAGAACGTACTGCTCGTGCTCGATTTCGTTTGTGTGCTTTGGGACCGTTGCGCCGGGTTCGAGCGAGAATCGTCGGATAGCGAGGTTCGGTGCACCGTGCTCTGGACCGATGAGGACACCCTTGTCCATACCGTCGGCAGCCGCGACCGTTTCGTACTCGATCTCTTCTGCGCGACGGACGAGTGGCTGTTGTGTCTGATCACTCATACGAATCTACACAGTGTTCTTCGTCCTCGGTGTTAAGAGGACTGATACCGTAGCACGAAGTATGCGGAGTTTCCGTATCGGGAGCGCGTTTGGTATCCCCATTAAACTTGACCTGACGTTCCTGCTCGTCCTGCCGTTGTTCGCGTATCTCATCGGCAGTGAGGTGAACATCTGGGTCGGTATCCTCAACCAATACTTTGCGGTAGATATCGTTTCTTCGGCACTTTCTGGAGATGTTGTTCCGTTTGTCGTTGGGTTGGTCGCTGCCATTGGGTTGTTCGCCAGCGTCCTCCTCCACGAGCTCGGACACTCTCTCGTAGCGAGGCGCTATGGGTATCCTATCTCCTCCATCACGCTGTGGCTGTTCGGTGGTATCGCTCAACTGAGTGAAATGCCCGAAGAGTGGGAACAGGAACTGTACATTGCGATTGCGGGTCCTCTCGTGAGTATCGGTCTCGGTATCGGACTGTTTGGCGTCTTCTTGACGACCCCCTCGATTCTTCCGGCTGGTGCCGTCGGCGTCGGTTCGGCTGCGTTATTATTTGTTCTCGGTTATCTCGCTATTACGAATCTCGCACTGGCCGCATTCAATCTCCTGCCGGGGTTTCCAATGGACGGGGGACGAATCCTTCGTGCGTTGCTCGCTATTAACCGTCCGTACGCGCGGGCGACCGAAATCGCTGCCGAGGTGGGGAAGTTCTTTGCGATCCTGCTCGGTCTCGTTGGGCTATTCGTCGGATTCAACATCTTCCTCGTCGGTATCGCCTTTTTCATCTACCTCGGGGCGACTTCCGAAGCACAACAGACGATGATGAGCGCCGCCTTCGAGGGTGTCAGTGTGCGAGATGTCATGACACCTGCGGAAAATGTCAACACCGTCGATGCGAAATCGAGCGTCTCCGAACTCCTCGAGTACATGTTCCAGAAGCGCCACACTGGCTATCCAGTGCTCCGTGATGGTCATCTTGTTGGACTCGTCACGCTCGAAGACGCAAAGAGCGTCAATGAAGTCGAACAGGACGCCTACCGCGTTGAGGAGATCATGAGTACGGATCTCGTCACTGTGGATGTCAATGAGGACGCGTTAGAGGCACTCACGATGATGCAAGAGGAGAACATCGGTCGACTCCTTGTCATGGACGATGAGGAGTTCGCTGGGTTGCTCACTCGATCGGATCTGATGACTGCGCTCGCAGTCATTCGTTCGAGCGGTTCGCTGGAACCGCGGACCGGATCGCAGTCGGACCACTCGACCGGCTATCCGCGTGAAGCACGCTGATCGGATTACTCCTCAACCACGGTAACTCGATCGCGCAACCACGACTCGGCTGTTTCGAGCGCGCTTTTGTCCGTTCCACTGAGTTTCAGTCTGTTGTGTCCTGCATCCCGGTTGGGATAGCACCCGACGCCTACGTCGAAGCGATCGCGTGCGTCCGTGAGCGTACCGACGAGATTCGACTCCGGATCGTTGGTGTAGAGAACTCTCGTCTGAACTTCACCAGCGAACTCGTCTGCAACTGATGTAAACATCGATCGCATCTCTTCTGGAATGCCTGGGAGCACGTAGACCGTCTCGAGTACACATCCTGGTGAAAGCCCAGCGTCGTTGATGAGCGGTCGTGCATTCTCCGGGATTGCTGCCTCTGTCTCAATTTCGATGTCGAATGAAAGATTCGGGCGACGTTCAGCGAGTGCAGCGACTGTCTGCTCGATATCAGCTCGAGCCAGTTCGTTCGGTTGTAACGATCGATCGAACGCGCGGGCAACACCGTCCATCGTCACGTCGTCTGGTGTTCGACCGAGTCCACCGGTGACGAGCGTCGCATCGAACGCCGTGCTGTACTTACTGACGTGTTCTGCAATAACGGATACCTCATCTGGTACGACCGCGATTCGTTTCACCGCAACGCCGCGCCCTGAAAGCTGGCGAGCAAGCCACGTCGCATTCGTGTTCTCCGTGTCCCCCGAAAGGAGTTCGTCACCGACCGTTAGAAGAGCCACCTGCATACATCGACAGTCGTAGTTCCCGAAAATATGCGTTGCCCCTTCTATCAACTACCACCATCCTGAAGGCCGGGATTCCCTGTTTGTTCGAGATGGAAATCATCTCATCCGGACGGCTCGTGAGTGCATGTTCCGTCCTTCACGCGTGCGTCTTTTCATTCTCAGACGCAATGGTGTCGCTTTGGTGGGCCACACTCCGACAGGCTGACCGGTGATCACCACGCTTTGCACGTTTCAGCGATTGCTAGCGCCCCGGGAGCACCCGTGAACTCACGCTATTCACGTCGTTTGTGTGTGTACGTATTCTCAGAACTGACGGAACGTCTTTAGACTACGCTTGAAGCCATCTTGGGGTGGAGCAAAAGTGCAAAACGCGCACGCGGTAAAAGAGGACTGTGTTCCAGTGGTCGACAGATGCACTGCTCGCGCTTCTCACGCAGTACGGATACCTCGCGTTTTTTCTGTTCATGTTCGGTGAGTCGTCGATGGTGTTTCCATTCGTTCCGAGCGAAGTCGTCGTCCCGGCCGCTGCAGAACTGCTCGTCACAGGTGTGACGTCGTTCTGTGCGTTCGTTCTCGTGGGGACTGCGGGTGCGACTCTCGGTAGTCTGTTCGCGTACTACGTCTTCGGTGCGACAAGCCACGAGGCTCTCAACCACTATGGTCGATACGTCCGGGTTTCTGAACGTGACATCGACCGGGCGCGCTACTGGTTTCAACGCTGGGGAGAGCAGACCGTGTTCTGGGGGCGGTTACTCCCGGCCGTGCGCTCGCTTATCTCGATCCCGGCCGGTTTCGCTGGGATGAACCGTCGAAAGTTCGTTGCCTACTCCGCCGCTGGTAGTGCGCTGTTCACCGCAGCCGCTGCAGTGTTCGTCACCACCGTCACAGCACCGCTGACTATCTCCATCGCCACGTTGACTTTACTCCCCACGATATATTGAAACATAGATGTAGCTGTTGGGTTATGACAATTCAATTTATTGCTATGGCGGTCAAAATTCACCAAACGGACTTTGTACGATATTCCGTACAGTCTATGTTTTGACGTATCCTCGACTCACATCGAGGAAGAACAGAAGCTCACTGATTGGTCGATCTGGGCTCACTTTGGAGAGTCCGTGCGGTCGGAACCCTTCTTCGTATCCTAAAACGTCGTTGACCGTCTCGGGGGAGAGATCGAGTGAATCATCATAATCGTCGACAGTAAAAATACTAGCAGCTGACTCGTCTCCCCAGTACGTTTTTCCAAAGTACGTCGTCTCTGCTTTCTGTCCGACTCGACCAAATCCAATGTAGCGTTCTAAATCCGTACGGTAAATCAACAACGGATCCTCTGAATCCATTGTCTCCCAGTACTGCCGATTGCGTTTCCAGACATTCTCCTCTGAACCAGTCCGAATACCGAGGACACGAGCGAAAAACGGAAATTCAATTGTTCGTCCATCCCACTCGGTCAAATTCACTGGTGATTCGAGCGTGTGCCAGAGCATTGCATCCACCGGAACTATCCACATCACCATGGTAATTATACCAATTCCCTCCTTAAAAAATACTAGTAATGTGGACTCGAAACTAGGATAGAATGGACATGGATTATATCTATCTGTACGTGAAATGGTTGTTTTGAGACTAGATCCACAACTAAACTGAATTATATGTAGCCAGTAGGTATGCATATGTTTCTAATAGACATTAGACGAAATAATTTTGAATGTAGCAGATGAGTACTTTTTTAATCATATCTAGTTCACGGTAGACTGTTTCGTCGTTTGGTAGTGATGTTCCCTGTTTTATCCGACAGGAACATACAGTGCTCTTTCAAAATATTCGACTGGAGATTTCTGTTCTGAATCGCATTGTTCGTGGATTCAGGAAACACGCACACCACACAATCGTATCACACTCCATCAAAGATGAAGAGGATCTCAGGAAAGACGACGTTGGTGAATAACAACAGACACACATACAGCACGAGTCCCGCGAGCCAGAGAACGGTCGACGCCTCATGACGTTCTTTGTGGAGGAGTTGGGACAGTGAAATGCAGATCAGCCCACCGCCAGCCAAGAGCGCGAGTTGCCCGTTGCCGTTCCGTAGAAAGTACACCGTACATAGGACAGAGAAGCCGAAAAACGCCCGCTCAGCCATTTTCTTCCACGGCTTTTTGAACAACGATCGTTGGTACTTACTAAAATCCATAACAGATCTCTGTAGTATGTCAGTACAACGATTACGTGCAAAAGTATGGTGACCGTCGACGTTGTTCGACTGTTGGATCGATCATCACTCGGGATCCGAATCACACCCGGGGCGTCCCGGGCGTTGCGAGACAGACTCGCCAGTTTGATGGCTCGAAACTAGCGTGTCGTTGATTGGATATGAGGTACCACTCGATAGCTGCAGTCTGAGCGATGTCTCGCGTACTATCGATCGTATCGTTATTTCTGACCTACACGCTCTCTCAGTAGCGATACTCACCAATTAGCATCGAGAGAAAACAGGTCCGGGTGCGAGAATTGAACCCGCGTCTCAGGCTCCACAAGCCTGAAGGATGACCATTACCCCAACCCGGACACATTCAGTAGTACCCGATGGTGATTTGATATAGGTTACGACTCTTCGCCGCCCAGTGCTGTTGCCATTTTCTCGATTGGGTGTGGTGGTTTCTTACCGACGTGGTCGTCGAGCTGTGCGCGACACGACGCACCGGGTGCAACGACGGTGTCACCAGTGCTTTCGTCAACTTGGTCGTATAGAATTCGAGCGATGGCTTTACTCATCGAGTAGTGTTCGGACTCGTAGCCGAAGCTCCCAGCCATTCCACAGCAGCCACTGTCGAGTGGATCGACGGAAAAACCCGCTCGACGGAGCACACCGACAGCGTGATGATCCTTTTTCGTGGCCTTTTGATGGCAGTGCCCGTGGTAGGTCAGGGCTTCATCGGGCGCATCGAACGCCATCGATTCGTCCAGTCTGTGGGTGTCGAGATACTCCATCACGCCGTATGTGTTCTCTGCGATCAGTTCGGTGGTCGGTCCGGGGAGAAGATCGAGATAGTCCAACTGGAACATCACCGCATCAGACGGTTCGACGACGATGACGTCCCAGCAGTCCTCGACCATCGGTGCAAGCGCGGTGACGTTTCGTTGGGCTACCCTGCGCGCTTGATCGATAAATCCTTTCGAGTACGGTGGTCGACCGCTCCCCGTAACGTCGGGAACCTGAAGATGAACACCCGCTGCCTCCAGCACGCGGACGGCCGCCCTCCCAGACGCTGGATGGTTGTAGTTCGTGTACGTATCGGGGAACAGCAACGCCTTCCGCGTTGCATCGGTGGCAGGGACGCGCGGACCGCGCTGTTCGAACCAGTCTGTGAAGCTCTCGTAACGAAAGGCAGGAAGCTCGCGTTCGCGGGCGATACCAACTGTCGCTTCGGCAAGCCAGCCCGCACCCGGCATCCGCATCGCCACGTTCGAGAGCGGAGCGAGCGCACTCCCAAGCGCCGAGAGCGACTCGATATTCGCAAAGAGCCGATCGCGCAGGCTTGCACCGTTGCGCTGGTGATACTCGTGTGTGACCTCGGCTTTCAACTTCGCCATGTCCACCTCGCTCGGACAGTCTCTCGCACAGCCTTTACAGCCGATACACATATCGAGCACTTCGTGGATGAACTCGTCAGTGAACTGTTCTTCTGGATCGAGCTGTCCGCTCATCGCTGCACGGAGCATGTTCGCTCGTCCTCGGGTGGATTGGATCTCCTCGTGAGCCGCCCGGTACGTCGGACACATGACGCCTCCTGTAGTCGATTGATGGCCCCGACAGCCGCCACAGCCGTGACAGAGTTCGGCCATTCCCTGAAATCCGTTCTCTGTCGGCCATTCGAGCGACGGCTCGAATCCCGCGTCGAACTCGTAGTCGGGGTCGAATCGGAGATTTTGTGTCATGTCGTGATCGCCACAAATGTTTCCGGGGTTGAGCAGCCAATCCGGATCAAACGCGGTTTTGAGGTCACGAAACACGCCCCAGAGACGATCGCCGTAGAGCTTTCGATTCCACTGTGTACGAGCGTGACCATCTCCGTGCTCACCAGAGACGCTTCCACCGTACTCGACGACAAGATCCGTCATTTCGTCTGCGATGGCGGCCATCTCTTCGACGCCTTCGATCGTTTTTGTGTTGACAAGCGGACGGATGTGGAGGACACCCGGACCAGCGTGAGCGTAGTAGCTGGCGAACGTATCGTGCTCATCGAGGATGGATTGTACGTCAGCAACGTATCCACGAAGGTTTTCAGCGGGAACAGCAGTGTCCTCGATGTACGCGATATGCTTTTCATCAGTCGTGCGCGAGAGGAGAATCGGCAGCCCCGACTTGCGCATTTTCCAGAACTTGGCGCGCATTTCCGCTTCGTGTGCTTCCAGTGCGTGGCGCGCGCGTTTCATATCGCTTTGCTCGGCTACCGCGTCGTGGTTGTCCGTCGTCCGAACGCGGTCGGCGATGAGGTCTTCGACCTTTCGACGGCCATCCTCGTTGCTGTCCGCGTAGAACTCGACCAGTAGCACCGAATCAGTTCCTTCGGGGAGTAACCCAACGACGTTGGAGAACTCTTCTGTCGCGCGCGCGAGATCCAACAAAACGTCGTCCATCACCTCGACTGCCGCGGGATCGTGATCGAGAATCGGATCAACATCCGCTACCGCATCGAGGACAGAGTCGTACGTCAGCAACGCGACCGACTTCGTTTCCGGTATCGGTTCGAGCGAGACCGTCGCCTCCGTGACGATCGCCAGCGTTCCTTCACTTCCCGCCAGTAGTCGCGCGAGGTTCACAGTCGCCGGTGTTTCATCATTCGTCGCGTGCTCCTCTCGCGCTTCCTCGATGAGCCGATCGAGGTTGTACCCCGAGACGTTCCGTTTCAGATCTGGATAGCGGCGGTCGACTTCCTCTGCTTCCTCGTCGATGATTCGGAGAACGGCAGCGTAGATTTGTGCGCGTAGTTCGTCGGCGGTCGGGTCCGCTCTCTCGCGTAGCGTATCGACCGAAATCTCTCCAAAGCGTGTGGCTGTACCATCCGCGAGCACAACCTCACACGCTTCGATGTAGGCGTCGGTCTTTCCGTACTTCAGCGAGTGTGCTCCCGTCGAATTGTTGCCGATGGCCCCTCCAAGAGCACTCTTATCACCCCACGCGGGATCTGGCGCAAACTTCAATCCGTGCGGTTCGAGCTGCTCGTCGATATCGCCGAGAATCGCACCAGGCTGGGCGGTTGCTGTACGAGACTCGGGATCGACCGAAAGCAGCCCATCCATATGCTTCGTAAAATCGAGAACGACCGCTTCGTTGACTGCCTGTCCCCCGAGGCTCGTTCCGCCGCCGCGGGGCAACACCGGGATTCCATGCTCGGCACAGTACTCCACGACCGCAGCCACGTCGTCACTCGATCGTGGAAAGACGATGCCGATTGGCAACACCGCGTAAGCGCTGGCATCGGTCGCATACAACTGTCTGGAGTACGTATCGAACCGAACATCGTCATCGTCATCGACGAGCCGTTTGAGGTCATTGAGGAGGTCTGGTCGAGCAATATCGTCGCTCACGTAGTCGTAGTTCGCCCGATCGGTTGATGGGTCGAAGTTGATCTCACTTTCGCCGAGTGACATTGTATTCGTCTTCGTATCCGAAGGTTAAGCGCTCTGTGACATATGGTCGCACAAACCGACTGTATTATTTCTCGGTGTTCTACGGTCCGAGCGGAGGAAAATGCAGTGCAGTATGATCTGATTCGATCCGCTGAGATCACGAGTCAGATGGTTGGACACCGGTTTCCGAATCTTCGACGCGTCGGTTTGTTCCGGTTCGTTTAATCGGCCTGCCGTCGTTTGTCCACTAATGAGTGAAAATGAGCCACCACGGGACGAATCGGCGTCGGGTAAACGGTACGTTGAGGGTGAAGATGCAGGAACGTCCGGTACGGAGGCGACCAATCCGAATGGGATGACTGACGATGAGTATTCGGATTCTGGCTCGGGTGAAACGACCGAGGGGAGCTTTGAGGAACCATCTGATGATCTCGTTGAGCGCATTGCAGACAGCGACCCCAACCAACTAGCACGAGAGATCGAATCGTTCCGAGCGAAAGCCGATGAACAACAAGATACGATCGACGAACTGGAGTCCACCATCGACGATCTTGAATCACGTCTTAAACGCACGCAGGCGGATTTCCAAAACTACAAGAAACGAATGGAAAAACGCCGCAAGCAAGAGCGAAAACGTGCTACCGAAGACCTCATCACGCGCATCATCGACGTTCGAGACAATTTAAAACGTGGACTCGAACAGGACGGCGAGATCAGAGAAGGAATCGAGACCACGCTCCGACAGTTCGATCGGACTCTCGAACAAGAGAACGTCGCCGAAATCACGCCGGAACCGGGCGAGGATATCGACCCACAGCGCCACGAAGTATTGATGCGCGTCGACTCAGATCAACCCGAAGACACCATCGATGCCGTTCATCGACCGGGGTACGAGATGGCTGATAAGGTCATCCGTGAAGCGCAAGTCACCGTTAGCGATGGGAAAGCGGATAGTAAGTAGGAGAGAACGTAACAATTCTTTACATCTTGAACAGCGACAACCGATCGGCAGAACGAATAACACCTCTGTTTAATAGATCTCCGATGGCGACCGAACGACATACGAACGTCACCGCGCGACAATCGCTGGTAGAGTACGCCCCGTAGTATGCCATCTGATGAGCGAGTGGCCCGTCACGGCTTGGACGAAAACCGGAACTATCTCGCGGACATCCTCGGGAAATTCGTTCCACAATCAATCGCCCAACGCGCTGTGCACGTTGCTGTCGAAACCGACAAACAGCAGTATGATCCCGGCGAAGCAGTCGAAATCACCGCGAAATTCATGAACCAACTCCCGGTACCGATCACGGTGCAAACACCGCGCCAGCGTCTCTGGGGTTGGCGGGTCGACGGAGAACTCGAAGCAAGCGATGAGGCTCGGTACACCCGTTCGACACCGAACAGCTTTTCGTTTCGTCCCCGCGAGCGAAAACAGATCGACTGGCAATGGAACGGCCGATTCGGACGAACTGACGAAGGTCGATGGGTGACAGCTGAACCACGGGAGTACGTTATCGACGTATTCATCGCCACCGCAGATTCATCACCATCGGCGACGACAACGGTGCAGATCGGTTGAGACGAACACTACGAACGGAGTGCCTTACACCGATTGTTTACTCCCGGTGGAGATGACAGGCTGCGAAGTGGCGATCCGAACCATATTCCGGCGCAACCTCGTACGCTGGCTCTTCTCGCGCACAGATACTCTTCTGTGCGAAGCCCTCATCGAGTAGTTGATTCGCTTCATCCCACTCTCCTTCAAGAACACGGCTGATTGCTTGGTCGACGATGTCCGCTGCATCTCCTCTAAGCGAAATATCCCCGAAGAACCGCTCACGCAGTGTGTGCTCGGTCTCTGGCTCGAACGTGCGTCGATCTACTGCCCGTACGAATGCCCGCACGCTACTCCACTGCCTCTCGTTCAAATTGTACTCAGACGGACAGATCAGCTCTGGACAACGGGTCCGGAATCGACATCCAGAGGGCGGATCGATCGGACTCGGCACGTCACCTTCGAGTACTCCACGCTGTCCTTTTGCGCGCGGGTCGGGAACCGGAATCGACGACAACAGCGCCCGTGTGTACGGGTGTTGTGGGTTCTCGAATAGGTCTTCTTTCTCAGCGAGTTCGACGATCCGTCCCAGATACATCACCGCAACGCGGTCACTAATATGACGTATGACGGAGAGATCGTGTGCGATGAAGAGATATGTGAGGCCGAACTCCTCTTGGAGCGCACTCATCGTGTTCAGCACTTGAGCTTGGATCGAGACATCGAGTGAACTCACGGGTTCGTCACAGACAATGAAATCGGGGTTCACCGACAGCGCCCGTGCGAGATTGATCCGCTGACGCTGTCCGCCAGAGAACTGGTGTGGATAGCGGTTGTAGTGGTGTGGATCCAGCCCGACTTTTTCGAGTAGCTCCCGGGCGCGCGCCTCACGACTCTCTTCGTTGAGTCCGTGGGCACGCATCGGTTCCTCGACGATCGGACCAACCTTCATTCGAGGATCGAGACTCGACTGTGGATCTTGAAAGATCATCTGCATATCCCGACGCTGTGCGCGGAGATCCTCGCCGTCCAGTTCAGTCAAGTCTCGCCCTTTGAAGCGAACTTCGCCGTCGGTCGGTTTGACGAGTTGAAGGATAGTCCGTGCAAGCGTGCTCTTTCCACATCCGGATTCACCAACCAGCCCGAGAGTTTCGCCCGGCTTAATCTTGAATGAGACATCTTCGACAGCGCGTACCTCATCACTGTCAAGAAACCCGCTCAGAAAGCCACTCCCTTGATCGAAGTGTTTCGTCAACCCATTGACTTCGAGCAGTGCGTCGTCTGACTGTTTCCGTGTCTCTTCGGATGTAGCGTTACTCATCGTGTTTACTCCCTCCAGCACCGTTGTCGCGGTCGTGGTTGTGGTCGTGGCCGTGTTTGTGTTTGTCGCTGCCGTTACTGCTGTTGTCGTTGTCACCGCTTCTATCGACGCCACGGATTCCGCCATCGGTTTTTTGAACACCGCCTCCCCGCTCATCGTTGAGGAGTCCTTCGCCAAAGCCTCCTTTCGCGTCTGCGGTGATCGGGTCGCTCTTCCAGTATCCTGCCTCGAAGGCGTCGTGCATGAAACAGGCAGCGTGATGTGGAGACGCAGCTGGATCAGCAACGTTCCGAGTGTCAGGATGTGCGTGGACACAGACCTCACGTGCGTCAGGACAACGGGTGTGGAACCGACAACCGCTCGGTGGGTTGATCGCCTCTGGCATGACGCCTTCGATCGGGTCGAGTTCAGTGACCGTCTCGTCTGGCCGTGGGATCGACTCCAGCAGTGCCTGCGTGTAGGGGTGGTTGGTGTTGTGAAAGAGATCGTCAACGTCGGCTTGTTCGACGATCTCACCGAGATACATCACGTTCACGCGGTCGCATATCTCCGCGACCACGCCCATGTCGTGTGTTACCCAGATGAAGCTCGTGCCATACTTCTCCTGAAGATCGGCGACGAGATCGAGGATCTGCCCTTCGACCGTGACGTCCAGCGCTGTTGTCGGCTCGTCGGCGATGATGAGGCTCGGCTCACACGAGAGTGCCATTGCGATGAGGACGCGCTGGCGCATCCCACCAGAAAACTGGTGTGGGTAGTCATCATAGCGCTTTTCCGGTTCGGGAATTCCAACCTCCCGAAGCATGTCGATGGCTTCACGCTTTGCTTCGCTCTTATCGAGGTCGCGGTTGAGCTCAATGAACTCACGGAGTTGGCCACCAATGGTAAAGACCGGGTTGAGGCTCTCCATCGGATCTTGGAAGATGATGGCAATTTCCTGACCGCGGATTCGCTTTCGCATCGCCGTTTCAGAGAGCATCTCCGGAGATTTCTGGAGTTCACTCCCCGATTGCTCTTCGAGACCGAACAGCGTCTCACCCTTAAAGGTGATTTCGCCGCCTACGATCTCACCGGGTCTCTCAACAAGTCTGAGGATGCTGGAGGCTGCGACACTCTTTCCAGCGCCGCTTTCCCCGACAAGGCCGACAATTTCGCTCTGGTTCACGTCGAATGAGATGCCGTCAACCGCACGGACGACGCCCGATTCGGTGAAAAACTGTGTCTTCAGATCGTTAACGCGGAGAAGTGGTTCCTGAGTCATGTCAATCATTGATACGCGGATCGAGTGCATCTCTGAGGCCGTCTCCGAAGAGGTTGAATCCGACGACAGTAACGAGGATAGCGAGTCCAGGCCAGAGGCTGAACCAGAGGCTTTCGAGCATGTAATTGCGTGACTGAGACAACATCTGACCCCACGACGGGGTTGGCGGCTGGACACCAAAGCCAAGGAAAGAGAGGCCAGCGACGATGATGATACTCAGACCGACTTGCAAGGTTGCCTGAACGAGTACAGGCGCGAAACTGTTCGGAATCACGTGACGGAGAATGATATTCCGATCTCGCACACCCGCTGCCCGGGCAGCCTCGACGTAGTCTTCTTCACGGACGCTGAGCACGCGTGAGCGGATCAGCCGTGCGAAGACTGGGATTGAGGCGATCCCGACACCAATCATCGCGAATATGAGATTTCGTCCGAAGACGGACATAAACGCGATGACGAGGATGAGAAACGGAATCGCATAGAGTGTCTCAACGGCACGCATCAGTACATCGTCCACCCATCCACCGTAGTAGCCAGAGACAGCTCCCACGAGAGCGCCTCCCACGAGACCAAACGCCGTCGAAATGAATCCGACTTGAATGGCGATTCGCGTCCCATAGAACAGTCGCACGAGGATGTCTCGGCCACGGTTGTCTGTTCCGAGTGGGTGTTTCCACGTACCAGTACCGAACGTGTTTTCGGCACTGACCGGCGGTAGTAGCGCGTTGACGACCTGTGGGTCGTTTGCCGGATTAACCCAGTACGTGTTTGCGAACCAGTATCCGAGGAATTTCGCGTCGACGTACGCGAAGATGGCGATGGCTGTCATGAATCCAATGATGAACAGCCCGGTAAGGGCGGTCGGATCACGCCTAATCTGTGTGAGGGTGTAGCGCCAGCCCACCCGAGATACGCCCTCGTACTCCTGCTTTTCTCTCTCCTCGGAGCCATCAGTGCGATCTGAGGAGAGTAGTTCGTCTGAGTTTGTGGTCATGATCAGTTCCCTTCGTCGTATGAGACACGCGGATCGACGTACGCGTAGGAGAGATCGGTGAGGATTACTCCTATCACGAATGCCAATCCGAAGACAATTGTCGTTCCCATTATCAGTTGATAGTCTTGGTTGTAAACAGCGGTGATGATGAGCGTTCCCATCCCGTTGATACTGAAGACAGTCTCGGTCAGCACTGCTCCCCCGATCGCCGTCGATAGGTTGAGTCCGAGTACCGTCAGCACCGGTAGCTGTGCGTTTCGGAAGGCGTGCTTTCTGAGAATTGTCGATTCGGAGACGCCATACGCGCGTGCAAGTTTGACGTACTCCTTCGAGAGCACCTCCAACATCGACGACCGCTCGATGCGAGTGATCGCCGCCATCTGGAGTGTTCCGAGCGACAGCGTCGGCAACACGAGATGCTTCATCGACATGATGAGAACATCAACGCGTGTCTGTGCCCCTTCGATCCGCAGTGGATGGGTCCACGGTAAGATGAGGTTCGTCGCCGGTAACCACCCGAGCTTGAACGCGAAGATGATAATGAGCATCAGCCCGATCCAGAACGAGGGTGTGCTCACACCGACCAGCGCAACAATCCGTGCAACGTGATCAGTCGGTTTGTTGCGCCGCTTCGCGGAAATAACGCCCAGTGGGATCGACGCGATTATAGCGAACGTGAAACTCGACAGTAAGAGGAGCAGTGTCACTGGGAGCCGTTCGGCGATTTTCTGCGTGACGGGAACCTGATAGTAGAGGCTCTGTCCAAGATCACCTTGGACGACACCAGCAAGGTAGTTGAGATATCGGACATACAACGGCTGGTTGAGACCGTACTTCGCGCGGATCGCCTCCGCTTGCCCAGCGCTTGGAGTCGGTCCGAGCATGATACTGACCGGGTCGCCAGGAATGGCGTCCGTAAGGACGAATGTGATCGTCACAATACCGAGTACCACCGGTATCGCCTGTACCAACCGCCGGACGGTATAGCGCGCTAATCCCACACAATCACCTCTCTCTCCGAATGGGCAGATCGTATCGATCGGATCTACGCGCGGCTCTCCGTCGCCGATGAATCGTCGTGTCTGTCATGTATGACGTCGATTGTACGGTCGAGTCACTTTTCGACTGAGACGTTGTTGTAACCACTAACCATACTGAAGCTGCTCACTGGGTGGGCCGTGAAGTCCTTGACGTAGCTTTTTACGCCGAAGCTGTTTTTGAGGTTGTACGCTGGTAGATGGGCACGATCTTCGAGGAGCGTCGTGATTGCCTTCTCGTACAGCTTGCGGCGCTTATTCTGATCTGTCGAGCGGCGCGCATCCGTGATTGCCTTCTCGACGGTATCGTTTCGATAGAACGTTCCATTGCCCACGCCCTCTTCCTTCTGGGAGAAGAGGAAGTACATGAACGAGTCCGGATCGGGTGAGCCAGACCACCCGAGCGTGTACATGTTGTAGTCGTTTGGATCGCCGCTGACGTACTTATCGAGGAATGCTCCCCAGTCGAGTCGCTGGACGCTCGCGTTGTAGCCGGCCTCCTTCAGGCCGCTGGCTACCGTGGTACCGAGTTGTTCACGCTTATCGTCCGGCGGGACGATGATATTCGCATTCCAGTTGTCGGGGACGTTATCGGAGTCATCGAGCATCGACTTCGCTTTGTCAATGTTCTTGTCGTGGGGGATTTCCTTCCATTTCTTGACGGGCATATCCCACTCGCTGGCGAGGGCTTCGGGGAGTGGACTGTACTGACGGATTCCCGTCGGTTCGACGAAGTTCGATACCGCTTGATCCATCGAGAAGGTGTAATCGACCGCCTCGCGGACCTTCGGATCGGCTGTCGGTCCTTTATTACAGTTAAATGCGAGGTAGAAATACCCAACACCTGGAACAGAATTGATCGATGCACCACTGATACTCTTGACGGTATTCCAGGATTTAGGCGGTATCTCCTCGATGATGTCGTTCTCACCGGACTTGAGCGTCGTAACTCTGGTCGTTCCTTCCTCAACGGGAACGAATTTGATTTCGGAGAGATTTGGTTTCTGATCGCCCCAGTAGTCGTCCCAGCGCTCGACACGGACGAAGTTTCCTTCTTTCCACCCGGCGAACTTGAATGGTCCGGCACCGATTGGCTGTTTCGTATTGAACTTCTTCTTATCGTTCTCACGGACTGACTTCGGGACGATATCTGCGGCGAGATACGAGTCGAACGCGCCAAACGGATATTTCAGATCGAACTGGACCGTCGAATCGTCGACTGTCTTGACAGTCTTGATCGAGCTGAAGTCACCAGCGTTTTCTGTCTCCTCTTTGACCGGCGCAGTGAAGGTATACTTCACATCCTCCGGTGTTACTGGGTCGCCGTTCTGGAACGTTGCATCCGTATTGAGCTCGACAATGTATCGCTTGCCTCCTTTTTCGACTTCTGGCTTCTTGGCTGCAACCCTCGGAACGAGATTGGTCCCTCCTTTGTCAAACTGGTACAGTGGATCGAAGACGAGCGAGGCGACCTGATCCGAAGGGACGTCGTTGAGGACGACCGGATCGAACTCAACGGGACTTTTCACCTGTGCAAACGTGAGCAATCCTTCTGAGCCCCCGCCAGAGTTGTTTCCGCCGCTGCTTCCGTTATCACTGTTGTTGCTGGGAGCGTTGAAGCTGTCGAGACACCCAGCGAGCCCGGTGGCAACCCCAGCTCCGACTCCAGCGATGAATTTCCGGCGATCGATACGACCAATACGTTTCGGTTGATCACTATCTGTCATTGGTATGTGGTTTATTGACTTCTATTGTCTGCCATTCTCTCCCAACCTCAGTGATAGTTACTACAGTAAAGTTATTATGGTATGTAAAATCCATCTTTCAGTTACACTTTGTTATTATCTCACATTCCGGGGTACGGGCAGGATCGACAGCCCCAAACCCATCGACTGCAAAGCACTCATTGATGGCTGGGGATAGGGTCGACCCGAGTGAGATCGGTGAGCACGACGCTCCACCCGTAGACGAAAAGCCGTACAAGATTATCTTCGAGGCGAATCTATGCATTGCGGCGGGCAAGTGTGCAGAGGTTTCCGAGAACTGGGAGATGGATCTGATGAGCGGGATCGCCGCTCCCAAAACGTACTTTTTCGACGAAGCGGACCTTGAGCACAACGTTCGCGCCGCAGAGGTGTGCCCAGCCAAGAAGGGACGCGGTGTCATCCACGTCATTGACCGGCAGACTGACGAGGAGATCGCACCGGATCCGAACGGTGATGGAACGCTGAGCGTCGAGTGGTAAACCACCTACTCGGATCGAAACCACTTTCGGTGAGACTGACGATATCCAAACGCGCGGAGGTGGCCGAGTCTGGACAAAGGCGGCGGACTTAAGATCCGCTCTCGAAGGAGTCCGTGGGTTCGAATCCCTCCCTCCGCATTCTTTTAGAACGAATCAGCGGGTGGTAACGATCGATTTGCTCTGGAGAACAGCATCTGGTGAGATGGCACCAGCCCGCCGTATTCGTCTTAGTGCGTAACGCGGGCGAGGAGTCGACGAGAGAGCACGGACGCTGAAATCGATCCGCCGATATACCAGACGATCCAGACTTTGAGCGGACCGATGAGCGTCGCCGAGAGCGCGATCTGTCCGACGACCGGGAGAGTAAGAGCGACCGGAATTGCGGCCGCGGTCGGTGCCATTACTGCCCACCGAAGCCAGAGAAATACTGGAACTGTGACGATCATGCTCCACACCATCGGGCGGAACTGCAGCTTCATCATCGTTATCGTACTGTTCACGAGTTCCTGTTGCTCTTCGGTCACCGCATCGATCGCTTCATCGTCGTTCTGTCCGGCAGCTATCTTCTCTTGCAGTTCCGTTATTCTGGACTGGAGGCGATCGAGCCGGTCATTATCGAGGAGGAGGTGTCGCAGCGCGGTCGCGGAAATGCCAGTCACACCGGACAGTCCAAGCAAGAACAACGAGAGAGGGATGAGCGTCGCAAGCGGACTGAGTACGAGATTGAGCGTCGTGGCGACGGCGATTTGGATGGGCGCAAAAGCGTACCCAGACAGCAGAGCAAGCGCGAACACGCTGGCTGCTGTATCGTACGCTGTCCACCCACTACTTTCGAGGACCATGCACGCTCATACAACGAACACTGACTAATGGTTTTCGTAGCTGTCTCCCGTGTCGTTTGTAGTTCTCACGTGATCAGTGGAGACACAGTGCGCTTTTCTTCTCGATCACCCAACGTAGGATATGACCGAGCCACTGGAAAACGCTCGACAGGCATTCGAGCGTCACACCGCCTACTCGACCGAAGACGGCGGGTACGTTCTGGGAACAACGGCGTTCGACAGCCGCGTTGTAGCATCCGAGAGCGACGCTGATTCGTGGATGCTCCTGTATAGACTCACAGTCCGAACACCGACGCTTGCCAGTGCCGTCGAGGAAGACGTTGGCCCGAGTCTTCGTGCGGGTTGGTTCGAGACGTTCGAACGCCGGCTCGAAGACGCACCAGGAGCCGTTCGTGAGGATATCACGCTTGATGATTTCTCCGCCCGATCGGACGATGGAGAAGCAATCGTCGAGTTCGCGTTCCAGTTCGGAAATAGCGATCGGGCACCCGACGTGGCGAAAGCGATAGCCGAGTACGTCGAAGGAACATACGTAGAGGGCATCGTCCCGGGCTATACGTACCGCCCACCCGTCTCAGAACTGCTCAGCAATGCCCATCAGGGAAACAATGATGAAGTGAGCGGTGGACCAACCCCGCTGTAACACACCGCAGTCCAGATCTACAGACAGCGTTGCAACGCGGGATAAAAATGAGATACTGCGGCTGTGACTTCCGGTTGCATCAGACTGCTGCGGCTTGGCTGTCGCTTTCGCCAACGATGATGCGGCGGACATCGGCGAGGACATCGAAGTTAGCAATAACGACAAGCCGATCGCCGAGTTCGAGCGATTCATCTTCGGCAGGGAGGTGGATCGAATCGCCTGCTTTACCGAACCCGAGGAGACGTGAGTTGGCTGGGAGCTCAAGTTCTGAGAGAGTGTACCCCCGCATCGGCGATTCTTCAGTCACCGTCAGCTCAACGAGCTGAATCTCTTGAGCAATATCTGCGATAGCGCGGATGCTGCCGCCTAAAAGAGCGTTCTTGGCAGCGATGGCACCGAGCCGTTCTGGGTAGATCACTTCGTCGATCTCAGTCGCGTATTTGCGACACAGGTACTCGTAGTAATCACTATCGACACGAAGCACGGTTCGGCAATCGTAGCTTTTGGCGATCAGACAGGCGATGACGTTAACAGTAAGACTTCCCGTGAGTGCAGCGACGCCATCTGCGCTATCGAGATCGAGTCCGAGAAGTTCGCTCTCCTCGCTGCCGTCCCCCTGTACGGCGTCGAATCCTTCTTTGCGGAGTCGATCGACCCGCTCGGCACTCGATTCGAGGATCGACACATCGTAGCCTTCCCCTTCGAGAACACGGGCTGTCCGCTTTCCGACACGCCCGCCGCCGATGATAACAAAGCGCATGAGTACTCTAAACCAAGCGAGACACATAACTCTGCTCACCGGATCAGTGACTGCCGGTGTCTCTCGTAGCGGACACTGATGGTAGTTTTGTATACGGAAATCCAACAAAACATCATGGACGAAATGGAACGCGTCTGGCTCGTTGAACGCACATACTCCGACGACGAACAGAACCTCATCATTCTCACCTACGCAACGATGGACGGCCGGTACGAATTCCGCAAAGAGCGAGCAGTGACGAGTTTCAGCGGTTCAGAGCGGGAGACAAGTGCAAGCCTCCTCGTCGAACAGGATAATCTCGCACTTGTAGATGAAAAAACCCGGAAACAGTACGCGGACGAAGTCACCCGGATGAAGGAAAAACACGATCCTGATGACGCGATCTAACGGGTTAATGCCCACGAATTTTTGAGCTGTTCTGGTTATCGTGATTGGATCGACGCTCGTTGCTCTCGGAGCCGCGG
Organism: Halocatena marina; assembly: GCF_023276375.1. GTDB lineage: Archaea > Halobacteriota > Halobacteria > Halobacteriales > Haloarculaceae > Halocatena > Halocatena marina. The sequence goes on along the minus strand of NZ_JALLPK010000001.1, from coordinate 2,453,353 downwards.
CGTGAGATCTGCGTAGACGAAGTCGAAGACATCGGACGGATCTGTCGTCTCGGTCTCTTCGATTGTCGAGACAGCGTCGCTGATCTCGTCACGAACTTCGTTTTCGACGGTGGGAATGAACTCGTCGTCGATAGCGTCTTGTTCGCGGAGATACGTCCCGAAGCGTTCGATCGGATCGGCGGTACGCCATTCAGGGAGATCGACGTCATCACGATATCGGTCTGGGTCGTCGCTCGTCGAATGCGCTCCTTGACGGTACGTGAGACTCTCAATGAGGATTGGACTGCCTGCTCGGGCGGTTTCGAGCGCGCTCTCGACGGACGATCGCACAGCAAGTGGATCGTTGCCATCAACCTGCTTGCCCTCGAATCCGTACGCCTCGGCTTTGATAGCGATACTGTCCGCTGCTGTCTGGCGATTGCGGGGCAGACTGATGGCCCAGTGGTTGTTCTCACAGAAGAAAACGACTGGAGCGTCGAATACGCCCGCGAAATTGAGCGCTTCGTGGAAATCCCCCTCACTCGTTGCACCGTCACCGAGGTAGCAGAGAACAGCGTGGGCATCGTCTCCGTGTCGATAGTTTCGAGCCATTCCAATACCGACAGCGTGGAGTGTCTGTGTGGCAATCGGGACCGCCTGTGGAAAGATGGGAATCTGATGATCTGAATGGTACTCGGGATGTCCCCGACGGAAGCGAAGGATATCGCTCGGTGGAACACCACGGGCGAGTTGCATCGCGTTCGATCGGTACGTCGGCACGAGCCAATCGTTTTCGCCCATCGCGTGGGCGGCTCCGACCTGTGACGCTTCCTGACCACGGAAAGGTGGATATCCACTCATCCATCCTCGCCGTTGGAGCGAGAGCGCCCGATCGTCGAACGTTCGTGCACGAACCATGTCTCTCAAGAGCGCGCGTGCCTCCTCAATATCGAACGACGTTGACGCAAGATCCCCCTCGTCAATGACCCGGTGCATGCAAGCGAATCGGCACAAACGCTGAAAGACGTTGCGGTGGCCTTCGACACGACAAAGAGGACAGAAATCAAACCACACATATGGTTTCGGTCGTCGATGTCATTCAACTACTCGTCATGATCGGCGTCAATACCGCCATTACGGCGCTGATGACTCGCTTTTTCCGCGTCCGACTCAAAACGAGTTGGGGTCCGGTGGTGTTCGCCCTCTTAATCATCCCTCCGGTTCTCGTGATCCTTACGCAAATCATGAGCGCAGCCGGCTTTGGATTCGATATCGGAAGTCCACGACTCGTGATCGGCCTCCTCGTTGTACTGCCGGTTACTATCGGAATCGCGTTCGATTACTTCTGGATGCCCGCACCCGAGGAGGTTACGCTACCAACGAAATAGTAACACGAACGATAGCAAGTGAGCAAGTGCTTCAGGAGGACTTTGTGCTCGCCCTCCGAGCACGTCGACTGATACAATTAAACACACGTTTTGATTTATAAATACATTTGATATACAGAAAAATTATGTGTCGGGGGATAATTGAGACGAATATGGGAGAAGATGAGAGAAAACGGGTGCACATCGAACTGACGGAGGACGAATACGAGTCTCTCCGACAGATCGCTATCGAGCGCGGTGTAACCGTGGAGGAAGTCGCATCCGAAGCAGTCGATCGACTGCTTGTACGGCAACACCGTGCGATTGACGATACATTCTCTATCCTTGATGATCGTCGAGACGGCGTCACTCTCACCGACGGCGGCTACAGACGCTGAGGTGATCGAGAGCGTCGAGGAGTGGGTAGTGTCGCGTTCGTATTCATAGAGGATTCTTGGGGACAAACGACAAGAAGCCCTGTTACCCTTCTAGCAGCCGTTCGATCGCTCGTTCGACATCCTCGATGACCGCTTCAGGCGAGCGTTCGGCATTGATCCGAATGAAGCGATCGGGATCGTATCCGATCAGTCGCTCGTAGTTTTCCTGAACGGCTGTGAGATAGCCCGCTTGTTCGAATTTATCACTCGCACCCGCGCGCTTTGCACCTTCTTCTGGGGAGATATCGAGGTAGATCGTAGCGTCTGGCGGACGAGTGAATGGTTGATGAATCCCACGTATGTACTCCATCGGTCGCGGAACGACACCCTCCAAACTGGCTCCCTGATACGCATATCGTGAGTCCGAGTAGCGATCTGAGATAACGACTTCACCCTGATCGAGTGCTGGACGAATTACCCGAGCGAGATGATCTGCGTGATCTGCCGTATAGAGAAACAGTTCGGCGAGTGGATCCGCCTCGTTGTCAGCCAACGACCGAGCGACGCTTTCTCCGTACCACGAGCTAGTTGGTTCCCCTGTGAATACGGCGTCGACAGTCGCTTCAAGCGCCTCTTGCACTGTCGTCTTACCGGCTCCATCGATACCTTCGAGCGTGATAAGCATACTTCGGATACGAGGGTCTCATAGTAAGACAGTACGGTCTCAGAACTGCCTCTCTGAGAGAACATGCAACTGAGTTTCATGCATTCCCGTATTGCTACTCTGTACAACAGTCTTCTCAGTAGACTGAAACCGATTGTATTCGCACGATAGTTTTACGTCTTTATCGAACAAATATGATACTATGAGTGTGCTAGTCGTCGGTGGGAGCGGCTTTATCGGGACGGCGTTGTGCAATGAACTAGACTCGCGCGGTCATGACGTGATCGCACTCTCGCGCACTCCAAGTGAGACAAATCTTTCCGACGGCGTCGAGACGGCGATGGGTGATGTCACTGCGTACGATTCAATCGCGCCTGCGTTCGATGGGATGGATGTTGTCGTCAATTTGGTCGCCCTCTCGCCGCTGTTCAAACCGAGTGGCGGCGACAGAAAGCACTTTGACGTCCATCTCGGCGGGACCGAAAACATCGTTCGCGCGGCACAAGAGAACGACGTTGGTCGGATCGTTCAGATGAGCGCACTCGGGGCGGACCCGAACGGCGACACAGCATACATCAAAGCGAAGGGTCAGGCCGAAGCCGTCATCAGAAATGCCACTCTCGACCACGTCATCATTCGTCCGTCAATCGTGTTTGGTGACGGTGGAGAATTTGTCTCGTTCACAAAACAACTCACCACGCCGTTTGTAACGGGACTGCCAGGCGGGGGGACGCGTACTCGGTTCCAGCCCATCTGGGTTGGTGACCTCGTCCCGATACTCGCTGATGCGATCGAAGACGACGCGTTCGACGGGACCTACGAAATTGCCGGCCCGGAAATGCTCACACTCGCGGACGTTACCAAACTCGTCTACCGAGCGAGTGGACAGTCGGTGACGATCGTTCCGATCCCGATGCAGCTCGTCGATATCGGTCTCACTGTCGTCGGTCCGCTTCCGGGCGCCCCAATGGGTGCCGACCAAGCGAAATCACTCCGTATGGACAACACCACCGATTCGAACGACATTGAGGCGTTCGGTGTCGCTCTAGAGAGTCTGACGACGTTTGAATCGTACCTCGATCTCGACGCCCGTCTCTGATGAACGGTGCATCGAGTTCGGGACAGTCAAATAGCCCCGCCGGGTAGTAGGGTCCGTGTCTCAGCAGGTTTCGGCGGTCGACACCCTGTTCCTCCACGAACGGTCCGACGATTACACTGTCGTCGTTACCCGTGATAACGAGCGGCTGCTGCAGGCGATTCTTGAGCTGAAAGAGACGAATGCCGGACCTCGTCCGGCTCGGTTTCGTGTGAGTGAAGGGTCGGGTGAAGACCTCCGTCGGCCCGAGGAGTTCGTCGACATCGCACGACGCGCGACGCGCATCCGTATCTCCGAGCAGACATCACGGAACGGACGCGATCAGATTCGATCGATGCTGGACGGCTATCAGCTCGGTGCAAAGGTCGTTCGGACGTGCCGATACTGCGCGAGCGCGGGTCGATACTCACCGCTAACGAGTGAGACGGATATTCGTGCCGACGGTGAACACATCTGTCTCGATTGTGCAAAGCGCGAACTCGAACGGGAGCTCAACTACCGGAGTCTCCAGTCCGGTGCCCGCGAGCGTCTCGAAGATCTGTTAGTCGAGATCGGCGATCTCGATCGGATAGTGAACCTCTTGAAAGGCCGTCTCGACCCCGAACTTACGAAGTTTGATGAGATTAGCTCCACGGTCGATGCGGTCGATCCCGTCCCGACTGATGCGCTTGATCTCAATCCGAAGCTCGCATCGCTCATCACCGAACAGTTTGAGCAGCTCCTCCCAGTCCAGAGTCTCGCGGTCAGAAACGGCGTCCTCTCGGGACGCGATCAGCTCGTCGTGAGTGCGACCGCGACAGGGAAGACGCTTATCGGTGAACTCGCCGGTATCGATCGTATCCTCTCTGGGGAGGGAAAGATGCTCTTTCTCGTCCCACTCGTCGCGCTGGCGAACCAGAAACACGAACAGTTCGACGAAGCGTACGGCTCTCTCGTAGACGTGACAATTCGGGTTGGGGCGAGCCGTATCCGTGATGGTGGTGCGGGCTTCAATCCCGGTGCGGACGTTATTGTCGGGACCTACGAGGGGATCGACCACGCTCTTCGCACCGGGAAGGATCTCGGTGATATCGGCACTGTCGTCATTGACGAAGTTCACACCCTTGGGGAAACCGAACGCGGTCACCGTCTCGATGGCCTCATTTCCCGCTTGAAACACTACTGTGAGCAGGACAAGGGGGACACGCAGTGGGTGTATCTCTCCGCGACTGTAGGCAACCCCAAACAGCTCGCGGGCGCGCTCGATGCGACACTCATTGAGTTCGAGGAGCGACCAGTTCCTATTGAGCGCCACGTTACGTTCACGGACGGGCACGATAAATCGGATATCGAGAACAAGCTCGTTAGACGTGCATTCGATACGAAATCGTCGAAAGACTATCGCGGCCAGACCATCATCTTCACCAATTCACGGCGGCGCTGTCACTCCATCAGTCGGTCGCTGGAGTACGATAGTGCGCCGTATCACGCTGGGCTGGACTATAAGCGCCGAAAGACGGTCGAGCGGAAATTCGCAGATCAGGAGCTCGCTGCCGTTGTGACGACCGCCGCGCTCGCCGCTGGCGTCGACTTTCCTGCATCGCAGGTCATTTTCGACTCGCTTGCAATGGGCATCGAGTGGCTTTCGGTGCAGGAGTTCAGTCAGATGCTCGGACGCGCGGGACGTCCTGACTTCCACGACGAAGGTACCGTCTACCTCCTCGTCGAACCCGATGGCACGTACCATAACTCCATGGGAATGACCGAGGATGAGGTAGCGTTCAAACTTCTTAAAGGAGAGATGGAGTCAGTCGTGACGCCCTACGACGAGTCAGCGGCCGTCGAAGAGACGCTTGCGAACATCGTTGTTGCCGGTCGAGGTGCAAAGCGTCTCAACGACCGAATGATCGGAGATGTGCCGACGAAACACGCGCTCGGAAAACTCATCCAGTACGACTTCATCGACGGGGCGACCGCGACGCCACTCGGAAGAGTGATCTGTCGGCACTTCCTCGCACCGAAAGCGGCGTTCGTCATGTTGGAAGGAATTCGTGCAGGAGACGATCCCTACGATATCGTCGGGGATATCGAACTGCTCGAGTCGGAGATCTGATTGTTAGTTAGCTTTCGGCTTGTGCCTCCTCGACCCACGCGGGTTCGGTAACCGTCGTGGTATCGGCGCCGTTGAACCGGATCGAACCCGTCCTGCTGTGTGTCTCTCCTTCACTGGTCGTATACGTTATTTCGTACGTACTTGATCGAACTAACCCATCGGAGTCGACCAACGCGGTCATGGTGAAGTTCTCGACTGTTGATTCGGACACCATCGGAGGAATCATACTGGTCTTTGCGTATTCACCCAAGAGATTGAATAACTGGCCGTCTAAGGGCTTATTATGAGTACACAAGCGACCCGACAGCGAGAACGAGCATTTGAGGCGTTCGCGCAGGGAGCGAAGGAAGTACTCGGGGATGATATTCACGAAATTATCCTCTACGGGAGTACAGCACGAGGCGAGGCGACCGAACATTCCGATGTCGATATTCTTGTGATTCTTACAACGACTGAGGAGGCGGAGACGCTCTACGCCCTAGCGTTCGACATCGGTCTCGAACACGGCGTTGTGATAAGTCCACACATCAAAACGAGAGAGAAATTTGAGTCTCGGAAGGATTTTCCATTTCTGCGAAACGTACGGAGAGAGGGTCGATTATATGGATGAGTACACGACAGAGGAATTCGAGCGGGCCAACGAGGCGTTGGCTGATGCCACCAAGCTTCGACAGACCGGCGGAACAGATCGAGCGATCGTAAATCGACTCTACTACGCTTGTTTTCACGCAGCAATAGCCGTACTCCATACGCGAGGATTCGATCCGACGACACACAACGGAGTCGTATCTGATTTCTGAGAAGAGATCGTAATGGAAAACGAAGCAAGCCGCGATGATGGCCGCTTTCTAAACGCGATGAGAACGCGACGACAGACAGCGGACTACGAACACGATCCGATCGAAGGTGATCTCGATGAGATGTTCGAGAACACAGAACAGTTTGTGGAAGACATGAAAGCGCTAGTATAGTGTACAAAGCTATACTCAATCGATAGATCCCATCTCACGAAGCTACCGGCGCTACGCCAACGGCGTTCGCTCGACGACGGTTCCGTTCACAGTCGGGTACTGCTCAACGACTTCGCCACGTCCCGCATCGCCTTCTTCGATGAGCTCCTCTAAAAGCCACCACGCGAGCTCGACGTGGTCCGTCTTCACCGTATAGTACTCTTCAGGGACACCGAGTGCTTGCAGTTCTGCTTCTGTCAACCACGTCTTCCCATAGACGAGGGTTCCATCGTCTGTTATCTCATCGAACGGCCGTTGAACATTGCGCGCCATTCGTTTCAGACGATTGCGGTGTTGGGCAGCGTCCTTGAACACGCTGGTACAAAAGTAGACGCGCTCGTGCTCGCCCATCTCTTCGAGCACATCGTGACTCCCTTCGACGGCACTCATGTGGCCATCGCGGAGTTCATAGCCCTGTTCTTTCATTCGTTGTGCGTTTCCGTCGCTCATCTCGAACTCGTTGATGTTACAGAACTCCGCTGCGCCCTCATCGAGAAACGTGAGGAACTCCGATTCGGCCCGAATGCCGGGAATCTCGAACGCGGGTGTGAGTCCTTCTTCACGGGCAATGTACAGGATATCCTCCCACTCGGTCCCGTGGAGATCGCCCCACAGTTCGTACGGTGGGTGGAACCTGATCTCGTCGAGACCGGCGGACGCGAGCCGACGCATGTTCTCCCGACCGCCCGTAATACCAGTATACAGGTGCGTGTGATGATCCTCTCCGAATTCATCTTTCAATAGAGACAGGTATCGGCAGGTACGGTTGAGGACTTCTTGTGGTTCTCCTCCGGTGATCGATGTTCCGAGGGCGTCCATGCGCTTTGCCTCGCGGATTATGTCCTCGTCTTCTTCGATCAGCCGTTCGTTGGCGTACACGTCCATGACGTTCTTGCGATTCTCACCGAGCGGGCAGTAAAAGCAATCACGCTGGTCACAGTATCCGTAGACGAACAGCACCATCTTGCCGCCCTCGGCACACTGTTCACAGCCCTTTGAGATCATCCGTTACGTTCGATATCCGGTCGACGCTGAAAAGTCGTGCGTTCTTTCCCGAATTGCAGACCGCATCGTGTGCTGTCTCTATTTGGCTTATCGATCGAATGTTCCTATCAGCGTCGTTTCCCCGATGAGTTCACTCTGGATGGCCGATTCGAGTGCTGGGCGCTTCGCTCCAGGAGCTACGTCGATCGTTGATCGGAGTGAATACAGCGTAAATTCGTAGGTATATGGCGGTTCTTCTGGTGGGGGACACGGACCACGATATCCTATTTCACCGAACCCATTGGTTCCCTGATGTACCGGCCCAGTCGTTCCGGTGACGGTCGCAGGGAATCCGGGATCAGTTCCACGTTCGGAAAGTTCGACTCGTGGTTGTTGTGGAATACCCTCTGGAAGTGTCGTCGTGTTTGCTGGGATGTTCCAGATAAGCCAATGGACGAACGGCTTCGAACCGGACGCATCGACAGTATCCATAATAAGCGCGAACGCCTCAGTGTCAAAGGAAACATCTGAAAATTCGAGTTCTGGTGAAATATCTCCACCTGCACAGGTGTACTGCTCTGGGATAGATCGGTCAGAAAATTCAGGGGCGAACAGCCCTGCTCCGCCGCTCTGTCTGTCTGCTCGACTGGCACAGCCAGCGAGCGCCGTCACCGTACCGAGCGCACCGAGCGTACCGAGCACCTGACGCCTCGTTCGCATGGTTGCTTGCACGGTCGCCGGAGGGATATACTGTCCGTTGTCGGTCGCCGTAGATCGTACAACCGTTCGATCGGCTGATCATAGATTCGCACTGCACACATCCGGGATTCGATTCGTGCCCGATAAGTTCGTTACCCCGGGGGCTGTACCGTCGAGTGATGTTGCTGGTGCTGTGTGTCGACCTTGACGACGATCTTGGACGCAAGACTGGACTACAGACGCCAGTCGTCGGGCGCGAGTCTGTAGAAGAAGCAGCTGTTGCACTCGCTACCGCAGATCCCGAGGATTCGGATGTCAACGTGGTGTTCGAAGGGATACACCTCTACGACCACATCGATGACGAGACAGTTGAGGTAGCGGTCGTCACTGGAACGAATGGGAGCGATGTCGCCGCAAACCGAAAAGTCGGTGAAGAGGTCGATACCGTTCTCGCCTCGTTATCAACCGGCGAAGACGTACACGCTATCGTCGTCACTGATGGTGCACAAGACGAGAGCGTCATCCCGGTCATCCGTTCCCGTGTCCCAATAGATAGTGTTCAGCGGGTCGTTGTCCGGCAGGCACAAGATCTCGAATCGATGTACTATACGATTAAGCAGGTGCTTGATGACCCCGAGACGCGTGGTACCATCCTTATTCCACTTGGCGTCCTCTTGCTCGTCTACCCGCTCGTCGAAGTGGCAAATCATTTTAATCTCCCTGGTGCGACGCTCGGGGCACTGAGTGGCTCTCTTGGGGCTTATCTCCTCTTCCGTGGACTCGGGCTTGACCGGGTTCTCGACACTGCCGTCAAGCGTGCCCGAACGAGCCTCTACACTGGTCGAGTAACGATTGTGACGTACGTCGTTGCAGCCGCACTGATCGTAATTGGCAGTGTAAACGGCGTTGACACGCTTTCCAGCCTCCGATCGGGCGCTCCGGTTGGTATTCTCACGACTGGTGCTGCGCTCGTCTACGGCGCTGTATACTGGCTTGCCGCTGCTGGAGTCACAGCGAGTCTCGGCCACATTACAGACGAGTATCTCCACGACACCTTCCGGTGGCGTCACCTCAACGCTCCCTTCTATGTACTGGCCATCGCAGCCGTTCTCTACGGCGTGAGCGCGCACGTACTCTCATATGTTAATCTCTCATTTCTCGCTATTGTCCTCACCGCAAGCACGTTGCTCGGTGTGTTCAGCACACTCGCATTCGCAATCGCGGAATCGCGGTTCTCAGCAGAGCGAAAAACGACGGCATAAAAAAAATATGTTGATAAACGGAACAATCTGATGTCGGATGATTCATTCGGAATGGCGTAAATCCTGTACTATGTCATCTTCAAGCGTTCGGAGACGACCGTGTTCCCGACGAACTGTCGTCGGTGCTGTTTGTCTCGGTGTCCTCTCGGCCACATCTGGATGTCTCGGACAGCTCTTCGGGATGGACATGCCCAAACGGAACCGGAACGTTGTCGTCGAAAACCTCGGTGACTCAGCACGTAATGTGACAGTTACCATTGACAATCCTGACGAGAAACACCTCTTTCGATTTCAGTACCAAATCAAATCGAATGCGACCACCGTCGCTGGCACGTTTCGTGGCCCAGCGCACACGATTACCATTCATGTTGATGAGAGCGACCCACGCACGGCTGAGTACGTCCCTCCAAACGGTAACTGTGACACAGAAACAATCGTAATCGAAATCCGTGACGATGGTGCTCCACAAATACGATCTCACTGCGGCGGTGTGTCTGGAAGCAGAACCAACGATACGAGTTGATCCGCGTTCACTCTTGTCGATTCATCTTATTGTTTTCATTGCGGTGTTTGGTGGCGTGTCTGTTCAGGTGTCGGACTAGCCTGCTTGCTCATCAGCACTCTCAATTCTGACTGTCGAAGCAAATCTCCAGCACGAACAGCTTGCACCACCGAATCAAATACGATGGCTCACTCCGAAACGTAGTGGAACCACTCATCGTGGTCGCTCACGCGTCGCTCGACGAGATCGAAGAACGCCGACTGCACGTCTTCAGTGATAGGTCCACGCGTTCCGTCACCGATCTGAACGTCGTCAACCAAACGAATTGGCGTGATTTCGGCAGCACTTCCAGTGAAGAAGAGCTCGTCAGCGGTGTACAGCTCACCACGGCTGATCGTCGCTTCATCGTGAACCGTATACCCCTGTTCGCGGGCGAGCGTGATGGCAGTTCTGCGTGTGATACCGTCCAAGATGCTCTCTGCGAGTCCTGGTGTGTAGATCTCGCCGTCACGCACGACGAAGATGTTCTCACCTGGTCCCTCGGCAACGTTTCCTTCCTTATTCAGAACAATGGCTTCGACGTAGCCGTTTCGTCGCGCTTCTTCGCCAGCGAGAAGGCTGTTGACATACAGTCCAGTGGTTTTGGCGTTCGTCGGGATCTGACTCGATGCGTGCTTGCGCCACGAGGAAACCATCACGTCAACGCCCTCTTCGAGCGCCTGCTCGCCCAGATACGTCCCCCATGGCCAGCAGGCGATAGCGACCTGTGTCGGACAGCCTTCCGGACTCACACCGAGGCTGTCGTATCCATAAAACGCGAGCGGTCTGATATAACACGACGCGAGATCTTGACGGCGGATGAGCTCAACCGTCGCCTCGGTAAGTTCTTCTTTGGTATACTCGATGTCGAGTCCGTAGGGCTTTGCGGAATTGTATAGCCGTTCGAGATGTTCCTCCCACCGGAAGATAGCTGGACCATGCTCGGTCGCATAGCAGCGGACCCCCTCGAAGACACCGCTTCCGTAGTGGAGTCCGTGCGTGAGGACGTGTATCTGTGCTTCATCCCAGTCGACGAACTCGCCATCCATCCAAATAGTGTCGATGTCCATCTCGGCGAAACTCATAGTGGAGTCTCTCTCTGGGGGGTAATGAGTCTTGGCGGTTTTTGCCGCACAATGAATACGCTCGGAAAATCCATGTCCATTTTTATTTTGATATTCATTTCATCGCTACTATTGTTGTTATTTCTATCACTACCCTTCCGTCGTCGATCTCGCTGTCATCAGTCATCATTGGCCATGAGTGTCATCACTTTCACTCGACCAACGGCGTCGAAATCTCTGAGCTCATACACGAGTTCACGAACACGTGGAGCCGACCCACGACAGAACACTCCTTCGAGACACCAGTCTCCCTGATGTGCGTGGCTGGTCGCGCTGATAACGTCCTGAAACTCGTGTTGGACTGTATGGAGCGGTTCGATGACTGCGTGGTGTTCGTAATCGAACGCGAGAAGAGCAACGACCTCGCCAGTCGTCTCTTCGAGGCGTGCGTGGGCTTCCGTGTACTCTCGAATGGCCTCTCGAACCGCACGCGAACGCGAGTCGTAGCCTTCCGATTGCCAGACTGCATCGAATGCCGCGAGATCCTCTTTGGGAATATTCAGGCTCGTACGCATGGCGGATATTCGATCTCTCCAGCAAAGATGTCCCGGTTATTACGATATCCCCATTCCGATCATAACAACCATCTTATCAATGGCTGTTCTGTCTTCTGATATGCTTGATGGGTCGCTCTCGGTGTTTGTCGGTGCGGTGGCTCTCGGACTCATCCACGGAGCCGAACCGGGTCACGGCTGGCCAGTCGCAGCAGTGTACGCTATTGACACATCAAATCGGTGGATTTTCGGGTTCATTTCCGGTCTTCTTATTGGCATCGGACATCTCATCAGCTCTATCGCTGTCGTCGGTCTCTTTTTCCTCCTCAAAACGTACAGCGGAATCGGACAATTCGATGGACTGAACTACGTTGCTGGTGTGCTCCTCATCTTACTCGGCATCTACGAGTATCGGAATGGCCACTCACACACTCATGCTCAGAGCGAGAACGAAAAAAATCACGATCACGATCACGACCACGATCATGATCACGAGCATGATTATGACCATGATCATGACGATCACGACCACAGCGAGCTATCGCCTGATGATTCGCGTGGGTTGTGGGGAATCACGAGTGCCGCGTTTTTCCTCGGATTTGCGCACGAGGAGGAGTTCGAGATCATTGCGATGTGTACCGGTTCGTCGTACTGTCTCGAACTGATGCTCGTCTATGCACTTGCTGTGATCCTTGCGCTCGTTGCACTGACCATGTTATTTATTGCTGGTTTCGAACGGTACGAAGAACGTGCCGAGCGCTACGCCGAATACTTCCCGACGATCTCAGCAGCCGTTCTGATTCTGATGGGCCTTGGATTCATCACCGGCGTGTTGTAATTCTGGGTGTGTGCTGTGTTGCTGTGACGCCGACACAGTATCTGGCGTGTGTGTACATCGAGTAACGCAGAGCTTTTCTGTCTCCTCGGTTGCGCGAGTTGCAACACCTAAATGGCCCGCCTCCAATACCCGAGTAATGAATGGAAACGAGTTTGGTCGGCTCTTTCGCGTCACCAGTTATGGTGAGAGTCACGGGCCGGCGATGGGTGTCACGGTCTCTGGATGTCCGGCGGGTCTCGAACTCTCTGAAGAGGACGTTCAGCACGAACTTGATCGGCGCAAGCCCGGCCAATCGATGATCACGACCAGCCGCGACGAACCCGACGCTGTCGAGATTCACAGCGGTCTGCAGGACGGCTATACGACGGGAACGCCGATCGGGATGGGGATTCAGAACAAAGACCCTCGTTCGGGGAAATACGAACCGTTCATTACCGCACCCCGTCCGAGTCACGGAGATTTCACCTACTCTGCGAAGTTCGGGACGCGAAACTGGGGTGGTGGTGGTCGTTCGAGCGCTCGCGAGACCGTTAATTGGGTCGCTGCTGGAGCAATCGCGCAGAAACTCCTCGAACGCGAGGGAATTCAGGTCAAAGCACACGTCAATCAGATCGGTGACATCGAGTCTCCTGATGTATCGTTCGATGAACTCCTCGAACATACAGAGGAAAACGAGGTGCGGTGTGCTCATCCTGAGACGGCAGAACGGATGCGCGAGCGCATCCAAACATACCAGCAGGAGGGCGATTCGATCGGTGGTTCAATCTACTTTGAGGCGCGTGGTGTGCCACGCGGACTGGGAGCTCCGCGATTCGATTCAGTTACCGCACGCCTCGGACAGGCGATGATGGCCGTTCCCGCCGCTACAGGATTCGAGTTCGGATTGGGTCGGACAGCGCGCGAACAGACCGGGAGCGAGCGCAACGAAGACTGGACCTTCGATGAGGACGGCGATCCCATCCCCGTCGGTAACGACCACGGCGGCCTGCAGGGCGGCATCACGACCGGCCAGCCGATCTACGGGGAAGTGACGCTGCATGCCCCCACATCCATCCCGAAAACACAGACGACAGTCGACTGGGAGACGGGCGAGGAAAAAGAGATTCAAGTTATTGGTCGACACGATCCCGTTCTCCCGCCTCGGGGCGTCCCAGTCGTTGAGGCAATGGTCAACCTCACAATCGTCGACTTCATGCTCCTCGGTGGCTACCTCAATCCGGACCGTCTCGACGACCGTCCCGGTGAATACGAGACGGAGTACCACCCACGGAGCCCGGAGAACAGAGACCGAGAAGAATAACGCTCCTCCACGCACCACTGAACTATTTTCAGTTATTGATTCACCAGTACGGATTCGAGAGAAATCGGCTTGACAACACACCAGTACCAACGCTTGCAGCGATGCTTGCACTGAGGAGCAAGAGAGCAAGTATCACTGGAATCACGTACGATCCAGCCAGCAGTCGAGCAACGAATGAAAAGAGCGCACCCACCACGCCAACAACAGTCGTGAGGACAGCGAGCACGCCGACCGTTCGTGTCAAATCCATACCACCGCTTCCAAAGCCGGGATGATAAAGGTCGCGCCCCACCCAGTACTCGTATGACCACGATTGCCGTTCTCTGTGATCCACCCCGCGATGGTCTCGTTCTCACCGCTCTTCCCGAAACATCGCCGCTTTCGACCACCGAAGCGACCGAACTCTACACCGCGATGCTGCAAGATGCCTGTCGTGCTGTCGAAGCGAGCGGGGGTGAGTTGCTCGTCAACTACCGGCCGGACGATGCACTTCCCGAACACGACGGACAAACCAAAACCGTCGAATCAGAATTAGAGTCAGAGCCAAAATCAGAATCTAAAGACGAAGCTGAAGCCCACGTTCGGGCAGTTGTTGACAACACGCTCGACGATCCCGATGTGGCTCGTTTCGAGCGTCAGGTTGGTGAGACGTTTTCGGGACGGGCTGGCAATACGGCGACGCATCTCCTCGAACGAGAGGGTGTAGGAACGGTCGCCATCGTGAAACCGAACGCACCGTTTCTCTCTCGCCAGCAGATTGACACCGCCGCGATGAAACTCCGACGGTCTCCTGTCATTCTCGGACCATCGACCGACGGTCGAGTCTACTACGCTGGATTCAGAGAGACGATTGATTACGCTGACGCGTACACCGCTCCTGCTGTCGAAACACTGACTGATCGAGCAATCGACGCTGGCCACGAGGTTGATTTCCTCCCACAGTTTCCTGTCGTCGAATCCGGGACTGATCTCGCTGAGGCGCTTGCACTCATCCGTGCCCGTCGACGCGCCGGCCGCCTCGTTCCCGAGCACACAACCGCGTTCCTCGACAGCCTCGGACTGTCTATCGTCGAATGCGAACACGGACTGGATCTGACGCGCTGATCGTTAGAATTTAAACAGAGGCGGGAATATAGGAGAACGCAGGTGGGGTGGCGGAGTGGACTAACGCGCCTGTCTTGAAAACAGGTGGCCTATGGCCTCATGGGTTCGAATCCCATCCCCACCGCTGACAACGGATTTTCTATGCCCTCTGTTTCGTCAACACTACCTTCGTAACTTCTCGTATGGACACTGTATAGCGTTCTGCAATTTCGATTCGTGTCACTGTGCTATGGGAATCAAAATTTGAATATCGCCACGATTCGGCGCGGCGTTTTGTAGTCGGAACGCATCGCTTCATCTATGGAACAGCCGACATCGAATAGACGCCTCGTCACGCTTGGCATGATGCTTGGGATATTTCTCGCTGGGATCGACGGCACGATCGTGAGCACAGCGATGCCGACGGTCGTGGCGTCGATCGGTGGGCTTAGTCTCTACTCGTGGGTGTTTGCTGCGTACATGTTGTTTGCGGCGATCAGTATGCCGTTGTTCGGTCGGCTGTCAGATATTTATGGCCGAAAGCGGTTCTTTTACATCGGTGTCGTCGTCTTCGTACTTGCGAGCGCGCTCGCTGGGGCGGCCCAATCGATGGACCAGCTCATCGTATTTCGAGCCGTTCAGGGCATCGGAGCGGGTGCAATGTACGCAATTCCGTACACCATTCTCGGTGTGATCTATCCGCCTGATCAGAGAGGAAAAGCAATCGGTTACGGGAGCGCAGTCTGGGGTGTTTCGAGCGTCATCGGCCCATTACTCGGCTATCTCATCGTCGTGACTCTGGACTGGCGGTGGGTGTTCTATCTCAGTGTTCCCGTCGGTATCGTGGCTATCGTGCTGGTCTCCCGATCACTCGAAGAGACAACTGGTGAGGTCGAGCGACAGGTCGACTACGGTGGTGCGCTTGCTCTCTCAGCTAGTGTCGGGGCGATTCTCCTTGCGCTGGAACTGTCCGAGTCCTCGATCGCACTGACCGGAGGTCTGCTCGTGGTTGGTCTCGGGAGCGTGCTCGCGTTCATCCGCATCGAGCGTTCGGTTCGGGTTCCCATTCTCCCGCTCTCGTTATTCGAGGATCGAGTGTTCCTTATCACCAACGCTGTCGGCTTCTTCAGTAGCTTCGTCATCTTTGCAGCCCTCACTTACGTGCCCTTGTTCGTCCAGAGCGTCTACGGCGGGGCTGCAAGCGCAGCACTCGCGGTCTTTCCGATCTCGATCGGATGGTCGGGAATGAGCTTTGTCTCCGGACGACAGGTGAACAGGTTCGGCGAGCGTCGGCTCATTGTGACCGGCGCGGCTATAATGACAGCGAGCTTCGTGGCTGGCGCGTTCTGGACGGCATCGCTCTCTCTCCTCGCTATCCTCGTGAACGTCTTCGTGATGGGTGTCGGGATGGGGATGATTACACCACCATTGTTGACGACGATCCAGAATCGGCTCGGTACCGAACAGATGGGGCTTGCGACCTCATCACAACAGTTTTTCCGAAATCTCGGTGGCACGATCGGTGTCACAGTGCTCGGCATCGTGATGACTCTCGTGATGAACGATCAGCTTGATGCGGTACCAGGAGTATCGGATCTTGGTGACCTCCAGCGCGTGCTGCTTGATTCGTCCACCCCACCGGACGGCCTCACCCTCGTGTTGACGGAGGGCCTAACGACTGTCTTTGCCGTGTCGTTCGTCATCTGTCTTCTCACGTTTGGACTGTCCGTGTATCTCCCGCCAGCTCATGCCCAAGCACAAGACGTGCCGTCCGGGGACGACTAGATATCTCTAGTTCTCTAATTCTGTCAACCCCTGCCATGTGAGTGAACGCACCGTTTCATCCCACAACACCCGCGTGTGCGTGGGTTTTTGACGACAGGGTTCGATACACAGATATGCGAGTCGGTATTGTCGCACAGCAGGATAACCCACGGGCGGCGGCGTTGGCAGGCGACATCCGCAGTTCCGTGAGTGCTGATGTCGTCGTCGATGAGACAACAGCCAAATCCCTCGACGTACCTGGTGTATCGATCGAAGGAATGGCCGGATGTGACCTCGTCGTGAGTATCGGTGGCGACGGCACGTTTCTTTATGCCGTGCGCGGGATTGGTTCGACGCCGATCATGGGTGTGAATCTCGGTGAGGTTGGATTTTTGAACGCAACACCACCAGAAAACGCTGTGTCGGCCGTCGAACGAACGATTTCAGAACTCAGTGACGGGACGGTCAAGATTCGGGAGGTCCCACGACTAACGGCCACGGGTGAGGACTGGACGCTCTCTCCTGCGTTGAACGAAGTGGTCATCATGGGCCCCCAACGCGGTCCTGGAAATGGTATCGACATCGAGATTCGACTCGACGGCTCGTTGTACACTGGTGGACACGCAGATGGCGTCCTTGTCTCCACGCCGACTGGCAGCACTGCCTACAATCTCAGTGAAGGTGGGCCGCTTGTCCACACCGACGTTTCGGCACTTGTCGTCAACGAAATGTGTGCCACAGAAGGGATGCCACCACTGCTGGTTGGTTCGGACACCGACGTGACCGTCCGCGTCGATGGAGCCGAGCAGGCTGTTGCTGTTAGTGACGGTCGAGTCAAGCGAGAACTCAATCCGCCGGTGACTATTTCACTCTCGACCGAAGCGCCGCCTGTTCGGATTGCTGGTCCGGATATCGACTTCTTTGCGGCGCTCGGAAAATTGCAATTGGGATGAGCGTTCGAATGCCGTTTCGTCTCCAACGGTCACTACTTTGCTACTAATCGTTCGATTGTGACTGAGACGACGAGTACGAGGAAGCTATCTCCTCACATGAGAATCAGGGTACGAACGGAACGCTCACCTCAAACTCACGGCGTCGAAATCAAACACGAGGGATCCATATCGATCGTTTTTGTTGCTGTGTAATGAGAGATGATCAGTTTTCAGTTGGTGATAGCTGGCCGGGTTCGTCATCGTACTTTTCGCTGAACTCACCAATGAGCTGTCCCATCTTCGCATACCAGTCGTTGAGCATCCGCTGCATCTCTTGTGTAATGTCTTCGGCGGCCCGCGGATGGTAGACGTGATAGTAACCTCCTTGTTCGTAGTTGATCTGCTCTTTCTGAATGAATCCAGCCTGCAGCAGTCGCTGTACCGAGCGGTAGGCGGTCGACCGCTCACGGTCGATTTTATCTGCAATTCCGTCGACAGTGAGTGATTCATCTGTCTCGTTCAGCAATCGAAACACATCCTTGTCGATTTCTTTGAGGTTGTGGAAACACTCCAACAGTCCCTCACATTGCATATCCTGCCGGAGCATTTCGCTCATCGAGTCGGCCATCGGTTACTCGTGGTTAGCGATACACATTCAAAAGAATTTGCATAGTTAGCACAATACCGTGCCCATCTCAATTCGTTAGTGGTGATTCGCTCGCTGCGCAATTATTCGGGCCCAGTTCGAGTTCGAACGCTTCTTCGTCGTCAGGTGATTCCTCGCCAAGGTTGGTAGCGATGATCGCCTCATAGTTAGCGGGTCGAGGCGGCATGCTCGAAACGATGAACTCGACGAACGGCTCTTTATCCATCGACAGTACGTCCATTGTTTCCGTGAGTTCACCGAGTATAGCGGTGTAGGTGCCATCTTCGCACTGACTTGCGGAATCGCTAACGTGTGCAGGTGCGATGATCGTGTCGTCGGGCAGTGTCAGGATCTCCTCGGTGAGTGATTCGTACAGCGTCGCAGCTGCGTCCGTGGCCGCCGCTGGATCTTCGAGATCGGGTCGTGCGACGCTTTCTGTGAACAGCCCGTCGCCGGTGAACAGTACGTTTTCGACCTTGTACGCGGTCATTCCCGATGTGTGGCCGGGCGTGTGGATAACGTCGATCTCTACCTCACCAACGGTGAGGCTATCCCCGTTTCGAACCGTCTCGTATGGTTGATCGTAATCGACACCACGCTCTGTGGCAGCCGCGGGCATAACTGCAGTCGCACCTGTCTGATCAGCGAGCGATCGAATGCCTGAGATGTGATCTGCATGGATATGCGTATCGAGCGCGTAAACCAGTTCAGCACCGAGGTTTCGCACGTCTTGTGCATACTGAGCAGTAAACGCGTGGAGTGGGTCGATAACAGCGGCCTCGCTGTCCGAGACGATGAGGTACGCGAGACAGCCACTCGACGGTCGATGATACTGTGCGATCGTTACGTCACTCTGGACCGTGAGCTCGGTGTATTCGTAGATCCGTGCCCAGCCCTTCATCCCGCGCTCGAGATGATCGACATCGTAGTCCTCTTGTTGGAGGTTTTCGGCGACCAGCTCGCTGGAACCACCCTTCGCGCATAATACGGTGAGCTTCTGTTCCTCGGGAAGTTTTGTGAGTAACTCCTCAGGAATTCCATCGAGCAGCGTGAAATACGGATGATTCACGATCTCGACGTTCTCATCGCTGATGTGCCACTCCTCGAAGTCATTTTCTGCTCGGATATCGAGGATAAACACGTCCTCGTCTCTGTCGATACGTTCTTTCAGCTCTTTCGGCGGGATCGAGTTGATATCATCCTCCGAATGGTACTCTCCGTCGGTCATTGTCATTCGCTTCTACAAACGGCTCGCCAATAAGATTTTGCATAGTAATTCTATATCCACACAATACTAATAAGGGAGAAAGTGACTAATAGGCCATGATAGTAGATAATACGGGGAGCATGGGGGACTAGTTGTGTTCAAAATAAGGTCTACTATCGGTACGTTTTTACGGTCCTCTCCAATATTGTGCGATGTAGTCACTATTATGACCACACACAAAACTGCCGAGGTACTCGACACAACGGGACAGAACTGTCCCATGCCAGTCGTCAAGACAAAGCAGACTATCGATCAACTCGAAGAAGGAGCGATTCTGGAAGTTCTCGCGACCGATCCCGGAAGTATGAGTGATCTCGCTGGTTGGGCAGCTGCAACCAGCGACGTCGAACTCATTGAGCAGGACGAGCGTAGCGAGATATTCACGCATTACATCCGCAAGACGGACTCATAGAATGAGTACTGACACTCCGCAAACGCCAGAGTCCGACGAGCGCTTGACTCATGAAGAGCTCGAAGAGCGAGTCGTCGCTCTTGAGGACCGGGTTGCTGACGTAGAGAGCCGTGATAAGCAGCCGAAAATATCGATTATCGCAACGAAGGGGACGCTCGATATGGCCTATCCCCCGCTCATTCTTGCAAGCACCGCCGCAGCGTTCGGGTACGAAGTCACAGTTTTTCACACGTTCTGGGGGCTGGACATCCTTCATAAGGAGAAATCGAAGAATCTGAAGCTGAGTTCGGTCGGAAATCCTAATATGTCAGTTCCGAACGCAATCGCGGCATTTCCGGGAATGGATCGAATCGTAACGAAGATGATGGAAAAGCAGATTGCAGACAACGACACAGCCACGATCGAGGAACTTCTTGACACTTCTCTCGATATGGGAGTCGAATTCCAAGCCTGTCAGATGACAATCGATCTCATGGGATATGACGAAGACAACTTCTATGACGGCATTACCGTCGGTGTTGGTGCGGCGACAGCCATTCGAGACATGGCTGAGTCAGATATCCAACTTCTCATTTAGCGCACTATTTTGTAGATTAGGTGTGTCTGATGCGCCAGAGCGGTTTCTCATACTGGATCCAGCCCAGTCCACCATTGCGTATTCTCAGAGACGGCAAAGGAGACCGTCGTTCTAAGACGCTGTTTTCCACCGTGTTTCAGCAATTGCAATCCTCAGTCACTTCTGTGATGAGTGTGGAGTCGGTACAGAATTTCGTGGCCAGTCGCCGTGCGCTGTTGGTTCCAATTCATTGGCTCGCTTCGATACGATTGGTATCGTCTGGTTGAACGTTTGTGGAAACCCCGATACGAAGTTCCGGGCAACAAAAACCGTACGAACGAATTGTGAGAAATTCATGTGGGTTTCGGAACCCATATTCGGGTCTGGCTCATTTCTCGAAATAATGAGCCAGCAGCTGCCGGACGTGCAGGCGTCGAGTCCGACCGTCAGTATCGGGCTTAACCGCGTCGGCGTGACCGGGGTCGAGAAGCTCGTCAAGATCGATCGGGATGATCGCAGACCCATCGTACTGATGGCTGAATTCGAAGTGTTCGTCGATCTGCCAAAGTGGCGGAAGGGTGCGGACATGAGCCGGAACATGGAAGTCATTGACGAGACACTTGAGATCGCGGTCAGTGATACTACCTCCGGCGTCGAAGACGTCTGTGGTACCGCTGCCGAGCGTCTCCTCGAAAAGCACGACTATACGACGAAAGCCGAAGTCCACATGGAGGCGACATACGCTGTCCACGATCAGACGCCCGAGTCAGACCGCCTCACCCAGTCGACTGCGGATATCATCGCGAGTGCCACAGCAACCGAAGACGGCACTCGTGAAGAGATTGGTGCGCGCGTCGTTGGGATGACCGTCTGTCCCTGTTCGCAAGGAATGTCTGCCGCCCGCGCCCGAGAAACGCTCCTCGACCTCGGTGTCGAGGACGGAGTCATCGAGCAGTTCCTCGATACGGTTCCACAGCCAGGTCACTCCCAGCGCGGACACGCTACACTCACCATCGAAGCGGCGGGCGAACCAAACGTTGATGTCACCGACGTCATCGAAGTTGCCCGTGATTCGATGAGTGCACGGATCTACAACCTCGCAAAACGGCCCGACGAAGACCACATGACCTACTCGTCTCACACGGACGCGAAATTTGTCGAGGACTGTGTCCGTGCCATGGCCGAAGGAGTCGTCAACCAGTTCTCGGACCTCCCGGATGATGCGATCATCACGATGAAACAGTCGAACGACGAATCGATCCACCAACATAACGCTCACGCCGAACGCGTCGCAAAGATGAGTGCCCTCCGGTCCGAGCTGAACGGATCGTAAGCGAGCGTTGCTCCCTTGTTGGTGCGTCTTTTACTTATCAGATATTTTTGAAATTGGTCGCTGAGTGTCACCCACTGCCTGCATTTGGAATTTAAACTCACCGCAGTACTCGTCGCTCAGCGCATGAATCGAGTAACCCAGTTTTGAGTGTAGAGTGGCAAATGGCCACAGCACTGGGATCGGTTGTATCGTGGTTCTTAGAACGTTAGTGCTTCCGCCTCGGCCCAGCGCGGTTCGAACTCTGAATGAACATCCGATGCGAAGCCTCTGTCTTTGAGGTTGATCATCGCAAATGTATCCATCTCTCGGAGTGGGTGAGAGACTTCGATACAGACCTCAACATCGTCGACGATGGTGAACGTGCCGCTGACGTTGTCGCTCGTTCGACAGTCGAAATTCCGGTGTGGTGAGAGACTAGTCCGATAGCGCTTCCCGACTGTGGGGGGAAGTGCATCGACGAGCGCAGGACGCATGAGCAGTGACACCTCGACGCCACGATCGAGTGCTGCTTCGAGGGAAGCGGACACCCGATCGCCGAGATCGTCGAGATCAAACTGCTGTGAGACTGTCGAGGCAACCATCACGACTCGTTCATCGGCCACGGAAATTCGCTCAACGAGCAGATCGACAACCTCTTCGGGGCCGACCGCGGCCGTCCAGAACGTTTCCTCGTGTGGCTCTGTGCTGTCGAGGGAGGTGACGAGTTCGTCGACAATCTCCTCATACTGGTTCTCCTTTTCAGCGAGCTCGCGCTTTTTATCCTCCAACAGGCGACTGAGTGCAGTCGAGGGTTCGACAGCGACGTATTTTTTCGGCCGCGAAGCGGTCTGTGAGCGAACGAGATTATACTGCTCAATGCTGTTCAACACGTCATAGATCCGCCCCATCGGCACGTCGCTAACTTGTGACAACTCCTTTGCGGTTGTCGGTCCCGTCTGAAGGAGCGCTCGATAGGCGCGCGCTTCGTACTCCGAAAGGCCGAGGTCTCTGAGGTTTGCCATTATGTACTCTAATTTTGTTGCGACGATAAAAACACATCGGGAGTTTACGCATCCTCGATGAGCGAAACGAGTGCGTCAGGGGTTGTTACTGGACCCGTCTGTCCACTTTCGTCGAGTACGGTCGCTTTCCCGTCTGATTCCCCTGTGAGAACGACGATTTTCTCGTGATCGGCAACGCGAAGTGCTGCTCGGTGGAGATCGCTCCCGGGTTCGTCAGCGATTTCGATCACGAGTGGCGTGTTCACGACGCGGGCGACGGCACTCGCATAGTTCGCCACCGTGACGCCCATCCGGTCGTGTGCTCCAGCAAACGATTCGAGTGCTGTCCGAGCGACTGATCGATATTCCGTGTTCTGGGTCAGAACCGCGAGGTCGATCAGTGCGTCTGCGAGTTCGACCGTCGTATCGAGCGGCTGGAGTGGTCGATCGAGCAGAGCGGGACCGTCGGATCCATCGACGAAGGCTCCGTCTCGTTCTCGGTGCTCAATCGTCCAATCTGCGACCGTCTGCGCTGGGACAATGTACTTTTGATCGAGTATCTGGGCGGCCGTGGTGAGTGCCTGAAGAACTCGTGCCTGATCGAGGAGCAGTCCTTCGGAACCACCGTCGAAGTGACAAACCGTCCCTGCACTATTGACGAGTGTTTCGAGCACGTGAGAAAGCGCACGCTCTGCGTAGCGCCGCGCGCCCTCGTTGTCGGTGACTGCGTAGAACCGACAGAGCGCATCGACAGCGAGCGACGTCCGATCGGCAAACACTGTCTCGTCGACGAAGGGTGGCTCTTGACTCTCGCGTTCGGTTGGTTCGAGGGTGTAGTACTCACCCGCGGCTTGACTGCCCGCGAAGGCATCGCCCGTCCAGAGCGTCGTCGTGAGGTACTCGATGGTCTCCTGTGCTGGCTCTCGATAGCGGTCCTCACCAGTGTAGAGGTATGCGGTTGTGAATGCGCGACAGATTGCAGCGTTCGTATCGAGCACTTTCTCTCGGTGGAGATCACTCCAATCACGCGATCCAGCATAGCGAAAGAACCCTCCGTCGTACGTATCGTAGAGATGTGTAGCGATCGCTTCGAGCGTTCGGAGCGCAGAAGATCGATCCCGCTTCAGCGCGAACTCTATCGTCCGCGGGAGCGGGAACTTCGGACCGTCTCCCCAGCCGCCGAATTCGTCGTCGAAGGCCGCTTGCACCTGTTGTTCCATGTGCGTCACGATACGCTCATCGAGCGTGTCACGGGGCAACTCGGTGTCGCGGAGCGCACGGGGAATGCTGCCTCCGTCGTTCTCAGTCCACGTCTCCCGGACTCGTTCGAGAACGGACCGGAGACTTTCTGTTTCCATGTACGTCGCACCGGTGATCACCTCTCCCTCCGGGGTGAGAAACACTGTCGATGGAAAACCACCCATCGTGTATCGATCTCGGACTCGTGGATGTCGGTCCGCATCGATACGGATCGGAATAAAATCGTCGTGGATATTCGCCGCGACAGCGGGGTTCGAGAACGCCTCGCGGTCCATCGTGGCACACCACTCACACCAGGGCGCAGAGATCGAGAGCAAGACTGGACGAGTGGCGGCGCGTGCCTCCTCGAACGGAGCCGGTCCCCAGTCACGCCAATTGATGAGTGTTTCGGGGCACATCGTTGTATTATCTCCCGTTGGCGCGACAGATGCGTGTTGCGGATGCCTGATGAGAGCCGGAACACGTTTGCATCTAGGGTAAATACGTACCGATATGAAGCGGCTCATCGCTCTGTTATTGCTCATCCCCCTTGCCGATATCGTCATCCTCTTTTTGGTGTCGCAAGTGATCGGCTGGGTTGCCACAGTCGCACTCGTCGTACTGACGGCACTCATTGGGATGCTTCTCGTTCGTGCAGAGGGACGCCACACCATCAGTCGAGTTGAACGGAAACTGCGAACAGGTGAGGTTCCCCAAGATGAACTCGTCGACGGTGCACTCCTCATAGCGTCCGGCGTGTTCTTTCTCACTCCCGGGCTAGTGACGGATCTCACTGGGCTGATCCTCGTGTTGCCTCCGACACGTTATCCAGTCCGATTGCTAGCAAAACGATACGTCATCACGCCGTATCTCGACGGCAAAACCGACGGATTCGTCACTGGAACGATCTATACATCGGGCTTTCCTAACCAAAATCAGGACAACGCGACGTACAATCTCGGTGATGATGAATACAGCGTCAAAGGAGACGGGAGTGACAAATGAATACTCCGGCAGAACGATTGAGAGTCGGTCACTCGCGGCCGACAAAAAGAAACGCTTAAACAGAACAGGGCAGTACGACAGAGTACGTTCAGCGGGCCGATAGCTCAGTTAGGTTGAGCGCTCGGCTGATAACCGGGAGGTCCGCGGTTCAAATCCGCGTCGGCCCATACTACATTTCTGCCGATTATTTCACATTGACGGAACGGATCTCTGTTCTGTCGATTACTCACACCATCTCTAGATGGGAATCTAAAATAATTCTGGATGGATTTGTGCCGTTCTGTGTCTTCAACCGTTGAAATCGGATTTCATAGACTGACTCAAACGATTGGAGTGGGAGCCACATTCAGTACCTCCGAGCGATCCCCTCCCCTCGATTCATGGAAGTTCTTGCTGGACGAAGCACCGTAGTCTGCTGTTTGAAATACAAATATATGATGTTAAGCCTGTTGCCTCTGATTCGTATTCGATGATGGATCCCGCTCAGTGGAGTAGTGAGAAGAAGGAAACACGCCTCCAGCAGATGTTTGAAGAAGCACAACAGAGAATCGGTGACGGACCTGGGTTCATGAACGTAACGTTTGAGGGCGATATTCCAATGTACCAATATCGGTCAGGATGTCACACCGTTACGAAGGTGGACGATAGGAAGGATGCTGCAATGTTGAATGTGAGTGAAAGACATGGTCTTGAAATACCAGCTAATTATACCGACCCCGATTTTCCAAATTCGATGGTTTTACGAGTTCTGTATTGGGCAGTTGACCGATTATTCTCATTGAAGCAGCCGTCTTCCGACGTAGAGTGTGTTATGGCCTGCCATAGCCAACCCGTGAATGCTTCTGACGAATATATCATATTTGAAGACATATGTAAAATAGTATATGGATGTACCGTCGATACTGTGTCGGATGTAACTATTCACGTAACTGATATTGGAATATTCTCGGACGATGAAGAAGTGATATCTTGGACAGAGGTGTGATTACAGGGATACGTATTGGATTCCGAAGATTCCCTCGTGATCAGTCGATTGATGCTTGAAATGTTCCATTCGATTTCGGTGGTTGGACAGAAACTTTGCTGTAAACCGACGGAGTTCCATTGTCCAAGTTCTCGGAGTCATCGACGACGCTTGTCTGGTAAGCGGACGATCTCCCCATCGATACCACGACATCAGAGTCCCAGCGAGACATCCTGTGTCTGCGATCGTTCCCGCTGGTTCGTCTGTTCCAACGACTCGGAGAGATCTTCTTCGGGTTTGTGCTTGGTATGGGCATCGGGGGTCTCGATCGCATAGAGGAAGTCTTGGTGTGCGCCGGGGGTCTCTCGGAGGTGGTGACACAACGTTTCACTCGTTTCAGCAGTGTCGACAGCCTCGTCAGCGGCGTCTTCGGCCGCAAGGAGCCGCTCGTCGATGACGATTCCTCTCTTGTCGCGCTTTTTGGCTGCGGGAGAATGTTGAACAGCCCGTGGGACCTCCTCGACCTTTCGGGGACCATCGATATCGTCGGGTGAAGGAACATCTGCCAGCGGATGCTCGATCCCCCCGAATCGGTTGGGGAGGTTTGCCCGAAGTCGCGTGTGCAGTGGGAGCCGCTTGTAGGCGTCTTCTGCCCGTTTGGCGCTGAAAAACGCCTCCCGGTTCCGGTTCACGTCTGCTCTGGTCGTCACGTGTTCGTCTCGATCGGCTTGCACGCTCGTTTGGAGCTGATCGTGCGCGTCCGGCGTTGGATCGAGCGTCTGTCGGAGATCCTCAACGGATTCGCCGTTCGCAATCGCTTCGTCCAAGATCTCTTCGGTCGACTCGACCATCATCGGTGCGGCGTCGGCTACCCACGCGGACGTTTCTTCAGGCAAATGGTCTGGGGTAAGTGCCACGATCTGTTCCGGTGAGACGTCGTGTTCCCGGCAGTAGTATTTCAGCGCGGCCACATCGGCGGCGTTGGTCGTTTCGAGATCGGTCGTTGGCTCCGGGTGGGCAGCCTCTGTGTCTAGGTCGGTCCGGAGTGTTCCGTGACCCGGCGTCCAGTAGACATCGATACCCCGATCGTGCAGTCGCTTGAGAGTCGCATCGTGGGGATGAGCGTCGTGCTGGTTCTCGCTCGTGTGCTTATTGTGTAGACCACTCGAAATTACTGCTACCTCTGGATCGACTCGCTCGAGGAATTCTGTGCTGGTCGCGTTATCTGAACCGTGATGCGAGACCACGAGGATGTCGGCGTCGAGATCAACCTCGCTTTCCTCACTATCGTGTTGGTGCATCACCTGACTTTCGCCGTTGAGTCCGCCGGTGTCCTCGACATCCCCCATGAACAACACCGACTGCTCGCCCTCCGTTTTGAGAGCAATACTGTTTGCGTTCGCACCGGTCGGTTTGAGGGTGTTTTTCCGCCCAGTCTCTGGGCTGGTGAATGTGATCGTGCCTGAATCACTGGGTGGAGCCAGAACTTGACTGTCTATATCTGAGGAGAGAGAATCACCCATTGAGACCTGTTTGATGGTATCTGGGTCATGCTTTTTCAACGCACGGGCGTACGTCATCTTGACAGCCACTTTCACGCCTTTCCTTGGCTTTCTGGTCTCCCGGTCACGCATCGTATACCGATCTTCGTCAGGCTGGATAGCATGTTGTATTTCGTAGCCGTGGTCATACAATTCCTGCACACCTCTCGAATGATCGTCATGAAAATGTGTCAGAACGAACGTCTCGATCGGAACACGTCCGGTATCTGTCTGTGGCGTTTCCCGTCCGGCTAAGATGGTGTCAAGTTCGTCAGCAGCCCTCTCTTTATCTGCATCTATGAGGGCGATTTTTCCATCTTCTGTGATAATCGCATGCGAATCCGCTTGCTCAACGTTCAGTGTGTATACTTCTCGTTTCCCATTAGACAGCGGTTCGCCGGGCATATCTTAGTTATCTTCCAACATCTCATTGTACCATTCAAGCGCGTCTTGGTGTTCCTCAAATGTTTGTTCAGTGAGTTCCTCGTCATAATGCAGTGCGACGAGTTCACCATCCTCGAACTCCGGTTGATATTGATCTCCGGGTTCTGCACCGTCTGGCATATCCTCTACATCCCAGTAGAAATCTTCCTTGATTTCCTCACCTTCAAACAATAACAGTGTTGCGACACCATCCTCAAGGTCTTGATACGAAAGACGGCGCTCTATCATTATCTGTGACAATCACTGGCATCGAACTTAATTATGCCGGGACTGAATAGTTGCCACGGACGGTGGTTTCAATTCCCCGTCGTTCCCTCTTTCCATTTCTATTTGTTCGAAACGCACAACCTGATCGAGCGCATACGTCACCCCATGCCTGAGAGCGATTCAATCCCCCAGACCGACGAGGAGTGGCGCGAGGTTCTCTCCGATGAGGAGTACCAAATTCTCCGCGAGAAGGGGACCGAGCCGCGATTCAGTGGAGAGCACATCAGTACGAACGAAGAGGGAACATACCAGTGTGCGGCCTGTGGAGTCGAGCTATTCGATTCCGAAACGAAATTCGGGACCAACACGGGCTGGCCGAGCTTTTACGATGCGATGGAGGATGCGATCGAACTCCACCGCGATACGAGCCACGGAATGAATCGAACAGAGGTCGTCTGTGCGCGCTGTGGCGGCCATCTTGGGCACGTGTTCGACGACGGTCCGGATCCGACTGGCAAACGCTACTGCATCAACTCTGTTTCGCTCGATTTCGAAACCGAGGAAGAGTAGCGCCCTTCTGTTTCGCTCGTCACTTACCGTTCATCGACGTGACGGACTTCGACCGCGATTCCTCGTGTACTCGTCGTCATTTCAGGTCCACTCATCGACGCTCGTCCGACGGCGAACGCCTTTGGTCCCTCAATAACGACTTCATCACCAACGCGGATGTCCGCGCTAGCGTCCACGATACCGGGAGCGAGGACGCTTCCTTGCGGTACGAATGGATCAATTTCGACGCGCTTGG
Source organism: Halocatena marina (assembly GCF_023276375.1). Classification (GTDB taxonomy): domain Archaea; phylum Halobacteriota; class Halobacteria; order Halobacteriales; family Haloarculaceae; genus Halocatena; species Halocatena marina. The sequence continues at coordinate 2,424,348 of NZ_JALLPK010000001.1, read as the reverse complement.
TCGGGACGCTGCTATCGAGCCATCGGCGTGCGCCAGCGAGCGTGAACGCGAGCGTTCCGTACTGAGGGACAATCGTCGCCAATTGCCCCTTGTCGTGGACACGCAGCGACGGTAGCCATCCGTCCACGGAGATCTCTGTTCCAAACAGTTCGGTCCCAGCGTCAGGTCCGAGCTGGTAGTCCGCGATTGCACGAACAGTGTTATGCTCGCGCTCGCGCTTCAGATACTTCGATTCGCCGCTGAGTGTCTCTCGGAGATTCGCCAACGATTCGGCTGTCGTCGGATGATCGCTGACAGTGTACTCGAACTCAATTCCAGTACGTTTCTCGACACGTTCACAGATCTCTCGGTAGCCACCCGGCGGAACGTGCGCGATGTAGCGAGGGTACTCGTTCTGTTCGAGATACTCTGTCAGCACGCGGGCGACGAAGTCGATCTCCTCTGCTGACCACCGCCCTGTCACGACGCTGTCGTAGTGTTGTGCGGGGTACGTATACTCCAGCTCCTGGGGAACGACGCCGATCGGCGATGTCATCGACACCTTGTGCGCGCGATAGTGGATCGCGTCGTGGAACTGACCGTGGCTCTGTGATTCGCTGTAGGGTTTTCGGGCCGAACAGGGGACAAGTGCAAGTGGCTGTTCGAAGCGGTTTCGATAGCGTGTGCACACACGATCTGCAAAACGCTGGATTTCGACTCGTCGCATGCTGTCGTCACTCGCAGCGAGCAGCGTGCTCTGGCGTAAGAGGGGCGTGTGTTGTTCGAGATAGCTGTATTGCTGGTCGAGTCGTCTGAATGCCGCTGTCAGCCACGCGTCGTGGCGGGCTTGTCCTTCGAGATAATCTCGGAGTCGACCAGCACGAATGCGTTCGCGGACGCGTGCCAACTCCGTTTCGATGGCGGCCACGTTGTGCTCAGCGCAGTGCTCCCGGTCGAATGCATCCCGTCCTCGCTGGCAGGCCGGACAGGAACACGGAAGCTCAGTCAGATCTTCGAGGAACTCCTCACCGTCTGCCGTCAGATAGAATCCTTCCAATCCACGGACGTACGCGCGATTGCTGTCGAAGAGATCAACACCCGCGTAGGCCAGCGTGGCGGCGTTCGCCGGTGTCGCCACCCCCGAGAGGAGGAGTGCGGTATCAGCCGGAATCGATGTTCGAACATCGACGATTGTGTCGACGAACTTCGATGCATGCCCCACGATACCGGAGGCAGAAGAGAGGATGTACGCATCACTCCCGTGATCTCCTGCTGTCTCACGAGAGATGACAGCCGCACTCGGGAACTCGACAGTCGGATACTCAACTGCGAACGCCTCCTCGACCTCCGTGTCGGTCCCTGCTGGAAAGCTTCGGTGGGGAAGGACAGTCAGCGCCGTCTCGTCCCCCACTGGTGTCGTCCGTTCCTCGGACCAGAGACTCCCCGCGTCTTCAATGCTGTCGTCGATGAGTGCGGGCGTATGAATCGAATCAGCGAGGCGGAGTTCCCCAATCCGAGCCGGTCCGTCGCGCTCGTGAACTTCGAAATAATCGGTCATTGGTCGTCTTCTGGCGTCGACACAGAACTACGTTGGCTTGTGTCTTCGAGAGTCATGAGAGTTCAGTGACTGTTACTGCGTTCGGTAGTCGTGTGAGTGCGCTCTTGGGCCATTCCCGGTGTGCGAGCGTGAACGAGGTATCGGGGTTTGTCTCGACGAGCGCACGGATGCCGTCTGCGGCCATTTCGTAGCTCTTCCGGCTCATTCGCTCGGGAACTTCTACGGTCAGTGGGTACGTCTCCGAGAGCGACCGAGGGAACGGACCGAACGGCGGGACGACACGCCACGTCTCGTCGAACGCTTCGTTGACTCCTCCTTCTGAAAGCAACACGTCTCCATCGACGCTCAGTCGTTCGAGTCGTGAGTGGTGACGCATGACCTCTGGTCTGCGGACGCACTCGCTCGAAACGTGAAACACCGCGTCCTTCGAGACCGGATCCGATCGCTCCAACTGCTCGCTGTGATCGAATAGCGTCCGATAGCCATCGAGCAGCTTTGGGTGTCCTCGTGCCCGTGCATCGACGAGTTCGAGCAGATTGCCACGACGGATCGCCTGTTTCACCCGGCGTAGCTCCGCGAACGTGACGTGGAGGTTGTGGCGTGCAAGCAACTCCTCTCTTGTCTCGTCGTCGCACCTCCGGATCTCGTCTGGTGTATGATTGGTACAGATCGAACACGAACACGGAAAGTACGCGAGGTCGTCGAGATGTTCCGTCCCGCGAACGGTGAGATAGCGGTCGTCGCGCGCGTAGATTGCGTACGCCGCCGAATCGAACACGTCGCACCCAAGCGCAACTGCGAGCGCGAGCATCATCGGATGGCCCGCTCCGAACAGATGAACAGGCGCGTCGACGCCCAATCCACGCTTTGCGGCCGCAACCACATCAACCATATCCGAGTATCGATAGGCGTTCAACAACGGCACGACTCCACCGACGGGATAGACGTCGAGCTTCGTCTGGTAGGCGTGGCGCGCGGCCTGCTCACGCAGGTCGAGTTGGGTTGATCCTTGGACTGGAGCGGTGATGAGCATCTCACTGTCCATCTTCTGACCGACGCGTTCGGCGGTTTTGAGGCGCTCCTGTGTCGTCTGAAGCTCCTCGTTTGCCTGCGCTCTACTTACGTCCGGTGGAGTCGGGATATCGACCGGCGTTCCGATATCCGAGCCGATATCCCGTTGGAATTGGAGTATTTCCTCGGTCGTCACCTCGATATCGCCGTACTCGGCCAGTTGAAACGAGCCTGAGTCGGTCATGATGACACCGGGGAAATCGAGCAGTGTGTGCACTCCTTCAGAAAGCACCCGGTCGCGCAGGTCATCGCTTCGGTTGAGGATGTAACTGTTCGTAATGAGCATCTCGACCCCGAATTCGCTGGCCAAATCAGCTGGATCGATCGTCCCGATGTGCGGATTCACGACGGGAAGCAGCGCTGGCGTCTCGACGGTGAGACCGGCCCGAGGAACGGTCAACTCCCCGATACGGCCTGCGGCGTCGAACGATCGGACTTCAAAAATCTCTCCCATTGCGTCCCGTTGCCCGAGCGCACCACTAAGAATTGCGTTCGGCTCCTGTCCTCAAACCGTATCTCCCGGAACGTATCGGAGAGACAATTACTACTCATCTGGACAGCGCAGATAGGCTTATGCATTCACAACTTCATAGCTATTTTAGTCATGGAGTTTTTCAAATCACAACATCGCTGTGATTGGGTATGAGCACCACCGAGAACGAACCGAAGCAATTCATCGTCGATCTGGACGCAGTCGATCCGGAACGGGAGCGTTTCGGTGGAAAAGGAGCGACGCTTGGCGCACTCATCGAAGCCGGATTCAACGTTCCGGGAGGTTTCTGTGTCACCACCGATGCCTACGAAATCCTGCTGAACAACGAAATGAGAGATGCAATCCAGTCTCTCGATGATCGTTCTGCAGAGAACCGAACCGAACTCGAACGGCGCACAGAAGAAATTCGTTCGTCCTTTCGAACGCGAGAGCTGCCAGATGAACTGCACAGCCAACTGCGAGAGGCAATCGAGACACACGGAGCCGCCTCGTATGCGGTCCGATCCAGCGCGACAGCAGAGGATCTCCCATCTGCCTCGTTCGCCGGACAGCACGAGACGTATCTGGGGGTTAGCCCCGACGATGTCGCAGATCGTGTGCTGGATTGTCTTGCGAGTCTATTCACTGAGAGAGCTGTTACATACCGAAACCAGAACAACATCCCGAACGCTGATGTTGCACTCGCTGTCGTCGTCCAACGGATGGTCGACGCCGAGGCAGCGGGTGTCCTGTTCACCGCAGATCCCGACAGTGGCAACCGGACGATTGCGTCCGTCGACGCTGCGTTCGGGCTTGGAGAAACGATCGTCGCCGGTGAGGTCGAAGCAGATAACGCCCACGTAGAGAAATCGACGGGGGAAGTGCTGTCGTACGATGTCGGCACCAAGCAGATACGACTCTCGTTGGAAGAGAACGACCCCAACCGCGTTACACTCGATGAAACTGAGCAACGTGCTCGCGTGCTCTCGGACGATAACCTCTCTGATCTCGTTCGATTGGGTGTCAGAATCGAATCGCACCTCGAAAGTCCACAGGACATCGAGTGGGCGCTCGTCGATGGCGAGTTCGTGATACTCCAATCACGACCGATCACCGCACTGTTTCCGCTCCCCGAACCGATGCCGACTGACGGGCGTCTGCACGTCTATCTCAGCGTGGGTCACACCCAAGCGATGGCAGAAGCGATGCCGCCACTCGCTGTGGATCTGTGGACCGCGGTGATCGAAGAGATGCTCGCTGAGTTCGACACTGCAGGTGAACGTGGCAGATGGGCAGCTCACGCGGGTGGACGGGTGTACGAAGATATTACGCCGTTCCTGCGTCAGTCTCTCTTTCGGGGGACAATCGTAACGGGACTCATCTCGATGGTCGAGCACGCAGCTCTCGGATTGAAAGAGCTGACCGAGCGACGCGAATCGGAGTTCGAGGGGGGAGTCTCGCCTTCGATCGTTCCCTCGCTCGGGCGTGATGCGTTTCAGCTGATTCGTACCGTCGCACCAATCATTCCGGGTATCGTCTCGGGCTACTGTCTATCGTTTATCCGCGCGGGAGAGGATATGCCCCACCTCCGGCAATGGTATCGTGAGTGGGGTGAGCAGGCCGCCACAGAGATACTCGAACCGGACGATGGAGAACAACTGGCACGGACGGTTTTCGATGGGCTCCCATACGATACGGTTTCTCTCATGCGGGAGGTCTACCCTCGATTCATGCCTCTCATGGCTGGAATGACAGCAGGAAAGGCACTGAAGAAGCTCTTTCCCGAGGAGCACGCTACTGTCGATGCTGCGGGGAGAGGCTCTAGTGATGAGGTGGGCACCCGGATGAATCTCGGTCTTGATGACCTCGAAGCAGTCGCGCACGAGTATCCTGCTGTCGGAGAAGCTCTCCGTGATGGGCGAACGCTGGCCGAGATTGCCACTGTTGATGGTGGTGACGCGTTCGTCAGCGAACTTGAGACGTTCCTCGAAGACTTCGGTCACAGAACAACCGGTGAGATCGATGTCAGTCGTCCTCGATGGCGAGACGATCCCGCTGGCGTGCTGCAAATCGTTCGGAGTAATCTCCGTGCAGGGGACGAGGAAACGTATCGGAGCCATCTTCGTGCTCGACAGCAAGCAGCCAAGCAAGCCGTAGACGATCTTCTGCGGAAGGCGGGACAGGGTGTTCTCGGCCCGCTCCGACGACCCCTCGTTCGTCGGTTACTACGCGTCTATCGTGGCTACATTCCGTTACGGGACGAACCGAAACAGGGATCCGCCCATCTGTTCGCGGCTTGGCACGAGGGACTTCAGCACGCCGGAGAACAGCTCGCTGCGAACGACCAGTTGCGAGATCCAGACGATGTCTGGTATCTTCGAAAAGAGGAGCTGTTCGAACTGTTTGAATCGGGAGCCGCCGCGAATATCGACGTGGATAGTCGTCGACGCGAACACGAACGATTCGCCCGACTGGACGCACCAGCACTGCTGACGAGCGAAGGAGAGGCACTCACTACTCGGACTGACCAGTGTCTCGACGGCGCTCTCGTCGGGACAGGGGTTTCGTCGGGTGTCATCGAGGGAACTGCACGCGTCATCCACAATCCGAGTGAATCCACGCTTGAGAAGGGTGAGATACTCGTTGCACCATCCTGTGATCCGGGATGGACACCACTGTTTCTTAATGCGTCTGGGTTGGTGACAGATGTGGGAGGGCGGATGACACACGGTGCGCTGGTCGCACGCGAATATGGTCTCCCAGCCGTTATGTCCGTCCCGCGTGCGACAAAACGCATCGAGACTGGACAACGACTCCGTGTCGATGGAAGCCGTGGGACTGTCGAACGACTCGATTAATCGGGTTTGGAAGCTCTCGTGGCTTGTATGTTGGTTTCTGCTTCAGATGTCAATCATCCGAGAGTGCAGTGATAAGCAGGTCTCATGTCTGCTCGTAAAATTCCGCTCTGTACGCTTCGAACTCGTCTTTGTACAGGACCAGCAGGATTGTTCCCTTGACGCCGAGAACCGTTTTGGGACCGTGTTCCGCGAGGTGCCCTGTACTCTGTTCTTGGAGAGTCTCGATGAACGGCGTCGTGTGTTCGAACTTCTTCGATCGGGTTTTTCCCGTTTCTGATGAGATATTATAAAGCACCTCCCGGTAGTCGCGCTGGATGACCATCTGCTGGATGAACGGATCGTCTTCGGCGATCTCCCTGTAGTTCCTGAACAGCGACTCTAATCCCTCACGTGGTTCTTCGACCTGCTCTAACTCATCACGAAGGTTCTCGCGGTACTCCTCCATTTCGCGGCGAAGTATTTCGAGATACAACTCTTCCTTGGAGTCGAAGAAGAGATAGAATGAACTCTTAGCGATACCAACTGCTCGACGATGTTCGTCTTTTTTGGCCCGTAAATGAGGAGCAACTCGCGTCCCGATTCAACTAGTTGTTTCCAAATCTATTCACGTTCCTTATCACCGAACCCACGCATGGTGGCTAGCCAGTTTGAAACTGAATAACGATTCCGGTCATGAAATCCTCGATGGTCTTCGTCTGTCGGTGGATGGCGGTACTTCACGCAGTGGATTATATCATCAACGGAATAGTTTCTTCGGACAGCTACTCGACAGCAGTGGTGTGGACGGACGACTGGACTCTGTTTCGTTTACCACGTCACCCAGAGGAGCGATGCGATCCACACCAGTTGGATCGGCAGGCGAATCCAGAGAGGTGTCGGTGGTTTTCCGTGGATTGCTACTTCGTTTCGTACAGCCACGATATTAGCGGGGAACAACACCACGAGCAACGCGGCGAGTCCGAATCCCGCGATCCGGTCGGTGACAGGCCAGAGCAATCCAACCGCGCCGACGAGCTCAGCGATGCCTGTCACCGTTACTACTTGCTTTGGATACGGCACGCTGTGAGGTACCATGCGCACGAGTGCGTCTCGATTGCTAGTGAAATGAGTCGTACTCGTGAAAATGAACATCACAGCCAACGCTACCCTGACGGAAGTATGCCACGAATCCACCGTTTCCACACCGAGTGTGCCCAGCGCACGAAGAATGAAGCATGTCACTAAGAATATCAGGAACGGCATCACGAGATACGGACTTTTTGAATCGGTGTTGTTGGTGGCATTTGCTGTTGCTCCCGGTTTCTGGATGCTGTCTGGGGTCTGCCTCTCGTTGCTCTCTTTTTGATGATTTCTCTCGCCCATTCTATTTAGTAAGTGCTTACTCAGACATCACAGTATCGGTTCATTGTTTATGAATGGATGGTAGATAGGGGGTAAAACACATTCTGCTCGGAGAACTGATTAGCGGACAGCGAGAGAGTTCTTGTCTTGATTTTCTAACACTGTTCAGCAAGAATCGAGTCAGAACCAGTCGATTCCAATAGCTGGTGGCAATTGACGTTCGGATACCCGCTTACAACCTTAGATCGGGAGCGACGAAGCAAGACTACTAGCTGTATGAAATACGATTGTACTGTCTCCCGAAACCGTGGCACAAGATATTGCGATATGCGCTATATCGGCTGTTATAGGTTGTGTATAATGAGACTGTCTTGAAATACTGCCTGTTAAACACATATAGCCATAGCCACGCCCGTTGGCCACTTCGAGGACGTGCTGACTGTCGAATTCTCGATCGATGAGGGCGCGATCGATACGAACAAAGTTCTCGGCCGATTCGGGGTGATCCGTGATGATCCGACGAGCGTCTCGCCCTCTTGGATGGATCGGTGTCGAGCATTATCCGTGGTCCCCATCCAGTGGTCTGGATGCTCATCCACTGCTAAGCGTCCTCGTTTTCTTCCTCTTTCGTGCCGATGGTCCAACGATTCTACAACAGCAGTGGATCATCCGGGAATGGAGTCTCTTCGATAGCCACTTGCACTGCTACGGGGGATTACTCGCAGCGTTCAGCGGGTCGTAGGAGCCTGCATGATAGGCAACACGCCATAATTTGAGAACAGCACGAGTGACAAGTGCTTCGACAGACTGCTCGATGCAGGACTGCTCGACGTCGTCAGAATCAGCGGTGGCGTCAGGAGGTGGATGATAGTGCCCAAATTCGTGGACGTGGATGTAGTCACCGTCGTGTGGATGTTTCCCCCAGCGGAAATTCACGTCGTCAACATCCGTGTAGTGAAATTTGTAGTCTGCTTGGGTCGTCCACTGAACGTCAATCCGGGCGGATTCGGCACGACAGAGGCCGTCGTCAAGCAGGACTTCGAGAACCGTTGGATTGAGATAGTCATCCAGCGATGGCGCTGCGAGCGGTTCTTCTCTCTCGATGATGGTACGAATCGTAAGGAGTGCTGACCGGTCGATCGGCCCTCGTAGCGAGTGAGACTCATCTGTCTCGTTTCTGCCCGTCATTTGCTAGACGGGGACACTATCATCAGTTGTTCGTGCGTCACCGTCAACAAATCGTTCGGCGTTCGCAATTGAGAGTGCGGCATTCGCAAATGCGAGATTTCGCCGTGTCGTCTGCCAGTCTTGGAGCGTTTCAGCGTCGACATCGGATTGGTCTGAGTCGGTCTCAGCGAGGCTGTGATTTGTCTGTTCGATGGTCAACTCTTCGGGTGAGTCGACGCCGTATTCTGCCCGGTAGTCATTGAGTTGATCACGCATTTCTGTGATGCGTGTAACAAGTTCATCAGTTGAGATGTGTTTGAGTATGTCTGCGGCCTGCTCAACGACGAGTGACTCTGATGACCGCTGATAGATCGTCCCACCATGCTTCCCCGTTGTGGTACCAACGAACCCCTCGTCAGCGAGTGCGTTCAGATGCTTCCGTGCTGTCTTCGGTGAAGTCTGTGCCTCTTCGGCGACAGTCTCGGCCGACGCAGGTGAATAGGTGTGGGCGATAACGTGACGAACGCGCTCGTAGGGTGTTGTCTCTGACTCCCACTCATCGCTAACCACCTTGTTGATGTCCTCGAAGTTGTCCGAGGGGGTGTCGTCAGTCATGTCTTCATCAACGAGGTGAAGGAGTATAGTTCTTTGCCAGCGTAGTATTCTACTCTCGATTGCGCAGCCTAATGACAATTTATTGTCGTATCGGGCATACATCGATGCCGATAGAGGTGAGTGCAGGTGATGGTGCTATGAGTGCTGAGAGTTCACCCTAACAGATATACCCAATAGCGAAGCAACGCAGCGTGTCCAGTCAGTTCCAATACCGTTCCGAATTTTTACCTGTGATACCCAATTCAAGCTATCCGAACGTTGTGACGGACATCACCGTAGATATCCTATGACGTAATCCTCTCAAGCACGGTTCAGAGTCCGCCACGGTAGATACGAAGACACATGAAATCTGCTATTATGATTGGAGGCGGATACGAGAACGGGGGTGCCCACTGGCTGATAATTCAACCACCGTACATCGGTCGCACACGACGTTTTCCTGTGATCTCTTTCGCTAACGGCCAACTGACCCCGCAGCATACATTTGATAGTAAAGAACACCGAGTACAGCGCGGCCATCTTGTACCTCATCGGTCGAAATGGCGTTCAGAAGTTTATCGATCGTCGTTGTCCGTACTCGAATTGATTCGTTGAAGTCGAGTTCCTGTTCGCTAGTTGATTCACAATCGTGGGCAACGAAGTAGTGAAGGACCGAATTTGCGATCCCGTTCGCCGGTTCGATAGAGCACAACTGTTCCATCCGATCCGCCTCGTAACCGGTCTCTTCACGGAGTTCTCGGCGGGCGGCGGCTTCGAGATTCTCATCGTCTGGCTCGACGCCTCCCGTTGGCAGGCTCCGGTTGACGCGACTGACCGCCTGTCGCCACTCATCGATGATGACTACCTCTGCATCGGTTGTGAACGGGAGTACGACAACAGCCGCAGGTTCGGTCAGGTAGTCAAAATCCGATTCGGTACCGTCAGGGAGTCGCACCGATTCGTTCGTAATGGTGAATCCCGGGCACTCATACGCTGTGCGCGCATCGAGTGTCTCCCACGCGAGATCGTCGCTGTTGGTCATGTAGGTTGAATTACTGGGGACTAATGAAAAGCGCGACGCTGCGTGATGAGTCGAATTTCCCTGCTGACTCGTATTCTGGATCGGAACCATCGATAGCTGATATACCGGAACCGATCGATATCGATGCTTCCTGCACCGAATGAGCAATGTAACGAATCTCGATGTTCGACCCCGCGAAGAGAGGTGATAGATTTTTTGCTACTACGTTTCGGACAGTAGCGTGTGCAACGACTATCACTCATCTGTCGGACGCGGTTGTAACGATGCAGGTTCTCGTTCCCTATCGCGTCGACGAGCCGAAAACACGGCTCGCCCCCGTACTCGACGACGAGGAGCGACGCGAATTCTCTCGCCTCATGCTCGCGGATGTCCTCGCTGCCGTCCGCAGCGCGGGCTACGACCCGACGGTTCTATCGACGGCACCGCTTTCTGGTGGGGACTGCGTCGATGAGCGTCCATTGACGGTTGCAGTGAACAGTCATCTCGAACCGAATACGGCGGTCGTGATGGCGGATCTTGCGCTCGCAACTCCGTCAGTGCTTGGAGAACTCTTCGAAACGAACGAAGACGTGGTTCTCGCTCCCGGACGTGGTGGTGGAACGAACGCGATCGTCGCTCGCCATCCCCAATTCCGGGTCGATTATCACGGTGCTTCGTACCGTGATCACGTGGAGATCTGTAAAGCGATCGGAGCCAGCGTGCGGACGATTGACTCGTATCGCCTCGGTACCGATATCGACGAACCGGCTGATCTCGCGGAAGTGCTCTTACACGGTGACGGACGGGCGGCCGACTGGCTCGACGACCGGTTCGAACTGAGCACCTCGAACGGACGAACTGGTGTCAAACGATACTGAATTCTGAATAATGATTGCCTGAAGCTGGAGGGGACGGGTCACTATTTAATTCGAGTGATTTGGTGAGATGGCATAATGGCGAAAAATGTGATACTAGCTCTGGATAATTGGGAGAGAATTGGGACAAAGCATATATCATGTTACCACATACCATGTCATGCGGGGTCAGTCAACATGGGTTACGGGCTGTCCACCGCAGACAAAGCTACGTATCGAGGCTGTCGCAAATGGGCATGGTATACCCAAGACTATGGCTGGTCTAAGGGGTGGCAGTCTTTTTTACTGTTGATGAAAACATTATAGTGTGACACACGTGGAGGACGAGGACGGCATCGACGGCGGTGGTGTACATGGAGTTAAATTTGATGAGTCGGCTGTCGATCGTCTGCTGTCGGTCACTCCCGCCGATGTCGAGCCAGCACCCGCGTTGAGTTTTGCGCGGAACGTCTTCATTCCACTCACGACAGCGTGTCGGTACACCTGCACGTACTGTACGTACTACGATCCACCGGGACAGGCCTCGCTCATGAGTCCAGAGGAGATCCGTCGCACTGTCCGCATGGGTGCAGACGCCGGTTGTACCGAGGCACTGTTCACGTTTGGTGACGACCCTGACGATCGATACACACAGATCCACGAGCAGTTGACCGAATGGGGACACGAGTCAATCCACTCGTATCTGCACGAAGCGTGTGAAATCGCACTTGAGGAGGGACTCCTCCCTCACTCGAATCCCGGCGACCAGACACGAGCGCAGATGGCCACCGTCGCGGATGTGAACGCGAGTATGGGCGTTATGCTGGAAACAACGGCGGACGTACAAGTCCACGGCGGTTCACGAGCGAAATCACCGGAACAACGGCTGAACACGATCCGTGTCGCTGGCGAACTCGGCGTTCCATTTACCACTGGCATCCTCGTCGGTATCGGGGAGACGTGGCGCGACCGAGCTGAGAGCCTTCTTGCAATTCGAACATTGCACGAGCAGTACGGACACGTTCAGGAAGTCCTCGTCCAGAACGTTGTGCCAAACGAGCGTTGGCGTAACGATCCTGTTCCGGTAGCAACGATGCGCCGTGCCGTTGCGATGGCGCGTGTTGCCCTTCCGGAGACTGTGAGTATACAAGTTCCACCGAACCTTTCGCCCGTTCGGGAACTGCTTGATTGCGGTGTTGATGATCTTGGTGGCGTATCGCCCGTCACGGACGATTACATCAACCCAGATTATGCGTGGCCCGCGCTGGCAGAGTTGCGTGATATCGCAAACGAAGCCGGTGTCCCACTCGACGAACGGCTACCAGTGTACGAACGATACGTCGATGATGGGTGGCTTTCCTCGACGATCGAAACGGCGATCAACGCTGAAAACGAAGCAGGTGAACGATTCCGAGACGTGATGCGGAATTGAGTCCTTTTGCGCCTAGGAACGCGGGAGTCCGGAGTCAAGCGAATAATTAAAGAGACGATCAGTGATCTGTAACTGAGATGGGACTCTCTCGAATGGTACAGAAAAACTAATTCATAGGTGAATACGGCACCAACACAGGTGAAAAGAATATTCTCGATAGTGGATAAATACTTGAGATAGTTCACACCCTTTTGGAGTTAACTTCAGGACTGTAAGAAGATTACCGTTGATCTCCGAATTTACTATCGTCGTCCGCCGCTGTCCATAGCGAAAAAGCACGGACGACCGTGATCCGTAACAATTCTCTGTGAATTACTCTCGTCTCGGCTGCGTATGAAGTATCCATTCGAGACGGCGTCGGACGATGTATAAGACTGTTAGCACCGTTGGGAGGAAAAACAACGCAACAAGCGATCTCTGTTGGGTAAGAGTGAGCGTCGAAGCGCCGAGTGGTATACTGATCGTAGGAACGCCTTCGAGAACCATCCACGTGACGACGACGAACGGGCCGGCAACCAGCAAATTCCACGTCCCGGGTCTGATGCGGTATCCGTAATCGAATCGGTCAGTCCACGGTGCAGCGGTCAAGTACCGAAACATCGCGTACATACTCCAGAGAACACACGAATACATCGTGATCCCAACGACAAAGTTCACAAACAATCCCAGATAGATCGGTCCGATTGTGAAGCTCTGAATCCACGGTGAGGATGTCGTCATTGCCCACGAATCCAGTAGATTAGGCGTCTGTATCCCCCACTGGGTAAATACGACGATCACGACCCCGATCGCTGCCGTTATACTCAGCAAACGGTGCACATCGCTGACTACGTATGTGAGTATCTTCGTCGTTCTCTGAAACCGTACCGTCGGTAGCAGCACACCACTGTAGATCAACAGTGGAACGACGAACGGAAAGAGCAACACTCCAGTGAATACGACACCTCCAGTTGGTGCGTCACTGACGATCGCACCAGCAACGAGGCTGACACCGAGTAGATTTGTTACAGCAATCGGCCAAATACGCCGGCTACCACTCGAGGAGTGTTGCTCCTGCGGTTGCACTCGCGTCCGTGTCCGTGTCCGTTTTCGATTTCGTGTCCGTTTCTGTATCTGTGATCCGTAGTTTGGATGTGAGACGAGAAGCTCGTATCCAGCATAGCTCCCGATAAGCGCGATAAGGAGGAGCATGAGACCGAGTGACGGCGATTCATTCGGTGAATATCCGAACAATCGAACACCGATACTGAGCACGAATACGAACGCGATCGTTGTTCCGAGACGAACACCTGTTGGCGAGGTGATGAGTGAACGGAGCAGTACACGATCTACCGAACGAACGCTTGGACACCGAACCATTCTCAGAAATGTTCGTCCTGTCCGGTGGACGCTCTCGATCAATGTTATCACCCATTCTAGGATCGGAGCAGAAGCACCATGCTGTGAATAACCAGTTCTCGCCGATGCACGATTGCGTCGACGCTTGCGGTCTGGTTCATTTCTATTGTCTGCTTGGTTGCTCGTTCGTGTCCGTGATTGATACGATTTGGATCGTCGTTTCTCGTCGCTGTACTGTCTCTGCCAATCTTCTTGTTGGTGACGGTGTTGCTGTGGCTCTTGATTTTGGCTCTGCTGACGATCATCGTGCGCTTGATCCTGTTCTCGATTCGTATCTTGTGTTTGTTTCTCGGTATTTGATGTGCGGCGTTGGTCGTACTGAGCCCGCTTTATCGGATCCATCAACACCGCCCGTGCCTCCTGCACCCGCATGAATCGATCTTTAGTATCGGAACTGTCGCTCTTGTCCGGATGTATTTGTTTCACCACTTCGCGGTAGGCTGCCTCGATCTCCGCTTCAGAAGCATCCGGTTCGACGCCGAGACAGTCATAATACGAATCAGACATATGGTTTTTGTGTGTCAAATACTATGATCTATGGTGTCTTTCTCTGCCTATCGAATTTTTGGAAGCTCCCATATCATCGTCTCGTGCTCTGATCGTGTGAAGTCGATTACTGATTTGATCTCAGTAGCTGAAATGTCAACCATGAATGGTTGAATCGGCCCGGTCTTGTACTCATCGAGTGGCTCGTTCTCAATTATGTTCCGTCCCATGTTCTTATTTTTATTCCCGTTTTGATCTACATTTCAGGCACTGTCTCGACTTTGCTTTCGTTATCTCGGTCGGTGATCTGTGCTCGGATCTCACTGCTCGTCGCTGTCGGGCGGTAAAGCAAGCGGAGACGGAAAGGCGGAGTGGTTGATTCGACGGTCAGTTTCGCCGGATTCCCGCATCAGCAGCTTGCGGAACCCTTCGCTTACGTGCAATCAATCATCAGCCACTACGCTGTAGTCGTCAAGTAGTGGTGTTCCGTCGGCCGCTGGGCCGAGCATCGGCCCCATCGGTCGCTCCTCGGGATCGATAATCCGTTGTTTGCGGTAGTCTGTCGAGCGCTCAACGGGGATACGGCCGATTGAGGTGATCATCTCCACGTACTCGCTGACGGATCGGAACTCACCGAATTGGCCGCCAGCACGTTTCGTGATTTCTTCGGAGAGAATGGTGCCCATGAAGTCGTTTGCACCGCATGAGAGGAGCTTCAGACCAAGCTCATCGCCAAACTTCACCCACGATGACTGGATGTTTTCGATGGAGTCGAGATACAGGCGCGAGACGGCGATCATCAGCTCGTCCTCGTCTCTCGTTGCACCCGCAGTCACCATCCCTTCATCGTACAACGGCGTATCGTAGTGGATGAACGAGAGCGGGACAAATTCGGTAATCGCACCGGTGCGATCCTGTAGCTCGCGTACTCGATCGAGATGCATGATGCGGTGCATCTCGTTTTCGACGTGTCCGTACATGATGGTCGCAGTTGTGTCCAGTCCGACCGACGCGCTTGCACTCATCGCAGCGAGCCAATCGTCCGTATTGATCTTGTTCGGACAGATGACATCGCGCACCTCGTCGACGAGAATTTCTGCTGCGGTCCCCGGCACAGAATCGAGACCAGCATCACACAATCGCTTGTAGACGTGTTCGTACGACCACTCGGTGCCACGCTTTGCGTGGGCGGCTTCCTCTGGTGTCATCGAGTGGACGTGGATATCACCCACACTCATTGCCGAAATCTGCTCGATATACGTCGTTGGGTCGATCCGGTACGCACTGGCTGGTTTGTAGTTTGGCCCACCGTTTGCTTTGAGGATCTCTCGGTGCTCCGCATCGAGTGCGAGCGCGGGATGGAGCCCACTGACTGAACAGACTTCGTAGATCCCACGGTCGATTGCGTTTTCGACGATGCGACGCGACTCATCAGGCGTCTTTGTGAAGCCGTCCGTTCTTCTGTCTCCTTCGGACTCGAACTCACCAGCTGGATCTTTGAAATTGCAAAACAGACAGCCGGTGTTACACGCAGTGGTTACGTTGTTGTTGAGATTTGCCACAAACGTCACCTCTTCTCCGACGACTTCGGCTCGGCGACGATCTGCGGCTTCGAGAACACGCTCTTTTCGCTCCAGATCGATGCCGTCGAACTCCGTACCGGTCGTGAGAAGCTCGACACCGTCATCGATAGAGAGACGCTCGCCACTCCGGGCCTTTTCGAGGGCGTTTTCGAATGACTGATCGGTTTCAGCCCTGTACGCAAAGTCGAACTCGTTTGGGTCCGGAACGTTCGTCGGTCTGTTCTCAACCATTGCTGACGATGGTTCCCCGAATGACTAAAACCCCTCTGAACTACGGACACTCGGCTCCGGTTCGAGCATCTTCAGATCACGCACTAGTGGTGAAGGCATCAGTTCATGGCAGATAATCTATTCTTATCATTCTAACGCACACCATGTCCTCTCCCGTCAGCAGCCAATCGATCTCGTTATTCCACACACGAAACTATCTGGAGATAACACTTATCGCGCACTGATGCGTTTGAACGATAGAAATCGATTAGTGATTCCCGATAAAAGGATCGGTATGACGAGCGTTAAGGATTTCCGCGTCGACAAGGCGGCGACGCCGGACCGCCTCGGACGCGGGTGGTTCGTCTTCACCGACGACTATTCAGTCTTCGATTGGGGAACGATGCCCGACCAGATCCCAGAGAAGGGCGAGAGCCTTTGTGTGATGGGTGCGGCTACCTTCGAACTGCTTGAGGCTGACGGCATCGAGACCCATTATCGTGGCGTGCTCGATAAGGGTGGGCCATCGAGTCTCGATACGGTCACCCGTCCTCCGCGAGAGATGGCCATTGATCTCACCCGTGTTCCTGAATTACCTCATGAAGGCCAGCAGTACGACTACGATGCGTTCCACGCAGCAGCAGGAGAGAACTACCTCATACCGTTAGAAATCGTCTTCCGAAATCGGGTACCTGTCGGATCGAGTCTCCGATCGAGAACCACACCAGAGGAAGTCGGTCTCGATCAGGAACAGTGGCCCGATGAGTCGGTTGATCTCCCCGAACCGGTCATCGAATTTACGACAAAATACGAGGAGTCGGATCGACAGCTCTCACAGGAGGAAGCCGATCACATCGCGGGACAAGCAGATGTTGACGATCTCGAATCGATCGCACAAGACGTAAACGAGATCATCACACAACACGCCAGCGAAGTAGGGCTTCACCACGAGGACGGGAAGATCGAGTGTCTGTATTACGACGGCGAGATCCGCGTTGCCGATGTCGCTGGAACGTTTGATGAGAATCGCTTTTCCTACGAGGAACAGCAACTCTCGAAAGAGGTGCTCCGACAGTACCACAAACGTACACAGTCCGACTGGATCGATGCTGTCAATCAGGCAAAACAAGATGCGATCGACCGCGATATCGCCGATTGGCGGACGATCTGCAGCGTCGAACCACAACCGCTCGAACAGGACGTCATCGATGCGGTCTCTGATCTCTACACTGCAGGAGCAAACCGCTATCTCGATCGGGAATTGTTCGATGCACCACCGCTTTCAGCGGCTATCGAAACGATCGAAGAACTGTGACGGTGGCTCAGTAGACAATGTTCTCCAACTGTTGTAGTCGGGAGACGCACGTATAATCACACAAAATCATCGATCTTTATCATATTCTATCAATGATTCATTTGCTTATTCCATTTAGTTACTACAATTCAACCATTTACACACCTATTCACAAAGTTTTAAGGCTGTGTTGGTAGAATTATTCCTATATGCCAGGGGCACGGCACGGTAGACGGGCATTCTTAGCAACAGCAGCCGCAGTCGGAGCCGGAATCGTGAGTGTCAGTCGGGTGAAGGCAACGGGTGCTGGAGGACTCAAAAATGCGTGTACTCGCCGTGATAAGGGTACAAAAGAGCACACACTGCCGATCGATCTCCCAGATCTGTCCAATGCGATCGATGTTGATCTCGACATTGAGATCATTGACAGCGGTGTGGAGGGACCAACAGCGTTCGTTGTTGGTGGTCTTCATGGGGATGAGGAGGCTGGAGTCATTGCGTCACACAGTATTACGAACTGGAGTCCAGATGCCGGACAGATCGTAGTACTTCCCGAAGCAAATCCGGTTGCTATCGAGAACAACACTCGTGGGAACGATCTCGGTGACCTGAACCGGAAATTCAGATTCGGTCAACTTCCGTCCACGAAGCTCGCGCAATCGATCTGGAATGCGGTTTCTGCGGCTGATCCAGATATTTTGTTGACGCTTCAGGAATCGCGCGGTATCCGTAACAAATACCCATCGGGTGTGGGACAAACAGTCTTCAGCTCGCCCGGACGAAACACCTCTGATGCCGCTTCGTTGGGTCTCAAGCGTGCGAACAGAACAATCGGTAGTCAGAAACTCAAGTTTGGTACTGGGCCTATCAGTGGGCCAAATCGCGCGCCGAACGGACTGCTCGCGGAAAAGGCCGCCTATGAGGCAGGAATTCCGTCGTTCATCGTTGAGACATTCGAAAACGTAAACAAGAAGGCACGAGTCAGCTGGCAGAAGAAGATTGTCGGTGGCATTCTGGACTACTACGACATCTACGATTAACCCTCTGATGGGTCGGCACCGACTTCTCCAGTCACTGATCGACAGTACTGATGTTAGTGGATTTGTAGTGACCGCACATCGTTGTTTTCTGTGTTTAGTGGCTGCTAGTCGGTTCGGTTCGTCTTACTGGAAGACTCGACGGAGAGATGGCAATCCATTTGACCCATCATCACCGAGTCGTATCCAATGGCCGCGTATACGGCGACTGTGACCGTCCGTCTCAAGCGGGGTGTCCTCGATCCAGAGGCAGAGACAACGAAACGTGCGCTTTCCCGTCTCGGGTTCGAGTTAGAGGAGCTTCGCACTGCGGACCGATTCGAAATCGATCTCGAAGCTGAATCGAGTGAGGCTGCTGTCAGACGTGCCGAGGAGATGGCGGAGCGTCTCCTTGCGAATCCCACCATTCACGACTACGAAGCTGTGGTCGAGGAGCGATGATTGCTGTCTTGCAGTTCGGTGGGAGCAACTGCGATCGTGATGCCGTCCGAGCGCTTTCACAGCTCGGGTTGACGGCCAAACGTGTCTGGCACGAAGATGAACTCCCCGACGAAACCGATGGAATCCTCCTTCCGGGTGGATTTTCCTACGGCGATTACCTCCGTGCCGGTGCGATGGCTGCTCGCTCTCCCGCGATGAGTGCTGTCCGAGAACAGGCCGAGAATGGTGTCCCTGTCCTTGGTATCTGCAATGGCGCACAAATCGGCTGTGAGACGGGATTGACGCCTGGAGCGTTCACCACGAACGAGAGCGCGCGTTTTCAGTGCGAGCGCGTTCATCTCCGGATCGAGAACGACCAGACGCCGTGGACGAGCGCGTTTGAGCAGGGTGACGTTATCTCTCTCCCAATCGCTCACGGTGAGGGTCGTTTCGAGATCACGGACGACCGGCTAGCGGAGCTAAAAGACGAGAATCGAATCCTCTTTCGGTACTGTGACGCGGACGGAGCGGTCACCGACAGTGCAAATCCGAATGGGTCGACCGACAACGTCGCTGGTGTCAGTGGCAAGCGCGACACCACGGCGGTGTTGATGCCTCACCCTGAGCGTGCAGCGCTCCCAGAACTGCATGGAACTGATGGACAAGGCGTCCTCAACGGATTCAAGGTAGCCAGTACGCCATCGTGAAACTGCTGTGCTAACAGTATCTCAGTAGGTTTATCGGTCTTCGTCCAACATCGTCTTCGCTTCTCCGCTGTCGAATCCTGTTTTTTCGACGAGCTCGGCCGCTGTCTCGCGATATTCGAGTACTGCATCCATATCATCGAGCGCGGTAGCGACGTTGGCGAGATGGTGGCACGTCTCGATAGCGTCGGGAATCGCTCCGATATCACGGAACATCGAGAGTGCGGTTTCGTAGCGCTCTTGGGCACGTTCGAAGTTCTGTCGTTCCTCGGCAACTATTCCCTGTTGTGTGAGTGTTCGGGCTTCACCAATTCTGTCACCGCTTTCGTGTGTCCGTTCGAGGCTCGCAGCGAGTTGCGCCTCGGCCGTCTCAAACCGGCTCTTATCACGGTTTATTGTGCCGAGTAGTCGGAGACAGTTGGCCACACCGCGCACGTCACCGCGTTCTTGATAACACTCGAGGCTGCGCTCGATGTGGTCCACGGCGGTATCGAGGTGTCCTTCGAGGCGCGCAACGGATCCAAGATTGAAAAGCGACTCAGCGACTCCGAGACGATCTCCGATGTCGCACCGGAGATCGTGGCTGCGTTCGTAGCGTCGTCTGGCGGCCGCGAGATCACCCCGCTGGCGGTCGACGGTGCCGCGGTCGTTGAGGCATTGTGCCATTCCCTGCGTGTCGCCGAGCTCCTGATAGCGTTCGAGACTACGTTCGTGGAATTCGATCGAACGGTCGAATTCGCCGCGGAGTTGGACAACGTGCCCGAGACTGTGTAAGCTGTTCGCCTCTCCAACATCGTCGCCAATATCCCGGTACGTATCGAGTGCCTGTTTGAGACAGCGTTCTGCCGCGTCTAAGTCGGCGCGCTTTCGATTGAGGACACCGAGGTTGTTGAGTGTATCCGCTTCTGAACGATGGTTCCCGATCGATCGGTAGTAGTCGAGACAGGCGCGATAGTGATCGACAGCAGCATCGAGATCACCTTTCGAATCGAGTACCGTTGCGAGATTGAATCGCGCGTCCGTTTCGGCGCTGTGGTTGTCTAGTTCACGATAGCGATCGAGACACGTCTGGAGATACGTTTTCGCTTCGTCGAGATCACCACGCGACCACGCGATGATTCCGAGATTGTTGATCGCATCGAGCTCACCCTGTTCATCGCCGGCCGCGAGATACGCCGAATAACTCCGTTCGTAAAACTGCTCGGCTTCGTCGAACTCACTCCGACGAAATGCGACCGTTCCCCTGTGTTTGAGGCTCCTTGCGTGGAGTGTTTCGGTCGTGTCCCTCGTTTCATCACTCGCAAGGTCAGCGAGATGCTCGAATTCGCGGTCGGCATCGTCGAAGTTGCCAGCATACAGAGACATTTTTCCTCGCCACTCGGTGCAGTGAATCTCCATCTCGTCCGAGCAGACCTCTGGGAGGTTGATTTTCGTGTCAGAGCCCGCACCGAACAACGGAACGAGCGTGGAGTGAGAGAGACCGAGGGAAAATAGCCGCTCGATCGTCGTGTCTGCCCATCCTTGTGGATCAGCAGAGATCTCTTTGATGACTGGTGATGTCCCAGCGAATTCCCAGTCAATACGCACGCGGCGAGTTTCGTCATCGGCCAACGATAAAAGAGCGGTAACGACGCGGTCGAACCGTTCTGTTGCTCGTTGTTTTTGCTGTTCGTGACCTCTGTTGTACAGTTGTTGGAGGAACAGTACAGACCACGACTCGTGAACCGTGCGGTACGGTCGTGTTCCATCCTCTGAATCGGATGGTTCGAAAACGACGCGCCCTTTTAACAACGACAGTGCCTCTTCAATTATCTCCTGATTACGATCATGATCGTCAGCTGTGAGCGCGTAAACGAAGCCGGGATAAACGCCGATGTCAGCTGCATTGAGGAGAGAAACGAGCACTCCGACATCAAGCGCACAGTCACCGAGTGACAGAAGATCGTCATAGGTCTGTAGTACGTCTTCTGTGAGCGTTGTCGAGGTCATCGCTCTGAACGATGCGAGTGGATCGACGGAGAGAGCAAGACGGTGCAACACTACGAGGAGAGCCGCTGGATCGTCGTCATCCTCGTGTCCATCGAGTAGATCTGAGGCATCGAGATCGATTCGCCGTCCGGTCACGGTCTCGAAGTGGCTGATGAGTCGATCACATTCGGTCACGTCAAGAGCAGGCATTTCGACGCGTGCGATCGTTTCTTTCCAGTTGGTATCGATGTGTGTCTCCTGCTCGGGGACCGAAGGATTGTCCCACTCGTGTTCACGCGATTCGAGGAGGAAGGTCACTGTCGGATCGTCACGATACGCTTCGATCACGCGGAAGATGGCGTTCGCTTCTGCTGAGAGCGCATCTTCGATGACAATGAGTGTGTGTCCATCACACTCGCGCAAACGGTTGCAGAGTGCGGTTGCACTATCGAACACCTGTCCCATTCCCTCCTTTCGATACAGTGTGGTTCCGTAGCCAGCTTCGTACCAGCGGTAGGCGACCGTCTTACAGACGGTGCTTTTTCCCGAACCAGGATGTCCAATGAGTGCGTGATCGTTGCCTTCTTTGAGTCCATTGAGGATTGTACCGACGAGCGACTGGCGTTCGCCATTTCGTTCACGTGTCCGTTCTACGGCGTGGTCCGCCGCGATTTCTGCAAGGTCGATACCGGTTCGCCAGCTGGTCGTCGGTGGCCCGGGTGCGCGTGACTCAAAAAACTCCTCTGTCAGCTCGACGAATCCCTCCCGTTCGAGGACGACCTGCCCGTGATGTTCGGTAACCGTGGTTTGTGCCACCGGAAGACGCTGTTGCACTGCTGAACCAGAAGTATTCGTTGTTGTCTCTTCTGTGACATCCGTCGCTGACTCGATGACGGAGGTTACGTACTCCTGCGCCTGCGCAAACGCAATGGCGGTGTCGTTTCGGAATATTCCGGCACGAGTGTCGCCGTCGTATGCGATAGCAATGGCTTCGTTTTCACCCGACGACCGTTCCACGACGAAAAGAGAGCACGGTGGTGATCGGTCGGCACGCATGAGCGTTCCCCCGTGATCGGCTAACTGTCCGAGTGTTCCCGGAAAGCGCTGGTGAAGTGTTTCATAGAGATCTGGCCCGACGACGAGATCGAGATCGAGAGTATCCTCTACCACACGTGACTGACACAGCCCGAGCAAGAGCGGATCCGCAAGAACAGGGAGAAAGGCGGTGAGCTGGTCGGCTGATTCAATCACAGACCGAACCGCCGTTGGAATATCGAACGAACTCTGTGCGTCGGTCGGAACACGCTCGACGCCTGTTAACACTTCAAGCGGAATGCGGGTATCCCGGGGAAAGGTTTCAACGAGAGGTGATGCAACGAGAACATTATTGACCCGATCGACGAACTCGTCGTACTCGATGGTGGCCAGTCGACCGGCCAGCGTCGTTACATATCCATCTCCCGTCCGCTCGACAAAGCCTGCCTGCTCGAGTTCACGGAGCGCGCGGTCGACAGTCGAACGCGACCACTCGAGCGCCTCGACGACCTCCGGTTTCTGATGAGGTGACGATTCGAGACACCGCAGAAACTCTACTCGTCGCTCCAGTAAGCGGATGAGATCATCAGTACTACCGGACGTGACCATCTATAACAGCAATTTCAATCGGAAAAACTTAAATCTGATAGTTCTACAATTGTGATCACTCACCGCGATAATGGCATTCCGTAGCTCGTTTCTCGCTCCATAATCGCATCCCACGTCAGCTCACATTCACACGATACTTGATCGAACACTGTTGGGTCTTGGCGTAGGTTGAAATCTTTGATGGCGGTTTGTACACGATCATCGCACTCGCCGCAGTTGTGTGATCCGCGGTCGCTGCCATGCCCGACTGGATCAGAGACAACGATGGCGTCGGCGTCCGTGGTGTCCTGCAACACTTCTGCGACTGACCAGAGCCACGGTGGGCGGTACCCGCCGTCGTGGTACAGCTCTTCGACCATCGTGTAGCGTTGGACGTTCGTCGGGTTCATCGAGACAGTGTGGGCGTATTCGGCACAGCGCCTGATGGAACGTTTCATGTCTTCGACGGCTTCTGGCTCGCTGAGGAAGGGAGGCTTCATGAGAAGATACGCCTTGATGCCCGCTCCCGCCGCGTCGGCTGCGTCGCTTGCCTTGATGAAGTCATCGAAGTCGAAATACTTGTTCACGCAGTCGTGTCGAACGCGGTCGGTTGCTGTTTCGAGACCGACGGCGACATCCACGTCGAGACCGACCTCGGTGAAGTCTGTGAGCTTTTCTCGCTCGACGAAATCAGGGAGACTCTCGACGACAATGCGCTCTCGATCGGAAAACGTCGATGCGATAGCTTGACGCGTTGTCGCGGGGACTTCGCGCTCGTCGAGGAACGATCCGGACGTATAGATCTTGATGAGATCGGACGATTCGTCTCCTGCGTTCTCACGTTCGTGTTCGAGGCACGCGTCGATCTGTTCCATCAGCAGCTCGTGAGAGACGGTGCCGCCTTCGACTGATTCGGCGACGTATCCACACATCGTACAGCCTCCGGCACGAGCCCATCGACAGCCGCCTGTGTTGAGGATAATCGTGAGTGACTGATAGACACCATCGGGTGTGTTGTCCTCATCGAGCCAGACACGGGTCGGTTCGGATGGATCGTAGGTGCGCTGATTGCGCGCACGAATATCGCGCATCACTTGATTGTGCGCGTCCATCCCGCGTCCCTGTTCATACACGTCGGGATTAGGCGTACTCATGGTCGTATCCAGCGATAACCGACTGGCGCGTAAAACGCTCGCGGTCATCTGCTACGCAGAATTCATACCGACTGACACCAGTTCAACATCCTGACTCGCCGAGATCAGTACGGAATAATGTTGAACCCTTGTGGGATCAGAAAGCCGAAGATGAGAAACAGCACTGCAGCGATCGTCGCGGTGATCAGCGCATACGGGATCTGAGTACGGACGTGAACCATGTGGTCGCTTCCGCTCGTCGAGGAAGAAAGCACGGTCGTATCGCTGATCGGTGAGCAGTGATCACCGAAGATACCACCACTGAAAACGGCTCCGAGAACCAACGGGAGATTCGCTCCCGTGACAAACACGATCGGAATCGCAATTGGGAACATGATCCCGTAGGTTGCCCACGAACTCCCGTCAGAGAAGCTGATGAAACTCGTTGCAATGAAGAGACTAACTGGAACGATCGACGCTGGCACACCTTGGAACCAGTTGGTGACGAACTTCGATATCCCGAGCAGTGAAACGCTATTCTGGATGGAGCTTGCAAGAGTGAGGATGACTGCAGCGAGGAGAATTCCTTTGAAACCACGGACGATCGCGTCTGTCGCGTCCGTGTTCGTTGGGATATCCCCACGGATTCGATAGAGAACGAACGCGACGACCAATCCCGCAGTGGCGGCCAGTCCGAGCCGGACACCGCCGATATCGAACGACCACTGTCCACCAGACGGGAGGATCAGTGAATACCCTCCGGCAGAGAACAGCGTAGACATCTGTGGCGCTTGAATGACCGGATTTGCCCGCCAGAACATCGCCATGACGGCGATGAGTATCATTGTCGCAATTGGGACCACGAAGTTGCGCCAATCGGGAGTGGCAGCCTCTGACATCTCGTACTGATTCATCTCTTCGGATATCATCGGGTCGGCGTCCGGGCCAACAACACCGTTACCCGAGCGTGCGCGTTCTTCTTCGCGCTTCATCATCCCGATGTTCGGGATGATTTGCCACGCGACCAACGCCGCGATGATAAGCGCGATCCATGAGTAAAACCCGAAAAAGAGACTGTTGAAAAACAGCGGCCAGATTTCGGCGGTGACTGCGCTCGCCTGCTGGCCAGATCCTTGCACGTAGTTGCTCATACTTGCCGGCAACTCACCGTTCTGCTGTGCTCGGACAAGTCCTCCGCCGATGAAACCGATGAGTGCGACTCCCCACGTCGAGTAAAACGCGAGTCTCGCAGCCGGACTGCCAGCACTGTCAACGTAGTACGCGAGCTTGGCCCGCGAAACGTTGTAGCGATCTGTGAGTGGTCGCATCATCGATCCGACCACAAGACAGTTGAAATAATCGTCGATGTGGACGATCATACCAGCGAAAAACGACGCCCGCTCGGCATCTGCTGGTGAATCGACACGTGCGGCCAGTGCTTCGAGAACACCTTGGATTGCCCCAGCACGAATCATCAGGCCAATCATTCCGCCAATCATGAAGATTGCAAGTAGTACGTTTTCGACGTACCATGCGTCGTTGAACAGCGGCGCAGTTGCAATGAGGGTCGGGACGACGGTTAGTCCCATCACGCCACCGAGGATGGTCCCAGTAATACTCCCTGTGAGGCCCGATGGAACTCCGACAGTGGCCGGACTAAACGCTCCGTAGACGATGCCTGCACCGATAACGCCAACAAACAAACCAATGAGGGCATCGCGGGTGGTCCACGCTAACCCAATCGCGAGAATCGCGGGGACGAGTGCCCATACACCGGCGTTGATGGTCTCAAGCGACATGGATGCGACGTACATATGTGTCAGCACATAAAAATGCCCGGATTTAACACGGTCTATCATGACTGTGTTGTGATGTATTCGTAGTAGTCATGCGGTGTTACGATCCACTACATTGTGGTCATCGTACGTACATGAACAGACGTGCCGCTCTTTAGAACTGAATCAGCCAAAAACTGCATGGACCATGCTCGTCCGCTTCAGACGTAGAGGAGGGCGTCGTCTTCGAAGACGGCGTAGCCGATGGCTTCGGGGACGTGTTCGACTTCGGTGTCAGCACTCTGTTCTTCCTCGACAGCGACGGTTGCACCAGTTCCGTCGATATCGCTCACGCGGGTGGTGGCGGTGTTGTGCCCGGCGAGTGTCTGCATGTCGGCGAGGCAGATGGGTGAGTCGTAGTCGTTTGCGAACTCGAGTGGGTACTCGTCGTGCGTGACGGTCTGGGTGGTGGCGTCGACTTCGAAGCCGCCGAGGATCGAATCGAGCTTGCCAAGCGGCGGATCGAGGATGCCCTCACCGGGTTCGAGGGCGATGTAGCCAACCGTTTCCGAGCGGTGGAACTGTCGGTATCGCTCCTGTTCTTGGAGTTTGACGGTGAACTGGTTGGTGCCCGCGACGTCGACGCGGGTGGTGATGGAATCGCCCTTGCCGGCGGCATCGCCGCGGCGGCCATTATGCGTCTGTGCTTGTGCGAAGACGGTGGGGCGCTGGGAGAACGACTGCGTGAAGGAGACGCTCTGTGCAGTGGTGTTAGCGGCGACGAAGCCGGCTTCGGCGTTGAGGAGTGCGCCGACGAGTTCGTGGACACCGCGTGCCATCGCAAGGAAGTGTAGTTCTTCGGCGGCGTGCTCGCCGTCTTGGTAATCCCACTCTTCGAGGCGGAACTCAAAGCCGTTCCGGGTAACCTTCCGGATGTGGACATCGACGGGGGCCGTCTCGTTTGCGGTGACGGGGTTCATGATAACGACGGGGGTGAGTGCAAACGGGATATCAAATGAGACACGGGCCCAGCGGTCAGGATCGCTCTGACCAGCGACGATTCGGCCAGTTTGGCCGATGACCGAGGGACCACCGACGGCAGGCAGTGCCCGCCCTCGGGTAGTTGCGATACGACTAACTCCGGCTGATGTTGCACCAGCAGCCGCCAATTGCAAAAATCGGCGACGAGACTTGTCTCGGACCATAGCGGACTACCCTGTGAGTAACAACCAATTAAGTGTTGCTATATTATCCGCAACTACAAAACTAATTGCAAATTAACACTATCTTTATTACCAACTATTATCCCACCCCATCCAATTTGTGGACAGGAATACGATGGGATGGGGTAGATGGGAGATGTCCCATCACGGGTTACTCTCATGGCGGAGAGGCTGCCGGAAAATGCCTCCGAAAGAGCGGAAGATGCGCTGACTCCCGCTGTAACAGCCTCGTCTAGGCTGCATTGAGGCTATCATATAAATCCCTGTCAGACGTATTATTCAAAGATAATTGGAAGATTACAATACAATTATTATATGACTTGATGATTATCTCAGACAAACGTCTTCGAATACGTGCGATGTTCACTCACAACATTAGTTGGTGAAGATTATCTACAAAGATGTCTATCGAACTGCGCTTTGAAGATCTGATTTGGGCAAACAGGATCATGCCTGCCTGCCACGTGGACCATGATATCGTAGAAACGGCAGAGGTGTCAGAGAGGCTGTTACTGACCCTCATCTGTTATCTTACGTGCTTGCTATGCGATGCAGTGGTAGCGCTAAGCACTACGTATTCCCGTATTCAACAAACGGTTAAAAACATTATTATAGTTTCTCGCATACCGCTGTCCAAATGAGGTATCGCTATGGATCTCTACGTGGGAAATGTAGTGTACAAATACAATTTATCTGGTTGTCATAATTTGGATAAGATATTTGATAGCATTCCTTCGTGCGGTATCGACTGAATTGGAACCGGGTTGTGTGACTACTCACTCACGAATCTCGTTGACGATGCAGATCGCTTATTGACCGTCTCTGCCGTCTTGCTATCTGCTTTCGGGAGATCGATCGAAACGATACTGCCGTGTGGATCATTATCCTCAAACGCTACGTCACCGCCCGAGTCAACGACGATCCAACTAATGAGCCACAGTCCCAAGCCAAGCGAATGCTTTAGCTGTGTTTCTGTCCCCTCCTGTAGGACCTGTCGTTCTCGATCAGGAAGTCCCGGACCATTGTCTGCTATTTCGACGGTAGTGAAGGTGTGCGTGCTCGTAATCGTTATTGTGACAGTTGGGGTTGTAGCATCGTTGTGCTCAATGGCGTTCTCGATCACATTATCGAACACTAAGTCAATCTGATCATTTGCCCACACAGCCATGTTCTCATTCGAGGGTATCTCGGTCCTAATATCGGCTTCTGGGTACTCATTGCGAGCGCGCCTGACACATTCATCGAGTACTTCAGGCAGAGAGACTGTCTCTGTCGTCTCGTTGTTGCGATCGAGTGCGTGCTCTATCTGCTGGACTGTATCGCCTAACTCGACGAGCTTATTGGCTGTATCCCGTATTGTTTCTGCTCGGGTTGTTTCCGATAATTTGTCGATCAGCAGGTCAGCGTTGCCAATAATGACCCCAGCATGGTTGCGCAGATCGTGTCGCAGGACACGGTTTAGAACCTCTAATCGTCTCACGTGCTGTTTATTCTCGGTAACATCTGTTGCGATGATGTGTCCAGTTCCGTCTGTCGTAGCGACTGCTGGCGGGATGACAATCAGTTGAAAATCGCGGATACCTGCTGATGTCTTCAGTCGAATTTCGTGTTGTAGCGTCTTGTCGGAGTGGAGATCAGTATCGAGATCGATGGCTGCGCGCTCCTGATTAGGGGGAACGACGACTTCACTGATCTGAATTCCGTCGACAGTCGCACCATCAGCATCGAATACCCGATCGAATGCTGGATTAACGGCGCGAATTGTCGGTGTACCGTCCACATGCTCGTACTGGATGACTGGATCTGGGAGATTATCGAGTAGTGCTACGAATCGGTCGCGTTCTTGTTCTAACCGGCGTTGATACCGATCTAACTGCAATGTTCGGCGCTTGATCCGAGTTGCGTACAATCCGAAGGCGAAGCCAATAGCCATTCCTCCCGTCGCGCTGTCTATGAGTATGAACACGCGGTCGCTCATCATGACGCCTTGTGCCTGCTGATATTGAATTATCAACAAACCCGAGATAATGAACACCACTGCCCCCATGGTGCTCCAGCTGACGATTCTGGTGACTTGTTTGTCCGTTATATTGCTCCGCACGAGCCACCATCCAGAACCAGCCATCGCCAGCGAAAGACACAACGGGAGAACAATACCACTGATGGTTGCGAGGAGCGAATTAGGACCATCGGTAATGAAGTGATAGGTGTGAACCGAACCAGTCACTACTCCGATCCCACCGACGAGTGCTGCGCTCAGATACCTGTGAGCAGCACCTCTTGGCTCCCTTTTCATGATTTGCTTTCTGTTTATTGGATCGGCGATTGTGTGACGGTATGCATGGTGATGCGCTTGTGCCCGTACTCACTGATATCGAACCTCCCCGGTTTGGAGGATGTTCCCTCCGTCACAGGGCTTTCGTGGTTCGATAATGTGTTTGTTAAGGCTCATCTTAATCATACGTAATAATTGTTTACCTGTCTGTTGACGGCTTTTATAAGAGGTGGTGGTCCATTTCTTCTGTAAATGATGAATGTACGTACTCACATCTGTTCATAGTATTAAATGGTGCGAAAATGAATGATAACTGTTCTATATGGACTCTGTCGTCATCGTTTACATCTCTGGTTCGATGTAGACCTTCTCGATTTGTGGATTGTGTTCTATGAGCGCGTTCTCGATAGCCGTTATCTGTTCGTCGATCGACTCTGTGTCCATCGTATCTTCGAAACTGATGTCGGCAGTTACGAGGAGTTGTTCGGGTCCGAAAAAGACCGTTCGGAAGTCGTCAATATGTCGAACAGTGTCCCACTGAGTGACGATCGCTCTCAGCTGTCGTTCGTCTCCGGACGGAAGACTCTCTCCGAGCAGGAGGCGCTTGTTCTCCCACGCGAGTGCGAGTGCAAAGCCCATCAACAAGAGTCCGATGAAGACTGACGCAGCAGCATCGTAGAAGGGATTGCCTGTGATTCGTGAGAGGTAGATTCCGAAGAGGGCAATCCCGGCACCAGCGACAGCGACGAAATCTTCGGTGAGCGCCGTCAGCGTCGTCACATCGCTGGTTTTCCGGAATGCTTCTGAAAGGCTCTCCCAGTTGTGTTCTTTCATCTGCCGGGAAATGCCCAGATACGCTTTCCAGAGTGCGTAAGTCTCGAAGGCGATTGCCCCGATGAGCACCGTGTAGTTGACCCAGTGAGAGGGAAATTGGTAGCCAAACAGCGTTTCCGTGGAGGTCGTGACTGGATGTGGGTGCATGATTGAGTGGTATCCGTGCGTCACGCTCTCCCAGCCAGCGATGCCGAACAACAGGACTGCGACGAGGAACGAGTAGAAGAACTGTGCCTTTCCGTAGCCGAAGGGATGCTTATCGTCTGCTTCTCGGCCGCTGTAGCGAATACCAATGAGAAGAAACACCTGATTACCCGTATCAGAGACCGAATGATATGTTTCTGAGAGCATCGCTGGGCTTCCTGTCAGGAGGAACCCAGCGAATTTTAAAACCGTAATCGCTGCGTTTGCGAATAACGCTGCAATGACGACTGATTTACTACTTGCCATTACTCTACCAAACCAGAGGATAAACGAAATGCCTACCGCTCGTACTCTCGTATGCGGTTGATAACCATCATTCCATGATCACTGTCGTTTCTGACACCCATGGCCGTGACTCCCATCGACTGACTGATCACGCGCTCAGCGCTATCCGCGAGGCCACCCTCGTGCTTCACGCAGGTGATTTCGTCACAGAATCCGTTCTCGATGCCTTCGAAGCCGAAAGCACACGATTTGCTGGCGTTACCGGTAACAACGATTCATCCACGCTTCGTGAGCGGCTTCCAGTGGCACAGACCGTCGAGTACGAAGGAACTCGTATCGCTCTAGTACACGGTCACGAACATACGGACACTGGACTCGCGCTGTTCGGACAGCAGGAAAACGCGGACCTCCTCGTTGTCGGACACTCTCACAGACCTTCCTTTCGCTATATCGGTGATCTCCCTGTTCTCAATCCGGGAAGTCACGCCGATCCGCGATGGTATCGTCCCGCGTACGCAGAACTCGAACTCGATCCGTTTCGAGGACGGCTCATCGAACCGGACGGAACGCTCATCGATACATTCACAGTGTAATCGCTCCGCGACACCCCGTTCCTCGACAGAGTGAGAACGGCACATCGGTCGGCTGATCGCTGCAGCAGGAGGCTGATCTCTCCACACTGGATGACACTGCTTGTCGCCTGTCATTCCATCGATGAGGTCTTTACAGCCCTCCAGAAGGATTACCACAGTTCGTCGCAAACCCAGACGCGCTCTTCAGTAGCACATCGATGTTCATAATGGTCGAGTTTGATCCACTACCGTTCGATCCGCCCATCGCAATGAAAACGAGAACGAACACATTTCGAAGTGAAATGGACGCGCGAACACACTCCAAATAAGGCCAGCACACGCCATACACACGATGAATCATCCATCATCTTCATGCACACTGGGGAGATGGAGTGAACGGTTGGTGATGAGGTATTTCACGCGAGATCAGGTGATACGATCATCGCTCCTGTTGGCACTGAGCATAAATTCGGGGTCGTTGGGGAGAGCCTCTCGAACCCGTCGTGTCTGATCGCTCTTGTACAGATAGCCGACGAACGGAACCCTTCCGGAATGCACGCAATCACGACTCCCGGCGAACACTAACTCAGAGTCCAGCCCAATTCTAACCGCTCTGTGAATGGTTTCCTTTGCCTACTAACAAGCCTCTCAAGAGCAGTAACGAACGACGAAATTGTTTTGTTGTATGGGCATGGAATAGAGGCATGGTGCTCGGTATTAACGATCCCGTACTCGCCGTTTTCCTTATTGCTGGCGCGTTGTTCATCTTCGGGCTGTACTTACTGTTCCGACGAACAATGCTTGCTTTCCAAGAAGGGGCCCAAGGGAGAAACCGCTAGCTCTTTTCGATGACCTTAGTGATCCGCTCAATAGCCGTTTCGATGTCTGCTCGATCAATATCCCAGTGAGTGGTGAATCGTACGAGATGATCGTCGAATTCGACACCGCCAACGCCAGCATCGGCACACCGAGTGAGAAAGTCACTCGCTTTGGAGTGGGTCTCGACGAGAACGATATTTGTCTCCGGTTCGTGGGCGGTGAGTCCTTGGAGCGCATCGAGTGACTGAGCAAGCAGACGGGCGTTCTCGTGATCTGTTTCGAGGCGTTCGACGTTTTCGAGCGCGAGCATACCGGGCGCAGCAATGATGCCCGCCTGTCGCATCCCCCCACCGAGGAGCTTCCGTCCCCGTCTAGCGCGATCGATGAACGCCGACGATCCTGCAAGCATCGAACCAATAGGAGCACCGAGTCCTTTCGAGAGACACATCATAACGGAGTCGACTTCTCGTGTCATCCGAGAGAGCGCAACGTCGTGAGCGACAGCAGCGTTAGCGAGGCGTGCACCATCGAGATGGACCGGAACTCCAAGATCGTGAGCGGTTTTTGCAGCTGCGTCGATGGTCTTGGGCGAGATGGCCGTCCCGCCTTTCGCATTGTGTGTGTTTTCGAGCGCGAGGAGGCCCGTACCGGGACGGTGGTCGTTGGCGCGGACGTGCCCTTCGCGGACAGCTCCAGAGGTGATGACGCCGCGCTTACCGCCGTCGATCGGTCGCGTTTGGAGTGATGCGTGTTGGGCGAGTCCAGCACATTCCCACCGGTAGATGTGGCTATCGCGTTCGAGGAGAATCTCCTGTCCGCGGTCCGTGTGTGTCCGCGCCGCAACTTGGTTTCCCATTGTCCCAGAAGGAACGAACAGCGCGTCTTCGAACCCCAGCCGATCGGCTACACGACGTTCGAGTTCGTTGACTGTCGGATCCTCGTGATACACATCATCACCAACCTCAGCGTCACGCGCGCTCTCACGCATCGCGTCGTTCGGTCGTGTGACGGTGTCACTTCGAAGGTCGATCATGGAGTGAACAATCATGATGCGAAAATAAATACACCTCGATCAGAACAGCCGAATCAGCAGGCAACGAAATCGCCGTGACCGAAGCGAGCATGACACTGATGACAAGGAACGTCGCCGAATAACCAGACACCAACTCGACTTCGAAAGCTGTTTTTCCGGCAAAATCAGTCACTAACCATGGATCCACGAATCCGTCAGCACGCGGCGACCATCGTGAATCATTCCGTCGATCTCCAACCTGGCGAGAACGTCGTTATCAGTACACCATCTGTCGCAGAAGATCTCGCTGTTGCTCTCCACGAAGTAGTCGGTGACATCGGTGGTGTTCCTGTGTACTTAGCCGACAGCGACCGTGCTGATCGGGCGTATCTCCGAGCGGCCGGTGCAGATGGGATCGAGACGCCAGAGCACCTAGCAGCACTGTACGAGAATGTGGACGTGCTCATCCGAGTGCGTGGTGGTCAAAACGTCACTGAAACGAGTGATGTCACGCCCGAGACGATGGCCGCGAACGAGCGCGCGAAAAAGCCTATCAGCGATATTGCACTCTCGAAACGGTGGTGTCTCACCCAGTTCCCGTGCGCGAGCTTCGCTCAGCTCGCAGGGATGAGCACCGAAGCGTACGAGGATTTCGTTTGGGATGCGATCGATAAGGATTGGGACGCCCAACGCGAGCACCAACAGCGAATGGTCGATATTCTCGACCCGGCGAGTGAGATACGCATCAAGAGCGGTGACACGACCGACATCACCATGTCCATCGATGGAATGCACACCCAGAACGACTACGCAGAGTACAATCTCCCGGGCGGTGAGGTGTTCACCGCACCCGTCCCCGACTCCGTTGAGGGCGAAGTGCTGTTCGATATGCCTCTCTACCATCAAGGCCGCGAAGTCGAGAACGCACATCTCGTCTTCGAGGACGGCGTGGTCGTCGAACACAGCGCCGAGACGAACGAAAACGTGCTGACGTCGGTGCTCGAAACCGACGAGGGTGCACGACGGCTCGGGGAGTTGGGCATCGGGATGAACCGCGACATCGATCGGTTCACGTACAATATGCTCTTCGATGAGAAGATGGGCGACACCGTCCACATGGCCGTCGGAAACGCCTACGGCGACACTGTCGGTCCGAACCGCGAGCGCAACGAGAGCGCAGCACACGTCGATATGATCGTTGATATGAGCGAAGAGTCGGTCATCGAAGTCGATGGAGACGTGGTACAGCGAAATGGTCGATTCGTCTTCGAAGACGAATTCGAATCATAAAAAATCAGATCGGATAGAAGACGGCGGGACGCTCTGTATTCGCTTGTTTCAGCGAGTACACTGATCGTTCTCGAACAGAGAGTACTCGAACGAGGTCACTCGATCGATAGTTGTTGAATATCGTTTAGCCGGTGGTACTCAGATCTCCCCCGTTCCGATCTGTGACTCGTTTCTACTTCCCTTCGAATTCAGGGTCGCCATCGCCCATGAAGGCCGTAATTCCTTCCATGAGGTCGTCGGTACCGATGAGGTGACCGAACGCCTGTGCTTCGATTTCGAGACCGGCATCCGTGTCCTCCCAGCCGCGTAGCATCGCTTTCTTGACGAACTGTGTCGCAATCGGTGGTCCGGCAGCGAGATCGGCAGCGAGTTCGAACGCCTCGGACGCCAGTTCGTCGTTCGAGACGACGTCATTCAGGAATCCGTAGTCGGCCATCGTCTCCGCGTCGTAGCGGTCTGCGGTCAGGATGATCTCCTTCGCTCGACCCTCACCAACGATGTGCTGGAGCCGTTGCGTGCCACCCCATCCCGGTAGCAGACCAAGGTTGAGTTCGGGTTGGCCGAGTTCAGAACGCTCAGAGGCGATACGCATGTCAGCGCACATCGAGAGTTCCATCCCGCCACCGAGACAGTAGCCATCGATACCAGCGACGACTGGCATCGAACACGATTCGAGTTTACCGTAGGTCTGTTGTCCCGTCCGCGAGAGTTCGATTGCCTGAAGCGGCTCTGCGCTCGTGGCCATCGATTGCACGTCCGCTCCAGCAGAGAACGCCTTCTCGCCCTCGCCCGTAATGAGGATCGCGCGGACGTCGTCGTCGGATTCGAACGCATCGATGGCTGCTCCCAATTCGTCGAGCAGTTCGATGTTGATGGTGTTCATCCGGTGTGGACGATCGATGACGATCTGCCCAACCATCTCGCCCGGGTACTCGACGCGGATCATCTCGTATTCGACTGTGTCGTCGTCAGCTTCCTCGTCGTAAAATCCTCCTTCTTGGGCTCGATCGCGGAGGTAGTCCGAAGCCTCATACCGCGATGCGCCGTTCTGTTCGAGCCGTTCATCGAGTGTCTCGACGAGCGTTTCGAGTCCCGTTTCGTCGGCGAGTTTCCCTGGCCCTTCTGGGAACCCGGCCCCGAGCATCACGGCCTCGTCGATGTCCTCGACCGGTGCAACCTCGTTGCCGACGAGATTGCCGACTTCGTTTGCCATCACGGCGAGCAGACGGTGCTTGATCTCGCTGCTGCCAACATCGGTGGGGATCTGTGCCCCATCGCCGTTCTTGTAGTCGTAGAAGCCTTCACCGCTCTTTTTCCCGTAGCGTTCTTCCTCAACAACTTCCTCAAGCAACGGTGCAGGAGCGTACGCCTCGCCGAGTACGTCGTTCATGTATTCGAGGACGTGATAGGTGACATCGTTACCGACCTGATCGCCGAGTTCGAATGCACCCATCGGGAGACCGAGGTCGAACTTGACTGTGCTGTCGACTTCTTCTTTGGTCGCATCGTCCTCGGAGACGATCCAGCACGCCTCGTTCATCAGCGGAACGAGAATCCGGTTCACGATGAAACCAGGCGTATCCTTTCGCACGCGAACAGGAGACTTATCGAACGAATCTGCGAGCTGTTCGGTCACAGAAAGCGTCTCTTCTGCGGTGTGTTCGCCTGAGATGACCTCAACGAGCTGCATGCGCACTGGTGGGTTGAAGAAATGCATCCCACAGAACTGCTCGGGCCGTTCGGTCACTTCCGAGAGATCGGTGATCGAAAGCGACGACGTGTTCGATGCGAGAATCGTGTGCTCTGGGGCGTGTTCTTGTACCTCGCTGTACACGTCCTTTTTGATCTCCATCTGCTCGGGGACTGCTTCGATGATGAAATCGGCGTCACTAACGGCAGCCTCCATGTCGACGAGTGGCGTGATCTGTTCGAGCGCGTTGTCTGCGTCCTCCTCGCTGATTCGATCGTTCTCCGCGAGCTTTCCGAGACTCCACTCAATCTGATCGTAGCCGTTCTGAACGAACTCCTCGTTGATATCGCGGAGCGTGACCTCGTAGCCGGAGAGTGCGGCCACCTCGGCGATCCCGTGACCCATGTTCCCGGCACCGAGCACCGCGATACTATCGATATCATCTACATCCATGACAATTAGTGAGTCTCTCGGAGAGGTGTTCAACGTTTCCCATTGGGCCTATAACAACCGTTTACGGGTTTATCGCTTGCGCAAAATCGTTATGGTTTAACACCGATGAAAATGAGCATGGATTTCGAATTATCCGACGAGCAGACACAAATCAGAGATGAGGTCCGTCGTTTTGCGGAGAATGAGATTGCACCTGTCGCCCAAGAGTACGACGTTGAGGAGAAGTTCCCATTCGAAGTCCTAGAGACCGCAACGGAGATGGGCTTGACCGGAGCGAACATTCCGATGGAGTACGGCGGCGCTGAGTACAGCGCGCTCGATACGGCCATCATCATCGAGGAGCTGTTCGCCGTCGATCCCGGTATTGCTCTCTCGATCACAGCAACCACGTTCGGGAGCGACGCTATCATCGAATACGGAACAGAAGAGCAAAAAGAGAAGTTCCTCGCCCCGATTGCGAGCGGCGAGGCGATCATGGGTGCGGCAATCTCCGAACCCGACACTGGCTCCGACGTGTCCTCGGTGTCAACCAATGCCGAAAAAGACGGCGACGAGTGGGTCATCAACGGCAACAAGATGTGGATCACCAACGGCTCTGTGGGTGATTTCTTCGTTGTCATGTGTGAGACCGACCCCGACGCCGAAGGTCGATACAACGGATTCTCTCAGATCGTCGTCGAGTCCGACCGCGACGGATTTACGAGCGAGAAGATCACGGGGAAACTCGGAATCCGAGCAAGCGATACGGCCGAACTCATCTTCGA
The DNA here is from genome assembly GCF_023276375.1 of Halocatena marina. Classification (GTDB taxonomy): domain Archaea; phylum Halobacteriota; class Halobacteria; order Halobacteriales; family Haloarculaceae; genus Halocatena; species Halocatena marina. The sequence continues at coordinate 2,387,009 of NZ_JALLPK010000001.1, read as the reverse complement.
TGACGTGCGTGTCCCCGAAGAGAACCTCGTCGGTACGCGTGGGATGGGCTTCCTCCAGCTCATGCAGTTCTTCGACATCACACGGACGATGGTAGCTGCACAGGGCGTGGGAATCGCGAAAGGTGCTGCAGAACGGTCACTGGAATACGCACAAGAACGCGAGCAGTTCGGCCGTCCGATCGGCGACTTCCAGTCCATCCAGCATAAGATCGCCGACATGCACACTCGAACCGAAGCAGCCAGACAGCTCACGTACAAGTCCGCGTGGAGCGTCGAACACTCGGACGAACAGCTGACGACGCTTGCTTCGATGGCAAAGGAGTTTGCCTCCCGCGTCGCTGTCGACTGTGCAAACGAAGCCGTCCAGATCCACGGCGGATCGGGCTACGTCAACGACTTCGATGTCGAACGTCTCTACCGTGACGCCAAGATCACACAGATCTACGAAGGAACGACCGAAATCCAGAAGAACATCATCGCCCGCGAACTGATGGACAAAGGATTCTAAATTCCAAATCCGAGAATAACAACGAATCTGTTAGGCGTCGAGCCGAGCGCGATCGAATCACTCGATCGCAGCTATCGATTAGCTCTCATTGACTGATCCATCCAGAGAGCCATCCTCTTCATCGATCTGTGTCGTTTTGGATCCATTTTCACTTTCGCTTTGCTCTCGTTTCTGTTCTGCTGGGTTGTCTGATGTGTGTCTGCCGTCTGCGTCCATCATGGCTGGCGAGAGGGCATTCGAAGACGGAAACACGAGTGTGGGATCCGTTTGTGTCGTCGGCTCATCACGGAGTAGTTCGGGGAGCACCAATCGCGCGAAGTGATACGCAAACACGAGGAGTATCGGTCCGAGAAAGAGTCCGTACCAGCCGAACAGCAGCGGACCAAATATGTATGCGAACATGACCGTCCCGACGTGGAGATTTCGTCCCGAGACGTACGGCCGAAGAACGAAGTCAGGGAGTGTGTCCACGATGAAAAACGAGATGACGAAGAACAGCCCGACGAACACAAGCGATCCCGACTGTGTGAACTGTTGAGCGAGGAGGTAGAGCGTGACTGGGACGTAGACGAGCTTCATGCCGACGACTGGAATGAGACTGGCGACGCCCGTCAACAGTCCCAGTAGTTCCGGATATGGGATCGTTCCACCAGACGCCATCCGATTCAGTGCAGAATACGAGATTGCACCAATGAGTCCTGTCATGACGGCGTTCAGGATATTTCCGAAGAAGACGCTCGCAAAATCGGTGTCGACTGCACGCAGATACTCTTCGAGAAGGCCCCGTTCGTCGCCGAATCGTTCGAGGAGCCATCGAGAGGCTCGGGGTCCATCGCGCAAGAGGTAGAATGCGAGCGCGAGCATAATGAACAAATGAAGGAGCATGTTACCGAGGAATCCGAGATACTTGCCTACCTCGTTGAGGAGCTTCTGTACTGGGGCGAGTGTGCTGAAATCGAAGTTCGAAAGTTGTTGTATATCTACCCGCTGAGAGATCAGTTGTGGATTCCGAACGAGGGTTGAAACGTCGATGTACGGTCCGATGACTTCCTGAAATGGTCCGAGATTGATGTTTTGTGTCACGGAACCAAATTGTTGGAGGCCGATGGCAGCGAGGTACGCGAACAGAAGAATCGCTGGGAGAGCAAGCGCAAGAATAGAAACTGCTGCTGCGAGGCTTTTCGGATAGATGTACCGTTCCAGTCGCTGATACATCGGTCGTGTAGCGTAGTAGATGAAAACACCGAAGACGAACGTGCCAATGAACGAATGCAGCACGAACAACAACGCGAGGCCAAGCGTCGCTCCAATAACTGCCCACCCTGCGCGCCGCCAGCTAATTCTGGACATACGGCGCAATGCGACCCGTAGAGCAAAAAACCCCGTTGACACCGAATCACTTAATATATAGCGCTATGTTCGGTAACATATGGCATTAGAGCTCTCGGTTCCAGACCCCGTTCTCATGCGTCTCATTCTCGCAGGGGCGTTGGGGTTGTTTCTCGGTCTGGAACGAGAGTGGTCACACCGATCGGCGGGCATTCGGACGTTCTCACTGATCACGCTCCTCGGAGCGTTGTTCACGGTGCTTAATCGACAGTGGCTGCTCGTCCTCGGGGGTGTACTAATCGTTGTACAGGGGGTCGTGCTCGCTTTCCGTGGGCTCCTCATTGACGGCGAGGGATTATCTCTGACGACGGCGGTGTCTATGCTCGTGGCGTACGGAGTTGGCGTACTCGTTGGAACGGGGATGCTTCTTGAGGGCGTGACGGTCACAATACTTTCATCACTCCTCCTCGTTTTGAAACGCGAACTGCACGATTTCGCGTGGGGCCTCACCAAAGCGGAGTTGCGTTCGGCAGCAGAGTTCGGCGTCCTCGCGTTCGTTATCTATCCGATACTCCCAGGTGGGTCGATGACAGTGACACTCATCGGTCTCTCTATCGAGATCGAACCCCGAGTGGTGTGGTTGCTCGTTGTCAGTGTTGCTGCTATCGGCATCGTCAACTACGCAATTGTCAGATCGTATGGCGGCCGTGGCATCGTCGTTACCGGCTTCTTCGGAGGATTGGCATCCTCAACAGCCGTCGTCGGCGCAATGTTGGATCACGTCCGACAGCGATCTGATGCGGTCTCGTACGCCGTTGCGGCAATTCTCCTTGCGGATGCGGCAATGGCGCTGCGCAATCTGACGATCGTGCTGGTGTTTGCCGACAACCGTCAGCCGATGATCGGTCTCGTGCTACCGTTGAGCGCTATTATTCTTGGGAGTCTCGTGGTCGCTGGACTTACTGCAGACTGGTCTGAACAGATCGATCTCGATCTCGATAGTCCGTTTTCTCTCCGAAACGCCCTCAGCTTCGGTGCACTGTTCGCTGTGGTGCTTCTCGGAAGCGCGATCGCGAAAGCGTTGTACGGGAATGCTGGCTTTCTGCTCGCGGCCGCACTCAGTGGTTTCGTTTCGAGCGCTGGTGCGACAACCTCGGCAATTGTCCTCTACAACGGGAACGTGATTAGCCCGAACACGGCTATTCTTGGCGTAATGATTGCGACAATCACGAGCATCGGCGTGAAAGCCGCGCTTGCGCTCGTTAGCCCGACGAGATCGTTTGGCTACCGCGTCGCCGCGTGGAGCGCCGGCTTGGCAACCGTCGCAACAGGTATCGCCATCCTCATCCTCATTTGATATATAACTAGAACATTATCGACGTGGTATTGGATGTTCTATGGATATGAGTGGGGATATTCATATTTCGATGATGGTTTACTGTGCTCGTCGTGGACACGTTGCTGTCGTAAATACTGCACCGAACACAATTCATTATTTACCCCCGGGGGATCTACGCGGGGCATGAACCGGGATACGACGACTCCGACGGTTCGGTCAATGCCAGGTGAGCGCGCCCGCGATCGATCGAGACAGCATCGCGAGCATGCTGCGAAGAGCACCTACGTCTATGATTTCGTTTGGGACCTTTCGGAAGAGGCAGATGGTCCATTCTGTACCGATGTTGACGGTAACATTCTCATGGACTTTACGAGCCACGTCGGTGCCGCGCCGCTCGGCTACAACAACCCCATGATTGTGGACCGACTGCGCGAGTTTGATCTCGTTGATCCGCTACGAATTGCTGGGCAGGACTTCTACGTCAGTGGTGAGAACGCTGTCGACGGAGGGCTTCCAGGTCCAACAGAACTGATGGACCGACTCACAGACATCACGAGTCACTACGGAATGGACACTGTCTTCCTCTCGAACTCGGGTGCAGAAGCGGTCGAAAATGCGATTAAAATCGCGTATGACCACACGCGAGGAGAGTATGGTATCACGTTCGAAGGGGCGTTCCACGGCCGAACACTTGGTGCGCTTTCACTCAATCGATCGAAGACTGTCCACCGGAAGCACTACCCAGCGATTTCGAACATCCACGACGTACCGTTCTGTACTCACAACGATACGCAGTCCTCCCAAGGCTGTGGCTGTGGCTTTTTCACGTCAGACGGTTCGAAGCTCCGGGAACTGCTCGATCCCGAGCGCGGCCACGTTGCTGGCGATGATGTCGCCTATCTCATCATCGAACCCGTACAGGGAGAGGGGGGCTATCGAATCCCGAGCGCGGATTTCATGGACGAGATCGCATCACTCTGTGACGAACACAACCTCCTCCTCGTCGCTGACGAGATCCAGTCAGGGATCGGCCGTACTGGTGAGATGTGGGCTGCTGACCACTTCCCAATCGAACCAGACGTCATTGCGAGCGCGAAGGCACTCCGCGTCGGAGCAACAATCTCCCGCAAAGAGGTTTTCCCCGACGAGAAAGCCCGGATCTCATCGACGTGGGGAGCAGGCGATATCCTTGCTTCGGCACAAGGAGTACTCACCATCGACGCAATCGAGGAACACAACCTGCTCCAGAATGCGACCGAGCGCGGTCGACAGGCCACAGAACGCCTTCAAGACGCCAATCTGGATGGTATCGTAGACGTTCGCGGTCTTGGGCTAATGCTCGCTGTCGAGTTCGAGACGAACGCGCTGCGCGAGGCAGTCGTCGACGCTGCGCTCAAACGTGGACTGCTCACTCTCGGCTGTGGTTACAAAACGCTCCGATTGCTACCACCACTCGACGTAACCGAACGCGAAATTGACCTCGCGTGCGATCTCCTGATTGAAGCCGTCACTGACGCCCAGTGACCAGGCCGAAAATACGGCTGCAAGAATAATGCGATAACCGACGACTCTACTTTACTCTCCGCCGCCGCCACCGCCACCATCGCCACCGCCGAAGCCGCCGTCTCCTCCGAACCCACCGAATCCACCGCCGCCATCACCACCGTCACCATCGCTTTCTCCGTCGAACACCCCAGTCGTGTGGGTTTTGGACGATCTGCGTTTCTTCGATGACGAACTGTACGAAAGGAGGGCGCGTATGATTATTATTCCTACGAATAAGAGCACGAGGGCCAATTCGTTCATGCTAACGCTGAATAATTGTATTGGAATAAGTTTTGTGTAATATGATGAATTACTATGAGCGTATTTCGTCGGCGCGTTCGGCAGACAGGAGTTCAGAACTGATATCGTCGGCCATCGTTGTCGGGTGGTTGTGGTGCGCCCGTCATCTCCTGAAAGGTCATACCTGAGAGATACTCATCGTAGGTAACGTTGTAGCCACGACGGAGATGAAAATCGAGCGACCCAGTTTCGACTTTCGTTTGAAAGAGCATGTGAATGGCTCGACGAACGAGTTCATCGGGATCGTCGGGATCGAGGACGGTCTGTAATACGGCCAGTTCGTTTCGCGTCTCACGATCGAGTGAAACCGGGAGTGTTTCATCGAAGTCGCTGTAGGCAGTTTCTACGTCCTCTGAAAGATCGTCGAGGCTCATAGTGGCGTCACGATAGCGCCCCGGATACAACTTACGAGACCATGCTACGATTGACGAACGTCGTATCGATTGGCTATCTGATTGAACGTCATGATGGTTCACCCCGAACCGCTCTGGGAAAACAGAACTCTGACACCCTATCGCCACCCCTAAACGTCCGTGCTCGTAGCTGGAACTGATGACTGATGCGCGCGCGTTTCCCACTGCTGCCGTTCGAACGGCGCTCATCGAGTGGTACGAATCTGGCCACCGAGAGTTTCCGTGGCGGCGCACGACTGACCCGTACGAAATCCTCGTCTCGGAGGTGATGAGTCAACAGACGCAACTTGGGCGGGTCGAGACGGCGTGGGAAGCCTTTCTCGATCGTTGGCCGACTGTCGCTGCTCTTGCTCGGGAAGATCGGGCTGCTGTGGTTGGATTTTGGTCAGAGCACCGGCTTGGATACAACAACCGAGCGAAATATCTTCACACTGCGGCCCAGCAGGTAATGGACGACTACGACGGTGAAATCCCCCAAACACCAGAAACATTACAGACGCTCCAAGGCGTTGGACCGTACACCGCAAACGCTGTTGCGAGCTTTGCGTTCAACGCGGGTGACGCTGTCGTCGATACGAACGTCAAACGCGTGCTCTACCGAGCGTTCGATGTCCCTGACGATGATAGCGTATTCGAGCAGTGTGCGAGTGATCTCATGCCCGAAGACAAATCGCGTGTGTGGAACAACGCCATCATGGAACTCGGTGGTGTTGCTTGTGAGAAGACGCCACGGTGTGACAGTGAGAGTTGTCCGTGGCGCAAGTGGTGTCACGCCTACGAAACAGGCGATTTCACCGCGCCCGATGTTCCTACACAGCCCGAGTTCACCGGGAGTCGTCGGCAGTTCCGTGGTCGCATCGTGAACGTTCTGGGGAAATACGACGAACTAGCGATCGATGACTTGGGTCACAGAATCCGTGTTGATTACACACCGGATGGAGAACACGGCCGCGAGTGGCTTCGTGGGCTGCTCTCTGATCTTGCGGCGGATGGGCTTGTAACCGTCGAGGACGACCGAGTACGGCTCCAGCAATGAGTCATCGACTATCGAACCAGTAGACCGCGCACAACCGAGACGGCATGTTTTTCTTTACCTATTGATTACAGTACGTATGAATTCTCCACACGTTGTCGCTGTCTGCGGCAGCCTCCGGGAAGGGAGCTACACGAGAATCGCACTCGATCACGCGCTCGATCACGCGGACGATATCGGTGCGACAACTGATCACATCGATCTCCGTGCGCTCGATCTCCCTGTTTACGACGCGGATGGCAACGATGCGGGTGATGCAACAGAGCTCCGTCGACGGGTTCGAGAAGCAAACAGCGTACTCCTTGGGTCTCCGATGTATCACGGATCGTTCTCCGCGCCGTTGAAAAACGCACTCGATTACTGTGGTTTCGATGAGTTCGAGAACACGACGGTTGGTCTCCTCGCTGTCTCCGGTGGTTCGTTTACCGTCACAACGCTCGATCACATGCGGTCTGTCTGTCGTGCGCTGAACGCGTGGGTAATCCCGCATCAGGCCGCAATTCCAAAGGCGAGAACGCAGTTCGATGACGGTGAATTCAGCAACACGGATATTGCAGAGCGCGTGGAAACGCTGGGACAGCGTGCCGTCGAGTACGCCTCGATCGAGCCCGATCCGTACACAGTCGAAAGCGCCGAGAACGTCGGCGCGGACGACTAACGAGGAACGTCCCGGAACGCTCTTTTCTGTGCCGTGACTCTCTCGTAGTGTGACGACGTGGATCGAAAGTCCGGGTGGTGGTCGCCAGCGAGGACTGCTGGGTCTCGTTCGGGCGTGGATAACAGTGATCGTTCGTCCACGGCGCTTTTTTCGTGATAATATCGCAGCAGGCGATCAGGCACCGGGTCTCGTGTTTGCAATTGCCGTCACGCTAATTCACACTGCAACTCGATTCGCGTTTGCTTCCCCGTCTGAGACACGCTCTGTCCCCGTGCTTGCACTCATTCTCCTTTTGGTGGCACTGTTAGTAACGCCAGTCGCGCTGCATCTCGTTGCTGCGCTTGAGACTGCATTGCTCATCCCCCTCGCCAAATCGCGCGGTGGTGTGAGCCAGACGGTTCAGGTAATTGCCTACGCTGTTGCACCATGCGCGCTGTCTGGTGTTTCTCTTCGTACGCTGTGTGTACTGCCTGATACGGCCCTCTGTTCGCTGTCCGGTGTCATTGTCCCCGTGTTGTGGCTTACCACTGCGGTCTACGGCGCCGCTCTTCTCGTGATCGGAACTGTCGTTGTCCACGACACATCTGTCCCACGAGCCGTCGTGGTGACAGCCCTCCCGTCACTACTCGTGTTCGGATACGGCTTTCGCGGTATCCATGCACTGGAACTGCTCAGCACAAGCGCGGTTCTTTGAGCGTCAGGATTTGGGGTAGTGTTTGCATCGTGAACATTTGACCGAACAAATCTACCATCAATACAGCGCGAAGCGTACAGTATGGCACCGCGTGGACCGATTGGTTCCTGTAATTGTCTTCCGAACAGAGTGAAGTGATTTCGACAACCGTTTCAAGCCGGACCGGTTCGTGTTCATATGAGCGAGCAGATCGTCACCGGTAACTCCCTGGAGGACCAGATCGGTAACCTCCACAAGGAGGATGTCGTTCTCGATTTCGCCGGGAAGCGGCCTGATCAACTTATTGTTGGTTGCTACTATCGCGGTACTGTTGATGGCTACGCCGATTTCGGTGTATTCGTGAATCTCGGAGAGCACGTAACTGGTCTCCTCCATCGGAGTGAACTTCCGACTCGGCTCGAAAGTCTCGACTGGGATATCGGCGACAGTGTTTACGCGCAGGTGAAAAACGTCCGTGACAACGGAAATGTCGATCTCGGTTGGTCACTCCGCCGCGCGGAGTCCGAGTTCCGTGGGAACTTCGTCCACGATCCGGAAGGAACACTCGATCCCAAAGATCTCGATGACTCCACAGAGACAGCGAAACTACAATCAAAGCCAGAATCAGAATCAGAATCAGAATCAGAATCGGAGACCGACGACCGTGCAATGGCTGATGCATCAGTTGATTCACGAGCTGATTCGGTTCAAGAAGCACACGCATCAGAAGCGATCGTCAAAACGGAGCAAGAACAAGAACAGGGACCGGAACCTGACGTAGAGCGGAAACGAGCGCAGAGTTCATCAGCTGATCTCAAGCGCGCAGAGATTGAAGCCCTCGAAGAGAACGTTGGCAACGTCGTTCGTCTCGAAGGGATCGTCACGGACGCTCGACAGACCAGCGGTCCAACTGTCTTCTCATTGCAAGACGAGACGGGAACTGTCGACTGTGCGGCGTTCGAGGGTGCTGGAGTCCGCGCTTACCCCGGGGTCGACGCGGGCGATTACGTTTGTATCGATGGTGAAGTGCGCGAGCGGCGTGGTGAGCTACAGATCGAGACCGAGCAACTCGTTGTTCTTGAGGACGAGGCAGCCGCTACGGTATCCGACCGGATGGAAGATGCTATCATGGCCGAAGCAGCGGTCGACACCGTCGAACCGCTCGTTCCGGATCCGGCTGTCGAAGCGGTGCTCGATACAGTCCGTGAAGCCGCAACGGCCATCCGACGGGCTGTCATCGAATCCCGTCCGATCGTCGTCCGCCACGAGGCGACTGTCGACGGCTATCTCGCCGGTGCAGCGATCGAGCGTGCGGTATTACCGCTCATCAAAAATGAACAGACATCGGCTGATGCGGTCTATCACCACTTCGATCGGCGGCCACTCGACGGTGCGTACGACATGGACGATGCAACCAACGACGTCACCTCGTTGCTCGCTGCCCACGACCGCCACCAGCAGAAACACCCCCTATTCGTTTTCGCTGCAACTGGGAGCACTCGTGACTCTCTCGATGGGTTCGAGTTGCTTCGGATCTACGACGCCGACGCGATCGTCGTCGACGGCGAAACTGGTGATGCGGCCGTCGCTGATGCGGTTCGTACCATCGCGAATCCGGAGTTGGCTGGGAGTGATGCCGAGACAAGTTCCACTGCAATTGCAACAGCTATCGCTGCACACGTCAATACTGATGTACGAGACGATCTCGGACATTTACCCGCAGCGAGTTTCTGGGAGAACACACCGGATGTGTACGCCGATCTCGCGGACGAACGAGGCTACAACGCAGAGGAGACGAAGAACCTCCGTGAAGCCATAGCACTCGAAGCGTACTACCAGTCCTACGATGGCAAACGGGAACTCGTCTCAGATCTCCTGTTCGCAGACGATACGTCGGGGCTTAGAGAGAAGGTGAGCGAACAGTTCCGAGAAAAACTCGCACGCGAAGTGGAGACAGCCGAGGAGAATCTCGATCGTCGCTCCGAGGGCGGTGTTGCCTTTGCGGTTCTCGATACCAACTCATTCACCCACAGGTTCGACTTCCCGTCGACTGAACTCCTCCTCGATGAAGTCCACCGTCGTAACCGCGATGGCACGTTTGTCACGCTCGGCGTCGGTGAAGACGAAATCACCATTCGGAGTACCACCCCCGTCGATATCTCTGATGTCGTCCAACAACTCGAAGACGCTGTTCCGAACGCCGGCGTCACCGCCCGCGACGGACACGGCCGGATTGAGTTCGTCGTCGGTGAACGCAAACGTGTCCTCGAAGCCGCGATCGACGCCATCGCAAACGCGGTCTAAGACGAACAAGTAGTATTCTGTGCATACAGAGACACATGTAAACCACGTTATGTTTCTATGTTCTGTTGAAATTCGCCTGCGAGAATCGTTTTAGCTCTGAATCACACGGAGCGGTACCAGCGCTGTTCAGTTTAGAATGAGAGCAGCCCAACCGACCAATTCGTATCCCAAAATCAGATTCAGATTCAGATTCGGATTCGGATTCGGATTCGGATTCGATTTTGGTTTCGGGTTTAGATTTGAATTCGAACGCTGATCTGTCACGCGCTGTTCGGTGATCGATTGTGCATCTAGGTGGATTGTTTAGCTGCTAGTGTACTCGACAGTGCCACTCCACGTCCCGTAGATGTCATCGTGTTTGTGGTCTTCATCGTAGAGTGTGGCACTGACTTTGAGGGTGCCGGAATCGAACTGTTCGAGTGCTCCCGGTCGGACATCGATCGTGAACGAACCGTCTTTTCGGAGATTGACTTCATCCCGTGCGACGATCTCGCCGTTGATCTCAACGACGATGTACGGTTCACCATCCACACTTGGCGTTGGGTCAATATTATCGAACAAGGTGTTGGCGTTCACTTGAACATCGAAGTCAGTGTAGCCGTTTCCGTCGGATGCTTTCTTCTTATTGATGATTTTCGCACTTTTGATGCGATTGTCGTTTTTATCTTCCGGAGCCTTTGGTGTCGCAGGTTCTGTCCACGTTCCCGTGGGTCTTGCTGTCGCCGTTGGAGCTGGTGTCTTGACGACTTGGGTAGACGTAGCGGTCGGTGTCGAAGTTTCTGTGGCAGTCGCCGTCTCGGTCTCGGTTGCTGTCGATTCAGCTTCCGTCGGTGTTGAAGATCCAGTTAGCGAGTCGATACTACTACAGCCCGCCAGTAAAACAGTTATGACGAGTGCGAGCGCGATTACGCGATTGCCGTTCACACTCCCGAAACAACGCAGAATGAAATAACTGTTGGGTCTTGGTCGCGCTCGAACCGTAGGCTCTTATTCGTGCGCCGCCATATTCCGATATCGTAATGAGTACGCATCCGACCGAAACCGACGCGTTCGAGCGAGTGTGTGAGGCGTTAGTCGAACGTATTCTCGCTGGCGAGGTCGGGCGTGAAGACCTCGAATCGGCCAAGCTCGATGTTTGTTCTGAGTACTCTGCTCCGAAAGTTCCGAAGAACTCTGAACTACTAGATTTCGTCGGAAATGAGCGACGTGAAGAACTCGAACCCGTTCTCCGTCGAAAGCCTGTCAGAACTGCTTCCGGTGTCTCACCGGTTGCGATTATGACATCACCGCACATGTGCCCGCACGGGAAGTGTCTCTACTGTCCCGGTGGGCCTGCCTCGGAGTTCTCCTCCTCACAAAGTTATACGGGCCACGAACCCGCGGCTGCCCGCGGTGTACAGAACGACTACGACCCGTACGGACAGGTTACGCTCCGACTGGAACAGTTGCGTCAGATCGGTCATCCTGTCGATAAGGTCGAACTCATCTTGATGGGTGGAACGATGACCGCTCGCTCACACGACTACCAAGAATGGTTCGTCAAACGCGCGCTTGAGGCGATGAACGACTACGACGTGACCAAAGAGCCGGAACCGGCAGAGGATGTGAGCTTCGCGCAGGATCCTGACGAATACGAGTTCCGGTATCTCGAAGATGTCATCGCCGAGAATGAGACGACAGACGTCCGAAACATCGGAACCACATTCGAAACCAAGCCCGACTGGTGTGATCCCGAACAGATCGACCGGATGCTCGCGCTCGGGGGGACGAAAGTCGAACTCGGAGTACAGACGACGTACGAACGCATTAATCGAGAGATGCACCGCGGCCACGGCATTCAAGCCTCGATCGATGCCAACCGTCGCCTGCGGAACGCGGGCTTCAAAGTCGGGTTCCACATGATGCCCGGTCAACCGGGGATGACGATGGAAATGTGTCGCGAGGACTTCCGACAACTCTTCGACAGCCCAGAGTGGCGACCCGACTACCTGAAGATCTATCCGACACTCGTCGTCAGAGACACGATAACGTATGACATGTGGCGTCGTGACGAGTATGACCCGCTGACTAACGATCAGGCGGCGGATCTCGTCGCAGAAATCAAGTCGATGATTCCGAAATACACTCGCCTCCAACGAGTCCAACGCGACATCCCCGCAGACTTCATCGACGCGGGCGTCTGGAAGTCGAATCTCCGCCAATTGGCCCGCAAGCGTATGGACGAACACGGCTGGACGTGCGATTGTATCCGCTGTCGTGAGGTCGGGATGAACGACGAAGATCCGGACCAAATCGAACGTGACGTGATGACCTACGAGGCAAGCGCCGGAACCGAGCACTTCATCAGCTACGAAGATCCCGAAAACGACCTCCTGATCGGATTCTGTCGGCTCCGTTTCCCTGAGAATACCGTTCGCAACGAACTGCAAGACGCGGCACTCGTCCGAGAGCTACACGTCTACGGCAATGAGATCGGTGTTGGGAAAGAAAACGAGAGCGAGGAGTACCAACACAAAGGCTACGGCAGAAAACTCCTTCAACACGCAGAACGCATGGCCCACGATGCTGGCTACGAGAAACTGAGTGTCATCAGCGGTATCGGTGTTCGACAGTACTACCGCGAGAAGCTCGGATACTATCAAGACGGTCCATACGTCTCGAAACAGATCTGAAGCTGAGCCCGATCGAACTGTTTTGCTTTTATCGTTAATCGATCACGAAAGGACGGTCAACGGTTGCCGACGAATACGAAACTGGAATTCCAAAAGACATGAAGATGATATCGTCGGCTGGTGTGATCTCTCGTGTTGGAACTGTGTTGTTGGACAGACGTAACCGCAACTGAGTGGGATACTATAGTATAACGTAATATATCGTAGCGTTCCATCTGCCGTGAACGTTAAACGCGCCACGAACGATACATATCATGATGCGACGTCTCCGCGCTGACGTCTGGTTGCTTGAGCTCGGTTGGGCTGCACCCCTCGGTTCGAACGCATATCTCATCGATGACGGTATCGATCCAGAGACCGGCGAGCGTAGCGAGAGAATGGATTCGGGTACGAGTGATAACGAGCGTGGGGGTGGTGGGGATGAGGGTGAAGTCACACTCATCGACACTGGACTTCGGTACAGCCGTCGATCGCTGCGCGAAGAGCTCGCTGCTGCAGGATACGAGCCTGCAGACATTGACCGTGTGCTTCTCACTCACTACGATCTCGATCACACGGGCGGTCTCGATACGATATCGGTCGACTGCCCGGTTTATCTCGGAGAGCGCGATATTGCGTTGCTAGAAGGTGAGCGGCCGCTTCCTCTCGCTCATCACAAAGGTCTCTTCCATCGGTTTGCCCGCCGATTCTTCCCTCTCCCTGCGGACATCGATCTTCGAAGCGTCAGTGATGGTGAGCGCATTGGTCGTTTTACGGCCTATCACACGCCGGGACACAATCCGGGCCACATGGTGTACATTCACGACGCTGGTGCGGCCTTTCTCGGTGATCTTGTTTGGGAAAATGATGGCGAACTGACGACACCATTTTGGGGTGATTCGTACGACATGCGACGGCTTCGTGAGAGCGTCAAGAAACTCGCCCGCGACAGCTCTTCGTTCGATCTCATCTGCACTGGTCATGGAGCGCCGTTCACCGAGGATGGTCACGACAAGCTGCAGGAGCTTGCAGACCAGTTGTAGCAGTTTTGCAAACGAGTAGCTGGGTCAGGGCTGTTTTTCTACAGTCGAACCGTAGAGTGGGCATGGAACGAGTTGCCATCATCGGTGCCGGTGTGGCAGGCGCCGGCGTCGTATTTTCCCTACAAAGAACTGGTAATTCTACTTCAGTCTTCGAAAAGTCCTCCACCATCGGTGGGCGTGCGGCAACCCACAGCATGAACGACTGTTCCTACGATTTCGGTGCGAACTACGTCAAGAGTGATGACCCGATTGCCGAGGAGCTCATCACTGAAACACTTGATACCGACGGTCTCGTGGACATCGATGCGCCGGTGTGGACGTTCAGTGCGGATGGAACCATCTCGCAGGGAGATGAGAGGGACGAACACAAATGGACCTACGAGGATGGCATTGAACAGCTCCCACAACGATTGTTCGCACAGACAGATGCGACAATATTCCGAGACACACCGGTCCAAACGGTCGCCCACGAACAGGGGCGTTGGTCACTCGCCTCCGAATCGGGCGAGGATCTCGGCACGTTCGATACGCTTGTGCTTACTCCCCCGGCTCCACGCTCGGCCGAACTCATCGAGGAAATGCACTGGGACCACACTCTCCGTGATGAACTCGCGACAACCATTGGCGACATCGAGTACCGAACGATCTACAGTGTGCTCTTACACTACCCATTCGAGTTGGAGCGACCGTATTACGCTCTCATCAACACCGACCGAGAGCACGAAATCGGATGGGTGTCACGCGAGGAATGCAAATCCAACCACATCCCTGACGGCGAATCCCTCCTCGTCGTCCAGATGGCACCGGACTGGTCTGCCCGACGGATGAACAGTGCATCAGTCTCGGATTCAGATTCAGATTCAAATTCTGAGATGAACGCACTCACTGTCGCTGAACTCACTGCTGATCTGTTGGATGACGACCGACTCGCATCGCCCGACTGGACTGATGCGCGAAACTGGCAACACGCGCTTCCCGACACCGACCCCGGTGCCGATCTTGATTCAAATTCTGAAACCAGCGCTCGGAGCCGTGCGGAGCGGCACGGACTCTATCTCGCTGGTGACTGGCTGGCTGGCGACGGACGCATCCACCTCGCTCTGAATAGCGGTCTCGAAACGGGTGAGCGGATTGATCTTTAGATTTGGTGCATCGCTCGGGGTGACTCCGTTCGATTGATCCGCTTTACGGCACACTGGCGACGAATTCTGTGACGATCCGCAACCATCAGAACGGAGATAATCCACCGATTTTATCTCAATCGACGAAGCCACCGACGTACGCTTCGAGTGTGTCTCGTGCATTCTCCGTCACCGAGGATCCGTGGTAGACGAGGCCGACCTCGAACTCGTAATCGAGGAGCTTCCCCACGCTTTCTTCGGCGAGAATCAGGTCCTCCGAATACATTCCCGGTGGAAGATGAAAGTATCCGGCAGGAAGTCCTCGTTGATCCGCACCGCTCACCGCATCACCAAGGACAGCGATTTCCCGTGTTTCGTTCACCAAGACGTGCTGGTGAGAGCGGTGGCCGGGCATGTGTAGGGCCACGAATCCGCTGATTTTGTCACCCTCACTATACACTGTGTCTGTACGCTCGCCAGCCAGTTCGCTCCCGGCGGGGAGGTACGTCTCGACGCCGTACTTCTCAATTACGGCAGCGAGACCACCGATGTGATCCTGATCGGTGTGCGTGATGACGAGCCGTTCAGGCGTGATGGCTGTCGCGTCAATGCCCTCGATGAGTGCCTCGGTCGAATCGGGAAGACCACTGTCAAACAGCGTCGGATGAGTGCCGTCGACGAGATACGCGCGGATGTGTCCGTTGGGCGTTTCAGCGCAAGTGATTTCGTATACGTCGTCTACGAGTTCGGTCGGCATCGTGTGTACGAGACGCTTTGGGCGACTAATCGTTTCGGGCATGCGGAGCGACATCCCTTTTCACCTGCTCCAATTGTATTCGGTATGGATAGGAAGCGCGAGTTGAGCAGTATCGACCTCAGTGCGCTCACCACGGAGCTACAGTCCTTTGAGGGCGCTAAGGTCGATAAGGCCTATCTCTACGACGATTCGTTGGTGCGGCTTCGGATGCGTGATTTCGATCGCGGTCGCGTCGAGCTGTTGATCGAGGTTGGCGACCCAAAGCGGATACACGTCGCTGACCCAGCGAACGTCTCCGATGCACCAGGGCGTCCGCCACACTTTGCGATGATGCTCCGGAACCGTATTTCTGGTGCGGATTTTGCGGGCGTCGAACAGTACGAATTCGACCGCATCGTAACGCTCCGGTTCGAGCGTCCAGATGGCGACACCCTCGTTGTCGCCGAACTGTTCGGGGATGGTAACGTTGCTGTCTGCAACGCAGAGCACGAGATCCTCGGCTGTTTGGAGACGATTCGACTTTCCTCTCGGACCGTCGCGCCTGGTGCCCGCTATGAGTATCCCCAATCGCGGTTCGATCCGTTGGATGCGACCAAAGACCAGTTCATGCGGCAGATGGATGAGTCTGATACCGACATCGTGCGAACGCTCGCAACACAACTCAACCTCGGTGGATTCTGGGCGGAAGAGCTGTGTACGCGCGCAGGGATCGAGAAAACGAAATCGATTGAGGACGCAGACGAAGCGGAGTATCACGACCTCTTTCGCGTTGTCGACGATCTCCGAGAGACCCTTTCTTCGGGCCGGTTCGATCCACACGTCTACTACGAGGACGGTGATCCAATCGATGCGACGCCAGTCCCGCTCTCAGAGCGTGAGGGCCAAGAGTGCGAGCAGTTCGACTCGTTCAACATGGCGCTCGATGCGTATTTCGCCCAGCTCGAGGAAGCGGGAGAAGAGACAGCCGCACACGAGGAACCTGAACGCCCCGACTTCGAAGGTGAGATCGAGAAGTTCGAACGGATCGTCGAACAACAACAGGGTGCGATCGAGAGCTTCGAAGCGGACGCCAACCAGGAACGTCGGAAAGCTGAACTGCTGTATGAGCGCTACGATCTCGTAGACGAGGTACTCACGGCAGTCCAACACGCCCGGAGTGAGGATCGATCGTGGGACGAGATTGAAGAACGATTCGAAGCGGGAGCCGAACGGGATATTCCCGCCGCGAATGCTATCGAGGACGTAGACGGGACAGACGCAACAGTGACACTTGATCTCGGTGAGCTGTCCGTTACCGTCGATACGACAATCAATATCGAGAAGAACGCGGATCAGCTCTACAAGGAAGCAAAACGGATCGAGGAGAAACGAGAAGGCGCGCTGGAGGCGATCGAAGACACACGCGAGCAACTCGAAGCGGTCAAACAGCGCCGTGAATCGTGGGGGACGGATGACGGGCCCAACGTCCAAAAAGAATCAGACGAGACTGAATCGATCGATTGGCTCTCTCGGTCATCGATCCCGATCCGGCGCGACGAGCAGTGGTACGAGCGTTTCCGTTGGTTCCACACGAGCGATGGATTTCTCGTCATCGGTGGTCGAAACGCCGATCAGAACGAAGAATTAGTCAAGAAATACATGGAACGCGGCGATCTCTTCTTTCACGCGCAGGCCCACGGCGCGCCCGTGACAATCCTGAAAGCGACTGGGCCGAGCGAGGCAGCACGGGATGTCGACATCCCCGAACAGAGCCGAGAAGAAGCCGCCCAGTTCGCCGTTTCCTACTCCTCCGTCTGGAAAGATGGGCACTACAGCGGTGATGTGTATATGGCAGAGCCCGATCAGGTGTCGAAAACACCAGAAAGTGGTGAGTTCATCGAAAAAGGATCATTCGTTATCAGAGGAGAGCGGACCTACTACAACGACACCGCTGTCGGCATCTCTGTTGGTATCACCTGCGAACCACAGACGCGTGTCATCGGCGGGCCCCCGTCTGCTATTGAATCCAGAGCTGTGACGAAGATCGATCTGGAACCCGGACGGTATGCCCAAAACGACATCGCAAAGCGCCTCTATCGACAGTTCGGCGATCGATTCGAAGATCAGTCTTTCCTCAGAAAAGTAGCAAGCCCCGATCAGATACAGGAGTGTTGTCCCACTGGTGGGAGTAGAATTGTTGAGTAACGATACACCTCCTCCAGGATCGTGACCATGCCGGTAATGGCAGGCTCTCGATAGTACTGATCGGCTGGACGATTCGTGGTTTGTTTGGTGTCTTGTGCCGATACACTCTCCTCAGCTTCGGGACAGTTATATCCGTTACACACGAAAGTGTGTGCTGTGATCCGTGAGGCGTTGAACTATCCACCGTCGGGAAAGCACGGTTCAAGAGCAGTTGTTGTTGGCGGACTTTTCTTTGCCGTGCTCGCTGTGGCTATCGTCACTTCCGGGTATCTTCTCAGCAGGGAGCTATCTGCCGAATTTCCAACGTCAGAAGCTACAGAACAGGCGCTTGTGACCGACGAACTGTTCGTCATTCTCATCGCTGTTGCTCTTTTTTATCTCAGTATCCACCTCTTGGTTCGGGGCTATTACGTCGCTGTCTTGCGGACAGTCGTTGGTGTAGCGAATCCTGTTGCTCCCCGGTTTCGAATCCGTGCATTAGTTGATGGCATCAAATCGGCTCTTATCTTGTTCGGCTATCTCGTCCCAGCACTCGTATTAGGAGGTCTTGGTCTATTCATACGACGACCATCTACTCCAGAAACGGAAAACGCGGTGATCAACACAGTGGGTGCGTTCGCGTTCTTACTCGGACTGTTCGCTCTTATCGCTGCTGCGTATCTCGTTCCCGCAGCAACTGCCTTGTTTGCACAGCAAAACTCAGTTCGAGCAGCGTTCGAATTTTCAAGAGTCCGTACCTGTGTTTTCACCGAGGATTACGCTGTTGGTTGGGTGTTTGCCGGTGTCATGCGGCTCATCGTCGTCCCGATTGCAATCCTCCTCGAGTTTATTCTCGTCGGCTTTTTCTTGCGGTTCTATCTGCACGTTTCTATACAACATCTGTACGCGATCGCCGTCACGAGTGCGCTTGGACTCACTGCAGACGATTCAAACAACGGTGGAGACACGCCAGCTGAGGACCCGCTTCACCCATCGGTTGGATGACGATACGGAGAACGAGTATTCACACGCTGATTGAGTGGCTCATCGTATATTAGACCAATTAGTGGCGACTGCCTGCTGTCAACTCCTGGTGTCATTTTGAGCACTAGCCATAGCAATTCATATATAGAACTTTATTGTATTAAAAATTGAGCGACTAATTAAACAACGACTATGTGAAAATACATCGTTAGGAATATATATGGCCAATAACAATCGGTTGGTACTTATGAATGATCTTACTGCATTCCAGCGTGATCTTCTCGTAGTGATCGCGGGTATCGGTGAAGAACATCCTCACGGCTTGGCGATCAAAGAAGCCCTCGATAAATACTACGACTCTCCGATCCAGCACGGCCATCTCTATCCAAATCTTGACGCGCTCGCTGACCGGGGTTTCATTGAGAAAGGGAAACTCGACAAACGTTCGAACTACTACGCACTCACTGACGGAGGGTGGGAAGAACTCACCAACCGGTATCAGTGGGTAGGACAGCAAATCGAACAGCACATGAGTGAAGCGCCAATGAACTGATCAAATTTCAGAGTTGATGGCGGCGATTCTCGGACACGCTTTATGGATTCTGCGGCCGAAATCACAACGATGACACTGAAAGAATCGGGGCCGACTCAGTTAGAAGAGATCGACCGGTGGGATGGTGGAGTCGGCTGGATTGCTTATCCAAACGAACAGATGCAACGCGCGAGCCACGCTCTCATGGGACGTGACAGTGACGGTAATGATGGAGTTTGGCTCGTCGATCCTGTCGATTCGGATACTCTCGATGAGCTGTTATCTGAATCCGGTCCAGTGCTCGGCGTACTCGTTTTGCTTGATCGACACAAGCGAGATGCGGCGGCGATTGCCCGTCGTCACGATGTCTCGGTTCACCGTCCATCGTGGATGCGTACGATCGACGATTCGATCGACGCTCCTGTGAGGACACTTGGAAGTGAGCTCGGAGACACTGGATACAGTGTTCGCAAACGGATCGATCTCCCAGTCTGGAAGGAAGCAGTGCTATATCGACCCGATGATGGAACACTCCTCGTTCCCGAGTCGCTCGGAACTGTCAGATATTTTTGTGCGCCTGGAGAGCGTCTGGGAGTTCATCCGATCCTCCGTTTTACTCCACCGACGGACCTCACGGAGCTGTCGGTAGAGCGTCTCTTCGTTGGTCACGGCTCCGGCGTCACCGAGAACGCGACTGCAGCGATCAGAGACGCCGTCACAGGTTCGCGTTCCCGTGCGCCGTCACTCTATCTGAATACGCTTAAAGAGAGTGTCCTCTCGTAGCAATTTGAAACGGTGAACAGCTAACTATTCTCCAGACACAATCGGATGGTGCACGCCGCGGGAGTTCAGTCCCGTACGTTGTTGGATCGAATGGGATCCTTGTCACTCTTCGTTGCGTGTGAATGCGCGCCACGCTATTAGTCCGATTCCACCGAGGGCGGACGCTACCCCAAACCCCGGACCGTCTGTCGCCGTTGTCTGCTCCGACGCCGTGCTGACTGTCGGGCTCGGGTCTGACGGGTTCGAGTCTGTTGGGGACGGGACAGCGGTTGCGGGCGCTGACGTCTCAGATGATGGGGCTGTTGTGGACAGCGTTCCTGTTTCCGTATTCCTTTCTGTTGTCGTGGATGGTGGTTCGGTCGTAGTGGTACCGACCTGAAGCGTTTCTGTTGGTGGTGATGGTTCGGGCTGTTCGGTTGTGCCGCTCAGCACGATGAGTTTATCACCGCCAATGTACACACGGCCCCCGGCGACCGCGCGTAAGGAATAGCCGAATATCCACGGTCCGGGTATTGCATGCGTCCACGCAACGGACCCGTCTGTAGGGTTCAGGGCGGCCCCACCGACGTAGAGGAGAGAACCGACTCGTGCGACTCCGTCTGTCGGGACGTTCATGACGGGCCCTTCGTCTTGTTCGGGGGGTTGTGGTATGGATGCCCGCCAACGCTCGCTGCCGTCGTTCCGGCTGAGAGCAATGATATCGGCGTCGCTTTTGTGAATCTGAATGTATACGTGCTCGTCGTCTACCGCACCGACGTCCAGACTGGGATAGTCGTCAGATGACGGATAGGCAGTGCGCCAGTATTCGTCTCCTGTCGCTGCGTCGAGTGCGATGAGCGTCATCCCCGGCGGATTTTCCTCGGTGACAAACAGCGTTCCATCGGACACGATTGGGGTGGACGTGGTGTTTACCCGAGGTAGTGCCGTCCAGACGGTTTTGCCAGTCGCCGTATCGAGTGCTTGCACACCCTTCTCACGAGGAAGGTACAATCGACCATCGGCGACGGGGAGCGTCTCCTTGGTATCTGTTTTGAGCGGCCGTCGCCAGCGGACGGTTCCATCGTCCCCGTCAAACGCATACCACCAGTTCTTCGTCCCGCCGTCAATGTCTGGACCGCTCGTGAAGATTGCTCCATCGGCGGCAACGACCGGTGAGAATAATCCACTAGACAGCCCATCTGAGTCGACCCGCCAGCGTTTTTCGCCGGTTTCCGCGTCGACAGCG
Source organism: Halocatena marina (assembly GCF_023276375.1). GTDB lineage: Archaea > Halobacteriota > Halobacteria > Halobacteriales > Haloarculaceae > Halocatena > Halocatena marina. The sequence goes on along the minus strand of NZ_JALLPK010000001.1, from coordinate 2,365,648 downwards.
ATCAATGCAGTGTGCTGTGCGTCACCAGCGTCGTACACCCCGATTCGGACCGATGCGTACACCGTCCCATCCATAACGGCGGGAGACTGCACTTCCGGAGTGTTCCCTGCGTCGTGGTACTCGAGGTCTGGGACGGTCGGATCGAACGACCAGCGCTCGGCCCCGTCAGCGACATTCAGTGCCCGTAACGGTCCACCACCAGTGTAGACTGTGTCATCGACGACTGCCACCCCGTCGTTGTTGTTACCGCGGCTGAGAGAATGATCCCACGCTTTCGTGATGTCTCCTGTCGGACCGACATCTTCGGGGAGATACCCGGAATGGCCAGCGGTCGCTCCAGGATGTGTCCAATTACCAGCCGTTGTGGATGTCTCCCCTCGTGCAAACCCACCCGAATCACGAGTGAATAAACCAAAACTAGTCAATATTGAGGTAGTTCCTGCAAGAAACGAACGCCGATTGACCGCTACATCGCGGCTATTCATAGATACCGATACGATCGGTGAAATTGGTATATGTCTTCTGGCCATCAACAAGACGCTGTAATTACTTGTCTGGTGAGCAGTAGATGGGCTTTCCGCACACAATTTATGTTTATAATTTGGTGAGTTGGTCGGTATCCATTCAATAGAACCGCATGTAGCGATCGAGTTATCCGACCGTAGCTACTACTATGGGGTGTGTACATTACTCGCGGACTCGTGTCGGTGTTACTCGATTTCGCCCGCGAGCGGGATCCGGACCCAATCTCTATCGGTCTCACTGTGACACGGGCAGAAGAGCTCACGGGCGATGCTGACTCGCTCGCGTCCGATACCCCGGTGTTCACCCACTTCTACCTCCCTGAGGCAGGACAATCGGTGAATGCCGTCTTCGGCGTTGATCTCGGAACGCCACGGACGCAGGGTCGTTTTATTTCCCATCCAGACGGGCATCGCGATCTCCGACGGACGGATGATCTCCACGAAGTCGTGTTCGTTGCGATTCCACCGTGGAGTGAGATCACCGCGTTCGATCGGAGTGGACAGCAACTATCAGTGACGACACTTGATGCAGAGCCGCCAGTCGAATCAGTCTCGTAGATAACCGAGATCGCGCAACTGACTAGCTATTTCCTCAAATTCTGCCTCTGTGAGGCTCCCAGATCGCTGGTGCTGAATGACGATACTCCGGAGGAGGAACCGAACGAGGTCGCTGGTGCTTGAAAAACTCGTTCCCTCGATCGTCTCATCAACACGGTCTGCTAGATCCTTCGGAATGGACACAGTAGTATACTCCGTCATGGTATATACAAATCAATCCAGCCAGATATATCATCCGCCGTTTTCTTTCTATCTTATCTCATTCTGAAAGTAGTCGGTACGCCACGTGTGATTGAGTGACGGAACTGAGCGTCCGAGGATCGCTAAAGGGTCCTTTTCAGACAGGTCGCCGTCGATGGACAGAGATCGCTGAATTCGCTCGTCTGTTGAATCGATCTTGGAACAGTGTCTCGATCGACGTTCTTGAATTCAAGCTGGCGAAAGAACTCATCCGCAGTCGTCGTCAAGAGATACATCGTTGCGACGCCCTTTCTACGGGCCACTGCGAGCAACTGCTCACAGAGTAGTTTCCCGTAGCCCTTGTTGCGTTCTGCTTCTTCAATCGCCACCGAACGGAGGAGTGCGTCCTGACCGTACTGTTCGAATCCACCAACCCCAACTCGTTTCCCGTCGATAGTGCAAACGGAGAGACTGTCGAATACGTCTGGGATATCATCTACCGGGAGTCCGTTCTCTCTGAGAAGTGATTTGAGATAACCAATATCATCCCGCTTAGCCGCTCGCAAATCTATCTCGTCGGTCATGCACACTAATTGCGTTCCATCAATATATGATCGGGTGCTCTCGTAACTGCGATTGGAGTGTGTGCTGTGACAAAATGTTGGATTGAGTACGGTCTACGCACCGAACCTGATCGATACAACGGCAAATCTGGCCGCTCGCTACTAATAGCGAATCACTCAGACGACCCTGTGATGACTCGACGAACGGAGAGCACACAGCAAGAAACCACAACCAGGTTATAATAACTCTCAAATGAATTGAAATTTGTTGGTTCAAAACACATCAATAGATGGAAGAGGGAGTAGCTTTTCAATCGCGGGGACAGTATCGTTTCCAATGGCGGTTCGTCCACCCACAGGCAATACTGGCGAGGAACCAGATACGATCGCATTTGGCATCGCTGCGCTCGATTCGTATCTCGATGAGGAAGACATCTCGTTCCCGACGACCAAAGAATCACTTCGGGATTCGCTCGGCACCGTCGGCATTCCTTACAATGCCGCTGGAAGTACGATGCCACTCGATGAAGCGATCGAACAGGTTCCAAAGCAACGCTTCGAGAGCAAACGAGAACTACTGAACGCCTTGCATCCGGTTTTCGAGGAACGCCGTGAGGCCGGGCCAACTAAGATTCTTGATCGGATCCGATCATTTATTCCGTTCTAATCGTCGATTCCAACCGCCTGATCGGGTTTCTCTTCACGTTCGGAGCTTCGGCTTTTTTGTTCGCTCTGTGTTTGCTCGATAGTTTCATCCCAGTCGGCATGAATCTCTGATTCGGTTTCGGGTTCGATGAGCTGGGTAGCGAGCTCTTCGACCTGTCGGGTGTGTTCTCTATTCACCGCAATGACCATATCGGAGAGTACACCGAACATGAACAGCTGTACCCCAAGAAGGATAGCAAACGCCGAGACGATTGCCAGCGCTTCGTGAGAAACGTGATGTACGTACCATTCATAGCCAATGAACGCACCGATTGCAATCCCAGAAACTATACTTACGCTTCCAACGCTTCCAAAGTAAAATAGCGGATTGTTCGTTCGAGCGAGGCTGTAGAGCGTGTGGATGATACGACCTCCGTCGCGGAACGGATCGAGATTCGTCTCTGATGATTCTGGTCGCGGGTGGTACTGTACTGGGACAATAGCCGTCGGAATCCGGTGTTTGACGCACGCAACGGCGAGTTCGGTTTCGATCGTGAACCCATCAGCTGTAAGGACGAATCGCTCGAGCGATTCACGAGTGAACGCCCGGTACCCGCTGAGAATATCGCCGAAATCACGTCCGTGGATCATCGCAAACGTCCCGTTGATGACCCGGTTGCCGAACTGATTGAGTCGGTTCATTGCCTGTTCGTCCATATTGGCGAATCGATTGCCGATGACGTGTTCTGCCCGTCCCTCAACCAGCGGGTTGAGGAGCTGGTCTGCGTCTGCTGGGTCGTAGGTCGCATCCCCGTCGATCATGAGGATGTACGACGACTCGATGTATTCGAGCCCCTCACGAACCGCTTGTCCCTTTCCAGAACGCCGCTGTTCGATGACGCGTGCACCGTGCTCTGTGGCGATTTCTTGGGTGCCATCGGTCGAACGGCCATCGATAACGAGGACGTTCGTGTATCCTTGATCAGTAAATCCGTCGATGACACCACCGATGGTTGAAGCCTCGTTAAATGTCGGAATGAGGATACATACATCCGTGATAGCCATTATCCACACCTCGCTTCCCGACGCGCAAAAATCTCACTTTCTATTCTCATAATAGATCACCGAGTATCTGAATACATTCCGGCTTCTGTACTTCAAACCATCAATCGCTCAATCATGTCCTTGATCGTCGTCATCTCGGAGCTCACGCTTGATCGTATCGAGCTCGTCGTCGACGCTTAGCTCGTCAGTGTCTTCATTCTCATCACTGTCTGTCTCTTCTTCAACGTCGATCGTGATGACGCCATCGTCTTCTTGACCTTGAGACTGTTCTCGGTCTTGATCTTGATCTCGGTCTCTACTGTTCGAACGACTTTGTTCTGTCCTCGCGCCAGTGAGCTGTGTATCAATCTCCTCGCGGAGTGCACGGGCATCATCTAAGAGAGTGCGGGCTTCGGAGTCAGTTGGTTCTCCGTCTAATGCGCCTTGCAGATCCGAAAGGGCATCATCCAGTGTATCGAGCGTGCGACGGCCAGTCGTTCGAACACGCCGACTGGTTTTGAATGGCGTCGAATCAGATTGCCGTCCATCGTCGCGGCCATTGACGAGTCGAAGCAATCCTTGGAGAAGTTCGAGCGCGCGAATATTCGTCTCCAGAAGTGAGATGAGCGTTGGAATCGTGTGCTCTTCGGTAAATCGAAGAAACCGTCTCGGTGATGGCGGACGACGTCGCTCCCGTGCCTGGTGCTGATCACGGGGCTGACGGTGGCGTTCTTCATCAGCGAGAACGTCTTGTAACTCCGAGAGTGTCCCCGAGAGCTCCGAGAGCAGTTCGTCGAGATCATCATCGTGACGCCGGCTCATACAGGTACTCTACTCCCCGAAGTGAAACACGTATCGGAAGTGCGACTTTGATGCTTCCAGAAAGTTTATAATATATACAGGTAGTACTGTGTATCATTAGGATGGATGGGGAGAATGAAACAAGAGCATTCGCTCGTTCGCTTTCGGCCCTCAAGCAGCGCGGGTGTAATCTGCTCATCGCCGGCCCGGTTCGTGATGGGACGCACCTCGAACTCTCTCGCCAGTTGATGGGGACTGCAGACGCTGAATCCCGATGGCGATTGGTCGTTGCGACCGACAGCTACGGGGTCGGTACCCGATGTTCAGAGACGACTGATGCGGACACCTATCGGGTCATCGATCATCGTCCTGCAATGCGCAGCGCCGCAATCAGTGCAAACGCATCGAGTCCACTGGACGTCTCAGCGTTAGAGAGAGAGATGCTCAGTGCAATTGATGACTTTGACGCTGCTGCGGAGGGACTCTCGCCGGGAGAACTGCGCGTCTGTGTCGATTCGCTCCGACCCCTCGTCGACATGTACGGGACAAATGGAATTGAGTCGTTTCTCGATACCGTCACCGAACGAATCGGCGAGACCAATGGAATGGGACATTTTCACCTCCCGGTCGAACTTGAGTGTGAGGTTGTTTCGGAACTCATGCCCCAGTTCGATATTCTCATCGAACTCAGTCCCGGGAAACACCGTTGGCATCTCACGGAGGACGATATTCTCACAGATTGGCTTCCGGTCTAGGCCAACCAAAACGTTTTTGACTTTAGGCCAGCCTAATCACCGATAATGGCCACTCTGCCGACGGCTGACGACACCGAGGCTATCATCACTACACACGCTACCGCACCGGAGAAGACCGTTTTCGTCGAATCGGGCAATCACGATGCGTGGATCGCGACGGATCTCGTCGTTGACCTCGAACGATGAGTTCGTAGCCTCGATGTTCTCATATTACTAAGGAACGAACCGAAACCGCAAACAACCCGAGAAGAAATCGATCCGTGGTCTGGCAACTACTGTCTCTCAGTGAGTTGCTTCTTCGAGGACGAGGGTGTCGTCTTCGAGGTAGTGTTCGATGTGGTGTGCATCCTCTTCGACCTCGACGAGAATCTCGCGCAACATCTCACTCGTCGCGAAGTCGCCAAGATTGTCACTGAGTTCGATGTGATCGCGGAGTGACTCGATGATGTCACCGTATATCTCAAGATCGTTTCTGAGCGACAGTCGAACGTCGTACACGTCTTCCCCTTCGAACGTGACCGTCGCGCGCTCTTCTTGTGCAGATGGTCCTGCAACCGGAACCCCACCAAGAGCCTGAGCACGCTCTGCAATCTCGTCTGCTCCTTCTTCGACCGTTTCGTACGCTTCTTCGAGGAAGCGGTGCAGTTCGAGGAACTCTGCACCTTCGACGTTCCAGTGGTGCTTTTTTAGCTGGTGGTATAGAACGTACGAGTTTGCTAGGTCTGTGTTGAGCGCGTCGATGATCTGCTCTGCGCGATCTGTGTCGATGCGCAGTGCATTCTCTTCGACGTCACCCTTCTTCTGACGAATTCGCTCTTCTTGGGTGCTCATTACACCTCTGAATACTCACGCTTCCTACTTAAAGATTCTCAAACTGGGAAATATTTTTTGGCCAACCAAAAGACCGATTCGCATCAAATAATCTTTTACCAATCAAATTCGAACTAGCTTGTGTTATATCGAAAATCGGTCAATTCAGATCTGCAGCAATGGAGTTATGATCGTCGTTTGCTCATGGCTTCCTTGCCATTGTGGACGACGACGACTCGGTTTGGAAGCTCGTCTTCGAAGGTGCACGTGGTGTTATATTCGATATTTGATAGGCACATCGAACAGAGTTCGTTGTTCTTATTCTCGAACGACCGAATCCTCACGGTCAGGGTATCCTGTTCGAGTGTTACATCCTTCAGCTCAGCTGTATAGCAGGAGTTCGATCCACTGATTGTTCCTGTAACCTGAACAGTGCGCCCCTCGAACGAGGCGTTGGTCTCTATTTTTTCCTTCCCACACCCACTCGAGACAACGTTGAACGATTTTTTTGCAAGTGTCGATTGCTGCTTTCCTGATTGGGTTCCATCAGAATCGGTATCAGTACCGGATCCCTCGTTCTCAGTTCGGTTTTCGTGGTCAGTTTTGTCTTCCGAGTTGTTCGTCGTCTCGTTTCCATTGGTTGCATCGGTGCTGCTCTGACGAGCAATACATCCCGCTAGTCCGAGTGTGACGCCCCCAGCAACACTTTTGAGAAGTTTGCGTCGGTTCATGTGTTTAATTGTGTGGCCACGACAAAAATGGGTTAGGAAATAACATATGGTTGTTTGATCGATACGTGGGTGATCGAACGAATCTGTATCCCGGTTCGATTAGTCGTCTGATTGTGGTGAACCAAGTGTCACGCGCTCGTGGATTGGTCCCTCACGGGCTTTGAGGTGTCGCGGTGCCCGGTTATTATCAACTACAAGTAGCTCTGAAACAATGCTGTGGGCTATTTGGTACGGAGTATCACCACCGAGGTCGAGTCCGGCGGGAGTGTAGAGATTCTGTAGTTCGTTGGGAGTCTTGGCCTGTTCCTCTTCGGCGAAATCGTCTTGCATCTCCTCGAAACGTTCGCGTGGCCCCATGAGACCGATGTACGGAACGTTTGTCGAGAGTAGTTCGTCCACAGTCAGACGATCATCAATAAAGTTGTGTGTCATTACGACAGCGTAGGTGTTTTCATTGAAGGTGAGATCCTCTCGGAGTCGTCCCGGAGACGTTGACACCACACGATCGGCAGCCGGGAACCGATCTTCGGTCGCACTTGCGCCACGAAATCCGACCACTGTCACGCGAAAGTCCGCATTTTTCGCTAGTTCACAGACTGGCTCAACGTCGTGACCGGTGCCGAACACGAACAGCTCTGGTGGTGCGGCCACACCGTCGATGAACACTGTCGCGTGCTCTGTGTTTTCACTTCCGTCGCTTGCTTTGCGTTCGACCGTTACCGTCTCTGCCTTCCCACGCGAAGCGAGCGTTTCGGCTGGTTCCCGAACAGCTCGGACAAGCCAGTCCGGCCACGCTCCCGATACGCGGTCGAATGTTGCTGGCGCTGGTTCACAATACGCTCGATCACCGAGATACACTGCTCCATCCTGTATGCTTTGTGCCCGATCGGTGCTGTCGAGGACGGTACAAACGGCGATGTTGTTCCCGGCTGCGAACGCAGAGAGGACTGGTCGATACTGTTCGGACAGTGGTTCGATGAGGATATCGATCACTCCGTTACATCCGACACCGAGTCCCCAGACATCATCATCGCCCATTAGATCGAACGTCTCGACGCGTGGTTCTCCCGCAGCGAGCACATCAGTGGCAAGCGACCGAACGTCCTCTTCGAGACAGCCAGCTGTGACGCTCCCGATTCCGCCACCGTCTTCGGGAATGATCATCTTCGCGCCAGGGCGGCGATACGCACTCCCACGCACGTCGACGACCGTCGCCAGCGCAGCAGGCCGATCTGCCTCAAGTACTTCACGGGCGGCAGCGAGCACCTCCGTTTCCGGTACACTCCAGTTACTTGCGCTCATTGTTCTCTAGTAACATACTAGTTCGTGGTGAGTAATGACTCTTTCCCGACCTCCGCCAGCTTCGTGCACAGCGATCGTTCCGATCATGCATCGGTCCGTCTCGGATCGTGCTCGTAGCCAATCGAGCGTCGGTCGAGTTCGAGCTGTCGAGCGATCTCTGCAAGATCGCTCGGACCGCTGAACGCGAACAGCCCGTCGGTGTAGGGCAGTGCTGCTGCCATCCCCCGTGCTGTTGGTTCGTAAGCGGGCGAGACCGCAAGGGGATTGAGCCAGAACGAACGACGGGCTTTGTGTGACAGCCACACCATCCCTTCTTCGAGACGATCAACATCACCCATCTCGAGTCCATCGCTCACGATGAAGACGACCGTCCGACGGTCAATCGCATCTGGATGTTCGTGCCTAACCACATCGAGTGCGTTTCCAATGCGGGTTCCTCCACCCCACTCGGTTTCAGCGCGTCTGAGCGCATCAACCGCCGCCTCGTCAGTCGGGGCGTGAAACGGCTCAGTCACATCACGGATGTTCGTATCGAAGAAGAACACCCGAACCTGACGCCATGCTGTAGACACCGCGTGCAGAAATCGAATGAGAAAGGAGCGATCGACGATATCGAGCACTGATCGGCTCACATCGACGAGCAACACGGCACGGACCGCGCGTTCGGCACGGTCGCGCTGTGGCAGCGAAACGACCGTCCCTCCTGTCGATATACTCTCTCTGAGCGCTCTTCGAGCGTATGCGTGGTCTGTTCCCGTTTGACTCCACCGTCGGTCACGCAGCCCTCCGATAGCAAGCGTCAGTCTGCGTACTGCCCGATCGAGCTCTGTGTGCCGGACTGTCGTCTCGATGGACACCGGCTCTGAGTGTCCCGTTGGGCTGTAGCGTGCGGTCGTCGTTGTCTCCGATTCGTTTTCTGATTCGGTGGTTGTTCCTGATGATTTTGTCCACCGCGAAATGCTCTCTTGTGCAGACTCGTCGCTGACAGCGTTCCTGTTAGTGTCGCTCGTAGCTGCTTCCCGGGTGGTGAGGGGAGCGAGCTGCCCATCTGGTTCGTCCGGACGATCTGGTCCGTCGCTAATGTCGAGTCCGGCAGTCAGTCGTCGCCAGAACTCGGGAAACAGCCGGTCGAACGTGGCGATATCTGCTTGCCGTGAGATAAGAGACGCCCGAAGCGCAGCGCGTACGCGCTCTTTATCGTCGAACCCGACTGTCACGAGCGCCCGTGCAGCCGTTATTGCTGCGTTTGCGGGAACGTTCACCCCCGACTGTCTGAGCACCCGACAGAATCCGAGCAGTGCGGACAGCACTGTATCTCGCGCCGCGACCACATCGATCGTCCCGTTCTGATTGGGGTCGGTGTTCTCGCTGCCTTCTCCGGAAAACGGGCCGTTCATCCTTCTGCTCGGGCGTCACTCGCCGATTCCAGCAACGCCGACAGTAAGGAATCATCGACGCGTTGGATGTCTTCGACCTCCTTTAAGAGACAACCGAGCGTATTCTCGACGGTCGAAAGCGACAACGGCCCGTCGCCGTCCTGTCGGAGTTCTGCGACGGCACGCGCCCAATCTAAGGTCTCGGCAACGCCGGGCTGTTTCAAAAACGGTTCCTCACGGAGTCGCTGGGTCATTGCACACACCTCGGTGGCGACCGCCCCGTCGAGTTCTGGCACCTTCTGGCGGACGATTGCACGCTCTTTTTCGTACGACGGTGGCTCGACGTGGAGATAGAGACACCGTCGTTTCAGCGCGTCCGACAGCCCCCGTGTCCGGTTCGAAGTGATAATAACGATCGGTGGAACGGTCGCACGAACGGTACCGAGTTCTGGAATCGTGACCTGCATGTCCGACAGCACTTCCAAAAGGAGTGCCTCAAACTCCTCGTCAGCGCGGTCAATCTCGTCGATGAGCAGTACGGGTGGCGGTGGGTGCTCTGCTGAGACCGCGCGCAGCAATGGCCGTTCCAAGAGATACTCTTCGGAGAACACCGTCGACGGCTCGTCCCCGTTTTCATCGGTGTCTTCACTCCCGTCTTCGTGAACGTCGATTGTCTCGACGTCACTCGTACTCTCGAGTTCTTCTGCAACGCCCTGTTCGCCCGCTTGTATCGAGAGGAGCTGTTTGGTGTAGTTCCACTCGTAGAGAGTGTTCTCGGCAGTCAACCCTTCATAACACTGGAGTCGAATGAGCTCAGTATCGAATCCCGTTGCGAGTACCTTCCCGAGTTCGGTCTTTCCCGACCCCGGCTCACCCTCAATGAGCAGCGGCTTATCGAGCCGTAACGCGAGCAACACAGTGGTTACAATGTCGTCTTCGGCGACGTAATCCGTCGATTCGAACAGCTCGCGGAGCTCAGTTTCGCTAAACGCCGAAAACGAATGTTGTCGGTCCGTCTCGTTCATACTCGACAATCCAGCTTCGTTCGGTTTCGGTGCGCTACGGATATCATCAGTTGGTAGGTGTTGGCGTGCGAAACATAAAAAACACTCAGCTAATCACAGGAACTGAACTGGTTCAAGCGGATCGACTCAGCTTCGACGGAAACAAAATGTAGCTGCCAATTCGGTTCGAGTTGAATTGAATCGGATCAGAACAGATCAGATTTGTTGGTTTGCTGCTTCGATCTGTTTAGTCGGCCGCTGGTGCTGGTGCATTCACTCGGTCGAGTCCGCTTTCGAGTGCACGTTTCGTGTACACCTTGAGCAGTTGGGCACGGAACTCACTCGATGCTTGGAGGTCATCCATCAACAGCATGGTGTCGAGGTCGTCGGTCGCGTGCTCGGCGGCTTCTGCGATCGTCTCATCTGAAAGCGTCTCGCCTGTGAGCGCTTCTTCGACCGGTTCGAGCCTAACTGCATGATCCATCGCGCCGTTTGCAGCGATCCGCGCCGAGTCAACAGACTCTCCGTCGAGTTCGAGCACGACTGCCACACCGACCATTGCGTATCCGGACGACGGGCTTGGCTTTTTCGCGTACGCACCGACGTGACTGTTCTGTCCCCGCTTTGGGAGTTCGAGTCGAGTGAGGATCTCGTCTTCAGCGAGAGCGGTCGTGTACATCGTCTCGAAGAAGTCGTCGACTGGGATCGAGCGTTCGCCATCCGGTCCGTGAGCGACGACTGTTCCATCTGAAGCGAGCAGTGCGGCTGGGAGGTCTGAGGCAGGATCTGCGTGAGCGATGTTCCCACCGACAGTTCCCCGGTTTCGGACCTGCACGTCACCGATGCGGTGAGCGGCTTCTGCGAAGGCAGTCGCTCCATTCCACATCGTCTCTGCGTCATCAACCGCAGAATACGACGTGAGCGCGCCAAGATTGATAGACTCTCCGTTCTCCTCAATCCCGTTTAGTTCGTCGATATGTCCGATATCGATCAGCGCATCCGGACTTGCGAGTCCGGATTTCATCGTTGGGAGCAGGCTGTGGCCCCCAGCGAGCAGTTCGGCGTTCTCGTCTGCATACTGATCCATGAGCGAGAGCGCGTCTTCGACGCTCTCGGCCCGCTCGTACTCGAATGATGATGGATACATGTTATGATCCCTCCTCGGATTCGTTCACCGCACGCCACACTTTCTCCTCTGTGATTGGCATATCGATGTGATCGACGCCAAACGGTGACAACGCGTCTGTCACAGCGTTCACGACGGCCTGTGGCGCTGCAATCGTGCCCGCTTCACCGACACCTTTCACGCCAAGTGGATTATGTGGCGAGGGCGTCACGGTGTCGTCGGTATCCATGTGTGGGATATGCTCGGCTTTCGGCACAGCGTAATCCTGCATCGACCCCGAGACCAACGTGCCGTTGTCGTCGTATACCGCTTGCTCGTAGAGCGCTTGTCCGATCCCTTGTGCAATACCACCGTGGACCTGCCCTTCAACGATTTTCGGGTTGATCTGGTTGCCCACATCGTCGACCGCGGCGTACTGTTCGAACTCGATCTCACCGCTCTCTGGATCGACTTCAACGACCGCGACGTGCGTCCCGAATGGGAACGTAAAGTTGTCCGGGTCATAGAAGGAGGTTTCCTCAAGTCCCGGCTCGACTCCCTCTGGCATGTTGTGTGCGAGGTAGGCTTGCTGGGCGACCTCCTGAATGGTCATCGAACGCTCGGGCGCACCTGTCACGGAAAACTCTCCGTTCTCGAACTCGATATCCTCTTCACCGGTTTCGAGCAGGTGTGCAGCGATTTTCCGGGCTTTTTCAACCACTTTCTGTGAACTCGTCACCAGCGCGCTGCCACCGACTGCCGCGCTTCTGCTGCCGTACGTTCCCATTCCTTGGGGAATCTCGTCGGTGTCTCCCTCGACGATCTCGATGTCGTCGTACGGAATACCGAGTTCATCGGAGACGATCTGGGCGTAGGTCGTCTCGTGGCCCTGACCGTGTCCGGAGGTACCGCTGAAAGCGGTGACTTTTCCTGTTGGATGGACGCGGACGAGTCCGCTCTCCCATAATCCTGCTTGCGCACCGAGCTGTCCTGCAAGCTCCGATGGTGCAAGCCCGCAAGCCTCGATGTAACTCGAAAAGCCGATTCCCAGATAGCGACCGTCCTCGCGGAGCTCCGCTTGGCGCTCTCTGAGTGCCTCGTAATCGACCATCTCCAGCGCTTTATCGAGCGCCGGTTCGTAGTCGCCGCTGTCGTAAACGACTGCGACGGGCGTTTCGTGGGGGAAGCCATCAGATGGGACAAAGTTCTGCCGTCTGAACTCTGCAGGATCCATCCCCATCTCGCGTGCGCCGAGTGTCACGAGGCGCTCGACCACGTAGATCGCTTCAGGTCGGCCCGCGCCACGATAAGCATCGACCGGTGCACCGTTCGTGAAGGCCCCGATTACGTTGCAGTGAATCGCCGGGATGTCATACTGACCAGACAGCAGCGTTCCGTACAGATACGTCGGAACCGCTGGCGCAAACGTCGAGAGATACGCGCCCATCCCCGCGTACGTTTTGACGCGCATTCCGGTGATCGTCCCGTCTTCGTCCATCGCGAGTTCGCCGTGTGTGATGTGATCGCGCCCGTGAGCGTCCGTCAGGTACGTTTCGGAACGGGTCGCTTGCCACTTCACCGGGCGTTTGAGCTGCATCGAACACCAGCTCGTGAGCGCCTCGTCTGGGTAGTGGTGGATCTTGCTACCGAACCCACCGCCGACCTCGGGAGCAACGACGCGGATTTTGTGCTCTGGCACGCCGAGTACCGCCGACATGAGTTGGCGGTGAAGATGGGGGTTCTGGGACGTCATGAAAACCTCCAGCTCCTCAGTCCCCGGCTTGTACTCTGCTACCGTCGCGCGTGGCTCCATCGCGTTCGGGATCAACCGCTGGTTTTCAAGATCGACCGAAACAGTGTGTGCCGCGTTCTCGAACGCCTCATCGGTCGCGTCGCCGTCACCGATCTCCCAGTCGAACGCTTGGTTCGATTGGACGTCGCTATCCTCCCATTCGTGAACCTGTGGTGCACTTTCATCGACCGCAGCTTTGGGGTCGACAACCGCGTCGAGACGGTCGTATTCGACGTCGATCCGATCGAGCGCGTCCTGTGCAACATAGCGCTCCTCGGCAACGACGACAGCAACGCCATCTCCCTGGTAGCGCACTCGATCTTTCGCGAGAATCGGATGCGATGGCGTTTTCAAATTCGGAAGCAGCCACCCGACCGGAAGATCTCCCGGTGTGCCTGTCTCCTCGATGTCTTCGGCCGTGTAGACGGCAATCACACCGTCCATTGCCTCGGCTTCGCTCGTATCGATGCTCTCGATTTCAGCGTGGCCGTACTGACTCCGGAGAACGGCCATGTGGGCCATCTCCGGATCTTGAATATCGTCCGTGTAGGTTCCCTCGCCGGTGATGAGTGCGGGGTCCTCGCGCCGTTCGATGGCCGATCCGAGCACATCACTCACATCGACCTCGTCGGCTTCTATTGTGTCCATTGACATTATTGGCCCTCCGTTCGACCGACGTCGCTGTCGTCGATTGTCGCTGTTCCGCCGTCGGCTGCGACGTCTTCTGCTGTGTCAGCGTCCATTCGGTCGGCGGCGAATTCGACCGCATTGACAATGTTCTGATATCCAGTACATCGACAGAGGTTACCCTCTAAGGCTTCTCTGATCTCCCCTTCGTCCGGAGATGAATTCCGTTCGAGCAGATCCTTCGCGGTCATCATCATTCCGGGCGTACAGTAACCACACTGCAATCCGTGTTCTTTCTGGAAGCCCTCTTGAATTGGATGGAACTCGTCGTCTTCTGCTAGCCCCTCAACCGTTTCGATCTCTGTTCCGTCGGCTTGAACGGCAAGTACCGTACAGGATTTTACCGCGTCACCGTCCATGTCAACCGTGCATGCGCCACAAAGGCTGCTCTCACAGCCAACGTTTGCACCCGTATAACCGAGTTCGTCTCGTAGTGCGTGCACCAACAGCGTCCGCGGCTCGACGGTGAGATCGTGTTCTGTGCCGTTAACCGTCAGTGTAATGTCGTTTTCCGTCATTGGTCGTGATAAATGGTGGCAATGATATCGGCAGCTATCGAGTCCGGCGATTGTCTCGATTCAGAGTCACCGGTTGCGCTCGTCATCTCTATTCATAACCCGATTCTGTCTCTAATGCGCTGTGAGAGGCCTGACGTGTCGTCTGCTTCATCAGCACCCGCTCTCTCTGTTCCTTGTTCTCCGTCTCCGCCTTGATCGTCGAGCGTGAGCTCGCTGAGCCGTTCTTGAATCCGTTCGAAGAATTTCTTGACAACTCTATTCGCCACCGGATTCATCACTCGCTGGCCCATCTGGGCAACCCGTCCGAACACCTCTGCGTTGGCCCACCACTCGACTGAGACACCGTCATCGGTCTCGTTCAAGTGCATCCCCGACTCCATCTCGAAGGAACTACCATTTGCACTTCCCTCGCCTGACGCCGTCATGTCGGGGAATTCACGCTCGTCGATCGTTACTGTCGTCTCAAAGCTCGGATTGACGCTTCCGACTCCGATTTCGACGAGTGCCGCATATCGCTTACCCTCCTGAAATGCACGCTCTGCGATTACCTCGGGGTCACCAGTTGGTTCTGCCTCGGTTGACTCTTCTCTCAGTTCATCGAACGCTACGTCCTCATCATCAACCTCTATGAGGAACTCACAGCCGGGAAGCGAGTCCCTGATCAACACTGGGTCAGAGAGCGCGAGCCATACCTCCTCAGCTGACGTGTCCTCGAGTTTGAACGTGCCGTTGAATTCCATACTGTGTGTACCGGGCGTTGGTATTGCCCTCACTGAGAATAACTATCGACCGTGATATAAAGATTGGTACCACCCAGTACGTAGCGACGGCTGATTGAGCCGGTCTGATAGTACACTTTATTTCATCGCTCAACCCGACGTTATTGTTTGTCGTACGTCGAATCGAGTTGTCTTTCGAGATCTTTCTTCAGACGAGTTTCTCCCTCTTTGAGGACCGTGATAACCTTATTTCCAAGTTTGTTGGATCGAAAGAGATCGTCTTTATATCGTTCGAATGTTTCTGCTTGGCTGAAGTGTCTCTCGATAATCTCGGTTGCTTCCTCTCGAGAGTACTCTTCTGCTAGTGCTTCCCAGAAGTCATCTGTCTCAGAGGAAACAAGTGGAGCGAGATCCGCTCTGACTGTCTCGAAATGCGAGAGGAGATGTTCTTCAAGCTCTCTACGATTGTTTCCCGAATACCGCTGGTAGACTGGATTAGTCGCGAGAAATTCCCGCTGATACCGTCCTCCGTCATTCTCCTGTGCCGCGTATTCGACGACAATCCGACCCTGCTTTTCCATATCCTTCTTGATACGCTTAGTTGCCGATTTTGTGCCTTTTTTAATTGCTTTTCCGACGAGGCCGCCTCCGAATTCCTCCTCGACAACGTCGAGCATCTCGTCTGTCAATCGCTCCAAGATTTCTCGATACGTGTTCCAGACTGCGTCCTTGGTCATAGATTGGGGCGTGCTGGTGTCGGCGCTTGATGTTGATGCCTTCGCATGGTTATCGTACTGGTGCTCTCACACATTCGGAGTGATAATCGATCAATATCATACAAACAGTTACAGGCAAGGGTGTAGTTTCCGATCGGGGCAGTACTTTTTCTCGGGAGATGAGCCTGAACGAATACTGTGCACAGCTACACCCTATTACTGCCAGAACCGTGCGTCCGAGATCCTTATTCGAGTTGTTCTATGATGGGGGCCAATTGTTCGCTCGCTGTGGCGACGAGGTCGGCGCGATCGACCGTCGGCATCGTCAGTATTGGAGCGTCGGTCATCGACCGGAGTACGTCCGGGTTCGTTCGCTCTGCGGTCGTCGCACCCGCATACTCGTTCAGCACGACTGCAAGCACCGGTACACCGCGCTGAGAGAGGGCTTCGAGTGTGAGCGCTGTGTGATTGAGCGTTCCGAGCCCTGAACGGGCGACGACCACCGCGGTACACTCGAGATCGGCGACAAGATCAACAACTTCTCGGTTGTCGGCAAGCGGGACACGCAAACCGCCGATTCCTTCGACGATACTAATCGCCGTTTCGTCAAGCGCAGCAGCCGTCTCCTGACAGAGCGTTTCATACGAGAGATCGATCTCCTCGCGCTCGGCGGCGACGGCGGGCGCAAGCGGCGCTTCGAGATATCGTAAACAGATCGCGCTCTTAGCGTTACAGACGCTTGCGATGACTGCTGCGTCATCGTCCGGTGGAAAACCCGTTTGGACTGGTTTCACCGCGCGGACATCGCAGTTTCTATTCTGAAGCGCCCCGGTCAACGCGGCAGTGATGAAGGTCTTTCCGACACCTGTATCAGTTCCGACAATAGCTACTCTCATACGATTGCACACTCTCGCCCTGCGGTTTCGAACGCCGCAATACAGTGTTCGATATCACGCGTGGTGTGGGTTGCCATCGGTGCAACACGGATACGGCTCGTTCCGTTGGGAACCGTCGGTGGACGGATTGCGGGCGCGATAATCCCCACTTCTCGGAGCTGATCGGCGAATTCCACCGCGTCCGATCGATCTCCGATCAGCACCGGAAGGATGTGTGTCTCTCCTAGTACGTCGAACCCGAGCGATTCGAGCCCAGCACGGAGTCGTTCGACGTTGTTCCATAGCTGCTCCCGTCGCGTTCCATCACGAGCGATCGAAAGGGCCTCGCGCGCTGCACCGGCGGCTGGTGGCGCAAGCCCTGTCGAAAAGACGAACGACCGCGCGGTGTTGAGGAGATACTCGATCAGTGCCTCGTGCCCGGCGACGTATCCCCCCTGTGCGGCCAACGCTTTCGAGAGCGTTCCGAGTTGGATGTGAACACGATCCGACAGTCCCTCGCGCTGTACGATGCCACCCCCTGCTTTGAAGACGCCGGTCGCATGGGCCTCATCGACCATCATCCACGCGCCGTAGCGCTCTGCTGTGTCACAAAGCGCTGTGAGTGGCGCGACATCGCCGTCCATGCTGAACACCGAGTCGGTAACGACGAGCCACGATTCGTCGATCCGATCGCGGGCACGCTCAGACATTGCTTTTTCGAGCGATGTAGCGTCACAGTGATCGTAGACGACAACCTCTGCGTCCGAGAGACGGCACCCATCGATGATGCTCGCGTGATTGAACGCATCGGAAAATACGACATCCGGTGTGAGCGCAGTGATGGTTCCCACGTTCGCAGCATACCCTGATGAGAAGACCAGCGCTCGTTCGGACTGCTTCGTGGCGGCTAAGTCTCGTTCGAGCGCGTGGTGTGCGGGTGTATCACCGGTGACAAGCCGACTTGCACCGGCACCTGTTCCGATTGCTTCGGCCGCACGAGCACCAGCGCGTCGTACCCGCTCGTCGTCCGCCAATCCAAGGTAGTTGTTCGACGCGAACACTAACTGTTCGTCGGACGATGAGCACTGTTCATAACTATCAACGACCCGGCTTCGTTCGCCCACGGTTTCGATGGGAGAGAGACCGCGTCGAAGCCCGCGCGAATCGCGGTCTGTGAGTCGTGCCCGAAGATCGAACCCACGAGTCATCTCGTTATCCCAACCATTTCGTTTAAAATCCTGGCAGTAGTTCTGCCGGACCGAATACACCGTACACCTCATTTTGATTCATCTGCACGCCTCGTTTCAGATACCCAAGTGCTGGACCGTTCACGTTTGCCGCCATACTCGTTGCGTCCCCGAGTTCGAACGTGTTGGTTGCGCGCTCACCGTCGAATGTTGTTCCAGTGACACTGACCGTCGTCGTCGTGGGTTTCTCGTCGTTGCGAACATCAAGGATCCCGCCAACCGAGACATCAGCCGCATCACAAATACCTGCGCGTTCGAGTAACACGTCGTCTGCGTGCTCCATGTCTGTGAACTCGATGACGCCGTCGTGTTCGTCAATCACTTGCTCGATCTCTTCGTCCGTCATGTTACGCGCCGTCTCGATGTCGTAGCCATCGAGGTGTGCAATGTCTTCTCTCACGGTCCCGCGATTGTCTTCGTATCCAGATTTGAGGCCGACACCCCACCATATGTCGACTGATTCAACAGTTACAAACGACTGGGCGGCGAGGGCGGCTGCACCGGTGAGAACCCCCGGCGTCGCACCCGCACCACAGATGAATGTGATTCCCGAATCGATGAGACGCTCCTCGCGCTCATCGAGCATTCCAATTACACGCGAGCGTTTCAGTACGTCAACCAGAACACCCTCGTATCCGGCATCAGCGAACCGCTCTGCGATGCGTGGGATGAAGTCGTGTTCGAGATTCGGCAGCGCGATGAGCACTGCATCGATCTCATCGCTCTCTGCAATCACGTCATCGATCGGCGTCTCAGTACTCCGTGCCTGTGTCGAAGCAGCGACACCTCGCTTTTTCCCAGTCTGTTTGATCGCACTCCCGCCGTCGGTTCTCGTCTGTGATTCGCTTGCGACGTTTCCCTCTGTTGCATCGAGGAGTTCGGCAACGTCAAGTCCAGTATGATCGAGCGCAATCCCGTGTCGATCGCACGCCGCAACCGGTCTGAACCAGTCTTTGTGCGTCGAAACATCGAGTGCCCGTCGTCCAATACCACCTGTACCCAGTACCGCTACGTTGATGTCGTCCATTGTATTGTCTGTGTTTCGTTGTTCGAAAGTGAAATCAGTCGGCCCCGATCGAATCAGTCGTCGGGTTCTGCGGTGCTTGTCGCTGTTCCCGCGGCGGTCTCGACGGCAGGAGACGCCTCTTGGCGTGCTTTCACCGCATCTGGTTCGAAGTCGTTGACAGTGCGGTTGGGTTCGAGCCCTGCCCGCTCTATAATCTGGATATCTTCACCCGGGGACTGTCCCTCGGTGGTGAGATAATCACCAGTGAGAATTCCGTCGGCTCCCGCCTCGAACGGGAGGTGCTGTTCGTTCGGTGCAAGGTTCACTTCACGCCCGCCCGTGAGCCGGACACGCGCGTGCGGGTGAAGAAATCTGTACACAGCGATCGTCTTGATGAGATCCTGTGTTGAGATGAGTGCAGTCTCGTGCTCGCCGAGTGGTGTTCCAGCAACGGGATTGAGAATGTTCACTGGGAGCGAGGAGACGCCGATCTCTTGCAGCGCACAGGCAGCCTCGACCCGATCGGCTGGCGTTTCACCCATCCCGAGGATAACACCCGCACAGAGATCCATCCCAGCTTCTTTCGCAACACGGAGGGTCTGAACTCGGTCCTCGAACGAGTGCGTGTCGACGATTTCGGGGAAATACCGCGGAGAAGTCTCGATGTTATGATTGTAATGATTGATTCCTTCGGCCGCGAGGATCGCCGCTTCCTCTCGTGTGAGAATACCGAGACTTGCATCAACTTCCACGCTCGTTTCGTCCCGCACCAACCGAATCGCTCGGATGACACGGTCCCACTCGTCGGGCCGTCGGTCCTTACTAACTCCTTTTTCCGCAACGACGATTCCAAATCGCTGTGCGCCGTCGCGTTCGGCGCGCTGTGCTGCCGCGAGGATTTCCTCGGGATCGAGAAAGCCGTACGTGTCGATGCCGGTGTCGAAATGAACCGACTGCGCGCAGAAACCACAGTCCTCAGCGCAGTCACCAGCCTTGGCGTTCACAATGCTACAGGCGTCGACCGTCCCGTCACTGAAACGAGAACGGACGAGGTCGGCCCCTGCTGCGATCGCTTCGACCGGCTGAGCGAGCAACGCGAGACCGTCTGTCCGATCGAGCGACTCACCATCGAGGACGCGGGTTACAGCGTCGTCTACCGTCCGGTTGCCAGTCTCGTAAACCACACCCAAAGGACCGGTTGACGGTGCATAAATGTTCACCTCCTCCGGTTTGGTTGCCGGAGTCGGCGCGGACGATGATCCCCGTATACCAAATCCAAGTGGGCCTAATCCCGATGGTAGTCAAGTCGCTACTGTAACACAATACGAAATGTGGTTCGACGAATACCGGATACTGTCTCAGAACTGATTTGGGTGGGTATGTGATCGATAGCGTATTTTATCTGAATAATTACCTATTTATTAGCAATCAGAGAATACACAGTACAACTGCTCTAAAAGCTATAATCATGTGTTTGTGCTACCATGGTATAACCCTAACATACCCAATCGTAAACATTATTTGGATTGTCGTTCACAGTCATAAGTACGGATCGGCGAACGATGTTGGTGTTACTCAATTAAAAACCACCAATGAAACCTATGGAAAATAACTCTCAAAACGATTGTATAGCGTTGACACGGGTCAGAGAGAACAATCTTCGAAATGTTTCACTCGAAATTCCGAAACAACAAATCACCGTCTTCACTGGCGTTTCGGGAGCGGGCAAGTCGTCGCTCGTCTTTGATACGATTGCTGCGGAGTCACAACGGCAGCTGAACGAGGTGTTTTCGACGTTTGTCCAGAATTTTCTTCCGAGCTACGGTCAACCGGACGCGGACGCCATTGAGAATCTCTCAGCCGCGGTCGTCATCGATCAGAAACCAATTCAGGGCAATTCACGCTCGACAGTCGGCACCATCACTGATATTTATTCTCTGCTCAGACTTCTGTACTCACGGGTTGGTACACCGCACATTGGCTACTCCAAAGCCTTCTCGTTCAACCTACCCGAAGGCATGTGTCCTGAATGCGATGGTCTCGGCGAAACGATGACCCTCGATTTGGAGAAGCTCCTGAACACATCGAAGTCACTCAATGAGGGCGCAATTCAATTCTCCACGTTACACCAACAGTGGCAGAGGTACGCAGCATCGGGCCTCTTTGACGGCGACGAGAAATTGGCCAATTACACTGACGCCGAATATGAGATGCTTATTCACGGTGATACCGTGGTCGAGTCCTCTGTAAATGACGAGACTGTCGAGCTGAATTACGAAGGACTCGTTGACACGTTCACACGGCGGTACATCGAGAGAGACATCAGCTCTTTGAGCGACCGAACCCACGAGGCCATCGATCGGGTCACATCCCGTGGGGTCTGCCCGCTGTGCGACGGAGCCCGACTCAACCAAGATGCACTGAGCAGCGAGATCAATGATCACAACATCGCTCAACTCGCCGCGATGAACGTGAACGAACTCATGGGGGTCGTAGTCGATATTGAAGATCCCGTTGCCACTCCGATCGTGTCAGAAATAACTGACCGCTTACGGCATCTCAGCACTGTTGGACTCGAGTATCTCACCCTCAATCGAGAAACGTCGACGCTCTCGGGGGGTGAATCTCAACGGATCAAGATGGTGAAACATCTTACGAGCAGTCTCACCGACATGACCTACATTTTCGACGAGCCAACGATCGGCTTGCACCCCCGTGATGTTCGTGGAGTAAACGAATTACTACGAGAGTTACGGGACGACGGAAACACTGTGCTGGTCGTCGAACACGATCCTGACGTGATCGAGATAGCAGACCACGTCGTAGATATCGGTCCGGATGCCGGCAAGAGCGGTGGAGAAATCGTCTACCAAGGGACTGTCGAAGGGTTGTACGATGCCGATACGAACACAGGTCGGCACATGAACCATAGAATGCCGATCAAGTCGACGTTCCGCCAGCCAACTGGCCAGATGACGGTTGCCAATGCGTCACGATACAATTTGCAAGACGTTACTGTGGACATTCCGGCGGGTGTCCTTACAGTCATCACAGGAGTAGCGGGGGCCGGAAAGAGCACGCTTCTCGACGTTTTTTTGGAGGATCATCCCGAAGCGATCAGCATCGATCAATCGGCAGTCAGTACATCGATTCGATCGGTTCTTGCTACGTATACCGGATTGATGGATGACATACGCAAACGGTTCGCCCGAGCAAACGATGTCAGTAAATCCCTCTTCAGTTTCAATTCGGATGGCGGATGTTCGGAATGCGATGGTCATGGTGTCATCTATACGGATCTAGCGTTCATGGATTCGATACAGTCGACGTGTGAGGTATGTCGAGGAAAGCGGTACAAAGACGGAGTACTTCGGTACACCGTGCGCGGAGAAACTATCAGCGACGTTCTAGAAATGACGGTGAGCGAAGCAGTAGCGTTCTTCGAGAAACCGACGCTGCAACGAACGCTCGAAGCACTCGACGACGTGGGCTTGGGCTATCTCACGTTGGGCCAGTCGCTACCGACGCTTTCGGGGGGCGAATGCCAACGCATCAAACTCTCGAACGAGCTACACAAGACGGGGAGCGTCTACGTGCTCGATGAGCCGACCACTGGTCTTCACATGGCCGACTTAGAGCAACTGCTCTCGATCCTGAATCGACTGGTAAATGAAGGGAATTCGGTGATCGTGATCGAACACAATGTGGATATCGTGAAAAACGCCGATTGGGTCGTCGATATCGGGCCGGAAGGTGGCACGCGTGGGGGAAGCGTCATCTTTGAAGGCACACCACGACAGCTACTCGACGCAGAGGACTCACTCACTGGTGCGTACTTGCGTCAAACGATTCGAACGACGTAGCTTCGTCTATCTCACAGTGAGAATACCAGCACGTCTCAGCATTCACCATCACGGCCACGAGTGAGCGACGCAGTCAACTCGCCTATCTGCCAAGTGAATCGTAATGGAAGTTATCGTCTCACTGGGAGACACGATCTTTCGGACACCGAGCTTATCGCCGATCAATTCGGTGTCGGACCAAGAGAACTCGGTCAGAAAGGAGCGGACGGATCAGCGACACCGACCGGAAATTCATCAAAGGGTAGTATCGGGTTCGATACTCAAATCGACCACTCAATTCGTTTATTGTTTCGCCCAACCAATGATTCAGTGGAGGCATCATGCATGAGTTCTCACGTTGCGGACAACGAGGCCATCGTTCGTCGAGATGTTCGAGAGGTATGGCACAGTAGTGGGGATCTCGATCTGATTCCTGACATCGTTACAGACGATTTCGTCTATCGAAACCCGCTGGTTGATGAGCCGGTTCACGGACCAGACGATTATCGGAAATTAGCTGCGACGTTCAGAGATGCCTTCTCAGATATTGATATGGAGATATCTGAGATGGTTGCTGTGAACGACAAAGTGGTCACCCGGTATACGACACGCGCAGTCCATGATGGTGAATTCATGGATATTGAACCAACTCATAACTCTATTGAAATAACAGGTATCATCATCGATCACTTGGAAGATGGAAAACTCACAGAACGATATATCAACGACGACGCGTTGGGACTATTCGAGCAAATCGGTGCCATCGAACTCCCCTGAGTGGAGTCGTGCTAGTCCTCTCGCGTCCCTGTCGTGATATCTGTGTGCTCTGCCCTGAAGAGAAGAGCATCGCCATCGCTCTCGTCTCCGTGGTCAGTGATGGTAGTTTCTCATTCGAAATGTCCGAGCGAGTTGAGGACCAACGCGAAGCCGATGCTGAGGGCGGTAACGAAAAGCACCCCTGCGCTGAGTAGGTATGCAATCGGGATTGGAAGTGTGAGCTGGAAGACTGCGACGAACACGCAGGTGACCATCCCGACAACAAGGAGAAACGGCCCGAGGGCAGGGTCCTCACCGGTGAGAAGTGCAATTCCATCAGTGATCTTTGAGTCGGTGACCGTGTCGGCACTATCGCTGGAGGATTCTGGCGGACTCATTGTTCAATCTGTCGCGGAGGTGTTGCTCTTGTCATCGTTGGCTTCAGCGACGCTCTGAAGCACTTGGATGAGGTGTGAAACCCAGAGTCCGGCAGTGAACCCAAACAGGGTGCCGACAGTCGTGATGCGAATTGACTCTTGAAGAGGTGCGAACGCGGCGACGATGCACAACGTACCGAAGACGAGCATGAGCGCATACTGGACACGTGTGTCCCGGTTCGCACGTTGTATCTCGTCAATCATGCATGAACAAATATGAGGTATAGGGGATTAAACCTTCCGTGCGGATGCTGGTGTATGGTGTGGTTCAGCAGGTAGACGACCTTACGAAGCAATCAATGCCCAATCTGTGCACGCATGGCATCAAAACGATCGCTGGACAGCCAGTGGAATGGAACAGTGCGTGTTCGCAACAGGTACTGAGTCGAAAACAGGGAGATTCTCTGTCTCCTCGCAGCGACGGGCTACTCCGAATCAGGATATCCTTCGACGATCTGGACGCCGCTCGATGCGCCGATGCGCTCTGCACCGGCATCGAACATCGCCATCGCTTCTTTGTAGGTACCAACGCCACCGCTCGCTTTGACCGGCAGGTAGTCGCTCATGAGCTCGACGTCCGCAACGGTCGCGCCACCGTCTGCAAACCCGGTTGAAGTCTTCACAAAATCGGCCCCCGCCGCTCGTGCGAGTTCGCAGGCCCGGTGTTTTTCCTCGGTGTTGAGCAGTGCGGTTTCGATGATGACTTTCACTGGGATGGTAACCGTTTCAGTAACGGTTTCGATGTCGGCCTGTACAGCCTCGTCATCTCCTGCACGCAGGCGACCAATGTTGAGAACCATGTCGAGTTCGTCGCTTCCGTCGTGCCACGCTTGCTCGGCTTCGGCCCGTTTTGCCGCTAGCGCGTGCTGTCCGTGGGGAAAGCCGATGACCGTGGCGAGCGTGATGTCGGCGTCGATCTCTTCGACGTAACACGGTGGAATGCAGGCGTTCATCCCGTAGCGCTCTGCTTGCTGAACGATCCGCTCGACGTCAGCGAGCGTCGTTTCTGGCCCGAGAACGGTGTGATCGATGCGTCCAGCGAAATCAGCGCGATTCATGTTCGTGCTCATCTTCGTGTAACCAACTGATACTCGTGGACCTATCTGTCTCACGGAGAGCAGCCACTGCTTGGCGTTGCTGAGACAAGAAACTCCTTGACAGGCGCTCATGAACATCCGTTACAACGCTTCTCAAAAATTGAGATTCGGTTGTACTACGTCTACTACGACTGAATACACGATGAGCAGTAGACAGAGAGCTGCAATCCCCAACAGAAACCGTCGCAAGCGGGGGGGAACGGTTCCTCTTCTCCATTTGTACTCGTATTCGATTGCGCCAGTGAGAAAGATGATTGACAAGGCAACTTGGCCATAGACTGTGCTAAGCGGAACATTGTCTCCCCAGTGAACGTGCGCGCGTAGCAGGAAACCAACCGCTCCAAGACTGAATATAATAGCGTGATATCGATACATTCGATCCATATTTGTTATCCAAAATCATACCAGAAATAAAAATTTGTTTGTTATTTACTCGTATTGACACAGTTTGCCTCCTCTTGGTTTCTCATTCAATGTCGGTAGGGCTTTGTCGTGTGCGTGATACTGTTTGTTCGATGCAAGTTCTCCCCGAGGGGTTCGTGCTCCCGCCGCTTCCATATCTTATCGGCGTTCTCGCGGCAAGCGTACTGGTCGCTGCGGCTCTCTACCGACGTCGTCCACCGGTCACCGAGCAGGTTGTCATCGCGCTTGCCCCGTGGATGATCGTCGGTGCCGGACTGTACGCCCTCGAACAGGCGGCCGTCATTCCGTCACTGTTCGTGCCGTTGGCCAGTGCGCCCACTGTGTATCTGACGATGTTCGTTATCGCGGGGACGATCATCACAGTGGTCGGTCATCGCCGTCCGGAGCAGTTCTCGTTCGATAGCTGTCCCGGTATTCTCGCTCTGACGGGTGTGCTCGCTTTGACCGGCGTGCTCGCAATCGCGCTGCTTACGGCGTTCCGGAACGCTCCTGTTCACGCGTTCTGGCCGAGCGTGGCCGTCGCGGGAGCGCTCGTGATCGCTGGTGTTGTTCGGCTTGTCGGTCACCGATATCGATCGTTGCAGATCGATTTGACGGGATGGGCGGGCGTGCTCGTTGTCTTCGGACACGCTCTCGACGGTCTCTCGACGGCTGTTGGACTGGAATTTCTCGGCTTCGGCGAACAGACGCCCGTCTCGCGACTCGTCATTGAATTCGGCGGTGTGTGGCTATTCGTTCTCGTCAAAATCCTCATCGCCCTCGTTGTCGTCTATCTCATGGCTGATTACGTCCGCGAAGAACCGTCTGAAGGCTATCTGCTCCTCGCTATTGTCACAGCTGTCGGTCTCGGCCCCGGCGCACACAACGTCATCTTGTTCACCGTCGTCGGCTGAACGTCCGGTGGTCGGAAAACGATGGCGTATGATCTGTGTCTGTGCGTCAACACGGGGATGATGGAGACGTAGCACAATCACGGTTTACGAAATAGATGTCGCCGCCATCTTGTGGATGCAGTATTTCGATTTGGAGAACGGTACACTCTCCACTGCCTCTGCCGGGGGATCTCTGCTCCCACGAATCACGGTCAGCAAGACGGACAGCCACGCTGAGATCAGCAGGCGACGTTTCCCATGTTGGCTCGACCACCGCGCTCGTGCAAATGCCACCTGCCAGTTCGTGCTCTGCCCAATAGACGATCTCACTGTCGTTCCGGACAAGCACTGAGATGTTCTTCGCACTATCGAGCGTATTCACGAGAATGATCTTCTCTAGCTGTACTTTCCTCTCACTGAGTGTGCTGATACACCCAGCAAGACTGATCATCCCAGTGCTCACAGCCGACAGGAACAGGCGGCGGTTCATTGTGCTGTATTCAAATCAGAATAGAAAGAATATAATTGGACACTATTCCACAACACCCAGCTGCTTCACCGCTCCGTCTGATTACCTCGCACAACAGTGATTTATTATAACATAACACGGATATCGACAGACGGACTCCCTCGCCAACAGACGGGTCTCCGTTTTCGAATCACACCTGTCGGTGAATTACGTCATGCATTCGTGAAACCCGTTCAACGGTCACAGCGCTGTCGTCACTCGAACGCTCCTGTCGTTCGGGATCGTCCGTTCAGCATCAGGGCAAGCTTACGATCGTATCCGGTCTCACAGTAGATGAAAATGAAACGCTTGAAGGGGGAGAGGGAGAGGAAGGGGAAGGGGAAGAAGAAGACGAGATACTTTTGCCTCACTCGCGCAACCGTGTGATAATGCGCGTTATCTGCGCCGGTCACGTCAACTGGGATGTCACGCTTCAGGTGGATCATCTCCCGACGGCCGACAGCGAAGCTGATATCAGCGACCGACACAGCGGCGGTGGCGGGAGCGCAGCCAACACCGCCGTTGCTCTCTCGCAGCTCGGCGTCGATGCTGGAATCATCGCCAGCGTTGGGGATGATCGGGACGGTCGGGCGGCTCAAGCGGAACTTCGTGAGAACGGCGTGGACACAACGGGATTACAGGTCGTTACTGGACAGACAGCAGTGAAGTATCTCGTTGTTGCTCCCGATGGCGAGGCGTTCGTCCTCGGTACCGACGGTGCAAACGAAGCCGTCGATCCGAACGACGTTCCCGCATCGTTCATCGAAACTGCGGATCATCTCCATTTGACCGGACAGAATCCAGAGACTGCGGCCATATTGGCTGAGCGAGCGCGTGGGGCTGGTCTCGGTGTGAGCTTCGATCCCGGGCGTCGCTCCACAAATCGAACGTACGAACAAGCGCTCGCACTCGCTGATATCGTCTTCGTCAACCGCCGAGAGACCGATCTGATCGAAGTTCCTGACGGCTGCATCGCCGTCCGAAAACACGGAGTCGGCGGCGCGAGTGTCGAGACCCCCGACGAGACCCATCACCACTCCGGATTCTCGATCGATGCAGTCGACACGACCGGTGCAGGGGATGCGTTCGCTGCGGGATTTATCACAACACTCTACGATTCACCATCGGACTATCACGCTGCACTCACGATTGGAAACGCATGTGGTGCGCTTACCGCGAGAGAAAAAGGAACCCGCCCCGGCTTGTCGTGGGAAGCGATCGAAGCAATACAGGAACCATAGATCATCGACCCAGACTCCAGACTCCAGACCCAGACCACAGAATTCGGCAAACGTTTGACTGTGCCACCGGAGACTGATATATGGCTGAACAAAAGCAGCCCCACTTACTTGTTGCGCCGGGAGACGTAGCCGATATCGCGCTCGTTCCGGGTGATCCCGACCGGGTCGATCGTATTGCCGGGCACTGTGAAAACGTGGAAACTGTCGCACAGAACCGGGAGTATGCAGTCGTCAACGCCGAATACGAAGGACGCGAACTGACTATCTGCTCGACGGGAATTGGCGGCCCCTCGACCGCAATTGCGGTAGAGGAACTCGCCGCTGTGGGGGTCGAAACGTTCATTCGCGTCGGAACGACAGGAGCGCTCCAGCCCGATATCGAAATTGGAGACATGATCGTTGCAACGGGTGCAGCGAAAGACGAGGGGACAACAAAACGCTATGAATCCGAGACAATCCCCGCGGTGGCCGATTTCGACGTTCTCTCATCGCTGGTTGAGGCAGCGGAGACCGCTCCCCACGTCGGACCAATTGCCACGGATGATGCGTTCTACGCCGAGACTGATGAGTACATCAACTCGTGGGAAGACGCCGGACTTCTCTCCGTCGAGATGGAGGCGGCGGTGCTCTTTTCGCTTACTCGGCGGAAGGGACTGCGTGCTGGTGCAATCTGTACCGTCGATGGCAATCTCGTTCTGGGTACCCAGAAGGGTGAGACGGACGCCGACGAACTCCCCGAGAAGGCGAAAAACAACGTCGACCGCGCGATCGAAATCGCGCTTTCTGCGACGACAGCATTGTAACAACTAACGAAACGGATTTTCCGCTGCACTCGAAATCACGAGTATGCCCAAGAGAAATCGTTTGTGGGCATACCTTCGCCGACTCCGGCGAATCGAGCGTCGGGAGCTTCGAGAATTCCGTGTGTGGATCGAGACGACTCGGAATTTGGTCCATCTCACCAGTCTGCTGGTCATCCCTGTGCTCATTGCAATCGTTACTGCCGCCTCGCAGGCGGATTATGGACTTTCGTTTCTGCTGTTTCCACCGCTTGCATCGGGCACGTACACGCTCTTTGCTAACCCAGAGGGGAAATATTCGAGACCGTGGAAGTTTGTGGGAGGACTCACCATTGGTGCAGTCTGTGGGTGGGTGACGCTCATCCTCCCTGCTGACGTCCTGTTCGGTGCTGGATCTCTTGCAGGCGTTTCTCCGGGTGGAGCGGCACTGAGTATTTTTCTCACAGGGGCTTTCACGTGGGGACTCAACGTCGAGATTCCGTCTGCGTTCTCGACGGCACTACTCGTGCTCCTCACTGGAACACCGAACCAAGCAGGGATCTACGTCTTGAGCATCATGATATCGAGTTCACTGGTTGCAACTGTGTTCATTTTCTGGCGGCGCGAAGTTTATTCGGAGCGCGCCCAGTATCTCTACCAATCGACGAACGGAGACGATCACGTCCTCGTTCCGATGCGTGGTGAACAACCCGCGGTGACTGCAATGCTGGGCGCTCGCATTGCGTCCGCACACGACGCCGGAAAGGTCGTCTTGCTCCACATGGTCAAGGAAGATGAGATTGAAGTTGCCGGTCGGACTGTTGATGGGAACACGGTGCCTGTCGGGCATAATCCAACAGACAGCAACGACACGGATACGGATGACACGGACGAACAGATGACCGAACAGCGCGCCGCATCCGCGTTTGCGTCCGCACTCGAACTGCGAGCGAACGTTATCCGGACGAAAGTCGGCGTTCCCTGTGAGGTGGTCGTCGCAAGCGAAGGGACGAATCCTGCCCGAACAGTCATGCGGACTGCCCACGAGACGAACTGTGACCTGATTACCACTCCCTACGAGACACACCACGGTTCGCTTTCACCGTTTCTCCGCGAACTGTTTACCGGCGACACCGACGTGCTCGTCCACCGGTCTGCCGATGATAGAACCAACTGGAAGCACGTCCTCGTGTCCGTCAGACAGGCCAGTGATGTCGCACACAGTATGCTCGATTTCGCCACTCGTCTCGTCGGACAAACAGGACACGTCTCTGTTGCTCACTGTATTACGAACGAACGGCAACGTCGTACTGCTGAGGGCATGCTCGCAAATCTCGCCGAGACGACAGCAACGGCCTGCGAAACCCGCGTTTCACACTCGTCCATCGAGTCATTCCTCGAAACGCGCGCGTCGGAGTACGATCTCATCATCATCGGTGCGAGTCAAGACCGTAGTGCTGCATCGCGGTTTGTCTCACCACCGACCTTTGAACGAATCCAATCTCTCGACTGCGACGTGGCGATTCTTGATCGAAACTATCGAACGTAAGACCGATTGCGCGGTCGAGAAGTGTGGTGTGCACTAATATTTCAGTCGTGGTTCGATCCACTGAAGAACAACGGCTACGCTCTTGTGTCTCCCACCAATACTGATCGTATGCACTGGAAACTCTTCGCCAACCTCGGCGAAACCGCAGGCGAGCGAGAGGTTACGGTTAACGTTGAATCAGGGGACACTGTCGGCGATGCGCTTTCGGTGCTTCTCGAAACGCATCCTGAGCTCCGAGAGGAGGTGCTCAATGAGGACGGTGAGCTTCTCGACCACATCCGCGTTCTCCGGAACTCACACGATCCATTCGTAACTGACGACGGGCTCGATACGGTGCTCGAAACAGATGATGAACTGGCTCTGTTTCCGCCCGTGAGCGGCGGATAACCGTGCCTGTGGTAGGATCCGTCGATCAATAGAACGAAGTCAGCCGCGAACGGCTAGTAACGGGATGATCAGGAGTGTCGAAGACTTTGGCCTCACGAACCGAAACGGATCGATTTCCGTCGCGTGTGACCGCCGTTACAGCGGTGGTGACTGTTCATGAGGACAGCTGAGCGATTGGTCGAAACGCTCGAAGCCGTCGATGTCGAGTTCGTATTCGGCTATCCGGGTGGGCGTATCATCGAACTGTTCGAGGAGCTTTCGGATTCGCACATTGATGTTATTCGACCACGCGATGAGCGCGAAGCGAGTGTGATGGCCGAAATGTACGGCCGGCTCACTGGTCGGCCGGGTGTTCTCGCTGGGCAGGGTCCATGGATTGGTAGCATTGGTGCGATCGGACAGATGGAAGCCCGCCTCGGGTCCTCACCGATGGTCGTGCTCACCGAATCATCAGAACGAGGCGAGTACTCTACGCTTGCACCCTACCAGCAGGCCCGTGGTGACTACGGTGGATTGGATCTTTCGTCTATTCTCGACGGGATCACGAAAGAGCACTGGTCCCCGCGAACGCCCGTCGAGACGCTCCGGAGCGTTCAGCTAGCGTTCAAGCACGCTGTTGCTGGTCGTCCCGGTCCGACGGCGGTCGTCCTCGACGGTGATGCGGTCACTGACGAGGTGCCTGACGATCCACTGCCGTCGCTCTGGGACGAATCAGCGCAAACACGGACGTGGACGACCCAGCCGACAGATCGGGATATCACAGCAGCAGTCGAGGCGCTGGAATCGGCGTCCAAACCTGTTGCTATCGCTGGAAACGGTGTTCATGCGTCCGGTGCGTACGAGGAGCTCGAAGCGGTCGCAAACGCGTACGACGCCGTTGTAACGACATCGTATCTGGGTAAGTCGACCATCGCCGAGACGAACGACTATGCGGCGGGCGTCATCGGCTCGTTCGGTCACGAAGGGGCAAACAGAATCGTTAGTGAAGCGGACGTTCTCCTCGTCGTCGGCTGTCGGCTCAACCCGATGGACACCAACTGGCAGTCCTCTTCGTTCATCCGGCCCGACGAGCAGACGATCATTCACGCAGATATCGACGCGCGCAACACTGGCTGGGTGTATCCAGCAGATGTCGGTCTCGTCGGCGATGCGCGCGAAACGCTGTCACGGCTCGCTGTTTCCGGCACTCGATCATCGGGGTGGGCGACCGAGCGAGCGAGCGAAGCACGCGCGGATTTCGACGCTCCGGAATGCAGTTCGGATGCCATTCCGATCACACCCCAGCGGGCAGTAACAGCAATCGAATCGGTCGTCGACAGCGGTACGATCGTCACCGCCGATTCGGGGAACAACCGATTTTGGCTGCTGAACTACCTACAGACCCCTTCGAAACGAACGTACTTCGGAAGTGGTGGCGTCGGGGGGATGGGATGGGCCGCACCGGCAGCGGTGAGCGCTGCTCTCATCACCGGCGCAAACACAGTTGCTGTGGCTGGTGATGGCGGCTTTGCGATGACGATGACGGCCGTCGAAACAGCGGTCGAATACGGGGCCGCAACGACGTTCGTCGTACTCAACGACACGGGTCTCGGAATGGTCCGTCAGATGGACGAATCGATTCCTGGTGTGACGTTCCACGATACGGACTTTGTTCGCGTGGCCGAAGGCTTCGGCGCGCGAGGAACGCGAATCGAGGAGCCTGCTGCTCTCGAACCTGCACTCCGCGAGGCAAAACAATCCGATCAGCCGACGGTGCTTGACGTGCGAATCGATCCTGATATCGACATGAGCGAGACGCTCCAGTCGTCGTTCTACGCGGAAGTCGGTGGGCTCCACGAGTGACGCGTATCGTGTGACTACTAGTTGTCTTCCCGGCAACTTTTTCCACCCCCTCAGAGAAAGGCGCGTATGGCGACCGTACTCATCACAGGTGGTACAGGATTCATTGGCTCGTACGTCGCACAGGAGTTCATCGAAGAAGGACACGACGTGTACGCCTACGACCTCTCGACAGACACGCATATTCTCGAACGACTCGGCGTCGCAGATGAGGTTACTATCCGTCGCGGCGATGTCACAGATCCGACGGATTTCGTTCGTGCGATTCGTGAGACGGGGACGACCCACATCGTTCATCTCGCCGCGCTGCTCACGACGAGTGCACGCGAGAATCCACGACTCGCACACGAAGTCAACATCGGTGGGACGAACACCGTGTTCGAGACTGCCCGCATCCTCAATGATCAGATCGAGCGCATCGCGTGGGCGTCGAGCGCAGCGGTGTTCGCTCCGCCCGCAAACTACGATCACGGATGGGTCACCGAGAGCGACCTCGTCTACCCCGATACGCTCTACGGAGCAACCAAGGAGTACAACGAACATCAAGCACGGGTGTACGAGGAGTTTGGTGTCTCACACGTCGGGCTTCGCCCAACTGTCGCATACGGCCCGTATCGAGAGACAGGCGGATCGGCGTTTCTCGCCAACATCGTCGAAAAACCCGCGCTCGACGAACCGTTCAGTGTACAGTACGGCGATCAGGTTATCGACTGGCAGCACGTCAAAGATATCGCTCAGGCCTTCCGCCGTGCGACACTCACGCCAGATTCGCAGCTCTCGCAACGAATCTATAACGTTCGTGGGGTGTGTGCGACGATCCGCGAAGCCGCCGAAACGGTTCAGTCGATTCTCCCTGACGCCGACCTCACCGTCTCAGACGAGGGAACGCTCCCATGGACACAGCAACTCGATATGAGTGCGATCGAAGACGACATGGGATATGAGGTGGTCTACGACCTCGAACACGGATTCCGCGAGTATATCAACGTCCTTCGGGAAGAACACGGTCTGGGTCCGGTGTAAGAACTGATTGAGCGCTTTTATTGCGTCTTGGGCGTTTCAATTTCGAGCGTGTCATCAAGCGCTGCGAGGAGATACTGCACGTTCGCTGGTCGCGCAGAGTGTCCCATGCAACCGATGCGGAAGACATCTCCCGCGAGATCGCCGAGTCCGCCAGCGATTTCGAGATCATACTCGTTCAAGAGACGATCGATGATTTGGCCGTCGTCAACGTGGTCGGGAACACTGACCGTGTTGAGGCTCGGCAGCCAGTACTCCTCGTCTGCGTAGCGTTCCAGACCGATATCGGCCAGCCCGTCGACGAGTGATTGTGCGACCCGGCGATGACGCTCCCAACGCGCTTCGATTCCTTCCTCGGCAACGAGTCTGAGTGCCTCCCGGAGCGCGTACACGTTCGTGATCGGCGCGGTGTGGTGATACGATCGATCGTCGCCCCAATAGCCCTCCAACTGCGAGAGATCGAGATACCACGACCGAACGGGGTTCTCACGGCTGAGCACGCGATCCATCGCGCGGTCGGAGAGCGTCAGCGGACTCGCGCCGGGCGGACACGAGAGGCACTTTTGCCCACCAGAGTAGGCAACATCGATATCCCACGCATCGACGCGCAGTTCGACACCACCGAGCGACGTGACGGTGTCTGCGATCACGAACGCGTCGTGAGCGTGTGCGATGGCAGTCAGATCGCTGACGTTCGGCTGTCGAACGCCGGTGCTCGTTTCGGCGTGGACGAAACCGAACACATCCGGTTGGTGCGTATCGAATGCATCCTGAACATCTGCCGGGTCGAGTGGTTTGCCCCACGGCGCATCCACCGTGACGACCGACCCGCCTGCGCGCTCTGCCATGCTTGCCATTCGATACCCGAAATAGCCGTTCGTCGGCACGAGCACCGTGTCACCGGGCTCAACGAGGTTGGCAAACGCTGCCTCCATCGCTGCCGAACCCGTTCCGCTGATCGGAATCGTCCATTGGTTCTCTGTCTGGAATGCATACCGGAGCAGTTCCTGCACCTCGTCCATTAGATCGATGAACGTCGGATCGAGGTGGCCGACCAACGGTGTCCCCATTGCACGCAATACGCGAGGGTGAACGTCGCTCGGGCCGGGGCCCATGAGCGTGCGTACCGGTGGCGTTAACTCTTCGACTTCAGGCGCATCGAGCATGGGTGTAGATACTGCTAACCCCAAGAAAAATACACCGGTACGAACACTCGTCTGATAGATACAAATCATCTCATTCCCAGATGCTACGAATGTGCCGTATGAGCGATTACGCGCCACTGAATAACATCATTATTCGTTGAAGATGATGCTTTTCGATTTTGATACATGAATGATATCTGTCTCTATTAGTGGCAGAACATAGATAATATCTCAAATACCAAAACGGAGGCCGCTATCGTATGCTTTTCTGAGAAGTCATGTTACGACAACCCGTCCCGGCAGCGTCTCCAGAGAAAGGGGTTGCCAGACTTGGAGTGCCAGTGGGCACCATTTGTCAGGGAACTGACCAAGTTATCTTCGCTATCCATGATGATCAACTCGTCACTATCGTGGGTTTTCTCTCCCAACGATGATCGCGCTACTCACCGATTCGACCCGGAGCGTGCATCGTTCCGGTTATCGCTGAGCGTCAGTGAGACAATCCACTGACACATTCGGCGCCATCGAGTAAATTCGACAGCTCAGTCGACCCCGGCTGATAAATGTCAAATCGGCTGGTTGCGTCGGCATGTCTTTCACTTTTCTTCGGGGTATCTCACCCACTTTCTTCGAGATGCGCACGTCATAAAGAAGCCACCCAAGCGTAGTGAAAGTGGATCTAGTCGGCGAAGGTCTGACGTTCTCATTCTGTTGGTTATTCATAGTGTCAATTAGATACGGTGTGATGTTGTATCGGCAGTCGGCTTTGTGCCTGTTGCCACACGACCGAGCGCTTCCCATCGAGTACGGTTGCAGTGACTTCCTCGCCACGATTTGCTGGGAGACAGTGAAGCACGACTGCGCTGGGTGCGTGTTCGAGTAGCTGAGTGTTCACTTGATAGTCTTCGAAGACTTCGCGTCGCTTCTCACGTTCGGCCTCTTATCCCATGCTCGTCCATGCATCCGTATAGATGACTGCCGCGTCTTCGACCGCCGCTCTTGGATCTGTATTGAAAACCAGTGATCCAGGCCCGAGTGACTGGAGCTGCGCGACTGTGCTGTCATCGAATAACGCAGTGACCACGGGGACAGCGGCACCTTCTGCGAGGCGTTCGAGCGCTGTCGCGTTCGCACACACTGTTGCGACAGCATCCGTATCGAGGTCAGCAACGGTGAGGAGTGAGCTGGAGGTCATTATACGTCTGCTTTCATGATGCGTGCGAACAACTTCTGTGTTCATTCTTAGTATACTGAATAGAACTGGATTCGTCTCGAAATTCACGTGAGGACGACCCCAAAGAATTTGACAACAGGTGTTATATCACGGTTCATGATTTATGATGCGGTAGAAACAGCGAATCGTGAGGAGCTTCGGGCACTCCAAGCCGAGCGATTACGCGAAACCGTGCGGCACGCCTACGAGAACGTTCCATTTTATCGAGGCGTATTGGACGAGATGGGAGTTTCACCGGGCGATATTAAGGAGATCGAGGACTGCGGTCGGTTACCGTTCACGACGAAAGAAGACTTTCGAGCGGAGTATCCCGACGGGCTATTTGCCGTCGAGTGGGATGCGGTGCGGCGTATTCATGCCTCGTCTGGGACCACTGGTAAATCGAAGATCGTCTCGTATACGGAGGGCGATCTCGACGTATGGCGGTCGGTGATGGCCCGTTCGTTGGCTGCCGCAGGGGTTACCGCCGATCAGGTCGTCCAGAACGCCTACGGCTACGGGCTGTTCACTGGGGGATTGGGATTTCACGACGGCAGCGAAGCGCTCGGCGCAAGCGTGATCCCCGTCGGTGGTGGGAACACCGCTCGACAGATCGATCTACTGCAGGATCTCGAAAGTGATGTGCTCGCCTGCACACCATCGTACTGCCTGTATCTCGCCGAAAAATTGGATGAGCAGAGGATTGACGCGGAGGATCTCTCGCTTTCGACCGTAGTGATTGGAGCTGAACCGTTCACTGATCCGATGCGCGAAGAGATCGAAGACGCTCTCGATGTTACTGCAGTCGACGTGTACGGGCTCTCGGAGATCATCGGCCCGGGTGTCTCGATCGAGTGCGCGGAAGTGCAAAACGGGCTGCACATCTGGGAGGATCACTTCTATCCTGAGATCATCGATCCCGAAACAGGCGAAGTGCTCCCCGACGGTGAGGCAGGCGAACTCGTTCTCACGACGCTCACCAAAGAGGCGCTCCCTGTCTTGCGGTATCGAACTGGTGATATCACGTCGCTCACGCGCGAACCGTGCGAGTGCGGGCGAACCCACGCCCGGATGGATAACATCACCGGACGGACGGACGATCTGCTCATCGTTCGTGGTGTGAACGTTTATGCGAGCCAGATTGAAGAGACGATGCTCGCGCTCGCGGATGTCGCACCGCAGTATCGCATCGATCTCACACGCGAGGACTCGCTCGACAGAATGGAAGTAACGGTTGAACACCACGAAGGGTATGGGGACACACCCACTGCCCTCGAAACACGAATCCGGGAGCGATTAGAAGAGGTTCTTTCTGTGAAACCCGACAATATCACTGTCGTTGATCCTGGCTCCATTGAACGTACCGAAGTCGGGAAAGTACAACGAGTGTTCGATCACCGGGAGTAGCAGTTCGATGTGAGTATTTTCGAACATGAAGCAGAAGATATTTATGTATTATAGAGATGCTGATATATATGAATCTCCCCGATGTGCGCTGGTTACACTCAGTTTATCAGGGACGAGACGTTATCGCTCTGCAATCTAGTATTGGCCTCCAAGACGAGATAGCAGAATTCCTCGTGAGTATCTGTGTGTTAGCGTTTGCCCTCATATTGTTGGGTGCAATCTCTCGGTTCGTCGTTTATCCGGGGACAGATCACCTGCTGAGTTCCCTTGGCGTCGATGGGCGTCAGCGACGGGCCGTACTCCGACTCACTAAGAGTGTACTCACGATTCTCGTTGTGAGCATTGCATTCACCCTTGTTGGAATGGAGGCACTTATCGTCCCAATCCTCTTTCTCCTCGCGGTATTCACAATTGGATACTTGTTCCGAGAACCGCTCACTGACCTCATTTTGCTCGACGAACGATATCGTGATGACAGATGAGCGTACCGACGCTGACGAGAGTGATCCTGCAACCGGGAATAGACTAACGATCGGCAAAGTGACGATGTCCCTATCAGTGGGGTACTACGAGTTGTCTTTCTCCGAATCAATGTGATGACTGATGAACTCTGTTCAGGCCCGAGATGTCGGTATTTTGTATAGGATTGGCAGTTTTTCTCAGGGCACAATGATTTTTCCGTCGTTCTGAACTGGGTAGTGCATGCGATGTACGTTGCTTGGAACTGCCGACGTGACTGGTGTCCCGCCTCCTTTTCGAACACTAGCTGATGCGGACGCAACAGCGCGTCGTCGTCGGAGTGGTGTTCTCATCGAAACTGAGACGACAACACTCCTGATTGATGTTCCGCCGGAGTTCCACGAAGGGCTTCGAGAAGTCGGTGTCCGTACCGTGGACGCGGTCCTCGTAACTCACTGGCACCGCGATCATATCGGCGGAATAAATGATCTAGCGCTCGCTGCTCAGATTCTTGATTTCGCACTCTATTTGACACCAACCGCACAGGATCGATTTGTTCGGGAGATGCCATCTCTCACTGATGCGTTCACCATTCAGGATCTGATGCACGGTGAGCCAATCACGGTGGGCGATCTCGAAATTACGCCAATCCCGGTCGCTCACGGTCGCCCGGAGTCAGATACGCTCGGCTTTCGATTGGAACGGGAGACAGAAACGATGGTGTATGCGCCAGATTTCGCCAATTGGTGCCCCGATATGAAAGGCGGTGGAGCATATACGGACGCTGATCTTGCGATTCTCGAAGCCACGCCAGTGGTTGCCCCAGAGCTACTCTCGACGGATAACCCGCCCAAAAATCCGGTAGCGAAAGCAGCGGCTTCCCGAACAGTCCTGACGCATGTCAATGAGTATGTGGTTGAGAAGTCTACGGCAAAGTTAGAAGCGATAGTGACAGAGGCTGGCTACGAATTGGGTGAGGATTTTGCCAGCTATACAGTCGCATCATGATTTCATTTCATATACATTGAGTAATGTCGTCACAATCGAGCCGACGGTCACCCATCGACGCTGGTGGTTAGTGTCTGACGGAGTGGTTCAAAACCCAGCTTTTCATAGAAGGCGATAGCACGTTCATTGTCTACATCGACGTCGAGTGTGAGGTTGGCACATTCCTGCTCACGCGCCCGTGCTTTGGCACGCTCGATCAGATCGTTGGCGAGACCAGTACCACGGTAGGGTTTACGAACATAAATATCACAGACAACGAGCCGATCGGGACGGTCGAAGACGCTCGACGACTCGTCAATATCGGTCGTAATGAATCCGACAAAATCACTATCGATATCGGCGGTGATGTGGTTGTTCTCGTCGTGTGACCCCTCGACAGCGACCCACGCTCGGTAGCTCTTCGCTTCGTGGCGATCGAGCCGCCACTCAAGTTCTTCCGTTACGAGATCGACATCATCGACAAGCGCGAAATGGTCGACGATCGCTTCAAGCTCGCGGTTGTAAGGGAGCCAAAGATCTTCGATATAGCGACGGACGGCAGCCTCGTCGGCAGGAAGTCGAAGAATGTCCATAGACCTGTATGCGTATTTATATGATGTAACTCTGTTGCTCTGAGTCAGCGAAGACGTACGATAATTTCCGATGACAGATCCGTCATATAACTGTAACACGTCTGGTGAAGGAGGGTGCAACGGAGAGAACTGGTATAATGACAACCTGCTCAGAACCACCGCTTCACAAGCAGCGTTTTACTGAGCTTCACAACAGTTGGTAGTATGGTCTCCATTGAGCAGCTTACGAGCGAACAAGAGTGGCGAGCGTTCTATCCTGTTGTCGATGGGTTTTGGCCCGTTGACACAGTGAACCAGCACGTCGAATGTCTGCGGACGATGACTGCGCAGGGCTATCGAGCATTCGGGTTGACTACTGAGCAGCCAGTGGCGTTTGCAGGAGTGTACGTGCTCACATCCCCGTGGTATGGGACGTTCACGTGGTTAGTCGATCTCGTCACGCACCAAGATCACCGGGGTGAGGGATGTGGCACGCGACTGTACGAGGCTGTCGAGACGTGGTCACGTGAACAAGGATGCGAGACAATCGTTTTGGCGTCAGGAGTAGAGCGCACCCGAGCTCACCAGTTCTACGAACACCACGGCTTTGAGGCGACCGAATACTGGTTCGAGAAGTCGCTCGTCACCGACTGACTTGTCTGGGGAGACAGAAACCAATGAACTATGGATTAGATTACTGGCAACACCGCGTACGACTCGCTGTCGGGTGGAGGAATATCCGTTATCCGGCATATTATCGAAGTTCCATTGCCTAATCTATCGCTGTGGTTCGGCTGTGCATAGACGGTTGTTCGTATATGTGACCACGCTGGCGTCAATGACGCTGAATACGATTGCAACGAACGAGTCACCCTGCACTGAACCCGACAATCGGAACGTCTCTCGTTTTCATCGACAGCCCAAACGAGTTTCTCACAGTCGGTAAACTCGTCCCCGAAATGTAGCGACACGTTCGTCCTCGGCCGTAACGCGAACCTCGTACTCGGCGGTTCGATTCGTCCGGTGTGTCTCCGCAGCAGTCGCAACGAGTGTCGTTGCTTCGGCGCCAGTGAGGTCGATACTATGCTCGAATAGAACGTGTCGTTCTCGATTCACTCGCGCAGCTCGTTGGGCGCATCACATGGATCTTCGGTACCAATCCGATCGGTTAGGGCGGGAGATGTCGATCGTACACGTTTCGGCGGTGGCCGACTGCCTCGACACGAAGAATATCGGTTTCTCTCTCCCAGACGATAATCGCACGATAGTCGCCAGTACGGAGCTTGTAGTATGGAAATCCGGAGAGAGGAACGAGCCGGTGTTCAGTCCACTCTGTGGCTTCGCTTATCTTGTTCATCATCCGATCGGCGACCTGTGGATCCAACTCGCTTAAATGTTCGAGGGCCTGCTCAGTATACTTGACGTCAGTCATCCAAGCCCAGTCGTTCACGGGCCTCCTCAGCTGACACCGTCTCGCCCTGCTCTGCCTGCTTACGACTCTCTTCGAGATCGTCGAGTGTCTCCTTCGAGAGGGTAACTGGCGGGTTTATCCAGTCTCGCAGCGCATCGCGAACGGCCTCGGATCGAGAAGTGTATCCTCGCCGCTCGTATTCCTCATCGATCCGTTGTAAGAGACGTGCCGGAACCCGGACATCGATCTTTTCGGTGCCGTCATCGGAGTCATCAGCGTCGGCACTCATACAGTGTGAGACGTACGTCTCACACATAATCCTTCGGTAACAGTAAACAGTCCACTTCAGAAGTCGTGAGTGGTGCCTCCAATTCATAGAATATATTATAGTTGGTTCTATCATACCAACGGGGCAGTATCGTTCCATTCTCCTACTTAAACATACTGAGGGTAACCAGTCAGGGTCGGTAAACTCGTCCCCGAAATGTAGCGACACGTTCGTCCTCGGCCGTAACGCGAACCTCGTACTCGGCGGTTCGATTCGTCCGGTGTGTCTCCGCAGCAGTCGCAACGAGTGTCGTTCCCGTTTCAGTGGCAGCGAGATAGGAGACGTTCGTTTCGAGCGCAACAGCAGTGTCACCGTGTGAGTTCGAGGCCGCAGCGAATGCGGCGTCGGCGAGCGCATAAAGTGCGCCACCGTGGGGCGTCCCGTGGAAATTTAGGAGTTCATCAGTGATCGTCAGGCGCGTTTCGGCGTACCCCGGTTCGAGAGCAGCGAGGTCGATGCCGAGCGTCGAACAGAACGGGTCGTTCTCAATTCGCTCGCGCAGTTCGTCAGGCACATCGCTCATGCGCTTTCGGTACTGGTCCCACCGAGATAACAGTCCTCGAATATCAACGAAACGTGATAACCGAAGTGGGTGGTCGTTCCGTGGATGATTTGAACCGGTCCCCCGTCTCGCATCGCTGCTTACTCTTTTTCGAGAACCGCGACGTAATCTGGCGAATGTTCGCTCTCGATCGTTTCTGTAACGTCCCACGCTGTCGGCGCGACTAGCTCACGCATCGTCTCTGGCCCGACGAACAGATAGTCGTACCATGGGGTTGCGTACTGTCCGTAGCGAACTCGCATTCGAAGTGCGCCCGGAAGACGACCACGCTCGCGGTTCAGATCGTGATACGAGAGATGCGCTGCATTGTCGGTCGCTTCCGGATCCCTACTCTGAGCGATGAGTCGTGCGTCGTGCGTCGTAACGCGTGCGAGTCGACCGAGTATATCCGGGGCCTTTGATCGCGTCCCGACGAGTCCGAAGTTGTTCCCACAGAGGAGGACGCTATCGAATGGATCGTCAATCTCGTGGTCGATATCAGCAATATCGAGCAGGCGCGCCTTTCGGAGTCCTCGCTCGCGGCAGATCTCGACCGCGCGCTGTGAAACGTCAATCCCGGTCACCCCATAGCCCTGTTCTTGCAGATACAGCGAGACTCGCCCCGCGCCACAGCCCACATCCAGCACGCGGCCCGTTGCGTGCGCCATCGCTGCTTGCATCTGTTCGGACCACTCGCTGTGCTGTGTGAAGTAGTATCCAACATCGGTCGCATCGAGATAGCCGTCGTCGCGTTCGACGAATTCGAGAGCACTCTCACCAGCGTGATGCGCTTTGAGCGCGCGACCAAACGCATCACCGGTTTTTGGTGTATCATCGAGCATAGAACTGAGATTGGATGCACCAGTAAAACCAGCACCGGTGGTGTGTCACTGGCCAACACAGCGTTTCGACACGCAGTTACCTCAGGTACTATGCGGGTGGGCCATCGATCAGAGATATGGACATCGGCACCGGTTTGTTCACCTGCCAGCGTCGACCCGATGACGACCGATCGATGGACGAACTGTACCAAGAACTGCTCGAACTGGGCCGGGCCATCGATGACGCCGGTCTGGCAAGCGCGTGGGTTTCAGAGCATCACTTCGAGGAAGACGGCTATCTGTCCGGCGTAATGCCTTCTCTCGGGGCACTCGCCGCTGTCACTGATTCCGTCGAGATCGGGCCATGCATTGCGCTGTCGCCGCTGTATGACGGCGTTCGTCTCGCTGAAGACGCTGCGACGGTCGATCTGCTCTCAAATGGTCGGCTCACTCTCGGGTTGGCCATTGGGTCGAATCCCGGCGAATTCGACGCATTCGGTATTTCGCCGGATGAACGCGTCGAGCGTCTCTCCGATCACATCAATCTATTGCGCGGTGCGTGGTCACCTGGGCCGCTCGAATACGACTCTGAGTTTCATGACATCTCTTCTGATGTGACCGTCACACCGAAACCAACCCACGATATTCCGATCATGCTCGGTGGAGCAGCAAAGCCCGCTGTTCGGCGCGCTGCCCGCACAGCGGACGCGTGGTGTGCGCCTTCGTCGCTTTCGATTGCTGGTGTCAAAAAACGGGTCGAGGACATTCGACGCGTTCGCGCGGAAGAAAACATTGCGGGTGAGTTCACGATCTACGTCCTCCAGCACGGGTTCGTCGCACCAGACGGGGCGAAGGACGACGAGGCGTGGGAACAGATGAAAGACGGCTA
This sequence comes from Halocatena marina, assembly GCF_023276375.1. Lineage (GTDB taxonomy): Archaea > Halobacteriota > Halobacteria > Halobacteriales > Haloarculaceae > Halocatena > Halocatena marina. The sequence goes on along the minus strand of NZ_JALLPK010000001.1, from coordinate 2,322,167 downwards.
CTTCTACATTCAGCGTCGGTACGCCGAAATCTTCTCTGGAGAATCGGTCGATGAACTTTCGGCTGAACGGCGATCGGAGTTGAAAGAACAGGCAGTTCACGGTACACCAGATCAGGTCATCGACGAACTCGAACGCTATCGAGCAGCACTCGGCGACGATATTCACTTCATACTTCGTACATACTACCCCGGTATTGGCACCGACGCCATGCGCGAGAGTATCGAGTGTCTCGGAGAGCACGTTGTCCCACACTTTTCGTAGAACAAGAAGACGGCGTTATCCTGTTTTGTACACTCCTCGTGCGTCCGCGAGGTGTGTGTCGTCTTCGGCGTAGACATCGACATCGACCACGCCGACATCGCTCCCGCATCGAACGACATCAGCCACCGCGTGGAGATCACCAGTGCCAGCGCTCAGGTAATCGATTCGCATGTCGATGGTCGGGACAGGTTGGTCAACGAGAGAGACGAGCGCGGCCCCACCGACAGTGTCAGCGAGTGTGAACGTCACTCCACCGTGGGCCATAACCCGATCTTGGTTCCACGAAAGGTCCTCGCGCATCTCGATCCATCCTTCTGCGTGTCCGTCGTTCGTTTCCGTCACCTCAATACCGAGCAGTTTCGCAAACGGCATCTCCTCGAAGAACGCTTCGACATCCATGTCCGTAGGTTCAGAGGCCGGTGAGTTAAAACCTGACAGTTGACTGGTGAAGTGACGCGACTGAGAACGGTAGTCAGAACCTATGTGCGCTCAGATCGGCTCCGAGGACGAAATCCGGCTCATCGCTGATTCCGGCCCGAAGCCACGCTGCATCAGAGACGTACTGTACTGTCTCAGGGATGAGAACACGCGTGCGGTCGGCTTGCACGTCGGCAGCGTCAGCGCTAATCGCAGCAAATAGTGATCGTGCAGCCGCAAGATCGTCCCACGCACCGACGCCGTACTCGGCAAACAGCTCCGTTTTTCCATCGTCGTTCTCTCGTTCGTAGGTTCGGGTTCGGTACGCCATTCCACGCACTTCATCCCCCACGACAGCGAACACAGACGTCTCGTCCGCCGCACGGCTGAGATTTGCTCTCGTGAGTTCAGAGAGAGCCCACGACTCGTCCAAATCGAGCGCCAACCCACCGAGATGCTCACGAGCAGCACTGTCCGTCCAATAGCTCCACGCCACAGCAGGATCAGATTCGACACGCAATTCCGATGAGATAGCGAAAGGAGCGCCAGTCACAGTACTGGCTTCGGGTTCTGGATCTTGATCTGGATCTTGTTCGGGTGTTGGATGCGCCCACCGGAACTCCGTGATCGGTTCGAAACCAACACTGCGTGATCCACCGAGCCCGGCGGCGTTCCACGAGAACACCATGTTCCGGCAGACGGTTGCGCCCTGTTCGCTCGCCCACACAAAGAGCGCCTCGTTGAGAGCGGAACTCACGCCTTGTCCACGAAACGCCGGATTGACGCGCATTCCCTGCGCCCATGCCTCGTGTGATGAGAGCATGACTGCCTGACAGATACCAGCGATCTCCTCACCGGCGTCGGCAACAACTGTTCGTTTTTGACCGCCGTCGTCGGCGATCCAATCGTGAAAGACGTGTGGAATGTAATCGCTGCTGTCTCGCTCTTCCCACGTGTTTCGAGTAAACGCCGCGACTTGTTCGTAGTCGTCTGCTCGTACCGGCCTAATGGTTAGTTGGTGGTTCACGCTGCTCACGCTGTTCACGTCCACGGTACTGATCGCTCGGTTATCTCTCCTGCGAGCGATGTTTGCATCGTTTCTCGTACGGACGAGCGGTTGGCGAGTGTCCACATCAGTTTCACCATCGCGGTACCGGGGAGCATGGTTTCACCCTCGATAACGCCCGCTTCGAGTAGATCGCGTCCCGTATCGTAGACGCGATCGCAAACCCGCCCATCGAGACACTGACTCGTCATCACGACCGCTGTGCCGTCGTCGGTCAGTCGCGCAATGTGATCGATGAACTTTGTATTGATGTGTCCGAGCCCTGTTCCTTCGATGACAATCCCTGCCTTTCCGTCACAGAGATCGAGAAACGCTCCATCCATACCGGGTGTGCTCTTGAGCAACTCGACATCGGTTTCGAGATCGGGAGCGATATCGAGCGTGGTCGATCCTCGTTCGTCGTACGGCTGCTGGAATGTGACGGTCTCGGTCGCATACTCTACCTCACCAAGCGGTTCGTTTCCAATCGTTTCGAAAGCATTCCGGCGCGAGGTGTGATCCTTCCGGACACGGGTCCCTCGGTGAAGCGCACACCTCGTATCATTCTCGGTCGCGTGCATACACACCAACACCTCGGCGCAGTCGGACATGGCCGCCTCAACCGCACAGACTGCGTTCATCACGTTGTCGCTGGATGGTCGGTCCGCAGAGCGCTGGCTGCCAGTAAAAACGATCGGAACGGGTGTATCGAGCATGAACGCAAGCGCAGACGCAGTGTACTGCATCGTGTCCGTGCCGTGCATGACAACGACGCCGTCCGCGCCGTTCTCGATCTCATCGTGGACGGCCCACGCAAGATCCTGCCAGATCTCGGGCGTCATATTCTCGCTCAGAATATTGGCAACGACCCGTCCCCGATAGTTGGCCCGTCCAGCCAGATCCGGCACTGCACGCAATACGTCCTCAGCGTCGAACTGAGACGTGACTGCACCGGTCCGGTAATCGACGGTCGACGCGATGGTTCCACCCGTAGAGATGAGCGAGATTGTCGGGAGGTCGGGATCGATCTCGACGACGGATGATTCATCACCATCAACTTCGCTATCGATGTCGTAGACGCCCGAATCGAGCACTTCGACGTGGCTCTCTTCACGCTCGATACCGATGTTGTACCCGCCATCGAGCTTCAAGACGACGTGATCTTCCGTTGTCGAGGGCATACAAACTCCCTCGTACTGCTCACCACTACGCTCGACGCGAATGCGGTCCCCTGAGTCCATAGTGCATCTCTGGGATCGATAACCTCAATACTATCGTTCCTCGCTCTCTCGTTTTGGATTCATTTTTCGATACCACTCCTCACTCCAACGCTTTCCATTCGACTGCGCTATGGGCCGAGACGCTGCACTCGGGACAAAGGAAATATATCTTCGACTCGTGTCTTCGTCCATGAGTCGCACCGACGAACTCCTCCGCGAGGTAGAAGAGGAGACCTCCACTCAGCCCGAAACGAAGTCTGCGTCCCGCCGCACTCGCGCCGTCGATACCGCCCGCCAGATGTTCTCTCCGCGGTATTTTCTTGTTTCTCTCGTCCTTACCACAATTGCGCTGTTCATTGCTGGAGCCATCCCAATCATCCCCGCAACCGGTCTCATCGGTGTCTTCGGTGTCGCGTTCGCGCTTGGAGGATTCAGTAGCGAGCGGCGATATCTCGAAGTCGGTCTTGCAGGCGCAGTAGCCTCAGGCGCGAGCATGCTTTCGAACTATCTTACGCTCGCCGTAGTCGGTCGTTTCGGAATCGAATTCGTCGGTGCAGGAGCGGCAATCGGTGCGGTCGTCGCGCTTCTCGGCTACTACTTCGGCCGAGATCTTCGAGGCGGACTGACAAAAGAGATTGAGTGAGATTGATGATCACTCGACCAAGCGCCAGCGACTGTCCTCACGTTCGATGACGCCGTGTTGAGCGAGATGGAGAAGCGCATCTTCGACGAGTTCTGGTGATGCATCAACGTTGTGGCTGATCTGCTCGATATGGTCTGCACCGTTGGCGAGCGCGGACAACACTTCGGCGTAGAAGCGAGCATCATCGCCTTCCGGCGCTCCAAGCGTCGGTTCGTCGTGGATCCGGCGGGAAATACCATCCATCACTTCTGTCAGTCGCCCTTGAACCCACCGTTGGGCTAGCGATAGCTCACTAGAGAGATCTTCTAATCGTTTCAGTTCGTGAGCGAGCTCGGCCAGTTCGGCCGCTTGATCCGGGTTGGCGATATCGATAGAGAGGTATCGACACCGAGTCATATCCAATCCTCGGCTGGCCGGATAGGCGCTTTTCGTACCGAATCCGTAGGGAGAGACATTTACTTCGAGACGGAGGTTCCGGGCGATCGAGAAATATTTTCTTCGCTGGTCGTCGACGCGAGACTCGACTAATCCGGCTTCCTCAAGCTTGCGCAGGTGATCGATGACGGCCTTTGGGCTGACACCGAGATATTCGCTGATTTCGGTGACATAGCACGGCTTTCGCGCGAGAAGCCTGAGAATGCGCCGGCGATTCTCGTTGCCCAACAGGTCGAGCAGCGCGGCGGAGTCCATTAACCTGAGGTAAGCGATACGTAGTGAAAACCGTGACGCTCTCACCGACCGTCGGCTAGTGGTTTCGTTGGAGTCTCGGTCTCTGATTCGCCATGTGTGTCTTACGTGAATCGACGTTCAACAGACTGATACCGCTATTCTCTGCTGTCGTTGTGATCCGAATCGGTGTGTCTATCGAACTCGTATTATTATCTGTAATCGTGGGTGCTGCCGTTGGCGTGTCTGTCCCGGCTGGCGGTGTCTCGGTCTCTTGTGGTGTCTCCGTTCCTGTTGGATCCTCTGTTGGCGTTTCTGTCTGATTGTTGGGATCCTGTGGTGTCTCCGTTCCAGGCGTTTCCGTCGTGTTGTTTCCGACAGTTCCGTTTCCGCTTCCGTTAGTGGGCGTTTCCGTTGTGTTGTTTCCGACAGTTCCGTTTTCGCTTCCGTTAGTGGGCGTTTCCGTCGTGTTGTTTCCGACGGTGCCGTTCCCACTTCCGTTGGTGGGCGTTTCCGTCGTGTTGTTTCCAGCGGTACCATTTCCGTTGGACAGTCCTGGTGGACAATTTAGTTCCGAACTACCGCCCGGAGAGACATCGACGGTTGTGGATGCGTTTGATACGTTAACAGTGCACGCCTCCTTTCGAAGTGTCGAGAGCTTCGAAGAACGCACATTCGATTTGTTTGCAGTCCGGCTCGCATTACTGATAGATTTACGGAGTTCACTCAATCGAGCACTAAGAGCAGCGTTACGGGCCTGACCAACGCCGTTCTCCCCGCCATTGAGCTGGCTACGCTGATTGCGAATCGATGAGAGTTCCTGTGAAAGCCGGTTCGAGCGTTGTTCGAGCAGTGCGGACCGTTCTGATTTGTTGTCGGCATTTTCGAACGCTGTCCTCCACATCTCTCGCTCGACGGTGCTATCGGCTTCCACTACGCTGACCTGCATGAACGACGAGACAGCCGTTCCCATTGAAGAATTGTCATTTTCCGGCTGTGTTTGGCTACTTGTCGCCGTGCTCAGCGTCGCTCCAGTAGTCGCTACTACGGCAATCACCAATATGATGACGGTGAGGCGACGATCCATTAGATTGTTCGTCTCCGTCCACACTTAAAAGGACAGTCGTCCGTTCGCACCGTTCACGGAATAAACGGTCGAAGATAGCTAGCTAAATTTGCCTAAACAGTCCGTTTGAATCGGTCAAATGAGTGCGCTGCGAGTGCGACTGAAAGCACTGACAGCGCTACAGTTAGGAGTGGCAAAACAACACCGGGATCGACACGGAGGGGTGGGTAGAGATCACACCGACCAAGAGCATTTCCGACTAGTCCGTTTGAATTGAGTAATACACATCCGAAAAAATCACCAATCCAGTAGTCGACAAAATCATTGAAGAGTAACAATACCAGCGAAACTACGAGTGCTCCCCGAGTTGTCTTTCCATAGTTTGGGATGAGATAGGCTTCGCCGACAAAGAGGAGATGTGTGATGAGAATGCCGAAGTACGCCCAGAGTTCGGGATAGTACGCCGAAAACTGAAGGTTAAGGACGAGGGCTGTCCAGAGCCCATACTTGACGAGCCAAACGAACGCCAGCGTGTGTAGATACGCTAGTGGTAGATTCATCGGTGTGTCTCGGAGCCGATAGCCGAGATTCGGTAGGAGGGTCGTCAGTGACAAGAGAGCGAGAAAAACGGCAGTTGGTGAGTCGGCATAGAGCGGCCACGCGAATGTGGATACGGTAGGCATCGTTTCGACGTAATACCGAACGCCGACGAGTACGCCAACGATGTTGGCAAACAGCAACCAGACAAGACTAGGGGGATTTCCGAGATAATACTGTGCCCATCGCTCCGGTATCATGTCCTCTTTCTGATGCTCTTTGAATAAAGTGATGTCGACTCCTTTGTCAGAGTCTTATCTGATTGTGCGTCTGTATAAGTGTACTGCCAAATACTTATGAATGAGAATAACTAACATATTACTGTGGAAAGAATGTTCGAACCATTTTCTCGGGCGTACTACTTCGGTCGACTGTACGTCGAGCCGTACGACGGTGACCGTCCGGTGATGCGTCGCGACCAGCACGAGGAAGTCAATGAGCAGCTCTATACCTCTGGTGTTGGGGTCGAACGACTCGATAATCCACTCGTCATGAAACTCGGGACTCGCCATCTCGCAGTTCATGGTGAATCCGGAATTCCTGACCGAACGCTGGCCGTTCCACAGTCCATGCTCGAAGAGCGTCTGCGAGCCCCGCCGAACCTGCGCGAAGTCCTGCTAGCGAAAGCTGATCATGCTGCCCAACTCGTGCAGATGGGTGCTGCGGCGGGCATTTAGACTGACATTGGAACTGGTGGAGACAGAGTGTGGTAGCTGTCTGGCTGATTCGCTCATACAGCCATCACTAATCGTTCTATGTCTCTGTGTCTCTGTGTCTCGGTGTCTCTGTGTCTTGCTCGGACGATCCGTCGTATCCGTCTCCTATTGGTTGGATGACTGTCGATCTCGCCCCGAAACCACGAGCTTACTCTCTGACTGTGAACCGAGTTGATCGGTGGCTATCTGTTGTTCCATTCGGTCCGATAGCTCGTCGACCGAGCCGTGGAAAAGTTCTTGGAATTCCCCACCTTCGTAGAACATAACCGTCACGCTCTCTCCATCGTCATCCGTGAATGTGGTGGGATTGTTTGGCATACAAAATAAATTGGTTCTTGAACATTAAATGTTGCTGTCCAAAATTGCTATGTACTAAATAGAACTCGGGATCGATACTAATCGTACAAACAGACCGATCTTACAGGGTCATCGATAGTATTGGCGTATTCTTACCGTCTATCAATGCTCAGTTGGTAATCGTTGACCGCCATTGGTGGTGCTTCGAGCGTAGGTAACGAAGTTTTGGAGGATGCGGAGTCCCGCTTCCCCCGACTTTTCAGGGTGGAACTGTGTTCCCATGACGTTGCCTGCCTCGTTCGCAGCGACGGCAGTAAACTTACGGCCGTACTCGCACGACGCAACTGTCTGTTTACTCACCGCAGCGCAGTACGAGTGGACAAAGTAGACGTACGGGTCATCGACGGAATCGACAGCTCCGTCTGTTTGTGATGTCGCTGTGGCCACGTTGTCTGTGATCCCTCCTACAAGCGGGTGTTCACGCTTGGCCGTGAGTTCGTTCCAACCCATGTGCGGAACGTTCACCGAATCGGGGAGGCGCTCGACGCGCCCGTCGAGAAGATCGAGACCCTCCACGACCTCGCCCTCAGGTGCGCCTTCCGTACTCTCGGTGAACATGAGCTGAAGCCCGACGCAGATACCGAGAATTGGCGTATCGGCAGCCTTCTCGATGAGAACGTCGTGAAACGGTTCGGAGTTGCGCATACACTCTTCGAAGGCTCCAACACCGGGCAGAACGAGAGATTCGGCGTCCGAAATCACCGCAGGATCGTCGGACACCGAAACCACGGCACCGGCGCGTTCGAGTCCGCGCTGGAGACTTCGGAGGTTTCCAACGCCGTAGTCGATGATCGTGACATTCACACCGAAACCATCGACCGTGCCACACATAGCCGTTGTCGTCGAGTGCAGGTGTCGGTCACTGTGGAAGTCTGTAGTAGAGCCGAGACAGTCGTGAGACGGATCATCCACGGCGGCTGTCGTTTCCCGATCCGATTGCGTGCTGATTCAAGTGCCATAGGATTCGTCCTCGGAACGCTCCCGTCTGTGAGAACACAGGTGAATTCTCTATACTAAAATATAAATATAATATATATTGAAGGACAGATAAAAGCGACAGTAAGCAACCCACTGAAAGTGATCTCAACACCGCTCATAATGGATTTAGGCTCCGTTTTCGGCCATTTCATTCTGGCCGATATCACTTTCACGGTGCTATTGACGCTGGCTTATCTTCTTGTAGAACCTTTCTCAGTGCATGGCAGCAACCGCGGACTTAGAGCGTCTCCCGAGTGTCGGTCCCGCGACCGCTGACAAACTTATCGAGTCGGGCTTTGACTCGTATCAGGGGATCGCGGTCGCCAGCCCGAGCGAACTCTCGAATACAGTAGACATCGGCGAGAATACAGCGGCAACCATCATCAACGCTGCGCGCGAGGCGGCTGACGTCGGTGGGTTCAAAAGCGGCACGAGCATTCTCGACCACCGCGAGAAGATCGGCTCACTCCGCTGGCTGGTTGAGGAGGTCGACGACCTCATTGGGGGTGGCATCGAAACGCAGTCGATTTCTGAAGTGTACGGCGAATTCGGCGTCGGAAAATCGCAGGTGACCCACCAACTCGCAGTGAACGCGCAACTGCCTGAAGCGCACGGTGGCCTTGACGGACGGGCCGTCTTCATCGACTCCGAGGACACGTTCCGCCCCGAACGCATTGAGGAGATGGTTCGTGGTCTCTCCGAGGAACGTCTCACCGCCCTACTGGAGCAACGGGACATTGCGGGCGATCCGACCGACGAGACAGCGATGAATCTGCTCATCGAGGCAGTGCTCGACAAGATACACGTCGCCAAGGCATTCAACTCGGATCACCAGATGTTACTGGTCGAGAAAGCGCGTGAGATCGCAGCTGAACACGAAGAGACCGAATGGCCGGTTCGACTGATCTGCGTCGACTCACTCACCGGCCACTTTCGTGCCGAATACGTCGGACGTGGCACACTTGCCCAACGCCAGCAGAAGCTCAACCGACATCTCCACGACCTCTCGCGGCTTGCCGTGCTCTACAACGCCGCAGTCCTTGTGACGAATCAGGTCCAAAGCAATCCTGACTCGTATTTCGGCGACCCGACAAAGCCCATCGGTGGTAATATCCTCGGCCACAAATCCACCATTCGACTCTATCTCCGCAACTCCAAAGGCACGAAACGCGTCGTCCGGCTCGTTGACGCACCAAATCTCCCTGATGGTGAAGCTGTCATGCGCGTCGAAACAGAAGGCCTGACGACCGAATAGCCGCCGAACCTGCAAAAGCGAGCCACAGCGGACCATCCGACCTACAGCTTCTGTATAACGGATCTATGCAATATTTGTCACTACTTTCAATTTTCACTATCGATGGTCGGACGAAATGCACAAACAGGAACAATCAAATTAACTACCCGTACAACAAGTGAGCGAGTATGCGACTAGCAATTCTAGCTCATGAAGCATTTCCCGGCCGGGCCAAGACCGCTCAGGGACTACTCCGGTACGGTGAACACGACATTGTGGCCGTCATCGACCGGGCCACTGCTGGCGATCAGGTGAGTGATCACCTTTCCGACGTACAAGAAGCACCCATCGTTTCCAACATCGGTGACACACCAGAGATCGACGCGCTCGTCATCGGTATCGCACCGATCGGCGGCGGCTTTGAGGAAACGTGGCGGTCGGATGTCACTGGTGCGCTTTCCCGCGGCTGTGATGTATGGGCTGGTCTCCATCACTTCCTCGCCACAGACACCGAATTCGCTCGTCTTGCATCGGAGAACGACTGCCAGATCTGGGACGTTCGCCGCTCACCAGACGACCTATCGGTGAGCGATGGTGTCGCTCGGGATCTCGACGCGACAGTTGTCCTCACCGTCGGGACAGACTGCTCTGTTGGAAAGATGACCACGACGATGGAACTCGTACAGGCCGCACGCGATCGTGGTCTCGACGCTGGATTCGTTCCGACAGGACAGACAGGCGTAATGGTTGATGGAAGCGGTATCGTCATCGACCGTGTCGTGAGCGATTTTACCGCTGGTGCTGTCGAGCAGATGCTGCTTGAGCGGAAGAACCACGATTACCTCTTCGTAGAAGGACAGGGATCGATCTCGCACCCCGCGTACTCGGCTGTGACGTGCGGTATTCTCCACGGATCGATGCCCGACGCAATGATCCTCTGCCACGAGGTCGATAAGGAGGTTGTTCACGGATACGAGTCGTTCCCTCTCCGCCCGGTTTCAGAGACCGTTGATCTCTACGAATCGCTCGCTCGTCCGGTCAATCCCTGTCCGGTCGTCGCTGGCGCGCTCAATACGTCTTCGACCGACACCGAAGACGCGCGCGAGCACATCGCTACGTACGAAGACGCGATCGGTGTTCCAGCAACAGACCCTGTCAGATTCGATCCAGACGAACTCGTAGACGTAATCGAGAACCAATGAGCCTGAACACTACGTTCGAGCGTGTTGCCCTGCCACTCGACCATCCGTTTACCATCTCGCGAGAAACGACGAAAACGGCCGAGAACGTCGTCGTTCGCATCGATGATGGCGAACACACGGGGATTGGTGCGGCGGCACCATCGCAGTATTACGGTGAAACGCCCGACACCGTTGAGGCCGTGCTTCCTGATCTCCTCTCGATCGTCGAGCAGGCGGATGATCCGTTGAACAGAAATGCGATCGAACGTGAGATAGCTGCCCGAGTCGGGGACAATCCGGCTGCAAAGGCCGCGATTTCGATTGCGTTGTGCGATCTCGTCGGGAAACGGCTCGATCTCCCGCTCTATCGTCTGTTCGGATTCGATCCGGACCGAACCATCACCTCCTCGTTCACCGTCGGTCTCGACGCGACCGACGTGATGGCAGAGAAAGCGCGAACGGCCGTCGCAGATGGTTACTCAGTCCTCAAAACGAAACTCGGAACCGATCGAGACGAAGAAATCGTTGCAGCCGTTCGGGACGCTGCACCCGAGGCTCGAATCCGTGTCGATGCGAACGAAGCGTGGACGCCACGCGAGGCGGTCGAGATGAGCGAAATGCTTGCCGACCACGACATCGAATTCCTCGAACAGCCGCTCCCAGCAACGAACCCCGAGGGACTTCGATTCGTCCACGAACGTTCAGCGGTCCCAATTGCGCTTGATGAGTCGTGTGTGACGCTTACTGATGTGCCTCGCGTTGCAGACAGAGCCGACATCATCGTTATCAAACTCATGAAATGTGCGGGCCCACTCGAAGCGATCAAAATGATCAACGCTGCTCGTGCACACGGTCTCGATGTCATGCTCGGGTGTATGGTCGAGACAAACGCGGCGATTGCAGCTGCCTGCCATCTCACCCCACTCGTCGACTACGCTGATCTCGATGGCTCGCTTCTCTTGGCCGACGATCCGTACGACGGTATCCCCATGCCGGGTGGAGTGATTGATCTCTCGACGGTTGAGCGACCGGGGACGGGCGCTGAGTGATCGCAACGTCCGGTGGCCGTCACGCTTTTGAGTCCGCAATCATTGGCATCGATTATCGTGTGAATATATATCTAGCCAGTGAATCTTGTTGTGTGGATTGACAGGGAATCGAACAGAGCGAACGTTTTTAATCGTTTATCCCGTGGTGTACAATCAAGATGTCCGATGAAGCCACCTCATCCAGAACGCTAGAATTGTACGTTCGGTCACTCTCATCTAGTGCTGGTGTTCATGTCGAATCGATCATCGATCGGCTCGATATGTTCGCAGCTGAGGGGTATATCAAGGACTTCACTGTCACCGTGTGGGGAGAGCGAATTAGTACTGGATCGTCCGTCGCTCGAACTGATACCGGGGCGTCCCTCCGCCGTCGCATCACCGAGTTCAGACAGTGGGCCTCGCACAACGGTGTGACGCTCGAAGGTGGATTCGAGCAACGAACAGTGCATTCGTCGATTACCGGCGAAACCCACGAGTTCGTCACGCTCCCAACCGTGGCGCTTGCTGCCCGCACAGACGATGAACTCGATTGGGTGGTTCCATCCACAGACGAAACTGAGACCGAGACGACCACTCCAATGGATCGGGTCCAGACAATTGCAACTGAGTGGCAAGAATCCGAAACAATAGATCGAGCAGCCATCCCGAGCGACGATTAAAACGAAACGGTTCGGACGCTCTCAACACACTTATCCTCCATCCTCGGTTTCCTCGTATATGGACGCTATTTCGGTCATCTTACCGGACGATTCTCAACTGTCCGTCGAGGAAGGCGCGACGGTCGAGGATGTTGCCTACGAGATCGGAGCGGGTCTCGGACGCGACACCGTTGCCGGAGTCATCGACGGAGATCTCGTGGATGCACGCACGCCTGTTCACGATGGTGCGCGTATCGAGATCGTCACAGATGGAAGCGACGAGTACATTGATGTGCTCCGTCACTCGGGAGCACACGTCTTTGCACAAGCGCTGTTGCGCCTGTACCCCAACGCGAAGCTCGCTATTGGTCCGTGGACAGACGATGGGTTCTACTACGATATCTACGGTGTCGATCTCGATGAGAGCGCACTCGATCAAATCGAGACCGAAGCTCAGGATATTATCGATGAAGACATTCCGATCGAACGACTCTCTTATCCGCGAGCGGAAGCGTTCGAACTCTACCAAGATAATCCGTTCAAGCGCGACATTCTGGAGACTGAGGCGGCCGGTGAAGATCCAGTTTCGTTCTACCAGCAGGGCGAATTCGAAGACCTCTGCAAGGGACCACACGTCGACTCGACGGGAGAGATCGGCGCGTTCAAGCTCCTTTCAATCTCGTCGGCCTACTGGCGCGGTGAGGAAGAAAACGAGAGTCTCACACGCGTCTACGGCACGGCGTTCGAATCCGAGGACGAACTCGATGCGTTCCTCACGCGGCGCGAGAAGGCCAAAGAGCGGGATCATCGCAAGATTGGCCGTGAGATGGATCTGTTTTCCATCCCGGATCATTCGCCCGGGTGTCCGCATTATCACCCAAACGGGATGAAGATCCGTCGAGCGTTGGAGGATTATATTCGGAATAAGAACGACGAACTCGGCTACGAAGAGGTGTGGACGCCCGAACTGAATAAGGCCAAACTCTGGAAGCCGACGGGACACTACGACACCTTCACCGCCGAAGGTGAGATGTTCAACTGGGAACAGGACGACACAGAGTACGGTCTCAAGCCGATGAACTGTGCGAACCACGCGTCCATCTACGCCAACGAGCAACACTCTTACCGCGACTTACCAATTCGCTTCTCTGAATTCGGCACCGTCTACCGGAACGAACAGTCGGGGGAACTCTCTGGTCTCCTTCGTGTTCGTGGCTTGACGCAAGACGACGGTCACGCGTTCGTCCGTCCCGACCAGATCCGTGATGAAATCGCAGAGACGCTTCGTAGTATCGAAGACATCTATGGAAACTTCGACCTCGAAGTGCTCTACAAACTGGAAACAAAGGGCGAGAACGCGATCGGAAGCGACGAGATCTGGAGCGATGCGACGGACGCACTGCGTGATGCACTCGAATCCGATGATCTCGCATATGATGTTGAAGCGGGCGAAGCCGCCTTCTATGGCCCGAAAATCGGAATCAACGCGAAGGACGCGCTCGGGCGTGAGTGGACGATCGGGACCGTCCAGCTCGATTTCAACATCCCGGAACGCCTCGATCTCACGTACATCGGAGAAGACAACGAGGAACACCGGCCAGTGATGATTCATCGCGCACTGCTTGGCTCGTTCGAGCGGTTCATGGGCGTCATTATCGAGCACTTCAACGGGACGTTTCCACTCTGGCTTGCACCCGAACAGGTCCGCATTCTGCCAGTCTCTGACGACAATATCGAGTATGCACAGGCTATTGCAGCCGAACTCGGTGAGTTCCGCGTGACCGTCGAGGACCGCTCGTGGACCGTCGGAAAGAAGATTCAGACAGCACACGATGACCGTGTCCCGTACATGCTCATCGTCGGTGACACCGAAGAAGAAGCTGGAACGATCTCTGTCCGTGACCGAAAAGAACGAGAACAAAACGATGTCGAGATTGGGGCGTTCAGGGCGCACCTCCAACAGGAACGCGATCAGAAACGAATCGAACCGGACATTTTAGGCTCGACATCTGATTGAGCGACCGAGAACAGGTCACTCAATCGCTTACCGAACAGGTCTGTTATCTCTTCAAGTGTTCGCAGAATTTGTAACTGACACCCATCACGTATTCGAGTCGTCATCTCGCAGCTCTTCCAGTTCGGCCTCAACCTCTGGGTCGGCACTCTCCGTGTCAGAATCTGTTTCAGTTTCTACGGTGGAATCCGTTTCACTCTCGGTTTTGTTTCCGTTTCCCGATTCCTTTCCCATGTCTGAGCGGAGCGTTTCGAGTTCTTTCTCGACTTCCCGGTCACTCGATAGGTTTTCGAGTTCTCGGTCGATGCTGTCTTTATCCGAGAGAGCACTATCGAGCGCGCCCGTCTCCTCCAGCTCATCGAGGGCAGCCGATCGGGCTTCCATTTCCTCGGTTCGCTCTTCGGCTCGTTCGATGGATTGAGAGACGTCTGCCATCTCGTCACCTGCTCCCGTGATGGCTTCCGAGACCCGTGCAGACGCTTCGGCAGCCTCGTAGCGTGCCTTCATCGACTCCTTTTTCGTGCGGAACTCCTCGATACGGTTTTCGAGCTGGTTTTTCTTATCGACGAGAGTATCTTGGGTCTCCTGAAGGTTCGCTATCTGTCCTTCGAGGTCCTCAATCTGGTTCATCTTCTGCTTTTTCTTCTCTAATGCCCGACGAGCGAGGTCCTCGCGGTCCTGATTAACCGCTTCGCGTGCCTGTTCGTTGTGTTTGTTAATGTTTTCTTCAAGACGCCGTCGCTGCATTTCGAGGCGCTTTTTCTGTGTGGTGAGATCAGCGATGCCTTGCTTGACCTCTTGTAACTCGTCTCGCATCTGCTCGTAGGAATAATCGAGTGTTTCCGACGGATCTTCGGCGCGATTGAGGAGGGCGTTGATTTTTGAGCGAATGACGTATGATGTCCGTGAAAGGATTCCCATAATTGGACTATAACGACCCATCCTATTAAAGCACGTACTCATCAACATGATTTATGAACAGTTCAATTGCCGGCAGGAGGGTGCGATGAGCCCGAACGAACCTGTTCTCGTGGGAGGCGCACGCGACGTTCGGGGAACACTCACCGTCCCAGATTCCAGTTCCGAGACGACAGCTTGTGTCGTTGCCTGTCCGCCCCATCCACAGATGGGTGGGTCACGCTCGGATGCCCGACTGACCACAGTCAGCAACGAACTCGCACGCGAAAACGGGAATGGGAATGGGAATGGAGATGGTGGTATTGCCTCGCTTCGATTCGACTACGGTGAGTGGGCCGAGGGTGTTGGTGAGCACACGGATACACTGAACGCCGTTCGGTGGGCGAGCGATCGGTACGACCGTGTCGGTCTGTATGGCTTCAGCTTCGGCGGTACTCTCGCGCTCCTCGCTGGGGCCGAAATGGACGTGGCGTGTGTCAGCGCCCTTGCTCCCGCGTCACGAATCTCAGAGTTGGATGCCGTGGACGCTCTTGATGCCATCGATTGCCCTGTCCAGATTGTCTACGGCGAACGCGATTCGACCGCTGAATGGGAACCGATCGTCGAGCGAGCGCGAGCATTGAACGACACAGTCGAGGGAATGCGTGCCGATCACTTCTTCGTCGGCCAGACTGAGAAAGTCGCAGCACGGGTCGTTGAGTTTCTCAGAACTGAACTGAATATCAGTTAATATGACAGCTGTTGCGTTGATGCTCGGCCTGTTGCTGTTTCTGATATTGCTGTTTGAGTTCACAAACAGCATCGTCTCTTTCTTCTGTGGTACGCTAGATATTCTCTGGTAGAGCGGCCGCCCGAAACCGTTTTCACCAATAATGGCCCACGGTCAGTATGCCGACAGCACCTAGGAGCTACGACCCTTCTTTAGGGAATAAATTCATTTTCGTCACAGGTGGCGTGATGTCGGGGCTTGGTAAGGGGATCACGGCCGCGAGCACCGGCCGGCTACTTTCCAACGCTGGATTTGATGTCACCGCCGTCAAAATTGATCCGTATCTGAACGTTGATGCGGGAACGATGAACCCTTTCCAACACGGGGAGGTGTACGTCTTGAAGGACGGCGGGGAGGTTGATCTCGATCTCGGTAATTACGAGCGATTTCTCGACATCGATATGACTTCTGATCACAACGTAACGACCGGGAAAGTCTACCAGCACGTCATCGAGAAAGAGCGCGCTGGGGATTATCTCGGAAAGACCGTCCAGATCATTCCGCACATCTCTGATGATATCAAGCGTCGCATCCGCGAGGCTGCCGAGGGTCACGACGTCTGCATCGTCGAAATTGGTGGGACGGTGGGTGACATCGAGAGCATGCCGTTTCTCGAAGCAATCCGTCAGTTCGTCCACGAGCAAGATCCGGACGATTTCCTTCTCACGCACGTAACGCTCGTTCCGTACTCGAAAAACGGTGAACAAAAGACGAAGCCGACACAACACAGCGTCAAAGAACTACGAAGCATTGGTCTCCAGCCGGATATTCTCGTCGGGCGGTGTAGCGACCGACTCTACCCCGAAACGAGAGAGAAGATCGCGCTGTTCTGTGACGTTCCGATCGAAGCTGTGTTTTCGAACCCTGACGCCGAGGATATCTACTTCGTCCCGTTGATGATCGAAGAAGAGGGACTTGACGAATACGTGATGGACCAGCTCGGTCTCACAGAGCGAGCGATCCCGAAACCAGAGCGAGAAAATCGCTGGCGAGATATCGTTACCCGTGACAGCGAGCACGAAGTCGAGATCGCACTCGTCGGAAAGTACGCGATGGAAGACGCCTACCTCTCGGTGTATGAGGCGCTCAAACACGCCGGGCTGGAACACCGCGCTGACGTGAACGTCCAGTGGGTGGATTCAGACGAGATGGGTCCCAAACACGAAACACGGCTGAAAGACGCCGATGGTATCATCGTGCCCGGTGGCTTCGGCTCTCGGGGAACCGAGGGGAAGATCGATGCTATCCGCTACGCCCGCGAGAATAATGTCCCGTATCTCGGTCTGTGTCTCGGCTTTCAGCTTGCCGTTGTGGAGTATGCCCGCAATATCGTGGGTCTCGAAATGGCACATTCGAGCGAATTCGACACCGACACACCGTATCCCGTCATCGACCTGCTCCCAGAGCAGTACGACATCGATGATATGGGTGGGACGATGCGTCTTGGAACGTACGAAACGACTATCCAGCCGGGAACGCTCGCCGCCGAGCTGTACGATGATGAGTGTATCGAACGTCACCGTCACCGCTATGAGGTAAATCCCGAGTACATCGCGCAGTTAGAAGATGCTGGCCTGTGCTTTTCTGGCCGGGTAGACAACCGGATGGAGGTTCTCGAACTGCCCGAGCATCCGTATTTCGTGGGAACACAGTTCCATCCCGAGTTCCGATCGCGGCCCGGGCGGGCCAGTCCGCCGTTTCTCGGACTGATTGATGCCGTGCTTGATCGTGACGATACAACCGAAATGGAGGTGACCAGATAATGGTCGACGCTGAGCAGTTCATCGAGGACGCCGTCGAAGAACTCCGCGAGGAGATCGGAGACGCAAACGCAGTTATTGCACTCTCGGGTGGCGTTGACTCTTCGGTCGCTGCCGCGCTCGCCTACGAGGCCATCGGCGATCAACTCATTCCGGTGTACGTCGACACTGGACTGATGCGCAAAGGCGAGACAGACCAGATCCGGGAGACATTCGCGTATATGGAGAGCCTCCGCATCGTCGAAGCACAGGATCGGTTCCTCGATGCCCTTTCAGGTGTCACTGACCCGGAGGAAAAGCGCCACGCAATTGGCGAGCAATTCATCCGCGAGTTCGAGCGCGAAGCCCGCGAATCAGACGCTGACTACCTCGTGCAGGGTACGATCTACCCGGATCGTATCGAAAGTGAAGGAAACATCAAATCACACCACAACGTCGGTGGACTCCCCGAGAGAGTCGATTTCGAGGGCATCGTCGAACCCGTTCGAGATCTGTACAAGGACGAGGTCCGGGATGTGGCTCGCACCCTCGGTCTCGAAGCGATCGTCGCCGAACGGATGCCGTTTCCCGGACCAGGACTTGCGGTCCGCATCGTCGGCGAAATCACAAGCGAGAAACTCACGGTCGCCCGCGAAGCGACTGCTGTCGTCGAGGACGAACTCGAATCATACGAGCCGTGGCAGGCGTTCGCAGCGGTGCTCGGAAAGGCAACGGGCGTGAAAGGAGACAATCGTGTTCACGGATACGTCGTTGCAGTTCGATCCGTCGAGAGTCGTGACGGGATGACCGCCCGAGCGCAGGAACTCGATTGGGAGACGCTTCAGCGCATCCAGAGCCGGATTACGGGAACACTCCCGAACGTCTCTCGCGTGCTCTATGACGTTACACACAAACCCCCTGCGACCATCGAGTACGAGTGATGAACGCTATCGTTATTGGCCCTGATGAAGACGGACTGGGAGATGCACTCGATGCTAACGGCGTCTCCGTCGCGCACGCGGAAGGGACGGCGTCACGAGAACAACTCCTCGATGCGGGCATCGAAACGGCCGACCTGCTGATTGTCACCAACTCCGTGCTCGCTACTTCGATTCCGGTCGCCCGCGAGATCACTCCTGACCTCCGTGTTGTCGCGTACGTCCACGATTCGCTTCCGGAGTTCGCTCGCGCAACGGCTGGACTCATAGTCGATCCCGAGCTGATAGCTCCGGAAACCGTCGCAGACGAATTGATCTCAACCTCACAATAATCGGTCGTTTGGATCACGCTATCGATTGGCCGAGTTCTGCCAATCGAACACTGCCATTTTTGAGAAACGGTACTCCGTGTCCGAAGCCGATCGTTTCGACTGCTGGCTGCCGATCGGCGAGATCCAAAATACTCTCTTTGGCTTGTCCGGAATCGTAGCTGAGATACCACGGTGACGGGATGAGTTCCCCCCTGCGCTCGATGATTAAATCGCCGACAAACCCGAGTGAGAGTGATTCACTCATATAAGCTATGTGGCCCGGGGTGTGCCCTGGCGTGTGATATGCGGTAAAGCTCCCGATCTCGTCACCGTCCTCAACCGGCTCGATCGAGAGATCGTGTCCGCGCATGAACGGTCTGAGTGCGCGTTGCAGAGCGCCTTTCGAGTTCGTGAGTGGTGGCTTTCGTTGTCCAGTGAGAAAGGCCCCATCGGGCATCCCGACGTACACTGGTGCTTCAATTCCAAGACGAATGAGTCCGCCAACGTGGTCGATGTCATAATGCGTGAGCAAAACACGGTCGATGCTGTTGAGCGTGTACTCTGTCTCCTCGATCTCTCGCATGAGCTTTGAGATTCCCCACGGTGTCCCCCCGTCAACGAGTGTCAGCGTCCCTCCGTCGTCGAGAAGATACGCATTCACACCGGTCAAATCGACCTGCCAAGCGTTCTCCGTGAGTTCGAAGACCATACTATCTCTACGAACGCGACGAATAAAATATCCGATGGTTCTATGGAAAATTCATGAATCTACCACGTACGGTTACGAGCGGGGGTCAAGAACGATTCTCCAGCAACTTGCTTATCGACGCGGATCTGGAAGTCGTGATTTGACGAACCCAGACACCGTTCGGAGTTTCGAGGGACGATAGATGTTTTTCATCTCTTCGTCTGTGAGTTCGAAGTCGAACACCGCAAAATTCGCTTTGAGATGCTCGTAGCTGGTCGCCTTCGGGATGGTACAGACCATCTCTTGTTGAATTAGCCACCGGAGCGCAACTTGCGCGCTCGACTTTCCGTACCGGTCTCCGATTTCGACGAGCACTCCATCGTCCAACGCGCCTCCGTGACCGAATGGACTGTACGCAGTGAGAATAACATCGTGTATTTGACAGTATTCGAGCAGTCGTGTCTGATCCCAGAATGGGTGATACTGCACTTGATTGGTCAAGATCGGCGCTTCTGAGAGGTTGCGTGCTTCGTCAAGCCGATCGATGTCGAAATTACTGACTCCGATATGTCGGACAGTGCCGTTCTCAACGAGTTCGTTCATCGCACCGAGCGTTTCCGCGAGCGGCGTCGTTCCGATCGGAATGCGATCTGCAGGCCAGTGAATCAACAACAGATCGATGTAGTCGGTGTTGAGTTTAGCGAGACTTTCTTCAGTCGAGCGTAGCACAGCGTCGTGGCCGTAGTTCTGTCCCCCGAGCTTCGTCGTCAAAAAGAGTTTGTCGCGGTCGATTTTGCTCGCACGGATCGCGTCGCCAATTTCTCGCTCGTTCCCGTAGACTTGTGCGGTGTCGATGTGTCGATATCCGAGATTGATCGCTGTTGCGATGGCCTGACGACAGTCTTCGCCCGTCAGTCGCCACGTTCCGAGACCTACCTTCGGGATTTTCTCTCCTCGGAGGGTGACGTATTCCATGGTTCGAGTACGGTACCCAGTTGTGTATACCTGCGGGTCCAATCGTCGATCGGACGAAAACAGTAGGCGGGCAAAGCACTTCTACCTGTAACGAGTGACGAACACCGGGATCGACACGAGCGCAAAAAGAAACAGAAAACCACCAATTATCGTGAAAAAGACGTCTGTCTGTCCCTGCGTTACCCAATAGTCGTATGCAACGAATAGACACAACGATGTAACGAGAAACCAGACGACCATTTGTACAACTCTTTTTGGATTGATATCAACAGATTCATTCATACGATTAGTTAATGTCGAAGTGGAAAATACGTCCGTTACCCGAAAGCATTTCCGGTAAGCGGTCTCTGTACGTCCGTCTCACGCTGGCTATTTATTAAAGATGGTCATCAATCGCGTCGAGCAGTTCGATGAAGTACGCGAAACGCTCTCCGCGCGTGATTGTGTCTCTGTCGTGTCTGTCGAGGATTTCGGCGTCCGCCAGCCGCTGTATATCCCGCTGGCGCACCGCCTGATAGGCGTGGCGGTACGTTCGATGGTTGACTTTGTGGAGCGGAAGATCCCGTTCGACAGCCGCGCATACCCGCGCGAGTTCCGCTGTCTCGACGGCGGCATCCGGCGGCAGGTGGCTCATATAGCGAATGATCGTCCGACGTCGCAGGTTCATGAGCGGGTCGAATATCTCCTCGTCATCCGGAAGCGCCCGGAGTGGCTCTGTGTGTGTTGATAGATCTCGACTGTCTGTCATTGTAATATGCGAACGGATCGACTCCGGTCAGCGACCGATCCCGGAAGTGCTGTCTCGGGAGTTCCCACGGCGAGAGGGGTGCTTGGAATCCAGTTTACTCGTTCCGTCGACGGGCTACTCACACGGAAGTCTAGTCCACGCACAACGTACTGCATTCCCGTGCTACCTCCTCGGGCGATAATAGGATTTGTGATACATCCGTTCACGCTATTACTCGGTGGTTCTGTCGATAAATAATTTTTCATCTATATAAAGATACTGTAAATAAACATTGGTTGATAGTATGGTTTAGTGGATATCATCGTGCGTGGAATTATATCGAAGAGTTTAAATTTGCAAAATATATAGAATACTTTTCATTATCGGTGGCTGAAGTCCGTTTGCAGACGTTTGGGACCTAATCCGTTGGCGCTATGATATACGTTGAGATTCGGTATTGCTCGGCGCGCTTGATAACGCTGAAGTGTACGCTGGGCCGAGTAGCGGGTAATGCAACAAGAAACGAAATCCGAGCAGTTCACATTCGATGATCTCAGTGTCGTAATGGGGACGTACAACGAAGAGGAGTCGATTGGTGTCGTCCTTGAAGACATAGATCGTGTCACAGACGGCCGAGCTGAAGCAATCTGTGTCGATGGTTCGAGCGACCGTACGCCAGAAATCGCCCGCGAACACGGCGCACGTGTCATTGAGCAGGAACCACAGGGATACGGCGTCGCAGTGCGCGAGGCAGTTCTGAGTGCTGATCGACCGATCGTCGTTACGACCGATTGTGATGACACCTATCCGATGGATGCCCTCCCGGAGTTCCTCTCGTTGATCAATGAGGGATACGACGTGGTCAGCGGTGACCGACTGTACCACGGAGCGCGGGAAATGCCAGCATTCAACCGCCTTGGGAACGCGACGTTTGCCCTCATCGCCAGTGTGTTGATGGGAACACGCGTTCACGACACGACGACGGGAATGCGTGCCTACCGGCGTGAAGTTATCCAACAGATCGAATGGACCGAAAACACTGGTCTCTCAGCTGAATTACTCATCCGGCCAGTGATGCGTGATTACCGGGTGCGCGAAGCGCCGATCACGTACCGCGAACGCCGAGGAGAGACGAAGCTCGACCCGATCGAAGGTGGTGCGGCTATCGCGAAGTCGATCGTCAAGGTCTGTTTCGAAGAACATCTCCGATAACCCTGCTTCGTTACCGTGTCTGGACGGTCGTGTTCGTGGTGATTCCGTCGGGATACTCACCTTCTGGGATGTACATCCCCTCGTGACCACAGTGACGCGACCCCTGACACACCTTTGGTGAACCGGGCCAGAGAAGCCGGGCGCTTTCGTTGTTCGCATCGACACCCATAGCGTAGCGGTATGTGACGGTGTTATGGTTTGGTTTCACGAACGTCATCGTCAGTTGGACGAACGTTGGTCCGTCGATAGCAATCGTATCGGAGGGATATCCGTCGGGTGTCGTCGGAACTATCGCTTGCCCACTCAGTGGTTCTTGGACGCTCGTGTTTGTCGTCTCTGCCTCGACAGGCGTTCCGTTGATCGTTTCCAATCGAACGTGTGTTCCGTTCACGCTCCAGCGAACGTCGAACTGTTCGTTTTCTGGCGGTCGGGATACGTTTGTGGGATACCGGAACCGGACGATCCGGTCATCATCGACCGTAAGCCGAACCGCTGTTGGCTGTCCAACGGTACCAACAGTTGTTGTGAGCTGGTGGCTCGTGCCGTTCCGGATGCTGAGTGGCTGGAGATGCGGCATAACGTTGCCGGGCCATTTTCCTCGGTACGTAAATCGATAGTGTGATCGGTTGGGATAGGCGTCGATAAGACCGAAATCTGTGGCCGGTCCGAGATTCTGTGCGTATAGAATATCTCCATCTTCGAGCGAGCCCCCGTTTCGGAGCCATTGGAACGGGTGTGACAGCCACGGCCCGTACGGGACCGGGAACAGGACGAGCGCATTGTCTAAACTTTCGTTCTCGAAGGGAGCGTACAGCTCAGATTGTTGTTCGATACCACCCAGATTCTTCCCGATCGGCTCTTCCATCCGAGCGTATTCTGCGCCCGCGAGAATCGGTGCTGAGACAACCAACAACACGATGATGACTGCACGCACGCTCTGTGTCGAGAGGCGCACCGAAAGGGCCGATCGGATCGATCGACCGAGCCAGAGCACACCGGCGCTACCGAATACGGACAGCGGAAGCACGAGATCGAAGTGGTAGTACGGACCAAATACCGCCATGAATCCGTCGGTTGGATCTGCAATCGTTGCGAGGCTGTTGAGCGTCCCCCAGAAGTAGATATTTCCGACGATGACCGTGATGCAGACACCGAGAATGGCGAGCCGGAGTGTAAGATCAGAGATCGGGGACGTATGGCGCTCCCGATAGCGAAGTGCAACCGGAAAGAGACCAATCGCAGCGACAGTGGCTCCAATCGGAGCGGCGGTAGTCCATCGCGTGAAGAGTTCGGCTACGAGGTGCTTGTTCACACGCCATGCGAGATCAGCCGAGTACACAGTCGTGTGCTGGAGAATCCTTCGCCGACCGAATCCCAACCCATCAAGCGGCGCGAACGCCTGATACGGGAAGACGAGTGCATCGCCCGTCACCACATGATTGTACGTGAGTGCAAGTCCCACCCCCAACACGCCGAAAAGCGCAACGATCGCTTCTCGCTCAATTATTGGTGTCCAAATGTTTCGCTCACGGGCGTGACGTCCTACCGTGAGTACCGCATGAATGAGGAAGGGAGTGGCGAACAGAACGGCTGTATACGGGCGAGAGAAGAACGCGAGTCCGATGGCTGCGCCTGCGAGCACAGCGTACCGGCGGCTCTGACTTCGAAACATCCGGATATACCCGAACGCGAACAAGAGGTTCAGCAACGTTGTCGGCGCATACGCCATGAACGTCGCTGAGATGATCAGGAAAAATGGCGTCGTGAGCGCAATCCCAGTAGCGAGGACGCCCGTCGGTCGATCGAATGCTTCACGCCCGAGAAGCCCAACGAGGGCAACGTTGCCCGCCGCAATCACCGAGAGCATCAGTCGAGGAACGCCCAACGCGACACCCGGCGCGTACATGAGCGCGGCAACCGGCGTGTACTTCGGATACAGCCGATTTCCATCCTGAACGAAAAACCACGGTCGAAAGGCAGCCGGGAAATCAGTCGTATACCAGAGCTTCCCGTGGAGGAGCATCGAAGCCTGCTGGAGATAGACGCCTTCGTCGTGGTTGTGTGATAGATAGGGGAACACCTCGTGACCAATGAGGAATACTACCCCTCCAGCAAGAACCGAGAGGAACCCAACAGCAAGACGGAATCTACGCTTAGTCCACTCCATAGAACCTGCTGTCGATAGCTGTGATAGTGAAATATCCGCCCGTACCGACGTGAGTTGTGCACCCACGAGCGTGGTCGTGATCGTGATCGCAATCGATGGTCGTGTCGCTGCCACCGCTTCGGTTTGTGGTGTGATTCTCTCGGTGGTCGACCTCGTCGGCGGAATCGAATTCGTATCGTAAGCTCATTCGCGCGTCGTTCTGTAGATGTCGGTGACGATCGAAACGCTCGGGCGTGCTCAAACGTGTTGGCTGGATGAAGTGGCTAATAGCAGCCACCTCCATCGAGCACAACGGTGATACACCATCATCCATCCGTTTCGTTGGAAGCAGCATCGAACGCGTCCCAGTCGCTGTGTTCTCAAACACCAGTTCACTACATGATGGTGTACAAAACACTTCTGCTTGCCGATTCTGTGCTAGTCGTCGGTAGCAGTGACGCTCGCTCGCGTTCGTTCGGTTTCAACGGGCGCGAGTTCATCGAGGCAGTCGAGCCACTCGTGCATGTATTCTCCGACGTACACGAGGAAGTCGTCGTTGTTGTAGTCGCCGTCGTGTTCGACGAGTGCACTCGCCATGGCGTCGAACGCCTCTGCGTAGGAGGTCGCGTCGTCTCCGACCGCATCGACGATCTCCCAGACGTGCTCGTTCAGTTCGAGCGCAGGAACTTCGTTGTTGAGATCGTCGAACGTCGATCGTGGCGCCTTGTTGTGTTCACACAACGGGTATCCGTTGTAGATCTGTTTGCCGAGGATGTCGCAGGCCCGTTTCAAGAAGACACCACTCCAGATGTCGTCGAATCGGCCGACTTCCCACGGATTGTCGTCCATCGGGAGCTGATAGAATGCGGGCACAACTTCGCGACGGAACGCGAGGTTCATTGAACAGACTGTGAGGTACTCTCCCTCTCGGGCGACGAAGTCCCCATCGAAGTCGTCGGATGAGGTACGGGTTTGTGCCTGTCCCTGAAGATCGCCATCCATGAGGATGCGCACAGCGTCGAGGTCGGGGACGTTCGTCCAAAGACCCTGCGAGGCGACGACGTCGTCGACCTGTTCGGTGCCGATGTCGACGTTTTCGTGCATTGCGCTGTAGGGGTATCCTCGTGGATACAATCCGTGCTCGTCGAAGTTCTGGTAGAGGACGTTCACCCACTGCTCATCAGAGGCGACGCTTTCGATCTCACCCTCGAACGCGATGTTCTCGAAGTGACGGCCGAAGAAGTCGAAGTCGGGGTGTGGGAGTGTGTCGTCGTCGATGAAGAACCCGTACTCGTACTGTTGGTTCTCCCACATGTAGAGCAGACCGAAACTAGTCTCAGCGTGGCTCGCAGCAGGAACGAGATGCGAGAACTCAACAACATCTTGCTCTTCGTACCACGCCTCGCGGCGCGATCCATCGAAGACGGCTCCGGAGACGCCTTCTTCTTCGAGCATTGCTTCCATATCGTCTGTATCACAGAAGTCCTCTGTGACCAGCAAGAAGAACAATCGGTCGAGATCGAAGCCATGCTCGCGGGCGTTTTCGACGTACGTCCGTACACACTCATACTCCCTGATCGTCGGGATGATCACACACGTGTCTACAGTCATTCCGTAGTTACCCATATCTAGGATCACCCAAAGTAGCTGTTGGTTGCGATCGCAGATATCAATCGCAAACTGAATTTATTGTTTTCGAGGTGACTATTCATTATTGCACCACGTTGAGCAGAGGGTAACAGAACATATACTTATTATGGCCGATCCCGTGCGAATGAATGTGTGAAAACCATGTTAGAGTTTATTAACGTGAATGTACGCTCAAAAAGAGCAAAATCGCATTACGTGAGATTGATGACTGTTCTTAATGGAGAAAATACCAACGGCTAATTAAAATGGAATCAGATACTATGTTATTAGAAGATAAAACGTGTGTAGTTACTGGTGCCTCTCGTGGTATCGGGCGTGGGATCGCAGAAGAGTTGGGGGCTGCCGGTGCCAATGTGGTTGTTAATTATCGTTCATCGGAAGCAGAAGCACACAATGTCGTCGATGCCATTGAGGAATCTGGGAGCAAAGCGGTTGCTGTGCAAGCGGATGTTTCCGATACGGAGGAAACACGAGCGATGAGTGAGACGACCCGAACAGCGTTCGGACGAACCGATATTTTAGTGAACAACGCTGGATGTACGATGGACGGGAAGTTCACCAACATGAGCCGTGAGGATTGGGATACGGTAATGGAGGTTAATCTTGGAGGTGTTTTCAACTGCACGCAGGCGTTCTTCGACGATCTGACCGAATCCAACAACGGCCGATTGATCAACATCTCCTCAATGATTGGTCGAAAGGGGAACTTTGGGCAGGCAAACTACGCCGCCTCGAAAAGTGGGATGTTCGGCTTTACGCGGACCCTTGCGCTGGAAATGGCTCGGTCCGGTTCAACTGCCAACTGCATCGCTCCGGGATTTGTTCAGACCGATATGCTCGAGACAGTCCCCGAGCACGTTCAGGAGAGTATCTTAGAGCGAATCCCGCTCGATCGATTCGCTGACATCGAAGATATAACGGGCGTTGCCCGTTTCCTTGCTGGTCCCAGATCCAGCTACATTACCGGCCAGATTCTCTCAGTAACCGGTGGTATGGAGCGGTAACGATGAGTAAGGAACTGTCGCGCCAACTGTTAGAGGAGAGTAAAGACGAACTGACGCCAATCGAAGAGCTCCGCAACCGTCGTAAAATATCGCGCATGGGCGGGGGAAAAGAACGGATCGAATCCCAACACTCGAAAGGGAAAATGACCGCTCACGAACGAATCGAGTATTTCCTCGACGATGATACGTTCCGTGAGATCGACCCATTCACCGAACACCGGTGTACGAACTTTGGGATGGATGAGAAGACCTATTCAGGTGATGCGGTCGTAACCGGCTACGGAGATGTCAACGGTCGTAAGACGTTCGTCTTTGCCCACGATTTTACTGTGCTTGGTGGCTCGGTTGGAGAAGTCGTCGCGGACAAGGTTTGTAAGGTGATGGACCAAGCGGTCGATGCTGGTGTTCCGATTATCGGTCTCAACGACTCGGGTGGAGCGCGCATTCAGGAGGGCGTCGATTCGTTGGTTGGATTCGCTCGCATCTTCAAGCGCAACACCGATGCAAGCGGCGTTGTTCCGCAAATATCTGCCATTATGGGGCCGTGTGCGGGCGGGGCAACCTACTCGCCTGCTCTCACTGACTTTACGTTCATGGTACGTGATACGAGCCATATGATGATCACCGGTCCTGACGTGATCGAGACGGTAACCGGTGAGCAGATCTCGATGGCGGAACTCGGTGGGGCGGACACGCACGCGGACACGAGTGGAGTGGCTCATATGGCGTGTGAGAGTGAGACCGAGGCACTTGATTCCATCCGTCAGCTCCTCTCCTATCTTCCCCAGAACAATATGGAGGATCCACCGGTCCTCGAGCCGTGGGATGATCCTACCCGTTCGTGTGACCGTCTCAACGAGATCGTTCCCAACGATGCGAAAAAACCCTACGACACGGTCGATGTCATCGCAGAAATCGTCGACGATCAGTCGTTCTTTGAGATCCACGGGGACTACGCTCGGAGTATGGTCGTTGGCTTCGCCCGAATGGATGGTCGCTCCGTTGGTCTCGTTGCGAACCAGCCGCGCGCGATGGCTGGTACCATCGATATCGACGCCAGCGAGAAGACCGCGCGGTTCGTTCGGTTCTGCGATGCGTACAATATCCCGGTCATTACGATCGTGGACACTCCCGGCTTCCTTCCCGGTACTGATCAGGAACATAACGGTATCATTCGCCACGGCGCGAAGCTCATCTATGCCTACGCCGAAGCGAGCGTACCCCTGCTAACAGTCATCACGCGGAAAGCCTATGGCGGGGCGTATATCGTGATGGGATCGAAATACCTCGGAGCAGACAGAAACTACGCGTGGCCGATGGCCGAAATGGCTGTACTCGGACCGCGTGGAGCGGTCAATATTCTCTATCGGCGTGAACTCACGGCGGCTGATGATACCGACGCAAAACGGGAAGAACTAATGGACGATTACCGCGAGGAATTCGCAAATCCTTATAAACCCGCCGAACGCGGATACATCGACGACGTTATCGAACCGAAGAAAACTCGCGCGCGACTCATCGATGACCTTGATCTGCTCGAATGCAAGCGCGTGGATAATCCACCAAAAGACCACGGAAATATTCCACTCTGATGGCAACAAACACAACTGAAATGCTTACGAAAACAGGAGAACCAATGGTAGAACTGCTTGACAACGGAGATGGAACCGATTCGGTTTCTGTCTCTCGTTCCGCTTTCGGCTCCTACCTCCACTCTGATGCTAGCGGCGAAACGGACGAAGACGTGCAAGCGCGGATTGTCGTCCCAGCTACCGCGACTGACGGCGAGGCAGCGGCGCTCGTAGCGTGTCTCGGCGCGTATCTTCGTGATCGCTCGATTGCAGGCACAGACCTAGCGACGGATGATACTGCGGACAGCTGGACGCTCGCTGGACGGTATGGCTGTCACTCTCGGAACGAGCTTCCGCGCACAGTCGAGCGCGGTGACGAGTGGAAGATGTCCGGACGAACGGGGTGGCGTTGAGATGAGGGATGTTGCTATTATCGGCGCGTCGATGACGAAGTTCGGGAAGCGAGAGGAATGGATTCGGGAACTACTCGCACAAGCCGGTAAAGAGTGTTTGACTGATGCTGGCGTTTCGCCGGGCGAGGTCGACCACCTGTACGTATCGAACATGGCGAGCGGTGAGTTCGAGGGCATGACAGGCGTTCCAAACTCCCTTGTCCACGATCTTGGAATGATGCCCGCGTACACACAGCGCGTCGATCAGACTTCTTCGTCGGGTGGAGCAGGTATCTACGCCGCCTGGCAGTCGATTGCCTCTGGCACGAGTGATATGACATTGCTCGTCGGCGGAGAGAAGATGACGCACCGTTCGACATCCGAGACGACGGACGTTATTTCCTCGATCACGCATCCTGTCGAGTACAAACACGGCGTCACGCTACCGAGCTTTGCGGGTCTCACTGCCCGTCTCTACCTCGATACGTACGACGCTCCGCGCGAAAGTCTCGCGAAGGTTGCGGTGAAAAATCACGCGAACGGCGTCAATAACCCCCACGCACAGTTCCAAAAGGAGGTTTCGGTCGAGACCGTCCTCGAATCACCGATCGTCGCCGATCCGCTCCGATTGTACGATTTCTGCCCGATAACTGACGGGAGTGCTGCCCTCCTATTCTGCCCGCTCGATGCGGCTGCAGAATGGACGGACACGTACGCTTCCATCGCAGGAATTGGTGGAGCGACGGACACCCACGTTGTCCACGAGCGTGCTGACCCGACAACGATGCGGGGTGTCGTCGAAAGTGGACAGCAGGCGTACGAAATGAGCGGCTACTACCCAGAAGACATCGATGTCGCCGAACTCCACGATATGTTCACGATCCTCGAATTCCTCCAGTGTGAGGGACTCGGCTTTTTCGAACCAGGACAGGCGTGGGAAGGCATCGAAGAAGGAGTCACCGAGATGGACGGGTCGCTCCCGGTCAACACCTCTGGCGGACTCAAATCGAAGGGACATCCACTCGGCGCGAGCGGCGTCGCACAGGGATACGAGGTGTACAAACAGCTCATCGGCGATGCTGGCAAGCGACAGGTCGACGCCGATGTCGGACTCGCTTGTAACGTCGGTGGATTCGGTAACTGTGTCATCACGACCATCATGGAGGCACACCAATGAGTTCGAAGGAGATGAACGCGACCCGGTATGCGGACGGTAGTATCAGCTATCCTGGCCACCAGATTGGACCGAACGGGAGTGAACCGGTCGGAACCGTCGATCTAAGCGAACACACGGCGACTGTGGTGACGTGGACGAAGAGCACCGCAACGCCACCTGGCGTGCGAGCACCGAATCCACTCGCAATCGTCGAGTTCACAGTTGATGACGAATCGGTACGCGTGCTCGGTCAGCTCACAACCGACGCTGTCGAGATCGGCGATGAGGTCCGTCCTGTTTACGTCGAGGAACTACGCGAACCCGGTGCTGGCATCCGCGAACCCGAAAGTCAAGAGTGGGACGGATACCGATTCGAACCGGTCTGAGACACCATCCATATCCCGGTTCTTATCAGCAGTGTTTGATTGCTCGAATTTCAATTAGCGTTTATTTCGTTTCATTTCGTTCTCTCTTCTGTTCTTGTATCTCCTCGCAGGCGAACGATTGACAGCTTTATCCTCGCTCTGCTGGTAGACCGAGTATGTCCGCCACGGACGTGTTCGATCGTCTCGGATTAACGAAATATGAAACGGATGCGATGACCGAGTTATTTGGTCTCGGAAGGACGACGGCTCCGAATCTCGCTGAGGCGACAGGGATTCCGAAAGCTCGTATCTACGGCGTTCTCGATTCACTCGCTGCTGAGGGATACGTGAAGGTCATTCCCGGCCGTCCGAAAGAGTACGTGGCGAGACCGCCCGCCGAAGTGCTTGAGCTGGCGACCGAAAATCGTCGACAGGAGTTCGAGAAGTTCCAGCGCAAGATCGAGGACGCAAGCGATGCGTTCCTGTCGGAGTTTGGGCCGCGCTTCGAACACGCAAACGAAGAGAACCGCCCTGCCGAGGAGCTGTTTCACGTCGTCGATGTCGGCGAACCGAGTGAAAACGGGACACAACGCATCTACCACACTGCAAGCAAGAGCGTGCGAGTGCTGAGCAAGGCGTTCGAGTATCTCGATCGTATCGAGCCTGCCTTCGAAGACGCTGTTGAGCGAGGAATCGACGTCAGGGTTCTCCTGCTATCCCCGCAACTTCTCACACCAGCGGCGCGCGAACGACAGGCTGATATTGTGTCACACGTCACCGAAACGTATCCCTCGGTTGGTCTTCGGTACAGCGAAAAAGCACTCCCGTGGCGCGGGACGATCGCCGATCCGAGCATGGAGTATGACACCGGAACAGCGATCCTCCTCGTCCAAGAAGACGACGTACCGAACCACATGCGCCAAGCCGCAATTACCGAGAACGGCTCGTTCGTTGCAGGGCTTCACCGATACTTCGAGCTGGTGTGGTCCTACGAGAGCGTTGATCCCGATGAACGCCACGCGAATGCTCCGTAGAGATATCCTCCACCGACTGCTGCAGTGAGAACGAACAACAGCACGAGCTGTGAGAGCGCCGCTGTCGATGGGGAACGAACCAATGCTACGAGCCGTTCTGGGACGAATTCACCGAGCAACTGACCCAGAAATTCAGTCTCCTCGGCGGTCGCTGGCGTCGTCGACTCCGGGAGCAACACTTCCATCCCGCGCTTCGAGTAGCCCTGCCAGAACGCCCGCTTGATGAGCCACGTCGGTTCAGTACGGTACGCGAACACCTTGTGGGCGACCCGTGCTTTGGGATTGTACTGCACGCCGACGTCGTACCGACTCCGAAGACGCGCACAGAGTTCTGTCTCGCCACCCTGCAGATGCTTATCACCTTTTCTTCCCCCGATTTCGGTGTCAAAACCACCGAGCTCATCGAACACTGTTCGCAGAACAGAAAAATTTGATCCAAACGTGTTTCGAACTTCCCCCGCTCCGTCCGCGAATCCCCGGTGAGTCACACCGATGAGCCAGTAGAACTCTTCTGGCACGTACTCAGGCTTTCCCGCAACCCAGAGCGGCGTCATCTTCCCGCCAACGGCAAGCGGCTGCTCACCGTCGTGATCGTGATTAGGATCGCTATCGTAATCGCGCTCACGCTCAACCGGGTGTTCTTGACTCACATCATCTTCAGCTTCAGCTTTGTCTTCTTCGTACGGTTTTGCGAGTTCAGCGAGCCAGTTCTCGTGGGCGACAGCGTCGTCATCGATGAATGCCACGACGGTTCCGTTGGCGAACGACGCCCCTGTGTTGCGTGCAGTAAGCAGTCCTTGGTTCGTCTCTTGGAGGTGGACGGTAACATCAGGATGCTCACCGTAGTCCGACCGAGCGCGACGTTCGACTGTCGAACTGCCGTCGCTGACGATGATGATCTCGTGGTTCTCGTAGGTCTGTTCGAGGACGCTGTCGACGGCTTCGCGGAGATAGGGATAGCGGTCTTCTGTATGGGTGCAGACGACGACCGAAATGAGCATACGTCCGCCTCGTGACCGTGGGTTAGACATTTTTCGACTCGTTCAGTTTTAACTGGTCTATAATCGAGTCGTTCAGGAAACGCATCGTCTAGAGGCATCTTTCCAAAGCTTTATCCGCGTTTTTGCGTTCCTATCTGCCAATGAGCCAGCGGACAGAGAGATGGCTAACGTTGGACCGGGACGTTCTCTACGAGCGTGCGGTGGCGTTGTATCACGTCCCGGTGCTCGTGCTTCTGATTGCGTTCATGTTTTGGAATCGAGCACGGATGTGGGAAAAATTCGTTACTAACGATCGTGTCTACTTTTCAGGAAACGACGCGTGGTATCACCTCCGACAGACAACCTACACCGTTCACAACTGGCCGACGACGATGCCGTTCGATCCGTGGACGAACTTCCCAGCGGGGACGGCTTCGGGTCAGTTCGGAACCTTCTACGACCAGATCGTTGCGACCGTCGCACTCATCATCGGACTTGGGAGTCCAAGCCAACAGACGATCGCGTTGACGCTGCTGTTTGCTCCTGCGGTTATTGGAGCGGTCACCGCGATTCCGGTCTACTTCATTGGACGTCGAATCAGTGGGCGTCTGGGTGGAGTCACTGCCGTTCTCGTCCTTTCACTCACCGCAGGAGGATTCCTCCAGCGGAGTCTTGTCGGCTTTTCCGACCATCACGCTGCAGAAGCGCTGTTTCAGGCGCTTGCCTTCCTTGCCATTATGGTTGCGCTCCGCGTTGCAAGCGAGGAAAAGCCCGTGTACGAATTGGTCGCAGCGCGCGAGACCGAGCCGCTGTCGCGACCGTTCGGCGTGGCGGCTCTCGCGGGACTCGCTATTGCGCTCTACATCTGGGTATGGCCACCGGGCATCGTAATCGCTGCTGTACTCAGTATCTTCTTCGTCTTGCAGTTGTCACTCGAATACGTCCGTGGGGAAAGCCCGGAACACACAGCTATCGTTGGCATCGTTGCGTTCGCTGTTGCAGGTGTGCTCACTGCAGTTCGGATCTCTACGTTTACATTCACCGCAACCGATCCTTCGCTTCTTCAGCCGGCACTTCTGTTCACTGTCGCACTCGGCCTCGTTGTGATGGCAGCCTTCGCTCGGGTGTTCGATTCCCGAAATATCAATCGCTGGCTATATCCCGTCCTCATCCTAGGAGGCATCGTTCTCACGGTCGGTACTGTCGCCGTCGCGCTTCCGGATCTCTACTCGTACATGGTGTCTCAGTCCCTGCGGTTTATTGGACTCTCCACGACAGCCGCACAACGGACTGTCATTGAGGCCCAGCCACTCGGTCTGGAGAAAGGCACTCAGAACTACTGGATCGAGGTAATGAACTACACGTACGGGATTGCCTTCTACTCGGCTGCTATCGGCGCACTTATCGCTATCACACGAATCGCCATCGACGATGAATCACGGCCGGAAGAACTCCTCATCGTCGTTTGGGGTGTCTTCATGACGATGGCTGTGTTCACCCAAGTCCGCTTCAACTACTATCTCGCACTTCCTGTCGCCGTTCTTAACGGCTATCTCGTCGGAACCATCGTCGACTTCCTCGGCATCTCCACGATAGACCGGCTCGATGACCTCGAAATCCATCAAGTCGTAACTCTCGTCATCGTTTGTTTCCTCATTACTGGACCGTTCATCATGCTCGGAAGCGCGGGCAGTTCGGGGGCGAGTTCAGGTTCGGGTTCGGGCGGTTCACAAGGATTCGGACTGCTGACGACCGAAGCAGCGTCCACCGGGCCCAACGGGATTGAGTGGGATTCGAGCCTCGAATGGCTCTCGAACAACACGCCCGAAGAGGGTCAGTACGGCCATCCCGACGCTGAGCCGATGGACTACTACGGAACGTACGAACCAACAGAAGATTACGATTACAAACCTGGGGCATACGGCGTCCTATCGTGGTGGGATTACGGTCATTGGATCACGGTGCTCGGTGAGCGGATCCCAACGGCGAACCCGTTCCAACAAGGTGCCCAGAAATCGGCTGACTTCCTGCTTTCGTCCAATGAGAGCGATGCGACTGACCTCATCGACGGCAACGAATCGACGCGGTACGTGATGGTCGATTGGCAGATCGTCAGTATTTATTCGAAATATGGGGCTCCGACCCAGTTCGAGTCGAACGACACCATCTCGAAGAGCGACCTTGTATTCCCACTGTATCAGTCCACAGAAGAGGGTAGCTATCAGCGGATCACCTACGTCCCGACCCAGCGCCACTACGAGAGCATGCGGATCCGCCTGTACTCGTTCAATGGAAGTGCGGTAGAGCCGAAACCGACAGTGCTCGATTGGGAAACACGACAGGTCAGATCGGCCAACGGAGAGACGATCTCGATCCGCGTCGTTCCGGGAGAGGATCAGGGACCCCCTGTCAAACAGTTCGACAACATGAGCGCCGCCCGTGAGTTCGTCAAGCAAGACGGATCTTCACGGGTTGGTCTCGTTGGAAACATGCCTTCCGAGCGGATTCCAGCACTGAAACACTACCGACTCGTCCATGGGAGTCAAGAGCGTGGACCGTCCTACGTCAACGGCCAACCGTGGGTGAAGACGTTCGAGCGCGTTCCCGGTGCGACAGTGAATGGAACCGCTTCACCGAACAC
Organism: Halocatena marina; assembly: GCF_023276375.1. GTDB lineage: Archaea > Halobacteriota > Halobacteria > Halobacteriales > Haloarculaceae > Halocatena > Halocatena marina. Next base: position 2,286,868 of record NZ_JALLPK010000001.1, on the reverse strand, counting down.
GAACGTCACAGCAAGCGTCACGATGCGCATACCGACCACGAACGAGACCTTCGTGTATCGACAACACGCACAGACAGATGCGCAAGGGCAGTTCGCGATGACGCTCCCCTATTCGACAACCGGCTACGACAAGTGGAGTCCTGAAAACGGACACACAAACGTGAGTGTCCGCGCAACAGGACCGTACACGTTCACGACAAACGACAACGCTACCGGAACAGCGAACAACACGACAGCGAACAACACGACGGAGAATGGTACAACCACGGAGGCCGAAGTAACCGAGGCGCAAGTCATCGGTGAAGACAACTCAACCGTTCGTGTGACGGTTGGCTCAAACGACAGCGACACCAACAACGATACTAACGACGGGACGACAAACGAGACGAGTGAAGCGAAACTCGAAGGGAAGTTGGGTGAAAGCGCGATGAACACCGACAGCATCGGGAACACAGCACTGGTCCAGACTCAGCTGGCAAACAACGCGCTCGAACAGCGGGCAACGGTGGTTTGAGATGAGTGGTACTGGTCCTCGTGAATGGTTCGTCATCTATCTTAAGGGTGTGTGCATGGGGGCAGCAGACACGGTTCCTGGCGTCTCTGGTGGAACGATCGCACTCATCGCAGGGATCTACGAACGGTTGATCGACGCGATTGCGGGGATCGATCCGCGCGTGCTCGAACACGTCCCATATTTGCACACTTCAGACGGTCGTGCTTCACTGTACGATGATCTCGTTGAGATGGACGTTCCGTTTCTCATCGCGCTCGGGATGGGAATTGTGACGGCTGTCGTCGTCATGTCTGGAATAATGCATGAGGCTATCAAGGGCCATCCGGTGCTGACATCGTCGTTTTTCTTCGGATTGATCGCGGCTGCTGCAGTCGTACTCTATCGATACGTGTCGATCGATTCGGTGCCTCGTGCTGCTGCTGCGCTGGTCGGTTTCGCATTAGCGTTTCTCCTGACAGGGTTCACCAGTGGCAGTTCGGGCACTCATTCACCGCTGCTCCTCTTTGGGAGTGGTGCGATCGCGATCTGTGCAATGGTGCTCCCAGGAATTTCGGGAGCGTTCATCCTCTACATGTTCGGTCAGTATGAGTATATGAGCGCGCTCCCAGGACAGTTCATCTCGCAGCTCCTCGCTGTTGTGACTGGTGGTGACTCGAGCGCGCTCGTTGCCACCGCAATCCCGATTGTCGCGTTCGTTATCGGTGCATTCCTCGGCCTGTTCACGATCACTCACATCATCAGATACGCGCTCTCGAACTATCGGCAGGCAACTCTTACGTTCCTCGTGAGCCTGATGCTCGGCTCACTCCGCGCTCCGGTGATCACCATCAACAGCGAAGTCTCGGAGCTGACACCGGGAGTTATCGGAATCATTGTCGCTGCTGGCGTCATCGGTGTCACCCTCGTCTTCTTCCTCGACCGTTTCACCGAGGATATCGAGTTCGGAGCCGATCAACAACCATCGCGAACTGAATCCCCGATGAACGACTAATCTGCTCATTGAGCACATCTTTCAATTTTATTTCAATTTCTCTGTCACTGTCTGCTTTGTGTTTGTGATACGCACGCGCCACTGTCTTGTGCTCTGCAGATGTGTCGTGATGCCCGAGCTGTCGTGTAGCTGTCTATCTGGATGGAACGGTTTTTATTCGGTCGTCACCTCGTATGACTATGCTCAGTGACGTGATGGAGGATTATCTCAAAACCATCTATGTGCTCCAACAGGAGTCTGGCGAGCGGGTCGCGACGTCCGCAATTGCCGAACGGATGGATGTCACGTCACCCACGGTCACGAGTATGATCGATACGCTCGAAGAGCGTGGACTGCTCGAACGGGAGAAATACAAAGGGGTAGAGCTGACCCCAGAAGGCGAGACCGTTGCTATCGAGGTGCTCAGACATCACCGCTTGATCGAGGCGTATCTGGCGAGCGAACTCGACTACGACTGGACCGACGTACACGACGAGGCCGACCGCCTCGAACACTACATCAGCGAGCGGTTCGAGGAGCGGATCGCCGAACTACTCGGCGATCCGCGTGTCGATCCACACGGTGATCCGATCCCCGCATCTGATCTTTCGCCACCACAAGACGATCCTGGCCATCGGCTCATCGAATGCGAGGTCGGAGATCACGTCATCGTAAAACGAGTGCGCCACCGGACCGACGAGGAACTACGGTATCTTTCCGAATCGGGCGTCACTCCCGGCGGTGAACTCGAAGTGATCGAAATTGCACCCTTTGGTATGATAACTGTCGAGGGTGGACAGGGACGACAGAGTCTCCCAGAGGAAGTTGCACGGCTGATCCGGGTCGCACCAATCGCGGAGCTCGCGCAGTGATCACTCTTCGATCACACTCTGCTCACGTGAATCTGTTTTTGATTTCGAATGTGAACGTAACGGTCATAAACAGAGGGCGCGACCGACCTGTCGTCGGAGCGTTTAGGTGAGAGCGCCATCCCATTACAACTCATGCGCATCGAGAACAGTTTCATTCCAGTCGAGGGCGTCGGTGAAACGACAGAACAGAAGCTCTGGCGAAACGGTATTACGCACTGGAATGAGTTTGAGCGAGGAATCGTCGGTGAAACAACCAGTGAACGAATCGCATCGTTCATCGACACCGCACGAACGCGTCTCGACGCGGGCGACAGTCGGTTTTTCGATGATATCTTTCCAAGCAGTCATCAGTGGCGACTCTACGAGAACTTTCACGACGACGCCTGCTTTTTCGATATCGAAACTACTGGCCTGAGCCAAACGAACAACAAGGTAACGACAGTCAGCATCCACCAGAGCGGTGAAACACGGACGTTCGTCAACGATGCTGCACCCGGCGTTGGCGAACCGTTGACGAGCGATGTTATCCAAGAAACCATCAGCACTGCCCCGTTGCTCGTCACGTTCAACGGCAAGCGGTTCGATGTACCGTTTCTCGAAACTGCCTTCGACATCAGCATCGACGCACCACACATTGATCTCATGTATCCGTGCCGCCAGCTTGGACTATCCGGTGGACTGAAACAGATCGAACAGGACATCGGAATCGGACGCGATCAACCCGACATTACTGGCCGTGACGCTGTCAGGCTCTGGCGACAGTACGAAAGCGGAGACGAGGACGCGCTCTCGACGCTCGTTTCGTACAACCGTGATGACACGGTAAACCTACGGACGCTAATGGAACACGTTTCGAACACGCTTCACGAAGACGTGTTCGCGTCGGTCTGTCAGTCCTGATCGGTCGGCCGGCGGCCCTCCGTCGGAGGCGAGTGATCGACAACTTCGATATCAGCGATCGTGAGCGCATCAGGCGCGTACTCGTTCGTCTCGGGTAGATGCGCGCCAGTTGGAGCAAGCGTCGTATCGATGAGTGCCTGATCGACACCGTGGACACTGTGTTCCTCCGGAAACGCTTCGACAGCGTGGTCTGCACAACGATGAAACAACGGTACCCACTCACCACACATGCGCTCGATTTCTATCTGAAGCGTATCTCCGGCTTCAAGCGTGCACGTGCCATCGTGGAAACTACAGGTGGCAGAGCAGGGATCAAAGTCGCTACCGACAAACTGGCCAATCAGTTCCCGTTGGAGCAGATTGACCATTCGAACCCCCACATTGAATGTTGGTTCTCATAGTACCGTACGCACATGGAATGGAATCCTTTGCCAACAGTAATAACTGTCGCGGTCGTTCTCAAATAGACCAATCATCAAGGAGGAAACTGACTCAGAAGCCCAATATCGGCGTACCAATCGAGTGTAACTCGGGTCATATGTATTACATCAGACTAGAGTCTGCTGAACTCTATTACGCTACGGACGCATCACGCCATGCGGCGAACGACTCGATCGGAACGTCATCGAAGCGCTCGATACAGGGAACGTCGTGCGGATGAGCCTTAGTGACCTGTTCGACGAGATCGTCGTAGCGTTCGTCTGTTGTCTTCGCTAACAGAATTACTTCTTCTTCGTTGGCTATTTCGCCTTCCCAGCGGTAGATCGATTGACAGTCAATGCGATTCACGCAGGCTGCGAGTCGCTTGTCGACGAGCATCCGAGCGAGATCAGTCGCGCTGTCGGGCGGTGCGGTGATGTAGGCAGTCGGCATTGCCAGTCACTACTCATCAACCGGGTTGTATGTACCGTTGATGTCCCAATCGTGGAGACAGAATGGGTCACCGGGATCGTCAGCAACGACCCAATTTTCGGATTCCTCATCCCAAATGTCTCCCCGACCACAGCGTTCACAAACGCGTTCACGCGGCGGAACGATTGTTGCCATGTACGATACGAGTGGCGCAAGCAGTATCAATCGTTCGACGAAGCAACCGATCTTTCGTCTATCGACGATTCCGCCTTCGAATAGCAATCGGTAGTCTTTGGAGAGTGAGTGCTAAGCACGCTGCTTTTCACCTCCCACCGGCTACCCGATCTCATGACGAAAGTTAGTATCGGACTCCGCGGGTGGCGGTTCGACGAAGAGGAGGTGTTCAACGAGGAGGGGGATTTCAGGGCTCTTTCCGATATGTCTCCCGATACGCGAGATCGAATCTCTCGCTTGATGGATGTTGTCAACGATCCGTGTGATGCCTGCTGGTTAATCCACGGTGAAGAAGAAAAAGAGCGCTGTCGGTCGGCCGCCGTCGTCTACGGCGAACCACTCCGAGAGACCGTCCTCTGTAACAGACACGAAGTGGACTTTCTCTACTGGTTTCGAGAAGAGGATGGACGCGAACTCGTCGGTGATCGGTTGTTTTCGAACGCATTCCACCAGTGGTTTGCAGACGGTGGGCGTGCGCCCGAAGGCTACGGTGGGATCGAGCACGTCGATACCGATCCCGACTCGGTTCCGGACCCGGAACCTGATGAGGAGCTGCAGTCGCTCGAAGAGGAGCTTGCATCGTTGAGTGAGGAAGAGCGCGAAGCACTGGATCTCGATTTCGACGATCTTGAGGTATGATCTCGGTCGCCATTGTCGACGCACAGACTCCCGGCAACGTCGGTACCATCGCTAGAGCGATGAAGAACTTCGGTCTCTCCGATCTCTATCTCGTTGATCCACCAGATCTCGATCCCGACGGTGAGGCCTACGCTCTCGCGGGACAGGCGCGCGAAGATGTGCTTCCAAACGCCCAAACGGTCTCCTTCGAGTATCTGATAGAGAACTTCCACACGGTGGGCTGTACAGCGGTCACTAACAGCGACGATCGACGACACGTCCGCTATCCGTTTGTGACACCGCGTGAACTTACGGACTCACTTACCACCGTGGGGACCGAGACAGTGATCGTGTTCGGCCGCGAGCGCGTCGGTCTCCACAACGAGGAACTCTCGTCACTCGACGAAATTTGCTCTATTCCGGCGAGTGAAGCCTACCCTGTTCTCAACCTCGGTCAGGCAGCCACTATCGTTCTCTACGAACTCCGATCGATCACTGTCGACGAAACCCAACATCCAACAAAAATCGTTCGTGCCTCCGAGCGAGACATTGAGGGCCTGCACGATCAGTTCGAGACGTTCATCGAGCCGGTTGGCATCGTTCCCGAACAGCAATCCCGTATTCGACGCCTTTGGCGCCGCGTGCTCGGACGCGCGCACCCAACACGACGAGAAGTGAGTTCGCTCCGTGGCGTCTTCCGACGAGCGGAGAATCGACTGCGCGAGAAACAAGCACAGAAACCAAACGAGGACACGACAAAGAACAAGAACGAGAACGAGTGACGGTCTGACGTCTCTCGATAATCGGGCGTAATCAGTTCACTGTGTTGTCAACCGATGCGGGATCTGTGCGGCGACTGTTTTGCCTCCTTGGACCACGAGCAAGCATCCCGCGACGAACGTCCCGACGAATCCGATCAAAAGGGGCGGATCATCGAGCACGAACCCAACGTGGGTTGCCGCGAGTCCAACCGCGAGAATGCCTGTGACCACACCAATTCCTCCGAGTACTCCGTACAGCAGCTGTCGAATCATGTGGGGTCGTTTCTGGCAGTGACATATGGAACTTTCGTCGCTCTACGATTCATTTCGAGTATCGTCAACGATATTATTCATACAAGAACCACGAAACCGATCGTCGATTGTCACCGCTCAACTGTCCGTGATCCGGTGACTGGCGTCAAGATTAACAGTCTTCATATGGTAGAGGGAGACATGAGCTCGACGGTGGAGACGGATACAACGATCGATGTGACTGAGACGGCTGCAGAGGAAGCTCTCGGTCTGTTGAACGGGGAGAATATGGACACGAACGAAGCCGGGCTTCGTCTCTTCGTTCGACAAGGGGGTTGTGCTGGTCTTTCCTACGGAATGCGCTTCGATAACGAACCGGAAGCAGACGACACTATCTACGAACACCACGGGCTGCGGATATTCGTCGATCCGGCGAGTATGAACTACATCGAAGGGAGTATCCTCGATTTCGAAGGAGGGCTTCAAGGAGAGGGGTTCCACGTCGAAAATCCCAATGTGGTCAGCGAGTGTGGCTGTGGCGAGTCATTCCGGACATAACGCGGGCCACATCGTTCATCCTGACCGATCAGATTCCACATGCAATTTCAACTCTCCACAAACGAACGCGTCGAGTACATCGATGTTACTGATCGAGTGACAGCCTCTCTCGATATCGATTCGGGACTTTGTACGGTGTTCGTCCCTCACACGACCGCCGGTGTCGTTGTCAACGAAGATGAACAACGGCTCAGATCCGATGTTGAGCGCGTGCTCAACGAGCTTGTTCCACAAGGTGCCGGATACGCTCACGACGACATCGATCGGAACGCCGACGCACATCTCCGCGCGATGCTTCTCGGTGAGCACGTCACAGTCCCCGTTGAGAATAGCGCGCTCGTGCTTGGAACGTGGCAATCAATTGTGTTCATCGAATGTGACGGCCCACGCGATCGCCGTGTTTCGGTGACAACGATCGAAAAATAGTCGTCTCCTCATTTTTCATTCGGCGAGTTCGAACGCCACTTCGACTTCGGCCTGATACTCGCGGCTATCGACAGTGGCAATCTCGACACCAAGATTCTCGACTTCGATCCAGAGGATGTTATCGAGTGTTCTCTCTGCTCGATCGACGGCGTCTGTCGTCGCCGCGTCGAATCCATCCTTGCTTGTTCCGATCAAGGTGATTTTCTTATACACCATGGCTCTCATCTTGTGTCTGTGTTCTGCGAACGATTCGTACAGCCACCCCTGTGCTGGATTCGGTATTCGGGCACGGGGATGGTTAGCATGACATACGGTCTCAGGATTCGTCAATGTAGTGGCTGAGCTGAACAGACGAGTATCAACTGCGATCGTCGAATCGCTGGACAAGTGCACCGACAACACCACTGAGATGTGCTGTTCCCCAGATGGCGACAATAACTGCTCCAATAGTATCGAACACGAGATCAAGCATCGTGTCGTTGATACCGTACTGTGTGAGAATCGGTCTGCCACCAATGATGTGTGAAAGTTCACCGAGCGCAAACTCGATGACTTCCCAGAAAACGCCGAACGCGATGACGAACATGAGTATGAACACGAACATGAATTTTGGAGGAAGCTCAATCTCGTCGAGATGAACGTCGATCGCGCGAACAGTAGCGTATCCAGCGGCGGCGACAACCGATGCTGAAAGCCCGTGCGTGAGGTGATCCCACCACCAAACCGAATTGTAGAACGACGAGTTCGTTCCAGGAAAACCCACAGTCCCGAGCGCGTGTAAGAAGACGGCAGCGGTGATCCACAGCGTGAGACCGGGATTCATTGGTATATTGTAATCCCGTTCTAAGATTGGCGGGAGTTGTGAAACGGCAAGCGCGATGGCAGTGTTGACGATGATGCCCGTGTTTTGGCGTTCGAGACCGATGAAGAACATACCAACCAGTCCGACTTCCATGAACCAGACGACGCGACGTTGGTGACGCTGCTCGATTCCAAGTTGAGCGAAGATCATATATCTACCTCCAGCCGCTCGTGTGCTCGTATGAACCGACGGAAATAGAGTTCGAAGATGATTCCCGCAAGGAGGCCAGCGACCGTAGAGGCAACGAACTCGAACATCAGCTCTCGTTCTGTGAGTCCGAAACTGATGCCGAGATAGATGTCGGCACTCCAGCGGATGATTGCCCAAACGCCTGCAGCAGCCATGGTCGTGACGACGACGAAAAGGACAGCGAACGAGTAGTTCATATCTACGGGAGTGAACACGTGGAGTTCAACGGCGACGATGAGTGCCACTGCTGCGACAGCGAGGTAGGTCGCAACTTGTCCAGTCCCCGGTGTTCTGAACGTCTGAGCGAGAAGCGGGAGCGACGCGAGCGCGAGCACCTCCCACGGAAGCATCGCGCGCAGCGAGCGCACAGCAACAGCCGGAACCACACCGAGCACCGCGACACACGCTGCGAACCCCGCCCAAAGTAGATCTATCCCGACATTTACGACGGCAACAACAGCGACAAAGCCAACGAGCACCCACGCAAGCAACGCATTGATTCGCTCACTCCGAAGCGTTTGTCCCAGTCCCGACGTGTTCATACTTGTTTCACGAATTGGCTCGCTAAAACGTATACGGCTGGAACAAACGGGTCGGCTGTGTTGTGTGTTTGCACTTCCGTCTCAAATTTTGAGTATATTGTACGTCACTACGTATGTGAGTACCGCGACGGTAACAGCGGTGAGGCCCGTCACTGCTGCGGTGAGCCATTCGTGACGGCGTGGGTCCAGTCGCGGGACACTACACACAACGCCCACACCGAGAACGGAGACTACGAAGGGATAGGACAACGCAAGTGTTGGCGGTGGGATAGTCGGCACAGCAACCGCGTAGACAACGCCGAGGACGGCCCACGGCTCAATGTGGTCGCGGAGTTGTCGGTCAGCAATCGAGCAGAAGGCGATTGCAGCGAGCCACATCGTCGCCAGTTCAATTCCCACTGCACCGAGGAGGTGCAGGGTCGGTGACTGACTGACGGCAACTCGTCCTTCGATTAGCTGCATGCTGAGTGGGTACAGAAACTGAGGTGGCGCACCTGTGAATACGTCACCAAACGGATGGCTGAGTAGGCCGAACAGCGCTGCCCCGAAGACAGCGCGTGAGCCGAAGCCGAGCCGTCCTGCAGCGGTTGCAACAGCAAGAACTGCAAGCGTGAATACGAGCATAATCGCACCAGCGAGACCACCACTCAGCAACGTGGTTATGGCTACGAGCAGGCTGAGTAGAACAATCCCAACATGCCGTGACTGCGTGTCTCCCGTCCACGCTGTTGCGCCAAGAGCGCCAATGCTGCCAACGATCAGAGAGTGTGTGACTGTCCGATGTACGAGCGTACTCGCTGTCCAGAAATTCTCCGCACGTTCGAGTAGTCCACCTGCTCCTGCGAACAGTCCAATCGGCGCATACAACATGTCTACGTCGGGGATGGTTCCGAATGCACAGGCGATAAGTCCGAGAGATAGTGCTCGCTCGCGTGACCATCCCATCCGTCGTGTAAAAAGAGCGACAACGGCAAACGCCAGCAGCCCGTGCCCGACGAACATGGACTGTCTACTCGACTCAGCGCGATAAGACATTCGTTATATACTATCTGAACGTCCAATCTTCGATCCGACTTTCTCCGTTACTGTCTTCCTATCACGTCGGCAGTCCCTCACTTATCGTCGGATGATGTATCTGATACCCACCGGTATCCGTAAGACCCATCACTGCCCAATCATATTCTGGCGCGCGTGCGAGTAAGTCGTCGCACAACGATGAGGCGTGATCCTCGCGAGTCACGAAACACCGGAGCTCCCCATGCTCCGGCGTTTCATCCGGATTCGAAGCCGTCACATACACGACACGCCACTTGCGCTCTGCTCGAAGCTCGGTCCCTGCGTTGGACACGGTGTATCCCAGATCGGTGAAGATCGACCGTGCTTCATCCAATAAAGGCGTGCTAACAACTCCCATCTAGTAGTGATTACCACTGGATACAATATAGTTGTACCGGCTCTATTTATATAATAAATAGAAAAATTTTGTAATTATCGGTGGAAAATAAATTCGCGGTGCTACTTTACGATTGTAGAAATATGACTGGATATAGGCAACAGGGTAAGGTCATCACCGAGACATCATGGGTGTTCTACTATTAATCAATCGGTGTACGATTCGTGTCGGTCGAAGGAATCACTGCATTTAATGTTTCGAGCGAATCGGACTATCCTGCCTCAAACATGATTTGGTTTGACCTGTGGGAACGGAGGCTATGCGTTTGAGCGTCGATTCGATCTGGTTAGCAGTGTTATCGGGCCGAACATCCGTGAGGAGCGCGGCTGTATCGGTTATTTATGAGATGACTATTGCGATCCCCATCAGCCAGCTGTACCCGCAGGTCGAACCAAGATAGTCACTGGAATAGTTGATGTGTGATTTATCGTATGTGGGATTGCAACCAGATTTGCTGGTTCTATATGCACTAGTGGTGAATATAGAGCAACAAAACGAGGCTATACGATGATATCACAGAAAATACGCCAATAAGGACGTGACCGGTGGGGTATAAACCTTCAGCCCCCTGTGTTGCTCTATGAAGATCTACACGGGTCGAGGTGATGAGGGTAAAACTGATCTGCGAGATATGTCTCGTGTCTCAAAGACGAACCCACGAATCGAGGCCTACGGCACCGTCGATGAGGCGAACACGCTCATCGGCGTTATCGTCTCTTCAGGATACGACGATGTCGATGAGTATCTTCAAACGATTCAGAATCACCTTCACATCATTCAGGCGGACTTCGCGGATCCCGACGAAGAGAGTGATGCGCCCCGACTGAGTGAGGAAGAGATCAAGCAGCTAGAAGTGTGGATCGACAGCTTCGACGAGGAGCTTGATCCTCTACAGTCGTTTATCCTTCCTGGTGGAAGCGAAATTGGCGCGCGACTCCATCACGCTCGCGCCGTTGTCCGCCGCGCAGAACGCCGTGCAGTCTCGCTCGCAACAGACGAACCGGTAAACGAGGCAGCGATAACGTATCTAAACCGACTTTCCGATGCGTTGTTCGTCTTTGCGCGTGTCGTGAACAAACGCGAAGGTGTTCGTGAGGAACCACCAACGTATTAACGAACGAAGGACAGACGCAGACTGTCGGTTGGACCGTATAGCCGACAGTGTATAGCCCACTGTTGTTCTCGATCGATGCACACAGCCCGGTTACACCGAGCCGTGTTTTTAGGTTGGCCTAAAACATCATAAGTGTTGTGCCCGTTGATACTCGGACAACTCAAACCAATTCGGAGAGCGACCGACGTGCTATACTTCATCCTACACAGCGTGCCCGTGCTTGGTACATGGGTAGTAAGTCAGATCCTGAACTGTCCTCCGATTCCGATGTATTTTCCGTCGATCGATCTGTTCTTGCCGCAATAGTTGGTGACAATTTGGGTGAAAATTGGCCAAAAATTCACGTAGCAGCCATACGTAGGCTAATCAAGGAAGACGAGAGTGCGGCAGTTATCAACTGTCCTCACGGTTGGTTCCCATAAAGAAACGCTTCCCGAACAGTGACTGACAACGTGTCGGTGTACTAATATCAGGCACAGAATACAACTGAAATACGATGACATCCAAGAAATCACGCGTGATTCTTTCGATCAAACGGAGTTATTGTCTCGATTGTGGATGGACGGCGAGCACCGAACTTCACAGTCGTCGCGAACTCAGCACGCTCGCCATCGAACACGCGGTTGAGCACGACCACGATATCGACAGTGAAATCATTTGTAACCTCTCGAGTATTCGTCCAACTATCGAGCATCCAGATGAAGCGATGCTGAACTAATCAGAAGTAGTTCGAGAGATACGCTCTTTGTGTTGATCAATCATCCGCGTCCAGTCCTTTTTCCACGACGGACTTCTGAGACGGCTTCGGACACGTCTGCTTGTGTGACTTCTTTTGGTCCCGTCCCGTTCTTCGCACGTTTCATAGCCTTGCGAGCGGCTCGTTCGGCGACGTGCTTCATATCACTGGCGACGAATCCCTCCGTCATTTCGCCGATGGCCTGCGGTGAAATATCGTTGACGGGAGCAACGAGGTAGGAATCGAAGAGTGCAATCCGAGCGTTCGTATCGGGCGGACCGACTCTGATCTTCTCACTGAACCGCCCGGTTCGAAGCATCGCCGAATCGATCTCATCCGGTCGATTAGTCGCTCCGATCACCACGACATCCTCGTTATCATCGCTAAGGTGAGACAGCTCGGTGAGGAACTGATTAACCATCTGGCGCTCGCTTTTGGTCTGATTGGCGCTTCGGTCGGTGACAAGAGCGTCAATTTCGTCGATAAAGATGATACACGGCTGATTGGAGCGAGCCTCCTCAAACATTGTCTGAACGTTTTTTGCTCCCTGCCCGACCCACTTGCTGACGAGGTCACCGGCTCTCGCGCTAATGAAACTGCAGCCGAGTTCGCCTGCGAGACAGGTTGCGATGTACGTTTTACCGGTTCCAGGTGGGCCGTAAAGAAGAACTCCATTCTCGACACCGAGGCCATATTCTTCGTGGAATTCCGGGTTCGTGAGTGGGTCGATGATTGTTTGTTGAAGCTCAGATTTCAGCTTTTTCGCTCCGATCACGTCAGAGAAGTCCATCTCTGGTGGCTGCTGGATGAATTCACCGACGCCTCCCTGTTCGGTTGTGATTTCATCGACGGCGTTCAGCACGTCAGTCTCTGTAACGATGCTCTCACGGCCGGTTTTCTGTTCACGAGTAGCTGCCTGCACGCCAGCTCGACGGGCGATTGCAACCATATCGCTGGCGACAAGACCGCGCGTCGCTCGTTTGAACTCGTCGGGGTCGATCGCTTCTGTAGGCGCGTTCATGTACTGTTCGAAGATTGCGAGACGAGCTTCGGCGTCTGGTTTCGGGACGTGTATTTTCGAGTCGAATCGGCCCGTCCGAAGCATGGCGTCGTCGACATCGTCCGGATTGTTTGTCGCACCAATCACGATGATGTCATCTGAATCGTCGATCGTAGACATCTCCTGCAGCAACTGGTTGACCATCTTCTTCTTATCAGCTGTCTGGTTTGACTCTGATCGATCGGTGGCAAGAGCGTCAATCTCGTCGATGAAGACGAGACACGGCTGACTCCGATGGGCTTCGTCGAAGAGCTGCTTTATGTTGTTAGAACTTTCCCCGACCCACCTGCTTTCGATACTGCCAACATCGACGCTGATATAATTGCAGCTGAGTTCGCCTGCGAGACAGGTTGCGATGTGCGTTTTTCCAGTTCCCGGTGGGCCGTAGAAGAGAATCCCACTGTCCGAGGCGACGCCATACTTTTCATAAACATCGCTCCCGTGGAACGGCTCGATGATCTGCTCTCTGAGCCTGTTCTTCAGAGAGTCCATTCCCGCAACATCATTGAAATCTCGATCGGGTGAGTCATCGACGAACTCAGTAGAACTTCTGCGTTGGACACCTGTTATTCCTTCAAAGATTTGGTTAGCAGGTTCTGAGTCGCCTTGCAACATCGATAGCGCTGCCGATGCAGACCTCGCAACCAGTGGGCTCGAATCGTCAGTCATCTCTTGTAACTGTTCGGACGCCTGATCCGGAGGGAAGTGTCCGAGTGCGATGCAAGCAGCCGATCGGACCTCAGGATCTTCATCGGAGAGTAGCTGGGCGATTTGATCATCGAACTTCTCACCGTGGTCAGGATGAGCAGCGACGAAGTTTCCGACAGCGAGAGCCACGCTGATTTGTACCGGCGAATCGGCTCCGTTCAGAACCTCACGCATTGTATCAGTGTGCTCGATTACGGTATCTGGATAGTCCCGTGTGAAGAATTTCAGCGCAACAGCGGCGTGGATTCGTGTATCCCGGTCTGAATCTGTCAAGTGAGGAACTAGTTGATCAACGATCTGTGCTGCGTCGTCTGTGGACTGCTTTACGATCTTGCCGGGTGCGGATCGACAGACCTCTGCGACGACAGCCATGGCCGTCGATCGTACCTGTGTATCCCGACGCCCTATGAGTGAGAGAGCCTCAGCCGCCGTCTCTGGTGTCTTCTGTTCCCATAGTTGCTGGACACGCTTTCGCTGTTTGTCTTTCCATCGTTTGTATAGTGGTGAAAGTAGTATCAGCCCTCCCGCGAGGAGGATACCCAACAGTTGAGCAGCGCCTTTGGCTTCTGATGGGGGAAGAATATAACCAAAAATAATCTCTAAAACGAACCCAAGGACCACGGATCCGACGATCCATACCGCGAGAAGTACGCCAACGGATCTCGTCTGTCGACTGTCATTCGTCCATCTCATTGTGGTTGCCTCAATGATCGAATCAAGCACTGGAGTGGATACTTCTGTGTAACCCCAGTGAAAGGTGACAGAGTGGCGCTTGCGTTCATTGCTCGTATCGTATTTTGTCAGAATCGTCGGTTGTTATTAACTTCGGTGTTTCAGCTGATCGACCAGTCGACTCTGAATGAGGAATGCAAAAAAGCAAGAGTGCGAGACTGTCGTCATTCGTTTTGATATCTCAGATAACTTTTCGATAGATTTTTCCCCGGTGGAAATAACTTAATAGTTAGCATATGGGGAAGACCTACGAACGTATCGTTAAATTGTTAACACCGCCCGTTCGGCGGATTCGGAACGGTTTTCGTTGGGTCGGGTACGGTTTCCGTCGAAGTGGACACGGCTTTCGTCGCAGCGGGCACGGTCTTCGTCGGGGGGGCCATGGTCTCATCGAGATCGTGATGCAGCCCGGCTGGGGTGATCTTTATACATCTGTCGTTGGGACTGCTATCTTGCTTGGTCCGCTTTGGATCATACTTGCGATTGCTCAGGAGTTGGGGATTGGCATGGCAAAAGACGTGCTATGCAGCGCTGGGCGGATGGGTGTCAGTCTTCCGTTGTTGATAACGCTCGGATTAGAGATCGTGATGGTGTTTTTCCTCTTGAAGTTTCTCATTCGTGTGATGATTAGTCTCGCTAGAGCGGGGATGGGAACCTTAGAAATCAGGGATACAGCCTACTCGCTCGCCGCTGCCCTTCTCCCGGCAATCGCTTCCGGCCTCCTAACGGTGGGTGGATCCAGCCTTTCTGCTTGCTTATATCCGTAGGCAACGGCCAGAAGTGACACTTCACTTTTTGTATGGTTTGGAGCGACATGTTCGAGCCAAATACGTTCAATCGAGGGTTCGTCTCATCGTTCGGTGAAGAATCCCCGCATCCATGAACGGTTCACTCACTACTTCGTATCCCAGCCGCTCGTAGAAACCGATGGCATCGTTCTGTGAGTCCAATCGGAGCGTCATAAAACCCTCCTCACGAGCCGCTGTTTCAACGGCAGCCATAATCTTTCGTCCCCAGCCTTCGCCCCGCCGCGATGCTCGAACCGCCACGCGCTCGATTTTCCCGATACTGTCACCGTATTCGCGTAACCGGGCCGCACCAACGGGTTGATCGCCATCGTAGGCAACGAAATGCGTCGCGTGGTCGTCGTACTGGTCGTGTTCTAGATCAACAGAGACACCCTGTTCTTCGACGAACACCTCGTGGCGAACGTCAAGAGCTTCCTCACGCTCGTCTGCAGTGCGCGCTCGTATAATTCGCCAACCATCCATAGTCGGCCGATACACCGTGGATGAGGTAAGAGCATCGGTGCGACGACGAAACGGCAGAAGAATTCGGTCACTCACCGCGTCACCGTCACTACCACCCGTCTGAACCGTCTATTGAGTCACTAAATATTCAGGTGTATCACATAAATAATGTCTAAATCATACGAGAGGGGCTAAGAATCGAATAACTATACAGGGATGAAGCGAGTATGTAGTGGTACCGGTCCATGACAATACGTTCGATACTATCCGACACAGTACTCGTCGGTACGATGGACGGCAGCGGAAAGAAACACAAGCTGGTACTCGTCGCGCTCGCGTTCGGCGGGTTGGTCTTCCTGCTCCGGTCCCGAGGTAGCGATTCGAAGAATGAGAAGATCGAAACAGAAGAAGAGATCGAAACAGAAGAAGAGATCGAAATCGAGACCGAGACCGAATCTGAGTCTGAATCTGAGGCTGAATCTGAAAAAGAGAAGTTCAGTGGAAGTACACGAGATGAGCTAGTTGAAGCTCGTCGTGAACTCGATATGTTCGATATGCTCGCAATCCTCGCTGCTGCCATCAAGGCTGCGAGAGACGAGTACAACCAACGAGCCTGAATACATCTCAGGCGTTCGATGGACGCGGCCGGTCGGTCGTACGGATCGTAACGCGGTGCTGTGCTCCGCTCCGTTCGTGCTCATTTCTGCCCCGCACTGGAAGTGGCCACACCAGTCAACAGCTATGTGTGCGGTATACATCGACACTATGTGCTCTGGTCTGCTCTTGGCTTCGTCACGATTATCTGGACAAAAGCGTTTTATCTTTCTGTGGATAATGATAACTATGAACAGGAATTTCAAGGATACCTGGTATTACCTGAAGCGTGCTGGCGAATCAGGACGGAGGGGTGTCGTTGAAACACTGTCACCGGTCGAACGGACTGTCCGCGATGTCCTCGGCCGAGATCAGGAACCGAGACCAACCCGAAGCGAACGTCTCAAAGCGGAATTCGAAGAACGGAAGCAGAGCACCGAGCGAGATGCCCGACGAGCGCTCCGTAGATCACGCGATCGAATCGACGAATACCGAGACAGTCGAATCCCGTAGGCGAAAGGAATCCTTAAGTCGCGGGAATTGTTCCTATCGTATGCGGGTTGGTGATCTAGGCCGGTTATGATACCTCCTTCACACGGAGGAAGTCGGCGGTTCAAATCCGCCCCGACCCACTTCTACAGAGATAAATGCGTAAGCGATAATACGTAATCAAAGAGTTTGAAGCTGGGAGCAACGCGTCCGTACCGAGATTCGAATTCAGTCCGATCCGATCCGATCCGATCCGATCCGATCCAATCCAATCTAATCCACCTCAATATGGTTTTACTGGCTGTGTAATTCCGATCGCAAAGAACCGTAGACACTTTTCGAGCCGGAAAACGGCTGCGGACCGCTTTCCCGATAGCACGGCAGAGAGCGCATAACTACGCAATATCGTACTCGGGTGATTTGACCTTTTCGAGGCATTCGGTTATCCGTCCCATCACGTGCTCTGGATTGTTGACCGATTCGAGTACGAGGTCCGTTCCGTCTGTCCCGGCTGTTTCGATATGGACGGTTCCGTATCCGAGTAGGCGCTGGTAGAACGTTTGATCGAATGATGTGTTCTGGATACGGTCGAGTCTGAGATTAATCACCGACTTAGAGAAGACTCCAGTTTTTTTGTAGAGTTCAGTGCTCGTGATGAGGTATCGGACTTTCCGGTGTTTGTAGATCGTAACGCCAGCGTATATGGCTCCGATGAGGACAAGAGCACTAGGGAGTAACAGCCACAGTCCTGGAAGGAGAACAATCCCGACGATTCCGATTCCAACGACAATGCTTCCGATAATTAGCTCTTTGGCAATCACCCAATGACTAGGTCGATCTTGCCAGATAATGCGCTCATCGGGTGAAAGCGTCACCCACGACGGACTTTCTGTTTCCTCTCGTGTCATAGCTACAGTATCGGAGAGGACCGCCTTTGGTGTATCTCTCGGTAGAGATGTACTTTCACGTATCGTCTCTTTCAGTTTCAGAATCGAGCAGCCCAAACTCCGTGGCTTTAGAGCGCCAGAACTCCTCGTAGCCCTCTATCTCGCTATCGACGGTCGATTCTCCGTCTCGGACGCGGTCGAGTTTGAGATCTACCTCCTCAAGGAGACGTTCGCTAACTGAGTTACTAATGACGCCGCGTCGATTTGCGTCTATGAGTGCGCTCTTTTCCCACTGAAGAACTCGTCGCTCTCCCGCTAACCGTTGTTCGTGGCGGAGTTCGGGCTGTTCTTGCAGAAGTTGTGAGATGGCTTCGTCCAGCGTTTCTTTTTCCTGCTCGTACTCAGTGGTGAAGTCGTTGTACACAGACGACGGAATGTCTCCACCCTGATCGAGACGATCGGCGGCGTTGAGTGCGCTTTCGACGGCCCGAGCACGCCCGACGAGCAGTTCGTAGAGCTCCCGTCCCGTCGATCGCGTCCCGATCCCGAGGTAATCGAGAAGTGACTCCATTGTCAATCCTTGCACGACGAGACTGAACGCAGCGACCCCGAAGACCATTGCTCGCAGTTGCTCAATTGGCAGGCCTTCGGCAGGAAGTCCTAACACCAACGCGATCGGGATTGAGGCGTGTAGTCCTCCCCAGACGATGACATGCTGGTATGATCGGGATATTGTCGGCTCGTTCACCCTGTTCACGAACGTGGTGAGTCCGTAGACGGTGATTGCCCGAGCAGCGAGAACAAGCGGGATGGCAAGAAGAATGAGTCCGGCGTGTTCGATGAGCTGGTTAACCGGTGTCACGACGCCGATCATAATGAAGAGAAACGTATTGACGAGAAACGCGACCGTTTCGAGACTGTTGAAAATGGAGATTTTTGTCTGCGGACTCATCGCATACTCCGCACCACGATTGCCGATGAACAACCCCGCGACGACGGTTGCGATGACGCCGCTGACGTGGAGATAGTGCTCTGCAACCAGGAAACTTCCGTATGCGAGGATGAACGTGAGAACAATCTCGGTCATCTGCTCGTCGAGATTGATCATAACGCTGTAGATCACGTAACCAGCCACAAAGCCGACGATGAGACCGCCAAGGCTCACCACGGCTATATCGACGAGCAGCCGCGAAAGACCACCGATCGTAAATAGATCTCCAGCCGGTGTGCCGTTATTAACGTACAACAAAAACGCGGAGAACACGACGACACCAACCCCGTCGTTGAGCAGGCTTTCCCCCTCAACGAGCACCGATAGTCGCTCGGGAGCACCGAGCTCCTCGAAAAGTGCGAGCACTGACACTGGGTCGGTTGGGAGAACCATTGACGCAAAGAGGAGCGAGACAAGCAACGGAAAGCCGAACACCTCTTGGCCGACGATTCCAAGAAGCGTGATCGACAGTAGCAATCCGACAACCGCAAGTGCGAGTACCGGACGTAGATTCTGACGAAGCCGCTCGAACTCGGTCGTTGCTGCCCCTTCGAACAGAAGTGGCGGGAGAAGAACAAAGAGAATGAGATCGTGCGAGAGTGAGATCTTCTCGATGATGAGTGGTCGGTCGACAACGCTTATGACGATCGAGACACCGAATCCGGCGATCAACAGCGCGATTGTATACGGAAACCGCCCGACTTTGGCGACAAAAATACCGACGAATGCGGCAATGATGAAGATAGGAAGTAAACCGGAGAGGATATCGACGAGCGCGCTCTGGGCCGCCAGCGGAGTAAGTAGGATCCCGCTTGTCGTGTTCGCGTACTCGATGAAGAACTCCATGCACGAGGTTCATCATCCACGATAAAATAAGGAGGGCGAATTGGACTCTACTATACGAATTCATCGGCATCCCACTACGTGCTTGGAGAGTTCGATCAGAAATAATCTTGAAGGTGAAGATATCTCTGCCTTGCAACTGGTGATTCAGGAAGGATAGCCTTCCGCACTCATTTCGAGAGTCGCTCTCGTACCGCTTGGCCGAAGAGACGGGAGCAGTATCGATACGGTGTCGAACGTTCAGACGAGTCTTCGCAGCCCTGTTCTCGTTTGTTTCACACCGTGTTGGTAGTGACGCTTCAGCTCTCTTCGGCTTCGACCACTTCGGGGTCTGCCATCGCGATCTGAAGGCTCCGGAGACCAGTGACCCAGTCCGCGACGGGACCGTATTCGAGCTCTTCCCCAACGCTCGGCTCTAGTTCTTCGCCGTCAATAATGCTCGCACCAGCCTGTGCGCAGTAGCCGAGAGCGGTTTCGAAATCCTCTTCGGCTTCGGCGTCGCGCGCCGCTTCGATATACTGTTCGATATCGGTCTCGGGTGCCTCGTTGACGACGTATTCTTCGGCGGCATAGAACACGCAGACGAGCGCCGTCTGAACCGCGTTCACCAACATTAGGGTGTTTTCGTCTTCACCATCGAGGTCGACATCCGTCAGAACGATCTCGCGTACGTCAGACAGCTCCGACAGTGCGGTCTCTTCGTCCAGCTCGCCCTCGTCGTAGTCAGTGACGATTTTTGCGATCGCGATGACCGTGTCGTCCTGAAAATTCTGGAGCAGTCGGCCGGATTCTTCATCCTCCAAATCGATCTCCTCCGATGTCAACCGTTCAATCCAATTCTGCCACCGTTCATCAGTGTAGTACTCACCCTCGGGGGAACTCATAACAGGACACAACAGCCAGTCGATGATATGCCTTTCTCACTCACCATCGATACCCGGGATGGTCCCCAGTCTCCTCGTGACTGCTTTAGAGCCGATTTTCGTCGAGTGTTCCCCGAATATCGATGCCATATATACTTTTTGGGGTTTCTACGTGGGCTATTTCGAGCGCTGCTTCGTAGCCTTGCTCGCGCAGCCACGCGGTTCTCCGGGGGACTGTCTTTGGTCCCAGCACCGCTCCCGGTCGATCCGGATCGTCGATGAAGTCGGTTTCCATCATGAACGGCTCGCCTGCCTCTGCGGCGCGCACCAGCTCATCTTTGTCTGCAAGGACGCTTGGTATCGGTCCGGATAATCGACCCGCAGAGTAATGTTTGATGACACGCTCGCGTGGGAGGCCTGATTGTTCTGCCCATTCGGCGACGGCAGTGAAATCCTCTCCACCCTCGGTGTGAAGCTGTACCGCACATCCGTGGTCGGCACCGAGAGAGAACGCGTGGCGCATCACCGAATTCGAGGCGTCCCACACGTCATCGCTCACATCGTAGTGGGGACGACCTGATTTGATCGCAAGCGCATCTCCCGACGCGACGTATTCAGCGGCGACGTCGAGCCCTACCTGCATGAGATCACACGCTTTTGCTGGAGTCATCCCCTGATCGACGAGCCGAGAGATCAAGGCTGGATGAACACCGAGAACGGGCCACGCATCCCCTGGCAACACCTCGGCTGCCCGTCGTGTTACGTCAATTGTGTGATCAAATCCGACGCGGAAATCATCAGCATCAGCCACGTCGACAGCGTAGTGCCATGATGGCTTATTCAGCACCAGAAGATGTGTTCCGCCCGCGGCAGCGAATGCTTCCGCTGCCTCTACTCCACGACCGTTCACCGGATCGAGATGAAGATGGTTGTCGAGTACCGGTCGCGATGTTGATGTCGATCGTTCTTGCATAGTTGACTGATGGATCTCCCTGGCAAAAAGCCCGGTTTCATTCGAGCGTGATGGCATCGTGCGCCGCGTTCTGTAGCCCATCGGATCGGCCGTGCGTTCCGGGCGCGATAGCGAGTGTCTGGAGGCCGTGTCTGGCTGCTGTTTCGAGAACGGGCTTGAAGTCCATGTCGCGCGAGACGATTGCGAGCAAATCGAATTCGTTGCGGACGGCGGCTGAGACGGCATCAACTGCGAGTTTCACGTCGACATCGCCACTCGTCACTATGATTTCGAATCCGCGCGCCTCTGCGGCCTGAATTAGCCCGGGAGTTGCGTGCTCGTCGACGTACAAACGCGTTAATACCGGTCGACCGTGTTCTATTGCGGCCGTTCGAACGTCATCGAGATCAACATCAAACTCCGTTCGAAGCACGTTCGGTCCGTCAACGAATAATCCGACGCGAGAGCGATCGTCGCCGCCAAACCACCGCAATAGACTGTTCATGCCCGTCACTATTCGTCAGCACTGAAAGCCGTTTCTGGCTACGATTTCGACAGGTGTATCCACATAGTGTCCAGAGTATAGATATCTCCATACATCTTAGATAATAAAAAATATCTATTTGTTGTGCTTGGTCTGCCGATATAGCAAGATTTAACGTATTATTGGTTATCCTTCCATTCAGAATATGCACGATCGTTCGGGACTCGACCGACGGATGTTCCTCCGATTGAGCGGACTCGCGGGGATGGCTGGCGTTCCCGGAGTCGCCTCGGCGACTCCCGGTCGCGAACCGGGACCGAAGTCAAAAGAATGGATCGTCGGTGTGAGTGTGAGCACGGACGGTACTCAGTCGGAAGTCGAAACACACCTCCCAGGAGAGGCGAGTGTGGTTCACGAGAACGGAACCCTTGGCTACGCTGCCATCGAACTCCCTGATGATGAGAACACCTGCGCGCGTACACACCAGTCCTTATCGAAGGCGATCGACGACACCGGACCGGTCAAATACGTCGAGAAAAACGAAACGTACCAAGCTCAGTTCCGTCCGAACGATCCTCAGTTCGACGAGCAGTACGCTGCTGAAGAGATTAATGCACCGACTGCATGGGACGAGACCCTTGGAAGTTCTGATGTGACCATCGCTGTAGTCGATCAGGGTGTGAAATACGACCATCCGGATTTGGAACAGAACATGGCTAGCGACCGTGGTCGGGACTTCCTTGGCAACGACAGCGATCCGTATCCGAAAAGTCTGTCCAAGGAGCCACACGGGACCCACGTCGCTGGCATCGCTGCTGCAAGTGTCGACAACAACAGTGGCGTGTCTGGTGTTGGGAACTCAACCATCCTCTCGGCTCGGGCGTTGAACGGATCCGGATGGGGAGCTGTATCGGATATTGCAGATGCAATCGAGTGGTCGGCCGATCAAGGAGCGGACGTAATCAACCTCTCTCTGGGCGGCGGTGGTCACTCTCAAACGATGAAGAACGCCGTCTCGTACGCGACCTCAAAGGGTGCGCTTGTCGTCGTCGCTGCTGGCAACAACGGACGCAACGAGACGTCGTACCCGGCTGGCTACGACGAATGTCTAGCAGTATCAGCGCTCAATCCCGATGGGTCGATAGCGCAGTACTCTAACTACAGCGACAAAATCGAATTGGCCGCCCCCGGCACAAACGTCCTCTCGACGTGGACTGACGACGGATACAAATCGGCCTCCGGGACGTCGATGGCTTCACCCGTCGTTGCAGGTGTTGCGGGCCTCACACTCGCTAAGTGGGACCTTACCAACGAAGAACTACGGACCCATCTCAGGAACACCGCGAGCGATATCGGTCTCCAGAGCGAACAGCAAGGCGCAGGTCGGATCGACGCCGGAAAAGCAGTTACAACCCGACCCGGATCCAGTTCTGGTTCTGGTTCTGGTTCTGACTCTGGATCCGGCTCTGGCTCTAATTCTGGTTCTGACTCTGGATCCGGCTCTGGCTCTGATTCTGGTTCTGATAGTGACAGCGATAGTGGGCGAGAGAATATTGACTTCATCACTACAGAGGTCGACCATTCGCTTCAAAACCACCGCGATACGGATTATATCTCCTATACGTGGGGTTATGAGGATCCGAGTAAGATCGTGCTTCGGTTGAGTGGTCCGTCGGATGCCGATTTCGATCTCTATGTTACAGAGGGTAAAGATTCCTTCCCGACTTCCGATCAGTATGATTTCTCATCCCGATCGAACAACAGCCACGAGACGATCACGATTGAGGATCCCGACGTATCCAACGAGCTCTACGTGAATATTGATGCCTTCAGTGGTGGTGGTCATTACACGCTATCGTTCGCAGAATACGCGTAATTTAACATCGAAAATCGCGGTCGGTTCTACTCCTTCGCTCCGGAATTTCCGGTGACTGAACGAGCTTGAGGCTTCTCAATTCGTTCTACTGACTGATTCTTTTAATGATTACTCCGCGTATGTCGGCCGTTCTGCGTAGTCGATTGGATCACGAACACCGGTTTGCTGGAATGCTTGCAGCCGGAATGCACAGGCATCGCAGGTCCCACAAGCGGGTGCTGTGTCACGATAACAGCTCCACGTTTTATCGAACGGGACGCCGAGTTCGATTCCTCGTTCGACGATGTCGGTTTTCGACCATTCGACAAAGGGCGCACGGAGATCAATCTCGGTATCAGGTTTTGTCCCGACATCGATCATGTGCTGAAATGCCTCGAAAAACGCAGGACGACAGTCTGGATATCCAGAAAAGTCCTCGCTGTGAGCGCCGATGAAGATCGCATCGCATTCCACTCCTTCCGCGTAAGAGACTGCTATTGAGAGCAAATTCGCGTTTCGGAATGGTACGTACGTCGATGGTACCGTTTCGGAGTCCATCTCTGCATCCGGAACTGCCATCGTATCATCGGTAAGGCTCGATGCACCAATCGTAGCGAGATGGTCTGCTTGTAAGTGCAAAAAGTCATCAATAGCGACCGTTTCAGCGAGCGCCTGAGCGCATTCGTACTCTTTCGATACTGTTTGCTGACCGTAGGAGACGTGCAGAATGTAGGGCGTATACCCTTGGTCGATAGCCTCGTACACGGCTGTGGCGCTGTCCATCCCTCCCGAGACGAGCACGGCGGCCTTCATGTCGGTCTGGTCGACTGTGTTCACGAAACTGTGTATGGTCTACTTATATACTAACGTGTCTATCGAACGGAGTTGATGTCTCGCTCATCAAAAGCGGTGTGTGAGCGAAACCAAAGGAGGGGTCTTGCTTCGTGCATTCTCCCCAGTCATATTTCGACTCTCGGCTCGCTCGTCCCCTCAACGTTGCTGGAAATCACAAGTTAGTATTCCTACTGCGCCGGCATCGATAGCAGGTCGGTAGAATTACCCTCCTCTGGTTCGGGAGGAATCGTGGCGACCGGGGTTGGCGTTGGCGTCTCAGACTGTGTTGTCGTCGCGGATGGAGTCGGTGTCGTCGATGGAGTTGGAGTCGGCGTCGGCGTTGTCGTCTCGGACTGTGTTGGTGTCGCGGACGGCGTTGGGGTGGCTGCTTCAGTTGTCGTCTCCGTTACTGTTTGTCCTTCGGTAATTGTTTCTGTTACCGTTTGTGCCTCAGTGGTCGTCTGTGTTGCTGTTTCCGTTGCTGTTTGCGTTTCGGTTGGTTCCGGCGTCGGTGTTGACGTGGCGGTTGGTTGATCGGTCTCTGTTGTGTTCGGGGAGCTGTTTGATGGCGAAAACCCACCCATAAGTGTAATTACCATTCCTATGATGAAAAGGAGAATACCAGCGAGGACTAAACCACCTTGCAAGAGCCGTTTATTGTTAACTAAATTGTCGCGACTTCGGGGTCCGCTTCGGCGCCGATTTCTCTTCCGTGATCGTTTACGCCGACCGTCTCGTTTTTCCATGCGTCAATTGATATACTATTGATCCAGACTTAATTATCTTAGTGATACTTATTTATAACTAGCTGTGTGAATGAGAATAATATGTTATGTCAGTGTACCATTGTTCGCATTGTCTATGTGTTAGTTATTTTAATGGATAGTGATGAGTACGGGATAGAGAGCGGTATGTGGCTGGCAGTGGCGATGGCACATAGGTTCTCGCTATCCCGTTTCGACCCGTGCAGTCAGACACCTCCAACGGAGGCGCCATCGTAGTGTAGTATTTGCATCCCCTTAGTTATCCTCTCCATAATCATTCTTTCCTTTGATCTGACATCATTTTTTTGCACCTATTGATGTATTGTACTGGTTATCCTCCGATCTAACTCCCGTTTGTTACCAGCTCGAACTCCGCATTCTAATCTATTAAATAATATTGATATAAAACAATTCACTTCCCCATACTGTTTGGACTATGCCTACGGGGAAGCTATTTTCATACACCTACACCTACGCTACCCGGAACACGTAGTGTCGGTGAATTCGGTGATAAGCTGCGTGAGCTTGGATCCTTGATTTGTGTCGAAGATCTCTTGTCCGTGTTTGTCGGTCGAAAGTTTTTCCAGACGTTTCGGCTTTGGTGCTGCCTGATGCATCGCATCGGTTGTTCCGACGTACTGTCTTTCGTCACCCTCTCCAACGACGAACAGCAGATCTCCAGAGAGATCTGGCGCGTACTCGGCGGCGCGTCCGGGTGCGATAATGACTGACCCGTCGATGTTTGCCCCAGATACAGTGTTCGCTTTCACTGCTGCATTGGCACCGGCACTCGATCCGACGACGACAACAGTTTTTGCACTCTGTTTCTCTCGAAGGTAGTTGACGGCACCGACGAGTGTCTTGACGGCACCGGTCTCGTTGTCGTGATTGAGCGAAACCGTAAGCGCAGCATGGCCACCGTTGGCGACTTCGAGCGCCTGTGGTTCCCAGGCACTTCGTTTGAAGCCAACTCCGTGTGCGAAAACCACCGCACAGGAGCCGCTTCCGTAGAGTGTTCCTTCAACGGTTCGTCCATCGTCTGAGGCAAACGAAACCGCCTTTCCTTTTCCACTCTCTTCCTTCTCGGTCGCTGTTGAGGTTGGCTCCTCTGTTGCGCTCTCTGTCTGCGTGGCTGTTGCGGTCGCAGTCGAATCCGTCGTCGCTGTTGGTTGCTCAGTGTTACTGGATGTTGTCGTCCCGTTCCCAGCTCCTTCGGTTTGGTCTGGGTTTCCTGCTTCGTCGCTCGTACATCCTGCGAGACCACCAGTGACGATGAGACCGCCCAGCAGCTTCACCGTCTGCCTTCTGCCGATTGTTGGGTCCATCTCTATTTCCCCTCAGTTACCCTACGGTATTACTATCCTCCACATAAACATACATACAACTGTTTCTGGACAACTGAAACAGTTTATTTGATATCCGGATACCATCCATCAGATTAATTTATGTATGATGGAATAAAGATAAAAAATATGGCTTTTTAGTGGGTTTTATTCAGGGTAATAGAAGTGGAGTAATCGGACGAGTAAGAACTGAGCAAAAGATGCGGGTGATTTCCTTTACAACTACGTGCGTTTTATTTGCATCCAAGAGCACAGTTAAGCAGTGAGTGTGTTGTGTTTTGGTAGTGTTGAGGCTAACTGGTTACATCATTTATTTCTGATTCATTCCAATCGCGGCCCACCTGTACGGCGCACGCAAATACTGATGAGTGATACAACGGTGACGTTAGATGGTTTATAATAATGTGTCCTATCTGCGTTATCCCTCACTGAGAAACATACATAACTCGTTTCATATCATGTCACTGTATTTAAGACCCCCCTCGTTTTCACACAGGCGTTACTGGATAGCATCACCCATGGCTGATTGGGTCTCGGAGAGAACCGATAAAGAGAACCATACAGCCCACATTCGACTGGACAACGCGTGAAACGGAATCTGGTTACGGCGTTTGCTGCGATCGCCGGTTCACAGGTGGCGATTTTGATCGTTCAAGCGGCGTTCTCACCGCTACTGGTGCGTATTCTCGGTGTTACAACCTACGGGGAATACGCAACGCTGACCTCAGCATTTGGTCTGTTGACCATCCTTGTCAGCTCAGGAATCAACGGTGGCGTCCGTAAGTATATCTCGGAGGAACGTGAGGGCAGTAACTGGAAAAATCATGTGTTCGCATACTACTTCCGGCTAGCACTCATCTTAGCTCTCATTGCAGCGGGCGCGCTCGTATTTGCCGCCGAATTTGGACTCGTTGGGGCCATTCTGCAGCCGAAGTATAATCCGTATTTCTTCTTGTTGGCGCTGCTCGTCGTCGCGTCGCAGTTCCGCGAATACGTCAGACGAGCGTTGATGGGACTGAAACTCGAACACCTTGGCGAACCATTAAACGTCATCTATCAGGTCTCATTTTCAGTCACTGCAATCGCACTCGCGGCACTCGAATTCGGCGTCGCTGGCGTGCTCGTCGGGCAAATATTTGCCAGCATGCTCGTGTTCGTTATCGCGATTGTTTTTATCTCAAAACACATCTCACTTGGAATGATATTCCGACCGGTACCCAAGGATTTTCCTCGAAAGGAGCTGTTCTATTTCAACCATAATACGGTCATCTACATCTTCTTACTGACCTCGATGTACCACATCGACGTTCTCATGCTCGGTGCTCTCACTAACAGTGAGCTGACCGGATATTACCGCGCAGCGCTCGTTCTCGTGCAGTTCCTTTGGCTCCTTCCACGTTCGCTCCAGTCGCTCATGATCCAATCGACATCCGATCACTGGGCGAAAGGCCGTATCAAGATGATTGAGGATATTGCAACGCGGGCGACACGATACGTCCTATTGCTGATCTTGCTGCTGGCGATCGGTCTCGGAGCGCTCGCTCCGGTGTTCGTCCCGATGTACTACGGCGTCGATATGAAACCGGCGATCGTGCCACTGCTCATCCTCCTACCTGGAACTGTTGGTTTTGCAGTTGCACGGCCGCTACTGACGATCAATCACGCGAAGGGTGACATGGGCGTTCTCATCGCGGCGACAGGGGCGGCAGCTGTGCTCAATCTCGCCTTCAACTATACACTCATTCCGCACTACGGAATGGCAGGCGCCGCTCTCTCGACCACGATCGGATACGGTTCTCTCCCGCTCTTTCAGGTCTGGGGCGCACGGATGCTCGGCTACAATCCGTTCAAGCGAGCGCGACTGGGACGAATCAGTGCCACAGCGATCTTGAGCGCCAGCGTGATCGGGATTATGTCGGTCACAATCGGCTCGACAACAGTCGCAGATGTCGGTGTACCATGGCTTGGGATAATCGGTGAAACACCGATTGCAATGTTGATCGTCCCACCGGCAGGCTTCCTTCTCTACTCTCTCATCGCGATTGCGACAGGAGCGATTGATCTTGGAGAAGTATTTGAAATCCTTGTGAAAATCCCTGGCCCGGTTGGATCTGTCGCACAGCCACTCAAACAGAGCTTTGAGGCGTCCGAACAGTTCGGGAACCAGCAGAGCCGATCGTCTGCAATCAAGCTGATACTCGCACTCGCAGCAGTAATCGTACTCGTCAGTGGTGCTGTCATGGCTGCTGGATTCCCACTGCTTGCTATGACTCCGCTCGGATCTGCAGAGGATGGTGTGCTTGGCTCTATTGTCGATCAGGGCCCGCCTTCATCGACACCGGCGCCCAACGGAACGAACTACAACACTACTGTTGGCTTATCGCCGCAACCGACGGACACACCTCAGGCGACGCCCACAGCAACCCCCTCACAGACAGCCGTTCCGACACCAACACCGACACCAACACCGACACCTCACAATACCACTACTTCAACCACAACGACCACTACTACCACCAACACCACGCCAGTAACACCAATCTCGCCGACAACGACACCAGCCGGATCACCGACGACGACAACAACACCAGCCGGATCACCGACGACGACGACAACGACACCAGCCGAATCACCGACGACGACGACAACAGTCGTACCAACGACGACGACAACCGACGAGGGTCTTTTATCAATGGGATCAAATGCGTCGGCAGAGCGTTCTCGAAAATACTGATAGAGAAGGTCTGAGTAGGGTGAGGTCGGGTCAGTTACTTTTCGCTATTATCGTCTGTGAAGTGTGTGGTTTTCATCGAAAATAAATTGATCTTTGTGAGGTAACGTGTCTGATCCTCTGTCGATGTGGTTGTGCACCACTAGGCTCAACGAACAGACTGCGACATCTCCCTGCGAATGACGGGACTATTTGATGATTCGCCGGTCAGCCGAGCCGTCTCATCAGCGTCTGTGCGATACGTACGGGGAACGACGGTCGGTCGTACACCGGTCGGTCCTCCGTCCACTCTAGCAGATCACGAACCGTTCGCTCTATCTCGGGTGTTCGTTTGTCGGGGATATCTCCTGCTTCGACGGCGAGCGCTGTCTCGATAACGTCTCGGTGTGATTCGTTTCGAATGACGTTCAAGAGCGTGAGCATCTCTGTGCGTCGTTCGGAGCTATCCCACGCGTTCCCGAGTGCTGCGCGTGGGTCTTTGAGTAGTTGGGTCGGTCCGGCGGCGGTTCCTGTCCGAAGCCAGCTCGAATATCGCTGTTTGAACAGTCTCACCGCGAGCTCCTGCCAATGTGCCTGCAACGATTCGCGCTCAGCGGTGATGTCCGAAACCTGCCCGAGATATGTGAGATGTGAGGTTGGATCGTCCATCTTATGGACGCGACCGTCGTACTGTTCGGTCGGGATAATTTGAAGTCCAGCGAGTGACGATCCGTGTCCCGAAAGCGAAACGGTAAGCCCCCAGCTCGTGCTTGGGCGGTTTGGTTGGTCAAAGAGGAAGTTACCGAGACTATAGACGATCGGACTTTCATTATAAATCTCCCACCCTTGTGCAACGTGTGGATGATGCCCTATAACGGCATCAGCACCGCTTTCTACGAACGAACGGAGCGTCTGCTGGCGTCCTGGTGGTGGGAACGAAACGTACTCGATGCCTCCGTGTGTGACGACGAGAACAATATCAGCCGACTCAGCCGCGCGTTCAATGCGCTCCTCAACTGTGGGATGGGACACCCACGCGGTTCCTGGCTCGTCGCCAGCGATACCAAACTCCCGTTCACAGACGTTAATGACTGCGACAGTCTGGCTGTCGATGGAAGCGGTGATCAAAGAAAGTGCCTCGTCGATGGTTTCACCCGCACCGACCGTTTCGATCCCTGCCTCGGTGCACGCTTGTTCCGTTGCCCGAAGCCCATCCGCTCCGAAGTCCATAATATGGTTGTTCGCAAGACAGGCCACATCGAAGCCAGCCGATGCGAGCATCCGTGGTGCGGATGGGGCCGACGCTTTCGCGGGTCCTGATTTTGCGATCGGTTCACTGTCGACAGAAACAGGTGCTTCTAGATTGACGAGTGAAAGATCGGCTTCGTCGATTTGATCTTGTATTCCATCCCCAACTGGCTCGGACGCCATCTCGGTTTGATAAATACAATCCCCAGCAAGGAAAATAGACCATTCTGCTTCGACATCTGTGTCTGCAAGCTCAATGTGTGCTCTCGATGATTCTGGTTCGCTCATTCCTTCTGTCGATTCGAGCAACACGCCACTGATACTTAAGGAAGTGACATTTGGTGACAGCAAGAGTGGCGTAATACTCTCAGACGCCGAGCAGTTTTTACATATCAGAATAAAGACATCAATTGGTCTGGGGTATAGCGCGGTTCGCCAGTAGCATACTCGATCCATGTGATAAGGTCATTCATCCGCAGCTTGACTCGTGCAGGAAGTGAGTGTATCTCGTCATAGCCGGGAAAGAGCTTCTGATCGAGGCTATCGGTTTCATAGATTGTATCGAGGTCGACAGCCGACGGGTTCGATGTCGACGACGATCCATTTCCAAACGGTGCTCGGTCTGGGACAATTCGTTCGAGAAACCCCTCGATCGGATGGTGCTGAGAGCGAATCCGGACTGGCGACGTCGGACCGAGAACCGTTGCATCAAGGCGTTCGAGTGCTGCCCGGAACGTTCGCTCCGTCCGGTACTCAGGAGGGGTCGTAAGATGCCACTCGATGAGATCACGATCGGCGGCGATGAAGCTTTCAAGGAAGTGATCTGCGAGGTGTGTTCGGAATGCGAGTGTTGGTGTCTGCTTGATTGAAAAGAGATCGATAGCGTTGTACACCGAATCAGTTCGATCCCAGCACGACTCGAACGACGGTTCGACGAGATCTTTCGGACGTCGGCCCGCGATATCTGTCTCGGAAAATCGATCGTCAGTAACGATCGACTCTGCTCCTGCGCAACCAAACCGTGATTTGACGTGTTGTGTGATGTCGGGATTCGGATCAAGACCATCGAATGTGACGGTTCGACCGAACAGTTCGACCTCGTGAGCAGGGAGGAACTGGCCGCGTAGAAGGGTATCAAACAGTGTTCCGTGGTAAATAGTGTCGGCATCGATTGCATCCGTGTTTCCTCGATGGTGGATGTGAACCGATTCTCGGATGCCCTGCGTGTACTGGATGACTTCTGGCCGAATGTCGAGCGACCGTTCCGAAATTGGGAGCGCCGCGTACTCGACGCCGTGGCGGCCAGCAAGAGTACAGGCAGTTGAGGAAGATCCGACTGTATACGCAGCGTCCAACTCTGGATGCTGTGAAAGGACGATTCGTGAATCACAGCCGGGACCCAACAAGAGCCCTTTCTGCCCCGGAAGTGGGACCCGCCGCTCGATCGCGCGTTGTAACCGTGTAGCGAGTTCTCCGACGTAATCGAACTCCTTCGGGCGGTAGACAAACCGACGGAGTTCACCGACCGAATCCGGCGTAAGGTATCCGTCAAAGGGAATTCGTTTGAGGTCAGTCACGACAGTCGAGTCACTGAACGAGGTACCGAAGTGGATGATTTCAGCGACAGTGCGATCATCAAGCTGTGGATCGGGAATCGTTCGTGCGACTTTCGCGGCGTCGGTTCCAAACGTTCGAACCCCTGGTGCGTCCGTATAAAACGCCTCCCACGAACGGATTGGATCTGTGATGAGGAGCGCATCGTTCTTGTGCTCGACGAATGCGAGATACGAGCCGTTTAGTTCGTCAAATGCGCTTTTACCCGTTTCAGCGTAGCGTTCGAGCAGTCGTTTCGCGGGTGGTTGTGGCGTTTCCTGAATGATTTCTCCCCAAATGAGACAGATACCATCATCGCTCTCATACACCGTTGTTCGTCCCGGGAGACCGTAGCCAACGTCTCGGATTCCCACTGTTGCGGAGTCGCCCTCGATGACGTGGTCGAACTGTTCGATGGCACTGAGCCGTGAGAATTCGGCTCGGTCACCGAAGACACCGAAGAGCTGGCGATTCATCGTCGGTCCAACACGGACCTCTCCTCGCTGGTTATTCGACTGTATCACGCTTCATCGATCTTCGGAAAGGTGTTACTGTTGCAGCCGAAGGCACCTGCGGAGTGGTACGAGGCCAATACAAACCAAAATCGAACGTTCGACCGAAACCCGGAATCAATCGAGTGCACCCCAGTGTAGGCTGGATCAGTTGTGAATTTCATCTCATCTCGTCTATACGATTCGGGAACAGCGGCTGTTTCGTCGCGATCGTCGCTGCGCACGAATCGAGTGAATGGCTATGAGTTCGATATACTGGTGCTCCAAATTGTGTGACAGAGGGCTCCCAAGGCCGTCCAGCATTCCGATTGCCAAGCGTACAACTTCTGTCGCCGACGGCTTCATGGAGGGACAAACAGTATTCTAGGTGTTCAAATTCATATGATGATTCATTTCTGAAATCGTCCGCGATAGATGCGATCCCTTCACACATTGTCCCGATTATCTGCGACGCGCAATTCTCGCGCCTCTATTCAGAGTAGTACACTGGATCAGGTCTTTGTTATATACTGAATAAGGGTGATACCACACGAAAACGCAGATTCTCATAATAGATGCATTCAGGTATTTAATAGGTGAAAATATATCATGGAACTTACGAAGGGTATATTTGGTCACGTGTAAATATCTACTGGGGTGAAAGTGTATATTCGATATACAATCCATTTAATTAGCATTGATATGGTGAATACGAGATGCATCAATAGATAAATAACAGGTGACTATATTTGTTATATATTCTGTGTAATATATCGATGGAGTCTGGAAGTCGTTCAGTTAGAGCAGTATTAATGGCGCTTTTTAATCACATTTGCTAACATTTGATATCATTCTATAATCAAGAGCCAAAAACATATTTTGATTCATTCATGTATGCGTTCGATACCTATCCGAAAAGGAAATCATAGACATAATACATATATTAGTATAGATTGGTGATACTACTTGTACACTGATTGTCTGGTTCCAAAAATAGAGCCGAGATCGGTTTAGTTTCCAACCTGACTGCGTTGTTGGATCGTTAGACCAATCGTTACTGCGACGAACAGCCCTGTGATAAATGTCGCGAGGGCACCCCCAGACATAGCGATGAGTCCGGCAGCCGACGCGGCTGTCGATAGTACACTGGCAAGCGTTGCCGCACCGTAGTACCGGAGGATATCGAGATTTACGTTCGTCGTACTGTTCTCATTTGTGCCGTTCGCTATGCGTTGATTGTCAACGTCTCCATTCGCTTCCGTTCCGATTTCGGCGTTCGACTCGTGGGATGCCTCAACGTTGAGGTACGCCTCAAGCTGGTCAGCCAGTTGTGTTCGTGAGACAATGCCGCGCTGTTGGTCGTATGTGAGCACACCTGCGTCGTCGAGTTTCGGGAGATGTGATTGGTAGAGCGCGATGTATACCCGTTGGCGTTCGTTGGAACCGAGCGCCGCTACTGTCGTATCGTTTTCCCATGCAGCGACTTGCTCTGCGATGTCGCGCATGCTGACCTCTCCGTCTGTGTCTTGGAGATACAACAGCACACGACGACGGCGCTGGTTCTGTAACAGGTGAAATAGTTCGTCTTTGGAAAGCTCGGCCGGCGGGTCCTCCGACTCGAGCGATTCCGGTGTACCATCACCTGCTGATACTGGTTCTGTGTCTGTGTCTGAATTTGCCACTGCGTTCATAGTAGTCACCATCCCTATGTGCCTGGTGGAAGGGTGCCTTCAGTCTGGGATAAGTGTGCGATTCAGTTAAGAACCTTCTGATAAACGCGAACGAGCTCTTGACCAAGTCGATCGAGGTCCCGATTCATACGTGTTCGGCCGTTGGACCGCTTTTCAGAACCGAGAACGTTCGTGAGTGCCTCAACGAGTTCGTCTTCGGTGTCCGCGATCGCGGACGGCTCGATCCCATCGAGAACATCAGTTACAAAGCCAACGTCTCGGGAAACGACGGGAAGATTACAGGCAGCGGCCTCACAGACCGTCATTGGTCCGCTCTCGTACTCAGAGGTCACGAGGAGAGCATCGCTTGCGCTCATATACTCCGGCATCCGTTCATATGGAACTCCGGAAACCGTTCGAAGTGTCGCGTTCGGAACGCGTGAGACGACACGCTCTGCCAGTTCGAAGTTTTTCACCGGACGATCTGGATCATACGGGAAGAGTACACTTTGTTCGTCAGTCGGCCAGCCCACGCGCTCGCGGGCGGCGTCTCGGTCCATTGGTTCAAATAGCTCGGTATCGACACCGAACGGAACGTATTCGTGGGGCACATCGAGCACGCGAGAGAGTGGTTTCGATGGCACGATGACGGCATCGCTCGCCCGTGCCGTGACCCGGCTGACGTGCTTAAGCCAGCGTGGACCCATCATATCTGACCCCCAGAGTGTCAGCACGACCGGCCGCGTGGGTTGGGCAAGCGCAAGTGGGCCGATCAGGCCGTAGTTCGCGTGCACGAGGTCGAAATCCTCCAGTCCTCGGCCGAGCGTCTGGAGATAGAAGCTCAGATACTCTCGGGGGCCGCGCCCCGACTCTCGTGGTCGAGGGACGATGAGCGTTTCACACTCGACGCCGCGCGCTTCGAGCACTTCCACCTGTTGCTGGAAGAATGAACGATTCGAGGTCGCCACCTGCAGCACGCGCAGGTCAGTTTCAGTTTCTGTCGACATCGAGTGTACTCAGTATCACGTCGGTCGTATCGACCGTGTCGTTCAGAAGTCGTTCGCGGCGTGCATCCCAGTCTCGGTCTTCCTCTCCATCGAGAATCCTGACGGCGATTTCGAGCGCATTGTGATGTCTATAACTGCCTTGGCAGTTGTACAACAGGCCGTACCGCGCTTCGATTTCATCGGTGTAACCCATCCGAAGCGTGTTTACGTACACCGCTGGCGTTCCCAGTACTGCGCTTTCGACCGCCATGGTCGCGCCTTCGCCGACGAAGAGATCGGCGTACGCGAGCAGATCGTGCATTCGATGCGGGGCAACCGTCGCACGGTTTGCTTCTAGTGCTTCGGGCAGCGGTGCTTCTGAAGTGATGAGTACACGGGTACCAGTTTCTTCGAGTCTGTCGACCACATCACGGACATCGTCGAATCCACCCTCACCGACATCGTGGGAGGCAGACCACGAGACGACTCTGAGGATGACGAACCGATCGTCCGGGTCGAGGCCAACATCTTCGAGTACGCTCGGATCCGGCTCGAAGCGGTTTGGGTGGAGATAGGCGAGTTCGTGATATCCCGGGTACTGCTCGTGTTTTGTGCCTCCATCGTCGGTAAAGCACGCTGGTGTCCAGATCTCGTCTGCAAACGGGAAGGTGATCTTATTCCC
Source organism: Halocatena marina (assembly GCF_023276375.1). Lineage (GTDB taxonomy): Archaea > Halobacteriota > Halobacteria > Halobacteriales > Haloarculaceae > Halocatena > Halocatena marina. Next base: position 2,250,986 of record NZ_JALLPK010000001.1, on the reverse strand, counting down.
TGGTGCGTGTTCGGTGTCTGTGAACACCACAGTCCGCGCGCCACAGAGTGCGCCGACGTGAGCGACAGCCGTCCCGCCAATTCCAGCCATCACGTCCGGTTCGATCTCACGGGCCCGCTGGAGGAGGCGATACTCCCAAAGCGTCTGTCCGACCATCATCCCTCGAAGACCGCCGGACTGCCCACCGGCGAGGACGATGTGTTCGATCTCGTAGGCTGTGAGGAGATCGATGGCGACCTCCTTATCGCGCGCGAATACGAACACGTCGTGACCATTCGACTTCAATTCTCGAATCGCGTGTTTGAAGAAATGAACGTGTGCCGGGTGCTGAATAGTAATAATATATCGCATCTACGATTTCATAGTCGACTGTAATCGAATCCTGCTTCGGTTGCCCGATCCGAATCGAACATCCCGACGACGTCGACGAGAACAGGGTCGTCGTCCAGTTCGGCCGCCATTGTTTCGAGGGTAAGTATAGAGAAATCGTCGTGCCCAGTTGCGAGCACGACAGCGTCGAATCCCTCAAACGAGAGTTCGTCCTGAATATCGATATCGAACGATTCACGCATGGCATCTTTGTCTGCGTGCGGATCGTAACCGACTACCTCAACATCGTATTCCGAGAGCGCGCGAATGACACCCTGCACCTGAGACGTGCGGATATCCCCAACATTTGGCTTATACGACAGCCCGAGGGCAAGGACGCGCGAGTCTCTGAGCACCTTTCCACACCGGTTGAGTCCTCGAAGCGCCAACTCTGCGGTGTGTTTGGGCATATACTCGTTGACTTCGCGTGCCTGCATGATGAGCTTGGGCTGGTAGCCGACGCGCTCTGCGCTGTGGGCAAGATACAACGGATCGACGGGGATGCAGTGACCGCCGACCAATCCCGGTCGGTAGGGATGGAAGTTCCACTTCGAACCGGCGGCTTCGAGCACCGCGTGGGTGTCGAGGTCCATGTGATCACAGACGATGGCGAGCTCGTTCACGAGCGCGATGTTGATGTCTCGCTGGACGTTTTCTGTCACCTTCGCTGCTTCTGCAGTCTCCATGGTGGGTGCCCGGTGAATACCCGCATCGACGACGGACCCATACAGTGCCACGAGTCGGTCGAGCGTCTCCTCATCAGAGCCACTGACGATCTTCATCGCGTCTCGAAGATCGGTGTCTCCCGGTGAAAGCCGCTCGGGCGAGTACCCCAAGAACAGATTCTCGCCGACGGTCAATCCTGAGTGCTCCTCAACAACTGGGCCGAGCACATCACGCGTGACGCCAGGGTAGACCGTCGATTCGAGAACGACCGTCGTCCCCTCTGAAACGTGTTCACCGACCGTTACTGCCGCACTCTCGACGAACGAGAGATCTGGGTTCTTCGTCTCATCGACTGGCGTCGGCACTGTGATGATGACGTAGTCCGCTCGCTCGATGGTGCTCGCGTCCGTTGTGAACGCAACGCTACTGTCCGCGATTGTCTCATCAGCGTGGTCGCCCGATGGATCGAATCCATCGGAAAGCGCGTCAATTTTCCGCTCGCTGATGTCGTATCCGATTACCTCATACCCCTCTTCGTCGAACGCCAGCGCCAGCGGGAGTCCCACGTAACCCTGACCGACGATACAGATCGTCGTTGTCTCAGACATTGATACCTATTCCTCGATAGTGGATCGAGTCGTGGCCACGTAGGTGTTTCAGTTCTTGCCGACCATCGACGAGAACGAGCCGCCGGTCGGAATCACCAAGCGCAGGAATGGAGAGCTCCTCGAATGCTGCTTGCGGTGTCACGAGTACGCAGGCGTCATATGTAGATAGTTCATCCATCGAAACGAGCGTCGCACCCGCTTTCTCGAACGGTTCGGTGTGCGTGTTCACTGGGTCCACAGCCATCACGCTCGCGCCCGCGGCGTCGAGTTCCTCAATGAGCGAAAGCGCGGGTGTCTTCTCGATTTCGTTGACTCCGGGACGGTAGGTCAACCCGAGTACGAGGACGCGCGCGTCCTCCGGATCGACGCCCTCTGCGTGCAGGCCATCGAGCGCGTGATTCGCCGTATAGCGCGGCATCTCGTCGTTCGTCTCGCGCGCGGCACGCATTATCGGCGTGTCCGTCTCGAACGGCCCCATCAAGAAGTGGGGATAGTACGGAATGCAGTGTCCGCCGACACCAGCACCAGGAATATGAAGATGACAGAATGGTTGAGTGTTTGCCGCCTCGATGGCTTCGGTCACGTCGATGCCGAGTTCCTCGGTCATCAGGGCGAGTTCGTTTGCGACCCCGATATTCGTATCACGGTAGACACCCTCGAACACCTTCACCGCCTCGGCGGTCGTCGCATCCGAGACCGGTATGATCTCGTTCGAGTTGATTTCTCCGTATATGAGCTCGGCGACACGCGTGCTTTCTTCGTCGACGCCGCCGACGATCTTCGGGTACGCGCCGCGAATATCTTCGAGCGCTCGTCCGCTCGACGTCCGCTCGGGACAGAACGCCAGTCCGAATTCTTCGCGCGAAAGACCGCTTTCGCGTTCGAGCAGGGGAAGCAGTCGGTCAACACACGTTCGCGGTGGGAGCGTCGATTCCGCGATGACGATGTCGCCCGGTTCGAGTCCTTCAGCGATAGTGGACATTGCCGAATCCATCACCGAGAGGATCGGTTGGTCGTTCTCATCGACCAGCGTCGGAACGATGACAACGTGAACGCGTGCATTGCGAGCGGCTTCGACGCCGTCGGTCGTCGCAGTGAGTGCCCCGTCGTCGACCAATTCGGCGACGAGATCTGCCAACGCTGGCTCGCCGGTAATGTGACAGTCGCCGTTCTCGATCGCCTCGACCACCGACGAGTCGATGTCGACGCCGGTCACATTTTTGGTTATCTCGCTGTAGACGGCCGCCAGCGGGAGTCCCATCTTTCCGAGTCCTGTGACCGCAACCGGGACTGCTCCGTTCGTTAGTGCTGCTCGCTGCTCGTCGACCGATTTGTCGGAGTTATAGAGCGCTACGCTCTCTGTTGTGGTTTGTGAATCACTCATCGTAACATATTCTCCGGACTTAACTCCTCCGGGAGTGGTTTGTGTGTTGCTGGTGTACCGACTGCAAGCGTATCAGGGGGGACATCTCTCGTCACGACAGAACCGGCGGCAACGAACGTTCCTTCACCGATGGTGACGTCAGGGAGGAGCGTCGCGTTCGCGCCAATCGAGACACCGTCTTCGATGACGGGTCCAACGAGATCGACGTCTCGACGAACCGGGTAGGGATCGTTCGTCAACACGGCCTTCGGTCCAATAAACACGTTGTCGCCGATCGTCGTGTTTCGTGGGATATACACCCCGGTCTGGAGGCTCACGTGTGAGCCGATCGACGTAGCACCGTCGATAACCGTGTCTGTCCCAACGACTACGCTGTCGCCGATCGTCGTATCCTCTCGGACGAGCGCTCGGTGTCCGGTCACGAAATCGTCGCCAATCTGGACATCAGTGTAGATGATCGTCCCTGATCGAACCCGTGCCTGATCGCCGAGGACGGGTGGTGCAGCGTCGTCTGCGTGCTGATATCCGACTGTTGCCTGATCGTCGATGTTGGCGTCGGCACCTGCAACGTAGGACTCACCTGTCATCGTCGCCCCTGTTCCAGTTCTTTGCCTGAGCTTGTGTTCACGTTCAGTGTCGCTTTCATTGTCCTGTTGTAATCCTGTGTGTTCTCTGTACCTGCGATCGATGCATTCTTCGAATCGTATTGTGCATCACAGTTGTAACGTAACCGTGTGGTGTGTTCCGTGTTTACTGCCTCTTACGGCTCGTTTGCCTTCAGATCAGTCGGTGACTGACGAGAACGCATCTCTCGTCTCCGTTGTTCCGGTTGGTTCATCGCTCACCATCCTATCGATCTGCTGGGTGAGCTCGAGCGCTCGGAGACCGTCTTCACCAGTCACGACTGGCTCTTCGCGTTCGCGGACAGCGTCTGCGAATGCAGAGAGTTCGTTTTTCAACGGCTCAGTCTGGTCGATGGAGAGCCGCTCGACGACGTTCGCGTGTCTGTAGTGGATGTCGCCTCGATTGACGAACTCCGGTGTCGACTGACGGTGGATCTCGACTGACTGATCGATGTAATCGAGCTCTACCCAACAATCCGACGCTGAAATGGTGAGCCGTCGGATTTTTCGCTGCGTAACTCGGCTGGCAGTTAGTTGTCCGATGATTCCGGACTCAAACTGCAAGAGTGACTCCGCATAGCGTGCGTCGTGATTCCCGACGGCTTGGACCGACGAAATCGGTGAATCGACGATTGCCAGTAAAATCTCCACGTCGTGAATCATGAGATCCATCACGGCGGTGTCCTCGATCGCCCGACTCAGCGGCGGTCCAAGGCGCTCTGCGTTTATTGCAATAATATCGAGATCGCTGACCATCCCCATGAGCGCCCTGACGGCTGGGTTGAACCGCTCAATGTGTCCGACTTGCAGGATGATGTCGTGCTCGTCGGCACGTTCGATGAGCGCGCGGCCATCTGCTGGGTTCTCGACGAGAGGCTTCTCGACGAGGAGATCGACGCCAGCCTCGATGCATTCGTGGGCCACCTCACAGTGGTATCTAGTCGGAACAGCGACTGAGACCATATCCACGCTGTCGAGCAGCGACTCCACGTCGTAGGCACTCGTACCGTACTGTTCGGCTATGTGCTCTGCACGAGAGATATTCGTATCGGCAATGCCGACGAGCTTGGTTTCTGAGAGTTCGCTGTAGACGCGTGCATGGTTCTGTCCCATACTCCCGACGCCGATGACGCCTGCGCGTAGCGGTTCATTAGACATGGTCTACCTCCAACGATTGGATCGTCTCACCGACCCGATTAATGTCGGTCGATGAAAGCGAAGGATGAACCGGCAGCGAAAGTACTTGCTCTGAGAGCGTCTCGGCGATCGGAAGCGAGACGTCGTATCCGTCGTAGGCCGCAAGCTGGTGGATTGGCGTCGGATAGTAGATCCCCGTCGAAATGTCCTCTTCAGCGAGTGCCTCGCGCACCGCATCACGGTTGCCACACCGGATCGTATACTGATGATAGGCGTGACGACGCTCGTCGGGTTCGATCGGCGTTATCGCTGGTGTCATCGAGAGAAGGTCAGTTAATTGAGACGCGTTCTCTCGGCGGCGCTCAACGTACTCGGATAGTCGTGGTAGTTGGTGACGACCAATGGCAGCTGCGATGTTCGTCATACGGAAGTTGTGTCCTACCTCGACATGTTCGTAACCATACCCGCCCTCTGATCGACCGTGGTTGATGAATCGGCCAGCGGCTGCAGCGATTTCTTCGTCGTTGGTTGTGATCATTCCTCCTTCGCCCGTCGTTATGTTCTTCGTCGGGTAGAAGGAGAAACACGCGACATCTCCGAACGTTCCGACCTGTTCGTCGTGATACTCTGCGCCGTGCGCTTGGGCTGCGTCTTCGATGATTTTCGCGTCGTAGCGCTCACCGAGTTCACGAAAGCGATCCATATCGGCCGCCAACGCGTACAGATGAACTGGCATGATGGCGTCGACAGCGCCGTCCAGCTCACGAATTCGTTCTTCGACTGCATCCGGATCGAGGTTGAACGTCGATGGATCAACGTCAGCGAAGACGGGTTCAGCACCGACGAACCGGATCACGTTTGCGGTCGCAACGAAGGAGAATGGAGTTGTGATGACGGTGTCTCCTTCACCAATTCCGGCAGCAACGAGTGCCGTGTGGAGTGCGGTCGTTCCGTTTGTGGTTGCGACCGCATAGTCCGCGCCACAGTACTCAGCGAACGCCTGCTCAAACGCAGTGACCTCTTCGCCTGCTGCGAGATCACCGGAATCGAGAACATCGAGCACCGCTTTGTGCTCTTTTTCGCCGAGTTGTGGGTCCGCGATCGGTATAGCGTTCACCGTCTCACCCTCACAACACGCACCTGCTCGTCCTGTGCTGTATGTCGTGGCTCAGGTCGATCATTCCCCCGCGACATACGTCGCACTCGCACGCCATTCCGGTGTTGCAGTTCGTGCATTTTTCTCTATGATGTGCCCGTGGCTCTTTATTATAGATCGTCTAATGCGCTGGATGAGCGAACGGTTCACACGATATGGACATTCCTACGCGTTAGGGCACTGACAAACGGTTTCAGATTGTTTTTAATCGGGAGCTATTGTCCGGGAAAGACGGAAACAGTCTAGTGAGTTTTAACCACTTCCAACTGCAAAGTAGGCCAAATGATACGTTGGCTGCTCGATCTCGCTGCTGTTGCACTTCTGGCGCTCTTGGCGGGTGCGGCCCTGTTTTCGTTCAATGGTCCCCTCCGAATCGCACTCGTCCTTCCGCTGATCATGTTCGTTCCCGGCTATGCGTTCCTCTCGGCGCTGTTTCCCGAAGAAAGTAGTCTGTCCCGATCACGCCGCAGTCGGAAGCCGTGGGGTGCTTCTGACTATCCCGGTCGGCAGACGAATCAAGACGATTCGTTTCTGTTGGGAAACATTGAGCGTATCGGGCTATCGGTCGTTCTCAGCCTTGCGCTCGTCTCGCTCGTCGTCTTCGGACTGAATTTCACGGTTGGTTTCGACGCAAGACGGATCGGAATCATGCTGCTTGGATTCACTGGGGCGATGATCATTTTCGCTATCGCGCGACGAATCGTCCTTCCTACCGAAGAGCGCTATTCGCTCGAACTGCCTGCGTTCCCGATGGATACCACGTTCGTAGTGATGTTTGCAGTAAGCCTTCTTATCCTCGTTGCGAGCGTCGGTGCCTTCGCCGTCATGTCAACCACCGGAGATCCGGACACCGACTTTTTCGCTGTCGCGGAAAACGAGAGTAGTGGAAATATCTCGCTCAAGGCTGCCGACGATGCAATGGTTGACGGCCGACCGGCGACAATTGTGATTAATAATCGGGAAAGAAAACAACAACAGTACACTGTCATTGTCGCTCAAGAAACCATCGAAAATGGGGAAGTAGCCGACTCTGAACAGGTGAATACATTCACTCCAACTATTGCAGACGGAGAAACAAAGAAAATAGAAGTCCAGCCCCCCGAGAGCGGGGATCGGGTTGGAATCTATCTCTACAAGGGAAGTGCTGGAGAGCCTTCACGCGAATCGGCCTATCACACCGTGCGATTACCACTATCCTCTGATGAGGATGACGAGGGATCACTTGCTTCGCCCCAAATCTCGAATCCCCAGCTCGTACCCGTACAGGTGACCAGATAGCGATGTGGCCGTGGGGTCACGCAGCGTTCGGATACTTGCTGTACTCGTTCGGCTCGCGGTTGTTCGGCAGCCGACCGAGCGGCTACCCGACGATCGTTCTCCTCGTCGCTACTCAGCTCCCTGATCTCGTCGACAAACCGCTCTCATGGGTCTTTGAGCTATTCCCACAGGGTTACTCGGTCGGTCATTCGGTGTTCGTCGCGGTTCCGCTTGGCATCGCTGTGCTCGCGCTTGCAGTGTGGCGACATCGGATAGAATATGGTATCGCGTTCATTGTCGGGTACTGGTCCCATCTGGTCGGCGACATCGTCCTTGGACTGGTTGGTGGAAATCCGTACACCTTCGCGCGCGTGCTCTGGCCCGTCGTAACGCTACCACCGTACTCGTCTGATCTCAGCGCGCTTGCGCGCATACACGAGTACATATCAGCCTTCCTCTACCTGCTGTCGACGGAAGGTGCCACCGGTCCACTGATGATCGCATTGATGATCTACTTCGGGCCGTTCCTATTCGCGATTCTCGTCTGGCTCGTTGACGGCGCTCCCGGTATCACTGCGTTCAGACGACTGTTCTCGTCTCCCGACTGAGCGATACGTCCGTTTCCGATACAGTTTTTGTATTCTCACGGATGACAACACACATGTATCTGCGGACTTACTAGTATTGTATTACCATATATTCAGACATTAATTTCGATTGGAGATGGCTACAAACACATATACTTTATGGTTCCTATATCTTGAGTGTCTGGTAAGTGGCTGATCGATATAGTAAGCTATTTTGTACAGTACTTCCGTGGTTCCAATGGACTATGCCAGAGAGAGAAGAGGCCAGTACACTATCGCGTCTGTCACCAGACGTTAGCCGCAGATCGTTCCTTGGAACGACGGGGGCTGCAGCAGCCTCGCTTTCGGTATCAGGAACCGCAAGCGCTGCTGGTTCGTGTTCGCGGCAGTCAGGTTCGGAGCTCGATACGTCGGTTGAGGCGCCTAAGAAGGCAGCCACGACCGAAGTCGAGCTAGAGACTGAGGCGCCGGAGTCTCAGTCAGTTCCGGAAGGTGATTACGATAAGGTTATTGACGTAGTTGAAGCCGGTTTGGACAACACCGGTGGCGAGTCAATTTCGTCTCAGCTGTCGGATCTCATGGACGATAACACGCTCCTCAAATTCCCTGAGGGGCGGTACTTCATGGATGAACTCGTCCGGTTTACCGGATTCAAGAACTTCGGAATGATTGGTGACGGCGCGACGCTCGTGCCAGCACCCGCCGACGAGTACAAGACAGAAGCTCGGATGATCAAACTCGGTACGTACTACAGTGCCGGGCAAAACCTTCACGTCGAAGGTTTCACGGTCGATTTCACCGCACCCAACACGGGACTGCGCGCGTTCGATCTGACCGTCACCGACGGCCTGTTTGTTAAGGACATCGTCTTTGAGGGTGTTCACAACGCGGGAACGTGGGGTCCGATGCACGTCGACATCGTCAACTCCGACGGATACGGTGTCGTCAAGAACATCGAGATGCCCGAAGGAGGTATCTTCACCAAGAAAACCGCTCAGGACGCAATGCCGTCCGTTGAGAATGGGCCAACAGGCTTCCTTCTCAGCCCGTACCACAGCGGTCGTCTAGACGTCATCGACAGCGTTATCGGCGCATTCCCGGATAACGGTCTATACGACTCCGAGAGCCCCGGACAGGTCGTTGTCAAGGGCGGTCGGTACCAGGACTGCAACTCAGCATGTGTTCGTCTCACCGGTGACGGAAGTGGTGTCTACGGGGCGAAAGTCGCTATCACTCAGAACCGTGAAGATGATGAGGGTCAGCACGGTATTCGGTTCGATGGTGGAAGCGACCTGAAGATCGTCAACAGTGTGATCGAGCTCGACAAACCGAACGGGCGAGGAATCAACATCCTCCCGAGCGTCGGTTCGGCAACGATCGAGGGTACGAAGATCGTCGCACAAGACAACAATGCGCGCAGCAGCATTGATGTCGTCCACATCGCAGAGGGTGCTGGTGAGGTTCTCATCAAGGGTGGGTCCCTGACGCAGAACCACGCGGGTCAGGCACTGCAGATTCTGGACGGCGACGCTCCTGTTGTCGTTGAGGGTCTCAAGGTGACCGGCGATGCATCCGGCGAAACGGGTGGTCGAAACGCGATCTACTGCAAGCGCGGTGGATGTGAGTTCCGTGATCTTGATGTTGATCTCCCTGGTGGCGGACACCGCCGGGCACTCGGTATTTTCGCAGACGACGTTCTCGTCGATGGCGGCGAGTACGCGTCTAGCGGTCGCCCGCTCACAATTGAGGGCAGCGGCGTACTAGTCAAGAATATTACTGCTGGTGCCTACGATGGCGACGTCGCCGTTGATGTTGTTGATGGTGCTGCTGAATTGGTTAATAACACCCTTTATGAGGGTATTTCCGGTTCGCAGGTTGCTACGAGCGGCAACAAGTATCCATAACGTAGCATAATCATCGAATACGTCGATTTTATTCGTCTTTTTTAATTTCCCAGAACACGATAGTCGTAGCTTTCGGAGTTTCGAGTTCGGAGTCGATATACACAAACGAGTACCGTTCATATCGACGCGTATGATCACCAATCTCGCACGGGGTGTTCAGGGATTTACGAGCAATGCGTTTCTCGTGACCGGCGACCGGACTGTCGTCGTCGATCCTGGGAATGATTTCGACGCTCCAAGTCGGATCCGAGAGCACGTCGACGATATCGATGCAGTCGTTCTCACGCATACCCACCCTGATCATGTGGGAAACCTCTCCAGTGTGAAAGACGCGTTCAGTGTCGAGGCGTGGGGCTTCGATACCGCCCAGACAGGCGTTGACAACGCTATTTCCGATGGTGAACGCCTCTCATTGGGCGATCACACATATACTGCACTCCATACACCGGGACACAAGGACGATCATCTCTGTTTTCACGCTTCTGGACCGGGAGTCCTGTTTGCTGGCGATCTCATCTTCGCTAACGGGAGCTTCGGACGGACAGATCTGGACGAAGGCAACCGAGAGCAGCTCATTCAAAGTATCGAACGAGTGCTCGATACAGCTGATAAAACCCTGAGCGAGATGCACACTGGCCACGGACCAAGCGTGACGACAGAACCGTATCGTGATATCGAACGCGCGAAACAGGCAGCACAGATCTACTGAGCCGATCCATCGGTTTCGTTCGGCAGGGTTGGGTTCAGTGTTCAACCGAGCGCTGTTGTCACCAACGCTTCGTACGCTGGGGCATACGTATCCGCTATTCGCTCTGGTTTCGTCCGTGTCTCGCTTTCGAGCGCTGGGAGTTCAACGGTTGCTCGTGGCTCGATAAGACCGAGTACTCGATCGACGCGGGTTTCGAGTCGCCCCTCGCGGGCACTCCCACTCGCAACCTCACACGCATTCGCATACCGTTCGCCGTCATAGATCCGCGCCCGTCTCGGCTCGACGACTGCGACGGCATCGGTTGTGAGTCCTGTGAGCGGTCGGGCAATGTCCCCGTACGATTCGATCACAGCGCGGTCGGCCGATTCAATTCGCTCACTAATCTGCTCTAGTGCGCGCATATGAACGCGCTTCATCACATCATTAAACTCGGTGAGTGACTCGACCGTAATCGCAGACGCGAGCGAAAGCCCCGTTTGAACCGACTCCGGAAGCTCGACGGTTCCGTTCACAACGTACGTTGGTGTTTCAGCTTCGCCTGTTCCAACCCGGTCAACGACAAACTCGCGGTCTGAACGGTCGAGGAGTCCTTTTTTAGAACCGGGAGCAGGTCGCCAGAGCCGGTGAATCGGATTGAGATCTTCAGGCGTAAGACGGGTCGTACTCGCTGCAGCGAGCCGTCGAGCGTCTTTCCCGTAGAGACGACCTCGTTCGATGGCATCCCGGTAGTCGTCGTGGTCGAACCAGTAGTCGTTGCCAGCACGTGGCTTGAATCCAGTGCCACTGATGTAATCGAGCAGTCCGACTGAAAACGTCGTCTTTCCACCATCAACCCGCGCGTTGCTGGCGACGAGCAGATTCATTACGCCAACCCGTAGTACCCCGGTTCGTCGTCGGCTGTTGGCTTGGCGAACACGAACGATTCAGCGTTGACCATTATCCACGGAATAGCCCAATCTAAGAGAACGGCCTCCGTTTCGGCATCGAGGTCTCGCTCTGGATCAAGTCCCTGTAACAGCCGTGCGATCTCGTACGTGGTGTACATCATATCGGCGTCAAGCACGTCCTCGGGCGCTTTAAAATCGAGAGGACGAACGTGCTCGAACGCATCTTTCGAACGTGGCATAGCGGTCTTGACACTCTCCCACGACTAAAATTGTAGGATTCCGTCGTCGATCTGACGTAGCCATCGATCGGAGCCGATTTGTCTGTGCGCATAACCGATCGAAATCTATACCTTCTGATACGAAGCCGTTGTATCAATGCTATCAGTCTCTCCCGAGAATAGAGTCCAACAGTGTCACACTGATTCTCTTCAGCTGCCCAAAAGAAATCGAAGATTGACGACCCCGTCTGTAACGCGCTTATTCGAAGGTCGAGACAACCGTCTCGTACTCTTCTGCGGTGTTGTCCCAGTCGACGACTTCGAAGAAGGCGTCAATGAACGAACCACGGTCCGGTCCGTAGTCGTAGTAGTAGGAGTGTTCCCAGACATCGAGCGCGAGAATGGGGTGTGCGCCCCACAACGCACCTTGGTCGTGCTTGTCGACGGCAACGTTGCGAAGTTGCTTTGCGACGGGATCGTAGACCAGAAGCGCCCAGCCGCCCGCGGCACTCGCAGCGGCCTCGAACTCGCCTTTCCAACCTTCGTAGGAGCCAAAGTCCTCCTCGATGCGCGCAGCGAGTTCACCATCCGGCTCGCCGCCGCCGTTCGGGGACATGTTCTCCCAGAACAACGTGTGGAGATAATGACCACAGCCGTTGTGGGTAACGTTAGAGAGTGCGCCTCCGGTTGTACCGAAGTCACCACTCGCACGGTTCTCTGCAAGCGTTTCCTCGGCGCTTTCGAGACCATTTACATACCCCTGATGGTGGGTGTCGTGGTGCCATGTGAGCACTTGTTCGGAGATATGCGGCTCAAGAGCGTCGTAGTCATACGGGAGCGGTGGCAGTTCGGGATTAGAGTGTTCAGCCATCGTATATCACCTCACTGCGTACCAACTACGGGCTGGCTGTTAAAGGTTGAGGAATGGACGACTCACACCGGATACGTTGCTCGGGCGAGTCACCAGCACGATCTATCCTTGTGTCTGCTGTTGGGCGTCATCACCTCGCTTGCCGAGTGCTCGCACTGTCTCGCTACCGATGTAGCGAGGGATACGCTGGGCGTACTGCTCGTACGGCTCGCCATACTGCTCGCGTAGCCATGGTTCCTCGGCGAACGGGAACACGAACCACCACAGCAAGTAGATACCAGCCAACGGTACAACGAGCACCGCATCAGTCCACAGAATGTAACCGACTGTTGCCAGAATATATCCGACGTACTGTGGATTTCGAGAGAAACGATACCAGCCTCCAGTTCGTAACTCCCCGGCTCTCCCCGTGGTCTCATGGAATCCGAGGTCGTGTCCGGCGGCGATAGCGATGGCGTAGCCGAATATGAAGAGCACGAGACCAGTCGAAAACGTCCAGCCCGGCAATCCGAGCGTCCCCCACTCAAGATACGCGAGCGCGAGGAGACTGACATTCAAAACGTGCGAGAGACCCCACAAGCTGTAAAACTTCCATCCCTTCTCACCGGGTGGGTAGTACTCATACCAACCGAGGGCGCTGGCCACGACACCGATCGTATTGAGCGTCCCCGCGACGGCACCAATCACGAAGATCGCCCACGCCAATGTCGATGTCACGTACCGGTCACCTCTACTGAGTTAGTAGATGGAGATGAATTGTTGCTGTGCATCAGTACATGATGCCGTTGCTCGCGCCGAAACCTGTCGATTATCACGTCAGTACTAGCCGATTTATATGCAACATACCATACAACGCGACATGAAGTATCTCGATGCGCGTTTTCGACAACCGAGATGGATGATGCATCCGATGCAGCGGTTCGCTCGCGAGTCAGATGCTGTCTACTACGAAGAGCTGCACGCGTGGAACGTAATCGGGCGTGATCTCGATCTCGAATACGAACTGTTCTACGTCGAAGCCGAGCGTGAGCGATACGAAGCAAAACTCAACGCAGTCGAATCGATCAGATGGTACGATCTGACACCGATTGATGAACAATCGTTTTACACGTACGTCTGCCAAGAAACGCGAGACGAAGACATCGAGTGGCGCCGCGCATTCATAGCACTCGACTTACTCGTCGTCCCGCCGATTGTCTACGACGACGCGGGCGATTTCTACATGACCATCGTCGGCACGGGCGAAAACATTCGACAAATGCTCGAGGAACTCCCCGAAGAGATCGACACCACTGTCAACGCGATCGGCGAGTACGATCGTCGCCACAGTACGGTCGCTGGTGATCTGACTGACCGCCAACTGGAGGCCGTCACAGTGGCTGCTGATCTCGGCTTCTACGATGTCCCGCGGGAAGCCACCGTTGCAGATGTCGCAAACAGATTGGATTGTGCTCCATCGACCGCTTCGAATTTACTCCAGAAAGCCGAGGGGAGCGTGATGGAACGCGTTGTCGATCGCCACGGTCGACGCGCCTGATCGATAAATCTCATCAGGTTCTCCCAAGATTTCCTTCTGCTGGGATTGGTGACCACACGAGAATCTTTATGACTCCCAGTATCTGGGTTCTGGCTCACGCTGTGTGCTCGTTCCACGCTGTTCGTGCATCGATTGCAACCTCACCGTGATCTCGAAACCACGCCGGTACGTCTCCGATCGACCAGAATTGCAACGCCTCCCCTTCTGAGAGGCGTAGCTCACCTCCCACAACATCACACAGATAGACCACGGCGACAGCACCGTGTGGTCCGTAGAGACCATCGGGAGGCGTGTAATAGTGATCGATGAGATCGGCGATTTCAACGTCCAATCCAGTCTCTTCTTTTGCCTCTCGGACTGCGGCTTCGGCCGGTGATTCGGTCACATCCACGTATCCACCGGGGAAACACCACGTTCCGCTGTCCGGCCGTTTCATCAACAGTTGGCGACCGTCGCTATCGAAGATGGCAGCCGACGCCCCGACTTTTGGCGTAACGTATCCGAGCTCTGCCGCGAGTCGTGTTCGAACCTCACTCTCCGGAAGATTGAGTGTCTCCCCGTAGTACATCTCGACCAACTCCAACAAGCGATTGTATCGCTCTCTGTCGTATGGATCGTCGGTGTATGCGAGACCGGTCTGTGCCATCGCGCGCAACTCATCGAGCAGCGAGAGTAGATCCACATCCATAGCTGACGTATGAATGCAACGATGATATACCGGGGTCATACAATTTCCGTGTGCGAATCGTTAGGACGAAAACGTTCGACGCCCCATCAGGTTATTTTGAAAACTTCATTTCGCTCGCTCGACACCAAACAGTTCCTGAGCGAGCATCGTTCAAAACAGGTGAGTGGTCTCGATCCCGCTTGCGACGTCTCCGAGGAGCTGTGTCGCAGTCGCGTACTGGAGCACCCGCTGCATGTCTCCATCGACCTTGAGATCACCACTCATCACGGCTGGGATGGGATCCTGTTCTCCATCGACGATTTCCTGCCACGTTTCGTATGAACCACGGAGAATGAAGCCGGTCTCCCGATCATCAGGTCCACTGAGAATGTCGACTTCGGTACATCCACCGTCTTTCAGCCCGATGAACGCGTACACTGTACTGTCGACGATGTATTCATCGACCTGCCGGAGGAGTTCACGACTTTGATCCGGGAGATGTTGTCGGATGTCCTCGCTAATGAGCGTCGCTGCTTGATCGAGTGGAATCTCTGCTAACTTGTCGTGGAGGTACTTCGGAACGCCTTCGAGCGCCGCTTCGGGTAACTCACCGATCGTTGTCTCTCCGAGTGGAATATCTGTAATGACGAAGAGAAACGCACCATCGAAGCCAACACCCCACCCCGATCCAGCATCGTCGAGTTGCTCATTCTCATTCAGCCGCTGCTTATATTTTTCTAACCATTGTTCTGTCGGATATAACACCGTTCTATCACACCGGGTAGACACAGACAGAACAAATAGATGAGTATTACGTGTTGGATGAGAAAATGTTTATGTATAGAAATTAATATTCACTGCCAATAATCGGTTCACGATAGAGGCATCTGATGCACATTATCTAATGACATGTATGTGACGTTGATCGGTGATTTCGTTGGACAGACCAGCCATGGCTCAATCGAGTGAATTAATCACAATCGCATGGCTGTGGTTGACATCCAGAAAATCGTGATCACTCGATGATCGATGGGCGTTCGTTACGCCCATTCCTGGCAGTCTATTCGCTGGCCGCTACACACTCTCACGTGTACGCACTCATATCTGTGAGTTCGGAGCCGACGATGAGCTTCTGGATTTCAGTGGTTCCGTCTGGAATCGTCATGACCCGCGCATCTCGGTAGTAGCGTTCGAGTCGGTTTTCGGGCTTGAGCCCCTCGGCTCCGAAGACCTGAATCGCATCGTCGGTTACGTCTTTGCTCGTCTCGGCGGTGTATCCTTTTGCAAGCGAAGACATGAGCCGTGCCTCGGGATCACCCTCTTCAAGCAGCTCAGCAGCGCGTCGAGAGAGCTGGCGGGACGTCTCCAGTCCTGCTTTCATATCGTAGAGTTTCTCTTGGATGAGTTGGTGTTGGGCAATCGGTTTGCCAAACGTCTCGCGGTCGGTCGCATACGCGAGCGCCTCGTCGACGGCAGCTTGCATAATGCCAACAGCCATGAACGACATGCCCGTTCGCATGAACGAGAACGTCGCATTGAGAGGCTTCTGTTCGAAGAACAACTGCGTGACGCTCTCTGGGAACGGAACGATCTCGTTCATCTCGTAGCCGTCCATGATCGCGTTGCTGAAGATTGATGAGAGGCGATTATCCTCGTGCACACGCACTGAATCGAACGTGATTCGTGCATTCGAGACGCCTCTCCAGCCGAGCTTATCCAGCTCTTCGGTCTCGAAGGAGGCGTTCTCACGATCGACGAGGAACATGTCCTGTGCCCCCGTCGACTCGTCGTGGGCGACTACGAGACACACGTCCGCGTAGTGAGCGTTCCCGACCCAGATCTTCTCGCCGTCGATCACGAACTCATCGCCATCCTTGCGGGCGGTCGTGCGAGGCCGAGCAGTGTCGCTTCCCCCACTCGGTTCGCTCACCGCAAGCGATCCAAGACACTCACCGGCTTCGAGCTTCGGGAGCATCGCCTCACGGGTTTCCTCGGAAGCGAACCGAACGAACACCGACGGGAACGACATCATCAGTCCAACGTTCAAGCTGGGCCAGACGTAGCTGACTTCCTCTGCGGTGAGCATGAACTTCCATACGTCACCGAAGAACTCCGGAGCTGTCTCCGGATCGAATCCGATCCCCAGCTCTCGAAGGTCGGAGACGAACCCCATCAGCGTCTCTCGATCCATCGGCCCATTCCTGTCTAATTCGTCGACAACCGGATCAACGTTCTCCTGAAGGTACCCACGGAGATCGGCCCGGAACGCCTCCTGCTCGTCGGTCAAGCGCATTTCACTGAGCCGCCTGTGCCTCGTCTGAGAGTGTGTTCATGATCGGTG
The DNA here is from genome assembly GCF_023276375.1 of Halocatena marina. Classification (GTDB taxonomy): domain Archaea; phylum Halobacteriota; class Halobacteria; order Halobacteriales; family Haloarculaceae; genus Halocatena; species Halocatena marina. Next base: position 2,234,065 of record NZ_JALLPK010000001.1, on the reverse strand, counting down.
CCAGTCGAGTTCCCTTCTGGACGGGACCGTCCATCTGGTACTGCTGTTGCATGAATCCCTGAATTGGGTCGACGTTCCCGGTGATGAGTCCGACGAGCACGCTTGCCGGGCCAGTGATAGCAAGGTCAGGCTCATCGAGATGTCCAGCGCCTCCACTGATCGTCTCTTCGGTCGCGTTCACTTCGAGATGACCCGTCATCGGACAGTCCTCGGCTTCGAAATTGACGGTGATGTCGTCGGTGATCTGCTGTTGAACGGTGTCGTTACGCTCGGCGACAACCCGCACGCCTGACCAGAGCAGTTCTTGAAACTGATCTGCCGTCTCAGGATTCGCGGAGACGAACGACGCGATGTCCATCTCGCTCATCCGAGCGAGGATTCGTGAGATGAGCTCTGGGTGCTCACGTACGATGTCGTCGGATTGGCCGTCGATGTCGTCGAGCAACCCCGGTAGTTCCGATTCGAGCTCTGCGTCGTCTTTCTCGAACGATTCTTCGATCCGTTGAATGAGGTCATCGTCAGTCATTGGTCTCGTTTCTGTCGACCCGCGTCTGTGGGCCGGTTGTACCTCACTGTACCAGGGAAACGAGAATGGATCTATCTCATTGGATACTAGGGTGTTTATATGCGGCTGAATGATGCAGAACGGTTCGTTAGAAGAGGAATCGGGCGTCTGTTTCCGCCGAAACTTCCGTCATCGTGACGGCAGCGTCCGAGTACTGAAGGATCTTTTGCATATCCCCATCGACTTCCATCTTGCCACCCATGATCTGGTTGATGACGTTTGCTTCACCGCTGACAAGCTTCTTCCACTGGGAGTACTCTCCGGAGATGACGAACCCGTGTTCGCGCTCGTCAAGACTCGTGAGAATATCCACGTTCTGACAACCTCCATCGTGGAGATCAAGATACGAGTAGACGACTGAGCCGTCGATGATATATTCCTCAGTCTGCTCGATTAGTTCCAACAACAGTTCGGGAATCTCGGCTTCTAGTTCGGACCACATGCGGTCGGAACTTTCGTCGAGTGACGTTTCCATGATCTCCACACAGGCCTGCTCTCGGAGTGATCCCGATCGATCGGTTATGTCCGCCTGAACGTCCTCAGGAGCGGCCGAAATAATTCTTTCAAGCTCATCGTCCGACAGCGAATCGAGTGAAGCTTCGACCGAGTCGACGAGTTCTTCCGGAAGGTCTGCGATGGTGCGGTCTCCGAGTGGAACGTTCGTAATCTGAAACACCATACCGCCTTCCCAACCGACGCCCCATCCAGAGCCGGTATCGGATAACCGATCACTCTGGTCTAAGCGCTGTCCGTACGTCTCTAGCCATGGCTCTGTCGGAAAATACTGCTCGATGGTGTATTCTTGGGTACTCATGATGATTCTGTCGTGACGGATGGCCACCAGACGATCCTATATTCACTATCATTAATGTTGACAATACTGCCGCGTATCAGAGGTAATTTATGTACGACTGTCTCTCTCGGCTGTATTCGCCGTTGGTTGACCAGCGAATCAGAGAGAACGGTTGGGTATAATCAGAAACTGAATAGATCGACGCCACCCGTGACGCCAACGACCTGACCAGTGATGTAGCTTGCCTGTTCGCTACAGAGGAACGCAACGAGGTTAGAAACGTCTTCTTCACGGCCAAGCTGTCTCATCGGCGTTGCCTTTGCAATGCGAGCGAAATGCTCATCGACCTGCTCAAGCTGTTCGACAGGAAGGTCTGCAAGCGCGCCGACGACGATGTTTGGTGTCACGATATTGCACGTAACGCCACTCTGTGCACCTTCGAGCGCGAGCGTCTTCCCGAAGCCGATGAGCGCGGCCTTCGTCGCCGCATAGGATGCTTGTCCGAAACCGCCCTGCCAACCGGCCATCGAGGACATGTTGATGATACGACCCCACTCACGCTCACACATCGCCGGAAACACCTCGCGGGTGATATTGTACGTTCCGGTGAGGTTGATGGACATATCACGATCCCAGATGTCGTCGTCGTAATCTTTCATCCGAGAACGAGCATCGACCATTCCGGCGTTGTTGATGAGAATATCGATCCCTCCAGTCTCTTCACGAAGTGCCTCAATCGTTCCACTCACATCATCTCGGTCGGTCAGATCACACTCAATGGCGTGAGCGGTCCCGCCGTTCGCTTCGATGTCGCTGGCAACGTTTTCGGCCGCGTCTTCTTTCACATCGAGGACAATAACCTCCGCTCCCTCCTCGGCGAACACACGACAGTCCTCGCTTCCGATGCGTCCAGCACCGCCCGTCACAAGAGCAGTCTTATCATCGAATCCAAAATCCATTACGGCCGGATGATGGAGGATGCCCAACTAATAATTTCCCTACCGGATACACGGTTGCTTATATAACCGGTCGAGACTCTCCACGGATTGACCGTGTGGATACATCGGTCTCTTCGGTTGCGTCCTCTGAACTACTAATTCACGTTCATTCACGTATACCAGTCGTACAATCCGGCAACCACATTGGTCTTCAAGGGAGGATACCGCACGTGAGTTGCAGCCCACCGAATGTCACAAAAAGCGCTATTACGTCAAGAGATCGGCGTCATCGATGATCTGATAGGCGGTGATTTCGAACTCGGTGGAGGTATGCAGAAAGTGCTTTAGTACTCAGATGCTGCAGTCAGACTCACTGAACTGGCCGCCGATCTCGACGCTGAATTTGTCGACGAATGGTATTAACCGTTTTGTGACCTTCGTCTATGAGCGTAACTTCGAGTTCGCGTTCGAATCTGATCTGCGTGCCGATTTTATATCTGCCCAGAGATCGTTACTCTTCGTCGAAATATCCCTCTTCCTCGAGACCGCCCATGATGTCATCGACGAGACCGTCTACACTGTCGTATGGGAACGATTGTTGGCCGCTGGCCTGAGCATTGAGTTCCATGGCGGTGAAGCTTACGTCCCCCGATTCGAACGTCGTTGCCGGTCCGTTCGGAAGCGCCGGGACGAGATCCATCGGGCTGTTGACGGGATAGTTCGCACCTTCAAATGCATCGTGGAGCTGCTGTCTGAGATCGTCTCGATCAACCATTACGAACACCGGTAGTGAATCACAATACGTAGACCTACCGCCTCTGATACCCGTGGTATTAAGTAGGCCGTCTAGGTGATGGCCCGACGGCTCTCTGGTTCTTAGGGTGTGATTTCGCCGAGGAGCTTTGCTTCTATCTTTCGGAGATGTTCACCGACTGTCCCACCGGAGCAGTTGAGCGACTCGGCGACGTCCTGATGTGTGACCTTCCGCGGGACTTCATAGTAACCCTGCTGGATGGCCTCTTGGAGAATCTCCTGTTGGCGTTCGGTGAGGAGCGAGAACAACCGCTCAGTACTCGGTTCATATTCTCCCAGCTGTTCGAGTTTGAAATGGAGGGTGCTCGGCATGGCTGGCATCGCTTTACGAAAAACATCCTCCTCTCCGATGACCGTCACCCGAAGTCCACCGCGATGTGTGAACACCATTGGGGTGTCGACGACCAGTTCGTACTCGTTCGGAATGGTGAGTAGCTCAGTGATAGTCTCGTTTGCCTCTAAATGGATGTATACGTGGTGGCTCTCCCTCGTTTCGGTGACGTTGTACTCCAACACCTCCGCCGAGTTAGCGAGGATGTCTTCGATGGCGTCGAGGTCGCCATCAAGTTCGAAAATGACAACTGCAGTCCCGTCTGCAAGGAGATTGATGTGCTGGATCGATCGCCGAGTTATTCTTGAGTCGATCCCCAGCTCTTGATCTGTCTTAGTCAACCCCCCGTCAGCTGGGATAATGACGAAGGTAATATATCTCATTCGAACAGGTTTCTGATTTCAAGACGTATATACCTTCACCGTCGGGCGTGGTTTGGTTGTTGCCCCTCGATAAGATCACAGAGCACGGAGAGATCATCAACGGTGTAATCGACACTCTCACTGCCCGCGTGTTCGACAGCGCTGTTGCCGTACGCTACGGTGACCAGTCCGGCTCGTGTGCCACCCTGCATGTCGTGCTTGTAACGGTCTCCGATATACAGTGCGCATTCGGGTTCAACGGAGGCCTTTTCGAGTGCTGCGTCGAACATCGCTGGATCTGGCTTCGTTCGGCCGATCTCCTCGGAGGTCGTGATATGATCGAACCGGTCCACAACCCCAAACCGTGTGAGTATCGCGTCTGCTTCCCACGTGTCGATATCCGATATAATTCCGAGATACACGTCCATTTGATCGAGTGATCGAATCGTCTCGACTGCGTTCGGATTTGGTTGTAAGCACTCTTCACTCGCAGCTTCGAAGGCTGTCAGCCACGTTTCTTCTGGGACCTCGTAGCCGACGGCAGCGTCGATAGCACGTTGATACCCGATCTTCGCCCGTCGGTACTCGGTGCCATCGCGCCCGTTAAAATACTCACCGAGCGATGATCGCCAGTCCGCGATAAGCGATTCTACGTCTTCAATCCCTTCTTGATCGGCAATCCGTGCGAGTAATTCAATGTGGCCTTCTCGAACGGACGCAAGATCGAGAATGACCCCGCCGATATCGAAGAACACTCCGTCGTATTCGGTCATGATGGTGTGAACGTAGCTAGGTCGTATCTGTGTAATGATGTTGTGAGGGGTTCTCGATGTACTGGGAGTTCATCGTGATCGATACCGACGAACGCCGTCAGTCGTTACCGCCTCAATCCGTTTCTCTTTTTCGAGGTGTCTGAGCGCAGCGACGACTTCAGCAGCGATGTACGTGGTATCCCGGCCACCAGCACGCTCTTCAGCGATTTCGGCTGCAGTCTTCAAACGCGGATACGACGCCGAGGATCGATCGTGATCGTGTTCGTGGTCAGAGTCGTTTTGGAGTGTTTTGACGGTTCGATCGAGCATTCGATTGAGGCTCGCTCGGTCTCGTTTGATGGCGTCATCAAAGCCAGTGTGCGATGGTCCGTGACCGGGGTAGACTCGATCAACGTCGAGCGATTCGAGTCGATCGAGTGCCGTGTGGAATTCGTCGATCGCGGTTTCGACGCCTCGATCGAGACCGGCATGGAGGACGACTGGTCGGAACGGTTCAATAGCCATATCACCGGAAACGAGCACGCGCTCGTCGTTCAGTCCGACGAGATAACAACAGTGATCCGCCTGATGGCCCGGTGTGTGGAGGACATCCACGGACGTGCCCCCAACAGTGATCGTCTCACCATGATCGACCCACACGTCGACGCTCTCGATTGGGAGGAGTTCGCGGTTGCGCCGGAGTGATTCGACCGCTTTTCCGACGAGCAGGTCGAGTTCTCCGTCCGCGAATCCCGCTGCTTTCCCGTTCTTTCGGACGATTTCTTCGAGTGCTGAGAGATCACGAGCGAACCGTTCTTGCACACCGATTGGCGCGTAGATCGTCGGTGAAGCGGCTTCGATGATCGTCGGTACCTGCCCGATGTGATCGATGTGTGGATGAGTGAGGACGAGATGTTCGATATCACTGAGTTCGTGTCCATGCTCGCCGAGCGTCTCGCGTAGTTGTTCCTCACTGCCCGAATCTGGCATTCCGGCGTCGATCAGGACCGGATCATCACAGTCGACAAGATATCCTGCGACGTGTCCCGGTGGCCAGTTGACATCGTACTCAATTCGATGAATCGGGACGACCCGCTCGCACTGTTTCATTACCATCACAACCCGCGGAACGCGAATAAGACTGACGTTGAACACAACGCTCCCGGAGACTATGATTGAGAACCGACATCACCGTCGTTTATATATTACCGTTCATAATGGACAACGTGAATCAACGATGGAGCAGGTGAGCTGCACGTGAGGACCGATCAGTTCAGTGTCGACGGGAAAACAGTACTCATCACGGGTTCCTCGCAGGGAATCGGGAAAGTAACCGCAGAACGATTTGCGGCCGACGGTGCACGCGTTGTTGTCTCTTCTCGTTCACAGGAGAAGATCGACAGCGTTGTGGCCGACATCGAAGAACGTGATGTCCCTGGTGAGGCAATTGCGGTCGAATGTGACGTCCGCGAACGCGATGCTGTCGAGGCACTCATCGAGGCGACCGTCGAGGAGTTCGGTGGTCTTGACGTGCTCGTGAACAACGCGGGAGCGAGCTTCATGGCGAACTTCGAGGGCATTTCTGAGAACGGCTGGAAAACGATCGTCGACATCAACCTCCACGGAACGTACCATTGCTCACAGGCCGCTGGGGAATACATGCGCGAAAATGGTGGAACCATCGTCAACCTCGCTAGTGTTGCCGGGACCGAGGGAGCACCGTACATGAGCCATTACTCGGCTGCGAAAGCGGCGGTCGTGAACCTCACCCGGACGCTCGCGTTCGAGTGGGCGAGCGACGACGTTCGAGTAAACTGTATTGCTCCGGGGTTCGTTGCTACCCCCGGTGTTGAAGCGCAAATGGGCGTTACTGCAGATACGATCGATCGATCGACGGTGGAGCGACGGATGGGCCTGAGTGAGGAAATTTCTGACACGATCCAATTTCTCGCTAGCCCTGCCTCTTCGTATATCACAGGTGAAACGATCGTGGCTCGCGGCGTTCCCGACATCATGGAAACGCCTGACGTATGAGCACAAGAGAGGTATCGCTCCCAGTCGCGTCGCAACCGAGCGCCGATGCGTTCGTAGCACTGGCCCAGCGCGCCGAATCATTAGGATACGACCGAGCGTGGCTTCCCGAGACGTGGGGCCGCGACGTGGTGACGATGCTTGCGACCATCGCTGCACGGACCGACGAGATTGGTATCGGTCCGAGCATCATGCCGGTCTACTCCCGTTCGCCTGCCCTCATCGCGCAGACGGCTGCCACACTGCAAGAAGTTTCACAGGGGCGATTCCGGCTCGGTCTCGGACCGAGCGGCCCGCTCGTTATCGAGAACTGGCACGGTGTGCCGTTCGTCCGTCCCCTCCGATACACCCGCGAAACGATAGAGATCGTCACACGAATTCTCTCGGGTGAAGAAGTGACGTACAACGGCGAGCTATTCGATCTTTCGGGCTTTCGATTGCGCTGTGATTCGCCCGAACCACGCCCACGAATTGATGCGGCGGGCATGGCACCGAAATCGGTGGAGCTGGCAGGTCGATTTGCTGATGGCTGGCACGCACTCATGCTAACGCCCGACGGGTTCCGTGACCGGTTGGACGATCTCCAGCGCGGAGCCGAACTCGGAGGACGCGACCCGGACGCCGTTCGAACGACGCTCTCTCTCACCTGCTGTGCACTCGATGACGGCGAGCGGGCGCGAAAGCTCGTTCGACAACACATCGTTTTCTACGTCGGATCGATGGGAACCTTCTATCGAGATTCGCTCGCTCGACAGGGGTACGAAGAGACCGCACACGAAATCTACGACCGGTGGCAGAACGGCGACCGGGAAGGAGCGATGAATGCAATGTCGGATGATTTACTCGACCAACTAGCGGTCGCCGGAACACCGAGTGCAGCCCGCGATCGGATCGAAACGTTCGCGGCACTCGATGGTGTGGATGCACTTTCCGTTTCTTTCCCCCGTGCTGGCAAACGAGATGACATCGACGCAACCCTTGATACACTCGCTCCAGAATAAACACACTATGTTTTCGGTATCAACTCTGCTGATCGGACGGCACACGACCAACTCGTGGAGGCAAGCGAATGAGTGACAGTCAGACGGGTGCGGATCTGTTCGTGGATGCCCTTTCTCAGTACGGCGTGTCTCGCGTCTTCGGGAACCCTGGGACGACCGAGCTACCGGTCTTGAATGCGCTTGCCGACAGCAACCTCGAATACGTGCTCGGCTTACACGAAGACATCGCGGTCGGAATGGCTGCTGGATACGCGAGCACGCGTCGGTATCACGGTCATAACCAAGAGCACGACCAAGACGCTCACGCTAATCCTCCAGTTGGTGTCGTGAACCTCCATATTACACCGGGACTGGCTCACGGTCTCGGCAATCTCTTCGCGGCGAAGTGGGCCGGCGCACCCGTTGTTGTCACTGCTGGCAACCACGAGCTCGATTTCCGCCACGAAGAGCCGCTTCTGTCTGGAGATCTCGAAGCGATGGTCGAACAGTTCACAAAATTCAGCGCGGAAGTCACCGACGTGAATGCCCTGCCCCTCCTCCTCAGACGAGCGTTTCGAACCGCACTTACACCTCCGATGGGGCCGGTCTTTCTCGCGCTCCCAATGGACGTAATGTTGGCCGAGACCGACGACGAGCCACAGCGACTCGGTGCAGTTCCGAACGCGGGACGCGGTGATCCTGCACAACTGGAGCAGGCCGCTACTGCGCTCGCCGAGGCAACGGAACCGATGCTCGTCGTCGGCGATCACGTCGCTCGCGCTGGCGCGGTTGATTCGGGAGTCGAACTCGCCGAAGCAACAGGTGCCCGCGTCCACGGCGAGATTCTCGCCTGTGAAGTCAACTTCCCCGGAGATCACGAACAGTGGCTCTCCTACCTACCGCCCGCAGAAGGAATCGCGTCGATGTTAATGAACACCGACACGATCGTTTTCGTCGGCTGTTCGACCAACACGACGCTCATGCGCCACGAGAACGCGCTCGTCGACGACGCAACCACCTGCATTCATATCAGCGACGCCCCAGCAGAAATCGGAAAACGACAGCCCGCTGATGTCGCTATTATCGGGGATCCGGGCCTCGTGATGGATGACCTCGCAGAGCGCGTCCAGCAGCGACTGTCCGATGAAAAACGCGAAGAACGACTCGAATCTGTGCGGACGATGAAGCAATCAATTTCGGGGATCGTCAAGTCGATGGGTGAAGACGAGACGCCAGCGGGAGAGACGCGCGCCTCGAAGGCCGAACTTGTCGATACGATGCGCTCGGTCGCACCAGAGTGCTATATTGTCGACGAAGGCATTACAGCCAAATATCCGCTGTTGACTCGGTGGCCAATGAGCAAACAGCAGTTCATCTCGAATAAGGGCGGCGGTCTGGGTTACGGTCTTCCTGCAAGCGTCGGAGCGGCAATCGCAGAGGCAGAAACCGATGATCCGAGAGACGTAGTCGGGTACATCGGTGACGGATCCTACCTCTACTATCCACAGACGCTGTACACCGCTGCTCGTTACGACATCGATCTAACGGTTGTGGTCCCTGACAACCGGAACTATCGGATTCTGAAGGACAACACGAACGCAATCTTCGGTGGGGATGACGAGGATCACACCTTCGTTGGGATGGATTTCGAACCACCAGTCGACATTCCGATGAACGCCGAAAGTCATGGCGCACGAGGACACCTCGTCGAGACGCCCGACGAAATCGAGGAAACGTTCGAAGAGACACTCTCTACCACCGGACCGGACGTGCTTGACGTACTGGTGCACGACTAACGGCCGAAACAGCTATTTTCGGATTCGACGTTCTTGCCTCCGTTTTATTTCTATCGAGCATCCCCGACGATTCCAGCGTCTGTTTCGGATGATGGAGGCAGATGTGATACTGGTTAGCAGCAGCTCTTATTTCCACACAGCAACTATTTTGATTATTATTTGTGATAAATACATTCGGCTGATATTACTGTTATAGAAGTAATTGTACGTATCTCTAAGACAAGATTTCTATTGGAAATCGATATTACTCAAGCAGTGTTGATTGAGTTGAATCACCGCTTTTGACTTGGAATAGAGTCGACCAATCGGTCACTATTGTCGGAGTAAAGAATGCGAACATTTAATAATTAGTCAGAAACAGCGATGTAGAGGTGAACACTCGTAAATTAGTCGATGTTCTAAATATCCAACTTTTGAACGCTCATTTCTGATGGAGTAATATCTGATATCTGGATCCAATTTGGAATAATAAAGGAGTAAATATTGACATTTGCGCCGGCATATGACGAGATATCGGGATATAGAGCGATATCGCTAATTAATTGTGAACATATAATAACTAACAGTTGCAGCTACATGTCTCGACTGATTGGTCCAACAGATGATAATAATTCACTCTATAATCAATCCTGTAGTTAGATGATCTCACTACTAAAAACACGGAATTAGTATATTATAACGTGAATAGATATGTGAATACATCCAATGTTCTATATCTAATATGTGAAATCTGACTACACGTACTGCCAATTGCAATTGACTTTTTGATACTGTATGGTTGGAAATGTAAAAGCAACCATATCGAGATTGTGAGTTGGCACGTCAGCGTTGTGTGTCTTAGTTTTTCAATGAGAAAATCATAGGTATACATCTTGACAACTATAAGAACCAAATAAGTAACCAGAGGATGCTTCACATCGTCAGGAGCTCTGCTTTTTTCGCTGCAGTCTGCATATCTTCTTCGATTGCTTTCTTAATTCGGTCATCGTAGAACATTGAAGCAGGATGGTATGTTGGAATGGTCATGCGATCATCTCGTTCGAAATACTCTCCATGTTTGTCTGATATCTTTTCGTTCGTATCGAGAAGCGCACGTGTTGTACCATTTCCGAGCGTAACGATAACACTCGGAGCAACACGTTCTATTTCCGCGTCAAGGACAGGTTTCCACATCGTGATTTCATCACTGTGAGGATCACGATTGTCGGGCAAGCGCACTTTACTCAGATTGGTGATGTAGAGATCACGGCGGTCGATCTCTCTCGTTCGCCGGGTGCCTCACCAACGAGCATGAGCGATGCGTTGAGTGGGCCACAACTCGGGACAAACTGTGAACGATCAAACTGCAGGTCGTGTGTCTCGGACGCTTCTTCGAACACCGTTTCGAAATCGATGGAAGTCATTGTTCTGTCTTATTTAACGGCACTTTCTGCGATTGGTTATCTTGTTTTCAAGCTGATGAGTGATGCCCCATCTCCCCCGACTGTCGTGAATTGGTCTCTTCAATCTGATTGCGCCAATGTTTCTTCTGTGTCCGGTACCGGACAGCGTGTTGCTTCCGTCCTCATCCTATTCGCCGGAAGGCGAGATAGTGTTACTGAGCATAGCTGTTGTGTGTTTGCGTTTTAGACTGCGCTTCGACACTGGGAAACGCTTGCTGCCGATTACTACACATTCGAATCGGTACTACCCGATCAGACTTGTGTATTGAACCTCTCTCTGGATGTCGGTTACCGATACCGATCACGTATATATTTGTAACGTATAACACCAGTGGATCGTCTTATTCGAGAAACTTGCTGTTGGATGAAACATCAGATAATGGTATAGTGTGAACATCACGAAGACAGTAGCATATACAAGCACATGCTCCATTATCAATACACCAATCTCAGTTCAAGGATAGTGTAGCATTGTCTACCACTGATTACACGTATGTATAGCCGATAATCTGGCTCACAAACGCTTCAAGTATAGGTTAGCAATATTTTCTTCCACAGCGTATACCAGTCAACGTCGTAAGAACACCGTCGTACTACATTTACAACTTTGGTTGCCAACCTTATTCCAATAATATTGTTTTTTAACTACGAATAATGGCCTGCTTCTGCAGGGAGCTACTTCTTGTGTATCGAACATTCTATCTCTCCGTCCGGAGACCGATCCATTTCGTAATGTGACTAACTTGGAGGGAACAGTAGACGTAGAATCGAAATACGCCGTATCTGATGTGTCGGTTACGCTGTCTGGTTCGATGGTTGTTACAATGTTACCATTGTAATCCTTGCCGAGGATCGACACAACATCTCATCCGGATCGGGCGCTCGCGACGTACACTTTTCAGTATACAGTGTGATCAGTAGTGAGGTTGCGTCTCAAACACCTTGCTTGTGTATGGTGATTCCAATGGTTGAGAACGATCTTCGGTTGGTTGGTTTCACAGTCAAACTGCAATTTTGGAGAATAGCGTCGTCTGTCACCGATGACGACAGTGGATCAGCCCGTGTTTTTCATACCTGCAGCAATCCCATTAATTGTTAGTCGAAGCGCACGCTCTTCTTCTGACGTGCGTTCGGTCGTTTCGAGGAGACGGACTTGCAAGAGATTGAGCGGATCAACGTACGGGTTGCGTCGTTCGAGACTCTCTCGGAGCCATTCACGATCAATGAGGTGAGTTCGATCCGTGATCGTCAACACGAGTTCGGCTGCGCGTTCGTGTTCTGCGGTCAGCCGGGGGAAGATTCGATCGCGGAGTGTGTCGTCAGCGAGAGTCGCGTATTCGGCGGCAATTTCCATATCTGTGCGCGCAATCGCAAGCGCTGCATTATCGAGCGTCGTTCGGAAGAATGGCCATTCCGAATACATCTCCTGCAGGGTTTCGACGTCACCGCCGTCTTCGAGATAGGCGTCGATGCCAGCAGCGAGCCCGTACCATCCTGGGAGAATACATCGTGATTGCGTCCACGAGAACACCCACGGGATTGCACGAAGGTCCTCAACAGTACGTTCGTCAGATCGGGAGGCTGGACGCGAACCAAGATTGAGCGTTTCAATGACCGTAATCGGCGTTGCCTGTTCGAAGTAGGCGACAAAGCCGTCGGTTTCGAGCAGCTCTTGGTATTCCGTGCGTGCCGTCTCGGACATCGTGGCCATCGCGTCACGCCACTCCGATCGGATCGGCTCTTCTGGGTCGTTCAGAGAGCGAAGCCGTGAACGAAGCTGGGCTGTGAGCATCTGTTCGAGGTTTCGCTCGGCAATGCGAGGGTTGGCGTATTTTTCCGCAATTGCTTCCCCTTGTTCGGTGAATTTCACCTCGCCAGTAACTGTCTCACGAGGGAGCGCGAGCAGCGCTTCGTTCATCGGTCCACCCCCACGCGAAATTGAACCTCCTCGGCCGTGGAATAGCCGGAGATCGACATCGTGTGCATCGGTGATAGCTCCAAGTCGTCGTTGGTTGCGATAGAGCGCCCAGTTAGCCGCGAGAAATCCGTTTTCCTTGTTTGAATCAGAATAGCCGAGCATGATCTCCTGGGTGTTTCCACGAAGTGCGAGCGTTTGTGAGTACGCGTCGTTCTCGAACAGCGTTCCCATGATGTCGTCCGCATTAGAGAGCGCACTCTTGGTTTCGAGCAGCGGAACAATGTTTAGTCCGGAGTACTCTGGAAGCGAAACAACCCCGGCCTGATCAGCGAGAAACAACACTTCGAGAACGTGGCTTGGTTGCTCGGTCATGCTGATACAGTAAGAATCGATGGCTCCACTGCCGTACTCTGCCTGCCAATCCGAGAGGTGAGTAAATCGATCACAAACACGCGTTGTTGTTTCGGACAGTCCACCCGTTTCGGTAAGATCGATGACCGGCTGTTCTTGAAGGACCGCATCAGTGAGAAGAGCAATTCGCTCGTTCTCATTGAGTGTGCCGTAATCGAGCCCCTCGCGTTCGAGTGTCTCCTGGACGGCAGCAGTATGATTTTCACGGTGGTCACGCAGGTCCAAGTTCGCAAGGGTGAACCCAAACGTCTCGACCTTCCGCCGGAGCGGGACAAGATACGCATCGACGATCGAGTCTGCACCGTTGGCTCGGAGGCTATCGATCAGTTCACGCAGATCTGCGTCGAATTCGTCTGGCGCGTCGTACCCACCGGGACGAACGTCATCGATCCGGTCGAGACGTTCGTACATCAGTCGAACTTTCTGGCGGTACGGTTCGTCAGGATACGCCTCTTCGGCCGTCACGGCCACACTGGGAAGCGCATCACGATCTTCCTGAAGCGACTCTCGGAACGCAGCGTCGATCGAAAGCCGTGCACGGTCCTGACTCAATACCCCTGAGAGCGTATCGAGTTCCTCACGATATCGTTCGAGAACGAGCGACTGCTGTCGAGCGAGTGTGCGAGACGTCACATCAGGTGTCACGTGCGGATTGCCGTCTCGGTCACTGCCCGCCCATGACCGGAATTCGAACAGCTTCGGCACAGCGATCGACGCATCGATATCGCGTTCGAGGACCGATTCGAACTCAGTATAAACATCACCAATGACATCGAAGAGAACATTTTCGAGATACCACTGGACGTTGTGTGCTTCATCGTCCGGTGTCGGACGGCGACTACGAATCTGTGCGGTCTGCCAAAGACTCGTCACTGCTGCATCGAGTTCGCGTTCGAGATGCGCTCGTTCGATATCAGTATGTGACTGTTCATCGAGCCGTTCGAGCATGGCCGCAATCGATCTGAGCTTTGCCTTTATCGTTTTGCGGCGCGCTTCCGTTGGATGAGCCGTGAACGTCGGCTCAATCAACACATCATCGACGATCTGTTGAACAGTTGCTGAATCCACATCATCGAGGGCTGCCACTACGTCATCGAAGCTCCCTTCGAGTGTCTGGTTCTGAGACTCGGTTCGAACAGCTCGAACACGCTCGCGCTCCTCTGCGAGGTTAATTAGCTCGAAATATGTCGTAAACGCACGAGCAACGCTGCGTCGATGCTCGGGAGAAAGTGATGCGATATTCTCGCGCAATACCTCTCGTGAGGTACGGTCATCCCGTCGGTACTCAATCGCTGTCGTGCGAAGGGCTTCGACTGCCTCAAATGCTTCATCAGATGCCTGTGCTGCTAATACATCACCGAGCAACGAACCAAGCTCACGAACGTCTTGGCGAACGCCTCTGCTGTGTAATTCCATACCAATACACTGGTATCCATCTACTAAAACGTTCGCACTCACGAACAATTTCATTTAAATTATTTATTATGGATACAGGACGGCGTACCGTCTCTCGGTGTGTTTACTACTCGTATACGGAATTCAATAGTATACTCAAATCCTTGTCAATAACGCTCGTTCACGAACAGCGGTGCCAGTGAGTTCCTCAGAACGTCACTGGTTCCACGGTGCTCTGTCGGGGTCGATGAGCCGTTCTTCTTGCTCGATCGCATCGATCTGCTCAATGTCCTCCGTATCGAGCGACAGGGATCGTGCCTCGAAATTCTCCCGAAGGTGTGCCTCACTACTTGCCTTCGGAATCGGTACAACGTCTTTCTCTAACAGCCACGCGAGGCTGACCTGTGCTTCGCTCACGCCGTGTTTATCAGCGATCGTAGTCAGTTCGGGGACATCGAACACCTCACCTCTTGCGATAGGAGCGTACGCGACGAGAGTGTGATCGTGACGCTGAGCGTACGCGCGCAATTCATCCTGCTGAAGTAGTGGATGCATTTCGACCTGATGAGCAAAAATCGGTGCATCGAGTATCTCACGAGCCTCGTCGAGTTGGTGAGGCTCGAAGTTGCTCACACCAATATGACCGATCGTCCCTGTATCGTACAATTCATCGAATGCTGGAAGTGTAACCGCAGGATCATAGATGCCTGTCGGCCAATGCACATAGAGCAACTCGACGGTTTCGACACCGAGCCGTTGAAGACAGCCATCAACCGCTTGCAAAATGTCCTCGTACTCAGGCCCAGGAACATCGTGATGAACCGTCTTGGTCGCAAGGAAGATGTCTTTGCGTGGAACAGACGATTGGCGGATCCCTTCACCTACACTTTCTTCGTTTCCGTACACCTGCGCGGTGTCGACGTGTCGGTAACCCACATCCAGTGCAGTCGCAACGCTTTGTGTGCAGTTCTCGTCGCCAGCACTGGTGTACGTCCCCAGCCCCAATCTGAACGGTTCGGCGATATCCATACTCTCGGAAACGACGAGCGGTACCATAAAATCCCAGGTCCGTGTCCTCATGATCCGATTGTTGAGACACAGTTCATTTTTGATGTATCATCCTCTGTTGAGTCGGTTGGCTCAATCGAGACGAGCGACAATATAACAGATAAAAAGCAACTAAAGTGCGATTATTTAGATAAAAGTAAATATATTTTTGAATTTTCTTCAATCACTAGCCACTGCTGACTGGTAAATCTCCTAAATCGAACGTTTGTAGGCGAGAAACTCTATCTCTCAAAAACTATGGCAATCTCTACTCAAGTTTTCATCTTCACGAGACAGTAGAAACGTCTTCAATATTCGTGCGGTAGGTTCTAAAAGAGAACTTAACGGTTCGATTAGTTAATTTCCTTTGTGCTATATATTGGAAAGCAGAGCGTCTTTCTTAAACAGATGGTGACTAATCTGATCGTGCTTATGCTACATCCGTTTGATTCATATTTAGTGTCCACTCTGCACAGAAGGCTGTGGCCAGTACTGGTGCGGCCTCGTCGTTCAATTGATTCGTTTTTCATATAGGAACGCTATGTGGATTCAATCTCTTATGTCTACTCACTCGAATATAGGGATATAGTATTGTACTACTGATGTTTCAGTTATGGCCGATCCCTGTTTCTCAGACTATAACGTGGAGCAACGGCAGCGCTCCGTGGGGAAAACCATATTACGGTGGAGAGCACAGTCAGAGACATGTTGCTCGTAGGTACGGTTGTCGTGGATTCGTCCACGGTCATCCACGACGGGGCAGTCGTCGTGGAAGGTTCAACTATCGAGAGCGTGGGTGAACGTGCGGATATCATCGAACGGTATCCGGACCACGAGCGAGCGGAGTACGATGTTCTCCTACCGGGACTTGTTGGGGGGCATATTCACTCGGTACAGAGTCTTGGGCGTGGGATTGCTGATGATACTGAACTGCTCGACTGGCTGTTCGATTACATCCTTCCGATGGAAGCTTCGCTGTCAGCTGATGAGATGGAGCTGGCCGCAAAACTCGGCTATCTAGAGTTGATCGAAAGCGGGACGACGACGTGCATTGATCACCTCTCTGTCGCCCACGCAGACCGTGCCTTCGAGGCTGCTGGTGAGCTCGGTATTCGCGGGGTTCTTGGGAAGGTACTCATGGACAAAAATGCACCAGATGAGCTTCTCGAAGACACCGACACGGGGATCAACGAGACTGAACGGCTCATTCGAGCGTATCACGACTCGTTCGACGGTCGCCTTCGATACGCAGTGACGCCGCGGTTTGCAGTCTCGTGTACAGAAGACTGTCTTCGAAGCGCGCGAGCGATTGCTGATAAGTACGACGGTGTTCGGATTCATACACACGCAAGCGAGAACCGCGACGAAATTGCAAAAGTGAAGGAGAGCACTGGAAAGCGTAACATTCACTGGCTGGACGAGGTCGGACTCACGGGTGAAGATGTCGTGCTCGCACACTGTGTCTGGACCGATGAGAGCGAGCGCGAGGTGCTCGCTGAGACAGGAACGAACGTGACTTACTGCCCGTCGTCGAATATGAAACTGGCTAGTGGAATTGCCCCGATTCTGGACTATCTCGATCGCGGTATCAACGTTGCCCTTGGAAACGACGGTCCACCGTGTAATAACACACTCGACCCGTTCACCGAAATGAGGCAGGCCAGCCTCCTCCAAAAAGTTGAGCACCTCGATCCGACGGCGACACCGGCGAGCGCGATCTTCGATATGGCAACGATTAATGGGGCAGCAGCGGCAGGCATCGATCGCGTCGGTGCGTTACGAGAGGGCTGGCGTGCAGATATAATCGGGCTCCGAACGGATATTACCCGAGCGACACCACTCCACGATGTGTTGTCCCATCTCGTGTTCGCCGCGCGTGGTGACGATGTGCAGTTTACGATGGTCGACGGACGCGTGCTCATGGAGAACGGTACCGTCACGTGTGTTGATGCCGACGCCATCCGTGAGGAAACCACCGAGATTAGTTCTAACTTGGACATCAAACAGTCCGTCACCTACTAAGCGAGTGAATTGATCTATCGGCTTTTTGTTGCGTTGATACTGTGGATGTTGTATGCTCTTGTGCCTTTCATTCTACACTATACCACCTTCTTCCTTCCGTGAGTACTAATCTACATTTCGAACCTGTGACGATTGAGTGAATGGTATCGAATGTACTGTGAGATCGTTACAGTGGTACCATTGTAATAGACGCTCGGTTGATTGGAATCAGTACTTCGATTCGGACGCACATTGGAACAGCTGTCAATGGTACGGTCGCATTGACAGCACATGTGTAGTTCGACGATAGTCGTACCATAGAAAATCCCAGTAAGGAACTCTCAGAGTTCATTGATGTCGATAGGAGAGGATACACTACTGACGACATGCAGAGATCTCATCGCTGAAGCAAGGTCACAGCGACGGTATGAGTAATGATCGAACAAAGATAATTACATCTTCTTCAGCTGTATATACAACAAGGAACAAAAAATGAATCACCTACTGATTGCAAGCATTAACTAGTACCACCGCTCTTTCTATTTGTCCGCAGTACTATTTTACAGACAGCTTTTGTCTCTTGATCACAGAACCGACTCACGCAGCCGATCTCAACACTCACAAACAGTACCACAGCTACCGACGTTCCGTGAATAGGTTAGCAGTACAATAGCAAAGAATGATAATTCGATCTCATTCACCATCAATTTCTTCTGGAAAAACAGACGTGCACTATCTAATCATTTCCATCTGTAGTGTGCATCTTATCAAGTGATGTTACAGAGCGAGCAATTAGATGTTGCACACCGTCTGCCGATTAGCGCTGACTAGATCGCTCTATCGATACAACGCTACGGGTGAGTATTCTCCATCAAATTCTTGAAATCACGTAGAGTGTATCATCATTCTCGTCGATCTGGACGTCTTCGAAGCCCGCCTTAGAGAGAACACTTACCAGTTCGTCACGCGATTGGTGAGCATGCGAAGTAAACGCGAGCGCAATTGTTCCCCCCGGCTTCAGAACGCGTCGCATCTCTTCGAGTCCTGCGCACGCGTCGGGCCAGAGTTGCATCGAGTTGATCGAAAACGCCCGATCGAACCTGTCGTCTTCGTAGGGTAGATCAGCAGCAGCACCGTATTGGAGTTCGACTGATCCCGTCTCGATAGCAGCTGCATTCCGATCGTGTGCCATCTCGACCATCGGACGGGAATAATCAACTCCTGCAACGAATCCTTCCGAGGCTACTGTCGAGGCAATCTGAATGCCATCCCCTGGTCCGAATCCAACTTCGAGAACGTGATCGGTTGGCCGAATCGACAGCAGTTCTACCACCCGCTCGATCGTGTCGGTTTTTCTACCAGCCATCATCCGGCCTCCAAGCCGACCCAACAGACCAGTCGGACGCCCGAAGATCGGATAGAGGATGGATTCTAAGCGAGTCATCCCATCCGGCTTCGTGTTTGAATCGTTTGTCATGGCGCAACGTGTCTCTGTGTAGTCTGTACACGGTCTGTGGAGCTCTGGCTCGCTTTTTTCATACGTGGCTCCGTGATGCACGATATTGGCCATGAGAGACACCAACAGTGAGGACTGCGATTCCGAACACGAAATACACGATGAGCCCAATCTGTAGCGCGTGCTGGGGCATCGCAGCGAGGTATCCACCGAGAGCATACAGCCCATAAATTAGTGAAAACGCAATCACTACCTTCTTCATCTCCTGTCTCGGCTCGTGCGTAATTCCAATGATCGCGATCAGACTACCGAACACGAAGAAAATGACGAGATTCATCATCACCGCATACCGGGGCATTGGACTGAGAAAGCTGCTGACAGCAAAGAGTCCGTAGACAAGCGCGAGCGCAACGACCGTCCATCGGAGATTGAGTCGCATATACAAATGAGCGGGGTGCTATTATATGGTTGTGCTGCCGAAAACGTTCGGCCTTTCAATGAACGCTGGATTTGGATTGGTGGCGTACTCCTGAAGGCCATTACGTCTTGAACACTCATCTTTCACGCTGGACGCGGATATCAACAGGCACGCTGTCTTCGAGAAGACTGTCTGTCTATTCACAGTTCTCGGTACTGTGGCGATCTCTATCTTCTAACGATAAAGTCACAGATTTTAAATCTATCTCTCAGATCTCCAACTGTGTATTAGACTAAATCTCAGAACTCCTTTGAGATCTACCTCAGTATGCGTCGGTTTGAATACGCCATTGTTGTTCAGTCTGCGCCGTGCAGCGGCGCAAATCCACAGCCGGTACATTGACTCGTTCCTTGCTCGGAGACGATGCGTGCTTCACACTTTGGACAGTCGAAATCCATTGGTCATCTACAACCATTCGACGATATATAATGGTTTCCTCGACGATTGTCGTGTGATAAATTCCTATCATATTGTATGATATTTATTTACCTCTCAAATACAGATGGCGACGTGGTAGGGGCGCTGTCGAAGATATGATACAAAAGTGATACTATTTATTAATACTATTTGAGATCATCCTATCTACTTGGATATAGCACGAACGTCGAGAACCGGCCGGATCGGTGTCTCTGTGGCTATCCCAACAAGAACTATACCGACAATCCCTCTACTCGAACCATGCCCGAAAACGACGGACCGAATCGCGCGGTCACGACGACAGAGACATCTATCCGGATTCTCGAACTTCTCAAGGCTTCTCGCGGTCTCACACTCGCAGAGATCACGAGCGAGTTGGCTGTCGCTCGGAGCACAATCCACCGCCATCTTCTCACTCTCGAAAACAACGACCTCGTTGTCCGAGATAATGGGACCTTCTACATCGGGCTTCGGTTTCTCGATTTCGGCATCTGTGCCAGAGATCAGACTGAATTTTTCAACGTTGCCCGCGAACCCGTTGACAGATTAGCAGAAGAGACCGGAGAGAAGATCTGGCTCGTTGCAAAGGAGGGTGACTTCAGTGTTCATCTCTACAAGGCCTATGGTGATAACCCGCTCAAAACGTCCGCAAGAATCGGACAGCGACGCCATCTCCATCAGTTGGCAGCCGGAAAGGCCATTCTCGCATCTCTCCCCGAGGACGAACGCCGGTCGATCATCGAACGCCGAGGGCTTCCCGAAAAGACAGAGAACACAGTCACCAATCGAGAGGATCTGTTCGAGGAGATCGATTCCATCGCTGACCGTGGCTATGCGTTTAACATTGGTGAATCTATCACCGGATTGAACGCGGTCGGGGCGGCGATCCGAGGCGAAGATGGGTATCCACTCGGCAGTATCAGCATCTCTGGTCCTGCGAACCGGGTCAAAGGCGAACTTCTTCGAGAGCAACTTCCTGACACGCTGCTCGCAGTAATCGATGAAATTCACATCCATCTTCGATACTCATCGAACCTCTGATTACTTCACTTTATTTGGAATTTCAACCGCCGCTGTCACAATGGCTTTGATCTGGCGACATCTTCGTCGAATCATTGCATGTGCATCTCTCGTTTTAAGAACAGTCTGGTAGCCCGACAGTGGGTGGGATAAGGCGTACGCCGACCGCACCGTCACTGCTGTCGCTTTATGGTGGAGTGGTAACAGCGTTACCAGCATCGACGAGGCCGCTTCCTTGCTCATCTTCTGGGATACCGACATTAACTGTGGTATCTTTGAGATGAGCCCGGAGTTCGCTGTTCGTGAGATCCCACTGCGAAAGTGTCAATCCTGCAACACCAGACACCACCGATGCCGCCATCGATGTGCCCGATCGCACCTCGTAGTCGCTGCCTGGAACCGTTGACAGTACGTTCGTTCCGGGTGCGGCCAGTTCAATCGCTTCTCCGTAATTCGAATACGAAGCCAGTGTCCTGTCGGAATCGAGCGCCGATACTGCTAGACACTTACTGTTCGCTGCTGGATACGCTACCTCCGATGAAGCGCTACCACCTGCGGCGGCGATAGGTAGTGCACCGTTGTCGACAGCGTAAGCGAGTGCTTGGTCCATCGTTTGGGATGGACCTCCACCACCCAAGGAGAGGTTGATCACATCTGCCCCTTGGTCGGCAGCCCACTGGATTCCGTCAGCGATGTCGCTGATCGCTCCTGAACCCATTTCATCGAGTGCTCGCACAGAGAGGAGTGTTGAGTTGCCAATTCCTGCGATACCAGTCCCGTTGTCGACGCCAGCGGCCGCAATTCCTGCGATGTGTGATCCATGACTTTCATCGCTCGTGTCTGGAGCTGGATCGCTATCGTCATCGACGAAATCATGGCCCGGATCACTGCGCGCGTTACCCTGAAGATCAGGGTGACCGTATGCGACTCCCTGATCGATCACGGCAATCGTGACATCGCTGTCACCGAGTGTCTCGTCCCACGCAGCTGGTGTGTTTATCATCTGGTGGATGTTCTGATTGCTGTACAGAGGATCATTCGGCTCGTACAATGCCCGGTGAGTCCCGTTCGGCTCGACGTAGCTCACTGGCCCTTGTTCCATTGAAGCTTGTTTTAGGGCAGTATACACCTGAGAGCTACTCTGCTCGGGAAACTCGACAGCAACGTATCCGAGAGTGTCGTTCTCGTGTACAATGCGCGTCCCATTCGGAAGGTATGGCGTGACTACTGTATGCGGACGTTCTGTCGTCGCACTCGTACCGACTAACAGCTCCACGCTCGATCCTGACTCACGCTCGGGCACCGCTGATGCGAATCCAGTGAATCCAGCAATCCCTGCGAAACCGCTCAATTGTAGAAATGTCCGCCGATTCATGCTATCTTTCTCTCGCATACCCAACAAAAGGATATCATAGCGCAATATAAAATTTTTCTATTTTTTACCTATACAATTTTTAATAATATATGGCGGTTCAATTCCATGTTTGGTGTGGTCGTACCGTGGGCATTGAGGATAGTGAAAGAACTTCATCATTGCACTGTGAGGAATTCACATCCAGTGATCGTGGTGTCCCCATGTTTTATCTAAGATGTGCACTATTGATTGTTTGAATGTACAAGCATGTGGCCCTTCTCGTTCGTAAGGGTGATCTGACACACGAGGCGTTTCTCGATCACTGGCACACCACCCACACGCCGATTGCCCGCGAAATCGAAGGTGTTGTCCGCTACCATCAGGTCTTACCGATCGATTCAGAAGCAGCCGAATTCGACGGTATTGCAGAGCTTTATTTCGAGGAGTTAGACGCGCTGTACGACGCGCTCGGTAGTGAGGGGTCACGCGATTACGATCCAGAGAAAGGGATGGCGAAGAAAGCTCGTAAAGATGTAGACAATTTCCTCGACATCGAGCGCCGTCCGCGCTTCATCGGTGAAGAGACAGTCGAACTGGATTCTGTCGACGGGGACACCGACGAGCTGTACAAACACTCCGCGTTTCTCGTCCGGAAGGATGGTCTGAGTCACGAGGAGTTTCTCGATCACTGGGCAAACGAGCACGTTCCCCTCGCACGGGAAATCCCCGGTGTTGTTCGCTATACTCGCGTCACACCGACCGACCCCGCACACGCCGAGTTCGACGGTGTTGCGGAGTTGTATTTCGAAAGCCTCGATGCGCTTCGAGCTGGTCTCGGTCACGAATCCTCCCGTGATTACGACCCTGATCACCCGAAGGCAGCCGCACCGAGAGAAGACGTGGATAACTTCCTCGCGATCGATGACCGTCCACGATTCGTTGGACAAGAACACGTCATCAAAGATGAGCTCTGAATGAAACATGCCTCAAACGAGTACACCCCCTTATGCATCACAAGTGAGGGATGCGTACCCCGAACTTGACCACATCGAGAGTGAGACCCTCCGCGAGCGAGTGATCGAAGCGTGGGTGCTTGGCCTGCAACGTGGTGGATGGCAGGACATCGAGGATATCCCGTACGCGTGGAACATTCACGATGTGAGCAACGTCGAGCACGTTCGTGGAGTGACGAAAATAGCCCTCGCAGCCGTCGAAGTTCAACGCGAGCTTCACGGTGCCGACCCCGACACGGATGTCGTCGTCGCTGCGTGCCTCCTGCACGATGTCGGAAAGTGTTATGAGTACACCGACCACGTTGATGATGGTCCCCTCGTTGAACCAGACCGCGACACGTACGCTACCGAAGTGATCCCACACTCAATCTCCGGATACGCGCTCGCGCACGAAGTTGGATGTCCGATAGCAGTTCAACGAGCGATTCCCCATTTTCTCGGCGAGATACCCCAGCGAACGCTTGAGGCCGAGCTCGTCAAAAGCGCAAACTCGGCGTCTTCGAACGCGATCACGCAGGCCGCGATGGGTATTACCTTAGAAGCGTGGATCCGAAAGTATAGCCAGACACAAGACAGCCAGTAGGCTGCTGTCCAAGAAAACAAGACGATACTAGATCTGTATGTACCGTTTCCACGGTGTCGTCCACGGATTCGAAATATTCTGATTGATTGTTACTCCATGTGAACTCAAACCACGCAATCATTAAGTATCGACCCACACATTATTCAGACATGGCTTCCGCCAGTAAATCAGCGACTCGCGCGGCTACTCAGCCAGTTCGGTGTACCGATACCGAGTTCAGCGTAGTCACCACAACAGCGACACTGGTGGAATGTTTCGTTACGCGGTTCGTACTATCAAAACGCGCATCCTGTGCGCGCTGCTGGCGTTCGAAACAGCACAACTGTGACGTTCGAACGACCCAGTAAATCGATCTTCGGCCCGAGGTACTGCAATCGCCCCTCTTCGCTGAGGCGACGACTAGTCATCAATCTACAGCCAGACGAACACAAAGCAAACAGCCGAAACCATGAGTACGCAAGACGAAACCGACCCTAGTATCGCGGAGATACAGCCCGATTCAAATATCGAGAGCGAGTTCGATCAGGTGTTTCGCATTCTGGACGACGACGGACATCTCCTTCCAGGCGTCGATCCGGGACTGTCCGGTGACAAACGGTTGGCGATGTACGAAGACATCAAACTCGCCCGACACTTCGACCAGCGAGCAATCAGTCTCCAGCGTCAAGGACGCATCGCAACGTATGCTCCGATGACGGGACAAGAAGGATCGCAGGTTGCAACCAGCTACGCGCTTGATGAGCAGGATTGGCTATTCCCAACATACCGTGAACACGCCGCGAAATACGTACACGGCGTCGACCTGCCGTCACTTCTGACGGCACTGCTTGGTTATCGAGAGGGATACGCCGTCCCAGAGGGTGTAAACGTTATGCCCGAATACATTCCCATCGCCACGCAAGTGCCGCACGCAATGGGCATGGCGTGGGGGTATACGCTCCAAGGCAAGGACGACAGAGCAGTGCTGTGTCATCTCGGTGACGGCGCGACCAGTGAAGGCGATTTTCACGAGGGACTGAACTTTGCGGGTGTCTTCGATGTTCCATCGGTATTCGTTTGTAACAACAACCAGTGGGCAATCTCTGTTCCTCGTGAACGACAGACTGCCAGCGAAACCATCGCACAGAAGGCCCAGTCGTACGGCATCGAAGGAATACGGGTCGACGGTCTCGATCCGCTTGCTGTCTACGTGGTCACCAGAGAAGCCATTCGGAAGGCGAAAAACCCTGTTGACGGCGAGCGACGACCAACACTCATTGAATCGGTGCAGTATCGGTACGGAGCGCACACGACGTCTGACGACCCCAGCGTCTACCGAGACGAAGCAGACGCTGATAAGTGGCGAAAGCGCGATCCACTCAAACGGCTCGAAAACCACCTCTATCAAACGGGGCTCCTCGATTCCGAGCGCGAAGCCGAGATTCAAGCCCGAATCGAAGAGCAGGTTGCGACAGCTATCGAGACGGCCGAGGCGGTCGAAGCTGCACCTGAACAGATATTCGAGCACGTCTATCAGGAGACCCCCGACCGCCTTCAAGCGCAGATGGACGAACTGAACGAACTCCGAAAGAAGTACGGAGAGGGTGCATTCTCCGGTGTCTTAGAATGAGTACGGATTCGATCAACGATCATCCATCGAACGGTGAAGTCCAGCAGCTCACGTTAGTTGAAGCCATCACAGACGGTCTATCGACCGAGATGAACCGTGACGAGAGCATCATCGTCCTTGGTGAGGACGTTGGTGTGAACGGTGGTGTGTTCCGCGCAACAGACGGTCTGTACGAGGAATTCGGCGGTGACCGCGTTGTGGATACACCGCTTGCCGAGTCCGGTATCGTAGGATCGGCTATCGGTCTTGCTCTGTCCGGACTGAAGCCGATCCCAGAGATGCAGTTCATGGGATTCATGTATCCCGCATTCGATCAGCTCGTCAGTCACGCTGCTCGGATTCGCAGCCGGAGCCAAGGTCAGTACTCCTGTCAGATGGTCGTTCGAGCGCCGTACGGCGGCGGAATTCGTGCTCCCGAACATCATTCTGAGTCGAAAGAGGCATTCTTCGTTCACGAACCTGGACTCAAAGTCGTCGCGCCGAGTACGCCCGCAGACGCAAAAGGACTGCTGACAGCATCAATTCGGGATCCGGATCCAGTCATCTTCCTTGAGCCAAAGCTCATCTACCGTGCCTTTCGGCAGGACGTTCCCACTGGAGCATACAAGGTACCGCTTGGAAGTGCGTCCGTGCGTCGGACTGGATCGGATGTCTCTGTTTACACGTGGGGTGCGATGACTCAGCCGGCGCTTATTGCAGCCGATCATCTCTCGGATGAGAAGGGAATCGAGACTGAAGTCATCGACCTTCGAACGCTCTCCCCGCTCGATGTCGAAACGATTGTCGAGTCGTTCAAAAAAACCGGACGTGCTGCGATCGTCCACGAAGCTCCGAAAACGGCGGGACTCGGTGCTGAAATCAGTACGATAATCCAAGAAGAGGCCCTCGTCTATCAAGAGGCACCAATTCAGCGAATCACTGGGTTCGATGCCCCGATGCCGCTCCACGCTCTCGAAGGATATTATCTTCCACAGGCGGTTCGAATTCAGGAAGGTATCCTCGATGCAGTCGAATTCTAAGACCAGTTCATCGACCCCCGGTGTTCATTGCACGAAGTATCGATGGAGCTCCAGCAGTAGCTAAACTGAACCAAAATCCGAATAACTTGGATGTATGTCTGTCTTCTCCCTCTCGTCGATAGTGCCATCTGACCGTGATGGCTCCCCGAGATCGAATGCGATAATAATAAGACGCGGTTGTGAGTTGACGCTTCGTTATTCGTCGGGATCTGTGACCTTGACGAGTTGCTTTCCGATGTTTTCGCCTTCAAACAGACCGAGGAACGCGTCTGGCGCGTTTTCGAGGCCCTCCGTAACCGTCTCACGGTACGTCAGATCACCGTTTGCGACCCACTCACCGAGACGTTGGGTTGCCTCCTGAAATCGAGGGGCGTAATCACTGACGATGAACCCGCTGACCGTCGCGCGCAATGGGAGTATCTGTGGGAGTTTCCGCGGGCCGGTTGGCACACTTTCGTCGTTGTAATGGGCGATCTGTCCGCAGATCGCAACCCGAGCATCGGTGTTGAGATTCGTGAATACGGCGTCGGTGATCGGTCCACCCACATTATCGAAATAGACATCGACACCATCGGGAGCGACAGTATCGAGTGCATCGCGGTAATTCTCCGTCTCCTTGTAGTTAATGGCGGCATCGATTCCGAGATCTTCTTCGAGATAGTCGATCTTTGTGTCGCTCCCTGCGAATCCGACGACTCGACATCCGTTGAGTGAGGCAATTTGGCAGACCGTCGATCCGACTGCACCTGCGGCCCCAGAGACGACAACAGTGTCACCTGGCTTGGGAGGTGCCTCTTCGAGCAGTCCGAAATAGGCGGTTCGGCCGGGCATTCCGAGGATGCCAAGATACGTCGAAAGCGGCGCGAGATCGGGATCGACCGGGTGAAGATCGTCGCCGTCTGTGACTGTGTAGTCCGCCCAGTCGAGTTCGCCAGTAACGTAATCGCCCTCGCTCAAACGTTCGTAGTTGGAGTCGACGACGCGACCGATGACAGCCGCCTTCAGTGGATCGCCGACGTCCCATGGCTCAGCATACGACTCCCTGTCGCGCATCCGTCCGCGCATGTACGGATCAACCGAGAGATACACGGTACGAACGAGTACCTGCCGTTCTCCCGGATCGGGGACAGCGTTCTCCTCGAGTTCGAATACGTCCTTTCCGGGAACGCCTTCGGGCCGCTTTGCAAACACGTATCGTCTGTTTGATTCGCGCATGCGTATTTTTCGGGCGGCAATCACTATGACCCCTCGAAACCGGGGAACATGACCGGAATCACAACCCACCCCTGACCCATGAGTGGACCGAGAACTTTGTGAGGATTCTCGGTGATTTTCGACTTCGGTATTACACCGGTACCTCTGTAATAACGCTTGACACACGTCCGTTCTGATTTTATGTCGAAAACTAAACTATAGTATTAACAGTGGAATACAAGGACATTTTTAACTTTTGCTTCACAACGATCTAACCAATACTAACAAAGATAGTATAGTTGGATAGTTGAGTATAGAGCGCTATCCCGGCTCTCTAGATGGTATATAGAAATTGATATCTAAAAAACATAATATCTCAATTATATACTAGGAATTCTCATGCTCTAGAGTAATATTGTATATCCTCTAATCAGATCTGTCAAATATGGCTGCATCATATGGGGGTTTTATCCAGGTGAAGACTGATAATGAATTACACGATAACAGGAATATGCGGCGTCGTAGTTTGTTACAAACCGTCTTCGGATCTTCGGTATTGCTGAGCGGTTGGTCGGTAGTAACGATCTCTAGTGATCAGTTGTCATCGGATCTATCAACGGAGCTCACTATCCTCTCCCAACAGCCAGAAAAACCAATCAACAACAAGCCAATAATAACTACTGACAAAGAGGAAAACAGTGTGATCATTACGGGGAAGATGTGGCAAGGCAGCCCGTGTGAAGAGGTAAAACTGACTGACATATCACTCGATCAGGCAAGCGATGAACTCAGAATCACGGTAGCATCTGTGCAGAAAAAAACCCCCGTCTGGATGACTAGCTGTCAGACATCGCTCGGAGCTGTACAGTATCGGTTGGTCGTACGTTTCGACACGAACTTTCCAACGATTGCGAAGGTAACCGAACAACCACCAGACGGTTTTGAGGCACAAACCACTGTCACAACGTTGGGGTAACGAGAGATCTACCACTAGATGACGGCACCGTTCTGATACTCATTTACTGTAATTAATATATCACGAATCGATGAAACGTTCATCGGATTGTGCAGGTCGAGATTGAGTTGGAGAGTGATCTCGTGCCGAATAATCTCTATCCCACTTTCGATTTGTCGGACACTTCAGTTTGTTCTCTGTCTTAGAACGAGCAGATTCGTTTTAGAAGGACGGCATATGTCTACATAATCAGCCGGAATCGGCCAGCCACAGAGTCGGTCTGTCTGGATTGTTTCGGGAAACAGCAATCTCATTAGTTCGACACTGGATTGCGATAGATTACCTCGACTGCGGCGTGCTGGTGTGGTTCGCTACCGGAGTCATCATCGAAAACCAGCTTCTCAGTATAGAGGCAATCCCAGTTCTCATAGTACTGGTCCAGTTCGGATTCCTCGTAGTAATATTCGTTCTTACCCCAGTCGGGAGCAGGCGGGATGTCGTCTCGGTCCACGAACGCGAAGAGTGCATGAATGCCACCGGAGCATGTTTGAGTTTGGAAATGTTGGAACTGATTGGACCGATTCTCAGGACGGAGATACTGAATTGTTCCTATCGAGTAGAATAGGTCGATCGACGTGGCGAGTTGGAGCGTATTGATATCTGCCTGAGAAACGTCGATTTCGACACCGATTTCCTCAGCTAGTTGTTTGGCCTTTTCGAGTCCGTTTGGTGCGATGTCAATGGCTGTAACGTCTATTCCTTGATCGGCAAGATAGACGGAATCCCGACCTTCACCAGCTCCTACGTCGATTGCTGTCAGACTCTCTCGGCTAGGAGTGTAGTCGACGGCTCGCTTAACGAGTTCGTTCGGTTCTTTGCCCCAATAGTATCCCTCCTGAGCGTAGATTTGTTGTAGTTCGTCGTATTGCATCTATACTGCTATCTCCTCCGAACGTTTGTAATCGTCATCATATGAGTTATACTGTTGACTGATAGATGTTCTGCGGGACAGTTTTACTATACGGAATAGCTTCGGGTTCTATTCTACAGTAGAGATCCGGGACAGACACGAAGTGAAACGTTTCTGAATAGAGTGTGATTTCGAGTTCCACTTGGAACGTCTCTGTCTGAACACCGCGACTTGGGTTAGATAAATCGAATTCCACAGAGGAATTACGGTGAGATCGATTAGCGAAAAGCTGTGAATAGTGACCAAAGACTTGACCCAGGCGTCTCATATTAGCACCCTCTGACTCTCATACCCCTGTTTTGAATTTAGCCTTTCCAGTACGCGTCCGACTCAGAACAGGCCATTTCATATATCGGAATATGATTTATGAGGCCTGCTGGGTGTTCAGATCCGTTGTCTTCCTACAGTCGGAGACGACACACCAGTGTCTCCGACTGAATAAGTGGATTACATAGTTCGGTCCACACATCCACGTATGGCTATCGTCGCAGAGATCCTCCTCGCAGATCGAACCCTTCCGTTTGTTGACCTTGCGCGTTCGCTTCCAAATGGAAAAATTTCGATTTATAGTTGGCTTCCCCTTGAAGACAAACGGCTTCTCCTTACGGTTCGTATAGATAGCAGTTCACGAGAAGCTTTCGAAAACGGATCAGACGCACAAACAGAGATTGACGACGCGGTAGAAATCGGACCGACTGGTGGAAGATGGTTCTATCAGCTGACCATCCACGATGATTTCAACCTCATAGCTTCACATGACTATGACGAATTCGAAGGCGTGTTAATCGACGCGACAATCACCAGCGAGGGCTTGAGAGAGCAGAAGGTATTCTCTGACTTCGATGCGTTCAGAACGCTCCGGGATCGGTGTGAACTTCACGATATTGCATTCGAGTTACTGACCATCGCTTCCGATCCCGAGAACCCCGGAGAGCGTGATCAATTTGGTCTCACCGATAAACAGTATCGGGCACTTTCAACCGCGTTCGCTCAGGGATACTATGACTCTCCACGCAGATTATCAACACAGGAACTCGCCGACGAGTTTGGAATTTCTGCCGCTGCTGCGTCTGATCTCCTCCGTCGGGCTGAGTTTCAACTCATCAGCCAAACGCTCGGCTCAAAGCAGTACGTCGCCATGTCGACCGAATAGTATATCCCGCATACCACTCGCATGTCAACACAGACCATCGTAGTGAATTTGAGGGGTCGCTCCATCGCGTAATGTGAACAAACTCTCGATTCAACCAACCGAGTAGTGGTAACGAAATTCGCGGTAGCCTAATTGGAAGCATACCGCCGTTTGTCTGGCTACCTACGGCAGAGACTGTGTGGCTGTCGCTTCACCGATCTCAAACGTGATGCCAGTCAGTTTCCCCGAAATGTCCCAGAGCTGCTGTGCCGTTTTGTGGTCGTACGACGTCTCATTGGATACTACTCGGGTGGGACTCCCGCGCATTTCCATGATTCCGCTCGGGCCGAAATAGTGACCTCCGTCGACATCGGTTGCCGTCGATGCATACAGCGTTGGAAGTGCACCATCGGCGGGTGACTGGGCGAACACCGTATTCGCGATTCGTGCGACGGTCCGCCGGACACTAGAGACACCTAACTCGGTGTCACCATCTTGGAGTCCAGTCGCAGACCAGCCGGGATGGGAAGCAACGGCTATCGTATTCGAACCGACTGCGCGAAGCCGACGGTCCAGTTCGTAGGTGAAAAGCAAATTCGCAAGCTTGCTCTGTCCGTAGGCCTCGGTTCGGTTGTACGATTGCTCACGATGAAGATCGTCGAAATCGATATCGCCGTAGTCGTGAGCAACACTGCTCTGTGTGACGATCCGTGTCTCCCCATCTGTCTCGATGAGTTCTTCGAGAAGGAGTCCCGTGAGCGCAAAGTGTCCAAGGTGGTTGACGCCGAACTGAAGTTCAAACCCGTCATCGGTCGTCGAATACGGAGGTACCATGACGCCAGCGTTGTTGACAAGCACGTCGAGCCGATCGAATTCGGATTTGAACTCAGAAGCGAACTGCCGAACGGCTACTTGATTTCTCAGGTCAAGTTCGTGTACCGATAATGATGCATCACTCACCGTCGACTCAATCTTTTGTCGTGTACGGTTCGCCCTTTCGGGACTCCGGCAGGCCACGGCGACGTGGGCACCTTTTTGAGCGAATGCTTTGGTCGTGTCGTATCCAATCCCGCTGTTCGCACCGGTAACGACGACAACATTGCCTGTCTGGTTAGGCATATCGTCTGCTGTCCACCCATTCGATGATGCTGATGGCATTGGTGAGTCGAACGGTATCCAGTGTGGAGAGTGACATGCTTATTGATACGCTTGTTTAAATAGGTGGTACCACATGTTCCCACGCCGTGGTTACTTTCTCATCCAGGTAGATATGTCGTGCAGTAACATCCACTGTGTCCGTCCATCGATTCTTGAGACTTCGCGTGCCTGATGGTGCAAATAGGGTGGCCGCCTGAAGCTCAATTCAGTAATCGCCTTCTATTCTTATTCTCGTATCAGTGTGAACTGTCGTAGGCGGGTTACCTCTTCGCCAATCTCGTCGTATTTTGCGATTACAAACCCTATAGTGATGGTCATGAACCCGAAAAACATTGTTACTGTGATTGGCTCACCCAAAAACACCCAGCCGTTCAGCGCAGCGAAAACTGGAGCCACATACCCGATGAGGTTGATCTGAACGGGACCGATACGATCCAGTAGTGTGAAATAAATGAGATAGCCTCCACCAGCGCCAACAATCGATAGATAACCGAGCGCAGCGAGTGCGACAGGCGACCACGTGACTGACGCCAGCGACTCATTCGGGAGACCAACACTTGCTGCGTGAAGCAAGGCTGCCCCGATGAGCATCATCCACGCTTGCATCGACTGCGCGGGAATCGACGTGCGATATCGCTTAGTAATGACTGCACCGAGCGCAAACGCTCCCGCAGCGAGAAAGACGAACCCGATGCCTCGGATATCTGCGCTGGCGAGCGTTCGTGATGTTGGCTTGACAATAAACGTCGTTCCGAAGACGCCGAGACAGATCCCAACGATCTCATTCCACGAGAGTCGCTCAGTCGTGAGGAGGAGGCTCGAAAAAACAGCTGCAAGCACGGGATCGAGGCTGACGATGATGCTTGCAACTGCGCTTGTCACGTACTGCTGGCCGATGAACAGGAGTGCATGATGTGCGGCGACGAATAGCACTCCACCGACGGAGACCTCAATCCACCCTGATCGGGTCGACGGTCGCCACCTGTCTGTCGACACAATTGCATACCACAGCATGAGCATCCCAGCAATATCGAAGCGAAGAGCCGCGAGTAGGACTGGCGGCACAGCAGAGAGTGCGGCTCGCGTAGCGACAAACGAACTTCCCCAAAGCGCCGCCAGTAGGACGAACAGCCCTGTCGTGCGATACCGACTCATGAAGTGCGGTACTGCTGAGTGGGTTGAAATTCTCGATTCATTATGATATCAAAGCTCTCGTTGCTATAGCGTCGATGTGAATGTCTCGATCTGCTCGAGTGAATAGAAACCATTCAGTGTCCCCAACCGACACTCCGGGACTGTCGGTGTGCTGTTTCTGTCTACGGATCTCACTGTGTTCCAACTGTAGACCGTGACTGACCTTGACCGACATAGCATACATAATTTCCATCAAATAATAAATGAAATCATTGTGTTGAGGGCTATCAACATGGCTACGAACGATTTAGCAATCGTTGTCTGGTAATGTCACTCGGCTTTAGTCAGGGAATACACTATGAAACGGTGCGTGAGGTTCGGCTATGATACAGCGATCGCGATTGTATCTCTCGAACTCATTGCTTTTCTGTGCCGTCCACTGGTCTCTATCCGAGTGTTGGAGTCGGGAAATAGCCACTGATCTCAGTCACAACGTAGCAAGGTTTCTCAATGAGACCGTGATTTTCTTGCCAGTTTTATCATTGTCCTCGCTCAACTATCGAATTATGCCTCGCGTCCAGCTCGCATTCGACGCTGCGGCCCGCTCAGATCCGCTGGCCACAGTATCGACAGAACTGCCCGATACGGAGTTCACGATTCTATCGAGTCATCCGACGGACAACGGGATCCTCGGATTGTTGGAGATCGAGACGCCGAATCCGACTACCGTCATCCAACACTTCGACGACGCATCGGAACTGTCGTACGAGGTGCTACATACTGATACACAGCTCGTTGTCATTCAGTATTTGATCCCGGAAACGGAATCGAATCGGGCTCTCCGCGCGTCGGGTGCTCTACCACAATTCCCTGCTCATCTTCAGGATGGCTGGTTGTCCGCAGAGCACACAGTCACACACGAACAGACATCACATCTTCCGGAGTCGTTGGAAGAAGCTGGTATCCCGTACAGAATTCAGTCGGTAACGCAGTCATACGACCCCAGCGAGCTACTCACAGATCGTCAGTGGGAATTTATCATAAAGGCAGTTGAGCGCGGCTACTACGATACTCCTCGTGGTTGTACGCTTACTGAGCTAGCAGAGACATTCGATGTCAATCCGTCTGCTGCGAGTGGGGTGCTTCACCGGGCCGAAGAAACGATTGTTAAGGAATTCATCGGCGAGTCCGGCCTGAAACCCGAATGAGTTCCCTAATGACCCTCCTCGAATAATCGCGTATCCTGTCGAGACCAGGTCTTCGGTTGTCTGACTCGACGCTCACAATTGCTAGAGAGTAACAAAAACAACCTATCATCTGAACAATCTCACTGTTAGATGAGAGAATACTCTTTGTCATGAATGGCAGACCGTAGCGGTTCACTCAGTTACCGAGTGACCAGTAATCGCGCATTGATAGTTGTCAAATGGGCCTATTAATATCTGATTTTGTAGTGCAAATACTGATCTTTGCTAGCCCCATCAAAGACGATATATGGTGATAACCCACTCCAATCTGGGTACATAATTTGGGATAAGGATACTTATCCCGTTCTATGGGGACAGATTGATGTACCAAAGAAACATGCTCGTATTCATGGGCAGCGACGATGATCGGGTGTCGGTGAAAGTTCACATTCCTCGTTGGCAAAAGGAAAAATGGGTTGCTCACGCAGAGCAGCTTGACATGACACAGAGTGAGTTTCTACGATCGATGGTGCAGGCGGGTCGGCGAGGGTTCGATTTCACCGAATCAGATGCCGATGGGGAGACCGATTCTACGGACGCTACCCCGGGGGTTGACGACCTCGAAATGCGTCTCCTTGATGTCCTTCGTGGGGCAGGATATCTTACTTGGGATGAACTTCTTGCAGGCGTGACTGACGATATTGAGGACCGACTCGAACACACTCTTGATACGCTACAAGAGAAAAACGAAATCAAGTACAGTGGTCGGAACGGTGGATACACTCTGATTGGAGACAGTGACCAATGACGATGAAAGCTGACACGGCAAGCGTAGACGATCCGATTGGATATTTTGTGGACGATCTCACGTACCATGGAAAATCAGAGCGGACCCTCGCTGCATACGAACGAGTTCTTCGACGATTCGAACAATTCCTTCAGGATCGTGGCAAATCTCCGGAAACAGCTGGACAGCGCGACTGTATGGCGTTCGTTCACTCTCTTCGTGGCTCGCACGCTGAGAGCACGATTGCCTCGTATGCATCTTACGTACACCGATTTTATGCATATATGACACAAACCGAAGCGTTCGATGGAAATCCCATGGCCCTCGTGATGGCAGAGATGGATGAGTCTATTAATACGGATCCGACACGGCGCGAAGTGTCTATTCCTAAGATGCGATCGTTCATTGAACGAATCACACATCCACTCGAACGAGCTGTCACGATGACGTTACTGAAAACCGGGTTGCGTGTCGGTGAGTGTTGTAACCTAGACTTGCGTGATCTCAATCTCGGTGCCCCAACCGTCCGCGATGAGTACGGCCGTACTCATAGACCACAGCTTGATGGTCGAACAGGCACAATTTTCGTGGCCAGTGATATCGACCGTGGGGAGACTGTCAACGGCGAAGAGCGGACGGCCTCGAACAAACGAAAGCGGGTAACCGTCATCCCGGTTGATGAAGAACTGAAAGCGACGCTGATCACGTGGCTTGCGATCCGGCCAGATGCACCGTCACCTGCTGATCCGCTGTTCGTCGATACTGGTCGAAAGTGGGGACACCGTCTCGAGCCATCGCAAGTACGGACCTTCGTGCGAAGACACGCAAATCAGATGGGCTGGCACCGTGTTGGTGGTGGGGCAGAAGAAAATGTTACACCGCATTATTTCCGTCACTTCTTTACGACGTATCTCCGTGATCGAACCGGGGATCGAGGAATCGTGAAATACCTTCGTGGCGATGTCGCACAGGATATTATCGATACGTATACCCACGATTGGGGTAACCGTGTTCGGACTGTCTACGAAGCGAACATCTATTCGCTCCGATAACGTGTATTCGTCGACCATCTCTCTAGTGCTCAATAGGTGGTTGCTCTCGATTTTCTTCTCCTTCACTCGTTTTCGATTGTGCGTCCTTGTTGAACTCGGTTTGGGGAACGGGGACCGACCGTATCAAAACGCTAGTTTGAGTATTTGGATGATGGATGCGTGTTGCGTCACGGTTTACTGCACCAATATATTCATACCCGAAAGATAGCTCGAATACGAGCCGCACATCCGTACCTGAAAATGGATCCTTTCGAAAGAGATGGTCACATGATGTACGAAACGTCGTGGTCATTGATTTCACCCGGAGTTGGGTAGCCAATTGAATCGAACGCAGCAATCAGCGGTCTCTGTCACGAAATGCCGGGTGCGCTCACAGGGTCATCTCTTCTCACTCATGTGTCGCTCGAAATAGACTGACGGACTACAAAAGACCATTCAAGAGTATCAGGGAACTGCGGCAGTACGAACACGAGATTCTAGTATTCTCTGAGGGAATTACTCTCTGTGATTAATGTCTATTGTGCATATTCTGTGCAGATGCACAGCCATATACTGTATATGGCTATATCAATACTCGCTACCGCAATCAGACACAGTTTCGGAGACTGGGCTGTTTCAGGGCTGTTTGGGCCTGTTTCACGGAAATGCTTGCAGAAGTCAAGAGTCGACGAATGCGTCAGGTAATCGGTGGCCACGTCCGTCCAGTTTATCCTGCCTCAGATACCAAGCGTGGGATGTTAGTGATCCATCTCTGGAGAATGATCCGCCCCATACGCATCTCGGAACTCCTGAATAAGTTGTCCGGTCTCAGCGTACCACTGATTGAGCATCCGTTGGAGTCTATCCGCTATCTCGTCAGGGTCTGAGACTCGATACACGTAGTGATAGCCTCCCTTCGGACAGCTTTCTTGTTCTTGCACAGCAACTCCTGTTTCTTGGAGCCGTCTGACTGAACGGTACGCGGTCGTCCGTTCCCGGTCAATGAACGCCGCAATTTGATCCACGGTAAGCGGTTCAGAACATTCTGCTAACAGTCTAAAGACACCTCGATCGAGCTCATTCAATCCGAACATACAGTCAAGGAGACCCTCACACTCTCGTTCATCTCGGAGCTGATTTTGTACGGCGTCTGGCATTATTGTCGAGGTTTGGTACTGCTGCTAGATAAAGTTTGCACTTTGAATGCATTCTTTTCGTAGGACCAGAGTAGCCCTGAGAATTTAATGACATCTAGAAGATATATAATTTGAAGAGATGCGGTCGTTTAGGTCCTATCATTGCATTCTATCATAGTGGCTGCCACTTCCGCCGGGAACGACAGTCTTATCTCCAATGTCCTAATTGCATTAGTTATGCAAACAACTGATGACGGTGATTGGGAGTACGACGTTCTCATTATCGGTGGTGGACCTGCGGGCTTGAGTGCAGCCCTCCAGTTAGGGCGCTCGCTCCGCAGCGTTTTGGTCTGCGATAGCGGCTATCCCCGTAACGGTCCAGCGGCTGAAGCCCATGGATATCTAACAAGGGATGGTATCTCGCCGGAGGATCTCCGCCGTCTTGGACGTGAGGAGGTATTGCAATACGGGGGCGAATTCCGAAACACGCGGGTAACGGATGTCTCGAGAGATGACAGTGGATTCATCAGCACCCTTGACTCCGACGAGACCGTCACGAGTCGGACGGTCGTACTAGCAACTGGTGTTAGGGACGACCTTCCAGATACCGAAGGCTTCGAGGAATTGTGGGGGAGTGGCGTACATCACTGTCCTTACTGTCACGGCTACGAAGTTCGTGATGAACCCCTCGGCGTTATCGTCACGAATCAGCACATGGTCGACTACGCGAAGCTCATCTACAATCTGAGTGATGATCTCGTCGTATTCACCGATGGTCAGGACGTCTTCGACGAAGAAACACGGTCGTTGTTCGCCGAGCGAGGAATCGAAATCGAAGACGAACCGATTACCGCACTCAACGGCTCTGGCAACGAGAGTGAACTCGAAAGCATCTCGCTCGCGGATGGCCGCAGCGTAGCTCGCCACGCTCTATTCTATCCCCCACCGATGGAGCAACACAGCGAGCTTCCAGAACGGCTCGGTCTCGAAGTGAATCAGGGTGGACTCATCGATGCAACGCGGTCCCAGCGTGGAATCGGGTTTACGTCGGTCGAGGGTCTTTTCATTGCAGGAGACGCCTCCAGTGGAGCTCCTCCGTCCATACCGTCTGCTGTCGCCGATGGATACGCAGTCGGCACGACCGTCAACATGGAACTGTCAAAAGAAGACTTCGAAAGGAGGTGGTAATAATGGATAAGCGCCTTCAGGACCTCGCCGATCGCTTCTCGCAGATAGCCCACCAGTACGACGACAAACACGGTAGTGAACAGAAGACAATCTACAATGCGTGCGCCTCGCTCGTCGCCGAGCACGCCAACCCTGGGCCCGACGACGTTGTCCTCGACCTCGGAACGGGGACAGGTCTAATTGCACTCGCGCTGGCCGGAAACGCCGGCCACGTCGTCGGTCGCGACATCAGTGACGGAATGATAGAGCAGGCGCGGTCGAAGGCCACCGATAGAGGTCTCGAGAACGTGGAGTTCGGCTTTGGCCAGTTCCGTGACCCGCACTACGACGGTGAGGTGGACATCGTCGTTTCGAATTTCGCCTTGCACCATCTTCCTGACGAGGAAAAGCGCGAGGCTATCGAAGTTATTGCCGATCTCGGCCCGCGTCGGTTCGTCCTCGGTGACGCGATGTTCTTCGGATCGTCTGATCCTGAAGAACCGCTATTTGGCCATGGCGTTGATGCTGCTACCGTTGGAGAACTCGTCGACGTACTCACCGACGCCGAATTCGTGGTCACAGCAGTCGAGCGCGTACACGACCAAGTGGGTGTCCTTGTCGCCGAACGGGCCAGTGATAATGCGGAAAGAGACACTCTCCCCACAGAGTCCATATCCGAGTAGGGCGTTCTGTGAATGGTCTGATCAAATACGCTCACATTGATGGGGTGATCGAAAGTATCAACGATCAAAATACAATCAAAACACCACAGATATAGAATAATAATATTTATATTAATTCACATCTCATCTGGATACATGGATTTGTCCCCACAATTTCGTCTTGGGTTATACGCGGCCAGTGTCGGACTGTTCGTCATTGGAATTGCGATGACTGGCTTTGCTGCATACGGAGAGATTGATTCGACATCGTACATGATCCAGGTTGACCAAGTTGGCACCTCCACGGATGCATCGCAAGTTTCGTATTCCAGTCTCACATCAAAAGAAAAAGCTGTCTTTGATCGGGTGAAGGGTGGTGGAGCCGCTCCTGTTGAAGGGACTGCACTCACTACGTTTGCCAATCACGCTGTCCAGTACAAGGGTGATGTCTATACGTTTGAATGGACTTATGATCCAACAACGTTGACACTGATCCCGTTTGGATTCGGAGTTAGCATAGCTATTGCTGGTGGTGCTCTGTTCTTCCTGACACAGTTCATTGTGAAACGAAAGCTGGAGACATCAAATGTCCCGGCTTGAGGATAGGAACTACAGAGCGTAACTCTATACCCATTCTTTTCGATCCCGCCGGTGGTCAGCGTACTCGCGCTGATGGAGCGATCATTGGTGTCTGCATCCCACGTTGTATTATAGTCATACGGAGCTGCCGAAGCTACACGACGTGGCTGGACGAGAGCTTACAGAGTGCTTGATTGGCATCCACCAGACGTTGGTTGTTACATCTCTGAGAGTGCCGGTAACTTCTCACACTCCACTGGGTTCGAGTATTTCATCGAACGACCAGAACCGTAGAAGACTGGCTTATGTATAATCGATAACTGTAGCCATCGCAGTCTCTGGATCACCTGTCGGAGAGAACTCACAGCCGACGAAGCCGGAGTAACTGGCCTCATCGAGAGCGTCGAACACATTCTCGTAATTCACCTCGCCAGTCCCCGGTTCGTGCCGTCCTGGTACATCCGCAATGTGGACGTGCCCGATCAGTTCGATATTTTCTGTAATCGTTGCGATGACATTACCCTCCGTGATCTGCTGGTGGTACACGTCGTACAGGAGCGCTACGCTTTCGGAGTCTACTGCCTCGATGATCTCGAATCCTTCGCCAGCGGTCTGCAAGTAGTATCCTGGATGATCGACTGCTGTGTTCAACGGTTCGAGAGCAAGTGTTACCCCGCTCTCCTCGGCTGCTGGAGCGACCCGGGAGAGAACATCGACGATATTCTCGTGTTGGGTCTTGCGGTCCAATCCCTCCTGATCGGGACCGGTCGTCGCAATGAGCGTCGAACAACCGAGATCTGCAGCGGTATCAATTGACTCACGGATGGTCGCTGTCGCCTCGTCAGCGGCGTCTGGGTCAGTGAGAACCCCACCAGCCGTGCATCCGACGATACGCACATCCGTTTCATCTGCTGCGGTCTCGATCGCATCGAGGTCTTTTCCCCGCCAATCCCAGAATTCAACGGCTTCAACGCCAGCATCGGCAGCACGATGGATTCGTTCGTGGAAGGGCTCATCATCGTAAACCATCTCGATACAGACAGAGAGCTGAACCATCACTCCTCACTCCTCGGTTGCGGCGTCAGATCGCCTGTGTTCACCATCGCTTCGAGCGGGTTATCGTCGATCTCTAACGGAAGATCCACCCTCGCACGCTGGCGCGAGGACTCCCACGCGGCGAAGATGAGTTCGGTCGCGTTCAGTGCGTTTTCTGCACCGAGTTCTGGCTGTTCTCCTTCGCGCAAGCAACGGATGTTCTCTGCGATAGCGCGGTCAACGAACTCCCAGCTGTGGAGACCGTCGTCGGTCTCAATCGTCTCCCACCCATGACCGTCTCGACGAATCTGCAGTGCGGGGGGATTTTCGCTGTCGTCGTCTCTGGGTCCGACCACAATCTCTCCTTCGGTCCCTACGAGGCGGTTGTGGCACGCGACTGCGCTCGCAGGGCCGCCAGTGCCGGTGCTGTCCGACGTGCCGATCCCGTGGACACCGTTCTCGTACTCCCAATGGACGATCGCCTGATTCTCGTTGTGTGTACCAAACAGAATATTCTCTTCGGAGTAGTCGACCTGACCGAACACCCACTCTCCGGGCGTCTCGTCGTTGAAATAGTTGCACAAGTCGAACGAGTGGCTCCCATAGTCGAAGATGCCAACCGGTGCCGCGAACTCCACACGATGGAGATCACCGATTTCACCGGCGTCGAGGAGTTCCTTTGCGGTTCGGACCGCATCACTGAATCGCCGTTGATGATTAAATGTGAGCTGAACATCGTGGCGCAGTGCCTCTTGGGTCATCAATTTCGCCCCACCGTACGTGTCGGCCATCGGCTTTTCACAGTGGATCGCCTCGACTCCACCACTTCGGATGCAGTCGAGAACGATATTATCATGAATTGCTGGTGGAACACAGACGGAGACGATATCTGGTTCGACTACATCGAGCATCTCGGTGTAGTCTTCGAAGACGTTCTCGTCGTCGAGACCAAATTCGGTGGCGAACGCGTTGGCGTTCTCAGGGACGATGTCTGCACACGCTATCAGATTGCACTCGTCTTGCTTTTCGTAGCCAGTCGCGTGATGATACGCCATCGCGTAGCCATCACGTCCTGGATTCTCTGGCTCGGTCCCGGTACCGATTACGGCAACAGTATAGACCATCCCTTAACCAGTTTATGAGTAGTCAC
Source organism: Halocatena marina (assembly GCF_023276375.1). Lineage (GTDB taxonomy): Archaea > Halobacteriota > Halobacteria > Halobacteriales > Haloarculaceae > Halocatena > Halocatena marina. Next base: position 2,192,264 of record NZ_JALLPK010000001.1, on the reverse strand, counting down.
AAAACGTTTCCTGAAACGGCAACTGATACTATGCTGACAATAATATAGCATTGCTTGCTGGTTGGAACGAGCAAGTGTCTTTCATTCCCGAGATCGATCGGTAGAGTATGACTCGATGTTTTCGGCTCGGACTTGTGCTCTGATGTGCTGTTCGCCTTGTAAAACTACTCGAACGTCACTCCCATCTTCATCAGTGAGCTCCACCGAGTGGACGTTCCGCTTTGTGCTTCGAAAATCGTTCGAACCGTGTGTTTGATCAATTACAGATAGATGGCCTCTACTGTCTGTGATATTGAAATAATTTCAGAGGCAGTCAGCATCCGACCAAACACCGAAAGACACCGCTTCAGACGTTGTTCTGGACGTACTGGCTGTAGTCGATTCCCGCTTCGGCTGTTTTGGTCTTGATGGATTTTCCTGTTTCGACATCGAAAAGGTACAGATCCGCTTCTTCGAAGTCGAAATCAACTTCTGTGCCCTCAGACGGTTGTACCTCGCTCTCAACACGAGCCGTCAGATCGATATCGCCTATCTGAGCATAGAGGAAGTTTTCGTTGCCCATATGCTCGACGACTGTAACGACACTCGGCATGCTCCCATTGGAGGCGAGTTGCATGTCTTCTGGCCGTACGCCGACGCGTACAGTGTTTGTGTCCTCGACTGGCGAACGATCGGAAAGCGTATACACGAACTCTCCGGGTCCAAGCAAGGTGTCTCCGTCCACTTCCGCGGTGAACAGATTGATACTCGGACTCCCAATAAACCCGGCAACGAACTCGTTGGCCGGTGATCGGTAGACCTCGTTGGCTGTTCCAACTTGCTGGAGTCTCCCCTTATCGAGAATCGCAATCCGGTCTCCCATTGCCATTGCCTCAACCTGATCGTGGGTCACGTAGGCGGTCGTGACGTCGAGTTCTTGTTGGAGTTCCTGAAGCTCTGTCCGCATTTTCGACCGGAGTTTCGCATCGAGATTGGAAAGCGGCTCATCCATCAAGAAAACTTCAGGATCACGAATGATTGCACGACCAAGCGCAACCCGCTGTTGCTGTCCTCCTGAGAGCTCTTTTGGCTTGTCCGCGAGAAGATCTTCAATACCGAGAAGGCGTGCAACCGAATCGACTTTTTCGTCGATTTCGTCGCTCGATTGTTTCGTCGAGAGTCGAAGCGGGAATCCTAAATTACCTCTCACAGACATGTGTGGGTAGAGTGCGTAGTTCTGGAACACCATTGCGACGTTTCGCTCTCGCGCACGCCTTTCAGTCACGTCCGTCCCATTGAACTCGATGCTCCCGTCTGTGGCGTCTTCGAGTCCTGCGATACACCGTAGTGTCGTCGTCTTTCCACAGCCGGACGGTCCGACGAAGACCAAGAATTCCCCATCCTCAATAGTGAGGTCGAGGTCTTCGACTGCAACGATCTGTTCGTTTTCGTCGCCGTATTCTTTGCGGAGTTTCGTAATATCGATTGTAGCCATTATAATCACCTTATTGTTTGACCGAGCCGGAAAGGATGCCTTTGATGAAATACTGCTGTAGGAAGATGAACATCAGGAAGATGGGAATGATGCCCAGCGAGGTTGCGACCATGATCTGATCGAAGTACACCCGTTGCTGTCCGACGAGCTGTGCCAACGCGATCGGTATCGTGAACATCGCCTCTTCTTGGAGAATAACGAGTGGGTAGAGAAATGCCTGCCACTGGTTGAGGAATAAGATGATTGCCAAGGCGGCCAACGATGGGATCATCGTCGGCAGCGCGATCTTGTAGTACAGCTGGAACTCCGTCGCGCCGTCCATTCGAGCCGATTCGAGCAACGCGTCGGGGATTGCTTTCATGTTCTGTCGCATCAGGAAGATTCCCAGCGGGTTCGCAGCCCACGGAAGAATCACAGCGATGTACGAGTTCGTCCACCCAACCTGCGTCATCAACAGGAACAGCGGAATGATGAGCAACTGGATCGGAAGGACCAGCGTTGCTAGGATGAAGTAGAACAGCGGTTCTTTGAACCTGAATTCATACTTTGCGAAGGCGAAGCCAGCCATCGAACAGAGAATGAGCGACAGCACCGTGTATGAGACGGCGATAACGAGGCTGTTGCCGATGCTCCGGACGAAGTCAACGTTCTCCTGTAACGCCTGGAAGTTCTCGAAGTAGTGCAATCCTGGGATGAGGCGTGGCGGCCACGAGAAGAACTCTGATTGCGGGATCGTCGCCGCAACGATCATCCAGTAGATGGGGATTATCATGAGGGCTGTGATCGTCAACAAGAATATGTAGCCCCCGAATCTCCACAGAGCCTCTTGCTTGGTTTGTTGGCGCATTATTCTGCCCCTCCGTATCGAAGCTGGATTATCGACATGACGCTCACAAGAACGACGAGCGCAACCGAAACCGCACTCGCGTATCCGAGATTCAACTGGATGAATGCTTGTCTATAGATGTACTGCACAATCGTGATGGTCGCATTCGATGGACCACCACCGGTGATGACGTACGGTTCGGCGAATATCTGGAACGTCCCGATCGTCGAGGAGACGACCACGAACAGCAGCACCGGCCGAAGCTGCGGCAGTGTCACGAATCGGAACTTCTGCCACTGTGTCGCGCCATCGACTTCCGCGGCCTCGTACAACTGTTCTGGAACGGTCTGAAGTCCGGATAGGAGGATAATCATGTTGTATCCGAGCCAGCGCCACGTGACGGCAATGACGAGCGTGATCCGTGCCCACCAGGCGTCACCCAACCACGAAATCGTCCCGATCCCGATGCGTTCGAGGGTGTAGTTGATCAGGCCGATGTCGCCGTTGAACAACAGAAGAAAGATCGTCGAGTATGCGACAAGTCCCGTCGCAACAGGGAGGGCGATGATCGTCCGAAACAGGCCTTTGGCTCGGATGAACTTCGCGTCCAGTACGAGTGCTGTTGCGAGTCCGAGTCCGACCATCAACGGCACCTGAATGAAGAAGATAAATGAGGTGTTAAAAAGGGACTGATGAAAAAGCGAATCCTCGAACAAGAGGCGTTGATAATTACTCAGTCCGACGAATTCCAGATCAGCGATCTGGGGGATCGTTATCTCAAGGATTCCGATTCGAGCTGTTAGCAGGATCTCATTGGAGGCCCCGAGGTAGTTGAAGAACGAAAGATAGAGCGTGTACACTGTCGGGAATAACAGGAACACCGCAAAGAGAATAAAGAACGGAGAGATGTACAGCTGCGGAAGCATTGGGATCTCCGGAACAACAGCAGAGACGTCTTGTCGTCGATAGCGAAACTGGTCGGCGACCCGCCGATAGGCATTCGAAGAGCGTAGTTTAGCTTGAATCGTGCTCAGAACCATGGATGCAGTTGTCTTTCGGCGTGAGGTGGTTCACATCGATGCTGATGGCTTCGCTTCTGTCGGTTGCGTATCGAGACATTTCTAACGGCCACTCCGTACCTGTCCAGAGAATCGGTCCGACTAGCAGACGAAACTATCTCAGCCCCCCGACGTTCTCGCCTGAACAATATCCGATGCATAGTGGTTTTCTTATTTCCTACGAGGATGCTCATTGTCTTGTCACAGATTACGTCCACATACCAGAGGATGCAGTCTCTATGCCACTTTCCTGCCGGTTCGGTCGGCAACAGTCTTCGCAGCTTTTTGTACGGCTTGTTTGGGTGATTTCTTCCCATCCAGCATCCGACCCAATTCGGTATTGAGCGCGTCCTGAACCTCCGGTGTGTCGATCGTATAACGGTAGGGCTCGATCTTCGTCGCCACGTCCGCGAACAGACGGAAGATGGGTTGGCCGTCGTAAAAGTCAAGCTTCTCGTCGTAAATGTCGGCATCATACGCGGTTGTCAGTGACGGGAAGAGGCCGTATTCTTCGAGCATCATATTCTGGACCTTGGGTGTCGTCATCGAGTATTCAATGAAATCCCACGCACGCTCGACAACCCCTGTGTTGTCAATCTGGGCAGGAATCGCCATATTCGAACCACCGCGATTCGACGCTCGGGTTCCACCCTTCTCGAATGCCGGTAACTTGTAGACGCCCCAATTCCCGGCCGTGTCTGGAAGCTCCGCCCGGAGCGTCCCGTCCATCCAGGCTGCCGTTGGAATCGAAGCGAGCGTGCCATTAGCGAATGAAGTGAACCATCCCCCGGACCACATCTCTATTCGTTTCGCGATGCCAGCTTCTTTCATGTTCTTGATCAGCTGGGCGGCACGAACACTTTTCTCGCTATTGATGCTCACCGCACCACTCTTGGTGAACGGTTGTCCACCGAGTTGGCGAAAGAGCATTCGCCACAGCTGGGGAACATCCTGTGTCGGGATATTTATCATCGCAACGTTGTCCGGCAGATTCTGTCCGGCCTCGATGAAGTCGTCCCACGTGCTGAGAGATTTCGGATCGATACCGGCTTTTTCGTAGACGTCTCGTTTGTAGAACACACCGGTTGGACCGATATCCCACGGGAACGCGTAATCCTTCCCGTCTACGTTCACCGTCTCCCACTTCCCATCGACGATGTCCTTTCGGACATCCGTATCGTCGATCCGGGCAGTGAGATCGTGGAGACCGTTTTTACTCCCGAATGCCGTCACGTCGTAGTTCTGGATCGCAGAGAAGTCGGGAGCGCCGCTTCCACTCGTGATTGCGGTCTGGAACCGCTGCTCCCACCTACTGTCCCCAAGTTCTTCGACAGAGATCTCGGCACCTTTCTCCTTGTTGTAGGTTTTGGTGGCGTCACTGAGTGCTCTGGCAGCGATATTCCACGCCCAGCCGTTGGCTGAAGATGCCATCTTCGGTGAAGAATCACCACCAGTTCCACCGCTTCCGTTGCCGGATCCACCACTTCCACTATCGCTTTCTCCTCCGAAATTGACACTGCACCCCGCCAAGCTGGTTACGCCGGTAATCCCGAGAACCTGCAACAGCTGTCGACGGCGTACGCTAGGGTCTGAAGAGCCCTCCATTGCTAACTCACCAGATTATTGGTTAGGTGGTTTATTAATATTCCGATGAAAGATTGTGACAGTATCACGTAGTGGGTAAAGAACCAACGCTTGAACGGCAGATCTGTTCGATAGTCTCTCGTTCTCTCACGCTATGACGACCATCTATCCGATGGTGCTCCCTCCCACGTCGTTCGATCTATCTCTGAACGGGAGCTCACTTTCAATCCTGAGAGATTGTTACCACTCGGCGATACTGCCATCTTCGTGTCGCCAAGTGGGATTATGCCAGTTGACGGTCTTTTCGGCCTGTTTCCGGACGTACTCTTCATCGATGTCGATACCAAGCCCTGGACTATCCGGAATCGAGACGTACCCATCCTCGTACTCGAACACTGTTGGGTCTTCGAGATAGTCGAGCACGTCGGTCGTCTCGTTGTAGTGGATGTTCAGGCTTTGCTCTTGAATGAGTGCGTTCGGTGTGCAGGCATCAACCTGCACACACGAAGCGAGCGCTATCGGCCCGAGGGGACAGTGTGGTGCAAGCGCAACGTCGTACGCTTCGGCCATTCCTGCGATCTTCTTGACTTCAGTAATCCCGCCAGCGTGAGAGAGATCGGGCTGAATCACGTCGACGGCACCGCTCTCGAAGATCTCTTTGAAGTCCCACCGCGAGTACATCCGCTCGCCGGTTGCGATCGGAATTGTTGTGTGTGCTGCGATGTCTGGAAGGGCGTCGTTATGTTCGGGGAGGACGGGCTCTTCGATGAACATTGGCTCGTACGGTTCCAGTGCTTTTGCAAGACGCTTGGCCATTGGCTTGGTAACCCGACCGTGAAAGTCGACACCAATATCGATACTGCTACCGACGGCATCCCTAACCTTTCGTAGTCGATCAACCGCATCTTCGACGGTTGCCGGATCATCGACGCGCTCTAACTCTTCAGTCGCGTTCATCTTCAATGCTGAAAAGCCAGCCTCGACCGTCTGCTTGGCTTCATCGGCCACTTCGGAGGGCCTGTCACCGCCGATCCACTGGTACACCCGGATCCGTTGGCGTGCTGCGCCTCCGAGCAGTTCGTAGACGGGTGCTCCGAACTGCTTGCCCTTGATATCCCAGAGTGCCTGATCGATGCCAGCAATGGCAGACATCAGTATTGGTCCGCCACGGTAGAACCCACTGCGATACATCGTCTGCCAATGATCTTCGATGGGATCGACGGGTTCACCAATGAGATAGTTATTCAGTAGCTCCTCGACAGCGGCCCGAACCGTATGGGACCGCCCTTCGACGATCGGTTCTCCCCACCCGACACTTCCATCGGACGTTTCAACGCGCAAGAACAGCCACCGTGGTGGTATTTCGAACAGTTCGTAGTCGATGATTTGATTCATTTTTGTATCTCTTGTTGAGTGGATCGACGGCTGGTTTCATAGTTTTTCGGAAAGTATACCGACGAACGCACACCGTCCGTCCCTGACTCAGTGGGTCCATACTCCAGATGGACGAATGAGATTCGAACGCCTACCCTCTCCTGTGATATCTGTTCTCTATCAGTGAACGAAAATTCGTGTGTATCGTGTGATTTGCCAACGAAGGTCGAAATATGCCTCATTTCGACCGCTATCGCTCAAGCCGTTTACTAATAGCGAACGATTTTTAACTACACAATGCATTGTGCCATCATGACACAAAGCAAACCCTCGATACAGTCGACCGAGACGTGTTTTGCGATTATTGAGCAGATTCAGTCCAACGGCAGTGCTGGCATCAGCGAACTCGCCCGGAACGTCAATCTCTCGAAGAGTGCCGTCTATAAGCACGTTCAGACGCTCTTGCGGCTTGGATATCTCGTCCGGCAGGGTGATGACTACTATCTCAGTCTTCGATTTTTGCTACTTGGAAGACAAGCTTACGACAGACTTCCGCTTGAGGTCTTAAAAAGTGTCGTAACCCAACTTGCAGAAACCACGGGAAACACAACACATTTCGTAGCCCGAGAGAACGACCACGCGGTCTATGCGCTTCAAATCACGCCAGACGGAGATGATTCTGTAGAACGATCTGAGGGAAAAGTCGCGCCGATTCACGCAACTGCTGGGGGTAAGGCAATCTTCGCTTTTCTCGATGCCGAAGAACAAGACCGTATTATCGAGAAGACCGGTCTGCCAACGTTCACGGATAAGACGATCACCGATCGCTCAGAACTCAAAGCGGAACTGCAGTCGGTACGTGATACGCGAATCGTATTCGACCGTGAAGAGTTCGTTGAGGGTATCCAGAGTGTCGCGTCACCGGTTCTTGATAGCGGTGGGTCTCCGATAGGATCGGTGAGTGTGACCGGTACTGTTCAGTATATGTCCGGCAAGCGCCTAGAAGAGGATGTCGTTGGGCTGGTGATCTCCGCTGCAAAGAGCATTGAAAAGGAAATCAGAACGGCATAATCGTTCGCTAATACGAATTTCTGTTTTACAATGACTGTCGCATCTGCTGTCTAAATTAGACTATCTGGACAAGTATTGTAGACAATGTGTCACAAATACTATATTGGTGTCAACGTTTCTCAAAGGGCGTTCACTAATAGTTAACGCAGTTTATTCGTTTATCTGTTCGCTTGAGATGGACGGACACAGCTGATTCACTACGTCGGCTACCGTCCATTGTGTGTTACTTTCGAATCGCGTCAGTCGCTGTTGGTTTGAGGCGGCTCTAATCGAGTGGTACATTCACCAAAAATGCATCGAGACAACTGGTTGAATATCGAAGCTCTTCCTGAGAAAACGCCTCTGTTCTATAGCTAAAAATCATACTATCGCACTGTGCCTTCCTGTCTCACTAAGGTAGTTACAGCAGTACTGCTGTAATTCCGTTTCTTGCTTTGTATTTCCATGTTTATCGCCATGTCACTTTCTTTCTGGCTATAATTTTAATATTGTATTACTAGGTATCTATGAGTGTAACAGATAGGAGACGTGGGATAGTTTTGATCACTGTGACATGGGTTCGAACACATATATTCGTTGTAAGTAATTGCCCATATCAAATCAGAATTTCTACTATTATTCGACTCGCTATTTGATGGTACTATGTATGGTGGGGGATGATCGGAGAATTCAGCTACCCGCCTGAGTAGAGTGAGTTCAAAAAATGACTATTCAGAGGATACACACACTCAATGGCCCATATTCACCCTCGGTTGAATGATCAAGGCCATTTGACTCAATGTCGTTGCTGGACGCCTCGTTCACAGTTTCAGCTACTCTGAAACATCAACTGCTCTACTATGAGTTACTACTTATTTCTTCAAATCACACCACGTCGAATCATACTGTTGCATCATTTGAGCATTCAAGCTTTAGTATGGCCCTGAAAATTCTCTCCCGAGCCTCTACACAACCTACTAGCTACGAGAGAGTTTTCGATTGCTCTATACGTTTCATTGCTCTTTCTTCGACGTCCTGCTTTGGTTGTGACAGCGAGGATTTGTCAGTTCATCACTATAGATGTTCGACACTAGTGATGATTTATACTGGTAGTCAATAGACTACTATTCCAGAGATGATACTGATGAACGAAGAAAAGACTGGAACACTCGATATGGAGACTGTGTGGGCTCGCCACTCCAATCCAAAAAGTGGCTGGAGTCGATTGTTCGCTGGGTTTGTGATCGTTGCTGCCCTCTATCACCGTAAGTGGCGGATGGTTGGACTAACCGTTCTGTTCATGATAGTCAATCCGGTGGTGTTTCGAGAGCCGACTGAGAAATCAGATGATTGGATGTACAACGTCGTACGGGCAGAAGAACGCTGGACGAACGACGGAAACCGGCTCGTAGGACGTGGCTATCCTCAGATTCTCAACACTCTGAGTATCCCTACCATGCTATGCGGCCTCTATTTTGCGTATAAGCAGAAACCGGTCTTAACAGGGGTTTTCACTCTCGCTTCGATGGGACTCAATCAGTGGTGCATGAAGGAAATCATCGATCACTACGAGGAACTCGATTCGCAGTGATCGATTCTAACTGAACGATCTCTGCCACAGTCTGATAACAGGTATTCTATCGATGCATCGTGCTCGTTGTTCCCGGTCTACCGTTCGGTAAGGGGGCGTGTACTTTCTCAACTATGTATCGAGTGCAGAATCGCACTCCCGATTCTGAGTTCTACAGTGTGAACAAGCCACTAAAATGTAATTTAATGTTTTTAGAAACAATTGGTAAAACAAACGGCGTTGATTGTTCAGACATGCAATCCACGCTCGTCAACGGCGTTCTCGAATCGTTACGGATCGGCGTCGGGTTCCTGTGGACTGCCGCATGGGCGATTATTATGGGACTCATCATTACGAGTTTCGTTCAGGTCTACGTCTCGAAAGATCGAATGGCGCGGGTACTCGGAGACGAGAATCTCAGTGGACTCACGAAGGCAACGCTGTTCGGTGCCGCGAGTAGTGGCTGTAGCTTCGGTGCTGTTGCAATCGGTAAAGGACTATTCAAGAAGGGCGCACACGTGGTGAACGTCCTCGCGTTTATGTTTGCCTCGACGAATCTCATCGTCGAACTCGGGTTGATGATACTGATTCTTTTAGGGTGGGAGTTTCTCGTGGCTGAACTTCTCGGTGGCCTCATCCTCATCGCGGTGATGGCGCTGATCGTTCACCTAACACTTCCCGAAAACCTCTTCGAGGAGGTTCGTGAAGAACTCAATCAGAGCGAAGACGATCGAGGCATCACAGAAGATCCAACCTGTGGCATGGAGGGCTCCGATGAGTATTCTCTCGTGACCGACGGCGGTGAGACGCTGAAGTTCTGTTCTGCAGGGTGTCTCGAAACGTACCAGCAGGCGGTCGCCAGCAGCGGTAACTGGAAAGACGAACTGTTGTCCTGGGGTGGATGGTACAAACTTGGCAATCAGTATCGCAAGGAATGGTCGATGATTTGGAGTGATATCATCGCGGGCTTTCTCATCGCTGGATTCGTCATCGTGTTCGTGCCCCAACGGGTCTGGAACGCGCTGTTTCTTCGGGGAACGGGCGTCCTCGTGACCGCCGAAAACGCGATCATGGGTGTGACGATTGCTGTCATCAGCTTTGTCGGCAGCATTGGGAACGTCCCGTTCGCTGTTGCTCTCTGGAGCGGTGGGATCGGCTTTGCGGGCGTCATTGCATTCGTCTATGGTGACCTCATCACGATTCCCGTTTTGAACGTCTATCGCAAGTACTACGGCTGGAGAGTAATGCTCTACATCCTCTGTGTGTTCTTCGTGACGATGGCGTTCGTGGGATTTCTCATGGAGCAACTGTTCGCTATGCTTGGTATCATTCCGAACCTCGCAGGGGGTCAGACAGCAACTGAGCAGACGTATTTCGAACTCAACTATACGTTCTATCTCAACGTGATCGCGTTCGCCGTTTCTGGCTTTCTCTACTACGTCTACCGGCGTGGGCTCGGTGCGCCAGGTCAGTACCGTGACCCTATCTGTGGGATGCGGACGGACGACGATAGCCTCAGTGTCACCTACGGTGGTGAAACGTACTATTTCTGTTCGAGTACCTGCAAGCAGGTGTTCGAGGACGATCCCGCCGAGTTTGTACGCGGCTCGTGATTGCGATCACACTCAGCGTTGACGTCCTCAACGACTAAATAATAGTTTCCGTACTATCACGATCTGGTACGTATTTAGAGGGCGTGTTATCAGTATGCTTGAACTGGCAAGCGAGATTCACAACAAGCAGCCAAATCTAGCAAAGACAACGGCGATCTCTCCCGAGACAAGGCTACGGTCGAGAGAATAATCCCACACCGATTCATACCAATGCTCCCGCAACACGCATTTACGAACATAGTCCAACGTTCAGTAGCACCGAAATGGTTGATCGATATCGGTCTACAACTCGAACAGGCCTTCGCACCAGTCAGGGAGCTTCTCAAACCAGTTCTGTCGAGTCCGGCTGTGTTCGGACTCTGGATACTGCTTGTAATCTCATCGACAGTCGTTCTCTGGTGGGATATTAGGAAACGCAATCAAGCACTCCCATCGATGATGAAATTCGTCTGGACGCTGACCGTGCTGTACTCTGGACCGCTCGGACTCGCAATCTACTGGTATACTGGCCGAACACAGATCAGTCGTGATTCGTTCTGGCGGCGTGGTTCGCGTTCGACTAGTCACTGTTATTCGGGGTGTGGCGCGGGCGAGATCATTGGTATTACCCTCGCACAGGGTATCTTCGTGGTTAGTACGCTCTGGGTAGTGCTGATCACCTTTGGCTTTGCGTATCTCTTTGGTTATGCGCTCAACGTGGGCCCGCTCATGCAAGAAGGTGAGAGCTTCGTTGAAGCTGCTACCGATGCAGTCCTTAGCGAAACTCCGAGTATCACGGTCATGGAGATTGCGGCGATCGGTACGGACCTATTGTTGGCAGGAACTGCCGGGATGGGAAGCGCACTGTTCTGGATGTCGCTTGCATTCTCCCTGTCTGTCGGGTTCATCGCTGCCTATCCGGTCAACGCGGGTCTGATCACGTTGGGCGTTAAAGAAGGCATGATGAACCCACGAGAAATGGGTTGAAACAGCTCTGGATATGTTGGTGGACGTCAGTCACAGTCTCTAGAAACAGCTTTTCGAAGTCTTCCCCGAATGAATTGAATGGTGTCTGCCAGTCAGACTGTTGTCTGCATCTCCAGTGACTCACACGTGAACTATACACCGACAGACACCGTGTGTCCGTTGCTGCGTTGGCTCACAGCAAGGGATCTTATCGAAGTCTCCCGAGTAGCTCGTAGTCGTGCTCCGGAGAGTAGCGTCTGAATAGCAGGCTATTTGCCAGCACCGAGACCGACGAAAATGCCATCGCACCCGCGGCAAGTACCGGTTGCAGGAGCCCCAACGACGCGAGTGGGATCATCGCCGTGTTGTACCCGAGTGCCCAAAAGAGGTTCTGTGTGATCTTCTGGAGCGTACCATCTGAGATACGGATGGCTTTCACGACATCGAGTGGATCGTCGCGCATCAAGGTGATGTCTGCCGTTTCGATAGCGACGTCGGTTCCCGAGCCGATCGCTGTCCCGACGAAGGCCGTCGCCAGCGCAGGCGCATCGTTGACGCCATCACCAACCATCATCGCTCTCTTTTCCTGCGATTGAATCTCATCGACGACGGTGGCCTTTTCTTCCGGGAGGACTGATGCGCGAACGTTCTCGGGATCAATTCCGACTTCCTCGGCAACCGCCCGCGCGGTACGCTCGTTGTCGCCAGTGATCATGCGAATCTCGATACCGCGCTCTATGAGCGCGGTTACAGCCTCTTCTGCGCTCTCTTTCACTGTATCTGCGTTGGCCACGATTCCAATGAGCTCACCGTTGAGTGCAACGAGCATTGCCGTCTTTCCCTCGCTTTCGAGTCGCTCGAGATCCTCTTCGACGGGCGAGGGATCAACATCGTTCTCGCGCATGAGCTTGCGGTTGCCAACGAGCGCCTGACCGGCACTGAGCGCCGCTCGAACGCCGTGCCCCGGCACGTTCTCGAAATTGTTCGGAGATTCGATATCGAGACCACGCTCGTTAGCTCCCTCGACGATTGCCTGCGCGAGCGGATGTTCCGATCCACTCTCAGCGCTTGCAGCCACTCGGATGACACGATCCTCGAAATTCACCGGCTCTTTGAACATCTGCGCGCCGCCGTCAGTCACTGGCGTCTCACCATCTCGGGTTGGATCGAAGGCTACCACGTCAGTGAGCTTCATTTCGCCTTCAGTCAGCGTCCCCGTCTTATCGAACACCACTGTATCGATGTCTTTTGCCCGTTCGAGGATGTCACCACCTTTGAAGAGGACACCGTTTTGCGCTCCAATCGACGTTCCGACCATCGTTGCCGCGGGTGTTGCGAGGCCAAGCGCACACGGACACGCGATCAGGACAGCTGAGGCGAAAACCACTAGCGCGAACTCGAAGACGGAGACGGTTCCTCCCGCTGCTACCGGTCCGCCCGCGACGAGTCCCCACAACGGCAGTGCGGAGACGATGCTAGCGAGTGTTGCGGGGAATGCGTACCACACACCACCCCACAGCAGTGCGTTCACAATCACGATCGGGACAAAATACGCCGAGATGCGGTCAGCGAGGTTCTGAATGTCAGGTTGGCGACTTTGTGCTGCTTTCACTGTCTGAACGATTTGTTGGAGCGCTGTGTCGGCACCGACTTTCGTCGCTCTGACGACGAGCAGACCGTTCTCATTGATGGTCGAACCGACGACATCGTCTCCCTCAGATTTCTCGACCGGGACACTCTCTCCCGTGATCATCGACTCGTCGACCGCGCTTTGTCCGTCAACCACGATGCCGTCTGTCGGGATCTTTCCCCCTGGTCGGATCTTCATGTGATCGCCAACTTCGACCGCATCGAGTGGAATCTCCTGTTCTGAGCCGTCCTCGCTGATGATGGTTGCAGTATCGGCTTCCATTTCGAGGAGCTGCTGGAGCGCCTTGCCAGCTTGCCCCTTCGCGCGGGCTTCGAGATAGTTACCAAGCGTGATGAACACGAGGATCAGCGCGGCTGTATCGAAGTAGAGACTTCCCGCGATCAGCCCCAACAGAACCGCAACCGAGTAGAGATACGCGGTCGAGGAGCCGAGCGCGATCAGCACGTCCATATTTGCGGTCCTGTTCTTGACGAGCGCGTTGTAGGAGTTCGTGTAGAACGACCAGCCGAGGACGACCTGTATCGGGGTTGCGAGCAGGAATTCAACCCAGCCAAACTCGACTCCAAGAACCGTCTCGGGGAGTATGCCCCCACCGAGCAGGAATCGTTCGACGAGGAACGCGATCAACGGAAGGGAGAGCGCTGCTCCGAACAGCGTGAGACGTCGTTGCCGACGGATTTCCTTGTTTCGTGCGGCGTCACGCCGTTTGGAGCCATCCGCATCACGAATGGGAGAATAGCCGGCGTTCTCGATTGCATCGTATAGCTGCTGGTGTGTAACGCTTGCTGGGTTGTACGCGACCGTCGCCTCGTCGGTCGCGTAGTTGACCTCAGCTGAGAGAACTCCGGAGACGTTCTTGAGAGCTGCTTCATTCGTTTCGGCGCAGTTCGAACACGTCATATCGATGATCCCGATAGACGTCGAAGTACGCTGTGCGCTGTATCCTGCGTCCTCGATCGTTGCGTAGATTTCCGTGAGTGATGTCTTTTCGGGGTCGTATTCGATGGTTCCTTCATCCGTGGCGGCGTTGATGTTCGCTTCGCTTACGCCGTCGAGAGCTTGTAGGGCTCGCGTTATTGTCTGTGAACAATTGGCACAGCTCATCCCCTGGATCTCCAGCTGTGTCCTCCGTTGACTCATTGTTTCTCTTTAAGGGAGGCTCCTTCAATGGCTTTGTCCTTGTGATTCCTCTACGTTTCGGACCCGATACCTTGAGATTTAAGGTAAATCAGATGGTTTGTTTAACTCGCTGTCTTCTCATCCGGTCGCGACGTACTTTGAAATTGGATCATTCACACGACGGACAGAGCAAGCGTCTCTCCGTTGTTCTCCATGTTTCAGAAGTAAGTTGGGATAGTATGAGTCACCTTCAGATCTGAACTCGGCTGATATATGCGTCTTGGTTTGACCTTTACAGATGTATGGATGTAATCTATAAAAAGAACGTGGGATAATTTATCACTGTTTTCTCCTCACTTACCACTCGTGAACAAACATCGCTGAAACAGCCATCTCCTGTCTGGAGAATTGTTCGCAGTGATGAAGTCAGCCTTCGTTCGGAAGGTGATGTTCGTAAAAACCGCATCTGCACTGGTTTGACTTGTGCCGCTCGACGGCACACACAGACAGATCGGGGATTCTGTAGTATTCTATTATACATTACAAAGATTGAGTGCTATTTTCAGATTGATTTCGACGTGTTCGATGCCTTCCCCGACCTCATTGAACAGAATTAATTATACTTATTTTGATTACACTGTATCGGTTAAAGCAGTAGTCAGCTGTAATCTGTAGAGGGAGATATCGACGTAGGAATGTGTGCTTTCGGTTCTGAAATTAACCAATATCTGCATATCTGTCGTTTTTCACTGCAATTTTATCATAAAATACTGGTGAATCGGGTGTTAGCGTGCTGAAAATCGACTGTATGTACAATAGATTCTAACTGCATAACAGGGACATTAGATAGAGCGGCGATACTGACTATGTGATCATCATTGGTCCCATTTTCGGAATGTGAGTGTGGGTGCTGTAATCTTCTGAATTGTAGGAATGTCATCGAAACATTATTGGGTTTCATATAATTAACTCAATAATATTGCTATAAAAGGTGCAATTACTTTCATCTACCAATCTGACTGACCAGAACGCTCGCCGATCTCACGAGCCACGTAAGTAGGTCCGACGTTCATAACGCAAAACGAGCTCGCTCGATTCTTCGGCTTTTCGAACGGATACCAGATACGACAACGACTCGGACGATCTACTGTGAGAAATCGGATCGTTCGTAGTCGGGATCGAACATCTGTGCTGACATCGGTGCCGGGTCGCCGTCTGTGATGTTATACTGCGAAAAGTCCTCGACACCGGCTTCACGGAGGATATCCTCGTCGTAGACGGTGTTGCCAGTGAACTGTTCCGGATCGCGGCGGAGGATCTCGAGCACCGCATCAGACACGATATCGGGCGAGCGCCAGTCGTCTTCAGTTCCCATTCCGAAGTATCGCGTTGCGCGCGTATCGATTGCGGTCACTGGCCAGAACGCATTGGCTGCAATCCCATCGGATTTGAGTTCGCCAGCGAGCGATAGCGTAACGAACGTCATCCCGAGTTTCGACCACCCATACGCGGCGCTTCCAGGTGATCTGTCTTTTGTTACCGGTGGTGCGTTCGTCAGAATGTGGCCGCCACCGATCTCCTTCAGATGCGGAATGAACGCTCGGGAAGTGAGATACGTCCCACGAACATTGACATCTGTCATCAGATCGAATCGGTTCGCGGGCATGTTTTCGACAGGAGACAGCTGAATGGCGCTCGCGTTGTTGATGACAATGTCAATCTCACCGAAGACGTCGATTGCCTCCTCTACAGCGGCCGAAACGGTATCTTCATCCCGGAGGTTTAGCTGAATGGCGTGTGACTCAACTCCGTTGTCTTCACACTCTTGGGCAGTCTGATGGATGGTTCCCGAGAGATCTCCGTCCTCTTCGACCGTCTTCCCAGTCGAAACGATATTACAACCGGCTTCTGCGAGACCGAGTGCGATTCGTTTGCCGATCCCTCTCGTCGTTCCTGTGATGAATGCGGTTCGACCGCTCAAATCGGGCTTGGACACCATACGTATCTCTCTCAGCGTCCGCTGGCATAAGTGATGGGAACCTAACTCGTCACCCCCCGTGTCAATCTGCTCTTTAGATATCGGAACGACAACACTGCATAGCGCAGACCAAGTAAGGAACGATCTGATCAACTCATTCGAAGGCTCCCGTAATCGGACACCGAATAGCGATCCGTTCTATTCGCCGGTAAACTCGGGATCGCGCTTTTCCATGAACGCCATTGCGCCTTCACGGTGGTCCTTGGTTTCGAAGACAGCGGCCTGATGAGCAGCTTCGCGGGTCAGCGCTTGATCGAGCGACTGTTCAAGTCCCTGATTGAGCGCGCGCTTTGAGGTTTCGAGCGCGATGGTCGGTCCCTGCGCGAGTTGTTCGACAAAGTCGGCGGCGTGTTCTTCGAAGTTCTCTTCGTAAACGTGATTGATGAGTCCGATCTCTTCTGCGCGATCACCCGTAAGGAGTTCACCCGTAAACACGAGCTCTTTCGCGGTGTTTATCCCGACGACTCGGGGAAGGAGATACGACGTGCCGGTATCAATCGCGAGTCCAACCTGCTGGAAGCCAAATCCGATCTTCGCGTCTGCACTACCGAGTTGAATGTCGCACGCGATTGCGAGATTCGCTCCAGCACCGAACGCAGCGCCATCGATTTTCGCAACCGTCGGGAGATGGCACTCGTAGACGCGTTGGATAGCGCGACTCGTCTTCTGATGAATGCGCCGAACAGCCTCATACAGTTCGGCGGAGCCGCTCATCAGCTCTGCCATTGCATTGATGTCTCCTCCAGCGCAGAACGAGCCGCCGCTTCCCGTTATAACGACGACGCGGGCATTGCTCTCCTCAATCGTTCGTATCGCGTCGACGATACCGGTCGATACCTCTTCGCTCAGTGCGTTTCTCGTGTCGGGACGGTTCAGCGTGATGGTTGCGATTCCGTCCTCGATGTCGAGCACTACTGCATCCTCGCTCATTGCGTGATCGGTGTTGCGAAACGTGATAATTTCTTCGCTCTACAGAACGTGATGAGTAGCAGTCTCTCAGACCCGTTCGATTATGGTGGCAATTCCCTGTCCGAATCCGATACACATCGTCGAGAGTGCGGTCGTTTTGCCCGTGCGTTCGAGTTCGTGAGCGAGCTTCGTCACGAGTGCAGCACCGGTTGCTCCCAGCGGGTGCCCGTGAGCGATTGCACCACCGTTGACGTTGGTCCGCTCCCAGTCTGCACCGGTTTCTTCGAGCCACGCGCAGATGACCGAAGCGAACGCCTCGTTCACTTCGAACAGGTCGATATCGTCAACAGTCATGTCGTTTTGATCGAGTATCTCTTGTGTCGCCGGAATCGGTCCGGTGAGCATCGTGACGGGATCGACGCCAACGACGTGACTGTCGACGATCCGGGCCATCGGTTCCCAGCCGTGCTCCGCTGCGGTCTCGGCGCTCGCTACTAACAGTGCTGACGAGCCATCAACGATACCGGAGGAGTTGCCTGCGTGGATGACGCCGTCGTCCGAACGAAACACCAATGGGAGGTTCGAGAGCACCTCTTTCGAGGTGCTTGGACGAGGGTGTTCGTCCTGCTCAACCGTGATGGACTCTCCGTCGAGTTCGGTTTCGACAGGCGCAATTTGTGAGTCGTAGTGACCCGCTCCCCACGCCTCACCCCACCGGTGTTGAGAATCGACAGCGATTTCATCGACGTCGTCCCGGGTGAATCCCCACTGTTTGGCGATGCGTTCTGCACCTTCTCCTTGTGTGGTGAGTTCATCGAACTGCTCGAAGTAACTCTCCGTAACGGAACTACCGTCCGAACCCATTGGCACGCGGGACATGTGCTCGACACCGCCCGCAATGAGCACATCGTGCATTCCCGACTGTATCTGACCAGCGGCGAAATTGAGCGCCTGTTGACCGGAGCCACACATCCGGTTCAACTGAACACCAGGAACTCCGTCACCCCAGCCGGCGACCATGGGTGCGAGCCGCGCAATATTCAGCCCCTGCTCGTCAATCGGTGTCACACAGCCGTAGATTACGTCTTCGATCACCTCAGGATCGAAGCCAGCTCGTTCTTCGAGCGCCAACAACGGCTCGGCTGCAAGATCTTGTGGATGTGTGTCGCTGAATGCCCCGTTCTGCTTGCCGAACGGCGTCCGAACGCCATCAATAATGACTGCTTCTTGCATGTCGATACCAGATAGTACGTGTAGATGAATTAAGTAAATTGTCATACAACACGGAAAATATGGTCGGTTACCGTGTGATTCTCGAATCCAAGAGCTTCTCGCAGGAACAACGTGTTCTCTGATCCAGATCTCTCCACCAATAAATTTCATCAATTGGTGCCCTCGTACAGGGGTGACAGTCCTACGTTTGTCATGGCTGTTCTGTTTAACGCTGTACAACCAAATTTGAGTGAATTGGTACCTCGTTCCAATCGAATTTTGAGTACGAAGATGATGTCTATTCTGTGAGTGAGATACACATAAGAAATTGAAGGGCGAAACTACAAACCTTAGACGTATTGGACACTCGACGATGAATAATTATACTATAATACTTTTGTTGTACACCATAGCACGACCGTAATAGCCTGTGGCTGTTGAACTCGGATGCCAATCGGGAGATGATTAGAGGTGGGATGAGACAGTGTACACAATAATGAGGCAAAGGCATGCTTTCAGCAAAATTCTAATCTATCTATCTCGAAACACCTCTTCTCAAGCCAATGATAGCGTGATAATCTCCAAATATTGTATAAGATAAATTAGATAAAGTGAAATGTATGTTCTATTATTTTTGTTGGGTAATGCGGTGATTGATTGCGGTGGCAGAGACTGAATGATTATTTCATATAACTGGTATTAACACTATACAGATGTAGGGTAGTGTGGGATGAACTCAGGACAGACAAGAATGTCATCTTGCTCCAGTATCCACGAGTTGTATATGAGATATATAATTCCATACATTTAATACATTATTGTTGTGTATTGGATGTGATTGGTCTAATATAGCTTTCGATTCTATATGACCTGTATATGAGTATGCGGTAACAAAAAACTGAATTATTTGTTATGGATAGTAGATATATTGCATAATGGCGTAGGCATTATGAATGTACAAATGTACAATAAGTAGTTTAATCACACTTAATTGGTATGTGGATTTTACCATCCACAAAACGTATGATGGATTCAATACGATACTCTACGACAACACATGCAGAGACAATCGACTCGTCGGAGGTTCCTTACAACGGTTGGTGTCGTAGGAACTGCCTCGCTTGCTGGCTGCTCGAACATCACTGGCGGTGGGAGTTCATCGAAACAGCCCACAGCATCTCCTCAGCCAACCCAGACGAGCAGTAACGAAACCACATCTCCCGGAACGGACGGAAATGGCAGTAGCAACAATAACGACTCATCCACTCGCGGGACAGCAGTCGATGATTTTGAAGGCGATGTCAGTTCTCGTTGGGGGATCAGTTACGGCAAGTATACGGTCACGAAACAGGACGCGTTTCAGGGCAGCCAATCGCTTGTACTGGAACCGAAGAAGAACGCGGAAAAACCGGTCGCAAAAATTTTTAGATCGTTCTATCCGGATGCGCTGGATCTCAGCAAACACGATCTCTCGCTTGCGGTGAAGGTAAACAAGCCAAAAGACATCAAAATAGCCGCAGAAATCATCGCGCCCGCCGAGAGCTCCATGCTCACAGCGACTCGCTATATTCCGCTTGAGCTAGACGGGTGGGTTCGCTTCGATCTCGGGTACACTAGCAAGAGGGGTGAGCCCGTCATGGACAATGTTTCGGAAGTGCGCCTCCAGATTGGACCGATCGATGACCAATTTCAGGTGTTGGTCGACGATCTTCGCACGTTCCCAAAGCCAACGAAGGGCAAGGTGATGTTCCAGTTCGACGACGGTCACATCTCTGCCTACGAAGAAGCCTACCCGATTCTGAAAGAGAACGGCTGGCCCGGCTCCGTGGGTGTCATTCCTGACGCCGTTAATGCACAAGACCGGGTGACTGACCAGATGATGAAAGAGATGGGCAATGCGAACTGGGATATGATCGCTCACGCGAGCGAGCTCCTCCCGAATCTGAAAGAACAGGAACAACGCCGGATCCTTCAGCAGGCTCAACAGTACCTCAAAATCATGGGCTTTAAAAAGGGTGCACGTCATTTCGTTGCCCCGTATAACCGAGTGAACGAGGCGACGCTCAGTCTCATCGATGAGCTCTTCGAGACGGGCTATCTGTTCGGCGCCTGTCCCAACAACGCACAGCACCCGAGCAACCCGAGTTTCATCTCTCGGGTACAGGGCACTGATATTCGTGGGACCCGACGAGTGCTCGACATTGCAAATGAGTTCAACCAGCTTGCTGTCGTCTCCTACCACGCCATCGGTAGCGGCGACGACGCCCTTTCGGTGGACGCCTTCGAAGCGATCGTCGATCATGTCGAAAACACGGATCTGGATGTCATCACGCCCTCACAGCTTGTCGATGGGAAAGGCTGGTAGGGTACTGATAACGAGAATTTTAGTGCAACACATACCGTGTACAGTTGGCGTCTCCCGACGATCGTAATGAGTAGACTATCGGACACAAAGCCCGTATCGAGAGTGATCTCTCCTGCTATCGGTTGTCTTATCCGCTATCTCTGACAAAGCGCATCCCTAAACGCCGCTCTCGCATGGGTAATAGCACTAATAGTTGTGTCATACAATTTGATGACAATAGCTATACGAAATCGACGCCTCCACCATGTACAATCAGCGCCGAACGCACGAATCAGACGATCGTTTCTCGTATCGTATCACGGTTGTGCGTCTCATATAGCAGCGATAATAGCTTCATTTGGATAGCTGTGACATGACTGGCCGCAACACAGACTTACAACCACAGTGGAGACTCCTCTATATGAACACAACCGTGAGGGTGTTATGAATACAGTCGAACGCTGGAAACAGGAAAAACATCCACTTGATGTCATCGATGACGTTCGTGAGTACGCTGCCGGAGAACTGACGTTCGATGAGATCGAAGCCCGTGCCGGAAAGGGCGAGTGGGAACGCCTGAAGTGGGCAGGATTGTACACGCACGGACCGCATGAGGATTACTTTATGCTTCGTACGAAGGTTCCTGGTGGATACCTTACGCCGGAGCAGGCAGAGGTCATCGGCACAGTCGCAGAAGAGTTTGCAACCGCCCCCGACGAGTTCGGTGGACACGAGCAAAACGAACTGTGGGGCGATGCGTTCCTCGACATCACGACCCGACAGGACATCCAGATGCACTGGATCGAAATCGAGGATATCCCTGAGATTTGGGAGCGATACGAGGCCGTCGGACTCACGACGGTTCAGGGCTGTGGTGACGGTGCACGAAACGTTCTCGGTTGTCCGACTGCCGGTCTCGATGATCACGAGTGCTTTGATGCCCAGCCAGTTGTCGAGGCTGTCTCGGAGTACTTCACGGGGAACCGTGAGTACGCGAATCTCCCCCGGAAGTTCAAAATGACGATCACTGGCTGTCGAGAGGACTGTGCCCAGTCACAGATCAACGATGTCGGATTGACGCCGGCAAAAAAGCAGATTGACGGGGAGTGGTACTACGGCTTTCACGCCCGCGTCGGTGGCGGTCTCTCGGATGGGCCACGGATGGCCTCTCGTCTCGATGTTTTCATCCCTCCCGAGGACACGATCGAGTTCTGCCGTGCTGTTGCGCAGGCGTTCAAAGAGTTGGGTGACCGCCATAACCGTGGCGTCTGCAGAATGCGATATCTCGTCGAGCAACTCGGCCCCGATGCGTTCGAAGACGCTATTCGGGAGCGATGCTCGGTCTCATTGCGCAAGACGGGCGTCGATCTCACCGACGGGTACACCGGTGATCACGTCGGCGTTCACGAACAGAAACAGGACGGACTCTCGTACGCCGGCTTCAACGTCATCGCTGGACGGATGGGCGGTGACGAATTCGCCGAAGCTGCCCGTGTGGCCAAACGGTACGGTACCGACGAGGCATCTGTCCGACTCGCAACCGACCAGAATTTCATCATCACGCACGTGCCAGACGATTCGATCGATGATCTCGTTTCCGAGCCGTTCGCCGCCGACTATCAGCCCGACCCCGGTCCGTTCGCTCGCGGTGCAGTCGGCTGCACCGGGAGCGAGTTCTGTAACTACGGAATTATCGAAACGAAAAAGCGCGTGAAACGATGGGCTCGGGTCTTGGATGAGCGCATCGAGACCCCAGACGATCTAGCGGTCGTTCGCATGCACATGAGCGGGTGTTCTGCTTCGTGTGCCCAACCGCAAATTGCGGATATCGGATTTCGTGGAGAGACGGTCAAACTCGACGAATCGGACGAGAGTAGCAACGAGGAAGGAGACACCATCGTCGAAGGAATGGACTTCGGTCTCGGCGGGAGTCTCGGCGGAGACAACGCGTTTCTCGATTGGGTCGAGACAGCTGTCCCGACAGACGCTGTGATTCCGGCTCTCGAACAGCTATTCTCCGCTTACGCCGAGGAACGCACGAACGGTGAACGCTTCTACGAGTGGTGCAGACGGGTGGACAACGATCAGCTCAGATCAGTCATGCAACGGGCTGATGCCACTGTTTCCGGGGGTGTGGCACATGGCGACTGATCGAACCCAGAGCGAATCCTCGAAAGCAGACCAATCCCAGCCGCTTCCGAGTGTGCCTGCGGTTGAGGACACCGAGGACGTCCACGTTCCGCCGGTGAATACACCGGTCTCGGGTGATCGTGCGACCGAGGACGATCACAGCGTGAAACCAATCACGTACCATCAGGCTCCGCACTCATCGTCTCCATCACATTCGTCATCGCTTTCACACGTTTCCACGACCGAGTGCTGTGCGGATGGCTGTACTTGTACCTGTACCGGTGATTCACCGAACGCTGAGAGCAATCACACTAGATCCACGTCGGAACCGGTCGCAGACGGTGGCACCGTTCCCACGAACGTCAGTCCGGACGGTACTCTAGAAAATATCGAGTTCACGCCGCCGGTGGAGAACACCAGTCAAGACGTTGACGATGGATCACCGGCCGAACGCGTCGGCGTTCCCGACGGAACCACACTTGACACCCCGAACTACAGCATCCGCTCGGAGATGAACGACATCGAGACGCCGGATGAGAAGACGTGGTTCATGGAACTCGACGAAGCGGTCGTGCAGGCGGATCGATGCATCCAGTGTGGGACGTGCGTCGCTGCCTGTCCTTCCGACTCCATCGGAATCGGTGATGACGGGCTGCCAAAGCTCGTGAAGATGTGTACCGGCTGTTCTCTGTGCTGGGACTTCTGTCCACGGGGTGGTCTCCGGTACGAGCGCCAGTGGAAGATCACCGGCGGCGAAGACAACGTGAAAGGAGCGGGCGATCCAATCACGGAGTTCTCAGCGAAAGTGGACGACGCGTGGCGCGAAAATGCCCAAGACGGCGGCGTCGTCACGAGCGTCCTCATCCACCTGCTCGAAGCAGGCGAGATCGACGGTGCACTCATCGCCACCGAATCCAATGCGGAGCCGTGGAAGGCCGAATCCTTCCTTGCGACGACGCCGGACGAGCTGATCGAGAACGCCGGGAGCTTCTACAACCAGACGATGGCGCTCGGAAATCTCAACGTAAAGCAGTGGGAGGACAAACTTCCGGACAAATCGTGGGACGAACTCTCGTTGGCGCTCGTTGGAACGCCGTGTGAAATCGAAGGCATCCGCGCGCTTCAGGATTTCGAGTGGGACTACCAGTCCCAGAACGCGGGTGTGCGAGCGATCGACTACACGATCGCGTTGATGTGCACGAAGAATTTCAATTATTACAAACTCATCGGCGAGCAGCTCTCTGAACAGCGGAGCATCTCTCCAGACGAGATCGGGAAACTCGACGTGCTCCACGGGAAGATGATGGCTTATAATCAGGAAGGTGAGATGATTCTCGAAGAGGATGTCGAACAGTTCCACGACGCTGCGCTCAAAGGCTGTGATGAGTGTGCGGATTTCTCCGGGTTCTGTGCCGACCTGACCGTGGGGTCGGTCGGGAGCAGCGAAGAGTATTCGAGCGTCATCATCCGGACCGAACAAGGGATGAAGGCGTGGGAGATCACGAAAGACGACCTCGACTTTCACGACCTCGAAGACCGGAGCGCGATCGGGAAGCTCCAAGGCTGGGACAAAAAGAAGGCGTTCGACTCGCTCGAACGTCCGTTCGATCCCGATGCACCGAGATTCATCGACTACACTGATCACGCCGAACAGTACGACACCGAACTCAACCCTCACGATGCGGCTCACTGAATTCAATAATAGCTCTGATTTGACAGAATCTCGCTTCAAAATTCGGTCGTTGGCGCTGCACGGTGTACGGGGGATGTAGCAATCGCCCCACCAGTGTCTAGTACTTGTTAATTATATCCTACAGTTTGATTCGATCGCTTCTACGTATCGAAATTGACAGTGCTATATACATTCATTTAATACAATTTCTTGATGTTTTTGGATACAAACCGAAATCACTATGGGGCAGTTGACATTGTTTGCTACCGATGAATCCTATACCACTGCAACCATCAACGGATGTCATTGCGAACATCCAAGGGCAGATGATTGAGGCAATCATAACGTTCGTTACCTTCGTCGTCGCGTTCGTAGCGCTTTACTACGTTTCAAAGCGGCTGTTCAAGCACGGCGTTCAGCAAGGAATGCAGTCTCGTGGCGTCAACGCCACTGTTATCAGCCTCTCAGTGAGCGTTGCGGAGGTGCTTGCGTTACTCGTTTCGGTCGCGGCAGCATCGACCATCGCCGGATTCGAAGTGGTGATGGCTGCGTTTGCAACGCTCTCCAGTGCGTTGGCGCTGGCAATCGGTTTTGCCGCCCAAGATCTCATCAGCAACTTCGTCTCTGGCATCTTCATTCTGCGCGACGAGCCGTTCCACGTCGGTGACTGGATCGAGTGGAACGGCATGAAGGGTGTCGTGCGCGAGATCCAACTCCGAACCACGAAGATCGAGACGTTCGACAACGAGGTAATTACGGTCCCGAACTCCGATCTCGCTAACAATCCGGTCACGAACCCCGTTTCGAACGACACGCTCAGGCTCCCGTTCCTCTTTGGCATCGGGTACGACGACGACATCAAGCAAGCAAAACGCATCATCGTTGAGGAAGCAAAGCAGATTGATGGAGTCCTCAGCAACCCCGAACCGTCCGTTAGACTCACCGAACTCGGCGATTCGTACGTTGGTCTTGCTGGCCGAGTCTGGATCGGCAACCCCACCCGAGGCGAATACGTCCGCGTTCGATCTGACTTCGTCGAAGCGGTGAAAGAACGCTTCGATGAGGAAGGCATCGATATCCCGTACCCCTACACGGAACTCACTGGTGAGGTCGCTGTCTCGGAACTGGCCGACACCCCGTTGGTCGACCAGCGAGATCCTGTGTCTGGGTAGTAATCGAATCCCTCCGTTTTCTGTGCTGTTCGACAGGTGTGCGTCACTGCACATCGGCGACCGTATCTCTCGTTTCGATATTTTCTCCACATCTGCCACAACGTAATTATCGTCTCCCTCTCTTTGTGGTGCTATGCGTCTTGGATTGTTGCTGCCACCGTTCGGGGTCGAGTCGACGGAATTCGCGCACAACGCGGAATCGCTTGGATACGAGTCACTCTGGATACCTGAGCTGTGGGGTTCGAGTTCGGTCGTTCGCTTGGCCGAACTCGCTGTTTGTACTGACGACATCGAACTCGGCACTGCTATTTTGAACGTATTCTCACGAACGCCCGCCGTCCTCGCCATGACTGCTGCCACGCTTGATCGACTGTCCGATGGTCGATTCACGCTTGGTGTCGGGACAAGCACACAGAAAGCCGTTGAGGATCTTCACGGGATGTCGTTCGAGAACCCAGTGCGGCGCGCACACGAGACCATCGAGCTGGCGAGGGCCTATCTTGGAAGCGAGCGCGTCTCATACGAGGGACAAGTCTTCCAGACTGCTGACTTTCCGTCGCTCGGTGTCGACGTACCCATCTACCACGCTGCACTCGGCTCGGCGAACCGGCGCGTCGTTGCCCGACTGTGTGACGGCTGGATACCACACAACATTCCGTTCCCCGAACTTCCAGAATCGTTCGAGTATATCGCTGAACACGCAGACAGCGCGGGACGCGACCCTTCCGCTATTACCGTCGCTCCGTACGTTCCGGCGGCGGTGTCGGACGATCCTACAGAGGCACGTGACGCGATACGGGGACACATCGCCTACTACGTCGGCAACGGTCGAGGCTACGAACGGGCGGTCGCCACACAGTTTCCGGAGAAAGCTGAACGCATCGCACGGGCGTGGCGCGATGGCGACCGTACAGCGGCCACATCAGAAGTTACCGACTCAATGCTCACGGCGCTCGGTGTCGCTGGTACGCCCGAGCAGGCCCGAGCGCAGTTACGAGAACTCCTATCGATGGATACCATCGACCGTCCGATGCTGACGATCCCGAACAACGCGACGGAACTCGCAGATCAGACGATCGAAGCCCTCGCACCCACAGCACTGTGATCGGCGTGGTCTCAGTGTATGGTCTCCTCTCGGAGCAGTGAGCGGTCAAGATCGGTAACGGTCGTCTGTCCGGCGTTCGAGAGCGTGAGATCGAGATCCGCGCGGATGTTCGTGAGTACTTCACGGACGCCATCTTCACCGCCCAGTGCCAGTCCGTACGCGAAGGGTCGGCCGATGCCAACGGCATCAGCCCCAAGCGCGAGCGCTGTAACAACATCCGCACCAGAGCGAACGCCGCTATCGAAGAGCACGGGAACGCGGTCACCAATCTGATCGGCAATCCCCGGAAGAGCATCGAGTGCACCGATGGCTCCATCGACTTGTCGCCCTCCGTGATTCGAAACGATGACGCCGTCCGCGCCGTGTTTGATTGCCAGCTCCGCGTCATCGGGGTGAAGAAGTCCTTTCACGACGACCGGGAGCTCAGTCATCGAACAGAGATCCGAGAGATCGTCCCACGTGAGCGTCGGATCACCGAAGATATCGAGGAACTGCTGGATAGCACGGTCCTCGTTTTCCTCGGGTGGGACATCGAGCGACGCGCGAAACGCGGGATCGGTGAAATAGTTCGCAAGCCCTTCCCCGTCGAGCATCGGGAGATACCCCTGCTCGATGTCGCGTTCGCGCCAGCCAAGAATTGGGACATCGACAGTGACTACGATGGCATCAAATCCGGCGTCCGCCGCTCGCTCGATGAAGCTTTCAGTGATCGACCAGTCGGAAGACCAGTACAACTGGAACCACTTTGGCGTCTCGTCTAGCTCCGCAGCGATGTCTTCCATCGGGTAGGAAGCGACCGAACTCAGAGACATCGGGAGCGTGAGATCGCTCGCGGCCCGCGCGGTCGCACGCTCTCCGTCCTCGTGAATGATCGTCTGGATACCAAGCGGTGCGATCATCAGCGGTACGTCCCACGTCTGTCCGAGGATGTCGACGTGGAGGTCACGCTCGCTCACGTCGCGCCCCATCCGTGGGACGATACGCCAGTTAGCAAACGAGCGGCGGTTCTCTGTCACCGTGTCCTCGCTACCAGCACCGCCAGCAACGTACCCAGCTGCCCGGTCGCTCATCGCTTCGATGGCGTCCCGTTCGAGCTCCTCATACCGGACAGGGATATCGGGACGCTGATCGGCGAGCATCCCCATCGCGTAGACGTCCTGCTGGCGGTGTTGACCGTACAGTTCACTGGGATCCTCGACCATGTCAGATCCCTCGGGTTAACACAATATAACAAACAGGATCTGTGTGTATTTTGTTATGTACTATGGTGTGCATCTGTCGTATTGGGGAGACTGCATCGAGTTGTGCTGTCATATTCGTCGGGGCGGTACTGTATTCTGTTGGAGGTTCGTAGAGCATCCATGGAATTCGGTATCATTCAAGGAGATATCGCTCGACAGGACGTGGATGCTGTCGTGAACGCAGCGAATACCGGCCTTCGCATGGGATCTGGCGTTGCCGGAGCGCTTCGGAAGGGTGGCGGTGCACCACTCAACGAGGAAGCCATCTCGAACGGACCGATCGAGCTGGGAGGTGCGGTCGAAACCGGTGGATACAACCTCCCGTGTGAGTACGTCATCCACGCTGCAGCGATGCCGGAAGGCGGACAGGCGTCGGCCGACAGTATCCGCGATGCAACGAGGAATAGTCTCGTGCTCGCCGACGATCTCGGCTGTGAATCGCTCGTGGTTCCCGCTATTGGCTGTGGTGTCGCGGGCTTCGATCTCCGGGCAGGCCTCGAAATTATCTGTGGAATCATCAACGAGTACGATCCCGAATCGTTGAGCGACGTGCGTGTGATTGCGTACGGGGATGAGGCGTTCGAACTACTGAGTGATATCGCACGGGATGAGTGACGTTCGGTGAACTGAAGGCAGGCTGCTCTCTCAGCTCGGGAGAAGCTTCGTGAGCTGTCCCATCGTTGAGGCAAGCCGCGTTCCTTTCTGGATGGAGCCATCCATTTCGTATTTTTGTTGCATGAATCCCTGAATCGGATCGACGGTTCCGGTGATGAGCCCGACGAGTTCGTCGGCCGATCCAGTGATGGTGATGTCGGGATTTTCGAGTAGCTCTGTTCCACCGTCGATCGTTTGCTCTTCCTCGCGCACTTCGAGATGTCCTGTCATCGGTGCGTCGGTCGCCTCGAAATTGACGGTGATGTCTTCGGTGATCGACTCCCGAACGTCAGGGCTTGCCTGTACGAGCAGTCCCATTCCTGTCCACAGCATAGACTGAAACTGTTCGACCGTTTCGGGATGCTCGGTGGCGAACGATCCGATATCTACCGCATCCATCCGCTGGGTGATCCGGGCGAAGAGCGCTGGATGTTCGAGGAGGAGTTCTTCAGTCTGCCCATCGATCTCGTTGAGCAGTCCCGGTAGCTCCGCTGCAATTCTGTCGTCGGGCTCCTCAAGTGTTGCTTCGATCCGCTTGACAATTTCGTCAGTCATCTTGCTACTATCTCTGGAACGAAACGGATAGCTCTATCACCTCGAATGAATGGACGTTTTAGTATTGATCAGCGCCCGCTGGGAACAGCGGTGGTCTCACTCCCATGACGCCGCTGGTGAGAGAGCAGTATCACTCTAGGAGAACCGGCGGGCAAGTTGAATTACGCCCTCCAGTTCGATCGAGAGCCGGTCGTCTAACTGTCCGAGGAGTTCGATATCTGCGTTCTCGATTCCTCCACCGATGACGTACGCTACCGCTGTCATCCCCTGAAATAGGATCAGTCCCGCACCGATGATCGGAATCGTCGGTTCGATCGAGCGGGTTCCGTACTCGACGATTCCGAATAGGATCACAGCAATGAGGAGTGGGGACGCGACTGCACGGGAGTACGGATGGATGCCCGTCTGTGCGTACAGCCGGTAGCTGACGAGCACGTTCATACACGTGTATGCGCTCCCGGTTGCGATCGCTGCACCAAGGATACCGATCGCCGGAATGAGAGTAAGATTCAACGCGAGGTTCACGACGAACGTCACCAGATTCGCACGGAGTATGTAGCGGGTTTCGCCAATTGCGACCAGCGCCTCCTTGTTTGGACCAGCGACGATGTGGAGGAAAAACGTCGTGCTGAGGACGACAAGCGGTCCTGTGGCACTCTCGTACTCGGCTCCGAATATCGAGGCAAGGAGCGCATCACCGAATCCAATCAGAAACAAAACACCAGGAACCGTCACGACGACCATCCATTTTGTTATCGATTTGTAAATTGTGTCCATCTCGCTGTGCGCGTTTTGTTCCCCTAACTGCGAGAAGACCGGAAGGAGTAGGAAGCCAAACGCCCACAGCGAAACCAGAATCAGCCGGCTGAGAATGAACGCCGCATCGTAGACACCGACGCCCGCTGTCGTCAGAAAATGCCCGACGAAGAGGGTGTCTATCTGTTGCATCAGCTGCCAGACCGAGCTCGCTGCCATCAGCGGAATGGAAAACGACACCAGTTTGCGGGCTTTGTCCATGTCAACCGTGCGCCAACGAACGCGCTCGGGAAGCGCGGTTTTTCGCACCAGAACGACGGCGACGACCGCAGTCACGGCAACAGCACTCGCCCAACCGACAGCCGCTCCGAGCGGGCCATACCCGGCACCAACGGCCACCACTAACAGCACAAACACTGAGAAACGGTGCAAAACGTTGTAGACCAGCCCTTTCGTGAGCGCGTCTTCGGCTCCGCGGAAGATCCCAGCCGCGATTTCGAGAACCGCGAGGAACGGAGCAGCTGCGACAAAAACGATGATGAGCGACTGGAATTTTACACCAGCGAGCTGTCGTGCGATCTGCTCGGAAAAGAGAATGGTCCCACCGACGAGCACGAGTGACGAACCGATCGTCAACTGAAACGCCGTGACAGAGACCGACGCTGGATCTTCGTCGATCGGAATGTATCTCGGAACGCCCTGTCGGAGTCCCAACTGTCCGATGAGCGCCAGAACAGTCATGATTGTGACGCCCAGTATGAGTGCTCCGTATTCGCTCGGCGTCAAGAGACGAGCTGAGAGTATACGCGTGCTAAACCCCAGCCCCATTCCGATTACATGACCGACCAACACGACGACTGCACCGCTCGCAATACGACTTGAGGCAGAGGCTGTCTCTGACATGCTAATACTGTGTCAGTTGTCCAGGTAGCCAAGCGATCGAAGGCGTTGCTCGATCGCTTCATCGTCCATTCCCTTGGCCTGCTGGCTGTCAGGAGCGTCGTCGCTATTGTCTGTCTGGTGTGCGAGTTCGTCGATGAGAAACGTGAGATAGGCGGAGACGGAGTCAAATTCGGTCGATCGAACGCGTTCTTCCAGTACAGCAACACTCTTTGTCGGTAATTGGACGGTTGTATACTCCTGCGTCGATGTAGATGGCTTCATTCTTTTGTCGATTGGGTGGCACCAACGTATAATATAACCGTTGTCTTACTCTCGTTCTTCATCGTTTTATTTTCTAACAATTTCCAACTAGTTATCTCTCTTGATTGGTCGTTCCGTATCGAAACAGCGTTCTGTGTGCTATCCCTCGTGAAATCAGATACCATCACATGAATGTCGCTTTCGTCTCGAATGTCGTGTACCCGTTCGTCACGGGCGGCGCGGAAAAGCGGATCTACGAGATCAGTACTCGGCTCGCTGCCCGTGGTCACGAGGTGACGATCTACGGACGACATTTCTGGGACGGTCCCAAGAATACCGTTCACGAGGGTGTGACGCTTCGGGCGGTGAGTCCGGCGCGGGACCTGTACGTGGGTGACCGTCGTTCGATCACGGAGGCGATTGAATTCTCGAAGGATCTGCTTTTCGTGCTCCATCGTGCGCTCGACGACCACGACCTTGTCGTCGCTTCTGTGTTTCCGTACTTCCCCGTTCTCGCCGCCAAGGCGAGCGCAATACGGACAGCTACGCCACTCATCACGACGTGGCACGAAGTGTGGGGATCCTACTGGAATGAGTATCTCGGGCTGCTCGGGCCGTGTGGCAGATTAATAGAGCGACTCACGGCGAAGACACCCCAACACCCGATCGCCGTTTCGGGTGTCACCGCAGATCGGTTAGCCGCTATCGGTCCTGTGCGAGATCGTATCGACATCGTTCCGAACGGGATCGATGTCGATCGAATTCGATCGGTACAGGAAGCAGAGGACGGCTTCGATGTTCTGTTCGTGGGACGACTCATCGCCGAAAAAAACGTCGAAATCTTGATCAAGGCCTTCGATTCGATCGCACCCCCCGACTGTTCACTCGGGATTATCGGTGAGGGTCCCCGTCGAGATGCACTCGAACGTCACGCCGATGATCTCTCGTGTCGTGATCAGATCTCTTTTCTCGGTTTTCTCGAGCGCGAAGAGATGCTCGGATACATGAACGCCGCACGGGTGTTCGTCTCTCCCTCGACACGGGAGGGGTTCGGTATCACTGTCGCTGAGGCGATGGCCGCCGGTTGTGTCGTCATTGCAGCCGATCACCCACACTCAGCCGCCAGTGAGGTCGTCGGTGACGGCGGCTTTCTCGTCTCCCCGACCGCCGAGGCAGTTGCCCACCGCTTGGAGCGGGTTCTCGACGGTGACCAACCACCGTCCGATCCGACCACGCTTGCAGAGCGCTACGACTGGAACCGAATTACCGACCGCGCCGAGCAAATCTACCAGCGCGTGATCGATTCCTCATCCCACGCGTAGTACTTGTGTCAACTGTCTGTTCACTCTGCAATCGCACTCAGAAAGAACGATCCGAAGATGATCTGGAGACCGAGTACAATCGCTGTGAGCGCGACGATACTACTCATTGGGAATGGGAGATTTGATGTCGTGATCCACTCGTAGGCCAGATACGATGAATAAGCGACTCCTGCCACGAACACGACAAGACCGACCGACGCGCCTTGTTCGAGTCGGACGTGACCGACGATCCACTTCGTGATCGGATCGTTCGGTGTTTGGATCGGATCACCAGCCACAGCAGTGAACGCACCGAGGCTCACAACCTGATAGCCGATCAGCGTCAGCAGACTCCCGGCAACCAGCGAGTGGATACCGAACGGCTGACCGAAGATGGTGATCGGAGAGTACGCGAGTGCCATGACGAACAGCCCGATTGCTCCCATCACGAGACCGGGCACCGAAAACAGATACCCAGGGGCGTTCACGAGCATGAACCGCACGTGCCGCCAGCCGTCACGGAAGCTGTCTATCGTCGCATCACCAGTCCGTGGGTGGTACGTGATTGGCCGCTCGTCGATTCGTAACCCATGCTCGCCAGCTTCCATGATCATCTCGCTCGCAAACTCCATCCCGTCGGTCGAGAATTCGAGCTGTTCGAGCATCGACCGCGAGAACACACGCATTCCACTGTGAGCATCAGACACTCCGGCCCCATAGAATACGTTCAGGAATTTCGTGAGCAACGGATTGCCGATGTATCGGTGCAACAACGGCATCGCCCCCGGTTCGATCGTTCCGGCGAGTCGACTTCCCACTGCCATATCGGCCGGTCCCGATTCGACGAGCCGATAGAGCCGTGGGAGTTCCTCGAAATCGTAGGTCGTATCGCCGTCTCCGATCGCGATGTACGCTCCGCGAGCGTGCTCGAACGCGTACCGGTACGCATAGCCGTACCCCGGAGCATCCGGTTCGACGATGATCGCCCCTCGTTCTCGTGCGATGTCTGGTGTTCGGTCCGTCGAACTATCGCTGACGATGATCTCACCCGTGATTTCTAACTCACAGAGCGCGCGCTCAATGCGAGTGATACACTCACCAATCCCCTGTTCTTCGTTCAGCGTGGGAATGATGATGCTTATCGTCGGCACTTGGTCGCTGTCTGCGGACAGGAGGACTGCGTTCGTTTCCTCAGCTGTGCTCTCCTCGTTGCTCGTTGTGTCTCCATCTATTTCGCCATCTCTCCCGATGACTTCGAGTGACGATTCACCGTCAGAACGAACAACATCTTCTCGAAAAACGTCACTA
Source organism: Halocatena marina (assembly GCF_023276375.1). Lineage (GTDB taxonomy): Archaea > Halobacteriota > Halobacteria > Halobacteriales > Haloarculaceae > Halocatena > Halocatena marina. Next base: position 2,158,460 of record NZ_JALLPK010000001.1, on the reverse strand, counting down.
TTAGATGACACGTGTACCAATAGTCGTTATAAATTCTGTTTTAGTAACACGACCGTTATTCGGTATCACACGCTGTCGAATAGCCGCACTCGGGTGGTCCACGAACCTCGGGCTCGGCGAAATGAGACGTTGATGAATCACTGCTCGGACGTGATATTGGTGATGATAAATATCTTTTGTAATTCCAATGTCGGCGAGAATTTTACTCTCGTACGCTCAGCTCGATCCTACCGTGCTTTGAGTGGCAGTACTACTTCATCGAGCCACCACGGTGTCTCCCGTGTCTCGAACAGCCATACTCAGGAGAGAATCGTTTTCGTAGACGGCCACACCGTTTCGGCGAGCGAGCACGTAGCCTGCGTGGTCAGAGTGGATCGTCGTTTTTCGGGTGCCGTGTGGGGTGACGATCTCTGCGACGGGTTCGTCTGCCTCGATTACGTCTCCGGTATCGACGAGATGTCGGACAATTCCGGCCGTCTCCGTTGCTGGGTGGTCAGCTCGCCTCACAGGAAACGGTACCGGAGAATCTGGAGCAAGCGCGTTCGGCTTTCTGTCTGATTCATCAAGCAAACCGAGTTCGCACATTACATTACGGAGTCCAACGACGGCGCTTTCGCGGGGTCGTTCCTGAACGACGGTGTGGCTCCCGAGTTCTGGAGTGAACGTCGGTATTCCCGCGACATTCAATGTCGCGGCTCCGAGCGATCGGTGGAGCCGGCGCGTCTCGTGATCCTCTGCTTCAAATTCGAGCACGGTTGGCAATCCGAAGGCGTCGGCGAGTCGTTGCACCGTCGCTGCCAGCTCCCGTGCCTCAGATTCGGTGCGGAACTCACCGTAGTGGACGCGTTCGATGATCGAAAACGGCAGCGAATCCACACCAGCGGTGTGAAGCGATACGACCGCATCAGCAGTGTCTTCGATCTGTTCGAAGAGTCGTTCGTTGATTCGTTCTTGCACGCGTGCTTGTCCAGTTGTCTCTGTTGACTCCGGAAAGTATCTGTTCGGATCGTCGTCGTGATAGTACGATGTCCGAGCAGTCCGGCGGAGTCCAGCTGGATTCAGGTTTGGGAGACAGACCACAGTACCGGCCAGACGCTCAGCCAATGTCTCCGTCATCACGTCTTGTGCGGCCGCGAGTCCTGTGACTTCGTTGCCGTGGATCGAACCAGTGATCCACAGCGTCGGACCGTCTTCAACCCCATCGGCGATGAGAACCGGGAGCCGCTCGGTCGAACCAGTCGGCAACTCGGTGGCGTCGAACCATCCCTCAGTGAGCTGTCCGGCGTGTGCTTTGGCGGTACCGATCTGCATACCATCATGTCGAAACGTGGTATCGTTACTCTTTCTCATGCTTCACCCGGTGCTTTCTCCCACGATCTATGACGACGAAATCCTTTTCGTGATGTCGTGATTGTGACTTGTATGACTCTTCCCACAGTTATGTGTGCACTCGGACGGTGTGAAACGAGGTACGCTCCGGACGAGCGTGTGGTGTGCTTCGATCTCGCTGCTCGACAGACTGAGACTGGAATAGCCGTGTCTGGCCGTGTTCAGAGCGCTCAGCTCCGAGATCGAGTAGTGAGCTCTGTAGGGAACGCCACCGAGATGGTCGAGACCAATATCGATGTCATCGAAGAACACGCACGTGAGAGAACAGTTACTGTTGGGGTCGCTCCTGTCCGTGGGGAGTCAGAATCGGATGCAGAACGCATCACCGAAATCCTCTATGGGGCATCTGTCACGGCGTTCGACACAGAAGGAGCGTGGACCCGGGTCAGGACACCGGATGCTTACCTTGGCTGGGTTCGATCCGAGTATCTCGTTGCTCCTGTCGATGGGGCGTTCGATCACGTTCTCACTGCTGATGTACCTGATCTAGTCGACGGAGTAGAGACCGTATATGCAGGAACCGAGTGTCACGTCCGGGACGTGGATTCTCATCCCGTGATCGAATTTCGCACCGGAACGAACGTCCGACTCGAAGACGCTGTGGTGTCGAGTCTAACGAATGCGGCGATGGTCTCCGACGCTGATTCCGGTCTGACGGCTCAAGCAGTCGTAACGAACGCAACGCGCTATCTCGGAACGCCGTATCGCTGGGGTGGGATGACGACCGACGGTATCGATTGTTCTGGGCTCGTGTGGATGGCCTACCGACTGGCCGGTCTCACACTCCCGCGCGATGCAGACCAACAGCGCCGGTTGGGCGTCTCCGTCTCCTACGAAAACCTCCAACCGGGGGATCTCCTCTTTTTCCCCGGACACGTCGCTCTCAGTCTCGGTGGTAGCGACTACATCCACGCCGACGGAACTGTGGGGGCTGTCGTTACCGCGTCCCCCGATCCGGACGCAAATCTGGACCGTGATCTGATCCATGAACCGGACCAGCAACAGCCAACCCATCATACAGCTACCGATCGGAAGTTCGAGATGGCAAAGCGGATCCTGGATTGACGCGGTGCCGATCACGGATCGGGGTGGCCTCCGATCACCGCTTGTTGACTGGATTGAGCTTGCCAATATATGTTCATACATGTACATTTTAATACTAAATAATTGTGTGTTTAATGAGTAACTATTTAGTGAATGATTACTTTGAATGAATTGTCATATGAGTATAACCCGTGTCTGTCAGTCAAGTTCAGAAGAAGAAGGGACACTGTACAAGCAGGTGAAACTGGAACTCCAGCATCCGGGGTGTTGGACGCTCGCAGCCACGGAAGCTCATCCAGGAACCCATATTATCGAAAAATCTCTCTATCCAACGAAAGAGGAGATCAAGGGTGATTTCATTCTTGTTTCAGAAGGTGATGCAACGATCGATGCGTTCATCGAGACGATCGCCACCCACAGCGTGGTAAACAACATTGCGGTGCTCAAGCGTTCGTTCGATCGTGCCCGCGTTGTGGTTACTTACCAACGCGATAGTAGTATCGTTCCTCAGATCGTTAATTCCGAGTTCATGCCGATCGAACCTGTTCACATCACCGGTGGTCAGGAATACTGGACTGTGCTCGTGCGTTCCGATATTCTCAGTTGTGTGCTGAACCAGATGGCAGACGAGTTTGATGTAGAGGTCGAAGCGATTCACGAGGTTGATCCCAAAGATGAAGTCGAGTTCGCAGATAACGTCGATAAAATGTACTCGGGCCTATCAACCAGACAGCGCGAAAGTCTGTTTGAAGCACAGGCAAAGGGTTACTATCAGTGGCCACGGGACGTATCTGCGACGCAGATCGCTGAATCGCTCGGTGTCACTGGGCCAACATTGCTCGAACATCTCCGTGTTGGTGAGCAGAAAATACTGAACACTATTCTTGATGAGATGAAACAGCGCTATACACGCCACTGACGATATGACCGCCTGTTCTTTCTCGAACGCACTGAATTTTCAGATGCTCTTGGTTGCTAGCTTTGTTGCTGCTGGTCGTTCACGGTCGAGTACTGGGAAAAACACCGTGCGATCGCCGATATTATAGCGTTAATGACCTAGACGCACTTCTTCACTTCTAATGGGAAACGAGCGCGCTGGAGCAACTCCCTAATCGAATCCGGGTGAAATGCTTTATTGATCCTCACCGAACGGTGGTTTCGTGAAGGTATTCATTTCCGCAGACATGGAAGGAATCACGGGTATCACAACGCCGGAAGACGTTGTGAGCGGTGAGCGTGAGTACGAGCGCGGAACCGAGCTTCTCCACGGTGATGTGAACGCAGCCATCGAGGGGGCGTATGATGGTGGCGCGAGTGAGGTGCTGGTCAACGACTCACACTCGGGTATGCGGAATCTCGATCGATCGCGGCTTGACGATCGGGCCCGCTTGATCCGCGGACGGACGAAACCTCGCTCGATGATGCAGGGCCTCTCGTCCGATCACAACGTAGCGTTTTTTGTTGGCTACCACGCCAAGGCTGGCACATCGGGTGCAGTCCTCAACCACACATTTTACGGGCACGAACTGATTCGACTGCTAGTCGACGGACGAGAAGTCGGTGAGCTCGGTTGGAACGCTGCTCTTGCGGCTCATTTCGGTGTACCGGTCGGTCTCGTTACTGGCGATGATAAAACGGCAGACGAGGCAACTGATGAACTTGGAGAAAGCGTCGAGACAGCAGTAGTAAAGCAGGGGGTCGATCGATTTTCAGCAGAGTGTCTCTCTCCCGTAACATCGAGAGCAGCAATTCGCGAGGCAGCAACCCGAGCGCTCCAACGCGCAGCGGATGGTGGATTCGATCAGTCGACGACGACAGCAGAACATATCACTATTGAGGCCGAATGGTCAGCAACGAACCACGCTTTCCGTGCTGGCGGCGTGCCGGGCGTCGAACGGACTGGCGGTCGGACAACAAGTGTGAGCGCTGATACCTACCGCGAGGCGTTCGATGCGTCCGTTGCGATGCTTCGTGCCGGTGGTGCTGCTCGAAACGGATTTTACGGGTAGAGTGTCGAAAGTAGGACAGTCGGATAAGAAACGCTGTATCACTACTTTGGAATCGTTACACGTGTCGGTCGCTGTCAACACGACGATGTACTGTGCCGTCTGAGTTGCCAAAGCACAGCTGCTCTCGTTTGAGACTGTTTCATTTGTCTCGAACACGAGTGAGAAATCGTATGCTGAACGTATTGGTGATCAGTCGTTACGATCTAATCACGCACAGGAGATCGGTTGCGGTCCGCTGGATCGACGCACGTCCTGAATGAGTACTGTATAGTGATTCTTCGACATGGACTCTCACGCATCATCCTCCCGTACATCTGTTTTCCCGTCCTTCTGCGTCCGTTTGGTCCCGTCGTCTTCGGGATTCGCTTTGGAGGCGTCTCGCTGTTGTTCCCATCGTTGGAAGGCGACTGGATCTGGACCAAGTATCGTTCGACCGGTTGATGATTCACAAACGATCATCAATTCCGGATCAGGGCGGTCCGCTGTAGGGGAAGGCTCTGTCGTCATGGCGGAGTGGCTCCATTTGAATCGCTAGTATATTTACCTGTCGAATCATGTTATAATGTCACATGTTGTGTATCGTCAAAGGTGTTATTCTATTCAGGTCGGATAGACCATTCTCCTTACTTTTGCTACAGCTTGTCAGCGCGTCATTCGCGCGCCCGCGCGAGAAAAATAAAACAGCCAGAACATCTTGGAACTCCGCGATTGAGACAATATTGTATCGCAATGACGACTCTCGGTTATCTTCCTGTGTCTTAGTCGATGGCAATGAGCAAGTAGAGTGAGCCGAGCAACATTGCGATATCTCCGCGCCATGCGTGGAGAAACGCCCACATACCGTAGCGATTACTCTCCTCGAGTGGGAAAACCCAAACGCTGTGTCCCAGTAAAATCGGGACTTTCGTTGTAATGATCGCAACAATTGCGATCACTAACAGAAAGAGCGCGGCTAGACGTGTCGCCAATCCCAGGAGAACTGCCGCGCCTGCGACAATTTCGATCGTGCCAATGGCTGTGGCGGTGAGTCCCGGAACGGGAAATCCAAGGTGGGCAAAGCGTTCAGCTCCAAGAACCCCTGGAAAAATGAGCTTTTGAACTCCTTCGGAGAGAAATACGCCTCCTACTAAAAGTCGAATAAGAATCAACGATGCCGGCCCTTGTGTTCCAAGTGCTGTGTTCGTTCCCATACATCAGGTCTCCTCGCACCCAGATTAAACATTTTTCATACCATGTGACATTATTTACGCACAATATACTAATACATCGTATGCAGTATTGCATCCAACATAATTAAATAAACGGATAGTGAAAGGAATTGTTGTGTTTGGAATTTCATAATTCTTCGAGCACAAAGCGACAGGTTCTTTAGTTGATTAGCTGGGTCGGACGATAGTCCAATAAGAGAGAACCTTCACCGGCGTGCTGTCACCGACGAATCCAATTATACAAGAAAACGTCTGCGGTGACTGCTAGATTAACTATTAGAAATGTGATGTGAAGATATTCAATATTGACACTGACGTGTCCTCATTGTGTATCGTGCGGTCAACGGATCGTTTGGTTGCCACACGCACGAACTACTCCATCGTCTGAGCGGTTGATTGAAAGAATATGATGATCAGCGCTGCGAACTAGCTCGTGGAACGTCGCTCAAGCGGGAACAGCGGGGAAGGCGGAGACACCGTGGCCCGGCAACGGCACTACGCCGGTTTACTCAAAAGTCGTGCTGGAAGATGTGAGAAGGATTTGATCGAAGCAAACACCCACTGTGGTGTGTCGTCCTGGTTTAACCGCTCATCTTTTACTGATGTGTTGATAGCGACTTCATTCTCTCTCGATAATCATACTACCAACTATAATGAACTCATATAGATTTGTTAATAATAGCTCCTAATTCGGTTATTATCGAAGGACGTAGCGGCGATTGACAACTCAATATATACATAATTCATCTTAGACTTCTTTCTATATCTAAATCTTGGACAATATTTATAGTAACCCTGTTTGAACATGGGGATGCACTGGGATAGTGACACACCGACCGCCGACAAACTCTGTGGGCGTTATTGACCTTGGTGTGATCCTCTCCCAGACCAAATCAACAACCATGAAACGAACTATCCACGCTACGTTGGCCGCTCTCATGCTTCTGAGCATGATCGTTGGTGCCGGCGTTGCGCCTGCTGCAGCGTCATCGCACGTCAAAAAAGTCGACGTTGACAAGAAGATCAATGATAATCAGGATAACAATTCTGATACAACGACCAACAATCCCGTGATTGTTGTTGATAATGAGAACAACAACACGAACGGCAACAACCTCGTGAACAACAACACGAACGCCAACTCGAACGCTGCTGATGCGAACGCGAGCTCTAGCAGCACCGGACTTGGCATTGACATTGGCCTTCTGGAAGCGGTCTAAAATTTAGTTGGTTACCAACAATGAAACAAATTATCCGCGTTACGTTGGCCGCACTCATGATCCTGAGTGTAGTTGCGGCGGGCGCTGGGTCTGTTGCAGCGAAGCAGTGTGATCGTGATCACGATCACGACAAGAAGCACAAGAAAATCAAGAAGGTTGATGTTGATAAAAAGGTGAACAAAAATTCGGACGACAACTCCGACACCACGACGAACAACCCTGTGATTGTTGTTGACAACGCGAACAACAACACGAACGACAACAACCTCGAGAACAACAACACCAACGCCAACGAGAACGCTGCGAATGCGGACGCGAACGCTAGCTCCACTGGTCTCGGTGTTGATGTTGCACTATAACTCCTAAACAAAGACACAATTACAACAATGAAACGAATCATCCATATTACGTTGGCCGCACTCATGCTTCTGAGCGTGATTGGGGCTGGCGCTGGGCCTGCTGTAGCGACGAGTATCAAAAAAGTCGACGTTGACAAAAAGATCAACGATAATCAGGATAATAACGCTGATAACACGACGAACAATCCCGTGATTATCGTTGACAACGCGAACAACAACACGAACAACAACAACCTCGAGAACAACAACACGAACGCCAACTCGAACGCTGCTGATGCAAATGCGAGCTCCAGCGGCACCGGGCTTGAGCTTGGTCTCGACCTTGGTCGCGTCTTCGCGTGAATATAATGTCCATGAAAAGAACAATCTCGATTACGTTGGCCGCACTCATGCTTCTGAGCGTGATTGGGGCAGGCGTTGGGTCTGTTGCAGCGTCGCCGAGCGTCAAGAAAGTCGACGTTGACAAAAAGCTGAACAAAAATTCAGACAACAACGCCGACAACACGACCAACGAGCCGACGATAATCATCGTCAACGAGAACAACAACACGAACAACAACAACCTCGAGAACGACAACACTAACAGTAACTCGAATCTCGCTAACGCTGACGCCAGCGCCAGCAGTGACGGAATCAGTGTTGATGTCGGACTCTTGGATGACGGCGGCATAATACCGATCCTATAATCGCCGTTGAGTGAGTCGGTCGTTTTTTATTGACCTAAACACGGTTGCTGAGTCGCTACAGACAGCAAACTGAGCCAACCCAATCGACCGGTCTATTGTTTGAGGTGACTCGCTACTGCGGTGTCATAAGTCACTGACACAATAAATTTTATTATTTTGATATAATTCGGTCGAATCGCAGCCTTCGGCGTCGTATTTCGATACGCTTTTACTGATTGGAGCTGACTCATCGGATGAACTGTCCATCGATCGAACACCACGAGACGGCATAAGATATTTGATACAAAAGGGCAGTTCGTTACTCTCTGTTTGCCTTCCGCAGGACAGGCACGCTTGACCAACCCCTCTGTCCTGTACTCTCTTGACTGATATCCGAGTACTCCATAGTGTGTTTCTACCTCGTACGTGTTGGTGAATGTGAATAACGCAATGTTTTAGTGAGTAACAGATGTACGCCGAAATCATGGCAGAGGGAAAACACGGTCGACGAGCATTTCTGAGTGCTGCAGCGGCGGCAGGCGCGGGCATCACACAGTTCAGCGCTGCGCGGGCATCAGAGACGACTAACGCGTGTACCCGAACGGACGACAGTGGATCGAATGCTGGATGGGGAGAGGTCGATTCATTGGCTGGCACCGATTCCGAGACGACCACGACGGAGGCGCCTGCTTCTGAGTCTACGTCGCTCGACGTTTCCATCGCGGAGTTGGATGTTTCACTCGATACCTCTGTTATTGACAGTGGCGTTGAAGGACCAACGGCATTCGTCGTTGGCGGTGTCCACGGTGATGAGGAGGCTGGCTACCGTGCCGCCGATCAGATCCTCGATTGGACGCCGGATGCTGGTCGTCTCGTCGTGCTTCCAAGAGCAAATCCCACAGCAATCGCCCAAAACACCAGAACCACCGACGCTGGCGATCTAAATCGGCACTTTCTCGTCGACGATGGTCCAACAACGCCGCTCGCACAGGCACTGTGGGATATCGTCGAACAGGTTGAGCCAGACGCTGTCCTGTCGCTTCACGAATCGCAGGGGATCTACGGAAGCGAGCCATCGGGTGTCGGTCAAGCGATCTTTCACTCACACGGTGCCAGAGATGCGGCCCAAATGGGAATCAATCGGGCGAACCGAACGATCAGAAAGCGTCGCATCATGTTCGAGCGAGGCTTGATCACATCTCCAAGCATCGCACCGAGTGGACTGTTCACGGAGAAAACAGCGTACGAAGCCGATATTCCCTCGTTTATCATCGAGACGTACGAAGAACTTCCTCTCGATGCCCGCATCCGGTGGCAGAAGATGATCACCAAAGGTGTGCTGGATTATCTCGATTTATACAACTAATGTGAATGACGTTCGGGACCTCGTGATCTGTACCGGGGCTGGACGCATCGGCCTACGGTGTGCGAACTGAGAGCGGAAGACTCCGAAGCCCGTACATCGTGCTGTTCATAATCGGTTCGAAATCATCGGTTGCAAGACGCACATCGGAAACTCGATCGAGGAAGACAGAAAGCACGATGTTTGCCTCGATGCGAGCAAGCGGCGCGCCGAGACAGAAGTGAATCCCTGATCCGAATGCCAGATGAGGATTCGGTGCGCGAGAAGGATCGAACGTCGCGGGTTTTTCAAACGCTCGTGGATCTCTGTGAGCCGATCCGATCCATGCAGCGACACGGTCACCTGCCTGAATTGTCACACCATCCAGATCGACAGCCTCCGTCGCCACTCGTCTGATCCTGTGGACGGGTGGCCGGTAGCGGAGTACTTCCTCAATCGCAGTCTCGTGGTCGATGACGCCATCACGGATCTCCGATACAATGTCGTGCTCGGCGAACAGCCACACCGCATTCGTAAGAAGCGTGATCGTCGTTTGACTGCCAGCGAGGAGGAGGAGGGCGCAGAACTGGTATATTTCTTCTTCGGTCATCTTGTAACCATCCGGTTCTGCGTGGATGACTTCTGAGAGGATGTCATCTGTCGGATTCTCTGTTCGCTCACGGATGAGTTCAGTAATATACGATTTTAGTTCGCGTTGGCTGTATTCACTTCCTGGCCCTACTTTAACGAACAGCTCTTGGTTCTCCGGTGGTACGCCGAGAATTTCCGCGATGACCCTCGATGGAATTGGAGACGCAAACTCTCTGACGAAGTCGAATTCGCTTTCACCGTCTTCGAGGACACGATCGAGCTGTTCGTTGGTGAGCTGCTCGAACTCTTCGTTGAATTCTCGGAGTGCTCCCGGACGAAAATACTCGTCTACGATTCCTCGAAGCCGCTCGTGCTCTGGTGGATCTCGCCTGATCATCGTCTCGCCGAGATCGATCACACGCTCTTCGTCCGGTCCAGCGATTGGCGTCGCATCGAACTCGGACGAGAACGTTTCAAAATCGGTCGCAACCCGTTTTACAGCATCGTACCCGAAAACGTCCCAGCAATCACGTTCCGAGTCGTATCGAACGGGAGCCTCTTCTCGCATCTGTCTGTACCACGGATACGGATTCAACTGTCCTTGCGGGGTGCTGATTGGGTCTGGTACGTGCTTTATATGCGTCTCATCTGTCTCTTCCATAACTAACTATTCAGTCAGTGTCGGTAAAAATATTTCTTTGGAATATATTTTTCATATAGATAATCTAATTAGATCTGATGAACCATCGTTCAGTTCGGTGTAATATGATTGTCGCGGGATGCTCAATCGGTCGCCGGTCGTTCTGTTGCATCGGATGGACTGCTCTCGGCGGTTTCTGGCATGGTGTTTTGGTAGTTGCTCGCCACCGCTGCTGGCATCGCTTTCGTCCAACGATAGCAAGCATACGCAGCGAGCGCGCTCAAAACGCCTCCGACGATCACTCCTCTCTGAATGGTGTTCATTCCCAAGGGTGACAGAAACCCGAGCGTCCACCAGTTCCCGCCCGCGCTCAGCGCAGAAACGAGGGTCGCCCCTCCTGTCTCGACGGACTGTATTTCACCTGACCGTCGTCCCATCTCTGTGATGTACGGGGCGAGAACTGTGGTTGCGGCGGTAATGATCGTCGTGATGATCGCACCGCTGATCACCGTTCGAACGAGGTTCCCACGACTGATTGCTGCTGCCCACATGCAAAACATCGGTAACACCACGAGGTCTGCCAGTGGCATCACGACAACCCCCGGAATGAACGCCAATCCCAACGCGTACGGAATCAGTACCAGTCCAGCGACGACCGCCGTGGTATCAGCGAACGCGATTGGACCGGCGTCGATGCCAATGACAACTGTCTCGCCGCCGAAACGGTCGCTGTTGTTCACTCGCGTCGATGTCTGTTCGACAATCGGTTCGAGTCCTTCGACGAGAAGGGCAACCATTCGTGGGAGGAGTGATAGCAGGCCAGCGACGTAGACCGCTGTTCGGAAGCTCGCAAGGAGTGACTGTCGGGCAAGGACGCTGATGAACAGGCCAACGAGGAATCCAAGGACGACCGGATCGCCGAGCGCGTCGAGACGGCGTTCGAGAGCGTCGGGGCTGACTTCCCAATCACCAATGATCGGCACTCGACGGAGGCATCGCTCGATAGCGAACGCGAACGGTGCCTGTAAGACGCTCTGTGCGTGCGGAAAACTCGTGCCAGGAACGTCGAAGTAGACTTGGCTGAGTTCAGCCGTCCAGTCAGCGAGTCGAAGAACGACTGCTTCAGTGATAATCGCTGCACCGAGTGCGAGCACCCAACTCCCGGTTAGCACGTACACGATTGCTGCATTGAACGCCCACTGCCAGTAGTTCCAAATATCGGCATCGAGCGTGCGTGTCCACCCGACTGCGAGCAACAAGAGATTGACACCGAAGCCAAGTGGAATCACGAGAACCGTCACCCCGAGTGCCCACGTGAAGCCCGCAACGGCAGGCCAGCCGACGTCGATACCGATAAGATGTAATCCCCAGACGGTTGCCAGCGCGCGCACGGTCTCGCCAACGTGTCCAAGGACGTACTCAAGCAGAGCGAAAATACCGACAAAGCTGACACCAACGAGAAGCGCCGATCGGAGCGTTTTGGTTATATCCAGACGAACGGAGAGCCCGAGCCCGAATACGATGATCGGCATGAGCAGCGCTGGTCCCATTGCCGAAATGAGAATCTGGAGCTGTTCGAAAATCTGTACGACATTCTCTATCTGTAGTACTAACCAAAGCGTATGAAACATAATCGAGAACGCTCCGCGTAGACATCCACGCGAGAAAACGTATTTCACCGTTCTGCAACGCACTGTATAGTCGTTACGGACTCAAATTACAGGTTCAATTCTCACGCCGTATCCTTCGCGTCAGGTGGTGAGCCGAGCAGCCTCACGTGAATTTAACAGAGAAGTCTTTCTTCTGGCAATCCCATCTGTTCACTGGCTAGTTCGTTGAATGCGAAAGCCACAAGCTACTGGGCGGAAACGGGCCTCCAATGGGATTTTTTGAGTCAGTTCGACGGCCTGAGTACACCGGTGCGAACCGTTGTTGGCCTTGTACGGTCGCGAACGCTGGCATCGTTGTGGGTGTTGGGATCCTCGCTGCGATAGTGACACCACTACTTTCGATTTTCGTTGTCGCTGTGGGCGTAACGATACTCGCTCTCCGTGGCTACGTCATTCCGTACACGCCTCGCGTTGCGCCGCGCCTCCTTGCTCTCCTTGGCCTCGAAGCGTCGTTTTTCTCACACACAGAACGTACCGTGGGTGGAATTGGCGGAGACAGCGTGGATGGTGACACTGTTATCGCGGCGCTCGGTGAGGCTGGTGTCCTCACCGGTGGCGAGGAACTCGCCCTCTCTCCGGACTTCGCACACGATTGGCACAACGCGATCGACGACGTTGACCGCGAGTCGCTTGCCGATGCCGTTGCTGACGCCGCTGTGACTCCTGTTCAGGCCCGAAGATTCGATAACGACGGTCGCACGTGGATTATTGTTACCGACGAGGACGGGAGTGTTGCGTCCGAGAGATGGCTCTCTCGTCCCATTGCTATCGCGGACGTCGCCGCCGTCCGCACGCTCAAAGAGACGGGCGTCGACACTCGAATTGCTGTGGCTGCTGCTGCCTCGCTCCGTCTCTTTCTCGATGAATGCCCGGACTGTGGAGGCCGTGTTGTCGAGACCACTGGAGATGGCTGTTGTGGCGGATTCGGCCCCAGTGGTCCCGACCACGTCCTCGCTTGTGAGGACTGTGACCAGCGTCTCGCCACGCTGGACTGACATTCACTTCGTTGTGTTTGATGATTCTATTATTTACGACTAGCACATCCCTCGCTATCCTCTGTCCGCTGCACCAGTGCACTACGTTCGAAGGATACCCGTTCGGCCACCAGAGGAAACGTCATCTGAGCGCGTAGTGTGTACAACTCATGGACAAGGTGAACCTCACAGACGCGTTCGAGTCCATCACCGAACACTGGTCGCCTCAGATCGCAGCGGAACTGAACGGACAGGCTGTCAAACTCGCCACAGTCGAGGGTGAATTCGTGTGGCATCATCACGACGATGCCGACGAGCTGTTTCTCGTCATTGAGGGCGAGCTTCGGGTCGAATTTCGTGATCGTGATGATGTATCACTCGAATCGGGTGAGCTTCTCGTTGTTCCTCGTGGCGTCGAACATCGGCCTGTCGCCGATCGAGAGGCGCATATCGTATTGTTCGAGCCATCTGAGACGCTCAACACGGGCAACGTCGAAAATGAACGAACGCAGACAGAACTCGATCATATCGAGTAACGATCGAAAGATAACTCATCCAATCGTTCACTCCGTTCGGCCACCGACAGCGACCCAGACCGCCATCGCACCGAGTACGAGCGCAGGAACGAGCGGTAGAACGAGATACGCGTCCCGAAAGGTGAGACCCAACGATGCGATGACCGGTCGAGCGTGTGGCAGATAGAGGATCGTCGCGGGGATAACGAGGAAGGCAAAGAAGAGAGCGACGACGAGGAGCCATCCCCCTCGTCCAAACTCCTGGTTTTCTGGACCTGTGCCCGAGTCGAGATAGGCTTTCGTCGTTCGAGGCGTTTCTGCTTCATCGGTTTCGGAAGCAGCGTGCTCACGGAACGCCTCAGGATCGTGAATGTACGTGGAGTCGTCGTTATTCGTCATACTCGCTATCGGGGACGATGACGACCTTACCGAATCCCTCTCGGTCTTCGAGCATCTCGTGAGCGCGGGTGATCTCGCTCATTGGAAGCGTCGCTCGAATGTGGGGATCGAACGTCCCATCCCAGACGAGTTCGAGTATGTCGTCGGTCTCCCCTGGCGTCGCCATCGTGGAGCCGATGATCTGTAGTTGGTTCCAGAAGACGCGGTTGATGTTCGTCTCAGCCGTTGGGCCGGTCGTCGCTCCACACGTGACGAGTCGGCCGCCCTTCGCAAGGGATTTCATCGAATCATTCCACGTCGCCGGTCCGACGTGATCGACGACAACATCGACGCCTCGTCCGTCGGTCAGGTCACGGATTTCGTTTTTGAACGACGCTTCCTCGTAGTTGATGCAATGGTCTGCACCACATTCGCGTGCGTGTTCGAGCTTTTCCTCGCTGCTTGCGGTCGCATACACCTCTGCACCAACGTAATCCGCAATCTGGACCGCTGCATGGCCGACACCACCACTCGAGCCGAGGACAAGAACGCGTTCTCCAGCGGTGAGTTCGGCTCGGGAAACCAACATCCGCCACGCGGTCTGGAAGACGAGTGACACCGACCCGGCGGTGTACCAATCAACATTGTCTGGAACGGGGACGAGATTTTCCTCGGGAACAGCCGCGAGTTCCGCGTGGACGCCGCGGACGTGCTCACCGATGAGATGGTAGTTCTCGCACATCGATTCCTGTCCGTGTCGGCAGAACTCACAGGCGCCGCAGTAGCGCCCTGCCGCGACGGCCGCGTGATCGCCTTCTTCGAAGCGAGTCACGTTCGAACCAACCTCGCGGATGACGCCAGCAGCATCGCTGCCTGGAATATGGGGCATCTCCAAATCGACGCCCGGCAATCCACGGCGGGTATGCACGTCAAGGTGGTTCAGTGCGGCTGCCTTTACATCGATGAGTACCTCGTTGGGCGAAATCTCAGGATCTGAGAACTCATCGTAGGAGAGTACGCTCCGATCACCGTGCTCCGTGAACTGCACAGCCTTCATACACGTCGAAGGATGGCTACGAGCAAAATACTGTTGATCGCAGGAATTCTCGTTCATATCCACTTGAATTGAGGTCTCTAAACGTTCGGACGTGCGGCCATCGGCGCTCCACAGCCAACGACTTTCACGGAGACGATCGAACGACACGTATGGACGACTCACACGACCATCATGATCATCACGCTCACGACGACCACCATGACCACGACCATGGCCACCATGACCACGACGTTAGCAGTCCCGGTATGGCAGTACTGACAATTTCATCTTCACGGACGGTTGACGACGATCCCGCTGGCGACACGATTGAAGCGATCCTTCGAGCAGCCGATCATCGTATTGTCGTGCGGGATCTCGTTACTGACGAGCACAGCGCGATCGAGTCGCTCATCGATGAGTACACTGACGATCCACGAATTGGCGCCATCATCACAACGGGTGGCACTGGTGTTACGCCAGACGATGTGACCATTGAGGCTGTCTCGTCGTTGTTCTCGAAGGAGCTTCCTGGTTTCGGGGAACTGTTCCGGACCCTCTCGTACGAAGAAATCGGATCCCGGGTTGTCGGAACGCGCGCCACCGCAGGCCTCGTTGACGACGTTCCCGTGTTCTGCCTTCCAGGAAGCGAGAACGCCGTACGGCTTGGAACCGAGGATATCATTGTGCACGAACTTCCGCATCTCGTCGGATTGGCACAGCGCCAGCCAGAGCACTGAGCTGTTCCCGAACAGTACTGACAGAACTGTTTTACCTCATAAGCTCTGTTTCACCGTTTTCAGACGCCAGTACGCCCCGTTTCACTGTTCGAGATCGTAGTGTCCGTCGTGCACCTCAGCGAACGGATAGATCTCGTTGCCTCCACGATCAGAGAGAGTGTTGCGGACGTAGTTGCCGCTGACTGCCACGAGATCGCTGCTACTGCCGACGCGTCGTGCACGGCCTCTGCTATCCATATCCCTACACTTAAGTACGTATCGGCAGTTGTCACGTTGGATATGTCATCACAGACCACAAACTCACGATCAGGTGGGAACGTATTCGAGCGGGCGGGCCACCGTCTAGCAGATGTCGTCGAACAGTGGATGCCGAGTCCGTTCCTGTTCGCGATTATTCTGAGCTACGTGGTGTTCTTCGCGGGCATTGTCGTTGAAGGAGCTGGCGTCGGTGATATGGTTTCGTACTGGTTCGACGGCTTCTGGGCGTTTCTGGAATTCGCCATGCAAATGGTACTCATTCTGATGACAGGCTTTGTCATTGCCTACCATCCGCGAGTGAACGATGGAATTAAGCGGTTGACACAGGTCCCCTCAACCGGTCGTCAGGCGGTTGTTATGGTCGGTGTCTTCTCGATGGCAATCGCGTGGATCCACTGGGGCTTCAGTCTCATTCTCGGTGCGATCTTCGCCCGCGAGATGGGTGAAACTGCCGTGGAGAACGATATTGACGTTCACTATCCGCTGTTGTGTGTTGCCGGCTATATGGGGCTTGGACTGACGTGGCATTGGGGTCTCTCGGGATCGGCACCGCTGTTACTCGCCACAGAGGGTAACGAATTCATCGAACTCGGTGTCATCGACTCGATCGTCAGCACAACGCAGACCATCTTCAACCCGTACGCGCTCATTCTAACGAGTCTCTCGATCGTTTACGCTGCTGTCATGCTGTTTTTCCTCTCACCAGCACCCCAGCGATCACGCTCGATTCGGGACTATCTCTCTGCAGAGGAACTTGATGAGGAAGATGATACCTCCGATGAAGACGTCGATTCAGACGCCCAGACACCAGCTGAGCGCATCGACAACAGCCGCATTCTTGGTGGCGTCATCGGGCTCACGGGCGTCATCTACGTGGCGTATCTGTTCGCAACGCAAGGGTTGGATGCTCTCAACCTGAACGTTGTCAATTTCGGCTTCCTATTCATCGGATTAGCAATCTACACACAGCCAGCAGTCTACCGAGCACGGTTCGGCGAGGCGGCTACAGCCGCCGCAGGAATCATCTTGCTGTTCCCGTTTTTCGCGGGCATTCAGGGAATGATGAACGCCTCTGGACTTTCGACGAGGCTGGCAGAGACCTTACTGTCCGTATCAACCCCGGAGACGTTCCCCGTCATCGCGTGGGTGACTGGCTCCATCGTCAACCTGTTCGTTCCTTCTGGCGGCGGCGAGTGGATCGTCCTCGGGCCATCTGTCATCCAAGCCGCCCAAGAACTCGGCATCCCAGTAGGTCAAGCAACCATCGCGTACGCTGTTGGTGATGCACACACCAATCTGCTCAACCCGTTCTGGGCGATTCCCCTGCTGGCAATCACTGGCCTCAAAGCCCGCGAAATGTTCGGCTACGCTGTCGCAATGTTGCTCTTGCTCATTCCCTTCCTGACGATCGTCCTGCTCGTCCTTCCGTACTGAAACTTGATTTTATTTTTGACATGTTTACAGAGGGGCAAGAAGGGTATCATTTGTGCGTGGCTGTCTTCGATCTTGTATGGACAAACAAGCACTCCGCGAGCGCATTTGGGATAAACTCGATGAGTCCGGTACGGCCCGGTTTCCGTTTCCTCCTCACGGAAGAATCCCCAACTTCGACGGTGCGGCGGACGCCGCAGAGCGACTAGCGCAGAACACAGCGTGGCAGGAAGCGAGTACGATCAAATCGAATCCAGATTCGCCACAGCGACCCGTGCGAAAGCGCGCGTTAGCAGCAGGCAAAACCGTTTACATGGCTGTTCCCCGACTTCGAGACGAGGCGTGCTTCCTCCGGCTTGACCCAGATTCAATCGATGATTACGATCACGCGACGACGATCAACGGCTCCTTCGAGGTTGGCGAGCAGGTCACTCCCGAAGCGATGGAGACGATCGATCTCATTGTGAGCGGGAGTGTCGCAATCACCGAGAGCGGCGGACGGATCGGAAAAGGGGAAGGCTACAGTGATCTAGAGTTCGCTATTCTCCGTGAGTGCGGGCTGGTTGATGATGAAACCACGACCGCGACCACAGTCCACGAGATCCAGCTCATCGATGATGAGGTCCCTGAAGCACCACACGACGTCCCGATCGATCTGGTCGTTACGCCACAGCAAACTGTTCGAGACGAGAGGCGTGAAAAGCCGTCCGGTCTCCGATGGACGAATCTGTCCGAGGAGCGGATCGACGAGATTCCGATTCTCCAGCATCTGATGGACGAACAGTGAGCACTCCGTGAGAAGTGGAGGCAAACGATAGTCGTTCTATGGCATCGGACAGAGGCTTGCGGTCAGGACAGCAACCGAGTCTGTGTCATTGCGTGCCCCATGAGCAACCCCACGTTCGTGGAGGATGACACCGGGTGCGTGGACGGTTTCTTCGGTGTCGTCTTGTATCACTGTCACTGTGCCTTCGAGGACGTGAAAGACGTTCGTCGAAGCGCTGTGTTCGTGCGCCGAGAGCTCCGCGCCCGGACCGAGTGCGAAGACTTTGACGAGTGCGTCGTCCGTGACAGCCAGTTCGTCTGATTCGATCTCTCCAGATGCGGGCTTTGGCGGGTCATACCGATTGAGTACCATACGGAACTGTCCGAGAGCAGGTGTATATATGTGGCTCCTGGCGTTTGACGCTGCAGTCGATCGAATAGCGTCCCTTAATAAAACATATCTGATAATTCTGGAGGACACAGTTGTCACGATGGGCGCTGTGAGTCGTGTTCGAGGTAATCGGTCAGTGTCCGGAGGTTGTCGGCCGTTTCACCGAACGCTGTCACGTCATTGTCACTGACGGTGTTATCGAACTTCAGTGACCGGTACTGATCTGGTCCCATTGGCACTCCGGGGATCACGCTAGCGATCGTTAGGCCGATCCGAGCGAACAGCATCGGAATTGGAAGGACAACGACACGTTTCCCATCTGTGCGGTAGACGAATCGTGTAATCTCAGTGAGTGTCAAAGTCTCTGGACCACCGAGTTCGAGTGTCTTTCCAACGTACGTCCCATCTTCGGTCACAGCAGCGAGCATCGGAACGAGATCACCAACCCAGATCGGCTGAAATCGTGTCCCACCGCCGCCAGGCAATCCCGTGATGTAGGGGGTCGTCAACGCCTTCGTAAACGAGACAAACTCTCCTCCTTCGCCGAACACGACCGACGGACGAACAATGACCTGATCGATCGGCGACTCGGTGACAACGGCTTCGGCTTGTCCCTTCGCCCGGATATACGCCGTTGCCCCGTCGGGATCGGCCCCGAGAGCGCTCATTTGGACAATTTTCTCGACACCGTTCGCTTTGGCTGCTTCCACGATATTCCGAGTTCCGTCGAGATGAACTGCTTTGTGAGTAACGTTCCCTGATGGCTCGAATAGCGGAGAGAGCGCCACGAGATTGATGACTGCTTCCATTCCCTCGAATGCATCCGAAATTGATTCGGCGTTTCTCACGTCTCCCGATACCGATCTAACGCCGTCGGGAACAGGCGAAGGCGAGCGCGAGAGAACTGTCACACTATGGCCACGATCAATCAATTCGTGTGTAAGCGGTCGTCCGATGAAGCCAGTGCCACCGACAACAATAACATTCATGACTGTTGCTATTCCCGTCATCTACGTTACGTTATCTCCGCGCGTGACCGACTGCCGGTGGCGTATGCGACAGGTGTTGTCGTAGATTTCCTCCTGCCCCCGAGTAATTCTCTCCGTGATCGACACGGGTTCTCCGGGTACTAAGACATGGACTGAGTGACTTACGAGAGTCTTTACAACCGACTGTCTGTATTCAGTATTGTCGCTGATTAGTGAGTCCGACAGTTATTCCAAGGGAGAGACGAGTGGACGTTATGACACATATCGTGTTTTCTCAGATCAATTGTTGGGTGTATCACAATGCTTTTAATCTCATGAACTATAATGTTGAATACTGTGGGCACTATCAACGAGTAGCATAGTTCATGCGGAGTCATTGTTCCTTATTCAAATTTTGTGCCCACAGATTCCAATAGTTTTTGTGAATAAAATGGTTGAAACTATTTTTCACTACATACGGGTTTAGTAAACAAAATAAATGATTAAGCGGTACGCATCCTAATAGCGATTGGAGACCACATCTCACACAAAATATCAGACATTTGCTTGAACGCATCGGTTAAAGGCCGTGTGCCTGAACACACGGCAAGTGGTCTCCGACGCATTCCAAGAAGACCATGATTTATTTTGACACAATCATTGATAAGTCTGGTGATACTCTTTGGATCTAGCATTTAGACAACCGTAGCTGACTTCATTACTCTGTGTTCACGGCTATCGCTACGAATACACTGATTCTTAACTGATGTTATCCACTCAATTGACTATTCAAAATGGAACACCGGAGTCACAGCGCATATCTCAGGCGATACAATAACGAATCGATTGAATATTCACCGTTATAATCAATTCTACATATTGGTCACGTGAACGGGGGTTTTCGAGTCGGTGTGACGGGTGTTGCGTTGTTTTGATAGCGTTCGAATAGCTCCACTGCCCAAGCGAACAACGCGTTTTTAGACGAGTCGATGCAGGATCGCATCTGTCCGTGTTCGTCGTAGGCACCAACGAGCACGCGTTGTTCACCGAGGGTGAGACCAATCGGAATCGGTTCCGGGTGGCGATAGAGGTCGAGAACTCCGAGTCCCACGATTAAATCGAATTCCATCGGATTCAATTCTCGCGCCTGTTCGACCATCGTTGTCGATAACACGAGTTCTGTGTGGGTCCCACGCTTTGCGAGCGTCGCGTGGGCGTCGTGAAACAGTCGGCTCAGCACGGGCGATAGCATCCGAATCGTTTCCGTTTCGAGGGACCGAACACTCTTGACATAGTGGTGCACCGGAGCCTGTGGATTCTCGGGTCGAGCGGTGACAAGCGTCGCACTCTCTAACAGTCGTGGATCTGGCGCGAGTTCGTGGTCGGGAAGACAGTTGAAGAAGTCATCGAACGCTTCGATACGCGAGAGAGAATCGAGATAGGTTGTGTGCTCTTCTGCGATGAGCGTGCCTGTCGTGGTGAGCTGATAGATGCCGTCGCATTTTTCGACCCAGCCGCGTGTCGTAAGCCGAGAGAGATTACGCTGTACGCTTCGGTGTGACATCGAGAGTGCTGCTGCGACGGTGCTCGGTTGGCCGGGGTTCTCGTGAAGATGGGCGAGAAGCACGGCCCTGTCGGGAGAATCGGCCAGAAATTGCGCAGGTTCGCGCGATGGCATAGCGTCTCTACTTCGACGAGCGATAAAACCCTCGCGTCGACTAATTACTGCGGTGCTCCGATCCCGCGCTAAGTGAGTGCTGCTTCGATCACTTCGAGCGGATGGTTAATTTCGTATCCCGTTCCGTGTTTCATCTGCATCGCACAGGTCGGACACTCGGTCATTCCCGTGGTCCCCTCTGCGTCTTTCATCTCTTCGAACATCTCCTCGCCGATCTCCATCGAGTAGTCGTATTTCTCTGATTTCCAGCCGTACGTTCCCGAGATGCCAGAACAGGAGTCGCCCACGTCCTCGATATCGACGCCATCGAGTGTTCGGAACAGTTCGAGTGCCTGTCGGTGAAGACCTTGATTTCTGGCGTGACAGGGTGCGTGGTAGGCGAGCGCTGGATGGTCGATCTCACTATCGCTGTCGTGGAGCTCTCCTTCGAGGTCCTCGTGGAGGCGGAGGTATTCGACCGCCTCGTAGGTGTGTGCAGCGACCTCCCCAGTGCCTTCGAAATCGAACAGCTCGGGATACTCCTGTCTCAGTGCCATCGAGCAGGAGGTACACGAACAGATGATGTCGTACCCATCTTCGACCAACGCAGACAGCGTTTCGACATTAAACTTCGCGGCCCGTCGGGCATCCGCGAGCATTCCGTTTGCGAACATCGGCGTTCCGGAACAGCGTTGCTCGGGAACGGCGATTTCATAGCCAAACGACTCGAACACACGGACTAACGCCTTTGCTACTTCGGGCGTATTGAAATTCGAATAATCGCCGTGGAAGTACGCAATCCGCTTTTGCTCGCTTGTGACCTGTGAACCGCCACGGTCGTTCCACCACTTGCGGAACGTCTGGTGTGCGAATTCGGGAAATTCACGTTCGCTCGTGATGCCGAGCAAGCGCTCATTGAACCACTTCGTCACGCGGTTACCCATGATGGCGTTCGTTAAACGGGGGACCCGACTCCCGATGCGCGCGAGTGTTCCGTAATTGGCGAGGATACGGTTCCGGATGTATTCTCTGGAGAACTTATCCATCCCTTCGACGTACTCTCCGCGAGCAGTGTTGTGCATCTGACTCAGCGGAACGCTCGATGGACAGGCGTCGTCACAGCGCATGCAGTTCGAACAGGACATAATCGATTCATCGATATCCGTGTCCTCCTTTCGTTTCAGCCGCCACTGTTCTGGTCCCTGAAACTTCGGACCGGGGAACTCGTCGTCTACTTCGGCAACTGGGCACGATGTATCACAAGACGTGCATTTATAACAGTTGTCAGCTCCCGGACGGAGATCGGCATTCAGTCCGTCGAACGCTTCCGCAGATTCGACGGGAGTCGGTCCTGTCGGTGACGAATCTGATTGATCGAACTCGTGTTCGTATTCGTGTTCGTGGGTGTCCTCTGTGTCACTCATGTCAAATCGCTTCTCCTGCGTTTCGTCCTGCGATCAGTCCGGTTGCAAGCGAGACGCCGCTCCCAGACTTTTCGGAAGCAATGTCCGCTCCACCGACGACGCTTCCCGCCGCTCGCACGTTCTCAAACTCGATCTCACCGTTGGCGTCGGTCGGTTGTAGTCCCTCACTCGGAACGATGCCGAACCGGGCGAACGAATGGTCACCGAACGCTTCGTTGGAGAACCAGTCGTATCGATCCTCGGAATGAGGAATGTAGCAATCGAAGATTGGTTCTGTCACACCATCTCGATCCGTGTCGATTCCTTTCCCGACGAGACCACCGGTCGCAAGCACGAACTGCTCTGCGTGGTATGGGTGTGTCTGACCGTTTCGATCGACGAGCACTGCTGTGACACGCTCATCGTTGCCATCGGTCTCGTGTCCGACGACTGGAACACCGCTACTGATGTGGACGCCGGCTTCATCCAGTGTCTCGAAGAGCCGCTCGGCCAACTCAAGTCCGAGGAGGCTCGGCGGACCACCGGGGATTTCGAACACAGGCTTCCCGAGGCGGGTCCCGAGTTCGCTACGCACTGTGTCTTTACTCAAGAGCGCCGGGAACCCGACGCGTTCGGCACCGTCGAGATGCGATTCGACCGCATCAGCGAGCGCTCGTGTGTTGCTGTCGCGTTCGAGCGCCGTCGCAAAGCGCGTGATTCTCGCATCGTCACGGAGATCTTCCGGAAACTGAACCGTCACTCCCTGTGTCTCGAACGGAACACCGGCCGCAGCGAGGTGTTCGGCGGCGAGCGGCGCATCGAAGTCCGACAGTGCTTCGAATCCGACGAGAAGCATATCACGCTCGTCACTCGCAAGACCGGCGGCCACCGATTGCGGATAGCGCGCCGTTGGCTTGACCGTTCCACCTTGTGTCGGAACAAGCGCGTTCGTATCCGTGTGTCCTCCTGCATACATTTCGCCGACAATCTCGTCGAAGATGGTCAATCCTTCGCGGACGGCGGTCTCGCCGACAACGCTGTACGGGTGCTCGTTTGGCAGTTCATCGAGTGCGTCGAACGGGTTCACGATCGGTCCCGTTCCGTCTGGCAGGTATCCGAGCACATCGATGAGTCCGCTCGCGTGCCGGAGCGTGCTCTCTTTGTGCGAGATGAGACGAACCGAAGCGCCCGTTCGTGCCGCCATGAGGGCAGCTACTCCTCCCGAAAGCCCGCCACCGATGACGACCACGTCCTCGCTAATTGGCATGCTCACCCTCCTCGTCTCCGCTCGACGAGCTCCCTTCGGTGCTGTTGTGGTCTTTGATTGTGGCACCGGTGTCGAACGCTTGGAAATCAACCGTCCCATCGTGCGCGGGATCACTATCACGGTTCATCGTCGTCGCGTGAAGCAGATGATTCAACATCGCTTGTGAGAGCTGCTCACCCCAAAGCGCGTGTCGCTGTCCCTTCCAGCGTTCCTGATAGAGTTCGTCGAGTGCTGCGCGAGCGGTTGATTCGTCGTAGTCGGGGTACAGCTCGCTCGCCATCCGGTGACAGCAAATTCCTCCTTGACAGTTGCCCATCGAGGCACGGGTCCGGATGCGAACGGCGTTAAGGTCAGATCCCGACTGGCCGATCGCGTCTTGTATTTCTGCGCGGGTAACCGCCTCGCATTCGCAGATGACTGGGTTTGGGCGATCAGTCTTCAACACCTCGTCGGCCCTGCTTCCGAGGCGCTGGACGCTCCGCCGACCAATTGGTGATCGAAGTCCGAACTCTTCCATATACTCTCTCAGCACGTCGAAATCATCACTCCCGGGGAGAGATTCCTGTGCGGTTCGACATCGTGTATTAATCCCGAACTGTTCGCAGACGTGATCAGAGATTTTCTCGGCCATCATCCGATAGGTCGTGAACTTTCCGCCGACAATGCTCGTCATTCCCCGTAGATCGTCACGCTCCTCGTGATCGAGCAGGAAAAAGTCCCGCGTGATATCTGTCGGATCGGTCGTTCCCGTCCCTGGCGGTTCATACAACGGACGCACGCCCCAAAACGACCGGATTGTACGAGCACTCTTGAGAATGGGAACCAGCTCCGAGAGCTCGTCGATCATCAGATCAACCTCCCACTGCTCTTCTGGGTACTCCTCGGGATCCGCAACTTCCTCGTCGGTCGTGCCGAGAATCGCTGTCGTTTCGTGGGGAACGATGATGTCTGCATCCCCTTTCGGTCGACAGCGGTTGATGACGGTGTCTACCTGTCGGACGTTCATAATGACCATTACGCCCTTGGACGGACGGACTTCGATATCGACACCAGCCAACTCACCGATTTGTCCAGCCCACGCTCCAGTGGCGTTCACGACGTAATCGGCTCGAATTTTCTCTGTTGTTCCAGACGACTGATGCACTCGCTTTCCCGGTCCTGATTCGTGTCGCACCTCACATCCGACGACGTCGCTCCCCTCTACGAGCACGTCCGTGACTTCAGCGTGTGTCTCGATGCGTGCTCCGTGTTGTTCGGCACTGGCTGCGTTTGCAACACAGAGCCGAAATGGGTCGATAGCACCATCTGGCACCTCGATTGCTCGTTGGATATCTGATGCGAGATACGGTTCCTGTTTGCGTGCCTCTGTGGATGAGAGCACTTTGGCAGGAATGTCACACTCTCGACACCCTTTCAGCTTCTCGTGGAAGTACTCGTCGGGATCTTCGGGACGCTGGACGAATAGTCCACCCGTCATTTCGACGCAGTGGCTCGCGATATCGGATAGAACACGAGCTTCCTCGATGCATTCTCTCGCACTCGCCTGATCGGAAACCGCGTACCGACCGCCGCTGTGGAGCAATCCGTGCATCCGTCCGGTCGTCCCGTGTGTTAGGTTTCCCTTTTCGACGAGAGTGACATCAAGTCCCCGCATTGCGAGATCTCGAGCGATCCCACATCCAGTTGAGCCACCCCCAATCACGAGTACCTCCGGAGAATCTGCCATCAAATAATACATGTAACGCTCGCTACTTTACTTTATCCCTATTATGCTGCCACCAGTAAACATCATGAAAGATGTCTCACTTCAGTACGGATATCTTCGCGTGTGAGCGCTTGGACAGTGGATTATCGTGAATCTGGAGTCACAGACAGAGGACGGTGCATTCATGCAATTCTGCGTCTATCAGCACTCTATCTACAGCTAACGTATCTCGCTTATGTGATCTAGTGTTTCAGAAACTAACTGTTGCTGCTCCGATTCGTATTCTTCACTTATGGCTCTAACTCAATGGTAAAGAAGTGGTCTCAGTTGACTAGGATGTCTGTGATCAACAGAGGAGATTGTATTCGATTGTGGAATAATTGCGCGGTGAATAGAACGGATGGAGTGATCATTCTTGTCGAAATCACGATAAAATACACGATAAGAATACAAAGGTGTCATGAATGATCAACGACTACTATTGTTTCGGACGGTATGGGGACATATCGAATTCCCGCCAAGAGAGAGGCCAGGTGGGGGGAGGTCGGCGGGGAGTGCCTAGACAGGGATTCAGGATTGCTGCCCAGCTTTTTATAGCAAATGGCGCATTCCCGCGCGACATCATATAGTACGTGCTAGCCCCTGTAAAAAGCTTCCTATATGGCTTTGGTTGTCAGACATTTGTATGATATCGGGTAATAGATTACTATCCAAATGTATTCTAAAATTATATGTTTGGTATCCAGGTATGACTAGTGTGGTGTTTGAATTGTCTGTATGGATATGGTTTAGTGTTAGCAAACATTCTTTTATGCGGTGTTCCGGGACAGTACCGTTTCTACACACTGTTCATCTGATTGTATATCTCTCTATATTTCGTCAGTCTACAGTAAAAATAGCCCGAGTGCGTCGGGGTCAGGCCGCAGGCATAGCTCATGTCGGACTAAATCATATCTGCAACAATCCGGAACAAGTATTGCACATCAGTGAGTTCTATCCCGCATGTCAGTTACCCCGCCCGTTACCTTTGGTCTTGATTCACTACTACTGACTGCCGGACTATTCACATTCTGGATCGGATTCGCGCTTGAGTGGGTCCGTACTCGTGAAACGGCTCATGGATACGCTCGGACATCACTAGTGCTCTCGGTTGTATGTGGCCTCTTGTTCGTTGGTAGTGGTACCAACTTCATCCCAACAACAACTGTTGCGACGTACACTCTTATTGGATTACAGATTGGTGCTATTGCCCTCCTGTTCCCCGTGCTTCGTCGATGGCTCACGATGACGCCACCCACCCCGCCGTGAACGAGTAGATCAGCGACGAACTCACTCTGGCAGTCCAGTCGGACAAGTCCTGAATCAATTGTGCTGTGCCGCCTTGCCGTGCTCTGCGACGCTTGGCAAAAAGTTTCTTTACCAATTGTTGGATAATGCAATGCATCAAATTATGGTTTGAAGCACCCGAAAGCCCATACGAGATGAGCTTATAGGCTAAGCCGATGAGCTTGCTGCCGCTACGTGGGGAGTCACAATCGACCCCGAACGAGCCGCGTGTTCTCGGTCTGGATAACGATGCGGCCGATGAGGCGTTCGAAACGTTGACAGCCTCTACGACTCGGACGGTGCTTTCGATCATCTACGATCGACCATCGACCCCCACTGAAATACGAGACGAAATCGACACATCACTTCAGAACGTTCACTACCACCTCGGGAAGCTGGAGGATGCGGGTCTCATTGAACCCTCTGGGGTTGGGTATTCGGAAAAGGGAACCGAGATGACGGTGTACGCTCCGGCGAACGAGGCCGTTGTGTTGTTCGCGGGTCGAGAGTCTGACCATCTTCGGCTGCGTGATTTCCTCAGGCGTGCACTCGGTGCAGCGACTGTGCTCGCAGGAGCCAGCGCCATTCTTGCACTGTCTTTCGGCCGGTTCGGTATCTTTGACGTAAAGCAGACAGGTGGAGGACCAACAGCACTCGAAGCGCCTACTGCGCCAGCAGTCGATCCAGTGTTGATGTTCCTCTTGGGTGGTGTCTTTTCGCTCGCGGTTATTGGCCTGTTCTGGTATTTCGACCGATAGCGAGCCTTTTTTTGTTGGACGTCAACATCTGAGTATGAACGTCCAGTGTATCTCTGAACTCACCCCCGACGAGCGGCGAGTACTCTTCAAACGTAGTGGTGGCGTTACTGATGCGAAAGACACCGCTCGCGAAATTATCGGGCGGGTGCGTGAGGAAGGCGACGTTGCGCTCAGAGACTATGCCCGTGAGTTCGATGGATGTGAGGTTGGCAACATCGATATCACTGCCGACGCGGCACGCGCGTCCGAGGAACTTGATGCAGACCTCAGAGCGCACATCGAAACCGCGGCAGCGAATATCCGTGCGTTCCACGAAGCACAAGTTCCTGATGATTGGCGACAATCGTTCGGTGGACGGGAACTCGGTCGGCGCTTTCGTCCCATCAAACGTGTCGGTGTGTATGCACCCGGTGGGACAGCGTCGTACCCATCTAGCGCACTGATGGGAATTATCCCCGCAGCGGTGGCTGGCGTCGAACACATCGCGGTTGCGACACCGCCAGCAGAGACGCTCGATCCTGTGACGCTCGCGGCTATCCACATTGCTGGCGCAGACGCGGTGTATCAGGTCGGTGGCGCACAGGCCGTCGCGGCACTCGCCTACGGGACTGAGACGGTTTCGAGCGTAGAGAAGATCACTGGGCCCGGAAATCGTTTTGTCACGGCAGCGAAGGCCGACGTACGCGGAGACGTCGACATCGACTTTCTTGCTGGACCGAGCGAAATTCTTGTGCTAGCAGATTCAACAGCCAATCCAGCATTCGTTGCCGCTGATGTGGTCGCACAAGCCGAACACGATCCGAATGCCTCGGTCGTTGCGGTCACCGACAGTGAGGCGCTGGCCGAGTCAATCGCTGAGTCGATCGATGCGCAGGCGAGCGGTCGAGAGCGTGAGGACATCATTCGTGAGACGCTGTCCAGCGACGCGAGCGGTGTGTTCCTCGCGCGCTCTATCTCCGAGGCGGTACTGTTTGCCGAGGAGTATGCCCCTGAACATCTCTCCATTCAAGCAGACGACGACGAAGCACTGCTCGAACGGATCGACAGCGCGGGTAGCGTCTTCCTCGGTCCGTACACGCCGGTCGCAGCAGGTGATTATGCGAGCGGAACGAACCACGTCCTCCCGACGAATGGCGGGGCACGAGTGACAGGCGGACTATCTGTCGAGACATTTCTGCGCTCATCGACTGTCCAGCGACTCGACCGAGAATCGTTGTCAAATATTAGAGATACAATCACGGCGCTCGCAACAGCAGAAGGTTTGGAGGCACACGCAGTTAGCGTCGAACGGCGGTTTTCAGAGGAATAAGCGCATCACAGCGCATGCGATTCTCTCGTCGTCGTCGCGAGTAGTATTCGCACATAACATATTCTAATTTATGATTGTTGCATACCAAGTCTGTTCGTGATAGCGTACTCTTACATTTCGACTTCCAATGATAACGTATATATCCCATCGCTTTTTCACTCAGGGTATATCCCGGTTTCTCAGAAAAAGCGGTTCTCAGGTCGACGTAATATTCGGAGGCAGTGAATGTCATGGTGAGTGAACTGGCGTTCGGACGGATTGGTATAGCCTTCCTGATCGTGATTTCGGTCGGTGGCGGGGGTATGGTAACGACAGATCCCGTTGCTCGGGCCGCTGGGAGCGATACGGGCGATGCTCCCGAGAACGCAGCAGCGATAGATGCTGGTAGCTCGGTCGACGGAGCGATCATGCCGAACGACGTTGATTGGTACGCCGTTGAACTCGAAGCGGGTCGTGATTTTTCAGCGCTCCTCAAGCGCACAGCACAAAGAGGTGAAGACCTTCGCGTGAGCTTGTACAGCCCAGACGGCAAACGGATCTCGGCTCATGATAACCGAGCACGTTCACAGACCGACGGGGCTGGCCAGCAAGGAGCGGCGCACGTGACTGCTGGCGTTATCGAACAGTCGGGAACGTACTACGTGAAGGTGGAGGCTGTCAAGACGAGCACAACTCCGACGAGCTACTCGTTGGCGGTCTCATCGCGGTCGCTCGACAAATACGATCCGAACGAACGTCGCTCGAAGGCAGCTCCGCTCGAATCGGGTGAAACGATCTCGGGCGTCATGACTGAATCTGATAGAGAATTCTTTTCAATTAAAGCAAAAAAAGGAGATGATATCTCTATTGAGACTTCGGCGTCTTCGGGATCCGTCGATGCGGTGAACGTGTACGGACCCAGTGGCGAGCAGATCCACAGATCGACTGGCGATAGCACTGAGAAGATCCCAGTGACGAAAGCAGGGAAATACACCATTCAGATCGTCTCCGATCTCGACGCTAACGACGTGCTTGATTACACACTGACGGTCACTACCAACTCGAATCACTCTGCTGGCGGTGACAACGCTCGACACATCAAGCCGGGGACAACAGTCAGCAACACGATCCGCTCGAAGCACGAAAGCGACCGGTACGCTGTCACGCTCAAGAAAGGCCAAGGATTCGATGTCTCCCTCAAACATACGAATCGCAAGAATCCAAACGAGAAGCTGTCGTTTACGGTGTACGACCCGAATGGAAACAAAATCGGTGAAGCACCGTTCAACCGACCACTCCGTGCGTATCATACGAGTCCCGCGGCTCCCACTGCCTATGGTGGTGATGTCGTCGAACGTTCCGGTACGTACTACGTCGAAGTTACGGGAGGCTCCGGTGCCGATTACTCCCTGACGGTCAACACCGTTGGGTTGGATGGGAACGACCCGAACGAACGACCAGCATCATCATCTTCACTCGCTAATAATGACACGGTTTCTGGTGTTCTGACTGGGTACGACCGCGACGTGTATGCCCTCAACCTCCAGCAAGGTGATGCGATCACTGTTAGATACAGCAGCTCTGGAAAATTCCAACCAGCGCTTTGGGTGGCTGGACCCAACGGTGCGGACCAGCCATACGTCTCCAAGGACTACTCATTCGGAAAGAGTACCATTGCGAGTAGTCACTCGGGTGACAATCTCACATTCATTGCCAATCAGAGCGGTACGTACTACATCAAGGCTGTACCCTACTTCAAGCGCTCCACCGGCGCGACGTTCTTAGAGACCATTACCTACAAGATGCAGGTCAGTACTGCTCACATGCTGAATAGCTCAATGAAGGTCTCGCACTCCTGGACGACCGGGTCGGCACCGACCAGCGAAAAGGTTTCTCTGAAAGGCACCTCGACAGCAACTCCGACGGAGACGCCCACTCCAAACGCGACGACCACAGAACAGTCGACTCTAACCACATCGACGCGAGAGACGACGGAGACAGCGACAACCACCAAAGCGAGTGAATCCACGACAACGGAGACCGATGGCCCTGGATTCGGTATTATCGCAGCACTACTTGGTTTGGGAATTGGCGCGTGGCGATACCGTTCGCGAGAGTGATTCAAAGTGTTGTCCTGACCGGATTGATGAATGTGGCTCGGCTATTCTCTGAGTGCTACAACAAGCGCGTGTAGCTATCTGTTTTTGCCCGGAAGGAAACGGAAAGCGTCTGTGCACTGGTGAGCGCTCTGTGAGTGTGGATGCGGTGTTCTCGCGTTCGACAATAACTCCGCCGTCGCGCGCGTGGTAGTTCACAGAACAGCGACTTCCACGACCTCATCCGGATCGTCTATCTTCGGTGCATCTCCCGCACTGCCACCAATGAGTGCGTGGCTCGAACGCTGTCCAGTTTTATTAGGATGTGCGCGCTATCCCACACCATTCTTCCATCGATACATCGTCTGATGGCTCGCCGAACGTTTTCGATTGTACATCGACACAAACTGGCCACCAATCGTTTGCCCAATGTATTTTAGGTGTTGTTTCGTGAGGTGTCTTCCCTCACTTACCCACTTCACGCCCCCGCTTGCCGTACTCGTCTCCGACTTCAACTCTGGTAAATCAAAAAGAACTACTATCTGATTACAGCTTTTGCTCGGCGTCGTCAGCGAGCTCTTGCATCCGCTTTCCGATTCGGCCAGCGTTCGAAAACTCGTCTTCGCTCATTGCAGTCGCAAGCGCGTTTCCGAGGACGAACACAGCGTGTTTGTGCTCGCTTTTCGATTTATGAACGTCGTCAGGCGAGACATCAAGCTGGTCGTACGGATCGAATAGATTCCTGTTAATACCCTCTTGCTCTCGAAAGTAGTTCATAATCATTACCATTTGCTTGTGTAACTCAAGAAGTTCGTCCTTATGCATAGGCAAAATAACTATCGTCGTAGGTTTAAGGGTTACTGCCAACGGTCAGAACACGTACTCGTCGTCGTGCCCCATCATTCCGTCGTCTTCGAACCCTGGCTCTTCTTCGTCCATTGGTCCGCTTGTTTTGTATGCCCTAATTCCTGACGCAATCAAGTCCTCGACTGCTTCCTCGCGGTTAATGAACTCGCCCTGATCGACCAACTGCATAATCTGCATTTCGAGGTGTTCCGGTATCGTGATCTCCACCTTTGGCATAGATATGCGACGGTTTGATAGTCGCCCTTATAACTCTGACGGGGATCTTCCCCCTTCCGCAAAGACTCTCCAGTGGTTTGGAAAAATACGTTTCTATTATTTACTCAGATTTTGATCAAACAATAATAGTACCATCATAATTCATATGTGCTTTGGATGCATTCGATACACCTACCAGTCGCCCTTTCGAACGGATCGGTATGGAATACGAGGACGTGACGGAAATTCACGAAGAATTCGGTGGTGATCGGTTACCACCTGGCCAGCGTGAGACCTCAGCATTCCCTGTGCTCTCGAAGGGAGACGTTCCGTCGTGGGACCCAGAGACGTGGGAGTTTCGCTGCTGGGGGGCGATCGAGAACGAGCTATCATACACGTTCGATGCGTTCCAGCAACTCCCCCACGAGAGCCAGCGACAGGATTTCCACTGCGTGACCGGCTGGAGCCGGCTCGATTGTGTGTTCACTGGAGTTACGTTCCCGACGCTCGCCAATCGTGCGGGCGTCTCCGATGATGCTGTACACGTCATGTTCCACGCACTCGATGGATATACGACGGATCTTCCACTCTCGGATTGTCTCCGCGATGAGGTCATGTTCGCATGGGAACTCGACGGTGAACCACTGACGGGCGAGCACGGTGGACCGCTCAGGGTAGTAACTCCACACAAATACGCGTACAAGGGTCCTAAGTGGATTACAGGTATCGAATTCTTGACTGAAAAGAAGCGTGGATACTGGGAAAAACGTGGCTACTCCCAAACGGCTAATCCATGGCACGAAGAACGGTACAGTTAGCTCTGTATTGATCTATTGCTGTATAATCCATGCTATCCATAACCTCTTAGAATCGTTATCTAAGCTTATCGATCCTGATGAAGACATGAGAATAATCTCTGTTTGATATCTATCTCGGTAAAATCGCTTGTCTTCCTCTGATGATGCACTATTGCTAACGATTGGAGAACTCGCCTGATTCACGTGGTAAGTATCTTTCAAATTTTATGGTTTGGTAACTATATATGAAGGTTAAGTACTATAGCATGATAGAAGCAACTGGAGACCGAACACGGGATATCAAGACATTGGTTCGAAGCATTGGGGAAAACCGTGTGTGAAACACGGTTTCGGTCTCCAACTTATCCCATTGAGGACCATCTGATTGTTCAACACAACCACGGATAAATCTGTGGTATATT
The DNA here is from genome assembly GCF_023276375.1 of Halocatena marina. GTDB lineage: Archaea > Halobacteriota > Halobacteria > Halobacteriales > Haloarculaceae > Halocatena > Halocatena marina. The sequence continues at coordinate 2,125,089 of NZ_JALLPK010000001.1, read as the reverse complement.
ATTTAATTCTGCGCATGACTGACTCAACTGTTTATAAAAATAAACAGATACAAATTCATCTATCGATTGGATAATACACCCAACGGCGAGATCAGGAGGATTTTGATTTCACCATACGTGTGTCCCACTGGCACCACCCAAAAGTTCAGTTGCTGAGTCTACGTCGATGGTGGACGAAGCCCAAGAATCGTCAACTGACCGCTGTCCGACAGTCGATTCAGATAACAGCACACAGACCCGTGTCGACTGTGTTCTCTGCTACTGTGCCACATTCGGTTATATACTCTGATTTATTACTACCTCTATGATTATCATATATTCCCACAATCTCTTTGTTTCAACTGAAATTTTTACTTCGATAGGTATCATTTTCACTGATCCGATGAATGTATGGCATTCTATCTCATGTGTGATGTCTAAACAACGTCTGTGGCGCGAAGAACGGTACAGTTAGTGTTCCGGAGAGAATATTTCACGTAATGAGTCGACTCCGTGGTGGTGAGTCGGTGTATTCGTTCGAAGGATCGCTTATAAGCCGTTCGTTACCGATCGACCCACCGTCGTTCCTGTCTGTGATTCGGTCGTCTGACACACCACGAACAGTGTGGTCGACACCGGAGCAGGCATCAGAAACGGGAGGGACGACCGTCGTTGGAAACGGAGCGGCTGCTGTTCTACGGGCGGACGGATCGGATCGTTTCATGACAATCCGTGAGCGAGCAACCGATTTATTCACCAACTCCGATGTCGATACGGATGCTGAGGCAGCCCGTCCGCGACTCTTCGGTGGCTTTGCGTTCCACGACGACCACGCTTCCCGTGCACCATGGTCCGGATTTCCTGGCGCACAGTTCGTTCTTCCCCGCATTCAGATCACGTGGAAAGACGATCGCGCGTGGCTCACTGTCAACACAGTTGGCGAGTCTCAGCGAGGAATTGAAGAATATCTCACAGACGCCACGCAGTGGCTGTCTTCACTTTCTACGTCCGGTGAAAATTCGGACCCGCCTGGGATTGCTGACCGCGAGCGAGCGACGGATCGGGACGATTGGCGCGCTGCTGTCGAGGCGTCGGTTGAACAGATTCGTGTTGGTGCTCTCCGGAAAGTTGTTCTTGCACAGGCACTCCGGACGACGCTTGCAGATGAGCTTTCGGTTCCTGATACCCTCGCTCGCCTCCGTGAAACCTATCCTGACTGCTTCGGGTTTCTTATCGATGCCCTCGACGGTGCACACTTCCTCGGAGCAACTCCCGAGCGTCTCGTCTCACTTCGTGGACGAACCGTCGAAACGGGTGCACTCGCGGGAACGACTGGACGCGGCGATACCCCCGAAGAGGACGAATGGCTCGCCCGTGAACTGCTATCCAGCGAGAAGGACAATCACGAGCACGATCTCGTTGTCGAGGCGATTCGAGAACAACTCGAACCGCTTTCGACGACAATCACGACAGACGAACGCCGCATTCGGCGACTGGCGACGGTTCAGCACCTCGAAACGCCACTCTCGGCTGAACTCACGCGAGACGAGCACATTCTCTCACTTGTTGAAGCGCTCCATCCGACGCCTGCAGTCGGTGGACTCCCGCCGGATCGTGCCCTTGCGACCATCCGAACGACAGAACCGTTCGAACGCGGTTGGTATGCCGCACCTGTCGGCTGGTTCGATGCCGATGGCAACGGTACCTTCGCGGTTGCCCTCCGCTCTGCCGTCACGGCGCGAGACGTCGTAACGCTGTTTGCTGGCGTCGGCATCGTTGCAGATAGTGACCCCGACCGTGAATGGGACGAAGTCCAACTGAAATACCGACCAGTTCTCGATGCACTCGAATGATTTCAGATCTCATATGAGCAATGCAGTCAGAAAAACGAGGCTCGTGAGGTGCAGCGTATGAACTGTGAGTGGCCTGACGGCTGCTCAGGTGATGTCAGGAAGGACGGGCGTCTGCGGTTCGGAGTGAGGGTACGTGAATGAGCTTACAAAACCGGAACACGCTTTGGGGATCGGTCATCGCTGATGAACTTGCGAAGGCAGGCGTGAACGCTGTTTGTCTCGCTCCAGGCAGCCGATGTACTCCGCTCACAGTTGCGCTCGCCGATCACGACGCTATCGAGACGTATTCACATCTCGATGAGCGTTCGGCTGCGTTTTTCGCGCTCGGTCGCGCAAAGCGCACAGGAATCCCGACCCCGCTCGTCTGTACGTCAGGAACCGCAGCAGCGAATTTCCACCCTGCTGTCATCGAGTCCCACCAATCGCGCGTACCGATGCTCTTGCTCACGGCCGATCGGCCGCGGGTGCTTCAGGACAGCGGCGCAAATCAGACGATCGATCAGGAGAAGCTCTACGGCGACGCGGTGCGCGCATATCGGACGCTTCCCGAACCAGACGCAGATGATCGTAAACTCCGATCACTTCGGACTGCCATCGCGCGAGCGGTTGGGACGACAATGGGCGTCGAGCCGGGACCTGTCCACCTCAACGTCCCGTTCGAAAAACCACTCGAACCCGTCCCCACTGATGACGTTCCAGAGGATTTCGCGGAGGAGTATCCTCGTGCAGTTTACGGACGCGATGGACCGTTCGTAACTGTGACCGGTGGAGAGCCAGCTCTCGATTTTGATGCGAATGACGTGCGCGCGCTAATGAAATCGATCGAGACTGCGCACCGGGGTCTCATCGTTACAGGACCCGAAAGTGATCTCACCACAAATGCGCTGTCTCGACTGGCGGATGCGACGGATTTCCCGGTTCTCGCTGATCCGCTTTCTGGTCATCGCTTCGGCACGCACGTCGAGCGTGTGTTGGTCTGTGGCGGATACGATTCGTATCTCGCTGCATTCGATCACGACCCCGATGTTGTCCTCCGGTTCGGTGCCTCACCCACCTCGAAAACGCTCCGACAGTATCTGCGCGACTCTGGAGCCCGACAGTTCGTCGTCGATCCTGCCGGTGGCTGGCGGGAGGCGTCGTTCACCGCAACCGATCTCGTCAGTGCGGATCCAACGCGACTCGCCGATGCGCTCGCACAACGCGTCGAAACTACTCATGCAGGAACGGAGTGGTACAGTCGCTTCGAACAGGCCGAACAGGACTACTGGTCGTTCATCGAACGCGACGCGACTCTCTTCGAGGGCGGACTCGTGTACGATGTGACCACGCTGACACCGGATCCGAGCACGCTGTTCGTCTCGAACAGTATGCCCGTCCGCGATCTCGACAGATTCGGTCCGCCACGGTCGGCAGCGATAACAACGTTCGGAAACCGTGGCGCAAGCGGAATCGATGGCATCACGAGCACCGCCCTTGGAGTCAAAAGCGCGAGTGACGAGGAACCGCTCGTGCTTGTCACCGGGGACATCGCGTACTATCACGACATGAACGGCCTCCTCGCTGTCAGTCGGTGTGACGTTGATGTCACAATTGTTCTCGTGAACAACGACGGTGGCGGTATTTTCCACCTCCTTCCGATCGAGGAGTTCGATCCTCCGTTCACTGAGTACTTCAACACCCCACACAATCTGGACTTCGAGTCAACCGGCGATTTATACGGTCTGGACTTCGAGCGGTGCGAATCGCGCGAAGCGTTTCGTGCGGCCTACCGCAAATCAATCGAAGGAGAGGGAACGCAAGTCATCGAAGTCTGTGTCGACGGACAGGAGAGCCACAGACACAGGGATTCCCTTCACGAAAAGGTGTGTGAAATGACTGAACAGTAACGTCGTGTGCTCTGGATCAATCAACGGACGTACTGTTATTATCGACTGAATTAAATTGTAAATACAATCATGTCCTCCAATACGCCCGCAGACGATGCGACTTCCCCATCACGTCGCTACATCGCCATAACAACAGTTTGCCGACTGTTCGGTCTCCTTTTTACCTATATCGGGCTTCAAATCGTGTTCTTCGCTCTCGAACACCCGATTACGTCACAGACATTCCTGTTCAATGGATTGCTCGGGGTGTTCGTGCTGTACGGTGGATTCCGGTCAGCCGGCGTTCGATTCCGACTGTACAGCCGGCTTCGATCGATGAGGAGCTGAAGCTGATTACTCCTCAACGGCGGCGGCGATCCGTTCAACCGCCCGAACGAGCCGCACCGCGAGATACAGAAAGACGAACGTCAGCATGAACGACAGCCACTGTAAGAGCGCCTGCCTGAGAACGACTGCGTACAGGAACGTAAGCACTGCAATGAGACCGACGCCAATAACAGCGTATTCATTTTTCTTGTCCATCATGGTTGTCATGTATCGTCTCTTGAGTGTCCGTACCTACCCTAATAGTTACTGATTTGTTGTGGCTTATTTGAGCCACTGTTCACTCCTGTTTGGCCTGCCACCTCACTGTCGTGAGGGGATGGAGCGGATTTGCCCCGATACTGTCGTATTCGACAGTGGTCACCGAGAGATTCTGATGTTTGCCGATGGCGGACAATACGTCCGTATTGTAGTTCCGAACTTTTGCGTACTGTCGGCGGAGCAGTCCGAGCATCGTGTCGGGATGTGGTCCGACTGGTTCAAGATGAACGCCACCGATGATCTCACCGTCTCCCACACACGATGCGAGCCGATCAACCACTGTTTCAACAGAAGCTATCGCTGTAAGCGAATCACAAGTGAAGATAATATTGTTATTTCCATCAAGGAGATCCCAATCACCGTGGAAATCGAACTGTTCGACCGAGATGCGGTCCGTTCCAGCGGAGAGCTCGCGTGCCAATTCGACGCCGTGTTCGCTGTATTCGCCCCCAATCACGCGGTTCGGAAATGTGTCGGCAATGACGCCGAGGGTCGCACCCCACCCACAGCCGAGATCAACGACGGTTTCGTCTCCACCGAGTGCTGGTCGAAGCGCATCGCGGATGACGGATCTCTCTTGTGCGAGGAGTTCAGCTGAGCTGGCAAAATACAGCGCTTCGTCGATCGAGATGACGTCTGGATCGTTACGCCCCAACGACCGTGTTTCCTCGATGAACGTCTCGTAATCGATCGGATTCTCGTGGTATCGCTTGAGGAGATAGGCGTAGATATCATCGTACGTCTCTAATTTCGTGTACATTTCCGGATCAGTCGGTGGATCGCTGCTCGCATCGAGCAGATAGGCGGCCCACTCGGAGTGTCTCGGAAGGTCATTGAGCGAAAGCGGAGTCACGTCGATTCCTCCGTCTCAGAGTGATCTTCGATCAATTCAGCACGCGCAGTTGACAGTTGCATCGCTACTACCCGTCGACGTGAGAACAGCGTCACACCTTCTCGATTTGATCACTTAGCGTTTTTCATACTCGACTTATCGCGTACCGTCCGCGTGATGCAAAACCAGAACCAGACGAGGAATCTTTTTGCGGCGCCCGACCAAGTTCCGCCATGGTTTCGGAACTTTTCGATGCAGAGCAGTGGGATGAAATCACGGAATTCGACTTCCGGGATATCACCTACCATCGCGCGCGTGAGCAGGGAACAGTCCGTATCGCGTTCGATCGACCCGAAGTGCGCAACGCGTTTCGCCCTGGAACGGTCGACGAACTCTACGTCGCGCTTGATCACGCGAAACGACAGACCGACGTCGGCTGCGTGTTGCTCACCGGCAACGGTCCATCATCAAAAGACGGAGGCCGAGCGTTCTGTTCCGGCGGTGATCAAGCCATCAGAGGAGCCGATGGCTATCAGTACGATGATGGTGAGGGGAGTGAGACCGGACGACTCCACATCCTCGAAGTCCAGCGGCTCATTCGCCATCTGCCAAAGCCAGTTATCGCGGTCGTTCCTGGCTGGGCGGTTGGCGGCGGACACAGCCTCCATGTCGTCTGTGATATGACGCTGGCGAGCGAGGAACACGCACAGTTCAAACAGACTGACCCCGACGTGGCGAGCTTCGACGGTGGTTTCGGATCAGCGTATCTCGCCCAGCAGGTTGGTCAAAAGAAAGCCCGTGAGATTTTCTTCCTCGGGAAGTCGTACTCCGCAGCGGAGGCGGCAACGATGGGAATGGTCAATGACGTGGTTCCACACGCTTCCCTCGAAGAAACCGCGCTCGAATGGGCAAAGGAGATCAACGGGAAATCCCCAACGGCGATTCGGATGTTAAAATACGCGTTCAATCTTGACACCGACGGGCTAGTCGGTCAGCAGGTGTTTGCGGGTGAGGCGACCCGGCTCGCGTACATGACCGATGAAGCCCGAGAGGGACGCGACGCCTTCGTCGAGGGGCGCGCGCCAGACTTCTCTGGCGTGCCGTGGCACTACTAGGTATGACGGAGGTTTCTCGAAAAAAAGCGTGGCTGATGGCCGCTCGCCCGCAGACGCTTCCAGCCGGTGCGTCTCCGGTCGTGGTCGGGATCGGTCTCGCGATTGAATCCGAAGTCTTTAGCCCGATACCGGCGCTTGCGGCGCTGCTCGGAGCGCTGCTCATCCAGATCGGAACGAACTTCGCAAACGACTACTACGACGCCGTAAAGGGTGCAGACACCGATGAACGCGAAGGATTCACACGCGTCACACAGTCGGGACTTATCCGGCCAGCAGCGGTCAAGCGCGCGATGTACGGCACCTTCGCTGTTGCCATCCTTACAGGGGTGTATCTCGTTTACGTTGGTGGACTCCCGATTCTGATCGTCGGACTGTCCTCAGTCGCGGCAGGACTTCTCTACACTGGTGGACCGTACCCGTACGGCTACCGGGGGTTGGGTGACCTCTTTGTGTTCGTCTTCTTCGGACTGGTCGCGGTCACCGGCACGTACTACGTACAAGCAACAGCGATGACCGCAGCGCCGCTTTCGATCGGTATTCCTCCGGAAACGGTACCCACAGTGGTTGTTCTCGCAAGTCTTCCAGCAGCGGGACTTTCGACTACAATTCTCGTCGTGAACAACATCCGCGACCGAGAGACCGACGCGAAAACCGGAAAGCGCACGCTGGCAGTGATGTTAGGCTATCGATGGAGCCGTATCGAATTCCTGTCGTTGATCGGGTTGGCGTACGTCGTTCCGATCGCGTTTGCCTTGATCGGCTACAGTCTCACTGTTCTCTTACCGTTGCTCACACTCCCGCTTGCGATTTCGCTCTCGCGGACGGTGCTCACGAAAACGAGCGGCGATGCCCTCAACCCAGCGCTCGAAACGACTGGGAAGTTGCTTGCAGCCCACTCGGTGCTCTTCGCTGTGGGATTCGCTCTCGCTTAGGAGTATTCGGCTACTATACGCACTCGGTCGGTAGCATTTCCCACGGAGTGAGTGTTACTCATCAACAACGATGGTATAATGTCTATCAAACTGCATTATAAATTATGTAATAACGTTTGTTTTTATGAATCAAATATCGGCATGTAGATGTCATTGAGAAATACATATGGATAGATTTTAATAAATTAACGATTAATACAGTTCTGGCTACAGTAATGTCGGATGAAATAGAGAACGGCTTCGAACGCAGAACACTGTTGAAAGCGATTGGAACAGGAGGTGCGGTGGCTACCATCGGTGGTATGGCCACTCCCGCTTCCGCTACCACTACCGATTCTGATCGTGGAGCGGGACAGGGGAGTGGTTCGGATTCTGCCACAGCGAGTGTCGATAGTTCGCTCGCCAGAACCTGGGAGAGCGAGTACTGGTCATACAAGTGGGAGCTTTCCAGCCCGAGGACGGTTGTCGTCGAGCTTGTTGGACCGGATGGCGCGGATTTCGACCTCTATATCAGTGAAGGCACCACTTCCTGTCCAATCGGGTCTCACTCTGATCAGCAGTCGTGGTCGAAAGCCAGCAAAGGATCGATCACTCTCGACGATCCGGATAGTTCGACGGACCTGCGAATTCTTGTTAGCTCGCACGAAGGTAGTGGACGCTACACGCTGACTGTCACCGAACGATCGTCCGCTGAATCGGGTGGAGATGGATCATCCGCCGGATCAGATGACGGATCGCCCGCTGAATCGGATGGGGACGGGTCATCCAGTGAATCAGATGGAGACGGATCGTCAACAGAATCGGATGAAGATGGATCGTCCACCATCCATCAGATTGAGCGCAACGTTCATCAGGAAGTCAATCGGCAGCGCAAGAACAACGGTAAAGCACCCATCTCATACGACACCCAAATGGCGAGTGTCGCTCGCAAGCACAGTCAGGACATGATCGACCGTGACTACTTCTCCCACGTTGCACCTGGGGATGACAGCTTCGCGGATCACTACAACGACGAGGGCATCAGCTGCAACGGGTTGGGAGAGAATATTCTGTATCGGAGCATTCAGGGCACCTCTCCCGAGGAGATCGCCGCCAATATCGTCGAGCAGTGGTGGTCGAGCGATTCTCACCGTCGGAACATCCTTGGAACGTGGAAGACAGAAGGCATCGGTATCGCAATTACCGATGACGACGTTTTGTACGCGACAGAGGGATTCGGGAATGGATGCTGACTGCTTGCGCTGGCAGACAACCGAATCGTGACGATCTGGCTGTCTCGACTCTGTTCGGACGTGATCGATGCGCACAAACACCTTTGTCTCGCAACGAAGAGATTCCTCGATCTGTGAACCGCACCGTAACCGCTATCGGCCGCGTCGAATTGTCTTTTGCCTAGTAGGAGCAACCGTGTTGGTAGCGCCCGACGTGGTTTGCTTAAGGGACTGTCTCCGACAATACATTTGGCTGTCGAGACCCGAGACACAGAAGACGAATGAATAGATGCAGTGTAGAATCACCGTACATCGAACAAGTGGTAGACAGCAATGTCTCGCATTCTTTCCCCACCCTCCTCCAGACACACCTCCACAGTGGATGGACGTCTCTTCTCGAAGAAAGATGGATCGTACTTTGACAGTTGAACCGTTTTCTCTCGATCTTGCCCGCCCGCTCTCCACAGCGGATCGGACGATCACGCACCGCGATGGATTTCTCGTCCGCATCGAACGTGATGGCGTCGAGGGCATCGGGGAGGCGACACCACTTCCCGGCTGGACCGAATCGATTGATGAATGTCGCACTGCGCTCGAACGGGCGGTGTCCGTCAGTGAACGTGAACCGCTCGCTCGTTCCACGACCGACCGTGAGACGATTCTCGCTGAGGTTCCTGCTTCCTGTCCGGCCGCACGGCACGGACTCGCGCTTGCATTCTCGGATCTGCGCGCACGGCAAGCGAGACAGCCCCTCTATCGGTATCTCGGTGGCACAGAACGAGTCACGTCGGTTCCAGTGAACGCGACGATCGGGGATGGTTCGGTCGAAGCGACTGTTCGAGCTGCCACGCGCGCGGTCGACCGAGGCTACGACTGTCTCAAGTGCAAGGTTGGAGCACGACCAGTCACAGCGGATGTAGAGAGACTGCGTGCCGTCCGCGATGCTGTTGGGCCGGCCGTTGAACTACGAGGAGACGCCAACGGCGCATGGAGCCGCGAGCAGGCCGATCGCGCGTTCGAAGAGCTCGACGCTGTGAATATCAGCTACATCGAACAACCCCTTTCTCCCGACAATATTGAGGGACACACCGCTCTACGCGGAGGTGATGTGGGCGTAGCGCTCGACGAAACGCTCGCTGAAATATCGGTCGATGAGATACTTTCGGCAGGCGCAGCAGATGTCCTCATTTTGAAGCCAATGGTGCTTGGAGGACTCGATCGTGTGCGTGATGCGGCCATAATGGCGCACGAAGGAACTGATAGCACGAGCTCCGAGGACGTGATTCCCATCGTGACGACGACGATCGACGGCGCGTATGCGCGCTCGGGGGCTGTTCACGTCGCTGCAAGCATCTCTGGTATCTCTGCTTGTGGGCTCGCAACCGGTGACCGACTGGCTGAGGATCTCCTCACGCACCGATTACCAGCCACGCGAGGACGGATCGCCGTTCCACAAGGAAACGGCAATATCTCTCGACGTTCAGGTATAACTGATGCGTGATTGGCTATCCCACCGAGCGGTCGTCTCGCCGGATGCGACAGCACTCATCACAGCCGACTCCAGCACGAGCACGGACATGCGCGCAGAAACGGAAACTACGAACACGCGCGCAAGTGTGACGTATTCGGCGCTCAATGAGACCGTCGATCAGGTCGCTGCTCGATTGGCGACGCTCGGTGTCGGTCACGGGAGCCACGTCGGACTGCTCATGAGCAACCGCCCGGAAGCCGTCTGGCTCATCCACGCGACGATGCGCCTCGGGGCTGTGGTCGTCCCACTTTCGACAGAACAGACGCTATCGGAGCTCGCGCCTCGGGTCGAACGCGCAGATCTCGATCTACTCGTCTGTGAGCGCGAGACAGAGCCGATTGCAGTCGATTGTAGTGTCCCTGTCTCCTCTGTCGACGACGGTAACGTCTCACTCATGGATTCACCGACAGCTGACGAATCGGCTGCTGATCCCGAGTGGAAGCCGACCGATCCGCTCGTGATGCTCTATACGTCGGGGACGACCGGCCAGCCAAAGCTCGTTGTCCTCACTGTTAGGAATGTGTTTACCAGTGCGGTCGCGTCGGCCGACAGGCTCGGCGTACTCCCTACCGATCGATGGTGTTCTCCGCTCGCATTACACCATATGGGTGGGATCGCGCCCGTCTATCGAGCGGTCATCGACGGAACCGGTCTCATTCTCGCGCCAACTGACCCGAAGCCACTCCTCAATGCTCTTTCCCAGCACGAGGCGACCGGTGTTTCGATAGTCCCTGTCCTGCTCGAGCGCTTGCTTTCTGTTGGCACACTCCCAGATTCACTTCGTGTTGTCCTCCTTGGCGGCGCACCAGCATCGAATGAACTCATTGAGCATTGTGGCGACCGCGGCGTCCCCCTCCATCCAACCTACGGAATGACAGAAGCGGCCTCCCAGATCGCTACTGCTCGGCCTTCTGAGGCGACTGCGAACCCTGGAACCGTTGGACGGCCGCTTTTCATGACGACCGTCACTATCATCGACGACGACGGGTATCCGCTTCCACCGAACGAGCGAGGAGAGATCGTCGTTTCTGGCCCGACGATTATGAAACAGTACTACCGTGATTCCAAAGCAACAGGAGACGCGTTCTGTGCACACGGATTCCGGACGGGAGATATCGGCTATCTCGATGAGGATGATCGGCTGTGGGTCGATGGACGAGCGGGCGATCGCATCGTTACTGGGGGCAAGACCGTTGATCCGAGTGAAGTCGCAAACGTCCTTTGCGATCATCCGGAGATCGCCGACGCGGCGGTTGTCGGACTTCCAGACGCAGAATGGGGTGAGTGCGTTGGTGCACTCCTCGAACAGACGGACCAAGACAGTTCTGTCGATGCTGCCACCATCGAATCCTACTGTCGCGCGCGTCTCGCGTCGCATAAGCTACCCCGAGTCGTCACGTTTGGGGCGATCCCGCGGACAGAATCCGGCACGATCGACCGCGAGGTGGTCCGTGCGCGCCTCGACGTGGCGCGGACTTAACTCTGAAGAGATCATCTGTTTTCCCGTGTGTACTCTTACCATTTCATGGCAGGTTTTTGAAAATTATCCGGTTCTCATTGCAGCGAATCGGGACGAGCGGTTTGACCGACCCACTCGACCACCACAGGTCATCGAGAGCGAGCGCCGAATCGTCGCACCGACCGACGAGGAGGCCGGTGGAACGTGGATCGGCTACAACGAGGACGGTCTTGTTGCTGCAATCACTAATCGCTGGGTCGATGCCGATCTCGCTGGCGAGCGTTCAAGAGGTCTGCTTGTCCGTGACGCACTCGATCAACAAACTGCAACTGATGCCTGCCGGACCGTTGAACGGGCACTCGATGTGAATGAGTACGAGGGATTCAACCTTCTCGTCGCTGATGAGAACAGTGCTATCCTCATCGAATATGACGGTGGTCCGACTATTCGCACGCTGTCTCCTGGTATTCATGTGATTATGAACGTCGGCTACGACACGACGTACACCATTCCATCGCTCCGTCCTGAAGTGAGCGAGCAGCAAGCCGAAAATGGGCGCAGACTCTTTGAGCACCTTCAGCCCCAATCGTCGGAAACTGCTCTCGCGTGGCACAAACGTGCCAGCGGCGCACTCGGGAACCACGAATTCGGCGTCTGTATCCACGGCGACGGGTACGGTACCCGCTCGTCGTCGCTCATCCGCGTCGATAGTAGCGGACGCGGTCAGTACGAGTTCGCCGATGGTCCTCCATGTAAGAATCGTTATGAAACAGTGGACAAGCAACTTTAAACCGTTCACCAACTCATACCAACTATGAGCGTCGTAGCTGACGAGAGCGATCTTTCGGAGGACGAGCGCGCGGGCCTCGCGCTCATCCGCGAGACGGGTGGTATTCATCAGAGTGACTTCTGGAAAGAGCTCGATGTCTCCTCTCGCAAAGGTAGTCGTATCGTCGAATCACTGGCCGAGCAGGGATTTATCCAGCGTGAGGAAGCGATCTACAACGGACACAATACGTATCATCTCACACCCGCAACGCGCGACCTTGATTTCTCGTTGCTCATGGCCGGTGATCTGCTCTCCCCGTTCGTTGCTGACGAGGAGGTAGAAGCAAACAGTGACGCATTCTCTCAGTGGATCATGACCCTGGCGTATCAGTAACTGCAGTTGCGCTCAAACTAATCGGCTTCTCCGCTATGCTGTGTTATTCGTGCTCATTTATTTCATCAGTGAATAGTGGAGAATACGTCACATCGTAATCGAGCGGCTATGAAACCTTATCTAACTATCACGTGGTCTGTACCAGCGTAGCCGTGCTCTCCGTTCTCGTCGCGTTCCCAGAGGAGTTTCCCGAGTGATTCATCACCGTCAAAACCCGCATCCTGTGTCGGGAAGTGAAGAACAAGGATCTCGTGATCGTCGCCGTCGACGATGTGTCCGCCGTGCACTGGACGCGCGCCACCGCCCTGTTCGACGACATCGGGTGCGCCGAACCGATAGCGGACGGCTCGCTCTGCTGGGTCGAACACGACGCGTGATCCGTCTTTTTCGAATTCGGTTCGAGCAACCGTCACGGGGATGACCCCCCGACTCTTCGGATTGATTGGATTTCGGCCACAGCCTGGTTTGATGTCGATCATGAGTTCGTCGGGGAAATGTGCGGCCGCCCGACGGCTGATCAACGGGAGTGCAATGGTTCCCATCGCTGCACCGAGGCCTGTCTTGAGAACGTCTCGTCGAGTTGCTCCGTTTGGCATTTCTGACACAATCTGATGATTTCGTGGTTTGGACCTAATCGTTCTGGCACGATCATCGAAACGGAGATGCCGAATAATCGAACTGTTGAAAGCAATACCGCAGTGATTCGTGAATTGAACCAAATAGCCCTTATTCTTGTGACTGTTGCAGTGATGTATGAAGAGGCGGATATTTCTCGGATCGCTCGCCACCATCGGGACTGTTGGAACACTTGGTGGATGCCTCGGTCTTGCCGACCCAAATCCAAACGTCACGCTCGGTGAACCAGACCGCCAGTTCGACAGCTCCGATGTGCCGTATCAGGCGTGGGGTGAACGCGTCCCAGACGTCACGATTCCGGCTCCGGTCGATTCTCGATCAGTGTCTCTACGTACTGTCGATACACCGACTGTCATCACGTTCTTTTTCAGCCACTGCATGACCATCTGTCCGGTACTCATTTCGGCACTCAGAAATGTTCAGACAGACGCGATGAACAATGGCTACGCGAATCAGGTAACGTTTCTTCCGATTACGTTCGATCCGGCCCGCGATCACGCCCAACGGTTGCAAGCCTACGCAGAAGAGATGAACATAGCCGACGGTGCGGGCAACTGGTACTTCTTACGACCCGACTCGGAGCAGAGTGCAACGCAGATTATCCAAAAGGAGTTCGGCGTTATGTTCGAGAAAACTCCCACAAAAAAGCAGTCAGGATACATGTTCACGCACACACCGTTGACGCTCCTCGTTAACGCTGATGGGTATGTCGAGCGAGCCTACAAGACAAAATCACCGGACCAAGAGACGATTATCGACGATTTGGCCAAACTCCGATGAACCGCCGACAGCTGTTAGCCGGTATCGCTGGTGTGTCGCTCACCGGTGGCAGCGCGTGGGTTGCAGCACAGGAGCTTCCTGCAGGCACTGCGTTGCCAGTGCAAATCGAGACGATGAATGCCCACGGATCGGATCGGGGAACAATCAGCGTTCCCATTGAAAACACCGTGACGGTGATTGATCTGTTTGCGACGTGGTGTTCTCCGTGTAAAGCACAGATGGGCGGACTCGCATCTCTCCACGACGCGTATGGTGATGACCTCGCATTCATCTCTGTGACAAACGAACGGATCGGCGGAACACTGTCCCGTGCGGACATCCGCATGTGGTGGCACCAGAACGATGGTCACTGGACGCTTGGGTTAGATCCCGAGAGTGAGCTGATGGCGATGCTCGGAGCTGGTGGGCTCCCCTACATCGCCGTTGCTGACGCAGATGGAACGATTACGTGGCGACATAGAGGCGTTGCGAGGAGCGACACAATCCGAGCCGAAATTGAGGCGGCCCTGAATGAAACATAGCGTCGTAACATGAGTTCGGTGACCTTCTTTGGCGCGTTCATATTCGCGGTGAGTGGCGGTGTTGCGACGTTCTTCGCTCCATGTGCGTTTCCTCTCCTGCCGGGATATGTCGGGTATTTTCTCAGCCACACCGATACTGATCGGTCAACCGGCGTCGTCTTGCCTGCGTTGTTCGCTGCTGGGAGCGCCCTTGTTACTCTCGTTGTTGTCGGTAGTGTCGGATTTGCGCTAGGACGAGCAGTGCTCGAACGCTTGCCGCTGTTCGAGCCGCTTGTTGGCGCTGCGCTTGTCGTATTCGGTGTTTTGATGCTTATGGATCGTACCCCTGATCTTCGGATCCCGCTTCCCGAACGCTCTGGATCTGTGGTCGGGTTCGGGCTGTTCGGAGCGGGGTACGCTGCTGCTGCGGCCGGATGTGTCGTACCAATCCTTCTTGGTGTCCTCACACAAGCGCTAACGTTTCCACCCGTGCAGGCTGGACTCATTTTCGGTGGATACGCGCTTGCTGTATCGCTTCCGCTCGTTGGAGTGACACTGCTTGCCGCCGTGGGCAACGATGCGTGGCACTACAGTCGCTATACCGAACACCTTCAGACAATTGCAACAGTGCTTATGATCCTCGCTGGCATCGGACAGTTGTATCTCTCGGTGATCGTTCTCGATGTAGCACATATTTAGACGAGCTGTACGTGACACCTGTTCGTCATTGTGCTGAGGAGACGAATTTCGATGTGCGATAGCATGCGTATCGAACGAATCTCAAACAGTTAGGATAGAACGCACCGAGTCACGTCCGAGACGACAACTCGCGGGATCCTCAATTGCTTGCCGGGATCCGATTCCGGATTCACCGTCTTTGCACTCATACGTTCCTGAGCGGCGCACGCACGATTTTCCATGAGTGTCCCAAGACGGCCTCTTGTCCGGTCACGAGTCGTGTATGCTCACACGCATATGTTCTATTGACCGTTCCTCTCGGCCAATCGTCTCGCTGACGGAGAGTCTGTTCTTCAGTGAACGACGGGCCACGATGATGCCGCCAACCAAGCCCCACGAGGGATCGATGGCCGATGTGAATGGAGGGCCGAAGCGGAGATGCGGGGACCAGTATCGATCCAATCGCACGGGTAATCGGTAGACCACGAATCGACGGACAGTGTCGGAGGGGTGTTTGCTGTCCCTGTCGATTCAATGACCAACTGTGACATCATCAACTGAATAGATGCGTGATTATACATTCAACTTTATCACACTACCTAATTTTATACGCTTTATATCGATATCTTTCATAGTATGGACACAATAGATACTATCGGAGCTACTATAACGGATGGAAGTAGCTCGGAAATCGTGTGGTTTGGGTCTGTTACTCAGAAACAACTGATTGGTACTCGGTTGTCTCTGGGATAATTCACTCAGATGAAGTAGAGACAGCTCGTCTCTCCGATATCGTTCACGCTCTCTGGGGGTCGGACCAACTCAATCACCGACGAACACGTTGTGCCGTCGCGCTCAATGCGGTCGGAAGAGAAAATATACAATAATTGACCGTTTGTCCAAACTGCCCAATTTCACCAGATAGATGGTGGTCTATGGATAAATGATGTCATTTTATCAATTAAAGTAAGATTATAGTTTGTGCCGGAACGCACGCAGTGCATTTTGCCCGGTTGGTGTGAGCGTGACCTGTTTCTGTCGACCGACTTTTTGTACTTCAACATACCCGTTTTCTTCGAGTGGGTCGATGATATTCGCGTTGAGTAGCGCGAATTTCGCTTTGTCGTTTGCTGGTTGATTATCCGAAATAAACGAGAGCTCTTCGTTTTCAGCGTACTCAATAATATCTTTTTTCTTTGGAGTATAGATGTCAGTTGTTGAGGAGTCAAGGAAGTCCATCGCTGCGACCTGATCGGCAGTTGGTGATTCGATGGGATAGGACGGGAGCACTTCATCGTCTACGTAACCGTAGCTTTGGCGCTCATTCCGATCTGCGTGGGCGTATCCTTCCGGATGAACATAATACGCGGTCGCATCAGTTGCCATACAGGCGATGGTTGCGCCGACCGCCGAAAGCTTTGATCCACTGGCGACGTTCACGCGAACGATGTCATCGCTGTGCTCTGAGACAACCGTCGTGACGATCCCCAGTACGTCGTAGATGTCGAGTAGATTGACTGTTCGAGAACGAACCTCGATCCCTTCATCCGCGAGTACGCCTTTTAGTTTTTCGTGGTAGTCTGGCTTCGTCTCGGACGATTCGTCGTGTTCGAGGAGATAGATGATGTCGATATCGTACCGCCGCGCTGGCCCGAGAATACGATCGTACTCGTATCCCAACGGCGCGATGTGTACCTCATCGATAGGATTCATGATATGGGTAAAACCACACGAGATGTTAAATCCTACCTGTTATCGTTCTGTCTATGGATGAGAGAGTTCGTATCCGATCCGACTGCACTTCATCTGTTATCACCGTAAATATCCAAAGCTACAGCATATTGTCTGCCTTGTTTTATTTTTTCTATTTCATGATATGCTTCTGAGTTTTTCGAGCATTTTATCCAGTTCGAGTTCAGTCGTTGCCAGTGAGTAGCCGTCTACGTTGGCAAGCGCGGATGCGTGTTCCCAGAGATCATCGCCGTTCAGTCCATGGAGAACGACGGCAGTCGGTGTGGGTGTAACGACGCGAAGAGCGACGAGCGGCGATTCTCCTCGTGTAACGTCGGTAAACACGAGCGCTCGGTTCGTCGACTGACCATAGAGTCGATAGAACTCCTCGCTTGAGAGGCGAGTAATTGCTTCGATAGAGTTGATAACCGTGTGTCCGGCAATCGAATGCTGCCTTCCGGACACTATCTCCTGTCCATTGATGGCACTGTGGAACCGTTCAATCGAGACCGGTGTCGAATACTCTTGTAGGTCGTGCACGACATCGCTCTCGAATCCAGCAGAGAGCACCCGTGTATACTGTCGAACGTGCTCACCGCCGCGTGTCTCATCGACATCGAGTAATGCTTCGATAATACGCCGGACAACGGCAATTCCGGGGCTTTGTCGCCGTCCACTTTCGTAATCTGAAACGACGGACGGAGACACGTCCAGTTGCTCTGCGAGCGTGGTCTGAGAGATATCAAAATCGTCGCGCCACTTCCGGAGGGTTGCTCCGGGATCATCGCTGAGCACGACCTCTCCGGACATCCGCCGCGCTAGGTCCTCGCGCGAATTCGGCATGGTGAATCCGAGCAACGAGCCGGGCAAAAGGGTGACGACCGACGGAGCACAGAATGAAATAAAACGATGTGATTGGATTGAGGCGGGATCGGGGGTGTTTTCATCCAAACGTGCGTAGTTCGTCTGTGAGCGTCCCTATCACGACCGGTTGCCCACCAATCGACACTCTGCTTGGCGGTGGATTCGACCGCGGCACGGTAACACAGCTGTACGGTCCACCGGCTTCGGGAAAGACGAACCTCGCGCTCGCGGCAACCGTCGAGACGGTCGCCGAAGGTGGAAGTGTCCTCTATATCGATACAGAGGGGCTGTCAATCGATCGTTTCGAACAGATGGCACAGTCACGTCTCACGGACGAGAGAGATGCTGAAAGTGGGAGCAAAGGTGACACTCCGAACGAAACCGATGCAGATCTCGACGAGCTCGCTTCGAGGGTCATCACTAGCGAAGCCCTCGATTTCCAAGAACAGGAGGAAGCGGTCAGAGACGCATCGGAGGTTGCCACGACGGTCGATCTCGTGGTGCTCGACAGCGCGACTGGTTTCTACCGATTAGAGCGTGCAGAGCGTGATGAAGGCGACGCGCTCCGGGCGGTTACCCGTCAGGTTACGCATCTTCTTTCGCTCGCACGCCGGTACGAACTCGCAGTGATCGTTACCAATCAGGTCTTCACCGATCCCGATACGGAACAGGCACGCCCGCTCGGTGGTCACACTCTCATGCACTGGTCGGGCACTGTTCTCCGCCTCGAACGGTTCCGTGCCGGAAACCGGCGGGCAACCCTCGAAAAGCATCGGTCGAAAGCCACTGGTGAAAACGCCCGATTCCGAATCACTGAAGAGGGGCTGGTTGCCGTCGAGAAACTGTGAGTATCACTGTTGGTCTCCACATTACTGTCGATATACCATATTCATCTATTGCAACTCGGGGCTGACCGGTAGCGCATACTCCACAGTAGCTATTGAATCTGGGCAAACGGCTACATTCTCACGGCTATTTTTCTGCTTCTAGTTTCGTTCCGTCTCGCGGACAGTATCCGTATGCGGTATTTTTTGTCTGAAATCCACAGGACGGACAGTAATAGAGCGGCTCTTCTGACTTTGATCCTCGGAATAAAAACGGGACGAATGGCACGAACAGGAAAAACACGAAGCTGTCGAAATACCACCAGAGAAGAACACTGATGAGAAGGCTTCCGATGAGTCCGACCACCGCAATTGCCGTTCGAGAGCCAGTCATGTTTCTCATTGCATATGCGATCGACGAAGAAAAACTAGTTGCGAATGCGTTCCTGATCTCACAATTCACGTCGCTCAATCGATAATCAATGAACGCCTTCATCCGTGGCTGTGTTCACTCTCGTGTCTCTATCTACATCTATTCCGATAACCACACACCGATGAAATTTATCATCCGCCAGTAACTGTTTAACCACACGACGGGTGTAGGAGAGTGTGATTGTCGTTGCCACCACGGACTTCGAAATATATCACGGCGTGGTGAACGAGCTCCGAGATCGGGGGGTGCAGTTCACCACGCGCGAGCCCGACGAAGCCATCCCAGACACAGCCGAGTTGCTCATCACTGGTTCCGATGACGAAATTTCTCCGTCTCAGATTGGCATTGAGGTTGTTCAAATCGACGCGGACGATCCTCGATCGGCTGTCGAGAGAGCCCTCGCACTGCTTCGTGGCGATGGTAGAACAGTCATCGGAATTGATCCCGGTGATCGACCGGGGATTGCTGTTTTCTCGGGAGAGACGATCGTGGCTGCATTTCACGTTCCCATTGCCGATGCTGCCGATACGATCCGAGACGAGATTGAAGGAGCGGTTGATCCTATTGTCCGTATCGGTGACGGTGCACGCTTGAAGGGAGCGCGCATCATCGACGAACTTCCCGACGTCCCTGTCGAACTCGTCGATGAAACGGGAACGACACCGTATCTCGGAACCGGCGCGCGCGGGATGGGCGACGTACTCGCCGCTGTCAACATCGCTCGAATAGAAGGCGAACACATCGAAAGCCGAGACATCGAACCGACGACCGGCGAAATCCGGATGATCAAAGAACGATCCCGTAAGCAAAGCGGTGGTGACCGCACGATCGATGAAGACCTCGCGCGACGGGTCGCACTCGGCGACCTAAGCGTCGAAGAAGCACTCGAAGAGCACCGAAAATAATCTTGCTGTTGCTATTTTGTCTCGACGACACCAATCCTCATAGCCAACGAACGATATTTACAGAATTATGTGCGTGAAAGTAATTATCCAAAGCCGAGTGCCGTAGCATTAACTTGATCAAATTCGAATGAATATCTATGGATCTGCCCGTTAACGGCGTTTCGGAACTCGTCCTCGAAGTAGAAGAGATGGACCGAGCGGTCGAGTTTTGGTCAGAAACACTCGGATTTCCAATTCTCGAACAGTGGAACGATCCAGAGGCCGATGTGACTGATGAGGGCACCGTCTGGGCGACATGGCTATACGTTGGTGGCAACACCCGACTCGGACTCTGGCTCCCCCGAGATTTCACTACATCCGACCTGAAACAGAAAGAACAACCCGTCTCGTCGTGGCCAGCGACTGCTCTCTACGACGAAGGTGGCGAACACGTGCACTTCGCTCTTGATGTGGACGACGCTGATTTCGAAACCGCCCGCGAGCAAATCGAACAGTCGGGTCTCTCGACGACAGTACGTGAGCGTGAACATATCCCTTCCCGATCATTGTACTTCAAGGACACCGAAGACAACATCATCGAACTCTACACACGTTCTATAAAGGACACATACCAGATAGACACAACCGGCTGAGAAAAGACAGCGACGACGTCTATTGGTCGATTGCGTTTTCTGCCCGGCGCAGTATCTCTCGTGTCGGTCGTCCTGTCTTGGCTGCTACTACCGCGGCATCGTCGTACTCTGCACTCACATCGTACACGTTGTCGTCTGTGTCCCGCGCGAGCTTAACCCGCACATCATACGAGTCGCCATCGATTTTCAGCGACACCGTCTCGAACTCTCGCTGAGCGATAAAGCGGTGTTCGACACTCGTTTTACGAATGCCGAGTGTGCCCGTCTCTTCGGCCAGTCGTTGAGCGACCCGTTGTGCGTCCTCAGGCTTGACAATGACCTTTACGAGGTGACCGGGTCGAGATTTTTTCATCGTCACTGGAAGGATCGAGACATCTCTTGCACCAGCCTCCGTCAGGGTGTCGTGAAGCCCACCAAGTACTTCGGGCGTGACGTCGTCGAGATTTGTTTCGAGCACCTGAATGTCGTCTCGAACCAATCCTCCGCGCGATTGTCCGACGATCGACCGGAGGACGTTTGGATGCTCTGGGAAATCGTAGCCTCCGGCACCGTAACCCGATCGATCGATACGGAGTGTTGGGAGCGTTTCGTTTCCGTCCGCAAAGTAAGCGAGAATGGCTGCGCCCGTGGGCGTAAGTAGCTCGGCCCCAACAGGACCGCCTCGAACTTCCCACTCGGCCTCAGCAGCGATGTTAGTCACCGCCGGTGTGGGAACGGGATACGTTCCGTGACTCATCGAAGCCTCTCCTCCGCCCGTCGCAAGCGGCGTCGTGACGATCTGGTCCACCCCAAGATCATCGAACAATAGACACGCACCGACAACGTCAGCAATGGCATCGTCTGCCCCGACCTCGTGAAAATGTGTTTCATCGAGGGCAGTGCCGTGAACTGAGGCCTCTGCCTCTCCCAGGAGACGAAAAACTGCCTTCGCATCCTGCTCGATGGCTGCTGGAAGTTCCATCGATTCGACTATCTCGAGAACTTCGGTGTACGATCGAAGCGGTCCACTCCCTTCGGCATGGTCGTGGGAATGGTCGTGGTCGTGACTGTGGTCGTGAGAATGGTCGTGGTCGTGACTGTGGTCGTGAGAATGATCGTGGTCGTGGCTGTGGTCGTGAGAATGATCGTGGTCGTGGCTGTGGTCGTGAGAATGATCTGAATTATTTACGTCGGTGAGCCGGACGACGACACGGGTTGCGCTGATACCGTTTTTCATCTCGGTGTCCACATCGTAGTCGACATCGAGTGTGTCCACCACGGGAGCGAGTGCATCGGTTGTGGCTCCGGCGGCGAGTAACGCCCCGAGAATCATATCTCCGCTCGCACCCATTCGTCCGTCGAACGCCAGCGTCTTCATATTCGGAGATCGGGTGGCGGTGCGAAAAACCGTGTCGCCATCGATCAGTGTATAGCTGGTATCCAACCGTACCGCCGCGTTCCAACTGTATAATAGATGGTACTAAACACTCTTTAAAAAGTACAATCGAAGGGAATGGAGTAGAGCAGAGCCGTATCTGATTGGGTTATATCAAACCATTACCATTTCCATATGGTGATCTTCGGTTCTGTCAGAAAGAGATGGGCAGATCAGACTGTGGATGGCTGAATCAAGATACGATGAGTTGACTCAGGGTGTGATGAGTTAGATCAGATTATGTACATCAACACAGGTGTGTGTCATCCTGACATACTCGAATTCATATGAATTCGACGCGATCAAATCGTCTGACGCGAGCAAAAGGGCTATCACCCAGGGGTGCCGATTTCTACTAACCACGCAGTACCATGAATGAAGTCCAATTGGAGGTGGCAAAGGCGTACCCGAATGATTCGGGGCGTGGGATCGCTCGTCTCGACCCGGACACGCTTCTTCACTTGAAGCTCAGCCCGGGCGATATTATCGAAATAGAGGGCAGTGACACGACTGCGGCCAAGGTATGGCGTGCCGACCGGCAGGATTGGAACACAGATACAGTACGTATCGATGGGTTCACTCGTCAGAATGCGGACGTAGGCATCGGTGAACGCGTCAAAATCAGGAAAGCGGAGGCAAAGAAAGCAGAGAAATTGGTGCTTGCACCACCGGAGGAAGCGAGTGTACAGTTTGGCAGTGACGCAGCCGGGATGGTGAAACGGCAGATTCTGAAGCGTCCGGTCGCGCAGCGCGACATCGTCCCAGTGATGTCGAGCACGAATCATCCATTCATGCGATCGCCAGGGCAGGCGATTCCGCTCATTGCGGTCGAAACTGACCCGGAAGATGTCGTGCTCATCACCGAGGACACGGACGTCGAACTCCGTGAAGAGCCGATCTCGGGATTCGAGAGCCGAGGCGCTGGCATCACCTACGAAGACATTGGCGGCCTCAAAAACGAAATTCAGCGCGTCCGTGAGATGGTCGAGCTGCCAATGAAGCACCCGCAGATCTTCAAGAAGCTCGGTATCGAGCCGCCACAGGGTGTTCTCTTGCACGGACCACCAGGTACCGGAAAGACGCTGCTTGCAAAGGCAGTCGCAAACGAGACAAGCGCGAGTTTCTTCTCCATTGCCGGTCCGGAGATCATCTCGAAATACTACGGCGAATCCGAGCAACAACTGCGCGAAATCTTCGAGGATGCGAGTGAGGAGTCCCCGGCTATCATCTTCATTGATGAACTCGACTCCATCGCACCGAAGCGAGAGGACGTAACCGGCGAAGTCGAACGACGCGTCGTCGCTCAGTTGCTGACGATGATGGACGGCCTCGAATCGCGTGGGCAAGTCATCGTCATCGGCGCGACCAACCGCGTCGACAGCGTTGATCCTGCACTGCGGCGTCCCGGCCGCTTTGACAGGGAAATCGAAATTGGCGTTCCCGACGAGACGGGCCGCGAGGAGATCTTACAGATCCACACGCGGGGGATGCCGCTCTCTGATGACGTGAATCTCGGGAGGCTCGCGGACGAAACCCACGGATTCGTCGGTGCTGACATCGAATCGCTGACGAAAGAAGCAGCGATGAAGGCACTCCGGCGGTATCTACCAGAGATCGACCTCGATGAGGAAGACATCCCGCCGAGCCTCATCGATCGGATGATCATCAAACGTGGTGACTTCCGTGGTGCGCTGAACGAAGTCGACCCGAGCGCGATGCGCGAGGTCCTCGTCGAACTTCCGAAAGTTACGTGGGATGACGTAGGCGGTTTGAACGAGCCGAAAGGGCAAGTCCAAGAGTCAATTGAGTGGCCGATGAACAGCCCGGAACGGTTCGAACGTCTCGGAATCACGCCTCCCTCGGGCGTCCTTCTGTATGGTCCACCGGGGACCGGAAAGACGCTCATGGCCAAGGCAGTGGCCAACGAGACGAACGCCAACTTCATCAGTGTTCGCGGGCCACAACTGCTCTCGAAGTGGGTTGGTGAATCCGAGAAAGCCATCCGGCAGACGTTCCGCAAGGGACGGCAGGTCTCTCCCACGGTCATCTTCTTCGACGAGCTCGACAGCCTCGCTCCCAACCGGGGCGGTGACGTGGGGAGCAACGTCTCCGAACGCGTGGTCAATCAGCTACTGACCGAACTGGATGGGTTGGAGGAGATGGAGAACGTGATGGTCATCGGTGCAACGAACCGCCCGGACATGATCGATCCCGCACTCATCCGCTCTGGACGGTTCGATCGACTCGTCTACATCGGCGAACCCGAACTTGAGGGCCGCAAACAGATCTTCCAAATCCACACTGCGGACACGCCACTCGCACCCGATGTGAGCCTTCGTGAGCTCGCAGAGCTGACGAACGGCTACGTCGGGAGTGATATCCAGAGCATCTGCCGGGAGTCCGCCATCGAAGCACTCCGTGACGATCCGGAGAACGAAGAGGTGGAGATGCGCCACTTCCGTCAAGCGATGGAAGCGGTCCGTCCGACCATCACCGACGAAATTCGGAGCTACTACGAACAGATCGAAGACCGCTTCCGCGGTGGCCGGGATATGGTCGAGCAACAACAAGGCGGACGCATCGGATTCCAGTAGAAATCGGAGAGCGAGCCCCCCACTCTCGACAGGTCGAGCGATTCTATTTATTCACTTGCTGATTTATTTAGCACACCTATTATCGCCAGCCGTTCCAGAAGTTCTCATTTAATCGCTGTTCAATCACTTTCAAACGACGGACACCTCGTGGACGCAGTAAAGCACGCTCTGATTCCACAGGTGATTTTTCGCGTTCACTCAAGCGCAGCAAGTGAGTGTGGGGCGTCCCAGCGACGGCGACCGTCTCGCCGAGTTGTGCTCAAAGCACACCTGAATAGAAAAAGGTGGATTTCAGTAAATCAGCTCGTCGCTATTGTCGACCATGTACAGCGTTCGCGCGGCGATATTTACGGCGTGGTCGCCAACCCGCTCTAAATCACGAATTGTGAGCAAAAGCCGCGAAACATCCTGCATGAGATTCTCGACATCCGTGTCGTCATTGAGAGAATCGAACTCGGTTTCGATGAGGTCCCGAACAACGGTACCACTCGCGCGCTCGCACAGATCGTCGAGATCGTCGTCTCGGTCAGCAATTTCATAACAGGCTGATGTGTCTTCGGCCGCGTAGGCCGTCATGGCCTCATCGACCATCACGAGCGTTAGATCACCGATTGCTTGAATATCGACCTCGGGATATACGTCGCTTTCAGCGTTGAGTGCGTAATCACCGAGATTGGTTGCGAGATCGGCAATGCGTTCGAGGTCGGTGATGATCTTGAACGAGGACGCGATAAATCGAAGATCACCTGCCACGGGTTGCTGGAGTGCAAAGAGATCGA
This sequence comes from Halocatena marina, assembly GCF_023276375.1. Taxonomy (GTDB): domain Archaea; phylum Halobacteriota; class Halobacteria; order Halobacteriales; family Haloarculaceae; genus Halocatena; species Halocatena marina. The sequence goes on along the minus strand of NZ_JALLPK010000001.1, from coordinate 2,099,774 downwards.
TACAGCTCTGTTCGAGCTCTAAATACATCTCGTTGATCTCCTCGTCTCCCTCGATCACCATCCACGCGAGATCGTCGTCTTTCTGTTCGAGTGCGTCGAGACCGCGCCGGAGGCTCTCGGTCACCACTTCACTCATGTACAACACGTCCTCTCGAAGCTGATCGAGTTGCTCCTGATATCCCTCACGTGCCATGGGAGATCTCGTAACGCTGGAACCATATATCTCTGGGATATGAATTCAAATATATGCCTCTTCAGAAATAAATTCACGAGTATAGTTGACAATGTATACAACAATATTCTATTGACTGTGAGGGAGTGAGGCGTACAGAGAGATATTAATCACGATCAATTGAGAGGGTTATATCCGCTACACCAAATACAGTTCTGCAGGATTTCATTCCCATTATTGACGAGAGAGTATTTAAGACACCGTATATTGCTCGCAGGTATATAGCGATAGATTGATTTATTGTTCTGCATGCGTCATGGTATATATGGAAACGCGAAAGGTGCAGGTAACTGGTGGGTCGACGTACACCGTTTCGCTTCCGAAATCGTGGGCAACAGACAACGGTGTCGAGGCAGGGAGCGTTGTCGAGTTCTACCCGGAAGACGACTCGTTGTTATTGATGCCGCGAGGCGATCGAGAACGGACAGAGGGACAGCTCGATATTACAGACCTCGATGGATCGGAGTTGATGCGGACAGTAGTGACAATGTATGTGAGTGGGTTCGACGTTATCACACTCACATCCTCTCGGATCACAGCTGCCCAGCGGCGAGCAATCAGACAGTCATCGCAGCGACTCGTTGGTCTCGAAGTGATCGGCGAAACGAGTGAGAAAGTGTCGCTTCAGGATCTTCTCGATTCTTCGGAACTATCTATTGTAAATGCCATCACGCGGATGCGTCTCGTCTCGCTCAGTATGCTTTCCGACGCTGTCACGGCCCTCGTCGAAAACGACACCGACCTGGCGGCGGATGTTATCGAGCGCGACGACGACGTCGATCGACTTTGGTATATGGTTTCGCGGGTATTCCGGTCAGTGCTTCGAGATCCGAGTGCTGCGACCGAAGTCGGGCTTCCACGGGAGACGTGCTTCGATTACCATTCGAGCGCGCGACAGCTTGAGCGTGTCGCAGATCACGCGACGAAGATCGCAGAACTCGCACTCGAGCTCGGCGAGATCTCGGACGAAGTCGCGGAGGGACTTCTAGAGCTCCGGTCAGAGGCCTCCAACGCCGTCGAGATGTCGATGGAGGCCGTGCTTGACGACGATCCGGAAGAAGCGACGAGACTAGGGAATGAGGCCCGCGAGCACGTTCGTGATATGGATTCACTGGCACGAGATGTCGACGGAGACATCCGCGAACTCGATCCACAACAGGCCCAGCCGCTTGGGCTCATCGTCGACTCGCTCTCGCGCAGCGCCGACTACGGAGGCAACATCGCCGAAACGGCGCTTCAGAACGCTGCGCCGAAACCGTAACGTCTGAAAAAACGGCTACTCTTCGTCGAGAAGAACAGCGCTGACTTGTCCGACCTGTCCGGGGCGGGACGTGACGCGCGCGCGTCCATCGTCAGTTTCGATGATTGCGCCCTTCGTGATGATGTTACGTCGGACGTAGTTGGGGTTTGCGCCGTTCTCGACGACGGTTTCGATCGTCGAGCTGACGACACCGTCTCCGGTTGCTACATTCGCGGTGTCCACCGAGATGGCGCGGACTTTCGTCTCTCCACCTTGGACATCGATCGTCTTGAGCTTCGTATCGCCGACACGGGTCTCCGTCGGCGAACGACCGAGTTGATGCTTGCGCTTTTTACGAATCGGCCGACGGCGGCCACCAGTTCGTTTCTTGGGAGAACGTCCCTGATCCTTCATACCGCTACACAGCCCAGAGAAGTACTTCAAATGCTCGATGCAGAACGACAGTATTAGGTCGTGGGCGAAAGGGAGCATGAGCGATGAGTCTCCGCGTAGCCGTCGGCGCACCATTTCGCACGAAGGGTCAGTCACGCATTGAGGAAAGCGAATTCATCGTCGCGTTGTCGCTCGACCGCGATTGGTTCTCCCCCAATCAGGCAAAGCGACTCATCGATGTCGCTGTCGGTGAAGGAATACTCCGACGCGACGACGGCGAGCTTGTCGCTGAATTTGCTCCGGAATCGGTCTCGGTTCCAGAAGATTTTGCGCCGGATGAATCGATCCTCCGCACCCGAACGACGTTCGAGCGAGTACTCAGCGCACTCGTCGATGCGGGCGAGACGAAACAGGAATCCGTCGCCGCAATCAATCGGTTACAGACGGAGCTCGGATTGACGATCGATGCTGCAGCAGTGTTGTATGCCCATCGTATGGGACTCGACGTGAGTAATGTAGCCGAACGCGCGCTGTCTGATCTCCACGAGTCGTGATTGATATGTTATATCAGAGTCTACGACATTATATGGGGTGTATAGCATGACTAACGAGCGCGTAACCGACGGCCGACGCATTGGTGAACTACTCGCAAGTGAAGTGACTGCCCGAGCCGATGGGCTGCTCTCCACTCTCGATGTAGTCGATGTTGACCCAGACGCCGAAGGGAGCGACAGCGGGACGTTCGCGTACACGATCACAACTGATGGCGATGAAGTGACTCAGCTTGCCGATGTATACATCCACACAGACCGCGCTCGCCTCGAATTTCGGGCAGGTCTCGACGCAATCCCATCGGTCAGTGAAGAGGCGAACTTGCGCGCGCGACCGAAAGCCGTTGCGCCTCCCCGCGTGCTCGTCTTTCTCGAAGACGGAGGCGAGATAAAACGCGTCCTCGATGTTATCCGTACAGCCATAGCGGCCACGCATAACGAGTCGTGATTGCAGGCTGTTGATTTTGGGCCGTGCTTTCGTTTTTGCACCTGCTCTACGGGATTCCACTCTTCAGAAGGTAGCGACGATTCCGGGGTGTGCTCTTCTCACTCGATAAGCGGGTGAACCGGGCGAAGTGCGCCGTTGCTCGAATATGCTGGTACCGGTGACGAGACGGTCAAGACACTTATCAGAGAGCTCGAATCGGTTGCTGTGTCCGGTGTTGGACTCATCTTTCAGGGGACGGCGGTCATCAGCGAACTACGCGGAGCCGCGTCTGGCCGCTCGATTGCTTACAGATAGACGTGCGACTGTCCTCTGTGAGAACTGTAACAACTGCGTTGTCCCGCAGTCGACGAGCGCACCAGAGATGTGTCGAACACCATCTGATCTCGAACGACGCGGTGCGTTCCAACGAACGGGAGCATGCGATCGTACATCACGAACAGACGACGAAAGCAGGGATGCTAGTCCCGATGACACAGACGGAAGCGCCTAATCCCCTCCCACAAAATGGGCGGTATGTTCTTTGACCGCCTCCGTGAACGCATCAGCACTATCGATAGCGTCGTCTGTGTTGGTCTCGATCCCGATATGCGGCGGATTCCGGATCATCTCTCTGAGCATGATCTCCCACGCTGGGCGTTCAATCGCCGGATCATTGATGCTACCCACGAGCACGCAGCCGCCTACAAGCCCAATGCGGCCTTCTACGAGGACGCAGACGGGTGGCGGGCACTCAGGGAAACGATCGCGTACGCCGAGGGAAAAGGCGTCCCCATCTTGCTCGATGCAAAGCGAGCTGACATCGGCAACACCGCGCGCCGATATGCTGCGCTGCTGGATCACGCTGACGCCATCACAGTGAACCCTTACTTGGGACGGGATTCAGTGGAGCCGTTCCTTTCGCGCGAAGAGAAGGGAATCTTCGTCCTCTGTCGCACCTCGAACCCAGGCGGCTCGGACATTCAGAATCTCGAACTCGAGAGCGGTGAGGCGGTCTATGAGCGAGTCGCAGATCTCGCCGACGGATGGAACGAGCACGGGAACGTCGGGCTGGTAGTCGGAGCAACTGCTCCTGAAGAGCTACAGGACGTGCGCGAACAAGTCCCCGATATCCCGTTTCTCGTTCCCGGTGTTGGGGCACAGGGTGGTGATGCCGAAGCAGCCGTCGAGTTTGGACTCGCGGACGGTGTCGGGCTCATCAACTCTTCGCGGGGAATTATCTTTGCTGGCGAGGGCGAGCAGTTCGCAAGAGCCGCAGGTGAGGCGGCAAAACGCCTCAAACGGCAACTCAATCGATATCGAACGTAAATTCGATTTCGAGCAGGGAAAACGATGGTGTGTTTTGTCGACCGTCTATTTCTCAGATGAGAGTATCACTGAAGCTGCCGAAACGATTCGGTGTGAGCGAACAGTCATGTCGCTGTTACTGCTGTTATATGCCGGCCAACTCGCTCATTACCCACCCCAACCCTCCAATCAAAATCGGTACGTATCGACGTCATCGGGCTTGCGATGCTGGGTATCATTCTCTTCTGGTGATTGTCCCATCTCTTTGAGACAGTCCGTGCAAAATCCTGTCTTCTTATCGTAGTGGCGCTCACAGACGAGGCGTCCACACCGGTCACATCCGTCTACGACCTCGTTTTGCATGCAGAACTCACACAGTCCGGAAACACTCATGCAGAAAGGTAGCATCTGTCACGACAAGAATCCTATGACGATCATTGGTGCTCGTCGTAGTCATTGGACCAACCGACGGAGATCAGGATTCGATGGAAAGAGACGAGAATTGCATCGTTTCCAAATATAATCCATCAGTCATGTCTGTTTACGACCGAAAACGAGAATGTTCCTCGACTAATAATGGGAATAGTGGATAGAAATCGGCTCATACTGTCGATTGCCGCCGTTTTTGCAGGATTAGCCGCGCTTTTGGTTGTCGTTGGTATCGTATATGAGCCGTTCGTCTTCCTCGTTGCGTTTTTGTTCGGAATCGTTGCCTATCTCATGTGGTATCAGGCGTCTGGACGGCTCTCACGACGCGTCTATCGGCGCGTCGAAGAACTTGGACGAGCCAACAATGGACAGAACGAACGCAGTCGCGGCGGCTTCGGTGCTGGTCCGCGCGAAGATTGGCAACCACGAAGTGAATGGGCGCGACGCGCCGGCTTCAGCACGCAACGCCAGCGCCAGACGCACAACGGTCAACACGGAGAAGGTAGACGGACCCGACAGACTGGGCAGCCATCATCGTCAAGCCCGACGATGCCAACGCGGAGGGAGGCGTACGACATTCTCGACCTCGATCCAGGTGCGGACAAACCAGCGATCAAGCGCGCCTACCGAGAGAAGGTAAAGGACGCCCATCCAGACACTGAAACAGGGAGCAAAGAGGCGTTCAAGCGTGTAAACGCTGCATACGAACAACTCACAAGTAGTTAGGACAAAGCGTCTGAGCAACGGATGTATACTTGAGTGCAGGGAGACGATCACGTGTATGCGAGCATTGGCAGTCGACATTGACGGAACACTGACCCGCGCGGACCAATCGCTCGACCCGAGGGTGTTCGAACCTCTCCGCGAATGGCCCGAACCAGTCGTCATCGCAACCGGGAAATCACTCCCGTATCCGGTCGGACTCTGTGAATTTCTAGGCATTCCAGTTCGTATCATCGCGGAGAACGGAGGAGCGGTCTACCTCGCTGATGATGATGAGATCGTGTTTACCGGTGACCGTGAGGCCGCCCATCGGGTCATCGAACAATACTCCGAAGAAGGATACTCGCTCGGGTGGGAGGGTGTAGACTTTGCAAATCGATGGCGGGAAACAGAGCTTGCTGTGAGCTGTGATCAACCGCTCGAACCCCTCCGTGAGATCGCCGAACGCGAGGGGATGCGCGTGTTCGATACCGGGTACGCGTATCACGTAACCGCACACGATGTGGATAAGGGAACTGGACTCACGAATATCACGTCTCGTCTTGGTAACGATCCGGAATCGTTCGCCGTTGTCGGTGATTCCGAAAATGACGCTGCAATGTTCGAAATTGCTGGCGAAGCCTACGCGGTGGCAAACGCTGACGACCGAGCGAAATCAGCCGCCGATCACATTACAGATGGCGCATTCGTTGACGGTTTACTCGAAGCACTAGAAATGATTCGAAACGATCGTTGATGTCTGTTCAGCTGTGCATCCGTCCGGTAGACCGGCGCGAAACCTTTTATTCGATCAACCGCTAGTAACGATCAATGAGCCCGGACCGGGCTGTACTCGAACAAGCACTCGAGCGCGGTGAGCAGGAGGGCGGTAATGTTGAGTTCAAAGAACGACTCACACGCGAAATCCACCTCGCTGATGGTCGTCTCGAAAGCCTCGCAGCACAACTACGCCACCGGGTGCTCTCCGGTGACGGCGAGGCGACGTACGTCGTTGGTGTCACTGACGATGGTGGCCTTGCCGGAATCGATGCGGAGACGTTTTCCGAGTCGATGGATGTTCTCTCGTTGCTCTCAGAGGAAGCTGGATCGCACATCGAGGAGGTACAGACGTGGGGTGTCGGTGACGAAGGATTGGTCGGTGTCGCAACCATCTGCGAAGGATCGATGCTCAACACTGATGATGGGCACATCGTTGTCGGTACCGCAGGACACGTCGATCACGGAAAGAGCACGCTTGTTGGCTCGCTCGTGACGGGACAGCCCGATAACGGGGAAGGAAGCACGCGCAGCTTTCTCGATGTTCAACCACACGAAGTCGAACGCGGGCTTTCGGCCGATCTTTCGTATGGCGTCTACGGTTTCGACGACGATGGTCCGATCCGGACGAACAATCCTCACCGGAAGCAAGACCGCGCGCGAATCGTCGAAGAGGCCGATCGACTCGTTTCGTTCGTCGATACTGTGGGTCACGAGCCGTGGCTCCGAACGACGATCCGCGGACTTGTCGGACAAAAACTCGATTACGGTTTGTTGACGATCGCAGCGGACGACGGGCCGACGAAGACCACCCGTGAGCATCTCGGCATTCTGCTCGCCACCGAACTACCGACGATCGTCGCCATCACGAAAGCCGATATGGTGACCGACAAGCGCGTTCATGAGGTCGAACGCGAGGTCGAACGCTTACTTCGAGACGCCGATCGCTCGCCGCTGGGAATACAGCGACACGGCGTCGAGGCCGCTATCGAAGAGATTTCGGAAACTGTGGTTCCGGTCGTTACGACAAGCGCGGTGACGATGGCTGGGTTGCCAGTGCTCGATGAGCTGTTCGAACAGCTTCCAAAGACCGCCGATGGGACAGGCGAGTTCTCGATGTACATCGATCGTACGTACAAGATCACCGGCGTCGGTGCCGTCGCATCCGGAACGGTCCGCTCTGGAACCGTTGAGGCGGGTGATGAACTTCTAATCGGGCCGATGGCCGATGGCTCGTTCAGAGACGTGGAGGTTCGCTCTATCGAGATGCACTATCACCGCGTCGACGAAGCTAAGGCGGGTCGCATCGTCGGCATCGCGCTCAAAGGCATCCGCGAAGTTGACATCGAACGCGGAATGATCCTCGTTCCACGCGATGCTGACCCGAAGCCCGTTCGGGAGTTCGAAGCAGAAGTGATGGTGCTGAACCATCCCACGCGCATCAACGACGGCTACGAACCAGTCGTCCACGTTGAAACAGTGTGTGAGGCGGCTGCCTTCTATCCGGAGGGCCGACAACTGCTCCCTGGTGATTCTGGTCGAACGCGTGTTCGATTCAAATTCCGCCCGTACGTGGTTGAGGAGGGTCAGCGGTTCGTGTTCCGGGAGGGACAAAGCAAAGGTGTCGGAACGATACTCGACCTGTCAGAAAACTAGGCGAATAATCTGACCGGTCGATACAAAGATAATTCAGTTACTCAGTACTCTTCTCTGGTGAGCCAAGCGTATTCCACAGCACCAAAGCGGGTTCAAATCACTCTATCAACGCATTTCTATAAAGTGGTGAGAAGGGTTATCCCTCGGGAGCCAAACAAACAACTACAAAGCACGATTCCGGCGGGACGGCACACCAGTTGTGGTCTGTCGGATTCGCCGTCCTCTTGGTGTGCACCAGCAACTCCCTGTTCGGACACGTCTTTGGACAGCAGTGACTCCCTATGAAACCGAAACAACAGCGGGACGAACCATCGGCATCGACCGGAGCACCACAGCACGAGAGCGCGACTCTTGTGACTGCTCGTATCCCCGCTGAAGAGTTCGCCCTCCACGAGACCTTCACAGCCCTCTCGGAGCTTAGATTCGAGTGTTCGGATCTCGTGGCCACAGGAAACGAGGCTGTTATGCCGCTGATGTGGGCGCAAACAGACGATTATGCCGCACTGGAGAGTGCGATGGCGGCCGATCCGAGTGTGAACGCTGCTGAAGAGATCATCCACGCTGACGACCGTCGACTCTACCGAATACACTGGCAACACGAAGTCCATCTCCTCTGTCAGATCATTCTAAACTCGGAGGTAATCCTCCTCGACGGATACGGCACTGACGACCAATGGACGTTTGAACTTCTATTCTCCTCGCGTCAGGCTCTCCAACGTACCTGCGAATGCTGCCAGCAGTACAATCTGACGTATACAATCGACCGCATCCGCGGACTCGGTGACGATACCTCGGAGTCAACACCGCTTGGGCTAACCGCCGAACAGCACGAAGCGCTCGCGGAAGCGCACAAGCGCGGCTACTTCAGCGTTCCAAGACAGATCACGCTCGACGAACTCGCCGACATCCTCGATATCTCACACCAAGCACTCTCTGAACGACTCCGTCGAGGGCACGATGCTCTCATTAGAGAGACGTTCAAAGATCCGAGCCTCGGGTTTGGATCAAATCCGGATTTCGGTCGTGCTTCTGACACTGGCTCCGATTCTGGTTCGACGACCGATACCAACACCAATATTACAGGATTGTCGTCACTGTAACGCAGTGTATTCTAGTTACCTGAGATACAGGTTATTATATTCGTCTACATATATTCGAATCTTATTAACCTTCCCTTGGATAAACTCGAATATCGTCGTATTTCGTTTTAGCCGGGTATATACCATCGGTGCCAGAGATGGTGAATATGGTTTCCACGCCCGACTGGCTGACGGCAGAACGGGAGTACTCCGACTCGGTTATTGGTGACAACACAATATCACAACTCTTCGCTGAGAGTGCATCGCGCCATTCCGATAGCGTTGCACAGCAGTACAAGGGAGGTGTGTACGACCGATCACTGTGTGATGCAGGCATCGTCGATTCCGCTCCACCCGGTGAGTATGGCCAACTGACGTACCGTGAGATGCATTCCATTGTCATGAATCTCACCGCAGGGTTTCGAGACATCGGCGTCGAACCGGACGACAGGGTGGCCATCTTTGCGAGCACACGCATGGAGTGGGCACACACGGACTTCGCGTTGCTAGCAGCCGGTGCCGTCGTAACGACGGTCTACACGGAGTCGTCACCGAATCAGGTGGAGTATCTACTCTCTGATCCCAATGCAACTGGTGTCGTCGTCGAAAACGAGGAGTTACTCGAACGAGTGCTCGAAGTTGAGGATAGTCTCAATCTCGAATTCATTGTCGTCATCGACGCAGTGGACGGTTACGAGGACCGTGAGGATATCATCACGCTCGGCGCGCTTCACGAACGCGGCGCGAAGAACGGTAATGAGGGCGACTACGAGGCTTGGATCATCGGCCGCGAGCCGAACGATCTGGCGAGTCTCATCTACACATCTGGGACGACCAGTAAACCGAAGGGCGTCAAACTCACCCACCGAAACTTCCGTGCGAACATCAATCAGATCCGAAAGCGATTCGGTCCTCGTCCGGATCGTAAAGACGCTCCAGCCCTCGATTCATCGCTCACTTCGCTGTCGTTCCTTCCGCTCGCGCACGTATTTGAGCGAACGTCCAACCACTTCATGATGTTCGCGGCCGGTGCGACCGTCTCCTACGCCGAGTCACCCGATACCGTCTCGGAGGACATCTCGACCGTGAAACCATCGGCAGTAACGAGCGTTCCTCGGGTCTACGAGCGCATTTACGATCAGATGCGCGAACAAGCTCAGGAATCCGATGCGAAAAAGCGTATTTTCGACCTCGCTGTCGATGTTGCGACCGAGTATGCCAACACGGATGATCCCGGCAAGCGACTCCGTGCCAAACGTGCGCTCGCTGATCGGTTGGTCTTTAGTAGCGTGAAAGAACAGATGGGCGGAAATCTAGAGCTGCTGATTAGCGGCGGAGGAAGCCTCTCTGAAGAGCTCTGTCGGATGTTTCAGGGAATGGGCTTTCCGATCGTCGAGGGATACGGTCTCACAGAAACCGCTCCGGTGGTCTGTGTGAACCCGACTGAGGACATGCGTCCCGGTACGCTTGGTCCGCCATTGGTTGGTGTCGACGTGAAACTCGATAAAGAGGTAGTTGGCCCCGATCAACGAGAGAAGGCGACCGGCGACATCGGTGAACTGCTTGTCAAAGGCCCGAACGTCACTGAAGGCTACTGGAACAACCCCGAAGCGACCGTCGAAGCGTTCACATCCGTGGAGAGTGGAGGCGATGGAGAAACTGAACAATGGTTCCGAACCGGTGATATCGTCGAACAAACCGACGACGGGTATCTCATCTACCACGATCGGTTGAAGCAGTTGATCGTCCTCGATACCGGAAAGAATATCGCTCCTGGTCCTATCGAAGACTCGTTTGCCACCAGCGACCGCACTGAGCAGGTAATGGTTCTTGGCGACGATCAGAAGTTCATTAGTGCACTGATCGTTCCAAACTTCGAAGCCATCACCCGATGGGCAGACGCAAACGACGTCAATCTCCCCAACGATCCCGAAGCAATCGCAACCGACGAGCGTGTTCGTGAGTGGATCGGTGAAGAGATCGAACGCGTAAACGAGGACTTTGCAAAACACGAGCGCATCAAGGCGTTCGAACTCGTTGCCACCGAGTGGACGCCCGAAAATGATATGCTCACCTCCTCGATGAAACTCAAACGCCGAAATATCATCGACGAATTCGAAGAGAAAATCGAGCGGATCTATTCGGGCGAGAAAAGCGAAACAGAACCCAAAATGGTGGGTTAATCGTTTCGTCGATCGAGCTACTGTTCAGCACTATTCAGCGATCTGTAGGGTCGTAACCCCCGGTATTCGGTTACCTGCTAACGACTGAGTAACAGGCGTCCACGACGGTTACGAAGAGGTCTCCGGAGAAGACGGTTTATTCTCCCGCTGAACGGATTGCTCTGTAGTGGTTTTCGTCCTCCTGTTCTGCGAGGTCGAGCACGACGGCCCATTCCAGTAGTCGGTGCACGCGCTCGTGCCAGACGGATTCCCAGTCCTGACGGCGGTTTTGCTCCCACGGTGGAACACGGACTCGCTCGAAAATCTCGTCAGCCGATAGTGAATCTGTTTCATCGAGTGCCCGCAGCACTGATTCGGCCGCGTAGACGCGCTCTCGAAACGCTGTTGCGGTGTCGTTTGCTGATCGATTCCGACGCTGATAGTATCGGCCGTCTGATTCAGCAACCAGTCCGAGCGCTCGGAGAAACGTGATCCATTCTCGAGCAGTGTCGCGGCTGTCGATCTCGGTGTCTGCTATGAGAAGGGTACAACAGTCGTCCTCACTACTGGGAACAAGTGGAAGTGTCTGCTGTGCTTTCCGGAGGAACGAGCGTGAACGTGGTTCCGGGATGACTTTGAATTTCATCGTAGTCCGAACGAGTTTAGCAAGAGCTCTTCGTTCACTTGCCCGTATGCTTTCGTTGGACCACCTACCACATCGACGGTGACCTGTGCTGGCGCGAAGATTGCTTCTGGGACCTCGTATAGGTCCCAATCGACCGATTCGAAAATATCTGCGAACGGCGTACCGTACTCGTCCGTCGCGCTTGAGGAAAGCTCTGAGAGGAGCTCGGCATCCGACTCGACCGTGAGATGGACCTGACCACCGTAGGCGAGTGCATCGTTCGTCCGGGCAATGGCAGTCGCTTCATCGCTGGCAACGGGCGCGACAGGCGCGCGAGCTGACACGGAGAGAAGTTCGAGCGGATCGTATCCGAGTTCGAACGCCCGGAACACCACCAGCTCGGCCGCACGGGCTGCCATCGTAACACTTCCTGGGATACTCGCAGTCGAGAAGACTGGGAGAAAGACACTCCCTGGCTGAACGTCACACATGTCCGCGACGTGGGCTGCGACCGACTCCGTCGGATGTTCGTCGGATTCGACGGTAAGAACCGCGAAATCGAACGCATCAGCGTATCCGAGCTGACGAAACTCCTCCTCGGTAGCGACGAGTGCACGGGCCGGACCACTCCCGAGCCCCTCGTACATCGCGTTTTCACTGCTGCTTCCATCGTCAGCTGCCTCGTTATCGCTCGTGCTCTCTCCTTCGATAGATAGCTCCCAGCCTGCTTTTTGTGAGCAAAGCAGCGCGCGTGCGGGATGGTCTGTCGAGAGTTCGACGAATGGTCGGGGAGCGCCTCCGATTTCGTCGAGTGAAGACGCGACAGTTGCAAGACCAGCGGTCTGAATCTCGGTCAATAATAGTCCAGCTTCGAGACCACCAATTGCATCGACTCCGAAATCAAGTACCGTCGCTCCGTTTTCGAGCTCGTAGGCGTCGATCGCGAGCTCATCGGTGAACTCAAGTGCCTCATCGATGAGTTCGGTCGCCATCCGGTTGAGACTCTCCATATCAATGGCTCCGGCGCGAGTAATAAATCGGTTGTCGGTTCGGATAGCGTGTCGCTCGAATCACCGATCGTCGCTTTTTGCGGCCCGTCCGAGGTGGTGTTCTACGCTCTCGACCTTCTCGCTGGCGGACTGATCGATCGTCCGCTTATCATCGATCTTCAAGACAGTACTCACCCGATCTCCATCAACGGCTGTATGAGCAGCTTCGGCAGCTCTGAAAAGCTCGCCGATGCTGTCTGTCTCGATGACGGTTCCCATCGGATTGGTCTCATAGGACACGTCGAACGCATCGAGTGCATCGACGGCTTTCGCTACTTCAGCCCCCATACTGTCTTCCTGAACCGGAGCAACACTCAAAAGTGCGATAACGGACATACGCGATCCACTCTCGGAGCGAACGTAAGCGTACTGCCAGCAACGACAACTCTCTCAAAAGATGGCTCCGAGATCGAGCTCTGTTCGGCATTAACCTATCCGCCATCAGCGTCAGAGAAACGCTGGTGTACACGTATCTGCAAGATAAAATATTTATCTCTCTGTTGTGATGTTGCACGTGATCAGGTGTCAAACAGTAGTTATGGCGACGACTAAACGAACGGTAACCGTTCTTGCTCTCGTTTTTCTCATTTTGCTGTCTGGTTGTTCGGCCAGCGATCTCGGAGGAACGAAGAGTATTAGTAGCAACACTGGTGGTGATAGCGGTAGCAAACCATCTGCTACTGGTGGCGATGCTGCTCAAGAAACGTCAGATGTCCAATCGAATGCACAGGCTCAGCAGGCGCTGATTCGAACCGGGTTCGTGCGTAGTCAGGTGATGGACTTCGATGCAGCCAGGACGAATCTTACCCAAGCCGTCCAGTCATATGGTGGGTTCGTGAGCGACTCTTCGGAGGGTGTAAGCGGTTCGGAAGACAGGAGGTGGACCAGCGGTCGGGTCGTCTACCGTGTTCCCGCGAAGAATTTCTCGACGTTCTTCGAACGCGTAAAGCAAGAGGGTGAGGTACGACGAGCAGAGACAAATACGACAGACGTGACCGATCGTGTCGTCGATCTCGAAGCACGCTTGAAAAACCTCCGCGCTCAGCGTGACCGTCTCCGGAAACTCTACGATCAGGCGAATGATACAGAGAGTGTCCTCGCGGTCGGAGAGCGACTTTCGACAGTCCAGGGACAAATCGAGCGGCTGAAAGCACAGCGCCGTGCGCTCGAAAACCAGATCACCTACGCGACAGTCACTGTCGAACTCAACGAACCATCACCCACACGCGAGAAACCGAAGCAATGGTACGAGACGGGTGTTCTTGATGCATTTGTTTCGTCGGTCAACGGTGTCATCGTCGCAGTGCGTGCACTCTTCGTCGGTGGAACCTACGCGATCCCGTATCTCATCGTGTTTGGACTCCCACTGCTCGGGATTATCACCGTGCTCCGTCGACGAAGGGGGTAGCGGGATCAGAGACCAGACTGAAAAAGTGCCTCCTGACTCCATATGCTGTGTCTCATCCTATGACCTACGAGAGAAGCTACAACCAATTCGTTAAAATTTCAAAAATGTTTTTATTATTCAGTCAGTAATTTGTCGTATAGGTCTCACAGTACGGAGACGTGACGGATCCAATCGCACGCAGGGTGATTGCGCGGAGAACGAGTGTTCGGGAGCATCCAGTGTAATCGTTCATGGAATACAGCCAGTCGATCCCGGTAGCTTGGAGTGTTGGGGCACGGCAACCGACTGGCTGACTCGTTCTGTTGTATCCATTGTCAATATAATTTTCGAATTAGAACATACTATTTTCACTTATGTTCTATTACTATTTGCATTGCGAATTAAAGAAAACAACGGCTCCCTCTCCTACATTCGTACTGTGAGATCGGACAAATGAGATGGATGTGGGAAATACATGTGAAATAACATCTCCATAGTGTGGTCGATGACCGTAACGCTATGCTGTTGTATCGTTTGGATGATCATACCGTTCCTAGATTATTTGAGATGATCTGTATCGTTTCCCATCTACTTATGTCAACTATATTTACTTAAGCGTACAGAAAAATAGATATGTTTTGTTATTGATTCCAGCCAGCGTGCGTCCGTGCTGTTCCACCGTGGCTGTGGCGTGAATACGTGGTCCGGTGGAACGTGATCGGGACAGGCCACTATGAAGTTCTGTTAGCAACTGGAGACTTAAAACTTGAAACGAAAGAACAACAGCAATGCGCTGGCCGGGATTTGAACCCAGGTTGTGACCATGGCAAGGTCACGTGATACCACTACACTACCAGCGCCTGTCTGCAATCAGACCGACGGCGGTCAACCATAAAAGCGTACCGGAGTGCGGTCGTCATGTCCTTGTTTTTGCATGGCATAGTGACCCGAATTAGCGTGCGAAGCCGTCCCATTCCCGTACTGAAGCGCTATCCTTTTACGAGCGTATCCGGAAGGAGTAGCACAGTCTAGTGGATAGTGAGGAAGTGTATCGGCATGACAGTTACCGTACTCGTGCCGTCATCGCTGACCCGAGAAGCCCGAGACAAGCGGGAGGCGACCCGCAAACTCGGTTACGTCGCCCGTGCGGCGACGGTGTTTCGGGTCGATCGTCTTGTCGTGTACCCCGATTCGGAGGGGGAACGCAGGCGCGATGGCGGGTTCGTTCGCACCGTCCTGGCCTACGCGGCCACACCCCCGTACCTCCGAAAGGAAGTCTGGGGACGGCGGAACGAACTGGAGTACGTGGGCGTCTTGCCGCCACTCCGCGCTGTCGCACAGACCGGCTCCGGATCGAACGATTCGGGGTCGTTAAGACAGGGAATCGTGACCGAGGTCGGATCTGACGGGCGCGTTCGGGTCAATTGCGGCCTGCAACACCCACTCTCTCTCGTTGTTCCACCGAATATGTCGGTGGATGAGAGAGAGCGCGTTACCATCAGGATCTCTTCGCGACGGCCACTTCGTGCGCGGATCGTTAATAATCCCCTTCCAGGGATGAGCGTTGAGCGCGCGGAGTTAGATACAGTGCTCAAGCGACCCGATGCGGGGTTCCGTATCGCGTCGTCGCGCTACGGCGAGGTACTCTCTATCTCGCTGCTCCGTACTCTCCGTCAACAACTGACTGACGACGGAGCTGGAGTCACTAGCACGAGTACGAGCACGGATACGGACACGGATGCAGCCGAAGGCAAAGGTGACAGTGCGTACACCGTTGCGTTCGGTGCACCGGAACGTGGCCTTCCAGAGATATTAGACGTCGACCCAGATGCGGTCGGCGCACGAGATGACACGTCGGACGACGGACCGAAACCGGACAGGTCCCGGTTCGACCTCTGGCTCAATACGGTTCCAAATCAAGGCAGCAAGACCGTGCGAACTGAAGAAGCGATGTTTGCAACACTTGCGTGCCTCAATCTGGAGTGAATATTGAAAAACCATGCCAACGCCAAGCAGACCACGAAAAGGCTCGATGGGCTTCGGCCCACGCGTTCGCGCGTCGAGCGAGGTGCCTCGAATCAGCACCTGGCCCGACGATGACGGGCAGGTTGGGCTTCAGGGGTTCGCCGGCTACAAGGCCGGGATGTCCCACGTCGTTTTGATCAACGATGAGCCCGATTCTCCCCGCGAAGGGATGGAGGAGACCGTTCCTGTCACGGTTATCGAGACCCCGCCAGTGCGCGCGGTCGCCCTTCGGGCCTACGAGAAGACCCCATACGGTCACCGTCCGCTCACGGAAGTTTGGACTGACGAGGTTCACGAGGACCTTGAACGTGCAGTCGATCTTCCAGACGAGCGCAGTGATCACCAGGGACAAGAACAGATCATTCGAGACGCTCTCGAAACGGGAGATCTCGGGGATGTGCGTCTTATCACGCACACGCTCCCGGGTGAACTCCCGAGCGTCCCGAAGCGAAAACCGGACGTAATGGAGACACGCGTGGGCGGAGGAACGCTCGGTGAGCGAGTTGACTTCGCCATGGATCTCCTCGCAGACGGCGGTGAACACACCGTTTCGGATGTCTTCCGAGCGGGCGAGTACACCGATGTCGCGGGTATCACGAAAGGCAAAGGGACACAGGGTCCCGTCAAGCGCTGGGGTGTCCAAAAGCGAAAGGGCAAACACTACCGACAGGGCTGGAAACGCCGTATCGGTAACCTCGGCCCATGGAACCCATCGCGTGTTCGCTCAACCGTCCCACAACAGGGACAGATGGGCTACCACCAGCGGACCGAGTTGAACAAGCGAATCATATCCATCGGTGACGAGGACGTGACGCCTGATGGCGGTTTCATCAACTACGGTGAGGTCAACGGTGGCTACGTTCTCGTGAAAGGCTCGTTGCCAGGACCGAAACAGCGCCTCGTGCGACTCCGCCCCGCCGTCCGACCGAACGACCAACCGCGCCTCGATCCAGAGGTCCGGTACGTCTCTACGAAGAGTGACCAAGGATGAAGGCAACAGTACGCGGTTTGGACGGCAGCGAGAGTGGAGAGATAGATCTCCCCGAGGTGTTCGAGACACCATACCGCCCCGACCTCGTCGAGCGTGCGGTGCGCGCCGCCCAAGCCAATCGAGCACAGGACTACGGTGCTGACGAGTACGCTGGAATGCGTACGCCCGCCGAATCGTTCGGCAGCGGACGCGGCATGGCCCACGTGCCACGCCAGAACAGCGTCGGTCGGCGCGTTCCACAAACCGTCGGTGGTCGCCGGGCACACCCGCCCAAGACCGAGACGGATCGTGGGAAGAAGATCAACAAGAAAGAACGCCAACTCGCAGTGCAAAGCGCACTTGCGGCGACGGCTGATGTCGAACTCGTGCGCGAGCGCGGTCACCAATTCGACGACGATCTCGAGTTTCCGGTGGTCGTGAGCGACGAGTTTGAGGATCTTGTGAAGACCCAAGCGGTCACCGAGGTTCTCGAAGCACTCGGCATCCACGCGGATATCGAACGCGCAGACGACGGCAAGACGGTTCGTGCCGGTCGCGGAACGACTCGCGGGCGAAAGTACAAGCAGCCAAAGTCGATCCTCTTCGTAACGAGCGAAGAGCCATCGAAAGCTGCTCGGAATCTCGCTGGCGCTGACGTGGCGACGGCACAAGAGGTCTACGCGGAAGATCTCGCCCCAGGTACACACGCTGGTCGGCTCACCGTCTTCACCGAGAGCGCAATCGAGGAGGTGAGCAACAGATGAGCAATGGTACGGACATAATCCGTCATCCGAACGTGACCGAGAAGGCGATGGACAAGATGGACTACGATAACAAACTTGAGTTCATCGTCGCTCTCGACGCCTCGAAACCCGAGATTAAGGAGGCGCTCGCAGAGCTGTTCGACATCGCCGCCGAGAGCGTCACAACGCAAGTAACGCCACAGGGAACGAAGAAGGCCACCGTGCGCCTATCCGAGGACGACGACGCACAGGAAGTCGCCTCACGGATTGGGGTGTTCTGATCGTGGGACGACGCATCCTCGGTCAGCGACGTGGTCGCGGAACACCGACGTTCCGTGCTCCCTCGAATCGATACAAGGCCAACCTCTCTCACCGAACGAACGAGGAAGGAACGGATGTCCTCAGTGGAGAGATTGTCGACATCGAACACGATCCAGCGCGCGCAGCACCCATCGCGGCCGTCGAATTCGAAGACGGCGACCAGCGACTTGTGCTTGCGCCCGAAGGCATCACCGTCGGCGATGAGATCCAGATCGGCATCAGCGCCGAGATCTCACCGGGCAACACGCTTCCGCTCCGCGAGATCCCGGAAGGAGTTCCAGTGTGTAACGTCGAGCGGCAAGCCGGAGACGGTGGCAAGTTCGCTCGCGCATCGGGCGTGAGTGCGACGCTGCTCGCCCACGACCGCAACGCTGCGGTGGTTCAACTCCCGAGTGGTGAGGTCCGTCGACTTTCGCCAGACTGTCGCGCCACGATTGGTGTGGTTGCTGGCGGTGGTCGAACCGAGAAACCGTTCGTGAAAGCCGGAAATAAATATCACAAGATGCGTGCTCGTGGCACAAAATGGCCACGCGTGCGTGGAGTTGCGATGAATGCGGTCGATCACCCGTTCGGTGGTGGTGGCCGTCAACACCCAGGCCAACCGAAAAGTGTATCGAGAGATGCGCCGCCGGGACGTAAGGTCGGTGACATCGCATCCCGCCGGACTGGCCGCGGTGGCAAAGGGAGATGAGATGAAACTAACAATCACAGTGATCTGACATATGAGTTCAAATTCGGATTACCAGATCGGCCGCGACTCGGACGAAGAGTTCACGTATCGTGGCTATACGCTCCCAGAACTCCGTGACATGGAGGTAACGGAGTTCGCAGAACTGCTCCCCGCACGAAAGCGGCGAAGTATCAATCGCGGTCTGACCACCGAACAGGAAAAGCTGTTCGAGAAGGCAGATGCGCGTGACTCGGAGGAGTCGGCAAACCGGCCACTTCGGACACACCTGCGCGATATGCCCATCCTGCCGCAGTTCGTCGATAAGACGTTCGCGGTCTACGATGGACAGAACTTCGAGCGGGTGCGTGTCCAACCGGAGATGCTTGGTCACTACCTCGGTGAGTTTGTGCTCACGCGACGGTCGGTCGAGCACGGTCAGGCCGGTATTGGTGCGACACGCTCCTCGAAGTTCGTACCACTCAAATAATATGGGAATCAGCTACAGTGTCGACGCAGACCCGGACACAACGGCGAAAGCGATGCTCCGGGAGCGTCACATGAGTCACAAGCACAGCAAGGAGATCGCCCGCACCATCAAAGGGATGACTGCCGACGAGGCAATGGAGTATCTCAACGCCGTTATCGACGGCGAGCGGTCAGTGCCGTTCAAGTCCCACAACAGCGGTGTTGGTCACCGGAATGATATCGATGGCTGGGATGCCGGTCGATATCCCGAAAAGGTCAGCAATGCGTTCCTCGACCTGCTCGAAAACGGCGTCTCGAACGCCGACCATCAGGGATTCGACGGCACGTCGATGGAGATCATGCATATCGCGGCACACAAGGTCGGCGAAAGTCCCGGTCGAAAGCCGAGAGCGATGGGTCGTGCGACCGCGTGGAACACGCCACAGGTCGACGTCGAACTCGTCTTGAGCGAGGACACCGACACAGAGGTGAGCGAATAGATGGCTGACGAACACCAATTCATCGCCGATGGAATCCAGCGGACACAGATCAACGAGTTCTTCCAAACAGAACTCGATCGAGCGGGCTACGGCGGCATGGATGTTGCCAAAACCCCGATGGGGACACAGATCGTCCTAAAAGCCGAAAAGCCCGGAATGGTGATCGGCAAAGGCGGGAAGAACATCCGGAAGATCACGTCGGAACTCGAACAACGGTTCGATCTCGACGATCCACAAATCGACGTTCAAGAAGTCGACGAACCGGATCTGAACGCTCAGATCGTCGCTGATCGGCTCGCAAACGCGCTCGAACGTGGCTGGTACTTCCGAAAAGCTGGCCACACCACCATTGATCGCATCATGGATTCGGGTGCACTGGGTGCCGAGATCGTCCTGTCTGGGAAGGTCACGGGCGCACGATCGCGTGTCGAGAAATTCAACCGGGGCTACATCAAGCACAACGGTGAACCCGCGGACGCCATCGTCGATGATGGCCAAAGCGTCGCGGTCATGAAGCTCGGTACAATCGGTGTGACGGTGAAAATCATTCCGCCAAACGCCGAGCTGCCCGACGACTTCCAAGTTCAGGAGGACGTCGACATCTCCGAGTACATCATCGAACCGGAAGAGAAAGAGGGCGTCGAGGAACTACTCGCTGGAGAAGGCGACACCGACGAAGAATCCGAACCCAGCGATCAGGATAGTACCCAGACGCAATCGCAGGACGAAACCAGCGCGGAGACGGCAGAGGAGGAGGTCTTCGAGGAAGAAGTCCTCGATGAGGACACACAAATTACTCCTCCCGAAGAAGGCGACATCGAAGCGGAACTCGATGAACTCGATGAGGAGGTCGAAACCGAAGCAGAAGATCTTCTCGATGAGATGGAAGCCGATACCGAGGATGCTGACGATGAAGAAGCCGAAACGGCTGCAGCTGCCGATGACGGTAGCTCAGATTCGGATTCAGACTCTGACTCGAATGCTGATTCGGAGGTGCAAGAGTAAATGTCGATCATCAGTGCTGAAGAGCTTCGAGACATGTCGCCGCTTGAACGTCAAGCGGAGCTGGACGATCTCGAGACAGAACTGCTCAACGATCGCGCTGTACAAGCGACTGGCGGCGCCCCAGATAATCCAGGCGAAATCAAAGAGCTTCGCCGTGCGATTGCGCGGATCAAGACGATCCAGCGCGAAGAGGGCGATTTCGAAGACGAATAGAATAGTATGTTGACTACCGAAACCCTTCCGCGACACGAACTCATTGGCCTGCGAGTGCAGGTCGTCGAGTCGTGTGACCCGACACTTCTCGGGTGTGAAGGTGACATCGTCATGGAGACGATGCACACCCTCACCATCTCGGAGGGTTCTCGGGCGCGACAGGTGCCGAAGGGTGTCGTGACGTTCGAGTTTGCGCTTCCAGACGGTGACTATGTCACCGTCGATGGCGAACGACTGATCGCACGACCGGCTCGACGCACCGAACGCACAAGAGGTTCACAATGGCAATAGGACTCGACGTAGAGCAACCACCGGAGCCGGAAAGCCCGGAGGACTACGATTACGAAACGTGCCCGTTCTATGGTCGCCTATCCGTTCGCGGACAGGTGATCGAGGGGCGAGTCGTTTCGACGGATATGGAACGGACCGTCATCGTCGAGCGGGAGTACGAGGTGAAGGTGCCGAAGTACGACCGGTATATGAAGCGACGCTCGCGCATCCCGGCACACGTGCCCGGCGTGCTCGAGCCGCTCTCGACCGACGATGTCGTGAAAATAGCAGAGACGCGACCACTCTCGAAGACGAAATCACACGTGGTCGTCGAGGTTACCTCGGCGGCTGGTGAAAATGGGGGTGAGGAGTGATGCGGGCGCTCAACGCTGACGTTACGCAAGGCCTCGAAAAAGGCTCACTCGTCACCTGCGCCGATAACACTGGCGCGCGCGAACTGAAAGTCATCAGTGTCGATGGCTATGGCGGTACGAAAAACCGTCACCCGAAGGCCGGACTCGGTGACCTCGTCACTGTTTCGGTTACAAAAGGGACGCCAGAAATGCGCCGCCAGGTGCTCAAGGCAGTCGTCATTCGACAACGTAAGTCGATCAGACGGCCAAGCGGGACCCGCGTAAAGTTCGAAGATAACGCGGCAGTCATCGTGGATGAAAATCACGATCCCCGCGGAACCGAGATCAAAGGCCCCATCGCACGAGAGGTCGCAGAACGGTTCGGAAGTGTCGCCAGCACGGCGACGATGATCGTCTAAACGTGAGTGTGTATACAAACGTGATCACCGAACTGAATCGAACTGAATCGAACTGAGTATGACTCGACAACCACGCAAACAACGGATCAATCAACAGCGCGCACCGCTGCACGAGCGCCACAAGCAGGTCCGCTCACCTCTCTCGGAGGAGCTGAGAGAGGAATACGGCCAGCGCTCCGTTCGCGTCAACGCCGGTGACACCGTCGAGGTGCTTCGCGGCGATTTCGCGGGCGAAGAGGCTGAAGTCGTGAACGTGGATCTGCGGAAGGCGATCATTCACGTCGAGGACGTGACGCTAGAGAAGGCCGACGGCGAGGAAGTGCCACGGCCACTCGATGCGAGCAACGTTCGCGTGACTGATCTCGACCTTTCGGATGATCGACGCGAGGCGCGCCTGACGGAGGAGAACGAATGAGTAAACATCAAAAGCGACTTTCGGTACCGAAGTCGTGGCCGGTTGCACGCAAGGAGCAACATTATACTGTCAAAGCGGGCGCAGGCCCGCACGGTGAGTCAGGAGTTCCCTTGCTCATCTTGCTCCGCGACGTGCTCGGCTACGCCGACTCGAAAAAAGAGGCACAGTACGCCCTCTCACAGGGGAGTGTGCTGGTCAACGGTGAGCTACCATCGGACGTTCGTCGTCCTGTTGGGATGTTCGATATCATCTCGTTCGCCGAACGCGATGAGTACTACCGTGTCTTCCCTGATGAGGGTGGACGGCTCGCACTGACGCCAATCGACGCCGAAGACACCGACGGCAAACTCGGAAAGGTCACGGACAAACGCCACATCAAGGGCGGACAGATCCAACTTGGCCTTCACGATGGACAGACGCTGCTGACCGACGATGAGTCTGTCAGCTGCGGTGACTCAATCGTCGTCGCTACCGAGAACGATGAGATTCTCGCCCACTTCGCCTACGAGGAGGGTGAACTCGTCACGGCTGTTCAGGGACGTCATGCGGGAGAGATCGGACGAATTGAGGAGATTACGGTCACTTCCGGAAGCTCCCCAAACGGCGTCACTGTCTCACAAGAAGACGATGACAATGGCGGTTTCGAGACCGTCGAGGAGTACGTCGTCGTCATCGACGAGAACTTCCTTGATGGAGACAGTGCTGCCGACGAAAACGAAAACGAAGGCGAAGCAGAGGTGGATGACACGTGAGCAGTGAGAGCGAATCTCAGGACAAGCCGTTCCACGAGATGCGCGAACCGGTCATCGAGAAAGTCGTTGTCCACATGGGCATCGGTGAGGGTGGCCGTCGGCTCGCAGATGCCGAAGACATCCTCACTGAAGTCACCGATCAGGAACCGGTTCGAACGGTTGCAGAACGCACCGTTCCGGACTTCGGTATCCGTGAGGGTGACCCAATCGGCGCGAAGGTGACTCTTCGTGGCGATGATGCTCGTGAGTTCCTCAATACGACGCTTTCGTTCGTCGAAATCGAGTACAAGCAGTTCGACGAATCGGGGAACTTCAGCTTCGGTATCGAAGAGCACACCAACTTCGAGGGACAGGAGTACGATCCGAACGTTGGGATCTACGGACTCGATGTGACGGTGAATCTCGTTCGACCGGGATACCGCGTCAGAAAGCGAGACAAGGTCCATCGACAGATCCCCTCGAACCATCGACTCACCATCGAGGACGCAATCGCGTTCCTCGAACAGGAGTTCGATACAACGGTACAGTAACACAATGAGTGAAAGTAGAACACAGACGGGCGAGCACGCCTCGAAGCGAACCGAGCAGGTTCAGGAGTGTCAGCGCTGCGAACGAAAGCAGGGGTTAGTCGGTAAGTACGACATCTGGCTCTGCCGGCAGTGCTTCCGCGAAATCGCCCGCGAGATGGGATTCAAAAAGTACAGCTAACTATGGCGGACAACGATCCACTCAGCAATGCGCTTTCGGGAGTCGACAACGCCGAGAGCGTAGGGCATCTCAGCCACACGGTATCGCCCGCCTCGAACATCATTGGCAGCGTCCTCGAAGTCTTCTATGACTTCGGGTATATCGACGGCTTCCAGTACGTCGATGATGGCAAAGCCGGCGAGTTCGAGGTCGATCTAAAAGGTGCCATCAACGAGTGCGGACCTGTAACACCGCGATACTCGGCTAGTGTCGACGAGTTCGAGACGTGGGAGAAACGGTATCTCCCTGCGCGCGATTACGGGACGCTCATCGTGACGACGAGCAGCGGCATCATGAGCCACTACGAAGCCCGCGAACAGGGTGTCGGTGGCCAAGTAATCGCATACGTGTACTGATGACTGTCGAAACAGAAATAAAACTATCAGACGATGTCGACGCGTCGATTGATCATCTCGATCTCACGATCGAGGGACCAACGGGCGCGGTGACGCGGCGGCTGTGGTATCCCGATATCAGCGTCACTGTCGATGACAGTGACGACGATGGCGGTGTGGTAACATTCGAGAGCGACAACACGGACGCGAAGACGCTCGCGACCGTGGGAACGTTCGAAAGCCACGTCAAGAATATGATTCACGGCGTGACTGAAGGATGGGAATACGAGATGGAAGTTCTCTACTCACACTTTCCGATGCAAGTGAGTGTCGAGGGAGATGAAGTTGTCATCTCGAATTTCCTCGGCGAGAAATCCGCGCGTCGAACGGAGATCCACGGTGACACCGAGGTACAAGTCAGCGGTGAGGAGCTAACTCTCTCGGGTCCTGATATCGAAGCCGTCGGACAGACCGCTGCTGACATAGAGCAGCTGACACGCGTGACCGATAAAGACCCTCGTGTCTTCCAAGACGGCGTCTACATCACGCAGAAACCGAACCGAGGTGAAGCCTGATGGCAGACGAATCAGAAACAGAAATCGAAGACCAGACCGAATCGGACGTGAGTGCTTCACTCACTGATATCAGTGGTATCGGCGAGGTCAAGGCCGAATCGTTGCGGGAGGCTGGATACGAGTCGATTGACGACATTCGCGCAGCAAGCCAGTCTGATCTCGCTGACGTACCGAGCATTGGTAACGCGCTCGCTGCGCGTATCAAGGCCGATATCGGTGAACTCGAAATCGAGGAGGAAACGCAAGCCGAAATTGAGGAAGAAGGCGCCGAAGAGGAGCCATCAACGGACGAAACCGAGACAGTGTTGCGTCCGCGTGGACTCGCTGATAAGACGCCTGATCTCGATGAGACGACTGAACGGCTGCTCGGACGACGAACACGAGAAGGGAAACCGTCGTTCAAGCGACAAGATCACCACAAGAAAAAGCGGACGCCAGAATCGTGGCGACGCCCACGTGGAAACCTCTCGAAGCAGCGACGAGGGATCAAAGGCAAAGGTCAGACAGTCGAAGCTGGCTACCGAACGCCGAAAGCGGTCCGTGGTCGTCACCCGAGCGGATTCGAGGAAGTTCGTGTCTTCAACACGGACGATCTCGACGGTATTGATGGCGATACCCAAGCGGCTCGTATTGCCTCGACTGTTGGCGCACGAAAGCGCGAACGTATCGAGGAGGACGCCGAAGACGCTGGAATCCGCATCCTCAATCCGACGTACGTGGAGGTGTCTGTAGACAATGAGTAATCTCAAAAACCAGAAACGACTGGCTGCAGACGAGCTCGACGTCGGGAAAAACCGCGTCTGGCTCGATCCTGGCGCACAGGACGAGATCGCTGATGCGATCACTCGGGAAGACATCCGCGATCTCATCGATCGCGGTGTCATCAAATCGAAACGAGAGAAGCGTTCGAATTCGCGTGGTCGCGCCCGTGAACGCAACAAAAAGCGTGCGTACGGTCACCTGAAGGGACACGGGTCCCGGCGGGGAACCGCGGGCGCACGACAGAATTCGAAGGAGGAATGGGAGAGTCGCATCCGCGCACAGCGCAAACGGCTGCGTGAACTCCGCGATGAGGGAGACCTCTCGCGTTCTGCATACCGTGAGTTGTACAACAGAGCAAGCGGTGGCGGGTTCGACAGCGTGGGCGACCTCGAACGATACATTACGAACAACTACTGAATCAAATCACATCAAATCATGGCAACCGGACCACGATACAAAGTACCGATGCGGCGTCGCCGCGAGGTACGAACGAACTACCATCAGCGGTTGCGCCTGTTGAAATCCGGCAAGCCACGCCTCGTTGCTCGCAAGAGCAACAAGCACATCAGGGCGCAGCTGGTGAGCACAGGAGCAAGTGGAGATCACACGGCAGCGAGCGCACACTCATCGGATCTCGGTGAGTTCGGCTGGGAGGCCCCAACATCAAACCTTCCGGCAGCGTACTTGACCGGCTTTCTCGCCGGCAAGCGTGCGCTTGCTGAGGGACTCGAAGAAGCAGTGCTCGATATCGGCCTCAACACTGCAACACCTGGTAACAAGGTGTTCGCGCTGCAGGAAGGGGCCATCGACGCCGGTCTCGAAATTCCGCACAGCGAATCGGTGTTCGCTGATTGGGGACGGACCCGTGGCGAACACATCGCAGAGTACGCCGAGTCTCTCGATGAACCGCTCTACGGCGGTGACTTCGATGCAACAACACTACCAGAACACTTCGATGACGTACGCGAACGACTGGAGGATGAGCTATGAGTAACGGCTGGGAACCACGTACCCGGCTGGGCAAGCAAGTCGTTGAGGGCGACATCACGTCGATGGAGCAGGCTCTCGCGTCGGGTCTCCCGCTGAAGGAGCCGGAGATCGTCGACCAGCTACTGCCCGATCTCGAAGACGACGTTCTCGACATTAACATGGTCCAGCGAATGACTGACTCGGGTCGACGAGTCAAGTTCCGCTGTGCCGTCGTCGTCGGTAATCGAGACGGATACGTCGGCTACGCAGAAGGACGAGACGATCAGGTTGGTGGTGCAATTCAGAAGGCGATCGAAATCGCGAAGCTGAACATCATCAACGTTGAGCGCGGCAGTGGCTCGTGGGAAGACCGTGCGGGCGGCTCCCATTCACTGGCACGCAAGACGGCAGGAAAGGCTGGCAGCGTTACTGTCGAACTCATGCCTGCACCACTCGGACTGGGTCTTGCAGCGAGTGAGACCGTCCGCAGTGTCCTCGAACTTGCAGGTGTCGAGGATGCATGGACCAAGAGCTTTGGCAACACTCGAACAACGATCAATCTCTCGAAGGCGACGTACAACGCGCTTCGAAACTCCGCACAGGCACGTGGCCCACGTCCGGAGCAACTAGAGGTGGCAGATTGATGCGGGCTCTCGTTCAGGTTCGAGGAGAGGTCGACATGAGTCAGGGCGTCCGTGACACCATGTCGATGCTCAACCTCGGGCGTGTCAATCACTGTACGCTCGTTCCAGAGTCAGACACCTACCGTGGAATGGTCACGAAGGTGAACGACTGGATCGCCCACGGTCAACCGAGTGAAGAGGTCGTTGCGCTGTTGTTGCAAACGCGCGGGAAACCCATCTCAACTGAGACTGAGGACGACCAAGCGAACTCGATCGACGACGAGTGGGTCGAACAGAACACAGAATACGATAGTGTCGATTCACTGGCTGGTGCCCTCGTGGCTGAGGAAACAACGCTGCGCGAGCAGGGGTTGTCACCGACGATGCGGCTTCACCCGCCGCGCGGTGGTCACGATGGCATCAAACACCCGACGAAGGAAGGTGGCCAGCTTGGAAAGCACACGACCGAGGAGATCGATAGCCTCCTCACCACAATGCGATGACGAGTAAAAAGCGACGACAGCGCGGCTCTCGCACGCACGGCGGCGGAACGCACAAGAATCGCCGTGGCGCCGGCCATCGCGGTGGCCGGGGGAATGCAGGCCGCTCTAAACACGAATTCCACAATTACGGACCGCTCGGAAAGCACGGTTTCAAGCGACCGCCAAAAGTACAGGAGAACGTCGAAACGATCGACCTCAGAACGCTTGATGAAGATATCGCCCTGTATGCAGCAGACGGAGTAGCCGAGGAGACCGACGATGGCTACGCGATCGATGCCCGCGAGGTCGTCGATGCGTCCAACGACGTTGATGTCGTGAAGGTTCTCGGCGGCGGCCAGCTACACACGTCTCTCGATGTGACGGCTGATGCCTTCTCTGAGAGCGCGGTCGAACAGATCGAAAACGAGGGTGGCAGTGCAATCCTTACGGAACTCGGGGAAGAACGCGAAGCCGACGAGACGGCTGAAGAAGACGAAGACGAATAATAACACGTACACGTTGGCTGCGTATTCGCCATCTCGTACACATTCAATATTCGTCATTTAATTCTTGAGATAGAAGTTAATATTAAACATGTTATTTGGTTATGTGCGGGTTGTGTTATGGATCAACTTGTTCGTTGACTGGCTAGTACCGAGGCTCTTCTATGCGCTATCGAAGGAACTACAAACGAACTACGCTAACGGCACTATAGAATGACTTGGAAGGAGACCGCCGCGCCGGTACTCACGCGGATGCCGACGGTCGCGCGTCCGGAGGGTCACGTCCCATTCCGACGCAAGCTGGGCTGGACCGCGGGCGTACTTGTGCTGTATTTTTTCCTTACGAACGTTTTCCTGTACGGTGCCGATCCAGGGACCGATGTGTTCGGGCAGTTCCGCTCGATCCTCGCGGGCCAACAAGGATCAGTGCTACACTTGGGCATTGGACCGATCGTCACCGCGAGCATTGTGTTGCAGCTGTTGGGTGGTGCAGATCTACTTGGGCTCGATACGTCGAACCCGCGCGATCAGGCGCTCTATCAGGGTCTCCAGAAGCTACTGGTAGTGGTGATGATCTGCTTGACTGGCCTGCCGATGGTGTTTGTCGGTGGGTTGCTCCCGGCTAACGAAGCAGTTGCCCAGCAGTTGGGCGTGGGGTTACTTGGTGTGAAGTGGATCATCTTCGCGCAGCTGTTCGTTGGCGGCATCCTCGTGCTGTTCATGGATGAGGTCATCAGTAAGTGGGGCGTCGGGAGTGGTATTGGCCTGTTCATCGTTGCGGGGGTCAGCCAGCAGCTCATCGGCGGATTCATCCAGTGGGGAGGACTCTCCGATGGTGGTCAACTTGGATTTTTCGTCGCGTGGGCACAAATCCTCACTGGACAGCTCTCGATTGGCCCACCGTTGTCTGCTAGTGGCCTCCAGGCCATCTTCCTCGGACAGGGCCAAATACTAGCGCTGCTGACGACGCTGTTGATCTTCGGAGTCGTTGTCTACGCGGAGAGCGTCCGCGTAGAGATTCCACTGAGCCACGCGAAGGTCAAGGGCGCACGCGGGCGCTTCCCGGTGAAGCTCATCTACGCGAGTGTTCTCCCAATGATTCTCGTACGGGCGCTGCAGGCCAACATCCAGTTCTTCGGCCGCATTCTTAACTCCCAACTGGGTGGCGGGATGCCTGCGTGGCTGGGCGTTTACAACAGGGGACAGCCAACGAGCGGGTTGTTTTACTATCTCGCGCCGATCAACTCGACCAATTGGCTGTCGGAGCTTTCGACCCAGCCTTTCGATGTCACGATTCGGATCGCGATTGACCTCACGTTCATGGTGATCGGTGGGGCGATCTTTGCGATGTTCTGGGTAGAAACCACGGGGATGGGTCCCAAAGAGACCGCCAAACAGATTCAGGATTCGGGGATGCAGATCCCTGGCTTCCGACGTAATCCGGGTGTGATGGAGAAGGTGCTCGAACGCTACATTCCACAGGTCACAGTGATCGGTGGCGCGCTCGTCGGCCTGCTAGCCGTCGGTGCGAATATGCTGGGAACCATCGGGCAGGTCTCGGGAACTGGGCTGTTGCTGACGGTTTCAATCACGTACAAGCTGTACGAAGAGATCGCCGAAGAGCAACTCATGGAAATGCATCCCATCATGCGAGACATGTTCGGCTGACGGGCTGATTCTCCATTCTAACAACGACAGAAGCCAGAAAGGGTAACTGTTTGTCCACGACCGAGTGTATTTTCTCGACGTTCACACGGTCGTACTTCCCGAGTAGGTGGTCGATGAACTCCGAGAGACAGCAGCGTATTCGGATGCTTCCAGATGGCAGCGCAAGCCGTACTCGACCGGCATTCTGCGTTCGATGTTCGGACGATGGATCTCGATGAGCGTTTTTTCTAGATGATGGCCAGAATGCGGTGATCACGCTCACAGACGATCTCGGGCCGCACACCATCTCTCGATGCAGACCAGCGATGCCCGTAGCTGGATGACCAATACGTATACCGCCGAGTGAAGGCCACGCTGTACGCTTCGACCGACCAGCAACGCGTGCGTCGACGCACAAATAGTACGTGAACTGTTGTCCCACCTGATTGATGTGCATTGCCCGAGACACCTACACCATGCAGGCATCGGATCTACTCGTCGAGTGTCTGAAAATCGAGGACGTCGAGCGCGTTTTTGGACTTCCGGGAGAGGAACTGGAGGATGTGTTGTTCTCGTTGTCGAATTCCTCGATTGAGTTCATTCCCGTTCGTCACGAGCAAGGTGCAGCGTTCATGGCCGATGTCCACGGCCGGCTCACCGGTGAGGCTGGCGTCTGTCTCTCCACGCTTGGACCCGGAGCGACGAACCTCCTCACGGGAGTCGCCGATGCACATCTCGATAAATCTCCTGTCGTGGCTATCACGGGTCAGGGGAATCTCGAACGGATGCATAAAGAGAGCCATCAATCGCTGGATATTGTCAGTATTTTCGAGCCGATTACCAAGTGGAACACACAGATTGACGATCCAGATACCATCAACGAAGCCGTCAGAAAGGCGTTTAAGCTCGCCGAATTCGAAAAGCCCGGCGCAACCCACATCGAGATTCCAGAGGATATTGCGGCGAGTGTGACGGGGACACAGCCGCTCGAATCACGGAAGAGAGTTCGTCGACCGAGTCCAGATGCAACGGCAGTCGAGATGGCTGGATCGATACTCTCTGATGCAGAAAAACCAGTGATTCTTGCAGGAAATGGGGCCGTCCGAACACGTTCTGCAGAACAGTTGCGGTCGTTCATCGGCGAGACAGAGATGCCAGTTATTGCAACGTACATGGGAAAGGGTGCAGTTTCCGATGCAGACGACCACTCGTTGATGACGCTCGATTCGGGTTCTCGCAATCAGACAAAGCGTGTGATCGAGAGTGCTGATACAGTGCTTGCAGTTGGCTATGACATCGCAGAGCACGATCCCGAGCGGTGGAATCCG
Organism: Halocatena marina; assembly: GCF_023276375.1. GTDB lineage: Archaea > Halobacteriota > Halobacteria > Halobacteriales > Haloarculaceae > Halocatena > Halocatena marina. The sequence goes on along the minus strand of NZ_JALLPK010000001.1, from coordinate 2,068,668 downwards.
GATCTAAACACGCGCATCGTACATCTCGACTTCGAACCTGCCGAAGTGTACGAACACTACAATCCGGAAGTCGAGATCGTCTGTGATATCTCGGCCGGGCTCCGGGCACTGAGTTCTGAAGCCATCGCCACCGCAGATACGAACTGGTACAACAAGCTCCGAGAATCAATCATCGAGGAAGTGACGCAACGACCTGAGGAGGATGATCCGGTAACCGTCCGGAATACGCTCCCGTATCTCAGGGACGTGATGGACGACACGGACGTACTCATCTCCGATGTCGGCAGCCACAAGATGGCCATTGCACAGAGCTACCCTACGTACGAACCGAACACCTGCCTTATCTCGAACGGATTAGCGAGCATGGGAATCGCTGTCCCTGGTGCAATCGCTGCCGACCTTGCTGTTGATGAGCAGATTGTCGCTGTGACCGGCGATGGTGGATTCATGATGAACAGCGCGGAACTCGAAACAGCGACTCGGCTGGATCTTGGATTCACCGTGATCATCTTTAATGACAATGATTATGGGCTCATTTCGGAGAAACAGCGAGATCACACTGGTGAGTCGTTTGGAACGCGTTTGACGAATCCCGATTTCGTCGCGTATGCCGAGAGCTTTGGTATCGATGCCTATCGACCTGATTCGTGGACAGAGATTCACGATGTTCTCCAAGCCACTATCCCGAGCGATGAACTGAGTCTCGTAGAAATTCGAATCGAGTAGGTGTCGATCGATTCGAGACAGAGTGCTATCAGTGAGAGATTTCAAGTGAGGTTAGGTCAGTTATCGCATTCACCAAATCAATCAGACGAATGCTGGAAGCAACGGCAGGCTGACCGTTCCACAAAGTGTGAATGAAGCACGTGAGGAGACGCTAATTACTTGGCTACTTGATCGTGTGGTCGTCCCACTTGCTACCGTTGGTAGCTGTCGTGTCCTCGTGTGATGACTGTTCGGGGTTCTGAGACTGTGACTCAGATGTTGGGTCCGGTGTGTCGCCATCGGACATCTCATCTCGGTCGTGGCCGTTATTCCCGCGCCTGCTATCGTGTCCGTATCCGTTTTCACTCTCGTCTGCAGTCTTGATTTCGTCAGGGCGGGCCGATATTCCGTCCCAATTGTCCACGATATACTGATGGAAATCACCGTGCTTTCGGCCCGCGTAGTTCCAAACAAGATCTTCGAATGGGCTGGCCTCGATTCGGCTCTCCCACCATCCTTCTCGATCTTGGAAGTGGATAAGACACTCAGAATACTGACTTTCTGAGCTTCCTGTGACGGCTGTATTCCGGACGAAGTCGGCTTGATTGTGGTTTTGCCCCAGCCCATCCATGAGCAGTTCTGGTTCGATTCGTGGCGTCCGGAACGTCTGAATCGTCGAGCACTGATCGAGGATGGTCCGACGTTGGTTCTCCTGTCCTTCCCCAATTGATTGAGCGCGTTCGATGAACTCCCGCGGTGATTGCGTGACGAACCACAGCGCTGCATCGTACCGTGCCCAACTCCGTGCAGCGTCTTGGAGATACTCGATCATCTCCTCGCTGTGGAGAAGGAAGTGCGCCTCGTCGATGAGGAAAATGATCTCGCCTCGAGTGCGCTTCACTTTCTGGTAGACCTGTCCGAAGATCAGGTGCAACATGACCGACTTTTCCGCTTCGGACGCCTCATTGAACTGACTGAGATCGATGTATGCCATGTCGATCTCACGGTCAAGGAGACTGGCGTCCGTCTCACCGACCATGTGGTGATACTTCCGTCCCTCTTTGAATCCGCTGAGCTTATCGAGAAGGTTAGAGACAACACGAACCCGCTGCTCGGCCTCACGCTCGTGACCGGTAAACGTAAACTCTTCGGGATTGGTCAGCATGTCCTCCAGCACAGTAACGAAGTCGGAGATTGTTGGGCTTTCTTTGTTGTGCGTCTCTGGGTCGCGCGTGATTCCAATGGATTCGTACGTTTCTTGCACAGCGTCTTCGATAGTGGAAATATACCGGGACGGATCAATTCCCTGTGCGCGTAGAATTCCTGCGAAGAAACTCGTCACTTCGTCGATTTTCATCTGGAAATGATTCGACGCTCCGATATTCGATTCACGAATCCTCCTCGGTGGCCGCTGAATGTCGAATGGGTTGATCGTCTGCTTGCCGTCAACGACGACGTGTTTTCCACCACAGAGTTGCGTGAGTCCTTCGAAGCCTTGTTCGGTATCGCAGACGATGAGCGTTCGGGTCGGATCTGCACAGAACCACTCTGCGAGCGCGGTCTCGACGGAATACGTCTTTCCAGACCGAGTCTGCCCTAACGTGAGGAGATGCGGTGCACCACGCTCGAACGGATCTGCAAAAATCGCCGATCCGTTCTGTTTGTTTCGTCCGAATCGGAGTCCACCTGGCTCTTGCATGACACCCCCACACCACGGGAACATCGCACCGATCGAACCACCGAGCATCCGTGTTCGTTTTGGCTTATCTCCCATCTCGTGGTAGAGGTCGGTCCCCGTCGGAGAACTGGATTCGAACATATCGAGTGCTGAGGCGTTCGTACTCGCTTGACGGGGACCAAGTCCTGCTGGAGCACTCGTCATCACTTCGAGGACGTCCTGACACGCAGCTTCGAGTGCTCGGATCTTCGCTAGATAGAGGTCATCACCTCCGCGCCCTGTCTGCTGAGCGTACTCATAGGCCTCAGTTGGTCCAACGCGAACCGTGACGTACATACTCACTTTCCACGGTTGTGCAGTCGTGTTTCGGAGGAGGAGGTACATCTTCCTCACCGCATCCTTGTCGTTTTGGATCTGGATCTTGCTCGCATCCATGTTCCGATTTCGCTCCATCTCCTCCGATTCGACGTCTGCATACGTCTTCTCGAGTTCATCGATCGCCGCCTGTTTGTGCTCAGGCTCGACGTGGATGCGAACGTCGATATTTGCCTTCCGCATAGTGAAGAGGTCGGCGAGAAAGAACGGTGGCGGCTCAACCGGCCAGTCCATGACACAGAACGTTTTGCAGAGTTCGTCCCCGACTTCAATGCGTCCATCTTTCGCATCGAACTTACTCGGAGTGAGCATCCGCTCGGTCGGCGTTTCACCGACGTTCACACGGTTGTCGTCGTCAGCCATCGCCTTCTTGACTTCTGTGCTGAGCGACGTTGCGGGTTCTCCAGACCAGTACTGCAAGAGCACACTTGAGTGATCGAGAACTCCTGCGCGTTCGGTGTCGAGCCCCTCGACGGAGGCGAGCGCTCCCTCGACGGTGCTCATCTGCTGATCGAGCTCTGCGCGTAGCTCCGTTTCTCGGTCTTGCGTTTCGGTTTCTTCATCTCCCACCATCGGGAGGAGACGTGACCGCCACGAACGATTTGATCTCTTCGTCGATTGAGTAGTGTTTGACCCGCTCGGAGAGACATCAACAACAACGTAGTATCCCCACTTGTTCGCATCCCACTTTGGAGCTTCCGCTTCGACGAACCAGTTGGCAACATCGACGAGCAGTTCCCGAACGTACTGTGCCGCCCGATCAGTTCGTGCAAGGGGTTTGTCCTTCCATTTGTCGGTTCCGTTCGCGCGATCAGTGTAGTGCCTGACTAGCTCCTCCGTTTCGAAATCACTTGATGTGCCGTAGATGGAAAACGACACATCCTTTATTTGTTCGTCGATGCCGCTTGTCAGTGCACCTACGTAGGACTGTGATTCATCATCGGTTATTCGGCAGGCATTTACTCCTGTTACTCGGATAAGACCGACACGACGTCCATCTTTCATCTTCGCTGTTCCGTCTGGATAGAATCGCTCGACACCGTGTATCTGCCGACCAAGCGCTTCGTGGTACTCGTACGGGAATTTCTGCTGGAGGCGACGTGACTCAATAAACTGTTCAAGACGTTCGCGGGATGAGAGATAGTATGGATTGGTGTATGTGAGATACAGCACAATTGGCAATCCAATGAGACCAACTAGAAACGCAACAAAAGCAAGTGCAGTGGCCTCAACCGACCACGCGAGAAGAGCAACAACCAGCGCGGCGAACGGGACGGCAAACGTGTGAACGTTATCAAAGGTGATGACACCTTTAATCGTCACGTCGGTATCGACGTACGGTAATACTAGGCTCGTTCTCGTGGATGTGGTCTCTGTATTCGATGGATCCGTGCTCATAGTCTATCGATGATATGTGAATGCATCACTGATTTGTTGCGTTGCGGTTCGATAATACATGGCATTCTTTGATTGCCTCTTGATATATCATAGTACTCATGTCTAATATTCGATTGCTGACTCGCCACTGAAAGCACATTATTTACCATCGTTATCACCGCCGCTGCTCTGGTCTCTGCCACCGCTACCACTGTTTGGTCCGCTACTAGAACCTCCTGTGTACGTGCTCGGTCCTCTGTTGAACGAATTGGGATTTGGATTTTCGCTACTCGGTCCGGTGGTTGACTGGTACCCATTCGGTTTCTTCCCGGCTGCCCAGGAAGATGTTGGTTGGTCGGGATTTTCGCTTTTCGGTCCGACGTGTTCGTCACTGACTTGCTGTGTATGTGTGACGTTTACATTAACGTCTTCGTGCTCGTGGATGACTTTCTGTTTGCGGTTCATGTTCTCCATCAGCATTGCTGATCCAGGAACGAGCTTCGTTACGGTGGCATACGGCAACGCGATCAGTGCGATTGTGAGTCCGCCGGTCGTCGCCACCAATTTGAATATCGCTCCTGCGCCGCCGCCGTACGGGATTTCGAAAAGAAATCGGAGAATTCCGGCCTGAACGAACTTCATGAGGATGAGCAGTGGGAACAGTGCAATGCCCATGTGACCGAATCCTTTCATCGTGGATTGCGGCTGCACTCGAAAGGCCCAGAAGATCGGCCAGAATGCAACAACGAGATAGACCAGAATATGGATTAACATCGTACAAATTATTCCTATTGCGACGAGCGATCCCTTTGACATGAGGAGGATAAATCCGAATATAATCCCTACCCCGAGTTCCTTAAGACCCGCTAACGATGCTATGAAATCGAGTCCTTTCGGTGCAACAGCTAGCGTTAACGAATTGCCGAGATGAAGACAAAACGCGATCACTGGGATGCCCAGTAAGATGAAAAAGGCGGCCTTACTGAGTTCAATGAAGTATGCGTGTCGTTCCTGTCGATCGACTTTATCTGTTGCCACCATGAACGAGGGCGTCAGCAGTGCGATCGCTATCGCCGACATGATACCGTAGACCCCATACACTGCTGTCCACCAGCCTCCCGCATTCATCCACGATGATATATCTGTCGCCTCTCCTGGTGCTGGGAGACCAAGAATGTACTCGTGAAATGTGTTGATCAACGATGCAATTCCCGCACTCGTTTTATCGACGATGAACTGAATTGATTCAGCAACTGCTTCGCCGATCGGGACCTCCATGGGGCCAACTCTTATAGTATATTCTTTGGCACTTTTATTCTCAGAACTATTATCCTCATTCACTTGGGCGTTTGTCTGACCACTAGGTCCATTTATCGATGATTGTGTGTTCTGAGATGATTGAGATCCCTTTGATTTCAGAAGATCATTTGCTTCTTTTTTGTTGAGGGAATGAATTCCGACACCAACCCCGCTTTCATTCGATGCATTAGATGTATTGGCTGAGGTTTGGTTTTGATTTGTCGTGTTTGATGAATTTGGTGTATTAGCCGATGATTGGTTTTGATTTGTCGTATTCGACGTATTCGATGTATTCGATGTGTTGGATGATGGTTGGTTCTGTGCTGTTTGGATCGGAGATTTGGTAGCAACTTGGATCGCCTCCCCGCCACTGTCTCCCACGCTCTGAGCTGCTAACGCTGGACTCACAAGTCCACTACACAGGCACAACACACACACCAATACGATCACATGGCGGTTACGAGCACGAGTCACAGCGGACCTCCTTTCTACGGGAACAAACACGATGCGACGTTGATCCCTGCTGTATTCAAGAAGACGGGAACTAGAACTGGGAGAAGAGCCGCAAGAAGTGAATAAACTCCACCTTTTGCTTCTTGCTTACCTTGTTGCTGGGCACTCGAATCCGTGCTCCCTGCCTTATCGAGCCCAGTCATCATCCGGAGGAGGAACTTCAAAATGAAGTACATCGATATCATACCCAACCCGACAGTTATTATTTGTGCGATATTGAATCCCGTGCTTCCGTTGCACAAGACTTGTTCTGCTTCGGAGACGCCAACCTGAGCAGCAACAGGTTGTGCCCAAAGTGGAGTGGTGAAAAGAGCTGTCACGAACATGGCCATGTACAAATCATGACGGCCTGGTTGGGTGATGATCCATCTGAGTTCGTGCCAACACCGCTTGGCAGCTGTTTTGGATGCTTCGACTCCCCGATTGAGAGATGTCTTTTTGATCATAGTCTACGTTAATATTAGCAAGTGGGTATAAAAAAGTACCGCCTTGTCCCCCCAAAGATTATTTACTGTTCAGCCCTGAACATCCATAACCTGAATGATGCTAATAGAAGAAATAACAGATGTGGATAATTTATTGAGGGATGTCATGTGTGGGTTCTTTGTCGCAAATAGTCGTTCGCAGATTGCGCGGACGCCGGTGGTGCGAATACGAGATACGTCCGATTGCATTGAATGGGCGTTATCTGGAAGGTGAGACGAGATGGGCACAGACGACAGTCTGACACCGGGGGAAGAAAATCCTATCGATACTGATACCGTTTCTCACTTAGTACGGGTTGAAACAAACCTCAGTTCTGTTCGTTATTCTAACCAGTGTGATGTCTGAATTGCACACTTCCGACCGAGCGTCTAGACGACGCCTTCTTCAGGGCGTTGTGGCGACCGCTGGCGTGGTGAGTTTCTCTTCGCTGGGCGGTTGTCTAGAAAAATTATATCCTGCGAAATACAACACAGAGGATTTGAAATATCCTCCCATGCAGTTTGCCACTCAGCAACACCGTATCACGAAAGAGATGGCAACATACGTCGTGAGTAACCGATCTGCACTCATTGAGGCCGTCAAGCATCCCGAAGCTGTGGTCTGGATTCCTAATGATGTCACAATTGATATGACGGGTGCGATCGGTGTTCCTATCGCACCCAATGTAACGATTGCTAGTGGGCGTCTCTTGAACGACGACACAGGGGGAACAATCAAAACCGACGGCTATGATAAGGGTATCTTCATCAATCCTTCGGGTGGATGTCGTATCACAGGAATCAGCCTGCAAGGACCACGATTGGACTATTTCGACCCAGCTTCTGATAGAGAGAGCTTGGAAGATTATTCAGCGCTGGGGTTCAAGCTTCAAGGACATACTGCTATCCTCGATAACTGTGAGGTTGCTGGTTGGACATTCGCAGGAGTGGCCCTCGGATCAAAGACGCGAGCAACACAAGGATGGATCCACCACAACTTCATGCACAGTAATCAGATGAATCATCTCGGATATCCGATGGAGCTCTATAATGGACGGCATCTGATCGAATGGAACTATTTCGATCGAAATCGCCATTCTATCGCAGGTTTTGGCTATCCAACAAATGGCTACGAAGCTCGCTTCAACGTTGTAGGCCCACATTCGGTCCAGCACGCCTTCGATATGCATTATTTGGGAGAAAACCTCGACTATCTTGGACAATCGACTCAGGGAATGGTCGCTGGATCGTTTGTTAACGTCCATCACAACGTCTTCGAACTCACATCGAACTCTGCGTTCTCAATTCAAGGATATCCTCAACAACACGCGCGATTCTGTAATAACTGGTGTGCCGAACAAAAAGGAGGTGCTAAATCTGGAGATCCAGAGGGTGTTGTTTTCTCTCTCAGTGATGCCGACGTGCGCGTGAAAGATAACAAGTACGGACCACAGGCGGTCAAGCCCGGACGGCAGTGGCTACAAAAACTACGGAACAAGATGATGAACCGTTCCGACACTTCGTCCGTCTCACCACCAAAGGCAACTCTGTCACCGATGAATCTCAATCAGATTTTAAACGTAGCTAATACAACCAACTCGACAGACAACAAGACTGATGATTTGACTAAACCATCGACCATTCCTGCGTCCGCTGACCAATAAGGGATCAAATACGAACAAATCCACAACTACAATTACTACGCTACCCACAATTCTGATCGAAATCATATGTCGTCCACAGACAAGCCCCGATCGAATCGGATCATCCCCCTTGCTTTACTCACCCTTGCTGTGCTTGGGCTTTCGGTCGTAGCTGCCGGCAGCGCAGTACCCCCTGCAAATCAAGCAAACACGTCGTCAGCACAATCAGAAAAAACACACACCCTCGTCATCAAGAAGACGACGGGGAAACCCGTCAGATACGCCGTCACCGCTTCAAAAGGCATCACGGGTGAGACTGCCGAAAGCGATACTATCCAAGGGACAAGCCTCTCTGGTCGTGTTGGCCCCTATCCATGGCAGAATAAGAGTAATGATACCAAGGATGTCATCAATTACATCGGTTATATACAGTCATTTCAGATTCAAGGTGGCGATGCTCAGGTGCTCCTCAACGGTCAACGAGTACAGCCGTCTGTGCTTGACGACAACTACATTGAGATACGGAATCCGAATGCTAACGGGACAAACAAACAGCCTGTCCAATACCAAATAACAGTGACAGGCGACGCTATTGGGGGCGAAAAAGCGGAGAAAAAAGATACGACGAACGCCACAAAGAAAAACGCGAAGACGAATAGCACAACAATTCGAGGACAACTCACCGATCGTGCGGATTCGTTTTACTTTGGTGGTAATATTACTTCGTCATCGTTTGATGGGCAGGCACACGTTTTCATAAACGGTCAGCGTGCCTCAGTTTCCAAACCAACAGCTACGCCGACTGCGACATCAACCCCGTCGCCGACCGTAACGGAGAACAAGCCACCGGCCACTTCGACGACAGTGTCGGAACGGAGAACTGATTCTCGAGTGACGACCACGACGAGCGAAAATGCCACATCGACAACCACTACCAACTCATCAAACAGCGAACTGTTCATCAGTGTTGTAGGGGGGATTTTCCTTCTGATGGTAGTGGCGTTTTCTACACTCTGGATTTTCAGTCCACGAGAGCGACGGTGGTAATCACTTCCATATTTTGACCCTCGTCCTCCTTGAATCACGACTGGACACGAAAATTCTGTATCCGTTGTTTTGAGCCGCTCCTTCAGTGTGATTGTTGCTTTCAGCTTGTGGAGGGTGGCGAGCGATCAGTACGCGGTGGATTGTGATGGTTCGATTGGAATCCATCCAGAACTGTGATCAAATCCACAGAGGTGCCAGTGCTGTTCTGGGAGATGACCTTCTCGGTCTCGAAGGTGAACGTGGATATCGACGGTGTTCGCAAGTGAGTTCGTTACCGTACTATCTGAAGGCAGTGGTAAGTGACAGTGTCCCAACCCACAGTACGATCTGACTTGTTGGCTAAACTGGTCGAAGAATTCCACTGTCTCTTTCTGGCCATACTGTGCGACGATATCCGATAGGCTGAGAATTCCGACTCGAAATACACCCGGAGGCCTGACCGATGAGGATTCTGTCTCTGCAAGTACTTCGTTAAGATGCCGTGAATACGCAGCGAGTTCAGGAGGGCCACTATCTGAAAGACGGCTATCTTGTAATCTAACGCTTCTTCGAGGAAATTTTCCCCATCCACACAGGTGGACATCCGTACAGTCTGGATTAATCCCGTCTGGGAGGTACGACGTTGGTTGGAGGGGGACGTCGTCGGTTACAACGACGACACGTTGGCGGGGAAGCTGGGGTGTGCCAAATAACCGGCGGGAGGTAGCGGCCCGAACGGTTTCATCGACAGTGCCGGTGACGAGCACCATACATCCAGCGTGCTTGAGCTCATCTAAGGCAGCGGTAAAGCGCTGCAAATCGCTGGAGGATGGGTCTCGTTCACTATCATGGGCCGAATCAACCATAATATTTTAATAGATTGTGGCCGTATTAAATATGTCGGTGGAACTGTGGTTGATGATTTTCGAACTCTACTATACCTGATAGAGTAAGCCTCAGAAAAAACCACCCGATATCGAGAATAAAATAGAACGATTCAATCATTTCTTCGCAGTACTCTTGGATACGGTTATCATTAGATCCTGAACGATACTGCCTCTCTACAAACAATAGTAAAACTATTTTCGACGTTGGATTTGTCGACTGATACAAAACTCAGAGTTTCGATGTATCACTATGATTCCTGCTGCAACACGGTTAAGAGTGAATGAATACGATGCCATTCGTTGTACTGCCTCATAGCTATTCTGAGATGGTGTAGGAATGATGGTGGTTTTGATTGAGAAAGTAACTGGTGCTCATCTACCAATCGAATATCGCATACTATGTGTCAATAAGTGACTTTGAGTTGAGTAGGTAATAATTTCTAACTCTGGATATTCGTGAGGGATTTTATTTGGAAATACCCTAGCATAGTATAGATATTGACATATTAAAAAAATGTCTTCTACGGAGTTCATTCGACCTCTGTACTGGTAATTACGGAACATTTGAGATCTGTAATATTCTAATTACAGACGGATCCAATGGTCAGTGATCTGACTTCATTTGTTTGAGGTCCGAGGATGGAGGTTTCATTTCAATATTGAATTTGTGTGGTGATAGTTGACATACTGGATGATTGGCATTCGTAACTAGACGTTAGTTGGTAATATGGGAACCTACGGATTAGTGAAGATCAACAATCGTCTCTAACCACTAGATATGTTGGAGTGTATGTGACAAAATAAAATGCAATAAACTCTGATTAATAGATCAAGCTATACACTTTCGTATCATTCGGAGATCGATATACCTTCAGGAACCTCACAAACCAGTGTCTCATTGAATCACTCGTTATCTACACAGGACTCAAATAAGTAGATGAAAAACATACTGCTGTCGGATCATGTATTATAACGATTCTCTAGAGAAACGTGTCTATGAAAAAATCGCTGTATGGATGGATTTGATCGCTTTCTCAATTACTAGCCTGTCTTAATCCCCCTCAGCAGGTAATGGTGGACATTACATCATTACTGTTGTAATCTGTAATTACTCATTGGAAGAGAAACACCCTCATTGCCGACTAGAAAAATCATTAAAAATCAGTAAAAATAATATCATAACATATTTTAACAGAGAGAAGTAATGACTCATTTGTTGATCAGGCAAAGCTGAAGAATGGCGTTTATCTATGTAGTTATCAATCCTAGCGTGTTTTGAAGTGGAAAATATTATACGATAAAATCAACTCGATATAGCTGCTATTGTTGATTGTCTTATAATTCGATTGTAGCATAGATCGGGTTTAATCCATATTTCAGACGGTGGTACGTCACTCGTATAGTGTTATAGTTCACAATAGCTACACTTCTGGATACCCGATCATAGCTGCATTTAGTCTGTCAGAATATTTTTTGTTAAGTTTCTGTTATGCTGCTGGAGTTGTGGGAAAATCATTTTGAATATTTTCAGCTAAGATACTACTTCTTTCAGTCAACTATTCAACATTTGTGAAATATAGTATGTAAGCAAAATGAAACGGTAGCGTATTACGTTCTAGTAACATACGGTTGGTTGATAACATCTTTTTTACCGTTGCCGATTGATGCTGGCACTGTACACCAAATGAACAATGATCCTGTGTTGACAGAAGATGTAGCACCGACTCGACGAACCGTTCTGCAGTTATTAGGGGTCACTGCAGGACTTACAACCATTGGAACGTCGGACGCATTCGCCGCGAGTACGAATAAATCAGATATGAATGACAAATACGCACTTCCAGAGCTACCATATGCATACGATGCGCTTGAACCACACATCGATGAGAAGATCATGCGGCTCCACCACGACGAACATCATCAGGGCTATGTCGATGGAGCAAACTCGGCTTTGAGTCAGCTTGTGGAGATGCGAAAAGAGGGAACGTTCGACCAGATCAAGCCTGTGAAACGAGATCTCTCGTTCAACCTTTCGGGTCATATTCTCCATTCGATCTTTTGGGAATCTCTGTCGCCGACAGGTGGCGGTACGCCGTCCGGTGCATTCGCTGAGGCGCTCGCTCACGACTTCGGCTCCGTGGATAGTGCAATCGGAGAATTTTCCGCAGCTGCAAAAAATGTGGAAGACTCTGGTTGGGGAATGCTCGTGTATGACCACCTAGCCGACCAGTTGCTCGTAACGCAAGCCGAGGACCACAACGATCTTGCTGTCCAAGGTGCGACACCGTTGCTCGTTCTTGATGTGTGGGAACACGCCTACTATCTCCAATACACGAACAACCGTGGTGACTACGTCGATGCGTTCTGGAACGTCGTTGACTGGGACGCTGTTGCGTCCCGATACGAAGCTATAACATCGTGTGAAATTTTCGATCAATACGATTGCTGATCTTCATCCACGAAGATTCCGATTAGGACGAACCGAGAAATCACTCAAGTGGAGTCTGATTCACGGACGAGTTCGTCCACCGCTTTGGCAAGCGCTACTGCGAACGCGTCGTCGTTGATGTCGGTTTCCATTTCGACAAGTTCGATATCATCGTTGCGGGTTTCTCTGATTGCCTCGAACAGCGCTTCGTCGGCAGCAGGATCGTTGAACTCCCCTCCCTCGATATCGAGTATTGAGATACCATTCAAGGGGAGATATACTGCGGTAGGCCCTGTTGCTTCATTGAGTTTCTCCGCGATGATCGTCCCGATTGCAGCGGTTTCTTCGGGCGTTGTCCGCATCAGCGTCACCTGCGGATTGTGTTGATAGAACGTCCGATCCGAAAATTCGTCGGGAACGGACTCGGGCGGTCCGAAGTTCACCATATCGAGTGCACCGGTTGAGACTACGTGAGGGATTCCAACTTCACCGGGAGCGCTCAATCGGTCCGGTCCGGCGTTGAGTATGCCGCCGACGTGTTGGTCAGCCCATTCGGTCGTCGTCACATCGAGTACGCCATCGATGACACCCTCTCGGACCAATTCCTCCATGGCCTGTCCTCCGGTACCGGTTGCGTGGAAGACGATGGTCTCATAGCCGTGATCTTCGAGATATTCGCGTGCTCTTCGAACGCAAGGTGTCGTGACACCGAACATCGTAATGGCAATGGTCGGTTTTTTGTCAATCTCCATATCGACATCCGTCTCAACCATACCGACCATTGCTAGCGCTGCATTCGCGATGATGCGTCGTGAGAGCCGATTGAGCCCTTCGATATCTGCGACCGAGTACATCATCGTGATATCTTTAACACCAACATAGGGTTCGACATCACCCGACGCCATCGTCGAAACCACCAGCTTTGGGATGCCAACAGGAAGCGCTCTCATCGCAGTCGTGGCGATAGAGGTGTTTCCCGATCCACCGAGCCCGAGAACACCCGACAGGACACCTTCTTTGTGAAGTTGCTGTGCGATCTCAGCAGCTCCACGCCCCATTACATCTACCGCGTCACCACGAGCGCCGTCTTCGCGAAGGGACTCAATGCTTGTACCGCCAGCTTCGGCAACTTCGTCGGCAGTGGTATCTGGAGCGAATTCAGGTTCACCCAACACACCTGCATCGATGATGTGAACTTCACCATCTTGTGCTTCGATCACATCACGGGCGAATCCGATCTCTTCACTTTTCGTATCGAGTGTACCGATAATGACGATGCTCATTTCTCATCACTCGTCGTGTTCTCCGCTGTCGGTATCTCTCCGGGAGGAATGATTTCGCATTCGGGCAGATCCTGCAGGACTGCTTCGGGACCAGGAGGTGCATAGACGGCTAAGAGGATAAGCGGCTCCCAGCCAGTATTGAGCGTCCCGTGTTCGACACCTTCCGGAATGAACACCATCTCTCCCGTCTCGATATCGCGGGTCGTATCCGCAACTTCCTGTTCGCCCTCGCCACGGATGACATAGAGTATCTCATCACTGTCCGGGTGGGTGTGTCGTTCGTGACCTTTGCCAGGTTCGAGTTTAACGATACCGGCGCTAAGTCGCTCACTCCCTGTGATTTCGGGCGTATTCATCCACTTGAGAACACCCCAATCGAACAGCTGGCTTTCGACATCGTCTGGCTCGATGAAATTTTCAACCATGTCAGATATCGATGTGTTTGAAATCGCGGGCTTGATTTTCGATCGCCTCCTCGGTCGGGAGTCGCTCGATGCTGGAGGCACCGAAGAATCCGACGACACCCTCTGTGTTATTGAGGACAAACTCGGCGTCGTCCGGCCACGCGATCGGACCACCGTGACAGATCACTTTGACATCTTCGTTGATCTCTTTGGCAGCATTATGATGTGATTGGACGCGTTCTGCAGCCGTTTCGAGGGTTAGAGCCGTCTCAGCACCAATGTCACCCGACGTCGTTAATCCCATATGTGAGACGATGAGGTCGGCTCCCGCCTCGGCCATATCGCGGGCGTGTTCCTCGGTGAACACGTATGGACACGTGAGCATTCCTTGATCTGCAGCCTCTCGAATCATCTCGATCTCCTTGGCGTAGCCCATCCCGGTCTCTTCGAGGTTTTGACGGAACTGACTCTCTTCGTCGATCAACCCTACTGTGGGAAAGTTTTGCACACCCGAGAATCCCCGACGTTTGAGATCTTCGATGAACACGCTCATCTCTCGAAACGGGTCCGTCCCATTGACGCCAGCCAGAACAGGAGTGTCCTCGACGACAGGAAGCACCTCGTGACCCATCTCAAGGACAATTTTGTTGGCGTCGCCATATGGGAGGAGACCGGCCAGCGACCCACGCCCGTCCATCCGGTAGCGACCTGAATTGTAAATGATCAACAGATCGATCCCCCCACGCTCGGCGAACTTCGCCGAGATTCCGGTGCCTGCACCGGCACCGATGATTGGCTGTCCTTGTTCAACTGTCTCCGTGAGTCGTGCCAGTGACTCCTCGCGGCTGTAGTGCATTGGTACGCCTAACCAACAACTGCCAGTAGCTTAGTATTTTCCAGCGTTCACGGACTGATTCCCCTGCCCTTCACCAAACAATGTGAGTTCACAGTCATTGTCACGGACACATTTGTACGCTTTGCTGGTTGTCCTTTCGAATTTCTCGACCGACTCGAATAGTTCATGCTCACTAATTATGTTTCAATCTCTTCGAGCGCATTCAAGACTCCATCTGCTCCTGGATTCACATCGATGGGTGCGACGTGATTCCACTGTATCATGCCCTCGGTATCGAGCACGAATAGGGCTCGCTCGGATGTTCCGTCTTCTGGACGGTAGACGCCGTAGGATCGTGCTACCTCGCCTTTGGGTTCGAAATCAGCCAACAAGGGGAATTGAAGCGTGTGATCGTCAGCGAATGCAGTATGACACCAAACACTGTCTACCGAAATCCCAAAGAGCTGTGCATCGTATCGCTGGAACTCTGGAAGAAGTTCGTTGTACAGTGCCATTTGGCTTCCACACACTGGGCTCCAATCTGCGGGATAAAACGCGAGAATCACGGGTTGACCGCGATAATCGCTCAACGAGACCGTCTGATTCGGGCTCGAATACAGCGTGAATCCTGGTGCGGACGCTCCAACCGCACGGGCGTTCTCTGGATGCTGAGTGCCTTCACAGTCAGCCTTAGCCGGACCACAGATGGTGAAATTCCGTTGATATGGATCTGCGTGCATAGTGTGTGATCTTCCAGAGGATGTACGACATTACTGTGTATATCAATTATTGTGAAATAGCTACCGTTGCTGTTTTGAAATTCGAAAGGCAGTAATTAGTCAGTGGTGTCGTTCGTTCGTTCGTCGATGTCGCTGTCGCGTTCCTCGGTGGTTGTAGTCCCGGTCAGGGAGGCTGGCGTTGATGAGGCTGTCGTAGATCTCCGCCGCCGTTTCGATTTGTATAGCTCCGACAGACGGGTTCCAAAGAGCCACTCGCCCCACGATAGTTCGAGTCGGCGACGATTTCGTTCAGGGAACCGCCGGTTTTCGGTCATACTGAAGTTGACAAGCCCGACGAATACGACACCTCCGACGGTATTGCCGATAACGACTGGGACGAAGAATCCGAACAATGCTGTCAGCAAGCTCGCTTCGCCGGCGAATACGAGAAAGAGAACTTCACAGGCACCGACAACACAATGGAAGAGATCCGCAGCAGGGATTGTGAACATGATTATATAGACGACAAGGAACCGGGTGAGGGTATCCCGTGCTGCGTGGCCCAGCCACACCATCGTTGCGACGAGCCCGCCGGCGAACACACCCTTATAGAATAGCCCCATCCACGAGACGCTCAGCGCGTGTTCGCCGAACTGGCTGGCCGCTTCGACAGCAGCTGGATCGAGGGTGCTTGTCGTCGCAAGGAGATACGCTACGATTCCCGCACCGATAACGTTCGCAGCGAGAACGATCGTCCAGAGGCGGAGTAGCTGTGGAATGCTCGCAAGCCGCGTCAAAACGAGCGTTACGGGAGTGAGAGTATTTTCGGTAAACAGTTGATAGCTCCCGAGAACGATAATAATGAATCCGATCGGGTAGAGCAGATTTCCAGTCACCGTTGCATCCGCTGGATTGACCGAGGTCAGGGCCGAGCGTGCGAGGAACGTGGCCCCGACACTGAGGCCAGCAGCGAGTCCACTGAAAAACAGCAATCGCGTACTTCGTTCGACCTCTTCGTCTGCGGTTGCTGTTACCCGTTGGAAGATCTCGTCTGCGGAAAACATATCCCGGACGGCTTCTCCAGCGGCTGGCGCGCCTCGACGAGAACGATCGATGGTTTCCCGAAGTTCTTGATTTTCCTGTTGGGTCGAGCGCTGGATGTCGACGAGATTCCCCGCATCAGCGAGTGCAGCGAGTAGGGGCTCGAATTCAAGCGGACCGTCGTAGCGCTCTCCGTTGATATAGAACGTCGGTGAACCATTTACGCCGCTGTGAATACCGCTCAGGAAGTCGTCTCTGACACGTTGTGTGTGCGTTCCAGCATCAAGTTCGTCCACGAACCGATCAGTATCTAAATCGAGTTCCGAAGCATAGCGAATGAGGTCCGATCGACGGAGCGCGTTTTGATTCTGATAGAGAAGGTCATGCATCTCCCAGAACTTGCCTTGTGCGCTCGCAGCCTCGGCCGCTTCCGCTGCCTGCTGAGCGTACGGATGTTGCTGTGTAAGAGGGAAATTCCGGAATACGTACCGGAGTCGGTTACCAAGCCGATTCTGAATACGACGTACAATGGGATAGATATCACCACAGTACGGACATTCATAATCACTGTACTGGACGAGTGTTACTGGTGCGTCATCTGATCCACGAATATGGTCGCGGTCACTGACTGAGCGCGTAAGCGTGGCGGTCTCGGTCTGACTCATGTAATCGATTCACCTCATCGCCGGTAACGGCGAGACAGTTCGGAACGACGCAAACACAAAGGAAACAGTACTAGGGGGAATTCAGCTCCCGAATCTAGCGTCTCCTTCGTTTTGCAGTACGCCCTTCGAGAGTGGGATAGTGAAGACAATTCCTCGTGACTTTATTCGCAAAGTAGCCGAATAACTCTGTCGACAGCAATCTACTTATGATAGACAATAAATTAAGGATGTCTCTACAGTATACTTTGCGTTTGAATAGATTGGGGTCAAACGGAGTTCGTGAGTCCACCATCCACACGGATATTCTGACCTGTAATGTAGCTCGCTGTAGGGGAGAGGAGATACGCGACGGCATCAGCAATTTCCGTCGTCTTTGCTGGTCGGTTCATCGGAATTTTCTGTTTCGTCTCGTCGTCTACATCGTAGCTATCGACAAACCCTGGCAGCACAGCATTCATTCGGATTCCGTCTGCAGCGTAGTGGTCAGCGAACAGCTTCGTAAAACTCCCGAGACCAGCGCGGAGGACCGATGAAACTGGGAAATCCATGCTCGGCTCGTACGCTGAGAATGTGGAAATATTCACGATAGAGCCGTGGCCTTGCTCTTGCATAATTGGGGTAACCATCCGTGCGGTGCGGACTGCGTTCAGCAAGACGAGATCCAGCCCTTCGTGCCACTCTTCATCGGAAATTTCGAGAAGGTCACCAGTAGCTGGATGTCCCGTGTTGTTCACCAGTGCGTCGATGCGCCCATACCGTTCGTACGCAGCTTCGATTAGTGCCGTCAGATCGTCGGTGTCTGTCACAGATCCCTCGAATCCAACCCCACCGAGATCGTCTGCAACATCGACTGCGGTCCCCGACTTCGATAATAAGACAGGAATGTAGCCCGCTGCTGCCAGTCGTTGAGCACATGCTTTACCGATGCCACGTCCTGCTGCAGTTACCACAGCAACTTTTTCCGAGTCCATATTCGGGAAACGACAGCTGACCGAATAAATCGTTGGAGTCACAACACACGCTGAGCAAAGAATGCTGCTCGCTATCGCACCATCCAATGAATGTGTTTGTCTTCGAGAAATTTCACCGTGTAGATGGACCTCAGTATCCTACGGCCACGGTTCGCGGACGAAAATTGGATTCGTGAGCGCAATCACCTTAATGAAAACACTGACTATGGTTTATAGATGAACCTATGTCGGTATCGATAGACATTGAGCCACGATCGTCGGTGTTGAGAAAGGCGTCTACAGCGAACGTTGGTAGGAGGCTATCGATTCATCATCCGGCGTTGTTCTAAGAAGCTGGCAACAGTACCAGCATGGAGTGCCCCCACGAGCGCGCTGCCTATCGGTCCGAACAGCGGCACGCTCGCAAGCAGATGATTCGCTCCACCGATGAGGAGAACAAGGTAGAACAGCGACCAACCGTTACCCCGAGTACGTTCCCAGCTCTGTCGAAATGCGCTGCTACCAAAATCAGCAATCAGGAGACCTGGGACGGCAAACAGACGCACCGCGAGGAAGAAGACGACGACAACCAGTGGAATTGCGACGACAATCGTAACATTCTCGAACTGGAACTGTCCGATGATACCCTCTAAGAAGAAGACGGCCACCGCATACTGGAGCGTAGCTGACGCTGTGAGGGGAACATCGAGTAGCCGTGCGAGTGCGTACGCTCCGGCACCGACTACGACGGCAAGTCCAAGCAGATCTATCCCGACCGACCACACGAGCCACGGGAGTTTCAGCTCTATGAGCGAAGATAGGGGGACAGTCGTTTGCGAAAGAACAGTGATCACGACATCGAACGAGACGACAAAGCGGCCGTCCTGTATGCCAACGAATCCGGTCGTCGGAACGGGATCGTGTAATCGTAACCAATCGACACCGGCAACGACTACCCCTGCGGCGAGCATGGCGAACACAACGGATGGATTTGTTCGGAGACGACGAACGGCCTCGGATACGAGGATGAATGCCGAACGTGGAGTTGGTTCTGGACGACCGTTGATTTGGTCGCTGGGACGTTCCTCGCTCATGCTTCTTCGAGCGCGTAGAGATGGTCAGAACCGAGCGTGTACAGGGTTCCGTCAGCGAGTGCCGCTGGCGAGCCCGGACCCGCACGATCGGATGGCACAAACTGCCACAGGACAGATCCGTCTCTAGTATCGATAGCCGTGAGTCCCTCATCTTCTACAGGTATGTAGATAACGCCATCGGCGATTGCTGGGGGAGCAAACTGCGGGGTCGATTCTATCGAGACGTCGCTGCGCCACCGCTCGGTTCCGTCCACAGTATCGATCGCAACGAGGGGACTTCGTCTGTTTCCATTGAATCCAGCGTACGCGACGCCGTCTGCGACAGCGATGGGACCCCCATCGCGCGAAAGATCCGCTGGGTTGTATCGCCAAACGGTCGTCCCCTCATAGTCAAGGCCGATTAGTCTGCTGTCCATGTCTGCTATCAGGAGGGTGGGAGCAGCAGTGACAGAGAGCGCTCCGTGCGAAGGCGTCGCCGAAAACGTCTGTTTGCCTGTCTCAATATCGTATCCAAATACTCCCTTGCTGTAATCTGTGACATAAACCGTCCCGTTTCGTACCGCGGGTCGACGCCCATCACCCTCCCTCTGCCATCGGACACGGCCGCTGCTCGCATCGATCGCATGAAGGGTGTCGTTGCTGATGACGAACACAATCCCGTTGGACGCAACAGGGATTGACACCGATGGTTGTCCACCGAACAACAACGAATGTTCTTTCTCGTCTCCAACTGACCACCGAGTTCTTCCAACGGGCACGCCGGCGAGTGCTTGATCACCGTGGGCGTGTAGTCCCTCCGCCCCACGTGGGGTCGAAAATGCAAGTGTCGGTGATCGGTACGCCCGGGATCGCGCGATCGTCGGTGGACTATTGTAATTACGATCTGTCCGAAACACCGTCTCTCCACTCGCAGTGTCGGCGCAGATGAGCTGTTGACCGGCCCCATAGACGAGTCCATCCGCAACGATGGGTGTTGGCTTATATCCAGCTCCAAGACTTGTCTCAATCCGTTGCTTCCACCGGACACTGACAGCATGCTTTGGACCGCTAGCGTTGGGAGCGTAACCGGTGCCGGCGGGATCGTGTCGTTCCATCGGCCAATCACTCGATTGACGTTGCCTCTCCGATTCTGAGCGTCGGTCAGAAAGCAACGTTCCGATGGGGAGTAAGCCAGCGGCGGCTCCTGTGGATGTAAGAACACGCCGCCGAGATATGTCGGGGACCATATGGAACGATTTTCATTTGGATGTAAGTATTTGTTGGTGCTATTGTCAGGCCGATCGAATAGAGGTTGAAGAGAACGATGGGTCGTCGTGTGAATCAAATATTAAATTATTGAAGGCTGGTACGAGAATAATGATTTATTTTCTCTCTGTAATTAGAACGGTCGACTCGACAGTTGGTGTATCCACACCCACATGATCTGGAGCGGAACGATCAACAGCGGGGTGAAGTAGGCCAGTGTGAGGCTCACAGAACTGACAGCGATAGATAGAAGAAATACTACTGGAGCGATAAGTCCACGAAGAGTGATGAGTTTAGCTATTCGGTTGTGCATCTCTTCGGTTATGAGATCTTGAGTGGCGGCATACCACCAGACGGAAGTCATGAGAAGACCGACAATTGTCAAATTGAGCGCATAGAGTGCCCACGTGAGCCGCGTTCCGTACGTTCCTAACAGCTCTGTCGGGAACGGAAGGAAAGATACGGAGAGCAAGAATAGCAGATTCAAATAGAGTCGGACTCGGTCGTGTTTGACGATGTGTTGAAAGAGAGTGTGGTGTACAACCCAATACAATTCGACGACGACAAAACTGAGTATATAATTAAAAAACAACACGTACAGTCCGGAAAGCCACGCAGGCAGTTCGGTAGTCGCTTGACTTGACGGGATATTTGGAACTTCAAACTGAAGAATGACAAGTGTGAGAACAATGGCGAACAGACCATCACTCAAGGCAGTAATACGACTCACATCTTCACCCTGCTCTGTTTTCAAACGATCCATCGTATGCCCTCATACGAACCGAGAAAATAACGCGTACTTCGTCATTGAGAGCTTTTCATCAGTTTCACACTCACACCGATTGTCCGATCGTAATATGTGCAAGACAAAACTCCTCAGTCGGTTCGTCGTCGTTCGATCATCCTTGTTCGAATGTCTACCAGAGTACGGATGTCACACTTCGATACGTGGCATACAATACGTTCCAATTAATAAATACTAGAAAGAAATATATTGTTCGATATCCTATACGGTCGGTGGATGTTGATTTGGAGCCGAGAGATCAATGCCGATGAAATCGATGCGTGGATCATAGCACTCCGTTCCGAGGGTGATTGGGGTATTGAACTGGAGGCCGTCGCTCGAACGACGCTGTTAGCAATGGCGGCCAGTGACAATACCTACACAGGAAAGGATCTGTATCGGGTGTTTCACTCTCCGATGCAACGACAGCAGTTCGTGGCGGCTGAAAAGGACGAGATGACCGTGAGCGGACGCTCTGTGAACGAACTGGCGACGGTCGATGAAACGACGTACTCGATGCTTGCAAGTCGAACACTTTCGTGTCACAGATCGTGAGGTTCCAGGCGACGAAGGATGATGTCCCGTTACGATTATCCGTCGTCGTTCCTACTGCTATTGCTTATTTTCGTCGTCGATACAGAGCGTAGATTCGATGTAGCTATCGAGTTCTGATCGAACGGAACGAGTGACTCCTACGTTAGACGTTGAGCGATTGATTCGAACGCCGTCAATAATCGTTCGGATGAACGGAGCAACGCGCTCTGGGTCAACATCCCGGAAATCACCGTCCGCGATACCAACCTCGATAACGTGGGAGAGATGATTTTCGATGAATCGATCGTGTTGCGTGAAGTACTCTCGGTATCGGTCGTCGTGTGCGGCTTGTGCGCGGAGTTCGACCATCGCCGCTTCGAATTCACGTTTTTCTTCTGTTCTCTCACAAGCAAATACTTTATCGAAAATCACATTGAGATGGGTTTTGGCATCTTCTTCGATTGTCTCTGGGACAGATGTTTCCAGCTCTTCGAGCATAAAATCGAGAAAATCGAACAAGAGTTCGTCTTTGCCGTCGTAGTGGTGATACAGCAACGACTTACTCTTCTCGAATTGATCACCGATTCGCTGAATCGTGAGATCGGCGTACCCGTGCTCACACAACGCGTGATAGGTCGCGTTCATGATCTCCTCTCGTGTGCCCTCTGGACTGTCGAGGAACGAGCGTTCATCAGCCATTAGTGAATGAATATTTAATTGTTCTTGAAAAGGATTCGGATGTAGCGGGGCTCTCTGAGTTGATCCGCTAAACTAACCTATCCCCTTTGTCGGACACTACTCCGATCCCAAAAATGCCTTCGGGAGCCCATTTCGCACGTCATGAATCGAGGCGACTGGTTTCGCGCTCAATACGATGGGCTACTTCGGGACTCAGCTGACTTCCGCCAACGGGCCGAAGTCATCAACAGGCATAACAGAGTAATCGATGTTGAGCGTGTCCTTCGTTGCCCGTATCTTTCCAACGAACGCAGAGATCGAATCGAGGGAGCCTTCGAGGACGAATAGCTCCATGCAGTAGTGATTTCCAACGTGGCTATGGAAGTTTGATGCGACAATCCCTTCGTGCTCGTGACGGAGTCGCATCATCTTTTCTTCGACGTTGGTCGTCTCGTAGTTGAACATGACCGTAACGATTCCCATCAGTTCTCGGTCTTCGAGCTTTTTGTCCTGAAACTCGCCGAGAAGATTACGACTCGCTTCACGGATAACTTCACTTCGACCAGTGTATCCGTGCTCTTCTGAGAATTGGTCCAATCTCTCAAGGAGACTATCTGGCATCGAAACACTCACGACAGTCATATATTAACTTGGGTGCGTTAAACTATTAGGCTTTGGCATTTCTATTTCATCCGACAGGATGGCATAACTACTCTGAGTAGCTGTCTCACGGGGCTACTGTAAATATCACCCAAATCTGTGTAAGTAATGCTGCACTCTCGTTGGTCTCCATTCGAAGACAAATTTTGCTTGATGGTCTAACAACGCGATCGTTCGCACCCACTTCGAGAATCGATATGTATGAATAGTACTGGCCATGATGTATTGGGAAGTCCATAGTTCTGAAGAACGGCCGATACAATATTGGATTTGTACAGAAATAAATACACTTATTGAGTCAAGAGAAACTCGTACGTTGTCCATCAAATATAACAGTTCTACTTCTCTACAGTCGTATGTATCGATTTCGATAACCGCTATTACTGGAGGTTTGGTGATATCGAATGCCCGCTTTGTGCTACATCTTGATCGATATCACTGTCTCGATCGAATGTCCTGATAGTACAATAAATTAAATTTTCAATCGATAATCAAACAATGATAGCCAAAATTCATATCGTTCTTCATTATGTTGAAAACCGTAATCGTTGGTGATGAGTCAGTGAGCCGTGGGCTTGTTTCTGATTCTGGCCAACAATTCCATGAATTAATAACAACTACTATGTATTACTTCCAGTACGAATATTGATGAATGTTGGTCAGTGAATTGATATCAGAACCGTCTGCTTCATTTTGGATTGTTGTCTATATGTAATCACGCCTCTATAAGCTGTAGCGTAGACATTTGCTAGAATATTCGACAATCAAAGATCAGATGCTTTATCGTCCCACCGATATGTCGGTTCGTCATTATTCACACCGGTTTCTGACTGAATATGACAGCTGTTATAGACAGACCAGCAGGACCGATAACGTCGATATATGACTCGTTACTGGACGAGCTCACGCTGGAGATACGCAGCGATCTCGTCGACGCCATCGTAGGTACGATCGATAATTGCCTCCATATTGAGAAAGCCGTGGATCATTGATTCGTAGTTGGTGTGTTCGACGCTGACCCCGTGCTCGCGGAGACGGTCGGCATACGCGGTACCCTCATCTCGGAGTGGATCGAAGCCGCACGTCAAGACGAACGCTGGCGGAAGCTCTGAGAGACTGCGAGCTTGAAGGGGGAATGCGAGCGGGTTGTGTGCGTCGAGTGTATCCTCGATGTACTGTTTCATAAACCAGATGAGGTCTTCGGCAGTGAGGAAATATCCTGATGCATTCTCAGCGCGTGATGTCATCGGTTCGAGATACGCGGTTGCTGGATAGAGGAGTAACTGCCGGTCGATATTGGGCATTCCACGTTCGCGGGCCAGTAGTGAGACGGTTGCCGCGAGGTTCCCGCCTGCGCTGTCGCCTGCGACCGCCACCCGATCGCTGCCCGAGAATCGATCAGCGTTGCGCGAGAGCCACAGTGTCGCGTCGTAACAGTCCATAAGCGCTGCTGGCCACGGATGTTCTGGTGCGAGTCGGTAGCCGACTGAAACAACGAGACAGCCTGCACGCTTTGCCAGAAGTCGACAGAGGTTGTCGTGCGTATCGATGCTTCCAAGCACAAACCCCCCTCCGTGGAAAAAGGCCACCGTCGGAAATGGTCCCTCACCCTCAGGGACATACGCCCGTGCTGGTACCTCTCTGTTTTCGATATCGATTGTGAAGTCTGAAACTTCACCCACTGAGACAGGATCCTCACCAGCAAGACCAACCATCGTTTCGAGCTGCTGACGAGATTCTGAAATACTATCACCCGATAACGAAATGTCGTAGTCATTCAAGAGTTCGAGCAGTACCTCCGCCTGCGGATCGAGTGTTTTCCTCATGAGGACTCACCGTCTACGAGAATGCTGGTCACATCGGTTTTCACACACTGTTGATCGGAACCGTCTTTTGTTGCCGGCTTATGTTCCATATGCAACACAACCGTTTCTGATCTCATGAAGTCGCTTCCTCGTATACACGGGTGCATAAGTAGAATCCGCTCGTACGGTCGTCTTCTGCGGATTGTAGTTTTCCGCTTCATTCGAGTGATTGCTCGTCGAGTCAGGATGACTACTATTGCTCTTTCAGGCGGGTTGGTATCGCATGTCGGTGATCTGTATCGAAGATCAGCTCAGGATTCGTCTCGAACAGAGACGGTCTCTGTCAGCTCAATCTCTCGTGAGGCGTGCCGATAGCGCTGATAGAGTTCCATCGCCCAGTCGAGAAACTCGGGATTCGTGCATTTAATCGACGCTCGTAGCTGGCCATGGCTATCGTATGCTCCCATGAATCCACGACGATCTGTGAGCGTGAGTCCGAAATCGATGTTTTCGTCGTGTTCGTACAGCGTGAGTGTATCGAGAGAGAGCATATTCTCTAAACTTTCCGGATTCTCGTTTCGGTACACGTCGGTTATCCCCTGATCAAGAAGAATCTCGGTATCGACGCCACGTTCTGAGAGTTCCCTGTGAAGATCGGTGTAGAACCGGCTCAGGACAGGAAGTGTGCTGCGCACGGTTTCGATCGAACCTGTGTGTGTGTGAAGACAGTTTACGTACTCATTAAGCGGTGCATACGGATGATCAGCAGTTGCTGTGACAATCTCTGCGTCGTGAAGCCATTGAGGGCTGGGAATGTGCGCGTAATCCGGAAGATGCGTGAAAAAGGGCTCGTATTCGTCGATAATATCGAGCGTCGTAAGAAAATCGCTGTACTGCCTTGTGATGAACGTTCCTCTCGTCGTGAGGTGATATTCGCCTTCTGTCTTCTTAGCCCATCCTCGTTCGACCAACTCCGAGAGATTGCGCTGAATTCCACGCCGAGACAAGGAGAGCACACTCGTGAGGTCACACGGACACCGTGGGGCCTCATCGAGACAGCTGAGAAGACGGATTCGGGCTGGAGAGACAGAAAGAAATCGAATGTGGTCGTGTGAGATCTCTGTGTTATCGAACATTATCGTGTTTCTCTTCTTTGGGTTCTTGACTGCTCTGTGAGGAGGACGTTACTGAAAGCGGCGGGGGTTCGCCGGTGAGACGCGTCAAATCGTGATTTCAGCGCGTGAGTGGAGCATGATCTACGATTCCGCACCGGTCGTGTTGTCGCTGCTCGTTCAGTCGTTGTTCACCGGTTGTTGGTTCACCGCCCGTTCGTCAGTGCAGCGCCGAGGTTGGGTGCTGATTGTGGTGTCGTTCGGAAATGCTCGATGTGAGCATGCCTCCATCACGGCACTCATCGGATCATGTCGAATCTGACCTACAGCACGCACCCGCGCTGGTGGGAGTACGGTGAGATGTCTGCCGAAGATTGGATTCGACGTTGATCTCGCAATTGGCGTCGTGTCGCAACTGGTCAATTCGCAACCACACTATGTATATTCAACACCATTGTATATAATATTATTTAATAATGGTTGAGATGTTATTGGTGCCGATTGTCGAGTAGTGTTACATTCACATATCCTCGATCTCTTACTTCCTAAAGAACAGGTCGATCGATACTGAGTTTTTTGTACAGGGGTAGTGATTGGTGACCATGCTGATCAGGAACGTAGAAGCCATCCCGGTAGAGATGGATGTCCTGCCCCTCGAATCAGAATCGGAGTTCGGTCTCGCACCGTACGTGAGCAACCATGCCAGCGTTGAGTCGATCACTCGAATGCTCATCAGAGTAGAGACCGACGAGAAACAAGTGGGATGGGGCGAGATGCTCGTAGCGATGAAGTCCGCTGCGGTGACCCGCGCTGTTATCGAGGATGTTATCGCTCCAAAACTCATCGGCCGCGAACTCGATTCGATCAGGGGATTCATCGAGGAGTTCTACTTCCCATACGTCAAAGTTCGTCCGTTTCTCGGTGCTGTCGAAACTGCCCTCTGGGATGCACTGGGCAACAACCTCGGTGTTCCCGTCCATCAGCTACTCGGTGGCGCGGTCAGAGAGCGTGTTCCGGTAGCGTTCTGTCTCGGTATCCTTCCGGTCGAAGAAGCACGTGAGCACGCGAGACGAGCCATGGGGTCTGGTTTCTCGACGTTGAAAACCAAGGCCGGTCCCGACTGGCGAGCAGACACAGAGCGCCTGAGAGCGATGCACGATGCCGTCAATGGCGAGATGGAGTTCCGCCTCGATCCAAACCAAGGCTGGACAGCAGAGGATACGGTCCGGGCTGCAGCCCAACTCGAAGACAAAGGTGTCCTCCTCCAGTATCTCGAACAGCCAGTACGGATCGACGCGTACGGCACATACGCGAAGCTTCGTGAGCGACTCCGAACGCCCATCGCGGTCAATGAGGACACGTACTTCCCCCGCAATCTGCGGTATCTGCTCCAAGCGGACGCGATTGATGTCGCCGTGGTTGATCTCGTTCCCGCCGGTGGTATCATCGCTGTTCAAGAGCAGGCCGCGCTCGCTGCCAAGGCTGGCGTATCGGTCTCTCATCACTGCGGCTTCGATCTTGGTATCAAGACAGCGGCAATGCTCCACGTCGTCGGAAGCACCCCCGGTATCAACCTCCCGCCGGACAGCGTCTACTACGCGTGGGCAGACCACATCATCAAGGAACCGTTCGAGATCGATGATGGATCATACCCGGTTCCAGACGGTCCGGGACTCGGAATCACAGTCGACGAAACGAAGGTTGAACAGTACCGTATCGACTGACTGACCGACATCTACTCGAAATTCAATCGCACCTATTAGTCAGTATCAGCCGACGTGGCTCCGTTCGATTGTAGTGCTATGTCGTCATCCAGCGGTTCGCTCTCCCAGTAGGGGTGATCGCTCTTTTGCCGGAAGCAGGCCGTTCGCCGCCCATCGCCGTCGTGATCGTCGAGAACTGGGCTATCGCGCGTACAGGCTGCTCGTGCCTCAGGACAGCGTGTGTGAAATCGGCAGCCACTCGGCGGATCAGCAGGGTCAGGAACGTCGAGCGACCGGACAGGCGGATCCGAAACTCCCGAACGGTCCCGAAGATCCGATGTGGCCCACAACAGAACCTTCGTGTACGGATGTTGTGGATCGTGGATGATCTGCTCGGGCGTCCCGATCTCAACGATTTCTCCGAGATACATGATACCGATCCGTCCGCCCGCCTGTTGTGTGAGATGCTTTGCGTTTGCGAGGTTGTGTGAAATGAATAGATACGAGGTGTCGAACTGTGCTTGGAGTTCGAGCATTAACTCCATCATCTCGACGCGCAACGAGACGTCGAGTGCGCTAATGGCTTCGTCTGCGAGGATCACGTCCGGATTCATCAACAGCGCCCGAATGAGTGCGACACGCTGCTGTTCGCCACCCGAAAGCTGGTGTGGATAGCGTTCGGCGTAATCCGCTGCTGGCGTCATCCCGACGTATTCGAGTAGCCCGTAGATGCGGGCGCGCCGGTCAGCAGACGTCATCTCGGATTGCCAGCGCCGCAACGGGTCTGCGAGAATGGATTCGACGGTGTAGTTGGCGTTCAGTGAGCTCCCGGGATCCTGATGAATCATCTGAAGCGCGCGTCGGATCTCTGTCTCGGAATGCTCCTCTGTCGTGGACCCGAAGAGCCCATTTCTCTCCATCGACTCCCAGATGTTTTGACCACGGTATCGGACCCGCCCAGCAGTTGGCCGCTGAACGCCGATCGCGGTCTTTCCGAGTGTCGTCTTCCCACAGCCACTCTCTCCGACGAGTGCAACAACGTCGTTCTCGTGGATATCGAGACTGACACCGTCGACCGCGTGGACGGTCTCGGAGCCTGCGAGACCGAACAGTCGTTTCGAGGTGAAATGAACGCTCACGTTCTCGATCGACAGAAGCGGCGGCTCATCTGCGTTACTCACTGGTTTCACCCCCTGCGTCGTCTATCGTCCGTCCTGGATCATCGAGCAGCAGTGGAATCTCCTCTCTCGATTTCTCCCAGTGAAAACAAGCCGCCTCGTGATCCTGTCCGACGCTGTCGAGATCTGGACTATTTGCTCGGCAGTCCTCATCGGCGAGTGGACAGCGCGTGTGGAACGAACAGCCTGTCGGAATCGAAACAGGGTCGGGGCTCGATCCGTCGATCCCTTCGAGATTCATCGCGCGATCGGAGATGTTCGGAACAGCGTTCAACAGCGCGCGCGTATATGGATGAGTGGCGTGGTCGAGCACATCGTCTGCCGGGCCGCGCTCGACGATTTCGAACGCGTACATGACGGCGAGACGGTCGGCAAACTCCGCAACCAATGGGAGATCGTGCGTAACGAACACGATCGTTAGGTCATACTTCTCCCGAAGATCGTCAAGCATGCTGATAATCGAGCGCTGCATGAGGAGATCGAGCGCTGCGGTGGGTTCATCCATAACCAATACTTCGGGATCCAAAATGAGACTGAGTGCAATGAGCGCGCGTTGCTTCATCCCGCCGCTCAACTCGTGTGAGTGTGACCGAAGCACTTGCTCTGCGGGCAAATAAAGATCGGTCAGTAACTCGCGGGCACGGTCCATCCCACGATCGACATCCTCATCGTGCGCTCGAAGGGTCTCTTCGAAATGTGCGCCGATCGTCATCGTCGGGTTGAACGCGCTCTGAGCGCTCTGAATGACGAACGACACCTCGTTCCATCGAATATCGATCATCTCCTCTCTGGAGAGTGATATGATGTCGACTGGTTCACGACCCGGCGGTCGGTAGATGACTTCTCCGCTCACTTCGCCGGGGGCGACGACCGCATCGAGCATCGCCGAGGCGAGCATTGACTTTCCGCTTCCGCTCTCGCCAACGACGCCGAGCACCTCGCCAGAACGGACCGACAGATCCACATCACGGAGGACGCGTGAGTCCCCGCGATCCATACTAAACGAGACGCTCGCGTTCCGGATTTCGATCACAGTGTCGCGGCCAACAGTCGATGAAAATTGTGACTCAGTCGCCATGGCTCTCACCGACACCTCCCGTCCTGTCTCTGCTTCCAACGCTGACGACATCCGCTTAGAGCGTGTCTGACAGCGTGACCGGAGCGTTTGAGCCGCCTCGTTCTGTGTCGGACTGTGGACCGAGTTGGTGGTCGGCCGATCAGTGTGGTTGCAAGTGCTGGCCGAACTGTCGGTGGCCACTGTGTGGCGGTTCGAGCGGGCAGCAATACGTGTACGAATGTGGATAATCGAGTCATTGTTTCAGTGGTATCCAATCAGTCGGAGTCCAATGTGGCCAAGAGCGCCGTATACGAGTGCGCTCACACCCCAGATGGCGAACATCCCTGCAAGCACGCCGTGTGTTACGCTTTTGAGCGCGTGCGTTGACAGGAGAATTGAGAGACAGAGGAACAGAACCCCGAGCGTTACGACAAACACGAGAAATGATCCCCGCAGCAGTAGGAGGAAAGCGAGAAGCGATCGACGAATTGATAGGATAAATTCGTTTGTGACGCTCACGCTCTTTCACCCCCGTCCGTCTCGCTTCTGGAAGCGTTCTCGTGACGGGCCCGAAGCCGGACGTTAAACACCCGGTCGAGTCCTTGCGCGAGCAGGATGAAGCCCAGTGAGACGAGTATGATGAGTACCATGGGAATGAGCAGCCAGTGGAGCTCTTCAGGTCGCGTCAGATTTGCGCCGTTGTACGCCTCGTTCATCATGACCCCCCAGTTCAGCGTCGTGAACGGGAGTATACTGAGAAAGTAGAGACCAACGGATTCGAAGATGACCTTCCGAGAGCTGTTTGCGAAGTTCACCGAGATGTATGGCATAAGATTCGAAATGAGATCTTTTCGGAGAATGGTCAGCTCCGACAGCCCCATGATGCGCGATGATTCTGTGAACGCCTCTTCGCGGATGCTCAGAACCTGTGAGCGGATCGTTCGCGCCAAGCGCGGCCAGTTGTCGATCCCGAGAATGAGTCCCACGATGAACGGATCTTCGGGCTGGTAGATGCTAGCGAGCACGATAACTAACGCGAGCCCCGGAATCGTGAGAACGACATCCGTGACGGTCATCAGGATGCTATCGCTGAGTCCGCCGCGATAGCCAGCGACCGTTCCGATTACGGTCCCAAGGCTCACTGAAAGGAGTGCGCCAGCCGCGATCATCTTCAACATCGCTGGCGTCGCGTGAACGACTTGCCCGAGGATAGATTTGCCCATCACACCCGTCCCGAGTGGATAGTCCCAGTTGGTGAACGGCATCACGAAAATCGGACCCTCCATTACTCTCGGTTCAGGGACCACGTACACACCGACGGTTCCCATGAGGAGGAAGCCAGTCAGTATTACTGCCCCGGTGACGGCCCGCCAGTCGGAGAAGAACACCACGCCGGGCGCGTAGACGTGGCGATTGAACCACTCTGAAAGCCGCTCGGCAGCGGTCGGTTCAGGGACATCGGACAGTTGTGTAAAGAGCGTGGCTTCGTCGATTGGTCCGGGACCATCTGGGTTATTCGTCCCGCCGTCAGGACGTGGCTCGCCGCCGTCCGCCCCGTCAGTAGGCTTCACGGTCACCTCCTTTCGAGACGCGTGGATCGATGACGCCGTACGTCAGATCGGCGATGAGAATGCCGATCAGCGTGAGGATTGTAAAGATGATGAACGCGCCCATTATGAGCGGGTAGTCACGGTTCATGAGTGCGTTGAATGTCACAAAGCCCATTGCCGGGTAGTTGAAGATGGTTTCGAGGATGATGCTGCTCCCAAAGATGCTAGCGATTCCGACCATAATGTTCGTGTAGATTGGCAACAGCGCGTTCCGTCCGACGTACCGGATTGCGATCCGTCCTTGACTGATCCCACGCAGTCGGGCGACGCGAATGTATCCTTCTCCCATCTCTCGGATACAGTTGCCGCGGAACGCCAGCGCACCGCCGAAGCTTGCGATGAACGCCGAAAGAACCGGCAGCGCCGCGTGCTCTACGACGCCGACGATGAACGGGAGGTTGAGCCCGGCCGTCGTATTCGGGTCCATCCGACCACCGCTCGGAAACCATTCTAGGTTGAACGAGAACACGATGAGCGAGAGAATGGCGACGATGTAGTACGGAATCGTACTGTTGACGAGGGCAACGACGGTCATCCCGGTATCGAATGCACTTCCCTCGTTGTAGGCCATAAGCGCACCGAGTAGCAGACTGACGGTCGTTCCGAGTGCAAGACCGTAGATGCTGATAAAGAGTGACCACGGCATCGCCTCAAAGAGGATATCAAAAACGGGCCGTCCCTTGAAGATAGACCGACCGAAATCCTGATAGAGCACGATATCACGCAGATACTCGTAGTACGAGATGTACCACGGCTGAGTCGGATCGATCCCCGTGTACGTCTCAACCATCGCGTTGATACTCGCCATCTGTTGTGGCGTGGGACTCGCTCCCTGTTTGAGCGACTCTTTCATCAGCTGGACTTTGACCATGTCCGTCGGTCCGAATGGCAACAATCGGTATAGCGCAAACGTCACCGTGAGCGCTATGAAAAACACCAGAATTGACTGACCGATGCGCTTCACGTAGTACATCGTTCTACCCTGCCTGTTCTTTCCCGCTACAATAAATCTATGGGACAGAGGTGACAACTCCTCTCAGGCCGAATCACTTGTTAACTGTCATGTGGTTCGGAGACAGAAACGGAACAACGCTTGTATAGACGCGTTCAACCATGTGTATGTCCTTCGTACAACGGCTCCTCGAACGGTTCGGGTTGGCGGATAGCGACGACGCGAGCGATCCCTATCGGTGCATCCGGTGTGGGTCCACCTTCGAACGACAGCACCACGACTGTCCAGAGTGTGGCGTTCCATACGTCGTCAGCGAGGATGCGGATGAGTAAGACAAACGCCGAGCGGGCGGAACGTTTACGTTTCCAAACCGATTCGTACCGGACGAAACGATGCCCACCGATCTCACGCTCTTCGATTACGTCTGTTCGAGTGCAGATGCGTTTGTGATACTGCTCGCTCTCGAGTCTCTCGCTGGCATCGTCTCGCTCGTCATTATCGTCGGGTCGTCATCAGGAACGGCCACACACGCTATCGCCGTTCTCAACCTTGTCGGCGTCAGCGTACTCGGATCGGGTACGGCAGCGATCCTCCTCAAATGCTATCGGATACGGTGAGCCAAA
This sequence comes from Halocatena marina, assembly GCF_023276375.1. Taxonomy (GTDB): domain Archaea; phylum Halobacteriota; class Halobacteria; order Halobacteriales; family Haloarculaceae; genus Halocatena; species Halocatena marina. Next base: position 2,035,341 of record NZ_JALLPK010000001.1, on the reverse strand, counting down.
CAAGCGCTACTTCGTCTTCGCGCTGATGTGTCCTTTCATTAAGAACTCCATCGCAGTCGTGCGGTGTTCTGCCTTCGTTTCCTCCGCATGTGGGTGGTCGTCGGCCTTCAACGATGGGAAATCAAATTTGTTAGTGTTGCCCCAGTAGACTTTCACCTCGTCGTAGAACCCGACGTGTGGAACCTGCCAGTTCACGTACCACGCGAGCTTCTCGGTGAGTTGCTTGACTTCCTGTGTGTCTTGTGTTTGGAGCATGATCTTGTGCCATTTGAGCGGATACAGCGTTTGTCCCGCTTCTGAATTGAGTGACTTCTGGCCGATCTGCTTCGGGAATTTCGGCCGAATGGGGTGTTGCAGTTTTTCACTCGTTGGCTGATCGAGTTCCGGCTCCGTGCGGTTGACCGTACAGCCCTCCGTTTTCTCCGTGGCAACAGCAATTTCGTCGTAGTTCCCCAGCCCACTCACTTCTACTGTCGAATAGGCGTATGCGGGGTGTGATCCAGTCGTGAACCAGTTACAGAGGTCGAAGTCGTAGGTCTCGTCCCAGCGCTTGTAAAATCCGCTTCCAGACGGGACGACGAGGTTGTTTTTGAATCCGAATTCGTCGAGCTTCGAACTGAAGTACTTCCCGACCGACTTGTAGATGTTCCACGGCGGTGTGAGGTACGTCAGTCCCGAAACTTTGCTCCCATTCGGTCCTACCCAGACGCCGCCATTTTTCGAATAGCCCGCCTTTTTCAGGACAGATGCGGCTTTCTCGGGTTTCGATGTGCTGCCATAGTCGATGAGTTTGTCGACGAATCCGTCGCTGACCCAGTCGCTAATGAGACTCGAGGACATCCCGAAGACGGTCTTGCGCGAGTTGTACTTGATGCCGTGCGCGCTCTTAATCACCTTGACGACCTCTTCGCTGTCGATGAGGTAGGCAATCGCGCGCCGAACCGGACGACGAGCGAGATGCTCGTTGTTCCAGTTCATCGTTAATTTCGGAACACCACTCATCCCGAACCGACTGAAGACTTCGGTCTGATCGTTCGTGCGAGCCTGATCGGTCAGCTTATCACCGAAATCCAGTTTTCCTGTGTTTAGCGCCTGTATCGCCTTCTGTTTCTCCGAGAGCAGGTGCCAGTTGAACGTTTCCAGATTCGTCCAGTCGGCGCGCGGATGATCCTGATATTTCTCGTGGACAGCGTTGGTCGGAGAGAGCTGTGCAGGCTTCCATAGCCCGCAGCCGAGTCCCTTATCCGTGAGATCTTTCAGCGTCACCGTGTGGTCGTTCAGCTCCTTTGCAACGCCTTTGATGGCCTGCTCGCCGCTTGCGTCTTCGAACTTTTCTAGCCACGACTTGTAGTAGTCGTGCTTGGCAACCGGCGTGTAGTAGTCGACTTTCTTCACTGCTGGATTTGCTGGTCCCGACAGGACGTTCTTGATCTTGTATTTGTCAACGACTTCCCAGCCGTCATCCGTTTCGTCCGGACCACCATACTCCTTGTAATCCGTGATGAGCTGCGTCGTGTGATAGTCTTTGGCAGTGACCGGCGAGCCGTCCCACCACGTGTGGTTTTCATCGAGCGTAATGAGGACTTCACAGCCACCACCCTGAACGCTGATATCCTTGGCAAGCCAGTAGATCGGCTCGCCGACAGCGTTCGGATAGGACGGCGACTCCCACCACATATACTCCATCCAGTACTCGATGTCACCTTGCGTCGAGAAGGGGTTGACGTTCGAGTCGCTCGGCGTCCAGCTCACCGGCGCACGCATGTGAAGCTCGGTCGTGACTGCGTTGCTGTTCGAACCACCCTCTGAGCCTGTCGACTCCGAACTCAACGTGGCGTTTGGATCGTCTGGATTCGCACCACAGCCAGCCAGTCCAGCCATCGCTGCGCCCGAACAGAGCGCGAGCCATCGACGCCGCGTCAACGGGGACTCATTGCTATCGCCATCAGCGCTACGCGTACTGTTAGCCATACCCGAAGGATATTGGTAATTATATTAAAAGTTTGGGTGATTTACGGATTCGAGTGAGGCGTAACACAGTTGACGTTTGAATATGAACGCTAACCATGGCTTCAATCTACGATCGAGAAGATGATATAGTCGTTGTCACTGGCGCAAGCAACGGCATCGGTAGCGCGATTGCACGACAGTTCGGTGCTACAGGCGCGACAGTCGTCGTTGCAGACATCGATGCAGCGGGAGGTGAGGAGACTGTTAGTGCCATCGAACGCGACGGTGGACGAGCAGATTTCGTTCCAACCGACGTTAGTGACGCAGACGACGTAGCAAGTCTGATTGAGGCGACGATGGACACGCACGGTGGAATCGACGTGCTCGTGAACAACGCCGGTGGATCGTTCGACGACGGGAATCCTGATCGCGTGTCTCAGTCAACGTGGGATCGCATCATCGACGTGAATCTCAAGGGCCAGTTTCTCTGCGCACGAGAGGTGCTTCCTGCAATGATCGACTCGGGCGGCGGCGCACTGCTTCACGTCTCTTCGGTGAACGCACGTCTCGGAATCGGGCTCGCATCCTACTCGGCGGCCAAGAACGGCATTCTCGCGCTCTCGCGGCTCATCGCCACACAGTACGGCCGCCACGGAATCCGATCGAACGCTATCTGCCCGGGCACCATTATCACCGGCGCATCGAGCGAAAAACTGAGAACAGAGGGAACAGTTCGTGAGGAGTGGCTCAATCAGTATCCAGTCGGCCGGTTCGGGCGGCCCGCGGACGTCGCCGCTGCTGTGCTCTTTTTGACCTCTGATGCGGCCTCGTTCATTACAGGGACGGAGCTCGTCATCGACGGTGGGTTGACTGCCGGACTCGATCAACGCTTGGAGACGCTGATGTACGATATCGACGAACCGGTCACACAGGAGGGGTCACCGTGAGCGGCCGTCGCATTGTTGGACTGATGTCTGGAACGTCGCTCGACGGCGTCGACGCAGCGTGCTGTCGGATCCGCTCTAACACGAACGGATACGACGTGACCGTCGAATCGTCTCTCACACGCCCGTACGATTCTGAACTCCGAGAGCGCATTGCGCGAGTGTGCGGGGACGATGGGACAGTTGCCGAGCTGTGCGATCTGAACGTGGCGCTTGGAGCGGTCTTTGCGGACGCAGCCATCGCAGCTGTGGCCGCCGCCGATCGATCACTCGCTGACGTTGACGCTATTGGATCGCATGGTCAGACGGTCAGACACCACCCCGAACCACGTGCTCTCCCTGTCGGTGACGAGCGTCTCCGTTCGACGCTGCAAATTGGCGATCCGAGCATCATCGCCGAACAAACGGGTCTAACGACGGTTGCAGACTTTCGGACTGCCGACATCGCTGCTGGCGGCCACGGTGCGCCGCTCGTGCCATTCGCTGATCTCGCGCTTCTTGCCCACGAGACGAAGTTTCGAATCGCACAGAACATCGGCGGCATTGCGAACTGCACCGCACTCCCTCCCTGTGCGAACCGAGCGGACGTGATCGCCTTCGATACAGGACCCGGGAACGTGATCATCGACGGTGTCGTCGAACACATAACGAACGATGAACTAACCTACGACCGGAACGGCCGCCTTGCGCGCAGTGGAACTGCAAGCGACGCTGTCCTCGACGAACTGCTGGACGATCCGTACTTTCGCGCTGATCCACCAAAATCCACGGGACGCGAGCGATTCGGTAGCTCCTATATCGAGGACTTTCTCGATGCGTGTCGAGCGCGTTCGCTCTCGGACGAGGACGCCGTTGCGACGGCGACCGCGTTGACGGCTCGATCCATTACGGATGCTTACCAGCGGTTTCTCCCTGTGCCCGACGAGATCATTCTTTCGGGCGGTGGCGCGTACAACGACCGACTGATCGAACTGCTCAAATCGAACCTCGATGCTCCCGTGTACACGATCGACGAGTATGGGATCGGTATCGACGAGAAGGAAGCCGTTGCCTTCGCACTGCTCGCTGCTGCTGCGCTCGATGGTGTCCCAAACAACGTCCCAAGCGCAACCGGTGCGGCTCACCCTGTCGTGATGGGGACACGTGCTCCACCAACGTGATAGCAATCGAATCGTGTTGACAGCGTGATTGTAGAACAACTGAAATCGCTGCTTCCACGCTGTTGTTGTTTTCATCCGGATGAAACGTCCACATTCTGCCGTTTTCGATCGAGAGCCGCTGATCGTCCGAGCTTAAACTACCAAAACGGTCCTGACGACGATTGAACCGCACCACGCATCGTATGGGTGGTTTCGAACGATTCGAATTCCGACACTCGATACGAAGATTGACAACATGTGACTCAACATAGGTGTAGACCGTCCGTTCTTGCCAGCATCGGCGTTACATCAGTACCAGTGTAACGCATTGATCGTGGTTCTCGAACGAGCGAACCTCGATAAAACTGACATTGTAAGGCCTCTACCGCCGCTTTCGACTGGTTCTAACGTAATAGATTGCCTGTTGGAGTCGTATTTCGTCACGACAACCCGCCTATGCGTGTCTCTCACCATCATGCCCCATTTCGACTGAGTCGAAAGTATTTATTCTACACACTCAACGCTTCTAACAATCATCTATTGGACGAGCGGAGCGAAAATCACATCGAGGATGCAATACCGGGAATGGTGGGGAGAGACGCCAGTGTGTGGATCTCGTGTGCCGGCTCTTCGGGAAGCGTGTAATCCTCGCGGTGTGAGCGCCGGATGAACACTGCATCGAGACCAGCAGCGTGAGCAGCCTGAACGTCACAAGCGCTGTCTCCGACGTACACCCCCTCAACCGTGCCGAGGTCGGCCATCGCCTGCTCGACGTAATGAGTCTCCGGTTTCGTCCGGACGAAGCCCTCGACCGTCGGTGTTCGGCCGTACACTGTCTCAAAGAGATCAGCCAGTCCAAATTGTGTGAGCATCTCCTCGACAGTCGCGTGCTGGTTGCTACTGACAAGGCCCAAGGTGTGTTGCTCTGCCAGTTGTTCGAGCACCACGCAGTCGTCGTACGGCACTCGTTCGCCGCGCTTCATCATCTCGCGCTGAAGCGTGAATGCATTCGTCTCTCGGCGCACCCAGAACGTCTCGAAGTCGATGTTGTAACCGGCACAGACACGTCGCATCTCCTCGACTGTGGCTCCACTGGTAAAGGCATCGAGATCAGCGGCCACGGGGGTAACGTCGAACTCCTCGAACGTTGCTTCGATCGCTTGCTGGTAGACCGTCGGATGATCGGGATGGAGACACAAGAGCACGCCATCGAGATCGAACAGGATCGAGTCGTATGTCATCGACGATCTGTTCTTGTGGCGAATGTATATATTGCTAGCCGTGCTGTCGATAGCGCCGAAGCAGTTACGGTGTTCGGTAGCGTCGGTCCGCGAGATGGATAGTTCGAGTTGTTCAGACGATCCGCTCGCGGTCTTCCTGACCGAAGGCTGTGAGGAGGTGTATCCGGGCGCTGTGGCGGCTGTCGGCCGATCGTCTGGAATCGACCGCGCTGTCGCTGTCGGACAACGCGATGAAACAGATCAGATGACGCGATCGACGCTGTTCGATGTGGCTTCGTTGACGAAACCAGTCGTAACCGCAACAGTCGCGCTCGGTCTGATGGAGTGCGGCCGTGTGGCGTTTTCGGACGAAGTACGTCGATACGTCCCCACTGTCGGTCCAAGCGTGGGTAACGTTCGTCTTGTAGAACTGCTGACGCACAGCTCAGGGCTGCAACCGTACGCTTTCTCCGAAGCGTGGGACTCACGAGCGGACGTGTTCGCCGGACTCGATGACGGAATACTCGCGTCTCAACCGGGGACTCGGCACGAATACAGCTGTCTGAACTTCGTGTACGCAGCTGAGATGCTTCGGCGTGCGACCGATCGGTCACTCGGCGAACTCGCAGCCGACTTCGTCTTCGGGCCCGCGGATATGACTGAGTCCCATCTCGGTCCCGTGGATGCTTCGAACGTCGCCGCGACCTACGACCATACGTACCGCGATCGGGTGCTCAGTGGGGAGATTCACGATCCACTGGGGTGGGTGATGGGCGGGGAAAGCGGAAACGCAGGTCTGTTTACAACCGTCGACGATCTCGCGTCGTTCGCACAACAGTACCTCAGCGGCGATGCACTCCTCTCGCCTGCGACCGTCGGTCGGTTACAGGACGATTGGCTTCCCGAGCTCGATGACCGACACAGCCTCGGGTGGCGACTCGGAGACGGAACGTATCCATCGCCGAACTGGTCGTTGAGCGGACTTGGTCACACTGGATACACAGGAACATCAATGTGGCTCGACCACGAGCGCGACCGCTTTGCCATACTGCTCACAAACCAAGTGTACGACGGAAAAGAGACCGGTCTCATTCGGTTCCGCGAACGATTTTACGCGATGGTTGCCGCAGGACGATTCGACTAGCTGATCCCGATGCAGACAGAGAGACCAGCAGCACCGACGGACAATATTTATTATCACACCGGGTGGTTGAACCGTATGGTCGCAGTCTGGAGTTATCCATGGAGTCTACTCTCAGATGACATTGACGCGACGTGTCGAGAACTCGCTGAGCACGGCGTGACATCCGTCACGGCGGCTGCTCACTATCACTCGATTCGGACGCTGGAACCCCGCTCGAACGGTACACTCTTCAAATCGTACACGGGAGGATGTTACTTTGACCCCGATCTGTCCACCGTGGATACTCCTATTGATCCACCAGTACACGAGGTCGCTGGTCACACCGATCCGTTTCAGTCAATCGTCGCCGGCGCGGACCGCCATGCGATCGACGTGAACGCGTGGCTCGTCTGCTTTCACAACTCGAAACTCGGATCGGAGTATCCACAGTACCGCACGCAGAGCGTTTTCGGTGACCGCCACGATCATGCGTTTTGTCCGTCTCACCCGGCGGTTCAGCGGTACTTCGAGGGAATTGCCCGTTCGCTCGCTGGGTATGACATTGAATCGATCAATCTCGAATCGCTTGGCTATCCCGACGCCTTCCACAGTCACGGCACACGATTCGGTCACGCGAAAAACCACGTCGTTCAGGGACGCCCCGAGGAACTGCTTCTCTCGCAGTGTTTTTGCTCGGCGTGTCGCTCTCGGGCTGAAAACCATCCCATCGATTTCGACCGGGCCCGCGAAGTGACACAACGCATCGCTCGGACCGCGCTCCAGCAGCCAACAGCGTCTGTAACATCGCTTGAAGAGCTGGCAACCCAGCAGCCGGAGCTGAAGAAACTATTCGACTTTCGATCGTCTGTCATCGACGAGTTGCTCGGACGGCTAGCGGCAGCGAGCGGCGATATCGCACTCACGTACTCGGCATCGGACGGTCTCGGCCGAGATCCAGACGACGGATGGCCGTCCGGTGTTACACTTGATCAGCTTCACGAACATATCGACCGCATCGTTGCCCTCTGCTACACGGCCGACTCAGATCTTGCCCGCCGCCGTGTCCAACAGTACAAAGAGCGTGTTGACGTACCGGTCGATATCGGTATCACGCTCGATCCAGATCTGTTCGAGACGGAATCCGAACTGCGGGGCTTTCTTGCTGACGTGGCCGGTTTCGGCGACAGAATTCACGTGTACAACCACGCGCTCATGAGCGAGACACACCTCGACTGGCTCGACACAGTCACAACAAGAAGCGTATGAGACACGAACGAAACTGCAACGAGGAAAGACGACCCAGAAATTGAGTCGTTGAAACGGACCGAATACGGGTACAGATACTGATATTGATACGGATACGGAGTTTTTTAGGGGTGCCCCGTGTTGTTCGAACCATGGTGCGATTGGGCGTAGAACGACTACTGACAGAGCGGACCGACGCTGTCGAGGGCCAGTTGGGACTCATCACCAACCCATCAGGAACCGACAGCGGTCTCACTCCGACGATCGATCTCCTCCACGATCACGACGCGTTCGATCTTCGGAAGCTGTTCGGTCCGGAACACGGGCTCCGTGGTGACGCGCAGGCTGGTGTGAAAATCGACGACAGCACCGACGAACGAACGGGCCTGCCAGTCAAGAGTCTCTACGGGGAGCAACGCCGCCTGCAACCGGAGATGCTCGAATCGCTCGATACGGTCGTCTACGACATGCAGGATGTCGGTTGCCGTTTTTACACGCTCATTTATACGCTTGCCTCGGCGCTCTGGGGCGTCGCTGAGGCAGACAAGCGACTTGTCGTCCTCGATCGCCCGAACCCCATTGCCCCACTATCCATCGCGGGGAACCGGATCGATGAAGTCGCCTCGTCATTCGTCGGCGGATACGGTCTCCCGATCGTCCACGGCATGACGATCGGCGAGCTGGCGACCTATTTCAATGAGGAGTTCAATATCGGTGCCGCTGTGGAAGTCGTCGAACTGGACGACTGGTCGCGCACCGCGTGGTTCCCAGAGACTGGGCTGCCGTGGGTCTATCCATCGCCGAACATGCCAACACCTGGTACGGCTGTGCTCTATCCAGGCACTTGCTTTTTCGAGGGAACGAATCTCTCGGAAGGACGGGGGACCACGAAGCCGTTCGAACTCGTCGGCGCACCGTGGATCGATGCTGACGAGTGGGCAGCAGAGCTCTCCAATCAAGCTCTCGACGGCGTTGCGTTCCGTCCTGCGTACTTCTCGCCGACGTTCTCGAAACACGAACGCGAGAACGTGATGGGCATCCAGATTCACGTCCTCGATCGTGACGCTGTCGATCCGGTGTTGGTTGGTCTCACGGTTCTTGCCTCTGCGTTCACCGACTCCGACCGGTGTGAGTGGATCGAGTACGATGGATCATTCTTCATCGATAAACTCGCTGGTGGTAGCTATCTGCGCGAAGCGATCGACACTGCGGATGCCGCAAGCGCCCGAGAGATCGCAGAGGACATCACTGATTGCTGGACGGATGACCTCGAAGCGTTCGAGAACGCGCGAACACCCTACCTTCGATACTAAACCGATGGCTCGGGAACACGGTCAGGGGACACGTATGTCAGTCACAGAACCATCCTCATCGTCGGTGTCTGCGTCGCTTCAGTCGTTATCGCTCGATGCAAAGATCGGCCAGTTGTTCGTCGCGGGGTTCGACGGCACACGACCGACGCCCGGTATCGAGTCGCTCATCACCGAGCGCCAGCTTGGCGGAATCATTTACTTCGCCAGAAATATCGAAACTCCCGCTCAGCTACGGCAGCTGTCGGATTCTCTTCAGGGATCTGTCCCGGCGAACGTCCCACCGTTGCTCGTGGCCATCGATCAGGAGGGTGGGCGAGTCACACGACTCCCGTGGGAGACGCAACTTCCGAGTGCGATGGCGATCGGTGCAGCAAACGACGCTTCGATCGCTGAGGCTGCCGGTGAAGCCGTTGGGCGCGAACTCCGGCGATTAGGAATCTCCGTCAATCTCGCGCCGGTGCTCGATGTAAACCGGGCCGATAACCCCGTCATCGGTGCCCGCTCGTTTGGTGATCGACCAGCGTCTGTTGCCGAATTGGGAACCGCGTTCGCCGCGGGCCTTCGAGAATCGACCGTCGTTGCCTGCGGCAAACACTTCCCGGGCCACGGCGACACGACGGTCGATTCTCACCTCGATCTTCCATGCGTCGACCACACCCGTGATCACCTCAATTGCGTCGATCTTCGTCCGTTCCGTGCTGCTCTCAATGCGGGCATCGACATGCTAATGACGGCCCACGTCGCGTATCCCGCTCTCGGGACGACGCGGCCAGCAACCGTTTCGCAGTCCGTCGTGACTGGTCTCTTACGGGATGAACTCGGATACGAGGGCCTCGTTATCACCGACTGCATGGAAATGGACGCGATTGCTGATACCGTTGGAACGGTCGAAGGAAGCGTGCAGGCAATCGAGGCTGGTTGTGATCTGATTACCATCTCGCACAGCCTCGATCTGCAGCACGCAGCCATCGATGCTGTTATCGACGCTGTCGAATCTGGTCGTCTCTCTGAAGACCGAATTGATGCCTCAGTGCGTCGAATCCTCCGGGTGAAGCGGGCGTATACGATGGGGATGAACGGTAGCACCGACTGGCTGAGTGCTGCGAGAGAGTGTCGTACCGTCGCTCAAACAATCGCCGAGCGCAGCGTCACGCTCGTTCGTGCTGACACGGGACGCATCCCCATTTCAACCGACGAACCAGTTGCTGTCTACGAGTTCGAGAACAAGCGGGGATCGCTCGCCGAAACCGACGTTGACTCCTCCTGTGGGCCTTTCGCGTCTGCACTCTCGACGGCAGGTGTCGATGTGATCGCTTCGACCTTCCCTCTCTCCTCAGACGCACTGGATTCGGTTACGTCCTCACGATCCGATACAAAAGGGCCGACGATCGTCTGCATATCGGACGTGCGCGCTCATCCAGTGCAAGCAGCCGTCGTTCGAAAATTTGCCGAGATAGATGACAATAAAAACCCAGATTCAGATTCAGATTCGGATTCGGATTCGATTCAAGACGTTCATCCGATTGTCGTCGCAGTTAGGGCTCCGTACGATCTCGCGGCAGTTCCGGATGGAGTTACGATGACGACCTACGACGACACGCCAGCATCACTCGCTGCTGGCGCGCGGGTGCTCATCGGAGACCTATCGCCAACCGGGAGACTTCCAGTCACGATTCCGGACGATGGGCGTGAATAATCTCCACTACTCGTTGTCGGATTTCTCTGACCGGGCGGCTTGATCCGAAACGTGCTGGAAAATCTCGGCCAGTTCATCGCCCAACCGATCGAACAACTCTGCGCCTTTCTCTGCGGTTGCCAATGATGGATCGCCGATTGCTCCCGAGTCGGAGTACTCGGCGAACGGCCGATACGTCGATAGTGGACCACCAACAAGGAGATCCTGTCTCCCGCGTTCGTACGGTTCATCGAGGTACTCGGCGTCGGCATCCTCTTCTCGGACGAGATCTGGATAGAGATGCAACATGAGGGATGTTTCGAATTCGCCGCCATGAGCCATTCCTCCAGTATCGCTCTCCCTGATCTCGGCGATGAACGATTTTGCGAGCTGGAAATACGTCACCCCGGTGATCTCTCGGTCCGGATGAGACTGGCCGACAGTGCTAACGACAGCATCGACGATCGACGCGTTCCCACCGTGGCCATTGACGAAACAGACGCCATCGAACCCATTCTTGAGTGCCGAACTCGCCACGTCTTCGAGGAGAGCAACGAGCTCTTCGAGATCGAGAGTGAGCGTTCCGCCGAGGGAAATGTGGTGGGGGGAGTATCCCGACCACACTGGTGGTGTCACGAGAACCGGCGCATCGACGCGTTCGGCTCCGAGAGTGGCCACTGCATCGGCTAATAGCGTATCAGTAGCGACTGGGAGATGGTTACCGTGCTGTTCGATGCTCCCCACAGGAACGACGACAACGGATCCTGTCGCCGAACCAGTCTCGAGTATCTCATTTCTCGTTTGAGCCGCCCACGTGACGGACTGTGGATCTAGTAACATGAAGTCTACTGATCGAACAAACTGCATAAAGATTCCGGGACTGAGCGGTTCACGTAGGATGGATATGTAACTCTCTCATCTTAATAGTCTATCAGTCATATAGCATCGTGTGTTACGAATGAGCGAGCTTGAGCTCGATAATATTTTTTGTACGAGATATATCTTCGAGGAGTAGCTCTGCTGGAGACTCTGAGATTTGACTCGCTGGCCCTGCCACACCGATTGCTCCAATCACTTGTCCGTTCTCGTTTTTGATCGCCACTGCTATACTTCGTACCCCACGAATTCGTTCTTCATCACTGATAGCATATCCTACCTCCCTGATCTCGTTTAATTCTTCGAAGAGCTCGTCAGTGGTCGTGATTGTCTCTGGTGTTCGGGACGAGAGCCCGTGCTGGTCCAGAATCGATTCGATGCGGCGTTCGGGGAGGTGTGCAAGTATTGCTTTTCCGGGAGCAGTTACATGAAGTCCAACGTGCTTTCCGGGGTGAATATCGAGTGGAACGCCATCAGTTGCCCGCGCGTTGTAGAGAAACACGCCGCTGCCGTCTTCTTCGACCAGGAGATTTGCTGCTTTCTCGGTTTTGTCTGCCAGTTCGTCGATTTCTGACCGACCAACTTGGTAGATCTTGCGCCGTGAGCGGGCGTACTCACCAACGTCAAGAAAACGAAGACTCACACTGTACGTGTTGGCATTCCGCACGACGTATCCACGTTGGACGAGCGTTGTGAGGTGGTTATGGACCGTACTATCCGGAAGATCGAGATGACTAGCCACCTCCGTCAGACGAGCACCATCGAGCTTTCGAAGCGTTTCGATGATGTCCAAAGAGCGAGCGGTCGTCCGGACCGCGGTATTCGGCTCACGAGTCATGCATCCATCCATTTTTGTGTACGATTAGTTATTATACCTTCCTCCATTTCACCACTCATTTTCTAATAACGCTCATGATGTGACTATTTGGTCGTATCATAGTCGTTGTCAGTCGGGAAGTGTGTCTCTGTATATGATCATCGAATTGATGCAGTCGAACTCACATGGGTGATCGCCTCTCTGTCACCCCATCTGACTAGCGTTGTCTGAAGATGATACCACGATTTGCTGCAGAGCGATGGTGATGGCCGTTTGTCGTGTGTCTGGTGGGATTATAGACCGAATAGTGACTGCGTGACATCTTGTACTGTTCTGTGCTGAAAAATAACTGTGTATACTCGTCTGGAGTGTCGGCTATACTGTTGAAACCGTCGGTGGCATCCATCGAACGAGGTTGGGACGTGACGAATACGTGATTGCTGTGACGCCGCGTGTCACCGATGCAAGGAGGTAGCATAAAAAAGAATCCCTTTGTAGAGAAACTTGTCGTGAAACGGAATTCGCACGTCGACTCGATTCGACGACGAACGACTCGACTGCACGCTCTCGGCGTACAGCCGACGGCAGCATCGAATAGTCGCCTCCAACACAGTTCGACAGCAGGGTTCAGGACGTCGATATGCACGACGGAGACGCTGACGTACGCACCATCGATCACGCCCCGATCTCCGCTGTCGACCGTTAAGCGACTGCGAACCCCGTTTCAGTGTGGGGAGAAATTCTGTCTCTTCCCAAGTGAACGATCCCGAGCAGACGATCCAGACTTCAATCTATGACAGACAACCTAACGCGACGTACGGTTTTGAAGGCAGTAGGAAGTACGAGTCTCGCCATGGTCGGCGGTCTCGCAACAACAGGAACCGCCGCGGCGTACACCATCGACAGCGATCTTAGACAGACAGCTGATGTCACCGGTGGTCAGATCGATACGGCAGTCAACGCCGTTTCTCCGGGGAGCCCGCTCGTCGGACTCGGCGATACGTGGGTCGACGTTCAAGGCAACCGAAGCATCAACGCGCTCTATATGGCTGCGCACGCTGCACTCGAATCGGCGTGGGGACGAAGTGATATTGCACAGGAGAAAAACAACATCTATGGCTTCGACGCGCGAGATATCTGTCCCTCAGAATGTGCCGACGAGTACGCGTCGTTCGAACAGTGTACTCGACAGGTGATGGAATACGTCGATCAGGAGTATCTCACGCCTGGGGGAACGTACTACGAAGGTGCGACCCTGCGTGGCATGAATGTCCACTACGCAACCGATCCCCAATGGGCTGAGAAGATTGCTAGCATCATGAACGATCTCGATGCTGAACTACCCAACGGAGGAGGTGGTGGCGGTGGTGGGTTCAGCGATGGTGACCGTGTTACTCCAACCACCTCGTTGAACACTCGTCACCGACCGGGAACTGAATCGGAGATCCTCGGTACGATGAGTCCAGGGACCGTCGGTGAGATCATGAACGGCCCTACAGACGCGGACGGCTACACGTGGTGGGGCGTCCACTGGCTGGACGATGACATCTGGGGCTGGTCGGCCGGTCAGTACCTCACTGACGCGTAACGTTAGCACGACGGCTCAACCCTCCTCTCTGGTTTTACAGCATCGAACGATTGTGTCCCTCGTTGTTTCGGATGATCGAACAGTGACCAGTGTGCCAGTTCTCGAACGTATCCACGAGAGCACGTGCCGTCGTATCGCTGTTCATCGCCACACCTTCTATCATCCGCTCACAACGAATCATATCGATATACGCTGCTCATACCGTCTGTACCTGGTTGCTGTTGTCTGAGGCCAGCACGTGTTGCCGTAGATTTTCTCATCAAAACAAGCAATCGGCCCGTGACACGTTATTAGAACAACACGCTGTCGACCGGTGTTAATAAACTCTCTTCTCCAGCCAATCTTGAACTATATGGATATAAGTAGTTGTAGGCATATCAAAATCGGGTAACTATTACTAGAGGATTGTCGGTTTAACGCCTGTCGGTCGTATCGTTATACCGGTCGAGATGTATGCGAACTTTTCACCAACGAAAAGCATGGGTATTGTTCTCTTTTCAGTAGACCGACTGTTCGTACAGCGGCTCTTTGGACGCATTGTGGCGTCTCTCAGCCTGCTATATGGAATGGGATTGCTATCTCTGGACAAGCGAAATTCGCTGGCTGTATCCAGCCCAATTATATCGCTGATGTAGAGCGCTGCTCGCTACCTCCGAGACAGGAGGAGAACCCTGACCAAGACTGTCTTCGACCGTACAGTCGACAGATCAAGCGAAACCGACGTCATCACAAGACGTTCACTCCGATCACAATGTTATAGTGACAGAAACATTTGATATTGAACTCTGACGAAAGTACATACAACAATTTTTGTTCAGAACATCTCTATGATCGATCGAACAGGAAGGTTGGTGAATGGAAACGTGCGCATGAATATACTCACCATATTCATTAGAAAAATATTGGATAGTCGGACTGCCGTGCCTTCTCGTTCGGACTTCTCCAGCAGTTACTCATAGTGTTCACCATCCGAATCTCATCAATCATATATGAGTTTCAATAAAGATATAAATGTATCCAATAGTCTGCAACACAAGTCTATTATAGCTATGAAATAATTATGATAAACGACGATATAGTAATATTCATTACCTAAGGCGTCACAACAGTCAACAGTTGGCATGGTTGGGACACCACTTATCGGAATAGTTGGTCTTGGGTCTATCGGTCGATATCACGCCGAACACCTCGGCGCGCTCGCGCCACAGTGCGATATCTCGCTCGCAGGCGGTATGGATATTGCTGCTTCAGCGCGCGAGCGATTCGAGGACACATTCGGGGCTCCGACCTATGAGACTCACAGAGAACTGTACGAACAGGTCGATGCAGCGATCATCACAACACCAAACCGGTTCCACGAGGAGTATGCGGTTGATGCACTCTCGGCCGGACTTGACGTACTCATCGAGAAGCCGATCGCTCACACCCTCGAAAGCGCAGAGCGGATTGCAACGGCTGCACAGAACGCTGATGGTAATTGTATGGTTGGGTTCCACAACCGATTTGCACGACCCGTCGAGGTTCTCATGGAGTATCTTCGAGAGGGCCGATTTGGCGATATTTACCATATTGAAGCGGATTACGTGCGCCGTCGTGGCGTTCCTGGCCGAGGTTCGTGGTTTACCCGTCAAGACGCGGCCGGTGGCGGCGCCCTCATCGATATCGGAGCACACGCGATCGATCTCGCGCTGTACATTCTCGGATTCCCGGAGGTGCACGACGTCTCGGGCGTGACACGCTCGTTGTTCGGTGGACGGTCGGACTACACGTACCTCGATATGCATGGTGAACCAGGTGACGGTGAGTTCGATGTGGATGACTCTGCGACTGCATTCTTGCGTTGTGGCAACGACACGACCGTTACACTCGACGTAGCGTGGGCGTCCAACCGACCCTCGAAGACCGAATTCGTGATTCGCGGCGAGAAGGCTGGTGCGCGCCTCGATCTCGTCGACGGGGATCTAACAATCTTCGAGACTGGGGCGGCTGGGGCACCGCATTTCTCTGATAGTGAGATCACGACGAGAGACGATAATGCACATCGGAACGAGCAACGACACTTCGCCGAAATCATCACGTCGGACGATCCACTAACGGTCAATACGGTTGAACAGGCACTCGTCGTTCAGCGGGTAATGGATGCGATCTACCGATCAAGTGACAGTGGTGTCGGGGTCGAACTCGATGAACGACCGGTTCTGACGGTCGATTAGAATCGAAGTCTATTCACTGTTCGTGAATACCTCGTTCGTACACACTTACCTGAGCATTTGTGGTCGAGTGCTTCACGCTCTGTCCCTGCTCTTCAGGATTCTTCGAGCCTGTTCGCACTCTTTCTTGTATGATGGTTCAGTCTCCAGTTGAATCGCTGGCTATGCTTTGAGTGGCGCCGATCACTGTGACTCGTCAACAACGGGAATATTCGACATTAGAATGTGTAATTACAGTTTTAAGACATGGATCTACCCTTGATAGAGACATTTTCGTAGCGATAGCAGAATTCTCGAAGCTGTGGTGTAAGGTGAAGCCCTCCGTTGCCAGCGTAGCTTCGTCCCAATTACTTTTGGTCGATATTCTACGAAAATCCATCTGCTCTCCCGAAATGCGGTGTCTTCGTTAATCGTGGGTTCCATCAAGGAAGCATAGTGTACAAGTACGAATATTGTGCACCTGACAGACCATTTCAGCTGATGAGTGATCGAAGCAGTAACTTCAGCAGCATTCTTTGATCCACTGCCACTGTTCTTCTCTCTGCTGTCTACTCGGCTAACATCGATTAAATACAAACTCTACCAAGTAGTCACACTATGCTACTGAGACGGTAATTATTTAAAAACTATTATTTTGATGGGTCGATTAGTAACCACCTCTTACTATCATTACACCAACAAATATATAAGTAATATTGAATTAGATCAGCGAGTAATGAAGACTTTACCTCTGTTCTGTGTGATGTTTGTTATAGTGATTGTTCTGGATTCTACAGTAGATAACTGATACCTGATAATTTCGGGGCGGCTGGCGAATTCTATGAGGTGGCCCATTACACTCATACTCTTGTAATATGGTTCATTGTTGTCGCGTCTAAACCACTCTCGGTATCGGGTTTCGAATGGCTGGAGTGTCGAGTGTACATAATCGCCGTTCGTGTCTCCGAGTGCGAGCGAGATCAAGCATAACCAAAGCGCAGCAATCGCACAATATCCAGCGTGGTCACGAGTTGGTCGTTCCAAACGCCTCCCGAAGGGCGATTCGATCGGTCTTTCCAGTTGCTGTTTTTGGAATCTTGTCTACGAACTCGACACGCTGTGGGATTTCGTGTGGTTCGAGATATTCTTCACAGACCGCTCGTACCTGTTCTCCGGTGAGTGTCTCCCGAGATCGCATGATTATTGCCGTGACGATGGCTCCTCGTAGATCGTCTCTGGCGTCGATAATTGCAGCCTCGGAAACGTGATCGAGTTCGTAGAGAACGTCTTCAATCACTCGTGGATATACGTTTGCACAGCCGGTCGTAAACATGTCTTCACGCCGGTCAACGATGTACAGATTTCCGTCATCGTCTCTCCATCCGATATCGCCAGAGCGCAACCATCTGACACCAGCTCGTTCGACGAACGCGTCTGTGTTGTTCCGTTGTCGTTCATATCCAGGCGTGACTGTATCTCCGTGCCAGAGGAGTTCTCCTTTTTCTCCCTGATCAACGAGTGCTCCCGTCTCGGGATCCTCAATGCGAAGGTCGATAACTTCCTTTGCAGGAGGGCCGACGCTGCCTCGCTTGCGAGTATCGGAACGTAACTGATTGAATGCTGCCAACGGCGTGGTTTCAGTCATTCCGTACCCTTCGAGTACTGGACACCCAAGCACTCGTTCGGCATCGTCGAATCGTCGCTTCGGCATCGGTGCCCCACCAACTCCGACGACCGAAAGCGACGAGAGGTCGTACCGATCGACGTTGTCGTAATCAAGCAGATCGATAATCATGCTTGGTGTGAAAAACGTGTACGTAACACTGTGATTTTCGATGGTTGTGAGAACTGTCTCTGGATCCCATTCGGGGAGCAATCTGTTCTCCGCCATCACTCGGATAAGCGGCGTGGTCGTTACGTTGAGACCGACGACGTGGAAACACTGACAGACCGTCAGTCCGACCGTCTTCCGCGTCAACCCCACGCACTTGATCAGCGCCGTCGCGTTTGCCACGAGGTTTCCATGAGTGTGACGGACGCCTTTCGGTTGGCCGGTTGTGCCACTGGTGTACATCACTGCTGCGATATCATCGTTTTGACGAGGATACACTTCGTACTCGTTCATTGCTTCTGCCAGAAGAGTGTGATAGTCGTGACCGACGCTTCCATCGGTCGTAATTGCTGTTTCGACGGATGTTGCAACAGCCTCGAATCGTCTATTCGTCACGATTACCAATATATCACTAGTTGTGAGAACATGTCGAATCTGTTCATCATTGAACTGCGTGTTGATCGGAACTGGAACGGCGCCACGCTTCATCGCCCCCAGATGAATACTCAGGAATTCGAGACGGTTTTGAAGACAAATCGCAACACGATCGTTTGGCCCGACGCCGAGTGAACAGAGTGCGTTCGCAGCGGCATCAGTCATTTCGGAGAGTTTAGAGTAGGAAATGAGCTCCGTCGCGTCGCTTAGTGCCGGACTGACTGGCACCTCCCTCGCAGCGAAATCGACGAAGTTTGCAAAGTTCATGCGAAACGGTCTTTCCCTCACACTATCCTACTTTCCCAATCTAGGTGATATGTAGTTCCTCAAAAAAAGCTATCTCTGGTGTGTCGCCCTCCATTCTATTTCGTTCTGGTAGCACTGAGACGACGGTGAGAGCGATCTGAATACGAACACAATCACCGCTTTGTCCCACAGTATCGAACACAGCGCGTGCCTGTTTCGTGATCAACGTATTCAACCGAGACTGTCGAACACGATGTCGTCACGAACGGCTTGTGCCTGCTCTTTAACGAGAGTTGGCAGTATTTCGCTCTCGATGTTCGGTTGTATCTCGTTGATTGGACCATAAGCGGCTATTGCTCCATACACGGTGTCTGTCGTCGCGATGGAGGCTCCGACACCAGCCACCCCATCGATCATTTCCCCTCGGTCGATTGCATACCCCTGTTCTCGAACCGATCTTAGCGCCCTGTAAAGCTCGTCTTTGCCTGTTATCGTTTGATCTGTGTTTTCTGGCAGGCCGTGACGATTGATGATTTCTTCAATTCGTTTCTCAGGAAACTGTGCGAGAATTGCCTTCCCTGGAGCATTTGTATGGAGATATTCGTGCATCGGGTAGACGTGCTTTGCAGTTGGGGGAAGGTCCTCGTACTGCCACCGTGTCGCTAAAAGAATCGTTCCTCTTCCATTCTCCTCACAGACCAACTGGCAGTAGGCATCTGATTGCTCACCGAGGCGCTTGACCTTCTCTCGCCCGTAGAGAAATACCTCGTGGCTGTTGCGTGCCTCGCGGCCGAGGTGAAGAAATTTGGTGCTGAGTCGGTACTTCTCCTCTTGTTGAACGAGGTAGCCCAACTGCTCAAGCGTCTGGAGATGATTGTGGAGCGTGCTTTTTGGTATCTCCAATGCCTCAGCTAGCTCTGTGACGCCAACTTGCTCTCGTTCACGAATCTCATCGATAACGTCGTACGAACGCTTCACTGAATTTATTGGGACATCGGGATCACTCATATCTACGCGTTCCACGATGAGACATTTAGGTCGTTCGATAATGTGGGATGCAAACTGATGTATCGAATAGTTACTAGGAATGGCTCACATTGAGCACGGAAAGCTGTATGTCTATCAATACTATCTAGAAACCGATATAGGACAACTGATCTCAATACCTCTTCAGATCAGAAATATATGTGGTCTAACTATATGTTATGTTTTATCAAACATGTGTGGCTGTTTATATTTGTTATTATATAAACTACTACGTATTCCCTGCAGTAGACTTATTCTCGAATCTCTGGGAGGGGGAGTACGATCTATTTGAAGCATCATGAAAAACCCAACAGATTCGCCCGTCTCTCGAAGAGGCGTCATGAAAGGAATCGGTGGCCTTACTGCCTTATCGATGTCGAACGCGACGGTAGCGCGGGCAGAAGAAGTATTAGAGAATCCGCTCCCAACTGATCCCCATACCCGTGATACGTATCGTGCAATTGTCGATGCAGTAGTTCCTCGCACACCAGAGCTCGAAGACGAACTCGGTCCGGAGCATGTTCCTGGTGGTCTCGATATCGAACTTGAGAAATTCATTATCTGGGACTTCAACCACTTTCAGGAAATTCGGTTAGAGACACTCAAAACGCCACTCACAGGTGGTTTGCTCTCATCGTCGAACGAAGCGATGTCTTTGGACCTGTTCGAGATTGGCCTTGATACGGTTGGAGCGGTGTCTGATCTGGATGCGTTGAACCAACTCCTCGATATTAATTTGTTCAACTCCCTCTCTGATCTCGGAGTTATTGAGGAACTCCTTGACTTCGGTGCCGTCGACAAACTCGATATTACGCTTGCTGACGACGTGCCCTCGAACGCGTCTGGCCCGGCAACGTTCGACCTCCTTATCGAGACGGGGAACGAAACGTCGCACAAGGTCCTTAAAAACTATCCGTACGCATCGGTGTTTGCACTCACATTCGATATCGTGGCAGCCGAGTTCATTGCTCTCGGGAAGAATCACGATCCGCTTTCGCCCATCGACGAGCAGTTCGCTGGCGGCGGAACATTCGTTCGACTCTCCAGAGAAGATCGGCTACGGTGTCTCTGGACGATCGTCCAGCAGGGGACCATCGATCGGCTTGACGTGCTCTTGTCCCCGCTCCTCCCTGTGGTTGGAATCTTGAAATACGTCGTGATGGCAGTCAACGGACTCCACGGATTCGGATATTACACCGAATGGTCGGGATATGGTGAGACGAAGACGGAGACACCAAGCGAGCGAGAATTGATCACGCCTGCTGGTGAGGTTCAGAGCCGCAAGCAGACAGGATACCCAGGTCCAGCGTCCGGGTACGCAGCCGACTGGGAGCACGTACTTCCGAACGGATTCAAAGACCCCACGGTAGGGAACCTAAATCTCCCGAACAATCTGATGGGTGATGATGTCGTTGAAAGTGGGGGTGGTGGCGCATGATGACTGATCCAGATGTCGTTATTATCGGCGCTGGTGCTGATGGTCCGGCCTGTGCGTCACGACTCGCTCGTAAACACGGTCTCGACGTCCTCATCCTTGAGGCTGGTCCGTGGCACGGCAACAAAGAGTGGCCCAACCCGCACGTCGAGGTAGGAGGTTCAGAGAGCTCGGATCCGGATGATCTCGATGGAAAACTGCTCGACGAACAGTACTCAGCACGCGAGGCAGATGCCAACGACCCAACAGCCGGATACCTCCGTGTCGGTCCAGCCGATCACTCACGGGCACCGTGGTTCCGTGACCTCCATCAAAACGCATTCCTTTGGCAGATCTCGGCCGTCGGTGGTACCTCGATTCACTACTTCGCCAACCACCCCCGTGCCTATCCGTACGCTGTCGATGAACAGCCCCACTGGCCCATCGACTACGAAGATCTCGTTCCGTACTACAAGCTCAACGAGCAGGTTACGCACGTCCAACAGGCTCCTGCGACAGCCAAAGAGCAGTTGTTCTTTGAGGGGGCAAAGCGCGCTGGCTACGATCTGCTCGATAATCTCAACGTCACCGAGACGGGCTATCGACCCCAGCCCAACGCCATTGCGTGTCCACCAGAGTATCTCGATGCTGACTACGACGGATCGTTCAGCTACGACGACGGATTCCGAGGAGACTCACTCGTCGGTAATCACTTCCAAGGAGGTCCAACACCGAAGGACGCTCCGGTCCGCGAGAAGGCACGCAAATCGAGCAACGTGAGTTGGGTTCCTCGAGCGCTCGATGTCAACAACGATCCCAACCTCGGAAACGTCGCCATCCGACCGAACACATTCGTTACGAACATCAACGCGACCGAAGGGTGGGGCGCGATGGAAGCAACCGGCGTCGAGTTCCGCGATACGTGGGCCGGAAAGACCGGAACCATCTCTGCTGATGTCGTCGTCCTCGCCGCCGGCTGTATTGAATCGCCCAGACTCTGGCTCAACTCTGATCTGCCTAACGACGGGTGGGTCGGTAAAGGACTCACAACACACTGGTTCGACTGGATCGTCGGTGTGTATCCAGAAGAGACGCTCGAAGAGATCACAGGAGTGTCGACGATCGACCCGTTCGTCGGACAGAACTCTGCTGCTCGGTTCGACAAGCCCGGTATCGGGGGGATGGAAGACATTGGTATGTCACCCGGGCTGGTCTCGTTCGGTAATTTCCTGTTCAGTCAGGCCGGTTATAGCTTCGATACCGAGGTTGATCCGGACGAGCCGTGGGACGGCCGTGGCTACGTTGTCGGAAAAGAGCTCAAACGGAAAATGGCGGACTACCGCCGGACGAAGTCCATCTTGATACTCACGGACGATCTGCCACGACAGAACAACGGGGTCGAACTCGACGACACGTTCAGCGACGAGCATGGTCCAGTTCCCAAAGTCAAGTGGACACCGCATCCTGACGACGACGCGAAACGTGATGAACTCTCGCGTATCGCCGCACGCATTCACAAGGAAGCGGGCGCGGAGTACGTCCACCGATGTGATTGGCCGCCGCTCTTGTTACACATGCAGTCATCGATGGGAATGGGCCGCGTTCTCGACGAGAACGCCGAAGCCTACAACGTCGATCGGCTATTCATCGCGGATCACTCGGCCTTGGCAAACGGACTCGGTGGGCCGAACCCCACGAACAGCGGGCAGGCGCTTGCACTCCGGACAGCAGATCGAATCAGCGAACTCTACTTCTAATCTCCCTACAGCGGTTTTGAGACAGGGTATCGATGGAATCATGTCTCCAATTCAATCAGATTCAACGAAAAGAGTCATTACCGATTAGCAACACCGAATGAATATGCCGGGAGGTACTGATCAGACGCTTCGGCCGTTTCTCTGGCGCACAGAACGATTATACCCAGACACTGAGATCGTCTCGCGAACGGCTGATGGTATCAAACGCTACGACTATACTGACTACGGAAAGCGAGTCGCACAACTAGCGAACGCGCTCGAAGATGCCGATATCACATCGGATGCTCGCGTCGGGACGTTCTGCTGGAATCATGCGCGTCACTTCGAGACATACTTCAGTATTCCCAGTTCTGGCAGGCAACTCCACACTATCAACCCCTTGTTGCCCGATGAGCACATTCAGTACATCGTCGAGAACGCAGTCGACGAACTGTTGTTCGTCGATCCGTCCCTTCTCGGGAAACTCGAGAGTTCGCACGATGCGGACGCGTTTTCCTCAGTCGAACAGTTCGTCGTAATGGGGGATGCTGTCCCCGAAACTACCCTCAACGCCGTCGACTACGAGTCATTCATTGAGGGGCATGCGACCGAATACGACTGGCCATCACTCTCAGAAGAGAAATCTGCGGGATTGTGTTACACCTCTGGAACGACCGGAAAGCCAAAAGGTGTCGAGTACACCCAGCAAATGCTCTGGACACACACGATGGCGACGCTGACACCCCAAGGTCTCGGTATCGACGACAGTGATGTCGTGATGCCCGTCGTGCCGATGTTCCACGTCAACGCGTGGGGAATGCCCTTTTCGGCGACTGCTGCCGGGGCAAAGCACGTCTACCCAGGACCGTCGCCCACCCCGGAGGATATCGCTCAGCTCATCGAAGAAGAGCGTGTCACGATTACGGCGGGCGTCCCCACCGTCTGGCTTGGACTGCTCGAATACATGGAGGACAATACGGTCGATCTCTCATCACTCGAAGAGATCGTCATCGGTGGAAGTGCCGCACCAAAATCGGTTATCAAGAAGTTTGATGATCTCGGCGTCGACGTTCTCCACGCGTGGGGAATGACCGAGATGTCCCCCATCGGATCGGTGGCGCGACTCAAACCAGAGATGGAGGATTGGAGCCCCGACCGGCAGCACGAAAAACAGGGCAAGCAGGGATTGATGGTTCCCGGTGTCGAATTCCGCGTAATCGATGAGAACGGAGAAGAGGTGCCGTGGAACGGCGACGACTTCGGTGAACTGTGGGTTCGTGGACCGTGGATCACGACCGAGTACTTCGAGCGTCCAGAGGCAAACGAGGAGGACTTCGAAGACGGCTGGCTGAAAACTGGTGATGTTGTCTCGGTCGATTCCGACGGCTACATCACAATCGTCGATCGGACGAAAGACGTGATCAAATCGGGCGGCGAGTGGATTTCGAGCGTCGAACTTGAGAACGCACTGATGGCTCACACCGGTGTTGCCGAGGCTACGGTAATCGGCGTTCCCCACGATCGCTGGCAAGAGCGTCCGGTTGCGTTCGTCGTTCCAACGGACAACACTGATGAAGAGTCGATCACCGAAGAACTGCTAGAACTACTCGGTGAGGATTATCCGAAGTGGTGGCTCCCGGATGAGATCCTCTTCATCGATGAGGTTCCGAAAACCGCCACCGGAAAGTTCTCGAAAAAGGACCTCCGCGAAGAGTACAACGACAGCTCTCTCGTCGAAGGGAAAGCTCCTGAAGAGTCAGCTCGTGAAAGCGAATAGGATGTTCTGCCCTGAGTGAGTGCGTCGTCATCCGGCGTGATTGACCCGTCGACGGAAGTGAGAAACATTCGCGTCTGATACGGCCCGACAATTCCGAGAAATGGTCTATCACATTCATGATGCTTCGATCTTAGATCAGCCACGAACTGTAGACAGATATTTGATATTTATCGCTGGCAGAACTACCAAATTATAGGCAAAAACTGAATCAAAATTAAACACTCAATATTACTCTCGAAGAACGGGCAGGATACATTCATTTCGTTTTCATTATCGGCGAGAGGATTGGCTGTTCATGAATGAGTATCCGAAATTCAACGTCCGAAACCGTCGGCATCCTCCAATTGAGTGGACTGACGGAAGCTACTGATGATCCATTTTTGATCGACTGTGCGGGCATCATTCGATATCGCAAACACAAGATGTAGTGCAGTCTCGATACTAATCTGCTCACTGTAGGATTGACGGTATAGCACAGCGCTTCAATGAAGATAGTAGCTCATCTCGAACTGAATGAGAAACAAATATTGAATGTAGATAAAACACAGAAGTATATTGTTTTATCACAGTGATTAAATCCCCTGATTGTCGTATTAGAATCCACAGAATTAACAGTATATGAACACGATCGGGCGTACAGAGCACTTCATTTGATATTTACAATAACCTCATGCCTGTGAGATAGATGGGACCCAAAAAATGATGTACAATTTAGCCGATTTATTATCATGGTAGATGCTACCATTGATGTTATCGATCGTGGTGGATTAGAGTGTGATTTGAATTATCTGATCGAGGGAAACACGCTTGGCTCCCACGACACTCCAAACCCCGACACGGAGTACGTCAAAATTCCCGTTCCGAATTTCGTGATCAACCATCCAGAGGGAATCATTCTTTGGGACACTGGGTCTCATCACGACGCTGCCAACGGCCACTGGCCTGAGGGACTCGTGCAAGCGTTCTATCCGTACGATGCCCACGAACACCGTCTTGACGACGATTTAGAGGAGGCTGGTTATTCCATCGAGGAAATTGACTACGTTTTCCAGAGTCACCTGCATCTTGATCACGCCGGTGGCTTGGAGTTCTTCGACGGAACAGACACACCAATCTTCGTCCACGAGGAGGAACTCAAATTCGCCTACTACAGTACGAAATCAGACGAGGGATCGGCGGCCTACGTTCTCGATGATTTCGACCACGATCTCAATTGGACAGTGCTTCACCGTGATCGAGAGACTCACTTCGAAGGAGTGGAGTTCATTCGCTTGCCCGGACACACGCCGGGGCTGACAGGAACGATGGTGCACCTTCCGGATGAGTCAGTGGTCTTCGCTGGCGACGAACTCTATCAAACCGAAAATTACGTGGATGAGACGCCATTGGGTGCCGGACTGCTCTGGAGCCACCGTCACTGGTTCCAGAGTCTAAATCTGCTCAAAGAACTCGAACGCCGACACGACGCTGAAATCGTCTACGGTCACGACCCAGAACAGTTCGCGGAAATCAAAGACGGGTGGAGACGATGAGCTACGAGCGTTCTGTCTCCGCACCGGAGCACGAGCTTTCCCCCGAGACAGTCTGGCACCTCCAACTTCCCGAGATCCGATTCGGTCGGAATGCTGTCGAGGAACTCGGATTCCAGCTCCACGATCTCGGCGTCGAAGCGGATGCCCACGGCCTGATCATCACCGACGAACGACTGGTTGAACTCGGCCACGTCGATCGCGTCGACCGAGCACTCACTGATGCTGGGTTTGCAGTCGATGTGTACGACGACTGCGAGCGCGAGCCGTCTCTGGCGGCTGTTGGAGAGTGTCTCTCGTTCGTCCGCGACGAGCAGGGATCGGAAGGATACGACTTCTACGTTGGTTTCGGTGGTGGAAGCTGCATGGACACCGCGAAAGCGACACGAGCAGTGATCGAAAACGGCGGGGAACTCATCGATTACATCGCCGAACCCACTGGGAATGGTGAGACACTCACCGAATCGGCCATTCCGCTCGTCCTCATGCCAACTACTGCGGGAACGGGTGCCGAAATCTCTCCGGTGACGATCCTCTCGGTTGAGGAAAAAAGTATCAAAGAGGGAATTTCGAGCAATCACGTTCGCGCTGACGCTGCAGTGCTCGATCCGACGTTTACGACGACGCTCCCGCCAGCCATGACCGCAAAGACAGCGATGGATGCGCTCGGCCACGCCATCGAGGGGTACACGACCCACGAGTACGACTCCTTGCTTCGGGCGAGCGATCCAGCATCACGGCCGACGTACGCCGGACGGACACCCGTGACCGAAGCTTTCAGCGAGAAGGCTATCGACCTCTTAGCTGGTAATGTCCGTTGTGTAGTGAACAACGGTGATGACATTGCTGCTCGCTCGGCGATGCTCCAAGGCGCGTTGTTCGGTGCCATCGCGGGACTCACCGCTGGTGCGAGCCTCTGTCACGCGATGGCCTACCCTGTCGGAAATCGATACCACACCTACCACGGCGAAACCATTGCGGTTCTCACACCGGCGAGCACGCTCGGCTACAACGCTGCGAGCGATCCCGAGCGGTTCGCACGAATCGCCAAAATGCTCGGTGTCGATACCACCGGAATGAGCACTCGTGCCGCAGCAAACGAGGCGAAATCGGAGTATATCCGTCTCCAACGCGATCTAAACGTTCTTCCGAGTGGTCTCTCTGAACTCGCGGATATCACAGAAGACGATCTTGAGTGGCTCGCAAACCAAACCACAAAGACCCAACAACGGCTGCTTCGGTGTAATCCGCGCCCGGTCACAACTGAAGACGTGCACGCGATTTTCGAAGATGCACTGCACAACTGGGGGTAGGTACACAAGTCTCCACACCACATCTGAGACACGGCCACAGTCCCAATTCTCGAACCGAAATCGACCGACAGCAATCGATCATTTTTAACACAAAGACGATGGATTTTTCCATATGTCGAACGACCGGAATCGCATGCCCCGCTCCTCCATCGTCCGCGTGTGTTGGGAAACAGTGATTCGACTCAAGCGTTGGTGGCAGATGATTGACTGGATGCTGATGCGTCCCGGCCGCCACGATCCGGTTCTCTCGGTCCTCTTGACGTGTGGAATGTTCATGCTGTGGCCGACTCCAGTTGCGGCACAGGTCGGTGTCTCTGGAGCAGAACAAGTACTGTGCGCCGAGGGGATCAATCTCGCTCAGCTAGTCACGCTCGGGTTGGGTCTCATGTCAATGTATTTCATATTGAAATTCTTCCTCAGGGCAATGACGGGTCTCGATAAGCGTGGGGAAGTGATTGCTACCCGAGATCCGGTGGTCGATCGGAGGAAAAAACGAAGATACGGAAAACTTCAAACTCGTGACAGTCTCTACTCATTGGGTGCAGCCCTGCTTCCTCTCTTTGTCCCCGTCTTCCTGAACGTGGTCGGTATTGATGTCGTCTCTTGTCTGTTTCCCTGAGAAGACGACGCTCTCTCTTTGAATGCGTCAGTCTGCCCCCAATTCTCTCGTAGGCCGAACACCACAACACGTTTTGCTAACAGTCACGAACGCCCGATATATGATTTCTCGAATAGTTCTCGACGCGAATGAGTCGAAACAGTATCGCTATCGCCCACAATATCAATGACGTATCGACGGTTACTCGCTTGGATTTTCGCCTTTACCATCGGGGGAAGAGCTGTCGTTTCCCCCGCTGCAGCACACTCCGGGACGACTCATGCAGGAACTCCACACTGGCTTCTATTCGTCCTCTGTCTCGGTGGCATCGGTGTAATTGTTCTCACAGTCACCGCAGCGCGACGTGATCTCGTGAGGCTCTCCTTTGCAGCACCGTTTATCGTCGGTGGGGCGCTCTCAGCGGTTTTCGGTGGAATCGGTCTCGTCGAAATTCAAGTCGTGGCCAATTCCCCGCCACAGCTCACCGAACTGTATCCGGTCTTCGGATTCATCGTCGGGGGACTGCTTTCCGTTGGTGGCTTTCTTATTGTCCGGCTCAGATGGCCCCAGAAACCCCAATATGCAATCCTCTGTCTTCTACTCAGCGCATGGATCGTATACCCATCGGCGCTCCAAAACCAAGGCTACCACAATCCGCTGGGCTATCTCATTGCGCTGAGCCTCCCGCTGGTGCTTGTGTTCATTATTTGGACCGATGGACGGGCGATTCTCCAGAGCCTCCGTCTCCAAACCATGCCCAAGGTCACTGGCATCAGTGCTGGTTTATTGACCAGCGTTTTCTTCGCTTTTTCGGCAGGAACGATGAGTATAAATCCTGATTACGGTGTCAACGCACCGACGGAAACATTCATCACTCCGTTCACTGTCGCCAGTCCACTGGTCATGTGGCCGGCTATCGAATTCTACGTCCCCATGGTTCCGTTGAGTGGATACATTTCGATCGGGACGCTCCTGTTGATGGGTATACTAGGCGGTCTTGTCGGATTGAACGTCGCTGTCGTAACACAACAGTGGTCAGCTGTCGGATCGTTCGCGGGAAAACAGCTCTTCACCGGGTCGCTTGCTGCCTCTGGTGCGACAGCGTGCTGTTGTTGTGCCCCGGCATTTTACGGAGTGCTCAGCGTTCTCTTTGGGAGTGCTGTAACGCCCGTCTACTGGTCATTTATGGTCCCCTCATCTCCAGTTGGCGGCATGTTTTTTGCGGGGAGCGTACTCTTGTTGCTCGGGAGCTTCCTCACATCGACAGGGTCAGCCACAGAGAACGCGACTGTTCTCGGTTCGACTTCCAATTAAATCACGTACCCCTGCATCTAGCGCTGTGATGGCATCGCGTCTCTCGGGATAGTACAGTATTGACTGAATATATAAGAAATTTGTTGTTAACTGAGATCGAAGAAAATACTAGATTTGATTATTTTACCCCCATTTTTAAACAGCGGGATTAATAAGAACTGGGCAGCTACTCAGAGACAATGACAGAGTCCGCAGACGACGGAGCTGACTTGCCACACTGTGGTCAGGATCACGACCACTGCCATGAGCACCCCCACGACGATGTCAACGCTTCGTCTTCCACGGACAGCACGGAGACAACCATCTCTCTCGATGTTCCGGATATGGACTGTCCGTCCTGCGCGGGAAAGGTAGAAAACAGCCTCCGGAAGCTCGACGGAATCGAAGATCTCGAACCGCAGGTAACGACTGGTGTGTTATCGGTGACGTACGATAGTGGTCGAGTGTCTGCAGACGACGTCGTCCAGCGGGTTGAGGCGGCCGGATACTCGGTCCAAGCGCACAATCAGTCCCGGACAGCGACGTTTGCGGTTCCGGATATGGACTGTCCGTCTTGTGCAGGGAAGGTAGAAAACAGCGTTCAGAAACTTGATGGCGTAGAATCATACGAGACACGGCCAACCATCGGGCAGGTAACTGTCACCTACGATGACAGGGCTGTCACTCCCGGAGCAATCGAGCAGGCCATCGAGAACGCGGGCTACCCTGTCGAAGCAGCCTCTACCGAGGACAGTGAGAACAACAGCACTCTCGAGACGGCTTCTTCAGATGAGACGAGCGTCTGGCAGAGCCGTCGGGCAACGAAAACCGCTCTCAGTGGCGTCTTACTCGGGCTAGGATTACTCGTTGAATGGGCACTCACCGGTCTGAATACCGAGGTCGTATCAGTGCTCAGTGTCGGATTTACCACGGCTGAGGTCTTCTTTCTCGCTGGAATCGTTCTGGGCGGTCAGGCGATCCTTCGGAACGGCTACTACTCTGCGCGCAATCTGAATCTCGACATCGACTTCCTGATGTCAGCGGCCATCGTGAGTGCAGTCGTCGCCAGTCTTATCGCTTCTAAAAGTTTGTATTTCGAGGCTGCGACGCTCGCATTTCTCTTCAGCACCTCCGAACTCCTTGAACGGCATTCGATGGATCGGACGCGCAGTTCACTGCGGGAACTGATGGATCTCTCGCCAGACGAGGCGACTGTCCGCCGCGACGGTGAGACGATGACGATTCCCGTTGATGCTGTTCAGATCGGTGACCGCGTCGTGGTTCGGCCGGGCGAAAAAATTCCGATGGACGGAACGGTTCGTGAGGGCGAAAGCGCCGTCAACCAAGCGCCAATCACCGGAGAGTCCGTCCCGGTCGATAAGACCCTCGGAGATGCTGTATACGCGGGGACGATCAACGAAGAAGGATATCTCGAAGTCGAAGTCACATCCGCTGTCAGTGACAACACGATCTCACGAATCGTCGATCTCATCGAGAACGCACAGTCGAATAAGACCGAACGCGAGCAGTTTGTCGAGCGGTTTGCGAACTACTACACACCGGTTATGGTCGGTGTAGCGGTGCTGGTTGCGGCTGTTCCGCCACTCCTATTCAGTGCATCGTGGGTTGAGTGGCTCGTTGCTGGTATCACGATGCTCGTCCTCGCTTGTCCCTGTGCGTTCGTCATTTCGACGCCCGTCTCGGTCGTTTCAGGGATCACCAGTGCGGCGAAGAACGGCGTTCTCATCAAGGGAGGCAACCACCTCGAAGCGATGGGTGCCGTAGAGACAGTCGCTGTCGATAAGACTGGCACCCTCACAAAAGGAGAGCTCGTCGTCACGGACGTCGTTCCACTCGGCGAGCACACCGATGAGGACGTTCTCCGGTGTGCGCGTGGACTCGAAACACGCTCCGAACATCCAATCGGAGAGGCGATTGTCGCTCACACCGACGGAACGACCGTCGCCAGAGAGATATCCGACTTCGAGAGTCTCACCGGAAGAGGCGTTCGCGCGGATCTCGATGGAACACGCCACTACGCTGGTAAGCCCGAGCTGTTCGACGACCTCGGCTTTGATCTCGGCCACGCCCACGTCGTCAACGACGGCAACACAGATCTCTCGACCGAGATGCGCAATCTCTGTGATCAACAAGGCTGTCTCAATCTCGTCACGGACACCATTCCTCGCTTGCAGTCCGACGGGAAGACGGTCATTCTTGTTGGTCGAGAGGATGAACTCGAAGGAATCATCGCTGTCGCCGATGCGGTTCGTCCCGCGGCCCAAGAGACAGTCGAGCGCCTTCACGAGTTAGGCGTGCGGGTGGTGATGCTCACTGGCGACAACGAAGGGACAGCTCGTGCGATCGCTGACGAGGTAGGTGTCGATGACTACCGTGCCGAACTCCTCCCAGAGGACAAAGTCACAGCCGTCGAAGCGCTCATGACTGAGCACGACGGTGTTGCGATGGTTGGCGACGGAATCAATGACGCACCGGCACTCGCCACGGCGACAGTGGGAATCGCAATGGGTGCAGCAGGCACGGATACAGCCCTCGAAACAGCAGACATCGCGCTCATGGGCGATGATCTCTCGCGGCTCCCGTACGTGTACGAACTCGCTCACGACGCAAACGGCGTTATCCGGCAGAACATCTGGGCGAGTCTCGCTGTGAAAGCGCTCCTCGCTGTCGGCGTCCCCTTCGGATACGTCGGCGTTGCACACGCGGTGCTGATTGGCGATGCCGGAATGACCGTCGGCGTTACCGGCAACGCGATGCGCCTCTCACGGATCCGCCCAGATGATTCACCCACTGAAAAGCCCTGAGATAGTCGAACCCGTATTCATCCCACACGATGGATATCGACGACAGCGACCACGACCATAGTCACGGTCAGACCACGATCATGATCACGGTCACGACCACGTCTTTGGTATCTGTGTCGGTCAGCAAGGAGCAGATCGGACGAGCACCGAGCGGTTGACGCTTGTTGCTGTGAGCAACCTCGTTGGTTTCATCGTCGAGTTGGCTGGCGGTCTCCTGTTTGGTTCGGTTGCACTGCTCAGTGACGCACTCCACATGCTGTTCGACATGCTCGCATACTCGATGGCGTTCGGTGCGAGTTACACCGTAGACCGCTTTGAAGGCGGTGAAACGTGGTCATACGGCCTTCATCGTCTGGAGCCAGTCGCTGCCTTCCTGAATGGTGTCCTGTTTATCCCAATGGTTGGCTACATCCTCTGGGAGTCCTATCAGAGATTTCTCGATCCCGTCACCATCGACCCGGAACTGACGCTTATCGTTGCCACTGGTGGCTTACTCGTCAACGTCGGATCGGTATACGTCCTTCAGAGCGGTGAAATGAGCCTCAACGAACGCAGCGCGTTCTACCACCTGCTTGGCGATGCGGGCGGCTCGATCGCAGTGATCGTTGCAACGGTGGCCGTCGCCGTAGCAGATCTCCCGATCGCCGACCCGGTCGCTGCCACGCTGATCGGATTCCTGGTTCTCTGGTCGGCTGGGACGGTTCTTCGGGAGAGTTCGTCGATCCTCCTCGAACGAAGTCCGAGTTCACAAGACGATCTTCGAACTGACATCACTGCATTGGGCGATGTCGAACGCGTCGATGATATCCACGTTTGGCAAGTGTGTAGCCAACTCACTGTGGCGACTGTCCATCTCGTCGGTCCGGCGACGTCCCTCGAAAATCAGCGGACAGATTCTCATCGTCGAACGAGCGATTAGATGATCGAACGCCGCAGTCGATTAGCGATCAATGATAAATTGATTCGAAGCAACTGCGAGATTCGATTTTCGAGTGTAACGACACAGTATCTACTGCCCCCAGCGACTACATTCGAGAATCGCAGCGATATCCCTCGACAATGTGCTCACTCGAGCGGTATCAGCCTATTTCGCATCGCGCTCCCACAATTATCACACGTTCCCGGATTCGACTCTGCTCTCACGATCGTACCGCAGTTGAAACACTCGTATGCCGACTTCGAATTAGGGTCGTAGCTGACATCTCTCATCGTTGTTCCCACTACGAAACACTCATGAATGACAGTGATCGTTGAATAACAAACAATAATTCAGATTGGTGGTTTGTTATTCAACCCCCCAACGTCCACGCCGGCTAATCCATGGATGAGGTAGGAATACCAACGTCGTCGAACAACGTCGAGAATAGCTTTCGTTGGACTGTCCGGGCGTGCCGATAGAAGGCAGTCGGCGAGATATCAAGTACGTCAGCGATCTCTTCGCCTGTGTTTTCACGCGGTGATTCGAAAAACCCGCTGTAATACGCCATCTGAACCACTTCGAGCTGTCTGTCGGTTAGCTGATCGAGGAACTGTGAGTAAAGACTCTGGCTGGACGTTCGATCGAGCGTCTGTTTTGATTGGAATTCGACATTGTCGAACGGCTCAGTCACGAGCTGCGTGATATGGCGCACATCGACGCTATCTGGAACGTCGATAACGAGATTTGCGGATGACGCATCAACCGAGGCACTGTGGAGAACTGCCCCGTGGTCAGCTAATTCGAGTGCGAGAAACGGCTGAGCGAGTTTGAGCCTGAGCACACCTTCGGTACCATCGGCGCTGATTCGATGAACCTCTTCGACTGCGACCAACTCCGTCGCGACCCGTTCAGCCGCATCGACAACTGCACCCTCAACAGTCACGAAGACGTAGACGCCGTCTGTGGTCTGTTGCACCCCGCCGTGATAGGAGAGCGTGCAGTCTGCCTCCTGTGCAAGCCGAGAAAGCACGAACGCTGGGTCCTCGATCTTGAATTCGAGACGCGTCATCGAAGTTGTAACAAGTGCGTTTTTTCGCTCGACTGCACTCGTCGCCGAAGCGATCGTCTCGCCGAGCTCGGCCAGTACTGCACGGGAGGTCTCGTCGAATGCGTTTTGGGATTCTGCATACACAGTCAGAACGCCGTACGTGAACTCATCATACGCGAGCAGAACACTGAGCACCGAGTGGAATCCGCGAGAGAGTGCTTCCTTTCGCCATGACTCCTGTCGAAGGCGATTAGCGACGTTCGTGACCATCGTTACTTCTCGGGTGGCCGCAGTTTGTTTCGATGGCTCCGATTCGGATTCGTCCACAGAAACAGCGAGGCTATCGAGGTAGCCCCGTTCCGCACCAGCCCACGCTCGTGGCTGTAACGAGCCTTCAACCGGGTCGATCACACCGATCCAGGCGAACGCGAATCGATCATCAGCCGTCAAGCGATCACAGACAGCACGATCGATTTCCTCGCGTGTTTCTGCCTGTACGAGCGCTTGATCGATGTCACGAATGATCTCGTTGATGCGGTTCAGTGCGGTGAGCTGGCTGTTCTGGTGTTGCAGCTCACGATCTTGTTCGCGCAAGCGGCTCTCACGCTTGACACGATCGAGAGCGGCTTCAGCCGTTGCAGCGAGCAGATCGGCGAGCTCTCGTGTGACGTCATCGAACAGTCCGACATCAGCTGCACCAGCGATAAAGACTCCGTGCTCGCCCAACGGGATGTACGCAGCACTTCGGAGGTCAGTCGCTCGATTTTCGAGCCGATCGGAGCTATGGACATCGTCGAAAAACAAGGATTCGTCCTCGACGAAGCTGTAGCCAGTGAGACTGTCGGGATCGGTATGCGTGGTCAGGGGAGGGCCGTTCAACCGCTCCATCGAGGTTGAATACGCAGTCGGCTGCAGATTATTTCCGTCAACATCGAAGAGATAGACCGCGCTCGCATCGAGGCCGAGGACGCTCGAAACGTCTTCGACGGTGCGTTGGGCGATCTCCGCTCTGGTTTCTGCATAGAGGAAATCACGCGTCGTTTCCTGAAGCGTAGCCAACGCTTCTTCGCGCTGCTTTCGCTTTGTGATATCTCGACAGCTATACAGCAGCGTCCCATCCTGAATAGATACCTCCCTGACATTTACTAACAGTGTATGCTCACGTCCCGCTTTGTCCGTCGCCGTACACTCGATGTTCTTCAGTACACCATTGTCCGTGAGTTCGTCCCGATCGAAGAGATCATCGCCGAGAAGGGCATCGATCGTACCGAGTTCACGAATTTCGTTTGCGGTGTATCCGAATATGAAGTGAACGTTAGGACAGACGTAGGTGTAGGCCCCCGAATCATCGGTAATCAGGACCGTATCAGTCATGTTGTTGAGCGTGACGCGGTGAAGCTCCTCGGACTGTCGGAGTTCACGTTCGAGATCAACCCGTTCGGTGATATCGACTTCTTCGACGATGATGGAGACGATGGATCCACGTTCGTCCCGAACAGGACGAGCAGACAGCTCGCTCACCTGTGGACTGTCGTCTGCTTCTGTTCGGGTAATCACCGCGGTGCTAAACGTGCCATCGAGGGCTTTCTCGACTATTTGACG
Source organism: Halocatena marina (assembly GCF_023276375.1). GTDB lineage: Archaea > Halobacteriota > Halobacteria > Halobacteriales > Haloarculaceae > Halocatena > Halocatena marina. The sequence continues at coordinate 1,999,670 of NZ_JALLPK010000001.1, read as the reverse complement.
AACGTCTGATTGAATCCCATTCGATCTTGGCCACCATGGAAGCGTCCAGAATGGTTGTTCGACGACGCTTTCGGTATCATGTTCGATCATCTCACGGGCAGTCTGGTTGACTCGTACGAGATGACCATCAGGATCGAGCACCCACGTCGCGGACCGTGAGTCGTGAAATATCGCATCGAACTGTCGTGCTCGATCTCGCAGGGTCTCTGTTCGTCGAGCGGTTCGAATGGCTCGTTCGATACGCTCCAGACTGTCCTCGATCCACGCTTCGTCGCCAGTCAGAGCGATGTAGTCGGTGACTCCCGCAGAAACGGCTTCACTAGCGATCGATTCGTTTCCTGCTGCAGTACACAGAATAACGGGCGTCGTCGTCGTTTCCGAACGAATTGTTCGGAGTAGTTGGAGACCGGTCGATTCAGCAAGGGCATATTCACTGATGAGGCAGTGAACCGACTCCTCGTGATAGACGGTGAGCGCTTCATCAGCGGTTGCAACCACCCGAACAGTTGCCCCGGTGTCAGTTTCCAGCGTCTGCGCGAGTGTTCCGACCCAATCGGTCGTACCAACGAGAAGCACGCAAGCCGAGTCCAACGCGCTGGATAGAGACGACATTACCTGTCTGTACAAATCCCAGAACGTTCAATCTTGGCGATGGAACGGTCCACTCTCACCGACGCGAAGAAGAGTGACGGAATGATGGCCCGTGGCTCACATTCTTGAAACAGCGAGATCGATATCGACAACGAATACGAATCGAGGGCAACGAACCGGAATAAGATCGAACGATCAGAATGAGATGACATCCGCTGAGATAGACGGAGATGAGATTACTCGAAATATGTCACAGTCCACCGAATGAATCTTCAGGTCCTTTCAAGCGTTCGCTCTCATTGTCCATTCCGAATCGCCTCATTCAGTGCTGGGACGACCTCGTGGAGGTCACCGATGACGGCGTACTCTCCTTTTTGGATGATGGACGTTTCGGGATCTGTGTTGATTGCGAGAATGTTGTCCGCTCCCTTACAGCCAACCATATGCTGGACCGCACCGCTGATCCCACAGGCGACATAGAGCTTCGGTGCGATCTTGGCACCGGTCAGGCCGATCTGGTCGTCGTGGGGACGCCATCCCTCGTTGACAGCGGCACGCGAGGAGCCAACCGTCCCACCGAGCAGTTCTGCAAGCTCTTCTAACTGATCAAAGTCTTCGCTACTTCCGACGCCACGGCCTCCACCGACGACGATGCGGGCCTCTCCTAACGGAATGCCCTCTGCATCGGACTCTTCCCGTCGTGAGACGCGGACACGGAAGTCGTCGTCATCGAGTGTCGGTGTGAAATCGTGGGTCGTCACGTCGGCTGCCTCGGTGGCTGGTTCTGCGGCTATCTCGTGTGCTGCGGTCGTGAGCACCGGCATCCCGCTATCGAATCGAGCGTGTTCGATGAGGCTGCCACCCCAGCGTTGTCGCGTCACTTCGTAGGCATCGCCAGCGTCCACTTCGGTGCAGTTTGCGGCCATCGGTAGATCACGTCTGGCGACGACGTGTGCCAAAACCTCGTGACCACGATCGGTACCAGCAGCCAGAACAGCCTCCGGGTCGAGTTCTTCGACGAGCTGGTCGACGCTTTCGGCCCACGCCTCTGGCGCATACACGTCGAGGCGGTCGTGGGTGACGCTGTAGACATCTTCGACGCCCTGTGTGGCTACCGCGTCGGTCACAGCGTCTCCATCATCAAACACGATGGCAGCTAGCGACGAATCTGTTTGTTCGGCGATGTCACGAGCCAACGTGAGCATCTGGAGCGACACGTCGCTCGGCGTGCCGTCTTCGTGTTCGATTAAGCTGAGGATCACGGTCAGAGCACCTCCAAATCGTTGGATAGTACTTCCATGACGTTGTCCACTGCCTCGGGTCCTTCTCCGAGTATCTCGGCGGAGCCTTCTGATTGCTCTGGCGTTTCGAGACGAATCTTTTCGAGACCGACAGCAGCAGTCCGCTCCGGTTCGCTCCGCTCGACGTCGTGACGTTGTGCCGCCATCTTTGAGCGTATCGACGGATAGCGAGGCTCGTTCAATCCTTCTTTCACGGATATCACTGCCGGAAGCTCCACCTCGTACACCTCTGAGCCCCCGGATACTTCTCGTTTTGCGATGGCCGTTCCGTCTTCAACTGTGAGGGATTTGATGCCGGTCACGCAAGGGAGATCGAGTTCGTGAGCAACGCGGACACCGACCTGGTAGTTCCCTGCGTCTGCGGACTCATTACCGAACAGGAGCAGATCGAGTTCTTCGTCTCGATTGCGGACGTGCTCGGCGATGGCTTGGGCAGTATCGATAGCGCCCCACTCGCTTCCATCAGTTTCCAGCAGCACTGCCTCGTCGGCTTGCATTGCCAATGCGGTTCGGACTTGCTCGGTCGCCTCGTCTGGGCCGAGTGTCAACGCTGTTGCCGTCCCACCGTGGCTCTGGGTCAACTCGATAGCAGCCTCAACCGCACATTCTTCGTGCGGGCTCATCGTGAACCCGAGATTGCTGGTGTCGATATCTTGTTTGTCTTCTGTCAGTACAATTCTCGATCCGGTATCCGGTACCCGCTTGATGCAGGCTAGCACTTCCATGGTGTTCTCGTATAGGTTGGTGTAAAGGATCTGATCACGTTCGAGTCGATCCCAGTGGTTGTGGATGCTTCTCTTAGCTGCGGATGCGCTCGTTGTTCGGGTCGAACAGTGGCCGGCTTCCGGCGACTTCGACGGTAACCGGGTACTGCTGGCCGAAGTACTCGACCGACAGCTGCTGACCCTCGGTTGCGTATTCGGGCGGAAGATAGCTCATCAGCAGGTGTTTGCCGACGCTCGGTCCGGTGCCAGCGCTCGTGACGTACGATCGTCGCCCCTCTTCGTCGACGATCACGTCGCCGTCTGCGAGAATGGGCTCGCCACCCAGCATGAAGCGCCGCTCACCCCCGTTGGGCGCGTGGTCATCAACCGAGAGCGTACAGAGCGTAGCAGTGTTCTCCGATTCGATGGCCGTTGCGTAGGCTTCCTTGCCGATGAAGTCTGCGTCTTTGACGCCGTGGAAGGTGAGACCGGCCTCTGCCGGATTGTATTCGAGTTCGAGTTCGTGACCATAGAGGCGATAGCCCTTCTCCATCCGTCCGGTCGTGCCGTAGACGCCCATGCCGACGGGACGAACGTCGTACTCCTGACCAGCCTCCCAGATGATGTCCCAGAGACGCTGGCCCTGTTCCATCGGTGCGTACAGCTCCCACCCGCGCTCTCCGACGTAGGAGATCCGCAGCGCCCACGTGTCTACCTCGCCGATAGTAATTTCCTGGGCCGTGTACGGTGGGAATGCTTCGTGGGACACATCCTCTTCAGCCACCGAATCGAGGACGTCTCGTGCATCTGGTCCCCAGACACCCAGCGTACAGAGTGCAGAGGTCTGGTCGTCGATATGCACTGAGCCATCCTCCGGAAGGTGTTGGCTGAACCACTGCTTGTCCGCTCCACCCATGCCCCCCCCAGTGATGACACGGTAGCGATCCTCCTCAACGCGAACGACCGAGAGATCCGAGCGGAAGCCACCGTTCTCATCGAGAATGGGTGTGTACACCGACTTTCCGACATCGACATCCATGCGGCCGACTGCCATCTTCTCGGCGTACTCCGTCGCACCCGGTCCCACGAGATCGAAGATGGTAAAGCCCATATCGCCGATCATGCCGACGTTCTCGCGCATGTGAAGGTGTTCGCCGAGGATGATCGGAGACCACCAACGAGAATCCCACTCGTTGGACCGGCGCAGATCTGCTATCTCGTCTGCGTACTGATCGACGAGGTCCTCGTTGGACTCGAACCACTGTGGGCGCTCCCACCCAGCGGCTTCGAAAAAGCGCGCGTCCAGTTCGTCTTGTCTGGTGTAGAAGGCACTCGTCCGAAGGGGACGCGAGGACTGCCACTGCTCGACCGGGTGAACGATGCCGTAGATCTTCTGGAATCCCTCGTGCGCTCGCTCTTTGACGAACGTCCGCGACGTTCCGTACTCGAAAAAGCGGTTGATGTTCGAGCTGTGGAGGTCGATATCGGGATAGCCCCGCGTCATCCACTTTGCCACCTCTTCGCCGATTGCAGGCGCTTCTTTGATCCAGATCGCCGCACAGGACCACAGGCCATCGACCGCTTGCATCGGTCCGAGGAGTGGCATACCGTCCGGTGTCACCGACAATAGGCCGTCAATCTCGTGGCGAATACCTGCTTCAGGATCATCGAGGACCTCTGGCATCAACTCAAGTGCGTCCGCCATCGATTTCTCGAAGGCGTCATCAGTGAGCGGCGGCTGGGTTGGCGACAGCGGTGCCTCCTCGATCGATGGAATGTCATCGACATCCCAGAGGATCGGTCGGTGTTGGTAGGAACCGACCTCGAGATCGTTGCCGCTCGGGCGTTCGTACATCTGAGTGTCCATGTCACGAACGACTGGATAGTTGATCTCGCCCTCGTCTTCTTCGAGCAACGAGATGGGACCCACACTAATCATCTGGTGTACTGCTGGCGTGAGCGGAATTTCGACGCCAGCCATCTCCGCGAGCTTCGGACTCCAGAGTCCGGATGCGATGACGACCTCGTCGGCAGTGACCGTCCCACGATCGGTTTCGACCGACTGAATCTCGCCGTGCTCGACGTGGATGTCGAGGACAGTAGTGTTCGGCGAAACGGTGAGTGCATCTTTGTCCTTGGCCCGAGCCCGCATCACCTCACCGGCACGGAGTGGGTCACAGACACCAGCCCCCTCTGTGTAGAAACCACCTTTGATGAGGTCGGTGTTGATGTAGGGAACCAACTCCTCGACGTCTTCGGGCGACAACAACTCTGCTGGTTCGCCCCACGCCTTAGCCGACTGCAGACGACGTCGATTTTCGGCCATCCGTTCTTCTGTGCGTGCGACCTCGATACCCCCGCTCTCGTTGAACGTGTCCATCTCTCTGTACTGCTCGATGGACTCCTGAGTAAGGTGGGTCATCTCTTTCGAATGTTCGACGGGCATGAGGAAGTTCGATGCGTGGCCCGTCGAGCCACCCGGGTCCGGCAGTGGTCCCTTATCGACGAGGAGGATATCCTTCCGGCCCTGTTCTGCGAGGTGATAGGCGAGGCTGTTTCCGACGATTCCGGCCCCGAGAATGACCGTTTTCGCGTGCGATGGGACACCGCTGTCACTGGAATCCGATGCCATCAATGATCACCCACGCAGGTACTGAACTGATGCCATCTCTTGGACCGATTCACGCTCGCTCTCACGGCTATGTCTGTCAATTTCATGCTTGTCTACTGTTGAGGAACGCGCCGAGTAATAAAGGGATCCATAACTGACAACTCTGTTAGAAAATGAGCGATAGGACGGATCGATCGAATGCTATGCGTCAAGCAACATTGGCCAAACAGCACGTCGTGAATCCCGTATACACCTGCTTGTGAATCAGTGGATATCGACTGCCGTGCTCCTCGAAACATGTCTTTGAAGTAGTATATCTTCGTCGAATTCTCCCACATAATGTATTATAGAATTCATGTTGTGTTTCTTTGGCAGTCGATCACAAACTGGGGTCAGATGAGTGATCAGTACGCGTGGTCCGTTCGGCGGTAGCAACAGCAGCAGCGTTCGGCGCAACATCGTGGACGCGGACGATGTCCGCACCGCGTTCTGTGGCCAGCGTCGTCGCAGCAATCGTCGGCGCGAGTCGTTCGTCAGGACCACAGCCGGCGTGTTCGAACATCGATTTGTGCGAATGACCAACCATGATCGGCGTTCCGAGGGCGCTGAATTCGTCAAGTCGGTCGAGCAACTCGAAGCTCTCTGTGGCGCGCTTACCGAACCCAAGTCCGGGATCCACGACGACACGAGAACGGTCGATGCCCGCTCGCTCGGCGAGTAAGACGCGTTCGGTGAGTTCCGAAAGCACGTCGTCAACGACATCGCCGTATGAGTACTGTTGCTTTGGATCGACTGGCGTCGAGAGACTGTGCATCACGACCACCGGTACGTCCCACTCCGCAACAACGCTGCGCATTGCTGCGTCAGCAAGGCCGGAGACGTCGTTGATCATCTCGACACCAGCCTCAAGCGCGGCTTCGGCAACCGCAGGCTTGCGCGTATCGACGGAAATCATCGCAGTGCTGTCGGTGAGCCGATCAAGGACCGGAAGCAGTCGCTCGCGTTCCTCCTCGGCTGTGACTGGATCTGCTCCTGGCCTCGTCGATTCAGCACCGATATCCAGTATGTCAGCGCCTGCAGCAACCATCTCTTCAGCGCGGGCACAGGCGGCTTCAACTGACTCGCTGCTGTCGTGGAAGCTGTCTGGTGTGACGTTCAAAATGCCCATCACCGCCGTGCCGTTCTCCCATGGGTAGTCACAGGACGATTCGTCCTTTCCGTTCGTTTCGATCCCGAGCGCGTGGTTCAACTGCGAGGCAATGTGATTGAATTCGCTCTGGCCGCGCAGTTGGCGAATGAGGTCTCTGAACTGCGCCAGCGTTCCCGTCATGACGACGTCAATGTGCTCGTCTGCGGCGATCTCGGAGACAGAACAGGTACCGCCCAGCGAGAGCATCGTTGTCCGCAACAACGTGGCCTGTTCACGCCGAGCATGAAACCGGATCGTCCGGTGAACCATCTGGTCGGGCGCTGGACGCTCCGCTGCAGGCACGTCGGCAGCTCGCACGACGGATCGAGCGCGCGCTGTCGTGTCGGTCTGTGTGGGAATCGGTGCCCGAGTCCAGCGATCTCGCGCCTCTGCGACGGTGTACAACGATCCCGCTATCACGACGCAATCCGCCACATTAGCTTGCTGGAGTGCCCGATCGACTGCACCGAGGACGGATCCACACTGTTCAACCGTTCCGTCAGTCTCTCTTTCAAAGACTGTCGAGAGGACAGCAGTATCCTCCGCGCGATTCACGGCGGGTTCGGCGAGGAACACCCGATCGGCAGACGGGAGCGAGCGACACATCGCCTGATGGTCCTTATCGCGCATCGCGCCGAACACGAGGGACAGATCGTCGTAGTCGAAGCGTTTGAGCACCGTCGAGAGCTTTGCGCACGCATCGGGGTTGTGCGCGCCATCGAGCACCGTGAGCGGCGTGTCGTCCATCACCTCGAACCGTCCCGGCCAGTGAACGTTCCGGATGCCCGCCGCGATATCGTGCTCGGTCACATCAGCAACTTGTCTGGCGAGCGTGCCGGCAATGCCGATGTTGACCGCTTGATATTGACCGAGCAGCGGTGTCCGACTCTCGACTCTCCAGTCAGGTCCATCAACCGAAACCGCCGCCATCGACGACGACACCATCTCACCCTCGGTGACGCCGATGTCGGGGCCTGACTCCGGATCGTGGACCGTTTCACGATCCGCTACAGAGCTGTCCACACGCGTCGAGCCGACCGTCAGCACGTCGGCCTCCTCCCGAATCGTTTCGAGCGCTCGCCCCGTTGCACCGGTCACGAGCGGCGCATCAGTGGGTGCGACTTGTGCCTTGTCTCGGGCGATTTCCTCAACGGTCGAGCCGAGAATGTCGGTGTGTTCGAGGCTGACACTCGTGACCGCTGCCGCTACGGGATCAACGACGCTCGTCGCGTCGTACCTGCCACCGATCCCGACCTCAAGAACCGCACAATCCACGTTTTCGCGGTCAAAATGCCAGAGTGCAAGCGCAGTACACACTTCGAAAAACGTCGGGCCGTCTCCCTCGACAGCCCGATCAACGATATACGGCCACGCCTCCTCGACGAACCGTACGACCTCTCTTTTTGGAATGTTCCGACCACGAACGCGGACTCGTTCGCGGAAATCGTTCAGATCCGGTGAGGTGTAGAGACCGACACTAAGTCCTGCCTCTCGGAGGATGCGATCGAGGACGCGGGCCGTGCTCCCTTTCCCGTTCGAGCCAGCGATCTGAATGGCAGCCATCCCTTCGTGAGGGTTGCCCAGATGCTCTAACAGCGAAGCGGTCGTTCTGGTCCCAAGCTTTGGCCGAAGCCTCCGCAATCGCTCCAGTGTATTCACCGTCTCGTGGTACTCCATATCCCCACCTGTTCGTATCGCTGTGAATAAAGATGTCTCCGAGTCCCGACAGACGGTTATCGAAGCACAACGTATCAGCTCGTCAATAATTTATTTTTCAATCAGCGACGAGCAGCTACATCCAGCACAGATTGCCTCTCCGGGGTGATTGAGACTGATAGCGTAAGCACTTATACGAATTCTATGACAACCGAACGTACATGCCGGAGTACGACGCGGGAACAACGGCTGCGTCGCTCGGGGTAACCAGAGAGAGCAGGGCAGCCATCCACGAGGCGTCGATGCACATCATCGAGGACATCGGCATCCAGATCAACCACGAGCGCGCTCGGATGGTGTTCGAGCGCAACGGCGGTGAGATCCACGAGAACAACGTCGTGACGCTCCCTCGGGACATCGTCGCGGCGTGTGTCGAGAAAGCACCAGCACAGTTCACACTGTACGCGCGCAACACTGGGAATGACGTCACAGTCGGTGGCAACGAGAGTGTCCGAGCACCAGGATATGGCCCCTCGAACATCCACACTGTCGAGGATGGACGGCGCCGCTCGACGTTGTCCGATTACACTGATTTCGTGAAGCTCTCACAGATGGAATCTGTCATCAACTGCACGGGCTACAACGTCTGTGAACCCAACGACACCGATCAGGCAACCAAACACCTCGATATGGTCGAGCGGTCTCTCATCTACACAGATCAACCAGTCATGGGATCGGCTTACGGCGAGGATCGTGCGCAGGAATGTCTCGACATGCTCGGGATCGTTATGGACGATCCCGATCTGCGAAAGCCCTACACAGCGGGGCTAATCAACACCGTACCGCCCCGGAGTCTCGACACAAAGACGCTCGGTGGTCTGATGACATACGCCGAGAACGGCCAGCCCGTGATCATATCCTCGTTCACGATGGCTGGTGCATCGGGACCGGAAACGCTTGCAGGGTCGATGGCGCAGGCCAACGCAGAAAATCTCCTCGCTATCACGCTCGCTCAGCTACTCAATCCCGGTACCCCGGTGGTCTACGGAGTCCCCGCCTCGAACATCGACGCCCGATACGGTTCATTATCGATTGGAAGCCCCGAATCGGCACTGTTCGTTTCGTTCTGTGGGCAGATGGGTCGCTACTATGATATCCCATCGCGTGGCGGTGGCGGGCTTTCGGACTCGAAATCTGTCGACTTCCAAGCTGGTTTCGAATCGATGCTGTTGCAAACGATTACGGCGCTCAGTGGGATCGATTTCGTGCTTCACTCTGCGGGGATTCTCGAATCCTACTCGGCTATCTCGCCAGAGAAGTTCGTACTCGACTGCGAAACACTCCAATACATCGATCGATTTAAGCGAGGTATTACCATTTCTCCCGACACGTGTGCGCTCGATCGTATGTCTGCGGTCGAACCCGCTGGACATTTCCTCGATCCATCCAACGATCAATTGGAGAAAGTGTTCTACCGTCCAGATATCGCCGATAAACGTTCATACAGCGATTGGGACACAGACAGTACGTCGGCTGTCGAGCGAGCACACGACCGTGTTCAACGACAACTCGAAGCCTACCAGAAACCACACCTCGATGCGGATATCGAGCGGGATCTCACTGAATACGTTGAGGACCGAAAAGCTGCGCACTGATAGCTGCTTCATTAACCCCGCCCGGTGCTCTCGTACGCTCCAAAGCAATGTGTCTTAAAATCGAAGCACATGGTATCGAATATATGATGCTATGAGTCCTCGATCAGACGTGTTACAGCGTGATGAGCGCGAATTTCTCCCGTCAAACACATTGTATTCGTCGAACTATAGATACACAAACATTGATGTCCGCATCGTGGATACGCCTTCGTAAGATGTCATCTTCAGACGAGAGTCCGGAATCAATGCCAACCGATTACGAAATCGCACAGTCTGTCAAGAAACAGCCGATCACGGACATTGTCGAATCCTTCGGTCTCTCCCCTGATGATCTGGAGCAGTACGGCGAGTACAAGGCGAAGGTGAAGTTAGACGCGATCGAGCGTATTCTTACGGAGCGGACGGCCGACGGCAAGCTCATTCTCGTAACTGGAATGACGCCGACGCCGATGGGTGAAGGCAAGACGGTAACGACAGTCGGGCTCGGACAAGCGTTCAATCAGATCGGTAAGGACGCGCTCATTGCTATCCGAGAGCCGTCGCTCGGGCCTGTTTTCGGTGTCAAAGGTGGAGCCGCTGGCGGCGGCTGGTCACAGGTACTGCCGATGGAGGATATCAACCTCCACTTCACCGGCGATATCCACGCACTGACCGCGGCGCACAACCTCATTTCGACGATGCTCGATAACCACTTCACACAAGGGAACGATCTGAACATCGACGTCAACGAGGTACGCTGGAAACGCGCGATCGACATGAACGACCGGGTCCTCCGAGAGACGGTGATCGGTCTTGGTGGAAAAACAGGTGGTCGCCCCCGCGAAGGCGGATTCATTCTGACGGCTGCCTCGGAACTGATGGCGGTGTTGTGTCTCGCTGACAGCATCGAGGATATCAAAGAACGTGTCTCGCGCATTATCGTCGCGTATGACGAGGACGGTGCCCCAGTCACCGTCGACGATATCGACGCGACAGGCTCCGTTGCTATCCTGTTGAAGGAGGCTCTCAAGCCGAACGTCGTCCAAACCATCGAGGGAACACCCGCGTTCGTCCACGGCGGTCCGTTCGCCAACATTGCCCACGGCACCAATTCGTTGATGGCTGATGAGGTCGCTTCACATCTCTCTGAGTATCTCATCACTGAGGCAGGCTTTGGCTCAGATCTCGGGGCAGAGAAGTTCATGGACATCGTCTGTCGGTTCGGCGATATGGAGCCCGACGCGGTCACACTCGTCGCCTCTGTGCGAGCGCTCAAATACCACGGTCTGGACATGTGGCCGCCGGAGCTTGATGCGCTCGAAGACGAGGATATCGGAGCCGTCCAACGAGGCTTCGAAAATCTCGATAAGCACGTCGAAAACCTCCAGAAGTTCGGTGTCCCAGTCGTTGTTGCCGTCAACCGCTTCCCGGGAGACACCGACAGAGAGGTCGAGACCGTCATCGAACACTGCGAATCTGAGCTAGGCATCGATGCCGCCGAATCCAACGTCTTCAGCGACGGCGGTGAGGGAGGAATCGATCTCGCAGAGAAGCTGACGAGCGCTGCCGAATCTGAGTCACAGTTCGAACCACTCTATTCGGTCGATGCTTCGATCAAGGAGAAGATCGAGACCGTCGCAACCGAGATATACGGCTCCGACGGCGTCGAGTACCACGGCGACGCCGAAGCCGACATCCAACAGCTCACGGAACTCGGTCTCGATGACGTTCCTGTCTGTATGTCAAAGACGTTCCACTCTCTCAGTGACGACCCGAGTCTGAAAGGAGTGCCCGATGACTGGACCCTCGAAGTCAAGGAGGTCTACCCCTCCGCAGGCGCAGGCTTTCTCGTCGTTCTCACTGGCGATGTCCTTACACTTCCCGGTCTCCCCGGAGAGCCCGCTGCCGCGGAGATGGACATCGATCCCGACGGAACCGTCTCCGGATTGTTCTAACCCGTTCGACTGCTGTTTCGTCCATCACCTCAACAGTCTCTTACATTCCTCCTCCCGGATATCGGACAGTTCGTGGAACGTGGTGTCTTCGTCCAGCGAAGCCTGTCACTGATGCGAGTTCGCGCTTGGTCACTAACGATGCCCAGCGTGACGGATCCACAGACGTAACGATGAACGCAGTGATTGACGAAAAAGACTAGTAGCACTGACTAAGCGATCGCAGCTTCCTCTTTTGCTACTCTCGACACCGACGCTGGGGACACGAGTTTTTATTCATTCCATGCTAAACACCAGCACGATGGCGAGTGATGGGTCAGAGAAGCCGACCGATTCTGCTCTCCGTAAACAGTTCTCCCACGCAAAGCGGCTTCTATTCGCCTACTGGCGGGCGTTCTCGGGTCCGAATATAGCAGTGCTTCTGGTTGGAATCGTCGCCGCACTTGCGTTCATTATTGGATTATCACACCTCAGACAGGAGAGAGTTGCGTTGAACGGCCCACTCGCCACGTTCCTTCCCACGGGCGGGGACAACGTCATCCGATTCGTGAGTCTTCTCCTCGCTTTCCTCCTCACAGCCACCACGGTTGGATTGCAACGGCGCAAGCGCCTCATGTGGTACGGCGCGGTAATCGTGCTCCCGCTGGCGTCGTTACTAGCGCTTGTAACTGCACAGGCAACCGATCTTCTGCTATTGTTATTCTCGTTCGTCATTCTGCCACTGCTGATCCGAAACCGTGATCAGTTTGATCAACCGATCAAACTCACACCGTTTCAGATTGCCGCGCTGGGTTCGTTCTTAGCAGTACAAGTGTACGGCACGATCGGGGTATACGTCCTGAGAGATGAGTACATCGGAGTCGAAACGTGGACTGATGCGTTCTACTACATGATCGTCACTGGAACAACTGTCGGATACGGCGACATACGGCCCACCACTGGACAGGCAAAACTGTTTACGATCTCGGTACTCGTTATCGGTACCACGGCGTTCGGTGCTGCGTTCGGGTCATTCCTTGTCCCGGCTCTCGAATCACGGATAACTACCGCGGTTGGAAAAATGACTACTCCGCAACACTCACAACTCAAAGACCACGTTCTGATCCTTGGCTACAGTAACCTGACGGAACCGCTCCTCAACGAACTCACGGAAGCGACCGACGTGGTTGTGATAACCTCTGATACGGAGACTGCCACGACCCTGAAAAATCGTGATATCAACGTGTTGACTGCGGATCCGACAGACACCGAAGCGCTTCGAGATGCCAGAGCTGACGTGGCCAGCGGTATCGTTGCGACGACCGGCGACGACGGACAAAACACGCTGGCAGTCATCGCTGCCCGACAAGTAAATCCGGATGTTTGCATCGTCACAGCGGCCAACGAACAGCGACACGTCGATAAGCTCGAAGGGATTGGTGCCGATGAAGTCATTAGCCCGACAGTAATTGGTGGCCGTCTGCTCGGACGATCAGTCCTTGGTGATACACCACTCGTTGACCTCGACGACGTGCCAGACGAATAGTACAGGATATGGTCGCCGGCCTACCGATAAACGTGTCGTCGATGACCGTTTCCAGAGAAGTGCTTGTCCCACATTTAGCGGCGGACGTTACGGGCGGCGGACGTTACGCATCGATCCGTACGAGAATGGATCCGTGCGCAAGCACTGTCTCTGACGAACAGCGTCCTTGTGCGACGGACAGAGTAGCTGGAGCAATGATCGCAACCAACCGTTTTTAGTATCGAGTAATCCACCAAGTCTTCTGAGCGACACACCATTCCACTGAAACGTTGTCTCTTAGAATTCCTACCAATTGTGTTCTCTTGTTCGTTCATCGTATTATCGGATGCTTGATCATGTGTATTTATCATCGTCTATTACGGGAACTAGTAGATACAGTAGCAGATGATATTTCCAACATCTGATGAAGACGTATTAGTACGAATATCGGATCGCAATCCGAGCCGAGAGTTGTTGGATGGGGTTGCTGGAGCCGATTGTACGGTCGTGGAGGTCGGTTCGACAGGATTTCCAGCGGTCGAACCGCTCGTTTCGGTGACTCGCGGTGAACGGACCACCTTTCACGCCCAGTGCTCACCCGAGGAGATACAGGAGTTCGTAGCACTCGCGGACGATTCGTCTCGTGCGGACACTGCAGCCGTTGTTGAGCACGACCCAGAAACGACGACCTTCCCAGCACCGGAACTGTTCGGCCTCGATACTGGCGTACGCCGGGTTCTCGGTGGCTGTGGCTGGCGTCGTCCCACACACCCAGACGATCACGAAGCCGCTGGCGGCTTCGCCTCAGTTGCATCAGAAGCAGTGGCCTCGCTCGCTCGGCAACTCCGCGGTCGTGGATGGGGCGACTGGCGCCATGACCAGCGATTGATCGATGCGTGGCGGCCTGCTATGGAGGCAGACAGCGCAGCAGTCGTGGTGAACGCTCACGGGACCACCGCCGATACGCTCTTGCTTTCCAGTGTACCGTTCGAGGTGCTCGAAGGAGCGAACGCGGCTGCTCGTGCCGTCGGCGCCGACCGAATCGTCGTCTATACGGCGGACAACGACGCTGCACTCACCGTTAACGAGGCGGCCGAAAACTATCCCAATCCGTGCGCTTCGGTCGACGTGGTCGGTGGTCCCTCGGAGTACCGAGCAGCCGAGCCGACGATGGCGCTCGAAGCGATCGAAGGGAATCACCGAATTGAGGCGCGCCTGCGCCCACCGGGTCCCGAGGTGTCGGGCCTTCACGGGGACCCGACGCTCGTTCACACGGCAAGAACGTTCGCACAGCTCGCGGTTGCGGTCCGAGATGGATTTGCAGAAAGCCGTCTGGTGACGGTGACAGGCGACGTTGCTGTGCCCGCGACAGTCGAAGTTCCGGAGAGCGACACCATCGAAACGGCACTCGATGCGGTTGACATCGATGGCGAGTTCAAAGCAGCCTGTGTCGGTGGACGATTTGGGGGTATTACAACCGAACTCGATATCGATGTCGCCCCCGATACACTGGCCAACGCTGACCTCGGTACAGAGGGAACGGTTCGGATCATCACGGAGGATCAGTGTGTCGTAGCGTTCATCGGGAACAAGACGCAGTTTGCGGCCGACGAGAACTGTGGTCGATGTGTTCCGTGCCGCGAGGGAACGACCCAGCTCGCAAATCAACTCCGAGCAATATACGACGGCGACTACGACAGCGATGGAATCGAGGAGCTGGTTCGTGTCATGGATCTATCGAGCATTTGTGCGTTCGGAAAACAGGCGGGCCGACCGACACGGACGGCAATGGCCGCATTCGAATCGGAGTTTGCGGCCCACGCCGACGGCCGGTGTCCCGCTGGAAGCTGTTTTGATCGGAATTTCGCAGTATCATGAGCTCACAACGTCACGAAAACACGGATGTACCGCCGCTAACAGAGAGCATCGCGCCGGGAACGGCGACCGACCCTCCTATCGGGAGCGACGAACCGTCGACACTTACTGTCGACGGGACAACGGTGACAGTCAGCGCAAGCGCAACCCTCATCGACGCCATCGAGGCCGTCGAGACGGAGGACACTGTTCCTGCGCTCTGTCACTACGACCGTCAGGATATCGGGCCACGGAGCGAGTGTCGAACGTGTATGGTCGAAACAGACGAGCACGGCGTCGTTCCCGCGTGTAGTTTTCCTGCGACGGACGGTCTCGAAGTCGAAACCGCAGCAGATGACGCTGCGCTCGCACGGGACGTCAATCTCGATCTTGTTCTCTCGGATCACAATCTTCGCTGTACGACCTGCGGGAAGAACGGTCGCTGTGAACTGCAGGATGCCGCGATCGAGAACGAAGTTGAGGAACCGCGATACGGTGTTCTCGACGACCGTGATGCCTACGAACCAATGGACGACTCCTCGTCGTTCATTCAGATCGACCGCAACAAATGCATTCTTTGTAATCGGTGCGTCGAGGCGTGCAATGACGTGCAAGTCGAAGGCGTGCTGCGGATGGAAGGACAGGGACAGGACACCCGTATCGGCTTCCAGAGCGAAGCAGAGACGATGGCGGACTCGACGTGTGTCTCCTGTGGACACTGCGTGACCGTCTGCCCGACAGGTGCACTAGTCGAGAAGGGGATCGAAGACGCGACGACGATCCCGCTTCCCGGCTTCACACAGAAAAACAGCATCGGTGAGGCCTACGAGCAGTCGGAACAGACAGATGGGCCAATGACACCGAAAAAACGAGCGGAAGCAACAAACGAGCACAACGACAGTGAGAGGTCATCCTCCCATAGAACAGACGGCGAAAACGACGACGGAGGGAGTTGGCCATGAGCGAAAATCCCGATTCCGATTCCGATTCCGAAACTGCGAGTGGTGTTGCGGGATACATGCAGCGAGCGAAGCAGCAGGCGCTACAAAACGTCGAACACGTCGCCGAGGGTGTTGCTGCTGAGACGCTTTCGGAAGGGAAACTGTTCGAGATTGCCCAGTCCATCGGCGATGCGCGACTTGAGGAGCTAACGGTTGCGGACACGACGTGTGGGTACTGCGCTGTTGGATGTCGGTTCGATCTCTACTCAGACGGTGAGGAGATCCTCGCTGCCCGCCCAACAGCTGAGGAGGACGCTCCGGTCAACGGTATCTCTACGTGTGTGAAAGGGAAGTTCGGTTACAACTTCGTAAACTCCGACGACCGCCTAACGACTCCGCTGGTCCGCGATGAAAACGGCGAATTCAGAGAAGCCACGTGGGATGAAGCGCTCGCGCGTGTGGCCGAGGGATTGGGCGAAATCAAAGCCGAACACGGTGGGCAGGCGTTGTCGGTCATCGCCTCTTCGAAGGCGACCAACGAGGAAAACTACCTGATGGGGAAGTTCGCCCGTCAGGTACTCAACACCAATAGCGTCGATAACTGCAATCGGCTCTGTCACTCATCAACGGTCGCTGGGCTCGCACAGACGTACGGTTACGGTGCCGCGTCGGTGAGCATCGAGGATCTCGAAACGACCGACTGTTATCTCATTACGGGATCGAATACGACCGAAGCACACCCTGTCATCGGGACCAGAATCAAGCAAAACGTCCGTGACGGTGCTGATCTTCTCGTGTTCGATCCGCGCGAGGTACAAATTGCTGAGTACGCAACACAGTACAGCAGGGTCCAACCCGGCTATGATGCGGTCTGGATCAACGGCATTACTCGGTATCTCATCGAAAACGATCTGTACGACGAGACGTTCGTTGCGGAGCGAACAACGGGTTTCGAAGATGTGAAAGAAGCAGTCGTGGAGTTCACGCCCGATCGAGTTGAGGCGGTCACGGGCGTCCCACATGAAGAGATCAAAACTGCTGCAGAGACCATCGCAAAAGCGGATACCTGTGTCTTTGGCTGGACACTCGGTCTCACCGAGCACTCACACGGGACTGAGAATGTGATCGCGATGGCGAACCTCGCGGCGATCACGGGTAATCTCGGCAAGCCTGGAACCGGCGTCTCTCCGTTCCGAGGCCAAAACAACGTCCAAGGCGGTGGCGGTGACATGGGACCGCTCCCAGACAACTTCCCGGGCTATCAGGACATCGCTGACGACGAGATCCGCGCGAAATTCGAAGACGCATGGGAGTGTGAGATTTCACCAGAGTACGGCTACTACACGACCCAGATGTTCCTCGCGGCTGATGACGACGATGTTCGGGGAATGTACATCATCGGTGAGAACGCGGCCCTCTCCGAGCCGGGTATCAACCACGCTGGCAACGTGTTGGAGTCTCTCGATTTCCTCGTCGTTCAGGATCTCTTCGTCAACGAAACGGCCGAGTACGCCGACGTGGTACTGCCAGCCTGTTCGTTTGTCGAAAAGACGGGAACGTTCACCAATACCGACCGAACTGTCCAGATGGTCAAGCAAGTGATGGAACCGAAAGGTGCGTCCCGACCGGACTGGAAGATCCTCCAAGACCTCGCTCACCGGATGGGCCGCGACTGGGACTACGACTCGACGGCCGAGATCATGGACGAGGTGAACTCGCTCACCCCACTCTACGGTGGTGTGACCCACGACCGCGTTGAGAGCGACGGTGGTCTCCAATGGCCCTGCTGGGACGAGGACCATCCCGGAACCAAACGCCTCTATGAAGATGCATTCAACACCGAGGATGGGCTAGCTCATCTCCAAGGAATCGGCTACAGCGAGCCCGCAGAGCGGCCCGACGACGAGTATCCGTTCACGCTGACGACTGGACGCGTCCTCTATCAGTACCACACTGGAACGATGACCCACCGCGAGGAGGGGATTATGGAATACACTCCTAGTGACTTCGTCGAAATCCATCCCGATGTAGCCGTGAACTACGGTATCGAGGATGGAGATCAGGTTCAAGTCGAATCACGACGCGGAGCGATCACCGTACCAGCGCAGGTGACAGACCGTGTTGGACGCGACACCGTCTTCGCTCCCATTCACTTCGCCGAAAGCGCCGTCAACCAACTGACCGACGAGGAACGCCTCGATCCTGCCGCGGCAACTCCCGAGTACAAGGTCTCAGCCGTGCGGATTAATCCGCATGAGGGTGATTCGAAGCCAGTGCAGTCCAGTGATATTGAACTGACGGGGGACGATTAATCATGGCGAAGCCACAGAAATCGTATCCGGAGACGGCCACCAACGGGGCACGGGAGCCAGAGGGAGACACGCTCCACGCGGTACTGGCAGATCACGACAACGATCTCGCATCGATCCTTTCGACAGACGAAGTGAACAACCTCCTCACGACGGTCGTGCTGATCGCTGCGAGTGCTGATGAGTCGGACCTCGATCACATCACGGAATCGACCGCAACACTCATCGAGGCAGCTGACGGCCTGACGACGGCTGAAACAGCCGAGCTTGCAGAGAATGTCGGTGCGAATGCGGCAGAGCTCTCGACAGTACTCGAGACGGTCCTTCAGCTCGAACGCGAAGGTCATCTCGACGATCTGGTGACCATCACAACGGCGTTCACGGATGCGCTCTCTCCTTCCGAGGTCGCGGAACTTGCGGACACAGTGGAAGCGGGAGGAACCGACCTCGCCGAGACACTCGACCTCCTCCTCGATCTCCAACGAGGGGGTCACCTCGAAGATCTCATCGATATCGTGAAACCGCTCTCTGCTCTCGAAGTCGAACCGGAAACTGTGGACGGACTGAACACGATCCTTGGCGCGGTCGGTGCGGCCCAGAACGAATCACAACCTACCGGTTTTCTAGGACTTCTTGGATCATTCAAACAGCGCGATGTCCGTGCTGGTCTCGGCTACCTCGCTTCGTTCTTGGCTGCGCTCGGGAGGAGAGTTAGATAAGAGCAGATGTTTCGGTTCTGAATTCTCACTCTTCTCGTTGCTCCCGCCTTGTTTCATCGCGCCCGATCTCATTCCGTCCTAGCAACTTCCATTCGTCAATGATCGACGGGTCAGTCTGTTCTGGAAACGTCGATGCAGAGCCTGTTAGGTCGAGACGGCGTCTTCGTCCTTTTCGAGGACTTCATCGCGCTTGCGATCGATCCAGAGAGCCATCGGCCAGTCGTCTCCGTCGGAGGGTGTGAAATCTTCGAGATTTTCGAGTCGAGCGACCGACACCGGTCTGTGAATAACCATTCCCTTGTGAACCTGTTCTCCAACAGTCTCGATCTTGTTTCTGGCACCTCCCGGTAGATAGACGAACTCCATCGGCCCAACCTCTATGGTCTGATGGCTCCCGTCTTCACGTTCGAGGGTGTATCTGGCCCGTCCTTCGAGGCACATCGAAACCTCATCCATGTTGGGGACGTGAGTATGCCAGTCGATCATTCCCGAGGGCCCCATCTCAAAATAGAGAAGCACTAGATCATTCGTGGTGAACAACGGATAGGCCCGCACCTGCCCTTCGACCTGCTCTACACTGCTTGCCTCCTCGGCACGGACTTTGTACATCTTCTGTTCGGGTAGATGGGCGTGAGACAGCCTCTCTGGGGTCAGACCCCGATGTTCTTCATTGTCCCGAGACATTTTCAATACTACATGTGAATTACCTCACAACGTCTAAATATGTGCCGGTGAGACTGCTCGTAATGTTTTACAATGAAGGTTTCCAACGTACTTTCAAAGTCATGAGCACGATAGACAATCGCCCGACGCAGGAGGAGTATCAGACGGTCATTCGGAATACCTTGGCGTACCGACACCAAAGCGTACCGCATCTCGGATTGAGACGGGGTTGTTGCTCGTGAATCTGATCGCTGTCGTAGACATCGCCCATCCAGATCTCGCACTCACGCCGACGATTCACGCGTGTTCTGATGTGACGATACAGGTCGTTCCTCAGTCTGCGACTGATTCCAAGACTGGTATGTTTTTCTTCACTGTCGAGAACGCCGATGAGACGCTCGAAACCGTTCTCGATGAAGACCACACAGTCGCCGAGTGGGAGTTGGTGACCGATTCCGATACGACCCGCGCCTATCGGATCCGACATCCCGAGGAGACGAAGCTCATCTCGCCAAAAACGAGCGAACTTAGTGGGCTGATGCGCGAGGCAACGAGCAACGCACGGGGATGGACTGTCCGTCTTCAGTTCCCCGATCGAGCGGCGCTCGCTACATTGTCGGACTACTGTGAAGCCCGAGATATCTCGTTCGATCTAACCCAGATGTTTCGACAGGATGAGTGGACTGGTTCGGAACCGACGGGACTCACCGAACCACAGCGAGTTGCGTTGGTAACGGCCTACGAACGCGGCTACTTCGAGGAGCCCCGCGAAGCCCATCTCTCGGATATTGCACAATCTCTCGGCCTGTCGCCGACCGCTATTGGTGGACGCATCCGCCGCGGTACGGCCAAACTCATCGAAACAGCACTCATTCGGGACTGACGTCCGACAGCGTACTACACCGCGCTATGCCGGAGGCGTTCGATGACCTCCTCTCGACTAATCTCACGCTCTGTTTCTGTGGCGAGTCGTCCAACGACGAGATCGAGCAGATTGAGCTCTCGTAACATGTCGAGCGTGTTCTCGCGCTCAATGCCGATGTCGCGCTTGACCTCATAGATGGTGTTTGACTCACGTACCGTCTCGATAATCGTCTCCACCGTTACGTCATCTGGGAGACCAATCCCGTCAGCGACGACAACGGGCGTCTGTAGATCACCCTCATCGCTCGCCGTTGCTGGCGCTGGTGTGTCTTGGTCAGTTTCAGTAGTAGTGTCTGGTTTGGAGTCGACGTCAGCGTCAGTGTCTGGTTCAGGGAGAGTGTCGTCGCTATCGTCTGTGGTAGCAGTGTTGTAGGAGTTCGGTTCGTGGATGCCGTAGTCGATCATATACCGACGAACAGTCTCAGCGGTCACGTCCATCCCGAGTTCGTCAGGCATCTCGGTGAATGTATCACACGATTCGTACACCTCAGCGAGGAGCTCGGGATCTCTGAACGGTGGGAGATCTCTGTTCTGATGGGAGTCAACGGATTCGCTGCGTTCGTTGCTCTCGTTGTGAGAGTGGGTCTCCTGTGGGTTCTCGTTGCTTTTTTTCGATGTCACGACGTCTCCAGTCGGAACAGACGCCGAGAGTGTCAGCGTGATTGTGCCGTCGGAACCAAACGATGCGTCAGTCGGTTCGACCGAGACATCGCGGTTCGTGGGGACAATGGCCTGCGAGGATTCGACCTCGAATCGGAGTCTCCCGTCTCCGTCGACGCTCATGGCACAAGGAGAGATTGCTGCCCGGCCCTCCGCTTCCTTCGACGGGCACGCAGAGATCGATACTTCGATCTCGGCAGTTAGTGCTCCATCGGATTCGGGCGTATCCTTGATGAGTTCGACACTACTCACTCGTTCCTCCTCGCACTCATCGAGGAAACGCGCCAATTTTCGAAAGGCGCTACTAACGTCCATGGTGGTTGTTACCATGAATGGATCGTATTCATCATAAAATGGCGTGGCGAATTATGGCTATGTTTATATGTTGTCGGTTGTCGCGCGCCCATTGTTGATGCTTGATGGTGCCGAGAGAGGCCCGTGGACGGCCCACGAAAACGTTTAGTCGGCATCGATTCAAGACTCGCCATCGACCAGTCGGTTCGTCGTTACTGGCTGGGGCGCGATAGAGCCATGCTACAAGGAGATCTACGTGTCGTCACGACTGAGGCTTCGTTCGTTGAGACCGCTCGATGCGCTCCGCGGGCGGCACGGGTGCCGGTTGAAGTTCACGTATCGGTCAGTGATCCATTTCTCGCCTACCGACGGGTTCGTGGTGGAGTGATTGAGAAGAACTCGGATGCCGTCGCGTCCAAAGGCGATGGCGTCTACCTAGAGACGACAGGGGGGCAGTCCGGATGGGGATATTTCGCTGTCGACCCGATAACACGCCTACAGGTAGGGGCCGATCACGTCTCGATCGACGACACTCTGTCGCCATCACTCACAGAGCTTGCGGGCTTGCTTGAAGATGAGACGTTGATGCGTGGAGACTGTGACGTCCCCTACCCGTGTGGCGTGTTCGGCTGGCTCTCATACGACGTCGCGCGTGAGCTTGAGACGCTTCCGGACACAACGGCGGACGACCGGGGACTTCCTCGGCTGCAGTTGGGCGTATTCGATCGTGTTGTGGCGTGGGAGGAACCGCGCTCCGGGGACGAAACGATTCTGCGTGTGACGGCCTGTCCGTCAGTTGGTTCAGATCCGGTGGCGGCTTACGAACAGGGCCGCGACCGCGCCCTCGCTCTTGCGAGGGCCGCTGTCGACGGCGACCCAACGACAGATCCACCGCCAGTCCGGCGATCAACCGCTCGTTTCGAGAGCGACTGTCCGCCAGATGCGTTCGCCGAGAGAGTCCAGCGGGTGAAAGAGTATATCCGAGACGGGGATACGTTTCAGGCGAATATCTCCCAGCGTCTTCGTGCACCAGCGGCTGTTCATCCGGTGGCGGCGTTCGACGCCCTCCGACGGGTGAATCCTGCGCCGTATTCGGCATTCATCGAGTTTCCGGGCGTCGATCTGGTGAGCGCATCGCCCGAACTCTTGCTCGATGTCGAGGGAGACCGTCTTCTTACCGAACCGATCGCCGGAACGCGTCCTCGCGGCGACACTCCCGAATCTGACGCCGAATTCGAACAAGATCTATTAGAAAACGAGAAAGAACGCGCAGAGCACGCGATGTTGGTGGATCTCGAACG
The DNA here is from genome assembly GCF_023276375.1 of Halocatena marina. Classification (GTDB taxonomy): domain Archaea; phylum Halobacteriota; class Halobacteria; order Halobacteriales; family Haloarculaceae; genus Halocatena; species Halocatena marina. The sequence goes on along the minus strand of NZ_JALLPK010000001.1, from coordinate 1,976,863 downwards.
CAACGATCTCGGGAAGGTCAGCGCGTACGGGAGCGTCGAAGTGACCGAGTACCGGCGCGTTGACCGCTATTCGGAGGTGATGCATCTTGTTTCACTCGTCGAGGGATCTCTGCGAACGGATCGTACCCTGAGTGACGCTGTCGCCGCGGTCTTTCCGGGAGGGACGATCACTGGGGCCCCAAAGCCTCGGACAATGGAGATCATCGATGAGGTCGAAACCACCCGTCGAGGTCCCTACACCGGGTCGATCGGCGTATTCGGTTTCGATGGACGCGCCACACTCAACATCGTCATCCGAACGCTCGTGCGCCGTGGTGATGAGTACTTTTTACGCGTCGGCGCTGGCATCGTTCATGACTCGAACCCCGATCACGAATACGAGGAAACTCTCGATAAGGGACGCGCACTCGTTAGAGCACTCGATGAGGCGCTGGGTGAACGGGCTGATCTCGCCGTGGAGGAACAGTGAGTAACCAACCCCCGAACAAATCCATGACTCAAATCCTCGTCGTTGACAACTACGACTCGTTTGCGTACAATCTCGTCCAGTACGTCGGTGCGGCCGTTGGTGCTCCCGATGACGGGGCGGTGATCGTCCGGCGAAACGACGAGATTGACGTGGATGGCATTCGCTCGCTGGATCCAGACGGTATCATCGTCTCTCCAGGGCCTGGCACACCAGCCGAAGCTGGCGTCTCTGTCCCGGTGTTTCGAGAGTTGCGCTATCCGACGCTCGGTGTCTGTCTCGGCCATCAAGCACTCTGTGCAGCACACGGTGCGCCTGTTGTCCACGCGCCCGATGTTGTCCACGGCAAATCCTCGACAGTCCGTCACGATGGCCGTGCTATCTTTGAAGAATTCCCCGACGCTTTTGAGGCCGGACGATACCACTCTCTGGCGGTCGAACGGGGGAAACTCCCCGACTGCTTAATCGAGACGGCGAGTACCGATGACGAACGTGCGGTGGTGATGGGAGTTCGCCACCGCGAGCACCCTCACTACGGCGTACAGTTCCATCCCGAGAGCATCCTGACTGGGATCGGACTACAGATGATCGAAAATTTCATTGACGTTGTCGTTCGGCCGCGCGAACGACATTTTGGAGAAGCATAGCGAGCGTCACTGGACCAACACCGCCCGGAACTGGTGTGATTGCACTCGCCTTCTCTTGGGCGCTCTCAGCGTCGATGTCACCAACGACTACAGGACGTTCGCTGTCCGTCGATCGCCGGTTGGCGCTCACATCGATGCAGACAACATCTGTAGAAAGCATCGACCCGTCAACGAGTTCTGGCACGCCGCACGCAGTTACGACGACATCTGCCCGGCGCGTCTTCTCCGCGAGATTTCGGGTGTGAGAGTGACTAACCGTCACTGTCGCGTTGCCATTCGAACGCTTCTGGAGGAGATGATTCGCAAGCGGCTTGCCGATGACGTTCGACCGGCCGACGAGTACGACATCCCGTCCCTCGATCGAAACGTCGTACGCCGCGATCAGACGAAGCACTGCGGCAGGCGTTGCTGGTACGAATCGTGGGTCGCCGCTCACGAGACGACCGAGGTTTTCTGGGTGAAAGCAGTCTACGTCTTTCTGTGGGTCGAGCCGCTGTCGCACGTTGATCGACTCGACATGTTCCGGAAGAGGGGCCTGAACGAACACCGCGTGAACGTCTGGATCGGCGCACAGATCGTCTACTGCTCGATAGAGATCCTCGGCAGACGCTGTGGGATCGAGCCGGACATCTTGACCTTCGATGCCAAGATCTTCGCAGGCAGCGTGTTTTAGATCCATGAACCGCTCGTCCGACGGATCGTTGCTCATCAGGAGAGTCCCAAGCGTTGGAACGATCCCTTGCTCTCTGAGTTCGTGTACCCGTTCACGGATCTCCTCGCGGATTTCGGCTGCAATCGGCTCGCCACGCATCAGTTTGATCGAGGTCACACCCAACTCTTGGACAGACACGACTTGTAGCTTCGCAGGAAATGAGTGATGGCACACGAGGTATCACAGCTCAAATATCGAAGTGACGACACTTTCGGTGGTTTTCATCAATGGATAGCGAGAGCCAGTACGAAGCGGCTGTTATCAACGGATTTACTCTTCCGGCCAGATCCACAACTATCCTCGAAGTGATTTTGATCACGTCCTCGTTTCGATGACGTCAGAACAGCTATCGGCGTTCCCTCCGAGCAGTAGCATATGAACACCGAATTCAGCATCGTCGACCCGCATGATGTTCCAACAGAGTCGTTCAATACGTGCGATGTTTCTCATCGCAAGTTGACGGAGACGCTCGGCTGCACCGAAATGCGAGTCAATCAGGTCATTGTCGAACCAGGAGAGATCACCACGCCGCACGCCCACGAGGGACAAGAAGAGGTATTCGTCGCGCTGACTGACGGACAGATCGCTATCGAAGACGAGGTGCACGACGTTCCCGCAGGTGGGATTGTCCGAGTCGCACCAGAAGCGAGCAGAAACTTCCTCAATAAAACCGACGACACAACACACGTCTGGCTCGCTTTCGGTGCGCCGCCAGTCGGAACGATCGAAGACTTCGGTGCGTACGTTATCCCTGACCGGGAGTAATTCGTTGACAGCGGATGCTGTACAGAAAGCGAGCTTGCGTGTGCAGGGTTGGATCGGATCATCTTCGAGTCATCATGGTCGCGGCGACACAGACCGACAGCCACCTCCGGGAGCGTGCAAGATTACTGCACGCTCAAGACAGCTGATCGGGTATAAATGGGACACATACCTCACATGAGCGTTTATGCGAATCGAGTGTGTCAGTGACTGACGATGTCAGACGATTCGCCGAAGACGGAGACCCCGTCGCACCCGAACGTTCCAAGCGTCGATCAGTCGGACCGTATGGTTCCGAGAAACCTGCGCCAGTCCGGGGATCCAGGAATAGAGATGTTGGTATCCACTCGTGTGCGCAAGTCGCCGTTTTTCCACAAATCCTTCAATGAGGAGGGTGCGTGGCGAGCAACGGTCTACAACCGTATTTATCACCCGCGTGGTATGGTCGAACCAGAAGACGGCGGGATGATGAAGGAGTACGATGCGCTCGTCAACCGGGTGACGCTGTGGGACGTCGCAGTCGAGCGCCAGATCCGCGTGAAGGGATCGGACGCAGAAGACTTCGTCAACTACGTCATCACCCGTGATGCGACGGAGATCGAGCCAATGCACGGAAAGTACGTCATTCTCTGCAATGAGAACGGCGGCATCCTGAACGATCCTGTGTTGTTGCGCCCAGCCGAGGATGAGTTCTGGTTCTCGATCTCAGATTCAACGCTGATGCAATGGCTACAGGGCGTCAACGTCGGTCACGACTACGACGTCGACATCGACGAAATCGATGTTGCACCGATGCAGATACAGGGACCACTATCTGAGGACGTGTTGGTCGATCTGGTAGGCGAGGAAGTGAGTGAGATTCCGTACTACGGTCTGATGGACGCCGAGATCAATGGCTGCTCGGTGCTCGTGAGTCAGACTGGATTCTCCGGCGAGAAAGGCTTCGAGATCTACGTGCGTGATGCGATGAAAAACGCAGAGGCCGTGTGGGATCCCGTCTTAGCTTCCGTTAAGGACCACGGCGGAATGCAGGTCGCTCCTGCACATCACCGCCGGATTGCAGCGGGGATCCTCTCGTGGGGACAGGATATGGATCACGAAACCTCCCCATTCCAAGTCAACCTCGCGTATCAGGTACCGGATGATAAAGAAGCGGACTACATCGGGAAAGAAACGCTCGAGCGTCAGCGCGAGGATATTGAAGCGGGTGATTACCCATTCAACATGAAGATGGTCGGACTGAAGCTTGGCGGCGAACCGATCTCGGACTACGCGCCCGACTTCTGGCACGTTTCTGAGTCGGACAGTGGCACGAAGGTCGGCTACGTCACGTCTCCGTGGTACTCGCCGAAACTTCAAACCAACATCGCGCTTGCCCACGTGCCAGCAGAAAAGACTGATATCGGCACAGAGTACGAAGTCCACCTGCCGGACGAGTACGCCAATGAGCCGGGAGAGCCAGTTCCTGCCGAAGTAGCCGAGGTGCCGTTCCAGAAATCGGTGAATCCGAGCGCCCGCGAGCAGGCCAAAATGAACGCCGAAGAGGACGCAACCAACTGAGTCGGGAGCCGCTACTCACATTACAGCGAGGGACTGTTCGAGCCGAATGTTGAGGGACAGAACAGATGACATTTGTCCGTTTTCGATTTGCGAAAGTAGTCGAGTAATTGGTGCTGTGAGAACACGTCTCAAAAAAAATTCAAACGGATGCATCTCTGAGCCGTACATATGTCTCGCCACGTCAACCACATCTTTTCTGTTAATTTACATCCCATGGGAACCGCTGATACAGGACGGTGCCCACGGTGTGAGACCGAAAACGACCCATTGTTCACGTACTGCCGGAGCTGCGTCCAAATGCTCTCTGAGACGTAAGCAGAATAAGACGCTGATTGTTGTCGGTCGACTTCGCTACGAGCGCTACTCCAGCAGCCGTTCGTCGCGCCACGACTCGATATCTGGCACCTGATTGAACGTGTAGATGTGTATCCCTCGAATCCCGTAGTCGGCGGCCTGCGGTGCGAGTCCATCGACGAGTGTGTCTGGTGCGTATTTACCGCGTGATCCGACGAGTTGGCGGACGAAGCCAACGACGCCGGTCGTTTTCCGGAGAAAGCGTACCGAATCTCCCACACCAACCTTCTGGGAGATGTTCAACAACCGTTGATACTTCATAACGCCCGGGATGCCGACTTCCACTGGAAGTTCGACTCCACGCTCCCGAATGGTTTCGATCCACCTGAGAACGGCTTCTGGATCGTAACAGAGCTGCGTGACGATGTACGTGGCGTATGGTTCTTTCATCTCCATCGTTTCCGCCAATGTCTGTTTGTCGAGGAAGGCGTGACCTTCTGGATAACCAGTGATGCCCACCTCCTCGAACGAATACTCCGATTCATCGAGTGCCGAGAGGAGCGCGTACGCTGAATCGAACTCGCCGACGGGTTCTTCGCGATCACCGCCGGGCACGAAGATGTCGGTAATTCCGACTGCGGTGAGTCGCTGTGCGATCTCTTCGAGATGTGCTTTGTCGCGTACGTAGCGTGCTGCGATATGCGGAATGACCTCGTATCCTTGCTTGGCAGCTTTCTCTGCCCAGACGATCGTCGCTTCGAGTCCTTTCGTGGGAGAGGCTGTGATGGCGATTTGTGCTCCCTCTGGAAGGTGCTCTATCTGCTCCTCGAAGCTCTCGAACGGCATCAATTCGAACCGCGGATCAGAGAGCAGGTCCGTTACACCGGTAACTGTCGTACTTGATCGGCTTCCGAGTGTCATGATTCAGTCCCCCACGTGGTGAATCACCCACTCTCCTCCGCCAAATGGACCGATGCACTCGACCGTTCCTCGGAAATGCTGTGTTTCTCGTGTTGAGTATGTGAGCGAGCGACGGTCGTCGTGGATATCCTGTTCGGTCTCGAATGTGAACATCGCGTGACTCCAACAGGACCACGGACTTAGGTCTTGTCCCGACGATTAAAATAAAAACAAATATATGATATATCTGGTTTCATTGCTGTCCTAAAGCGATAGAAATCGACTCTCTGATGTCGTGTATACACTGCACCGGTAATTTGACCCATTCACTAAAATGCTATTATGGGTGAAACGTTGTGTCTTCTGAACAATTGCACGATCCGCCACATCACTTAGAATCTCCGATAGTGTGTACTATCAATAAACTGTCATTATACGGGATAATCAACATTATTTTGTCGTGTTGTGGTTTCGAAAATCGAAGTCGTCAATTTTTCTAATGGATTGGCGATCCCATGAATTGATAACGCTACCTCACGCTGGTTTACATATGCCGTCTAGCGGGCGTGTCTCTGGTCGCTGTTGCGTGAGCAGTGCAAGCCAACGCTGGATGGGTCACGAAAGATCGAATATGATGGTACACACGTACTACACGGTTTTCGATAGAACGGGTGATGTGGGTCCGTGACGCACGTCTTAGACGGAAACGCTGTCGGCAAGAGGATACGGGACGATCTCCGGGACAGTATTGCTGATCTCGACAGCGCAGGCGTGAAGCCGGGGCTTGCCACCGTACTGATGAGCGATGATCCGGCGAGCGAGACGTACGTCTCGATGAAACAACGGGCGTGTGATAACCTCGGTATCGAGAGTATTCACCACGAGTTGGATGCCGATGCGCCTGCGGACGAACTGTTCGACACTGTGGAGACGTTGAACAACGCATCGGAAGTGCACGGGATCCTCGTACAGATGCCTGTCCCAGATCACGTGGACAAACGCGAAGTTCTGCGGAGTGTCGATCCAGTCAAGGATGTCGATGGCTTTCATCCCGAAAACGTTGGTCGACTGGTTGCAGGTGATGCGCGATTCAAACCTTGTACCCCACACGGTATTCAGATGCTCCTCGCGGACGCTGGCGTAGAGACTGAAGGGGCTGATGCTGTTATCGTTGGTCGGTCTGACATCGTCGGGAAGCCCATGGTCAATCTCCTCATCCAGAAGGAGCCAGGTGGAAACGCGACCACGACGGTCTGTCACTCACGGACGAAAAATCTCAGTGAGAAGACGCGACAGGCCGACATCCTCATCGCTGCTGCGGGCTCTCCTGAACTCATCGATGGTTCGATGATAACGGAAGGCACGACCGTCATTGATGTCGGCGTCAACCGGGTCGATGCAGATACTGAGAAAGGTTATGAGCTCGTTGGCGATGTCGAATTCGAGAGCGCCAAAGAGAAGGCTGGAGTCATCACACCAGTTCCGGGTGGTGTTGGACCAATGACCATCACGATGCTGCTGTACAACACGGTGAAAGCTGCTAGTATCCAAGAGGACGTTGCTGTGGACCTTCCCTGAACAGGTGAACTCTTTGTCGATTCTCCCGCTGTGGAGAATCAAATATTTGTAGTGTGATTGACGATATTTGTTGGTGAAGATAGATGGAAGACCCATCAAATGAGCTTCTGACGGCGTGTCTCGTTCTGATTCTCGAATGGATTATAAATACTAGTCTCATCACTGTCGATGGTACGACACAATACGTATCGAAGACGATATGATCTGGAACATAATTAGGTATAAAATACGATAGATGTCCATCAATAATTTGGGGTCATACGCGGGATCACGTGGTGCAGGCCGTCTGTTTTCGGGAGTTGCAGTTTGGGTGGTACTCGGTACGGTATTTGCCCAGTATACAGCCATTGTCTCCGATCCATGGGACACCGTTTTCATTGTTCTCGTATACGGACTGTTGTCTCTCGCATACTGGTCCCGGTACGGTTTCGATATATCGATCCCCCAGTCAGCGGGTATCGCTTTTGGTGGCATCGTCGTACTGTTCTTGTTGCAAGTAGCGCTCGGAAAATACGCCCGTCCCTCTCTTGCGCTGTTTCCGATATACACGACCGGCGTTGCTTTTGTTAATCTCTTTCTCGTTCCGCGACTCGTTGATCGTCGGACCGTCTTCCAGCAGATAGCTCTCTTTGGAGCGGTTCTGGGTGTGCTATTTCTCGGAGCCGTTATCACTGGTTATGATACGACCATTCCATTGCTCGCTGACGATGGGTTTGGTGTCATCGATCGGTTCGTCTCGAACGTCGTCGGTATTGTTGCTGTCGTCGGTGCGATCAGTTCGCTTGATGAAGTTGTGACGCGTCGGTCGTTCTCTTGGATTCTCCCACTCATCGGTAATCTGATCTTCGCCGTTATCATTACCAGTCCCGGTGTTGTTCTGATTCTCGCTGTCGGTACTGTTGTCTACGTTCTTGATCTCGTTATGGATCGTCGATTCGTCTCTGGAATCGTGGGCTGTGGATTCGTCTTCTCTATCCTGTTGGTCTCTATCGCTCTCGCGCTTCCGTTATCACTCATTAGAGAGATTCCCACAGCAGTCGAAACCGTACCAGGACTCACAGCTCACATGCGATACATCGCGTGGCGCGGGGCATTTGGCGCAATCCGCGATTCGCATCTGCTATGGGGTGCTGGATTCCAAACTGCCGAATTCTTCTCTCAGTATACACTGGACGGTCGAGCCGTCGGTGCTCACAACTCATTTCTCCTCGTGTTTTCTCGGGCTGGTATCGCAGCATTCGCTCTGTATCTCGTCCTCATCGGAGGGCCAATCGCACGCGCTCTCCGGGAGCACACTGTCGATCGTCTCCTTTTGGCACTCATCGTCGCGTTGGGTGTGAACATCTTTTTCGAGAGCTACTCGTTTTGGAGCACCGGCATCCACGGGGTCCTCCTGGGTGTCGTTTTCGGGTATCTCATCGATGATCTCACTGAGCCAGACGAGACACTCGCCGCAGGAACCGAACCCACTGATATTGAGACAGAGCGTGAGGTGTGAACTCGCGAGAAACAGACGTAGACTGTAGAATGATTTGATAGTCGTGTCGGTCAGAGAAAGAGCCACAAATTTTAAACTGGAATGTATCTGGACACGATTATCCAAGATGCAAAGGCCGATCGTTGTGTATTTACTGCGCAGAAATAGATCATTGGTATGAGTGGGGAGAGGGAGAGCGGCATTGAAACGGGAGTGCATACCGCGCAGTTAGCACTTTTTGGAATCGGAATCGGCTTCATAGTAATTGGTATCGTGATCACCAGCGGGTTCAATCCGTTCGGTATGCTGATCTCTTCCTCCAATTCGACCCGGATGACAAATACGACAGCAGCACTCAGCTCTCCAAGCTCAGGTCCAAATCCAAGTGCTGCTACGCCAACTGACACTTCGCTATCGACGACGGTACCCACTCCAACAACAGCGCAGACAACGGCTGCATCAACGCCAACCGCAACGTCGACGCCAACTGCAACGTCGACGCCAACTGCAACGTCGACCGTAACACCAACGCCGACAACAACATCAACCACAACGTCAACGCCAACTGCAACACCAACGTCGACGCCGACCGCAACATTGACGCCAAATGCAACGTCAACACCGACCGCGACGCCAACCGCGACGCCGACTGCAACACCGACCGCGACGCCAACCGCGACGCCGACTGCAACACCGACAGCAACGCCAACCGCGACGCCGACTGCAACACCGACAGCAACGCCAACCGCGACGCCGACTGCAACACCGACAGCAACGCCAACCGCGACGCCGACTGCAACACCGACAGCAACGCCAACCGCGACGCCGACTGCAACACCGACAGCAACGCCAACCGCGACGCCGACTGCAACACCGACAGCAACGCCAACCGCGACGCCGACTGCAACACCGACAGCAACGCCAACCGCGACGCCGACTGCAACACCGACAGCAACGCCAACGCCAACACCAACACCAACGCCAACCGCGACGCCAACGCCAACCGCGACGCCAACACCAACGCCAACCGCGACGCCAACGCCAACACCAACACCAACCGCGACAGCAACGCCGACTGCTACCTCATCTCTTCAGTAACCGACGGTAGCAAGTAGCCCCTGTCGGCAATTTCACTCGTAGGCGGCTGTAATCTCGTTTTCTTTGATGAGGGTGTTATTTCCGAAAACGATCGTGAGTGCGAACTATCGCATAGAGTTGGATATCTGATTCGGGGTGTTCAGATCGGTTTGCTTCGAACTGGATCGAACTGGGTTGTAGTGTTCTCGATCCAGTGGTTAATCATCGCTGAGCTGGATATCCTATCAAGCTTTATTGTGTTCGCTTGATCGGGATTTGTATGGTTGTTCCCGACGTGCTTGCATTCGTTTCATTGGAGTTCATTGGTGGTGCGCTCCAGATCGGTGTGATCAGTCTCGGTCTCGGGTTGTTAGCGTCGCTTGTACTAGTACCGTTCCTATTGAATGGTCGACTACGGTCTCTTTTTGCGACTGTTGGACCAACTGATCACTGGATGGGAAACTATCCTATTGTTATGACAATCGTTGGTGGCGGAGAAATTGCTCTCTTTGCGCTCACGGTGGAACTAATCGCAATCGAATACGCGAATCCAGCGACTGTCGAACAACTCATTCTATCAGCGAGTGTCGCGCTCCTTCTAGGTTGTATTCTCGTATTGAGTCTTCTACCGCTCGTCGTCTTTCCCCGACTCGGTATCGACTGGGATAAAAACGGTTACGACGCACGAACTGTCGGCCTCGTCTGTGGTGCTGTCCTCTGGTATCACGCCGGAACGATTTTCCTGTCACCCTATACCTTCGATTGGATCCCTTCTCCACTACTCTAATACGACGAGAGACCCTAAATCAAGATAACATCGAACAACGGTTTTGCGACTGATGAATTGATCTCCAACCCGGGATCATCCCTTCGTGAGTGATGTTGTCACAGAACCGAAATCATCAACTGATAGCAATTGGGTACTAACGATATGGTTGTAAACATCTCTGGGGAACACACCAACGCCCGATTTATGATCGACAATGACAATTTACTTGAACAGGCTGTTGTCGATCAAGTTCGTGAATTGACCGATCATCCAGCGTTCACCGAACCGATCGTCATGCAGCCGGACAGCCATCCCGGAGCCGGTGCACCGATCGGTTTTACTATGCCGTTGTCGGATCGAATCGTTCCGAACATCGTAGGCGTTGACGTGGGCTGTGGTATGACCGCGACAAATCTTGGTTCCGATCTCCCGCTTGCGGATGCCGAGCGCGAACGTCGCGTTCGGGAAGCAGTTCCGATGGGACGGTCTGTCCACGCGTACGACGACGCTCCTCATTTGATCAACAGCTTCCCATTCGATCGAGCGAACAGCGTGTTCGATCAATTTGACGCTGCCTACTGCGAGCAGTTCGGGCGGGAAATCGATCCCGTCGAGTTCGACTTCACGGGGTACGACGGCGCGTATTTCAAATCACTCTGCCGACGCGTGCTGCGCAGCCAGCGTCAAGGGATGGGCCACGTCATCAAAAGCGCCGGAACGCTCGGAGGTGGCAATCACTTCGTCGAGTTCGCACGTGCACGCGATTCTGGAACGTACTGGCTTGTCATTCACAGTGGCTCTCGGTATCTCGGGAAGGCCGTCGCCGAATTCTGGCAATCGCGGGCGACCGAACAGCGAAACGCCGAATCAATCCGTGCGTCCATTCCAGAGCGCTACTACGACTACGTGAAATTTGATCCAGAAACGGTCGACAATAGCGATCTCCACGCGTGGGTGACCGGTGGAATGGGCGAGTCACACCTCAGAACAGAGCGTATCCGTTCGGAGTGCGAGGACAGCGACGCGGTGTTTCAACAACTGACGTCACTTCGCCCAAATTCTGATACTCGGAATACAGAACTCGACTGGCTCGAAGGACGCGAAGCCGACGGATACTACGTCGACATGTTGTTCGCACAGCAGTACGCTCGCTGGAATCGAACGTTGATGAGTGACGCAATCTGTGCTATGCTCGACATCGAACCGGTCGATCGGATATCGAGCATCCACAACTACATTGACTTTCACGATTTGACCGTTCGGAAGGGAGCCACTCCTGCTCGTGCAGACCAACGACTCATCATCCCATTCAACATGGCAGACGGATCGGTTCTTGCCCGTGGTCGTGGGAACGAGACCTATCATCAAACCGCTCCTCACGGCGCGGGTCGAGCAATGAGCCGACGAGAGGCAGAAGAGGCTGGATCGCTAGAGGCGTTCACCGAAGCAATGGATGGCATCTATTCGGAATCGGTCGTCGAATCGGTTCTCGACGAGGCTCCGATGGCGTATAAACCAGCGGACGCGATCGTTGATGCGATCGAACCAACCGCAGAGCTCATCGATTGGCTCGATGTCGTCCACAATCTCAAGGCCAAAGAGTGACTTGGGAATATATCAATCGTATGCGGGATGATGCGGCTTTAGTCCTACTGTCATACGTGCACCCGTTGACAGAGTGAGAAGGCCTATACTATCTGGAACATACTCGTCTGATATCAATGTCGATTGGACGCCCGCTTTACGACAGAGTCAGAAGGCGTAGTAGATCTTGTCCTCCCACTGGTTCTTCTGTTCCTGTTTCTGTTCGTTCAGTTCTCTCAGCTCTCTCAGCTCTCTCAGTTCGAGAGCAGAATGCCAGAATGCACTGCGAAGTTTCCGCCTCACGTGCCGACACATGACGAGAAAAAATCAATTTACTGCTGGTAGCCGCTCGAAGATCAGCTGCAATACGGAGACGACGCGTCGTACTGTGCCAACAAACCAGTCGGAGCGAGCAGTCGGTCAATCTGAATCAACACAGGCACGCACGAGCCAATCGATGTCCCGACGAGCTTTACTGACAGTAGCAACCGGGGCGATCGGTGCGCTCGCTGGCTGTAATGTCCCGTTTCTTGGTCCATCGTCACCAGAGTGCTCTGGTCAGCAGATCACCGATCTTTCAGCACCCCGCTCGGGACCTGCAAATGCACCGGTTTCGGTCGGAATCTACACGGATTTTGCCTGTCCTCACTGTCGGGATTTTTTCCTCGATGTATATCCAGCTGTCCGCAAACGCATACCACAAGAGACAGCGCACTTCGTTTACCACGATTTCTTACTGCCAGTCTCCAAGTGGTCATACCCGGTTGCGAGCGCTGCTCGTGAGATCCAACGAGCACAATCGGACCGTGCGTTCTGGACGTTCGCCAAACTGGCCTACCAAAACCAAAACGAGTATTCATTCGACGTACTGGAACAGATCACTCGGAAGGTAAAGGGTGATCCACAGGCTGTTCGCCGCGCTGGCGAACAACTTCCCTACTGCCGGCTACTCAAGCGTGAGCGCGAACGCGGTGCAAACCGTGGTGTCGAGGGCACACCGACTGTGTTCGTGAATGAGCAGAAACTCGAAGCCCCTTCAGCGAATGAACTCGTAGATGCAATTACGAATGCAAAAGGCTAACTGTACCTGTCGAATAAATATCGAGGGCATAATTATATACTATTAATAAAATATAGCTTCAAAAATATTTTTACTGGTGTAGCAATTGGTTATATGTGGCGCATCGGGCGCTGTAAAATGGATCGAACGACGACAACTACCGGACCATAGAAGGACACTGATGGGCTTTACATGCCCATCTATCCGTTATGAGGGGGTGGGTAGTGACTTGTCTCGTGCTTTTTGTCGTAAAATTTTCTTCAGAGTGGTTACTGTATACTACTCTCACGTATACCGTGGGCTGTGACTATCCTTCTACGATCACTATTAATTTTGGTTCGATTACTACACTGGTAGATTTCTCCTTGCCTCCCTCGGTCTGACAGCTTCGGCTGTCAAATGGGAACGAGTATGTCTCTACTCGTGATAGGTGTCTTCGTCGGATATGTCACAACCAGACACGTCGACTGGTAGCACTTTGAAGGGTACAGCCCACCACCGTTTTGAACGTCTCCGTGCACAATCTCCAAGCGCGAAGTTGGTCTATCGCGTGCTCAACGAGAGTGAATCCCCGCTTACGACACAGATTCTGAGCGAGCGAACACTACTTGCGCCGCGTACAACCCGGTATGCGCTTCGTCGACTCCGGGAGACAGATCTCGTCTATCGAACTGTTTGCTCGGATGATCCTCGTCAGTACCGGTATCAGGCCGTTGTAATTGACCACACGCAGTAGCCTTTTTCTTCCTCATTCCGAGCGGGATGGTTCTGTTTTATAACTGGCTGATACCGGTCCTGTAGATTGCTGACTGGCTAACGAGATGGCTGGGTGGCCAAAGCAGTTCTTGGGTTCCATGGACTTAACTGAATGGCGAGCTATCATACAGCATAGATACGACGGTTGTAGAGGAGCGGAACAACCCATTAAGTAATCACGCTATGAGCACTGATCTGATCCGGAAAACCACCACAGAGCAAATAATCAAAGCGACGGACGACATCGACTCACCGATCGGCTCGGATATCGATACCACTGGCAAAGGATACAGTATTCGTTGTCCACACGAGCTGAGAGAACGCCTCGGATCGCTATGCAAATGAAGGACGAACGAAAAACGAGTATCTGCCCGTCATGTGCGGTTGGCTGTAGTCTTCGATACGATACTGAAACCGATCAAGCGACCGCGCCCAACGATGCCGTCGTTAATTGTAATGGCCAACTTTGCCCAGAAGGAATCAGTGCGTTCGATCCGCTCGAAACCGATGATCGGATTGATCGTCCGTTGATTAAACGCGACGGAGAATACATTCCCGTCTCGTGGGAAACAGCGTACGACCGAATCGAATCCGAGTTGACACGGATTCAGAACCGTGATCCCGACGCGCTGGCATTTCTTGGTTCTCCCCACGCAACGAACGAGGAGAACTATCTCTTCCAGAAGCTCGCACGCGCGCTCGGAACGAACAATATCGACAACAGAGCACGGCTCTGTCACAATTCGGTCGAGGCAGCCATGAACGAACGGCTCGGATCGAGTGCGATGTCGAACAGTCTCGAAGATCTACGAGAAGCAGATGCATTCCTCGTAATCGGAGCGAATCCTGCCGGTCGACAACCAATCGCGTTCGATTCGTACATCCGTCCTGCTATCGAGAACGGCGCGACCCTAATACAGGTCGATCCAAGCGAGAACCGAACAACGCAAGCCGCGGATCTCTCCCTCTCACCTCGTCCAGATACCGATGTGTTCGTCATAGCGTTGCTCAATCTGTATATTCTCAATGCCGAACTCTGTGATGAACAGTTCATCAGCGAACGAACCGAAGGGTTCGATCAATTCGTTGCAGCGGTAGACGACATCGATCAAGAGGCGTGCGCAGCGACGGCTGGCGTTAATCTGAGTGAAGTCCGTAAAATCGCTCACGTGTTTGGGCGGGCAGAACGGGCTACAATCATTACTGCGACCGGCATCGGGGAGTGTGAGTATGGAGGAACGGAAACGACAGATGCCCTAATCGATCTCCTCTTGCTCACCGGAAATTTCGGGGACCCGGGCACGGGAATGAACCTCTTTCGGGGAATGAACAACGAACAAGGTGCGAATGACATGGGCGCACGTCCGCACACACTCCCCGGCTATCAGGACGTAACCAATCCGACAGCACGAGCACGCGCAACCAAACAATGGGAGATCGAGCCGCCGGCAACGCCGGGACGCTCGGAGCTCGATCTCGTTCGCTCGTTCGGTGACTCGATAGAGGGTGCGTTTGTCTTCGGGGAGAACCCCGCGATGACGAAGATGGATACCCAACGCATCGCACAGAACCTCGATCGAGTTTTCCTCGTTGTCCAAGATCCGTTTCTGACGGAAACGGCTGCACACGCGGATGTTATCCTCCCTGCGAGTGCGTGGTCGGAGAAATCAGGGACCGTAACAAATCTCGACCGTCACGTCCAGCGCGTACGGCAACTGACGATACCTCCTGAGGAAACCAAGCTGGATCTTGAAATCCTCTGTGAACTTGGTGCTCGACTCACCGACTCGTCCTTCGCATACGACGGACCGGAAGACGTCTTCGAGGAGATGTGCCAAGTCAACCCTCTGTACGCCGGCATGTCGTACTCTGGCATCGAACACGGTGGCCAACGATGGCCGTTTCGAGAGGCTGCAGACGAAGGGACACAAATACTCCACGAAGAGCGCTTTATGAACGGTAAACAGCGCGTCCGATTCGAGCCGATCTCGATCGACCCATCCCCACCGTAGCTCGGCACAATCCGAAGATTCCGGATGCTCCGTCTATTTTTCTTCGATCTTACAGCCATGAGTTCCTATAGAATTTCCACCAATATCATCAATAATCATTAACTAGCACTGATGTTGTTCGCTGCCTCAATAGTAGTGAGGGGAGTCAACAATGTCCATGAAAGCTGTTGTATACCAAGGAGCACACGACGTTGCCGTCGAAGAGGTTGACGAGCCCGAGATCGAACACCCAAGCGACGTTGTCATCGATATCACGACCGCAGCCATCTGTGGGTCGGATCTACACATGTACGAGGGGCGAACCGGTGCGGATCCTGGTATCGTGTTCGGACACGAGAACATGGGGATCGTAGAGGAGGTTGGTGACGGTGTTGGAACACTCACGGAAGGTGACCGGATCGTTCTGCCGTTCAACGTTGCCTGCGGATTCTGTGAGAACTGTGAGAACGGCTATACCGGCTTCTGTTCGAACGTGAATCCGGGGTTCGATGGGGGTGCTTACGGATACGTTCAAATGGGACCGTATCAAGGTGGTCAGGCAGAGAAACTACGCGTACCGTACGCCGATTTCAACGCGCTAAAATTACCGAAGGGCAACGAGCACGAGGACGCATTCGCGTTGCTCGCGGACATTTTCCCAACCGGGTGGCACGGTACGCGGCTTGCAGATCTCCGACCTGGTGAGTCAATCGTGATCTACGGAGCCGGTCCCGTCGGATTGATGTCTGCCTACAGCGCGAAATTACAAGGCGCAGCATCGATCTACGTCGTCGACCGGGCACCCGATCGACTCGAACTTGCAGAGGAATACTGCGATGCGACGACGATCAATTTCGAGGAGGAAGACCCAGTCGAGCGGATCGTCGAAATGACTGGCGGCGGGACGGACAAAGGCGTTGACGCGGTTGGTTACCAAGCAGTCGATCCGGAGATTGACGCCGAAGATGAGTACGATCCAGCCAGGGAGAATCCGGCAATCGTGCTCAATAACCTCATCAAAACGGTGCGTGCGACCGGTAAAATAGGCGTTATTGGTCTCTACGTCCCAGAAGACCCCGGTGCACCAGACGACATGTCCGCTGAGGGACGATTGGGTATCGACTTTGGGAAGCTCTTCGAGAAGGGACAGCGGTTCGGAACGGGACAGTGCAACGTCAAGCAGTACAACCGCCGGCTACGCGATATGATTATCGAAGGCCGCGCTGACCCGACCTTCCTCGTCTCCCACCGAGTTGGTCTCGACGAGGCCCCCGAAATGTACGAACAGTTTGATAACCGTGAGGAAGGCGTCACGAAGGTCCTGCTGGAACCGTAGCTACGGGCCTAACAGAACGATTTTTTGAGGGCTCCATCTCGGAAGTCATCCGGCCTCACCATTTGATTACCTCATATTCTTCAGATAAAGTGCGGTACGTACGTCTCAGATATAAAATATTTCTATTATTACTATGGTGATATTATCGGGGGGTATGCTATGTTATGGCTTACACAGCTAAATTTGTTGCAGGCATTAGCCGGGCCTCCGTTGAGTACCCTGTAGCCGTTAGGAGGATCGATGGCTCCCGAGCAACAGACGACAACTGCGTCCGACGCAGCGGTAACCTTAGATAGCGTTGGAAAAACATTTCATAGCGAAAGAGCACCGGTGCAGGCATTGGCCGGGTTGTCGTTTACATTACCGCACGGATCATTCACCGCAATAATGGGACCAAGCGGTGCCGGAAAAAGTACGCTGATGCACATTATCGGTTGTCTCGACACGCCAACCGAGGGGACAATAACTATCGATGGGCGCGACGTGACAACCTTATCGTCGCCCGAACGGACGCGTGTGCGTGCCACCACGATTGGATTCATTTTCCAGATTTTCCAGCTGCTGCCCCGACTCACTGCCCTCGAGAACGTCGCATTGCCGTTGGTATTTCAAGGAGTCGACCGAGAGACTCGTACCAAGCGTGCAGACGAACTCCTTGCTCGCGTCGGTCTCGGTGATCGAACTGAACACTATCCTGCAGAGTTATCCGGTGGCCAGCGACGTCGAGTAGCCATTGCCCGCGCGCTCATCAACAGTCCAACACTGCTACTCGCAGATGAACCGACTGGGAATTTGGACACCGAGACAGGAAATCGAATCCTACGGCTCTTCAAAGAGCTCAATGAGGAAGGGAACACGATTCTCGTAGTCACCCACAAACAGCGCGTCGCCGAGTGTGCTGAGCGGGTTATTCATCTTCGGGACGGGATGGTTACTGGAACAGAACAGCCAAGCGAGGTTCCCCCACAGACGATTGGGATTCCGGACGATCGGTCACGGCGCTCTTCTATCGGAGAGGAGACTAACTAATGGACCTCATCGAAAGCCTCCGTCTCGCGTGGCGTGCGGTTCAGGGGTATCGCCTTCGATCGGTGCTCACGACGCTCGGAATCGTAATCGGTGTGGCAGCCGTGATCTTGTTCGTAACCCTCGGTGCCAGTCTACAGGCTGCAATTGTTCAGGAAGTTGCAGGCGATCAGAAACCAGAACTCACGGTGGCAGTCGTTCCTAAAGATGGGGGAATGTTGGCCGCCGCGCAGGGGAGATCTCCCGTGTTCACCGAACACGATGTCAAGCATCTTCGACGCATGCCCGGAGTCGAGGAGGTCTATGGGCACGAACAAACAACGGTCTCGAATGAACGATCCTCCTCACAAACGATCGTTTACTCCGGAGAAGCTCCGCCCAATGTGGCACCACTGGTTCCCCTATCAACCGGTCGATCTGCACCGTTTGGTCCTCGGCCAGTAATGGTCTCGCTTTCTCCCGGCGCATCGGTCCCGGCGACGGTCTCTGGACACGTCGGTACGGAGTCGGTTGATGGACGAGTCAACACCACTGTCGTCGCTCGTGTGAGTCCCGAACAATCCGGGGCCAATACGAACAATCGTTATTCACGTCTCACTGTCAAGGCGACTAACTATCGGGAACTCCCGACGGTCCGCCAGCGTGTGAACAGCTATCTCCGAACCAAATCAGATGCCCACATCAACAAGCCGGATAGTTCTAAATTCCTGCTCATGTCGAACGAACAGTTGGTCACTGAAATCAACAACATTGTTGGGACAATCACAACGTACATCATCGGTGTCGCGCTCCTTTCGTGGCTCGTCGGCTCGATTGGTATTATCAACATCATGTTGATGAGTGTTACAGAACGGACTCGGTCAATCGGGATTATGAAAGCCGTGGGGGCCCAGAACCGGGACATTCTTCAGCTCTTCCTCGTTGAGGCAATCACACTTGGTGTCATTGGTGCGGCGATCGGAACTGTTGTCGGGATTTTTGGTGGTGTGATTGCAACTGATCTGCTCAGCTTGCCACTAGTCTTTCGTTTACAGTGGGCGGTGTTTGCTGTTCTTAGCGGCATTGCTGTCGGTATCGTTGCTGGTGTTTATCCCGCTTGGCGCGCTGCTCGTACTGACCCGATAGAGGCCCTTCGTTATCAGTAGTTCTCCATCATTTTCTCGAACGGATGAACTGCTATGATTCTCGCTGTCTACAGTCTTCTGGTAGTACTGATATTGTCTTCAGAAGTATCTACTTAATTGGCACCATCTCGTGTGGCTTTCTGAGAGAGACGGTTAAAAAACGCTGAGACAGCGTGGTCACTGAGCGAATACCTGCTAGTCGCTGAGTGAAAGCCCGAAATCATGCCCTCATTCCGGTACTCGAACGTTAATTGGGCCATCAAAAATCAAATGTGTGCGAGCGATGTGACAATCTCCTCATTTCTATACGGGATTGCCGTTCTACTGGGTGAGACGACACAGTTAGCCACATCCGTATGCCATAATCATTCGATATAAATAGTTCGATAATGGGATATTACTTTTGCTTTCTCTGTATATCGAATTTTGGGCTATCGGCGAGATTGTCGTGTATTCAAATACAATCCTTTCGTGGAGATTCGGTGTTTCTTGTCAGTCACCGCGACTGAGTTCAGAGCATCGTGCAGTCTGTACGTATACCCATGACGGCTGTACCGTTGTAATTCTTTAGCCAGTGCTACTCTTTTATCACCACGCTCCATCGAAAGGCTGTATCAACACAGAAGGAACCGCTAACACCAATCGGATACTTCGAAATATATCAGTCGGGGGAGACACTCACTGGTGGCCGGTTTGTTGCAATTCCTGATTGACGCGTCTGATCTTGCCGCTATTGTAAACAGTACTTCCAAATTGTCACTGCTGTTCAACAGCGCGCACAATGGCGGCTTTGGCAAACATTCATCAGTTCGAGTCGATTCAGAGTAATGTTGGGTTACCCACTGGCTCCGAATCCGAGCAGTTGTGATCCTGCCCAGACTGTCAGTTTAGGCGGAGACATCTCGTTTTCGAACACGTGAGAAACGGTGTCCAGTGCTTGCAGACCTTCTTCCGGTATTTCGAGTTCGAGCGTTTCTGGATCAGTTGAGAGTCGACGAACAGCTCGTGTGAATCGTGCTCGACTCTGTCTCCCAAGGCCTGGCTCTCCGAATGCGAGGAGGACACCAAGTATTTCGACCGACGTTGGATCGAAGTAGAACGTCGCGCCAGCACCTAACCCGGTCGCACGAATAGCATCTGTAATCGACACGACGAAAGAAGCGTTATCCAAGGATGGTTGACGGAGATCCACGGTCTGTATCTGCTTGAGCGTGGGATCGATTGATGACATGAGATACCAATACTCTCAAATGTGTAGACGATAGTTATTCAGTGGATACAGTCTATCCGCTCAGCGTATACAGATCATATCAATTCAAACCGATGACGACGTGACTATCGATCGGTATTCAGTCTTGATTCAGCTGACGAATAGAGAGTTTTATCTGTATAGGCCTTAGCACGTGTTGATGCTACGCTTCGTATACAGACAGTACTCAGCGCTCGGTGAGTGAGTCTGTCTACCGACCTCTCATTGATATATTGGCAGGTAGGGGATACCTCAATTATAATTTAATTATCTGCCCATGATCAAATCTAAGATATGTAAAATATGATGTTGTTTATGATGGTGAAACGAAACGGAAATCTTGCAGAAATGGGTAGTACTGCCCTACCATCAAAACAACATCCCGGGGTGACACTTTCCTCGCCGCTATGAGTCAATGTCGATTCACTGTGGATGAGACGGGGGTTCTCGCCATCAACGGGGTTTTGTACGTGCAGGTCTTTATTATCTAGTGCTGGATGCTTCGACACCAAGATTGTCGTCATCACTCAGCTGTGAAATCTGAACCGTACCCCACCCATGTCATGACACCTGACGAACCGGATCTTCCACTCAGTATGACTGTGCTGGAACGCGTCGCGGAGAAGAAGCAGATCGACACACTCGAGCTCCCATCGCTAGACGACGCTGTCGATCCGGACGCACTTGATGCGCTGTATGCACCCAAACCAACTGGAGTACACCGTACCGGCTCCATGACTGTAACATTCGAATATGCCGGCTGTACCGTGGTAATTCACAACTCTGAAGATATCCGCATCATGTGTTCGGAGTAATTCTCATCAGCTGACGAGCAGTCCGATCGAGCGATGTGAAACCAATCGGTGGTCCATGGAGCGCTAGCGTGATGCTATTTCAATGATAGTGATATCCTTGTTACTCCTACATTTTGATTGGATTAATCTTGTCTCGATGAGTAATACGGTCGTGTATAAGATTCAATTGGTGGTAATCATGTACATAGCTTTGATGTTGTTGAAATGTATATTACATTCACAAGTTTTTTATTGGTGCGCACATGGTCGAATTCTATGAAAGATCGTATGGAATTGATCGACAGAACTGCTGGCCGTGTGGGAAAGGATACGGTAGCGTCGGTGTATGTGCCTCGATTACGAGAACTCAGTCGAGCGCGCGCTGGTGTGTCGCGTAGTTGTTTCAATCCTGAGCCCAGAAAGCGCGTTGAAAAGTACGAAACGAATGCAACGATTCCCGTAGTGGATTCGAAACTATCTCTGCTATCAATTAAACAATGACCTCACGTCGTGATCCAACATCGCACGTCGACGAACTGCGTGAACTATCCGACGAGGAGGAAACCCTCGACCCACTCAGTACCCTTCGTCGTCGTACTATCATTCGATATATGTCCCAACTCCCCTCCACGGATTCTGTCAGCACTACTGAACTTGCCCGTGTATGTGCGGCCGTCGAACAGGACGAGCCAATTCAATCACTGTCTCGGTCGGATTTCCGACGAGCTGTACAGGGACTACGTCAACGAGATCTGACTCGTCTTTCACTCATCGAAATCCTCGATACCAGTGACTCAGAGTCAATCGGTCGGGGGGAACGATTCGAAGAATACGCCGAGATGCTGGCTACGGTTGACGAGAAAATTCAGTGAATCTATCTGTGCGGGATAACTCACGACTCCTCGAAGCTGTTTGTATCGGTGGTGTGCATCTCTGGCGAGTGTACAATGTGTAGATAACACCGTCACTTCGAGATTTTCCAACCGAACGAAGAACTGAAACTGCCAGACAGTACAACTAAACAGTAGTCATTGTGTGTTCGCCAAGGCTGTAGAATATGATAAATAAGTGCCAGTATCCCACCCATTCTATAATTTATACGGAATATACTTTTTGATGTGACTAGTATAACCTATGTGTTATCTGAAATATCCAATGACTTGATCTAGCGTCTGGTGTGACCATCGCGGCGGTCGGGTTAGAGGTGTCAAAACAAGCCGGACTAAACAACGAACCGAAAGAGGAGATACGAGGCGATTGCAGAGATCGTCGGGGTAAGGATCCAGAGTGTGATCACTCGTGCAGTGGCTTTCGGATTGAAGAGATCGCTGGCCATGAGTTCACCGGGCTCCTCCTCACCGATATTGGCGACCGACTGTGAACCATCAGATTGACCACCGTTACTAGCGAGTGCATTCATCGACGTGTTCGGGCTGGTCTCTCCGTCGATAGCCGCCGTAGCCATGTCCGACAGTCGCACTGTTCGACTCGCGCGTCCCCAACCAAGGCCAACGATACACATAGTGGCACTCACCGCGAGACTCGCCGGGATACCAATCGATGAGAGGAATGTGATGAGACTCGCACTCACGACTTCAACAATAAGCGCTGCGAGTAGCGGAAGGTCTGTCAGATCGTTTCCAACAGTATCGAGTGTGCGCCGGGCGATCGTGAACGAACCGATGCCGATCGCCGCCGCAGCGAGAATGATGCCGATACTGATCGAGAGCTGGCCGCTGCCGACGAGTGGCGCAACGGCGTTTGCGGCGTTGCTCGCGCCCGCGCTGAACGCCATATAACAACCAATAACGATGACAAGTACGCCGCCTACGGCTTCGCGGCGGCTTGTCCCGGGAGCCGCACGTGGTCGCGGTAGCAGACCGGATTGATCGATCGTGAACACCGCACCGACTGAAGCATCAACAGCAAACCAGGCTTCGAGATGCGGATAGAGATACCGGCCAATGACGCCACAGAGCCAAAAGGCGATAATTGGTGCGAGTAACCACCACGAGACAATTCGTCCCATTACTGGCCAGTTGAGGCTTTCAGAAGCAATTCCCAGACCGGCTATTGAACCGACGGCAGTCATCGATGTCGAGGCTGGAACACCGAAGAGATTCGAAATCAGTAGCGCTAACCCCACGAAAAAGAGCACACCGATACTCGCTCCCGGCGTAAAGTAGCTCGCAGGGACGATCTCCCCTCCCATTGTCTGAATGACGTTTCGACCGACGGTCCAACCACCGAGAAACGCAAACCCGGTAAACAACGCAGCTGCACCGAGTTTAGAAATTGTCCGACTTCCGACTGCGGGACCGAACGCGACACCGGTTGAAGAACCACCAATATTGAAACCAACGAAGGCGGCGACCGCAGCTCCGACAAGAAGCAAACCATCGATCATATCCAACAATAAGTAGTGAGATAACTTAAACATATCCTATTTCTCTGCGTGAATGTATGGTTATGGGTCACAAGACCCCACGATATGAAAGATTAAAATTTTGAAAGGATATCTGTGAGTTTGCACACGCTACACGCCCGCTTATCGTAGATGATTCTCTGTGAGAAATTCTGTGTTGTTTTCCCGGATGGGTGTCATCCGAACGTTCGAAACATCAATCTGGAGCCCGCCGCGATGATACGTAGCGGACTGCGGTTTTTCGTGCTCGGTGATTTCAGTGTATTACGGTCGTCGAACAGTGAATCCCCGGCGATCGTATGTACAGCGTGCTGTTCGCTACATTCAGTATCCTTGTCTTTCAGTATATTTGAGATAATGATGGTGTGTTAAGAATACAATTAATACAATCTAGTTGCTAGTGAGTAAAATCGCGGGAGCTACTGAAATCCGCTATCGGTGGCACGAGGCGTCCACTGCCCAGATATTGAATAGTCGATGATTGTTCCATACTATGAGACGACCACAAACGTCACGGAGCATCGAAAAGTCGCTTTCAAAGCAGCTCCCCCGAGCATAGATGTGTGGGATGCACCGAGGTTATCTCTCGATGTGTGTGGTGGACTACGTTGGGGGAGTATCCCTGATGTAGATAGTATTATTTTAGATTGCATCTCGAAACAGTCTCAATGGCAACAGTCGATGACATCGGAATATGTGGTTATTAGCTCGAATCAAACCGAATATAAGCAGCGCCCCTGTGTAGTACGGTATGGCCTACAATATTGCGGTTATTCCGGGCGACGGTATTGGTACTGAAATAACGGATGCTGTGCTTCCACTGCTTGAACGGGGAAGCGAACACCACGGTTTCGATTTCGAGACAACCTGGTACGAGTGGGGGAGTGAACGGTACCTTCAGGACGGAGCAATGATGCCAGAGGATGGACTTGCACGCCTCGAACATTCGGACGCTATCTTTCTCGGAGCCGTCGGTCATCCGAACATCCCGGACCACGTCACGCTCAACG
Organism: Halocatena marina; assembly: GCF_023276375.1. Lineage (GTDB taxonomy): Archaea > Halobacteriota > Halobacteria > Halobacteriales > Haloarculaceae > Halocatena > Halocatena marina. The sequence continues at coordinate 1,952,266 of NZ_JALLPK010000001.1, read as the reverse complement.
GACTCCTATTACCGATACGAAAAGGATTCGATCAGTACATCTGCAAGCGCCCGTCCATCCTGTACGACGGTATCGAGAGTCCACTTCGTGGATACGCGGCCGGCGATATCGACTTCGTAGTCTATCGGGAGAACACCGAGGGTGAGTACGCCAACATCGGCGGACGGGAGCACCGTGGATTCGATCACGAAATCGCCGTTCAGAGTGCGGTGTTCACTCGTGAAGGGACCCAGCGCGTTGTCCAGCAGGCATTCGAGGCTGCAACACACCGAGACGGAAGACTCACCAGCGTGACCAAATCGAATGCTCAGGCCCACAGCATGGTCTTTTGGGATGATATCGTCCAAGAGGTGAGCGAGGAGTTTCCAGATGTGACTGTTGAGGAACTCCTCGTCGATCGTGCGAGTATGGACTTCATCCGCCGTCCGGAGACGTTTGATGTCGTGGTCGCTTCGAATCTTTTCGGCGACGTTCTGACTGACATCGCCGCCACCGTTACTGGCAGTCTCGGTCTCGCGCCGTCAGGTAACATTAATCCCAGCGGTGCCTATCCGTCGATGTTCGAACCGGTGCACGGGAGTGCCCCTGATATCGCCGGACAAGGAATCGCAAATCCGCTTGCCGCTGTGCTGACGGGAGCGATGCTGTTCGAGCATCTCGGAGAGAACGAAGCAGCAGCAGCTCTCTCGACAGCCGTCGAAAGCCAGTTGGCGGACGAATCTGCGCCTCGAACACCTGATCTCGGTGGATCAGCGACGACGGCTGCTGTCACCGCCGATCTCGAAGATAGGCTCTGAGGCGGAGAGGGCATCGTATCTCTTATTGCACATTCGTTGTGTCTATCTCGAGCCGTAGCGAAGCAATCGTCGCCAGCCGTACGTTTTCTTTCGTGTCATTGGTGGGTATCACTGCGACAATGAAACCACTTCGGTCGCCCATCTAACAAGAATGGACACACCAAGCGTGGATAGTTCTCCCTGACTGAATGAAACTGATCAGGCAAGTATCGCTTCATTCTGGAATTGTACGACTTTGGTGTTACAAAGTTACATCCGTAATGACAAGGATATGCTATCGTGATGAGGGATCCTCGTGTCGGTACCGAGAGCGCCATCAACGCGTCAACGGGTTCACGTAGTCTCAAACTGGATCGAGATCCAACCGATCGTACTGGTTTTCGGGGGCATCTTTTTCAGACAACGCCTCTTGTAGTAGCCGTTGCATCCGCTCTTTGATCGATTGATCGTCTTCCGAGCGATCGTTCAGCTGTTCGGGATCAGTCTTCACATCAAAGAGCATTGGCTGATCGTTGCGAACGTATGACGGTGCGGAATATCGCCATACCGGGCAATCAGCGTACGGGAGATACTGCCCGGACTCCGCAGCGGGTTGTGAATCTGGGGGCGTAAACCACGAGTGCGGATTCACCATCTGCGTCGAGTAGCAGTCGCTATCGACCTCGGGATCACACGGGTGAAGATACGTGTACCGTCCGTCTGTGAGGTTGACGCTCGATCCCCAGTAGCCGTAAAGCACCCACTCACGAATCTTGTCATCACTGCCACTGAGTAGTGACAAGAGACTCTTGCTGTGTCGCCGATCAACGTCCGCAACGTCGAATGCATCGAGAACGGTCGAGTAGATATCGACAGCTGCGGTCAGCGCAGTGTGCTCCTCCATCTGATACTCTGGATGCCATATCATGAGCGGTGTGTGGGCGAGTACGTTGTACAGAGGGGCCTTGTACGGTTTGCCAACCCAACCGTGTTCACCGAGGAAAAAGCCGTGATCCGATGTGACGATGATCATCGTATCGTCCCAGAGCTGTTCGTCATCGATCGTTTCTAGGACACGCCCGAACCAGCGATCAACCATCGTTACCTTCCCTGCGAACTGCGAGCGGACGAAATCGAGCTCGCGGTCCGAGAGTTCGCCCTGTCCACGATCAGTTCGACCATACGCCGGCCAGTACGTGAGATCTGGGTCATCTGGGTCCTCGTCTGTATACATCGATGCGTACGGCTCAGGGATGTGGAACGGTTCGTGTACATCGAAGCTATCGACGTAACAGAACCATTCGTCCCACTCCTGATTCGATCGGAGCCAGTCGGCCACCGTCGAGAACACCTGTGGAGCGAAAAAATCTGATTCTGTATCGAACTCCGCGGTGTTTCGCGGATACTGGATAGGATTGTTGTAGCCGAAGCCTTCAGGATCGTCCGGAGTCGTAAATCCCAGCTTCGATGTGTCTAGGGATCTCGGTGCTGTTTTCCACGTATCGTTCTCGTGTCCGCGGATAAACTCGAAGCCGTTGAAATCCTCGAAGTACCCTCCACTCCCGTGTTGGAAGTAGTGGAAGTGATCGGTGATGAGCTTCGTCATCACGTCTGCATGGCGCAGCGCCTCTGGCAACGTCGTATCGAATGGTTCGATGGGTCCCCACGGACGCCAGAGGAACTCTTGCGTACCGGTCAACCACTCCCGACGAGCGGGCATGCAAGGGAGACTTCCTGCGTAGTGTGTGTTGAACACGGTAGCCCGCTCTGCGAAACGATCGAGGTTCGTCGTGTCCACCTCATACTCAATACACCACGGATCATCCTGATACGTATCAAGAAAATCACGACGCAGACTATCGATCGAAACGAACAGAACGTTCATCCGTCTGACCCCTCTGGGCGTTCACGCTTGGTTCCCGTTCCTGTTCCCGTTCGCATTCGCATTTGGACCTTCGCTTCGAGATCAGCGTGACTCTCGGCACAGAGACTCTCACCATCGAGGAGCACGAACGGCTTCGAGTAACAGGTGCCACAGCGCCGGAGACACGGCTTTTCGACGACGGTCGCGTCGAGTGTCACAAACAACTCTCGCGTGGCAGCGTCGACATTGGTTCGGCAGTATTCGATACAGCGTGTCATACACATACTACCACGAAAGAGTGCATAATTCCTCGGGCTGGAGTGATCCTATATTGGATTGATTCGAACCAGTCGTTCGTGGCCTCGAAATGAGCAGCCAAAAACGACGAGCGTGGTTCAGTTGGTTCTTGCTGTCGGGTACATCATCCAAGCATGATGGGTTCTTCGATGGCGTTTATCTCCGTGCCTTCTTTGAGGCAAATTGGGTGGCCGTTGTGTTCACTCGACTGATAGATAGCTTCAACGACGCGCTGGACGGTGAGCGCCTCGTCGATTGTATTGATTTCTAAGGGCTCGCCCGTTTGAACAGCTGACAAGAATCGATCGGTCTGCTCTTGTTTACTGTCTGGGCTGTCTGTAGTGATTTCGAGGTCAACGTGATGATCGACACCAACGTGTCTGGATTCGTGGAGTGTCAGATCTCCATTTTTCGTATCGAATGTGGCACCCGCATCAGTCCCTCGGAGAGAAATATCTCGTTTGTACCTTCCGTTATTTGCCCACGCAATATCGAGCGAGATGGTCTGATTCTGTGCGGTCTGCAACGTAGCCGTGACTGAATCTTCGACATCAAAGTCTGAACCGTCGCTCGTATCCTCACCCCACATGTGGAGGTAGTTGTACTCTTCACGATTACCAAACTCCTGACGAGTTGTCCCTGAGACGTGCGTTATGTCTGGATAGCCGAGAAGATACAGTGTTAGGTCGATTACGTGAACGCCGATATCAATGAGCGCACCGCCGCCGGCCATCTCTTTCGATGTAAACCACGTACCACGACCAGGAACCCCACGCCGACGGACGTAATTCGTCTCAGTGTGAGTTATATTACCTAAGTCACCACGTTCGACGTACGCTCGCAGGGCTGTGGCACTTGGCATGAACCGACTATGAAATCCCACGGTTCCGAATGCATCGGATGCCTCTGCTGCCTTCGCGATCTGTCGTGCGCTGTCAAGCGTGTGTGCGAGTGGTTTTTCGACCAAGACATTGATATTTTGCTCGAAGGCAGCAACCACCGCTGTCTCGTGGGACTTGTTCGGGGTCGTAACGATGACGGCATCGAGAGATTCCTTCTCGTACAGTTCGTCATGAGAGGAATACGCTGTGATACCATACCGTTGCTCGAACTCTTCGCGGGCGGTCTGGGCTATGTCGGCACCCGCAATTACGACTCCGTGCCCAGTGTTTCTGATCAGGTCAGCATGCCGCTGCCCCATCGATCCGAGACCGACGATGCCAACCCGTGCTTGTTTTATCATACCTCCCATATCCGATATCACCGGAAAGCACTGCTCGTATGTATGCATTATGATTGCATGATTGGCGTGTCACAACCTGACACGATCTCATTCCTGTTGATGGTCCGTATCGTCGACTATCACGACCAATGTCGATATCGATATCAGTATTTTCGATAGAATTTCACGAATTATAATTTGAGACAGACACAATTAGGTGTATTTTATGCTATGATTTGACGTTTTATTGGTGGTGCTTTAGATACGTAATCGCTAAAGTAGGCACAACCGATGGTACGGCTTGTTATCAGATTGAGTACTGTATTGTATGATGTTCACCGTATCGATATGAGCGTTGGTTGCTGATCGTATACCTCTCGTTATGGTATCGATCTACGTGAAGTCGCTGCCATCACGTATCGGTGAAGAGCGGCACCATCTATCTTATTACTTTTGTTTATAAGCTTCTACTACAATTCATTCTATCTATTTCGTGATGTACTCGAAAACGTGATATTGTCTCTATATCCATTGTGAACTCCTGCTGCGTCCGCACGATGGTGTCAGCGATAGTAATTGTAGTCCGCAATGGTGTCGATGTCACGGGTAACCCCAGGATCGGACGTCTCGACAAGAGCTGTCTCGTCTGATTGGACGATGAGTTGTCGTCCACCGCGATCGCCTTCAATTTCGGTGAGAGCGTCGTAATGGATGGCATCAAACAGCGTTGGGTTTCCTCGCTTACGATCGTAGGCGGCCGCGAGGATAGTGTAATCGGTAGCGACGTCGGTTCGTACCAACAAATCGATGGTTTCGGACCGAACGAACGGCATGTCGCCCAGTCCGAATACGATCGCGTCCCACCCACGATTACGCCCGACGACAACGCCGCAGTGGAGCGACGTGCTCTGTCCCTGATCGTAGTCTCTGTTCACGACAAGTGATACATCGAGACCGTCGAGCGCTTTTCGAACGGCAGCGGTGTCGTGGCCGATTACGACAACGACATCGTCGAGAGACGCGAGAAACGTTCGAACCGCCCGACGGACAATTGGCTCACCGTCGATGTTGTTCAAGAGCTTGTTTCCATCTGCGTAACGCGTTCCCATCCCGGCAGCGAGAACGACACATCCGACCGTCTTTCCAGTGCGTTCGACCGTATCGAAATCATGCGGGTCGAGAACTGGGATTTGGTCCTGATTGCTCATTCGAGCACCTCATACGGTACGACTTCGACTGTTTCATCTTGTTTTACGGCGTGGTCAGTAATAAAGAATCCGTCTGCACGCGTCGCTCGCGTCGATGACGAAAGCACGCTTGGATCAAACGTCTCTTCGTACACACGAAGCGACGAGGAGACGTGGCCAAACGGGATAGCAGCTCCGTCTTCGAACTGCACGGGAACAGCGTACTCGAAGCCGTCCGGACCGATATCGACACGCTGAGTCACTGATGCGTTTATTGTCGGAAGGGCCGTATTTCCGCCGAGGAAGAGCGGGCGTGCAATGAGAGTCACTATCGTATGCGCACCAACTGGCTTTCCCGGAACAGCAACAACTGTTGTCTCTGGTAGTTCAGCGAGTGCAATGGGTTTTCCCGGCCGAATACGTACTCGATGAAAGTCGATCTGTCCCAACGCTCCAAGCGCTTGAATGACGTGATCTTTCTTACCGACGCTGGTCCCACCGGTCGTCAGCACCACGTCGTACTCCTGAGCGAGGTCGCCGATACGATCCTCGACTCGCTCGTATTCGTCTGGAACTGTTCCCTCGTATGTCGCCTTGTGTCCCCACGACCTGAGGAGTTCGGCGAGCATCCACGAATCGAGATCGGAGGTTTTGCCCTCGTGGATCTCCGATCCAGTCGCAAGCAGGGCAACTGAAAAGACCTCTCGGACATCGACAGTCTCGTATCCAAGATCTTGTAACAGGATCGCATCTTTCGCCGAGAGGCGTTCACCTGCTTCGAAGAGCGTTTCACCAGCGGTGACGTTGCTCGCGCGCCCATACGTGTACGTCCCCGATTCGAGATCGGGACCGTTGAGTTGCCTATCTCTGACCGTCGCCACTTCCTCTTTGAGTACGGCTGTCGCTCGTTCCGGCAGCGGCGCACCGGTAGCGATACGGACTGCCTCCCCCGATTCGAGTGTCGGTGGCTCATCTTCCGGAAATACTTCGCTGTCGATGAGTTCGAGCGGATACTCATCAGCCGTGTCAAACGCGTACCCATCCATTGTCGCATGATCGAACGCTGGAACGTTTTCCTCGGCAACGATCTCCTCTGCGAGCACACGCCCACCGATCCCCTCGCCGAGCGCAATCGTCTCCACTGACTGGCGAGCGAGTGCGCTCTGCCGGGCATCGAGCATGCGCCCGACTGCTTCCGTCCGCCAGAGCATGGTATCGTGCTCTTCTCCCATATCTACTGGTCGCATATCTGTGCATAAATCATTTCGGATGGATAGTTCTTCGAATCCAGCGCCGGATGTGATTTATCGAGTGACCCTGTATCCGACTCATGCGGTACTCGATCGATTACAGACGTACTCTTGTAACTGCACCAGAGATTCCTAACACATTGAGTATTATTTGTTCTCTGTGTACCGCGAAAGATGAGACATAACTGATTGTAACGTTCGGAGATGCTATCAACTATCTGACTCTATATATTGGACAATTATGAATATATGTGTTTGTATCTTATTGGTGAAGGAAAATCGACTATTCGTTTCGTAGATTCGATTGGTGCTCGTATATGAACCAGTAGCAGCCGAACAAACCGTACGTAAGGTCGGTCGCTCGTAGGGCAACTCATGTGTTCGACGAACGATCTCGATACTCAGTAGTGAGCAAGCTTATACGAACGGATGACCTGCAGAGAGGTATGCCAGAAGAAGTTCTGTTCGAGAGTGAACGCCGGCAATCGCGTGAAGATATCGCTGAATACCTCCGAACAGTCGCCAAAAAACTAGAAGCAGGCGAAACAATCACCCTGCGTGCAGCCAGCGACTCGGTTAGCTTGGAGGTGCCTCCCCAACCGACGTTCGAAGTAAAGGCCGAGCGCGAAGGAACCGATCCGAACACCGAACTGAGTATCGAATTCGAACTTGAATGGAAGGAGAACGAAGAGAGCGGAGAGAGCAGCGATCTGACGATCGAGTAGACGGTCCGATCCCACTGTGGTGGACCGTGAGAGGAACAGGAGCGTTACAAGCGTGATTGGCCATCAGCTAATCGATGAGATCGAGAATCCATGCCCGACAGCTATGTCAGGTGTCACTTCTATCACGTTCTGGATTACTTTGTCTCTCTAATTATTTTTGTATCGTTGTACTCGTATCCGACGATTATCGACCGGTGAATTCGGGCTCTCGGTTTTCGACGAACGCACAAATGCCCTCAGAGAAGTCCTCTGTTTGGACAATTCGCTCTTGTGCGCGTGCCTCAGCAGCGAGGGCTTCTTCTACCGAGCGGTGAGCGTTCCGTAAGAGAAGGCGCTTTGCTTCGCCGACCGCTCGTGTGGGCCGCGAGCACAGCATCTCGACACGCTCGGTGACAACATCGTCCAGCTCAGCGTCTGGGATTGCCTCTGTCGCAATACCGAGATCGACGGCTTCGGCGGCACTGACTCGCCGTCCAGTCGTGAGCAACTCCATCGCTGTCCGCATCCCGACGAGTCGTGGGAGAACGTAGGTTGCGCCAGTGTCGGGAGCGAGACCGATGTCGGTAAAACCCCACCCAAACTCAGCGGAGTTGGCGGCATAGACGAAATCACAGGCCGTAGCAATAGACGCTCCCGCCCCGACTGCTGGTCCCGAAACCGATGCAACAACGGGTTTTTCCATCCGTAAGAGGCTGGTGGCGATAGCGTTCAACCCGCCTTCGAGCTCTGCCGCTGGACCACCCGCACCGATCTCACCAGCGAGATCGATCCCTGAACAGAATGCGTCACCTTCGCCAGTGACGACTACACAGCGAACTGACGAATCGTGTGCAAGCGTGCGGAGGGATTCAGCCATCGTCTCGCACGCTGGGCCAGAAAGTGCGTTCTTTCGCTCAGGGTTCGATATCGTAACGGTCGCTACATTTTCTTCGTGGCTGACGTCAATCTGTGTCACAAACTAACCTATTCGAGGATGTTCCTAAACCCGTTGTTTATCTTTCGCGTTCGTACCGACAGTTTCCGGTGATACAGAGCTGATCTGCTTTTTGTTTGTGTCTACTCTGTCACGAAGGCTTCGATGCCGGTGCGCATGAAGCTCAAATCGGCACCGAGAAGAAAGAATTGAAATCCACGATTTGCTCGCTCGGTTTTGATTCCTGGTGTTCGGCCAGCAATCCCCGGATGAATATCGTTATCCAGCGCTGCCTCTCGCACTCGTTTGACAGCATTCTGTACCGTTGGATGCTCCGTTTTGCCGGGATACCCAAGTGCAGACGAGAGGTCGTTTTCTCCAACGAACGCCACATCGACCCCATCGACCGAGAGAATCTCATCGATAGCAGTGACTGCCGGCGGCGTCTCGATTTGGAGGGTAATGAGCACCTCATCGTTCGCAGTATCGACGTATTCATCGAAATTACTCCCGTATGCATTTGCTCGGGTAGTGCCTGCGACGCCACGCTCGCCTGCTGGCGGAAACTGTGCTGCTCGGACAACGTTTTCGGCGTCCGCAGGGGTTTCGACGCCTGGTACGATAATTCCGTGCGCACCAGCGTCGAGCGCGTGTTTTGCTCCGTCTGAAACGGCTGTTTCAACGGATGCAAGCCGCACGAGCGGCGTAGCGTTTGGTTCAACTGCTCGAATTAGTGCTTCAACACGTTCGGGCGAATGAGGAGCGTGTTCGGTATCAATTCCAATCCAATCGATTGCTGTCCGTGAGAGTACTTCTGCAGCCCGTACACTCCCCGACAGGAGCCATGCACCAGCAACTACACCGCCGTATTCGAGCTTTTTGAGGGTTTGGTTCACGAGAGACATGGATGTATATTCGGCCACTCTGATATAAGTGGAGGTTTTGACAAATGTAGCCATTTGATATTGATAGACTCCAGTAGCTTATCGTGTCTCGGTCAATACGAAATTAGACACCTTTCGTAGAAACGCTGATTGTGATGAGCGGGCTAGTTTTACGTATGCCCGTGTCAGTCTCTGCTTCCGACGGGTGGCTTCGTGGTGTGTGGGACTACTACTGGTTCTACACTCGCACGCGAACCGGTGTACATGCGGCGGCCACTGCAGCTTTAACCGCGTTTGGCTTGTTGGCTTACTTCCATCAGGGGTTCGTGCTTCTGGCGATTGCCGCGTACGTGTTCCCTCCGCTCTATCTCTACCTCACGACTGATGAGGCTGAGCGTGCCCGAATACAAACGGAGAACGAACAGACAGTAGACACTGACTCGAAAAGAGCAGTGAGCGACGGTGACACGGATTCTGATGGATCGGATGGTGACACGGATTCTGATGGATCGGATGGTGACACGGATTCTGATGGATCGGATGGTGACACGGATTCTGATGGATCGGATGGTGACACGGATTCTGATGGATGACTGAGGAGATCCTTGGGCGATTGACACAGTCGCAGCGACGGCCCCAACCGTCGCTCACGCCCGACGGTATACGGACATTTTGTCACAACAAACCATGAACTAGAGCTGAACAATACTCTATGTGTTTGACACCCAGATCCGAGATTGTGCCCCGTACTTCGTGAGTCAGAATCGGATCGGTCACTTACTCTACTAGATACCACACATTTGTGAACATTCAATCGAAATTGGCAAAAGATCTTCATCCGTTCTTACCTATTTTCACTTATGGCGATCCACTTCGGTGTGATTGGTACGGCAACGATCGCACAACAACGGTTCATACCAGCCATCGAAAAAACTGATCACACGATTCGCGCGATCGCTTCTCGTACGGAGGAAAAAGCACAAGCAGTGGCCACGACCCACGACATCCCTCACGTGTACGAGACATACGACGACCTCCTCGAACACGCGGAGATCGATGCAGTGTACATCCCACTCCCGAACAGCAAACACGCCGAGTGGATACGCAAATCGGCCGATCACGGCCACCATATTCTATGTGAAAAACCACTCGGCGTGACTGCAGACGAAACGCGTGCGGTCGATGCCTACTGTGAAGATCGCGGGGTTACGCTCATGGAAGGACTCATGTACCGGTATGTACCGCGCACAGAACGTGTCATAGAACTCGTCAGTGAGGAACTCGGCGAGATCCGATCTGCGACAGCAACGTTCCATTCAGAACTGCGGGGATTGCCAACCGGGATTCGGTTCGATCCGGCGCTCGGTGGTGGAAGCTCACTCGATGTCGGGGTTTATACTGTCGATGCTGTCCGAATGTTTCTCGGAATACCGGATCGTGTCCACGCGTATTCCTTCGATATGCACGATAGCGGCGTCGATACACAAATGACAGCACTCTTTAAATACGATCAGAACGCAACTGCAACCGTCTCTGCGTCGTTCGATACTGCCGAATCACAGTACTATCACGTAATCGGCACTGAAGGGTGGCTAACCGCCGAGCCGGCGTTCTCTTCTCCAGATGTAAACACATCGATCCAATACGAGATCGGGAATCGACGAACAACTGAAACGTTCCCGCCGGTCGATCCGTATCAGCTCGAAATCGAACACTTCGCCGAATGCATCGAGGACCATCTCTCACCACGAACGAATGCAGCCCAAGCAGCACAGAACGCAGTGATTCTCGATGCGATACAAGAAAGTGCAGTTTCAGGATCGAGCGTGCAGATTGACTGAAGTCGGTTTTATTCACTAAATGTCGGCGTCTGTGACAAATCGAGTCGGAGGAACGATGGAAGCGCAACGACGACGATACCTGCCTCAAGGAGTCCAGCGGCAAGGAACGCAGCACCATAATCGAAAGAGTCGGTAATGACACTTCCAACGACGAATCCGGCGAGAAAACCAAGATTGCCGAAAATGTTGAACCCACCCATTGCGACGCCTCGATCAGTGTCTGTTGCGAGATCGGAAACCAACGCCATCGTCGCTGGTGAGACGAGCGCACCAAAGACTCCCAACAGAACCATCGTACACCCAGCGAGCCACAGTGTCGGTGCCAGATACACTGCGATAACAGTGCCTCCGTAGAGAAGTGAGCCGATCGCAACTGGAAGCTTTCGTCCAATGCGATCCGAAACGACTCCCAATGGATACTGTAGGAGTGCGAAGGGAACAAAGAACAGTCCTAGCATGAGACCAGCCCCGCCTGCATCAAGAGCGAACGTCTCCCGAAAGTAGATCGTGCCGATCAGTGCGAAAAATCCGGCTGTAAGACGGTCCATGAACCCGAATGCGTACGGGAAACCCAATGCAGGGGTTCCCCGGAGACGACGGCCAACATCGCGCAGTCCCATTCGCTGTCCCGATGGAGAGCGGTCGGTGACCCGAGTGGCCAACCCTGCAGCGAGTAGAAGCGCAACACTCGCAATCCAGAGCGGAACGAATGCGCCTTGTTCGTACAGCTGGCCACCGATCGGTGCACCGAGTGCTGTTCCTAAGCCGATCGCGATGCCAGCTGCCCCCATGTTCTGTCCGTGTCCTCCCTCAAGATCCATGAGCATGGTCATCGCCAGTGAGAACGCGGCAATCGTGAGTGCTCCTTGGAAGAAACGTAATACGAGGACTGTTTCGAAGCGGACACCGTATCCCTGCCCAAGGAACGCGAGGATGGCATAACCCGCAGCCCCACCGAGTCCACCAACGACAATAAACGGGATACGACGGCTGGTGCGATCACTCAGCGCACCCCAAAAGCCTGAAAAGAGGACGAATGCGGCGAACTCGGCACCAAGAAACCACGTGCTGGCGTCGAGATCTGTTGTTGCACCAAGGGCCGTGACCAAATCGGTGACGCCTGGATACAACAACACCTGCGCGAACAGAACGACAAAAATCACGAGCGCCAAGGTGGCACGATCGCGTTGAACCACCGTTCCGAACGGAATCCCTTCGCGTCGATTCGCATCAGTAACCATTCGGCCGTGTGTACTCCCTCGTGCTGATTATAGTCATCGTTCGAGAGCGATAGCATCATCGTAGTGTTACCAGAGTGGGTGTCTGTGCTGGTTTCTCTGTTCTTCGGTTCTTTACTGAGGGGACTATCGGCGTCGTTCGACCCATCCCATCAGCCACGAAGTCACTGTTCCCTCGGAACGTTTCTGGATTGTTCCCAACAGCCCGTTTGGCACGTAGAGCACGAAGAGCACGAAGAGAAGGCCAAGATAGAGGCTCGCGTGGCCGTTCAGAAACGTTTCGACCGCTGCCCGAACCGTGACACCGAAGAGATCGGCATCGAGTACACTCGTCGGGAGGTGCCCACGGAGATAGGGGAGCAGACCACCTCCTGTGCCACCGGTCGAGAGGAACTCCCGGACAGACTCATCGAACAGTCGGCCGTAGAGCGGTCCAGCGAGTGTTCCGAAGCCGCCCAGTATCGAGGCAAGCAGCGCGTCGCCGGTCACGAGGAAAAACAGCGAGTTGTCGGGCGAAACCGACCGCCGGACCCCAGCGAAGAGCGCACCGGCAATGCCAGCGAAAAATCCACTGATCGCAAACGCTGCCAGTTTGTACCGAAACGTGTCGTATCCGATTGCGCGAGTGCGCGCTTCGTTTTCACGAATGGCAACCATGATCCGGCCGAACGGCGAGTTGAGAATTCGCTGCATCGAGAAATAACAGAGCAGTACGACGAATCCAATAGCGTAGTAGGTAACCTCAGTGGCGGAAAGCGAGATGATCCCCAGGAATCCATTGACTTCATCACCAGTGAGCTGTCCGATGGCGACCGTTAGCTGATCGATGAACGGGACGCCGATCTCGAAGCCATCGGAGCGACCTGTGACAAACACTCCGTCGCGCGGATTCGAGCCGACGTATCGCCAGCCACGCACGAACACGTACAGCACCTGTGAGAATCCGAGAGTGATCATGGCGAAGTAGACACCGCTGAGCCGAAACGACACGCCGCCGATGAGCAGAGCAAGCACGAGCGCACACATCCCAGCGAGTATCAGGAGAACCATGAACGGTGTTCCCGATGGCACGAATGGAATGGTGCCATTTGCCGCGAGCACGACGAAGTACGCGCCCGTGCCGTAGAACGCGGCGTGCCCGAACGAGAGATAGCCGGTGTAGCCGCTGATAAAATCAAAGCTCATAGCGAACAGCCCAAAGTAGAGCACTGCGGTCATCGTCTCGATATCCGGAAGCACAGCTACTGCTTCTGCACCAAGCACCGAACTCGTGAGCACCGCGTGGAGCGCGGGATACAGCGAAAGAAACGCGATCACTCCGAGGTGAATGGTGTGCTCGTGGATGTACTGAGAGAGCCAGTGGTCTTCGTTCGTTTCGGTCGGCTCGTTCGGCGTTGAGGTGCTAATGACCGCCCACCTCCGCAAGACCGAACAGCCCCTGTGGACGTACGATCAGCGTCACAATCAAGACGAGAAAGACCATCATCTCGGGGAGTCCGGTGAACTGAATCGCGTTCTGGAACCACCACGTCATCGTGCTGTCGACCAGTCCGACAAGTACCCCAGCGGCGACGGTCCCACGGAACGTTCCCAGTCCACCAACGATGACTACGACGAACGCCGGGAGAAGGGTTTCCGTCGCAAGCGGCACGCTTGCACCCCAGTTCGGATCCCACAACAGGAGTGTACCAGCGACGCCCGCCACGCCAACACCGAGTGCGAACACCACCGTGAATACGCGTCGAACGTCGATACCGAGCGCCGAAACCATCTCTGAATCGTCACTGCCCGCCCGCACGATGAGTCCGTATCGGGTGCGGGTGAGAAAGGCATGAATCGCAAGTACGGTCACGACACCGAAGACGATCTCGAACAACGCTAATCCAGGGACACTCACCGAGCCAACGGTAACCGAGCGCGTGAGAATATCGGGTTTTGTCCCCAGCGCGGCTTGCCAGTCGCTGATGGGTTGAAGTCCGTAGAACGTAACGACAATGCGCGCGAGTTCATCGAGCACAAGCGTCACCCCGAAGGTGAGGAGTATCTGGTAGATCGGGGGTCGGTCGTACAACGGCCGAATGAGTGTTACTTCGAGGAGGCCGCCAAAGACGGTTAATGTCCCGAACACGACGACAACCGCTCCGAAAAACAGCACGAAACGAGCAGGATCGCCCGTCGTACTGGCGACGAGAGCGGTGAGCACCGTACCACCGAGATAGGCACCGATCATCGTCAACGAGCCGTGCGCAAAGTTGAGAACACCCATCAATCCAAAAATGAGCGTGAGCCCCGTCGCAATCATGATGTACAACGACGCTTTCGCCAGCCCGTTGAGAAACACGGATACGAGCGTCTCGAACTGGAAGAACTGTCCGAGCACATCGGCTGTGAGCGGAACCCCCGCAACCGAACAGTGAGACAGCCAAGCGATCACACCACTCATGAAGAGAGATACCCCCGGAGCGCGTCATCGGCGCTGTTGTCGTCGGTTGTACCACTCTCGACAATCTGTCCATTATCGAGCGCGTAGAATCGATCGGCGAGATCGAACGCGAGCGGCAAGTTCTGTTCGACGAGCAGCACCGTCTGCTCGGTTGCCGCGATGCTCTCTGCGACCGCGGCGACGATTTGTGGTGCGAGTCCCTCGCTCGGTTCGTCGACGAGCAACAGATCATTGTCGCCGACGAGCGCGCGGGCAATAGCGAGCATCTGCTGTTGCCCGCCCGAGAGCGTACCAGCCTTACGCTGGGCGAATCGTTCGAGATCCGGAAACGTCTCGTACGCTGTATGTAGGGCGTGCTCGGTGTCGACGGACGCGATACGGAGGTTTTCTTCGACCGTGAGATCCGAAAAGATCCGTCGTTCTTCCGGGATCCAGCCGATACCGCGTTCGGTTACTTCGTGGGGTCGCTGTCCGATCAGCTCCTCTCCCTGGTAGCGAATCGATCCCGCTCGCGGCGGTGTGAGCTGGAGAATCGAACGGAGCGTTGTGGTCTTACCCACCCCGTTGCGGCCAACGAGCGCGACCACCTCCCCCTCACGTATATCGAACGAAACGCCTTCGAGAATGTGACTCTCGCCGTAGTAGGTCTGAAGCCCTTCGGCGACGAGCAGCGGCTTCGACTCAGGAGGATCGCCGCTGGCAGCGCCCGTCTCCTCCGCTGTGTGCCTGTCTGCGCTCACGCCGTTGTCCCCTCCGTTCCTCTTTTCGTACCGCTCGCATCTTTCCAGTCGTCCGCGTAGCTACCGAAGTACGCCTCCTGTACAGCCGGATCGTTCTGAATTGTTTCGGGATCGCCGTCTGCGATCACTGCTCCCTGATGGAGAACGACGATCCGATCAGAGACGTTCATCACAATGTCCATGTTGTGCTCGACTAACAGCACCGCGTGGTCGTCAGCCACGTCGTGGATGAGCGCGATGATTTCCTCGACGCTCTCGCTCGAAACGCCAGCGTTCGGTTCGTCTAAGAGCAACACGTCCGGATCACCCGCCAACGCGATTGCCACTTCGAGCTTGCGCTTTTCGCCGTGGCTCAAATTCGATGCGGTCGTCTCGGCCTCGCTTGCAAGACCAACACGTTCCAAGATGGAGTGTGCTTCCTCGATATACCCATCAAACGCCTTTGTGTTTCGCCACAGCGTGAATGAATCGTTGCCGTGTGCTTGCGCCGCGATCCGTACGTTCTCCGCTACTGTACTCCCTGAAAAAATATTCGTTATCTGGTACGATCGGTGAAGTCCGAGTGAGGCTGTCTCATCCGTGCCTGCTTCCGTCATATCGCGCCAACCTCGTTCCGTCTTGAGTTCGATGGTTCCGCTACTCGGTCGTAATGTGCCGGTCAGGAGATCGAAGAACGTGGTCTTTCCCGCCCCGTTCGGTCCGATGAGCGAACAGAGTTCGTCTTCGAGTTCGAAGTCGACCTCGTCGACAGCCGTCAGCCCGCCGAATCGTTTCGTCAGTTTCTGAGTCCTGAGCATGGCTTACAGTTGGCAGTTCATCTCGGAGTTGTCGGTCGGAATGGTTGTCCGATCCGCCGAAACACGAGCGAGCGGTTCGCTCGGTTTGATCGGTGCTTCCCAATTTTTCTGTGAACTCGGAACGCTGTTTGCGAGCGTCATCGCAGAGCGAGCCTGATTGTGTTTCTCGAAGGTGTAGGCATTCTTGCCCTTGGGCGATGCCGTGACGGTCATCTCACGAAGCGCCGACACCACGTCGTCGCTCGCCGTCGATCCGCTTTCTTCGACTGCTTGGACGATCGCTGAAGCGGCAGTGAACGTTCCCGAGGAGAACAGATCGGGAACAACGCCGTAGGCCGTCGTATAGCTGTCGACAAACGAACTGTTGATCTCGTTGTCGTACTGGTTCCAGTGATACCGCGTCGTGAACGGGCCAAGTCCGGTTCCCTTCAACTTCTTCTCCGTGAGTGGTTTGCCGAGTACCTTCTGCAGGGTCTTGCCGATGATCGAGACCGTGATCTTGGTGGCAAAGCCTCCGAACACTCGGTAAGAGTACTCACCATTGAGAAATGTGGTGAACAGTTGTGGTAGCGTCGCCACGGTGAACCCAGCGACGATACCGTCTGCTCTCGCCTTCTCTGCGTTGTCGAGCAGGCCCTGCCATTCGGAGTAGCCCTGTGGGACGAACTTCTCGCCGACGATCTCGACACCGTTGTTCTCCAAAACGGTTCGGTAGTTTTCGACGACGGCCCGCCCAAAGCTGTAGTCTGCACCAAACAAGTACACTTTCGAGACTTCGCTGTTCTTTGCGATGTACGCTCCTCCCGAACGAGCGTCCATCGCGGTGTTCTCGCTCGCCCGGAAGAGATACTGGCTGCACGTCTCGCTGTTTGCTGTGAGAGACGCCGAGGCCGCGGGACCAACCATTGTCGGGACCTGTGCCTGTTTGGTCACCGTCGTGGCGACCTGTGTCGCCGACGAGGAGGACGCACACCCGAACAGGAGATCGACGTCGTCGTCCTGAACGAGGTCAGTCGCCAGCGATTGAGCACGATTGGCATCGAGCTGGGTGTCTCTGACCAGCAAGACGTAGTCAGTCCCGCCGATTGTGACTGTTTTTTCTCCCGTCTTCGCCTCTGCGGTGAATCGATCATCGCTCTTGTGATTGAGTCCCTCGTAGAATCCCCACAGCGACTGCTGTCCGTAGTATTTCAAGTCGCCGGTGAGCGGCTGAAGAACTCCGATTTTCACGGTTTCCGATGCTCCGCTATTGGTCGTCCCATTGGTACAGCCTGCGAGACCAGCCGCACCCATCCCTCCAAGAGCGGTAATGACCCGACGACGTGTGATGTCATTCGTTTCCATGACATACGTCACAGTGTGCCTATCGTAGTATCAATCACTGGGTTAATATGTTAATACATTATAGGATACATTTGAGACAGCTAAAATAGATCCCCACACGATGATTTCACTACTTCTGGTTTTCATCGTCGATATCATCGAGAACATCGACCACTCGTGAGAGGACGCGTTCCTGACCGCGTCGCAGATTGTTCGAGACCGCAGGCTTTGAGACACCGAACTCCGAAGCAAGTCTACCGAGGTCGGTATCGCGCGGACGGTTGAAGTAGCCACCATCAACTGCGGCTTCGAGCGTACGCCGCTCGGTCTTTGAAAGATCACGGCAGCCGTCTACGAGCGTCATCGCTGCGCCAACGGACTGGGCGTAGCCCTGCATCTCGCCAAGGCGCAACTCTTCGCGCGCTTCGACGGTGAACTCGTTATCAGCAGCAAGCGCAGAAAGAGCACCTTCAGCGTGCTTCTCGCTATCGAAGCTCACCTGCCAGCGTTCGCTTCCTGATTCGATGTGGAACGGTCCCGAAATGTAGCCGTTGTGAGTTTGGATAACGTCCATCGCGTCCGTCATCGGAATAACTGACCGGATCCGGGCAACTCCCTCTCGTTTGGCAACGAGTTCGTATTCGAGAATCTGGTCGTGTTCGGGGAGCGTCCCGAGTCCCGCATCGAGAGTCGCACGATCACTACCGTCGACCACCATTCGGGTTTCGAGCGTCTCGGCTGTACGATCGAACTCCCAATTGAGTGTCGAAAACGCCACGTCGTGTTCGTCGGTCGCCGCAATGTACGGACAATCGTACTGCTCCACGTCAAGAACGAGTTCGATCATGATCTCGGATTTATTACTCATGAATTTTCATTATTCTATAAAACTCTTTCGCTGCAAATGATTATCGGTGGTTAGTCTTCGCGCTGTCGTGTTTCGTCACGAGGTTCGCGTCTGCCGAGATTTGATTGGAAATCAATCAAGATATAATCTTGTTCATATATTAATGAAAGAATACATCATCTTGGATCGTCTATTGTGTCGTATATGTCATACGACTCAGACCGATCGTCCCTTCGTGGCACACGGATTGATCGGCGAACAATGTTGAAGAGCATTGGCGGTGTGGTCACTGGTGTGGCGATGGGAAGCGTATCGACGGTTAGCGCGGCTGCTGGCAGTTACACTGACGAGAGTTACAACGGACGACGGTACACGAAATACGTGCCGAGCACGAACGACGGGAGTGAGGCAGTGCCCCTTCTATTAATGATGCACGGCTGTACTCAGAGTCCCGATGGGTTCAAGGACGCGACTCAGATGAATCAGATTTCTGAGGAGAATGGCTTCATTGTCGTCTATCCCGAGCAGACGACGGGATTGTACGACTGTTGGCAGTGGTTCAACGACGCGAACACCACACGCAACAGGGGTGAACTCACGGAGATGGTCGGGATTGTCGATCAGGAGAAAAACCGCGAGAACATTGATACCCAACGGGTGTACATCGCTGGGTTCTCAGCCGGTGCAGCCTTCGTCCCGAACGCGATCGTAGAGTACGCCGACGTCTTCGCGGCCGGTGCGGTTCATTCGGGAACAATGTACGACGTTGCTGAGTCCCAAATCGAAGGAAACACCGTTCTCTTCAACTGTAGCGCTGGTTCGTCGACAGATCCGGTCGTAGAGGGGCAACACGCGTACGACCGCATGGAGCAGTTCGGAATTACACAACCGGTCCCAACCATCGTCTTCCATGGGACGAACGACACTACGGTCTATCCGTGCAATGGCCACGAAGCCGCAGAACAGGCGACCGTCACCAACGATCTCGCGCTCGATGGAAGCGACGACGGCGGTGTTGACTACACTGCCGACGTGACGAACAGCGGCTCGGGATCTAGCCGCAGCTACACCGAGTACGAATACCACGACCCACACGGTCGAGCTATCGTCGAAAAGTACATTGTTGATGGTATGGGTCACGCATGGTCCGGTGGTGCCACTGACGGTTCCTACACGGACCCCGGAGGACCGGATGCCTCCCAAATCATCTGGAACTTCTTTTCAAAGTGGACGAACACCGGGAGCAGCTTACGTTCCTCTGACTGACGGCGGGTGTCTGCCACACTCAAGCCGGACTGTGGAATGTGCGACACCGGCGATTCGATCAGTGCCGAGAGCCATGGAAATTACTCTAGAAGCGCTCGAAGCGATCCGAGTGTCTGAATGTTATACGCCTGATGGTTTGGAAATGAGCCGTCACGATTAATATACACGGGAACCGCATCAGCAGTCCGTGCAGCCTCCACATCGACCGCACTGTCCCCGACGTAGGCTGGTGATTCGACACCGAGACGCCTCTTTGCGTCGAGAATGAAGTCCGGGTTTGGCTTTCGGTGATCGTTTGTTTCGAGCCCTTCGAGTCCGACGACCCCATCAACGTGATCGTGAACGGGTAGTTTGTGAAGCAGTTGTTCAACAGATGCTTGCGGTTGATTGCTAACGATCGCAATCTTGAACGACGCGGACAGTGCTTGAATGACCGAGATATCATCGTAAGCAGTTATTTCGCCAGCCTCGAATCGATGAACCTTTTCTTTGGTTCCGCGATGATGAACAGCATCCCAGAAGTCTGACGGTCGATCGATCCCAAGCTCGGTACACGTCTGCCTGAAATGATCGGCTCCTGGTCGTCCGAACAATGAAACGACGTTTCCAGGACTGATATCATCGACACCCATAGCTCTGGCTTCTTTTTGTACCATCTGAATGAGCCAGTTTGGTATCCCTGTGTCACAAAAGTCGATGAGTACACCATCGAAATCAAAGAACACGCAATCAATCTCTCCTGTGAGATCGCGTATCTTTTCTCCCATATCCCATTGTTATATTGACGGGTAATAATTCTTTCATTGATCAGTAAGTATAATAACAGATATTGTACGATTGTTATCCGACAGCATCGTAGAACACATAGCAAGTACATTCCATCTTCATGAATTGTTTTATAACGAATACGAATGCTGGTTTCTGTAATCAAAGCGCAGACATCTGCTATTCGTGAACAGAGTTACTATCCGTGCGATCCAAGTCCTCTTGAGAGGAGTACTATGAGGACCACCGAAAACAACCGAGATGACGACTCGCGTCCGAAGCGAGGATCTCCAATTTTGGAGTCGATCCTTGAGAACGCGAGAAACCGCCGCCACCTCGGTCAGCGGTTGGCAGCGGTTGATACGCGGCTCGATACTGATGTACTCCTCGACATCGTCCGGCACGGGCCACTCCTCGAAACATTACTTGAGCAGCCGCTCGATCACCGAGAAATCGAGGAGCGACTCGGCGTCTCACGGGCGACAAGCCACCGCTTTACGCAACGACTCGACGAACTTGGTTTCATTACAAAAATCAACAGTAGGTTTCAGTTGACTGGGTTGGGTGAGACTGTCGCCGAAGAGGTGCTTCGCTTCGAGACGAATGTACAAACAGCCAACCGACTGTCACCACTGCTAGACTGCATCTGTGAGGATCTTCGCGAGTTCGTTATCGAATCGTTCGTCGACGCGACAGTTACCGTTGCAGCGCCTGAGGAGCCATATCGGCCCATCGAACGGTTTATTTCTCTCGTGGAAAACTCAGACTCCTTCCGTGGATTCAACACGACTCACATGGCGCCGATCGTCCTCGGCGAATTTCATCGGCAGATCTTCGATGAGACCGAAACCGAAATGGTGTATCTCCCGCACGTCGCCGAGAAGCTCTTCGAGGCGTATCCAGAGCACGCAAGCGAGGCAATCGAGAGCGGACACCTGACTCTCCGAACGCGCGATGAGTTACCGTACGGGCTTGCACTCTTTGATGATCACGTCGGGATCGGCGGCTACGATGAATCGACGGGACAGATGCAGGTGTTCGTCGATACTGAATCACCTGTCGCACGAGAATGGGCCGAGCGAGTCTATGCGTCTGTGAGAGCGGATTCTGAACCGATCGTCGAACAGATCGATTCACTTCACTAATCTATCCTGCTGTCGTCGAACGATACTACTGGCAGAATGTCTTTACGTGATCTCGCCCTATGGCTGTTTATGGCTCATTTAGAGCGTGTCACAGCTGATGATCTCCGAAGCGTGCTGGCGGCGGTCGAGGGAAAACAAGCGACACAACGGGTCATGGTGGGTCTTACCTACAAAGAGGGAATCTCGCAAGCGAAGTTAGCAGAGATGTATGGGGTCACAGAAAAAACAATCTACAACTGGTTGTGTCGTCTCGACCGACTCGCTGATGAGCCGTTTGAAGCGGTCGTCTACGACGACGATCGACCAGGACGTCCAGCAAAGCTCTCCAATGACGAACGCGAGCAGTTCGAACAGACGCTTCATCATTCTCCAACTGCGGTTGGATATGATGCGCCAGTGTGGACAGCAGCGCTCGCACAGGAGTATATTGAGTCGACGTTTGGTGTCGATTATTGCCTCCGACGGGTCCGCGCACTCATGAGCGAAGCCGGTTTATCGTATACGACTGCCCGACAGGATCATCAGAACGCCGACGGACGAGGACACGACGGATTCGAGGAAGAATTTCAGAAAGGCTGGATGATTTAGGGTCAGAACAAATTGAAACAAGACAGGTGGTACGTGTTTATTCTTCTCGACGCTCGATATTCTCACCGTGGCGTCCTTCCCCCGACTCGAAGCGTTCTGCACCTTCGTGTGCGGTTTCGAGCGCTCGTTGGCCGTGCCACGCTTCGATGCGGAGTCCTTGTGCCAGTTCCTCGCCAAGCCCATCGTAGACCGCCGCACGGTCGGTTCGGACCGTCTGTTGTGGGTATTCAGCGATTGTGGCAGCCATCTCCTGTGCCACCGCAAGCGCCGCGCCATCGTCCGCGATGCGAGTGAGTAATCCCCATTCTTTGGCCTCACGAGCGTTGACGGCACGACCTGTGAGAATCATATCGAGCGCTCGTCCGAGTCCGACGATGTGCGGGAGTCGTTGGGTACCGCCATCCACTAGCGGCACACCGAACCGCCGCTCAAAGCAGCCGAACGTCGCGCTCTCTCCGGCAACACGAAGATCACACCAGAGAGCCAGCTCTAGTCCGCCCGCGACACAGTGTCCTTCGATCGCTGCGATCGTGGGCTTTTCCACGTGCATTCGTGAAAAACCAAGCCATCCTTCGGGACGATCTTCGAGATCCATCGCTTTCAGATCGGCTCCCGCCGAGAATGTCCCTCCTGATCCGGTCAGAATGCCCACGAATGCGTCGTCATCGTCGTCGAATCGCTGCCATGCATCACGGAGTGCCAATGCAGTCTCGTTGTCGATCGCGTTTTTGGCCTCCGGACGGTCAATGGTGATGACAGCGATCGATCCATCCAGCGTGTAGTCGACCATACGTACTGTCAAACTCTCGATCAACAAATAGCGTTGCGTGAGTGTCGTCTCACGTGCTCAGATGGTAGGCCAACAGTTCAGCCGAGATCTGCACGCTCAAAGCGCCAGTATCCAAGCAGTAGCGGCACGACGAGCCAGACAGCGAGAATGACCAGCATGAACCAGCCGTCGAGGTAGAAGGGTGTGTTGGGGTCAAGCCACTGTCGTTGCCCGATCTGGCGGATGTACGAGTCTGGGAACACGAGCTGCATTGAGTTCATGTACGCCCCTGTCGGACTGAGCGCCCAAACGAGGTCCTTGATGTTCGTCGATACCGTCGTCCCGAGCTTGTCCGCGACGAATGAGACGACTGTCCTCGGTTGGATCGGCAGGAAGTTCCAGAACACGTTCAACACGAACCAGACGGCGATAGACGCGCCCATTGCCCGCGATCGAGTACTGGTCGCAGCCGAAATCGCAACCGCGATGCTCACATAGACGAGCGCATACAGCAGCGTCAGTCCGACGAACGCGACGAAATCGCCGATGAAAACTTCAGGATAATAGTACATCGCCACTGCGAGACCGACCGCGTAGGCGAACGCGATTGCCACTGCCACTACCGTCGATCGGGCAACGAGCTTCCCGATGACGACATCGCGGCGGTTGTTCGGATACGATAATAGAAACTTGAGGTTTCCGCTCTGCCGTTCTCCGGCCACCGAGAGATACGCAGCAACGAGCGCGATGAGCGGGATAATGAGGATGGCGATGGCGATCATCATCCAGAGTGACATGTACATATCCGTCGCTCCGGTGGTGCCGGTTCCCCAGAAAAACAGCACAGTAAACGCGAGATACAACAGTCCGACTCCCCGGACGAGATTAGATCGACGAACGTCGAGGAGGTCCTTGCGGACGACGCCAGCGATGCTCACGCAATCACCTCCTGTTTGTCCTTTTCCTTTGTTTCATCGTCGTCAACATCACGATCACCATCTCTGCTGTCTGTGTACTCATTGAACAGCTCTTCGAGCGACGCTTCTCCGACGACGATTCCGGTGATCGTCGCGTTGGTGTCGATGTGGCGTATCACGCTCATCTTCGCATCAGTGGACGAACAGTGGGTGTGGATCTCGTTGCCCTCAACCGTTGTGTTGCTCACCCCGTCTAACGATTGTAGTTGGAGGTCGTCCGGAACTGCTTCGACAGTGATTTCGACCTCACCACCTGTGCCAGTGTGCTCGCGGAGAGTATCGATGCTGTCGAGGGCAACAAGCTCGCCGTTGTTCATGATGCCAACGCGGTCACAGACTGCCTCAACTTCCGAGAGGATATGGCTCGAAAAGAAGACGGTTGTGCCGGATTCAGCTTCTTCTCGAAGAAGCTCTCGAAAATGCTGGATACCGTTCGGGTCCAATCCGGAAGTGGGTTCATCAAGGATGATGAGTTCGGGATCACCGATCAACGCCATCCCGAGGGAGAGACGCTGTCGCATTCCTTTCGAGAAACCTCCTGTTTTTCGATCTCCGTCATCGCTCAATCCGACGCGCGCTAAGACGGACTCGGGCGTGTCGTCAGCGTTTTTCATCTGAACACAGAGCTCAAGATGCTCACGCGCGGTGAGGCGCTCGTATAGCTCCAACCCTTCTGGGAGGACGCCGACTCGCTTGCGAATTGCGTCCGTTTCTGTCTGTGAATCGTAGCCGAGGACAGTAGCTGCCCCGGCTGTCGGCCGGTGGAAATCCAAGAGCATATTGATCGTCGTGGATTTTCCAGCTCCGTTCGGACCCAAAAATCCGAATATCTCTCCATCTTCGATGCGGAGGTTCAAATCGTTAACAGCGAGGACCTCGCCAAAACGCTTCGTGAGGGCAGTCGTTTCGATAGCGACCATTCTACTGCTGGGATATATCGCATCGATAATAAATGGAACAGATGTGTCGCTCATCGTGAGACTGTAGAACACACGAATGTACTGCATCGTGGGTCCAAATGGTAGATTCAAATCCCACTCTCTTGTGATATGAGCGTGTCATCTCTGAATGATTTGATATACTGTTGTAAAATAACAGGCCAATAACGATGGATCAGTCCGTGTTCGTTCTGTTTGCGGTCTCTTGAGCGACACGTTCGCTCGCTTGTTCGACGAATTCGTCGGGGAGATCATCGATCTCACCCGCTTGAACACGCCAGAGGTTAGCGTACAGGCCATCCTCAGCGATCAAGGCGTCGTGGGGGCCCTGTTCGACAATCTGGCCGTCTTCGATGACGAGTATCGTATCGGCATCTCTGACTGTCGAGAGGCGGTGAGCAATGACGAACGTCGTTCGATCGGCAGCCAGTTCGTCGATGGATCGCTGGATGAGCATCTCAGTCTCCGTATCAACCGCACTCGTCGCCTCGTCGAAGATGAGGATTTCCGGGTGCTGGAGAATCGTTCGAGCGATGGCGACGCGCTGTCGCTGTCCGCCCGACAGCTTGACCCCCCGCTCACCGATATCTGTGTCATAGCCGTTCGGAAGATTGGCGATGAACTCGTGGGCCTCCGCGCGCTTTGCGGCCTTGATGACCTCCTCGTCGGTCGCCTCGAACTGACCGTACTTGATGTTTTCAGTTATCGTTCCGTCGAACAGGAAATTCTCTTGACCGACGTACCCCATCGACTGACGGAGGCTCTCCAGCGTGAGGGTTCGAATGTCGTTGTCATCGAGTCGAACAGCTCCTTCATCGACATCGTGGAGTCGCAGTAGTAACTTGAGAATCGTCGTCTTCCCCGCCCCGGTGGGTCCAACGAGTCCGACCGTTTCACCCGGTTCTGCTACGAATGACACGTTTTCGAGGACGTACTCGTCGTCGTAGGCAAAGGAGACGTCGTCGTATTCGATTCGTCCATCGGTATCTTGGAGGTCGATCGCATCCGGTGCGTTCTGAATGTTCACGGGGAGACTCATCAGCCCAAGGATCCGTTTCGTCGAGGCCCGGGCGTCTTCGTAGCGATCGACGATATTTCCCATTTGTGCCAGTGGGCCGACCAACCGCTGGGTGAGGATCAGGAACGTGACGAGGTTGCCTACGGCAAGATCACCAGCGAGCGGACCGGGAGCACTGCCCTCTATGAGCCAGAGACCGCCGACCGTGAACGTGAGAATAAATGAAATGGAGGTCAGTGCTTGCAATCCCGGCCGGTAGATGAAGTTGAGACGAAGCGCCAGCCAATCCAATCGAAAGTATGCGTAGGAGTGATCGCGAACCCGCTCGTCCTCGTACTCTTCTGTGTTGTTAGCTTTGATCACCTGAATCCCGTTCAGGTTGTTTTCCAGTCGGCTGTTGAGATCGCCAACCGACTCGCGGACGTCGGTGTAGCGCTCCTCGGCGATACGCATGAACCAGTAGGTGAACACAGCAGCAACAGGGATGACCGACAGCGTCACAACAGCGAGATGTCGGTTAATCGAAAAAAGGAATGCGGCTGTTCCGAGAATGAGGACACCGAGTTGAATTGCCTCACCCATCATCGAATCGAGGAACTGCTCCAATCGATTGGTATCGTTAGAAAGAATCGACATGAGTTCGCCCGTCTGCATTTCGGTGAAAAAGTCGATGTCGAGCCGTTGCATCTGCTGGTAGGTCGCCGTCCGCACTTCGTGTTTGACTCGGTGGGAGAACAAGTTCAACGATGATTGCCGAGCAAAGTTGAGAAACGCAGACCCAACCATTGCGACTGCCATCACACCAACCGAAAACCAGAACTGCCCGGACGTGGTCTCGGGCAGCCACGCCTGTGGCACAAACGGGAGTGTGAATGGCTTAGTCTTATTGAACAGGGCGTCGATCGCCACGCCAAGAATGACGGGTGGCAACAGCGAGAGGAACCGAGCGGCCGTGCTCGTGAGAACGCCGACGATGAACCATCGCCGGTTCCCCTCTCCGTATTCCATAAACAGACGAATTAACGGGTGTTCGATCGTTTCGCGGTGCTCCTTGATGGCCTTTGAATCGAGTTGTCTCTCCGAACTCATTGGGTGGTTGGCGTTCCCAGCGCTTCCTCAGGCATGGATAAACACATTCGGATACCTGCACGCCTGACCGCTACTGAATTATTTGAAATATGACCTATCTATATTTCATCATGAGAAAGTCGTGTTCACGATGCAGCTCATCTAACGAGATATAGGATAGACGAGATTGAAATCCACACCTCTAAAGGTGAAATATATTGTCTCAGAGTGTTACTATTGGCGAATCAGGACACACGATTTTGCGGACACAGCACGAAGCACATCACATGTCCAAATACATACTCTACGGGGGGAAAGGTGGTGTCGGGAAAACGACGTGTGCCGCTGCGACGGCAATCGCACTCGCCAATCGCGGCGAGCGGACGCTCGTCGTGTCGACTGATCCCGCACACTCACTCGGTGAGAGCCTTGGGGTCGATCTCGGCGGCAGTCCGACAGAGATCGAATCGGAGCTTTGGGGTGTCGAGGCAGACGCCACATCGGGTCAAGACATCTATCGGGCTGTCGTTGAGGCGATTGCGGCCGATCTTCGTGAGGCTGGTATCCGTCTCACCGACGAAGATGTCGAGCGTTTGTTCACCGCTGGATTCGTCCCTGGGAGCGATGAACTGGCTGCACTGCAGTTCTTCGATGAGTACGGGCGTGAGGACGAGTGGGACCGCGTCGTATTCGACACCGCTCCGACTGGCCACACACTCCGTTTGTTGGGTCTGCCTGACGTGCTGAGCGAATCACTATCGACAGCCGCGAAGCTCCAAGGACAGGTCCATCAGATGGTCGACTCTGCGAGGAGTATGGTGTTCGGCCCAGCAGCCTTTTTCCGAAGCGACCGCGATGCGGACGAGATCGAGACACTCCGAAACAGGATGGAGCGTGTCGCTGCGCTCGTTCGTGACTCCGAACGCACCGATTTCAGGGTTGTCCTCATCCCCGAAACGCTTGCGATCGAAGAAACGAGACAGCTCGTCGAACGGCTGCGTTCGTTCGACATTTCCGTCGAAACGCTCGTCGTCAATCGCGTTGTCGAAGAGGTCGCTACGGACTGTGGCCGGTGTCGAGCACGGCAAGCACGACACGAACAGAATATTAATCGCATCGAGTCGGAGTTTCCGGACTTCTCGATTCAGGTGGTGCCCGAACTCGATGGGGAAGCGTACGGTCGGCCCGCGCTCGAACAACTCGCCGACGAAATTGCTATCTAATCACAGTTCAGGTGCTCCATTGAACCAGTGTTTCTCTGATTAGTGGATTCGATCGTCGAGCGCTGGGCACAGATGCCGTTGTGAACGGTGCTAAATCGGATTCACACGGCTAGAAGACCGTTCACTCTTGCAGTTCAAAGACGAGACGGACATCGTCCGACGAAAGCGTCGATGTGTCGAGGCAGACGCGACGTCCCACCTCGATCGCCGCTGGATCACAATCAACCTGTCCCATGAGCCGTGGCCCTTCGTCTAACGTAACGATGGCCGAAACGAGGGGTGCATCCGCCTCGAACGTCCGTGTAGGTCGGTGAATGCAGGTATGGCCGTAGACGGTACCAGTTCCCGTGATCGATTCGAACGTCCAATCATCGGAGTAGCAGACCGGACAGTATCGTCGTGGAGGATGACTCGCACTGCCACAAGCGTGACAGCGCACGATGCAGACATCTCCGTCTGCCACCCGTTGCCAGTACTGCCGTTCGTGATCGGTTGTCGCCGACGGCATCGGTCGGTTAGTCACGGGTATCACCCCGTTCGAGTACCGCAACCGCCTGTGTCGAGAAAACCCCACCGTTTCCGTGCACAAGCGCTGTCGACGCGTCTTCTACCTGTGTCGCCTCGGCCCGTCCTTGGAGTTGGCGGATTGTTTCAGTGATGTGGAATATTCCGCTCGGCATTCCGGGATGTGCTTGTGCGAGCGCCCCACCGTGGGTGTTGAGCGGCCATTTTCCAGAGAGCCGGAGGTCGCCACTTTCGATGAGGGAACCGCCGTCGCCGAGCTCGCAAAACCCGAGATCTTCGACGATCCGAAGAACGGTGATCGTAAAACAGTCGTAGATTTCGAGGAGGTCGATCTCGTCGTGGGTGACATCCGCTTCGGTCATCGCCTGCTGACCTGCTTTTACAGCGCCTGTTTCACCGAACGTCGGCATTTGTGTGAGGTGATCGTGCGTGTGTTGCGCTCCGAACCCTACTAGCCGAACTGGAGGGCGCTCGCTGTTACCTCGGCTTTCCCTATCGAGGCGCTCTGCGTTTGCTTCGGTCGTCACGATGAATGCCGCGCCTCCATCGGAGATGAGAGCGCATTGATCCGCTGTCAGCGGTGTTGAGATCATGGGTGAGTCGAGGATCTCATCTGCCGATTTCGTCTCAGTCTCGTGTACCCGATCCGGTCGCTGCATCGATGCGTGCTCGTACGCGATAGACGCTACCTCGGCGAGCTGTTTTCGTGTCGTTCCGAACGTATCGATGTGCCAGTTTGCAACATGTGCATAGAGCGATGGGACGATGTTTGCGGGATCCTCGAACGTACCAACGCTTTCGGCCAACGATTCGATGACTGTCGACGGTCCTACCTCTGAGGAGAGCGCATCCGCGGCAACGACGAGCACGGTTTCTGCCCGACCGGTTTCGACTGCCGCTGTCGCTCGTTTAATCGAGTTCACGTGGGATGCACCACCAAGGCCAGTTAGTTCTGCAAACTGTAACGGAGCCAATCCGAGGTGTTCGATCAGGCGAGGAAGCGGAAAACGCTCCGATCGAAACGGCGCACTGGCGATGAGTCCATCAATATCGTCCGGCTCAAGCCCGGTATCACTCAACGCTTCGCGGGTCGCCCACATATTCAGAGCTTCGTATCCGCAGCCGACTGCCTCTCCGACACTCGTTTCGCCGTAACCGATCAGTACTGCACCCATCTGTGTCTATTACAGACGGCATCGATAGTAAAGAAACGTGGCGTGGGTGTGCCGTCACTGTCATCTTGAAACGACACGACCCGTTGGATCTCTGCGAATCAGATTACATCGCAATTTCGGATCGGTGGTCTGAGGGAAAATGAATTAAAATTATCTTCGCACCTGCTGTAGGGCGATTACGTGATGAATTTCAATCGATGGCCAGCTAACGTTATATAAACGAGCTCGAAGGTTCGATCATCTTCTCTTCTTGTGGTGAACACTTCTCGGTCCAACTGTGATATCTTTCGATACTACCGCACAATCGTAGGATTTCTCTACGATCGCAGAATATGAGTGCCGTTATGTGGACCCCTGTTCGAAGACTACTCTCAGCCAGTTTGGCGGCTCTGTTGTCACCGTGAAGCACCTAACCATCCAATCGTCTCTAACTCCAATCTTGATCTGTGTCTTTATTTTTACGAGCAATTCAGATCTTGGGTGCAACTCATCATCTTCGGACTTGTGAGTGGCCGTTTCGTGATGCACCAATCGTCTAATGAATGCACACTCATCCATAGTGAATTCACCCTCAGTAGCGCATACAGCATCGTTCTGTCCTTCTCACGGAAAACTCACATTTTTCCGAAAAGGTTCCACGATCGTTGGTCCTCGATTTGAGGATGGAGACATCATTCAGAGTTGACACATGCACTTGTTCACTCCAATTCGTATTCGCTACTACACATTTTTGGACTAATGATCGAGGAATAATATCACTCTCTCGCAGTCATAACCGACGAATCGTGTGCGAAACGAGCGTTACAGGTGTAAGATCGTAAGCTAACCGTAAAATGAACGTTCGGTGTCGTAAAACGGACCGGCGCTATCGTTGTGCCGTTCGCGGCGACAGAATGTTCGTGAACCCTTCGGCTACGGCATCGCTCATTTTCTGGTTACGTGATCTCAGTAGTACGGTTCATACTGGGCAAGGAACCGTTCTCCGTCTGCGGCTACGGTGTCTATCGATTCGCTTTCGGGCGTGATCGTTCGATCTTCATCGATAGCCGCCTCAACCGCGAGCAGAAGCGTCCCGGCGTCGAGTCGTTGTGCAGTGTCGTCGTGGCTGCCTCGAACGACCATTCGGAACGACTCTACGAGAGGTCGGTACATTTCAGCTAACGTCTGGCTGTTGCTCCCGAGCTCGACGGTCCGCGTCCTCGTTCCGACATCCAGCACACTGAACGTCCCGCTGTCGGGACTACCGTCGAATCGGATTGTCGCGTGTGTACCGTTCTCGAAGCTGATATCGACGGTCGTACCGGGTCCATCGGACAGGCGGACTGATACCCAGTCGGCATCCGCAAGGTGTCGAACCGTGTCGACGAGATGTACTCGATAATAGAAGAAATCGTTGTAACCCGCGGCAAACACCGTTCGGTTGGGGTCGTCGCATGGAAGCGCGGCGATGTCCGGGTGAAACGGAAGCGCTGAACCACCAGACAGTGGTGTCGTTTTGGTAGCGGCTGCGATAGCGTCGATATCGGATTGACAGCCGGCGAGTGGTTTGTCGATGAACGTCGGTATCCCTGCGTTCAAAAAGCGCGTTGCGAGTGGCTGGTGGGTCTCCCAGTTGACGGTCAGTACCATCGCTGCGTCGACTCGATCGACTAACGTCGAGAGGCTACACTGCTCTGTATCGTGTTCCTCGCAGAACGTTGTTCTGTACTCCTGATCACGAACAACAGCACCGTCCCAGACACCCGCAACCGTCATATCGCTGGTCTCGTCGATGACACTGGCGAATGATTCCGCGTGGCTCGTGTCGAGACCGACGATACCGATGTCTAACATGGGCGTACTCCTCTTTAATAGCGCTACTGATAATAACTCATCTGTCGTGATCACCGCACAACTCCGTACACAGTTACGTAACCGACGTGCGATTCGATAGTAAAGATATGTGTCCATTCAAATCATCTATCAAGATTGAAATTATAAAAGAAGTATTATATTTTGGATATCGGGTGTCATATTCGAAATACTGAATACATCCATCGACAAATATCAAATAGTATCAATAGTACGTCATTCAATAATCAAATTATTCATATGGCTGTGTGGGTTGGAAACGGTGTGTTTGCTCGAAATTTCACGTCGAATTCTGCGATATGATACAGAAGACGGCATTTCGTCCCAATCAACCATCGTGTTGTGATGCTAAATCAGAGGATAATCAGATAGGTTACTATACTGACTATCTGCAGTTGTCGTCACAGATATTCCACCACCCATATCAAATATACTATTATTAGTATAATCGAACTGTTTTGGATAATATCTTTGAATTTACATCATTGATTGTGTGATTGTGACTCCTCGTGCGATGGCCAGAATAATTTCTGAGTCCAATAGATGACCGTTCAGAATTCAGTGCGGCCACGGTCGCATCGGCCAGAAGAACGCGAGAAGCGCCAAGCCAAGTAGCACGAATCCGCCTATTTTCATCACCGGTCCCGCATCCATCTCGTCACGAACGAACGACATGTAGAGGACGCCAATAGCGGCAACGAAGAAAACGAGTGCTCCGCCAACGATCGGCTCATTCTGCCCGGAGTAGCCGAGTCGCAACACAATCGAAGGAAGAGAGAGCATTATCCTTTCCCTCCTGTGAGGGCAATTCCTTCCATGAAGGTGCGTTGTGCGAGCAGATACGCCGAGATGACGGGCAGCGCAGCGAGGATGACCGCCGCGAGGAGCTGTCCCCATTGTGAACTGTACCGCCCAGTGAGCAGGCCGATACCGACTTGCAAGGGATACATTGCCGAATCGTTGAGGATGACCAGCGGCCAGAGGAACGCTCCCCAGACGAAGATAAACGTGAACACACCCAACGACGCGAGCGCAGGCTTTGCCAACGGCAGCATGATGCGCGTGTAAATTTGGAATATGCTACAGCCGTCCATCCGTGCCGCCTCAATGAGTGAATCAGGAATGCCAAGGAAAAATTGACGCATCATGAACGTCCCGAACGGGTTGGCGATGTACAACACCATAATCGCCCAATAGGTGTTCGACCAGTTCACCGCATTCATCTCCAAGTAGAGCGGAACGAGCACCACCTGTGGCGGGATGACGAGTGTCCCGATGACCAGCGTATAGACGATCGATTTCCCTCTGAAGTCGCCTTTTGCGAGCGCATAGCCCGCAAGCGTATCTAACACCAGCGTGAAGAACACGACACCGACTGCCAACACGAGACTGTTGAGCACCCACCGATCAAGCGGGTTCTGAAGCCAGACGTTGACGTAGTTCGCAAACGTCGGATTCGCCGGAATGATCTGCTTGATTGTCGTGAAAATCTTGTTTTCGGGCTTGAGAGACGTGAGAAACGCCCAAATGAATGGAATGGTCATGATCGCACTCGCGGCGATCAGGATGACGTGAGCGACGCCCTTCGCAAGCGTATCGTACCACGACCGCTCCTGCTCGATGTTCGGCCGACCGTCGTCGAACTCGAGTTTGTGATCAGGTTCAGATTCAGGTTTAGGTTCAGGTTCGGTTTCGTTAGTACCCAACGTCATCACCCCACGTGCGCTGTTGGAAGATGCTCAGTCCAAAGACGATGAGGAACAACACGACTGCAATGGCGCTTGCGTATCCCATCTCGAACTGCTGGAAGCCGGTCTGCCAGAAGTAGTAGACGATGGTGTACGTCGAACGGACTGGCCCTCCCTGTGTCATCACGTACACTTGCGTGTAGACACGGAATGAGAAGATAAGCGTCACGACGATTACGAAGAACGATGTCGGCTTCAGGAGCGGCAACGTGACGTATCGGAACCGCTGCCAGCGGCTCGCCCCGTCGACGATGGCTGCCTCGTAGAGATCGTCTGGGATCCCTTTCAATCCAGCGAGGAAGATGACCATGTTGAACCCGACGTGCTTCCAGATGCTCATGAGAGCAATTGACGCCAACGCCGTGCTCGAACTCTGGAGCCACGACAACTGGGGCAGTCCGATAGTTCCCAGTGCAGCGTTTATCAGCCCGTACTCCGGGTTGTAGAGCCACGACCAGATGAGCGAAACAACGACCCACGATGTCACGACTGGCAGGAAAATCGCTGCCGAGTAGAACTTCGTTCCGCGGAGATTCATGTTCAACAGCAGCGCGAGTCCCAGCGCGATGGGGACATCGAAGACGAGCAGCGCCATACTGTATCCGGCAGTGTTGATGATCGCATCCCAGAACACAGGATCGTTGAACAGCCGGACGTAGTTGTCGAGACCAACGAACGGATGCGACTGTGCAAGCGGTGCCCACTTGTGGAGGCTGATGTAAAACGCTCCGATGAACGGGATGAGAAGGATGACCGCGAACAGGATCACTTTCGGCAGGACGATAGCGTACCACGACAGATTTGTGTCGCTGCCGACGCTGGCGCTGGGCAGATAGCCACCGAGACGCTGGCGAACGCGCTCTAATCCGTGTGACTGCGCCATGTTAGAGTAGTGAGTCTATTTCTTGCGCTGCCGTATCGAGCGCTTGCTTGGGCTTTTTCCCCTGCCACATCGCTTGTGCCTGCGTGTGGACAGCATCCCACATTTTCGATACGTCCGGATGACTCGGGAAGGAAACGGTGTTTTCCATCTCCTGTGCGACCGGCTTGAGCTTCGGATTATCCTCGATGAACTGTTTGAACGCCTTTGTCTCGTAGGCATCCTTCCGACCGGGGAATCCACCCATCGCCTTCGTCACGTTTTTCTGGACCTCCATGGAGTTGATGTAGTTTAACCATTCGAGCCCGAGTTTCTTGTCTGCGCCGCCACGCGATGGGACCGAATAGAAGACGCCCGCGCTCCATGTGTGGCTCTTATCGACCTTCGGACCACCTGGATAGGGATTAAACTGCCAGTCGAGATCGCTGTCGCGCAGTCGAGGGTAGTTCCACGATCCGGCGAAACACATCGCCGATTCCCCGGCGAGGAAGTCCTCGACGGCGAGCGTTCCGCCCGGATTTCGCGCAATGATCGATTTGTCTTCGACGATCTTCGGCTGCAGGAAGTTCGCCGCCTCAAGCGCCGCGTTGTTGTTGATTATTGCCTTCGTTCCGTCCTCGTTGAGGTACCCACTGCCGTTCGAGAGCGCGAAGCAGTCGAATCCTTCTCCTGCCGACATGGAGAATGCCGTCCCGTGTTTTTTACCCAAGGCGTCAACCCACGAGCCGAACTCGTCCCAGCTTGGACGGTGTGTCGGCTTCGGGACCTTCAGCCCTGCCTCCTTGAACATTTTCTTGTTGATGGCGATTAGGCGACAGTCAGCATACCACGGGACCGACCAGAGTGTGTCATCGTAGCTAGCGTTGCTGCGCGCCGCCGAAACGTAGTTACTGGGGTCAAATCCCTCCTTTTCGAGGTCGAGCGCAACGCCCTTGTCCGCAAACCGCGGGACCCAGAGCACGGACAGAGCGAGACTATCCGGGGCGTTTCCCGCCGGGATGGCCGTGGTCGCTTTCGCCAAGTAGTTCTCGAATGGATAATACTCCCAGCTGATGTTGGAGATAGCGTCACTCTGTTTGGCGAGTTGCTTTTTTTGCTCCTTCCGGATGGGCGAGAGGCCGGGATCGTTCCACGCCCACAACGTCATCGACGATCCGCCGTTCCCCGATCCGTTTCCGTTTCCTGTGTTGGTTCCACTGTTACCACTGTTTCCGCCCGTACATCCGGCGAAACCCACTGCACCAACCGAACTGGCCAGTGCGATAACTTCTCGGCGAGTGAGACGTCTGTTGCTCATACTACCTTCGGAGAACAAATAGTCGGTTTGTAATAAACATTTGGTATTGTCCCATTATCGTACAACTCTTGGACAGTCGTGTAAAACGGATGTGAACGATGGAATTCAGTCTTCGAGTGATGTTCAGGCGCGGACTGCGTCTGCGTCGGTCGCGGAAGAGACGGTTCGTGATTTAATCGTCTCGCCAGTCGGGCCGAACAGATGCATCTTCGCTTCGGGAATGGTGATATCGAGCGTTGATCCCGGTTCGACCACTCGCTCGCCGTCAAGCGTTACCGTACAGGTCTGATCGCCGATATCGACGTAGACGTAGGTGCTCTCTCCCATTGGCTCGGTCACAGAGACAGGAGCTGAGATCGCAGTTGACTCGCCCGGAGCGAGTTCGATGCTCTCGGGACGGATGCCAAGCGTTAGTGCTCCTTCGTGTCCGCGGAGTTCCTCGCGCGTCGCCTCGGAGAGGTCGCACCGAAACGCCTCGTGGACGAGCGCGCTGTCGGTGTACTCGACTTCGAAGAAGTTCATCGACGGAGAGCCAATGAATCCGGCGACAAATCGATTGTTCGGCTCGTAGTAACATTCAAGTGGCGTCCCGATCTGTTGGAGCGTTCCATCGTTCAGAATAGCGATGCGGTCACCCATCGTCATTGCTTCTGTCTGGTCGTGGGTGACGTAGATCGTCGTGATATCGAGATCTTGCTGGAGGTTCTGTAGCTCCGTTCGCATCGTTGTCCGAAGCTTGGCGTCGAGGTTCGAAAGCGGCTCGTCCATCAGGAACACCTCTGGCTCACGAACGATCGCCCGACCGAGCGCTACCCGTTGCTGTTGCCCGCCGGACAGTTCACCAGGCTTCTTATCGAGCAGCTCCTCGATGCCCATCATCTGGGCGACGCTGTCAACGCGTCGCTTAATTTCGCCAGCAGACATGTCTGTCGACATCTTGAGCCCGAAGCCGATGTTATCCTCGGCTGATAAGTGAGGATACAGCGCGTAGTTCTGGAACACCATTGCAATATCGCGCTCGGTGGGAGGCTGATTCGTGATCGGGTCTCCGTTCAGCAGAATCTCGCCGTCGGTAACTGATTCGAGTCCAGCGATACAGCGGAGGGTGGTCGATTTCCCACAGCCCGACGGGCCGACGAAGATGAGGAACTCTCCGTCATTGATGTCGATGTTCAGATCGTCGACCGCGACGATTGACTGGTCTCCGTCCGCGAACTCCTTTCGAAGACTACGAATGTCTAGTTTGCCCATGGGAACTCACTACGTGGCGAAGTTGTAATCAACCATAATAAATTCATAGGTTAATCTCACGATCCGAGATATCACTCGACATGTTGCTGCTGGATTCGGTTCGATTGCCAGCTTCTGCGGCTGCACGGGCTGTGAGTGTTAGTTCGAGCGTTCTAACGGCGTCGTCGTACTCAGAGCGCACGTCGGTGCTCTCCGAAGAAATCGCGCGGAGAAACGCCTCGAACTCTCTTTGGTACCAGTCACCGGCTCCCTCGAACTGAACCGGTTCACCATCCACACTACCAGAGAGCGAGTGTTCGAAGTAGTCGAGTTCGAGAGACGCGTTCTCGGCTGTAATGCGCACCTCAAAGCGAGAGACTGGAGACGCGCAGGTGGACGAGACGTGCGACACAGCCCCTGATTCGTGCTCAAGCGTTACCGATGTCGCGTCCTGAAAGTCGACGCTGTCGACGAGCACTCGGTCGGTTCCACTCCCGGTAGCTGCCGTCACTTCTCCCGCAAGATACCGGTGGAGATCGTACACGTGGGTCGACTGTTCGACGATCTGTCCTCCCGAACGAGTCCGTTCGCACCACCACGGCGTCTCAGGAGGTGATACCCAGTAGGTGCTATCGATATGACCGACGCGACGGCCGTTGAGAAGTTCCAGCGCTCGCTCTGTTATTCGCCCGTACCGACAGACGTAGCCAACTTGTGCGAGGATACCAGCTTCTTCAACGTGTTGGGCCGTCTCTCGTGCCCTGTCTAGTGAGAGGCCAACCGGTTTCTCGATGAACAGATCGATGTCGCGTGCGGCCGCCATCCGTTCGTAACTACCGTGGGCGAACGGGGGGACCGCGACCACGAGCGCGTCGAGCGGTTCCGACTCGATCAGTTCCTCGCCGTCGGTGTATGCTGTACCGTCACGGGAATCCGCTGCGGTCCGTGCGCGTTCTTCGTCCACGTCAGCGACCGCCGCGAGTTCAATGTCGTATCCATCCACCACAGCGTCGAATGTTTCCAGATGGATCGAAGCGATGCCTCCTGCGCCGATAAATCCGACTGAAACTGTCACGCACTCGCTCTCTCGCCGAAGGTGTTAAAGCTATCTGGAGAACGGCCATATCTATAACTCGGTTGAGACGGGAGTGATGAGCGCATGAAGTTTGCACTGAATCAGATGGGCTTTCCGAGAGCTGAACTTGCGGAGAATGCAACGCTCCTCGCAGACGTTGGCTACGACGGCATTGAACCGAATCTGACCGCCGACGGACCACTGTGGGACGACGAGGCGGTCGATGCGTTCTCTCAGCAAACCAACGACCTCGATCTCTCGGTTCCAGCGGTTTCGACGACACTCCACTGGGACCGTCAGCTGTCGAGCGCGGACAAGGAGACGCGCTCGGCTGGCATCGAAGCAGCAGAACGAATGATCGAAGTCGCGGATGCGCTCGGTGCCGGTGCAGTGCTCATCGTTCCGGCCGTCGTCGACCAGGAGACGTCATATGACGAGGCCTACGACCGCGCGCTCAGTGCGGTTCAGACGTTGGCTCGAACGGGTGACGAGTACGGAGTGACCATCTGTATCGAGAACGTCTGGAACGACTTTCTGCTCTCACCGCTTGAGTTCGCCGAATTCATCGACAGAGCGGGAGATGCTGGACCAGTTGGCGCGTACTTCGATGTGGGAAACGTCAGACGGTTCGGCCATCCCGAGCAGTGGATTCGCCTCCTCGGAGAGCGCATCGAGCGCGTTCACGTGAAAGATTACCGGACGGATATCGACACAATAGACGGCTTTACGTATCCGTTGGAGGGAGACATCGACTGGACTGCGGTTGTTGACACGCTGGACGAGATCGGCTACGATGGGTGGGTGACGGCCGAGGTGCCGCCGTACCGGACGGCTCCCGAACGGCTGCCACCCCGCTTACTCGGCGATCTTGTGCACCTCTTCTCGGCGACCGAGTACACCGATCGCTGAGACTGCACGTTCTGCTTTGGATTCGAGTGAGACGCCACCACTGTGATGCCACTGGGTACGACAGCACAACGCTTAATATCACCTCGGATGACACACATATATGCATCTCGCAGCCATAGTCGCGCATCCAGACGACGCTGAAATCTTCTGTGGCGGCACGCTCGCAAAGCATGCCGACCGTGGCGATAAGGTGACAGTCGTCTACATGACTCGCGGCGAGTACGGGGGTGGATCAGACACCACTGAGGCAGAGATCGCCGCCACACGAGAACAAGAAGCCAACACCGCCGCTGAAACACTCGGCGTCGAGACAGCATTTCTCGATTACGAGGATGGTCGCATAACGTATTCGTTGGAAAACCGACTCCAGATCGTCGATACGCTCCGTGAACACCGACCAGACATCGTTCTCACGCATTTTCGGGACGACATGCATCCTGACCACCGAACCACGTCGCGGTTGGTGACTGACGCGTACTACATGTCTTCGCTTCCGCTGGTGGAGACAGTGAACGAACCGTGGGAACCACAGAACATCTACTACGTCGGCAAGCCGACTTCCTCGTTCGATCCCGACGTGTACGTCGACATTAGTGAGTACCAGTCGAAAAAGGAGGATGCAATCCGTGACCACGAATCGCAAGTCGAGTGGCTCCAAGAACACGGCGGCATCGATGCGGAGTTCGACGATCTCATCGAAGGTGTTCGTGCCCAAGCCCGGACGCTCGGTCGGACACGCGGTGTGGAGTTCGCTGAAGGATTCGTCCCACTGCACAAACACACGACCGCGTATCTCGACTGACGATTTTTCAGTACGTCCTGATTCTACCGTCTGTGATCACCACACATCGAACAGCTTTTGATACGTGTCCGTTCAACAGCGTCTCCCATCGTTACAGACGTAGGCTTGTAACGAGATACAGGTGAAACGAGGGGAGGGGGAGTGGAGAGCGGTGCATTAGAATACTTACCGACCCGTGTGACGGACCAATTCGGTTCGGTGGGCCGCCCGACGAGTTTATCAGGATCGTCGCTATAGTGTCATCGAATGACACGGGACGACGGACGGGAAAACGCAAACGCCCTTGACGACGTGTTCAGCGCACGGGACAGCATCTTTTCAGAAAAGCTCTTGCTTGATGTCGGTCACGTTCCAGAGCCAGAGCACATCGCCGCCCGTAATGAGGAAATTCGCCGTCTCGCCAGCGCGCTGAATCCCGCTGTGACAGGAGAGACGCCGAGTAACGTCTTTCTGTACGGGAAAACAGGATCCGGAAAATCGCTCTGTGCAGGATACGCGACGAACCAAATCGTCGATACCGCGTCCGAAAACGGCGTCTCGGTTGGTCGTGTGGTTGTCGACTGTTCACAAGAGAACACGGAAACACGCGCAATCAGAGCGATGGTCCGGAGATTGAATGATTCTGAGAAAACCGGACTCGTCGTGCCTGAAACTGGTGTCGGGCGTTCTCAGTATTACGAACAACTCTGGGACGTTCTCGATACACGGTTCGACGTTGTGCTCACCGTCTTGGATGAGGTCGACTGTCTCGAAGACGACGACATCCTATTGCAATTATCACGCGCAACGGAGGCTGGGAAAATTGATCGCTGTTCTGTCGGTCTCGTCGGTATTAGCAACAAGATCAAATACAGGAGTCAGCTTCGAGAACGCGTCAAGAGCAGCCTTCAAGAGCGTGAAATCGTCTTTACGCCGTATAACCGTGAGGATCTTCACGCGATCCTCAACAACCGCACGGCTGCATTCGGTGCTGATGTGCTCTCTGAGGACGTGGTGTCTGAGTGTGCATCACTCGCAGCAGAGGAACACGGCGACGCACGAAAGGCGATCAATCTGCTGCGACACGCTGGGGAACTCGCTTCGAGTGACGGATCGGATGCGCTTACCGTTGAGCACGTTCGAGACGCAACCACGCTTGCCGAACGAGATCGGTTCCGGGCGCTATTTGCGGGCGCGACGATACAGCAGAAAGCGACGCTACTTGCGGTCGTCTCGTTAGCACTTGTCGAGAAGACGCGGACGTTCAAAACGCCCGACGTGTACGCTGCCTACGAAGATGTCTGCGCTGACACTGGCTTGGAAGCGCTCTCGAAGCGTCGTGTCCACGATCTCCTGCGCGAGTGGGAGTTCCTCGAAGTACTCGATATCACTCGGACCGGTGGCGGGCGCGCTCGCGGGAGTCACCTCCGTCACCGTTTACTCGAAGATCCGTCGGTTATCCTCTCGGTGTTCGACGAAAGCGACCGCTTTGCTGGTGTTGGCGTCGCTGCTGGAACCACTCGCACCACGTGGTCGAATATTTAAGAACGACCCATCACTGCAGAAGGTTTAATAGTACCAGTTCCACAACGTGGTGGTGATGCAACGAATTGGATTAGTGGGGAGTGGCTTCATGGCCACGACGCATGCTACCAGCTACCAGCAGATCGCTGACGCCGAGGTGGTGGCGGTCGCGTCGTTCGGGGACGACCGATCGTCGTTTGCCAAAGCGCATGCACCGCATGCCGATCTCTATGACGATGCAAAGACAATGATGGACGAGGCCGACGTGACGGCCGTCGATATCTGTACGCCGACACCGACACACCGACCGCTCGTCGTAGCGGCCGCAGAACGTGGTCTTGACGCGTTTTGTGAGAAACCACTCTCACGGACTGCCGAGGGAACCGACGCCATCGTCGATGCGGTGAACGACGCCGGAATCACCTTCATGACCGGTCACGTGGTGCGATATTTCCCCGAATACGTCGAGGCGAGGCGACGAATCAATGCTGGTGAGATTGGCTCCCTCGGAACAGTTCGCACCGAACGGTTCTCCGCTCCGCCGCGATATGCCAGCAATTCATGGTTCAGTGACAAAGAACAGAGCGGAGGCGTGCTGCTCGACATGGCAATTCACGATTTCGATTATCTCCGCTGGCTCGTTGGCGAGGTTGACCACGTATTCGCCCGCACGGCTGAGTGGGACGATGGTCACCTCAACCAGCACTCCTCGGTCGTACTGCGGTTTGCAGACGGAACCGTCGGTCACGTCGAGGCGTCGTGGGGATACCCGGAGGGGACGCCGTTCACGACCAGTTACGAATTCGCTGGCGACGAAGGAATGCTGGAGTTCGATTCACGAGACGAATCTGCTGTCCGCGTCTCTGGTGGTGCTGAAGGAACGAACGCTCCCACCAGCCCGCTCGTGAAAAGCCCCTACACGACGGAGCTCGAACACTTCATCGAGTGTGCGGAGACCGGACATGACCCCGATATTACGCCCGACGATGCCCGTCAGGCAGTCAGAATCGCGCTCGCGGCCATCGAGTCCAGCGAGCGCGGAGAGCCCGTCTCTCCGACGGAGGTGGGCGCGTGACGGTCCGCATCGGTATTTGTTCGACCGCGCATCTCCACGCGAACTCGTATGCCGCCTGCCTAACTGAGCTCACTGCTGTCGAGTTTGTCGGCGTCACGGAGACCGGCGACCGGATCGACGACGCCCGCGCGAAAGCTGACGAATACGGCGTCGACTTTCGTGCGCCGGACGAACTCCTCGCCGCGGTTGATGCAGTCATCGTCTGTTCGGAGAACGCTGCTCACGCCGCGTGGGTCGATCGTGCAGCGGCCGCTGGTGTCGATGTCCTCTGTGAGAAGCCGCTGGCTCCGACCGTCGCTCAGGCACAGAAAATGGTTGACAGTGCCAGTAAAGCAGATATCCACCTCGGTGTGGCGATGCCCCTTCGGTTCACCCAACCGGTCCGGAACGCAAGGACAGCGGTAGAGAATGGTGCGCTCGGCGAACTCCACTTCCTCAGCGGGACGAACCGTGGGAAGATGCCCGGTGGCTGGTTTGTCGACCCCGACCTCGCGGGCGGTGGTGCAGTCACGGATCATTCGGTACACATTGTCGACGTGGTTCGCTGGCTCACTGGCGAAGAAATCCGCGAGGTGTACGCCGAAACTGATACACGATTCCACGACATCCCGGTCGAGGACGTGAACCTGCTGTCGATGGAACTGACCGACGGAACGGAGTTCGTTCTCGATGGCTCGTGGAGCAGGCCTGAGGAGTGGGACTTTTGGGGCGATGCGACGCTCCGCCTCGTTGGTACCGAGGGTGTGATCTCCATCGACTGCTTCGACCAGAAAATAAAGCAGACGCGAGATACCAACGAACCGGGCATCCGGTCGCTGTACTGGGGGTCGAACCCGGATGAAGGTCTTATCGAGGATTTCATCGAAGCCGTTGTACAAAATCGCCAGCCGCTGAAGACGGGATCCGACGCCGTCAACGACATTGCCGTGGTCGAAGCGGCCTTCGAATCCGCGAAACGGGGCGAGCCAGTCGAACTGGACGGAACGACCGCTCGGACGAGCTGAGGCTGATTCCTCAAAAAAAGACAGAGTGGACACGACGGCAGCCGAATCGGCGGTCAGTACGTAACTTCGACGGGTTCGCCTCGTTCGACTGATTCGTACGCAGCTGCTAT
This sequence comes from Halocatena marina, assembly GCF_023276375.1. Taxonomy (GTDB): domain Archaea; phylum Halobacteriota; class Halobacteria; order Halobacteriales; family Haloarculaceae; genus Halocatena; species Halocatena marina. The sequence continues at coordinate 1,908,978 of NZ_JALLPK010000001.1, read as the reverse complement.
CACGGCGACGGTTCGGACGGCATCTTCGACTGGTGTCACTGGCTCGCGGCCGGTCAGTATCGACTCGACAAAGTCGCGCAACAGCGCGTTGTTCGGGTCAGCACCCCAGTAAACAGATTCAACGGGCTTACCGTGTCCCGTGTCTCGAGTATGTCTGAACTGATGGCCGAAGCAATCAGCTGATAGCGTCTTTTCCGTTCCGATGAGTTCGACCGCTGCGTCTCCCCAAAACGGATTTGCTTGTGGAGTGCTCCACGAGCCGTCGAGGAGGAAGGATGCGCCACCGGTCAGTTCCATCGACAGCAGGTTCACGTCCTCGACCGGGATATCGTAAAACTGGGTGGCCGTTTCGGCGTACACTTCACGGATTTCTTCGCCAGTGAGCCAGCGGACCACATCAACAATATGATCGGTGTGGTCGGCTACGGCTCCTCCACCTGCCAGATCGGGATCAACGAACCAGCCGCCGGGCATTCGGCCCCGATTGATCCCTGAAACGGCGACGAGATCGCCGAGATCCCCCGATTCGTAGCGTTCCTTGAGGCGTCGCATCGGTCGACTACAGCGGATCGGCATCGCCATTCCGGTAACGAGGTCACTGCGTACGCACCGCTCACGGATCGTTTTCGCCTCCGAGAGTGCAGTTGCAAGCGGCTTTTCACAGAGGATAGCGACGTCGTGGTCAAGAGCGAGGGTGATCAACTCGTCGTGAACGGCTGTCGGTGAACAGATAACCACACCGTCGACCCGACGTAGTAGCTCGCGGTGTGACAGCACCGACACGCCGACTGCGTTCGCCTGCCGCCGTGCACGTTCTGGCTTATCGTCTGAGAGTCCGACGAGATCGGCTCCCGGGAGCTGTGATACGAGTGCTGCGTACACCTCAGCGTTAACGTGGGCAGTTGAGCAGATACCGATGCGAACGGTCACGTTTCTCCCTCCGTAAGGGAAACTGGAATGCTCTTATCGATGGAACGGCGAGCAGCGATGGCGATCTGCGAGGCGTTCTCGGGTGCCACATCCGATGGTGGACGTTCAACCCCCCGAAGCCGGTCGATAAATGTCCGGAGGAGCCGACCGCGACAGTCGTCTTCGAGCGGATCGACCGTCAACGAGCACTCCTCACCGCGGAGGGCAGTTGATGCGTCACGCTCGCTGAAATCGACACGTCCGTGGTTACCGCTGTACTCGACTTCGACCCGGGGAGATGGCGTAACGTCGCTATCCCACGTTGTCTCGACGGTTGCCCGTCCTCCATTGCGAAACGAGAGAAGTGCGTGTACGTGATCGTATCGCCCGGCAGAACGCTTCCGGACGAAAACGCGATCGACGGTGCCGAACGTCCAGTCGAGAACATCGAAATCGTGGGCGAGAATCGCACAGAGCGTGTTCTCGTGGGTGGTGTCGATCCCGGTGTACGAGACGTTCCACCCAGGACCGTCGAACGGTGCGGTTCGTTTGATCCGTGCAACACCAATCGCTCCGATGCCGCCCGTCTCGACGCTCGATCGGAGCCGTTCATAGAGCCGAGAGAATCGGTGCGGAGAGTGGGCCATCAACCATCCGCTCGTATTCGACGCCCGCGAGACGAGTCGGTCGAATCTCTGCTCATCGAGTGCGAACGGTGGATCGCAACGAACTGGTATTCCTGCCGCGAGTGCGGTGTCAAGAGCATCGGTGGAGGCAGCTCCCGGTCCACAGATATCTACCGCATCGACTTCGTGAGCATCAAGCGCAGTTGCCAGCGAATCATAGCTCGGCGCGTCGATATCGACTTCATCATCGTGTTCTACGACGCCAGTGATGGTCGCGTCGTCGAAACAGGCGTACCGTTCCGCGTGGGCTTGCACCGCCGTCTTCCGCCCTACGATGACGATGCGTCGCATACGGCTATGTTTGCTGCCTCTCTGATAAGTATTTGCCTCCGAACACTATACCCACGTCATCGCCATCTATTATCTTACGTATCATTCTACCGCAGTTCGAGTTCGAAAATGATTCAGACGGTGTTGAGCAACGTCTCGATGCAGGTTGCGCTCGATTCGAGTGTTGCCGATGGATTCGACGTCAGTCCGTTTTCGTGTATGAGCCAGTCGGCGTCGGCTGCTGCATCAACGCATGCATCGAGGGCGACGACTCCCTCGCCGAGATCCACGTGAAGCGTGGCATCGCTCTCAGGAATTGTGTCTGTCAGGTGAACGAGCGAACAACGGTCGGCGTAGCGTTCGAGATACGTGCTCGGATCGACACCGCCGTAGCGCGCGAGTCCGGTATCGAACTCCAGTCCGAGTCGGTCATCTGTCTGAGTAACGAGCGCGTCGTAAGCGATGGTATCGTCGTATCTACTGAACTCGTAGGCGTGGTTGTGATACAAGGTCTCGAATCCATCGTCAGCGAGGCGGTCAGTGAGCACCGAGAGTCGATCCGCGGCCTCGGAGATTGTGTCAGAGGAGAACTCGTCTGCACCGTACGACGGGACGACAATCCGTTCACACCCAAGTGCCTCGTAGGCAGCGATCGTCGACTCGTAGTCGGTCTCCAGCGCGTCGAGTCCAACGTGCGCACCGACGGGGTCGAGACCAGTGCTCTCAAGCGTGGTAGCAATGGTCGAGGGCGATTCGTCGCCGAGTCCAGCGAACTCTACTCCTTCGTATATCGTATCAGCGACGCGGTGGAGCGTTTGGGTCAGCGGTTCATCGAGTGTGCGAAGCGTGTGCAGCTGAATTGCCGGTCGGACCATCTCACCGGGCAGATGCGATCCACTCATATAGCCGTTGTGCCCCTGATCTGCTGTAATCCGTTTTTGAGCTGGCTTTGCCTCGTGCTATGAAGCATTGATTTCTTTCCCGAAAGTGAACCTCTCGGACATTTTGGGCCACATCGATCAAGTTCACGGATCTGGTAGTGATGATGGACATGGTCAATTCATGATGTCTGCGACGAATATCTGTGCAACTCGCTCAGTGCATTGGTACGACTGCACGAGTGTTTCTCCTCAGTCCGACGCTACCGAGGAGCCATCTGTTTTTCCTGTCGATCAACCGCACTGATACAGCAGTGCTCCAAATAACAATAGCTATCAGCTGTCTGTGAGATGGCTTTGGAGCCGTTCGATCACGTACGCTGCTTCTTCGTCGGTAAGACACATCGGATTGATCGTGAACGCGTCTGGGAGATCGTCTGAGCCGACAAAAATGCGGGGTGTTTCTGTTCGGAGCGAACCAACGAGCTCGATGGCATCGAGCGCAGCGTTGTCAGAATCAATTTCGATAAAGAGTTCGGGTGCGACCATCAGCTTCCCACCCGCTCGTTTCGTCGTTGACACACCAGTAACTCCCGAGAGACCATCAGCAACAAGCTCGACGCGTTCCTCCCATTCTGCGTTCAACGCGCGCTGATCTTCCGCCACGAACGATTCGAGCGCCGCAATGAGGCCAGCGAGTTCTTCTTTCCCGACTTTCAGCGGACGACCGATACCCTGTCGTGGAACACCTGCGAGCTGTTCTTTGTTGAACAGTTCTTCCGGCGGTTCCCAGACCGCTTCGGCAACGTGCATGTCGAGGTGTTGGAGCGCGGCCGATCGAACGTATTCGCGTTTGGCTGCGAGAATGCCGGTCGTCTGCGGTCCACGGATGGCTTTTCCACCGCTGAAGACGACCATGTCCGCGCCCGCATCGACGAACGCCGAGAGATTCTCGCGTGGGGGTACTTCGGCCGCAGCGTCAACGATGACCGGAACATCATGCTCGTGAGCGATATCGACGACCGTCTCTAGCGGTGGCGTGCTGTACACTTTCTCCATATAGCCGACCGCGACAGTTTTTTCGTTGATGGCATCAGCGATCTCCCACGGCTCGGTGCTGTTCGATCCCGTGCCGAGCGAGACGTCGTTATTCCCGACATCGACGATGCGCGCGCCTGCCGCGCGAAACGCGTGATCGTAGCCATTTCGGTGTGTCCGAGCCATTACGATCTCGTTCGGAACGTTCTCTGTGTCGGGAAGACGGGCCATCGTTCCGAGGTCGTCCCCAGCGATGGCAGCCGCTGCCGCGAGCGTCATGCAGGCCGCCGCGCCGCTAGCAACGTAGCCGCTCTCCGCACCGGTCACTTCGGAGATGAGTTCACCTGCACGGACTTGTAGATCCGAAAGGCGGACGAACGACTCCGAAGCCCGGCTCATCGCCTCAACTGCCTCTGGTCGGATGCGACTCCCACCAATTCGTGTTTTTGTGCCCGCAGCGTTGATGACGCGCGGGACATCCCATTCCTCGTAGATTGTGGTTTCGTATTCCATGACGGAGCTTCCAACAGAGGGTCCGCGCTGATCTGATAAGAAACACACTGCTGAAACCGACGAACGGACACTACGCGAGTAATGGTCGGTTGTCGCTCCCTGACGGCGCGTTCGGCCGGTGAGTTCGTCTCACATTCGACTGTCGTCGGAGCGTTTATCTCTGTCTGCGCGGAAGCTCATTTCATGTCAGTACCCGCCAAATCCTATTCAGCGCGCGTAGATTCACGACTCATTCCAGTGTCGAGCGGAGGAATCGTCGAATGAGAGCAGTCGTCATTAGGCGTGGCGAATCGCGCCCAACCCTCGCCAATGTTCCTCGCCCGACGCCCGAAGCGGGCGAAGCACTGCTTCGGACACTCCGTGTCGGTATCGACGGAACCGACCACGAAGTGATACAGAACAACCACGGTGGATTCCCGTCAGGAGATGACTACCAGATTCTCGGCCACGAGGCCGTCGCCGTCGTCGAAGACGCCAACGGCACTGCGCTCAAAGCGGGCGAACTCGTCGTACCGACGGTTCGTCGACCGCCGGAGACGAACAAGTACTTCGAGCGTGGTGAGCCGGATATGGCTCCTGACGGTCAGTACGTCGAACGCGGCATCGTCGGAGCACACGGCTACATGTCCGAGTTCTTCACTAGTTCACCGGAATTCCTCGTCTCAGTTCCCGACTCGTTCGCGGAGTACGGCTTCCTCGTCGAGCCAATCTCGAACTCAGAGAAGGCGTTGGAACACGCGCTCGCCGCTCGGTCTGCGTTCGAGTGGGAGCCTGAGAGTGCACTCGTACTCGGCAACGGACCGTTGGGTCTTCTCACGCTCGCCATGTTAGAGACGCCGTCGTCTCCATTCCAGCGAACCTACTGCCTCGGCCGACGCGATCGACCTGATCCGACGATCGACATCATCGAGCGACTCGGCGGCACGTACGTCGATTCGCGAGAAACGTCTGTCGAGGCGATGGCCGACGCCCACGAAGCGGTCGACTTCGTCTACGAGGCGACCGGCTACGCAAAACACGCATTCGAAACCGTTGACGCGCTTGCGCCCAACGGCGTCGGGGCGTTGCTCGGAATACCGGGCGACTGGGAGTTCGAGATCGATGGCGGGCGACTCCACCGCGAGATGGTGCTCCAGAATAAGATGCTCTTTGGAAGTGTCAACTCCAACGTCAGGCAGTTTGAGATGGCCAAGAAGCGATTGGCAGCGTTTCCCGACTGGTTCGTCGATGATATCATCACTGGCGTCTACACGCCTGAAGAGACAGACGCCGCATTCGAGAAGAACACTGATGGTATCAAGACGGTCGTCGCGTTCGATACGCGCTGACAGCTCCAACTGACGTTCCACGTTTGTACGAATTAGTGACGAGTTACTAACAATGTTCACCGATAGGCGAGCGACTAAGCCACTCGGTTGGGAACTGCGAGCAGATGGACGAGCGTCGCTACTTTGAGTCGTTTTATTTTCTGTACTTCGCCGCATTGAGCGGCTTTGTTGTGTATCGAAACGCCTACTTCGCTGACATTGGGATGACCGGAGTCCAGATGGGAACGATTGGGTTTTTGCTCCGGGTGGCCGGTATCGCCGCACTTCCGCTGTGGGGGGTACTGAGCGATCGTTTCGGCGCACAAAAGCGGATCCTGTTTGGGAGCGTCGTCGTTTCGGGCGTGCTGGTGCTCGCTTATCCACAGTTTGCGTCGGCCTTCCCGCTGCTCGTGTTCGTCACGGTCGCGCTCGCTGCGTTCCGTGCACCGGTCCGTCCAGTCGCCAACTCAATGCTGCTCTCGGCGGGGTTACCGTACGGAAGCGTCCGCGCCTACGGCAGTATCGCGTTCGGCGTCGCTGCACTCGGAATCGGTCTCGTCAGTTCGCAAGTTGGATCGGTTATCGTTTTCTACTGTTTTGCTGCCGGCATGGCCGCGCTCGCGGTCATCCTCATTCGAATCCCCGTCGAGAGCAAACCACCGACCGAAAGCGTCGGTCTGCGCGCGGCATCGCTCATCAGAGATCGGAACTTCGCTGCGCTGTTAGTCGCCGCATTCTTGATGGGTGCGATGTTCCCTGCTGGAGGCGCGTATCTCTCGGTATACGTCAAGAGCCTCGGCGCAAGCGATGCGATCACCGGACTCTCGGTCGCCGCGAAGACACTTGGTGAAGCGGTCGTTTTTCTCTATGCTGCTCGCTTTACGGCGTCGTATCGTCGTTTACTGATCGCTGGCGCGGCCTGTCACGTCATCACGTTCGCACTCTACGCCTCAGCACCGGCGGCGAGTATCGTCGTCAGCATGCAACTCCTCCTCGGCGTTGGCTACGCTGCGTTCATGCTCGCGGCGGTGAATCTCGCACACGAACTCGCGCCCGAATCGATCGGTTCGACCGCACAAACGTTTCTTACTGGATTCGGTTTTGCCACCGGATCAGGTGTCGGAGAACTCGTTACTGGCCGGTTACTCGATCTCGTTGGCATCCAATCGACGTACGCTTACATTGCCGCAGTCGGCCTCGTTGTCATCGCTGTGAGCGGTCTACTCGATGGCTGGCTCGGTACTGATCGTCAGATCTCGACAGAGAGCTGATCGACTGTAACATCTTCCACTCCTGATCGCTATTCACTCTACTCGCGGTTTCGGTTGTCGACGGCGAGTGTGGTTCACACACTCCCTCACAAAATATTAATAATCTATCTATTTAATGCATATTATATAAACTCTTTAGAAGTACATTCCCGAATTTGATGAGGAACGGTGTTGTGAGTGGTTGATATTCTGATCGTTACTTTGTTCTTAGAACGTAATCAACTGTCCGACCGGCTTACTCTTGCTAATTGTATGGTGACTTTGTGGCTTCTGGCTCTCTCGATAACCATCGGTCTCTTCTTCGATGATTCGGATGGTACTGATCGAGTGCTCTATGTCGTTCGAGTAAATCATCGAAGATAGACTCCCGCGGTTCTGGCAATCAAACCGTCGTCCATCTCTGCCGCTGATCTTCGAGAGAAATGATATTGGAGAGTCCTGATCGATAGGCAAATACTTGCGACGATATACTCAAACTATCGATATAGCGGGTGTGCAGATGGGTTAATTCATTACCGCGATAGCAGACTTGACGGTCGCTGTGCGTGCCCGTTGGAATTGCTCTGATAGATGACTCTCGAAGATAGCCATCTATCTATTGATCGGGCATTTATTTTTGAGTAATAGACCGATTTCATTCTTCATCCCAATCGATACTTTCGCTCCGGTCGGTTTCTCGGAGAATGAACGGACCGATCGAAAGCGTCCGCTTGGCGACGGTCACGATTCGAAGAATGTACGAAAGTAGTAGAATGAACGGTGAGAGTGCAATCGTCGCCGCTGCGCTTGTAACCCAGAGTAGGTTGTCGACACCAGCTGTCGTGCCAGTGATTGTGCCTGGATTTCCCACAAAAAGCACCATTATCGAGGTGACAACGACAGCGGGAACTGCGACGTACAGCAGCGTACGAGAAAGGTCTGCGAGCTCCCACTGGAAATATAGCGTTTTGAAGTGCTCACGAGCAGGACCAAAGAATTTCAGCACCTCGATGAGCCGATCGAATGCCTCGTCGGCTTCATCGGTGAGTCCGTCGGCGTGTTCGTTTTTCAGGCGGCGGGCTTCGTAAATCTTCCACGAGTAGTTGTAATCGAGTGCGGCGAACAGCACCGTGAACGTCCCGAACTGTGCGTCTTCGAGTTGGTTGCTGACTTCCGTTGCGTTCTGAGTGAGGCTTTCGATGTAGGCGTCAGTGTGATCTCGCAGCTGCTCATCTCGGCTCTCGGAGACGGCTTCTGAAAGATCGTTCGCCCGTGCTTGCGTCGCGTCGATGATTGCCCGAAGGAACGCTGACGGCTCCGGTGGGGTGATTGGCGCATCAATCGTATCCTCGACATCCTCGCGGAAGTCCATCGCGCCTACCATGCGCTCGCGTTGGTCACCAACTGCACCAAGTTCTTGTGAAAGTATGAGTTGATTGAGCGTGAGCACGAGCGTTACGCCGGTGATGATCGCCGCGACGTACTCCTCAAAGAGTGTTTCGATTGGATCCTTACTCGTGATCGCCGCCCGAAGCGGTGTCGGATCGAGTATCCCAACAGCGATGAACGAGACGAAGATACCGCCGAGTACGATACTGGCGAGCCGCTCACGATCTGCCCGAAGCAGGATCCATAACTTCGTTTGGCTCTCGTTGATCCGCTCGCGCATTGTGTCGCTCGGTTCATCGCTCATGCTGCTCTGTCCCTTTAATATACATTGCAATTGAGTATCGACAGTCAACACTCTGTCTATCGTTCACGCCTACGTCTGTGTGCACGTTGAAACGTAATCCAGCCATCCCATTAGAAGATGGCGCTCTCTCTGTACCGCTGCTCACCAGATGGTTCGAGTCAGCAGCTGATTTCGATCCTCTTTTCAGGAACTGCGTGGGCAGTCATCTGTCTGTTGAGTGTGATACGACTGATCCTGTCTCGTGACGATAAATCGACTGTAGAAATCACCTAGAATAACGTCAAACATCATTCACATTTCTACACTCTGTAGGAGACACAGCACATCCGGTCGTAATCTCTTCCGTACGCCTTCCCGGGAGAGTTCCTTGTACGGGCGAATCGAATGACCTGTACCTATTGCTTGCTGTTACAAGCATACGTCTGTAACGTAGTGTTTTTTATATGTCATCAGCTAAATTCGGCCAGAAATCCGAGCTTCGGATCCAGATTGGTTCCGCTTGAATCGATTGTTTCACAAACTTATATATCGGCACAGTGTGGTTATCGTTCTGAGGAGCGAAGAATGAGTGGTCCAATAGCGAGGGTACGCTGGGCAACGGTAGCGATGCGGAGCAGGTAGGCCACGAGTAGTAAGAACGGCGTGAGTGTGATCGTAAATGCGATTCCGACGACCCAAAGCAACCGTTCGATCCCGAGGAAGTATCCCGGAAATGAGCTTGGTCCGGCGAACGACAGCATGAATCCGGAAAGCACCAGTGTCGGAACCGCCGCGTACAGAATCAACCGCGAGAGGTTCATCAGCTCCCATTGAAAATACAACGTTTTGACATGTTCGCGTACTGGTCCGAACATCGCAAGGGCTGTATCGAGTTCGGTAAGTGTTTCGGCTGCGTTGTCGCTCAGACTGTCTGCATACTCATTTTCGAGCCGGTCTACCTCGAAGAGCTTCTTCGAGTAGTTATAGTTCAACGACGCAAACAGCACGTCAAACGTTCCGAACTGAGCCCCATCGAGCTGCTCGCTGACTGTCTTTGCGTTCTCAATCAGGCTGTCTGTGAACGTCTCTACGTCCGCAGTGAGTTCTGAGTTCGGTGTATCGTCGACGGCATCCCGGAACGCGTATGCCCGCTCGGTCGTCGTATCGAGGATCGTCTTGAGGAACGCCGATGGGTCAGCTGGCGTCGTCGTTCCAGTAAACTCTTCGGTGTAATCACGAAAATCCAACGCATCACTCATCCGTCTGTGTTGATCACCGAGTGGACCTGTTTCTTGAGCGATGACGAGCTGGCTGATGGTGACGACGAGCGTGGTACCAGTGATGATGCCGCTAATCATCGTCGAAAACATCGTTTCGATCGTATCCCCTGTCCCGATCGCCGCCGACAGCGGCGTCCCGTACAGCACACTCAATGCGAGGTAGTTGAGAAAAATGAATAGGACCAACAACCCGGTGACGATCAGCCGATTGGCACCGAGTAACAACCAGAGTTTGAGACGGCTCTCATTGGCCCGCTCTCTCATGGTATCCGCAGTTGGTTCAAAACTCATCTGTACCCGTAGCAAATACGAGCTATTCACAAAAATCCGATGATACGACCGGTAACGATTCTTCACTCCATCGATTGTGGACGTTTGAAAACGAGATACTTCGTCCCACCGCCGGTGTAGTCGATGGTGCCGGCGAGTTCCCAGCCAGCTTTCCCGAGTTCGTTCAGCTGCTTTGTCGGATCTGCGGCCTCTTTCTGTGTTGCTTCTGTTGGCGGGCGAACTGTTTTGTACTCCCATTGGCTCGACCGATCAGTCGCCATACGAAGAGTAGATTGACGCGGCTGAAGTGATTGTTGCTCGCTACAGGGATCGGTCGTCTGCGCTCGTTTCTACGGGCGTATCAAGCAGAACTGATCCCAATTTAAGAGCGACGGGATGTTCAGCGTCACCGTGCCAGCTTGCACTCACCCATACCAACGATTCGCTGTACCGCCAGTGTATCGACGGTCATATCTGATAGAACAGATTCTCAGTAGATATATCTACGTATGTTGTGCACCGACGATACTAACACGCCGTCTTATCCCTCTCACTGCAAGATAGTCCATGCAACGAAAACTTCGGACGTATTCGGCGGCGAACTGCTGGCACTCGATGCAAATGCTCGATCGATCGATGACCACCAGTATTCCCTCCATCAATTGACTTAGCCACTGATCACAATCATGCTTCGACGACTCACCGCCCCTATTGTCCGCGCCAAGCGACAGGTTGTCAACGATCTCCGTAGCGATCCGTACTTGGCTTATATTCTCCTCCTTGCAACAGCACTCTGTAGCTTCTGGATCTGGCACCGCGTACCGAACTTCGCAACGCGCGATGAGCGTTGGCGGATCGTTGATATCATGGAAGCGATCGGCTTCTCCATCCAAGATCCGAGTGTCGACTCGCTCCGTGACGGCATCATTTTCTGGCGCTCGTACGGCGCGACGTTCTACCTGTATGGGATCGTCCTGCTCCCGCTACTGTGTTATCTCGCGCTTACTGGAGGATTGGAACAGCTCACGGATCTCTCGGAGGCGTGGACGATCGGCCATTGGACGTACTGGCAGATACTACCATCGTGGGTGTGGTCCGTAGCAATTGTCTCTGCCCGGTTGGTTAACGTCACGCTCGCGGTCGGGTGTGTTTATCTCGTCTACCGGATTGGGACGATGCTCCGCGATCGGGCGACCGGACGGCTCGCTGCAACCACACTTGCGCTTACGTGGGGGTTAGTGGTTCTCGCCCACGAAGCTGGTGAAGATGTCCCCGCGCTGTTTTTCTTATTGCTCACGTTCATCTACGCGCTCGCGTACGTGGAGACCGGGTCATCGCGGCGGTTTCTTGGAGGCTGTCTGTTTGGTGGAATCGCTATTGCCTTTAAGCTCACAGCGGGTGTTGGGGTTGTCCTGTTGGCCGGGGCGTACTTGTTACGGGCGCGCCGTCACGGGACTACACCGATGGAAGCACTCTTCCGACCGACAATGCTCGTGAGCGGTGCAGCTATCGGGATCGTCACTGTTTACATCGGGTTTCCAAGCGCAGTGAGTGGCGGCGTCGACGTGCTCTTCGACCGAGTGGCTCGCGGCACGACAGCAAAAGGCTCCTCACACGGATGGCTCCGCCGGCCGTCGTGGTGGTGGCTGCTTCGTGGCTATCTCAACGGTCTCGGGTTTCCATTGTTTGTCGGGAGTCTCGCTGCTGTTGTAGCCGCTTTTGATCGCCTCCGACATCGACAGCGCTCGATCGAAAGTGATGGAATTGTCCTTTCGCTGCTCGTGGTTGGAGCCACCCTGTTAGTATTTTCTCAGTGGGCGTATATCCGTACGCATCACTTGCTGTTGACGGTCCCCTTCCTCCTCGTGTTGCTCGCGGTCGCGTTACAACACACAGCGGTTCAGCGACCAAGACTGGCGCGAGTGGCCACCGCCGTTCTCCTCGTGACGAGCGCGTTCTACACCGGACTCGGTACTGTCGGCTACGCGACGCAACCGCGCGATCAAGCGGCCAAGTGGCTCACTGATCACGCAACGGAAAACGCGACTGTCGAGACGTACGCGACCGATCCTCAAGACGCCGCAGTCCCATACGCGATGACGACACATCGGCCGAATCTCCCAACTAATGATGAATACGAACACATGCTTGCGGAGTGGGTACTCGACATGCCCGAGCGGTGCCCGACGTACATCCAGCTCAATTACCAAACGTCGTTCATGTATCTTGCGCCGGACAATCATAGCGAACGGGCAAGCGATCACTCGAACCCACAAGTGCGTGCGTACTATCACAATCTCCTCGCGGAGAACACGTATCCGTACGAGGTGGTAGCACGGTTCGGGCGAGAACCGCGGTTTCTGCGGACAGCCGAGGCACGACCGGTGTATTGGGAACTCCTCCGAGCTGGGATCTACCCACGTACTAACCAGTACGGTGATCCACAAGACTTCGGCGTCGATCAGTACACAGTGATTCTTGAACGCACCGAAGCGAGCTGCGTCGGGTGAACCGACTACTTTTGTCGTCCCACCAAGTGAACAGCAGGGCACGTCTGTGAAAAATAGCCGGTACCAAGCTGGTAACGTAGCTCTGAACACAACATCATGGGATTGTTAATCGATCTCCGTCTACGAGATCCTTCTGTTAGTAGTGAGATTGCTCATCAAGCAGCAACCGGGGATTCTCAGACTCTTACGTTGTGTGGGATATTCGATCCTCTTACTGATCACAGAGCCGGTGGTAAGGCGCTACTCGCGGTGTGAAGTGCCCCAATCAGAGACACCGAGAACTTTATCACATTCTGGACATGTCCAAACTTTTGGCGTACTCGGTGGCTTGGTTGCTGCTTCGATGCGCTCAGCCCACTCGGTGATGTCGGCTTCGCAATGGGCACACTGTGCCATAGGGTGCATTACGTGCGTAGCATACTTGTAGCATGGTGTGTCAGAGCTTGCCACTATCTTTGTTTGTTTGTTGACATTCAGGTCAGTGAGTAATCCAAACCAGCATCACCGTTTGTAGTATCGTCTCGGCCACAAGACTCATCATAAGATCAGACAGTGAGACTACCTGCAACTATGAGTGGACGATCCTTAGTTGGGCGGCGTGCTTTCTTGAAACTTGCTTCTGCGGCTGGTATCGTCGGAATGACTGGCAGTGCGAGCGCGACAGCATCGGCGAGTGATCAGTCATCGTATCCAATTACGGTCCACGCATTCGATGATGGCCCGTGGGAGTACACGATCGAACACGCCGGCGAGATTCAGAAAGGAGCAGCTGCCGAGGACAACGATACGATCGAGATGTCGATCTCTGGTGATGTGGCCGCTGGAACAATTCATGGGGGATATTACGATACTTTCACCAGCACAGGTCCCGTTTCGCGTCTCACGATCACCGACGATCAGCGCAATCGCCTTCGGATCGAACACGATCTCGACGGCCGCTCTGGTGATCTATACGTGACCGCAGTGGATGGCGAATGGACGTACTACATCTCTGCGCGTGATACCATCTCTCCTACATCTGTCTCAGAGGAGACCGAGACCGAGTATGGATCATCCGTCTCCGGGCACGTCTCCGCGGCAAACGGAGACAGCGAGGACGGATACAACTACACGGAGACGGTCGATTTTATCCACGTGAATGATGCGATCTTCTTCGACCTAACCTTCGGAAACTGAGGACGAGACACGGCAATCGTCTGTGAGAAGACGTCGTGCGGTCCGTCACAGTTCATCAACTATTCTGTCCGCTGGCCCCTGTGAATGGTCCATCGACGGAGCCGTTGCAGACCGGGTGCGTCGTCACACCACCAGACGACAGCTGCAACGCCGCCGAGCACAAGTTGGAGGATGAAAAACGGTGTGAACTCCATCGACATAAACTGGCTGATGAAGCTCATCTCCTCACTATCGAGTGGTGGTCGGGTAATCGGCCAGCCAAGAAACGCGATAAACTGGTACTCGCCCCGCGCGAGTGGCAAGACTGCGTCGGCAACGAGATGTGAGAGGTAGCCGATGCCAAAGGCGATAGCAAGGGAGATGCGCTTTTGTCGCCTCGAAACGAGGAATATGAGCACGATAACGGACGACGCGATCAACAGCGAATGTGCGAATGAGCGTCCAGAAGCGAGGATACCGAACGTCCACGCCAGTGGTTTATCGATGAGATCTGGAAACTGTGTGCCAACCGCGACAGCGAGCGTCGTAGACGCTGTCGGTGATCGTCCGATGCTCACACGCGAAAAGAGCGTATACAACAGATAGCCAACAGCGAGGTGTCCCCAAGGCCACATGGGTGTCTCTATCAGGGCTACCGAGGTACCGTCTTCGATCTGTCGCTTCCCTCTCCGACTCGGATTTCTACTCAAGTGCTCAGATCGGCCATAAAACCTTTGTCGAACATGATCATCATCATATACGTCATGGGGAAATCGTCGTCGCATATCGAGCGTCGATTATTTCTCTTGGGGACGAACGTGGCGTGTTCGGGCGTGAGCTGAGTCACACTACGATCCGACTCATCGTCTCTCTGGGGGCGTGCGCACGCTCACATGCCTACTATCTGCGATAGGCGATGAAACTACTCTGTTTCTGATGGTTTCAACGCTACATGATTACTACAGTGAATTGTATCTACGGCTGGCTTTCCACCCGACCGCAGCTATATCTGGATGAGTGGCGCATTGATGGTATGATCCAGCCAGTCGTTATCGAACCGCTGGACGAGCGTGCATTACTCATTCTGTTCGCTCAGCTGTTCTTGCTCTTGATGACTGCCCGCGGTCTCGGCGAACTCGCGCGGCGAGTGGAACTTCCGGCCGTCGTCGGTGAACTGCTCGCTGGAATCGTCCTCGGTCCGTCGGTCTTTGGAGCACTCAATCCTGACCTGTTTACGACGATCTTTCCGCAACTCGCTGGGTCCTATCACCTAATCGAAGTCGTCTCCTGGTTTGGCCTCCTCATGTTGTTGATCGTCACTGGGTTCGAGACTGATCTCGAACTCATCGCAAGCCGAGCACGACCAGCTGCACTCGTTTCTGCTGCTGGGATTGTGGTTCCATTTATTACGGGCTTTGGATTGGGATACGTGCTCCCGTCCGAATTTCTTGTCGACGAAGGCCAGCGTTTCGTATTCAGCTTATTCATCGCAACGGCAATGAGTATCTCTGCGATCCCGGTTATTGCGAAAGTGTTGATCGACATGGACGCGATCCACCGTGATATCGGACAGATAACGATCGCAGCGGGAATGATCGACGACACCATCGGATGGATTCTTCTCTCGATCGTCGCAGCACTCGCCAAGGTGGGCGGTGATGCAAGTGGTAGTGCGGTGTTGGGGACGGCAGGAGAAACGATTCTCCTACTGATCGTGTTTTTGGGACTTGCATTCACGCTCGGTCGCCGTCTAGCGGACCCAATTATTCGATGGGCGGATACGGCTATCGGTGGTGAGGGTGGAAAGATCACGATACTAATGGTGCTGGCGCTCGGCGTCGGAACGATCACACAGTACATCGGCGTCGAAGCGGTGTTGGGTGCGTTCGTTGTCGGCTTGCTCATCGGGCAGGTCAACCGCTTCGATCAGGCAACGCGACACGTGTTCGAAACGATGACGCTCAGCGTTTTCGCGCCGATCTTCTTTGCCACGGCTGGTCTACGCGTTGATCTCACCACGCTGGCTGATCCCGCTCTCTTTGGCGCAGGAATGATCGTTCTCGGAGTTGCGACGTTTGGAAAATTCACTGGTGCATTCATTGGCGCAAGAGCTGCTGGACTTTCCCGGTGGGAGGGAATCGCGATGGGTGCAGGGATGAACGCCCGCGGAGCAATCGAGATCATCGTTGCGACGATCGGTTTGAGTATTGGTGTGCTCACCATTCAGATGTACTCGATTATTGTTATGGTCGCGATCGTCACCTCACTAACAGCCCCTCCGTTACTACGGGTAACGCTCGGCAAAACAGAGCTTTCGGATGCGGAAGCCGAACGGCTCGACCAGCGAACATCTGATGAACAGAGCTTCCTCGGCACGATCAACCGTGTGCTACTCCCGACGCAGTGCAGTGCCGATTCACTGGTCGCCGCACAGATTCTTGGACACATTACCCGGCATCGGGACATCGATATCACGTGCATGTACGTCGATCAGAGCCGAAGTGAACACACAGAGCGGAGTGGGTCTTCGGTCGTACAGCGAGTGAAGAATCTGGTCCAAGACGTGGTCAACAGCAATCTCCAGCGAAAGGACAATCACGAAGATCGGACCCAGTCTCCCGGTCTTTCCGCAAACCAGTGCTTAGAACAGGTTGAGGCGTCTCTCGCGCTCTCTGATCGACCGAATGGGAGGGTTCGGACAACTACTCGGAGAGCCGACACGAGCGTGAGCGACACAGTGCTTACAGAGGCAAAGAACCGGTACAATCTGTTGGTTCTCGGTATGAGCGATTCACCGCGAGCGATCAGTCGGCCACTGTTGGGGACAGAGATCGATCGCATCCTTCAGGTGACGCCATGCCCTGTCCTGACCGTCAGTTCAAACGGTGCGTCGAACGAGGGATCGGTCGAAGCGCTGTCGATTCGTCGCATCCTGCTTCCGACTGTCGGCACACAGTACAGCCGACACGCTGCTGAGGTGGCGTTTACGATCGCAACCGCTCAGAACGCAATCGTTGAGGTCATGCACGTGGTCAGCCGTCCTCACGCAGAGGAAACCTTGATTGTGCCGGACGTCTCTGAAGCGATTGAACTCGGTGAGGCGATCGTCGATCGAGAAGCCGAACTCGGACGGCAGATGGGGGCCGAAGTGCTGACACACGTCTCTGTCGGTGATCGACCCGAACACGATATTCTCACCAGAGCCACCAACAAAGAGATCGATCTAATAGTCATGGGCAGCGAAATACGACCGACATCCCGTCGGGCATTTCTCGGGCATCGAGTAGAACATATCATCGAGAACGCCTCATGTCCTGTCGCGGTGGTGAGTTCGGTGTGAACGGCTACGATCGAGTGCCTTTCAGACGTTGGGACAGCCGAGGTTGAGTGGAATATATTGAATGTATTGCTGGTTACACTCCCCATTCTTCTTCTCGCCACGCGGCGTCCCAGAATCGATACTCATAGCGCGCTGACGTGACGAACAGCTCCTGATAGCGCTCACGATCGCGTTCGGACGCGCCGGCGGCCACGTCGTCCATCAATCCCTTACACCAATCGGTGAGTTCTGTGAACTCCTCACCCGAGTACATATCGACCCATTCGGCGTATCGATCGTCAGTCGGTGTCCCCCGCACAGCGAGGCGTTTTCCCGTTTCGTTGAACCCCCACATACAGGGGAGAAGCGCGGCTACGATATCACCGAACGTGCCGAGTGCTGCTGTGCGCACGAGAAAATCCGTGTACGCACGCGTCGTCGGCGACGGATCCGTCGCTTCCAGTTCGGCCTCGCTGATCCCGAACTCTTCGGCGTAGGAGCGATGCAGATCCATTTCGACGGTGATTGTCGAGTCAAGAAGATCGGCGAACGTCTGCATCTGGTTGATGGTGGGTGCTTTCGAAGCCCCAATGGCGAACAGCCGACTGTATTCGATCAAGTACACGTAATCCTGCCGAACCCAGTACCGAAACGGCGCTTCCTCGAGTGTCCCCTCACCGAGTTCGCGGACCATCGGATGGTCGAGGATTGCTTCCCAGATCTCGTCTGCTTCCGCTCGAATTTCGTCCGTGAACGTCATACGCGTGGAGTAGTCAATTGATCCGAAAAGCGTTGTGATGGGCGCGAAGATGACCACTGACAACAACTCATCTCAGGACTCTCTTGTCAGTCGTATACATATTAAAAGTAGTTGCTCACAGAAGAAGACGCACTCGAACGGAGCAGTTCTCAGGCTTCACGATATATTCTCGGAATATGACTGTCTGTCTGCAGTGAAGAATCTTCCACACCAGTATGAAATTTGCTCCGATCGCATCAGATCATCTACTCCGTAACACTGTCAAAACATTCTGATCAGATCACGGAACACCATTGCTATTTGATAATTTGTCTCAATTTTGTGCTAGCTTCACAGCAGTTCGAACAGCGTCGATCATGCTCTGTTCGGATGCAATACCCTCACCTGCAATATCGAACGCTGTGCCATGGTCTACACTCGTCCGAACAATGGGGAGGCCGATGGTGAGATTGACGCCGCTGATCCCACCTTCGCTCTGGAATCCGAGCATTTTGATGGGGATGTGCCCTTGATCGTGATACATCGAAACGACACAGTCGTACGCGCCCTGACTCGCGCTCACGTACACCGTGTCCGGTGATTCTGGTCCGAAGGCTCGAATCCCATTCTCGCGAGCCTGTTCGACGGCTGGTTCGATCTCTTCGAGGTCACGATGTCCAATCAGGCCGCCATCACTCGCATGCGGGTTGAGTCCCGCAACAGCGATTTTGGGTGTTTCGATGCCGAGTCCGAGGAGTGCCTCATTGGTGATCTCGATTGTCTTATAGACGTTCTCGGTCGTCACTCGTTCGACGGCTTCAGAGAGCGGGACGTGGGTGCTGACGTGACTGACGCGGAGAGTGTCCTCAATGAGCATCATCGAATAGCGTTCGGTGCTTGTGGCCTCGGCGAGAAGCCCAGTGTGACCTGCGTGTTCGCTGCCAGCCCGATTCGTCGCCTGCTTGTTGATCGGGGCCGTCGTGATGGCGTCGATGTCGCCTGCTGTCGCAAGGGCAATGGCACGGCGAATGTACGCGAGACTCGCCCGACCGTACTCCGCTTCGACGCGTCCGTACTCGAACGTGTCAATACGACCAAGATCAAGGACCGAAATCGTATCGGCTTCGAACGAGGCCGAATCAACGCTATCGACGGAGTCGATTGTGAGATTACTTTCACAAACACAAAGTGCGTCTCTCAGAACGGTCTCATCGCCGATGACGATCACGTTTGCAAACGAGTGTATCTGTGGATACGCCCTGACGATCACCTCACTACCGATCCCGGCGGGATCACCCATCGTGATTCCAATGAGTGGTTGCTCGGAAGCCATCGTCCGCACGAGTGTGCCCAATCACATTAAGACTGGCTTCCAACGCTCAAAACACGCGAGCAGCGATTTGAAACAGCGTATCACCCGTTGTCATCATCATTACTGTCATTGGTATCGGTACCGCTTTCCTTGAGAGCCGTCATTTTTGCGCCAAGAGCGGTCAGACAGTTCACGATGGCGTCATCGCTTCCGAAACCACCTGCCTTCGTAGCGAGAGCTATCCGACGACCGTCCCGTGCTGTTGCTGTTGTGAGTGGTACCGTCTGCTCGACAGACTCTGTGCCCAGTTCGATGGCATCGATCTCGAGCGTTTCGAAGACCGCTCCTGCCACGGTTCCGCCAGATGCGAAGACGGCGTCCGGTGGGTGTTCGGTCCACAGTGACGATACCGCAGTTATCAGCGCCGTCAAGATGGTGTTTCGTACGCTTTCACTCCCGATTTCGTGCGTTTTCCCGTGGTCGAGGGCAGCGGTCACGTCTGCGTTCGACACTGCCGACGTGATGACAGCGATTCCATCGCTGTGTAGTCGGTCGCGGGCAGCGCTTGCGAGAACAGTGCCTGCACCCGTCGGATCGTCGATCGCTCGTTCGATGTCCAATGTCACGATGAATTCGTCGGGGACACGGCGTAGTTGATCGAATGTTCGCTGATTTGTACTTCCAACGACTCCGAGAACGCGATCGGCGTTGACTGTTTCGGTCACGTCAGAGGAGGTTGTCGTGGACGTGGGCGCTGAAACACGCTGTCCAAATGCTGCCCCGAGACCAGCACTACCAACGTAGAGCGGTGTCTCTTCGAGCCGACGCCCGGCGTCCACGATGGTGTGAAGGTGAATATCGGTCGCTGCGTCGAAGCTAACAACAGCATTCTGTACCTGCTGGATCTCACGCAAGCGTGTCGCGACGGCCGTCGAACCACTGGCGACAGTCTCGATTGACACGTGAGCAGTGGGATACTCAGATTCGGCGAACAGGGCGGTCAGTGTGGACTCTGTCGGTGGGTTTTCGCGCTCCTGTACCGCTGGAGCTTCGGACACCGGGATGCCGTCAACAAGGTGGTACCCTCCAACCGTGATTCGTCCCATAGCCGGAAACGCGGGCGCGACAAGAGCAAGAGATGACGGTACTGCCGAGAGCGCTGCATCGATCTCTGCGGATATATTTCCTCGGAGCGTCGAATCGACCTTCTTGTACGTTTGAGTGGCCAACACCGTAGAAACCGTGTCCCGAACTGCCGCTGTGGCAGACTGAGGATCACTCGTGCGAGTGTCTGTGTCCACAACGAGTACATCCGCGTCGGGTCGTCGCGTCGAATGCGATGGAATGACGACCGTGTCGAGACCAGCTGTGGCGAACTGCTGACCGGTGTCGTTTGCTCCCGTCAAATCGTCGGCGACAACGAGAGACGAGTATCGAGTCATTGTCCAGTGTTGACCGCCATAATGAATAAGCCATACTGGATCCGAGTAGGAACGTCAGATTTCTGTTGCAGTATTCGATGAATCAGGCACTCAGAGACTCCTCGTCCCGAAACCGAGACGTTGTGGATTGTCGATTCACTCGAATGATTCGTTACAGTCGTATGTGTGTAACGCACACAGAACTCTCGACGTAATCAAAATTTTCGTCGAGTTAGGAAGAATCGTTTGTGACAGCCTCGACAATGGCTGCAATATCGGCTTGTGCCGCCGCATCAAGAGTAACGAGTGGTGGTCGAACCGCTGTCGAGTCGATGACACCACGAGCAACGAGTCCCGCTTTACTCGCCGGCGCGAAGCCGTGCTCGATACACTTCTGGAAGAGTGGAGCGATCTGATTCGCGTGAATCTCGTGGGCCGTCTCGATGTCGTTGGCGTTTGCGGCGTCGATCGCGTCGACGAACGCTTCGGGAATCACGTTCGAAAGCGCGTTGATTCCCCCTGTTGCGCCGAAGAACAGGGCGGGAAGTAGATTGCTATCATAGCCTTGGAACAACTGGAAATTCGACGGCGTTCGACGGACTGCTTCGGTGAAGTAGTTCAAATCACCACTCGAATCCTTGAGTCCGACGATACGCTGGTGGTCCGCGACCGCTTCGAGAACATCAAGATCGATGCTGGCACCGGTGCAGGCCGGTATGTTGTAAAGATACACCGGAAGCGGCGAGTTGTCGGCGATTCGTTCGATGAACGTCCGGTATCCAGCTGGATCGTTCGCGGTGTGGAAGTACGGGAGTGTAATCAATGCTGCGTCGGCTCCGATGTCCGCAGCTATCTCGATACGGGACCGTGTCCCTCGGATACTCGTGTCAGCCGTTCCGGCCACAACCGGAACACCATCGGCAGCGGCGACCGTTGTTTCGAGAACAGCCTGGTACTCCTTGGAACTGAGACTCGCAAACTCGCCCGTCGTCCCGCACGGAACGAGGCCATCGATGCCTGCTGTAAGCGTTTGTTCGATGATTGCGGTGAGACCAGCGTGGTCGACACCACCGTCTGTAAAGGGCGTAACGAGCGGGCAGAGTGTCCCATCGACGTCGAATTCGGCAGTCTGTGGCATTGTTCGCCAATACTCGGGCGAGGTATTATATCTTGTTTAACCCGCAATAAGATGGTCTCTGGTGTACCCACCGGAAATGACTTCACGCATGCTTCCTCCACTCCGAGAGTACTCTATTCTGAGCAAATAACATAGAAAATTAGAAAATATCAATTTAATAGTATTATAACTATACCGTCTGGTATACCGGGAGAATAGCCCCATAAACTTCGTATTTAGAACTCCGATAGATTTAATGTGTGGAAGTGAGACAGGAACATGTCATGACAGCAAACGAGGACGGTGGCGAGGACAGACACGAGGATCAATTGACGGTGGACGAACGAACGGCGACCACGTATCGACGGACGTTTCTAAAAGGATCGGCCGCTGCGCTTGGCGCGAGTGCGATACCCGTCTCTGCCGTCCGAGCGTCTACGGAGGATGGCAACAATGATGAACGGCGGCGAACACCGGACACGGCTCGGAGTTCGGAAGGAATGGTCTCGACTGTCCATCCCCAAGCAACTGCGGTCGGAGTCGACGTGCTCCAGAATGGTGGAAATGCGATCGACGCTGCGGTCGCGGTTCAGTTCGCACTGAACGTAACACAACCCCACGGCTCGGGAATCGGTGGTGGCGGATTTATGCTCGTCTACGTCGCCGAAGAGGACGAACTCTACGCTATTGACAACCGTGAGCGGGCACCTCTCGGGGCAACAGCGGATATGTTTCTGGACGATCAAGGTGAACCGATCCCGTTTGAAAAGCGGATCACGCTCGGTGAAGCGGTCGGAGTGCCAGGAACTCTCAGAGCGTGCGATGTAGCTCTCAAGCGGTTCGGAACGCAGGAACTCTCAAAGCTGATTACACCGGGAATCGAACTGGCAAGTGGTGCTTGCCCCGTCACAGTTGATGAACACCTCGCAAGCGTGATTCAAGAGGAACAGAGCAAATTCAACGACGCTGCTCGGTCGGTGTTCACTCCCGGTGGGACTCCGCTCAAAGCGGGTGAGACGCTGGTCCAAGAAGACTTAGCCGAGACGTTCCGGCAGATCAAAAATAAGGGGATCGGTGCGTTTTACGGCGGTGAAATCGCCTCCGCAACCGCTGGCGTCGTACAGAAACACGGCGGCAGCATGACTGAGAAGGATCTCGCTAGATACAACGTCACGATCGATCACCCGGACGTTGGGGAGTATGGAGATCTGACCGTTCGGACACAGTCACTGCCGAGCTCGGGTGGATTGACGATTGCGCAGATCCTTCAACTGCTTGAGAAGCTCGATCTCCGTCAGTACGGCCGACGATCGCCAGAGACCTATCACGCACTGATCGAAGCGTTCCATCTGGCGTACGCCGACCGCGGCGAGTACATGGGCGATAAAGCGCTCGTCGACGTACCGTGGCAAGGATTGCTAGACGAGGAGTACGTCGATCAACGACGCAGCCTGATCGACTTCGAGAGCGCTGATCTTGCTGGCGTCGAACCAGGGAATCCGTGGGACCACCAACCCGGTCAACCGTACCGAATCGTTGCCCAGAATGAGAGCAACACGGCACCAAGTGAACGCACGAATCAAAAGCGTGCAGCGAGTTCGCTACAGAGCGATCTCGGTCAGACAACGCACTTCACTACCGCAGACAGCGAGGGGAATCTCGTCTCGTGGACAAGCACTATCGAACAGTTCTTCGGAACGGGGATCATGGTTCCCGACCACGGATTCATGCTGAACAACGAACTGACGGATTTCGATGCAAAACCGGGTGGACCGAACGAAGTCGAGCCCACAAAACGACCGCTCAGCAGCACAAGTCCGACGATCGTCTTCAAGGACGGAGCGCCGTTCATGACGGTCGGCTCCCCCGGTGGAAAGACCATCATCACGACAGTTGCACAAATCATCCTCAACGTCGCGGAGTTCGGCATGAGTCCCGCAGAGGCCATTGCAGAGCCACGTCTCTACGACGACGTTGACCCGGAAGTGATCTGGGAACCTGGATTGCCATCAGAGGCCCGCCAGCAGCTTCAAGCACTCGGCCACGAGTTTGCCGACGAGCCGATGCCGCTCGGGAACGCTCAAGCGATTTTCGCACAGGACGGTGCGTATCTCGGGGTGGCCGACGGTCGCCGCGATGGATCGGTCGTCGGGCTGTAGAGGATTGCTCCTGTGCTGAAGAATTAAGATCGTCCACCACATACCAGAACGTGATGACTGAGAATCGATCAATCGATGAGATCCGCGAGCAGAAACTCGCGGAGCTACAGGAAACACACGAGAACGACGGTGTCGGCACTACTGACAGCCCCTCCGATCCGATCCACATCGAGGGGCAATCGCAGCTGACGGACGCCACAGAAACGCACAGGGTTGTCCTCGTTGATTTCTACGCAGATTGGTGCGGTCCATGTAAGATGATCGAGCCAACTGTTGAAGAAATCGCCGCCGAAACCGATGCAGCAGTCGCCAAAGTCGACATCGACGCTAATCAGCGCCTTGCTACCGAATTCAGTGTTCGAGGGGTCCCCACACTGATCTTGTTTGCCGATGGAGAGCCAGTAGAACAACTCGTCGGGATGCAGAACAAAGCAGCACTCATCGACGTTATCGATCAGTACAGCTGATCCTGCGATGATTCAACAGACTGCTCGATTCTCACCAGTTTACGAAGGCACGATGTGAGCGAATCGAACGCAGATCGTAATGCTCCTCGATCGCTGATCTATTACCTTTGTTATCGTGGCCGGACGATGCGAGATGAGAGTGTCCTATATGACACTATATAGTAAATAAATCCACAATCTCTGGTTCATCTGCCATAAGTAGCAATAAAAAAGATATTATTGAATCTAGTAGTATGTCTGTCCTTGAATCGGAATGCTGTCTCAAGTAGTTTCTAATTTTCACCATTGATATATCGATATTTGATCAGGAATACACGACGAACGAACTGACGGCTCGGATTAGATCCATTAAGCCATACAGAACTGGATATGCACTATCTCTCTAACTGTTTTGACTGCAACTAGTACCTCGAATATCCAATCAGAATATAACAATCTTAACGCATGATCGCGGTGAGTCGATCTCTTGAACGCTTCGTATTCAGTACTACAAACAATCTAAATCCACTTAATTCGTAAACTGTAATAGGAAATTTTCATATCTCGGTGATTGTCATGCATTATGATGGAAAATTTATATACACGTATTCGCTGTCAGCTGGATCTGTCTTCTAGCCGTGTGATACGTGAAAACTGTCTGCGTTGTTCGAGTCGATGCTCTGGCTTTTAGCGCGAGTCATTCGTTTGGGTGTATTCAGCATAGAGTCGCTACCAGAGTAATAACACACCCCTCAAACCAAGCAGTGTCGAGAAACGATAGCGGGTGTGCCGAACAATCACAGCACGCTCCACTACCGAACGTCAATCATCGTTTGGTTCAACTTTCTGTTGGTGCTCCGTCGTTTCCTTTTCCGACCACCCGAAGATGACTGTCTCCTCTTGAAGGAGAAGATTTCCATGCTTCTTCCGAAACGACCGTATTAGGCCGACACAGGCGACGAGCCCGACGATTGCAAACGGTCCTCCGGTGATGATCGCAGCCATCTGGAGTGCATCCACACCGCCGATAACCATGAGGATAGAGGCGACCAAACCCTGCAGCACTCCCCAGAAGATGCGGTTGCCTGCAGAGGGCTCTTCTTTCCCGCCCGTAACCATCATCGAGACGGCAAGCGTCGATGAATCGGCGGACGTGACAAAGAAGGTCATCACGAGGAGTAAAAAGAAAAAGAGGAAAATCGATCCGAAGGGCAGAGCACCGAAGAGCACGTACCCGGAGACAGATTCACCGAGACTTGGGTTTTGGATCGGCCCCAATAGATTTGCAGCACCGCTGTTTTGCAACTGGAGACCGGCCCCTCCGAGAACAATAAACCACGGAATCGTCGCCATTGCGGTTGCACCAATACCAGTAAAGGCAACCTCGCGGACACTCCGACCACGAGAGATCCGCGCGATAAATAGGCCTGCGAACGGCGACCACGCGAGTGGCCACGCCCAGTAAAAGACGGTCCACGTGTTCGCCCATTCGCCGCCTCCGGCAACGTGGGTGAACAAGCTCATTTTGAAAAAGTCGCCGATGAATCCAGCCATCGCCTGCGTGCCGACTTGAAGAATGGCCCACGTCGGCCCAACGATGAGTGTGCCGATCATCAACACGCCGAACAATGTCATATTGAAGTTCGAGAGCCGCCGGATTCCGCGGTCAATCCCTAAAACCAACGAAGCGGTGAAAATGACCGTCATGCCTGTGATGACTCCGATGGTCAAGAGGTCGTTCAGTTCAATCCCCCATCTGTAGTTAAGGCCGGTGAGAAACTGGCTCCCAATGAATCCGAGCGAAGTTGCAACGCCACCGAGCGTAGCGAACACCGCGAGGATGTCGATGATCGTTGCCCAGTAACTATCTTTGATGCTGTCGGCACCGATGAATGGAGTGAGTACCGAGGAGACGCGGAGGGGTGCATCGTGGTTGTAGACGTAGTATCCGATACCGATTCCCATCACGGTGAAGCAGGACCACTGGGTGAGTCCCCAGTGGAACAGCGAGTACTGCAGCGCGATCGGCATTGCGGCTGTTGACTTCGCTGGTACGTCGTACAGCGGCGGAACGGATGCGTAATGAATGAGTGATTCAGCCGGTCCCCAGAAGACGATTCCGGCCGCAAGACCCGCAGAGTACATCATCGTAAAGTACGAAAAATAGCTGAATTCCGGTGGCTCGTCACCAAACCGGAGATTTCCCCACGGACCAAAGATGAGGAATCCGAGAAAGAGGACGAAAAAGAGCATGATGACAAGGAACGCCCAATTGAAGTGCGCAAGTACGAGGTCATTTGCTCTCGTGACGATGTCTCCTGCTGTCTCAGGTTTGTACGCAAAGATGGCGACGAACAACAGCGTGATCCCCGCACCGAACGCAAAGATCACCGGTTCGATTTCTTCGACGAATTCTTCAAGCGGGCCTTGATCGTTCGATTGACTCATTGATACTGTGCTGTGGAACGTGTCGTTCTCACCCGATACGCTGCTCCCGGCGAAACGAGTGATCTGTCTGTATCGGTGCCTTGAATTCGTCGTTGTTCTTGCAACGCCTCTCCGGATCCGTACTCTCCGTTTTGTGTCTGAGTCATGTGTGTTTCAGTTCCGTTAATTATGCTATACGGTACCACTCGTCCTTTCGCTTGGGTTAGGTGGTATTAAATGTTGTGCTTTTCAGAATCGCATGTTGACACATGATGAGACGGATTTTTCTTCAGAGTAATTGCTGAGCAGCACTGAACTGGAGAGATGGGCCCGGACAGCGAATATGAAATTGTACTATTTGTTATTTTATAGCGATGTATTGTTGTTTCATGTACAAAAAACATTTATACTGTCTTCGCACATTTTCAGGTGAGAATTCAGCATGTCTCAGGCGGTGTTCGACAGCAGCGAGTACGACCGGCGCATTGCCCGAACGAAAGAACGGATGGCAGAAGAAGGACTGGACGCAATCATCGTCAGCGATCCGGCTAACATGAACTACCTCACCGGCTACGATGGCTGGTCATTCTACGTCCATCAAGGGATTGTGGTGACCCGGAACCGAGACGAACCGATCTGGGTGGGCCGCGAGATGGACGCCAATGGAGCACGGGCGACGACCCGTCTTTCCGAGGAGAGCATTCGAGCCTACAGCGACGACCACGTACACTCTCCGGTTGATCTCCATCCGATGGACTTCTTCGCCGCGGTATTGGAGGATCTTGGCGTCGACGACGGTCGCGTCGGTCTTGAGATGGATGCCTACTATTTCACAGCGAAGTCCTACATACGTCTACAAAAGAACCTTCCTGTGGCCGAGTTCGAAGATGCGACGCTCCTCGTCAACTGGGTGCGCGTAAAGAAGTCTGAACAGGAACTCGAATACATGCGCCAAGCCGCCCGGATCTCCGAGAATGCAATGCAGGCGGGGCTCAACGCTATCTCCGAGGGAGTTCCAGAGTACGAGGCGGCTCGATCGATCTACACAGCTCTCATCGACGGAACGGACGAGTACGGCGGAGACTATCCGTCTATTGTCCCGTTGATGCCTTCGGGTGACAACACCGGCACACCGCATCTTACGTGGACCGATCGTCAGTTCGAGCGTGGCGACCCAGTGATCATCGAACTATCGGGCTGTCGACACCGGTATCACTCGCCACTCGCCCGAACGACATTCGTCGGTGATCCGCCAGCAGCAGTTGAGGAAACCGCAGACATCGTCGTCGAGGGAATTGAGGCTGCACTGGATGCGGTCGAGCCCGGCGTCACCTGCGAAGCTGTCGAGAAAGTGTGGCGAGATACCATCGCAAAATACGATGTCGAAAAAGAGGACCGTATTGGCTACTCTATGGGTCTCGGGTATCCGCCCGATTGGGGCGAACACACCGCGAGCATCCGTCCCGGTGACGAAACCGTACTCGAAACGGATATGACGTTCCATATGATTCCGGGGCTGTGGTTCGATGACTTCGGTGTCGAACTCAGCGAGACGTTCTGTGTTACTGGGACGGGAGCCGAACCGCTCTCTGAATTCCCGCGCCGTCTGTTTGTCGCTTGACCGCAACAGACGACTCACGACCGACAGAGACACCTATCGCACGCGAATCGTCGAACGGGCGTTGGTCACAGCAGTCTCACGCGGTTTGGTTCGGAAAGCAGCGTTCAGCGTTCGACGAATGCTGGTTTTGCATTTTCAACTGCCATGCTAGTGAGTCCTCGGTGTGATGGTGTCTAGTGCATCACAGAGAATGGAAATACCCATCTCGATCTCTCGCTCGGTTGCGTCCAGTGGTGGCAGTAGTCGAATTGTGCGCTTACCGCAGCCAAGAATGAGAAGGCCGCGTTCTAAGGCTGCTGCAACGACGGCATCGCGGTTGTCTTGGCTGTCAACCTCGACAGCAAGCATCAACCCCTTACCGCGCACGTCCTCGACGTGTGAAGACGCGTTGTCACGGAGTAGCTCTTTCGCCTGTCGACCGCGCTCGGTCGCATTATCGAGCAAGTCGTGCTGTTCGATAGCCTCGATCGTGAACACACCTTGCATCGAGGCAAGGAGGTCCCCGCCGCCGAACGTCGAACCGAGACGGTTTTTCTCAGAGGGAAAGATCTCCTCACGAGAAATTGTCGCCCCAACCCGTAGGCCCTTCGCACTAGCAATGACGTCGGGTTCGATTTGATAGTGATCAGAGGCCCACATCTTCCCTGTACGGCCGACCCCAGACTGGATCTCATCGACGATTAGTGGGATGTCGTACGATTTACACACGTCATCGACTTCGCTGACGAACGCTTCGTTCGGAAATCGGTAGCCACCCACACCCTGAATCGGCTCCAGTACGACAAAGGCAACTTCATCGGGTTCGACATGTCCTCCCTCCGGTTCGAGCGCAGTCCGGAACTGAGAACCGTCTGATCGCTCGAAACCGCATTCACAGTTGTCATCACAGTCACAGAACGGGAGCGTTTTGACGCCCGCGATTTCAGGATAATGGCGGGTGTACACACCCTTTGAATGGGTGAGCGAGAGCGTTCCAAGCGTACGCCCGTGGAAGCTTCCCTCGAATGCGTAGGCGTATTTTGCGGTGGGATTGTAGTCGTGTGTGATTTTCATCGCATTCTCGACGGCCTCTGCACCAGAGTTCGAGAGGAACACGGTGTCCATCTCGTAGTCACTCGAAATGGCGACGAGCTTCTCCATGAGATGGCTAGCTCCGGGGATATCGGCTGTCTCCGGATCACCACCAATACCAAAGTACATATCTTGTCCCGCAATCTTCGTCGGTTCGACGAGATCGAACTCACGCACCTTCGACATGATTTTCTCGTTGTTGTACCCGAGTGGCGCAGCGCCAATATGACAGGTAAAATCGAGGAGAACGTTCCCATCAACATCGGTAACGAACGGACCGTCCGCCTTAGCCGTCACGTCCCAAACGAACTCGTGAGAGTATTCGCTTGCGGCTGCATACTCTGAGTGAAAATCGATCCACGCTTGAGCATTAGGTCCGGGCAGCGCTGCTGTGTCTGGGATTGCGGTGTCCCTATCCATGCAATACCAACGTCGACAGAATAAATTAAAACTTGTTATCGGCTGTGTACCGAACGTACATGGACGCATCCCGTATCCCTAATCAGCAGATAGCACAATTTGTGGCGTGAAGCTGTGAGATTTCTCCTGATATGATGGACATTGATGTTCTCTTGATACTACGGAAGTGAGTAGCACCCTACGACCTGAGACGGCGTGGTAGCGTTGGATTACTTTACCGTAATCTCTTCGTGCTCGTTCAGTGTGTCGAGGACTCGTTCGAAGTGGTCCGCTCCGTTGCCTTCGAGCGTGAGCAACACCGGGCAGCGATTCAGCTGTTCCGTCGGCGCTTGTGGTCTGCGCTCGATGTCGATGAGCTCTGCGTTCTCCTGTTCGATGAGGTCCACGACAGTGCTGAGTGAAGCAGCCCAGTCATCGAGTACAAGACGCACGCGATGAAGTCGATTCTGCTGTACCAGTCCGGTTTCTACGAGGTTGGCGTGATCAGTGAGATTGATGTTACCTCCAGACACGACGACAGCGACGTTCTCACCGCGCACGTCAACTGTATCGCAAAGTAGTGCTGCGAGCGGTGCTCCACCGGCTGCCTCGGCAATGGTTTTCGTCCGCTCTGCGAGAAGCGAAACCGCGGTCGCAATCTCTTGATCCGTCACGCTGACCACGTCGTCGACAGTCTCGCGGATGACCGTGAACGTCTTTTCGAGGAGCCGCGTATCCGCAATTCCTTCCGCGATGGTATCGACGGTCTCCAGTTCCTGAATTTCATCCGCCTCAAGCGATGGCGCTGCGTGGGCCGCTCCTTCCGGCTGAACACCGATCACGCGAACGTCCGGGTTGTGGTTCCGGAGCGCTACAGAGACACCGCTAATGAGTCCACCCCCACCGATTGCGACGAGTACCGTATCGACTGCCGGGAACTGCTCTGTGAGTTCGAGACCGACCGTCCCCTGACCGGCGATGATCTGCTCGTCGTTGAACGGGTGGACAAATGTTCGGTTCTCTCGGTCGGCGAGATCCATCGCGTACTGATAGGAATCCTCGTAGATGTCTCCCTCGACGAGGACTGTCGCACCATAGCCACGGGTCGCCGCGATCTTGGCCGCGGGCGTCACTTCAGGCACGACGATCGTCGTTTCGATATCCAGTTCCTGTCCAGCGAGCGCGACTCCTTGGGCGTGATTTCCCGCACTTGATGCGACAACTCCGTTTTCCCGTTTTGTGGCTGGAAGCTGGCTCATCATGTTGTACGCACCTCGAATCTTGAACGAACCGGTCCGCTGCATATTCTCCAGTTTCAGTCCAACCGAAGCAGCGTCGCTCATCTGTGCAAACGTCGTCGAACGATCGAGTGGCGTTCGATGAGCAATTGAGCTGATGCGTTTGTTCGCCGCTTCAATCTCCACTGGTGTGACGATCGTTTCTGATCTCATGCGTCAGAGCGTACCTCTTCAATTCGCTGAATCGATTCCGAAAGTACGTCAACACCAATTTCGATGCTCTGCTCGTCCACGTCGAACGTCGGCGTATGATGGCTCGTCGGATGGTCTGTCCCGATGATTGCGTAGGTCGCGTACCCACCAGCCCGCTGTACAGCATTCATGAGAAAGGTCGCGTCTTCACTCGCTCCGAATTCCGCGGACACCACTGGTGTATCGACGTGCTCGTGGAGTGATGCAACGTCACGAACGAGCGTTGCAAGCGTCTCATCGCTGTCAGCTCTGGGAGATTCACTGATGACAGTCGGATCGACCGAACAGCCGTGCATCGTTGCGGCTGCGTCAAGCGTCTGAAAGCATTCCCCGCGCATGTACTCCATGAGCTCGGTCGTTTCCCCTCTGACTTCCCCGTGAATCGTGGCCTCCTCTGCGATGATGTTGCTCGCTGTGCCACACTCTGCACGACCGATATTGACCCGCGTCATTCCGTCTTCGTGGCGAGAGATCGCGTAGACGTTTTGAATCGCGCTCGCCATTGCTTGCATCGCATTGTTCCCCTCGTTCGGTGACTTCCCAGCGTGGGCAGGCGTTCCCGTAAACTGGGCGGTGATGTGGCTCATCGCCAGCGGCTTTACGATTCCCCCGACGACCGTGCCTGTCGGATGATCGAGACCGACGTGAACCGCAAAGAGATGCTCGATGGCGTCCATGTGGTCGCTTTCAGCCATCGGCTTACCGCCGCCGGACACTTCCTCTGCGGGCTGAAAGAAAACGGTCAACGTCCCGTCAAAGTCGCTCTGTTGGATCGCCTCGATGACCCCTAACCCGATCGTCATGTGTGCGTCGTGACCACAGGCGTGCATCGTTTCCTCGTGTTCTGATCGGAACCCTTCCGTTGCGGGGACGTGGTTATCACTCGTCGATTCCTCGATGAACAGGCCGTCGATGTCGACACGGAGGCCAACGTGAGGCCCCGTCGGTTCATCCTCGTTTCCAGTGAGTTTCGCAACGACCCCCGTGTGACCGCCTGCCGTCTGTTCGAGAACGTCTGCCCGTGCTCCAGTATCGTGCGCTCGCTGATACCACAACTCGATTTCCTCCTCAGATGGGACGGCCATTCGTTCCTCAGAGACGAGTGCGTCTGTTCCGATGGCCAGTTCGTCGACACCAATCTCCTCCAGCAGTTCGACGAGGAGGCTCGTCGTGCGAAACTCACACCATGCTGGTTCTGGATACCGGTGGAACTGGCGACGAAGCGATCGAAGCCGATTCCGTATTGAGCTCGACATACGATAATACACCCAACAATACGTCTCGGTGTTCATAAATGGTTCTTCCGCTGCATTAGTAGAGTACCGACGAAAATCGAACGTCGAGATCTCTGACAATCGATTTGCTCGCACGTCAAAGTTTAAGATGTTCGGTCTATCAGTATCCGCGTACGGCTACCAATGAGGAGAGTACGTCATGACTAAGTCCAGTCCAGATATCGTTGTGCTCCGGGAAGGAACCGAAGGTCTCTCGATGGAACCATACGCCCGGCTCCTTCGTGATCGACTTCCAGACCACAATGTTCGGCTTGCGAGGACGCCACAAGAGGAGCAGGCCCTTCTCGCTGATGTGTCCGTCGCAACCGGTGTCGGTATTGACGAAGCACTGCTCGAACGAGCCGAGAATCTCGATCTCTTTGTTTGTGTTTTTGCTGGTGTCGGTCATCTCCCGTTGGATGCCCTCAGAGAACGGAATATCGCTGTGACCAATGCAAGCGGTGTCCACGCTCCGGGAATTGCTGAGCAGACAATTGGATCGATGCTCGTGTTTTCACGAAATTTGCATGAAGGATGGCGGAGAAAAGAGCGACGCGAATGGCGTCATTACAAAGCGGGTGAACTATCGGGAAAAACCGTCACTGTCGTGGGACTCGGAGCAATTGGAAACGCAGTCGTCGAGCGGCTATCTGGATTCGGCGTCGAGACGATTGGCATTCGATACACGCCGTCGAAAGGAGGTCCGACCGATGAAGTCTACGGATACGATCCGGACGCCGTCCACGCTGCCCTCTCCCGTACCGACTATCTCGTTCTTACGTGTCCGCTATCGGAGACAACTCGCGGGCTTATCGACGAAGCAGCCCTAGCCACACTCCCACCACACGCTGTCATCGTCAACGCCGCACGGGGACCCATCATCGAGACCGATGCTCTTGTCTCTGCGTTGCAGTTCAACGATATCCGTGGTGCGGCGCTCGATGTGACTGATCCCGAACCACTCCCGTCGGAACATCCACTGTGGCGCATGCAGAACGTTCTCATCACGCCACATACTGGGGGCCACACACCGAAGCACTGGTCCAGAATGTCTGACATCGCTATCGAGAACATTAGAAAGTTAGCCGAAACGGGGGTGGCGCGTGATCTTACGAACCAGGTGCTTTCTCCTTCTGTCGAATTCACTCCGGAGGACGTCGAATAGCGAGACACGCACCTGTTGAAACGGTACAGCACAATTTTGATTGATTGCCGTGTTCGGTTGAGCGTCGGTTCTCTCTGTTTCGTGGAGAGCACATTCCATCATCACGTAGACAAATTCACTATCGTCAAAGACGGTCTATTCGAATCTCGAGACTCTTTTTATGATAGTGATCACACGGTGATGCGAGCACAGACACCTTGGGCGCTGATCAGGTCTCAGTCGCCGTACAGCGATACTGCGCCATCAGCAGCATCGTTCGAGATCGTCAGACCGAAGATCTGCTTCAGTCAGAAAGGTGGTGCCGTTATTCGACCCACACCGTCTTCCGATTGACGAACTCTTTGATACCGATCCCCGATAGCTCGCGACCGTATCCCGATTCTTTGACGCCGCCGAATGGGACACGAGGATCCGACTTCACAAGCTGGTTGACGTACACGCAGCCAGCATCGATTTCGCGCGCGACGCGCTCACCGCGATCTCGGTCTTCTGTCCAGACACTGGCACCGAGACCGAACTGCGTGTCGTTGGCCATCTCGATGGCCGCTGATTCATCAGCAACTCGGAAAACAGCTGCAACGGGACCGAACAGCTCTTCGTCGCTGGCAGGACAGTTTTCCGGTACGTCTGCGAGAATCGTCGGCGGGTAGTAGGCCCCCTCGCGGTCGAGCGGTTCACCACCGGTGATAGCGGTGGCACCGGCATCAACGCTTGCTATGACCTGTTCGTGCAGGCCTTCCATCAGATCGCGGCGGGCCTGTGGCCCAACGTCCGTCTCCTCATCCATTGGATCGCCGATGGTAAGCGCCTCGAATTCCTCGGTGAATCGGTCGATATACTCGTCGTAGACGTCGTCGACGACGATGAAACGCTTTGCAGCGATACACGACTGCCCACCGTTTTGGTTGCGTGCCCGCGTGCCAGTTTCGACCGCTGCATCGAGGTCGGCATCCTCTAACACGACGAACGGATCGCTTCCACCGAGTTCGAGAACGGTTTTCTTGAGCTGCTCGCCCGCTTTCGAGGCAACAGCTCGACCCGCTGGGCCGCTTCCGGTCAGTGTTGCTGCCCGAATGCGTTCGTCTGCGAGAATGTCGTCGATAGGGTCCGAGCCAACGACCAACGTCTGGAAGACGCCCTCTGGATAGCCGGCCTTTTCGTAGAGTTCCTCGATCGCGAGGGCACAGCCCGGAACGTTCGAAGCGTGCTTGAGCAGCCCTACGTTCCCCGCCGTTATGTAGGGGACTGAGAACCGAAGCGCTTGCCAGAAGGGGAAGTTCCAGGGCATCACCGCGAGTACGGGACCGAGGGGATCGTGAACCGTCTTGACGCTCGTTCCCGGTGGACTCGGGTGTTGTTCTTCTTGCAAATACGTGCCCGCGTGCGAAGCGTAGTGGTCACAAAGCCACGCGCACTTTTCAATCTCCGCGATTGCCTGTGAGATGGGTTTGCCCATCTCTCTCGTCATGAGTTCGGCGTAGTGGTGTTTCTCATCACGAATGACGTCAGCGAGGTCGACAAGGAACTGCTCGCGCTCTCTCACAGATCGCTGTCGCCAGTCCTCGAAGGTATCCACCGCACGGTCGAGCGCTGTGTCGATCTCAGCCCAGTCATCTTCTTCGTACGATTCGGTCTCTTCGCCAGTCGCTGGATTGATGACCTCCATACTGGAATGATCATTCTCCTCCACCATCAAGGTATCCTCGCACGAGCTGCTTCGACGAACATTGGTCTGTCAGTCCAATGCGCACTTTTTTGTGAGAGATGTTCGTAGGGCAGCCATGGCTATAGAGCCAGCGCACGAATACGACCAGATACATTATGACGATGCACCATCGGTTGAGACTGTTCCGGGACCGAAGACGAAACGGCTGCTCAAACAACAAAATCGTCTGGATAGCAGCGCCGTAGCGTATCCAAACGACATCCCAATCGCGTTCGAGGAGGGACTCGGTGCGACAGTCCGCGATGTCGATGGAAACACCTTCATCGACATGTTCGGGGGAATCGGCGTTCTCAACGTCGGACACTCGAATCCGTACGTCACCGAGGCTGTTCACGAGCAGGTGGACAAGATCACCCATACGATTGATTTCCCGACAGAGCCCCGGATCGAACTCCTCGAAAAGCTCGATAAAATCGCCCCCGGCTCTCTGTCGGGAAACAATCGGGTCGTGTTCGGCGGTCCGACGGGAAGTGACGCAATCGAGGCGTCGATGAAGCTCGCCAAATACAACGGGAATGGCCACGGATTTGTGGCCTTCCGTGGTGCATATCACGGTCCGACCTCGGGTGCGATGAGCCTCACCTCGAACAAATCGTTCAAAAAGGAGTACACCCCGCTGTTGCCGGATATCGTTCACGCTCCGTATCCGTATCCATTCGGACAGGACAAAACAGAAGCCGACGCCGTGGTCGATGCGTTGGATGAGGTTCGGGCAATCGTCGAGGATCCATACAGCGGCGTCGCCAATCCCGCCGGAATCGTTGTCGAACCGATCCAAGGGGAGGGCGGTGTCATAACGCCTCCAGAAGGATTCCTCCCTGGTCTCAAGGAGATCACAGAAGACAACGGACTCACACTGATCGTCGATGAGATCCAGAGCGGATTTGGTCGAACTGGGGAGTGGTGGGCGAGCGAGTGGTACGAGACGACACCCGATGTGATGACGATGGCGAAAGCGTTGGGCGGTATCGGACTTCCTCTCTCGGCGACCATGTATCACGAGGATCTCGACACGTGGGGCGAGGGTGCACACGCTGGCACCTATCGGGGACACGTTGTCGCTATGCGTGCGGGCTGTCGGGCAATCGAGTACATTCAGGATCAGAATCTGCTCTCGCACGCTCGTGATCTCGGAACGTACATCCGCTCGCGGCTCCGCGAAGCCGCCGACCAGAGCAAGCAACTCGGGGAGGTACGTGGAAAAGGTCTCTTTATCGGTGCAGAGTTCGTTGATGAGAACGGCGA
This sequence comes from Halocatena marina, assembly GCF_023276375.1. GTDB lineage: Archaea > Halobacteriota > Halobacteria > Halobacteriales > Haloarculaceae > Halocatena > Halocatena marina. The sequence continues at coordinate 1,872,309 of NZ_JALLPK010000001.1, read as the reverse complement.
CCCCGCGACGGATCTCGTCGATGAAATTCAGCAGTACTGTTACGAACGCGGTGTCCTCGTCTGGACCGCGGGTCGATATGGGAACGTTCTCCGACTGCTCCCACCGCTCGTGCTCACACGATCACAGGCCGAAATAGCGCTCGATATCGTCACGGAAGCAATTGCTGAGCGAAGCGACTAAGTCGTCTTCAGCTCGGCTCTTCTCGAACGGCAGTCTATTCGATGGCGACGATTGCGTCAATTTCGACGCTGACGTTGTCAGGGAGACGCGCGGCTTCGATACAGACCCGTGCAGGTGGATCCTCGTCAAAATACTCACCATAGGTCTCGTTTACCTGATCATAATCCGCCATGTCCGTCACGTAGACCGTCGTCTTTACGACGTCAGCCAGGCTTCCGCCAGCTTCTTCGACTACTGCCTGCAGATTTTCGATCACACGGCTGGTCTGTGTGCCGATATCTCCGTTTACTGTCTCCATCGTCTCTGGCGAAACCGGTCCAAATCCAGATACGAATAGTAGACCGTCGACGATGACTCCCTGCGAATACGGATTGTCATTCTGTGGTGCTTCTGGCGTCGATATACTCTGTGTTTCTACCATGATGATCACAGCGTTCCGGGCTATCGGTGAATGACTCCCGGTCACAGAGTCATGTTTCTAGAAGACACTAAAATTCGTCGGTACGTTCCTCTCTCGTGTCTGGAACCCACTCTGTCCAGCGCTTGGATTTGGACCGACTGATCACACGCCTTGAACAGCTTCTTTCCTCGATAATGAATAACGATTAAGTAATGTGGAATATTCGAGGTAGACATGACGACAGAAGCACAAAACCCGATCAAATCCGTCGAAACGGCGTTTCGAATCCTCGAAGAGGTGCGGAACATGGACGGGGCACGAGGGGCGGATATCGCTTCAGTTCTCGACATGCCACCAAGTACACTCCATAACTACCTCAGCACGCTTCAACAGGAGGGATATCTCGTCAAAGAGGACGAAGAGTACACGCTCGGACTACGATTTATCTACTTTGGCGATTACGCAAAACACCGTCTGAAACTCTATCGGATCGCAAAGCGCAACATCGACGAGCTGGCTGAACAGACCGGCGAAATGGCGAATCTACTAGTTGAAGAGAACGGACTCGGTATTTATGTCGCAGTTTCCCGGAGCGAACGAGCGCTCCGGTTGGAGTCATACGTACAAGAACGTGAACATCTTCATTGTACTGCGGTTGGAAAAGCAATCCTTGCGTATCTCAACGACGACCGCCTACTGCAGATAGTCGAACAGCACGGATTACCACAGATGACCGAAAACACAATCACTACGCCCGAGCGTCTTCACACCGAACTGGAGACAGTCCACGAGCGCGGCATCGCCTTCGATCGAGAAGAACGGCTCAACGGATTACAGTGTTGTGCAGCTCCCATTCTCGAAAATGGAGTTCCCTTGGGAGCAGTCAGCGTTTCGGGACCGAAAAGCCGAATGCAGGGTCAGGTGTTCGATCAAGAGGTCCCACAGATGGTTCGTGACACGGCGAATGCGATCGAAATTGATCTTGTTCACTCCACTCAATAATTGTTCTCCTTACTAATCAGTAGTCTATAACTACGATACTGAATACGACTTCGTCATCGTAGAAGATACCTGATTCTGGAAGCGACAAGCGAACGCACGATCCGAATACACGTGGATCAGGGTTCCCCGGCGTGTAGACGTTACAAAATTACCTTTGTAATTGCTCCGAGCCCGAAGAGACTATGTGTACTGCTCACAATCACGGTCCGTAGACTGATTGACTAAGTGATTGATTTCTTCTCTCCTCCTGTGTGACACACAGGGGTTTTCTTCCTGTCATTCGGCGTTCGACTCTGGTAGTGATGCTGGGTTGCTTGCAAACGCAAACAACTCATTCTTATTATTTAAATACTAATTCATAGTCTCGTAATCGGACAGTATTCTCTCATCTCATGTAAGCAGAGGATACTATCAGTCAACCGTACCATTTTTGTTGTCCATTCTATTTGTGTCTTCGTCCAGCCAGCTACTCCCTGCAGACCACTACTAGACGGGGCGTTGTATCGATCGCCCGTGCTCGTGCGTTGTTCAATTTTGACAGTCAGCTGCTCTCGACCCTCCCGCAAACGTGGGTGGAGAATCATTACAATCGTATGCTTGTAATAGCAAGTAACTTGACCAGTTCAATCCGACACTCACTCCAGCGTCCGTGTAGCAGCATTCGTTGATACGTTATGTGGCTGCTCGTGTTTGTTCTCCGGCTTCGAGCAGCTCTTTGTAGCGGTTGCGGATGGTGACTTCGCTGATGTCAGTAACCTCACTGACTTCGCTTTGCGTGATCTTCTCGTTCGTGAGGCGCGGAGCGGCATAGACCGCGGCGGCAGCAAGGCCCACGGGGCTTTTCCCACTCGTGACATCGTCTTTCTTGGCCGATTCGAGCAGCTCACGGGCGCGCCGTTCGGCTTCCTCCGAGATGTCGAGTTCAGAAGCGAATCGGCCGACGTAACTGACTGGGTCGGCTGGTTCGATTTCGAGATTCAGCTCACGGACAATATATCGATACGTTCGTTTGAATTCCATCGCCTCGATCCGCGAGACAGCAGCGACTTCGTCGATGCTGCGCGGCGTGCCAGTCTGGCGTGCAGCGCCGTAGAGCGCGGCTGTCGCAACGCCTTCGATGCTCCGTCCAGGCAAGAGATCCTCAGCGAGTGCTCGCCGGTAGATGACACTCGCAGTCTCGCGGACGGTCTTTGGTAACCCGAGGGCACTGGCCATCCGCTCGATCTCGCCGAGTGCCTGTTTCAGGTTGCGCTCTTTGGAGTCACGAGTGCGAAAGCGCTCGTTCCACGTGCGCAGCCGTTGCATTTTCTGACGTTGGCGTCCTGTCAAGGAGTTACCGTAGGCATCCCTGTCCTGCCAACCGATGGTTGTTGATAATCCTCGATCGTGCATCATGTGGGTCGTCGGAGCACCAACGCGGCTTTTTTCATCTCTCTCCGATGAGTTGAATGCTCGCCATTCGGGTCCCGGATCGATTTCGTCCTCCTCAGCTACGAGACCGCACTCGGCACAGACCGTCTCACCGTGTTCATCATCGGTGATGAGCTTGCCACCACACTCAGAACATACTGTTGTACGTTCTGTCTCTGTCTCTCGATCCGTTTTTTCTTCTGATGAAACTGTTCGGTGCCGATCGGAATTGATGTTGATGCGTTGGTCTGTCATAATGGTGTGGGTGCAGAGTGTGCTTAGAATTGAACAGGTCGAGATGAATCTCGACTTCTTTGCCTCCGTTCTACTGTAGACGCTATGAACACTTAAATGCTATGTCAATCGTACATAGCATCCCATACGTTTCGATGTGATCTAGAATCCATAATTTTTATTCGAATAGTGGTCCGTATCGTGAGAGGCTTGTTGACCTTTCCCCTCTATTCAAACCCCTTCTATCCGAGGCATTACAATCATACATCTACATTTAATTGTTCTGGATAGTCGTATCTTTGAATCTAGTGGTTTGTTCTTCTCTCCACCCACTCATAGACGATATAACGTCTACGTCTACCGTATTCTTCGTATTATAAAAACACCCCTGCATTTCGCGGAATAGAATTATTAGCCATACACGAAAGCTAGAATGAAGCGAACAAAGACGAAAACACAGATATTCGAACGATGACGGACGACACATTCTGGGAAACTGAACGACCGTGCGAACAATCCGAGCCCGATCTAATGGTATCAACCGTAGCAGTACCCTGCACAGACGAATTGGACGTAAACGTGTTTCGAGGAGCGCACCGATGACCGAAACGAACATAGATGGAAACGAGGATCTCACAGTAACCGTCAGCGACGACGAGCTGGTGATCAGAGCAGTAATCGACCGACCCGAACAGCACAATGCGATGAACGAGAATGTTCTTGAGGGGCTGAGTGCTGTGCTTGCGGCTGCTGATGCAGGTCCAGCACGCGTTGTCGTCATCCGTGGCGCTGCTGGAACGTTCTCCTCGGGTGGCGACCTCAAGAGTATAGCATCGAACGTCGGAAAAGGACCACAGGCGTACCGAAACAGCTTTTCGGGGCTAGCAGAGCTGATGGAACAACTGATCGATACCGGCGCGCTGGTCGTTGCCGCTGTCGAAGGCTACTGCCTCGCTGGAGGGATGGGTCTTGCAGCGGCCTGTGATCTCGTCCTTGCCTCCGACGATGCGACCTTTGGAACCCCCGAGGCGAATATTGGCATGTTTCCTTCACAGGCACTCGTACCAATCATGCGCACTGTCCACGAAAAGCAAGGTTTCAAACTGCTCTTTACGGGTGAGCACATTGATGCTGCGAAGGCCCACGAAATTGGACTCACCACCGATGTTGTTCCGAGCGATGAGTTCGAGGCAGAGCTCGACGATCTCATTGATGATCTCGCGGCTTCCTCACCAGTGATGATCGAAATGGGGAAAGAATCGTTCTACAACCAACGCGATATGGGATTTCACGAGGCGCTTTCGTACATGCGCGAGAGTATAGCACTCCTTGCCATGAGTGATGCGACCGAGGAGGGAATCAACGCATTCTTGCTCGACGAACAGCCTGAGTGGACCGAACGCTCTCTCGACAACAATGACGATTAACGATCAGCAATCCATCAAAGGAAATGATCCGGAACGGGCGATTATTTCCGCAGCACTCACCGGTGCACTCACCACGCGCGATCAGTGCGAAGCGATTCCGTATACGCCCGAAGAGATCGCCGAAGACGCTGCCGCTGCTCGGGAGGCGGGTGCTGCCATCGCCCACATTCATGCTCGGACCGAAGATGGGAGCCCGACGTACAGCACAGAAATTTATCAAGATATTTATGATGAGGTGAGAGATCGAACCGACATTCTACTTAACTTTTCGACGGGAGCGCTCCACGCGTCGGTCAAAGAGCGTATTGAGTATATTCAGGAGGCACAACCCGATCTCGCGGCGCTGAACATGGGATCGATGAACTACGCAAAATACTCTGAATCCCGCGAGGAGTTCGTGTTCGATATGGTGTTCGAAAACTCCTTCGAGGAGATCGGACAGTTCGTGAATGCGATGGCCGACGCCGGGGTGAAACCCGAATTGGAGTGCTTCGACACTGGTCACATTGGAAATATCAAGCCGTTATTAAAGATGGATGATCTCTCTCATCCACTGCAGTTTAGTCTCATCATGGGTGTACTCGGTGGAATCCCAGCGACAGTCGAAAACCTCGTTCATCAGGTCAAACAGCTCCCTGATGACGCCAACTGGCAAGTGATCGGCATCGGTCGTGAACAGTGGGCACTCGCCGCTGGTGCGCTCTCGATGGGCGGTAATATCCGTGTTGGTCTCGAAGACAACTTCTATTTACCAAACGGTGAGATGTCGACCAATCCCGAACTCGTCGAACAGGCAGCGAAACTGACCCGAGCTGTCGGTCGAACACCCGCGACACCCGACGAAGCGCGGGAAATTCTGGGGATGAAACAATGAGATACAACGAGCTACGATTCGAATGGGGAGTAACAGTGTGCGTCGAGAAGGTGATTCGCTGATGGTTGGTCTCGGTGAAACGCCTCCGAGCACCGATCTGTTCGCCGAAGATCTGTTCGCCGATCGGGTTGTCCTCGTTACAGGGGGCGGTACTGGTATCGGCAAGGCGGTTGCACTCGCGTTTGCAGATCACGGCGCGGATGTCGCCGTTGTCAGCCGCAATATGGATCACCTCACACCGGTTGTCGAGGAAATCGAAAGCCGTGGTGGACGAGCGTATGCGACGACTGTCGACGTTCGTGAGTACGAGAGCGTCGATACCATGACTGAGACGGTGGTTGAGGAGTTCGGCGGTATCGATGTGCTTGTGAACAACGCCGGTGCGAACTTTCTCACCCCGACCGAGCTGCTGACGCCGAACGGCTGGCGCGCCGTGGTCGGAACTATCCTCGACGGAACGGCCTACTGCACACTGAGCGTTGGCGAACACATGATCGAGAATGATGGTGGCGCGATCGTTTCGATGGGCGCGACCAACAGCGTACAAGGTGCACCGTATCACGCTCACTCTGGCGCGGGAAAAGCGGGTGTCCACAACCTGATGCAGACTGTAGCGAGCGAATGGGCAGTCCACGACATCAGGGCGAATACGATCGCACCGGGCATCATCGAAACCGAAGGCGTAACCGAGGCAGCTGGTGGCGAGCTTCCAGAGGAGATTCTTCAAGATATCCCGGCAGAGCGATTCGGTACACCCGCCGACTGCGTCCCGACAGTGCTCTTTCTTACGAGTCCTGCGGCCGCCTACGTCACCGGCGGCTACTTTGCCGTCGACGGTGGCCAACTGCTCGCGTCTTCACCGTTCTAATCTGAGGGCGGAGTTGGACTCAGAACAGTACTGTTCCGTGGTGTTGTGGGCGTTCGGACCGTTGTTTCGTACTGAACGCGGCAAGACGCGCTTTCAGCTGTTCGCGGAGATCGCCCGCAGGAAGGAGTTCATCAACCTGCATCTTCGATGCTTGTGCGTTGATGTCGATGTAGTTTCGGTACTCCGCTTTTGCGCTTTCGATGAACTGCTCGCGCGCTTCGTCCTCCATCGCTTCTAGTTGTCCCCCGAACAGTGCGTGGACAGCGGCGTCGGGTCCCATGACCGCGATTTCGGCAGACGGAAGCGCCAGTGTCGCATCAGCCCCGAACGACGGTCCACACATCGCATAAATTCCCGCCCCGTAGGCTTTTCTGATGATCACACAGAATTTGGGAACTTGCGCGTTCGAGGTTGCATAGATGAGTTTTCTTCCTTTCCGGAGGACGCCCTCGCGTTCGACCGCTGAACCGATCATGAATCCTGGCGTATCACAGAGGTAGACCAGCGGGATGTTGTAGGCGTCACAGGTCCAGACGAACCCTGCGGCCTTATCGGCCGAGTCTGGAAAGATGGCTCCGCTGACGTGCTCAGGCTGGTTGGCGACGACGCCCACGGAGCGGCCGTCAATTCGTGCGAAACCGGTGACTATCTCCGGAGCGAAGCGGGGCATGAGTTCGAAAAACGATGCTCGATCGACGAGTCGGTCGATGGTTTCGTGGACATCGTACGCCTTGTTCGGCTGCTCGGGGATGACAGCGTCGAGGCTGTTCGGATTCTTTCTCGGTGGAATCGATTCATCCGTGGGTGGTTGCTCGGCGTAGCTCTGGGGAAGATACGAGAGGAGCGAACGGACCGTTGTTGCGGCCGCCGCTTCGTCGGGGACAACGAGATCTGCGCTTCCGCTCTGGGTCGCGTGGACCTCCGGGCCACCGAGTGCGTCCATGTCGACGGATTCGCCAGTCATTGCTTCGACGATGCGCGGTGAGGCGATTGCCATCCCCGAAATGTCCGCAACCATGATGAGGAAATCACAGAAGACGGGAGTGTACGCAGAGCCTGCAATATCCGGACCATAGAGCACGCCGATCTGTGGAACCTGCCCAGAGAGACGACACTGATTGTAGAACATCTTCCCGCCGTGATAGCGTCCCATATGCGTCTCGCCCGGCTCGCGTTCTGCGGTGTCGAGGCGTGCGCCTGTTGAATCGATCAGTCGGAGCATCGGAATGCCCATCTCCATCGCGCGCTCTTCGATCCGGATCACTTTCTCGACACCCATCTGTCCCAAGGAACCAGCTTTCACTGTGTAATCGTTCGCCGTGAATGCGATGGTTCGGCCATCGATGGTTCCAACTCCTGTTAGCAACCCGTCTGCAGGGAGTTCCTCGTCCGTCTGCCGTGCGAAGGTCCCATCCTCGTACTCGATGGTATCGAAGATCATATCGAGACGATCACGGACAAAGACCTTCCCCAGATCTGCGATCTTCTCGTGCCCGCGCTCGGGACCACCTGATACGATTGCTTCGATCTCTGCGCGAAGTTGTTCCTCACGCTCGGTCACAACTGATCCAGCCCCACGCCAGTCTGCTTCCCTCGTATTTGGAGCCTCCTCGTCGACGATCTCGACTGATCGACCGAGATGTTCCGATATCGCGGTCGCGATCGCCCGAGCTGTTTCCTCGTCAGTGTCATCACCGATATCGATTTCCATACATACCTCCGTTTCTCCCACAATGTCAAACTAGCCATTAATTCAGTCGATGATATCCAACACACAACGTTATGATGTTCACTTCTGGCTCTCGCAACACAAAGTGATTGTTAAAATGGACAGATCACGTCAATATTTAATATGCATGAGGAAATATGATCATCAGAAACATGGAATACTACAACGGTAAACCACTTCGACACATGGGTGACCTCCCAGCGATGGCTGCCCACCGGTACGGTGACAAGACCGCATTCGTCGGTCTCGGCGGCGAACAGTCGTTCGCAGAACTCGATACCGAATCGAGGCGGGTGGCGAATGTTCTCCTCGATGCCGGTGTTGCGGCCGGAGAACGTGTTGGGTTGCTCATACCGAACACGCTTCAGTTTCCAAGCGCGTATTTTGGGGCGATCAAGGCAGGAACGGTCCCGATCCCACTAAATCTCCGGATGGATCCCGAAACACTCGTCTTCGTACTCGAAGACGGGGGTGTCGACTATTTGATCGCCTCGCCACTGCTCGCAGATGAAGCCAAACAGCTGTCTCGCGCGGCTGACGTGGAAACGACGTTCATTCCGGGAGTGAGTGATCAGGGCTGCATTAACTATTCGCACACCATCGCTGCGGCGAGCGCGGATCTCGATCGACCCGAACGCGCGTTCGACGACGTAGCCTGTCAGCCCTACACTAGTGGAACCACTGGAAAGCCCAAAGGGGTGTTACTCACCCACGAAAACCTTCTCACGACGATCGAATCCTACGATTCGGGGGGACTGGCGCTCGATCCTGATGACACAGGACTGCTCGTCCTTCCGCTCTTTCACGTCTACGCGATGAACGCGCTCATGGGAACGTTCCTCTATACGGGTGCAACGATGATACTTCAGCCCCAGCCCGAAGCAGAACCGATGCTCAACGCCATTCAGGAGCATTCAATAACCCATTTCGCGGGTGTACCAGCGATGTACACGATGATGTTCCGCGAATACCGAGATTCCCCATTAGACTACGACCTTTCCTCGCTAGAGAACGCCATCTGTGCGGCTGCGCCGCTTGCGGATTCGACCCGACGCGAAATCGAAGCCGCGTGGGACGTTCCAATGACCGAAGGATGGGGTATGACGGAAACGTCGCCTGCTGGTACCACCGAACCGTCGCGAGGAGTTCGCAAGGCTGCGGGGTGTATCGGTCCTCCGGTGCCGAACATCGAACTCAAGCTCACAAATCCTGACAGCCGTGAGACACTCATTGAACCAGAAGAGCTCACGCCGTTTGTGAACGCAAACATTGATTTCGACGACGAGACACAGGTCACCGGAGAGATCGCCGTTCGCGGCCCACAGGTGTTCACAGGATACTACGAGCGTCCTGCGAAGACTGAAGCAGTGTTTGACGACGATGGGTGGTTCTACACGGGAGACATCGCGCGTGTCGACAGCGATGGGTACTTTTGGATCGTCGATCGTGCTGATGATATGATGATCGTCGGCGGTGAGAACGTCTATCCGGCCGAAGTCGAGGATGCACTGTACGATCATCCGGCCGTTGCTGAAGCCGCCGTCGTCGCAGCTGATCACGAGATGAAAGGCAAAGCACCAGTCGCGTTCGTCGTTACCGAGGACGGAGCGACGGTCGATGAAGAAGAACTCCGTCAATTCACACTCGATCATGTCGCCACCTATGCCCATCCACGTCGCGTGTTCTTCGTTACAGAACTTCCCCGGAGTGCGACCCAAAAGGTCCAGCGATTCAAGCTCGAAGCAACCGCATCCGAACGACTCGGTGAACCACTGAAACCGACAGACGAAGAACTCTGAGGCGATCGCTCAGTCTCAATTTGTAACAGTTACTCTACTGTTTATCTATATCTATGTTGGTAGCTTCGTTTTCGGTGGCCATGCATGCCCGGCACAACCGTTATTATAGATCGTAGTGCATCTGGAATATGCCCTCAGTTGATAAGGAAATGCGTGACATGATCCGGGAGGCCGTTGGCGATATCGCCGACGAGTACGATTCCACTTACTGGCGCGAACACGTCGATGCCAAGCAGTTCCCGGAAGAGTACTGGCAGGATCTAGCGGACAACGGATGGCTCGGAGTGGCAATTCCCGAAGCGTACGGCGGTGAAGGAATGGGAATGCATGAAATGACTATTGTCATTGAGGAACTTTCTCGCGGAGGCGGGCAGGGTGGGATTATTTTCGTGCTCACGCCAGTCTTTGGTGGCATCGGTATTCAGCGCCATGGCACCGAATCCCAGAAGCAAGCGTATCTACCGAAGATTGCCAACGGCGAGATGCGGTTCTGTATGGGATTAACCGAGCCGCGAGCGGGAACGAACACGCTCAACATCGACACGCACGCCGAGCGCGATGGGAGTGAGTTCGTCATCAACGGTCAGAAGACGTTCATCAGTGGCGTCGAGAACGCCGATTCAATGTTGCTGATAGCGCGTACAACAGCGTTCGACCGCTCGAATCCTACTCACGGGGTTACGATGTTTCTTGTCGACGATCCTGCTTCTCGGGACGGCATCTCGCTCACAGAGCTTGATACGACTGTTCAGTGGTTCGAACGCCAATACCAAGTTGACATCGACGGGCTCCGAGTCCACGAAGATCACATTCTAGGGGCCGAGGATGGTGGACTCTACCTGCTGTTCGATACGCTCAACACAGAGCGTATCGGGGGAGCAGCGAGTGCGCTTGGGGGTGGACTCCGGGCGATCGATCTCGCGGTCGAGTACGCGAACGACCGCGAGGTCTTCGGGCAGCCAATCGGCTCCCATCAGGCTATTCAGCACCCACTGGCAGAGCACTACGCGAAGCTCATGGCTGCCCGGCAGATAACGTACGAAGCGGCCTCAAAGTGGGACGACGGCGAGGATTGTGGCATGGAAGCGAACGCAGCGAAACTACTCACGAGCGAGTTTGCGACCGAAGCTGCCTCGCAAGCAATTCAGACCCACGGTGGAAACGGATTCACGCGCGAGTACGAAGTATACGATATCTGGCAGAATATGCGTCTCACACAGACGGCGCCCGTTTCGAACGAGATGGTCAAAAACTTCATTGCTGAGCACCATCTCGGTCTTCCGCGATCGTACTAACCGAGGTGCGGTGTCACCGACTCGCAGTTGTCTCCCACGAGAGTCAACCAGAATACGACCGATTACAATAAACCAACTGCGTCTGAGCAGTGCTGGTTCTGCGTATTACCATATAGTTGAGCAATTCTGAATGAGATGTCTGAAAAACACAGGTAATATTGCTTATTTTAACTATTGAATTGTCCATACAGAACGCAGTAGCGTACAAAATTCGGAGTAAATTGGTTACTATGTGAATCGCGATTAACAACATTCAAATCACTGGGGTGTGAGGTACTATGTACCATGATAGGTCATCTCGAAGACCGCGTCGATATGCTAGATCGACACATGCAAGTATTACAGCTAGTAGTCGCTCACGAGCCAATCGGAATCATGCGACTATCGGATGCATCGGGCTATCCCAAGCACAAGGTTCGCTACTCGCTCCGCATCCTCGAAGAAGAAGGACTCATCGAGCCGACGGCCACTGGTGCGATCACAACGGACCAAACGAGTGAGTTTGTTACCGAGATCGACGAGCGACTCGATGCAGCCGCGGAACTGCTCGATACACTACCCGTTGAGCACACGAACGAGTCACAACCGACCAGCGAAAACGACGAATCGCCACCGGTCCTCTCGAATTAATACCTCACTCCGCAGTTCGTGTGAGCGAAGTTAGGACAGGGGCTGCGAGCGCACCGTCCAGTTCGTGTGCTAGTTATTCGCGCATCTATTTTGGACACTAACCAGTTCAGTCATCACGCGGGTTGTTGGGTCATTTGCTTTCGCGGGGCGTAGAGCTATAACCGCTTGCAGCGTTTGGTCGGATGATGTGAAATGAGGGCAACGGTACCACACCCCAATGTGAACGCAGTACTCGAAGAACGGAAAGATGCGGGGATTCCACGGTTCAGTACGCTTTCTGTCGACGGGGCTCGGAAACTTTTAGCAGAGCTGTGGGCACCACCGAAGAATCCCGAACCTGTTGGATCGGTACGGGACATTACGATCGACGGTCCTGCTGGTGGTATCCCAATCAGGATCTATACACCGGATGGATCAGCACCGTTCCCAGTTCTCGTGTACGCTCACGGTGGTGGCTGGGTAATGGGTGGTATCGATGTTGACGACGGGATCTGTCGAGCATTAACAAACGCAGCTCGGTGTGTGGTCGTCTCGGTCGGGTATCGCCACGCACCCGAACATCCGTTTCCAGCACCCGTCGAAGACTGTTACTGTGCGACGAAATGGGTTGTCGAACATTCTGGCGTCGTTCACGGGGATCCCGATCGTGTGGCGATCGGTGGCGAGAGTGCGGGCGGGAATCTGGCAGCTGCAGTCGCGCAAGTTGCTCGTGATTGTGCCGAACCCGACGTGGCGTATCAGGTGCTCGTCACCCCGATTCTCGATTACTCGTTCGATACGCCATCGTACGAAGAGGATCCTGAGCAGCTCGTGATCACAAAAGCAGATGAAGAGTGGGTGTGGGACCACTATCTTGAGAGTGACCTCGATGGCAACAATCCGTACGCCTCGCCCCTGCGGGCGCGCGATCTGCGTGGGCTCCCTCCCGCGACGATCGTGACCTGTGGCTTCGACGTGCTGCGTGATGAAGGAGTCGAGTACGCAAAGCGCCTCGATGAAGCCACAGTTGACGTCACCCACCGACATCACGATGATCTCGTCCATGGATTCCTCGGTATGCTTGACGACCCCGAACTGAGACAGGCACGAGAGGCTATTGCTGAGATTGCAAGCGACCTTCAGCAGTCGTTTTCCGGATGAATTCTTGGTCAACGGAAAATTGGAAGCAATCACTTTCGCCCCGCTAGGCGCATCTCTTTATCAACTACAGCCGTTGATATGAGTGGAATTAGATATAGTATGAATACGAACGTTAAAGCGACAGACTTCATTTTTCAGACCGTCGCCGATCTTAGCGTGTCAGTTCCATTCTACCGTGATACGCTCGGATTAGAGCTGGAGATGCTAAATGAGGAGTCTAGCTGGGCAGAGTTTGCGCTGCCACCGACGACCCTTGCACTCGGAGAAGCCAATCCCCACTTCCCGGTTACTCCAGGAGCAGGCGGTACTGGCGTTGCAATGGCCGTTGATGATGTCGAAGCCGCTGTCGAAGAGCTTCGAGATGAAGGAATGGATGTCGTACTGGAACTGCAGGAGTTTCCGACCTGTGATATGGCGATGATTGCCGATCCTGACGATCATCCGATTGTGCTTCATAGGCGAAGCGATGGAACTCACGGTCGAGCAAATCCATCTCTGTGAGTGTGCTGCTTTCACGGAGCGTCGACCAACAGGTACTGAATGGGTCGTGACTACCGAATTTCGTGTTCGTTCACGACGAGTCGAGCGCAACTGACGCGAGGATGCCTGCGACGACCGCGAGTGCTGCAGCAATGTAAAACGTCTGTGACCAACCGAGAGAAAGAACAAGAACACTCGTTGCCGTTCCACCGAAGATGCCGCCCCACAGCTTCGCCGTCAGCAGCACCGCGTAGTTCTCTGATGCGTATCGCTGGCCGTAGTACTGGCTTGTGAGTCCTGGCATAATGGCGAATGATGGGCTTCGGAAAAACATCGTGACCCCCGCAAGGGCGACGAATAACCATTCGAACGCCAGCTGGCCAACGACAACAGTCGCGGCGAGAGAAAGCCCACAGATGACGAGCGAGCCAGCGAGCGTTCGTTTGTGGCCGATACGATCTGATACGCTCCCGAGGACGACGACGCCGGTTGCCTGTCCCAATGCGACGAGTGATGCCGCAGCCGTCGCTGCCGCCGTGGGAAGCCCGAGCTGACCCGCGTACGCCACTACCTTCTCAAGGAGCATGAGTCCGACACCGTTTACGACGACAAAGATGAGATACAGCACCCAGAACTGTCGCGTCCGGAGCATGCTGCGCCACGTCACTGCGGACTCATCGACAGCCGAACGTGTTGGTGTCTCCTCTTGGACAGGGCTATCGCCGTCTGGATCTCTAATGATGGCAGCGCCGATGAGTGAGGCAATTCCCGCTGCCAGCGCTAACACCAGTAGCGTCGAGGTGAACGCAGTTTCAGCGCCCCGCTGAATGACCGGAATCAGGACAAAACTCGTCCCACTAAACGCCATACTCACTGCACCCGTCGCCATTCCACGCCGATTGACGAACCACTGTGAGGGGGTGTTCACAGCGATATCGTACGCAATTCCAACGCCTGCGCCACCCAATGCGAACCACAGGTACAACACGGGTACCGTCGGCATGAGAGCAGCCCCAGCGAATCCGGCTGTAAGCAAAACGGAACCAGCGAGGAGCGGGACGTGCGGTCCGTGACGATCACGAATCCAGCCCGCCGGAAATGCGGCCAGCGTCTGAGAGACGATCATCACCGAAAAGACTGTCCCAAGTACGGTTTCGGACGCACCAGCTTGCACGCCTATAGGAGCGCGAATGACTGACCACGCGAATTGATACGTACCTGCTGCCCCGACGATAACGACGGCAGCACCAACGTACAGCCACCGGGATGAACGGAAGCGATTTATATCCATGTTTGGTCAGTGTTCGAATTATACGACAACGATCGGGATATAGACCGGGGGAACCGTAGCTTCTGTTGTCATCAGCACTGCAGTTGTTGTGGGATCTACTCGACAACTTCGTAGGGAACGACCGGAACTATCTCACCTTTCTTCACAGAATTGTTAGTGATGAGAAAGCCATCAGCCCGTGTTGCCCGCGTCGATGCCGAGAGCACGCTCGGGTCGAACGTCATCTCGTAGATCGAAAGCGGTGAGTCGACGTGTCCGAGCGGTGTTGCAGTCTCACCCGAGAGCAGCACTGGAATCGCGTACTCGAAATCCTCTGAACCGATATTGACACTGTCAGTCATCTCTGCGTGTACTGTCGGGAGGGTCGTTTCCCCCGTGAAGAATGGGCGCACGATGAGTGTCATGATCGTGTGCGCACCAATTGGCTTTCCTGGGACGGCAATAGCCGTTGCGTTGGGGAGTTCAGCGAGTGCGATTGGTTTTCCTGGACGAACGCGTGTGCGGTGGAAAATGACCCTTCCCAGCGATTCGAGCGCACGGACGACGTAGTCTTTCTCACCAACGCTGGTCCCGCCGGTCGTCATCACGACATCAAACGCTTTGGAAAGCTCTGCGATCCGCGCTTCGATGCGGTCATACTCATCTGGAACTGTTCCCACATACGTTGTTTTGTGCCCCCACGACTGGACGAGTTCGGCAACCATCGGTGAGTCGAGGTCAGTGATGCGGTCTTCGTGAATCTCGGTACCAGTTGCAAGCAGCGCTACCGAGAGTGGCTTGTGGACCGCAACTGTTTCAATTCCGAGATCGCGGAGGAGTGTTGCATCCTTCGCTGAGAGGCGCTCGTGCGCTTCGAAGAGTGTCTCACCAGCGGTGACGTTACTCGCACGCTCGTAAATGAAGGTCCCCGGTTCGAGAGTAACTCCATCGAGCCGACCATCTTCGATGGTTGCCGCCTCTTTTTTGAGGACAGCATTGGCACGCTCTGGAATCGGCGCACCAGTTGCAGTACGGATGGCCTGTCCCTCTTCGAGCGCCAACGGCTCGCTTTCCGGGAACACGCCTGTATCAACGATATCGAGCGGATAATCGTCGCTCGTGTTGAGAGCGTATCCGTCCATCGTCGCGTAATCGAACGCTGGAACATCTCGCTCGGCATCGATTCTTTGCGCGAGTACACGCCCATTGATACCCTCGCCAAGCGCGACTGTTTCCGTTGACCGATCGGTAAGCAGCGTTTGACGCACGGTCAACATGTGCTCGACAGCTTTTCCCCGTCGAAGCATACCATCGTGATTGTGTTCCATGATCGTATATGTATGGACATCAGATATATCGTTTGTGAACATCTATAAAATCGACTGCAGTGATGAAGATAGCAAAGTATCAGATATAGAATGTAGATGGGTTTCATCCATCGAAATTACGGACTATACTGATGATACGGTGCTGTCTATGAATATGAAATACTGTCATCGATGACACACCGACAGCTGTGTATTCCAACGACCAGTAGTACGGATCCAACGATAGCGGTTGTGATATGTTCGGCTGCTGGCGGGACAGCAAGTGCTGACCGAAACGCGACGACTGCTGCGATCACGTAGACTGTCTGCATGAACACAACAGCAATCCCCCCTCGCTTGTACTGACCGGCGACGACGTACGCTGTGCCGACTGCAGCTGTCTCAACAACCGTGTGTGCCGTGAGAAAAAGTGCCGCGATTAATCCGACAACCCCTCCAGCGACGTAGGCAGCTGCGAGAACTACTCCTTCCATGAGCTGATGAAGTGTGAGTGCTACAGCGGTCGATGTGGCCTCCGTCGGCGTAACGTGTGTGTCGTCGTGAACTGGGAGTAACATGGCGATCGATCCTCCCACGACAACACTCAGTCCGGAGAGGATGGGCTGTGAGGTCATCATTGGGAGGAGAACTAGTAGTGAGATTCCAATGAGAAGAATGCCAACCGAACCGGCCACGTGTGTCTTAATTCGATTTACATAGGAATGATAGAAGATCACAGCGAATCCCCCACACGCCCCGATAGTGGCCGAGCCGAAAACGACAACAGGGAATTTCAGACCCACTACGTCACCGGTAGAGACGTGAGCTCCCACATTGATTGGAACTACTAATATGACTCCGATTAGTGAGAGACAGATTAATAGCTCACGTAGTCGCTCTCTCATTCACTCCGATTACATTCCTATCAAAAATAAATTTTTATATTATTGCATTACATGATTCTTTGGGAGTCTTTTTATAGATACAATCCCGTGTCATCTCCTTCATCAATCGATCAGTCTCGACCCCTCTACTCTACATCGAGGACACTGAGCCTCAGTGTACATTCTATTGGCGCTAATTTTATTATTCATCGATTAGGGCAAAGCGCATACATACGATGATTGCCATAATTACTATCATCTGCATAAACTAGTGCTGAGATAGATTAACGTCTATAAGCAGATAACAATTGCTCTTTCCTGATAACTAACTGTTATCTGTTTTCAACAGTGTGTTAATCTAATAACCAATCCCGGATTTCAATTACAATTAATAACCGGATTAGAATAGTAGACTGGTGTTCACTACGTATCATAAACTTGTCAAACTCTTGATTTGCGAATCTGGAAACAAGAGTCTGATGTGGCTTGTCGAAGGGACTCTCCACAGCTGACCAGTCTCGTCAGCGGTGTGTATCTCTCCGCGTACAGCGTCGTGCCGTATAGTGAGTCCCGTGGACCACGGGTGGCACGGCTACAACTCAGATCCGGCAGTGATCGTTCGCCCGGTCGATGCATATCGCAGACAAAATCGTCGCAGTGTGTCGAATATGGTCGAGCACTGCAGTTACTGAACGGAAATCGTAGTGGATAGTTTTTCGCGTCGAAGCGTCGCTTCAAAGCGGAATCCGGTTCTCACCGCAGCTGATTGTTACAATAGTACGACTGTAATGATGGGATGTCGACATAACGGATTCTGACAACTAATAGTTGATCCAATCCATAGACTGTTTCGTTATTTCTGTATGATATAAACCACTAACGGATAGATTACTACATTTCAATGATTGTCATCGTCTGCATTTCTCCTTTGGCGACGTATTGTTCTTTAAAACAGAACAGTGTTTAGAATACCTTGGGTGTAGTTCTGTAAACGAATAAAGACGGTCTAGATTATAACAAAGTTGGTTGAGCTATCACTCCTTTCAGATCGTGATCGACAGCAGTGTTGTCTGAACTGCTGTCGTCCAATAGAGAATTGAAACGGTAAAAAAAGATCTGTGTTCGGAATTCGGAACCGAATCAGACTCAGAAGTTGTCGTAAATTGTCTTCTCGATGGTGTAAAAGTCGAGTCCTGCATCGCCCTGTTCGCGCCAGGTCTCCGAGGAGGACTGCTTGAACCCGCCGAACGGGACGTGCAGCTCTAGTCCCGTCGTCTTCGCGTTGACTTTCACGACACCTGCCTCTGATTCGGTGAGGAATCGCTCGGCTTCTGTGTGATCCTGCGTCACGATGCTCGCCGAGAGACCATACTCAACGTCGTTGGCGACTGCAACTGCTTCGTCGAAGTCGTTCACTTCGGTGACTGCCAGTACTGGCCCGAAGATCTCTTCCTGAGCAATACGGAAATCACGGCCGACGTCGGTGAACACCGTCGGTTCGACAAAGTAGCCGTCGTCAAAGCGGTCTCCGTCAGGTTGCCCGCCCCCTGTCGTGAGGGTCGCGCCCTCGTTTTTGCCGACATCGATGTATTCGAGCGTTCCGTCGAGCTCGGATTCACTGACCTGCGGGCCCATCTCGTACTGATCACCGGGGCCGATCTCAATGCTTGCTGCCCGTTCGGTGACTGCTTCGACGAACTCGTCGTAGACCGATTCGTGGACGATGGCGCGAGAACAGGCGGTACACGCCTGTCCGGTGACGCCGAAGGCACCCGCCGCCACGATGGCTGCTGCTTTTTCGACGTCGGCGGATGCGGAGACGACTGTCGGGTTTTTCCCACCAAGTTCAGTTTGGACGCGCTTGCCATCCGCTGTCGCCGCGTCGTACACCATATGACCAACCTGACCGCTTCCGGTGAAGGAGACAGCGTCGACATCATCGTGGCTAATGATGGCATCGCCGACTTCGCTCCCCGGTCCAGTGACGATGTTTGCGACCCCATCAGGGAGACCGGCGTCATCGAGTGCCTCGAAAATGGCAACAGCGACTCCGGGCGCGATCGATGCTGGATTGAGAACGAGTGTATTACCAGCAGCGAGTGCAGGTGCGATCTTCCACGCCGGAATAGCGATCGGATAGTTCCACGGCGTGATGAGGGCGGCGACACCGACCGGGACGTTCTTGGTGTATAAGTTCGTCCGTTCTGCGCTGGCAGATTTGACGGTGCCTCCCATATCGCGCGTCTTCTCGGCGTAGTAATAGAAGATGTCGATCGCGCGCTGTACCTCTCCACCAGCCTCGGCGTGCGTCTTTCCTTCCTCTCGTGTAAGGAGTTCGGTCAGCTCCTGTTTGCGATCATCGAGGTTGGCTGCCGTCTGTCGTAAGATTGCCCCTCGCTCGGGCGCGGGCGTCGATGCCCACTCATCGCTGGCAGCCGAAGCCGCTTCGACAGCTTCGTTTGCGTCCTCCGCGCTCGATTGCTGGTACTGCCCAACGGTTTCGCTCGGCGAGGCAGGATTGACCGTCTCAACCGTCTCCCCCGTGAGCGTTTCCGTCCACGTACCATCAACGTAGTTTTGATAATGTTCAGCCACACGAGGAGTGTCGTTGTATAGGTATACGGATCTTACGGTTCCACCAGAAAATTCGGCTTGGTCTCGTGCCTCGGTTTCGATGAATCTTGGCTCGCGTTTGCTGATCTGTCGTCTGTTTCGAGATTCAAAAGCTAGCTTTGTTCTCTCCATCTGAGCGACCGATCTGTGTTTCAAAATCGAGACCTCGGTCGCTGTCTGTGTGCCCATTAATTCGCCACTTCCGGAAGTAGTACGAACGGCAGTTTTTTGTGTGCTCCCGATCCCTTTGAGCCATGTTCAATGGACTGGGTTCTATCGATGATACTTTCTCTATCAAAAGTCCGAACGACATCCGATACGGGATGGGTGCGACAGATGAACTCAAAAGATTCGCCGCACGCCACGGGATCGAGTCGGCACTCATTGTCACAGACGCCGATATCGCCGATGCAGGAGCCACAGCTCCTGTTTGTGATGCGCTATCGGCGGCAAGCGTCGATATCCATGTCTTCGATGGAGTAACACCGGAGCCGAAGCTTCGTTTGGCCGAGCAAGCCACAGAAGCACTATCGAAGGTCGACGCTGATCTCGTTGTGGGTATCGGTGGGGGAAGCTGTCTGGACACCGCGAAACTCGCGTCGGTACTCATCGAGCACGATACTCCGATTCGTGAGATGCTGGGAATGGACAACGTTCCGGGGCCGGGACGCCCAACCGTGCTCGTTCCGACGACAGCGGGGACCGGGAGCGAAGTCACTCATATCGGCGTTTTTGCCGATGAAGATGACGGTAACAACAAGAAGGTGGTCTACTCCGAACACCTCTTTTGTGATCTCGCACTCGTCGATCCAACGCTGACTCGATCGCTGCCGCCCGCAATCGCCGCAGCGACCGGGATGGACGCGCTGAGCCACGCCATCGAAAGCTACGTTTCGACGCTCCGGACGCCAATGACTGACGTGTTGGCACGTCGGGCGATCGAACTGATTGGCGAGAACTTACGGCAGGCAGTCCACCAAGGAGCGCACAACGACGAGGCCCGCTACCGGATGAGCCTTGCAGCGACGATGGCGGGACAGGCGTTCGTCAATTCAGGGCTCGGGGCAGTTCACGCGCTCACGTATCCACTCGGTGTCGAGTACGGAATCGGCCACGGGCGGGCCAATGCCGTCCTGCTCCCTCACGTGATGCGGTATAACGTGCTCGCAGAGCCGGACCGTCTCGCAGACATCGCACACTTACTCGGCAGCACCGATCAGACAACGCTCGAACAGGCTCGCGGTGCGGCAGACGCCGTCGCCGCACTCAATGATGATATGGGTATCCCGAATCAGCTCCGGGAACTTGGTGATATCGACGAGAGCGAGTTCGAGGCGTTCGCTGACGTGGCGTTCGAATACTCACAACACAATATTGATCGTAACCCTCGTTCGATGAGTCGACAGGACGCGGTTGAACTGTTCGAAAACGCCTACTGAACAACAATCAGCCGCGAGGACAGAATCAGTCGTCGGAAACGCTGCTGTTCACCCGATAACTGCGGCTGACTTCTTTCCACTTGTTCGTCGAAAAGCGGTAGTAGTTGAGCGCTGCTGGGACCGCCGTTTCAGCAATGAACGCGAGATACAGCCCGTCGAGCCCGAGCGACGTCGTCGCACCAAGATACGTGAGCGGGATCGAACAGCAGAACATCCCGAACGCTTGGCTGTAGAACGGCCAGCGCGTGTCGCCGCTGGCGTCGAGTGGCCCTGCAGCTCCACCAGAGACACCTTGTAACACGACGGCAACGCAGGCGACCGAAACGAGCGAAACAGCGACTCCAACGGACGGATCGGTTGGACTGCTGACGAACGAAACGACGATTGGCTCGGCAAATAGGAAGACGACCGCTGCTGAAACAAGATACACTGCGACCGCAAATCGGATGATTTCGTGCCCGTACGCTTCCGCAGTGCCTTCGTCACCGGCTCCAAGCTTTTGCCCGACGAGACTGCTAGCAGCAAGCCCGAATCCCCACCCTGGTGTGTTCATCAGTCCCCAGATGCGACGAGCGATGACGAACGCGGCAACGACATCGCTCCCGAATATGGCGACGATTGCGAGCATCGGAAACTCAGCGACCGTCCACACGAGGCTTCGTCCTACGACGGGCGTTCCGATCTCGACCAGCTGCTTGATGATTTCGAGATTGATGTACGTACCAAACGGATCGATCTGCACCGGGAACGCACCGATACCAGGGAGTCGGCCCGCAACGAGCGCGACCACGAATATTCCTGTCACGAGCACATTCGAGAGGACGGTACCCATCGCTGCGCCAGTGACACCGAGATCGAAGCCAAAGATCAAAACCGCGTTGAACGCGATATTAGCGATAGCGCCACCCGATCGGAGGACCATCGGTGTCCACGCGTCGTCGATCCCAATAAAGACGCGACTTCCGATGAGATTCAACGCTGCAAATGGAATGCCGAGCGAGACAATTTGGAGATACGTCGATCCGAATCGGACCACTTCGGGATCGCTGCTCAGAATCGAGATCAATTCGACTGAGAACAGACTGAAGAAGGCTGTGATCGGGATCGTGATGACGACGACGATGATAGCACTAGAGCGGACCGCTTGCCCGAGATCCCTGAATTCTTTAGCGCCAAACCGTTGTGAGACAAGAGCAATTGTCCCTGCGGCAATTCCCCCACCAACCGCAAACGCGAATCCCCAATACGGACCAGCAAATCCGACTCCTGCGATGGCAGTCGAACCGAGGGCAATGCCAACCATCGCTACGTCGACCGCGTTTTTAGACATCCGAGCAATACCCGTGACAATACGTGGCCACGCTAATTTCGTGGTCCGACGGGCACGCTCACGGCTGAGGAGGTCGATGCGGACGAGAGCAAGTCCTATGTACAGCACTACAAGTCGTATGGGATTCGGAACACGTGACACAAGTAACGATTCAATGTACTCCGCGATTGTGTATATACCTTCGCTCTCCGGTAGGAACACCCTATTTGTGAGTGATAGATATGGATGAAGTGAACAGATCTCAGGCGAATTGCTATACCACACCAATATATTGATTCAAAATTCACTACTCGGTTTCGATATCGTACAATTCTCAATTACAGCGCTTCTACCGTGGTTTATCGACGGATTCGTCCAGTGAACGACTGATGGAGGTCGATTCGTTGTCTCCTTTGAGCTCGAAGAACCGATCGAACGAACCATCACCACCGACAACACAACACCTCATCCACGTTTTTAGAAAAATACTCATCGATTGATTAAAATATTCGTACGTAATAAATTGGATGAGGATGTGTGCGAAAGACAATCGAACGGACTCGTCCAGCCTATTCTGTCATTTCACCAAAACTGCGGTATCAGTCCTACCCGGCGACAGTAGCGGCAGATCTTGGATAAAACAGATGGGAGATTTCAGAGCGAGTCGAGGATGCTTGTGCGGTCATTTCAGTTGGTTCGTAATTGAGCTGGTTGAGACGTCGTCTCCCAAAGAGATCGGTACGTGTCGGTACAACTACTTCTATCGGTGATTGATGTCTGAATATCGTTGCTCTGTCATCGACAGTGGATACGTTCGATCGTTTCAAAAACGTGATTAGACGGCAGATCAGAACCGACTACACATTCATTCTAGCGGTTTGATTAGTGAGGCCACCCCGACGTGATGAACCAGGCACCGCGATAATCCTGAGCTCAGAACGTCCAACACCTCTCAAGAACAAACGCAGAATCAGTGCTAGTCTGTTGCAGGGGTGGCTGTTTCGAGATACTGCGCAACACCGACCGTTGTTCCCGTTCGGTACGCATCATACGCCGCTTCTGTGAGAGCAACCACGATCTGTCCGTACGAGCCTGGAACAGTCGGCTCGTGTTCTCCGCGGACGGCTTCGATGAAGTCGGTGAGCTTGTAGCGAAGCAACGTTTTGAAATCCGTGGCTCCATCGACTGTGATCTCCTCAGGAGCTGTGTCACGCCGCGTGATGGTCAGTGTATCACGCGTGTACGTCAGTCGTCCCTCCGTTCCCCAGATAACCAGCCCCTCGTACGTCGAGGGGTCCTCCGTTCCGTCAGCGGTCACGAGAACACTTCCAGTGACTGGGTTTCCATCACGCTCCAATGACAGTGTGAGCGCACTGGTCACGTCCACATCGTGCTCACGAGTGTCCATCATCGCCCCGACAGCGACCGGAGTCGTTCCAGTCGTCCACAGCAGCGTGTCGAGGAGATGCGATCCGGAGTCGTACAGCTGGCCACCGCCCGAGAGGCTGGGATTCGTTCGCCACGCGTTTTCGAATTTCCGGATCCAATGCTGACCCATATAACAGTTGAGGCTGTGCACTCGACCGATCTGTCCTGATTCAATTCGTCGTTTGATCTCCTTATACACTGGATGATAGTGACGCTGGTATCCAACAACGAGAACGCATCCCTGTCGATCGGCTGTTTTAACGAGCGTTTGCGCGTGGGTGACATCCGTGACGAGCGGCTTTTCGATGAAGAGATGCAATTCCCGTTCGAGACACGCCATTGCCTGTTCGTAATGAAGCGTGTGTGGGGTGACGATTGAGGCTGCGTCGAGTTCATCGCCGTGTGCTTCGAGCAGTTGCTCGTGAGTTTCGTAAGCAGGTGCGTCGAACCGACTCTCGAACCGTTCTCTCTTGCCTTTCTCGATGTCAGCTCCCGCGGTGATATCGACGTCTGGGATCTCTTCGTAAATTTCGAGTTCGTGCTCTCCGAGCGTTCCGAGACCGATCGCTGCCAGACGGATCGTCACGCTACTTCACCTCCGGAAACGTCGGCTACTGTCGGAATCGTGGTGCTGTGTCGCTCGCAGTTGTACAGCGCCTTTCCGGTCTGAGTATCGAAAAGATGAATCTTGGCTTGAGGAACGTGAAGCCATATTTCGGTCTCGGTTTCGACATCGTACTCACCCGCTATCGCCGCGGTGACCTCCGTTCCATGCAGATCGAGATGGAGGAAGTTCTGATCGCCCATTGGTTCGACGACTTCAACTGTTCCTCTGAATGTGTTCTGACCGCCTTCTTCGACGATTTCGATGTCTTCCGGTCGAATGCCGAGCGTCACGACAGTCCCGTCGTCGATGGATTCGTCGTACTGAGTTGAAAGCGTGTAGTCGATGGTTTCGCCAACGAGCGATGTCCCCATCAGTTCGAATTCGAAGAAATTCATTGACGGTTCGCCAATGAAATTCGCGACGAAGAGATTCTCCGGCTCGTAGTAACATTCGAGTGGTGTTCCGACCTGTTGCAGTGTGCCATCATTGAGAACGGCGATCCGATCACCCATCGTCATTGCTTCTGTCTGATCGTGTGTCACATAAACCGTCGTAACCCCGAGTTCTGACTGTAGTTGTTGGATCTCGGTCCGCATCTGCGTTCGGAGCTTCGCGTCGAGATTCGACAGCGGTTCATCCATTAAGAATACTTCGGGCTCTCGGATGATCGCTCGTCCGAGTGCGACGCGCTGTTGTTGCCCGCCAGAGAGTTCCTTTGGCTTGTCCGTAAGTAACTCCTCGATGCTGAGTGTTTGTGCTGCATCGATAACCCTGCTGTGTCGCTCTTCTTTTGAAATATCTGTTGTCATTTTCAGCCCAAATGCCATGTTCTGTCGGGCGGTCATGTGTGGATACAGCGCGTAGTTCTGGAACACCATCGCAATGTTTCGCTCCTCGGGTGTCGTCCCTGTCACGTCGGTGTCTCCGAATCTGATTTCACCCTCACTGATCGTTTCGAGACCTGCAATACAGCGAAGCGTTGTGGATTTCCCACAGCCAGAGGGTCCAACGAGGACGAGAAATTCCCCGTCTTCGAGTTCGATGCTGAGATTCTCGACAGCGATCAGCTCGCTGTTCGATCCTGTACGATACCGCTTGGTCAACTCCGTGATTTCTACTGTCGACATCTGTGGGTTCCAGCATTCGAATACTGGACGTTATTACCGTCGTTCATGTGCGTTTCTGCGATTGGCTTCGGAGAGGAAGGCGAGTGTTCGAACGGGTGGACGAGTGTGTTCATCCTTTGACTGCCCCCTCGACGAGTCCTTTAACGAAGTATCGCTGTAGCGCGATGAACATCACCAACAGCGGGAGCATGGCGATGATACTCGCTGCGGAGATGACGCGCCAGTCTGTGCTATACTGTCCCTGAAACGAGAAGAGGCCAATTGAGACAGTGTAGAGCCGATTGCTATCGAGAACCGTGAATGCCATCACGAATTCAGCCCACGCGAATACGAAGTTGAAAATCGCAACGACAGCAATTCCCGGTGCCATCGATGGGAGCAAGACGTAAAGAAGGGTTTGCAACCGATTACAGCCATCAACGCGAGCTGCTTCGTCCAATCCGTCTGGAATCGTATCGAAGTAGCTCTTGAGGAGCCAGATCGAGAACGGAACTTGCAGCCCGATATAGAGGAGAATGAGTCCGAGATGGGTATCCAGTAGTTGCAGCTGGTTCATCAGATTGTAGAGCGGAATGACGATGACGACCGGCGAGATCATCTGAAACAACAGTACTGAGAAGAGCAGCGGCTTTTTTCCTCGAAAATCGAACCGAGAGAATGCGTACGCTGCTGGCAGCGTTACGATAATGATTCCAATGACTTCGAGCACAGCGATTTTCACCGAATTGAGTATCCACGTCACCATCGATGAATCCTGTAACACCTCAGCGTATGGGTCGAGGGTGATCTCTTGCGGAATGAACTGCACGGGATACGAAATCACTGATCCATCAATCCGAAGACTCATCGAGAGCACCCAGAGCACCGGGAACAGGAAAAATACGCCTGCGAGCACATAGATCGCGTACGTTACCACAGTGTACACAGAGAGTGTGCGGGAAATCGAATCGATTCGGTGCTGTACGCTCATTTTAGAACTCCTCCTCGTCGATGAATAGGCGCATGTAGATCGCAGTCATCACGATGTTCACAACGAGCATCATCACTGCGACTGCAGCGGCTTGACCGATATCGAACCGTTCGAATCCTTCGAAGTACATGAACAGCGCCAGAACTTCCGTCGCGTGCCCCGGTCCACCGCCTGTCAGGCTCATTATCATGTCGAAGGTGTTCAGCGTGTAGATCGTGATCAACACGAGATTGATGAATACGACTGATTTTATCTGCGGGAGCGTCACGTACCGAAACCGTTGTAACGCCCGTGCACCGTCGACCCGTGCTGCGTCGTAGAGATGTGTGGGTACCTGCTGCAGTCCAGCGTACAGCATGATCATCGAGAACGCTGTTCCACGCCACGTATTTGCCGTAATCGTTGACACGAGGGCCATCTGTGGATCAGAGAGAAATGATACGACGTCGAATCCCAACTGGAGCAACATGAAATTGACAACGCCGTAGTTCGCCTCGATGAGCATGATCTTCCAGAGGATCCCGATAACGATCCCCGGAATCACCCACGCAGAGAGGACAGCAACACGAGTCGAAACGCTTCCGTATAGCTTCTCTCTGACGCCGTAATCGATGGCAAGTGCGAGAATCATCCCGAGGACGATCTGGAGGACAACGCTTGCCACGACGAAAATGACCGTGATCCTCGCCATTGTCCAGAACGATGGCGACGAAAGGATCTGCATGTATGATTCGACGCCGACGTACTCTGCTCCCAGTTCTGTGAGTTTCATGTTCGTGAAACTCATCCGAACCGCTTCGAAGAGTGGATACAACCGAAAGAGAAGGAGAAATAGGATCGCCGGTGCGATCCACGTGAGCGGCGTCTCTTGGAATCGCTCGAATGAGCCAGTAACGGAGGCCACAGCATTGTGAACGCTATCCGGTAGCCGTTCGGTACTCACAGACACAGTGTATCACCCGCCGTCAGCTTCCATGCGTTTGTAGAGCGATGGATTATGAGCATGGCTTCGGATTCAACCCTCGTATTCAGCGTTCACGTTCTTGATCATCGTATTGACTGCCGCCTTTGGCGAGGCCTGTCCGGTGAGAACTTTTCCAACAGCAGTCTGCCACTCCGAGGAAATCGTGAGATAAATCGGAACGCCGGGCCGAGCACGACCGTCCGTCAGCAGTTTCTTGTACTTCTGCATGTACGGGTCATCTGAGAAGAACTTCGTCTCCTCGAACACCGACTTCCGAGTTGGAAGGAATCCACCTGCCTTACACAGATTCGCCATATTCGTCTTTTTCGCGAACAGTCCCGCGTAGTCGACCGCTGCACTGCGTTTCGTTTCGTCCTGAGAAAACACACCGACCGTCCATCCACCTGTGCCGGTCGATGCGATATCCGGTTTGCGCTGTGGGATTTTCGCAACCTTCCATTTCTTCCACTCCTCTTTGCTATCGACCTGTTGTTTGATGGTCGATATTTGCCAGTTTCCACCAAGGAACATTGCCGTCTGTCCATTGAGAGCGGCTTCCCGGAGTCGACCGTAATCGGTGATGTTCACGACTCGTTGGGGCGTGACACCGGAATCGACCGTCCGTTTGAAAAACTTGAACACGCTGAGCAGTGCACGCTTATTCGCCGGTGTATCGAGTACGGGTTTTCCCTCATCATTGACGAGATTACCTCCCTGTGCCCAGTACATCGCCAAATTGTCGAACGTGGTGGCTTCCCACTTCCCGCCGTTGTACATGTAGCCGGCCATGTTCTCGTTTCCCTTGATATCTTTCCCGACTTGAATGAGCTCATCCCACGTTTTTGGCGGGTTTCCACCGTTGTACTTATCAATAAGGTCTTGGCGGTAGTAGAGGGCTCGACAATCAGTGTTCTTCCAAACAGCTCTCCAACTTCCGTTTTGATGAACAATATCTTTGACGAACGGGTACCAGTCGTCCGGTTTCTCGATCACTCTGTCCATTGGTTGGAGCGAGTCCGTGAAATCGGGAACCCAGAATGAATCAACTTGCGCCGATGTAGGGGCGTTTCCTTTCGCCACGGCTTGGAGCAGTTTCGTCTTCATCTGTTCTAAATTCGTTTTATACTGTAGGTCCATCGCAACTCGCGGGTGGTCCTTTGCCCACGTTTCAAACAGTTGCTCGTACACCTTCGCAACCTCGGGATTTTCATCCTGTTTGTGAGATGCGTCCGGAAGCAACCAATGAACAGATGTGGCTTTTACGTTCTTCGACCCAACACGATTCGTTGTCACTAATTTTCCCGACTCTGTCCCTGTCGAGTTGGTGTTTCCCCCGAGACAGCCAGCGAGTCCTCCAAGGAGGGCGCTGGCACCCATAGCAGATACTTTGAGTACTGTCCGTCGTGTAGTTTCATTTCTTCCGAAATTACGTACCATGATGTTTGATCACAGTTCTCTTTTATTGATTAATACTTATACTTTTTGGTCATGTATACATTGCAATAGTGAATGAGTATCGTAGCCACTGTAATAGTAATCCATATACATCTATTTCTACTATCTGCGTACACGATGGACGTAGATGTCGTCAGGAAATCACTTCAAAACGCTGGCTTCTCACAGTATGAAGCGTTAGTGTACGTCGCTTTGGTACGACGCGGAGCTGCCTCTGCAGTAACGGTTGCTGAAGAAAGTGGTGTGCCGAAATCTCGTGTCTACGATGTTCTCCGTGATCTCGAAGCCGAAGATCTCATCGAGACATACAAACAGGATAGCCTTCATGCGCGTGCGCTCTCCCCGGATTCGATTATTGCAGCGCTTCGAGAGCAAGCGAACTCCTTCTCCGAAGCAGCGGACGAACTTCGAGACATGTGGGAGGCGTCTGATCTTGATGACCATGATTTGACCATCGTCAAGCGATTTGAGACGGTCGTCGAACGCACGAAATCGCTCATCCGAACAGCCGAAAACGAGATCCAACTGGCGGGGACAACAGCGCAATACGACGAGCTACGGCCTGTCCTCCACGAGGCGTATGGTCGTGGTGTGTTCATCAAACTCTCTTTGTACCGTCCCGAAGGGAGCCGATCAACTATCGACACGGAGTTCGAATTCGAGAATACGGCAAGCGAAGTTTGTTCACGGGACCTTCCAACTCCGTTCGTTGCGTTAATTGACCGATCCCAAACGTGCTTTGCACCACAGCGCGGATCGGGGTATGAATTTGGTATTCTTGCGACCAATCGTCCACTCACGTACGTCTTCCATTGGTACTATCAGACCTCTCTGTGGGATAACTGGGATGTCGTGTACTCTACACGAGGAAGTTCCCCACCGATTACATACGTGAATATTCGTCAATGCGTCGTCGACATCGCGCCGCTCTATCACGAGGGGGTAATCATCGAGGTACGTGCAGAGGTGTCTGACACTGAAAGCGGTGATGTGCACGCAATTTCAGGCCGAGTGGTTGATCTTGTGTACACTCGCTCAAGAAGCGCTAATATTTATCCTGCCTTATCGGATATCTCCGGGCAGGTGTCGATATTCATAGATGACGGTGACAGAACGCATAGTTTGGGTGGCTGGTACGCGAAAGTTGAGGATTTCGAACTACGTCGTTTGACGATCGAATCGATAGAAATGGGTGCCACTGACGATGGATCGTCTGATTAGTGTGTGCGTGAACCGATATTGGAACGAGTTGGTTTTCCTTCGGGAAATGCTTTGCCTCCTGTTTATGACACTATGTATCAGTCCTCTATGAGTAGTTATAGTGAATGGAAAATGACGTTTTAGTATAGAGATGCTGTCTCCTCAACAAATTACAGACGTACTCCTGTGATCACTCGCAGCTATTATCATCTATTGGTTATGTTATGAGAGCAATGCAGAAAACGGATCGTGAAGAAAATAACAGGAATCTGATTTTACGATCGGCGAGGCACAAGTGTATTTACCACGAGTGAGCAGTAACCGATAATGACGTAATTATGCCATGATGGCATTCATCTATTAGTCATAATTGGCCACTCACTCTATCATCATTTGTGCTAAATTGGCTCTCTTTGGAGGTGTCACCGTAAAATCGTCAGCATGCTCACGGTGTGTTCGATCGAATATGCGAGCACGACCAGTACTTGTAGAAGGCTAAAACACGTCCACTACCGATATTTGATGCTCAATCCAGCATTTTCGTACAGCCACACCGAGCGTCTGGTAATGAGGTTCCATAATCGTTCAGTTAATTCTCTGCCATCGACTATCAAGCAGGTCGATCGCACAGAAATAGGCGTAATAGTTTCGCTCTACTTCGCCTCTCGCACTATCCACCAACAATTGCAGGACAGTCAACTGTGCTGTATCGGATCAATCTACGTCTATCACTGAGAAATTACTATTAACGAATAATCTGTTTTACTGTCAAAATGTGGATTGTACTTCCGGACCTTCTGATTTACAGTTTGCATCTCTCTCTGACACAATAGTGTGCATTCGAATAGCGTATGATCGACGAGCTGATTGAACTACCGTACAATGTCTAGCAAAGGTTTTTGAGACACGAGCCAACGAAGCAAGGGTATGGACATTGATGAGAAAGACGTCGACATTTTGAAGACTATCGCGGACAACGAAACGCGGAGTCCAGACCACATCTCTGAGGTAACGGAGATTCCGCTCTCGACCGTAAACTACCGGCTAAAGCTGCTTCGAGAGGCAGGGATCATTCGCAACGACCATTACGACATTGATCTCGAGGCACTGGGTTTCGAAATTACGTTTATCATCCAAATTATTGCCGAGTACGACGAAGACTATCATCAGTCACTCGGTGAGCGCCTTGCTGACATCGACGGCATAACGCATGTCTATTTCACTGCAGGAGATACCGACTTCTTCGTTATTGCACAGCTGACCGATCCGGATATGGTCGAAGACCTGATCAGTGAGCTCGAAGCCGTTGACGGCGTTCAACGGACCATCTCGACCTACACGATCAGCACGCTCCGTGACGGGCACGAGCCGCTACAACAAATATCACGGGAGACGATGCTCGAGCGTTTGGTTGATTAATATTGAATTAGCCATTAACTATTTACGCTTCTATTCGACAGTAAAGCCAAGAAAAAAGATTTTTATACACTACTACTCAATCACAGGGCATGATGTTCATGAGTGGTACAATAACTAAGGGAATTATTGGATTAGAGTTTCACAACAGCACCGCTTGGAGTCACCGCGTGAGGTGTCGATGAACCAACGACTCATTGTCGGTGCCTTTCTCCTTCTCGGGACACTGTGGGGGAGTTCATTCGTTGCCATCGACATTGGGCTGTCGTATTTCCCACCGCTCCAGTTCGCCGCCTTGCGATACCTCATCGCAGGAATCGTGATCCTCGGATACGCGTGGTATTCGACCCCACGCTGGCTGCCCCGCACGCGCAATGAATGGTTAATCTCTGGAGTCGCTGGTGGCTTTCTCATTGGCGGTCACCATGGCTTCCTGTATCTCGGTCAGGAGCACGTCAGCGGCGCAGTCGCAGCGGTTGTAGTCAGCCTTGGACCCGTACTAACAGCATTATTTGCAGTTGTTGTCCTTGGAGACCGGCTAACACCGCTCGACGTCGCTGGGTTCGCTCTCGGTTTCTTTGGTGTGTTTCTGGTCGCCCAACCCGGCGTTGCCGAGCAGAGTAGCCTGCCATTCACTGCCCGACTCGCGGCGCTGGATCCCGGTGCGTTGCTGACAGGTGATGCGATTGGAGTCATGACCGTTCTCATTGGATCAGCCTGTTTCGCGCTGGGTGCGGTGCTGATGCGACCCATCGAGACTGACCTCCCGACTCGGACGATACAGGCATGGGCCATGCTCATCGGCTCGGCACTGTTGTTCGCTGCTGGAATCATTCGTGGTGAGTCACTCGCAACGATACAGTGGACACCGGTTGCAGGGCTATCGCTGCTGTATCTCGGAACAATCACTGGCGCAGGAGCGTTTCTCATCTACTTCGAACTACTCGACCGCCTTGGCCCAACACAGATCAATCTCATCGGCTACCTCGAACCCGTCTCTGCGACGGTTATCTCGTGTCTCGTCCTCGGTCAAATCATCGATCCGTTGACGGGGCTTGGATTCGTTACTATCGTTGCTGGATTCGTTTGCGTTCAGAGGCGTTCGGTCGTCTCGCTCGTTCGAGATCGAACCACACCGGGACTTGCATGAACACACAATCTTGTGGCTGGATATAACCCCGACACGCAGACCTGTTGACGATATACCATTACTTTGGGCGGCAACCGTGGTGTATGCTCCATATACTTACGTTGGCAGTCGCTGATGATTAGTGCGGCATGAAACACGAGAGGGCGATTCTCGTGAGGAGGGTGCTATAGATGGCTTCGCTCGAAATCTTCTTGGTTATTGGGGTGAGCCTCTTGCTTGCGCTTGTCCTGAGCGAAGGTATAGAACGGCTTGGTGAGCCGGGATTCCTTGGCGAAATCCTCGCAGGAATCGTGCTCGGTCCATCTGTGTTACTGTTAATCAGCAGCACCAGTCAGACCAGCCCGTTCATTCTCATCGCGACTATCGGTGGACTGCTCTTGTTTTTCGATGTTGGATATCAGCAAATCGATCTCAATGATCTGCTCGTGGCCTTCAGACCGGTTTTGGTGATCGGTCTTTCGGGTGTGTTGCTCCCCTTTCTCGTTGGATACGGAATTGGAACGTTGTTCGGGCGGGCGTTGGAATCGAGTCTCTATCTCGGTCTCATTCTCTCGGTAACGTCTGTCTCTATCGTCGTTCGGACGCTCCTTTCGCTCGACAAGTTAGATACCCAGTACGGACGGTGGATACTTGGTGCATCAGTTGTCGACGACGTTATCGGTCTGCTTGGGATCTCGACCCTTCCGCTGTTTTTCATCGGTGGCGGCTTGGAGGGAACCGCCTCTGCGCTCGGACTGGCCGCGCTCTTTTTCGTCGTTGCAGTGATATTCTATCGGTTTCTCCTCGATCCAGTGTCCGACCTCATCGCAAAATCGACGGTGGATCAAGCGAGTTTCATCGCAATCCTTGGTCTGCTGTTCGTGTTCGGCTACGCGTCGGACGCGGTGAATCTCTCTTACTTCATTGGCGCACTCACCATCGGTCTGGTGATTGCAACGAACAAGCGATTCGAGGCGAGCAACATCCAATCGAACGTATACGGCATCGCCTACGGCGTGTTTATCCCGCTCTACTTCGTTGCAATCGGCGCACGGATGAATCTCGGAGCACTAACCGTCAATACGTTTATCCTCGTGTTTGCTGTCTTCGGTCTCCTCGCAAACTTCATCGCGGGCTACGTCGGAAATCTCATCGCTGGCGGCCATCGAGAAGACTCACTCGTTATCGGATTTGCCCTCCTTCCACGCTCTGAATCAGGAATCGCAATCGTCTCTCTCGGTGTCGCTCAGGGGATCGTCGGCAACCAGATATTCGTTGCGTATCTGGTTGTGTTCGTCGTCTCAGTACTGCTGACGCCGTCGCTATTGAAGCGGGCAGTCGAACGCGCCGAGGCGAAAAAACAGGACGCAGGATCGAACCAACACAACAACCAGAACCAGTCAAACACGAGTTGATCAGTCGAATCCCGGTCAGCGTCCACCTTCTCGATTACTGACTTGATGCAGTTCCGGTTTCTTCGAGTCGGCGCTGGTACTTATCGAGTGCTTCATCCAACGCGACACCGGCGTCGATGTCGAGTGATTCTGCGAGAGCGAGCAACGAAAATAGTACATCGCCAACCTCGTCAGTGTTCACTTCAAGTTGCTCCGGTGTTGCACCGTATTCCCCCGATTCGACCGCGTCTTTCGCGATTTCCCCGACCTCTGAGGCGAGATCAAGGATGCGGTATGCCGGCTGTCCCTGCATATCGTGTTCTGCGATGAACTCGGCCACTTGCGCTTGTTCTTCCATATAGTGGCTGTCGGCTTGGACTACTCAAATAATGTGGTCTCTTGTTTCATCAATCTGGCTTGGGTGTGTGATGTCGCATAAATCTCGGTCCAAGCGTTGTTCACAGCCGCCATTCTCACATTACTTATCTGATGGTTGTCTCAGCGAAAGGGTTGTAGAGGCTGTCTCTCCATTGGCAGTAACTCGGAGGGTAACGGTTCCGGGACGCACTGCCCTGAGTGTTCGCAGAGCGGGGTCGAACACGGCATCGTACCGGTCAGAATCGTGCTTTCGGCTGTTGCTCTGTTTTCGATTTTCTGTGAGAACGTACACGTTCTCGCTCCCGCTCCAGCGCACTGTCGCTGGATACGCCAGTGGGATTGTTCTCCCACCTGGCTGTGTGCCAATCGCTTTGATATTTGCTTCGTCGCCAACAGCGAGGGTGTCTGGTGCGGTGAGCGCCACTGAATCGAACAGTGGATGCATCGCGGTCTGTATCCACTGGTCTCTTCTGTTCGTGTGCCTGTGTGCTTTGCTCGCTGGATGGCTATCGACACTGACCATCGTCCACCCGATGAAACCACCGTTGTCCGCAGGTCCATAGGGATCTTTCCCGGACGGAGGAACGATCACGTACGGGACGCCATCGACGTGTCTCGCGTGGGCAGTGCCAGCGTGGCCAGCGATGTACGCGGCGCTCTTTCCATCAGACTCGATCTCGAACTCAGCTAGCCATTCCTCGATGAGTTCGGCTTCTTGACGATCTCCGAGCTGACTGTTATTTGCTGGCAACGGATCGTGTGGTGGATGATGAGCGACTACCACACACCCATCGATGTCCGAATCGGTGCGAACCGTTTCGAGTTCGTCTTGAAGATCGAATAGCTGATCGAACTCCGCGGTGCGGAAGCTTCCGGTCGATGAGTTCAGCAGAATGAATCGCGTCCCATTGTGGTCGAACGTCTGATGCGTTTCGCCGAAAGTAGATCTGAAGTTTTCGAGTGAATCCGTTCCCGTTCGCTCGTGATTGCCAGGAACGTAGTAAACGGGCAATTGCTCTCCAACCTCTTCATCGAGGATGCGACGCGCGAGCTGGAAATCCTCCTCGTAACCTCGATCGACGAAATCCCCGCCGATGAGCAGGAATTCGGGGTCGGCGGCGACGATCTCTCGGAGTGTGCGACGTGTCCGTTTGACGATTTCACTCGTCGGATTATCGGCGGTGAACTGGCTGTCTGCCATCATCGCAAAGCGCCAACCGTCTTCGGTTTTCCCGTTGGTGACGATCATTGGATCTCGTACAGGAGTCTGTTCGGGCGTTTCGACTGCTGGTGAAACCTTCACCTGAAGGTCATCGTAGACGAGCGAGCCAGTGTACTGGGTACTCGAATCGATTTCGACCGGATAGATGTGTCTGAGTTTCAGCGGATAGTGCACTCCGTTCGGGACGGTCGCCTCGACGTACCGCCAGCCGGTCCAGTCGATGTGGCGAGCGAGATTCAGGTTATACTCCACGTCAGTCGCGTCACGGACGGTCGCCCGGAGCCACGCTCCATTCCCGTCTCCATCGACCCACAGCCCGAGTCGGCGAGGCTCACCAGGAAGTTCGAGCAGCGGATCGGCCCGAGCGTACGCGGCACGGGTCGCGGTTGTCGTCGTGAAATCGTATGACAGTTTTAGTCCCTGACCGGTACGGCCAGAGACGAACTGCATCGCGCCTTCGACGGCCGAAGGATACTTCGAAAACGACCACGCAGATGGATCTTCGAATTCAGAAGCGCTCTTCGTAGCGAGACCGATCGTGACTGGTAGGAACGCTGTTTCTCCCTGTACTTCTATTTCGATCAGTGCTGATCCACTGTCGGTCGTGGCCGTAACAGTGAACGCTCCTTGATCGCTTGAGGTAAGCTCAACATCGGATCCGTCGACGCTGACAGTAATGTCTCGTGGTTCGATCGGTGCTCGATATCCCTCCTCGTCGTAGCCAACGACGCTGAACGTTTCGCTGTCGTCGACGCCGGCCAGCCCGACGCTATCGACCGATGCCGCGATCCGATCAAGAGGGCCAAGAACAGTTAATTCCGTGCTCCCTCGCGCGCGTCGTTGGCGTGCCGTAAGACGTCCTTGGCCGGGATGTCGAGCTGTGAAGACACAGACGCTGTCCGCATCTGAATCGTCTTTTTCCTCTGTCTCGGTGACTCTCCCGCGTGATCTGGGTCTCGGTCGCCACCGAACCCGGCTTGCATCCACAGGTGCGTAGGTGTCGTCGTGGCCGTAGGCGACAAACGTGCGAGTCAGGCCAGGGAACACTCGATCGCCACCAGTCTCATCGTAGTACGGTTCAATGCGGAACCCATCGAGAGTCGTTCCGGTTGGTGTGAACAACCCAACGCCATTGGGGACTGCTCGCTCGCTTCCATCCGATGGGCTGTTAGCAACGGATAGGTGCTCCGTTCCAGCGTCACGGGCGGCCAGCGTCGTTGATCCACCTCCGTCGAGATTAATTGCGTCAGTCGCTCCAAAGTGTCTCATCAGTGTGCCGAGTTCAAAAAGCGTCACTCCGCGGCTGAAACGCTGTCGGCCATCGATCGCAACGAGGTACAGCGTCGATCCGTCATCGGAAACACCAGCAGCGGTTCGTGGTTCTGCCCGTTCATCATCGAGTGTTTCCGGCAGCTGTCCGTCGTACAACAACTGCGGATTGCCACCGACAGCGAACGAAAGTGGCGAGGGAGAGTCTGTCTCCGCTGAGTACGCAATGTCGATCGAATCACCCGTCGAAAGCCCATT
The DNA here is from genome assembly GCF_023276375.1 of Halocatena marina. Classification (GTDB taxonomy): domain Archaea; phylum Halobacteriota; class Halobacteria; order Halobacteriales; family Haloarculaceae; genus Halocatena; species Halocatena marina. The sequence goes on along the minus strand of NZ_JALLPK010000001.1, from coordinate 1,835,201 downwards.
AAGTGTCTTCGCTCCTGCTTCGCGGCCGATGAGCACGTATCCGTTCTCGGGGATTGGCGTATCTGTGATCGTAGACGAAGCTGCCGCTACTGTCCCTTCCTGAACGATGACTTCCCGAACACGCGTGGCGTCTTGAACGACGTTAGTACGCGAAGTCGATCCCCAAAGGGGTGTGAACAGCCCTACCCCATTCCGAGCGAGTGTGGATTCGTTCAGTGCGGTCAATGACTGTTCGCCATCATGAAACGTAACCGACCCGCTCAGCGTAACGTTCGCTATCCGTCCAAGACCATCCTCGTCAACGCCAACGGTCCCAGTCCGACCTGGGGCAGGTCCCTTGTGTAACTCTCTGGCACCGATTTCGGCTCCAATCGGTGCATTGGTGTCGTTAATGTCGAAAAAATCACCATTTACACCAGCAACTGCTCCCGCACTATTGGTCATCTCCGACACCGGAGCGGCAGCAGTGAGGCCGGGTGATACGAGTCCAGCCGAGGTTTCCTGATCGAGGGCCGCTGTCAGGCGATAGCCCCGTACCCATCCATCTGCGAATAGATGTGTAAACGAGGTGAGTTCGACATCCGAACTCACGGGGACAGTTTCCTCATTGACGACGATCGAGTCGTTTCTCGAAACAGTCACGAGCTCCTTGGCCTGTGATTCAAAACGCGCGGTGGAATCGTATCCGAGCGAAGATCGTGCGCTTGCGAGCTCAATACCGGAAATCCCTAGCAATCCCGTGATGCTGAGTCCTTTAATATAGTTTCTTCGAGACAGAGTTTGGCTCGATTGACTCTCCTTCGATTGGGCTTGTCGCTTTGTCATCCATACAATGAAGCGTCGATTTAGCTAATGAATCCCGTCTCTAGATATTTTGTGTGAGACTATCGAACAATACAGACAGGACAATAGATCGTATTCGAATATATACGAACGTATTTGTTGTCGAGTAGATGGTTCAAGCTAGTTTTTGGGTGACACTCCGTTCTGATTTCTTATGTATTGTCAATGATCACTTCGGTGGTATTGTGGGTTCAGTGTGGCTGGAACGGTTCTGTCCCGCAGCCACAGATTCGAGAGCGTCAGTCAGGAGTTTTGATTCGGCTTTTCGGAGGTGTTCGAGAAGCGTAGCGCGGCTAATGCCGAAATAATCGGCGAGCTCTTCGCTCGTAATGTCACGAGGCCACTCAAAATACCCCATTTTGAGTGCGTATTCAATGACTTCGTACTGTCGATCAGTGAGATGGACGCTCGAATCACCCATCTGTGAGAGCTTGCCGAGCGTCACGGTCCCGATCTCACGAAAATCTTTGATCATGGCACGGAGATCCTGACGCCGGAAGAAAAGAACAGAGTACACCCGCCGGTTCGGACTGATGAAGGTGCGCCGCCGGATAATACCGTGATTCTGGTCGATAGCGGAGTAGGCACCACAGGAGGTCTTGGTAACGAGGAAGTTCCCGTTGCCGAGGTTCTCTGTGTGCTTTACTTGATCGGAATGCACGAGCGTGTCGGGAATTTCATCGACATCTGCATCAATTCCAAGAATGAACGTCACGAGTTCGTCGTGGAGTTCCTCGATGTCGATGTCAATGTTCGTGTCGTATTCAGTCGCGAGTTGCGAGATGACACAATCTTTGTGCTGTTGAAGGTGGATTTCGGCCTGATACATAACAATATCTGCTGAGTCATTTCAGTAGGGGTCCAATAAGGGTTTACCGGGGCAGTCGACACATTGAGGATACTATCCACCGTGTTCACGCTCGGCCAGCAAAAGCGCTTCTTCGAGGTCAAGCGGTCCCTTGGCAGCCAACGCATTGAGGTACGCGGTCACTGTCTCTGCATCGGGATCAATGCCCGCTCTTTGGAGGAGATGGCGGGCGCTACTTTCGCCGGTCGGTTTTCCAAAGACGAGGCGTCGTTGCCCACCGAACAGTTCGGGATCGAACGATTCGAGCGTGGCAGGGTCAGACAGCATCGCTGCGGTGTGGATGCCCGATTCGTGCTCTGCGATCGCTGCTCCAAGAACTGCCTTGCTCTGTCCGTACTCCTCACCGAGCGTGTCGAGTACACTGCGACAGATGGGAACGAGCTTGCTCGAATCAATTCCCAGATTGTCACCGTGCTCGATGGAGCAGGCAACGATAACCTCCTCAAGCGCGCTGTTGCCCGCACGCTCGCCGAGACCAGCGATACTGACATCTACCTTTCCAACCCCTGCGTAGTACGCTGTCAACGCGTTCGCCGTGGCACAGCCCATGTCGTCGTGAAAATGGACGCCCAACCGATCGAAGTTGATGTATCCATCGAGTCTCTCAAGATACTGTCGCACCGTCGCGGGCGTCCGCACGCCAACGGAGTCTGCGAGTGAGATGAACTCCGCGTCTGGGACGGTCGCAATGATTTCACAGAGCTGGTCGTGGTTCGTCCGGAACGCGTCTGCGAGCGTGACGTGGGCCGGCCGATCGTGGGCACGGATATAGTCGACGGCCTCGCCGAGCATCGACAACATTTCCGCACGGGACATTCCAAGCAGGTGTTCGAGGTGTTTGTCCGACGCCGAAACGAATATTTCGACCACGTCAGCGTCTGTGTCCAGCGCGACGTCGATATCGCTTTCGAGTGCTCGTGCCAGCGCGACAATATCGGCGTCGGTCGTTCCAGCGAGTTCGGAGACCACTCGCTGGTCTTTCTCACCGGTCACAGGGAATCCTGGTTGAATATATGGGATCCCGAGATCATCGAGTGCGTGGGCGGACTCTATTTTTTCATCTGCGGTGAACGATCGCCCGGGCATCTGATCACCTTCCCGGAGCGTTACGTCAGTAAGATTCATTCAAATAATCCCTTTGCTTTCGAGATCGGATAACTCAGCTGCCGAGAGGCCAATTTCGTCGCAGTAGACCTCTTCGTTGTGCTCCCCATGACGAGGTCCGAGAAACTCGACCGCACCGGGGGTCCGTGAGAACTTCGGGACCAGACCGAACGTCTTGATTGAGCCAACGTCCGGGTCGTCGACTTCGATGATATCGTCCCGTGCTTGGAACTGTTCGTCTTCAAAAATATCACTCATATCGTAGACTGGTCCGACGATGGCGTCGTTTGATTCGAGGATGTCGATGGCTTCCTCGGTGGTGTGCTGCTTCGTCCACGACTCGATTTCCTCGTTGAGTGGTTCGCTGTTCTCGACGCGGGTGGTGTTGTCCTCGAACCGTGGGTCGTCGATGAGCTCTGGCTTATCGATGATCTCGGCGACCCGTTCGAAGATTTTCTGATTCGAGGCTGACATTGTCATGTAGCCGTCCTTCGTTTCATAGATGTTTCGTGGTGCCGTACTCGGGTGTTGGTTCCCGGTGCGTTCACGGACGTGGCCCATGTAGTCGTAGGCCTCAACTTCACCGAAGAAGATGCGCCACAGTGGTTCGGTGAGTGAGACATCGATAACTTGTCCCTCTTCGCTGCCACCGCGACCGAGGTCACGCTCGTAGACGGCCATCAGCGTCGCCTGTAGCGAAAACTGCGCCGCCTGAAAGTCTGCAAGACTAACTGGTGGCAACAACGGCTCGCGGTCGGAGAACCCGTTTGCGTGTGCCCAGCCAGAGATACCCTCTGCAACGGTCCCAAATCCGGGCTTTTGTGATTTCGGACCCGTCTGACCGTAGCCAGAGAGCCGAACCATAATGGCTTCCTTGTTGACTGTGTGAATATCTTCGGGACCCAGCCCCCATCGTTCCATTGTTCCTGGACGGAAGTTTTCGTAGACAATGTCGGCGTCTTCAATCAGCTTGAGCGCGATGGAACGGCCACGATCCGATCCCAAGTTAAGCGTGATACACCGCTTGTTTCGGCCGAGAGACTTCCACGCCAACGAAATTCCGTCCTCGGTCTTCTGTGGCCACTCTCGAATAGGATCTCCACCGTTCGGATGCTCAACCATTATCACGTCGGCACCGAAATCGCCCATCATCGTCGTCGCAAAGGCACCGCTGATCATGCCAGACATATCAATCACTCGCATGCCGTCCAACGGTCCCTGCCGTTTCCGTGCAGTCATATGCTCCCTTCTATAACTCTGTGTATCGACGAAAAGCAGTTTTTCCAACCTATGTAGGCTGTTTATACGATGGCGAGAGCGAGTAGCCCGATTATGGACCGGAACGGCATTGAACGCATTCGAGTCTCTTCCAATAGGCGATCGGCACGTTTGACGTAGAGTAGCAGCTCCGCTGTGTGATGCACTGATAACCGAATCGACAGCGTGGCTCGTGGTGTCACTTACCTCTCATACCGTTCGCTATCATTTCGATGCGGGTTTCGGCAGGGACACCAGGGCAAGTTTCTGTGGACTGATTGGATGCTGATTACGCTTGGACCTCGTCATCGAGCACGGCCAAGACATCGTCGGTCTCGACTACGTCACCGTACTTGGCATTGATATCAAAGAGGTTGGCTTTGTGTGGTCCCTCGGCACGATCCCCGACAGCGTCGGCGGGAACGATGGTGCGGTAGCCGTGTTGGAGACTGTCGATTGCCGTTGCGCGGATACATCCGCTGGTCGTTACACCAACGAGAACGAGGGTGTCCACGCGGTTGGTGGTCAACTCTGTTTCGAGATCGGTTCCAAAGAACGCGCTCGCGTATTTTTTGAGGATGACCCGTTCGTCTGCGACGGGTGCAATTCTGTCGTCAATCTCGACTGCCTCGGTTCCGAGTTTGAGTTCGCGGAGCGCGGGCACTTTCTCGATGAAGTATCCGGCGTCACCGTACGATTCCTCGTAGGCGACGGTGGTGAAATAGCGCGGCAACTCGTGTTCGCGGAACGCATCCAGTAAGCGGTTGGTCTGTGAGAGGACGCTATCGACATCCGATCCAAGGTCTGTTTCAGGGTCAGTAAAGGCAGTAATGAGGTCGATTACGAGCAGTGCTGGTTGGTCACCTATTCCGACTTCAACAGCGAAGTCGTGATCGGCGTACATTTTTTCGGTCGCTTCGATCCAATCCATGTTTATCATCCGTTAGGCATTCTAATAGGTATGCAACGTGTGCTGGCAGTTCAGCTGCTGCGCTGGTCGAACTCGCGGCGTTCTTCAAAAATCTGCGCTTCGAGATCCTCGTAGTCCGGAAGCGGCCCGTAGTCGAACTCCTGCAAATCGTCTCGGTGTTGGCTGATGCGCTCGCGGTGTCCTGTCGTAGCCGTCTCGTCGACGGCACCGTTTGTGTCGAGAACCACACCGTACTCCGTACGAGCAACCTCTTCAGAGACGAGCCCACGACGAATTTCTCGTGCGACGAGTTCCGGGTCACGTTTTAGAGGATCACCGAGACCACCACCGCCTGCGGTGCTGAAGACGAGTGTATCACCCGCCCGAACCGAGATGCTCTCGGCTTTCGAGGGGAGTTCTTCTTCTGTGCCATCGGTTCGAATGAGCTTCTTTGTGCTCGTCTCACCGTGGCTACCGCCATCGACGCCCCACGGATAGGTGTGGGAACGGTCGTCTTGGAAGGTAATCGTTCCGTCCTCCTCAAACGTATAGACCTTCGTGATCCCGTGGCCACCCCGAAACTCGCCTGCTCCGCCAGTGTCTTCACGGGTGCTGTACTCATCGATCGTCAGTGGGTAGTACGCCTCCTGATACTCGGCGGGTACCGTCCGAAAGAGCGGCCACCACGAGTGGCCGTCCAATCCATCGCCACCGGGTCGGGCAGGGATACCACCGTAGAGTATTTCGAGCATTTGGAACTGGTTGCCATCGGAGTCGACACCAGCGTAAACGAGGTTTGGCGAGGTCCCGTAGCTACCGGCGACAGAGAAACCATCGATGAGCTTCGAGAAGGTGGCCTGCAAGACATCGAACTGCCGTGCCATCAGCGGCAAGCGGTTACCGAGCGCAGCCGGGAACTCCGGCTGGACGACAGTCCCCTTGGGAAGGTTGACCTCGAAGAGATCGTAGTACCCATCGTTGAACGTCAAAAGGGGATCGAAGGCCATGATGAGAAACACGCCGGTGAACATTTTGAACATCTTCTCGTTCAATAGGAAATTGACGGTTCCTGGGACCTGAGCGTCGGTTCCTTCCCAATCGAGGTAGACGGTATCACCCGTACGATGAATTTCGAGATGAAGTCTGATAGGACCAGTACCCATCCCGTCGTCATCGACGTAATCCTCGAAGGCATACCGCTCGCCTTCAGGAATGAATTCACGGATGAGGTCGATCATCCCGTTCCGGGTGCGATCGAGGATTGCATCACAGCTCTTTTTGTAGGTTTCCTTTCCAAAGCGCTCACAGAGTTCCTGTACGCGCTCTTGAGCTACTGCAGTCCCCGCCGCGAGTGCCTTGATGTCGGCTTCCGCGTGTTTCGGAAGCCGTGTGTTGTGGGCGAAGATTTCGAGGATATCCTCGTCCAGCTCACCTTCTTTATACAGTTTGACCGGTGGAAGTCGAATCCCTTCCTCGAAGATGGTCGTCGCTTCGACGGGCATGCTGCCAGGCGTTTTTCCACCAACATCCATGAGATTCCCCCACTGGCTGGAGAAGCCGACACGCTCGCCCTCGTAGAAAATCGGCCGCAAGAGCAGCATATCGGGAGTGTGTGACAACGCCCCTGCACACATGTAGGGGTCGTTGGTAGCGATGACGTCGCCGTCATTGAGATCTTCCCAGTCGAAGGTGGCGTTCTCGATGATTGTTTCGATGGCAGAGCCGAACTGACCCATAACCATTCGACCCTGTGCATCTGCGATAAGAGGGAACTGATCAGACTGTTCGCGGATGACAGGGCTGATGGCTGTCGTCTCTAACACGCGGTCCATCTCGTAGCGCGTATTCTCTAATGTGTTCTCGATAAGATCTAGTGTCGTCGTGTCGACACTGTGTTCGCCGACAAAATCTGGCGGGTCGGCACTCATGCAACATCACCTCGATTGATCTCGATGTTGGCATAGCGGTCAATGACAGCGGTGTGGTCTGGTTGAATAACGACGGTTGCGTCGTCATCGATGACGATAGCTGGACCTACGATCTCGTTGCCGGCCTGTAAATCCGTGCGGTCGTAGATCGGCGTCTCGTGATCGTCACCGTCGAAGTACACCGCGTTGGTACCGACCTTGGCCGGTCTCGGATCAGCATCAGCAACATCATGTTCTTCGATGGTAACACCTTTCAGGGTCCCTTTTCCGATGACGCGGAGAGTGGCCATTTCGAGAGGCGCATCCAGCGAGAAGCCGAACCGTTTGTCGTGGCGTGCTTCAAAGTCCTCTTTGATTTCGTCCATCCCCATCCCCCGAAGGTTGTCGATATTGACGGGGATGGACATTTGGATGTCTTGGCGGAAGTATCGGCAGTCGGCGTAGTACTCAAAGGAGTGATTCGATTGGTCGATCCCTTCCGAGTGGAGCCAGTCTGTTGCCTCATTGCGCAGGGCCATCATCTCGGCGTGAACGTCGGAACCGTCCACGTCAAGGTCGGTTTCGAGGTAGGTCTCCGAGAATTCGTTCTGTACGTCGGAGGTCAGAAAGCCGAATGCAGACATGACGCCCGGACCCGGTGGTATGACGAGTGGGTATGCATCCATTACGTTAGAGAGAGCGTTGGCGTGCATCGGACCGGCTCCACCAAAGGCAACAAGACCGAAATCACGCGGATCGTAGCCCCGCTCGACAGAAACAACACGGAGGGCACCGTGCATGTTCTCGTTTACGATGTCAATGATCGCCTGTGCGGCAGCTTCGATGGAGCTTCCACGCTCGTCAGCAATGGTTCCGATAGCTGTGCGAGCTGCCTCGCGGTCAAGGTTCATTTTCCCACCAAGCTGGACTATTGGGGGAATACGTCCGAGAACGACGTTGGCGTCAGTCACTGTCGGTGCTTCACCTCCGTGTCCGTAGCAGGCCGGACCCGGATCAGCGCCGGAGCTCTCTGGGCCAACCTGAAGCGAGCCGTTGAGTTGGACGCGAGCAACGGACCCGCCTCCCGCGCCAACCGTGTTCACATCGACCGAGCGTGATTTAAATTCACGATAGCCAACTTTTGTCTTCCGGCTCGTCTCGGGTTTCCCATCTTCGACGAGTGATACGTCTGTCGAAGTTCCACCCATGTCTACGGTCAGCACATCAGGAACGCCCTTCTTTTCGGCGATGGTTGCAGCACCGACGACGCCACCGCTCGGGCCGGAGAGTGCGAGTTCGACAGGACGGTTTTTCGCCGCTCCGGAGCTCATCAGCCCGCCGTCCGATCGGACGACATTCATTGTCGCTGTCGAGTCTGCGGTCTCTAGGGAAGTCTCAAGCTCGTCGAGGTAGTTGATGACCTGCGGTCGAGCGTAGTCGTTAATGGCTGTTGTCAGTGTACGTTCGTATTCGCCGTACTCAGGGACGATTTCTGCAGAGATTGATACCGGTAGCTCCGGTGCTTCTTCTTCGATGATTTCACGCACCCGCTCTTCGTGTGACGAATTGAGATACGAATTGAGTAGCGCGACGGTCAGTGACTCGATGCCAGCAGCCTGCAATTCGTGCACCGCCTCACGGATTTCGTCTTCATTGAGCGGTTCTGTGACTTCTCCGTCGGGTGCACTGATGGTTCCGGAAATCCCACGTGTGTCAACGAGGTCGGCCAGTGGATCTGGCTTTTCCATCCCGATCCAACCATAGAGGGGACCGGGAGTCCACGCTCGTGCGAGATGAAGCACATTCTCGTGTCCTGCTGTGGTGATGAGTCCGACGCGTGCACCAGTCTCTTCGAGTAGCATATTCGTCACGACCGTCGTCCCATGAAAGAACAAGTCCAAGTCAGCAACCGACATGCCTGCCTTTCTCGTTGCCTCCTCGACGCCAGCAAGCACGCCGTCTGACGGATTCGCTGGCGTCGATAACACCTTATCGACCGTGAGCTCGTGGGTATTCTCGTTGAACACGATTACATCGGTGAAGGTCCCACCAACGTCCACTCCGAGATTGCATGTCATGTAAATTCGTACCACTATTTGATGACCATCGTTGCCTAAACATTCTCCCAACGTATGTTGGGTATATTTATAATCAGTATTTCCTGCCAGTCGGCTCTTTGGTATCGTCTCATTGCGGCATCCGAACGCTGCTGTTATCTAAGGCGGACAGTCCTCTAGGCGAGTACTGAGAAACAAGAAGAGAGGTTGGTCTGTCCGTAAAACGAGTGTATTGTTCCGCCGTGTGATGCGTCCGATCGTAACTCCATCTCACTTTGAACCAGCAGGTGCAGAGTGCGCCACACTTGTTCCGGGGGATCGCTTTGAACCCCTGTTCGAACCACTGGTCGTCCGTGTCGTTTAGAGATAGCCCAACGTATGGAGTCGTCGAAGAAGCTTCGAGTAGTCGTCTTTCTCATCTGGAGTTGGACGATCAACGCTTGTTGATCGAGTCATACCACACTGTCTCGATATCATGATAAGTATCTTATGGCCTTTCCAATTATTTTCGATAGACATTTTAGAGAAATTAATGTATCTAGAGTGTCAATTAGAGGAACGGGTTCCAGCAACGGCCATGTTCGGAACGCGTTGGCAGTAACTCATTACATCGGACGTGATAAGAGAGGCAGGGGACCGTGAATCGAATACTTCGTCTCAGATTTCGCCGAGTTGTTGCTGTTTACGCATAAGATAGAGGAAGTAGGGTCCTCCAACGAGTCCGGTAACGATTCCGACCGGCAACTGGCCGTTGTTCGCGCCAGTCACCGCCATCAGTCCGAGACGGGCACCGACGTCGGCACCGACCATGAGGGCAGGTCCCGCAAATAAGCAGCCAACGATCAGCTTTTTGTAGTCACTCCCGACGAGGTTCCGGACGAGGTGTGGAACGATCAGGCCAACGAAGCTAACAATGCCCGCAACTGCGATGCTCGTTGCGGCTGCGAGTACAGCTACTCCTGAGAGGGCGAATCGAATCTTCTCGACGGCCATTCCCAGCGACTTTGCCGTCTGCTCTCCGAGAAGGAGGACGTTCAGCTGTCGGGAGCTGAGAGTAGCAAGAATCATCGAGATTATCGTCCACGGTAGTATCATGCGGACTTGCTCCCACCCCACGCCGGTTAGAGAGCCAGTTGTCCACGCGATCGCAGTCTGGACAACACCAAGATCGGTTGCGAAGAAGAACATCGCTGTTTGAAGCGACTGGAATACCGTGCTGACGATCACACCAGCGAGAACCAACCGGACTGGACTCGTTCCATTTTTCCATGCGATTACGTAGACAATGAAGAATGCTGTTGCGCCGCCCAGTGCTGCGACGAGTGGGAGTAGTCCGGATAGACTGGTGAAAACAACGAGCGACAGCAAAATCGTCAGTCCAGCTCCCGAAGAGACACCGAGGATGAACGGACTCGCAAGCTCATTTCGAGTGACTGCTTGAAAAATTGCGCCCGAGACTGCGAGGTTCATGCCAACGAAGATTGCAACGAATACTCGGGGCATTCGAATATTCCAGACGACGAGCGTTCCCGTCGTGAGATTTGGTAGCTCTCCTTGATAACCAGTTACCGAGCGCATCAATCCTTCCCCGAAGAAGAATTTGAAGAGCCATCGTATGTCAAAGAGCACATCAGCGTCAATGACTGATTGCCATGCCTTGCCGATCGGCATTGTATACGCCCCAAAACTCACTTGAAGGAGCCCTCCAAGGACGACGATTGCGACGCTGACGAAACAGAGTGTGAGCAGCGCCGGATCGAGAAGCCACGAAAACCGATCTTGCTCGGTCTGTGTTCGTGGTGGTGCTCCTGTTGTCGATGGATCGCTCTCAGTCATCTCATCGTCCCTCTTTGTTTCTTTTGTCGTGTGAATAGCGACAGTCTATCTGTCTCTTTTCTCTCCCGGGTAGAACGGTGTGATTCATCATTCTCGAAATGGAAATTGTGGATATGTGTGCTCTCCGAGCAGGTCGGGGTGTGTGTTGGGTGAATTGGTCTGGACGACACGGTAGAGATAGCACTGAGATGTGATGTGTTTCTGTGTTTTCTCAGTACTGCTCTGATGTCGCTTTTATGTCGACTAGGGCGATCGGCAGTAGTAGCAGTGGCCTTCCAGTCGTACCGTTCGAGAATTTCTCGTTGTGTCGTCGGATGACCTCGTTCTCGAATAGACCGATCATCTGACGAGCTCTCGATTTCCACGGATTGTGAGCGTACTCTCTGAGGTGTGCTTGCGCCCATTCCTGAGCGTATCCTACTGGATCGAGATGTCGCCAGTCCTATCGCTCTCTCCATGTTTTTAGGCTGCCCTAATTCATCATAAACGCTCCGAAATACAGATAGTTGCGATGAATGGTGATGAATATCGAATAGAGATGTCCCCATCAGATGAGTCTGAACTATTCGACCAACGAAACAACCTAATTGAAGTGACGATATTCACGTACTGTTCGAATTACATATATGGTGAATGAATTGTTATTCTTGAAATATGAATTGAAAGTAACTACTCATTCATATTCGATAGCTATGGACACGACTGTCGACCGAGACACGTTCGCAGTACGCTTCCTGTGCGACGAATAATTGGCGATGGTCGTTCGGTCGGATTTGGCAAGTTCCAGCTTTCTCACACGGTCTATGCTGCTACGACCAACCGTAACACAACTATTTGTTCTGTGTCGGTGATACCATGACCACGCTGGTGCTCTCAGTCCGTCGAGGTCTGATTCGGTATCTGTCGATTTGACCTTGATAGGGCATTTCCCGCTGAATGATAGACGCACACGCTTCTGGATTGTGGGTAACTCCAAGCGTCGTTTCGTCGATGGGGCCACTTTTCGAGCACCATTGGTGAAATGAACTATATCTGACCTCCTCATTCGAGTACTCACTTTCAATTGGTTCATAGTACGTATATGGTAGTATTGTAAAAATTAGTTTTTGTATGTGAGTGTAAATGATGGTGAAGTCAGTCTTCTCTGGTGCAGCTAACCCGCGGGATTGTGATACGTGAAAGTGAATTCGCAGCCATTACACTCGTACTGATGTAATTAAGGTGTGCACTGAATGTCAAAATATCTGCACGGCAAACAGTTGTGATCGGGCTGCATGGTCTTTCTCCCGATTGAGTAGTCTCTACAATTCACTTGAATGACGCATTCTAATATTTATGTCTACATATTACCACTTAATAAAAATAGTACTACCTTGATTTTGTGTCATCATTTTAGTAGAACTAAGTAATTACGTATATATGTTGGGAAAACACGACAGGGATAACGACGCCGATATTCGAATTTAGAACAATTGTTAGGCAGTATTGCGGATCAGTGGGATTCTTCTAACTGAGTAATTCTGATGACGTCCCGAAGACATTCGGAACTTTCGTTCACGGTTACCAACTCGACAGGTGAGTAATTATTTGAGGCCGAATCAGACGACAAACGGTCTATTGATCCGTTGGACATTCCCTTTGTGACGGTCGACCTTCGATCTTCTTGCTATGGTACGGTATTGATATGGGCCAGTCACGATCAAGTTAGATTCTATTCCCCAAGCAAGCAGTTATCGAATCGATGCGTGTGGGCGTGTTCTGATAGTGAAATGATTCGATAGTTTAGCACCAACACTTCTGTTGTAAATATTTTATTCTGTCAATGAAGTGTGGTTAACACGTCGAATCCAGCACTCTGTGTTGATAGAATTTTTAATCTGAGTACAGAGATTCGAACAGTAGAGTGTGAGTAACGCTGCTCGGCACGGACGAATATCTGAGATGTCTCTGGGACTACAGAGAACCCTCGTGGATGTCGTTCATCGAACCAATCGCCGCCCGAAGCACGAGCGACGCTCGGTACTGACGTACTCGGCTGATTGAGGGGGAATATACAAGTAGAAAGACAAACATATAGACCGTAATCGATCGACGTCTCTTCGATCAGGTATTAGCTTCCTTGCATAAGAACGGAACCAGGTTATGTTCATTGAATGTATATTCCTATCGGGAATCACAATGAGTGCCACCGACAATGTCACAGACAGGGAGCGTTCAGAAGACACAATTCAAGGTACGTGGCGGCTTCTGTTGGCAGTTGGTATCGTAATAGCTATCCTCGGACTGCTGGCTGTCTTCACGCCACTATTCGCGGGACTTACTCTCTCGTTCTTCCTCGGAGCGTATCTCGTAATCGGCGGGATTGTACACTTCGTACACGCGTTTTCCGGGCGGGAGTGGACAGGGTTTCTCATACAACTAGTCTTGGCGGTCGTTTTTGTTGTGGCAGGTCTCTCCCTCCTCCTGAATCCATTCGTTGGGCTCGTCACCCTAACAGTTCTGTTGATTGCATTCTTCTTCGTAGATGGCATCGTCGAAACTGTGATGGGGTTCCGTCTCCGTCCACAGCGTGGATGGCTTTCGATTGTTGTTAGCGGGGTTCTATCGCTGGTAATCGCTGCCCTCGTCTGGTTAGCGTTCCCAAGCAGCGCTCTCTGGGCGCTCGGTCTCCTCTTCGGAATCGGTCTTCTCACCAGTGGAATCTCACTGGCTACGACCGCAATGGGTGGACGCGCCGAAGCACAGCAGAGTGTCACGTCATCGGCGACAGAAGCCCGTTGAGATGTGAGCATCACACTTATTCCGCTCCAGTTTTTGGTTCTGTCCTCAGAACAAGCACGCTCTGACTTGATGTTCGAATGACTCTTCGCAAGTACAGAAGACAACCACGATGCTGAGAGACCGAGATCGGCTCGGTCCAACCAGCAAACGTTTTCACTTTCCTCGTGTGATCAGCCTACAAATGCATCACCGTACGAAGACGTTCGTCGAACAAGCCGAGAAACGTTACGACTTCGTTCCAGAGCCCACCGAGTTTCCTGACGGAACAAAGACAGCCGCGGATGCAGCCAACGCAATCGGATGTAACACTTCACAGATCGCCTCCAGCATCGTCGTCACTGCAGATAGCGACCCTGTCGTCGTCATCACCAGTGGCGCAAACCGCGTCGATACCGACACAGTGGCAGAGATTGTTGGCGGAACGCGCGTTGTGATGGCTGATGCAGACACTGTAAAGAAAGCAACCGGCTGGAGTATCGGTGGTGTCCCCCCGATATGTCACAAGAAGTCCCTGACCGTGTTACTGGACGAGACGCTCCTTGAGCACGATACAGTTTGGGCGGCTGCTGGTACGCCTTCAGCGGTGTTTCCCGTTTCCCCCGAACGCTTGCGCGAACTCGCAGCCGCCGCCGTCGCCGACATCGCCGAGTAATCGTTTGTGTCTGGGCGGCCTCTCTTATTTGAGAAACCGGTAGTTGTTCGGGAAACTCCCGATATCATGGCTTCTGTAGCCGATTTTGGCACAGACTCCAAACGGCTTTCTGTCTGCTCTTCTCTGTACGATTGTAACGGCTGTCGGCTTTAACACGTCCATCGAATCCAGTGAGTGATTCTCCCAACTAATTCCTGAGAGAAAAATTTAATACCTAGTCATTCTTTCCTTGTATCATACCCGAGAGTGAGAACAAACACAGCACCCATGTTATCACAGATGTCAGTTCGTCCTCGATCCGATGATTCACTTCGGGATGGGAGAACACACACATGAAGCTGCCGTCAATCAATCACAATCAGCTCCGGACCGTTCGCGCGGACGTTTTCCAAACACTTGCTGAGCACTCAGAGGCGCTTACGCCGGCCGTAGTGACGACCACGACGCTTCAGGCACTGCATCGTCACTACTCTCAAATCACGCTCGAAGACGTGCTTGAACTCCGCGTGCTGCTCAAGAGTACGGTGAATCGGGAGACACCGCCTGCCGAGCAGGTTGACATCGTCATTGAGGCGGCACTCACTGAGCTCACGGCGTGGGATACGGTCCCTCCAGTGTCTGTTCGAGAGACAGCAGATTGAACAGGACTGACCGCGTTGTTCGCCCGTCTGTGCGACTGTAACGTCGACACTGCCACTGGGATTTGCTTTCGTGCACACCGCACTGACGGCGTCTTGGAGTAGACGATTCGTCCACGGCTCGTGTTCGGAGCGGTGCTGTTGAACTCCTCTTTGCGGTCTGTGTCGGAGGATCGCTGCACCCGTTAGCTCTTTTTCTCAGACGAGTGCTCGGCGGGCGTTGGCGGAAACGTCCGTTTGTGGGCGGTTGTGGTGTACAGTTCGGCGCATGCAGCGACCAGTTCCGAATCGACACTGAGCGTATCGGCTGCTTGCTCAACACTCTGCTGGTCGTCAACGAGCTGTTGTAATATCGCATCGATGGTCTCGTATGAGGCACCGTGTTCGGATGCGTCGGTTTGATCCTTCCAAATTTCGACAGTCGGCTCTTTTTCGACAATCTTCTGTGGGACGTCGAGCGAACGAGCGAGATCAAGTACTTCCGTTTTGTAGAGATCACCAAGTGGGAAGAGATCTACACCACCGTTGCCGAATTTCGTGAAGTGGCCAGTCAGCAATTCTGTACGCGTACTATTGCCGAGAACGAGTCGTGATGAGGTGTTCGCCTCGAAATACGCGAACATCATTTGGATCCGAGCTGCGACGTTTTCCATGGCCTTGTGATGGTTCGACTTTGTTTCGATTGGATTCACGACCACCGTTCGTGAACGAGGGCTCAACAACGGATCTGAGGGAGTAAATCGCATTTCATCAGTCGCGGTGGTCTGTACGAACGACGTGAGCACTGGCTGGATATCAATCGTCTGTACATCGATATTGAGCTCCGATGCAACAGCCTGTGCATCGGCAATATCCTCTTTGCAGCTCGTATTGGCCGAGAAGATGAGTCCATCAACGGACTCGTTCCCGAGTGCCTCGACGGCGAGCTTCGCTGTCACCGTCGAATCAACATTGCCGCTCAAGTTCACAACGACACCAGTGGCGTCCGCTGTTTCCACGGTGTTTTGTATGAACGTTATTCGTTCGTGGAGGATCGATTCGGGATCTTCAATCGCCGTCAGCTTCCCACGGTTCGTCGACTCAGTGATTCGGATTTTAGTTGTCATGGTTGCTATTGTTGTACTGCGTTTTGCTGCTTGCTGAATCTGAATGGATTCGAGTATCTGTGGTGGTCGAGAGCTTCTTCGAATGGGGATTTTCCAGACGTACTCGGTTGGTCGGCTTCGGACGAGAAGTTGCATGGATGCCTGCCACCCGCACTGGCAAACAGTCCATAGACGAACATCGGGTCATTACCCCCCAAGCAACGCTCTCTTTTACTTTCTGGTTGATAGTGTGCTTCGAACACATCTTCCGACCTCCCCTGTTTTGTCACTACCATTGTCTCGATGATTGTCCAGTTCTTTTCTGATTATATTCGAATTCGAATGCCGTTTCACGTCTGAATACCACGGAACAGATAGTAATAAGTGTTTTAGTCTATAAATTTTAATTTATTATTATATAAGTTGTATGAGTATAGTAAGGTAGAATAACTAGTGATGGTTCGTCCGGTTCATAACTCAAATGCTGGGTTTGAATATATCGGATGCGTGTATTGAATCATTTCTGTTGTGTGTCTTCGTATAGCTATACTCACATTAGTGACGTTCAGTAGTACGCACCAGAACAGTACCTGAATCACTTACTTGGTGAACACGAAACAACGAATAAACAGTATACTGTCATGGTAAGAAATGAGGAGCAATCATGGCAACGACACGGGTACACAACAAAAAAACAGTCGTTCGTCGATTCATCGGGGAAATCATAAACGATGGCAACTACGAGATAGCTGATGAAGTAATCGCCGAGGAGTACGTCAGACATGATCCGGGCATCCCCGATCGACAGCGTGATCCCGACGAATTCGTCGAAATGGTCCAGACGTTCCGGAAAGCATTTCCAGACGCTCGGGTGACGATTGAAGATATGGTCGCCGAAGATGATCTCGTCGTGTTTCGTGCCATTGACACTGGAACTCACAAGGGACGGTTCATGGGCGTCGAACCCACTGGAAAATCATATGAAGTAACTGGATTGACAATGAACCGTATTGAGGATGGAAAGCTTACTGAAACGTGGGCTAACTGGGACACATTGGGAATGCTCGAACAACTCGATATCACTCCAGACCAACTGAGCGGATAAACCGAAACGAAGCGATCTATCCTGTGGCCGAGGAGCAGCGTTGTCTCGTCGAAAAAGAGTACTGCAAACCATCGCTACGAACACAGCACGCCGTGAGAGAGTAGAGACACGAACGCAGTTGGACGCATTTCAACGGTTCATTGGTACGACTGTTTCGAGCAGATGACCAAGACTGGGCAGGGGGCGTTTTTCACGATATACTCAACCCGGTGGCCAAAGAAGGCCCGACGAGATCCCGGCCGGACTTCGCTGCCGAGGACGATCAGATCTGTTTCGTTGATCGTCGCACGTTCGATGAGCGTTCGTTCGGGTTTGGTGCCGACTGAGACGTTTGTGCGAACATTGACGCCCATCGTCTGTCCGATTTCGGCTTCTCGATCGACGATCGATTCTGCGAGGTCGATCGCCTCCGAAATCGATCGGTCGGTCCCGCTCATATAAAGGTCGCCTAACTGAGACCGATTGACGATGTGGGTGATTTCGACCGTGGCGTCATACGCTGTCGCAACTTCGAACGAAATCTCCGCAGCTCGCCGACTGTACTCTGTTCCAATAGTTGGGAGGAGGATCCGTTGAATCGAAAGCTCGGGGAGTGTTTTCGTAGTCTGACTCATATTTGAGACAGCAATTAGGATTGGACACGGTGTCGCTTGAACTAGATTGTCTATCGCCATACCGAACAGCGGTTCATCGGGACTGTACTCTAACTGGCCGTCCGCTCCGAGCGCCACCAGATCGTAGCTGTCGCTTACCTCGTCAAGAACTGACTCACTCACGGTTGTTTCAGCGGTTCGAACGATGTTTCGGAGTTGTTTGTTTGGAATATCGATCTGTGCATCGATGAGATCGAGACAGTCCTCTGACTGTTCGTATACCTGCTGTGTGTTCGCCCCGCCGTCGCTTTGCACTGTGTCGGATACTCCAAATCCGTCTACCACCCGCTTTATGCGACGAACGAGGGGAGTGCCGCTCGGTTCTGTTCCATCGGTATCGACGTACATGCTCGTGATCTCTATCTCTCTATTTCTGGCGATATGACCGAGCAACTGGGCTGCAAGTTGAGAATCGACGCTACACTGGGTGGGCAACAGTACACGAATAACACCACCGAGGAAGCTCTGTCGTTCCAATTCTTCACGCTCGAGACGATCGACTTCGTCGGCCGAGAGCTCGATTCGTGAGAGTGAGAGTCGAAGTAGTGGCGGTGCGATCAGCGAGGTGACGATCGCAACAGTCACGATAATCGTATACATCGTGGTAGTGAGCACACCGATGCTGAGACCGACCGTTGCAACGATGAGTTCGAGCGCACCCCGAGCGTTGAGCCCGGATCCCATCGCAATTCCCTCCCACGTAGAGAGCCCGGCGGCCCTTGCACCGATGAACGACCCGATGAATTTTCCGGCAATGGCGACCGCGAGAACGGTGATTCCAGCCAGCATGACGACTGGGTCGGCCCACGTTGTCAGATCCACACGCAGGCCCGCTGTGGCGAAGAAGATCGGTGCGAAGATACCGAGCGAGATGACCTCGAACGTGTGACGAGCTGAGGAGTCGAATCGACGCACCTGTCCAACGAGTACCCCGACGATGAACGCCCCGAGAACTGCTTCTAGTCCGAGATAGTGGGTGATTGTTCCAACACCCAGTGCAAGAATCATCACTACTGTTGTCTTCGTGAGGTCATCGCTCCCAAGCGTCGCGTCAACCCAGCGAAAGAGCCACTCGGTGAGCCGGGGACCGAGCGTGAACGAAACACCGAGGATGATCACGAGCCAGACGAGTGTAACACCAGCTGCACCAAGTGCTTGTTCGCTGCCAGTACGGGCGAGGCTCGCAACGAGCGCCAACATAACCCACCCAATCGTGTCGTTGAGCATCCCCGATGCGATCGTGATCTGACCGACGTCACGATGCATCATCCCCATGTCAATGAGGACTTTTGCAATCACTGGAATGGCGGAGATGCTGAGTGCAGTCCCAATAAAAAGGCTGAACACGAGCCGTTGTCCATCATTCGCGAGGAACTGTCCCGGCAATACGTATCCGAGCGCAACACCCATCGCGAACGGGATGATGATTCCGCCGAGTGCTGTGTACGTGGCTGATTTTGCCCTGCTGATAATGAGTTCGAGGTCGGTCTCCAACCCAGTGACAATTAGAAGCATGATGAGACCGATCCACGAAACGGCCTCGATCAAGTGATACTGACTTGGTTCCGGGGGGAAGATTGCCAAAAACAGACCAGGTGCAAGCGCGCCGAGCAGTGACGGTCCGATGACGATTCCCGCGAGAAGTTCACCCAAAACCGACGGCAACCCCATGCGCTTTGCTACTTCACCTAATCCCCGAGCCGTAAAGAGCAAGAGAAACAACTCGGCGAACAGCAAGAGCAACTGATGCTCACTCAGCGGTGGAAGTACTTCTGAGGGCACGTTTTCACCACCAACTCCAGTGGTTTCCCTCTACGGACTGCGAAGCGAAACCACTTCCGGGACGGTCTCCAAGATGTTCGATATCCAGAAGCGATCCACAAACGGATTTTCGAATCCATTGGCTTTCGTCTGTCACAGTCGGTCCAAATGTCATCTGATTATTTAGAGTTCGAAATCCAATACTATCATCAGCTGTACTAGTATTCTCCCAACAATCGATACTTGTCGGTGACAGCGCAAGCACCCGTCGGTCGATCCGATTGGGTGTCTGTTCAACGCGGAACCCACCGGCGGCGATGATGTGCATGATTGAATCGGAATGGAGTGTGGACAGAAACCGGCCGGAACGCAAGAGAGAACGTAGACTGTGAAACCGTCTATAAACTGTCTCTCAGTGCGCCTCGGGACGGGTTAAGATCTGACTTACTATAAGCTACTGGCTTGCGTAATCCGTGGCTGAGCTAGCGGTGTTGTGGTTCGATGCACTGCAGCTTTCGGCGTCAGTTGCGTGTTTTCGATCGACAGTAATGACACCAAACGCTTCGGAAAAGCAAGCCACGTTCGATCGGTGTTATACTTTGACAGCGAGAAATTTTAGGACTGTATTCACACCGTTCGCTCAACCGTCTGATCCATTGGATCCGCGAGAGATTTCGGGGATGCTTCCGCTTTTCGGTAGTCGTACGTGTAGACGGTCTCAAACGCACCGAACTCGACCTGCTTGTACACTTCGAAACACGGGAATCCGTCGTGACGGCCAGTGAGGCCGATAGTGCCATCAGCAGAGACGTGAATCTCGAAACGAAAATCTACCGGCGGAGAATCCTCACTCAATGGGTTACTAACGCTGGCAGTCGCTGTGAAACGTACTCCATCGCCAGTCCACACAGTGTCCGTACAGGAAATCCCATCAGTCTGTGCAGCTGCCGTTCGAATCGTAGTGGCTCCGTCTGGTTCGGTGATGCGTTCCATTGATTGTCCTGTTTCGGGATGGGTGATCACGGACTCGCGCTCGAAATCAACGACGATCTCTTGTGCAACACGAGAGTGGCCGGTGTGACTGGTGTGTGGGGTGAATTCACGGTTATCGCCACGAAATTCGACTTCTCGACCATCGGGTGTACTGGTCGATGAAATCCAGGCATCCGGAATGAATGTTGCGATGCGTAATTTAACGACGGAAACAGCCATACTGTACTGTTTTTTGCGTACCACTTGAAATTTTTGTCAGTTAACACATTGTGTAGGACCAATCCATGAGCTCATAAGAGATACACTGACCGGACGAATAGTCCATCAGTGAAGAACCTCCCACTGTCGTCACCGTAGCGACTCAATTCTTTGGTGGTGAGCGAGTTGTGCTTGCTGATGAGTGGTGAAATACCAGGACAGTGCTTGTGATCGCGCGCGGGCGATGGTTCCACGCTCACATCGCTACATGCAGCGAGTACGTTCCTACTCTGTATACTCCTCTACTGTTTCAGTAAGCGAAAGCCGTGCTCTACAACCCCGTCTCAACACGAACATCTCCAAAACGATCGATCAGACACATGGATGGTCAATCAGTCAGTGGGCGACCCCATCTGTTGTCAGCTTGACGGCGATCAACTATGCGAGTAGTGGATTAGAACCTCTCGAATTAATTAGCAATTATTGGATATATCCATTTCTTTTGATATTTCCGACAAGTGTATATTCGCCGATAGCGTATATTGTTATTGATCATGAGGTTGAACTGGCGTGCTGTCGCATACGGATTCGTTACCGCGATTGTCCTTGGCATCTTGTGGGGTGCAATTTTCCCTGCTGCTGATGTAACAACTCCATTCCTCTCCTATGGACTCATCGGCGTGATTGCTGGGCTTGTCGCAGGATACTACACAAAGGAGGGGATACGCGAAGGAGCGATCAACGGCGGAGTATCGACCGCGGTCGGGAGCATTGTCGTATTTGCAGTGCTAACGCTGCTCGGTCTGCTCTTCGCAGGGCTACTCACGAGCTTCGGAATCCTCGGTGTAGGTGTCCTGACGGTCGTATTCTATGCGATTCCCGGCGCGATCGGGGGAGCCCTCGGCGGATGGCTTGAAGACCGTCGGATGACCCGGCGGGCCGCTTCGACACCACGCTAAACGGCTTTCTTTGAGAAGGCTGTCGACTTACCAGCAACCGAACGTGGTGATTCCACATCACGGTTCGGAACTTTTCCGATCGGATTACTCGCAAGAATATTTTATAGTGTATTGGATGGTAATCTCTGAATAAGTTGCTTCTGAAACTTGCTGTCGCCCATTTCGAAGGATTCTATAATCTAAGTTCTATAAACCAAGTTGTACGATGCCACTACGCTTTTAGCCTATCGTCCTGATTCCTCATCTGTCGTTCTGAGTATCCTCGCTTGTGGGCGTGGATGTTCGCACACTCAGTGCGGCAGTCATGGTCTTTTCGACCTGATCAGTCATGGGTGTAGAAACAGCAACACAACTGGTAATGGTTGTATTGACCGGTGTCAATGTCGGATTGGCGGCATCACAACTGGCAATGATGAGAAAAGAACGCTCATAACGGTTCTGGATGGGCGCTCACGTAGATGCCTAAGTCTGGTACCGAGAGTAACATCGTCCTCGTGTGCGTCAACCGCCGCTCCACCGTTGTACATTTATGGAAACAGCACCCTGATAAAATACGAATGTGGAGTAAATCATATTATCTGCTGTTGTCGGGGCTTCGATGCGAGAACCCGATAGTCGATCTCCGATGCAAGCCCAGTTCACTCTTCAGTCAGTTGGGTCCCGATGCCTTCTGGCCATCCAGGTGGACATGCTGGTGATGGGGCTGTGTACTCGCGCTTGAGCACCATTGGCGTCCGCTCCAGCGAGAGCACGAGATCCGATTCTTGATTGTACGCACGCAGCTCTGTCGTAACGATGCCAGCGTGCTCGCGTGACTCCAGTTCGCGCTTTGAGAGCACCTCGCTCTCGGCAAAAATCGTGTCCCCGTGGAAAACGGGACTGTGGTGTCTGATGTCGTCGTAGCCGAGATTAGCGGTTGCGTTCATCGAGATATCAATCACACTCATTCCAACCGCAAGAGCGATCACAAACGTGCCATCGACGAGTCGTTCACCAAACTCCGTGTTTGCTGCGTACGGAGCGTTGAAATGCATCGGATTCACGTTCATTGTTAGGTTAGTGAACCAGACGTTATCTGTCTCCGTTACCGTTCGCCCGTACGGGTGTTTGTAGATGTCTCCGACGTTGAAATCCTCATAATAGCGCCCCTGCCACCCAGAAACAAGTCTCTGATCCGATGGTTCGGTCGCTGAGCGATCATCAGTCATGATTGTTCACTCATGCCTTGTTAAGATTGATTATTAATCGTACGGGATACACAGTTGGTCTCAGTACGAACGAGGAAGTCCGAGGACGCTTTCACCGAGATAGTTCAGCGCAAGCTCTTGTGTGATGGGTACGAGGCGGGTCAGCCGTGCCTCGCGGAAATACCGCTCTACGTCGTACGCACGGGCGACCCCCCGGCCGCCGTGTGCTTGGACAGCCGCATCGGCCGCATCGAACGCAGCCTCCGCTGTGAGATATTTCGCGGTGTTTGCTCGTGTACCGACGACTGATTGTGCATCGTCTGTTCGACCTGCCGCATCGAATGTAAACGACTTCGCGGCCTGAACACGAGCAAACGCTTTTGCAAACGGGTGCTGGATCGCTTGATTCTGTCCAATCGGCCGAACACCTCACGCTCATTCGCATACGCCACACCTTTCTCGAGAGCGAGCTCACCAAGACCGATCGCTTCAGCCGCGATGACGAGTCGTTCTTCGTTCAATCCATCAAGGGCGTAATAGAATCTCCCACCCGTTTCACCGATGCGGTGACTTACAGGTATTCGAAGATCATCGTACTCAACGCTATAAGATTGTACGACACCGCTCACTGTTTTTTCGATCTCTTCACAGATAATTGCGTCTTCCTCGATCCCGCGTTCGATATCGACGAGGAACAGTGAGATGCCTCGCGTTTTCTCAGCTACTTCCTTGCGTGGTGTCGTCCGTGCGGCGAGCACGAGGTAATCACTCACTTGATTCGAGAGGTCCACAATTTCTCGCCAGAGATGCTGTATTCGTCGCCGTCTCGCACTGCCCGAGTGGTCATGGCTGTCGAATCAGATCCAGCCTCTGGCTCGGTGAGACTGAAATTACGATCGTACCTACGTAATTGACATCAAATAGTTATATTATGATGAAATTCAGTTTGTAAGGCACAGGTCTCGACGGATTCGATCGATGACCACAAGACGATATTACTCTAAATATTCGATGAGTGAAATAATAATATTTCTGTTGTGATACTAGCTACTCTCAATTTATGAGTTACAAAGGATGATGCTCAAATAGTACTAGGTCTGGTCGTAGGAGTACGTTGTACGTTTCTCTTTTGGGAACACAATTCGTATGCACCAACTCCAAGAGCCGCGATGATCGAGAGGTTTGAGTACAAGGAGAATTATTCTGTATTTGGTTTCTGTCCTTCAATGGTTGCAGAGACGATGTAGTCTTCGAGACGATGTTCTGAGGACCACTCTCGGATGAATTGGTGGCTGTCTTCTTTCGGTTCGATGGTAATTCCTTCGAAGCCAGCGCGTTCGAGCATCGCTTCAAGATCAGAGATCGTCGCTGCGCCAGCGACACAGCCCGAGACACTCTCCGGATCAGCACGGAACTCTTGAGGCACCTCTGCGGTCATGACGACATCAGAAATTGCGAACTGGCCGCCCGGACGGAGCACACGAAATGCTTCGGAGAACACCTGTGATTTATTCGGGGATAGGTTAATTACACAGTTCGATATGATCACATCGATTGAACCGTCCGCGACAGGAAGGTGTTCGATCTCACCGAGACGGAATTCGACATTTTCGGTCTCGTTTTTATCGATATTCTTCCGTGCTCGTTCAATCATTTCGGGCGTCATATCGACGCCGATGACGAAGCCCGTCGGACCGACTTTACGTGCAGCGAGGAAACAGTCGAAGCCACCGCCGGAACCGAGATCAAGGACCTGTTGGCCTTGTGCTAAGTTTGCCAGTGCAGTAGGATTACCACAGCCGAGTCCGAGATCTGCACCACTAGCAACGGCGTCGATATCATCCTCTGTGTACCCGAGTCGCTCCGATTTTGTCGCAAGCGTCGTGTCATCACAGCATCCTCCTGATGAACACGAGTCCGTGTCATCTTCACTTGTTGGTTCACAACAACCACTGTCTTCGGTCTCAGCGATCGAGGAGTATCTGTCTCTCACCGCTTCGCGCTGTTCGCTCGCAGAAAGCATCGATTTTTCATTCTCGGATGCGGACTGGCGTCGTTCGCTCATTGGTACACCTCGCGTTCTTCGAGGACAGCAAGGATAGCCTCGGCGAACGGTGTCGGCCAATAGTATCGCCACCGGCCCTCCTTCCGTCGTTCGACCAAGCCAACGTCGTGCAACTGAGAGAGCGCGTGGCTGATCGTACTCTGGGTTACGTCGAGTGGTGGTGCAAGATCACACGCACAGATATCGTTTTCCGCATCAGCGAGGACTCGAAGTGCTCCGTATCGCGTTTCATTTGCGAGCGCAGAGAGGATCGTCACATCTGATTTGAGAACGTCAGCTTCGGGACTCGAAACGGGAGTACAACACGCTTGCGACTCATCCTTGTTCCCTGAGTCAGTTCCAGTCGATAGTTCCTGTTTTGATTGATCCATATGGCTATTTCAACATATGCTATCTTCACCATATAAGGGTACCGGCTGAATTCATCACATGAGCGCACTGATATTGAGTGTCCCCTCTTTGCAGAAATGATCTCCCGATGAGGTTGTCTGCCCATAATCAGATATAATTAACTGGATAAAACATCTAAGAACCATAATATATATTATATTCATAGAGCGGCTCTGGAGCTAATTTACTATAAGTTTAGCTCTTAGGAGGATTTGGATAGCCGGTGTATAGCGGATAGATATTAATAGCCAACATTGGTACAGCACTATTCTCATTCGAGGACCTCTTTACTATGATAGAGTGTTAAGGGTGAGAGCAACTGCTCGTACTATACCTACTACACTGAGTGATTATACCTCATGGTATTCAATTTGACACATATGAAAAGAGAGGTTCAGACGAGGGTGAAAAAGTATGAGTAGTAATTGACGGAGTCGCCTCGAATCACCCTCATGGGTACTCTTTTCACCGATCAGCGTTAGTGGTCATCCGAGTAGCACCTTCACAAGAAGATAACCGATATCGGCTATAGAACGAATTCTCTCCCACACGTAGCATGGAATAGCAACCACGTTTATGAGCAGGTAGAACGAGAATGTGAATAGAACAAAGCAATGGGATGTAAGGTTGATACTCTCATCGAGCGTCACGCCCTCACGGTCCCCGATCCAGGGTATGATTCGATCGACGAGTATCTCGTGGCGCGATGGACCGGCTCGGACGGTCGTTCCGCCGACGGATACAAATCACTCACAGAGTGGTTTAATAAGCGTCTTCTGAAGCAAATCTACGAAACACACGGTCGTGATACTGTCCGTATCCATCTGGATCGAGAATACGAAATCGTTTCAAGTGAGGAAAGTATTCATCGCGCTGAGCTTGCAGCTGACCTCGAATCGAACGATCTCACTCTCGATCGCATCGAGAGTGAGATGATCTCGTGGAGCACGATGCGACACCATCTCAAAGGTTGTCTCGATGCGAAAAAGGAGCAGAGCTCTGCGTCGACCGACTGGGAAGCAAACACTGTTCGGATGTCTCAAGAGCGAACTAAGGAGAAGACGCACTCAGTTCTTTCATCACTCACTTCAAAAGGACGGTTACCAGAGGCAGAGAGCATGCGTGTCGACGTGCAGGTCAAACTGGGCTGTCCGGAATGTGCGGTCCGCGTTCCGTTCGAAGACGCACTCGAACGTGGCTACGTCTGCGAGACACATTCTGAAAGCGAATCTGGCGAGCCGGTAAGCAACGAGGTGAGCGATCGAGCTTCGAGTATTGCGCTCCCCTACGGCATCCTTGAATCGCTTCAGGCTGCTGCCCTTGAGAACCCCTTCGTCATTGAAACTGTTGTAGCCCCGATCCTTTTATGACGTGGCATCTCTCTATCGAGAATATTGCGGGAATTCGCCGGGGAGAAGCACACATCGAGCCGGGAGTGAACGCCGTTCGTGCGAGCAACTGGCAAGGCAAATCGAGTTTCCTTACCAGTATTAAAGCCGCATGTGGAACGGCGGCTCCGCTCACCGATGGTCATGCATCTGGTCAGGTCGTTTTGCAAACAAACGACGAGGAATGTACTGTCATCCTCGAACGGATGAATGGAACCATATCCCGAACTGGAAATCCGTATCTAGATGATGAATACGATCGGGTGTGTGCAGAGCTCTTCGCATTTCTTGACGAAGACAACAAGATACGCCAAGCCGTTCGGGACGGAACGAA
This sequence comes from Halocatena marina, assembly GCF_023276375.1. Taxonomy (GTDB): domain Archaea; phylum Halobacteriota; class Halobacteria; order Halobacteriales; family Haloarculaceae; genus Halocatena; species Halocatena marina. The sequence continues at coordinate 1,808,230 of NZ_JALLPK010000001.1, read as the reverse complement.
CGTCGAGACGCTTCTCACTCGACCACTCGATTTCGAGAACATCGATGAGCAGATCGCCGATCTTCGAACCGAACGCGAACAGACAACGACGGAACTTGAACGAGCAGAGTCGGCTGCTGATCGACTTCCGAAGCTGCACCAACGCATCACTGACCTCGAATCCGACCTCGAAGCGTTGCGTGTTGAACGAGCTGATATCAACGATGAGACAGGTGGTGAAAACGCTGCTCGGGAGCAACTGAGCGATTGCCGTGCCGAGCGTGAGCGGGTAAATACCAACATCGAACGTCTCGAAACAACCATCGAGCGCGTTCGTGAGACGCTCTCGAAGAAACAAACAGAGCTTGAGGCGCTCTCTGTTCCATCGGGTGATAGCATCGAACGCGAACTCGAAACACTCCACGCTGACCTCCGTACTGTCGAGCGAGATCAAGAGCTGTTACAATCTGTCTACGAGGCAAACAAACGTGTGCTCGATGAGGGTCGCACCGAACTGTTGAGCGACATCTCACACGGTATGCTCTCGGATACTGTGCCGTGCTGGCTTTGTGGCGAAGACACAACGCGTGACAGTATTGAAGCACAGTTGGACGCGCTCGCTCGTCAAATCAGTGATCTTCAAACCCAAACAGCAACGACCCGTGATCGGGTTGAGGAGCTCGAAGGAAAACGTGATGCAGTCCAGAAGGTACGTCGTCGAGAACGGGAGCTTACTGATCGCATTGCAGACCTCGAAACCCGACTTGCAGAAACCGAAGAGAGTCTAACGAACGCTCGTGAGAGACGAGCAGATCTGAACCGACAGATCGACGAACTCACTACGGAGGTCGACACGGCCGATGATCGCATTTCGGATCTCGAAAGCGAGATTAAGTACACTGAAGCAGCGTTGACCGACGTTCGTGAAGAACTTGAAGAGACAGAGACACAGGCAGAACGACGGGACATACTCGAAGCTGAAGTCCACTCGCTGAACGAGGAAATCACCGAGCTCAGAAATCGCAAAGAGCAGATCAAACGCCGGGTGCGTGAGGCCTTCTCTGCATCGCTCGATGATTTGCTAGCGCGATTCGAGACGGGTTTTGAGACGGCACGCCTCACGAGCACGTTCGAACTTATTATCGCACGGGACGGTCGAGAAGCACAACTGAACAGTCTCAGTGAGGGTGAGCGGGAGCTTCTTGGGATCGTCGCAGCACTTGCTGGTCACAAAGCGTTCGATGTCAGTGATCGCGTTCCGGTGATGCTCCTCGATCAACTTGGTGGACTCGCGAGCGACAACCTCCAAACAGTAGTCAATTATCTGAATGATAGTGTCGACTACCTTGTTCTCACTGTGTATCCCGAATACGATCGCTTCGACGGTCACGAAATATCTCCAGCAGAGTGGCAGGTTGTTTCACACGACTCTGGTGTCGACACAGCCACCTAGTGAATCGTACTCGACACTCCGTAGCTTGATTTTCGTGCTGGATTGGTGTTTGCGGGAGCGTTTAATCAGTGAGTGGAAGGGCAATACCGAATCCAAAGACAGAGAAAAATCCTGTTGCAATTCCAATCCACATTAAATCAAAAAAGGCGGTTCGTTCCCAGCTAGGGAGCGGACCTGCAATACTCGGTCCCATCACACTCCCAATACTCCCGATAGCGAGAAGTGCTACTCCAAGCACAAATCCACGCTTCGCATACGTTTCATAGTCGAGCCTCATGTTGTGGCCCATAGACTGCGATTTAGTGCAGTCGGTGATATTTGTTCTGACTCATGAGGTGGTGTGCACGATGATAGATTGTGCCAGCATCCCATTTTGGATCGTTGGAGAGCAGTGCCAGTCACAAAAACCACGTCCAGTCGATCTGTCCTCTACGGCAAAGCGTTGGTTGTCCACTCTGTTCATCGGTGATCGCTCGAATGTCTAGAAATATCAATAAACGAACCTTATAACAAGAACAGAGGGGTTGTCAGCTGATGATGCCCAATCTCCTCTCACGTATCCGTCTCGTGTGACGTAAAGCACACTTCTTTCGTTCACAATGGCGGTCGCTTCGATATCTTACCGAACGGAAGCGTTGATAATTGTCGAGAGGTAATCGTCGATCGCGCTATGCCAGGCGAGCAGTTGGAGTCCCTCATAGATACTCCCGCAATACGAGAAGCTGTGGCTATTGTACTTGAACGGACCAACGGTGAAAACGAGGAGCTACAGTGGGGTGATGTAAAGGACGCGCTGTCAAGCGGACAGTGGGGCCGGCTCATTGAGGAGGGAATCCTCGTGAGTGGGAGTAGTGGCTTCGTTCTCTCGAATCCCGAACACATCCGTCAGAAATTCGACAAATATGACGCTTCCTCTGAGACGGCGGCACAGGTGGATAAGATCGAAACAGAACCGTGGGCGTGGTATGACAAGGTTGCTGGTGTGTGTGCCCTCATCTTTTTCATCGGATACTGGAGCCCACAGATTCGAAACGTCATTGCGTCGGTCGATAACATCATTCTCGGCCCCGTCACACACGCACTCCCGTTTTATGCTGTTGTCTTGCTACTCGCCCTCGTAACCGGACTCTATTCGACGGTTCTCCAATCGCGACTCACGGACACCGAGAAAATCCAGCAATACAAAGATCGGATGGAACGGTTGAACAGGCGCAAAGAAGTTGCCGAGGAACGGGAGGATGAAGAGGCACTTGCACAGATACAGAAGGAGCAGATGAAAGCTGCAGGCGATCAGCTTGGGATGTTCAAACTCCAGTTCCGACCCATGGTGTGGATCATGGTGCTCACGATTCCTGTCTTTCTGTGGCTCCGGTGGAAAGTACGTGGTGGTCACCTTGGGGTTGGTGAGACCGGATTGATTGTACCCCTTGCTGGATCTGTTTCGTGGCAGCAAACCTTGCTTGGGCTAATGCCGACGTGGATTGTCTGGTACTTCCTCTGTTCGATGGCTGCGCGGCAAGTCATCCAGAAGACACTTAATATCCAGATCTCACCATCGTGACAACGACTAAGTGGTTGTTAACTTCGAACTCTCGCAGATCTGTTCTTTTCTCGTAGCACCCAGTCGTCGAACCGTGGGACGATTGAATGTCATAGAATCTCGGAAAAGCAGGCCGTATCCCGTCCCGTGTGCTTAGTATCGCCGTCGGAGAATGCCAATCAGTGCAATAGCCAGCGCAAGCAACGTGAGACCGGTTCCGAAACCCGGGCCAGCTGCTGCTGTTTCTTCCGGTGTGTCTCTCGTCGTCGATTCTGCAGCTGCTGTCTCCGTCGTCGTTTCTTCACTGGTCGACGTGTGCGTCTGGGTGGTCGGTTCCGGTTCGTGATCGCTCGTGTCGGTCGTGCCATTCTGTGAATCGCACGCTCCCGGTTCGATTACGACTTGCTGAGAGAGATCAAGTGCGTGTGCTGTCCCATCACCCGAACGGACGATCCAACGCTGCACCTGATTTTCAGACTCTCGTCCTTCCCAATCCGGATCTGGATATTTTGCTGCTTCCCGGTTGAAATGAGGGACGATCTGAATACGCGAGTTCCACGCCGAAGGAGCCGCTTGATAGACACCTCCATCGCTACGGCCACCACTCCATGTCCATGATGCTGTGGCCATCGATTTGTTGGCCGTTAATGAATCAGTCGTTGTTGGGTACCCATCGTCTTTGATCGTCCACCCGCCGGTGCTCGGTAGGCCACGTAATTCCAATGTAACAGCGCCACCGCCCGGAGAGACGTTACCGGCCCATCGACCGTGGAGCATCACTAAGTTGAGTCCGCCGTTCCCCCGGTAAAAGAAGAACTGGCTCGAATCTTTGATCTGAAGATCATTTGTTCCATGAGAACTGTATCCGTGCTCTGCCCCGCGATAGTCATAAAAGGAAGCAACGTTGTCCGATCCATCTCCGAGTGGAGTAACCGTATAACAGTTACTGCCTTGCTTGACAGCGAACTGCTCCGAGCTTGCTCCATACGGTGTGGCGTTCCCGGTCTGATTTTCTTGCTGTACAGTCGCGCTGGCCGCACTACTGGCACTCAGGACGATAGAAAATGCCACTACAACCACGACAATCATCGCAAACTTCCTGACGATGCTGTTAATTATACGCCTATACGGCCCGTTTTGACGACTTATCTTCTCCATCATATTCATCCTAATAATAACTGATCGATGAAACACGCTGTTTATGTAAGTATGATCACTCTTATATCAATAAATAACCACTTACGATGGTGGAATTGACATAACGAAATGATTACTCATCAGAGATAGTGAAGAGCTTTGATGATACTTACAACGGTTTCAATGTATTTCACGACTATAAACATAATTCTATTGAACTGAATTCTGAATTTTCATTTATGCCGTTCGCATCCTTCATGTGCTACAAGCATTTTCGAGTATCGCAAAGATATCTATCACCGGAGTACCACGATTCTACTACAGATTTTTGATTAGAATGGATATCTACACGAACAATAATCACACCATGAATCAGTTCGCAGAAAGGTATATTTGTGTGGGGTTGACTATTTATCATTGATATTCTATAGCAACTATCGAATCTACTAGATAGTGGATTCTTGAGAACATCATGGATCGGCTCGGCTAGTTACGTTAGATTCCCCGCAAAAATTCTCGCTGAGGATTGAGCTAACGAGATCATTTTCACTGTCAGGTTTTCGGTTGTCGCTGTTATTATGCTCAGCGTGGTATGAAGCATCTCATGTGGATGTTCCACTGTCCGGATGAGCACAGTTGCCTAGCGCACAACTGCGACCAAGACAGCTCCTATCGAAACAATATGGCAAAACCGGTTCGAAAACTTGATTTCAATATTTGTTACGACTTTGCATGCTAAAACATCTCACGAAATGTCGATCAGCCATCACATCCCCGCTACAAACTGAGCACGACTGCGTATCAGAGGAATAATAACGTATCAATAGAGCCATAGAGCTATGAGTAAACGACGGTTGACTCGACGACACCTTCTCACTAGCACGACGTTCACCCTCCTCGGTGGGCTTGCTGGCTGTATCGAAGTGCCGGTTGACGAGAGTGTCTCTGCACCATCGGAACCGACATCGAAATCCTCAGGAAACACGCCATCGACACCGACTGAGACGTGGACAGAACCGGCGACACCAAATCAGCCGACTGAGGAAAAAGAAGAGGATCGGATCAACGACGTCGATTTCGTCAACAAAAAGAAATCGTCGGGCGGCTACGTCGACTTCGATCTGCAAGTAGGCGCAAACACGTGGATGGAGGATGTCGATCCACCAGAAGATGAGGCTGGTGAGCCGTATTTCGCTGTTACGATCAACGATACGTTGGTTGCTCGAACCGATGTCGTCCCTTTCAGAAAAGAAGGTTCATTCCCTATTCCGATCAAACGGGCAGCACTCGATCGCTTCGATGCTGGTACCCTTGAGGTCCGCGTCTTGCTTTTCGACGAGGATAGCCACTCGGATGACTTGTACGATACATGGTCTGGCACAATCGAGTACGCTCCTGCTAACTAGTTGAACGGCGACCGACCTGCTGAGCGCAGTTCTCTGGCGTCTCACGACACGAAGTAAAGAACGGGGAGTTCCTCGTATCATGTCGTAGACTGTGTGATACACCAGAGCGCACTGATCAGACGTTTCGCTCGGATTCACTGACTTTTATGGGATAATTCGATTGATGGAGAGCAGTTCGTCAGCAACAACATTATCGAAAAAGACGAGCCGGCCACGAAGACATTCTATTCGATCGAATCGAAGAGATGTTGGGATTAAATGATTGTTGTAGGTGATTAGAGAAATCCATCGAGACGGGGACCGCAGTCATCAACACTCCTGAAAGAGCGCAGCTATGGAGTGATCGTTCGTGTAACCCAGCCAGTCGATCCTTTTGGGTATGGACTGTCACTCTGTTTCTGTGGTTGGAGTGCTCCAGAGCCATCAACTGCACGGACAGTAACCGTGTGCTCTCCACTTGGTGGGTTGTAGGTGAACTCCCACTGTCGCCAAGCATTCCGAACGGGCGGTTTGCTCCCGGCGGTGCTGGTTCCAGCGGGAAGCTTCTCTGAGAGAGTTGCTGTGTTCCACGCATCGTCACCAGAAACCGAAACTTCGACGCGTTCGATCCCTCGCGTTCCTGCATAGGCGTGCCCACCGACCTGAATCTTCCCGTTGTCAAGATGGTTAACGGCGTGGAGCTTTGCGATCGTGTTCACCGGTCCGGTGCCGTGCCAGCCACGTTTCTCCCAGAACCCCTTTTCGGGCCCATCGAGGATCTGAATCTCGTTGATCCACTTGACACTGATTTCACCCCAATGGCCCGGTATCAGTGCCCGTGCTGGATAACCGTGGCCGCGTGGCAACACACCGTCGTTTTTACCGTACGCGAGAAATCCGTCGCGGAGTGCTTCTACCGCAAACTCTTCGTAGTAGTCATCCACAGCCCTGAGCATCACAAACTCACCCTGTGGATTCGCTTCGTCGATCAGATCCATGATCGGGACTCCCGTCCACAGATCATTGTCCATCTCTCCACCGTTGAGTGTGTCACTGACACATCGAAGTGTCGAAAATCGGTATTCACGATCCATCGACAGAATGTCGTCGTAGCTGTACGTCACCTCCTGTTCAACGTTGCCAGTGACTGTGAGTGTCCACTCACTCACATCGACAGCCGGGTTGACGTTGTTGATGTCGACTTCGTAGAAGCCATCACCACTCACGAGTCCTTTGAGCCCCGCAACGTCGAGTGAGCGTTTATCCGCAACGGCGAGAAGCTCCTGAATCTTCTCGTCAGAGCCACGGAGTGAGGCCGGTTCCGGCGTTGATTGCGGTGATTTGCCGTCCCCCAGCATGTATCCGAGGATACCGACCCCAAGCGCGGCTGCGACGCTTCCAAGCACCTGTCTTCGTGCGGTGCTTGTGCTGTCAGGTGCCGTTTCGAAGCCGGCTATGAGTGCTCCGACAGCGACGACAAATGCGCTTGCGAGACCAGCTCCGACGGCTGCTCCCGGTGCGCCGGTTAGAATCGTGATGGCGAGCCACGTCACACTGCCTGCGAGAACGACCGAGGCAGCTGTGCTGTCTAGTTCCCGACCGATGAGCAGCATCGGTACCACCAGCGATGCGAGCAACACCGTCGAAAAGACAAGCGCGAGCAACAGGTTCGCTTGCTGGCCCAAATGTTCGATCCCGATGTGCTCACCAACACCGGTGAGCACGACGATTGCGAATCGAAGTACCACATCGGGCATTCCCCACGCGAGAAACGATGTGATCGGTGAGGCGATGAACGCCTGCGTGTATCCGGCGCTCGCGTACGAACCGGCGACGCTGGCGATCCCTACAAAGAATGCGATGAGAAACGTCGAACGCTCTTCTCGTACTTTCATCGCAACACTGCGTCTCGATTTCGTAGTCATAGTTCTGCTGTCACTTGTGATTCCCTCACTCGAACGCCTTTCCAGCGTGCAGGGCACGAATAGTGGCCGTGAGCACCGATTGCCACGATTCCCTTCGATTGATTCACACGTATTCTAGCGATGAGCAGACAAAAGGTGATTTTGGTAACTCTCTCTAGTATTCGACTAGCATCTCACCGACAGATATAACGAGAGCGTACTGGACGCCCGACAGTATCTCAATCACCGCCTCGGAGTGCGGATACGTACTTCAACAACGTCAGAAATAGCCCACACGCTCGGACAAATCCATCATCAGCTATGCACGAAACGTGACTTCACTACTATCATGTGCAACTGTATCCTGAACCGACGGGCCAGTACATTGATAGATATATGCATTATCTAAGATGTCGAAAGTATATACTCATTCTTATTTCGGACACTCCTCATCCTCGTATCTTCTTTCGAATACTCTCTGGGAGTGGATAACAGATGATCGAGTCGACATCATCCTGTCAGAAGCCGGTTTCGTAGTTGCATCATGAACAGCGCTATACTGTCCGTTCATATCAACTGCCGTCACGGGATATCTGGTACTCTCCACTGACTGCTCTTTATTCGAGTGATAGGACGTCTGAGCAACGTGATCCACGCTGGACGAGTACTACACTAGTTCTACCGAACAGACGAATGGGAGACGGTGCCCACAAACTGCAGATGATGTACGGCGCACACACACAACTCGATCGAGTGTAGCGAAGGCGATCGTGGTGAATACCGAGATCTCCGCTGAATGGGTATCGATTCGATTGTGTTATTATTCGAGTATATATTTATAATGCTGATAGATAGGACGTATCCTCAATCGAAAAATATCGGCCACTAGAGCACCATGAAGATGGTTCTCCTCTCAGATCCCCGTCGATCGGCTTCACCGCGTCTTGAGCGGCAGCATCGAACGTTTGATTAGCGATGTTCGACGCGGACAGCAGACGTCGAGTCGTTTGCTCACGTTCATATCTCTGTGCTTGACCGCGGAACTGAATACGCACTGATTTCATCGATCTCCATCGTTTCTGATGCCGTCAAATCGAATGCCGCGTGGAGAGCGGCCTGAGCGACCGTCGTCACACCTAGCGGTCGTCCGTCACCGAATCGGCGGGCGAGCCACTCTCGCCTGTCGATCGCACGAAGAACAGTGTCAATCGTCCGAGGAAAGTGTCCTTGGTTTGTTCCTTCGCCGTAGACTGGACCCAAACGAAGGACGCTCGTTCGGATATCGAGATCGGCGATCGATCGCTCGGCCCGCCGCCTTGCGATGCAGAACGTCTCACTCGTGAACGGTGGTGTGTCCATCACAGAAAGGAACACGAATGCCGGTACGTCTGTCCGTTCGGCTTCGAGCGCAGCAATGAGTGGAGAATCACCGTTCATTCGACGGACGACGTGACTGGAGTGTACCGACCTGTGAGAGGCCCAAGAACAGGGAACGTGCCTCCTTCTCTCCACCCGGTAGCCGTCCGCACGAAGAGGTTTCCTCGGTGTGTTGCAACAATTAGGTCGTCACCGATGTTCGTCATCCCCGTGACGGTTTCGTTCTCACGGGGGATCTCGATCTGGTCGAGTGAATCATCGCTGGACCACGCGAATAGTGCAGGATTAGCTCCATCGTCATCCCACGTCGATGAGTTCGAGAGCGCTCCGGACGCGTAGTGAACGCCATCGATCGAGAATGCGCACCGAAAGTACGACTGAGCGCCAGCGTGATCGAGTTGTGTCCACGTTTGACCGGCATCATTCGTGTGATAGAGCCCGTGACCGGTAGCCGCGATGTACTTTCCGGGACCGACAACGTGGAGTTCGTGAATGTCGTCATCGACACCACCGGATCGCTCGGTCCACGTTTCTCCGCCGTCGTCACTGATGTGGACACCACCGACTTCGACACCGGCGATGAGTCGATCTGATTTCGCCGGATCAACACAGAGATCACGAACGTGAGCAAGACTGTCGTGACGCGGGAGTCGCCACTCATCACGCGATGGAAGTTCCTGAAATCCATCGAGTTCGCGCCATTCAACACGCTCAGAAGCGAGGGGGGAGATTGATGCTGTGGCTGTGACGTAGATGTGTGCAGGCCGCGTTCCGATGTAGAGTTGATCACCAACCGCAGCGACTGCGTACACCGTTTCGTGAGGTGTATCGATTTCTGTCCACTGCTTTCCATCCAGTGATCGATAGAGACCGGTGTTCGTGGCCGCAAATACTCCATCAACGCCCTCGAACTGTCGGAGACGCATCACCCGTTCAGAATCGAGAGTTTTCGTTGCTTTGCCTCCAGTCGACATCTCAACATCCGAGATGTGATACACGCCGTCGTCGCTCCCAACGAGGATCATACGTGAGATTGTCGGATGAGGGAGTTAATCGTTCCCTGAACGTTATTTTTGTATGCTGCCTGTCAGAATCGGTCGTTGATGTTTTCCCAATTACTGTCCTAATCCTTCCCGTGTTACGCTCTCCCTTTTGCGTACCAAAGAAACATCCCCAACCGCCGAGTACGAACTGCTGTACCTTGCCCAAATGACCAGACGATCCGACAATAGCCAATCAGCAGCCAGCAAGAGCGATACGACTGCACAGAGTGGGTGGAAAACGTGGGGACTCGTCAGTGGGGTAAGTCTCATCTCTGCTGGACTTGCCGCGTACGAGATCGTTCCGGCCAGTGTGACACCGTTGCTTCGTGAGTCCTTGACAATCGGTTCGACAGCAGCCGGTCTCCTCGTCGGTATCATGTTTGGTACCGCGGTCATCACGAGTATTCCTGCGGGTGCAGTTCTCGATCGAACAAACTCGAGAAACGCGATTGCTGTTGCTGTGTTGATGCTCTTCGTCGTTGGTATCTGGGGCTGGATAGCAGGCAAGCGTGGTAACTACCAGTCAGTCATTGCATCACGTGCTGTCGGTGGTGTCGCGTACGTCGTCGTCTGGAACGCCGGAATTGATATCGTCAGTCGGGCAGTGAGCGCTGACAACCGCGCAACCGCTGTTGGAATTTTCACAGCGAGTGGTCCCATTGGATTCGCCCTCGGACAAGGACTGGGACCGATTGTTGCGGAACTGTTCGGCTGGCCAGCCATCTTTCTTGCGTTCAACAGCTTTGCATTCGTTGGGCTACTCCTCTTCTGGCCGACGAGTCGCGGACTCGGGCACAGCGTTGGCGATGCGCCATCGTTCGAAGAGTTCGAGAGCGTCCTTCGCAACCGGAATGTCTGGATCGTGGGTGTGCTTGGATTCCTCGGCTACGCGTTGTACCTGTTCGTGAACAGCTGGGGTGCTTCGTACCTGACCGAAGAGATCGGTCTCTCGCTAGGGCTTAGTGGATTACTCGTTGCGGTGTTTCCTGCCGTCGGCATTCTTTCACGGATGAGCAGTGGTCTCCTTTCGGACCGATTATTCAATGGACAGCGTCAACCAGTTCTTCTCGGTTCGTTCTGTGTGGCAGCGCCGCTCGTCCTCTGCTTCACATACCTCCAATCGGTACCCGTACTCATCGCACTCTTGCTTGTTGCTGGATTCGCAATTCAACTCACGCTCGGACTGTCGTTCACCTACGTACGTGAGGTGGTCAAACCACGCGTTGCCGCCACAGCAGTAGCGTTCCAGACGAGTGTCGCGCTTTCGGGCGCATTCCTCGCGCCTATCGCCGGTGGGGCCGTCGTTGATATAGCGGGATTCGATACTGCATTCTTGGTTGCAGGAAGTCTCGCAGTCTGTGGCGTTGTGCTAGCGTGGCTAGCACCAGAACCAGCACGCCAGTAATGTGTCTTGTGTGAGTCGTTGCTGTGTTATCTATCAATGGTTTGTGATGATTACTTGTATAGAAACAACAACGTGTGGCTTCAGTCCGTAGCATTAAGCGCCCCCAACCGATGCACAGTGATATGCAACTGGAGGATTACTGGGGTGTCGGGCCAAAGACCGCAGCCCTGCTTCGTGAAGCGTTAGACGAGTCCGCGGCGATCGAAGCGATCGAATCGGCTGACAGCCGACCGCTCGTGCAGGCTGGCGTGAGTCGAGGACGAGCAACACGCATTCTCCGACGCGCTCAGGACGACGACGGAATGGATATTCTTTCGACACGTGATGCCCGTCAGGTGTATCGCGATGTCGTCGAACTCGCCGAAGCGTATGCGGTCACCGAGCACGCCGCAGACCGTATCCGTGTCCTGACACCGCTGACCTCCCGCCCGGCCATCGACGAACGGCTTGATGAGACGATGGCTGCTGTCGATACGTGGGATGCGCTCACCGAAGAGACCCGCAAAGCGGTGCTCGATGCGTTCACAGCATACGATCGTCAATCTGGAAAAGCGGCGGCTGTCGAGACGGCAATTGCACTCCGAGATCTTGATCTCACTGACGGTGTGTTTGCCCCGCTTGTCGACCTCGACAGCGACGCGCTCGAAGACGCCGCACACGCGCTGCGAGCACTGGAAACAGATGGATCGATTGCAGACGGCGCTGATGAGGCTTTGACTCACCTCAACGCTGATCTCGGAACAATCGAAGACCTGGCTGCCGACGCTGATGGTCTCCTCGACGCGATCGAGACAGAGGCACGCGATGCGAGTACATTCCGAGAGACACTCCTCAGGCAGATCACGAGTGAGACAACCCTCGATCCCACATTGGTTCGTGATGCAATGCCGAACGAGGCGACCGACGCGTCGATGTTCGTGACCGAGACGCTGCGAGCACTCACAGAGGACCTCCGCGAGCAGATCGCTGAGCGAGAAGCCATCGTCCGCACAGATCTCGAAGCGACCATCGAGCGGGTCGACGACGACGTGACCGCAGCCATCACTGCTGTCGATGACATCGCTCTTCAGGTGTCACTTGCCAGATTCGCGCTCGCGTTCGACATGCAACGGCCGACGTTCGTCGAGGAGCAACCCGCGCTCGTCGTTCGGGGTGCCCGCAACCTCGATTTGCTCGCAGCCGATGAGACGGTCCAGTCGATTACGTACGCAGTCGGATCACACGACGGAGACATCGATGCACCGACCGATGACCGAGTGGCGGTGCTCACGGGAGCGAACAGTGGCGGTAAAACGACCCTCCTCGAAACGCTCTGTCAGGTGGCGCTGTTGGCACACATGGGACTGCCCGTCCCGGCTGATGCAGCCGTTGTCAGCCTCACGGACGCACTCGTGTTCCACCGGCGACACGCCTCGTTCAACGCAGGTGTTCTAGAAACGACGCTCCGGTCGGTCATCCCCCCGCTAACGGATGCTGGTCAGACCCTTATGCTGGTCGATGAGTTCGAGGCGATCACCGAGCCAGGTCGTGCAGCAGATCTCCTGCACGGTCTCGTTACGCTCACTGTCGAACGTGAGGCGCTCGGAGTGTTCGTCACGCATCTCGCTGAGGACCTCGAACCGCTCCCCGATTCAGCGCGTGTCGATGGGATCTTCGCCGAGGGTCTCACGGCGGATTTGGACCTCGAAGTCGATTATCAGCCCCGCTTCACCACACTCGGCCAATCAACGCCGGAGTTCATCGTCTCACGACTCGTTGCCCAAGCGAACGACGCGAGCGAGCGGTACGGTTTCGAGACACTTGCGCGGGCGGTTGGCCAAGAGGTCGTTCAAGGAACGCTCGCTGATGCACAATGGACCGACGCACGTGCGCAATCTCCCGAAAGCGGTACCGAGTGACGAACGGACAATCGATCCCAACATGCTCGACAGCGCACCACAAGAATCGTTCTCCATTGTGAGCATCGACGAGACTGGGTGTACTACCAGTCTCTCAGCCACATCAACGGTAGCCAAGATCAGCGAGCCGTTGTTCGGTCGCATCAGATATCGATACTTCAGTCGGTACGGTTGTTCGATCGATTGACGCCTGCCACTCATCCAACTGGTTTTCGAGTGCTGCCACCCGCATTGGTCGTTTTCCGACGAGATTGGTCTGCTCCATCGGATCGTCGTCGATGCGATAGTATGTCAGTGACCCATCCGACCGGCGGACGAGTTTCTCTTCGGTGGTCCGGACTGTTCGTCGCGTCTGTGCTACTCTTTCGAACTGGTCTGGAAGCTCTCCAAATCGCGCTTTGAGTGTTGCAATCGAGGGTTGTGGAGAGATATACTCCGCAAACACCTGCTCTCGGGCTTCGGTATCGATAGTCGGATGTATTGATCGTCCACTGAACTGCTTGCGTGCTTCTGGTGCGTTGATTCCGGCTGCGTCGAGCAACGTTGGGGGGAGATCCAGCGGTTGCACCAGTTGGGTGTTGGATTTCCCGCCGGCGAACGCACCTCCATGAACGATCAGTGGTACGTGCAACACCGTATCGTGAGTGCTGTACTGGTGTCCGAACAGTCCGTGGTCGCCGATATTTTCGCCGTGGTCACCCATCACGACGAGAATTGTCTCTCTCTCGTTTGTTAACAGCGAGTCCGCCAGTCGGCCAAGATAGGCATCGACCGAAGCGATCTCGGCGCGATAGAGCGCACGCAACAGCGCCAGTTCACGGTCTGAAAGATCGTACTGCCCAACGTCGTATCCGCGGGGATCTTGTCTGACCGCCATTGCCTCTTCGTACGTCGCATCCGCTGGGAGGAATCGTTCGGCGTACTTTCGTGATGGGCGATATTCGGCGTGCGGTTCGATGTAGTTCACGAAGAGGAAAAACGGATCCTGTGTAGTGCGGTCGCTGATCCAGTGTTCGATCCAGTCAGTCGTCTGGGTTCCACCGTCGTCGGTTGATTGTTGACTATCGAGGAAGCCGCGTTGACGAGCGGTTCTCATCGCAAGCGTGTGGACCGAGCGCTTGAGCTTCGTGATCGATCGCTCTAGTCCGGAGTTCGTGCTACTGTCGCTTGATCGTGTACACTCTCGTCCAGTTCTGAACGTCTCGAATCCACGGCTAAATCCGAATTCGTCAGTGATCCACGTATTATTCGAGACACCAACTGTCTCGTAGCCCGCTTCTCTGAAAATATCTGCAATCGTCCGCAGCGAACCGTCGAGATACGTATGATCGCCGTGTGCCCCGTGTTCTGTCGGATACGTTCCCGTGAATAGTGATGCGTGCGAAGGGAGTGTCCACGGCGCGCTGGAGAAGGCGTTTTGATACTCGGTCCCGCTTTCGGCAAGAGCTGCAAGTGTTGGCGTAACCGTTGGATCCGCGGGAACAGTATCTTTTGCTCGCGCGGTATCTAACACGACGATAGCGATGTTCGGACGTTCGATCATCCGACAGCTATTCGTTGCGTACTCCTGACTTGCACAGGTGGTTCCTTTTTTTACCGCATAGCGGCCTCGGATCTCAGAAGATGATCGTGACGGTGGTGATGTCATACCGGCAACTATGACCGCTATGATCAAAGACCGCATGCAGGCGCATGCAAAGTGAGAATCATCTCTCACAATCGATAGTGCCGCTGTGCGTGGTGTTTGCCTGCAAAAGCGTTAATCGCACCAGTCAACATCTCCGAATCGATGAGCAACAGCACGCCGAATATTTTAATGTTTCATTGTCATGACCTCGGACGATATCTCGGGTGTTACGGGCGAGATATCGAGACACCGAATATTGACGCCATCGCTGAAAGCGGGGTGTTGTTCGAAAATCACTACGCAACGGCTCCACAGTGTTCACCAAGTCGAGGTAGCCGCATGACTGGCCGATATCCTCATGTGAATGGACTGATCGGTCTCGCACACGACGGTTGGATGCTCAATGCGGACGAGGTCACTTTGCCAGCGTATCTGAACAGGTGTGGCTACGAGACGCACTTATTCGGTCTTCAGCACGTAGCTGATGATCCTGATCGGCTCGGATTCGATAGAATTCACTCTGGAAGGAGCCTCTCACCAGCGGTGTTACCCACGATTCAGAAGGTGAACCGGGCACGCAACGTCGCGGCGTCTCTCGAAAGCTTCTTCGAAAGCGGTGCGTTCGACGCTCCGTTTTTCATTTCGGCTGGTGTTTTCGAGGCACACCGTCTGAAACCTGCTGACGGGTCGGGGTTTGACGATCCAAGCTACGTCTCCGACGATCCCGACACGATCGATCCACCGGCGTTTCTCCCGGACGAACCTGTTGTCAGAAAAGAACTTGCAGCGATGCACGGAATGATCCACGCTGTCGACGATGCGGTCGGAACAATCACTCGCGCACTCGAAGCAGCTGGAATCGACGAAGAGACGCTCGTCGTGTTCACAACCGAGCACGGTATTGCCTTCCCACGAGCGAAGGGATCGTGTTACGATCCCGGCATCGAGGCGGCCCTGATCATGCAGTATCCGAGCGTAATCGATGGCGGCGTTCGGTGTGAGGAACTCATCAGCAACATCGATCTGGTGCCCACGTTGCTCGATCTCCTTGAGGAACCAATTCCGGAACGGATCGAGGGTCAGAGCTTCCTGTCCTTGTTGACCGGCAAAACCTATCATCCTCGAGAACAGCTGTTTGCCGAAATCACGTGGCATGATCACTACGTTCCGGTACGGGCGATCAGAACCAGCGAGTACAAGTATCTGAGATCGTTCTGGCACCTCCCACGAGTGTATATCCCGAACGATGTCTACACGAGCGCAGTCGGTCGAGAGCTGCACGATCTCCAATCTGGCCAGCGACCCTACGAGGAGCTGTACGATCTCAATGCCGACCCGCACGAGCAGACAAACCTGATCGACCATCCCGAGTATCAACACGTCCGCATCCAACTTCGCGAACGGCTCGGTCACTGGATGGAACAGACGGACGACCCGCTGCTTGACGGTCCTGTTTTTCCCGCCGATTACGACGAAATCCTCCCCGAACACACGGACTAGGTGTGTTTCGCTCGTGCCATGACGTCACTACCTCGGTAGCGACGAAACACATTATACAGCGTCCTCTCCGTCATCCGATTGGTGTGCTCGCAGCTGTGGTGTCAATTTCGATAGCTGTTTTCGGGCTGTCGTGAGTCGGGTGAGCGTATCGTAGGGAGGTTTCAGCTTGAGCCGCGCGTTTCAGTGCTCATCGTCATTCGGTGCAGCACTGACGGAGGTTGCTCGAATTCCCTTATCTGAAGGCCGCTTTGAGCGCATCACTAGCACGCATACGCACGTCGTTTGCTGCTTCGATGCTCGGAAACGGCTCTGCAAGCCGACGCATGTTGGCGAAGTCGTGGATCATCCCGTCGTAGTTGATGTGCTCGACAGAGACGCCAGCCTCGGCGAGCGCCGTTCCGTACGCGAATCCTTCGTCGCGTAGCGGGCCGTACCCGCAAGTGATCAGCGTCGCTGGGGGGAGTTCAGCGAGGACGCGCTCGGGAGCGCGAAGTGGAGACGCTCGTGGATTTGCTCCATCGATATCGTCACGGAGGTAGTGATTCCAGAACCACACCATTGCTCGCGCGGTCAGGAAATATCCGTCGGCATTCTCCTCGTAGGAGAGAGTGTCGAATGAGTGGTCGGTTACCGGATAGAGCAGCACCTGCTGATCGATTGTCGGAGTACTAACGTCCTTCTCGACAGCCATCTGCGCGACAACGGCCGCGAGATTGCCGCCAGCGCTCTCGCCGATGACTGCAAGGCTTCCGTCGGCACCAAGCGATTCGGCGTTGTCTGAGACCCACTTCGTTGCAAGGTATGTGTCTTCCACAGCAGCAGGGAATGGGTGTTCCGGTGCTTTCCGATAATCTACAGAGACGACGATGCAGTTGCTCTCGGTTGCCAGCGATCGGGCAACACCGTCGTGAGTATCCAGGTTGCCAGCGACCCAGCCTCCTCCGTGGAAGTAGACGGCTGCAGGAAGGTTCTGACTCGGATCGGGATCGTAGATCCGTATCCTAATATCACGGCCATACGCCCGAATCTTGCGTTCCTTGACGTCTGCGACCAGTATTGGATCAACATCCGGTGTGTACAGATCACCGAGGACCGCTCGCGTCTGCTCAGGGGATAGTTGACTAATATCGGGTGCACCCACGTCTACCAACGTGTCTAGTAGGTCTTGTGCGTCCGAGTCAAGTTCTGTGGCGCGTCGATCGTTTGCTGAAGTCCCAGACATCACGGTTTGTTATGCACTACCAAACTGTATAAGTGTCCTCGCTGAACCATCAAAAGAGGCAGACAGCCCTGATTAACTGCTGTTGTGTGCTACGCCGTCACCATTCGCTGGCTGTAGTCGTCGAAATCGTTGGCGCCTTAGTTTTGGCGCACGAGCGCGAGCAGCGCGAGGAGAACAACGATTGCGGCGAGCACGGTAGCGACACCGACACCGAGATCGTTGACTGTGTTATTGCTCATTACGCCCGCTCCTCCGGACTCTGTTGACTCGTCCGCTTGGATCGGTGCTGCTGTACTGGATTGGTCGGAATCGGTCTCTGCCGACGCCGACATCGTCGGTGTGCTCGTACTGGTGGCCGTCTCTGTTGGGGTAAACGTGCTTATGCCACCACTACAGGTACCGGGACTGATTTCGATCGGCTCATCCATGTCGAGCTCGGTCGTTTCACCCGACCCAGAACGGACGACCCACTCTTCGAGCTGGTTCTGGCTGGGTGATCCTTGCCACTCGTCGAACGGATAGCGGTTGGACTCGTCATTGAACGCGATGTCGATAGAGATGGTCCGATAGTTCGAGCTACCGAGTCCGCGGAATGCCCCTCCGTCGGTTCGGTTGCCGTTCGAGACCCATTCGATGTGGCTCGATGTGGCGGAGTGTCTGAAGACGTCGTCGCGGTTGGTGTACGAATCGTCTTCGATTGCCCATTCGCCGTCTGTCGGTAGCCCAGAGATGTCGGCTGTCGCAGCGAACCCACCGTCGTCGTCTCCGAATCTATCGTGGAGGAACACGAGACTCAGTCCCTCTGAGCCAGCATAGACGAACACTTGACTCGTCTGGCTCAGTTGAATGTCTCTCGTTCCATACGAGGTGTACTGCCCCCGTGCGGTCGTTGTCGTCGACCGGTAATCGTAGAAATTCTCGACCGACTGTGTACCATCGCCGAGTGGCGTGATTTGGACACATTCTGAACCCTGCACGACGACAAATGTCTGTTCATCTTGTGCTGCTACCGTTGCCGGAACGGCCACGATCGCCGCAAGAAGTACAGCGAGCGTGACTGTCCCGGTCCATAAATTCCCCATCTCTTGTTCACCCCTCTGCTCGATATCCGCGATACGCGAGCAGCCACGTGGCAAGATGTGTCAACATACATCTCAACAGAGACGCTCCAGCAATAAATCCCTCTGAAAATACGTTGAGTTTATTAGTTAGATCAGAAATAAATAGTAGGATAGAATATATAATTATCTAAGTTCCAGTGAGATTAAGTATTGGGGGATACACACCGCCACGTGATTGTGACCGTTAGGTGTGCTGTATTCGTACTCAAGAGAGGACTTATACCCCTGAGTGACGATTGTCATGTGTGGACTCTCCGTTTGATGTTCTCGGGATCAGCCCCGATGCGGACGAAGCAGAGATCGATCGCGCGTATCGACAGCGAGTGAAGGAAGCACACCCAGATCACGGTGGCTCAACCAGTGAATTTCAGCTCGTTCGAATGGCCTACGAGGAGCTTCAAGTGGGCGATAGTGTCGACACCAAAGCTGTCGAGTCCGACACGGATGGACCAGAAGAGGAGGAGCCCCAGACTCGAGTTGAGTACCTCAACTACGAAGTTCTCGATGACTACGGGTGGTCACTCGATGATGAGGATTTGTTCAGCAACGCGGCAAGCGCGGATCTCAGCCCAACAGATTTTGGTCAGTTTCTCGTTCGGCCACACGAATCGCTCCTTGAAGCCGCTGAAAACCGTGGCTTTACGTGGCCATTCGCCTGTCGAGGTGGAGCGTGTGCCAACTGTGCGGTTGCTGTCATAGCAGGGGAGATAGCGATGCCTGTTAATCACGTGCTTCCGACGGAAATACTCGACCGTGGGATTCGACTCTCCTGCAACGCTATGCCGATTACAGAAGAGCTGAAGGTCGTCTACAACGTCAAACACCTTCCGTACCTCGATGAACTTCGGTTGCCTCCTCGCCCGTTCGAGCAAGCGTGTCTTGGTGACTGACTGGGTGCTAATCTAGTAGCTGTGTCGTGTCTGAGTCGTATTCACAGCAACGTTATTCCCTGTTTGATGCTGCCAGAGCAAGAACTCATCTCTATGTAGTTATTTCGAATGACGAACGATATGTACACTGTCAACCGACATGGCTAAGTTGGTTGACGGTTGGATGAGTACATCGATGACCGAACAGAGACACGGCGGTGATGGGGATGGCGAAACGGGTGCTGCATCGGTCGATACCGAACTCGTTGGCGATGAAGTGGTAACCAACGTCGCCCGCGCGGCGCTGTTCGCTGCTCTGATCGGCGCGTTTTCATACGTGAGTTTCCCGAATCCGGTCTCACCAAATCCGGTCACGCTGCAAGTGCTGGGCGTGTTTCTCGCCGGGATTCTTCTCGGGCCGATCTGGGGTAGTGCAGCCTGCGGGTTGTACTTGTTTGCGGGTATGCTCGGTGCGCCGGTGTTCGCAGGCGGTGCAGCGGGCTTTGGCGTTCTGATCGGTCAGACGGCCGGATATCTCTGGTCAACCCCGTTAGCAGCGTTTGCTGTTGGTACCATCGTCCATGGCGGTCTCTCACTGTCTGATCCGGAAGCGGTGGGTCTCGCCCGACTCGTCGGCGCGATGGTCGTCGGTACGGTGCTCATCTACGCGCTGGGTATTACGGGGATGATGATCGTCCTCCGTCTTGGTCTTGAAGAGGCGGTTATTGCGGGCGCAGTTGCGTTTATCCCGGCTGAGGCACTGAAGATCGCGGCTGCGGTCGGAATTGTCCGTAGCAGCGCGATAGCCGCAGAATGAAACGATGATCGAGATCCACGACCTCACCTACCGATATGGGACATCGGACGGTAGATCGGAGACCGATGGAACGGCCCCAGTTATTGACGGCGTTTCACTCACCATCGAAGACGGTTCCTTTGTCGTGCTCGCCGGACCGAACGGATCGGGGAAGACGACACTCGTCCGGCAGTTCAACGGCCTTCTCGATCCAGATTCGGGAACAGTGTCGGTAAATGGCCAGCCAGTCAGCGACAACACCGTGGCTGCCCGAACTGCGGTAGCGATGACGTTTCAGGATCCACGAGATGGGTTCGTCGCTGCCACCGTTGGTGCTGATGTCGCGTTTGGCCCGGAGAACCTTGGCCTCAGTAGGACCGAAATCGACCGACGGGTAGAGGAAGCGCTTACTGCAGTCCAACTGGACGGCCACAAAGCGGACCGTATCGATCGATTGTCTGGTGGGGAACAGGCGCGCGTTGCTATTGCAGGCGCGCTAGCGATGGATCCGGATCATCTCGTGCTCGATGAACCGTTTGCAGGTCTCGATGAACCGGCCCGACAATCAGTGCTCGACAGGCTCACAGCGCTCTACGCTGACGGCACGGGTATCGTCGTCGTCACCCACGACCTTCGAGATATGGTAAACCTCGCTGATCGTCTTCTCGTTATGCACGAAGGACAGGTGGCACTCGATAGCCCTCCGGAAACGGCGGTTGAACAGCTGTCGGGGCTTGGTGTCCGCCCCCCATGCTGACCTACGAACCCGGCCGGTCAATCGCGCATCGGCTCGATCCACGGGCGAAATTCGCCGTCCAAATTGGATTCGCTCTCGCAGCGTTCTCTCATACGACTCCGCACGGATTACTGGTCTTGACTGTGCTCACTGCGTTTATTCTCGCGGCAGCAGCGCTCTCTCCGCTCGTTGCCGTCCAAGAGGTTCGCTATGCGCTGCCGTTTCTGATTGCGGGACCACTACTTTCGGCCCTCGTTCTGGGGCCACCGTGGATTGAACTCACTGAGACATTCATGCCAACACTTGCGAGCTATCGCGTCCTTCTCGTACTGCTTGTCAGCGTCGCATACGTCCGGACAACGCCAGTTCGTGATTCGCGGGCGGCTGTCCAGCGGGTCGTTCCTGGGCGGATCGGCCGCCTTCTCTCTATCGGTGTGGCGCTTGTCTTTCGGTTCTTACCGGTGCTGATGTCCGATCTCTTTCGGGCGCGCACTGCGATGCAAGCGCGACTCGGGACCGAGCGCCGTCTCACTGATCGGATGAGAATCATCACGATCGCAGGAATCCAGCGGGTGTTCGAGCGGGCCGACCGACTGGGGATGGCACTCCGTGCACGATGTTTCTCGTGGAACCCGACGCTACCGGCGCTTCATTTCTCGCTTTGGGACGCACCAGCGCTCTTACTGGCCGCTGGACTCGTCGTTTGGGCACTCGTCTGATCGTTCGACTAACCGGTCCCTCGTTGACCTTCCGTTGGGCTACCATTCGCTGTTCCTCGATTTTGATTGCACACAGAATGGTTATTGACAGTATTGAACGGTCATTGAATCATAACCAATTGAAAGTATTCACCCAAATCTTGATACAGCCATGTGTTAAATGACATTCTCAAACAATGCTCTTCGGTGGATTGAGTGAACGACCCACAGACTAGGTTGCTTTTTGAGATGTCGATCGAATAATTGTCGATATCAACCCTTCGTACAACGATTCTGTATACTGCGTGTATGATTTCCTGAGAGAGATATGCATTCAGTCGTGAATATCTTAGCTGCAGTAACAATGGATTTTGATGAGGTCATTCACCTTGTCTTTCAGGGCATTTCGTCGATACACCCGTTGCTTGTCTGGTGAATGATGATGTCGATGCAGTGTCCGTGTCGGCGTTAATGATAGTATAGTTGGCACTGGCCGAATACGGATATGTCATAATATAAAAAATATTGTACGTTAGAGATGGGTGGAATATTCTGATTTATATTTCTTCCCATCGAATATACTATATGCAATACAGCCTTCAGTCTGGGAGTTCTGTCGATCCTCCTGCATCCTGGAGTGTAGGACGTATTTTGGACAAAACGGGAATACGATGTCAAAACACACGAAAAATCACTGTTTTAAATGCATTACGATGCTGTTAGTAATCAATCTGCGTGATTTTCTCGATCGGCCATTGGCTGAGGACTTCGACGCCATTCTCGCGTACTACGACCATCTCCTCAACCCGAACACCCTGACGGTCTGCGGGCTCCATCGTTTCGACGGCCATCGTCATTCCCTCCTCAATCTCGATCGGGTGGTCTGGCGACAGCCCGCGCCAGATGAGCGGCATCTCGTAGAGTTGGAGTCCTAGTCCGTGTGCCCAGTGGTTCGTCGTCATCTGCCAATGTTCGTCAGCGCCGTACCATTCGGCGTGCTCGCCGTCCATGTCTGGAAATCCCTTACAGATCTCGTCGGTCGTTGCGCCCGGTTCGATGCGTTCGAGCACGTCGTAGAGATTGTCGCGTGCGATCTCGTAGGCGTCCTGCTGGGCTTGGGTCGGTTTGCCGACCGAGAACGTGCGGTAGTAACACGAGCGGTACCCGAGATAGCCGATGTTGTACATGTCGGCGTAGACGATGTCGCCAGGTCGGATGGAACGATCAGTCGTGTTCGCTTGGTGTTTCGGCCACGTGTTCGGACCGCTCGTGAGGTAGCCACCACCGACGAACGCGCCCTGTCGCCAGAGTTCCTTCGTCACGTCGCCCCAAATCTCTGATTCGCGCTTTCCTGGCGCCGTGTTCTCGACGACCTGCTGGAAACCAGCTTCACAGATCGCCGCGACCTGACGAAGACACTCGATCTCGTCGCGGGTCTTCACTTTCCGCGCGTCGTGCATCAGATCGATACACTCCTTCGTCCGAACGTCCACACCGTTGTTCTCGAAGGCCCCGACAAGCCCCGTGTCGACGTCGAGTCCCATCGGCTCCGTGTGGACGCCGTACTCCTCCATCGCTTCATAGACGAGATCGGCCATTTTCTGGGTGAGAAACGCCCGCGCCGAGTCACGACCCGAGGCCCGAGGGACGTTCCCGAGACCAGGACAGGCATAGCGGATGTCGTCGAGCCACGGGCAGTTGAATCGCTGGTTCGAGGCGTGGTCTGCGGTGTCCCAGTGAACTACGTCGCCATTCTCAGTCAAAAGCGTGTAGTGATCCGCACCCGAACCGCCAGTCATCGCAAGACCGGTCACATAGCGGATGTTCGGGTCCGAGACCAACAATAGTGAGCCAAGGTCAGTATCCTCAAGCCGCTGTAACGCCTTGTTGAATCGTTCCTCACGGAGTCGCTTGACGTCGATTCGCTCCTCCCAGTCCACTGCCTGTGTTCCTCGTGTTCCCTCCATGAAATTCCGATCGTACATGCTTGAGTATGATAGTCCAGCAGATCGGACATAAATCCCACTGTCTAACACTGTCGATCGCGGACTGCTGTCGGTGTTTCAAAACTGTAGACGAAACGCCAATCCGCGACGTATGTCTCGCATGTGATTGTGAGAACCAACCGAATGCCAAGCGATCGTCCCTGGTGCGGCGTGAGTGGAGAACTATCGACAACGACAGCATTACAGTAGTACGTGTGTCTGTGTCACGTGGACGGTCCGTCGTAATGTTGTTGCATCACGCAACTCATTCGAGAAAATCTGTTGATCGATGTTTTCCTCTGTGGTCGCGACCAACGGCTGGCTCGAATGGTTCTCACAGCCGACCGAACACAACCGAGCACTTTCCCAGAATAGTCAAAAATTATTGTATACTAATTATCTGTCAATAGTTGTCTACCCGTACGAGTATTTCTATTGCCAGACTCAACTCCGAAAACACTCACAGATGGTGATTCAGATAGCTGCTGTCTAACCACGAATCCACTCAACGCACGGGTGGCGGGATTGTTGTTCTCTCCGACGTCTTTGTCGTTCAATAGAACCCAATGAAACTGTCTATGTAGACTTCGCTACCAACAACAGGTTGAGCATATGTTCCGATGGCTAACCGAGTGGCTCGCATCTCTTCTGTTGTACTGCATCATTCCGCGTCTGAAAAACACAACTGAAATACATCTGACCTTAGGAAGGATATATAATCATATTGGCTCAATCGATGAACACTGCATCGATCGATAGCTCTCGAATGATCTGATCCATCGTCACAGAACGGAGCCGTGACCTCTCCGTGTTGTTCACTACACAGAGTATTCGTCGAACATCACGTACAGAGAGGCATGAGCGAACGTTCATGAACCCTCCGTTGGATTACTGATCATGGCTAGCACGGCGTCCCTTTCGGAACCACGGGTCCTCGCGCACACGAAGCGTCGTCTCTTTCCCGACAGCACTGAACCGCGCACTTATTCGGTTGTAGACACACAGTTTGCCGTCGATGAGTGGCTCTCGGATCAGCCTATTCCGCCGGATCTCAGCTCGCAACTCGCCCCATTCAACCACGTCCAACTCGGAACAGGCTACCCCGACCTTGTCGGTGTTCGGCATCTCGAATCTGACCTCCTCGCCGTCGAGCGCTTTGGCGAACAGCCGCCACTGATCGCTGTCGAGGCAAAGGGGTATACAGGAACCGAAGCAGTCGATGTCGAACGCGGGATCGTACAAGCGTATGACCGCCTCCACGAAGCGAACGCTGCGTACGTTGCGGCACCAGAAGCTGCTATCTCACAGTCCGCGCGAACACTGGCCCGAGAGCTCAATGTCGGCGTCCTCGGTGTCGATAGCAGTGGAACCGTCGAACCGCTCGAAGTTCCCCGCATCGTCGGTAATCGCACGGCTGATGACGCGAGAGCGATCAGCTTTCAGGCCACCGCACAAGGGGTCGCGGACAAATCGTTCGCACTCAACCATCCAAAGAACTATCTCGCGTACCCCCTCGCACTCTCCCATCCCGAAGACACTGACACAGTGCTGGCAAGTCATGTTGTTCGAGCCGTCGAAGGCGCCCGGCAGGGTGCAGTATTTCTCGGTCTCGTGAAAGAGCAACCCACCCGGGTCGATCTTACTCCGCTCGGTAATGAGGTAGTTCGGTTTGCTCTCCATCGGTATGGCTCCGTCGAGGAGGCACTGACTACCTTTCAAGATTGGCAGCGCTCACGAACGCGATTCTGTGAACTTGCACCCGAATGGGGACTCCTCACTCGACGTGTTGTCTGGACGTATCCTGCAACGAAACTTTTGGTCAAAGAGCTCCAAACAATGCACACAGACGGGCTGACTGAGCCATCTCTCGTCGATCTCGTTATATGGCTGCACGAACAACACGCCACATTCACCGTCGAGCTGTTTCTCCGGGGGACCGACGACGTCCGCAGTCGAGTACTCGATGAAACGGGAAATCTGCGGACCGACGAACTGACCGATGGCACTATCTATCATTCTCCGACAGTCTTCCAACTGAAAGCCATGCTATACCACGCCGGGATCGTGACCGAACGCGGTGCTGAACCCACCCGACTCGATCCAGCGACCGACACGTGGGCGCTCTGTGAACCACTCGATGTCAACCAGTAAACGGAACAGCGATACCACAACAGAGTGTCACTATCCGATGAAGCGCTGACTTCTACGTCTGTCCATCTTCGTTCATTTCCTTCTGTCGATGGGCTAGATAAATAGATGGTGGCTATAAGAATCTACATCAGTTGCTCTCTACGTATGGTACAGCATACTGATCATCACGGTGGTCAGAGGAGACGTTTGGTTTCCCGACGGAGCGTCCTGATGGCACTGGGTGCAGTCGGTGGGATAGCCAGTTTGTCGAGTCGTCGTTCCGCCGGCGGAACTGCGAGGCAGAACGAACGAATCAGCGTACAGCGGTGGTCCTCTCCACGGGACTTCGCCGCAGGGCGGTTTCAGGGCACACGACCTGGACGTGGGGAGTCGCTCACCATCGCGCACCCTGTTGGTCAGCGCGAGTACACCGACCCACACGGCTACGGCACGAAGACGTGGCAGTACGGCCGTTGGATCTCTCCGAGACATCGGGTGGGCTTTGGCGCAAAGCAACTGATTGCCTCGTGGGCTGTAGACGCCCCGAAGGACACGTGGGTACAGATAGAGATGCGTGGGACGACCACCAGCGGCGAACGTACCGGCTGGTACGTCATGGGTCGTTGGGCAACGACTGATGTGGATATCCACCGCACCTCTGTTCCTGATCAGGGTGACGAACACGGTTGGGTCGCTATCGATACGTTCAAAGCCGCGGATGGGATCATGCTGGGCTCGTATCAGATGCGCGTGACGCTCTATCAACTGCCCAACAACGACCACACGCCGGTCTTGCGTTCGATCAGTGCGATGACGTCTCACCTACCACAGCAAGATCACGTCGATCCCAGCCCACTCGGTGGAGCAGCGGGAACCGTATTAGACGTGCCACAGTACTCCCAGGAGATACACAAGGGCGAGTACCCACAGTGGGACGGTGGTGGTGAGGCGTGGTGCAGTCCCACCTCAACCGCGATGATCTGTTCCTACTGGGGTCGCGGTCCAACTGAGGAGCAGATGAGCTGGGTTGATCCTGAGTACAAGGATCCACAGGTCGACTTCGCTGCCCGTGGAACGTACGACTACAGCTACGATGGTGCCGGAAACTGGCCGTTCAACGTCGCCTACGCCAGCCAGTTCGGGCTTGATGGATTTGTGACCCGGTTACACTCTCTGAACGAGCTAGAACAATACATCAAAGCCGGTATTCCGATCATTACTTCGCAGTCGTTTGAGGAAGATGAGCTCCCCGGTGCCGGGTACGGAACGAACGGACACCTCATGGCTGTGGTCGGCTTCACTGAAGATGGGGATGTAGTTGCTAATGACCCGGCTTCACCGACCAACGATGCCGTACGCCGCGTCTATCCACGGGGAGCATTTGAGAACGTCTGGCAGCGGACCTCATCGACTGGTGGGATCACCTACGTCATCTACCCTCCCGGACATGCGCTTCCGGACGCGGCCTCCGAGGACTAACACGACGACCTCGGCTCTCCCGCTGATAGCGCGGACAAAGAACTAATGTCGCACGAAACAGTGATACAGACGACCAATGAATAGACCGAGCGTTGAGGCGCTCCCCGATCCACTCGAACAATCCGAGTTTCCACCGTTTACTGCTGTGCGCTATGAGCCCCCAGCACCACGAGAGGATGCGGTCGAGGCGACGACACGACGAGAGACGAGTGAGTTAGTGGACGAGCTTCCGTCTGGTGCGACTATCGCGGTTGGTCTTGGGAGTCGTGGAATCCACGATATCGAGTCGATCGCCCCAGCCGTCATCGACGCATTCGACGAACAGGGATTCGATCCGGTTGTCGTGCCTGCGATGGGGAGTCACGGCGGAGCAACCGCCGAGGGACAGCGGCGAACGCTCGCTGCTCTCTCGCTCACAGAGGAAACACTTGGCTGTCCGATTGACGCACGAATGGAGACGGAGACGGTCGGTCAAACGTCGTTCGGAGAACCCGTGTACTTCTCGACGGCCGCACTCGAAGCCGACGCAGTCACCGTTATCAATCGTGTGAAGCCGCACACGAACTTTGCAGGTGAGATCGAAAGCGGGCTTTGTAAGATGCTCACCATCGGGCTCGGAAAGCGAAACGGTGCCCAGTCAATCCACGAGCAAGCGCTGGTTCACGGATACGTTCCTGTGATCGAAGATGCGTTCGGTGAAATCTGCGAGACGGTACGGTTTCTCGGTGGAATCGCAATCGTCGAAAATTTCTACGATCGCACCGCTGCGATCGAGGGAATCACTGCTGGGAACCTACCCCACCGTGAGTCGGAGCTGTTGGTGCGTGCACAGCAGCATCTGCCGACACTTCCGTACGATACGGTCGATGTGCTCATCGTCGATCGCATCGGCAAGGATATCTCGGGCACTGGGATGGACACAAACGTCGTCGGTCGCTATCAGGTGCTCAATACCGACGAACCGGAAACCCCAGACATCAAGCGCATCGTGGTCCGGGGCCTGACCGAAGAGACACACGGTAATGGACACGGGATCGGTCTCGCTGATATAACGACAACAGACGTAATCGATGAACTCGATCTCGAACAGATGTACACCAACGCCCTGACGAGTAATTCTCTCAAACGGTCGAAGCTACCGGTTGCGATGCCGAACGAGCAGCTGGCTCTCTCAACGGCCTTTTCTACGGTCGGCACGTCCGACCCCGAGTCGGTACGAGCGGTGTGGCTCCGTGATACGGGCCATCTCTCCTCGTTTGCTGTCTCGGAAGCGTTGGCAAACGAATCGTACGACCACGTCGATCACAAGGGACAGCGTCAGCTCGTCTTCCGTGACGGCAAAGCAGCGCTTGCGCCATGATCCAAAGCATCTCGTGCTGTCTGTTATCCAAGGTGAGTGACCGGCGTGATGAGCACATCGGATCAATCCTGACGAATGACCTCGTACCCGTCCTGTTCGATGGCTTCGATGATGTGATTCGTGTGTTGATCACCGCTCGTCTCAATTTGGAAATCCAAGTACGCCTCGCCGACTGAAAGATCACCGATTGCGCGTTCGTGGCTGACGTTTTGGATGTTTGCGTCGTTTGCCGCGATGATTCCCGAGAGATGACTCATCTTACCGGGTTCATCGATGATACGAACGCGCAACCGGATCAGTTGTTTTCGGAACGTCAATCCGTGTGTCAAAACGCGTTGGAGCATTGTCATGCTGAGGTTCCCGCCGCTGATCACAGGAACAACAGTTTTTCTCTCGGTGTCGAGTTCGTCGCTCAGGAGTGCAGCGATCGCCGACGCACCAGCTCCTTCGACCATCTGCTTCGTTCGTTCGAGAAGATACAGAATACTGTCGGCGATTTCAGTATCAGAGACGGTAATGATCTCATCGACGTGCTGTTCGATGAGTTCGAAGGTGAGATCAGAGATACCCCCTGTCGCAATTCCGTCGGCGATCGTTTGAACAGCGTCTGCAGTATGTGGCTGCCCTTTTTCGAGACTCTGTGGGACTGTCGCCGCACCCTCGGCTTGCACTCCGATGACTCGCACGTGCGGGTCAAGTTCTTTAATCGCGGTCGCAACACCGCCAATTAGCCCACCGCCTCCGATCGGAACAATCACCACATCGACAGCAGGAACTTGCTCAAGAATCTCGAGACCGACGGTTCCTTGGCCAGCGACGATATCCGGATCGTCGTACGCGTGGACGAAAACAGCGTTCTCGTCGACGAGCGAATGCGCGTGATTCATCGCTGATTGAAAACCGGAACCGTGGAGTTCTATTCTCGCACCGTATCCCTTCGTTGCGTCGATCTTCGACTGCGGGGCGTTCTTGGGCATAACGATTGTCGCATCGAGCCCCGTTTTTGTGGCAGCGAGCGCGACGCCTTGTGCGTGGTTACCGGCACTCGCCGCGACTGCTCTGTCGATTTGACCGTCGTTACTGTCTGCGAGTTGACTAAGTTTGTTATAAGCCCCCCGTGTCTTGAACGAGCCAGTTCGCTGGAGATGTTCCATCTTGAGAATGACGTTGGCCTGTGTTTTCGCATCCAGCGTTCGACTGGTTTCGATTGGTGTTCTTCGAACGACCGATTCGTCGTCGAAACGATCTCGTGCGCGTTTGATGTCTTCTACTGTTACTGGCATATCTCCTGTTGCGGGCATCGTCTGACTGTCGTGCGTTCACCGCTTTCCGCCCTGATTCGGGGTGTCTGTCAGCGGGTCCCAATCGAGTCAATCCAACCCACGAGGTCTCTTATAACTACTGATGACGGTGCTGACAGCGGTGTCAGGCGCTATCGGTCGGGGTGGCAAACGTCGACAGCGATGTCTATGTGCCCCGATAGCGTCGGAGCGGTCTCTTCATCTAGAGCAGTCGTTATCTTTCCGCATCTAAATGAAATATCTAAAATACTATGTGAACTCCGTATCATCACATCCCAAAGAGCAATACTGAAACTCAACGAGTCTGATTATCTATATGAATAGGTTTAAACTAGTAGCGCTTTACCTACACGACTCCAACATTGATGAATGACGGTCACTGAGCAGTGTGAGTCGGTTTTACTACCTCACGGCTCAGTGTTGGAAATACCGTGGCTTGGTTCGCGAGTTGAAAAGAACAACTACTCAATTGTCGGTCCGGTGCAGTTCTTTTCATCAGTGATGACACAGCGCATTACAAACGTAGGGATGTAACCATTCTATCTATAACTCAACCAGAGTGTGTGTCGGATGTGGCAGTTGGCGATCTATTCGTGATGAGTGGATGGATCGCTTCGATCGGTGGAAACACTCATTCGGTTAGTCCGTAACCACGCTTGAACAACCACACGTCGAAAAGCACGATCATCACTGTTGCACCCGTGAGCACTGCGAGCGAGACGTTCGGGTCAATGTCACTCGTACCAATGAATGCATACCTAACCCCATCGACCATGTAGACCATCGGGTTGAGCAGTGACACGGTCTGCCAGAATTTGGAGAGGGCGCTTAGGGGATAGAAGACTGCACCGAAGAAAACGAGCGGTCGAATAATGAACTGATTCATCACGGTCAGATAGTCGAAATCTCGCGCCCACAGACCTCCTACGACGCCGAAGCCAGCGAAGAGGAACGTGATTACAAGAATGAACGCAACGACGTACGCAGGATGCGCGAACCAGACCGGCGTCATCGATGGGATGAGATTCGTACAGATAGCACCGACGATAGTGATCAACACCGCGATGATGATGCCACGCAGCGCGCTGGTCGAGACGTACGCGAGAACCATCTCGGTGTATGAAAGCGGCGATGTCTGGACCTCGTGGATGTACTCGTTCCAGCGTCCGTGGAAGATAGAGAACGAAGCGTTCTGAAACGCATCACTGGTCGCACCGAGCACAACGAGACCAGGAAGGATAAAGAGGATGTACGGAACGCCTTCACTTGCATTGATTCGTCCACCGAGAATCACCCCGAAAACGACAAAGTAGAGCGTATTCGTGATTGCAGGCGGGAGAAACGTGTTCCGTGGTCGACGAACGAACCGGAGCACTTCCCGATGGATGAGCGTCCACAAACCGACGGAAACGACGTTCACAACGACCCTCCGGTTGATGCTGGTGCCTCAGTCTCACGACCGTCGCTCTCGTCTTCTGTCTGTTGTTCGTGGCTGGTCAATGAGACGAAAACCTCTTCGAGCGATGTGCGCGAAATGTCTATGTCGACCACTGTGTGATCCTGGTGGTCGAGACTGCGAACGAGGGTGGGTGCAACCTCTCCTCCATGAGCCGTTGTCACAACGAGTGTATCATCATCGAGCGCTACGTTGTCGATGCGTTCATCATCGAGCGTCGGAATTCGCGTCGGCTGCTCACGAAGTCGGAGGCGAACGGTGTCGTTGCCGCGTGCCATCAGCGTCTCTGGGCTGGCGACCGTAAGTTTGCTCCCCGAATCCATGATCGCAACCGAATCACAGAGTTGCTCAGCTTCTTCGATGTAGTGTGTCGTCAGTAACACAGTGGTGCCGTCGTCGTTGAGGTCTGTAATGATGTCCCAGAGATCGTGTCGAAGTTCGACATCGACTCCTGCCGTCGGTTCGTCGAGAATGAGGAGATCAGGGTCCGAGACGAGCGCACGAGCGAGCATGAATCGGCGTTTCATTCCGCCAGAGAGCCAATCAAAGCGTGTCTCGCGCTTTTCGTAGATTCCAACGGTACGGAGTGCCCTGTCCGCACGCTCTCCGGCCTCTTTCGTCGAGATCCCGTGATAGCCCGCCTTGTGGATCAACACTTCTCGAATCGGAAAGAAACGGTCAACGTTGAACTCCTGTGGTGCGAGTCCGATCCGATCCCGAGCAGCGCGGTAGTCGTCCTCGACATCGTGGCCGAATACGCTGGCTTCGCCGCCAGACTTGCGGACGAGCCCGACGAGAATATTGATGAACGTCGTCTTGCCCGCACCATTCGGTCCAAGAAGCCCGAAGAACTCACCCTGCTCGACCGAGAGTGAAAGTCCATCGAGCGCTCGAACATCCCCATAGTTCTTTTCGAGATTCGTCGTAGAAATGGCAAGCGACACTACCAGATCTAGGGTCGGAAAGCGATTAAACGTGTTGACTTCGGCGAGAGCGACCGGCACTGAACGTCTTGAGCGACAGCCTCGGCAGATCGATCCGCTCACAGCAGACAAATCAGCCGCTGAACTCGACGACCACCACGTCCATAGGTACACATCTTCCCGTAGATATCTCATCGCTGAAGGTGTTGATAGCCTCGATCAGACGGGTGCTGGTCGATACGACGTGATCTGTACACCCATTCCGTACCACAACCGAGACAGCTCGCAGGTTCGCCTGTCGGTGCGTCTGCACGACTCCTGAGACAGGTGGGAAGAAGAGGCGAATCGACCGAGCGCAGTGAGATTCATTTGGGATCCACAACATGTATCGTCGGACGGTATTTTCACGACAATCACCGTCGATGATAGTAGCATGGCCGAAGATACTGACGTCTCCCGATCATCGAAACGGGTATCGTCTGTTCAGCGCATCATTGAGGAGCGACTCGCCAATTCGTTGTTTCGTTCGCTCTTGTGCACTCGCTTCCATTGGCCAGTGAGCAATTGGCTCGTGCTCCTCTCGTACGCTGGTCGCCAGTCCGGACGGCAGTACACATTTCCGGTGGCGTACGAACAATTCGATGCTGCGATAGTTGCTGTTACACCGATTCAAGACAGCAACTGGTGGGAGAATTTTCGAGATCCAAGCGACTGCACCATTTGGTTTCGCGGGACAAAGCGTTCCGCAATCGGAGAGATAATTACTACTGAAGCACGCGATGCTATGATCGTCGAGTACTTCGAACGTCACGGAATAGTGGGATGGATCCTCGGGTTCGGCGGTAATCCAGCAACAGGTGGTGATCAACTCGATCGGGCAAAGCAGGATCTCGCGGTGCTTCGATTCACGTTCGAGGAGACGTGATTCTCCTAACCTTCGAATTCACATCGAAATACTGTCGCCTGAACGTTCGATCAGATTGCTTTCACGTGTTACATCCGGGTGACCTGTTGACTAATGTTATCACTGGTTGGAATATCTCGATTCGTGTAGCAACACGCTGTCCCCCGATTATTTGTGTCCATTCTAGAACTATTTGGTGGACAACACTATCGCTTGAAAAACATTGAACAAGTAATGATAACGAAATAGTAATTTTAGTTGGGTAATCACGCCGTGAGGAGTGTTTTTTGACCGATTACTTCCAACAACATCGAGTAAATATCTGTACTGCGGGTGACTGGAGCATGTATCAATACGCCCAGCATCGTTTGTATTCTCTGCGGATACATATGATACATATACGACTGTTTCACTATAGTCAATAACACCAAAACATATTTGAAATGTGACCGAATTGGATCCACGTAATGGTTCTTGGTGGTCTGCTTCCGAACACGCCGATTGTGAACGTAGTCGTCATCATCGTTGCGACGGGATTCATCTGGTTTGGGAGCGGTTGGCTTGAAGCGTCCGCAGAGCGCTTATCGGCTCACTATGGACTCCCCGCGGTGGTTCAAGGATCAGTCGTCGTCGCGGTTGGTTCGAGTTTTCCCGAACTAGCAAGTGTTGTGTTTACTGCCCTCGCTGGCGTGTTCGATATGGGAGTCGGTGCGATCGTCGGCTCTGCAGTGTTCAACATTCTCGTGATACCTGCTCTCGCCGGAATCCTGACCGATGAAGACATTGAAGCCAATCGTACCATCGTCTACAAGGAAGCTCAGTTCTATATGCTCGCTGTTTCGGCACTGGTTGTGACGTTCGCACTGGCGGTCATCTACGCCCCGGTTCCGAATGCACCCTCGCTCACTGGACGGATCACGCGCCCGTTGGCTGCTATTCCACTTTTATTGTACGTGCTCTATCTCTTCATCCAGTGGCAAGATATCAATGAATACCAAGGTGACAGAACGAGTAGTGAAGGATCCGTCCACAGAGCGTGGGCAAAGCTCGCTGTCGGATTGCTCGTCATCCTGATTGCTGTTGAGCAGCTCGTCGGTGGTGTCGAGTCACTCGGACACACGTTCGGCATTCCAGAGTTTCTCGCTGGCGTGATCATCATCGCGGCAGCAACAAGTCTACCAGATACACTCGTGAGTGTCCGATCGGCCCGCGCTGGCAAGGGTGTCACGAGTCTCGGGAACGTACTCGGATCGAACACGTTCGATCTGCTCGTCGCAATTCCAATCGGTGTCCTCATCGTCGGAAGTGCTCCCGTGAACTTCTCGGTCGCGGTCCCGATGATGGGTGTCCTGACGGTTGCGACTATTCTTCTCTTTACCATCCTGCGAACCGATCTCTCACTCACTAATGTCGAATCCTATGCACTGTTGGTCGCGTATCTCATTTTCGTCGTGTGGGTCGTCGCTGAGTCGATTGGAGTCACACATCTGATCAAAGGAACGTAATCAGCGCTCGAATCGATGGTTGCTTAGTCTCATTTCTGTTCTGATATCTGGTTTATCAAAACACGGTACCTATTCTAACATTGATTAGGGCGAATCGTAGTCCGAACACAACACTCTCATTGAATGCCAAGAATCACGTCAGTGTGATGTGCCGTGTCGTAGATGTCAGGAGGTATCATAAAGTAGAGGTGCATTCTAATCACAGTTGTCATGCAAGAAGATAAGCATGCAGGTCCAACCCGGCGAGACGTACTGAAACAGATGGGAACGGTAAGCGCGATCGGTCTCAGCGGAGTTACGCTATCGAGCACCAGCGCGGAAGCGAAGCCATCGGTTGATTGGGAGCCGGCTCATTCGAGCAACTACACTGCTGCGAACCGTGGCGCAGCAGAGATCGACGCTATCGTCATCCACGTCGCACAGGGATCTGCCGAAGGGACCGTCAACTGGTTCCAGAATCCGGATGCCAACGTCAGTGCCCACTACACGATCCGGGATGACGGCTACAAATACCAGTCACTCAGTGACATCAATATCGGGTGGCACGCTGGTGGTGTTTCGTGGTACAACGACGCCACGATCGGCATTGAGCACGGTGGCTACGTGAGCAGCGGTTTCCCCGATGCACAGTATCAGAGCTCTGCTGAACTCGTCCGCTGGCTGTGTAACGAATACAACATCCCGAAGAGCCGCGTCTCTGGTGTCGCATCGTGTGGTGGAGAGAGCGGTATTATGGGCCATCATCAGGTACCCGAGTCCGACTGTGGCTGGAATGACCATACTGATCCGGGCTCGAACTGGGACTGGAACTACTACATGAGCCTCATCTAGCGTTGGCTGGCCAACGTTGAAACAGCTGCCCCCGGACGTGCATCCCTCCGTGGCGAGACACATCGCACGAGGGGTCTGCTTTCGTTCGGTACCGTTCGTCTCCGGACTCTTCGATCAAAGAGATTTCACCCTCACAATGCACGCAGGCCATCGGACAACCGCCCCAGACAACCCGATTGGAAGCACTGACTCAACACATAAGGCCGAAACCAGCTATCGAATTCGCATCTCTCTGCACGGTCGTCGTTGACATCAGAAACGGTGATCGGGATGTACTTGATGTGATGCAAACCCAATGCACGCGTTATCGGGTTTCTCATTTCTAGTATGACACTTATCGAGACACAAAGCCGACGATATAAACGTCACGCGCTAGTCTCTAATCAATGTCTCAGATGGAGTCTCAGACCAACGATACGTCCGTCCGGAATGCGTTTCTGACTGGCGCACGCACCGTGATACCCATCCTTCTGGGAATCATCCCGTTTGGCCTCATCACGGGCGTGACAGCAGTGAATGCCGGTATTCCGCCCCTTCAAGCGATTGCTATGTCTGCCATCGTCTTTGCTGGAGCATCCCAACTCGCGGCTATTGATCTCATCGGGAACACCGCCCCAGTTGCTGTGGTCGTTGTGACAGCAATCATCATCAACCTCCGTCACGTGATGTACAGCGCGTCAATCGCGCCTTACTTCCAACGGCTCAGTGGGCCGTGGAAGTGGCTTTGTGCCTACGGTCTCACCGACCAGACGTATGCGGTTTCACTCACTGAATTTCGAGCGAAAGACTACACACCGAGCACTCGAAAATGGTTCTACCTCGGTGCAGCAATCACTCTCTGGGGTACATGGCAGCTTGGGACAATCGTCGGAGTTGTCGCTGGCGCACAGATTCCGAGCGGGCTCTCACTCGAATTCGCTGTGCCGCTCACGTTCATCGCGTTGTTGTTTCCTGCACTCGAAGATCGACCCACCATCCTCGCGGCGATCGTTGCAGGAGCACTCAGCGTTATTGCTGGGGTACTTCCGTTCGATCTTGGACTCGTGGTCGCAACACTCGGTGGCATCACCGCCGGTGTCGCAGTCGGACGCCGACACGGCTCATTCCCGACAAGCACACGGAGCGATGAATTCACCCGTGACAGCGAATCAGATGCTGATGACGAGATGGGATCGACTCAATGACTGGATACGATCCGATGACGATTTGGCTGGTGTTCTTCATCGTCGGGATCGGCACGTATGCCCTCCGACTCTCGTTCATTATTCTGTTTGGACGGCTGGACGACGTACCGGTCTGGATCGAGGGCGTGCTCCGGTTCGTTCCGCCGGCGGCACTGGCAGCTCTCATCGTCCCGGCAATTATCTCGCTCTCACTGGGACCGTCCCTCGGGCTAGTGTTCGAGCACGAGAAAGTACTCGCCGGGGCAATTGCGACGCTCGTCGCATGGCGAACGAAGCGAGTTCTCCCGACGATCGGCATCGGAATGCTTGCGCTGTGGGGCTTGCAGCTCGTATTGTAGCACCGTACTTTGAACTGAGTTGATCCGATCGAATCTAATCTGGCGTCTCACGTGATCTCGCGTAGCCCAGCACGATCGCTACCAAGCAGGTTCGATGGTGTATCCTCCTGGAGAGCAGCAGTGCTCTTGTTCCGGTCGCATGTGATCGTCACCGCTCTTTGACACCGTAGATTTCGACACCCCATTTGGAATCGGACTTGTTTCGACACCCCCATCCCCCTTCGATATCGACGCCATTCGCCGTCGCCGTTTGGAGAAGGTGCGTGAGTGCGAGATGGAACGCCATCTCGTCAGTCGGTTCACCACGGGTCTCAGTCGTGTGCTGTCGAATCTCGATCTCACCACTCGACAACACTGTGACCCGGTACCCGTCAAACGTGAATTCGGCACGTTCGTCTCCTTTCTGGTGGGACGAACGCCGAAGTGACTCGACGAGTTGCTCTAACGCGTCGGGATCGATGGCAGAGTAGATCGGTTCCATCTCGTTTGGTTCAACTCGATCGATCGCCGCAATCGCCTCAATGATGGTACTAGAGAGGGACGTATCACCAGTACAACGGAGAATCGTGTGGTATCTATCCATGTCCATAGATAGCATTTAGCCCGTTAGTTGTCTGTCTCCTGCTCTCACTGTTGAGGGTGTTTATAAGAGTCGCAAGTGCAAACACTCGATCTGCCGGTAGCTGATTCTGATTCAGTCTCATTTTGTTTTCGGCTGGAAACCATCTAAGACCGACCAGCGTTCGTAGTGGGGTTACTGTCTATCGTTCCCGTACAGTAGTTCTGCAACAGCGATCTTTGCACCGCGTCGCAGTCGTTGTGACATCGAGTTGTCGCTGACGCCGACACGCTCCGCTAGTTCGCGCTGATTGATTTTACGAGGAATGTCCCAATAGCCACCTTCGTACGCCGTGACGAGGGCGTCCTTCTGTTCGACTGTGAGTGGTCCCGCTTCGGGTGGCGTCTTCGGGTTGTACACCCGCAAGAGTTCGAATGGGAGATCTTTTTCGTGGCACCGTCGCTGAAATTGGCTCAGTTGCTCCCGTTCCCAAAACTGAAGGCGAAATCTCCAAATGTTGGCTGTTCCTCTGGCGTTCAGTACGTCGATGTCGAGATCGACGAACACTCGAACGAGTGCATCGACATCGGGACTCCACGTGACCGAATAGAGGAGGCGAGCAGGTGTTCGAGTGAGTTCGACGATCTCCTCTACGAGAGGATCATCGGCAAGCGTCTCCTCGACCGCTGCCTCGTTCTCGCTTTCCACCCAGAATAACGGGATGATTTCCTCTCGTGTCGGAACAAGGCGTTCGAGTTCAATCTCGACTTGTGGATGAGATTGTAAGATACGCCCGAGCGGAAATGCGTCCGCAGGCACGCGGATATCGGTGATTGTGGCGACCATGATTCAGTCCTTCGTACACCATTTGAGTTGCAGGGTTGCGTTGCAACCCTCGATTCTGGCCCGGTGTCTACTTGATGTACGAAGTCGAATGGCTCAAAGAGAGAAGACCGATATTAGATTCGTCTATTAATTTGTGAGTTTTTCTGCCTGATCGTTGTTAACCGGTAGTGAGTAGGATCCAATCACTGAGGCCGATTCACTCGCTCTCAAGCAGCTTGGCGGTCCGTCTCCTGACTGCTTCCACTTGCTGGCCTTTCGATGTAAGGGTAATGCTCCCGTCGTCGTGATCGTATTCCACGATGCCCTCATCAGTCATCTTTGGCAGATGTTGGTGGTGAAGACGAATGCGAAACGCTTGATCATCGCGGCCGCTGGTTCCATCACTTTGAGTGCGTTGAACGAGCTCAGAGACGGTCTCCGACATGCCGTGTGCGGATAAGCCCTGAAGTATGACTCGCCGTTCTCTGTCCGCTAATATTGCATAGACAACGTCGGCATACTCACTCCCGGTGTTGGTTCCTCCAGCCATTGTCGTTTCACGTATGTTGTCTCTCTACAGATACATTATCGTTTGCCTTGGACATGGAACCACTTCTTATCCGATCGTCGAAGACCGTTCGGGTAGATTAGTATCGAGTGCGGTCGGATCAACTTGTCTCAGGGTGACACTGGAATCTTAGTATATGGAGTGTGTAGACCTGTGTGAGTATCGTCGATGAGCTCTCTCACCACCATCGTCGTCTCCGCCGAGGATTTCCCGCTCGGAGAAACGCTTTCGGGTGGGTCCAGTATTCATCTTCGACTCGATCGAGTTATTCCACTCGGTGAGACGTTTATCCCTTATTTTTGGGTCGCAGACGGTACGGTCAACGATCTCGAACCCGCGTTGCGAGCGGATACCGATATCAAATCGTTTGAAGTTGTGGACACCACTAACGGCGAATCTCTCGTTCGCGCCGAGTGGGCAGCGGAGATGCGGGGACTCCCCAGTGTTGTAGCCGAAACCGGCGGTGCTTTTCTCAAAGCTGTCGGCAAATCCGATAGCTGGACGATTCAACTGCGGTTCGACGATCACAAAGAGCTCGCTGCTTTCTATCGACTGTGTTCTAAGCGTGGAATTTCGATTACCGTCCAGAGCGTCCACAATCCCCACCTTCCGAACGATATCAACTCCGGGTTCGGGCTCACTGACGCACAGCACGAAACGCTAGTCATGGCGCTCGAAAAGGGATATTTCGATGTTCCCAGACGAATCAACCTCGTTGACCTCGCTGATGAGATTGGCGTCTCGGACACAGCAGTTTCACAACGTCTCAGACGCGGTAATGCATCACTCCTCAGGGCTGCCCTCTTCGAACGAGGTAATGAGCCACCAATCGGCGATGAATGAACCTCTCGCCGGCTGCACGAATCTAGCGCATCATCCCACGAGAAATATACCCGTGTCTGCTTCTCGATGCGTATTCAGACATCGCTATCGAACTCGAACGGCTCACACTACTTCAAGAAGGAACCAGTCCTTTGTTCTGGATGTATGGAGCAATCCCCAAAGCAGCTGAACTGCCTGATGGATGGTTCTCAACCAAACTTCGAATCGTCCTGACAGCGCATCACACGATTGGATCGGGACAGTCTAACACGTGATGACGATCGGACAGAGATCGAATGATATTAGATAAGAAACAGATCCAGCTTGTGAGTGCGAGTAGACGCTCATCCTGTTCATACGAACATTCGTTTCTGTGCCGTTACACACCGAGGTGGGCGTCTCGAATCTTTTCACTCTCTCGAAGTTCGCTTGCGGTCCCCTCAAAGCGGTTCGTTCCCATGTCGAGTACGTACCCATGGTCGGCGATTCGTAGCCCGGCTTTGACGTTTTGTTCGACGATTAACACGGCGGTGCCGGTCTGTCTAATTCGTTCGATGTGGTCGAACGTTCGGTCGATGAGCCGTGGTGCTAGCCCTGCGCTCGGTTCGTCGATCAGGAGGACGGCAGGATTGGGCATTAGCGCCCGCACCATTGCAAGCATTTGACACTCGCCGCCGCTTAGCGTCTCTGCGCGCTGTTCGGATCGCTCGTTCTTCGTTCCGGACGGTTTCAGGTTTGGTGAACACGCCCAACACCGACTCACTCATCTGATTCATGGCTGCAAATCTGATATTCTCCAGCACGGTCATCCCTTCGAAAAGCCGTGGCATCTGGAACGTTCGCCCGATGCCCTGTCGTGCGATCTCCGTCGAGGACTGGCCACTGATCTCCCCGCCCTGAAACAGCATCCGTCCGCTATCTAGGGTGTAGACTCCGGTCACCACATCGAACAGCGTCGTCTTTCTCGCACCGTTTGGTCCGATGAGTCCGGTTATCGACGCAGCCGAGACGTCGAACGCTGCGCCATCAATCGCAGTCAGTCCACCGAACGTCTTGATGACCCAATCAACGGTGAGCAACGGATCGGTCACGGTCATCACTCTCTCTGGTCGTAACGATCTCGTTCGGATTGCCAAGTAAACCCGCTGGCCGATAGCGAACGACCAACACGAGCAACAGACCAATAACCACGAAGCGAAGGCTCGGGATCAACGACGGATGGCCCTCAATTTCGGGAAGGAATCGCGTCGATTTTCGGAACGCGATGAGCAAGAACGCGCCGACGATCGCGCCTTTGTTCGACGCGGCCCCTCCAAGGAGCAGTGCCATCCACACGAGGAAGGTCACGAGCGGGACGAACTGTCCTGTTACGACGCTTCCGACGTAGTGAGCGTACACTGCACCGGCCAACCCTGCAATAGCACCGCCGATGACGAACAACTGCAATTTTACGAGCGTCGTTTGCTTTCCGAGCATCTGTGCCGCCTGCTCGTCCTCACGGACGCCCTTGAGCACCCGTCCGAATGGAGCGTTCACGAATCGTTCGAGACGGTGCGGAAGATGTGGTTCCCACCGACGCTGTCTAACTCGGTCGTTCCAGCTGTCGGGGTGACAACAGGGACGTTATTTTCTACGATGAGATCTTTGACGCCAGTGAATGTGAGGTTGGTCGGACCGATGAACGCCCGAACATTTTCGTCGTTGATGCGTTTGCGTGCCGCTGTGACGCTGGCGGCAACCGTGGCCTCGGTGTCGCCTTTGACCAACGTTATTGATTGTCCGTCTATTCAATTTCCTTGATTGATCTGATGAACGGTCATTTTCGCAACCGGAAAGACGTTTGCGCCGCCCTACGAGTACTCATCGGCAAATG
Source organism: Halocatena marina (assembly GCF_023276375.1). Taxonomy (GTDB): domain Archaea; phylum Halobacteriota; class Halobacteria; order Halobacteriales; family Haloarculaceae; genus Halocatena; species Halocatena marina. Next base: position 1,766,497 of record NZ_JALLPK010000001.1, on the reverse strand, counting down.
GAAGCAACACACCAATGGGAATGCCCGACCCCCTCCTCCGGTTCCACCGGGCTGTGACTGTGTGTTGTGGTTCCCTGTGATCGATTCCGCGCTATCATTACTATCAGTTGTACATCCAGCTAGCACACCGGCTGAGACCATCCCGACAGCACCGAGGAACCCCCGACTGCCAATGAGTACCATGTTGGTACTCAATTAGATCGTTTGAACATAAAACGTGTACAATAGATACTTACAACCGTTCGAATCCGCTAGTTTCGACCAAGATGGATATCGCAATTCTTGGAAGCGGGGCGATGGGGTCGTTGTTTGGTGGTCTTCTCTCGGCAGACGGTCACGACGTGACACTGATCGACGTGTGGGAAAAACACGTCCACACAATCAACGAGAGCGGATTGACGATCACCGAACTCAACGGAACTGAACGGACAGTCGATGTTCCCGCTGTTTCCGACCCCGACGCAGCCGCTCCGGTTGATCTTGTGGTCGTCTTCGTAAAGAGCACCGACACGAAGACAGCCCTTGCGGATGCCGAACCGATACTGGACACTGCCGACGTTCTAACACTCCAGAACGGACTCGGTAATCCTGAAACCATCGCTGAGTTCGTCTCCGAAACGCAGATCATCGCCGGTGTCACAGCTCACGGTTCAACGTTAGAAGCTCCCGGTCACATCAGCCACGCTGGCGTTGGTTCGACGTCTATCGGTCGGTATTTCGATGAGAACGATCCGACCGTCGAGTACATTGCAGAGGCGTTCAGCCGTGCTGGTATCGACACCGAAGTCACAGACGACATCCGAGACGCCGTCTGGGAAAAAGTGCTTGTCAACGTCGGAATTAACGCCAGCACAGCGCTTTCGCGCGTACAGAACGGGCGTCTCGCAGACACCAAACCAGGCACACGACTGCTGCAAGCCGCCGTCACCGAGGCGATTGCAGTCGCACGCAGCGAGGGACGAACCGTCCGTGAGGACATCGTTTCACACGTCAAGGCGGTCGCTGAAGCAACTGGCGCGAATACGTCCTCGATGCGCCAAGATATCGAGGCGGGACGACAGACCGAGATCGAGCGACTGAACGGTGAAATCGTCCGATTGGCAGACCAGCACGACATCGAGGTTCCGATCAACCGAACGATGGCCGACCTCGTCCGATTGGCCGAGCGATCGGACGAACTACCTTAGCACTACTCTGGTCTCGCGTTTCGAGATCATTGATTGATTCTGCCGACTCTACTCCACAGCGAAAGCTAGCTTCAGACGGTGGAATCACACAACGGAACTACAGAGATCTTATCGTCAAATAGAGCGGAGCATTGGCAGTACTGTTGAGCCGTCTCGTAGAACGATGTGATGTGATGTGATGTGATGTGATGTGATGTGACTGGGTTGCTGATTGTGTTGTTCGGCTTTCGTAGCTATACGGTGGGGCTACGAGGTTTCGAAGAGAGGATGCCGGCACTCGTACTATGCGTGTCCAGAGATGCACTCTGTGTCGCTGATGCTGTAGACATCCCAGAACGAGGCGTGTGCCCGATCAGGTATCGATTCGGCGTCCCAATCACGATTCGGACTGACAAACGAACACTCCGATGCGTGTCTTCTCAAATACACTGTGATTAATCGTAACACACAAATAGGATCTGGGAAAGGTACTATATAACATGGTGGGTATTGACAAACGATCGGTAGCCGGAGGGGTGGTATGATAGTTTCGCCACCCACTGGCATACCTAACGCAGTACTGACTGGTATCGTGACTGGAAGCATCATCGCGATGGGTGCAATCGGATTAGCGCTGGTGTATAGTATCGCAGAAGTTCCCAACTTCGCACACGGTGAGCTACTGATGGTTGGAGCGTTCATCGCGCTGTTCGTGAACAAGCCCGGCTCAGTGCCGCTCTTCGGGGCGCTGGCGACTGGACAACGCTCCGTCGGTATCGGGGGATTCGTCGTGCTGTTTCTGCTGGGCGGGCTCGGTGTGCTCGCGATACTGTATCTCCTCGGTGGACGGAGTGCATTGCGTGGTTCGTGGTGGCCAAAGCAGCCGCCAGCGGGCGTCGCATTCGTGGTGCATCTACTGCTGGCCACGGTTGTTGGGGCCACCGTCGCTGTCGGTGTCCCGTCCATTTGGGCAGGACTCTTGCTGGCAGCCGTTCTCGTCGGTGTTATCGCACCGTTGACCGAGAAGATCATCTACCGAAAATTCCGCGATAAAGATGCGGAACTCGCGACGATGCTCATCGTTTCGCTTGGTGTTTCATTCATACTCAGGTTCGGGACGCAGGCAATTTACGGTGGGGGATCTCGCAACTTCGCGCTGCCCCCGGTCTCGGAGATCTTTGGGTCTGCTGTGTACGTGACCGCTGCGAAGTTTTTCGACTTCTACGTTACGGCCTCTGGGCTCATCTTACAGCTTCGTGACTCTGGTCCGACCGCAGAGGAGGGTCTCAACAGCGTCCCCGTGTTCACCGTCGGCTACTCGTGGCCGGTCATCGTGGTGCTTTCGCTGTTGGTCATTGGACTCACCGTTGGCGCATTCGTCTACCGCAAGCGTATGGCTGGTGGTTACACGGAGGCACAAACGATTGGTCCGAAACTCGCAGGCGTTATCACGTTCGTCGTCTCACTGATCGTTCTTGGATGGCTCCTTGCTGGGAGTCGGACTGTTCCACAGACTGCTGCTGACTTCGTTTACGCGACCCGATTTCGCGTCTTCCCGTTGAAGATGTTCATTGTTCTCATCGCGCTGTTGATGATGGCGTCGCTTCACGTCCTGTTACAGGAAACAAAGCTCGGGACAGCAATGCGGGCCTCATCGGACAACCTGAGTCTTGCAAAGGTAACCGGCATCAACACTGATCGCGTGATGATGGCGACGTGGATCATCGCAGGCGTGTTCGCGGGCATTGCGGGCGTTCTCCTCGGTCTGACGCTCGCACGCGTGCAAGTCAATATCGGCTTTTTCCTGCTGTTGCCGATGTTCGCCGCTGTCATTCTCGGGGGCATTCGCTCTATCTACGGCGTTATCATCGGTAGTTACGTCGTGGGACTGGCGATGGATGTCGGATTCACCGTCCTCCCAGTGGGGAACAACTACCGCGTCCCGATCGCTTTCGTCGTACTGTTCATCGTACTGCTCGTCAAGCCGGAAGGCATCGTGGGGGGGAACTGACATGGCGATTTCCGGAAGTCTCGTTGCGTTCGGAATCTCGGTTGGTATCTTCGCTATCTTGGCGCTGGGAATGAACATCAAGTTCGGGTACACTGGCCTCCTCGAAATCGGCCACGTGGCGTTCTACTTGCTCGGTGGGTATATGACCGCCCTGCTGGTGTTGCCGCCAACGTCGCCCGGACAACAGTACATCCTCGGCCTTGGACTGCCGTGGATCGTCGCAATCGTACTCGCATCGCTGTTCGCTGGAGTCATTGGAGCACTCGTCTCCCTTCCGGCTATCAGGCTCCGTGAGGACTACCTCGCTATCACGCTGCTCGGGATGGCATATATCGTCCAGCAGCTGTTTCGGTCGGAGCGCTGGTTGGCCAATGGCCCACGCGCGCTGGCCGGATTCGAGCGTCCATTGAACAACCTCTTCCCGGTACCCGGGGAGACGTTGGGTTCTGCAATCGTGTTTGGCGTCTTGGTGGCGCTGTTCTGGATGGCAGCAACGTACGCGCTCGCTCGTCTACCGAGCATCACGAAATTCGACAGTGCTCGAAGGATGATCGCGAACGGCACGTTCGCACTAACCACACTCGGTGTGGGCTACTTCTTCGGTCGACGCGCCCACAAGGCGGACAATCAGATGGTCAATGTGCTCATTGCTGGGTTCCTCGCTGGCGTCATCGCAACGGTTGCGACGGTTGTGACGCCGGCTGCAATCAACGAACTCATTGCCCTGGTGTTCGTCGGCACATTCTCGCTGTTCACGTGGGTGTACGCGTACGTCAGCGTTCGACGCTACTTTTCCGAAGCGACCGCATCTGACGCACTCTACGGACTTGCACTGACGGTGCTGTTCTTCGTCTCACTCGCCCCACTCATTGTTCTCGGGAACGACCAGAATGAGATGACCAGCGCCATCGGGATGCTGCTGACCGTTGTACTCCTCGCGGCGTACGTCTACGGATTAGTGTACCTTAGCCGGAACTGGGACCGATACGGATCGGATAATGTCAACGTGGTCACGATCGTCGGAATCGGCGCTGTTTGGCTGTTCATCGTCCGGTACTTCGGGGTGTCGCTCATCTCACCGTTACAGAATGGCGGTGTGGGGAGTGCAATCCTCAGCACGTTCCAGAACCTGATCTGGATGCTGCAGTTCCATCAGAGTCTCGGCATTGTCATCGAGTACGACCGCTTCCTACTCGTGATGGTGTTCTCAACGCTCGGACTGATGTACTATCTCTCGGAAACGGCGGTACAGTCGCCGTTCGGTCGTGTTCTGAAAGCGATTCGTGAGGACGAGGACGTCGCTACGGCGCTTGGTAAGAACACGTTCACCTACAAGGTACAAAGTATGGCAGTCGGGAGCGCTATTGCAGGATTTGCAGGAGGCCTCACCGCGATTCAGTTCCAGTCGCTGACGTGGTCTATCTTCCGCATGGACGTGACGTTCTTCGTCCTGCTGATGGTCATCATCGGTGGCACGGCGAACAACCGGGGGGCGATTCTCGGGTCGGTCATCTTCTGGAGTTTCTCCCGGGCGACGTCTGATCTCGCGGAGTTCTTCCCAGCAGCTGCTGGGTCATCGATTCGGGCGCTTCGGCTCGTTATTATCGGTGCGCTTCTCATCGTCATCCTCTACTACCGACCGGAGGGTATCTGGGGTGAGGAACACCGAACAATCGAGGTGGATTCAGAATGACCGCACTACTGAATGTCGACGAACTGCGCAAGTCGTTCGGCGGCGTCACCGCTGTTGATGGGGCGTCGTTCGATGTCGAAGAAGGGACCGTTACTGGTCTCATCGGCCCAAACGGTGCCGGCAAAACGACGACGTTCAACCTCATCAGTGGGTTCTACGAACCCGATGGTGGCGTCATCAGCTATCGAGGCACCGACACGCAGGAGATAATGCAGCCAAGCAGCGAAGAGAAGAATATCTGGTACGGTGCGTCTGGAATGACGTTCGGTGGGATTGCCTTATCGGGCGCTGCCTACTACGGACTGGCGACTCCGATGCTCGCCGGTGCAACTGCTGTTGGTGCTGGCATCGGTGCTGCTGTCTACGCCGGACAGGAGCGCTACAAGGAAGCCTCAGAGCACACCTACACTCGTCCGTTCCGCCTGGCGAACGAGGGATTGGTCCGGACGTTTCAGATCACTCGTGAGCTAAAGGGGATGACTGTCCTCGAAAATTTGATGCTCGCAAAGAAAGAACAGTCGGGCGAGAACCTCCTGAACGCTTGGTTCAGACAAGGAGCCGTTGCGAAAGAGGAGTCGGATCTCCAGCAGGAGACCTACCAGATGCTTGAGTTCCTCGAAATCGATCACCTTGCCAACGAAGAGGCGGGGAACTTGAGTGGCGGGCAGCGCAAACTCGTCGAGTTGGGCCGTGTGCTCATGATGGAGCCTGATCTCATTCTCCTCGACGAACCCGTTGCTGGCGTCAACCCAACCCTGACACAAAAACTCATCAAACGTATCCGCGACCTCAGAGCCGATGGATACACGTTTCTCATCGTCGAACACGACATGGAAGTCATCATGAACCTCTCTGATACAGTTATTGTCATGAGCGAAGGCAAGAAGTTGATGCAAGGATCGCCGGACGAAGTGCAGTCAGATGAGCGCGTTATCGACGCGTACTTGGGGGGATGACAGATGGTACTACTCGAAGCCCGTGATATCGTCAGCGGGTACGGCGATGCCGAGATTCTGCATGGTGTCTCGATCGACGTCAACGAGAATGAGATCGTCTGCATCATCGGTCCGAATGGCGCTGGCAAATCCACAGCGATGAAGGCCATCTTCGGTCTCATTCCGTGCTGGGAAGGCTCTGTCACGTACGACGGAGAAGACATCACCGCGAACCGTCCGGACGAAATCACGCGCAAGGGAATGGTGTACGTTCCACAGACCGAGAACGTCTTCCCGAACCTCACTGTCGAGGAGAATCTCGAAATGGGCGCGTACATCCTCGACTCCGTTCCACAGGAAACTCTCAACGAGGTGTACGACCAGTTTCCTGTCCTCGATGAGCGTAAGAATCAGCGTGCTGGAAGCCTTTCGGGGGGACAGCGACAGATGCTTGCGATGGGTCGGGCGCTGATGGTCGACCCCGGCCTATTATTCGTCGATGAACCCTCTGCGGGACTGGCTCCCGACCTCGTTGATGAGGTGTTCGATAAGATCGATGCTATCAACGAGTCCGGCACTGCCGTCCTCATGGTCGAGCAGAACGCTCGCAAGGCACTCAGCCGTGCCGACCGCGGCTATGTGCTTGAAATGGGAGAAAATCGCTTCGAGGACACCGGTGAAGCGCTCCTCGGAAACGAGGAGGTGGCCGAACTGTATCTTGGTGGAGGCGGCGGTGACAGTGGCAATGACGAAGACGAAGACAATGCCAGTGTCGATGACGATGGACCCGAGGAAAGCCAAGCAACCGGCTCCAAGTCGTAACACCCACTCCGTTACCCACCAAGAACATCATACTGCACCGCACTGCACTGCACTGCACTGCACTGCATCGCTTCCGAATTCGTGTCTCGTTCCCGTCGCGCTTTCTTCGTGGTATGATCTCTGTTGGTTTGTGAAGAGTACCGGTCATCTCACGTGCAGTCGAAAACTGTGTATCGGTAATCAGAACCAAGCACCGAAGATGTCGTCAGCTGTGGATTGGGTTAGACTTTTCCTTCGAAGAACGATCGCGGAACCGTCTTGACCGACTTCACAGTCGCATTATTCTCGACCTGGAGGATTGCAAATCGGTTGAGTGGTTCGAGATTCTTGTTCAGATCAACTGGACTGGATGCGCCTGCGTAGTTGATGGCTTTGTCCTCATCCAGCGCTTTCTTCGCTTTGTCGAACTCACCGACAGTGACTGTTTCGCCGTCGGGTCGAGAGATCGACTGAATGTTCTGTGCGATCGCAGTTCCCGACGCCTCGCCCGCCTTGTGAATAGCGAGTCCCATGAGGAACGCAGCGTCGTAGGAGTGTGGCGAGAAGACTTTGGGTTCGCCTCCGAACGCCTTCTTGAACTTGTCTGCACCTTTGGTTGACTCGGGGTCGGGTGAGGAGACGTACATTCCATTCACGATGTCCGGAATCTTGCCGAAGAACTCCGTCGAGTTGAGTCCCTCGCTGAGGACCCAGTTCCCCCCGTAGCCCCCACCTTTCCACGTTTGGAGGATGGAGCGGCCGGACTCTGGGTAGCCGACGAACCCGACCGCGTCCGGGTTGCCCTTGAACAGCTTATCGAGCGTCGACGTATAGTCGGAGGTTTTCGAACTGTAGGGGACCAGCTGGAGCGTCTCTCCGTTGAAGTTCTCCTGTGCTTTCTTCGCCAGTCCTTCCCCGTAGGCGTTGTTGACGTGGAGGAATGCGGCCGACTTGGCATTGACGAACTCGTTCATCGCCATCCCCATGATGATACCCTGCTGGGAGTCATTCGGCGCGGTGCGAGCGAAATACTTCGTGTCGTCTGGGTCACCGAATCCAAGATTCTTTAGTACAGGACTCGTGGATGCTGGACTGACCTGCATTACTTGATCACTCGCAATGGTCTTTGCCAGCGGAACAGAGACACCGGAGGACGCTGCCCCAACGAAGCCGACAATCTCGTTCTCACTCACGAGTGTTTCGTACTTGTTCTTCGCCTTCTGGGCGTCTGTCTCGGAGTCCTTCCCCGAATGTTCGACGGTACGCCCAAGCGGCCCACCTGCGTCGTTCATATCCTCGACTGCGAGATTGACTCCTTTCTGCATCCCTGAACCGAAATCAGAGAGGTCACCAGTAATGGGAAGGATTGATCCGAAGTTGATGGGACCACTACCACCGCTTCCTGTGAGTCGGTCAACACAGCCTGAAAGCCCAGTGAGGCCGATCGCACTCGCAACTCCAACCGCTTTTAAATAGCCACGCCGTGATTGTGTGTGCCTATCTGCCATACAACTGCGTCGTTAGTAGCGGGGGTTATAACACTTTTGCTCTGACAAACACGTTCGGTCTGGTCATACTACTGTGAGTGTCGAGGAACTCGTGTTGTTCTGGCGATCGATTCGTGGAATTGCCGCGTAGGCCAAAAACCAAAGCAGCGTGCTATGACTAACGTATCACTAATATCAGCTGCTTGCATGAGTGAGCGATCCTTCGACAGACCGATCACGAAGCGGTTGAGAAAGAAGCGTTTCGTACACCGCTTTTCCATCGACTACACCACGAAGACTAATCGCTGGGTTGACATCAACGACGAAGAGCGCATCATCGCCGACGAGATCAACTTCGAACAGCTCCATGCCCATCAGCTGGCGGATCCGTTCGGCAACCGATCTGAGCTGTGGCGTCACTGCACACTCTCGGCACCTGTCGTGAGTGGGATCGATAGCGACTGCCCGAACGGCTTCACCTGCACAGTGGAGCTTGATCTCTCTCGTGTGAGGCACATACTTCTGAACGAACTGCTGGCCAGTGAAGTCGGGATCGTCGTCAAAACGCAGTATCTCGTGATCTCCTGATCCTATCTCGTAGCGGGATTTGACGATCACTGGTGGTTCGAGCTCGATTTCGGTCGCTCGTCCGTACTGTGACTCGGGAACGCGGATTCCTATCTCGGCCAACTGGCGCGTGCAGGCGAATCGATCGGCGAGCAGAACAACCCCTTCGTACGGATTAATTGTCGGAATCCCTGCCCGACAGGCGCGACCTAAGTCACGAAGCGACGCGGGTTGCTGGCGGGCCATATGATACAGATCGATCCGCTCATTCACCAAGTCGGGATGATCGATCTGTGGGTCCAACCACCGCACATCCGCCCACGTGGTGAGATCGGCAAACACGTCGGTTTTCAAGGGATTTGCTCCCTGTGACGGATAGGAGAGGGCAATCGTCACCATGCGATCACAAGACCATAGGAATATATAGCAATTACTACTAATATTGTGTTGAATATACACAAATGATGATGGATATCGTGAGGTGAGCGGAAAAATCGTGATCGATCAGACTGTGTGTCAGTATTTGCTCCCATCACGGACTACTCCGTGGCAGTCGTATCCGCGCGAAGACCTTCGATACAGCCGATATCACTCAGTTGCAACTCTCTCTTCGTAAGTTCAGATGCAAGTATCCGACCAGTGAGCGATTGATTTGCTATCAAATTGCTTGACTAATCAATTCGTGTCGGGCACGTCATAGGTGCCGCCGACGGAACAGTTTTCTCTCTCGATGCCCACGGAGTATGCATGTCATCATCACACACTCATACAGGTATCTATGCTGAAACACTCGCTGTCTTTGAGCAGACTACTCATCCGAATGAGCCTCTCACCTCACCAGAGATTGCCGACGCTCTCGATTGTCCCCGTCGGACCGTATACAAACGACTCGAAACACTCGCCGATCGAGGTGCGCTCAGGACGAAGAAAGTTGGTTCCAGCGCACGAGTCTGGTGGCAACCACGGTCTACTTTGATAGGACCTCCCGAACCGTCAACGTTCAATCGGAGCGAACAACAGTGGCTCGAAGACGATTCACAAACGACTAATCTACGGTATGAACGCCTCGTCGAGCAAAATCTCGTGGGGATCTGTATCATTCAAGATGGAGTGGTGAAGTACGTCAACCCAACATTTACTGACATTCTTGGCTACACTCAGGACGAAGCGATCGGACAACCGGTGCTTGACTTTGTGGCAGAGGAGGAACGAGACCTCGTCGCCGAGTACGTTCGACAGCGTGAGCACGGCGAAATCGACGTTATCCGGTACGAAGGTCGGGGAAAGCACGCAGACGGTACTGTCGTCGATGTCGAAATCCACGGAGATCTCATTGAGTACGAGGGCGAGTCAGCGATCCTCGGGACATTGGTCGATATGAGTGAGCGCAAAGAGCGCGAACGAAAACTCGAGAAGTCCGAACGACGCTATCGGACACTTGCAGAGCATTTTCCGAACGGTGTTGTTTCCTTGTTCGACCACGACCTCCGGTATACGCTCGTTGCGGGGTCAGTCTACGAAGACACTGATACGTCTCTCGAAGGGCGACACGTCGGCGAAACGGCATCGAACGCCAAAGAGCGTCTCGAAAAACACTGTCGCGCTGCGTTGGCGGGCGAAAAACGGACGTTCGAGATCGAATTGGAGGATCGTATCTTCAAAGCGTGGGCACTTCCGGTGGAAGACGAGACTGGCTCGGTGTTTGCTGGGATGATGATGGCACAGGACATCACCAAACGCAAAGAGCGCGAGCGCGAGCTCGAAGATTATCGGACTGTTGTCGAGAACGTCCGCGATGGAGTGTATATGACCGACGCCGATCGTCGGTTTACGATGGTCAACGAGGCCTACTGTGAGTTGACCGGTTACTCGCGTGATGAACTACTCGATGCGCCTGTTTCTCTGGTAATCGATGACGAAGAGACATCATATTCTGCGGAACTGATTCAAGAGTTACGTACGGGAGAGCGCAAGGTTGCGACCACCGCAACGTATCACTACACCCCCGACGGAGAGCAGATCCCTGTGGAGAACCGATTCACGATCCGCTCCGATGACGATACATATCACGGAACGACCGGCGTTGTCCGGGATATGACCGACCGCATCGAACAAGAACGGGAACTACGGGAACAGCGCAATCAGTATCGTCGTCTCATCGAATCCTCGCCTGCACCGATTGTCATCTACACTGCAGACGGATCGATCGCGTATATGAACGACGCGGCCACCGACCGGTTTGCAGTCGATACAGCCGATGAGGTCATCGGCAAGTCTGCCATCGATTTCGTCCATCCAGACGACCGTCCCGAAGCGGCCGAACGGATGCGACAGATCATTGCGGAGCGAAAAGCTACTCCGCCGAAAGAAACGGAGGTCATCGACACAAACGGCCGGATAAAGCACACTGTCCTCACCGGGATACCGATCATTCACGAGGGACAGCCGGCTGCACAGGTTGTTATCAACGATATCACCGAACGAAAACAGCGAGAGCGCCAGCTTGAGCAGTACGAGCGGATCGTCGAGACGGTCAACGACGGCGTCTACGTTGTCGACGACGAGAAGTGCTTTACGATGGTCAATGAGGCATACGCCAAGATGATGGGCTATGACCGCGAGGAGTTGCTCGGTGAACACGTCTCGTTGGTGGCCGACGAGACGGTCATTACCACTGCTGAAGGAGCCGCACAGGAGATGAAGATGGGGAAGGACGGGCCGAAGGTCGAAGCCAATCTCCAGCGTGCCGACGGTGAATCGATCACGGCGGAGGCGACGTTCTCGCTCTTACCGGGCGACGATAGCCACGAACGAGTCGGTGTCGTCCGCGATATCACCAAACGCAAAGAGCGCGAACTCGAACTTGAGCAGTACGAAACGATCTTCGAAACGATCGACGACGGTGTATACATTATCGACGACGATCGTCGGTTTACGATGGTCAACGAGGGATACGCTGAGATGGTCGGTTACGACCGCGAGGAACTGCTCGGCGAACACGTTTCGATGGTGGTTTCCGAATCAACCGTCGCCACTGCTGGGGAGATTGAACGTGCGATGAAGGATGGTACGCACAACAGACCGAAGATTGAAGCCGATCTCCTGCGAGCCGACGGTGAATCAATCACGGCGGAGGCAACGTTTTCACTCCTGCCTGGGGACGATACCAACGAGCGCGTTGGCGTCGTTCGGGATATTTCCGAGCGCAAGAAACAAGAACAGCAGCTTGAACAACAACGACAGGAGCTTGCAGCACTCAATCACCTTCAGGCAGTCGCATTGAACGTTAGCGATCTCGTGCTGGAACAGTCTACACGGAATCAGATGGAGCAAGGTGTCTGTGAGCGCCTTGCAGCGTCAAATGTGTACGATTTCGCCTGGATCGGTCACACTACTCGAAGTGGTCAGGAAATTACAGTCCATTCAGCATCAGGATTATCCGAGGAGCTGGCTGAGACTCCTGTCTCACTCGATATGGACGATCCAACGCAGAGCCCGATCACGCGATCCCTGAACACGAACTCGTTACAACTCTCTCACACGGTTTCAGGGGACCCAGTTTGCGAACGATGGTGTGAGGTGAGTGGATCACAAGATTATTCGGTCATTGCAGTTCCAGTCGCCTACGAAGGCAGATGTTACGGCGTCTTAACCCTCTATACGAAGCGCTCGTCGATCGTCGGTGAGATTGAGAAAGTAATTATTCGGCAACTCGCGGAGATCGTTGGCCACGCAATCACTGCGATTGAACGGGGGAAATCGTTACTGGCAGATCGTGGTATCGAAGTCGAATATCGGTCTGCAGCGTTGGCTGAGCCGTTCATTTCGAAGGCTGATGGTGACATCGACCTCTCGATTGATCGGGCTATCCCCGTCGGTGACGACGGATTCCTTTACTATTACACGATCGAAGGACTCACCGCCGACCAGTGTATCGAGCTCAATAAAGAGCTTCCAGCAGTGACAAACATTCGTGTCCTCTTTGAGGATGATGATTACGTCCGTGTTGAGATACAGACGACTGGCGAGACAGTGGCATCAATTTTCGCAATGTTCGACGGTCGAACAAAAGTCATCGAGATCATAGACGACGAGTTGCGAGTCGTCGGCGAACTTCCGGAGACAGCTAACGTGCGTGCAGTGACTGAGGCGGTAAAGAAAATGTACCCTGATATGGAGTTTGCCGGCCAACAGTATGTGAATCGCCAGCAGCTCCCACCGGGAGAGTTCCGGACCGTGGTCGAAGATTCGCTCACAGATCGTCAGCGAACCGTACTCGAAGCAGCATGCTACTCTGGATTCTTTGATTGGCCCCGCGAAAGCTCTGGTGGAGATGTCGCCGATTCTCTCGATATCAGTTCTTCGACTTTTCATCAACATCTTCGAAAAGCTGAGAAAAAGCTTATGGATGTGGTATTTGCCAACACCTAGCATTATGTCAACCTCATATATCCGCCATTCAGATTATGGCACTTCAGGAATATCCTCTAAATGCTATGAGCTGTAGGAAACGACTGCTGTCTGGGGGGCCATCTCCCCCTAATCGATCGGTGATCCTCGCCGACTCACGCCAGCGACGGATACTCGCTCTGCTACTGGCGCAGTCTGATCCGATACCAGAGGACGCCCTTGCTAGTCAGCTTGCAGTGCAAAAGGCAAAAGCAGAGGACCTCCCATCGTCGGTAGTCCAAGAACTTCATCGGCAGATTCGGATTGATCTGTATCACCGTTGTTTGCCGGAATTGGAGTCGGTCGGGTGGATCGAGCGACAGCCAACTGGGATTGTCTCAACTGAGCAACTCCCCGTTGAGTGTGTCGAAGAATCGTTCACAGAGGGGGATGGTTCGTGGGAGGCTCTTGCAGCCCTTCTCGTACGCCCGCGACGACAGCGCGTCGCATCGACGATAGCCGATCACACCCAACCACTTTCACTCGAAGAACTCAGCACTGCATTGACGGCCTCTGAGCAATCTTGGTGGACAGCAGGCGGAGTTGACGATGAATCCATGCTCCCCACGATACTACACCACATTGATTTGCCAATACTAGAAAATGTTGGATTAATTGAGTACAATAGTGATGAGAAAATAATCACTCAACAACAGCATCTTGAGATGGTTTTAGACCAGGCGGATGTTGCTAACGGTTCGAACGATACCGCGACGACCGATTCTTAGTTCGTCGTCACCCGTCGCGTCTGGGGAAGAACTAAATCTGTTTAGGATAAATAATAAGATGGAAGTGTGCAGAATGGACGAAAAACACAAAGAAGTCTACAAAACGCACATTGAGGGGAAAGAAAGCGCTAGCGAGGCTGTTTTGCGGGCCGTCACAACGGCATCGAACCAACCGATACTAGATCTGCCACCGCTTGCTAATTCGATCGATCCCGATTCGTTGGATCAACTGTTTGCGTCCTCACCGGCACCTGATCTGCTTCAGTTTCGCTATGAAGCGTATCTTATAACAGTCGAACCGGGCCATGTGCGCATTCAGACGGACTGACGAACCAGAAGGCGATACAGTAACGAAATCAGACAGCGCCAGCCTCACTACCTGCCCGGTCAGTTCTTTGCATGATTAGAGATTCAGTAGTATTACAGCCCTCAACCGTTTGATTCTGGGTCACAATCTCGGTCTCCTTGGTCGTTCACCGAGTAGTGTATCCGGTGTGGAACCGAACATCGTTGTAGTGCCATGTCTGACACCCTCGATTCCACGACAGTCGCCGATTCGGTCGAACGGCCGGTTATCCTCTTCGATGGTGTTTGCAACCTCTGTAACGCGCTCGTCCGATTTATTGTTCGGTTCGATGCATCGGGGACGTTCCGGTTTGCGCCACTCCAATCGACGATTGGACAGGCGCTACTCGACGAATATGATCTCCCGACCGAGGATTTCGATACGTTCGTACTTATCGAAGATAATGAGTGCTACACCCGATCGACTGCTGCACTGCGAGTCTGTCGGACTCTCGATGGTCCGTGGCCACTTCTTTATCCACTCGTGTACGTTCCCGAAATGCTACGAAATCCTGTGTACCGAGTGGTAGCAACGCATCGGTATCGCTTGTTCGGTCGGAAAGACGAGTGTCCTGTCCCCAGTCCAGAAATCCGAGAGCGGTTTGCCGAGCGCGCACTCGATACAACATAACGTATGCTACTCAAAGAATCGATGCGTTCGATTGACGATCAGTAACCGGATAGGATCGGGCACTGTTCTTCGTTCACTCATTCTCGACTCTACGAAAGACGAATCATTGTGCGGGGACGAGGAACGATACAGAGTTGTCAATAGGATTTTATTTATGACAATCGGTCGATTACAATGAATGATATAAAATTTCTACACTGATGCATGATTTGTGTGATTCTCATTAGTTTAGGAGGGCGAATTCTCTATCACGATCGGAATATCGCTCCTGAAAACGAATCGACGAACGAAAGTATCTGAATGTCACATGTCTCTGTATCTCTACTCTGTGACGAAGATCATGTTCTCTCATTCGAGGCGATTAAGATGATACTGAGTATGACGCTGTATATCCAGCAGACGTGCCTCCAACATCATACGAATCGCCTATACGTGCTA
The DNA here is from genome assembly GCF_023276375.1 of Halocatena marina. Lineage (GTDB taxonomy): Archaea > Halobacteriota > Halobacteria > Halobacteriales > Haloarculaceae > Halocatena > Halocatena marina. The sequence goes on along the minus strand of NZ_JALLPK010000001.1, from coordinate 1,751,246 downwards.
CGTTATCCCATCCCGAACTCTCTGTAGCGAATCGTACGATTTTAGAACCTATACATTGATCATTAAGAATACAATCATATTCGTGCTGTGGATCACTCTATCTTCTCGGAATTATCGCAAGACTCAAAGATAGATATTAGTACAGTTGTTTTTCACCAATACGATCCAAGTACCAAATGAGCGTATCAAGACACTTTGGTGGTCTTCTGTAGTAATTGACCACCGAACGACACTATCTCAAAATTTCATGTCTGGTGAATGAGTATGATTTATTAATTTAATAAATCATACATCTTCGTGAATCCCGAATCAGTATTTGCTACATTTGAGACGTGAAGACACATGCACATCCACCCAATACGAGTATCGAATCAACGTACGTGCTGTGGTCCACGACGTCCGATGAAAATAGAACAATCGATAATTGTTCTCCCTTCTTCGGGGGTTGTCTCACGCGTGCTCACGGTATGGTACCAGGAGGTAACCTACTTACCTCTATCACAATGTACACTTTTCACCAGTCACTGCGTAGCATAATACTGGAGGTCCTATCGAGAGATGGCCACAGAAACACAAACACGGAGAAAAACCGAGGGGCTTACAGCCAGCGACTGGGCCGCTGGTGCCGTCGGTGGGTTCATCGGGAGTATCCTATTCGGCCTGATCATGCAGTTCGTGATCCCTGTACCGTTACTCGAAATGGCGATTCCCGCGATGTACGGTGTCGCAGGGCCAGCGTTGCTAGCGGGATGGGTGTTTCATCTATTCCATGGCGTGGTCCTCGGTCTGGTGTACGTAGCACTCGTTCAGCTCAAACCGCTGCGTGAACCGGCACGACACATCGGTGGTGCTGTCGGTCTCGGAATCGGCTACGGCGTACTAACAACGATCGTCCTCTCTGGATTTGTGATGCCAATCTGGTTGGCAGCTGTCGGCTTCCCAGCCGCACCGCCACTTCCCAACTTCGCGCTCCCCGACACCATCCTAACGCTCGTCGGTCACATCATCTATGCTATTCCAGTTGCACTCGCGTATGCGGCGATCGCGCGTGAGTAACTGTCTCCATCTTTTGTCGTTCGGTGCCACGGTAGCATCACTGGAGGCTTGTGAGATGATGGGGACAACGCGGACCTCTCAGCGAACAGAACTGATTCAGTCGCTGGCGAGATGCAGCGCAGAGAAAAATCGGTCTGAGATGCTGTCAAACAGCCAATCGGACAGCTGCCCATCGTCAGAGAGTGTATCCGCAAAGATACCGAGTGGGAGCTGTGCACCGGCCATATCCCGATGTCCCCCTGCGCTTCCAACGTCACTGAACGCTTTTTCGAGTACCTCACCGAGGTGGAGCCGCGGATCGATGGATCGGGCGCTGAGTCGCACTGTGTCGTTGACGATTCCTCCAACGAGCACCGTATCCACCCCTTCGAGATTCAACAGATAATCGGCTGCTTGCGGAAGTGCATCACCCTCTGTCGTCTGTCCGGCATAGGTCACTAGACTCGATCCTCGGACCTCACGGTGTCGGATTGCTTCGCTGATCGCGTCGAGTGTTGCAGGCGTATACGCCGCACCGTAGAGCTGGCTGATGAGCTCGCTATCGACGTACGGATATATAAATGAAGCAGCCTCGTATTCCCGTCTCGTCGGCATTCTAGCATGATCGAGCCGCTCACGGTGAAGCGCAAAAAGTAACGCTGAGGCGACATCAGGGGATGGTTTGAGGTCCAATTCCCTGTAATACTCGATCATGATCGTCGCTGTCGCACCGTAGTCTGGGCGTCGATCGATGAATGCGGCATCGGAAGCGTCGCTCACAGCATGATGGTCAATAATGATCTCAATATGGAACTCGGCGGAATGGGGGAACGATGGATCAAGATGTGAGTGATCGACAAGCGCAAGCGAAGAGTACTCAGCAATCGATGGATCTGTCGATGGATTGTGGATTGAGATATCAAGCAAATTGATAAATGCTCGGTTCTGTTGGTGGGTAATATCACCGCAGTAGAATAACCTCGTGTCTTCGATATCTTCGGTGGCTGCTATCTCTTCTAAGGCGAGTGAACTTGCGATGGAGTCAGGATCGGGATTCGAGTGACTGATAATCGCAAGCGAACTACACTGTCGAAGTCGCGTGAGTAATTGATGGGTCTCGTCCATAGCAAATCACAGTACGAGCGTCGTTGTCCCCACTATGCCTCTTTTGGCTCGCCGTTGGATCATTCGGTCGTCAACACATGGAACTTCGGCCCTGATACGCATAGATATTCGCTTGCTCGGCAGTAACTGGATGAAACACTGTAATCAAGAGAACGTTCTTCGGGACGGTGTGTGTAATACAGTCGATCTATTTTTCGTAGCACTACTCTGTCGGCTTCAAGAACGAGCGTGGCGGTCAGTCGATTGATTTGCGCTCTGTGTCCGCTCATCTAATACCGGGTTAGTACCGTCTTTCGCATGCTTCAACCGAGTTACGGCGGCCTCACTCGTACAGTTACAGGGCTTCGCTGAGAAGAAGACAGTATGGCAGATCCATTCGTTGTCGTCGGCGGTGACGCTGCGGGGTTGAGTGCAGCAAGTAAGCTAAAACGTGAGGACTCGGACCGAGAAGTGATCGTTTTCGAGCAAGGAAACTGGGTATCCTACGCCCACTGCGGGATGCCCTACTACGTGAAAGGTGACGTCGGGTCACTAACCGATCTGCTCTCGCTGTCACCAGACGATATCGACGATCGGGGCATCGATCTACGGCGACAGCACGAAGTCATTGCGGTAGAGCCAGCAGACAAGACGGTACTTGTCCAGAACGAAACTGACCGGTTTGAGCAGTCGTACGACGATCTTCTCATTGCAACGGGAGCGCATGCGGTGTCTGCCTCTATTGATACTGGCTATAGTGGTGTGTTCACAATGCACAGTATGGACGCCGCGGCGGCGCTTCGAACGTACCTCACTTCAGCAGACGGTGTTCGGCCTCCAGACAATGATTCCGTCGACACAGATCGACTCGAACAGTACGCTAGTATGAATCCACCAGAATCTGTCGCGATCGTCGGAGGGGGATACGTCGGTATTGAAATGGCTGAAGCGTTCGGTGCACACGACCTCGATATTCACCTCTTCCAGCGATCAGATCGGCTCCTACGACCGTTCGGCGAAGCGGTTGGAGAGCAGGTTGCAGCGACGCTTCGTGAGAACGATGTCACGCTTCATCTGGGGACTGAAGTCGATGAACTCATCGGAGATGGTCACGTCGAGGCAGTCGCTAGTGATGATGGGCAGATTGCGGTCGATCTCGTTTTGATTGGTATCGGCATCCGACCGAATACGGAACTGATCGCCGAGACAGACATCGCACGCGGCGAGTCTGGAGCGATCGCTACCGACGAGTACGGCAGAACGAACCGGGAACACGTCTATGCCGCTGGTGACTGTGCCGAGATGCGACACACAGTGACTGGTGCGCCGGAGTGGGTGCCCCTCGGTCTGACAGCAAACCGAGCGGGTCGAGCAGTCGGTCAGACTGTTGCCGGGAAGCCGACCCCCGTTGGCAGTGTTGCTGGCACAGCGGTCGTGAAGGCGTTCGAGTTGGAGTGTGGCCGGACCGGCCTTATCGACCACGAACGAGCCACGGATGCTGGTTTCGATCCCGTTTCCGACACGATAACTGCGTCGTCACGGTCCGGGTATTATCCCGGTGGTTCGGAAACGACAGTGACGTTGACCGCAGACCGAGAGACCAACCGACTTCTCGGTGGGAGTATCGTTGGGGCAGACCGGGCTGCGATCCGCATTGACACGCTTGCGACGGCCCTCGATTGTGCGATGACTCTTCCCGAGTTAGAACGTCTCGACCTCGCGTACGCACCGCCGTTCAGTCCTGTCTGGGATCCGATTCTCGTCGCGGCCAAGGTTCTGAACGGGACGCTCTCTGAGTTCTGATCGGTGAACATTCTCGACGAATTCATCCCTATTCTCTTCGGTCGCGTGGAGAATGCATCGGCGATTGGAAGACCGAACTGCTCAGACGAGCGACGAGCGTCTGTCACTGGGTTCTGTTATATGCTCCAATCCCCAGTCGCGCATCGTATCGATTACTGGTTCGAGTGACCGACCGGGAGCTGTGAGCGAGTACTCTACGCGGATGGGTTTCTCGCTGACGATTTCCCGATCTACGAGCCGCTTCTCACCAAGATCATCCAGACTCTCTGAGAGCACCTTACTGGAGATGCCATCAACATTGTCCTTGAGTTCGTTGAATCCGCTTGGCCCGTGTTCGAGAAGCCGATGAATGATGACTGGATGCCACTTCTTGCCAATGAGTGTTGCCGTCGCCGTGATCGGACACCACTCCTCACCAGCACACCATACTTCGAGCCGTTCGATTTCACCATCACGTTTGCCATTATTTACCATGTCTAATGTTATCACTCTATCGGTATTAATAGTTGTCCATAGACATTTAATTTCGATGGGCGCCTCAACAGAAGGCTGGGCAATGCTATACTCAGCGAATTAGGAGTTCTTATACCGGTAATGACGTCAAATAGTACTGTCAGTGAAAATTTTCTCGGTATCAGTATCAGTTATTTACGCCTCGTGTGTGTTTGTGTTTCGGGCGTAATGATCTCTCTCAGCTCGACTGTCCGAGTGGATGGACACGATTCCATTCGAATGAACGACAGTTCTGCTCGGAGGTTGGAACGTCGCCCGGTTCGATATCTCCAGAGACACAGTTACCATCTCCGGTGATGTCACCACTGCCTGCAGTAGCCGAGGATTCGCCAGTGAAGGTGCAATTATTGAGCACGATTTCGCCTGCATCCGCGCTTACTGCGGTGATTTCGTCCTCAAGCAGGAACTGAGAGTTTCGGACCGTAATAGAGGGATTGTCAAGAATATCGACCAGCCCCTGTGAACGATCGTAGCTGTGCAGAATAAACGAACAGTTCTCGACGAGTCCGCCGGGTCCGCGGGCGGTTTGACGAGCATCTCCCCAAACCATCCGTGTGTTGTAGTCGTTGCCGCCAGTGGTTTCGCCGTCTCCCGTTGCGTATGTCTCGGTGTCGAGTTCCATGGTTGTCCCACAAACGGTGACAGCCCCGGAGAGGCGTACGTTGCTGACATTGTTGTTCGCAAGGTACCCACCGACAATCTCAGTGCGTCCCGGTGTCCGGCTCACGTAGCATCCGTTGTTCGGGAATCCGGTCAGAACGGGGTCGATGAGCGTGACTGTCCCGAAGTTTCCTGCTCCAGTGTGGAACCCACTCCGGCTGTCGCCACCGTTGTAATCACTGAGACGTCCATTGTTGTGCTGGACGTAGTTTCGGATTGTGAGGTGGCCATCTTTGTTCTGAACGAGCGCGTTCATACCACTGGGCATCAGATCCGGTCCGATCGTCCCATTGCACCGATAGTGGAGATTCTCGACGTGACCACGGTTTCGGACGCCGATCCGAATGCCTGGGTTGGTCCGGCCTGTCGAGTCGAACGTCAGGTTCTTCAACAAGATATTATCACCCGCAGGATTCTCGAGAGAGGATTTCGCTATCGTCCTGAGATGATAGTCTGTGAGCTCTCTTCCTGTGTGTCCTTCGGGCACCATGAAGACAGTCCCATCGTTGGGCTGGCCTCGAATACCCCAGTTATCGACTGTCACGAGTACGGTCCGACTCCAGCGAAACTCCCCTTCCGGAAAGACCAACAGTTCACCGTCAGAAACATTCTCGATGATTCCGGCAACGTCATCGCCATCAGCAATGTCCACGTGTGTCTCTGACATCTGTGACGGATCGTGGGCTGGTGATAGCGCTTGATGTGGTTTGGATTTGGCTCCACCAGCGGCCATGTCGACGCCAGTGAGTCCGCCACCAATCACCCCAGCAACGCCAGCTGTCTTTAGGAAGCCTCTACGTGTAATATTGAGTCCATTAGGTGTCCATGCTGTCATAAATCGATTACGCTCTCTACTATACTAGGTTGAACCGTGTCGTGTAGGTATATTAACGTTTTGATTTCATTGTCGCCATCTCATTGCGGCACAACCCCGGTCACAGAAGCGCTTTCAGCTGCTGAGCTGACGAGAAACAACACCGAACACGGCGGATTCCCTGGATAGATCGATTATCGACCCACCAACTGCGAACGGAATCCGAGTGAGATTGGTGCAAAGCGCTGCTCAGACGACTGTACACCGTCGATAGTACTGTCAATGTATCGCAATGTGGGAGAAAGGTATACACTCGCCCATTCCAATCATGGGATAATGAAACAGAAATTCTGGGGTCTACTCTGCGATACAGTTGGATTTTGGATCATTCTGTTCGGACTGTGTGTCATCTTTTTGGTGATCCTCGCGTTCTCAGTCCCATTCATCAAAGTCGGCTCTACGCCCTACTACCTCACGATCGTCAATAGTATCATCATTATCGGCACGATGATGACGAGCATGTACGTTATCAGAAAGTGTCGAACGTAGTCGTGATGCGTTCTATTAGCAGAACTGATCGACATCCCGGGGGACCCACGGTGATTTTTTAACCCGCTCTTCTTGGCGTGTCGTTGGTGGCCATTCCCCCTCAAGGAGTCGATCGCCGGATTCTGTCATCCAGTCATCGACCATCGTCCGGTAGTGCTCTACAACGTCTGCGTATTCGGGCTCTTCGACAATGTTGTTCATTTCGAGGGGATCCTCCTGAAGATCGTACAGCTCTTCTTCGGGTCGTTGGCGCCCGTAGAATTCGTCCCGTACATCACGCCCAGCGCTACTCGAAAACAGCGGTGCGGGGATGTATACGAGCGGCAAATCGCCCACATTCCGTATGTACTTGTACTCGTTCGTCCGCACTGCACGCATCGGATTGTACTTGCTATGCCACGTGAATTCGAGGAAGATGCGATCCCGAGGCACATACTCATCATCGACCAGTAATGGTGCAAAGCTTCTGCCATCGATCTCGCCGGGTGACTCTTCTCCGATGAGATCGAGAATCGTCGGGGCAAAATCAACGTGGCTCAACAAGTCATCGTGGACGGTTCCCGCGTTCAGGTGTCCGTCCCACTGCATGATCAGCGCGGTTTCGACGCCAGGATCGTAGCAGGTTCCCATCGCCCGAGGGAAGCCAATTCCGTGGTCGGTCGTGAAAATAACGAGCGTGTCGGCGGCGAGATCGGCCGCTTCGATCGCGTTGGTGATGCGACCGACGGCCGAATCGATCGCACGGACCATGCCGTGAAAGTGAGCGAGATCTTCGCGGATCCCAGAACGATCGGGGAGGTACGGCAACGGATCGACATCGTCGGGATCGTCGGACTCGTAGTCAGGGAGGTCGAACGTCCAGCCACAATCGAGACACCGATCGACGAGTGGTTGGCGGTGAACTTCCGAGAAGCCGACCGAAGCGAACAATGGCGCATCATCGGTCTCAACACCGGACAGAAACGACTCGACGCGCGCTGCGACCTCACGAGCGGGTTCATCGACACTGAACTCGTGGACAGAGCCTTCGACGTGCTGGAACCCGGCTCTGTGTGGGTCTGTCGAGATGTGCTGAAGACCGAAGAGATGCGTGGCATAGCCTGCTTCGTTGAGTCGTGTGATGAGGGTTGTTTCGTCGTCGTGTAACTCCCATCCGAGATGGGCGAGTCCAACCAAACCATTGTTGTGAGGATACTTCCCGGTCCAGATGCTTCCTCGGGCTGGAGAGCAGTGTGAGGCTGTACAAAAGTAGTTTTCAAACCTGATCCCGTCTCGGGCAAGTGCATCGACGTTCGGGGTGTCTACGTTCCATCCGTAACAGCCGAGATACTGGCCCAAATTGTGTGGGTGAATCAGTACGATGTTTGGTTGGACGCTCGATTCGACCATATCTCTCTCAGTCATCGGACGCTCATTAGTGTTCTGACGATGTCGAATTTGATCGTTGGCCGTCAAAGATCGATTGTCATCGGTTATCCCCATTCGAGTCCCGCAACCGCTTTCACGGTCTCGTTGAGCAACAACGGTTGCGGTTCCGCGTGCGCCATTCGGACGAGCCGTCGTTCGGGTGTGAGTCCACTTTGGGTCAGGAGATCGTCACCGCCGTCTGTCGGCGCGTCGACGACGACGCTCTCGGTGCACCGCTTTGCAGCCCCGCTCACCAACTGTGCGTACGCCGTCTCCGTCTCTGCGACGATGGGGCCGAGCTGCCAGTGCTGTCGCCCTGGACGGAGAACGGCGTACCCAGACAGATTGGTTTCACCTCTACTGCCATTCTCGTCATTGTTTTCGAGAGCCAGACAGGTGCAGTCTGATCGGTCGAGCAGTTGGCCCAGCAGATCTCTACGGTTTACGCCGACAGCGCGTCTATCGAACGAACAGACGGGATCTGTGCCGATCGATTTCAGTTCGGTTACGTCGTCAGTTGTGGTCCTCGGCTGCAGAGTCCCACGCCACCGCGTGATTGGAGCGATTTCGACGAAGTCGTTTTTGCTGTAGAGGCCCCGACCGAAGGGGGTCGCGTCGAGACCGATCGCCGACTGACCGCGTTCGAGCGTCGCCTCCAGTGCTGTCTGGAATATCTGGCTTCCGTATCCCTGCCCTCGGTGTTCTTCGCTGACCAGAACCATTCCAATCCAGCTCACGTCGCCACCATAGGTAACGACGGTCGTCGTTGCGATGAGATCGTCGCCTATCCACCCCGCAAAGCAATGGTCCGGAGCGAGCGTTAGTAGAAGCTCCCAATCTGCCCGGCACTGATTCCAGCCGGCTTGCTTCGAAAGCTGCATCGCTGCAGGAACGCTGTCGAGTGTTAGCTTCTCTATTCGCATGGCCGACGCGTGCTTTGGACCATCAATCTCCTCTCTCCGTGAATATTCTGTTTACGCTCGCAGCTCGTGCTCGTTTCACGTTCATTGGTGTGTCACCCATCTTCTCCAGTGCGTTGTCTGAGTGTGGCCCCAATCGGTTCACCATCGAGGCGGTCATCGATATCGTCGGCATCGATGGCGTCAGCGACAGTTTCCATTGCTGTCTCGTATACATCGAGCGTGTGATCGATGTCGCTGTCGGTGTGGCTGTAGGAGAGGAGGTGGTTGCCAGAAAAGAGCACGCCCCGCTCGAGACATTCTTGCATGAAGAGACTCTTTGCTAGTCGATCGGGTTTGCCCGTCTCGTCGCTGAACTGCGCGCTGAATCGCGGCGGATATCCGACACATTCTGTCCGATGATCGAGTCCGTACGCCGCTGCCAGATCGTTGTATCCGCGCTGCAGTGTCTGTCCCTGCTCAAAAATGTGATCCGTGACGTTCTCCTCGCGGATAACTGAGAGACAGGCATTCGCCGCCGCGAGCGAAAGCGCATCACCAGCGTACGTCATCGAGTAAAAGACGTCGTCTGCTTCGATCGTCTGCATGACGTCACGCCGTCCCGCGACCGCCGAGATAGGGAACCCGTTTGCCATTCCCTTTGCGAAGCAGGCGACATCAGGAGTTACGCCGAAATACTCCTGCGCTCCGCCGACCGCAAACCGAAAGCCCGTCAGAATCTCATCAAAAATTAATACTGCTCCCTCGCGGTCTGCGATCTCGCGCATTCGCTGGACGAAATCATCCTCTGGCTCTGCGAGATTTACTGGCGTCGTGACGATCGCTGCCACGTCGCCCGGGTGTGCTGTGAAAATCTGTTCCAAGCTCTCGATATCGTTGTACTCGAAGGACTCCGTGAGATCACCCACTACGTCAGGAATTCCTCGATCGAGGGACGTCTGGCCCATCCAAACGTCCGGCCAACCGTGATAGCCCTGCGTCGCGATGATCTCACGGCCGGTGTAGGCCCGCGCGAGCTTTGCCGCCAGCGTCGTAACGTCGCTCCCATTCTTTCCGAATCGGACCATCTCCGCACACGGGACGACGTCGATGAGCTGCTCTGCAACAGTGAGCTGCAATGGGTGGGGCATCGAGAACATCGTCCCGTCCCGTAGCTGCTGTTCGACAGCATTGGTCACTGCTGGATAGTTGTGTCCGAGAATGATCGGTCCCAGCGCCATCGGATAATCAACATACTCGTTGCCGTCGACATCCCAAACGTGACTTCCTTTCCCTCGCTCTAAATGCGTCGGCGCGACGCCTTGCACCCACTGTGTCGGTCCCTTGCTGTTCGTTTGCGAACATTCTGGGATCATATTCTGAGCCTGCTGTAAGAGTCGATTCGAGCGATCGAGTGAACGCACACTACCCGTCTGTGATGATTTCCGTGACATTGATTCACACGTTCATGTATGCAGCTGTTAATCAGTTTGTTTACCGTCCAACGGTGCCGAGCAGCCAAAAGACGACGTATCCAACGAGAGCGAGGCTGATGAAAAACACCGCAATCGCTCCCGACACACCCGCAGAAACGTCCATTCCCACCGTGCTGAATCCGAATCCGAGAGCAGCCATAAGGACACCCACCAGCAACGGGAGGCTCACGGTGTACGACGACAGTGCTGACTCAACTGCAGCTTGAATATCTACATTCATACTGATTAGCAGGTATGTAGCAATCTCTGCGGGCATAACCATTTCGGTGGCTCAAAGTACAGAAACGTCATCAGTCATCTGCAGTGTGTCTCTGTCTGCTGTTCTCGTTGGATTCATCGTCTGGGCTGTTCCAGTACTGATGGTTGTCGTACTCTCGAAAGCAAGCTGCCTCGTGTTCAGAAGCATGATCGATTTGTATCAGTTCTGGTGGGGATTGTTCCTGTTTACACGCCTCGCGCGCTTCCGGACAGCGCGTGTGGAACCGACAGCCAGTGGGCGGATTCACTGGATCCGGAATGTCGATTGTCTTGATTGGCAACTCCTCTACGTCAGGACGCCGGTCGGGATCACCGGGACGAAGATCAGGTGTCGCCCACCGGAGTGCCTTGGTGTAGGGGTGACGAGGATCAGTAATGATCTGTTCAGCGGGACCGATCTCGACCAGTTCACCCAAGTACATGATGCCGATCCGACCGCCCACCTTCTCGGTGACATACCGGGCGTTCGAGAGGTCATGGGAGATAAACAGAAACGACGTATTGACCATGTCTTGGAGTTCGTGCATCAGATTCATCATCTCGATGCGAAGTGAGACGTCCAACGCGCTAATCGCCTCGTCTGCCAGAACGAGGTCGGGATTCATCACCAGCGCGCGGATCAGCGCGACACGCTGTTTTTCTCCACCAGACAGCTGGTGAGGGTACCGTTCCGCGTAGTCCTCTGGCGGCGTCATCTCCACCCGCTCCAGCATCCCCAGAAGCCGTGCCCTTCGGTCCTCTCTCGTCAGATCAGTCTGCCACTTTTTGAGTGGCTCTGACAGACTCTTGATCACCTTTCGATTCGGATTGAGCGAGCTTCCAGGATCTTGGTGAATGATCTGTAGTGACCGTCGAATCGTTTTGTATGGGATGTCGACTTGTCCTGTGCCGTCCTTTGCGTCCCAGATATCTTGTCCGCGGTATCTGACGCTCCCACCGGTTGGTCGTTGGATGCCGATTGCAGTCTTCCCAAGCGTCGTCTTACCGCAACCACTCTCGCCCACGAGCGCAATGACCTCGTTCTCGTGGATATCGAGACTGACACCGTCGACTGCGTGGACAGTGTCTGGTTCAGAGAACAGATTGAAGATACTCGAACTGTCCTCGAAATACACCTCAGCATTTTCGAGCGATACGACTGGTGTTTTGCTGTCGGGGCTCATTGGTCACTCTCCTCCTGCTGGTCGAGCGTAAACGGAATCACTTCGGCTGATTGCTCCCAGTGGAAACACTTTGCCTGATGATCGGCTGTAATCGTGTGGTAGGCGGGGTCATTCTCTTGGCACGTTTCATCGGCAAGTGGACACCGTGGATGATACGAACAGCCCGGCGGGACCTTCACTGGGTCGGGACTCGACCCGTCGATCGACTGCATCTTCTCGATGGGAGCGTTCAAATTCGGTGTCGCGTTGAGCAGCGATCGGGCGTACGGATGCGCCGCGCTCTGGAGAATCTCCTCCGTTGAGCCGACTTCGACGAACCGGAACGCGTACATCACAGCAAGACGATCTGCGAGGTCCGCGACGAGCGGAAGATCATGTGTAATAAAGATGAGCGTGATGTCGTACTTCTCCTGAATATCTGTGAGCAACCGGAGGATCGATCGCTGCATAAGTAGATCGAGCGCAGCAGTCGGCTCGTCCATCACGAGCACCTTCGGTTCGAGCACCAGACTCAACGCGATGAGTGCCCGCTGTTTCATACCCCCAGACAGTTCGTGAGGGTACGAGTCGAGAACACGTTCGGGAGTCATGTACAGATCGGAGAGAAGCTGGTGGGCTCGTTCGATTCCCGTCTTCAGATCGACGCTGTGGGCAGTGAGGGTTTCCTCGAAGTGTCCGCGGATCCGCATTGTCGGATTGAACGAACTCATCGCGCCTTGGAACACCATCGAAATCTCTTCCCACCGGTGTTGTTGCAGCTCTGCTCGATCGAAATCGAGAATATCGACGGCTGTTCCGGGTCGAGGGTAGTACGTGATATCCCCGGTAAGCACCCCGGGAGCGACCACCGCATCAAGCAGTGCGGATGCGAACATCGACTTGCCAGAGCCACTTTCACCGACGATGCCGATGATTTCATCGCGTCGAATGTCGATCGTCGCATTGTCCAACACCTTCGATTTCCCACGTTCCATATCGAAGGAAACGCTGGTGTTGCGAACTTCTAATATGGAGTCCTGTTCTCTCTGTTTCGTTTCTGTGAATGATTCACTAGCAGTCATTGTTACATCGTTTCTCCGTGGAACGAAGCGTCGTCGGACGATTCATTTTCTGATTTCTTCGCGTGCCGGGCCCTGATTCGCGGGTTAAAGATGCGATCACACCCCTGCGCGAACAGCAACAGACCGAGCGAGAGCAGAACGATTGTGATCATTGGCGCGTAGAGCCAATGTGCTTGTTCTGGGGAGTAGATTCCACCACTGGTATACGCGCTGTTCAGCATGAGTCCCCAGTTGAGTGTCGAAGACGGCAGGATACCGAGGAAGTACAGCCCCACTGAAGCAATAATGACGTTGCGTGCGCGTGTTACGAAGCTCACGACGATCAACGGCATAACGTTCGGGAGGATATCTTTCGTGATAATGCTGAACGTCGAGATTCCCATCGTTCGAGATGCCTCGACGTAGGAGTTCTGGCGGAGTTTGAGAACCTCTGCACGGAGTTGTCGAGCGAAACCTGCCCAGCCGTTGATCGTCAGAATAATCCCGACCAAGTATGGATTGCGGGGCTCTAAGATCGCCGCGAGGACGACGACCAGCGGGAGCCCGGGGATCGTCATCAGAACGTCAACGAACGACATCATGAGCCGGTCGATAGTGCCACCCTTGTATCCAGCAAACAGCCCCCATCCGGTTGCCATGGTGGTCGCAAACAGCGCACCAGCCGTGATCATCTTCAGCATAGCGGGCGTCGCGTAGACGATCTGTCCGAGAATGCCCCGTCCCAAACTGTCTGTCCCCAACGGAAACGCCCAGCTCTGAAAGGCACCGAGCAATAACGGTCCTTCTGAGGCGCGTGGTGGATCGAACAAAGATACACCAACGGTCCCCATGAGGAGGAAACTCGAAATAATGGCCAGCCCTAATCGGGCGCGCCAATCAGTCCAGATGATCCGGAACGGTGTGCCGACGTACCCATTAAACAGCTGTCTGTATCGATCCTCTCGAGAGAGTTCCGTCTCTGAGATCGTTTCGAACGGTGATTGGGGTTGTTCGGTGGACACGTTTCCTCCGTCAGTAGATATCGATTCTTCCGTCATGTTTTCATTAGAACGCTTCACGCTCACCACCTCCACCAGCACGCGGATCGACGTATCCGTACGTTAGATCCGCGATGTAGACGCCCACGATCACGCCCAACGTGATAAAGAGAAACGTCCCCATCATTAGGGGGTAATCGCGGGAACTGACCGCACGGAACATGTAGTATCCCACGCCAGGATAACTGAAGATCTGCTCTAAGATGATCGAACTGCCAAACAGCGTCCCGATTGAGATCATCATCCCGGTGTACATCGGCAAGAACGCGTTGCGCGCCACGTATCGAAGCGCGATTCGTCGCTGTGAGAGTCCACGGAGGCGAGCCACGCGGAGGTAATCCGCGCCGAGGGTCTGGATACTGTTACCACGCATCGACAGCGCGATTCGGCCAAAGCCGGCAAGCACGAGTGAGATAATCGGTAGCGCCCCATAGTAGAGAATGCTTTGGATGAAAGCCGTGTTATATCCCGGACGAACATTTTCTCCGAACTGTCCGCTAATCGGAAAGAGACCCCACTGGTACCCTAAAAACCAGACTAAGACGATGGCCACGATGTAGAAGGGAACAGACGTAATCACGATCGACAACATCGACGACGAGATATCGAATTTGGAGCCTTCGATGTACGCCATGATGGCCCCAAGGGAAACACCGGCGGCATAGATCACCACCAACGAGACGATCGAGATGAATATCGTCCACGGCATCGCTGCACCCAAGATTTCCGCGACCGGTTCGTTGTACCAGATCGACCGGCCGAGATCACCGCTGAGGACGTGTTCGATGTATCCGAAATACTGTTCGTGGAGCGGGCGGTCCGGATGCATGTTCGTAAAGAGTTCGAGCTTTCGGTCCATTTCCGCCTGCGTCATCTGTCCACCGACCTGCTGTGACATCTGCGCCCGGAGGAAATCCATCGGCCCACCCGGCATCAGGCGTATCATAGCGAAGGTGATGCTCATAACGGCGAAAAAGGTGAACACTCCCTGAATGGTTCGTTTTATGAAGTAATCAGCTGATGTCATGTTTCTGTCTGATGCCTGTTCTTGTTGCCCGACTCCTCGATGCTAACCGTCTCAGAGACCACTGTGAAACATTCCGCTCCATTAGTGTTAAATATGATATAAAAATTTCTGGTGGTGGTATTCGATCAATCACGAACGGATCGATAGTGTTTATTCAATTTATATTTTTTGGTCGCATGGTAACTCATTGCATGGTGGTGTGAAATGACTGGCCGACCGAAAGGACGATATAGCGCTCCTCGAAACGCATACTGACGATGCGAACCATTCGATTCAGGGACGCAATGGGTCTCGAACGAGTCGGCCAGTGGGAGACGCAGGATGGACACATCGTAGTGGGGGGACAGACGTACGATCCAGTGGAGATTGATATTCTCCCACCAGCAACACCGTCCAAGGTGATCTGCCAAGCGGGAGGCTATATGGACCACCGGAAAGAGTCAGGATTCGAGGATCGCCCAGAGCGACCAGAACTATTCATGAAAGGTCCGAACTGCGTTGTCGGCCACGGAGACGCAATCGAACTCCCGCCGGGAAAGGAGATTGTCGAGTTCGAGGCGGAGTTCGGAATCGTGATCAGTCGCCAGTGCCGTGCGATCGATGAGTCAGTGGCTCTCGAGTACGTTGAAGGATTCACATGCGTGAACGACATCTCAAACCGTGACGACCAACACGAAGAGCGCAATTGGGTGCGTGGGAAAGCGTTCGACGGATCACTGCCAATGGGTCCTGTCGTCGCATCGCCGGATGAAGTTCCCGAGGACGCCACGCTCCGACTGCGACAGAACGGCACAGTGAAACAGGAGACAACGCGGGAGATGATGATTTTCTCCGTCGAGGAACTCATCTCGGATATCTCACAGCTCATCACGCTCGAACCAGGCGATGTGATTGCGACCGGAACTCCGTACGGGCCGGACACACTCTCTGCGGGTGATGTCGTTGAAGTCGAGTTCGAAGGTGTCGGAACGCTTCGCAACCACGTCACGGCTCCGTAGTACTAGCAAAATCCGCGATCCTGTCGTCGTGTGGTTCGAACGATCTGTACACAATGGTGGTCTGTGATAACAAAACGTGGGTGATCCCTTCACGTTTTACTTGAACGTTGTACCTATTGATGACGCGACTCGAAGAGGACGAATATGCGTATGTTACACAAGTGGTACGTATCTTAGGGATTACGAACGTACGAGTGTAACACAATCGGTTCCAGCTCGTTCGAAACGAAAGAGCAGATTGTACGTTTACATCACGATCTTTGGTGTACTTATCGCTTATCGAGCGGTATTCGTCGCTCCTGTGATTGTGGTGTAGTCCATCACGCAACTGTCGTGCTGTGTCTGGTACGTCACAGACAGCCACCCTGTGAGTTATCTCTGTTAATCTCTAATGCTGACACTGATTTGTTTCTCGGGGCCAGACGATCGATTAAATATTGCTCTTGGGTTTGCTGCGTCCTTGTGTTGACTACCAGACGGTGTCCCTCTCGTCTACGACAGCGACATCAATCAGTGTGAGAACAGAATCTGTGAGTGACAGACACCGTGAGCGAATCGATGCTCACCGGAGAAGTGTGAGGATATTCCCGCTCCGGATTTGCTGGCGCTCTTCGTCAGTGACTGGCAGGTGGTTCGCGTAGTTGTCGTAGGATTCGAACGTCTTGAACGGCAACTGGGGGCCGGTGACGAGGTGATCGACGCCGATCTGCTCAACAATTCTGCTGCCTTGGTATGTGAAAAACATGAATAGATCGCCGAGAACGAACAACGTCTCACCGCTCCGTACCGTATTGTTCAGACGAACACCTGACTGCTGGACAGTACACACCTCTTCTTTGATCCGGAAAGCGTGCTCCCACGCGTCAGCGATGATGACATCCGTTTCAGGACAGGTTGTGAGCACGTCGATCAGATCGTCGACCTGTTTGTCCGCCCAGAAATCTCTCCGGATCCCATCGTGTTCGCGCAGATTGATCAGGGGATGTCGCTTGCGCTGATCTTCGAGCGTAGCGACGAACGTGACGGGCACGTCTCGATCAGCACAGTGATTCAGCAACGCCACGATCCCCGGATCGTTCAGATCGTAGTCGTGGTACGCCGGAAGGAGTTTGACGCCCTTCATTCCCAACTCGTCGAGACACTGGTTCAGATCCTGTTCCCACGCCGGATAGGTCGGATTGATCGTCGCAAAGGGGATGAGTCGATCTTCGTGGCCACGGATCTTCTCGGCGAGTTCAATATTTCCCGAGTGACAATTCCTATACATAACGCTGTCGATCGAGGTGACGATTGCTTTGTCGACGCCTTTCTCATCCATCAGTGCGATCAGGTCCGTTGTGGACGCATCGAGTGGAGAGAACGGGTAATTTCCGACGAACGCGTTCACGTCTACAACCGTCTCTGCACATGGTTCCTTGGCGGTCAGAAAACGACGACGAGCGCTCTCGATACGCGCTTCGAGCGTTGTCTCGTCGAGTTTCGTCGGAACTGTCTCTGGAATGAGCGTCTCAATCCGGTAGGCTATCTCCGCTTTTTCTTGCGGAAGTAGATCTGCTCCTTCGAGCTTTCCGACGCCCGGAAGCAGCCACGTGTCGGTCCCGAACACCAATCGGTCGGTCCCGAGGTACTCTCGTGCCATCTCCAGTTGGCCGGCTTCGCAGTTGGTCCCGCTCGTGTCGAGGTAGATGTTGTCTTGGTGTTGAATGTTCTTGATGCGGCGCTCCCAGTCACCGCCAGCCCCGATATGCGCCGAAATGAACGTCAGGTCCGGAAACTGCTGGGCGAGTTTTAGAGCGTCTTCCGTTTGAGATTCGTGGGGTCTCTCGTTGAGGGCCGGCTCACGACGGTGTGTCACGTGGGCAAGCAGTGGAGCGTTCATCTCTACGGCTGCCTCCGCGAGTGGATGCATTTTCGGGTCAGAACACGGCATCTTCGACCACTGTGAGTGGTGTTTAAGTCCGATGAGACCGTCCGCTTCGATCGCTCGACGGAACTCAGTGACTGCCGCTTCACCGAGCCGTGGGTTGACAACTGCCCATCCGTGGAATAGGTCGGGATGCTCCTCGACGTACTTTGCGACGATTCTATTTGCCGCCCGACATTCCTCGATCGTTTCGCCGTGCTCGCCGATCAAACAGATCTTCTCGATTCCAAGTGCCTCGGCTTCACGCCGTAGCTGTGCTGCTCGCTCGGCTCGCTTCACCTCGGTCGAGTTATCCTGTGTCCAAATATGGAAGTGACTGTCAATCATGGTCTGTCGCACTCTTACTATCAGACTTTAAAATACTTTGGATAGGAACCAGTCTACCGCGGGTTGAAAAGCGACGCTCTCGAATTGCGGTCAGCGTAGCAGCTCACAGCGTGTACTGTCTTACGTCCCATCGAGCAGTACAGCGGTAATCGAGTATATTCACGCCGATTTACGCTGTAGTGCACCGATCTGTGGCAGACTCCACGTGAATGGATATAGATTACCGAGACTGTGATCCTTTGCTGGGTAGTTCCAGCTATCGCTGGTCATATACCACGAGTAGTTGACTTGACCGATTGGGATTTTTGGGACTGTCTGGTTGAACGCCCACGAAAGCCGCTTCGATAGTGTTGAGAGCATATCCGGATCGATCGTTTTCGTGAGCTCGTTGTAGGTGTCTGTAATGTTTATCGTGATCGTCTTGTTGCTGTCTGGCTTTCCGATCGGAGGAACAGTCACGACAGCCTCGTCGTGAGGTTGCTCTAAGAACCATGAGTATTCGTGCTCTTCAGGTCCATCGTACCGGATCCAAGACAGATCATAGGCTGATGGCTCGTCGATCGAACCGTAGTAAGACCGCGTGAGGTCCCATTCGAGATTTCCAAGGGTTTTCGAGAAGAACGTCGTTCCCTCGATAGAAACGACCTGAGATTTGATACCGAACTTTCTGAGGTTTGAGGCGGCCACCTGCCACCCCCGAAGATAGTACTCTACGGAGGTTGGTCCCTGGAAGGTTGCTTTCAACGGTTCACCGTTGGGCTTGATCCACCACTTGTCCTTCGTATAGCCAGCGTCTCTGAGCAAAGCCGCGGCTTTCTCGGGATTGTGATCGTACGTGGTGAGCGAGTTGCGAAACGCCTCATCAAACAGTTTCTGTTCGAGGACGGGCGTGAGTCCAGAGAATCGACGTCGGGTATCTGTGAAGTCACCGTAGAACTGCTGGGCGACCCCTTCGAGATCGATGATGTGTGCGAACGCCTTTCTGACTCGTTGGTCACGCCATGCGTCTGCGTGGGCACCATCGATCATGTTGAACATGATACTTGTCCCATACCCGGTTGGAATTTGACGATACTCCGCATACTGTGGGAACTTCTGTTGTAGTTCCTCCTTGCTGTCGATATCGAGTCCATCGCCCCCATCAAGAGTATCGCTAATCGCCAGTTGTGTTACTTTGTTTCGTGTCTGTGAGAGTTGATACTCCATCTCGGAGTAGTTTGGATCGGTCCCATATGTCGAGAGATCGTACCCTGTCTTTCGATTGATGTTTTTTTGTACCTCAGCAATCGGATAGTCGTCATACTGGGTACAGTGGAGTGCTTGTGTCGTGATGGAGTCGAGCTCGAACGGACCGGAGGCGTGGGGTTCTGGCTCTCGCCAGTTGAACTCTCCGACCTCTTTTCGTATTCGGTCGCGCTCTTTCTCCGTGGTTGCATCAGAAAATTCCTCCATATACGACCCGAAAACAGCTTCTGGAACATCGATCCGAATATTTCCGAATACGTTCGAATACAGTCCACTGGAATTGAACATACTCGAAAGATTGACCGTTACCGTCGTATCATTGGACGCCGTGATGTCGTCTGCCGACTCTACGTAATCCGACATATACGAGTTCATGTGCGCACTGAGTTTCAGTGTCCGCTCAAGATCGTCGATAGTGACCGGGTCACCGTTGTGCCAGGTGAAGCCATCGAGAAGCTGAACCGTGAGTGATGTTCCATCGATCGACCAGTCTTTTGCGGCGACAGGAATCCATTCGGTCGTCGATAGCGACTGCACCGCAAGATACGGAAAGAGCGCTGTCTGTGACCGAGTGCTCGTCTCGAGCGTGATATTGTACGGGTTGAACTGTATGTCCGTACTCGTCGACTGATGACCCGTCAGCGCACCAGTAAATGCCTCTCCTGTCGATGCGCCACTCTCTCCACTCTCTCCGCGGTTGGCAGCGCCGGTACACCCGGCGAGCGCTATGGCCATTCCTCCACTCGTTAGCGCAAGCAATTCCCGCCGAGAAACAGGTGGATCTCGATAGCTGTACTTCTGACTACTGTCTTTCCCACGCTCATCCATGTCGAACTCTAGCAAGCCTTATAGAATGGTGGATAATAAACATTTCTAACTTTTATTGACATTATGAAGCTATCACTCCTGCAGTTTCCTCATCAAACCGGGTCTCGTCGGGTGATTCTTTTCACTCCTACTATGTATCAAAGTGGCCACGAGCCAGCCGATTGACCGTACTCAAGCGACGGTGATTGTCTCGACAGGCATCGTCTGTTTACCCACTCCAAACACCATCTAATTGAGCATATTACAACTGTACATCCGTAATCCTCGCGGGCCATAGATGAGTGAAGTAGCTTTCTAAGAGGGATGTGAGCAGTGTCCTTCGTGTTTGGCATTAGTAAACATAGAACGAGTTCGTCACAAAAATGTGTTGTTTGACACGCGAGATCAACGCCAGAAAATCGTGGCTGGTTGGATGCCTCCACGGATCCACCAGCAGTGTGATTGCTAGTACGTACTCTTTCGAAAGCGAAGAACACGTGCTATAGGAACGTTCCGACAGATCGCTTTAACATACGATGCGGTACGGTACGGTGAGATGTGATGAAATGGATTCACTGCACTCGCCGCAAACTATGGTCTTGATCAGGAGATGCAGTATCCAACTTCGTTCGTTAATAGTCACGATGCAGAATCACCTGACTCACTCGTGTCTGCTACAGGAGATACTGTGTTGGCACGGACTGTCAGCGTATTCGGACTACCGGCGGGTCTTATTCGACTCTCTCGCTACGCATCGATGACGTCAACCCACTCACCGGTATCGACTGACTCGTACGCCGCATCGAGGATGCGGAGGACGGTCAGTGCATCATCGAGATCAGCGGGCGGAGCACCGTCCCCCCGGCAGGCGTCGAGGAACTGTTCCATGAAGGAGAGTCCCCATCGGCCCCCATATCCAGGTGTGGGCTGGTACTCATGCGTAATGCGCCGGTGAGCCGCTCCCTGCCACTCTGCCCCTGAGGAGTCGAGTTCGAGTGTCGTCTCACCATCGAATCCGAACGTTTCACCCATTGGGTCCCATCTGCTGTGCCCGTCATCGCCGTAGATTCCGATGTTAGTGTCGTAGCGCCCAGCGCGGAGGAAGTAGCCACAGGTCAACGTCCCAACAGCCCCTGAGCACGTCTCTAACTGAAGGGTGGCCCGATCTTCGATATCGACTCCCGGGGTGTCACTGCCCGCGGCGTTCGCACAAACCCGAGCAATCGGATCATCGAGGATCCACGGCAACAGATCGAGCCAGTGGATCCCGAGCCACTGGAGAATCCCGCCACGGCTGGCGTCTCGATTGAACAAATAGTGATCAGTGTCGCGGGCTGCCAACTGAGAGGCAACAAACCGGAGGTCGAATCCACGAACAGTCCCGAAAAATCCCTCACGTCGTAGCTGTTGGAGTTGCTCGGAGACGGGGTTCGTGCGCCAAGCATACGAGACCCCAACGACCGAATCGGTGTCACGAGCGGCTTCGACGATTGGTTGGAGATCGTTTGCCGTCCTCGCTGCTGGCTTCTCGGTAAAAACGTGGATTCCACGATCGAGCGCCTGCTCGATGATCGTGGGCGTCGAACGGTTAGACAGGGTGAGCCAAACCACGTCGATCTCCGCATCATCGAACAGTTCGATGGGATCGGAATAGTGTGGAAGAGCCGCCAAACGATCGATTCCGAGCGACGAAGGAGTGTGCTCGCGGTCTGCGACCGCCGTCACGGTGAGCGGGAGTCGATCGATGCTGTCGAGATACGGATCGCGGTGGTGGTGATTGAGACCGACGTAACCAATGTTCATCGTCATCTGAATGCGGGAATGACCTCGTCACCAAATCGTTTGAGGCAGTCGAGCGTCGTCGACTGAGGCTGTCCTGGGAACTGACACCGAATCAGTACGTGATCGACGCCGAGTTCCGCATACGTTCGAAGCTGATCAATACACTCCTCGGGCGTTCCGATGACGAATTTCTCGTTCAGCTCGTCGTAATCGACTTCTATTTCGTGTTCGTCGAGGTACGTCTGTCCCCATCGTGCGTACAGTCGGTAGAGATTCAGCAGATACGGTTCGATCTTCGATCGAGCCTCGCTGACTGAGTCGGCGACAAAGCAATCACGCATGAGAATCACGTCGTTGTTCTCGCGAGCCATTCCGAATTCGTCGAGTGCGTCCTCGTAGAATGCGATCTGTGATGTGAGGTCGTCGGTCGTCGAAGACGCACTCGCAATCCACGCATCACCACGGTAAGCAGCGCGTTTGATGGCGATGTCAGCGTGGCCGCCGATCCAGATCGGGATATCATCCGGTCGGGGCGACACGAACGCATCGTCGAATGACCAGTAGTCACCCGTGTGGTTGATGCGGTCTTCGGTCCAGAACTGCTTGAGAAGACCGATCGATTCGAGAAAGCGCCCCACCCGCTCGTCCATCTCGACGCCAAACGGTGCTAGTTCACGCGCTCGATAGCCAAGTGCAGCGCCGAACGACATCCGACCGTCGGAGAGCCGATCGATCGTTGCTACCTGCTCAGCGAGATTCAGCGGGTTGTATAGCGCAGGCAACATCGCCGCGGTTCCGAGTGTGAGGCTGTCCGTCCGAGCAGCGATGGCTGCAAGCGCTGTGAGTGGTTCGACGAATCCTTCTTCGTGGACGTGCCGTTCTCCGACAGTGACCGAATCGAACTCCAAGCGCTCAATCAGATCGGCTTGTTCGTAGAGATCAGTCGCCACGAAGTCTCCGGCTTCGTCGTAGTACTGATTCAGGAAGACACCAAACTTCATGCTGGCATCATCCTCGGGTTGTCACTGATGTCTGCCCATGCTATCGACAGCGCAATCATACGAGCTGTTTACGCTACTGTATCATAAATTTTGTTCAACGATCCAGCGGCCATCTAGCAGCACGCGTGAATACCCTGTACAGTGTACAGATACGTCGCCAGCGAATAGACTGGTTATCAGCGTTGTTCGATGGCCTTGTTTGGGATTACCAAACAATTATATTGGTCGTTCACTATCTACAGCCAATCAACGATGAAAACCGCGCGAAATCCTGTCAAGTCGGTTCAAACGGTCCTTTCGATCATTGAACTCCTTCAGGATCGAGGGCGGGCAGGTATTACAGAACTTGCTGGCGAACTTGGCGTCTCGAAGGGAACAGTTCACTGTCACCTCTCGACACTCAGACAAGAGGGGTATATCGTCAAGGAGGGCAAAAAATACTGTCTCAGTCTTCGATTCGTAGATATCGCTCACGATGTCCGCAGCCGAAACGCCATTTACGACATCGTTACGGACGAAGTCGACCGTCTCGCTGCCGAGAGTAAAGAACTAGCACTATTCACGGTCGAGGAACAGTTCAACGGCGTCTGTCTCTACAGAGCAAGCGGCGAGGATGCGGTCCAAACAGAGCTGTACGTCGGGTACCGAAACGAGCTCCACCATACAGCCGTGGGGAAAGCGATTCTTGCGTTCAAGCCCCCTGCAGTTATTGATGCGTTCTTCGAGGAAACCGACTACGAGGCGCTGACCGAGAACACGATCACCGACGAGCAACGCCTAGCAGACGAGCTTGAGGAAATCCGCGAACACGGATTCGCGTACAACCGGGGGGAGACGATCGATGGACTCATTGGAATCGGTGCACCGATCCGCGATCAAGATAGTGATGTGTACGGTGCGATCAGCGTTGTCGGGCCTTCGAGTCGAATGAGTGATGAACGACTCGAAGAACTCGCTGAAATGATCCACCGAACGGTAAACATCATCGAGATCAATGCGACCTCGGTGTGATGATTCCAAACATTACGGGCTCTCCTTGTTCTGTCAGAATCTGACGCACGCAATAGCGTCTCTCACAATCGATAGGTTGTTGTAGAATCAGCCGGTACAAATGGGATAGATGCGGATTAGGAACATCGAAACGATCGAGTTCACTTACGAGTCACGCCACGCGTTTGATGAGAAGGGCCACGCTCACCCCGGAGATCCACACGAGGCGACGGGCGCTATCACACGTATCGCTGTCGAAGGGGGGCCGGACGGGTACTGTGTTGGCGGCAGTCGGGAAGCGAACACCGTTGCAGCGGATCATCTCGTTGGCGAAAATCCGCTCGATCGGGAGGCACTTTGGCACCAGCTTTATCGCACCCAGCGCCTGAATCGCGGGACGTTGACTGATCGCGCGCTCGGCGTTCTCGACAGTGCGCTCTATGACGTCGCTGGAAAAGCCGCTGATGTCCCTGTGTTCCGGCTGCTCGGCGGCGCTCGTGATGCTGTCCCGGCGTATGCGAGTACAATGGTAGGAGACGGCGATCCCGACGGATTGGGGTCGCCCGAGGCGTATGCAGACTTTGCTGCAGATCTTGTTGACCGTGGTTTCGAAGCGATCAAGCTTCACGGGTGGATGCCACCGTACTCCGCTGCTCCCGACCGCGACCTCGCTGCTTGCCGTGCCGTCCGCGAACGGGTTGGTCCCGATATCGATCTGATGCTGGATGCATTTCACTACTACAGCCGGACGGAGGCCAAGCGACTCGGTGAGGGATTAGCAGAACTCGACTACGAGTGGTTTGAGGAGCCGATGGACGAACATTCGATGTCCTCGTACGAGTGGCTCACAGCAGAGCTTGAAATACCTGTTATTGGACCGGAGACAGTTGAAGGAAAGATGCAGACTCGGGCAGAGTGGCTCAAGCGAAACATTGCCGACATCGGACGCGTCGGTGTGTTCGATGTCGGGGGGATCACTCCAGCGAAAAAGACGACGAATCTCTATGAGGCATTCGGGGTCGAGTGCGAAGTCCACGGCTGTGATCTCCCGAACCTCCACCTTCTCTGCTCGATGCCGACACCGGGTCGGTATTTCGAGTACGGTCTCCTCCATCCAAAGTACGACTACGAATCGTGGGCCCACCCGTGGCTGAACAGCCACCCCAGTCCGGATGCCGATGGGATGATCCACGTGCCCGATGAGCCGGGCCTCGGATACGACATCGACTGGTCGTTCGTCGATGCACACCGAATCGACTGAGCCGCCTTTCAGTGTCAGCATATGGAAAACTATCTGAATACAGATCGCCAAGGCATTTTTATCACTTATCTAATAAAAAGCCACAAGTTTTATTCTGTGTCCTACTGTTCGCGCAGCTTGCTTGTCAGCAGAATACTCTTTTCGACATTCCAGAATCATCATCTCACGATGACTAACTATTATCCCTTTTCAGAATACATTGCTAACTAATGCTCTCTTGTGTACTCGCTTTTCTGACTGGACTAGCGGCACTAATATACACGTACGTTGGATACCCACTCCTACTCGTGGTGCTTGCTGTGGTCCAGGACTCTACTGGGAGAGACGAGCTCGCTACCTGCCGCGCCGACTCGACCAATTCTAATTCTACTCCGTCGGATACGTCAACAACGGCGCCTACCCTGCACGACACCGACGAGTCCACACAATCGGTCACAATGGTGGTTGCAGCGCACAATGAAGAAGACGTAATCGAGGAAAAACTTGAGAACACTCGGGCCATCGAGTACAACGGCGAGTTCGAGTGTATCGTTGTCTCTGACTCAACCGACCGGACAGACGCACTCGTAGAGCGTCACGCCGGGCCGTCCACCCGGCTGCTCACGATCGACGAGCGCCGGGGCAAGAGCCACGCACTGAACCGCGCTGTCAAGGAGGCCACTGGGGACGTATTCGTCTTTTCAGATGCGAACACGATGTACGAATCCGATGCTGTCTCAGAACTCGTTGCTCCGCTCGCCGACGAGTCGGTCGGCTGTACCACTGGTTCGCTCCAACTTGTTGATGAGGATGGCTCGACCACTGAGAGTGCCTACTGGCGGTATGAACTAACGATTCGAAAGCTAGAGTCCCAACTTGGAACGACCGTCAGTGTCAACGGTGGAATGCTGGCGCTGCGCAGTGAGGACTACCAGCAGATTCCCGAGCAGGCATTCGCCGATGATCTCATTGTTGCGCTACAGCAAGCCGCGGCCGGCCGACGGATCGTCTTCGCCGAGGATGCCCGCGGCACCGAACAGACGACGGGCGATCTCTGGAACGAGTACGACCGCCGTGTACGTATTGGTGCAGGTAACTACCAGGTGCTCACGTGGTTCCATGAACTTCTTGATCCCCGAAACGGCGTCGTCGCTTTGGAATTTGCTTCCCACAAGGCACTGCGATGGTGTATGCCCGCCGTCTTACTAGCGGTACTAGTTGCCAACGTCACCATTGTCTTGCTTGCGCCTTCGGCCTCAACCACTGCACTGCTCGGCGCACAGTTGGCCTGCTATGGACTTGCTGGTGTCGGGATGGCTAACGAACGCGCTCGGTCGGCCTCGGCATTAATCTCTCTCCCCGCGTACTTCCTCAGCATGAACCTCGCATTCGCTGTTGGTTTCCGAAAATTCCTCTCTGGTCCCAGTATCGACGACTGGAAATCGACCCGCGGCGTCGAGAAATAAGCGACAGAGCAAATCTCCTCCCACTCACAGAATCCAGACCCGTACATAGATCTCGGGATCACTGATGAGAAGCAAGCTCACAATTCTTTTGAAATAAAGAACAGTATGTCACTAGTGAACGTCATATGGCCTACAGTTAATCTAGATAATTATATTATACTGTCGAGGGAACTGCTATATGACGTACTACATCTGTTAGCAGCTGTCTATGAATAGCCACTAGAATAGCCCTTATCTGTTGGTATTATACATTTAGGCGAGGAAGTCACCACAAAACCTCCAAATTTCATATTATTCAATGTCGGACCTTCTACGTATCTATTTGTATTTTTATGATGCTCAACTGCTGTGATGTGGTGTATGAATATGTGGATGTGTATCCATGACGTGCACATGACAATGCGTCGTGAGAGGACATCTACCGCTTGAACGTCACGTTGTAAATGTTCGTCAACGATGATCGGTGTTATCCGCAAGATGTTCGAAACCAAATCGAGCGACACACCCGATGTATCACGAAAGGGCTCCTCTGTTCCATCGAAGGTTCGGTGGATAGCTACTGTTGAACCTCGATGTCAGCTACACCAGCCACCGCGCGCTCGCAGCAAACGTCGCTGTACCGATTGGAATGGCAACGCTCACTGCGAGTATTTGTCCCATCGCTAGATACCGCCCAATGTCACCGCTGACGAAGAGCGTCAGTGCGAAAACGACCCAGACAAACACACCGAAACCGAGACCCGATAAGAGTGCTCGCTTCCGGGTCGTGGATGCGAGTCCAACGAGCGATCCGCCGAGAAACAGTCCAGACCAATGGACTGAGGCAGCGACGAGACCGACAGCGATAGACGCAACCATCGCTGCCCACCGCCACCGTTCGTCTGTTCGGACCGCTCGCCAGCGGGCTGTGCGGCTCATCGCTCTCGCCTCGAATTCATCTATTCTCCCCACTCGTCTCGAATGTAAGCGTCGGTGTCCCGCGTATCTCACGACTCATAGACTTATACTCCCCATCTGTCCACATCCGGAGCTGATCGTCGTACTGTTCTGAGAAGTACGCCCCGGAGTTTCCACCAGGAAGCACTCCCGACACAGAACCATCCATCGACACGACCATCCGCCAGCTGCTTCCAGTTGACTGTTCGACCGCGTAGTTGTTCACTGTCGCGCGTGAGCCGTCGGTTGCTATCGTGGGGTAGTTTAAGAATGAAAGTCCAAGCGGATGAGTCATCGCGCTGGTCGTGTTGTATCCGCCGTACGTATTGTACTCAGCTGCTTCGATCTCGGAGACGGCTTGACGGAGCGCGCGCACCATCACCGCTGGACGCGAGTCATCACCAAACCACAAACTGTCCGGTGAGAGGTGCTGGAGCACCCAATCCGTTGGATAGTACGACGAGTCGAGGCCGTGTTGCTCGAATGTGGGACCAAACACCGCCTCACGGTAGTGCTCGAACCAGCGTGCAAACACGAGTGCCGCGGTTGAGTCCCGTTCCATCCGATAGTCCCACGAATCGAGCGCATCGACGTACTGTGTTACCGATGCTGTGTTGTCGGAGTGACGCGCAGCGTCCACGATCTGCGGAGCAAGTACTTGCGCGCGCAAGTCCCGCGTGTCACACTGTATTCGTTTTACGAATGCGGTGTCTATCGGCTTCTCCGACTTCGCTCGCCGGTCGAGCAGGTCGTAAATCCGGGTCCCTCAGTACGGGTCAGCGTAGGCTTCGGCGATGTGATGATCTGGACTATCAATCACCCGTTGGTTTGCCGTTCCGATGTAGTCTGGATTGATGACGTGCGGTTTCTCATCAAATGGGATGAAACCCTCCCACGACGACATCCCGAACGGCGTGAATCCCTGCCATTCAGCCTCGCTGGCGGAACCGTCGAAAATCCGATCGCCGGGGACTTCCTCGCCATCAACTGTCCGAATCGGGATCTTTCCGGTAACGTAGTACAGCGTGTTGCCGTCTCGGTCAGCATAGACGAGGTTCTGAGTCGGCACATCAAAGCGCCTTGTCGCCGTCAAAACGTCCTCAATCCCCGTGCTGTGGCTGTATTCGTATATTGCACGCGCAGTCTCCTCTGCTGTATGGCCAGTCCACGCAACACCGACGTGCGCCCCTTCGCGTTCGATGACTGGACCATGGACGGTTTTTTTGACTGTCACCGTCCGATTCTCACCATCAGTAACGACAATTTCGTGTTGTTTGGTGTCGAACTCGCGCCAGTCATCTTCGTACTTGTAACGCCCATCGCGGGTGTCGTAGCGATAGAAGTCGATAACGTCGGCACCGGTGTTGGTGAAACCCCATGCACCAGCCTGATTCTCGCCGATGATCACGAACGGAATGCCGGGGAACGTCACTCCACGGACACTCATATCATTCGACCGGAGATTCTGTTCGTACCAGACGGGCGGAGCCATCAGGTTCAGATGCGGGTCGTTCGCCACGATCGGCGCACCGCTTGCAGTGTGCTCACCAGAAACGACCCAACTGTTCGAGCCGATTCCGGCAGGCGATTCGAATCGACTCAACCACTCGGTGAGTGCTCGATCGACAGCGTAGCCGGAAGGTGAATCGTGAGACAGAGACGATGAACGGCTGTCGGTACGGATGATTGGTGCTCCGTGATCGAGTCGCGCCGGATAGAGTTCGTTTGCCGCTTTCCTGCCAAGGCGACTGTTCACGAGTGCTTTTCGGAGCGTCCGAAAGTCTCCCGTGAGATTCCACGCAATCTGCTTTTGTAGCAACATCGAGTCGACCGGGGTCCACGGCTCGGGTTCGTACTCCAGTAGAGAACATTCGAGTACAGATGGATCGTCGTCTATGACTGCGTTGACACCCGCTGAGTAGGCCTCGATGTGCGTGCCGACGGTAGTGTCTCTGAGTAAATTCCAAGTAGCGTTCGCTGCACCCACAAAATCCATCTTCACGTGAAATTCATCGGAATCAACTGTCGCATTTCCGACAATAGCCGATAGCTGTCCGCGCATTAACCGTCGCTGAAGATCCATCTGAAAGGCGCGGTCGCGGGCCTGTGCGTAGCCGACTGCAAAGTAGAGCGCTCTTTCGTTCTCACCAGTGATGTTTGGAACGCCGTATTCGTCGTATCGGACATCGGCGGCTCCGTATGGGTTTTCGATCGTCTGATTGTTCTCGTGGGTCGTTGCATCCCACGCAGCTCCCGAAAATGGGGCGAATCGTTCGAGGTAGCCCCGAACCGGTGAGAACGCACTGACGGCGACACCTCCAGCGAGAATCGCACTGATGAGTGCACGCCGCGATATATCACGATCCATGTTTATTCTTTAATGTCTATAATAGTGAAACAACTATTATAATGAATGTTTGGTTTTGCATAAGACACGTTATCCTTGTACGTTCGTTTTCGGGTTAATCGTACGTGAATTCGAGTAGCGGACGCAGTTTTGATCACCTGTGAAGTCTCATTTTCACGTGCTGTGGCGATGAGATCGCTACTCACTGCTGCTCTTCGAACTGGTCAAACGGGGGGTTACTGCGGGAGCGCCGCGACTGGATTGTTCACATACGAGTTCGGAATCAGTCGCTCGATCACTGGATCACAATCGACCATCCTACACAAAAACATAAATTAAATTCAGAAAACATTTCTATATAATGGATTAAAACACCTGAGACAGGTGATGTCATGGATTTAGCACGACTTACTCGACGTAGTTTCGGTGCACTTGCAGTTGCTACCACGCTGCTCCCGAGTTACGCGAGGGGAAACGGCACCGAAAACGAGGATGAGATAGATGAGAGTAATCCCGCACCGGACGGCAGCACAAAGACTACTGAAGGATTGGATCTCCCCTCTGAGAAGAGCATCGGCTTCTACGTCGGCAGCGATCTGACCGACGACGGGTCGACTCTTCTCGGTGGGTTTGGGCACGAGCCGTCCAGCCACTGGATCGAGATCGTCCCGCGACAGCAACACCCCGAAGGTGCCACCACTACAGTGGGCGCCACCGAGGACGCTACCATTCCCGGCGAGCTAACCGAGATCCCGCAGGCCAAGAAAACCAACAAGTACATCTCTTCATTCTACTCGGAGTTTGCTGGCTTTCCACCGCCGCTGACCAACGGCGGACTGAACGAGCACGGTCTGGCCGCACGTGACATTTGGTCACCTTCTCGCACGGAACTCGTCGAGATGGTCGAGGAGGCGACGCCCCAGCACGGCCCGCAGTACTCGGATCTATCGCGTGCGGCGATGGAGCGTGCCTCAACTGCGCGAGAGGCCGTCGAGGTTGTCGGCGGACTGATGGACGAGCACGGCTACTCGACGTACGGTGGCAATTCACATCTGTTCGCTGACGAGAACGAAGGATGGGTGTTCATTAATTTCGCCCATCCCGACGGGGACCTGTGGGCCGCCGAACGCCTCGGCTCAGACGAGGTACGGGTGTCGTACTTCGGCTACATCCTCGACTTCCCGGTCGATTACGAAAACGACCCAGACTTCATGGCTTCTGACGAGCTGGTGAGCTTTGCCAAGGAGCAGGGCTGGTGGGACGGCGAGGGCGATAGCCTCAATCTGCTTGAGGTATACGGT
This sequence comes from Halocatena marina, assembly GCF_023276375.1. GTDB lineage: Archaea > Halobacteriota > Halobacteria > Halobacteriales > Haloarculaceae > Halocatena > Halocatena marina. The sequence continues at coordinate 1,720,056 of NZ_JALLPK010000001.1, read as the reverse complement.
GTTGGCGAATTTCCTGCCGAACAGCAGCGTGAGGACTACTCCTATCCCGAATTCTTCCAGGACGCACGTCATCCGCTAAAGCGCGAACAGGAGCTCAAAGAGCTGGCTCCCGTGACGCTCGAAGACATGCTCGCGCTGGTTCGAGATCCTCGCTGGTCGACCGACTTCGCCGGCTACGGGCAGGTCGCTCACCTGCGCCCCGACGCGCACGAGGAACTACAGACGCTGTGGACCGCGGTGACGAGCGCGGTCACCACCCCCTTCGTACCGATTCCGATCGCTGCCGAGGAGGTACCACCGGAATTCAGACACCATCGTTACATGACGTCAAACGCCGCAGCCGGCTTTTTAGATCAAAACTGGCAGCATCAGGAGGCCACGCGCTATGCGACCCGGGAGTTCAAACGACTGTTGTACTTCACCGCTGAGCATCCAAAAGCGTTCTACACCGACGTAGTCGGTGCAATTGAGGCGTTTGAGCAGGAGATGATCGCCGAGCGAGAAACGATCGAACAGAAAGCTCAAGCGCACTTCGAGGCGTGCAACGTTCGGGCTGCCCGCAATCTGATCACCGGTAACGTCGAGCAGCGACTGCTCGATAGCCTCCAACTCGGCATGGATCTCACCGATCGGGTCGAGACGGAAACCCGCACGCAGTTTGGGATCCGTGGACCTGCGGGTCGTGACGAGCCGGGCGAAACTGCCCCACCGGCCAGCCAGGCGATGGCCGATGATGCGCTGAATGACATGGTGAACTGCTACGACGATGATCTCCACGCTGACTACCCGCGAGAACACGGCCGGTACACCTGAGGAGAAATCGATGTGGTGCGTCGAATGAGAAACCATCCCCAAGATCTGATTCAAGCTGGGTGTCGAACCGTCCGAGCAGCAGATTTCAATCGGGAGATGTGAAGGGTCAAATCATACGGCATGAAACGGAGTGCGATTTTATTCCCGGAGGTCCTCTGCTCGAAGCTCACCTTTCGCGTGCCACGTCCGTGGACGACACGCGACAAAAATTGCACTGAGATAAAAGAGCACAACCCCTGTCACGACAATCTCACCGGGAACTATTCCGATCGCTGCGCTCTCATTCCACGGACTCAGTGAGAATGCGGTGATTCGTGCGAACCATGCGACGAGTAATATCCCGATCAGAAGCAGATACACTCGCCGAAGACGGTGTGCAATGGCTTCTTCTGCGCTTATTTTGAGTGTCGGTACCCGATAATCCTGACTCAACCGCTCGCGCCAGTCGGGATCATCCACTCCAGAGGACGGATCGAAACCGATGGCCCAGACGTTCTCTTGAAGTTTCCGGACACGAGTTCGCCAGATCTCGTACCCACGGTAGCGTCGTGCTTCGATGACGAGAAACACCGAGAGTGTACCGATACCGATTAGGAGAATATAATGCGGATTATAGGGACTGGAAAACGCCCATGTGATGATTGCCGCCATGACGATGACCGACCAGTTCGTCGTCTGGTCCAGACGCTCTCGCCAGAGCTTCATTCGGTGAATTTCCCCCCGATAGAGATGCGCCATCGCGGAACTCGGCCCCATGTTCTCGTCTAATAATCCTTTTCCAATTTTTCGATGCTCTTCGTCAACCTGATCAGTATCCGTATTGGCAGCCTCGGTCTTAGCGGTATCAGTCATTACTATGTATCCACGAGGACTCCGTTAGAAGCTGAACACGTGGTCTGCATCGTCCATTTCGTCGAGGAACGTTGCCGCACCCGCAAACGTGGTCGTGACCGACTCATCAACTGAGTCCTGCTGCCATCCGAGCATATCGATTGTTGTCGTACAGGCCACTGTCGTGACCTGATCGCCGCCGTTGGCAACGAACTGCTCGAGTAAATCGTACGGATTCGGCATTCCCGATTCGAGCAGAGGCTCGATTTCGGTTAGATCTTTCTCACCTTCCATCAGGTGAGTCAAGCCATCGAATGTGAAGTAAAGGTGGGCCTCAATGTCGGATGCAAGCGCTGTGTGGCCGAGATTCATTGCCATTGCGAGGCGTTTCGGGTCGTCTCCAGAAACGATGATTCCGATTTTATCCATTGTTTTTACTCCGTCTTACGGACGTAGTGTTTGTATACGTCGTCGTGCTCTTGTTGATCGACGAGCTCGACACCAGCGGTCGCCTCTGCCCAGCCAGCGATATCACTCTTGCTTCCAGGATCAGTTGCGAGAATTTCGAGAACATCATCTCCGCTAAGCTGGTCGATTCGCTGTTTCGTCTCGATGACCGGCATTGGGCAGTTCTGTCCCATCACATCGAGGGTTTCGGTGATTTCGTACTCGGTCATAGTATTGACCTCACCACACAATACTAGAACCAGCATCAAAAGGATATCGGTAGCTGTTCGTAGACCATACACAATTGCAATCCCAACACACGTTAATTCAGTAGTATTAGATCATCCAAGCCTAATGAGCAACTATAGTATTGCATAACAATAGAAGATCTATGCAAAGTCTTATTGGAATGTGAATAGTAGTGACGTGTGACAATGCGTGAAGGAACTGTCTCTCACACAGAAAGGATGACAAGATCAGCCACACCGAATAAGCCGAAAAAGCGTATTCTTCGGTCAAATTTCGAGAATGAAGAACACGAACAGACCGTTACAGAGTCGATCTGCGTGAGTTTGGAACAAACACCGGCACTTTACGATGAGACGATCATTGCACCAGCACACTTCAGCGATTCTGCGATGCGGGATGGGATGTACACAACTCCGAGTGGGGTAACGGAGCCAGTTGGCGCGCTCTTGATGGAAAAAGGTGAGTTAGTTGAGTTCATCATCGTGGACATGCCACCGTTTCCCGCCAATCACACGGATATATCCGCAATCAATCTCGACCGAGCGTCACTCGAAGCGTTCGAACTCGACACAGTCAACTGCACCATAATCGAAGGAGTGCTTTCGAATTAATATGTCGCTGTCGATGGTACCCTTCGCTGTCAGTGGTTTCTTTCCCCGTGGCATCATGCCGTATCTCTTCGGTGGACTTTTGGTCGGGTTCGGGACTGCAGTCATCTACCTCGCAACGAACATTACTGCTGGTGCGAGTACGTTCCTCGAATCGACATTGTCATACGTATCTAACGTCTCCCGATTTAATCGTCTAGATTACGTACAGTCGCGTGACTGGCGTCTCGTGTTCACTGCAGGCATTGTCAGTGGTGCCGCTGTGTACGGGTTCGTGTTACATCCTGGTGGTTGGACGACCAATGTTCAGTGGTGGCGACTGCTCGGTGGGGGGATCCTTGTCGGTGCAGGCACGCGCCTTGGAAAAGGTTGTACCTCTGGCCATGGTGTTTGCGGAGTCGGATCGTTGTCGAACACGTCTATTGTGAACGTCGGCACGTTCCTCGTCGTCGCCATCGGAACTGCTCAACTTGTGCAGGCACTGGGGGTTGCGCCATGAGTAAAAACGATCGTAGTCCGTGGTTCCTTCCCGTCATCTACGTTGGTGGTCTGATCTTCGGATTTGGTCTCGCTATCAGTGGGATGGCTCGGCCCGAAGTCGTACTGGACTTTCTCCAGTTCGAAGACCTCGGTCTCCTCTTCGTAATGGGCGGTGCGGCGGTTGTAACTGGTATCACGTTCGCAGGTGCGACCCGATATCTCGATCGTGCACCACTGACTGCAAGCGAGTACACACGCCGGGTGAAAGACCTCGACCGCAATGTCATCGTGGGGGGCACAATTTTTGGTGTCGGGTGGGGTGTCTCGGGAATTTGTCCGGGGGCGGCCTACGCGAGCGTCGGAATTGGAAACTACCCTATTCTGTGGGCGATCGGTGGTATGTTCCTCGGTGCGTACGTCCAAGGCTACTGGCGTACGTTCCGTTCAGATGATGCTGCGGGCGTAACCGAGGTGCTCTCTAACTGACCGCTCACAACGTGTGAATGTGGTTGTCCCGACCGTCGCGTTTATCATCGCTTGATAGACTTCATCAGTCATGTAAGAGAGCAACTCAGTATCAGAGAATGATTTCTCAAGGATTAAAGAAGTAATCGTGCTAGTGACGTGCCAAGCACTTTTGTAATATGGATATTCAGAACGTTCGACCTCTAAGATTGCAGGTCAGTTGAGGATGAGCAAATCTGCTGTTTACAATCACCATCGCGGGAAAGACGATCATCTGATATCCGTTCTCGAATTCATCATCTCTGAATATCAATCTCGTATCGAAACTGAAGAAACGGCTCGTACAATGGCACACGTTTAGTCTTTTCATCACATCATCCTCCCGGAGGAGTTGCGACATAGCTCTGAAAATAGTGGTGTCTCAAGTAGTACTACTCTTCTCAACGTTGTCATTGAGATCAAAGCACAGCACTACACAACGAAATATCCCGGGAGCAGTTTGTCAAAAGCGAGCAAAACACGTGATTCAGTGGGCCGTATTCTGCTGCACAACAACTGATCCTATCTCGGTCAAGGCAGTCGAGCAAGAACTGAATGAGTATCTCCGCTGTCGGCTACTTGCGTCGCACTAGTTAGTATATTCCCCTCCACACTCAAAAATAACTTCGTATAATATGGAAATTGGAAATGTTGTCGAGGTAACTGATGGAGGTTGTGCTACGGGCACATCACTTGCTGATATTCTGAATTATATTCTCAACGGTGTCGTTGTCCATCGGTACTCTAAAATCACAAACTTAATAATAGGACGACCGTTCATTCACACCCATGGTTAATGAATGGTCATTCAACTCGGTTACTAGCGATACGGAAGTGATATCGGAGTCACGACTATCGATCACCGAGAACTGGTGGTGAAATATGGCACACCAGACCGCTGGACGATCCCCTCCACAGGATACAGCAGAACTATTTGCGGTCAAAAACGGGAGTCAAATAGACAGACTGCGGTTGATTGTCCGCAACTTCGATCGAACTAGTTCATGTGTTGTTACTGATGGATGTATGAATGCATTATTTACGTCGACACTCGAAACCAGGAGTATAGACAATGGATGCTGAGTCCAACGGGGTAGTGGCGGTGATTGTGGGTGTTCTGTTGCTTCAGGCTGGCGCTTTTGGGATTGTTGGAGCCGAAATAGACGGGACTGCAGTTGCACAGCAAGGAGACAACGGTTCACTCACCCAGACGGCAGCTCCGAACGAATCGGAGAATGGAACTCCCCCGGAGTCGGGAACGACCACTCAGTCGCCCCCACCAACTGAGACGGCACCTCCACCGAATACGGGTTCACCAACTCAGACGACAACTCCACCGAATACGGCTCCGCCAACTCAGACAGCACCTCCACCGAATACGGGTTCACCAACTCAGACAGCACCTCCACCGAATACGGGTTCACCAACTCAGACGGCACCTCCACCGAATACAGGATCATCAACTCAGACGGCACCTCCACCGAATACGGAGTCAGGAACGAACCGTGATGCTCTTGAAGTTGTTGAGGTTGATTCGGATCTGTCGTCTGGTGAGCAGGGCACCGTGAGGGTGCAGCTCGAAAACACTGGCGAAGACGCCGAAGATGCTGTCGTCAATCTCCAGTCGCTCTCCGGAGCCATTCTCTTCACAGGATCACCGAACGTCAGCAAGTTCGTCGGAGAGTGGGAAAGTGGAGAAACGAACACTATTGTCGTTGAAGCAACCGCTGCAAAATCCATTGCGACGGGCGAATATCCATTACAGGCCTCGCTCTCGTACACCGACGACGATGACCAGTCGGCACAGGCCGGTCCAGTTACTCTTGGCGTCGAAATCGGGGAAGAATCAGACGATTTTGAGGTTGTCTCGACTTCCTCGGACGCACCGATCGGTGACCGAGGAACAGTCAGTGTCACCCTCGAAAACACCGGTGAGGACGTAACCGAGGCGACTGTTTCGCTCTCATCACTGAGTCCGAATGTAGTGGTAGGGTCGACGGGCAACGCTACCCGATTCGTCGGTGAATGGGATGACGGTGAACAACAAACAGTTGAGTATCAGGTGCGAATGTCGAACGATACTGAACGGCAAAGCTATCCGCTTCGGACCTCGGTATCGTACACCGACGCTGACGGCGAATCAGCTCGTTCGGATGAGCAAACCTTTGGTGTAACACCCCTTCGTGAACAGACGTTCGGCCTCTCGAACGTGAGCGGAAATCTCACTGTTGGTGATGAAGGAACCATCACCGGAACTATCGTCAATGAAGGCCCGAACGACGTCCGCAATGCAGTGCTTACTCTCCCTGTCGACAATTCAAATCTTAAACCACAAGAGAACGAATTCGCGCTCGGCACGATCGCAGCTGGCGAGTCAAGAAACTTTTCGTTCCCAATCGAGGTAACCGACGGCGCAGAGGGTGGACTCCGCCAGCTTTCCTTCAGCGTTAACTACGACAATACACAGGGTGATCCTCGAACGAGCGATCGCCTCTCCGTTCAGGTCGACGTTGCGTCCCAACGCGATGAATTCGAAATCACACAACGGAACACGAGCGTCGGTGTCGGTAACAGCGAACCCGTCGAACTCGAAATCACGAACAACCGCAACAGCACGGTTAAAAACATCAACGCAAAAGCGTTCGTTGACGATCCGTTGAGTCTCGACGACGACGAAGCCTTCGTCTCCGAACTTCGTCCTGGAGAATCGGCGAACGTCACCTTCGAAGTGAGCGCGGCAGGAGGTGCAACGGCGAGTACCTATCCGCTCTCGCTCGACTTCCAGTACGACACCGCCGACGGTGAATCAAAGCTCTCGGATACATACGATATTCCAATCGAGGTACGCGAGCCCGAGAACAACAGCTTTCTGTCAATCGGTAGCGGTGGATTACCGATACTACCCGTTTTGCTCGCGGTACTCGTCGTAGTCCTTACAGTGGTAGTCGTCCGCCGGCGAAACGGTAACGGCAACGGCAGGGGCAGGGAACGGTAAATGGTGCGCGATCGAGAGGATTCCACTGCCGACTCGGACGTCGACGGTGACACTGGCGTGGATCCAGATACTGATCGCCACAGCAGCGTGGAATCGAGTACCAACGGCGGTGAACGGGGGAGAGTAAATTATCAAGCAGTGATCGACCTCGTTGATGAGTGGATCACCGAGCGTCCACGAGCTGTAATTCTCACATTTTTCCTGCTGACGGCAGTATTTTCGGTCGGACTCGGGAACATCTCAACAGAAGCTGGTACCGAGCAGTTCACCAAGGAAAGCCCGTCTCAGGAAGCTCTCGAGGAAGTCAATCAGGAGTTTTCTCCGGCGTTCGAGACCACCAACGGAACGACACAACTCATTCAGCAGGGCACAAATGTGCTCTCGAAAGGGGAGTTGCTTGCGATACTCGAAGTACAACAGCGCCTGCAGGACCGTGAGAATCTGCGAGTCGTGTCTACTTCTAGCGCAGCAGCGATCGTCGCTCAGACGATCGATCCGAACGCGACAACTGTCGGCGCACAAATCGACGCGATAGAAGGAGCAAGCAGATCTGAGGTCGAGGACGCTGTTCAGCGAGCAGCCCAGAGCGACGGCTTCCGGGGGATCGTGAGCGACGACTTCAACCGCGAAGCTGCCTCGGCATCGGCGACCATCGGCGTCGTCGAGCACGAAATTCCGGGCGGCGTCTCGACCACGGCGGGACAGGGTGGAACGAGCCCTCTCACGCCTATCCAGACGACGGCCCAATCTGTCGTGGGCTCTGTTGACTCCGATATCACGGTGTTCGGGTCGGGGATCATCGCTGCAGAGAACGGCAGCGTCATCACTGACTCGATGTTGATCATCACGCCTGCAGCGGTACTGTTGATCTTCGCCTTTTTAATATACTCCTATCGAGATCCGCTTGACTTGCTTTTGGGTGTCATTGCCCTTGGAATGGCGATTGTCTGGACGTTCGGATTTTTGGGAATCGCGGGGATTCCCTTTTCGCAGTTGCTGATTGCCGTCCCGCCTCTCCTGTTGGCGGTAGGGATTGACTTTGGGATCCACGCAATCAACCGATACCGTGAGGAGCGTGTTGAAGGAAAAGATGTGGGATCATCGATGCGAATCGCAACTGACCAGCTCCTTGTAGCCTTCTTCATCGTGACGGGGACGACGGTCATGGGATTTTCATCGAACGGTGTGAGCGATCTACCGCCGATTCGTGACTTTGGATTCGTCGCCGCGATTGGCATCGTCTTCACGTTCCTCATCTTCGGAATCTTCTTACCGGCAGCGAAGGTCTTCCTTGACGAACTGAGCATTCGCAGAGGACTCCCACGCTTTGGCGAGCAGCCACTGGGTTCCGAAGGCTCTGCGCTGTCTCGGGTGCTGCCGGTCGGACTAGTAATTGCCCGGAAAGCACCCTACGTCTTTCTCATCGCAGTCTTGTTGTTCACCGCTGGATCATCGTACTACGCGACGGGGGTTGACACCTCGTTCAATACGGAGGATTTCCTCCCGCCCGAGGACGTTCCCGATTATCTCGAAAGCCTGCCCGAGCCGTTTGCTCCAAACGAGTACACCGTCACAAAAACGACGAACTTTCTGGAGGAGAACTTCGCCTCTGCGGAGGACGATACGGTTACAATATACGCCCAGGGATCATTGACCGCAGATTACGCGCTCGAATCGATCCATCACGCCAACCGTGATCCCCCAGATTCGTTCATCGCATCAAATCGACGAGCAGATGCACAGAGCATCCTCATGGTGATCGATGATTATGCGGCTCAGTCTCCCGAATTTCGACGTCTCGTCGAGCGAAACGATGTCGACGACGACGGCGTGCCCGACGATAACCTCGAGGAAATCTATGATGAGCTGCTCTCCTCGCCGTATCGTTCACAGACGCTTGAGTACATCACCGAGGACTACACTTCAACGCAGATCGTCTATTCGGTGAAATCTAGCGCCTCACAAGACGCGATCACCACCGACGTTCACAGTATGGCCGATCGGTACCGGCTATCAGCGACGGGAACTGGCAACACGGTGGTGTTCCAAGAGATCGCCGACACAATTCTGGCATCGGCCATCCAGAGCCTCGCTGTTGCGCTACTGGCAACGACAGTTTTCCTCCTCCTCATCTACCACATGCTCGAAGGACGAGCGTCGCTCGGACTGGTCAATCTCGTGCCGATCGTGGTCTCAGTCGCGTTGCTTGCCGGATCGATGCGCCTGTTCGATATTCCTTTCAATGCGCTGACGGCGACGATTCTCGCCATCGCGCTCGGGCTCGGCATCGACTACTCTGTCCACGTCGTGCATCGGTTCACCGATGAGTACGAACTGACAGACGACGTCTTCGCCGCACTAGAGCGAACAGTACTCGGTACCGGAGGTGCGCTCACGGGGAGTATGCTTACGACCGCATCAGGCATCGGCGTCTTGGTCTTAGCGCTCTTTCCTGTCTTGGGTCAGTTCGGTGTGCTAATCGCGCTCACTGTCGTCTACTCGTACATCACTGCCCTCGTCGTGACACCCTCGGTTATCGTCGTCTGGGAATCGGCCATCGCGTGAGTGAAGAAACGAGAGTCCAAATTGGAATGGTTCGTCCCGTTTCTTTATCTCAAACTTATCGGTGGACGTCTCGTAAGTGGCTGATTGAGCACAATGGCTAACACAAGCGGAATCACACGAAAAACGTCGAATGCTGTGGCTCTCTGAGTTCAGTTACTTTTTCTGTCCGTCTCGCATCCGACTCTCCAATGCCCGACACGCCGGATCGACCCGTTGCCTACCGCGCCTACGAGAGACTTGCCCCTGGATACGATCGCAAAGGCGAGACGAAGCCTGCGAACGCATATCTCGAACGGCCTGCAACGCTTTCGTTGCTTCCAAACGTCCAAGGAGATCGGATCCTCGATGCCGGTTGTGGCGCAGGTCATCTCACAACAGAACTGACTGACAGTGGGGCTACTGTCGTTGGAGTAGATGTGAGCCACACGATGCTCACCTACGCACGGCCCCGAGTCCCGACAGGAGAGTTTATTCAAGCTGACTTGGGGAGCACCCTCCCGTTCCCTGACAACAGCTTCGATGGAATCGCCAGCTCCTTGGCGTTTCACTACGTACGAGATTGGAATTCGTTGCTTCGTGATCTCCGCCGTATCCTCAGCACCGATGGCTGGGTCGTGTTCTCAGTCCAGCATCCGCACGCTGATTTCGAAGAGTATGATGATTCTGTGAACTATCACGAAACAGAACAGGTAACGGCGACGTGGGAGAGCTTCGGTATGGCGGTGGATGTGCCGGCGTATCGTCGACCACTCTCTGCGATGATTGAACCGGCGCTTGACGCCGGATTTCAACTGGATGAACTGCTGGAGCCAACGCCGACCGAGGCGTATCGAGAGGCCGATCCAGTGAGTTACGAATACGAGGCAACGCATCCGAATTTCCTTTGCGTTCGTCTTCTCATTTCCATATAATCGATCTTGCTACATTTGATTCTTAGAATTATATATTGTATTGTGTATAAATAAATATAAATAGTAATACAATTACAATTGTACAGTAGTAATTGGAAACTAATATTCGGATTACCGAGCTACCGATTAGATTCGGCAACGACTGCGAAGGATGTACTTCATAAAATATAACATGAGGAAGAGTGATAGCTGAGGAAAGAGCAGCAATGGCAAAAAAACCAGCGGCTGACGATCGAGCAGGGAATGAACCAACAGGAAACCAATCGACGGGATTCATAGCGAACTTCTTTGGGTTCGCCGAACACGGAACCTCCCTCCGACAAGAGATCATAGCTGGAATCACAACATTTCTGACAATGTCTTACATTGTCGTTGTGAACCCGGCTATTTTGGCGGGCATTCCCGGTAAGAAACCGGGAATCATCATCGATGGCTACACTCCTGGCGAGGTTCGTCAGATGTTGGCTGTGGTTACAATTCTCGTGGCTGTGGTGGCCATTTCGATAATGGCGTTCTACGCAAACCGTCCATTCGCACAGGCCCCCGGATTGGGTCTCAATGCATTCTTCGCATTCACAGTCGTCGGCGCAATGGGAATTTCGTGGAAGACGGCGTTAGCTGCGGTTGTGACTGAGGGTATACTTTTCCTCATCCTGACAGCAATTGGGGCCCGTAAATACATTATCAAGCTCTTCCCGACACCGGTGAAGTTCTCCGTCGGAACTGGTATCGGTCTCTTCTTGGCTATCATTGGATTACAGGAGATGCAGGTTGTTGTCGACGACCCCTCCACGCTCATAACGCTCGGGAGCGTTGCCTCGAATCCTATTGCACTCTTATCCATTGTGGGGCTCTTTTTGACACTGATGTTGCGTGCGCGAGGGGTCACGGGCGCAATTGTCATCGGCATTCTCTTGACCTCCGCCGCCGGATACGGTGTCGAACAGTTTGGTCTCGTTCAGGCTGGTACGCTAACACCAGACGTTCCCCCCACGACATACAATATTACGCCGATTGCCGGCGCGTTCGTCGAAGGCTTTCAGAACGTCGATGCGTTCGCATTCTCGTTGATCATTTTCACATTCTTCTTTGTAGACTTTTTCGACACCGCGGGAACGATTACCGGTGTCTCGCAGGTGGCGGGCTTCCTCGATGAGGACGGGGATCTCCCGGATATGGACAAACCACTAACAGCTGATGCGGTCGGGACGACGGTTGGTGGCATGCTCGGCACTTCGACGGTAACGACCTTCATTGAGTCCGCAACGGGCGTTCAAGAAGGTGGCCGCACGGGGATGACTGCGCTGGTGGTCGGAATCTTGTTTTTGATCTCATTGGCGTTTGTTCCACTAGCAGCGGCCATCCCGCTGTATGCTTCTCACATTGCGCTCGTGGTTGTCGGACTGATGTTACTGCGCAACGTGACCAGCATCAACTGGGGAGAAATCTCTCACTCTATCCCTGCCGGAATGACCATCCTCATTATGCCACTGACGTACTCGATCGCCTACGGGATCGCGGCAGGAATCATCTCGTATCCGTTCATGAAAGTCGCACAAGGAAATTGGAAGGACGTCAACGTGGGTCAATGGCTGCTCACCGCAGCATTTGTCGTCTACTTCTTTGTCCGGACGGGCGGCGTCCTGGAGACAGCGGTCTGACCCGTCACTCCGCCGACTGAATTCGAACAAAAACACCTACTTTATATTTAACTTTTTATAGATAACATGATGGGGGGAACTTTATTTGACGGTGTGTTAATTTTCATCACTGTGGTCGTCATTGTCATCACCAATGACTGCGACTGTGTACGCTATCGCTGGAGGTAAGGGAGGAGTCGGAAAATCAACAGCGGCGGTGAATCTTGGGGCTACGCTCCGAGCGACCGGTCGGAGTGTAGCCCTCGTTGACGCTGATCTCGTGATGCCGAATCTGCAGGGAATTATCGGTCTCTCTCACGAACCGACGATTCACGAAGTACTCAGTGGAACTGTCTCGCTTGCAGAGGCTTGTGTCGAGCGCGTGATTGGAACGGACGAAGTCGGACAGCTCGATGTTTATCCGGGCTCTGGAACCTTGGATGCCTACGGGCAGGCAGATCCGGATCGACTAGCCGACGTTGTTGAAACTCTCGCTGAGGACTACGATTCACTTATCCTCAATACAGGAACGGGCCTCACACACGAGGTGGCAGTTCCATTACAGCTCGCTGATAGTACCATCATTGTCACAACACCTGCCGAAGTTGCAGTTGTAGACGCGATAAAGACGATACGTCTCATAGACCACCTTGACGGTACTGTCGGTGGAATGGTTGTCTCCCGTACCTGTAAGGGTCTCTCAGCTGCAGAAATCCCCGAGCGAATGGGCGTTGCGCAGCTGACCACAATTCCGTCATTCACCGGCACAGTTCGTGATCTTCTCGCGGCATACCGACGATTGGCAGTCCGACTCATTGCCGGGCCAAACGTACCGCCAGAGGCAGTCACTGCTCAGGAAGGTCCTGCGGCAATGCTCACGCCGGCTGTTGTTCCTCCGACCGAGGTTGATCCGAACGTGTCTAGTGAGGAAGGTGACAAAGAACAGAATGGTGATGCCGACGTGCCGAACAACACCACAGATTCCGACACAGCATCAGAGACCGACGAATCTGACGGCCCCGACTCAGACGATGTCCCTGGATGGTTTACTGGAATGGTAGACTGAGTGAGCATCCACGGTGTGTTGAAGCGAGATCGTCTAACAGGAGTGCGGCTTGTCCGATGATTCAAGCTGATGGACACGAGACAACCGCTACACAGTCAGTCTCCTAAAGTTCTACTGTCACATTTGATCGATGGGCTTCTCTGTGAGGTAATGATATTGTTAGTTGAGTTTATTATCGACAGTGAAGCCATCGCACACATTGCGAAATTTCCGACCGTTCCGCTTTGGCGCCTCGGTTTCGTTCCAATCGGTGTGATTTTCACGTCTCTTGCTGTCAGCAGACGTGTCCCGATCGTGATGTGCTTCGATCGTCCGAATGTCGTTCCTACGTTTACCTCTTCGATCATATTTATTGCACAATATTTTAAAGATGAAAACTAATATTTCTCGTCTCTGTACTAGTGCTGAGGCAATCGAAGTAAGCGATGATGGATCCCTCAGATGACACAGACGAGAATGAAAACCGGTAGCAGACGTTACGTGGTTCAACTGTCCCTCCCTCAGAAACACTGGAACGATGACGATTCCGTTTCCGGTTGGTACGGCTGTTGGCATGAGAGCAAAACGAATTCAAACATTCACCGAATACAATGAATGATTATCACGACGACATCCAGTTCCTGTCCGCATCGCCGCACCGGATTCAAATTCTTCAGCAGCTGAGAGACGATCCCTGTCCTCCGTGCGATATCACTGAGGTACTCGAACTGTCTCGCCGTGGCGTACAGCGCAACCTGTCGTCGCTGGTTGATCGGGGATGGATCGAAAAAATCGACGGGAGATACCACCTCACGACCAACGGTGAGTTCATTGCTCTGCAGTACGCAGATTTTCTATCTGCGCTCGAAACGATCGAGACGTGCAAGCCGTTCTTCGCAAATCTTACTACCTCTGAGCATGCCCCAAATCCGAAATGGCTCGCCGACGCCGAGATCATCGTCGCGGATTCGTCTCAACCGCACGCACCACTGAGACAGTACACAAACACGCTACGCGAGGATTCGATAGAGACACTTCGTGGGTTGGTGCCAATTTTAAGCCAGTTGCATACCGAGATTTATGCGGAGCTCCTTGGGCGTGGTACTGCAATGGATCTTGTTCTCCCGCAAACAGCAGCCGAACCACCAGATCCATCGCATGCTGCTGAATTTGAGGACCTGTTCGCCGCTGCGTGTAATCTCTATGTGTACGAGGGAACAATCGGGGTTGGACTCACACTCACCGATCAGCGAGGGATTGTAGGGTCCTACGACGAGCAGGGACATCTCAGCGCGTGCGTGAGCAGCACCAACCCCGCATTACTCGGCTGGGCAGAGCGACTGTACGAGCGGTACTGGAGACATTCACGTCCGCTTTCAGCCAACACGCAATGTCGAGAGGGCACGACTCCGCCATAAAAAATTCGAACATTTGGCGTTAATTCTAAGCAGAATATAAAAATAATAATCACAATACCTCTGTACTCATCATCGACATCGTATAGAAATAATTAAACATGCTAGAAATTGCTATATAACTATCGTTGCTGCATATTTCACAAATTATCGACCAAACGACTTCGAACGAGATGTAACAGTACGAACGGAAAAAGGACGGTGGGCAGAGTCCTGTAACAATTTACTACCGGTATAGTGTATTATTCATTTCCTAGTTTCCACCTATGTGTTAGTGAGATACAGATATAATACATATATTTTAAATTCTACATATGGGTAAGTTGCTAACGGTTAGAATCAAGACTCAAACAGACACAATTGGAACATGATGGATAGAGTATAGTAACGTATACAATAATTAATGTTGGATACGCTTGTCAATCGACCTTCTGTCGATCGCAATGGTCATATAGATGGGGTATCTTTCATTGTACGGTCTATTCGAGGGGTAGAATAACACACACGTCTGTTTCGATACGATGTACAACGATTCAGAAACATCAGGCAGCGCTGTTCCTGTAGAGGCATCGGTTCCGCACGAGACGACAAGAAGCTATCATCAGAGTCGAAACGACCTACATTCAGTCAGTGTTCGTTGTTCGGAAATTCGTCGGCGTGCTCCGATAGTAATTTCACTACCGGTCGGATCCTCTCGAATTGTGGTCCAGTCCGCACGACATTTTGATCCCGATCCCATTCGATGAACCCCGCTTTTTCGAGCTTCGGGAGGTGCGTATGGAGCATGTGTATCTTCATCGATTTTCGATCCTCGACCTCAGTGGTAACGACGGTAGAAACGTGGACATTTACCTCATCTTGGGAGGCGTGCTCGGCCAACTCGATGAGCAAGCGGCGACGGTGCTTATTGGACAAAACATCGAACAGGGAATCGAGCGACGATCGTGGTATTGGTCTTCTTTGTATCATAGTCACAGTATTATGATTTTGACACTGTTTTCGGGCGTCTCACAGACAGTGGTTCTGGTCTTCTACTGTGGCTCATACACTCAATTCTGACAGATCTCTCGTTTCGGACGAGATATTCCAACGTGTATCGGGCAAATAGGCGATCGGGGAGCCCGAATGTCACCGTGCGTAGTGTGAGTGATCCCACAGTGGTGATCTGCATAGGACCCGGTAAACGTGAGAACACGTTGGAATCGTCTTTTGAGTGCTCGGTACCCATGCGTTCCCCGATGGGCGGGAGCGGGGAAAATATGACCTCGAAAATGTTCGGCCACGACAAACGACACTACGAACTATCTAGAGTCTTGATGAGGTACTGTCGATACGTATCCAGTGAGAACCAATTCGACATTCAACACTGCTCTGAGTCGATAGTCCCAGTTCGATGGGCAGTTACGTGTGAACGATTCCGTCCACAATGGTTGCGAACAAATCCGGAAAGCAGGTATTTCACGCATTCTCGAGTACGATTTCGCAGAGCTTGCGCTCGGCCTCACGCAAGTGATGAGAGAACGTTGATTGAGAGATTCCCAATTCAGTAGAGAGATCACTGCCAGTCCGTGCACGCGGAGATTCGAAGAATCCACTCATGTAAGCTGTTTCGATAACTTCCCGTTGGCGGTTAGTGAGTTGTTCAGCAACAGCTTTTTGCACTTCATTTTTCTCCGGAGCCGAAGCCGATGCTCCATGGGGACGTCGCGCTACGAGCTCGGTGTCTGGATAGTTCGTCCGTAGAGCTTCGAGAAATTCGCGGACAGTGACGGTCGATGGAAGTTCGACGATCACTGTTGTGTTCTGGTCTGTGATAGTGAGTGATCGGATCGTGGCCTCGTTATCCACGATACACGAGGCAATCGTTGGTTTGGTGACCACAGCCTCGAACAGATGGTTTGTTTCCTTGTCTTTGATGATGTGTATCTCTCCAACACTGGACTGCTGTTTGCCTGAGGCCAGTACATTGTCCGTGCTGGCATCCTCTGTTCGGAAGAAGAAATACGAGAGATCGTTTGTCAGCGGAACGATTTCTTCGAGCTCGATCTGACAGTCAGTATCTCGGGCGATTCGGGCAAGCACGTCGTCCGAATTAGGGATATTCAGCTTCAGCTCGATGGCGCTGCTTGCCTGTAGCGTCCGCTTGGTTTCTGCAGCGTTAATCGAGTGCGCAATTGTCTCACCAAGTTCACCAAGTACTGTTTGCTCTCGCTCACTGAAGGCGTTCGGTGTGTCGGTGTATAGATTCAATACTCCGTAGAAGGACTCCTCGTAGACGAGTGGAATGCTGATACAAGCACGAAAACCCTCGGTGAGCGTTTGCTCTCGCCACTGTTTGAATCCCGGGTCTGTCAAGACATCCTGTACTACCTGCACTGTTTGCGTTCGCGCTGCGCTGCCAATCGGATCTCCTCTCGTAACAGTGTCATCGGTTGTGTGCACAATTCGGTCGAGGTAGCCACTTTGACCACCAGACCATGCACTTGGTGTGATCCTGCCCGTCTCAAGATCTGGTTTACCAATCCAGACGAACTGGTATGAGGGAGAGGCTGCAAGTCGCTCACAGACGATCTGTTCGATCTCAGCGCCTGGATCGGCATCTACGATCGCGTTAATTGTCCTTCGGATGATGGAATTGATCCGATTCACTCGTTCTAACTGAATAGTTTGCTCATTCAAAGCTCGTTCGCGCTCGGCGCGATCCAACGCAGTTTCAATGTTCGCACCGATCATCTTCGCCAAGTTCACCGTCATGTCGTCGAATCTGTTTTGGTGAGTCGATCCCGCACAGAAAATGCCGTGTCGACCAACGGGAACAATCACTCCACTTCGAAGTGGAGCTTCTGACTCGAGTTGTTCTTGGGGTGGCTTGAGATGATCAAGCGTCTCTGTTTGCTCAGAGATGAACGTCCCCCATGCGCGCGTTTCGTACAGCTCCGCGAGCGCGGTCACGTCTGTCTGGAGCTCCGTGCTGCTTCTCTTTAGCTCCAACTCTCCTGTTCTCTTGTTGTACGGCCAGAACGAGGTAAATTCGACATTGAGTACGGCTCGCGCAAGATCGGCGGCCCATTCAGTAATTTCATTGGCATCAGCGCACATCAGCTTCCGTGTCGCTTCGTCCAATTCCTTTAAACCTTGCTCACGGCGCCTGAGCGCCTTTTCGGCTTTCGTTCGTTCGACGAGTGTCGACAGCTGCCAAGCGCAGGGGTCGTTAGAGCGTTCCGAATCAAATTCCCCGCCGGGTGGGATATAGTAAAAGTTCTCAATGCTGGTGTCGTTGTAGACGAACTTTGGATGGTGATTGACAATCGCAGCGCAGACGTCCGGGGGAAACCGCGAGCGATTGTACTGGCAGAGTCCAACATAGCCCTGACTGGAACAGACTGTGTTGAGTTTGTTTTCGTAGGCCCGTAGTTCCTCAGGTGTTATTTCACTGTCGAGGATCCACGTCATCTCACCCGTGCCCCGAATGCCTCCGTATCCGTTTTTGCGTGCCGTCGAAAACGACTGCTTCCAGAAATCGATCGCAGCTTCTTGGTCGAACGCACTGGATTTGAGGCAGAGTTCTTCACTGGTGTGGATCGACAGCTGTCCTGATTCGCGCACAGCGTCGACATTGATGTTGGCCGCACGCATCGCTGTCACCACATCGGCTTCTGTGTTATCGTCAACAATATACAGGCAGTACTCGTTCTGTTCGAGGCCTTCTTGAATGAACGGAATAACTGTCGAGAACTGCTGTGTGTGCGTCTCGTATAAAAGGGCGAAATGATCGTTCGCTTCACACGCAGAGTGGTTTGGATGATTAGATATCGAGCCGAATGGCGCTGAGCACTGATTCAGCGTAGTTTCGGGATGGTCTGAATCATGTTCGGCCATGGTGTAATCTCTCTATCGGGACGCGCTCTCAATAGCGTTCCGGCAGGCCATGTAGTCAACTGTTCTACGTCACAGCTACTAAGCGCCACAACCTAACGTCTTCCGGCATTTTCCCATCTTCAAAGCATAGAATCTATACATAAGTCTGCCGGCATAAAGATTATTTATCCACTACGTATAGTTGGAAGTAATGGTTGGCGTGATTTGATGTTCGTATTGCAGGCTGAACCAGTCGTGCTCGCATCGATATGTGCTATCGGATTATCTATCGTGCACTTGTATGCAAACCGGCTTACTGCTTTGAGTAGCGTTCCTCGCAGTCGCTGGCTCTCGTTTGCTGGGGGTGCTTCGGTAGCGTATGTCTTTGTTCACGTGTTTCCGGAACTCAGCAGAAGCGGACGGACCATCCAGCAAGCAGAGCCGATTCCCCTCGCATTCTCAGAACGGCACGTCTATCTCGTTGCGCTCGCTGGATTTACGTTCTTTTATGGGATTGAACGGCTTGCGCAGCAATCATCACACCGCAATCGGACAGTTGCTCCTCAGGTTAACACGAAAATATTTTGGATACATCTGGGTTCGTTTGCCTTCTATAACCTCCTTATTGGCTATCTTCTCATTCACCAACAGGAGCCAGAAATCGATAATTTACTCTTTTTTACGTTTGCAATGGGCCTTCACTTCGTCGTGACCGATTTCGCACTTCAAGAGAGACATCAAAAAGAGTACAACCGAATTGCTCGATGGTTGCTTTCGGTGGCACTCTTACTCGGAGCGATGGTTGGGTACCTAATAGAAATCGACGAGGCTGCACTCGCAGTTCTGTTCGCCTTTTTAGCGGGGGGCATCGTACTCAATGTAATCAAAGAAGAACTCCCAGAAGAGAGCGACAGTCGATTCTGGGCGTTTGCGGTCGGTGGAGTGAGCTATACAGCAGTGTTGCTTCTCACGGGATTGTAATCACGCTCCCCGATTGCCAGATGAGAGAACACATTGTTCCGAGTGGGACAACAGCGATCGGTAGTATCGCTGTCGCGGTCGTATCGACAGTCGAGGTAATCCAGCTGGGACAGTATTCAAAGTAGGTGTTTTGACGGTAGACTCATGATCAAGCGCCACCTCAACATCAGTATCGTCGGATGAATGTGCTTGATCACGATACTGTCTCGGAGTATTTGATTCTCTTTGTCCTTTGGTTGGTGGTGTTTTCGTTCGCTAGTCAGGTGATGATCATCGCGCCGATCCTACCGCGTATCGCAGATCAACTAGGCACAACAGTCGGGCTCCTCGGAACTCTCATCACGGCGTATGCGTTTGCCGTCGGTGTGTTCGCACTCATTGCCGGACCGGTCTCCGATCGCATTGGACGCAGGCGCATCTTGCTGATCGGAACCACTCTGATGACGATTGCACTCGCAGCGCACGGGTTCGTCGAAAGTTTCGCGTCGTTGTTCGCCGTTCGAGCGTTTGCTGGGGGTGCTGGTGGAGTTCTCAACGGAGCAGCGATCGCTTATATTGGTGATTACTTCCCACGCGAACGTCGAGGCTGGGCGAGTGGATGGGTACTGAGCGGACTTGCAGCCGGTCAGATCGCAGGTGTTCCGCTAGGGATCATATTCGCAACCGCGCTCGGTTTCCGCGCTCCGTTTGTCGTGTTCGCCGTCGTGATGGGTATCGCTTCGGTACTTGTCTGGCGCTTCGTCCCGCAACCGGACGCGCGCCGTTCGGAAAGACCACTTGGCGTTCACAACGCAGTCGCAGAATACGCTTCGCTACTCCGTCAGCCCGGCGTCGCGGCCGCTTCAGTCATGTTTGCGTTGGTTTTTCTGAGCTTTCCGTTGTA
Organism: Halocatena marina; assembly: GCF_023276375.1. Classification (GTDB taxonomy): domain Archaea; phylum Halobacteriota; class Halobacteria; order Halobacteriales; family Haloarculaceae; genus Halocatena; species Halocatena marina. Next base: position 1,699,831 of record NZ_JALLPK010000001.1, on the reverse strand, counting down.
CATCGCATACCTTCCGCTGTGGCTCGAAACCACGTTCGGGGCGACCGGTGGAGCAATTGCACTCCTTTTCTTTCTTGGCGGTGTCGGGAACGTCATCGCTGGTCCTGAGGCAGGTCGATTATCCGACAGAGTCGGCCGCAAGCCAGTCATCATTGGTGCGTCACTCGCCGTGACGGCAGTGATTCTTGTGACGCCCTTTGTGAACGTTGCTCTCTGGCCAATCTACGTCGTTTTCTCCGTTGCAATGGGGCTGTTTGCCTCCCGCGGGAGTTCGTTCCAAGCTCTCCTAACCGAACTTGTTTCCGACGAACGTCGCGGGGCACTCATGAGTCTCACAGCTGCCACTGGACAGATCGGTTTTGCGATCGGTGGAGCACTCGCGGGGCTCGTCTTCACCGCTTTCGGTCCCGGATACCTCGCCAATGCGGGACTCTCAGCAGCGGGTTGTTTCGTGCTGGCCGTCGTTGCGTGGCGGTATCTGCCGGAACCGTCTATCGATGATGCCGACAGAGAAGAGATGAAAGCAGAGAAAACGCCTTCGTCAGAATCGCGCTCGCTTGCAGAAACCGCGTGCCGCCAGTCGTCGGACGCTCTCTGCGGTCCCCATCAGGAGACGGGTCACATGATCCCTGAGCACGAGTCAAAATAGTGCGTGAGTCGAGAGCGAGCAGGGGAGCGATATCGCCAAAAGACATCACCACTCAATCACGGTTTTGTCGCGCTAGAACCGATCATTCGGGCTGTCCGGTAGGTACTGTGGAAATTATCTGTGAGTTGGTTGGTTCGGTGTGTTACTTTTCGAAAGATACGTCTGGTGGACTTATTCATCAGGAATACAGGTGTGAAATAAGCTCTCGTGGCAGTAACTAACGATCAGCGGTCACATCGTACAGTCGAGAATATATACTGCCTATCGGTGGACAGTTTGCGCGGAATTAGATATGGACTGCTGAGATGATCGAGGTGGTGTCACTGGAGACGGTCGGCCACAGGACCGACGAAATATACAAGAGTAAGCACCGGGGATTCCCAGAACGGTTTTCCGTGGCTTGTGTCTCCATACCATCATTCACGATTGACTTCGGATCGATCCCGTTTACAGACTCACGATTAATGTTTCATTCCCGGTTGTCAACTGTGGGACAACGGTGATCAACATAGAGAGTATCGAGACAAGAGATAGTATCCGAATACGATGATTCAACTTCAGAATATTAAATGCCAACCAGTACCGTGCGGCGCAGCTCTGTCGACAGCAGGCCAAAGAGAGGAACTGGATCGTGCCTCCTGAACCTTCGCGATTGGTAGTGCTTGAAGGTTGACGCTGTGTACATTCGAGTAAGAAGTCATACACAAACATCACCCCTTGTCCGGTGAGAATGACAACGTCAGCCTCCCTGTCTGATCGAAGGGGTACCGCTTTTAAATCACGCTATGTGGCTATAACGGAGATGGTCAGTCGATTTACGATCACAGTGTTCGAAATAGTGTTCCTCTTTGAGTAGTCATTACAGCCGTACTGCTGTGATAGCTATCCGAAATGTGGGCTGCCACCTGTCGTGGTGGCGGTGAGCGAGGAGAACCGTCGATCGGATAGTCTTGTGCAGTGATTTCCAACCAATACTTATCTACTGCTGTCTCTGTTTCGCTCTCCTCCCATCGTACTGATGGTTCTCACAGAAACTAAGAGCGATGATTCTCACAGCCGTCCGAAGGCACAACGGAAATCTGAATAGTCACATTATAGCTGTCGTGTATCATACACCCCTACCTACTACATTTCCAGTGAAATGTGGTCTTTCTAGGGCTTCTGAGGCAAATACTACGGATATTTAGCAACAATACCGCATACGTATCAATCATCTTACTATGTTTCCAGTCTACTCGAAAATGTGATTTTTGAGACGGTCACTGGATCTGTGTGGTATTAACTCTCGAACCAGACGAGATCCTATTGTGGGACCACATTTCCAGTGAAAACCGCAATACAATCCATATTTCCAGTCTAATTTATTCACACTTCCCGTTCAGAGTTCGAGTTAGGTCAAACAATGAGAAGATATGACATCCCTAGTAAGCACATGAATATTATGTATATAATGTGATTATAAATAACAGACGAGAATGCTTCGCATTACTCATCGTTTGTGGCTATCTCACTAAATTTTGTCTTGTCATCTGCAGCATCGAAACATTTACATTGACACCGTTCTACACATGTATATCAATCACATACACACCATTCAACAAATCGAACAATAGATGGAAGGATTCCTCCCATTTGGTTTCTGCGAGTGCGAACGCACCCGTGCTTCCGCCTCACGTCTCAGTTGAGAATTCGTAGCGGGTTCGTTTTCAGAGTATTCGGGAACCGGTCGGGGAACGCGGACGAACGATTCCTCGTCTGGGAGCAATCCACATCACTGACAGTACATACGGTTCGTGCAGAGATACTCTCAGCACACCTAAACTGCGTGCCAGGTAGCCATACTCTGTGACCTGTCCGTTACCTCGTTGGAGAAGCGTGGTTCGATTCCACGCCGGGGCTTTGCTGATGGCAGCCACCAACCACCCCAAAAAAATGCTACAAGATCGAATCAATAAGATCGAGATTCTTGGATGGCGATTCGAGAAGTACAATGTGTATACTGATACGTGGACAGAAATAACACAGCTCGATCCAGAACTCACGAAGGCAGAGCTGCACGATCGACACAAGTGTATCAGAAATGTCTCAGCACTAATCCGGCGAGATTCAGTTACCGAAACGATGGAGGCAGCGCATCTTGCCGATACTCCATCATCAGAACAGAAATAGGGTGAATAGAATGCGTATAGAAAAGTTGGGAATGGGTGATCCGGAACTCGCGGTCGTCGCGGCAATTCATGGGGACGAACCGTGTGGAGCGCATGCGATCGAAGCGTTGCTCGAAGAGGAACCAAACGTCAAGCGACCCGTGAAGTTCATCATTGCGAACGAACGGGCGCTTGAACGGGGCGTACGCTACACAGAGACCGACATGAACCGTGAATTTCCGGGCAATCGTGATGCAGAGGTGGATGAGCGCCGTTTAGCGTATGAATTGCTCATGGAACTGGCTGGCTGTACGACGCTCTCGCTGCACTCTATGAGATCAGAAGAGCGCCCGTTTGCCATTGTCAACACCGTTGGACCGATCGCCACAGCAATCTGTCCCTATCTATCGGTCGAGGCTGTCGTCGAGACGGCCGGGCTCCTCGGGCCTTCACTCGTCGATTACACCCCTGTCGTCGAGGTCGAGTGTGGGATACAAGGCACCGAGCAAGCCACTATTAACGCCAAACGAATCATTCGGGAATTTCTCGCCGCAACCGGTGTTCTCCTCGATAACGACGTACTCGATCGATGTTCAGTTCCTGTGTATCGCTTGCGTGAACAGCTACTCAAACGCGAGTCGGAGTCAACGTCGTGTGCGTTCCACGTCGAGAATTTCGAGCCGGTTCTCGATGGAAAACCATACGCAACCATCGACGGAAGAGTTCTGACCGCTGATAAACTGTTCTACCCTGTTCTCATGTCAGGTAGTGAATACACGAAGCAGTCTGGTTACGCTGCTGAATTGACTGGTTCACTTGGATGATTGCACAAGATACAGTGTTAGAATAATAAATTTATATATTGCAATTGGTAGAAAGACCATTGGTATTTAAAACTATACAATAGATTAAAACCATTTCTTGTTTATCAACCTGCACACATAGTGTCGGGTAGGTAATGGTTGATTACTCAGTGATTTCTATCATCGATCAAATCGGAGCTCTAAGCTGTATCAGTCCATTGTTTGTCACTCACTAAGTCTCCCATACTATCTTATTTTTTATATTTTCTACACCTATAAATCGTTGACTAGCTGATTTACTATCCGATTGTAACCAGTAACCGGATATTACTAGTGGCTTATACAGTCGATATCCACGAGTAAGAGACGACGTTCGTTGGGAGATCAATACTGGAACTTCATTTCCGATGCAAACCACTGGACATTCCGGGCTTCCTCTCTAATCATGTGGAAGAATGATTTAAGTACGCTGCCTCCTTCAGCTGCCATCAACGCACGACAAAAACATCGTAACAAAACATGACAGGACACTCGCCCCCGGACGTATTCGCTGACAGACGGTTACTAGAGATCGATTATCTGCCGGGACGAGATCGGATCGTCGATCGGGTCGAGCTGATCGCTCGTCTCGACGACGCGGTCAATCCAATCATCTTCGGCCGACGACCGGAACGAGTGCTTGTCTCGGGACACACAGGAACTGGCAAGACGCTGTGCACTCGTTACGTCGCCAATCGGGTCGCGCGGTACGCTGCAGAGCAAGGAGTCAGCGCAGCCGTCGCCCACGTCGATTGTCTTTCAGTTTCCACAAAGACAGGCGTGGTCCGCACTGTTGCTGCTGATCTGAACGATCCCGACACTACCGGGCTGTCGATTCCCTCACGAGGACTCTCACTTTCGGCGTATGACGATCGACTGCGAACAGTGCTGGAAGAGTGTTATGATGTGGTACTGTTCCTCTTTGATCGCATTGACTACGCAGAATCATTTGACGTAGTGGCTCGCATCGCGGAACTGGAGACTGATACGTGTGAGGTAGGGTCGATCAGCATTAGTGGGGACCCAACAATCACCGATCGGATGTCGAATGCGGTCGAAACCGCGCTTGCAGAGCGCACGTTCGTTTTCCCACCCTACGACGACACAGAGCTTCGAACCATTCTCGAGAGGCGGCAAGACGCGTTTCGATCAGACAGCCTCGAAGACGGAGTGATCCAGCATGTCGTCGAACTAGCATCGGAAGGAATTCCAGATGCGCGGACGGCGATTGAAACGCTCCTCGTCGCCGGTGATATTGCACGTGCTGAGGATGCCGACGCTGTTCGGACCGCGTTCGTTCCGCGAGCCCACAAACAGGTGAAAAGCAACCGTCTCCGTGAGAAATTCGATCAAATATCTGGAGACACCGATCGACTCCTGTACGCGCTGTCGACACTTACACGTGAAGAACCCGACACCGATTGGTTTCGAACCGCTCGCGTCTACGAGGCATACACTACCCTGTGCCGAGAACAGGGTGATGAACCACTGACTGCACGACGAATCAGAGACCTTTTGGCGCACGTCGCGACGCTTGGCATCACAAAGCGAGACGACAACTGGGGTGGGCGCGCGGAAGGGAACTATACGAGCCATCAGCTTCTCGTCGAGCCTGACGCCGTCGAGCGGGCAGTCGACTCTCAATAGCATCCCTACCGCTTGCGGATTAATACTGAACTACCGGTATCATATTACAGACAGACACAGTATCGACGGCCCGTATAGGGGAAAATTATATGCCAACGTGAGTTACCCATTAACTGGGGGTAAAAGCTCCATGAAGAAATTACTCAACGATCCGTCAGATGTAGTCGACGAGATGGTCGATGGAATTGTCGCCGCGTATCCGAATCGCACACGCAGATTGGACGACACGAAGGTAGTCGTACGAGACGATGCACCGGTCGACGGAAAGGTCGGCGTCGTGAGCGGTGGTGGAAGCGGTCACGAGCCAACACACGCGGGCTTCGTTGGCGAAGGAATGCTCGACGGTGCGGCTGCGGGTGAGGTATTCACCTCACCGACCGGTGACGAACTGAGTGAGATGATTCAGGCCTGCGACGGTGGTGCAGGAGTGCTGTGCGTCGTCAAAAACTACGAAGGCGACGTGATGAACTTCGATACCGCCGCCGAAATGGCCGAAATAGAGGGTGTCGATATGGTTGAGCAAGTCGTCGTCAACGACGATGTTGCAGTTGAGGACTCGACGTACACCTCCGGGCGGCGGGGTGTGCAGGGGACGATCTTCGTCCACAAGTGTGCTGGCGCGTTAGCAGAGCGCGGCGCAGCTATCGAGGAAGTGACCCGCGTAGCGGAGAAAGTCGTTGACAACGTTGGTTCGATGGGAATGGCGCTCACTTCGTGTGTGACGCCCGATAAGGGCGAACCAACGTTCGATATCGACGACGACGAAATCGAAATCGGTATCGGAATCCACGGAGAACCTGGTGTTGAACGTACTGAGATCATGGAGGCCGACACCATCGCCGAACGTCTCACCACCGAGGTGCTCGACGATGTTCAACCGTCTGGTGAGGTTGCCGTTATGGTCAACGGCATGGGTGGCACGCCTCTCTCTGAGTTGTTCGTTGTCAACCGCCGCGTTCAAGAACTCCTCGAAGACGAGGGGCTTGAGATGTGGAACACGTGGGTCGGTGACTACATGACCTCACTCGACATGGAAGGCTGTTCGGTCACCGTGCTTGATCTCGACGACGAACTGAAGGATCTGCTCAGCGCACCGACTGACGCGCCCGGGTTCAAGACGAAATAATCTAATCCGTGGCAACCACAACGAATTATATCGGGTGGAACCCCCAGGCTGGAGAACACTATGGAAAAAACTGACCGACAACGTGAGGCAGTATTTGCAGCGATAGAGAATGTCGCGGCCCGGCTGGCCGAGGCGAAGCCGTATCTGACTGAACTTGACTCTGCGATTGGCGATGCAGACCACGGTTCGAATATGGACCGTGGGTTCGAGACAGTTGTTGAGAAAATTGAGGAAGAACGAGACAGCGATATCGACGACATCATCAAAGCCGTCGGTGTGGCGCTCATCTCGGAAGTCGGTGGTGCTGCTGGCCCGCTGTACGGTGGGTCGATAATGCACGCGAGCGATCAACTGTCTGAGGGCTTGACTCCGGAGTCGACGGTTGCGTTCGGGGAAGCGTATCTCGAAAAGCTCACAGACCGTGGTGGAGCAAGCGTTGGTGATAAAACAATGGTCGACGCTGTAACGCCTGCTGTTCACACGTACAAGAAATCCATCGAGAATGACGACCTTCCGGCTCAGGAAGCACTAGCCAAGGCAGTCGACGCTGCTCGACGTGGTGTTGAGTTCACGGTGCCTCTACGAGCGAACAAGGGACGTGCATCCTACCTCGGCTGGCGATCAGTCGGTCACAAAGATCCGGGTGCGGCGAGCACCCTGTTGATACTCGAAGCGATCTTAGAGTCGGCTGAGGACTCTCTCGACGAGAGTGATCTTGAACAGGACGCGACGTCACCGACAATCCCCGATGAGGGGAAGGAGGAGTAATCGATGGTTGGTATTCTCGTCGTCTCACACAGCCTGAAGGCGGCAGAAGGTATCTGCGAAATCGCAGCCCAGATGGGGAACGCGGATGTCCCTATCGTTCCTGTTGGAGGCGGTCCCGACGGCAGTATCGGAACGTCGGTCAACGACATCTCTGCTGCACTTGATGAACTCGGCGACGCGGATACCGTCGTTATCCTCGTCGATCTCGGAAGTGCGGTTCTCAACGCGGAGACTGCTCTCGATCAGTTCGAGGGCGAGGCGGCCATCGCGGATGCACCAATTTTAGAGGGTGCACTCAACGCCACGATTGAAGCAACGAGTTCCAAAGCGACTCTCGAATCGGTCGTCAGCTCCGCAGAAGAGGCCAGCGAGCTATCCAAGGTGTAGCCGGTCGCGGACTGCCTCACGCGTTTCGCTAGCAAGCACGCTTTCGATAAGCGTCGCGTCCGAGTCCGCCGCTGTTACTGCTGCTTTCACCGCGGGAATTGTTACAGCACTCATGCTGAGTTCGTCGACTCCGAGTCCCACGAGGAGCGGCGTCAGTTCTGGCTCCCCAGCCATTTCACCGCAGACACCAACCCACGCGCCACCCTGATGACCCTCACGGACTGTCCGATCGATGGCCCGCAGCACCGCTGGATGGAGTGGATCGTGGAGATCAGTGACGGCTTCGGATCCGCGGCTGGCCGCCATCACGTACTGCGTGAGGTCGTTTGTGCCGATACTCAAGAACTGCACACGTTCGGCGAATTCGCGCGCGCAGAACACCGCAGACGGTGTTTCGATCATCACTCCGAGCTCGGGAACAGTATGGGCAATGTTCTCACTCGTGAGATCATCGCTGACCGATTCGACTCGGGTGAGCACCTGATCGAGCTCAGCCACTGTCGCTACCATCGGGAACATGACCGCGAGATCGCCGGCACCGTCGGCACCTGCTCGCAACAGTGCTCGCAGTTGCGTCTCGAAGAGATCGGCGTTCTCATCAAGTGACAGCCGAATCCCGCGAGCGCCCAAAAAGGGATTTTCCTCGTCAGGGAGGTCAAGATACGGGATTGGCTTATCACCGCCAGCATCGAGCGTCCGAACAACAACGCGGCCAGTGGGAAACGCATCAAGCGCTGCACGGTAGGTTTCGTACTGTTCCGTCTCGGTCGGTGGCGTCTCACGATCGAGAAAGAGAAATTCGGTCCGAAACAGTCCGACACCGTCTGCGCCGCGCTCGACGGCCGGAGCCAACTCATCAGTTGTACCGACGTTCGCAGCAACTTCAATAGCACGACCGTCGGCAGTCGTCACCTGCTCTGTCCTGATCTCGACAGTAGCTGCTTCGGTAGCGGGCGTCGATTCTGGATCGACGACGACCGTACCAGCGTCGCCGTCTACAAGAACCTCTGTGCCGTCCTCGATGTCAGATAGTTCTTCACCGACATCGACGACGGCAGGAATTGCAAGCGAACGGGCAAAGATAGCAGAGTGTGAGGTGCGGCCTCCCCCGACCGTGGCGATGCCAGCAACAGCATCAGGATCGAGACGAGCGGTATCGCTGGGCGCGAGATCCTTGGCCAGCAGGACTGTTCCGTCGGGCAACTCCGATAGGTCGACTCGGTCGCTGTCTGTTAGTATTCGGAGTAGGCGGTCACGCAGATCCCGGAGGTCAGCGGCGCGTTCGGCGAATCGGCCTTCCATGCTCTCGAACTGTTCAATGTGAGATCCGAACGTCTCAGCAACCGCTTCCTGAGCTGTCGATCCTGCTTCGACGGTTTCCTCGACACCCTCAGTGATCTGTGGATCATCAAGGAATCCGAGGTGTGCTTCGAACACCTCTGCCTCGGCGTCCCCGATTCGATCGGCTGTTCGCTCGCGCTCGGTTTCGAGTTCATCGCGGGCAGTGTCCCGGGCTTGCTCAAACGTCGCTAGCTCTGTTTCAGGGTCGATCGATTCTGACGCATCAACACCGGAGAGCTCAACCTGCGGGTCATACCACTGGACGGTACCAACCCCAGCCAGCGGCGTTACACCGGTACCGGAAAGCGTTGTCATCCCACTGCCTCTTCGGTCGATAGTACGTCTTCAAGGGCATCGAGCGCAGCAGTTGCGTCGTTACCGTCGGCGATAACGCTAACCCTCTCACCGTGCTCTACGCCGAGTCCAGTAACCGCAAGCATACTGCGGGCGTTCACGGGATCGTCGCTTCCGTCGGCTGGTCCGATGCGAAGCTCACATTCGAATTCATTCGCTGTCTGAACGAACCGGGATGCAGGGCGTGCGTGGAGCCCCGCCTCCGGAACGATCGTGACGACTCGCTCCATCGGCATTCATCGGTTCTTTTTCGACAGGAGAACTAAACTCTTTGTTCCTCGCCTTGCCTCTACATCCAATTGGAATGAAGTTTCATGAACAACACTGGCCATCAGACGGTCAGTATTGCCGACGTTCGTGGTTCTGCTGTTCGGCCGCTGACGTGAACTCCGAGAGTAGCCCGAGGACTGCTGTAATACAGACGAGACAAAAAATGGACGGCATCTAAAACGACAAAAAACTTTATAATGATTGTCTGTGTATGTACTGGTGACACAACACATAGAATACAGGAGTACAAACGGTGACGTGGCAGCTAGATCAACGCGAACAAACACATACGAAACACAAGACCATGTACGAACGAACACACAACTGGACACAAACTGCCAGCCAAGGCATCAGCATGGAGGGAGCGTGTCATGGCCGATGAGGAAAACTGGACTCCACAGTATATAAACGAAATCGTGGGGACGTTCATCCTCATCTTTTTCGGCGACGGATCAGTTGTCGTGTCCATTCTCACGGAGGCGTACGGCCTGTTCGGTGTCGCTATCCTGTGGGGGTTCGCCGTGATGTTCGGGGTGTACTGGGCAGGTGGTGTCTCGCAGGCACACATCAATCCCGCGGTCACGTTGGGATTTGCTGTCTGGGGTGACTTTCCGTGGCGCCGCGTCCCCGGTTATATTGCGAGCCAACTGCTCGGAGCATTTCTCGCGGCAGCAACGCTCTGGTTCACGTGGCAAGGGTGGTATCAAGCATTCCATCAGGCTAACGGAATTTCACCAGGGGATCCCGGGAGTTCGATTACGGGAATGACTCTCTGGACGTTCTTCCCAAACCCGGCGTTCGCCGGCGTGGTCGTTGGCGACGCAAGCAGCCTCACGGAGGTCGCAAACCTCGTCTCGTTCGAGCAAGCGTTCTTCAGTGAGGTCGTCATCACGGCGATTCTCGTCGGAGTCATCTTTGCACTCGCCGACGCCGAAAACGAGATGGCACCCAGCGCGACTCCAGGGCTGTTCGCATTCCTCGTCGGGCTGCTGGTTGCCGCCCTCGTTCAGTACGAGGCACCGATCAGTATGGCCGCATTAAATCCGGCGCGTGACCTCGGTCCGCGTATCTTCGGATATCTCGTCGGCTACGGAAACATCGCTTTTCCTGGCCCGCGTGGTGGGTGGTGGCTGCCGACAGTTTCGACCATCGTTGGTGGTATCATCGGTGGCGGAATCTACGAGTACTTAACGCACCGGTACATCGATGAAACGTCCGACGAAGAACCCAGAGAGCCGGGCGAAGGACCACGAGAAGCGGTTGAGGAGGCTACTGAGTAACGTGAGACCGGCTTCGATTCGATCTGCTGGTCTCTCCTACCGTCAGCGATGCTCATCTGCCCTGTCGAAAGAGGAAGTAGGTCATAACACCGAACGTCGCTCCCACGGAGACAGAGAGGAGTAGCGCAGCGCGGAGCTGTCCCATGACGAGGCCCGCAACGATGATACCAGCTCCGACCACGACGAACACACCCAACGCGTTGATCACCGCATCGTCCATACGTCACACCTACGAGCCACCGATTATGAAAGGACAGGTCACGACCCATCAGACGATCTTGACGAACCGCGTCCAGCTACGAGCATTCATCGACTGCGTGGAGGTATGGTATGAGTGATGATGAGATCGTAGAGAACAACGAGACGAGTAATCCCATCACGACCAGGGAGTATCTCCGATTCGCCTTCCTGAATCCGCTCAGCCTCGTCGGTCTTGGTGTCACCATCACCGGTATCGTACTGGTTGTTCTCATTGGTCCAAACGGAAGCAGCGTCGGATTGAGCTCTCTCCCGACGATTGGAGGCCTTCTACTGCTTGGCGGGATGCTCCTGTTCGCGCTTGGATACACCAGTGCTCAACACCGAATCAGAGATCGCGGATGGTAGCCTCGTTCCACGGCCGTAGATTGTAGCACGAGAGATAGCTCTGAGGGTCCTGCAACACCAACATACGATTCACGCCGGAACACACGTGCAGTTCTACAACCGGTGTATACGGCTCATTTTACGACGATCGCGGAGAGTCCTCCACAAGATGGACCGAGATAGTACCAATATCTGAATCAAATTTTATGTTAATGCAGAGTCTAGTCTTCGATATGGGTGCAGAAACAAAACGTGCTACCCGTCAGCTGTTTATCGGCGGCGAGTGGGTGGCCACCGAAGCGTTTCTTGAGGTGATGAACCCCGCTACCGGCACCATTGCCGGGCGCGTCGCCGCAGGTGCACCCGACCACGCAGAGGCAGCACTCGCGGCCGCCCACGCTGCCACACGTCGGATGCGTGAGACAACCATCGTCCAGCGCGCCCGATGGCTCGAAGCGATTGCTGATGGACTGCTTGAGCGCGAAGACGAACTCGCCGAAACCATCGTCCACGAAGCGGGAAAGCCTGTCACGAGTGCCCGCGGTGAGGTGAGGGCAGCTGCAGAGCGATTCCGTCGGGGCGCAGAAGAGGCCAGATCGCTTCGGGGTGAGTTTCTCGAAGGGAGTACGCGGGGCCACGAGGGCTGGCAGGCAATCGTGAAACCTCAGCCCGTCGGGACGGTTCTCTGTATAACACCGTACAACTACCCGCTGTCGACCACTGCACTGCACGTGGCACCGGCGCTGGCAGCAGGCAATAGCGTCGTCGTGAAACCGGCCAGTGAGACACCGGTGAGTGCTGTCATTCTGACTGATGTCATTGCGAACATCGATCTGCCAGACGGTGCTTTCAATTTGGTCACGGGTCGGAGCAGGGATATCGGTGATGTCCTCGCCAGCGACGATCGGGTTGATGCCATCGCAATGACTGGCTCCTCGGCCGCAGGGAAACGTGTCGCCCAACAGAGCGGGATGGTCCGTCTCCATTTAGAGCTCGGTGGCAACGCTCCAGCAGTCGTTTTCCCCGACGCCGATCTCGCGGTTGCCGCGGCTGCCTGTGCTCGGGGGGCCCTCAAGTACGCTGGCCAGCGCTGTTCAGCTATTAGCCGTGTTCTCGCACACGACTCAGTGCACGACGAGCTAGTTGAGGCGATCGACGAGCGAATGGACAACTGGGTTCAGGGCGATTTGTTCGATGGCGATACCGATCTCGGGCCGCTCATCAGTGAACAACAGGCAGAGTGGGTCACAGAACTCGTTGTTGACGCCATCGACAGCGGGGCAACCCTCGTTCGGGGTGGTCATCGGTTCACGAGTGCAGACGAACTGCAAGAAATGAGCGACGCTCCGGCGGAGTCGATTAGTGACAATGAAGGACGCTGGTTCGAACCGACACTGCTTGCCGACGTGCCTGCGGAGGCACGCATCGTCAACGAAGAGCAGTTCGGTCCCGTTATCAGCGTGACACCGTTCGCCGAGGAAGCGCATGCACTGGATATGATTAATGGAAGTGATCTCGGTCTTGACGCCTGCGTGTTCACAGACGACTACGACCGAGCGCTGTCTTTAGCTGATCGTATCGAGGCGGGAGCAGTTTCCATCAATCGACCTCCCTCCCACGGCATCGGCGACATTCCGTTCGGTGGGACAAAAGATTCGGGCATCGGTCGAGAAGGAATTGGTTACTCCATCGAGGCATTTACCACGACAAAGAGCGTCGTTCTCTAGCCTGCTCTGGCTCTGTTACGCCACTTGTTCTGTTCGATCTGAGAGCAACCAAGATCTAATTTGAACTGGCGAACCGACCCCCAGAGACGTCCTGGGCTTTGGGTGGCGGTTACGGACTAACGATTGTTTCGGGGGATCTCACTGAAAGTGATACTCGCAGCTACGATTCTCGCTCTGATGTGAGTGGCCTCAGTCGACTCCCAACACTATACACGAGGACGGCGAATGCGCTAATCACTGCGCCGGTTTCGAATTGCCAGTAGAAGAGGTCTCTGTTAGTTACTGCATTCAGAGCAGGATCGTATCCACGCAGATGGAAGTTCATCTGAATGATGACGTTGTCGATCACGAACATGCTCAGGAAGAACCCACAAAAGCTAACGAGTCCAACATATTTCGTCCATCGTCGACACGTCTGCTGTGAGAGTCCACGACGGGTCGTGTCCCAATAGACGAATCTCGCAAATGCAAACACAATAAGGAGTGAAAACGGAATTGAAGTAGTAACATTGAGCATGAGATGAATAGTCTTCACGTATATCCTTCCACTATCTGTCGGATGGATATAAATACTATCATATGAGTATTCATATGATGGATTACAACGCTTTCCAAGTGTGTCGGTTACGGTGAAGTGAGGATACGAAGACTGCAAGGAGACGTTAACTCAGGAGATGTTCGATGTGTTGTAAACAAGACAGTGTAAATGTTGAACATATATAATTGCAGTGATGTAAGTGATTGTCAACAGAAATCGATACTTCTATTACAACTATTCTATACAGAATTTACTATGTCATCTCGGTGCATAGATGTGTGATCCACGATTGTCGAAATAGTGTTGCGGTAATTGACAATGTACTCTTGTGTGCCAAGTCAGATCTGATGTATCATCTCCGAATTTCATCCATGAATATTCTAACTCGTTCACACAATTAACTAAGGCATAGATGACGTCTGATGTATTTATGGATAATGTTTTTATACAGCTTCCTAATAGAGTCGTTTCGTGAAGCGGATAGTTGCGGATATACGAGCCGGTGAGAATGTCAGATAGAGGCACACGAGAGGTACGTGTGCGCGTTACTCCGGAATCCGGTGAGCCAAGCACGTGCACTCTCACAGATGTTCGATGGGCAATTATTCGACGTGCGGACTCGGCCCTTCTTTACTGTCGAGACTGTGAGAGCGTACTCAAGTCCTATCGAACGTCAGAGAGCCTTGATGAACCGTATACCTGTCCGAGATGCTATCAGTATATGGATCTCGTGAAAGAGATTCACCGCTTGGACACAGTTGTCGACGAGTCAGATTGGGTGTGGGGTGATGAAAAAGAGAGATTAGAGAGCTAATACACGGGAAGTCATTTCGAATCGAAGCGAGCACTTGATATCTTGTTATCGAATTACGTCTCTGTCATAGTTTTCTCATAGGAGCACTCTGTGTCATGTCCTATCGAAGGAAACTGATCGACAGAACAAGCACATTCAAAAGCGAATAACCAATCCACTCACTTAGTGTCTGATAGCTCCGAACCAGTTAGCAATTAGCTTTTAATAAGTTGATGAATAGCTTATTCGATTGCTTTCGCAGTGCTCCTTGCCTATCTCTCTGCAGTCTTCGTATTACTCACTCGCATCGACGAGTGCCTCCGCGTCTGGGATCCCGTGGCCCTGATAGTCCGTATCGACACCGTCGATAGGGGTGGCAGTTTCACGGAGCAGCGTTGCAAGCGTATCGGCGTCCCATTCGGGATTTGCAGCGAGTCCGAGTGCGGCGACGCCGCAGACGGCAGGGGATGCCATTGAGGTCCCGTGGTATCTCAGGTAACCATTCTCGTCTGGAATTCCATCGGGTATCGACGAGAGAACGTCGACACCGGGACCAGCAACATCGATTTCTGGACCGTGGCTGGTGAAGGAGGCCGGGGCTTTATTCTCGTCGACGGCAGCGACCGCAATGCACTCGTCGTACGCTGCGGGATAACTAACTGAACCACCGCTGTTTCCAGCTGCACAGATCGGGAGCACACCGTTCTCGCGGGCGTATGACACGGCGTCTTTCATCACTTGTGTCGGTTGAGAGCCACCGAGACTCATATTGATCAGGCGTGCCCCGTTGTCGACTGCGTTCTGCACGGCAGCAGCGATATCATCCGATCGTCCACCCGCTGGATTGAGTGCTCTATACGACAGTAACGACGCGTTGCTGACGCCAGCGATACCACTGTTATTATTAGTTGTCCCAGCAGCGATCCCAGCGACGTGAGTCCCGTGGCTCTCATACGTGGTCACACACTGGGTACCGGAACTCGTCGCGACTTCGACTTTAGCACCCTCTGTGGTCCATTCGGGGAATGGATCGTCATCTCTCCCGGTTTGCTGGGTCTGAGAACAGCCGGATGATAGATTAAGACTCGACAGTAGATTTATTCCGGATAAGAGACCACCACCAGCAGAAGATAGTTTAAATGTCATGAAGTCGTGGCCCTTATCACCGCCAAATTGAGAAACAAGATCCAAATGATTGTAATCGATCCCCTGATCGATGACGGCGATGGTTACGTCGGATTGGGTATTGAATCCGACGTGGTCCCACGCAGCTGGCGCGTTCACTAACTGAGGGGCGTACTGATCAGAGAAGCCTGGGTCTGAGGGGACAGACGTGCTCGAAATGATTCCCTGTGGCTGGTAATAAGTGACGTCCTCAACGTACCGTACCCCCTCGTTCTCACGAATGGTAGCCGCCATCGTAGAGGCGTCACTTTCAGTACTTGTCGGCACTGTGAGTGTCATAAATCCGAGTGACTCATTCGTCTGAAGTACGCGTGTATCCGCCGTCAACTCGACTCCCAAAAGATCGACAGCTATATCATCGGGAGATTTGTCGTCGGTTACCCCGACGACGATCTCCTTTCGGTTGGGACGATCTGTTTCCGAGGCGGTCACAACACTACTAGTCGCAACACTTGCTCCAATGAGACTGACAGTCTGGAGCAAGGCCCGACGACTCACATATGTATCGTTCTTTTGCATACCGAATTGGAAATATCGTAGTGAATATATGTACTCTCTCCCGGTTATACAAGGTCATTTACTAATCTCGATATATGAAGGTTTATATACATTAACATCTGAAATGTGTGGTTGACATGAATCCACATTAAAATAAATAGATACTGACAATATCGATATCGGAGAACAGTCATGGTGAGAATTCGTGACAATAGGACAGAAAGAACGGTTAAGAAAGCAAATAGAGTCGGGAATTCTCGTCGATGGGAATTTGGAAAATGTGGTATTATATCAAAGTCTACATATTCGGACACTGTCTTCTCTATTGTTGGAATCGAACATTTGTCTTCAACTATGACTCTCTGAGATAATTATCTCTGATAGCTATCCAGTGGCCGGTTTGATAATCATTATTATATTATTTCAGCCATATGGTAAGTGGCTATACGTAAGCGTGATTCTTGAGCATACAAACTTTAATTACGATATACAGTTATTGATTAAGGAATAGATCTAATTGAATAGTTGTAGCGTGTCAGCCACACGTCCAGCTCTTTGAGATGGATTTAACAATCGGACTATACAGCTCTCATAATTCACGAGACTGATTTTAATTCTCTTCAGGTGTTTCTAATTGGCAATATCATTGATATCGGGTGGCACGTGTACCAACGTAGAATACAACCCAGCAGCACTATGCGTACTCATTCTCGGAGATATATTTGTTCTATATTTAATATCTCTAAGAGATTGTAACTTTACAGCGGTAATAATGTAATTACTGACATAGAATATTTCAAGTTGTATCTTACATCATTATTCTTGGGGTAGAAGAATGGGAATCAGTGTACATTGGCATTTCTATATGCGTCAGACAGTTCGATATTATTCACTCTCGCGTCGATCAATTTGACATCTAAAGCTATATTGCCAGTAACCACGACACTCGGTTCATGCCAGGTGCCCGCGTTACCGATAGTGAGCGAATCACGCTCCGAACAGTCGAACAGGAGGATATCCAATTCATCCAACGTTCACTGGCGAATCCCGAAATTCGCTATCCGATGGGCAACCCGGTCATGAATCAAGCGCAGGTTGCGGATCACCACGAAGACAACGACTCCGATCGATTTCTCGTCTGTCTCGAAAATGACGCCGGGCCTAGCCAACCCGATGCAGACAGTATGACGTCAATCGCGTGTCGAGAAGACGATAATGCTGTCGACAGCGTGACGCGAATCGGTCTCATTTCTGTAAGTGACGCTGATTGGAAACGGCCCGAACTCGCCTACTGGCTCATCCCAGAGGTACACGGTCACGGCTACGGCAAAGAGGCAGTCTCATCGGTCATCGAGTACGTCTTCCGGACGTACGATACCCCCGCTGTCGGTGCGGAAGCTTACGATTACAATGATGCTTCTCGTGGCTTATTGAAGTCGCTCGGTTTCACCAAGGAGGGATGCCGCCGTATGTTTATGTTCATCGAAGGTGAGTACCGGGATATGATTCAGTACGGGCTTCTCCGACGAGAGTGGTACAACCAGAAGTGATCCAATTATCGCGTTGTGAAATTCATTGAGTGAATCACCTGATCGTCAATGTTCGAAGATTAGACGCTATGGACCCCTGTCTTGGGAGTTAAGCCATACGCTCGTAAGTTCGTACCCAGCGGTGTCACAGAACGATCGGCGTGGGGGTCCCAGCTGATGGAACGGTATTTCGACGTGTGAGTAGTTCGAAGCTCCCTGATCAGTGATTAGGTCGGATCGCAACTGATCGCTGTGGTCGTGTGATTACAACCAAATTGAGAGCAGCAGGAATGACGAGGATCGTCTCTGATACGGTTGACTGATTCATATACGAAGAATGCTATTTACAGCAGAGAGCAGACGGTACTGCGCTGAATCTATTGCCAAGCTCACGTTCGCATTTGAATGGATATGTATGAAACAACGGAGCAGTAGTGATAATTTCGATTGCAGACGATAGTTCAAGCATGTATTTTCCATCGTGATATAGTTGGTTTTGGTTTGTCCCAATAGAACTGTTTACTCCTTTTCAAAGATTGGTTGGAATCAAACATCATAAAGGTGATGGACATAAGTTGCAGTGCCAGCGTCCCCTGCTCGATAATCGAGTGAAATCAGCGCGCTTAATATAGCTCTCAATTGACGACCAAAACCAGACTTAAACGTCGTTGTAGGTCCTGTATGGGCCATATATACGATGAATACGTCTTTAGGTTGGTCACATCTCAAGCGTCGTGATCTCGTAATAGACGGCTGACTTTGATTGACAATAGAGCAATTAATCATCGTATGAGGTGTGATGCAGAATCTTAATACGCTCAATGTTCTGTTTCATACGTTATTTTGCCAAACTAAAAACATCTGGACAAAATCTGTTGTAATTGTATGCCAAAGTATTCCAAGAGTGGATTCTACAGCCGAAAGACTCACTCACGCACGATCTTCCGTCCGCTTCACACTCACTCATTTTGAGTAGTCACTTCTAAATTCTAATTATCATATTGGCTAGTTCGTGACCAAAAATAGATTACAGGTGTACAAGTGTAACGCCCATCTCTGATGCTGTAATTGTCTACGTCAGATGCGTGGTGGCTGCGGTCTTTCCCATCGTTCGGATTATTGAGGTAACTGTGGGTAGTAAAGAAGCACAGAAAAATGCCACACGCTTCGAGTCAGGTGACCCAATGTGCATGCCGGCACACAGCGCTGTAACCGGATCATCATTCCCTTGCTATCAAGCGTAGCGGAGTTTGATTCGAACGGTTTCGGCGATGTTCCGGATTCGTTCGGGCATCGTTTCCTCGAATCGCTCTCCATTCAATCGGCTGATGGGACCGGAAACAGTAATCGCTGCGTTGGGTCTATCATCACGGAGGATCGGCGCTGCGACGCTGTGAATGCCTTCAATACGATCCTGTCGGTCAAAGGCGATGCCTTCATCCCGGATGTGTGTGAGTTCGTCCAGAAGTTCCTCACGAGATGTAATACAGTTCGGGCCGTGTTTAGGGAGGCCACGACGGTCGATGATCTCGTGTACGCGTTCTTCCGACATGTGGGCAAGAAGCGCCTTCCCTGCAGCCGAAGAGTGAATGTGAAGTCGAATACCGGTGTGCGTGTCGATATCGATTGCCTCCTCTCCCTTCGCTATGTAGACGTGGGCAGCAAGTCCGTGATCAGCGACGACGAGGCTCACCTCATCGCCAAACTCATCTGCTAGCTGATCGATCTTCGGTTTCGCAAATGTGTAGAGTCGAGTGCCACCACGAAGCCAGCCACCGTTCTCTAAAAACCGATAGCCAACATTGTACTTATCTCCTCGCTTTACAACGTACTCACAGTCGTAGAGCGTGCTTAGGTGGCTATGGACAGTACTGACTGGGATATCCAACGTCGATGCAAGCTCGGACACGCCTGCATACCCCTCTGCATCGCGGAGTGCGTGAAGCACCCGGAACGTCGTCCGAACCGCCTTGATTCCATCACCTGTGGGCATACCCATTCATTCTCTAATGAAATGTAAAAGCTTCCGATCATGGTAAAAGCAAATCGAGTACTCGAGATGTGCTGTGTTATACTTTCGACCATGATGAAAATCCACGAGTCGTCGTCCGAAATCGGAAAATGATCCTGCGGTCAGTGCCATCATGCAATCGAACACCATGCGTGCGGATCTGGTACGTCGAGGAACGCATCAATCAACGTCTGATAAACGTATCGGGCGTGAGATTCGTATTCAGCGATACTGAACTCCATCATCTTTTATTGTACTTCTAATTAGTTTCAATCTGATATCGAGGCATCATGAACGGCTCGAATTTCGGAGAATCGGTGTGGTGAAACAGTCCTCGATCAGCATAGGTGCTGATGAGAATCTGTCCTTATCATTCACGCAAGAGAGACACAGTCCACAAGGACAGCTACGAGCACGAACCGCAGTCGAGACCAGAGCCTGAAGAACGGAGGCACCGACTGTCCACGTGGCTCATATCGAAGGACGAATGAATCACTCAGCACGAGACGGTAACGGGTTGCGGTCTCAGGGAGAGCCCGCGAACTGTTTGAGCTGTTGCAGTTTCGAGGCACCGTTGACGACCGACTCGACGGGATCCGTTGGGTCCTCGTGTTCATAGACAATCCAGTCAACCCCTGCTTCGATGGCAACCCGTCCAGCACGCTCGACGTCGAGATCGCCGTTTCCGAGATTGGCGAATGATTCGTCTTCGACGGAGACATCCTTCAGATGGACGGAAGCGAGACGATCTTGGATATCCACCATGAGTGAATACGGATCAACTCCAGCAAGAATCGCCCAGCCAAGATCGAGTTCGAGTTCGACGGCACCGGCCGTCTCATCGACGAGGAGGTCGAAATGGGTTCTATTACCGAGGCTAGCGAATTCGTGTCGATGGGTGTGATAGAGAAAGCGGAGACCGCGCTCTGCGAACGATTCGGCAGTGGCATCGAGAAACGCGGTTGTCTCGCGGGTCGCCTTTGCAGACTCGAAGTGTGAGGAGTCGAGGTACCCAAGAATCACCGTATCGCAGTTGAGGGCTTCACAGGCAGTATTAATCGAAGCAGTTGCTTCTGGAATATCTGCGGCACCGACGGTTAGACCAGCGACTTCGAGATTGGTTTCCTCAAGCGCGTTCAGGGTTTGCTTGGTCGGGTGACCGTTGTACACCATTTCGACACCATCGACGCTCGTCTCTGCCGCGATTCGAACCTTTGTCGATTCCGTGACATCGAAACCGTTGAGAGTGTAGAGTTGAATCGCCGTTCTACTCATACTTATTCCATGCCCGTCACGTATTTAGATATACTGTTTGTTCAATTTCGATGGAGTGTGTCCAGGACCGTATCCTAGTCATCCAATCTGTGCTACTGTTTTCAGTCATCGACGGGTTCTGGTGTGAGAGTACCGGATGTCACCATCGCATCGAGCGGGTTGTCTTCGATATCGAGCGGGAGGTCGACGCGACCGTGACTGCGAGCCGATTCCCACGCACCGAAGATGAGTTCGGTCGATCGGAGGGCGTTTTCTCCACAGAGGAGTGGTGCGTTCTCTCCACCGATAGCGTCGACAACATCCGCTAGGGCGCGAGTGAGAACGGTCTGTCCCTTCCAGTTCTCGGCATCGCGGCGTCCGTGTACGTCCTCGTTGTTCGTTTCGAGTTCCGTCCACGTCTCGCCGTCGCGTTTGATTCTGAGCACAGGACCGTCTTCGCCCGTCGCAAAACCGACGCCGATTTCGATGATCCCTTCGCTTCCGACAAGGCGGTTGTGACAGGCGACGCCGTCAGCACCGCTTCCAACGCCAGTCGTGGCGAGGCCGTGAACACCGTTCTCGTATCGCCACTGGACCAATCCCTGATTTTCGTTGTGCGAACCGAACAGCCGGTTCACATCACGATAGTCGATCTGTCCGATCACCCATTCCGGCGTGGCTTCCCCGGCGTAAAAGTTGCTGAGATCGAACGAGTGCGTCCCGTAGTCAAAGAGGTTAGGTGAGGAGAATTCGACTCGTTCGAGCGCACCGATCTCTCCAGCGTCGAGGAGTTCCTTCGCTTTCGTGAACGGTGTTCCAAAGCGGCGCTGATGGTTGAACGTGAGCTGAACGTCGTGCTCGTTTGCCGCCTCAACCATCCGACGACAGTCGGCCCAGTTGTCGGCCATCGGCTTTTCGGTGTGGACTGCCTCGGTTACCCCACTCTCGATACAACCGAGCGTAATGTCCGCGTGGACCGCTGGCGGCACCGTGACACTAACGATGTCTGGCTCGACTGCTGTCAGCATTTCTTCGTAGTTCTCGTAGACGTTCTGTGCATCGATTCCCACGTTGTTGGCGAACGCCTCGGCGTTCTCGCGGACGATGTCTGCACAAGCCTCCAGCGTACAGTTGTCGAGACGGCTGTACGATTCGGCGTGTTTGTACGCCATCGCGAATCCAGTCGCGTCCGGCTGATCGGGGTCCTTCCCGGTGCCGACGAACGCGATGCTGTAATCTTCCATGATTGACCTACGGATGGTTCCTCACGATCCCACGACATAATCTTTCCCTTCCGCATCAGTACACCCTACAGTGTGAACAACGCGCCGTTTGTGCCCGTACGGTGTCGCATCTCTCCCGCTCACAGTAGCTATCGCTTCGCATTCGATAGCAATCTCACAGCAAACAGAAACACTCAATGGCGAGGACCGAACGGTGCGTACTATGGTTCGCACAGCCGTAATCATGGGTATGATTGGGCATCTTGACGATAACGCTGCCCGCACCATCGCACGCGTCGGTGAGGCTAACTACGACGGAATCGAACTCGGAAGCGACCCTCTCTCCGAGGACAGTGTTGATGCCCTCGCTAGCGCGGGTCTTGAGGTGACGAGCGTCATGACCGGACTCGATCAGATCCACTCCCCTGAGGAAGAACTTGTCCCGACGTGTCGACAGCTAGACTGTGACCGAGTCGTTCTCGGTTGGCTCGACGAGACGTACTACGAATCGCTCGAAGCGACGAAAGAAACCGCGGCGTTGCTCAACGACTGTGTCGATCTGCTAGCAGAGCACGGTCTCACCCTCTGCTATCACAATCACGACCACGAGTTCACTCGGTTGGACGATGCCGAGGGACGAATGGCGTTCGAGGTGCTCGTCGACCATCTCGACGAACGAGTGGAATTCGAGTTCGATGTCGGCTGGGTCGGAACTGCTGGCGTCGATCCGATCGAGGTCCTCCACACGTATGGTGACCGAACGCCACTGATTCACCTCAAGGATATGGTTTTCGAAGCGGGTGAATCGGTCCGACTCGGGGAGGGTGATTTGGACGTTGCGGGTGTTGTTGAAGCCGCTGTCGAGACGGACGTCACGTGGCTCATCTACGAGCACGAACAGCCAGACGACGCCGACACCTCGATGCGCAAAGCAGCCACACAGCTGAACGAACACGTAGAGCAGATCGAGGAGTTCGTCCAATGACACTGCGCATCGGTATGCTCGGCTACGGCTTCATGGGGAAGGCACACACGAACGCGCTCGACCGTCTTTCGTTGTTTTTTCCCGACGCTCCGGACGTCGAACGCCACATCCTCGTTGGTCGGCACGCAGTTGATGAGGCAGCCGAGCGGTACGACTTTACCCACACGACCGACGACTGGACGGCCGCGCTCGACGAAATCGACGTCCTGTTGAATCTTGGGCCGAATCACCTCCACGCCGAACCCTCTATCGCCGCCTTAGAGCGGGACATCCACGTGCTCTGTGAGAAGCCCCTCGCGTCGACACGTGATGAGGCCGAACGAATGGCAACAGCGGCGGACGCCTCGTCTGCCGTCTCGGCAACCGGCTTTAACTACCGCTTCGTTCCTGCAATCCAGCATGCAAAGCGGCTCATCGAGGCAGGCGAGCTGGGCGACATCCGTCATTTCCATGGCCGGTACGTCAACGGGTACCTGACAGACGAAACGGCTGGTTGGTCGTGGCGACTCTCGAAGGAACACGCGGGCGCGGGTGCTCTCGGTGATCTCGGCTCTCACACCATCGATCTCGCACGGTATCTCGTCGGTGATATCGAGACCGTCACCGGCCACACACGTACATTTACGAACGAACGGCCGTGGGGAGAGGGCGAGACCCGAAAGGTCGATGTCGACGACGCCTACTCGGCACAGGTCGACTTCGAGAACGGCGCGATGGGGATTCTGCAGGCGAGTCGGCAGGCACACGGGGAGACGAACAACAACAACTTCGAAGTCCACGGAACTGATGGTGCTGTGAAATTTGATCTCGCGCGGCTCAACGAACTCGAAGTTCACCACGGTGACGACCGCGGCTTCCAGACGGTGCTTGTCACCAACGACGACGATCCGTACGGCGATGTCTGGTGGCCGCCGGGCCACGTCATTGGCTGGGAGCACACGTTCGTTCACGAACACTACGAGTTCCTCACCGCGATCGAGTCGGACGGCAAACACAGTCCTGATTTCGAGGACGGTGCTGCAGTCCAGCGGATCATCGATGCGGTCCAACGGAGCGACGAGTCAGGACAACGGATCGTACTGTAGCAAACGACGGTCGCAGCTCAAATAAGGAGCCCCAGAGCTCAACTTGGATACTGTATCACATACTGTGTACTAAATACCAAAAATTATATATCATAGCAAATCGGTTGTGATGGCACAACGGACCATGGCGAGAGAACCTACTACGAAGACTCGGCGGCAGTTGCTTCACACAGCTGGACTCATCGGCGTCGTGGGCGTCGCCGGCTGTATGGGATCAAACAACGAATCAGGTGGGAATGGATCCGGTGGCGGCTCCTCGACCACTGCTGCGTGGATTGGAGAGGCAGGAGACGGGAATCTCACGAAGAAACACTACAACCCGCTCAACTTCAAGGAGCAACAGGCCGCTATCTATAATTATATCTGGGATCCGTTCGCCGCGCAGAACGATTTCACTGGAGAGTACTACCCGTATCTGATCACCGACTGGTCAGTCGGGAAGGATGCGATGCAGCTACAGCTCCGCGATGGGCTGACGTGGTGGGACGGATCGAAGGTCGATTCGAAGGATCTCGCGTCCACACTGAAGCTCGAATTCCTCGTGAACGGCGCGCCAGAGACCATCGACACAATCTCGGAGAAAGACAAAACGACGGTCGAAATCGGGCTAAAAGAACCGACGAACGCGAGCATTCTCGAACAGACTATCCTCACAAAGAGGTTGAACATCAAACACGACGTGTTTAAGAAGTACGTTTCCCAGTACGATCAGGCGTCCTCGGATGACGTTCAACAAAAAGTACGTGAAAAGCTGGTCAACGACAAGATCGGTGAGCCATACGGGCATGGTCCGTGGCAGGTCGATCAAGTAACACCTGGAAAAATCACATTAAAGAAATACGATAAGCATCCGGACGCCGATAAGATCAACTTCCCGACGGTGGAGTTCAATCAGATGGGTGGTGGAAATCAGAAGCGATGGGGAGCGATAAAGACCGGGAATCTCGATGGGACGAAATCGTTCGTGGAAAGCTCTGTCGGAGAGACATTCCCCGACGCGATCAAACACAAAAACTATCCGGCCAACTGGGGAATGGGACTGTGGTTCAACCACGACGATCCGGTGTTGAAAAAACGGAACGTCCGATGGGCGATCGCCCACCTCTTCGACCGGAAGACGATCGCAAAGAACTCCGATGCGACGAAGAAGCCAGTGAAGGTTCCGGACGGTATCACCAACGCGGCGACGGACAAGTGGCTCGGTGACCTTACCGGAAAGATGAAAAAATACGAGAAGGATACGGCCAAGGCAGAGCGTCTCCTGAAAAAGGAGGGATTCACGAAGAAAGGTGGCACATGGCACGAACCGAACGGCAAGAAGTTCTCGCTCCCGATCAACGTCCCTGCCGGCTGGAGCGATTTCACCCTCTCCGTCCAGACGATGGTCTCTCAGTTGAAGAACTTCGGAATTCAATCGCAAGTGAAAACGAGCGACTCCAGTTCTTATCTCAGCGACCTGTGGCCGAACGGTAACTTCCGGGTGGCAACCTACGGATGGGCTGCGGGTATTGCCTATCCGTATTACACGTATCGGCTCACGTACGCCGATCAGGAAGTGCAGGGTGCAATTAGTCCGCCGGACACTGTGAAGATCCCACCGGTCGGGAAGCCCAACGGAACACTGAACACCGTCGATCCGAACGATGTGCTCGGCAATCTCGAAAAGAAAGTCGATAAATCCACCGAGAAGAAGCTCATGCAAAAACTAGCATGGCTGTACAACTACACTCTCCCGTGCCTTCCCGTTCAGGAGAAACTCGATCAGATCTGGTACAACACTGACGGCTGGGAGTATCCATCGAAAGACGACAAAGCCATGACGTACTACGACGGTCTGTTCTCGTGGCTTCCACGTCAAGGGAAACTGAAAGCGACCCAGTAGCGTATTGACGTCGTACAGTTCGTCCCCGTAACTATCTGTACACCACAGAAAACGATGATCAGTTCGGTCATCGGAGTCGATTCACGCGTGTAGTGGTTGACGGTTCGATATCGTCGTCGAATTCGAGTTGGCTGGACTCGTCCGACCCGACGTGGTTACCGTGTGTCGTAGTAGTATGGCGTGTTCAATACCATACTTTTATTATGAATCATCTGATGATTCCTACTATCGAGTCATGAGTGGACAGATAACTGATCGGTGGGAGGAGACATCGGGCTGGCGAGCAGCTCGGGCGTGTGGGTGCAATACATGAATACGAGATATCTCGTCAAACGGGCACTCTATGCGTTGGCAACAATTTACGTGGCAGTAAGCCTTACATTTTTTCTCATTCGGCTACTCCCCGGTGGTCCCAAAACGTACATCAAGAACAAGCTCATGAAGAGTCAGACATCCATGTCCGTGGAGGAAATCAACAATCTCGCCGCTGCGTACACGAACGTGTACCCAGACCAGCCGCTGCACATGCAGTATCTTAGCTACATGACGTCCGCAGTGCAGGGCGATTTCGGGACATCGGTCTGGTTCGGTGAGCCGGTATCACAAGTCATCTGGCGGGCAATGCCGTGGACGCTGTTCCTCTCGACGACAACGCTGTTTCTCGGTCTGGTGATCGGGATTGTTGTCGGTGGGCTTATGGCTTACAACGAGGGAGGTCGATTCGACATCGGGATGACGACGTACACGCTGATATCCGGATCAATTCCCTACTACATGCTGGCGATTCTCCTCATCTACGTTTTCGGATTCATGTGGGGAGTCTTCCCAACGAGTGGAGCCTACGCATCTGGGGTCGAACCGGGCTTCAACCTCCCGTTTATGATGAGCGTCGCGTATCACGCAACGCTTCCGATCACGTCGATGGTGCTCGTTGCCTTCGGCGGGACGGCGCTCGGGTTGCGGAGCAACGCTATCAGTGAGCTCGGAGCGGACTACATCCGGGCGGCCCGGATCAGAGCGTTGCCCCAGCACCGAATCGCCCTCAGGTACGTCGCTCGCAACGCGATTCTCCCGATGTACACCGGGATCATGATGGGTATTGCAAGCGTTTTCGGTGGATCAATCATTCTTGAGCAGATCTTCGGATATCAAGGCGTCGGTTACATCATGTTCAAGGCGACTATGTCACGGGACTACCCCCTCATGATGGGTTCGTTCATCCTCGTGACGGTTGCCACTGTTGTCGGGATCTTCATTGCAGATGTCACATACGGAATGGTCGATCCGCGGATTGAGGCCGGAGGTGAGGGCCGTGAGTCATACTAACGACGACGGATCCAAGCCGGAAGACGGTCCGTTCGGGACGACGTCGAGCTACTCGACGACGCGGTCCGACCGCACTCGTCAGGCGCTCGATGAGTTCGTTCTCACGCCGTTTTCGATCATCTGGTCCGACGTTCGTGCTCGGCTCGGATTTCTCATCATCGTCTGCTACCTCCTTCTAGGAACCGTCGGTGTGGCGTTGGTCCACAGCCCGCAGCCGAATGAGACGGAACGGATGTTGGCTCCACTCCAACTGCTGCAGTATCCTCTCGGTGCCGACGCCCTCGGTCGCGGGATATTCGCACAACTAGTTCACTCGACACCGGCCATGCTGCAAATCATGCTATCGGGTGGACTCTGGGTCATCACCGTCGGCACGACCCTCGGAATGATCGCGGGATACAAAGGAGGGAAGCTCGACACCGCTATCATGTTCACTAGTGATACGGTGATGATGCTCCCAGGGTTGCCGTTGCTCATCCTCGTCGTCACTATTTTGCAGCCAAAGAGTCCGATCGTCCTCGGATTCATCCTTTCGCTCACGGGATGGGCCGGTCTCGCGCGAGCGATTAGATCGGAGATACTCTCGTTGCGCGAGGCAAACTACGTGGAAGCCTCTCGAATCATGGGGCTTGATACGGGTTACATCCTCAAGAACGATCTTCTCCCAAACATCATGCCGTACGTGCTAATCAACCTCGTTAACTCCATGAAGGGAATGATCTTCGCATCGATGGGGCTGTACTTCCTCGGTGTCCTCCCCTTCACGAACTTGAACTGGGGAATCATGCTGAACAACGCATACCAACAGTCTGGTGCGCTCTACACGTGGGAGGCGGCACACTGGTTGCTTGCACCGATGCTGACCGTGATGATTCTCGCATTCGGTCTCGTGATGTTCGCTCAAGGATGCGACAGGCTGTTCAACCCTCGCGTCAGAGCACGCCACGAAAAACGTACCACAACAGAGGAGTCGAATACTGAAGACTCACCGACGGTAATGGAGTCGAACTACTAATGTCACAACAACGATCTCGTCTCAATACTGGTCGGATGGACACGGTTCTCGAAATGCAGAATGCATCTGTTACGTTCTCGATGGATCGAGGCATCGCGCGTGTCTTAGACGATGTCTCGCTCGATCTCTATCGCCACGAGATCCTCGGTATCGTTGGCGAGAGCGGAAGCGGCAAGTCCATGCTGGCATCAGCGATGCTCGATGCAGTTGAGAAACCTGGCGAGCTGACCGGCGAAATAACCTATTACCCACAGGATGGTGAATCGATCGAACTCGTTTCTGCCTCGAAGAAAACGCTCTCGAACGTTCTCTGGGAGGAGATTGCGATGGTGTTCCAAGGGGCAATGAGTTCGTTCAATCCCACACTCACGATCCGTGGCCACTTCAGAGAGACCCTACAGGCCCACAATAAGAACGTCCGGGAGGGGATGGCTCACAGTCGGGAACTGCTGTCGGATCTGTATCTCGATCCAGATCGCGTACTCGATTCGTACCCCCACGAACTGTCGGGTGGAATGAGTCAACGCGCACTCATTGCGCTATCGCTCCTGCTCGAACCAGCAGTGTTGGTAATGGATGAACCGACGGCCGCGCTCGATTTGCTGATGCAGCGGTCGATCATCTCCCTGATGGAGAAGCTTCAGGAGAAGTATGACCTAACGGTCGTTTTCATCACTCACGACTTCTCACTCGTCGCGGATATCTCGGATCGACTTGGAGTGATGTATGCGTTTGACATCGTCGAAGTGGGTGAAACGAACACAATGACGAGCGATCCGGCACATCCCTATGCCCGTGCGCTGCTGAAGGCGGTTCCCGTTCTGGAGGGTCCGTTGGATAAGATGTCTGCGATCGATGGACAGAGTCCCGATCCCGTCGAGCGGTTGAACGGCTGCTCGTATCATCCCCGATGTCCGATCGCAACGGAACGATGCCAGCGGACGGATCCAGAGCTGCACGGTGTCGAAGGAGACGCTGATCACGTCGCTGCCTGCTTCCACACCGAAACAGCTCGTGATGAAATAGCAATAGATTTGGGGTGGACAGATGAGTAAAACAGCGCCCGTCGTTTCTCTCGACGATGTTTCGGTCCACTTCGAGGAGTCGACCGGACTGTTCGACTTCCGCTCGGAGCCAGATCGTGTTCGCGCAGTTGATGGCGTCTCGCTCGACATCTACTCGGGCGATGTCGTCGTGCTTGTCGGTGAAAGCGGCTGTGGGAAGACAACTCTCGGCCGAACCGCCATCGGCGTCCAGCGACCGACAGCTGGGTCGGTCACCTACCGTGGACAGAACATCTGGGATGCTCGTGAGAACAACGGCGATGTGGACATCGAGTTCGAGAAGATCCGACGGTCGCTTCAGATGGTCCATCAGGACCCTGGAAGCGCGTTGAATCCGAATCAGAAAGTCATTGCCACGCTGAGCGCTCCTCTCGAAAAGTGGCACTCGGATCTCTCCAAGGAGGAGCGACACGAACGTGTCTTCGAACTGCTCGACACAGTCGGTGTCCAGCCCGTCGAGGACTACGCGTTCCGGTATCCACATCAGCTTTCAGGCGGCGAGCAACAACGCATCGCGCTGATCCGGTCGCTTCTGTTGAACCCAGATCTTGTGCTCGGTGACGAAGCGGTGTCGGCACTCGATGTCTCGCTCCGGGTCGACATGATGGATCTCATGCTTGATCTCAGAGAGCGCTTCGAGACGTCGTTTCTGTTCATCAGCCACGATCTGGCGAACGCCCGCTACCTTGCAGAGAAAGCCGACGGACGCATCGGCATCATGTATCTTGGCGAACTCGTAGAGATTGGTCCGGCAGACCAAATAATCAAACAGCCAAAACACCCGTACACGAAGGTGTTGAAGTGGGCAACGCCGAGTATTCATTCCGATGACGATGGGCGATCGATCGATACGCCAGTCCGTGAGATTGACATTCCAGATCCAGTCGATCCACCTGCTGGCTGTCGGTTCCACACCCGCTGTCCTGTCGCCCGAGAGGCCTGCACGAAAGAGGCCCCCGATCTCTTGGATGTTGCGGGAAGTGGACAACGAACGGCGTGTTTCCGACAGGACTCGACCCACGAGTACTGGAATAGTCCGGAATTGGATGGTACTGACGATCGGATACAGCAAGAGCTAGATTTCTGACGGTCAGTACTCTTTTCGAATCGATCTAATTTTCATCAACAGGACAGCGTCGCGTGCATGTATCGTCTCTCGTCTCGCAAGGGTGCTGACCCATGACCGGTGCGTCTATCACGCGCGAAACGGATCGAATAACGATTAGATACGTTTGAGCAGTTGGATGGCGCCGATTCCAATGAGAGCGATCACGATCAGCATCGCACCCCAGATCCCAAACATCCCGGCGTAAACACCGTTTGTGATACTCATCCCGAGAAGAATGAGTAGGAAACCGAACGCAGCCATTGCAACCAGCAGCGACCGACGGACAGCCGATAGCACCCCAGTTACGACATCGATCGGTCCACTCTTCGTGTTCGTAGTTGGCATACCATCTTCGTTTGCGTCCAAACGTATTATATTTGTTCCTGAATGTTTGCCATTCGATCCATCACAAGACGTTGTGGCGGCGACAGAGATAGAGCATCGGCGCAAGAATGGCGACGATCAACCCATCGAGGACGAGCGTCAGAAAGGCAATAGGGTAGCTGGGTGCAGATGCAGGGATGAAAACAACGCTCAGCAGTGAAAAGAGTGCGAACAAGAGACTCAGACCGAACGCGATTGCGAGTACCCACGAGTAGGGACAGATCGTATTCAGAAATGGTTCGATCCCAGTCGCTTCTTTTTCACCACTCGCACGGTCCGAGCTAGACATCGCCTCGTACCCCCTCCTCTTTTTTTCCTTCCTCCCACTCTCTCTCATTTCTTTCTCCATCGCTCCAATGACTCTCTTTACGAACGTCGTCTGCTCTCATACTAGCTACCATTATCGAATGTCCCGATCGTTTCATAGTCGATGGTAATTCGAGGACTGGATATGAATGATCGGATTCGTCACACTCAGTTCGTGGAAACTCCACTGGCGTCGATCGCTCAGATTGAGAACGTTTCCCGTTCGAGGAGGTGTTCTGGGCGTTCTCCGATATCGCTCTCATGGAAATATTCCCGAATGACGCCATCAGTGAGATGGTTTGCGATGGCGGCGATCGACATTCCCTGATCGAGGGCGTAGAACTTCTCTGTGAGTTCGCCGGTTTCGGCGTTCACTGAATCGTAGAATCCGTATGCTCCATCGATGCCCATCTTTCGGAGCTGTTTGACGTTCTCGATGGCAGCCTCGGGTGCATAGTCCAGTGCGAGGAACGTCGCGTGTGGCGTGACGATGGGTCCAGGAGCGTAGTGTCCGTCCCATGCTCCTTGTTCTGGCACGCCGTACGTACCGTATCCGTCGGGCGTTCCACAAGGTGAAAGGCCCCAGACGGGCCAGCCTTGTTCCCGTGCGAAATCAATCTGAACGCGCGACCAGTGGGCGTTATTCTTTCCAAATCCGTCCGTTCCGAGTTCCTGCTCTTTGATGAACAGCGAAGGCATCAGCGCCTCGAACTGCGCACCGCCCCAGCTCGGGACGTAGGCAGTCCCATTGTACTCGTAGTGGCCCTCGAACACCGTGACACCGTCGTACGTTCGGTTCTCTCCTTCAGCTGCTTGTTGGGTCCAATCGGCGTCCGGGCCGAATGTTCGGTTGGGCTGCCACCAGTGGGTGTCGGGGATGTCGCCCATCCCAATGGCGCAGTAGCTGGCAACGCGAGGCTCGCTGTTTACCATACCGTACGTCCAATCGGTCACGCCAGACTCGTAGTCGTACCCGCCCCGCAGCTGTCCGTTGTCTGGGTGATAGAACGATGAATAGTCCTGTGACGCAACGAGTGCTCGTGCACGCTCTGCAAGGTCGTCGTCGTATGCCTCTCCAACGACGACCAATGCAGCCGTCAAGTGGCCGTTATCGACGGTAGAGACGAACTTCGTTCCATCGTGGGTCTCCATCCAGGGTTGTCCAGTCCGAATGTCGTACCATCGAAGGAACAGCCCGTTCCACTTCTCGAGCGATTCGAGTGTACTGACGACAGTGTTGATTCGTCTCCGTGCCTTAGTATCAGGGACAAATCCGAGTGCTGCTGCACCGACTGTGCTGATGAGGTACATCGCGATGTTCGAGGGAGATGTCCGGTACGACCGACTCATCGAATCCCCGCCCACGTCGACGATATCATCTGGAAGCCCAATATCTGAGGTGAACTCCTCGAAGAAGCGATAGTGACGGCGGGCAATGCCGCGGAGTCGGTTCTCTCTGTGATCTCCTCCAACTGTCGGTTGATCACCCGTTTGCTCGTCCTTGTCGCTGGTCGCAATGGCAGTTCCGATGCTTGAGATCGACGCGATTCCAGTCGCGCCAATGGCTCGAAGGATGTCTCTGCGCCTGTCGCTAATAAATCTACGCTCAGTCATACGTTGATGTATCAGCTCTCAATATTTATCCCTAGATATTAAATATACGGGGTGGAATTAATGATGAGTCGAATAACGCGACTGAGACCGATCCTTCTTTCCACAATACGCTGCAGTCGAGAACGACCATGCGAAGGTTTATGGCATATGAACGAGAGTTCAGGCTAAATGAAATGGTATAACGACCGACCGGGAAAACACGAATCCAATCCATATGATGCGATAGATCTCCGTCTGGAGGTCGTCTGACGTGTCCTTTGACACCGTTCGGGTCGGTATTGTTGGTGCCGGGAACCGTGGACAACAGCATGCGAGCGAGTACGAGCGCGTTGACAGCGCGGAGATAGCGGCTGTCGCCGATATTGACGAGGAGGCAGCGACGGCACTCGCTCGTGAACACGGCACCGAGCGTGTGTACACAGACTACAGAGAGATGCTGGACGACGCCGCTATCGACGCGATTAGCGTTTGCGTCCACAATAATCTCCATGCGCCGGTTTCGATTGATGCGCTCGAAGCGGGAAAGCACGTCTTCTGTGAGAAGCCGATGGCTGGCAGTTACGCCGACGCGAGACGAATGAGTGAAGCCGCCAAAACGAACAACCGACAGCTGGGTGTCCAAAATGTTCGCTTGTTCGAGCCCGAAACAACGGCAGCGGAACGTCTCATCAGTCGTGGCAAGCTCGGAGACATTGCGTACGCTCGATCGGTGTTCAACCGTCGACGCGGTCGTCCGTATATCGACGGCTACGGAACACCGTCTTTCGTCCACGAACGAACCGCTGGTGGCGGTGCCGTCTTTGATATTGGAACCTACGTGATCGGTCGGATGCTCTTGCTCCTCGGGAATCCCCCTGTCGAGCGCATCACAGGGCAGACGTGGAACTTCACCGACGATCAGCTATCCGAAGAGATGGTTGGTGATAACGCCGACACGTACCACTCGCGCCTCGATGAAACCGATTACTCGTTGGAGGACTGCGGCGTCGGGACTGTTCGTCTCGGAGACGGAACGAGACTCGATGTTCACACAGCTTGGCACACGTACGCTCCGGATGAACCGGAGTACGTCGCCGGGAGCACCGGTAGTGTCCAACTGGACCCCTTCGAATTCCGGACGACGATTGATGATTACGAGGCCACCGTCGATCTCGATCTCGAGAACTACGAAGCCAGACATGGTCTTCTCGAAAGCGAAACAGGGTACGACATCGGCGAGCGTCTGAACCAGTTCGATCATTGGATTCAGACCCTTTGCGGTGCGGTCGATCCGGTACCGACCGGCGAAATTGCGCTTCGCTCTATGCTCATCATGGAAGGAATCTATCTCTCCGAGAAAGCGGGCCGAGAGCTTTCTGCCGAAGAAGTCGCCGAACGCTCCGAATCAACAGCGATGGAACCGTAGGGTACGAATCGTCGTATGCGGTGGTCATCCACTCGGCGGAGTCTGCGTGTATCGATGACATGAGGAAAACGACTATTACAGTTCCGCGTCTACTGATTCCGATGCTTACGCCCGGTATTCAGTTGTACTCGCTCAGAAACGTTGATGAGCCGCTGCCAACGATTCTCGATCGCGTTGCCAACGCGGGCTTCGATACTGTCGAGTTCGCGTACAGAGTGTACGAGGAGACAGACGCTGTCCGTCAAGCCATCGAACGAACAGATCTTGAAGTTGCGGGCGCACACGTCGGGATCGACCGTCTTGAGGATGATTTCGAAGCGACAGTCGATCTGTTTCGATCGTTTGGAGCTGAGACGCTGACGATACCGAGTCTCGACGCCGAGTATTTCCAATCGCGCGAAGGAATCGAATCGGCGGCAGCGCGACTGCTCGACATTGCGAACAATGCGGATGCGCACGGACTGGATCTCCTCTATCACAATCACACGCATGAGTTTGTAGACATCGACGGAACCTATGCTCTTGAACACCTCTTTGCGATGACTGGCGATCGGGTGCGACCGCAGGTCGACATTGGGCACGTGATCCGTGCTGGAGGCGATCCGTCGGCACTCCTCCGTCGTCTCGGCGACGTCCCACAAGCTCACGTCGTCGACGCGAACACAGAAACCGGCGAACTCACACGAATCGGTGACGGTGATGTCGATCTCGCTGCGATAACTAGTGTCCTCCGAGATGTCGGTTGCGCGTGTCTACTGTACGAGCACGAGGATACCGATCTCGAAGATACGGCCGCGAACCTTCGTCGGCTCTGCTCAGAATAGTGTTTCCGAGACACCGCGTTGTTGATCTAAACAATGTCGCCGTGGTGGCTCACGGGATTGCCGCCGATTCCGTCGATTAGGATGCTGGCTGTTCTATGGATTTTCGACCGTGAAAGAGCACAGCGTTTCGATTGAATCTGTTGGCACTCGCACTAATAGTGACATAAAATATTCTTGTCTGCTCTAGTCACTAGTAGAGTATCGATCGAGTCCAACTAATTTCGAACAAAAGAGAGGAATTACCATATCAAAACTTTTGAATTCATGGTTGATTGATTATTCAAATGCGATCAATATTCCGTGATAAACAATTCGATATCGATATCAATCCAGTTTTCACAGGTGAGAATAACGATTTAGACGGTAGATTCAACGATAGATACGAGATGTTACGAAATCAACGTCTTTGGGACGGTACTGACAGAAGTAACGTTTGGGTTCCGAGCTACTCACATGTTGTGTCCTATATAACACGGACAAATCTCCTTTGATTATACATATATCATTGTACTATTGTGTGAGGATTTTAACTACTCTGCTTTTGTCACTGGTGATATGTATCGGTGTGAGAATATAGAATGTGTATGGGTAGGAAGTGAATAGGCATTCGACAGAGACGGATTACGTCGTGGAAACTGTAATTGATAGATCGATATGATCCGTCTGTACTGTGAGTGGGTGTTCGACTTTCCACGACCTAGGAGTGATTTTCAGCGACTAGTCTCCCCACGGCCGCTGGTCTCTCTCATCGTCACTCTCGTCGTTCTCGTCAGTGAAAACAAAGTCATTCTTGTCAGCTTCCTCGTCAGTAAACACAAAATCACCAGTATCGTTGGAAAGGCCGCCATCGGCGCTGGTACTGTCTTCAGCACGCGACTTTCGATTGTTGCTGGCTCGATTATCTGTTCCCCAACTGTCATTTTGTCTCTTCGCAGCGCCCCAGCTGCTTTTGTCCGTTTGTCTGCTGGGCGATGTTTGTTTATTGTCTGTGTTACGTTTTGATGCCCGGACGATTTGCCATCCCAATCCGAAACAGACGAGAAGGACCCCGAATCCGACACAGAGCAGCCCGATAGTGCTATCGAGACCACCGCCCAGTGCTTGAAATATGAGCATATTAGCCGTAGTGAGCGGTGTCGTCGTGTTCTCCCGCACGACCACTACGTTCGTGTTTTCCGCGGCTTGTCTCTGTTGTAACTGTGCCGCTCTCAATGGGTCTCGGATCTTTCACGAGAGAGTGGATTGAGTAAAATTCCGACATCATGAGTGAAAGACAATGCGTGTTGGTCACAGCGATCACGTCCTGATCGTTACAAGCATTTTGGACGATCCAGTGAAAGTATATCGGTTCGCCGAAGCGCTAGTCTGACGATACGATACCGGCTGTTCACATTCAACTGACTCGATCATCGTGCTGACCGAAAGAGACAGACGTTGTCATCATTTCATTCGTCTTCGAGACGGGAGTATTGTCACAATCCAATACCTCAATCAGGCACCTACAATGAATTATACTATTAAAATATTGACCACAATAATGAACGTTCAGTTCCTCCACCAACACCTCGAATAGGTAATTTCGAATATTTGTCGACGATCCATAACATAGTGTAGAGATCTATTCGAGGCGAGTTCGCAGCAGTCGTGATCGATGATACACACGAAGTCGAACACACCGATTACAAGTGGCTGAACTACGGGGCGTCCAAATCGATGTCATCGAAGGTGGCGTCCGAGAATCCGTACCTCTCGCGTGCCGCTTCGGTGGACACCTTCCCGAGTTTAATGTCACGTGCGATCGCCTCCGGATCCCGTTCCTCAGGCTCGCCGTATCCACCGGCTCCGGGCGTACGGATACTCACGACAGATCCCGGCGTGAGTTCTCGGACGACCTTCCCAGGGAGGCGCTCTCGGTCGCTATCGCTCGTACTCGTGCCCTCGTCGAGACCGTTTTCGAACAGATACGCGACACCAGATCCTCCTTCGGACCCCCCCGCAAGTCCGTACGGTTCGTGACGATGTCGATCGGCAAGCAAACTGAACGCCGCACTGTGCTTGCGCACACCAATATCTCGTCGAAGACCAAGTCCACCGCGAAACTCGCCTGCTCCGCCGGAATTGTTGCGCAGTTCATAGCGCATCACCCGCAGCGGATAGACCGTTTCGAGCACCTCAACCGGCGTGTTCATCGTGTTACTCATGTGAACATGGACACCATCCATTCCGTCAATCCCCGCCCGCCCACCAAAACCACCACCTTGTGTCTCGTAGAATGCGTATGGGGAATCATCACGGGGATCAGTTCCTCCGAACGTGACGTTGTTCATCGTTCCCTGACAGCCCGCGAGAACGCGCTCTGTGGCGGCGTCTGCAAGCGCGCCGAGCACCACGTCGGTGATCCGCTGGGAGGTCTCTAAATTCCCACCGACAACCGCCGCTGGCGGCTCGGGATTCACGATCGTTCCAGCAGGTGCTGAGATATCGATCGGTCGATAGCAGCCGTGGTTCGGTGGAATATCAGGGTCGGTGACGCAGCGAACCGCATAATACGTCGCAGAGGCAGTCACAGCAAAGACCGCGTTCACCGGTCCTGCGGTCTGTTCGGCTGTTCCATCGAAATCGACCATGATCGAATCATCATCGATCGTCACTGTCGTGGCGACAGGAAGATCCGTCGCTCCGCGCCCGTCGTCGTCGAGGACATCTTCGAACGAGTAGATCCCATCGGGTAGCGACTCGATTTCGGCGCGCATTCGTCGCTCCGAGTAGTCTTTGATCTCCTCAAGTGCTGCTGTTAGGAGCGTTGTTCCGTACTTTTCGGTGAGCGCTTCGAAACGCTGACGGCCGGTCTCGTTCGCAGCCTCCTGTGCCCGCAGGTCTCCACGGCGCTCATCAGGCGTGCGAACATTCGCACGGATCATCTCCATGGCAGTGTCGTTCGGCTCGCCCCCTTCATACAGTTTGATTGGCGGGATCCGAAGCCCTTCTTGATAGATTTCGGTCGAGTCGGCAGCGACGCTTCCCGCCCGCGAACCTCCGATGTCCGCGTGGTGGGCGCGGTTTGCCGCATAGGCGACGACTCGCTCTTTGACGAATACTGGTGTGACGAGCGTTAGATCTGGGAGATGCGCCCCGCCTCGAAACGGATCATTGAGTAGAATTGCGTCCCCTGGTTCAAGCGTCTCTGGTGGGTATCGCTCGATGGCAGCCGCAACCGAGAAAGGCATTGCACCGAGATGAACCGGCATATTCTCGGCTTGACTGATCATCTCTCCATCAGCGTCGAAGAGCGCACACGAGCAGTCTCGTCGTTCTTTGATGTTCGGTGAATACCCGGTCCGGATTAGGTTCGCGTTCATCTCTTCTGTGATCGCTTCACAGGCGTTGCGAACAATTTCGAGCGTTACCGGATCAATTGTGGGCGTCCCATCGGTTGTGGTCTCTGAATCAGTCATCGGGGAACACCTCCACGAGTACGTTTCCGTACCCATCAACGCGGGCGCGTTGGTTTGGAGGGATGACGACGGTGCTTTCGGATCCTTCGAGAATCGCCGGGCCCGAAACGTCAGCTTCAATCGGCAACTTGGTCCGATCGTAGATCCGCGTCTCGTGAGCGTTGCCGTCGTAGATCACCTTACGGATCTCCTTGCATGCGTCCACAAGAGAGTCATCCGAACCTCCAGCTGTAAGATCCGGTTGGGTAACGAGACCACGCGCACGTAGTCGGACTGTTACGAGTTCGATGGGTTCTTCGGGATATGCGTGACCGTAGCGCTGCTCGTGGTGTGCGTGGAACGTCTCACGGACAGCATCGAGGCTCGCCTCGTCGAGCTCGTTCCCCGCTGGCACCGAAAGCTCGAACGACTGACCGGCGTATCGAAGATCAAGCGTGCGCTCGAATCGCTTCTCGTCGGCTAATCGCCCCTCCTCGGACAGCCGGTCGTGACCGCGTTCCTCGAAGTCTTCAAATATCTGTTCGAGTTCCGTGGGGGTGACATCAGCGAGCGGTCGAACGCGCGAGGTGCTGTAGTCGTACAGCACGTCGCTCACGAGCAATCCGAGGGCAGAGAGGACGCCAGCCGTACGAGGGATAATGACCTGTGGGATTTCGAGCTCACAAGCGATCTCGCAGGCGTGGAGCGGTCCTGCTCCTCCGAACGCGACGAGACCAAACTCGCGTGGATCGTGACCACGCTCGACCGAGACGA
Source organism: Halocatena marina (assembly GCF_023276375.1). Classification (GTDB taxonomy): domain Archaea; phylum Halobacteriota; class Halobacteria; order Halobacteriales; family Haloarculaceae; genus Halocatena; species Halocatena marina. Next base: position 1,660,471 of record NZ_JALLPK010000001.1, on the reverse strand, counting down.
CGCGGAGCGCTCGTTGCATGTTCGCGTTTGCAACATCGACGATTCCCTGAGCTGTCTCTTCGATAGTCTGTCCCAGCGAATCAGCGAGCTTCTGTTCAGTCATCCGACGAACGTCTTCGGTTTCGGCGTCGAGTTCACCCGAGAGGAACTCACTCGGGTTGAGCCGCCCTAAGAGTAGTTGCGCATCGGTGACCGTCGGTTCCGTGCCACCACGTCCATAGCAGATCGGTCCTGGATCGGCACCCGCAGAGCGTGGTCCGACCCTGAGTGCCCCACCCGGATCGATCCAAGCGATCGATCCGCCGCCAGATCCGATCGTATGGACATCGATCATCGGCACACCGATCGGATACTCACCGATCTCGACGTCGGTCGAAACGAGTGGATCGCCTCCTTCAACGAGCGATACATCACAAGAGGTGCCGCCCATGTCCATCGTGATCACATCCGAGAACCCACACCGCTCGGCAATCGCAGTCGCGCCTTGCACTCCAGCAGCAGGACCGGAGAGGAGCGTTCGCACCGCTCGCTCGCGGGCGGTATCAGCAGCGATAATCCCACCGTTTGACTGCATGATCGTGAGTTCAGTATCGATGCCTGCGGTGGCTGTCTCGGCTTCGAGATTGCCGATATAACGAGCCATCACCGGTTTGAGTGCGGCGTTCATCGCCGTGACAAGAGTCCGTTCGTACTCTCTGATCTCGGGAAGCACATCACTCGAAAGCGAGTACGTCAGATCGAGTCCAGTCTCCTGTAACAACTCACGCACCCGTTTCTCGTGAGCAGCGTTCTCAAACGAGAAGAGTAGGGCCACCGCTATGCTCTCGACTTCCGACGCTGTGAGTCGCTCTGCGATGGCCTGCACGCTCTCCTCGTCGAGAGCGGTGAGAACCTGTCCTCGTTCGTCGAGGCGTTCGGTCACTTCGAATCGCCGATCACGGGGAACGAACGGCGTCGGTTTCTCAGCCTGAAAATCGTAGATATCGGGGCGGGCTTGTCGACCGATCTCGAGAACGTCTCGAAAGCCTGCTGTCGTCACAAGAGCGGTTTCGGCCCACGTCTGTTCGAGCACGGCGTTCGTTGCTACTGTCGTGCCGTGTCCGAGAAAAGAGACTGAATCGAACTCCCAGCCCTCGCGTTCACATGCTTTTTCGAGCCCGTCCATGACTCCATTCTCGGGAGCATCCGGTGTCGATGGCGTCTTCGTTACCTCTATTCGGCCGTCTCGAACCGTCACGATGTCAGTGAACGTGCCGCCGATGTCTACACCCACACGAACTGTGTCATTCGAATTCATATCTGGATCTGTACTTGTACTAGTATCAGTGTCTGTATCATTACTAATTCCACTCATAGCCAGTGATTCGACGTACTGCTACAGCGTTCGAAATCTTGTCAGTCATAATCAGTCATCGTTGCCCACGGCTGTTCCGTCATCAGTTTCCCAGCCACGAGTAACTGCATAATTGATGTAGCCTTGGGTCCGCTTACGGGCTTCAGCCGAAACCCCTTCGACAGCGAGACTAACCACGATAAAAACGACGCTGTTGCTGATGAGACCGTAGAAGCCGCTGACGAATCCGGGGAAGCCGCTCGGTAGCGTGAGGATTCCGAATTCGAGGGCCGAGGTGACGAGCACTCCAACGACAAAGCCACTGAGTGCCCCTTCGCGTGATGCTTCGTTCCAGTACAACGCGCCGATGAGCAACGGGAAGATCTGGGCTGCTCCATAGAACGTGACCGCCGTGAGAAGAATAATAAACTCGAACTGCTGAATCGCGATCACGTACGAGATCAATCCAAGTACGGGGACGATCATCTGAGCGAACCGAGTAACCGTCTGCTCGTCCACATCCGCACCAGCGAATGGCTGGTACCAATCGCGGGTAATGAGCGCCGACACCGCGTGCAGCTGTGAATCAGCCGTGCTCATCGCAGCCGCAACAGCCCCGGCAACGACGATCGAGGCGAACCACGTCGGCGTGAATTGATAGAGAACGGATGGAATCGCCGCATCAGGCCGTGCGAGATCGGGAAACGCCGCCACTGCACCGAGTCCCAGAAACGCTGTCGGGAGATAGAACAGAATGAGATACGCGGTGCCGAACGCTGCAACCCATTTCAACACCCGCGGAGAACGCGCCGAGACGAATCGGAGGAAGATGTGTGGCGTCATCGCCACGCCAATTCCAGTCATGACAGCAAACGATACATAGAACGCAGGAGTGATCGCACCAGTCGGGCCGGGAAGGGTGACGTACGCACTGAACTCTCGCACGATCTCCGTCCAGAATGCCTGTGGTCCTCGATAGGCCGTGAAAACGAAGAACCAGCCAGCGATCCACATCGCACCGAACATGAACACGCCTTGAACAGCGTCCGTCCACGCGACTGCACGCAACCCACCGAGCCAGACGTAGAGCACGCCGACGAGCAAGAAGAGTGCTGCACCGACCTCGAAGCTCAAGACACCCTGCGTAGCAGTCTCGAAGATGATGCCGCTGCCGATCATCTGTGTTGCAATATACGGGAATGTAAAGACGATCAGTGCGAGACTCACCAGTTTTGCCAAGAGTGGTGATTCGTAGAAGTCCCCAAGCAGATCCGATGGCGTGATGTATCCGTATTTTTTCCCGAGCAACCAGACACGCGATCCAACGACCCACAGAATGATTCCAGAGATTGAGAGATAAAACGTAGAGATACTGAAAATGCCGATTCCATTGGCGTAAATGAATCCACCGATTCCGAGGAATGCAAACGCAGAGTGATAGGAGGCAGCGAATGTAAAGAGCAACACCGCAATCCCGAGGCCGCGGTCAGCAGCCATCCAGTCGTCGACGTTGAGTTTGCCAACCTGCCAGCCACGATACCCGATCGCGAGAATGATGATGAGATAGACGCCGATCGTTGCGAGCGCGATCATTGCTTGTGTCGACACCATCAGCGCTGTCCCTCCGTTGCTGTCTCATCGCGTCTGGACTGCGTCACGACGCCTTCAGTTCCACGCAACTCAGGCGGTACTTGATCTTCTGTCAGTGCAAGCGCATCGTTCCACGCTGCCCATATTAACACGATAGAGATGAGAACTCCCCAGCAAACGGTCCACAGATACAGCAGATCGGTCCCGAAGACGATCGTTGGTAGATCCATCCAGAAAATGATCGGGGGATTCATCCCAAGCGTAAACACCACAAAAATTGTTGTTGTGATCTTCCTCGGACGAGACGTTGGGTGTTCCATGCTATGCCATGTTTTAACACTATATTAAATGTTATGTGCCTATCTGGTCGTAAAGAGCGTACACGAAGCTTCCTCCTAGCGAAATTAATAAAATTATGATATCATTCACACGACGCAATTCGTCTCAATAGGGGAATGTCAACTGATGGATTCAAAACGCTAATCAGGCATCGCAGACATTCCGATCTATGGCCTATAACATCGAGCGGTACCTCAACATCCGGAGTGCAAGCGGGCCATCGTTCGGTCCCGACGGACAGCTCGCTTTCATGATGGATACGACTGGTGTCCCGCAAGTGTGGCAACTCGACGACTCGCAGGCGTGGCCGGATCAGCTTTCCTTTCACGAGGAGGCTATCGGATTCGCTTCCTACTCACCGACGCGCGACGAACTTGTTTTCGGCATGGACGAAGGCGGAAACGAGCGCAGGCAGTTGTTCCGTCTCGCTGGTGATGGGAGTGAGGAGGTGAACCTCACTCAACACCCTGACGCCATCCACCAGTGGGGTGGGTGGAGTCACGACGGCGAGCAATTCGCGTTCACTGCCAACCGCCGGGACGAGGCAAACTTCGATGCCTACGTTCAGCACCGGTCGGAGACGGGAGGAGACGCCGAACTCGTCTTCGACGGTCAGGAAAAGGACTGGCTGTCTGTCGGAGGGTGGAGCCCGGACGACACACGCCTCATTATCCACGAATCACACTCGAATCGCGATCACGACCTCTACTGTCTCGATCTCGAATCCGAGGAGACGACACATCTCACCGACGAGTATGATGGCGTCCGATACGGATCGGTTGCGTGGGGTCCCGACGGAGACGTTCTCTACGTCACGACCGACCGACTGTCCGACACGCTCGAACTCGCCGAACTCGACCCAAAAACGGGTGAACTCACTGTCGCATACGATGGCGGTGATTGGAACGTTTCGGGTATCGGGATTGATCACGATTCGCGGACACTCGCTGTCATTCGCAACGTCGAGGGGTACAGTGACCTCTCGCTGTTCGAACTCGACGCCAACCGCGAACAGCAGCCACTCCCAGCACCCGCACTCCCTGACGGCGTCATCGTCGGCCTTTCGTTCGGGCCTGACGCCGATGAGATCGCGGTTGCCGTCTCTGCACCGACAGAAAACGCAAACGTCCACGTTTTCGACCGTGACACCGGCGAGGACGCGCGATGGACTGACGCTTCGACGGCTGGCATCCCGAAAGAGCTGTTCCGGTCTCCCGATCTCGTCCACTTTGAGTCGTTTGACGATCTCGAAATTCCGGCGTTCCTCACCGTTCCCGACGGCGATGGATCATTCCCGGTTATCGTCGACATCCACGGCGGTCCGGAATCTCAGCGCCGACCATCCTTTCGCTCTCTTCGCCAGTACTTCATCGACAACGGCTACGCTGTCTTCGAACCGAACGTCCGCGGTTCTGCAGGATACGGCCGCGAGTACATGAATCTCGATAACGTCGAAAAGCGGATGGATTCCGTCGCAGATATCGAGGCGGGTGTAGACTGGTTGACTGATCGTCCAGAGATAGATGGTGACCGCGCTGTCGCTTTCGGTGGCTCTTACGGTGGATTCATGGTGCTCGCTGCACTGACTGAATACCCCGACCGCTGGGCTGCGGGTGTCGATATGGTCGGCATCGCAAACTTTGTCACCTTCTTAGAGAACACTGGAGAATGGCGACGAGAGCACCGTGAAGCAGAGTACGGCTCACTGGATGATCGGGACTTTCTCCAAAATATTTCACCGATTAACTCGATCGAAAATATCCGTGCACCCCTTCTTGTCCTCCACGGCGCGAACGACCCGCGCGTTCCTGTCGGTGAAGCTGAGCAGATTACCGACGAAGCGAGCGAACACGTTCCGACAGAGAAAGTCATCTTCGAAGACGAGGGACACGGATTCAGCAAGCTCGAAAACCGAATCACAGCGTACGGAACAGTCGTCGAATTTCTCGAAGAGCACGTCTGAACGAACCATCCAGAGATGGCTGTCAATGGCCGTGGCCGCCGTATCGATCGGTCTTTCTATACTGGACAGCACGACGACCATCGTTCATCCGATATCGATTGCTGGGATCACTGATGATCCGAACGCGCTTGAGGCGATCCCTACCGAGGGTCGGTCGTGAGAAACGCATCTTGATGGATGACCAACAGTATCAGTTTTTCTTACTGAGGAAGTAACAGGATCGAATTAGCCCTCTGACTGGGTACTCACACGATATTACGGGGTGTTAGGACAGAATACAGTGAGTTTGGATACGGTGATCGCATCGTCAGCCAGTACTTTCATATCGAAGGGAAGAGCAGTCTTTCGCAACTGTTGGTCAGACAGAAGTCGAAAGTCATGTCAGAAGTCCTATCAAGAGTGTGCAGTTCTGATGACGCCACGATAACACAGCTTATCGATCGCAGTCGGTGCGATATTTTTACAGCAACTGATGTCACGTTCGCAAACGAAACAGCGCAGTCGAGACGTCTCGTGGATACTGCGACTCAGAACGCTGCATTCGTCGAACAGCGATGGATCGAATTCAACGATGCCCGCATCAGCTCGATGGTCTCTGTGATGCTGTACGTTTGGCCTCTCTTGGTCTCTACCAGAACGCTCGACCTCGTCGATTGGGTCGTACGCGCGGGCTGGACAGGCGTCGGTGGAGACGACTCTCCTCGCATCTTGCACCGAGTGTGTGGCTATTTTTGGGAGGATGATCGGCAGTATGCGTCATAGTCGATGGCTATCGCGGTTGTCTTTCCGGCGATGGTTGGATCGCCTTTGCTTTATTGGTATATCTGGCTGGATATTCGCCCACGAACTACTGCGAGGGTTGGCAATCATAACCGTCCGTCTCGACTTGATCGTGGTGAGTATTATTGTCGTCACGCTGCAGGCAGTCGTCTCGGCTGTTACATTCACCGGTGTTATACTGTTGTCTGGGATACTGTTCCTCGCGCAGATCCTCAACCATCACGACAGAGACGAACGCACTGATGTCTCGGACCCCCGATCGATAACGGCGATCGTTCCCGTCTACAGAGATGCTGATATCCTCAATGTGAGCGTCTCTAGTCTGGTGGAATCGACGGTGCCTGTTAGCGTCTGTATCGTGTGCGAACCTGACGATCAAGCGAGTATTCAACGGGCGAGAACGCTTGCGGCTGCAACCGACGCTGATGTCGAGTGCCGTATCAATACGCGCTATTCTGGATCGAAGGCTGATGCTATCAATTTCGCTATCGAGACAACCGAGTCGGACTATATTGCTGTCTTCGATGCCGACGAATCCGTTCATCCACAGTTTCTCCGGAGTGCAGCGGCTACACTTGAGGAGTGTGATATCGTACAGGGACGGACGGTTCCCCGCACAACTGGTATCATAGAGACGATCGCGTATTATGAATCCATTCTGTTGAGTTACACCGGACGACGATTGCTCTATTATTTCACCGAATTTCGAATGGCTGCCAGTCGAGCCGTTGTCATGCACCGAAGCTCCGTCGAGGCGACCGGAGGTTACGATCCGACGATGCTCACGGAAGATTACGCTTTCGCGTATCAATGTTACAAACAAGGCCTCGATGTACGAGAAATGACGCAGTATCCGTCCACGATTGAAGCTGCTCATACAGTCGGCGATTGGTGGGGGCAGCGCAAACGATGGATGAGTGGCTACGCCCAAGTGTTTCATGCGCTGCTTCGTGAGAGTCTCCCTCCACAGAATCGTCGTGACCTGCTGAGTCTGGGAATTTGTTTGAGCACCGTTGCCGGAAATATCCTGCTTCTCTCACTCACATCGAAGTTCATGGTGTTATTTATCGTCAGTGCCGAAACAGTAGTCCTTCTCCCAGTCGTCACGGTGGTTGGGATCACCGGTCTCATACGATGTGTCGACTACTCCAATGGGACGGTTGAGCGGGTGGGCTGGGGGTGGCTGTTGACGCCGATCATTTTCCCGCTCTATGGTCTCGTAGCGACGAAAGCATTGACCGAGTACGTGATCAGTTGGACTGGAGAGTGGTATCACGTCGAGAAAACGCACTAATGCGGACAGCAGAAAACGCACAGCGGACCCAACCCCTGCTGGTCAGTCTACTCGTTTCGATTATCGGGGGCCGGTGGAGTGCTTCGTGCTGGGTCTCTGATTGAATTGATCGAACGCTACGCTACGCCGTCACCCACGTTCTCGGTAGTGATGGCGGTCGTTGTTCTACGAGAAGACGTGGACTGCGAATGACTACTGTTTTCCCGAGTGATGTCCTGTTCTCCGACAACTCGGAACACTGCTGCTCCTTCACTCTCGTGTTCTAATTGATATCTCTCGGAATCAACGAGTGTTTGGCGCATCGACGGTGGTTGGTGTTGTACAATCCCCAGCGCAGCGTACTGTTCAGTCGGGACATACACGTACTCGGGATTCACGTTGTGTCGATGCAATGTCTCTGTGAGACACTGTTCGGTGTGGCAGGTCGAAAGTTCCCAGTACTTCGTGAGTTGCGCTCGGTACTCCGCAGGAGTGGTCCACTCGACACCCCATCGGCCAACGAGCATCGTACGGTCGGTGAAGTACGGGAACCACTCTCCAGCATCACCGAGCACGACAAACTTGGCGTCGGGTGGCGTTTCATTTTGTACCCAATTCATTGTTGTCATGTCGTCGTCATCAATGAACGAAACCATCGACGGACCGCCACCGACCAACGAACCCGACGCGTAGACGCCGCCAACGAAGATCATGAAACCAACGACGACAACAACCGACCCTCGAATTCCCCATCGAGCGACCGATCGCCATTGCTGCCAGTCCGCGTCGGTTCCATCTCCGAGCTGATGAGTGAGAAGCGAGTGCAGCGCGACGGCAGCGAGCATGACACCAGGGACGAGTGGAAATCGGGGCTCATTCATCACCAAGACGGCAAGCGCGAACCACGCCGGAAGGACACCCTCTCTTCGCCAGAGTAAAACCGCGATCCCGACGAATATCAGGACATTCCACACCAATATTGCATTTCCTGCGTGGAAGGGTCCGGACAACCGAGCGATGATAAGCGGTAATTCGTTGATGAGTCCTTCGTGCGTGGCGGCAGCGCCAGTAATCGTTGCCATGCCGTAGTTGTTGAGGACGTGTGTCCACCACGGTGCCGCCAAGATGAATCCTCCAGCAGCGACCGACGCGCCCCTGACCAATCCCAACAGCGACCGATCGTACGCCACGTACAAGAGAAGATAGCTCGTGGCGAAAAACGACGTGTACGTCGGGTGTGAGAGGACCATCAGTCCAAACAGCACGACTGACGATGCAAGCCATTGACGCTGACCGGTCTTGAACAGACGGACGCCACTGTAGAGTCCGGTAAGCAACAGTAAGTACGCCGGTGCACGAACGATCCCTCCGGCTGAGAGGTGCCACGACAGCACATCAGGGGTCGCCGCGAGAATGACTGTCGCAAGGCCCGCTATCTGCACTGAACCGAGTATTTCTTTTGCCAATGCATAGAATGGAATGAGGTAGAGTGCGATGATACTCCCTGGAAGGACTCGTGTGAGAAGTAGCGGGTCGGCTCCAAGGTCGAGCAGTACAGCAACCACGAAGAACTGCAGTGGTGGATACGCGAACGGAACGCCTCCGAGTGTGTAGTGAGGTATAGTCGTTGGGAAATGATACCCAGTGGCTTGTATCTGGTCGGCCATTGCGAGAAATAGCCCTGCACCGTACGCTGGATACGGATGTGTGATGTAGTACACAGCAGAGATGATGAGAGAGACGATCATCGCAGATACAAGCCATACGCGACCATCGTTGAACACTGGGTGAAGTGATGATTGTCTATCTGCTTGCACAGCGACGACGGAAGCGAGCACTGGTAAAAAAGCCGGTGATAAGAGGATCTCATAAGAAACATTCAATTTTCATTTAGAATATTATATGCTTCCGAAGGCATCTGGTCTACACAGTGTACTCTCGAAAAATCAGAATTTAGAACATTATAGTATCACAATATTATTTGATATGGTCTATCAGATGACATCAGGAATATTCACCCATTGTCTGCTGATTCGAGCAGGTCTTCAGTTGTCCGCTTGAGAATTTCGAGCCCCGCAGCAGCATCACGCAGATCAACGCATTCGTCGACTGTGTGTGCCTGTTCGAGGTGCCCCGGCCCCCACGTAACGGCTTCCATCCCAGCGTCGTTCACGAAGTTTCGGACGTCGGTAGCGGCTTCAATACCCCACGGATCGGGCAGCGTTCCAGTCACTGCATCGACGTGTGACCGAAGCACCTGTGCAAGATGTGTATCCGTTGGAACAGACGCTGCGGCATACTCTTGCACTCGTCGCCACGACGCGCCGGCGCCGTGTTCTGTCTCGAGGCGATCGAGCAGCGTCACAATCTCTCTGTCCACATCATCGAGCGATTCCGCCGGAAGAACGCGCCGATCGAGTAGAAGAGTCGCCTCCTCGGGCAGCACCGCCATGTTCGAATCGGTACCGGCTTCCATCTGTGTGACCGTCGCGTAGGCATGGCCGACGAGAGGGTCTTTGTTTTTCCGGAGGTCAGCGTCGTACTCCGCTATGATATCGAGGAGCTGGCCGGCCGTCTCGATAGCGTTGCTCCCCTGATCGGGGCGGCTCGCGTGTGATTGCTCACCGTAGACCGTAAGCTCATAGCACGCAAGTCCCTTCGACCGCGTGGCTACCCGAAAGTCGGTCGGTTCCAGAACAATCCCGTAGTCACCATCATATCCTTCTTCAAGGAGTGTTTTTGTGCCGGGATCAGCCGTCTCCTCACCAATCGCGGCGTGCAGAACGACGGAACCGCTCCGGTGTCCGTCTTTGAGTGTCTCTCGCATCGACCGGAGCGCACACAGCCCCACTGCCAGCCCTGTTTTCATATCCGCTGCCCCCCGCCCATAGAGCATTCCGTCTTCGATGTGACCGTCGTATGGATTATTCGTCCAGCGATCGGGGTCGCCAGCGGGAACGACATCTACGTGACCGTTGTACACCACAGTTGGATCCCCCGAACCGACGCGGGCAGCGAGTTGTGGTCTGTCCTCGTACGGCTTCTCCACAATGTGATGGTCGATATTATTCGTCTCCAACCAATCAGTCACACATTCGACAACAGCGGCTTCGTTCCCCGGTGGGCTCTCTGATTCGATGCGGACAAGATCGCGTGCGAGCGTTTCGAGTTCCGCGTCTCTATCTACCACAGTCATCCGTGATGATTCTCAGTAGTAACAACTATACATTGCGGTCGGAGGGACTTGCAAAGCAACTCTTTCGCGTCTGCAGGGGCAAGCCTCGGGATTTTCCTCACAATTCGTGTAGCTCAGCCATGGTTCCCGTCGAACAACTACTGATCCTCATCACTGCTGGTGTGGCGAGTCTCTTTATGGCCTGGACGATCGGTGCTGGCTCGTCTGGATCGGCTCCTTTCGCCCCAGCTGTTGGCGCACGCGCCATTTCTGTGATGCGGGCTGGTTTTTTCGTCGGCATACTCGGACTCGCTGGTGCCGTCCTCCAAGGTGAAAACGTCGCGGATGCGGTCGGTACTGGTCTCGTTGGCGGCGTCTCGCTCACCGCGTTAGCAGCGACAGTCCTCTTGTTGCTTGCAGCCGGTCTCGTGGCGGTCGGTATCTTCACCGGTTACCCAATCGCAACGGCGTTTACTGTTACAGGCTCCGTGATTGGTGTTGGCCTCGCTCTCGGAGGGCATCCTGCGTGGGCTGCATACATCGAGATCGGCACACTGTGGGTTCTCATCCCATTTGTTGGCGGCGGCATCGCGTATCTCACAGGGCGGCTGCTCCGATGTGATAGCATTTCCGAACACCACAGTATACCTGTCCTTGGCGCCGTTGTTGGTCTTGTCCTCGCGAATATCCCGTTTAGCCTTCTCGGTTCCAATTCAGACAGTGCATCGATTGCAGGGGTCGTTACGGCGGGACTTGAGCTTCCTATGTCGCCACTCTTTGGACAATCGTTCGTCTCGCTGATTGTCGCTCTCCTGTTAGCAGTCATTCTCCGATGGGATCTCGATTCTGATATCGAAAGCGCCCAGCGACACTTTCTGTTGGTACTCGGTGGCCTCGTCGCGTTTTCAGCGGGTGGCAGCCAAGTGGGACTCGCAGTCGGACCACTGCTTGCAGCGTTCAATGACGCCTCACTCTCGATTACAGTGCCGTTGCTGGCACTGCTTGCGTTTGGCGGTATTGGCCTCTTAGTAGGCTCGTGGATGGGTTCCCCACGGCTGATTAAAGCAATCGCTCAGGACTACGCTTCGCTTGGTCCACGGCGATCGATTGCCGCACTGATCCCCTCATTTGCGATCGCACAGACGGCTGTGCTATTCGGGATTCCAGTGTCATTTAACGAGATTATTGTCAGTGCGGTCGTCGGCAGTGGCTTCGCAGCGAGTGGTTCTGGAATGAGCACTCGAAAGATGTTCTACACCGTACTTGCGTGGGTGGGTTCATTCGCGTTTGCAGTTGTCGTTGGATACGGTATCATGGAGGCTGTCGAAATCGTATTCTGATGAGCGACAGTGAGTGTGCTATGCACCTCGCTACGCGGCCGGTGCTATTCGTACCTCAACTCACACTTTACAATCAGAGAACACCGTTTGTCTACTGGCACGTGCCTGCGACGACTACTCGTCGGATGGGAGCTTTTATTGATCAAATGAAGGAAAGCGTCTTTGGATTCATCCAAGAAGGGGAGTGGGTTGCGATCGTCGAACACGGTGAACGAATCAGTGCGGCATTGAATTCTGTCGGTATTGACGGCGAATCATTCGAAGAGTGGAACGAGTGGCGGCCAAAAGCCCACGAGCGAATCAACGACGATATTATCGAAAAGACCGCCGAGCAAGCGAGTGTCTCAAGAGGTGATGGTGAGCGGGCAGGCGCCTTGCCTGATGAAGACGTTCGAACTGCTGGCAAGGAACTGTCGGACGCAACCAACAATATCATAGAGGGCGAGATCAACGAGGCAATTTCCGAAGGAAAAGACGCCGTTACGTATGCGGCCCGTGCTGTCGATTCAGCAGGGCGAAAAGCAATTCGTGCGGCTGAAGAACCTGTCTATAAGCACGTAATGACGCAAGTTTCCCCGTGTTATTTCGACAACGAACTGATTAGTGCGAACGTATCACGGATACAGGACAACGAGAAAAACTACGTCTTTGAGGTGAACATTGTCGACGACGAACTCAAAGAACAGATCAGCGAACAGCTCGCCGCATACGAGGAAGAGATTGATCGCTGGCGAATCGAGACTGAGAAAAACACCCGGACAGTTGCGGCCACTGAAGGTGTCGACATGTCTGAATGAGTTAGGTTCTCACTACTCACTCAACCATCAATTGCTCATCAGAGCTGCCTTTCAATACTCCACAGCAGAAAAAGCTAAATTACGATTGACTGTGCTCAGATCAATGTCTGAAATCATACAGCACTGGATTCATAGTTTTCGAACCGTTAACACATTACATGAGTAAAGAACAGGATCTCTCTAATCTCTTGGCTGACAATGACTCTCTTGGTATCGTCTGCCACAACAATCCCGACCCGGATTGTCTCGCTAGTGCATTGGCGCTTGAGCGAATAGCTGACGAAAACAGTGTAAAAACAATCGATATCTACTACAGTGGTCAGATCTCACACCGTCAAACTCGTACATTCGTTAATCTTCTCGATATCAATTTACATTTATTCGATTTAACAATGGCGTTGGATCACGATCTCACGGCATTCGTCGATCATTCGATCCCTGGCATCAACAACGAGATACCACCCGATACACAGATCGACATCGTGATTGATCATCATCCAGCCGACAAAATCGACGCGCGTTTCGTTCATCGGGAGGATTCTGGAGCGACAGCGACAATTCTGGTCGGGTATCTTCACGATCTCGAAATCGAACCAGAAGCAGACTTAGCAACGGCGTTGTTGTTTGCGATACGGCGTGAAACGCTTGAGTTCATTCGCGGCGCGACGATCCACGAATACGTCGCAGCTGAGTATCTGCATCCGTATGTTGACCTTGATCTTCTCGGACAGTTGCTGACACCACCGTACACACCCGCGACGATCGACGCGCTGAGCGATGCGATCGATAATCGAACAGTGCGGAGTTCATCACTCGTTTCACACGTCGGTACAACAACCGAGCGCAACGCCATTCCACAAGCCGCTGATTTCCTCATCAACCTCGAAGGCATCAACACTGCCGTGATCTTTGGGGTGATTGAAGACGAAATACAGTTGAGTGCTCGTTCGACCAGTCCAAGCGTTCACGTCGGCAAGCTCTTGCGTGGTACCTTCGAGGGATTGGGAAACGTCAGCGGACATCGTGATGCAGCAGACGGACGAGTTTCATTGGGACTATTTTCCGATGTTGGGGATCGTGATACTGTCGTCGATCTTGCCGCCCAACTCGTCACGTACCGCCTCTTTCACGCGATGGATCTGCCTGAATAAGTTACTAACAAAGTGTGTGGTAAGCTGTCGAACCAATTCTGATGGTGAATTTCTGACTGCGAAACTGGTCGTTGAGCCATATCTGATAAGCCATCTGAAGTGTGCTGACTCTGAATGTCACTCCATCTGGATTATCATCACTTTGAGAACGCTGTACCGGACTCTGACTAGCTTGCTCACAACGTGCTGAGACAGTTCAAGTAGTAATTACAAAAGAAATACCAAATAGAAAATGTTAATTATGTATGGTGTAAGCAGACAAATGACGATGGATGATCATGGGCTTACCCTCTCTGTGGGAGATACAGTAGAAATGGATGACCACCGATACGTCGTCGCCAATATCAGGTCCATCACGATCGGGAAACGAAATGATCTGATCGACATCTACGATCTTGAGACGATTAATCCAGGCGATACCGACCGTCGATGGCGACCAGTATCGACTGACTATCTCGCATACCGGCTCAAAACAGACGCAACGGTCATCAGCCAGCGGAGTCTCGGACAGCGACTCGTAGATCGCGTGTTGGGATAACGCTCTGAGAAGAGTACATCACGGCCGAGACACCGTGTTCGACACCTGTGTTGTGATTTAGGGTCAGATAGTAGGCTGCTCTCGCAGCGAATAGCAGACCCGACAGGGGTGCTTGTCGAAATTAGTTCAAATGTTGGTGTTGGATCTATTACCATTCGTCACAGAATTCCTGGGTGACGTACACGCTCCTGCCGTCGATATAGACACCAATTCCTTGACTGTCCCATTTATCGGTGAGAATATTCTTACGGTGGCCTTTGGAGTTCATCCACCCATCGACGACTCGTTCTGCGATGTCGTCAGCATCCAGGGCTATGACACCACTCAAGCGTGCGAGATTTTCGCCAATAGCGTGGCACTTGCTCGGATACAGATCACCGAACCGGTCGTCGGGTCTCTCCCCTTCGGGACTAACGTGACTGAAATACTCTCGTTCTCCCATGTCATAGCTGTACGTTCGCGAGATCGTAGCTATCTCGCCGCTGTGCTCTAACTTTGATAAGTTGTTCTCCGTCCGAATCACGTTGACCCGCTTGTGGACACGTACTTCGATCTCGTTGGAACTAATCGATGCCTGTCCGTTTTCGATGCGTGTCGTCCCTGGAGGCCCCTGAACGGGATCACCAACAGACGCTCTGTCTGCGGAATCAGATTGCTCTTGCAGATCTGCTCCGGAATCTCCATCGATCGGTATTTCCCATACAAACGACCAATCTGGGAGTGGTTCCGGGGTTTCAATCGTGCTATCGGCTGCTGGTCCGGCATCAATCACTCCCATTGACACTCCGATTGAGACCAGAAACGACAGTACTACTACACAGAGCACGATTCGGATAACGACACCGAAGAAACGACTGATTATCCGACCCATGAGCCTGCAGTGCTGCACCAATACGTATGACGTATTACTCGTCCGACCGCAGCGCCGATCGATTGAACAGTCACTCGCTTTACTTCAGCCCGAAACAGCATAAAACCCGCCCGAACTGTTCACAACAGTGTCTTACAGAGTGTCACTCTGTTTTGTTAGACAGTCGGGACACTCCCGTCACGGCGCCGGTAGAGCTGAGTACAGTGAGTATGCTGTGACCGTAAACAGCGACAGCGAGTCGAGAGAAACAGCGAGAAACACCGTCTATATATCTACCTTATCGCCAGAGTCACTTAAAGAACCATCATCTCAAGTGATGCTTGTGCGAGACGACTAGTCACCTCTCCTGAGTGATCCGGTTCATACGACGGCACACGAACGCTATTGGTCACGCTGTCCACGTACTGTGGTGTGGATACCGTTTATAATCGGGAACTAGAATTATTTATTAGCACCACTTAGATATTTATACAATGGTCGATGGGGACGACACACAAGCCGCATTGTTTCAACAATCACACGCGACTGTTGATTCTGATGATTTTGATTTGGATGGCGTATTCGAGGTGCTTTCTCATTTCCGGCGTCGCTCTGTATTGTATGCATTCACGATGGATGATCAGTGGACACTGTCTGCACTCGCAACCACGCTTGCTGCATGGGAACACGCTGTCGACGAAGAGGCTGTCGATGAGCACATGCACGAGCGCATGTACGTTTCGCTCTATCACGCCCACATCCCAAAACTTGAGAACACAGGAGCGGTCCACTTCGATGAAGAGAGTGAGACGCTCTCTCCCGGAACGCACGCTGACACGATGTGCGAGGTATTAGATGTGGTGAGTAACCACCTTAACCATCATGAGGAGGTTCAACGGGTGGATCGGAACGCTGAATCGACCTAATACGCTCCGTCTCGATAATTCAACTGTTCTCTTAAGAAGTGTGGATACGGACGAT
Source organism: Halocatena marina (assembly GCF_023276375.1). Lineage (GTDB taxonomy): Archaea > Halobacteriota > Halobacteria > Halobacteriales > Haloarculaceae > Halocatena > Halocatena marina. The sequence goes on along the minus strand of NZ_JALLPK010000001.1, from coordinate 1,644,361 downwards.
CCGCAGTGATTGGATGAGACACGTTCGGAAAGAGTGTATCGGTGCAATCGGTCGGAGCGTCGGACGCACACTGTCGTCGATTCGATGAAGTTCACGATTGTTCGACTCGTCTATTTTTACAATATATTGTTATATCCTCTGTTAATTACATATTTTAGCTTTGTAAAAGGCCATACGACAATCGATTCGCACGCACAGAACTAGCGTATTATACCAGCCTAGTTTTCGTTCGTCGTTTACCAGATCTCTTCTGTTAGGGACCAAATTACGTAATAGTGATATTATATAAATAACGAGCATTTTTTACGGACAACTGTCGAGGTCCCTAGCGAAGAACGATGTCTCCGAACAGTACCGACACGGAACCACACGTGGATCCAGATCCAATCTCGCGGACACTACAGCTCACACTGGGGTCCGATCAGTCGCTGAGTACTGAGATCGTCATGGGCGTTGCGCGCGCTAGCGAGGTCGATCCGACGCAACTCCATCAGGCACTGCACGAAGTCATCAACCCGAGTGCATTAGATGCCCTGTTTCAGCCGAAAGCAGACGGCACCAAACGACCACACGGCACGGTCTGTTTTTCCTTCCATGGGTATCATGTCTCTGCCAAGGCGGATGGGACGATCACGCTACTCTCTGAATTCGATCGCCTCAAACAACAGGGAGTGAATCTTCTCGTGTGCGGTACAGTCCCAGACGCTATTCGTGATGAGTTGAGCACACGCCTGCTCGGCGATGCCGGCCGTGATCGGACAGCTCTCTTTGCACTCTCGGATCGTCCGACGCAAACAGCCGTTCACCGCCTCTCGGATGCACAAATTCCACAGCAGCGAGCACACGTAATTTCGACTGGTGATTCAGCTCGCTCTGCTGCAGCACAGACTAATACGACGCAGACCGATCTGGAACTGTCGAGAGTGTCTGGCTCGCTTGAAGACGTTCAAGCGGCAATTCTCCAGACACTTTCTGATCTCGAACACCACAATGAGACGTTTGAGCCAGCAGATCTCCGATTCTGTTTCGATTCACTGCGGCCATTCGTCGACAGAGCCGATCCCGACCAGATCACGACTTCGCTGACTCAGATCTGCAATGCCATCAAACAGCGAGACGGAATGGGACAGTTCCAACTTCCGTACGCATTTGACTCCTCACAAGTACAGAATGTGCGCCAGAGCTTCGAGATCGTCGTTGAGATGCGCGTCAGTGAACACGGGCCAGAATACCGCTGGCATCTCCAAACGAGTAACTTTACGACACGGTGGATGCCGCTCTGAGAGCGTTTCGACGAGGATCTTCTTCGGTACCATGATCCACTCACCACACGTATCGTTTGGAGAGCTATTCGGCGGTGAGCATGCCACACATGCGGTTTAGTGCGACTTCTACCTCACCTGAACTCACCATCGTTGATCCCATTCAGCGGCGGCAGTTTCCACTCACGACAGCCGAGCCTATCGATCCAATCCCAACCGAAACAGACCAGTTCTCCGCCCCAACTGACAGAGCAGTTGAGATCACTACAGAATATCTCACGCTTCCCTACGTGGTTCCGGTGTACGTTCGTGATACGGATGGGAACCGTCTGCTCCATGCAGAAGAACACGCGTACGAGCAACTCCCGGAGCAAACATACATCATTGAACTGTTAGCCCCCATCAAGATCTTCCTCCGGGTACACAGCACAATCACAATCGCTTCGTGGGAAGCGCACATGAAACTGGAGTTCACCGATGCGACTCGAGTCTGTATCGGTGCTCGATCGTATCACGAAGCTCCAGCAGGGACGATCACCACGACGGAAACACCCGAAGATATGGCGGCGGCGATTTCGACATTCGGCTCGGCATTGAAAACGACGAGCTGTGAACGATCACTCCCTTCCCTACGAGGTCATCCGCCCGCAATCGAACTCGGGGATCGATTCTACGTGCCGGACAATATCACACGTCCGGAAACAGGCGTTCGAATCGAAATCCCGGACCGCGAAGCACTGATCTACGCAGTGAGCCCGCTTGCCTACTATCTCGGAGCCGAGGTCGTCATTGGAGAGTTGCCTCGTATCGTAACTGAGAATGGGGTTATTTACCGGTTCGATCATTCGCTTCGGGGGTTCCAGAACGATGTCGAACGTCTCCTCAAGCAGGTTCTGTTCTTCGACTGTATCATACGGACGGAGGGACGCTACAAGATCGATCTCCACGAACGGACCGTTGTCGAATCACGTCTCCCATTCGAGATTACTGACCTGTATGATGCACCGTTATCAGAGCAGATCGAGCAGTATCTCGCCGTTCCGTTCGAAGATATCGTGGATGTGGTTCCCCAGTGGCCCCTCACGACACACGTCACGCCCGATGCTTCGATTCTCGAACAGCTTCCGTATCTCGTGAACTACCTGTCGTTCGTTCGGCCGACCGTACCAGCGTCCAGCACGAACGATCAGGTCGGACTCCAGCAGGAGATGGATGCGTTCATGCGTGGTGAGACACAGCTCCGGTCGGCAGAGAGCTTTGCACTTACTGATCGCTATATCACTCTTCCCTCGACCCCCACCTTGGAACACGCTTGGCTCGGACCCCGGATACCACTCCAAGCGAACAAACTCATCCCCGTTGCATTCCAGAACAAGCTTCACCGGCGCCAGTCAACCGACGAGATCGATATTACTGTCGTCTGTAATGATTCGGCGATGCTAGATGAGTACACAGCAGGGACGGCCCTGTACGGCGATCGAGACGAGCTTCCGTTCGATATCACAGTTCACCAAGACTGCTCTGTCGCTGACCTTCACGATTTGCTACGAACCGAGACTGATTTCTTTCACTACATCGGTCATACGATACCTGATGGATTTATCTGCCGCGATGGTACGCTTGAGACGGCTTCGTTGACAACGGTCGGGATCGATACGTTTCTGTTGAACAGCTGTCGCTCATACGAGGTTGGGACGAAACTGATCGAAGCAGGCAGTGTCGGCGGGATCGTCACCCACAGTGATATTGGAAATGACGACGCAACCGGAATTGGTCAGGTGGTGGCACGGCTGCTGAACTGCGGGTTTTCTCTCCGATCTGCGCTTGCAATCACGCAATCCCACCGGCGAACCGGCCGCCAGTACATTGTCGTCGGTGATGGGAGTATCCAAATCACGCAGAGCGAAAGCGGCACCCCGTACGTCTGCTCAATCACTCCGTCGGCGGATGCCCAGACGTATTCTGTCCAGCTCACGACGTATCCAACGACAGAACCGGGAATCGGTTCGGTGTTCACTCCGTTTATCGACGGCATCGATCAGTATTTCCTAACGGGTGGGGAACTCCCGTCGTTTACAGTCTCGGCGGATATGTTGGATCGATTTCTCCGGTTGGAGCGGGTGCCAGTCGTGCTCGGAAGCGAACTGGTGTGGTCGACAGATGTCTCTGTTCCGCCGCTCTCTCATTCAAACTCTGACGATGATCGGTGACGGCTCATTTCAATAATCCCGAACGGCCAATTGCTGAACAACGATTTTCAGCGAGCTATTACCGCGATCTGATACCTCGCGTCGACTCGGTGTGCTTTGACTGTCGTTTCACTGAGACAGCGCAGGGCGTCGTGAGATTTGCTCCTCCAGTCCATCTGTGTATCTCTACAACTGATGTTGCGTCCGTTCTCATCAATTCTACGCGTGGTGATCAATCGCTGCTGGTCGTTGCCCTTTCACTTGAGCGAATGGAGCTGGGCCGTTTTACGATGGCAAGAGCGAGCTCTCGGCTATCGATTCGTTGTCTGAGGTAATCCGACAGGCTGCTGTAATCGCCGGTGTGTTCGTTTGTGAGCGCGTTGAACTCAAGCTAACGGAGTTCACTGAGACAGCGTCCTGTTTGTCTCTCAGACGGCCGCCTACGTCCACTCCGGTAAAATGCTCTGAGTCGCCAACAAGCTCTCTCGCGCTAAACTGACGGCTAAGATCCGTGTTCGTACTCCTCTCTAGCTCAGTAGTGCAGGCTGCCGAGAGCTGATTCACACACCATACGGTGTTTCAGAGCTGATTCTGTGGATAGGGATGCTCCGAAAAATCACATTGGAACTGAGAACGCAACGGTACCTTGCTCACTCCATCGGACTCTCCACAATCGTCCCAGTGACTATGCTCATTGAGTGCGTCACGACTCCTCCCAACGGAATCGAGCGATATCCATTCTCCCCACAGCCGACGACTGGCCAACGACCAGTAGATCTACAGTTGCTGGTAGTTCTGGATTCTCTTCGTTATTGCGCGAGAGAATGTCCGGGTAACAACAGATTACCCGATCGTTCCACCGCCAGCGGCTGCAGCGTTACCGACTTGCGTCAGTAGGAAGCACATAACGGCTGCGACGCCGATCATGCGTGGGTGCTCTGCTAGGTACTGTGTTAGCGTTGTGCTTTCTTCCATTGCAAATGGTTCGATGGAGCATAGTCTATTAATGCTATCTTAACGATGATTACTTTAGATATATCAATATTAACTTAATTCTACTGTAGGTAATGTATTCTTACTGGCTCGTTTGAATATGTAATTGGGCCAAAACAATAGTTGTAATATACGTAAATTTGAGTATATGGTAATATTCTCGTACATGCGGCGTCTATGAGTTTTTGGGAAATCAGAGCTGATTCGTGTTCGGAGTAATAGAACTAAGACACAGTGTTGAACACTTGTTGGTAATGAGGTTGTCGTGGATGTTTCTCAGAAGGCTGCGTGGTACTGTTCATTGCAGCGACACGCATATGCCTGCATTACTGACGCGTCAATGATGGATCTCGTCTTTGGTTGCGAACTGAGCAAAGCATTATCGAACGGTTCGCATGGTCATTCATTTCGGATGGCTCCGGCTGGATTGACCAATACTGTACTACTGCGTCGTCACAGTAGGACGTTCTTCATCTCCGGGAACTGTCTAACCGCACTGATCGCTGCGACTCAGGTTTGGTTCTTGCCTTCCTGATACGCTTTGAACCCCTGAACTAATTTATACACGATATAGATGAAGGCGAGCGGCATAAGTATCAATTGTGCGACGACAAAAAGCTCTGGCCCACCGGGAAGGTGTTGGAGGAGAACCATACGTCGTTTGAAACGACGTATGGCATATGCTTTTTGATGAACCACCTCAAGCAACGGTTTTCGCGTGCTCTCTCATCTCGATTGACTCTCTTCTCAGTCACTGCAGTGTCAAACGTGCGGACCACACCGACTGGCGGATGGGGGGCATTCCGAGACTGCCTCTATCATATCCTATCCGCTCTGACGACGTGATCTTCTGCCATCTGGATGCTGGGACACACGAGCACCATAGCGTTCGCCCCGTGGTTGGAGATACGGTCTTTCTTCCATGGCTTCTGCAATCGCTCGTTCGTCGTCTTCATGCGGTTGTGGGAGTGTGAGTCGACCGGCAGGATACAGCCGTGAAGCGGGATAATCGTGGGTCGTAATAGCAACCGATTGCTCGGTTTGATAGGTATGCAGTTCGCGTTTGAATCCTTCACCCTGATCACGAGCATTTTTTGCGTTCCATCGTCGCCAACCCGGAACGTCACAGTCAAGCCTCGATACTTTTGCAATCCGGTACACGGCATCGTCAGCAGGATACTCGGGGTTGAGACATGCGACGGTTGTCGGTCCCTCTTCGGTGACGACTCCAGCTTGTTTTGCATCAGGGACCCGACGATAGAGGACGACAGCAGCGGCTTCAATCGCGTCGGATCCCCAGAGCGGAAGTTCGTGTCGATCGACCACGAGATCACCTGCTTCAAACGTTTGTGCACGCGGCCACGGTGTGATCTCTTGTTCGAGCTGATCGCAGAGCACTTGGATATGTGATCGTGTGTGTGCCATTGGGGTTTTCTCCTTCAAGGTCGATCTCTTATAATGTTTGCGTCACTAATTAATTATTAAATAGAGTGTAGTCGACTATTACAATATGGCATATGTAAATTTGATCGAAGATATTATTCTCATAATAGATGCATGATTGTGTTGGTTGCCGGCCAATATTCGATTCCTCCCGATAAGTGGCCTCCATGAGCGGGATTTCATCCGTCACTAAATTCATAATTGATATTTCAGGTTATGGTATCTAATGAGTAACGAAAACTATACTACCTACGATACTATTATTAGTGGATAATAGGTGATTAAGGGTACTGGATGATGTATCTACGTCGAATCCTGATCAATTTGATTTCGATCTCAACCGGGGAGTGCAGTCGAGACAATCTGTTACTCGTCCTGAATATCAGTGAGGGCAGTTCGGGTTGCTATTGCTCGTAATTGAACGTCCGCGAACCGAAGTTCGACTGTTTGAAAACACGTTTCCGATGGAACGAGACCATCGAAACTGAATTTTCCTTCCAGAAGGAGTGGGTGGTCAAGAACGTGTTCTGTATTGTCGACCAGTAACGGTGCTAATCCATCCGTAACGACAACTCTCATTGTCTATACGATAGAAGTGTACTTGTGTCGCGTTCGTTCATCTCACGGATCGTATCTGTCTCGAATCCCCGCGAAGTCTGGCTCATTACGGTCGCGCACGCTGTCAACGAATTCTACAGTGTTGCACTCCCTCCAATCCTGCCGTTACTGGTGAACGACTTTTCGATTTCGTACGGCGAGGCTGGAGCGCTTCTCACCATCTTCTTTGCCACATATTCGATATTTCAGTTACCAGCAGGAATTCTGGCAGACCGGATTGGTCAACGGTGGCTTCTCGCTGCAGGGATGATCGTGCTAGCGGCGGGGATTCTCGTTGCCGCCGGGGCACAGAACTATTGGACACTCGTTGCCGCCGAGGCTCTCGCTGGCATCGGCGGAAGCACCTATCACCCAACGGGGATGTCGCTCATTAGTGATTTAGAGCGTGGTGACACCGAGGGGAAAGCGATGGGAATTCATGGACTCGGTGGCGTCGTGGGAACTGCCCTTGCGCCGGCGCTCGTAGGCGGTCTCGCAGCACTCTTCGACTGGCGGTTCGCTCTCACGGTGAGCGCAGCGGTGGGTGTGGTCTATGCAGTCATCTTTTTGATTGTTTTCCATGACGTAGAGCCAGACAACGCAGCCACAGCCAAACCTGACGGCGGCACTGACGGAAAAGATGAGGCACACAGCAGTGCTGAAAGCGGAACGTCGTGGTCCGATCACAGCATGTTCGGGTCGGTACCACTCGAACGCTGGGTTGCGGTATTATTTCTTGCTAACCTTACCATCGCTACAGAGATTGGTGCGGTTCGCACCTTTGTGACGTCCTACCTCGTTGAGCACGTGGGAACGACTGCCGCGGTCGCCAATGGGATATTCTTCGTCATGCTCGTCGGTGCGGGTGTCTCCTCGCTTGGGGGCGGCTCTCTCGCAGACACCATGGATCGACGAACGCTCGGTTTCGTGGCAATGGCTATCTCAACGGTCGTACTGGGCACGACAACTCTCGTTCCGTTAGTCCTCATTGCCCTCTTCGTGTGGTTTTTCATTCTCGGTGTCGTGCTGTGGGCAGCGCTGCCCGCTATGAATGCCATCACGTCACAGTACTCCGAGCAAGCGTTCAGTGGGAGCTTGTTTGGTGTGATGCTCACAGCGGGGTCGCTTGGTGGCGCGATAGGACCTTTGTTGTTCGGTGTTGCTGCTGAGCAGTTTGGCTTGGGTGCAGCGTTTCCGTTGGTAGCTGGTGTGAGTGCAATCGGTGCTCTTGCATTTCTTGCGATGTACCGAATTTGAAACGTCAACTGAAAATCCTCGGCTTTTTCGCCCTGTCTCACTCTTGATCTTCGTCGCCTCCGCTGTTGGGCGGTCAGAGAACAGTGTACAAACAGACCTTTCTTGCGTCGGCCGTTCGTATCACAACTGACTCAGTAACGATCGGAATGGTTCGGTAACAAACCGATCACCAGTAGTTAATATGTAACAGACGTGTCATCTGCTGTTGGTAAGAGCTGCTCCCGCAACTCAGTAGCCGGGAAAGCAGTCATTCACTGAACAGACAGTGATGCAACATTGGGTTTAATAACGTTGAACGGCCCTGTATAACATATGACACATGATTGTTCATTTCTCGACAATCTCGATCTGGATGGAGATATTTCGTGGAGTCAATCCGATCGAGAGAATCACGCCGGTGATTTCGGGACAAGCGAAACGGACGAAGTCGAACCAGACGCTGTCGTCTTCGCAGAGTCAACCACAGACGTCTCACGGGTCGTTGCGGCCGCCAACGATCGTGGAGTGCCAGTCACACCCTACGCCGCGGGAACAGGATTAGAAGCCAACGCGACACCGATTGAGGGTGGCATCAGTCTCGACACGACACAGATGGATTCAATCGTCGAGATCGGGCCTAACGATCTTCAGATAGAGGTAGAAGCTGGCGTTATTGGCGATGATGTCAACGAAGCTCTCGAACGCTACGGGCTATTTTTTCCACCGTTGCCCTCATCCGGTTCGATTTCGACAATTGGCGGAATGATCGCGACCGACGCATCCGGCCAACAGACCGTCAAGTATGGAGAAGTCGCCGATTGGGTGCTCGAACTGACGGTCGTGTTAGCCGATGGATCGGTGATAAACGTTGGAAGCAAAGCAGCCAAAACATCGAGCGGCTACAATATCAAGGAGTTGCTCATTGGTAGTGAGGGGACATTAGGTATCATCACACGAGCGACGCTACAGCTCGCTGGACGCCCCGAGCAGATCAAGGGTGGACGAGCAGTTTTTCCGACGCTGACCGATGCTACCGAAGCCATCTCCGATGCGATTACCGCCGGCGTCGATGTCGCTAAGATCGAACTCATTGACGATCAGACTGCTGTGTTGGCCAACGACTACTCGGATACTGAACTACCGGAGAAACCGATGATCTTCCTCGAATTTCATGCAGACCACGGAATCGACGAAGAGATTGATTTCTGTCGGAGTATCTTCAACGCCCACGAGATGGAACATCTAACGATAGCCTCTGGTGCGGAGATGGAACGCCTCTGGCAGGCGCGCAAGGATATTACCTACGCCGCCGAGTCGTTCGATCCTGATCTCGGCCTCGGTCCCCCGGGTGACGTGACCGTCCCCATCGGGCGATATCCTGAGATGATCGCTGCGGTCAAGACCGTTGCCGAAGAGTACGATCTTTTCGTCCCCTGCTTTGGCCACGCAGGCGACGGAAATCTCCACTACCTCGTGCTGGCGGACTACGACGATACAGAGGAGGCAGCCCGTGCTCTGGAAGCCTACGCCGAACTCATCAAACGTGCCCTCGACCTCGATGGGACCATCACTGGTGAACACGGAATCGGCGTCGGCAAGCGGAAATTCATGGAACTCGAACACGGCGAGACGGCGGTTGAACTCATGCGTGCCATCAAACAAACGATCGATCCGAAAGGAATCCTGAATCCGGGGAAGATCGTCCCGCTCACGAGTGGATCTGATGACGAAACAGATGCGAAATTAATCTGATGACAAAGGGACAACCGCAGACGATAGACGGAGCGATTGAGGTTCAGAGGCACTTTCTACCACGTTTCTCTCATATGACTGATATTGAATAATAGCGAGACGTTATCGTAGACAGAGGGTTACTCGGCGACTTGTTCGGGAATCGCGTCGAGCTGTTCGAGCATTCCCAATGCATCGAAATCACCCCACAGCTCGGTGATCTCTCCGTCTTCGAGGCGCATTTCAATCATTCCGGTAACCTCAACTTCGTTTCCAGTTGGCTCGACCCCCATAATCTCGCCCTTCTGTGTGCCGTGTAATTTCCACCGATACATCACCGTGTCATCCTGTGCAATGATGCTCTCGATGTTTTCGTGGTAGTCGGGGAACGCATCTCTGTTCATCTCGATGAATTCTTTATATTCATCTCGTCCACGAATGTCTTCGGCGGCAGGGTCGTGCCGAACAAAATCTGCGGCAATGTACTCGTCGGCAGCACCGAGATCTCCGTTATTGAACGCTTGCTCTACGAATTTTCGAACAATCTCTGTGTTCTCTGATGTCTGTGACATATTTTCCACCCCAAGTACAAATGTATGCCATACATCACTATAAACACAGGTTTATCTATGACTATATTTTGTTATGTTTGTTGGACAATTCAAAACTAGAAAGTTGATAAATGTATCTGTGATTGTGAAAGAGTACGAACGTTTCGTTCAGTTGTGCTCTTCAGTTGATCAGATGAATAGGGCGAGAGGTGTTCGTGACCGACTCGTCCAGGACCGACTTCAGTGATATGTCACCGCTTTCTGTGTGGTGGAGACGTGCCAACGTCTGAGGGGAGGGAGCCGGAATCAGAGTCCCACTGCGCCTCAATCGTGGGGAAGCGTCGATAGCTGCCAGTCGCTGTAGTGCCAGCGACCCACCGGCAGGAGCGACAAGCGTAGATGCCGTGTCCCGTCGGGCAGGTATCATTACACTGTGGACACGTTCGGAGCAGAACCGGCTCGTGAGAAGCGAAGGTTGCTACTCGCGGTGGAAGTTCCCCGTTCCGTAAGGTCTCGATCACTGTCAAGATGTGGTGTGTACGATCACCATTCGTGTGCGGATAGACCGCGGCCAACTCGCCCGCAACGTAAAACGCCAGACACACTACCGGTGGACGCAAGACAGTCCGCTGCTCGTCAACAATCGTCGATCGAAGGGTCATCTCGTCAAATGATAGGTAAAGACGAACATCTTCTCGTGTGGCCCACGCACGAAATCGCTGAATCGCTTCGCGCGGTTCGCTAGTCGGGCCATCATCTGAAAGCTGGATAGTGGGTGGCCATTCACGGAACAACAGCGCATCGATCGTCCCTGTTGTGGCACACTGTCGGAGCGTCGTGAGACAGCTGTCGACCGGCTCTGCGAGGTACATCGTGCGGGCATAACAGACGACGGTGAGGTCTGTCCGATCGGGCATGCGTACATCACTTCACGGTAGAATACTAGAAGCTGCTAACGCACACTGTATAGATCTTGTTACTATATCTATACGTTCCAATGAATAATAACATCAGCGATGAATCAGACGAATACAATTCGCTTTATTGCCTTCCTGAATAGAAGAGACGATTGTCTAGCTTCGATCCGAGATCGAGCCCAAGGCAACGCCACTAGCAATACCGACTGCGCTCCACAGAGCGAGATCACCCGTTGCTACCCCAACGGCGGCCCCTGTTCCGACGCCAATCGCTGTCCATACACCCATGTTGCCGCCTCGAATTGTTTCTGTTACCGTCGCAGCCATACTGATACCAACAATTGGTATCGATATAACTGTTATCTATTTGCCACGCATATGAAAATCCAGAATAAAATCAATTAGAAATATAATATTTACATTCGTCCAGCCACCGGCGTGATTTCTGTCATTTCCTGTCTGCGGGTTGGCGTTACATTGTCAAGCTGGATTACTGTACAATCGATCGGCTATATCGGCATTTCATATTGACCTCAATACTACTACTTGCGTATCCATATTCATTCTCCATATTAATGTTGATATAACTAAAAATCATAAAGTTTAATAATTCAGTAAATGAGTAATGCATTGGCCATCTACAATTATTGGTATTAGATAATGTATCAATGATATACGGGTGGAATATGAACTGAAATAATGACACACAAACAAAGAAGACGACTTCTGGCGGTTGTTTTCGCGTTTGTTGTTACGCTTTCCATAGTTGTGCCCTTCACTGGGTCAGTGGTAGCGCAACAGCAGGTGGGAGACAGTAGTATCGACACGAGCATCGGTGTTGCACAACAGCACTCCGATTTCGGATTAGATGAGTTACAGTCCGAGCGAAGCGACAGCCTCGGCCAGTCCCCAACTCAGGTTCAATCGGAGGCAACGATCGATCCAGCCCTGAAAGAAACGAAAGGGAAAACGCGTGCACTCCTCGTTCTCGATCAGGCATCTATTGATCAGAAAGCAGGCCGTGACGAAATAATTAAAACGCTCAAATCGCACGCTTCGTCAACACAGCCGTCTGTAACGACGGCTGCGGACGATTTACAGAGCGTCACGGTCACGAACAGGTTCTGGATCGCAAACATCGTCTCAGTTGTTATCGATACCGATCAGACCGACGTTCGGTCGCTCGCTGCGATTGACGGTGTCAAGGCAGTCGTCAAGAGTCGCACCCTGTCGACCCCAACATCAAGCAAGACAAACGACAGCGTGCAGTCGATGGACGCACAATCCGCCGAAACTAACACTACCTACGGTCTGGACCAGATCAACGCGACCGAGGTTTGGAGCGAGTTCGACACGCGCGGCGAAGACACCAAAGTCGCAGTGCTCGACACCGGCGTCGACATCGATCATCCAGATCTCGATCTCTACACCGAAAACGCGTCTGATCCGACCTATCCCGGTGGGTGGGCCGAAATTGATGAGAATGGGGAACCAATCCCTGACTCCGAGCCACGCGATAGCGCCTATCACGGCACGCACGTCAGCGGCACTATCGCTGGCGGCGATGCAAGTGGTACCGCAATCGGCGTCGCACCTGACGTTCAGTTGATGCACGGAATGGTTATCCCCGGGGGGAGCGGGACCTCTGAACAAGTCATCGGTGGTGTCCAGTGGGCAGTTGGCGAGGGGGCCGATGTGGCGAGTCTCAGCCTCGGTGCGGGCTGTGGTCTCTTTGGACCCGTCTACTCGCAGGCGTGGATTCCTGTGGTCGAGAACACCAAGGCATCCGGGACGAGCTTTGTCGCTGCGGCCGGGAACTCAGGCGAGGGCTGTGTGGGATCACCCGGTAACGACTTTAGAACCTTCAGCATCGGGGCTTCGAATGCGAACGGTGAGATTGCAGAATTCTCCAGCGGTGGAGTCATCGATACGAGCAACTGGGATAATCCTCCAGCAGCGTGGCCCGATACGTTCGTTAAACCGAACGTCTCTGCGCCTGGCGTCGACGTCCTGAGTGCTGAACCTGGTGGGAGCTATCAGACACTTTCGGGCACCTCCATGGCCACCCCACACGTCGCAGGCGCAGTCGCGTTGGTTCATTCGGCGAACCCGGATCTCACCGTCTCTGAGATCCAGCAGGCACTCAACAAGACAGCGTGGAAGCCCGATGATTGGGAGGAACCTACAGAGCAAAAGGATACCCGCTACGGAATGGGTATCATCGACGTGTACAACGCGACAGAGCAGGTCGCTACTGTTGCACCGCAGTTCGAACTCGGCGACGTCAACGAGAACGATGCGGTCAACGTCGAAGATGTCCAACTGATGCAGCAGTACCTCTACGGCGAAGTCCCCGAGTCGTTCAACGAGAATCTCGCGGACATGAACCGGGACGGTGCAGTCACCACCGAGGATCTGAACCTGCTCCAGCGGAAGGTTCAGGACACGCTTTCTGAGGGCAAAATCGTGGTGTCGAACCTCTCTGTGCCCGACGAGGTCAGTAATGATGAGATGATCAACGTCACTGTCGATCTCGAAAATCCCGGCGATGCGGGTGCGATCCAAGAGATATCGCTCCACGCTGCCGAAAACGAAAGTGATCTCGGAGACAGCGTACCGGTCGCGAACGAAACGGTTGACATGGCACCCGCAGGGATCGACAATCCAGTTGACCGACCACACGAAACCACAGTCACGTTCGAAATCGACACCTCGGAGATCGGCGCAGGCGAGTACCATCTCGGGGTGTTCAGCGAAGACGATTCTGCAACTGACGAACTCACCGTTCTCGGTGCGAACTTCGAAGTCTCTAACCTGCATGCAGCCACCGAGATCGAGCAGGGCGAGGCGTTCGACGCAAACGCGACAATTACAAACACGGGTAACAGCGTGGGTACCCAAACCGTCGAGTACCGCTTCGATGGAGGAGTTGAGCAAACAACGAACGTAACGCTTGCTCCCGGTGAGAGCACCACTGTCGTGTTTGAGGATATCGAGACGGACGGAGTAAGCGCAGGCACCTACGAACACAGCGTCGGTACCGACGATGATTCGATGTCGGCCACCATCACGGTGCTCGAAGCGTTCTTTGATGTCGAGATCACCGATGCTCCCTCTGAGGCTTCGGTCGGTGAGACGATCAACGTCTCTGCTTCAGTCGAGAACACTGGTAATGCGACCGGCGAACAGACAGTGACGTACGATCTGATGCAAGACAATACCGAGGTTGCTGTCGTCGACTCTGAGGAAGGATTTGGTGACCAAGTCGTTTCAACACTCCGTGAGGAACTCTCTGACCGATACAACGTCACGCTGGTCGAAGACCAAAACGCGATGGAGGCGGTCAACGAATACGACACGTTCGTGATACAGGACCTCAATCCGTCTGAACTTGACGTTCAGGCGTTCGTCGAGGCGACCAACGGTCAACAGACCGGTGTCGTCTGGCTCGATGGCTGGGGATCTGGGAGTGACGCCATTCCTGAATTGGCTGATGCGACCGGCAATCCGGCCAGCACTAATGACGCTGATGACGGTGCTTCCCCCGTCTACTACACCGTCACGCAGGACCACCCGATCTTCGACGGAGTTGCTGAATCGGGCGAGACGGTAGACATTCACACCGCGAGCTACGCCGATCGCAGTTGGTTCAGCAGCTACGGTGGTCAGGCCATCGCCACCGTCGGTGCTCAGAATACGGGCCAAGGCGGTCCGGCCCTCGGCGTCGATGCTGCTAATTCGACGGTCCTTGCATCCTCGCTCGGTCGAGAGCCCTTTGTCGAAAACCCAGATATGACCGATGCGGCGAACAAAATTCTTGCAAACAGCGTAACGCACGTCAGTGGCTCGGCTGGTACGACCGATGTGACTCAGCAGAACACTTCGGAGAACGTCACGCTTGCTCCGGGAGACACTGAATCCGTCGAGTTCACGCACACAGTCGGTGATGATCTGGATATTTCGGCTGACTGGCTCCATACCGTCAGTTCCGAGGACGACACTGCCACTACACCGGTGACCATCGATGTCGACCGTGGCACCGTCAACGGCACTGTCACCGACGCAGTCACAGACACCCCCATCGAAGGCGCGACGATTGATATCGAAGGTGACGGCAACTTCACCGCTGTGACTGGCGCAAACGGAACGTACCGAATCGTGGACGTACCTGCCGTCACACACAACGTCACGGTGTCAGCCGATGGGTACAGTACTGTAACCGACTCAGTCGACGTACCGACGAACGACACCGCAACTGTCGGCTTCGAACTCACGCCGATGAACGGATCGATGAGCGGTACGGTCACTGCTAGCGACACCGGCGATCCGGTTGCGAACGTTACTGTTGCCGCTGAGGACAACGACGGAACCGTCTACGAGACGAAAACCGACGAGAACGGTACGTATACGCTTTCGGTGCCAAGCGGTAATTACGTCGTGAACGTCCTCGACACGCCATCGGACTACCAACCCGAGCAGGTTGTCACGGTCGCCCCCGGTGAGGAAATCACGGGCGTTGACTTCGAAATCACTCCGCGCGACGGTACCATCACGGGCACTGTGACAAACGCTGCGGGCGTCCCTCTCGCGGGTGCGAACGTTGTCGACGCCGATCAGGGCGCGTTCAATGTGACAACCAACGAGAGCGGACACTACGAGATAGAGGGTCTCGACCGTGGTACGTACGCGCTTCGAGCGAAAGCGGACGGCTACGACGCATCGGATATCACCTTCGTGGAAGTCGATGCGAACGAGACGAGCACGCAGAACCTCACTCTTGGAACGTTCTTCGAAGTATCGAACCTGAGTGCGCCCGACACCGCAGTACAGGGCGATACGGTCAACGTGAGCGCGACGATCACGAACATCGGCGAACAGCAAGACACTCGTACAGTCTTCTACTTCCCACCGGGCACTGATTTCGGTGGGAATATGATCGATGCCACATCTGATCTGTTCAAAGAGGTAACACTCGACGGCGGAGAGAGCACGACCGTAACGTTCTCCTATCAAATTTCGGAAGAGAGAGAACCAGGAGCGTACGAACACGGTATCTCTGCCGACGAGATCAAATCGACGTTCATCACGATTGCGGCTGCGGAAGATCCTGATGAGGCAAACTACTCGGTGTCTAACCTCTCTGCACCGACTGAAGCCGCTCCCGGAGAGGAGATAGCGGTCAACGCGACGATTGCGAACACTGGAAACGCAACCGGTACGCAAGATATCGCGTATGTGTTCAACAATACGACTGAGAACACGACCGAGATGACCCTCGGTCCTGACGAGAACGCAACGGTCGAGTTCACGTACATAGTGCCGGACGACGAGCGCACCTACGAGCACGGCATCGTAAGCGACGATGACCAGCAACTGACGAACACCACCGTCCAGAGCGGCGAACCAGAACCGGCGTACTTTGCCGTGTCGAACTTGACTAGTCCTTCTGTGGCCAGTCCTGGCGAGGAGATCACTGTTGAGGCAACCATTACCAACACCGGTGATGAACAGGGGACCCAGTCCATCTACTACTTCTTCATGGAAGCGTCGACGGTCAGTGAGTACGATCTCGAAACGTTCGGCACACAGGAGATGCTGGGTAACTTCCAACCGAGTGCCGTACCACAGCAGGTCACACTCGCTGGCGGCGAGAGCACGACAGTCGAGTTCACGTATCAGATCGCAGCGGATGCAGCGCCGGGGGATTACGAATCCGCCGTCTCTACTCTGCAAGAAGTCGTAACCCAGCCAGTGACAGTTACCATCGCAAACAGCAGTCAACAGGCGTCTATTCCACCGGCACCGGTGTTTGAGAACACCATATCGCCACCTGCGTTCCACAACGGAGCGCCCCCGGCGCCTGTCTTCGCGGGCGAACGTAGTGACTCAAGTGATGGCAGCAATCACCGACTCCCACTATCACCGAGTGAGCGGGCCCGACTCATCTGATCTCGGAACTCGGGACGTCGGTTGTATATTATTTTACTTGATCCGTGGGTGTGGCCCCACCAATCAGTTTGATGATCAACTATCGGTTAATCGTCTGTTTATGGATTTGCATATCCTCGATGGTCGTACGCGCCGCTGACACTCCATCCTCACTCCGTACTCGATCGTTGCGATTTGTTTGTATGTACGGGTGCTTATCAGCTATTGAAACTCTACTTTACTCTCGTGGATCGATTTCTTCTCCCGGAGCCAGCGATAGAAACCCGATCGATTGTTCTTCGAACCGTGTTTTGTCATCAACACCGGTTGCTTGACGCCTCGGTTCACAGAATTAGGGATAGAACCAAAGATGAACTGTTTGAGAAGTCCTTTCGCCGGTGAGCCGAGGATCGTCATGTCGTACGAATCCGACTGATCGATAATCGCCGTTGCGACGCTCTGACCGGTGACGATCTTTCTCTCGACGTCGACACCGTCCACGATTTGTGCAGCGGCATCGAGAATGTGCTTGCCTTCATTTCGTTGACTCTCGGTGGCATCTTCGGTAAGGACATGGACGATATCGATTGATGAACCCGACTCTCGAGCAATTGCGCGTGCCGTTTCGGCTGCCAATCCGGAGTGGGGGCCACCGCTCACAGCGACGAGGAGACGTTTTGGTCGCTCGTCTGCTTCGATGAGCTTCAAGACGAACACGTCTGACGGTGCTCGTACTATGATTTTCTCGACGGTCGCACCGCTGAGCAATCGTCGTCGTTGCGAGTGGTCGCTATGTACTTTCAGCAGCGTTCCGTGGCAATCGTACCGATCGATGATATTGGTAATTGCTCGTCGTTCGTTGTGTGTGAGACAGATCATCCCTCGTGTCGGTGCGAACTCTTGTGCCTGTTCTACGAGGCGTTCTGTCCGTCTACGCGCCGTTCGCATCAACAACTTGTCTGCTGAAAACGCTTCGTACGGCGTCTGATCTGGCACGCGAACAACACACGTGATGAGCACTTCACCGGCCCACTGACTCGCGATCGTCACCCCGACACGAAGGAGTCGCTCATTCGTCTCATCATTATTCTTCTCCAAAAGAGGGAGGAGAAGACGGTATCGGTTCGATTCTGAAATAGCACTGATAGGAGACGACTTGATTATCTTATCGAAAATGCGTGCGTCACTCTGGCCGTTTCCGGAGTATGGAGGTTGCATGCTCAATCAACTCATCTTCAATTGGAAGCTACAGCTCCCGGATATAATGCCGTTTCTCCCGTTACCTCCGAATAAAATTTGAGATGATAACGGAATAAGACGTGTTTTGATACAATACACTAACTATATGCTTACGTATTATCATTTGTGTTTCTCCCATTGTTACTAGTTATTCACATATATCAGATAAGTAATGTGTTATGAGTTAACATAACTCTTAGCACGTTCGCAGACAGAGTCTCTACTACCGGATCTGAGGTAAGTACATGTACGATACAATCTTGATCCCAACCGACGGAAGCGAAGGGGTTGAAGCTGCAATTGAGGAAGGCATCGACCTTGCCCACGTCACCGACGCAACGATTCACGTGCTATCAGTGGTCGATGACCGGCGCTTTGGAACAATCCCGGACGCAGAATGGGTTGGTCTCCACGAAGCACTCGAATCAGAGAGTGAACGTGCCGTCGAATCGGTCGCCAAGCAGGCTACTCGATCGAACGTAGAGGCTGTTACGGCTGTCGAAGAGGGACCACCCGCTGACTGGATCATCAAGTACGCCGATACAAATGACATCGACTGCATCGTCATGGGCACTCACGGCAGATCAGGGCTCGATCGGCTCCTTCTCGGAAGTGTTACCGAAACCGTCATCCGCCGTACCTCTATCCCAGTACATATTGTTCGCGTCGAGGATGAGGACAGCGAATAAACGACGAATCAGTCATTCAGAACGTGACGGCGACGCTAATAGTTCAAGGAGTTGTGACGGACAAACAGCATAGAGCGTCGGATGCGACCTTGCGTAAGCTGGATATTAGCTGAAATCCAATGCGGCAATCGTATGATCGACCTATTGTAGTTTCATGAAGGTGTTGGTATCGTTGTCGGTGAAAATTATAATTCTCCTGTAAAGGTAGAGGCCATATAAATAACAGGCTATATTCGAGAGGGACGTACTGTCTACATGCGTCTCGTCCAGGTACTCATTCCGGAGGGTGGTCGAACAGACATTCTTGCAGTGCTCGACGATGAGGGAATTGATTATGCTGTCTGGGAGGAGACTGGTCGTGGCGACTTCGAAGCGCTCGTCTCTTTTCCGGTCCCCGAGTCTGGCGTCGAACCCGTTCTCGATAATTTGTACGCAGCAGGCATCAAAGAAGAATCCTACACCATCGTCATGTCGACAGAGACGGTCATCTCCGAGCGGATCGGGGCATTGAAAAACCGGTACCAGGGCTACCGTATCTCTCGTGATGAACTCGTTGCGCATGCCGAGGATCTCGCGCCCGAATCCTCGACATTTTTTATTTTTTTGGTGGTGAGCACGCTCATCGCAACGACAGGACTGCTTCTCAATTCGGCAGCAACCATTATCGGAGCGATGGTTATTGCGCCACTGATGGGACCGGCCATCTCTGCCAGCGTTGGGGCAGTTCTTGCGGACTCTGATATGACATCGCGTGGTGTGACACTACAGGTAACCGGCCTGCTCGCCACAGTGATGACGGCTGCCACTCTTGGCCTGCTGTTGAAAGAGACGTTCCTGTTACCTCCGATCGATATTCGGACAATTCCGCAGGTCCTCGAACGAACCTCACCGAACTTCCTCTCTCTCTTCCTCGCGCTCGGATCGGGCGTTGCCGGTGCCGTGAGTGTCATCCGGGGATCTGGGTCGCCGCTCGTTGGAGTCGCCATCGCAGTAGCACTCATTCCTCCTGCCGCGACCGCAGGACTTGGCCTCACGTGGGGACATCCCGGTGTCTTCCTCACCGCAGGCGTCCTCGTACTGGTGAATCTGTTCGCTATCAATCTCGCAGCACTTGTCCTGTTGTGGATCGCTGGCTACCGACCCGAGAAAGGCGAGCACGCCTCACAGGCACTCAGAGCAGTTCGAATCCGCATCACGACCATTATTATCGGCCTCGTCCTGTTGTCGATCGTCCTCGGTGCCGTCACTTGGGCGTCATTCGAAGTTGGAACTGTTGAGACCAGTGCAAACACAAAGGTAAAGGCAATGTTCGACGACGGTCAGTTTGGTGAGCTGGAATTCGAAGAAGTCACTGTTGACTACAAACTTGATGACGTACTTTTCGGTGAACCAGCTGATGTTACCGTCGTCGTGGCGCATGGACCGAGTGCACAGTTCCCACCAGATGTTGCACAACGGATTGATGACCGTCTGACGAAAATGACAGGCGAAGATATCGTCGTTGATGTCGAATTTGTGCGAGGACAGAGCTCAACCTGAGAGTGTTTGTATAGAAAACGATATTGTGTGCTATGGCTTGTGTCGTTTGTTCAGAATGGATTTGGATTCGTTGGCTCTATACGACACAATGAAATCAGGGGTGTAGCCTCGTCATCTACTCCCTCCCCCAGTAGCTTCGTCTCCTGTCGTGGTGTCTTTGAAATCATCGTCTGTCTCTTGAGCCGTCGGCCCGATGTCGAGATCGGATGGCGGTTCCTCACCACGAAGTTGGGGGACGACGATTTGAAGGAACTGGACAACGACCACCATCAGCAGCGGTCCAAGAAAGATTCCGTACCATCCAAACAGGAGAGGACCGAGCAAATAAGCGAACATGACGAGGGAGAAGTGAAACATTTTCCCAGAGAGATACGGTCGAATATAAGTTCGGACGACATTGTCGAATGCTAGCGTCATGAATAGGAAGAACACGAGTGGATACCAGAGATACGCTGGGTTTCTCTGAATTGCCCCCAGTGCGAGGAACGCAGTAATAGCGAGGTAGACGACGGAGCGGCCAACCAACGGAACGAGCGTGAAAACGCCGGTAACAACCGCCAGTAGTATTGCCGCTGGAATAACGAGATTTCCCGGTGCAAAGAGATTGAACACGTTGTAGATGACCGCGGTCAGGATCATGATGACGAAGATAGTCAGCGTATA
This sequence comes from Halocatena marina, assembly GCF_023276375.1. Classification (GTDB taxonomy): domain Archaea; phylum Halobacteriota; class Halobacteria; order Halobacteriales; family Haloarculaceae; genus Halocatena; species Halocatena marina. The sequence goes on along the minus strand of NZ_JALLPK010000001.1, from coordinate 1,623,384 downwards.
TCCGAAGTAGATTGAGTTCAACCCCGTGTCGACCGCCTCGAGATAATCAATCGACAGCGTATCGTCTCCGAGTATCTGCTTTTTGCCCCACCGAGCGAGACGCTGATCCTCGACGAGGAGGAAAAACCCCAGCAGTAATGAGAGAAACATCATGAAAATCGAAGATGCGATAGCACCAATGAAGGCTTGGGCGTCGCCGAGTGCCGATTGTACCGACGGATTTTTGATTGTTGTGGTCGCCCTGTCGATTAGCTGATTCGGAGTATCCGGGACAGTACCCATGTTAATCGGTGACTGTGCGAGAAGTCGCGTCGCTGTATCAGAGGTTACGAACGTGGACAGTTGCCCAGCGGCGATCGAGAAAAACACGCCCAGGAAAAGCACAACCGGCACAACGATGAGAAGCAGCGAGAGCGCGGCTGAGAGGTTCTTTCTCTCAGTCTGCTTCCGGAAACGACGGTTAATCGGCCTCGCAACGTAATAAACAAACACGCCGAACACGACCCACGGTAGGAACGCGTACGCGACGGAGGCGATTATGCCGAACACGATCAGGCCAGCCACCCACCATTTTAGATTCGGTCGCTCAATGTGGATCTGTGTAGGTTTTGAAGCCATTCTCTCACACCTATGTGATACCATACAGCATCCATGCCGTTAGCGTTGCCGCTGAAAGCACACACTTTGGGCGAACTCTGCAGTCAGAATCTGTCGGTCGGAAACTGCCTTCGAAAAACGTTATTCCACTATGAGATACTCATACCGAGGCATCTTCTGGGTGCTTCAAAGAGAATTGTACTGGCTCATCCAGTTTGATCTTGATACCATTCCCGTTTGGGTTTCTTTGGACCGCGTTCAGTCTGTGGTGGGTGTCCATTATCGGACGATCACGAGCTTTCGAAGCACCAACCGGGATGGTGTGAATTGTTAAACGTTCAAAACTCACAGAAAAATAGAATGAAATAAGAGGCGAGAGTGAGAGAAATGCCTTCTAAACGATCAACAGCACTGAATCGACGGAAGCTACTTACCGTTGCTACGCTTTCGATAAGCAGCTCGATAGCTGGTTGTGCGACGCTCCAAGCTCGTCTCGAAGCGTTCCGACTCGGAACATTCGAGCGACCGATCGCCGCCGATTGGCATCTATCTCCCGGACAGTGGCCAATGAGAGATTACAATTACGCTCGAACACGCCATAATCCGTTTGCAACACCACCACGACACAACCCAGTACGTGCATGGACGTATGCCGTAAGCAGCTCGAATTTACAGTCGCTCGTCGTCAGCGATGACACCGTATTCGTTCGGAGCGAAGCAAGGCTTACAGCCTTGAACGCGACCGATGGTCGAAAACGATGGCACCGTTCTCGAAATAACAGAGAGCGTCTCATCTACATTGCTGGACGACTTTATAACGTAGCTCAAGACAGAGTGCGTGCGATTGCACCTGACGGAACTGAACTCTGGTCAACAGAACTGAATCGAGAATAGTACTCCTTACTTGAACGAACCGGAAACGAACAGCGCATGGCGTTCATCACAGTCGCTCCTCGTCTGCTGCCGAGACGAGATGACAGACATCGTCTGCAGTCCCCATCCAATTCAGGAACTGGTTCTTCGGTCGTCTCGTGTTCGTTATTCGTTTGCTCCCGCTACTGAATCCATCTCCTCGATGACCTCGTCTGCGTTTTTGATGGACGCGTCTTCGACAGCCTGTTCGATTGATCGGTCCTCTCTCTTGGTGCTTTCCTCGCTGGCTGCTCCACCGTTGGGACCGGCAACGATAGTTTCGATGTCATCGAGACCGAGCAGGTCGCGGGTTTCTTGATCGAATACCAAGCTCTCTAGGGACTCGCCATCCTCACGGACATCACTGCCAGTGAGATGCTTACCATATCGGCCAAGCGTCGACGACAATTCTTGTGGAAGCACGAACGTCGTGGAATCGTTCTGTCCGATCTCACGGAGCGTTTCCATTCCTTTGTCGATGACGGCGCGCTCGCCCATTGATTCGGCTGATTTCGCTCGCAGCACTGTGGAGATGGCATTCCCCTGTGCTTCGAGGATCAGAGAGCGTTTCTCGCCTTCCGCGCGAATGATATTCGATCGCTTGTTCCCTTCGGCTCGCTCAATTGCACTCCGTCGTTCACCCTGTGCTTCGAGAATCATCGCTCGGCGACGACGCTCGGCACTCGTCTGTTGCTCCATCGCCTGCTGCACCTCCATCGAAGGATTGACTTCGCGCACCTCGACGCTCTCGACACGGATGCCCCATTCGTCGGTTGGTTCGTCCAATTCTTTTCGGATTTTCGCGTTGATCTCTTGGCGTTTGTTCAGCGTGTCGTCCAGTTCCATGTCACCCAACACTGCCCGCAGCGTCGTCTGCGCGAGGTTCGACACAGCTCTCATGTAGTCATGAACTTCGAGAAACGCCTTCTTCGCATTCATCACGCGGATATAGACGACGGCATCGGCTGTCACCGGCGAGTTGTCTCGTGTGATCGCCTCCTGACGCGGGACGTCGATCGTCTGTGTCCGCATATCGAACGTGTACGTCTTGCTGACGAACGGCGGGATGAAGTTGATTCCCGGTTCGAGAATCTCTCGATACTCACCGAAAACGGTCAGTGCTTCCCGGTTGTACGCATCGACCATTTCAACCATCTGCCAAACCGTAACAGTGGCTATTGCGAGTATGACGACGCCAATTGCCGTAGCGATACTTATCTCCGGAATCGCTTGAAGTGGGATGTGTCCCACCATACAGAAGAGTTAGATCTCTGTATTGGTAAGTGTTAACAATACAACTACATCGGTCGACAAAGGAGGACTGATTCAGTACGGTCAACGACCAGACGAGTCCTTATGATTACCTACTCTGTTTGTGCCACGTCTACACTCCGTGCGCCAGTCGCACCCGTGTTGCGTTGCTTGAATGAGAATCACTTCGACCGTTCCACAGCGGCAACGACAGAAATACCATCTCTTACTGATATCGACTGAAGATGGAGCGTTTCGGTGTGACCAACGCCAAACAGCCCGACTCAGAGAGCAGCCGTCATTCGTCGGGTCTCGTCGGTGTTACTGGATACTATCGTGCATGACGTCTATCAATGGTTCGTTGGCGAATCGCGGGACACAGGTGATTAGCCCCGGACGGTATCGATCGCTGCTTCGATGTCGTGACAGAAATCAGATAAAACAGCTGTGGGATTGGGATCTGTTACCCGTGCCGCGAACCCCTGTACATCGACAGTGAATACGCGGGCTGCGGACAGATCCCCGTCACGGACTGTGAGATCGAGAATCGCCTCGCGGTAGAGCACGAACGTGCGAGACGCGTCGACAGCGAGGTGTTCGATCAAACGCTCATCGAGGGTGGCGAGCAGATCGGCAGCGACACGGAGCTCACACCGCTGTGATGTGTGCTCGGCACATGGCATAGTATTTACTAACACCCTCTACTATAAAAACCTCCGTCAGACACTCACCGCATCAGCTGTGAGATCATTGTATGGGATGTGCGCGTCCAACAGCAGGACGCAGGAGGAATAGGCCGCGAAAGTCGCTGTCTGTTGAGCGGAGACATCACTACAAAATCACTATTCACAGTCGAACACGGAAGAGAGACATACTATTTCTACTGTTGAGACAGTGCCAAGATATCCAGAGAATATCCCAACGAGCACATATCGGATGCGCGGGAACTGTACACGGAACCCGACGAACGTCGTTCCAAACCATGACCGACCAAACAGAACTCCTCCACCACGTGTTGAACCGCCTGCGCCCGACTCCGACGGCACGCGAAGCAACTGTCTACCGTCTGACTATCGGCGAGCGCCTGCTCCTCGTAGAACTCGATACGGTAACAGCTGGTCGCGTTGCGGGTGCTGCACACCGTCCCCCAGGCGATTCCTGCAACGATGTTGAAGGAATGGACGGATTGGCGCTCGCGGAATGGGCGATATCATCGCCGACCGGCACGGTAGCGAAGGCTGCGGGAATCGCAGCGCTGAATGCCCTGTCAGTCCCGGAACTGAACTGGCGGGTCGGCGATCCGATGGCAGCCATCGACGGTGCGGACGTTATCGGAACCATCGGACTGTTCCAGCCTGCACTCAAGAACTTCGACGCACGCGAGGTGCGTGTCGTAGAGCGCGAGCCAATCGAAGAGGTCGATTCACCATCGGGTGTTTCGGTCTCGATGTTCGGACCCGATGAGCACGAGGAAGCAATCGACAGCGTCGAGATTCTGTTTGTAACTGGATCGTCGCTCATTTACGGCGGGGTTGACACATATTTGCACGCCGCTGAAACGGTCCCAACGGTTGTCTTGATCGGGGCAACGGCTTCGTTTCTCCCTGGTCCGGCATTCGAGACAGGTGTCACGATGCTCGCTGGTGCGCAGGTAACTGATGCTGATAGCGTCCGGAGAGGTATTCGTGCTGGCGCGTGCGGGACCGATCTGCACAATTCTGGTCTCGACAAAGTGTACGTCGCAGCTGACTACTCACTGCCCGGACTCGATATGCGCAGATAGCGCGTTTCTACAAATCCAGACACTGCAAACGTGACGCGAAACACTGGCATCTCGAAATCTGAGAAATCAGTCGCGTATTTGACGACGGCCTAACACTCGGCGAACGCCCGGATTGGCATCGCGACCGTGTCGGTGGCTTTGATTGGGATCGTATACAATCGGAACGCTCTGTCGGAAAGTGCATCTAACTGGCACAAATTCTCTACGATGAGAACGTCTTCAGCCAAGAGTTTCGTGTGTGCAGGTCGATCGAGGTTCCGATCATCGTCAATATTGATCGTGTCGACGCCGACGAGTGCGACGTTCTCTACAAGGAGCCGGTCGATGAGTGATTCTGAGATGTACGGATACTCCCGGTAGTCCGCTGTCCCCCAGTGGGAATCCCAGCCGAAATTAAACAGTACTGCCATCCCAGAGAGATCAACACCGGCTGGAAGCACCGATTCACTGATAGCTTCGTATGGATCCCTTCCTCTGACATCGATAACGATCCCCTCGTTGATTAGTTCGGACAGGTCAAGTTCCGCGATATCTTTTTCGCCAGCATACCGGTGTGCAGGGGAATCGAGATACGTCCCAACTGATGTCTGAAATTGCATCTCAGTGATTTCGAACGAACACCGGCCATCGAATTTCGGTCGGGCGTCCTCGTGAGTGAGAAACGGCTCAATTGCTGCTGTATACTCCGTGTAGCTTCCGTCTGCGTCGTGTAATCGAAACCCTGGCATTCCGTCCCGAAACGTGTGTGTCAGATCGACGAATTCGACCATGAGCAGAGTACGAGAGAGGTCAAATATAAATATAGATCCAAAAAACGCCGTTCACAGACGACCGTACGGACTATTTGTGTGGCCACGTAGCTGATGACTGTTGTTCCAGAAACGCACGTATCTCTGTCTCGTTCTGACTGTTGATCCGATGTTCTGATCGGTAGAGACAGAAACGGGAGCTACTGCAAGCCAGTCATAACGATAACTACACTTTTCGTAACGCATCAATATGGGAGTTGAAACTACACCTGGTATAGAGAGTATGTAATGCCTATATTTGGCCGAATCGGCAGGCAGGAACTGGTTCAGATTACTCTTCAGGCGGGCGATCTTGTTGCACTATCAATCATATAGCCAAATTTCGGCGACTGCTGGCAGCGTTTCCACTCGGACGCCGGGCTAACCCGAACAGAGTGCCTCACTACCCGATTTCAGTTTCCTTCTTCAGCAGCGTCAGCGTATTATCGGCCGTCACAATCGGTGCGTGCTCGTATTCCCCAGTCAATTCGACCTGAACGAGCAGATCAACCGCCCGCCAAATCGAGTAGAGCAGCCACGCGAACGCGAAGTAGAAGAAGCGGAGTCCGAAATCCTTGGACGTCGTCGCGGCCATGAATCGTTTGATCGACCTGTACCCACTCTTGATCTCCCAGCGATAGCCATACTCTCTGAGGATGCCACGCCTCAGTTGAACATGAATACCGAGTTCTGTCAGTGGTCATCGTGTTCAGAGTTCTCTTTCCGGTGGTAGATCAGCGTCGTCTCGTGCCACTCATTATCGCGAGATGGAGTTTCCGATCCGTCTCGTTGCGGTCTCTCCCCCGCTTGAGCAGCCGCTTCGCCTGTGATCGTTCACTAGTCTGCATTCGCTTGGACACGATATACGAGAGCCCGCTTCGCCGCCATTGATTGTCAGCGAGATAGCATCGGCTCGCTATCTCCCTATCGGTGAGGGGACTGTACGGCTGTTCCCTAACGTACTATCATCGGAAGCTGGTGGGGCTAAATTGTAGGTCTCCAAAAACAATTCGTTCTCGGAACGCGTGATTCGAATATCGAACGCTCGTGTTTGTTAACTGGCGATCCGCAACACTAGTTGTTCGGGAGTAAATGGTGCAGACTCCGAGTCGTTCAGAGCACAGCCACTTCCTCCGACAGACGTGGCGATGAGACCACCAAGGAGGGTACGGCGTGACGGACGGTACATATCTGAGATCTATTCGATAAGCGTAAAAATTTATTTATTATTATATCCTCCTTATCTTCATTGGAAACTGAAAAATCATAGATACGCACTCTCTATCTTACACTCCTCTATCCATTGAAACCGCTAATCACAACTACAGGCTTTCTGAAGAGATGTGACCGAGGACGCTACACTCCCGGTAACGGCATCTTCGGAGCGTTCCACGCCAGTAGCACGGCTTCCCCAGACCTCTCCGCCAAAGCAATCACGACGAGAGTATCTTAGGAAGATCTGCTAGGGACGACAGCGTGTATGTTGGCTCCGGATCGTTCACACCTCGGCGTCTGTCGTCGAAGGGGATCCAGGCGGTATCGAGACCGAGCTTGTTCGCGCCTTTGACGTCCCTAAAGAGAGAGTCACCGACTTTCAGAACCCTGCTGGGCTCTACTCGCAGTCGGTCTAAGGCCAGTTCGAACGGATCACTCGCCGGTTTTACCTGCGGCACGTCGGTTCCAAAGATGACCGTGTCGAAGTGCTTTGTCAGTCCAACCGCCTGGAGTTTAGTCGTGTGCGTGTTTTCCGAACCGTTCGTCACGATAGCAGTGGCGAGGTCCGCTGTCGATTCGATGGCAGTGTCGGCACCGGGGCGAAGGGACACCGCCTGATTGTCTAGGACGTCGTTGTACGCTTGAACGAGTTCACTGGCGGGGACATCGGTATCAGTGGCCGCGGCCGCGGTTGCAAACACGCGGCGTTCGTAGCTTACGGCATCCAACTCTTCTGACCCTTCTCGAACGACTTCGGCCGCAAGTTCAAGGGTTTCGGGCTGACAGAACGGTTCTATGCCGGTTGCGGAACACGCAGCGTCGAACAGGGTTGCGGGATCTTGATCATGCTCGACGAGGGTTCTGTCGAGGTCAAAAATAACCGCCTCGTACCCACGTTGGGAGACGTGACTTCTCATACGCGTACCTCCGAGATACAGCTGAGTGAATTCTCTCTCAGTTCCGCCGTTGTCGCCGCGACGTATACGTCCGTTCTGTTGGCGGGGAACAGCCCATTTTCGGCGGTGAAGAGTTCTCCGAGTCGTTGTTCCTCACGGTCAGGGTGGTAGCAGTAGACGCCGTCGAGCCTACCACGCGAGAGTAACACCCAGTAACGCGTCGGACACCAACTCTCCAGTCGTCGCTTACACCGCGATTCTATGAGCCGGTCGATCGGAGTAGCTGTTTCGAACCGGTTGACGGCGACACCGTTGACGGTTGGGTCCGGTTCGGTGTCGTTTTTCTTCATAGTTCCTCCCGGTCAGCCCATTCGGGTGCCAGCAAGCCGAACTGGTACGTGTCCCTAAACTCCCCTCGTGTGAAGTGAGCGTCACGGGCAGTGCCTTCGTGGACAAACCCGAATCGGTCAAGGAGCCGTTCAGACGAGTTATTTCCTTCGAACACTTCGGCATCTACCCTGTGGAGGCCACGTTCGTTGAACGCGTATTCCAGTAGTAGCGACACTGCTTCCGTCGCGTACCCATTTCCCCTGTGTGTTTTAAAGAGCCAGTAGCTGAGTGTCCCCGACGTGTCGTCAACGTCAAACAGATTCACCGTGCCAGCAATGGATGCATCAACTCCGAAATGCTTCAGCTCTGTACCTTTACTTTCGCTTATATTCACCTGCCGATCTTGAGAGCACTCCTCATCGCACAGACAGATGAAGAAGTTGATGCTTGATTCGTCCGCGATGATGGATTCGACGAACTCTTGAACTTTCGAACGCGGCCATGGCGCATTAAAACCGAGGCTATGTCGAAACGCAGGGTTGTTCCGGACCCAACCGAGAATCGTATGGTCTCGGTCAGTCTGTTCTATCACTCGAAGGGCGACATCTGTCCCTTCCAAGAAGATGTGTCCTGGCATGTATATTTCCGTTAGAACGTGTGTAGAGACTCGGTAAATTCATTTGGAGAAATTGTCTTCCCATTCTTGGTGTAACGAGTCGATTCTCGTTGCTCGCCTCCAAACGGGTGTATCTATTAGTGGCTGTTCTGTGCCCATCTGTATGGGGCGACCAGGCCGTAATTCGGACGAGAATGGTCCGTCTGGAGCCGTGAATCACGGCGACTCGTTCGGACAACTCGCAAATACGACGCGCTTGGAGATCGTGCAGGTTCTCGCCACCGAAGATACCACGATCGGCTACACGGAGTTATTCGAACAGGTCTCCATCGGCGACAGGGGGCAGTTCAATTACCACCTCCGGCTACTCGTTGATGGGTATGTTCAGAAGTCTGAAGACGGGTATCGACTGGCCCAATCGGGAGTGCGAGCAGCCAACGTGCTCGCGTCGAACTCTCTGGAGAATGGTGCGAACTGTCAGTTCGAGCAGGTTGACTCGCAGTGTGGGACCTGTGGGTGTGAAGCAGTTGAAATCGGATATAGAGCAGGTGAGGGGATCGTCCGTTGTCCTGACTGTGAACGGCACCTGACACGGTTCGATTTCCCCCCGGCTGCTGTGGACACGTACACTCTTCAGGAATTTGTAGACGCATTTTCACGGCGAACTCGAGCGTACTTCAGGCAGGCAGACGACGGCATTTGTCCGTTCTGTGCTCACTCACTATCGACTGAAATCCAACCCTCGGCCGCTACTCAGGCTGATGAAATTCCGGTTGTTGGGAACTGCTCGGAGTGTCCTGCCGGGATCCGTGCGCCAGTTGGTTTACTCCTCTCGAATCGACCGCGAATCCAGTCGTTGTTTGCTGACTCGGAAGTTGCTTTCCGAGAGACTCCCTTCTGGGAGTTTGAGTGGTGTACGTTTGCTGCTCCCACTATCCAACAAACAGATCCACTTGTCGCGAGTCTCACGATCGAGGTAGCCGATACATCCGTTTCAGTACTAGTGAATTCGAGGGTAGAGATTCTTGAAATTCAGTACTGATGCTCGTTGGTGATGCTCTTGACTACTGCCGTCATCGTTATGCATTGATAGAAACAGTCTCAACTTCAACATCAATGAGTTAGTAACGAACGATGGCCAAAGCCGTTCTTCCGTTGCTTGATGAGCTTCGAATCCTTGCCCAAAACGGGTTAGCGTACGCAGATAGTCCGTACGATGAAGAGCGGTATACCCGGATATTAGATCTTGTGAGTGAATACTATGGTGAGATATCGGATATACCGAAAGCAGAGGTTCAATCCCGATTCGAGGCAGAGTTGGGGTACGTAACGCCGAAGGTGGGAGCGCAAGCCGCACTCTTCAATGAGGAGGAAGAAATTCTATTACTAAAACGAAGTGATGACAAAAAGTGGTGTCTCCCAGGGGGAGCGACTGAACCGGGTGAATCACCCGAAGAAACAGCCGTGCGCGAGACACGAGAGGAAACCGGTCTCAGCGTTCGTCCGGCAACTCTCGTAGGGCTCAATACACGACGACCAGACACTGAATACGGACCACATAGCCACGTTTCTGCAACGTATCTCTGTGAGATCACTGGTGGGACGCTCAGGGGCTCACACGAAAGTGATGACCTCCAATGGTGGACGATCGAACACGTCACCGAGTGGCATAAGGATCATCACAAATTCGCAATACGGGCGCAGAAAGAATGGATGGATGAATAAGTGTCCTACCTGCCAGTTGTTTCAGCTGATCTAAGATATACACAGTAGGATCTCAACAACGCCAAAGCAACGATACAACTGATAGCACATCAGTCGTTCTCTGGGACGACACGACTTCCTAATATCGAGTCGCGGTCGCGGATGCGATATCGATCTCAATCAGTGTACTCTGTGGCTCGTCAGAAAGTGCTTGGCGGTAGTATTCGGGCCACTCCTCCTCGTTGGCACCGAGATATTTCGTGAACACATCGCGCGCTGCCTCGTTGATGCGCGTGGAGTCTGTCTGTACGGTTCCCGTACCTAGCAATGTTGCCATCCACTCAGCGTCTCCATTGGTGTTCTTCTCGATCGAAACTGCGACCTGCGGGTTCTCCTGAACATTTGCGAGCTTCTTCCCACCAGTGAGGAGAGAAAGCGTCCCATCGTCGTAGGCGTACCAGACGGGAGCAACGTGTGGCCGATCGTCGACCGAGGTTGCAAGGTGGGCCATGAGCTTGGCGTTGCTGATCAGTTCCTCAACATCCGGTGAGACGCTCATACGAAGCGTTCATTCGCCATCGGTAAAGCTTGATGGGAGAAACAATCAGATTAATTTTATTTTGTGGGTCTGTTATACGCGGGCTGGTCGATCGCTCCACTGACGTTCTGGATTAGCTACTCAGTCGTGACCGAGCACTCCTTGTCGTCTCTCGCGTCGCTATGCGCGCTGGAAGAAATAGTAACCGGCGATGCGGTGGCGACGGCAGTCGGCCACCGGCAGCCCTCCCAGCCGTGCCAACATCATCGGGAGAATGTCCATCCCGTGTGTCAATCACCGTGTCTACTATGCCAACAGCGAGTTTCGTACAACTAATGAGCTCCGATCGAGAACGTTCGGTGCCACTCGAGGCTCCACTGCCCCCTGATGAAGAGGTTGAGGAGCTACTAGACCATCTCGAAGAGGCAGAAGAGTCGGTCGATTCGCGCAATCAACGGCGTGCAATTCGACGGACACGGTGGCTCCTCACACATCTTCCAGGAGTGAACCGGTTCGGCATCGACGACATCGCCCAGCAAATCGTCGGCGGATTCATCCTGTCTGCGCCGTTTGTGGTGACCGAGGAAGTGTGGCTGCTCGCCGCTTCGATGAGTAACCTCCAGTCAGCAATCACCGTCATCATGGTTGGTGCAATCGGATACGGGACGCTCTATCAAGCAGAGGATCGTGATGCAGACAGTGAACGAGGGATCAGTGGTGTTCCATTCAGATTTCTCTCACTCCTCGTGATCTCCTATGCGTCGGTTGCAATACTTGCGTTCGTCCTCGATGCACCAGCTACGTTCGCCGCGACACCACAGGCAACGTTCAAAGCAATCGGGATCGGGGCAGTTTTCAGCGTTATCGGCGCGGCAACAGCCGATAGCCTCTTCTGAGTGTCTTTGCTGTAAGAAGAAGACATCACGCAACGAGTGCGCTAGCCATTGACCGTGTTGTTCGCCCGAGTCACGTTACTTGACCCCGCTAGCACAATGTCGGCAGGGTTGTTCGATAAGAAATTATCTGTGACCACGATGTCGTTACTGGAGAGCAAGAGTATTCCTTGCACGCTATTTTCGGTCGCAGTATTCGCGGTGATGACGTTATCGCGGCTGTGGAGAAGACGAATACCGACGGCGTTCTGGCTGGCGGTATTGTCTGCTATCGTGTTCTGACTCGATAGATCTCCGAGATAGACCCCGTAGAATCGGTTCGAGACGGTGTTGTTCACGACTCGGTTGCTATCCGCTTCGGACAACCAGATACCAGAAATACGATTCGAGGCAGCTCTGCTGTTGCGTACCGTGTTGTTGTCAGCACCGATGAGGACGATCCCGTGTTCGTTGGCTGTCACAACGTTCGACCGGATCGTGTTGTTCGACGCTCCGGCGACGAGATGAATGCCAAACAGGGAGTTCGACGTAGCGGTGTTGTTCGTGAGCGTGTTGTCGTTGCTTTTCTTCTGCAGTGAAATTCCGTAGACGGTGTTCGCTGTGGCGGTGTTGTTCAGAACGGTATTATTGCTCGAACCAACGAGCGTGAGACCGACCCGATTGCGGGCCGTTGTCGTGTTTGTAATCGTTCCGTTGTTCACCGTGAGGTAGCGGATGCCGTCGTCCCAGTCCGTCACGTTCGCGTTTTGGACGGTAACGTTCGTGGTCGGTTTGCCAGACGATTCGACGAGGACGCCAGCAGTGCCGAACGTTCCTCTCCCATCGATCGCGTGGCTATTGCCGTCGAATACGACATTACTCGCAACGATTCGTATGCACGTCCCCGCACTCGTATTGGTGATGTCCGCTGTGAGTTCGTATCGACCCGGTTGGTCGATCGTGGTACAATCGTCGATCTGTCCAGCATTCTGTGTCCTCTGTTGTTCTGGTTCGAGGCCTCGGATCCCAAGGTACGCTGCTGTTATCAGCACGAGCAAAAGCACGCCCGTGAGCACCACTGTTCGAAGCGTGCTCGTATCGAGATCTACGTCAATCATACTCGGATTGGATCCAAACTGGCTGTGACACCACCCAGTCCATCAGTGGTGTCAATTTCGACCACGGCGCACTCTGCGTCGTCTCACCGACAGTCCACAGAATCCGTTTACTCATACCAGATACTCATCCGCGAACGGCGTATAGCTACCGCCACTCAAAGCATTCGTTATACTTTAATCCTAACGAGCGCATCACTCTGGCGCGATACCGCCCTCGTTTCTAGTGAGAAGGTAGAGTACGAACGAAGAGAGCCAATGTGAGCCGGCGTATTCATCAGTGAACGCTCGATCTAACCCACGCTCTGTGTGCTGTTTAGCGCTCCGTTCGAACGCCTCGACGTACTGGTGATCTTTCAGCGTTGACGCGAGTCCTGCCAAGCACCACGCTTTCGAGAGGTTGAGTCCGACTAGATGAAGTGCAACCCCTTCATCTCGATTCGGATTTGTGTGAACGGGTTCGAGGATCGTGTCGTAGGGTGCAGTCGTTACGTCAGGCAAGAACTGTTCGATCCACATCGTGAACTCGTTCCGGGAATAGACACGCCGCATGAGGTCAGCCTCTGTCAGTGACGGAGACAAGAAATCCCAGCCCAGCGGCTCGTATTCGACTGGATAGTTCCTATCCTCAGCGTAGAACGCTGTTGCCGTGTCAGTGACCGCGGACTCCAATCTCTCATTGGATAGTGTCCTCGCGTAATCAAGGATGCAGTGCAAGGCAAACGCGGAGTTCTGATGCGTTCCGACCCGAAATGGCCGCTTTTGAGAGAGAAATTCGGATTCGACAAGCATTACAATCGTTTCCTCCAACGGCTTGATAATCGATCTCCACGCGGCTGCCCGGTCATCTTCCCACAGACACAGCTCTGAGACGAGGTGTAAAAACCACGCCCACCCGTACGGTTTCTCGAAGGTCTCGTTGTCCTCGAAATGTTCGACTTCGCGCGCAATATTCTCGGCTGTGAATCGATCATCGATGCGGTCTACGATATCGGATCTTGCGGGATGCTCATCGAACAGTCGAAGCTGACGAATGAGCGCCCAGTGGCTGTGTACCGATGAATGCCAGTCGTAGCAGCCGAAAAACACCGGATGGCGTTCGGTCGGACGCTCGATCCCGTCGGGTGAATCGACCGAGCGTGCGTAGTGCGGAAACTCGGTATCGATCGAATCAAGTGGGTGATTCGAGAGGCGTTCTGCAACATCCGGTCCGAGTTGATCGCTCCTTCCCGACAGAAGCGCCTCCATTCTGATGGCTGTAAGCGGATTCATCTCTGCGATATTTCTCACGTAATTGTATTTAATCGGGTGGTGGTGTGATCATCGAGCACACAGCCATTGGTGACGGAAGTGGTTCGTCCGCTGTGATCTCGGGACTAGCGTGTTATGAGCCAACAACATCGATCCGCCTGTTTTCGTTAATACGACAACCAGCCCCGAGACGCACGCACTGGATTCCGATCGTGGCCGGTGTTCATCCGTTCTCGTTCCACCGGTACCACCGCGTGACCAACTTCACCAGAAACCTCCGACAGCACTATTCCCGAGGGATCGGCGATGAGACTCGAACCCGCATGATTGCGTCCGAGCTGATCGCCCGTGTGATTCGACCCGACGACGTAGTAGGGGCCATCCAGTGCCCGAGCACGGAGCAAGAGTCGCCAGTCCGCTTCATAGCTCGTGCGCCAAGCAGCCGACCCGGACGTGCTGTTGATGGATGAACCGTTCGGGGCACTCGACCCCATTACTCGCACGGAGCTACAGGACGAGTTCCTCGACATTCAAGCCGAACTCGACGTGACGATCCTGTTCGTTACTCACAGCATCGAGGAAGCACTCAAGATGGGCGATCGTATCGCGATCTTCGATGTTGGGGAACTCGTTCAGTACGACACGCCACGGAACATCTTAGCGGAGCCGAAAAACGACTTCGTCCGCAACTTCATCGGACAGGACCGTGAACTGAAGAAACTTCAAGTCACACCAGTCAGAGACGTGATGTCCGAAACGAACGATAATTTCTCGCCTGATGTCGTACCGATTTCTCCTTTGGATACCGCTTACGTCGCGTTTTCACGATTGCTCGAAACCGATGACGACCGTCTCCCGGTCGCCCGGGACGGTGAGATCGTCGGCGTCGTCGAGGAGGCGAATCTCCGTGGAACGACCGTTCAGGAACGGAGGTCGACCTGAGATGGTTGCTGTCCCGTTGGGAATCGTCGGTGGAATCCCGGCGGCCTACGAGTTCATTATCAACCACTGGTCGCAGTTTCTCCATCATCTGTGGACACACATCAAACTCGTACCGGTCGCCGAACTGTTGGCGATACTCGTCGCTGTTCCCCTCGGAATCGCTGCGACTCGGTTCCCACGCGGGAAATCAACCATCCAAGGATTCGGAAACACTGCCCAGACTATCCCAACCCTCGCTATCATCTTTCTCATGCTGCCGATCACTGGAATCGGTTTTGTCACGGCCGTTACTGGTCTGTTCGTATATGCACTCCTCCCGATTCTCACGAACACCATTGCGGGGATCGAAGGGGTTGAAGAGGGCGTCATTGAGGCAGCGAGAGGTATGGGAATGACGGATCGTGATATCCTCCGGAAGATCCAACTTCCGCTAGCCATTCCTGTTATTTTCGCTGGCATTCGAACGAGTTCGGTGATCGGCGTGGGGACCGCCTATCTCGCGTTTTTCGTCGGCGGAGGTGGACTCGGAACGTGGGTGCTTCAAGGGATTAAGCTGTACCAGATGGAGATGGCAATCGCCGGTGCAATCCCCGGCGCAGTACTCGCTATTACGCTCGATTCTGGCTTTGCTCTCATAGAACGGCACGTGGGCGGCGACACGCTGCACTCCGAAGATCTCGCAACCGGGTGAGGATCCTATCGATTCGGGAATCTTATACGAGCAATGATTATTTGTGCTCTGTGTAATTGAAACATTTCACCGAAGAGTGGGATTAGCGTGATACGCTCACATCAGCGTTTGACGCTACCATATCGCTTTCAGATAGCTATCCATTGGTATCAGCGTGGTCTGTCGAGAAATACGGTATCGGCGACGATAAACTCCATCAACACACTCAGACAGTCCACTCGCCGCGTGGCTGGTCTATTCAACACAGACATGGTACTGTTGAGGGCGAGACACCCAGCCCGTGGTGATACATCACTATCGTGGGATGTTCTATCCCATTGCCCGAAGGGGCACTTTTCTCGGTCGCATCTCCATGCAGTCACAGAACAGCGATAGCAACGACCGTGCGTGCTGGACAGGCCGAATATCTCTGAGTGATTGTGTCGTTCCTGATTTCACGACTTATAAACGGTCACGTGACTTTCGATAGTTCCACGCCGTAATACTGAATAGGACTCCGCCGAGCAAAAACCACGGATCAGCGAACAGAGTGAGAGTGGACTGAGGTCCAGTACGCCCACGCGAGAGCATCTGTTGGATGATACCCACAGTGCCACGTACAGTCAATACCGCTCCTACTCCCCAGACAGCGAGTGCTAGCATCCTGTGAGGAATCGACTGACCCCACGACTGGGTGGTTGCGAGTGCCACAATCCCAGCAATGAATAGCAACGGAATAGCGATAATATTCACTGCCAACAGTACACCCTTCATCGGATGACCTGCTAGCCAAGCAGTGCCGCCGACGGCCCAGTAGACGTGCGGAACGACGAACGCAAGGGACCACCCGCACGCCACGTATCCTGCTTGTGCTGTCACCCGTGATAGGATGGTCTCTTCAGCAGACTCTACTTCTGAATCTTTCATATCTCTTGAGTAGTACTGGTTTCACGATTATTACTCTCTCGCACCATTTGTTATGAACAGTCAAATCGAACCGTCAAAGTTTTCGACGAGACCTGTCTGCGATGGCAGCGGTCTTGATCCTTGGTCCCTCGTTGACCGAAGATCCTCTCGACCAGCGCACGCTCGCTGTGGTTGAGCACACGGCTACAGCGGCGTTGGCAAAGGAACGTAGAAATTTGTAGGCAGGGCCGAGGGTGATCTTATCCCACTTGCTGCGGCAGTGGTCGGTCTGTGGCGTATAGTGAACGCTACAGTTGCCGGCCGCGATGATCCTACACCGAACGGTCGCTGTTAGGGCGGAAAATACGTTCTTCGCTTCCTTCAGTAACGTAACCACGATCAGTTTTGTTAGGTGTAATTGAGTGTCGATACACTGTTCTTTGAACCGAGTCGAACAAAGTCCGCTGACTTTCCAATAAGAATGGTTGTGATGTTCACCTCGAAGTGATCCCAGTCGGCACGATCATCGATGACTAGTGGCCGTATTTTTGTCCTTTGTATGGGTACAAAATACGACTACGCGATCCGTTCACTCACATTGTCTGTAGTCTGACGCTGTTGATATGCATGTCGACGACGATAGAGGTAGGCCCCACCAACGACTGCGTTGAGAAATGGGATTGCTCCACCAATTGCATAGAGTGTTCGGGAGGGTGACCAATCTGTCGTTTCATCGACACGGCTCGCTTCGTGGTAGAGTGACAATGGCAACATAATCCAGCAGTTGATCGCTGCAATGGCGACAACACTGCCGACAATCCCGCTCGAGTAACCGGCAAGCCCGACCAAGAACCCAATACTCCAGATGGTTGTTCCAAGGATAATGAATCCAAGGTAGGTATCAGGCGAGATCTCAGGCAACGGTATTTTGCTGTTGTCTGCCTCGACAGTCGCTGGGGGACCGGTCGTTACTGCCGCCGCGCTTGTCGTGATCGCAGCGTAGTCATCGACAAGGTCGTGGGCATCAAGCCGCTCAATGAGAGCGACCAGCCCGTCTCCGTTGACTAATTTAACGTTCGGGGCCTGTGCGTTATTGGTGACACGGCTTGTAGACTGATGGGGCGTTACAATCACAACCATGTCAACACCCTTCTCTTGGCTCACAAGATTCACGGACTGCTGAATCTCTGTGTCGTCATCGGTGATGTCCGATTCGTAGCTTTTCGCTCGAATGACGTGCGTTTTCGGATCGGGCGCTTTCTTCGTGGCTGTTACGTCGGACCCACCACCGATACGCGTCTGCGAGACGGTCGTGGTCCATCCCCGGCGTTCCCAGAGATCTGCGATGAACTGCTCAAAACCGTCGGCATCCATCTGTTGTATCCGGGCGAGTAGGTCCGCTGACGTCTGGGTAGATGGCATCTCTCTACCCAGTGGTTATGCCACTAATATTTAATCTTAGTCCATCCCGCTTTGCTACTCTCGCTGTGACCCAATCATCTCAGGTAGCACGTTCAAGCACTGGTCTACATCGCATGTCCAATTGTATACTAGTGAATTGCCATACTGTTTGTTAATAATAACTTATAGTGGATTGATATTCGAACAGTAAACGGGATACATCTTAGCGCGACATCGTCAGCTACATCAAAACCGGTCGGGTCGGATCATCACTGTCAGTGGATGGTTTGGATTTGTATACTAAACTCTGATCAATCGTACGGCTCACTCACCACTTGAGCGTTCTGTCGAAGCTGATTTCGCAGTAGATTCCGGTGACGTAGTCGATGGTACTGCAGTTGCTGTCGAGGTTGTTATCGTCGCCGTTGTCGTTTCTGTTGCTGCTGTTTCCGTTGGAGATGGCGACGACGTTGGACTTTGTGTCGAAGTTGTTGTTGCCGTTGTCGTTGCCGTTGCTGTCGATGTCGAAGTCGGACTCGGTGAGGTTGTCGTCGTCATCGTTGTTGCTGTTGCTGTTGCAGTCGGTGACGAAGTCGGACTCGGACGTGGGTTATGCGTTGGCACCGGGGTCGGATCTGCTCGGGGTTGTGGCGTTGGTGTTGGATTCGATTTCGGTGTCGACGCCGGTGTTTGGGTAGCTGATGGTTTCGATGACTGCGCTGGCGTCGATTTTGAATCCGAGGGTTGGGATGTCGACGACGTGACAGAAGTGAGACGTGTGTCCGCCGTCATCTTTTGTTGTTGGGAATCTGTTGCAGTGGGTGATGTGTTTGCAGTTGATTCAATATTTGAACCCATACTGCCTTGTATCGTCTGATCCGCGGGTCCTGTTTCATTGACACCTCCACCAAAGGCGACGAGCAGACTAGAGACCGCTAACCCATAACCGAAAGCCGTAATCGTCGTAACCACCCCTCCGTCTGCTCGAATACCGGGCAGATGAGCGAATCGGTCAGCACTCCCTCGGTAGTTTGTGCCAACACCAACCGCCGTAATGAGGGGAAGCAACACAACCGAGAGAATGAGGACCACTCCAACAGCGATAACGTAGCCAAGTCCAACAAGCATATTCCGAACGGGTGATCCGGTTTGTAGGTTCAGTGGCAATTTTATCGAAGCCATGACTGTTTAGAGTCAGAAGTTTCTATAATAAGTTTTTTGCATTGATATGGTCTGCAACCCATACGTTTACTGTTATGTAATGGTATAAGACACCGTTTCGATGAGTGTTTCCACAGGTCGTGTGCTCGGCCAATAATATCAAATAGAACAAATTCTCAATAGAGTTGAATATTTCCACCAGTGCTATCTTCTCAGTTGTTGGATTGGCACACCGCTTCCCAGACGGTTTCATTCGTTAGTGGCATATCGAGATGATCGATCTCGAACGGCGAAAGTGCGTCTACAACAGCGTTCACAATTGCCGGGGGTGCAGCGATTGCTCCTGCCTCGCCAACACCTTTGACACCGAGTGGGTTGTGTGGGCACTCAGTCACTGTGGTGGCTGTCTCCATGGACGGAACGTGCTCAGCCTTTGGAACGGCATAATCTTGGAGCGATCCCGTCAACAGATTGCCGTTCGAGTCGTAGATGGCTTCTTCATAGAGTGCCTGTCCAATGCCTTGGACGACGCCACCGTGGATCTGTCCCTCGACGAGTTTCGGATTGATCTGTGTTCCCACGTCGTCCACCGCGACGTACTGTTCGATTTCAACGTCACCAGTTTCGGGCGTTACCTCGACGACTGCAGCGTGCGTTCCAAACGGATACGTGTAGTTGGGCGGCTCGTAGTTCGAAGTCGCTTCGAGGCCTTCGTCCGCATCCGAAGGATCATCGTCGATCATTGCTGCAACGTCCACGAGAGTGAGCGATCGGTCGGGAGCACCACGGACGGAGAACGCTCCATCGGCGAACGCGATGTCGTCGGGGGCAGCTTCGAGTGAGCGCGCGGCGATCTGACGACCTTTTTCGATCACCGCATCGGCGGTCTCACGGATTGCGCTCCCACCGACGGGCATCGCTCGACTACCGGCGGTGCCATGACCCTCGTGGACAGCGTCGGTATCGCCTTCGATGATCTCAATATCGTCGTGTGGCACACCGAGCGCACTTGCGACGATCTGGGTGTAGCCCGTCCGGTGACCAGTTCCGATCTCCGTGGTACCGGTTTTCACGACGACGTCGCCAGACGGCTTGACGTTGATGATGCCGCTCTCGCCCATATTTGGACCGACACCGCACGCCTCGACGTAACAGGAGATTCCGATACCCAGATATCGTCCGTCTTCAGACAGTTCTGCTTGCCGCTCTCGTCGGTGATCGTAGTCGATTAAGGAGAGTGCCTTTTCGAGCGACTGTTCGTAGTCACCACTGTCGTACGTATGGCCGAATCCAGTCTCGTATGGGAACTCGTCGGTTGGTATGAAGTTCTGTCGTCGGAACGTCACCGGATCCATATCGAGTTCACGTGAGGCCACCTCAACCAATCGTTCGATGAAATACGTTGCTTCGGGACGACCTGCTCCGCGATACGCCGCAAGCGGAGCCGTGGTTGTGAAAACGCCGGTTAGTTCGACGTGTGCTGCCGGAAGCGCGTACTGCCCAGAGAGCATGAGGCCGATATTCTTCGGGACGATTGACCCACCGGGCACGAGATAGCCACCGACATCGGCGATGCTATCCATACGCACTCCAAGGAGATGTCCATCTTCGGAGAGTGCTGCTTCGGCCTCGATATCCTGATACCGTGAGTGGACCATCGACTGGCAGTCTTCTGTACGGGTGGCGACCCATTTCACGGGCCGTTCGAGCTGTATCGCACACCACGACGCGAGAAGATGTCCCGTATACGGTGGAAGCTTCGCGCCAAATCCACCACCGACATCTGGTGATCGAACTCGAATCTGCTCTTCGGCCAGATCGAGCGTCTGTGAGAGATCCGACCGGACCGAATGGGGGTTCTGTGTGGACAGTTCGACGGTCAACTCGTCCGTTGATTTCTCGTACTGCGCGAATGCTGTACGAGGCTCCATCGCCGTCGGGATGACGCGGTTGATGACTGGATCGAACGAAACCGTGTGGTCAGCGCGCTCGAACGCCTCGTCGGTCGCTTCTGCATCGCCGTTCTCCCAGCGGAAGGCCACGTTGTCCGGCGCTTCTTCGTGAATAGTCGGTGACTCCTCTTCTTCGAGAGCAGTCCGAGGATCCGAAACCGCTTCCTGTCGATTGTAGCTGATGTCGATCTCACTGAGTGCCTCTCGGGCAGTATAGCGATCTTTTGCGATGACGGCTGCCACCGGTTGTCCTTGGAATCTAACCGCGTCGGTCGCCAACAACGGATATTCGGGAACGTTAGCGTCCGATGCTGGCGATTGAAGGGCGCTGGAAACGCCCGATTCATCGAGGTCAGCCGCCGTGTAGGCAGCGGTGACGCCATCGAGTTCAGCCGCGTCACTCGTGTCGATGCTCTCGATTTCGGCATGGCCGTACTGGCTGCCTTTGATCGCTAAATGAACCGCCTCTGGATGGTGAATATCGTCGGTGTATTCTGCTTCTCCGGTAATGAGTCGGGGATCTTCCCGGCGTTGGATCGACGAGCCGACGAGATCGCTCGGTCGGGCTTCGTCTGGATCAATCGTCTCTAACGACATGGGATCACAGCCAATAGCTCAGTGTGAATGTCCACTTTCATTGATTGTACTACTCTCTTGTTCACGTCACTGGCATATGTATCTACATATTTTTATCTGACAAATATGATTTTTGTATAGTAGTTTTCTGACCTATTTCGGTAAATAGCCATGCCGATGTGCCATCGCTCGGTCAGAGGATGATCGATATAGTGCCGTTAGCGAGCCTAACGATCCCAGATAGCGAACTCGATCCTAGAGTGCCTGGCGAACAGATCTCTGCCACGTCTATCGTTTATGTCTCGTCAGTGATGCCACGAACCTGATCGAATGGGAGTCGATAGGGCCACCCCGAGAATTGTTCCGCTTCTGTCGCCGATGGCGACTCATCCCACGGCCAACATTCGATCGTGAAGGCTTCTTCGTCCTGATTGACCCGAACGATACCGTAGCCCTCGTTTCTTAGCTGGCGATCCAGGATGTTTCTCGATTGATTCCCGACGTGTTTGGAATACGTGGCAAGGGGGATCTCAGGGTTCTCTACGGCGAGAACGCGTAGCTTGTTGTCGAACCCGTCCGTAAACTTACCCGTGTGCGGAAGACCCATCCCATGGGAGAGTGACGCCGTCGGTTCAAACCACCGCTGATAGCACGACGCTCCTGCTGGACCCGTGAATTGCACTGGTCCATCGGTGTGCTTGTGTATCCCGTGCCGTACGAGGGATGCAAAGTGAAGATCACCGGCTAACACGAGCGCACCCGCCTCGCCCAGGAGCTCAACGGCCCGATCACGTCCGCGCTTTGGATAGCCGTTCGATTCGAAACTCGTACGCGGTTGCCCGTCTGGATCGGTCTGGAGACACGCAAAACAGGTCTGCGTGAGACAAATTTTTGGTACGGTGCCACCATCAACATCGGCTTCAGTATCAGCCCCAGTGTCCTCGTGCCCCCATTTTTTGAGGAACTGTTCTTGGCGGGGACCCAACAGTTCTCGTTCGTCCGGTGCCGGTGTCTCGTCGCGGTCTGGTGGAGGCGACTTGAACTTCCGATCTTCCAAGACGGCAAAGTCAACGCCACCGAATCGGAAGGCGGTGTAATAAACAGCGATGTCGCGCTCGACGGGCGTCGGGTCGTACGGATCAGGATTGTGGTTGCACTGGACGCGCTGCACCGTGTTGACAAATTCGGGAGAACCAGTATAGCCTCCCTTCGGTATGACTGCCGTTTTCTCACCTCCATCGCCCCACAAGCTGGGCTGGTACACATCGTGATCGTCCGTCAGGAGGATGGTCGGCCGATCACGTGTCAGCTCCCGAAACGCCCACAGCCAGAGAAACCATTTGTAGAGAGCGTCGAGACCGGGATCGACCCGCGTTTCCATCCGAGTAGGGTTGCCTTCATAATATTGATCCCCACAGAAGACGAGCAGATCTGGATCGTGAGCACCCGCGTTCTCGATCAGCTGCTCGTACGGAAAGTAGAAGTTCGCTGGCGTATATCGTCCCGGCCACTGAGCCATCGGCAGCGGAGAGTCGCCCGTGCCCGCCTCCAACTGGCGACCTGTGGCTCTCGTGCAGCTGAACAAGCCGATCGTCAGTTCCTGCTCTGCGTCGTCGCTATCCGTGTCGGGATCTGCGGGAATACGACCACTGTATCGTGCCATTTCGCCCCTTACTCGTGGATATATCACGCGGTAGTCCCACGCACGGCCCGCGTCCCAGTCGTCGATGCGGAATAGTGCCGTGTATCCCGTCTCGATCGTTGCAGTCGTACGACGCCACGTCTGCTGACTTCCCGCTGGCCGATAATTGAGCCGCACCGTCTGTGGATCTGTGTCGCCGATCGGTACGAGCTGCGCCGACAGTTTGAGAGTGTCGTCGTCGAGCGAAAAGAGGGTACCGAGGATCGGTCCGAGAGAGCGATCGGGATCGTCGGAAATTTTTTCTCCACCCGTGCGCAGGTCGCGGAACCACCAGCGTGCGCCAGATTCGCCGGGTGGTGGTGAGGAAACCAGCGAAATGCCACCTAACAGTTCGTTCTCGTCTACGCCGTGGCGCATCGCACGAGTGCGAAGCGTACCGTCGGCATCGCGTGCCGTCAGCTGTACATCGAACTGTCCGTCGTCCCGTGGAAGGATGTCTACTTCGAGCAGTATCTCCTCCTCTGTTGTCGGCTGGGATGGATCAATTTCCTGTCTCTCGGCAGGAAGCACAGCGAAGTCGAGCGGTGCCTCCTCGTCGGTGTGCTCCCGAAAGCGGACCTGCCCGTCCGTTTCGAACGCACAGAAGAACCCACCACCGGTACCAGAGCCACGCTGGGCCAAGGCTGCCGCGCGATAGTCGAGTGCGCCAGCCCCGACGCCGATCAGAAATCCGCAGAAACCACCCCGATCAGCGTCCTCTAGGAGCCCCGTTCGGACGCGAAGATGCCCTGGTGCGTCGCCGCTAATGACTTCGCGGGTGAGCACGCCGACAGTCCGGACCTCGTAACCAGCCTCCCCGCGCAAGCATTCTATCCGACCGTTATTCAGCCGCCAGTCCTGAAGGCGGTTCCCCCAGAACGCTGGCCCGAGCCAGTGACGCGTGACCGTATCGGGCAGTGTCGCCACCGACGTGAGTGAGACGTTCTGATAGGCCTGAAACGACCGAGCCGACGGAGACAATTCGTGAAACGAGTACAGCGGATCGAAGAGACCGCTAACGATTGATTCGATCGCTGCTCCCAGAGTTAAGAGACCAGCACCGATCCATTTGAGAAACAGACGCCGGTCTACCCCATCAGCCGTTTCCCCTGACGTTTCGAGAAAGTCCGTGATTGCTGCGATCCCCCCTTTCAAACGCCGTTTGACAATTAGTAGCGTATCGATTACCATGTCACTAGTATTATTACAAAGCACCATGAGAGAAATTATTATTTATGTTATGACAATATTTATTTTTGAAAATGCAGAACGTATTCCATGGAAATCGTTACATCGAGCAGAAATTGCTATATTTCAATAGGATACGTTCGAGGAGTACCGTTTAGATATCCTCCACAACACATGTTCCAGTTCGGACGATCGGATTAGCGCGATAGCATTCCAGAGTGTCTAGATCCGGATACTCCGATCGAAACTATGGAGAATCGGCTATGGTTTGTCCGTCGTGCAACCATTCACCGACGTCGTGTGGAGTGCCTGGAGATCTACTCACATCGCACAGACCGTCGACCCTCATTTGGCTGAAGGTCAGGCAGCCTTCCAAGAGGAAGCAATCGATCGTCGATGGGACGCTCATCGAACAGCAAGAAGTACAGTGGGGGTTTCGAAGATTGGTCGATCTGATTCAGTATCCTGTAGAGATACAATTATTTTTAACTAGATCCAAAGTAGTTTGCGCATTCATAACTATTGTGATACAGGTGCGCGTGTAAATCGAGACTCGCTGATGCTATCGATGTAGTTGGTGACATTCCGACCGGCCTCAACGTATTGATCACCGATTTCGTCACAATCCACCGCCCGACGTCCTCTACCCATCTTCCCCAACAGTCATTGTCGATGCTATTAATTCATGGAGAAAATATTTATATGACTAATTTGGATATTCGAATATAATGAAGCGACGTGATTTCCTCACTGGCGGGGCTGCGATCGTCTGCGGGACTGGCGTTGCAAACGCCGTTGGTGGATGGAACACTGTTCAGCCGCAGATTGAGCCCGAATCTGGCGTCGGATCTATTCATCGCTCTTCAACCCAGTACGTTGTCGATGATCTCGGTACGACCGATCAGGTCTTCTCAGGACGGCTTATCACCGAACCTCCTGAGCGACGCGTATTCACCGACGCTGCAGTCAACGATGGCTCCGAAACATTCCAGCAACCCATCGAGGTGACCAATTTCGACACGGAGTTCTTACTACTCTTCGAAGCCCGGATGGCAACTGAGGATCGTTTTGGAGTCTATAGCCGGTTTTCTCCCGAGTGGATCGGTTGGCGGACCGTCTCGCTTCCACTGTCTACGCATCCGTGGGGTGAAATTGGACCAGAACACAGCGATGCTGAAGCACTCGTCTACACGGGATTGATGCGGTTCAGTAGCGATGCTACCCCTTCGTCTGGACGCGCTGTCGTCTACAACAGCGAGGGCACTGCGATTCGCAAACGTTTCTCGATCTCATCACACTGAATTCCATCACAGTGCAGCTTTTTCTCCTGTTCAGTGCAGAACGCTCTCGTCTCAATTCGAGAACACGCTCAGCGCGGGCCCGATACGTTCGTTACCAGTCGAGGCTTCCACCGCTCTGGTACTCGGTCACCTGCGTTTCGAAGAAGTTCTTCTCTTTGTTGAGATCAACCTGCTCGGACATCCACGCGAACGGGTTGGAGGTGTCGTACTGCACTGGGAGATCGAGCTGTTCGAGTCGGCGATCAGCGATGTGTTCGACGTACTCGGCGAACTGTTCGGCGCTCATTCCGAGAATTTCGTCCGGACACGCCTCGTACGCGTAGATTTTCTCTAACGAGACAGCTTCGGTGATCAGATCAACCACCTCGCTTTCGAAGTCGTCAGTCCACACGCCGGGGCTCTCTGTTCGAATCTCGTTAATGAGGTCCACACCGAATCCGACGTGGAGCGACTCATCTCGCATGATGTACTCGAACTGCTGGCCGATACCGACCATCTTGTTCTGACGTTTCAGCCCGAGCATCATCGCAAAGCCTGCATAGAAGAAAATCCCCTCCATAATGACGTAGAAACCGACGAGGTCTCGGAGGAACTCGCGGATATCGTCATCCGTCTCGATTGAGAAATTCGGTCGGTCGATCGCACGCGTCAGATTGACCACGAACTCGTCTTTCTCCTCGATAGAGGGGACCCTGTCGTACATCCCGTAGAGGTAGTCGGGATCAAACCCGAGCGAATCACAGCAGTAGATGAACGTATCGGTGTGAATCGCTTCCTCGTAGGCTTGCCGCAGTAGATACTGGCGACACTCTGGTGCAGTTACATATTCGTACAGCGCGAGGACGATGTTGTTCGCTGTAAGTGATTCGGCTGTCGAAAAGAAACCGAGATTCCACTCGACAAGCTGTCGCTCAGCATCAGTGAGAACATCTCCGTTCCACTGGGTAACATCGTCTTGCATCGGAATCTCTTGTGGAACCCAGTTGTTGTTAACCCCTGCTTCGTAGTACTCGCGTGCCCAATCGTAATCGACTGGCAGTATCTTGTTCGGGTCGTGTTCGGCGTTGTTGTTGATGATCGGCATTGCTAAGCAAATTGTGAATATTGTTTGTTGTCTATCATGCGCTACTGACAGGCCTCACACGTCGAATCTTCCACTCTGCAGAGTTCACTGTCGTCATCAGTGGGCTGTCCACCGTCGGATTTACGCTCTTTCGACGACTCGTTTCGATGTTGGGTCTTGCCGTACTCGGCCATGTCCAGTGTGGATTTCTCGATCTGGGACGCCCCAAGCGTTCGGAGGTAGTACGTCGTCTTCAGCCCCAGTTGCCACGCGGTCTTGTAGACATCGTCGAGCAGTGAACCATCCGTGGACGGGAAAAAGACGTTATGTGAGACCGACTGATCGATCCACGTCTGTCGATGTGCGGTCAGTTGTAGCTGTTGTCGAGGATCGATTTCGAATGCACCGCGGTACAGCGCTTTCAGTTCGTCCGGAACGGCATCGATCTCTTGAACGGACCCGTCGTGATATTTGATCCGATCGACCATCTCGTCGTTCCAAAGCCCACGCTCTTTCAGATCCGCAACGAGGTGGTCGTTGATAATCGTGAAATCACCCGACATATTCGACTTCACGTAGAGGTTCGAATACACCGGTTCGATCGACGGGGTCGTTCCGTTGATTGTGGAGACAGTGGCTGTCGGTGCAATCGCCATCGTGTTGGAATTTCGCATTCCGTGTTCTTCGACGTGTTCGCGGACGATGAACCAGTCCAGTGTTTCCTCACGATCGGTCGGAATGTCGCGTCCACGCGCTTCTTCGAGGCGATCGACGGTGTCCTGTGGGAGCAGTCCGCGATCCCACTTCGATCCCTCATATGATGGATAGGGCCCCCGCTCGGCCGCGAGTTTCGAGGAGTTGAGAATCGCGTGATACGAGACGAACTCCTGCCAGCGATTGGACGTTTCGATTGCTGTCTCCGAATCCATCGGGATCTCCAGTTCCATCAGTGCATCGTGAAAGCCCATTGTCCCCAAACCAACCGGTCTGTGCTGTGTATTCGAGTGATCGGCCTCGTCGGTCGGGTAAAAACAGCGGTCAATGACGTTATCCAGCATCCGCATCGCTGTCTCGATGGTCTCAGCGAGACGGTCCCGGTCGAGTTCGCCATTCGAAACGTGTGTTGCAAAGTTAACGCTCCCGAGGTTACAGACCGCGTGTTCGTCCTCGCTCGTGTTGAGCGTGATCTCTGTGCAGAGATTCGAGGAGTGTATCGTTCCGGCGTGATCCTGTGGCGAGCGGACGTTGCACGGATCTTTGAACGTTAGCCACGGATGACCCGTCTCGAACAGCCGAGTGAGCATCGTCCGCCAGAGACTCTCAGCGTCGACACGCTCGTACTGTCTGAGCGCTCCGCTCTCCGCTTGTTGCTCGTACTCACGGTACCGCTCTTCGAACGCTTCTCCCGACAGTTCGTGGAGATCTGGGACTTCGTCCGGGCTGAACAGCGTCCACTCCTCACCGCTTTCAACGCGCTTCATGAAGAGATCCGGAATCCACGCTGCCGTATTCATATCCGGTGTCCGACGGCGCTCATCGCCGGTGTTCCGCTTTAGATCCACAAACGCAGGAAAGTCGAGATGCCAGCACGCGAGGTAAGCACAGGCTGCCCCACGGCGTTTCCCCGATCGATTGATCGCAGCCGTAACGTCGTTGCTGATTCGGAGGAACGGCACAATGCCCGTCGAT
This sequence comes from Halocatena marina, assembly GCF_023276375.1. GTDB lineage: Archaea > Halobacteriota > Halobacteria > Halobacteriales > Haloarculaceae > Halocatena > Halocatena marina. The sequence continues at coordinate 1,594,986 of NZ_JALLPK010000001.1, read as the reverse complement.
TCGACACCCGTCGACTCGATGAGCGCACCCGCAGCACGCAGGTTTGTCCAATCGTTCCCGAGGCCGCCACTCCATTTTGAAAGGAGCGCGTGGTGCTTGTACGAGTCGAAAATGTGTTCTAAGTCGTCCTGTACTGTTGTTAGATAACACGAGGAGAGCTGAGGGTGGGTCGATCCACTATGAAAGAGCGTCGGCGTCGAAGGCGTGAACGCTCGCTTCGAGAGCACGTCGTAGAACTCCTTTGCCCGTCGTTGTGGCTCGTCCTCTTCGAGTGCGATTCCCATCGCAACGCGCATCCAAAACGCCTGTGGGAGTTCGAGATGCGTTCCATTCTGTTCGGTCTTGAGAAAATACCGTTGATAAAGCGTCTCAAGTGCCATGTACTCGAACTGCGTATCCCGATCCAATTCGAGATACGCTGCGAGATCTTCGATGTCGAACTGCTCGATCAACCGTTCGTCGAGAATCGAAATTTCGACAGCCCGTTCGAGATTGGTGACAAAGGTCGCGCGATACTCTCGATCCAACTCGAACCCTGTCAGATCTTCACCGATTACTTCGCGGTAGTACCGTTGCAGGAAGACAGCTGCCGCGATTCGTTTGAACGCGGGTTCGCGCTCAACGCGTGCGGTGAGCGTCTGTAGGATAGCCTGATACACCTCATCAGTCGATGCCCCATCATAGAGATTGCGTTCAATTTCGGTGATGAGTGTCTCGTACTCGTCTCCGGAGCAGTTCGCTTCGTAGCCTGTGCGTGCACGGTCGAGAATCGACCGGATGTCGTCGGTTGTTGTTGTCTGTTGACTCATAGATTATCTGAGAGATTCTGGGGAGTGGAACGCCCGAAGTCGTCAAGTTCGGCATCGAGAACCGCATCGAGTTCGCGCAGGAATTCCTCTGGTTCGGAGAAGGCCTTGTAGACTGAGACGAATCGAATATACGCGACCTGATCTAAGTCGCGCAGTTTTTCGGATGCTAGTTCTCCAATTAAACGAGACGGGACAATACACGTCTCGTGATCCTGAAGCTCGGATTCGATTGTATCCACTACATCCGTCACTGCCTTTTCGGTCACCTGCCGCTTCTCGACGGCTCGCTCGACCCCTGCACGAAGCTTCTCACGGCTAAACGATTCGATACGTCCATCGCGCTTTTTGACCTGAAGTGAGTTCCATTCCGGTCGTTCGTACGTTGTAAATCGGAACGAACAACGCTGACACTCACGACGCCGTCGCACCGACATCCCGTCGGTGCTCGTTCCGGTATCGATAACGCGTGTACGATCGTTCCCACAGTCCGGGCAGTCCATAGTTATCACTCATTCGTCCCAGAAGTGTGCCCAATATGTCGGGTTTGAATACCTCTGGCCGCAATATTTGGTGTCTTGCTGCACCCACATAAACGCTTCCCAATCTAATTGAGGTAATACAAGCAAGGTTGATTTACGACTCGTTTCGTATGAACTGTGGGTCAGAATGTGAAGACGTAGCTGTAGAGGTGACTGCGAGAGGTAGAGGAACATTTCCTCGTTGTCGGATCCATATGTGGTTGGTGGCGTCGTTCGTGTGGAACTTCGTTGATCTCTTAACTGACTTGTCTGACAGGATTGTCGTGGTACTGTATATCAACCCACTATACTTTAGGACTGCCTAAAATTCGGAGTGTTTATGATGTATTAGGTCAGCCTAAATAATATGATTCAGGGAGATCGGTCTGGTGGCCGACCAACTCGTCGCGGTGTGCTGAGGAGCGGTGGTAGTATTCTCGCTGGGGGATTGCTTGCTGGATGTACGGGCAATCCTTTTTCGTCGACATCTTCGACGAACGCCTCTCAGACAGCGAACGATTCGACCGCACCGGACGATTCAGGGTATTCGGTGACGATGGCACCAATGGGTGAGGTTTCGTTCGAGTCACCCCCAAAACGAGTTTTTACAGTCTTCCCCCAGTACGCCGACATGGCGGTCGCTCTCGGATACGGTGATAGCGTGAACGCGGTGTACGTTCCGGAAATGTCTGGAACAACGATGAATCACTACTACGACCAGCTGGACGGCGTCTCGTTCGCTTGGAAAGATCTTGCGGATCCGCTCAGTGATGGTCTATCGAAGGAGCTGCTTTACAATCTCGAAAGCGATGTCCACCTTGCTGACCCAGCGTGGGCCTCAACGCAGAAGAAGTGGGACCAATCCGACGTTCAAGAAATTCAGCAGACACTCGGTCCGTGGTTTGGAAGCTTCTACAGTGGGACGCACGCTGATCCACCGAAGGCGTACGCTGATCGCTACCAGTATTACACGCTCTGGGAGCTGTTCGGGAACGTCGCCAGCGTGTTTCAAGAACAAGAACGATATCGAGCTCTCAAGCAGATCTATACGGATCTGCTCTCGACGATCGAATCGGGACTTCCGCCGAAAGAGGAGCGGCCAACAGCTGTTCGTGTGACGCTGAGTAAGGACACATTCTGGACGTACCATTTGAATCGTCCAGGCTACTGGTTCGCCGACACTCGTCCACTCGGTGCAATTGATGCGTTTGCCGACCGTGATTGGGAACAACTCTGGGGAAAGATCGGGTACGAAACGATGGTTGAAGCGGATCCTGACGTGATTCTCCATCTTTGGGGGGTGACTCCGAACTACCAAATGAGCGATGTCAGAGAAAAACTGAAAAACCATCCAGTTGGCCAGCAGCTTTCGGCCGTCGAGAACGATCAAGTGTACGCACAGGGCATGCGCTATCAAGGTCCAATTATGAATCTGTTCCAATTAGAGATGACTGCCAAGCAGCTCTATCCCGAGCAGTTCGGTGAGTGGCCCGGATACGTCGATGGAAATCCGTATCCAGAGATTCCAGCTTCGGAACGACTGTTCGACAGGAAACGCGTTTCGGATGCCATTGCCGGGACGGACTGAACGCGAACTCGATATGTATATGTAGTCAGTACTAATCTCTGGGAATTGTTTGAAGTGTGATAAATAAGTTCGTGTAAGTACAAGATTCTGACAACTGGTGTTGAACTCTGACTTTCTTAGAATATATTATTTATTCAATTGTATGTCAATTCACGGATGATGGACTACTCCGTAGTGCCGAAGACACACCTCGTTTCGGGAAGATCTTCCAATGTCGATCGATAAATCAAAAATAATAACACATCAAAAACGAAGCCAACAACCGTGGATATTTTGAATGTACATTGTTGGGCTGGATACTATGTTAGATGTGGCAGCTTATTCTATCGCTAGTGAATCGGATATTCGTGCATGGATTGCTCTATCGAACAGAGAATTCGAACTGTTCGGGCTGTTTCAGCTGATTTTGTATAGAATTCCGGTACTATGATACATACGTTGTTAACATGAAGGATACCTAATTATAATACATAAAGGATATTTGAAGAAAGCGAGGCTATTGCGATCTACGAAACAACGACCATACAGGCTGTCCACACCATTCTATACAAATATCAGAGATATCGTCTGTATGACACACTATTGACTGTTGGATGCTTTGATCATACTTGTTCTACAAGACGCTAATCCATACTGGCCCTGTACGATGACATACATTCATTGTGCACCTCCTTATCAGAGTGTAAATGAGTAAATACTTCTAATTTAGCTACTACCTCAGAAATCGTGTAGATCTGTCGTCACATATGAATTATTGGAGCAACTAGTAACTCGGAGTATATCCGACGGTCTCTGCTAATATGTCTGATTGATGATCTTACCGATCCTGTATGCATGATACGTATTGGAATGGTCACCTAATCAGCTGTTGATTGACTCACCAATTATCTCTGAAAATGTACGTAGTACATTACACACGTACGTGTGTAATTCTATACCTAATGCTGGTGTATAGTATTATCAAACCTTGAACTAAATATTTATCCACATACGAAGTTTAAGACGATAGCAGAGGGCGCTGTTGGTGTGGAACGATCGATCCTACTCCGAATGCTGTTCGTTGGGTCATAGCGGTTCGTGAGACGGCGACATCATATTGTAAGATGAGTCTGAGTGGCTGTCTGGGTGCGATATTCACAGAATGGATACAGACGGGGGTCACCAATGTTGTCGGTTTGGTTGTTCTATTGGAAGCAGTCGATAGGAACAACTGTGATCGACACTACGGTACGCTGCAGTGATGAATGACGATTCGTCTCGGGTCGATTGCTCCTTCGATACAATATTGTTAGATCACGCATCATACTTCCCCACGTGATATTTATGAGGAATGGATTCAAAAATAGTGACATATGGATTTCAGCGAACCGGAAGAAGCCACACAGATTAAACGCGCACTCGATGATTTCATCGAACAGGAAGTAACACCGCTCGAAAACAAACATCCAGAATTTCTCGGCGAAGACTACGAACGCCACATTGTTGACGAGGACAACTATCAAGTCCCAGCGTACCGCGACGTTATCGAACAGATCCGAAAAAAGAGTGCTGAGGCGGGCTTTTACGCGATGGGAATGCCTGAAGCGGTTGGTGGTGGAGGGATCGATGTTCTTACCCAATCAATCGTCACAGAATATCTCTCGAACCGCCCACCGGGATTTCACACAGCCATAACCAGTGGTGCGGGTGGGCCAACACCAATCCTGCTCGCGTGTGACGACGCCCAACGAGAAGCGTATCTCAATCCGCTGATGGACGGCGATATCACAACCTGTTTCGCACTCACTGAACCAGCTCACGGAAGCGATCCCCAATACATGGATGCGACAGCCGAGAAAGATGGTGATGAGTGGGTGATCAACGCCAACAAGTACTGGATCTCGAACGGACCGTACGCCGATTTTGCGATGGTGTTTGCGCGTACGTCCGGCGAAGACGGTGAGTACGAGGGAATCAGCTGTTTTCTCGTTGACCGCGACAATCCGGGATACGAAGTAGCGAAGGTCCACCGGACGATGGGCCTTACCCCTGGTGCACAGGCAGAACTGCGTTTTGATGACTGTCGCGTCGGCGAAGACAAGGTCTTGGGAGAAATCGATCGTGGCTTCCAGACCGCGATGAACTGGATCGGTGCCGGACGTATCAAGATCGCTGCGAGTGCTGTCGGTAGTTCTCAGTACTTACTCGATCTCGCAACCGACTACGCGCGCGACCGAGAGACGTTTGGGAAACCGATTGGTCACCGGCAGGGGGTTTCGTTTCAGCTTGCAGATCTGGCAACCGATATCGAGCAGGTACGCCAGCTCTATCGGTATGCAGCGTGGAAAATCGACAGCGGAAAGCGTGCTCGAAAGGAAGAGTCAATGGCGAAACTCCGCGGAGCACAGCTCAACAACGACGCTGCGGACGTTGCAATGCAGGTCTACGGTGGTGCTGGCTTCATGAAAGACACACCAATTGAACGCCAGTACCGATCAGCGCGAGTTCTCAGGATCTTCGAAGGAACCGACGAGATTCAGAAACGAACCATTGCACGAGAGCTCATCTGATTTCATCGTCGGGGGCTGTCCTCGTTCATTATCCGTGTTCATTGTCCGTGTTTTGTGCCTTCGTTTTCAGAGAGTGTGCTGTTGGTAGCAACAGCTACTCGGTGTGAGACTCCGACTCTGCATCGATCGATCGCTCCCGGCCGTACTTTTCGGCGAACGTCTTCTGAAGCATCGTCTTTTTCACCTTTCCCGATCCAGTCTTTGGAAGGGTATCAAGAATTTCGACGACGCGGGGATGTTTGTATGGTGCGAGCTCATCGAGGACATACGATTTGATTTCATCAACCGTGAGCGTTGCACCCTCGGTGAGCGTGACGGCAGCGGCAATGGTCTCGCCGCGTCGTTCATCAGCCAGTCCGAACACCGCTGTCTCGTTGATTGCTGGATGATCGTAGAGAACGCGTTCGACTTCTGACGGATAGACGTTGTACCCCGCGGTAAGGATCATCTCCTTCTCACGTCCAACGATGTAATGATAGTTATCCGGATCGCAGTACGCGATATCACCAGTCCTGAAGTATCCGTCCTCCGTGAACGCTTCCCGTGTACTCCCCTCGTCCCGATAGTAGCCCGCCATCACCTGCGGCCCTTTGAGAACGAGCTCGCCCTTTTCGCCGACGGAAACTTCCTCACCGTCCTCGTCGATAATCTTCGAGCGAGTGTGTCCGATCGGCTGGCCGACACTTCCTACACGATCACCGAGCGTCGACGCGCGGACTGCATGGGTGGCGGCAGTCGTCTCTGTCAATCCGTATCCTTCTGAGACGGCAACGTCGAACGCGGCTTCAAATCGCTCGTGAACCGGCTCGGGGAGCTTATCTCCTCCTTGTCCTACTCGCCTCAGCGTGGTGAGATCGTGTCGCTCTGGATCGTACGCTTCGAGGAGATCTGTAAACATGGTTGCGACCCCGATAAACGCCGGTACATCGTACTCAGCAATCGTTTCGAGCACGAGATCGGGGTCCCACTGATCCGGTCGCAACAAGTGCATCGTCCGTCCAGTACACAGCGCCGACATCATCCCGAGCAGACCAGTGACGTGGTACAACGGGAGTACCGTCAGCGCGTCTCCCCGGACCGGTCCGGCAGTGTAACTTGCGACACTGTTAACGATCTGTACTCTGAAATTCTTGTGTGTGAGCAAGACTCCCTTTGGCTGACCAGTCGTCCCCGATGTGTAGGGTTGAAGGAGGATGTCGTTGTCTCCCCGTTCGACAGTCGTTGGGTCGCCACGCTTTGTGAGTCCCGCAAGTGTTGTGTCGGTATCGAGTCCCGCGCCGATTACGTCGATACCGAGATCGTTTGCAACTGGACGAGCGTGTTCTGCGCCACTGGGCCCCACGACGACCGCCTGTGCGTCGGAATGACTGAGTTGATGTTCGATCTCACGACGTCGATACTGCGGATTGAGTGGACTCACGACAATCCCTGCATGAACACACGCCCAGAGAATGGCACAAAAGTCAATCCCGTTTGGGAGGTAGACGCCGAGTCGGTCGTTAGGATCAAGCCCGTGCTCAGAGAGACCGCCAGCGATGCGCTGGACTCGATCGGTGAACTCGCGGTACGTGACAGTTTCACCAGCGTGCTCGAGCGCTACTCGATCGGGAAACAGCTCTGCCGATCGTTGTAATAGGTTCACAACAGTTCCATCGTGCGGCGGTTGCATGAGTGTCTCCGCTGGGACAGGATCCATACTGTAGCGCGTTCGTTCGTTTCCATGATATAGATTGTGACTGTCACGATCTTCAACACCATCTGCGGACGGATGAAACAGTAATTGGACAACACTCAACGATTCACGGTGATGCACGTGTTTCGTGGCATGGTGACCGGAATTATTCGATACTTCCTACACTATGCATCTGCCGTAGTGAGTATGGACGCTCTGCCGACACGTTTATACTCGTTTCTCCGCCACTGTTTCATATGACTGGGCAAGGGTGTACCTGTGACAGAACAGCATGAGCATCTCCAGGAACGGATCGGTGAAACACACACGACTGTTCAGGGTCTCGTTGTCGAAGCGGGAAAGGTCGCGGAGTTCGCTCGGGCCGTTTCCGACGATAATCCCATTCACTACGATCCAGAAGCTGCGAAATCACGTGGATTCGATAGTGTACCTGCACCACTGACGTTCACCCGAACGGGAGTGTTTCCTCGCTACCGTACTGGTGCGGAACTCGATCTGGGGTTCCGACCAGCGTATGTACTCCACGGCGAGCACAGCTACGAGTACGAACGTCCGCTCCTTGTCGGAGACGTTGTGAGTGGCGAGACGACGCTCGTTGATGTCTACGAGCGTGAAGGCAGCCGTGGTGGGACAATGACGTTCGCTGAAGTCGAAACTGTCTACCGTGATCGTTCCGATGAGCGAGTGCTCGCTGAGCGTGCGACAGTCATCGAAACTGACGGCGCTGTCACGGAATCGAGTACCGACCGTACTCCTCATGGAGATCACGATGATGGGCACAGATTATCTGACACCGACCATTCACTAGAATCACAAAGCAGCGAACAGATCGAACGAGCGACTTTGCCAGACAGTTTGGTCACAGAGACGACAGCTCCCGATCCAGCTCGGATGGGCACACTCGAAGTGGGAGACACAGCTCCGACGGTGACTGTCGGTCCGCTCAGACGGCATGATTTCGTTCGGTATGCTGGTTCGAGTGGAGATTTCAATCCGATTCACTACGACGAACCATACGCGCAGGCCGCGGGGAATCCAAGCGTATTCGGACAAGGAATGTTCACCGCGGGGATCGCGGCTCACATGGTGGCCGACTGGTTCGGGTTAGATGCTGTGAAAATGTTCTCGATCCGGTTTCAGTCACAGACATGGTCAGGAGACACGATTACCGCGAATGCCGAAGTGACGAGTGTCAATATGGATGATGGTGATGAGTACGTTGAGGCTGATCTGCACGTCGTGCGCGCAGATGGTGAACGAGTGCTCACAGGGCAGGCGACAGCCGTTCTGCCAGAGTAGTGTTGGTTGATATCGGTTGGGATAGGGATGGACGAAAGTTCAAACGGGTACTGTTGTGCTGCACCGCTCTGTCGTGTGTGAGTGGATAATATCTGCTTGGGGACAATTATGCATGGAAAACACGAGCGTGAAAGCTACTAGTACTACGTGGCCGGTTCTCGGCACAGATGTGTCTGTAAACACAAGGCAACTGTCATCTTCATCTAGGGTCGTACCCATGAGTCCCTGATAATCAAACAATAGTCATGTGCTCTTGTGGTTGACGGCGAAGGATCACACCGACGATTCGTCAGCGAGCATAACACGACTCAGAATAATGATCTTGCTCCTCTTACTGTCTTTGAGTTACGTTGTTAGTATCTGTATCAATTTCTTCAAGAGCGTACTATTTAGCACTTCTTTGTATATTGTCGGAAAATACAGTGCAGTTCGGTGTTCAGGAGGTATATACGCACCGTTAGGGGTGTTATAACAAACTAAAGCCCGAATATTGTGGTGGATGTAATGAAAGAAATAAATAAAAGCCTCGAAAGAGTCAATCGGAGAACGTGTTTGAAAGGACTCGCAGTGGGTGGTGCTAGTCTCGCTGGAGTCAGTGGATTTACGGTGAAGTCGTCAGCGCAGAATGGTGAAATCCCAGCGCCCTTCTGTGGTGAAGCGAGTCTACCCCCACAAAATCCTCCAGGTGGACAGGCGGGACAGTGTATTGGTTGTGTCGAGGACGTCTGCGACGGGCCGACTGCACTAGAACCATTGTTTTCTGGACTCTCTGGCACCTGCTTTACACTCCCGGCAGAGGACATTCCGGAGGGTGCCGACTACCTGACGCTCAAGGCGGGGCAGAACTGCTTCCTCGCAGAAGTTCCTGATAACCTAAGCGGGGACGTTACGTTCTGTCTTGAGCAAGTCGATGGTCAACCACCGATGCTACAGGATATCAGTAACGCGACATTCTACACGTGTGCGGGTGAGGACCCCCCAACTGCCGAGGTCGTGGAGGTCACCTGCGAGGGGGTCAGCATCGAAACCACGAATATCCCAGATGGTAGTACGCTGCAGGTAGAAGTAACGTACGGTAACGGGACGACACAGACAGAAGATGTGACCGTAACTGATAATCAGGCATCTGTTACTCTGGAGCCCGGTGATCTCAATCCGATACACGTAAAGATCACGTACCAGCCAGATCCAAATGAACCACCCGTGTTGTTGTATGACATGGGTGTAATGGCGTCAGACGCACCGTGCGGCGATAATCCTGCGGTCGTCGATGTGGATGTCCGGTGTGATTGTATCACTATTCAAACCGAAAACATACCCAGCGGTTCGGTGTTGAACGTAACGGTCATCTTTGAGGACGACTCCGAAGAGACGTACACCCCAGAAGTCGACGAAGACGGTTTGGCAGAGGTTGATCTTCCGGGGGACCGAAATCCGTCGCGTCTCATCGTGATGTTCAACGGAGACACAATATTCGACGAATTCGTGGAGGCAGCTGATGGGCCGTGCACGAAACCAGTGTGTCCGCCGGGACTCAATATCGCGTATACGCGCAAGTATGGTGAATGGTGGCCTGATACCTACGACGATATTGGCGAGGAGGTTGATCCGGACGTCTTCTCGATCGAAGGAGGCAAAAAGGAAGTAACGATCTGTGCCCCGTTCCCGTTTGCCGTCAGCTACGCGACGCGAAAGAAGCGACACAACGGCCGACACTGTTGGGGCGACGAAAAGGATCATCACGACAAGAAACACCGCGACAGAAAGCAAAACAAGCACCACGGTGATCCCACGTCGTGTGATTGCTTTAAGGACTGTAAAGAACATAAGCCAGTTACTGCCGAACCCGTCGACGGCCAGTTCTGCGCTACGATCTCCTGCGTGAACGATGGCACGCGAAAGAAGGAATCGAAAATCTGCTGGTTCCGGGTGCATTGCCCCGACGAAAACGGAAACAACCACAAGAATGCTGACAACAATCTGAACAACGACAGCACTCACGAAGATAAGAAGAAGGAGTTGAAGGCACGGGAGAAGAAGAAAGAGAAAGACTCGAAGAAGGAGTTGAAGGCGCGGGAGAAGAAGAAAGAGGAGAGGGAGGAGAGAAAAGAGAAGAAGGAAGAGAAGGAAGAGAAGGAAGAGAAGGAGAAGAAGGAAGAGAAGGAGAAGAAGGAAGAGAAGGAGAAGAAGGAAGAGAAGGAGAAGAAGGAAGAGAAGGAGAAGAAGGAAGAGAAGGAGAAGAAGGAGAAGAAGGAGAAGAAAGAGAAGAAGGAGAGAAAGGAGGACTCGGAGGACTCAGAAGACGAGTACCCACACGCGTGTTGATGTACACGATGTAAGCTATTGTTGAATCGAGTACTAGCGAGTGACGATCAGACAGTGCCGGAATCGGCACCCGCAATACTGATTGGGCTTTGACACCATTTAGACGGGTCGAATGTTCCATGTCAGATAAGGGACAAATCACGGACGCAGGCACCACCTCCGACTGAAGATTCGACACACCCATTCTCATCGCTATTCGAGTGAAGCCAAGGTGTGAGAATGTTCGGTTGGATAGTCACTCATCACAGCTAGACAGCAGAACAATGATAACGGAGTGAACGCTATGGCGTGTCGTGCACGCACTAAAGCTGGGAAACGCCGAATTTGAGGGCCGCAACAACGCGTATCTCCTGCAACACACGGATGAGACAACACTGATTGATACGGGGATTGCAACGGCTGAGACCGACCAGCAACTTCGGGACCATCTTGCCACACATGGTCACGATTTTAGCGATATCGATACTATCGTTTTGACACACTGGCATCCAGATCACACTGGTCTCGCCGGTACGATACAGCACGAGAGCGGGGCGACTGTCTACGTTCATGAGGCCGACGCGCCGATCGTCCAACAGGATGAAACGGCGATAACGCGACTGCAAGCGTTACAACGCGAACGATTTGATGAATGGGGAATGCCCGCTGAAAAACGGAGTGAGCTCCGCAAGCGGCTTGATGGTAGTGACGCAATCGCGGGTGATCCTGTGAGCGTAGAGACCATCACAGACGGAGAGGTCCTCGAAGTTGGTGCCGGTGAAATCCAACTGCGCGTACTTCATGCGCCAGGTCACTCTGCCGGTCTGTGTTGTTTCGAATTCGATGGAGCGAACGACTCTTCGGAAGCGTTCGTCGGTGACGCACTCCTTCCTGTTTATACGCCGAACGTCGGCGGTGCGGATGTGCGCGTCGATCGGCCGCTCGAACGCTATCTCGACACACTCAAAACGATTTCAGAACGAGGATATTCGCGAGTGTGGCCCGGCCACCGCGACGTTATCGATAATCCTGCCGAACGAGCGCAGTTCATTATTGACCACCACCGAGAACGTGCCGAACGAGTCAGTCGCGTGCTCGCCGAACACGGTCCAGCGAACGCGTGGGAGGTGAGTGCCCATCTCTTCGGCGACCTCGAAGGGATCCACGTCATGCACGGACCAGGTGAAGCGTACGCCCACCTCGATCATCTGGAACACCACAATATTGTTGTGTCAACGCCCGATGGCTATGCCCTTCGTTCGGATGCCAAATCGATGATCGATACAGTGATTTGAACCAGCGGCGATTTCACCCACGACGGACAGGAGACTCCCAATATTGTGAATTTATGTCATGTGATGCGGTTGTGTGAGTGATAGACAACATGTCGTACGTTCCGTGAAGGCGTATTATAGTATCGGCGACAAGACAGTGTCCGTCTTCACCGCACTTTTATATCATTTGTATACAAATTTGAGCCATGAAATACCACGATTCCGAGACAGCGAGAGAAGTAGCGAATCGCGTACAGGCGTTCATGGACGATGTCGTACTCCCACGGGAACGGGAGGCACTCGCAACAGGTGAACAGATCACGGACGACGAAATCAGCGAGCTGTGGGAGATGGCAAAGGAGCGAAATCTGTTCGCTCCACAGATGCCCGAGGAGTACGGTGGTCAAGGACTAGCGTTCCGCGACATGTTGCCTTCCTTCGAGCAGGTGGGTCGTTCGCTTATTGGCGCGATTTCGATTCGTGCGAACGCACCTGATGAGGGTAATATGCACACTCTCGAACTAGTCGGCTCTGAAGAACAGAAAAAAGAGTGGCTTCGTCCCCTCGTTCAAGGTGAATTCTCGTCAGGATTCTCGATGACTGAACCGATGCAAGGAGGTGGGTCGGATCCAAAGATGCTCGGAACAACCGCCGAGAAGGACGGTGACGAGTGGGTCATCAACGGACACAAGTGGTGGACCACCGGCGGCAAAGAGTCTGATTTCTTGCTCGTGATGGCCCGAACAGACTTAGACGCTCACCCCTATGCCGGCACGTCGATCATTCTCGTCCCGACTGACACAGACGGAGTGAATATCGTTCGCAATATCTCACATCTCGGCGGACACGACATCACCGAACGAGAGTTCGGTCACGCCGAGATCAAGTACGAAAACGTTCGTGTGCCGGTCGAGAATACAGTCGGTGAGGAGGGACAAGGATTTCAGATCGCGCAAATGCGGTTGGGTGGTGGTCGGCTCACCCACTGTATGCGGTATTCCGGGATGGCTGAGCGCTCACTCGACATCGCGAAGGCGTACCTGAGTGAACGGGAGGGCTTTGGTGAACCCTTGGCCAACAAACAAGCACTTCGTCACCGGATCGCTGACGCAGAGACGAAACTGCACATGGCCCGAACAGGTGTTCGCCACGCTGCCCGTGAACTCGACCAGAGCGAAGCTCGCATCGAAGTCGCGATGGCGAAAGTGTTCACAGCGAACGTCACGAACGAAATCATCGATCTGGCGGTGCAGTGCTGTGGCGCGAATGGGATCGGGAAAGATCTCCCGTTGGCGCAGTTCTACGAGAACGTCCGCGCATTCCGCATTGTCGACGGCGCTGATGAGGTTCATCGACGCTCGATTGCTCGTGACGCCTTCGAAGATATTCGAGAAGAGGAGATCAATCACGTTCTCCGATTCGATCCCGACCGACGCGCAGAAAGTTCAGCTGACGAATAAATCGCCGGTGAATGGTCTCGGTGAGACGCTTTGGAACACGTTCCACCAATCTTACACAGATGGCTGTTCCATCGAATCGCTCAGGTGCGTCGAGTACACCACTATTCAAGAGGAACGCGACCCGCGGTTCCCCATCTCTTTAACTCTCCCGGCAGCATCGATATGCTGTTCGCACTCTCATCACCCACTGATCGAGTGAATATCATCGACAGCGCTTTCGTGGTCCCAGTATGCGTCTTCGGGTATCGTATCGAACCAGCCAAGTTCTACTTCGTCCCACGGACCGAAACTGGGATCATCCGCGATAGGTTCGCCAGTCACGGGGGTCAAGCGGAGAACCACGTCGTAACTCACCGTACTCAGTTCCTCGCTACCCTCCAAACGGCGAATTAACTTACTTACACGTTCGACAGAGGTGACGCTGACCTCGACACCAGTTAGGGTCTCACTCATCTGCGACCCAGCAGTGAGCCAGTCTTTGCCCGGATCGACTGGTCCATACGGCAACCGCCATCCGTGAGTGCTGTCCATAAGTAACACAGCACCTCTCTTGTTGGTGACACCGACTGCAGCCAACCCGCTGAGGGACGCAAAGTAGTCGAATTCGTCTCGTTCACAGACGATCCGCTCTTTCTCGAAGGCGATCCCACGCCGCTTGCGGAGACACTCCGGATCGGAAAACGATTTCATATTCTCAACATAGAATCAAGAATCTTAAATTTTATGTATAGAATTGTATACATTCCCAATCAGCAAGAAACAACAGAAATCGGGATGTCCTATCGGCCATTGAATTCCGGTTCGTAGTCGTCTTCGGCGAACGCCCGCGCACCCTCTTCGTGGTCATCGGTCTGCAGTAGTGTCGAGAATATTCGACGGTCGTATTTTCGTCCCTCGTGGAGGCCTGTCTCTGCAGCGACATTTCCGGAGTCTTTCACAGCACGGATTGCAAGCGGCGGCTTCGCTGCTAACGTCTCGACGAACGCATCGACTTCAGCGTCGATATTTGCGTCGGAGTAGACGTGGTTAAGGACTCCTTCGCTTGCTGCACGCTCGGCAGAGATGTGTTCGCCAGTCATTGCGAGTTCCTTTGCGAACGATGGGCTGGCGAGACGCGCGACGTACTGGACTCCGCCGGCACCGGGGAGAAGCCCGAGATCGACCTCAGGAAATCCGAGGCGACTCGACTCAGACGCAATTCGGAAGTCACACGCGAGCGCGAGTTCGAGTCCGCCGCCGAGACAGTAACCGTGGATCTTTGCGATCACCGGTGCAGGGAATTCGATGATTGAATCACGCATCGAGTGGGGCTCGAACGCAGCGGGTGACACCCCTGAAAAGCCGGTGATATCCGCCCCAGCACAGAATGCCCGATCACCGGTCCCCTCGATTACAACAGCTCGTACCGCGACACCGTCCGCCGCTTCATCGTGCTCTGTAAGGAGATCAAGTCCCGATTCAATGTCCTTTCGCATTTGGCCGTTCATCGCGTTCAGCGAATCCGGTCGGTTGAGCGTCAGCGTGGCGAGACCCTGTTCTTCGTCGAATGCTACGCGGACCGTCTCGAATTCTTCGTGCATCTACTACCGCATCAGGTGCCACGTACAAATACTTCTTCCCCAACCTCTCTCGAACGATCGAGGATTCGGGTGTCTTTCCCGTCGTCATCGCTGTTCTCTGCCCCATCTGGTGCGGCCAGCGAGAATTCTGCTCTGGTGCTATGGCACTTCGGTTCGTTTCTCCATCTTACCAGTACCGGAAAGCCAATCGGAGATAACAAACATTTATTCCTGCTCTTACGGATCAACCATCGTATGACAGTCGTAGACCACGTAGCTATCATCGGTGCCGGTATCATGGGATCCGGAATCGGACAGAATCTCCTTCAGAATGGCTATCAAGTAACGATTCGGGATATCGAACAGGATGTACTCGATGATGCTCGAGAGCGTATCGAGTTCGGTAACTACGGATTGAATCGAGCGGTAGAGGGAGGATATCTCACCGAAGATGAGAAAGCGGATGCTCTCGATCGTCTTGAGCTCACTACGGACATCGAAGCGGCTGTCAACGGAACGGACATGGTTATTGAGGCTGTTCCGGAGGATCTTGCTCTCAAAGGCCGGGTTTTCAACGAGCTATCTGAGGTGACGAACGATGATATTCCACTGTATACTAACTCCAGTGGCTTTTCGGTCGCTAGCGTCTCCAACGCTGTCGAGGATCCGTCTCGTGTTGCTGGGGCTCACTTTTTCAATCCAGCACAAATCATGGATCTCGTCGAGATTGTCAAAGCAGAGGCGACCGATCAGAGCGTGATTGATCTGATGACCGATGTTGTCGAAGATATCGGGAAAACCCCCGTCATGGTCGAGGACGCTCCCGAACGATACGGGTTTATTGTCAACCGAATCTGGGGGGCGATGGTCGAGGAAGCCAGACAAGTGGTGCGCGAAGGGATTGCATCCGAAGACGATGTGAATGTTGCGATGCGTAAAGGACGTAATCTTCCTGTTGGTCCCCTTGAAGGCGCTAGTATTGGTGAGGAATGGGACTAGGAGTGGATTACTGAAAATTTCTGCATAGATTGATATTTCTGATGATCAAACAATTGATCTAGGAGTTATCGAGCAGTTTTTAGTGAGCGAAAACTGAAAAACACGGAAGTGCCAGCAGAACGTTTTATTTCAACACCCGTCCCGGTGGGACATGCAAAAATTTATTACGGTTAAACTTCCAAAAATATGGTAGTATCACCGCTCTCACGGTCGAAATGGCTAGAAGACCAAGTGTATACATTGAAATCATTCGACATACGAAAGCAATTTAGTCGATTTAGAACACTGTAGGCATAATCCGTTAACAGAAGCTGAATGCTAGCGGTGAAAGTTTCCACTCATATAAACGATACAGTTTGCTATCCAAACAACGTCGTTCAAACGTCATCAATCATATTTTTGTTCCCACCAATGTCAAAATATCTTCATTGGTGGGTCGGTTAGCGCTCAAAATCAAAACCAGCCGCCTATTGACGACCGGACATGGAAATCGTTTTTTAGGTGATGAAATGACTGTTACAGGTGACACAGGAGACTCGTCAACTCTACGCTCTTTACCTTGCCCGATTTGCAAGCAGTTTCGGTCTCATCACCTTGCTCACGCTCCTTCCGACGTACATTGATCTGTTCGATCCATCTGGTGTCGTGATTGGCCTCTTCACAACAGGACTCACACTCGCACAAGCGATCGCAGTCATCCCACTTGCTTGGGCAGGCGATCGGTACGATAAACGATCCGTCCTCCTTGGTAGTCTCGGGATTGGCGTTCTCGCGTACGGAGCGTTTGCTGTCGTCTCATCAAGTACTGGATTCATCCTCACACGTGGTCTGCAGGGGATTGCCGCCACGGGGATGGGACTGATGAGTCTCGCTCTCGTCGGTGAACTTGCTCCATCTGGTCGTCGTGCAAACATCATTGGAATGGCAAATTCGTGGCGCTTTGCTGCTGCGATTCTCGGAACGCTGAGTGCTGGTATCTTGTACCAGCTATTCGGATTCACAGCCGTATTCAGTGTCCTCGTCGTGGTTGTTTCGCTCGCGTTCGTAACCGTATGGCTGTTCGTCGAGCCTGATACGACCAGCGTCCAAGGATTCGCGTTTACTGATCTCGCGGTCAATCGTCGTATTCTCACTATCACGAGCTTTCGAGCACAGTACGCGATTGCAGTCACTCTCGTACGGACGTGGATTCCAATTTACGCCGGCGTCTCGGCCATGAAAGGGGGATTAGCATACAGCACGGCTGTTGTCAGCGTCGTGATTGTAGCGGAGAAATTCACAAATATGCTCAGTCAACCGTATATGGGGCGTCTCTCGGATCGATTCGGGCGATCACTGTTTGTGTTCATCGGCGGCAGCCTCTACGGTTTGGTGGCGCTTGCGGTACCGTTCACACCAGCATTTGGTACTGCGCTTTCGCTCCCATCGAGCATCCCCCTCTTGGGAGCGCTATCGCCTGCGTTCGTCCCCCTCGTCGTATTGAACGGATTTCTCGGGATCGCGGACAGCTTCCGAGAACCGGCCAGCATGGCGCTGTTCGCAGACGAAGGAACGGCAAACGGGGGTGTTGCCAGCAGCTTTGGTATTCGATCGATCGTGTGGCGTCCAGGTAGCATCATTGCCCCAATCATCGGCGGACTGCTGATGACAACGGTCGGAATCGAGTGGGTGTTCTACGCCGGCGCACTCACCGCATTTACTGGAGTTGGGTTGTTTGTTGGCATTCTCGGCTACACGCATGGCCGAACTGCACTGACGAAGTGGTAACCCGAACCGCTGCGCTATTTTGAAAGCACAGTAGACTACGATGATTGCTTTGTGGTCGGATTACTTTCGCGGTACGATCCGGCTCGCTCGATGGTTTCCGTTTCGAGGAGCCCGTCGAGACGACGTTCAAACTCCGCTTGATCTCATCCCGATCGCGTCGTTGTCGGAGGAGCGTCAGCGACTCTTCTCGATCTGTGTTAACATCGTCCAACGATGACTTTTCTCAAAATCATGTTGTATAAGTGCTTAAAAAGACATTATCTCTATTGGGATGAAGGGAATCTGTGGTTCTCCCTGACGGCCGCTGTGTGAGCGTGCTGATTGTCGAACAGCCGATTCAGCACCTGATAAATTCGATCACATTCCCAGCACCAAGTGACCAGTGGTCGTTGTTGCGGTCACATTTCAGCTATCAAAGCTGTTTTCGATACTTGTGTTCGGCCGTCTCGACTCCTTCGAATTTGGTTTCGACGGTCTCGAACCGATCGAAATCGTGGGATTCGTAGAAATTGACGCCAACATCGTTCTCTGCGAAGACCACAAGTTCGTACGTCGATACCCCACGATCTTTGAGTTCAGTCTCGATGCGTCCGAGCAGCGCGGTGCCAATCCCGTTATCCCAGTGATCGGGGGCAACGTAGATGCGAAAGAGCACCCAGCCATTGTGCGCAGCGTCGAAGGCGGCGTGTGCGAAGCCTACTGTGGAGTCTTCCTTGGATGCAACGATGAAGACGTGTTCGTCGCGTTTTGTAGCGCTCCGAAGATCACTGAGATCGTACCACGCGTCGACCACCTCATTGACCGCTCGCTCACCGAGGAGTGCGTCGTAGGTAGCATGCCACGATCTTCGGGCAGTCCATTCGATAGCAGGGGCATCAGCCGGTGTTGCAGACCGGATCTGAACAGGGGACACGTATTTCACATTACTTGTGCGCTCTAAATGGCTGTCGGCGGATTGTGAACGGCACGCACACGCTGTCCGTCCGTGGTCCAACTATCGACATCAGTCGAGACGCTCTGTGCTATCTGCGTCGAGCGACTCCAGTACGGTGTTCAGGTCTGTGAAGAAATCGAGATGTCCACGGTTTGAATACGTGTACAGTGTCGATGTTGGAGTGTTGTCGTGGAGGTACTCGCCGAACGCGTACGGCGCGAAACTGTCGTCGGTACCGTGATGAATCTTAACGGGACATAACACGTCGGCGATGTCAAATTTCCAATCACGGTACCTGAGATACGCATCGCGGGCTGGTCCACGGGCCCCGGCTCGAACCGATTCACGAGTGTTTTCGGTCATGAAACGCTGGCGGTCGGGATCGCTGAGCACTCGTCGATCAGCGTTCGAGAGCGATCCCGAGAGTAGTTTCACGGTGAATGTCTCGGGTGAGAGCTGTTGGGCAGCAAGACCGAGTATCGAAAATGCTGGAACGAAGGGAATTGGACCGAGCGCGGTAAGTCGCTTGTACACCCAGTCGAGTGGAGCACGTTGGTTGGCCAGCTGTGGTTCGGAACCAACAGGTGCCCAACTACAAACGAGTCCGACTGTCGTAACTCGGTTCGGCAACGCGACCGTGCACGATAGGGCCGTCGTTCCACCGCCCGAAAGGCCGACGACATCGAATTGATCGAAGTCAAACTCACTCGCTATTTCAGCGACGTCCGGCGTATAGCTGAGCAGCGAGTAGTTCTGATGGTAATCACTCCTCCCGATTTCAGGACGATCTGGCGCAATTACACGATAGCCTCGCTCGCGTGCCGGTCGATCGAAGAACCATCCCTCGTATCGACTGCCGGGGCTGCCGTGGAAGTACAAAATGGGATCGCCATCAGGATCACCACAGTCGAGATACGAAACCGTCCGTTCATCGGAGAGTGATACAGTCTTTGTCTGCCGATCCACCCGTTCTGAATCAACCCCGGAAAAAGAAGCTCGTTCTATATTAGATATATTCCGAATATAGTGTTTATAGTGTATTAGCCTTGTGATACAGACCACAGAGGTCGTTAGAATCATTGGACAGAAATCGTCTGAGACAGTACGATCACACACGTCGGCTTTGATTAGTTCGACCGAATCGCTTCGACGCGATCGGCGTACCGTTCAATGTATGGAGGAATGGCCTCATGTTCTTCGATCTCGTCGTAGGAGAGCCAGTGAACCGCAGCAACTTCATCTGGAGCACGCGGCCGTGCTTCACCACCTACATACTCACATAGCGTGACGATGTTGAGACACTGCGTTCCGTCATCGGTCTCAAACGTCGAGCTGAGAACGTACTCGACATCACCAACCTCGACACCAACCTCTTCGGAGAGTTCACGAACAGCAGTCTGTTCGATCGTTTCGTTTTCGCCAGGCGGTTGCTCGACTTTGCCACCCGGGAACGCCAAGCGACCGCTCGCATGGTCTTCTTCGTGGCCCCGTTCGATGAGCAGATATTCGTCGTTACGCACGACGACGCCGTCAACGTTTACAACGTACGCGTATTCATCCATCCCGCTAGCGCTCGATGCATTCGCTCTTAACTCCTCTGATGAAACACATGTCTCCTAAATAACTGATGCACGTGGGAACGCTTCTGAGACGATAGCAATTAGAGGAGCTCAATCTGAAAAACAGAGTGCGAGACTATACATTCGGCCGGTTGAGGTGGATCCGATCTCTGTCACAAATCGATTGGCCGCAGCCATCAGCGGTTTGCTCATGTCATCCGGAAGCGCTGCTCCCAGTGACGACACTCTGTCGGCGTGTGCTGTCACGTGATTCGCGGTCCACGGGACTGGGTCGAGAAGGGTACACTCACGGTCGAACTGCCATCCCCAACCTTCGAACAGTCGCCTGAGAGATTCTGCTGGATGAAAGGTCAGCGCGGGGCGACCGGTCGCCAGTTCTGCTGTGGCATTCTCGATAGCGAAAAGTTCACGAATAGGGGCATCCGAGGGGAGCGGATCGTAATCGTTGATGACGAGATGACAGTTCGGGGCTGCAACTCGTGTGAGTTCGTCTGCGATCGTCGAGAGAGCTGGTGGCGCGAGGACGTTGCATAACCCATGGGCAGTAATGAGGTCGACCGAGTCGTTCGAGAGCGGAATCGAACGGAGATCTGCTTCTATCACTGATAAACGGTCTGTGACATTGGATCCAACACGACGACGTGTTGTTAGGGCGTGATCGCGCTCATTCGTAACGGCGTAGACGCGAGCAGCATCATTCGCAAGGAGTCCACCAGTCATGTTGCCGACCCCTGCACCAGCTTCGAGACACCGTGCTCCAGATACTGGACGGTCATCAAGTGCAGCGGTGACCGTACGTGGAATATCCATTCAGTTGCTCCGTTAGTGGTGCAGTTGCTCTGGGACTGGGCTTGTGTTGTGCCGTAACTGTTCGATCAGTGATCGCTGTGTGGCTTCGTTCATCCCATCGTAGCGAGTGGCAGCATTGAGAGTCATAGAGACGAGTTTCGGGTCGCCGGCGTTGACGACGCTCGTTGGGCCGCGTGACGCCGCGAAATCGAATCGCTCTCTGATTTCATCTGGCGTGGCGACAGGTTCGTACCAGTTTGCGAACGGTCGATCGGTTTCTGGAAGTTCGTCCGTCGATGGCCACGATCCGTCCGCGAAGGCCTTGATTACGAGCGTGCCGATTCCTTTCTCCGTCGCACGCTCCAGCACTGCCTCGTAATTGTGGTCTGCGCTAGTTGCGCAGACGACGGGGTTCAGCGGAAACATCACCGTTTCGAGGTCGTCGATACGGTCGATCGCATCGAGAATGAGCTTCGGAGCGCCGTGACTGGTCAGACCGAGATGATCGATCTTTCCTTCGTCCCTTGCCTCCCGAAAGGCATCGAGCGCGCCGCCTTCCTCAGTGATGGTATCTAGTTCCTCCTCATACTCGAGACCGTGGATCTGATAGAGGTCGATTTTCTCGACACCGAGACGGGTAAGCGACTGCTCAATCTTGTGTCTTGCTCCTTCGTATTCGCGTTCTTGTGTCTTGCACCCGAGAAATATCTCGTCGCGGTGCTGGCGAAGCTTTGGACCAAGCTTGAGTTCTGCATCGCCGTACGTCGGTGCGACATCGAAGTGATTGACGCCGTAGTCGAGGACATGCTCGACCATTTGGTTCGCACCGTCCTGTTCGAGCCAGTTGAGAGCGATCGCACCAAACGTCATGATAGTACTCTCGTGTCCAGTTTCGCCGAGAACGCGCGTTTGCATAGGAGCAGTTATGAGGGGATGATTATAATGGTTGGCAGTAGATTACATCATTTGTATCAGCAAACCACTTGACGACGACCAGAACCACGTCGAAAAGTTCACGGCATGATACGGTACGAAACGACCATCAGAGCATCACGAATGCAGTGTCATCTGTTCGATTGAACGACGGCACAAGAACAAAGGATCCTCTCGCTGTATTTTTACGTATGTCAGGGACCGTGACCGAGAAGCTCATCGACGCACATCTCGTCGACGGACAGATGGAACCGGGCGAAGAAATCGCACTGGAGATCGATCAGACGCTGACGCAAGATGCGACCGGCACAATGGTCATGCTCGAACTCGAAGCCATGGAGGTCGAGCAGCTCGAAAGCGAGTTGTCTGCCCAATACGTGGATCACAATCTGATTCAGGAGGACAACAAGAATCCCGACGATCATCTGTTTTTGAAAAGCGCCTGTGAGAGGTGGGGCGTTTGGTTCTCCCCCGCCGGAAATGGCGTCTCACATCCCGTCCATCAGGAACGGTTCGGGGTACCGGGGAAAACGCTGCTCGGATCGGACTCGCACACACCAGCCGCAGGTGCGATGGGCATGCTAGCGATCGGCTCTGGCGGACTCGATATCGCAATGGCAATGGCTGGAGAGCCGTACCACGTGAATATGCCCGAGGTGTGGGGTGTCGAGCTGCGTGGTGAACTCCCCGACTGGTGCAGTGCGAAAGATGTGATTCTCGAAATGCTGCGGCGTCACGACGTCGATGGCGGTGTCGGTCGTGTTATTGAATATCATGGAGCTGGATTGGAGACACTGTCCGCGATGGATCGTCACGTCATCGCAAACATGGGCACTGAGCTAGGTGCTACAAGCACCGTGTTTCCCGCTGACAACACCGTAAAGCAATTTCTCGCTCGACAACAACGCAAAGAGGATTTCAGCGCGCTGCACGCAGACGATGACGCCGAATACCACGTGACGGAGACGATTCAGCTCGATGAGATCGAGCCATTAATCGCAAAGCCATCCAGTCCCGGGA
Organism: Halocatena marina; assembly: GCF_023276375.1. Taxonomy (GTDB): domain Archaea; phylum Halobacteriota; class Halobacteria; order Halobacteriales; family Haloarculaceae; genus Halocatena; species Halocatena marina. The sequence continues at coordinate 1,571,911 of NZ_JALLPK010000001.1, read as the reverse complement.
ACGTCGTTCCGGTGACTGACGTGCAAGGTGAGGAGATCTATCAGGCCTATATCGGGTCGAGTGCGAATCCCGGGCTGCGCGATTTCGCGGTTCCAGCACAGATCGTGGACGGACGACGAGTCCCGACTGGGGTCAGCTTCGATGTCAATCCCACTTCCCGACAGATGCTAGAAAACTTGACGGAGATGGGCTTTCTCGGTGCGCTGATCGCAAGCGGTGCCCGCATCCATCAGGCAGGATGTAACGGATGTATCGGTATGGGTCAAGCACCTGCTTCTGGCCGAAACAGCCTGCGCACGGTTCCACGGAACTTCCCCGGACGCACTGGCACCCGCGAAGACAGCGTCTTCCTTTGTAGTCCAGAGACCGCTGCTGCAGGAGCGCTCACCGGCGAAATCACTGACCCACGGACGCTTGAAGAGACACACGATATTGAATATCCAGATTGGACCGACCCCGAAACGATCATCATAGATGAGACGGCGTTGAGTGCTCCACCAGAAAATCCTGGTGGCGAGTTGGAGAAGGGACCAAACGTAAAATCACTGCCAGATTTCGAACGCGTGCCGAACTCAATTACAGGTCCAGTGCTAATGAAAGTCGGTGACGACGTCTCAACGGACGAAATAATGCCTGCTGGATCGGACGTACTGCCGTATCGATCGAATATCCCGAGGATCAGCGAATGGGTGTTCGATCAGATTGAGCAGGGCTTCTACGAGCGGGCGCAAGACCAGGGACCGCCGTGGATGGTGGTTGGTGGCTCGAACTATGGGCAGGGTAGTTCACGCGAGCACGCGGCCCTCGCACCGTACTATCTGGGAATGAGGGCTGCACTAGCTGTCAGCTACGCCCGTATCCACTGGCAGAATCTCGTAAATTTCGGAATCGTGCCGCTCGAATTCGTTAACAGAGCCGATTATGCAGCAATTGAGCAGGGCGACATCCTTGAGCTTCCCACTGTTCGTGAGGACCTGCAAGACGGCTCCGAAGTCACCGTGCACAACGCCACGCAAGACACTCAATTCCCTGCAGAACACAGTTTGAGCGCGCGTCAGGTCGAAATTGTGCTCCAAGGGGGACTAATCGAAGATTATAAGAGCTGAAACGATCAGAGAGAACTCTACCGAGCTGAGACCATTCCGGAATCAGGGATTCCATAACTTCATACAATAGTTTAGAAAAGAATTATAAACTCGAATCAGCACATCTGAATATGTGGTTTAGAATAGTCATGTTCGAGTGGTAGAGGATGGAATTTATCAAGCAGGGTGTGAATAATCAATTGAGTGAATCGAAATTCTTGTGTAGCTATGAGACGAACTCTCGCTGAGTATTGCTACATCATTCTTAGTCGAATGGAACCCACCGAACGCTGATTCCAAATATCACACTGGAAAGCATATCGTGTCTACACCGAATCATAAGCTTTCTTCCAAAATCCTTTTACTCATTCTGATGAGTAATTCATAAAACTGGAGGGTATCTCACTGCTTCGTCTCCTTCATGAGTAATTAGTTATCAACGACTGAATGACTATTGTCTCTCTGAGGATCAGCGCTTCGGACATCACGAAATGATGGCCTAATAGTACTGATCCGTTCATTGGAATCGAATCGCAAGCTTTCGCTTTCAATAAAGGTAATTGGGTTGATCGTGACGGGGGAACTGTGTGGATTGGTTATAAATATGGAAAATAAAGAAACTAAATCAGTCTCTTTCACCGATGTCGAGATCGCTCACCAGAGTTCAGTTCCGTGGGAGGGCGATGTACAGATCCAGATCAGCACGTCTGATTCGGCTGAATTCTCTGTTCGCTTGCGTATCCCCGAGTGACGTGACGATATTACTGTCGAAGTCGATGGTGAATCCGTTGCTATCGAACACAACGAATATCTCGAACTGAATCGGACGTGAAAAAACGATCGAGTCACGCTCACGTTAGCACAGAGTGTTAGTCAGATGGTTGCCCATCCCAATGTCGAAGCTGATACGGAGGCATTTGCACTCACTCACGGAGCACTCATCTACTGTCTTGAGGCTGTCGACAATAACTGCCCACTCCATCAGTACGTCCTCGCTACGGCGGCCCCATTCGAGGGCGAGTCACTGTCCCCAACACATCTGTCCGGGAAGACGAACTCTATCTACCGGTCGAGGCGACCGAGCACGAAGACACGACGGTTACGGCAATTCCGTACTACGATGGGGGCAATCGAGAAAACCGACGTTCGAATGAAAACATGAGCGTATTCGCAAGATGAGTGGCTGGTTGTTGTTACCCCAGTGGATTGTTCCACGACCAGGTTGTCCCAGGTGTGAAGTCATGTTTGAGTTGTGTGATTCGAGCGTCGTATACCGAAATGAGATGCCCATCAACTATCCAGATTTTGTCCTCTTTCTCCCTCTACCAACTCTTTTCGTTAATAGTGCGACCCGAGAAAATTGATCCACGTCGGGCTTCCACCACTCTGGCTAAACTGACCGAAATTGAACGTCTGAAATTACGAGCGTACGACTGTAATGGACACCGGTTCAACGTGGACAAAATAAGGGACAGTGTGGTCATTAAACTAGCTTCCGGTCACGTCGGAAGCTCATAACAGTCGTAATTCTCATGTGCGATAAGCGCATTGATAACAATCGTCGCGGTATTTTATCCGTAGTGATTGGTGCATTCTCTTCTTTTTGTCAGTTTTCGTCCAGTAATCGTGGAACGGTCGGTCCCGAACGATCGGATCGACGTACAAATAGACGACCACATCATGGGCAACTCGACGAGTGGGGTGCATGGCATCCCGGAAGCCACCTCGGATAGCGGTCTCGAACAGCCCGGACTCGTTTTCGGTGCGCTTTCTGCGGCTGCTGTTCTGGATATCTTAAACGGTCACAGCGACGTCATGACAATATCCAACATTGTCCAGACCGTGACGTCCTTCAGTGTCTCGTGACGCCTATCGTATCGTCGGGATCTACTTCCCGACGTCGTTCAGGGTCAATAACACGCCGTCGGTTCCTGCAATCAGTCGGTGTAGCCAGCGCAGCGAGTCCCTCTGGCTGTACTGGGCTCATCCTCGGCAACAACGTACAAATCGGTGTCCCAACATCGCGAAACTGATGATTGGTTGTTCATTCGTACTCACTGTTGAACCACTTGCTATCTTTTGATATATCTGTTAGTATATAAAAATTCTGTCGATGCTGCGAATGATGAGAGATTCTCTTCGAGGAACGTTCTTCGGACTACACAGCACCTTGCTCATATTCGCTGTCGAGATGATCGTAGACTCACATCGAGATGATAAATCTGATTCGCAATATCGTACACTCGTATGACTAATATGATTTAGCTCATTAGACAGATAACCATCGAGGAGATATTTCCAACTGTATCTTCTAAAGAATATATTCAATTGTCGGCGCACACGGAGACGTTGGCTGCAGCAGATATTCCATACTGGGCTGTGTTGTTAATCCAATCTCACGATTCAGGCGAGTTGCTCACAGACTACCAATGGAAGCTCAGCACCGAAGCACTCGGTGGATGTTACGATATTCCTCGAAACTGTACGCTCGCTGATTTGGCAGCGACACTCGACGTGAACATATCGGCAGCGAGTCGGCTACGCCACCGAGCCGAGTGAATGAGTACATTTTGGGATAGTAATTCCGACGTGTGTCAGTGGTGGCTCGACTGTTGCTCGTTCTCTGAGAGATCTCCGTTTTACAAGTCGGCCAAGATGTCATCAACATGAGTCGCTTGCTTCAAAACAGACAGCGACTACCGCCCAGAGCTACTATGCTTCCTCTTCGGGAAATGAGGTCTCAACCATGCCCGATGCGTTTGCGAGCGACGATGCACCATCGCTCCACTGCAGAATTTTTTGCATATCTCCTTCAATCTCGAACTGGCCGCTCATCAGACCATCGATCGGTCCAATATTCTGCTTGATCAGCTCCTTCCAGTTGGAGTATGTACCGTGGTAATTAAACCCGTAATCGTACTCCGCGATATCATCAACGTCAATGGGGGTCGCGTCATGGACCTCTCCGTCGCTAACTTCTGCGAAGAAAGCAATGCCATTTTCGATGTCATCGTCGGTGTACTGCTTGGCTTCCTGATATTCATCATCGACTTCGACCTCGAAAACGAAATCTCCGTTGAATCCCTCGCCCCAACCCTGACCGGTTTCGTGATAGTCGCTTTCAGTGTTTACTTTGTTCATCCACTCGTTAATCCACGCTTCGCGTTCGTTGACAATGTCAATAGCCATCGTACATCTCCCGTTCGTGACCGAATGAGTAAATTGTTGCCCGGGGAATATCCCGGTTATTATAAACACATCTCGAATGAGATTGACGTTGATCGTAAACTGTGTGATTATGGAATTTATGACGATGGTATTAGTTTCCATCTCTAGGCATCCCCAATTGCGTGGTTATCACAAAAAGCAAAATGCTATATTCTGGACTGTTTGTGTAATCAGTAAATATAATTTTTGATATATTTACATCTACCAACAGTAGATTGTTGGAGTCCTAAAATTGGCCAACAATGCATGACAACGCACACCTCACTGCTAAGATATTTGTTCGTCATCCATATGGATAATGTATATCTGAGGGAGAGGTCCTCGCACTATCGGTGGCTGCGAGTCGCTCCGTCGGTTATTCAGTCCGTTGAATTCGAGCGAGTTACGGATAGTTAGATTTCACGGATAATATATCGATAGTACGCTGTTCTGACTACCGAGTAAGCTTCTACCACATTTGTTGTCGACAACAGCCAGAGAGTACTATCGATCCTGAGTCGGATATCTGATTCGAAGATGTGGACACGCGAACGAACTATGGACGTTCGCTAATAGTATCATATACTCCGATGTCAAAATGGAGGTTGGTTGATGTGACAACGTCACACTTGTCATGCCTGAGTAGTGCTCTGTCTTTGGTACGCATTCGATTCGTGACGAGTCGATGGTCGTCACCCGAAAAATCTCAGAACGAACTGGTCGAACATGATGCATTTACCTCCCAACGAGTCCAATCGTCGAAGCTGATCGTTGTTTGTCCATCTCCCGCCATTGTGGGTGGAGTAAATAGTGATATGAGATGAGTACAATCACCCTCATTCAAATTTTCGACACAATGATTATGTTCATACGATTGGATACGCCACTGATGCACGAGTCAGCAGATACGCTGTTTGATATCCGGGACTATGGCGTAACCGACGATGGCGAACACTATGACACCGATGCGATACAGTTCGCACTCGATGACTGCGCTGCATCAGGTGGCACCGTTTACGTTTCGGCTGGTGATTATCTGTCAGCAGCGCTTACCATACGCGACCAAACGACGTTACACGTTGCTGCTGGCGCGACGTTGCGATTCGTCCGCTGATGCCTCGATATTTCCAACGGTTACGAGTCGGTGGGAGGGATAGAACCAAGCCGGCTTCCATCCGTATTTGTTGATTACTGGTGCGGACACCGTCGAAATTACGGGCCGTGGAACCATCGATGGTCAGGGGACTATTGGTGGGGGTTTTATGATGATCGATCTTCGTTCCCCTGTGCGGAACATTTGAATAATTCAGATGTCGAATGAAGTGGGTCAAGACACGAACAGCGCTCGTATCGCCGCAGTTCGGACACTATATCGTATATCTACGTCTATAGAAGTATTTATTAGATGGCAAGACGCATCCAAAAAGGATGAACTACGACGTGGCTTTTATCGGGACCGGACCAGAGCCGCACAATCAAGTGTGGGGAGAGAGTGCGGCGATGGCATATCGGCATGGATGGGGATATCAACAGCAGGATCAGTGTGCCCTCGTCTCCTGTGCAGACCTTGTTCTCGAGAACGCACGAGCGTTCGCGGATGAGTTCGATATCAGTGGCGAGAACGTCTACGAGGACTACGAGGAGATGCTGTACGAGACCGATCCGGATATCGTGAGTATTGCCACGCCAGTGCCGACTCACGCGGATATCGTTGTGGACGTAGCAGAAACAGCCGTACCTGATGCGATTCATTGTGAAAAGCCGATGGCAGAGACGTGGGGCGATTGCCAACGAATGGCGATCGCTTGTGACGAACAGGAGATCCAGTTGACGTTCAATCACCAGCGCCGGTTCGACCCACAGTGGCGAGCAGCCAAGGATTTGCTCGACAGCGGTGAGATAGGGACGCTCGAACGAGTGATGATCGGTGGGAAAAACCTGTTCGACTTCGGGACCCATCTGATCGATCTGTGCAATTTCTACAACGATGAGTGTCCTGCTGAGTGGGTTCTTGGGGGAATCGACTACCGAGAAGCGGACGTCCGCTATGGAAGCCACAATGAGAACCAGTCAGTTGCGGTGTGGGAGTACGACAACGGCGTTCGCGGCTTCGCCTCGACTGGTCACGTTGGTCAAGCGATCATCGGTTGCCACAATCGACTCGTTGGAAGTGAAGGAATCATAGAGGTTCACCCGTACGACGATGACGCCGCCCTCCGAATCAACCGATTCGATGGAGAGGGTTGGGAAGCAGTCCTGCTCGAAGAGCCGGAAAGAACCACTATTGGACTCGGTATCGAACACATCGTGGCGTGTCTGGATACAAACGAAAAGTCCCAACTCGGAGCAGAGAATGCGCTCAGAGCGATGGAGATCATTTTCGGAACGTATGAGTCCGTCCGTTCTCGCGGCCGGGTCGAATTCCCGCTCAAAATCGAGGACAATCCACTGGACGCGATGGTCGAATCCGGCGATCTCCAGCCCAGTTCGACTGAGCTGTAGCGAAGTCCCACTCTATTCGAGTTGCTCTATAGGTCGTTGATCTCTGGTACGGTAACGGAGCTTTCGTTCCCAAGTGAGACACGGGTATGTTCCGGGGTGTCCGGATATCTCAATATGCTGTTCGATGGGAATCCGTCCCCAGCGTACGTCGATCACGTTTCCGAGGCTGGATTCGATGGCATCGAACTGTACGGAGTTGACGCCAACGTCGAAGCTTTTGGCGAACGATGCGATGAGCGTGGGTTAGCGTTTGTCTACATGTCGGGAGTCTGTCCGCCATTGAACCGTCCGGACCGATTCGACGATGCAGTGGCGAACGTCACGGAAACAATTGCTCTCGCTGAGCGGGTCAGTTATCAGAATCTGAACGTCAAGGCTGATCGTGTTCAAGACGATCTTGATGAGAAGAGACAGCGAGAGAACGTCGCCTCTGTCCTTCGTGAAGTGGCTCCAGTGGCAGAATCACCGACACTACGCTCGTATTGGAGCCCTCAACGTGCGTGACCACTCGGGCTACCTGATCATCTCCGCTGTGGAGGGGGCAGAGCTAATTAAGACGGTCGACAGCCCGAGCGTGAAGCTGCTGTACGACTTCTACCACGCACAGATCACGAGTGGTGACGTTATTCGAAGCTTCCAGAATCATCCCGATCTGATCGACCATACGCATAGTGCAGATACGCCCGGTCGCCATGAGCTTGGGATGGGCGAACGTAAAGTACGGGAATCTCTTTGCTACGATCGCGGAGAAGGAATACGACGGCTACGCCGGTTGTGAGCTCTCCCCAATTGGCGACCCAGACACAGTTATGCACGACGTGCGTGCGCTCAGAGAGCCTTAGCACGATCATATTATCATTATCGTATCTCCGATTCGTGTAGTGAGTAGAGGGTCCTCGTATCCAGAGGATGAGGACGCAGTCACCGTGATTCAAATGAACGACCGGCCGGACGTTCTGGACCTCATGGACAAGGGTGACAACACAGGAAGTACATTTCATCGTCCACGTCTATGCTGTGTGAATCCACAATCGTCAGCGTCCTTCTGACGAATACTTCGGTTTTCTCGGTTGTGATTGGGTTGGTCTACGCACAGTAATTTTACGAATGAATGGGGTCGTGGGTCGTAGTAAGCCGACATTCAACGGTCCGGATATCACACCCCGTGTTGCGTCTTTCCCAAGAGATAATATCGCTCGACGGGTTGCTTTACTATCTCATGTCACTCAATTCCGACGCCACGTTCATCCTCAGTGGATTTGCCGACGAGATCGCCGCTGACCTCGATACGCAGCTTGATGTCTTCGAAGAACTCGGTCTCGGTCATATTGATCTCCGGAGCGTCGACGGAACCAACATTCTCGACTTGACTGAGAAACAACTCGTTCACGTCCGGAACGAGCTGAATCGGCGGGATATCAAAGTCGCGTCGATCGGTTCCCCAATCGGGAAGATCGACATTACCGATGCGTTCGAACCCCACCGCGAACGATTCGAGCACGCACTTGACATTGCTGACTTCTTCGAAACGGAGTACATTCGGCTGTTCTCCTACTGGATTCCCGAACGAGAGGAGCCGGCTGACCACCGCGAGGAGGTGCTCCATCGGATGGAGACGAAAGTCGATCTCGCAGAGGAAATGGGTATTACGCTCCTCCACGAGAACGAGAAGGATATCTACGGCGATACCCCCGCACGCTGTCGTGATCTTCTGACGACGATCAATTCGTCGAACTTCCGCGCGATCTTCGACCCTGCTAATTTCCTCGAAACCGGATGCCAGCCGTATCCAGATGCGCTTCTCGATCTGATCGAGTACGTCGAATATCTTCATATCAAGGACGCCGAGTTCGGTCAGCGCGGAGCGATTCGACCCGCGGGTGATGGAGATGGTCGGATTCCAGAGATTCTCGGTGCGTTCAAACGACGCGGATACATTGGATACGCTGCGCTCGAACCGCATCTCGCACACGCTGGTGAAAAGGGTGGATTCAGCGGTCCGGAAGCGTTCGATGTCGCAACCGACGCTCTCCGAGCCTGTATGGACCAGGTTGATTGTTCATACGAATAGCGCGTCGACAGTGGCTCCTGAGCGAGAGCAGGGTGTCCATTACATGAGTACCTCCGTAAGGTTCATCTGAGTATCCGCAGCGTCCCGCTATTCGCCGTATCAGATCGTTGGTATACGAATTGGTTCTTGCTGAAGGTTCGAGAAGTAGTGTAAATTGGTGACAACGGAGATTCGAGAAGTAGTAGAAAAGGCTCAGTATCTGATTCAAATATGGTACCCATATCACGTTATAACTAATCTCACGTTTGGAATGTACTCTTAAGCAAACAGATCTTGACAAGTAACTCTCATTGTTAACAGGCATACTAACAAGGACACCAGTAGAACGAATTATTCTGGTTGTAGTAGTAATCAGTCGTGAGGACAGCGACTGTGCGTCTGTGAGGGCAAAAGTCATCGCCTGATCCGTGACTACTTGCTGCAAATATTCGATGTAGTGTCTTGTGTGATATAAACATCAATATGTCTGTCAGATATTCGCTGATATTTTAATGTGTGTCCGCAATATGACTTCTGTATAGTAAATAGAGGATATCTGTGTTAATATGTAATACGTGTTTTGCTATCAATAACTGTCCGGTTAGAAATAGATTGTTGATGATTAACAATTTCCGCGTCTATCGCAGAATCATTTTTCATTGAAAAATATCGAAGACAGATATTGACGTCACTCAGCCTCGCCTCATTTTCGCCATTAGTTTGATGAGTGAACATTTATGATTCAGTAATCGATAAGTACGAGATCCTGTTTGCAGCGGTTGCTGGGTGCAATACTTTTTCAGAGACGAGGCCTCAAACACCAGAATGAGTGCACACCTGGAATCAGAACCCATCAACATGGATGGTAGAGTCAACGATTACGTATGGAAACGATACTGTGTCAAATAGAACTATCTCTACTGAGAAATGCTCTGGACCGACCCACTACGATCGAGGCAACTGGCTCGAAACCAATTCCAGACAAACCACGTATCACGTGTGGTGGAGGTTTAGGAACCGATGGGGAGGCTGCAACCACGCGCAGACATGCGCTGGTCAGCGCGCTGATTTGCGGGAACGACACTCGCCCGACATGGGCACCGAATGCGTATAGCCATGTATCGCAACGGCCACGTTGGGATTGTCTTGCTCTTCCTGTCTCCGTTTCTGTACACATTTCTCCGGGCCGGACGACCGTTCTTGGCGCTGCTCTCGTTGGGTGTGCTGGTGATTGAACCGCTGCCGAACCGCGATCAACGGTTCGATGGCTTCCGGAATCGGGGAACGAGTCATACATTCCTCACGGCAGCACTCGTTGGTTGGCTGTGTGCCGGAGGAGGCTGGGTGCTTGGCACGTATGTGACCGCTCCAATCGCAGACTGGCTCTCTACGACTGGTATCAACGCGTTCACGTGGATCGTTGTCCGTTTTTCGGCACTCGATGCACCGACACTCTCGGCTGTTGGTTGGTGTGTCGGGAGCAGTGGGATCGTGCTACACCTACTCGGAGACATTATTACAGGCCCCGGGGTTCAGCCACTGTTGCCGTTCTCGAAGCGACGGGTATCATTTGTCGGGCTGCACCCCGATAGCAGACTTGCCAACGGACTCCTGTTCGGACTCGGTGCAGGTGCGATCTTGCTGGTCGCGTTGTTGGCGACACCGCTTGGGTCTGTGCTTCAAACAGGACTGACGCTTCTCTCTGACATTCCGACCCCGTAGCCGCAGGCAGAATGGTAAGTAAAACGGATTCCCGATCAGAGACTGTCACTGGGTTGATGACCGATGGTTCTACGTGAAATGTCCACTTCGAATAGCATCAAAAGATGAGACGGGAAGGAGGTTGCCGGTGGTTATCAGGAGTTCAGTCCGAGTGCCGCCGCGGCATCAAGAAGACCTGATCCCTGCTCGTTGCTTGACAGTCCGATATCTTCGGCCGCGTCTTGTAGTTGTTGACGAGCCTCGGTGTTCGTGTAGCCTTCACTCATGAGCAGCCCACCGGCTCCTGCCACGTGTGGACACGCCATCGAAGTTCCACTGAGAGTGTCGTAACTGTCGCCGTTATACGTCGAATAGATGTCTGCACCGGGTGCGGCGATCTCTACTTCGGGACCTGTCGATGAGAATTCCGCAAGTCCGTCGTTGTCGTTCGTTGCGCTCACTGCGATAGCGTTCGGCTCGGCTGCTGGGTAGCCCACACAGTCGGTACACGGACCACTGTTACCGGCAGCAGCGACAACGAGAACGCCTCGATTGTAGGCGTATTCGACGGCGTCTGCTACTGCGGACGACTGGCTGCCACCGAGACTGAGACTAGCAACATCCCATCCCTGATCGGCGACGTATTCGATACCAGCAGCGATGTCCGAGTGCGATCCACTTCCGAAAAAGTTGAGCACCTTGACAGCGTGGAGGGTCGCGTTCGTACTTACGCCAACGACACCCTCGGAGTTGTTCACCGCGTTGGCAATCCCCGCACAGTGAGTACCGTGTCCGTTGTCGTCACCCCAGTCGTAGTCACACCCGAACAGGCAGCTCGTGACTGCGTGTCCTGATCCGAGATTGTCCTGAAGATCTGGATGGCTGGCGTCGATCCCCGTGTCTATGATAGCGATATCGGCTCCGGAACCAGTGTGACCTGCACTGTGTGCAAGATCGGCATCAACGCGGTCGATGCCCCACGGCTTGGATTGGGCAAGCGCGTGCATCTGACCGTTCGCTTCGATATACCGAACATCAGAACGCTGCTGCAATCCCTTCAGCGCCCGTTTTGGTACCCGCATCGTGGCTGCATCGAACGAAAACTCTCGAACGGTCTGATCTGCTGCCGTGAGTGCTGCCTGTCGTCCAGCATCGTGATCATAGCCAATGTTGACTTCTATCACGTCGTCTGGCTTTGCTGAGGCAAGCCCACTAATACCGCTGAGAGTCGCGGCTCCACCGATTGTCCGAAGTAATCTACGTCTAGTTACTGAGCTGGTATTTTCCCACATACCCAAAAAATAATTATTCCAAGGTATTATATATTTATTGATTTCTAATATAGTAGATATATTAAAATGTATGAATATATCTATGTTGTAGCAGACGTACGCAAAAATGACTCAACAGAATGCACTTCTGTCTTCAAAGAATTTGTAGATGGATCTAGACGTTCATGCCAAGGTTCGTCTCTTCCTCAATTCTGATACTCCACGTGTTGAGAATGTAACCAACGATTAGAATATTGATTAGAATTATCAACTCATTATATACGATCACTAAGTATCTTGCTCAAACTATCGTTGAGGAATGTTCTTCTATACAATCCGTATTATGCTCAATAAGGAGTGTGATGATGACGTTCTAACAATCAAATTTTAATTAGTTCAATTTATGAACATCAGATTACAGATGGTCTCCAAGGATCTCGCTCATCCTTTGAGATTCGACTGGAACGGGTACGATTATAGTTTGATCAATGGTGACATTATAACAATGATACTCAGGTGTGACTCCCTATTCAATCACAATCGAACGGACTGTATAGCGGTGTGACTGAAACGGTACTCATTCCTGACGAGAGGCACGGAAATGGGATTTGTGTGCTACACTAGCTAAGATACGTTCAAGATTCAAATATAATTGTTATCCGTCATATCTGGTGTGGAAAACGAACTGAAACAGTAGCTCAGTCCCCACTCATCAATAGGATAGATCGTCAAGTTACTCATTTCTGCTGCACATACCATTGAGTGATTATTTATAGCACAGCATTATCTACTCTTGGCGTATAGCTGACGAGTCGTTATAGACGGAAATAACGATACAACCGCCTTCAGATACCGTTGCGGAACGAGCAGTACACCGAACAATAGCAAGTCTAGACCACGGCGTGCATCGATTACTTCGCAAAAGTTTGGACGGCGGGCGAGCAGGCGCTACACTCAGAGCGAATCGAGAAACGCAGCACCAGTCTCGATAGAGGCTCTCGGGTCTTCCGGTTCGTCGTGTTCGTAGATGAGCCACTCAACGTCTGCTTCGTCCGCTGCGTCGGCACAGGCCTGCATATCAACGTCTCCGTCGCCGATTTCGCGAAATTCCTCCATCTCGGCATCCATGTCCTTCATGTGGACCATGTTGATTCGGTCACCGTACCGCGATAGTAGTTCAACAGGATCTGATCCGCCGACGAGTGCCCAACCGACATCGAGTTCGATACCCACCCGAGGCGCGAGTTCGGCGAACCGTTCGAATGCAGTTTCGTCACCGAAATCCACGAATTCGTGTGCGTGATTGTGGTAGTGGATCGGCCAGTTGAATTCGCTTGCATCAGCCGAGAGTGCTGCGATTCTTTCGGCAGTTCGCTCGACGGCAGCCTCGGAGTCAAAGTGACTCTCGTCGAGATATGGGACGACTGCCGACGCACAGCCGAGCGTCTCGTCATAGAGTTCGTACGCCTCGCCAAGATCCTCCTCAAGCTCCCCGATGTCGACGTGCGCACCGGTTGGTTCGAGTCCCGTTTCATCCAGCGCTGCAACAATCTCTGTGGGATCTACCTCCTCCAGACCGCCAGAAAACTGCACTCCATCGTAGCCCGCATCAGCTACTCGGTCGAGGATTTCGAGTAACGGTTCATCCAATTCGCGCACGCTGTATAGGTTGATGGCTGTCTTTGCCATACGATACGTTGACCCATGCTCCGTATTGGTGTTTCGATTCCTGAACGCTCACAGTTCATCAAAACGCTCCGTGATTGAACGCCCTCGCGTCATGCTTTCTTGTACTCACGTTGAACTGCCATTTCGGTGGCGTAAGATTGGCGCTGTCGACACTCGAAATCTCCAGTGAGACTCCCACATTCATACCGATTATTGGAGTACAGAGCCGATATTCTTTTCACCCACACGTTCGCATCCTCTGACGTACATGAGCGAAGACTTCCGCATCGCTATCGCCGGCATCGGTGCCGTCGCCGAGATGCACGCGTTATCCATCGCCGATATTGAGCACGCAACACTCGTTGGGGGTTCGTGCCGGACCGAAGCAAAGGGTCGAGCGTTCGCTGAGACGTACGACTGTGAGTGGTACTCCGAAACCGAGCCGATGCTCGAAGCGACAGAGCCAGATGTTCTCATAGTTTGCACGCCGAGCGGCGCACATCTCGAACCGACGATCACAGCGGCCGATCACGGCGTTGATGTTCTCTGTGAGAAACCACTCGAAATCACGACCGACCGCATCGATGAGATGGTCGCCACAGCAGATGCAGCAGGCATCACGCTCGGCGGCGTGTTCCAGCAACGGTTCACTGATTTGCTCGGGAAAGTCCACGAGGCAGCCGTTGACTCCCGCTTTGGCCAGCTCTCGGTAGCGAATGCGTACGTTCCCTGGTGGCGCGACGACGAGTACTACGACGGGGCGTGGCAAGGGACCCAGAAGCTTGACGGCGGCGGTGCGCTGATGAACCAGTCAATACACGGTATTGATGCAATCCAGTGGCTCGTTGGTGCCACGATGGATCTCGCGCCAGATGAAAACCCAGTTGACGAAGTCATCGCGTATACAGCCCGTCGGAGTCACGACGACGAGATCGTGGAAGTCGAAGACACAGCAGTTGCCATCCTACGGTATCGAAACGGTGCGCTCGGCCAACTTTTAGGCGCGACGTCGATGTATCCGGGGTCTCTTCGGCGGATCCAACTGGCTGGGCGGGATGGGACCGCCGAAGTCCTCGAAAACGAACTCGTCACCTGGCAGTTCCGTGATGAATACCCCGCGGATGATGACGTGCGTGTCGAGTTCGGTGACACGGGGGATGCGAGTGGCGGCGCGGCTGACCCGATGGACATCGACTACTCGACCCACCGCCGAAACATCGAGGCATTTCTCTCGGCACTGTCGGATGGCGAACCGTACCCGCTTGATGCCAGCGAAGCGCGCAAGGCTGTCGCAATCATCGAAGCGATTTACAAATCGGCAAAAACAGGGCAACCGGTCCGGCTTTCCTGAGCAGTGTTCGCTCCTCATGGTGTGTCGCTTTCAACTGATCGAGTTCTGGCTCCACCAGAGCGTCAACGGCAGTTTTAATGTAGCACACTGAACGTAATCGTGCATGGAAATCACGAACGTCGAAGCATACGCCGTCAGCGTCCCCCTCGTTGTTATCGATGATGGGGGCATTGCGCCGTACGTCACGAACCACGGTCGAGTAGAAGAGATGGAACGGATGATTATCCGAATCGATACCGACGAGGGGGTTACCGGCTGGGGTGAGATGCGCGTCTTTCTCTCGCCAGCGGCCACCAAAGCGGTCCTCGAAGACGGAATTGCCCAGTGGGTCGTCGGTCGGTCACCGTTCGAACTCGAAACGTTTCGTCGCCAGATCTTCATCGAATACACCAATGTGGATATGTTCTTTGCAGCCATCGAAACTGCCTGCTGGGATATCGTCGGCAAGGTGCTCGAGCGGCCGGTGTACGAGCTGCTAGGCGGATGGACCGCTCCTGTGCCAACAGAGCGAACGAACACGCCCACCCGCAAGAGTGAGCGGACGGTCGATATCGCGTACTGTCTCGGCATCCTCTCACCAGAAGCATCTCGCGAACACGCGGCTCGTGCGTATGATGAGGGATATTCTGTGTTAAAGACGAAGGCCGGTCGAGACTGGCGCGAAGATGTCCGTCGCATCGAAGCGATGCACGACGAAGTCGATGGCCGACTCGACTTCAGATTAGACCCGAATCAGGGATGGTCGTTGGACGAGGCAGTCCGTGTCGCGGCTTCGCTTGAGGATGCAGGTATCTATCTCCAGTATATGGAACAGCCCATCCGAGTCGATTCTCACACCGCGTTGGCTCGACTTCGGGAACGAACGCGCCAACCGATCGGCCCGAACGAAGACACCTACATCCCTCGGAATCTCCGAAAGCTTATCGAACGAGGCGCACTCGACGTCGCTGTCGTCGATATGACGCCTGCGGGCGGTATCACGGCGCTTCGTCAGCTCGCTGGCATCGCTGAGGACGCGGGAGTGCCGCTGGTTCACCACTGTGCGTTTGACCTCGGGATCCGAACCGCAGCCATTCTCCACGCTGTCACCGGCATTCCTGGATTCACGCTGCCCCCTGATTCGGTTTACTACGCGTGGGAAGAGGACATCTTGACCGATCCCCTGTCTGTCGAGAACGGTGCTATTGCGGTGCCAGACGGTCACGGACTGGGGATCGACGTCGACAAAGACAAAATCGAGAAGTATCGAATTCTGTAACCACATTTCGATCAGTGTACGGTCTGTTCCCATCCACCGCCCGGTTTTGTCTGACTCGTTGTCGAGCTCTTTGCGACGAATGGATGCCCGTGACGCCTTCAGAGGGAGTGATGACCAACAGTTAGATAATCACCAGATCGGTTTGTTTGGCAGCCAGTCGGTGCGATCGGCCATCGCGTCGGCGTACTCGGCAGCCATCGAGTCGACGCTGGAGTACGCGAGCACGTCTTCTTCTTGATACCGTTTGTGCATCTGCTGGAGCGCGTCTTCGTCTAGTTCAACGCCGAGTCCTGGCTCGTCGGATGGAGCAATCGCCCCGTCTTCGAACTCGATGGGGGATTTGATGACGTCCTCAGCCATCCACGGATAGTGAGAGTCACAGGCGTAGCGGACGGTGGGCATTGCTGCCCCGATGTGGGCCATTGCCGCCATCGACACACCGAGATGAGAGTTTGAATGCATCCCAACCCCGAGGTCGAACGTCCGAGCCGTGTGATCGAGTCGGAGATTACCAGTGAGTCCACCCCAATAGTGGTGGTCACTCAGGATGATATCGACTGCTTCTGTGGTAACGGCCGGAGCGATATGATCGAACTCGGTGACGTACATGTTTGTAGCGATCGGGTAATCGATATTCCGCTTGAGCCGAGCGTGGGCGTTCATCGAGACAACCGGATCTTCGAGGAACTCGATTCGGAGGTCGCGTTCGCGCAGCTCGCGGGCGATTCGCGTCGCCGTCCCCACTGTCCACGCACCGTTTGGATCGATTCGCATCGGCGTGTCTCGACCGAACTCTTCGGCGAGCTGTTGCAGGGTCGCTATTTCTTGGTCTGGTTCGAGGACGCCGCCTTTTAGTTTCAGTGTTTCAAACCCATGGCTGTCGACGAATTCACGCGCCTCCTCAACCATCGCCTCGGGAGACATAACCTCTTGGGGAGCGATCGCGGCCGATTCAAAGTCCGAATCGGCATATTTGTAGAAGAGATACGCCGAGAAATCGACTGATTCGCGCATCTTTCCGCCAAGGAGATTATAGACGGGTTCACCAACGATTCGTCCAATGAGGTCGAGCAATGCTGTTTCGATGGCTCCGTACACCATGTCATCTCCGACGTTGTACCGGAGACGGCGATACTCGTAGGGATTCATTCCTTCGACGTGACTTCTGGCGCTTTCGAGACCGGCAATTACCTGCTCGTCCCCGTAGGTCTCACCAATCCCTACTTCGCCGTCTGCAGTGGTTAGTCGAACGATAGTGCGGGCGGCAACCTCACTGTGGGCTCCCCAAGAGTTCCGAAGCGGTGGTTCTCTGTGAGCAACCGGGATGATCTCCATCTCGTTGACTTGCATGGTCGATCCTCTCGCGGTCGGGTTGTTAATCTATTGGTGAGTGCAATCTCAGACAGTATCGGACTACATATTCGAGTCACGACTCGGTCTGGGCTCCCCGTGTGATCTGTGCTGTCCAAAATCGGCTCGATTTTCGGTTCCCGTCTCGGGAATCTGACTGCCGGTCAATCCTTCTCTTCGTCAGTACAAAGACCGAACGATGCTGCTGTTATACTGGTGGATGTTACAGGAGTACGATTGTAATCGCACCGGGGCATGTGTTGATACGGAGATTGTGCACAATTCGACCATCAGTTCTAAACAGGCTATGATGATTGGACTTCAATCTCTATCCGTTTGGCTGTACTCAGCACCTGACCAGTCACGTCCTCCGCAAAGTGCCGTCCTTTCAACACCTCGGCCGATCCAGCGACACTGATAGCGCCATACTGTACTGTTTCGTTACCCCGAATCGGGGCAGCTACTGCATTGATGGTGTTAAAACGTTCAGATCTGCTAAATGCAACACCATCATCCCGGATCTTCCGAAGCTGTTGATATAGCGCTTCTCGGGTTGTGATCGTCTCTTCAGTAAACGCCTCAAGTCCCCGTCGCTCAATAATAGTATCAATACGGTCATCCGGCATCAAAGAGAGGATAGCCTTTCCAGCAGCAGTAGCGTGTAGTTCAATTCGCTCTCCATCAACCATCGGCGGCGACCAGTGATCGGACTCAACAGCGTGGGAGATACGGATCCCACGACCTTCCTCTTCAATGTAAAGTCCGGTGTATTCTCCAGCTGTCTTTGTGAGGTTATTGAGATAGGGTCTGGCAGTCTTGTATAGCGTTGTCCTCTCTCGCATGCGCTCACCCATCGCAAGCGTCCGAAATGTAACATCGTACGTGTCGCCGGTTTTTTTCACATATCCAAGCATACGTAGCGTTGACAGATGGTTGTACACTGTTCCCTTCGAAACGTCGGTTTTCGATGCGAGTGCAGTCACACCGAGTGGACCGTCGACAGTGAGCACCTCTAAAAGTTCGAATGATGTCTTCGTCGCTTTGACCGGGTAGTGGTCGTCCGGGGCCATTGTGTCTCTCTGTATTGTAGACTATTACATATGTATCTGTTCAACTGTGATAAATCATAAAAATATTTATGGCTAGTGTTGCTGATATGCTGAAAATTAACATGCGATCGTATCCGTCACCAACTATTATACTGCATATTTTGGAATGCTAAGGCTGTTATGTGCGTTTTACTCTGGTGAACACGAGGGGGCCTCCGAGTTAATTCGTCTTGGTCGATAAGATCGTCAATGCAACTGCTTTGCTTGTTCGCACTGGCCCGACGGAAGCAACTGCTGTTGGTAATCTCCTGACGCAGGCGGTCGCTGCCGGAACCCCACCAGAGATCTCAACCGGACACCGACTCGTTGAGTCGGTGATTGAGATCATCACCCATGAACCAACGAACATCGACGAGTGGAAGGCTGCGAAGACATCGATGCGAGCGCTTCCGACCGAATGAAAGCGTGGAGTGATCGTGTCTCAGCGCGCTGTGTATCCTCCATCGATGCGAACGATCTCACCGGTCATATACGACGATGCAGTAGACGCGAGATAGACGACAAGCCCCGCGAGATCTTCTGGACGCCCCAACCGTCCCATCGGTGTGTTTTCGAGCCACATTTGCTCCATCTCTGGATCCGCTTCGAGCACGTCTTCGACGAGGTCAGTGCGCATGTATCCTGGAGCAATCGCATTCACCCGGACGCCGCGGTCTGCCCACTCGACGGCCATCGATTTCGTCACCATCAGCACGCCGGCCTTCGAGGCGTTGTAGCCGACCTGTGGCTGTGGGACGTTGACGTCGTAGGCTGACATGGAGGCGATGTTGATGATCCGTCCAGTCCCTCGATTGAGCATCTGTCGACCGACGTGCTTTGCACAGAGAAACACGCCGGAGAGATTCACGTCGATGATGCGCTGCCACGTTTCGTACTCCATCTCTTCGGCTCTCGCGTTCGCGGCGATCCCTGCATTGTTAATGAGTATCTCGATCGGTCCGAGTCGGTCGACAACCGTCTCGACCATCGCCTGCACTTGTGTTTCGTCGGTCACATCCACCTCAACTGCCGTTGTGGTTGAACCCGTCTTTTCGAGGACCGTCGCTGTTGATTCGGCGGCATCGATGGTTACGTCTGCGATGGCTACGTTTGCTCCGGCCTCTGTGAGTGCGATTGCCATCTCCTCACCGAGACCACGGGCCCCACCCGTGACAACGGCAGTCTCTCCATCAAGTGAAAACTGATCTAGCACGCTCATCGGAACTTAACCATCATCGATAGTCGTCAATAGTAAATATTTCGACTGACATAAAAATAAACAGTGATAACATATCAACGTATCGTGCGTGGTTCGTCCCGTTCGTTGTGTCGAACGGCTGATTTAGATAAGATTTAACACGCTCTCGCGCAGACTATCCTAGCGTCAATAAATGAAAGCAGCTGTACTGACAGACCACTGTACGCTTTCTGTAGAGGAGCGCGAGCGGCCGACCCCCAGCGACGACGAAGTGCTTGTACAAGTGAAGGCGTGCGGTGTCTGCATGACCGACTATCACATGTATCACGGGACGTTTCCCGTCAGTTATCCACTGATACCAGGCCACGAGAGTGCCGGCGAGATCGTCGCCGTCGGAGATGCTGTTTCCGACGTCACTGTCGGTGATCGTGTAGCCATCAATCCGTCTATTCCGTGTAATCAGTGTGGTCAGTGTATCAACGGGAAGGAAAATCTCTGTGAGAACTTCACCTCGATCGGTGGTGCTGCCGATCGGATCATCGACGGTGCCTTCGCTGAGTACGTGAGTGTACCAGCGGGATATATCGAACCAATCGGAGAACTCGCATTTGAAAAGGCCGCGTTCGCTGAGCCGCTCGCCTGCTGTCTTCACGCAATTGATCAGGTAGGGCTCAACTCCGGCGACACTGTCGTCATCATCGGTGCTGGACCGATCGGACTGCTCCTCGTTCAGTCGTTCCGAACCAACGGTGCAGGCACGATCATTGTTTCCGAACCGGTCGACGAGCGACGCTATCTCGCACGCGATGTGGGTGCAGACTTCGTCGTCGATCCCGGAGAGACCGATCTCACAGAAACCATCGATGTTCTCGTTGAGCGTGTCGACATCGCTGTCGAGGCAGTTGGCCTTCCGGAAACAATCGAGACAGCACAGTCACTCCCTTCAGCAGGTGGTACCACGCTTATTTTCGGTGTTCCTCCGCAGGACACTACTGTCGAAATCAATCCCTTCGACATCTACTACGATGAACTCGAACTTGTTGGGACGTTCTCACTGACTCCGAACTCATTCGTTCGCGCAGTGACGCTACTCCAGCGGGAACGAATCGATCCTGCCGCGCTTATTACTGATGAGTACGCGCTTGAGGGACTACAAGATGCGTTCGACCAGATGGAGGACAAAGCCGGGCTGAAAAAAGTCATCTATCCAAGCGATAGCGACTGAGACGTTGCTCCTGCTCGTTACCGAATTTGGATAATCTCGAGAATCCTCTCGGTCGTCCTAAACGCCGAAAAGCCACTACAACAACGAACCGTTCGAGTATGAGTTCGTCTGCGACAGGTGTTCTCTTCGGTCTTAGATTCGTGGTGCTCTATGCGTCCACGCCCTGATGGTGCGATTGGACACAGAACGCTATCGGTTATCTAGCCGCCAGCTGTCGATTGGTACCTGCCCACCGTCGACTCGGAGTTCGTGGCCGTTGATGTAGTCACTGGCCGGTGCGGCAAGGAATGTGACGGCCTCTGCGATGTCCTCCGGCTCGGCGAGCCGGTCAAGCGGGTTGTTGTCGAGGATTTGCTGTCGGACAGCCTCGCTGAACCCCTCTGTCATTCGAGTGTTCACCCACCCGGGTGCGACGGCGTTTACGCGGACGCCGTCTCGTCCGAGTTCGAGTGCAAGACTCTTCGTCAGGCCGAGCAGACTGTACTTTCCAACGTCGTACGCTGGTGACATCCCAACACCGTTTTTCGTGTGTATCGAGGTGATATTGATGATTTTCCCGTACCCTTGCTCGACCATTCCATCGACAACCGCTCTGGTGCAGTTCACGCTTCCTCGAAGGTGGATATCGAGATTCAAGTCGAACGTGTCATCGTTCTCTTCATCGAGAAACGGCCCAGCGTCACCAACACCTGCGTTGTTCACAAGAATATCGACCGTGCCAAACGTTTCGGTCACTGTTTCGATCATTGTTTTGACGTCCACTTCGTCGCTAACATCAGCTCCGATACCGATGGATTCGCCCCCTTGGTTCTGAATCTCCGTGGCTGTCTCCTTGGCAACAGCAGCGTCAACGTCGTTAACCACGACGTGTGCCCCGTTTTGCGCGAGTTTCTTTGCGGATGCTTTCCCCATTCCTCGACCGGATCCGCTGATGAGCGCAGTCTGACCTGTAAGATCACATTGCATATGTTCATCTGTGATGTGCATCATATTTAATGATTGAGGGTGTGGGAAAAACCCGCGTGAACACCAAGACAGGACGCTCAAACCAATATGAACTTTTTAATACATAATATTTAATATTCAGTAGCTATCTGTCCTTACATGGTGAGTATTGATGAGCAACGGTAGCAAGAGACGTACATTCCTGAAAGCTGCAGGTGTCGGATTACTGGGTGGACTTGCGGGGTGCACCCGCGGAGCGGAGCAGAAAACACCAGCGGATTCCGAAACAAGTAGTTCGGGCGAAAGCAAAACAGTCTCAATTCCTCTCAAAGAATATGCAAAAGCTAACATCAAGTGGACGAAGTACGATGGTGATTCAATCAATATTGGAGCGGTCAAACATCCGTGGGTGGATGCGATCAAGCCAGCTGTTCCGGTGTTCGAGGAATTAACCGGTATCAATGTCAAGTGGAACATTCTTCCGGAACAGGAGTTTCGAACGAAGCGACTCACTGATGTGTCGACGGGTGCTGGCAAGTTCGACGTGATCTTTATGGATCAAGTGGTCAACCAATTCCGGCAATCTGGATGGATCCAGCCACTCGATCCATACTTCGATAGCGGAGAGCTCTTCGATGAGAGCTGGTATCAACCGAATGATCTACTCGGCGTCTGTCGAGAGGCAGCTCACGGGGCTGGCCGCGCCGACATGTGGACCGGAATGCCAATCACTGTCGAAGTGTTGACGACGTTCTATCGCAAGGACCTCTATAAGAAACACGACCTCTCGATCCCGAAGACATTCGCAGATCTCAGAGCAAACGCCAAGATCATCCACGAGAACGAAAACGGCGTCGTCGGTGGTGTCGCTCGCGGTCAGAAAGGCTATGGTATGAATATTTACATCCAGAACGCGTGGATTCGTGCGTTTGGCAAGAAGCTGTGGAATACCTATCCTTCTGACTCTGCACTCGACTCCGAGCCAGCCATCGCAGCGGGGAAATCCTACATCAACCTCCTCCAGAACTACGGTCCAGCGGGAGCAGCCAGCCAGACGTGGTCCGATGCCCTCTCGACGATGCAGTCCGGAAAGGCAGGACACATCTTCGCAGACGCTAATCTGTTTTGGGACGGACTCACTGATCCCGAAGCGTCCTCTGTCTCAGATTCGATCGGGATTACGAAGATGCCCGTCCCAGACACGAGTGGTGGTCGGTTCGCACCGAACGCCTTCACGTGGCAGATCTCTACCTCGAAGAATGCAAAGAACTCCGAGGCAGGATTCTTGTTCATGCTGTGGGCAACCTCGACTCCCACAATGAACTGGATGCACGTCAAAAACGGTGCTCCCTTCCCAGTTCGTGAATCAACGTGGCTAAACAAAGACTTCAAAAAACAGGTGAGAGCGAAGTACGCTGAGGTATCGTTGCACTCACTCAAAAACGCCATCGGAGACCCGTTCGATCCGAAATATCCTGAGTGGGGTCAGAAATACTCCGAGAAATTACAGACCGCTATTGCCGGTAATCAGTCCGTCGAGAAAGCATTCCGCTCGGCAGCGAAACAGGCTGAACAGATTGCGACGACAGGATGAGTCCAATCACTGACGCAAGCGACTGCAATACGGCGATATAAATGTCAATGAATACACCAACACAGTCGGAGGTCCGGCAGGGAATAAGCGTTGCGCGTCTCCGAGCGCTGTGGAACGACTATCTCCCGTACTGGTTCATGACGCCGATGGTGCTCATGATGCTACTCGTTACCATCTTCCCAGGCATCTACGACCTCTATCTCAGCCTCGTTCACTACGACTTGTCGAGTCCATCGACAATGGGATCATTCGCCGGGCTCAGTAACTTCGAGACAGCGTTTGTCAGTGGCGATGCCGTCCATTCGTTCGCCATCACGATCGCGTTCGTCGCCGGTGCACTGGTGCTGGAGACGTGCCTCGGATTCATCTTGGCCGCGCTCGTGACCGGCGTCCGCTCCGAACGGATGCAGACGTTCTACCGGGTAACATTCATTCTCCCGATGGCTGTTGCCCCTGTGTCGCTGGCGACCATCTTCCGTATCATGCTCAATACGGAGGTCGGCGTCATTCCGTACCTCATACAGACGTATACGCCGTTCGTAGCACCGAACTTTCTGAGCGATATTCCGTTGTTGACGGTCATCACAATCGATACATGGAACTGGACACCGTTCATGTTCATCATCTTCTATGCTGGCCTCTCATCGATCCCCGACACCTTGGTCGAGGCATCTCAGGTTGATGGTGCGCCGCTCTGGCGACGATACGTACACGTCATCATCCCGTATATGAAGCCAGTGTTGTTCGTCGCAATTCTCATTCGACTCATCGATCTACTCCGTACGTTCGGGCTCGTGTTCAGCCTCACCCGTGGCGGTCCCGGCTCAGCGACGAAGCTAGTAAGCATCAACATTTTCGAGACTGGCTTCAAATTCGTCGATCTCGGTGTTGCGAGTGCTATCGCTATCGTTTACCTCATCTGTATTGTCGCGCTCTGTAACGTGCTTATCGCGGTGATCGGCTTTGAGGGGGTGTGGGACTGATGGCGACGACCACCGATCCGAAACACCCGTCTCGACGCTTCTCAAAAGAAACACGGAAACAGCTCGCTGCCATCGGTCGTCACACTGTTCTTCTGATCTGGTCGTTTATTGTGTTGTTCCCGTTGTACTGGATTGTCTCGATGTCACTGAAGCCTCCACGGGAGGCGATCTCGCTGCCACCTGATTGGGTTTTCTTGCCGACAGTGTACAACTACATTCAGCTCGCAGCGGAATCGAGCTACGTCTCGGCGTTCGTCAACAGCCTCGTCATGGTGGTCTCGTCGGTTATTCTCGTCTTGCTCATCGGCGTGCCTGCGGCGTACATTCTCTCGCGGTATGATGTGCCCAAACAGCGAGACGTGCTCGTATGGATCCTCTCCTCACGGATGCTCCCACCCATCGCTGTTGTGATTCCGTTCTTTGTCATTTTCCGGGCGCTGAACCTCTATGACACGCGAATTGGAATGGTGTTGATGTACATCACTATCAACATCTCGCTCGTCGTTTGGGTGATGAAGGCGTTTTTCGACGGCATTCCAGAGACGCTGGAGGAGGCTGCACGCGTCGATGGGGCGACTCACTTCCAAGCGTTCTTGCGAGTTACCCTCCCATCAGCCAAACCTGGCATCATCTCGGTCGCCATCATCAGCTTCATCTTCGCGTGGATTGAGTTACTGTTCGGACTTGTACTGACGAACAACCGTGCAGTGACCGTGTCGATGCAGGTCTATCAGTTCATTGGAGTTCGACAGATCGAATGGAGCCTGCTCGCAGCCGCCACGACGGTCATCATTATTCCAGTGTTGTTGTTTGTCGTTGCAGTTAACAAGTACCTCGCTGCCGGACTCAGCTTCGGCGTGGTGATTAAAGAATGAGCAGCACACACCCACACGAATCGCTCGTCGATCACGCCCGCACGGCGGGGCTACACAGCCGTACTGTAAATCAGAATAATGGCACGGATCAGCATTAACAACGTCACGAAGCGCTTTGGAACAGGCGACGGTCAGATCATTGCTGTTGACGATGTTTCGATAGACATTCTTGATGGAGAGTTCGTCGTCTTCGTTGGCCCGTCGGGAAGTGGCAAGTCGACGTTGCTCCGAACCGTTGCTGGGCTCGAACAGCAAAGCGAGGGCGATGTAATCATCGGGGACACCATCGTCAACGAACTCGGCCCTCGTGCTCGAGACATTGCAATGGTGTTTCAAAATTACGCGCTGTATCCAAACATGACCGTCGAGGGGAACATGTCCTTCGGGTTGAAGATGTCGACTGATTACTCCTCTGAAGAGATCGAAACGCGCGTCAGGAGCACCGCAGAAATGATGGGTATCGACAATCTGCTGGACAACACGCCTGGTGAGATGTCCGGTGGCCAGCAACAGCGGGTCGCACTCGGGCGCGCGATCGTTCGTGATCCCAACGTCTTCTTGATGGACGAACCCCTCTCGAACCTCGATGCAAAACTGCGTGCCGAAATGCGTACGGAGATCAATCGTCTCCAAAACGAACTCGACGTGACGACGCTGTACGTTACGCACGATCAGACGGAAGCGATGACGATGGGAGATCGACTCGTCATCCTTGATCAGGGCGAACTCCAACAGGCAGGAACCCCGCTCGAATGCTTCTACAAACCAACCAACATCTTCGTCGCTGGCTTTCTCGGTTCGCCATCGATGAACTTCTTCGAAGCTATCCGAGCGGACACAGCGCTCGAAGCTGACGGATTCGACTACGACCTCCCCGAGAGGCTCCATGCGTCCGCTAAAGGACACGAACGCGTAACACTCGGTGTTCGCCCAGAGGATATAGACGTCCTCGAAGACACAGAGAGTGGCAACGACATTTGCTGTACTGTCGATGTTGTCGAACCGATGGGGAGTATCAACTATCTGTATCTGAAGCCGATTGAGCAATCGAGCGACGAGACGTTTGTCGTTGAAATCGATGGCCAGCGTCCAATCAAAGAGGGTGAGGAGCTGTATGCTCGTGTCTCCGCGGACGTAGTGTATCTCTTCGATACCGAGACAGGTGAGGCGATTCATCATCGAAGCCTCGCTTCAGAGGTCGAAACCGAACTCTCCGAACGGCGGACTAACGTCAGTGTAACATCCGAGGGATAGAACGTCTAACCGTTGACTATTCCCTGCGTCGACTATTGGCGATCCTGAACGCTCTCCAATGAGGAAATAGACCGTATACAAGACAAACTACAGAGCTACAGAATGGATACGTGACTGTTTTTGTCTCACTATCCCCGAAACTAGAGTTAGTCACGCGCGGCCGATGAGCAGACAGTGGACGTATTGTGCCTCTGGTCTTTGCTTGCACACATAACAATCAAGTTAACTCGCAACGAGAGCGGACATATGCACATAACAGACTTCGAACTATTCTCTGTTTCACCCCGGTGGCTGCTCCTGAAAGTGACGACGAGTGATGGGACCGTCGGATGGGGCGAACCGATTGTACAAGGTCGTATTCGGGCAGTGAGTGGCGCTGTCAAGGAACTTATGGATTCGTATCTCATCGGCGAGGATCCACTGACCATCGAAAAACACTGGGAGACGATGTATCGGGGGGGCTATTTTCGGGGCGGTCCTGTTCTAATGAGTGCAATCGCTGGTATCGATATGGCGCTCTGGGATATTATGGGGCATCATTACGATGCCCCTATCTACGATTTGCTCGGCGGACCTGTTCGATCTCGACTACGAGTTCACCACTGGATTGGCGGAGAAAAGCCAGAAGACGTCGCCGCATCTGCCCGCGAGATGGTCGAGGCTGGATACTCAGCTCTAAAGATCAACGCTACCGCTGAGTTTCGCATGCTGGAGTCGCCAGCAGCGGTGAACGCCGCGACAGAACGATTGAAGGCGATGCGTGAAGCAGTCGGCGACAGCGTAGACATCGGCGTCGATTTCCACGGCCGTGTCTCATTCCCGATGGCCAAGCGTATGGTCAGCGAACTCGAGCCGTACGGGCCGATGTATTTCGAACAGCCAGTGCTTCCAGAGCAGAACGATCGACTACGAGAGATTGCTGCTCATACCGCTGTGCCGGTGTCGACCGGAGAGCGTCTCTATTCGCGCTGGGACTTCAAAAACGCCCTCATCGATGGAATTGCGGGCGTCTTCCATCCGGATGTCACACACGTTGGTGGCATCTCTGAGATGCGAAAGATCGCTACAATGACTGAAGCATTCGATGTGGCACTCGTTCCCCATTGTCCGATTGGTCCGGTTGCTCTTGCTGCAAGTTTACAGGTCGGATTCTGTTCACAGAATATCGTTGTTCAGGAACAGAGTCTGGAAGTTCACGACATTGAAAAGAGCAGCGGCCTCGATTTACTGGAAAACCCGACGGTGTTCGAGTTCGAAGATGGTTATCTCAGGCCGTCAGACCGTCCCGGGTTAGGAATTGATCTTGATGAGAGCACAGTCAGAGAACTCGCCGAGTACGACATCAACTGGCACAATCCAATTTGGCATCATGATGATGGGAGCCCTGCTGAGTGGTGACAGTAACAGCTGTTTTCCATCATACCTTTCGTCGAATACTAAGACGGAATCTAATTTCCATTCTTGGCTGCTAATTATGTTTCTATCGAAGGGGGATATATAGCTCTGTCAGAAGAGCTATCACTGGTTCCTGAACAAGTTATCTAACTAGGCTCAACACTGGTCTCACGTTCGTGTAAAACGTTGTTAGTGTGTGTAGCGACATTGAATCGATACATCCATATAATATTGTATGGCTTATTTTTATTCACTATCTACGAAATTTATTAGATAAAAATTGTTATTTGGAACAATTGTTAGACAAGATCATTAATTTCCATATATCGACTAATTCATTGGTGTCTAACCAGACGCTCCGTTGGATTTCATATGCAGTCTCTTCTGATTATGGTGTTCAGTCGAATCAAGGAGCCAACGATTAATAAACATTCCAATATTATAGAACATTGATTACAATACAGTGGGGCACAATGACGAGAATCCTCCTGTAGTATCGCAACCGACAGTAGTATTTGTACATGTCTCGATTGTAGATACCAGCAAACGACGTTCGTGCCTGCCACTTTGATCATCCCCGAGAGCTATCTCCCTCCATTCAAGAAAATATGAACTCCCGGCTATGGCGAGAGAAGCGATAGAACACGGATTGAGAAACGGGACACACGATATTAGAGTTGTGCTGCAAGAATGCCGTGCAACCCTCGATGAAGTCGCCGAGAGAACGATTGCCGACTGATTCCTAATTCGTCTGCCAGTTTGGTTAGTGACGTTTCTCGCGGGACTTGAAAATAGCCACGCTCAAACGCGAGGAGGACTGCTTCGTGCTGTTTGGGCGTAATCGTATTGGTTGTTTTATCGCTTCCTGCGGGTCGGTGGACGACACGCTGGATCGTCAGCGGGAGATCTGTGAGCCGTGGTTCCTCGTGGAATGCATCGAGTGCAGCCTGATCGGGTGCACGGAGTTGAAACACCCACTCCTCTCCTGTTCCGGTGGCGTGCTCGACGATGAGTCCATGATCGCAAAAGGCACCGAGGAGACCATCGGCGTCAGCAGCCCACTCGATCCGATAGAGGGTTTTCGTGATTGTCCTTTCAAGAGCAGTTAGTGTCGTGACCCGGGAATCACTGCGCACGCTGCGTTCGAACGCTGCCGTATCCGATTCGCCAGTCAGCCAGCAATACGGTACCGGACTATCCTCTACTGGAACACACTCGACCAGTTCAATCTGAACGCCTGGTGTCCCCAACACCTCACCAAGTGTGAATGTGTCACTTGGTAATGACACTTCTACAAAGACAGTCATCGGATGTACTCCCGTCTACTCACAATGGGCGATGGCCTTTCGTTTTGTCGCGTGTAGACGTTGGTATCACCACAACTGCTCATATTGACGGAGGGCAACGGACAATACTGCAAGCGGGGTCGTTTCGTCTGTAGGGTGATCATAGAGCGTCTATCTGAATGCGTAATACGAGCAGTCGTTTACGAGCCGGTCCTGTATGTGGCTATACCAATCTTGTAGCGTGGTTTGATGGTGTGGGTGCTGGCGTTCTACCAAAACATCTTCGTGACGAGAGTATGACTGATCAGAGATCTCATCAAGAAGAGCGGAAGGTTGATGATCACTGGGGTTACCCATTGTATTTTCATCTATGACTATCTCACACCTATTACTTATAAGTTCATATGCACCCTTATTAAGTATCGAATTCCAATAACTACCACATGAATCGAACACTTGAGATGGCCGAATCTGAATCACTGGAAATATTCACTTCAGCTACATATCTGGTAACGCGAACATAGTAGGCTGTGATGCGTTCGTATTCGATGATACCATTTAGCGCAGAACAGTTGCTTAGTCGGGGGTGCTCATCATAATCGTTCGCAAACTATTCAAGCCAAAGTATCCTTCAATCAAATAGATGTACAACAGCATTGGACGGTCTTGTGATGAAGATCGCACACTCCACATGGTCCCCGGACATGTTGACGTATGATACGAGAACGCGCCAACTGAGTTAATCGAAACGACAGACCGTCTCTGCGTGCCAGCGTACTACAGCTTGTATGCTGTACATAGCGTGTTAATAAGAAGTGTATTGAGTCCTCGATTGAGTCGCCGAGAAAACGATTGCCGACTAATTCCGACTTCGTCTGCAAGTTCTGTTAATGATTTCTCTTGAGGAATTTCGAAGTAGCCGTTTGCCTGTGCAATCAGGAGTGCTTCCTGTTGTTTGTCGGTGAGTCCGTACAGTGGTCGCTCCGGGTCATCTGGATTGTGATGTGCGTTCTGGACCTGCAGAACAATCCCCTCGTCAGCACAGGCTGCTTGAAAAGCAGCCAGCGGCTCACGACTTTGTGCTCGTATCCGGAATACCCACCTATCATTCGTCCCTCTACCACTTTCAACCAACAACTCTGGGGTATGTATATGCTTCAAGAACCCGTCCATGTTGTCGGCCCATTCGATCTGGTAGAGACGGCGGCCAGCACCCTCATTGAGGTGCACCAATTGCGCAACGCGCGGATCGGCTCGGACTTCAGCTTCGTACGCATCGAGATCGAGATTTTCAGCCCAAAAATACGGCACAAGCGTGTCGTCAATCGGAATAAATTGTGTCAATTCAGCGAATGTATCGTGTGCTGTTAAGACCTCTCCGAGGTCGAAGTCAGCGGTATCGATAGCGATTGTGGCACGAATAGTCATCTGGCTTGTCTATTAGCTTCCCGTACAGCCTAATGGCTGTTTTCATTACTACCTCGATTCACATGCACTCTTTTTTAAGTGCAGCGTGTTTTGTAGCGGACTTCACTGGTGAAAGAACACCATTGTGAATCACTCATCACGAGTGATGCATCGCTCCGCTGGTGCTCAAACCGAGAACGGTGATATCTGAGATATTTTTATTGGTTTATCGATATTTTTGCTATCATTCTGTGTTCCGATGGTTGATCGGTTTCCGAGCTGTGGTCGTTACCACACTTATTTTATTTTCTATGAGGTTAATATCCCAGTGTGGATAGTGGGGTAGTCCGTTTTTTGAGTATTATCCTACCAGATGTAGCATCGTGAGTATGTCTGACTGTACTGGAGAGCTCCTGTATAAAATATCGCGTTGAGCGACTCTGAGTACACAAGTTGCCAGTTGTTGTTTCACAAGTTTATGTGAAACATGTAGTTCGTCGAGCTAGACCCAGTCGTAGACTCTGATGTAGTCAACCTCCATGCGCTGGGGGAACGGTGTGCTGGCATCGGGATTGCCGGGCCAGTTGCCACCGACAGCAACGTTCATGAGGAAGAAGAATGGACCGTCATCGAACACCCATTCGTACCCCGAGTTCTCCACGTCGTACAGCGTGATTGTGAAGTAGTGCTGTCCGTCCACGAAGAATTTGATAGCATCGGGGTACCACGTGAGTTGGAAGACGTGGTAGGCGTCGGCGAATGATCCGTTGTTGTAGGAGCCACCGATGCTGTTCCCGCCGGAATACCCAGGCCCATGGATGGTGCCGTGCACGGTGTCGATATCGTTCCCGATCAGTTCCATAATGTCGATTTCACCACAGTTAGGCCACCCGACCGATCCGATATCGGCACCGAGCATCCAGATTGCAGGCCAAATACCCTGCCCCTGTGGGAGACGGGCACGAACGTCCACACGACCGTACTGTTTTTCGAACGTTCCAGCAGTGGTCATACGCGCGGACGTGTAATCAAAGCCGTTGGCTTGCTCTTCGCGGGCTTCGATGACGAGATGATTGTTCTCAACCCACGCGTTCTCACGTTGGTAGTACTGGAGTTCGTTATTCCCCCACCCGTTGTTGTTACCACTCTCGAAGTTCCAGATGCCTTGATCGATTGACCCCTGATTGAATTCATCGCGCCAAGTGAGCGTCCACTCATTATTGTCGAACGCCTGCGTGTGCACCTGATCCGAACCTATGTTGTCACTACCGGATGTAGCACTCACGGTCGAAGCGATGGCTGTGCCACCGAGTGTCGCCGCCGCGGTCTGCAGGAAACGTCTCCGCCGGAGTCGTTTGCTGGTCGATTCGTCTCTCGATCCGCGTGAACTGTCGTCGATCATTGTCTTCACTCTCTGTCGTCGGTCACTGACTGCCTCAAGACGCTAGTGGGATAATCTCCGTAACCGACCGACATGAATAAATTCAACTCTATTATTATAAATTATTCTATCATAATATGATTGTTTTGATAGTAAGATAATATTATATTTATATATTAATTTGGCGAATTGGTGAATCGGATGCGGTGTCTGGTCACGGATGACTGCGATTTCAGACTGCTTCACCGAATCTCACACGATCGTTGATGTACAGACTACGTGAACACCACTCGGATGTCGGCAAAGCGTGTTAGCACGAGCCCACCACGGTAGAACGAACTGAAAATAAATGCCGTCGCGTCGTCAGATGCACCCGTATCGAATGAGCGCCATTACTAGTGTCTGTTCGTGAAATATCAGGCAGGCACGATCTTGTATGTATTCCACGTCCGCAGCCGTCGGAAGTGGCTATACCCGTTGTCGAACCGCGCCTTGACCTCTAGTTCGCAGATATCTTTTTCACCCATCGAGGATTCCCAGTCGTCCGTGGAGACGGTACTTGATGGTTGAAAGCCGATGAAGTTCGTCCGCGTATCATCGTCCCAATCGCTGTTCAGTTTCAGGTGCCACTGGTTGTAGGTGTTGTATGCTGAAGACTCATCCACAACTTCGACGTTCGGTTGGCTGTATGACCACGACAGTCCGGCCGTCGCGTATCCGGTTTCGTATCCGACACTCACACTCACCGAATATCCCTGTGTCGTCGACCCACTCTTCGTTCCGTATGGCTGCCACTGTCCGTAGTCGAGATTCGTATTCCCCATCTCACACTTGTTCCATCGGTGGAACACTCGTCCCCAATCGTTCTTGTACTCGGAGCCGAACGCTTGGGTCCCAGGTTCGTAGCCAGCAGGGGTATGGAACGCATGGGCATCTGCTTCTGAACTATTGGTCGTGTCTTTGAACCAGTAGTTGGTCATCCCTACTACACCATAGGGATCTGAAGCATACTCTAGATCAAATTTACCGAACTGTTCCATGTTTTCCGTGTCGGTAACTGTTCCGCCAGCCATCGTGGTGACCTGTTGCTCCGAGGCTTTGATGTTCGAGGAGAGTTCAGAAACGCGCCGGTCGAATCGATTGTGAATGAGTGCTTCTGCCCGTCCGGACTGCATCTCTGCACGTGTGGTGTCTTCGCCAGCGAGACCGACGTATGAATGGGCCCTCCCGTTCGCGTCGAGACCGTAGGCGTATGCCACTACGTTGCTCTCATTGGCTTGCGGTTTGCTTACCCCGATGGCGTCTACCGAGCGGCCGTTTTTCCGCTCGTAGTCTCGAACAGCGCGCGTACGAATCTCATGACGCTGTTTTTCGGAGATTTCAGCCCCTCCCGACGATGTTACTGTATGAACGTTGCTCCCGCGTAGTGGTTCGTCGTTCGATTCGAGACGTGCGCTGGCGAATCCAGATCCCATGGCAAGGCCCGCCGCCCCAACTGCTCCGGTCTTGAGGAGTGTTCGTCTGTCGATATACTTGCGAGTACGTTTTGTGGATTGATTTTCTCTCATCTATCCATAAAAATATTAATTCTAATAGTATAAATATTTTATTATGCTAAAATAAAAAGAGTTACTTGTAGATACATTCGTGTATGTAGTTCATATTGGCTCATTGTCTCAATCGTGTACTATCCTTGTAGGAATGGAGGCACTCTGTCGTTCCGGTCGTAGACGAACACAGATGGTCTCTGTAATGGTAGAGCACGGATAGCCGCCGATACATTCGTGCATCTCGACGGTCTCTCTGTTCGGTAGACGAGGCTTTCGTCTCGAATCGTGACTTGCCGAAGCGACACGTTCTCTGATTGTTCGAACAGACGCGACCAGTCGTCAGTTCAGTGATGGTCGGTTACACACTGGACAGATTCTTGGCCGCACAGCATCAATCTTCTAGGGGGAGGATCATGAGCTCATCAATTTTACAAATCTTTGCGATCGTCATAGGTCTTGGAGTTGCCGCACAGGTGCTTGCTGATCGGTTTCAAGTGCCAAGTGTCCCGTTTCTCATCATTGCTGGGATTGCAATTGGGCCAGAAGGTCTGGGACTCCTCACACGCGAGACGTTCGGTGGTGCATTGACTCCAATCGTTGGGTTGAGCGTCTCGATCATCATCTTTGAAGGCGCGTTCAACCTCAACACCACGAAACTTCGACAAGCACCCTCGGAGACACTGGGTCTGATAACCATTGGTGCGATCATCGCCTTCGTGGGAACGGCTGTCGTGGTGCACATCGCTGTTGGAGCATTGTGGGGCGTCTCATTACTCGTCGGTGCGCTTCTCGTCGCAACTGGTCCAACGGTTATACGGCCGATACTTTCGGTTGTCCACGTTCGTGAGCGCGTTGCTGCTACCCTCGAAACTGAGGGGGTTGTGAACGATGTAACCGCAGCCATCTTGGCTGTTGCAATTTACGAAGCTGTTACCCTTCAGGAAACAGATTTCACTGCTTTTCTTCGAGCGTTCTTTAGCCGTCTCGGAATTGGAGTTCTTATTGGGTGCGTTGTCGGTCTCTGTGTTTGGTACGTGCTCAAGCATATCGATCTCTCTCCCCGGAACGCACCCCAATACTCGCGGCTGCTCGTCTTAGCGAGTGCAGTCGTCGCACACGCGAGTGCAGAAACGTTCTCTGGAGAAGCGGGCATCGTTGCGGCAGCGACGGTCGGTCTCCTACTCGGAAATACTGACCTCCCGTATGAGGCGAACATCGCGGAGTTCAAAGACGATCTGACGCTACTCGTGCTGTCATTTATCTTCATCATGCTCGCTTCCTTGATTGATTTCGATTCGCTTGAGGCGCTGGGAGTTGGCGGTCTTATCGTTATTCTTGCTGTCGTATTCGTCATCCGCCCGCTGCTCGTGTTTGTCTCGGCGAGGGGTGATCGATTTACGCTTCATGAAAAACTCTTTATGAGTTTCGTCGCGCCACGCGGCATCATTCCAGCGAGCGTTGCAACGCTCTTTGCACTCCGGATTCAGGAGGTCAGACCGATCTCGGCCACTCGATTGGCTGGGACAGTGTTCCTTGTGATTCTTGTTACCGTCGTCTTTGAGGGTGGATTTGCACGTCACATCGCAGAGTACCTCGATGTTATTCCACAACGAGTCATCATCATCGGAGGCGGTTCGGTCGGGAGAACGTTGGCCGAACGGTATTTAGAGGACGGTCAACGAGTCGAGATCGTCGAGTCAGATCGAAAACAGCTCGAAGCAGCACGCGATGCAGGATTCATCGTCCATGCAGGAGACGGGACTGATCCCGATGTCCTTCCTGCTGCTGGTATACGGAATGCAAAATTACTCGTCGCCGCAACCGATGACGATGAAGCGAATCTCCGCATCGCAGAGCTTGCGATCGAGACGTTCAACATCACATCTGTGATCGCGCGCGTCAATATGCGCGAGAATACAGAGCAGTTTGAGCGTCTCGGTGCGGAGACGCTTCCCACGTCATTGACTGAAGCATGGGCTGTCGGCGACTTGACCGATGAAACCAGTTGGATCGTCCAGTTCCTTCGAAGTCGTGCGATTCGTGAGTTAGTGGTGAAAACGCCGGATCTCATTGGAGTAACGCCCGATGAGTTCGAAGCAACGCTACCACAGAATACGATCCTCGCTGCTGTTGTCCGAGATGGTGAAATCAAATCGTGGAACAGTTCGTTCACTTTCGAGCGCAACGATTCACTCATCCTTCTCGGGTGGGAGGATGAGATTCAGCGAGTCATCGATCAGTATCCCACTCAGTGAGAATCACGGGTCGTTATCAAATCTATGACCGATGATGTCTTCGACGGACTCCAGCCGCGAGATGTTCTTCCGGCCACGTGAGGGATAGTGTTCACCGTCACCCTCGATTATGAACTCTCATTGTCGATTATCGCTTCAGACAGAGAAGCCAACCGTTATTTTATCTCCTCACAGACCCGTGTGGCATGACCGACACCCAGCACCCGTTGACGGCACACGACGTTCACCACGTTGGGCTGACTGTTCCGGACCTCGACGAAGCGGTTCATTTCTTCGTCGACGTCCTCGACTGTGAAGAACTGTACCGAAAAGGCCCATTCGGTGATTCTGATGGTGACTCGATGGAACGTCGCCTCGACGTTCATCCAGACGCGACAGCGTCGCTTGCGATGTTGCGGTGTGGTCCGACGACGAATCTCGAACTGTTCGAGTGGGATGCTCCCGATCAAGATGAGAAACCAACGAAAAACTCGGATGCGGGAGCGATGCATCTCGCACTCCACGTCGAACAGATTGACGCGGCTGTGGCTTCATTGGACGATCGAGACGACGTCACGGTGCTCGATAGCCCACAGACGAACAATGATGGACCAACTGAGGGCTTGACGTACGTATACTGTCGAGTGGAGTGGGGATTGTATCTCGAACTACTCGAAGCACCTGATCGGATGCCGTACGCTGACGATACCGATGAGCGGCTGTATAATCCTGCGCCCGCTTGGTCGTTTAGACCCAATTATCCGGAGTAACGGTTCGACTCTCATCCACGAGACAGCGATAGTTGAGCAATCGTCGTGAACTACTCTCTTCTGCCGGCGGATAAGCTAATCTGGGCTACAAATGCCACCCACTCCGTTGTAGCCTAATGACATCGTGAGTGACGCTGACGGAACTGTTTTCACCTCCGATATCCACACGGCCTGCATGTCCTCACGGCACGCTTCGGAGGACGTCTATGCAGAGACGCTCTCTGTCTTCGAACACACCGATCACCCGAACGAGCCCCTGACCTCGCCAGAGATTGCCGATTCTCTTGATTGCCCCCGTCGGACTGCCTACAAGCGACTGCAGAAACTCGTCGATCTGGGCGCGCTCAGGACGAAGAAAGTCAGTTCCAGTGGACGAGTCTGGTGGCGACTATCAACTACCTCGACAGACGACCTCGATGCTTCGAAAAGCGATCGGAGCGAACTCGAAGCCGGGCAG
This sequence comes from Halocatena marina, assembly GCF_023276375.1. Lineage (GTDB taxonomy): Archaea > Halobacteriota > Halobacteria > Halobacteriales > Haloarculaceae > Halocatena > Halocatena marina. The sequence continues at coordinate 1,534,826 of NZ_JALLPK010000001.1, read as the reverse complement.
GCAACGAAGTCTCGATATCAACGCTTCGTTGAGCAGAGTCTCGTAGGCGTCTGCATCATTCAGGACGGAATAGTGAAGTACGTCAACCCGACATTCACCGATATTCTTGGCTACACTCCGGACGAGGCACTCGGTGAATCAGTATTGGACTTCGTGGCGGAGGACGAACGAGCCAGAGTCGCTGAGTACGTCCGCCAACGTGAACACGGTGAAATCGACGTTATTCGGTACGAAGGACGGGGAAAACATGCAGATGGGACAGCAGTTGACGTTGAAATCCACGGTGATCTCATCGAGTACGAAGGCGAGCCAGCGATCCTCGGGACACTCGTTGATATGAGTGAGCGAAAAGAACGCGAACGCGAGCTCGAAGACTATCGAATCGCTGTCGAGAACGTTCGCGATGGTGTGTATATGACCGACGCAGATCGCCGGTTTACGATGGTCAACGATGCCTACTGTGAGTTGACGGGCTATACGCGCGAGGAACTCCTCGGATCGTCCTTCTCCCAAGTGGTCGACAATGAAGGGCTATCGCAGTCGGCGGAACTGATCCAAGATCTACGTGAGGGAGAGCGTGACGTTGCGAGTACAGACAGTTACCACTACACTCCCGATGGTGAGCGAATTCCCGTCGAAAATCGATTCACGATCCGTCCAGACGATGAGGCATTCCAAGGGACGACTGGCGTCGTTCGAGATATTACGGATCGTCTCGAACGCGAACGGGAACTACGAGAGCAGCGCGATCGCTACCACCGTCTCGTCGAAACCTCATCCGCGTCGATCGTCATCTACACTGCGGATGGGACGATCGCGTATGTGAACGACGCAGCAACCGATCGACTCGCAGCCAACGCGGCTGATGACCTCCTCGGCGAGTCGGCAATCGAGTTCGTCCATCCAGATGACCGTTTCGAGACGACCGAGCGGATCCAACGCGTTATTGACGAACGGGTGGCTCATTCACCAATAGAAACGAAACTTATTGATGCAAACGGCAGACTCAAGCACGCAATTCTGACCAGTACCCCGATCATGCACGAGGGTGAGCCAGCGGCACAGATCGTCGTCAACGATATCACCGATCGCAAAGAACGTGAGCGTCAGCTCGAACTGTACGAGACGATTTTCGAGACAATTAACGATGGTGTGTACGCTGTCGACGGTGAGGGATACTTTACGATGGTCAACGAGGCGTACGCCAACATGGTGGGGTACGACCGCGAGGAACTCTGTGGCGAGCATGTCTCGTTGATCGTCGACGAAACGATCATCGCTACCGCCGAGGAGGTTGAAGCGGAGATGAGGAGAGGGGAGGGCGATGAACCGAAGGTCGAGGCTGACCTCCAACGATCCGACGGTGAGACGACTACCGCTGAGGCGACGTTTTCGCTTCTGCCGGGTGAGGCTCTTCACGAGCGGGTCGGTGTTGTCCGGGATATCACCGAGCGCAAGGAACAAGAGCGTCGACTCGAACAGCAACGTCAGGAGGTGGCCGCGCTTAACCATCTTCAAGGTGTCGCACTGAATGTCAGTGACATAGTACTAGGACAGTCCACGCGAACCGAGATGGAACAACGGGTTTGTGAGCGTCTCGCTGCATCAAATGTTTACGACTTCGCCTGGATCGGACACACCAGCAGGGATGGCCGAGAGCTCACCGCTCACGCGGCAACTGGAGCAAGTGGACATCTGACAGACATTACGATCTCACTCGATGAGAACGATCCAACTGGACAGGGTCCAATTGCTCAGGCAATGAATACACAGTCTGTGCAGCTCTCACGGAACATTTGTGAGGACCCTGCCTATGAACAGTGGTGTGAAGATCGTGACTGCCAGACTCACTCAGTGATTGCTGTGCCGATCGTCTACAAAGGTCGACGGTATGGCGTCTTAAACCTCTATACGGAACGTTCGGCGACGATCGGCGATATCGAACAAGCGATTATTCGGCAACTCGCGGAAATAGTAGGTCACGCAATCACTGCACTCGAACGTGGAAAATCGCTGCTGGCAGATCGAATGATTGAGGTCGAATACTACTCCACAGTGCTGGCTGAACCCCTCGTTTCGAAGGTTGATGGAGCTCTCGAGCTTTCGAGCGATCGGGCAATCCATCTGGACGACGATGACTATCTCCACTATTATACCATTGACGGACTCACTGCCGAACAGTGTATGGAACTCGTCGATGAGTTTCCATCGGTGACGAGCGCACGCGTTCTCATTGAGGAAGGTGACCACGTTCGTATTGCGGTGCGGATGACCGACGATACGTTAGCGGCGCTGTTTTGGCGGTTCGACGGACGGACGAAATCCACCGAGATTACGAATGATGAGTTGCGAGTCGTGGGCGAACTGCCAGCGACAGCAAACGTCCGTGCGGTTACAGAGGCTGTCGAAGAAATCCACCCCGACATGGAATTTGCTGGCCAACGATACATAACCCGCCAGCAAGTGTCTCCGGGTGAATTCCGAACTGTGATCGAAGACTCACTCACAGACCGCCAACGGACGGCGCTTGAGGCGGCGTGTTACTCAGGATTCTTCGATTCTCCCCGAGAGAGTTCTGGAGAAGATGTTGCCGCATCACTCGACATCAGCTCCTCGACCTTTCATCAGCATCTTCGAAAAGCTCAGAAAAAACTGCTGAATGTGGCATTTGGTAACGCCTTACAGTAGTTATCGTCACTACCTCATATATCCGCCATTCTGATTATGACGTTTCGCGCGGTAGATTATGCTGTATGAGGAGCGAGAGACAATCACCGTCCGGGACTATGCCGATCCAGTCGGCGATATTCGCCGACCCACGACAGCGCCAGATTATTGCCATACTACGGGAGCGATCCGGTCCGATATCACAGCGTACCCTTGCCAGTCAACTTGCTGTACGAGAGGCGGATGAATCGCTGGCACCGGTAACTGAAGTAGACCACCAGCGAATTCTCATTGATCTGTCCCACCGGTGCTTACCAGCGTTGGAAGCAGCAGAGTGGATCGAGCGACAATCAGTGGGCATCAGTATAACCGAACACGTTCCTGTCGAGGGGATGGATGTCTGGCTCTCGGGAGTAGATGATCCCGCCATTCCGTGGGATGCGCTTGCGGTCCTTCTTGCACATTCGCGTCGTCAACACATCATGTCGATTATTGCAGAGCGTACCTTGCCTCTTCCTCTTGGTGAACTCGAAACGGCATTGAGATCGTCTTCACGATCACAGACAACGGATGAGGATGGGGACGGATCCACACTGCTTGCGACACTCCATCATGTCGACTTACCGAGGTTAGATGACGTTGGACTAATTGAGTACGACAACGATGAGAAAACAGTTGTCCGTCACCGATCGCCTGACACGATTTCTGACTGGCTACGTACGGCCAACACGGGCGATGGGACGGACATCGACGTTATACCCTGGGGCAGGGGTTGGAGAGAACTCCCATCGACTGTTGTGGAGGCGATAAATACGGGCGAAGAGTGGACGAGAATTGTGCGCAAGCGTCTGCAATTCATCTTGGGACGGAAAAGCACATGACGTGTTGGTGATTGTTCTCGCCCCAATCACAGGGATTTGGTGAATGTGGGTAACTCGATCTTTGATCAGTGTACTCCTATCAAATCTGCCGATGTACAGTAGTGTTCGGGACCTCGTCTAAAACCGTTTCTTGAGTCTTCTATCGCGGATAAACCCAATCGTGACGCTGTCGTTCGCAGAATATTTTTCGATGTCGAGCCACTCACTGAAGCTCGCTGTTATTCGCTCCTTCCTCGATATGTTCTACGTACTGGATATATTCATATTTCCATTCCAAGAAATCGTCGATTATTGTTCCGAGTGAGTCGCCGACTTCAGTAAGCGAATACTGTACCTTGACCGGTCGGTCGTTCACCACTTCGCGGTGAACTAAGTACATGTCTTCCAGCCCCTCCAGCGCGTTTGAGAGTGCCTTATCCGAAATTCCATCAAGTTCGTCTTTGAGCTCGTTGTATCGAAGACTCTCTTGATCGAGCAGTATCTCGATGATGGTTCGAGTCCATTTCCGACTTAGAAACTCGATTGCAACTGAGGCACGAGAGTCCCCTTCACCGAGCGCTGGCTTGAAGACATATTCACGGTTGCCGTTACTCATGTCCAGCTAAAGATTCACCAAGAAAATAAGCAACTCGCTGATGTGGGAGTTATCACGAACGGGTAGTAGGATAGTTAGCTTGTTTTACTCATCAAATGATGTCACAATGAGACGCTAAAGAAGAGCAGTAATAGAGAAATTCAGCGACAACTACACAGCAGGGTATTCACTTACTCAGACTTCATCTACTCAACCGTTTCCAACCTAATAAAATGTAGTATATATTATAATTATATGCTATGGCGTTGAAGTTGGAATCGGGAATCCGATATGCAGATCAAAGACGGATCGAATATCAGACGTGACTCTTGGACTGTCGGGAAGACAGTTGGGACTGTGATAGTTGGTTGGACACACACTATTCAGAATAACCGGCCACATCGTACCGAAGTTAGCTCGACAAATAGTGTCATTGGAATGAAAGCTGACAAACAGGGTGCTCATGGCTAATCTCACATCAATAGTAATCGCCATCTCTTTCTCATTCGCAACCGGCTTTTTCACCACGTTATCGTATGTCGAAAAGCCTGTCTGGGGTCTCGTGTTTGACAGCGACAATCCACGTGTCACGGATGAAAACGCGCGGTTGATTCACGCAGAATTAAAACGTATCATCAATATTGCCCCACCGACGATGGCTACTGTCGTCAGTAGCGGTACAGTACTAGTTCTGTACCAAATGTGGCAGCAAAACTTCGGAGAGTCAGCGCTAACAGTTGCCGTTTGGCTCTTTCTGAGCATGGGTTACGTGATTTCGCAGCTCCGAGCTCGTATCGCTGCGGTCAAATCGGTATCTTCAGACGGTGATATAGACGATGTGCGAGAGGGTCTCGGCGGTCTTGTCACAATACATCATATGGGACTGATCGCTACTAGTGGAGTGGTCATCCTACAGACCGTATTGGTTGTCTTGCTGTAGAATCTGGACGCGATAGACGGTTGTTTATTTTCTCAGTCTTACTGCCATCAGAATACGATTGGGAATCGTAGTAGCTAAGACAGAATATCGAGCTATCTTCTACTATTTTTACTATTAGTTAGACACGAATTCGGACAGATCTCATAGAGACGTCACCGGGTCAGACAGTGACGGGCTGATAGAGAGTGAACGACATAACGCCGAGAAATCTAAATACGGCTATCAGCAGTGAAAGTACCTTACCTCAAGTAGAGGTAATTACTCCTCGTCAATGCGATGAACTGTACTATATATTAGTATTATGTCGTTCCGGTACTAAGGAGTTAGTGGGTAACACCAATGCAAGTTATCGAAGGATTCGATACAGAGTTCATACCAAGCATCGCCGAGCCAGCATTTGAGAGGACGTACTTCGGAGAGCATGCGGATGATCTATTGGTTATCGACGCGAAAAGTGGAGCGCGTGCGTACCCAGAACGGATTCTCAATATTCACCATATGGTCAACGACATAATCAGTAGAACGCCTGTTCTGGTGTCCTACTGTCCACTTTGTGGGAGTGCAGTCGCATATGACCGCCGAATTGATGGGCAGACGCTGACATTCGAATTTGGAGGTAAAATTGTCGAGAACAATCTCGTGATGAGAGATCAGGAGACTGGCTCAGAATGGAAACAATCGAGCGGCGAGTGCATCCGTGGAGAGCTTGCAGGGACCAATTTAGAGTTGCATCCAGCCCGGATGACGACATGGGAAGCGTTTCACGCAGCACATCCCAGTGGAGTCGTGCTCCAGCGTCCAAACACGGAGCCGACTCTGTTCCAACAGTTCGCTGGGACAACGACGGGACTGCTTGAACATCCAGCGGGCCGTGAGGTGATGGACGCTGCGTTTAGCCTCATTCGAGCGGCCAATCTTGCTCGAAATCCAGAGACTGGGACCGAGACGGTCAACATCCGGCCATTTTTACGACTTCTCCAAGGGATGGTCGAACTCCGGAGTTGGATATCTGAAGAAAACGAAACCGGAATCGGCTACAAGAGTGATGCGATGGCTGTGTTCCAGCGTGAAGATACGTTCGGTTACCTCGCGCTGCATGGAGGACCTCGTGACTGGGAGAAGCGGGGTCCATCGGACATATCATCGAAAACCAACGTGCTGGGTGTAACAGTTGAGGACGAAGCGGTTGGCTTTGCTCGTCCACGGATCGAGACAGCCGATGGGATCGTGATGACACGTGTTGGTGGTACAGATATTGTTGTCTTCGCAACTGATGAAGAACTAAACGCATTCGAAAACCCGGGGTTCGAATTCAAGCCTACCAACGATCCGGCGTTGTTCGAAGCGGATGATGCGCAGTGGAACGGAGCCACCGGTGAGAGTGATGACGGCCGGACGCTGTCACGGGTATCAACCTCGTGGACGTACGCGTACGCGTGGCAGACCGATCATGGCGCTACTTCCTTTTATCCTACAGAGAGTTAGTGAACGCACGCTGAGAGGCTGCTCTCTATGGACGACGAAGTCGATCAAAGACGGGCAACAACAATCAAGCGAAGTACGGTGCGTTCGTTCGATCACAGCGGTGGGAGCAGGTGAACGCACCATCGTATGCTTCATCACAGTATCGACCGATCACTCCGAACACCCAAACGGTGAATGATTCAGCATGCTGATCAACCGCCATAGATAACGAGTACGAGTATGGACGTAAAGCCAGCCACGTTGTGTCGTTTTGGGGCGTGGGGACAGATTGGCACAACTGCTCTTGCCGTAGCGTTCTGGTATTTTGGAATGACCAACGGCTTGCTTGCCTCGTGTGTCGGATACCTTCTTGTCACGATGGGCGGTATCGCAGGCATAGCCAGAACAGAGTCGGCTATTGTTGGCCCTCTTGTCTATCCATTCATCGTTCCTGGCGTCGTCCCACTCTATTACGTTGCTACGCGATAAACAGTACTCACTGATCAGCTGTCTCATTCTGAGTCACGTCTGTTGTATGGAGCTTCAATACCATTAGAGAATCCTATTCATTCCCTCTCCTGAGTGAACACAGTGGCAAAAGTTGGCAGTTCTGAGCACAGACAGCGACCTATAACTCAAGAATCTGAAAGCGGGATCGATCGAAATCGGTTTGTTCTTTTCTTTAGATAATCGTCGCATGAATTGGCGACCCGTCGCTCGAAAAGAGTTTCGTGATCTCGTTCGCTCGAAGGGAGCTTGGCTCATGGGACTTCTGATAACGGCTGGAGCGATCTATCTCATGGGAGACGAACCACCTTTCGTCCAGAACCAACTCGGAACCAATGTCGTACTCGCTGCTTTTCAGCGGCCGGTCGGCGTAATTGTGCCCTTGACAGCGATTCTGATTGCATACAGGTCGATCGCTGGTGAACGAGTATCGGGCAGCATCAAATTTGCTGTTGGGTTTCCACAGACCCGATCTGATATACTTATTGGCAAGATTCTCGGCCAGTCCGTAGCTCTTGGAGTTCCATTGATCGCCGCCTTTCTCGTTGCTGGTGCCACCGGGATCGTCCGTATTGGTCTCTTCTCTCTGATCGGTTTCGCCAGCTTTCTCGGTCTCTCGTTGCTGTACACGCTCGTGAACGTGAGCATTGCCACTGGCATTTCAGCGGCCGTCTCACGACCGACCCGGGCAGCGGCGGGGACGTTCGGCTATTTCCTCGTCTTCTTGCTGTCGTGGTATAGGATCCGTAACTGGATGTATTCGCTCGTAACGGGAGAGACGCTGAACATTTTCACTCCGCCTGCATCGGAGTGGCTCTTTCTGTTTGAACGACTCAGCCCGATCACAGCGTTTTATTTAATAACAAATCGGGTGCTCGGAGTCGGCAACGGCGCGAGCGGATATTTCAACGTTCTCGGTCAGTTTCAGGCGAGTATTACGACGAATGCACTCGTCTACGACCTCGTTTTTACCGACCCAGCTCCGTTCTACCTGACAGAGGAATTTGGGCTCGTGATTCTCGGACTCTGGATCATCATCCCGAGTGCGCTTGGCTTTCACGTATTTCGAACGGCTGATCTCTCATAACAATGCCTGCTATCAAAACGACTGCTCTGACGAAGGTGTATGGCGACGTAACAGCCGTTGATAGTCTCGATCTCACCGTTCGAGCGGGGGAAATCTTCGGCTTCCTCGGTCCGAATGGCGCGGGAAAATCCACAACAATCGCTCTGTTGATGGACTATATCAAACCGTCCCACGGTGAGGTGAAGGTGCTCGGTTCCGATCCACAGGCTGACGTGCGAGCGCTTCACAACCGAATCGGAATTCTTCCCGACCGATTCAGTCTGTACGACCGACTGACTGGCGAGGCTCACCTCGACTACGCGATCGACGCGAAGGGTGCTGCTGACGACCCGAAGACACTGCTCTCCCAAGTTGGACTCACCGAAGCGGGTGATCAGCGGACGGAAAAGTACTCGCATGGGATGCAACAGCGGCTTGCGTTGGCGATGGCGCTGGTCGGCGATCCCGAGCTATTGATTCTCGACGAACCCTTTACTGGTCTCGATCCGAACGGCGCGAAGAAAGTCAGAGAAATCGTGTACAACGTGAATGAACAGGGGACGACCGTTTTCTTCTCCAGTCACGTTCTCGGACAGGTCGCGCTTGTCTGTGACCGAGTTGGGATCCTCAACGGAGGACAGTTAGTTGCCGAAGGAGCGGTCTCGGACCTTCGGACGGAGGCTGGCATTCCTGACGAACTCATCATCGAGACGACTGGCGTTCCGGACGACGCGACCACAGCCGTCGAGTCCGTCGATGGTGTCGTTGATGTCGAGAGAGACAACGAGACACTCGTTGTCAGTACCCTCCGAATGGATAACCGACGGAGGATTCTGCGGGCCATCGAGGAGGCTGGCACAACAATCGAGACGTTTTCACTCCGAGAGGCTTCTGTTGAGGAGATTTTTACCACCTACGCTGGCGAGTGAACGCCGACCGTGCTCGGTTAGTACTCACTGGTCTTCTGCTGTATCGTTGTTCGTTGGACCAGTGAGACGCTGCTTGATATCGATGCAGAAAAAGCACCCACAGAGGGCCTTCGTCTGTCATAAGAACGAGGGATGAGTCTGGGAGACGGATGTGTAAAATCACGGAAAGATCACCTCACAGCAGGTATTGTCCATCCTGTACCTGAATCGGTCGGTGACGCCGCTGTACTCGGTACAGCCCTCTTGTGTCGGTACCTCGGTTCCAATTATTCCATCTCAGCGTTGCATACGAGACATCAACACGGCGCGATTACCTGAAGTACAGTGGCGTCGTTGTCGGAAGTGGACTTCTGGCGGGCTGTCTTGGTGGTAATGAATCAAGCTCCGCACCTGAATCGACTACTACAGACACTCAAACAACCGATACAGCCCCGAATGAGAAGACAGCCGCAGCAGACGACTCCTATTCGGTAACGATGGCACCGATGGGTCCGGTTACGTTTGACGCTGTTCCCGAGCGCATATTCACCCGACTGACTCATTTGGCCGGGATGGCCTTCGCACTGGGTCGTGGGAACGACGTGACCGCAATGCACGCCCCCGACTACTATCACGCGCTCTGGAATCAGTTCACGCCCCGTCTTGAGGGTGTCTCGCTCGACTGGACAGGGCTCTACCCCTCGTGGGAGACGAGCAAAGAGAAACTCTACGAGTTAGACAGTGATGTCCATCTCACTGATCCAGCGAGCGTGTTCTCGCTCGAAAACTGGATGGACGATATCGAGGAGATCAGCGAAAACGTTGGCCTGTGATTCGGGAACAACTACAGCGAGCGGCACGCAGAGCCACCCGCAGGGGTGGATGACTATCAGTACTATGGACTGTGGGAAATGTTCGAAAAGGTCGCGGCAGTCTTCCGAGAAGAAGCACGATACGAAGCACTTGCAGAGATTCGTGCAGGAATTCTCGACTCGATCGAGAGTTACCTCCCGCCAGACAGGGAACGGCCGACAGTGGTGATGATCACTGCGGCTGATCTCGAACGAGATGTCGATGCGTACATGCTGAATATACCGGGGGTCCTGACGGCACACACGCGTCCGCTTGGTCCACAGGACGCGTTCGATTGCACGATAGAGCTGGGGCTGTAGTCGACTTCGAAGCCCCGCTCGAAGCTGATCCGGACGTGATACTGTTCCTCGGTGGTATCCACCCCAATTCGAACATGCAGGATATTCGTGAGACGCTCGGAGCAGCTCCGGTTGCATCCGAGATCACCGCGGTTCAGAACGACCGTGTCCATCCATTGAGGGCGCGATATCAGGGACCGATCCTGAACCTCTTCCAGTTGGAGATGAGCACAAAACAACTCTATCCGGAGCAGTTCGGTGAGTGGCCAACGTACGTCAAGGGACCGTATCCCGAGATTCCCGAATCCGAGCGGATGTTCGATCGACAGCGGGTTGCGGAGGTTATCAACGGAGACATCTAACAATGGAACGAACTGAAAATATCCTGCCAACAGCGGGTTCAGAGCGGCACGAATGATTGAAACGACGCTTGTTGACCTCCGCGAACAGATTGAGGCACTTTCGAACGAAGATGGAGCGTTCTATCTCATCTGTGGACGTACTGGATCGCAGCCCGTTCCGACCACAGGGCTTCGATTCGAAAGCCGACCGACTGCGCGCGCAGCAGCGTGGACGACCAAACAGTATCGAACTGCTCTCCGTCGATACGACCCACGGCTCCCCTCTCACGACATTATCGTGTGTCAAGAAGCAATAGAGACTGAACCAACTGAACAACTAACTGTTGACGCCAGTGAATAGACAGTGCGCCAGCGCCGGGAGACACTGTACACGATGGAGAACGGTGACATCACGAGAAGTGTCAGTAAGTCCGACTCGATCAATTACTGACCTGATTCTACTTTGTGCTCCGTAGTCGATTCCGGTGTTCGGACCAGAGCGTCTCGTACACTGTGAGTCCTACGAGTAAGGCGGTAAGCAGTGCCAGTGCCGCGAGCGCTGGTATCTGGAGGGCTACTGGTATCAGTACAACAGCCACGATACCAACGCCGAGTCGGAGATAACTGACTGTTCGATGGTCGCGGAATCGGAACGCGGTGTGACCAAGCAAGTACAGGCCACATCCACCACAAAATGCAATGGCTGGAATCAGCGCAAGCGGCTCGCCAACGTGAGCAATGGTTTGTTCAATCCCCACCGCGACAAAGATGATGCTCCCAACGATCAGTAGATGAATGTAGCTGTACGAGTCTCTGGCCATGACGGCCCGAGCAGTGCCAATCTCCTTGCTGAGGCGGTTCTCGGCAGCAAGAACAATGTAATCGAAATAGAGCCACCACAACGCGATCACGAGAATAATACCGAGCAGCGCAGCTCCGATAACTGTCAGAGTCAGTGGAATTCCCCCTGCCCCGATACCAATCGCGATGAGCGACTCGCCGAGAGCGATGATCATGATGAGGCGGTGGCGCTCAACGAAGTGTTCGACGTGAACGTGAAAGCCCTCAACCCCACGGATAAACACGATGCCGTAATCGATGACAATAGCGAGGATCCACAGGATAGCCTGAACTGATCCATCGAAGAACCCAGCAAGGACGAGGAGTGCAGGTCCACCGAGGAATCCCGGTGCAATGCGACGGACCGCGGTTTGTGTTTCTGCCGGTGCGACGACGATGTAGAGAACGATGTGTAGGAATCTGACGATGAAGTACGCGATGCCGAACAGTACTGCATCATCACCGAAGGCGTCGGGAACGGCAAGTGCGACGATGAGCATTGCTGCCATCGCAGCCAGCACCACGAGCCGAGCGGACATTACCTCCTCTGCGTTGACAACACCTGTCAACCACGAGTAACAAACCCACGCCCACCACAACACGCCCAACAATGCGGCGCTCTGTGCGAGTCCAGTCCACGTGAGATGATGGATGAGAAAGCCCGTCACCTGCGTGAACGCAAACACGAACACGAGATCGAAAAACAGTTCGAGTGGAGTTACGGATTGTTCTCGATCGTCTACACTTGACGATGTATTTACTGGTGGATCGGTTGTACTCATTTACAATACTGGCAAAAACGGTCGAATCTGTATTAAACCTCTAGCGGTAACTGCTACTCTCCCGTTCGCGCACCGGAGTCGGTTGATCAAGGTCGTACTAATCAATGAATATATGACACTTTTGAAGAGGCAGATCTGTGAGGTACTCTTCCAGTGGGTTCGTAGCTAGTATCAATCGCATTGGGTTCGCAGTGCTTGAATACGCTCAATACGCTCAGCTGTCGGTGGATGCGTAGCGAACGCACGCCGTAGTAGAGATCGGATAGGAAGCAGTCCCTGCGGAGTCGAGAAAGGTGGTTCGATGATAGCGAAAGCAGCAATCTCTATACGTCTGAGATCGGACGACGGACGGTCAGCAAGCGCCATATCAATGCGCTCAAGGGCAACTGCAAGCGCAGCTGGATTACCAGTGATGGCGACGGCTCCTCGATCAGCGGTGAACTCACGTGTTCGTGAGAATGATGCCGTCAGCAAGTGTGCGAATATCCAGACCGGAAAAACGAAGAAGAGACCAAGTGCCACGAGGTGATCGGCGTAACTCGCACGACTCGGTTCACCGTGTTTTACACCGGTGGTCGGTCCGAACAGCAGTTCGAGGACTCGCTGAGCAGCACCGAACGGAAGAGCTGCGACGGTCATCACAGCAACATCGCGGTTTTTGATATGGGCGAGTTCGTGAGCAAAAACAGCCTCAAGCTCCTCATCAGGAAGTGAATTCAGAAGGGCTTCACTCACGATAACTTGAGCACTGCTCGGACGAACCCCAGTTGTCATTGATAATGGCGTCTGTGTCTGAGCGACAAAGAGAGTAGGCATCGGTACGTCGGCTTGCTGGGCGAGCGACTGGACGAGCGCACGTGTCTGGGGATATTCATCTTTCATGGGTCGAGCATTAACAGTCGCAATAGCGTGCTCTGTTGCGTTTCGCTCACTCCAGAGCACCACCCCAATGACGCCGCTAGTTGCGATACCAACGCTTATGACAATAACGGGTGCCCTGAGTAGCTGGGACGGATTTGGGACGAGTAAAAGCAGCGAGAGTCCCGCAAGACAGACGATGAACCCAGTAGCTATCGCTGCCGCGAGACCAGACACACTTATCAGAAAGAGCAACACGACCATTTTCACGTGCAAGTATCGGACAAACGCCCAATTCATCAAATTACAATATCAGCCCAAATTTAAAAATTATCGGATGGGAGATGATGGCGTATCGTCGAATAGACAGCGAACACCAGTTCGAAATCCGCTCACAGTGGGTAACCTATCCACGTCTACTTGTGTTATGAGGTTCAGTACTGTTCATGGTTGTCGTTACGCTTGGACAACGTCTTCGATCTGATTCCCTTCATCTGCATCTTCAACAGCGTGTGGATACAAGTATCGAAGTGTACCGAAGTACAGATGCGCCATATCTAATATTCACAGGAGGACGGACAAATCCCGATGTTCAAAGAGCGGAGTGTAAGCGATGCGAGACTATGCCACTGAACGTGGGATCCCCCCGAAAAAGATACGCTTGGACGACAACGCGCAAGACACAAAAGGAAACGGATACTTCACCCGCCGAATCGTCGATTCTATTGATGGTACTGTTGAAGATATCTATCTCGTTAGTTCGTGTGTTCACGCAAACCGAGCAAAGTACATATTCAGACAGTGTTTTGGCGACGAGCACAGAATCGACACGTCTCACTGTATCGAGACAGACGATTCTGCGAATTCTGCTGAAAAAATTGCACGTCTTCGACAGAGTGACCGAGAGTTCTTCGAACAGATCACACCCGGCGATGTTGACGCAGTTCAGCGACGACTCGCAGAGAGTCACGACTACTACAGCTGGTTGTCAGAATAGCCAACTGAGACAGATTGACGCTGATTGAGTAGACCTCTCAAATATCGGTTCGTTAATATTTAATTCGATCCTGTCGATGAATTGGCGTCACGATAGCGGAGTACCGCCAGCTCCTTTTGTTTTGCTTCGATCATTACGTCGGCATCCGTTCCGTAGGTACGGATTGGTCCTGTGATGTAGTCGCTGTGGCTTTGGGGTCGGATCGAGGAATCAGCCCTGTGCAGGCGTCGAGATTCGCTGTAGTGGATGATTGGTGTCGTCTCCCACGTTTTAGTCGCGCGTCTGAGCGCTTCGCAGCGCGTCAGTCGCCGGCTCGTGAACTGATGATGGAGATCATCGTATGTGATCGGGATTCCAATACGATCATACACCGCGTCGATCAGCTCTGGAACACTCCAGAGTGATTCAGTGTCGTCGTTCTCGACTGTCAATCGTTTCTGCACTGCTGGTGAGAGTTGCTCGAAATGTTTACAAAAACGCCTGCCGGTTGCTTCTTTGTCGCCGTAGTGCGCGCCGATGTGGATGTCGATCGCGTTGTACGGTGTCTGTGAGAGTCCCATCACATCGAATATCGTACCGTGATTCTCTAAATCCGTCACCGACCGCTCGACGACAGATTCATCGGGACTTGCTAGTTTCACAAAGTGGCTCGGATGGAATGTGAGACGGATATCGTGCTTGCACGCGAACCTCCCGACTTCTGCGAGGTGATGTTTGATTATCTCAGTATTTGGCAAATCGTCGAGTTCGTACTGATCAAACCACGGGATGAGATCGGAGGTAATCCGATAGTAGTAGATATCATGATTGTGGTTCCACACAATGATGCGCTTGAGATCACGACAGTTTTGTTCTGTGAGCTTTCCGGCGTAGTCGAGTCCACGCTCTTCGAACGTAGCTTTCTGCATCCCTCGATTCGTTCGAATACCTTCTTTCCGGAGGGTGACGTTCTCGACCGCATAGCCGTAGCGCGTCATAGTGGTAGTGAACTGTCAGGTGTTGACTTCGGTTTGTTCTCGATTAGATGTTTTTTCGGAGCTCCATCTGCCTTTGCTGGCGTTTTCACAGTGACGTGTTCGTGTGAATTTCGGCTGCCTGTCTCCTCGCTCAAATTCTTCGAGTGCGTCGAACCGATTGATGAGACCGTCGTGGTTATCGTACCATCGCTCATGTGATCGTGCTACGTGCTCACAGATCGTGCTTGAACTGGGAATCAGTCCACTGGCTAGAATCAATGTTTCTGATTCCATGTCTCTTATTCGATCTGCTCGTACTCAGTATTGTCGTACACTACCATTCGAATCGACTGTATTTGTAAGCACTACTCAATCATCACTAGCTAATACAAAATAGTCATATCATTATCATCAATCTCATTTATTGTGAAGTACCGTCTTGACAGCTCACGCGCGTAGAACCCACGAACACGACGAACACACTGGCGTCGTGTCCTATGATGGACCTTTGAGAGAAGAGGATGTTTGACTACTGGACTGCGTTGACGAGGTCCTTGATCTCTTGAGCGCGGCTGTCATCGGTGACGAACTGTGAGAACACCCACGAGAGTTGGGTGACGATGGCATCGTGACCGTTCTCGGTGAGTGCGTATTCGTTGGTTCGCTTATCGAGTTCGCTTTTCTCGACGAGTCCCATTTCGACGAGATCGTCGAGGTTGGGGTAGAGTCGACCGTGGTTGACCTCCGAGTCGTAGTACGCCTCGAGTTCGCGCTTGATCGCCAGTCCGTAGCGCGCCTCTTCGGAGAGGATAGTGAGGATTCGAAGTTGGAATGCGGTCAGTTCGGGAACAACGCTCGGTTCATCGAGGTCTGCTACTGTCGTCGACATACTACCGACTGATGACAGTGACTTATGTAATACTACTCAACCATCATATGAGCATTTGTTCCATCTCGCCGAGTACGCCTTGGGTACTGCTTGTACTAGCCGTGAGCGAATCGGTGAAGATATGAATTCGATTTCTGGTGGTACGTCCCCAATGGGTTTTTACACATAGATATTATATTTGGAATCAATGGGTGTCGAATCTCAGACAGAGAACCAAGCAACTGGAGAGCTTGCATCGTTACAAAACACGCTCGATAGTGAACAGGTCACGTTCTCAGATACGCTCGCTGATGAGATTGAAGCCGCGGTTGACGAGACCAGTTCCCTCCATCGGTACGACTATGTGGTTGGAGTGGTCTCCAATTACTTTATCAAGGAAAATCACGTTCACTTCGACATCGTTCATCGGAATACGCCCCTCCACTGTGTAATCTTCGAACAGCGACGGTCGTCTGTCACGACTGATCTCGAAGAAGGAATGAAGGTCGCGATCACTGGCGACGTCGGGTTCCATGCGCCAAAGAACTACTGCTCGATTGAAGCCACAAACGTCGTCGTTATCGAAGAAAACCGCCCTCAACGGTTTTACGAGAAGATTCCGATGTTCGTGTTGATCGTCCTTGTTGGATTGTTCTTGATACTGTTGCTGTTCGGCGGTTATCTCGTGCTGAGTTGAGTTCGGCGGATACACAGCAACCGGCGAAAGGATGAGCTCTATCATACATGAGCGCGACACGAATCCCACGTCCGTTGCTTTGTGAACCGATTCAGCACATCAAATAGTCATACTTCACTGATATTGTGTACTGTACTTGATAACGTACACGAATGATCATTCGATTATCGATTGTGATCGAACCACCAGGCAACGAAATCAATAGCTTTAAGCCATAGTGACGGGAGAAATGCGTCTATGGCAGATCTTATTGTCAAAGCTGGAGTTAGAGATTCAACCGACGCCAACGTCTCAGCTGACTTTTATGACGCTCTCGATGAGGAAGTCCACAACCTCATCGAAGATGCGGCTCGACGTGCCTCTGACAATAACCGCAAAACTGTCCAGGCACGCGACCTCTAAAGCAGCACTGAAACCATCGGCATAAACCACGTCCGTCGGTACAGGACGGATCAATGTTAGTAGTGTAGCAACCGTGTACAGCGACGTTGAGAACCGAGAACAGAACCACTCTGTTCGCATAGACATTTATCAATACATTGTCTGGACAGAGTAGATTTTGAGTACTTCATTGTGCTCGTCGTATCGTAACTCGACAACGACAGTCAAATATAGACCGTCCGTCTCTCGATGGGAAAGTGACAACGACATATCTGTTCTTCTCATTTATGTTTAATAATACTGCCATTAAATACGACAAGATTTATTACAATGTTATCCATCTTGACAGTGGGAATGGCAAACCATAACAGACGAAAATTCCTCCAATTGACGGGTGTAGCTCTTGGAACTGGTCTCGTGGGTACAAACATCGCAACAGGAACTCCAAATGAGAATACACGGTTCCTCATCGATCTGCGAGAGGTATCACGCACCGACGTGCCGAGTGATATCGAAATCATTCACGATATCTCCCAAATCGATCTGCTAGCGGCTCGTGGCGATGCAAGTTCGGTCGGCGACGCAGCAGCGACCACACCGGATCTGACGGTGTATCAAGACGATGCAGGCCCAGTGGTCGAACGCAGCGGACCGTCAGTCGATGAAGGTGATCGAAATCACAACCACGATGGTCCACCAAAAAATAGCGAGTATCAGTGGGACAAACGCATCCAAAATGTTGGCGATCTAACTGATAAGCCTGGTGGTGGCACTTTTATTCACGATACGACGAAAGGGGCAGGATCCCGTGTAGCGGTTGTTGATACCGGCGTTTATGACGCTCATCCCGACCTCGCTGATGTTGTCAATGATGAGCTTTCAGAGAATTTCACCACGGATCAGTACGATTGGCGGCCGAATGGGGCTGGTGATCATGGTACGCACGTCGCTGGAACGATCGCTGCAACGAATAGTAACAATGGTCCCGATGGTGGAGTTCTTGGCACTGCACCCGAAACCGAGATTGTCGCGCATCGTGTGTTCTCCGGGGTCGAAGAAGAGGGGGCTACGACTGGAGACACGGTCGCAGCGCTCGCTGCAGCGGCAGATAAAGGGTGTGATGTTGCGAACTTCAGCGTTGGGTACATAAACTACGACATCGAGAAACATCCCGAACTACTAGAAATCAAAGAGGTTTATCGCCGGCTGACTGAGTACGTCCGCGCGAAAGGTATGGTCTTTGTGAACTCCGCAGGAAACGACTCAGTCAACATGAGCAAAGAAAATATGCTGAGTCTCCCAACTGAAGTCAAGGGCATTTTCGGCGTTTCCGCAACAGGTCCAATCGGCTGTGGTTGGGGCGGCAAGCACAGCGACAATGAAGAGAAGTGGCTCACAGGAAATCGACTGGAGGAGCCAACGACTGAGCCTGCGTTCTATACGAACTACGGGAATGCGGTTGATGTCAGCGCTGCTGGCGGGAACGCTGACCTCGAAGCACTCAACGGTGGTGTTGAAGGAGCAGAGCGAGACCTTGTCTACTCGACCATCTACAAGACTGACGCGAGTGGAAATACAGTTGCGGGCTATGGCTGGAAAGCGGGCACCTCGATGGCTGCTCCGCAAGTCACTGGAGCAGTTGCACTTATCCGCTCGCTTCGACCTACTGCCAGTGTCGAGGAGATCGAAATGCTCATCAGAGAGACAGCAAGCAGTGCGCCCGGTGGTGAAACCTATCATGGGGCAGGACATCTAGATCTCAAACGTCTCATCAAACGCGCCCGAAAGTAATCGCAAACCCACTACGCGAAATTGCAGTACCCATCGTACGATTGGATGGGTTTGTCACAACATCTATCATCTCAATCTACTTTTTCTCCGCTGACGGCGGTCAGGGTGTCAGTGGTCTCGTGTTCTATCCTCTGTGTCCGTCGTCGAGTGAGCAGTATCCTTGGTCCGTGGGTAACCCCCATCCAATCGCTTTCTGGTTCTGAATTATAAAAGACACTATGGCGGTGAGCATTCTCCTGTTGATTGGCTCATTACGTTGAGCGACAGTTAGTAAACATCGGTTATATACATCAGAAGAAATCATATCTATGATAATACCTATCGAATGCAGAAATAGTGTAGATAGTGGATTTTGTAGCGATATACCAATAGAATGTGATTCAAGCACCAATACTAGATTAATATGAGAACTTCAGGCTTCAATAATAAAACAGCAATATAAACTGATGCGATACAGTCAGACGAGTAAACATAATGTGAATATGATATAGATGGATTTCTTTTGGAATGTCCAACGGTGACATTGAATTTCTAGCGATAAAATGTAGAATTGACAAATTAAATATAGTCGGGAATGCCGATCCATTTCAGTTGGTAGAGACACGTGCAGTCCAATAGTTTGTAAAACAACTACAGCCCGCTGCCTTCCTCTCAGTCAACGGGTCCGAATTGAGGACTCCTCGGGAACTACACGACAGTTTGTGGACAGACATAAGTGACTGCCGGATTGAACATACTAGTATGGAGAAAGTATGTACCTGTGACGACTGCAGACAGAAATATCCTGTATCGCAGGTTCAGACTCGCGGTGATCGAACGGTCTGTCGATCGTGTATGGGGATTGAAGAGCGGGCCTTCGAATAACCGACCAGCGCTCACCACCGGCGATCCTTAGTTGTTGTAGCAACTATCTACCAAACTGCCATCGTATACCAACATGTACTGTTCATCAAAAATCATCGCTGATTCATCTCTGTTGTTTGTGTCAGAATCATTCTTGCTCCTGTAATATCACAGATCACCATGGGGATCACAAAGTACCGTAGATTAATCATGAATAGATCAATATACATATAGATTTCAAAAATACCACGATATTAGTCAGGAAGGAGTAACCAACAGACGAAGGCCAATGATGCGACCAGTCGTTTATACGCCCTATAACGCTCTAATCAACCGCTTCTCATATGTCTTCGAGTATATTTAGATGATGTATTAGACATATGTGATAACCATCCATCATTAGCAAATATAAACTCCACCTCAAATTCAGCAATTCATGTATGGATATGTACAAAAATAGTGCACATGAAATGGCTCAAATAGTTGCGCGCGTAGCGTACGACGCAATGACATTAAATAAATGTATTCACACTCCGATTTTGATTTATCGTTGTTGGAGATCGATACTAACGACCAACGTTTATCATCGTTGCTGATGGAGCCAAGAGACTTCCGAATACGCGAAGTTGCTGGATAAGTATGCCTCGGGATGATACGAGCCACCGATGTGACCGAGCCGTGTTGATTAAACCGTGACAATTGTACAAATGTCATGACTCTCGATGACAGATTCGGTAGCGCAAATGTACGTTCCTGTAGTGCTCCATTCTGTGAAATACTTATGATCTGATCGTGTATTAGAATACAACCGTCGTGTGGTTACAAATGAGATAGGTAGCAATCCGAAACTATCACAGTAGATGGCTGATATGCAAAATAGATTAACAAAAAATGATAAATTTATTTGTTGTAGATGAGTATTATATTATTAGTCGATACCACGCACTGTTGACTCCACCGAGATGATCCTCGTGGCTCACGCTGGATCAGGATTTATGAGTTCGAGATCGATCTACAGCAATTAAAAGATCAAGAACCGAGTGTCCTCAAGGCATTATCGAAGAACGAGTGAACGCTGCACTCGTCGTTACTGGTTTCTCATTTTCACGCTAGAGTCAACTACGACGTACAGCCAGTACTTCGTATCAATCACTAAATCTAACCATCTCTCTGTTCTCAAATGATATGCGGTAGATTATGGTACGCACAATGAAGGATTGCCAATCTGAACTACATCATAATCATCGATGATATACACCCGATCATAAGATTCAACTCAATTTCGAGAAGACTTATTCAACAGCGATAAAGTACGTACTTCAACTGCCCCATCGAGCGGTCGATAGTCTACAAATGAGTCACGTTCTGTTATCATTTTCTAGTGGCGAATTAGTACCTCTATGTGAGCAAAAATCCATAGCTGTATCGGACATCTTTAATAGTTCGTCGTTCGAGATTCTGGAACTTCTGAAGATGATTATCTGCTCTGTGGACGACTGTTTCCCAATGCTTTTAACTAATTAGTTAGTAAGTCCGATAATCGATGAACACGGAGACAGCAGACGAAATAATAGCAGCCACCTATCGTGCACTCTGCGAGCACGGGTATGCTGATTTGACGATGCAGTGTATAGCGGACGAGTCATCAATGACGACAGCTGCTATTCATTATCATTTCGATACGAAAAAGGAGCTCTTGAACGCATTTCTTCAGCACATAATCGATCAATTCGAACAACAGTTGCCCCACGATGCAAGCGATCCGCGCGAGCGCCTTGCTTCATTCTTAACTACGATTTTCACTCCTGCCAGCACCCGTGAGGACGACTTTCCGATTGCTCTCATGGAACTGAAGGCACAAGCTCCCTATCAGGAGATCTACCGAGAGCGTCTCCACGATATGGACGAGAAGATGCAAGCTATCGTTACAAGTGCAGTTCGTGATGGTATCGACGCAGGATATTTCGACGATACTGATCCAGAAATGGTCGCACGCTTTGTTGTCACTTCAATCAATGGTGGACACGTTCGTGAGGTTGCCCTCGCCGAAGATCCAAACGAAACCCGGCAGATGATCGAAACGTATCTTGAACTGCAACTCGGCTGGACACCAGAGGTGGTTGCGTGAGCTTTTTTAAAGGTCAAGAGGAACTCGAACTCACCGACGGCGATATTGTCAAGCCACTAATCTTCCTCTCGTTGCCCATCGTTATTACAAATTTACTCCAAACTGCCTACAATCTTGCTGATACGTTCTGGCTCGGACAGTACTCGACAGAAGCGCTGGCGGCCATCTCATTTGCTTTTCCGATGGTATTTCTCCTCATTTCGCTGGGAATGGGACTCTCCGTCGCTGGTAGTGTTCTCGTTGCTCAACACACTGGTGCTGGTGAGACTGATCAGGCAGAGTACGCCGCCTCACAGACGGTTACGTTCGCGTTCCTTGGATCGGCACTCCTCGGGATTATCGGCTTCCCGTTTGTGAGACCGTTCCTCGCCTTTCTTGGAGCGTCACCAGCAGTGCTCCCCGGAGCGACAGCTTACATGCAGGTCGTCGCGCTCGGATTACCATTCATGTTCGGATTCTTCGTGTTCATCTCGTTGATGCGTGGGGCCGGTGATACGATCACACCAATGCTCGTCATGCTCGGGACGGTCGTACTCAACGTGATCCTTGATCCGTTCCTCATCAACGGCTGGACGATCGGTCCGATTGCGTTCCCCGAGTACGGTATCCAAGGGGCAGCCATTGCGACCGTCTTTTCTCGAAGTCTCGCGATGGTCGTCGGGCTCGTTATCATGGAATCTGGGGCCCGTGGGATTCAGATTCACCTTTCGGATATGAAACCCGACTTTCAGTATCTGCGCAAAATTCTACAGATTGGCGTACCAGCGAGCATCGAAGGCTCCGGTCGCGCACTCTCGATCAATGCTCTCTTGATCGTTGTTGGGTTATTCTCGACATCGGTTGTCGCAGCCTTTGGAATTGGAACACGCGTTTTCTCGGTTATCTTCTTGCCAGCGATTGCCGTTGCGCGTGGGGTCGAAACGATGACTGGACAGAATATCGGTGCCGGAAAGTACGATCGGGCAGAACAGGCGAATTACATCGCTGCGAAGGGGTTGTTCGTTATTCTTGCACTCGCTGGTGTCTTCATCTACCTCTTCCCATCGCCGATTGTAAGCGTGTTTACCAATGATCCAGCAGTCCTTAGAGAAGGAACGACATTCCTACGATTCGTCTCCCTCTCTTTCGGATTCATCGGAATCATGCGCGCGTTCACCGGTGGATTCCGTGGTGCGGGGGAAACGATGGTCGCTGCCACGATCTCGATTTTCACACTCGCTGGTATCCGTCTCCCAATCGCGTGGGTTGCGTCACAGAATATCCTTCCAACAGATGTTTGGTTTCTCGGTCAGTCTACTCCGAAAGGAATCTGGGCTGCATTCTTTGTTTCAAATATCGTCGGTGCAGTAGTCGCTTGGCTGTGGTTCCAGCGCGGGACGTGGCGCAAAGGCGATCTTACTGAATCGAACGTCGACGGCACCGGCATGGACGCCGTTTCAACGAACGACTGAAGATCGACACGAAGCAACGAAGAATATTTGTGACATTTAACATCTCCTGTTCATAGTATCTGTACGTCTTTTAACAGGCTCAAGCACGAACGTCACTTAGATAAGTCGATCTGTTTGGTAGAATCTGAATATTCATCAATAGTCTCAACGGTGATTCGGTCGGCGCTGATCTTCTCGATGATAGCTCCCTTCCCACCAACGGTGTAGGTCTCCTCACCAGTGTCAAGAATAATTGATGCTTTTCCGGATAGTTGACCGATCGTCGCAGGCCCGTTGTCGGAAGAAGAGCCAGTATAATCAACTCCGATAATTTCTCCCGAAAGATCGCGTTCGCGTCCAGTACGGCTGTTGTATCCTTCAACTCGAGCTGTGATTGTTGCCTCGTCTAATAAGAATGGCTCGACAAAACGGATGCACTCACGTATTTCAACGAACGTAAATGGAGGTGTTTCACTCCGATCGGTGTAGATTGGATCGTGTACTTCCCAGAGACAGGTCAGGAAAAACCAATGAAACACGTATGCTGTGACTCGGTCATCAATGAGCACTCCGTACTCGCGTGGGGAATGTACGTGTGGTGCATAACATACCCGCGTTCGATCGGTCAGGAGGAAGAATGCACTCGGAAGCTCACGATGGCGTGCTTCTGTACAAACTCCTTGGAGATTAGTTGGCTCAACTGGGAGGATCTCATCACGATGTGCGTAGAGAGAAATCTGAACGTAGACGCCGCGTTCGTGAGCTTGCTGAAGAAGTGGCCGTAGATCGTAAAATTGATCGGGTGTAACTGCAAGTTGAATGTGCCATTCGGCGGATTCGATGTCTGAGCGGGCGCGATCGAAGACGCTCTGAAATTGCTGTACAAGTGTTATGTCGTACTCGGCGGGATTTGGTTCGTGCCATCGGGCTTGGATCTCTTCGACGGCATTTTCGAACTGGTTGATTTGCGCTTGTAGACCAGTGAGGGCTTCGGCTGGGTCATTCGCCCTCGCGTACAAGCGGTCCTGCTCGTAGGTCACGACATATCCTCGATCTTCGAGATCGCGTACGACATCATAGATGCGTGGTTTAGGAACACCGCTCGCGTCGGCGAGGTCGCTGGCTGAGATTGCGCCAAGTTCGAGCAACGCTACGTAAGCATCGGCCTGATACGGCGAAAAACCTGCACGTTTTAAGACGACAACGAGTTCGTCTGTGTCCATAAAATAGAGTTAAATCGAGGAGAAATAAGTGCAATCTTCTTCGTTCTAACTATCACGTCTCCTTCCCGTGTCGTTTACACTCATTATTCAAGATGTTACGATTGGAGGTAGCTACAGGGTTCGTCCTTAGTACGAACCGTACGGGAGCCAATCTGTTGTTACTGTCTGTAGGTCAGTAAACAATAAGCCGATTGATGATGTCAGCGTAGTTTTCGCTGAGTGAGATGGTTGTCTTTTCTCCATGACGAGCACGCTCGATGAGATCATCTGATTCAAGACGATTGAGGTGATGTCTAATTGTGGATGTGTCATATGTGAGTCTGTCTGCGATCGCTGATGTGGTGGTTTGTATGTTAGTAGATTCACATATGGCGTTGAGAATGGTAGCTTTTGTTTCGTGCTCTTCGACGGCTATCACTGTCTGTACGTCGGCAGTTAGTGTGTCGTCGATTATTGGATCATACTGGCGACTTCCCTGTTGAGTTTCGTAAGTAAGAGCCTCCGCTTGCACGAGTACACGTGCGTGATGGTCGATGGCCATTCGTGAGTACTCTGTCTCTTGAGCAACAGCTGTGAGTGTCTGACCAGATGTGACGGTAAGTGTCTCGTATATTGTCCGGAAAATGTCGTTTTCGAGGAGTCTCTGGGTCTCTCCAGAGTCTGATACGCTCGCTGAAAAAGGAATGGTCGGTGCGCTAAATCTGCGACTATTTCAGCTGCACAACTGGTGGGAATCATCCAATATTCCCTGACCGTCCAGCTCAGCCATTGATGATAGTAGCATTCACACCTTTCTACCACTTAGAAGATGGGACAAATGGTCATGTGATGGATAATGAGTATTAAGTGCGATACTATCATCAACGAATAGTATGTCGACGACAGTGGCAGACACTGATGAACTGGGTATCGCACCCGAACTATCCGCATTCCAACAGCGTATTCTCGCCATTCTCGCAGAGGAGGCACGCTACGGACTGGCGATCAAGCGCGAACTCGAGGCGTACTACGACTCGGAGATCAACCACGGTCGACTCTACCCCAACCTCGACGATCTCGTCGAAATGGGCCTCGTCGAGAAAAGCGAACTCGATAAGCGAACCAACGAATACGCACTCACCGAGAACGGTCACGACGCAATTGCAAAACAGTTGTCATGGGTGTTTTCGCGTTTTGTCACAGACGATAGTCGCGCTCAAGAGATCAAGGACCTCGTCAACGCAGTCCAGTAGTCAAACATCCTCTTCTCTCAAAGGTCCACAGCACGAACCGTGTCGTGTTGTCTTCAAATCCGTCTGAGCCATTGAGATACCTTTGTGCAGTGTATGGGTGCTGCTTCGAAGATCAAAGGAATCGAAGAGATCGGGATGTAGGTACGGACGCTCATTGTGTCCGTCCATCTCGCTGTCGACAGCTCTTTGGGGAGATCGAAAGATCCCTCAATTTCAAACAGCAGGATACAGCTCAATGATGAGCTTGGATCGAACTACAGGGCATGAGTGCCTTACCGTGGAATACTGTTACTTTCTGGGCTAGTGACCTGTGGCTTCTAAGCCAACCACACCAGCAATAATAAGTCCAATAAATCCGAAACGAACGATACTAGAGGTTTCGTCGAAAAGAACAACACCGAGGACAGCGGTAGCAGCTGCCCCAATCCCCGTCCAAACTGCGTACGCTGTTCCAATCGGAAGCGATTGTACTGCTTTCGCTAGCAATACCACACTGATCGCCATTGACACGATGGTAGCAACACTAGGAATTAGCTTTGTGAATCCCTCTGAGTATTCGAGGCCTATTGCCCAGCCAGTTTCAAAGAACGCAGCAACAATGAGATATACCCATGCTGAGACCATCTAGAGAATGAGTAAGTCTTCGCATATAGTGGTTGCTGAATGTGCCATAAATGATGAAAGGCATGGTTCTTCGGTATAATCCATGGAGAATTTTGAACATAATTATTAACCACTATATTACATCGTAATAATGGAATAAGAGTGGAAATAGATAGTACACGGATGAGGTCATTTGCTACAACTCACTCATTGATCGATCTCTCAGATCACCACACTTTGTGATCGTCGCATTCATTGTCGAACTGATCAGGTGGGTAGTCAGTTATAATCCAAATGTGCTAATCAAACAGCGTACTCAATATCCCCGATGGATCATCGAAAATCGAAATAGTTGCTTGTAATATCCTCTCCACCATCTCAGTCATTCTTTGTGTTCGTCGACAGAGATGGTATCTTGTCGGCATCAGACTGAGGCAAGCGTAAATATCACAGTGGATGACTGAGCTAAGCAAAATATCTTGATATTTCACAGCTGTTGTTCTACGACAACGCTCGTACTAAACCATGTCGGCGTGTTATTATCGAAAACGTTCGTTGAGTTGGTCATCACCGGTATTATCTACAATAACCTAGACACATTGATTTCGAGATGGACGAACGAGAAAATCGTCAGACGATTCGGTGAACTGCATATAAGACGTCGAAAATATGTTAATAATTATTGCGTTGACGGTGTATCTCAACATGTGGTTGTAGAAGAGAGACGCTCGCTCATCAATACTACCAACCTAGCAAAAGTACTTTCTCAATTGTTGGTAAAGGACTACTTCATCTCGTGACTGTTGAGCAGTGCTGTATAACCTGGTTCGTATTCTGGTTCATTCATTACTGTTCGAGAGTCTACTCTGACTGACCGGTGTACCGTTGGAGTCCATCCGTAGACTTAATTCCCTCACGACAGAACAACCACTTCGGTTCCTTTCCTAATTATGCAAAAAGACCCGGCCGATACCACCAATTTACTCAATTACTCCCTGCAATCACATACGTTTCAAACCAGCAGGTGTCCGTTCGGGAGATCGCAGACGACGTAAACCATGAGGATGGCAGCCCTGACCCGAATGTCGAAGCACTGTTTACGATCGCATTGTCGTGATAAATGAGCTGAAAGTGGTACACAGAGACGTAAGTGAACGATCGTTCTGGTGATAGGAATCTGCCATGAGTTTCATGATGAAGTATAAATACATATTCGTTTATACCGAGATCAGGTTGTTACACTTGTACAGTAGTAACTGTTTGAACATTTTCGTATTGGTATTGCCATATACAGTTATATAGAGTGCGATAGAGAGATGAAACATTAAATGGATCAAGAGTATAATATACAAGGTGTGGTACTGATAGAAGGATTCTCCCTCATTGCAACCAGAGTAGGCAGCGTAGATTCACCTCAACACAAGAAAACTACCTCGGCATTGTCATAATTTATAATATATAATTAATCAATAAATTATAGCATCCAGATAAAGATGAAAAGTATAATGCGGGCTGGTGTACAAAAACAAGTCGAAATCTACGATGGTTGCGTACGAATCTGATTCGAGTGTATACGAAGATCACGATCAGGAAGGCGGTAGGAGGGTCTAAATGATAGACGTCATCATCTACGACGCACTTATTGTTACAATAGACGAGAAATATAGGATCTATAAATCCGGGACGATCGTCATTAACGATGGGCGAGTAGATACCATTCGATCCACCGAACCTGACGACCGGACAACTGAGGCGGAATGGGTCATTGATGGTACGGGAAAGTTAGTAATGCCGGGGCTGATCAACGCTCATGCCCATCTCGAATCAAGTGCGCTTCGGGGTATCTACAGTGATCTAAGCTACAGTGAACTGCTGGTCGAGATGACCATACTTTGCCAAAAATTGGCAAAGAATGAACTTGATTATCTGGCGGAAGCGGGAGTGAAACTGGCTGCGTTGAACTTCATCCGCAATGGGATAACCACAGTTTGCACGATGGATATCCGACCGGAACTCGGCGTTCCGATACTGGGTGAGTTTGGTCTCCGAGCATTAACCGGTCCTCTCATTTCCGACTTATTTTGGGATGAATCGATTTCACGTCAGCTGAGCCGGGCTGAGGCATTTATCGAAACGTACCACGAAACGTACAATGGACGAATCCAAGCGACAGTATGCCCTCATGACGATATGACATTGACGAGGGAGATGTGGGAGCTAGTGGCAGAAACTGCTCAAAACCACGATGTTGTCGTTCACACTCACTTACTTGAAGACAGTATCTCGAATCTGAATGCGCGTGCCAACAAGGGAGAAGACTCCATCGGTTTATTGGACGACGTTGGCCTTTTAAACGACCAGCTGTTGGCTGCCCACTTTCGAACCGCCGACGAGGACGATGTCCGACGTATCGTCGATGCGGATGCGAGTATTGCCCACTGTCCATCGGTCTTTGCGTACTGGTCACCCGATACTACGTGCGAATGGATGCCGTTACCAACGTTGCGTGAATACGATGCGACCGTTGGTCTCGGACTCGATGATCACTATTATCACGACAACAACGACTTGTTCAACGAAGCACGCCAGACCAGATTGATGGCAAACCACGAGTGGACTGCGAACCAGATCACTTCTCGAGAGCTCGTCCGGATGCTAACTCTCGAAGGGGCTCAATCACTTTCAATCGAAGACCAGACCGGATCAATCGAACCTAATAAAAAAGCAGATATGGTGATTCTCGATATCGACAATCCGAACTTCAGACCACTCAATAACATCTACTCGCTGATTAGTAATACGGCGACAGGACGAGACGTTGAGACGGTTATCGTCGACGGGACTGTTCTTATGCACGATAACGAAGTTCGGACAATAGATGAGGAAGAAATCTTCCACGAAGTAGACGAGGCTGTCGAGCGCTACACCGAGGAGACTGGTTGGGAGATAACCTTGACCGGGAGTAACCGCCCCGGAACGCTTTCGAATGTTCTGGACCTACCAAAACGTGGACCAGCGCATATCGTCAGCCGACTGGCTTACCAGAGCATCAAAGACCACTTCTCGCTGTGATCAGCGAAGAAAAATCAGTTCGAGCATAACTGCGAATGCTTATTCGGGATCTTATCCGGACTGTAGAGTGCTTTATGTCTTGTTTGGGATGATATTCCACCCAGCACGTAAACGGTGGTTGTGTCGAACGTAAGATGCCGTATCAATGCTCCGATCGCAGTTTATCAGACCGTTGCATTACTCTGCTATCGGTGCGCGGAATTGTTATCAATTATTATCTGATAAACCATAATATCTATTTATTCTATTTAATTACAATTCTAGATAATAGTTATTTAGTGATTTGTAGCGAAAGTAATATTACTGAGTTCCGTAATTATTGGATTGATGTTCGTAGGCATCGACCATTCGACGACAGGTGTAAAGACGTGTCTTCTCTCAGAAGACGGGTCAAGCGAGGTTGTCACCGTTGATCGTTCGCCTGATGAAGACTGCGACTGGTCTTATCTCGAAATACTACAGGAACACGTCGATCTCAACGATATCGAAATGGTATCATACGGATATAGTTACGGCGACAATATCGACAGCGTTATTGATATCACGCAGACAGAGAATCGAGGAATCGTCGACACGCTTGGTCTCGGCCACGAATTTGGCACTGGAACCCTCATATATGACGAACTTCAGCAGTCGGGTATACCGACGACCGTCTTTCCCGGTATTCACGACGGTTTGGATACGATACATCCATATTTCAGTCATTACTCACCTCTCACCGGGGCTGACAAGTTCGCAACTGCCCGGTACGCCCAAGAGGTCGTTGAGAACCACATTATCAGTCCACAGGCTCAAGAGGGAACATTCATCGCCGCAAACGTTAGCTCGTCTGCAATGGCGAGCTACGTAGATAGAGGGTCACTCCGTGGGGCGTTTCACTGGATCGGACTCATTCACGGATGGGGTGATGTCGAATGTCTTCGTCAGATCCAGCGTGGTGAACAGGATCTGCATGATGCATTTATGAAATCGGGGCTCCTCTGTCGATCAGGGTACGAGTTCGAAGACGTGAAAGGTATCCCACCCGAGGAACTGCTGGAACTGGTTTACTGTGCAACACTGCACAACGTCTACTCGCTGGTGCCATTTTCCGAACATCTGGGGTCTGGTCTTGATGGAATCGTCCTCAGCGGTCGCTTAAGCCGAATTGAAGAACCGTTCGACATGCAGGGTCGACTGCGGGACGAACTCTCGGAAATCGCGCCGGTTCACGTATGTCAAGGGAAATCCACCGCGCTTGGAGCCGCGTTCGTCGCCCGAGACGTAGCATCTGATGCGTCCGAGACGCTCGGCGTGCCGATACAGTTTGACAGTGCAAACACATCTGCGAGGGCTATTAGATCCAATGTGTAGGGTGTTCGTTGCCGGACCGATCGATTTCCACAAGATATCGGATGTGGTCGACTACCGATTAACGTATCGAGCGTCGCTTTCCGATGCTGGATTCACTCCGGTTGACCAGTACTCCGGTGCACTCGATCGAGTAGAAGGGATACTTGATGACGAGACTGATGGAGTGTCCAGTATCCTTCGAAATATCGATGCGTTACCGGACGAACCGTACGTCCACGCCGTTGGTCACGCCATCGCAGCGACTTCTGTCGAGGAAGTCATCGCTGATCCAAAGAAAGTCCCCGAGATCGCACCGGAATCAGTCATCTCGGACATTGTTGAACGAGATCTCGAACTCCTCAGATCGTGTGATGCGATGGTGGCGTATCTCCCGTCTCCCTCCTGTGGCACGACTGTTGAGCTGCTCCACGCCGTCGAGAACGACATTCCTGCGTTCGTTGTGAGTGAATCCCCGTCGATGTTCATTCAACAGTACGCTGATGAGTGTTACGAGACGTTCGACGCGGCGCTGGATCGACTCCTCGAACAGTTCGATCCAGAACAACGAGGGGAACGAGCTAAAAAAGGCGAACGATGAGCCCCAGAACCACCGACGAATCGAATGATACTACCTTCGACGACGAAGAGACAGGAGACGCTCTTGATGAAGGTTCGGAAGACGGTGATACTGCTATTGTTCTCAGAGGCAGTCGTCTGTCTAAGTCGTACGGAGGTGCATTCCCGTTCACGACAGCAACAACCGTACTAGAAAGGATCGACATCGAACTTCGTAGACGTGAGATCACGGGAATTGTAGGAGCAAACGGAAGCGGTAAATCGACGTTGTTGAAGATACTTGCTGGTATTGCCGCTGCTGATTCCGGGACTGTCGAGAGAAATGGCACCGTTGGCTGGTGTCCACAATCAAGCCGGCTCTACGAACGACTCACTATCCGCGAAACCTTCGAACTGTTCGGCGCAGGACACGGTCTTGCTGACAGTGTGATCGAGAACAAAACGAACGAGCTTGCCGAGAAACTCGATTTCGTCTCTGATTTGGATACACTCATCGAAGATCTGAGCGGAGGGAACCGTCAGAAAGCCAATCTCGGGATTTCACTCGTTCACGAACCGGACATTCTCTTACTCGATGAACCGTACACGGGATTCGACTGGGAAACCTACCTCGCGTTCTGGGAGCTGACAGACGAACTAAAGACAGCTGGGACCGGAATCGCCATCGTCTCACATCTATTACGAAAGCGAGATCGATTCGACTGTGTGTACAAACTCGAAGACGGGGGCATCCGGAGGAATGACCGTGACGAATAAGTTCGTTACCGGCGTCCGGTCCCACGGTCGAGCGTTCTTTCGTGCACGGGTGAACATCGCGTTACTCGTCGCTCTCCCGATCGTAATGATCGAAGGTTTTGGGCGTGCAATGGGAGTTGTGCCGGATCTACCGTTCATGGAGGTTGTGCCTGCGGATCAGGGTCGGATGCTCGGCGCTCTCTTCAGCACCGCGTTCATCACCGGTCTCCTCGGACTGTTTCAAATCGTTAGTGCACAGCAGGCCGACCGGCGATTGGTTCGGACTGGATTTTCGCCCGGTATGCTTCTTGCTACGCGTCTGGCGACCGTTGCTGGATTCGGACTACTTGTTGCAACAGTGAGCTTTGTGGTCTTGTACCGCTCCCTTTCGCCGAATGCGCCCGTCATTGCGTTCGTCTCGTTGGCTCTTGCTGGTATCACCTACGGACTACTCGGTGTGCTCGTGGGCGCAGTCGTACCAGACGAGTTGACCGGATCACTTGTCCTCGTGTTTATCGCCGATATCGACGGATTCCTCGGCGTCGGGCTCAAAAATACGATCGCTGTCAAGACACTGTTCCCGCTCCATTACCCGCAGACTCTCTTTGAATCTGCGGCCCTCGACGGAGCTGTTGCGGTCGAAAACGTCGTTGGGGGGCTCGTCTACGGCGGGGTGCTTGTAACACTCGTAGTACTCGTGTTCAGACAAACAATGCGCGTTGAGGGGCTAGCATGAACATCGACCGCATCCAAACAGCACTCGGCCTTCGATTCCGTCAGTACGCCCGTGACCGCCTCTTCCTAGTGCTCCTCGTGTACCTACCCGTGATGTACGTTGGTCTGATAAGTCAAATGACACCGTCTGTCGATCTTCCCGTTCGCGTCTCGGTCGGGATGTTGACACTGGAACTGATGCGA
The DNA here is from genome assembly GCF_023276375.1 of Halocatena marina. Classification (GTDB taxonomy): domain Archaea; phylum Halobacteriota; class Halobacteria; order Halobacteriales; family Haloarculaceae; genus Halocatena; species Halocatena marina. The sequence continues at coordinate 1,502,065 of NZ_JALLPK010000001.1, read as the reverse complement.
CCCATGGGACAGATAAACGGGGTCGTGATGACTGCAGCAGCGAGTGTTTTCATCACCGGTATCGTCGGATTGTTTACAATGTTTCGGAGTCGAGATGCCGATCGTCGGCTCGTTCGCACAGGATTTGGCTCGACGAATCTCGTTGTGTCCCGTATTGGCTTGTTGCTCTTGGTTTCGGTCGTTGCTACCGCGTTTGGAACGGGAGTACTGCTGTTCAGCGTCTGGCCGAATCACCTCGGGCAGTTCGTCTTCGGTGTGATTGTCCTTGCAGTGACGTACGGTTTCGTTGGTCTGGCCGTCGGCCAGACGGTCGACCGTCTCGCTGGACTCTATGTGATGTTGTTCGTCCCCATGCTCGACATCGCGGTATTCCAGAACCCCACGTTCATTCGGGGCGATCCGCCGACGTGGATGACGGTCCTCCCGAGCTACCACGCTATGCAGGTCATCTTGGATGCCGCGTTCGGCGGTGGTGCACGACTGCTGAATGTGGAGTTAGCAGTAGTTGTTCTCGGACTCGCTGGACTGCTAGCGGGCACAACCTTCCATCGTGCGGGGGTGATCCACACGTGAACAGCGTTGGTCACATCCTCGTTGCTACGCTGTTGGTAGCCAGTGTTATTGCGGGTGCGGCCGGCTGTGGCGTCTGTTCCGATGATGTCACGCAGTCGTCGGTACTGTCTTCTGAGGATAGCTCTGAAGACACTACCCGCACGACAGCAGGAATGAACGTGAGCGAGAACCGGATTCAAACAGCAGTCAATGACTCTCGAGCTCACCTTCTGAGTCAGGCATCCAACGACCATTGGTTTGCTAATCTTTCGTATCGAAATGAGACGGCACCGCGGTCTGTTCGAATCACGCTCAACTACGCGCTCATGCTCGAACTGATCAACGGATCCGAGCAGAGCCAGCGAAAGGCACTGTCGTACGCGCTGTCACAACGCTCTTCTAACGGTGGATGGAACGACACGACGGCAAACTACGCAGCCTTACTCCTCCTCCGGCAAGCGTTTTCTGGAGCGCATCAGGAGGTTATCTCCGACATCAAACGCGAAATTGAGGACGAGAACATGACGCTACACCCGTTCGAAGGAGAGACATTCCTGAATGCGTCGTTTCTCACACGACTGTACTATCTCAAACTGAGCGATCGGTACGACCGCTCGGAGCTGTTCGATACCGAGTCGGTCAATGGCGGCGCAGAAAACATCGCAAATATGACTCCAGCGTTCGAGGATGGCTTTGACCCCGATAAGCGCTTCATCGTCACCTACGCTGTTCTCGGATCGATGACGACGAGTATCTTCATGGCGGAGATCAACAACAACGAGACCGAGGCAGCTAACGATCGGCGCAAACTCGCAGAACAGATCATTCTCGGTCGGCAGGGGCACGACGGAAACTGGGAAGTGACACAAGGAGGCGTCCGAGCACTCACCGCGTTAGCGGTACAAAACTACACCACGGAAAACCGAACCGTTGAGAAGGGACTCGACGCACTCCAGCGAATGCAACGCGACAACGGACGACTGCCGCCGTTTGCCATGTCGGTCACAGATACGGCAGACGCACATCGGACGCTCCACCGAACTGGGGTGTCGAAAGACAACGAGACACTCCGTCGCGCCGCCCAATGGCTTCTTGATGTTCGAACCACCGCTCCGAATGGATCGAATCCAGCACCAGCAATACTGTTCAGAACACATCACGGGGCCGGCTGGGGATTAGTTCCAACAACGTACAGTGATTGGGACGACACAGCGTTGGCAATCGATGCGCTCAACGTCTACGACGACCGGCTCACGAATCGCTCAGTGCAGTTTCTCTTCGCGGTGCAAAACAGCGATGGGAGTTGGGGCGCGTACATGACGGACTTTGCGCCGCTCTCGGACCGTGAGCGCCAACGGGCAATCGATGAGATTGGCCGTGATGCGTACGAGGGATTGTTCATCGATCCGGAAGCGCACGCTGTTTCGGCACACGCGCTCACAGCAGTCGGTGAGGCCGGATACACGGTCGAAAATAACGAATCTGTTCGCCACGCTGTCGAATATCTCATCGAGAACAACCAGCCAAACGGTCTGTGGGGATCGGCGTGGTACAGCGACTACGCGTACGGAACATCGGCTGTTCTTCTGGCATTCGAGGAAATTGGTGTGAATATGAGTCGCCCTGAAGTGCAGCAAGCCACTCGGGCCCTCATCGAGAAACAGAATTCCGACGGCGGTTGGGGTGAACACTGGACACCGGACGACTCCGACTATCATCGCTGGGGATCCTCGACCGTTGAACAGACGGCGTGGGCGGTGCAGGCGCTGTTAGCAGCGGAAGTGTCACCTGATCATCCGGCAGTTCGTCGAGGAGTCGATTACATCCTCGATCATCAGCGTTCGGACGGATCGTGGACACCGCATGCCGCATTCAAACTAGGAAGCGGCGTGCCGACGTATCGGAATCCAGTGTTGACACAGACGAGCGGATTGCTGGCACTGACGATGTATGCCGAATCGAAGGATATCTCAACTGCTCCAAATGAAACTAAATCTGGATTGTTGTCCAGAGTAGTAGTGCTGGAAGTACTCGTTCCGATAGTATCGCTGGTCGCTCTTCTTGGCGGATTCTTCATCCGCCGCTACTGGAGATAATGATCGTACTAACAAATATTCAACAAAATAAAAATGACTCATGGTAGTATCCGCCAAACCACATTTATGTATTATAAGCTATATTCGGAATATGTGGAATATATGATCTGGAGCGAAAAAGAGACGAGTACGAATGGAGGAACAGATGGATTGGAGTAAACGACTCGCCAGATTCATCACTGATCACAGCCGCAGTGTCATCACTGTGCTGTTCGTGGCGACTCTCATCATCGGTGCAGGGAGCGTTCACGTCGAGGAGTCAACATCGTTCGAGTCTGTCGAGGGACAGTCGACAGTGATCGAAAAGAATGGATACGTACAACAGCACTTTGGCGGTGATAGAAATCGGACGACGCAGGTGCTCGTCGTCACACGGAACGAGACTGGAGATGTTCTCTCGAAGTCATCGCTTATTCGGTCTCTCAGCTACCAGCAGTCGCTTCGAGAAAATCAGACAGTCAACCGAACCCTCGTCGATGAAACTCCGATCACGAGTGTCGCAAGCATCGTTGGGCAGGCTGCCGTCCTTCAGGACCAACAGACGGACCGTCAGAGGGGGAAAATTCCGCGCGGACATACACAGACAGCGGACACAGATCGTCCTGAGTCAGCAAACGCAACCAGATCATCCCAAGAAGCCTCGACACCTCCGATCGACGAGCAGATCAAACAGCTGGAATCGATGAACGCCACCGAAATCGATCGGTTGGTCACCAATCTCTTCAGCGAAGACACGACGAGTCCGCTTGGAGAAGTCGGTCTCCAGTTGCTCTCGAAACACTACGAACCGGGAACGGACACCGCAGACGCGCGAATGATGGTGATCAACCAACGTACAGCGGTGGATACGACGAGTGGTGCAACGCTGACGGACCGCACCACCGACGCGCAGGTGGCTGTGCGTGATCTTGCTGAATCCCGGGACAGCGCCCATGATCATGCTATCTTTGGCCACGGATATATGACGATCGAAGAGACGAATTCGATGGCAGATAGCTTCGCTATTATTGGACCACTGACATTGTTGTTTGTTCTCGGCACTCTCCTCTTTGCGTACCGCGATCTCTTGGACATCACGCTGGGCTTCTTCGGCATCTTCCTCGTCCTGCTGTGGACATTCGGTTTCATGGGCTGGGCAGGGATGACGTTCAATCAGATGATGATAGCAGTCCCTGTGCTTCTCATCGGACTCTCGATCGACTACAGTATTCACGTCGTAATGCGGTACCGGGAGGAACAAGCAGAGGACAATCGGAGTATTCGGGATGCCATGCGTCATTCGGTGAGCAAAGTCGGTGTCGCATTGGCACTGGTGACTGCGACCACTGCAATTGGATTCCTGACAAACGTCACAAGCAGCCTCCCAGCAGTCCAAAATTTCGGTATCGTAAGCGCAGTCGGGATCGTCTCGGCGCTGGTGATCTTCGGGGCATTCATTCCGGCACTGAAGATCGAACTGGATAGTCTGCTCGAACGGTTCGGATTCGACCGAGAAAAGCGCGCTATTGGTACGGACAAGAGTCGGCTGAATTGGCTCTTGATGCTCGGTGTCCGGGCTGCACGCCGCGCACCTCTCGTTGTGCTGCTTACTATTGTACTGGTGAGTGCTGGAAGTGCGTACGCGGGAACACAGGTTGGCAGTTCGTTCTCCGAAGAGCAGTTCATTGCTGATGATCCACCAGAGTGGACTGAATCGCTTCCGGATTCGCTCGCACCTTCGAACTACACGGTCAAAGAGAACCTCCATTACATCCAATCGAACTTTCAGTCACCGGAGAAACAGACCACCGTCCTCATAGAGGGGGCAGTGACCACACCCAAGACGCTCAAACAACTGAACAAAACTAGAGAGAAGGCCACCCAATCGGAGACAACGTACGTCGGACCGGGTGGAGAACCTGCCGTACACACGCCACTATCGCTGGCTCATCAAGTTGCACACCGAAATAAAACTGTTAACAAAACTCTACGTGCAGCCGACATCGACAACGATGGCGTCCCCGACCGGAACATCACTGCAGTTTACGACTCGCTGTTCGGAGCGGCACCCGATCAAGCAAGCCAGTTGCTTTACCGTGACGATGGAGAATACAAGGCTATCCGGATGAGTATCTCAGTCGGTGGCACACACGCACCAAGCCATGTTGCTTCGGAAACGAAAACAATTGCCACGGCCGCAGAACACGATGGTGTCACAGTCACCGTGACCGGCGGGCCAGTCGTAGACAAAGAATTGATGGAGCGGGTTACGGCGACGGTGACCGAGAGTCTCGCCTTGACCATTGGTCTCGTCTTCCTCTTGCTTCTGGTTGCGTTTCGATTATCGGGAAGACGAGCGACACTCGGTGGATTGACATTAATTCCGACCCTTCTCAGCGTGAGTTGGATCGTTGGAACGATGTATCTACTCGATATCCCATTCAGCTTCACAACTGCTGTCATCGGGAGCATTTCGATCGGACTCGGAATCGATTACGCTATCCACATCACTGAACGATACAGTCACGAACTGACGCAGCACAGTACCCCGTGGGAGGCACTCACAAAAACCGTCGAAGGGACTGGCGGGGCACTTTTGAGTAGTGCAGTCACGACCGCCAGTGGTTTCGGTGTGCTGGCGTTCACGTTCCTTCCAGGACTACGACAGTTCGGTGTCATTACTGCGCTGTCGATTGTGTACGCATTCATCGCCAGCGTGCTCGTTCTGCCTTCGTTACTGATACTCTGGACGCAAGCGGTAGGTGAAGATCTCCCTGCAGGGAAGAACAACCCCGTAGAAAAGACAACGACGAACGATTGAGGAGATACAATGCACGATCACGTTCCGTCACGACCATCTGATGACATCGACCTCAGAAATTCGACCCCCGACACCAGCGTTACCAACGGCAGTGTCACGCCGTCTGCCGTGTTCGAGTGGCTCAAGAACGAAATTCGTCCGGTGGTCGACGACCGTATCGACGATATCGTCGATGACTCCTCGTTCAGTGAGCGACTGATGTATCAAATACGAACGGGAGGAAAGCGTATCCGACCCGGACTCACACTCACTGCTGCGGAACTCTGTGGTCTCGACCGAGATCTCGCACTCGATCTCGCGGCGGGAATTGAGCTAATACACACCTACGCGTTGGTTCACGACGACTTGGCAGACGGCGACCAAGTACGTCGTGGAGAACCAGCGTTCTGGGAGGAGTTCGGCCAGTGTGATGCGATCAATATTGGTGATATGCTCTTGGCCCACGCGCTCGAATCGCTTCCCGAAGCAGTCATTCCCCGAGCAGTTGCGACAGTTCGGACGATGACAGAGGGCCAGCAGCTTGATTTCGACTTTACCAATCGGCGAAACTGTACTGTTGAGGAGTATCTCACGATGGTCTGGAAGAAAACCGGTGTGCTGCTCGATTTCTGCATTTCTGCACCACAGCTGGCCAGTGGAACGACGATCGGAATCGATCAGCGGCGGCTCGGTCGACTCTGGCAGGCGTTTCAAATCCGGGACGATGTGCTCGATCTTGAGCAGGGCAACGGCAGAGATAGCATAGGCAACGATATCCGTGAAGGAAAACGAACGCTCATGGTGGTTCATGCTGACGAGGAAAAAATCTACGACATTTTGGATAAGCCTCCGACCGAAACCTCTGGTGCTGATATTGACACTGTCTGTGAGCGGTTTGAATCGAATGGCAGTATCGGCTTCGCTCGCCAGCGGATGAAAACAAACGCCAGCGACGCTATGAATGTACTAGCTGCTCTACCAGACTCTCACCAACGAGATCGGCTTATTGCACTCTGTCAATTCGTCACAGAACGGGGAACTGATTCACAAGGTCAGTAGCACTGCTCGACTCACTGAATCCCAGTCGATTACAAGCGATGATGGTTATCTCTATTTGGATCCCACGGTAGAACTGAACCCGGTTTTATCCAGTACGACCGGCATTTCCGGTGATTGCTGATAACTGATGATAGTGTGATCACCTCTGAGACGGATGTATTTGGATATTAAAACAATTAGGCAATGATAGAATAAAAACATAATTGCTAAAAAGTACCACCGCATCTACTAACTCAGCATATCGGATTAAAAATAAATACGTGACATGCGCATAAATGACGGTTGTAAACGCACGCAGACTCGTATCGTCCGTACATCCACGTTTCACGATGTCACCACACAGCGCAGAAGTTACCCGTAAAATACAACATAGGGAGTGAAAGATCTGAATATGGCTGTAGTCACCAACTTCACACTGTTAGCAGGTACTGTCGGGATCGGAGCTTTAGCTCTCGTAATCAATTCAACTCAAGCAACCACGTTGCTCGCAAAGCGAATTTCGAGAATGGTCCCCTGTACGTTCGCCTACTGGGGAATGATCGCGTTCGGGATGTTGTTCGAGTTGAAAGATGGAAGTGTTTCACAAGAACTCCCCTTCCTACTGGGTGCAGCAATCGTCGCCGTGTCATTCGCTAACTGGGGTCAGTGGTTGATCAACGACCTCTACGATAAGGACACGGACAAACATTCAAACCAAAACCGAGCAACAACACAGAACGAAATCCCAGATAGAATAACACTGCTTACGGGAGTCGCATTGTCCGTTTTCGGAGGATTGTTTGCGTTCGCGATCAATGCATACGCTCTTTTCAGTGTGCTTGGATTCATCGTCGTCTTCGCAGCGTATTCTATTCGACCAATCCGATTGAAATCGAATGCGTACACTGCAATGCTCTCGATTGGTCTGTTGGGAGGCTGTTGTTTCCTCCTTGGATCGGCGACGGTTGTCGATCAGCCGTCACCGTTCACGGGACTCATATTCACACTGATAACACTCGTGATGACAATTAACGTCTCGTATAAAGATATCAAAGACGCAGAACACGACGAGAAATCAGACAGTGAGAACTTCGTCGTCAAATTCGGACGCGATCGCGTCCGACGGCTGCTCATTGTGGGACTTCCTGCCTCCTACTTTATTTTCGGGATGGTGTTTCAACTCTACTCTTGGCTACCGATCTTCGCGGTTCTGGCGCTGGTTGTCGTATATCTACTATACGACAGAACTGACAAATATCATCGGTTAGTGTATGAGCTAGATGCGATCAATGGGATCTACTTGTTGATGCTTGGTATCGGATACTATGGGATTCAGGTGTCAATCTTGTGATTTTACCGGAGTGAAATATCTCGACGCTGTGGATTGGCTGAATAGAAGAGGAGTACGTTGGCATCTCTTCTCTTCTATTGACGATAAACTCGCCATTATCATTTTAACATAATAATATCGTCATTAATCGTGAGCAGACACGAGAACGGTTAATCTGTTGTTGTATGAGACAGTCTCCACAAACACTCTGGGGTGTATATAGTTCTTCTCTGTCACTGTATAAATACCTGATATGAAACGCTGGGAATGCGTACTCACCGGATGCACCAGTGATTTTAGCAGTTATTAGATACACTTCTGCTGGCTGCTCTCCAGTGGGGAACACTCTCATCCTTGCTTTGCGACGATGAACTGTCCATGGGCATCACCGACAGGTGTAATTCGGTCCCCGTCCGCGATCATTGCGGTGTCGTAATCGTCCCGAAGAGACACATCTACGACTACAAAGAACTTCTCGTTTCAGTAGATGATACAGTCCTCTTGACCGCTGTCCGTGACGATACAACCGCGAATCTCTATCAGCTACCACATCCAATCGACGCAACCCGCTCACCGAACGCGACAGACACAGCAGACCAATCTAACGTCCCGGGAGTATCTCGATTAATCGATCATCACTGTCGGTGTTGTGACGGATGGCCGTTTCAGAGAACAGATGCGTTCCCGACCATCGCTCAGTAGCCTCTGCAGCGTTCAGTTTCACGGTTCAACGAGTCCATTGATCGGTTTATTCACTCATTGATTATCACAGAGGAGGCAAAAGATGAACAGACGATACGATATGGATCGGCTTTTTAATTGGACGAAATCGGTGTCACTCGCCGTGATGATCGCGTATCTCTTGACCAATATTGCTCTCGGTGGCGAACTACCGGGAAGTCTCGTTTTGCGTCCCGTCTTTGGGGTTATCCTTCTCACGGCTGTGCCGGGATATTTGCTCGTTGCACTGCTCAGGGTTGATGACCAGCCCTCCGGTCGAACCGCTATCTACGCGGTTGGTCTCAGCTTGACTATCGTGACTGTCTTCTCGCTCATACTCAACGCTGCACTGCCACTGCTGGGCTTCGATCGTCCGCTCACGTCGAGACACCTGACAGCCGCTGTGTCGGTGCTCGTGCTTGGATTGAGCACTGCTCGCTACACTAGCAGTCGATCCACCTCGCCGCTACAGTCGCTATCGCTATCGGGCCGCGATTGGGTTGCCGTCGTAGGACTGAGCCTGTTGCCCGTGTATTCAGTACTCGTCACGATACTCACCGACGGCGGATCTAATGGATTACTCATCGTGCTGTTGTGCTTGCTCTCGATCGTACCATTGCTACTCTGGTGGTGGGAAGAGTCGTCTACCTTGGCACCCTACGCAATCTGGGCGGTGTCGGCGTCTGTCCTCTTCCAGATGACGTTGGTTTCGGGCCATCTGTGGGGCTTCGATATTCATTTCGAGTATTTCACGGCAGCAGACATCCTCAACAATGAGTACTGGGATCCAGGGCGGCGATCCCCGAGTAACTCACTTGCAACGGTCACGCTGTTGGCGGCCGTCTATTCGAAGGTTACAGGACTGGATCTCATCTGGGTCTACAAGGCCATCTATCCGTTGCTCGTATCGCTACTACCACTCGGCGTCTGGTATATTGTACGGAGCACCTTCGAGGACCGCTCCATCGCTACACTAGCTCCGTTTGCGCTCGTGTTCTACTACGGCTTTTTCAAAGATATGCCCGACAAGCAACTGGTTGCGGGACTGTTCGCCGTATTCCTGCTTGTCGTGTTTCTCGATGACGGACTATCAGACATACAGCAATGGGTCATCGGTATCTCGTTCGCCATCGGACTCACGTTCTCACACTACGGCGTTAGTTTGTTATTCGCCGCGTTTCTCGGCGGTACCGTCGTGGCTCGCCACGGACTGCAGGTGCTGACTCAGACAGATATCGACGGTCGAATCTCTCGACCGGGTCTCATCGCTTTCCTCGGGGGATTCTGGATCGTCTGGTATCTATTCTCTGCCTCCGGAGTGAACTTTTATCGCGTCGTCGGAGTCGGCTACGAGATCGTAGCGTCATTGCCGTTTCCGACGACCGAGCGAAGCGGCGCGGCCTACGCAACGACAGGATTCACGTCGGTATATTGGATTCTCTATAAGTTCCTGTATATCGCACTGGTGGGGCTCATCGGGGTCGGAATGATCAGCGCGTTGTATTCGACTGTCACTAGCTCTGACGATGCCAGATCCGTCGAGTATAGCCTGTTTTCAGCCGGTGTGTTCGCATTCCTCGTTGCGTCGGTCGTCTTCACGTTCGGGATGGGGTTCGACCGGACGCTCCAAATCGCTCTGTTCGTAGTTTCGCCCTTTGCGCTCGTTGGATCACGAACTGCGGTCTCGATCGTTTCACAACTCGCTGGCTTTCTTCCACGGAGTGATCTCCGATCGCGCATCGATGCAATCCCCATTGACGGTCTCTTTGCGGTGTTTCTCGCCGTGCTGTTTCTATTCAGCTCAGGCACCATCTTCGCGCTCGCTGGTCAGCAAGTACCTCCATACAACATCAACATGGACGAAGATGCCGGCTGGCCGGTGTACAGTCAAAGCGAGGTCGAAGCCACGAGATGGTTAGCGAACCACGCAAACGACGAGCCTACCGCGGTTTACAACGAATGGAGTCATATCAAAAGCAGAGACGGGTTGCTCGTGAGCGAGGTGGTCCCTGCGGATGAGCTGGAGCCAATCTGGCTGAAACGAACGTCACTGAACCATAGTGCATACGTTTACGTGAGCAAGAAGCCGATGCGGAAGCTGAATAGCGACAGCGAGTACATTGATGTCCAAAAGACACCATTCTATACGGAGACTCTCTCGACGGCTGAGGTAGTGTACAGCAACGAACAAGTGACGATCTACTACGTCTCGCGGTGATCTCGTTGCTGTCGTGCTGGCAACGAACTTGATGTCACTTCGCAATGTCAAGATTCGTTCAGCGAGACGAGAGATAAAGATGTCCCAGACTATTAGGCGTTGAGATTTCCTACACTGACCCATCCAGCAGAGAGATTAATCTTCGAACCGGCCATCGTGCTGGTGAAAATGTTGTCTTTGAACGAACAGTTAGCAAACGATCCACCGTTCTCAGTGCGCGTGATGATCCCACCGATTGCGTTCGCACTGTTTTGTATCGTGTTTCCATGAACTTGGAGCGCTGTGATCTCATCCGCGTCGGCAAGACATCGTACCGCTGATCGATACTCTCCGCGAAAATCATTGTTTTTGATCTGGTTTCCGACGCTGTTCACACCTTTGGACGCCCGTACCGTGATGTGATCTCGATCCGTTCGTCCCAGGTAGCTATCACAGCCGCTAACGGTCGCATAGCTGCATCGATCGAGTTCAATCGATGCGCCCCGCTCGCTGGCGTTATGATAGAGTTTAGAGTTGGTGATCTTCCACGAATTTCCACGGGCGACGATCGCCGGACCGCCGTTGTGTCCGAACCAGTTGGTGTCAACACGCACAACACCGACAGCGGGATGTGATTCTTTATTCGCACCGCCACGAAGACCCACTCCTTCGTTGGTGGTGAACTGACAGCCTGTAAAGTGGTTGTCGTCAGTGCTTGCCACGGAACCAGCTAGCCAAAATCCGGCCTCAGGTGCGGAATGGAACCCACAATTGATGAATCGGCTGTTCCAGAATGCACCATAGACGACGTTGCCAGCACTGTTGTTCTTCTTATTCCCGTCGAACGTGATGTTCTGAAGAGTGCATGCCATTACGTTGCGCTTTGGCGGATCTGGCGTCGTTATCAGGTCGGTATTTGCTCCGTCTTTGAGCTTGATCTTGGTCGCGTTATAGCCTGAACCCTGCAGCATAACGCCGTGGGCAAGCGTGAGTTCGCTACCGGCGTATGTTCCTGGTGCAAGACGAATGACAACGTTACCCCCTGTCCGGTCGATCACTCGCTGGATCCCCTCGATCCCGTCGTTGGGCGTGAGATAGTACTCGCCCGGTCGTATCGACGAATTGAGCGCGTCAGGTTCGATGTTCAACGTGACCCAACGCTCGCCGTCTGAGAGCGTCCGTTGGGTTCCACCTATCTGATTTGCGTCAGTCACCTCCCAGATCGTGCCTTCGGCTTCGTTTGCTGGAGGGCGTTCCTGTTTCGGTCCGATGTAGTACTGTTCTGTGATTTGATAGACTTGATCGATGGTCATTAGCGGCTCCGCAGTGTGATCTCGTTTGTCGTCTGGTCGGTGCAAAAACGAGCCGGCGATCACAGCGCTACTCGCGCTCACGATCGCTAAGAACGTTCGCCTTCTGATCGACATCGGCTCGTTGCTCATTCACAGAAAGAAATTCTCCCCGAGAGAATTGGCTATTGTGTCATTGAGTGTGTGGAACTACTGATTATCGCCTCATTGCGCACCCAGTAAGATCAGCAAAACGGACTCTCTCATAGTGCCAGAACGTAAACCAACAAACGAATACATGTTATTTTAGTGATTCTAATAGGCAATTAGTTCGTATGCTTTCTGTGCGAGGTCCATCAACCTTCCAGATTTTATGAGATAATGTGGAACCGGCTCAGCACTGTATTTGCTTTTGTAGTGTGCAAGGGACTCGATGTTTGCGTTTCCGAGATCGTACCGGTCGATCGAAGCGAGTGCTGGATCTGTGAGTATGTCTTCGATGATACGCCAGTGCAACAGTTCGTTAGCGCTCCCGCTCTGGCGGTCAGTGCGTGTCCCACCCTGGAGGGAATACCCTGTGTCGTTCGAGTAGACCACTGTGATACCACTGGCAAACTCTCCGTCGGACGTTTCGGCGACGTAGACCCGGATACGATCTCCAAGCGTCGCCACAAGATCACGAATATACTCCCACGACACCGGATAGTTATCACCCTGCTCGTTTCGACGGGCCTTGTGAGCCGAGTAGATGTCTCGCGCACCGTCGACTCCTTGGATTGTAACAGTTACTCCTGCATCCTCCGCATCCCGAATACCCCGTCTGGCTTCACGACTGAACGACTGCAAAAGACGCTCGGGAGTTATGGCATCGAGCGGGAGCTGGTAGGTAAAACGCGTCTCGACATCGAATCCTGCCCAGAGATAAGGACGCGGGTCGGCGTACTTAGTGCTACAGGACATCCCAAAGAGCGTGAGCAGATCGTGGGCAGCCACATGATCGAGTATCGCGCTGGTGAATTTACGGTTTACAATCTCTTGCTTGCGTTGCTTGGGGCTCGTCGGCATCAGTATAGGTCCCATCTGTGGAATTCCGAATCCAGGCGGTGGAGAGATGACTGCCTTTGCGAAGAGCTCGTTTCGAATAACAGCGGGAAGTAAGCCAATTAGCTGCTCTCCTTTGAATCCTCCATAGAGACGTAGTTCGCCTCTTGTGTAGTTATCGAGGACCTGAAGCGTCTCGGGTCTGTGAGCCCATCCATAGCCGGTAGTCGGAAGCGCATCGTCCCATTCAGAGAGTGTGAGTGTCTTAATGTGCATGATATGTATACATATAAGATATACAACAGTTATTATTTTATCATTTGGATGGTGAGCATCACTGATAGCATGTTATTCGGCAAATTGTCATTTTCGAGCTATACCTCGTCAGTTCGAGAGACGAGGACAGGATTATCTGGTTTGTTCGCGAAGTAGTTCTCGACTGAGAAATAATTCACGGTTTAATAAGTCATTCCATTCGCTGAACTGGTTGATATTTACTACTCATTACATCTAGCTCACAGCCATGACCAAAGATGACCGAAGGGCCGAATAAAGGAAACACAGAGGTTGCTCCTACAAACGAACAGATAAGAGTGATTGCTGACAGCATCGACGATAGCAGCACGTCGGCACGCTCGGGTCCCAATCTCATAGACGGAATCCTCACAAACGGCGCAACAATCGAACGTGGGGACGGCCACAACACTGGTGGGACAACTGAGCCAGAGCACTCTGAGGCGGTCTGTACCGTACTCGTAGCAATTCCCGCGTACAACGAAGCAGCCACGATTGGCGATGTCGCACAGCGAGCCAGTAAATACGCTGATCACGTCCTCGTTATCGACGACGGAAGTGAGGACAACACAGCCGTCTTAGCGAACGAAACAGGTGTGACTGTCGTCGAACACGGACGGAACCGTGGATACGGAGCGGCTCTCAAAACAGCATTCGAGACGGCATACAGATTCGATACTCGCCACCTCGTTGTCCTCGACGGCGATGGACAGCACGACCCCAGCGATATTCCCCGGCTCGTCGCTGCCCAAGAGCGTACCGGCGCACATCTCGTCATTGGTAGTCGGTTTGTCGATGGAGCCACGTCGAACGCGTCCTTATATCGTCGGATGGGGCTCAAAACGATTAACGCTCTAACTAACCTGAGTCTTGGGGTCATCCGTTCTGACTCTCGAGTGAGCGACACCCAGAGCGGGTTTCGCGCGTACAACCGAGAAGCGGTCCAGTCGCTCGCAACAGACAAGAGCATCGGAAACTCGATGGACGCAAGCACAGACATCCTCTATCACGCCCACCACCGCAACTACGCTATCGAAGAAGTCGCTGTCGCGGTCGAGTACGACGTAGCGAACGCGAGCACGCAAGCACCCTTGTCCCACGGTGTTGTCCTTGTGCGGAACATCCTAAAGACAATCGAGCGCGAACGTCCGCTGACAGCGCTTGCTGTTCCGGGATTCGGTCTCACGTTCGGTGGACTGGGCTTTGGCTATTGGACAGCGACTAACTACATCCAATCGGGAACCTTCCCGGTCGGTCTCGCGCTTACCGCTGCATTTCTCATGCTCGTTGGGACGTTTGCCTGTTTCACCGCGATCGTGCTCCACGCACTCAGCACCTACTTTTCGAACACCGAAATACAGCGGGGACAGATTCGATGAGATCACCAGTCGAAAACGTTCTCTCGTTCGACCTCGAACACTGGTACTCGGCGACGCTTCTCCGTGATGCGGTGACCGATCCCACCGAGCGTATCGAAGAATCAGTGGAAATTGTCCTCGATCTCCTCGCTCGTCGAGGAGTGAAGGCGACCTTCTTTGTTGTTGGTGAGGTTGCTCGTGACCATCCTGAGCTGGTTGCACAAATCGCTGCCGATGGCCACGAAATCGGCTCGCACGGACATACACACCGGCCGTTGTTCGAACTGACCCGTGAGCAGTTTTCTCATGAGATAGAACGCAGCACCGCGGCGATCCAGGACGCCACCGGCACGATGCCGGTCGGCTTTCGTGCCCCAAACTTCTCGGTGACGCCGCGGACACAGTGGGCCATTGCGGTGCTCGAGGCGAGCGAGTATCAGTACGATTCGAGTGTATTTCCCGTTCGAACACCGATGTACGGTGTCACTGGAGCACCCGTTCGACCGTATTCGATCGACCCGACTGCGCCCTTTGAGGATCGACCAGCAGATCACGCACTCGTCGAATTGCCGCTCGCTGTGTTCCACCCCCGGTTTAAACTACCGGTCGCCGGTGGATTTTATGCTCGGCTGCTTCCGACGCAACTGCTACAACGGGGAATACGAACGCTCAACGCACGCGGGCTTCCAGCAACGATTTACTTCCATCCGTGGGAGTTCAACCCTGCTGTGAAGACCCCGTCAGTCACGGCACACAAGCGCTTTGTCAGCTTCCACGGAATCAATCGGCTAAAATCGAAGCTAGAGACACTCCTCGATACGTTCACGTTCACGACGGCTGCCTCGGTTGCCCGCGAGTACGCCAACGAGAATGATCTCGTATCTTACGACACACCGTCACCAGTTTTCCAGAGCGAGGACAGCCGATGAGTGAGACGAACACGCTCACGCTACAAGCGGTGTGTCCCATAGACACCCCCGAGTGGAACACCTTTGTCGAGGCACATCCGGACGCAACGGTGTTTCACACTGCAGAGTGGCTACACACCATCGAAACGATATTCGAATACGAACCTCGACACGTTCTCCTCACCGAGGGCGACACTGATAATGAGGATGGAACAGTCCACGCGGCTGTGCCAGGATTCGTCGTCTCTGAAGGATTCGGACAGAGTGTGCTCAACCCCTTTTGTGAGTACGGCTTTCCGTTAATCGACGACGCTGTGGACGTTGCGGTGCTTTCAACACTGCAAGATGCAGATGAAACGCGTATTATCAAGGACACCGGTTGGAGCGGAGTGTGTGGGTACAACGCGGCTGGCTATGGTGGTGTCCCGACCGGCTCGTCAATTCGGTTGTCACTCGACCGACCGTTCGATGAGCTCTGGGAGTCGGTCTTCGAAAAGGACGTTCGCCGGTGTGTGCGGACTGCACGCGATCACGGTGTCAGCGTGATCGACGGCTCTGTTGACGCGTTCTATCCACTCTATCTCGAAACGATGCAACGGCTCGGGAGTCCACAGTTTCCCAAGCAGTTTTTTGCCTCGCTTGCGGACGCGTTCGGCGAGTCTGTTGCGATCTTACTCGCTCAGCACGATGAGGACACAATCGCCGGTGTGTTCCTGTTCGAGTGGGATGATACGACGATCGTCTGGACGCCCGCCTCGAAACGCACTCACTGGGACCACCGACCGAACCATCTGCTCTACGTCGAAGCGATCAAGCGGGCCTGTGTGGCCAGTCGATCGGTCGTTGATTTCGGCCGATCTCGTCGTGGCTCGAGCGTCCACAGGTTCAAAGCCCAGTTCGGTGGATTCGACTATCCACTCACGAGTTTCGTTACGCCGCCGCATCGGGCTGGCCGCGCGTCACTCGACGGATACGGCCGGTTGTCGACTATCACGCCGTACATCGCACCGCTCATCACTCATCCCTCTGTGGGACCGACGTTGAAAAAGCTAATCCATGAATAATACAATACTCATCGGCCTCGCCTCGATTGTCGCGCTTGCTGGGACGACTGTCTACTGGCGGCGACGCGAGCGAATGGTCCGCGAAAGCCTCGCCGTCAGCCGTGATTGGGAGACGAACACGACGAACACTATCGAGCAGGAGGATCGACACGCCGCGAAGAAAGCAGCCAGAGAGCTTGATACGACGGTACCGAAACTCCCCGAACGGATCACTGCACTGGATGAGGAACGCCGCGACCTGCGCCGCGAACGTGACGCCGTTCGGGAACGGTGGGCCGACGCATGGTGGACTTCCCAAACCGATGTGCTAACAGCGGGCGGCGAGCCAAACGTCCTGTGTGTTGCGTTCGATCGCTGGGAACTCCCCGACGCTCGGGCGTTCGCGAAACGTGCGCTGGATGAGGACGCAATTACCCTCGTAGTTGCCCGCGGTGATGCCTCGTTTGCTGTCGCGGTCGGCGACCCACTGGTCGGTACGTTCAGTGCGGATGAGATCGCAAACGAAATCGTCGAACAGGCTGGTGGTGGTGCGGGTGGTAACGACCGGTTAGCGGCCGGCGGGGGAGCAACAGCACCGCTCGATGAAGCCTGCCAGCGCGTCAAAACGGAGTTACCACGATCACAGACGGTTCGTGTGATCGGCGTCGAGGCCGAGAATGAGCCGTGAGCAACAACAGAGGCAAGCCGTGAACGACGAGTGCATGCTCGAAACGACCCGCCGAAAACACTTGCTATGAAAAACCGACTTCTTGCTGTTGGTTCTCGGCTCGCCGACCGGTATGGGGTCCTCCCGATTGCCGGAGCGATCTATTGGAAGGTCGATACGGCATACTGCCTGGTTCGGGTTGCGACGATTGGTGAGTTGGATGCAGAGATCGCAGGACAGTCAGTCCGGTTCGACCTCTCGACGAGATCTGAATACCGACGGGCGAAGAATCTCGGTGGCGAACGAGCTGTGATCGAGGCGCTCCTCTCTGAACTGAGTGGAGCCGAGACGGTCTGGGACATCGGCGCGTCTGTGGGGACATACACGTGTTTTATTGCAAGCGCGCTGACCACAGGCTGTGTCGTCGGGTTCGAACCAGAGTCGACAAATCGTTCCCGCCTCCGGATGAATCTCGAACAGAACGAGCTCACGGGCTGGGAGATCGCTTCGTTCGCTCTGTCGAATGAGAACGGGACGTGTACGCTTTCATCGGAGTTCGTGGAAGCGGGCGCTGGTCATCACTATCTCTCATCGGATGGAACCGGCCCCACAGTTGAAACGAGACGAGGAGATACGCTGGTCGATAAAACAGAGTACGCGCCGCCTGATATCGTCAAAATCGATGTACAGGGGGCTGAATTAGCCGTCTTGAGCGGGTTGCGTGGCGTACTCGATGGCGTTCGCTCCATCTTCCTCGAAGTCCACCCGGACAAATGTGATCGATACGATACGACAGCCGAGGAGATCGAGGCGTTTCTCACCACGTCAGGTTTTTCGCTCACACAGCTTGGCGAGCCGACGACCCGTCGATCCGGCGTCTATTTCATCCATGCCAGTCGATAATCCCATCCCGTCTCTCCACGAGGTTGATCACGAATGAGCTCCCACGCCTCTCAATTCGTTTGGACGAAGGCCCGTTTCGTCCGATGCTTTATTCACTCTTGCACATGTTGAAACGTCAGAAACCAATATTGTTGTGAGCTGTATCGACTGCATAGTTATATAGTTACAATATCACCACACATCATGCCCGAACAAAAAGCGGACGATCAATCGATTCTCCTCCCGGTCAACGATTCTGGAAGCAGTATTTCGTGCGTACGGTCGCTCGGCAAGCACGATATTCGAACCATCGCCATTTCAGAACACCGAGACAGGCCAGCATTCGCGTCTCGGTACTGCGATGAAACGATCATTGTTCCGTCGCCCTACGACGATCTGATTGCGTACAAAGACGGCCTACTATCAGCTGCGGAGCGGACGGACGTGCACACGATTATCCCACATCGAGAGATGGACAGTTACGTACTTTCGAAATACCAAGCCGAATTCGAGGAACACGTCGTCCCTCTTTGGCCTTCGTTCGAGAACGTTAGAATCGTACACGATAGTCTTCGAATGGCCGACGCTGCCAGAGCAGCAGGCATACCGACTCCGGAAACGTGGTCGTTTGAGGATGTCGAGGACTGGGATCGTGAACTGATCGTCAAGCCCCGGTACTCGATCCTTACGAGTGACTACGTGAGCTCACTCTCCCCGAGCGACTGCGAGGGGAAAATGGACCCGGTGTACATCCCACCGAACACCGAACCGGATCTGGAAACGATTCAAGCAGAGATGCACAAAAGCGACAGTCATATCCCAGACCACATTCCAATCGTGCAAGAATTCATTCGGGATACGCGAACTGAATACGGCTTCAGAGGGCTCTGTGACGATGGCAATTCTGTGTTGACGTGCCAAAAGCGCCAAGTAAGGGGAACGACGTACGCTGGCGGTGCGAGTGTTTTTCGTGAAACAATGCGTGATCCTCACATCGAAGAACTCGGGCGGACGTTGCTCGAACATCTCGATTGGCACGGTCTCGCCTCGGTCCAGTTCCTCCGAGATCCCGAATCAGGCGAGTACAAGTTCACCGAGATCAATCCGCGCGTCTGGGCGTCGCTCGAGATGGACGTACTCGCGGGGGCTGATTTTCCGTACGCCCACTGGCTGCTGGCGACCAACAACGCAGATCGCATCGATCCAGATTACGACGTCGGAACCGGAAACCACCTTCTGATCGGTGAGCTGCAGTATCTCTGGAGCGTTCTTCGAGACGAATATCCTCTCGTCGAACGGCCACGATTCCGGCGGGCGCTATGGGACGTGCTCTCTTCGTGTTATGACCACCCACACTTCGATTACATTCATCTCGACGATCCCGGTCCGTTCGCCCGTGGCGTTCTCAATCAACTACCAATTGGTGGTCGTTCAACAGGCCAAGTCGCTGGCGAATGATTCGACGAACAGTCCTGTTCTCAGCGATCGATACTCACGAGGAGGGTCCGGAATACACGCGCTGTTGCGATTCGAATCCTCTCGACGAGTACGAGTAGTGAGACGGCGTAAATTGCTCCACCCAAACCGATGAGCAACGCTATTTCGAGCACAGGAAGGGACGCGAGCGAGACAGGAATGAGAAACCACAGACAAAGCCCCATAATTAGCGCTGAAATCACTTCTAACAGGATTTCTGTGACTGGAACGGTAAACGAGAGTATCGAGCGGATGTATCGGTATGTCAGTCCCGTCTTGAGTATCATTGCCCCTGACGTGGCGAGTGCAGCGCCAATCCAGCCCACGGTCGCAATAGCGAGAACGTTCAAGACGATGTTGAGAAGGATAAAGACAACGTTCGATCTGAACATCAGATCAGGCCGATCGAGTGCGTTGATTACCTTACCGAAGACGATTTCGTAGCTGTGGAACACACGCGCAAGAATAAGGACAGCAACGACGGTCGCTCCGATACGATACTCCTCTCCGAAGATGGCTAACAGTGACTCGGCGAAGATGATACCGCCAACGAGTCCTGGAATCGCCATAATACCGGTGTAGACGAGCGAGCGTTCGAGCAGATCGGTTATCTGTTCGGTTTCGTCTTGAGCCGAGAGTTCGCTGACGTTGGCGAACAAGGTTGAGCCGATCGCTGAGGCGAGCAAGAAGAGCACGCCAGTTATCTGCCAGCTAAGCTCGTAGACGCCAATGAAGGCGGGCACAACAAACAATCCGAGGATGAGTGTATCGGTCCAAACCCACGATTGTGTAGTTACAGCCCCAACCCAGCCGTACTTTGCGAACTGAAAGAGGCTCCGAAAGTGACGTTTGGTCGGACGTGTCAATCGCAGCGTATTCAACACTACTCCCACTCCAATGGCGAGCAGTTGACCGATGACGTATCCAGAGAGAACACCGACCAGTCCGTAGTCCAGCGATACGAGGACAATCCACGACATCAACTGCCCAGCGGCGAATACGAACTGGAGCAAGCCAGCCTGTGCAACGTTCTTTTTTCCGATCAATCCCGCTTCGATTGCCTTCCGAATGAGATAGCAAAATGCGCCCGCGAGCAAAAATGGCACTACCAAATCCCGACCGACGTACGCTGCGATCTGCTGATGGAAGATGATGACGATGATACCAACGGGAGCGAACAGTCCGAGACGAACCAACAGTGCCGCAGTGAAAAACTCCGCTCGTTCGGTTCCTTCGCTGATTCGTTTCTGTGCCGCTTCGACGATTCCGAGATTTGTCAGGAGGTCGAGTACTCGGACGACAGCGACGAACAACGAATAGATTCCGAGTACCAACGGCTCCGTCGCTGCCGCGAGATAGAACACGCCGAGGAAGATCGCTACTGACAGCCCGATCCTCGTGGCAAACGTTCCGATCGATGACCGGAGTATCTTCGTATAGCTCATGGCATCTGTGTGGTCAGCAAACACTCGCTTTTCTGTTCGATGAACAGCGGATATCTCTTTAGTGAGTTCAACACACGACGCTCTCGGTACTCAGACACGCTCACGTCTCGGTGAACGGTGTGTCTTTTCTGAGCGTGACGTCTCGAAATCCTGCTCTGTGAGTTGCCTGTGTCGTACGTACCTATGTTCTCTCTCACGTGGAAGATTCCGAAACGATACAGAGTCGGAGATATCCTTCATTGTCGTAGTACTGCACAAGAGTTGAGTATAAATATTAGCTCGTTACGTCGTGCTGATGCAAGGAGCAATCGCACTCTCTGTCCTGATCTGCAGCTGCACAGTCATCGTCGTAGTGCTCGACATCCTGTCGTGACTCGGATCACGAGAGATATCCGAGATCAGCGAGTTTTTCTGCTAATTCATCATTATCTGGTGTGGCTTCGTGTTCGATCGCTTCAGAGAATCGATTCGGGAACGAGGATTGTGCATCTGACATCGAGATCCGAGGAGCACCATACGTGATCTCGTTTCGGCCGTACGTGGACAGCAGCCCGAGGATGGCACCAAGTGACGTGTTGGGACGCCAGACTGGACTCTGAGTGCCCCGAAGTAATTTCTCTGCGACGTATCCAGACCGCTGGAGGCGTGATCGACGCTGGAGTACCTGTCCGCCGTACTGATCCCAGAGTCCCGTTGCAGCGTATGCGTTCAACGTGATCGTCCGTCCAGCGATGTCGACGTTCTTGTGCGCCCAGACATCACATCTGGCAGTCCTGTCTGCAGATGGGCCAACGGTCCAGACTTGTTGCCCGTCCATGTCGTGCGGGATTTGACGGCCCTGCGCAGCGAGTACGGTGGGAGCGATGTCGACGCTAGAGAGGAGACCGTCGTAGTCCTGTCCCGCTGGAAGCCCAGCACCGATGAAGGTGATTGGAATGTACACCAATTCGGGACACATCGGATCAACGTGGCCGAACTGTCCGCCGTGATGCGTCTCACCGAGACACTGCCCGTGATCGGAGGTGTAGACTACCAGCGTCTCATCGAGCAGCCCCTCTTCCCGAAGGTATTCGAGT
Organism: Halocatena marina; assembly: GCF_023276375.1. GTDB lineage: Archaea > Halobacteriota > Halobacteria > Halobacteriales > Haloarculaceae > Halocatena > Halocatena marina. The sequence continues at coordinate 1,479,874 of NZ_JALLPK010000001.1, read as the reverse complement.
ACAGAGAGGAACCGTTCCGCCGAGTTCTCACAGTCTTTGGCGTACAGTTTTCGGAGGGTCTCTGGTTCTGGATAGGCGCTGAAGAACGATTCTGTCGAGTCCCACACCGTATTATCGTACCCATAGGGAGCGTGCGGGCCAACATCGTGAATGAAATGAACGAATGGAGGATCAAGCTCCCGAATCGTCTGTTCTTCAGTCTGGTGGTTCCATCGCAACGGTGGTTTCTTTGCAGATTCATCGATAAGCCAGACCGTCTCTGCATTGAATCCGATGTCATACTCTTCTGAGCTGAAGATGGCTGGTTCGGATGCGAGACGATCTTCTTGAAAGCGCCAGACCTTGTGCGTTGCCGGATACTGACCGCTCGTGATTGAGGGAAGTGCGTTCGCCGTGAAGGTGCTAGCAGCGACCGCCTTTGCGGTTACACCTTTCTCTCTTATCTTCTCCGGGAGCGAATCGTATCGGAGCGCATCAGAAATGAAGATAACAACGTTGTTGACAGCATCAGTTGACGAAAGAGCTGACAGTGGAGGTTGTGCTCCCTCCGAGAGCGTCGATTGCATACACTAAGATCTATCCCCCACTACTCAACTATTGACGCATTCAACGGACGATAGCAGCTCTCTGGAGATTGTACGAACTGTTGACGTGCTACTGGCCGACCGTTTGAGTGGTGTGGAATTCGTCGATAGCCCGTTCATAAACCTCAATATGGCGCTTGGCAATGTTCTTCCACGACAGACGCTCTGCTTGGTGTGTGCTGTTGGCAGCCATTTCGACCCGTCGTTCGTCATCTTCGAGAAGTTCGATGATCGCGTCTGCAAGCGATTCGGGGTCGTCCGGCGGGACAACGAGCCCAGAACCAGTTTCACCGACCTGTGCCGGAAAGTCACCAATCGAAGTGGCCACGACAGGCTTCCCGAAGGCGTGAGCTGTCGAAAGCGCACCGCTGTGCCCTTTTGTTCCATCGCCGTTTGTTTCTTGGTACGGTAATACGACGAGTGCGGCCCGCGAGAAGAATTCGCCTACGGTCTCGTTCGGGATGAAGTAGTTGTGAACTTCGAAGTGTTCACTCTGCTCCTCGATAATTCGTTTTGTTTTTGCTGAGAGTCGACCGTCACCAGCAATGAGGAGCGTCACTCCGGGGATTTCTTGAGACACAATTTCGATTGCCTCGGCCAGCACGTCGAGACCCTTTCCTGGGAATATGTTCCCGAAAAAGACGAGCGTGTGCGGTTCTTCTGGATGCTGCTGATAGTCGTGCTTAGTGAAGAATTCGTAAACGCCGTGTGGAATGACGTCAATACCACTAAGGCGTCGGAGTCGGCGAGTGAATGCTGTCTGCTGCTGATCGCTGTGAACGATGATTTGGTCGAGACGAGCGTCTGGAATTGCGACGTTGAGGAGTTCCTCAGCTGCTCCGAGGGGATTCGATAGTGAGGTCACCGGTGGTGGAACTTCGTGATACGTCACAACGAACGGATAATTATCATCTAAATTGTGGACTTTCGTGAAAAACTTGACTTGTGGAAAGAAGTCAGTCGGATCGTGAATAACGTCTGGATCGAACTCCTGGATGCGTTTCAGGTTGCGGTAAGAAAACAGTCCTCGCACGTTGTTTGCAATATCGAAATTGAGCGTATACATATCTGGGATAGAGATGTTCATGGTCCCAAATGCATCGACCGTCTCAATGTCGTCTGAGAAAATATCATCGGCAGTCGTTTCTGCCGGTTTGAACACGGTGACGTCAGCATGGTGAGAAACAGCATTCGCGAGTTCCGCAGCGTAGTGCGGGAGTCCTCCCTTGTTCTGGGAGAGAACGTACGCAATCTTCATAGCCAGAACAACCAATTCGACTGACTTATACACCATCGATAGTTGAGTGCTTCTGTGAGTCTGAGAGAAAATTCAGAACTGCAATCGACTCAAAGAAGTCGAATGGCACTCTCGTCGTACGATTACGCTCCTCGTTAAATAGAACTAACCACTGATTGAGGTCTCCACTACGAGCGCATACCTATGTATACAGCTATAATAGGAGAGTCCATGTCCAGTAGTAATCGACTATGAGCATACAGGAATTATGTCTACAACGACAAAATAAAATGAATGTTAGAAAATTTGGGAATGGGATTGTATCATGACTCAGTATGGTAGTTTAATGAGAAAAATGAAGCACGCTTTTCTAACTTTTCCTGGAATGAAGCCAAAGGCGCTAAAACGAAATATACTAGTAGCGCTGTTCTATCTGCTGGCTTTGGGGATTTTGTGTTCGCTGTTGTATTATCTATTTTGAGAGTAGAGTAAAGTACATTATGCATTGGCTGGCGAAGCTCTTTTGCATGTTGTCTCCATCGGACACAGCATGGTTGCTACTAACGAACTGTATCTCGATGCTTTGTAAATTGTTTCTGGAAAAGTGTCCAGAACACACGAACTTGATTGAGATAGCGGTTATTACTTCAAGGAGTGGAACAGATCCAGATGGACCGACTTGTGTGTGACTCGTTGATACAATGCAGAGAGAACGAACAGAACAAAAAACAACATTGCCCAGAGAGTCACAGAAAGCTCGGCGAACACCGGGAGCTCAACGCTTGAGAGCGTCGTTACCACCAACGCCACAACTCCAATCGTTAGATAATAGGTAGCCCACGTCACATCATCGGCTGATACGACTTCCATATAGAGAGTGACCTGCCGGAAGCCATCGGCTTGCGTAACTACCTTCCGGTCGGTCTGATACTCAACAATTCCTAAATCATCGAGCTTCGGCAAATGGGTTTGGTGTAAGGAGTTATAGACGCTTTCTCTGATATTCCGTGGGGGCGGCGTCTCGCCAGTTTCCAGTGCCGCCACCTGTTCGGACAACTCCCGCAATGATATCGGTTTTTGCGACTGCTGGAGCTGTTCGAGTACCCACGTCCGTCGTTTGTTTCGCAATACGTCGTGAATTTCGTATTTCGTGAGTCGAGCCGTTCGTCGTGCCTCCGCTATCGATGTTCGCTTGGTGACTTTCATCAACGTCCCCCACGTGAGATTACTGCTCTAGGTTTCATCGCCCCTGTTTCAACCATCGTCAGATCAGCTAGTGGACTTGCGATCGCCGTGTTAGATTCGAGCCCCGCTTTGTCTGTAGCTGCCCGTTCCGCGTACGTTTTTACGTGTGATTCCTCTGGAAAAACAACAGTGTAATAACTCTCTATCGACATGTGTGCCTTCTATAACAGATGTGATAGTGCGTGAATTGTCGCTTAATACCCATAACTTGAGTCTTTGATTGTATATCTACATAATAAGTTTTCTGTCCACAATTAAAAAATATGTCACATTATCTGATGACTATGTCGTAGTCAGATGGGGACTCTCTCTCCAGTTCGTCATTACAGCGTTATTATCGTAATGGATAATGCTACACCATATAATCATGGAACCACTCTCGGCGTGGCGATTTCTTTTGGAGAATGGAGTGGATCGTTTGATCAGATAATATCACGATCGCGGAAGTACAACAGACCAGTAATCGGCGCGAGAGCAGTCCATACGCAGAGGACAAGCGCCGCGAACGCATGAGACGTCACGAGTGTGTTTGCCGTATTCGTAGACGTCACGATGAGCGGGTGACCGTACTCGAACTCCGCGAACAATGTCGTGAGCTTGATGTAGGCGTTGATTGGATTGATTCGCCCAAACCAAAAGAACCACTCTGGATAGGAACCACGGTGTGGCGTGTGTTCGATGCCGAGCCATCGGAGTGCAGTCCATCCAACACGGAACGTAACGAAGGCTGCAATAGCGATCGCAACCGCACGATTTGAGCTGTCAGCATACGCCGACGCGGAGAGTCCGATGCCGACAAACAACAGCGCGTACAAGATAGAAACGATTGTAAGACCAAGGGTTCCGAGGAATGAGCCGTTCTGGAATGTTAGCTCGACGATCAAGCCAGTGAGTACAAGTCCGGTGACGAGTGGGACAATCACGACTGTCGCGCGACTGAGAAACTTCCCAATGTAGGCATCCGACCGGGAATTGGGGAGACCAAGAAGAAAGCGGACGCTACCCGTCTCGCGTTCTCCGACGAGTGCGGCATAGCTCCCGATGAGTCCGACAAGCGGAATGAGAAACGATAGCGCGCTCCCAACGCTAAGGACGGCAAATCGCATTGACGGGCGATCGAGAGTATAAGGGGCTGGATCTGCAACGGCGAATGTTAGGCCAACAGCAAGCACTGTAAACACAATGACAGCACCCGCAATTGATCGAGGACTTCCGATAAACACGAGGGTGAGAAGGACAGCAACGGTGAGAAGCCCGCCAACGGCTGCAACCGCAAGAGCATCACTCGCAAGAGAGAACAGCCCAACTGCGATGACTGTGCTCAATGCGAGAATAGCCGCAACTGCTGTTCCAGTCCGTGAACGATAGACGCTCCGAAGATCTCGTCGGAACACATCACAACGGCTCACTGTCGGTCCTCCGTGTAGCGCGAGAACACGTCACCAAGCCCTGTTTCTCGGACTGTGAAGTCATGGAAGGTCCCAGTGTTAGCCGCCACGTTCAATACGCGGAGCTTTGCCTCTCCGGTGTTGTCGCACGCAACCGTGACGGTGTCGTTGTGAACTGCCACATCATGCACACAGCCGAGCGTCCGGAGTCCATCAAGTAGTCCGTCAGTTACGCCCATCACATCGAGTTCGATGGTGGTGCCCCGTTCGAGATTCGTTCTGAGATCTGCAACGCTGCCAGTCGCTGTGAGCTTCCCGTCTAAAAGTATCGCTATACGATCGGCAACCGCTTCAACTTGTTCGAGGATGTGACTGGAGAAAAAGACGGTCGCACCGCGTTCAGCTTCAGCAATGACGAGATCGCGGAGTCGTCGAGCACCGTTGGGATCGAGACCAGTCGATGGTTCATCAAGGACAAGCAGCTCTGGTGAACCGACGAGTGCAACAGCGATGGCCATTCGCTGGCACATCCCTTTCGAGTAGCTGCCAGCGCGGCGGTCAGCAACGTCGGTCATTCCGATCCGTGCGAGCAACTCGTCGGGATCGTCGTCTGCATTCTTCGTTTCAATCGCGTGTTCAACGTGTTCACGGCCAGTAAGCCGTGGGTATACACCGTACCCTTCGAGGAGAAGACCGGCCCGACGGCGAATATCGGTGGATCTCCGGTGAGCGTCGTGACCGAAGACGTGCACCGATCCACTGGTTGGCGTCGTAAAATCGAGCATCATATTGATCGTTGTTGATTTTCCAGCGCCGTTGGGACCGAGAAATCCGAATATCTCACCAGAGCCAACAGACAGTGATAGATTACTTACGGCAGTTACGTCTCCGTATCGTTTGGTCAGGTTGTTTATTTTGATTGCTGACATGGAAGGCGTTGTCCAATTCGGACTGGCAACGAGCATAAATCTTCGGCCACCGTGTCATTTCGGTATCGACCCGTCGATCACTCCCAGTACGTTCGAAGAATTCAATCACCAAACGATCCGTTGGACTGCTATATGGGTTATATCATCAAATTGATATTCACTAGTCAGTCCCCATTTTGGAGGCGTCTTTCTCATGGCCCGTGCCAGAAAGAGCGTCTCAGCATTATGTGTGGGGATGATATCATTCACTCCCATTTCTGTTCCCGTTCTCGGCGTCCAAGCCAATGGACTGATTCCCTTCGAGAAGTGAGATGAACGTCTGCACTGTGCTGATTACCTGCAACAGCGCCAAACTCCTCTTTACCACCAGTGTGCCGTTCAGAAACTTGTATGTACAAGTTTCCCAGCCACAGATTTACTACCTCACAAGCTCTGCTGATGATATCACAACTGATTAGTGGTGATTCTCTAATGATGTATTAGATGTCATCCTGGTCTTTGGTTCCGGTCGGCCGTCGTGGTATCATTCGTCTGTGTCTCGGTTTAGTGGTCCTAACTCTCTGTCTCTCATCTGTGTCGATGGCCATGAACTACTCTCCACCATCAGTACAGCCAACAGTGGTCGAACGTGAACCCGCAGATTCCACTATTATTTCGATCCAGGGATACAATATTGGTGGATCGTCGAACCCAAACAAACCAGCGAGACAACTATCAATAGCACCCAACGGATCACTCCAATGGTCCGCTGACGGAAACCGACTCGACGTATCGTGGTTCTACGACGTGGATCCACTTCCCGACGGTGACTTACTCATTGTTGGCACACATCCCGGTCAGACGCGCGTTCTTCGGGTCGATCAGGAAACGCGCCGTGTCAAGTGGTCCGAGACACTCCCGCTGCATGACACCCATGATGTGACCCTCACTGAAGACGGTAATTTGCTCGTAGCGAACATGCGCAATACTGAGAATAGCACGAGCAACGACCGCCTCTTCGTTTACAATCGAACGACTGATGAAATTGAATGGGAATGGCTCTTTCGAGATCACTACCCGAATACAACCGATAACGGCAATTCTGCATCCGATTGGTCTCATGTCAATGATGTTGATATCGTTTCTCCTGGGCTGTATATGATCTCACCGCGCAACTTTGATCAAGTCATAGTTGTGAACAGATCGACAAATGATGTCGTTATGCAGTTAGGTTCTGATGACAATCATTCGGTGCTTAATGAGCAACATAATCCGGCGTATCTGCAAGGACCGAACGGAACCCCAACGATACTCGTTGCTGACAGTGAGAATGACCGTGTTGTCGAATATGCCTGTGATCGAGGAGATCCAGACCACCCACTTGATGGTGATATGAAACCAAACTGTGATTGGAATCTGACGTGGGAGGTTGGCGTCGATCAGCTCTCGTGGCCACGTGATGCTGACCGGCTCCCAAACGGTAACACACTCGTTGTAGATACACTCAAACATCGAGTTCTCGAAATCACACCGAAAGGAAACGTAGTATGGGAGTACAGCGCTCCGTGGCTTCCATACGATGCAGAACGACCAGTCCACGGGCATGAACCATCCAGTCCGACGATGCAAGAACTCAACAGTTCGGGCAGTTATGCACTCACGAATGGGAGTGATGTGGAATCGAAGATAGCCGATCCACAGCTCACTGACAGGCTCGAAGCGACCGTCATGAAGCTCCCTGGTGGAGAGATACCCGCAGCGGCCCTTGATCGATACAGCAAGGTTGCTCCGTGGATTCAGCCCATTTGGTTGGGTCCCGATGCTTTCTTCCTCCTCTCTTGTGGTATTCTCATCAGTCTCGGTTGGGGTGGATATGAACTCGTTCTCGCTCGTCGTCGCATCATTGGAGCCCTCCGTAGCCGACTCGTTGATCAGTCAGATAGTTCCTCACAACAGTAACGCTGCGAGACAAGAATCAACCGATCATCCGACTATCAGTAACATGCTATCGGTGAGATTCAACTCAATGCTTCATCATTGTCGGGTTTAGCGGCCCGGAGTTTCCACCAGAGGATGGCCATCAAAAATGCGCCGATTGCGTTTGCGATAGCATCGAGCTCACTCATTGATCGATCCGGAATCGGCCATTGAGCGAATTCGAGACAGATGCCGAATACGATGGCAAAACAGACTGAGAGAGTGAGCCGACGGTGTCGGTTGCCGCGAACGGGATCGACGAATGCGTAGGCAAGCGTCGCTGTGAGTATCGCGTATGCAGTACCGTGTCCCCACTTATCGGCCTTGATTATCCCGAATGGTCCGTATTCGAAACAGATAACACCGGACTGCGTACAGAAGTCAGCGTGGCCCATCGTCGTCTCAGGACTACTAATGACGGACGAGATGGTGATACTGGTTGCGACAAACAGGACCAACCCATACCGAACTCTGTCAGAAGCGAGAGGTAGATGGATAGACAACGTTATTGAAATGCGTCGTTGGAATTTTAAATATGTTGTGAGAGCCGGAGGATTGCTATCGAAATGTAGAAATCTGGGCGGACTGCTGGGGAGAGATATTGAGAGAACGAACACGCTGATCACACTGACGTTCAGTACGAAACTCCGTGCTACTTACTCATGGAAGGCAATCTATCCACGGCTAAAATATATTTACAGGAAGACATGTGGTAAATATATGAGTCGAAATAGATTGTCTGTCTCCGACATCTTCACTATCAGTGACCGGAATTTTCGTGATTTCATTGGACTGCAGCAGCTCCATGGCCTCATTACAATGTTGATCGGAGCGAGTCACGTGCTGTTAGGAATGAGTCTTATGTCGTCCTCTTCGCCAATTCACAATTTCCTCGCCGATATACGTTCTTGGTGGAGGTGGTTGGCTACTCATAGGAATCGGTGTGAATCTATTTCAGGGGCGAACGGCCTTTGACGGCGGATGGATCGAAAGCAAGCGAATACTGTGGATAGCGACAGCTGTAACCGTCGTATTTTCTGTTGGAATAGCCGTTAGGACGGTTTTGGTCGTTTTTTCCTAAGCTTATACGAGATCTGTGAATCTCCAAATTAGTTGTCCTCCAAAAATATATGCCAAACAACAGTGATTCTTCTCCGCTCAGAAACGATGTACGCGGCCATTCGATTTTATCATGAAAGAGGCAGAATTCAAAATATAGCTAATAGCTATCACTAACACGGTAGAGTATCTGTGCCGATATTTATTCTTCTAGTATCGAAGCTCGAAATACTGACTTTTCGGATTCAAACGCTAAGCTAGTGAGGACCGAATGTACTGGTGCCTTGGATCTCTCGCTGGATGATGATTCTAGTCAGATGTAGCACAGACCATCGGTGAGTAAACTATAGAAAGACCCCCTCGTCGTTCAACCATTCTCCATGGGGAATTGACATATCAATCAGGGCACGATGGATTAGGATAGATTCTTAATATAATATTCAATCAATCTATGTTGTCATATCCAGACCATTCAGAGACAAGGAGCCCATAATGCTCTGTGTCATGAAAGTCTCCGTTTCGAAAGACGTGCTCACGGTAGGTCCCCTCGTGAGAAAAATCAAGACGTCGGAGCAGTGACTGTGATGCTTCGTTATAATCAATTGTCCAAGCAAGGATACGATGCAGTCCAAGCGTTTTGAATGCATAGTCCACGATGAGTCCTGCACTCTCGGTTGCGTAACCGTCACCCCGATAGTCCGGGAGCAGCCAGTAGGCAAGAGTTCCGCTTGCCGGTGGAAGGATATTGAACAAGCTCACTGATCCGACTGGTTCTCCATCGACACAGATGAGAAGCGATAGACGGTCGTTATCGTCGTCTGCAATCGTCTCCTCGATAAATGTCTCGACACTCGCCCGATTCTGTGGATATCGAAACGGGAGTCCACGACGAAGCGCTGGATCATTCCGTGCTCGTTGAAGCAGTTCAATATCCTCATCTTCGATAGTTCGGAGCGCGACGCGGTCACCACAGAGGAAAGTAGCACCGGGCATACGCACCACACACAAACTGCGCTGTTGAAAGCATCGAAAGAATCTTCAAAAGACCTCCTGTGTCGTCTGTTCTTGGTCGTAAAAACAGGCCGTCGACCGATGGTGATAGTATTATCAGAGAGGTGATTTAGTGATTGATCAACGCTGTATTCGAGCAACTACCAGTATTCATAACAGTAATTTCGGATCCGTTAAGGAGACAAGCAGCCAGTCTGCTTATTTCCTCTTGCTGTCGAAGGATGAACGGAACAGAGATCCTCTCGTCACTCAATCCTCGATATACGTCTAGATAATCACGTCACACTTTTAGGCGTCAAGACAGTACGTCCAACGTGAATTGTACAGTGAAAAGCTACTGCTTAGAGTGTGACTGGACCGTTCGGGACGATATAGTGACAGACCGAAACGCGATGATGATCGATCACGCAGATGAGACTGGCCACGATATTGATAGCGTCTTCGTCTCATCATCGTAGCAATATCAGACAACATACATATTGGTCAATAATGAGTAACATTTCCACTGACGAGTGTGTCAATAGTTGTCATTCAATCAACGACGCAGAGGTGTTAGAATGGCGGTCCATTACACACTGCTTGTACGACCACAATGAAGAGGGTGATCTCTCGACCGAGATTACCGCAGCTGTTGCCGACGCCGAGGACACCTCAGTCACGACCATCACTACCTCACCATTGTTCGAAGTCGTTGACATCTTCGCGCTTGAGGAGTTGTTCTTCGGGCATTCGGTCGGAGAATCCACCCGCGACTGTGACGGACAAGTGCAGTTTTGCTATCGCGGATTCCGCGTGACAGTGACGAGTGCTGGTCGGATCACTGTGGCTGAACCTGTTCGAGAGGATACCTCTGCTGAGTAGCATCAATCCCTCTCCAAATGTTGAATTATTGTTGTATCTGTACACTCCTTACTCCGAAATACACATCGTACTAGTCGACTCGAAAATTTTGTAGAGAGATAACCAACGATAGACAACCTCATTTGCATTAGATCAAATGTGATAGTGTTTAGTAGTTGGTTTCCGAAGAACTATCTATGCAAAATCAACACGCTTTGGAAGGGTCGACGACACTCCAGGATTCCTATACCGAAATGAGTGAGATATTGATGCCGAATCACACGAACAATCTCGGACGAGCCCTCGGCGGCGCCATTCTGCACTGGATGGATATCTGTGGGGCGATTGCTGCGCGGCGATATTCCCGTCGGCAAGTGGTCACGGCTGCGATGGACCACGTTGACTTCATTGCTCCAATTGAACTCGGTGACGTTGTTGTTATCACGGGATACGTATTCGATACTGGTCGAACGAGCATGGACGTCAAGGTTGATGTTCACGCTGAACGCCCGTCAAACGGTGAAATAAATGAAACAGCGAGTTCATTTTTCAATTTCGTCGCCTTAGATAGCGATGAAAGTCCAGCGCCTGTTCCAGCGATTCACTGTCCAACAGCAGCAGAGAAAGCGCTTCGCGATACCGCATTGGAAGAACGCTCTGAGCGTCGCCGCGGTCTTGCAATCCAGAGTGAGTAATACCCAAGCTCTGTCATACCGTTCACCCACCCATCAGAGTTGCCCATTATGGATGGATGATTCGATATAGCCAATTCTCCACGGGGTCGTGACCTCATAGCAAACAACACAGATGATCTCAGAATAGTTCTTATCAAATATATGTAGTTGTTTATCGGACTGAGTCAGTTATTAATGCTCGAATCAGAAATAGCGTATTGTGAATGCGCGAAAGCCAACGTTCGAAGTGTTCCAGGACAACGCAGCTGAGTGGCGCTGGCGTCTCGTAGCCTCTAATGGCAAAATAATCGCCGATAGTGGCGAAGGATACCAATCAAAACAAGGGGTCAAGCGCGGGATCGAAAGTGTCAAGAAGAGCGCCCCTCGCGCAGAGGTGGAGATGCTAGAAAATAAGTGACCACGGCTAACCGATCAGAGTGATGTGAGGGAGTGTACGTCAATTATCAGTGGAGTTAGAATGAGTCACGTTGTGGCAGGAACGCCACTAACTGACATGAAGTTTGCGTTGTTCCTGAGATCAACGACATACTATAATCGCTACGCAGTCTGAGTATCCGGTTATACCTATCGTTGGGTCCTTTCATCAGATAATCATTGCATCATTACTTCCATACTTTATTGAATACCGGTCTATTGGAGGTCACTTTATCGATGGTTTATAAACCGATCGTGAGAGTACCGCTCTATCGCTGTTTTCGGTGAATTCAGCTGTTTCAGAGCCCATAATAGCCAAATCATGAATAAACCGCTAAATAAGTAATCGTGACTTCTCACCGGTTGAGGGTATGGAATTCGAAAGGAAGAGCATTATCTTGTGAGTTATAAACGGGGCCGTCGTGGATCACGTTAGAATGGGAGCAATCAACGAACGATCGGCTGATTGGAAGGTCAGTTCAGGTACGTTAGCTGTGCGTTCGAGAATCAGACACAAACCACATCATCCATATCATACCAATGTTTGAGCGTCTTCGTCACCCGATTGCCGCCGTTGCAGCAGCGATACTCTTGACATTTCCGTTTCTCGTGCTTTTCATAACGCACGGTCTCCACCTAGAGCCAGCCAAAAATATCGCTCCTGCCGTTGCAGTATTCGTCGGTGGACTTGCTATCCTCGGTGCGTCGTTTTTGCTCGCTTGGGGTGCTGAAACCGCAGAAAAGGACGTTCCGACGGCGTTCGCCATCGCGGTGCTTGCGGTACTAGCCGTCGCTCCCGAGTACGCTGTTGATGCTTACTATGCGTGGCAGGCGGGAATTGCGTCCGGTTCAAGCAATGCAGCAAGTCTCGCAATTGCGAACATGACCGGAGCGAACCGCATTCTCATTGGCATCGGGTGGGCCGGTATTGCCCTCTTCACGATCTATCGAGCAAAAACGACGAACGACGCTGCAGTCGATCATCGTTCTGGATTCCTTACAGACGTCGTGACCATTGATCGTGATATTGCGACCGAAATTGCATTCTTACTTGCGGCGACAGTGTTTGCTCTGTTCGTCCCATTAGGGGGCACGATTGGTATTTTTGACACCGTTGTTCTGGTGGGACTTTTCGTACTCTACATCGCCATTATCATCCGAGGTGACGTCGAGGAGGTAGAAGAAGCAATTGGTGTCCCTGCGTACTTTCAGGAGTATCAAAAGCTAGGTCGTATCGCAGTCGTCCTCTTTTTGTTCATCTACTCTGGCGTTACGATCTATATTGCAGTACATCCGTTCGCTACTGGACTCGAAGAACTTGGAATCGGCTTAGGTATCCCCGAGTTCTTCATGATTCAGTGGCTCGCACCCCTTGCCTCAGAGAGTCCCGAACTCGTTGTTGTGGCGTATCTCGTGAACAAGGCACGCTCGACGGCAGGGTTCAACGCACTCATCTCATCGAAGCTCAACCAGTGGACCCTCCTAATTGGCACGCTTGCGGTCGTCTACTCAATCGCAGCCGGCCACGTCGATGGACTTCCAATCGACTCGAAACAGACGGCCGAAATCTGGATCACAGCCGGACAGAGCTTCTTTGCACTCGCTCTACTCGCTAACTTTGAAATCAGTGCCCGGGAGGCGATCTCCCTATTCGGACTGTTCATCTCGCAAGTCATCGCGGAGTTCTACGTGATTCAAACCTACACTGGCTCAGCTCAGACGGAGCTCAGCATTTTCATTCTGTATGCGTATGCGGCCGTCTATATGGTTCTCGGTGGAATCCTATTCGTTAAACGACGCGAGAGCTTCGTCGAACTGCTCGGACGCACTGTCTCGACTGCACGCGAGGCGATGGATGTTGGCCAACCCGAACACGCCGACTAACGTCAACAGTCCTGACGGCTGATGTGAAATTGTCGGCTGTATCCACTCACGGAATTCTGGATGGCGATCAACACCGTGGTCTCGGATAGTTGGCGTCCGTTATCGAGGAGGAGCTATTCCAGAAATACCATCTACATGCATGTCGATCAATCGGTTGTCAGCGAGTGATAGACCATCCGATACCAACCGATGGATCAGGGAGATTCAGCAGACTCCAGACAATAGAGCGTAGGATTGTTGTTGTGACCTGCACACGCGACAAAGAGAGCTCCATCTGCAACCGCAAGTCCTTCTAATGCTTTGGCAGGTGTCGGATGTGACCAGCGTTTGGCCCGCGTCCGTATCGTGCCGATTCCGCACCCTCCTTTCATAGCAAACGCATGGACGGCAGACCCATTACTGACATACATGGTATCACCAGCGCCAGCAGGTTTTGTGGTATCATACCGACCATCAACGCGCCATTTTTTCTTTGTGTCATAGTCTCGGATGGCTGTGAGTCCCTTGTGTCCAGCCGTATAAAACGTATACACCTCACCACCAGACGTGCCAACGTAGAGTGACGATGATTTGAAGCTGAAAGCAGAGATTGGCCCAAAAAGATCTCTCTGCCATATTTTCCTACCTGTCTTCAGATTGAATCGGCACAGCACTCCGGACTTAGTACCTGCGATGAGATGTGGATCAGAAACAGAATCGTCAGCAACGAGTGAGAACGCTGTATAGCGGTGGTTATCTGTGTGTGACCACCATACAGACTCCGTTGCTGCATCGAGTGCGTACATTCCCTTGTGCGCGATTGTACAGTACACGAGGCCATCGTGAACGATGGGTGAGGTGAACCATGGTGATTCTGTTGGGGAAAATCGCCACTGTTTGGTCCCAGAGGCTGCATCGAGTGCATGAATGCAGATATCGTTGGCAGATACACCGTCCCGTCAACGATTGCCGGCGTCCCCGAGGCCGATCCCACGTCGACGGTCCAGCGTTCACGGACGGTTTTCCGTGGTGCTTTCGCATCTGGCACGTATGCAGTCTTGGAGCTATCAGCTCGTGGTTGTGGCCAGTTTATCTTCGCATTTATTCCAGGTGTGATAGTAGAATCGTTACTGAGACATCCTGCGATGAGTACGCCGGTCATACTCCCTACTCCGCTCAGAAACGCCCGTCGGGAGACCACTGTATAAATACTTGAAATTAAAATAATACGCTTTTGGGAACGATTATGGAAATACGTACTGCGTTTCCGTCACTTACGATGGCTTGGGTAGGTCACCGATTTCACGCAATCGCCTTTTCGGCATTATAATAGAGAAAGCAGAACGTTCGGATTCATCGAATGATCTAGTTACAATGCTACGATCGAAACACAGGAATCGTTTGTCGATTACTCTGGGAAAAATTCGGTTTCGCGTTCGATGCCATCGATTTGGGATTTCTCTGTAGAATTGAGTTTCAGGGTAGTGGCATTACGGTTTGCCCTGAGGTGAGCTTTACTGGACGCTTTTGGGATCACAATAACGTTGTCCTTGTCCGTGAGCCACGCGATACACACTGCCTCTGGCGTCACAGCATGATTTTGTGCGACATCGACAACTTCAGGAATTTCACTGGCTCTTCCGTTCGCAAGTGGTGAATACGCCACGAGGTAGTAGTCATTTTCCTGTGCGTCGGCAAGGGTTCCATCGGGTTGGAACAGTGGGTGATACTCGACCTGATTGGCGAAGAGTGGTGCATCGAGCTGTTTCCGTGCTCTTTGCAGTTGTGGCACCTCAAAGTTCGATACGCCGATATGATTGACTATCCCCCGATTGACCAGTTCTTCGAACGCCGCAAATGTCTCTGATGGATCATACGTGTCCCGCGGACGGTGAACATAGAGCATGTCGATGTATTCGAGACCCAGACGGTCGAGACTTTCATGCGTGGATTGGATCACAGCCTCGTACTCAAGTTGGTCAATCCAGACCTTGGTCGAAACAAAGAGTGATTTTCGATCACAATCCGCACGGGCTATTCCTTCTCCAACGACCGATTCATTGTCGTAGATCTGTGCCGTATCAAGATGTCGATACCCACGTTCTATCGCAAGTACAATCGTCTCGGAATCCGCAATGCCCATCGTCCCGAGCCCAACTTCGTCGAGTGTCTCCATATGTCTGATTCTGTTCGGCTGCGGATGAGAATATCGTATTCACGCGGAAACAGCGTCAGAACGAATTCCGACCCGATTCCGATTCGATAGCAATGTCGTGGCCGGTTCCCGCTATTCCCAATGCAACGCTATACTCTTGCCACTGGCAAAACAAGTGAATCGACCGATCTCACGATTGAATAAAATCGTGTGAGTACGCTTGTGTATCATGTCTATGCAAAAGATATTTATGTACATTTCATCATTCACGTCCGTATGGTCCACCGTATAATGTCGCTTTACGAAAATGAGCATCTCCAAACTATTATTGGTACAGTCGCTGTGCTCATCGTATTCGTAGCGTTCACTGAGATGACGCTGCGAACAGTCGCTCCTCTAGTGATTGTGTTTTCGGGGATGATGATATATGATGTCATAGGTGAGAGCTACGATCTTCCAGAGGGCACGAATTGGCTCTTCTATGGAGCATCTGTTTTTGCTGCAGGCACTTATTTGATGATCAGCAACCTGACCTCGTTCGGGGGGCTCTTGGCTCTCTGTGGTCTCTGGTTTGTTTTCGATGGAATAACGAAAATACGATACGGACCGTCTCAGACGACACACGAGTACGTGTCCGACCTTGACAGCGGGATGACTGAGACGATGCTTCGAATGCAGACGTTGAACGTGGTGTATCAGACGCTTCGGGCCTCTACAAAGTCACGAACAGTAGCAGAGATAGCTACTGACTGTGAACTCACTGAATCACGCGTCGAAAGTGCCCTCAAATATCTTGAAAGCAACGGTCGTGTTGTGCAAGAAGAGAATAGATACCACGCCGAATCGCCTCGATTTGGACGATTAGAACCCGTAGTTCAGTTCCTCGTCTGGATCCCACATCGTGTACTTCGTCCGTTTCGCCGCATTGTCGTGAACGTTTGACCCCACTGTCGGTCGACTGTTTAGAGATTTTAACTGGGCTGAGTGCTTGCTCAACGTAACGAGGCAACCGCGACTTTCACACCTACATCATACTGGAATACGTAATTAAAAAATTCATTCGCCATTGATACCATATAATTTATATGTAATCGAAACAGATGTATGGTTTCAGAATTAGATGTTGATACAAGGATACCACGTATCGGATTCGAATCCCTCTCTCATTCAGCGCCTCTATCAGATGATGGTTTGGTTTCCATACTTCAAAGAACACCATACTTTACAAATAATATTTTAGAAACAGTACCGAAACACGGTTGAAATGATATAACATTTAGAATTGTATATAGAATATTTTATGTATAGGTGACGGTGAACTGCGAACAGTCTGTTTTCATCAATACACATTACATCGTTATTGTTGTAATAGTTTGTCTACAGATCTGTCAACCTTCGACTCTGTGCCTGCGGGATCGATAGGCGAAGGAAGCCATTACAATAGTAATATTGTAATATCCCGGGCGACTCCCGAGGCGATGATCGAAGACACGGGCTGTCGGAGTAGTGTGATAACAGGTTGGATTAGCGATGCTAAACGATCTCGTCGTCCAGTCAACGATTGTGGGGTGAACAGCGGACTGCAGCACACCACAAGTTCGTAGGCTGAAAAATGACGCTGTCGTATCCCGCACAGAGCACGTAACAGTTCGGAGCTGAAGATATCAGACCCCTCGGCTGTTTAGCATGGCTAATTTTGTGTTCGTGACTTTTCTGATGAATTCAGTAGAAACTCTCTGTCAAATCCGGCCTCAATACATCCAATAAGCCACAGAACGCCCTGTACTCGAAAGATGATCGATAACGCTTTCTAACGGTTGATAATACAGACACCTAATTGATAATTTGGACGTGTCACCACTCTTTCGTTCCTCTGTCAGTGATCCAATAACCAATCTCAGACATCACGAATGATTGTGTTATTATTGATCAATTACATCCATTAAAATCAGAAGTTTGCTCGTTCAGTATCGCTAATTGCCCCGTATATCCGCATATACAGTCGGTTCTGACGATCGTATCTAACATCCACTGATGGATGCACCATAATATTCATACATAGTGTGTGAAAATTGTGCGCCTCGTCGGAGAAATTACAACAGAATTGAAGGTGCCATCTCGGCTAGCTTGTATCCGAGGAATACCCCAAGAATACCCATTACGCCAGCGAAATCTGGCGGCGCTGGAATCGGGACGCCGACGGTCTTGAACACAGCTCCAGTTACAATCCCAGTTATCAGTGCTACGGCGACGAGTTCGAGATCCATGTTAGTGAGATCAATGGCGGTGTTATAGCGCTTTCGACGCGGAACCGATGATCTGGGCAAACGTTTATACTCCTTCTCAAACGACTGAATGCTGAAGCAATGGGACAGCAGACAGTCCATCCGACGATGCATCTCGAATATGAATCACTCAGCAGCTGTGCTGATTCTGGTGTTGAGAGAGACAGCTCGAAGTCGCGCTCAAACAAAAGTCGCTCTCTGAAGCATCTCTGCCGAGGATCTGTACGATGTTCACAGCGAAGGGGTTCACTGAATCACCAATGACAGCACCCACCATCGAATACTATGGTCTCTCATCCTACAGTATCAAGTGGAACGATCTCCATTTACTGGTTGATCCGTGGTTTACTGGACCGTCGTGGGATACGCCATCTCCAACATCGTTCGACGACGTTGATTATATCCTCGTCACTCACGGTGCCTACGATCATCTTGGTGATACAGTCCCGATTGCGGACGAGTATGGTGCACACGTGATTACCGAGCCCGCAGTCGCCGATCATCTTCTCGATCAGGGATTGCCAGCCAAACAAGTTACTCGGGTAATCTGGGGGAACCAGTTTGACGTTGGGGATGTCAGGTGCCGGGCTCTCGAAACGCGCCATCTGTCGTATTTCGAATCTGGCAACCAGCAACTCTCGGGAACCCCGCTGGGATTCTATTTCGAGTTTGAAACTGTAGACATCTATTATCTCGGAGACACGTCTATCTTCAGTGACCTGAAGCTGTTTGGCGAGTTGTACGCGCCACAGATCGCTCTGGTGCCGATTGGAGCCGCACCCGGTGCACGTGCACCGCTTCCGCCGCGAGAAGCTGCGATCGTCACCGAATGGTTGGGTGTCGACACTGTCGTGCCGGTCCATTATGTCCCAGGAAGCACTGAAATTGACGAATTCACAGAATCAATAATGGAAATTAAATTAGAAGAACGTCCAGAAATTGCGGCACTCGAGCCCACTGATCGATTCACATACGACGGATAACCGAATCCATAACTATCAGGCTAGTATAAGATACAGTTATATAGCATACCTCACAATTGTGGTTCGATGTCTAACCAGACTGCGGGAAGCGTAGCTGAGTCAATGGAACGCTTTGATCAACTCCCGATGCGGGTTGCGATGGGTTCGTACCAGCCACTAACCGATGAAACACTCCGATTAATGAAACAACTCGGTGTTGACGATGTACTCCTCACTCCCCATAGACATCCGGGGTTCGAATCTGCGATGCCAATGGGACGGGCGTGGACGATTGATGAAATTCAGGAGATCAAATCGAAAATTGAATCGCACGGACTTCGCCTCTTTGCGTTCGAAAAGATGCCGATTCCACTATACGAGATTCTACTTGGCGACGGTGACAAAGAAGCGAAGACTGAGGCAATCAAGACAACCATCCGGAACCTAGGTGAAGTTGGTGTGCCAGTACTTGGATACAGCGGCCATCCACCGGACGGGGCTGTGCGAACATCAAGAACAGTGCAAGTACGCGGTGGTGCCGAAGTGTCTGCGTTCGCAATGGATGATATCGATACTGAGACACTCCTCTATGACCGTGAGTACGAGGAAAAAGAGATCTGGGCCGCTTATGAATCGTATCTCCAAGCGGTCGTTCCGGTTGCCGAAGAGGCTGGTGTCACGCTTGGCGTTCACCCGAGTGATCCACCGATCGAGCGTCTCGGTGGCGTTCCTCTCTTGTTCCGAAACTTCGAGAATTTCAAGCGTGCGCTTGATCTCGTTCCGAGTGACAACCACGGTCTCAAGTTCTGTTTGGGATGTTGGTCAGAGATGGGTGAAGATCTCGTTGAGGTGCTTCGCTATTTTGGCGGCAAGAATATTATTTACGTCCATTTCCGAGATGTGATTGGAACAGTCCCGTCGTTCCACGAGACGTTTATCGACGATGAAGAGAGCAATTTTAATGAACACGAAGTAATGCAGACGCTCAGTGAGATTGGCTTTTCGGGGGTGATGACGCCAGATCACGTGCCAACGTTGGAAGGTGATACCGACTGGGAGTTCGGTAGCGTAAGTGGACGAACATTCACCGTGGGGTATCTGAAGGGACTGCTCAAAAGCATCAATGAACAGGCAGACGAATAACGATATCCCGACGGTACAATCGGCCGATAGCTGATGTACTGTCGATTGAATACCCTAACAGACACTATCACAGTGTAGTTCTGGTTTTCCGAATACTTATTATGATTCTCTCAAATCTATCAGTTGATGTCTTTGAGCATCTACTTCGCGGCACCCCTGTTCACGCAGGCAGAGTTAGATTTCAACGAACGCGTCTGTGGACTGTTGGAAGAGGAAGGACACGATGTCTTTTTGCCCCAACGCGACGGTCTTGAGAGCGATACCCTCTCTGAAGAGAAAGGTGCAGAGGACGCAATGCAAGAAATCTTCGAGCTCGATCGCAAGAACGTCCTTGACGCCGATTTGGTAACGGCAACACTCGATGGACGGGTCCCTTCGGAGGGCGTTTGTGTCGAAATGGCATTCGCGTATGACCACGATATCCCTGTTATTGCTCTCAAAACCGACCGTCGAACGTTCGGATTCCGTGAGGAGTACAATGCGATGTTGTATGGTCTATTCGAGGAGAAAGTAGATTCCCCCGAAGAACTCGTCACCGCAGTCCAACAGTACGACGAGTAAGCTGGGACAGCGTTTCGACGGGACTTGTCCAACGAACACGGAGTGATTACTGGAGACGAACCACAGAGTGGTTATCAGACACGAACATTTATATGTATGATATTCATTGTCGAGAGCGATGCAAGTCTACTTTGCAGGACCACTGTTCAACCAGGCAGAGCGAGCGTTCAACGAGCGTGTTTGTAAGGCACTGGAAGCAGAGGGCTACGAGGTGTTTCTCCCACAACGGGACGTCGGCGATATCGGTGAACTGGAGGTAATGGAACAAGAAAACGTCTCGACCGAAGACGTACTCCAAGAGATCTTCGAAGTCGATCGTCAAGGTGTTCTCGATGCCGATATCGTGACCGCGACACTCGATGGGCGTGTGCCTTCCGAGGGGACAGTCATCGAAGCAGCAATCGCCTACGAACACAACATTCCCGTTATCGGTCTGAAAACCGACCGTCGTGTGTTCGCAATGGATGAACCGTACAATGCCATGGTATTCGGGGTCCTTGATGACATCGTGTCGACACCGACTGAGCTCATAGACGCTGTCAACGAACAAGCAGCAGAACTCGCCCCGGAGCAGGAATAATCACGAACCGATGCACGCCCCACTATACGACATCCATCACAGTTCCTTGATCCAGTCTGTGCACTCCTGATGGTGGGTCTCGATCTACTGAGCACTGGAAGCAGCTACGCGCTCGGATCGGCCCTCGTCTGGGGCACATTTCTCTTTTATTTCAAGCGTTATTTCAACGAGTATCCATCAACGGTGGCGCTTGTGCTCACGAGCTCGTTCGGTATCGCGTGTTATCTTCCTGTTACGGCGTATACAGTGTGGTCAGGGACTCCATTATTTCCGTCGGCATTCAGTCTGACGGAGATCATATTTACACTGATTACAATTCTGATATTCTCACTCGCTCTCCTTACGTTCTACCACGCTGTCAGTACAGGGGCTGTGTCGGTAGTATCGCCGATCAGCAAGATTCATCCAGTGTTCATCGTGCCAATTGAACTCTTCTTTCTGGGAACACACGTATCGGTGCTCCAGCTGTTCGGGATTGTTTTGGCCACATTTGCGGTCTATCTCGCGAACTATTCGGGCGATGGGCTCTTCGTCCCGATACGAAAACTTGCGACATTTCGACCAGCACAGTTTGGCTTGTTGAGCGCCGTCCTCATGGCGCTCGTGAACGTCTCACAGCGGGTGCTGTTGCACGATATCGCGCTGACACCACAAGTGTGGGTTCTCATCAAGAACGGCGGGGTCGCGTTACTGTTTGTGCCAATCGCCGCTTCCAAGTGGTCGGTCGATGTCCGTGGGAATCTCGGTACATTCCTGATTGCCGGATTATTCATCGCGACGGGGGAGCATCTCGTCGCACTCGCATACGCAACGATTCCAGCGAGTGTTGCGGCACCACTCATTAGCTTACAGGCTATCATCGCAGTCATTTTGGGTGGACTCCTCCTCGGTGAAGATCATTTTACGATTCGGCTGTTTGCTGCACTCGTCGCCATATTTGGGATCGCGTTCGTCACGATCCCGCAGTAGTGCTCGCTAACCGAGATCGACCGCTCTCAAGGAATCTGTTTAACGATGATGAACAAGTTATTTTACCTCTTAGTGTACACTGGTATTCAATGAAGCAAGCAAAGAACCCGATCGGGGCGGTCGAAACAACCATTCAGCTCATCGAGGCGCTCGAACATCTCGACGGAGCGACCGTAACCGAACTCTCAGAGCACCTTGGGGTTACAAAGGGAACGGTTCACAACCACCTCGCAACTCTCAGAGAGCATCAGTACGTCGTCAATCAAGACGGCACGTATACATTGAGTCTCAAATTCCTCGTTATCGGCGAATATCTTCGAAATAACAGTGTTCTCTATACGAATGCAAAAGCGGAGGTTGAGCAGCTGGCCAAGGAAACGGGAGAGTATGCACACCTCTCGACCGAACAGAATGGACTCAGCCAGAAACTGCACAAAGTGCAGGGTGAGAACGCCATTGGAAAAGAGTACCAGCGAGCAAAGCTCCAGAATCCGGATTGTCTCCATTATACCGCGACTGGGAAGGCTATCCTCGGATCGTTGCCCAGAAAGCGCGTCGAAACGATCATCGACCACTATGGCCTTCCAGAGCGAACGAAGCACACGATCACTGATCGTGGAGAACTGTTCGAGACGATCGAGACCATTCGTGATCGGGGCTATGCGCTCAACGACGAGGAGGAGGTCGAACGAATGCGTGCGGTCGGTGCCCCGATCTGTGATAAGGACGGAACTGTCCTCGGTGCGGTGAGTGTCTCCGGTCCGATTAGTAGAATGAAGAACGAACAGTTCAGGGAGGTGTTACCCGAGAAAGTCATGAATACGGCAACCGTGATCGAGATGAACGTTAGCATGTCCGAACGAAGCGGAAACCTGCCACGATACGAGTAGTTAGACGAGCCGTTGACCAGTGTCGTCGAATATCCAGATGTTGTCCGGCGAAACACGAGCGTGGAGTGATTTCGATTCGTCAGTGATCGTACCTTGGCTCGTTATTGCGGTGAACTCCTTGTCGTCTACAGAGAGGTAGACGGCATCGTCTTTTCCATGCGGTTCCACTACGTTCACATCGAGCTCGAATTGACCGTTCTCGGCGTCGAGTTCGAGGTATTCAGGACGGAACGCCACTGTCACCTGCTGTCCTGATTCGAGTGATTGGTCGTCTTCAGTGACTGGTAATGAGAACCATCTGTTCTCGACGACGACTCCGTTATCACGACGTTCGACTGTGGCCTCAACCATATTCGCAGACGGAGATCCGATGAACTCGGCGACGAACTGATTCTGCGGTTCATTGTAAATATCGTATGCTGATCCGACTTGTTGAATTCGGCCTTCGTGCATGATGACGATCTTATCACCGAGCGTCATCGCTTCCTCTTGGTCGTGAGTGACGAAAACCATCGCCGTTTCGAGTTTGCGCTGAAGTTTTTTGACTTCAACGCGCATTTGGTCACGCAGCTTGGCATCAAGTGCGGAAAAAGGTTCATCGAGAAGAAACGCATCGGGCTCCATGACCATCGCACGTCCGAGGCTGACGCGTTGTTGCTGGCCACCGGATAGTGCTTTCGGCTTTCTATCGAGCAGATCTGAAAGACCGAGTAGGTCCGCCGCATGCTCTACACGCTCTTGTTTCGCTTCGTTCGTGAGGTCGGTCTTCATATCGAGACCGAACTGAATATTCTTCCGAACGGTCTTGTGTGGGTACAGCGTAATGTTTTGAAAGACGTACGCTAGGTTTCTGTCCTTCGGTTTCAGATCAGTTATCTCTCTTCCATCAATGGTGATTGTGCCAGAGTCCGGTGTTTCGAGACCCGCAATCATCCGGAGCGTTGTGGTCTTTCCACACCCGGACGGACCGAGCAGAACGACAAAATCTTCCGGCCCAATATCGAGGTCGACATCATCACAAGCGACGATGGTTCCTTTTGAAAACGTCTTTCGGAGATTCGTTATCTGAATGTATTCGTCCGCGTCGGATGATCGCTCCTCCGATTGGTCGCGTGGTTGTGGGGATTGGTTCGTAGTCATCAGATTCGTTGGCGAAGAGATTTTAGACGATATGTGTTAACTGTTATGGTGATCAGATGATTCACGTGAGCTTTGATTAACTACTGCAGTATTTGCCGGATACCCATAGTTATAAATGTCTGTGGAGGTCAGTGTGTAAAAGGTTGGCAAACAATGTCAAGAAGTCGCAATTCCATACCGTCAAAGAGCACCCGCCGTAGATTCCTTCAGGGAACAGGGGGTGTTATCACTCTCTCACTAGCCGGCTGCACCGATAGCTTGGGTGGGGGAGGCAGTTCTTCGAGCTCCTTCCAATTTTGGGATGTTCTCAACGCACAGTCACGGGCGGCAAAAGAGATAGTAGAGACCTCCGTTACCGAGTACAAAGACGCATCAGGGGCCACAGCCAGCGTCAACTACAGCGGCTATCAGCAGCTAACTGGGTCGAACTGGTACTCGAACTTCGAGCGTGGAAATGGGCCACACCTTTTCTCAGCGGATACGATCTTCACTGGCCGATTCGCCGAGGAGGGATGGCTGATGCCGTTCGAGGAGTGGAAGGGTTTGTTGGACGACGATGTCATCGAAAACATACAGTGGCTGATCGAACCATTCAAACAGTCAAACTCGTGGAAAGGGAAGCTCGGTATGGAGCAGGTGATTCACACACTTCCGATAATGGTCGCCCCACAAGAGCCGTTTCAAGTCCGTACGGACCACTTAGAGAAAGCGGGGCTAAATCCGAAGAAGGACTTCCCGCCGAAAAACTTCGATGACTTGCTTCGAGTCGCCACCGCGCTCAAAGAGAACGGCCCGTCGGATATTGGATTCCAACTACATGGTGACCTCTTCGATTGGTATACACTCTTAACGCCGATGGTGTTCGCCAACGGTGGTGAGGGTGGATACTTTGCGGATGACTTCACGAGGTGTCCGCTGGATTCGGATGTCTGGATCGATGCGATGGAGAAAACAGTCTCTCTGTATCGGGAGCACAAGGTCTCTGGACCTCAGACCCCAAATATCTCGACAGAACAGACCCTAGCATTGATGACGAGCGGTCAGGCGAGCATGAGTATTTGTGAGCCAATGGATATGCCACAGTTCGCCGAGAAAGGCCCCGAAAAGTTCACAAACGGTGACCTTCGGTGGGGTTCGTTCTGGGAAGGGTCCGGAGGACTTGGTTCGACATTGCTCCCGTTTGGAATGGGTGTGACGAAAAAACCGGACGGAGCGGACGAAGCAAAGTGGAAGAAACAACACGAGGCCGCGATTGGACTCCTAAACCGGTGGCTGTCAAAGGAGTTCCAGAAGAAGGTGTTCAAGAATACAGGTTTCTACCCGGTTCGTGAGGACGTGTGGGATGAAGTCGCAGACACGATCGATGGGGCCGAAAAGAATCAGGCACCTCAAACCATCAGATCGATGATCGAACGCACAGAACATTTCAACACAACGCATCCGCTCTATAACTCGTTTAGTGGCTCTACGATCGGTCCGAAGTTCCAGTCAGCACTGAAAGGTGAAATGTCACCGACTGAGGTCTGTAAGAAAGCAGCAGTAGAAGGAAATAAACAGCTAGACGAGTACTGGTCGAGTAGACAATGAACGAGAGAATCAAGTGGCGAACAACGAGGATACAGACCAATAGAGAGGACGATGAGCGTCATTGAACGACCAGGATTCAAATCCCGCTACAACGCAGCCCGATCGACCCTCAGTGAGCATTGGTTCTCGTACTTGTTGCTAGCGCCAACGCTGCTGTTTCTGATGGTGCTCGTCTGGGTTCCGTTCTTGAAGGGTGTTTGGATGAGTCTCCACCAGTGGCCGTTCGGGAGCGGCGATCCAACCTTCGTTGGACTTTCGAACTACGAATACCTGTTCTCCTGGGGACCGTTCTACACATCACTCAAGGCAACGTTCGTCTTCGCCTTGACGACCGTTGTCCAATTGGGAACAGCACTGCTTGCAGGGCTATTGGTTGTCAATCTGGATCGGTTCAAGAATCTCGTGAGTGCATCGTTCCTTATTCCGTACACAATGCCACCGGTAGCGACCGGAACCATCTGGCTGTACTTACTCGATCCGAGCCTCGGCCCTGTTTTCAAATTCCTGACGCAGTATGGAATTCTGGAACAGCCGATTTACTGGGCCTCACAGGGTAACCTTGCGTTGGCCGTCGTCACGCTCGTAACCGCATGGACATTTTGGCCGTTCATGTTCATAATCATACTTGCTACGTTGGAATCGATCCCGACTGAATACTACGAGAGCGCTCGAATGTACGGAGCAGGACGCTGGGACACCTTCTGGCACATCACTCTGCCACAACTTCGAAGCGCGATTCTCGTCGCATTCAGCATCCGGCTTGCGTGGAATATGACCAAAGTCTCGCAGACAATTCAGATGACTGGTGGCGGTCCTGGATACGATACCTCTCTCTTAGCAGTGTTTCTCTACCGATTCGCCTACGATCAGGGACAGATGGGGATGGCGTTTACCGTTGGTGTAATCTTGCTCATCATCATGTTGGTGTTCATCGTCCTCTTCATCCGTGAATTCGAAATGCAGGAGGCCCACGCATGAGTATCGCCAACCGAGTCGGATTCAGCACCGATGGCTACTTTAAATTCGCCACGCGGGTGCTAGCGTTCTTGCTCGTCTCCATTTCGGTCTTTCCGATTCTGTACACGCTCCTCATGACGTTTCGGCCCGCAAACGAGTTTTACTCGAACAGCGTGCAGCTATTCCCACACCAGCCGACGTTCGAAAACTGGATCTTTGCGTTCTCGGAACTGAGCGACGCACTCGTCAACAGCTTCATTATCGCATCGGGAACGACTGCTCTGTCGCTACTCATTATCGTTCCCGGAGCGTACGTCTTCGGGCGCAAGCAATTCCCGGGGAAGACGTCTTTCTTCTACATCATCATCGTCGCGCTGATGTTCCCCTACATTTTGCTCATCGTCCCAATCGCGGACTTCTGGTATACCATTGGACTGTACGACACGATCCCGGGCATGTGGATCTCATACCAGCTGTTCGTTGCGCCGTTCGCCATCTGGATTCTTCGTGATTACTTTGCGAAGCTCCCCAAGAACATTGAGGAGTCAGCTCAGATGTACGGCTGTACGCAGTTTTCGGCGTTTGTTCGAGTCATTCTGCCAATAGCTGCACCAGCTATCGTTGCGATCGCGTTCCTGTCGTTCCTCACTGCGTGGAATGACTTTCTGATGTCGAGTATGCTCACAACGGGGACGGGGCCGCGACCAGCCGTCGTCGAGTTGTTCATCACAGTGGCCGGTGGCGACACCAGCGACTGGGGCCTCATCACGACAGAGACCCTTATCATCGGGATTCCACCCACAGTATTGTATCTCTGGGCTCGCAACTACCTGTCTGAATCGTTCGAAATGACATAAAAACACAAAAATGACACGAGATACACTTACGCATCACGACGAAGCACTCATCGACGAAGCTAAACGAGTCGTTACGGAAAATTACGTCCACGGACGCCACTACGTTGGTTCAGCGGTTCGAACGGCATCTGGGAACGTATACGCTGCGGTTCACATCGAAGCGAACGTTGGCCGTGCATCGGTCTGTGCCGAACCCATTGCGCTTGGGAAAGCTGCCTCCAACGGGGAGACCACTATCGAGGCAATTGCATCGGTCCGCCATCCGGGGCCGGATGACGACGGTGAGATTCGAGTTGTGTCTCCCTGCGGAGTTTGTCGCGAGCTCATCTCCGATCTCGGGGCAGATATCGAAGTCATTTACGCAGAAGACGGTGCTCTCGATAAAGCTCAAGCTATCGACCTCTTGCCCGGAAAGTACGTGAAGAGCTATCGGAAAACCTACCTTGAGTAGTCGGCTGCGCCCCAATAGCTCAAAGCACGACGGGCAACTAAATCAGCACTCGGGGCTTTCTGGCGTGGTCACCGGAGCACCGAAACGGAACACGACGTGTCCACATAGCGGTAGCGAACAACATTCGAATGCGTATTCGGCGAAAGTTTTTAGCGTGGGGCCTCAGATATGCCGGTGTCGAAAATGGACTATGAAATAGATGGAAATGTAGCCGTCGTCGCGGCTTCGAGTAGCGGTCTCGGGAAAGCGTCAGCGAAAGCACTGGCGAGCGAGGGTGCACACGTCGTTATCAACGGTCGAACTGAAGATCGTCTCGAAGAAGCCACAGCAGATATCCGATCTATCGCCGAGGGTGATGTTCTGGCTGTTCGAGGAGATCTAACAGATCCAGATGATATCGCACATTTGATCGACCGAACGATCGAGGAGTACGGCACGATCGATCACCTCGTGACCAACGCTGGTGGTCCACCAAGCGGATCGTTCATGGAGACAGACGACGAGGACTGGTACGAGGCATTCGACCTCCTCGTGATGAGCGTCGTCCGTCTCGTCCGTGCGGCTGCCCCGCATCTCCGTGAGAATGGTGGGACCCTCGTTACCATCACTTCTCGGAGCGTCAAAGAGGCAATTCCTTCGCTAGTACTTTCGAATGCCGTTCGGATGAGCGTTATCGGCCTCGAGAAGACGCTTTCAACGGAGCTCTCTCCGGACGTACGATCGAACGCTGTTCTCCCAGCGCCTCACGAGACGGCCAGACAGCAGGAACTAATCCAAGACGCTGTCGATCGGGGGGAGTACGAAACCTACGAGGCTGGTCTCGATGCTAAGGGCACGATCAACCCGCTCGGACGTATCGGTGACCCAATGGAACTTGGTGAGGCTGTCGCGTTTCTCTCGTCGGAGTGTTCGAGTTTCATCAACGGCGTTGCGATTCCAGTTGATGGAGGACAGGGTGCGTCCAATCTATAACCGAGATTATGACACGACTTGCACGAACAATTGACGGCAGACCGTTGCTCGGCGACGACGACGGATTTGTTCCGTTGTCCTCTGTCGACCCGTCGCTTTCGACGATTCGAGAGACGCTTTCACTCGCTGCCGAAGGTAGTCTTCCGACGCCAGACGAGGCGGCGGCGAGTCGAATACCTTCAGCGCAACTCTCGTTCGCTGCACCGTTTGAACGCCCGGGGAAGCTCTGGGGGATTGGGCTGAACTACGCTGACCATGCGTCTGATCTGAACGAGGATCGGCCGACTGAACCGGCGAGCTTCATGAAACCCGCCACGACAGCAACCGGTCCCGGTGGACCAATTCGGCTTCCACCCCGCGACCTAACGGATCGGGTGACAGCGGAAGCCGAGCTCGCCGTGGTTATTGGACAGACCTGC
This sequence comes from Halocatena marina, assembly GCF_023276375.1. Lineage (GTDB taxonomy): Archaea > Halobacteriota > Halobacteria > Halobacteriales > Haloarculaceae > Halocatena > Halocatena marina. Next base: position 1,450,725 of record NZ_JALLPK010000001.1, on the reverse strand, counting down.
TCTGACATCGATGTGTCTGCTGCAGAACACGTTGTCGCTGGATTCATCCCGGTTATCGATATGACCGCAGAGGACATCTTAGAACGGAATCCCCGCTTTTTGACGAGAGCGAAAAGCTTCGATTCATTCTTCGTTTTCGGTCCATCGCTTGTGACTACCGATCAAGTTGGGCCGTTAGACGATCTCTCGGTTCGAACGATCGTTAATGGGGAGGTCGCTGCGGAAAATCAGATCCGGAATATGATGACCTCCCCGTACGAACTGGTCGCATTCCACTCGAAAGTCATGACGCTCGAACCAGGGGACGTGATAGCAACGGGAACGCCCGGTGCAAAACACATTATCCCCGAAGATAGTGTTCGAGCCGAGATCGATCGCGTTGGCGCTGTCGAGTCAGACGTGGTTGGATGACGAACGGATATGAGAACAGCAATCAAAGTGATTGAATAGCAGATCAGCAACAAATACCCATGAAAATTGAAGAAATAGAGAGCTTTGCCGTATCGATCCCGTTAGAAGAGCCCGTCGCATTTGCGACCCGTGTCGTTGAAGAGCGCGATCATGCCATTGTCTACGTTCGAACAGAGGATGGCACAGAGGGCGTTGGATACACACTCGGCTATGGTGGGGCAAGTGTCGTTGCAAAGGCTGTCGAAAGCGTTCTCGCACCAATGATCGAGGGCGAAGATCCCCGCGATACGTCACGTCTTTGGCGAGAGATGTTCGATGGAACTGTCCAGATCGGCCGCAAAGGCGTGATGGTTCGGGCCATCTCGTGTATTGACATTGCCCTCTGGGACATCAAAGCAAAGGCCGCAGGGATGCCGTTGTATAAACTACTCGGCGGATACGCCGACGAGGTTCCAGCCTACGCTAGTGGAGGGTACTACCGCGAGGGAAAAGATCTCGACGGACTCCGCGAGGAGATGGAGACGTATGTCGACCGAGGGCACGACGTCGTGAAGATGAAAGTCGGTCGAAAACCCCTCGAAGAAGAGGTAGAGCGAGTCCGCGTTGCCCGCGAGGCAATCGGTCCGAATCGGACACTCCTCATGGACGCAAACGGCAAATGGACCAACAAGCAAGAGGCTGTCCGCGCTTGTCAGGCGTTTGCTCCGTATGATCCGTATTTCATCGAAGAGCCCGTAATGCCCGATAGCCTCGATCTCTATCGTGAGGTCAACGAGTCACTCGACTACGCGGTTGCCGGTGGTGAGTTGGAGTTCAACCGATACGGATTCGCGGATCTTCTCCGCGAGAACGCCGTTGAAATCATCCAACCAGACGTCACCGTCGTTGGTGGTGTCACTGAGTGGATGCGTGTCGCTGACATGGCCGCGTGTCACGACATCCCAGTTGCACCGCACTACAATTGGGATCTGCATATTCAGCTGCTCGCAGCCATTGAGAACGGCCTCTGGATCGAATATTTCTACCGCGATTCAGATGTGAAAGCCTTCGACGATGTGCTCACGTACCCGGTTGAACCAACAGACGGGATGATCGAACTCCCCCAACGTCCCGGTCATGGCGTTGAACTCGATCGACCCGCACTCGAAGCGTTCCGGGTATAGTGGCCAATTTCGTAGTCGAGTCATCACTCACCTGAACACTTTTATAAGATGCCGATAAATCAACAGCCGCAAGTTATGACTGTGAATGTCTTACTGACAGGAGCATTCGGTCGTGTAGGAACAGCCATCATTGATCATCTCGCAGACCGTGAGGAGTACGAATTCACATATCTCAACCGGTCTGACAGACAAGAATACGACACCGTTGTTGCAGATGTGTCCGACTACGATAGTATCCGGCCGGCCTTCGACGATCAAGATGTTGTTATTCATCTCGCTGGATATCCTGAGCCGGATGGCTCGTGGGATGATATTTTGAAGAACAACATCATTGGGATGTACAACACGCTCGAAGCCGCAAAAGATGCTGGCGTATCGAAATTCATCTTCGGGTCGACTAACCACGTTGTCGGCATGTACGAAGTGGAATTCGCGCCCGAGCTGTACGAACTGGACTACGAGTTGACAGTCGATCAGCAGTCACCACGTCGTCCTGACTCTTACTATGGAACGTCAAAATCGTTCGGCGAAGACCTCGGTCGATACTACGTCGAGAACTACCAGTATCCAGAACAGTTCTACGCGCTCCGTATCTGCTCAGTTCGCCACGAGGAGTACGATCATCCATACGGTGACGCAGAACACGGCGTCGATGCGGAAAAATGGGAGCGTGGCAGTTCGGAGTATGAGTTGAAAGTCGCGCGAATGAAGGCGATGTGGCAGTCTCGTCGTGACCTCGCTCATCAGGTCGATTGCTGTCTGCAAGATGATGATGTTTCGTTTGACGTGTTCTACGGTGTTAGCAACAACGACCGTCGCTGGTTCAGCTTTGAGCACGGGCGTAACGTTATCGGGTATGACCCACAGGACAACGGTGAGGAGTGGGACGCTCCACCAGAGAGTCAGTGAATGAGTCGAAAACTACTACTGGATGTCGATCCCGGCATTGACGATGCGCTTGCTATCCTAATGGCGCTCGGAAGTGACGATGTAGACGTTGTCGGACTCACGACTGTCATGGGTAATACGACCCTTGAGAACACAACAAAGAACGCTCTGTCTTTGTTGGAGTTCGTCGACAGAACTGACATTCCCGTTGTGAAAGGCACAGACCGACCGTTTGCGGATGACCTCGTGATGGCAGAGTACGTTCACGGTCCGGGCGGTATGCCCGAATCTCTCCGTGAAGCACTTCCAGAGCCATCGACAGAACCGATCGATCAACACGCCGCCGATTTCATTCTCGAACAGGCACGTGAGTACGGGGAGGAGTTGACTATCGCTGCTGTCGGACCGCAAACAAACATAGCACTGGCGCTGGCTCTCGATCCCACGCTTCCAGATATGATTGATGACATATACCAGATGGGTGGGGCACTGAAAACGACGGGAAACGTAACGCCGCAGGCGTCGTTTAATTTCTACGTCGATGCTGTCGCTGCCGCCCGCGTCGTCCAAGACGCTTGGCCAATGGTTGTCGGGCTCGATGTGACGGAACCTGCCTATCTCCCGCAAACAGCACGAAACCGATTCCGTGACCGGGGAGCGTACGGCGACGTCGTTGCAGATATTCTCAAGTACAAAGCGCAGGGCCCGGACGGAACAGTCGCTGAGGGTGGTTCCATCACAAGCGACGCAGTGGTCATGGCTGGGCTTCTCGACGATGTCCTCACGTACGAAGACGCCTACGTGGAAGTCGACACGACGAATGGACCGTCGAACGGTGCGACGATATACGACGAACACGGTGTCTGTACAACGTCTCCAAACTGCACTGTTGCACTCGATGTGAACGTTGAGCGCTGTCGTGCCTCCATCGTGTCGAACTTGGAGACGTTCATATGCCAGTAATTCTATGAAACGACTCGATACACGCTATCGTCACGAGTGTGAGTACTGTCTCATCCCGTCTTCCAGAATGAAAAATCTCACAGCGAGAGTGGATGACTTGCTTAACGGTGCTACGGTGACCGACTGTCTTCGAATAGACGGAGATCGATCGGAGCTGAATCAGCGATCCGTCGGTAGTAGATCGCTGTCTCACTACATGATCAACAAGCCAAACTCATGAATACGAAACTGTTACTCGACGTAGACCCAGGAAATGACGACGCTATCGCGCTGTTCATTGCTCTCGCTGCCGATGATATCGACCTCATTGGCGTTACGACAGTTGCGGGCAATACAACAGTCGATAATGCAACGGAGAACACGTTGTCCTTACTTGAGCTGGTCGACCGAGCCGACGTCCCCGTTGTGAAGGGTGCAGACCGACCGCTTGTGGATGAACTCGTGATGGCTGAACACATCCATGGACCGAACGGACTTCCTGAGACTGTCCGTGAGACCCTTCCTGCTCCAACTCAGGAGCCAGTCGACCAGCATGCTGTTGACTTCATTCTTGAACAGGCAAGCGAATACGGGGAGGAGTTGACTATCGCTGCACTTGGACCACAGACCAACATAGCACTAGCGTTGGCGAAAGAACCAAACCTCCCAGAGATGGTTGGAGATATCTATCAGATGGGTGGAGCACTGAAAACGACGGGAAACGTAACGCCGCAGGCATCGTTTAATTTCTACGTCGATGCTGTCGCTGCCGCCCGCGTCGTCCAAGACGCTCGGCCGAAGATCGTCGGGCTCGATGTAACAGAGCACGTTTACGTGGATACAGAGGACATTTTGGCACTCGCCGAGGAGCCAGCTCCTCTCCCGACGATGGCCGCCATTCTAGAGTTCAGTATCGAGGAGGTACGCTCGAAGTTCGGGCACGATGGTGGATTAGCAAGTGATGCGGTCGTTCTAGCTGATATCGTCACCAACGCGCTCGAATTTGAGGAAGCGTACGTCGAAATCGACACATCGGGTGGTCCTTCGAACGGCGCAACGATTTACGATGAGCATGATGTCCACGAAAAGCCGACGAACTGTGAGGTGGCACTCGATGTGGATGGGGATGCGTATCAACGGACGGTTACTGAGAATCTTCTACTGTTTCGTGACTGAAGGTGTCTGCTTTCGATTGCGTGGCGCTGCAATAGCTGCGTTCAGTGGCTCATTTACGAACTGACCCTTCGCCTCTATTCGGACGTCAACAGATCGGTCTCACGATTTAGCAGAAATCGATGTCGTCTGGCCCCTGGATACTGCTTCTCAAGTGATCGACGTGAACACGATGATTCATGTGGTATTAATCGATCCGATTGATGGGCCCACGTAATTGAAGCAGCTCATACGTCTTCTGATACTCTGCGTTCTTCTTAGTTTGATTTTGTTCAATATGATTATGCTATCCACACCCTTGTGCTTTCGAATGGATCGAATCATTATGATATACTTCCAACATGAGTTGATTATTATGATGACTTGGGACGACGACCGATGAGTATTCTGAATTAATGGTAGAATCAATACACGAAAGACGGATCGACGATTTTGATTTAGACAATATAGTTTAACTAGAGCTATCGTATTGGATAAATATACACTCCGTCATATTCGTTCATCATCGCCAGACACAACATGAGAATGTCTTTCAAGCATCTATTGTTACGCTTACACAGGGTGACTCTGGTATATCCAGTAGCCTGATGAGATAGTACAGCTCGGAACGCTTACTGAACTGAGAATTGGGCTGTTCCGTATCGACTGAAAGGGTTGGAAAGAGTCAAGGATGGATTCACACCAGTTAGATTTCTAACGAATACACTGAACCACCGGTATCTGATCATGGATTACACCTCCAAATTCAGATTAAAGCACTCAGTAGGAAACCATCGAAAGACAGAGACAATGCACTGTCTCTCTTAGTTCCCAAATTGGAGTGGCGAGATCATCCCACGAGCTCTTTTTAACATGAAGTTTGCGTGTTCACTCGCAGAACAGGCATCCGAGCAGAAAGCTCTCCTCTCATCAAACGCCAGCCATCAGATCAAACGATAACCTCAGCATTGTGTTTGTTCCATGCTTAGGATTTACAAGGTCGTTTCTATCACATAATAGTGTGACAACTAGCCTCCTCGAAGCAGAGCTACACCACGACATCGAATCATTTGTTAGCGATTGGGTTTGCGACGAAGGTGTTCCCGGTGTGAGCATTGCGATCGTCGATGAAACAGATCTCCTCTTCACCGACGGATTCGGCGCACGAGATCGTGAGACAAACACATCAGCGACCCCTGAGACACTGTACGGAATCGGCTCCTGCACCAAATCGATTACAGCCGTCGCAATTCTACAACTAGTTGAGAATGGTCGGCTCTCGCTTACTGATCCAATCAGCGATTATCTGCCTCATCTCAAAGACGTCGATGGCGATCCGATTACGATTCACGAACTGTTGACGCATTCCTCGGGGATGCCAAGCGACGGTAGCCTTTCAGCACTCATCACACGTCTTACGGATCGTAGCGATGAGGATACTGCTCTTCCATTGAGTAGTGCTGGGGATTTTCGCCGGCATGTCGAGGGATCGATCGGCGAACGGCTGACCGATCGTGATCACTTCTTCTACTACAACACAGGCTATACGCTCCTCGGTGAGAGTATCGAAGCGGTAACCGAGCAGCCCTACACGGACTACGTTCGTTCACATATTCACGACCCGTTAGGGATGACGCGGTCGTTGTTCTCACAGTCGGAGTTTGAATCAGCAGAGAATCGAATGACGCCCTACAATCAGAAGGACGGGGCTGCTGTCGAGGGCAGTTTGGCATTCGATGAGCGGTTGTTCGCAGCGGGTGGCATGATAAGCTCGGTGAAAGAGCTGGCAAACTATCTCCAGATGTTTCTCGGTTCGGGAACAGTCAACGATCACACAATCCTCTCTGCAGAATCGATCGAAACGATGATCAAGCCGTATTCGACACGCGAAAGATATCTCGACGATCGCGAGCAAGGCTACGGCTATGGTGTGTCTGTCGAGCCGTTCCTCGATGATACCCTCATCCATCACGGAGGAATGATGGGAACGACAACCGCTTGGTTTGGGTACCTCACGACCGCTGAAATCGGCACCATCATTTTGTGCAACACTGCGCCCGAGAAACGACCGTCAGACCTCGGTAAAGCAGTCCTCGCCATTCTCCGTGATGAATCGCCATCAGCTGTGGTCCCAACGTATATGTTAGAGCAGAAGGCAAAGCCGCTGCTCGGAGAGTACGCTTCCTACCGCGGCGTTCGAACTGCGAGTGTTACCCAGAATAGCGGTGGCCTTCACATTTCGTTCGATGATCCGGGATGGTCTGCTGATTACTACGTCTATCCCGAACGATTACAGTCTGATGACTACCACTACCATTTCATCACTGATGGTGGAAAGCGGATCCCGGTTGAGTTCCGTCTCGAAGACGACGGAGTAAGTATGCTGTTCCAGCGGTGGCACCTCCACAAGCAGTAAGGTCGCATCTCACAGTGTCCTCCAACGATCTTCTCACTTTTCCTGAACGCTCGGGTGTTGAATCGGTTCATCGGGATGCGGTTTGGCAACAGCTTCACGCATGGCGTCGAGGGATTCACCCTCACGTTGCTGTCGTTCCGTTGGGCTGAGCTCCTCACAGCCGGGGGGAATCTCCCGGCCGCGACCAGTGAAGTAGCCCTCTGGGGCAACCCAATCGTGATAGAACGGAACGTCCGAGTCTTCGACCACCGCGACACCCACGGAGGCGCCGTGGCCAGCGATGATGATCGTTTGATACGGTTGGAGAGCAAGACGTCCCGCGGCATACAACCCCGGTACGCCAGTCCGTCCGCGGTCGTCGGTCTCGACGAATGATTTCCCGCGCTCGATAATCTCAACACCATCAATTCCTTCGAGGAACTCAACCGTGTTCTTCGTGGCAGCAACAACGGACGTCGCGGTGAAGATCTCGCCTGCTCCCGTCTCAGCAATGAACTCATCGCCTACAAGTTCGAGCGTGACGATCCGTGCATCGTGATGTTCACACCCAGCGCGTTCGGCTTGGTCTGCCATCATATCCAGCAACAATCGGCTGTTGATACCAGCAGGAAAGCCCGGGTAGTTCTCTAAGTGCGCATTACGTCGAAGGATTGGATCGCCGTCGTTGACGATCGCTGTCTCCAGATCGGCCCGTCCCGTAAAGATTCCCGCCGACAACCCAGCCGGTCCACCTCCAATGATCAGTACATCGTAGTCGTTAGCGCTTGCCATGCCCAATGACGACGGCACGAAAGTATATAACCCTCCTATTTACACGTGATCAGCGCTGAATAGTGACCGCATATCAGGGGCCACAGACGGCAGGCAGACGGTACTATTTCTGCCGGCATCGTGGACGGATTACTGATCCTCATCGATGTTATCAAGACTACAAGGTTCTCGATCGTTACCTGGTCACATCGATCTGGTCGTTGCTGTTCTCATGTTACCCACAAGTGCCAGCTAAAACATACTCGAAATCGAAGGCAGTTCACAGAAATCGACGACGATGCACAGTTGTTCGAGCATCCTTTCAAGTAATAGCTTCCGAACTGGCTGTATACGATCAATTGAGTGCGGTCACAGGCAGTATGTCAAACTAATGATGGACGATTGGCCCACAACAGGCCGTCTCTCGTTCTCTATGAGAGCATCTGTATTACCCGGACAGCGAGCAGTTCAACGGTCGATATAATTATTGTCGTGTGCTGTCTCCAATCGATTATGAATAATTCGACACTTTTTCATCTGCACTTCAACACCCCAGATCTAGCTGGGGCAGCTAACCGACTCGAGAACGAAGGAATTCAATTGCAGAGACGGTTTGGAAGCGTCCGGGGTGACGGTGTTGCTCTTGGTCCCGATGACACGGAGCCCGACGGATTTCGGTTGAAATTGCAGGTGCATCAGTACGGGGCCGTAAACATTACGCTCGCTCCCGGCAAGCGGCCACATTTTGATCATATTGGCCTTCGAGTAGAGAGCATCGAGGACATCAGCGACCGAGCAGCGACACGAGACTGGTCCGTACGATCAAATGATCGGCGCACATTCGTTATGACGCCGTGGGATTTCCGAGTCGAAATTCATTCATCGACGGCAGATGTAGTGACAGCGCTCGACAGCCCTGCTTTAGCCCACATCGACGATGTGATCCTCTGTCTCCTAGACGCTACTGTCGCACGTGAGGAGCTTAAAGAGGTGTTCGGACAGATCTCCCAACTCCGGATCGTCTCTGGCGAAGGGCCGTGGATTGATTCCTTTCGGATCGCAAGTGAGCAATCTGATTCAACGATATCTGTACAAACACTCCTCGGTGATCAGGAAACTGCATAGCGATACTTCATCAGCTCTCTGATCGACAGAGAGGGCTGTGTGATGTGTATTCACAGGATATCGCTTAAAACGAGCAGCCCAGCCAGCAGTCGATGATGGCTATGTCCAGAACCGTTAAACTCACTCCTGAGGATCTCATCTTGCTCTCTCCTTCGTGTAAATACCCAAACGTTATCCCGGTGTGCAATATCGTCTCGATATGAACGCTCGTCGAATAACAGCACTAGCATTGGTTTTTTCGGTTTTACTCGCTGGTTGCAGTGCCATCGAGATACCGACTGGGCCAGAGGGGACACCTTCAACGGAGTCAAACGTTGGCGACACACCGTCCACGACAGACAGTGACTCGACAGCGACGACGACCGATGGTTCGACGCCAGCAGAGACGGCCGCAACCACTACGATAGCCGAAACGGCAACTGAAGTGGCAACAACGACACCGACACCGACCGCAACAACAACCAAAACGATTGAGGTCAAAACGACGACGGCCACCAATACGGCAACAGAAGCCACGGCAACCGAATCTGGGTGGTCTGAGCCGACACCACCAACACGACCAACAGAGGAAAAGCTTGAAGAGCGCATTACGAACACGAAGTTCATCAACAAAGAACAAGCCACGAGCAGTAGCGGGTATAGCAATTTCGATGTTCAGATTTTCGCAGACACCCGCCTCAAGAACGTCGATCCAGAAGGAGACGTGGACGGTGAGCCCTACTTCATCATCGAGATCAACGATAAACTGGTCGCACGTGCATCAGTCACCTTCGAAAAGAATGGATCGTTCGCCATCGAAGTTCCAACAGCGGCGCTCAAACAGTTCGATTCTGGAACACTCAACGTTCGAGTCTCGTTCTTAGATCAGGATAGTCACTCAGATGACCTCTACGACACGTGGTCGGGGACCATCGAGTACAGTGCTTCGTAGATAGAACATCTATTTCCTTAAACATTCGAATTGGTCAGTACAGTGTTTAGATTCTGAACACTCGGCATACTGTGTGCGTTGGTCCTCTACACACTACACTAAAATTTAACCTACATGAAAATAGTCTTATAAACATGGAACGAACAAGGCGAGATTCCTTCATCGCTCTCTGTGTTGGGGGAGGAATCAGCGTCGGATCGTACTGGCTTATCGGAGATATTAGCCTTGCATTTGTAACCGGTCTTTGTTGGGCCTGCGGACTCAAACTCACCTTCCATATTGGGCATCTATATCCGGCATACACCACGGGAGAGACGTGGGCTGATCAACGATGGGCCGGGCTTGGTATCGGACTCATAGCTCTCGCTTCCATCAACGGTCTGAGTCCAATGCTCTCACTCTCGAATGGCCAACGGCTTGGATTTGGATTGCTCGTCATCGGTACCGGATTTGTGGCATACACGGCGGGAACACTCACTATTTTAGAACGAGTAGGAGGTGATTCGAATGACAGTACCTCGCAATTAGCGAATAGCGATTAACGCCGACGAAAACAGGACACCGCTTTCAGTATCGGATATGTATTGGCAGACGGTTGGTGCATCTGCAGGCTAATAGCCTACAGCAATCTTTCAACGGACTACTCTGAGCACGCAAAATCGGTCGGACGAGATGATATAGTGTGGCGGAACACTAACTTTTTATCGTCGGAAGACTACCATCCAGATATGAGTAGCAAACGGGTCGACGCCGAAAGCAAGGTCTCGGGCAATCAAGCAAACATTCCCGCTCGTATCCGCCGCGAACTCGACATCGACGACGGTGACCAGCTCCGGTGGCATATTGAATCGGACGACAGTATTCGAGTAGAAGTTATCCAACAGAAAACCGGGACATTCGCTGACTTCGATGGCTACGACGGTGACAGAGACACCGATGTTACCACCGAACACGATGTCTGGGGCATCGAGTAGATGCCACGCGCACTCCTTGATACGACTGTTCTCTTTGCAGCGGCCTATCAACGGGACGGTTCCCACGACGAAGCTCTTCCGATTGTTCGAGGAATCGATAACGGTTCACTACCGGAAGCAGTTATTCTCGACTACGTTCTCGCAGAAAGCCTCAACGGCCTCACCACGCACGCCGGACACGGTGCGGCTGTGGATCTTCTCAACCGTCTTGAAGAAAACCCACAGTTCCATATTGACTCTTTGACGACAGACGCTTTCGCAGCGGCCAAGGCGTTGTTCCGACGCCACCGACCGCTCTCATTTGTCGATGCGTGCATTGTCGCATACATGCAGATTGAGGGGTTGGGTTATCTCTACGCATTCGATGATGACTTCGATGCTTGCGAGGATGTCTACCGGCTCACAACTCCGACGAATCCCTACGACCCACAGTAACAGTCACTTGCTAAAACGATGCGATCACCAGCGGTGACGACGTATGACTGTTTTGTTGAATTCGACAGCCTCGTCAATATCTGTTACAGAGCACTCATTCCAGCGCTATGGGCTTGTCCCGGTATCGACACCGATCCAAAGCGTGGGGCAGTGACGCATCGCTCTGGATTTGATAGATTCGGATACCGTTGTTGGCTTCAGCACGGCTACCATCATTTCCAACAACTTCTGCGACCCATAGCCTTTCTGACCCATTTCAAAGACGACAATGACTCGATGAAACTATTCCCGACGAGTGTTCAGATAATCGAGTGTCATCCTGAAGAAATACATTCGAGGACGACGGTTCCGCTGATCGACGGATGATCGCAGACTCCGAAATTTTAGGATATTTGCTCTGTAGTGGCGTTTTCGTTCTCTTCAGAGACGCTAATCTCATTGAAAATTGCTGTCACCCGATCCCGAATGTCGTCACGAATCGCCCGGACAGCATCGAGATCTTGTCCGTCGGGATCATCGAGTGCCCAGTCACGAACGTCGACAGACGACTCGGCTTCACTCACATCGAGTGTAGAGCATCCCATCGTTGCGACGATATCACATGAGAGTAGCTCCTCAGTGGAGATCTCGCGCGGGGTTCGATCAGAGAGATCAATATCCACTTCGCTCATCACATCGATAACTTCAGCGTGGACGTGGTCTGCGGGGAGCGTTCCGCCTGTACGGATCTCAACTGATTCTTCGAGCTCGCGTTCGGCGCGCTCACGTTCGGCAAATGCAGTTGCCATTTGGCTCCGACCAGCATTCTGTACACACATAAACGCGAGTCGAACTGTTGTATTGTCCTTATCACTCATCAATTTTACATCGATCTTCACCAACAAAAGCCGTGCTCAATAGCCGTCTATACGTCTATAATCCTGATATGGAGATTGCGAGTAGGGACGAACACGCTCAACATCGACACGCTGTTGTTTCAACCGACTCGATGACGGCTTTCGTGTAGATGGTTCCATCGCTTTTCTCGTTGTATATCGTCCTCTCACTATCGGACTCCCGTACTAATTGACAAGCGAAAGATGAAACTTCAGGGCGTCGCAGCCGTCCCACTAGCATAGAAAACGACTGACATACCATAGATACCACGAATTCCTGGCAATCATAATCTATTTCATACATTGATTTGAAGGGAAAACAATGTCACAGAACCTTGGTCTGCGCCTGTGTCTCGTTGTCCTCCTTTGTCTCTCTGGTTGCAACGCGTTCAATGGCGGTAGTACAGAGACGGCTTCGATCACGCCAGCCGGTGTGCCAACAGACGATCCGAATGCAACCCGCGGGCTTGCGCCGGGACTGACCAATCATGGTGTCGTTGATTCGATCGCTCTCGGAGATGCACACGAGGCAGTCCTCTCGAACACCTCCTTCACTATTCATGGAAAAACGACTGTGAAATATTCGAATGGGACGCTTCGGAGACAAGGGGAAAGAACCGCCCGCGTTGTAAATCCAAGAGATCGGCGTTATATTAATGTAAGTATTTATACCCAGAATAAAATAAGGTCGGATCAGAAATCTACGAATAATTCATTCTGGTCGAATGGTGAACGAGTGCTCGTTGCGCTTTCCTCGTCACAGACGAATTCAACTACGTACCAACACTTCGAATCACGAGACCCTCAATATCCCATACTAAAATATCATCCCCAAAAGGAACGGTATTACACACTATTCCAAGCCGTCGACACAAAAGTAATCAACCATACGACGAACAACGGAACAACGCTGTACCGACTTACGTCGACCGAGATAGCCGACTCGGCTCAACTCATTGAGTACTCGATGAATGTCAAAATTGCTCAAAATCCTCGAAATCTAACGTTTCACGCCGTGATCGATTCACGCGGAGTCGTTCACGAGTATCGACTCGCATATACAGCAACACTCACAGAAACGAATCCGTCCACGTCGGTCCGAGTCGTGAGCACCACACGCTACACTAAGATGGGATCCACGACAGTCGACCGGCCGTCGTGGTACGCCAAAGCAAATAATACTACGCCGGAACCTCCTACCACTTACTCCTAATCAGTCGTTCTCGGAATTTGATAGCAAGCCATACCATCACGCAAGCTGGTTTCAGCCTACTCAGGCACTGAGGAGCGACACGCAACCGGCAGCGACGATGTGTGCCACGTCGACGACTTCGTCGGTGTAGACGAACTCGCCTGCCCCGTGGATGTTCTCCCCGTCGGGTCCAACGATGACTGTCGGAAGCTCGGCACGATGGCCGAAGTAGTTGAAATCACCGACGCTGGCGAAGTAGCCGATGGCCGGTTCGTCTCCTGTGACCGTCTCGACAGCGGTGGAAAGTGCTCCCACGAGCGGATGATCGGCGTCGGTGACGTACGGGCCGTATCGAACGTCCGCTGCTGGGGCCTCACGGAATCCAATGTCGACCGTCGAATCGAGGTCGAGACGCTCGACCACGCGTTCTGCATCAGCGCGAACGCGGTCTTCGGTCTCGCCGATGACGATGTGGCGATCAACGAGGAGGCGACAGTACTCGGGGACAGAGAGCGTTTCGCTGCCTCCCTCGATTTTGAGCGGACAGATCGAGCCGTCACCGAGCTGTTCGTGCGAGCCGACCTCAATATCAGTGAGTGCGTCAGCCAAACGGGACGCATCGACCACTGCGTTCGTTCCCGTCTGTGGCTGTGAACCGTGTGCTGCCTCTCCAGTGACAGTAATGTCGTGGAGAAATCGACCCCGGGCACCAAGAATGAGGGCGGGATTTTCGATATCCTCTCTAGCAAGAGTCGGTCCAGGTTCAGTCACGATGGCCACATCGCAGTCCGCGACGATGTCATCCCGGATGAGCTGGTTCGCACCGAGCCCGTAGGGTCCTTCCTCGTCGACGACAGCGGTGAAGACGACATCCCCCGCAAGTTCGATATCGGCCGCCGCGAGTGCCTCGAACGCCACCATGATCCCCGCGAGCCCGCCTTTCATGTCGCAGGCACCCTGACCGTAGAGCTTCCCGTCCTCGATTCGACCGGAGAGTGGATCTTCCTCCCACGCCTCGACGAGTTGAACGGTATCCATGTGGGCGTTCAACAGGAGCGTCGGTGCGTCCGGGTCCGAACCAGAGAGGCGCGCAATCACGTTGTTCCCCTCGAACCCAACGATATCCGGCTCAGTCACCTGATGAAGCTCGGGATCGAGACCACGCGCGTCGAGCCAGTCGTAGACGAACGTTGTAATTTCCGCTTCTTCGAAGTACGGACTCCGAATACGGACGAGTTCCTGAAGCAACGAAATCGTCTCCTCTGCGTCGATTCGTTTCGTGACCGCGTCTGTGGCGGCCGAGTCGGCAGCGTCGATATTAGGTGATGGGTCAGTCATCGGATGATGTTTCCTGAATGTTAGGATCGTATTCCGAGCTCGGAACACCTGGGAGCGTATTGAGGATCATTCCGACATCGGTTCCGGCTTGCCGTCCACGATACCAATAGATACCGAACACGACGAATCCAACGGCGATCCACGGCACGTAGATGGCGAGCGAGCCTTGATACGCCTGCGTGAGCAACGCAAGCGAACCAAGTGCACCGATACCTCCCGAGAGGTAGAGTCCACCGCCCAGGTCAAACCCCGCCTGTTCGATCAGCTCCGTTCGGTAGAAGCGGGCGTACAGCAGCGTCACTGAAACAGCAAAATAGGCAATGAGATAACTGAACGTGGCGATTTTGAGCACCTGATCGAGACCCGCAGTGTAGAACGTCAGGAGTGAGGAGACGGCATAGAGCGTAACCAACGACCAATGGGGCGAGCCGAATCGATCGTTCACAGCAGAGAACCACCGCGGGAACACCCCGTCCCACGACCACGAGTACGGCATCTTGATTCCGGCCGCCATAACCGCGTTCACACTCGAAGCAGTTGCGAGCAGGCCGCCGATGGCGACGATCGCCGATCCGCTCGGTCCAAGGAACATCTCGGCAGCATCAGCGAGCGGCCGGGCCGATTCGGCGAGCACAGTGTAGTCTGCGACCACCCCGTAGATGACTGCTGCTGTCCACATGTACAGCACGGTGAGGATGAGTGTCCCACCAATCATCGCGAGCGGAAGATTCCGAGAGGGATTTCTGACTTCGGCCCCCATCTGTCCAGCGACGGCGATGCCGATATAGGCATAGAAGAGCGGCACAGCGGCAGCGAGGAAGCCATCGAAACCGCCCGTGAAGAATGGCTGGTAGTTCGCTGGTTGTACGGTAACCGACCCTGGAATTACGAGGA
This sequence comes from Halocatena marina, assembly GCF_023276375.1. Taxonomy (GTDB): domain Archaea; phylum Halobacteriota; class Halobacteria; order Halobacteriales; family Haloarculaceae; genus Halocatena; species Halocatena marina. The sequence continues at coordinate 1,435,239 of NZ_JALLPK010000001.1, read as the reverse complement.
CGAGAATAGCGATCACCAGCAGCCCGAAGGTGACGTTCTGGACGAGGCTGTACCCGCGCGAACCGACGAGATTGGTGATGAAGAGAACGGTGAGAAGACCAAACCCGACGAGAGCAATTTCACGCTGTCCCGCAATGAGATCGGGGAAAAACACCTGAAGATAGCTTCCAAAGCCGATTGCGAGGACAGCGTCGGCAGCCATGTAGCCAAGCCACTTCGACCACGTAACGAGAAAGCCGGGGAGTCGTGTATCAAACGTCCGTGATATGTAGGCGTACGATCCTGCTGCTCCTGGAAATACGGTTGCCATCCAACTGTAGTTGATCGCAATCGCGGTCGCAAGTAGTCCTGCGACTGCCACCACAGCGATGACGCTCGGACCAGTTGTCGAACTCGCAGTTCCGAGTGTGATGAACAACCCCGCTCCGAGTGTACCAGCAACGACGGTACTCATCGCTCCTAGCGGACCAATGTTCCGTGAAAGGCTCCGATCGTCGCTCTGTCTTGATATTGCCATGCGATAGCACACAAGAGAAGAAGCATAGCAATAGTCCCTAGCATGTGCGGGTCATTACTGTCCGAGTAGCTTCGCTTCGGCCGTACGGAGATGTTCAAGCAGCGTCGATTTCGAAATATCGAGTTCTGTTGCGAGATCTGCAGCGCTTACTTCGCGCGGCCACTCGTAGTAATTCCGTTGACGGGCGAGGTTGAATACTTCTCGCTGGCGTTCGGAGAGATTGTCGGTTGGGAGGACGCCCTTAGCGCTGTACGCGGCGGTGATGTCCGAAATGTGGATATCGGCGTTCATTTCTTCGCGGACGGCTTCGACGCGTTCGGTGACCATTTCGCGGTTTGCATCGACAAGCACCGTCCAATACTCGCGTCCACCGTGCATTCGGACGGGCGCATCGGGAATGAATCCCCGCGAGACGAGCGCGTCGTTGATCGAATTGTGAATATTATACTGAACCACGATTCCGCGGCTCGCACTGCCTGAAACGGCCGTGTCGGTTGGATATGACCCGTCAGCCTCCCATACTGATTCGGTCAGTTCGGAGTCGCGTGCTGTTGCAATCAGTGTCTCGACCGCAGCGGTCGTCTCACCGTAGACGGTGAACCGACCAGTCGCCATCCCATCAATAGCGTAGACGCCATGACCGAGAAGTCCCGCGTCGGTTTCTTCGGTTACTGCCAACGTCCAGCAGTCGGGATGCCAGATGTCGAGTGTCACCCGTAGGCCCGTTTCCGGTCGCTGTGGTGGGACCATCAACACAAGTAGATGGAACAGTGACAAAAACTGTTCGCCCGTCTTCAGGGAAATACCCACTCTGATGGAGACGCCGTCGTTGTGATGTGGATAGTGGCAGATTGCATCGTGCTGTGAAGCAGTGTCGAAGCTCACCCGAAGGGAATGTTCTTGATCACTTAGAGGTGTAGTATCACTGACACGAGTTGTCTATGACGGATTCCTTGCTTCTGAGCGCCCGTTTGCGTCCGATTTCGATACAACAGTTCGTGTATGATCAATGAGTCCTTGGACCGGAACCCACGGGTGTTTTACATACTTCGGATCGAGGTTCCTCTGCAAGTAGAACGCACTGTCGGATCTACCCTAGGATGCTTGGGGATCTGATTTTCTATCGGGATACTCGTTCTGCGGTATGCAAATGCGTATGCGAAACGACGCACCCGCAACGGTCGATCCCGATGGAAAGTGGTTTGGCTCCACGAAGGAACGAGAACACCGAATTGATGGCGTCAATGAACGGTTATTCTTCAAACCGACGCAATGGGACGAACAGACCAAATTCAGTGCCATTGATGAGATCGTGGCCAGTGAGGAACGCTAATGGATACACCAAAATCCACTGACTCATCGCTGACGCTCGATCACGTTCTCGATGTCGCGTATCCGGGTGCACCGTCGTGGTCTGCGGATGGTCGATTCGTCGCTGCAACGCTGTCCGGCGATACTGGATCAGAGCTGATCGTCGTTACTAGTGACGGTGACGATCGACGCATTCTCTGCCCAGATGAGGGTCACATCGCCGAATTCGCATGGCATCCTGCTGGTTCGACGCTCGCGTTCACAACAGACGCGTCCAGCACGTATCGATACGAGGCTGGTAGCGACGAACTCGATCGACTCGCTCAGGGTGATCCCAGTGGACAGCTCGCGTGGTCGAACGCTGGCGACCGACTCGCTACCTACCACGATGGCGTTCCGATGATTCGAACGATCGAAACTGGCGAAACGCGAAGCTTCGACGTTCCCGGGCGAGGTACCTTCCTTGCCGACGCGCGCATGCTGGCGTGGTCGGATGATGATACTCGCCTCGCGTTCCGCTTCACCGATCGTGAGACCAAGAACGTCGGTGTCGTCGATGTCGAAACAGGTTGTGTTCGCTGGCGGTCGACTGGCACCGCGTCGACGCATTCGCCGACATGGCTCGACGACAGCCGTCTCCTTGTTGTCCGCACTGCAGAGAATCGGACCCGTCGTGCGTTCGTGGTGGTTGACACCGACACCGGGCGCGAGACAGTTCTCTACGAGACGACCGACACAGAACGTGGTGTTGTCGAAGGCGGTGTACCAACTATCTCTCCCGCCAGCACCCACATTGCAGCGACACTTCCCGTTGACGGGTGGGCCCACGTTCACGTCCACGCGCGTGATGACAACAAGTGGATACAGCTCACAGAGGGTAACTTCGAAGATCGCGGTGTCGCGGCTTCGTCACCTCAATGGCTCGACGATGAGACACTCTTATTCGCGTCGAACCGTCGAGAGCCTGGTCAGCGACAAGTGTTTGCTGTTACCCTTGCTGGTGATGTCACTCCTGTCGTCGACTCGGCTGGGACGAACGTCTTTCCTCGTCCGTCACCGGATGGCGAGGCGGTTGCTTACCTCCACGCAGACCACGAGCGTTCGCCCGAATTGCGAGTGCGGCCGCTCGATATCGAGCCATCCTCCGCTCCTTCGGATGAAAGCCCAGCAGACGGCGTTTCGAGTTCTACTCAACCGATACGACTGACCGAGTCCACCGTTGCCGACTGGCCAGTCGATCCCATCACTCCCGAGAGCGTAACGTTCGAGAGCAGCGATGGCCGTGAAATTCACGGCTACCTTCTCGATCCTCGTGATGTGCCAGCCGTCGAAACCAGCGACGACCTCCCTGCTGTCGTTTGGGTCCACGGCGGCCCGATGCGACAAATGCGCGAGGGCTGGCACCCCTCACGATCGTACGGACTCGCCTATACGGCCCATCAGTATCTCGCTCACCTCGGCTACGTTGGTCTGTTCGTCAATTATCGAGGTGGGATTGGGTACGGCCGCGAATTCCGCGCGTCGATTGCTGAGGGATACGGCCGCGACGAAATGGCTGACATTGTCGCCGGAGCCGACTACCTCGCGGAGCTTCCGTACGTCGATGAAGATAGCCTCGGGATCTGGGGACTCTCCTACGGAGGGTACGCCACGCTTCAAATATTGGGCACACACCCTGAGACGTTCGCTGTCGGTGTCAATCTTGCAGGACTCTCGGATATCCGGAACTACGAGGCGTGGGCAACGGAAACCAAGCGTCCACACGCCGAATCACTCATGCCGGTCAAACTCGGTGGCAGTCCGTGGGCCACACCAAGTCGGTGGGACGATGCGAGTCCGACGACGCATATGGCGGCCTACGAATCACCAGTTTACAACTTTCACGGCACCGACGACCGCTACGTCACCGTTGAACAGCAGGATATCGCTGTCGAACGACTACTCGACCTCGACAAAACGTTCGAGGCCGAATACTATCCCGGTGAGGGACACGTTTTTTCGAAACGTGCGACGTGGCGGCGAACGCTCCAGAAAATCAAAGAAGCGTTCGATACGCACCTGAAGTGAGGCCGGGGTCGGTCAGTCGCCAGCGGTGTCATCCCGTTTCGATACGCAACCCAACGGGTCGTGGGGCTGTTTGTCGCGTGCTTTCGTGCTGTTGCCTAGCATAATAGATGCTACATTCACCATCTCCCTCATGATATGGTTGGGCATACCGCTCATAGGCGATATTGATTCATATGGATGAGAGACCGAACATCGATAGACGGCGATTTTTACGATTGGGTAGCGCACTCGGGGTGAGTGTACTGGTGGCAGGCTGTGGCGGCACGAACACCGCTGACGGCCCTTCTAACACCGATGGTACCGGGGGCACCGATACCACGAGCGGTGGATCAGGCGCGAACCGAGGTGGTACGTTCATCGGAGCCACCACAGAGGATGCACCGACACTTGACCCGCGAATGAACGAACTGGCGTGGGCGAACAGCTTCCTCCACTATGTTTTCGATACACTCTACATGATACAACCGGACGGCAGCGATGTCGTCCCGCACGTTGCTTCGAAGAAACCGCAAAAACAGAATGATTCGACGTACACCATCCCAATTCGGGAAGGAATCACGTTCCACGACGGCTCCGAACTCACCGCAGAGGACGTTGCCTATTCGATGAACTGGATTCTCGACCCAAAGAATAAATCGCCCAAGCGGGCGAACATCCAGTTCATCGACAGTGTTGAGGCCAGCGGGACGTACGAGACGGCGTTCCACCTCAGCCACCCTTTCGCACTCTTTGAGTTGACACTCGCTGGGATGAGTGCTGCTGTCGTTCCGAAGAAGATTGCAAAGAAGCAAGGAACGAAAACGTTCGGGCAAAAGCCGGTCGGCTCCGGTCCGTTCGCGTTCGTCGAGCATAAATCAAGCTCGCACATCACGCTCGAACGAAACCCGGACTACTTCCAGACGTCGCCGAACCTCGACAAACTGAAGTGGCGTATTATTCCGAAGCCGCAGGTGCAGTTCGTCGAACTCACAACCGGCGGAGTACACCAAGCGACGATACCGAAGACGCTTCTCAAGAAGGCCAAACAGCAACAGAACATCCAGACGAAGCGAATCGCTCACTTCGACTACAACGGCATCATCTTCAACACGCTTCGAGAGCCGTTTGACGACCTCAAGGTTCGAAAGGCGATGCAGTATCTCGTCGATTACGATGCGATGTTGAAGGCGACAAAAGGGGAACTCGGGAAGCGATCCTACGGATTCATGCCCCTCGAGGTGAACAAGGCGTGGGAATTCCCGTGGAAACAGTGGAAGAAAAAGTACTATCCCAAGAAGAACCACGACAAGGCAAAGCAGCTGCTCGAAGAGGCTGGGTACGGTGACGGCTTCGGAAAGACGCTGAAAATATCATCGCTCTCCAGTTCGAAATTCAAAAACATGGTGGTCGTCCTCCAGAACGAATTGGATACGATCGGCATCAACGCCGAGGTACAAGAGGTGACCACCGGTCAGTGGCTCAATCAACTCGACAGCGGTGACTTCGACGCCACCATTTACGGCTGGTCTGGTGGACAGGATCCCGATGGTTTCTTCTACTATCTCTTTCGTGATCTTCGGAACGACGAGGGCGGTCTCTCAGATGGTGTGAAGGGGAATGCTTCGGCATCGTTCCTCTACCAGTCCGACAGCGCGCCCAGTCAGCGGTTGAAAGATGCCGACAAGAAGATTCGCAACGCCCGCAGACAGCCTGATAAACAAGAGCGAAAGAAACGCTACATCGACCTCGCTGAGACGTGGCAGTCACTCTACCCACATATCCCCGTCTTCTCGGAACAGACAACCCAGGCGTGGAGTAATGACGTGAAAAATTACGAATTTACGTCGTTCAGTAGTCAGTCACTGTCCAATAAATGGTCGAACGCCTACATAGAGTGATTCGTATTCCCGTCAGCTGGCGCACCGTCGTCGGGAACAGCGAGCCGCGCCAACAGAATCCATGAGTATCTACCGTTACACCGCGAGACGCCTCTTCCAGATCATCCCGGTTCTCATCGGTGTGTTCTCCCTCACGTTCGTGATGGTTCACGCGCTTCCGGGAAACCCAGTGCGTATCTATCTCGGCGTCAACCCGAGCCAGCAGCTCGCCGACGAACTCATCGCACAGTACGGCTTCAACGAACCACTCTGGAAACAGTATCTCGATTATCTCTGGCGGCTGCTCCACGGGAATATCGGAGAATCATTCACTCACAAGCAGCCGGTGAGTGCGCTGATGCTCGAACGGCTCGGTCCAACAGCGACGCTGATGGGCCTTTCCTACCTCATTGCACTCCCGACATCGCTCGTTCTCGGCGTCTACGCCGCTGCAGAACACAACAACATGGGTGATCACGCCTCACGGTTCGTCGGTCTCGCGGGACTGTCGACACCGAACTTCTGGCTCGGTCTGATGCTTATTTTCGTCTTTGCCTACCTGTTCGACGTGTTGCCGGCGTCGGGCTACGTCCCTTTCTCGCAGGATCCCGTCCGGGCGCTCAAACATCTCGTGCTCCCAGTAGTGACGCTAGCGACGGCACAGACGGCAACGTTGATGCGGATGACTCGCTCGAGTATGGTCGAGGAACTGTCGAAGGACTACGTTCAGACTGCCCGTGCGTATGGGCTTCCGGAACGACGGATCCTTCTTCGCCACGCCTTCCGCAACGCGCTGCTTCCGCTCATCACCATCATCGGTCTCCAACTCTCGTTCCTGCTAGATGGGAGCGTCGTTGTCGAGCAGATATTCGCTATCCCAGGAATGGGACGACTCGCCTACAAGGGCCTGCTTGCGCAGGATTACGGCATCATCATCGGGGTGAACATTTTCTTTGCCCTTCTCTTTCTCGTCGGCGTCTTGCTTACCGACCTCGCCTACGCGTATATTGATCCTCGAATCAGGTACGATTAATTCATGAACTCGAATCCGACCACAGTTTCAGATCCGGAGTTCGAAACGGAAAGCGGCGTCTTGACGACGCTCAGGGAACTACGACACAGTCCGACGGCACTCATCGGTGCTGGTATCATCAGCGCTATTATCGTCCTCGCTGTGTTCTCCACTGTCGATAAACTTCTGTTCGACAAACAGCTCATCACAACGCTCATCGCCGATCCACAAGGGATGGATACGACGAATATCTATGCAGCCCCCTCTGTCGACCATCCGATGGGGACGGACCAGTACGGTCGAGACGTACTTGCGCGCATCATCTACGGGAGTCGCATCGCGCTCGCTATTGGTCTCATTGCTGTCGGTATCTCCTTTGTTGGCGGCGTTATCATCGGTGCTGTCGCCGCCTACGAGGGCGGTTACGTCGACGACGCGTTAATGCGTCTGATGGAGACGCTCTATTCCATTCCGGGGCTTGTGCTGGCGATGACGATGATGGCTATCCTCGGTCCCAGCATCTACAATCTCTTTTTCGCCTATGGCGTTATCGGCATCCCGGCGTACGCCCGTGTGATGCGTTCTGAGGTGCTCTCTATCCGTGAAGAAGAGTATGTCGACGCAGCACGAGCCGCCGGTCTCCCAAAACGGACCATCCTCTTTCGCGAGATCGTTCCGAACGGGCTTGCGGCCGTTGTCGTGCAGGCAACCCTCTCGATGGGGGGCGTCATCATCGGCGCGGCAGCGCTCTCGTTCCTCGGCTTTGGCGTCCAGCCACCCACCGCCTCGTGGGGACGGATGCTCAACTCCGCCCAACAGGCGCTCTTCATCGCGCCGTGGGTCGCCATCTTCCCTGGAATGATGATATTTCTCACCGTTATGGGGTTCAACATGCTTGGCGATGGACTCCGGGATGCGATGGACCCCCGGACGAGTCTTCGTGTCCCCGACACCGAGCGGCGAAAGGCCGAGATGCTCGCCGAAACGCCGAACAGCACAGTGCCGACGGGCGACATAGCGGCCATCGATGGTAATGGTGGACCATCCGTCGAGGACCACCTCGAACGAGGTGATGATGCGTGAGCCTCCTTGAGGTATCCGATCTCCGGACGTACTTCTACACGGAAGGTGGCATCGTGCAAGCTGTCGACGGCGTCGACTTCAGCGTCAACGCCGGTGAAACGCTCGGTATCGTCGGCGAGAGCGGTGCAGGGAAGAGCGTTACCGTCCGTAGCCTCCTTGGCCTCATCGATCCGCCCGGGACCGTCGTCGACGGGACGATCACGTTCGACGGGCAGGATCTCCACAGCCTCACCGAGTCAGAACTACGGCGTGAGATACGGGGGAGCGAGATCTCTTTCGTTTTTCAAGATCCGATGTCCGCGCTCAATCCAGTCTACACGGTCGGGAGTCAGATCGCCGAGGTTGTCGAGCACCACACCGACCGGACAGCTACAGAGGCGTGGGATCGCGCTGTCGAGCTGCTGGACGACGTTGGAATCCCCGACGCTGCCGTACGCGCCGATCAGTATCCCCACGAATTTTCCGGCGGGATGCGCCAACGCGTCCTCATTGCGATGGCGCTCTCGTGTAATCCAAAGCTCATCATCGCGGACGAACCGACGACAGCGCTCGACGTGACGATTCAGGCACAGATTCTCGACCTCTTCGAGGAGATTCAAGACCGCTACAACACTGGGCTGATTTACGTCACACACGACCTCGGTGTCGTCCGAGAAGTCTGTGACCGCGTCGTGGTGATGTATCTCGGTGAGGTCGTCGAGCGTGGGCGATACGAGGATCTGTTCAACGATCCTAAACATCCGTACACGCAGATGCTGATGCGGTCGGTGGTGACGCCTGACCGTCCGGTCTCGTCACTCGATCCCATCGAGGGAGCGATGCCGAGTGCCGTCGATCCACCCTCTGGCTGTCGCTTTCGGACGCGCTGTCCAGTCGCTATTGATGACTGTAGCACAGTCGAGCCGCCGGATTATGCTGTCACATCGGATCATGCGGCGGCCTGTCTCCTCTACGACGACGACTTCGCGGGTGATCCACCCGTTCTACACGAGCGGACAACAGGAGGTGGCCGCGATGAGTAATGTCGTCGGATCACACGCAACAGCGCGTGAGAGTGACGATCCGTTACTCCAAGTGCGCGACCTGAAGAAGCATTTTCCGATGAACTCGGGGCTGCTGTCGTCGGTTCGATTCGATCGCTCGGGCGGTGGATTTCCGCTCTCAATCGAGCAGCGTTCGGTTCGAGCTGTCGACGGCGTTAGCTTCGATCTTCACGCTGGCGAAACGCTCGGTGTCGTCGGGGAGTCGGGCTGTGGGAAGTCGACGCTCGCACACGCGCTGCTTGGTCTCTCCCCACCGACGGACGGTGAGATTCAATTCCGTGATGAGGAACTCACCACGTTCAACAGCACCCAGTGGCGGGAGATCCGCCAGCACATCCAACTCGTCTTTCAAGACCCACAGTCGAGTCTGAATCCGCGGCGGATCGTCGGGAGTATCATCGCGGACCCGCTCGAAGCGGCTGGTTGGAGCCCCGAGAGACGACGTAATCGCGTGCTTGAACTGCTGGAGGACGTTGGTCTCGAACGCGACTTCTACAACCGCTATCCCCACGAGTTCTCCGGCGGCCAGCGTCAGCGGATCAACCTCGCTCGTGCGCTCTCGATCAGCCCGGATCTCGTTATCGCAGACGAGCCTGTGAGTGGCCTCGACATGAGCGTACAGGCGCAAATTCTGAACTTAATGGATGACCTTCAGGATGAGTACGGACTCACCTACCTCTTCATCACGCACGATCTCTCCGTGATTCGTCATATAGCCGATCGGGTTGCGGTGATGTATCTCGGTGACTTCGTTGAAACGGGACCGACAGATCGGCTCTTCTCGTCGCCGCATCACCCCTACACGCGAGCGCTGCTGGACTCCGTTCCTCATCCGAATCCCGACGCACGCGCTATCGACTCTCGATTACGTGGTACCGTTCCGAGCCCGAGTGATCCGCCCGCTGGCTGTAAGTTCCACACGCGCTGTCCACGACGCATCCCACCAGACGGGTTCGACAGAGAGTCATACCGTGAATTTCAGGCGTTTCGTGATGCTATCCGCGATGAATCTATCGATCCAGCAGAAGATATCGGGACGTATTTCGACACCCTTCCCGCTGTCGCCGAGAAAGCAGTACGGACGGCGTTCGATCGGGCGTCAACGGGCGAGTGGGAGGACGCACACGATGCTCTCGCCGAGTTCGAATCAGTTTGTGAACGGGAGGTCCCGCGACACGAGAGAATTTCAGACTCCCACCAATCGGCCTGTCACCTTTCAGTGAATGACCGAACCGACTACTCGTGGTAATACTCTCTCATTGTTACACGCCAAGTCCATCGCTTGGCACGGTCACGACTACGGACACGTTGAGCCAGAATGGACGGCCATGACGAACTGACTGCTGTGGCAAGAGAGCCAACTCGTTGATGTGATTTTTTACAACCCACACCATCCTGTTAGATGTGGAACGATATATACTCCATATCGGAATGGGATTACTAATCATCGTGATAGCACCGTGGCGGCTGTACGAGATTACGATATCAGAAAACCATCAGTATTCACTCAATTATTGGCTGTTAGTTGCTGGTCTGTCTGCGATCACTATTGTTGGAGCTGGATTTTTGCTATTCCCACACCAACGGGAGACGACGTCTCATATATTAATAGTGATATCTAATATTCTTGGACTAGTCATCACTATAATTGATCGGAAAATACGATCGCCGAAACACGGGTGATCGCCATCAGGCTCTTTTCGCTAATGTTTCATTCGTCTCTCGATCCAGCGCGTTTCTCAAACGACATCGACACTCTTCTCGGAATAGAGGCCGCGCTCGCGCCAGTTCTCGACAGCGAGGTAGCCGGTTATCGTGTGTTTTCCACGAACAGTCCGCCAGACGTCGCCATCGGTCCCGCGTTCTCTGATACGGCCGTCCCACGTCGCAGTGAACGTCCTTTGTTGGCCTCGGTTGAAAGCAAACGAACGTTCGGCCGATGGCGGTTCGTATCCCCGACTGTCAGCCTCGGGCACGCCGTCGACCGACCATCCCCAAAGACGACTCGTCGGAAGTGTGATCTCCACCGGAACCGGGAGGCGATTGTAGACGATGACAGTGAACGATGACGGTGAGCCGAGAGAGATCATGTCAGGAACCTGAACTTCAACAGCGAGCCCGCGGACTGCGAGTCGCTCAGGAAGCATGCCAGCGAGCCATCCGACTTCGATGCTGTCACTCGTCCCTCTCGTCGACCGGTCGGTCGCTGGGCGTACACCACGCATTGTTCACCGCTATACAAGCAGCAATAAACCGTTTACGGAGAGAAACACTCTGGGACGACGTAGCTGCTCAAATTGTGCCTCGAATCGCACTCGGACTCAGAAATCAGAAGTGGTATCCAAAGTTGGCCAATCGGCTGGGACATACCTCTTGATTGGTGTTCGTTGTGAGGATGGCGTCTCACCGTGCACCCCAACGACGATCGGAACCTCATCGGAAGCAGCAGTATCAATATCAGCTTTCGTCAGATGGCTCGCCGTAGAGTGCGTGAAGCCAACACCGAGTAGCGATGATAACAATCGCCGCCGGCTCATTCCCGGATACGTTTTAGTATGGATCTTGTCGGCCGACGGACGCACGAAGTCATCTGGTAGCATCCAAATCGGAGTACCGGCACATTCATAAAGTAATTTACCAAACTTTCATCATGTGTAATATGTGTTCTTCCATTTCATTTTCTCCCAATAGGTAAATCCATTCAGCAGTCGTAGAGCACTATCGAGAAAGACCACACGGTGTTCAGAGCGGGAGCCACTGCGTGGTGAAACCGGTTGTTTGGAGATGCCATCGATATTCCGGACCTTGTGTACTGATGCGTAGTTCAACGACGATTTCGAAGCACGAACGTATCGCCTGAACCAGCGGCGTCTCGAACGCGTTGCGAATCAGGAACTGACCCATCCCATCTCGCTGAGCGATAGCGTCGCAGAGCTGATCCAGCACGCTGGTCAGTCGGTTCTGATCGACTGCGTCGACGAAGGGGCCTAGCGAATCAAAGCAAAAGCGTAGGTCAGCGGGTCCAAAGGGATCGTTTTGATGTTCGAGATCAGAGAGTGTCTGCAGAACCGCCGCTTGAACGTCTTCGAGAGAGCCAGTCACAGTTGACTGCGCCGCCTCGATAGGCGTCGTGGCCTGTGTCGCAGCACGGGCGGTCTCTCCCGTCGAGAGCACGTGCGCGCGCTGTTGGGGTATCTGTGCTTTCGTGAGCCGATCAAGCGCTGTCTCTGTTGGACAGTCAGAAAGTGTAAAGAAGGCTGTTCGCTCACGCTCTCGCGTAGCGTCGCCGAGCAGGCGTGCACTCATTACATCACGAACGTCATCAGGGACCATCCCACATACGAGTAGATTTGCCCCAGTTTGTCTGAGTCGATCGAGTTCGGATTGGAGCGTAACAGTTCTATCTGCCTCAACGGAGATATGATATCCGTGGAAGGTAAAACAGACTGTACCACCTGAGCGTGCAGTCCCGTCTGCTTTGGGCTGGAACAGTGCATCCAACGCGCTTGGATTGATGACTTCGTTCAGCGCTTCATGGAACTGCGTGGGATCGATCCCACTCGCGCGGGCGACACCCATAACAATCTCCGTACTCAGTGACTGAGAGGCAGTTGGTGTGAACTGCAATGTTCGTGAAATGGGGTCCGGATCCGTGTGTGGTTCCGTGTTGGTACTATTCGGAGCCATTGTTCTCGCTAAAGCCTTGAGAGCAACCCGTAAAAAATTCCCGTTATTTATGTAATACTATATGGGATATTACGTGGTATGTAGTGGTACGTATTACGGTGCTCAGTTCGGTCAGTCATGCCATCGTCGCTCTGGTAATCGACGTGTGTAATCGACCATCGTTTGGGTATCGTGGTCACTGTCAAAACTTCTGAAATTGTCTCATACTCTTGGACCCGATACTGTCCATCGAACACAATGCTTTCATTACTCGACATACCACATGAGAATAGTTTAAATCATGAACATCTTGGTGCTTTCACCGTGTTCTCAGAGTAAACGGTTCGATCCTGTCGTCACCAGTGAATCTATCGATGTACATTCGCGGAGTGAATTAGTACGAAAACATCAAGACAGCACCGCAACAGCTGCAGAGATGTACGTCGGTCGAGAGCACCAATACGTTCGGGAGGCGGTCGCGATGCTGCGCGAGAATACAACTGTCGAGTGGCATATCGTTTCCGCTGGATTTGGACTGCTCCACGAAGAGGATAAAATACCATCGTACGAGTGTGGGCTCAGCGATACCGAATCTGTTCGTTTCCGTGCTAAACAGGCAGGATTCGATGTCGAGGATATGACGAGCGAAGAAGTAATTCAGGTCGTGGGTCGTGAAATGAACATCCCACAGAAACTCAGTCAGACGCTTTCTCAGGATTATGATTTGTTGTTCGTTGTCTTGAGAGAACCATATCTTCGTACGGTTGCTGATGCGTTAGCCGAGATTCCACGAAACACAACAGCCATCGCATTTGCTCCGACGGGGAGTGAACAGCTCATCGGTGAGTGTGCTTTGATTCCTGCTACAGAAACAGAACGACAGAGACTCGAAACGACGTGGACAGAACTCCGGGGTAAGCAGCTGTATACGCTCGCACTCAACTCGACAGACAAGGCGCTGTGCAAGATACAGAACGACTCAAGTGTCGCACGAAATCTCATATCCAATCCGCCCTAGGTAGATCTCGATAGATCCGAATCCGATTAGCTCGAACGAGAGTATTCGCTTCATCGGCCATAACTGTACCAATCGTGGTAGAACTGGGCCGCCCGATTCCGCAACGCGGCGAGAGCGGACAAAAATGTATGTGAAATCTGCTGCGAATTGGATTAGAGTGGATGCTCGTGAGAAAGCGAGCTGTCGACGACAAGAAATAACAGTAATTCGAGATCGAATTCACTCGTGGGATGATCCTCCATTCGTCCGTGCGGTTCCGGACGGTGCGATATTTTGGTTGAGGTCGAACAGATTCGTTGGATCGTACTCGTCTTTCAGCTCAACCAGACGTTCGTAGGTCGGTCCGAACGTTGTCCGCATCATGGCATCACCTTCTTCCATAAAGCCCGGGAAGTTCAGATAGACCGAGCCATCAGAGAACTGGCGCATATCGTCGAGGCAGTCGCGCACCCACCTGACGTTGGCGTCATCGTGTCCTGGTTCCTCCCAGTTCGCTTCAACGCCTAGCAGAAAGGGTGCGTGTCGGCCCGCAAAGGCACTTTCCTCGATGTCTGTGTCCGTGATCGCACCACCGAGTTGCCACACGTCGATAGTCGAGAGCGGCGATGGGGCCGCGTCGGTCCAGTACTCGATGCGATCGATGGTGGTGTCTGAGAGTCCATCGAGGTAGATCGACTTCCAGTAATAGCGCATCCCGTCCGGATAATCCTCGTCGAGGATCTGTTGGAAGTCGATATAGGGCATCGTCCCGCTGAAGTCCGCTATTGGCTCGGTGATCTCTCGTAAGGGCAAAAGTGCCCGCTCACCCGCTTCGGCCGGGCCAGAATAGCAAGCCAGGAACCCGACTTTGAGGTCATCCACCGCGTCTGCCGGAAAGAGCTCCTCATCAGGCATTACGCCCGAAAACGCGAGTATGCTGATCTCTTCCGGCGCAGAGGCAACGAACTCACGAAACACCCGCAAACACTCAGACAGCTGATCGCCTGGATAGAACACCAGACAGGTCGCTACCTCAGGTCCAACAGGGTAGAGTCCGTATTCGAACGCGGTAACGACACCAAAATTCCCACCACCACCACGGAGTCCCCAGAATAGCTCTGAATGCTCCACTGAACTGGCCGTCAGGAACTCGCCGTCAGCTGTAACGACTTCAACAGAGCGAAGGCTGTCACAGCTCAGTCCATACTTACAGCGAAGGTGGCCGAGGCCTCCTCCGAGAGTCAAACCTGCAATACCGGTCTCTGAGACGACACCACCGGGTGTCGCTAGCCCAAATGCTTGGGTTTCGTGATCGAGGTCCGCCCACGTTGCACCAGCCTGTACCCATGCAGTCCGCTCATTAGGGTCAACTCGCACGCCAGTCATCTCCGAGAGGTCGATTACTAGTCCGTCGTCACGGACAGCACTCCCTGCAACATTGTGACCACCACCGCGAACCGCGATAGGAATACCGTTCGCGCGGGCGAAGTTCACTGTGGTGATTACGTCTGCACTTCCGCTACACTGGACGATCAGCGCAGGATGTCGATCGATCATCCCATTCCACACTGTGCGGGCCTCGTCGTACTTGACATCCTCTGGCCGAATTACGGAGCCGTGAATGTTTGTTTCGAACTGTCCGATCTGCTCGCTATCCATGGCATATGTCTCCATATAGCATGCAACGGCTGCGTGGCTGTTGGCCTCACTCATCGAGATGTCGTACGAGATTCCGAATGCGTCTCACATACTGAGACACGGTTCGTTTCGTGAAACCATCCGCTGTCGATACACAGCTAAAGTGATTACGTTGAAATGAATGGCCTCTTAGCGTTCTGTCGGATTAGTGAGTATCTTTCACTAGAATGATCGCAACACGCTCCTACGCACCAGTTCGAACATTTCGTACAGCAGTGGACGTTTGTCACCTTCGGTTCGAGATTCGCTGCTATCCCGTCGCCCAATTACCACTTGGTGTCTGGAAACCCACGTTCGATGCATCTTGGTATCAAAACAGTTCCGATAGAATAACGACAAACACCGTCGCCAAACTCCAAAGCAGATACACATATGTTGTTTTATAGAATCCAAAACTCCATTTACGTCATTAACAAATGTATAAAAGGGAGAACTTGGGTGTTACGAAAATATCATCATGTGTTTGTGAGGAAATCAGAAAATTAATACTCGGCGCAGGATTTTTTCTCGTAGATAGGTACTAATGGTCAACAACACCAGTCTTCTTGGGATGGCCCGTCAGGGTCGTCTCGATATTATTGCGGGCTTGCTTGGTCTCATAGCAGCGATAGCGCTGATGCCGCTGCAGTTTCTGCTTGATCAAGTGTACATTCGCACGCTTCCGATCGTGTTGGGCTGTGCATCAACGCTCTATCTGCTTGCGGCCCGCGATGAGCGCCACGGCGAAATTGCAACGCTCTCATTTACCATGGCACGGATTCTGCCACCGCTCATCATTCTCGGTTCGGCTGCCCTTGTCGTGATAGCAGGCTTCTTCGAAGGCCGAACGCTCCTGTTCTACGATATCGCTGCAGCTGTTGGCACTGCCTTATTCGCGCAGATTCTCTTCGTCGATAACGACTACTTCTCACCCGGACTGTCGCTCTTTTTAATCATTGTCTTCGGGCTCGTTGTCCGATTCGCCGCGCTGTATACAACGACTGGCTTCATCGGCATCGATGTCTGGACCCACATGGGACACTGGACTGCGGATGTCCTTGAAGCGCAGTCGTTGCAGCCGATCAGCGACGTGAAATACTACGCCTCACCGTTGTATCATCTGCTGGTCGTCGGGTCGAGTTTGCTGCTAGACGTGCCGATCAGAACAGCGCTGTTCATCGTGGTCGGCGTAGCAATGCCCATTTCGGTTCTGCTGATCTATGCAACGGCGACGTTTTTCGTCGAGCCACGCTGGGCAGTGTTTGCCACGGCTGTGTACGCGACTAGTGCGTCCGTTATCGAGTGGGGGATCCACCTCATTCCGACGAGTCTAGGGTTAATCTTCTTTCTCGCGATCTTCTACAGTCTGGATCGGATGTTACGAATCGACTACAAGCCGCGTGATTTCGGGCTGGTCGTGTTCTTCAGCGTTGCGGTTATCCTCACACACCAGATCTCTGCGTTCATCATGCTGGTGTTCACCGGCTCTGGCCTCCTCGCCTACTTCGGATTGGGCCTCGGCATCTTCGATATTGGTCGGCCCAGCTGGGAGCGCTCGTCGACGCGCGAATCGGTGAATCTCACCGGGCTATTGGTGTTTGATCTCGGACTGATCACGTTTATGTGGTCGCTGACGCCACATCACGGGAATTCATTTCTGATGATTATCCTCGACTACTTTGTCAGCACGGTAGAGAAATCCGGAGTTGGTCAACTTCAGAGTACCAACGCACAGAATATTCCTCCCAATGTGATGCCCCAGCAGACGCTTATGCAGAGCATCGTGGAGTATCTCGACGTACTTGGATTTCTGTTGTTGCTGTTGTTGACGATCGTGGGCTGTCTGTACATCATTCGACAGGAAAACATCTCACACGCGACGTTCACGTGTGTCATCGCGACCGTTATTATGCTCATGTTCGTGTTCGGATTCCCCATGTTCGGAATCACGACGTTTGTTCCTGGTCGGTGGTATCCGTTCGTTGCAGCTCCGATGGCTGTTATTGCTGCAATCGGACTGCCCTATCTCGTCAAGAATACCCAACCGTCAGTCATGGTGGTCGTCCTATTGCTCTTCGTCGTCGTCTTCCCGGCAGCCTCGATCCTCGCAAGCGAAAGCACACAGGATCAGCCGGCATTCACCAATACTCAGACGCGCTACAGCTACACGGAATCCGAACTGGCCGCCATGCAGGCTATCGATACCTACGCAGAGAATAAGAGTACGAACTGGGTCACCGATCACCCGTATGCGACAGCGATCGAACGCACCGAATCACACAATATGGAATCCGGTGCAATACAAGACGGTAAAGTTGCTGGGTACGAAAGGAACCTAGAACTCCAAAATGGAACAACTACTACAGTGCTCAGAGACGCTGATACCTTCATCTATCGGGACTATCAGGGAAGTGGTGCTGCGTACTACGACCTCTTCTACAATAATGCGAGTGTTTCCTACACACCCAAGGTTAAGCTTCAGCAGGTCTGCAGTGGAAAAGACATCCTCTACATGAATGATGATGTCGTGATCTGCGATACGGGCGGAGCGTAAGGAGACGGTCACGGTGTCTGTGCGGTTTCGCTAAGCGAATTGTGAGTGTTTGTGGCTATCTTGGTAGAGAGTGACTATTACCGGTTCTAGAACAATCTACAGCAATCGACAATGCACTGACTATACGCTGAGTGGGGTATCCTCAACTACATGAAGTCTATCAAAGCACGATCTGCGATTCAGTGATACCGGATTTGAGCAAATGATCGGCTGAATGCCAGCCAGATGGGATAGGTTTCAAACACTCACAGATGAGACCCATCTGCGTAGAGCAAACGATGACATTTGATACCAAATAAACTAATCTCTGACAGTTGGGAATGAATGATAAATAAAGTGGTAGTACTATGTGAGTCTATCACTGGCATTCTGAATAGCGTCGTTCTCTCGCAGTATTATCCATGGTACAGATATTCTTTCGGACTGGTCGTCAAAGAGTGCTGCATGTCTGTAAGTTGTTTAGTACCGCGATGGGACAAACACTCGTATGAAGGTTGACGAGTATTAAGTGCGATACTATCATCAACGTAGTGTATGTCGACGACAGTGTCAGGCGACAGCAAATCAAGTATCGCACCAGAACTCACCGCCTTCCAACAGCGCATCCTCGCCATCCTCGCCGAAGAGGCGCGCTACGGCCTCGCCATCAAACGCGAACTCGAGCAGTACTACGGCTCGGAGGTCAACCACGGTCGACTCTACCCCAACCTCGACGATCTCGTCGAGATGGGACTCGTCGAGAAAAGTGAACTCGATAAGCGAACCAACGAGTACGCGCTCACCGAGGACGGCCACGACGCCATCATCACCCAGCTCTCGTGGGTCTTCTCGCGCTTCATCACCGACGACAGCCGCGCCGAAGAAATCAAAGACCTCGTCACCGCCCAGCAGTAAGCGAACTCCGACCACTCAGGGGCGTGTGAGTCTATTGGAGTTATTCATTGCAGTGCGAGATAGTACGGCCAAACGGCTGGTCTTGCCACCTTACTGAACTGCAGCTCCGGCTGTGGTTACATGTTTATAAACGAATAGAGTAGGCATCAATCAACTGAGCTCATTATGAACCTTGAACAGTAATGTATCACCTGACGTCTATCTTCAGATGTGTATCTCTCTAACTGAGGAGTATCATAGTGTGTCATTGGAAAATGCGAGGAAGAGCGTACTACAATCAGTCGTTTGGTTCGATCTTCCCGGCAAAAATTTGAGTAACAATAGTACCGTCTCGAATGACGGACGTGTCTGTTGCGAACAACATCCAATAATCAGCGATTGACGATGACGGAAAAGTGCGAACAAAGGTTAGCACACTTAGCATCACCTACTCCGAAGCGATGCGACGACAATATCCAGCGTCGTAACTGGTCGATGCATGAGTGTGTAGTGGAGAGATCAAACTACACGCACCACTACTGGCCCCCGCGACAGCGCGACATGTACGTGCTACTAGCAGTACGCACGCGGTGGCCGCAACAGTCGGTGAGAGCAGTTCAGGCGAGGTGTTGTGCCTCAATGGTCGTCCACGTGTCCTCCCCGTACTCAGTAATTCCATAGACGCGGCCTTTCCGCCGGTCGTCTGAGACAAGTAACTCGACGAGTGAATGCTCGCGTAGTTCTTGTAGCGCCCGCGAGATGTGAGCGATCTCAATCTCTGTTTCTGATCCAATCATCGACGGGGTTGCTGGGCCGCGGACTAGTCGTTCGAGAACAGCTGAGCGATACGTGGAAGCGATTACGAAACTTACGTCATCCCATTGTGATGCCATTACATACCACATCCATATATCTATATGGTGTCGACTTCCTTGAGTTGATCGGTGCCTTCCGTTCTCTCGTGGAGCCGTATACACCAACCGTAACGTTGCACGCAGCGATTCGAACGGAGAACCATGATACACACAGCTCAGTCGGCGAATATCGAGAGTCGGGAAACAGAGAAAAGAATTGGCGTCATTGATCAGGTATGGCAGCAACCGATAGGCTAGACGGAAGGCCAATAATCATCACTGGTGCGAGTTCAGGAATCGGCGAAGCGACTGCCCACGCCCTCGCATCGGAGGGGGCGAGCCTTGTGCTCGCAGCCCGCCGGAAAGAGCGACTCGAGGAGATTGCAGCGGATATCGAGTCTGAGTACGGGACGGAGTCCCTCGTCGTCTCGACGGATGTGGCTGACGAGGAGGCAGTCAAAACCCTGGTATCCGAGACGATCGAGACGTTCGGTGAGCTGTACGCAACTGTGAACAATGCTGGACTCGCACGAGGAGGCGAAGTTGAGTCGATGTCGACGGATGACTTCGAGACGATGCAAGCGGTCAACGTCGACGGGGTTTTCTATGCGACACGGGCGGCGATTCCCTACGTTCGTGAAACCGGTGGCCACATACTGTTTGTCGGAAGCTTTGCTGGACAGTATCCACGTCCGGCGAATCCGGTTTATGCTGCGACAAAGTGGTGGGTGCGGGGGTTCGCTCACAGCGTTGCGGCGCAAGTCGGCGACGACGGAATCGGTGTCACTGTGATCAATCCGTCGGAAGTTCGCTCAGAGTTTGGTGGCAACGATGGTGAATCGTTCGAAGAACGGTTCGAACGCGGTGACGTAACCGAACCCGAGGAAATTGCCAGCGCAATTGTGTTTGCGCTGACTCAGGAGCACTCTTCCGTAACCGAACTTGATCTCTTCCGCCGGGACAAGTTCACCGAATTTTGAGTCTACATTCTGCTCCTCGAGACGACTCACAATACGAAATATCGAAGTTTTCACACCGCTGTCTACAATTTGACGACCTTTTGTGAATCCACGTGGGCATGGACAATCGCCCACATGAACTTGCTTGCGTTTGTCTGGGATGGTATGACACTTCGATTGAACTTTTGTTCGATTACTTACAGTGAACTACATCCAACGCATGATCGATTACTGTGTGACGTCGGTACAGATGAACAGTAGTAAGTGACAACAACTGATTCATGGATGAAGTGATCGACTTTCCTGCTATACTATTTCAACGACCGTATCCTTCTGTATAGAAGCACGAAACAAATACAAACAACAGATATTAGATAGGCTGTGTTCACACCGTGGTAATCATATCTTATTGGATTTCTGTATCAATGAATGTGAATCAATCTATGTGAGGACATCGATATCGTGTCTTCGCATACAAAATAGCCCTCACGTATGCCCCTATTCTAACATGATGTATATGAAGTGAAAAGCATACGATTGAACTCTATTAGCGTGCAGAACTCATTCTTTAACTTTAATAGCCGATCAATAGACGAATTCGTATAGTTCTCCCTTTCTCATATCTCGACATCAGTTGATGGCAGTTATCACACAGTAGTCAAAGAATATTATCATATATTACTTCTACGCTGGATTTTACAGCTATTACTCATAGTAAGATATGCATTTACTTATATTTGAGGTAGTTGTCTGCCGTCTGCAAAATATCTAAATATAGATGAGTTAATCTAATTGAGTAGAACGAAGTGGGTGTCTGCATAATCACTCAATACGGTATCTCCGTACAGCGTGAAACCGTTCGACTGTCCTATCCACAGCTTTTCCAATCACTGGAGAAAAACCCGATCGAGATAGGCAGAAAAAATCAAGCCATTACAACAGTATATCTGTAATTGGCAGTCAAGATCTTCTTCGATACTGCCGGACGACGTCGAGGTTGTGTCCTGAACGATTGTAGCAGAGGATAGAGAATTGAACCTGAATCAATGGGAAATCGGTGGTCAGCACCCAGACAATGATGACGAAAAATCGTCCGACAATACTGGATACTAGGAATAGGTCATAGTAACCTCGATGATGTTTGCAGTACTCAGCACTTGCTGAGGGATCTCATTCTCAAATCGTTTGCTGTGCATCCGATTCGTCGGCCCAGAAACACCGACTGTGGCTATTACGTTGTCACTGCTATCAATGATCGGGGCTGCGATACATCGCACGCTTTTAACACGTTCTCTATTATATATGAATTTTGGTATGACGAGACTATTCACAGACGAGGTAATTCCCCAGTTTGTTTGAGTACAGACCTCCATATCAACGCGCCATCGATCGTGTTGGAATAAGATATTCCCCATCACAACGGTGTATGAGACAGCAAACACAATCGGACAGCGTCTACTGATGATGGAACGATAAATCGTTCGTAATGACTGTACAGAGACGGTAGAGTTACAGAAGTACAGTTGTAAACGCACCAGCCAACATTACTCGTACGCGTAGCGAACTGTGATGATGTTTGCGGCGTTGTACAACAGTTCAAGAAGCTTGTTGTCGATTCGGTCGTCGTTGAGACGGTTTTTTGTACCGGAGACAGAGATAGCACCGACAACAGATGAATCCACTCTGAGTGGAACAGCCACTGATCGTATTCCTTCGCGGCGTTCTTCGTCTTCGAGTGCGTATCCACGGTCACGGACACCTTCTAGCTCTGCAACGAGCTCTTCACGAGTACTTATTGTTCGCTCAGTCTTGGAAGGAAGTCCATACGTATCGACGACCTCGTCAACCTTCTTGTGAGAGAGATGCGCGAGCAACGATTTCCCGAGCGCAGTCCAGTGCATGTTAGTATACTCACCGATCGGCGCATTGTCGTACACCGCCTTGCTCCCCTCCGACTGGTAGAGCAGAACACGTTGTCCGTTCTCTTCGACACCAAGATTCGCCACTTCGCCTGTTTCGGCAGCGAGACCATCTATTTCGTTCTTCGCTATCTGGTAAATGTGCTGACGTTGGCGGATGGCGCCCCCATCACGGAGAAAGCGGAGACCCAATCTATATGCTCCATCCACTTTGACGACGTAGCCGAGCGAGTGCAGCGTCTTCAGGTGAACATGTGCAGTGCTGGTTGGTATGTCACGAGCGATGGCAACCTCTGAGACGGTCATCGTTCCCGACTCTCGGAGCGTCTCAATTATCGAAAACGCGCGCTCGACTGCACCAATCGTCTTTCCCGATTCAGTCGTTTCGTTCATCCAAAATGTTTCTTGATCCCCACCAATAAAATCCTTTCCACTATTAGTGGACTTGAACTCTCAAGCTGTCGATGATTCTAACAGTTTGCTCAGTTGAATCGATATCGAGAATCTCGATACGTGCCATGCCCTGTTCTATTACGAACTGGACGTTCGTGTTCCGAATCACCCTCATTCAGAGTGCCTGAAGTTCGGCGTGCGATATGCGACACGCTTAGAATGACACTTCACATTTCCACACATCATCTGATCAAATAATGGACTGAACGACGAGCGTGGCGATTTATTAGTTTCCGTCGTGAACGACGGCCCATGAGCGTTCGAGACATCGAAGCGTACATTTCGTCGTTCACGCACCGCGACTGGCAAGAATCGAATGAGAGCGACGGTCCGATCCGATTTGCGTTGGTCGGACTGGGCTGGTGGACCCGCGACAAAGCGATGCCCGCCATCGAGAACTCGACGTTCTGCGAGACGACAGTCGTCGTCAGCAGTTCGGCCGAGAAAGCCAACACGGTTGCGGCCGAACACGAATCGGTCGAAATCGGGATCACTTACGAAGAATTTCACGAGGACAGCGCGGCTGATGCTTACGACGCTGTCTATATTTGCACTCCCAACGCCCGGCATCTCGAATTCGTAGAAAGCGCAGCCAAAAATGGGAAAGCGATTCTCTGTGAGAAACCCATGGAGGCGACCGTCGAGCGTGCCGAACACATTGTCGACACCTGTAACGCAGCGGACGCAACGGCGATGATCGCCTACCGGATGCACACTGAACCCGCGGTTAGACGCGCACGCAATCTCATCGACGCTGGCGCTATTGGTGATCCGGTCCACGTTCACGGCGACATGTCCCAGTCAATACTCGGCTGGGGTCGAGAACAGTGGCGTCTAGACAGTGATCTCGTCGGATATGGGGCAAGCGTGATGGATCTCGGAATCTACTCGGTCAACACAACTCGGTTCATTCTCACTGCCGATCCAATCGCGGTTCAGTCGATGATGCGCTCAGATCACGAGTATTTCACAGATGTTCCCGATGAGGTTGCTGCCTTCAGCGTGGCCTTCGAGGGTGGAGTGTATGCCACCTGTACGGCGAGTCAGAACGCGACATTGAACAGCCAACTACGTATTGTTGGTACTGAAGGATCGCTCCTGCTTGAGCCGGCCTTTCACATGTCGAGTAGCCTTTGTGTAACAGTTGGAAATGCGACGATGGACATCGACACCGAGCAGGTCGATCAGATGGAAGAGGAGTTCGATTACTTCGCTGACTGTCTCCTTACGGACCGTGAACCGTACGCCAACCCTGAGCACGGCTTCGTCGATATGCGCGCACTTGCGGCTGTCTACGAAGCCGCAGAAACTGGCGAAACAGTCGACATCTGAGTTCACATTCGCTGTTCAGCTGAGCATCGTCGCTCGGGCCGGGACAACGCTCCGATGGTACTGTTGTGAGCATCGGCACACTCTTGAATCCATTCGACCGGCCGAATAAAAACGAAGAAAGCGCTTGTTTGGTCCTCCGAACGAGGATCGCCACGCTTACTGAAATGGTCAGGCGTCTACTCGTACGTCGCCGATTCCGAGAGCACCGTGGACTCGTCTAGCTTCCAGTCATCGAGATACGATTTTTCAGCCGAGATCAGTTCGGCGAACATGTTACGAGAATCTTCGGGCGAAAGAGTGCGGATCTGTGGATCGATGAGGAAGCCCTTGAACGCCTCATCGATGTCGCCAGTCCGCGATGCTTCGATAATCGTTTCGATGGTATCGACGTGAGTATTGATCATCGACCGGACCTGCCGCGGAAAGCCACCGGTCGAAAGCGGTCGGATCTCATTGGCACGCACCAGCGCGTTCGTTTCGACGACAGCGCCCTCCTCGATATCCGAGACCTGTCCGGTGTTAACCATGTTGACGTTCGTTGCGAAGCTGTCACCGCCCGCAAGTGCTTCGAGCATGTCTGCGAACACTTCACGAGTCGGTTCGAGTTCGAACTCCTTCTCGCCATCGAGCCACGCCGTAACATCGGTCGTCTGTTTCGACTCAGCAGGAGTCCAGTGCTTGGCGCGATAATCGCTTCCGGTGCGTTTGATCCCCCACCGGTTGAGTGACTCCTCACCGCCATGAAGGAACCAGTTCGCGTACTCGACCAAGTGTCGGTCGCCCGCAGCGGGGAACATATCGAATCGGCGGAACAGCTCCCACGTGATTTGCTGATTGTCGACGAACACACTTTCGCCCTCTAAATCCGCCGCTGTGAACAGTTGGTTCGCCTGTTCGCTATCAGCGAGTTCTTCCAGAACCGGCCAGAGATCGACTCCCTTGCAGTAGGCTTCATCGACCCACGTGAAGTGGTTGATTCCCTTGACGTTGAGTGTGATGTCCTCGTGGGTCGCATTCATTCCAAGGTGCTCTTCTGCGATGCGTGCGAGGTGGAATCGAGTTCCCATCACCTCGTGGCAGAGACCGACTGCGTTGATGTCGGGATACTCATCGTAGAGCGCGCGGGTTACGAAGTGAACCGGGTTCGTGAAGTTAAACACCCACGCGTCTGGGCACTGCTCACGAACACCGGCCGCAATCGCGCGATAGAGCGGGATCGTTCGCATTGCTCGCATGATTCCACCAGGGCCGATGGTCGCTGCGACGGCACCGTGGATGCCGTATCGTTTTGGAATATCGAGATCGTGGACGAACGTTTCGGTGGGATCAAACTGCGTCGATGTGATAACAGCATCTGCGCCCGCCAAAGCCTCATCGAGGTCCTTAACCGCCCTGTAGGTCCACGTGCCAGTCGTCTCGTTTTCGTCTTGAACCCAGTTCCCAAAGCGACTGTTCAACTGCGCACTCTCGTAGTTGACGTCGTAGAGACGGGCTTCACCATCGAGGTTAGAAAGCGCCATATCCTGTACGAACTTCGGTGCCCACTGACGACTACCACCACCAATGTATGTGATAACCATCTCGTCGGCGTCGATTCCGGTATCTGACTGTCTCTGTTGAGCTGATGTGCCCATATCTGATGCAGCGAGCATATTCTGATAAATGTACCGGCAGAGTGATACGGGACGTCTGACCCCGACCGCTGTGTGTTTCGAGACGAGCAATACGAAAGGAACCTTCCAGTATTCAGCTCTCCTCGAAGTATGGTATGATCTCTTCTCGATAGTGGGTCATCGTTTCTTCGAAATCACCGACTGGAATGAGTACGAGGTTGTCGACACCCGCGGTAGAAAACGCCTCGATACGCTCAATCGCCCTCTCGGGATCACCGGCGACACAAATCTGATCGACTGCGTCGTCGGGAATCCGTTCTGTCGCTTCCAGCAGTTGTGCTTCCTGTTGCTCATCGAAGGCCATCTCCCACATGATCGGCGTCTCCTCAGCGATATCCTCATACCCCATGTCGGCCAGTAGCGGAGGTCTGAGCGCCAAGCTCGTTCGATTGCGTTCAATTGCTGCCCGTCGGGCTGTCTCACTATTGTCTGTAACGGTTGTTGGAATCATGAGTGCGCTGTCGATCGATTCGACAGATCGATTCCGGTCTTCTGCGACGTCCAGCACGCGTTGAAGATCTGCTTCGTACTGCTCTGGAGAGTAGATCCACGGGAACCAGCCGTCAGCAACCGCTCCGGTAAAACCGCGCATGCTCGGGCCGTATCCACCGACCCAGAGCGGAGGACGGGGGTCCTGTGCCGGTTTCAGTCCCATGTGTGATCGTTTGATCTCGAAATACTCGCCCTCGAACGTGAACAGCTCTTCGGGCGTGGAATTCCACAGCCCATCGATCACCGACACCGTCTCTTTGAACCGCGTGAATGGCTCATCCCAGTCAATATCCTCGATCGAAGCGAAGTTGAACGCCTCGCCGGCACCGATACCGAGCCCTGCACGCCCATCGGTCATGCGATCGAGGGTCGCAATAGCGTGGGCAAGCTCCGTTGGATGCCGCCGGACAGAGTCTGTAACTCCCGGCAACAGCGTCACTTCGTCGGTCTGCTGGGCGATTGCACCTAATATGGTGAATGCTTCCCACGGTGGATCCACGAGAAACTCTTCCGAGCCTGTCGGATGAAACAGATGATCTGGTACGGAAATGATGTCGAAACCAGCCGTCTCGGCGCGCACCGCTCGTTGGACGGTCTCTGAGACGTTTCCGTAGCTAGCTATTTGGCAACCGAGTCGTATGTTGTTGGCATCAAACCGTGTCATTGAGTCCGATATTGATTGCATGGAGTAAATAATTGATTGTCCAAATTCGACATATTCTAACACGTTCCTTCATCGTTGTGTGCGATCTCTAGATTTATATTCTGGCCACCACGATCTCGATTACCATGAATTTCCTCGGTGAAGCGTACTTGCTTGAGACGGACACTGCCTGCGAGCTGTACGATGTGATTGCTGAATCACCGATTCTCGACCCTCACAGTCATGCGGATGTCGTCGAGATCGTCGAAAATGACGGTTGGAACGACGTTTGGGAGGTTGAAGCAGCGACCGATCACTACGTCTGGGCGGCGATGCGAAAGCGCGGTGTCGATGAGGAGTTGATCACCGGTGACGCGCCGAACCGCGAGAAGTGGAACGCGCTAGCGACGGTTTTTCCCGAGTTTGCGGGGAATCCGACCTACGAGTGGATTCACCTCGATCTGAAGCGACGGTTCGGAATCGAGACGCCAATCTCAGCAGAGACAGCAGACGAAATCTGGCAGGAGACGAAGAGACAGCTCCAACGTATCGATATGCAACCGCAGGAACTTCTTCGGGAGATGGATGTAGAGGTGATCTGTAGCACCGACGATCCGACCTCAAAACTCGAATATCACGAGCGAGCCGTCGACGAGGTGTCTGGTGTGGACATCCGACCGACGTGGCGCGCGGATCGTGCTGTGAATATTGAAACGCCACCGTGGAATGATTTTGTTGACGAATTGGCTGACTCGACCGGAACTGCAACAGACGACTTCGACGGCTTTCTCGACGCGTTAGCGACGACTCACGACTTCTTCCAGGAACATGGCTGTCGAGCGAGCGATTTGGGGATCCACGAACCCGTCTCCCGTCCAGTGAGTAAGACGCGGGCACGAACGATCTATCGGAAAGAGCGCGAGGGACGCTCGCTGAGTGAGCGTGAAATCGGCGACTTCAAGGCATTTATGCTCGAATACATCGGCGAATTAAACGTCGAGAATGGGTGGGTCACCCAGTTACACATCGGACCGCTTCGAGACTACCGGACCAAACTCTACGAGAGGATTGGTTCGGCCTCCGGGGGCACTGTCTCGACGCAACGCATCGAGATCGCAGAAAACATCCGCCACTTCATGAATGTATTCGACGAGGAATGTGAGATTGTCCTCTACTGCGTCGATCCGACGCAGTATCCGACGATTACGACCATCTCACGGGCCTTTCCGAATGTGAGTGTTGGGGCCGCGTGGTGGTTTAATGATAGCTCCTTCGGGATGGAACACCAGCTCGATTACATGGGGTCGGTCGATCTCCTCGCAAATCACGCAGGAATGGTCAGCGACTCTCGAAAGCTTCTCTCGTACGGATCGCGCTTCGAGATGTTCCGACGGTCGCTTGCAAACGTCGTCGGGAATCACGTCGAACGTGGCCGGATACCGATCGAAGTTGCACACGATCTGGTCGAGCACATTGCCTATGATCGTCCCAAGAAGCTCTTTGGCTTTTGATCTAAACCGAGTCGATTCGAACCACTGTTACTGCTGAATGCGTCCAGCATCACTGCTCTGAACGGAGTGCTGTGAGCATTCCTCTCAGATAGCCGGCAGTGTACGCGCGCCCACGGTGTTCCCAATCACTGTCGCCCTCCAAATGCGGCGTATGATCCGGGATCATCACACCCGAAAACCCCACCTCGTCCAGCAGTTTTAGAACCGCGTACTCGTCGTAGTTCCCTTCGTCGATGAACGTTTCCTTGAACACGGGGATCGTTCCCTCCACATCACGAAAGTGAACATAGAACAGTTTATCCCGTTCGCCGAAATACCTGATTACTTCTGCCACGTTTTCGTCCATCTCCGACCAACAACCGAGACAGAACTCCAGTCCGTGATTCTCGCTCGGAACGAGTTCCATCGCCCGCTTAAAATTCTCGAAGCTTCGCGCTAGCTGTGGAATCCCACCGAGAGTCTTCATTGGTGGGTCACTGGGATGCAGACACAGCTTGACACCTGCCTCCTCGGCGACAGGGAGCAGTTCACGCAAGAAGTGTTCATAGTTCTCCCACAGCTCAGCTTCCGTGTATTCACGTCCGTGGGTATAGCTCGTGTCCGTCTCTCGACCGTCGAACGCTGAGACGGTAGCGCCCCCGCGGACTGTCTCGGTGCTGGTTCGCCACACGCCCGCTGGTGCCCAATGATAGCCAAAGAGAGGAATTCCAGCCTCACCCATGTTCCGTACTGTTGTCTTGAGCTTTTTCAGTTGCTCGTCGCGCTTTGTTCCACCGAGCATCATATCCTCGTAGAACGAGACCGGAACGTTCTCGATGGCGTACAGTCGAATCCCAGCATCTTCGACGCGCTTACGTAGCGCGAACAGATTCTCGGCCGACCACTCCCCATCACCCGACAGTGGCATTCGATCGTTGTCGGGCATATGTTCGTAGTCAGGATCGTCGTATTTGTACATGTTCAGAACGATATCATTGGCCCCGAGTTGCTTGATGAACCGCAGACGCTCTGCAGTTGGTTCCATGAACTGTCCCAGTCCCACCCGCATCGGAAGCCCGTCCGGTTGCTCCACAGGTACATCTCCTCGGTCGTTGGCGGACATCAGTTCGTGTTCGTATCGCAGACATCTTAACTGATGTGTCTCTCGACGCGTCCGTTCACACTACCGGTGTGTTTCGCTGACGCGCTCTCCGATCGTATGAAACGACTCCTTGACCGTGGCGTTCCTGTCGACGGTGTCGGCCTCTAGTTTTTCGCTCTCGGAGAGCTGCCCGATCCCGATGCGGTTGCCACGGACATCCATCGCTTATCAACCAACACAGACGTGGTTATCGTGCTGCTCCAGCAACTGATCCAGTACAGCGAAACGGGTTGTAATTAGATGATCGAAGACGAGACCCCTCTCGTCCTCCGTACTTGCTCTCCAATCAGAAACTATACAAACAGTAATAATTGAATATAACAATTCAATAATGTATTCACTCACCTATAGATGAACGAGATGTTCGATCGTATCTATCATCTGCTCTGTGTTTTCCACGGCGATATTAGATCCATTCCTGAGAAACTGGATGAAAGTATCCTATTGTCGATACTGCAGCAAATATGACTGATTATTCACGCTATTGTAGATCGAAGGATGATGATCGAATCACTGTCGTTACAGAGAAAAATACGATAATATATGTTCAATTCCGAGGGTAGGATTCATCTTTCTCCGTATGGTTGCAGACCGTAGTCAACCGTATCTCTGAGGAGAATGAACCATGATCACAATTAACGTACTGGAAAGACAACTACCACTATGGACGGAACCTTGCTCATCTACGGGTCGTACGGCTACACCGGTGATCTCATCACTCGGAGAGCCGTCGACGACGGAGCCACGCCGATTGTGGCGGGCCGACGCGCCGAACCGCTCGAAGAGCAAGCAACGGAATTCGAACTTGATCATCAGGCGTTCAGCCTCACTCATCCAGACATCATCGAATCATCCATTGCAGATGTCGATGCTGTGCTGAACTGTGCAGGCCCGTTTTCAGGGACAGCAGAGCCACTCATCGATGCCTGTCTCGAGACAGGCACCAATTACCTCGATATCGCCGGACGTGTCGAGGTGCTCGAATCAATCGCGGAACGTGATCGTGAGGCCGAAACCGCCGACGTGACGCTGCTTCCAGGCGTCGGCTTCGATGTGGTTCCAACGGACTGTCTCGCCGCGATACTCAACGCCAAACTCCCGGAGACAGAGCATCTCACTCTCGCGCTGGATGGACTCGAAAACTTCTCACCGGGGACTGTCAAGTCCATCATCGAGAGTGTCAATCGACCGAGTGCTATGCGTGAGGACGGCGAAATTCAGAGCGTCTCTCCCGCTTGGCAATCCCGTGAATTCGACTTTGGCTCCGGGGAACAGACAGGGGTAATGGTCCCGTGGGGCGCGCTATCGACTGCATACTACTCGACTGGTATTGGAACCATTGAGACGTACGCAACAGTCCCGCAAGCGGCCGTGCGGTCGATGCGCTACGGAACGGCCGTCACTCCGATACTCACGTTCGGACCCATCCAGCAGCTGCTGCTTTACGCCACCGATTGCCTCGTTTCGGGGCCGACACAGGACGAACGCATACAGAGCACGACACGTCTCTTTGGTGAAGTCACAAACGGTGCTGGCGACCGCGCAACTGCGCGCCTCACTACTCCCGGTATCTACGATGTGACAGCGGCTACAGCTGTCGAATCGGCTCGGCGGGTTCTCTCAGATGAGGTCGAATCAGGCTTTCAAACACCGTCCTCTGCGTTCGGTGCCGACTTCATCACCGAGTTCGACGGTGTCACGCTAGAGGTCGGAGAGATCACCTGAAGGGTATTCTCCAGATCCCTCGCCGGAAGATTCGAATCGTTCTTCGTTTTCACCGGTGGCGAACCAGACGATCTGCCCCACTGGATTCGTGAGGACACACTCATCTCGCAACCAGCGTTGTGTTCGGCGTCCACTTGCGAATAAGCGAACTCACCAACGGTATCAACGTCGGCGGCCCCGTCCTTGTATCGAATCGAAGGATAGACCAACGTTTCATGCGGTGTTGGTGGAGAGATAGAGGTACGTGGCAGCGAGTGCGAGCACAGCTTCGGCTATTTTCGAACTAATGGAGAGCATGTTGGTGGGACCACCCATCGCAAAGAAGGCGACGATGGTTGCAAGCGCGTATCCAACGGCCACAAGATAGAATTCACGCCGCCAGTATCTGGTCAGGAAGACAAGAATGCCGCCAATAAACCCGAGGCCATTAAGAACGAACAACAGCCCCGTTGTCTGATCGAACCCGATCACTTTCGGTGCGAGAAACAAATGGATGGCCGCAGAAATGAGTGCTGTAAGAATGGCAATGTATGCGATAGGATTCGATGGAACATTCATCAGTGAGTGCGAGTTGTCTACGACGGTCGATTGATCGGACATACGGAGAGCAATGGAGGAGTGACTCAAAAAAATTATGTCTATTCTAAATACTTTCACCATTTTTCGATGACGTAGTTTGTATGAGAAAACACATTTATCACCAAACTGTCGCGATATCCATACATTCACTGACCTGTTTAAAACGATGAACACCGGTTACAGTTCTGTTACTACCTGACAAAGATGTTAGCGAACGGATTTATTACCCGATGTACAAGGAGTGATTAGGATGCGTTCCACGCCAAATACAGACATCCGTAGTGTCGACGTCGCTCACGACGAAACGTTTCCGAAGGCAGTTGAAGCCCTGCGAACGCGCCGGTCGGGTCACAATTTCGACCCCGATACGGATCTCGATGACGAGACGCTTAAAGCGCTCATAGAAGATACGACACTCGCACCGTCTTCGTACAATCTTCAGCCGTGGGAGTTTGTCGCTGTCCAAGACGATGACCGGCTCGATGACGTCGTCGAACTCGCCTTCGGCCAAGAGCACATTCGGGATGCTGGCACGGCTATCCTCGTCGTTGGGCACACCACTCCCGAAACGGCCGACCGCGTGTTCGAAGAGTGGGCCGAAGCCGGACGGATGGACGAGGAAACGGCAGAGCAGACCAAAGAGCAGACTGTTGGTCTGTACGCCGACGATCGTATGGGACGCGACTACGGCATCCGGAATGCTAGTCTCGCCGCAGCAAACCTCCTTCATTCGGCACATGCTCGCGGACTTTCCGCGACACCTATGATTGGTTTCGACGCTGAGGGTATCGCTGAGTATCTTGGAGTTCCTGACGACAAAATCCCGGTTATGCTAATCGCTGTTGGTCCGAGCGGTGGCGAGGAACCCGAACGTCTCCCTCGTCGTGCTGTCGACGAAGTACTTCACCGAGAAGAGTACTAACCTCGCTCGTTCATTCATCGCGTCTCGTATCTCAGCGACCTGCTCGTAGTGCACGTGAGCGTACGACAGGCGTAGCTGGGGACGACTCACAACACTCGAGTCAACCACAACGTGCAGAGACATCGCTGCTGTCGATCTCTGTTGAGAGGTGATTCTGTATACAACGCACCTATAACAATATCTCTGCTGTCCTGTACATCTCATTTCATCGAATTTCACTGCTGGTATCGCTCGACTACAGGAACTAACGACCCCAGGATTAATACTACCTATCATCATACCTGTCATAGCCATGTATAATATTGGCAGGAGAGGTTTTCTCAGGGCAGCGGGAACGGTCGGTGTCGCAGGGATCGCAGGTTGTCTGGGGGATATTGCTGGAAGTGGAGGCGGTAGTGACAAGCTCAAGAAACTCGGAATGACCTCGTACGTTCGTGGTGGAGCCTGGATCACCGCGTACAACGAGGCAGCGAAGCTCTACGCGAAGGATCAGAACATCCAGATTGAAGTTAGACCAAACCAGCAGAGCGCACAGAAACAGGTCAAAGACATCCGAGATTTCGCTAACAAGGACTTCGACGGAATCCTCGTGGGTGTCTGGCAGACTGGTGCCGCAAAAACTGCCATCGATTATGCGATGAAGAAAAATGTCCCAGTGTTCGCTACTAACGCCGACACAGCGAGTACGAACGTTCCGATGTATACGGGATTCAGTAACTACGAAGGGGGTGAGAAATGCGCAAAGCAGATGCTCAAGGCACTGAAAGCACAAAAGCCCAATAAAAAACCGTGGAAGGTGCTGAACATTCGTGGCAGTCAGGGCAACCAGTCGGCGAACCAACGCAGCCAGGGCTTCCTTGATGTGATGAAGTCGAACAACGACGTGACAGTCGTGAAAACAATCAACGCTGATTATGCACGCGATACGGCTCTCGAGAAGACCCAAGAATGGATCAACGCGAACAAAAAACCTCACGGAATCTACTCCGGAAATTTATCGATGGGTCTTGGTGTAGTCCAAGCACTTCGAAACCTCAATCTGCTCTTCAAAAAGGGTGACAGCAAGCATATTGTGCTGACACAGATGGACGGCAGTCCGGAGGTAAATCCACTGGTTAAGCAGGGAATGATCGACGCTGCCATCGATCAACCAAACTACTTCTACAACCCTATCGCAATCGCGATGATGAAACAGTACATCGAGAACGGACACTCGATGGATGCGATTCCCGACGTGGACTCGACAGTCACGGCGGATGATTTCACTGTCAAATCGGGTCAACACAAGGGCGTTGATCTTTGGTCGGAATCGATCTGGGCACCGGCCGAAATGAAAGAACAAAACGGACATCCGTGGTTCAAAACGAACAGCATCGTCATAACCCAAGAGAACGCCGACAAACCGTTCCTTTGGGGTAATGTCTGGGGAGAGGCATAAAAATGGAAATGGACGTATTTCGATTCAGTCAATCATGAACGGAGAAAATATCGTCATCGGTCGATTTTTCGAGGACACGGACAGCTTGCTGTTGTCACTGCTGGACAACATGATCTGGCCAATTCTCGCGATCGTGATTCTTGGCGTCCTCGCATTCGTTCCGCAGACCCTGGCCAGCGCTTCGAGTATCCAACTCATCTTCTGGGCGGGGGCACCGCTCGGTCTTCTCGTGCTTGCCGAGAGCGTTACGCTCCTCTCTGGACATTTTGACCTTTCGATCGGTGCCATCGCGGGATTCTCTGCGATGTTCACCGGAATGGTTCTCGGCAACTGCCCGAGCTGCTGGAACTACTCTGACAGCGCACTGCTGGGCTTTGTTCTCATCCTCGTTATCGGTCTCGTTATTGGTGTCGTGAACGGCGTGATGATCGCCAAGGTTGGGCTGAACCCCTTCTTGCAGACACTGGCGTTTCTCATCATCTTAGAGGGCGCAAAGACCGCCATGCAGACCCAGCCTGTTACGGAGCTTCCGGTGGGGTACATTCTGCCAGGAAGTACCGCTCTTATTGCCATTGGACTCGTGCTCGGAGCATTCATCGCCTTCGGTGTCGTGATGAAGTACACTCGGTTCGGTCAGGCGGTGTACGCCGTCGGTAGTGACGCTAATGCCGCACGCGAGGTCGGAATCAACACCGACCGGATCATCATCGCGGTGTACACGATCAGCGGTCTGCTCTCGGCACTCGCAGGGCTGTTGATCACGGGGTTCATCGGCATCGTACCGCCGCTTATCGGCGAGAATCTACTCTTTCAGGCATTTGCTGGGGCTGTTATCGGTGGCGTTAGCCTCTTCGGTGGACGGGGAAAGGTCACGGGTGCGCTTGGCGGCGTTATCCTCATCGAGATCATCCAAACAGCACTGGATAATAGCCCGGCCATTGAGGCGACCCAAATCCAGATGATCAACGGGTTCGTGCTATTGATCGCCATTCTGTTGTATGCCACACAAGAACGTATTCGAGAGCGAGTCCTCGCAAGAACTGGGAGGGGTGAGTAACCATGGATACTAATGAAGCCACGGAAACTATCGATCGGAGTTCCGACGCGTCTGGATTGACTAAAATCAGCGTCGAGAACGTCCGCAAGCGCTTCGGACGGATCGTCGCACTTGACGGCGTCACGTTGGATATTCAGGAGAACGAAATTTTCGCGCTCATTGGCGACAACGGCGCGGGAAAATCGACATTGATGAACATCCTGAGTGGAGTCTACGAGCCAACCGACGGATCGATCTCTCTCGATAGCGAGAAAGTGAACTTCGACAGTCCGAGTGACGCCCGAAGAGCAGGCATCGAAACGGTGTATCAGGATCTCGCACTGATGAACGACTTGGATATCCCATCGAACGTGTTCATGGGTCAGTTCCCGACAAAAGGGATTGGTGCGCTCAGGATCATCGACTGGGACGAAACACGCGAACGCACCGAAGCGATCATTCACGACCAACTAGACCGTGACATCGCACTCAACACGGAGGTAGAGTTCCTCTCAGGCGGTGAGCGCCAGCTGGTGGCTATCGGACGCTCGCTGGCGTTCGACCCGGATGTGATTATCCTCGATGAACCGACGAGTGCCCTGTCGATCGACGCAACGAACCTCGTCCATCAGACAATACGTCGGCTCAAGAACGAGGGCCATACGATTCTTATTGTTAGTCACAGCATTGAGGATGTGCTCGACCTCGCAGATCGTATTGGTATCCTCTTCAAAGGACAGCTCGTGGATGTGACAGACCCTTCAGAGGTCGATATCGAGACGCTCACAAACCTCATTGTTTCCGGAAAACGCGTGCGATAACATCGCTCACCGTTACTCGTTATTTTCAAATTGTTTATGTCAATGTCATTCAAGTGGGTCTATCGAGAACAGTGAAAACCGTACCGCAGTGGAGGTCCACTCCAATCATTGTCTGAGAACAGACCATTAGCGTATGTTGAATGGGGTTGAACCGGTGGGGAATGACAGATAGCGCTGGGTAAACATCTGGTAACGATGTCGCCCGTTAATTCTAACGAAGGAGAGGTCAAAAAAGCGTCGATTTATACTCATTAATGGCCAAATATACACATCAGCCTACACTAACGGTTATAGCTATTGGGCAACGGTCTCGGTAGGCGTCGCTCGTGTTGCAGTTGCTCACAGGAATCTGGTGAAGCAACTAGAAGTATCGGAAGAATCGGAACCGACGCACATCCGTTTAAGCCATCGGGTGTCGAACGGTCGAATTATACTATGATACGCGATGCTCGGGTGCTCCAATCCCAGTTCGTCCCGGACGATGTCGAGCATCGAAACGCTGAGGTCAACGCACTCTCGAACACTCTCAAACCGATCATGGACGGTCACTCCGGTGAACCGTCGCTCTTACTTGGTCCAACCGGTGCCGGAAAAACCTGTATTGCACGGTTTACTGTCGAGCGGTTGCGCGAGAATGTGCTGGACATCAAAACACAGTATGTGAACTGCTGGCAGGACTATACACGTTTCAAAGTCCTCTATCGCATCCTCGAAGCGATCGATCGGACGGTCGATATCCACCGACGATCGACGCCAAAAGACGAACTGTTGGATCGGGTCCGGGCGTACGATGGTCCGCAGTGTGTGGTTATTCTCGACGAGGTTGATCAACTGCAGGAAAACCGCGTGCTCTACGATCTCTATCAACTTCCCCGAATTTCGATGATTCTCATTGCCAACCGCGAACGTGACCTGTTCTCGCTCCTCGATGACCGCCTCACGAGTCGCTTACAGACGTGCGTTCGTATCTCCTTCGAGAAGTACCCGCTCGATGAACTCGTGGCTATCCTCAAAGCGCGAGCCCACTGGGGACTCTCTGAAGACGCTATTGGGACAAATGAACTCGAACTGATTGCCGATGCAGCGGCAGGCGATGCTCGGATCGCAATCAGTATTCTCCGAAATGCCGCGCGGTTGGCCGACCAGTGTGGCTCCGATCGCATTTCGACCGACCTCGTTCACGACGCGGTCCCGGAGGGACGCGATGAGGTCCGTCAGAAAACCATCGACCAACTCACTCCACACCAGCGCACACTATACGACATTCTCAACGATGAGGGAGAATTGGAGATGGGTCCGCTCTATGATGCCTATCTCGATGCGGTCGATGCCCCGAAAACGCGCCGAACAGTCCGAAACTATCTCTCGAAGATGGAACACTATCGGCTCATTCACGCTGACGGGCAAAATCGCGCCCGGACCTATCGACCGCGATAACCCACCGAGCATCTTTGGAGTACGAATAATCTGGATGCGATGATCGGCGAGCGCCCCTCCCAGAATAACAGACGACGGAAAGACCATCCGCAATTTTCGGAACTTCTGGAAACGACTCACTCGTGACTATGATAGCAGATCACGAATAGCCATCATGTAATGATGGGGCAGACACGCCGGCCAGAACTTCCGACGCTCGATTCAGGACTCACTCTCTTGGAGGTCGACGATCGTGCGACGGGCGCGCTTCACTCGCTCGTCCTTGACCACCTCCTTCTTGAGGACGGAAGTGTTGTCTGGGTCGACGCTCACGACCACGGGACCACCCAGCCGCTCGCTCAGATCGCGCCGAGTATGAGACTCCTCGAACGGATCGCCGTCGCACGAGGCTTCACGCCGTGGCAACACTACAGCCTCCTGCGTGATCTGCCACTCGATGGCAGAACAACACTCGTCGTCCTACCGGCGATCGATTACTTCTATCGTTCGGAGGACTGTTCGAACCGTGAAGGAAAGCGCATGTTCACAGCAGTGTGTACGCTCATCGCCGATCTCGCTGCAACTGCCGAGATACCAATCGTGTTGACGCGGACGGCCGCCGATGCGTTCACGGCCGTGCTTGATGACCATGTAAACGACGTCATTCACTGTGAATTCACCTCATTCGGTCCACGGTTCACAGGAGACGATTTCGAGACGCTGGTGTACCCGCTCGAGGGCGGCACTATTCAAACGACTCTAGCGTACTGGCAACGCATACTCACTGCCCGGCAGTCAGCACTCACGGCAACGCAACCGGAGGTGGCCACGCGTGGGGCGGACTAACCGAACGCATCGCGAGTTAGTACGAACGACAGAACAGCGGCGGTTGGACTATCAACGGACGCTCCGCCGCGCCGACCAAGGAATACTCAATTGATCGGATTGTAACGTTGCGTCACAATACCGTGGTAGTAGCGCCTCTTCGGCGGCAGAACCAAGCGAACACGTACTCACAACCCCGACGCACCGTGCAACTGTAACACCAAATGTGATTCTGATCCAGAATACATCTTTATCAGATCTTCCGGAGTAGTTACTCGATGGTGTCGACTGTGACTGAGATTATGTCAACGGTCGCTCAATACGGAGGTCGAACCGACTCGAAGCCCCGTAGAATGACGACGCTTCAAGAGCAGGGAGCGTGATTCTCGTGACACTGAACATCCTTTCGGAGGGCTTCGTCCCTCTCCTACTTGCAGCATCAGCGTTCTTTGTTGGGATCTTGGCCGGACTCTTCTTTGCCTACTCGGTGAGTGTAGTACTGGCACTCAAGACATTCTCGGCGTCAGCATACACGATCGTGATGCAATCAATAAACAACGCTATTCTCAACGTCGCGTTCGGCGTCGTGTTCATCGGCTCGATCGCCGTTCCGACAGTGAGTGCTTCGGTTGTCCTCCTTCAGGGTGACTGGACGAGCCAATACGGTCCGTTAGTTCTCCTTGGAACAGCGATCTACTTGACCGGCACAATCGCTGTAACGATGAATATCCACCTACCGATGAACGAGTCTATCGCAACGTGGTCGCCAGCATCGCCACCAGACGATTGGACAACAGTTCGGACACGCTGGGCACGGTGGAACCACGTCCGTGCGATCGCTGCTGTTATCTCGTTTGTGATATACCTCTCAGCGATTGTCTCTACTCTCTCATAGCGTATTATTTTCGAATATCAATAAATAGTTTCTACTCAATTCGTAAGTACGGGTATTTTTCTGAAGATTTATTTGAGCTGCCATAGTCAAATATAACGAACACTGCTATTCGTGTGTTTGTTGGTGTATTCAGCCGTCAAAGTCAACAGTTATAGTTTGAAAGACAGCAAAATGCATGAAGCTCAAGACCTTCTAAACGTCTTCGGACCAATATTTGACAGGGGCTGGTCGCATTCATCGATGACTTCGAAATTCTGTCGCTGTGGGCAGGTGTGGAGTGATTTTGCCAGATGGGCGTGAATACAACACCGAATGATAGAGAAACGGCTGAGCCATACAACTAATCACTGTGTGAGTGATTACTTCTAATTATTTTTATCGCGATACGGTCGATGGCTTTCGTTCGCGTCAATCGTTCCGAGTCGGACTGACTGTCGCTGTTGTTGATCGCCGTTCGATTCCCTGTCAATCCACATTTTGGTTCCTCGAAGAAAATACTATAAATATTATCGTTACATCAGCACTCTTGTAACGGACTATGCGGTCCTGCACGGTTCCCAATCATGAACGGACAGCAGGTCGATGGACCGGAAAAGCGTCAGCACACGCTTTCTGCCTAAGGGCAGCTGTGACACCAACGATCTGTGAGTGACTCCTGAATTCACGCTGATCCCAACACTACACGTACGGTTCAAACAACAAGATAAGACGAATCACAGTAGAGTGAGTGCTCTATGAAACAACGCACATTACACAAGAGCAACACCGTCAAGAGAATGCATCTACAGTGTCACAGATCCTGCAACAGACACCGACGATTGGATTTGCTATGAACAAACAGTACAGCAGCGTATCGGTCTTGGAGAGACCGCACGCAAGAGATTACTTTGGTAGGGTCCGCGAAATGCACGGCAGCTCGTGACGGAATCGGTATTCGTCGACTCGTTCAATCATTTCGACAACGTTCTGAAGTAGTCTCGGTAGTTCGTAACGAAACCGGTGATCGTTCATTCGATCGATCGGTGCAGCGATGCTGATAGCTCCGAGTAGGTCACCGGAATCGGCAGTAATCGTGGTGGCAACACAACGAATCTCGTCAAATTGTTCTCTATCATCAAACGCAAATCCGTGCTCTCGAATCTGTTGTGAACCAGAAGTGTTCTTGATGGACGAGCCGCTGTCGAATCTCGACGCCAAACTCCGCACCCAGATGCGGAC
This sequence comes from Halocatena marina, assembly GCF_023276375.1. Classification (GTDB taxonomy): domain Archaea; phylum Halobacteriota; class Halobacteria; order Halobacteriales; family Haloarculaceae; genus Halocatena; species Halocatena marina. The sequence goes on along the minus strand of NZ_JALLPK010000001.1, from coordinate 1,394,731 downwards.
CGAACTCCAAGAGCTCCAGCAGCGTCTCGACGTTACCACGATTTACGTCACCCACGATCAGACCGAGGCGATGACCATGGGCGATCGCATCGCTGTCTTGAATGGCGGTGAACTGCAGCAGATTGGCACCCCGTTAGAGTGTTACCACCAACCTACTAACCATTTTGTCGCCGGGTTTATTGGAAGTCCCTCGATGAATTTCCTGACGACGCGACGGTCGGGCCAGACACTGAACCACAAGGCGTTCAAATACCGTCTTTCTGACCGGCTCGCTCGAACGGTTGAGCAAGCTGACAGCGAAGCGCTCACACTCGGTATTCGTCCCGAAGATATCCGTCCCGATGACGACGATTCCAACGCGATCACCGTTACGGTAACCGTCGCTGAACCACTTGGAGATGCTACCTACGTGTACTTCGATGTCGGTGATACCGTCTGCACTGCGAGCATTCCAGGGGATCTTACGGTTAGTGAAGGAGACCAATTATCTGTGGTGTTTCCGCAAGACCGGATTCACCTCTTCGATAGACATACCGGAGAATCCATCACGAATCGAGTGGTTTCGTCTTCCGACGATACCTGGGGAATTAGTGCCTGAACAATGTGCCCACGGTATCCATTTCGAACCAGACCACAGATACAAATATTAAATATCTGGTAATTTATCGAGTTCTGTTTCTCGGTCGCTGTAAACCAACAAACGGATTGAAGTTGTGGATAAATCTCAACCGGACCTATCTCTGACGTCGACGTCCACAGCAACAGCAATCCAATTATTTTTGCTCATATATGTGACACATAGTATTTTGAATAGGTGTTAGAAGGAGTCTGTAATATCAATACAGTCGATTAACAACTGTAGCAGATGATAGTTACGAACGACAGTAGATCAATTAACGCCATAATTTCATAAATATGATTGAAACCCGTACAAAGCAATTGTGTTAATCAAATAAACTGAACTTCTGTCAGAGCAATATCGTCTTGTATCTATGCGAGGCCGAGAGGAACACTTTGATCGATATATTTCGGTCGTTGATGCGCTCTTGTTCACATATACATAATTATTATCTGATTTGTTCGATTACATAATTAATTGTACTCTTTGTAGTACACGCAGAAATCAGAGCGTATTTCCAACCACAGTTGGTGTATTGGATCTTCCGAGTCATTATAGGAACTGTTGCACCGAACGACGTGCACGTGATTTCAGTATTCTGCAAAGTGAGTTACCATCCATTGTGGAGACTTCGACAGCGTGGTGATCCGCCGATAGATCGTTAATTGTGTAGTCGTGAGTAGATGACCCCCGAGCGCTAGACAGAGAATTTCTCTGCCAAAACCCATTCACTCTTCGACATTATCATGGATTCACCCCATCACATCAGTTTCGCAGTCAAATATCGTGGGATGCTTTGGAAGTGAACCTCCGGTTAGCGACGCGTGCGGTTATTTCGGTATCCACACGAGAGGAGCATGGTGCCACGCCCAGCGTTCCGCTGGTTTGTCGGTGAACTCCCAGAAGCTTCGAGGCCACGTACCGAGTGCATCGTGGATCTGTCGGTAGGACAGCGTACTCTCTCCAGCCAGCACAAGCTGGAACCGCTCTTCGAACCTCTCAGGTTCGAACTCCGGATTCGGATGCCGCTCGGGGGAATCAACCAAACGCTGGTGATGTGTCTGCCAGCGCTGATTGAGATAGCCCACGACGAGCTGACCGTCGGGTGCGACTGCATCATAGAGATGCCGGAGAGCGCACTTGGATGCTGCGACGTAGGCGAGCGTGCCGAAACAGAGGACGAGATCGAACTGCCGATCGGGTTCGAAGTTCGGGAGGACGGCTGACTCGAAGCAAACGTTCTCGACCTCTCTCTCGCTAGCTTGTTGGCGATTCTCGACGAGAACCGACGCCGCTGCATCGTATCCGATGGCGGTCACCTCGGGATAGCACTCAGCGACATGAAAGGTAACGACCCCGGGACCGCAGCCAACATCCGCGAACGAATCTGGGACACCCTTCGCTGTGAAGAAGTCGGCGAGTAGCCCGCGAACGTGATGGGTACTCGGTGTCGCGCTGGCACGGTCAGCGCAGTCGGCCTCGCTCCAGAACCGATTCCAGTCGATCGGCTCATCGGCAGTCGTGTCCGTCATCTCGAACCATGATTTCTGTTCATGTTCAGTGACTCATTCGAGGAACAGCTGGATATCGTTGCGTGTATATGACCCAAGATTGTCAGTCTCAACAGGGAGTTCGTCGTACCATCCGATCTCCCAATCCTCATCACACAACGTATCGAGTGTCGCGTCTGACGAGCTGACTGACGCACCGAAGACGACGTGTTGGACCGTCGATCGCGGTGTCGACTCGCCGTCAATCACGTGGTCGATCCGTCGAACTCGTGCTATGCTGTCGAGCGTAACGTCCATTCCCGCTTGTTCCTCGACACGGTGCTTGCCAACAGTCACCCAGTCCTCGTCGGGTGCGACCGTTTCGTTTGGGAGAATAGCGTAATCGGCCTCGGGGGTTACCAGTAGTAGGAGCCGATCCGCCGTATTCCTCACTCCAACGATGGCTCGTCCGATAGCGTTGGCCTCGCAGTGATTTTGATAGTGGTCTCGGTCCTCGTGGGTGTATGTCCGCTGGCGAATCTCGATCCCTTCACTGTTGGCAATCGCCTCTGGGTCGGTAACAGATTCGTACGTCGTATGAGCGTCGGTCGTGTCCGCTTGTGTCGTATCAGACATGTGTGTATGGCAGTAGCTAATCATTAGACAGTTCATTCGTGCCGCAACAGTGCGGTAGCCGTTGTCCTACGTGTGTTCTGACGTAGCTACTGCTACCAGAAAAAATTATCGATATAATTTACTTTACTTCTTACTTACTAGTTCGCACGCTACATTTTTATATCTTTCCCTCAGAATCTCGACATCAATTCTCGTCAGGAGTCGGGCGTTATTCGATAGCGAAGGTGGCTCCATTTGAATCAAGTTTGTCTCTCCAAGACAGGACACAGGAACAGTGGTGCTCAACTGCTGCTGGACGCTGTGAGCACTCAGATATCGGTGAGACGTCTCACAACACTACGTTACAATTTCACACGTTGCGCAGTGATCCACCGCAGAGAGTGCGGGCTGGCGCTCTCTTATGTCGGAGGATTCACTGCGAGTTCGAGGTAGGGTTTCAGCTGTGGTGCCGGCTGGAGGAGTGTGACGTACTCCTCATCCGAGGAGATTCCGATTACTCCAGATTCACTCAGCTTCGGGAGGTGATTGTGATGAAGCGCGATGTTGATCTTTTCACGTTCCGTATCTGTGTTCTCTCCGTTGCTGTTAGCTTCTGCGAGCGTATCCACGAGTTCTCCGATCGTCACTGGGGTTGGCTGGTCGAGCAGATAAGAGAGTATCTCCACGCGATCTGGGTCTGCTAAGACACTGAACATCGTGAATGGGAATCCCGATTGTACCTCAGTCTCATTGGCTTCCATGCCTGATCGTTCTTTGGATGGCTTTGGCATAGAGTCACTGTCTAAGTGATTAGAGTCTCAGAGAAAGAAAAGCACTGGCGCCACCTGTGGCAGCATCGTACGATGGGAAAGTGATGGACGTCTCCGGAGTCTCTTCAGGTTCTGGTGTGAGACGTAAATCGTCTCTTCAACGTTTCCAGAACGCTGCTGTCTACCAATCAGCACCCTCAGAGACTCGCCTGCATCACTGATTGAGTCAGATCAAACAGCCGTGATTGGTAGCACTCACATTCACCGTAATCAGTGCTATTTGTTATGTGATCGACGATCACAGACGGCTCCGAAATAGAACCGATGGGCTGGTATTGGTTCGATGGCGATTGAGGGATGATGGTACAGTCTCTGGTGACAGTAAACTCGGGGAGTCTGTCGATTCTCAACGCTGTAGAGAGTAGATCGACGACAATGAGAGTCCAGCACACTCAAACCGATTAGAGTTGGGAAACCGACTGTTCTCCTGATGGGTCCACGAAGGCTGCAACGATTTTCTGCACTCCCTTGCGGAGATGGTGATGTAACGTCGGTGGAGTGATCTCCATTGCGGCAGCCACCTCCTCCGCTGTGCTCTCGCGGGGCCACGCGAAATAGCCTGCATAGTGGGCTGTTTCGATGACTTCATCTTGTCTCTCTGTTAATCCGACATCAAGCGCATCTAATGATGTAGTCGTTTCTTGTGGCGTCCACGGTATCTCGCGCAATGACTCGAACTGTACGTCATCGAACATCTGGTACAGCCAGCGCAGCATACTCTGCGTATCGTCCCGCGATGGACTGGCCACGACGAGCCGCCCCGTTCCACTGTTGGCGATAAACTTCGTGATATGCGCACCGTACTCGATAATCTGTGCGAGTGAAGCAGTATTGGAGAGGTGAATCTCCAATTTCCCACGTTCGTGATCGGTGTCTGAATCAATAACCCGTGCATCGAGGACCGATGGCTTGCCAGTGATCGCTGTTGCGATCTCCTCAGGGATGGCGCTGTCGACGGTTACGTAGGCGAGATAAGACTCTCTGGTTATCGGGACGACTGTGTCAAGCGTGAGAGAGCAGGATGCTTGCTCTGAGGTAGTCAAGAGAGGATCCTGTGAACCAGCAATCTCGACGTTGAGTTCGGTAATTGTCTCAGAGTACAACAACTGTCGGTTTCTCATCGTTGCAATTGATAGCCCAATCGTTCGACCGAGCTCTTCGAGGAGTCTCATGTCGTCCTCAGAGAATGCGAACGACGACGTCGCATAGACGCTGAGGACACCATGCACGACACCGTTGTTGCTCAACGGAACAAACGCGACTGCCTGATACTCTCGATCGGCAACGGAACGCTGTGATTCAGCGTCGGTACCGCTGACCGTCTGGGTCACTTGCACTGTATTCGTCTGCGCCGCTACGGATCCCAGTCCCATCTGAAGATTCCTGCCTGGATCCGTCGTGAGGATTGTCTGTAATTCCGCTTCGTTGATTCCCCCCCACGATCGCGGAACAAATTCCTCGTCAGGTGTGAACTCACCAATCACTGCAAATGAATATAAATCGAAGGAAGCGAATGTTTCGCACACAACTTGTTCAATCCCCGCTACTGTCGATTCTTCGACTGTTGCTTCAGTGACTGCTCGAACAATCGTATTGTATCGATTCAGTGGCTGTAGTGCCTCTATTTGGTGCTTTAGCTCTCGTTCCCGATGTTTCCGCTCGGTAATGTCCTCTGTCGTAAATACGAAATGTGTAATCGTTCCATCGGGATTCGTTATTGGTGCAGCATTTACAGAAACCCACTTGTACTGCCCGTCGAGTCGTTCGATTTTGGCCTCCCAATCCCGTATGCTCTTGCCGGTCTCTAGTACTTGTGTCGTTGGTCGATCCTTGACGGGGATCAGCTGATTATTCTCATCGAAGAGACGCCACTCTGACTGAGTGAGTTGCCGCCCGAGTAACTCTCTACGAGATCGTCCGAACAGCTGTTCGGCGCGTGTATTGAGCCGGGCAAACGTACCATCTGCGGTCAGGACTGTGATTCCGAGTGGATTCGTTTCCAGAATCTGTTCGACGAGTTCTTTCTCGCGTTCGAGTGCTCTCTCAATCCGCCGCTGAGACACTACCCCCCCAATCTCTTTGGCAATCGAAGAGAGTGACTCGACCATCCACTCGTTTTTCTCGCACGATTCGGTCATTGAGAATACAAACACCGCGATAACTTCGTTCTGAGCCGTGATGGGGATGCTGAGCGTGGCTTTCAGCCCAACCGCACGAGCTTCATTCCGTCGTAAAAATTCGCTATCAGACACCTTTGAAATGTTTTCCATCCATTCTGGTGATTTCGTATTCCAGACGCGGCCAACGAGTCCCTCTCCGCGCTTGAAACGACGATCCCTCGCGGCAGCAGAAAACGGAGCAAAGGTGTGATCGACACCAGTTTCTGCTCCTAAGAACTCAAGTCCATCGTTCGACTCGGTCCATACCTCACCGTACTCCCACTGCGTGGCGGTACAGACTTCGTGCAGTGCCGCCTGGAGACCATCCTCAAACGTTTCTGCCTCGGCGATAGATCGAGTAGTCGAAAGCAGTAGCTCTTGATTAGCACGTTCGATGGCTGTTGCGAGGATGTTAGCGACGCTCCGAACGAAGTTGATGTCGTGGACGCTGAACTCACGGTGGCTCCGATCGTGTGTGCCAAGGACACCCCACGGATTGGTTGGCGATCCGATAATGACGCTGAGGCCACTTTCAACACCGTGTTCAATCAAGAGATCAGGTCCACTGAATCGTGATTCTGCTGTTAGATCCTCCACCACGACAGGTTCGGTGGAGAGTAACGTATAGCCTGCTTGTGAATGTCGGTCTGTCTCGACGGTTGCCGTGCCGACGATACCTTCATTCCACCCTATTCCTGCCCGGAGAAGTAGTTCATTTCCGTCTGGGAGCAATTCCAACACTTTGCAGTAGTCTGTGTCGAGAGTTTCGGCGACAAGTGCAACAGCCTCGTCCATCAGACGATCGAGATCCGGTTCCTCGAGGGCGCGTTTACCGAGTCTTGCGGTGGCTGTCTGTTGCGTGATTTGTGTTTCGAGCTCCTCTTTGCGACGATTACGGTCGGTGATATCACGGACAACGCCAGTGCGTCCGTCCGTGCCATCCCCATACTTGTACGGACCAAATCGACCCTCGACTGGAATTGTCCCTCCATCGGCAGTCACCATATCGAACTCCGAAGTCACAAAGGGCGACTCTCCAGCGAGCACGGATTTGTTCAGTAATGTGGCCTCTTCGTTAATGTGTGAGTTGTGGATGAGAGTCACGTGCTCACCGATGAGCTTCTCGCGGTCGTATCCGACCATTGTACAGAATGCATCGTTGACCACTGCGAATCGGTCGTCAGCATCAAGCGTTATAATACCATCCCAGACCGTCTCCATCGTTGTCTTCGACTGTTCGAGAGTGCGTTCGCGCGCTTTCTTCTCTGAGATATCTTGGAAATAGACAGAGAGGCCAGTTTCAGACGGATACGCACGGATCGAAAACCAGTGATCGAGTGGGGGATAGTGCTCCTCAAAGGTGACTGCCTGCTGGGTGGTCATCGCCCGCTCAAATTCCTTCTGGAATGTTGTTTCAGCGCCTTTGAGATACTCGTCCCAGACGACGTTGCCGAGCAATTCTGCTTCACTCTTCTCGATGATCTCTTCGGCCCGTTCGTTGACGTAGGTGAACCGCCACTCTCGGTCGAGCGCGAAGAATGCATCGTCAATGCGGGCGAACATGTCTTGTAGTTCGCGTACGAGTTCGTCGCGCTGTCGTTCGAGTTGGTGCGTCTGGTTTTTGAGTTGGGTGATGTCTTTTTCGGTAACGATAACCCGTTCGAGTTCACCGTCCTGCGTTAGCAGTGGTGCTGCGTTGACCGAAATCCATCGGTGCTTTCCGGTCGGGAGTTCGTACCGAATAACCTCGTCTGATACGGGCTCTTTCGTCTCAAAGACACGATCGTAGAGACGACTGTCGACGGGAACGATTGTGTCGTCTGTATCAGACGCATCGAGAGTGTCAATCTCGTCCTCGTGAACATTCTCATCTTGATGTCCCACCGTTTGATCTGCCCGGCTATTCGTCCGCGCCAGCGTTTTGTCCGGATTGAAGATGGAGACACCCACAGGAATCGTGTCCAAGATACGGTCGACGAGATCCCGTTCGCGTCGCAGTTGTTGTTCGTACTCGTGTTGCTCTGAGTTGTCTCGCGTTACTTTGGTATACCCATACACTGAGCCATCGTTGTCGTAGAGCGCTGTGATCGTGATGTTAGCCCAAAAGCGGGTGCCGTCACTGCATACCCGCCACCCTTCGTCCGTATATTCACCGTCGACTGCTGCTTTGGCGAGGTTGGTTTCGGGAACGTCTGCGTCAATGTCAGCTTCGGTATAGAAGACTGAGAAGTGTTCACCGACAATTTCGCTGTCTGTGTATCCTTTGATGCGCTCTGCACCTTCATTCCAGCTTGTCACGTGTCCGTCGTGATCGAGGATGAAGATAGCGTACTCAGTGACCGCTTGCATAAGTGCGGTAAGTTGAGCTGTCTCCGGATGCATTTCTAACGAGTCGTGGGGAGGATGCCACCAAATACGCTCATTCCCACCGACGTGCTTCGTTTGAAGTGTGCCGTGCTCGACAAGCGTCGCAAGTGTTTCGACAGCTACCGTCTGAGAACAGTCGAGAGTGGATGCCACCTCTGCTGCTGTCACCGGCGTCTGTGGATCGTCAAAGCGATCGAACACAGTACGTATATCCTCGTGCGTTATGTGTTGATCCGACGAGGTCATATTCGAATAAGATGTGATGCAGCGTATTTACTGCTCCGTACACTGGACCATCTTTTCTGGAGATAATTGTAATATTTTCAGTGTATAAGAACGAACATCGAGTGAAACAAGCTCTCGATTATTGATCTGAGTAGATTATGTTCGTTTAGTTGCTAGAACAAAATCTTGCCACGTAGAAGGAACGGGTAGCCAGCTAAGTTATGATCGAGTGAATGTATCTACTTGTTATTGACCTGATTGCAGTGTATGGCTTCACGATCTTTGCTGTCTACCTCGCCCATCCGTCTCATATCGTCATATACCGACCGTCCATCCACAAGAATCTCTGTAGTCATCTTCAATAATAAATTGGCATAAATATATACAAAAGGTCAGGGATATGGTCAGCACAGAAAAGATATACGGAAGTGCGTAGTTAATTCAGACAATGCCCTCTCGGCGCAAATTCCTTATGCGAGTCGGCGGTACTGCTAGTCTTGGTGTCCTCACTGGTAGCGCTGGTTGTCTCGGAACAACCCGTACGAAATTTGGTGGAGGAGCCACCCGTACCATTGACTTCAAATCGCCAACCAGTGAGACGTTCGTCTCACCGTCTGAGGTCCTTACGTATATAGACCGGATGCGAGAGCAGTACGAAGAAGTTGCTGTTCCGTGGACGAAGCCGCGATCACTCCCTGGCAACTTAGTTGGGATGTACACACGTCAAAAGGCCATTACCCCGAGTAATCGGTACGCGGTACAAGATGCCGCTGTGTTGGTTCACCACCTCGTTGACACCCGTTACCGACTGCGGTTATGGAGTGCGGGCCGCCTCCTCAGGAGACAGTACGGAGACGACTCATGGGGAATCTATCAAAAGAAGATGGCGTTCACACAACTCGAACAAGAACTTGAGGTGAACTACGAAAATCAGCTTTCGACAGATCGCTCGCTCTCCGGGGATGGTGGTCCTGTCAACGTTGCCGGTGAGACAGTGATTGTTCCAGATGGTTCCTATGAGATGGGTCTCATCGATGAGACTCGCTATCACTCGCACTGGAACGGCTTCCACGCAAACGATGTTCCCCTGATCGGTGTCTGTGAGGTGTCGTTTGCGGACAGTGCAGAACGACGCCTTGACTGGACGCTCGATTACGGGATCGGAGTTCAAACGCCGGTCTGATACGGAGTTTCCTATCCCTGTACATGGATACGTTCCGCTGATGCGGACTTCTGTTGTGAATGAGGGAGTATTATAGAGTGCCGTCTCAATAGATAGTACCCATCTTCGTATAACTAATAAATTCGCATCATAATTATGGCATTTCCTCGCCGTATTCACTCAACATCCAGAAACCGTAACTGCCAGTTGCTATCTATTACTCCTCAAGAACAGTTTCCAATTCTGACTCGGGCGAACTGAGCCACCAATCGACGATCGTTTCCAGAACCACCACCAAACTGTTCTCTGCACCAGTTCCCCAGATTGCCGTTTCCGTTGGACCATCGCCTGCCGGCAGCGTACTCATGAGCACCGCCTCCCGATCTACGAAGAGCAGCCGTCCGGTCATCGGTTCGTCCCACTCCCAGGGTGCTTCAACCAGTTCAGCGGCCGGCACCGCGGCTTGCATTCGCTCGTAAGTCGCCGCTGTACTGTTGGCAACTAATACCGTGACCCCACGTTCGCTGGCAGCGCGTAAGTGTGCAAGGATATCGTCGGTCAGCAGACTATCAACAGTCAGATAGACGACTTCGTCAGTGGCGCTCGTAATGCACTCTTCGACCCGATCGTCAACTGCGGGGCGTCCGCTGGTTGTCCAGACACCCCGCTGTTCGTGCTGATGATCAGTGGGTTCGAGAGCAGCGAGGCGATTGGCGAGCTTCGTCAGGGTATCCTCGTACTCGTGATGGAAGTGGCGCAGTGTGGTCTCGCGTGCGACCGGTCGGAAGAGCTTGGGCGAGGCGTGCTTGATATCGACCAACCCACGCTCTTGCAGGCCTTCGACTGCATCGTATATCCGTGTCCGGGGAACGTCCGTTGTCTCACTCATCTCTCGGGCGGTTCCCTCTCCAAGCCGCAAGAGTGCAACGTAACTGGCGGCTTCGTACTGACTCAGTCCAAGCTGCTGCAGTAGTTCAATAGCAGCGGATTGTGCCACTGGTGGATCAGTCATATTCAAGTCCCTGATGCTGAATCTCCAGCTGCTTTTTTCTTAGCCTCATGCCAACCGCACGGTTCTAGATCTGCACCCCTGGTTATGTGAGTGAATAACATCGATGTCGCACGCGAGAGGGTTGACGCTCCGACTACTTGGTTTCTTTGTGGTAATCCGAGTGAATCATATTCGTTCGTGACCTGAAGAGATGTAATTTTCTGTGTCGATAGTAGTTTATTGATGATTAGCATCTCCAATATCTATTATCAGGCACGCCGTTACATCGTTGTCACGGGAGGGGTTACAACCGAGAAGGCTATACCTTCCCCGTTGTAGCAACTAGTAGAGATGTACCAGCGCGTGGAAACACCGATTTAATGGAGTGATGTTGATGAGTATGGAACACAACACTCCCCGCACGACCGCGATTGAGACACTGGAGTCGCTCGGACTCAAACAGTACGAGGCCGAATGTTTCACCGCATTGACTCGCCTTTCCTACGGAACTGCCAAAGAGATTAGTGATGCTACCGATGTTCCCCGGACGCGGGTATATGATGCGGTTGAGCAACTTCAACGCGAGGGATTGGTTGATATACAACACTCTTCGCCCCAACAGTTTCGCGCGATCTCGGTCACGGAAGCGACCGCCCTGTTGCGCCAGCGCTTCAATGCGCGCTTGACGCGTCTACAGACCAGTCTCGACGCTCTTGAGCCGATCGAACCTCAGACGAACGACACGCACGCGAGCGTCTGGACAACGACCGGGAGCGAGACAATCACGCGACGAATGGTTGACTTTCTCGACCGGGCGAATGAAGAGGCCATTCTGTTTATGAGTGGGAATACGGCCATCACCGATCAGTTGCTCGAACGAGTGCAAGCTGCCGCCGATCGTGGCGTAGCGATCTACGTCGGAACGCTCTCTGAGGCGGTCCACGAACGTCTTGCAACGGCGTTGCCCGACGTCACCCTATTTGCATCGGAGCTCGAATGGCTCCAACCTCGTTCCACCGAAGACGAAACGATCGGGCGGCTGCTGTTGGTCGACCGTGAGACGCTGTTGGTGAGTTCGATTGGCCGACACACCCCAACAGAAGAGGCAGCCCTCTGGAGCGACGGAGTCGGTAACGGACTGTTAGTGATCCTCCGGCGGTTGCTCACAACTGGACTGGATTCGGATATCGGCCCCCAAGAAGAAGAAGTCAAGTAATATATAGAATATTTTATATATGTATAGATACACAATCCTCACGAGATTCGGCATCCACACGCACAGCTATGGCCGTGATAACTGACATTTCGATACCAGCAGATCAGTTTGCCCTCGGTCGTCTCCTCGATGAGTATCCAGATATCGCCGTTGAGCTCGAACGACTCGTTCCGCTCCGAGAGGACATCATTTCCCTCTTCTGGGTGACTGGAGCGCCCCCCGAAGAGATCGAAGTGACAGTGCGAGAGAACCAACTCTCTGAGAAAATACACCATCTGACGGAGGTAGATGGTCGGTCACTCTTTGAAATCCGGTGGAGTTCTGATAGTGACGCGCTCGTCCAACCACTAATCGATAGTGGCGCTGACGTCCTGCGCGCCGAGGGAACAGCCGGTGTTTGGGAATTCAGACTGCAGTTCAGAGATCGAGTACGAGTAGCCACGTTCAGAGAGAGCTGTCTGGATAGCAATATCCAGATGCAACTGAACGCTCTCTATAACCCTGTTGTCCCAGTCAACCACACAGATAGCGACCTCACCGACGAACAGTACGATATTATCGAGACCGCCTACCGACAGGGATATTGGGAAATTCCACAACAGATCACGCTGGATGAGTTGGCTGAATCGATCGGGATCAGTACAGATACCGCTTCAAAGCGGCTTCGCCACGGTCTCACATCGCTGATGGATGCGTCGTTTCAGCCCGAATAGCTTGAAAACTCCACAGAACGGATAACCAAACAATTCGTTCGTACATTAGAATCACTATACGACGGGTTTTACACCTCATAAAATATCAAAATACAAATGTTTCATGGGAGAGTCTATCTCTCGATAGCATCTGAACAGGGCTATCTCTCGTCCGTATCCTCTCGAATACGAGGAGTTCCTTATGTGAGATTGATTGTACGAAGATCCCTCGTGAAATCTCAACGTCGAAAATCCACGTTTCCAACACACAGTTTGCTGCTCCAGTATACTCTAAACACCATATCTACTACAATAGTATATTAATTATATATTACTGGTGGTATGGGGTCTTTATCGATAGAAAATAGGACGACGTAGTCGTTATCGAAATCATTATGCAATACATACTGTTTCTGCTATTTCTTTCTATATCTAAATGTAGAGATAGTCTTTATACGATGGCCCTGTAAGTGGGGAGATGAGCTGGACGGTCCCTACCGACTAGCGTTTTGGCGAGCAGTCGTCAGATAGGTAGGCCCGGAGCCAGCGAACCATCAGCTATGAAACGCACAATTCAGGTAACAGTGACCGCTCTCATGCTTGTGGGCATGATTGCGGGAGCGTGTGTCGGACCAGCCGTTGCGACATCGTACGATAAAAAAGTGAATGACAACTCGGACAACAACGCCGACACCACGACTAACAATCCCGTGATTGTGGTTGAGAACGAGAACAATAATACAAACAACAACAATCTCTCGAACACCAACACCAACGTCAACTCTAACGTTGCTAATGCTGACGCGAACGCCAGTACCGGCGGTGTCACGGTTGATATTGGCGTTGATTTATCGCCTGTCTAACGAATCTTGCCAAGTGACATCCACGAGCACAAGGGCTAGCTTCTGATACGGGTGGCCCCGTACTCGTGTAAGACTGTGGAGACTGACGCTGTGCCGTTGAGTAGTGGTGTCGAGTGTTGTGCCGCTCGACAGTACTCGATACGTCATTTTTTGTGCTCGTGTGTGGTGTGAGCAGTACAGACGACCACACGGGATTGGTTCTCATATGACTGATATGCAAGCGTAACAGCCAGTCGAGCCAATCCGCTCGAAACTCAATGACGCACGCTTTCTCCCGACGGTAGACACAGAATCATGATTCGACTAGTTTGGTTCAAAAACCACCTATTTCTAACGAGATGATGAACCAAACTGGTTTGATTCCTCGGCTGGTAGATTCACGAGATTGACGCTGCTGGTCGTCCGTCGATCAGATCGGCATCTGTCTCCGTTTCACAACTGTGTTCGACGAGTTCGTCCTGATCGATATTTCCAAGCAGAGCCGCGAGTAGATCGGTTGCCGCTGGTGAGTAGAGCGGTTTGTTGTCATTGCCACAGCGGTCATCCATCGTACACGCTGGGCAGCCTTCATCACGACCACACGAGCAGTCTGCAATTAGATCGTGTGCCCGCTGTGCAATCGCCTCATACTCGTCGTAGATGCTCCGTGAAAAACCAAGACCCCCCTTAATCCCATCGTAGATGAACCAGCCACTCGTTTCTGGATCATTCGGGAGCTGATTCGTTGCGAGTCCTCCAATATCGCTTGCGTCAACCTTCAATTCGAGGGGCGAAACCGCAATCATCGCGTGTTCGACAGCGTGAATTCCACCGAGGTAGCCGTGCAGTCCTGGTGGGAGGTCAATACAGGCATCATTGTGATACCCGCTGTGTTTGTTGTGTATCGCTCGTTCAAGTTCGCTGGGAACTTCTGTCCAACACAGTTGCGTCTGCATCTCGAGTGGTGGAACGCCGGTTGTGAGTCCTGTTTCACGGATATCACCGGATCCTATTTCGCGTTTTAGGTATGTCCCGTAGTGAATCGAAACCGTCCCATATCCCCAGTTCAGCCGAAACGGCCCGACATCGCGGGTTTCGTGAATTTCAGTGTCACAGATCTGCACCTGACCCTGTGACTGAGTGAAATAATCAACGGTTACCCGTTCGAGTTCAACGTACGGTTGCGGACGGTCCTCTCGCAGAGTACGCACTTGATACTGCTCACCTTGATACAAGACGGTTGCACCTTCGTGATAGTCACGATAAGCCCGGTCACGGCCGATCGGCTGATGATCGAACGACGCATCGCCCGCAAGTCTGACATCGAAGGCGTTCCCACCAGAGGCGTACAGACTCACAGCGTTCTGTGGTCGATCGTGGTGTGTATACGTGACACCTCCGTCGAGCGATCCTTCGAGATTCCCCATCTGACAGCCGTATTCGACCGCTTGTTCGAGACGCTCTGTACCACCGAACCGCTCTGTGTCTGCATACGTTAGCGGTAGTTCCTGAGCAGCACAGTTGATGTGTTGGAGATAGACTGGATTGTTCGTTAGATCGACAACAGCGCTCTCGGGATCTTCCTCAAGAACGTATTCTGGGTGATGGAGAATGTATCGATCGAGCGTTGAGTATCGTGGAACGAAGACTGAGAGTGTATCTCTCGTTCCCCGGCCAGAACGCCCGAGTTGCTGCCAGAACGACTGACGCGAACCGGGATATCCCATCAGAACAGTTCCGTCGACGCCACCAACGTTGATCCCAACCTCCAGCGCGCTCGTCGTGGCAACACCGTCGAGCAACCCCTCTTTGAGCTGATTTTCAGTCGCCCGACGAGAGCGCTTTCCGTAGCCCGCATTGTATGCCTCGACATTGGGAATGCCCCGATAGAAAAGATCTGATGATTGGACAAACGCTGTTGCTCGATTGACAGCCAGTTCGGTGAGCTTTCGCGTGCCACAGAAGAGCAAAGATGGCACATCGTTATAACAGAGGTGCGCCCACACTTCCGGCGCTTCCACAGTCGCAGGACGCTGTGATCGCGAGTCCCAGCCACTGTCACTTCCGTCGCTACCGTCCGCTCCATCAGCCACTTCTCCGCTCATCGGCGGATCCCAGAAGACGAGGTGTCGAAGTCCACTCGGCGAGCCGTCGTTGTCGATAACCGTCGCGGAGTGGCCTGTCAGCGCGAGCGCGTGATCCGCAGGATTCCCGATGGTTGCAGACGTCAGAACGTACTGTGGATCGCCACCGTACCATTCGATGATGCGTTGTGCGCGTCGAAGAATCCACGCGACGTGCATCCCACTCAGTCCCGTCCACATATGCGCTTCGTCGATGACGACCAGCGAACAGTTGGCGTGAAACGTCGACCACAAGTGATGTCCTTCGAGATACTGATTCAATCCGACGAAGTTAGTGATGACGACGTTCGCATTCTCCCGGATCCGGGCTTTTGCTTTGGATTTCGTATCACCGTCGTAGACTCCAACCGTGATGTCTACTCCGAACGTCCCACGAAACAGTTCGTTGAGTTCCCGCTCTTGATCCCGACTGAGTGCTTTTGTCGGATAAATAATAAGCGCCCGCGTTTCCGGATCTTCGAGATACTGTCGGGCAATGTGTAGTGCATACACATATGTCTTCCCCGAGGATGTACTCGTTGTGACAGAGACGTTATCACCGTTCGAGAGTGCGTCCAGAGCGGCTGCCTGATGGATCCATGGATCGAAGTCCAGCGCTGATGCGAGTTTGGACGGGAGCGCCTCGGTGGCAGGGACACACTGTTGGTCTCGTGCGGGGATCGTGAACTGCTCGTGCACCTGCTCGTAGTAGCGACTGGTCGGATACGTCGTTTCTAACTCCTCGGCTGTCAGCGCGAGAGAACTCTCTTTGAGATCCTTTCCGCCGTCCGTTGCTAGCGTCGTCTGTGCTTCCGTCTCCGGAGTAATCTCTGCTCCACGTGCCTCCGTGTCGATCGCTGCCTCTCGATCTGTTTTCGTGTTCACCATCTGTATGTTCAAAAATCAAGTAAACCAGTCTGCGTCGTCGTATCGTCTGTTGGTGCGTCCGCACGTTTGCGCCCTGGTGTCGCGTTGGCAATCGCGTTATACACAGCAGCTAGTTCACGAACGTCTGCTTCACAGTACGCTCGCGCTACGTTCCAGTCTATGGTATCGGTCTGTGTTGGTGATTGTAGCATCCGTTGGATCGTGCGAGCGAGTGTTTTTCCGTCGATGACTTCTACAGAGACGTCCCGGTTGCAGTCCAGCGCCGCGGCGACATCTTCGATACGATTCGTTCGACCAGGGAGGATAGCATTTCCTTTCCGCACTGCCCAGTCGTAGAGATCATACTCGAACACAGATTCGTTCCAATAGTCCGCGTACGCGGGAGCGTGACGGCTGATAAACGTTGTGAGGTGTTTGAAATCGAATGCGTGACCATTCCACGCGACAAGCGACGGACGATCATACTCAGCGGCGAGCCACCTGATGAACGCTCGAGTCGCCTTTCCTAGATCATCGAGTGATGGATCCGTATCGACGAAGTCGATATACTCCTCACGTGCGGGATCATACACGCCAATGAGCCAGATAATTGTCGGGGTCAGTCCATCGGTCTCGATATCGACGAATAGCGGTGAATAATCAGCAGCCGGGACAGTCGCATCAGTTTGTCTGAGAACAGATTTTTCGACGAGTGCTTGAGCACTCTGTTGTATCGTTTTCGCTGTCGAGTTACCGATGCCGTGTATTACCCGGAGTTCTTGTCGAGTCGTGCTTGCGACATCTGATCGTGTCGTATACCCGTTTTCTTTAAGCCGTTGAGCCGTCGTAGTCCCGACATTGGTGAGTGCCTGAAGACCAAACGTATTGGTTGGCGCTGATGTAACCGCCACTCGTCCATCCGTATCGCAGGTGAGACACGCGAGTTCGGGAGCACCCGATCGGCGGAGTGGTGCAAGCCCCCGAACAGGCAACCGAACGACTGTCCTGTTGCTGTTAGCTCGCCAGACGTAATCGTAGCTCGCCTCCAGTGCTCCTGTAAGAAATGTCGTCGTGCCGTCGGTTCGAGCCTGATACCGAGCGATGTGATCAATCCCATCGAGTCCTGCATCCATGTTCACGTCGTCGGGAACCATCTGCAGCTCATCGCAGACGACAACGTCTGCAGTTTCCGGGATAGCTTCGTCGGGAGCCCTCGCCTCACCAAGTCGGTCAACAGAAGTAGTGAATATAAACGATACGCCGCCAACTGTTTCCGTCCGAATGGTTCCGTCCTGTGCGTGAAAGATCGGTTGATTGCAGTCACGCTGCAGTTGACTGACAACCCGCATATCCATTTTTTCGCGGATGATGTACACGAGATCCGGATCGAAATACGACACCATATCCACGATGGCGTCGCTCGTCAGCGCAGCAAGTGCATCGCACCGAAGCGCGAGGAGAGACACGCCGTGGGTATCCGCCATGTATGGAATGTGTACGATAATCGATTATAAGCATTCGTGCAATCCACCGATTCTGGAGTGTGAGTATCTGACGAACACACGTCGGCTCACGATGAACTGCCTTGTTTCCACTCGACGATGCATACGTTTCTCATTCGGCATCAGTAGCGGATCGCTCAAAGGAAATTTCTACAAGGTGTTTTCTTCATCATATACCGAATGTATATCGGTGGTTGTAGTTCGACAACAGGAATACACGACAAGTGATCCGCAAGACAGCGTCAATCCAATTTCTGCATGCCTCCAATACATTTAACACTGCCAATAGAAAAACATAAACAGCATGGATAATACGACCGTAGATCAAATGCCGCGGTCAACGGTCAGTGATCCGCAGCAGTTCACCATTGCGCTTGACGAACTCGAACAGACCGGCTGTCTGGCGCTCATTACCGGAACTGTCGACGAGACTGTTCGGGCAACGTGTTCTCGCCAGTTGTTTGGAGCGATCTCTCGTCCACACAAGCGTGTTCTCATTCACCCGGGTGCCAATGCACTTCGTCTGAGCTCCTATCTGCCACACGGGATCACAACGACTACATCAGACGTTCTGTCCATCACGGGGGCCAGACTGCGTGGCGAGATGATCACGCCATCGAACAGCACAGACATAGAACAGACCACCTCTCCGATCGACTGTACTCTTTTCAGTCGACGGCTCGCTTCGCTTCTGGCAGACACAGAGCCAACAACAGATACGTTCACACCCGGAGAGCTTCGTCTCGGTATCCTTACCACGGGTGAACTGCTCGATCAGTACGGTCAATCTGTCGCTCAAACATTACTCACGACAGTCGAGAACCAGATGCGCGATCGGTGTGGCCTCGCGCACTGTCATCTTCCAGTCGGCTCGGAGAGCAGTATCGCGACCACACTGGCTGAGCACACAGCCATCCACATCCATCTACGCGAGCGAGAGGGGCTACCACCAGAGCAGTGCTGGTACCTCCGCGACGCTGACTGCTGTTCCGGTTGGATCCCTCTCAATAGTGACTTATGACACTGGCAGGCCATCATCCATTTAACCAAGTACGGGTTGAACCAACCACCGATCCACAGGGCGTCACGGTGATCGATGATATTCAGGGCATACGCGTCTCTCTTGGAACGACAGAGCCGGTTATTCCGTTGTCGGGTGCACCAACGGCGTTCTGTTTTCCAGTCGACGTTGCTTACGATATTGATACGGAATCGGTTCGTATCCCGATGCCCGTCAACGTCTGTGTGCGCGACCACGTTGGTTCGGTCGTCGCCGATGTACCCCCAAACACGAGTAAGACGCTCGGTCAGGGTCAGTATACAGTCGAGATTGGTGGACTCGGTGTTAAAACGTACCTTGCGGTTCAGAGTGAGCTTCGGATTCCAGCAGCCACGGACGGCGGACGGACGATTAGCGTTGAGAACACCGACCCCGTCGGTCTCGGAGTACGCTCGCTACATAACCAGCCAGCGACGACCGTTACGACCACCGACGATCCGACCGACGTGATGCGTGCTCTCTCATGTTTCGGAGCATCACTCAAAACGACATCCTGTGAGCGGTCGTTTCCGTCGATGCGAGGACACCCCCCACAGATCAAACACGGCGACTGCTTTGATGCACCAGCGACGCTGGAGCGGACGCCAGCAGAGACCGATATCCAGATCGAGGTGCCCTCGACGTTCGAATACATCTATCCTGTCGCCTCGCTCGCGTATTATCTCAATGCCGCTGTCGTCCCTGGGGACTCGCCACGGTTGCTCGTCGATGGGACCGCTCACCCGATTGAGCACGAAGACGGGTACGACGCAGCCGTTTTCCGACTGCTCAAGCACCTGTTCACACTCGATTGTCTCACTCGAACCGAAGGCTTCTATCCAGTTCAATTGGCCGGGCGCGAGCAGATCGAGGAGTCGGCTGGTCTCGATTTCGCCGCGCTCTACGACCAATCACTGGGCGAGCAGGTCAACACCTACCTCACGGTACCATTCGAGACAGTCGCTTCTATCGTTCCCCGGTGGCCGCTGACGACGACGATCGCGCCGACTGCAGCGCATCTCGGTGTGCTCTCCTACGTTGCTGCTGACCTTAGTTCCATCCGTACACCAGAGACAGAGCGTTCAGTTACAACACGAGCTGGTAGCCAATATGCAGCGTCGATAAATGAATTCCTCAGGGGAACGTCGACCACTGCTCCCTCTTTTCGTGGCCAGTCCTCGGCGACGGCTGATCAACAGATCCAACAGCGCGGTCCATCCGACGATTCGACTGACGGGGGCTGGACGCGTGCGTTGAATCCCCCATCGACAGGGAGCATTACCCATCTCTGGTTCAACGACGGCTATCCAATCGCCGGTGCAAAACCGACGCTTGATGCGTGCCAGCGACGACTCGATGCACACTCCAGTGGTCCAATCGATGTGGCCGTCATCAGCAATGCACCGGAGATGCACGACGAAACGGATGTGGCTGATCTCTACGGAATGCGTGATCTCATCGCATTCGATGTTACCGTCTACGAGGAGTGTTCTCAGACCGCCCTTCGAGAGATTCTGATGACAGAGTACGACCTCATTCATTACATCGGACATGTTACTGACGAGGGGCTCCAGTGCGACGATGGGTGGCTCGATGCAGCAACACTTGATCACGTCGAAACGCGGGCGTTCATCCTGAACGGCTGCCGATCCGTCGATCAGGGGATGGCCCTCGTCGAATCGGGTGCCATCGGTGGATTGTGCACTCTCAGTGGTGTCGCGAATACGTCAGCGACGGACATCGGCCGGACGGTCGCGCGTCTGCTGAACGCAGGCTTCAGTCTCGGTGGGTCGCTGGATATTATCACAGACACGTCGGTGACGGGCTATCAGTATATGGTCGTCGGAGATCCACGTCTCACCATCACTACTTGCAAAGGAACAGCTGCAACGCTGGCAGAAATTCACTCCATAGAGAAGGATCAGTACAAGGTTTCAATCCATGGGTTCCCTGCCCCCTCTACATCACTTGGAGCACTTTCTATGCCGTATCTCGGCAACGAGAAGGAATATTCTCTTAATAGTGGTCAACTCGTCACAAAAACCGTAACAACGGCAGAGCTTCAGGCACATCTCGAGCTCGGTCGTGTTCCAGTACGCCACGAAGGTACTCTTACGTGGAGTGATATGCTCACGGGCGAGGAAGGCTTATCCAATATTGAATCACAAGGATAACGAGAACTTGTACAGGTCGTTACGGACCGTAGTAACCGCCGTTGGTCGCCGCGGCTGTCCCCACCTGCGTGAGGAGGAAAAGAAGTACGAACAGGACGCTAGTCATCTTTGGGTGTTTTTCCACGGCCGTCGCAAGTGTGCCATCAGACATGACATTATATAATTTATTCCATTATACGTTAAATTTAATCTAATATATCTTTTTAAATTCAACTGAAAAAAGATATTAATCGAAATAATATTTCTATGGGGAATGAGTATATATTTCTAATATTTTCAGATATAGATAGAGAAATTTTCCCATACCGATACTGTAGACAAGATATTACAGCGAGTGTCCGACTCTACCTTTATCTGTTCGATTAGAAAAACCGGCACCACAGCTTCCGCAACGACGCTGGTGGACAAAGAGCGACTTCTGGGTACGAGCTGTCTTAGCTGACGAGTCGATTCACGTGTCCCCGAAGCGATGCCTGAAAGCGTTCGGTAGCGAATCGGTTCGGTGAGTGTGTAGGCGGTTCGTCGATTTCGGCCGCACGAATCACGAGAGAGACGGCCTCATCGAGTGCGTCGAACAGACGATCGGACCGGTTGTCGAGTATCTCTTGTTGACCGCCACTCGCCGGGGCAAATGCAACCATTCCAGCAGCGCGATACTCGGCAACGGACATCCCGAAGTGTTCATTCTCCTTCATATTCAGTCCGTATTTGTGGGTACACAGCAGGTGTTCGAGTTGATCTCGAGATACGTCACGCTCCAGTGAGACGTGTGGACGCTCGTTGGCCGCAGCAGCAACCCGCGTGACGTAGCTCCGATACGCTCGCGGGGTTGCTCCAACAATGTGAAGGTGGAGATCGTGGCCCTGTTTACGAATACGATCGACCACGCTGATCGCATCGAGCACTCGTTTGTCCGGAGCGAGTCGTCCGACCACGACGATACCATTCTCACGGTTAGACCACGCACGATCGCACGAAACCGAATCAATAGGAGGATAGAGCACCGTTGGTCGGATATCATAGATTTCCTCGACCACGGCACCCGTCCACGAGGAGTTCGAGAGAAGGGTGGTGTCGTGGCCAGTGAGATCGGTGCGGTCAGGTCCTGCCAGCCGGCTCCACAGCTGATTCAAACGGCCGGGAGCACCATCGGAAAGCCGGTTGAGTCGGAACTGCGGGTAGTGGACATACTGGACCGATGGGAGTGAAAGCGAGAATTCGTTTGCCGTGCTCACTGCGAAATCGAACGCGGCAGCAGAAGACTGGAAGAAGCGATGGAGAGCGACGCTTCGAAACGCGAGTTGCGGTCCGATCCACGGAGCAACAGTCGAGAGCGTCCCTGCAATCATCGTCGCGCCTCGCGGCATTTTGACACTCACGTTCTCAACTGAGACATCGAAGCGGTCTGTGAGATCCGAAGGTATCGTCTCCGAAATGGTGAAAAGTGTAACGTCGTGCTCCAGTTGGAGCGCCTCACAGGCCGCGAGACAGACGGCATCAGCTCCACCGTGGAAGTCAAGCGTGTTGTGGAGGATCGCAACCTGTGCCATGTCGTTGGTTCGGTGTCGTCTCACAAGAACTCCGCGGCCTCCACATTTTTGCTTTTCCGGACGAAAGGCCTGTCGTGGAGTGTGCGTTTGTAGGCGCGGGGGCGGTCGCCGAGAAGTACGCAGCCAGTCTCACCGAATCCCCGCTTGAACTGACCGCAGTATGTGATCGAGTCGCCGATCGAGCTAACCAGCTTGCGACAGCCAACGGAGCTACCTCGTACACCGACCTCGGCGAACTGCTCGCTGTCGAGTCAACGCCATTGGTCGTGAACCTCACGAGTCACGACGCGCATGCGACCGTTACGAAGCGTTGTCTCACAGCTGATCGACACGTTTTCAGTGAGAAACCACTCGCGCTCGATGCTGACAGAGCGGCTACCCTCGTTTCGATCGCCGAGCACCGCGAACTCGCGCTCGGCTGTGCGCCGATTAATCATCAGTGTGACGCCCAACAACACGCCCGGTCTCTGCTCGGAGACGGTCGCTTTGGTCAGATTCGTCTGGGATACGCTCACGCTCACGTCGGGCGCGTAACAGAGTGGCACGACAATCCCAGCGCATTTCTCGATGTGGGACCGCTCTACGACGGTGCCGTCTATCCGTTGAATCTCCTCATCTCGTGGTTCGGTCGAGTTGAGCGAGTCCGAACCGCAGATTCACTCGATGTGTGGCCCAATCGGGAGTCGCATGCTCCCGGTCGACCGACCCACGTCGAGGCGACGATCGAGTTCGCGTCTGGGCCGGTGGTTCGTCTCACGGCGAGTCTCTACGCGCCCCACTGGAGCCGCGAGTTCAACAGCCTCGAACTCCACGGTGACGACGGCTCACTCTATCTCGCAGACAGTGGAGCACTCGCTGCCAACGTAGAAACAGTCTCCGTTGGCGGCGTGGGAAAAGCATACGTCCCCGCGCCTCATCCATCCCCTCCGCGCGAACGGTCGTATCTCGACGGTCCAGAGCGACTCGCGGCCGCCGTTAAGCGAGGACAGCGACCGACGGCTAGCCGAGCTGCACACGTCGTCGCTGTCTGTAATGCCATCGAAGCAGCCACATCGTCTGGAAATTCGATCGTGATAGACAGTTGCACCACCACACGCGAGAGCCTTCTTCCGCCGCCCGTTCGGCCCGTGCAAACCGAGACAGCCACTCCGGATGGGAATGCTCGCACCGCTTCGATACGACTGCCGCCCATCGGCTTCGGCTGCTCACGCTACCGAGAGGGTGCGTACGTCGACCGTCGAGACTCCATCGCAACGGCACTCGACGCTGGCTACCGGCTGTTCGACTCTGCAGAACTCTACGGCAACGAAGAGCGAATCGGTGACCTGCTCGATGCGTCCGGGACACCCGACCGTGATGGACTGTTTCTCGTGAGCAAAGTCTGGAACACGAACCACGAGCACGTCGTAGAAGCTTGTGAGGGGAGTCTCGACGCACTCGGTGTGGATACACTCGATTGCTACATGCTCCACTGGCCCGAAGCGTGGGCGTACCAGGGCCCACTCCGAAACCTCGCTGTGAAGCCAGAAGACGAGCAGGAGGCACTGACGTTCCCAACAGACGAGAACGGAGACCCGAAGACGGTGGACACGTCACTGACCGAGACGTGGCACCGAATGGAACAGCTCTATGATCGCAGCGACGTTCGCACTCTCGGCATTTGTAACGTCACCCTCGATCAGTTGGAGACGCTCATCACCTCGGCACGCGTCTTGCCGGCCATCGTGCAAGTCGAATCACACCCCTATCATCCACAAACCGAGCTCATTCAGGCGTGTCATGACTACGGCATCAGGGTGATGGCGCATTCGCCGCTGTCTCCGTCTGGGATTCTGGACGAGCGGAACCTCGCTGTTGTTGCTGAGAAACACGGCGTCTCACAAGCGGCAGTCGTGCTTGCATGGAACGTCCAACGCGGTGTGGTCCCCATCCCGTCAAGTATCACTCCCGATCACATCGTTGCGAATCTCGCGGCCGCCCGGCTCCAGCTCACCGACGAAGACACAGCGCGCATCGCGAAGCTCGAAGATCCAGCGTTCAATCGATAATCATGGCTACGAGTACTCTGGCTCGGCTTCAGCGCGACTGGACCGTCGTTACCATTAGCTTCACAGTTGCGCTCATCACAGGAGCGGGCGGAGTCGCTATGCTCATCGATCCGCCGGTGGCAACACGTTGGGCAGTAGTGACGGTTGGCGTTGCTGCCTTTGAACTCTGGTTCCTCAGACAGCACCTCGACGCAAACCACACCAAAGGTGCGAACGTGAGGTTGTACGACACGCTCGGTGTTGCGAACACGGTAACTCTCATCCGCGGCGGTGCCTTCGCAGCGGTTGCTGGCTTTGCTGCTGTCGAGCCGACGCCATCCCTCGCGTGGCTTCCGGCGCTTCTCTACGGAACTGGATGCGCGCTCGACTGGGTAGATGGGTTCACAGCCCGATTCGACGGGCGGACCACGGTCCTCGGCGCGAAACTGGACATGGCATTCGACACGATCGGTTTTCTCGTTGCGCCCGTGGTCGCTGTGTTCTGGGGCCGGCTTCCATTCTGGTATCTTTCGCTCTCGTTTGCCCGGTACTTATTCAAAGCTGGCCGGGGGTTGCGCCGGATTCGGGGGAAGCCAGTTAACGATCTGACACCCAGTGCAGTTCGCCGTTCACTTGCAGGGATACAAATGGTATTCATTACCGTCGCACTTGCGCCTCTTCTCTCGGTAGAGACGGTTCGGGTGCTTGCTGCCGTCGTACTAACACCTTCCCTTGTCGTGTTCGCGCGAGACTATTTTATTATGGCTGGTCACGTTGATTGACAGAAAGATAGTTATTGATTGCGAGGTAATATGCGTGTGAGCATCCCAGCCAGCCACTTGGTCCAGTGTGCGTTCTCGCTCGTTTAGACCGGTGGAGATGGATCATAGACTCTCTCCCGAACTGCAGCGAGAACCATTGTACAGTTGTGGGCCAGACAGCGTTTAGCCAGTACCGGCCTCGTGAATGAGCAGCGTACCCGGGATGACGCGTTCGGCGATTGGGCCGACAGCAACCTCGCCGAGACGACCAGCACTGATCCAAAACAAAGTGGTTCCAACGGAACATCGAGAACCACTCTCCGAACGACTGAGTTGAGCTACTCGAATCTAACGCTGGGTCGGATGTGATCACAGGATGACTGCCTGCGAATCCAGCGAAGTGAAACGCACGTTGAACGTGTTCCGGACAGCGGAATTATCCATTGAAATGTCCAACAATAGACTGGAGTGCGCGTTAGATCCGTTCTACGATTGTGGGATGGATACGGACGCCGCAAGCGTGGAGGATGCCTGATGGATCGACAATCCCTCTATTTTGTCAGGCCGGGAGAGACCGAACTGAGGACAACAACGTTCGAACCTGCAGATGATGAGGTGATCGTCGAGACACAAATTTCGGCCGTCAATGCTGGGACTGAACTACTTATTCACCGCGGTGAGGCTCCAATTGACCTACAAGCAGATGAGACCATCGACGCGCTCGATGGTGATCTATCCTTCCCGCTCCGATACGGCTACGCCGCGGTCGGAGAAGTCATCGCAACCGGAAACGCAGTCACCGAGGACTGGCGGGGCCAACGCGTCTTCGCGTTCAATCCACATGAATCACGGTTCGCTGCTCAGCCCGCGACGCTCGTTCCTGTTCCCGATAATGTATCATCTGAAACAGCAGCGATGCTTTCATCGGCCGAGACGGCGACGTCGCTCGTACTCGATGGTCGACCCCGTCTTGGAGAGCGGGTGATCGTTTTTGGAGCAGGCGTTATCGGACTCTGCACCATCGGTGTGCTCTCGGATTTCCCCCTCGAACGACTTGTCGCGGTTGACCCGATCACCGATCGACGCGAACACGCCCTACGGATGGGTGCCGACGAGGCAATCACTCCCGATGAAGCGACGGACGACGTCTGTGAAGGAGCAGCTGATGGCGCTGACCTCGTGTACGAACTCTCCGGTCGTCCTGAGGCGCTGGATGATGCGATTTCTAGTACGGGCTACGATAGTCGCGTCGTCGTCGGATCGTGGTACGGGACAAAACAGCCGACGCTCGATCTTGGAACGAACTTCCACCGCGACCGCGTCACCATCGAATCGAGTCAGGTGAGCACGCTGTCTCCTGAATCTCGTGGCCGCTGGACGAAAACACGACGACTGAACACTGCACTCGATCGGCTTCAGGCGCTTCCAATCGAGTCACTCATCACTCACCAAATTCCGTTCGCCGACGCACCGTCCGCGTATCGATTGCTCGATGAATCTCAATCTCCATTGCAAGTACTTCTTACGTACCCATGACAACGACCCTCAACAACGACATCGATAACCAGACGTACGAACTAACGGTTACACGCGACTTCGTTGCACAGCACGCACTCACGGTTCCCAATCCGGGACCCGAGGGCGACGTCCACAGCCACCATTTCACCGTCGAGGTACAGTTCGCTGGACCTACACTCGGTGAGTTCGGTTATCTCGTCGATATCGATACTGTGAATGCTACTCTCGACACGCTCGAAGAACGTTACCGGGATACACTCCTCAATGACCTTCCCGAGTTCGAAGGGATGAATCCGAGTGTCGAACGTTTTGCCCACCTGTTCGGAGATCGTATTGCAGACGCGGTCGATGATCCGAATCCGACAGAACTCGTTGTCCGTCTCTGGGAGGATGATTCGGCATGGGCAAGCCACCAACGGACACTAGACCGATGAACTACGCCGTGCCACAGTATCTCGAAGCGAAACGGACTGTCGATACCCGGGCATTCTCAGCGCGCGTCCGCGATCGACTGCTCGCTGAACTTCCGGAGAAACCGCGTATTCTCGAAGCCGGATGTGGGACGGGCACAATGGTTTCCCGACTCCACAAATGGGGCGTCGAAGCTGGAACGTACCGCGGCGTCGATCGTTCGGAGAGCGTGCTCGCATACGCACGAGAGCAGCGAGAGGCCGAACTCAACGCCGAGCCGATAGATGGCGGTTTTCGTGTTGCTGATCTCAATGTCAGATTTGAGCAAGGCGACGCCCTTTCTGTGTTCAAGGGCGAGGATGCTGATCTCCTCATTGCGGCATCCTTCCTCGATCTCGTCCCCATCCGAGAGGCGTTCGACGCCTTTAATGACGCTCTCAAATCAGACGGGCTGATCTACGCGCCACTGACGTTCGACGGCGGAACAATCTTCCAACCCGACCATCCAGCTGACAGAGAGATCGAACGAGTGTATCACGATCACATCGACAGCCTGCCCGGACGGGACGTACGCGCTGGGCGACGTGTGCTTGACCACCTACGCGAGCGCAGTGGACGCCTACTTTCGGTCGCGCCTTCGGACTGGATCATTCGCCCGCGTGCGGGAGCATACCCTGCGAATGAGCGTGCTTTTCTCGCTACGATCCTCGAATTCGTTGCCGAAGCTGTCGGTGATCACCCAGACGCAGACGACTGGCTCCACATACGACGACAACAACTGGAGGATGGCGTACTTAGCTACGTCGCACACCAGTACGATTTCCTCTATCGAACAGCAGAGTCGTGATGGTCCTTACCCACATCGCGGTCGGGATGGCCCTGTCCTTACCGGTGGCACTTCTCGCTCCCGAATTTGGTACTGTCGCCGCCATCGGCGGAGCCATCGGTGGTATTGTCCCCGATATTGATCTTTTCGTCGGTGAACACCGACGAACGCTCCACTTTCCGGTGCTGTCGTGGCCGATCGCGATTGCGGGGTGTGCGATCACGCTGGCAGTCCCGTCGTCTCTCGCTGTCGTGGTTTCGGCTGCGCTCGTAGCAGCAGCCGTTCACTCTACGAGCGACATGTTCGGTGCCGGGACGGAGCTTCGACCGTGGGAGCGGACGAATCCAAACGCTGTCTACGATCACCTCCGGGAGCGGTGGCTTCCCGCACGATACGTCGTTCGGTACGATGGAGCACCCGAAGACCTTGCGTTGACAGTCGTGTTCGCGGCAATGATTGCTGTCTCTCTCGACGGCTCTCCACGGTGGATCGCGGTTGCAGCTGTTGTGACCGCGATCCCATACGTGGTCTTTAGAAAACGGTTGCCTGAATATTTCGAGAAAATTCTGTAGTCCGGGGCAGAGTTGCGTATCTCGATAACCGACTTGGGAACGAGTGACGTTCCGCGATCGATCACGCTCTGCGCCGATAGAGAATGACGAGGATGACCACGAGGAGGATCTGAACGACTTTATCAATGCCCTCAACCGGAGAAATCGCCGGATCTGCGCGTTGGTTGATCAGCACGTACAGCACGATCTGGATGAGTACGAATGGGACTCCGAGCAGATAGAGCATGCGGCGTCGGTAATCAAGCAAGAAGAGAAGTACTGCACCAAGGAACCCGAGACCAGCGAGGATGAACGCGATAGGCATACTCCCGGGGAAGGATTGGATACCAATAACTAGGTGTATTATCCCACTAACGACAGCACATCCAACGGCGATCCATTGGAGTGGCGTGATCGAGTCGATACTGACAGAGGTGTTCATGTTGCGTGGTAACAACCGATGTCGTAATAAATGAACTGTCCAAAATCACAAAGTGGTTACATTATACGAGAAGATGGACGAGGTCGCCTAGATCGACACGTATTTTCTTTCTACAGGCGACCCATTCGTGCATGGAAGTCGAGTACGCTCAGGAAGCTGACAGTCCTACGATTTCGGTCGTAATCCCATCGGTACCAGCGTACGATCACGCTCCGACCATGGCCTGTCTCGACGATCAGACTATTGAGAAGTCGTACGAGGTGTTGGTCGTCGACGACGGCTCCATCGACCGTTCAGAGGCACGGAACAGGGGACTTCGTGCGGCAACAGCGTCGATTGTCGCGCTGACAGATGACGATACTCGTCCGCCGCGAGATTGGCTTGCGAACATCCACAGCAAATTTCACAACAATCCCAAACTGGTCTGTCTCGAAGGACCTGTGTACGGCGGCTGTCGGAGTTTCGGCCCTCGACATTACGTTGGCTGTAATCTAGCGGTTCGTCGGGACGCGGCGCTCTCTGTCGGTGGATTCCGTTCTGCGTTCTCAGAATGGCGCGAAGACGTCGAGTTTGGCTGGCGTATGGAATCAGACGCTCAAGGAGTTTGTCAGCACAGCGAAACTGTTCGGATGTGCCATCCGACCGTCCCGAGGACGCAGTTCGATTCAGATCTTGAACGACGGTTGAAGCGTGAGTATCCCCACCGATACGACGAAGTATTGGACGTGGCGCCGACCCGCCGACTCTACCGCTGGGCCAGAGCGGTAGGAATCACACAGCCGCTCCAGTGGGTTCGGGCCGCGTTCCGTCGGAGAGTTTTTGGGGACTGTTACGACCCAGCGTCCAGAGATTAAATTACGCCAAAGACAAAACGAGGCGTGTTTTTTGAGGCATGGCTGTCTCGGTGTGCCTGTTCTTGAGCGACCAAACGGCGACCATATTTGTAAACACGATCTATAACAATAAATTACCGACGGTGATTGTCGAATCCCTCTTCGACGGACGTGACACACGTACCTGTGGCACGGGGCTCACAAACGACTACGCGAATTGAGTCACGCCGTTTACTCGGCTACGCTGTTGATCGCTCTGATTCTTATGTCCTCGTCATCTCGGAAGGTCAGGCCGTCGTACGTAGCTAATAATGCTATTTGATATTGTATGACACTATTCCCGAAACGGTATATCGTCGCCCTCGCCATCAGTCGTATGAATGACCGAGAATATATCGAAGAGAATCGTGATCATTGGGACGAACTCGCAGAACACCACCCAGACACCGACTACTATGATGTCGAGGCATTTCTGGGAGGCGAGTCGACGCTCCGACGACTCGAACGTAAGGAGCTAACTGTCGCTGGCAAACGACTGCTACACCTACAGTGTCACTTCGGGTTGGATACCCTCTCGTGGGTCCGCGACGAAGGAGTAGCGCACGCGACAGGTGTCGACTTTGCGTCCACTGCGATCGAGACCGCACGCGAGTTACGCGACCGGGTTGGACTCTCGCCGGATCGAGCACGGTTCGTTGAGAGCGATATCTACGAGCTCCCTGCGATACTGGAGGAAACCTTCGATGTGGTGTTTTCCTCTTATGGGACGATCTATTGGCTTCCCGACCTGAATCGGTGGGCGAAAGTGATCGCTACTCATCTCGAAGCTGGTGGGATTTTCTATATCGCTGATGGGCACCCATTCGCTGGACCGTTTCACTACGAGAGTACCGCTGATGAGCTTCGGGTTGCCCACCCGTTCTTCAACAGGGAGGCGATCACGGAATCGTTCGACGGAAGCTACGCCGGATGGGACTTCGGATTGGAGAATAAACGGTCGCACGGGTTTGCCCATCCAATGGGTGAGATCGTTACCGCCTTGACTGATGCAGGACTACAAATCGAGTTCCTCCACGAGTATCCGTGGTCGTTTTTCCAGCGTTTCGATGCTATGGAACCTGACGAGGACGATCGGTGGTGGCTTCCCGAATTGGAGCACGCACTTCCGTTCACCTTCTCGCTGAAAGCGAAGCTCCCCGCCTAATGATGGACTGTGAGAATTGAGCAGCTGAATACCACGGACGACGTCAGAGGTTGTAGAGGTCGGTGAATTTCTCGTCCACGTAATTGAGGAAGTAGTCAGCAGTCAAAGGCTCGCCAGTGGCTTCCTCGATTAATGCGTCGGTCGGATACTTCCGACCGTGGCTGTGGACGTTTTTCTCCATCCACTCGCGTAGTGGTCCGAACTCACCGTTACGGATCTTGTGATCGACATCGTCGATCTCTTCGCGCATCACAGCATCTAACTGCGCTGCCAGCACAGATCCGATTGTGTACGCCTGAAAGGCGGCAAATCGGCTCGACCAGTGGATATCTTGTAGACAGCCCTTCCGGTCGGTCGGTGGCGTCACGCCGAGATATGTCTCCATCTTCTGGTTCCACATCTCGGGAATTTCGTCGACCGAAATGTCTCCTTCGAGGAACGCACGGTCAATTTCACATCGGAGGATGATGTGGAGATGATAGGTGAGTTCGTCGGCTTCGACACGGATGTGATTATTCGGATAGATCCGGTTAGCCGCGGCATAGGCATCTTCGGCGGCAAGATCCTCGACTGAAAGATGGTCTGTCAAGACTGGAGTGAATAGCTCCCAGAACGGTTTCGTCCGAGCGACGTGATTCTCCCAGAATCGCGACTGTGATTCGTGGACACCCGAGGAGAGTGACTCGCCGAGCGGCGTCCCGTATTCGTCGCGAGGAAGTCCAAGCATGTAGCTCGCGTGTCCATATTCGTGAACGGTGGCCATTAATGCGTCCAGTGGATCGCCTTCTTTGTACCGGGTGGTGATCCGAGCGTCGAACTGGTTGCCGGAGGTGAATGGATGTGGGGACGTATCAAGCCGACCGTGCATTCGGTCGTAATCGATGTGGTCGAGTGCAGCCGCCGAAAGCGCCCGCTGACTTTCCTTGTCGTAAGATCTGCCCGCGAACGGATCCGGGAGAGTGTGTCCTTCCGATCTGATCCGATCAATGAGCGGAATGAGTTTGTCTTTGAGGCGCTCGAAAATGTGTTCCACTTGTTCCAGTGGAAGATACGGCTCGCTGTCTTCGTACAACACTTCATAGGGCGGTTTGTCGGGATTGATGTGTTTGGCTCGCTTTACGTGTAATCTTTTCAACTTTTTTAAGGACGGAGCGAATTCAGTGAAGCTGTCGTCAGCCTTCGCATCCTTCCAAATGCTCTGACTCTCTGTCTTCGTTTCTGCGAGTGTCGCAACGAGGTCGTTAGGAACGTTCTCCTGACGGTCGTATTTCCGATGAATCTCCCGCACCACTGCTGTCTGGTCCTCATCGAGTGCTTCAAGTGTGTC
The DNA here is from genome assembly GCF_023276375.1 of Halocatena marina. GTDB lineage: Archaea > Halobacteriota > Halobacteria > Halobacteriales > Haloarculaceae > Halocatena > Halocatena marina. Next base: position 1,362,368 of record NZ_JALLPK010000001.1, on the reverse strand, counting down.
CTCAGCTTCCCGAAGCGCGGCTTCGAACTCATCGGCAGTGATGAGATCATGAACCACTGCCGAGAGGGCAGCGAGTTGCTTGGCCCGAGCGGGCGTCCCGCCTTCGGGCATCATCACTTGCTGGTCCCACGAGAGAACCATCGAACTGTCCTGTACGTACGCCAGCCGCTGATATCGGTCGAGTAACGCCTCGTAAGCGTCGGTTGATTTATCCTGTCGAGTTGCCATGAGTGAGGTTTGCTGGCCTGTCTTATCAATTCTGGGGCAAAAGATGCGTCATTTGATCGTCTGAACCGGACTATTTACTCAGATCAGTCTGGTTGTATGCTGATCCTATTGATAAATCAATCACAATACTGGGATAACTGACTCTGTCAGTTGATTCATCATTCGTCCCACCAACAAGTTGATGGTTGATGAGGTGGTTATTTCATCTAGACATGATGGACTTCATAAAATTGAATCGGGGTGTGATAAAGAGCTTGTTTGAGCGTGATTCGGGGACAGTCGCTCGTCTGGTTCGTTCGGTTACGGACGCAGACTGTACAGTGCTGATCAAGTCAGCGGAGGTCGATTCATGATAAACCACTCGGTTCATCCGTGTCCCGATCTGCGAGGATTTCAGCGCGATTTGCTCGTCGTGTTGGCACGCGACGACGCACAGTACGGGCTCGAACTCAAATCAGATCTTGAGACACGCTGGGACACCAAAATTTCTCGTAGCAGACTCTACTCGAATGTGAATGATTTGATCGAACGAGGACTGATCGAAAAAGCAGAGCTCACTGGGAGGGCAAATCATTATGCAATCACTGACCGTGGAGAGCAACTGATCAACGCATATTCTACGTGGATCACAGAGAGTTTGGATCAAACAAACGGCTGAGGAGATAATCAGGTACCATCTCGTTACTGTTCACATTTGTTGACCAACGAATGAGGTCGATTGAGTACATCGACCATGAAACCGTCTATTGATCGTGGTAGTCAACGTAACTCATTAATTGTGTATGTTAGATAAACATTCGAAAACACTCTGACCGGCGCTCACGGCTATCGTGAGACCGTCAGACAGGAATCAGCTGTTTGATAGTCAGATGAATACGATTTGTTGATATCCGATGAAGACAATCTTCAATCGGGGTTACTACGCGATGGAATAACTCCAATAGACTCACACGCCCTTGAGTGGTCGGAGTTTGCTTACTGCTGGGCGGTGACGAGGTCTTTGATTTCTTCGGCGCGGCTGTCGTCGGTGATGAAGCGCGAGAAGACCCACGAGAGCTGGGTGATGATGGCGTCGTGGCCGTCCTCGGTGAGCGCGTACTCGTTGGTTCGCTTATCGAGTTCGCTTTTCTCGACGAGGCCCATCTCGACGAGATCGTCGAGGTTGGGGTAGAGTCGGCCATGGTTGACCTCCGAGCCGTAGTACTGTTCGAGTTCGCGTTTGATGGCGAGGCCGTAGCGCGCCTCTTCGGCGAGGATGGCGAGGATGCGCTGTTGGAAGGCGGTGAGTTCTGGTGCGATACTTGATTTGCTGTCGCCTGACACTGTCGTCGACATACACTACGTTGATGATAGTATCGCACTTAATACTCGTCAACCTTCATACGAGTGTTTGTCCCATCGCGGTACTAAACAACTAACAGACATGCAGCAGCTCAATTCAGTAGGAAAATCGGACAAGATTGTGATGATGATTTGTGAATGAATAGCGCCACCAGCGTGGGAGAAAAGGCGTTATGAGAGAATCAGAGACGACGTAAACAAAATCATCGATTGATCTATGACAACAGTGTATCAATAAACTTTCCCAATCTGATATTCTGACACTATCGATGTGATGTTGTGCTTGAACAAAAATACAGGAATATAATCTCCATACAAATTATGCGGTGGTTATATGATATGATTGGCATCACCATCAAAGATGGGGAAATGAAACAATCGATAGCGTTCCGCAGTACATTCACGCATCTATGGTTGATAGATATCGGTAGCAAATGTGATCACTCACGCTCTATTCTCCACGGGATAGTTACCACGGCCTAGCTCCTGGGGTGATATTCCAGTCTTGTTGTTCATTCACGTCGTTGTATCGAGGTTCTGAATTCATCCAGTCGATGAAGAGCTAAGCTAACAATTAACGCTCTGAAACAACCAATAGATTGAGAGAACGTGTTGTTTATTTTCGGCAATCACACTTACGGATGCTCCCACGGACCAACAAGACTGAATCCATATTTTATACATATACAACCACAATAAAATTAATACGCGTATAGAGAGAATTTAGATTTTGCTAATGCCGCATTACCCAACGATGTCGTCTGATGTAAAGAGTAAGCGAGAGAATAAGGAGAGCGTATATTTAGGCAGACGTGGGTATATGAAGCTTATCGGAGCCGTTGTCACCGGCTCTGCAGTCGGTACAACGCAGATTGGGCGTGCACGCGCAGCAACCCGTAACGGGATCACATTCGATCGCGTTGTCGATGCGGTCGCTGATCTGGGCTGTAATCCAAAGGGAAATGCAGACGTCTCAAGCAAGGTCAAGTCGGCCCTCGATGGGAAAACGCTCATCGAATTCCCCTCAGGGACGTATCACTGGGAGGGGTCAATCTCGCTCAATACCGATCGGATCGGGATTCGCGGGACGAGCGACGACGTGCTGTTCACATTCCCCGAAGGATACAACGAATTCTTCATCAACGGCTCGTGTGAACAAGCACTGTATGAGAACTTCGATGTCGATGTCCGATCCGAGAACACCGCAACGGGCATCCGAGTCGCCTCTGAGTGCGGGTTCCACATCGAGAACATCGAGCACATCGGACGCGGCACCGCCAATTCCAACGATGTCACCCGCTGTTGGCAACTCCGCGTGAACGATCCAGACGCAACCGGAACAATCAAAAACTTCGTTGCGAAGAAAGGCTCGGCGTGGGCGCATTACAAAGGCGGTGACGGCCGGGTCGGGATCTCGGTGTACGGTGGCGAGGGAACGATCAAGATCATCGACTGTCATCTCGAAGAGTTCGGCAACAACGGCATCTACGCGAGCCGATCACTGAGCTCGATCCAAATTGAGGGCGGTACTTACCGCAATAATAATGTCAGCGGTATTCGATTTTCGGGCGAAGGCAGCTACGTCGACGGCGCAACCGTCGAAGTCGACCCGAGTAAGTACTCCGGCCCGCACACCAGAGAGGACGACTCGTTCAAAATGCGCGGTATTGTCGTTGAACAATCTCCCGACGACATTGGACAGCGCGATGATGCTGGCGCGAAGATCCGGAACACAGACGTCATTATTCAGGATAATCCAACCATGGGTTCTGCCATCTCTATGTGGACCGGTGGCCGGACGCTTTCCATGTCGGACTCTCAAATCGTGTACAACAACGATGGGACGCCCGCGATTTACCGCGAAGGGAAAACGTCACAATCCGATAATAGTACGGACTCAGATCCACGGTGGCTTCGCATGGACACCGTCCAGATCACTGGCTCTGCAGCGAAAGGGCCGACCATTCTCGTCGAAGAGGCAGACAACACCCGGTTCACTAACTGCTACATCGAACAAACTGGATCCGACCGACAGGGCATTGTATTCTCGAACTGTCAGAATGTACTGCTTCGAAAATGCGTCATCAACGTAAGCGGGGAAGCCATCTCTTTCGAGTCGTCGTCTGGAGAGTTGAAAAATGTCTGGGTATCGAGGTCGTCCTCACCAAGCTGTGTCAGCACACCCTCCTCGTCTTCAAGAGATAAATGACATGGGGAAGGTGTGACTGAAAGGATTTAAACTTCGGTAACGAATTATTGTAGTTCTTTGAGGATATTTTATTAGTTGAATTCCGATACACCTACTATCCCGATGGAAAATTTCAATATATAATTTTATAACACCTACTTCATAAAATGCCACAACAAAAGGAATAATTGAAAAAATATGCTCACTCAACTTTACCCGGTGGATGCCCGTTTATCAATAATACCACCGAAATTTATCAGTTGGTTGTATTTTCATTCTGTATGTCTCGTTTTAGGACTGACGACAGCAATCATCCGTTACAGACACATCACTCTATCCTCTACAATCAGAAACTGGCTCTATTCCAGAACGGAGATGGATCGTTCAGAGAAGCGTTAAGGGGACAGTTCCCGGAGAAATGCGTACCTCACGTCGTACAATCACACACGATCAACCTCTGATTGAGTCGTAGACAGGTCACGAGCCCCGTATTGGAATGGAGTGGACAGTGCGCTCGCTTTCTGAGCAATAGCTTGGACGAGCAGACTCTATTCACTATGTGCATTCACTTCTAATGTATATTTATCGTATTGGCTGGTGAAAAATTGGCTATCGTGCTCTGAATTCCATCCTAATAAAGAAAACCCATATGAAATAATGATGGTTGAAACTGTTCTATCGTAAATATTCGTATTCGATGTCAGTGATACGCTCAGGGGCGACACGAACGCCCTCACCGTCCGTGTTCACGACCCTGAAGACGCGACGGAGATTCCCCACGGAAAACAAGGCGATCCGGGGTTCACGTGGGTAAGCGGCAATTTGCCAGCGCGTATCGCTCGTCGAAGTGCCGAAAACGTACGTCTCATCGATACAGGCAACTCCGAATCTCGGTGATGATTCTGCTTGTATCGCTAACGAGGTGGCTGGTGATACGAGAGACAATTTATCGACGCACAGATGATCGGTGGACACCTTGGAGTTGACACTGACTGGAACCGAACAACCAGGTCGTCTGGATACGGTTATGTGACGCATTCCAATTCTGAATTCAGACAAGCATTCATATTGCCATATTCAATGGTGGTGTGAGGGGATATTACAGGAATACTACTGTAATAGTAGGGTATTATATATGTTTACTGTCGTATATGAACTATCTATTACAATTCAATTACAACCGTGATTATCGGTGCTGGAGCTTCCAGTGAGCTAAAACAGACCGGTCGTATTATTGTATTCCTCAAGATTCATCGTCACCACGCAATTACAAATGTGTTTTCTGACATCCAATATACAATTCACAGACGGATCTAGAGTGCGACCACTGGCACGCTGGTGCAAGCCGAATTTTTTGATAGAAAGAAGAGTACGGGCACTGGGTACTGGGGTCCCTAGCGATTCATTCGAGAGCGGAGTCGGACCCGCAGTAAGCGATCACTGGGAAATTCGCTTGTGTGATAGTACCGAGTGCCGCGTAAACGATGATAATGTGAATATAATAGTAGTGTGGCTCAATGATTCCTTTCTCAGGAATTCAGTGACAGCTTTCTGTTTTCTATCGCCGACGCCGGTGTATCTGAATCGAACCAGTTATAGAAAATCCATCATTTTACGTGATTGACGATGTGTGGTTCGATAGATGTCAAAGATACGGGTGAAGACATTCCCCGATCAAAATATTGAATCACGTAGTTACAGATCTTCTCTACCAGTATCGTCTGAGATCGGTTAATGGTTCTATCAAAAGACATCTCTGGCCTATATTTTCCACGTCAGTATCGATCTCTCTCACTATTATGAACAATAGGAACGAACCAAAACAGTCACGAATGTATTTCGATTGGTGTAATAATGTTAAAAATATGTTTTTATTCTGAATCTATCCTATCCATTGCCAGTGATTGTATGAAAATAGGTATCTCGTCGGTATCGCCACCAGATTAAACGATCTGACTCAATCATCGTTGGTAGTATATTGTTATTCTCACAATCAACAAGGCACAGGACGTCACAGACCAACTGTTGATACAGAATAATCAGGAATGCTTAATTTGTCTTCAATGAAAAAGTAAAGGTCCGATCGCAGCATCGTTTGTCCCATCCGAAAAATCGATGATGAGTGTCTTTTATCTTGGGGAGATAGAAGCATTCTCAGGGCCACAAACCACAAGACACACGCTCGATACGTACATTTAGTACATTCATACAAATCGAGGACTTTCGCACTGCTGTCGACTCTGTCAAATATACAGTAGTGCAGGCCGGTCCGCAGAAGGTGTTCCGCCATGTGATATTATAGTGTTCAATGACGATGGCGAAATTATCATGTTCAGAGTATAACTTGACAACACTAGAGTTATTGGTGAGTTCCTTGACATCGTGATGAAAGAACGGCAATCTGAGTCGGAAAGGGAAGAGGATACCACGGTATGAGCCTGCGTGACTCGACTGTCCACGAGGTCGGGCAGCCGGTCTACGTTAATGGGTCGAAAGATATCGAATTCCGAGAACACCCCGTTCCGGAACCAGGGGCAGACGCTGTTGTTACTAAAGTCGAGCGAACGAACGTCTGTGACTCAGAGTTACACGTGTGGCGTGGCGATCACCCGTTGAGCAACTACATCCTCGGTCACAAAGCAATCTATCGAGTGAGCAACCTCGGTGAGAAGGTCGATACAGACGGTGTTGGTCAGCAAATCTCTGAGGGCGATCTTTTCGCGCCGAGGGACTTCCAAACGTGCCAACAGTGATGTGGTACGCATTCGTCGATTGCATGTCATGGTGATCTTCATCGGTGACATCTGTGTGTCACTTGGCTTCGGTATCATACAGTTCACGACCGGACTTGAGTACAACTGAGGGATTTCGGCGAGTGGGTACCATTGCACTGACGACTGGGCTAGTGATCGCGTCATTTGGGGCGTCCTCATCGGACTGCTCACTCCGCTTCTTATTATTATCGGAGGACCCGACACACCCCAGTCATTCGTGGTGCTCGGTCTCCCCACGTCGATCATGTGTGTCGTATGTACGGTCGGACTCGTCGTTGAACTCGAACGCCAGCCGGTTCTCCGAACAGAGGCGGTCGCCGACGAGACAGTGAGCGTTTCACAGCAACCGTCGAATCGAAATCACGCACAGGCTGAAGATTAACTCTCTATTGGCCGGTCATCGTTCCTTGTCTCTGGAATACAATGCTTCCCGCATCTGTTAATTGGGCGATCGCCACAGAACCACAAAATAACATCTGAAATACATTAGATTTTTACTTACGTGTTGAAAATTAGTGGTTTTGTGGACAGAGTGGTTGAACGTTGATGGCGACGAAAAAATAAAATCCCCTTGCACAGTGGTACGTATGTGACGTCACACAACCAAGCGCTCGTCAAAGACATAATGTCGACTCCGCTCGAGACGGTCTCGGCGGATACACCGTTGGTCACAGCAGCAGAGAAAATGCGCGAGAAAAACATTAGCGCATTGCTCGTGACGACTGCGCCGCCGTCGATCGTCACCAGTACAGATATCCTCGAAGCAGTCGCTCAGGGGATGGATACGTCACAGGTAGCGGTTGCGGATGTGATGACCGAATCCGTCGAGACAGTACCGCCGAATCTGCAACTCAGAGAAGCAGCGGCGATGATGGAGAACTTCCGCATTAGTCATCTTCCGGTCGCCACGGACGATTACATCGGAATGATATCATCGACAGATATCACCGCTTATCTGTCGTAGGTACCAGTCAGCTGGTGGTCAGTGAAGCTCTGGTTTCGTTATTGTCTCGTGTACGCATCTCTGTCCACAACAAGGTCAGTTACAAAATCGGAATGTTCCTTTATTTACCCATTGTGTTAGCGATAACGTGGGCGAGATCCCTCGACGAAGACAGCACTCAGACGGTGGTTGAATCGGCCTATCCAGTTGCGATCAACCAATCATTTAACCTCGTGATGTCGATCAGCACAGAAGCAAATGACGCTTCGAATCCTCCATTATGCAGATCTCGAAGATACGTACGACGATCCGAAACGCATTGGAATGTTTGCCGGTCTGATCGACGTCTTGCGCGATGAGAACACTGTAATCGTTGGGGCCGGTGATAACATTGCTCCCAGCGGACTCGGACTCCTCACAGATGGTCATCAGGCTATCGAATTGTTCACCAGGATCGAGCCGGACATCGATACCGTTGGAAACCACGACTTCGATTATGGACTGGAGACACTCTTTTCTGTCATCAATAGTGCTCCCCAACGTTGGATCTGCGCGAACGCCTATGCGCACGGAAAGCGTTTCGGCCGGAATGCTGGAATCGTTCCGTGGACAGTTATCGAACGAGCTGGTTATCGTCTCGGGCTGTTCGGACTCGCTCATCCAAACACAGATATGAGTTCGCCCGAGGCACGATCGTTGTCGTTCACCGATCCGATCGCGGCAGCCAAGGAGGCCGTCAAAGCCCTCAAAAACGAGGCAGTCGATCTGATCATCTGTGTCTCTCACCTCGGTAAATCGAAAGGACGCTCGTTCAGCGACGACGATGATCTCGCCCGAGCAGTCGATATCGACGTGATCCTCGGTGGACACGAACACGGTGCCCCACGAATCGATCGACTAGCCGAGACATTACTCGTGCGAACAACTGGTGAAGGAAAAGATCTCTCTGAACTGCGCTTTACTGGCGAATGGACTGTCAAGCATCATCCGGTCACTCATTGCACGATCGATCGGACTATCGAACGGCGGTTTCACGAGCTGCACGAACGCGCTGGATTGAACGAAGTCGTCGCCACGATATCTGATCCAATCGTTCAATCGACAGAGACTCGGTATCTGGGTGAGTCACGGCTTGGAAACGCCATTACCGATGCATACCGGTGGAAGACGAACAGCGATGTTGGGTTACAACACAGCTCGGGAATACGGGGAACAACGCTTCAGGGAGTTGTGGAAGTGGCTGATCTCGTGAGTCTATTGCCGTTCGATATGGCTGTCGTGCGGACAACAGTATCCGGTACGACGCTGTACAACATGCTCGCCTCCGGAGGTGAGATCGTCTATCCCTCGAATCCGAACTATTGGCACCTTCACGTGAGCGGCTGTACAGTCACGTTCGACGATACTCAGCGACGAGTGAAAGAAGCCACAGTCGGTGGCGTTGCAGTTGATCCCTCGACTCAGTATACCGTTGCAGCCCCCGAAAATTTCTTTTGTTCGTTCGACTGCCCTTCAAACGAAGCACAATCGTTTGGGCGACAGCACGAAGTACTCGCGGAATACGTCCGAGAAAACGGACTCGACCCAGAACTCGAAGGTCGAATCAAACGGACGTAGATTCAACATCACAACCAACAGCCAACTGACCATACATCTACTGAGTAGTAAGTGACAAACCACTCACACAGCCGGCGATCGTAAAGTAATTAAAATTCGTTTCAGTTTGACAGTTAGCGTTTCGTGATCGTATTATCCGGCCCTTTCGTATATCCGATCGACCTGTCCCGCGTACTTTTCGAGAATATTTCTGCGCTTTTTCTTCATTGATGGTGTAAGCATATCATTTTCGGGTGTCCATTCCTCGGGAACGAGTTCGAACATCTTGATCTGCTCTTCGGCTTCGAACTGCTCGTTGATCGTATTGACATCTTCGAGAATCCACTCACCAACGCGATCGTTCTGACAGATAGCAGCACGACTTTCGGGCAGGGAAATGCTCTTTTCTCCTCTCCACCGTTCGATCGCGTCGAAATTCGGGACTATGAGCGCGCTGACGAACTTCTCGTTGTCCCCAATGACCATGATCTGCTCAACTCGATTACTGGTGGAGAAGGCATCCTCAATCGGGACAGGCGTGACATTCTTCCCGGTCGAAAGAACAAGAATCTGTTTGAGTCGATCGTGGAAGATGAGGTAGCCGTCACTTGTCTGTTCGACGATGTCTCCTGTGTGAATCCAGTCGCCGGTGAACGCTTTCTCTGTGGCTTCTGGATTATTCCAATACTTCTCCGTCACATTCGGTCCACGAACCAGCAACTCCCCGATTTTACCCGAGGCACGGCGCTTTCGTTCATCATCGATCGAGGTATCATCGAACGTGACATCTATTCCGGTCAACGGCGGTCCGAGTGTCCCGGGACGGATATCTTCGATTGGATTCACACTCACGACAGGAGCGGCTTCGGTGAGGCCGTATCCCTCTGCGATTGGGAGACCCATTCCCATGAACAGTTCAGCGAGATCTTTCGAGAGGCTTCCCCCACCACTGATGAACATGTCGATATTCCCGCCCAGCTGCTCTTTCACGTTGCTGTACACCAATCGATCGGCAATCGAGTGCTTGATTCGGTGAATACGCCCATGGGTATCGGATCGGGCTTCTTCGCGGGCAATACCGACCGCCCAATCGAAGATCCGTTTTTTGATCGGAGATTCACCCGCCTGCTCTTGCATGCTATCGTAGATACGTTCGTAGACCCGGGGAACGCTCGTTGCTAGATCCGGTTGAACGATACCGAGGTCGTTGGCTACAGTGTCAGCCGATTCGGCATACGCAACAGACACCCCGGATGCAAACATGAGATAATGACCGGCAGTGCGTTCGAACACGTGAGCTAATGGCAGAAACGAGACCGATGTCATGCTTGGGTCGAAGACGGGCAGATCATCCGGTTTGTCTGGTCGTGGCCCGAGACGCTTTCTGATTTGGTTGACGTTCGATCTGAACTGCCGGTGCGTGAGCTCGACGCCTTTCGGTTTGCCTGTCGTTCCGGACGTGTAGATAATGCTCGCAAGATCGTCGACATCCCGTGAGCTAAGCCACCGTTCGAGCTTCAGCGGCCACGAGATCTCTTCGCCTCTTTTGTGAACCTTTCCAAGAGTGGTGATGTCTTCTCTGTCATCATACAGAGTGAGCTCATCTATCGATGCGATAAATGAGAGATCAAGTTCGTCTTCGACAGCCATCACGCGCTCTAAGAGCGTCTCGTTTTCGACAATAACCGCTGTGGCGTTAGGATCGTCGAGAAGATACTGTGCCTGCTCTGGGGAAGAACCAGCGTACACTGTCGTCACAACGGCACCACAGACCTGCAGTGCAAAGTCGACCTGCGCCCATTCCATACGCGTACTCGAAAAAATACCGACCCGATCCCCCGGCTCAATGCCAAGATCACGGAATCCCGCCGCGAGATTGTGAACGATGTGCTGCATCACGTTGTAGGTAATCGATGAATATCGTTCGGGAGGTGAGGGATCAATCACACCCTCTGACACTAATGAGCGATCGTACACGCCTCCCTTGTAGAGTTGGGCCTCTTGATTGCGATTACGGCTGGTGCTTCCTTCGAATAACCGGCCGATTGTAGACATCTCAAGGACTGGGTCGTCCTCATTTCTGCGTTTTTGTTCTGCCTCACGCCAGCCCAACATGGGATCATCATCTGTAGAAGCCATTCTCGTTGTCGTATCCGTCTGACGAAAGATCAGTGTTTTGTGAATGCTCCGGCCATTATATTGAAATAGCTTGAATACACGCTACGGAACGGACAACCATATGGAAAATATTAAGAAGTTATATTATATTTCGATTGGGTAGAAGTGTTACGGCGTAATAATCCTCGGACTCCTGTATACTGGGTTGTTTTCTAGATCATTATTATATCATATAAGTCAATTAGTCGGATAGTGTTATAGATTAACAAATAAACAGAGTGTTATGCGCCTTAATTCTCACGTAGAACGCGGTGCACAACCATTTTCGCGCCACTGATCCCGGATCGTACTACATCGTGATGTGTAGCGGCGGTTGATAGGCAAACAAGCGTCCGCCATTCATTGCCCGAAATATGCTTTCACTCCAATAGACCAGACCATCAGCGCCGCGCCGAATGCGTAGCTGATCAGTTTCGGCACTGCCAACGGATCTGCGACACATTCAGTGTTAGCTGGTTCTACCAATAGAAAGCGATCGTCCTTCGCTACCAGCGTCGGAGATATCCGATAAAAATGCGCCGGCTCGCCATTTAGTATCTCTCGTATCGTCGTCGGTGTAGTATCAGGAGCGACAGCCAATTCTTCCGCGACCGTCCGTGCCGATACCGGAGTAGCACCGAGACGGAACTCATCATCGACGATGCGTGCGTCAACGCGGTAGTACTGATCCTTGGTATCGTCCACGAGAAACTGCACGTCGATCAATCCGCTAAGAGCAGGACTGATCGTCTCTTTCGGCCGAGACACCGTAGTGCTCGCCGCCGCTCGAGTCATGCCAACTTGTGAGTCCGTCCCATAGACCACCGCCGACAGGTGGTACATTGATTCAACCGACTCAGTATCAGAGATATTGACCGGCGTTATCTCGTAGGTGTATTGTGTATCTGAACCAAGACCATTACCAACAACCGGTTGTATGAGGGGAGCAAATCCAATAAGGAAAGCAAAGAGAGCGTGAAACGATCGCATGGCAGATTACTGGACGGTTTCTAACATGAACGTGTTGATTGTCGGTCGTGATCTGGCAGGGGCATGGCCTGATGTCCTCGTATGAGTTGGAGGTATCAGATCTGTCGGCTGATCGGTTCGGACAGTCGATACAGTTCAATGGAGAGAAAACAGTTGCAGCCATCAGAGGTCTTCAATTACGCTCACCAAAATGTAACTATATGCTTAAACCGAATGGCACAATAGTAAATCTACTATCCGCAGTGGTGCGTTGCTTGGTCGGACGGGTAATAGATGCCTCTTCCATACTTCGTGCTACATCTGAGGAGATCGAAGTGAACGCATAGGCTGCGTGGATTGTAGGACCAGATGGGTTGAAATTGAGATCTCGGATTGGATCTAAGACACTGTAGCTAAGGATAAAGATCAATTATACATGTATCACTAGATATGGTTGATTCATGGAGATTTACGATTCTGGATTCCTATATGGAAAGGTGTCCGTCTGAGATATGTCCATGATGGATAGCAAGTGGTGCTCTAATTAGGTGGTATTTGTCTCTAGCGTTGAGTCCGTAACAGCTTCAGCAGAGAATAGAGTTGGGCATAGTATACACGACACAGTCAGTATCCAATGACCAGCATATCTAGTATTTCTCTACACAGACGACGATGCCAAAATCTCGAAGCGGTAAGACGTTTGGTCAGTGTAGAACATTATTGACAAGTTCTTTCTACTGTAAACGGTGTGATGTTTGTTAATGTCAGATTGTATCTGTCGATGGACTGTTGTCTTTTTCAAATGCACAGATCTCCCGGCACATCATGGTCTGGCTTCGTGTTGTGTTCCCCATCCGCCATCGAGATCACACCCAGGATGTTCGGTGTACTCAATTTCAGTTTCGCTCGTTACGGGACCGCTCCCCTCAACGCTCACAACGACGAATTCAATGTAATGAGCACCCCCACAACATCCCGTATCAACGAACTCCTCGAACCGTTCACCCTCTGTAAACGACGCGTGAGATCGGACAAGCCACGCGCGAAAGTGTTTTTGATCGATTTGGAAGCGTCCCCAGTTACTCAGTTCCTCGGAATGTGAAAGTATGACACGAGTTAGCATCAGGGACACGTTAGTGAGCGTCGGTGTTGGGTCTTGGGCTTGAATTTTGCTCTGAGTGTGTCTCCCTGCCAGCGACGAAGATTCAGCAACAACGTAATATCGACAATGATCGAATCAGAGTGAGTCATAGATTTCGGCATAGCGATCCGCAGATTCGCTGTAGTGATCCTCCAGAGCCGTGATATCGTTGAGCTCCGTTATTCTGTTGCGCGTTTCCCACTCGACCATTCCGTCAACGATACGCTCCTGACTTCCCGTCTTGAGCAGCGTTTCGTAGGTCTCTCGAATCGTCTTCAGTGCGGACATAAATGCGTCTGTTGGATAGATTGCCATGTCGTAGCCGATTTGTTCGAGGGATTCAGCCGACATTTGTGGAGTTTTCCCTTTCGCGGCCATATTCACGAGCAGAGGCCCGGGTACCTCCTCGGTGATGCGTTCCATCTCCTCACGCTGTGTCGGTGCCTCGATGAAAAGGACGTCCGCACCCGCCCGTTTATAGAGTTTAGCCCGCCGAATCGCCGCTTCGATACCATCGGTGGCGATGGCGTCCGTGCGTGCGATGACAAGAAAACTGTCGCTCTCACGAACGTCGACGGCTGCCTCAACCTTCACAGCAAAGTCTGAAGCGGGGATGAGCTGTTTCCTCTCGAAGTGGCCACATTTTTTGGGAAAGAGTTGGTCCTCGATCTGGATAGCATCGACGCCCGCTCGCTCGTATTCATCGACGGTGCGGCGCACGTTGATCTCGTTTCCATACCCTGTGTCAGCGTCGGCAATAAGGGGGATGTCAATTACTCTCGAGGTCTGCCGTGCGCGCCGTACCAGTTCAGTCATCGTGATCAGTCCGATATCTGGACCGGCGGTCACCGACGAGGCGACGCACGAACCAGAGAGATAGATCGCTTCTGCCCCAGCCTGATTCGCTAGACTCGCTGTGAGTGCATCCCACGCACCGATCGCCAGCAACAACTTCGGTTGTTCGATCAAGTCACGTAGTACCATGGCTATGAGTTAGTGATGGTCAATAATAAATAACGACAGTAACACAAGTACGCTCAGAGGATCAAAGCAGGCCGAAAATAGACGCGAGAGACGCTACAACCGCAAGAGCACCGAGAACAAACAGTCCATTGTTTGCCACTCTGTTGTCGTATGCAAGTGGAGAAAAACGGAGTTTCCACCGCGAAAACGGCAAGAGAGGCTGGAGACCTCCCTTTGTGATCACATCGCCAAGGAGGTGGATCACGATCGCCCAAATCCCAATCCACATGCCTGCCACAGCGAGTGTCGGAGCATCGAGGGCTACAAAGCGGGCAGTCCACCACGATAGCACTCCGTCCCCAGCACTGACTGGCTCTGCAAACAAGGTCGCAACTATCGGCTCGACAGCGTACCGGCCGATCAGCCATCCCAACCCGCCGAAGAACACCCCCGATAATCCAACTGCCACGAGAGAATGGCTCGTCTTACGGTGCGCAAGCCAACCGATACGATGGTCTTTGTCTGGTAACGGTTCGAGCCACCAGATCCCAACGATTGCTACGGTCGATAGAAGCGGCCGGGAAAGACCAAAGGCGTAGATGATTCCGGCTACTGCCAAGAGAACAACCCCCTGATGGCCGCGGCGTTTCATGACCACCACCGAGACTCAACAACAGAGGGTGAATACTCCGATCGCTCTCGAACTCCTCGCTGACCGTCGATGCCCGTCTCGTCCGCAATTACGGATCTGATTCCAATCTGGGGGATATGCAACCGTTTGAACAAAATAGTGTAATTGTCATGATGACGTTGCTGGAGAAACTGCTGAAGAATGGCGTGTGGCCACTCGTGATCCGTATTGTACATCTTTACCACAGGATCAATAGCATCAGAGAAAAGCGTTGATCATTCCTTCCTCATATCGCGCTGACCCCTTCAAATCGACACCGCCAGCACACAGATGAACTATTGGGAATGGAGGCGAGAGAACTCCTCCTGTAGCTGCGAGGCGTTGATCACGTCCAGTCGGTCTCCCTTGTCTCGTATGTGATCGAGGATCTTTTTTAGCTGACCAGTGTCGATCGTGTGGAACATCAGAACGAGCAGCTGGCGGTGTTTCGCCGCTCGATCGATAGCTTCGAGCGGTCTGGCAGTAGACTCTTCTGCGTCCACTGAGGCGATCGTCAGTGGATTCGTCACCGCGACGTTCCCTAAACCACCGCCAGCGAAACCGAGATCGACATAGTCGTTGAGTACGGAGAGCGATTTGCCATCATAGTGGTTAAACGGATAGACGAAATACGCTGATGAGCGTTCAAAGCCGTTCTCGGTCAGCCATTCCTTCATTGTCTCCTGATTTTTTCGGAGTTCGACCTCTGAAAGCTTAGTTACATCATCGTGCCCTACTGTGTGACTGAGCATTTCCCAACCGTCCGACTGCATCTCTTGCATCTGTGCTACCGACAGTCGGTCACGTTGTCCAACGCTGTTCAGAACAACGGCTTCGATCCCTGGATATCCGTATTCTGAAAGCAGCGGAAAGTAGTCGGTGTAATGATGTTCGTGTGCATCGTCGAACCGGAGGATGATCTTTCCTGCGTCCGGCGCGGGATGCGCCCGGAAGTCGTCGATCCACACTCGAATCTTGGATGCGTTTAGGGTGATCCGCACTTTTTCGACCGCAGACAGATCTGGGTTCCCAACTGTTTCGAACGGGGCGATATCGACTCGTTGCCACCCGAGATCCTTGTACCCATGGTACACCCACTTGAACTGTAGACGGTTGTCAGCATCGGGCGCAAAGAGGTCGACGAACATCGACGGCTGTCCGTCGGGAAGGTCTTGATAGCAGGCGAACGAGAGATCAGCTTCCCGAAGATCCAGCGGATCGTCAGAATAATCAGCGATCGCTGTTGCCTCGCCAGACGTCGAGTGAAGCTGGAGTGACTGCGATCCGCTGAAGGAGCGGTCGGTGTCTTGCCTGATATCACCGCTCCAATGCGATACGTCCTCAAAGTTGTCCAGTTTGCGGCCGCTGTCGATGAACTGTCCCTGATAAGGTGGGACCGGATTTATTTCTGAATCGCTCTGATCCGCGGGGGTCGAAGTTGAAGTCGGTTCTGAGTCAATCCGGTTCGGAGAGGTCGGAACCGACGTCTCTGTCGGGCTATGCGGCGTTCGTTTCGTACTGTTCCAATCCGTAGCTTCCGATTGCTCAGTGTTGCGAGGAGCGTTGCCCCATTCCAAGCATCCTGAGATGCCAACGGCAGCAATAATACTTCCGACAAATTTTCTCCGTAACATACTGGTTATCGGGCGCGTAGCCACGGTCCATCATTAGTTATAGCCCACCTACCGCCCCGAAACTATGGTATTCGTTTGAATGAGGGTGAATTTCCCATAATCCGATTCTTTGAATGACAATTTTACAAATCCGACAACCATCAAATGAATTAAATCTGCAGGAATGTTCGTGCTTGCATTGGTGCTCAGCAGTCCTATGCTGGTCAATGGCTGACCGGAGCGCACGAATCTCTTGTCGGGGAAGAATGGAGGATTCCCCCAAAGAACGACGCTCATCCTCGTGCAGCAGGCAGATACTCAATCCGCGACGACACCGCTGCGGAGATGCACCGACAGGATCGAAAAATCATAGCAATGCGATTACTGATGCGAAGAGACCTCCCAAAAAATTGCATCCATGGAAGAACAGCACGATCGGGATCGTGCTGTGGACCAGCGAGAGGAAAGACCTCCGCTACTGGACGCCGTCGACGAGGCCTCTTATCTCCGCTGCGCGGTCTTCATCGGTGACAAAGCGCGAGAAGATCCACGACAGTTGAGTCAAGATAGCGTCGTGGCCGGCCTCGGTGAGCGCGTACTCGTTGGTTCGCTTATCGAGTTCGCTTTTCTCGACGAGACCCAGTTCGACGAGTTCATCGAGGTTCGGGTAGAGCCGGCCGTGATTGACCTCAGAACCATAGTACGCTTCTAGTTCGCTCTTGATCGCGAGTCCGTAGCGAGCCTCCTCTGCGAGGATAGCGAGAATCTGGCGCTGGAAAGCGGACAATTCGGATACGATGCTCAATTCGTTTGTATCTGACTGTAGCGTCGACAGGCTGTCTGTTGGTGATAATGTCACGACTGGAACTAGATATTCATCATATAAGTATTTATTCAACCTGTGAATGAATGTCGAGTCTGGTACTGCTATCATCAGAAGGTGAGCTACATCATCAGTAAGTGGGCATCAGCTGGCAGAGCAACACAACCGATATAACGGCGGGTCCCTCCTGAGACTTCGTGTGGCCCACTCGAAGGTCATTCGACGAACTAGTGTGGCACTTGAACGTTCCATCACTGTCTGTCGCTCAAATCGCTCACCGTACAATCTTGCAGTAGAAGGAGATCTGATCGAGGTACTGGAAACGAACCGAGGATCTCTCCAGTAGAGGTTCGAACGTTACCATTTGACTGGCCTCGGGGTAAGACACTGAATGAGTCGAGTTCTGATTTGTAAATCACACTGAATACAACAGTAAGATCCCGCCTCTGTAACGTAGTGCCCTTCTGTTATAGATTCTCGTCCCAGTGACACACTGGATTGAAACTCCTCGTAGCAGTGAGAGCGCCAAGCAATACGAAAAACGTCATCAGACCAATTGGCAGCACACGTGACTCAAGTGACTATTTCGACGTTGCAGTATCTACCAGTTTTTTCCATCAACGAGTTGCGAGGGTGTGATAACGTCCACGTTCTTCTTCTCGACGTGGTTGACGATCCGTTTGAATGCCTTCTCTGACGTGGCATTGTTACCGTTCCCGATTGCGTGGTATGCAATAACGACCAACTGATTGGTCTTCTCGGCGACGTTGATCGCCCGGCGGGCACCCCGGACAGAGGGCCCTTCCACCCGAGAGATGAAACTCGGGTTGCTCGGGTGCTGTGCATTGTTGGGACAGGCGCCAAACAGATAGCCTGTCTCGAAGAGCTCATCGATCAGATCAAGCGTCGTTTGGTTCACTCGATTGTATGGGGCCACAAAATGGCGCGCACCCTTTTTGAAGCCCTTCAGATTGAGATACTGATTGGCTTGCTGGAGGATTTGCCGTTGTTTTGACTCTGGAAGCTTTGGAAGCAGCTCACTGGCATGTGCCATCATATCCCATCCTGACTTGCCCATCTCTTGCATCATCTGGTCAGTCATCCGTTTATCTCCATTGATTGCATCGGGAATAATTCCGACCGAGCCGGGCCAGCCCTTCTTTTTTAGAATCGGATATGCCTTTTTGTAGGTCGTGATGTGTCCATCGTCGAACTGGAACATCACCTTTCCTTTCTTTGGTTTTGGATATTTTCGGAGATCATCAATCAGTATTTGAAAGTCTTGTCCCTTTGATAACGGTCCGATCTGGAGGTTCACTTGAGAGACCTTGTCCATGGTGGGGTTGCCTGTTATGGCGGTGTACCCGAGATCGAACCGCACCCAACCGTCTAACTCCAACGGGATATATCGGGTCGCCGTGAGCATGGAGCTCTCAGCGGGCGCGATGACTTCTGCAGATACCTTGATATCCTTTGGCTTGTTCACCTTCACCGCGAGCGATAGATCGTGTTTGCTGAGATCGAGTGCCTTCGGATAAAACGACTTGAAGATCTTGGCGACTGGCTTTTTTGCGTTCTTCTTCGGTTCCAGAACGAGCGACTGGCTGCCCTGAAACGCGTCCTTCTTTGTTACTTTGTATTTGCCATTATTGATTCCCCAGCGTGAGTCGACATCGCCCTCGAAGTCGTCGACCACTGATCCACGATTTGATGATGTATCCTTCCCCCCCTTCTCTGTTGCGGTGCTGTCGCCCCCTGGCTCGGTGGTGCTGGGTTTCTCACTCCCGGTCGTATTTGAGGGCTGTTTTGGCTCACTACCGCCGCCGCCGTTGCCGGGAATACTCGAACATCCGGCAAGTGATACTGCCCCGGTGGCACCGACCGCTGCGAGAAACATTCGACGGGTCGTTTGATTCTGCATGCTTGTAAGAATATTACATGGATATTGTCATATGCTTTTTGGGTAATTCGATACATTCGATTCACACAAAAAGACAGAGAATTCTATATATTTACAATGAATGGGTTGGAAATTCGACTCAGTCGGATATTTGTGTTGTCTTGAAAATACGTCACGTATTCGTACAATAGACAAACATATGACATAGATTACAGTCCATGATCAGTTTGGATCGTTGGGCCCAGATGGATCGACAAAAAGCTATCCAGCCGCACTGAACGGGGGTTTTTCGTCTGCCGGCCGTCGACTGATGACAACTAGCTATCGATTGATGATGAAGTGACACGGTGGCTTTCCTACTATGACTGATTTCTGATTGTGAATGACTTGATAAACATGACGTAGAGCTGCAACAGCCATCTCGAGTTTCTAGTACCCACGATCAGACACGTTCTACTACTCAGATCTCGTTACGGTATCGCCGAGGACAACGTTGAGACGTTGAAACGATCGTGGCACTCAGTAGTGAAACCGATAGTTAAACAAAAAGTGTGTATCAGCGCGAAGAATAGATCTATTCACTCTCCAAGAGGAGCCACTCACATGCCCGGATCAGTTATCTCGCATATTGACCATGTTCTTGTCCGTGTCGAACGTCCTGAACCGCTCTTCTCAACGCTTACTGATGTGCTCGGATTACCTTCTCCGTGGCCACTCTCAAATCATCCAGCATTTGCCAGCGTTGGTGTCTCGTTCGGGAATGTCGATCTCGAACTCGTTCGGTGAGCCGAGCGAGCAACCAAATGCTCGTCTCTACGGTCTCGCCTTCGACCCGACGACAGCAACGCTTACGAAGAGCCAAGGTGAACTAAAGCGACGTGACCTCTCTCACAGTGCAGTAGTGCCCTATGTTCGTCGAGACGAAGACGGTGCTCCTCAACATCTCTGGGTTACTCTCTACGTCGGTGGCCTTCTCGGTGAAACCCGCTGGCAAAAAGCGTTTTTTGCAGCGACAAAGCTCCTCCCAGAGCGTTTGCTCTCGCGTCCAAACGATAGGGATAGTAGCCCCTTCCTGAATCGTGTGTTCCCACGTGGGATGATCTTTTTGGTGAACTATGACTCTAAGTTTGCTGAAAACTTTAAGCGTGCGGAGGCACATTGCTCGCTCCGCGAACGTGAAGGCGGTCCGTTAGGAGTTGTTGGTCTTCGAGATGTCGTAATTGGCACACAAAACGTCGACACAGCTCGAAGTAGGTGGAATGATTTTTTCACCAATCGCCGAAACAACTTCCAACCGGTGGGGGTTCTCTGATGGATCGGGCGTACGACTCATTCCACAGAGAAGCGACAGATTCGTTGCACTTATAGTCGAAGTCAAGAGTCTCGACCGGGCGCAGGCGTTTTTGACTACTCATGATATGATCGGACATGAAAATGAATCTTCAATCACAATCGTGCCATCTTCCCTTGCAGGACTTAATATCCAACTTGTTGAATCAGTCAGAGATCATATAGTGATGATATCCAGAGTACTGCAATGCTGCTATTTCGGAAACACTGGCGGAGCACGAATGTGATTGCGAGTGCGGAAATTGGCGTGTGTTGATCATCGCTGTGAATGCCACGCTGAACCTCAGCGTTGAAGAATTCCACAAACTGTTCTCATCCACACGAGAGATGTCAGATAGGAAAATCACGTTGCAACCGACGTTGATGATATTCAGGCGACTATGATGTATAGAAGACAACAGAGCTGACCCACTCTATTCTCTATATGTGATAACAGCAGTGGATGGCAGAATGAACTTGTCTTGGATATCAGTCTCCCGGCACCGTCAACAAGTGTACGACTATTTGTCGTTCAAGACCTTTCGTGGGTTCTCGTCGACGACCTGTCTAATTGTGGCAAGATCAAGGTCCAACCGATAGAGTTCAAAGATAGTTCTCTTGAACGCGAACACATCGCTCCTGAGGATTCCTGCGCTGTCTGTCTCTATCAAGACACGATCTGGACCATACTCGTCAATGACCGCGACAACGTCCTGTGGCGTCACTCCGAGCAGCCACGGATAGCTCACCGTATAGCTCAGGTAGCAATCTGTCGTTTCCATCACGCACGGAGCTACCTTTCGATCGGCGTGCGAAAGCACAAGCTGATCGTCAGAAAGTCCCGCTCTGTCGTCGTATACTCGATTTTGTGCTCTTCGAATCGGTTCTCCCAATAGTCGACTGACTTCGCTGGGATGACTAGTCCACACCCACTGATCTGGCCTTTACCAACCTTCCCTTTGGGCATATCTTCGATGGGAAAGAACGTGACAATCGAACTGGTGGTTCCGACCTCGTCCCCGTAGTAGAGATGAAAAATCTTCTCGGGAATATCGAATCGAACCGTCCGTTTAATAAATCGCATTCCGAGTACGTTCCGGAAAAAGTCAAGGTTCTCTTGTGGATCGCTCGCGAACGCCGTTATGTGGTGTAGCCTGTTGATCTCCCATGATATCGACACTGTTGACCATATGGTCAAGATATAAAAATCATAGGGCGGATCGTTACGCTGAACTCTACTCTAATGTCTCCTACCTCGTAGCTCACCCTTTATTCGAATCAAGTTTCCAAGACCAAGCGTCCGCTTTTCAGATCGACTGATGTCACCTCATAACTTGGCTCAGAGCCACAGTTCACCTGTGATCTGAGTGTAGCGTAAACGTCCTAAATATCATATTCAGACATAACCGAGTCAACGGATATCGATATCATTTACCATTTGGTCAATTCTCTCGGATTGTTTTTCCATATACACCCAGAGTGAATCGATCAATTGGAGGAGTCGACGATCGGACATGTGAGGTGAATCCTAATAAGTAATGGTATCTGGTAGTTCAGTACCTTCATGATAGAGATATCAGTTCCCATCGTTACTTGATTGCTTTATCGACGAGATAACGAACTCGGGCTTGACCAGCGAGGAGAGGATATAATCGTCTATAGCACTCCGTGCTTGCTTTGGAGCACTCTCCCGTCCCAAGGAAATCCGACGTTCACGAGCGACATGGATGATGTCTGTGATGAGTTGGGACATCTCCTCGGCATCCACTTTGTGAAACACTTCCTCCTCAATTCCTCGTTCTAAAACCTGTATGATGCTCTCTCGGAGTCGCTCGTAGTGTTCAGAGAGAATTTCCTGATAGAGTTCGTTGTGCTGTGCCTGCGAGAAGAGATCGTGGTAGACACGCATGCGCTCCCAATGACCGAACTCATCGTCGAGTTCAGTTCCGAACAAGCACTGGTCGATCCGGCGGTCAAGTTCCGACCACGGATCGGTCTCTTCTGTGACTTCGACGTTTCCTTCGTACTTATCAACAATATACTCTAAGAATGCGGAGATGAGATCGTGTTTTCCGTCGTAGTGGTAGTGGATGAGTGTCCGACTCATATCGAGTTCTTCACCGATGTCACGCATACGAAGATCGGAGTAGCCGTGTTTACTAAGAGCGCGAAACGTAGCTTCCATGATTGCTTCGCGGGTATCCACAGAAGAGTCCGACTCGTCCGAAGATGGCATATATCGTCGTGTAGAACTGCACGCCTCTTATGCTCGTGGATCGTATCATTCAGACTACAACGATGCTCTAGTCCAGTTACAGTTAGTGACTGGAAATTACATACTGGCATGAAAATATCTTGACATATAGATAGCGGTTGGAGGAACTGTGTGAATCAATCATTTTAGATGTGTTATTTCAATTCTTGACGAAGATAAGTCACATACATAATTCTGATAGAATAGATTTGGTTATCGACTGAATTGCTGTCTGTATAGCGATTGAACGCTTAACCCCTCACATAATATCTACTATACTTCCACATATAGTTAAATGAAGAGATACTTTTTATACAATGGCGATTTCAGTGTGGAAATGTGCTGGGAAGATGTTCCCTACACTGGGTTCTCAGTAGCCGTTTGGTAGGGACATCATTTCCAGTAACCACTTACCAACTATGAGACGAAGCATCCAGTTCGCGTTGACCGCGTTCATGGTTGTCGGGCTAATCGCTGGCGCATGCGGGCCCGCAGCAGCGGCATCGTACGACAAAAAACACGATCGGAAAAAGAAAGTCAAAAAAGTCGACGTTACGAAAAAAGTAAACAAGAATTCGGATAATAACGCCGACGAAACGACCAACAATCCCGAGATTGGCATTAATAACGTGAACAACAACACGAACGGTAACAATCTCGAGAACACCAACACCAACACCAACGCAAACAGCGCAAACGCAAACGCGAGTTCTGCCAGTAGCGGTATCGATGTTGGTGTCGGTCTCGGTGAAGTTCTGTAACGATCCTGTCGAAAACGACAAACGATCCGATTTGCGGTCCGTTGGGCACCAACCACTGTAAGTATTGTACGGTGCCCAACGCTACACCTATTGGAATAGTATCAGGGTCGAATTGATCCACTCATCAGCTGTTCGAGTATATTTGTAACAGTCCACTTCGAAGCGTACTACGCGACTGATCACTAACTCTCATGACTCCGTGAGATTTCCCTCGAATTTTGTATCAGTCTGTAATGAGTGTCGTCACTCAGTCATCGTC
The DNA here is from genome assembly GCF_023276375.1 of Halocatena marina. Lineage (GTDB taxonomy): Archaea > Halobacteriota > Halobacteria > Halobacteriales > Haloarculaceae > Halocatena > Halocatena marina. Next base: position 1,338,459 of record NZ_JALLPK010000001.1, on the reverse strand, counting down.
CGCTCGAACCACAGACTGTGGAACGGTTGCACGCTCGCCGTAGAGCGTTCGAGCAACAAGAATGCTGACGAGGATTACCAATCCTCCACAAGCTAGATATTCGATTCGAACCCCGACGATCGTGACCAACGGGAGTGCGACGAGCGGCCCGAGCGTCGATCCTAAGTCACCGAAGACGTTGTAGACACCCCCGAGTTTTCCGACATCGTCTGCCGGACTGATGTCACCGAGGTACGCGAGTAACGGCGGATTCGAACCCCCAACACCGATTCCGATGAGTACGACACCGATAAGCGTGGCCACAAGCGATGGAACGAGTGCTAACAGGGCAAATCCGCTCGCAAGGACGCCCAGTGCGGGAATCGTCAATGCTGCACGGTTCGAAAGTTGATCAGAGTACCGTCCGACAAGCAGCGTTGTGATACTCGATCCGAGGACACAAACAGCCATCACGACACCGCTTACGCCGATCCCAGAGAGCACCCCGATCGTAATCCCGTTCTCTTGTGCGTACAGCACCACTGTCGAAAGCAGTACACCCGCAAAGAGAAATCGAACGGTGAAATTGACGATTCCGACGCTGAAGATGCGGATATCTGCCCGTACGAACGCCGGAATGTCGCGCAGTGAACTCGTTGTGTTGACGTCGGCGTTCATGTCTGGAAGAACCAATACGGCGACAAACGCGGCGAGCAGGCCGGCACAGCCTGCCACCAGAAACGCAGCCGAGTACCCGAATGCATCTGTTATGAGTCCGCCGACAACGAGCCCTGCTGGAAAGCCGAGGCTCTGACCACCTCGCATGTAACCCACCCATTTTCCGCGGTTTTCAGGGGTCGTCACGTGTGTAATCGTACTAAACGCACCCACGAACACGAACGCTGATCCGATCCCCCAGCAAGCACGAGACATCAAGAAGATCGTTGTACTATCGAACGGAACGAGTTCTGGGTGTAATCCCAATATGTATCCAAAGGGGACCAGTCCTTGAACGACGAATCCACAGATCATTGGTCGTCGCGTCCCAATCGTATCGAGTACTTGTCCTGCTGGTGTATTTATCAGCAATCGAGTAAATCGGTTAATTGAGAGGATAACTCCGACTGCAACCGGAGAGATACCGAGCAGGGGACCGAGCGTCGGCAGTGTTGGAAAAGCGACCCCGCCGCCGAGTCCGCCGAAAAAGACGCCGGCGATCAGGCTCCCGACGACATACCGAACGCTTGGCTCCTCACCGCCGAACCACCGGCTCATCTATGTTCGGCTCGGACGCTCTCCAACCAAGCGTGGCGCTTGTTAATGGTGACTCTGTGTTGTAGGCCACCAGCCTGACGGATTTCGGCTACCACCCACAGCAGATGATGGAGTATCCGTGTAGGCAGAGTGGCCGTATAATGAATGAACAAACGGTCGAGAAGAGTGGTTTCATGTGTCGCTTGCGATGAAGTCATACTAACTAGTTAGTTGAACTCGTTCGGATCCTATGGATGCTTCGGAATACTCAATTCTCAGGAGCAACCGCCTCGTCTTTAGTATATCACGGGAGGAACGACCGAATCGGTGATCCAAGTGGTCTGGGCACACGGTCGAGGATCTCGTGCAACTCTCCGACGGTGATCGCCCCTGTTGCGATGGCGAGCCCGGAGTAAAGGAGGAACCCAACAGGAGGGACAACCACGAGCGCGAGCGGCGTACGGTGAAGCCCCCACACAACGGGGCTGCCGAGAGTCTCAAAGGTCGTTGTACCGAGTATAACTGCCAAACCCACAATTCCAATACCACTAAACAAGGTTGTGATCCCGATCTGGAGCAGTCGTGCGTTCTTGAAGGGCCGATAGCCAACTGAGCGCGCACCCCATACTTGAAACAGAGGAAGTGCTCCGTATCCGAGCGTGGTGGCTATCGCCGCCCCGCTTGGTCCGAACGGCGGGATCAGCACCATATTGCCCACGAGATTGATGACAGCAGCTGCTCCCGTCGCCGCAATGAGCACGGTCATATCACCGTTCGCGTGCGTGATCGTCAGCAGCGGCCGTGTGACGGCGACCCCAACTGTGCCCGGCAGGAGGATCCACAGCACCTGAATCGCTGGAGTCGCAGCGGTCCCGTAGTACAACGGGACGAAGACGGGCGCAAGCGCTCCTAATCCGAGCGCTAAGAGCATCGTCAGTAAGAGCACATAGCGAGCAGCGCGCGTCGCCAACGCCTCAATGACGTCAGTCCGTCCGTTGGCCCAGAGGTCAGACGTTGATTGGAGAAGCAACGACTGCAGTGAGCGAGGAACGAACCACAGAAACTGGACGAGCACCAGCGCTGCCCGATAGTATCCCACTTGATCGCCGCTAGCGAAGGTCCCAAGCAGGACCTGATCAACTTTGTACAAAGATGCTAATAAGAAGATGTAAACGACCGACTGATAGTTGAACGAGCGCATCGCCGTTGTTGGGTAGGAGTCTGGAATCCGTTTGAGTAGATGCGTCAGAGAAAGATGTCGTGTGAGGATGATAAGTGCGAGGACAACTCCGAGTAGGCTGGCGACGATCTGGGCGACGAGTACACCGGCGACGCCAAAACCAAGTGCCGCGAGCGCAAGCGCGAGACACGCAAACACACCTCGATACACGACATTCAGCGGCTCGCCAATGTGCTCAAGTTTGAGCCCCATCAGCGCGCGTCGCGTATACTCACGAAACTGGGCTGCGATAACCAACCCAGCCAGCAGAACGAAATAGGGGGTATACGCGTGCGGGTAAATATGACCGACAAGCCCTGTCTCGACGGCAGCAACGAGAGAAATCATCGCGATGAGCGCCAACAGGGCTGCACGCCGAAAGTAGTAGGCGAAAATATAACTATGCCACTCGGCTGTGTCGCGATCTTCGGCGATATACTTGCGACAGCCACTGATAACGCCCGAGCTGACGGGAATCATTAAGAGGTCAAACAGCGCGATCACTGCGGCGTACGCGCCATAACTCTCGAATCCGAGAAGCCGTACGAGGAGCGGTGCAAATGCCACCGAAATGAGTACGATAGCGAGACGTGAGCTGGCGATTGCCCCGAACGCCGTGACCAGATTTCGATTCACAGGAGGATAAGTGGTAGTAGTGCTTCGAATTACTTTAGGATGCATGTTGAAATGCGATAAATAAACATCGTTACAATACCGTTTACACTACGACGGCAGGTGGTCTCAATACGAGTTGAGAAGACATTTGGATCTGTATGTGTATGGGCACGAGATCTTACTACTGAGACACACTCAGTCGGAGAGTGTTAGTAGAGAGATGAATAACTCGATTCACTACGATCACCTGATCAGAACATAAATATTTTTAACCATTTTGGGATGAATAGTTATGATCCATTCTATTTCTTCCCAAAACTATTTGTTAAGGCTACATGATTTTTATTCTGTGGAAAAATATACGCAACGCACCCGGTCGCTGCAAGAGCGTCTCGGGCGGGTGTATCACCAACCGATCGACGTTGAATCGTGGACCAACAAGCGGGTCACGGTGAACTATCGAGTGCCACTAGAACAGCTTGAGCGACTCCTCCCCTCGTGTGTGACTCCTGAGGAAATTCGTGACACAGGCGATGGAATGCTCAGTATGTGTGCGTGTGATTTTTCGGTGACGAAGCTTGGACCCGTTCCCGTACCACGAATTCACACGAACGAGATGCTCTGTCGTATCAGCGTTACAGTTACGAAGGACGGACAGCGACGCCGGGCCTATTACACGCTCCGCTCGGACACCTCTTCTCGCGTACTAGGTCTGTGTGGAGGCTACTTCTCACACTTCCGCAAAGCGACTTCATCGTTTGATCGGCTCGACGACGGTGAGACGTACGAACTTCGCTGTCAAGCCAATGACTCGCTGTGTGACGCGGAACTTACTGCGTCGATAGACACCGTGAACAACGAACCACCGGAGTCGACAGTCTTTCAGGATGTCGAGGAAGCGACGGACTTTGTGCTCGAACTCGATGGGAGCTGTGGCTATAATTTTGCCCGCAATCAACTTTCGTTCCAAGACATTGACTACCCAAACTGGGATGTTTCGTTCTGTCATGAGTTCTCGCTTGACTCATCGCTTATCGACTATCTCGTCGAGTCCTATGACATAGACCTGACTCTGGACTGCGCGCTCTACATGGGAGACGTCGATCAGACCTGGAAACGCGCCTGGCTGTATGATCCTGCCAAGACGGTCACAGGATCACGTGGAAACTCTCCAGTTCCCGCAGCTGACTGAGTACCCAAATATGTAGGGTATTCTGAACAATAATTCGACTTCCGTGGACTAACGATGATCAACAATGATCAGTGAGACGACGAGTTCGTTCACCCTGACGGCCACCGATCTCTCAGCAGGTCACGAGCGATTCCTTGCGATATGACGCTGTAAACTCCTGATTATCTCGCCTTTGGATAATTTACAAAATAAAATGCATCATATACCACAATATAGGTTAGTAAGACCGACCTCGAGTTCTCATTCTCTATCGTGACCGTAGTATGATATCTACAGATTTGGTTAAAGGATATCCTCATCTTGATAAGGTTACCGGTTATTCATTTTCGCCCATAATGACGTTTCGGATAGTAGTCTGCACAGGTATTCACGTGTAGAATAAAACAAGATCGAAGATACTCATTGGCGCTGTAAATGATGGGGAGCACGATGACCGATGAAATACCCATTACAAACGTATGCTCGTAACAACAAGTAGTGTATAAGTCTAACATGGATCGACAAATACTTGGGTTCCAGACAATCGAGACGCTCTCAGATCCGGCTGAGCTTCTTACTCCGATCGAGTTATCGAATTCGACCATCCCATTTCTGTGCCCCTCATCACCCGGACAAACAATCACGTGGCAGTAGACATTGAGTAGGCAGACAACACGCTACGACCGATCGGTTGGGAACTCTACAGATCTCCTTCCTCGCTGGATTGAACCACAATCACTCAAGACAGCTACTACTGATCGAGACGACAACACAAGTTTAGGTCTACAGTACTAGAGAGCCATCATCCAGTAGTTAGTTATACTGGCATCCATCGGTCACAACTTCACAGTAGTATTATCTGGTTGTCTATCGTACCGCTCGGTTATCGCTTCTCGATCAAGCTGTGATCACTGACACCGTCTGTCCGCATTTACTGCTCAATGTTGGATGATTCCTGTCGCTCCCGGTGTCGATCACGCTGGCGCGTATCCCACGCCTCAAACAACCCATAGTCCGTCATGGTATCCATGCCAGCAAGTGCTGCCCGGAGCTTGAGTCCAACGAGTGGGACGTCAGCAACAGTGATGATGACATCAGCTTGAATAACCGCTCCGTCTCGGAGAATGACGTCGACGAGATCGACGATTCCATCCTCGGATCGTTTAGGTTCCATTTGTTTCAATTTTTACGTTAATTTTCAGAGCTGTCATTCTCGATGGTTGGTGTGAACGTATATGGAGGCCATGGACCGGTGAAGCGTATTTCGACGCCCGGTTCAGCTGCGACGTCATCGAGCAAATCACCAATCTCATCTTGTCGCTCTTCGTGAGCGAGGATCGCAAGTCGTGCTTCTCTGATCAGCGCTTCGTCGATATCGGCATCTGTATTGAGCGTCGTCTGTTTTTGACCGAGATCCTGCAAATCGTGCACGATTGTACTGAGCTGCTCTGTAAGACCGGCTGTTCGATCGGTACGTTGCTCTTGTTTCAACGTCTTGAGTCGCTGCTCATACTTTTTCTCGAGGAGATGACTCGTGCCCGACGCAGACTCAGCGATACGGTCATCGATTTCGACTAACTGCTCGTCATCGCTCAATTCTTCTTCTACGATGGCTTCATCACGGAGAACGTCGATGCGGTATTCCCAACATCCCGCCATCGCGTCGAGGTGGGATGCGAACGTGTTTCGTTCGCTTTCGAGCCACGTTCGGACGCGCTCATCGTCACCTCGAAGGATCGTGTCGAACTGAAACGGTACGGGCGTGCCGAATTGCTCCCCTGCAGTGTCAATAACGTTCTGATGGGCTAACAGCCATTTCCTCACCAGATCGATATTCGATGAGTCATAGAGTGTATCACAGTCGTGAACGACGATGCCGATCGTCCCTGCTGTCAGTAAATACGCCTGCTCGTCATCGACGCCAACCGTTGAGAACTCGACTGACTCTGTCTCAGGAAGCTGTACGACACAGTAGAGATACCGACCGGTCTCGAACGAAGGCTCAGTCATCTTCGATTGGGTTGTAACTGTATCCCTGTTGGGGAGGTTCGTCCATGGTCATTACAGCATCCGAAACGAGATTATCGAGTCGTTCACGGAGCTGATCGACCGGTTCATCGATCTGCTCGTCTTCTTTGATCGCTTCTATTTCGGCTTCGAGCGCTGCGAATTGAGCTCCAACCCGCTCAATCTCTTCATCGGTGAGATCCCCAGATTCCATACGGCGGATCGCCTCTTGTTCCATGACTTCGACCAACAGTTCAACGACCGTCATCACGAGAGTCATCAACCCATCGCGTGCGCTCTCACCATCGATATCAATCTGTGTCATCGTCCTCCTCGTTCGGATCGCTCTCAGAATCACTCTCGGACGACTTCGTCGACTGCTGAATCTGTTCCGAAGTGGACTGCTTGTCAGTGTCAGACTCCGAGTCAGGTGAATCCTCAGTATCCAGCTCAATGCCTCCTTCGTTCACTTGGCTGATCGCTGTCTGAACAGTTGGAGTGTCCGCTTCATCTATCTCATTGGCTTGCGTCTCGTTTGCTGGTATTTCGTCAACGCCAGCGGCTGCTGCGACCCGTTGCATATCCGTTCCTTCAGGAAATTCGAGCCCATACTTGGCGGCAGTATCGAAGGAGGCTAAGGCAGCACGGAGTTGTATTCCTAACAACTTCGTGTCACCGATAGAAACGGCGATGTCAGCGTTAATGACGACACCTTTGTCCAATACGAGTTCCACCACATCAGCGAGACTATCGCTCTGACGCGTGGGTCCAGCGCTACTCATCATCATCCCTCAATGTGTCGAATCGTGAGCCATAAACCCGCGGTGGATTCGATACATTCGAGTAGAGCGAATCTTTTGGAACAGTCGAGAACTGTGTCCTGAGATGACTCCTCCGGGGAGGCATCGTCGAGTAGGCCGTTGGATTCCGTGATGACGGCTGTTCAGTACCACCGGCGGTCTCGGGCATCTCCTCGCTGGCCTGCTCACGCATTGTTTTCATGCGTTCGTGTGCCTCGAAGAGCCCCTCGCGGAACTCTTCTACCGCATCGCGCAGTTTAGACTGCATGGCCACCTGTTTCATCTGTCCGCCCGAAGCTATCTCGGTCGCATCACTAACGTCAACGTCCATCGAGTCGACTACCCCCTCGCTCTCTCCGTTGTCGCTAACAATCGTATCGACGATCCATTTGAGCGCATCGAACACGATCCAACCACTGTCTTCGTTGCGATCGTCGACGAATTCGTTTACGGCCGCCTCAAGCTCGTCCTTATTTTGCCTGAAGTCCCGGATATCGACCGTACTGAGCAACTCATCGAATTCGATTAGCATCAGTAGCTTGCTGTATCGAATCGCTTCATCTACGTCACCCTCGCTGAGCGCGTCTGTAATGCTGCTCGGATCGATCGCTTCATCGATATTGTCGTAGTCGATAGCGCTCGCCACTTCGGTCAAATCGACCGTCTCGAGCAGTTCGACGGTCTCTTCGATAACACCTCGTAGATCGTTGAAATCATCGAGGGCATTCTCTACAGCCCCTCTGCTGAACGCCACGAGCAATGATTCGACCGCCCCATCAGCTCGCTCTAATAACTCAGTCACACTCGTGTTCAGTGCTTCTGCGTTAGCTGGGGCATCGTCTGTTACCGTTCCACCAGATTGTTCGCTTTTACTGATATTCGTTTCCCCGACGATCTCTGACAGCCGTCCAACTGTTTCTTCAATAGGTTCGATCGAGTCTGTGCTGTGTTCGAAATTACTCATAACGATTACTCTGTTTCGCTCCGTTGCTGAAGTTCGTCCATCAACTGATTGGCCAACGATTGGAGTTCTTCTGTCGACATCTCATCGAGGTCTTCTTCGGAGTCATCATCGTCGGAACCGGTCGAGTCATCCTCTGTCGAGTCATCTGATTGCGTTGATTCCTCGGACTCTTCTGTCTCCGTCTCTTTGTTGTTCTCAATCTCGTTCGAAAGTCCATCACTGATCGACGATAGAATCGTCTCACTACCGAAGCGCTCATCGAAGCCACGACCGAGTTGTTCACCCACTCGGCGACCAAGCATCTCTCCGAGTTGCCGTCCGACTATCTCACCGATACTGTTCTTGTATGGCAGTGCCTCTTGATCGAGATCGGGCTCGATTTTCTCACGGAGACCTCCGCTGTCCGTCTCACTGGTCAGCTTCGATCGCAACTGTGAGAGCTTCTGTACTGTTTCTTCTTTTTGGCTCATGATTATTGGGTGTCGGACGATGATTCGTCGGTCGATTCCCCGTCTTCGAGAGCATCCAGAACCATATCCAGCAATAGATTCACTACTCCAAACATAACGTCGGAAAGTGATGGTATTCGATCGTCAAGATCCATCTCACTGAGCAACTCGTCCGGAAGGACGCCTGAGAGTATGTCATCCGGCAGGATTCCGTCAAGTATATCAGATAGATCGGTATCGAGCAACCCAGCGACCTCCGACAGAAGATTCCCGAGAAGATTCCCCGACCCCCGAACAGCTGAAACATCGAGAATGACCTCGTTGAGGTCAACTTCAAGACCGAGAAGATCGAGAAACAGACCCTCTAGGTCGAGATAGAGAACCTGCGTCTCGCCATCGCTCTCAGTTCCGTTATCCTCAGTAGTATTCTCAGTTCCATCGCTCTCGTTGTCTTCAGTTCTGTCGTTCTCATTGTTCTCAGCTTCATCACCACCATCAGTTAGGAGTATGACTGAACTCGCATCATCGTGAGGCATCTCTCCCGTGTGAGTCGTCTGTCTTTGCCTTTGCTCACGTACCTTTTTCAGATTGGTCACGTCGATCATTCTTTGATCGCCTCAATTGGCTGCAGGTGAAATTCGAGGATGCCGTTGGTGACGGAGGCGGTAACGATCTTGAGCCCTTTCTGTCGGAGCGGGATACGTTCTTCAATCGTCCCATCGATACCGAGCAGGAGTTCGCCCGTTCTATTATCGACGCCAGCAGACACTGTTTCCGGATCCACTTCGGGGATATCTATCGTGACTAGCACGTTTCCGTCTACATACCGGACGGCTGTTGCCCGATCCGACGAGTTTGTTGTACGGGAATCGGGACCGAGGTCAGAGAGAGTTCCAGTATCGATCGAGAACTCATAGCCGAGTCGTGTTTTACCGAGGGTGGTCGATCCTTTCCCGTGGCGTTGGCGTTCCTCTTCGGCAGCAACGATCGTTTCGAGAATCTCTCGAAGGGTCTGGACGATTCCACCATTTTCTCTGTTGCTCTTGTTCGTCATCGTTTTACCTGTATCTTGCCGCTCAGTGTTTCGTGGGCCTGCTCTGCCACATCGAGTTGTGTCTGTAATTCCTCTTGACGACGTTCGTACTCCGCGCGAGATCGGTCCCCGATCTCGAACAGGAGACGATTTTCTTTCAGGTCGTTTTTGATCTCTGTTCGATCATAGATCTCCTCGACTGCCAGCGTCTGAATAACCGAGATCACAGACACGAACGGCCTGAAGAGGAGGTCATCGAGCAGGAACATTATTGGGAGCTGATTTCGATGTCGATGAAATTGTACGGTGCCCAGGGACCGGTATACTGGACGGTTACAGTGTCACCGTATTCTTCGGTGATGGCGTCGACAGCCGTCTCGAACGCAGCCTGCTCTTCCCGATCAACGAGGTACGAACGGTTGATGATGAGTCGATCACTGAATAGATCGTTTTTTGCTTCCTGTTCACTCGCAGCGGCGAGCTGTTCCACCGTGAACTCGCGTACAGCGTCCCGATCAACCGTTGCATCCTCATCGATGAGGAGTTTCACCCCGAGTTCGATCATTCCATCCATGTCTTGAAGTGCGCGCACAAACGCCCGTCGTCCGCCTCTCAGGATGCTTTTCAGTGGACGTGCACTTTTGAATGTCATCCCAAACTGCATCGGGACGACGGTTCGACCTCCCTCCCAGAACATAATTGTCTGAAGAACATCGTCGTGTGCTCGAACGTTTTCGTCCGTTTGCTCTGGGTCCATCGTCTCTATATCCGAAACGACTGCCGAGAGGGTCCGGTGATCGATCGTGTAGGCTCGTGTTGCTCCTTCGACGCCCTCGATGCTGGCATCTATCTCTTCGTTTTCGATTATCCCGTACGCGTACAGATACTCATCACTCATTAGAATCACACACCGGATAGTGGACGTGACGTGGTTCGTCCCCTGTGCGCAGTGTCATTGGCGTTGCGCCTATGGATACACATTACTACCGTGTGTAATAAGAAGACTTCTAGTGTGTTTGTCTATTTGCCTTGCATGGGCAGGCAAGACACTAACACCGACTTGGCTAGTTTGTATATCCAATGGCAAATGAACGTCCAAGCACAGCCAGTCTTGCAGAGGTACTGGATCGGATCCTAGACAAAGGGATCGTTATCGATATCTGGGCACGGGTATCGGTCGTCGGAATCGAAGTTCTCACCATCGAGGCACGCATCGTCGTCGCGTCCGTCGATACATTCTTGCATTATGCCGAAGCAATAACGAAGCTTGAGCAAGCAAGTCAATCGGAGGACCTACAAGACCTCAAAGAGCTTGATATCGGTACTTCTCCGATGGTAGAACCAGATTCGGGGGCATGAACACTCCAACACAATACAATGACCCAATTCAGGGATTCGTCTGTAGAGTACAGTCCGCATCGCTGTCCCTATGAACGGAGAGCGTTTGCGGACCGTTGTTCTGTTTTGACGATAGATACGTCGCCCGCACCGCCATCGGACAATTCGAAATCGATCGCTGGAAGACACCTCTATGGCTGAGTCAGACGTAGACCCAAGCACTCGTACGATAGATGAGCTAACGGACGAAATCGAATCGATCGACGATCCCGAAACGCTCGAGGAGATTTACGAGGCCGAGACTGAGAGCCAGGACCGAAAAGGGGCAAAAGAGGCCATCGAAGTTCGATTCGAAGAGCTTGAGAACAGTACTGACAGCGATGAGGATGACGATTCGCTCAAAGAGACACGGGAAGCGATCGAACGCAGTCTCGAAGGGATGGAGGAATCAGAAACCAACGACGGGAGCAGTTCCATCGTAGAGATTCAAAAACAGATCCATGAACATACGCCGGAACTGATCAACCGTCCTCTCGATGGTATTACCGAAGTGGAACAGACTGATGATGGGTGGAAAGCAGTTGGGGAGTTCGTTGAACGCCGCGCGATTCCGGATACGCAGGACATTCTTGGACGATACGAGATACTCCTCGATACGAGCGGTCAGATTCATGGCTACCGATGTCTCAAACGTTATCGACGGGGTGATACGACCTCGATGGAGTGAATAGGCAAAGCGGTATCTGAAACAAAGCGATAACATCTGGTAAGTCGTGGATGCGTTATTAAAAACTGGGGTAGATCTCGCTTTATCCACAAAAACACAGACAGTGGCTATAACGATCAAGATATGATTATATAGTCGCGTATGATTTTCTCGGCAGGTGCTGATTAGTGATCGAAAGTCGTGGTCGTGTATCCATTCACAGAGTTACCTGAGCTTTAGCGTTGTGAATCCCGGAGAATGAGGGGCTCAATTGCGAGTGTCCGCTTGGCGACTGTCACAATCCGCAAAACATACGACGCGAACAGCAAGAACGGAATCAGCGTCACAGTAAAGGCAGCCCCAATCATCCACGTCATATTCTCAATACCAAGTGTACTCCCAGAGAGCGTGCCTGCATCAACGACGGTGAGCATGATGCCCGCGACGGCGAGCGCTGGAATCGACGCATAGAGAATCAACTGTGAGAGTGTGACGAGGGCCCACTCGAAATACAGCGTTTTCACGTGCTCGCGTGCTGGCCCGAACATCGACAACGCTATTTTCAACTCGTTTAAGAGCTCGTTTTCGGGCTGACCGAGGTCCTCCTGATGGTCGTGCAGGAGCCGTTCGACCTGAAAGATCTTCCAACCGTAGTTGTAGTTCAGGGCAGCAAATAGGACATCGAACGTACCGAATTTCGCGCCATCGAGTTGCTCGCTTACCGTTTCAGAGTTCCCAATGAGACTGTTCGTGAATTCATCAACTTCCCATTGCAGTTGGTCGCTGTCGATCTCACTGAGTCCATCCCGTACTGCCTCAGCTCGGTCTTGTGAGACATCGACGAGACTCCGGAGAAATGCAGACGGATCCGCGGGACTTGGCGTTCCGACGAGTTCTTCTGTGTAATCTCGAAAATCCATCGAATCCTCCATCCGTGCGCGTTGGTCGCCGAGTGGACCATTTTCCTGCGAGAGTACCAGTTGCCCAATGGTGACGACGAGCGTGGTACCGGTGATGACTGCGCTGATCATCGTCGAAAACATCGTCTCGATCGTATCGTCGGCGTTGAGCTGTGGAACAAGCGGTGGTGGAAGTACCGTCACGGATACGATGAAGACGACGAAGATTGCAAGTGCCAACACAGCAGTGACGACGAGACGATTGGCACGCAATAGTAACCAGAGTTTGAGCCGACTTTCACCGGCCCGTTCACGCATCGTATTCGCCGTGCTGACGTCAACGTCGGTATCAACGGTTGATTCATCGATCTCGGAGCTCATGATTGTCTCTTATTTTGGGACCGGTCGGCAGCCGACGAGGCGGGACGCTCAAACACGAGAAATTTGGTTCCACCACCCGTATAATCGATGGTCTCGATAAGTCGCCATCCCTTAGCAGCTAGCTCGTTCATCTCGTCCGTTGGATCCTCTGCTTCTTTTTTCGTATCGCCTCTGGGTGGCCGCAGCGTCGTGTACTCCCAGCTCGAATCGGTGGGTTCAGATTTCTCCATATACTACCCACATTCAATAGCAGTAAAAATCCACTCCATACTATTTGCGTCCAAGAACGTTCTAGCTCTCTTGATACACTGGACAGTCACCTATTATAACACGCGGTTCCCGCTACTAGTGACATTCAGCGTACCAATAGATGTTGAATTGACACTATTACTTGCGACGAGCGTCGACGTCTGATCGGTGGGCACCCAGAGAATGACAGTAGTTTGTCCAGATTCGACACTGATTGTGTCGTACGGTTGTCCGCTGTCATCGATGATAGTAATCGTTGTTACGTTCCCTGCTGCTGGAGTTGACCGGAGGGTTGCAGTTACTCTGACGTGTTGGCCAGCCCACGGCTCATCGGTTGAAAGGCTTTTGAACACGGAAGATTCGCTCGTCTCTGTCGTAACTGACGGACTGAGTGTAAGACAACCACTGAACATCAGCCCGAAGACGACGATGGTCAAAAGAACGTTTCGTGAGGATATCGCAGCCATATATTCACATCCAAGTACTAGCATAAAAAATGGTTCTATTCATACTCTACAAATACAGGTCCACATCCCAACGTTGAACCGTCACTGGATGTATCATGGATCAGCCTTATCCGATGCGCGACTGATATTTTAGATGATGGACACTGAATCAGAGACAATTCCAGATAGTACACGCGATGCGATAGCGACAGGGCTAGAGACGTACTTCACAGCAGATGCCGTCCATAGTCTGCTCGAAGCCATCGAGATAGAAGAGCTACTTGACGGTGAGTTTGAGGACATAGAGGATGAGGCCGTCGATACTGAAGAAGCTGGTAAAGTTATCGGTCGGCTTATCGGCCGACGTGTTGCGACTGAACTGACGAGCTATCTCCCACTCGGCCAGCTCATCGAAACAGCAGTCGGGAACGTCATCGGTGAGAAACTCGGAGAGGCAGCAGTGGAGGCGTTCATCGAATACGGTGATCCCGACGCCGTCGCCGATCGGGTGAGCACACTCACTGATGGTGAAGAACTCGACCGACTGGCAACCGAGATTACCACAGCAGCACAAGAGAGCGGTCTCCGCGACTACCTTCCTGGCATCGGCAGCGAAGCGACTGAGACCTGGAATATGGACACAGATACAGCTATCGAAGTCACGGAGGAATCAACTGATTACTAATCGTATATTCTTCTGTGATTTGATCTCGACTTCCGTCGTTCGGGACGATTAATTCAGATATTACTTGTGGCGAGGACAGTGGTGTTCGTGAACTCGACGCGTTTCGAATCGCGCGTCTGCTGCGCTTCATTGGATGTTCTGTTGGCCATATATCAAATGACACTCCCTCTTGTTGTTGTCACTATCCAATGTGTTAGATGCGTGGAAGATTATATATTGATTATTGCCGAGCGCTGTGGCGTTCGACAGCGCTCCGCTGGCGATCACTGCTGTCTGAAGCGATCGAGCAATCGCTTGTGTGTCTTGCTGTGAATAGCAGCGTTATCCATCCGTAAGTCCACCAACACTCACGTCGAGACCGAGACCGCTACTGTTGGCGTCCGCGTTCGCGTTAGCGCTATTCGCGTTGCTGTTGGTGTTGGTGTTCTCGAGATTGTTGCCGTTCGTGTTGTTGTTCTCGTTATTAATCCCAATCACAGGATTGTTCGTTGTCGTATCCGCGTTATTATCCGCGTTATCGTTTACTCGTTTATCGACATCGACTTTTTTGGCATACGACGTTGCGCCGGCAGACCCAGCGCAGGCCCCTGCGAGTAGACTCACGAGCATGAGTGCGGTCACTGAAAGCTGAATAGTTCGTCTCATTGTTAGTTGTCATTCACTGGGTGCGAACTCACCTTCCCCATGACATCATGTCGACGGTTGAGGTGGCACCATCCCAGCACATTTCTACACGTGCACACCCAGCGTATAAAGGCTATCTCTACACTTAGGTATAACTCGAAATAGCAGTAATAATATAGATATAATAGAACTCCAATTGCGATAACTTCTGCCATTGTAGACGGATATTGTGAACATACTATAATTTATACAGAATAAATATCCTCCTATCATGAAAACAACTATCAGTTAAAAACAGTCCATCGTGATTTCAGCCATCGGTATAATCATTACTGCGATAGTTCTTAGCATATTGTCACGACATATCGCGATACAGAAAAGTCTTATTTCGGTGTGTTTTGTCGTATCGATATGCCTCGAAAGCATGGTGAAACGGGAGACTTTATTGAGACAGTTACCCTTGATGCTGTGGTTGGCGTCTTTGATACCATGGCTGGGCCGGCGATCACATCCTCAGATGTGGCTGATTCGCTCGGTTGTACGCCCGAGACGGCACGAGAGAAACTCACCGAGTTACACCGGGGGGGTCGGATTGAGCGGCGCAAGTCAGCGGGACGAATCGTCTGGTGGCGGACCGACGAAACAACTGATACTGCGAGGACCCGCAAGCGACTGAGCCAAGAGCTTGATGCAACGATTATCGTGGGTGACGTAGTGTACAAAGAGGATTATCTGTATACATGATTAAATACGACAATAGGTTCGGAGATAGGTTCTGTGGAGGGTCCTGATGAGTAAGTGTCAGAGTTTGTCTTCAAAGCTTGCCACCCACCCTGCCTACGAGGAACTCGAGTACGCGACGTATATGGAATTATACGACGGCGACCGGCCGCTGTACGAACTACGTCGAGAGATGGGTGGGTCGGATAGCTGCCGTGTTACTATCACGTCCATTGCTGACGGTGATTTTCTGGGCCTCGTTCCAGGTGAAGCGACTGGAAACAGAACACCGTCCGAATACCTGATTTCGACAGACGACATTGAGAAGAGCCTGCGCGTGTTCGAACATGTGGGATTCGAGCACGTCGCCTCAGTGCCACCGAATCCGTCAGAGAATTCGTTCCGAGACGTACACGCGTTGCTCGGTGCGGGCTGGAAGCTCTCTCCGAACACCGTTTCAAATCGAAGCGTCGATGCATCGAACTCGGCTGACGATACCCGTCTGAGTATCCTCAAAGATTCAGCAGCGTGGGACGAGCTCTCGGAGGAAACTGAGCCGTATGCGCTTGTACTCACCGAAGAGCAGAACGTCACGCTACTAGCAGAAGGAATGGACGGTGCGACTGCCTGCAGACAGTGGCAGCACTACATGGATGCACATCCCAGGGCTGGTGACGATGCCGAGTAAGTCTTCGAGAACGGACAGCAACACTCTCGACTGGCCAGTTGGCTGGGACCGAACGCCGTCGCACGAACGGACACAGGACACTCCATTTGAGACGTCGATCCGGCAGTCAATCGACACCTTGGCAGGTGAGCTAGAGCGCATCGGTGTCGATGAGTGGCATCTCTCGACGGCTGCAGAACATCAGAAGGCGAACCCGCAGTACCCGTATACGGACGCCAATCCCGCAGATCCTGGCGCAGTGGTTCGGTGGTCACGAGATGAAGACCAGTACGCTGTAGCGTGTGATTCGTACGCACGTCTTCGAGACAATATCCGGACGCTGTCTCTTTACATCCGTGAAAAGCGGAAGATGGAGAACCAGCCGGTACAAACCGGAGAAAGCGAATTCGCCAACGTCCGACTTCCACCGGCAGAGGATGTGAGTGATTCTTCGCCAGATCATCCACCGCATGTGATTCTCGGCATTCCGCCGGATGCTGATCCATCAACTGTTCGGGATGCGTTCCGACGGCTAGTAAAAGCCGCCCATCCGGACAACGGTGGTTCCGAAGAGGAGTTTCGGCGTGTCTGTGAGGCAAAGGAAGCACTGTTGACGTGATTTTCAGGATTACTAGCGGATCCAACGACGAAGAGGAGACACAGAGACTCGCTGGCTGATCTGGCAACAGAGTTGTACAATTGAGGATATGCCTGCTAGTGCAAGCCAGGGCCTCAATAATGTCACCACAAGTGGTCAATATGGGTAGTTATTTGGAGGGCATGCTACCCATTCATGGTCGGTGAGCATGGGGGAACGCATTCGGTCTCGGGTGGTGCTGTCCGTCGGTCTCCGGGCGAGGACCCTCGACTGGGCCCTCGCTCACATGACGGCCCACCTTCTCTCTGGCTCTGCGTGAATGACGAGAACTCCTATTGGTAAATCGGTGATAGATCTCTCCTGTGTCTCTTCTCGCGTCGCTACTTGGGCTATTTGACAAGAGCGCCCGATTATCTTTTGATTGTATATTCACCGAAGTATCATTTCCGTCATCTGAGTGAAAGAACTGTTCTGTCTTATTGAAGTAGCACGGCGAAAGCGGTCACACGCCACTCAGAAGTTGAAGTAAAGTCTGAACAGTCATTTGGAGAAGTGGCACAGAGTGATAGAGCGAAAACACCCCAGAAAAGAGCGCAGCCGTGTAGAGATAGTCGATACCAATCCAATCGAGCCGTGAGAGCGTGTACACAAGTACGACGAGTGGGAGCGCAAGAACTGTGCCGATCGCGGGGAACTGTTCGACGGTGGCCTCCCATGCTAGATTGGCGTCATCGCGACTTGGGACGGCATGCATCGCACAGGCGAATCCGAGCCAGCCAGTGCCAATAAATCCAATCCAAGCTCTGAAGAAGTCCGCTGAAAGCGGCGGAATTCCCCACCGATCAAGCCCACCGATCATGCCACAGAGCAGGACAGCCGCGATCAACGTGTTACTGAAAATCGGGGCCAGAGCAATGCCGACTCGGTCCCTGTAGTATCGTGGTGTCCGATAGCTGACGTAGCCAGGTGGGACGGCAAACCGAAAGTAGCAGACATCCTCTACCGTGACATCTAGGTACTCACACGCACGTTTATGGGCGTATTCGTGGAGAATTTGACCGACACAGGTCACGGTGAGAATGAGATAAGAGTGACAAATGAGAATGCTTTCAATCCACGGATGATGAGCAGGTGGCTGTTGACGGCGACTATCTCGGGGACGAGAGCGGTCCCCACGACGGGTGCGCCGATCAGGCATTTCGATTATCCCCGCGGTTGACGTCGCTCATTGTTGACGGTCTCGTCGTGAGTGATCAGACGGTCGGTGCGCACAGGAGAGCGGATAGCAATTCTCAGGCAAAACTGCGCACTGCAAATATCGGACATAGGCGTTGATACTGGACTTCGGTGATTGGGAATTGATCGATCTTCCACTGTATAGCAAGAGGTCGTTCCAGAATGTTGGTGGCGCTTTATGAGTGAGCCAACGCCTCGGTTGCGACTCGTGAAGCAAGGGTACGAATGAGTCATCTCTCCATGACCGAGATGCGTGCCAGCAGACAGGGTTTATGATCAGCATTAGAGTCGCTTATTACCCTAATATTCGGTGGTGAATAATATAAAATACTGGGATCAGAGTAGATTTACTAAACAATCTGGTAATGTCCATTAACCAGTGAATCACCGATAGATCTCACTTGGAAGGTGTAGAGAAATATAGCTCCGTTCAGAACCTCGTCTATATCTTCACCTTGTCGCCAGAACCACTTAAAGGAAATGTTGGCTCACCATGATCTGCTAAAAACGCTGAATATCTCACCAACGACGTACTTCAGATCCGTCGCCACAACGTGCTTCAGCCAATAGTGGGTACTCATTGTTGCTTCAAACAGTCACCATATTGATCAAAGAACCGTCAATGGGTACAACTCACTATTTCAGAGCCGGAAATGACCACTGACGAGACCCTTGATTGTACACTCATTTCCATCACAGGTATCGTATGAATATCTGTGAGTTAGTTACACTTTCACCCCACTCGGCATGTCTATTTCTTCTTTGAAGGCCTATACCCCACTGGATAACTCACCTCTGAAAAATCATACACTAGGGAGATTTGATAGCATCATACCGTTCTGTGGAATGCTCTGAATAGAGCCGATGAAACGTAAGCAACAGGAAGAGCCAAATCACGATGGAAGTGGTATCAAATATCGAATAGATGCAGAAGCAAAAATGCGAGCGGAACGATTCCAGTCAGTAGAAGATGGAACAGAGCAAAACCATGCAAAAACTCACACCAAACTTGTGGTTCGATACAGAAGCCGAAGAAGCTGCGAAGTTTTACGTCTCAGTCTTTGACAATTCGACTCTTGGGACAGTCACTCAGTACGATCCAGCATCAGCCGCTGTCTCCGACCAACCAGAAGGGAGCGTCATGACTGTGGCATTTGAGCTGGAAGGGCAGGAATTTGTGGCTCTCAATGGCGGACCACAGTTCAGATTTACGCCCGCTGTGTCATTCATCGTTAACTGCCACACGAAAGAAGAAGTAGACCAACTCTGGGCAGAATTGTCGGATGGGGGGAGAGAGCATATGCCACTCGATACATACCCATTTAGCGATAGATACGGCTGGACCGAAGACAAGTATGGCGTCTCATGGCAGTTGATGTTCGATGACGACAGACCTGAGCAGAAGATCGTCCCGTCACTGATGTTCGTCGGCGATCAGTGTGGTAACGCAGCGGAAGCGATTTCCTTCTACACGTCGATATTCAGTGAATCAGACGTCGGAGAAATCACCCGGTACGGCCCAAATGAAGGACCTGACGAGGAAGGAACGGTCATGTTTGCCGATATTACGATCGAAGGACAGCGTTTTGTGACAATGGATAGCGCAAGAGAACACGACTACGGCTTCAGCGAGGCAATTTCCTTCATTGTCGACTGTCAGGATCAGGAAGAAGTTGACTACTTCTGGGACGGCCTCACAGAAAATGGTGGGGTGAAAGGACAGTGCGGCTGGCTGGAGGACCCGTACGGCGTATCGTGGCAAATTGTGCCAGCAGTCCTCTCCGACATCTTAGAAGAAGACGCCGAAACCTCAGCACAAGTCACGGAAGCACTGCTCCAGATGGAGAAAATCGATATCAACGGATTGCGCGAGGCCCACGCACAGTAGAGAGTTACTCGAGCTGTGCTACTGAATAGAAGCAGTTTTTGATTCGAGCGGCTCACAGCGCTGTTCTCCGTTGATGAAAACACGAGGTCGGTCTCACTCCAGTCGTATCACTCGATCGGCCCACGCTTGAAAGACAGAAAGCGCCTCACGTTCTTGCTGAGAGACGTCATCCTCTGACCCGAGTTCGTCGCTTTCAAACGCGTTCACCACTACTGCATCTGAGCCATCACAGTACTCGATGAGGCTCTTCGGGAGACTCCGTTCGTGTTGAAACGGTATTGATGCATCATTGACAAACACTGCTTGTGGATCGGTTGGTGCAGACTCGATGATGCGCTTTGCTCGGTCGGCGTTTTCCGCAGCAAGCTTTTGAGATTCCTCATTCGTCGCTCCCTCAGCACGAGGCGCATAAGCATCAAAACCGCCCAGCCACACATCGTCTGGGAGTGTTCCAAACCGCGAGAGGTGTCGGCCGAGGATACGTCCCTCGTGTTCGAACTCGGGTCCAAATTCGAAGACAACGACACCGTCAGGCCCGTGGCGCATCACCCACGTGTCGAGAGCACGGGCCGTCAGTCGAGTCTTGCCGACGTTTGAGGGTCCTGTGATGAGCGTTGACCCCGACAGCTCGAATGGGAAATCCGTCATTGTATTACGGAGCTAGCGAGAGCTTCACGAACAAACTTACCGATCAGAGCGACGGTGATGATTCCGAGCACCGCAGCGAAGACTGCGACGAACAAGGGTACAGGTTCAGAGAGGTTTCCAAGCACTCGGGTGCGGACGAAGTTAGCGGCGAGAATAGTAGTGACTGCAAGGAGAATAATCCCGCCGAGATTTGCGAGCGTCGAGTTCGATTCCGGGACCGCCTCGCTATTGAGAAGATACAGTACGACGACGATGGCAAATGGTGTTCCGATAAGACCGAACGCCAGCACAAGCACCAGTAGCGGAAAAAAGGATCCTCCGACGAACGCGCCTAGCCCCGAGAGCAGTGCCACGACGGCCAAGAGCACACGGTATCGAATGTCGGAGACCTCTGTTCGCCACCCTAGCTTATCGGCGATCAGATACGGAGGAACGATGGTGTTACCGCCAAGTGTAGAGACGGCTGCACCCCACAACCCGAGGAGAAATAGCCACTTGGCGTTTGTTCCGACTAATGGGCCAAGCGCCTGAGCAGCAGCCACTGCGGAGAGTTCCGCCGCAGCCACAGTAGGCGAGTGCAGGACGCCCGCAGCAACGATAAAGATTGCAAAGCTGTAGATGCCAAAGGCAATAAGCATCGATGTGCCGACATCGAACGTTGCAAGTCCATACTCGCGTGACGTCCAGCCCTTAGAGTGCATCGTGTAGGAGTGCATCGTGATGAGTGTGATGTGGACGGCACCACCAAGGATTCCAGCCGCAACGAGCGCACCGTCGACGCCTGCTGGAATCTGAGGGATGAGTCCCGCTGCAACACCAGACGCGTCGATAGGGACGAAAAATAGGGATGCGAAGAAAGCGATGACGACAGCGATGACGAGGAATTTTGCTAAGAGTTCGATGAACCTGTAGCCGTGACCAGCCAATCCAAGAGCAAGAATGATGGCCCACGTGACGCCCCAAATCCGTGCATCACTCCCCGTGACGGTTGCACTGATATCCGCCACGCCTTTCATGATCACCAGCTGGGCGAGTCCCGCTGCGAGAACGGTGTCAATAACCAGCACCCATGCCCACCCCTCACCGAGATGCTGTTCGACAACAGAGACGATTCCTGATTCGGTTAGCAGGCCGAGTCGCATTGCAAGATACTGAGCGGTTGCCCCGAGTATCGCGGAGAGAATCACGACCCACAGTAGGGTATAGCCGAACGTTGCACCGGCTGTGATCACACTCGCCATCGTTGCAGGGCCGGCGGCGATAGCACCAGCGATCCACGAAGGACCCATCTTGGAAAGATACGTCCGCCAGCTACCTTCCGTCACCGACGATACATCGAATCTCGTCTCGTTCGGACACATATCACCGTGCTCTTGGGTCAGTGTGCAAAAGTCTTACCACATTATAATATCACTGGATAATTTTCTTTGTGATACTATCGATGTCATTTGATCCATGGAAGGACATAATCGAAGTCGGAGAACACACGGCTGAACTGATAACGACCAACGAGCAATACACGAATGAGTACCACCCCTGATCACTGTTTCACCTTATTCGTAAGCCGCATCGAAGAACTCAACTTCGAGCGCTACGGTCCGGCAGAAGAGACGCTCGATGCGACGCTGTCGATGCTCGCTGAGACTCGGTCCGTACTTATCGAGTTCGCATCGTAGCCACTCGACAAACGTCTCGAACGCTGGCGTGTTGTGGATCTCGATCCATTCTCGAAAATAGAACGTCTCAGGAGGTTTTGATGGTGCAGTCGCCCACGTCAGATAAACCCACTCCGCGGGAACGAGCACTGCGAGTGCCTCCTCGTAGCCTCCCTGAACTGCGGCTCGAATCAATAGATCCTCAAACGCTTCGGTGACGTCTGCCTTCGATGGATCTATTCTGTCGCTGTCAGGAACGTCTAACTCGTCGAACGAGCGCTCGAAGTAGTTGTCCTCCTCGTCGGTTAGTATCCCTAGAAATTCCGACAATCTCCCTTTTGCTTCCATTGTCGGTGCCTGACCGACTGCATAGCCGAAGGCGCTCGTAAGAGTTCCGACGAATGCATAATCCTGCACGAGATAGCGCCGGAAGAGTGCGTCATCGAGGGTCCCGTCACCGAGTTCACGCACGAACCGGTGCTCAGTGGCATCGGCCCAGTCCGGTTCGGAGCGTTCACGCAGCCACTCGGTAAAGCGTGCGTCCGTTCGGGCAGCCGCATACGTTTCAAACGTCTCAGCTGTCATACATCCCACCTCTCCTGTCGCCGCGCGACATTATAAACCGGGTGGTCGTAACGTGCTGACGTGTGCAACAGTTCGTAGTAATGGTCACGTTCGTGTTTAGTTGGGATATCGATGATAAGGTATCGCTTCCAGTATGTGATCAGTGGTGTCAAACGATGATTCGTAGAATGAGGAGAGATTCAATCATCCACGAGGCGATTTAGCGGTTGTTCACGAATACGTCCCCCAACAACCAACATCAGCCATCATCGAATATTTGATCATCTCACTCGACAATTCATATAATATAGTTTAGATTAAGAAATATCTTCCTACAACAATAATTTATTATATCGGATAGCGCTTGTTGTTAGGGAATGTAACTTATGGAAACCGATAAAAATCGTTGGCTAATCGCGCTTTCGGCTGTTGCAATCCACCTTTCAATTGGTGGAGTGTACGCGTACAGTATTTACCAGAATCCACTACACTCAACTGTCGGATGGGCAGTATCCGATGTAACGCTCGCATTCACAATTGCGATTTTCGTTCTCGGGCTAACTGCTGCCTTTCTGGGAATTTTCGTTGAGAAGTACGGTCCAAGACGATCTGGCCTCACAGCAGCCAGTTTGTATGGGCTCGGAACGGTTGGAGCTGGCATTAGTGTACAGATGGAAAGCCTCGTTCTGTTCCTTGGGACCTATGGTGTAATTGGAGGAATGGGTCTCGGGATTGGGTATATCTCCCCAATTTCCACCCTCGTTGAGTGGTTTCCTGATCGGCGTGGAATGGCAACAGGATTGGCTGTCATGGGCTTTGGTGCTGGGGCATTGGTGACTGGCCCTGTCGGGAACTATCTGATACAGACGTTCAGTATCCCTGTCGCCTTCTACGTCCTCGGAATCGGATACTTCGTCTTGATGTCTGCGGGCGCGAGTTATCTTCAGAAGCCGCCCGACGGATGGCTTCCGGATAGTATGGATGAAACAGATCTCGAAGAAGAGAGTTCAGATGGCGTCAGTGCCTCGACTGACCTCGAAGAGTTGACAGCGAGGGAAGCACGGAAAACACCACGATTTTATCTGCTCTGGCTCATCATTTTCATAAACGTATCTGCAGGAATTATGTTACTAGCCTTCGCGTCACCGATGCTCCAGTCGATCGGCGGTGCGACTGCGACAACTGCAGCGTTTATTGTTGGTTATATTGGCCTCTTCAATGGTGGTGGCCGGATCTTTTGGGCCAGTATATCGGATTATATTGGTCGAACAACGACGTACGCAATCTTCTTCGCTATTCAAATCCTCGTCTTTTTCCTCATGCCACAGATCTCGGGAGCGTGGATTCTCGCAGGACTCCTATTCTTGATTATCACGTGCTATGGCGGGGGATTCGCCTGTCTTCCTGCATACATCGGTGATCTGTTCGGCACGAAGGAACTCGGAGCGATTCACGGCTACAGCCTTACTGCCTGGGGTGTTGCAGGTGTTGCAGGACCGACATTGGCGTCGACAATTCTTGAGACGACGGGGAGTTACACGACCGCGCTCTATATTATTAATATTGCATTGATTGTTGGGTTGGTCTGCGTTGGTCTCTTGCGGTGGCGGATTCAGAGTGTACGATCGGCACAGGAGACCCCAACAACCAGCCCACTCGATTGAATCGGCTGATCAGCTCAGCGAACAAAATCGGGAGAAACCTGAATTCAGACACACGACGCGGTGGTTCCAGACGTGATGAACAACGTGACGAAACGGTTAGAAACCACCTCACCACACAGGAGAAAACACTAAGCATGGAGGATAGACTCCCAGTTACTCTGATTGTGTCCAATGGCCGCAGACACAGAAAGCTTATTTCATATTACCTCCGCTAGCGGAGCAGCAATGACCAGCAAGATACGTGTGCTGTTACTTGTGCTCTTGCTTGTCGTCCCCCTTGCTGGATGCGGGAGCAATAATGAGCCAGCCTCATTGACGCCCGAATCCACGGAAACGTCCTCTCCGACAGCAACAGTATCACAGACATCCACCACGCGTGCGTCGACTCCAGCATCGACACCGATTCACTTGATCGCAACTAGTTCGGGGACACAGACACAGACACAGATACAGACAGGAACAGCGACAGACACTTTATCCCCCTCCACGGTCGGCCCCGAACGAACAGCCTCACCATCCACAACACAACCAGCGACGCCCACAGTCACTTCGACAGCGACACTGACATCTGAGCCACCACCGACGCCCATTCCGAGACCAGATAACCCGACTGACGATGGGATAGAACGATCGGTAACAGTCACGCGCGCCATCGATGGAGATACAGTTGAAGTTGCGTATTCGGATGGCAAGATCGATCTTGTTCGCCTGCTTGGAGTCGACACCCCGGAAACCAACACCGCCTATGAGACCCCCGACGAATACGGGATTCCTGACACACCCCGGGGTCGCAATTGGCTCTTGCTGTGGGGAGATAGAGCAACTACATTCACCCGTACCGAACTGGTTGGAGAGCAGGTTCGCATTGTTACGGACCCAGACACTGATAGACGCGACACCCACGGGCGACTCGTCGTGTACGTCTACAAGGGCGAGACGAATTTCAATCGTGCGTTGCTTGAGCGGGGGTACGCCCGTCGGTATGACGATTCGGAGTTCACTCTTCGGGAGACGTTCGGAACGATCGAAGCCGACGCACGAGTAGATAGCCGCGGCTTGTGGGGCTTTGAGAACCGATCGACATCTGCCCAGACACAGTCCCATTCGCCACGTAGTGATCTCGATTAGACTATCTCAACAGTGATGAAAAGTCAGAGAGCGTTTTAAAAAATAACCCGTCGGATGATTTCCATCGGTTCGATACTGCTAACCTACGAATGGGCTATGAACGATACTGTTTCATGGTTCGTCTTCACGTAGCCTCTATCGAATATCGAGCACAGTACGCACCTGTACGCACGGGAGCGCACTGAACGAGACTCGAATTCGAGAGCAATAGGAGCTGACCCAGTTAGTAGTTCGACGAATCAGATGACAATCGACACCGTCTCTTATGTACCTCCCGCGCCGCGTCGATCGATCGTCGAAAAGAAGCACTCAAACCATTCTCCGAACGACGCTTGGCTCACCACAATCACTAAGTCGGTGCTTTGCGGTTATCCTGTCATGAATGACGATTTTACGCATACACCAGTGACCGTCGAGAACAAGCGAGCTGTCGTGATTGGCGGTACGAGCGGCATTGGACAAGCAGTCGCCAAGGCATTCGCGGCCGATGGAGCCGACGTGATCGCCGCGAGTCGGACCGAAGAGAAGGTAGCGAACACGGCAGCGTCGCTCCGAGAACTCGGAGCCGACACGGCCGAGCTGACTTGCGATGTGACCGATCGGGAGTCCGTCGAGCGACTACAGCACGATGCGTTCGACGTGTTCGGTGGGGTCGATATACTTGTCAACTCTGCGAGCTACATCGCACGCACAGACGTCCTTGAAGCCTCTGAGGAGGACTGGGCGGACGTGTTTGATCTCCAGATAGACGGCACGTACCGGGCGACGCAGGTGTTCGCCAATGCGATGGACACTGGATCTGTTATCAATATTGCATCGTTGTCGGCGAGACTGGCTATCCCGAACCTTGCAGCGTATTCTGCAGCTAAGGGAAGTATCGATGCGTTCACCCGAGTCGCCGCTGAGGAACTCGGTCCCGAAATTCGAGTGAATGCAGTCAGACCAGGATTCATCGTCTCTGAGCAGACCACAGGAACCTACACCGAAGGAACACCACGCCACGAGACGATCGAGCAGCGAACGGTCGGTGGGCGGATGGGAGGTCCCGAAGAGATAGCGGGCGCAGTCATCTATCTCGCTAGTGACGCAGCCAGTTACACCACAGGAGAGATACTCACTGTCGACGGCGGGTTCTCGGCGAGTACGTTCCGAGAGTGATGCCGAATGCAGGCTCGATCGACGACTGCTAATTGCACTACGACAGAGTGTCAACGACGACCCGTTTGGAGCGAGCTTGATTGACCAATCGTGCAGACCACAACATATCTTTCGAAGTCGCTGTAATCAACGCCGAGTCCATCCAAAACACCCAATTTCTCACCAGACAATTCATCTTGAACAAGAAATTGTATAAGAAGTATGATGCGTAGGTTCGGTTTTTATCTACTGTAAGTTTTATTACAAACTAATTGTGTTTGATGTAGAATATGTGGAATTAGATGACGATTGTTCAAGAAATGAGGGGATCAGTACTCATACCTCCATGAGAAATTACACGAAGAAAGCGATACAGTGCAGCAGTATACCATGCCGAATTCACGGGAATGAAGGCCTAAGCAGGGCGATTTCCGACATTCACAATAGAAATCTTTATTGATTGAGCCATCTTGGGGAGTGTCATGTCCGACGACAAGTTTGCGGATAGCACCGGCGACGGTGTATCAGACGGGAACGTCTCCCGACGGGGCTATCTGCGAACAGTTGCCGGGGCAGCGGCCCTTTCAGTGGCTGGTGCAACGGCGTCCGCTGGGACAGTGAAAGCGAACCCTATCACAGTGGAGAACAGAAAGTCTGGTGACGCTCGTTGGTTTCCGTCGTTACCGATTCGATCGCGGCCGTGGCGAATAACCCACCGGATAGAGGGATACACCTCACAGACGAGTATCACATCTGGCGAAGCCGTCGAATTTCACGTCAGCACGGACCCACCGTCATCGTACCGCGTTGAGATCTATCGATTGGGCTGGTACGGCGGCGATGGTGGACGGTTAGTAGCCTGCCTTCCCGAGTCGAGGGGCACGGTCCAGCCGATCCCTGATCCCGATCAATTGGGGAAAGTTCAATGCAACTGGCCGGTCACAGACAGAGCTGAGACGACGAAGCAATGGACGACGGGACTGTACTTGGCGAAGTTCGTTCGCACTGGTGGCAAACACAAAGGCGACTCAACGGCACACGCGTTTGCAGTCCGTCCCCGGGACGATGCACAGCCCTCGAAGCTGCTCGTTCAGTTACCCTACGCCACCTCACAGGCGTACAATGGATGGGGTGGAAAGAGTCTCTACGGATTCACGAGTACTGACGAGGACACCGACAACGGGACGGAATCGGCGGATGTCGTTTCGTACGACCGTCCGCGACAGGCACCGAGACTCCACATGAGCTACGCTATCCACGCGCTTCGATTTCTCGAACGTGAGGGGTATGACGTCTCGTACGTCATGGACAGCGATGTCCACCGCAATCCAGAGATGCTCCAAAGGCACGATCTTATCATCAGTTCAGGCCACGACGAGTACTGGAGCAGGGCCCAACGCGACGGGTTCGAGGCAGCTCGGGATGCGGGAACAAACGTTGCGTTTCTTGCAGCAAACACTGCCCTCTGGCAGATTCGCTACGAGGACGATCGGACGATCGTTGGTTACAAAGAGAACGTAGAGGACGATCCAATGGCTGACACGCAAGATGAAACGGGCTTGTTCCGAGATCTTCCTGATCCACGGCCCGAGTGTGAACTGCTTGGGGTCATGGGGACCGGGGCGGGACGTGAGGCGGCTCCTAATTACACTGTCGTTGAGGATGCGCTCGATCACCCGTGGATGCGCAACACAGGATTCAAAGCCGGCGACACAGTCGTTGGCTGCATTGGCCACGAATGGGACTACATCCGTGAGGATTGTGCCCCGAGCGAACTGACGACGTTTTTCCACTACGAGGAAGGGACTGCTGACGAGGATCTTCTGCCGACATCTGTTCACCGCGACGCCAATGCCGACGCGGTGGCGTACGAGGCATCATCGGGCGCGCACGTATTCAGCACAGGATCACTCGGCTATAACTGGCGACTTGATCCAGATCCCTCGTGGGCGAGTACAATCTGGCCACTCTCAGACATCAAGGAATACAAGCCGGAAGTGCTCACACCAGATAAGCGGCTCCAAGCGTTCACCCGAAACGTCCTTAACGACCTTCAGAAGCCGAACTGAAGAATAATACTATAAGGCTCTGTTGAAATCCTCTTCTTTAGAGATTTATTCACGTGAATCTACTGTACACTCCACGTGCGAACTTAGCAATCATTCAGTTGACGTACCAGTGTTACAATTGAAAAAGTACTTCGGACTCGCTGTAAAAGGTGTAATCTGAATGTCTGTCGAAGTAATTGGTTTCCGTGCAGAGTGGTGTGGCCCGTGCAAACAACTGCGTCCAATTTTGGACGAACTTGATGAAGAATACGAGGATGTAGAGTTCTCGCACGTCGATATAGAAGAGGAGACTGAAACTGTGAACGAGTATAGCGTACAGGCCGTCCCGACACTGGTCATTCTGGGTAATGGTGAAGTACAGACACAGATGACTGGATTCCAGCAAAAAGAAACCATAGAGGAACAGTTGAGTGCTCTCGTTTAACGGACCACATAGAACGCTACCTCCACCACCTGCACTGGTCGTTAGATTGCTTGGTCAAGATTGTGGACGATACACGCAAGAGCGAGTTCACGGAACTGTTTCCACCAGCGTCGTGAACGGACGAACGCGCCGTACTTCCGCTTGAGCGTTGAGTTGACTGTCTCTGATTGACTCCGTTGGCCGTAGAGGTCGGCGTCTAAGCGTGCGTTCCATGCCTTGTGAAGCGATGTGAACTCACGATGCTTAATTAGTGGACGTATCTCGTGTTGACGGGCAAGCCGTCTGATTTTCTGGTCGTCGTACCCTTTGTCCCCGAGCAGGATGTCGATAGTCTCAGGGTTTCGTTTGATCAACGACGGAGCGATCTGGCTATCGTGTTTTCGTGTCGTCGTCACGTGTAAATCAAGGACAGCATTCACTTTGGAATCGACTAACAGTGTTACTTTGAGTTGCTGAATCGTGAGTTTGGCTCGTTTCGTGTAGTGTTTCGAGGCGTGACTGCGGTCGAATCCCGAAGCATCAATCCCCGCAACGCCGTTGGTCGGGAGCAGTGAAACAGAGAGTTTGAGCAGCACTCGCCAGACAGCCATATCGAGTCTATCGAACGCTTTGCACAGTGTTGATGGGGCAGGCAGTTCAGTGAGATTGATCGCGTTCCGAATACGGGGCATTTCAATGAGTTCGTCGAGGAGTATACGATAGGTCGTGTTCTTCCGAACCTTGAGACAGAGGAGAACGATGTGCTGATGGAGCGTGTAGCGTTGCTTCGAGAACTTCGAGGAGTATCGAGCTACGGCACGTTGCGCTAACTGAAATGCTTCCTCGACAAACCGGAGCAACCGAGACTTTGGGAGGGTCTGCATCTACTCAAACTACCGACTGAACCTGTAACTCACTAAGGATTTCAACAG
Source organism: Halocatena marina (assembly GCF_023276375.1). Lineage (GTDB taxonomy): Archaea > Halobacteriota > Halobacteria > Halobacteriales > Haloarculaceae > Halocatena > Halocatena marina. Next base: position 1,308,331 of record NZ_JALLPK010000001.1, on the reverse strand, counting down.
AGTCTACTATAATCAAAAGCTGTCGATAGGCTCGACCGCTGTACTCAAAAGAAGCTCCCGCGAGAGCGGTGGCTAACATAGTCTTGTTGGCGACGCTGTCAGAGTACGTTCGGTCACGAGTACATCTCTCTGCCCAGTCACTTGCTATAATCTCGCCGGTGCTATAGCGTTCACTCAGTGTTTCGAGTGATGTTGCACAGTGAGACCATTTGTGAATTCCGTTCACTATATCAAGATTCATTTAAACTACTTTCAACTACGTTCCCGGTACTCACAGGGGATACAGACCGTTTATCGCCTGATCGATCAGCAGCGTCCGATCTTCCTTGAGAATTCACGAGTTCACACGGAACAAGGCTCTAGCACAAGATCTACAACCTTCGTGACGCCTCATTAATGATTATAGTCTGTTCTTTTAATCCCGAATAGAAAAATATGAGATGGTAGATCGAAGTATAGAATGAAAATATCTAATCATTAGTATCGTGAGGGATAGAAGTGATCACTCATCTTCAGGCAGGCAACTACCCTTCTCTCCATCTATTCTCGTGTCTAGCATGGTTCGATAAATCGATTATCGTACGCGTCGTTCAGTCACAATATTCTCAAGAAATCCATTAGATACGAATCCACCGACAACCACCCGATGACGAATTAGTCGGATCTGGACTTATATCAAACTCGTATCTTACAGCTAACGATCAAGAATAGCAATAGACTGGGATTCGGACTGATTCATACATTACTACGTCTGCTCACACGGAAAATTACTTCGAGGGAGATGGATATCGATCGACCACGTATCCTCCGTGAAAGTGCCATGCAGCAGCCGGAGTTGAGTCATTGTCAGTGGTCGAAACCGACGCTAATAGTTGGTACAGTGAGCGCTTTCGCTGACAGAGGAAACTCTGCGCAGTAGAATTTCCATTGTGGTGTTAGTCGTGGTTTCTCCCGTGTCGAGTAGATACTTTTACTTATTATCTACAATAGAGCGTGTGAATGATATAGTCAGATTGATAGAAACAGCTGTCGTGGCGACAACTGTCTCTTCGTGAAGAGTTCCAGTTTTCCGAACCATTACGAAGGTACGATTGTAATATCTGTCCTCGTTGACTGTTAAAACTCTTTGATATCGATTCAGAGTCTATCGAACGAGGACTGAATCAAGGGAAATCACTCAGTGTCGTCGAACTGTATTCTTCCAATAGATGAAAACAATTAGAAGTTCACTGCTTCTAATCATGTGTGGATATACGCCACTTGCGATGCATGTGGGCCTACCAAAACATAGTAATTAATGATTGTTCACGTGGCGAGCACGCAAACGTTATCAACAATACAATCCATCCGTTCTGTACTGCTGCTTCGGTGGGCTGTTCTGACGTCTCTCCTGCTGAAACTGCAAATGTCGATTACAGGCGTACATTCGTAATTTAGACAACCCATTCGTTGACTCCAAAAGCATTGAACTTACCTCAATAATGATTGCATTTGAGTCCTATCACGTTAGCAGTGTTGTACAACGCATCAATTATCTCGTCTTCTTTCTTCTGGATTCGACTGCGAGGTCCTGAAACCGATATAGCGCTTGTGGATGACACGCCGTCAGATATCTCTATCGGGATGCCAATAGCCCGAATTCTTCGCCGTCGCTCTTCGTCCTCGATCGAGTATCCACGCTCACGAGTTCTATCCAGCTCCTCAACGAGGGTATCGAGTGTCGTGATTGTGTTTTCTGTCGCTTTGGGAAGACCGTGTACGCTTACGATCTTCTCCACTTGTTCAGGCGACATCGTCGACAACATCGCTTTTCCGAGGGCTGTCCAGTGCATATTCGTAAATTGTCCGATCGGTGGGTTGTCGTATACCCCCTCGGGAGCTTCGGCTTTCTGTAAAAGGACCCGTTGTCCATTCTCCTCGACTCCCAGATTGGCGACTTCTTGTGTTTTTTCAGAGAGATCAGAGATTTCGTGCTTTGCTATTTGGTAGATCCGGAGTTTGTGTCGGGCGACTCCGCCGTGATGCAGAAATCGAAGTCCAATTCGGTAGTTCTGGCTCTCGCAGACGACGTATCCGATTTGCTCTAATGTTTTCAGATAAACGTGAGCTGTGCTGAGAGGTAGGTCAAGCTCGTTGCTTACCTCTGTCGCGGTTGCCACTTCGACGTCATGGAGGTATTCAATTATTTTGAATCCTGTTTCAACAGATTTGATCGAATTCCCTGAATCGTCATTTGTTGAAATTTTGTCCATGTTTGTGAATGCTACTGCTGAATAATATATTGGTAGGCTCTCGACTCACTCATCGTCACACAGTGTGCGAGTGAGGTGTCGTGATGACGACCACCCACAGTTATGAGCGTCGGTACAGTCAACCCGACTGTAATGCAGTGTAACTTATCGAATACGCATGCACTGATCGTGGGTGCAAGCAGAGGTATGGGACGCTCGATCGCCAACACCTACCTCGATAACGGCGCTGATGTCGCTATCGCGGCGCGCTCGAAGGATGATCTCGAAGAAATCGCCACGAACCGAGGCGAGAACTGCCTTCCAATTGAGTGCGATGTCCGTGATATAGACTCGATTGAAGAGGCCGTCGCTACTGCGACCGGTGAGTTCGACGATCTTGATGTCGTGGTAAACAGCGCAGGAGTACTCACGCGAGGACCACTTCACAAAGCGTCCGAGCGGGACTTGAAGGCCGTCGTCGACGTCAATCTCCTCGGGTCACTTCGCCTGAGCAAGGCAGTGCTTCCGTCTCTGATGGAAACTGGGGGTTCGCTCGTCCACATTACATCAGAAGCAGGATCTCGTGGGGTTGAGAATCTACCCGCGTACTGTGCAAGCAAAGGTGGCGTTAACACGCTCGTTAAGCAACTCGCCGTCGAGTATGGACCTCACGGTGTGTCCGTAAACGCGATCGCTCCAGGGACGACGAAAACATCGATGAACGAGACGGTCCGAGAAGAGGACCCATCGTGGGTCACGGATCGGGCGGAGAACATCCCACTCGATCGATTGGGAACCTTGGATGATGTGAGTAACGTGGCGTTGTTTCTCGCATCGGACGTGTCGGAATATGTATCTGGAGAGATTATCCATATTGATGGAGGAGCGACAGCCTGAGAGAACAGTCACACTTCCATTACGAACCACTATCCTTTCAGCGGGGGTGCTGAATATTTCGTGACGTTCTAATTGTGAATCGCTTTGGCCGCTTTCGTGCAAACTCCACTGGCATCCATTGTGCCCTGAAACATCCTGACCACTTTGTTATCGGGAGCGATGATCCACCGTTCGAGGCAGAGGTTGTGCTCATCGAACCACACGGCGCCCACGACGCTGTCCACCTTACGGCGAACGGTTAGAAGTTGATTGCAATCACTCAGCAGAACACCGTAACGGGACCCGAGACGAGCGTCTCCTCTGAGACACCACAACACAGTTGCTGTGAATTGATACCATCGTCATAGATACCAAAATGGCTGATCGTCAGTTCCAAACATCGCAATAGCGAGATTCACCGTATTTTGACCAAAGTCAAGATTGGAGTTGGCCACTACAAACCTCGTGTCTATGAAACCATACATCATATCAAATGTTCAATAGTATTGGTAATAGAGCAGAAATATCCGCTCATTATTGTTGGTCCATAACAACTCAAGGGTAGCTCTACTAACGTTCGTTCGTAATCGGTGAGTCCAAATCACTACGAGTCACCACCTGAGATCGGAAAACAGCCGTATTCAAGAGGTTTGACGACGGATGTGTCATACTGGGCTGTTACAAGCAGTTGGCACGGTTCGTACGGACACATTTAGAGACCACCATCAAAACAAGACTAAACGGAGACGATTCCAGTTGATGTTGATACTGCTTGTTTCATCGATGAATCGCTTCGATGATTGCGGAGTGTGGTGATTTCCACACATCAGAAGGTATGGGAGTTCGTCGTCTATAGGAGTCTTGAGAGTATTGGATTGCTCGCAGAAGCGACTACGCTAGAACACAGAATTAATGCCAATGTGGTCGATTTTCAGCAGTAATGAGTATTTACTTCTATATATTTCCATTTCAGATGTAAGTTGGAAATCTGACTTACAGTTTACAACCCATACTTCGGCATGCGTGTCGGCTCTTGTAAATCTGATTCGAGATGTTGTTGCATCGTCGAGATATTGTTCAGTCTCGGCATCCTGAACACGCAATCAGTAACCACAGTACTCATTCACATGTGTTTCTAGTGTATGAAAAGAATGTGCTCTTCGTACGTCGAAAATAGGCTTATCTTATTCATCGACAACATAATCGAGTGTAACAGTTGGATGCTTACCGTCAGTGTGAACCATGTCGATAGAAATGATCAATAGGTGGTATCAAGGCGACGACTCTCGAGTTTCGGTAATTAGACGATGAAAATATCTTCCCTGACACTCTGTGACCGACAGGGCTCTGATTGACCGGTCAAAACGACTGCTCACAATATAAAATACAGTCCGAGTAGGACATCCGTACAGACATATGGACGGTCATCATCTCCCTTGCAGATGGATACCGTGAAATCAGTTGCACACAATGCGTTGTTTTGTCTTCTGTGTGGTGGTCACGTCGGATTTATTAGGTTCCGCCGTATTCGTGTCTTCAGTCGAAGTGTATCGATCAGTTGTCCAGCTCCAAGCTCGACTGCTTGCAAGAGCGCGACAGCGGTAGGTTGCGGGTCATCAATGGAAACGAACGTGTGCTTTGGGCCAATAAATGACCGGAAAAATGGCCCGAACGCACGAAAGTCACCTTCCACGAGCCGGTGATGGAGCCAGTTAAGATCCCCGTACAGCAGGCGACGCTGAACAATATCCGTTCGATAGCTTTCCACCGGCTCTGGGCGCTCGCCACGCAACAGTCGGTAGTGAAGCCACGGGAAGTCAACGCCGCTGTTCATCGCGAGTGGGAGCGATCCCCAGTAGCGACCATTTATTTCAATGAGCTGGAATTCGCCATCAGGTTGTTTCATGAACTCGACCTGTGCTGGCCCGGTCCATCCCAGTAACTCAATTAGTGATTGTGCATATCCGTACATTCGCTGGTTCTGGACTCCATCGAGAAGCGTCGAGTTCCCCCCGCTTGGCGGATCAGTCCGCAGCCGTCGTTCCTGGAAATGTGCAAGGATTTCGCCCTCGTCAGCCAAGACAACAGTCGTCTGAGTCTCCCCAGGGACATATTCTTGAACTATCGGTGGATTCTCCTCAAACGCGTCGTTCGATGCGTGGAGTGTCTTGTAGGTCGATAGAAGTTCATCCGGCGAGCGGACGTAATGGGACTCACCGACGCGACTCAGCTTGTGGGTCCCATTTGCAGTCCATATGCTCTTGCTCCGTGATTTAATCACCGCAGGATACGTCAGATCATCCCTAATGTGATCGATCTTAGCCGGCGACTCCAGCGTGAATGTCGTGGGGGTCGGAACATCGAGCTCCGCAGCAAGATCGAACGTGTTCGCCTTGTTATACACAAGCGAGAACGTCTCCCAGTCCTCGGCGGCAACAATTGTGCCCGTTCGTTCGAGTTCGGCTTTATGCCGAGACAATAGCGCCGTCGTTTTGTCCGTGACCGGAACGACTGCGAAGTAGTCATTATCAGCCAAGTACGCTCGGAGATGGTCGATAAAGGCATAACAGTCGTCATCCGGGTCTGGGTGGATGTACACGTCCGTCGCATACTTCGACATCGGCCCGAGCGCAAACCGCCGATCCGCTCCGGCAGTGACACGGACGCCGTGTCTGCCAAGCGACCGAACGATACTGAGGGCCGACTGCCCATTGCTGTCGAGGACAAGAACACCATTCATGAGTGGTAACCCTTATTTTTCCGGATTTGGCCGCGATCACTCGCTGTTCGCTCGTGAATTACTCTCGGTACGACCTCTCCTGGTAACGCAATGTGTTGTCCGGGATGCAACTTTGTAATAGAGAGATTACTCCTGACTGGACATAGCATACCGCACGAAGAAACGACCTTGAGCAAGGAATTATTGATTCACCCTACCGACGCTGATGACCAATCGAAAGCCGACCGTAGGAGACACACAGCCGACGAAGAATCAGATGAGTGTGTATCCGCATCCACCAGAATGGGACTTGACCGGATGGTGTTTCGAGCGTGCTCCCACGTCAATCACGGGCTGTGTTATGTACGCATCATTTTTCGAACGCAGACGAATAACTAATTGATTTGATCTGATCCGATACCATTGATCTGCCTGTTTCTCTCGGAGTGATTATTCCCCTTTCGTCACAGAAGTATAAAAACCAATCATCCAGATCCAGTATATCAATCTAAATGCAATACATTAACTAATATATTCTACAGAGGATGAAATTATGTTGTTAGCGCCCAGTCAACTAGTGAAGCAAACAGCATGACAACAGATCTGCCAACTACGAAACGACGCACCTTCCTCCGTGCACTCGGTGGAATGGCCACACTCGGCGCTTCTGGGATCGCACTCAGTGACCGAGCGAAAGCAGCTAATCGGGCACCAAAGCGGTTTAGTGATGACCCGTTTACACTGGGAATCGCCTCGGGAGATCCGCTCCCTGATTCAGTCGTCCTCTGGACTCGACTCGCGCCAGAACCGCTCGAACCCAATGGAGGGATGCCCGATCTCCCTGTACCGGTACTCTATGAGATCGCTACCGACGAGGGGATGAACAATGTCGTCACGCGTGGAGTGACGTTCGCCACCCCACAATGGGCGCATTCGGTCCACGTCGACGTTGAAGGACTCGAAGATAACACAGAGTATTACTATCAATTCCAAGCCGGAAATAAATACAGCCCTATCGGACAAACGAAGACTGCACCCGCACCTGAAACGAGTCCAGATAGTTTTAGTTTCGCATTCGCGTCGTGTCAGTCGTGGCCGTCCGGCTACTACACTGCCTATGAGCACATGGCAGCAGACGACCTCGATCTGGTGATTCATCTCGGAGACTACATCTACGAGTATCCGATTTCACCGAGCACTGGCGAGCGCAGCACAGAGATTCCTCGTCGATTCAATACAGAGACCAATACACTCGAACAGTATCGTCTCCGCCACGCGCTCTATAAGACCGATGAAAACCTTCAAGATGCTCACGCCGCGTTCCCGTGGCTCGTCACGTGGGACGATCACGAAGTCGAAAACAACTACGCTGATGAGGTTTCAGAGAACGACGTTCCACCAGAGCATTTTCTAGAGCGGCGTGCAAACGCCTACCAAGCGTACTTCGAACACATGCCGCTACGTCCTTCGAGAATGCCGACGGGACCCGATCTCCCACTCTATCGGCGATTCACGTTCGGAGATCTCGTCGAATTCAATGTCCTTGACACTCGCCAGTACCGCTCCGATCAAACGTCATCCACTGAGGAAGCGAGCGATCCAAATCGGACACTTCTTGGAAATGTTCAAGAGGACTGGTTGATTGATGGACTCGCTCGTTCCGAGTCTCAATGGAATGTCCTGGCACAACAGGTCCCGTTCTCGGCAACGGATGAAAATCCCGACCCGGACGTTGAGAATTTCGGAGCTGGAGATAAATGGGATGGCTATCGAGCCGATCGAGACACTGTTCGTGATTTCATGGCCCAACAGTCAGATCTGAATCCCATCGTGATCACCGGCGATGTCCACCGGAACTACGTGTATAATATCAAAGCCGACTTCTCGAATCCTGACTCAGAAATCGTCGGTACCGAGTACGTTGGCACCTCAATCAGCTCCTCTGGGGACGGCTCCGGGATAACCGACTATGGTGGTACTCCAAACGAGCCGCATCGTCGGTTCTTCAACAACAATCGAGGATACGTGCGCTGTACGCTCACACCAGAGCAGTGGCAGACCGACTACCGCGTTGTCTCTGCTGTCACGTATCCAAATGCCCCGGTGAACACCCTTGCGTCCTTTATGACTGAAGCCGGAAATCCGGGGGCGCAACTGATTTCCGAACGACCCGAAGGGGAAGCCATCGAAATCACTGAAATTCAAGCAAACGCACCAGGAAGTGACGGAGAGAATCTCAACGGAGAGTTCATCACACTACAGAACACTGGTGATACAGAAATCGATCTTTCGGAGTTCATTCTCAGCTTCGAAGGAGGACATGGACAGAACTACACATTCAGCGACATTGCTCTCGGGCCGGATGCGACAATCACTGTCCGAAATGGAAGCGGCGAAGACACCCACACAACCGTCTACACCGGATTTACCGGCGCAGTTCTCAACAATAGCAATCCGGATACAGTTGTCATCGCCAATGATGAGAAAGTTATCCTCGATCAGGAGACGTACCCACCGAGCTGAATTCACACGTTCCAATAGTTGTCCGTCGCAAGCCACTGGCTGTGTCGCCAGACTCGATACGTCTGGCTGCTAACCAGCACACAGACGTGCTGCCGCTGTCAACCTGCCGTTGTCATTTTACCACCATCCATCTCATCAGTTAGATACGCTCCGTCTGCAACCTCTCTGTCTGTTGTATCTGACATTGAAATCTGCATCATATTCATACTAACTACCACATGTAAATAATGGTTACTGACAGTAATCGAATCAACGACGACCAGAGAGATTCGATCTACTCCCCGCACCACTGGTGGAACGACACGGAAATTATTGATGGGGGTACGATCCACGACGATATCGGTGCGTTGAGTTTTGTTCCTAAAACTGCCTCTTAGAAAATAGTCTATAAACTTCAGAAATTATTATATGGTGGTAATATATTGTATTAGAGTAACTCTCTAGAAGAGAGAGTATCGTACGCAATTCAGCAAAAGTCGTAGTGAAACGACAACCACCGCCATCAATAGCGGTCAGCCGTAGCAACCGCTATCAGCAGTCGAGAGACGACGTATGAGGCACGCACTAACAGAGATCAGTGCCCGACGACAGACAAACAAAACACAATGAAGCTCACACGACGCAGCATACTACGCAAGGCATCGACACTTCCAGCATTGACACTCGGAACGAGTGGATTCGCAGCGGCAGCAGACTGCAGCGGAATCACGCAGTGGCAGTCAGACGTCGCCTACACGGAGGGCGAACAGGTTGTGTACAACGACGCACTCTGGGAAGCGCAGTGGTGGACACAGGCCAACGAACCGGACACCAGTGATAGTGTTTGGGTGAAGATCGGCGATTGTGGCAGTGGAGGTGGAGATAATGAAGCCCCAACTGCATCGTTCACTACCTCGCCAGCATCACCAGCACCGGAGCAACAGGTATCATTCGACGCATCAGGCTCCTCTGATGCCGACGGCTTGGTCAACAGCTACGAATGGGATTTCACCAGTGACGGCACTACCGACACCACCGGACAGACGGCCACCCACACCTACACCACTGCCGGCGACTATCTGGTGACGCTCACTGTCACGGACGATGCAGGCGCAACTGCATCGAACTCAGCCACGGTCTCCGTGCAGACCGACGGCGGTGGGGGGACAACTAGTAACCGGGTCGTGGGCTACTGGATGCAGTGGGCACAATACGCGCGTGACTACGTACCGGCGGATATTCCAACAGACAAGGTCACCCACCTGCAGTATGCGTTCATGAAACCCGAATCAGATGGGAGCATCTCGGGATTGGGCGATACCTACGCTCAGCGATTCTTGTTTCCACAGTCCTACCATGACGTGACATCCTTTGGAGACATCGCCTCAAACACGGACGTCACGTGTCTCATCTCAATCGGTGGATGGAACGATTCGGGGAACTTCTCTGACGCCGCAAACACCCAATCGAGCCGCAAAACGTTCGCTGATGAGTGCGTTCGCATCATCCGAGAGGCCGGTGTCGACGGAGTCGATATCGATTGGGAGTACCCTGGGGGAGGTGGCAAATCAGGCAATACAGTGAGAGCTGGTGATCAGCACCGCTTTACGCTCTTGCTCGAAGAGTGTCGCTCTGCGCTAGATGCGGCCGGTGCAGACGATGGAAAAGACTATCATCTCAGTGTGGCCCTGACGGCAGATCCTTTGACTGCTGAGGGGATCCACGAGGGGAACGACGGACTCGAACACGGGCAGCTCTCGAACCTGCTCGATTTTGCCTCCATCATGACGTTCGATTACGCGGGCGCATGGGACGACTATTCGGCCCATCAGTCACCACTGCACCAGAACCCGAACAATCCGAACGAGAACGCTGCGGATTGGAACATCGAGTCTGGTTTACAGTACTACGTCGACAACGGCTGGGATCCATCTCAACTCAACATGGCCACGCCGTTCTACGGCCGAAGCTTTGCTAGCGTCCAAGCTCCAGACGGCTCGGGGAATAGCACCAACGACGGACTGTACCAACCGTTTAGTGGAACTGGGAGCGGGTCGTTCCCCCCGGACACGGAAACGAGCGGTATCTACGACTACTGGGACATCGCAACATCTGGTGGAGAGCGCGCAACGAGTCAGGTTGATCTCTCACAGCCAGGGTGGGAGACCATGTACGACGACACTGCCGTTAGCGCGTGGAGTTACAACACGGATCAGTCTCTCGTGCTCAGTCACGAGACACCCCAAACGATCGAGGAGAAGATGACATGGCTCTCGGACAGCAACTACGGCGGCACGATGATCTGGGCACTCTCACACGATACGGTCGATCACACCCTACTGACGAGGCTCAACAACACACTGCTGTGATCGGTGACGCGCGACAGAAAATCACTCCACGCGTGCCGATCGAAATCAGAGGTCGAGATGGGATGGAAATTCGATAGACACACTGAGCGGGCAAGAACGATCGAATCGTGAGAGAACTGGCGGGTATCTAGATCATCCACCGGTGCTGTTTCGCAGCAGCATCGCTCAGCAAACAGCGAATACGAATACAACACATCAATGAAGCTCACACGACGCAGCATACTACGCAAGGCATCGACACTTCCAGCACTGACACTCGGAGCGAGTGGATTCGCAGCGGCAGCGGACTGTAGTTCGTCCCCGACATGGGATGCCGCGACGCTCTATGCCGTAGGTGATCGAGTCCACCACTCAGATCAGAATGGAATCGAAGTGCTCTGGGAGGCCGAACTTGAGTCCCGAAACGCAGAACCGTCTCGGGACAGCGCCTACTGGAACTACGTCGGCGACTGTGGCAGTGGAGGTGGAGATAATGAAGCCCCAACTGCATCGTTTACTACCTCACCAGCAACACCAGCACCGGAGCAACAGGTATCATTCGACGCATCAGGCTCCTCTGATGCCGACGGCTCGATCAACAGCTACGAATGGGATTTCACCAGCGACGGCACTACCGACGCCACCGAACAGACGGCCACCCACACCTACACCACCGCTGGCGACTATCTGGTGACGCTCACTGTCACGGACGACGCAGGCGCAACCGCAGCGAGTTCCACCACAATCACCGTTCAGGCTGACGGTGGCGGCACTACTGGTGATTCGATGTTCGCACCGTTCGATCACATGACGACGAATCCAGAGACCAACCTAATCGATCACTATCAACAAGCTGGCAACGACGCTGTTGCGGCAGCGTTCGTCCTCTCTGACGGTAACGGCAACGCTGCATGGGACGGTGCAGCAGATATGCTCGTTGGGGAGGCTGGATTGGTGTCGGAGATTCAGGCCTATCAAGATCAGGGTGGCAGCGTCATCGTTTCTTTCGGCGGTGCAGTCGGGACGATGATCGCCCAGGACACGACTGACATCGCGAAGATCAAACGTGAGTACCAGAGGGTCATCGACACCTACGGCGTAACTCATCTCGATTTCGACATCGAATCAGCCGACGAAGCAGCGGTCGATCGGCGCAATCAGGCGTTAGCTGAACTTCAAGCCGAAAACACAGTACACGTCTCCTACACCTTACGATGTCAGACAACTGGACTCACCAGTCACGGCCAGTATGTCGTCGAAAACGCAAAGAGCCACGGAGTCGATCTCGAAACAATCAATATCATGACAATGAACTACGGTTGGGTCCCGCCAAATGCGAGCACGATCAAAGACTCAGCTACCGGGACTCACTCAGATCTAACGTCTATCTTTCCGAACAAATCATCGTCCGAGATCTGGGGCATGATCGGAATTACGCCGATGATTGGTGTCAATAATGTCGGAGGGACCCACGAGCTGGCGGACGCACAGGAAGTCGCTTCGTTCGCCCAGAACAAGGGCATCGGGTTTGTATCGCTCTGGTCCCTCGATCGGGACAACGGCGGCTGTCCGGACGGTTCCGTATCTGCCACCTGTAGTGGAATCTCACAGGACCCCTACGAGTTCTCGCACATCTACAACCAAGTACAGTAGAGTAGAGTTGAGCGTTTGGAGAAATACAATCAGAGCAACAGAGGAAGCTACTATGGGGCGATGAGAAATTCAATGAAGCCGTTCCCGGCGATAGTCGGGCTGTCCACGAATTGCTCCGACAGGCTTCCCACACAGTCTCTGCCACCGGATCAGTTGGGTATTCCACCCCCGAAGAGAGCCGAAGTAGTCAGGGACGAAGAATGTGGAGAAAATAGAAAACGAAGAGAAGAAACTAAAAGCGATGAGATTCACACGACGCAGCATACTACGCAAGGCATCGACACTTCCAGCATTGACACTCGGAACGAGTGGATTCGCAGCGGCAGCAGACTGCAGCGGAATCACGCAGTGGCAATCGGACGTCGCCTACACGGAGGGCGAACAGGTTGTGTACAACGACGCACTCTGGGAAGCGCAGTGGTGGACACAGGCCAACGAACCGGAAGAAAGCGATAGCGTCTGGGTGAAGATCGGCGATTGTGGGAGCGGTGGAGGCAACGAGTCACCGACCGCAGCATTCACCCTTTCTCCCTCCTCGCCCGAACCAGGTCAACAAGTGACATTCGACGCATCGAGTTCGTCGGACGCTGATGGAACGCTCCAGTCTTACGAGTGGGCGTTCGGTGACGAGACAACAGCGACGGGCCGGACGGCCACCCATACCTACGCTACTGTCGGGGACTACACAGCGACGCTCACCGTCACCGACGACGCAGGCGCGACTGCGACCGGTGCTACGACCGTTTCCGTCGGCACCGGTGGTAGTGCCAAAGAAGACGACGTATTCGCACCGTATGAGGGGACGTGGGGCGATCTCGTCGGAAACACACAAGCCGCGAGCACCGACCGCGTGATCGCCTCGTTCGTTGGGGATGCAACGTCCGGGGATGGTGTGAATCCTGGCTGGCTCACCTCGGCCGGCCAGCGTCCACTCACTGATTTCACAGACGAGATCCAGACGCTACAGAATCAGGGGATCGACGTGTGGGTCGCCATCGGTGGCTGGCACGGACGGACCGTCGCCCGTGATGCGAGCACCGCAGCCGAGGCGAAACAGGGTTACGAGGAGATCATCGATACGCTTGGCGTCACGCACATCGATATTGACGACGAGAACGCACAAAACGGACGACCCGCTAGCGTCTACCAGATTCGGAACGAAGCTCTCGCAATGCTCCAAGCGGAGCGTCCGGAGATCAAGGTTTCCTACACTGTTCCGGCTGGCCGAAACGGTATCGAGAACCGGAACTACTCGCCTGCCAGAGACATGGTCAGCGATGCTGTCGATGCAGGCGTCGACCTCGAGTACGTAAACATAATGACTATGAACTTCAACCCGACGACAGCCGATATCATCCGTTCTGCGGGTGAAGGCACTGTCGAGTGGCTCGGCCAGATTTACCCGAATAAATCAGTTCAGGAGCGCTGGGAAATGCTTGGGATCACACCGAACGTCGGTGAATCCGGATTCACAACTGATACGGCTCAGGCCGTCGTCGACTGGGCCGAACAGCAGGACGTTGGCCTTCTCACGTTCTGGGCGCTGTACAAGTCCAGCTCCGTGGCACAATCAGAGGTCTTCTATCAGTTCGAGGATGATGAGTAGAAGATTCGAGTAGCTCGCTACCCACCCGATAGTACCGTTACCATTCGGCAATACTTCCGTCATCGTGTCGCCAGACTGGATTGTGCCAGTCGATATTCTGTCCAGCTTTCTCTCTAACAGCGTCCTCGTCAATCGTGAGACCAAGTCCTGGTTCAGAGAGCAATGACAAGAATCCTGATTCGAACTCGAACACGTCTGGATCACAGAGATATTCGTATGGTTGCCCAGTGGTCGCTTCGGAGAAGGCAAATCCATGATCTTGAATGAGAAGATTCGGGATCGAGGCGCACACCTGCATGGAAGCAGCAAGCGCAATCGGTCCGATCGGGCAGTTGAGCGCCACCGACACGTCGTATGGGTGGGCCATAGACGCGATCCTCGTGACCTCTGTGATGCCGCCTGCGTGTGAAATATCCGGCTGAACGACGTCGACAGAACCCGATTCGAGCAGTGTCTTGAAATCCCATCGAGAATACATTCGTTCACCGGTCGCCAACGGAGTGGTTGTCGTATTGGCAATCGATCCGAGATTATCGTTGTACTCCGGTAACACCGGCTCTTCGATGAACATCGGTTCGAACGGTTCGATCGCGTGGATGAGCCGCGTTGCCATTGGTGTCGAAGCTCGACCCCTGAAATCGACGATGATGTCGACATTCTCGCCGACCGCTTGGCGGACGTTCTCGACTCGATTTGCGACTGTTGTGACTGTTTCGGGGGAGTCGATCGGCCGCATTCGCTCGACGGCGTCCATCTTGATAGCTGAATAACCAGCCTCAACCAACTGTTTGGCCTCGTCAGCGATTTCAGAGGGCCGGTCCCCTCCGATCCACTGATACACTTGGACTTGATCGCGGCAGCGTCCACCCAACAGCTCGTATACCGGTACATCATAGTGTTGACCCTTGATGTCCCACAACGCCTGATCGACCCCTGCAATGGCACTCATCAGGATCGGCCCACCCCGGTAGAAGTTGTTTCGGTACATTGCTTCCCAGTGGTCCTTGATCCGAAGTGGATCTTTTCCGAGGAAGTAGTTCTCCATCAGTTCTGTCACCGCAGTACACACCGTTTTGGCCCGACCCTCGATGATAGGCTCTCCCCAGCCCGTGAGACCGGTGTCGGTTCGGATTGCCAAAAATACCCAGCGTGGTGGGACTTCATACAGTTCAAAGTCCGTGATGTTCATATAGAGTGAATTTCCTGTACTCAAATATATCTATCGGGCACTGCAACCTGCGTTGTTGCTTTTGTTGGCCCGCAGACGGACCGTGTTCGATGTCATCTACACTCCGTTCATCACATATGAACAAAACTTTTAGTTTCCAAGAGTAATGATAATTACAATGACTGATTCAGACCATCAACAGACGGTAAACGCAACACAAACAAGTTTTACAATCGTCGAGGCACTCGCAGAGGGTGAGAGTCCCATTGGGGTTACAGAGTTAGCCAACAGCCTTGATCTTCCGAAAAGCACAACGCACAAGCACCTCAATACGCTGTGTGAGCTCGGTTATGTACGCAAAAAGAATCGTAAATACGAATTAGGAATTAGTTTCGCCGGTCTCGGTGAAGCCGCCCGGATCGGTAACACTGAGTACGTTATGGCAAAGCCACATATTGATATCCTCGCAGAAGTGACTGACCAGACAGCGGGAATACTGATCGAAAGGAAGGGATACGCTATTGACCTCTACCGTGCGTGGCCCTCCAACCGTCCTACAGACGACCGTACGAATTCTCGGTATCTACACTGTAGTGCACCTGGAAAGGCGATCCTCGCAGAGTTACCCGATGATAGAGTTGACAAGATAATCGAACAAACCGGCCTTCCTCCGAAGACAGATCGAACGTTAACAACCCGAACGAAGCTACAGGAGCGACTCACCCAAATCGCAGATCGGGGAATTGCGTTCGAACGTGGTGAACAACGGCTCGGTCACCGAGCTGTGGCAGTCCCTATCAAACATGATGAACGTGTGATCGGTGCCGTTTACGTCGCAGGGAACGGCAATCGAATGAAGAGCAAACGATTCGAAGAAGATATTCCCGGAATCATTATTAGCACGGTCAACCGATTCGTCACTGATATGTGACCCACTGTTTCGATGTTGTGAACACGAAGGCAACGGATATATTCTTATTACCGTAGATGAATACTACATGATTTAGTGGCGTGTTCGAATGATTCTGGCTCATAGTAGTGCTCAGATTTGAGACTCACCGGTTGGAATGATGTCCAGAGCTGTCAATCAAAGCTTGAATATACCCCGATCGACAGCAGCGATTGGCACCGATAATTACAACGGTACACGTGTAATACCCAGTCGTAGAGGTTTACAGCTCTGCTATCGACGTTTTGGTGGGAGCTGGTTTAGTGAGATGAGGAAAATATCACCTGGAATAAAAATACGTGATCGAAAGGTACTGATACGATATCCTACATCGTTGTGGACTCCAACGATGATCGATGACGAACTCAATTCCTGAGTGGTCATTTGTCCTTGGCAATTCCCATGATATCCTTGAGCACGAACACGAGAGCAATCACACGAGGTTGATGATCTTTGGTACCTACACAGATGGCGATGTGTCCGTGTCCTACCTCTTTGAAAATCTATAATGCATACATATTCCTCATTTAGGCAAAAGAACGCTAATCTGTCAACAACGCATCGTCACCATACTGTTCACGGAGTCGATACAGATACTTCCGTTGCTCTTCGAGTCGATCGGGTCGTTCGGCGTAGACATCCGTGAAAATACTGTCTGGATCAGCCCTGTACTCCTCGGCCCGATCTACGAGTGCAGTGATTGTCTCCTCTATTTCGTCCTCCATTTTCGCAAGCCACTCAGTATCGATGATTCCTTGATGGGAAAGAAAAGCCTCAAATCGATCGAGTGGGTCACGCTCGCGCCACCGTTCGACTTCTTCCTCGTCGCGATACGCTGAAGGATCATCAGCAGTCGTGTGGGCACCAAAGCGGTATTGGATCGCCTCAATCAGTGTGGGCCGGGATCCGTTACCTTCAACAGCCTTCTCACGAGCGGCCTTCGTCACCACGTACATTGCGAGTGGGTCCATTCCGTCGACCTGAATTCCTTCAAATCCATACGCTGTTGCCTTCTGAGACAGTGTTTTGGACGCTGTCTGTCGATGGCGCGGTACCGAGATTGCCCACTGATTGTTGTTACAAATGAATATTGTGGGTGTGTCGAATACCCCGGCGAAGTTCATTCCTTCGTGAAAATCTCCTTCGGAGGTGGCACCGTCACCGAAATGGACGACAGTCGCCCGATCGTCGCCGTTCAGTTTTGATGCCCACGCCCATCCGACAGCGTGGGGAAGATGGTCTCCAATCGTGATATTGAGTGGAAAGACGTTTACATCCGCTAGGGCCGCGTTGCCATCTTCGTTTCCCATCCAGTATATCAGATACTCCCACGGAAGTTCACGAGCGACGAGAGCACCGTGTTCGCGGTACTGATAGAAGAGCGTATCCTCATCGCGCAGGGCGTACGTTGATCCGATCTGCGATCCCTCCTGACCAGCCAGTGAGGAGTACGTCCCGATCCGCCCCTGACGCTGCAGACTGATCATGCGCTCGTCGAACCGTCGGCAAAAGCGCATGTCACGGTACATTGCTGTTAACGTCTCGTCTTCGAGTTCTGGAAGTAGTTCTGAGGAGACGACGCGACCGTCTGGATCAAGCACCTGCACAGGATCGTCACGTCCCCAATCGAATACATCATATGACATATGCTACCAGTACAATGGATGAGGGGTGTAAAAACGCTGCCGCCATCCAACGACAAAGAGCAGACGAGAAACTACAGCGCTAGTCGCAAGAAGATGCACACGATTCAGATGGAGGTATCGATCCTTCCCTTAGGGTATACTGAATCACTGGCTTTAGTATCAAAGCGGATTACCACCTACTATCTTCCACTGCTAGTTGATTCAGCCCTGAAGCATGTGGGCTAAATACCAAATCATTTGGCTTGCTTTGTTGGAAATTCAATAGGAAATACCTCCGAGATTACACCCACAGACGACGGGAGTAGACATTCTGTGTCTGCTGTTCGTAGCTTATGGATCTCAATCAGAGTAACATCGAATTTCAATTTACAGAAGGGCAATAATTTGATGTAGCGATAGGGTGTACTTCAAGCCATGATTCGGTCGACGTGGGATGAATGGTTCATCGAGGAGGTAGAGAACGCAGTGATTGGTGGACTATCAATCTGGTATCTCGGCGCGACAGGCTTCATTATCCGAACCGCAACCACAACCATGTATATCGATCCATATTTCGGAATCGGAGAACACCGCTCGGATGCAGTTCGAATATGCCCAATACCTATGGATCCAAGCGACGCGACGCTGTGCGATGCAATCCTCATTACTCACGAGCACGTCGACCACATGCACCCTCCGTCGTATATTCCTCTGGGAGAGAGCCTCGACGCTACGATACATGCTCCGGAGACGTGTTTCATAAATCCGGATTACGATGGACCACTCCGGATCCCGCCACCCCAGCGATCGACGGTGAAACCCGGTGACACATTCGAGGTCGGTGACCTCACCATGTACGTGTTCGCCGCGAACGATACTGATGCGGTCGAACCGGTCTCATTCGTCATCGAACACGCATCGGGGACGTTCTACCACGGTGGAGATACGAAGTATACTGATCAATTCATCGCTATCGGTGAGCGATTTGATATCACACTCGCTGCGTTTGCGTTCGGTACTGTTGGGCCGTTCACTCCACCTGACGAGGTGAGGGTCAAGCCGACCCGATGGTACATGGACGGAAATGAGATGATTAAAGCGGCAGTTGCGCTGGGCGTCGAACGGCTCGTTCCCACCCATTACAACCTCTGGAAGGGTTTCGAAACTGACCCGAAAGTCCTCCATGACCACGCGGTTTCCTTTCGGTATCCGAACGTTATCGAAATGGTGCGTGTTGGAGATCGACTCGATATCAAACAGCCAGGCATCGTTCCACCTGAGTGGGCCGAATGATGGTTTTTCTCGACGAAAGCGGTCGAGGATACTCTTTCGAGTTGTATAGTATCAAGGGATGACAAACACTCAATATACGTTTTATTAATCTGTTTCGATAGACGGTTTTGAGTAATACAATTTTGTTACTTTCTAATACCTAACAGTATAGTGATATACAGTGTATGCTATATTATTTTCTGAAATATCCTCTCCAATAGATTCAAAGATACGTGCGTGAATACTGAACAAAAATACTAAAGATGGATATAACAACGATTGCGTTCTATGATTGTCCGTAGTAAATATCATAACAGTAGTAAGGAATGTAGATGCGCGATCTGATCAGTTAGAGAACCTCTGACGACGTGCTATCTGCTTTGAAATTCTCTATTTTCTAGATTATCATACGAGACACCTGTTTTTGACTCTCAAAGATAATGGCTCATATTATATTAATATTGTTTTCAGATATATTTGGTGATGTCACCCAGATTTTTGCATTCGTATCTAAATATCAATGTGTGGATGTAGTCAAATAGTATGTTTTAATTTTTGACTAGGTAGCAAAAGCAGCCGACAGGAGCAATCAATGGACAGAGATG
This sequence comes from Halocatena marina, assembly GCF_023276375.1. Lineage (GTDB taxonomy): Archaea > Halobacteriota > Halobacteria > Halobacteriales > Haloarculaceae > Halocatena > Halocatena marina. The sequence goes on along the minus strand of NZ_JALLPK010000001.1, from coordinate 1,288,777 downwards.
ATCCATCAACAGATTCAGATCCTAACGTTGTGCATCCATTTGTCGATCTCCTCTCTGTAACCAACTTTCTGGGGCTTAGGCAACGCATCGAGTGCGTTGAACTGCTCGACGATGGCTGTTCGTGCTCGCTCTTCGAGCGCATCGGAGACGAACGGATCGTTTGCCTCCCGTTTGTGATCGATCAGATCTGTGACAAGCGCCGGGTCACCACCGTCGACCTCGGTGGCCAACGTGTGGATATTCGCCTCGATGTCCTCATGCCCAAGGACGTACTGTGCGCCGAGAAGTCCTCGGTAGACGTAGAGAAATTTCTTCGGCCGCGGATCGTAGCTCTTCGCTTTTTCGGGATCTAGATGCTTATAATAGTTCGATTTTGCCATCCCAAGATAGGCATGAGAAACATTCATCGGGAGATGCTTCCGGATGAGCGCTTCTAGGGCATCCATCTCTAATGATAGTCCGTTCATCACCGTCGGCGCTTCGAACACCAGCTCGATGACATTGTAGTTAGCTTTCGCTAGTAAGGATCCAAATTTTTTGAGTTCGTAACTACGGAGGTCTATCTCGGCGTAGGCTTCAAAACCTTCGGTTGTCCCGTCCATGTTGACAGTCACTTCGTCAACTGGTGTCTGAAGATACGCGTACTTCTCAGCCGGGGTGACGTGAACGCCACGAACGTCGATATCGCTATTGGGACTCTCAAAGCCGTAGACGTGACTGCCTGTCACCGCATAAAAACGCGGTTGCTGCTGGTGAGTGCTGGCTTGAGCGACCGCTTTCCCGATGAAATCCCTGATCTCTTCGTCACTGTACTGCAGATCTAGATCATCTGTTGTCATGTGTTGTTTCCTCCGTGATCGAGCATATCTCATAGTTTCGTTTGAATCTGCTGACACTCGTGTCGGTAATCGAGAGTCACGGGATCCAATCGGCGGCTCGTGTGCGGAGAGACAAGAGCCCGTCCGAGCAGCCAGCATGGTCCCACCAAACAGGTCATCGTGAATTGCTACTGTTACCGACTCGTCCGCCCATTGGATGATGGAATTATCGACAATCACGAGCGCAAACGAGATAGATAATAGCCGCAGTTAGCAGCAGACGCGTACGGTCTGTTATTTATCTCCGATTAGTCGATCGATCAGTGTCTTTGTTCGTGGTCGTTCGGCGAGGAGCACAGAACACTCGACATCGTCGACGACATCCAACACCAAGCTGCCACGGACTAACCGCGAGAGAAGTCCGCGCTCAGTCGCACCGATGATCACCATCGTGCTGCTGTCAGCTGCTCGCTCAATTTCGGACTCGATATCTCCGGTTTCGACTTGTAACGTCGCGTCCGCGAAGCCGTGAGTGTCTGCCCAGTCCTCAAGGAAGACGGTTCCCTCTTCCTTCGAGTCAGCGACGTGAAGGAGCGTGACATCTGAATCGTACTCAGTCTGTAACAGTTTTGCAACTTCAGCAGAGAGGTCCGAATCCGGTCCGCCTGCTGTCGGCACGAGAATCTTATCAGGGTCAAACCCACGATCTTTGAGAACCAAGAAATCACACGGCAACTCATCGGTCAGCTCGTCGAAAGTGCCTTCAACCCGTCCTGAGAGGCCATGCGTCTCTTCATTCCATCCCATGACAACGAGCGACGCTTGATGTGACTCGGCTGCGTCGAAGATCCCTTTGAACAGCCGGTGTGAGAGGACCGTGTGGGTTTCAACGTCGACGCCGAATGTTTCGGCGTCCTGTTTCGCTTCGTCGAGTATCGCGTGATAATCTTCTTCAAGCTCATCGACGTGATCGGCGGCGTATTGAAGCGCAGTTTGGTCGGGCGCTGTGACGACATGGACCGCATCGACGGTTCCACCTCGCTGCTTTGCGGCAGCGCTCGCTAGCGTGATGAGATCTTTCTCTGTCTGTGGGTTTGCAAGTGGAACCATTACCCGAAACTCGCCACCATCGGGTTGAACCGTACTCGCAGCCGAAACCGCAGCCGGCGGCATTTCCTCCGATCGGTCGAGAATATACTGGCTCAGGATCCCTTTCTTTTCGGCTATCCCTCGAGCATAGACGAAATACCAAATGAGTCCGCCGGCGACGAACACCAGTGAAAGCGCAATCTCAATCGGTTCCATGAACGCGATTAGTCCAAACGATGTAACAGCGCCGACGATCGGCACCACCGGGTATAACGGCACCTCGAATTCGGGCTGGTACTCCTCGACGTCGGCCTGACGCATCACGATGAGTGCGATGTTGAGTAGTCCGTAGACGATGAGGTGGAGGACGCTACCGGCTTTTGCGAGCGTCTTCACGTCACCCACAATAATGAACAGGAGGATGAGCGCACCCGTAACCGCGATGCTCCGATACGGGGTAGCGAAATTGGGATGGATCGCGTTGAGTTTGTCTGAGATGAGCTTGTCTCGTCCCATCGCAAAGTTAATTCTCGAAGAAGCGAGGATACTCGCATTCGCGCTGGAGGCGGTTGCTAACAGTCCCGCAAACGTCAACATGCCAACACCGATACCCGCGAGACCGAACGTTCCGAAGGCGATTTCGGCGACATCCAAAACGGGGGTTGTAGTGAACGATGGGCCAAGCTGCTGCCAGTTAACCACACCCATCAGTACCACCATGATGATACCGTACATCACCGTCACAATCACCACGCTGCCGACGACGGCCAGCGGTAGGTTCCGTCCAGGATTTTTCAGCTCCTCGGCGACAGTCGTGATTTTTGCGAATCCGAGGAATGAGACGAATACGAGACCTGTTGCGGGGAGGATAGCGGCAGCGCCTCCCGCTTCTGCCGGGAAAAACGGCCGAAGTGTCGAGATATCCGCCTGAAAGAGACCGAGAATCGAGAAGACTGTAAGGATAGCGACAAGGATCGTAACAATTACGATCTGGACACTGCCGGTCTCTTTCGCGCCGATGTAGTTGATGGCGATGAACGCAGCACCTGCTAAGAGCGCACCAACCTGAAACGAAGTCAAACCGACAGACCCGAACATAAGGTTAGGGAGTGGAAGGAACGTGGCCAGATACTCGCCGAACCCGAGGGTGTAGAACGCAGAGGCGAAGGCAAGTCCCATCCAGTTGCCCCAGCCAGCAACCGAGCCGAACAGTGGTCCTAAGGCGTGGTTTACGTAGTAATAGCTTCCACCGGCCTTTGGCATCGCTGTTCCCAGTTCAGAGGCAGAGAGCGCTGTGAACAGCGAAATAACACCTCCAACAATGAACGAGAGTGCAACGGCCGGCCCGGCTGCCACAGCCGCTTCACCCGGCAGCACGAAGATGCCTGCACCGACCATCGTCCCGACACCGATCGTCAGTACCGAGAGTAGCCCGAGATCTTTCGCAAGTTCTTCGTTGGTTTCAGTCATTACTCATCCACCTCCACGGAGAGGGCAATAACTGGTCGTTCCGCCTCGGTAATCAGACGGAGAGAGCGGTCCCCAGCGAGGAACTGGCGGATTCGGGCACCACCCCGAGGTCGGAAAGCGATCGCGCTCGCATCAACGTCTCGTGCAGCCTCAATGATTCCCGCGACTACGTTACGTTGATATGTGGTTTCCGTTTTGGCCTCGGGGAACGTCTCTTTGAAGATATCGAACGACTCACTAGCAACTTGTTTGGACTGTTCAACCGGAGTTTTATCGGGGACTCCTTCGCCTTTCTCGACGACATACAAGATGGTAATATCACCGACATCGTACGGTTCGAGGGCTGTCGCCGTTGCTTGGGCGTCTTCTTGGTTAGCGATCGGAACGATTATCGATTCGGTAAGTGACTTGCTCATCGATTTATAGTAGACCGGAGCTGCTGTTTGTCCACAGTGTCGTTTGGACGCGACTCGATCTCGGGGTCGGAGATGAAATTGATTCCGCGGTTCTGATACTCGTGGTAAACTGTATTACGAACGAACCAGCGTCGAACATGAGTTCCGTTCCACGGTAGTCGTGTCATCGCTCAGCTGGCTCAGCGTTGGATCCGCGGAAGATCTCTAGTGCTGTTCCGTCAGTGTTCTTCCGTGAGAGCACGGTAACGATGTCATCTGGATGAACGACCGTGTTGCCGTGAGGTGTGAGTTCTTGGTCATCTCGCTCGATACCGATGACGAGCGTATTGTTGTCGAGAATACCTTGATCACTCGCTTCTTCGAGGCTATGGCCTGCGATCGGAGCCTTCGATCGGACGGTCAGTTGAATGATGTTAGCTTGCCCCGTGAGGCTGATGAAGTCGTCTGGTTCATCGGTTTGTTGGTCGTCATCCGGGCCAAACGGTGTATACGGGCTGAAGAATTCGTCTTCAATCAAATCTTCATCCTCGATTTCGATGCCGAGTTGCGAGAGATTTCGAGAGACTCGTTGCAGATCTTTGGTATGCTCACCAATCGCAACGACATGAAGATTTTCACGACCTGTCATCAGCGTTCGGACGTTGACGACACCGGGAATCGCGCGGGATCTGTGAGCGAGTGCTTCGCGTTCTGGAATTGGAACGTTACACAAGTAGAGATTCACGAGCTTTCCACCGGCCCGTTCGAAGTCAACGTGTGCGGTGTACCCACGGAGGATGCCCCGTTCTTCGAGGTTCTGGATCCTGTTTCGAACGGTCGCCCCCGACACATTAACTGTATCAGCAATCGAGGCGGCGGTCGTATTACGCCCGTCTTGCATGAGTGCATAAAGGATACGACGATCAATGTCGTCGAGCCGATAGTCAGTTTCTGGTTCTGGCATGGTCACGGTTGATTTCGAATATACAAATAGAACCGTTCATTACTCACTTAATAGTTTCTATAGTGGCTCTAAATTTCGATTGTAAAAATTTCCAGTAGTACATATCTGTTCGAATGGAGTCCGTACACCCGATTGCCGTCGTGAACGTAACAGAAAGCTCTCTTTCTTGTCACCCACAACTATCTAGACCTGTTCAGCGCCCTTTTCTCTCGTCTCGTATAGGAAATTCACTCTACACGGAGCTCATAATAGACGTGCTCACGCGTGTATAGACTACATTGAGAGGAGGGAAGTTCACAGTGCAGGGTACCGAAAGCACGATCAGTGCTCGACAACGACCACACTAGTACTAAATACCAATACTCTTATAGAATGTGTCCAAACAGTTCTCTCCGCTACGTCCAATCAATATGGCGACGTTCGAACGCCAAACCGGGCAACAGTACAACACTGAGGACAACTAAATAGGTTTAGAGTGACTACTTCATCAGAGATTGCCATATATCCGAGTGCAACAGCGAATACTAAACTAATCAATTCTACCCCAGAGACCAATAATTCAGTGCACTTAAGACTATAGATATTATCCCTTCTGAACCATCTAATACGTTTCGCGAGTGGTACAGGTGCCATTCTTTGCTCCACATTGTCGAGGTTCACAAAGTGATCGAACAGATGGTAGAAACGATTTTCCCACCCATGGCACGGATAGACTTGAGTGGTAATCGGCGTGGTTATTGGAAAAATCGATCGACTGCACCAGGGTAGGAACTCTTAATTTGGGGCTATTCCTGTAGCGAGTAATGGGTAATGTCGTTAGCAGAAGTTTGACCGAGTTGCTTGGAGAAATTGGTGTGTGGCAGGCGACGGTGCTATTGCTTGGAATTTCTATTGGTGTTGCAGTGGTTCTCGAATTTATCGTGCTCAGGTCGCTGTTGCGATACACAAAGCGTACGGAGACAAAGTACGATCATATTCTCGTCGAGGAACTCCGGATTCCGATCGTCCTCACAGCCGCACTGACAGGAGTGTTTTTGCTGACACAGATTCCATCAGTAGTTGATAATGTAATTCTAACAGATGGACAAATAAATAATTTCTTCGGGAGACCATCGTTGTCGGTCATCTTGCTTGCATGGGCCTTCGCGGCAAATCGCATCGTCAATCGAATTGTCGACGAGGTGAAAGGAAAAGATTCTCGGTTCGACTTTGCTCCCATTTTTTCGAATATCTGGACGCTCGTTGTCTCTGCTGGCACTATAGCGACGTTACTCTCTGTGTGGGGTTACAGCATCTCACCACTGTTGGGCGCTGCGGGAATCGCTGGCATGGCAGTTGGTTTCGCTGCAAGAGATACCGTCGCAAACTTCTTCGGCGGTATAGCGCTCTACTTCGACGACACGTACAAGCTTGGCGATTACATTAAATTGGACACCGGAGAGGCGGGGACCGTTGTCAACGTCGGGGTGCGATCGACGACGCTTATGACGCGTGATGAGGTACTCATCACCGTTCCGAATTCGATTCTCAACGCTGCGAAAGTGATCAATCAGTCAGCACCAGAGACGAGAAAGCGGCTTCGAGTTCCAATTGGGGTTGCGTACGGCACTAACATCGACACATTTGAAGAGCTTATTATAGAGATAGCAAGCGATGAAACGCTTGTCCTCGACAACCCGAAGCCACGTATGCGGTTCCGTCAGTTTGGAGACTCGGCGCTCCAATACGAACTCTTTTGTTGGGTGCGCGCACCGACGCAGGCTGTCAAAGTCCACCACAAACTCAATCGGACGATCTACAAGCGACTGATGGATGTCGGTATCGAAATCCCGTTCCCGCAACGAGATGTGCGTGTGACAACGGAGGATTCGACCGACGCAAAAGCTGTGTCAACCTCAACCGACGAGAGCATTTCTTCGAATGGAGACAGCGATTCCGGAGTGAAAGCGGTTGAGAACAACGATACCGTCTAATCTGATAGCGACGCCGTATATTCCCGTGTTTGGAGATCATCGACAGTGGATGGTTCAAAAATCGATTCGGGGACGACGATACGGAGTGAAATTTTGATTCACTTGTGTACCACTTCTCCATTCATCGTTCGATCAGTGGTCGAGCCTATTATTTAGAATACAATATATTCGATGATGTATCAGCAATCAATACTTAATGAACTCTACGGTTTTGTATACGCTGAACTATACACGCGGTAGAATGTTCAGTCATAAATAAGAAATGATTTGACAGTACAAATAATATGTCTGTAATTTTTATGTTATTACTTGGACTAGCTCCGAATGAATATACTGTTTATTCTAGCTTTGATAGCGTTTGCCGCCGAATTTGTATAGCGGCCACTAAAAGGATTGTCCAAAGAGTATCGCCCATATAATGATAGTGAATTGATGGTGCGTACGTGCGATCACATCTTACTCAGAAAATGTGACTATAGTTGTTATTCAAAGATCATCGATAATCATTAGATTATCTCCCACATATAAAATTCTAGTACATAATAAATAAACAATGTTATAGAATCGATACACGACATGATGTGTTTATCAGCCTTAACTATTCTTCAGAGGAATCCAACACACGTCCGTGAACATCGATTTCTCCATTTCGAATGCGGGTACTGCTGATTCGGACGCCGTCTTCTGCGATAACAAATGGAGATGTATGAACTTCAAGCGGCTGGAGGCCGGTATCAATGCGGCGTTGGTTGAGTTCGTGAGCACGACGTTGAGCTTTTGTCTCTGGAGAAATGACAAGCGCATCCACATCTTCACGTGTTGCAGCAGGGCCCAAAGTATCTTCTAACTGAATGATCTCGTAGGTTGCAGTGTAAGCATCGGACATCCGATTAAGTTCGGCATCGAGATTTTCCCGTCGGTCTTGAAAGGAACCGAGCAGTTCGGCGTGGGATGGATCACTTCGTGTCTGCTTGGCAAGAGTAGTCGAAACGAGACCAACGATAACGTGGCCGTCGCTCCCCTCAAGACGATCTGCGGTTTGGAAAGCTTTGTGTAAGAGGGCACGGTGACCACTATGAATTGGTGTGAACGTACCACCGAGAATAGCAATCCGTTCGGAATGAGCCATACGTGCACAATTGAGTTCGAACGTCCTATGTGTACCGGAGTCTGCACAAGTACGCTCGTTTCTGTAACATTTCCGTGCGCCATATAAACAGAAAATCACATGATCCCGGTCGTGCTGCTGGAGTCCAGTTTCACGTTTCATCGGAGATCTGGCTGTGATCGTCCGTGCGCCGATTCATGTAGATACGATCATTTGCGTGAATTCCGGTCTGCGATTGTGGCGCGACTCTCGCCGGTGCATCTGAGAGACGGCTCAAGAGTTTCTCTGTCTGCTATTCGCATAGTCAGTTGATTCAATCTGATTAGCAATCGATAGCGCTCGTGTGAGATCTGTTCGAGTGATCATACCGGTGAGTTCGTCATCAGTATCCATAACGAGTAGCCGGCCGATTTTGTTGCGCTGGAGTTCAGACAGTGCATCAATGATGTCGGCCGTGGTTGCAATCGTCTTGAGATCGGTTTCCATCATATCGGCGGCAGTAATAGCGTCGCGTTCGACGGGGGGCACAGAACTGATGTCGTCTAACGTAATCATGCCGACAACAGTGCCATCATCAACGACAGGATAGCCGACGTGGCGCTGTCTAAACATCTGTTCGAGTAGCTCTGAAATGCTCGTTCCTGCGGCAACAGTATCGAGATCTTCCGCTGGCGTCATAATCTTTCGTACAGAAACGCCTTTGAACGCATCCTCGAGTAACTGTTGTTGCATTTCACTCGATGCACCAACATAAATAAATAAAGCAATTCCGATAAGGATGATATTGAATCCAAGGAGACCGATAAATCCGAGGAAGAGGGCAAATCCCTTACCGACGGTCACAGCGATCTGGGTGGCGCGCCGGTGCGACCGTGTGCGAGCGAGGAGCGCGCGCAGGACCCGTCCGCCGTCCATTGGAAATCCCGGTAGCAAATTGAATGCAGCGAGCGCGACGTTCAGAATTGCCAAATACCCGAGGACGAAACGACCGGCATAGAAGGTCTCGGGGAGTACAAGAAAGATAAGATAACAACCAACTCCGAGAAGGATGCTCACGAACGGTCCGGCAACAGCGATCAAGAGTTCTTGACGCCAATCCTCGGGCATATCGGTGATGGAGGCGATGCCGCCGAGGATCCACAGTGTGATTGACTCAATCGCGTAGCCGAAATGAAGCGCGACGAGAGAGTGGCCAAGTTCGTGAAGAACGACGCCGACGAACAATCCAAGCGCTGCTATGGTGCCGAGAATCCACGGTGTTGAACCCGATGCTAACGCTTGAGGGGCAATCTGAGCGTCCCAAACCATATTGAGAAGGTTGGCTGTCGGTACTACTTGCGATCCGATAAGGTAGGCGAAGATCGGAATGATGAGTAAAAACGTAATATCGAGTTCAATCGGAATGCCGAATACCGATCCCAGTCGAAATCGTCGCATAACTGATCTAGCACAGCCAATCATACAACGTTTATCAAAGCTTTCTCTCGACAGAACTATTCACCGCGCATAGAGTAGCCGTCCGAGGCAAGCGTAGCTGTGTCAGTGAATGAAGACTGTCTACAAGAGGTGATTAACTGATTTACACCACCGTAACGTACCACGAATTGATGGATATCGATGAGAATTTGCGTTAGGGTATGTCCTATATTGGGCTGATCACAGGTACTCGACCGATAGCGATTGTATATTTGACAATCAATCACTCGTCTACCAAATCAGTTTATGAGCACTGCGAGGCCATTCAAAGAAAGATCACACTGTTATCGAATGAGTGTCACGGGGACCGCTGCGCGTCGCGCGACCAATTCAGCGACACTTCCAAATAGGGGTCGCTCTTCGTCGGAGCGCCCGTGGGCCCCAATGACAATATGATCAATCTCTGTTTCATCGGCGTAGTCGACGATGATTCGTTTCGGATCGCCGATTTCAGACACGGTGGAAACGTCACGACCGTACTCGTCCGCGTGTTCTTTGACTTCATCGAAGAGCTGTTCTGTGATCTCTTCAGATCGTTTGTACCACTCTTCAGAGCCAGTCAAAGGTTCGTAGGCAGACTCAAAGTCAAATTGTGCTCCGTAGCCGGGTTCGAAGAGATCGACTACGTGTAGCACAGTGATCGAGGCGTCTGGATACTCTCGCAATGCGTGACGAAGCGCTCTGAACGACAGTGGCGACCCATCGACTGGAATGAGAACGTTTTCTGTCATTGTTGTAATTACCTAATCAAGCTGTGTTCTACTATGTCTCTGTTTGTCCGTGGAAACCTGAGATCCTTATCTCTGCTTCCACCACTCATTAATTAGTGCCGAATAGAATAAGTCCTCCTGTCAATTGTATGAACGGGACTTCCACGATCGATTGCAGCATACTTCGTATCGTCTCGGCCGCTACGTCCTTGTGTGACGGCTGAATCTCGGCAAGGCCATGCCAACACCTTCATCCGTAAGCTGACGATATGCGCGGCAGACGACGAGGAACGCCAACAGCTCATTACACGATCAGAGTAGACATTGATAGGCTTACTCTGGCAAGCTCGATTTTAATATATAATAGTAGCCATATTTCCAATGACACACCCGAGATGGCTCGTGGGGCGACTACGCTGTCCAGATCCTGTAATAGCGATAATACTTACAACATTCAGTTCAACAAAAAACACACTATTCCACGCACGGATTCAATCTGGTTTGAGGGAAACCCTTGCATTTACAGCTGTAATTGTGTAATGTTGGTTGTGAATAACCGAACAGGTCATTGGTGATCAAACATCGCTTATGCCGGTGGACTCTAACTGTGGTTGATCGTTTGTTCCTTTGATATTGTTTGAGGTGGGCGTGATTTCCGTCTTCCCAACCAATGATGGATCCACTGAAAAAGCCTTTCCAGATACACAGACGCCATCATACGATCATCACCGGTCGGCCTGCAGTCCTGACGACGCGGTCAGCAACGCTACCGATATGGCCCGCAAGCTCGTGTGACTGTCCTTGATATCCAAGGACAATGGCGTCAGCGCCGATTTCGTCAGCATAGGTAATGATCTCCTGATGGGGAGCACCGTGACGGATCTGTTGAACTATCTCGATGCCCATATCGTCACCAGAATCTACAACCTCTTCGAGCAGCGAAGCACCGTGGGTCTCTAAATCGTTGAGTACGAGGTCTGAGCTACTGAGTGTTGATTCGCCATACCTCGTCGTATCAACAACAAATATTGTGTGCACAGTTGCGTCGAACTTCTGTGCGATTCCGAGTGCTCGTTCGACTGCCCGGTTCGCTGAATTACTTCCGTCCACCGGAACAAGTACGGTGTCGTACATGTTGCACCACTCGCTTTGATACGTCATCAAGCGTCAAAAAGTTTGGTTCAAAAGTCATTGTCATCGAGTATAGCACCTGAACCCGCCTGTGGCACGCACAACCCATACATTTTACCTCGATCTGTATTCAGAAGGGATTGATCGGTCATACACTTACGTTGATTCCAATTATGAGGCATTTGTGCTAGTTTTTTCATCGTTGAAACCGTAGACAGCGTATGAACCCCGCCCGAAGTAGTATCGGCGGCGGAATCGTTGCCACAGTCGTTCTGGCGGTGTTTTTGCTCATCACGGACTTCCTTCTCAGCGGCACCAAAATCTTCGTCTTTGCCACGTTCACGAGTTTGTGTGCCATTGGAGGTCCACCATACTGTGAAGCGGGAAGCCTCACAGCGGCGGGGTTGACATTTTTTTGGTTTATTATCTTGTTCGCTCTCGGATGGCCACTCCTCTTTGGAGGCTTTACGTGGGGACTTCCTGGTGAGTCGGGGCTTACTCATGGAGCCGTCTTTGGTTTCATTCTCTGGATAGGATACGTCGTCACTGTTCTCTACGGTATTTGGGCCGGTGGTGAGACATTTGCTGAAGATCTTCCGCTCTTGATCATCACGCTGTTCGCGTATCTAGTCTATGGACTTGTCCTCGGTGGCGTCTACGATCACTTTGCTGGACACCGAACGTTCCTAACACGTCGAACAGACAGAGAAACGATGGGATGATCGACAACAGCACTCTTTCGGGGGAAGAGTGCTCTTTTGACTCCAATCAGGTAGAGACACCACTGTGCCATTCTCCGAGTGAATTCTTGGTGTTGGCGACAGACGACAGCGCCGGTCAGCGCGGCATATGATGTGTTGATTAGAAATTATTTTCACAAACTGCAATGAGGCCAGAACACCAAGTTGCTACCGATTGTAGGATACTCATGAAAAAACCACTGAACAGCCCGTCACAATCCTGTTGGATTCCAGTAATAATCATTGCTGTTATTCTATTCGTCGGGTCAATGGTGCCATCCCCCTTCCGCTATCGAAAGTTCGGGCGCTTCGGTCCGGACAAATTCCTTCATTTTGTAGGTCACGCTGGGCTTTCGACAACGCTCGTGAAGGCACTCGAAGCCAAATGTAGCAGACGTACTGCGCCAGTCCTTGCCGTCGGCAGTTCGACCATCCACGGTGTTATCACCAACTCCCTTCAGCAGTGGATTCCAGGACGGAAACCCGAGTACGCCGATGTCGTTGCTGGCTTTCTCGGATCAGTGGCAGGAGTCTGGTTCTGGCAGTACATATTGGCTCGTCCTCATCCCAGACAGACGGGATAAGCCACACGAACAGAGTGCAAGAGCGATGACCTTGAAGATCACGAGGATCGCGGTTACCTGTTTCGTCAGTGTCGATCAGTACAAAGTCTGGCGGTGACGGTCCTTACCTCGACTCGATAGGCGTTCACTATCGTAGTCTGCGCTGGTGGAGTCTCTCGACCTCATGAAGGCGTTGAGAGAAGAGCAGAGATCACGATCTTGGAGTAACGTTCCTATGTGATGACAATCGTTTTCCGTCCACTATCAGCTTTCACACGACGCCCAACGCCACTAAGGTGTTCGGTGTGATCCCCGTGTTCGCCCATGACGATGATATTTGCGCTGATTTTATCAGCGTACGCGATGATTGATTGTTCTGGGATACCATGGCGAACGTCAGTTACAACATTGAGACCAGCGGCTCTTGCTTCGTCAGCGACATCAGCAACACATTCGTGACCATGATCTTCAGCTTGAATACACGCCAATTCGCTTGAGCTGAGTGCCGTCTCATCGAACTCTCGACAGTCAACGACACAGAGTACGTGGAGTGGCACCTCTCTGTCATTTGCAATATTGATGGCGTGATCACCCGCTCGTTTCGCACACTCACTCCCATCCGTGGCAAGCAGTATCCCCACCATGAAGTCTAGTCAGACGGTGGCTGACTTATTTCTTTCCGGCTCGCCAACAGCAGCGATCGTCGTCTATCAGTAGTCGCCGAATGATAGTATCAAGCGGTTGCTGACCCTCTTTCAGAATGTAGCCAACTCTCGACATCAGCTCGTTCATCACAGACCGTGGTGACAGCCCGCTGTACCGATCCGGTTGTCGTATGCGGTCCGTCTTAACAGAATACAGATCGATAGATAACGACTCAGTGGACTGGTCCCGTGTTATCAGTATCGAACAGGCGATTTTCTCCACTCATATAATCACGTATTCCAAACAAGTGTACGAACTCAGATCACGTTCGCTTTCGAAATACAAGAAGTTAGACTGATCCACGATGCTCAAATCAAGTAATTCTCTGATTGTCACGCCTGTTGACTCATATATCGATTTTTAGTAACCACGCTTCTCTTCGAAGATATCATGACAGTCAGTTAACGTGTCTACCGTGTATAGAGCGCTACTCAAACCTATCTTACACCATTGGTCCTATCAACGGTCCTTTCAGAAATACATAATAAGTTCGATATTTATCGAGAATGGATTATTTCTGACGTGTGGTTGGAGTGCTGTTTAGCACCACTAGAGAATGATAACTAGAGGTGATAATTCGAACAAGTCAGTTATATACTATGAATATTGGGGATGAAAAACCTTTTTTCACTTAGAATAAATGATACATCTCATGCATTATCTAAAATGAAGTTATCCGGCGCGAATCTTTACCGAGAAGCTGGAACTACGATGCAGTTACTCTAGTCCAACATCCACAAACAGCTTCGACATCATTTATACATATGTAACAGTAATACCATTATATTGAATATTTGATATGAAAATTTCAACAAGATGTTGAGACGCCGAGGGCCGAAATTATATCTAGTAAATATTAATACTATATTTTTGATATAATGTGTTTAGTTAGGTTCAGCTGCTGCTGGATATTCGTTTGTCAGAACCGTCAATTGAGGAATGCTGTGATCAACTCCCATCGTTTTGAAGTTGTTTGTTCATCGATATTACCGTGAGTTCCCAGTATCCAGTTCTTCGTACTCAGATTCTATTCCTGAATCGAAACGAGAGGGACCGGACCACTCAGTTGAATGCGCTTGTCAGTTGTAATATCGTGCCCAAACACACGCTGTGTATTGTCAACGATGTGTTTATAATAACCACGTTCCAGTCGGGAAAACACCCACAGGAGTCCCCAACCATCTCCCAGTGTTGTGATACGTTCGATCGTTCCGTCGAGGCCGAGGCGATGAATCTCTTGAAGATCGTATCCGTGCTCACCAGTCTGGAAATACAACGCCTCGCTAGCCGAACCCCAGATAGCTGGTGCATTTGGACTCCAATGTGGCTCACCATCAGTTAATTGCTGATAGTGCTCAGTCTCAGTGTCATAGACGAAGGGTTCGTATTGTGTACCTAAATTTTAGAAAAATGCAATCTATTCATCTGTTGGTGATGATCGCGGATGCCTGACCCGAGGGATACCTGCATACGCTCTTGTGGATAACACTGTCGTCATACATTAGTAAACACCGTAAGCCCAGAAATAATCGGTCCCCACAATAACAGCGATCACGGCGAGTATTATCAACCGACACAGTAATTAGATACATATCAGTAACTTACTATGAATGATCCAGTTCCATTGTCCACGCCAGTGTAGCCTAGTGTTGGCATCTGAGGTTGATGTGCCTGGAGACGTCGTCCTTGGTATAGTTCTGATTTTAACAACCATTTTTGGAGGTGTGTACATACTTGGCAAAATAAGTCGATATATGAGACAAAACCAAACTCAGACGGTTGGTCCCCATGTGATTATGCCAATTAGAAAAGTGTATGAAGGACGACCCAAGACGATCTATCGGTGCAAATACTGTGCCAAGGAACGAGAGCGAAAGGTCTTCTTTCGATACGAAGACTGTGACGAGTTCAAAGCTGACTAATAGAAATATTTGGTCAGATTCGATCAACCTTGTTTCAATTTTTCGACCGAATAAATCATGAAGCATTGTCTAGTCAGTTGTTTGTATCCCTCTTGAGAGGAATGCAGTTGTTGAGCGCCTGATTCAGTCACTGGAAATTATAGTAGTAGACGAAGGAGGCCAGCAGCGCTAGAATAACCAGGGAAATCCCTGTGTTGGAGCTAACGTTCCCAACGTCCACTATCCGGCCTTCGTATATCGGCATATAATTTATCGCATTCATCACACAATTCACCGGCCGATACACTCTGTTCAGTCTATATCAAGCATTTCCCAATCGATTTTAGGATTTACAACGAATCCAAACAGAGAGCAGTAGACACGAGCAGGAAAAATCTGTAGAATGAGACCAAATACCCAAGAGTTGTGTGGTAATCATTGTGAAATCCATCGTAGGACACAAACACTATCCCTTATGCTAGTTCTTGCTCGGTCATGGAACCGACGACAGGTTACAGAATCACAAGAAGTCGTAGTGACTTCTTGATCGCTATCTTTCTTCACCACTATACTGAGGTTGGCTTGCAATCGGCACGAAATGAAAGTCGTTCTATCAGCGATGGCGTTATGGCTGGCAGTACAGAAATGACAGAGCCGAGAGATCACGGAAAGAGTGCAGACAGCATTGAGAATGAGTCTGTGAGCGTGTGGGCGCATTCATACTGTATGGAAAAATTCGGAGAGATATGGTTCTAACAAGGCAATCAGATCTAATAGAAGAAAAAACGAGTACACAGCCACAATCGAGGCGCGAACGTGACAGTTGCAACGTGATCACCTGCTCACACAATCACGTTCGAGAACGGATCGACAATCACGACTACACTCAGAGAGAGTATTCCAATAACGAGGAAAATGAGCTGGACTGAGAATCGATTTCGAACTGCAATCGCCGTTTTCGCGGTGCTCGCTGGAATCGTGGTGTACGTTATTGGCCACGAAGTGTTTCCGTATCTCTCGGTAAATCACGATGAAGGGGTATATCTCCAGCAGGCGAATCTACTTCTTCAAGGGAAACTATGGCTCACGGCTGATCTTTCAAAGGTCTTTCAGCCGTGGTTCTTCATACGGGATGGAAAGCGTCTCTATCCGAAGTATACGCCGGTGGCTGCGGGGCTGTTCACCCCTGGGCTTGCGCTTGGCATTCCTCGGTTGGCGCTCTCGGTGATCGCGGCTGGCAACGTCGCGTTCGTCGGTCTTATCGGGCGTGAGGTGTTCGACCGACCGACAGGTGTCCTCGCCGCCGGGATTACTCTTTTGACACCGTTTTTCCTGTTTATCTCCGCGACATTCATGTCGTATGCACCAACGATGCTGTTGAACCTCATGTTTGCGTTCGGATACATCCGGATGCATCGACAGCGGCGTCGGCGATATGCTATGCTCGCCGGAGGAGCGATTGGGCTGTCGTTTTTCTCCCGCCCGTATTCAGCCGTTCTCTTTGCGACCCCGTTCGTTGTTCACGCACTCAGTGTGGCGTTTGTTGCCATCCGCAATCAGAACGACTGGCAACCACTGATGGAACGAGAGGCAGTCGTCGCCCTCTTCGGACTGGGCGGAGTTAGCCTCGCCCTCGCGTACAACGGTATCGTGACAGGTAACCCGTTCCTCTTTCCCTATCAGGTATTCGCGCCGTTGGATGGACTAGGATTCGGATTTCGGAGACTCACCGGGCCGGGACTCTGGTATACGATTGACCTCGCGCTGCAAGCGAACACACAGCTCGTCATCGAACTCCTCTCTCAATGGACATTTGCTGCACCGATTGGTTCGATACTCGCTGTACTCGGCCTCATTCCAGTCGTACTCCACCAGCATGAAAGTAACAATGAAACGTCACTTCCTGATTGGGAGCTTCGAATGATTCTTTCAGCAGTGTTCGTTTCCGTCATCGTTGGAAATATTTACTTCTGGGGAACGTTCAACATTCTTGGAGCGGTCACAGATACCACAGACGGCTTCATCTCGAAACTTGGTCCGTACTATCATCTCGATCTCATACTCCCACTGTCCGTGTTCGCTAGTGCAGGCGCGCTTTGGCTCGGACGAACGATCAGATCGACGGCCGCGAAACACACCTCAGCGGAGACAGCACGACTAGTCGTTATCGTGCTCATTATCGTCTCGGCACCAATTATTGCAGGCGCAGAATACAACAGGATTGAACCAGTGGTTGAGCGAAATATGGAGTATACCGACCAGTATGCAGAGGTATACGCCCCATTCGAGAAACAGACGTTCGATCACGCGCTTGTCTTCCTGCCAACGCCGCACGAGGAGTGGTTGGGTCACCCGTTCCAGTCGCTCCGCAACGGCGGCTCGCTCAATGAGGGCTCAACCCTTTATGCACAAAATCTCGGTCCAACCAAGCAATTCGCTACCATCGATGCGTACCCCAATCGAACACCCTACCGATTCACGTACAGGGGGCTGTGGGATAGTGGGAAAGGACAGCAAATCACCCCACATCTACAATCACTCGATATCCGCAACGGCTCTCATCACCGATTCACGACAACCGTTGGTGATCTCGGACGACTATCATCGGTTCGCCTCTCGGTAAATAAAACAGAGATCGTTAGTTATCATCGTGGTTCAGACGCGAGCAAAGAGAAACCGGTCACGGTACGCTGGGATGTCAATGGAACGCACGTAAGGCTAGCGGATATTCAAGGGGCGCAAGGAGCAATGAGTAACACTACCAACACCACCCAGCGGACTCTGCCAACCGGTCGTGTCACTCCACACCCAACTGCAGAACAGACACATGCCGATGCAATTGCCGTCGAAGGACCAGTCTACGCCACGTTAGCGATCACCTTCAGAAAAGACGACGGTGATCCCGTTACGTACAGTCAGGGACTCGCTATTGATGCGAACAACGAGAGTGCCCGATTCCTCTGGCCTGGCCCGACGAAGGTCTGTAGAGGCTCGCACTCGTGTGGGCGTGAAGGAATGTACGTGCCAGGGGGGACGTATCCTCCAGAAGTCAGTATGAATACAACCATACAAACAGAGGGGAAACAAGGCACCAATAGTGTTAGCCCAGAGTCAGAGTCTGAATTAGAACCGAAAGAACGGGCGTCGGCCATTACAGCGTAGTCGATATCGTTCGCCTATCGGCCCGCTGTCGTTGGTCTTTGTGTGTAAAACTGGTCAGAGGTATCCCAGTTCACGAAGCTGATTTTCGACCGATTCATCGAACGCGAGGTCTTGTTCGTCAGCAGCCGCCTGTTGTTTGTACTCCACCAGACTTTCCTCGAAGAGTGCTGTCGCTTCCGATTTCGGTGCTATATCGTCCGTGAGTAACTGCTGGCGTGATGGTCGGTTCGAATCGAGTTCGTACTCATAGCACTCACCCAGTGAGTTCCACTCAATTTTCGTATCGTCGTGGTAGACACACCGGATCATTCGGTTCCAGTACGTGAACTCATCATCGGTGAATTCTTTCCCCCACGTGGGATCCGTCCCAAGCAATCCGATCGTTTCGGCGGGAATCCACTCGGCCGTGAGCGCGTCATCGAATGGCTCTTCGTGAGCGAGTCTAACGATGAGCTCGCTCAGTTGAAGATGCGAGAAGTACTCGGTGACGGTTTCTGGATACCCATCCGGTGGGTTAATAATCTCACACGGCGTGTGCATGATGCCTTCGGTCATGCTCCCAGTGTGATGAAAGAGCTCATCGTCGCTGTCGTAACCGAGATTGTGTCCGTGATCGGAGATGATAACGAACGTTGTTTCGCGGGCCGTAGATCGTTGAATATCGTCGATTAATCCGGATATCACACGATCGAGATACTCAACGGCAGCAGCGTACAGCTGTCGGTAATTGCGTGTGTACTCATCTGTCGCCGCGCCATCCTTGTTCAACTCCCATTTGTCGAACTCGTTCGAACTCCAGTCGTTCGGAACCGAGTGCAGCGATTGATCGAACTGGATCAGATTCCGAAGCGGCGTATGGGCGTCCATCATGTTCGCAAATAGGAAGAATGGCTCGCTGTCTTCTGTCGCTCGATCGTGTGCTGTGCGCGCGATGTTCTTTGCACCGTCGTCGACAACCTCGGGGACGGGCAGCCGTTTCACCGTTGGACCGATCTGTGACCAAACACCGTTAGCGACGCTCTTCAGCGGTTTGTCGTGGTCGAAGCAAGCTCGAAGAAAATCCAAATATCGTTTTGCGGCGTTTGGCTCGTCGGACTCTGCCAAGAACTCCCGAATCACCAACCCATCTGTGAACAGACTTTCGTGAACATGCGAACCGATCGAGAAATCTTCGTACTCGTCGAAGAACGAGTCGAAGCCGAACACCCGATTCAGATACGAGTTCGCACTTAATCCGATCTTTCGATAACCTGAAAGATCGCCGAGGAACGTGTCGTTCTCATCGATCGTCGAGAAGCTAAATGACGAGTCGAAGCTCTCTGCGTGGATACCGTGCTGGTGGGGCAATTGCCCAGTGAAAATACTCGTATGGCTCGGCACACTCCACGAGCTTGCAGCACGAGCCTGCTCGAACGAGGTTCCCGACGCCTCCCGGAGTCGTGGTGCGCTCTCGTCGAACGTGTCCTTTCGAACCGTGTCGAGAACGATAAGTACAACATTCCGCATTCGTTACAGCCCTCCTTCAGTGACTCTCACTCGATCTCTGCCTATCGAGATAAATTTGACTGACATGTTATGGAACGAATCCATCAGAATGACATATGGCAAGAGGTTACTTATGAGTAATGCAAATCACGAGTATTTATTTAATAACAATTTTTATACCATTGCTGAATCAGCGACATTGGCACCTTTAGCCGGCATGAGACCTATTTCCAATAGGTATTATACTACAATTATATTTCTATTTTCCAATATATTCTATGATAGTCCGATGAATTTTGTATTTTATATTAACATTTCTTCGCCTGTGCTCTGCACAACCAGATCTGCTTCGAATGTTACTTTTTCACTTTTTATCCTCCAACAACATCTAAACGTAATCTTCTAACACACTCATTCACATCAGCTTTATTGCTCGCGGGAGGCCGATCGTTTTTCGTTCACATACACGAGTCGTCAGTAGAACTGAGCGTCTTCAAGAAGCAAACGTCGGGAGCAACAACCAGAACAGGTGGAGTACGACAAAACAACCTTTGCACATAAGTGAGCTTCTTTCACCTAGATTGCCCAATAATAACCGATAAAATCTGAATAACACGACAAAGTATATACCGTTTCAGAATAAATGCTCAAATATGTCGGAAACGACTAGCGGCCCATCGTGGGTAACACTCGCGTCGAACGAACGGGTCGTATGGAACGGGTCCCCGAGCCTCCGAGCAGCCGCCGGATCACTCGTGATAAGTCTGCTCCTCGTAGGATTTGGGGTTGGAGGAATCATGATTGCATTCAGCCGAGGAGAGGCGCTCATCAACGCACTCTCGGTCGTGTTAATCGGAATCGGAACCGTCGGTATCGTCGGGTTGCTTCTCCACCGCAGGAGCGTCCAATATGTCCTCACGTCCGAAAAAGTATACAAGAAATCAGGATTGCTCTCCTGTACAGTCCGTACGATTTGGCTTTCCCGAATCCAGCACACCACCATCACCCAAACCGTCCGAGAGCGCATCCTGTCGTACGGGACAATTGATATCGAGACAGCTGGTGGAAACGCGTCTGGCTTTCGTCTTGCAAACGTCTCGGACCCCGAGTATACGAGCGCCCTCCTCACCGAGCACGGAGCTACGAAGCCAAGAACCAACGAGCGAACCTCAAATAGAACGGTTACCGCACAACCACACGCGTACTAACACGCGAAGTGGTTCTTTTCTGTGCCCTCATCAGAACGTTGCTGATTGACAGCAAGCAACGGGAAGATTTTTCGTACAGATGGCCGCTATGACACTGAATCGGATAATATCCTCGGGCAGAGAGGGATTAGTCGCTGGCTGATTCCCCGTGCTCAGCGGAAGCTTCGTCATCGACAGACGAATACTGTGCTTCGTCTTCCGGGAAGTAACAGGCCGCCGCCTGCCCCTCCTCAGTAGCTTCCTCCAGCGTTGGTTCTGATTGATGGCATTGTTCGCGAGCTTTCGGACACCGAGGTTCGAATTTGCAGCCCGAGGGAAGCGCAACCGGGTCCGGTGGTTCACCGTCGAGAAGAATCCGATTACGGTCGACAGACGGATCCTTCTCCGGAGATGCCGCCAGCAGCGAGTTCGTGTACGGGTGTTTCGGATCCGCGACAACTGAAGCGGTCTCACCCATCTCTACAATTCGTCCAAGATACATGATAGCAAGACGGTCCGAGACCTGCGTGAGACTGGCAAGGTCGTGAGAGATGTAGATGATGCCGATGTCGGTTTCGTTTGCGAGATTTCGCAGGAGGTTGAGGAGGTTGACTTTCAGCGAGACGTCGAGCATCGATGCTGGCTCGTCACAGATCAAGAAGTCTGGATCGAGTACAAGCGCGCGGGCGATGGCGACGCGTTGACGCTGACCGCCTGAGAGCTCGTGAGGGTACGCATCGAGAAACGCCGTGCCGGGTGTGAGTCCGACCTGTTCGAGGGTATTGATAACGGTCTGTTCACGCTTTTCAGTTCGATAGTCGTGAATCACGAGCGGCTCGCCGACAAGATCACGGACCTTCTGTCTGGGGTTCAGCGAGTCGTAGGGATCCTGGAAGACGAACTGCATTTTCCTTCGGAACTCCTTCATATTGCCGTCGTGATACTCCTCAAAGGACATTCCGTCGAAGACAATTTCGCCACCAGTCGGCTCCTCTAAGAGCGCGATGGTTTCACCGAGCGTGGACTTCCCACAGCCCGATTCTCCGGCAACGCCAAGAACCTCCGAGCGACGGACTTCGATCGAGACGCCATCGACTGCCCGAATGTGGTTTTGCTCTTGACCTCGGAGCTTCGCAGCAAGCGACTGGCTCTGCGTATAATACTTCTCGAGTCCGTCCGTTTCGAGAACCACCTCATCAGTACCAGACTGTGCTGTGCTATCTGTAGTGATTCCCCACGTTCCGGGATCTGTCGCCTCGTGACGCATCTGTGCGGCCTTTTTAGCGTGGTGGCAAGCCGAACGCTGGTTACGGTTCGGCAGTTCGACGAACGCTGGGTGGGAGTTTTCGCACTCCTCGGTGGCGAACGCACACCGGTCGAGAAAAACACACGAAGCGGGTTCTTCAGTGAGATCAGGTGGTGATCCTGGAATAGAGACCGGTGTTTCGTCGGTCTCATCGACCGTCGGGAAGGAGTTCTTCAGCCCCATCGTATAGGGGTTGACAGGATTGATCAGCATGTTATCCACGCTCCCTTGTTCCATCACCTTGCCGCCGTAGAGCAAGGACAGTTCGTCGCACGTTTCGGCAATGACGCCGATATCGTGCGTAATGAGCAGGAGTGAGCTATCGATCTGGGCCTGAATGTCGAGGATGGTATCGATGATTTTGTCTTGAACGATCACGTCAAGTCCGGTCGTCGGCTCATCAGCGATGATGAGATCAGGATCAAGCGCGAGTGCCATCGCAATTGTGACTCGCTGGCGCATTCCGCCTGAGAACTCGTGTGGGTAGTCATCAATTCGACCGGGGTCGAGTCCAACCATCTCGAAGAGTTCGTGAGCTCGGCTGCGGGCATTCGATTTCGAGATGAGACGGTGTTTCTGGATCGCCTGACGTATCTGTGCGCTGCAAGTCATTGCCGGGTCAAGCGAGTCCATTGCACTCTGGGGGATGTATGCTATCCGCTCCCAGAGTATGTCTTGTCGTTCGTTCGCAGACAGTTCGAGAAGGTCAACACCATCAAACCGAACCGATGTAGCGTCGACTTGTGCATTGTCCGGCAATAGACCAATGATCGCTTCGGCGGCCGTGGATTTTCCCGAGCCACTCTCACCGGCGAGCCCATAGTTAATGCCATCCTCGATTGTGAACGAGACGCCATTGACAGCGTGGACGCGTCCATCGTCGGTACCGTACGTGACTTTCAAATCTTCGACTTCGAGTAAACTCATTGGTGATCGTTAATTTCGGGGTTAATGATTTCCTCGTACGCACGCCCGATGAGGAACACCGATGTCGTGACGGCAGCGATACCAAGCGCTGGTGGAAGGACCCACCACCACGCGACCCGGATGCTTCCTGAGGCGAAAAGCTGTCTGAGCATTCGCCCCCAGCTAGTCGTCGTCGGATCGCCGAATCCGAGAAACGCGAGACTCGCCTGAGCCGCGATCGACCACGCGACACCGTACGCCGTGTACAGAAAGCCGATCGGTAGGACGTTTGGCGCAACGTGACCGAACATCGTCCGGAAGTCACTCGCGCCGCTCGCGCGTGCGGATTTTACGAACGTCCGCTCGCGGATCGAGAGCACCTCCGAGCGCACAACGCGTGCAGGCATCTTCCAAAGGAAGGCCGCGATGATCAGCGTGATAATCCAGATATTTGGTCGAATAAATGTGAGCAACAACAGCGCCATCGGCATGAACGGCAGCGAGAACGTGAGGTCCGTGAGTCGCATCAGAACCTCATCCACCCAGCCACCGTAGTAGCCGCTGACCAATCCAACGAGGAATCCGATCCCGCCGGTCGCTATACCACCGAACAGTCCTACGATGAGGGTTGGTCGGGCTCCAGCGAGGAACTGGCTGAGCACATCTTTCCCGTAGGCGGTCGTGCCAAGCGGGGCCGCAAGCGTTGGCGGGTGTAACCGCATAATGACGCCATTCGCAGAGAGCACGCTGTAGCGGATCGGTTCGTGTGGAGCGATCACTGGGCCGAACACGCCCAGAAACAGGAAGCTTGCAAGAACGACCAAGCTCACGAACGCCGGTCGATCCTCGGCGATGAACTGGAGTTGGGTCCGAACCTGACTCGCTTTCGTTTGGAGCCAGTCACCGGTTGACCGGGAGAACTCGACGGACATCAGTTACCACCTCCCATCGAGACAGTCGGATCGAAGTACGCCGATAACACGTCGGCTACGAGATTCATGATGATGACAGCGAGCGCCATGAGGAAGACAGCAGCCTGTACAACCGGGTAGTCTTGCTGTGCAATCGAGGTGACCAACTGGCGGCCAATACCTGGCCAACCGAAAACCACCTCGAGCAAGATGAGACCTTGAAACACCATCCCGAGCCGGAGCGCAAAGTACGTCAGCACGGGCAACAACGAGTTCCGACCGGCACGCCACAGCTGCTCAGTTTCGGAGAGGCCTTTCGCTCGATGAAGCTTGAGGAACGCAGAACCCTTCCGCTCGACGATACCGTTCCGAGCAAGCAAGAGAAAGTCACCGCTGTAGTAGAGCATGGCGACAGTAAACGGGAGTATGTAGTGATGGAGAAAGTCGATCGAGAAGTAGGCTCCGACACCGTTTGGAGTAACCGTGATATCTCGCATCCCGAATGCCGGAACGAGATTGAAGGTGTACGCGAAGACGATAATGAACCCGAGCGCTGAGATAAATACCGGTGTCGACCGAAAGAAGGTGGTCGTTACGATACTTCCTGTCTCCAGCCACGATCCTCGATTCCAGCCAGCGACCATCCCGAGAAGCGTGCTCAGGATCGCCGTACAGACCAGAGCTGGGATGAGTAAGACGAGCGTGTTGAGCAGTTTCGGACCAAGAATTTCCCAAACGGGCCGGCTCTGTCGGATCGAGTAACCAAACTGGAACGTGAGCAGGTTTCGAAGATAGGCGAGATATTGCTCACTGAGAGGTCTGTTCAATCCATAGAGTTGCATGATCTCCCGAACTTGTTGTTCGGTGAGATTGCCAGACGCGACCAACTGCGTGAACGGACTGCCTGGTAGCAGCCGGAGTGTGAAAAAGATCACCGACACAGCGACGAGCGTGAGCAATACGGAAATTCCGATCCGCTTTGCGAGGAATCGCTGGAACTCACTCATGCATCCACCGCTTCACTGCGTGCGATAACCGTCCGATACTGTTCGACGATAGCCGTATCGAGGAAAGTACCGTCGACGACGATCGAATCGCGCTCTGCGTCTTCGAACGCAGCAACGAATCGCTGTGCTTGCTGAATTTCCTCGTGTGATGGAGTGAATACGTCATTGAGTATCTCGATCTGTGCGGGATGGATCGCCTTCTGGCCGACGAACCCGATCGCCCGTGCCCTGCGTGCTGTCTCGCGTAGCCCTGCTTCATCGGTGTAATCCTGATAAACCGTTGCAAGCGGTTCGAGTCCACCGAGTGCGGCTGCGCGCACTGTCATTCGTTCGAGTTCGTCACGAAGTCGCTCCGGTCGACCGGTTGCACCGACTGCATTTGTATAGTCACCAAAGCCAAACGAGAATCCGGAGACCGAAGGAAGCGTTCGTGCCGCCTTTGCAATTGCATGTGCGTTCGCAACGCCCTGTGGCGTCTCAATCGTCGGGATGAACTCCGGTGTTGGCCCAGCCGCGTCGGTGGCGACCCGAACGGCGGTCTCGAGGTGACTCGGTTGTCCGACCATCGGAAGCACGATCGTATCCACGCCAGCCTCGACAGCTGCGAGGGTGTCATTGAGCCATGCATCCGTCTGGAGTCCGTTGATTCGCACACAGAGCTCTGTTGTTTCGAAGTCGTTCTCTGTGAGGACATCGATGATTCGATTTCGTGCAGCGGACACCGCAGTGTCTGGGATCGCATCTTCCAGATCAAAGATGACCGCGTCGGCAGCGGTTTCTACGCCCTTTACCATCATCGATCGGTCGTCTGCTGGCGTGTACAGCAGTGAACGGCGAAGGCGGTTGGTCATCTGTCTCCCTCCACTGTCGTCACGCCCTCGTCAGCAAGCTGTTTTAGTTCTGTTTCGGTAACCGAGGTCCGTTCGGGCAGTATTTCGAGAGTATGCTCACCGAGCCGTGGACCAGTGTGTCTCACAGCACCGGGTGTTTCCGAGAATTTCGGGAACACACCACGCATCGGGACAGCACCGTATTCGTCGTCTTCGACCACGATGATCGCATCACGCTCGTCGAAGTGGGGATCCTCGAAAACATCGGCCATATTATATACTGGTCCAAGGGCAGCCTCGTTAGTCTCGAAGATCTCGATTACCTCTTTGCGGGTATGACGCCCCATCCAGTCGTCGATAATTCCATCGAGTGTATCAGCGTTCGCTAGGCGGTCTTCCATCGTCTCAAAGCGTGGATCATCAACGAGTTCCTCACCACCGACGATCCGGAGAATACGTTCGGCGATGTTCGCTGAGCTGCCCGATATCGCCACCCATCGGCCGTCTTTGGTCTGATAGGTGTTTCGTGGAGCGGTGCGACTACTCTGGTTACCCGACCGTTCGTGATCGATCTCTTTCCGTCCGTACTCGATTACGTGATCACCGAGCGTTCCAAACATGGTTTCGAGAATTGCAGTGTCGATATACTGGCCCGTTCCATCACACGTATCACGCCAGTACAACGCCATCATCGTGGCGTACACGGAGTGCAGCGAGCAGATCGTATCCGCCATCGCGACGGGGGGCAACGTAGGTGGACCGTCTGCGTGACCGGTCGAGTACGCATAGCCACTCATCGACTCGACGAGCGTCCCGAATCCGGGCCGGTCGCTGTATGGGCCGGTTTGACCGAATCCAGTCGTCCGAACCATCACGAGTTCCGGATTGAGCTCCGAGAGCCTTTCCCAGCCGATATCCCACGATTCGAGCCGTCCCGG
Organism: Halocatena marina; assembly: GCF_023276375.1. Taxonomy (GTDB): domain Archaea; phylum Halobacteriota; class Halobacteria; order Halobacteriales; family Haloarculaceae; genus Halocatena; species Halocatena marina. The sequence goes on along the minus strand of NZ_JALLPK010000001.1, from coordinate 1,262,002 downwards.
ACGAAAGTTCTCGACGAGAACATCCGCATCCGCAACGAGCTCACAGAATAGCTGCTGTCCTTCGATGGTGTGGAGATCGAGTGGAACGCTCTTTTTGTTTCGATTGACCCAGAGATACGACAGCGGTTCTTCGTACGCTCCGAACTCTCGCAGCGCATCGCCCTGGGGATGTTCGATCTTGATGACCTCGGCGCCGAAATCTCCGAGCGCCATCGCGGTAAGCGGACCTGCATACAGTGACGCACAGTCGATGACGGTGACACCGTCAAGTGGTTTTTCACTCATCGCTGGCGAAATTCCGTTGTCCGAGATCTGTTCGTCGCTGGTGGCAGTTGCCGTTCTGTATCCGTTCGATGAACGCACCCCATGCAGCCCCGTTCGGAAATCTGAGGTTGCCGTTGTTGTCCCACGTGTATCCCGCCCGTTTGAGAATCGTCCGTGCTGCTTCTACGTCGTATCCGTAATCGTGTGTGTTTTTGTTGTGCCACATCATAATGTCTGAAATGAAGTTTTCGCCAGGCGGAACAGTCGCGTGTCCCCGGAGGACTTGTTTGACGAACCCTTTTTTGTCGGTGGATTTCGCGAGTGCGACTCTGAACTCCTTATCGCGGATTAATGGTGCAGAAAACATGAGCTTCGTATCTAATGGTGCGAAATTGTCGGTGACTTTCTTCTCGACGGCAGCGGGTCGTGCTGCGCGTTCGGCCTGCTGACTCGACAGACGGCCAGCGATGGCATCGATATCTCCGCTCTGGATGCCGCCGATCAGCGCATTGATGTTCCCGACGTTGACCCAGATTACACGGTCGATACCCGGTCCGGTGGTTGCACTCTCTCCGAGATGCTCTGTACGCCACTTGTTGTTCCACATCCAGTGCTCGTCACTACGATTGACGACAAACTTGCTGCTCTGAGACCAGCTCTCGAATTCGAACGGACCACTGCCGATTGGATTGGCTGGATTATACTGAGTCGGGTTGTCGATGTCTGCCCATCGATGCTTTGGAATGATCGCGCTTCGGACGACGCGTTGGGTTAGAAACGATGCATCCGGACGCTTGAGAGAGAACCGAACAGCGTGTTTGCCGAGTGGCTCGACAGCGTCGATCGGTTCGTAAAAAGGTGCTTGACTCGGTGATGAATGTTGTAGATAGTAATTGACAGTGAACGCCACGTCTTCAGCAGTGAATTGCTTCCCGTCGTGCCACGTGACACCCTTTCGAAGCTCCATCTCGATCGTGGTGTCGTCAACAACGGTCGCGTTCGTCGCAAGTGCGGGAATCACTTCGAGTTCAGGCGACGCATCGAATAATCCATCGTAAATATATCTGAGTCGCTTTTCTTCTGCACCACCGGCGGCCCACGGCAGATTGAGCGAGTTCATCGAGATGGTCGTGCCTTTCACGTAGGACCGGTCGCCAGCCGTCGGCTGGAGATTGACCTCCGACCATTGAAAGGCATCACCCGTCGGGCCATCTCCTGGTGTCGGAACGTACCCATTCCATTTTCGTTCGTTGGCGGCCGTGATGACATCCGGAAAGAGCGTAATGAGACCGCCCACATCCTCTGCAAAGATCGTTAGCGCCCGATCAACGAGGCGCTTTCGTGTCTTTCGGTCGCCCGTTTGCTGGCGCTGTCTGTCGAGGATGTCGTTGAGCGTTGGGTGCCAGTAGTTGTCGTAGTTCGACGGATTCGATTTGTGTCGGCGCATTAACAACGGATTTGGATCGAGTCCTCGCTGGGGATCCGGTCCGTGAGTACTCATCGAGATCATGTTTTCGAGGCCAGCTGTGGTCCAACTCTGTGCGTATAACTGATTCAGCGGACGGTCGTTGAGCGTCGTCGGTGCACCGAGATCAGCGAGTGCACGCTGGATCATGAATGCGTGCTCGCGCATCCACGAATCATCTTCTGTGGAGAACTCAATCGTCACTGGATCGAGCACTCCACCCGCTGTCGCAGTATACTCCATTGGTGGTGTGTCGGCTTCGATCGTTGGCCAGTCGTGCCAGTACTTCGTCTCGACTGATTCGGGTGCGCCTTTGGGTACCTCAGCATCGAGCGCGTTCGCATCGCTGTTTCCCGATAGCGGTGAGCTACACCCCGCAAGCGCGGACAGACCTGCGGCGCTAACCGCGGCTGCCGCGAGATACCGACGCCGACTGACTCGTCGTGTATCGTCAGCCACCATCGATCTGTGATGATCTTTTGTGTCCATGCAACAAGTCACCAAAAGACAAGTATCTCACTGAATCTTATCCCGATACGCGGTGGTTGCTACCACACTTTATATGAGGGGTGATATTCAGATGCCCGGTCGTCGGTCGTTCCCTGCGCTATTTCTCGCGGGGACCGTAGATCAGTGCGAAAAGGTTCCGTTCGGCAACTCGCAACCGTTCGCTCACCGTCGATTGGGAAACATTCAGCTCCTCCGCGATGTCGACTGTCGACGCCGTTCGCGGCACGTCGAAATAGCCCATATCGTACGCGGTTTCGAGCGCTGCGAGTTGCTCGTGAGTGAGCTTCGTGGTGAGAACTTCGGTTATTCGTCCACTACCGAGTGGCTCTCCCGGAGTTTCAATTTGATTCACACTTTGTAACTCAAATGCGCCCAACGTCTCCTCGAGTTCGTCGGCAAGTGAACGAAACTGTTCCCAATTTCGAACGGTGGCGACAACTTCAAACTCGTTTCCCTGCAGTGCGATTCGATTTGGAATCGCTTCCTGACGAAGGACAACGCTGAGAATAAAGGGATATGATTCCTTGGCGATAATCGTCAGGCGGCGGATCGCGACGCCAGATGGACCAGTTGGTATTTCGTGCGTGTAGAACAGTTCCACACCCCAAATCTCCGAAAGGGGTTCGTGTGGATCGAAATCAGTCGCCGACGATACCGTGAGCGACTCGATCCACGTGCCATCTTCGACATAGAAGGCATTATCGAGTTCGATGCTACGAACGTCATCGAGCTGGGTATCGAGTTTTTCCATCACACCGGTGGGAACCGTGTGGAACTTGACACGAAAAATCGTTTATCACTCCGTATTCCAATCATCAGCAACTATTATATGTACCTCACGGAAACGCTCTTTAGTTTGACTTCGTCGGACCCATGTCGAAGCAAGCCCAGAACGAACAGCACAGTAGAGATCGAGCGAATGACCGACACCCAAGTGTAGATGCAGCCGCGAATAATTAGTAGGCTGTTCTATCTATTCCTAACTGCTATTATTATATTAAATTCTATAATATACGTTTGTAACCAGGTACCTTTATCTCAGTGGATGTTGTTATGCACCATATATATGTCCGAAACGTGTTCAATTGCTACCGATTGGACGCTCCCAACGACACTCGTCTCACCCGCTCAGCGCCGAATCGATTGTCTCCCTGCTGAACCGTTGTCCGAACGGCAGCTCGTCGGCTTCCTTCAGGCAGATGCGGTTGTAGAGGTGTGGCTACCGCTGTACCAACAACACTCGGGAGAGTCTTCGAGTGGCACCGCAGAGCGACTGATTCGAGATGTGTGGATTGAGTTCGCCGATCGGTACCATGCTCTTCGATACGAACATCCGGGCGGGGGCTGTCCAGTGGCGTGGTACCGGGCACTCCGGCCGATCGAGACGGACTCAATACATGCGATGGTTGACGATCTCACCGCCCAGTATACTCGGCTCTCCCGCCGGCCCGCTGCGGCAGGAGCATAGACAGGGCGACCATTAAACTCGTTTCCATCCACGAGACCAATTACACTTTCAACCCGCTAGGCGAACGTATTCACCGATAAATGACCTCGATAGAGTGAGGAAACATGATCGAAAAACTCCGTCTCACCACCCGTATCGTAGAAGAGCAAGATGCTGCGCTGCGTTTTTACACCGAAAAACTCGGTCTCGAAAAGAAAGGTGACGAGACGTTTGGCCCCGAGGCTCGTCGCTGGGTCACTGTCGCCCCCAAACAAGACGATACGGTGGAAATTGTCCTTGAGCCACTCGACTGGTTCGAAGGTGAGGAGGCCGAACGTCGTGGTGCAATGTTGGGACGGCAACCGGCACTTGCTTTCACCGTGGATGATTGCCACGCAACGTACGAAACTCTCCGTGAACGAGGTGTCGAGTTTACCTCCGAACCAAAAACGCAACCTTACGGAATTGAGGCTGTTGCGACTGATCTGTACGGGAACGGAGTCGTTCTCGTCGAACACGTGTCTCCAGAAGAGACATAATAGAAGTACAGACGCTGGTCGAATCGCCTTGTTTTCAGTGTGTAAACACCTTCATAACAGCTGTTCTGTGTTATTCACGTCATATAGACAGATTCAGACCCACGACACGATCACAGTGAACCGATACACAAATCGTGTTTAGCATTATCTTATTGGATATCTGAAAGGAAACTTCCCACAAGTATCAGAATATAACACAATCAGAGATATGGTGCTATCATTTAATCGATGTTTGGACTAAAATCCGGATCGATACGGGTCAGCCACGATCAGAAGAACCAAGACAAATGGTTCCATACGTTGATGACAGACATATGGAGAGATCTGGTAGACACGATCGTCGATCAAAGAGGCGTAATCGTGATCCTCAGAGCCAGTCGATGGCGAAAAAAGTGCTGGCATTCGTTGGTACACTCGTCGCCACCAGTCTATCGCTGGTCGGCGGGGTCCTCATCGGGGGCTGGATCGCGTTTGAGACCCCGAACTGGCGGGCGTTTCGCAGTTTCATCGAAGGAATGACGATTGGGACCGGCCAATCGGTTGGTATCATGCTCTTTCTCATCGCGGTCGGAATCGGACTTGTGACCACAATCACGTACGCTGACTAACACGTGATAGTATGGGTTTCTGAACACATCATCTGCGGTTCGTCACACTAGATCGATCCCCGCCGAATTAGCTGTCTGTGGCGTATCGCTGCACGGTTCGAATCGTCGCGTCCGGCATGATTTCGGCTGTGAGTGTTTCACCGCCGTGTGCGAAGGTCATCTCAAGCCGTGGCGGGTCAGTTTCGAGCGTTTCGGAGTCAAACCGGTCGAGACGGCTCCATGCTCGGGATGCGTGGCCAGCTAACAGGTGGAGGTCGTGCTCGAAAAAGAACGACTCAACTTGCGGGTGAAAGGTTGCGAGTGTTGCGCCGGAGAATCGCATGCCACCACCACACCGCTGACATTCGAAGGCAGCCTGAGAGGGTTTTGGATTGGCTTCAGTGCCTCCGGGTAATCGTGCGAGCGCACCGTCCACGCGCCCGGCACAAACGTGACAGAATCCTGCAATGGTCCGTTTGACGAGTTGACGCAACCACCGTGCAAATGCCGCTGGGAGTTCCGATCGATCGAACTGCGTGAGGCACCCGGGCGGAAACGGGAACACAGCGCCTTTTCCGCACGTCTGACAGGAGATGTGGGCGCGCTCTCCGAAGTACTCAGCAGTCATCGCGCCGCCACAGAGCAGACAGTTCCAATCCAGTAATATTGGTTCAATAGTCGCGTCTGCAGTGTACGTTCCTGCGAGCATCGCACCGATGATCTGTTCACCAGCGTGTGTGAGTTCGTAGTCGTCGTCTTTTCGAATAAATGAACCACAGAGTTTCTCTAGGTGATAGTTGAAATTCCCGCTGTCGGCAACATCCACACGCGCTTGAAGTTCTGAGAACGACAGAGACGTATCCGGCGTTTCACCGAGTGCGTGGAGGATTTCGATGCGGACATCGTTCGCGAGCAGGCTGAAGACGTCCTCCGGTGAGCGTCGTTCAACGGTCACCGCACTATCTTCGATGGACGATTCGTCGATCATGTCTCACACTCCACGACGCCTCAATAATCAGCTTGTGGTAATACAATGGTGAAGCTGCGAGCGAACCAGACAGTCAGTACAGCTTCACCAGAGTGACACTAATCCAACAGTAATATGTTGCAGATTACGGTTATTACGATCCAGTTTCTGTTTTTGTACCACTACTCGGACTCATGCAGCAATCGAAGACTCCAGTCGGTTACGTATTCGATGAATTCGTGAAGCCGCGATGGCAACAATTTGCAGTCGGTGTTGGTCTGCTCATTGCAGCAGTGTTTCTCCAACGAATCCCTGCACTCATTATCGGTCGTACCCTCGATGTGCTCCTTTTGGGGAGCCATCGATACACGCTCCCACTCGTTCCCGTATCGTGGCTTCCCAAGACAGAAAGTGGCCAAGCAATACTCACAATAAGCGTACTCGGTGCTGCTATCATTACAGAGAGCACCGCAAAATGGTACGGGAGCCTCGTTTACGAGAAGATCTCACTGCAAACACTGCACGAGATTCGGACGGACGTTTTCGCTACCGCAGCGGCACTACCGATTACCTATCACGACGACCGGGACCACGGCGACATTGTAAGCGTCGTTAACGACGATGTTGATACGCTTGCTGATCTGTTCGCAGGCGGCCGCGATGGCCTGCTGTACGGCGGGGGCCTCGTGAGTGCGTTCACGTTTATGATGGTACTCAATTGGCAGCTCGCAGTGCTACTGCTGGCGGTACCAGTCGTACTCGTGGTTACCGCCAGAGTGTATGCATCGCTGCTTGAACCGCGGTACGACGCCGTTCGAGAGAGCATTGGTGCCGTGAACGTTCAGATTCAGGACGCGATCCAGGGGCTGGCCACGGTGAAAGCGTTTGCCGGCGAACCCACCGAACGTGCTCGGGTTGAAGCTGTCTCGAACTCCTACAAGGAGTCGATGTGGTCGACAATCCGGCTCCGGATTGCGTACAACGGCATCTCGTGGTTTTGTGGAACGGTCGGTATCTGGGGGTTGTTTCTTCTCGGCGGTTACTGGATACTCGCCGGGCCACCGCTGTTTTTCACGGTCGAACTGTCTGCAGGCAACCTACTGACGTTCCTCATCTACGCAGAGTCGTTCCTTGATCCGACTCGCCGACTCGCTGTTCACGTCGTCGATAAAGTTGAGAGCGGTCAGGCGGCCGCCCGCCGCGTCGTCGCTATACACCAGCACGACACCCCGGATGTCGATAATCTGTCGGAGCTCACCGGGACTGGATCTGTCGAATACGACGACGTCAGTTTCACATACAAAAACACAGGAGACTACAATCAGGAGAACAGCGAAACACTTACCAATGTCTCATTTACTGCTGAATCGGGTGAGTTCATCGGGATCGTTGGCTCGACTGGCGCTGGCAAGTCCACTCTGATGCAGTTGTTGTTTCGGTTCTATGAGCCGGACGCGGGTACAGTTCGTATCGACGGCCACGATATCACAGCCGCTGATGCCGCGAATCTCCGAGAGTATATCGGATACGTCAGTCAGGACCCATTCCTGTTTCCCAGTACCGTCGCGGAGAACATCGCGTATGGCGACCAGAACCCGGACCGAGAGACGGTGATCGCCGCAGCGAACGATGCAGATGCCCACGAATTCATTACTACTCTTCCTACAGAGTACGATACCGCTGTCGGCGAACGCGGCACGAATCTCTCAGGCGGTCAGCGCCAACGAATTGCCATCGCCCGTGCACTCTACCACGACCCCGAGATACTCGTCTTCGACGAAGCAACAAGCCATGTCGACAACGAAACTGAAGCCGCCATCCAGCAGCGTCTCGCTACGTCTGCGGGTGACCGGACGATTTTTGCCATCGCGCATCGGCTCTCCACGGTCCGGACTGCTGATCGCATCCTCGTGCTTGACGATGGTGAGATCGTCGAACGCGGCACTCACGACGACCTCGTCGCTGCGGACGGCATCTACGCGGATCTCTGGCGTGTTCAGATAGGGACCGTCGCTACCGCTAACGACGGTACGAACAGCCGCACCGAAACGGAGCTGATCGAATGATGGATGAAGCGGCCGCAGATCTCACAAACGATGCGTCCACCGACTACCCGTTATTGGAATTGGTACGGCAGTACGGTCGCGCAGATAGTCACTATCTGATGGGTGCAGTCGGATCCGCCGCTGTGAAGTCGTTCATCGGGTTTGCGGATGTCTTTCTCATCGGAATCGCTATTGATGCGCTGTTCAACGATCAGCCCCTCGCTTTACCGTTGCTTCCCGACGCGTGGATACCAACAGCCACGGAACCGCTTCTGACGCTCGTATTCGTCGGCACCTTGGTGATCGCCGTAAACGCTGTGACTGTCTTCGGTGGCGCTCTCGCAGAGTTCAGCTTCGGCGTGTTCGCCCAGAGGATACTCCATCGTATCCGTGTGCACGCCTTCGATGCAGCCCAGCACCGCAGGCTCGACTACTTCGATGCCCACCGGACAGGCGACGTGATGAGTGCATTGAACGACGACATCAATCAACTCGAATCGTTCTTTGCGGTGTTGATCAGTGCCACCGTTTGGATCGTCGTTACTCTCGTCGCGGCGATCGTTTATATGTCAGTGCTGAACTGGCAGCTTGCGGTCTTCGTGCTGCTATCCGGGCCGTTTATCGCCGTTCTCAACAGCTGGTTCTCGCGGCGAATCGAACCGCTTCAGGATGGCGTCCGACGTGAACGCGGCGCGTTGAACGCGCTCCTCGAAACCAGCCTCGACGGTATCGGCGTCGTAAAGGCGTTTACTGGTGAGGCTCACGAATACGACCGCGTCGAATCCGCCTCGCGGGATCACGTTCGAGCGCGCTTTCGAAGCCGGCGCTTGGCAGTCCGGCAGGCACCCTTAAATCGCCTCGTCGCAGGAATGTGGCTGCTTGCGACGCTTGCAATCGGTGTCTACTGGATTCTTGTCGGGCCGCCAGTCCTATTCACAGGATCGCTAACCACGGGGGAACTTGTACCATTCCTGTTCTACATGGAGCGCATCACGCTGCCGCTGAAGAATCTTAGTGGCGTCATCGACGGCTATACGTCCGCGAAAGCGGCAGCAAAACGCATCGACGGTGTCACGGACGGCGAAAGTGAAGGTGAATGTGAAATTGCAGATGACACCTCGAACAACGGTTTCACGGTCGAAAACGGTCACGTCTGTTTCGAGAATGTGACGTTCCACTACTCGAATGGTGCACAGCCAGCAATCGAGAGTGTGAGCTTCGCTGTCGAATCAGGCGAGACAGTCGGGGTCGTTGGTGCGACTGGTGCTGGAAAATCGACAGCCGTGAAGCTCTTACTCGGGCTGTACGATTCCGATGACGGTACGATCACTATTGACGGCGAAGACATCCGTAACGTTCCGGTACGGTGTCTCCGGAGTGCCATCGGATACGTGAATCAAGACGCATTCCTGTTCAACGACACCGTCAGGTACAATATCGCGTACGGTGCTGATGGCGCTGTGTCCGACGAACAGGTCCGTGAGGCAGCACGACTGGCTGGCGTCCACGACGACATCACGGAGCTACTCAGAGGCTACGACACTGAGGTCGGCGAACGTGGCACGAGTCTCTCGGGCGGGCAACGCCAACGGATCGCTATCGCGCGCGCTGTGGTCGACGATCCTGAAATCTTGATCCTCGATGAGGCGACCAGCCACGTCGATACAAAGACCGAACGCATCATTCAAGACCAGCTCAGCGACCTCGTTGCGGATCGCACGACGTGTGTGATCGCACACCGACTATCGACAGTACGGACGGCCGATCGTATTCTCGTGCTCGACGATGGTGAGATCGTCGAACGTGGCACGCACGAAGAACTCCTCGAATACGACGGTACGTACGCCACTCTCTGGAACGTCCAGATTGGAATAGCCGACGCGTCTACTGCTTGATCGTCGGTCAAGTACATCGCGTTGCACAAGAGCACTGGCCGTCGTTTCAAGTAATCCATATTGGCCATTTGAGGGGATGAAGCATCTCTCAGAGGACGTCACTCGACGTTCAGAGTTTCGAGAGTAGAACAAACGAGAATGCAGACGAATTCGCGTACAAAACAAGCGAGATCAGGAGCGTGCATAACCAGCATAGCAAAATTTATTCAGCGAAGTTTCATCGTCTCGGTCGTGTCTCACGAACATCGATCATCGGGAGAGGGGAGTGAACTGTCGGCTTCGGTTGGACCGGTGGGCCTCGCCACAGCAACCGATCGTCCTAACTGTGGATCTGACGATCGAGTATTACTACAGACGTTAGATGACAGAGGCATCGACGTATCGCCGGTGGTATGGAGCGATACGTCTCTCGCATGGGACGCATACGAGTTGATTGTGATCCGATCGTGTTGGGACTACCATCGTCGGCCAGACGCCTTTCGCTCTTGGATCGATTCGCTTGCTTCACTCGGTGTTGAACTCTGGAATCCGCCAGCGACGGTCCAATGGAACCTCAAAAAAAACCTATCTAAAAGAGCTTGCTTCGGATGGTGTTCGCGCTGTTCCGACGGCTGTGATCGAACAGGATTCACCACGGCAGTTAGAGACCGTCTTGCGAGACAATGGGTGGACGGAGGCAGTTTTGAAACCAGCGATCGCCGGGACTGCGTACCTAACGTCACGCGTCTCTCTCGAATCCGCAACACGAGATCAGCCACAACTCAACGAGATCATTACTCATTCCGATGCGCTCGTTCAGCCATTCATCCCCGAAATCAAAACAGCCGGGGAGTGGTCTCTCATCTTCATCGGTGGACAGTTCAGTCACAGCATCATCAAGCACGTGTCTGACGATTTCCGCGTTCAATCGGAGTTCGGTGGAACTGTTATCTTGAAACCAGCACCGAAACGATTCATCGACGAGGCTAGTCGTATTATTGATGACATCAGACACGACACACACTACGCCCGCGTCGATGGTGTTGTGGTTGATGGTGAGTTCACACTCATGGAACTAGAACTCATCGAACCGGAACTGTTCTTCAGACAGTGTCCGAGTGCGACAGAGCACTTTGCAGATCTCGTAATCGATGCACTTGAGCGTTGATTCCCGCTCTGGTAGCGATAGCCGGACCGAATCGGAAAGGCGAAATTTCCAGTACACCGTCTAAGACAACCAATTCAATCTTCAGAATGCCTTAATTTCGAGAGACAGTGCGAATTTCGTTAGACCCGATACCGTCACTCAAATGAATGACCATTGTCTGGTATTTCTAACAAATTCAGTATATTTTCGCCCAAGATCTTCTGTTTAGTAGTATCAGAGATCTCAGCGTTGATTACTCGTGATTTTTCGACTGTAGGATGGAAGTACGGTGCGTTTGTCCCAAAGAGCACCCGTTCAGGACCGACCGTCTCAACGAGATCCTCGATGAAATCTCGCCGATACACGCCCGAGAGTTCGAAATACGTGTTCGTCGTCGTTTCTGCGAGTTCGAATGCGTCTGTCAAGCTCAGTCCACTGATGTCAAGCTGTGCGCCGTGAGTGAGTATCATCGGAACATCCGGAAACTGTTGTGCGATCTCCCGAACCGACAGCGCGTGTGAAACGCCGGGATAGCCTGCATGGATCCATACTGGTGCAGTGTAGCTGGCTGCGATTTCAAGAAGAGGGGGGACGTTTGGTGAGGTAATCGAGACGGTTTCTTCCCATGGATGGAGTTTGAAGCCATAAAGGTTGTACTCCGACAGCGCCCGCTCTGCGTGTTCAACACTGTCGTCAACTCGTGGATCGACACGACCGATCCCATAGCATGTCGCTCTCTCTTGTAATCGCGCGGCTAAGCGAGCGTTCGCTCGATCAAAGTCGAACGACGGTGGTTTAAGCGGTGCAACGACTGCTCCATCGATAGCTGCGGCTGCAAGATTCTCCGTGAGGCGTTCGACTGTCGGTGAAAACTCGAAGTCGTCGTACACCGATGGCCCGACATTTGCGTTCGCATCAATGATCATGAGGACTCTCCTCCGTTCTCGATGTCTAAATCAAGGAGATTGGCAATGTTCCGAGCGAGGATCAGTTCGCGTTGTTCGTCTGTCAGATCGAGGACACGAATTTTTTCGAGTTCGACGTGCGGATTGGCCGCTGGCTGGTCACTGCCGTAGATCACTCGGTCGGCACCCAACTGATCGACTGCCTCCTGAATGATCCGTGGATATGGGAGCGCAGAGGTCTCAAGGATAATATTCTCATGCTCAGCTGCCACGGCAACCGCTTCGCGGGCGTTGAAGAACCCACCAACGTGTCCCATGATGAGCGTTGCCTCCGTTTTGCGCGCTGCTTCACCAATCTGGCGAGGGAGACACAGTATTCGATCACCCGAGTGAAACAGCACGGGGACATCGAGTCGAGCAGCTGTCTCCAACAGTTCGACGTTGAACTCCGAATAGGGATTTGAGAGATTGCTGACTGGATGGAGCTTCAAACCCTTCATGCCGTACTCGGTGATTGCCTGTTCGAAAATCTCAATTGCCTCATCACCGTACCGTGGGTCCATCCGTGGAAAGCCGATGAATCGATCCCGATGGTCGTCGACGTACTCCCGTAGTCGTTCGACGCCGTCCTCTGGACCCGGCGTATCGGCGTACGTAGTGACGACGGCCGTATCGATACCAGCCGCGTCCATCAACCGAAGGAGCGTGGATGGCGTGTCTTTCCAACCGAATGATTCCACTTCGTCGAGATGGGCGTGTGCATCAATGATCATGGTAAGATTCTACGAACGCGTTCGAATTATAAGGATAGGTCATACTCGAAATTTCCAAGGAGATCGGCGCAGCGACAGGATAAGGAACAGTATGTGTTATCACGCAACAGACCTCGCTTAGCGTATCGATTCCCAATCGGGAAGCGCGCGTGCAACGAACGCTCCGGTACCGGGATCACCAACCAACTCGCCGTCCTCGACGATGCACGTCCCCCGAACGTACGTCTGTTGCACTGCTCCAGTCACTTCACGACCGTCATAGATGCTGAAATCTGCCTTCGATGCACCCTCATCGCCCGAAATGCGCATCGTCTTGTCCGGATCAAAGACGACAATGTCTGCATCCGTTCCCGGAGCAAGCGTTCCTTTCCCGGTCAGACCAAATATCTTCGCTGGGGCAGTACTCATCACTCGTACGAGGAAGGGATACCCAAAGCCGCGCTTGTTCACTGCTTCGTCGTGAAAAACGGGAACACTCTCTTGAAGGCTTCCTGCTCCGTACGGACTGTCCCACCAGTCAACCTGCTTGCTTTCGCTCGAATGCGGTGCATGATCCGTCGAAACAACATCGAGTGTCCCAGTCCGAAGATACTCGAACATCGCTTCAATGTCATCCGGTTTCCGGATTGGTGGTGCAATGAGCGGGAGGTTTCCCTGTGTTTCGTACACAGCGTCATCGAGCGTCGTGTAGTGCGTACACGTCTCTGCCCGCACCTGACTCCCGTCGTTTCGGAATCGATCGATAACGGCGGCGGATTTTCGACAGGAAGTGTGGACGCCGTAGTACTTCGCACCGGTTTCAAATGCCATCCTGAGAACATTCTCGACAGCCATTGCTTCAGCGAAATCCGGCCGTGACTGTGGATACCACGTTGATTCGTTCCGACCCGTTGTTTTGAACGCTTCAATTAATGTTTCACATACTGAGTTGTCCTCCGTGTGGAAGACACCGACAGCGTCGAGGTTGGCTATTTCCTCCAATATTTTGTATATGAAACCGTTAGAGATTCTGAAATCGTACGCGGTGAACATTTTGAACGACGTGACACCCATTTCGACCGCTGTCGCGAGTTCCTCCAGAACGTCCTCTGTTTCGATGGTGATCCCTCCGTGGAGACTGTAATCGACGTAGGCGTTCTCAGCTTTCTCCTGCTTGCGCTCGATTCCAGCGGTCAGCGGTCGTGGGGAGTTCTCCAACGAATTATCTTCAGTCTGCCATGCAAAATCAATGACCGTCGTGATACCACCGCTGGCGGCAGCGGCGGTCGCCGTTTCGTACGTATCGATCGACGCTGAATCGTCGATATGGACGTGGGGATCGACGAATCCCGGCATTACGAGACATCCAGAGACATCGACAACCGTCCTCGCTGGGGGGAGCGACTCAGAGGATCCAATTGCGGCAATCGTTCCATCGCGTATCGCAACGTCAGCATCGAAGGTTCGAGTGTCCGTCACGACAGTTCCACCAGAGAGGATGGTATCGACAGTCATTGGTGTAGTTCGGTCGTTTCCGTTATCGTCGCTTGTTCGGTCACTGCACCCATGAGAACGTTCGCACCGACCACTACGTCCTCCCATTCGGTGTACTCACCCTCGGTGTGGCTAACGCCATCGACACTTGGTATGAATATCATACTCGTCGGACAGACGGTGTTGAGATAGTTTGCATCGTGTCCCGCACCACTGACCATACGCATATACTCTGCATCGACGGCTTTAGCTGCTCGCTCAACCGTCTTGACACAATCCGCATCGAATGGATCAGCATCGACGCGCATGATCTCTTCACAAGACCAACTGACATCTTCGCGCTCTGCGGCACACCGAATCTCGGTCCGAATGCGTTCGACAGCCTGATCGACTGTTTCGTTGTCGTATGATCGCAGATCAACGGTGAACTCGACCTGTTCCGGAATGACATTGATGGAGTTCGGGTAGACATCGACCGATCCGACGGTTCCGACTAAATCAGACCCTCCGCTCGCGGTAAGCCGTCGGACTGCGGTGATGATATCGCTCGTTGCGACGAGTGCATCGTGTCGGAGATGCATTGGTGTCGGTCCAGCGTGGTCTGCTTTTCCACCGAAGCGGGCGTCAAGCCAAGAAAAGCCGTAGACTCCTTCGACGACACCGACACTCAAATCCTGTTCATCCAAATACGGCCCTTGCTCGACGTGAAGCTCAAAGTAACAGTGAATATCACGTGGTTCACAGGGATGCTCTCCTCGGTAGCCGATTCGCTCTAACTCGTCTCCGAATGTGTTTCCATCACTGTCCTCACGGGAATAGGCGTATTCGAGATCAAAAACGCCGGTGAAGACCCCACTGCCAAGCATGTCCGGTTGAAATCGAACACCCTCCTCGTTGCTCCACGCAACGATTTCGAGTGGCCGATCCGTCTCTACACCGGCGTCGTTGAGCGATTCGATTACTTCGAGCGCGCCAAGAACACCGACGACGCCGTCATAGCGCCCACCGTTGTACTGACTATCAATATGAGAGCCAAAGAGTACTGGTGAAGCGTCCGTTGTGCTCCCGTCTCTGCGTCCGAAAATATTCCCCATCTCATCGATGGTGACGGTCAATCCAGCATCCTCAAACCATTCAACGATCTGTTGTCGTGCTAATTTATTCGCGTCCGAGAGAGAAGGACGATTCACCCCACTGCGATCAGTTTCCCCAATCTGGCTGAATACCTCGAAACGACTCTGAAATCGCTCACTACTTACAACAACGTCCATGTCATGCTATACTGGTTTCCCGCTCTTTTTATTGAATAGCCTTCCATGGTAGGTGGTGCCACTTTTGTAGCGTGTAAACCAACCACACACATGGTCGGGTCTCTTGAATTTCAGAATGCAACAGTTGTTGATGGGACAGGTCGTCCACCCTATGCTGCGACCGTGCGTATTGAGGACGGTACTATCGATCGTATTGATGAAACAGGAGTTGGAGCAGACCGGGTTATCGACCTCGATGGGGCGTATCTCACGCCTGGATTCATCGATATGCACGCTCACTCGGAGCTCCGCCTGTTTGATTATCCAACTGCACCAGAGAAACTCACCCAAGGCGTAACTCTCGAAGTTCTCGGGCAAGACGGCGTTAGTGTCGCCCCTGTTCCCGAAGCGCTCAAAGAAGAGTGGGGAAAACGCGTACAGACGCTTTTGGGAACGAAAGACGACTGGTCGTGGACATCTGTTGGATCGTTTCTCGACGAACTAGATGCTGCAACACCAGCAGTTAATTGTGCTTACTATGCACCCCATGGGAACCTTCGTTCGACAGTCGCCGATTTCGAAACGCGCGAACTCGATCGTTCGGAAATAGACACGGTGTGTGAAGAACTACTGACTGCCATCGACGAGGGCGCATTCGCCATGTCGAAAGGGATGATCTACCCACCCAGTTCCTACGGTCGTGACGATGAATTCATCGAACTGGCACAAACGCTTGGAACACGCAACTCGTTCATGGTTTCACACGTTTGGAACGAAACGGACTACGTCGTCGAATCAATCGAGCGCTATCTGGATATCTGTGAAAACGGCGGGTGTCAGCCACACGTCTCTCATCTGAAAGTCGGTGGACGAGCCAACTGGGGGGCGTCGAAAGAGATCCTCGAACTGTTCGATGCTGCCAATGAGCGCGGTGTAACGGTCACGTTCGATCAGTATCCGTACACTGCCGGTTCGACAATGCTCACCGCATTGTTACCACCGTGGGCACGTGAGGGGAATGCATCCGAGATTCACGCCCGGCTGAACGATCCCGAGATGCGTTCGAAAATCCGAGCAGATATCGAATCTGATGGCGAATGGGAGAACCTCGCCCGAGCAGCAGGAACCTGGGAGAACATTCTCATCACTCACACGGCGAGTGGCACAGCCATCGGGGAAACAGTCGATGCGATTGCAACACGACGGGACGTCGATCCGATTGCTGCGATGTGTGACTTGCTCGTCGAAGAATCCCTCGATGTGACGATGGCAGATTTCATCATGACAGAAGAGGATATCGAGCGATTCCTCGCTGACACACGTGGAACGATCTGCTCGGACGGGATCTTCGGCGGGAAGCCACATCCCCGCGCGATCGGCACGTTCGCTCGAATTCTCGAACGGTACGTCGAAGATCGCGCCGTGTTCCCGATCGAGACGGCAGTGTATAAGGCATCTGGCCACGCGGCGGCAATCCTCGGACTCTCAGATCGAGGCCGCATTGCGGAAGGGTACTGTGCTGATCTCGTAGCGTTCGATCTCGATACGGTACGGGAGAACGGCACGTATCAGAACCCATTGCAGTTAGCCGATGGGATGAACTATGTCCTCGTCAATGGAACGATTGCTGTTGAAGCGGGACAACCAACGGGCAAGAGTGCCGGAGAAGTGCTCCGATCGACTGAGGCGTGGAATGGTCAGTCTCGTCCACGGATCGAACAAGACGGTGTGTAAATTGTGTGTGAAACGAGTCGAGGAGTACACCCTTGTTTGCTACGACGAGCCGGTATCGCCGTACAGTGTGTCGACAGCTTCGAGATCGGGGCCGATGTACTGAGGTTCACCACTCGCTTTCATTGCACTTTTCGTATCTTTTAATCCGTAGCCCGTGACGACAGCGAGCACCGTTTCGTCCGGTTCGATGATACCCTGATCGAGTGCCTTTCGGACACCTGCGATCGGAGTCGCCCCTGCGGGTTCGGCGTAGATTCCCTCTGTAGTTCCCAGCGTTTTCTCTGCGGCGAGAATTTCTTCGTCAGTGACGAGGAGTGATGTCCCGTCGCTTTCTTCGAGCGCTTTACAGGCTTTGACTGTGTTCCGTGGTCGGCCGACAGAGATACTGTCTGCGACTGTTTTTGCAACGTCGTCGATGTCGTCGTGAGAGTGGAACGTGTCGTGGATTGCGCTTGCTCCTGTTGCTTGGACACCGAGCATCTTCGGTGTCTCGTCGACAAAGCCAAGATCGTAGAACTCACGAAATCCCTTCCAGCCACCGTAGATTGTACATCCATCACCCATCGAGAAAACGAGCCAATCTGGAACGTCGCCTTTCGTTTGCTCTGCGAGTTCGAGCCCGACGGTTCGTTTTCCTTCGACCTGGAACGGATTGACCGCCGCATTTCGGTTATACCAGCCGAACGCCTCTGTGACGTCCATGCTTAGATCGTATGCCTCGTCGTAGCTTCCATCCACAGCGAGGACGTCTGCACCGTACACAAGTGGCTGTGCAAGCTTTTCCTCGGGGGCTGCGTCAGGAACGAAGATTCGACACGGCAGTCCTGCACGAGCTGCATAGCCAGCCAGAGATGCGGCTGCGTTGCCTGTCGAGGCACACGTTATGACGTCTTGACCAAGGTAGGCAGCCTTAGTAACTGAGACACTCGTTGCACGATCTTTCAATACACCGGTGGGATTTCGCCCATCGTCTTTTATCCGGATATCGACCCCCAACTCATCGCTCAGATTCGGCGTGACGAACAGATCAGTGCCGCCCTCGTTTAATGTGACGGCAGGCGCGTCGTCATTGATCGGGAGGAAGGCACGGTATTTCCATTGGCTCTCGATAACACCATCGAGTGGTTCGTCGAATCGGTCGTTAATGAGATCGTAGTCGTACTGTACTTCAAGGATGCCTGCAACGCCCTCGTGGTTCGGACAGGTATAGATGATTTGGTCGGGAGCATACGTCTCACCGCAAAGGGTGCACTCGAGGGAAGTGACATGTTCCATTACCATGCAGAAGAATGCACTTCCGTCGCCCAATAACCTAGCACCTTCCATGGGAGGTAGCTAGTGAACACGGTCGGACGCTACCACTCAATCAATAGTATGCACGAAAACGGGGTCGGCTGAGAGGAGTGTGTGATCCAGTTATCTCAGGCCCACCAGTTTTTCACGAAGGCTTTGCTGTCGATGATGACTGGGGAGACGAACTTCAGTAGGATACCACCGAAGATGACACCGGGGATGGTGTTACCAATCCACCAGCCAACCCACACGATCGGCCAAGCTTCGGCTGTGATGAGACCGAACGTCAATAGGATGGCAGAGCCCCAGAGCGACCCGACGAAATTCGCTGCGATGACTCCGAAAGCGATGAAGATGATCCAGTCTCGCCTGGTTTTGAGCGATGGGTGCGCATGGAAATGTTTCATTGCCCACGCAGCAAGTCCTGCCTGAACCATGTTCCCGGGGATGTACGCGAGCGACACCGGGAGCGGAGCAGAGCCACTGATTGTGTTCGATATGATCGGGAATACAACACCAGCGATGATTCCCCACGCACCGAACCAAACCGCGCCGACGGCCTGCACTGCCTGCCCCGGCCAGAATGCCGACACAAACCCGATTGGAACGGCTAAGCTCCCAAAGGTACCGACGACGATACCGATACCAATGAAGAGAGCGGTCATTATTACATGAACCGGACCAGACTCCCGGTGTTCACCTTCGTGAACTTTCCAGACCTCGCGCCCATCCGTTGTTGGCCGTTCACTTCCTGAATCCTTGTCCACACCTTTCACGTTTTTAGCCGAACCCATAATCAACACCACGTTTCATGGCAGTAGGTACCACTTGCCAATCATAGTTAATACCTCCACCTCCCATGGAAGGAGATTGTTTATTCACATAAATATAGATATAAATACAAGATCATCACGAGTAACATCAATAGACGGCCTTCATTCCTCTGTATTGGATTTTCATCGATAATTTCGCATGCAATCAATATATGGGCACTAAGAGAGGAACGACCTCCTCCCATGGGAGGTCAAACGTTTATCAATTCAACCCGCTCTATGCCATATGATGACTTCTCACGAGGCGGCGAAAGACAGCGTAAACCTGCCGGTCTCAGACCAAACGGAGGTAGACCAGTCAGGGGATCAACCAACCCAACGGCGCAAGAAAACGTTGTTCGGCTACGTTCCTGCCGAATCATGGGTCTACAGTTTCCACCCGTTGACGCGCCTTTTGATAATGGTCATTTTCGCCTTCCTTCCGCTCGCTGTCCTAACGACCGAACTCAACGTCATGCTTGTCGGAGTATGGCTCGTACTCTTACTGACCGCGAGTGTCTCGCTCCAGCGGCTCAGACTTTTCCTCCCGCTCATCGTCACGATGTTCCTGTTCATGATGGGGACGTATCTGTTCTTCCCGGGGGATACGTCGGGAGCCGTTGCATTTCAAACAGGGTTTGTGACTGGCTATTTCGAGCCGTTGATGTTCGCATTCGCAAACTACTGGCGCATCATTGCCCTCGTCTTCGCCGCCATCTTCTATGCGACCACGAACCGCGAACGGGATATCATCGTTGCACTCCGACAGCTCAATATCTCGTTTGGTGTCGTGTACGTGTTGTCGTTGGCGTTTCGATCGGCGGGGCTCTTTCTCGATGATCTATCGACGATCCGGGAAGCAGAGCACGCAAAGGGTCTGGAAACGGGAGGAATGTCTGTAACGAACCGAGTGAAACACTACGTCATGTACATTGTTCCGCTGTTTACACTCGCTATTCGTCGAATCACACACATAGAGGACGCCCTGTTCGCTCGCGGCTATCACAATTTCGAATTCAGTCTGTTCGAATCTGACCGACCGAACTACCTCCGAACACAGTATCGAATGCGAGTCCGGGATCATCTCGTGATCGCTGGGGCAGTCAGCGTCGCGCTGGTGGTGTTCTATCTTGCATTCTTCGAGGGACAGTTCCGGTATGATCAGGGGATCGTCTACGAATACCTCTGGAGCGTCGTTAAACCATAGTTGGAGTGAATATATGACAAAAACAGTCGAAATTACGAATCTCAACTGGCGATATCTTCATGCAGACGATAATGCCTTAGAAGACATTACGCTGGAGGTGGGAGAAGGTGAGGTGCTGGGCATCGTCGGAGCGAACGAAAACGGAAAAACAACGCTCCTAAAGTCCATCAGTGGGATGATCCCCAAATCAACGGACGGTATCAAAGAGGGAGAGGTTCGCCTCTACGGTACCCTCGTCGAGGAGATGAACGAACGCGAACTAGCAGCAACAGTCGGGTTCGTTTTCTCAGATCCCGAACTCCAGTTCACGATGATGAACGTGCTGGACGAAATCGTCTTTGGCCTCGAAAATCTCCGTCTCGATCTCGATGAAATTGATCGTCGTCTGTTCGCCGCTGCGGAAAAAGTCGGCATCGAGGACCTGCTCGATAAATCCCCGTTGGAGCTCTCGGGAGGACAAAAACAACGGGTCGCTCTTGCGTCGGTCATCGCCATGAAGCCGGATATCTTCGTCTTCGACGAGCCGACCAACATGCTCGATCCTCATGGGAAAGCACAGGTGTTCGAAATTATCAGTGAACTTATTGCCGAAGACAAGACTGTAATCATTGCCGAACACGACATTGAACATCTCGCTCCGCTCGCAGACAGGCTCATCTACATCGATGATGGGAAGATTACACACCGAGCACCGCCACATCAGTTCTTCGAGGAACTTTCTGATGCTGAGCTCGCCAGCTTATTCGCACCGGAAGTGACGCTTTTTGCGCGTCAGCTTCAGTCATCACCAAAAAGTGAGGTCGAAATACCGCTGACGATCGATGAAGCGGTCTCACTCTGTGAGAAACGCATGAAAAAGGAGGAGCAACTATGAAACACGTAGTCGAGACGAACGATCTCCATCTCACATATCCGGATGGAACGAAAGCCCTGAACGGGGTGAATGTTTCTTTCGACGAGGCTGAAATCGTGGGGCTGATCGGACAGAACGGAGCTGGAAAAAGCACGCTCTCGAAGTGCTTGAACGCGACACTCACGCCGACAGAAGGAACAGTATCCGTCGAAGGAATCGACACACGCGAAAAGAGAAGTTCGAACAAAATCGTCGAGAAGGTGGGATACGTGTTCCAAAACCCAGATCATCAGCTATTCAACCGATCAGTTTGGGATGAAATAGCATACGGCCCACGTAATCTTGGAATGCACGACGAAGAAGTTAGCGCACGCGCACAGGAAGCAGCAGCGGTTGCCGGCGTCAGAGACGAGCTGTTCGAAGCGCATCCAAATTCGCTGACCAAGGGGCTACGACAGCGAGTGGCGATTGCTTCGATTTTGGCGATGAAACCCAGTATGATAATCGTCGATGAGCCTACGACTGGTCAAGACGCGAAACAGTCGATCGAGATCATGAACTTCCTTCGGAGGCTCAAAGAGGAAGACAACAGAACGATTGTCATCGTCACTCACATTATCCCAATCGTTCAGCAGTACTGTGATCGTGTTATCTGTCTCAAGCACGGGCGTGAACTGATCGAAGGGACGCCACGGGAGGTGTTCGATCAACCTGACACGCTGTCTGAATCGGCAGTACAGGCCTCACAGATAACGCGATTCAGCTACGAACTCGATAAAGTGGTTCCGAATATTCGTCGACCGTATCTTACAGTCGATGAGGCAGTATGGGATGTTCAGTCAATATCCGGGGGAGAGTAGGGGGGCGATTTCGTATGAGTACAATCCTCGTTCTGAATCCGAACACCTCAGAGCAAATGACCAGTGACATCGAGGTGTCGGCGGAGCGAGCGACGTCTGACCGAACAACAACGATCGTTACACAGCCAGACAGTGGTCCGGAGTCACTCGAATCGTTCTACGAGTACCACCTCGCTACGATTGGTCTACTCGATACCGTCATTGAGTATCGAGATTCTGTCGATGGGGTCGTTATCGCCTGCTATGGTGATCCTGGCCTGTATCCGCTCAAAGAAATATTCGATGTTCCAGTCGTTGGAGTCGCGGAGGCGTCACTGGCGACGGCTACGTTGTTGGGACACCGATTCAGCATTCTCGTTGCTCTCCAGCGAGCGGTCCCAATGATGGAGAATATGGTCCAGTGGTACGGGTTCAGTGATCGACTCGCGTCCGTCGAAACGACCAGTCTCTCGGTCCTCGAATTAGAAGAAAATACTGATCGGACAGTCGATTCGCTATCGAAAGCGGGAGAGCGTGCGAAAAAGGCAGGCGCAGAGGTTCTTATATTAGGATGCTCGGGGATGACTGGACTACAGGAACGACTAGCTAACCGTATGGCGGTTCCGGTCATTGACCCAGTCGAAAATGCGGTTAGAATGACCGCTCTCCTCGCCGAAATGGACCTCACACAGAGCGAGGCGGGACTCTATCAAACACCGCCGGAGAAAGAAGTGCGTGGTGATGTAATAGGGGATCACTCGTTCTGAACATCTCGCATACATCATTCGATTTGGGTGAGAATCTTTGCCTCAGCCTTTCGGAGATGTTCGAGATAGGTTGTTTTCGAGATGCCCAAATCCTCCGCTAGTCCACGGGACGTTGCTCCACGTGGCCAGGAATAATAGCCGTTGTCACGAGCGTGGTTGAAAATTTCTCGTTGACGAGCGGACAGGAGGTTAAGTGCTGGTTGTTCACTCTGTGAGCCATCATAGGTCGAGACTTTGAGAATTTCGATATCGGCATCCATTTCGTCCTCAATAGCGGCGAGTTGTTTCTTTACTCCGTTTCGATCTTGATGTGCAATAACAGTCCATTTTTCGAGTCCGTCATAAATGTGCACTGGCCCATCGTAGACGAAGCCACGGGAGATAAACGATTGATCGATGCTATTTTCCGGGTTGAATTCGACGAATATTTCTCGAGTTGCGTTCCCCGGTGCAGTCACAGACGAACTGCTGATCCCATACCCAAACTTAACCTCCCGAACGGAATTGGTCAGGGGAGATTCTTTTGCCAGCAGAATCAGTTCTTCAATCTCCGAGACAGCGTCTCCATACGCGGTGAATCTTGCTTTCGCTTCGCCGTCACTCGTCGTAATAACTCCGTAGCCGAGTAACCCTGCGTTGGTTTGTTGCGTTACCTGTAATGTCCAGCAGTCCGGATGCCATAGTCGTATCTTCAAACGGAGCATCTCTGAGGACATTTGTTTTGTCATGGTATAACGTAACATCGGTGTCGATGGAGATAGGCATCTAGGGTAGCTAGAAATTTATTCAGAGACAGAACTTTACACCGTTACGAATAACGAGATTGGCCAATTATTATAGGGTTCTTATTTAAGCAAACATAATTAGTAAGGTAATAGCTAACGGATTGGTTGGTCCTGTCGTGGGCAACTAACAGGGGCGCGGAGGCCATAACCCACGATAATCGAAGGCCACTCAATGCGTGTTATCGAGATCTTCACTCAACAGACTAGAGACTATTGCCCACCAAAATTCCCATCGTGAGCACGCTCACTCCTTACGAGGTTGCTGATTCATGGAGTATCTAAAATAATAGTTCAAACTAGAGTAGTGGAGTCTCGAACAGGATGCTCAATCGGCATCTATGGACGAAGATTACTGTAGCAACCCCCGATTATAGAACAGATATCAGATATAGTAGATTAAATAATCGTCTCCCAATCTAACTTCCCTCCGGTGCTCATGGATCGAATGATCTACGCATCAAGAGGTGGCTAATTAACCGTTGACCAATCCTCGGTCATTTGTGCACTATCATTAGCATTTTTCCTGACGTGGATTTTCCTCATCTCATTCAAGAAGAAGTCTAATTACTTCCGTGTGTACCCGTTATTCAACGATACTGAGTTCTCGCATTGAAACGTCCGCGACGATTCGTCTCAAGGGGGACCGGCGGTTCAGTTACAACGCACTCATCGTCGAACGGGAATGTATCCAATATCACAAATCACGTGTAAAACGCGTCCAAGTCGTGGTCATCCTGCCACGCGAATGCGAACAATCGCCGGGCAGGAAGTCGTGAAAGCTTCCGTCCATCGGCAGCGATACCTGTTGTGCCGTTCCACACGACACCGTCGTCGATGAATCTTCCGTCAGTAGTTGATTCGAATGCATAGCCTGAGTTCCGGAATGCGTGAATTCCATCCGATGTTACGAACACGACGACGTCAGTCCCGCCAACCGTTTCGTGGACGACTCCTCCAGCCGATTCAACCCGTGGCAACGGAAATCCGAGTGCGTCATCTCCGATCTCGATTCCGAGCACGACGGTCTTTGGATCGAGATCATCCCGTTGCCACGTCCGACCATCACTTGATCCTCTGTGCGCTCCGAGACCGAATCCATCGCTCGCAAAATATTCCGCATATGGTTTCTTCTCGTACTCGATCGGGGAAGGGGTGTCATCGTCACCCGCTGCTTCGCTCTGTGCCCCATCAACTGGCTGAAGCACGAGTCCATCCGAAGACTGGTTCCGGAACGTCTCCCACGTCGTTATCGTGGCTGGTATAACTGTCAGTCGTTGACCGGCGAACTTACCAGCGATGCAATTTCCAGAGGACTGCTTCCATTCTGACTCGGTTTCCCGATCATACATCACGAGATCGTCGTCGGCTAGCTTTCCACTCACACCGAACGTTACTGTCTGTCGGTCGACGGTTCGCTCGTAGACGATCGCGCTCCCACAGAGTGGACACCACGTCACCGCAACTGGCTCTGCGGTACCACCACGATTGTATTCGTCATTGACAATCTCGTGATAGTCGAGAATGCGAACTGGGTACGCCTTAGGTGGTGTTGAATCGAGAACAATCACATCATCATTGTCGTCACCGAAGTAGTCCGGACCGAAGGTTGGGTCATCGATGCTGGGAATTGCGTCTCGTGGAATGACCTGACGGACGTTCACAGTACTGTTACAATGCGTGTCATATAAAAAAGCACCATTCATGACATTCTAAATACTCGTTGACGTACTCAAGGCGATCGCCACCGGCAGCTAGGCTCCTCACGAAGGCTCTGGTGAACTATTAACATGGCTTGTGATTGCCGGTATAACAATCAGAAAAGCGCATACTCCATTGCGCACTCTTTTCTCAGACGGTGATAACTTCGTAGCCATCATCGACTGCGTCTTTGACACCGAAACAGCACAGGAATCACAGACAGGTGTATCGTCTCGAACAGCTCGATAGAGTTTGTAGTCGTCGCGCCCCTCGTCTTCCAGTTTGGTATCCATCCAGTTCTCGCACCATCGAAGATGAGTTTAGCCTCGTCATCGTCGGTTGCTGCGAACTTCTTTGATGCTTCGAGTCCGTTCACCAGTCGTCCAACGTCGGCGTACGTTCGGTACCGGCTACGATCACAACTGCT
Source organism: Halocatena marina (assembly GCF_023276375.1). GTDB lineage: Archaea > Halobacteriota > Halobacteria > Halobacteriales > Haloarculaceae > Halocatena > Halocatena marina. Next base: position 1,236,341 of record NZ_JALLPK010000001.1, on the reverse strand, counting down.
TTCGTTATTGTGAGTGCCGCCACGACCGTCATCAAAAAGCACACGCGAACAGATGGGGAACGGTGTTACGGGATCGTCAGCCGATCAATTGGTTAGTGACGATGTTGGTGGTCGCCATCTCCCAGAACGAACTGCCCGGAGAAGGCCCGCTGAATGACCTCGGGGAGCGCCGGATGAACGTGAACGGCGGACTGAATATCTTCCACCGTCCCCGAGCCTGCTTTCATCGCAACCACGACCTCCTGAATGAGTGTCGATGCTGCCGGTCCGATGATGTGACAGCCGAGTATTGATCCATCGAGGTCGATGAGTACCTTCACAAATCCATCAGCCTTCATCGCATCGCCCCGAGCGGTGTCTTCGTATCGATAGGTGTTCGCGGCATACTCGCGATTGGCCGCACGGAGTTCTTCCTCACGAACACCGACACCAGCCACTTCCGGAGAGGCGAAGACGGCAAACGGCATCGCACTGTAATCGACCGGCTGTGGTTCAGTACTAAAAATGTTCTGGACGATTGCTCGAGCCTCGTGGTTAGCGTTGTGCTTCAGTAGGTATTCACCGACGATGTCGCCAAGCGCCCACACATCGTCTGCAGTCGTCTGCAAGTACGCATCGGTTTCGATGAATCCTCGATCGTCCGTTTCGATACCTGCTGTATCGAGGGCCAGCGTATCTGCGTTCGGAACCCGTCCAGCCGCGATCAGCACCTCGTCTCCGGTTACAGTCACGGAATCGCTGTCTACAACGTGCCCATCATCTCGGTAGTCGTACGGCCGTGCCTCCACAGCGACGGTTTCGTCGACCGTCGAGATGGCTGTCACCGCGTGTCCGGTGTGAACAGTGAATCGATCGGCGTACCGATCGGTGAATGCCGCTGCGACCTCCCTGTCGGCAGCTGGGAGGAGCGTTGGTCGCCGACCGATGATCGTCACGTCACTCCCGAACGTTCCGAAGAAGTGTCCGAGTTCTGCAGCGATATACCCACCACCGACGATCACGAGACGATCTGGAGGAGCTTCTAGTTCGAGCGCTTCGGTACTCGTCAGGTAGTCGACAGTCCCGAGGCCGTCAATGTCGGGGCTGGCTGGTCGTGTACCGGCTGCGATGAGAACAGTCTCGGCCTGAAGGTGCGTTCCCTCGTTCTCGCCACCGGAGAGCACAACGGTCTTTTCATCGACGAACCGGCATTCGCTCTCGAACAGTTCGTGCTGGGACGAAGAGCACAGTCCGCGTCGAATTGACGCAGCATCGGCTGCTACCTCCTCGTTGACTTCGCGGACAATTTCTGAGAACGCGACGTCGTTCACCTCCACATCGATGTGGAACTCACTCGCCCGTTCGATCATCTCCAGAACGTCAGCATGGTATAGGAGCATCTTCGAGGGGATGCAACCTCGATTGAGGCACGTTCCACCGAGGGGTCCTTTCTCGACGACAGCGACTGACTGACCCTGGTTTGCTGCCACGTTCGCCACGTCGAGGCCCGAACCAGATCCAATGACGAGAAAATCAAACTCCTCCATGCCTGTCGATAGCCACGCCCGAACAATGAATGATGTCGCTGCAAACAGCAGACTCGAAGTTCGGGACCGGTCTCTGAATTGTCGACTGCATGAACCCCGAGAACTATTATGACGGCGCTGAATGCGTTTGACAATGTCATTTGATTCTGAACCAGTGAGAACAGTCACATTCGATTCGTACAGCACCCTTGTCGATGTCGATGCGGCTGAGGCCGCTCTCGCCGACCGTGTCGACGATCCCGAACCGGTGTCGAAGCTCTGGCGAGCCCGGTCACTGGAGTACACGTTCGTCGCAAACCATATCAATGCATACCAGCCGTTCTACGAACTGAACCGCAATGCCCTCCAATACGCGTTAGACGCACACGGGATGGATCTCTCGTCCGATGAACGTGATGAAATACTGGCTGTGTACCACGAACTCGATGTGTTCGAGGACGTGCGCGATGGAATCGAACGGCTCCGGAGTGGCGGCTACGATTGTTATGTCGTCTCGAACGGAAATCCGGAAATGCTGGCATCGATGGTTGCACACGCCAACATCGACGATCTGATCGAAGACTCAATTAGTGCTGACGAGATTCAGACGTTCAAACCCGATTCCGAACTGTACCGCTACGCTGCTGCTCGAACTGGAACGCCGATCGACGAGATTGCGCACGTGACGGCTGGCTGGTTCGACGTTATGGGCGCAATGCACGCAGGAATGCAAGGTATCTGGGTTGATCGGAAGGGGTCGCCGTGGGAACCGTTCGATGGTGAGCCAGATCTAACAGTGGAGACGTTACACGAGCTGGCCGACGCACTGGGCGTCTAATGATTTGTTGACCACCGTTGAAACACGAGCACGCACTCGAGCGTGCCACGAACACCACCACAGACGACCACAGAGGGCGACAATAAGAATATAAAGCGTGTCTACGACCGGTGGAGTCACCATCCGAGAGGATTCGATCCGCTATATGACGTCGTGTTTCTCGGTCGAGAAGGCGCGTTCCGTCCCGGCGGTCGTGTATTTCCAACAGCTCGTCACGGTGAGTCTGTGCGTCGTCAATCTCGAATTCCGCGTGCTCAATATGTTGGGAGTATGTGTGTTGGTTCGCGGGGCATCGAGACAGAGCAGTTCGTCGCTCGGTGGTGGTAGCTCCGGCGGGATTCCTGTGACCGTTACATCCGAGAAAGCGAGACATCGAGATTTCAGAATGTCTATGATATCGGTCATCGTCTGCTCAAGATCCGACGACCGAATCGGTACTGGTCCACCAATGAGAAGCAAGGCACCGAGCAGAACTGCGTTTTCTCACCTGAGCGATGAGTCATCGGTTCAGTCATCACTTACGGCTTGTTCTCGATCGGCTCACCGAGTCGAATTCCCATCGGTGGAGGACCCGGTAACCCGTATCCCTGAACGTAGCCCAGATACAGAGCACTGTTGATGATACCGATGTGGCTGAACGCCTGCGGGTAGTTTCCGAGGTACGTTTCGGTGCCTGCCGCCACCTCTTCAGCGATGAGACCAAGCGGATTCACGTACTCCATGAGCCGTTTGAATCGATCACAGGCGTCATCGACTCGTCCCGAGAGGGAAAGTGCATCGATCAGCCAGCACGAGCAAAGCACGAAAGCACCCTCTCCACCCGGCAGCCCGTCATCTCCATCGTATCGCTGAACGAGTACGTCGTCTTCGACGAGACGGTCGTCGATCACCGCAATCGTATTCTGGACCCGGTCGTCGTCGAATGGGAGAAATCCAACGATCGGTAACAACAGTCCTGTCGCATCGATTGCGTTCGAACCATACGCCTGCATGAATGCACCAACACTGTCGTCGTATCCGTTTTCGAGCACGTCTTCTTTGATTGTCGCTCGCGTGTCGTGCCAGTCATCGAGCGGCGCATCGTAGCCGTATCTGGTTGCGATGTCTATTCCCCGATCGAGGGCGACCCAGCACAGTACTTTCGAGTAGACGAAATGTTTGTTGCCGCCACGGACCTCCCAGATTCCGGCATCGGAGTTCGTCCACACGTCTTGAACGTATTCGACAATCGAACGAACAGCGTCCCATTCATCATCGTCGAGCGATCGGTCGTACTGGAGCATCTCGTCGACAGCGAGAAGGAGTTCACCGTAGATGTCGAGCTGTCGCTGGTCGGCAGCAGCGTTGCCGATCCGAACTGGCTGTGAGTTTCGGTATCCTGCAAGATGATCGAGTTCTTGTTCAGTGAGATCTACGTCGCCGTGGAGACCGTACAGTGGTTGTAGCTCCTTTGGATCGTCAATTTGGCAAACACTCATGAACCAATCGAAATACTCGTTGGCTTCCGCCGAATGTCCGAGATTCGACAGCGCTTGTACGGTAAAGCCGGCGTCGCGGAGCCAATTGAAGCGGTAGTCCCAGTTACGAACGCCACCGATACCCTCTGGCAGTGATGTGGTCGGGGCAGCAGCAATGGCTCCAGCATCGACGTGTGTGAGGAGTTTGAGGACGAGACCAGATCGAACTGCGAGTTCGTGCCACGAACCGCCGAAGGCACAGTCACCCTCTACGCGATCACAGTTGTGTGCCCAGTTTGTCCAATAGTCGGTCGTCGCAGCTAGCGCCGTGCTGGGGTCGGTAGCTGCGTCCTCAGCCCCCGGACACCGGAGTAAGAACCACTCTGATTCTCCTGGTTCGACCGAAATCCTGCCGGTCACCCGATTGTCGAGGATCGTAAGATCGATCGGCGCTTCGAGCAGTACTTGAGTTTTTTCGCTCTCTGCACAGATGCCGGCTTCTGTCGATGAGAATGTCATCTCCGCCCGGCCGTAATCGAATCGAGGCTCGAATTCGAGATCGAGATCGACGGGGCCCTCTCGACAGGTGACCTTACGATAGAGCACTTGTTTTGGCTGATCGATTTGCCCAGCAGGTGGCATAAAATCAGTTACTGTTGCGGTCCCGTTCGACGTTCTGAACGTCGTTTCGAGAACGTTCGTTCGCTCTCTGTACTGGTGGCTCGCTTCGAACGGTTCTCCTGGACTGATACAGAACCGGCCACCGCGCTCCGGATCAAGGATCGCAGCGAAAATGCTTTCGGACTCGAGATGAGGGAATGGGAACCAATCAATCGACGCGTTCGGACCGATGAGAGCGCACGTTTCGAGATTGCCGATGAAGCCGTATTCCTCGATTGGCGTGTACGTCACATCAGACATCGGTATCACCCGAAGCCACTGAACAGTCGTCTGATGGAGCACGTTGATCGACACGAAAGCCACTCTGTTCGGGGCCTCGACCGAGGGGACTACTGTGGACACCGTGGGAGCGACTGTCGCTATCGAAGACAGAGTGTTTTACCCGCCCCGCGGTTCCGCATCGTGAGCGATACTGCCCGTTTCTTAGGCAATTCCAGCCGAGTAGCGACTTTGTCCGGACGAACGCTTCAGCTGTGAGAGTGCCTATGTCGTCGATCAGGGAATCAGAGTATACCATGACACAGACAACGTAGGGCAGGCAGAGCCAAAAAGAGATCAGTGAATCTCCCCTTCACTCTGTATCCCTTTGTGCCGGAGGTTCTATGAATGGTGGACCACAATCCGGTCCCATAGCACTCGACCTGTCTGTTTCTGTTCTAGCATCCAGACAAAATCACCGAGAGTCTCTGTCGTCGAGCAAAGCGACGTTAGTAAGTGAGCTACTGGTAACCCAATTACCATTACGTAAGTACAGTTGTAACAGATTCCGGACAGAGGAGTTCAAATTGTTCGCTTTACGTTAGATCCGTACGACGGCCGACCAACCGACGTCCCGAAGTCAAGCAGTCGATCGATGTTTGCTGCTCTGAGCCAGTTCAAAGCGCTGCTAGTTCGTCTTCGATCTCGTCGTACTCCGGGAAATCGGGCCACTGCTGTGCAACCCATGCGTACCGAATCCTCCGATCCTCGTCGATGAGGAAGACGGCAGGTCGTGGCTCGCTAATACCAGCCATTCCATCGAGATCATTGACGATATTGTACTTCTCAGCAACGTCATTCTGTGGGTCGCTGAACAGCTGATAGTCCATTCCTCGCTCGGCAATGAACCGCTTGTGCTCGTAGGGTGATGAGATTGAGAGGCCGACGATAGTAACCTCGTGGTGATCGTCCCATGACCGATCACGGAGCTCATTCCAGATGTACGTCGCCGGGAAATCTCCATCCATTGGGTGGAAGACGAGTAGAATCGTGTTCGCAGCTATGAGGTCCGAGAGAGCGACGTCCTCCCAGTACTCGTCGTTGACGAGCGGCCGGACGAAGTCTGGGGCCTGCTCGTTTTCTGTCGGATGATCCGCCTCTTCCAACTCCACGACGTCAAAGTCGAGGTCCATGCTATTCGGCCTCTCCGTAGGTGTCCTCGAGATACTGGACAATGTTGTCACTCTCAGACATCGTCACACCGGTATTCTCATCGACAATAGCCGGCACAGTACGCTTACCGCTAATGCGCTTGACGACGTCGCGCTCAGAATGCATCGCTTCGACGAATCGTGAGCGATACGTGAGGCCATACTTATTGAGCGTCCGAACGACGCGCTCACAGTATGGACAGGCCTGCAGCCGATACAACGTAATCGCTGTGTCGTCGGTGGGCACAGTTACTGCCATTAGTGATTCGACCCAAAATTGGGTCGAGTGACAGGTAAGTACTTTGCTACCAGCAATCTACACGACTCGGCTCAGGTCTATCAGCGATCCTTGCCACCGATTCGACATGCCACGTTTGTGCTGTGAGCCATAGATTCATCACAATATAGTGAACAACAGTACGAGTCGCCCTGTGACCGTACGCTATGTCTCGATGAGCCGTTCCAAATGCTCTGGGGGAACCGCCCCCCGAGCAGCGTGGTCATCGTACGCAAACGTCGGAACGCCAGTGATACGATCGCGCTGGGCGTCGGTGAACAGTTCGTGAAGTCGATCACGAAGTTCCTCGTCTGCGACCGCCTCGCGTATCTCCTCCCCCGCGAGTCCAACATCCCCAGCGAGGTCAGCCAAGACGTCGACGTCGCCGACGTCTCTCCCGTCGACCCAGAGCGCCTCGAAGACAGCTTCGTCGAACGCGAGCCACTGGTCTGGGTATTCGGTCTTGACGTAGTAAGAGGCGACTTGAGCGTCCAGGGAGTCTACGTCTGGCAGATCGTCTAAACTGAGCATCTCATCAGCATCGTACTGCTGTTTTAACTGTGCGACGTTCTGTCGAACCTGATCGTAATACTCCTCATCTTTGCCGTCGTCGACCGAGTTGTCGATCTCACCGTCGGGGCCGCGTTTCTGACTCCGTAAATCGAATGGATGCCAGTCGATTTCGAGAGGCTGCTCGCGTGACGCTTGATACATTTCGAGCGATTGGCGACCGAGATAACAAAACGGACAGACGTAATCCGAGTACACGGTGATTTGATCATCATCCTGACTCATGCGTAGGAATGAAGGGCCCATACGAATAAATGCTTCAGTAACGAACGCGTGCTGCTGCGATTATGCTGCATTCCCTGCGTTACGTTGCTGCAGTGGGCACAAGTGACGATGAGAACCGTTGCTAGCACTGATGCGACGACCACTCGTCGGTTGCGTTTTTCGTTCATAACCAATTGGCCAACACTTAGACGGTTCTGTTGAGTGAATAGAGCCGTTTTCTGGCGTCTGCAAAGTAGATCTCCTGTTCGACAACATCGATCGACTGGAGTTCGCCCAACGCATATCGGACGGTACGCTCTGAGAGTCTCGTTTCTTCGATGAGTTGGCTCTGTGTCGCCGATCCTTCGTACTCTAGAACTTTGTAGACGAGTTTTGCGCTCGGTGGAAGATCTTGAATTTGCTCTTTGCTGTCTCTACTCACTATGTCGAACAGTTCTATACTCAACTACAACAATCTCTCGGTCGGGGGTACGTACTGATGGCTCTGGTATCGATGAACTGAATTCGTACCACGTTACCTTACGTAATCCGATATCCATACGTAACTATTAAAGAAGCCGTGTTCCTTTAGAACGTATGACCGATCGAACTGAATCGAACGACGGGATCGAACAACTCGAAGTCTGGTGTACTGGTGAAGAGTGGTGTCCAGTCACAACGACAGCGACACTCATTGGGAAGAAGTGGCATCCAGTCATCGTTCACCGACTGCTCGAATATGGGCCAAGCGGGTTCAACGAACTGAAAGAGAATGTCGACGGCATCTCCAGTAAGGTGCTCTCTGATAGTCTGGACGATCTTGAGGAAAATCAGCTCATAAATCGAGAAATTGTCAGTGAGAAGCCAGTTCGTGTCCAGTACTCACTGACGACACACGGTCAATCACTCGAACCTGTGATCTACGCGATGCATGAGTGGGGTCAAGAACACATCACCAACATCAGCGATTGAACGCATTTATTCGCATATATAACATAATTTGACAATTCATCCGATCGTTATTTTCGGCAATTCATCGTCGTACTCGTCAGAAATCATTGATTTGAGCGCTTGAGTAGACTATCGCCAGTTTCCATCAGCGATTGTGCAGGCATTCTGTCTGTACTATCGATAGGGCGAGAGAAAATCGTCGAACATTGAGCGCACGGGAGCGATAATGACAGATATCAAATTTGAAAAACCAACGGCGTGCTTCAGTTCAGCGGACGCGAGGGCGCTCACCGCGTGGTAAGGTGGTTTCGTTCGCGTTGGCATAGACTTACGATCGTCCTTCACCAAGCAGTTACTATAGGTAATGAACTACCGGTGAGAAACCAATGGTCGCCGAAATCAACACCCCGCCCGTAACCGAGTTCGAGTTCACGCGAGAGGAGCGGTGGGCGATGCATCAGGCGTTCCTCGATTACATTCACGTCGCTGTACGAGACGACACGGACCTGCCGTTGCCGAGTGTCGAGCTTACGATCATCGAAAAAATCGAGGACAAAAAATTTGCGTTCACTGCCTTCGAATTGGATCGGATTCAATATGAGTGTGATTATCACGCAAGAAGCGAGTTCGCTCCGGAAATTGACCGCAAACCTGCCCAGTCGGTGATCGAAAAAATCGATCAGCAGTCTCTCACTGCTGGTGAGCAGTGATCTATTTGGAACTATTAACCAGCGTTCAGTCATACTCCTGTGTGTAGCGTCCAGTCATACCGATCGCACCGCACGCGAGGGCGATTCCCCTGATCGATGACACCGTATTGTTCGAGATATTCATAAATACCACAGCGGCCGCCGAAATCACCGCGATAGTACAGAAAGAGCCGTGTAGTCCGTATTTGAAGACGGACGCCAGACGCTACCAATGTATCCCGAGTGGATTCGGAGACGAAATGAACGAACCGATTCGCCGTAATCGTCCCGTGAGTCATCCATCAACTATTAGATAGAGGAATAGGTTCAATTTGAGCGGGCGCATTGAAGGCACATGGGCAACCAACAGAGACCGGCCATCGCCACTGAGATACGCCTGTCTTTTTCACCACCCACGTCTCGAATTGCCGAGGCACTCGACAGTCGTTCCTACCGGTTGTACCTTCGCCGAACACGAGACGGACCCGTTGCCGTTGGCGATCGCTGGAACGAGTTCGTCAATCAAGGATGTGGAACAACACAAGACGTCGTTCTTCGCGTCGAGTCAGTACACGACGGCGACTCAATCGGAGAGGAGACCGTATTCGTCTTCGAACCGTATGACTGACCTAAATCCACCCAATTCGTGTCTTCACCACAGCACTTATCGTGGAATGCTGTCTCTTCTTCTTGATGAAATAATGATACTCATAGATCAGAGGACACATCCTCCAATTATCCACCCACCAAGACAGATCATTCACGGAGGCCATTGATACGAGGAAGTTACTCCATCCCATTAATCTGAATCAAACCAGCCCTCAGAAATTATAGCAACAATCCTTACAATTTGACCTACGTCAGTTGACTCAAAATAGCGTTACAATAGAATACCCATCATAAAGCGAAGAAGATCTGGAAACATTCATATTCTACTAATAGTTCGTATACCGATCAGAATGTGGATAACGTAATATTTTATACGCTGTTCAGATTCGAGGGCCGCGTGTTTACACATCCAACTCTCGCGATTGTCTTTTCCGTCGAGAACCACCGAAAAACTGTCTCTTTCTTCGATTCCTCGCGGAGATCATTCACAGAACATCAGTCTATCACGGGTCGTACCCCTCTGCGCTCAAAACGGCCTCGAATCGGTCTGTGAGAATCGCGTACCGATGAGCATTCGTATCACCGAATGCCTCATCTCGGTTCGACGGCTGGTCGAGGTACTCGGGCTTTTGATCAAATTGGTCAGCGGTCAAATCGCATCGCTGATCGTTAATGATATTGTAGAAATGTAACCCTCCATCGGTCGGTGTTTTTCTGATTTCACCACCGAAGTGATCCTGCAAGACGAGCGCCGTAACGCCACACTGCCCTCGTGCGGGATTCTCCTCTGTCCACAACGAACTTGACTCAGGTGACCACGCTTTTCGAAGCGCTCGGAGGACATTTTCTTCATCAAATTCCATCGATACCGTTCACAACGTATATGCAAATAAAATCGACGGCTACCGAACGTCGATGGGCGACGAATAGTACCTCTTATGGATGACTGTGGTGCTACTCCTGATACGTAGTAGAGATACTATCCTCTATTGATATAACTAGATTCGCCAAGATGATGAGAATATATCGACAGTCTGTCTGTTATCGATGTCGGAGAAGGTTCACAAACCGTGGCCGAGAACGTAGCTCGGCTGAGTACTTCCTAATTCCACTCCAAAACGCCATTGAGAGTTACAGGAGTACAGCCGTAATGAGAACGCGCAGCCCGTCACAGGACTGTCTACCCATACTCGTTTATTGCTTCGAATATCGAATGTCAACCTAATGCATAGTGAATGGGGATTCCTCCACATCTTATCGATCGCTCGCCCGAAGGCGGTGAAACTGATGTGTAGATAGTATACGATTGTCCCTGTGCCATTCCAACAACAGACGTTGTAGACACGGAATTTCGTCGATGAACGCTCAATTGCCAACTTCTCACAGAGTATGGAACAGTCGGCTTGCGGAATTACTTGCCCTCCGAAGCTCTATCTGTCTTCGTGTTGCAGAGGTAATTAGATGGTAGGTAATCGAACACAGATTCGGATGCTCACCGTGGCCAGCGTCTCCCTCTTGCTCTCGATTCTTGTTTGGTTCAACTACTCCGCGGTGCTTCCGCGTATTGTAGCGGAGTGGGATCTGTCGGGAATTCATGCCGGACTCATATTCGGAGCGTTTCAGGCTGGCTATCTCGTTGCGATCATTCCTGCGGGAGTACTCGTCGATCGCTACTCCCCACGTTGGGTGATCGCGGTCGGTTCGGCGGTGACTGGTGTGGCGAGTCTCGGGTTCGCAGCTGTGGCGACAGGATTTCTCGATGGGACGCTCCTTCGATTTATGGCTGGGATCGGCATGGCCGGCGTCTACGTCCCAGGCATGCGATTTGTCGCTGATTGGTATACCGAGACTGGTCGCGGAACAGCGATGGGGATATACATCGGTACATTCTCGCTCGGGAGCGGTCTCTCGTTTCTGATCTCTTCTGCAGTCGCAAGCGCGGTCGATTGGCGAACGGCGATTGCTGTGACGAGCGTTGGCGCACTCGTCGTCGCGCCCCTCATTCTCACCATCGGCCGCGACGCACCGACAAAAACGCGTGAGACGAGCGATTTCGATCTTAGTATACTCCGCAATCGGTCGTACCTCGCTGCAGTGAGTGTCTATTCGTGGCACAATTGGGAGCTCTTCGGGGTTCGAAACTGGCTCGTCGCGTTTTTACTCGCAACACCAGCAATAGCGGCGACCGGCCAGCCCGAACTCACCGCAGGGACGCTGGCCGGCGTGATGATCGCCGTTGGTGGCCTCGGAAACGTAATCGGAGGAACGTTGAGCGACCGTGTGGGCCGGGTTCGGATCATTGCCGGCGCGCTCTTTATGAGTGGTTTGATCAGTGCCGTGCTGGGTATGCTGCAAGGACTTGCACTCATTGGACTTGTTGCTCTCGTCTTGTGCTATGGGCTCGTCCTTACGATGGATAGTGCACCAACATCTACTGTAATCACCGAGCTTGTCGCTGATGAACACGTCGGGATGGCGCTGTCGGTTCAATCGTTCATTGGATTCAGCACGACAGTGATTTCGCCGGTTGTCTTCGGTTGGACACTTGATGCGGGTGGTTACGCGCTCGCGTTTCCGACACTCGCAGCAGGTGCATGTATCGCACTCTGCTCGACCGCCGCTTTGCGGTCTACTCGCGAAAAGACAGCCACCCAAACAGCCCAAACTTCTGATATATGATGGTAGCTGGATGGATGATCAATGATGTTGAAGATTCTCCTCAATTAGCAGCGTGGCGATCGACAAGCAGAATAGCGATCACTTAGGAGCAACGTTCGGAAGTAAAGAATAACAATTTACATATTATTTGGCAACGCTGTTCGTGGACTGTCTCGTTGGACATTGGGGGAAACTAGCAAGCACTGAATGGCACTATCTATGCTGTGGGTATGAAATTAATAGAACGTTCCTGATTTTGGAAAGGTGACAGCCACAAAATTTTTATCTCGATGTCACAGAGGAGCAACTAATGAACAAGTCATCTGGCTACCTTTTATCTCGCTCCTTCATGTTTCTTTTCATTCTTATGATATTCAATCGAACGACAGATTTCGAATGGCTCACAACCTATCACGTACTCGCAACCGTCGTGCTTTTTGGAGGAATTGGGTTCGCCATCTATGGATACCAAGAGCATGGACTTGACGGACTATTTGCGATATTACTGTTTATGTACTTACTCTGTATGCTCGTTCTCGTTGGCGTCATCTTCCAACAGCGAGGTGTCGGATTTTCAGAGCCAAGTCGTGTCGTCAAACTAGTACTCATCGTGATGCTGTTGCTATTTTTCCTTTGTGTCTCCGTCAACCAACGTAGATATCTCCGGCAGACTGGTGTGTATCTCCTCGCGTTCACGGTGTTACTATCGATTCATCTCTCTCACTCAGTTGAATTCGCCCCCAATTCCGGGTTTGCAGCGTTACCACTCCTCGCTGGGTTCATGATGGGTCTGAACCTGTTCGTTCTTCCCCGGTATATCTCGAGTCGTACATTTCTGTGGACTCTGAGTCTCCTATCCAATATCACCGTTCTGCTAGGAATACTGGTGTATCACATTGGAAGCTACTCATTTCTCACCATGAACGTCGATCTAGCTGATGGAATGTTTACACCGCTGTTCATGAATAAACAGCTCCACGCCCTTCAGTCGGTGTTCGAGAATCCGAACATGCTCGGAATCGTTGCGTTTGCTGGTACCGTCTCTGCTGCGATACTGATTCACCGCCTCTTTCAAGATATCAGAGATCGCACAGAGCCTCAGGAGAAGCCATTGGGTGGATCATCGCCTACTGTGCCGACATACTCCATCATACGCTCACTTGCGCTTTCGTGTTTGGCAGGGGGAATGCTCCTCATCAATAGCGTAGGACTGTATTTCTCGCAGAGCCGAGCCAGTTTCCTCGCTGCTGCAGTGTCTCTCGCGTTGTACGTCTCGTATGTGGTTCTCGGTCGTCGGAGACTTCCATACGCGATGGCTGGACTCACCGGTGTTGTTTTGCTTTTTGTACTCTCGATGCCAATCGTAGGTGTTACTCCGAGCGGACGATTTTCACTTTGGGCAGGAAGCATCGAAGCCTTTCTCAATGACCCGTCGCTTTTTGGAGCGGGTCTCATCACGCCTGGAGAATATATCGCACCGTATGTCTCAGAACCGTACAAAGGACAGAACCCTCACAACTCGTATCTCGTGATCTTCCTCCGAGCTGGTTTCATCGGTGGCATCGCGTATGCGGGAATCGTTGTTGGTAGCCTCATCACCGGTGTCCGACGAAATCAACAAGTGGACGTCTCTGCTTTGGCACTTGCGTTCGGCTTCGGAATCCACCAGATGTTCGAAGGATACACGCTCTTTCAGCACGAAATTTCTTCGATTATTGCTACGCTGTCGTTTGGATTCCTCATTCTTAGTGATCTCTGGATCGAGACAGATAGGGTGTCACAGTAAACGGAAAATATGTGCCCTCCCATCACATCGCTGGGTCCGTCTTGAATAAGCGCAGTGAATGCAACGTCCGTCTTAGAGAGAGTTCGGCACACGCAACCGTCAAAATTCATCGAGCGTCTTAACAGTGATAGTCAGGAGAACAATCCGTTCGTTAGTTCAGCAGATTCAACAGTACCGGCTGCACGCCGTTTACCGAGCACCGATCGCACGATTGCGTACGTTTGGACGCTGAAAAACACGACCCAGATCACGTATCCGGCAGGCGCACTCCCAAGAACAGTGACAGTCGTTTCGAATACGCCAAGACCGGTGATTTCAGAGAGTGTCTCGCCGATGAGGAGGCTGCTGAAATAGCCATAAAGGCTTGAGGCCCACCAGAGTGCCACAACGCGGAACCATCCCGGTTGAAGATGTTCAGGAAGCCGTGTTGTATTGATAATAAGCGTGAGAACTGTGTACGGCCACATCATTATCCCGGATAACGCTGCGCCGACGACGAGGAAAAAGAACGGCTCCTGGTTCTCGAAGGGCGCTGTAAACAGGAGAATGATGAGAATGCCCCAGACGACGAACGAAGTGAGAAGTCGCCAGAAGAGACGAGACAGTTCCCAGTCAGCATCGCGTCCGTACGTCTCATAGAGCGCATCAGCACTGTTTCGGACGAACGATTCGACGATCGCGTACTCAGTCGTAAAGAGCGCAATGAAGAGGACGACGAACACGAGGACGGTACCGAGACCACCAATCTGGGGCGCAATCTGGACGAGCCACATCGTAATGGCGCCACTCGCCGTTCCGGACGCGTATCGGACAGAGACGGCCATAAGGACCGTGGCGACGAAAATGAGGCCAACGACGAACGTCAGGAAATGTTCTAATTGGATGACGCGCCACCAGCCACGCCACCGTCGGAGGTTACGTTCGACCGGACGGAACGTGAAACCGTTTCGTTCGATCAGTTCCGGATCGTCACCGATGAGTGGATTCTTCACACGACCTTGATAATTCCCCATTCCATACCCTTTCTCACGCGCCCAGAGACTTTGTGAGAGGTTCAGATAGCCACCGGCACCGGCAAAGGCGAGCCCTCCGAGAAAGACTGCGAGATCCATCCCCGATGGGATGGTACTGCTTCCATTAAGAACGTTCGACGGAAGAGTTGCAAGTTCAGTAAACGCGTTAGAGACGAATACAAGGAGAATCGCCGCACCAGTTGCGACGAACAGGAGCGTAATCTGAAACGCTTCAACAGCGTTGTACATGACTGACGAAATCTGATATGAGCACCAGATCACACCCATCAGACCGATGGCTATGAGTTTCCAATTAGCGAGTGAAACACCGACTGCAGAGACGGATCCAGTTAATCCAAGGGCGGTTACCGCAACCTGTGCTGCACCAGCCGCCCATCCGGGCCAACCGAGACTCACAAGACCGCCAATGAGAAACACCCACGGCCAGAATTGACGGACTCGAAGGAACGACCGGAAGATGCTCTCACCGGTTGCGAGCGTCCACCGCTGGAGTTCGGTGTTGATGAAAAATTGGGTGAAGACTCCAATAATGAACGCCCAGTAGAGCGTCCAATCGTGTTGTGCAATGAGAACTGGCCAGAACAGCGTCTCTCCACTTCCGAGCGAAGCACCGAGCATGAGCGCGCTTGGACCGACAATGTGTCTGACACGAGGGACCCGCGGTAGATCGGCGATTCGGAACGTTCCACCCGTTCCACGCGTTGGATAGTCGTCGGTTTCAGGTGCTTCAGAAAGCTGGTCGTACGGCAAGGGGAGATACCACGTCCCGCGGTACTGTTTCCCTTCGATTTCTGGGGCATAGACATCGTCGGTGGGATCACTCTCTGACTCATCAGCAGACGTCTGTTCGTGCGTGTCGAGAGAGCGTGCCATGAATGTATATTACAGACAGTGTCTCGGCCGTGGCCATCGATTCAAACGCATTGTAATAACCAATTCTGCCATTGGTTTGGACCATTGTGGTATAAATCTACATGATTGGCGTCAGTCGCCACCGAGGAAATGCCAGACATGACCACGTTCCTTCGGTGGATCGACGTCTGGTAGTTGCTTGAGCGCCGGTTGAATCGCGTTCCACCATCCTTCTGCTGACTCGTACTGTGCAGGATAGCTGTGGTAGACATCACGGAGAAAGTCCGCCTTCTTCGCCTCTGGATGCTCAGCGAGATAGTCGTGCGCTGCTGCTAGTGCCTCGCGGCGTGCTTCGAGTGTTGGGCCTTCGCCAGGGAGGTCAGCCTGCTGAATCGCGTTCGAGACAGGCCGCGGGTGGCGCTGTTCGGTTGTCTCGGACTGATTCGGCATTGAGGCGTTCTCAATCGGAATCCACCAGACGCGACTGCGTGCCCCCACCTTTCGCGTGGCGAGTACGCCCTTTTCGACGAGCATATTCAATTTGTTGTGCGCAGTTCGACGTGAACAGTCGAGCGCCTCCATTACGTCTGTCGCTGTGAGCGGTCGCGCTTGGTCTTCACGCGATTCGAATACACCGAGCGCAGATTCCGAGGGTATTTTGTCGTCAAACTGGCCGTGTTCGTTCCGCTTTCGGTTGTTGGTCGATGAGTTCATGTGCGAGCCTCTGCACACGAAAACATAAGCCTATACACTCGACTGAATATCCAATTCATACGACTGAACTCCCCTATGCATACGACTGCAACCCAGTACAGACGACTGTACTCGGCCCCCTCGATGCTGAAATCAGAAAACGATCGAACACGATATAGACGGCTCAATAACACACTATAAGCCAGTACACACGTGTGTATCGTTCCGGTAGATTCTGGGATAAAATGTCACAAGTGGCAACGAACAGTGGGTATTATAGTACATGGATTGGTGGTCGTATCTCATGCCAGATGAGTTACGGCATGGAATGATAGTTACCAAGGTGGCATCGATGCCGATAGATGAAAGACAGTATAGTTGTCTGCAAACAAACAGTGAGGTTCGGCATGGGTAGCCCTGTTGACATCCTCATTGCACTCCTCCCACTCTTGACCATCGCGTTTCTGATGGTTGGCCAGTATTGGCCAGCCACGCGCGCAATGCCTGTCGCGTGGATTGTCGCCATCGGTGCTGGTGTTCTTGGGTGGGGAATGAATCTAACATGGATCGCAGCGGCAACCATCAACGGCTTCATCACTGCTGCGAACATCCTCTACATCGTTTTCGGTGCAATTCTCCTGTTGTACACATTGAAACAGACAGGTGCGTTCGACGCTATCAATAGTGGGTTCGCATCGATCAGTGAGGACCGCCGCATACAGGTCGTTTTGCTCGTATTTCTGATGGGATCGTTTATCGAGGCGGCCGCCGGATTCGGCACGCCTGCTGCCATCGTTGGCCCACTCCTCGTCGGACTTGGATTCCCACCACTCGCAGCTGTCGTCGTCGCACTGACTGGAAACCTCATGGCGATTACGTTTGGCGCAGTTGGTACTCCGCTCATCATCGGAATGATTGATATCTTCAAGAGCGTTCCGCTCATCAAGGAAGCAGTCGGGAGCCACGGAATGACTGTCTCCCAGTGGGTCGGTGAGATCGCTGTGTTCGCAGCATCCTTTCACGTCATCGTCGGCATGTTCCTGCCGTTCATTGGTGTAGCGATGATGACGCGGTTCTTCGGGGAGGAGCGTTCAATCAAACCGGCGCTCGAAGTTCTGCCACTGACGCTATTCGCGTGGGGATCGTTCTCGGTTCCGTATTTTCTCACCGCGTACTTTTTGGGACCGGTCTTTCCCGGCCTCGCAGGGGCGATGGTTGGTCTCCTCGTTACGGTTTCTGCGTTGAAAGCCGGATTTTTCCACCCTGATGAGGAGTGGGACTTTGCCGATCAAGAACAGTGGCCGAGCCACTGGGTCGGTGATATCCAACCCGGTGAATCCACGACGCAGGATGATAGTGGTATGGTCGCCGCTGACGGTGGCGTCGTTCAGCAGATGCCGCTGTGGAAAGCGTGGACTCCGTACGTCCTCGTCGCGGCGTTGCTCGTTGTAACGCGGGTTGTCGACCCTGTGAAGGCGTTCGTTACAGATTCGCTATTCACGCTCGCGTGGGAGAACATTTTTGGAACAGGTCTCAGCGGTGACTTCGCGCTACTGTATCTACCGGGTGCAGTGTTCGTCGTCGTTCACCTCGCCACCATCGCTCTACACGGTATGAACGTAGAACAAGTGCATGCGACGTGGGCTGAAACGATCGAGAAAGTCACGCCGGCTGTCATTGCGCTGTTATTCGCGGTCGCAACAGTACAAATAATGTTACAGTCTGGCGAAGCGACAAATACTGATAGTATGCTCATCGTTCTCTCAGAGAGCATGGCAACCGTCGCTGGCGGGGTGTATCCGTTCTTTGCACCGTTTGTCGGTGCACTCGGTGCGTTCCTCGCGGGATCGAACACCGTCTCCGACATCCTCTTTGGGACGTTCCAGTACGGTGTTGCAGATCAGATCGGCACATCAAAAACAATCATGCTAGGGACACAAGCAGTCGGCGGCGCAATCGGCAACCTCATCGCAGTCCACAATGTTGTCGCTGCGTTGGCTGTCGTTGGTCTCGTTGGCGAGGAGGGGCGAGTAATCCGGCTGGAACTCCTTCCTCTGCTCTACTATGGAACAGCAACGGGACTACTCACTCTCGTGTTCAGTTACGCACTGTTCTCCGGGACGTTCTAAATCGATCACGCGATCAAAAGGACTTCTCATTCGGGTGCGAGCCAACGCGACCGTGAATACTGGAACGTTCACAGCAACAATCGGTGATGGATAGACTGTTGTTGTCGTCAAATCGTCGGACGCGGTCATGCTTCAGCGCAACTACCTCAATGTACTCTCTGGTGATGTGGCCAAAGCAACTGCAACCAACACGTACGGCATTATGGGGCATATTGACGGATGTCACCTCGATGCGCAGGTGAATGTTCATACCGTAACAGGGACACTGACGTATCTCGGTAAGTGTGCTGGAAACGATGAGTCATCACACCCAGTAAACCCGCAGTGGCGACTCACGCACAACTCCGATTGATGAACGGAGAGCAATAGCATAGAGTGCCTCCGAACAGATGAGTAATTAGTATCAACTTTAATTTGAACCGTGTCGATAGTCAGGATACGTCCAATGCACTGGCTCGAATGTCAGTTAGCCTGCACCGGTCAGTCCTATTACCAGTTCTGATACGTCTCAGATAACTTTAAAGAATGTATTCGAGAACTCGTCCAATTCGCTATGATAAAAATAATTAATTACCGTGATAAACAAATCGTCATCAGATATGTACATTCGGTCCAAAGATAGAAAATAACCCACCCACTCTACTGCGATCACCGCAGAGTGCTAAACTGACATATTCAGATTCACTATCACCTACATTTGTTATGAAAATATTTTTACGATATCAGTTCAAACGGTGGTGATATGATTGGGAAGCGTTCACATAATAGCTGCGTCACAATCCGTCATACAGTGCTTACACCACGGCATGAGAGATCTCGCTGGGACGAATATCTTGGATCACCCTTTACGGATTCATTTCGACGCTAATGGAGAACAAACGACGTGAGATTACGTTTGTCGTCGACGATCCACCGTATTCGAGTGCGAATTATCGGGCGTACCTGAAGCCCACAACTCAATCGACGCGGGATGGGGTAGTTGAGGGAATCGTTAATTATGGATTGGGTGAAACGAAGATGGAGGCGATTCGTAGAGCGGCAACGCAAGTCGACCGGGACAATACATCGGACAGCACGTTGCGCGATGTCGCCCGTATCGGTTCACGGCTTGATGATCGAGATGGGAAGCTATTCCGGATTGCTGTCCGTGCGTTTGAACAATCACGTCACGATCCCTGTACCCCCGAAAATAGACAGTTCGTTCGGGAACGTATCGTCAAGGAGTTTCCAGAGGAGGACCCGAAAGATGTTGACTCGTTCGTCCGCATTCTCCGTGAGAATATCAATATTGAGGACAGCGACTGGCTCCGTTTGGTTGAACAGCGACTGCGGGATAATTATCTCCAACAAATGGCGCTCCTTGGCGACGAGTGATCGTCTATTTCGATCATTGATCCACCTTATTCACGCCTTTGTAGTTCAAAAAACAACAGTTTGAAGCTAAGAAGCCGTTATAGCCGGTCCGATCGCAGGACGTCATGTGCAATCATGACAAGCTGCCCTTTCGAGATTGGTGACACAGTCATCGACCGTGATGATTCATTAGCCCCGAGATCAGTCGTTGTGTCTCTGCCATCAAAAGCTGCTGCCGATTGGCTCATGTACGGTGGGGTCACCGTCGCTCAGGCTAATCCTCAGTATCCGGCTGACGCTTCCATTGTTGTCGTGGTCGCTGTTAATGATGTGGATAGATACCTTCCAGAATGGGACGCAGAGACACCACTCGCACGGTCTACACTCAACGAGGCTGGCATCTACTACAGGGCAAGTCCTGCGTGCTGTCTTACAACCGCAGAACCGGATGAAAATTCCCCCACCGATTTGGATGATATCAACGCGGCCGAAATTGAAGACTGCAATCGTAGTTGACAGACATACAGCGCTTTCCGACACTGGGAATGAGAATCCTCAAAACGTGGGTGCCTCATCCGAATACCAGACGTATCCCGCGGACCGGATGTCGAGAAACACGATGAGAACCAGTCTCTGTTTGGTATCTAGTCTACATCCGCCGGTGTCCATCACCTGATGAACGACTCTGATTCGTCGCGGCGGAGTCCAATACTACGCTATGAGGTAGTTCGTCGTTCAAGAGCGAGTTTTACACCGAAGCCAACAAGAACACTCCCACTTACTGTGCGAAGCATCGTTTGAACGAGTTCGCGTTCGGTAATCACCCTGCGTGCTCGCGCTGAAAACACCGCGAGTATCGCTTGGTACAGAAACCCAAGACTAGCGAACACGATTCCGAGCGCGAAAATTTGGACAGTTGTGTTGCTTCCCGGTTGGACGAATTGAGGAAGGAAGGCAAGAAAGAACACTGCGACCTTCGGGTTTAAAACATTGATCATCAAAGCACTTCGGAACGACTCACGTGGCGTATAGCTAGAACTTTCTGGCGTGATTTCGAATTCGTCCGTGTTTCTGAACGTCTGTACACCAAGATAAACGAGATACGCCGCTCCGATGAATTTGACGAATGAATATGCCAACGCTGACGTTCGCAGAATGGCTGTTAGTCCCAACACAGCGGCTGTTGTATGAACCATACTGCCAGCAGACGAGCCGAGTGCAGCCATCACACCAGATGACTGACCGTCACTGATGCTACGGGTCAGCGTATAGATACTGTCTGGACCAGGGGAGACAATGAGAGCAATTGCGATCGGGACAAACGCGACGAACACACCTACATTAAACATTCATCAACTGGAGGATGGTAACCTAATAAAAACACTGATCGCGACAATTCTATAACTCCCCATGTGAAAGTAACTATTCAGAACATAAGTTACGGGCTACACCTCCATTCAATAAACCACAGTAAGTCACTATTTGATTTTACAGCTCACCATACACGCCTAAAGAAATATGAATATCATCTTCACTATATGTATATCTTTATTATATGATCTCAATTCAGTTCGAATACCTTGATTTGCAGAAGGCACTCAAATCATACCTCTTGCATTAAGATAAAACAAGAAACGCAATCGAATTTCTTGTGATTTCCGACTTTTATCATCGTACTACGTCATAGATGGGCCCAACAAATCTCTAAATCACCAATTGGGTCCATAGTGGATGATTTCATCTGTACTTACTAATATTTTGGATTGACGAGTTGTACTCACTACATATCATGTTCAGCCACACTTCATCAGTACTATATATTCGAGGATTTGAATGCATTCTCATTTTCAAACAGAGAATACAGCAGGCTCTACATGCTGTTAGTTTCTTCGACAGTCGGTTCAAGAATACGTAGTCGTACTGACCTAAGATAGAAACTTACGTTCGTGAAATCGTAATGAAAAATCGACTATTGAGATCCCGGCTACGGATTGGGCGTACGAGTTGACAATAGAATAATATACTAACCTTGCCGAGAGACTCCACCATAACGCTCGTCAATCGGCAACAAAAATGACGTCCTTTACTCGAACTGATCCCGTTCCTCGACCGCACCTGCGAGTGGCTCACTGTCCCAGTATTCGTGATCTGGATGCTCGCGGAAGCACGCGGCCATCCCATCGGCGTCCTCGCACTCCTGTAGCTCCGGATGCTGTTCCCGACACGTCTCACGTGCGACGGGACAGCGAGTGTGGAACCGACAGCCAGACGGTGGGTCGACCGGATCTGGTACGTCGACCGTCCTGACTGGTGGTTCGTCTGCCTCCATAGCCTCGAGATCCAGATTCGGAGTTGCCCATCGGAGCACCTCTGTGTAGGGGTGGCGCGGATCGTGGATAAGACGCTCAGCCGATCCGATCTCAACAATCTCACCGAGATACATGACGGCGATCCGTCCGTCACCGTGTTCGGCGAAATATCGGGCGTTCGAGAGATCGTGTGAGATGAACAAGAATGACGTCTCAAACTCGGACTGCAGTTCGAGCATGAGATCCATGATCTCTATTCGCAGTGAGACATCAACCGCACTGATAGCCTCATCAGCAAGGATCGCGTTCGGATTCATCAACAACGCACGCGCAAGCACAACGCGCTGTTTTTCACCGCCCGAGAGCTGGTGGGGATACCGGCTGATAAAGTCCTCCGCTGGCGTCATGCCGACTCGTTCGAGCAGCGACGTGATCCGACTGCGGCGCTCGGTTCTGCTACTGTTTGGGTGTGTATGCCTGAGGGGCTCTGAGAGAATGTTAACGATCCGCCGGTTGGGATTGAGTGCGCTTCCCGGATCCTGATGAATAATCTGGAGCGCTGACCGGATATCGTCGTACGGAATATCGCTGTCACTCGCCTCCCAGATATCCTGACCGCGATACGCAATCGATCCACCAGTCGGGCGCTGGAGTCCAATCATCGTCTTTCCTAGTGTCGTCTTACCACAGCCACTCTCACCAAGGAGACACACGAGGTCCTGCTCGTGGATATCGAGCGAAACACCGTCAACCGCCCGTACGACGTCCGGCTCCTTCGTAAACCGGTCGAGTAGCCCCTGCTCTTTCGTGAAGTGAACCTCGACATCATCAAGTGACAGGAGCGGTGACTCATCCGTTGGGGCCGTTCGTCCTGCTGATTTCGCTCTCTCGGATGAGCGGACGTCATCGAAGTCACTCTGTCCGAAGTTGAGCGGAATCTCCTCGCGGGACTCTTCCCAGTGGTGACACGCGGACCGATGATCGTTACTAGACTCGTCAATCGGATCGAGCGGTGGGTGAATGCTCCGACACTCATCCGTCGCCAGTGAGCACCGCGGGTGGAACCGACACCCAGTCGGGACGTTCACTGGAGCGGGACCTTCTCCCTCGATGGGCCGCATCTCTCCCAACGGTGCGTCGAGGTTTGGTGTTGCGTTCAACAGCGCCCGGGTGTATGGGTGAGCCGAATCGCCGATAATCTCATCGCGTGGTCCGATCTCCACGAACTGGAACGCATAAATGATGGCCATCCGGTCAGCGAGGGACGCGACCAGCGGCAGATCGTGTGTGATGAAGATGATCGTCACGTCGTACTTCTGTTGCAGTTCGTCGAGCAGTTTGAGGATCGACCGCTGCATCAACAGATCGAGCGCAGCCGTTGGCTCGTCCATTACCAGCACTTCGGGATTCAGCGCCATGCTCAGCGCAATGAGTGCGCGCTGTTGCATCCCACCAGAGAGCTCGTGGGGGTACGAATCGAGTACCCGTTCGGGTTCGAGATAGAGATTTTCGAGGAGTTCGTGGGCGAACTCCAGACCCTCGGAGACGTTTCTATCGTGGCTCATGAGCGTCTCCTCGAAGTGGGCTCTGATCTTCATCGTCGGGTTGAACGAACTCATCGCACCCTGAAATACCATCGCCACTTCCTCCCAGCGGAACTGCCTGAGTTCCTCATCACTCAATTCGAGAACGTCGACGGTCGATCCGTCCTCTCGGTGATAGCGGATCTGTCCGGTGAGAACTCCGGGATCGGGGACAGCATCGAGGAGCGCTGAAGCGAACATCGACTTCCCGCTTCCGCTTTCACCAACAATCCCGAGAACCTCGTTCCGATCGATATCGACGTTGACGTCCTCAAGGACGTATGTATCGCCATCGCTGTAGGTGACGTTCGTATCGCTAATTTCGAGGATTGGGTCGTCGCTGACGCTATTCGACACTGCCTGATTCCCAGATGGACTATCAGTACTCATTTACATCATCCCCGTCGATGAGGTATCGCTTTCTGTTTCAACGGACTCGGATTCGCCAGTGAGACGGGTCCGGACCCGGGGATTGAAGATTCGGTCCATTCCTTGGCTCACCAGAATGAGCCCGAAGGCTAACCCGACGATTGCAACGATCGGGACGAGAAGCCAGTGGAACGCCTGCATCGTGATCAATCCGCCATTGTTGTACGCATTATTCAACGTAACTCCCCAATTCTGTCCTGTGTAAGGTAGCACGCCGATTAAGTACAGTCCAACGGACGCGAAAATGGTGTAGCGCGCAGCAAACACGAAATTGACCATCACATACGGCATGATGTTCGGGAGCACGTCCTTGAGGATGATACGTGGCGTGCTCGTTCCCATCGCCCGGGACGCCTCGACGTAGCTCGCCTCCCGTATCGAGAGGACCTGCGACCGTATCGAGCGACCGAGACCGGCCCAGTAGTTGATCGTAAGGATCATCCCGAGAAAGATCGGGTTCTCTGGACTAAACGTAAGCGCTAGAATGATGACGAGCGGGAGTCCTGGAATCGCCATGAAGAAATCTGAGAACGATGTGATAACGGTGTCGATCACCCCACCCTTATAGCCCGAGACCGTTCCGACCACGACAGCGATACCAGTCGCCCACACGCCGCCTGCCAACACCATCAATAGGATGAACGGTGTCGAATCAATGATCAAGGCCAACAAGTCGACTCCAGACTGGGTCGTCCCGAGCGGGTATTGCATGTTCTGGAACGGAGTAAGAAGACGGTCCGCCTGACTAGTTGAAGGGTTGCGCCAGAGACCTAGAATCTCCACCAGCGCCATAAGGAGGTAGACACTCAGGATAGAGATACCGAGACGAGTGCGTGAGTCCGACCACGCAACAACAGCGGGTTCATAGATCGTCTGCTGGTATAGCTCCTCTAACCGGTCACGGCGGCTCATCTCAGATGAGGACGCATCGGAACGCCAGTCGATCTCCTCCGAGGTGGATCCACTTTCAGTAGTCATTCGAATCACCTACGCTGATACGCGGATCGATCAGTCCGTACGTCAAGTCAGCAATATAAACCGCCACGACGAGCGTGGTCGTGATGACCAAGAAACATCCCATCATGAGCGGATAGTCGTTCGCTTCGACCCCGGAGATCAGGTAGTAACCGAGGCCGGGATACGAGAAAATCTCCTCGAGCACGACAGTCCCCCCGAGTCGGAAGCCGATCATCAGCAACAGTCCCGTGTACATCGGGAGAATAGCGTTTTTCGCGACGTAACGGGTGGCGATGCGGCTGTCGGAGAGACCACGAAGCCGAGCGACTTCGACGTACTCCTCGCCGAGTACTTGAATGCTGTTTCCACGCATGTTGAGTGCTGTCGATCCAATTCCTCCGATAGTGAACGCTAAAATAGGCAGCGCAGCGTGATGGAGAACGCTCAGAATGTACTCCAGATTGAGTGTGGCATCGAGACCCCGCGCGAACGCATCCCCCGTCGGGAACAGCCTGTACTGGAACGCCAAGAAGAACACAAATACCACCGCGAAAATGTAGTACGGAATCGATGTCAAGAGGATCGATACGCCCGAGAAAGTCTTGTCGAACCTTGATCCCTCCCAGTACGCCTGAATCGCACCGAGCAGGACGCCGCCAACGAACATCAGCACCGTGGAGACGACCACGATGAACACCGTCCACGGGAGCGCTCTGGCGATGACTTCGATAACGGGCTGGTCCAACGAAATCGACCGACCCAGATCGAGCTGAGCGACACCTGCAAGGTAGTCGAAGTACTGGACGTAGAGTGGGGCGTCGGGCCGAATGTTCTGGAGCGCCTCGATTCGTGCATTGACCTGTTCGACCGGAACCCCTTGTCGTATGAGTTCGATTCGTAGCTGTGTGAACGGTCCACCCGGGAGCAACCGGATCAATCCGAAGGTGAGCGTTACAACTGCGAGTATGGTCGCCGGTATTCTTGCCGTCCGCTTGAGATAGTAGTTCATCGTTGATAGCTATAACTATGCATTGTACTGCAGTTCTCCCTCGTGCAGCCACCAGAACGGGGGCCACTTGACACGGCGATTGGGACTGCCTTCTTCGGCGATTGTCCACTCGTCGTCCGTCACCCAAGACTGTTCGAACTTGGATACCAGCCCGAGGAACGGCAGTTCGATGTGGCTGTGCCACGCCGCCTTCTGGACGAATGGTCTCGATTTCTCTTCACTGGACTGTTTAGCGATCTTCTCGGTCACCTTTAACGGGTTTAGCGTCATCTTTCCGCCACTCCTGCCAGGGATCGTCTGTTTCGAGTCCGCCTTCTTCCGGTAGCCGTGTCCACCACCAATGTCAGTCGCCCACAGCTGGTAGTACAGTGGGAAATACGGGAACGTCGACCGCGAACCGCCTGGTAGCCAGTACATCGCTCCCATCTTGAAATTGCTGTTGGAGAACTGGTTGAACCAGTCGTTTGTTGGCTTCGTACTGATCGAGAAGTCGAATCCGAAGTTGTTCAGCTGATCGACGACTGTCTGCGTCATGGTCGTCCAATCCGTCCAGCCCGCTGGCGTGTAGTAGTCCCCGCCGAGCGTGTTGCCATTTTCGTCCTTCCATTTTCCGCCCTGTCGGGAGTATCCGGCTCCTTCGAGGAGTTTGGTAGCTTTGTCGGTCTGGCTTGTCTTGGCACCGTAGGTCTCGAAATCACCGAACCAGTCACCGAGCCAGCGCTCCTGATCTTTGGGGGCGATACCACAGGGAGCGGG
The DNA here is from genome assembly GCF_023276375.1 of Halocatena marina. Lineage (GTDB taxonomy): Archaea > Halobacteriota > Halobacteria > Halobacteriales > Haloarculaceae > Halocatena > Halocatena marina. Next base: position 1,209,603 of record NZ_JALLPK010000001.1, on the reverse strand, counting down.
AGTTACAAACTTCGTTTCTGGTCCGGCATTTTTGACGAGGGCCTGCCGGTTGATGACGTGTGCAACCGCCTGCCGGACAGCCCGCTTTCCAAAATCAGAGTCGGAGTGATTGAATACGACACCGTATCCCCACTTTGCGGGGATGTTTATTTCCACAATATGGTCTGGGAACCTCTCGGCGATCGTTGGCGGTGTAAAGAGGCTCGTAGCGCCATCGACCTTATCGCCCGCAACCAGCGCCTGATGTTGTGGATTGTTCCCGCTAAAGCTCTCAAGCAAGTACGTGCTGAAGTTGACGTTGTCTGCCTTATAGAATTCGGGATTGCGCTCGAATTCGAACGCCTGTTGGTCTTTGTTCACGAACTTCATCATGGCGCTGGAGACGGGATCCTCCCACGCCCACTGCAGGAATTCCTCTGCGGGCTTATCCAGCCACTGGCTGTGGGTTTCTGCCTTCGTGTCCACGAAGAAGTTTGTGAGTTCGAATTTGACAATCTGAGGATTCGTCGGACCGGAGAGAATCAGCCGAGCAGTGCTCTTATCGACGATTTCGTAGTCATCGAGGTAGCCCCAGATGGACTGTTCGGTCTTCTTCGCCAGCTTGATCTGGACTTCGAAGTCGTCTGTTGTCCAGTCGTCCCCATTGCTCCACTTCAGATCATCGCGGAACGTGAGCGTGACTTCCTTATCTTCGATCTGGAGGTCCTTGAGTGCCCCGAGAATAAACTTCTTCTCGTTGAATGAGTACTTGAGAAACGGAGCGAAGACACACCTCCCCGCGGTCCAACTGTAGTTTTGAGTTGCCTGAGAATTGAAGTGAAGGTCAACCGGGTTACCCGTGTAAGCATTGACGAACGTGGCGTCATGAACTTGCATCCCGCTGTCACCGCCACCGCCGCCACCACCATTATCACCACTATTGGCTTCCTTACCAGCACACCCAGCCAGTGCCGCCATACCTGTCGCCCCGGCTACTGTTAACAATTTCCTGCGGCTTATTATGTTATCATATTCGTTTTGACTGCTATCACGTGGCATAACATATGTAGCGTAGCAATAATTAGTCATAAGCATTGTGGATGAGCGTTCAGGAATTTCAATGAAGAATTTGGGAACCGACCTCCGTGCTCGGATTTGGTGACCTACTCACCTACTCTCCATTGGACGCACTTGACGGTGCCTGTGGACAGTCATGGATGGAGCAGTCTTTAGTACCACCAAACTTTTCTAATGTGTCCGCCGAACACACATCATGTCGAAGACAACGACTCTCCTCGATCTCGTCTGTGCCCAGCGCAAGCAGATACAGGTGATCCTCGCACTCATTGTTTCGATGGGACTCTTTCTTATGCTCTCAGTCCTCTTCGTCGGGCCTGGCGATCAGTCGTTTCCGATCCTCGTCATCGATATCATCTTAGTGATCGGGACGTTCATCTTCTTCAGCGTGACCTACTGGTTTTGTACAAAACGAGCGATGGACAACTGAGCTTCTGCATCCGTTACGGTGTCAGGCGAGAAAGTTTGCGGTTTTTTCGGCGATCTCCCGAACGTCTTCGTCGTCGTCTGTTGCTGCGATTGTTCGCAATTTTGGTACAACTGCGTCGTCCCCAAGGTGGCCAAGTGCCCAGATAGAACGAACACGGACGGCTGTTCGGTCGTGGTCGAGACAGTCGATCAGATGATCGCTAGCCGGTGCAACAACATCTGGGTTGACGGCAGCTAGCTCGCCAAGCGCGTTGACAGCACCTCCGATGACAGCCGGGTCAACGTCGTCGAGCAGCGTAACAAGACTATCGACCGCATCGAACGCTGATCGCGGTTCCTCCTCGATGAGCGCGACTACGACGTTGATCAACGTTCGGCGGCTGGCCATGCGCCGTCTGCGCTCTCCCATCACGTGTTCTTGAAGTGTTTGCCGGGTCACGCGGTCGTCGACGACATCACTGACATCTTCGATCTCTTGGTCGAGTTCTGTGATGTTGATGGCCTCAATCAACTGTTTGGTGTACGGCTCAAGGAGATCGGATCGCTCGACGACGAGCTTTCCGAGGATGGTCGCACCGGTCAGTTGCACGTCTACGACGTCGGCGTCGAGCACACCAACGAGATCAGACAGCCTGTCCTCAAGCGCTGCCGGATCCATCTCGGCTACGCTGTCAAGGACGGAGATCGCGCGTAGCGAGACCACTGTATTGCTGTCGACTGCGAGTGTTGCGACGTCATCGAGGAACAATCGTACGGTGTCGATTCCGTCCCCTGCGAGGGTCTCACAAACCGCTATGCCTCGCTGTCGAACCATCGGATCCGAGGAACTGAGCGCGGTGTGTACCTCTGTTTCGTCGATGTCTTCAGGCGCAATCGACTCCGGATCGATTTCGTCGAGTGGATGCGATGAGTCCGTCGTCACGAACGTACGATACGTTCGACTATGTAAATACGTGAGGGTTCGGCTGCCGTGAATCGACGAGCCGATTATTCGAGGTCTGTGACGCGTGTCTCGGTGAAGTACGTCCGTCCCGTAGAAGGCACCTCCTTTGTTTTATTCACTGTAAACGACGCGGTCGTGACGATGTCACTTGCCGAGTGACCGACCCTGAACTCGTACGGTCCTTCTTCGACAGCGAGGTTGAAATCGCGGTCGTAGTAGGCGAGTTGCGAAGCATCCACCTCGAAGCTGACACACTTCGATTCGCCCGCGTCGACAGAGACACGCTCGAATCCAACGAGTTCTTGGACTGGTCGTGCCTGATCTGGATTCTCAGCGCTGACATACAGCTGAACAACATCGTGACCCGCACGACGACCGGTGTTCCTGACTGTAACGTCAGCAACGATCGTCCCGGCCGGTGCGAGTTCGTCACGTTCCAATGACAGAGCGTAATCGAAATCAGTGTAACTCAGACCGTGGCCGAAGGCGTAGAGCGGGTCACTCTCTGTGTAGACGTGCGCTTCGTTTGCAGTGTTGGGTTTCCGATTGTAGTGGATCGGTAGCTGCCCGACCGCACGCGGGATAGAAACAGGGAGATGTCCACCGGGATTGTGTTCGCCGAACAGGACAGCAGCGATGCCTTCACCACCGTGTTCACCAGGAAGCCACGCCTGAAGTATGGCGGGCACCTCCTCAGCAATCCACTCGATGGAGTGAGGCTTTCCGCTTACGACGACGACGACAAGGGGCGTTCCGGTATCGTGGACGAGTTCGACGAGTTTCTGTTGGACACCAGGGAGACCAAGATCAACTACGTCACAGCCTTCGCCGCTAGTGGGAACACTGGGCAAGTCCTCCTGATCTTTATCGAGGTCTGAGAAATCGACAGCGGATCGAGCACCGACGAACGCGACGGCGATGTCTGCATCTTCGGCAGCGTCTACAGCACTGGTGAATTCGTCCATCTTGGGACCAGTCGTCGTGCATCCTCGCTCGTGATGTACACCGAATCCGAACTCCTCACTACGAGCACGGATGGCGTCGAGCGGTGTCGTGGCGTTTAATTCGACTTCTTCTTCGGGGTAGTGAGCAGCGTAGGCGTAATCACCCATGAGCTCGTGGGCGTCGTCGGCCTTCGGCCCGATGACTGCGACAGAGCTCACATCCTCACCAACGAGCGGGAGAAGATCATCCTCATTTTTTAGTAGAGTCATCGACTCGCGGGCAGCGCGCGTGGTGAGCGCTATTGCTTTCTCTGCCTCGAACGGCTCGGTTGCAACATCGGGGTCCACCAAAGCATCGTCGAGCAAGCCCGATCGTGCCTTTGCACGAAGAACACGTCGAACCGCCTGATCGATGGTCGCCTCAGCGACATCACCGGCTTCGACAGCGTTTACGAGATGTTCACCGTAACAGTCCGTATACGGAAGTTCAACGTCGATCCCCGCCTCGACAGCCGCACTACCTGCTTCTGTTCGATCAGCGGCAACGCCGTGCTCGCTTCGAAGATATTCAACGCTGTAGTAATCAGATACGACCGTTCCATCGAATCCCCATTCTCCACGAAGGACATCGGTTAATAACCACTCGTCGCTCGCACATGGAATGCCATCGATGTCGTGGTACGCGTTCATCACGGCGTCAGCGTTGGCCGTTCGTACGGCAGCCTCGAACGGGAACAGGTGTGTTTCGCGCAGTTCACGTCGGCCGATATTGACCGAGCTGCGATTTTTCCCACCCTCGCTGACACCGTGGCCAGCGAAGTGTTTGAGTGTCGCAGAAATACCGTCTCCATTGTCTTGTAAGCCGTCGACGTACCCGCAGGCCAGTGCTGCAACTAATGTAGGATCCTCGCCAAAGGTCTCCTCTACGCGACCCCATCGGAGATCACGTGCCACATCGAGTACGGGAGAGAGGGCGTGTCTCGTCCCGATCGCTTCGAGTTGGCCACGGATGGTATCGGTGATTTCGCGGACGAGATCTGACGACCACGTGCTCGCAAGTCCGATCGCCTGGGGAAACGTCGTCCCCTCGGGACCCATATACCCGCTGAGACACTCTTCGTGAGGAATTGCAGGGATGCCAAGACGAGTAGACTCCTGAAGAATCATCTGCAGTTCGTTCGTCGTTTCTGCTGCTTTCTCTGGAGAGAGTCCTCCCTCACCTCCGATACGGGTGAGGTGACCGATTCCATCGGAGAGAAGCTCTTCGGCTCGCTCCCGGTCGAGCGTTCCGTCGCCAAGCAGTTTGTTCGCATTCACTGATCCGAGTTGAGCGACCTTCTCATCGAGAGTCATCTGAGAAAGGAGGTCATCGACTCGACAGTCGAGATTCATCGATTCGTTATCAGCCATCGTTACCGGATCTCGCGACCACACTCTTCTATCTTTTGGGGCGTGCGATACTCATGAATAACCGAAGTGTCATCAATACCATAGTTCTAAAACTCTCACATTTTGTTTTATAGTGACAAAATACATTCCAATATGAGTCAGAAAAGGTAGACACAGACTACGTTCTAATATGATATTTGAATATCATATGGTAAAATATTAAAATGAAGGATACAGTTACTGCTCTCCCGTGCTGTATTCACCATCGGTAGCATCCGTCGGGATAATTACCGTGCATTCGCCTTAGCGAGATTAAATGCTGTATACATGTCAGAGCATGTCCGAATCGTTCACCGAAATATGATACATTACTGAGTCAAAGCGTTATGATGGCCGCCAACCTGCTCATATACTGTTAGGAAGTAAATCAAGCAATCTTCTGCGAGATCTCACGAGGAGAGAAAGATACGGTCGGAACTGGTCTAACTGACATCCGTTGCTTATGGATGAGGTTTGTTGGCTCTCGTTGCATGGTACGGTAGAACAGCGATTCATCCCGCCTGTCCGTATAAATCTTATTGTGTCAACGATTATATGGACGCTGTTTCCAATAATATTGGATAACTCTATGTTCCCACAACACGCTATGTTCTGTGAGGTTGCTGTAGTGAGATTCAATTTGGAGTCACTTTCTCCATACAGATCATTTCCAACTCGTGCAGTTCGAAAAACTAAGATCAGAGTAACACTATTATCCATATCGACTGTCCGATTCCGGTGTGATTTACAGCAGTACGGATGTAAACCCGCCAAAATTGTTATTATCACACTACAACATAGAATTCATCGTCGTTTGGAATCTATGTCTGTATATAGACATTGATACGTATTGAGGAGAGGACGGAGGTCTCTCAGTGATATAGTAGATGTCTGATTGATTCTTTGGATCTCGGGAATAATGATAGCCACTCATGCATCCACTAATATCGGACGGAGACGATCTATTGCTTGTACATCGGTTGAGAGATTGAATTGCTATGACTTATCATAGTCCGTAGGTAACATTCCCTGAATGAACTAAACCCCATTAGTGCGGATGAGACATTCTAAAAAGCGGATAGACTAATTTGTGGAATCTCTGGATCATCGTAGCAATTGCACCATTGTCTCGATTTACCTCGAAAGTATCCACCCATTAACTCTGGAGAACCAGTTCGTCGATGAATCTATCTGTGATAACTATCTAGAGGGTTACGGTCGAATAACGATCGTATCGATTATACTTCAGAGTTTTCATAAGCCGATGGTTCTTGCGATGATGACAGATTGATAATCCTCAATCTATTCAGATTATGGTGTGCTATATGGATGAGAAGTGAATGATAGATTCTGTTATCAAGAATCACCGACCAATATTGGAGATAACAGCGCAAATTAATTGCTGTTCGAGAATTATCTGTCGGCGAGTCTGGATAGTACAATCTCCGGCAACAGCACAATACCGCCCCGTGATAAGAATCGAGATTCATGTCCACGGCCCACACTGATCGGGGACTAATTCTCGCGTCCCAATCCCACAACAATGGGCGCTAAACCCTGTGGGTAGAGAGATATTCTCTGAGGTGTCGATTGAGATAAGATTTTCTAAAGAATGTAACTCACAGCTGTTGTGTGAGTAAATACTTCTACTGTACTATCATTCTCACTATGATATCCAATTCATTTCAAAACGTCCTATTGAATAATCACCGAATATTTCTTATAGTCTTGAAGATGTGGTTGAGGACGTACAAGTTATCCACTAGTATGGCCCTTGTATTGATGGATTAGCTTATAGAGCCGTCCTATCAGACGTGTCGATAAGGATTCGTTCAGCTGGTATTCGACGCGACCGTCCTGAACAGCATCAACGACCGATTCTGGTGTGATCTCATCAACCTCAATTTCGGTGTATGCTCGTCCGACTTCAAAGGGGTAATGAGCGTCACTACCGCCGACGAGCGGCAGTCCATTCGAATTAGCTAGCTGTTGCAGATGCTCGATTGCAACTGAACGCTTCCCATTGACTTCGTAAGCATCGAACGGGAGGTCTAACTTCCGAACCGAACTGTTTCGGAAGGGGTGAGCAACAATCGCAGCACATCCTCGATCGTGCGCGATATCGATAGCTTCCTCCGGTGTGAGTGTGCCTGCTGTGGTCCGAGCAGGAGGATTTGGACCGATTACTAGAACGTGCCCATCAGTCGTCGAAATCTCGATGCCTGGGACGACGGTTACGTCTCCTGTGTCGATGTCGAACTGACTGTAGTAGTCGTGGTTGGTCACTGCAACTGCATCGAGGTCGTGCCACTTCGCGAAGGCCATCAGAAGTCGTACACCGAGTGGATCGAACGCAGTTGGGCGACCACTGAAGCCATGAAAAAATCGAGAGTGAGTGTGAAGATCTACTGTGACCATTGATCCTGAACCAGATGAACGTAACAGCTCAGAAAGCTGGGTATCGAAGGAGTTGATGCACCGTTCATCGATCGCGCCGACAAAAGCGTAATCACAAAAACGCCACCATTGATATGTAAGACGTATTCTTCATTCCGAGATACGAGTGTTTGTCGTTGATCGCTGCGGATTGTCCACGCCAGTGCATCGTCACTGATCCAACAATCGGAGGCGGACAAATAACAATGTTGCTCCGTCGATCATCTGACGTCAGGTATTGTATCACCAACCACAACACCAATTCACACCATAGGATTCACCCTGATACTGTCCATCGAAGAAAGTACCCAACCATCGGCTTTTGTGACCGAATTCGGGGATTGGTACTGAGCCGTCCGACTTCGCGTGAGTAGCACAACATGAACATCGAGCGTGCTCAATGACCGTTCTCGCTGCAGAGATCAGACTGGATAGCTGTGCCATGTCCGACCGTCGAAAACTCATTCCACCAGAGCCAGTACCTATTTACAGGACGCAATCCTGTTATTGATTGCTGAAGCTTCAGCCGGAAACGATGATGCAGACGATAACGGGTATCTCGACGACGACTCTCGTTGCATTCGATAGCGCTGACAACGTATTCGATATACAACTATTTCGTCGATAACCAATTCAATATTCACACTGTATAATGACAGATAAAGACAATATCCGCGGTGATGAACACACAGGCACTGCTGGTTCTGACACCACTGGTAAGCAGTGTCGAATCATCCTAAATCCCGCAAGCGGAACAGAAGATCACGCTGATGAAGTGCATTCACGCGCTACGGAACGTGGATACACGGTTGTGGAAACAACGGAGCCTGGAGACGCAGTTACGCTCGCAAAAGAGGCCGCCGAGGACGGCGTTCGACTGCTCGCGGCGTGCGGTGGTGATGGAACGATACACCACGTTATCCACGGACTCGATCAGGCAGATGCGCTCGACGACGTCACGGTTGCAGTCATTCCGGGGGGAACAGGAAACAACTTCGCACAGAATATCGGTGTGATGAGTATCGAGCAGGCCTTCGAACTCCTCGATGCTGGGGAAAAACGATGCATCGATCTGGGTGTCGCTGACACAGAGCCGTTTATGAATTCTTGTATTGCAGGACTTACGGCAAAAACGAGTTCAGAAACAGATTCCAATCTAAAAGAGCGCTTTGGTACGCTTGCATACGCGATCACAGGATTACAACATGCGGCTGATTTTGATCCGCTCCACGTTGAGATCGATACAAACGAATCCACAGCAGCGGGATCGACGTGGACCGGCGACGCACTGTGTATTCTTATCGGCAATGCACGTCGATTTCCGGGTGGTGGGCAGGCGAACGTAGAAGATGGCCGCTTTGATATCACGATTGTCGAAGAAATGCCGACAAACGAGATGCTCACAGAGGCTGCAATACAGCGCTTCTTTGGCGGGGAAACCGAGCACGTGACGCATATCACGTCCGAACATCTCGAAATCAAACACCAGCAAGAGAAGCCCATCGAGTTTAGCCTCGACGGCGAGATAAGCAACCACAAACAGCTGTCTCTGCACGTCCGTCCCCGTGCACTAGAGATCGTCGTTGGTCCGGAATACACTCCAGAACCAACAGCATAGCCGCATTTCGTCGAGATGTTTCGTTTATCTCGTCGCTCAGCTACTATTCATCGACTGATACAGTTATAGAACAAATATTGGTTAACCGATATCCAGTCATTCTCCTAGCAACCGTGCGATCACACCGATAGCGAGAACGATCCCCCCAGCGACGAAGGTACCGGGAACAGGGAGCGCGAATAGGACTGCACCAAGTACTAGGATCGGAGTTGATAGTCGCATCAACGGAGTAACGCAGGTGGGTCGGTTAGTTGTTGTGGTCGAATCACGACAGTCACGAGAACAGTTTCTCATGGTGAATTGTGAGTGAATGAGTGAGATAATCAAGCTACAATCCTAAGTATATTCGGCATCGATTCACCGTGTGGGATACGATACTACCATTGGCTGGTCGTTGTTCACTTCGGGCGTCGTCACACTTGCACTGAAAGTTCTTCCGTACGATTCGCTATACTGGGGTATCGGACTCCTGTTGATCGGATTGTTTATCATGTCACGGAGGGTGCTCTAAAAGAGTGATTCGTACCGGCGTGTGGACCAGTTGCATCGTCGCGTGATCCTGTTCGAATGCGCTGTGGAGACATATTGCTGTTTTTGCGTTTATCCGCGAAAAATGAATTCGGTGCAGCTGAGACCATGCCGAAACTCATTGTGAACGAAACGAATATCCAGAACGTCCCCATCCCGGCCACAGATTGCTGCTGTAGAGAAACACTCTCACCACCAAATCAGACATGAAATATGATCGTATGGACGTGAGAACGCGGGGGTCCTTACTGCACGAATGCATTACAAACGTATGCTTGTAACAGCAAGGGATATATAACAAAGCAATCCACAACCCGACAGCGAACACAAATTGGATCGATAGATAGTCAATGTTTTTGTGAGATTCGTGTCGAGCAAGGATGGATCGGACTTGCATGTGATGTACAGCAACGGTGCAATGGGAACGCAGACACACTGGTTGTTGCAGGGTCAGAGAATATATGTTCCCAGACCAAATTCCAAACATATGAACGATGTCGATCCTTCATCGGCAGCCCGATCCGATCGGCAGACAAGGGTTCTGTTGGTCCGTAGCGACGCATCTTCATTCAGGAAGTTGCTCTGCTCGACTCATCGATCATGACTGGTGCAAATGGCGACAGTCTACCGACCGATTCCAACGGCACAGAGCGAGGCGACTCTGAACCAGTGCTCGGTGAAGACCAGAATCTCGTCATCGTCTCGAACCGGCAACCGTACAGTCACTACTACGAAGCAGGAGACGACGGAAACAGAGAGGTATCAGTTGATCGACCTGCTGGCGGACTCACAGCGGGTCTCGATCCGGTTGTTCAGCAAGTTGGTGGAACGTGGGTCGCGTGGGGGGATGGCGAAGCTGACCGCGAGGTGACCGGTAGTGACGGAACAGTGAAAATGCCGCCCGAGTCGAAGGCCTACACGCTCAGACGGATCTGGCTCTCCGACGACGAAATTGAAGGGTACTACTATGGCTACAGCAACCGTGTTCTTTGGCCCCTCTGTCACGGCGGTGTCTGGAAGACCGAGTTCGCAGAGCGCTACTGGCAACGCTACCGACAGGTGAACGAAACGTTTGCGGAGGTGGTTGAAGAACGGACGACATCCAACTCGGTTGTGTGGTTTCAGGACTACCATTTCGCGCTGGCACCCCAGATGGTCCGTGAATCAGTTCCTGAATCGACGTTCCTGCTGCATTTTTGGCACATCACGTGGCCAGGGTGGGATACCTTTCGCGCGTGTCCACAAGCAGAGCGGTTGCTCGAAGGACTGCTCGGAAACGATTTACTTGGATTCCATATCGATCGTTACTGCGAGAACTTCCTCGACTGCGTGGACAACGGACTACAGAACGCATTTGTCGACCACGACAACAATCGTGTTCGGTACGACGGACACACGACACACGTCAAGTCGTTCCCAATGGGTGTTGATGCCCCTGCAATCGAACGAACCGCTGAATCGGTCTCCCCGTCGTTCTGGTCGAAGTTCACCGACACGTATGACATCGACAGGAGCACCCGAATTGCCGTCGGTGTTGATCGGCTCGACTATACAAAAGGAATCGTTGAGCGCCTCAATACACTCGAACGATTGTGGGAGACGAGTCCAGAGTGGCGAGGTGAACTGACCTATGTACAAAAAGCTGACGAGAGCCGTTCTCTTATTCCGGAGTACCGGGATCTTCAGCAAACTGTGGTCGAGGCAGTCAAGCGCATCAACGATCGATTCAGTACAGATACGTGGCAACCAATTGTCTACATCGACGACTGGCTCACCGATGAAGAACTCTATGGTCTCTACCGCTATAGCGACGTGATGATCGTCAGTGCTCTCCGGGATGGAATGAACCTTGTCGCAAAAGAGTTCATCGCAGCACAAGTCGACTGTGGTGACCCAAAGCGAGACGCAACAGACAAGGAATGGGACAACCAAAATGATGCCATCAGAACCTGTGGCGTGCTTGTGCTCTCCGATCAGACTGGCGCACACGAAGAACTCGGTGAATACGCACTCACGGTCAATCCATACGATACGGATGCGTTCGCCACCACTATCGAGCAAGCGGTGATGATGGAGACGACAGATCGCAACAACAGAATGACATCGATGCGCGAATCCGTCGCATCAAACGACATCTATGCATGGATGGACGAGATCCTATCATCCACACAATAAATGGTCGACAGAAGCGAGCCAGACGACGCATGACACGATAGCCTAACGCAAGCGGTGTAACGGGACGCTCCGGAGAGAACATAAATCGGACGCTCTTTATCAAACGGTACGCAGACGACATCAGTGGGAAAGCATCAATATCCATCAGACACACAGTAGCAATATGGGCAATCGTTCGGTAGATCCATCCGACACTCAGAAATCGTACAATCAGGTCTTGGCACAGGAGATACGAGCTGGGTTGCGGGAGTTCAACCGGTCGTCTAGTAGTCTCTTCTTATCGGCCGTGTCTGCCGGGTTAGATCTCGGCTTTACGCTCATCGCAGTTGCAGCCGTCGCAACACTCGCACATGGACAGTCGGAGTTGGTGAGTCAGCTCCTTACTGCAAATGCCTACACCGTTGGATTCATTTTCGTGATTCTCGGTCGTTCGGAGCTGTTCACGGAGCATACGACACTTGCAGTCCTTCCTGTGTTAGATCGACAGCGATCAATCTGGGATCTCGCAAGCACGTGGGGGATCATCTACGCTGGCAATATCCTCGGTGGTCTTATTTTCGCTGGCTTTGCTGTTGTCATCGGTCCCGAGTTCGGGATTTTTGAGCTCTCGGTGCTGGGAAAAATCGTGGCCCCCTATACAACACATAGTACGCTCGGGCTCTTCGGGGGTGCAGTGCTCGCTGGCTGGTTGATGGGCCTCTTATCGTGGCTCGTGACGGCTGTTCGTGATTCGTCTGGACGTATCTTTTTCGTCTGGTTCACGACGCTTTTGATCGGATTTACGCATCTCCCACACTCCATTGCTGGTCATATCGAGATGACTGCCGCCGTACTGGCGACTCCTCTGGGAATCGGGGCGTACAGTCACTTTCTGCTGGTCGCAACGCTCGGCAATGCAATTGGTGGTGTCTTCTTCGTTGCATTGGTGAAATACGGACACGTCGCTCGTGGGAGTACTGGCGAGACTGGCCTTACTGGCGGTTATATGCAAGTGTACGAACAGAGCCAACAGTCAGGGGAAAACGAGAAGGGTGCTGTTAACGAAGACTGAGGCCTTGCCACCAACTCACGACGGATCATCGAAGAGGGTGGATGACCGGTCCTTTCAAACGTGTTCTTTGGCAGCTTTCACAGAATACAAGCACTGCTGTTGGTCAACGCCAACGATCAAAAATAATCGGGAGGATGATCGCGTTGTCTCGGTCAGTGGTGACGTTCGAGTCGGATCTCGTCATCCGTGATGGTATCGACCGCATCACTCTCTAGGTGGTAGGTTTCTTCATCGGAGTCACCCCAACCGAGTTCCGTAGCAATTCGATCGGTCAATCCGGGGTCTGGTTCGACGTGCGCGATGGTGTTGTCGACGTCAACGACGATACCGACAGTCTCGCCCGAGGGATCGACGACAGTCTTACCCTCGTCACTTTCATCAATCATTGCCATAGCACCTTGCACTAGCAAGACGACGTTACCTATAATTGGTGCATGCTTCTGCAACCTGTTGGATCATTCCAACCTCTGCACACGTCACCGTTGGTATTAAGCACCCAACTACCGTCTGTAAGTATCGTGATCCAACGACGATATCTACTACTTACCGTCGCCGTAATCATGATCACTGCGAGCAGTGGTTGTCTCACTCTCAATCCGAGCGTCAATTTCGATACGGCTGGTTCAACCGTTTTCGAGACAGCGTCTGTTTCTGGAGCTCTCGCAACTGGGCAGGTCGCAACGACAGTCACGCTCTCGTCCAATGCGACGACAAGTCACGGAGTAACGCAGCTGAACGTAATCACCTCGGACGGAAAATCGTTTTACAAGACCACACTCGATAGCGGTGAATCGACAACAACGGTGATGCTTCCGACGAACGGCACCGCGACAGTTGTCGCTGTTAACACAATCAATGCAACAACAGTTGAGTCACGCAACGTCACAATCACTGGCGATCAGATGGTATGAGATGGGAGTACATCTACGTCTAAAACAACATGAATAGCGCAAAAAAGTGGGTGTTGATCGATGGAGACCGGTTGATCGTTGCTAGTCTCTTCGTGATTGGCTCGTTTCTCGTCACGTACGGCCTCACGACACTTGGACTCATCACGTTTCGACCAGCAAGTGCTGTCTCAACGATGTTCGGCAGTGGCATCGTTTCGGGGATATTCTCGCTCATAACGATCACACTCACAGTGAATCAGATGATTCTCTCACGGGTGTTTGGGACGATTAACGGACTCACAGACCGAATTGATGGCTCACTTGATTTCCGTCATACGGTCGAAGATCTTGCCGGAAAGCCGGGAAGCCCGAATCAACCAGACAAGTTCCTCGTCCTCATTGGTGAGACGATTACCGAGCGAGCGAATGCGTTCGAGAACGCACTCAGTGAAACGGATCGGAACGCGGAAAACGACATCGACGAATATCTCTCGGATGTCCGTACCTATGCAAGCAATATTGAGAGCGTGGAGGGGACCGAAGATACCCTCCAGATTGTCTCGACACTACTTGGACCAGCATACGCGCAGAATCTTACAGCGACAGACCGCCTTCTTCGGACAGACAACGTGAAGTTTTCCGAAGAAGCCCGCGATGAACTTGAGTCGATTCTAGAGCTCATTAAATCGGTTGCGATCGCTCGGCAGTTTTTTAAGACAATTGCGATCCAACAAGATCTCGCACAACTATCGCGTCTGCTGGCATATATCGGTGTTCCTGTCCTGCTTGGTACCTTCCTCGTGACAACAATGTATACGACAATTCCGAGTACGACTGTCGCACAGCCCTTGCTGGCCGAAGTTGTTAGTCTCGGCATCGCTATTGTCTTTATTCCCGTATCGATCTTACTCAGCTTCATTCTGAGAGCCGCCTCGGTCGCTCGCTACACAGTGTCGGTCGGTCCGTTCGTTCCTCCAGAAGAGCAGCTTTGATTACACACGTCTCACTACTAGCAAATGTTCTCACCGAGGACGTCGAATGGGTCGTCCGACGAGTGTATCTTCGATGAGAGCAGCGTGTGCGCGTCGAAACCGTTCTGAGAGTGCTTGGTGAGAGATTTTGAGATCGTCCGCCAACTCTTCGGCGGTGATATCACGAGGCACAGCGAAATAGCCGTGCTCGAAGCCACGCATCAGCGCTTCGTACTGTTCGTGGGTGAGCGTATAGCGAGAATCAAACTGATCGTTGTCGAAATCTCGAATCAAAACCACATCGAATGAGAGGTCGTGCTCGCCACAGAACTCGTACGTGACTGTGAGTTCGTCACGGGTCGGAAACAGAATTTGGAGAGACCAGCCACTACTGGTTCCGTAGACATTACGGATAATCGCCTCAGCATTCGTGAGCATCGTGAGGATCAACTGAATGTGTCTCGTCCATTCCATTCGATAGAGCCACTCGTCTTCGTAGTCTGCAATCAATGTGTACTCTGCGACAGAGGGGTCATCCGAGAGGGCCGCCTCAAGCGTCTGGCGGGGAGTGTCGCTGGCCCATATTCTAATGAGCGGCATGACGCTGGTCTGTGAGCTCTCAACGATGCGTTCACACTCGAAAATCACATCAGGACAGCTCTGGAACGTTTCAGTGAGTGCAAATTGATCGACTGGAATACGAGCTTGAATAACTGTAGCCATACTAATAAGAAGACGTCTACCCAATATAGCGTTGTCTACCAGAACATTGTCGTTGTATCTGGAGTGACACGCTTCTGGCTCGAAACCGAACTTTCCTTCACAATCGCTTGCCACGGTGCCCAAAGGATAGCCGAAGACAGATCCCTTGTTGCTCTCTTCGAGACGTTCGAAAAATGTTGCACAAATTACAGTAGTTTGTGATTGTTGTATGATACAGCTGTGTAGTTACATTCGACTGCAAGCAAAACACGGGAAATCCTCCGTATCGTGATCTACCGTGCTATGACCGACGATGATTCGGCGAAGAACACAGAACAGCAACCATTCTCCGAAAGATATCCCGGATTGGAGGTCCTTTCGGCGAAGCCGGAAAACGCGCAAGTGGCGTCTCGAAGCCAACTTGAGAGTTATCTCACGCCACGAGAGGAACACTATATCCGAAATCACCATCGCACCCCACAAATCGACGAAGCTGAGTGGGAAATATCGCTGACCGGTCTGGTCGATGAGGAGACTGAACTCTCGATCGCCGAAATCAAACACGAGTACGCAACCGAATCAGTGGTTCACATGATGGAGTGTTCGGGCAACGGTCGAGCGTATTTCGAGCCAGCTGCTGCGGGAGATCAGTGGACCACGGGTGCAGTTGGCAATGCCATTTGGACCGGCACACCAGTCCGGGAAATCCTTCACGAATATGGGGCTGTAACAGACGACGGTTTCTGGCTTTCTATCATGGGTGGGGAAGCAATCGACGACGAAGACGTATTTTGTCGCTCGATCCCAATGTCAAAAATTGTGGACGACTGCCTGTTAGCCTACGAGATGAATGGCGTACCGATGACCCCCGAGCACGGCTATCCAATACGGTTACTCGTCCCAGGCTGGTTCGGAAATAACAGTGTAAAGTGGGTCGAACGACTGCACGTGATGGATTGCATGGTCTCGGGTGAGGCGTGGAAGTCGAACAACGGTCGTGACTACACCAAGTACCAGCAATCCTCGTATCGCATTATCCCGGCACAGGACGAAAAACCAAAGCGATACTCCTCACTTGATGTGTTCGATACCCACGAACAGCTGCTAAGCCCCGATGAAATTGAAAATGCTTACCTCTTCGATCAACTGACCAAGTCGCTCATTACGTCACCGACGGATGGCGATGAGATCTTCACGTCCCCTGACAATTGTGTTGAAATCACTGGCATTGCATGGTCCGGCGACGATGCGGTCGAGAGTGTCGACGTCTCGGTGGATGGTGGTGACACGTGGCATGACGCTGAGTTTATCGGTCCCGATCTCGGCAGTCATTCCGTACGAAAGTTTCGCTACGTCTGGAACGCTCCACAGGGAGAGTATACACTCCTTTCACGAGCAACTGATGAAAAAGGACGGCGTCAGCCAGCGACCGTTTCAGCTCCGGAGGAGGGACTCCGCGGAATCGAATCGAATCGGTATCCCTGGAATGAGAAGGGCTACGGAAACAATGCCTATGTTCCACTCGGCGTATCAATAACAATCGCTGACTGAGTCCGCTTTGTGGATCAGCTCGTGCTCAGAAGCCGGTCGAGCAGTCGATCGACGAGCAACACACCACCTCCGATGATCAGCCAGAGACCGAGCACAGCAATGATAAGCACTACCCAGTGGGGAACCGGCGGAGACGATACCCTGCCATGAAGCGGTACGGACACCAATAGCAACCACACGAGCACGGAAGGGCTATGAATCACGTTGCACTCGCTCGTTTCGAGTCGTCACGAGTTGTCCACTGCTCCCCGTTCATTTTTCAGCCCTGTTCGATAGACGTAAACGCCAACAAGAATGATGCCGATGCTCACTATGGCCCAATGGGGATCGTATCTACCTCCGCGGGATACTGCGTGATGAAGCCCTAACACTGCGTGGTTCACAACGACATCGAAGAGATCGAACACCCCAAGACCGATCACAGCTGCCCCAGCCAGCGGCCGGAACGCTAACGGAACACTAGTTCGTCGCTCGGATCGCCACACGAGACCCCCGCCGATCCCCATCACGAGTATCATTCCGATCGAGAACAATCCATCCGCAAAGATGTTCATCCGAAGCCCACTGAGCGTGGTCATCGGATAGATCGCTGATACGAGATGGTGCCACTGGAGAATGTGGTGGAGCACAATCACGTCGATGAGACCACTGAATCCAAATCCGAAGATTCCAGCCGCAAAAAGTGCTCGTGCCGGCACATTCGTCGCGGCTTCGCGCGATCGATTGGGCCGCTGTCTCTCTTGCCTGTCCATAGATTGGAACGGATCGTTTGTGGTGTCGGCGTGATCTCAGTTCGCTTCGTTGTACATCTCGTCGATCATTTCCTCGATATCGGCGGTATCGATACCGGGCTGGCGGCCATAGGAAAATTCACTTTTCCCGTCGATGGATTCGCCTTCGGTCCAGCGTTGTCGTGGATTACTGTGCTCTTCTTTGAACGTCGACATGAACTGATAGTTCACGTCCTGATTCTCTTTCTCCTGCGGGAAGCTGGCCGGGACAGGGATGTGATCGTCCATAGTTTCAAGAGCTGCGTGCCATTGATTCTGGTGCATCGTATCGCGCGCAATGAGGTACTCAAGCATGTGTTCCATCCCGGGATCGTCCGTGATCTCGTAGAGTCGCGTCGCGAGGAGTCGGCCCGTGGATTCGGCCATAACGTTCGCGTACATATCTGCCGCGAGATTTCCGCTTGCGACAACATACCCACCACTGAACGGCACGCCGTTGCTGTCAACTGGCATTGCGTGAAGTCCCGCAGAGAGTGCTTGACGAGGCTGTCCACCGTCCAACATCGCTGCAATCACGGGGTCTTCGCGCGCATCCTCAATCTGTTCGTCACGAGCGCCCTCGAGGTTCTTAGTGACGGCAGTCGCTAGCATCTCGATGTGACCGAGCTCTTCGACCGCGGTTTCCATCAAGAGATTTCGATATTCCTGTTTCTCTTGTGGCACTGCGAACGCCTGAAACATGTACTGGAGCGCGACACGCATTTCGCCTTCGGCTCCGCCAATTGCCTGCTGGAGCATCTTTGCGAAGTACGGATCTGGCTGCTCTACCTCAACTTCGTACTGGAGTGAGTTTTCATGAAAGAACATCGTTGCCTCAATCCAACACTCGGCCCTTTCCTGTCTAACTCCGCTGCTTGCATGTGTGAGGGACGAACGATACTCGCTATCGGTCGAGTGTCTACTCAATCCGCTCGACGAGCGAGCACGTTGACTCTGTCCGGCAGAGAGCGGACTGCTAAACGCACTGTGTCTCGGGCGTACCTCTGCAAGAAAGAACGACCACCGTATCCACTCACGATTCGATCTTTTCGATAATGTCTGTCGCTTGCTCTCGTGCTTTTTCCTCCCCGATGTGCTTTTCGAGCAAGACGGATTCGACCATCCAGTCGTTGCTGTCTTCTCGTTTCCCAGTCCGAACCTTGGCACCGTCTGACACTGACTGGGCCGCGTTCGAGGCCCAATCCGGTGTCCGAATCTCATCGAATTGATTCGGCTCTCTAAACTGGACGTGGATGTAGTCATCTTCCGTTGCAACCGTATTGATCCTGGGGTTGTCTGCCATATCAATTACCACGTTGTGTACCGTGTATCGTCTGTTCTCACTCTCGTACGCCGGAGGAGATCAATTCCGATTCCAACCGTGCGCTCCCCACAACAGCCACAATTTTTGAGTACCGGACGGCCGTCGTTGTCCAGCTTTGTGACTTTTGCCGTGCGTGGGTGTTTCCGATCCACATTTAGTGAGTGTAGTGCCTGCACTCGCCTGCGCAGCGAAGATTCGAGCGGGGTTTTCTGACTGACAGGCGATTAATCGATTGCTCGTACTATGAAGTGACACCTACGTGTGGGTCGAATACGACGTGGCTAGACGCTAACCAATTACAGTTCGTCTTGCTCGAGTGCTTCGGAAAGCAAGGGACCGGACGTTCGTACGTGAATAGATAGTAACTAATTCATTCTGAGTCTGGGTGCTGCCCCGATCCAACGTCATCGCCGGTGTAGTGGAACGTTTGTTCGTCTACTCGCTCGATACCCGGAAGTTTCTGGAGAATGGGCTCGATACGCAGACTCCACCACGCCTCTGCAGACATAGTGGTAGGTTTTACCCGCTCGTAGCTCTCGCGCTTGAGCGCTGTTTCGCTGGCCGTGCTGTTGTGACGAAGCACGACGAACGCTGCGTGGACAGCTGCTCGCTGATCGGCCGTGAGGGCGAGCGTTTCGAGCGCGTGTTTGACGCTTCCATACGACGTGGGAGAGCTCTCGAGAAAGCTTCGACCATCCTCAGTGTGCTCTTCGATCTCGGGAGTCCCAGCGTACTGCCAGACGGTAGCACCGTTCGTTGGCGGCTTGATGTCTGGAAGGCTGGCGAGTGTTTCTCGCATAAACGTCTGCCACCACCCATCAGCCGATTCGTATCCACTGGGACGTTCGCTGTAGATCCCGTCGATGATCTCACTCTCGCTTGCTTGACCCCAATACTGGAGAAACGCAGCCGCGCTTTGGACCGCTTTCGCTCGATCCGGCCGGAGATTCAACTCTCCTATTGTTTGTTGGATCTGGTCCGAGACATCAATCTGACAGTCTCTGTTGTCACTGCCCGATGTTTCGAGAACGCGGAAGCCACTCCCGGTGAGGGTGTATGTTCCGTTGTCTCGCTCCCACAGCAGCCCGTTCTCTTCGAGGCTTTCGAGTCGACCTTCGAGATCAGTGGCGGACCATTCGACAGTTGCAGCGATCTCATTACAACTCACTGGAGCTTCGGCGAGCAAGCGAAGCACGATCCGATCCCGTGTTGTGAGCGTAAGCCCCATCTATTGTTCATACACCGTCACGACAATTGAGCCTGTTGGAGGTTCGGGACGGACCGTCTCGCAGTGAGATGGACCTTCACGAGAAGAAACTTAGATATCGTCGACGAGATCACTAATTCGCTCAAGGGGAAGCGCGCGCACAGTCGTCGTGTTGAGACCGTAGCGTTCGATTGATTGAGAAATTTGAAAAGCGACCTCATCATCGGGAACATCAACAATGAGGTGAAAATCAAAATTTCCGAGGACGGCATACGTTGATCTGACATCCCCCCCGAGGCGTTCGATATCCTCGTGTACAGTCCCCCACACCGACACTAACTCTTGGGGGTTCTGGTATTCACGCTCATTAACGTCTATTTGGCAAATATACGTCTGCATGGTTGTGGCTGATTGTACAGGTGGACTCAGTAAAAGAGGGTCCCTTGCATCCTAATCGTGCCTTTTAAATCGGTTATCTGCGTGCTTGATCAGTTATCGATGAATCCCATTTGTAACGGGAACGTCCACGATTGCACGCGTACAGCAAAAGAAAACGTCTCACAGCCAATGGCGCTGGGTGCTGATAGGCACAAGCGATTTAGGGTTCCCTCGTGTTCGAGAATACGAGGCGATGACAAATGACGGATTCCAACAGTACCGATAACAGAGAGCAGGGGGTCGATTTCGGCGAACTCGGCGAGAAAATCGACGCACACGAGTATCCAGCCACGAGTCAGGAACTCATTGATGCGTACGGACACTACGAACTAGAGCTTCAGGATGGCACACAGAGATTCGATGAGGTTCTTGAGCCACTTGGGGATGAATCGTACGAATCAGCAGAATCAGTACGTCAAGCAGTGTTCAATATGGTCGGAGACGAGGCAGTCGGTCGTGGCGAGTATACAGACCGTGGCACGTCGATGACCGGCACGAGCGAAGAGGAGGATCCAGAATCACTGTGACTGACAGCACAGAACAGTGTGAACAGCCACGATCAAGCATGAGTTCGAACTCGTATACCGTCTCTGGAAACCCACTTCAGTAACAGCCCCCTGATGACGTGAGAGATCATATTGTGTGCCTCCCGCTAGATGCATTGCGTATGCCACCTCGGCGTTTATGGAGCTCACGCAGCAAGCACGAAATGGTATGAACGGATTGATCATAACTGGTGACGGGTTCGAAGACGCAGAGTTCACGTACCCCCTGTACCGACTCCGCGAAGCGGGGTTCGAAATCGACGTCGCAACACCCGACGGCGGATCGTTCGAGAGCAAACACGGGCAAGCATTCGAGGCCGATATGCAGATTGAGGATGCGGCTGCGGGCAACTACGACTTTCTCGTCATCCCCGGCGGTCGCGCACCAGAGAGTCTCCGTACAGAAGCGCCAGAGGCGAAAGAGCTGATTACCGCGTTCGATGACGCAAGTAAGCCGATCGCGTCGGTCTGTCACGGTGCACAGTTGCTCATCAGTGCAGATGTGCTCGAAGGACGGAATGCAACCGCCTACTGGCCACTCGACATCGATGTCGAAAACGCCGGAGCGACGTTTAAAGATCAGGAGGTCGTCATCGACGATAACCTTGTCACGTCACGATATCCTGACGATATGCCTGCATTTATGCGCGAGTTCATTCGAGTGCTCGAAGAAACACCGGTCGAAGCGACGGCCTAACAACGGTTTCGGTCTCTGATCATCTGACTTCAGACCGAGCGCGTCTGTGATCAGTACGGTTATCGCACTGAGAATAACGCAAATTACTCGCATTAGCATTTCCAGCACAGCACTACTGTTGACCGGCACAAACTGCGAAAGAAGATCCGCATCCACGGTCGGACAGGCTTGTCTCTGCAGGGCTACATTTCATGTTCGGCCGACGAGTTATGTTCCATCCATGGACATTTCGGACATCGCGACCCAGCAGTGCTTGACAGTTGCTCCAGAAACGCGGTTAGGAAAAGTTCGATCGACGTTCACGTCGGACACGCACCAAGACGGCGTGCTCGTTGTCGAAGATGATGATTGTCTCGGTGCGATCCAACCACGAGACCTGCTTCGTTCACAGTACGACGACGACACGAATGCCCAGTCTGTTGTCCGATCCGTTCCCACTATTGATCGGTCAACGAACGTCCGAGAAGCCGCCCGGTTACTTGTTGAAAATAGGACAGTACTCGCCCCGGTCACACAACAAGGCGAACTTTGGGGATGTATTACCGCTGACTCGATAATAGCGGCTGTCCGTGAGAATCTCTCTGTGCTTTCAGTGAGTGACATTCACACCTCTGACGTGATCGCGATTACTGAAGACGCAACTCTTGGTGAGTCACTCAATCGTCTTCGAGAGCACGGCATCTCTCGGCTTCCGGTTGTTGAGGATGACGGAACGCTCACAGGGATTATAACGACTGACGACCTTGCAGAATTCATCGTTCGAGACCCAGATCAACCGCACAAGGGTAACCGCGCTAGCGATACAGAACGCCTCTTGGAAGTGCCAGTCTATGACTTCATGAGCTCCCCGGTCGAAACGACGACACTAGAGACAACGGTCGATGAAGCCGTCACAACGATGCTCGATCGAGGGTACGATGGACTCATCGTTACCCCCGAGTATGATGAGCTCGTCGCCGGAGTGCTTACGAAGACCGACGTTTTGCGTGCGCTTACCTACACCGAAGAAGACGTACTTGATGTTCAGATTACGAATGCCGAACTCCTCCGAACGACGACTAAACAACAGATACACGATCGGATCGAGGACATCGTAACGAAGCACGAATCGATGAATGTGTATCACGTCCATGTGAAATTACAAGAGCATCACGAAGAGTTCCGAAACACGAATCTCATCAGGTGTCAGGTGCGACTCTGGAGCGATCAAGATTCGATAGCCGGAACAGGGGAAGGGTACGGAGCGGAGGATGCGCTGTCGCTCGCGCTCGATAAGTTTGAGCGTAATGTTCTAGAATTAAAAGGGAAACGAAGCGACGAGCGGTATCGGGGTGAATTGTTACGAAAATTGAACGAACTGTAGTCGAGACGAACAGCACGATCGTACACGACGATGCTGGATCGATGGAGAGATCGTCTACGCTCAGCTCGAGTACGTGGACAGTAGAGTTGGTCTACGTTCGGCTGATCGGACGCGTGGTGCAAAACGGTTTTGTCGGTGGTTTGTGAGTATATCACATGGGAAAGAGCGACCGGAGCGAGACCCGAAAAGCAGAGATCGAGGAAATCCTCGAACACAAGCCCGGAACACGGGAGGTGCGCGACGAGGAAGATCGCTACACAGTAGTCGGGGCAACGAGCCGACAGACGTTCATCAACTGGTTGACTCCAATCGAAGATCATTTCGTCTGCCATCGTAACGACATTCCGCGCATCGATACCGATCCGGATGCGTGGAGCGTCCGAATGGTGAACGGTGACAGCAAAGCGACGCTCTCAGTGGATGAGCTACGAGAATCGTATCCGACGGTCGCCGTCGCACACACGATGGAATGTGCAGGGAACGATCGTGGACACCACGAGCCTGAAACAGGGAGCGTCCAGTGGGAGTGGGATGCAGTTGCGACCGCCATCTGGACCGGAACGCCAGTACAGTCAGTGCTCCCGGAGATCGATGTCGAAACGGATCACGCGGATCGCTGGCTCACTGTTGTTGGAGGTGATACACCGGCTGATAACGATGTGTACGTGAAATCCATCCCGTTATCGAAGATCTTCGATGACTGCATCCTTGCCTATGAGATGAACGGCCGCCAGCTCCCACCGGAACATGGGTTTCCACTTCGCCTCGTCGTCCCCGGCTGGTACGGAACGAACAGTGTCAAATGGGTCACTGAACTCCGTGTCACAGACACGATGGTTACCGATGAGACGTTCTCTGAGGATGGAAAGGACCAGACCTACACATACTGGCAGCACGAGGCCTACCGGATACATCCGGCCAGTATCGAGCCAGAGATCAAGACAACGGTCTCGACAGCGGATACATGGGAGCAACTAATCGGAGACGTAGATCACCCGTACACGTTCGATGAGAACGTGATGTCGCTCATTGGGCACCCTGACGGAGAATCATCCGTATCACCAGACGAAAGCGGGATAATCGAGATTCAAGGCGTTGCGTGGGCGGGAGATGACCGCGTGAGGCGTGTCGAAGTGTCCACTGATGGCGGTGATTCATGGGACGATGCTGAGATGTATGGGCCAGATTATGACGGCGCTTGGCGGCTGTTCACATACACGTGGGAACCAATCATCGCTGAAGACGCTGACAACACATACACGCTCCTTTCGCGTGCTACAGACGAGAACGACCGCACTCAACCAGCCACTATCGCTGTACTCGATGACTGGGACGAAATCCCCGATTCCGTCTATCCGTGGAACGAAGGCGGATACGCGGCAAATGCCTACGTGCCGAACGGAATCGAACTGCAAGTCGTTTCCCGAACGAACGAATGAGCGATCTACGCTGCGTGTGAGATCGCGCTCTCTGCGTGCTGGGTCACCAAGCAGCAGTCGTATGGAGTAGAAAATCGCTTGCTGATCTGTCCGAGTTGCTCAGAACGGTGGATCGTAGTCCTCGTACTCCTCCATATCTTCCATCACTTCGATTTTCGAAGGCATGACTGCTGCACGCGGCCCACCCGCTCGACGAACAGTCACGTTGGAAACACCCTCGATTTCAGTGGGCAGGCGCTGCTCAATTGCCTTTATTGTCATCGGTGCAATACCACAACCCGAGCAAGCGCCCCCAATGGCGACCGTCACGTCACCGGTGTTGTCGTTGACATCCTCAATTTCGAAGTGTCCACCGTGTTCCTGAATCTGTGGGATGTTGTTGCTCAGGTAGTTCCGCGTCTGCCGTTCAAGTCCTTCTGCGCTCATCACAACTACTACCACGCCCTAAAGTACTATAAATTTTCTCTTTAGGATGGCCTAAATTCTACCGATTGAGGGCCCGAGGACAGTGAATTCAAGCTATCGCCCAATATTTCGTCATTTACTGCTGGTTCTATAATCAAATGCATACCTGCTCTACTTGCGTCGTTAATGATACATATGCAATAGGCCAACCCCCGGTCAGTTAGTTGATCAGCTGTACATCGATTGTGGCCGAACAAAGTGGTGATGACCGAGTTCTTGGTTACATTCGTGATCCAATCCACGCACCAAGCGTAATACCGTACACGAGATGGCTCGCATGAAAGATCATCGACTCATCCGGTTCGAGATCCATCCCCAACATGTGATTTAACATGATGGACTCCCCCAGTAGTGTGAATGGAATGCTGTAGAGGAGTCCTGCAAGAAGACCTTTGGTTTCTGTCTCGTACGGACTGCGGGTGTCGACGACGGCGAATATCGAGCCAAAAATGCTCCCCGCGATGGCCCCGTATAAGAAGTGTAAGAGTAGGGATTCGGCTCGGTGATCTGCCAATTCTCCACCGCCGACGTACTGTGCCCAGAACTCCGCTGTTGGTGGCAGTGAACGCGAGATCGGCATCCGGAATACAGTCATTGCACTCGTTGCGACGATACCACCTTTGAACCCGACAGTCAACGAGCGAGGATTGAGCAACTCGAAGAGGAGATCATTCTCATCTGGAGCGCTGATTCTCATGTCCTTTCGTTTGGTCTCCTCTGCGTAAGAACGTTCCCTCGAAGAGTGCACGCGGCAAAACGCTAATAGCGTGGTCACCGGTGGTTACAACAACGCCGGACCAAACGATGTCGCTCATTACGATGCCGATAGCTGATGGAAAAGGCAACTCTCTCCTCACTGTCTCGAAGAATGTGTCACCGACCACACCACGCACCCAGAATGCTGGGAAGAATTCGAACACAAGGACGCGCCCAACCGGACCCGACCGAGAGGAAAAACACTCTCTGAGCTCGTGTCCGAGTAGTAACCGGTAACGACTGGCAGGCATATCCCAACTCTCTTCGTCGATCGCCGCCTGAGCAGGCGGGGTAATAATCATCATGCTTGCTGTTACAAGCATACGTTTGTAATAGCACGTTTGGTAATGAAATCGGATTTGTCCGAAGACAGTGCCACGTCCGCCAAAATAGTGACACAGGAAGACGAAATCAGCCATTCGATTCCTTCGGCCCGTGATTCTTCCAGCCAGCAGATCTATTGGAGTGGCAAAATAACTAGTAAGCACGTCTCGAAGAGACGACTATCCGAGTGCAAACGGTTCATACGTTGAACGCACCCAACACACAATCAATACACTCACAACAACTATGTCGAATCACGATCATAACCACGAGCTCCCGAACGAGACAGATGTATTAATAATCGGTGCAGGTCCCGGCGGCTACGTTGCGGCGATTCGGGCCGGGCAGCTCGATTATAGCGTGACACTCGTCGAAAAGGATGCGTATGGCGGAACGTGCCTCAACTACGGCTGTATCCCCTCGAAAGCCCTGATTTCGGCGACGGACGTTGCTCACCAAGCGTCGACAGCCGAACAACGGGGCGTTCATGCCGATCCCGACATCGATCCCGCTGCGATGAATGACTGGAAAGACGGTGTCGTTTCACAGTTGACAGACGGTGTCGAGAATCTCTGTCGGCAAAGTGGTGTCGAACTCATCGACGGACGGGCGGAGTTCGTGGATGAAACAACGGCCAACATCCATCCAGAGAGTAACGACGAGCCAGAATCACTCACGTTCGAGCACGCGATCATCGCAACTGGAAGCCGTGCTATCGAGATACCTGGATTCGAGTTCGATGGTGAGCGTATACTCAATTCACGTCACGCGCTCGCGCTAGAATCTGTTCCGGAGTCTCTCCTCATCGTCGGAGCGGGCTACATCGGGATGGAGCTTTCCTCGGTGTACGCGAAAGCTGGGGCGGATGTGACAGTTGTCGAGATGCTTGCAGACGTGCTACCGAACTACGAGGACGATATTTCCGCCGTCGTCCGGAATCGATTGGAATCGATCGGCGTCGACTTTCACTTTGGGGAACAGGCCACGGAATGGGAAGAACGCGACGGAGACGGTATTGTAATCACGACCGAGACAGAAGACGGCGAACAGACTGAGTATGAAGCGTCCCAGACCCTCGTTGCGGTCGGGCGCGAACCCGTCACTGACACCGTCGGTTTGGAAGCAATCGGTATTGAAACGAACGAGGATGGGTTCATCAAGACGGACGACCGAGCACGAACGAACCACGAACACGTCTTCGCAATCGGAGATGTCGCTGGTGAGCCACTCTTGGCGCACAAAGGGATGATGGAAGGTGAAATTGCAGCCGAAGTCATTGCTGGCAAGCCCGCAGCGCTCGACTACCAAGCGATCCCGGCAGTGGTGTTCACCGATCCCGAAATTGGTACTGTTGGACTCTCAGAAGCCGAGGCGCAGGACGCTGGGTACTCGACGACCGTCGGTAAGATGCCGCTGCAGGCGAGTGGACGCGCACTCACGCTGAACGATACCGACGGATTTGTTCGTGTCGTCGCTGAGTCCGATATGGGATATCTCCTCGGTGGGCAGATCGTCGCACCCGAGGCGTCTGAACTCATCGGTGAACTCGGACTCGCGCTCGAGATGGGGGCGACGCTTGAAGATATCATCCGGACGATTCACACGCATCCGACGCTCTCGGAAGCAGTAAGAGAGGCCGCAGCGAACGCACGCGGACACGCGATTCACCGGCGCAACTCATAACGCAGTTGACGTGGTCACCCGAGAGAATTAGTGGGCAGAGAATAGATATCCTATTCGAAACGATGTCACAAGAGACCTGGGCAGAAGAGCGACCGCCAGAGGATTTCTATCGAATCCTCGGTCCAGAGGGAGAGCTTCAAAGAGATGTCCCCGAACTGGCAGACGACGAGCTACTCGGACTGTATCGGACGTTTGTCGCCACACGGGTGCTTGAGGAGAAAATGTTGAACATGCAACGCAGCGGTGAGGTCAGTCTCGTCGCGCAAACCCTCGGAGAGGAAGCAACGCCACTGGGCGGTGCTGCGGCTCTGCAGCCCGATGACTGGATGTTTTACACGTATCGCCAGACACCAGCACTACTCCACTGGGATCAGTCCATGGCGGAGATAATTGCCAGCGCTACTGGCCACGAACCCGAAACAATTGCAGAACAGCTCGAAATGGGGGATTCGCCCATGAATTTCTCACCCGATTACACACCGATCGGTGTGAACGTGACCAACGCTGTCGGATCAGCCATGGCGGACGCGTTCAACGACCGAGAGACCGTCACGATGGTGTTCACTGGTGACGGATCGACCAGTGAAGGGTCGTTCCACGACGGGATGAACTTCGCTGGCGTGTTCGACGTCCCAGCGGTCATTGTTTGCCAGAACAATCAGTGGGCGATCTCCGAGCCATCACAGCGACAAACTGCGTCGGAGACGATTGCACAGAAAGCGAACGCATACGGGGTGCCCAGCGAGCGCGTCGATGGGAACGACATCTTCGCGGTCTACGAAAAAGCCCGTGAGGCGGTCGAACGTGCTCGCACTGGCGGAGGTGCGACGTTTATCGAATGCGTGACATACCGTATGGGAGCACATAATACATCGGACAATCCGGATCGCTATCGGGACGACAGCGAGCAACGAGACTACTGGAAGGATCGGGATCCCGTTGATCGGTTCGAAACATATCTCCGTAGCGAAGGAATTCTCGATGACGAGACGGACAAAGCGATTCATGACGAAATCGACGAACGCGTTGCCGATGCTGTCGAACAGGTTCGTTCGATGTCGAACTCGGAGCCCGATCGCATGTTCGATCACATCCTCCATGGGGAATCGTGGCACCAACGTCACCAACGCGAAGAACTACAGCGAGAACTGAACGGCAAAAATCCATTTATCGACTTCACAGGGGAGGGATTCGATGAGTAGCATACAAGACCGAGTTGCGGACGTGAACACAGACAACACTGAGGAGATGAATCTCGTTTCGGCAGTGAACCGAACGCTACACCAGGAGCTAGCACGTGATAGCAGCATTCGCGTGCTCGGATACGACATTGGTCCGCTCGGAGGGGTGTATCGTGCAACAGAAGGATTGCTCGATGAGTTCGGCAATAAGCGAGTCATCGATACGCCACTCTCGGAAAACGGGATCGTTGGCACTGCCGCAGGCATGGCGATGCGAGGCGAGCGCCCGGTCCCTGAAATCGAATTTATGGGCTTTTTCTACCCTGCCTTTGGCCAGTTCATGTACGCTGTTGCTAAGATGTACAAACGAACCGGGGGAGAGATAGAGATGCCCATGACGATTCGGATGCCGTACGGCGGTGGGGTCAAAGCGCTTGAATACCATCAAGAATCGACCGAGTCGTACTTCGTTCATACTCCTGGTGTCCGCGTCGTTTGTCCGAGTACCCCGTCACAGACAAAGGGGTTGCTGGCTGCGAGCATCCGCAGCGACGACCCTGTGATTTTTCTCGAACCGAAGAAGATCTACCGAGGGATGACAGAGCCGGTTCCGACTGATGAGTATACGCTTTCGCTGAACGAAGCGCGCATTGTCAGAGAAGGGTCAGATGTCACATTACTTACGTGGGGGGCGATGGTGCGGCATGCGAAATCTGCAGTGGCTGATGTCGATGCGGACGTTGAAATCATCGATCTGTGTTCGCTTTCTCCGTTGGATGTCGAATCGATTCTCGAGTCGGTTTCAAAGACAGGTCGGTGTGTCATCCTCCATGAAGCTCGGCGGACGCTCGGTCTCGGTGCGGAACTCTCTGCACTGATTAACGAGTACGCACTTGATGCGCTGAAAGCGCCAATCAAACGAGCGACCGGATACGACGTTCACTTCCCGGGTCACGATATCGAAGACGATTATCTGCCAGACGATGATCGAGCCCGATACGCTATTGAGGCGGTGATGAGCTATGAGTTCTAACCCGTGGCCGACCGACCGACCGAATTGTTCGCTGATCAGTTCGTCGTTGAACGTCACTCGATATAGGAGGGGAGACCAGTGACGGCGTTCGAGTTCCGACTCCCCGATCCGGGAGAAGGGTTGACAGAGGCCGAAATCGTCGAGTGGCACGTCGAAGAAGGCGACGATATCGAAGAAGACGACATACTCTGTGAAGTCGAGACCGACAAAGCCGTGTCCGACGTTCCATCGCCGTGTCCCGGAACGATCGAAGAACGCACAGCAAGCAAAGGAGATACCGTCGACGTCGGTACGGTTATTGTGGTTATAGAAACAGAAAATCCGCCAGAACAACAAGTGGGAGGGCGTACAGAAACTGAAGCGGAAGCTGAGAAAACAGAGAAAGAAGCTGACGAGACAGAGGAACCAGAGGAGGAAACTGAAGAGACAGCAGAAGAACCAACTGAAGAAACAGCAGAAGAACCAACTGAAGAAACAGAAGAAGTAGTCGAGGAAACAGCAGAGGAAGAAGCTGAAGAAACAACAGCGAAACCAGCGGACGAAGACGAACCAGAAGAGAAAGAAGAGACGGAAGTCGAGAGTGATCGTGTCTTCGCTGCGCCACATACTCGTCGGTACGCCCGGAAAGAAGGTGTCGAACTATCGGAGATCGACGGGTCGGGACCGGAGGGAAGAGTTCTACAGGCGGATATCGATGCACAGTTGCAGGAACCAGCAGCCGAGTCAGCGACGTTCGAGATCGAACATCCGACGGTTGGCATTGAGCCGACGTCGATAGATGAAGATGAGTCGCGGTCGAGACGCCGTGAGTTATCGGGTCTCCGAAAGCGCATTGCGGAGAATATGACGGAGTCAAAGACCATCGTCCCGCACCTTACATCTGGATTCGAGTGCGATGCGACTGAGTTTGTCGCGCTCAAGGAACGCCTCGACGAGAAAAACGACGTTCACATCACGTATACGCCGTTGTTCGTCAAAGCGGTCGTTCCGGCTCTCAAGGAATTCCCGATCGTTAATGCCAGCATTGACGACACGACAGACGAGATTGTCGAAAAACGATACTACAACATTGGGGTTGCAACGCACACCGAAGATGGTCTCATTGTCCCTGTTATCAAGGATGTCGATACGAAATCCATCGTCGAAATTGCGGAGGAGTTGGAGTCTCTCGTCGAACAGGCACGTGATCGATCGATTAGCCCGAGTGACCTTCAGGACGGGACGTTTACGGTTACCAATCTTGCTACGTACGGTGAGCATCGAACGTTCGGGACGCCGGTAATCAACTATCCCGAGGCAGCTATCTTGGGAATCGGTCGTATCCGGGATCGTCCGGTTGCGGTTGACGATGAAACAGTTGCAGTTCGCAGCCGAATTGGTCTGAACCTCTCGTACGACCATCGTCTTATCGATGGTGCGGTTGCGAACCAGTTCATGGAGTACGTGATCGATGGAATCGAAGACACAGACGTACTGCTTTCACGACTCTGACCGGCTCGAATACGGTCGGTCTGGCGTGAAGACCACCTCTCTCGTTTGAGGAGCGGATCGAATCGATAACTTCGTCAATCATTGCTTGTGACATCGGTGATATCGACGACTCGGCCGACCGGAACGAACGGTTATCGTGAATCTCCGATGCGCAGAAGCTCGGGCTGTTCGTGAAGATGATCGACGAAGTCGTCTACGGCACTGACAATTGTATCAACACTGTTATTCTGTCGCATTTCGGTTTGTTCAATCGCTATCGAGCTAATGACGCGGATTGTATCACACCATCCCCGATGGTCCATCGATAGTACGTTTCGTGAGCGGATGACACAGCAGCCACAAGAGTGGAGTGATGCAAGACCATACTATCGAGCACGATGTCTGAATCCCATAACAATTACGTGGAGGGAGAGTGGAAAGAATCAGAATCTGGCGAAGTATTCGACGTTCACAACCCCGCAACCGGCGAAACCGTCGCGCAGTTCCCACGATCGACCGCGAATGATGCACACGAAGCGGTTGAGGCAGCAGCGAGCGCACAAGCGGCGTGGGCTAATACTCCCGGGCCGACGCGCGGGGCGGTGTTGCGAGCGACTGCAAAGCGAATGGACGACCGCAAGGCAGAACTAACGCAGACACTGGTTCGAGAGGAAGGAAAGACGCGAACGGAGGCAGCAGCGGAAGTCCAACGGGCGATTGACATATTTTACTACTACGCCGAGCGAGCGATGGACTACGATGGGACCCGTACGCTGTCGAGTACTGCTGACAGGAACCTCTATACGATTCGTGAACCGATTGGCGTCGCTGGCCTCATCGTCCCGTGGAACTACCCGATCGCTATTCCCTCGTGGAAGTCCGCACCCGCGCTGGCGACCGGGAATACAGTTGTGCTTAAACCAGCAATGGAAGCACCGACCACGTTCGCAACGGTGATCGACTGTTTCGACGAAGCCGCTTCCGAGATCGGCGTTCCAGATGGCGTCCTCAACTTCGTCGTGGGAAGCGGTGAAGACGTCGGAAGCGCCATCATCGGACACGAAGCGGTCGATGCCGTCTCCTTTACCGGGAGCCGCTCCGTTGGTGAGATGGTGTACGAACAAGCGACCGACGATCACAAGCGTGCCCAAACTGAGATGGGAAGCAAGAATCCAACAGTGGTTACACCGAGTGCCGACCTCGAATCTGCGGTCGATATCGTCGGTGGGGGCGCATTCGGTGTCACTGGGCAGGCGTGTACGGCAACCGAGCGCGTCATCGTGCACGACTCGATGCACGATGAGTTCGTCGATGAACTCATCAATTACGCCGAAAACCTCGTCATCGGTTCCGGTCTCGACGATCCAGATATGGGTCCACACGTTTCCCAAGACGAACTCGAAAGCACGCTTGATTACGTGGATGTCGGAACCAACGAGGATGCAACGCTGGTGTACGGTGGGAATCGGCTCACAGATGGCGAATACGACGCTGGACACTTCGTCGAGCCGACCATCTTCACCGACGTTGAGTCCGACATGCGCATCATGCAAGAAGAGGTATTTGGGCCGTTTGTCGGCATCATGTCCTACAGTGACTTCGATGAAGCCATCGAACTGGCGAACGACGTGGCGTTCGGTCTCTCGGCAGGCATCGTTACGAACGACCACACGAAGGCGAATCGCTTCATACGGGACGCCGACTACGGCATCGTGAAAGTCAACGAAAAGACGACCGGGCTCGAACTTCACGTCCCGTTCGGCGGCATGAAGGCCTCGTCCAGTGAGACATACCGCGAGCAAGGCGAGGCGGGGATGGATTACTTCACCATCATCAAGACTGTTTACGAAAACTACTGAGCTTCAGATTGCCGTCCATCCGCCGTCGATATACACTAATTCGCCGGTGATGTAGGCGGCGTCGGTGCTCGAAAGAAACAGCACTGAGCCCGTGATATCCTCCGGAAGTCCGGCTCGTCCGAGAGGGACGGGTTTGAGGAAACCGCCCTCGCCAGCCGCGTTTTGAGCCTCCTCGCTCCACCCTTCTGTGAACTCCGTTGCGATCTGACCAGGGGAAACGGCGTTGACGCGAATGTCGTGCTCTGCGAGTTCGAGCGCTGTTCCACGCGTGATCATCTTGATCGCTCCCTTCGTCGAATCGTACTGCACCTGACCGTACTGTGCTACCTCAGAGCTAATTGAGGCGGTGTTGACGATACATCCCGGCTCATCACGATCGATCATATCTCTGGCTGCGGCCTGTGTTCCAAAGAAATATCCTCCAACGTTGGTCTGGTGCAATCGATCGAATACGTCTTTTTCGACATCGAGGAAGCGCTCGCTGTGTTGTGTCGCGGCGTTGTTCACCATCACATCGACACCACCGTACTCACGAGCGGCCAATACTACGCTCTCAAGTTCATCGGAGTTGGAGACATCCGTCTCGACGAATTCGGCGGTCTCATCGTGCTCATCAATAATTTTCTCGTGTGTCGGCATGCCACCCGACTTTGGCTCTTCGCGTCTGTCGGCATTGATGACCGTCGCACCTGCTTCACTGAATCGAAGTGCAATGGCGCGACCGATTCCCGAACTTGCACCTGTGACGATGACCGTCTCGCCCTCGAAATCGAAATCGATCGTTCCCATAACTTGTACACGTACGGGGAAGACGTTGTTAAGATTATTCACCTTCGGATCGGAGTATCTATTCTGCCCTCGTGACTTGGCGATATAGTACTGGGACGTAGCGATCAAGCGGCACAGTTGTTCGCTCCTGTTTCTAAACCGGTGATGTCGTCTTCGTCTTCGGGTGATCGTGTCCCACGATTGAGTTCGATGATCGTCTCGTAGTTCGCGGGCTTCTCCCGATCCGAGATCAGTTGATCGACGAACGCATCCTCGTCTAGCGACAACACGTCCACCTGTTCTCTGATGTCTGCAAGCGTCTTTCTTACGGGATCCCCGGGCGATCCGTTCTCAAACGTCCCCTCGTCGGTGACCGTCACATGCCCGGGAAGCACGATCAGATCATCCGGGTGGTCGAACAGCGTTTCGTGGAGAGTCTCGTATTCCAAGCGTGCGCCCTTTTCAGCACCTTCATCGCCGAATTCAAGTTCGGTACGTCCGACAGAATCGACGAACAGCGCATCACCAGTGAGAAGTGTCCCGTCGATTCGGTAGACCATCATCTCAGAGGTGTGTCCGGGTGCGTGAAGCGCTGTGATCTCGATATCACCGAGGTGTAAGGTCTCACCGTCAGCAAGCGGCTGAAATTCGTGCTCCATGCGATCAGCGGGGGCACCGAGATGATAGGGAACATCGAGGCGGTCGGCCAGCCGTTTTCCACCAGAGATGTGATCAGCGTGAATGTGTGTATCGAGGACGCGTGTGATTGTGAGACCCGCCTCCGCAGCAGCAACAATGTATTGGTCTATGTGGCGCGTTGGATCGACCACGACAGCTTCACCAGTACGTCGTGACCCGATGAGATAACTGAGACAGCCTTTTGCGCGGCGCTGGAACTGGATGAGAAGACAGTCGTCGTTTGGGACATCGATTACAGCCGTTTCGTATCGTGCGTTCCAATCGCGCATCCCTCCCTTTACGACCGTGACATCATCGTAGCCGTTCGCATCGAGTTCGGTGGCGAGGTTCGCCGATGTGACGCCCATTCCACAGATTGTCACGATGGGTCGTGAATCTCGGATCGTATCGATCCGTGTCTGCTGTTCGTCGCTCAGCGTCTCGACAGGCCCAAACGGGACGTTCGCTGCGCCAGGGATACGCCACGCTTCGTAGCTGTCCTCGGGTCGCGTATCGATGAGTGCGAATTCTTCGCTCTCGCTATCGAGCTTTTTCGCTAACTGATCCACCGTGATCTGTTCGAGCATGAGTTTATCACTCAATAATGACACAGTATCGGAGCAACTAAACGGTATTGCTTGTGCAGATCTGCTGCTTGCAGTCAAAAAATGGCCAGTAGGGCAGAGTGGAGCGCGACGATGGCGACAACAGTGGGATGGATCCTCACAGGCAGTATCTGTGCCATGAATGGGAAAGCACCACTATTACTTCCATCGGCTCTGTTGTGCCGAATCCCCGTTAGGGGGTGAAAATCATGATACAACAGTTTGACTGTCTTATCGAGGACTGTGACTTTACCGCTCGGGGCAAAACCGAAGACGAGCTTATGATGCGGATTAAGCAACATCGACAAGGAAACCATCCACACCTCGATGTCAGTGAAGAGGAAATCCGACGGAATATTCGTACTATCTGAGTCGTACGCGATTGTGGATACCCATTTCTTCAGTGCTGTGCTACGATCGCCCAGCAAATTCCACGTTCCTCCAAAAAATCCGCTTCATCGACCGGCTCAACGGACGCATCCGATATTCATTGTTCAAATCGGACAGCGTCAAGCAGCGCTCGTGTGCAGGGAGACTACTTATTGAAATCATCATCGTCGTTGCGAATGGGGAGTACCCATGTGTGCAAATAACCTCGATGAACTCTTCCGAGACGGACTGAAGCAGACGTATTACACCGAACAGCAGCTCGTCGATGCCCTCGAAGAGATGAAACGTCAGTCTTCGGAAGAAGCCATACAAACGGCCTTTTCAGAGCACCGATCAGAAACCCAAGAACACATCGATCGTATCGAGACGGTCTTCGAGATGATGGATGAGCAACCCGAGGCCAAGACAGACAATGCGGTCAAAGGGTTGATCGAAGATCACGAGAAATTCCTCACCCACGATCCAGACCAACACGTTCTCGACCGATACAACATCGCTGCAGGACAGAAATCCGAACACTACGAAATCGCCGCTTACGGAAATCTCATCCCGATAGCCGCCCGGCTCGGTATGGACGATGCTGCCGATCTGCTTGAACAAAATCTCCGAGAAGAACAGGACGCGCTTGATGAACTCTCGGGAATCGGTGAAGCGTTCGATTACGGTCAGGTCCCATCCGGGTAGATACTGTCGCGCGAGCGGAGTTGAGGACCTCACGCTGAGACAGATCGGTGAGATAGCGGATAGCGAAAAAGGTCTCATATCGGCCTAAACAAGACGGAAAAATCAAATTTTTGTAAACGAAATCACAGAGCAGAGCAGAGTGGAGTGGAGCGGAGCGGAGTAGAGCTGTCTGTCTATGCCACGTTGCGACAGTGTTCGGCACAATTTCGCAATACGCTGGCACACACCTGACAGTGATTGTGATCGTGCTGGTCACACTCATCGGCACACGTTTCACAGGCTTCAGCACAGAGTTCTGCCATCTGTGTGTTGAACGACGATCCGCGAGCACACATCCGTGCGCATTGGGCCGCGAGATCTGCTGTGTCCCGGCAGTGTCGGAGACACCGCGCCGTCTCCTCACCGTGATCCGCACATTCGTCGGCACACCACTCACACGCTTGCACGGCTTCAAAGCAGCTGTCGATACACTGGGCCATCTCATCGGTGAGGCTGTCGATCTCTGAAAGTGCCATGCTCCATGGTCACAGAGCAGCTTCTTAACCGTTGAGTCTGTTCATGCATGCTGTTCCTATCGATCGCTACAATTGAAATGATTTGGAATCCAACCGAGTGTCGCTCGAACGTCGTAACTGAGGTGTGCCATCGATGATACGACCTTGCTTTCGTAGGCTCAATCATTAGGGGGGCATGAGACGACAGCAAAGTGTATGACACAAAACAATCAGTCATCGGAAGCGAAACCGAACTACTGTCACTCGATTGCGGTCGGTGTCTCGGAGAATCGCATCAGGTGATGCAGTCGTCGCTTCTCGATCAGAGCAAGCTCGTCAACCGCCTGCTCGCATCGACGACCACAACCGAAAGATCAACAGGGAGTATTACAGGACATGCCACCACAAATTGTCGTTCTCGGTGCCGGATACGCCGGCACCGCTGCGATACGAAGTCTCGAAAACGAACTCGAACATCCAGATCTCGTCTGGGTGTCGAAGGAACCACATCATTTCGTGCTCCACGAAGCCCACCGCTGCATCCGAGATCCAAGCATCTGTGACAAACTCACGATCCCAATCGAGGATATCAAATCCGATCATACTCGCTTCGTCCGCGGAACCGTCACCGGGATCGAAACCGAAGCGCGCGACGTCATCATTGACGGCGATCGCACCATCGGCTACGATTACCTCATCATCGCCATCGGCAGCCAAACCGCTTTCTTTGGTATCGAGGGGCTCGAAGCACACGCACTCACGCTCAAGAGTCCAGACGATGCGCGCTCTATTCACGACCAGATCACGAACGCAGCGAAAGACGCTACACGGGATGAACCGGCACAGATCGTCATCGGGGGGGCTGGTCTCACGGGCATTCAAACCGCGGGTGAGATCGCTGCGTGGCGCGACGAAATGAGTGCTCCCGTCGAGCTCCATCTCGTCGAGATGGAAGCTCACATCTTTCCGGGCCACGATCCCGAATTTCAGGGTTCGCTCCGGAAGAAGCTTGAAGCGGCAAACGTCACCGTTCATACCGGCGCGACGTGTATCGCTGTCGATGAGAGGACGATGCAGTTCGAGGAAGTCGACGACTTAGACTACGACGTTCTCGTTTGGGCAGGTGGCGTTACCGGGCAGGATGCGCTTTCTGACACCACGATAGAAACGAATCACAGCCGAGCGAATGCGAGTTCGACGTTCGAGACGAGCGCAGATCGCGTGTACGCCATCGGTGATGCGGCATTCGTCCATCCTAAGATCGAAGAGAACGTGTTTGACGAACAGACCGTCTGGCAGCGCATCGTCAACCCAGATACGGAGAACGTCCCACCACCGACTGCGGAAGCCGCAATAGAAGCGGGCAAACAGATCGGGAACAACATCGCTCGTGTTCGCAGCGGCTCAGAGCCAGTCGACTGGGCGTATATCAACAAAGGAACGCTCGTCTCTGTCGGTGACGAAGTCGTCGCCCACAACGTTATTGGAGTTCCGATGAACACCTTCAGCGGCCCCGCCGCGCGCACACTCAAACGAGCGGTCTCAGCACGCTGGATCACGTCCATCTCCTCACCGAAGCGCGCTCTCACTGCGTGGA
Source organism: Halocatena marina (assembly GCF_023276375.1). GTDB lineage: Archaea > Halobacteriota > Halobacteria > Halobacteriales > Haloarculaceae > Halocatena > Halocatena marina. The sequence goes on along the minus strand of NZ_JALLPK010000001.1, from coordinate 1,171,111 downwards.
ACGATATGTAAATATCACAGAACGAGGGCTGGTGAAGTCGCGTTCGTGGTGTTCCGTTGTCCACGGTGTTGTTGGGTCCACTGACGGTACTGGCTTTCGTTCACGGCACGGACATCCGCCTTCATCCGAGAGTGACCGGAGCCACAGAACTCTGTGCAGTACAGTTGGTACTGACCAGGTTCGTAGACGTGCGTTCGAATAACGGTCGTTTGCTCCGGGAAAACATCTTGTTTGACCCCGAGTTCGGGAATGAAGAGCGAGTGAACCACATCGACAGAGGTCATTCGGAGTCGAACGTTCGTGTCCGTCGGAACGACGAGCTCGCCTTGGGTCGTGATATTTGCGTTGGGATACGAGAACTGCCATCCCCACTGATAGGCGAGGACGTTGACAACGACGGGATCAGATTCACTTGACGATTCGGAGAAATCAGAGAAGGACGCGCCCGCATTGGATTGTTGGGAGTTCATTGGTTGCTGTGGCGTGATGTAGGGATTAGCGAGCACTGCGTACGCCGTGACACCGACGAACAGGAGAATAATCGCTGTTGCCACCGTCCACGTGATTTCGAGCGAACGATCCTTTGTCGTCGGCAGCGGATTGTCGTTGTTTCGAAAGCGAACAACAGCATACACGAGAATCACTTCAACAAACAACATCAATGGAAGTGCAACGTAGAGTAGCTGAGCGTTGAACTGATCAATGAGTTCTTTATTCACCGACTGCGCTGTTGCTGGCGTCACTAACAACATCGTCAGGACGAAGCAGATATATCCACCCACAACTCCTGCGCGACGAAATCGCATCCCGTTGTAAGTCGGTACACTGATTCATATAACTAACGAGCGCTGTGTGATGTGATCATCTAACAGAAAGCTCTCCGAAGGCGATCGGACAAATCCTCCTTGTTGGCACAAAACGTCGGTTCGAGATCGGACTAGTCCGTTTGTATCCATTTAGTGTATGTATCACTACGTGACTACATGAAAACAGACACTACTCTCGTGAGTTCAGTCACTCACAGAGCAACCACATCAAAGATCTGTTTGAATACAATCAGTAGTGAAGCCCGCGAATTTATATTTCTGCGCGTTGCGGTATGTAGATATGGACGGGTGGGAGTCGAAAGAGCGTGTGGCAGTAGATTCTTTGATATGAGCCGTGCCATCGTGGAACTATCGATACTCGGGGGAGTGCTGGCCGGTTGCTGGCTGGTCGCTCGTCTTGCACGCCACCGTGCCGTAGAACCCGACGGAGGCCTCCCGACAGAGCGAGAGTTTGGTCGTGGCTTCGAGTCACTCATCGACCGAATAACCTACTGGACGACGACGACGAACCACCGAGACATCGGCATACTGTACATCGTATTTGGTACATTCGCAGCGCTCTGGGGCGGGACGGACGCAATGATGATTCGGACGGAACTGCTCACGCCGACGCCCGACATTTGGGCAACAGAGACGTACAACGCGCTCTTTACGATGCACGGTCTCACGATGCTGTTCTTTTTTGTGACACCAGTGTTCTTCGGTATTGCAAACTATTTCATCCCGCTCCTGGTCGGTGCAGACGACATGGCGTTTCCCCGTCTCAACGCCATCGGGTTCTGGCTCCTTCCCCCATCGTTGCTCTTGGCACGGACAGGGCTGCTCTCGAACATTGCCAGCCAGATATTCGGTCTCTTTGCATCTGGTTGGATCGTTCGATTCTTCCAAACGCTGCAGGAGCCACAACTCGGGTGGACGCTGTACACACCGCTATCGACCCAGTCGGCGAATCCACAAGTCAGTGTCTTACTCATTGGGTTGCACTTGAGCGGTATTGCGACGACACTTGGTGCGATCAACTTCATCGTCACGATCATCTACGAGCGCAGCGAGGACATCAACTGGTCCAACTTCGATATCTTCACGTGGAACATGCTGACGACGAGCGGTCTCATCCTGTTTGTGTTCCCACTGCTCGGCAGCGCGCTCATTATGCTCTTGCTGGATCGAACGTTTGGCACGGCGTTCTACGCGACAGACGGTGGCGGCGGTCCAATTCTGTGGCAGAATCTCTTTTGGTTCTTCGGTCACCCTGAGGTGTACATCATCTTTATCCCAGCGACAGGACTGATGAGCCAGTTGCTCCCGAAGTTTGCCGGACGAAAACTGTTCGGATTCCGGTTCATCGTCTACTCGACGCTTGGAATCGGCGTGATGTCGTTTGGTGTCTGGGCCCACCACATGTTCACGACGGGGATCGATCCACGACTTCGCGCGAGTTTCATGGCTGTTTCTATCGCTATCGCGGTACCGAGTGCGATCAAAGTGTTCAACTGGCTCACGACGATTTGGTCAGGAAATATCCGATTGACCGCGCCGATGCTGCTCAGTATCAGTGGTATCGGGGTGTTCGTCATTGGTGGCGTGACAGGCGTGTTCCTCGCAACGATTCCAATGGATATCTACTACCACGGGACGTACTACGTCGTTGGTCATTTCCACCTGATCCTGATGGGAATCATTCCGTTCATGATGTTCGCTGCGAGCTACTACTGGTATCCGATCATAACACACCGGATGTACGACCGTCAACTCGCATTTTTCCAGTCGCTGCTGCTCGTTTTCGGGTCGATCACGACGTTTGGATCGATTCTCATCATTGGGTTGATGGGAATGCCGCGACGATATGCGTTGTATCCTGCCCAGTTCGCTCCCATTCAGCGCGTAGCAACCATCGGTGGGTTTCTCATCGGACTCAGCGTCCTCCTGTGGCTGTACAACATGATCTGGTCGTACTGGAACGGGTCACCAGTCACGAACGCGGATGTCTGGGATCTGAAATCGACAAATCAGTTCACACTCGAATGGCAGTGGTTCGAACGGCAACTCGAATCGAAGTACGGCATCGAACCGACAGAGCCGGAGACGGTTCGACAATCGTTCACGACTGATGGATCTGTCGGGAGTCCGAATATCCGGCGTGATTTGGTTCCCGTCGCGGACACGTCGGTACGAATCGTCGGCACCGCCGCAGTCGCTGGACTGGTCGGGACAACGTTGATGAGCGGCGTGCTGTTCGCCGCGACCGTCATTGGCGTGTTCCAACTCTCGTCATTTGCCGATATTGCTAGTCTCGTCGGCGTACAAGGAACTATTGCAGGCTACGCGCTGTTTTTCATCGGTGGGATTACCACGTGGGCGCTGCTGTTTGCCACACTGGCTGAGTACATACCGGGACGACCCCGCGTTGTGACGGGACTTGTGTATGCGACGATCATCTCGTCCGGATTCATGATCGCGTTTTACACCGACCAGACCGGACTTCAGCTCCTCGGGTACGTGGTGTTCGTGCTGATCGCCCACTGGTTCTACGGCGTCGGACTCGCAGCGACGTTCGAATATCTCTCGACGGGGGTGGTCGGCGAATCATGAGTTCGGATCGTCCACCGAGACGAGATTTCCCTGGCACCGAGCAGACGGGGGGATCCGCACTTCTCACGTACGGCGTGCCGTTGCTCGGGACGATTCTCGTTGCTATCGGTATTGCGGGCGCTGTCCTCGGCGGATACGCAGTCATCCAACAGCAGCTCGATCTCTGTGGCAATCCGACAGTGGCTGTTTCCACGGCCGAACAGACGAAGACGATGACTGGTCCGTCCGGTCCGAACTTACCGCAGTTTCAGTTTTCAGAGCTATCACCCGCCGAACAGACAGCGTTCACAACGGCAGTCGGGAAACCGTCGATGGAGGGCGACGTTCGAGGTGCGTTTCCGCACCGACAGGCGTTTCAACAGGGTGCACTCGTCACCTATCAAGGCGAACAGCGCTATGCGACGACGGTCTGGGCGAGTAACTGCCTCAGCGTCGATCCGCTGCTTTTCCCGTTGGGAATCGTCTCGATCCTACTCGGAATCGGTGGCATACTTACACCACCCGTGTACCGGAAGCTCCTCGAACGCGAAGCATCGCGCGATCGACTGAACAGAGAGTCGGACTGACCGCTACGATCCAATTGACGCTCCGAGGTACAGAACGACGACCAAAAATAGCCAGACGACATCGACGAAGTGCCAGTACAACGAGATAGTTACGATCGATGTGTCCCGATGATCCGAATACTGACCGAGGACTGCTCGGATGAAAATGATGCTGAGAAGAATCACACCGAGTGTAACGTGCAGCCCGTGGAGTCCGGTCAGACCGAAGAAGGCGCTTCCAAAAATTCCAGAGGTGAGGGTGAACCCTTGCTCGACGATGAAACCGTAGTATTCGTACACCTGTCCCGCGACGAACGCTCCACCGAGAACGATCGTCACACCGAGAAGACCGAGAAAGCGCTTTCGCAGCCCCCGCTCAAGCGACTTGTGTGCGGCATACAGTGTGAAACTGCTCGCAACGAGCATGGCTGTGTTGACGAGCAAAATCGAACTCAAAAGATTCGGGAGATCTGATGGCGGCCATCCACCAACACGAATAAAAAAGTAGTAGACGAAACCGGCACCGAAGGTCGCAGCGTCAGTCGTCAAGAACAGCCCCATCGTCGCTTCGTACGACTCGTGCTTTCGCTCGCTGATCTGCTGTCGCCAGTACTGGCTGATATATGCCTGATCGAGCCACCCACCGAGCCCCGTGATTGCAACGACGATCCCACTTCCCGCGATGACGAGTCCGACCACGTACGGGATGACATCAGAAGCGAGCCCAACGAGTGCGAGGGCCGTCCCGAAGTAGAGCCCCGCCACTCCGATTGCGGCGACGATTGGCCACCGACTGTGCTCATTGGCGTCCTCAGTGCCGTCGGTGTCATCGACGTGGGTCGTCGAGCCAGTCATACCATTATTCAGACCCACGCTATCGACAAAAGTTTGATTGTCGAGACCGGCGTACATTAGCTAATGGACCCAGAAGTAGTCGCAAATACTCGTTGTCGAACGGGCGAAGGGCCTCTCTGGCATCCTGATCAGAACGTCGTTTACTGGGTCGACATCCCTCGGGGACGACTCTTCAGCTACGATCCGGAAACGGGAGAACACGAACTGCGCTATGAGGATTCCGTCATCAGTGCAACGACGATACAAGCGGACGGGAGCCTCCTCCTCTTCATGGATCGCGGTCAGATCATCCAGTGGGACGACGGCTCAACGACGCCGATCGTTGAGGAAATCCCAGAGGAGCGCGACTCCCGGTTCAACGACGTTATTGCGAGTCCCGCAGGTCGCGTCTTCTGTGGCACGATGCCGACGGACGATCGACTCGGTCGTCTCTACCGACTCGATCGTGACGGATCGATCGTCGAACTCGATGACGGGTACGACATCCCAAACGGAATGGGGTTCACGCCCGATCGAACGAAACTCTATCTCACTGAATCGAATGCACGGCGCATCTACTGCTTTGACTACGATACGTCGACTGGCGAGTTGTCCAACCGCCGCATCGTTGTCGAGACGCCGGCAGACGATGGTGTTCCCGATGGTATGACCGTCGATGCGGATGGGAATCTCTGGTCTGCGCGTTGGAACGGCCATCGCGTCGTACAGTACGCGCCAGACGGAACAGAGATCGGACGGATCGAACTCCCAGTCGATAAAGTATCCTGTCCGACATTCGTTGGCCCGGACTACACAGACCTCTACGTAACGACCGCCGGTGGGAACGATCGTGACACGGAGGGTGAAAGCGCAGGCGCGCTCTTTCACCTGTCATCGGCAGGATCGGGTGTCGCGGAATTTCGATCCAGAATCACGACGTGACCGACGAAGTCTTTTTGCGATTTCCCGTCGAACGTTGGGTGAGGTTCGGCTCGGTACACATCCGAGGCTCTGGGGAGGGACACAATGGATTATAAGCCAATCGAACACTACGGATTCATCGGTAATCTCGAAACGTGTGCACTCGTCGGACGTGACGGTGCCATCGACTGGTACTGCGTTCCGCACGTGGAGTCTCCGAGTGTGTTTGCTAAAATTCTTGACAGCGATCGTGGCGGTCATTGGACGATTCAACCGACAGAATCGTTCGAATCGGACCAGCAGTACGTAGATAAAACGAACGTGCTACAAACCGTCTTCAAAACACAGGATCAACAGGCGACAGTCACGGACTTCATGCCCGTCGCTGAACACGAGTACGAACACGACGTTTCACACCGAACGCTTTTTCGTCGGATACGTGCGGATGAGGGTCCAGTAGATTTGAACGTTACATTCGCTCCGGCGTTCGATTACGCCGATTCGACACCGGAATTTCAATCGATTGAGTCGGGCGCTATCGCAACAAGCGACGATACACGACTCGTCCTTGAAGGACTTCCGTCGTGGGAACCAGCAGACGCCAATCACAGTGACAGTGACCGCGACAGTGATGATGAGAGTACAGATGCTGGCAACGATAGCGATACTGATGCTGGTGACAGCGTGGTTACCACCCTTTCGTTGGACGATGGTGAAACGCGATGGCTCACGCTGAAACACGACGATTCAGATTTGACGGACGCACCCAAAGCGATACTGGATGAAACGATCGCATTCTGGCAGGACTGGGTTCACGACGAACCAGATACGTCCGACTGTGACTTTGGAGGAGCGTGGCACGATCTCGTTGTTCGATCCGAGCTCGCACTGAAGCTGCTCACACACCACGACAGCGGTGCGATTGCTGCTGCACCAACAGCCTCCCTTCCTGAATCGATTGGCGGGAGTCGCAACTGGGACTACCGCTACAACTGGATCCGTGATGCCGCGTTCACGATACAGGCGCTCTACAAACTCGGTCACAAAGAGGAAGTCGAGGACTATCTACACTGGGTGATTGAGCGCTGTCACGGAGCAACGCCGAGTAAGATGCAGCCGTTGTATGGTCTCCATGGGCGGGCAGACCTCAGTGAACGCAATCTCCCTCTCGATGGCTACAAACACTCACAGCCCGTTCGAGTCGGGAATGCAGCGAAAGATCAGCTACAGTTCGACACCTACGGTGAACTGGTCGATGCGATCTACGAGACGTCACGATACGGGAAGGATCTCCCACCCGAAGACTGGCCGTATCTCCGTGATATCGTGAATTTCGTCTGCAAAACGTGGACGCAAAAAGACAGCGGTATCTGGGAAGTTCGAAGCGATCCGAGTCATTTTGTCTATTCGAAGGTGATGTGCTGGGTCGCAATTGATCGCGGTCTGAAGCTCGTTGATGATGCCGGGTTCGATGGACCGACAGATCACTGGAAAGAACAGCGAGACGCAATCAAGCAACGGGTGCTCGATGACGGTTACAACGAGGAGAAAAAGACCTTCGTCCGCTCGTTCGACGATCAGTCATCGCTGGACGCATCGAATCTCTTGATACCGATAACAGGATTTCTCCCGTTTGATGATCCACGGGTCCAAGGAACCATCGATGCGACGCTCGATCAACTCGTCACGACCGATGGACTCGTCAAGCGGTACGATGGGGACGATGGACTCTCGGGAGATGAAGGCTCGTTCCTTCTCTGTTCGTTCTGGCTCATCGACGCACTCGCGCTGTCTGGTCGTATCGATCACGCCGAATCGATGTTCAAAAGCGTTCTCGAGTACGCCAGTCCACAGGGACTCTTCGCCGAAGAAGTCGACAACAAGACCGGCTCCCAGCTCGGCAACTTTCCGCAGGCATTCAGTCACATCGGACTCATCAACAGCGCACTCTACATCACACGAACGAAGGGCGTCGTCCATCCCGGTCCGGAGCCACGTGGTATCGGCGTCTCCCATATCCCAGATGCAAACGATAGCTGAGGGACATAGGCTCTCTCAAAGCGGATTCTCCTCGTACGGTGATCGCTCAATCTCGATACGTGATTTATCCTCAACCATTCCTTTTTCTCGCTCTGCTGCGATGGCTTCCGACTCTCCGAAGGGGTGGTAGCCGAAACCGTGACGCATCATCGCAATTGCTTGGTACGCGTGTTTCTGGTTTCCGCGGGACTTGAACAGTTCCTGAACGGCCTGCGAGATAACGGGGATGGGTGTCTCACTCTTGATTGCCTCCTCGACCAACCAGTTCACCTCGCCGGTGTCTTCAATGTAATTTGGAACGTCTTCGAAGTCAGGTGCGTCTTCGAACTGATCCTCGTGACGGAATCCTTTCGCCATCAGTTCCACGAGCCAACTTCGAATAACGGAGCCGTGTGACCAGTTGGTAAGGATTTCTTCCATGTCCAGATCAAAACTGCTCGCTTCGAGCAGTTCGATGCCTTCTCCGATTGCCTGAAGCATCCCGAATTCAACGCCGTTGTGAACGAGCTTCACAAAATGGCCAGTACCCGGCCCGCCCGTGTATACCAGCCCTTGGTCGACCGAGAGTGTATCGAGGATCGGCTCGACAATGTCGAATCCGTCCTGACGGCCACCGACCATGAAGCATGCTGCTGTTCTGGCACCCGGTGGCCCACCACTCGTTCCCGTGTCGAGATAGTAGATTCCGTCGTCCCAAACCTGCTGCTCTCGTCGCATCGAATCCCGCCAAAACGAGTTCCCACCGTCCATTATGACGTCTCCGTCATCGAGGTGTGGAAGGAGATTGTTCAATTCGTCGTCGATCAGTGGCCCCGCTGGGAGTGATAGATAAATCACTCGGGGTTGTGATAGCTCTTCAGCAAAGGTCTCGTATGCGTCCGCATCGAGCACAGTTGCACCCATCTCTTCGATATCGGGCTTCGCTGTCGTATCCATCCCGACGATACGAATATCTTTTTCGAGCGCTTGGCGCGCAAGATTTCCACCGATGTGACCGAGTCCAATTATTCCAAGCTCTTGTGTTGACATTCTTGTTTCCCCACTCCAAAAACGAACGAATCACAGCTTAGCAACTCGTCGTTCGTTGGAGTAGCTTCAACAACGTTATCTATTTACATAACTCCATCGTCGCTTCGATACTTGACTGGATCAAGTACGTACCTTGATTCGGGTTGTGAATGTAGTCGCTCAAATGTTCATTTGGCGTGCAGGGAATACTCCTTTGTGCTCTTCCGACGTGTGTGATAACATGGCACATCAAATTGTTGTGCTCGGAGCTGGCTATGGGGGAGCAGCATCCATCAAAGCGATCGAATCAGAACTGGATGACGGTGACGATGTGGATCTGACGTGGATATCTGAGCACGATTACCACCTCCTTCTTCACGAAGTCCATCGCTGCATCCGAACACCAGCGGCTCGTGAGCATATTGTCATCCCTATCGACGAGATAACGCCACCAGAGACGACCTTCATCGAAGGAACAGTAGATGCCGTCGATGTCGACGAGCGCGTTGTCGAACTCGACGATGAAACAATCGAGTACGATGACCTGATTATCTGCCTTGGAAGCGAAACGGCGTACTACGGCATTGACGGGCTCGAAGAGCACGGGTTGACTGTGAAGTCGCTCGATGATGCTCTTTCGATCCACGAAGAGATTAAATGGACATCTATCGAGGCATCGAACGACGATCCCGCGAAGATCATCGTTGGTGGCGGAGGACTCACGGGAATCGAAGTCGCAGGAGAGATCGCGGCGTTTGGGAACAGCCACAGCAGTGCGTCTCTCACCGTTTCGATCCTCCAGCGATCTGCTGAGCTCTTTCCCGGTCACGACCACGAGCTTCAGGGTGCAATCCGGAACCACTTGGAACAGAGTGGTGTCGACATCGAAACCGAGGCTGCCATCTCTGCGGTCGATGATTCGACAGTTCAAATCGAGGAGCGTGATCCGATCGACTACGACGTGTTCGTTTGGGCTGGTGGTATCACTGGTCCACCCGCTCTCGACGACGCTGCTCTCGATAAAGACCACGACAGAGTGTATACGGATTCGGCACTCGAAACGAGTGCTGATAACGTATTCGCAGTTGGGGATGCTGCTCTCATGGATCAGGACGAGGAACGAGGACCAGTGGGTGAAGAGCTCATTTGGCGGTCGATCGCTCGCCGATCACCGGCGACGAACGCCGCACCGCCAACATCTCAAGCCGCCTGGGAAGCAGGGGACGTGTTGGGTCGTAACGTCGTTCGATCAATGAACGGGCAAGAACCAATCGATTGGGAGTATGTGAACAAAGGAACAGTCGTTTCTATCGGCGATCGTGCCGTTGCACACGGCATCATGGGCGTCCCGATCAACACCTTTAGCGGTCATCCCGCTCGCTTCCTGAAAAAGGCGATCAGTGCCCGTTGGATCAGCGATATTTCAACGTGGCAACGTGCGGCTCGCGCCTGGCCATACATGTGATGGTCCTCACCACTCGGAGTACATTCCATGCATCGATCTCTGACATGCCGAATTTCGAATTGGAGAGCGGTAAGTACCACCGTGAACGATTCGATTGCTTTGAAAGTAACATCTCTCGAACATAGACATCCGTGACACACCAACGCAATCCATTACAAGCGTATGCTTGTAATTTACAGCAACACGCTTATGCCATTACAAAACAGCTCGGCTTCTCGATGAGATGCCGATCGAGCCGTTCAACGAGCAGACAGACAGCTCGTCAGTAGTCAATGGAGAAGGGCCAACACTGAACACGAAAGCAGATCTACGAGAGACTCACTACGTTTACCAATCACTCGAGACCTTCCTCTACGAGGAGGAGAATATTATAGGTGAAAGTGGCTTGGAATCCGATAAGAAGAAAAGTCGGAAGGGTTGGTATCGTAAGCGCAACTGCAGCAACGACGACGATGTGGCTCACGAGGAGATTCCCAAACGATGCAAATATGTGAATCATAGACATGGCGATCAGCCGAGGGCGTTTTTCCTTGTCAACGTCGCTGAACAACGCGTCAAATGCGATGAATGCGAGAATGGCAAACGCGACGAGGGCACCGCCAACATACGAGAGGATATGGAGAATACCGGGCGTTCCATAGTGATGAAACAGGATCACCCCACTGCCCCAAATGGTGAGTGTATAGCCGTATGCTTTCGATTCAGCAATCAGATTTTGACCGAGTCGCTTTCGTGGATTCATGGGCTTTGAGACTGGTATCGGCTGGAGCAGTTCGGTGGACTGTCAACGGGAATTGCGATCGGCATTCGATTAGGGATCAACGCGATTTGCTACTCAGTTACGATTGATACTTGACCCAGACAGTGATCTAGAAGGGAGAGCATCGACATAGGTTTGTGGTAGAATGATTTCAATAAATAAACAGCATTACTGTGACATCCAACAGGGTGAGCACGCTGACTTCTCGAGCAGCAGTATCTCCGAAATTGAGCGTCGTTCTTCACCAACCAAACCCCACTGTGTTAGATGAATGTCGGTCCTGTATTGATAATGTGTCCCACTCTGCCGAAATCATTAATGATCTTTTATGTATGTCCTCGTCGATGATTACGTATGGTTCACATTGGAATCACGGGTGCCGCTGGTAACGTCGGAAAAGAACTTTCAACTGCGTTCGACAACGAGGATTTGACGCTGTTCACTCACCGTGATCACGATGATATGGACAGTACCGTTTTCGATGTCATGGATCGAGACGCATTCGTCGATGCGATTTCCGATATCGATGTACTGATCCATCTTGCAGCAAACCCATCACCGTACGCGGAGTGGGACGATCTGTACGAGGTGAATATCAACGGCGTATACAATGCGTACTACGCGGCTGTGAGAAACAATCTCGACCGTGTCGTGTACGCTAGTTCGAATCATGCGGTGAACGGGATGGAGACTGTTGATCCGACAGAACCAGAAACGCTGGCATCAGACGCCCCGGTGATCGACCACGACGACCCACCGCATCCAGATTCGTGCTACGGGATTACGAAAGTTGCAGGGGAGGCGATCGGTAACTACTACGCCCGACGATACGATATCGAGGCCGTCAACGTTCGGATCGGATGGTTGATGTCAGAGGAAAAACTCCACGAGACACAACAGTCGGAGAATCCCTTCCCAAAGGCGAATGCCCGCTTTGCACGTGCGATGTGGCTGAGTCTCCGGGACTGTCGAGCAGCCATGTTTGCTGCCGCTACGGCACCGATCCCGCAGAACCCACTCACCGTCCATGCCATCTCTCAAAACGACGAACGGTGCCTTGCGCTGACGCACACGCTCCGATCACTTGAATACGAACCCCAAGACAACGCAGCCGAAGCCCTCAAAGATCGTTGAGAAACCCACAGACACGTAAAACAAATACTTTTCGTACAGTCATTCGCCCTGAAATGAGCGCGTCGAATTCGAATTATCGACTGAAAATAAGAAAACAACTGACTCTGTAACGTCTGTAGTCGCACACACGTACGTCGACGTCATCGATGTGCACGCTGTCAACACCTGCTGATACTGGACGAGAGAGCAGTGTGCGTTCAGCCCGGGTCACCTCTCCCGTCTTCCGGACTCCTGTCGACCACATTGGTGTTTTGCATAGCACAGATCCACCACTCATCATCCGTCTCGATCATCACAGAAGTGCCGTGATTGGTGAATGTCCGCTCTGGGGTTGTCGTGGTCTGGCGTGTATGCACGACAGCAATATCCTCATTCGGGAACATAATTATGGGGATCGAATAGTTTGTATGCCAGTTATTAGCAGGGCTCTCTAACCGCGCCGTGTGGTAGGCGTAGATCTCCTCCCATCCTCGCACCACGGTTCCATCGGGAACGACCACAACCGCATCGGCGGTGAACAGGCGATCGAGCATCGTAGGGTCGTTCTGATTGAATCCGGTTTCGAGCGTTACGAAGCGCTCCTCAATCTGGGTTACGGCCTGCTCATTTGTTGGGGACTGCTGAGCCGTCGGGCGATCGAGTAGCTTTCGGCTCTGATCAGTTGGCTCGTTACTCATTCTATCTCGCTCTAATGGGGCAGTGCGCCTTCACCGAGGAGGCCGAGCGTTCGACTGTCGAGTACAGCCAGTGCGCTTTTGTTCTCTTCGACGGATTGCCGCATAGGTTGCATAGCATCACGCTCGTCTACGAGCGTACGGTCTATAACACCTCATCTGAATATATTCACTTCGACGAGAGGAGCGATTCGAACGTCTGAATCGGTCTCTCGTTAATCATCGACGAACAAGAATGTGGCAGTTCTCGTTCTATGACAGCAAACAGGTATAGACGTTCAGGCAACCAGTTCGTCGAGACGAGTTAGTTCGATGTTTTCGCTCTCGATACGCTCGTGGATCGTTTCGAGGACTTCGACAGCGTTCGACGCATCACCATGGATACAGATGCTATCGGCAGGAACGTCGATCATTGTTCCGTCGGTCGCTTCGACTTCACCACGCGTTGCGATGCTGACGAACCTATCAGCTACTAGTTCGGGATCAGGTGCTGCTTTCTCTTTCTCGACGATTAAGGTGCGATCAGACCGATAATCGAGATCGACGTATCCCTCGAACACCGCGTCCAAAGCGTCGTACTCCTGTGCGATCTCGTAGATGTTCATATCTGTTGCCAGATAGATAAGGTCGGGGTTGACCTCAAGGACGGCCTCCATGACGGCCCGAGCGTGAGCTTCGCTCGTTGAGAGCATCGAGTACATCGCCCCGTGTGGCTTGACGTGCTGAACGTCAACCGACATCCACTCGGCGAACCCCATGAGTGCACCCAGTTGATACACGACGTAATCGCGTACCTCTTCCGGCGTAGCATCCATTGTCCGTCGTCCAAAGCCCATCATATCTGGCAATCCAGGATGAATGCCGATACCAACATCGTACTCCGTAGCGAGCGCGACTGTCTCGCGCATCACGTGTGGGTCACCGGCGTGCAAGCCCCCCGCCACGTTGGCAGAGGTGATAAAGGGCATCACTGCATCGTCTCTCCCCATTGAGTAGTTGCCGAAGCTCTCACCCATGTCACAGTTGATGTCTATTGCTACCATATGATATGGTTCGCAGCGGTTGTCTTGTATCTTGTGAGGCTGCTAATCGTTTGTTGTCTAATTCCAGATCAACGCTCGGTCTAATCCAGCACAGTCCGAAGCGCTCTCTCGGTATAGACCGAGAGCAGATGGCTGCAGTACGCAGGTGATGCTCGCATATCTGAACGGAAATCGGTTTCATCAAAGGATTCCGCTGCTCGATCTGCTGCGGTAGCAACCGTCTCCTCGTCAATTGTCGTATCGTTGAGTTCGTCTTCGACAGAGTGGAGGCGAGTGGGATGGGAAAGAGAACCGGTTGCCGCGATCCGGGCGTTTTCGATCGAATCGCTGTCGGTTTGCAGCCACACCGCAACGCCTACTAGGGGATAGCCGGAGACAGGGTTACGTCGCTTGAGATACGTGCTTGTAGTGTTTTCATCTATCGGAATTCGGAGTTCGGTTACGATCTCGTGGTCGCTGATGGCGGTTTCAAAGTGACCTTCGAAGAGATCGTCAGCGTTGATCAACCGTTCTCCGTCCGGTCCGTGAACAGAGAGTGAACCACCGAGTGCGAGCACGGCAGCAGGGTGATCGGTCCGAGCATCACCATGAGCGAGATTACCGCCAATAGTCCCCCCATTTCGCACTTGCACATCACCCACCTCGCTGGCAGCATCCGAAAGCGCCGGCGCGTCCTCTCGAATCATCTCGGATGCGCTAATCTCGGCATGAGTGGCGAGTGCACCGATGGAGAGTTCTCCGTCAGCCCGCTCAATGAGTGAGAGCTCGTCCAGAGCGTTGATATCCACGAGTACTGGTGGTTCCTCCTCGCCAGTACGCATTCGAGGGAGCAATCCGTGCGAACCTGCGATGAGTTCGGCTCCATCGTGGTTGGTCAACAACTCGATCGCCTCGTCAGTGCTCTCAGCGCAGTAGTATTCGAAATCGTTCGTGTACATTACTCCTCCTCCATTGCCCGCCAGACTGTTTCCGGCGTCACAGGCATGTCGAGATGATCGACATCGAACGGTTCGAGCGCGTCTGTGACAGCTGCGACGACGGCCGGCGCTGCCGCGATAGTCGCTGACTCGCCGACGCCTTTCACGCCAATCGGATTGTGAGGACTGGGTGTGACCGTGGAGTCCGTCTCAAAGTCAGGGAGATACGTCGCGTGTGGGACGGCGTACTCGTCCATTCGGCGAGTTTGGAGATGACCATCTTCGTCGTAGGCAGCCCCCTCGTACAGCGCCGCGCCGATCCCCTGTGCGATACCACCATGAACCTGCCCTTCAACGATCGTTGGATTGATAATTTCACCACAATCGTCGACAGCAACGTATCGCTCGATGGTGATTGCACCCGTTTCGGGATCGATCTCGACGACAGCAACGTGCGTCCCGAACGGGTAGGTGAAATTCTCCGGATCGTAGAAGTTCGTCGCTTCAAGTCCGGGATCCATCTCTTCGGGCAGATCGTGCCCGAGATACGCCTCGTGGGCGATCGCCTGAATGTGAAGCGACCGGTCAGATGCGCCAGCGACGTAAAATTCTCCGTCTTCGAACTCGATATCGTCGACACTCGCCTCAAGTTGGTGGGCAGCAATCCGGCGGGCTTTCTCGCGCACGTCGCGGGCACCACGAGCGATGGAACCGCCACCAACCGAGGCGCTCCGGCTCCCATACGTCCCCATTCCCTGTGGAATCCGGTCGGTGTCACCTTCTACAACCTCGACGTCGTCCACCGAAATCCCGAGTTCCTCGGCAGCAATTTGTGCGTACGTCGTGCGATGACCTTGTCCTTGATCAGCTGTCCCAGCGAGAACGGTTACGCTGCCTGTCGAGTCGAAACGGACGATGGAACTCTCCCATCCGCCTGCCTGTGCACCAAGCTGCCCTGCAAGTCCCGATGGGGATAGCCCGGCCGACTCGATGAAATTGGCAACGCCAATACCGAGATATCGGCCCTCTTCTCGAAGCGTCTGCTGCTGCTCACGAAGAGTTTCATAATCGACGTGCTCGAGGGCCGTCTCCATTGCACGCTCGTATTCGCCACTATCATAAACGAGGGCTGCAGCACTCTCGTAAGGGAATTCGTCGGCTGGTATGAGGTTCTTCCGTCGAATTTCGGTGGGATCCATTCCGAGTTCACGCGCTGCTACATCCATGAGCCGTTCGATGACATAGATCCCCTCTGCACGACCAGCCCCACGGTAGGCGTCGACAGGCGTTGTGGTGGTAAACGCGCCGATGACGCGACAGTGAATCGCTGGGATCGTGTATTGACCGGAGAGGACGGTCGCATACAGATACGATGGCGTTGCGGTACCGAACTGTGAAAGGTGTGCACCGAGTCCGGCGTGAGTTTCGACACGGACACCCTGTATCGTCCCATCGTTATCGATGGCGATTTCGGCGTCCGTGACGTGATCGCGGCCGTGACAATCGGTCAGGTACCCCTCGGAACGGCTCGCTCGCCACTTGACTGGTCGTCCGAGTTGCATCGAACACCAGGCGGTGATAGCCTCGTCTGGGTAGTGATAGATCTTACTGCCGAAGCCGCCGCCAACTTCGGGCGCAATAACCCGAATGTTGTTTTCCGGAATGCCGAGTGTGCCCGCCGAAAGCAACATTCGGTGAAGATGTGGATTTTGACTCGTCATCCAGAGGCGCAGTTTCTGGGTCGAATCGTTCCAGTCGGCAACGGCCGCCCGCGGTTCTATCGCGTTCGGAATCAGACGGGGCTGGCGAAGAGTCACCGATGCTGTGCGATCGGCGGCAGAGAACGACTCATTGACCGCGTCTGCGTCCCCGAGTTCGAAGTCGAATGCAATGTTGTCATCGCTTTCTTCGTGAATCTGTGGTATGTCACGCTCGACAGCCGTAACCGGGTCAGTAACAGCTTCGAGTTCTTCGTACTCGACGTGAATCCTTTTGCGGGCCTCGTGGGCCGCCTGCGGTGTTTCGGCAACGACTGCGGCGACACCATCTCCTTCGTGACGAACCTTGTCGATAGCAAGCATACGGTACTGTGGTTGAACGAGACCGGGGAGATCCCAAGCCGTCGGGATGGTGTTTGGAACGCCGCTTGCCTCGACATCGTCACCGGTGTACACCGCTACCACATCCGCCTTCGACTCGGCCTCGCTCGTGTCTATATCGACGATTCGCGCGTGAGCGTGATCTGAGCGTTTGATCGCAAGGTATGTCATTCCGGGAAGAGAGATATCGTCCGTGTAGGTTCCCTCACCCAGCAGCAGCGGGAGGTCCTCGTCCCGTTTGATGCCAGCACCGAATACCCCCTCGACGTCTGGCTCCTCGCGCTCTGATTCTGCCCCACTCATTAGCGTTCACCCAGTCGATTGGCCGTGTCTTCGATTGCGTCGACGATGTTGTGATAGCCGGTGCACCGACAGAGATTCCCTTCGATCGCTTCACGTATCTCCTCGCGCGATGGAGCCTCTGCGTCCTGTAGGAACGTATCCGCTGTCATGAGCATTCCCGGTGTGCAAAAGCCACACTGGAGACTGTGGTGCTCCTGAAAACACTCTTGAAGCGGTGTAAGGTCGCCGTGTTCTCCAAGTCCCTCGACTGTCTCGACCTCCGCACCATCGACCTGAACGGCAAAGCGCAGACAGGACTTGATCGCATCTCCATCTAACCGAACGGTACACGCACCGCACCGTGCAGTATCACACCCGACGTTCGCGCCAGTGTACCCGAGTTCCTCTCGGAGTGCCGTGACAAGTAATGTCCGCGGCTCGACGGTCAGTTCGTGCTCGGTTCCATTTACGATCAGCGATATATCATTTTCAGCCATCGATTGGACCTCCAGCAGCGGATGAGGTGTCGATAGGTACAACGGTCAGTTTCATCATGAACTATTCCTATATTCTCCCAACATCGTACCTCAATAAAAAGATTGTCCCCAACTATATCAATTTAGTATGGAAAATCTGTATTCCATTCACTGACTTCTTTATTTACGGCTGCTTTTGACAGTGTGTGAATTTTCGTTCATTGACGCACATCTGGTGCGTTGTAGATTACGTCGGTTGTGCTTCGCTATGACTTGGGGTGCCGAGCGTCGTTGACGATAGGTGATTCAGCCGTCTATAGTTAGCTCAATGACGTCTTGTCCGGCCTCGACCTCCGCCTCGTTTTCGATTAGGATATCCGCCACGACGCCATCGCTGGGAACAGTAATGTCGTGAAAATTCTTCATTACTCCGATGAGTGCAACCGTGTCGCCTTCGCTCACTTCGTCTCCGACTTCGACAAGTGCAGGCTCATCCGGGGCCGTGCGTCGGTAAAACACACCGGGCATCGGGGCTGCTACGTATTCCGTCGCCATGCCATGCATGAGGTTGTCTTGCTACTTACCAGTATCGACCCACTTCTGAAAATGATACACATATACCATTAACCATTCCAAATCAATCGTCGCTGGAACACTACGCGAGTGAATTCTGGATTGCGTCCAGATCTTCTTGGCGTGTCTGGCGGGCTTCGAGAGCTTCCTCGACGGTTACTGGATCAAAGCGTACAGTTTCGTGTGTCCGTCGCTGTGCAAGCAAATCTCGGTCTGCGCTGATCACAGTCCCGACGGTGGCATAGCCCCCACCAGTCACGGCGTCGCACATCAGAATGATTGGTTTTTGAGGGAGTTGTATCGAACCGATCGGATATCCGACATCGACGACGTTCGAAGGGTTAGTTCCCGCACCGAAGGGTTGTTCACGCTCGACAAATTCGAGTTCAGGACCGTCCAAACGGTATCCGATCCGATCGGCTTCGGGAGTTACCGTCCAGCCAACCTCACAGAGCTCGTCTCTGCTTTCGTCCGTAAGCCGGTAGTCACAGAGTCCAATCACAATTCTCAGCCCATTATCTTCGAAGTCATGGAGGTTCTCTTCGGGAGCGCTATTGCCGACGATGTCATTGTGGTTCGCTCCGTTTTGACCAATAGCTAGTTCGTCTCCGGCTTCCAGTGTTCGTCCCTCGTAGCCACCGATGCCAACCAGCGTATACGTCGACCGGCTTCCCATCACTTTCGGCACATCGATACCGCCGCTCACTGCGAGATAGGTGCGCGAACCGTCAGACGTGAACTCTGTTTCGAGTTTCTGTCCCGCCTCGACACGCACCGCCTCGTGCATCGGGACAGCGCCACCGTCGAGTTCGGCAGGCATGGGTGCACCTGCGAGAGCAATGACACAGTCCGCGCCGAACCGCAAATCTGCCCCAACATAGGTCATTTCGAGCGTCGCAGCATCGGATTCGTTACCGACGAGCGCGTTTGCCACCGTGTGAGAGAACTGATCCATCGCTCCCGAAGGAGGCATTCCGATATGGTAGTGGCCGAACCGACCGAGATCTTGGACGGTTGTTGAGACGCCACCATCAATGACATCAATCATGCCGAGAGCACCTCCGTCAGCTCCTCGTTGTACTCGTGTGGTGCGATGAAAAACTCCTCTGGGGTGAATTCGACCCGCTCGCTCGTGAACTCGTACGTGCCGTCCTCGACTTCTTCGCGGATTGCGTTGTACTCTTCGCGGTCGATGGATCGATAGTTCAGAATGTCACCGGGATTCGGAAACACCATCGAATCGTGGAAGTCGGGAAGTTGTTGGTCCACATCGAGCACTTCGACTGGAGTCCGACCGTACAGCTGATAGCCACCAGCTCCCTTCACCGGATAGACGACGGAAAACGCACCGCCAAAGCCCACCGCTCGGCTCGGTGTGTCGGTCCGCGGCTGAAGGTACTTTGGGACCTCTAGCTGCTCGTTTCTCGGCACCATCTGAAAACACCACGGCAATCCGGGAACGAATCCGACCATCGTGACCATGTGTGGAGCGCCGACGAAGGCGTCGATGAACCCCTCAACAGTGTCGAAGCCGTTGATGTGAGCTGAGTACTCAAGATCAGTCCCGTCGGGATCCTGATGATGATCTCGAAAGCGCATGAGCGTCTCGTGTGTCCACGGATCCTGAAACAGCACGGGAATAGTAACGATGCGTGTCTCCCACGAGAACTCCGAAATGTCGGTTTCGGCAGCGATTTCTTTTAACTCCTCGACCATTGACTCGGGAGAGATACTATCGGGATCGAATCGCACCATGTACGAGGCGTTCGCTGGACAGATTTCGGTAACGCCTGCAATGTCGCGGTCGCTGATCTGCTGTGTGATTGCCATCGCCTGAAAGTTTGCGTCGAAACTCATCGCCTCGTCGAGTTCGACGAACACGTGATCGTCACCGCCGAACTCGTATCGTGGCTCTGGTAGTTCCGTCCGCTCTATTCGCGCCTCAGTCATTAGTCTAATCTATAGCAGAAAACATCATGTGATATATTAACAGTGACGGTGGCACACACTCCCATCGACGGGAGATGCTAAGACGTGTTGTCGCAACTTGTGGTTGAGGTCCGACACTGAAGGTGATAAGTAGCCCCGACACGATTTCAGAACGATGTTCGATAGGGTACTCATTGCTAATCGCGGGGAGATTGCTGTACGAGTAATACAGGCTGCCCACGAATTGGGGATCGAGACGGTTGCCGTTTACAGCGATGCCGACGAGACGGCAAAACACGTCCGCCGCGCAGACATTGCACATCACATCGGTGCATCGGTCGCTAGAAGAAGCTACCTCGATCAAGCGTCGATCATCGATGCTGCCCGCGAGACGGACGCTGATGCGATCCATCCCGGCTACGGATTTCTCGCCGAAAGCGAATCGTTCGCTCGCCGCGTCCAAGAATCGGAGTTTCTCTGGATCGGACCGCCAGCTAACGTGATGGCTGACTTCGGTGAGAAGACGAAGGCTCGGGCAATCATGCGACAGGCGGATGTCCCAATTGTGCCGGGAACGAATGATACCATCAGCTCTCCGAGTGAGGTAGACGCATTCGCCGACGAACACGGCTATCCAGTTGCTATCAAAGCCGATGGGGGAGGCGGTGGCCGTGGACTGAAGATCGTTCGTGAAGAACGCGAGATCGAAGACAAATTGGAGAAGGCACAGCATGAAGGCGAGGCGTACTTCGACAACCCAGCTGTGTACGTCGAGAAGTATCTCGAAAATCCCCGTCACATCGAGGTGCAGGTGCTCGTTGACAGTCACGGAAACGCGAGACACCTCTACGAACGGGATTGTTCGGTCCAGCGTCGTCAACAGAAGCTCATCGAAGAGACGCCCTCGCCGGTAATCGACGACGAGACGCGCGAAGAGCTCTGCCTGGCCGCTCGTCAAGGAGTCTCAGAAGCGGGCTACATCAACGCTGGGACCGTCGAATTCTTGTACGAAACAGATGGAGCTGGCGATGGCAGCTTCTACTTCCTTGAAGTTAATGCTCGTATTCAGGTCGAGCACACCATCACCGAGGTTGCGACTGGGATCGATATCGTCAAGCAGCAGCTTCAGATCGCCGCAGGAGAAGCGCTCGACTTCGAACAGCAGGATATCGAACCGCGTGGTTCGACGATGGAGTTTCGTATCAACGCCGAAGACCCGTATGAAGACTTCTCGCCGACACCGGGAACCGTCGAAGTTTATCGTCCACCGACTGGGATTGGCGTCCGGGTCGACGATAGCATCGATCAGGGAGACACGATCAGTCCCTACTACGACTCGCTCGTTGGAAAGTACATCATCACTGGAAATAGCCGACGAGAAACGCTTGCTCGGAGCGAACGCTCGCTCGAAGAAACTGAGATCGAGGGAATCTCGACAACGATCCCATTCCATCTCGCTGTGCTCGCAGATGATCAGTTTCGCAGAAACGAGCACACGACAAAGTATCTAGATGAGCAGTTCGATGGGTTTGACGATCAGTCGGCTCAGACTGATGCGTGAAACACGAAAAACGATCGTTCACGAAGCTCGTGAAGATTGCTGTGGTTCGATAGACGATGGCAGAGATTAGCACGTGATAGGCTACAGCAACTTTGACAATAAATACCAAACATCTTTGATGGTACTTGTGTTCTGTACGATGTATGGCGGGGGGACCACCCATTGACGAACTCCACTTCGACGATGCACCGAATGTCGAGACATCGATTCCGGGGCCCAACTCCAGAGAACTCCTCGAACGACAGGTAGCCATCGACAGCGGTGCCGTTGCCTACCCGAAGGCCGTCCCACTAGCCTTCGAAGAAGGCCGTGGTGCGACGATCAAAGACGCCGACGGGAACGTGTTTCTCGATTTTTTCGCTGGCATTGGCGTGCTGAACGTGGGACACTCGAATCCGTACGTTCTCGACGCAGTAAACGAACAAACGAGCAAACTCGTCCACACGATCGATTTTCCGACAGAAGCCCGCCTCGACTTCATCGAGGCGATGTCCGATATTGCGCCGCCGGGCCTGCGTGGAGAGTGCAAAATGGTTTTTGGCGGACCATCCGGAAGCGACGCAAACGAGGGATCGATCAAACTGGCAAAGCAGTATACAGGTCGTCACGGATTGCTGGCGTTTGAGGGATCGTACCATGGTGGGACGACCGGTGCGCTGAGTCTTACCGGTGGAATAAAGTACAAAAAAGGATACGAACCACTCCTCCCCGACGTAGTCCACGTTCCGTATCCGTATCCGTATCGTGAGTCGCTGTCCGATGACAACGCAAAGGCGTTGTGTCCACGCGAGAACTGTTGTGGTCGGATGGCGTGTGCCCGCTCTCTCGACGCCGTCAAAGAGAAATTCGAAGGACCGTACAGTGGTCACGAGCCGCCAGCAGCCATCTGGGTCGAGCCGATTCAAGGAGAAGGCGGCGTTGTCATTCCACCTAAGGGATTCCTGAAGGGACTTCGAGACATCGCTGATGACAACGATGCGTTGCTCATTACCGACGAAATTCAGTCGGGATTTGGTCGCACTGGGGAATGGTGGGCCTGCGAACACGACGGTGTGACACCTGATGCTATCACAATGGCAAAGGGAATTGGTGGCGCTGGGCTCCCGCTCGGTGCGATGCTATACCACGAGAAGTTCGATACGTGGGGCCCAGGAGGACATATTGGGACTTTCCGGGGGAACATACCGGCAATGCGCGGTGGTCTGGCTGCGATCGAATACATTCAAGAGCACGACTTGCTCGGACACGCGACCGAGCTTGGCGAGTACATTCGTGGCCGCTTCCGTGAAATCAACAGTCCTCTGATTGGAGATGTCCGTGGGCGGGGGCTGTTCATCGGTATCGAGATGATCGACACCGAGGGCAATCCAAGTGCGGAGCTGGTCAAGCGTGTGCAGACGGACTGCTATACGAAGGGAGTACTCGTCTGGACAGCTGGCCGGGAGGGGAACGTTCTCCGACTCCTTCCGCCACTCGTCATGACCGAAGCGCAAGCCGAAATCGGTCTCGACATCATCACCGAAGTGATTCGTGAGTGCACGAACGAGATGCGATAACACTGAATCAAATCTCCAGCGCCACAGATTGATCCATTGTCTCGGAAAAAATGTCCATACAATGACTGCACGAGATCGCTCACGACGCTGTTAACGTCGAGCACGTGTGATTGATCGAACGTTGTGGTTCTCATACGAGCACCGGGCTGGGTCGAGACCCACGTCGGTGAGCGCGCCGAGAGAGTGCCCCGATTTATTGTCTCTCTTGTGATTTCGACGACCATCCGGCACTCTTGCTACTACTGTGTATCACTGCAGCAGGTCGTTCATATCGGATGATCTCCCAACAGAGTCCACGCCTGACTGGAGAGCTTCATCCAAAATCATTCTTGTTCGAAACGTTCTTGACGATCCCAGTGACGTCGAGAATGTGTGCGCGATCGGATCGAAGAGGCGGTGACGAAACAGAGGATTTGATCATTATTTTAGGCAGCCGCCTCAGTCTCTGCCTGTTTCTGTCCGATTTGCTGGTGTTTTTGCGCGATGTCGAGTAGTTCCTGATACCGGCTGCGGATCGTGACGTTGCTGACATCAGCCACCTCACTGACTTCGTTCTGTGTCAGTGGCTCGTCAGTCAAGATGCCAGCAGCGTACAACGCGGCAGCAGCGAGACCGACAGGACTCTTTCCAGAGTGAGCACTTTCTTCCATTACCGTCTGAATCAGTTCACGGGCGCGCCCTTCAGTCTCGTCGCTCACCGCAAGCGCGGACGCAAACCGCGGTAGATACTGATCCGGAGCTGGCGGGCCAATTTCGAGATTGAGTTCACGATTGATGTAACGGTAGGCGCGCTTGAACTCCATTTCGTCGACGCGTGAAACAGCACCAACCTCTTCGACGCTCCGTGGGAGTCCTGTCTGACGGATTGCTGCGTACAGTGCAGCAGTGGAGATTCCCTCGATAGAGCGTCCGGGGAGGAGATCCTCGGAAAGTGCACGGCGGTAGATGACACTCGCGGTCTCACGGACATCCCCCGGAACACCAAGCGCGCTGCCCATGCGCTCGATTTCACCGAGTGCCTGCTTGAGATTGCGCTCTTTGGAGTTACGGGTGCGAAAACGCTCGTCCCACGTGCGCAAACGCTTCATCTGTTGGCGCTTGCGCGAACTCAAGGCGTTGCCGTAGGCATCCCTGTTCTGCCAGCCGATCTGGCTCGATAGACCTTTATCGTGCATCATGTTCGTTGTTGGTGCACCGACACGACGCTTCTGATCACGCTCTTGGCTATCGAATGCACGCCACTCCGGACCGTGGTCAATTTCGTTCTCATCGACGACGAGACCACACTCGCGACAGACGGTTTCTCCGTGTTCGGTGTCGTCCACGAGTCGGCCGCTACATTCGGGACAGATTCGTTCTGCTTCGCTGGTTGTTTCCTCGTGTGTCTGTTCGTTCGGTTCGTGCGTACGGATGCGGGTTGTGGTATTTTCCAAGATGATGAACTGATGAGCGGGTACTCAATGGGTGATTTCAATAGCGATTCAACAAGTGCTACGATAACAAATACGTCTCAGAGATATTTAAATCTTCCCATAATAAAATGGAAAATTGCGTCATACACCATTCTTGCTCGACAATTTCACAGATTCAGACTCTCTAGTTAGTTTACTGCCATATCGATACCAGCTGGAGTAGTAATTTAGTAGACACGGTTGCACTGGTACGACCAACAGGGTGCTTTTCGACTGTGAAAAACTGTTGATACGGTGTCGAATGATAATTTCGGTGGTGTCGTACGCGATTAATCTGTTACACTACTTTTCACTCATTGCATATCCGTCGTGGGCTACGTGGCTGTGGATTCCTTACTCCGCTCTTTTCCGTGATCGTCACAGAGAATATCACCAGTCTCGGTGTCGAAAAAGAACGGATCACCCGGCATGATGCGTTTTCCATCTTCACCACACCCATCTGTGTGATTGAGAAAATATTTCCCACTCGACTGATCGTTTTCTAAGCGACCTGCTTTCACTGCGAACCGTACGAGACCTTCACCGATCTGTGTCCGTTCGGTCGAATCTGCGGTTTCGAATCGGAGTAGTGGCATTCATATTTCCCCCACACTCAATGCACCACCGATCACAATAAATCTGCATCATCTTTTGTAATCGACGGGTGTTGCGTAGCGGTTTCAACACGGCAAGTCACGTATGAGTACCACGTGAAACGTTGCCAGCAACACTATACGATTCCATGTCGAAACTGACCATATGACCGTGAATGATGTTACATCAATTCACGAGGAGTTCGACGGTGAACGGTTGCCTCCCGGGCAGCGGCAAACCAGCCAATTTCCCGTTCTATCGAAGGGCAAAACTCCATCGTGGGATATGGATACATGGGAGTTCACGGTTACTGGTGCGGTCGAAACCAACTGCTCGTATTCGTGGTCGGAGTTCGTTGATCTACCGAGTGAAACACAGCGTCAAGACTTTCACTGTGTGACTGGCTGGAGCCGATTCGATAACGAATTCACGGGGATTTCATTCCCGACGCTCGCCGAGCAAGCTGGTGTTCGTGACGACGCTGTTCACGTTCTGTTCGGTTCGTTGGATGGCTATTCAACAGATCTCCCGCTGAACGAATGTATGCGGGAGGAAGTGCTGTTTGCGTTCGAACTCGACGATCAACCGCTCCCCTCAGAGCACGGTGGGCCGCTCCGTGTGGTAACACCACATAAATACGCATACAAGGGTGCAAAGTGGGTGACTGAGGTTGAGTTCCTCAGCGAGCCAAAGCGAGGATACTGGGAGAAGCGTGGCTACTCACAGACAGCAAATCCGTGGAACGAGGAACGCTACAGCTCGTGGTAGGGATTTCTCAAAAAGCAACGAGCTGTGTGGGTGCTATGGATCTATATTGTACGATAGCTAGTAGGAATTCACATCACAAATATCAATAAACATCAATAAATTATTTATGTACAGTATAATATGAAATTTTGTCATTCTGTGCAGATGACCATTCGGCAAATGTTCTAGTTATCGAATATAAAGTAGACACAATATTCTATCAGTACACTCATCAAAAACGGGAGGAGCGATCAGAACCAGGGGCCTTCGATGAAAGCATTCAGGTATTTCAGGGAGTTTCTCACAGATACGATGAGGTAGTTATACTCTACTGATCAATTAAAAACACTGATATTTCACTTAGTCAACGCTCCAGTAGAACTAGCAGAATTCCATCTTCCTCACAAGTAGTACAGTACTATGAATACATTGTTATCAAACAATTTTGAAGTGTCATATTGAACGCATCACCATCTACGACACGGCCAGAGAATCAATCCTATGATACGATCGGTCGAGAAATAATCCACAGTGAGAGCATCGTATACGCAATCATGAGCGTTGTCAATGGTAGTTGGGTGTAGCCAATTCGCTCAGTCGTGTGTTCATCAAAGAGGATGTGGGAAGCGACGACCGCGAAAATATGCCCTATGACAATAACGACGACTTGCGAAGCCCAGAAGACAGGGAGTGACAGCCATTCCAGTGGAGTCACCGTAATCGGTAGATGAATGGCCCGTCCACTGAGGGTGATTAACTGACCAAGGCTCTGTACGACAAACGGATAGTTGTGGGCAAATTCGTAGGCAGCTGCAATCGGAAGAACTGTCGGAGCGAGTACCTGGGCGGTCGCAAGCGCGTCAGTAGCGAGCCCTGCCCGATGCGAAAGGATAGCAACCAGCCAAAATACGCCGAGGAAGCCTCCGTAGCCGATGAAATACAATGCCGCGCTCACCGCTGGTCCAAGTCCCGTGAGATCTCGAACTCCGAATAAGAGTGTTTGGAACTCCGGTGTGTTCGTGAATCCGTCGAAACTCACTGTGTAAACCATGGCGATGATGAACGCGATGATCGCTCGATCGTCGACGGATTCGGTACAGCGACGCCACGGGTACCGGAGACTGATCTGAGCGTCACCTGCCGTCGTTCGCGTGGTTGTGATTGGCGAGACGGAGCCAAACAGTCGATAGAGCACAGCGAACGTGTCAGCCCTGCGGAACCACTCTGCCCCATAGGTGACACCTCCACCGAGCATCACGAGCGCGTACACACTCACGAGCAACGCCGTTTGCTGTGGAGATCGTGGGATCACCGTTAGATTCTCGATTATTCCCACACCAAGAAGAAAACCGACCAGTGCGGGCCATTCGGAGAGCCAACGAGGATACGAGTCGAGGATCGAAACTGCTCCCCCTTCGAGTTGACACAGTCCCTCGTAAATCGTGCGCCACGGCGACAACACAGACCACGGACTACCAACAAGGAGAGCAAGCAGCGCGACACCTTTGAGCCAGATCGGCCAGACAAAAACAGTCGCAAAGTTTTCGGTGGCGACTTGGCGGCCGAACAGGCCCGTCACGAGGACTCCGATAAAAGCAATGAGAAAGAGCGTGCGAGCACAGACTCGAATGGCGGTGACGATCGAGGATGGAAGCGTCCCGACTGAGAATATCCCACGCTCGGAGTCCATCGTGTTCGGCTCCGTCGTGTGCGTGAGCAAGCCGGCCGTGAGTGCAACCGTGAGACCCCCACCAACGAACAGGAACGATAGTGGAATTGGCGCATCGAACCGTGACCCGCCAATATCGTGGGCGCTCGCAGTTCCTGCCACTACAAGTGGTAGCAAAAATAGTACGACTGCCTGTTTGGTCCTCACTATACCCGAAAATCGGATCGAAAGCCGAAAGAAACTGTTGATCTGCGATTGATCTGAACGAAAGACACATGCGTTACATTCCAGCAACAGCCGAATCGAGTTGGGGAGGAAATAGACACAGAGAACGTCCCCCACGAAAACGTCGACGTCCTTGTACAGATGTTTAAGCGAACCCGTGCTACGTCCGATTATGAAGCGTAGGACGCTGGTGGCGGTTCTCTTACTTTGGTTCGTCCTCTCTTTGGTTGTTGTCTTCGGTGCTTTACAACTCACTGGCGGCGGGGGAGAGCTTACCGAACAGTGGGTATCGGACACAGCTCGTGGATATCAGCAGAATCACCATCCGATCGCCGCTACGAACACAGGCAACGGTACTATCGTCGTCGCGCCAATCAACGATGAGAGTAATGAGAGCACACAAGCCTCGTGTGCTCTCGTGCGGCTCAATGAATCATCTGGAAATACCGTGTGGCAATCAGGACTGGCGCCGGAAAACTGTACGATTCACTCGCTTCCGGACTCGACAATTGCGGATCTTGATGGCGATGGAACTCAAGAGATCCTCATTGCCCGCGGTGACCACACGCTGACCGTCCACGACGCGGCAACCGGTGCAATCGAGTGGCGTCATCCGACCTCATCGCTCGGCTACAGTCAACCGGTCGTGAGAGACATTCTGCCAGCAGACGGCAAAGAGGTCATCGCCGTGGATATCGACGGCGAGCTGTTCGTCATTCGGAGCGATGGCTCGACGGCGTGGCATCGAAACCTCTCGGCCTCCACATGGGCTAGTCCCGCAGTCGACGATTTCGACGACGATGGACAAAGAGAGATCGCGATCGGTACTGCTGACGGCGTTTCTCTCTTCGAGCGTAACGGAGAACGAACGTGGCAGACGAACGATTCGGTCCTCTGGATGGTTTCTGCGGCCGTTGGTGCCGACCCGACACCCGAACTTGTCATTGCCGATGATACAAATCAAACGGTGACTGCACTCGATAGCACGACGGGCAACGTCATCTGGTCACAGCCTGTTGACGGCATCCCAGCACTCCACGCGGTCGACGATGGCGATGCGGACGACACGCCCGAAGTGTACGTCGGAACGAGCGGGGGAGAACTCTCTGCGCTCTCTGCGCGTGATGGGGCCGTCGAGTGGACAACAGACCTCACTCAGGACGATCGAGGTGTTATGCCACCGCCTTCGATCGGTGACCTTGACGGAGATGGTACCCCTGAGCTGGTCGGTGTCACTCCTGATGGGGTGGTTACGGTACTCAATCCGTCGAACGGTGAGCAGCTGGCGACGTACGAGCGCGATGTTCCAGTTTGGATCCACCCGACGGTGATCGATCTCGATGACGACGGTCGGGAGGAAATCCTCGTCATGTATGGCGATGGGCGTGCTGTTGCCCTCTCATTTAACAGCTGACAGTATAATATTATTCGATCTCGGTTGGATTGTATAATTTTCGAATATATTGATAGTATCCAAATACGTCACTCTCTGCTCGTTCGACGCAGTACTGAGATATCCCGGAGGTGATGTAAAGAGCTATCAGTCGAAGTCAGCTCGTAATCAACAACTGGTTTTCGACAGCACGTCGGCCACCACCGTTGTACACAGGAACAGAAGGATGAGTGTTGCAATACCGAGATGACTCGTAACGATGATTGGCTGAAGCTTTTCGGTGACGGTGAGTCCTCCCACAATCACCTGAACAGGGAGAAGGAGAACGGCTATTGTGACAGACCACCGCACGAAAGGTGGTTTCCGGAGGTAGTGTGCAACCACTGCTGTCCCGAAAATTCCGATTCCCACCAGCATCGCAACGCCACGGTGGGCCCACTCTGCGAAAATCTGAATGGCAGAATAGGGAGTCTGATTCATGATCTCAGGATGTAAGAATGGAACGAGCGTCCCGTAACACATCGGCCAGTCTGGACAGGAGAGTCCAGCGCCGATCGCGCTCGTGTACGCCCCTAATAACATGAGAACGTACGTTCCTGCCAGTACTGCCCCCGAGAGATGATAGTACCGAATCGAAGTGGTATCGATCCGGCCGACCCACTTTGATACGTTCTGTTCAACCATAGCTACAGTGTCAGTTCCATCGGTGGCATCTCGAAGAACGCCATTTCGTAGCCCTCGTGACGAGCGACTTGTGGCGGAACATCCACCGTGAGCGCAAGCGTATCTCCCGACTGTAGACGTTCTACCGAAGTCCCGTAGTGGTAGTTGAGTTCAGGATCAAGCGTGGCAGTCAGGGGCCCATCGAAGATAGTCTGCTTTCCGCGCTTGACCGTCCCCGAAAGCGACATGAACGGCAGCGGATACCGATTGTGTGGCGTTCGTGGCGAAACCGCAAGATATGGTCCCGATTTATCAATCCCTGCTGGGGATGAGTCGAGTTTCGTCACAATAAACGTTCCATCGCCGCTTGTCGCTTCGCCAACGAGGGTACCAGGAAGCTGATCTTTCTGCGGTAGCTGCGTTGATGGCATCATCTTCATCTCCATCGGGTCAACAGCTCCCTTCTGCCCTTTTTTCTCGGAGAGCTGTTTGAACATGATTTCGTCCCGTTGTTGCTGGCTGTAATCGAAGGTAATCGAGAATGAGGCTTGCTCGCCGTATTTTTCTTGGAGACGACCCGTGCGGCGGACATCGAGCGGACCGACATGAACCGTCACAGTGTAGGTCCCATCGCCGGAGAGTGCTATGTTGTCCCCGAAGTGATAGCCCATATTCTGAGAGAGCATTGGCCACAACGATTTCGTAGCAATGGATTCACCGTCTTTAGTGACATCCACTCTGAGATTCGCATTCGGTGGTACGATGGTGGTCTCCGAATCCCAGACACTAGACATTAGATGAATTGTGTCATTTTCCCTAATATTAACTTTGTTTTTGTTCTGGCTGTCTACGGTCCAAAAGCGGTGCGGGAAGCTGAACATGATACCAGCCTTATACCACTTTTTGGTTGCCATTCCACCCATCTCCATCCCTTCAATATGTGATGGTATATAGACAGCTTTTGGTCGGTTCTCCACGAGTGGTGGTGGTTCATACACTGATCGAGTTTCGAATAAACCAGAGAGGCAGCCAGAGAGAGTCGCAGCGCCAGTTGCAGCAACACTCGCTCTAAGGAACGTCCGGCGATTCATCAATCACTTATTTATAGATGGACGAAAAGACAATTGTGGTCCAACTCTCGAATACGGTGGTCAAAAGCTACTCTTGTCTCTTTGGTTCAGAACCAGAATCTGAGATCAGCGGTTCTCCGGCGACAAACAGAGTGCATCACGGAGTCAACGGCTGGTAGATAGGTGGTTCGACGTGGGGAACATGAATACCAAAGAGTTCGAGCCCGTGTGAGAGCGGCATCCACCCCATAATGAGAAATGCGATACCGAGGGCACGATGGAGCCGTTCGCGGTGTGTTGGTGAGATTGATTGGACAAGCGTGCCGTAGAAAAAGAGCGTCGGAAAGGTTCCCAATCCAAGTACCCCAAGCGACAGCGCACCACCGATCGGTGAACCACGCGCGAAGGCGTACAAAAAGGCTGGATAGAGTAGTGGACAAGGAAGGATTCCGTGTACGAGTCCGAGTCCAACGATTCCGAAACCACTCGACCACTCGTCAACTCGCGTAGAGAGTCGTCGAAAGAGTCGGGATATTCCTCCTCCGCCAAAGAGTCCTTCACCGCCGTGATAACCGAACACATAGCGGACACCAACTATCAGAATTGCAATCCCGACAACGACCCCGGTTGTTGCACGAACGACGGTCCCAATAGTGCTCACAATTGAAGAGGTGTCGAAGACGAGTGCGCCGAACAGCCCGAACGCGCCGCCAATAGCAGCATAACTCACAGTACGACCAAGATTAAACAGAGCATGTTGCCGAACCTCGAAGATCGTAAGCATGTTCTCGCGGTCCGGCGACTGCATTCGTTCTGAGTACATGGTCACCAACGGACCACACATGCCCAGACAGTGAGCTCCTCCCAAAAGGCCGATCAGAAAGAAAATGGCGAGTTCGACGTTCGCAGCCGATGTGATGCCACCCACGTGTAGCGGCGACACCGCTATCATACCCCCAATTCACGTCGTCGCATTCTACAATTACAGACAGCCTTCCATATTGTAGTCAAATCCTGCTCTCGATTCATACGTTCTCTCTACGAGTATGTTTCTCCATCGTAGGCATTCGTGTTGTGGTGTGATGCTCGAAACGACAGAACACCCATACTAATATTCACAAGAAGTCTGTGGGTATCATTCATACACCAGTATCTCGTCGGTGACCACAATCTGTACAATCAACTCAATCGATTAACTGTCTTGCTTTCGAGAGGCTAATACGATCCAAAACGGAGTTGAACGAGTATCATTTTCTGATTGATTTCGGTCTTTAATGGAAACGTATAATCCAAGAGAGAGGGATCAGATACCTTAACTGTCTGCCATCAGTTCACACTCTCATGACTGATCCGGTCATCTGGGGGCTCCGAAGAGATCTCCACAGTGAAACACTCGGTCAAGAAGACAGCTTGCTTTGTGATTATCACGACTCTCCTGCATCGGTTTCGATCGACGGTCCGGTGTTGTTCGAGTGCATTCGTATCATTGACCCAGAACTCGATGGGTACCACGAAGACGAGGAGTGGGAGATTGATGTTGTTCGCTGTTCTGATTGTGCGATTACGTCTATCGAGGAGCCGACGTATGGGTACGAAGAAGCTTTGGTTCAGTTGTCAGTGGCTGTTTCGGACGACGTTGTGAGCATCACAGCTCCCGAACAAAACGATGTCACAGTGCTCGAATTTTCGTCTGCGGCTGATGGTTGTCGTCCAATGATAGTCGATGAGCAGCTCTACGAAGAGATAGGAACAGATGATCACAGTCTTGGTCGTTGGTCCCGTGTCAGTGAGCTCCTTGGAATGGACTTATCTGAACCATTACAGGAACGCATTGAATCGTTAATTGAGCAGTCACCCGAAACGCCATTCGAGTAATACAGATAATTTATTCGAGAATACTTCAGTATATGTATTATACGTATCAAGAACTATCGGACGGTGTCGTATCGTTCGATGATGAATTCACCACTCACAGATGAAACCAATCCAAAGGCGGCGTGTAGAACAGCTTCAACGGATGGCTATCGAATTTGAAAGCCTGTGAGAAGAACGTTCGTGAAAGGATCTTTTACCCATAACGTGCTGATAGTTGGAAACAGCATCCCCAACATATGATAGCAGGAACTCACAATTTATGTCCTTCAGATATGATTAGGACAGGCCGTCGAACCTAATATCAGTTTGCATTGATTTCTACAACGATTGAGCGGTCGAGAGACGATCAACAGAGATCGTAGAGTAACTCGTCTATAATGGTATCTTCTGGGATAATTTGAAAGATAACTACTATCCAGTGGATGATTTCAATCTTATGAGAGAATCGACGTCACACAGTTATCGGTGGTTCAAATTCGGTTCGTGAAATCCTCTCAGAGAAAGTGTGCACAGCAGCGCATCGCTTCTGTTCTCGTTACAATCGTATCTCGTCCGAGAACGGAACTGTGAAACGTCTCCGCCGAAACGCCCGCTCATTGAACAGATCAGAACAGACACAATCCCGTCAAATTTCTGTTCAAGAGCCCGAATCACAGAGTTAGAAACGCTCAAAAGTGGATTGAGGTGAAATAGGCGCACCTCCGTTTCGTTTGTTCACTTCTCAATTTAGTAGCGGATACGTGAGATTGCTACTCAATTCGTATAGACATCCATTCAGAACGTCATCAATCGCGCCGAAAACGCAAAGAGATATTGTACTCCCGTTTGAGTACGGTCCATGGACGAAAGTGAGGGCACTGACGACAGTTCCACATGGGTGAAGGATACGAAGGCCCAACACATATTGAAGCGTGATATTGACGAGACTGATTATCGGATCTATAAGGCGCTTAACGATGATGGTCGTATGTCCGATACAGAACTTGGAAAGCGCGTCGGACTCTCACGAACTGCGGCCCGCCGTCGTCGAAAAAAGCTACAAGACAAAGGTATCATCGATATCATCTCCGTCATTGTGCTACAGGAGGCCGAACTAGCTCATGCGGATGTTCGTGTCGAGTTCACGCCAGAGGCAAGCCACAGTGAAATCCAATCATTTATCAGTTATTTGATGGATGAAGAACTAATCTACGAGATTGATGAGTACATGGGCAAATTCGACTTGCTTGTCCGCGTTTCACACGTCTCTTTGAGCGATCTCAAAAGCTATCTCCGAGAAGAACTCCAAGAATCGTCAATCATCGCCTCCTACGAAACAACACCGGTGACGAAGACCTTCAAAGCGTGGAATAAACAGCTCGATAGCTTCGGAGACGACGAGAGTGAAGACCCATCCGACGCCAACGACGGTTCATAGTCGACTGTGTACAACAGTTAGACGAGGCCCAGTCTCAGTAACACGACATCACCAGACGGTATTGGAACTATTCGCATCAATACTGACAGAAAGAAATAGTTTCAAAAACATTATTGGTGGTGCATCAGTCGGTACGGATATCCGCGAGTTCCGTATCGGACGGGAGCTGATTCCGGACTTCAACATCCTTTTCGCTTGGGTATAAGAGACACCGGACTGCGTGCTCGTCGTCAGCTTCGATCAGATCTGGATGTATCTCATCACACGGCTCGAATTGTCTGTGACACCGCGGGTGGAACGGACATCCACTTGGTGGGTTTGCAGGATTCGGAGTTTCACCCTCGATGTCAACCGTTGGGGGTTTGAGCGCTTCCTCAGTTTCGTAGACCGTCGGAATCGCGGAAAGGAGTTTTTCAGTGTACGGGTTCAGTGGATTCTTGAAGAGTTTTTCGCTATCCGCGACCTCCATGAGCTGGCCGAGGTACATGACGCCGATGCGGTCAGCGATGTTCTTCACCAAACTTAGATCGTGGCTGATGATCAGATACGTCAGTTCCAACTCCGTTTGGAGTTCGTCCAACAGTGAGATGATCTTTGCCTGAACGCTGACATCGAGCGCGCTTGTCGGCTCGTCGAGAACGATGAACTTCGGTTCGAGAGCCACCGCGCGGGCGACTGCTACGCGCTGTTTCTGCCCTCCCGAAAGCGCGCTTGGATAGCGGTGCTTGAACTCGACTGGGAGATCGACGCGTCGCAACAGCTCTGCAACTCGTTTTTTGCGTTCGTCTTTCGTCCCAACCTCGTGGACAACGAGTGGCTCGGCGATGATGTCCTCGATGCGCCGTCGTGGATTGAGCGAAGACGACGGGTCCTGATAGACGACCTGAATGTTTCGCCGGACTGATTTGAGCTGTCGTTCGCTCAAGGACGCGATATCCTGTCCGTCAAACCTGATCTCGCCCTCTGTCGGCGAGTAAAGTCGTGCTAGGGTCTTTCCAAGCGTTGTCTTTCCACAGCCAGATTCGCCAACGACGGCGAACGTTTCGCCACGTTCGATATCGAAGCTGACGCCGTCGACGGCCTTCACGTGCTGTTGAATCCGATTGAACAGGCCACTCCTGACTGGGTAGTGCTTTTTCAGATTCCGGACCGTCAGGAGCGAATCACTCGCGCTCCTGCTGGTTGATTGTTCCGTCGTACCAGCCGAACCACCCTGCTGACTGTCAGTCATCGTTACTCACCTCCGATACGAATCCATCATCTTCAGACGCAGTGACAGCCACGGCTTCCTCGACAGCCATCCCGTCGTCGTAGAGATGACAAGCGACAGTGCGGTTGTCACCGATTTCGCGGGCTGAGAGATCACCGGTATCACAGGTCCCCGGCAGAGAGAAGGGACAGCGTGGATGGAACCGACAACCGTCCGGTGGGTCCGTGTAATCCGGAATCTGTCCCTCGATTCCGGTGCTCTCGAAACCTGTGAGCTTCGGAATGCTGTCGAGCAATCCCTGCGAGTACGGATGCAATGGGGCTTCGAACAGTTCGTCAGTGTCTGCGACTTCCGCTATCTCGCCTGCGTACATGATGTACACCCGGTCGGCAATCTCACGGGCCACGCCGAGGTTGTGTGTGATGTACAGCATCGAAAGATTCCGCGCTTGGATCCGCTCTTTGAGAAGCGTCAGTATCTGATCTTGCACGGTCACGTCGAGTGCAGTCGTCGGCTCGTCGGCGATGAGGAATTGTGGGTCATTGATGAGCGCGAGCGCGATAATGACGCGTTGGCGCATCCCACCCGACAGCTCAACCGGATACATGTCGAGGATCCCTTCTGGATCCGAGATTTGGAGCTGTTCGAATAGGTCGATACAGCGTTCTCGAAGCTCTCCATCAGCACGACGCTGACCCAGAATATTCCGGAAGATCTCCCACCACGAGACGCTGTCACGGTCGCTGTAAGTCGCAACATCCGCCATCATCGACCCAACGGTGTAGACTGGACTAAGGTAGGTCATCGGATTCTGGAAGATCATACTCATCTCCTGACGCTTGGTACGTTTAGCGGCTCCATCCTGCAACAGATCAGTACCTCGATAATAGATGCTCCCGTCAACGATCTCGCCTGGCGGGGTCGGTAGTGTTCCCATGATTGCCTTTGCGGTGACGCTTTTTCCACAGCCAGATTCGCCGACGAGCGCGACAGTCTCGTTCTCGTTAACGGTGATATCGACACCATCTAATACGTGATGGGTTCCCTCGTAGTCGTCGAACTGCACGCGAAGATCCTCGACTTTCAAGACAGGATCGGTCATTACTGTACCTCCACATCGAACATGTCTCGAAGCCCATCACCGAGGAAGTTGAACCCGAGGACAGTGACGAAAATGGCCAAGCCTGGGAACGTCGAGTGCCACCACACCTCTGGCAGATTGTTACGGCCCTGACTGACCATGGTTCCTAACTCCGGTGTCGGAGGCTGAGCACCCAAGCCAATGAAGCCAAGCGCGGCAGCCACGAGAATTGCATACCCCATGTCGAGGCTGATTTTCACGGTGATTGGTGCGATAACATTCGGGAGTATCTCGCGGAAGATCGTCCGGAATGAGCTGGCACCGATACCGCGACTCGCTTCCACGAACTCTTCTGTTTTGATTGCGACGACTTCACCGTACGTGAGGCGTGCATACCACGGCCACCAAACAGCAGCGATGGCAATCATGGCGTTTGTGAGATTCGCTTTCAAGGCGACACTCACCCCGAGTGCGAGGACGAGCGGCGGCACCGACAGAAACACATCGGTGATACGCATTAGGGCCGCTCCGGGAATACCACCGACGTAGCCTGCAATGAGTCCGACTGGTACGCCAACGAGGACAGCGAGTGTGAGTACGACGACACCAATCCAAAGTGACAGACGCAGGCCAAAGATGGTACGAGAGAAGATGTCCCGTCCTGCCCCATCTGTCCCAAACAGATATTCGAGACTCGGTGATTGATACTTTTCAGAGAAGTGAACCTCCGGATGACCCTGATAGCCCGCATCTCGGGGAGACGGTGCGATTACAGGAGCGAATACTGCGACGAGCACGAGGGCGATGATGATGGCAAGACCGAGCACCGACAACGGATTCTGTCGAAATCGGTAGGCGATCCGGCCAAGACGCTCACGCTGAGACGCAACTGACTGTGTCGATTGTTCGTTGTTCATTCGCTTTCACCACTGTGCCAGACACGCGGGTCAAAGACACCGTACAGGACATCGACAAGAAGATTGATCGTGAGAAACGCAGCGCCAATAACGAGGGTAACGCCGACGATAGCGTTGATATCTTTTTCGAGGATGGCCGTCACGCCGTACGACGCTAATCCTGGCCACGAAAACACGATTTCGACGACGAATCCGGAGCCGAGTAGAAATCCGTAATCGAGTCCGATGATCGTCAGTGTCGATGCGAACGACGTTCGGAGAACGTACTTATACGCGATGAGTCGCTCGGGGATGCCGTGGGTCCTGAGTCCCTCTACGTAGTCTTGCTGGAACTCTTCGATGAAGTTCGAGCGAGTCATCCGTGCGATGTCAGCCATCGGTGCGAGCGAAAGCGTGATCGCTGGAAGCAGCAGGTGTCGCAACGCACTGGCGAACGTCTCGAAATTCAATGCCAATACGCTGTCGACTAACAAGAGGCCAGTCACTTGAACTGGAACGTATTCGATATCACCGAGGCGACCCGTTGCCGGGAGCCACCCGAGAGAGAACGCAAAGACGAGTTGGAGCAAGATCCCCGCCCAGAACGGAGGCAGTGAGACGTTGAAAAACGAGATGAGACGACTAAGATTGTCCTCAGTCAAGTCCTTGTTCTGACCGGCGATGACGCCGAGCGGGACGCCAAACACGATCGCAATACCCATCGCAACCGTCGTTAGCTCGAACGTTGCCGGAAAGAACCGGACAATGTCAGTCGCAACGTTCCGGTTGGTCACAAGCGACTGACCGAAGTCACCGTGAAGCATCCCTCCCATGTAGTCGAAATACTGGATCCAAATCGGCTCGTTGAGTCCCATCTGTTGACGGAGCTGTCTGACGGCCTCGTCAGTGGCTCGCGCCCCCAACGCCAACCGTGCAGGCTTGCCCGGGATGACCCGCGCGAGCGTGAAAATGAGCACTGACAGCCCGACGAACATCGGGATCGTCGAGAGGGCACGACGCAGCAAATAATCTCGATATTCCATGTAGTAGTTACGATTTAGTGAACCAGTGGTACGTCTGCCTGTAACCGGCGATGCCGTTGTCGTTGAAGCCCTGAACGTCTTTCTTGAGAGCATTGCGCGTCGCCTTATTCATCACAAACAGAGCCGGTGCGTCCTCCGCGATGAGTCGCTGTGCGTTTTTGTAAATCGGAATCCGATTTTTCTTCCCCGTCGTCTGACGTCCTTTGGTGAGGAGTTGATCGACCTTTTTATTTTCATACCACGAGGCACTAGTCCACGAGCCGTGAGAGTTGCTGTGCCATGCTGGGTAGAGAAACGTATCCGGGTCTACGTAACTGAATGAGAGGTAGATAGCAAGCATATCCGGTGTCGAGCTCTTTTTGCTCGCCATCGATGTGATTTTCGACCACGGAGCTTTCTGGATCTCGAGATTGATTCCAATCTTGTCCAGGTTTTTCTGGAGGAGCAGTCCGACGTTCTTCTCAACAGAAAGACCAGTGACGTATGTGTAGGTGAGGTCGATATCTCCAGCGGAGAAATTGGATTTATCGAGGTGCTTTCGTGCCGTCTCGAAGTTGTGCTTGTATTTCGGTAGATCAGCAGTGTGGCCCCACATCGCATCAGGAAGCGGACCAACGAGGTGGTCTGACTCTCCGCTCATGACATCGTTGAGTACCGCATTGTAGTCGAGCGCGTACGAGATTGCCTTTCGAACGTTCTTATCCGACAGCGGTTCACGCTGGTTGTGCATGAATATATAGAGCGGGTTGAACGTTGCTTTCGCGTGGACAGTTACGCCATCGACATTGCCGAGCGACGAATACTGCTTGAGTGACAGCCACCGATCAGACATATCAGCAGATCCATCTTTCACCTTCCCAGCGACCGTTGCGGCCTCTTCGACCATTTCAGTCGTTACTGTCTCATAGACGTTGCCGTCAGCGAACGAACCCCACCAGTCGCTGTTCTTTTTGAGGACGACCTGCTGCTTTCGCTTCCGGTTGGTGAGTTTGTATGGGCCGCTCCCTGCATCGTTGTTTTCCAACCACGAAGTGGCGTAATCACCATTCGTGCCAAACTTTCCGCTGTCTTTGGCGTGTTGTTGTATCTGATTTTTATTGACGACGAAGAGAAACGGAAGTGTGTATGGGAACGGGGCAAACACCTTCGAGGTTTTCATCTCCACGGTTGTCTCATCAACCGCTGTCACGTTCTGTGGCTTGAGAATATCAGACCACATCCACGAGAATCCTTGTTTGATGTCGTGCATGCGTTGGACGGAGTACTTCACGTCCTCGGCTGTCACAGAATCGCCATTGTGGAACGTGGCATTTTCCTGAAGGTTGAGCGTGTACGTCCGATCGTCGTCAGCGACCGACCAGTCCTTTGCGAGCCACGATTTGAGTTTTGGGGGTGTCGAATTGCTATAGTAGAGAAGTGGATCATAGAGATTGTGAGTGAAGATCGTCTCAAGATTGTCTGATCCTTTCATCGGATCGAGAGAACCAGGCGTCAGGGTTGTAACGTAGGTGAAGCTAGTGTCTCCTTGCTCATTTCCCCCATCTGTCGTGGTATTTTCTCCTTGCTTTTGGTTGCCGATGCAACCAGCAAGCAAACCAACTGTTCCAACCGCGCCGGCATATTTTAAGACATTTCTTCTGTCGATCTTGATGTTTTCATTTGTCATAGTATAACATTGCACATTAATGACCAATAAATGTTGTGGATCATGTCTCCCTATCGTTTGAAGGAATATCTATATCGTGCGTCGATACCCTCTCTAATGTTCATTTCGAATCCTACCATGAACGAAAAGTCGAAAGGCAGCATAAGGTATAATTACCCCCCTGTTCCTACATAATCACATGACAAATTCTCCCACATCAGACTGGCTCGCGGTCGACATCGGTGGTACCTTTGTCGATGCCATCACGTTCGACCGCGAGTCAGGCAATATTAACATAGAAAAAGCAGCTACAACACCAACCGATCCGACGCAGGGTGTACTGAATTCAAGTGAGAGAGTGGACGCCAGCTTGGAGAATACAACGGCGTTCGTCCACGGAACAACACTCGGACTCAACGCCGTACTTGAACGCAAGGGTGCTCGAACAGGGATCATTACGAACACCGGATTTAGAGACGTCTACGAAATCGGCCGCACCAATCTCGAACGGTCGGCAATGTACGACATCAACTACGAGAAGCCCGAATCTCTCGTACCTCGACGGCGGTGCAAGGAGGTCCCTGGTCGCCTCAACGCCGATGGTGACGTTATCGATGAACTCGATGAAAGCGCTGTTATCCAAGCAGCAGATGAACTCGTTACCGACCACGGGATCGAAGCGATCGCCGTGTGTTTCTTACACTCATATCAGAATGACGATCATGAAGTACGGGCAGCCGAACTGATCCGTGAAACTTTCCCAGCGGTCAGCGTTTCGGTATCGAGCGATATCACCGGTGAGTACCGAGAGTACGAACGGACGAGCACTGCCGTTCTCGACGCATATATCAAACCTATCTTCGGATCGTACGTCGAGAAGCTCGCTGGTGCGCTGGGAGAGCGAGGGTTCGATGGATCGTTCTTCGTGACTCGTTCTGGGGGAGGGACATTCACAGCTGATAGCGCGACGACAGCTCCGGTTCATACCATTCTCTCGGGACCCGCCGGCGGACTCATTGGCGCATCCAACGTCGGCGAAGTTCTCGGTCGTGAGGATCTCATCACTGTCGACATGGGTGGAACAAGCCTCGACGCCTGTGTTATCGAAGGAGGCTCTCCGGTCGTGGAGTACACTGCTTCACTCGAACACCAGCCCATGATGATTCCTGTCTACGATATCCGGACCATCGGTGCTGGGGGTGGTTCCATCGCGTGGCTCGACGGCTCCCTCCTGAAAGTCGGTCCACAGTCCGCGGGTGCCGATCCCGGCCCAATCTGTTATGGCAAAGGTGGCGAACAACCAACGGTCACCGACGCTGCGCTCGCGCTCCATTATATCGATCCCGATGCGTTTCTCGGTGGCGACATGGAACTCGACTACGACGGCGCAATCGATGGGCTCCAGCGCGAGCTTGCTGATCCACTCGATTCTAGTGTCGATGCTGTGAGCAAAGGCGTCCTTGATGTCACGCTCGCCAACACGATCGGTACGATTCGTGAGATTACCGTCGAGAAAGGGCTTGATCCACGCGACTTTTCGACCGTTGCCTACGGCGGTGCCGGTCCACTATTTGTCCCGCTGTTGGGGCGTGAGATGGGTCTCAACGAAGTCATCGTCCCGCAGGCACCGTCTGTCTTCTCTGCGTGGGGGATGCTGATGGCCGATATCGTCTATGACTTCTCACAGACACATATCACCGTTCTCGACGATGTCGATCTCAATACGTTAGAGACGTCCTTCAGGAAACTAGAAGCCGACGCTCGGGAGACCATCGAAAATGAGGGTATCGCGCCAGGTGACCAGCGGTATGAACGTTCCATCGAGATGCGGTACTTCGGTCAAGAGCACACCGTTGAGGTCGAGGCAGCGGGAATCGATTCGATCGATACGCTTGCAGACCGCTTCAAGCGAGATCATAAGACGCGATATGGGCACACGATGGATGATCCCGTCGAAGCAGTACACCTTCGCGTTCGTGCGATTGGAGAGAGTGACAATCCCGAGCTCGAACAGAAAGAGCCACGGGGTGCACCGCTCGAACCCGAAACTACCAGAGAGGCATACTGCTTTGCTGTGGACAGCTACGAGCAGTTCGACGTGTACCGACGCGAACAGCTCGCACCAAACGACGAAATATCTGGCCCGGCAATCATCACGGAAGCAACGACAAC
This sequence comes from Halocatena marina, assembly GCF_023276375.1. GTDB lineage: Archaea > Halobacteriota > Halobacteria > Halobacteriales > Haloarculaceae > Halocatena > Halocatena marina. The sequence continues at coordinate 1,128,724 of NZ_JALLPK010000001.1, read as the reverse complement.
GACGGTTTTCCACTCAGATCAGCAGGCAACGATCGACGACTACGGTCATATTCTTATCACAGGGGGAGACGCATGAACACCGCCACCGATATTGACGCAGCGACAATTGAGGTCATTCGGAACTACTTGACCTCGGCAGCGACCGAAATGCAGCGAACACTCGTTCGAACCGCCTACAATACCATCGTCTACGAAATCTTGGATTTCGGTATTTCGATCTACGACCGCGATCTCAATCTCATCGCGGATTCACCGGGGCTGGCTCTCTTCCTCGGTGCGAACGACTACGGCATCGAGAAAGCCGTCGAATACGTTGGGGAGGAAAACTTCGAGCCAGGAGATGTTCTCATCATGAACTATCCATATTGGAGCGGAACGCATACCCTCGATGTTCTGCTGTTCGCTCCCGTTTTCTACGACGACGAGCTCATCGGTTACACGACTTGTCGCGCTCACTGGCTCGATCTCGGTGCAAAGGATTCAGGATACGTCCTCGACTCAGAGGATATACATCAGGAAGGAATCATTTTCCCAGGGACGAAGGTGTACAAGGGCGGTCAGCCAGATGAGGAAATTCTCGATATCATCCGATTCAACTCTCGAATACCCGATAAGGTCATCGGTGATCTGAACGCACAGATCGCTGCGGTGCGGACCGGCAAGGAGCGACTCTGTGAACTTTATGACAAATACGGCTCAGCCACGATTGAGACCGCTATCGATCGCATTCTCGATCACGGTGAACGGACCGCCCGGAAGGCGGTCGCAGATCTTCCTGACGGTCGTTGGAGTGCGACCGGTTACGCCGATGGGACGGCTCCGGACCGCAAGGAACCAATCAAACTCCACGCGACCGTCGAAATCGACGGCGAGGATTTCACCGTCGACTTTACCGGATCGTCGGGAACGGTCGACGAACCACTCAATATTCCACCAGGAATGACCGAAAGCGTCGCCAAACTCTGCTTTAAGACAGTTACTACCCCTGGGGAGGACTCCAACGCGGGGCAGTACGAACCAATTTCGGTCGTCATGGACGAGGATAACATCTTCAATGCTAGTTATCCAGTGCCGACGTTCACTATCTGGACCGCTATCATCGCTATCGATGTCGTGTATGAGGCACTCTCGAAAGCACTCCCCGAAGCTGTTCCAGCAGCATCTGGCGGGGATATCTGTGACATCATGCTCTTCGGTGAGGATCCAGAGACAGGCCGTCAGTTCGTCGAAGCCAACAATGAGGGCGTTGGCAGGGGCGCCAGCGCTGATCACGATGGAGGGAACGCGTTGATGCACATCAGTCAGTCGATGGTGCAAAACATCCCAGTAGAAGTCTTCGAGAACAAAGCGCCGATCCGGTTCAACCAGCTCTCGGTCCGTGAGGACTCCGCCGGACCTGGTGAGTATCGCGGTGGCTTCGGTATCCGACGGGACTATGAGATCACTGAACCAGTTGGTGCGCTCTCGATTATTCAGAAGACCCGGACAGATAACTGGGGATTACAGGGCGGCAAGCCTGGCGCGAAAAACGTCGTCGTTCTCGATCCAAACACAGATGACGAATCGTGGAAGGAGCGGATCGACATTCTGGTCGACAACGACGATCTCTACACTGATATTGGTAGTGAAAAATACGCTGGAATGTTCCGTGGGACGTTCATGCCGGGAGAGATCATCTCGAACAGAACCGGGGGCGGTGGCGGATACGGAGACCCGTACGACCGTTCCCCCGAACAAGTCTGTGACGATGTCGTCGACGGATACGTCTCACAAGAAGCCGCTCGCGAAGCATATGGCGTCGAGATAACCGACGACAACGAGATCGATTGGGAGACCACCGAATCGCTCCGATCACAACACAACTGAGACACAAGAGATGTCAACCAACGCTCGGACAATCGCAGTCGGCCACGACGCGGTCGGTAGTGGGAAGTCGGCTAGCACGAACGAAATCCGGCCTGAGGCTTACGAGATGGCCTCACTTGTCCGACATTGTTTCCCCAACGAATCACTGATTTCTCCGACTGTCTATGCCGACGAACGCGCCGAAGCTGATTTCGACGTTATTGATGTGGCATGTTGCTGTGATGTCGAGTTAGCCGCTCTTCTGATGTCTTTCGACTGTATGATCTATCAATCTCTCGTTCGCCACGGTGCGACACGGACTTCGACCGATTTCGATGTCTCATATCATCCGTGGATTGCTCACTCTTCCCGTTCATTCACCGTTGAACTGGCGAACGAGAGCACAACTACCGTATCAACCACCCACCCATGATACACCACACAACATCATCCAACGGACAGAACGCACCGCCAACTGATGAGCGGACGAATCCTACGAACGCACTTGAAGGGTGTCGTGAGTACGGTCTCGAAGGAGAGGGCCAGTGGATCTACGACGTGCGAGCAAAGTACGTCCAACTGGAAGAAGTCTCGCCGTCACGAGTCATCGTGGTGACCGAAACTGGTAGTCCGCTTCCCATTGGGACCGCTGTCGATCTATACGATATGTGTCGCTCGAACCATGTGCATCCGATTGCTTCGACTGCGATTGCTGATGCCCAACACGTTGTTCACACACTCGCCAGTCAACAAATTGACGAGATGATTCGGCACCGAGAGCTGAGTGAGCCGTGTTCGCCCACGGAAAGTGTTCACACCGTCGCCGACGTGGTAGCAGCCGTCCACTTTTTCGAGAAAGCTACCGAACGGGGCTGTTCTCCCGAAGCGTTCCTCCCGAATGACTGCCCATGACGCCAATTGCTCACCAATAGTACCGTACACTTCGCTATAATTGATTGCTAGTAGCGAGGCTGTCGAAACGCAATAACAGATTATTTGCGCCGGCAGGGACAGATCAAGAGTAAGAAATTAGGACCAGATACCAGAAAGTACCTCTTTCACCGCTGATCAGTCCCGATATCGTCGCGTTCACAGAGATTGATGACGATCAACGTACGAGAATCTGTTGCAGTCGTTGTGAAGCAACCGATATATTCATCAGTTTCTGAGAGTGTTCATGGCGTATGTCCAAAAATTCTGACCCGTACATCGGAAAGATAACGCAGAAAGCGATCCTGTTCGGACCAGATGAAGAGGTATTACTCACACGAAACGACGATCACTGGGAGCCACCGGGAGGAACGTTCGAGTATGGTGAAACACTGATTGGTGGACTCCGGCGCGAGTTACGCGAGGAGTTGTCTATCGACAGCCGAGTGGGTCCACTGGTTGAGGCAATGTATGGCGGCTGGGTCGACGATACGACAGGAAACCCGATGGTCACCCTCGTGTATCGATGCGAAACCGACGAGCGAACGATCTCTCTGAATGACGAACACGACTCCTACGAGTGGATGGCTCCCGAAACTGCGGCGACCAGGTTGAGTGATGCGTTTTTTCGCCTTGATCAAGCCGTCGATCGAGCCGCCGCTTTCGATGGGACAGCACCGTTTACGGCAGTGACGGATCCATACGATGCTACCCGCACCTGTAGTGAGACCGTCTTGGAGCAGCTTGCGATGTATCGGGACCAAGACGAAACCGAATAAGGCCTACCGTCAGGACGGATTTACAGAATTGAGAATCGTTCAGCAGTTTGCTACTACTATAGTAGAGCTTGTTTAACCATGATTTTAAGGTATTTAGCGACCACCACTGTATCAAATTCATAGTCATTCAATAATTCTGTCAATAGTGGGTCGGATGGGTTTGGTTCACAACGGAAAGCTGCGTTCTGTGCTGTTGCGTACCCCAAGATGAATCTCATCATTCGAGCATGATCACCATAAATGATTCACGAGAGGGCACTCACATCCACTCTCCCTCGAATCTACATTTGAACACTCTCACAAACACCGGCAGCGTCATACCAAGAGCTGGGCGCTGGAATGAGATTAACGCAACCACCTTATTCTCCGTCTGTAAACGGAGACTCCCATGTCATTACAACTGTATTATCGTAATGGATATTGATACGCCATATTCCCATGGAAGTAAACAGTTACCTGTCTCACACTGGAAGTGAATCAAGTGGTCTATCTCCTCGTATTGTCTAATCGAAACCGATTCTCACATTTGGGTTCATCTTCGTCAAGATCATAACTTTCCAATAGCACTCATATAATATGAATAATCAACTATACTATTTTCGAAAACTCCACTACTTCGTGCATATTGAAAATGATTATCCCAGATAACTATTATTAATTAGAACAGACATAAATCGGTAATTTGATGCCCTTGTTTGCAGGAATTTAGATAATGGATTGGACCCGACGCCGGTTTCTGTTGAGTACGTCACTTATAGCCGCGATGACTGGCTGCCAACAGTTGGAATCTGACTCACCTTCTACAGCGAGCCACCGATCCACTGATTCATCTCCATCAGCTACAACACAGTCATCTCCAGAGCCAGAGAGACAGAGTACAGCGACTCAGAGCCAATCACCAACCACAGAGACGCAGTCAGCGGAAGTCCCCGCTCGCTCCGAAACTGATACTCCAGCAGATTCCCCAGCTCGGTCTGAAACAGATACTCCGACTGACTCCGAATCTACCGATACGCAGTCATCTGCGGAGTCAGAATCCGAGACCAAGGAGGCATTGTACGTTGGCGAGACGATTCCGACGATGCCGCACGCTCCGCACGGTGCAACGCTTCCGACGGGCACGAATTTCCATCCGTCGGACGCCACGCCCGTGTTGCGAGCCAGTGACGTAACCGACTACGGAGCCGTTGATTACGTTGCGGATCCGTTCATGTTCGTCGAAGAGGGCACGTGGCACATGTTCTTCGAGATCGTCAACGAGAATCGGAGGCCGGACGCCCCGATTGGGCACGCCACCAGTTCGGATGGATTACACTGGACCTACAACCAGGTCGTGCTCACGAAGCGATACCACACATCCTTCCCGCTCGTCTGGAAGTATCAGAACGAGTATTACATGTGCCCACCGACGGGAAAGAAGGTCGAGCTGTACAAAGCCCAGCGGTTCCCCACCGACTGGACGCATATCGGCAACGCGATCGATGTCGAGTATTACTCGCATGATCCGACGTTCGTCCGGTACAAGGGGCGGTGGTGGCTGTTCACCGAGCGGGGCAACGAGAACGTAATGGTGTATCATTCGACGGATCTCGAACGCGAGGGGTGGATTCCACACGAGGGCAACCCCGTCGTCACGGATCGACTCCAAGCAGGCCGACAAGGCGGCCGACCAATCGTCGTTGACGATCGGCTGTTCCTCTACTTTCAGGACTCTGTCGAAAATTACGGCGATCGCATCCGATGCTACGAGGTGACCGACCTCTCACCATCTACGTACGCCGATCAAGAGGTTTCCGGATCGCCCGTGCTCCACGAGTTCGGCAGCGACTGGGCGAACGATGGAATGCACACGTTCGATCCGTGGTGGCTCGGACCAGGGAAGGGCTGGCGGTGTGCGGTCGATGGGGTTCGTGCGCAGGAGTCAAGCGAGGATCTGTGGACAATCGGTATCGTCGATATCCCACCCTCAACGTAGTCATCCTCACCAGTATTGTTAATTGATGCGCTCGGTAGTCACCTGAGCAGTACCGGTGCAGAGATTAATGGACGGTCACAAGGTACGTGATGACTTCTGTGGACCCTTACTCTTTGATCATACGATCATCGCCAGTAATTCCCGCGATTATACCACGTTGAGTGGTCTCATAGAATAGTCTCTCCAGAGTAAGTTCGTCTATCAACGCATTGAATATTGGATGATTTAATATGTGATGGTAGTTTACGAAATATCGGCGGCAACGCGGGAAACTGTACGGGGTAAGTTGTCCAACCTCCCGCTACCTGCCGCATCCCTCGGCGACAAACGCCATCCAACCGAGGGGGTACATGCAGACCGTATCCACCGCACGAAGCAACCGATTCACTCGGTTTCGGATTGTCCATCACCATCCTCACTTCGTGTGGCACACCGTGGCGGCCTCAAAGACCGCACCGGCTTCCCCATTGACCGGTGCTCAGAGGACGCCCATGTCCAACTCCATGGATTGATTGGATTTTTAACTTGAGAACCATCGATACAACGAGTCGATACATTCACTAGTGGTGCAAAAACCGCACACAATGAGATGGACAGTATCAAAGGTGGTTTGCTGATCGTTGTCTACACTGCGCCAGTCTTATTTACCCGGATAACTGTTACCCGTGTTGTATATGGATAACACAACGATTCGTGATTCAGTCGGGTATCAACTGGCGTACGCCTCGAAACATCAACAAAATCAACTCATTACAGCACTTGACGAACTTGACCTACAAGGAGGGCAGGAACTCGTTCTTGCCCAATTAGCAGAAACGGATGGGTGTTCTCAGTCCGACCTAGCTGAGGCGCTCTCTGTGAAACCTCCTTCGATCACCAAAGCCGTACGAAAACTCGAAGACGTCGGTTTCGTCGAGCGTCAACGGGATCCAGATGATGCACGAATTCAACAGGTATTTTTGACCGAAGAAGGGGAAAAGATGATACCTCCGATTGAAGCGTGCTGGAGTCGCACAGAGGAGACAATGCTAGACGGATTCACAACTGAGGAACGACTTCTGTTACGGCGGATGCTAATACAAATCCAGGAGAATATCGGTATGCCATATGAAACAAAAGAATGACAGAATAGCTTTCACAGGGAATGATTTTACGAGTGAGAGGGCATTGAATTGGTGATCCGGTTCATGAAGAGGATACTGTTCAAAATGCTCGCAATTGCCACGATACGCTCCTTTGTCTGCCACAATCATTGGTTTGAGGCTTTCACAATTGTGTTGATCCGTAATAATCGTGTCTGCACAGGCGCGTCTGAAACGATTCTGGCCATGAGATGATACTTAACCACGTAAAGATTAACTGAATAACGAATATGTCGCTAAACGCAACATTCGATTCTGTGTTGGCTGATCGAGAGACGGACGAGCAACAATGGAATAATTACACTCGTTGCCGGAGGTGCTGGGCAGATTGATGCGGGAAACGTCCACGCGTTTCTCAATAGAGATGCAACGGTAATTGTACCGTCACGGAGTCAAAAACACCTCAATAATCTCTACAACCATCTCGAATCGACAGGTACAGCGACAGATCAACTCACGACCCTTGTTGGAATCATCGGTCAGATCGACAGCGAGGAGGACCTCCGAAGTACCGTTCTCATGTAATATGCTTATGCAAGCACTCGCGCAGTATGTAAGCAGAGACGGTGGGGCCGTACGGATCGACGAGCTTGTTCCGATATCACATCTCGGCACTCGATCCAAGACGGACATCAACCCCGATAGCTGCCCGCTGAAGTGTTCGGCTCTGTTGCGGTTGCACTCGCTACAAAAAAGGACGATCACGAGAAGACGATCGGTGTATACAGTCAGTCAGATACCCTCCGATGGGAAATAGAATCTGATGAATGGATATCGGTTTAAAAGCTGGGAGAGCAAAGATATGAGACCGGTCGGGTGATACAGTACTAAGACAGGATATATTACAATTCGTCGATCCAATGACTATCGAATTGATATTTAGATCCATCATTGTTGACACCTGTGGAGAGAGTGTATTTGTTCCAATTTTGGTATTTATACCACGGTCGTCGATGAGCATATCATTCTAACGCATTTAGGGAAATTCGATGTTTGTGTTGGATTGTGAATGGGCGAGGAGTGCGCTTAGGCATGTGCCGAGCACAGACTACATCGAATCAATCCCGCAGTGTCAGCACAACAGATACGACGCTATCGATCGGTGATATACCACACTGGCATGTGCAACCAAAAGTCGAATCCGTATTCTTGCCGATCAGTATCATGCAATGACAACGATCACAGAAGCCGATGAAGGAAAATCCGTTGTTCACGAAGACACGACGGTCGGTATCGTAGCCACCGTTGAACATGGGACAGCCTACGTCGATCCAGACCCGGGAATCACAGACCGTGTGAAAGCAAGATTTGGATGGGCAGACATCGAAGAAGACACCTATCCACTCCAAGAGCGAATAGTTGCTGAAGTGACAGACGATGAAGTTCGGCTTCAGTCTGGCAGCTAACGTTCACGATCTCACTGCACAGAGTAAGTCCGAAATCAATAGTCAGTGCTCGTCCATCGAATAGTGAAAGGGGAGTTTATTGCGCGCAGACTCCCTGCACTTGGTTCCGATACGAATGTCCATGGCACCTATACAACACTGATCGCTTCCTCCGTCAACGAGACGACTTGCTCGCCATCCAGACGGATATCGCGCTGGCGAACCAGTGATGACCCTACTAACTCTGTTTCTCGGCGGGAGCGTGGTCCATCCCATTACAAGCGTATGTTTGTAACAGCGTACAATTTATGTACATTTCTGTTTGCCACAGTTGTGAAACAGCAAAGACAGTACCAGAGATAATCGAATTTCTTCCCTTAGCTGTGTCGCAGTGCCGGGATAAAACAGATCAGGGGTCACTGTTCACTACGATCTAGTCAGTCAAAAGTCGATGAATCAACCACGACACCGCTTCTACGTTGTCGAGACTAATCGGTGTTGTATCGATTGATTCACGCTGGTGATCGCGTGGCCGCATCCGAACGGTGCACGAGACGAGAAGACAAACTAATAGCCGACTTTGTTCGCTGTTCCAATTTAACACCCAACAAAACACTAATAGTAATCGAACTGGCAAACATAGGACACAAATTACAAAGATCAGAACATGCAGAGCTGTCGCGACAAACACTACAACAGTCGTAATCCGGAGGATCGATCGTCGTATGAGACACACTGGTACTGGGCACTACCAAAATACATTCGTCGACCAGATGAGTGTTGGTTTTGAAAATATTCGTACGTCCAACGTACGTGAGTTAAGTGACTGTTAGTTCGTCATCAGTGCCTCAAACAGCAGACAGTCGTCGGGAGCGACCCTCGTCGTTTCAATGAGCAGTCACGACTCGTCGTGAACCCGCCACGTGAGAAGCGATTCAGCTGCGTAGTTAAAAATGAACCCAAACCCGATACCGATGAGGTTCGCGACGAGATACCAGACGTGTAGCCATGTGGTGAGTACAAAGAGGACGACCAGACCGATGATAATACTGCCAAAGCGGTTGATATTCGACTGAAACACTCGCCGGTAAAGTGGCTTGTCGCGGTGATTACGGAAGGTCCAATTGTCGTTTATCACGAACATCGAGAGGATCGAGCATTCCTTTCCGATGGCGGCACTAATGAGAGTGGAAAGTTCGAATCCGGAAACGAGCGCGATGAGAGTGATATTCTCGATGAGACCACCAATAACACCGACAATGATGAACTGACTGAGGAGCGCTGGTTGAACAAGAGCCGATGGGATGAAGGGAAGATCCTGAAGTCGTGCAACGAGTGTTGACGATTCGAGTCGGGATATGAGAGACATGTTGGTACACTCCTAGTATTAGTAACACGACCGCAGCGATGATCGTTTTATCGCTTGCCAATAATCCTCATCAGATCTTCGACTGTTGAAATTCTTGAAATACACTCTGAAATTCTGTCAATCCGATAGCATACGATAAAGCACATTGAATAATCGATGGGGGTTCTGGCTGTCTGAAGCCATCTCAAAAGCACAAATCAGAACTTAAAAATTTCCGCACAATGACGTCACCATACAGATTTCATACATCATTTGCTACGTCAAAGGCGTAGTAGCACAACAAAATACAGCATTCACGTCCTGAATACCGTCGTTTGGACAGCCACAGTACGTAGATGAGTAGCGATACCGATCGACTGATCGGCTTCCGACTCAAATTGATGTTGCCACCTCAGGCACCAAATGGTGGGCCGTATCAACATATGAACTAGATCGATACAACTGACAATGAATCATCTATACCACCTAATCATCAATAATACGGTTGGATCTCGTACTATGATGAGTCCTAATTTTCCATCACAGTTCCGTCATTGAATTGAGTCATTATTTTTAATTGAATAGACCCCATTCGTATATCGTCGGATGAAGGAATTTGTCATCCTCAGCGTGTGCTCGGTAACGCGCTATTGAGAGCCTTAACGGCCCGTACGACGAAAGACACGCCACCTCGAGGAACAAGACACGGACAGCTTTGGCGACACCGAGTCGCAGCTGACAGATTTCTTTTTCGCTCGGCGTATCGTGCTTCTTCCGGCCACAAGAGGAGGAGTGCAGAACTGACTGGTGAATTGAATCGAGTGAGTTTGGATGGAATATGACAGTAGCAAATACTGACCAGCGTCAAAAAGTGGTCAATCTCCGCTATACTCGCTGGAGAAACGTGCGTAGTTCAGCGTACGCAGCGTCGTACTCATCCCGAAACACACAGTGGCCAGCGTCAGGAATGTGGACCAATCGCCCGTGCGTGAGTTCATCAGCGACTTCTCTGTCGTTGACCCGCCGTTCAGTGTCACCGTCAGCCTTCAGCACGAGCGTTGGGCAAGAAATCTCGCCGAACGTGTCCTTCAGTATGGGATAGCCTTCACGGGCTATTTCAGCGATAGCCGGGCGGCACTCGGTGTCTGCTACTACGAGGCGTCGCGTCCACTCTGAATCAAGGTCGTTATCGTACTCGCGCATCACATCCTCAACCGATCGATCAGCTCGATCATTGAGGCGCTTCATGACGATCTGTGCACGTTCATCAGGATCTCTGTCCGGCTCGCCGTACATGCCTGCGGGGTCTTCGAGAACTACTGCACGCGGAAGAGTAGGATGTTTTGCTGCCGTCGACGCCGCCGTCGCGCCGCCCATCGAGTGTCCGAGTAGAATCGGATCGTTGAGATCCAACTCTGTGACGATTCCAACGAGGTCGGCGACCCGACTTTCGGTATCGTACCCAGTTTCGGGAGCGTCTGATAGTCCGTGGCCGCGAGCATCGTACATTATCACGTCGTAATCGTCTGCGAGATCGTCAGCTAGTGGGGCCCAACAGCGCCCGTTGTCGAAAAATCCATGGGCCATAACCAACGGTGGACCGTTCCCAGTTCTGTAGTACTGTAAATCGACCCCGTTTACAGACACAGTCTCTGTCGTCCAACCCTCTGGAATGTTCATACTGATGACTGTCAAACATAACTAAAAAGGTTCGCTTGTCTGATTACTCTGGGACCCTCACAATGGATGTCTACGTTATGGCTGATACGCAGTACCACAGTAGGTTGTCCCCGTCGGTCTGGTTGTCTGCAACTGGGCGTGCTTTGCACAACATCACAGCAAGAGCATTCCAGGACCGAATTCAATTCATGTGGAATAGCTACGAATACAGAATCAAGACGGTATCTCTGAATTAATTCTATGTTGGATTGTACTTTGACCAACAACGTAAGGTAGCTAGATGGATAACATGAGGTATGAACGAGCGCATCGTCTTTGCGCGCGAATCGGCTACGTTCCTCGAGGAGATAGAGTGCGATGTCATTGAAACGTATTACTTCGGAGACAGCATCGGGGGAGCAGCACTCATTGGATGTGAACCAGATCACGAATCAGCTATTATGGACGACGACCGTGTCGTCGGAATCGAACGAAACCTGCTGATCGAGCCATGCCTCGAACCGGAACACGTGAGCGAAGATCCAGACGCTGTAGCCACCATTGAGGACGTTCGTCACGTACACGACGTGCCGGACGACGACGCTACTGGAGAAGGACTCACCGTTGTGGCAATGGACTCAGGTATCGATCCGAAGCATCCAGTATTCGAGAACGTCACCATTGAACAGGTAGACGTGACGGGCGCTGGAGAGGGTGATGCCGTCGGCCACGGAACAGGTGTGCTCGGTCAGGTCACCCGACTCGCTCCGAAAGCAGATCTCATCGCACTCAGAATCTTCGGCAGCGACGGTCGAACCAAAAACAGTGTCATCATGCGCGCGTACGAGTGGCTCCACAACAATACGGAGAAGTACGATATCGTGAACATGTCGTGGGGGTCACGAGAACGTTCAAAGCAGACAGATCGGGTGCACAATGAACTCATCACGAAGGGCGTTCGAGATGTAGTTGCAGCCGGCAACTCAGGCAAGAAGGCGGGGAGTCCCGCAACCGCAGCGCGTGCGTTCAGTATCGCCGCCTGTACTGAGGAGGGCACCGTCGCCGAGTTTTCCTCGTACAACCCCAACCGAGACAATCCCGACGTGGCCGCCATTGGCAAAGATAACCGTCTCGCGCAAGCTTCGGGGACAACGATGGGGACTGCCCTCGACGGCCCATGGGTCAAGGCGTCCGGAACCTCGTTTTCTGCTCCGGAGGTGGCAGGAATGGTCGCGAAGTATCTCTCTGTCCATCCAGATACGCCACCGGCGAAGATCATGAACGATTTCGAGACAGCTGCCCGCGATATACCCGATCAACCACGCGACGGATCGGGAATAGCTGATTATGAGGGAACTACGACTGATCCGAGATAGATAGAACGGAGCACCCAGTAACACCTGAGCGTGTCACGGTACTGTCTTCGGTCACACTTGATGAGTCGACCGGGACGATCCTCCAATTCGTTAACAGTAACATAAAATCGATTCGACTGTGTGTCCCGTCTCTCTGTACTAGCACAGGAGATCCCGATAGCGTGCACTCAGCGATACGCGACTCGCTCTTGTCTCCATACTCCTCATTGCGTGAAACGTACGAGATGAAAATGTCTGGAGTTTCCGCCTCTGGTTTGAGATTGAACTCAATGAGATATCCACCGTACTGCTCGCTGTTTTGTTCCCAGTAAGTCAATGCTTCCTGTATCTCTGGGTTGAGCTGTCGAGTGCCGCTTTTTTGTCTCTGATTCCTACCATCAGCGTTGACTCGCCCTACGGATTGTCCGGAACCACGATGACTGTCGTGGCTGAATGTCCGCTGGTGTTGATGAGGTGGTGCGTGTCGATAGCTGGGTTCGTGATGGAGATTGACCGACTGTCTTATCGGCTACCGACGCAACTGTTGCTTCTGTTACGTTGATATCAGCACCCACGTTGTCTGTGATGAGGCTGGTGCACTCTGAAAAAACCACCATAACAATGATAAATAAATCAAGAGAGAGGGCAATAATAGACGAAGTGATATGTATACAGAGCATATCGGTCACCTATGTAGACATCTTCTATTACCAGTAGTGTTTGCTTAACTCCCAATATCATTGATACACGATTACTGGAATTGTATGGCCTAAGGCACTGAAGACGTCTTTTGACGAGTATCTCCGTCTCTTGAAGGAAAGGCATGCACACTGCAACAGCCGCCCCGTCCAGAACGAAGCGATGATAAGCGGATACGAATCGTTCGTTCGATCCTCAGTACTGTGCAGATGTAACTGACGAGAGAATGCTTTCGTTTCTGTACTGAGTCAAAAGATCCACTCGAGAGCAAATGCCGCGTAGGATTATTGCGGTACGTACCATCGGATCACGTCTGGCTATCGTATGTACTGGGATACATTCCTCATATTCAATTAAGACCACCTTATTCGTGGGACATCCACCGAACACCCACTCCCCATTCCCACACCATTTTTCATTTTAATTCTTGCGCCTCAGACGTGGGTGTGAATCGCTATCGGACAGTGATTTTCCACTGAGAACCTCGATTTTAAGCGGTAGCCGCACCTTACAACCGATAAGCACTGATTATCCACTAGTCTTATAGAAATTTCTACATTATACTCACGTGGTATACAACTGTGGGTAATCGATTCCAATTTTTGACGTTTATCAGGGAAAAATAGACGTATATAGCCAAAAGTTACTTTTTAGTAATCCTGTATTACCCAACGATGTCATCTGATGCAGAGAGCAAGCGAGAGAATAAGGAGAGCGTATATTTAGGCAGACGTGGGTATATGAAGCTTACCGGGGCCGTTATCACCGGTTCCGCGGTCGGTACAACGCAGATTGGGCGTGCACGCGCAGCGACCCACCACGGGATCACATTCGATCGCGTTGTCGATGCGGTCGCTGATCTGGGCTGTGATCCAAAGGGAAACGCGGACGTCTCAAGCAAGGTCAAGTCGGCCCTCGATGGGAAAACACTCGTCGAATTCCCTTCGGGGACGTATCACTGGGACGAGTCGGTAACGCTCGATACCGATCGGATCGGGATTCGCGGGACGAGCGACGACGTGCTGTTCACATTCCCCGAAGGATACAACGAATTCTTCATCAACGGCTCGTGTGATCGAGCACTGTATGAGAACTTCGATGTCGATGTGCGACCAGAGAACACCGCGACGGGCATTCGAGTTGCTTCCGAGCGAGGTTTCCACATCGAGAACATCGAGCACATCGGGCGCGGCACTGCCGATTCGAAAGACGTCACCCGCTGTTGGCAACTTCGTGTGAACGACCCGAATGCGACAGGCGTCGTGAAAAACTTCGTTGCGAAGAAAGGCTCGGCGTGGGCGCATTACAAAGGCGGTGACGGCCGGGTCGGGATCTCGGTGTACGGCGGCGAGGGGACGGTCAAAGTCATCGACTGTCATCTCGAAGAGTTCGGCAACAACGGCATCTACGCGAGCCGATCGCACAGCGCGGTTCAGGTCGAGGGCGGCACCTACCGCAACAACAACGTTTGTGGCATCCGCTTTTCGGGGAAAGGCAGCTACGTCGACGGTGCAACCATCGAAGTCGACCCGAGCAAGTACTCCGGTCCCCGCACAATGGAGGATGACTCGTTCAAACTGCGCGGTATTGTCATCGAACAAGGAAACAGTGACACAGGCGGGTTTGACGATGCTGGCGCAAAGGTCCGGAACACAGATATCACCATTCAAGACAACCCAACCACCGGGCAAGCCATCTCTATGTGGACCGGTGGCCGGACGCTTACCATATCGGACACCAAGATTGTCTTCAATAACAATGGTGCGCCTGCGATCTACCGCGAGGGGAAAACCTCACAAGGCAGTCACAGCGCAAGTTCGGGCGCGCGGTGGCTCCACATGGACACCGTCCAGATCACTGGCGCTGCAGCAGAGGGACCGACCATCCTTGCCGAAGAAGCCAACAAAACAAAGATCAAAAATTGCTATATCGAACAAACTGGCAACGGACGACAGGGTATCGCGTTACCGAACTCCCAAGGTTCCCTCGTCCAGAACAGTGTCATCGATGTCAACGCGAAAGCTGTCGATATCGACACCTCGACAGGACAGTTGAAAAACATCAGACACTCAGGGAAATCGCTCCCGAAAAATATCGGCGCATCATCGCCCACGCCAAACAGCCCGAAAAAGGCTGCCAACAAAGTCTCCAAATCTACACCGAACACAGACACCCCTTCGAACGACCAGAATGTGCTCGAACAAGCAATAGAATCGTTCATCGACACACTATTATAGATACGAGGATGTGATCGGTGGTTGTTGACGAGAGTCGAGACGAATCTATTATTCCGGCTAACCGCCACAGAATCAACTCGAATATTTTTACGGCGGGACTGTCCTCCGCCGAACCCGCACTAGTATCGTCTGTGGGATCTCATTGTGCCGGTTTCAGTAGGATCTCAATAGAACTAAACAGAGGCCAACAGAGGTTAGACGCTTCGAGGGCAAAATACAACCATGAACTCGTCCGGTGCTGAGCTCATATATGTGACTGTTGATATGTGGCACCCAGACTGCTGGACGCTGCACGTTACCCAAGCGGTTGATGCAGGCTTACTCGGATACGAAATGACTGTATCGAATAGCGAATTTGCAGACCGCTTCAGGCTGTACCGAGCGTACGGCGATTCTCGGGAGGCTGTTGAGGAACTGATCGAAGCCGTAGACGAGACTGATTTGACCGAAGAGGTGGTTGTTTTATCACCATCGACGGCACCCGATTCGAGAGCATTCGGCCCAGTTACACAGGATATACTGGTCGAATGTAACCCAGTACCAGGCACCCGAGACGCTTTTGCGTCTCGCGGTTTCATGCACTACGGTCCGTCACAACACGAGAATGGAAGGGAGCGCCGAACGCTCCTCACCATCTCAGACCGAGAGACGGTGTATCAGATGCTTTCGGATATCGAGGCGTCCTACGACGCCGACCTCACTATTGAGCGGTTCACGACCACGCACACGCCGAGTGGAATACGTGACTTGCCGAGCGATGGATTGTCTCCCCGTCAGCGAGAAGCATTTCAACTTGCCCGAGCCCGAGGCTACTATAACTATCCACGGGATGTCACCGCACAAGCTCTCGCAGAGGAGTTTGAAGTCTCACGAACGACATTCCTCGAACATCTGCGCAAAGCAGAACGAGAGCTCCTTACGGGAATTGAGTTTCACTGACTGATAAAACAGGCCGTATCAGCCAGCTTTTCTGGCGAAATCGTACTACGCGCGTTCACACCGTCATTGTGAGGTACCGACCTCATACTCCTCTGTATCGAATATCAAGTATGCCAGTGCCTCCTGAACGACCGAATCCACGCTGGGACCAGAGTCCATCCAGTGTGATCTCCGAGTGTGAGCAGACCGCACGAACGTCCGACTACGAGCACATCACTACCCCTGTGTTGATTATCGGCGCCGGGGCTGCTGGCGTTCGAACCGCCATCGAACTGGCCGAGCACGGCATCGAACCGCTGGTAATCGGCAAACGTGACCACGGCGATGCTCATACGACGTGGGCTGCCGGCGGGATTAATGCCGCGCTCGGAAGTCACGATCCTGATGATGACTGGCGGATACACGCTGCAGACACGCTGCAAGAAGGTCACTTCATCAACGATCCCGTGGCTGTGGAGGTAGTCACAGAGGCAATGCCTGAGCGTCTACGTGAGCTTGCTGAGTGGGGAATGCCGTTCGATCGAACCAACGGTGGCCGCATCGACCAGCGGTACTTCGGAGCCCAGTCATTTCGCCGAACGGCATTCGTTGGCGACCGAACCGGAAAGGCACTGCTCGATACATTGATCGAGCGTGCCAAATCCCTCCACATTCCCTATCGAGAAAACGTTCTCGTGACCGAGCTGATCAGCGATGGCAATCGAGTGTATGGCGCCATTGCTATTGATGTAGAGACTGGGCAGTTCCTTCTCTTTGAGACTGCTCACGTTGTTCTCGCAGCTGGTGGTTGTTCAGCGTTGTACGGACGGCACTCTTCACGCGACGATGAGAATACGGCCGATGGACCCGCGCTTGCGTACCGTGCTGGCGCAGATCTCCTCGATTTGGAGTTCGTGCAGTTTCACCCGACGGGGATGGTCGGGGATCGGTATGGTGAGACGTGGGATGGTCGATTGGTCACCGAAGCCGTTCGCGGAGAGGGTGGTCGGCTGTACAATAGTCACGGTGAGCGGTTCATGAAGCGGTACTCACCCGTCCAGCTAGAATTGGACGCCCGCGATGTTGTCGCTCGCGCCATCGCAACCGAGATCGACGAGGGGCGAGGAACCGACAACGGCGGCGTGTATCTCGACATCAGCCATCAGGACACAGCGTTCATCCGCGAGCGACTCCCCCGTATGTTTGAGCGATTCCAGAGCCTCGGAGTGGACATCAGCGAACAGCCGATCGAAGTGGCCCCGACCGCCCACTACTCGATGGGCGGCGTCGATATCGACTGGACGACCGGACGAACAGCTATTGATGGTCTCTTTGCCGTCGGTGAAACGGCTGCCGGACTTCACGGTGCGAACCGACTCGGTGGTAACTCCCTCGCAGAGACTGTTGTTGTCGGTCAGATCGTTGGAAGTCATATTGCGGCGCACGGTGTCGGTGAATCGACGATGCCTGATGGCGTACTTGCTGACGCCGAGCGAACAATGAGCGCACTCGTGTCGTTCGTCGAGAGCGACGGTAACGTTCATCCCTCTGCGTTAATCGCTGACCTCCGCCGGGTAATGGATGAACACGCGGGCATTTTTCGCGACGAGAGAACGCTTCAGCAGGGTCTCGAAATGGTCAATGACATCGCAGACCGCACGACGACACTCCGATTCACGGGAGGCCTCACGAGCGAAGCGTTCGAACTCGCTATCGATCTCTCGTACATGCTCACTGTCGCAGAAGGAGTTCTCCGGGGGGCGCTGAAGCGAAAGGAATCCCGTGGTGCGCACTTCCGAACCGATTTTCCTGAGACACGCAAAGTGTGGCAGAAGAACATCCTCTCTGCGCACGCGAACACTGGTTCGACGCTGTGGTGTCGAGAACCGGGACGTCCCTCCTCAGCGATCGAGTCGGCGATCGATGAAGGATACGAACTCGAGTATCACCATCTCGAATAACGCTGGACAGATGTTGCCTTCACTATTTTCCACCTGTGCTAAAGAGACACAATGTGACGTCGTTCACAATCTTAGAAAATCGCTGATGAAGTAGACGAGAAATCATTGATTGATGTTGTTTTTCGGAACACAGAGACACAGAGCATTCTCTGAGCAGAGTCAGGATATTTGTGACCTCAACACACTCGAACTATCAAGCTGTCGTGAACAGGCGATTACGTGGAGCCAGTACTGATACACATCCACCCGAAAACAGTCCTACTATCCCTGAAATCAATAATTGTCTCCATCAACGAGTTGAGATGGAGTAATGACCTCTAAATCCGTCTCCTCGACATAGTTGATAATTTCCTCAAACTTGCTTACGGGGAGCCCATCGTCACCGATAACGTGGAAATAGACGACGGCAAGCTGGTTGAATTTGGCTGCAGTGTCGAGTGCTCGTTTCGTTCCTCGGATATCGTCTCCGTCAACGCGTGAGATGAAATTCGGATTGCTCGGATGGCGGGCGTTGTTTGGACACCCTCCTTGGAGATAGCCCGTCTCAAAGAGCTCATCGACAAGCCTGAGCGTCGTCTTATTCATACGATTGTAAGGCGCAACGATATGGCGCGCTCCTTTTTTGAAGCCCAGAAGTTCGAGGGCCTGCTGACTGGATTGAAGGATTTTGCGCTGTTGTTTCTCCGAATGTTCCGGAAGTGGCTCTCCGGAGTGGACCATCATATCCCATCCACTCTTGCCCATTTCGCGCATCATCGGTTCGTCAACACGGACGTCCTTGCCGATGATTTCGGGAATGACGGCCACAGATCCGGGCCAGTCCTTCTCCTTCAGGATCGGATACGCCGTTTCGTACGCGCTGACGTGCCCATCATCAAACTGGAACATCACTTTACCCTTCGTGGATTTTGGGACCTTACGAAGATCGTCGATCAGCACCTGAAAGTCAGTTGCGTCCTGTAACGGTCCGATTTGGAGTCGTATCTCTGTGACTTTGTCCATCACCGGAGTACCATTACTTGCCGTGTAACCGAGATCAAAGCGAACCCAATCACCCAGATCACGAGGAATCCGACGAACAGCGGTGAGCATAGAACTTTCAGCCGGTGCGATGACCTCTGCTCGCACCTTGATGCCATCAGGATCGTTCACCTTCGCTGCCAACGAGAGATCGTGCTTACTCAGATCTAACGTTTTCGGGTAGAAAGACCGCTTAATCCGAGCGATAGGCTCATCTCCGCTCTTTTTTGGTTCGAGAGAAACAGACTGACCTCCTTGAAAGCTGTCCTGCTTGATCGTCGTTACTTTGCCGTAATCGACTTCCCACTGAGAGAGATCATCGAACGCATCAATCGATGTGCCGGGACCCTGAGATCCACCAGTCCCGCCTTTTGAATTAGCAGTGGTCTTGGTTTTCTTTTGAGATTTCGTACTCTTCGTGGGAGCAGGAGTGCCCGTCTTGTTTCCAGGCGTGGGAGACGCTGCATCCTCTCCACCCGAGAGCGACGAACATCCAGCGAATGACGTGACTCCAACAACACCAACGGTAGCGAGAAATGTACGACGAGTTGATTGTTTCCGCATGTGTTATCGAAGCCATTCATTGAATTCGTTAAATCACTTTTGGATTGTCAACCATATCACGTCACGTGATGGCTATTACAACAGATGAGAATCTGATATATACTGCTGATACAGTGACGAACTTTTGACCTGTGAAAAATAATAAGGTCTGAAATATTATATTTAGTATGCCTACAACTGCTTCAATGAGAGCTCCATTGGTAGTCCACCGAACGACACAGCTTCCATTCGTTTATGCTGATTTCGTGAGTCTGACCGCATTCGTCCGAAGCAGTTCATCGATTTCGCTGAAGTCGTTCGGAAGGATTCTCCATCAAGAACCGTCTTCGGTCGCTGGGAAATAAATGAGCAGGTGTCCGCGGTAAATCAGATATACTATCACGACCGCGTTCCGTTGAATTATTTTTGCTGAAAAGTTGTGTGTGAATCGTTCGCTGATACGTGAGGAAATCGAGAGGAATGCGACGTTGGACGCCATTGTACTCGATCGTTGCGTAGAAATCAACAGTCAGCTGTGTCGTTTCGTTACGTTGGAGATGCGTCACCCACCACTCATCCAGCCGAGTATTGTTAATTATCGCTCGTGTCTCGATCGTTCGCGTGCTACCGGGCGGAATGTCAGTTCGCTGATCGACGACATCGCTTCCAACGCGGATGTCGTTCATTCGTATCGTATAGCCTATATTGAGGATCGGAATCGCATTCGGAAGTGGATTAGTAATCGTTGCAGACGCAATAAGCGGTGTCTGTCTGGCAGTAGCCTGTCCCCAATGGGCCGCTGTTCGATTGACGATGAAAAGTGGTTGATCGAATGTACGGAGCGTGCGCGTTTCATTATTCTGTAGCGGTTCGAGTATATTCGTTCTCACTGTTCGCGTTCGTGTCCACGAATTAAGCGGGACTCTCAGATCATCGTGCGTGAGAACCACGTCCGTATTCACTCGCACTGTCGTTGTCTGGTTATTGTTAATGTGTGTTACCCACCACTTTGGGATATCGTCGTTGTTGGCCCACGTCGAAACGGTAACAACGTTCTGTTTCCCCGACGGTTGGATTGACTGCTTCTCACCACGAGCAATTTCGACGGTGTTCAAAGAAACGGAGTACTCAACGTCGACGAAGAGTTCGATTATTCCCAGTATACGCGGGTTTTCGATCGCGAGTTGTGTCACAATCTCAGTCCGATCCTCCGTAACGGTTCCCCACTCAGTGTTGACTGCCGTAATGCGAGGTCGATCAAAGGCAATGACACAGAGAACGACAGTGCTTACCACCAAGAACACGACCACAATAACGAGTAGTGGTTTATTGAGACTGGATTCAAGATCCATTTTACTATCCAAGCGTTTTGTGATACTACTTCATACACCATCTATCTAGTGTGTCTATTATGAAATTTACTCACAGTTGTATACGAGACTACAACTTTCAGATACGTGATTTGGTTCAGCTTCTCTCCTTTGTGATGGGAGGCATTCGGTTTACCTGCTTTCGCAACGTAATATCCGCTGAAGCATCTTTATTGATGACGCGCTCGATGAGTAAGACGCTATGTCCGATACGATGCGTGCAGTAGAAGTCCCTGAACCTGGTGCATCGTTTGAACTGGTCGAGCTAGCAGTTCCAGCCCCCGACACAACAGAAGTTCGTGTCGAGATCGACGCCTGTGGCGTTTGTCATAGCGATGCGTACGCGAAGACCGGTGGCTATCCCGGTCTCTCCTATCCACGAATCCCGGGCCACGAAATTGTCGGACGGGTGGATGCAGTCGGATCGGACGTTGAAATGTGGACAGAAGGTGACCGTGTTGGTGCGGGCTGGCACGCAGGCCATTGTTTTGTCTGTGAAGCCTGCAGGCGCGGTGAGTTCCAGCAGTGTGAAAACGAAGAAATTCACGGCGTAACAATCGATGGCGGGTATGCTGAATACGCTACAATCAACGCAGAGGTACTCGCTCGGGTACCCAGTGAACTCGATGCAGTAGATGCTGCACCCCTTCTATGTGCTGGCGTAACAACGTATAACGCCCTCCGGCACACAGACGCTCGGGCGGGGGATCTCGTCGCAGTGCAGGGGATTGGTGGTCTCGGTCATCTCGGTGTGCAGTATGCATGTCAGGCAGGATTCGAAACGGTTGCAATCTCACGTGGAACTGATAAAAAAGAGTACGCGTTCGAATTGGGCGCCGATCATTTCGTTGATACCGAAGCAGAAGACGCCGCAAACGCACTCTCAGAGTTGGGTGGTGCGACAGCAATCCTCGCAACAGCGCCGAACGCAGCCGCTATCTCGTCAATTGTTCCTGGCTTGGGGATGGACGGTGAAGTTGTTGTCGTGGGGGTTCCTGACGAGCCAATCGAAGTGTCTGGAGCAACATTGGTTGGAACACGTGGATCTGTTCGCGGCTGGGCGTCTGGACACGCCCGTGACTCTCAGGATGCGTTGGAGTTCAGCGCGCTTCGCGATATCACGCCCGAAGTGGAAGTATATGACCTGACAGAGGTCTCTGATGCGTACAACCGGATGATGGAGAATGAGGTCCGGTTCCGAGCGGTGCTCGAACCGTAATTCGAGAAATTTTCTCGATTCAAGAGCCAGTACGCTCAAACGGCAGAACAAGCATTTTTCCGAATCCGCAAAACCCATCTGAGTAGGGTTGTCCGTGATTCATTCACTACCCGTACCAGTTTCCGTACTATTGCTGGATGTACTGTCACTGTCATTTCCGACGATGAGCACACCCTTCATCCCAACCGATTTATGCGGTGTGCAGTAGTAGAAGTACATTCCTGTCGTTTTGAATTCATGTTCGAACGTGGCCGTTTCCTCTGGTTCCCCGCTTTCGAACTGCCCATCCCTATCGACAACATTGTGATATCCACTGCCGATCCACTTCCACGTGACCGTCGTTTCTGGATCGATACGGACTGCTGCTGGGGCGAACACGTGTTCGTTACTCTCGGGACCGACTTCGATAGTGACAGCAGCTTCTCCCGTCATGTCCGTGATCGAATCGTAATTGTCTGACTCAGCGAGCCAGCCATCGACGCTACTTGCACTTTTATCGTCTGCGTTTGCGTTTTCGCTCATTCCACCAATACATCCTGCTAGCAAACCGAGAGTGGTGAGACCACCCACCGCACGTAGGAAATTTCGCCGATCTGTCGCAAAATAACACGATTTCTCGGGTTGTGATCTGGATGACGCCAGCTTCTGGTTTCGGTTTGTCTCTGTCTCAGCCATACGTTGTTTCGCTCCATTTGTTCGATTGAAGGAGCGCAGTATAATCAGAGGAGCAGAGTCGCTATCGGAGCAGTTCTGGGAAATAGTTATATATGGCGACGTGATCAGCGTCGCCTCTTTTGCATGCTAGCATACACAGCTGATCACGCTACCACTAATTCCGTGTCTCTCACTACTATCACAGCATCACCACGCCTGATTTTGAAACAGACATCAATTTAGTCGAACCGGATCGATTAAGGATGCACACAGTCTATCGGTTGAACGAGAACATTTCGAACGGGTAGAGTATCAAAATGTCAATTAAAATCTCATCTCACTCAAAGACTATTTCTCGGCTGCTCTCCCATCTCCTCAAAGATCTAGTACGAACGCAGACGTACCGCAATCTTTGTTATCTCGTAGTTATGTTTCCGCTTGGAATCTGTTACTTCACCCTACTCACAACCGGATTTCTACTGGGGCTGCCACTCGTATCCATCTTCGTTGGGATCCCTATTCTCGTCGGATTACTCGTCGTGGTGGTTGCGTTGGCAGCGTTCGAACGAATGATCCTTCGGACGTTGTTAGCTGTCGATATCCACCCGACTCCGGCTGAGAAGACCCGAGGACTCTGGTCCCGAACGAAGCAGCTTGTGACTCGTCTGCAAACGTGGACGGCGGTGGTGTATCTGCTGAGTGAGTTCGCGTACGGTAGTGTCGCGTTTGGGGTGGTGGGGTCGCTGTTGGCGACGACAGTCAGCTTCTTGCTAGCACCTCTGTACTACGAGAGTACTTCTGTCGTCGTGTTTGGACCGATTCCACGTACTGATATTACCCTTCAGCTTTTGTTCGGTTGGGACTCCCTCCTCGTTGGTCTCACAACGACATTCGCGCTCGGAGCGTGGCAGATTGAAACACTCACCAGCGCACTCCTCATTTCTGCGCTTGGATTCGTCCTCCTGCTGGTGTCGGCCAAATGCATCAATATAGTCATATGGGTATGGAGTCACTATGCACGCATCATGCTAACGACCCCTCGCTATTGATTAACCAACACGTGGAATCCGTATCCTCGTTCGTACACTATATATTGCAATTATTTAGATCCGGAAAATTATAATATTCAGAGAAATAACATCGGACTCAGAGCGCAAGCGTAAAACGACAGTTCTACTCTTTGAACGATTTTCCGAAACCGAGTGAGTATCATAAACCACCACGATTAAACTAGTTATAAGCTAGTTAATTTATACCACCTGTGGATAAAAAGTAGTGCGCGAGGAGATAGTACGTCATGGATAAATTATCAACTCAAAGCTGTACAGCATTGGTATCAACACTGTTCTCGACGGCTACTCTCTTCATTATCGAGATAACCGACGATAGACTAACAATCGATCAGTCGTGGTCGGGGGGATAGATAACCGATGAGTGACACCACTCCGCACAAGCGATTGTTGGTGCTAACCTTCGGAACATTCGTCATGGGAACGGGTAATCTCGTCTTCACGGGGGTGCTCGGTGAACTTGCGGGAGATCTTGGCGTCTCGGAAGGAAGTGCTGGCTTGCTCGTAACGATCTACGCTGTTGTTGTCATCGTCGGTTCACCGATACTCGTCTCGCTCACTGGAACCGTCGCTCGGAAACGTCTCCTCCTCGGGACAGTTCTGTTATACGGTGTTACAAACGCAGTTGCCGCTATTCTTCCCACGTTCGAATTACTCGTGTTCGATCGGGCAATCATTGCTGTTGGGGCAGCGATCTTTGTTCCTGTTGCCGTTTCAGTCGCCGCCGCGCTCGCACCAGCCGGAAAGAAAGGTCAGGCAATTGGACTTGTCGTTGCAGGCTCAGCAGGATCATTCGTCGTGGGACTTCCACTGGGGACGCTTATTGGTGGATACGGTGGGTGGCGCGCAACCTTTGCCTTTGTCGGTAGCATCGCTCTTCTCGCATTCATCGGATTGTGGGTGTTCTTACCATCAGTTGAGGCTACAGACTCAACTGTCGGACTTCAAGCATTACAGGTTATCAGGCGACCAGCAGTCATCGTGAATATTGGATTGATCACGACAGCGTTCACAAGTGTGTTTGTCGGTGTCACATTCATCGGGCCGTTGCTGCGTAACATCACAGGATTCGGCAACACTGGTGTTAGCTTACTACAGCTTCTTCTCGGCGTCGGGGGCATCGGGGGAGCCACTGTTGGCGGCTATGGATCAGATCACTGGAATACAACGAAAATGCTGCTTGGCATCTTCGTCGGTGTGATTCTCGGCATTTTCCCATTCTGGTTGCTGGCTCCGGTTGCTGGATCGATCGGAGCGATTGTGGGTGCAATAGCAGCACTCATGATTGGCGCAAGCGCAGTGTTCGCACTGATTCCGACCCAACAGAACCGCCTGCTTCAGGCCGCACCAGAGTCACGAGAAGTTGTCTTGGCACTTACGCTCTCAGGACAGTTTTTAGGGATCGCGCTCGGGTCGGCGATCGGAAGTGTAACGCTCACTGTTCTTGACTCGTACGCCAGTCTTGGTTTAGTCGGTGCGCTGATCGGTGTCGGAGGACTGGGGGCCGTTTCGTATCTGTATGTGACAGGAGATCGAATGGTGATGCCACGCTCAAGTGACGCATGAAGGGCAGTAGTTTCCGGTAGCGTTCAACAAACTGATTAGACATTCTCAATCTCGACGGTAATTGTGTGAGATAAATCAGGCGTGTATCATTTATATTCTGTCCCACCTCAGTGCTACAGTGTATATCGCTATATCGAATTTAATCAGTTTGGGTAGATGGTGCAATGAAAATGATTTCATGGGCCAGAATCGATTAGAGATCCAAATCACAGTTAGCCGTCTTTAGTGTTATCTCACATTCTGTGTACAAGTATATGTCGAATACTTGCTATTTTTGAGAATGGCAGTTGGAACGATCACAGAAACCATCCTATCCGCGCGAAAACCTGGATGACAACAATGAATCCAGTCTACGTCGAAAGGTCTGGGTCGGGTGGTCGTTTGCGGTTCACGCGGCCCTCTGGCTTCTCCCAATCTTCCTGTCGACCCAGCGCAGTCAGATCAAGGAAGTAGTACGAGCCTCCGACCATTTCGGCACCACGGCCGTACGTGGAGTAGGTGTGAAAGACGCTGTCGCCATCACGTAAAAAGCAGCTATGTCCGTGGCGTTCGATGGGTTGCTCGCCCTCGACGTAGTATGACGTCCCTGCTTTCTCGTGGTCGGATGTGGTTCGATAGTTATACTCGATAGGAGCAGCGGACTCATCCAGAGTGACATGAAAGTCGTAGTTGAAGTCGCTATCGTACGATGAGTACCAGGGAAACGTCCATCCTTTGCGCTGTTTGAATAGTTCTAGTTTGGTTAGCGGCGCGCGGGAAACATACGCCAATGTCGTGTCGCGGGAGTGTAAGTGCTCGAGAAGCCCCTCCGAAACTTCGTCAGCTCCGGACGAGCAGCTTGAACAGCCCTCATCCCAATTTGGATCGAACATGAAATGATAAATGATGAGCTGACGACGGCCCTCGAATAGATCGAGGAGGCTAGCCTCGCCAGCCGTGCCCTCAAAGACGTAATCTGACTCAATCTCGACCATCGGAAGCTGACGGCGTGCGGTGTTCAGTTCATCCCGTGCTTTGGTAAGTTCCTTTTCTTTGGCCAGCAACTCCTCACGGGCGACTCGCCACTCATCTCGTGAGACGACATCTGGAAGATTCACCGGTCTCTCCTCATTTGGTTTGTTTCGATTAATGGCATGGTAACGTTTTGCAGTTGTAGGACAGGAGCGACCCACTACATTCGTGGCCCCGAGACGGTATATAGAACTGCTAAGCGAGGCGAAAGTGAATGTACTGGCAACGATACTATCTACTCTGTGAGCAGTGTCCTTGCAGAGCAATAAATAACACCTATTAATCATATCATGGGAGCTATCAGGATATAGAAGGTAATGGGCATTAGCTGATACATCTGTCAGACACTCTCAAAAATGTATATTATTTGATAATTGTAGCTATATATTAAGGTTGGTGTTTTACACGTATTACATTAGTAACAGTCAAAGAAGTGCTATTAACGAGTATTTCATCAAGTTCTATGGAGTGGATTCGTTGGTTTGCGCTGGTAAATAGCATTTTATTGGGATATTTGATCTCTGATGTGTTGACAACCATATGTCGCTTTGTTAAGCATACCTGATTTTAATTATACCAACTAAATGATGTTCCACAGTCGAATGCTAACTCAGTTATGGTCGATCGAGTGTTATACGAGTTGATTGGTCGGAATCTATACTTTGCGCGGTAGTAGTTGTAGAATAACGACTTATTTCACTAAGATATTATATATGTTCGTATAATACATCACCGTCAGGTCTGTTCGCATACGGAAGGTCAAGAGTGCTCTCCCAAGATCGGTCACACTCACGCTCTCGTGTTAGAACTGTTGTCAAACAGCCTCGGTCCGGTTGGTGATCACGAGAGTTAGACCAGCGATCCTCCCAATCAGTTCCCAGCGTCGATCGCGGCCACGGTGGCCTGCCCGAACAGTCTGCTTGAGATTGCATACAACAGTCCCGAGTTCTTCGCGTTGGGAACACAGCTAGTTTGGGACCCGATGTTTGAGGTCAACCGCCTCTAAGAGATCATCATTCATATCCATATTCGTCTCCAGCTCGACGTGGAGTGAATCCAACATCGTATCGACGAGCTGTTGGCGCTCCGCGGGCGTCGGATACGATACGGTCGTCGCATACGCGGGCGTACCAATTTCGAGTGACCAACACTGGTTTGGGTAGGCAGTCCGCATGTGGTAGGGCTGATCGTGGTAGGCCAGTCGAATCGCGTACACAGAGAGACCCTCGTAACCGTCGTGGATGACCTCAATGACGTCTCGTTGTGGATGACCGAGAGATGGATTCGGACGCTGAACATTGTTGTAGTGACCGTCTGCTAGGTTTCGACCCATTCCCGACGGTCCTAACCACCAGAGAATGGCACCATCGAGATGGTAGGGAATCGAACTAACGTTCTTGAATTTGAGATACTGATACCAGTAGCCGTCGTTGAGAACGTGCATTTTGATCTCAGCTACCATCGGTGCAGTGGCGGTAAAACCGTCACCATCGAGAGACTCACCAGTCACCGGATGAACCTTCTGACTCGCCGCATCGAGAACGGGGTTTGTGTCGCTGTAAAGCACATCGTCTGGAAGCGGAGCAGCACTTCCCCACTCCTCGTTCATTGGCTGGTCGTGAACTCGATCGCGAATAGCGACCTCCTCGGGACTGTATGTGCGGGCATCGGTCGGCCACTGATTCTGCGTGAACTGTGCCGGATTGTTGTTTGCAGTGACGGGACCCGCAGTCTCATCCCAAACACTCTGGGGTTGATTGTGAAGAGACAGTTGTTCTGTTTCGTCGGGAACCAACGCAAGCCGTGGAAGGAGCTTGACGGTTGCGTGAGCCGGGAAATCAGCGGCCGCAAGAGTCTGGACAAATGGCAAGGCTTGCGTGCCCAACTCACCGAGTGTGAGCGTACCATCCTCAACTTTATTCCGAACTGCCTCGATATTGTAGTCGAACCGCTCTGCCTTCTCGGAATCTGTCATTCCTGCTACGGAGCTTGATGAACTCTGTCCCGGAAGGTAATCGAGGAAGTCACGCGGGACATAGTATGGGTCGTTGTACTGAGGACACAGCTCGGCAATCGTCGTCTCTGCCGTTATTGTCGACGGCAGCTGATCGTCAGCTGCTGGCGTCGTTTCGAGAGATCCTGTCGACTGCTGTCCCACGACTTTGCCTGCTAGTCCAAGGGTTCCGAATGCGATACTACTTTTCAGTATGGCCCTTCGTTTGACCATACGAACCAATTATTTTACTAAACCTTAAATTTTATTTCTAGATATGAATATTATATTACTTTTCTGTATATGCAAATAGTGGGACTAAGACCGACTCGGCTGTTTGGATTCGATGTCTTGGGTTGGCCGATTTCGCCCGCGTGGTCGTTCTCAGATTTGATTCTGAGCGAGGTATGCTATGGAATCTCGAGACTGAGTCGTTCGGTTCGAACGACCGGAACCAACGACTCCAGACTGATCAGGAGACAGTGATGGTCACCTCGTCAGTGGTCGTGTCTCCGTCGTTAGCGGTGGCCGTCACCGCGACCGTGTAAGTGCCTGCGGCCGCGTAGGCGTGTTCGTTCCACCAGCCCCTCGCGGTCGTGCCGTCCCCGAACGTCCAGTCAAGAGCTGTGATCCACCGCTCATCGCCGGAAGTGTCCGCGACTTGGAACGTGATCCGCTCGCCAACGGTCGCAGTCGTCGTGCTCGGCTCTACCTCCGCGAGCACGTCTCCTGCACCATCCCCTGTGGAAGTTGTCGCTGTAACGGTACTCGTGTTCGATGCGTTCCCTGCGCCATCAACCGCAGAGACGCCGATCTCGTAGCTCGTCTCCGCAGCAAGTGAGTCGACGGTTGCTGTAGTGGTCCCAGCAGAGACGGTCTGGTCCTGCAAGCCATCGACCGACACTGCGTAATGAGCCAGCCCGCTTCCGCCAGAATCAGTGGACCCGTCCCAGCTCACACTAACTGAAGAGCTTGTTGTGCCCGTCACCGAGAGATTAGGGGGTCGGCTCGGAGCCGTCGTGTCATCACCGCCATTCCCGCCGTTACCGAGCTTGTTGTACACGACATCGAAGTACGAAGATGCCGAATACGAGGTCGCACCACAGTCGTCGCCCCAGTAAGGAGACGACATATTCATCGGATCGCCAGAGCCATCACCGTTCCATGCCCATCCGATCACCGGCCAGCCCAAGGATTTAGCGTGGTCGACAATCGCGGACCAGTCGGCCCCACTGGGACTCGATGCCCAGTTTCCGAACTCTCCAACCATACAGGGATACCCCGTCTCGTCCACCACATCCAGATGGGACGGCTGTAGCGCCTCGTTGACCTCTTGATTCCATCCGCTCGGGTACACGTGTACCGAGCAAATGATGTTGTCATCGTCGATCTGTGATGTAGCGTCGGCAAGTCGGTGTGTCTCCTGTCCCCAGCCGGGGGCGTCACAGACAATTGGACCGGAGTAGTTCGTCCCCGACCGAACTGTACTGAGTGCATCGTTGTACGCCGACGCGTACTGGCTAGCCGTGACGCTGTGATCACCCCACTCGTTCATCATATTAATGGTGAACGGCGAGTCTTGTGAGAGGTAGCTATAGTGATCGACCCACCAGTCGGCCGCGGTCTGCAGTGCAGACGCGTTGGACGAGCCGTTATCCGGATAGTGATGGTAGCTTGCGATCACTTCGTATCCGTGACTGTTGGCCTCGTCGATCCATCGCTTTGCGTCGTCTCTCGTCGTGCTGATCTCGTTGAACGAGAACGGCTCAATTTCGATCCGTACCGTCTGGATATCCGGATACTGGTTCATGAGACCCCAGCCCAAATTCTGGTCACCGCGACAGAAATACGAGGGCTGGAGATTGACCCCATCACCGAACGAGGCCGCTGCCCCGCTCGTCGGACTGCTGCCGAAAAGCCCGAGTGCCATACCGCCACCCACTGCTCGTAAAACAGTCCGACGTCTGAACGACAAACTCGAACGAACTGCGGTACTGTCACGAGTCGATTTCGAATGAACAGTACCGAACGATTCGTCTTCGCTTCTGATGTTGTCGTTCGATTGCTGCTTGAATGTATCGTCTGGTGTCATTGTTCTGTTGGACGTGTGGTTACTTGGCTATTCGAGTCTGAGTTCTTGGATGGAGAGAGTGCTGCTTCCGGCTCCCCAGAAGTTCAGTCGCAGCGACAGCGAGGAGGCAGAGCGATCGACGCCCGCCGACTCCAGATCGACGGTGAGATCAGAGTAACTCGTGCCGATGCTGTCGCTTGTCACCGCAGCAAGTGACGTGCTCACGCCGCCCATCTCGAACTGAATGCCGCTTTCCTCGCCGCCAGATGCGCCTTTCACGGTGAGAACGAGCGTCGTGTAATCGCTGATGTCCTGGTTGATCTGTTCTTGCATCCACCCGCCGTTGTTGTACTCGAGAACGAGGGCGTCCCCAGAGACTGCCCCACCGCCGTTCTGGAACGAGCCGCCGCCACACCACTGGCCCAGATCGTTCGTGTTCGACGACCACGCGGGTGAGCCGTCGTAGTCGTTGATCACTAGCCCGCCACCCGGCGTGTCAGTTGGTGTGTCGGTGGGTGTGTCTGTCGGTGTTGCTGTTGGCGTCTCGGCTCCGTCGCTGCTCCCGCTCGTGTACGTCGAGCCGTTGATAGTGACATTGAACGTGTTGTAGGTGGTCTGTCCCACGGCACCACTCCAGTACTCGTTTCCGAGTTCGATACCCGAAAGCCACAGGTCGCCTCGGATTCCCTCGTTCGTACTGAGATACTCGATGATCTCTGCCATGTCGATCTTGCCGCCATCGTGACCACCCTGAATCCGGAAGATGTAGAACTTGGCGCTCGTTCCACCGGAGTTATAGACGGTCCAGAGATCAACCGTGTTGCCAAAGCGGTCGGTCCAGGCACCGGGAACCTGCACACCTCCGTGATCGTGGCCACCACCCCAATCGAGCAACAGCATGATCTCGTACTGGTGTGTTTCGGTCTGCTGGTCAGGGGGCTGTTCCATCAACCACCACTCTTCGGCCCAGTCCCACTCGCCGCCAGAGATATTGCTGTCGGCATCAACCTCCATCACAAACTCATCAACGTCTTGGCGCTGGAGAGGGAACTCGGCGACGCCCGTGTCGTCACCCCACGGTCGCGTTCCGATGAACACCTCTGGATAGTTGATCCCGCCGCCTGCGTTCGATGCGTCGAAGTCGTACCCATAGCTTCCGTCGTCGTTGAGCCAGATACACTGATCGGCACCTGCCATCCCCCACTGGTTGTCCATCAGCGTGAACCCGTTCCCGACGTCGATCTTGCCGTAATCAGTGTTGCACTTTTCCTCGACTTTCGCGGCCATCGCCGAACTTCCGAAACCGAGTGCGAGACTGCCGACCCCGATGGCGGCACCCGCCTTCAGGAAATCCCGGCGTGAAGCACCACCGAATACGTCGACAAATCGATTGCTCGATCGCTGTTTACTGGTAGCGCTGTTCGTCTCTCGGTCCTCTGTCGAGCCGGTATCGTGTGTGTCTTCTGTCATTGTCTGTATTCTACGTCCATCGGTCGGAGGGTGTCAAGCGCTCCCTCCATCGGTCGGGAGATCGTTGTTTCGGTTCTCATAGAGCAGATCCTTCACGAGTCCACCGTGGGTCTCGTTGTTGCGGAGCAGTTCCCAATCGTCGCGCGTCTGCCTGTTGAAGAACTGGGGCACCCACCGGAAGTCGAAGGCCCATGGAATGGGATGGATCGGGTAGTTGTCGAAGAGATCCAGAAACATCTGGCCCTCCACAGCCGTTGTACCAGACAAGTAGGGTGCTCGACCGGTCTTGTATCCCCATTCAGTCAGGAAGACGGGCACGTCTTGGGACGGTGCGCCGAACGAGTCAGCGAACGGCTTGAGATTGTCTTGGCCGTACACGTGGCCTGTATACGCGAGATTATCTCCATCGAACTCGTTTCGAGGGGCTTGAGCGGTCCACTGGGACCACCGTGGCGATCCGATGAGTACGAGGTTCTGTGGCGCGTGCTGGCGGATCGTATCGACCCACGGCTGAGCGTTCTGCTTCCACTGATTCCACGCGTCCAGCGCCGCCTGCGAATCCGAGGCCGGGTCCACGTCGTCGGGATACGGCTCGGTCGGCTCGTTGTACACCTCGAATAGGACGTGCGAGTCGTTGGCGAACTCGGGAGCAACAGTGTTCCAGAACAGTTGGACCTCATTGTCGATAGCGTCGCTCGTGAACCAGAGATTCTCGTCGTACTGGCCGCGGTGACGGTGATAATCGACGATGCAGTAGACACCCCGATCACGGCAGTGGTCAACTGCGGGGCGAAGATGATTCGTCACGTAGCTATCGAGTTGACTCTGGGTGAACGCCGGTGCGGGAGGCGCCGCGCCGGGCGAGTGGCCACCGATATCGACTGGTTGTGCAGGCAACCGAATCACCCGAGCGTACCAGCCGTTCGGATCGTCGGTCCCAGGGGGAGCGTTCCCGTTCGTGGCCCAATCGATATACTCCGCAGCTGTGTAGGAGTAGTAGTTGTCCGCGTTCAGACGGCTCACGTCGGGGATGTTTACCCCACGGAGAATCACCTTATTTCCGCTTGGATCTCGGATAAGATTCCTGTCCCGATGGAGCCACGGCGTCGGAATTCCAGCCGCTTCTGCGTGGCCAATCGTGAAGGCCCCGAGCACTGCACCGGCACCGACAGCCTGTAGGAAGACGCGCCGGCTCGTGTTCCGTACAATCCGCTGGTCACGGGCTGTGGATTCGTCTCCTTCTGGCAGTGTGTCGGTTCGTTCTGCGTTCATGTCGTGTGTCATGTCGATCGGATCTGTTTTGTTATCGTGGGTGTGATTCGGGATCGATACATCACGTCGATAGAGCGGATGCCTGATGGAGACATCATTCAGGTATCATCTCAGCTCTGTTCGAGCCAGAGCTCCTCGATTTCGATAGCGCTGTTGCCCCCGTTGTAGAACTGGAGATCGAGCTGACCGGGTGATGCACGGTCCACGCCTGCGGCTTCGAGATCAACCGAGACGATCGTCGGCGTCGTCTCGATCGTGTTGTCGGTCACTTGAGGGAGCATCTGCTGGACGCCACCGAATGAGAGCTGAATATCTCTGTGTTCGCCGCCGTTGTCGCCGACGACCTTCATCCGGAGCGCCGAGTAGTTCGAGATGTCTTGGGCCACCTTGGTGCCGTACCAGCCGCTGGCGTTGTAGTCGATGCGCAGTGTGCCATCAGTCACACCGATGCTCTCAAAGCCACCCGAACCCGTCCAGTTGCCGAGGTCGTTCGAGGTTGGCCACGCTGGCGATCCATCGAAGTCGTTGATCAGCAAGTCATCTGGACCCGCCCCAGCCAGATCGGTCGTCACCGACAGCGTCGATTGTGTGGACTCGTTGCCCGCACGGTCGACCGCCGACACACCGAATTCGTAGGTGGTGTCCGAGTCCAATCCGGTCAGAATCGCCTCCGTTGTTCCTGCTTCGATTTCTGTTTCTTTGGTACCGTCCATGTAGACGTTGTAGTGACCAAGTCCAGCTGTCTCTGCATCCCCCGCATCGGTCGAGGCGTCCCACGAGATTGTCACCGATCGGTAGGTGTTCGATGGCGAGGAGAGATTTGCTGGCACCGACGGTGCCGTTGAATCCTCGAAAACGTCCGTCGTCGCTTGCGCAGTTACCGTCGAGGATTCGTTACGCGCGCGGTCAACCGCCGATACGCCGATCGTGTACGTCGTATCAGCAGTGAGTTCTGAGATCGTAGTGCTTGTTGTCCCCTTCGGGGCCTCTGTGCGCTTCGTCCCATCGAGAGTGATGTTGTAGTGGCTCAATCCGGCGTCGCCGTTATCCGTCACGGCTGACCACGAGATGTCGACGGTGACCTCGGTCACACCATCGACAGTGAGACCAGACGGCACCGGCGGCAGCTGTTCGTCGTAGGGGACAGTTGGTGGGTTGTCATTACGGAGACTGTTCAGCGTGTTCTTGATGTCATCACCCATCTGCCCGTCGCCGCTGAGCACAGACCACTCACAGGGGAGATTCGGACACTCCGTCGGAACGTCTTCTTCGTACGGATTTCCGATGTTGTCCTCCCAGCTGATATCAGTGAACGGCATGTCGAACATTGCTGGCAACCAGACCGGGTCGCCAACCCACGCAGTCCAGTGGATCGCATCGCTCTGTTCGAGCCAGTCGAGAAACGCCGAACCAAACGTATCCGTACCGCCGATCCACCGCCCAGCACCCTCTTGCCAGCCGAACTCCGTGACAAACAGAGGATACTCTTCGTACACCTGCGCGACGCCCTCGCCATTCACTGTGGCATCGTCCCAGCAGTGACAGCTGGATTGGCTCACTTGATGGCCTGGATAGACGTGGTAGGTATAGGCGAGATTACTGCCATCAAATGGTTCGACGAGCGCACCCTCGGGACTCTGGGTCCAGCTCGGTGACCCGATCAGGACGAGGTTGTCCGGTGCGTGTGAGCGGATCAGGTCGACCCACGGCTGGGCCGTGGATTTCCAGTCGCGCCAGACATCCGCCCAGTTGGACTTTTGCGTCGGATCACCCCACATACCGGGTTCCTGTGGTTCGTTGTACAGTTCGTACATGACGTGTGGCTGATCGGCATACCGTGGTGCGACCGTATCCCAGAACAGTTCGACCTCGTCGTGGAGCGACGTGTTCGTCCACTGGATATCGCGGTGACGGTGATAGTCAACGATGGCGTACGCCCCTCGCGCTAAGCAGTGCTCGATCAGCGGATCGAGGTGATCTGTGAGGTAGCTTTCGAGTTGGCTTTGAGTGAACGCCACCGGTGATGGCCCCTCTCCGGGTGGATGTTCGCCAATATCGACTGGCTGAACTGGTATTCGAATCGCCCGCGAATGCCAGTTCTGGCTGGTGTCGGTCAGCATAGTGACGACCTGCTCGGCTGTCTTTCCGCGTGCCTGCGACGTTACGTTGATTCGCTTTGGATCCGCAATGTTGACGCCGCGCAGTGAAACCGTTGCGCCGTCGGGATCTTTGATCAGGTTACCGTCGACGTGCAGCGGTGGCGTCGGGATCACCGCTGCTCCAGCTGTACCGACAACGCCTGTGCCAATACCAGTCGCAAATGCACCAGCCGCAACCGTGGACTTCAGGACATCGCGCCGGGATAGCGTGTCGATCGTTCGGTTGCTATGCGATCCAGTGTTGCTTTCGTTCGTTTGATTGTCGTGTGACATTATTCGTCGAATTGACCAATGAAATGATTTGATCTCAGCGCTGGAGACGCCAGCACTGAGGCCGACTATCGACAACGTGATTGTCGATTACTCGTGTAGGGATCGTACTGCTATTCGAGTCTGAGTTCTTGGATGGAGAGAGTACTGCTTCCGGCTCCCCAGAAGTTCAGTCGGAGCGACAACGAGGAGGCAGAGCGATCGACGCCCGCCGACTCCAGATCAACTGCCACGTCCGCAGCGCTCGTGCCGATGCTGTCGGTGGTGACGTTCGAAAGTGACGTGCTCACGCCGCCCATCTCGAACTGAATGCCGCTTTCCTCGCCGCCAGATGCGCCTTTCGCGGTGAGAACGAGCGTCGTGTAATCGCTGATGTCCTGGTTGATCTGTTCTTGTATCCATCCGCCGTTGTTGTACTCGAGAACGAGGGCGTCCCCAGAGACTGCCCCACCGCCGTTCTGGAACGAGCCACCGCCACACCATTGGCCCAGATCGTTCGTGTTTGACGACCACGCGGGCGAGCCGTCGTAGTCGTTGATCACCAACCCGCCTGTCGATCCGCCATCCGTCGCCGCCGTCGTCGTCACCGCACCGGAGGTGTTCCCCGCGCCATCGACCGCGGTGACACCGATCTCGTAGCTCGTCTCCGAAGCGAGCGAATCGACCGTCGTCGAGGTGGTGCCAGCGGAGACGGTCTGGTTCTGGCTTCCGTCGACCGACACCGCATAATGAGCCAGCCCGCTCCCACCGGAATCAGTGGAGCCGTCCCAGCTCACAGTGACTGAGGAACTGGTCGTCTCCGTCACCGAGAGATTTGAGGGCGCTGTCGGTGCGGTCGTATCGCCACCACCACCGCCACTACCGGGAACGCCATCGTTGCGAAGATTCGACAGCGTGGTCTTGATGGTATCGCCCATAAATCCGCTTCCTGTGTTGAGAGACCACTCACAGGGCACGTTTGGACAGTCCTCGGGGACGGTCCCGTTGTACGGATCTCCAACTGAGTCGTCTGCATTATCGGCAAACGGGCGATCGAACATGACTGGCTGCCAGACGGGATCGGCAACCCATGCGGTCCAGTGGATCGCATCGCTCTGTCCGAGCCAATCGAGGAACGCATTGCCGAACGTATCCGTGCCGCCGATGTACCGTCCAGCGTTCTGTTCCCAACCGAATTCAGTGACGAACAGTGGAGCCTGTTCATACACCTGCGCGACGCCTTCGCCATTCACTGTGGCGTCATCCCAGCAGTGACAGCTCTCAGCACTCACATTGTGACCCGGATAGACGTGGTAGGTGTAGGCGATATCACTGCCAGAGAACTCCTCAACGAGCGCACCTTCCGGGCTCTGGGACCAACTGGGCGATCCCATGAGGATCAGGTTATCAGCATGAGATCGGATCGTATCAACCCATGGCTGAGCCATATCCAGCCAGAGTCGCCAAATATCGGCTACCCACTCGGTGGTCGTTGGATCATTCCACATCCCCGGCTCCTGTGGCTCGTTGTACACCTCGTATAAGACGTGAGACTGATCGGCGTAGCGCGGGGCGACGATGTCCCAAAACATGTTGACTTCGTCTTGGAGGGCCGTGTTGACGGGGCCCGACTGTCCCTCTGCCCACTGAACGTCTCTGTGTCGATGATAGTCGATGATACAGTAGACGCCACGCTCGGCACATCGCTGGACCGCCGCGTCGAGATGGTCGTTCAAGTAACTCTCCAGTTGGCTCTGATCGAACGCCGGTATCGGTGGTCCCGAACCGGGTTCGTACTCACCGATGTCGACGGGTTGAACCGGTAGCCGGATCATTCGTGGATACCAACCGTTACTCTCGTTGGTGAGCATGTCGATGACCTGAACGGCAGTCATCCCACGTGCGGGTGCGGTGACGTCGATTCGCTTTGGATCCGCAATGTTGACACCGCGAAGCGTAACCGTGTTGCCGTCTGGATCCTTGATCAAGTTGCCGTCCCGGTGGAGCCACGGCGTCGGAATGCCTGCCGCTGCAGCGTCGTTGACCGCAACTGAACTGAAGCCCGAAGCAAGTCCCCCTGCCGCTACGGCCGCTCGCAGGAAATTCCGCCGCGATGTTGACCAGTTTTGGACCTTCGATCGGATCCGTGTCGATTCATTCGTTCTGTTCCGTTCTGTGTTTCCACTCATGGTAAGATATGGTATAGGCCTCCATTGCTTGGGTACACACTGTTACGTGGTACATCACCATACAATAAACTCTATACTAATAATATTTTCTACTAGTGTAAAGATTATAAAATATCTAGTGAATTAAATACAAAATGAGGATTAGGGGTGCTTCGTGCTGCTCGTAAGGAGGGATGATCGGTAGCAAGCATCTGAATGGATTGGAAGCTGGAGATCGCCAGCTTCCAGCGCTTTTGGACGCTGTTTCAGTATCGAGTGGTTGCGTGACGTCCCAGTCTTGACTCGTCCGATCAACCCCACAGTCGAGAGTTGCGAGCTCAACATGCCGTACGTGATTACAGCGACTACTCTGTGATACTGTGAGCGATCGTTTCGAATCACTCTGGTATACACGATGATGTGGTACGTCAATACACACTATACTCGCGTATAATAATAGTTACGTTTAGTAACAAAATTATGTACCTCCGAGTTTGATCTCTGATCGGTGTATACCACTTCATTCCAGACGACACTGTGGTACGCGATCGAAAGCCGAGACGCAAAGGAGAGCCATAGAAACAAACGTCGATTCCTCAGAGAGTAATGCGGCTGTGAGCGGCGTTCGTACTGTTTGAGTGTCTTACTCTTTGCTCTCCGGCATCGGCGAGAGCGCTCCCGATTCGACCATCTGTTCGATTGGGTTGTCGTCGAGATCGAGTGGGAGATCGATTCGCTTTCGGCGACGAACAGATTCGTATCCAGCAAAGAGAATTTCGGCAGTGTTGAGGCCGATACGACCACAAAGCTGTGATTCGTCATCGTGTTGGAGGGCGCTGATGATATCACTGACAGCTCGGTCGTGAAGATGAGAGCCGAATCGGTCACCATCTTGCGGAGTGCCGTGGATTGTCTCGCCACCGACATCGATACTCTCTCGTGTCCCATCGTGTTCGAGTTCGAGCATCGGACCGCCGTCGACATCGATTCGGATCGTCCCGGCAGTCCCGCGCAAAAGGAGCGCAGCACCGACCAACGACGAACCCGCCCCGGTCGAGAGCGTCCCATAGACACCGTTGTCGTACTGCCACTGAGCCCACATCTGATTCTCTTGGTGTGCTCCGAATCTGACGTCTTCCTCTCGATAGTCCAGCTGTGCGATAACCCAATCGGCAGGGCGATCGCCGTTGAACATCACGGCAAGATCGACCATGTGAGCACCAGTGTCGAAGAAATCACCCCACCCAATTTCCACGCGCTGGAGTGAGCCGATGGTCCCCTCATCGAGAAGTCGCTTTGCCTCCGTGAAGGGTCGGCCGAACCGACGCTGTCGGTTGAACGTGAGCTGTGTATTGTGTCTCCAACACGACTGGACCATCCGTTCGGCACTTTTCCACGTGTGGCCCATCGGTTTCTCGCAGTGAACGGCCTCAACGGCATTACTCCGGGCGCAGTCGACGACAATATCCTCGTGAATCGCTGGCGGAACGGTTACGCTGACAAGATCTGGTTCGGCCTCAGTGAACATCGTTTCGTAATCCTCGTAGATCTGGTCCGTATTGAGGCTGAACTCGTCAGCGAACGCCTCGGCGTTCTCACGGACGATATCCGCGCAAGCGACGAGGCGACACTGTTCATTGTTCCGGTACGCTTCTGCGTGTCGGTATCCCATAGCGAATCCATCAACGGTTGGATTCTTTGGATCCGGACCCGTTCCAATAATTGCAACTGTGTACTGACTCATCCGCTAATAGTTACATTGAACGACCACCTAGATAGTGATTTCGTTCGACGATTAGGTTCGGCGTACGACAGTTCCAACGAAGTCGTGCATTCGATGGTTGTCGGTTGTGCGTGAGCGAACCACGTGCCGTGTCGATGCTGATCAGTCAAACACTGGCCACGGCTGGAGGGTGACGTGTCGACGAGTGGTACCGGTTTCATCGAAGTAGGAGTCGACTCCGCGTCGAGCCGTGGTTATTTAATACCAGGGATGAACGTTCATCTGTGAGCACAACAGCAATACAGTTGTACACACTTCGCAACATCGATGAATCACTCCCGTCACTGCTCGACAGAGTGGGTGAGACGAGTTTTGACGGCGTCGAGTTCGCCCATCGATTCGCAGATGCTGATACGACGGCAGTCGCAGACGCTCTTGATCGGACTAATCTCGAAGCGGTATCCGCACACGTCGGTATCGAAGCACTGGAATCGGACCTCGAAGGCACAATCGAAGCATACGCTGAGGTCGGTTGTGACACGCTTGTCGTTCCATGGCTCGACCAAGAGCTCTTTGCTGATGTCGACGCTGTGACAGAGACTGCAACTCGGTTGACGAACCTCGCTGAACAGGTGGCTGATTCCGGCAGAACGCTCCATTATCACAATCACGATCACGAACTCGTCGCTGTCGAGGGGCAGACCGCTCTCGACGAACTCGTACAACAGAGCAGCGACGCACTCGGGATTGAGGTCGATACTGGGTGGGTCGAAGCGGGTGGGAGTGATCCAGTGGCGTTCATCGAGACGTACGCTGACCGCATCGATTTGGTCCATATCACGGACTGTGATGCCGCAACCGCAACACCGGTCGAAGTTGGGACTGGTGATGTCGACATCGAACAATGTCTCGACGCAGCCCGTACCAATGATGTGACAGCATTCGTGTACGAACACGATGAACCGAATGACCCGCTCGAATCGCTGGAACACGGCGCAACAGTGCTTGATCGCTGACGACGGTCGCAACAACCGTCAGGTACCGCTACTGGGTCGTCAGTGGGTGCCGGTTCGAATGTAGTCGGATAAATATCAAATTGAAGGTGTTACTGTGTCTCATCCCAGATATTGATTACAGTTTGTGACTAATCCGCAGCAATCGCTGGTGCCGAAAGCGCAATGGCAAAATGGACTGTAACGATGGCAGCTCCGTCGTGAATGATACGATTCGAGCTGTCACTGAACCGATTTGCCGTAGTAATTGCTGTCTCGATTCTCCTCGATCATGTTCTATAATGGCAAATCCTATCTGATTCGTCTTCAGTACAGTTGACAGAGCGCCACAGTTCTCTCGATTACATAACAGTTGGGAACTCTATTGAACAAGCAATTCTGCTCCGTGTAAACTAAGGTCGCATCGATTCACAACACTGTCTCGATCGAGATGATAGCATCGTTC
Organism: Halocatena marina; assembly: GCF_023276375.1. GTDB lineage: Archaea > Halobacteriota > Halobacteria > Halobacteriales > Haloarculaceae > Halocatena > Halocatena marina. The sequence continues at coordinate 1,087,475 of NZ_JALLPK010000001.1, read as the reverse complement.
ATTACACGGTTCAATCGCCCCTGCAGTGTGGACAGGGTCTACGAAAGCCCTACCGTCATCGAGTTGCTGGCAACTCGAATATCTGCGAGTAGATCCGAATCTGTCAAAGACGGCGACACGCTGGCTTATAATAATGTCACACCAGACATCCATCGTTTCCATATAGTAAACACACCGGGAGTGAGATTGCCACTGTTTGGCGTTACAGGAGTACTAGTGTAATGCTGCGAGTGAGCACTGTCAAGATCTGGGAACTCAGTTGCTGGGGTTTTTCACCATGTCGTACAGTCGGGTTACCCGTTCACGAGAAAGACGACCACGTCTCGGGGACAGTGTGAAGAGTTAGAATTCAGCTTCTGATATCGATGATGAGTGCCCAACTGAGACGACGCGAACAAATCAACACGCTTCTCAGGAGATTCAGTTAGGTTCATCTCATGTTGCTCTCGCGTCCGAAGGATGGTATAATATCGATGATCGTTCTATATTATCAACACAGATTTCGAGTATATTCGCTACAACGGAGTTGTTTGACCATATCAAATGAAATGTGCTCAATCGGGAGTTGGCTTCAGTTTCGGCACTACTCATTCTGATCTCGAAGATACTGTAATGGAAGGATCTCTCGTGCTTTGTCGGGGAATGGTATGGGTCACCACCACCGGCGATCGACTCATAGTAGATAGAAGCCACAACTTTGAGATAATACTCCGTGAGAAGTCGAAGCGAACTATGGAGTTCGTTGCTTGAACGAACACGGAATACCGCAATCATCCAGGCCATCGACGATAACAGGATTAATCTAAGTGGTGGCAAATGTGAGGGCTAAACAATCGCCGCCAGCGGTTTTTCAACTCGCTTCGGTTGGACAATCGCTGATCAAGGCCTAGGTTAGCCACATTGGTATCCTTTCTTACATACGTCTCAGGAGAATGTCACCACAACACTTATTACGGAGTACTCCCCGCAGTCAGAGTGGAACATGGTAGAGAAAGCCACGAGCCATAGAGATATACTCAATCGTCGCCAATTTGTCGGATTAGTTGGAGTTTCGGGGGCTGCCGCCCTTGCAGGCTGTACATTCGGCAACAATGGTGGTGACGGGGGAGGTGGAGAGAACGGTCGGCACACGAGCTATACCAACATCATCCCGAAGAACATGCAGTGGAATCCGAGCAATCCATCGAAGCTCGCCGAAATTTCGGGACAGGTGCTGTTCGATGCCTTTGCGAAGTACAACTTCGCCACGAGCGAGTTCAAACCATACGCGATTTCAGATTGGGAATACGGTGGAAACACGTTCAAGATGACGATTCGTGACGGGCTGACGTGGGCAAACGGTGACGATGTCACATCCGCCGACGTCGCCACACAGCTCCGAATCGGATTGCATACGGGAGAAACCTACGCTGATTACACTGATTCGATCGAGACACCCGACGACAAAACCGTCGTGATGAAGTTCAACTCGACGATCAACAAGAAGATCGTCCAGTTCCAGATACTCAGTGGTCGATTCGTCAGGCAAAAAAAGAGCGTATTCGGCGAGTATCTCGAGAAGATCAAGAAAAACAAGAAAGAAGGTATCAGGGAACTGCAGGAGTTTGCGTGGCAAGAGCCGATTGCCAGCGGCCCGTTCGAATTCGACAGCGCTGGACAACAGCAATTACTCCTCACGCTGCGAGATGATCATCCAGACTCGAAAAAGATCAACTTCGGCGAATACGTCTTCGTCTACAAGGACGGGAATGAGGCGGTTCAACAGGCACTACAGAACCAAACCATCGACTCGGCATTTTCCTTGTTCATGCCGACGCGCATCGTTGAGGAGCTACCGGACTCTGTTAAACAAATTCAGCTTCCAGGAAACTGGGGGTATGGGTTGGTTCCGAACCACTCGCACCGTCACGCTGGAGACCGAGCCGTGCGGCAGGCGATTCAGTACGTTATCAACCGGAAGCAGGTGATGAACAACGTCTCCGCGGATTCGAAGCAGGTTCCTGAAATCCCGATTGGGATCGCTTCGTCCAATCAAAAGCAGTGGTTGGGCGATGCAATGAGTTCCTTCGAAACGTATGGAGTTGACAGCTCCCAGACTAAAAAAGCCGCTGCAGTCCTCAAAGAAGCCGGATACTCGAAACAGGGTGGTACCTGGACGGACAAGGATGGTACCGCTGTTAAACTTCCAATTCTTGTTCCATCAGATTGGACCGACTGGAACACCGCAACACAGACGATTGTCGATCAGCTCACATCGTTTGGCTTCGAGGCGACTGTCGACGGGCGGAGCTTTGGAAACCTGCAGGGCAACATATGGCCGAACGGCGACTACGCGATTTCGGCTGGTGGCTGGCTCGATGGCGCACCACAAGGGGCTTATCCGTACTTTTCACTCCATCATCAGCTCGTTAAGAACTTCCGTGGGTTCACATACAATTACCCAGCGGCCGACCAATCTCGGGGTGGGAGTCGAAACGACGTGACCGTTCCGTCTCGTACCGGTTCAGGCACGATGACAGTCAATCCATCCAAGCGTCTCAACGAGATGGCCACAAACACAGAGGAAGCAAAAATCAAAGAGATCGTCGTTGAACAGGCGTGGGTCACCAATCAGGACCTTCCGATGATCCCCGTTCTCGAAAAGCTCGAGCAGACGTTCCTCACTGCCGGCGACAAATGGGATATCCCCAAGCCAGACGCCGACGTTGCACAGGTTCGGTGGGCCAACACGTGGCTTCCACGTATGGGTGAAATGAAGTACACTGGAAACTAACCGAAGCACTTACCGAAACTCATATTACCAATCAGCTTTATTCCGATAGATATGAACATGCAAAACATATTTACAGAGTACCTATGAGTAACTATTACGTTCAACGTACAATACGGGCTGTATTAACCATATGGGTTGTGATCACAGTTACATTTGGGATGATTCGGTTGCTTCCCGGTGGCCCACTAGTGCAGCTTCGTGCAAAATTAATCCGTCAGGGAATCTCATCCTCTCGGATAAATGCGATGCTCGAGACGTATCAGAACGTTCGTCCTGATCAGCCAATTTATATTCAATACTACGATTACATCACATCGCTTCTAACGGGCGATCTCGGTAAATCGTTCTCAGATTCGCGTACCGTTACAGCGATCATTGCTGATGCGCTCCCGTGGACGGTGTTCATCATGGTAACAGCAACGATTTTAATTTTCGTCATTGCTGTCGTCTGGGGTGCGCTGATGGCGTACAACGAAGGGAGTACGTTCGATCTGTTCTCTAGCAGTGCGTCAATTCTCTTTGCGTCGGTTCCGTTTTACGTACTGGCGATTGCACTCGTCGTCGTCTTTGGATATCAGTTGGAGCTGCTTCCAACCGGATATCGAAAGAGTCCAGGAGTTGAGCCTGGATTATCACTCACGTTTGTCATGGATGCGCTCTATCATGCGCTCTTACCGATCGTATCGATGGTCGTTACCGGAGCTGGCTTACAGGCACTTGCAATGCGCGGGAACAGTATTCAGGTGCTCGGCGCGGACTTCGTTCGCGTTGCTCGACTCCGCGGACTCTCCGACCGACGGATTTCCGTGCGCTATGTTGCTCGGAACGCGATCCTCCCGATGTACACTGGTTTTCTAACGCTCATCGGGTTCAATCTCGGAGGGTCAATCATCCTCGAACAAGTGTTCCACTACACAGGTATTGGGTTCTACATGTTTCAGGCCCTCGAAAACCGCGACTATCCACTGATGATGGGTATCTTCCTCGTAATCACAGTTGCACTGGTACTGGCGGTATACATTGCTGACCTGACGTACGGACTAATCGACCCTCGTGTCAAATCGGGTGATGCAAGTGAAGCCTACTGATTCCAGTTCCGAGTCTGCGTCCGAATCAATTGTCACCGACGGATCTGGTTCAAAGACCAGTTCATTCTCGTTCGAAACTAGTAGTTCGAACATTGAGGTCACGTGGAACGAGCGACTACGGGACTTCTATGAGGAATTCATCTATAAACCTGGACTCGTCGCGTGGGACGACCGTCGAACGCGCATCGGAGCAGCCATTATGTTCGTCTACGTGTCGATGGGTGTCATCGCGTGGCTTGGAGCGTGGCTGGGATTTTATCCCGAGCCAACAACGAACCAAGCAGAGCGTGGACTGCAGCCGTTTCAGACGTTGGATGCACCGCTTGGAACGACACAGTCGGGCGAAGACGTTCTCGCAATGGCGATCCACGCCACCCCAGAGATGCTCATTATGGTCACGGCCGGTGGCATCTTCGCAACGGGAGTCGCGGTTCTCACCGGGACGCTTGCGGGCTACAAAGGCGGAAGCGTCGATCGTGCGGTGACTTCGTTCTCGGATGTAGCAATGTCGATCCCCGGACTCCCGCTCATCATGGTTCTCGCGGTTGTGTTCAGACCGAGAAATCCCATACTCATTGGTATACTGCTCACGATCAACTACTGGGCAGGACTTGGCCGATCGATCCGTTCGCAGGTACTTACGCTCCGTGAAGAACCCTACGTAGAGGCCTCCCGAACAATGGGCGTGAGTACGCGACGAATTTTGACAAAGGATATTATTCCGAATCTAATGCCGTTCGTACTGGTCAATTTCGCTAATGCGGCTCGCTATGTGGTCTTCGCATCGGTCGGACTCTACTATCTCGGAATTCTCCCCAGTTCGGTCGAAAATTGGGGACTTCAGCTGGAAAACGCATACACACAGGCCGGCGCACTCGTCGGTACTGGCGCGTTGTATCAGCTATTGGTTCCGATGGTTTCTATCATGGGAATCGCGCTCAGTCTCATCCTCCTCGCGCAGGGACTCGATCGAGTGTTCAACCCGCGCGTTCGGACCCGCCTCGCTGGTGAGTCTGAATCGGTTCGGAGCGAAGAAACTGAAGAATCTTCGAAGACGGAGATGATGCCCTAATGGCTGTTGAACAAACCCACGAAGATCTACCAGAAGCGACGGATCCGATCATCAGTATACACGAGGCGTCTGTTACGTACGATGACGGTCAATCGTACGTTCTCGACGGTGTCAGCCTCGATATTGAACGCAATGAGATCGTCGGTGTGGTTGGCGAGAGCGGTTCCGGGAAGTCGATGTTCGCGGAGTCGATGCTCGATGCGGTGCCTGATCCCGGCGTTCTTTCCGGTGAGATTCTGTATCATCCGGATGCTGAGACGACGATTGACATCCTCAACCTCACGAAAGATGAACTCCGCAAGCTACGCTGGGAAGACATCTCGATGGTGTTTCAGGGGGCGATGAGCTCGTTCAACCCTACAATGTCGATTAAGGAACACTTCATAGAGACGGTAGAGACCCACGACGCAGACGTCTCCGAGGGGATAGACCGGGCACGCGAACTACTCAAAGATCTCTATCTCGATCCGGATCGCGTGCTGAACTCCTATCCACACGAGCTGAGCGGTGGGATGCAACAGCGCGCACTCATTGCGCTGTCTCTCGTTCTCGATCCCGATGTCTTAGTGATGGACGAGCCGACTGCCGCCCTCGATCTCCTGATGCAACAGTCCATCCTGATACTGTTACGGGAGCTCCAGACAAAGTACGACCTCACCATGGTGTTTATCACCCACGATCTCCCGCTCGTAGCCACGCTGGCAGACCGGCTCGCGGTGATGTACGCCTTCAATTTGATCGAGGTCGCCCCAGCCGAGGAACTCATTGAACATCCAGCCCACCCGTACACGCGGGCACTACTCAACTCGACACCGAATCTGAATGCACCGCTCGAAGAGATGCGTCCCATCGAGGGACAGAGTCCAGCCCCCATCAATGTGCCGGATAGCTGCGCGTACCATCCGCGTTGTCCGCTTGCGACCGAGAAGTGCAGAGAGGACAAGCCACCGTTCGAGATGACTGAGAATGAACATACTGCCGCCTGCTTCCATCAAGAGGAAGCACAAGAAGTGATCGAGTTGAACTACGAGGAGCTACTACAGCATGACTCGGAAATCAGAGGAGGTGACGATTGGTGAGCGACGATAGCCCCCTCCTCTCTCTCGAGAACGTCGAGGTTCACTTCGAGAATGATTCTGGCCTGCTCGATATCGGTGAGGAGACCCAAACCGTCCGCGCTGTCGATGGTGTATCGTTAGAAATAGAGGAGAACGATGTCATCTCGTTGGTCGGTGAGAGCGGTTGTGGGAAAACCACTCTCGGTAAAACAGCCATTGGTCTCCAGCGACCAACCGCTGGTCGTGTCATGTACCGCGGACACGACATCTGGGACATCCGTGACGGCAACACTGCTGACATCGCGTGGAGTGATATCCGTCGATCGCTACAAATTATCCACCAAGATCCCGGAAGTTCACTGAATCCCAATCGCCGAATCGTATCTATCCTCTCCGAGCCACTACGTCAGGTCAGCCCTGACCTGAGCGCCGGAGAGCGCCGCGAACGCATCTACTCGCTGCTCGAACGAGTTGGTATGAATCCAGCTCCTGATTTCGCTGAACGCTACCCACACCAGCTCTCGGGCGGTGAACAACAGCGCGTTGTGCTCAGTCGGGCGCTGTTGATGAATCCGGATGTGATCCTCGCTGACGAGGCCATTAGCGCGCTCGACGTTTCACTCCGCGTCGAGATGATGGATCTCATGCTCGAACTTCAGGACGTGTTCGACACTTCCTACGTGTTCATCTCACACGATCTCTCCAACGCACGATACTTCACACAACACGGTGGTGGGAAGATCGGCGTGATGTACTTGGGGGAAATCGCCGAACTCGGTCCTGCCGAACAGCTCATTCATTCACCACAACACCCCTATACCACGGTGCTTCGCTGGGCGACACCGAACCTCGCACAAAAGGAGGCAACTGTCGAAACGATGCCAATGCGGACGATCGACATTCCCGATCCGGTGAATCCACCCAGTGGCTGCCGGTTCCACACGCGCTGTCCGGAAGCACGAGAGCACTGTCGTACGGTGAGCCCCGACACCGTTGTTTCCGACAACGCGAGAGTGCACTGCTTCCGTGCGCAACCAGATAGCGAATACTGGGACAGCGAGCCGCTCGATGGTGCCAATCGTGGTGCCGACTTCACAGAATCCACCGAGGCATCGAGTACAGACTGAAACTATTGCAGTCTAATTGACACATATTAGACCAATTTTATGCAAAATTGTAGATATAATTGTGGAATGTTGATTGTGTAGTTTTTAGACTATATGTCACATAGACATTAAAATATCTCGAATGAATCGTTAAAGCGTTCGAAAGACGCGTTCAACGTGAAGTAGTCAAATAATGTCATCAAACCATAGAAAGGATAGACATATATGTAATGTATCAGGCCAATTATATCTACGCTTTCATATACATCTACTAACCAATATGCTTCGAACGTGTTCTTGGTCGAAAGCTGTATGGTCGTCGCATCGGACAGACGGTCATGAGCATGGACGCGCGACTCGATATCGGGATCGTTGGTCTCGGACCGCATGGATTAAATCGGGCAGAGATTCTAACCAATTTCGACCAGAGAGTGTACGGATCAGACGCCAGTCCAGAAGCACGACACGAATTCGAACAACGCTTCCGGAGCGACCATTTCGAAACACCAACAGCTCTCTTCGAGCAGGATCCCGACGCGGTTGTCATCACAACACCGAACAAATTCCACGAGCCGGTTGCAACGGCGGCGATGGAGCGCGGTATCGACGTGTTCATTGAAAAACCGTTGGCACACACGCTCGACGATGCCGAGCAGATCGCAACCACCGCTGAGGAGACTGGGCGAATCTGTATGGTCGGTTATCAGAGTCGATTCCTGAACGTCTGTAAGATCCTCAAGTGGTATATCGATCAGGGGTATTTTGGAGAGATCAGACACGTTCAGTCGGCATACATGCGTCGACGCGGAGTTCCAAGTCGTGGATCGTGGTACACTTCGAAAGAGATCGCTGGTGGTGGTGCACTGATCGATATCGGGATACACGTTATCGATCTTCTGTTGTACTTCCTTGATGAACCGACAGTACTCGATATCACCTCAACGACCCGCAGCGATTTCGGAAATCGGGAATCATACACGTATATTGATATGTGGGGTAACGACGACGACGCAAATATCTTCGATGTCGAGGATTCTGTGTCGGCATTCATGGAGTTTGAGAACGAAACTACTGGGACGATGGAAGTGGCGTGGGCAGTCAATGCAGAATCAGTCCACGCGTATCATATTCACGGAACAGACGCCGGTGCACTGCTTGACATTACGGATTTACTGAACACAGACAACGCTGTTCATCAATCCCTCCAGCTCTATGAAGCACGGAACGGCGGCGCAGATCACTATCTCGACAGCTCTGTCACGACGAACCGGAATGATCCGTACCGAGAACAGATGGAGACGTTCATCACTGCTGTTGCCAACGACGAACCACTGTCAATCAACACAGCCGAGCAAGCACTTGCGGTTCAGCGCGTTGTGGACCGCATCTATGCAGACAATGCGTGAATCGCTGAACGATTGAACGAGACAGAACCTGTGTCGAGGGTTCTTGTATCAGCGCGATACAGGAACCTGTATGAAGCAAGATAAGGGAAATCGCAAAACGATACAATCGGTCGAAAACGCCCTTCGAATCCTTGAAGAGTTACGACGCTGCGAGCATGCAGGTGTAACAGAGCTCAGTCACGCAGTTGGTCTCTCAAAGGGTACCGTCTATCACTATCTTGCAACCCTCCGAGAGCAGAATTTTGTTGAAAAGCGTGATAATAAGTACCAACTTGGACTTCGTCCGCTGACATATGGTGGTGCCGCCCGGGAACGAGAGCATCTCTTCCAAATTGCCAAGGAAGGAGTCGACAGACTGGCGAGAACAACTGGCGAGACGGTGCGGCTCGTCGTTGAGCGGCAGGGAAATGGTATTACACTCTATCAAGCGACCCGCCACAACCGTGATTCGGTCCGGACACATCTCGGGACACAAGAAGAGCTCCATAGCACCGCCGCCGGGAAAGCGATGCTCTCGGTGATGGACGACGAACGCGTCGATACGATTCTCGAATACAACGTCTCCGAACAAACCGACACGGCAACATTCGATGTGGGTGAACTTCGTTCCGAGCTCGAGGAGATACGGTCACGCGGGATTGCGTTCGACGACGAAGAACAGTTTGATGGTGTTCGGTGCGTTGCGACGGCGCTCGCCACAGAAGTCGACAATCTACTTGGTGCGATTAGCGTGAACGGCCCTGTAGAGAGCATCGACGACGAGACATTCTACAAGGACATTCCACAGGAAATTCGTAACATCGCAGGAGTCATCGAAATTAATACGGCATACCTTAATTGGATTGAATAACTCTCTGCGAAGGTGTTGTCACCCGGCGAGGAGTACGTCGACGTTTAGGGCAGAGGGATCTCGATTCTATATCGTTTGGCAATACTCCTCGACAACGAGATACCAACGTATCGTGTCTAGACCATATACTCAGCTCGACAGAAATAAATAGATATATTACAAAAAATCTTCCATTCATAGCTATCTAACCCTCGGTTTAATCTCAAGTCGATTGAGAGTCTAAGCTATTCAAATGGGGATATTAGTACGGATAATCGACGCTGTGTGCATCTCTCTAATTAGTCCACACTGACACCCGGAGAACGGATTGAATGGACCAACCACGAATAGTATGCAACATTCAGTTACTAATAGCAATTAAGTCGAGATATACAGCATGCACGAGTTACTACAACCTCAATTTCGTTAACATCTACAATTCATCCCCCTGTGGTATTCACGGTAGAGCTCATTGTTCAGGTACAATAATCAATGTGTAAATGACGACGTTCGGTGGTGTGTTCCTCTCGTCGAAATTGAACCGTCTGACGGAATCTGGCATTGTAAGATTCATACAACGTCCCAATAATATGAATCGCATCGCATGTCCATTACGATTGTACACTCGTAACGATTAGTTTTCTTGGAGAGTGTCCAGTGCTACCGTTGTGACCCACCTATTACCCATTGAAATTTCCATTGGTATGAATCATACGGTTTTACCATCAATTTCTTAGACAGTGAATTAATAGCGGTTGGTGGAGAATATAGCTATAGATCAAAGGTATGGATGCCAACTAACCAACAATAGTATAGTAACACCCACATATTTATCCATTAATCAAACGGGGCGAAAACAGTTCACGTATCACGTCTGTAATTGGCGAAGTGGATACATTTCACCCCTGTTTAGACAATTATCTAATAATATGGGCGCAGACCACGATAGACAAAGTATTCGCCGTGTAGAACGTTCATCAGCACGAGAACAAGAAATGCCGTGAGGGACTGATCTAAATCGTATCCGATCGAACCTCTGTTGTCGATACATCTTCATACATAACAAACATAAGTGATACTATGGAACGAACCACGCTGCAGCAAGCGTTAGAACACGCCGACCTCACGAGTGCGCAAGCAGATGCATATCTCACACTCCTCAAGCATGGTCGACTGTCAGCGACAGACGTAGCGAACCGATCGACGGTCTCTACATCACAGGTGTACAGCACCCTTCGATCGCTCGAAAGCATGGGTTTCGTCGATACCATCGAGCAAGACACACTGCATGCAGAACCCCGCGAACCGACCGAGATCTTTGCACATCTGCGTGATCGTAGTACGTTACTTACTGACGCCGCAGATGAGTTGGTAGAGCGGTGGGAACAACCGGCGGTAAACAGTTACCGTGTCAGTGTTGTCAAGAATTCCGATACGGTTATCGAGCGCGTTCGAAATCGCCTCTCGGAGACATCACACGGTGTCGAGATGGCGCTTACTATTGACCAGCTCGAATCACTCGCACCAGATCTTCGAGCTACGATCGAACGCGGTGTGTTCGTCCGTGTATCCGTCTATGAAGGACACAAAGTAGGGAAACGCTGCCACGAAGCTGGCCTCCTCGATCAATCACTCGAACTTCGTGTCGTAACAATTCCCGGTCCATTTCTTGCGGTGCTTGATCGACACCACACGTATTTTATGCCAAACTCGCGTGCACCAGAAACCTACGGCATTCTCATTAACGATGAAATACTCTCTCTAATCAACCACTGGTACTTCCAGACGTGTCTGTGGTCGATGTACGAGCCAATTGAGTCGACCAGGAGAGTATCTCCCACGTATATCAGCTTAGAGGAGTTCATTCGAGACGTTGCACCACTCTATCACGACGGAGCAACGGTCACTGTTCAAATTGATGCGATTGACATCGAAACAGAACGTGAACGGACTGTTACGGGGACCATCTCAGGACTCTTCTATCCTGGCCTCCTCGATGGCGTCAGCCAGCCGTCGCTCGAAGAGCTTTCGACGTATTCGACCGTTTTCTTGGACACCGGACAGGATCGACTCGCTGTTGGGAGTTGGGGCGCTGTCTTTGAAGATATCGAGGCACAAAAAATCATTCTCAAAGACGTTCGACTCGACGAACGATAGCTACGCATCGCTTAGGTCGTTTTTCCGACCCCAATGTATTTGTATCCTAAGCTGTCAGTTACAGAGGCGTATAACAGTGGAAAATAAAAGTAGTGAAAGCATCCATGAATGAAAAAAGCAAGCAGTCAATCGAAGCGTTCCTACAGACGAGTCGGCGGCGGTTTCTACAGCTGACTGGATCTGTGGCACTCACAGCAAGTAGCGCGAAATCAGCGACAACTCAGGGACAATCAGAGCGTGTCGAATCGATTCTGTCTGGTCTCTCGATTGAAGAGAAAGTCGGTCAGATGCTCCAAGTGAACGTAGAGAGTCTCGACCCCGCCGAGGTCGGACATCTATTCACAGATCTTCACGTTGGATCCGTACTGACAGGTGGGGCCAATCCTCCGACGTTCGATCCAAACGAACTACGGCGAAACATTGATGATCTACAGCGGTTTGCGATAGCAAACACCGATCACGGAATCCCTTTTGCGTTCGGGATTGATGCGGTTCACGGAAACGTGTCTGTCGATGGTGCAACCGCGTACCCGCACAATCTCGGCCTCGGTGCGACGCGCAATCCAGACCTCGCCTCGAAGATTGGGCGTGAGACCGGTAAATCGGTGCGGGCGATTGGTGCTCACTGGAATTTCGCACCGGATGCAGACCTTCAACGAGATCCTCGGTGGGGTCGATACTACGAAGGTTTCAGTGAGGATCCGTTCTTGACGTCAGAGATGGTTTCATCGATGGTGAAAGGGATCCAAGAGATGCGAAACGGCATCCGGGTCGGTGCGACGACCAAGCATTTTGCCGGCTATTCCCAACCGATGAACGGCAACGATCGAAGTCCAGCCCTAATTCCACTACGTGAACTTCGACAGAAGGTCTTTCCTCCGTTCAAATCAGGGATCGATGCCGGGAGCGCATCGATCATGGTGAACAGCGGGTCAGTCAACGGAGTTCCTGCCCATGCCTCCAAAGAACTTCTGACAGACATTCTCCGTGATCAGTGGGGGTATGAGGGTGTCGTTATCTCCGATTGGGATGACTTCGAACGAATGGTGAACATGCACGAATACGTCCCAACGTTCCGCGATGCCGTTCGTGAGGGTGTTACTGCGGGCGTCGATGTGTATATGGAGCCAGACAATCCCGAACGATTCGTCAGTACGCTTCTCGATTTGATCCGTACCGGCGAGATACCGATGGCACGGATTGATGAAGCGGTTCGTCGCGTCCTCCGACTCAAAGAGCGGCTTGGACTGTTTGCGCGGCCATTCCATTCAAAGTCCGAGCAGGCTGTCGGTAGCAACCGCGAACTCAGCGAGCAGGCGGCTACCGAATCGATGACACTGCTCAAGAACGAGGGTGTGCTTCCTCTCCCACAGGATGTGAATTCTCTGTTGGTGACCGGCCCAAGCGCAGACAGCGTCCGAAACCAGATGGGCGGATGGACGCTCGGTTGGCAGGGGCTTTCGAAGGGAATCGACGCTGAACCAGCAGCCACGACGGTTCTCGACGGGATTCGGGATGCCGTTCGATCGAGAGCTACGGTTACCCATATCCCGACTGCACACACGTTCAAACCGTACGGAGACGATATCTGGGAGTTCACAAACGAAGATGAGATCCGATCAGCTGCCGAAGCGTCGGATGCGGTGGTTCTCGTTCTCGGAGAAGGCCCGTACTCGGAAGGATTTGGAAACGTGAATACGATAGCACTCCCGGACGCACAACAGCGACTCGTGGACACAGTAGCCGAGACGGATACGAATGCCGTTGGCGTTCTCATCGCTGGTCGACCACGGGGGACGAAGACGGTGATCGATCAGTTGGACGCCGTTCTTATGGCCTATCAGCCCGGCACGGCGGCCGGCTCCGCCGTTGCGAATGTGATCTTCGGTGAGACGAATCCGTCCGGAAAGCTACCGTTCACGTGGCCACAATCCACTGGCCAACTTGTGAACGTGCACAACCAACGTCCACCGCGAGCCCCGAGCACCTCTGAAAGCCACGAGCCGCTCTATCCGTTCGGATACGGACTCAGTTATACGGAGTTCGAGTATTCGAATCTTCGACTCGCGCCGGGGAAGCTCCCGAGCCACTCCGAACGGGGATCACTCACAGTCACGGTAACCGTCACGAACACCGGTGGCCGTGACGGAACAGCGGTCGTCCACGTATTCAATACGAACGGATATGGCTCGGTTATTCGTCCCGATAGACGCCTCATGGGATTCGAGCGTGTCTCACTCGAAGCGGGCCAGAGCAAGCGCGTGACAATCGAAGCATCACTCTCAACCCTCCTCACCGTTCCCGGCGACATCACAGGCGAGAAAAGGGGACTCGTGCTGGAAGAAGGGAAGTACGAGATTACCGTTGGTAATCTAACCGAGACGATTACCGTTGGAACGTCAGGCTACACCGACTGGACCCCCGATTCAGAAACTGGTGAATAAGCGATTGTAATTGCCGCTAGCAGTCAGTAAAAACCGCAGAAAAGAGGGACGCCTAACAGTAGGTGTGCGTCTGTGTACTGGACATGTACTGACTACCAGCGCCGCTGTCCCAGACGAACCTGACGTCGATACTACCGCCGTCACCAGCGTTGCTTCGAGTGTGCGTATGAACGTTGTCGCCGTCTGTATCGTCCATCCGGTAGCCAACCCACTCTTTGCTACCGTCGCCGTTTGCGTCCTCGTAGAACTGAATGTCTACCCATCCTGCCGTATTGCTGGGTTCAAACTCCCAGACTGTTTCGTTGGTGCTCGTGCTATCAGAGGTGGTCAACGACCAGCCATCGCCTGTGGTTCCCGAATAGTTAGACGTACAATCGCCGCCGCCTCCGCCGTTCGAACCACCAGCCAGACCGCTGGTGACCGAACCAGTAGAGGTCTTCTGAGCGTTGGCTGGCACGTCCATTGAGAACCCATCAGAGAACGTCACTGTCGTCGTTGAATCGGTCGGGTTGTACGCGATGTAGGTCTTCGAACCGCCGTTGTCGAAGACAGCGAACATCGAAACGTCAGCCACGATCGAGGTGTCGACGGTACCGAGCGCGTCCATATTGTGCACCCAGTGGTAGGTGAACGGCGTCGAAGAACCGCCACCACCCGAATCGTCGAGCGGGAGTTCGGCTTCCATGAGGGAAACTGCGTTCGCAGCGTCGTGCAGTGACCGATAGCCCCACGCGGCGGTTTTCCAGCCGCCCAGAAAGTCCGTGTCTGGGGCACCAACACCCGATTTACACGTCGTTTCCAGCTCTCGTGTGCGCGTCATGTCGTTCCAGTTTTCACGAGCGTAGGTCTGATCCCAACCGAGATACAGCGAATGCCCGTTGATGGGAAGCCAGTTGATCCCGAAGATTTCGACCGTATCGAGGGGACCCCAAAAGACGTGATGGTCGTATCCAGTTGACCAGACAATCGAGGCGTAATTGAAGTCTGGCGCACCCCATGGCGGTGCGTTGGCGTCGTTGCAGGCGTCACCCGAGGACGTGGTGTCGCCCCACGTTGCAGGGAATGAATCGTGGTTCGGATCGAACCAGTAGTCCCAGATTGCGTTGACTTCGTGAGTGTAGGCAGCGATCGCAGCGTCTCGCATGGCTGTGTTGTCGGTCATCTCGGCCCACTTGATCATCCCAGCGTAGGCGTTGACTGCCTCGGAAGACGATTCTTGGTTGTTCCCATCTGCAGCGGCATCGTCCCCGCCTGCGAACGAATGACCACCGTACGGATCGAAGTTCCGCATGAATGGGAACGCATCTTTCGGAGACTCTTTCGGTAGCGTTCCCGATGGGGTGGCTCCACTTGCGTGCTCCCAGTTGGCGTACTCACGCACGAGCAGGTCCACCATAGCGCCGTATTCCGAAACCCACTGCTCGTCCATGCGAGCGATCTCTGCCGCCGCGTTCACGAAGTAGCCGTAGTGAAAGTGGTGGTCGTTCAAGATCGAAGCAGAACCAAAGCCGTCCGGAAAGCCGATCAATGAACCAACCGTATCGTGGTAGTAGAACAGCTCTTCTTCTTCGGCTGTGTTGTGGCTCGTGTCTTTGGCTGTCAGCCAAGCGCCCAACCGATCCTTGATGCCGTTGAGGAAGAAATCGCGTGCTGCGGTGTCACCGACCTGCTGGGTGATCGGAATCACCTGCCAGTTTCGGTTGTAATCCTTGCCAGTCCAGTAGGTGTTCGTATTACTCCCGGTCCCATTCTGCCAGAGTGCGTTGGATTCCAGCCGGTCGACGTACCCGGCGAGTGTTCCCGTGTCGTAGGTTCCTTCGTCGTTTAAGAAGGGAAGAATTCCCGGGTAGGTCATCTCCGTCTCGAACGATGCTCCCGCGAGCAGCTTCAGCGTCCCTCGAGGAGAAAAGTACGAATAGTCTGTCAGCGGAGCACTGGAATGCTTCCATTGGTGCGGGAACAGACACGTGAGCGTCTCATTATCACCGGCAGTGCTCTCTGCTTTCTCCTCGGTTTGGAATGAGAATGTCGATCGGACCGAAGAGACGACATTTCCGTTCGAGTCTGTGTCGGTATACGTCCAGTCGACCGATGTTCCGCGAACGAAGTTGTAGGCGTACGTCTCGAAAAGGTCAAGGACCGACGTGCTGGCCTCTGGCAGAAGTGCTACGGTGAGATAGCCTTGGCCATTGAGCGACGACGTCAGCGTCGAGGTCCCGGTTCCAGACCAACTAGTGTTGGCCGGTGCGAAAATACCGTAGTGTTTGGTGTAATTATCCGCTGTGATACCATCAACAGACACACCAAGGACGTTTCCTCGGTCAGCCCAAACGGAGACGTTCGCGTCGTCTGCCAGCACCACGTTCGAGGGCCTACTATCCTTGGTTTCGAAGGTCAGACTGGCGTTGCCACCGCCGTACTCGACGAAAAACAACGGACAGCCACGCGCCATCGTTACATCCATTGCTGCGCCGGTTCCTTCACCCCATGTTGTTCGTACGTGCCAGTCGCCCCAGTCATCAGCAGCCGATTGCGCGTAGCTGCTCTGATTGGTGTTTCCGATCGTCAGCTGTGGCGTGTTTAGGTAGTCCATTTTGAGAAATCCCTGATCAGCGGGATTCCCAAACCAGTCAGTCGGGTACTGCACCGTTAGCCCACGTGCATTTGTGTCTGCGTAGTAGGGGAGGCCGACGACGGCTCCCTGACCGTGCGGGTCACCGTTGGTTCCCAAGGCAATTGTTGTCCACCAGTCATTCGTTGGAATCGGTCCTGACGCGTTCGCTGTGGTGTACACCTCGCTTGTCGACGGTGGGTTCGCGTAATCAGCCGTTATGTTACTGTCGTCTGGCATCTCGGTCGCGTAGCTCCCATTCCCGACCGGAGTGACGCTCGAATCCGGGATGGTCCCAGTAGCACGGGTCCCGAGTGCCGCGAGTGCTGTCATGCCAGCTAGCCCTCTTACGTAGTTCCTGCGCGATACCCTCCACCGTTCTGAATCTGTGTTCTCTGACGTCATGTTTAGTGTGGCAGTTTCGCCACAGTGTTGCCTGTAGGTCATATACAACCTCGTGCGTGCTCGCTGACCGGACGATCCCATCACCGAGGTTGATCCCACGACGTGATCATCCTTTCAATGGAACACACTGGTTTGTATTCTCTGTTAGACCTATAAAATGTTCAAATCTAAATGATTAAAAATTTTATCCCTGATGGAAATTCATGATGTATGGATTCGTTTGGGGTGATGCGTCCTCTGAGGTGCTGGGAACAACGAGGGATTTCGGTATCTGTGGTCAGAGTCTTCACACCAATCTTACTCAGCAACCCGACAGAACGACATCCCAAACGACACGATAGCAATCAGGCAAAATATCACAGACTGGTTAAGTTCGATCGGAGATCATGAACGTTCTCCGAGACAGTTGTCGCTTCGAATCCTCCGTGCACGATCAAGGTGTCCACGGTGTTAGTGATGGAAAACGATTATCCAATTAATGAGCAGATTATAATGATGTAAATATCCAAATTTCCCTATTTTTCATCGAGGCTATCAGAGAGAGGAGTCAGCTCTGTCCAGATTCGCAGTGATTGTTTAATGTCTCGTAGTTGTCTCTTAGGACTTCAATTGGCTGCATTCTCGGGGGTATGCCGATGAAAATACAGACCACTGTCTTCGGACAGAGTGTTATAGCTCCGTGTTCGCATTACGTGTGGAATTGTCGGTGCTCTACTACACAAGGCTCTCTGAGAAAGATCGCCAGCGTTTGTATTTCTCATCAGATCTAATCACTCGAAAATGGGAGAACGTGAGACAGGCGACTCCGTTACAGTCACTGCGTCTCACTGGATGGAGTACCGTAGCGCTGAGGTATTGTACATCTCCTTAGAAATAATGGGCCATGAACACGATGGCCTCGAAGCGACCGAGTTCTGATTCGAGAGGCCACTCACCACAGAGCAAGACCGATGTGCCTCAATTTACAGTAACGATTTCAGGACGTAGGGAAGGTGCTTCCAATGCCACCAGCCTGTTCGTCGTGGCTTATCAGTGTCGCCTGCCGGTGTCGGAACCTCCCCAATGCGAGCTCCCGCTTCGTGCGCTTCGAGGACAAGCGTTCCGCAAGTACATTCACCGGGGAGCGTTAACTGCTCGGCGAGTTCCTGGCGCAGGGCGCGAAATCCCGACCCTGAATCGGTGACATCGACTCTCAGCCTCACGAGCCAACTAAACAGCCGCTCGGATGGACGTGGATACCCCTCGCGTTTGCCGAACATGAGATCTTTTTGCCCACTTGCTATGGGAGCGACGAGAGGCTCGATATCGACAGGACGGTGCTCACCATCGGCGTCCATCGTAACAAGAATGTCACCGTCAGCTGCTCGTAATCCTCGTTGGAGTGTTTCTAGATAGCCGTAATTCTGCTCGTTCGTTATGACACTGGCACCGTGCTCAGCAGCGATCGCTGCGGTATCGTCTATCGAACAATCATCGATCACGAGCACCTCGTAGTCGTACATGTCGGTTATCGTGCGAATGACCGAGCTGATCCGCGCTGCTTCATTGTAAGCGGGAATAATAACCGTCACTGTCGATGAACTCATATCATGAAAGTCTTCATCAACAGGACATAGTAGTACTGGCTACAGCTGTTGTGAGTAGATACATTTGCTCTTTGGAATCGTAGTTTCGGAGTGATTCACCACTGATAGCGACCGCCGAAGCATCTCTCCATCTTGGCTGCTGGCTGGTTGTTCGTGTTTGAACGCTAGTGACAGCGCTTTCGACCGGTGAACAGCGCGTGTATACATTCACATTTTCACAGCTATGTGCCTACAGGAATATGGTAGATGTCTATATTTACCGTATTGCTGATGTATACTAGCAATCATTGACAATTTGATCACGAATCTCTCCGCTTATTTCAACGGTGCGAGCAACCAGGCCAACAACAAGGTCGGCGCTTTCCATCTATAAGCTCATCACGCGTTCGCTTGATCCGGCGTTCTCTCGTCTCAGTTTTCTTAGCGTCTTCGACCCAGCAGATAAACTCGTTGCGTGCAAGTGGTGTAATATCCTCCCAAGCTTCCACCGCCGCTTTCGCAGACGTCAGGGATTTTCGTAAATCCTCTGGAACTTCGTGCACCACTCCATTAGAAATTTCTTTTTTATTCATATAGTTATTGCTTGCGCGAACTTAGTTTTCTACTCTCAGGTCTGAAATACCAGGATACCACTGTCACAATTAGCAACACCAACGCAGGAAGTGCTTCATATATCGGTTGACTTACCATGATGTGTGAAATGGCAGCTCCCGACATAACAAAGAAAAAGCCTGCATAAGCCCACTCCTTCAGTAGTGGGTATTTGGGAACAAGCACGGCTACAACTCCCAAAATCTTCCAGACGCCAAGAATAGGCATTAGAAACAACGGATAGCCCAATTGAGTGAATATCTCAACATAGCCAATTTGCAGTAGTTGTTGGACACCACCTGCCAGCATTCCAAACGCTAGAAATCCGGTGGTGACCCAGTAAATAATCTTATTTCTTTTATGACCATCCTTTTTGATGTTGTTTGTGGTTGTTTTTCCTGTTGCGGTGGTCTCAGGCATTGGTTCTGCTTCACCGATAGTATCTGTCGTCATGCTTCATCGTGCTCCTGATAGTTGCTTAACCATCTGTTTGAATATACGGAACTATGAGTATTTAACCATTTCGTTGAATATACCCAGGAGCCATTAGAAATCGTCTCAGAGCACCTATCTCGAAAGATCAGCAAAGGAATTCGTAGATTTTCGTCCCTGCCGCCGCAGCAACCCCTGATACATCTTGCCGATATGCTGTCCAGTTCACTGCTCGTATCAATAACGAGGAGACGAATATCCAGCACCTCGTTGACCAACGAGAGAAGTACGACACGGTTTGGATAGAACCCTCTTTTGAACCGCAGCAACGTGGATCAGTCCGTAAAGTGCGATCGGCCGACAGAGACAGTCTGATCTCCGAGTGCGAACGATTCGACCAACCTCTGAATGATACGTGAATGAGGGACCACCCGTTTGAAAACTGTCGCAGAGCCACGAACCAACCACGTCGGGACGTACTCTCCGTACGTCAGCCAAAACGCGAAGTTGTCCGCTGCACGCCGTTGGAGTGAGATGACTCGTTCAACGCTTGGACGCCGTCGCGCTTCGAATTCGTCAAGAACCTGACCAGACAGGTTTCCCGAAGACTCGGAGAGGGCTCTGACGAGGACGTCGTGAGCGACGACAGCATCCTCAACAGCGAGAGGATTTCCTTGTGCTCCCACTGGGCTTGCAACGTGGGCAGCGTCGCCAAGCAACAAGAGACCGTCCTGGGTCCACGTATCCGCGAGTCCTGGTGCGATATTCAAGAGCGTAGTGTCGCGGAAACCATCCAAATGGGTAGTAACAGCCTCGGCAACCTCCGGGTCGATCGCTGCTACCCGATTCCGAAACGCACTGAAGCCCGCATCCTTGATTGCAGGCCATTCATCATTCCGAACCAAGTAGCCGATCTGAAGCTCACCACCATCCAGTCCGAAATACATGAGAATGCCGTCACGGTCGATTCGTCCCTCTGCGCTGGCATCAACCGCCCCTCGCGGAAGTTTGAACCAGACGAGGTCAATCGGCGACTCGAACAGACCGGGGGCAATGTCAGCAGTAGAGCGGACAGTCGAGTATCGACCATCGGCACCCACCACGACACGCGCCTCGAATGTGACCTCCTGGTCGGTTGTACGGTCGTGTGCCCGAACACCGTTACCGCTGCTCGATCCGTCCCGTTCGATATCCGTAACGGTCGTTGCAGGATAAAAGGAAAATCCATCGTACGTCATAGCGTGGTCGACGAGGCACTCGAGCAGTGCCGGCTGCTCCATCATCAGCGCATAGGGATAGTCCGTTTCGAGTAGATCGAAATCAAGCACCGGGACGTTTTTACCGTAGAGCGATAACGCCCCCTCGGTGACAGTCTCGTGGGCAAGAGCGAGAATGTCGTCAAGGAGGTCCATCTCGTCGAATAACCGAATGACGCCCGGATTCCAGCCAAATCCCCTGTATTCTCGCTCAAAAGTCGCAGCCCGTTCGATAAGGGCAACGTCCACGCCGCTCCGAGCAAGGAGGTACGCGAGAACAGCGCCTCCGGGACCGCAACCGACGATAACGACATCAGAACGCTCGGTTCTATCAGACATACCTCACCTTCGCTCGATGGATAGTTATAGTTCCTCTCAAAGAAGGACCAACTGTTCGACAGGCGGAGCAGATCGAGCGCTTCGGGCTTGACATCGAGACGGTTCACGAATCGTCCGAATCTCAAGAATGCAGATCTCGATTCCTGACGAGAGATTCACCCTGATGATTCGTCATCTCTGCCAGTGCTGAATATGGAAACCGAATTCGGCACAGTGACGTTGCATGGTTCATAGCGGAGTGACCGAACAAACTTCTCAAGTGGGATGCGTATCGAGGAGCCGATTGCTGACACGGGGTTCGGGAACCCCAGTATCTATTGACATGGCGGTAGACACAGCACACGATGCAAGTCGCAGTGATCGGTGCAAACGGTGGTATCGGCCGCGAGTTACTCCCCCGACTCGCGGATGCTGGGCACGACCCGATCGGAGTCGTGCGGGACAAATCACAGTTTGAAGCCATCCGCGAACGTGGCGGAGAGCCACGGTTAGGCGACCTTGAGGGAGCGTTCACGGGCACACTCCGGGGCGCCGATGCCGTCGTATTCGCTGCTGGCTCCGGTGGTGCCACCGGCTGGGACAAGACGCTCCTGATCGACCTCTGGGGAGCACGACGGAGCGTTGATGCGTGTGTCGAGCGGGCAATCAACCGATTCGTTATGATCAGTGCGTACAAAGCGAGTGATCCGATAGCCGAGCCAGAGGCGATACGTCCATATCGGGTGGCCAAGCGGTGCGCTGACGACTATACCGAGAGGTCACCGCTTGATACCACTATTCTTCGGCCGACGACGCTCACCGACGACGAGGGAGTGGGATGTGTTTCAGTAGCCTACGAATACCGCGATGAGGATAGAGAAGCAATTTCACGCGCCGACGTCGCCCAGACGGTCGTCGCCTGTCTTGAAAACGAAGAAACAATCGGCGAAACGATCAGACTCTTCGGCGGCAACACACCAATCGAGAATGCGATCCGGTCTAATGACTGAATGTGTCAGTTTCTATCCTGGCCGCTCTGGAGTTCGTCTGGTCAGCTGTCCAGCATACTACATATGCACCCGCTACGACGCCGTGGGAGTGCTAAACTAGAACATCGATCAACTGCAACCGAAATCCGACAGACAGCCACGCTCGTGGTCCCAGCGACGAACAGCGCTATCTACCGTTCTTAGTGACGTTCGAGTACACTGACGAAGCATTCCAACACGATGTAGGATCACTCAACTGTCTGTCCGAACGTCACCGTTGAAGGGCTTAGAACCCTCGTGCAATGGCGACTGAGTAGCGACGGGAGCGAACCGTCTTGCTCACCGGGACTATCGTCCCAAACACTTATCACAGATCCTGCTGGAGCATCTCCTGTTGGGGGATCACTAATTCCATGATATCGAACCTCGTTCATCGGATCCTCCCCCTTCAGACGACAGGATTCGACTAATCCGTGCAGGCAGCACCACCACATCACTATCTTCTCGTTTTCAGTTTGGTGCGATGTTCCAGAACCAACACAGCTTCACGCTGGCTCCGCCATACTGAAACAACAGTCGCGGACAGCTGTATCGATCAGCCGTCTTCCGTGCAGGACGGAGCCCACTCTGGGGACGACTCGAGTACGAAACGAGCAGCCGGAATATGATAGCTAGTGGGTGATCGGTCATGGTAGGCACTGTCATATCACTCCAAACACCGCCACGCCCGGTTCGCTACCTGAATAGTCGGAGATCTCCGCGGCCGCTGTCGTGTCTCACAAACAATGATATGTCTCGATGTAGACTCGATCGCTGTCCTACACCACAATCTTGCTCGTCAACGAAGTTAGACGGGCAAGAGACTATCATATGCAATAACGACACGATTCTTGCTATGAAACCTACTCGCAACAAATTAGATACATGGAAATCCAGCACGACTCCAGACGTGCTGGGGACTGATGGGGAATGGGTGCCGTTGTGTCTACTTAGCGAGCGTCGTCGACAAGGGTTTCGAGTTCCGTCGCGCGGTCCTCATCGGTGACAAACCGTGAGAAGACCCACGACAACTGGGTTGTGATCGTATCGCGCCCAGCCTCAGTCAGTGCATACTCGTTCGTCCGTCGATCACGTGCGCTCTTTTCGACGAGGCCCAACTCAACGAGATCATCGAGATTCGGATAGAGCCGCCCGTGATTGATTTCCTGATCATAGTAAGCTTCTAGCTCTCGCTTGATCGCCAGCCCGTAGCGGGCTTCTTCTGCGAGAACTGCGAGTATCTGTCGTTGGAAGGCAGATAGCTCTGGTGCAACACCTAATTCAGATGTGTCCGACACTGTTGTCGACATACTATTTGATAATGGTAGTGTTGCACTTAATACACCCTAACCATCATATGGCTATTTGTTCTATCTGGTGAGCAATGGAGATAGTTAGATGCTAAAATCATCAATTTGTGACCAAACTAATCAGGGCATGAGCATCGATTTATCTCAGTACGTGTTAGAAACTATTCGCCGAAACGCGAACTCTGGCGCTCCGCGTGGGCGCTACCGGCCGTTACTGAACCAGTGTAACATTCAAACACGTCTTCTCG
Source organism: Halocatena marina (assembly GCF_023276375.1). Lineage (GTDB taxonomy): Archaea > Halobacteriota > Halobacteria > Halobacteriales > Haloarculaceae > Halocatena > Halocatena marina. The sequence continues at coordinate 1,063,757 of NZ_JALLPK010000001.1, read as the reverse complement.
ATAATCGAATCGAGCGTCGTATCGCTTCAAGCCATATCGACAACTTTGATCCAGTTTTGACTGTCAAAACAACCGTTGTGGACGGTCAGGAGGTCGTCCGGACCAGCTCCGAGCTGAGGAGACATCCGGTGTTTGTCCAGCTGGCGTCCCAACAATTGTCTATACGAACTTCCTTGGCGCGTGTAGCATATTCGGTGGCTCCATTATCTTCCCGAGTGATCTACCAGTGAACAAGGACAACACCGGGCACCACACCTGCATCGAACCAGAGGAACCCGTTGGCGAGCAGTGTGGTGTCTATCGATTGACTCTCGATAAATGAGTTATTCGTCCTTGTGCTCCGTGAGTGCCTGCATTGTCTTGTCTTCGTGAACGAGCGGTGCATATACCTCATCGTCGAGAACAAGACGCGGAACGGCTCGAATGGGAATCGAACGGACTCGATTCATTGTTGCCGTGATACGGTCGGCGTACAGTTCGCTTTCCATCCTTTCGCGTAAGGCTGTCTCGTCATCCACATTTGCGGCGTCTGCTATCTCCAGCACGCGCTCAGGTGAGTACCATCCTGCCCGAGAAACCTGATTCGCATAGAAATACTCGAAATATGTCCAGAACGCCTCTGGATCGTGCTCCCAGATTGCGAATCCAGCACGGGCTACCCGCACCTCATCAAAGCCATGAAATGGTTCTCCATTCTCATAGACAACCGGCTGAAACTCAATTCGGAAATCGCCGGGAACAACGAACTGTTGGACGATATCAGGAAGCTGGTTTATTACGAAGGCTTTGGTATACGGACACTTCCATCCTCCATAGAACACTACCTCGTTTGGCGCATCGGCCGATCCAAGTGTCGGGTACGACTGCATGGCGGCCTCGTCTGGCGCTGCTGCAACATCGATGCCCAACGACGGATCGTCGGCTTCGAACGTCTGTTCTTTGGTGGCAGTTTGGGCATGAACTTGCTTTCTAATCCCGATAAGACTACTCACCAGCGCTGTACTCGACAATCTAAGTACCTGACGACGAGTTCGTTTGACACACATACTATTTGTTTAGATAATTTTATATAATTTTGATTGACTTATTCCACACATATCTGAGTGATATATTCTCCTTTTAGCGAATAGAATATAGGTAACTATAAATATGTAATGTTTTCGATTTTCTGTATACAGCACTCTATGATCATTATGAGTCCAGATTAGATAGCAATAAGAAGATTATACCGCACTATCTAAATCTATTTGACTATTCTCATAAAACACTGAGGAAATATCATAAGATTGTATAGTTTGTAATCTACTATGTTTATGATATATCAAAACAGACAAATTTATCAGATTGTGTATGTCAGAAAACACTACCCACACCGATTCCTACCGGACTTCGGCTCTTGATACTATCATCCAACATGCCACCGCCGGGGACTGAGCATTCCTCAGTCAATTACTGATGGTATCTGAGATTTCTCTCGGCGAATCGAATACGAGGAGATCCAGCACGACTCCAGACGTGCTGGGGGCTGATGGGAAATGGGTGCCGTTGTGTCTACCTAGCGAGCGTCGTCGACGAGGGTTTCGAGTTCCGTCGCGCGGTCCTCATCGGTGACGAACCGTGAGAAGACCCACGACAGTTGCGTGGCAATCGTGTCGCGCCCAGCCTCAGTCAGTGCATACTCGTTCGTCCGTTTATCACGTGCGCTTTTTTCGACGAGGCCCAACTCAACGAGAGTACTAAGATTTTGGTAGAGCCGCCCATGGTTGGTTTCCTGATCGTAGTAGGCGTCTAGTTCGCGCTTGATCGCCAGCCCATAGCGGGGCTTCTTTGCTAGAATTGTAAGGATATGCTGTTGGAACGCGGATAATTCTGGTGCAATACCGAATTCAGATGTGTCCGACACTGTTGTCGACATACTATTTGATAATGATAGTGTTGCACTTAATACACCCTAACCATCATATGGCTATTTGCTCCATCTCGTGAGCAATCGATGTAACCAAATGCTAAAATTAGCAAGACATGATCGAGACAATCAGGTCACGACCAGGGATTTGTTCTGGTATACACTGGAAAGCGATTGCTGAGGCATCCTCGCTGCTGTGTTGAATCTCTGTTAGTCACTCAGAGGATACCGATCTAATAGAAGACAATTGGCAATATTATTATACTTTTAATACCACATCGGTGGGAGGAATATGGTCAGGTCACGAACTATACCCTGAGTGCATCTGACGTCGGTGCTTCACTGGTGATATACTCGCCTTTTGGATACACCAGTCTATGGCTTAACGGTTGGATGGATTTGCCACAATATATATCGGATTACCCCATCTGTATTCATTCAACGACGGTCGGGTTATCAGCGATCTTGTGTCAACCGTTGGCGACCGTCGTTGAGTGAGCGATACCCTCTCTGATGGGTATCTACCATCCTATTCCTATACGTGTGGTGACTACTGGAGTTTACATACTAGTCGGTGTTTTATAGAAAACCGCCAATTGTAAAATATCATCCAATTATGCTGGCTTTCTGTTGATAGAACTGCACAATAAAACAGACATAACCAAAAAGCTCTTTGTTAGTAGGTTTGAATGTCAACTATCATGTTACAAACAACTAGTAAACTATTCTTCGTATCACTATCTATAATTTGTATTATTATATCGGTTGGCTTGTTTTCTCTTGGTGCTGTTTCGATACCTGTGGATACCGTCTCAGAGAAGGATATCACGACAACTTCAAATACGAGTGCGGGGGGAACGAAAGGTGGACTGACTGTCTATTTGTGCTTCAACATCGGTACGATCGATGTTGGCTGTGATGACGACTCTGGTGATGACCCCGGCGAAGGTGATGGTCCCCCGACAATAACGCCTGCCCCAACAGCAACGCCGACAGCCACACCAACAGCGACCCCGCGTGAAACACGAGTGCCTCCGGAGGACACGCCATCACGAACCCACTCGTCGCCACCACAGCCACGAGTATCACCATCCTCTACGACGACAGTGACCTCCACCATCGCAAAAACAGAGCACCTACCAAACACACCCAGCTCAGTGAACAGTTCCGCCACAACTACTCACTCAGCTCCGACGCAGACAACAGCTGATCGAGGTCCAACACACGCAGAAACTGATTCAACGACACGTCCACCCACTACGTCCAACGTCCAATCCACAGATGATTCGATCGCTACGAACAGCGGAGGACACCACAACGATACGCATACACCAGTTGCCAAAGCAGCCGATGATCAGTCGATGTTATTTGGACGTATTGTAGGCGGATTCGAGCCGGGATTGATCGGTCTTGGCGTTATGGGTATAGTGCTTGCAGGACTGGTTGGATTCGGGGTATCGAATTCGGCAATTGGGCTTTCGTGGATGCAATCGCAGTTCGTTCACGTGGGAGGCGTCAATGTATTTGATAGAGGATTTGAGATCATCGGCCAGCTGTGGTGGGTCTGTCTCGGTGCGCGACGATCGAATCCCCAGCGACTCCTCGAAAACGATGCTCGCCGTGCACTGTACGAGACACTCACTGTGACGCCCGGTCAGACACTCACAGCCGTGGCTCAGGAGACAGAGTATCCACGGATGACTATCGAACGCCACGCGCGAATACTTGTTAACGCGGAGATTCTCGCTCACGAAACCCAACAGGAGAGTCGACACTATTATCCCATGGTCGACGACACACTGACCGCTGACGTTCAAACCGTGATAGCTGCCGAAGAAGACGGAACAAAGGCTGACATTCTCAACGCGATCCGCGAAATCGACGATAAACCAACCACCACAACGGCAATCGCAGAGACGCTCACGCACGATATTTCAACAGTTAGACACCACCTCAACCGCCTCGAAGCGGATGGTCTCATCGAGCGTGCACGTCGGGGAGAAAAGACGGCTATTTCATTCAGTGAAGACTATGCTGACATCATCAATCGGCTTATAACGTACTAAGGTAGCGGACAGTCTATCGTTTGGTACGGTTCGTATTCGACCTTAGTGGTCATCCATTCGTGGTGGATCCACACTGAACGATCCTTCGGCTGGGCATCTATTGGCGTCAAGCCACATGCAGTCTCGGTTGTATCGAGCAGGCTTTACTCTGCTCTGCAGTCATATTCCCGATAAAATGGGCGTCTACGGGTCCCGAAACACCACGTGACAGCGGCTACGACCGCAACTGTACGCAAGGTATCCGTGACGGCTTTTCAACTAGATGATTATTCGATATCGGCTTGTTCAGTGACCGCTGTGAGATTTGTCGTTCGGTCGAGCTGAGTGAGCAGCGGACACTCAGCTCGATATCGCGGACGGATTGATCAACATCGCTGTGTTGCTCTGCTGAGAGTTCGTCCGTTCAGCAAACACCGTGAATTCTCGTCGTTCAACAAGGTATGAAATGCGTGGCGGGATACCGATCTCTACGGTCAACGGGGCAAAACGAGGCAGTAACAGAACAGACAGTTGTAAGGAGTGGATAGTGGTTATTAAATAATCAGAAAGACAAAGCGCGATAGAGCGGAAGACTGGAACATATGTCTGTTAGCAATAGAGATTCGTTGGATTTGTACGTCGTTCGCAACGAGGTCGATCCGGAGTGTGCGTATCACTGCGACGCGTTGACAGCGCGGTTCCCCACTGCCGAGGCGGTCGATTTTGTCGCGGGCGAACGTATCTCTCTCGACGAGGCAGACGGCGTCATCTTAACTGGCAGCACGGCGGCAGTTTATGAGTCTGACAGCCGTCCGTGGATCACTGAACAGGAGGAACTCGTCCGCGAACTTGTTGATCGAGACATTCCAACGCTCGGCGTCTGTTTTGGCCACCAAGTAATCAATTCGGCGCTCGGTAGCACCGTCGAAAAGGTCGAAACCACGGCGACACTCGTTGGGGCGAACTTAGCCGACGATCCGCTGTTCGACGGAGTCGATCCAGTTGTCGTTTCGCTACACAGCGACGTCGTGACAGAGCCGGGGGAGAACATGGAAATTATCGCGTCAGCCGATCACGCTCGCGTGTTTGGGACTCGCCACCGGACTGCACCACTATGGACGATACAGTTCCATCCAGAGATTACAGCCACACACCGGGACGACCTCATCGACGACTTCGGATGGCAATCGGAGCAGTTCTCGTTCGATGACGTCGCTACCGGACAGCTCTTTGAAAACTTCAAGCGTATTGTTCGAAGAACACACGGGTACTGAGACGTGCTGTACTTGCAGTGACCCGCAATCCAACCATTATTGCTTTCGTAAGGCTTTGTATCTCATCGCACCCGAGGTACTGATCTGCACTAGGTGCAGCCGATCGCTCTCGGTGTTGGGCCATCACAGGCGTGTGGATTCTCGTACTCACTGCGTTGGTGATTTCTTTTCGATGATCGTGATTTCGCATAATATGAAGTACAACACGTCGACAACCCCGACAACAAATGCTCCAATCCCTAGACCGGCAAACCACACGATAAGTGCGAGAGACTCAACCAGCGTTACCGCTAGAACCGGACCTAAACTATCTTCGAGATGCAACCTGGGGATTCCTGCGACTCCGACTGCAACAGTCAGCAGTGTAGTCACGAGCAGCCCATCGTTGCGATAGGCATGAACCATTGCCACACCAACGACAATAGCGATCGCCGCTAAGACGGCGAGGAAAGGGGGGTTCACCAGCACTAACTGGTATGGTGTATCCGACCAAACAAGCGTGGAAACTAGCTCCAATAAGAATGGAAAATCGCCGAGAACGGTGCGACTCACAAAGGTACGCGCCACGCCACAGTGTTTGTGAGCGGCAAAATCGTGGAACAATCAATCGCCGATATACATTCAACTGTTGCTATCGGTGACCGAACGTCGAGCAACGCAATCACGGACAAATCGAGCCATCAATCGTCGTCCTCTGTTGTATTCGTTTCCTCGAAGGGCCAGGTGCCGGCATTTCGCATCCCCGCTTCGTAGTCTTGCTCAATCGTCGCTGCACGAATCTCCGAGACAGGTTTGTGTGGAATCTCTCGATCTGCTCGTGCGAGTTCGAGGATACCCGCAGTGAAAACAACAGACAGATCACGGAGGTCCCGTACATCGAGTTTGTCGAGCGTGTCGCCGTGCGTGTGCCCCCAGCCACGCCCGCTGTCATCTGCAACCGAACGGCCTTGTGCACCCGGAACGCCGCGTTGGACAAACGGCCAATGGTCGCTGTGTGGGCGAATATCTGACGATATTTCGACAGGGACACCGAATTCGTCCTGCACCGCTGTGAATGCTTCACCGATAGCGTCGTATCCATGTGTGTAGATATCAGCAGTGCGGGAGTAACCAGCGCCGTCTAAATTGATGATGCATTTTACGCGCGCGAGGTCGTGCGTTTCGGTCCACTCGTACGCTCCGTAGAGACCGACCTCCTCAGCACCAAAGACGAGACAGCGAACGCGGGTCTCGATATCGTCGGCGATCTGCATGAGGAGACGACCAATTTCGGTGACAAGCACTGTCCCAACACCGTTATCATTGGCTCCTTCACCGATATCGTGGGCATCGATGTGAGCGGTGACAAGCACCTCTTCGTCGGTTTCAGGGCCAACTACCGCCTCGATATTTCGGGTCGTCGTCCGTTCGTTTCGACAATCAATCGCCAGCCGAGCGCGAGTCTCACTGTCCTCACAGTAGCGGACGAGTCGCTTCCCGACCTCCTTCGAGACGCCAATAGCTGGAATGTCACCAGGTCCATCCTCGTTGCCGACACTCCCAGTCGGTGGGAGGTTCCCGTCAAGGTGATTACGAAAGAGGAATCCAGCCGCACCACCGCGAACAGCTGCTCCGTACTTCTCTCCGCGATGAATCCATCGTCCGTACCCGTCTGGGGTGAGACTTGAGGCGAGCACGAGCTTCCCCGCTACGTCAGTCGTTTGAAAGTCTTCGGGGAGACCGTGTCCGATATCGATGATTTCGGCGGTCACATCGCCACTCGGTGTTCCAGGTAGCGCGACCGTCTCGTGTTGTGCATCGAATGCGTGTGTTCGCTCATGTTCGACAGTGAGCGAACTCGATCCACGCCACCAGCCGGGGATCTCGAATTCAGTTATCGAAGCATCACGCAGGCCATACGAGTCGAACGCGTCTTTCACCAGCTGTGCGCCTTCTGCTTCACCCTCCTGTCCAGCCATTCTATTGTCGAGGTCGACAAGATCACAGAGAAGATTCCAAAGATGAGAACTCGTGTATGCATCGCCAACAATTGCCGTGGGTAATGTGTCCATTGTTCGTAGTGAACTAGACAAGGAGAGTAAGTATAATGTAGATTTGGTTTAGCGAGGGTTTCACGAAGGCGGAACGAACTTCACCAGTTCCGAGCGAATGGCGGATATGGATGGCTTCGGAGACAGCCTCAACGCCGCTGAATGGGTGACATCACGGCTCGAATCGGAGGATGTTAGCCACGCAGAAGTTGGTTGTGTAATGAAAGAAAGCACAGAGGGAAGAGTAACGCTCGCTGAACTCGAACCTGGAACAGAACACTCACAGAACGCTGTTTGGTGGCGTGTGTTCGTTGAGGGAAGTGCAGACTATCGGTTTACGACTTCACTTGAAGAATCACACCTCGCTGATCTCGTAGGACGATCGATTCAATCGGCACGTCTTCTCGACCAGCACACTCCGGCACGGTACGACCAGGGAACGACCCATCAAGCGATGCATCCGGGATGGTCTGTTGGCGGATCGCTCGACAACCAGAGTCCGAGTGAGAAGCTCGAGATCGTTCAATCGGCGTTCGAAGATGCAATGGACGGTCTCTCCCTCGAACGAGCACGGGCATCGTATCACGATACTCGCATTCAATCGGCGTTGCTGACGACGACTGGAACGACCGTCCGCTCGACGCTTGAGCGCGCGTCGGTAGAGATAGTTGTTGACCCGACTAACGCGCCGAAGATGCAGCGCCATTTCGGGAGCACAGCCGGAATGTCGTTTCTCGATACGCTCGAAAAACAGTTTGAGGAAGTGGCATCACACGCGCGAAGAAATGGCGAGGCAAGATGTCTTCGAACGCCGCCCGACATCGATAGTCCGACTGAAATCGTGTTCGGTCCGCGTGCTGCAGCAGAACTATTCCACGAAGTTTGCCATTATCTGGAGATCGATATGAAGTATTTCGGGTCGAGTCCGTTCGCAGTCGGTGACCGAATCGGACCGCGTTCGCTTCAGATCGAAGACGGTGTCTGTGCTGGCTCGTGGACAGCGCGGGCGTTCGACGCTGAAGGGAGAACGACAACCCCTGTAACGCTCGTGTCTGAAGGAATCGTTCGGAACCATCTCCACGACACCGCGTCGGCTATTGAGGAGGAGACGGTCCCGGCGGGAACGGTTGTCCCGAGTCTCGGATACGAACGTCCGCCGCGGATTCACTCTCGGCACCTCTCCGTTACAGCGGGAGACACATCACGCACGTCGCTCCGTACGGGAGCAGCGGTGCGGATAGAGTCGGTTGAGTCAGCACGGCTACTCAACGATGCAACAGAGACAAAGCGCCAGAGCTCGATGCCCCCGAGCGTTCAGTATGCGAAAGATATCGCCGAGACTACCCCTTCGGAGTTCTCGGACGAAGCCACGAACCAGACCCTTGCGTTCCCGATTCAGATTGGGTATACAATCGACGGGGCAGAACGAGCACAGCCATTTACCGATGGGACTGTCATTGTCTCTCTGTCCGACATACAGTCCATTTCGATGCTCGGCAGCCGACGCGAGACAGTAACTGGTACGTGTACAAAGCATCGTTCGACGGTCCCATACGCAATCACAGCGCCGGCGATTCGACTTACTGCCCGTCTTTCCCCGGAATAGCTGATGTTACGAGTTCATTTTTAGTTATATACCTAACATGGATATAATAGTGTGATAGTATAACACTTATTCCCTACAATTTATTACCGTTCAGTTGAACCCTGTGTACAGATGCTAATTGATAACAATGATGTTGATAGACGTGAATTTTTAAAGCTTACCACAGCAACTGGGCTTGGTGGATTGGCGAGTCTCGCTGGATGCAGTAGTTTAGAAAGTAGTAGCGGAGGTGCAGAAAACGCGGGGAGTGAGCTTCCACAGTACAAGTATCTGAATAATCCTGCCAATTACAACCCTGCTCGCCACGACGCGATCAATCTCGTCGGTGAACAACTCAACAATCTGGGCCTCAATGTGAAAGTACAGGTGTTCGAATGGGGGACGCTGTACACGAAGATCACTCAGGAGCACGACTTTTCATTCGCCACCTGGTCTCGCGGGCTCGGTATCGATCCGGGCGTCCGGATGCCCGAGCAGTTCCACTCCTCGAACGTTACGGCCGATCAAGGAAATTTCACTGGCTACGCGAACAAGGATCTCGATCCAACGTTGATGGAGCAGCTACAGGAAAAAGACGAGCAAAAGCGGATCCAGATGCTCCACGATATCCAGACGACACTCGGCAAAGACGTTCCGATGCACCCCATCGTCCAGATGCCCAACATCGTGGCGTACAACAACAATCAGGTCAGTGGGTGGACCGACCACATCGTCGGCTACTATCATTTCGAGCCGATGACGAACGTGGAGGTGAAAAACGACAAAAAGGAGCTACGAGGCTCGTGGGCTGAGACACTTGGGACGATGAACGTCCTCGGTTACAAGAATGAGACGAAGCTCATTCACCAGTTCGAGATGCTGTACGATAAGCTCGTTCGCATCAACTCGAAGTTAGAAGCCGATCCGAAGCTCAGTCTGGCGACCAAATGGGAGCGCCCGGACGATACGACGGTCAAGTACAAGCTCCGGGAGGACCACAAGTGGCACGACGGTGAAGCCGTCACGCCCGAGGACGTGAAGTTCACCCTCGATTACGTCAAGAAGAATAAGATTCCACTCTATTCCACACAGTGGGAGCTATATGACTCAGTATCGGTAGATGGTCAGTGGATTACGGTGACGTTCAAAGATCCAATCGGACCGGTCCACAAGTTGTTTTCCAACCAGATTCCGATCCTGCCAAAGCACAAGTGGAACAGCCGAAGCAATCCAGCGAAGGCATCGGTCAAAAAGCCAGTCGGAAGTGGCCCGCTCCAGTTTGATTACTGGGACAAAGGCAGTGAGCTGAGTCTGAAGAAGTACGGCGATCACTGGCGACCGGTCAAATTCAACCGTCGGATTTGGCGCATCATCCCCGAAAGTTCGACAGTTTGGTCACTCCTGAAAAAAGGGAAGCTAAACTACCTGCCATACACCCGTATCGGCAAACAGCTCAAAGATAACAAGGGCAAGAGTAACATCGGCGTCCAATCGACGCCCGGTGATGGATGGTGGCACTTTAGCCAAAATCTCCGAAAGAAGGGCCTCGACGACAGAGCGGTCCGACAGGCAGCTGTCCACGCGATTCCGAAGGCGGCCATCAACAAGCAAATTCTGTACGGATTCGCTAAAGAAGGCTGGAATCTCATCGGTGAATCGTTCGGTAAGTACAGCAATCCGGACGTGAAGAAATATCAGAAACAAAACGGCGTGGAGGCCGGTAAGAAACGCCTCGAAGATGCTGGATACGTCATCGACAACGACGGAACCGTTCACTTCCCCGAACAGTCGTCCAAGTAGGCCACTCACGCTCACACATCAATGGGAAAATCAGATTTCTTCATCAGACGTGCTCTACAGTTGGGTGTGACGCTCTGGGCCGTCGCGACCGCGTTGTTCATGCTGTTTCGGCTCATGCCCGGAAATCCGACGGCATACGTCATCTCGCCCGGAATGACACCGGAGGTAAGACAACAGCTCGTCGAAAGCTATGGACTGAACGATCCGCTGTGGGTGCAGTATCTCCGTTACATCGAAAACCTTCTGACGCTCGATCTCGGTCGCTCGTTCAAAACGAACGAACAAGTCGTCGACGTGCTCATAACGTATCTCCCGAATACACTCGTCCTGATGTTGACTGCGTTTATCGTCGCCTATTTTATCGGCATCACGCTCGGCGTGTTCACCGGGTGGTATCGGGGCAGCCGATTCGAGAAATCCGCTGTTGTAACTGCGCTCGTCGGTCGAAGCGTTCCCAGCTTCTGGGTTGGGCTTCTTGTGCTCTGGGTGTTCGGTACGAACCTCGGAATCATTCCAATGAGTGGGATGACGAGTCTCGGCTCCGGATCGACCGGGTTCTGGGAGATGGTGTTCTCTCTCGATTTCCTCCATCACCTCGTTGCTCCGGTCGTCGTCCTTGCGTTCTACTACATGGGATATCCGCTGCTCATCATGCGAAACAGCATGCTGGAGACCCTATCGGAGGACTTCATCGATATCTGTCGAGCAAAAGGCCTGACCGAACGAACGATCATGTTTAAACACGCGGCCCGCAACGCGTTTCTCCCTGTGCTGACCGCAGCAGCCATTGCGGTCGGTTACGCTGTCGGTGGGAGCGTTCTCATCGAGACGGTGTTCGGATGGCCGGGAATCGGGCGTGAAATGATCCGGGCTGTGCTCAGGCGAGACTATCCGGTTGCGCAGGGGACGTTTCTCGTTCTCGCGTTGTCGGTTATCCTGATGAACTTCGTCGCTGATCTCCTCTACGGCGTTCTCGATCCACGGGTGACCTATGACTGAGATGAGCCAAGAACAAGATCGGTCGATCTTCGCAGACATTGAAGGAGAAGAGGACGACCCCGAACAGTTCAGTGCGTGGCGACGGAATCTCCGACTGTGGCGCGAGACCATCACAGAGCAGTTCCGAATGCTGATCGACGATTCGTTGGTCTTGCTCGCGATGCTCACACTCGCCTTTTTCGGCTTCGTTGCACTCGCTGCACCGTATATTGCCCCTCATCCACCAACCGAACGGGTGTTCACCGGCGGTGCGCTCATCGCAAAGTGGATCAAACCGACGTTCCTCGGCGGCGATGGAAGCTTCCTCCTCGGAACAACCGCACAGGGATACGATATCTTCAGTCAGTTGGTGTACGGCGCACGTCCTGCTCTCGTTGTCGGGATTGTCGCTGCGTTGATGACGGTCGGTCTCGGAACGCTCGTTGGTCTCACGGCGGGATACTACGGTGGCTACGTTGATGACATCCTCATGCGTCTCGTTGATTTCGTCTACGGTCTCCCGCTTCTCCCGACGGTCATCGTGCTCGTGACGGTTCTCGGGCCAGGACTTGAAAACATCATCTTCGCGTTCGTCCTCCTCCAGTGGCGGACATCAGCGCGTGTTATTCGGGCGCTCGTGCTATCGTTGCGCGAGCGCTCGTTCGTCAAGGCTGCAAAGGTGTCCGGTGCGAGCAACTGGCGAATCATCTCACGACACATCGCACCAAACGTTCTCCCGATGGCGTTTCTCTACGGCGCGTTCGCCATCGCGTGGGCGATACTGACCGAAGCAGGAGTGTCGTTTCTCGGTCTCGGTGATCCGAGTAGCGTCTCGTGGGGCGTGATGCTCCAGAGCGCTCGGGTCTACAGCGCAATGACCGAAGGCGCATGGTGGTGGTTCGTACCACCAGGGATCTGCATCGCGCTCGTAGTCATCAGTGGCTTTCTCATCGGTCGTGGCTACGAAGAGATCGTCAATCCAGAACTACAGATACAAAGATGAACACAGACAAGCATTCGCACGAACACCGAGAACATCGACAGATAACGGGGGATTGCTAGCGTGGCCCTTCTCGAAATCGAAGATCTCGAAGTGTATTATGAGAGTGAAGACGGCCCAATCAAGGCGGTTGATGGCGTTAGCTTCGACATCGACGCCGGAGAAACCGTCGGTATCGTCGGTGAATCCGGCTGTGGAAAGAGTACGCTTGCGAAGGCACTCATCGGAATTCTCCCGCGCAATGGATACGTAAACGATGGGACTGTTCGGTTCGACGGCGACACTCTTACTGCGATGTCGGAGCGGCGTCAGCGCGAGCTTCGGTGGGACGAGATCTCCCTCATCGCACAGTCAGCGATGAATGCCCTCGATCCGGTCTACACCATCCGCGAACAGATTCAGGAGGCGATCGACGCCCACTACCCGAAGATGGGGCGGACAGAGAGCCAGCAGAAAATCGATGAGGCCTTCGATCTCGTCGGTCTCGACCGTGAGCGCCAGACGGACTACCCTCACCAGTTTTCTGGTGGGATGCGACAACGCGCGATGATCGCAATGTCACTTGTCCTCGAACCATCGCTTATCCTCGCAGACGAACCGACGACGGCGCTCGATGTCATCATGCAAGATCAGATTCTGAAACGGGTCAACGAAATTCAACGCGAGAGCGACACCGCGATGATGGTCATCACCCACGATGTCGCTGTCGTCGCAGAAACCTGCGATCGTATCGTTGTCATGTACGCTGGTGAAATCGCCGAGGAGGGGCCTGCATCGGACATTTTCGGCAAGCCGTACCATCCGTACACTCTCGGATTGAAAAGTGCGTTTCCGGACATCCGTCGATCGGAGCAGGATCTCGTGAGCATCGGTGGGCATCCACCAGATCTGAGTAACCCACCGAGTGGCTGTCGGTTCGCAGAACGGTGTCCGCTGGCGACCGACGTGTGTCGGGAGACAGTGCCGCCCATTCGTGAACACGGTGGTCTCAGTTCGAGGTGTCATCACACAGACCGAATCGACTCGGAGCTACGCCCGGTTTCCGATAAGGCACGAACGTGGCAGAACGTGGCGGAGGGAGCCAATGAGTGATGATACTGACCCTCTCGTTCGCGTAGAAGGGCTCGAAAAGCACTTCCCAGTTCGAAGTGGTCTCGTGAATAGTTTTCTGAACAGCATCCGGGGTGAAAAAGAAGATGTGGTTCACGCGATCGATGGTGTCAGCTTCGAACTCCGAGAAGGGGAGACATTCGGTATTGCCGGTGAGTCCGGGTGCGGTAAGACGACGACCGGGATGTGCCTGACGAAGCTGTACGAACCGACTGGTGGCAGTATCTACTACGACGGCAGAGAGATCACCAATGGGAATGGATCGTCTTCCAAGGATCTACAGTATTTCAGACAGAATGCGCAGATGATCTTTCAAGATCCGTTCGAGAGTCTAAATCCCCGGATGACGGTGTACGACACCGTGGTCGAGCCGCTTCGCATTCATGGTATCTCTAATCAACGAGCACGCGTTCGGCGAGCCTTGGAGTTCGCAGAGCTGGTACCAGCGGACTCATACTTTGATCGATATCCACACGAACTCTCGGGCGGGCAGCGCCAGCGCCTCGCCATTGCCCGAGCGTTGGTCATCGATCCCGACTTCATCGTAGCAGACGAACCCGTGTCGATGCTTGATGTGAGTCTCCGAGCAGGGGTCCTCTCCTTGCTAGAGCGAATGACTGAAGAATTCGGTCTGTCAGTCGTCTACATCAGTCACGACCTTTCGCTCCTCCGTCATATGTGTGATCGGCTCGCGATCATGTACATGGGAAAGATTGTCGAACAAGGACCGATCGAGGAGATACTCACGGAGCCAAAGCATCCCTACACTCGTGCGCTCATCGACGCTGTCCCAGTTCCTGACCCGACAGCGGATCGTACACGGGTCGAACTGCAGGGCGAGGTTGGTGATGCGATCCACATCCCGACCGGGTGCCGGTTCAAAAATCGCTGTGAAAAGTACATCGGTGATGTGTGTGATACCGTCGTGCCGCCACTCGAACAGAAATCAGACATCGAAGACAGACGGGAAGTGGCGTGTCACTTGTACGAGAGCGCGAACGGATTCGACCCGTACGCTAGGGTGGAGTCAATCGAACACGAGAGTGGTGCCAGTGACAGCGAGGACGACACTGCAGTAGGATCTTCCGCCGACTGAGCGTTTTTTAGTATACGGACAGTACACGATTCGGTACGAGAGCAACGCTATCGTCGTCGTTTTTGTTCGTTTGCTTCGGCCTCAGCTTCTAGTCGTTCTGCCCGAATCTCGTCTTTCCGCTTCGTTCGCCATTCCCAGATACCTGCCGCGATAATCACGATTCCACCGACTGCACCGCGCAGTGGTGATCCTGTGAGCGCGAAACTGACGAACACACCGATGGCAAAGAGTACTGAAATACCGAGTGTCATCTTCGCCCATCCCTGCTGTGGCTTCCGGAAGCGCATAATTGGTGCTTGTAGAGGAGCGATGTGAACATTACGGGGACCGATATCCGATTGGGGTGACGCTGTCGAGCGTAGATGAATAGTTTCAGCACTAGGGGAGATGCAGAACGTCCACCGGACCAACCGCGATAGTAGTCCGAAATGCTACAATAACCGGCGTCAGCGAGGCCTCAAGTACTGGGCGCCCGTTCCATCATGCATGGTGAACAATTCCATTCGTGTCGATTCACGGTCTGAGAGCGTTATACGCGTGTTCCACTTGATCGCAGGATGGAAATGGAACGGGGACATCGAGCTTCGGTCGATCTTTGCGGCTTGTGACACAGAGATCCAGTCAGAAACATGATGATCAAAGTGAATGTCCTGGATAAGATCTCGGGAAGACAATGAGTCTACCGGATATAGACCGTCAAGTGCTCGTGCTCGCGCTCGCTCGCATGGTTGATGCTGTCGGGAACTCGTTTCTTATTGTGGTTTTGCCGCTGTATATCGCTAGTGAAGCGATCACGCCCGGCACGCTCAGTGTGAGTGATGCGCTGCTTACGGGACTCGTGTTATCGATGTTTGGGCTGTTTAACAGCGTTGTCCAACCATTTGCCGGGCGAGCATCCGATCGTGCGGGCAAGCGGAAGATTTTCGTTCTGATTGGGTTGGCGATCCTTACGGTGACCAACGGGGCATTCGCGTTCGTCGGTAGCGAACTGTCGCTGCTCGCTATTCGCATCGCACAGGGCATCGGTGTTGCCTTTACCATTCCTGCAACGCTTGCACTCGTCAACGAGCTCTCGACGACCGCCACACGCGGGGGATCGATGGGCGTCTTCAACACGTTCCGGCTCCTCGGCTTCGGGGCCGGGCCGATTGCCGCCGGTGCAGTCGTCAGCACCGGACCGTACAGGCTCGCAATTGCCGATGTGGCTGTCCAACTGAGTGGTTTCGACGCCGCCTTCTTCATCGCGGCGATCACGGCACTCGGTGGATTCCTGCTCGTAACGCTGTTCGTAAGCGATCCCGAGAGCACGCACGCTGACGCGGGTGATGACCTCACTGTCTCAGTGTTAGCCGACGCAGGTGATGAGCAACTGCTCGATTCGGTGTTCACTCTCGGTGTCGCTACGCTGGTGATGGCGATCAGCATCGCACTCATTTCAACGATCCAGCCAGCAGTCAATACGAGACTTGATCAGGGTCCGACGTTGTTTGGGATCGAATTCGGTGTCTTCGTCCTCGTGCAGGTCGTGTTACAAGTTCCGATTGGAAGTGCGAGCGACCGGCACGGTCGGAAACCGTTCATTGTCTGGGGACTCGCTCTCTTGGTGCTGGCCACGTTCGTACAGGGATTGGTGGTCGCCCCGTGGCAGATGATCGCCGCACGCGCAGTCCAAGGTATTGCCGCGGCGTTCGTGTTTGCACCCGCGCTTGCGCTGGCTGGCGATCTGGCGACCGATGGTCAATCTGGAACGACACTCGCGGTGTTGACAATGGCTTTCGGACTGGGCACAGCGCTTGGGCCGCTCTCGTCGGGATTCCTGATCCAGTATGGCTTTCTCACACCATTCGCGTTCGGGGCCGCACTCGCGGCCGTCGGTGCGATCCTCGTCGCCACACAAGTCGAAGAAACAGTAACCTCCGGTTCTACAGCCACGACGAACGTCAGCGACACGGGGGAAATTCCTGAGGATTAGTCCATCAAACAGTGAGGCTAACAGTGTGAGCAGACAGTTTCCGAGTGATGCTGTTTGTTCAGAGACAGTACGCAGGCAGCAGATGAGAAAGTGACGGACGACGCACGATACCTCCTCTCACCGCTCGAACTCGAACTGGAGCACGTTCGTGATGACCTTCATCTCGGCTTTTTGAAGGTGCTCGGATGCGGTATTGGGTGCACAGTCAAGTCGGGCGGCTACGTCCTTGTGAGTCGCTTGTCGTGGTTGCTCGTAGTATCCAAGATCGAACGCGGCCAACAGCGCCGCTCGTTGGCGATCGCTCAATCCGGAGACGGGCGTCAGCATGGTGCAGCCTACGAAGAGTACTGCGAACGCGTTCCGAGATGGATTCCACAGCTACGTTCGACAAATGATGGATCGCTCGATTAGTGGCTGATGTCACTCGCCGTGTGGTGAACTGGAATTCGGAGATCCGAGTCAGAACACGACGCGTTTGTGTCGAGAGTTGCGTTTCAGATCTACAATCTGTGTCGCTGAACGACAGATACCAACGTCCGTTAACGAATGCTGTCATCACAGACACTGAGAGGCCTGCGAATCCCGTGGTAATGGTATAGAGCCAGTGTGTCGTTCGGGGAAATGAGTAAGATGATAGAGGATGTAGTATCAGCCAATGTGCCAGTACTGTAATTACGCCTATCAGGATGGCTGGGCACAGTTGCTGGAGTACGATGACGTGTATCAGAACGCGTTTTCAGATCAGACGACAGCACAATCGACGCATGGATTCCACGAGTCATGGGACGAACTCAGCGAAGAACTTGAGCTGTAAGCGATCACAGCGGGAATGGATCTGCTGACCGATCCGTGGTCTCTCCGGTGTCAATCA
The DNA here is from genome assembly GCF_023276375.1 of Halocatena marina. Taxonomy (GTDB): domain Archaea; phylum Halobacteriota; class Halobacteria; order Halobacteriales; family Haloarculaceae; genus Halocatena; species Halocatena marina. Next base: position 1,046,090 of record NZ_JALLPK010000001.1, on the reverse strand, counting down.
GGCAGCCATCGAGTTCTCTCCGGATCTGCTCTTCGTTCATCTCTCGGCCGATAAACACGAGGCGAGTCTTGCGGTCGTCAGATCTCCACTTACCAATCGGACCAGCCTGAACTGCAGGACCGGCCTGACTGACACCAATCACTTCCTCGTGACCAGCCACGTTGCAGACACCTTTCGCACGAACGACCGAATCAGTCCAGTCTCGCAGCCAGTCTGCTAAGTGTTCGGGAACAAATGGCCGCTCCTCTCGATAGACAAATGATGAGACACCATGACTCTCGGCGGCACTTTGTCTCGCGGCGCTGGGCTGTCCGCGACTCTCCTCGCTGTGATCGTGTGACCCTTCTGTGAGATGCTGTTTCCATCCCTGTGAGCGCTTCGTTCTCGTAAAGTCGAATAGTTCGGTCCCAAGGACGCTAGCAGGGTCCACCTCGCAGTAGCTGGTCCGGATCCGCTCGGCGCGTGGCTGTAGCATCTCGACGACGGTTTCGATCTCATCAAGAACATCGTCGGGAACCATGTCACACTTATTGAGAATGATGATATTACAGAATTCGATCTGTTCGACGAGAACGTTAGCCATTGGACGGTCATCCGGCTTACTGTCTGTAGGTAACGTTTCACCCGCATCGAACTCCTTCCAGAATCCGTAGGTGTCGAGAACGGTGACCACCGTGTCCAATTGGAACCAATCCTCAGGATCCACGTCAGTACTGTCGGCACCGTCCGTGAAAACCTTCGCAACAGGGAGCGGCTCCGAGATTCCGGATGACTCGACCAACAGGTAATCAAACTCCCGTGTCTCAGCGAGATGCTGTGCTTCAGATAGTAGATCGTCCTGCAGCCGACAGCAGATACACCCGTTCGACAGATCAACGATGCCCTCTTTGTCACTTTCGCGCGCGATGAGGTCGGCATCTATGTTTATTTCACCCATATCATTGACAATAATGGCGATGTCGAATCCCTTTGGATCCGATAGAATGTGGTTTACGAGAGTTGTTTTTCCTGCACCGAGATAGCCGCTGACGATTGTGACCGGAACTCTCCCATTCATACCACGTGTATTCGTGTCCGAGAACTAGTAAAGGATGCGTCCATCTACTGTTCGTTTATCGTGTCTTACAATGATTTCAGCTGTGTACTCTGTATAATCTCAACCATGGGATAAATATTTCTCATTGCTTTGATCCTGAATGTAACTGTAGAATCGTCAGAAGTGTCTTTTAGCTCCGCGGTGGCATAGGAATGCGAATGACGACAGACGATGAGCGATCGAACAAACGAGTGTGATTCGTCGAAAATGCGATCGCTACTGATGGAATTATTGATGACGTGATGATCGCATCATCGGCTGTTTGTTACAATGATAATAGTTAACAATAGTCGATAGCCTATCGGTTGTACGGCCCTCCGAAGAATCAACGGATATGTCCGATAAATCCTACAATCCACAAATCACGCTTTCGTTGTCGCGTGAGCAACACTGGACGCTCCATCACGTCCTCCTCGATCAGATCGAGCACGAATCAATGGCCGAAGAACCAACGAGAGTCGATCCACCATCGATCGAGGTGTACCAATCGTTCGAGACGCTCGATACCGGTAAGACCGTCTTCACCATTGCCCAACTCAAAGCGATGCAAACGATCCTTGCCGAATATCATCACTCTACGATGTGGTGGGAGATCGAACGCTCACAGCTCGAAGAGCTTCTCTACTGCATTTCTGATCGTATCGAACAGCATCAGACAGCTCCTCCCGCTGACTGATGCACTGTGGAAAAACCAATTCGTTGCACAATCACTCTTCGTCTCTTCAGCTATGAACGATCTGCCAATAAGTTGAATGTCGAAATCGATCGTCCCTCCGGCTGCTGTCGAATTTGATCGAAATCGCTTAGTTGATTGGATCAGACAGCGTGTAATAATCCGATTCTCGTTGTACGAGAGACATATCTTCCAGTGTCCCCAGCACCGGTAGGAGTTTCAATAGAGGGATATCGAGTGCTGCTCGCAGTTCTTTGGCCGTCGCCGAACCACATTCACGTAGGTACAAGTACACCAACTTCGATGTCTCCGTCGAGAGTGTCTCGAACGTTTCCATGTACACACCATATTCACGACGATTACTAAATCTTACTACGACAATCAACGATGCTAGAGAGAAATTGGCACGAAGTAGGAAAGGTTCACTTATATAATGTTGTAATAAAATAGTGTGGGTGACTACTGAGTTCCGTTTCATGTTCGTAGATCCACTCTGTACAAAGACAAGAGATAAATCTCGAGGGATTCATTTCCGACTGAAATCATATCGTATATTACTCAAACATTATCCATGATTAACTTAATTTGCACCACCTAAATCACCATTCAGACATCACATTAATAATCATTGTTCTATCATATCTACATTCGTATTAAGATCGAATTTGAAATAGTTCGATAGTACTTGCGTCCTCAGAGCACCGATCGCCGAGGAAGCCGGTGTCGACCTTGAGAACGCCGTCCCACATGAGGTGTGAGGATGGTGATGGACAATCCGAAATCGGGTGAATCGGTATTGCCTCATGTGGTTTATGCAGTCTGCGTATGCGCCCCTCGGTTGGATGGCGCTCGTAGCCGAGGGGTGTGGCAGGCGGCAGAAGGTTGGACCACTAACCCCATAGAGTTTCCCACCCCGCCACCGCCGATGTTCCGTAGACAATCATCATATATTAAACCCCTCAACAATCATTCAGATGATGTTAATCCATTCTGGATTCTAGTAAAATACCAGTATTGATATTTTCCATTGTGAACAGATATTACACTGTCTGTGGGCTGTCCAAGTTGAATGATCACACGATTAGAAGAACTGCCAAGACAGCGTTGTTGTCACATCAGTATCTTGCACGCCCGACGAACAACAATTCACAATTGAGCTGCTTGTACCCCGGTCCCAATGGCATCATCCCAACCCTCGTGAGACTGTACCTCCTGGAGGCTTGTTGGGCGTTCTGGATCGGGAGCTGGGTCACCAAGCGATCGATGCCACCACTTCACATCATGCCACGCACCATGTTTGTGGCCGACGTTCTTGTAGACGCCAATCGGCTGATAGCCCATCGATTCGTGGAAGCCAACACTGGCCGGGGTTGGAAGCGTAATTCCCGCGTATACGTTGAAAAAGCCTTGCAATGTGAGCAGTTCAAACAACGACTCGTAGAGTCCCCGAGCGATACCTGATCGATGATGATCGGGACGAACGTACACAGAACTGTCGACAGACCACTGGTAGGCATCCCGTGTGCGGTGTTTGCCTGCGTAGGCGTATCCAATAACCTCGCCATCGAGCTCTCCGACAAGCCATGGATAATCCTTGAGGGTGCTGCGAATCCGGTGACGAACCTCCTCAACAGATGGTGGCTCTCGCTCGAACGAAATGACTGTATCGCGGACGTAGGGCGCATAAATCTCCTGAATAGGTCCTGCATCATCCTCCGTCGCAAGTCTGATTGTAAAAGCCATGGCTGTACAACCCGTTCAATATATTAAAAATTTCTCTATATCGCAGATTTTGAACGCGAACATTCTATTTTTACCCATGTACTACATTCTATGTACAGTAGATCTAGAATAATAAGACAGTTGTCTACTCTTCTCAGTCTACCCCGAATATATTCATCATCGTCCGAATATTTGGGAATAGCCAACAATTAACACAATTAGTGCCGTAGCCCACAGATGAGGATCACAATCCTCGGAGGTGACGATGGATTATGAAACGAGAAACTACTGAACAAGGAGAGGATGAGCGAGCTCGAACGACAAAGACTGACTCACAAGCCGATTCACAGGGCGATTCTGGATCGATCCCAGAAATCGCGCGCGGGCCGTCAATTCCAGCAAAGGGATATCTGGTCAATGAAATTCGAGGAGGGCTGTATTATGTGACCGACGGAACGTTTCAGATGTTGTTTTTAGACACCAATGATGGTGTCATCGTTATCGACGCACCACCGACCATTGGACGAGATATCACGAAGGCAATCGCGGAGGTGACAGACGATCCGATAACGCACGTCATCTACAGTCATTCACACGCGGATCACATTGGAGCAGCGAGCCTGTATCCGGAAACGGCCGAATACGTCGCCAACGAGCGAACGGCAGAACTGCTCTCCCGGGTCGACGATCCAACGCGTCCCGCGCCGACAACAACGTTCGAAAAGAATCACACGGTAGCAGTTGGAGAGCACGTTCTAGAACTGGCACACAAAGGAACTAACCATAGTTCAGACAACACATTCGTTTTCGCCCCCGTTCAGGAGACACTCATGTTTGTTGATGTCGTGTACCCGGGATGGGTACCGTTTCATCGACTGGGCTACGTCACGGATATCTTCGGATTCATAGAGGCTCACGATCAGATTCTAGAGTACGAATTCGAAACGTTCGTTGGAGGCCACCTCACCCGACTCGGAACGCGTGAAGATGTGAAAACCCAACGCGAATATATCAACGACCTCAAAGATGCGTCGAAAAATGCGATTGAAATGGTGGAACTGGATCCGATAGCAAAGCGGGTAGGAACGGATAATTCGTATACATTCTTTTTGGCCTTCGAGAAATCGCTCGTCGAAACGGCTGCTGATACTGTCCGGGAAAAATGGACTGGTCGTCTTGGTGGCGTCGACTCGTTCGTCGAAAGTCATTGCTCAGTAATGATCGCAAGTCTTCGGGTTGAATACGGCATCTTGGGACCGTTTGGACTCAAGGGAAATTGGAAAGAATAACTACAGCTAGCTCTGTAATAATTAGAAAAACCGCACGATGTTGGAGTACTCACAACCAGGTTGGAGGCGCGGAGAGGGTGTACATCAACCTAGTTACATCAGATTATTCACAGTGATCACAAGACAGACAAACAACGCAATGCTGTCAAACTCTCTATCGACGCAGAGTCACCATTTGGATTTCTCGCGTCGTATCTCGACTGAAACAACAGACAGAGCCCCATCCTCTTGAGTGTGTTGTGCAACTTATGTCATTTATCTATCATCTTAAATTGTGGGAAAATTTCAGAAAGAAGAAACGTTCGCTCTGGTTCGGTTGCAGGTGTGACGAGTCTCCTCCGCTCTCCAGTGTTACCGGGACGAGTCACGGACGATACGAACACACTCTTCGACAATGACTCGCAGATACAGGTGATCCAACGAGAGGTTCATCAGAGATATCACGAGGTTTTTCTTTTGCAGCATAACACTCGAAGAGACTCGAAATAATGTCTCTATGAATTACTTTCTGTAAAACGGTAGCCCAGACTCGTCTTGTGCTTGTAAAAAAGCATCGTTGGCAACAGCAATTAATATCGTTGTACATACACTATATTGGAGAAACCAATTAAGCGAGAACGGCAGCAGTATCGGTCCCGTTGTTACAGAGATGAAGTCCGGGGTTCATCAATGCTACAGACGTAAAGAGACACGATGAATGAATCGTTCACAAAGCATTTATTGAAAAATCGCACAAACGGAGACTACCCCACATATAGCGCTGGATTAATATTTAGTAGAGAATATTAATATATTCGAAATAAAATAGAATGGTCAATTTAGAATAACCTTTTTCAAACTGATAATACATATCTGAGTAAATTATTGTCGTTAGTGGTTAGGACTGCATTACTTTGCAGTGGTCGTAATTCGTCTCTTCACGCCTCTCAGCTTAACACATTACGTCACTCATTCTACACTGTTCCATGTGAAAATGATGTGTGTGGTAAAAGACTGACTCGTAAATCAGTGAAGAACTCGGCGTTCTTAGCTTCAAAACCTCACGTGAACGAGATAATTCGATCACGACACCGGTATAAACACCTGTGAAATATAGCGATCATACTCAATATGCTCTATTTGCATGTTTTTGTAGAGGTGTGTATAGAAGAATTACAGCCGTACCACCGTAATGGGATATATCATGAAAGTATACAATTGATAAATCTATGCTACCGAATGAAGAACGCAATACTGCACCGTGATAACGCCAGACTACTCCCAGAACATATATCTCATATGGTGGTTATTTTGATCGAGCGAGTGGTTACTGGCACATGCCCAATCGGACAGTCAGCACCTGCGTATCTAATCATTCACCCGTCGTAGCACCGAAGGAAGCTCAACAAAGAAGCAGACACAAAAATTCGAGCATCGTTTCTCCACCGGATGAGATCTCCGTCTTTCGTAGGAATCCCAAACAGGAGAACAGCGCGCATTCGTCGGGGACACATTTACAGTAGCCGAATTCAAGACGTCACCTATGCACAGCTATTTGAGAAACCAACAGAAAGCGATACTAGTGACATCGAATCGTTATTCTCGAGATGTTCGTCTGCCAACGTCCTCTATCTAATGCAGACACATCAAATTACGTTACGGATATTTGTTACTGTGGCTGTCGGAATTCACTGGTGCGACTCATTCAGACGTGCTTTGGAGAACAGTAAATAGACAATACACAACTGGCTCGGATAACGCATCAAGGGGTGTCGATCGAAGACAGTGAGCCGTATTCTATTTGAACAGTTGCAGTGAGCCAAGAGAGTGCTCTTACGGTGTAGCTGATAGATAATTCGACACAGAGATCGATAGTCGATTCAGAATATCGTAAGCCAGATCCCTCTCCGTACCACAGTAGGACACCGATAGATACGAGTGGGGACACTCTCCGAGATAAACGTATAAGAGTTTGATCAGAAAGAGTTATACCGATACATACCAACACGCACCGTGAGTCGAGTTATCAATAGAAAATTCGGTGACGATAGTTACCGAGTCAACATCGACCCCGTATGAAATGACACCGGACCTCGACGAATCAAGCGAAGAACACCTTCGAAACAAAGGCTGTAGTCACAAATCAGTACACAGACGTATGATAGCACACAGTAATAAATCGATCAAGAACAAGGACCCAAACTATGACTGACTCCGATGAGACAACAGGCGAGATGTCCGATGGGCTCCAAGTAGAACTCTTTCATCCGGACTCGGACCGGGAGCCCGGAGATACCAACAAGGAGTTGATGGGAGGATGGTTCGACATCCATCCGATCGTCTTTCCCGTCGCGCTGATTATCATCACGTTATTTGTAGCAGTCACTGTCCTCATGGGCAATCAAGCATCGTCTGCCTACGAGCGGTTGTTTAACACCGTTAACGACACCTTTGGGTGGTTCTATATCTTAGCAGTGAACATTTTCATCGTCACTATCGTGTATTTTGCCGTCGGCAAGTACGGCAACATCAGGATCGGTGGTGTCGAGGCTGAAAAAGAATTCAGTGATTTTGCGTGGATGGCCATGCTATTCAGTGCTGGAATGGGCATCGGGCTCATGTTTTACAGCGTTACCGAACCGATGGGTTACTTTCAGAGTCCACCGGCATTCTTCGGCGATGTTCCACAGGAGTCGGGGACAGCAGGAACCGTTGCGCTGGCTCAAACCTTTTTCCACTGGGGATTCTCCCCGTGGGCCATCTACGGGTTGGTCGGGCTCGGATTGGCGTTCTTCTCGTTCAACCGTGGGCTGCCACTAACGTTCCGCTCAGTCTTTTGGCCTTTATTGGGCGAACGGATCTACGGTTGGCCGGGCCATATCATCGATCTTGTAACAGTGTTTGCAACGCTGTTCGGGCTCGCTACCTCGCTCGGTCTCGGGGTTGCGCAGGTCAACACCGGTCTCGCGTACGTAGCCGGTGATGCCGTTCTCGGGATCGCCACCCTTCCGACTGGTGTTGGACCGCAGATATTCCTCATCGCGGTGATTACCGCGATCGCCACCGCATCGGTGGCAGCCGGTCTCGAAGGTGGTGTCAAGCGTCTGAGTACGCTGAACCTTTATCTCATGTTCGCGTTGCTCGGATTCTTGCTCCTCGTCGGTCCACGTCTCTTCGTCATGGGTGGAATGGTTGAGGCAGTCGGCTCTTATACGAACAACTTCCTCGGACTGAGTCTCTTTACCGGTACTCTTGCTGATGGTGGAAGCACCATCGGAACAACCATTTTCTACTGGGGCTGGTGGATCGCGTGGTCGCCATTCGTCGGAATGTTCATCGCGCGCATCTCGAAGGGACGGACCGTCAGAGAATTCGTTCTCGGCGTGCTGTTCCTCCCATCCCTGTTCTCATTCCTCTGGCTGTCGACGTTCGGAGGATCGGCGCTTTACCTCCAACTGCACGGTGCTGGGGGTGTCATCTCGGCGATGGATGGACCGAATGGCGGTACCATCGCCATGTTCGCAATGTTGAATCAGTTCCCACTCGGTGCTGTGTCGGGCATTCTCGCGACGTTGCTCGTTGTAACCTTCTTCGTTACGTCTTCTGACTCGGGCTCACTGGTCATCGATCATCTGACATCGGGCGGCAAACACGATGTCCCGAGAGCACAACGAATCTTCTGGGCAATCATCGAAGGAACTGTTGCGGCACTACTACTGTATGGTGGCGGACTCGGTGCGCTCCAGACGGCTGCCGTCACGACTGGCCTACCATTCGCCGCTGTTCTCCTGTTGATGTGCTATACGGTCTACCTTGGTCTCGATAACGAGTACCAGATCCTCGAATCAGAAGCGTTCAGAGAGCAGATACAGGAAATTAGCGATCGCGACGACATGGTCGTAACGTCATCTGGTGGAGACATGGTGACAAACGTCACGGAGGGTGGTGATACAGCCTCCAACGACTAACTCTCTGTCAGTCGTAGCATCGTTTCGTTCATCGTTCTCGAGGACACATTGGATCGGAGTCATTCAACAATTACTTTGGAGTAAACATTTACAGCGCAGCTAGTCATGCTCAGTGATCCAACACACATCAAGTTCTTATTCGGTTCGTCCTAATATTCTTCAACGCATGTATGAAATACTATAGTTTTCTGGTAGATACGCCGAATACAACAGGAGATGGGGGAGCCTAATGAACGTACTCGCACTGGTTCTGGCGATCGCAGCCCTCCTGCTGATGCTGGCTGGAGCGCTGTTCATGGCATCGAGCGAGTTTGGAATAGCCGGAGCCTTGTTTTTGAGCGCAAGCATTGTGATTTATCTTCGCGAAAAACGGATATAGAGCGTCTCCTGTCTCCTCGCTCGCCATCGCTCAAACGACGATTAGTATACATTTTGCCACCAGCATACGGTCTATCGAGTTGTATAGCAAACAATCTTGTTCCCCACTACTCCATTCCATAGATTCTGGGCCGGATTTATCCGTTCTACGCATCACTTCGGAATGGGCATTCAGCGAGATCGTCGAAGGGATCACTACCGGATTACTGATCTGAACTATGCGGACGTGATTCGGACTCGGCCATTTTGGTCGAAATGACCGGAACAGTCGACGTCCGAACTACTTTTTCAGTGACAGTTCCAAGCAGCGCACCAAATCGCCCCTGATATCCAGTACCCATCACGATCACGTCGACAGCCTCTTCGTCGGCGTATTTGACGACCTCTTCGTGAACTGCACCGCTTCTGGTCGTGGCAATGCATTCGACATCGGATTCGTCCGCCATCTCACAAATCTTACTGGTGACGTTCTGACCGTACTGCTTGTACTCTTCACGGACCTGTTCTTCGTCGTCCCTGATTGAAAGAGCTCGGGGAGCCCCCGGGAGATCCATGACGTACAGCGCGTGTATTGTCGCATCGAGTGCTGCCGCAAGTTCGATGCCGTGTTTGGCTGCTTTTTTTGCCTCGTCGCTTCCATCGGCTGGGATGAGGATGTGGTCGTACATCTGTTGATGATCCTCTGTCCACGGCGTTCAGTACTGGCAGACCATAGCTTTTTGGATGGCTGCTGGCAGTCACCAAACGACCACGATACTTGATTTCGCTAGTGGAAGCACCACGCGTCTCCGTTATAGACGCGATCTCGACCTCACGGTGGTTTCTAGCACTCCGATCAATCTGTTCACCGCTGTTCAATGTAGAAGACGACGCTCGTCACGCTAACCGGGCATCGTGGTTACTGCTTTGCGTTGATAGCCGAATAAATCAATTCTATTTGATTTAATTGTTTAAAAGTATTCACTCAGACATTCCACGACCAACAAATCGATGGTCACTCTTCCAACCAATATTAGAACTATTATGTGAATAACACAACTTGAAGTTTCTAACTCACACAAAACTACGAGATCAGTCTATCGGGGTCCCTCCAATGATTCTGTGGATAGCGCCCAACACCGGGAGACGCATTCTATCTTTAGCGCCACCACAGAATGTTTTTTGATGGCACGTATGATAGTAATAGAATGTACAATCTATCGGCACTCGCAATTAAAGAAATGAAATGACTGGTGACATAACTATCCTGCATGTCGACGACGAAGCGGCGTACGCAGATCTACAGAAGATGTATCTCGAAAAGATAATCGAAGCGTCACTTTCGACGATCATCACCACGGATCCAACAGAGGTCACAGAGATCATCGAGCGATCTAGTGTGGACTGTATCGTCTGTGATTACGACATGCCAGATATCGACGGACTCGATGTCCTTGCGACTGTCCGTGAAGAGTATCCCATTCTCCCTTTTATTCTCCTCACCGGGAAAGGAAACGAGAAAGTCGCAAGTGAAGCCATCCGGATGGGAGTCACCGACTATGTCCAGAAACCTTCCGGTTCAAAACAGTACAAGATGCTAGGCAGTCGTATCTGCAACGCTGTTGTGCGGTTTCGCTCCTCACGGAGAGATCGCAAGGAGATGAGACGGTTTCAGAATCTCCTCGATCGCGTCGCTGATCCATTACTCACTCTCGACACTGATCTCTGTATCACCTACCTCAACGAGGGAGCAGAACAGTTCCTCGATGGCTCTTCAGAGTCGCTCCTCGGAGCGGCGGTTGTGGATCATCTGCCAAAAAAATCTGCGCTCGAAGCAGAATTACGCCGAGCTCTGGATGAAGAAACGATGATCGTTGCCGAAGGAAAATTTAAATCCAGCAGTGTTGAACACAGTATTCGGATCTATCCAGACGAGGATCACTTATTAGTGCTGATCCTCAGGCCAGACAACGAAGGATCATCTTCAGTCACATAGGAGAAAAGCAGGAAGTCCAAGGACCTGTTTAACTCAGTCGGAGCGTTTATCTCGACACCATCGGACGTTCAGATTACCAGTCATAAAATGGCCACATTGTTTCAGCCTCGAATTCTCGTTCTCGGAGTCGCGACTATCATGCTCATGATCATCGGAGGCGTTTCGTGGAGACTACGTCCAAAGCGTGGTGCGCGCTCGTTGGCAGCACTGATGGGAGCCGCTACGATCTGGGCAATTGGCTCGATTCACACACAATTGGCCATGACGTACACAGGGAACCTGTTAGCGACGAATATCGGATATCTCGGAATCAGTCTCGTCCCAGTCGCTTGGATCGTTCTTTCACTAGAGTACGCTGGTAAAGAAGCTTGGATAACGCGAGAAACCGTAGCGGCCCTTCTCGCGATTCCAATAACGACCCAGTTCGTCATCTGGACGAATAGCGTTCACGAGCTGTTCTGGCGAATCGAGGGACTGCTGATTGTCGATTCAACTCAGTTGTTGAGTATTTCGTCGTATGGACCGTGGTTTTGGGTACACACGGTCCACTCGTATCTCCTGTTGGGAGCCGGAACCATCATTTTTCTTCGCTCAATCGCTGTCTCACAGCAAATTTATCGCCGTCAGGTGGCGATGATGGTCGCAGCAGTCGTCATTCCGTGGGCTGGAAATGCGATTAAGATTTCCCAAGCGTTCTCGATGGTTATGGATCCGACGCCGTTCCTCTTCGTGATTTCAGGGGGGCTGTTCATCGCGGCACTCTTTCGATTTCGGTTGTTGGACCTCGTGCCGATCGCACGGGACACCATCATCGACGAGATGCACGACGGAATTATCGTTCTCGATTCCGACAATTACATCGTCGATATCAACTCCGCCACCGAGTCGTTGCTTGGAATTGATCCTGAGGTAGTCGTTGGGCTCTCTGCCACGGAAGTATTCAATTCGTGTTACGTCGATCGCTATCGGGACGTGTACGAAGGGTCTGAGAATATTGTCGTCGACATCGACGGCAAGCAACGCGTTCTCAATCTACGGATTTCACCACTACAGAGCCACACTGGCGAACGCCGGGGGCGGGTCGTGATCATTCGAGATACCACGATCGAAGAAGAACAGCGCCGGCGACTGAAACAGCAGAACGACCAGCTGAAGCGACAGAACGATCACCTCGAACAGTTCGCTAGTATTGTTTCACACGATCTTCAGGGCCCATTGAGTATTGCACAAGGCTATTTGGGATTGGTTCACGATGAGTGTGAAAGCGAACACGTTGATCGGATTTCGACGGCACACGACGAGATGGAGGCACTCATCGATGATCTCCTCACCCTTGCGCGCGAAGGGCAGATGGTTGGCGAAACAGAAGTTGTTCCGCTCGACACCGTGGTGAATGCGACACTCTCGGCCGATCATGATGAAATGACGGTCGAGATCGAATCGGAGGCCTACACGGTGAAAGCGGATCCGGGACGACTCCAGCAACTGTTCGAGAACCTATTCAAAAACGCAGTCGAGCACGCTGGTCCCGATGTCACCATTCGAGTCGGCCCGTTGGAAGAAGAGACGGGTTTTTACATCGAAGACGATGGTCCCGGTATTCCACCATCCGTACGCGAGCACGTGTTCGAATCGGGCTACACCCGATCCTCCTCTGGTACTGGACTCGGTCTCGCTATCGTCAAATCGATCGCCAACGCCCACGGAGGTGACGTGTCGGTTACAGACAGCGAAAATGGAGGTGCGCGGTTCGAAATTGTGATCGACGACGAACCCTCACGAGCTTCGGAGAGCTTCCACGAGTAGACGTCATAGCACAAAAACCACTCCAATACGATTGAGAATTCATATCTGAACACAGCATCGAAATTGAAAATTTCTATATTAATTACGAGTTCGTCGAATGCGAAGGGGCTGTTGTATGGCTTTGCCATCCCACCCTCGTGTGTACTGTTCAGTCGTCATACCAAACGTAGGTATCGGCACGACGTTCGAAATCCCGAAACGCTTCGTTTGCCCACTGCAACGCAGCCTCAGCATCGTTTTCGACAAGACAACGGGGAAGATTCATTCCGTCGTGACCGACAAGTGCGAGCTGTTCCTCGAACAGGAACAGCCCGAATGGAATATCATCAGGAGAGACACCGACGATTAGCCGCTCACTTTCGATGGCCGCTCGGTACTCGCTTGCGAACTCCGATTGCACCATCTCCAACGTCTCGGCAGGGACGATCAGATCGAGGTGAATCCCGCGTTCGACGACCGCTTCATGGAAAGCATCGACGAGGCGCGGCAGGATCACCGGCGTCGCCACCCGTAGGTACGTTGCGTCCTGTACGAGTTCAAGTAGTCGCTCGACAGGTGCGTGTGGATTCGTCGAGGAAACGGCTGTCACATTCGAATGTTGGAAGGTCGAAATATCCAGATCGAGCGTTGAGCGGGGAACAACTTCGAGAAACGGGAGTAGATCTGTCGAGACAGCGATCCGATGCAGACAGTTGGTGACATCCTCACAGACGTACGTACCGAATGTTGTGACGGAGTAGCTCGTTCCGACCGACTGTATCAGTTCTGTCTCCTCTAGCCGCGTGAGGTTGTGTTTGACCGTCGTGCGTGGGATGTCTAGATCTGAGCTAATATCCGAGACACCAGCTGGCTCGTCATCAAGATACTGCAGTATCGGGAGACGGTGTCGCGAGCCGGATAGCACCGAGATAATTTCTAACACCTCGTCCATTTGTGTACGCAATACCTCACCAGAGATCCACATATAGCTGTCCCAGCGAAAGAGTAGAATGGATCTAATGGGAATCGATTTGCTGTCTCCTCAAACGTGTGAATATACGTCTAACGATGACAATCACGTCGAGGAAGGTCCGATCATCACCGAAACAATCGCTAAATAAGATTAAGCCCGTTCATATCGCTTTTTCAAGAGGGTTAATCCACAGATGTCCGATGATACACCGGCGGGTGCGAGCCTCACCGATGCGGACGAACTAATTGATTTACTGTCACGGAGACAGGATATTCTCCGATCACTCATCGACGCTCCGAAGGAACGACACATTCTCGTCGACCGCCTTGATGCGTCCAAATCGACTGTCTACAAAGGCGTCACTCAGCTCCGGGAACTAGGACTCATCGAGTTAACTCGAGAAGAGCTCCAACCGACGCTGTTCGGGATTGTAGCCCTCCGGCAGTACGACGAACTGGCACGAATCGCCGATCTCGGGGATCTACTTTCACGTCTCCCCCGCAACGCAATCGATCCCTCGGCACTCGTCGGGGCTGAAATCGTCACACCAGACAACCACGCGGTCGATCGCCATTTCACCCGCGTAGAAACAATATTACAGGAAGCCACCGTCGTCCACGGATTCTCGCCAGCAGTCTCACCGCGATACATATCGATTCTTCACCAGCGAATTGTCGATGATGGGCTCATGGCAGAGCTACTCCTCACCGAAGAGATCATGACGCACCTACATCAGGAGTATCCAACTGCATTCGATGGCATCCGTACTGCGAGTGACACTTCGCTTTGGCAGACGAACACTGAGTTCCCGTTTACGCTCCTTCTTGTCGCTTCTTCGAGCGCCAGCGAGATCTGTATTGAACTCGATGAGGAGGGACACACAAGTGGCCTTGTAATCAATGACACCGCAGAGAGCATCCGGTGGGCAAAAGCGAAATTCGACCACTACAAACGACGGTCCGATCGAGTCTCTACCTGATCGCTGATTAAGAGAGCCATCATTCGATATGGTTTCAACACTACTAACGAACAGTTTGAGGTCCGGACTATTCCATCAATCGCGGAATTTCCCGGTGGATACACTGACAACACCACGTACTCCACGTATGATGGATTAAGAATGCCTTCGAACGTATTCCCACGATACTATGAAGACTGTGAGATTGGCCAGACAACAGCGTTGGGTAGCTACACAGTAACAGAGGAGGAGATCACCGAATTCGCCACGAAATACGACCCACAACCATTCCATACTGACGAGAGCGCGGCCAAAGATTCCATGTTCGGAGGGATCATCGCAAGCGGCTGGCAGACGGCCGCAATCTGTATGCGACTGTTCGTCGATGGCGCACTCAAGGACATGGCGAGTGCCGGTGGACGCGGTGTCGACGAACTTCGATGGTATGCACCAATCCGACCTGGTGACGTGCTGTCTGTTCAAATAGAGATCATAGAGACGCTTCCACTCGAAGGCAACCCAGAACTGGGTGAAGTGCACGTAAAGATCACAGGAGTTAACCAGAACGATGAGCTCATAATTTCACTGACTCTACTGGGTATGATCGAACGACGCAAATCAATTCGATCGAAGGGAGTCGAACGATCGCAGGAAGAAGAATAAGAAACGAATTCCGAACAGCTGATCACATGCGGCGGTCAGTCGCTGCGAATGACGTGGCAGTTCCGACAGCGTGCCTCGTAGGATTCTTCAGCTCCCACCATGATCGTCGGGTCGTCGTAGTGAGCGGGTTCACCGTCGATGAGCCGCTGGTTGCGTGAGGCAGGTTCACCACACTGTGTGCAAATGGCCTGAAGCTTATCGACGTATTCAGCGAGTGCCATGAGCTGTGAGAGTGGTTCGAACGGTTCGGCACGGAACGTTTGATCGGTGCCACTGATAACAACTCGATGGCCGGTATCCGCAAGGCGCTTGCAGACCGGGACGAGTTCCGTAGAGAAGAAATTTGCTTCATCGATGGCAACGACCGTCTCACCGTCGAGCGATGTGGTGATCTGTTGAGGATGATCTTCATCGACGACCGTGGCCTTCCACGTCGCTCCTGTGTGGGTCCCAATGGCAGTCTCGCCGTAGCGGTCATCGAGAGCTGGTGTAAAGACAGCGACCGACTGGCCCGCGATCTCGGCGCGACGGAGTCGTCGCAGGAGTTCCTCGGTCTTTCCCGAGAACATACAGCCGGTGATGACCTCCACCCAGCCGCTGTTCGTAATAACTTGCATAGCGAGCGACCGGTATGCAGTGACAAAAATCTGTTGTTACTGATCGAAATGAAGGCACGTTTGTCCCAAGATCCGGCAACGAGAGACAACCACTACAGTAATTTGATAGTGAGAGACTAGCGACACTGTAGCGAACGTATACCACGATGAACCCGAGAATGACTCTCGTTCGATCGAGTCAGAAGAATGAGATTCTAAGAACATGTACGTTCGACTATTGGTCTGTGCCCCGGTCACCTGTTTCGGATCTCGTTGAGAGCGATGATGACGTAGACGGCCCCAAGGAGGCGCGTGAATGGATAGATCCACGGTTTCCATTCACAAGCCTCCGCGTCAGTGTAGGCAATTTCGGTTGTGTAGTCGATGAGGTCTCTCGGGTAGAGCAGGGCAGGCAGTCCAATGACGCCGAGCAGCGTCTTGAACGCCGACTGAGATCTACCACAACAGCATGCAAGTAACAGATAGACGATTCCCTCAAGTCGTGCAGCGGGGATGACCCACTGTTTTGTCTCACAGTCATCAGGGTTTTCGAGTGCAAGTTGTTCTGTGGCATCGATGAGTCGTTCCGGTGAAAGAATCTCGATCACACCGATCGCTACGAATGTTTTCTGAAGCATAATCGTATCTAGGTCAAAGATACAGAAAAAGATGACTAGCGGCATACTCAACTGCTTCGTCGACGATTACGGGTGATCGGATGTATCACCGTTCTTGGTGCGTGTTTTGTCGCTAGTCTGGTGAGCTATTCATGGAATTATGACCCACAATCAACAGCGATCGATGGATTAACTATTCGAATTTCGTGAATGTGATTCGATCCAGCAGCACGATTCTGAAAATCCGTCTCGAGAGAGAGAGATTCCCGATCGATCAAATCAGACGCTGTCAGCGCTCGTATCCGATGACACATCCGATTCGAGCGCATTATCGGAGGAAGCACTCGCGTCATCTTCCTGCTCTCGAAGCTGGTTGTAGGCTGTTGCAAGCGCCGCAAGCGCAAAAATCGATCCAACAGGTCCACTAGCAGCACTACCGAGAGCACCACCGAACTGTGCAGGGTCAAGACCGATTACAGCACCCAGGAGACCACCAACGAGTCCAGCGATAGCCCCAAGAATGCCTCCAATGATTCCCCAGAGGATTACGACAATAATCCCGAGACCAAAGAGATTGAAACGGTGGCCACTAGTCAGCTCCCAACTCTTCTGAAACCCAGTGATGAAGCTTTCATTTTCTGCAGCGACGTAAACGGACCAGAACGTCAGAGCGACGAGCAGAAAGATTCCAGGAATCACAAACAACAAGGTTCCAATAAAGACGGCGATTAAGAAGACAATTGCTCCAACAATGTAATTGAGTAGCGGCCATCCAATGTCGTCGCTGAAGTATTCGCGTGGAAGTTCTTCAGTCTCGTCGCTCACGAACAGCCGAATGGCCCCAATAGATACGATGATGTTTACGAGACCGAACACAAGAGAAACGAGAGCAACAAGGATTGGGGTTTGTCTCGCACCAATCGAAATGAGACTATTGAAGAGAGCGAATACGATCAAAATTCCGATGAGCATGAGCCCATTCCGGCTCACTGTTCGTCTCAATCCTTCTGATATCACACCAGTAATGTTTACAGACATACCAAATGGTGAGATGTTTCGTAATCGTATAACGGTATCGGAAATAAAAGTGCTCTAAATGTCTATCGATGAATATGGCCGTCTCTATGGCTGTAATTCCGTCACTATATAATTCGTGAAAAATGTACCTTTTCAAATAATTCAAATCACACCCTAGTTCTCTTTAGAATCAAGAATGGAATATAACAAACTTGCAGGATTCGAACGAATTCCAGCCGTCTACTCTTAATCACCGCGTGATTCAATCTTCGTTCTTCAGTCTTCAGAAAGTTTAATGATTTTCGTCTCTATTCGGAAAAGCCAGAGCAATAACGATATTTATCCATATGATCGTATATATCATACAGAGAGTTCACCTCATCGTTAAATAGTTAGTGTGAGATCATCACGAAGAATGTCACTCGGTACTATTCATAACTAGTTACTCACTACAAACAAATCGTTATCGCTATTGTGGACCGAGGCATTTCACCTCGCGTGCCTCTTATAGACTGTTCTCATCGAATCGAAACCGGGATGCCGGTCTATCCCGGGAGTGACTCCGTCTCAGTCCAACCGTCTGCGACTGTCGAGCGTGATGGTGCTCACGTCACCAACCTCCAGATGGAGACCCACGCAGGGACTCATATCGACGTTCCCAGCCACATGATTGCAGACGGTCGAACCCTCGATGCGTTCGATGTCTCTTTGTTTACATTTGACGCATTGATTGTCGATTGCACCGGGAAAGCTTCCCGCGAGCCAATCACCGTTGCAGACCTTCCAGAACCCAGCGACAACGACCTACTCGTCCTTCATACGGGATGGAGCAAACACTGGGGAACTGACGCGTACCGGGATCATCCGTACCTCGATAAAGACGCTGCTACGTGGTGTGCTGACCACGGCTACAGTGTCGGTATTGACTGTTTCAGCCCCGATCCAACGCCGAGCGTAGACAAAACCCGTGAGAGCGACAGCGAGCCTGATGGCTATCCAGCACACGATGCTCTCTTCGCTACCGACCGCCGGATTGTCGAAAATCTCACTAATCTCACCGCGCTCGCTCGTGAGTTCGAACTTCTCGCGTTTCCACTGGCTATTCCTGACGGCGATGGGAGTCCAGTCCGTGCCGTCGCACGCTGTGACTGATTCGATCAGATGAGCCATCGCTATCAACGCTCGACATCTATCCATTCGAGATTGACATTTCGAACCAGAGAGTTAATACCGATATCGTGGAATAGTCTGAATGATGACCTATCCAGTAAAGTCAATCGTCTGGAATAGGACGGAGCGGCGACTTCGGTTGCCATGGCGACTACTCGCTGCCATAGTTGTGTTCGGAATCCTCACATTCGGGACACAACTTTTGATTCAACCGTTCTTACTCCCTGTCTTCGTTGGTTTACATCTTGAACCATTCGGACGAGTCGGCCGTCTACTACTCCTTCAGTTTGTGCAACTCTTCCAATTTTTTATATTTGCTTACGTCGTTGGTCGGTTTGTCGATCGACGTATGTTCTCGGATTTTGGTTTCCATCTCTCGCGTGCGTGGTGGCTCGATCTCGGATTCGGTCTCGTTCTCGGTTGGTTGCTCATGACGTCGATATTCGTGGTTGAGCTCGCGGCTGGCTGGATTCGAATAACCGGCTACTTTCAAACCATATCAGAAATCCCCTTTGCCAGTGCCTTCCTCGTTTCGGCGCTTCTCTTTGTCTTCGTTGGGATTAGCGAGGAACTGCTACTACGCGGTTACCTGTTGACGAATCTCGCTGAAGGATTCCGCTGGTTTCGGTGGATAACCCCAAAAGTGGCTGTTGGGGCTGCTGTGATCAGTTCTTCGGCTATCTTTGGTATCGGTCACATTGCCAATCCGAATGCGACACCGACGAGCACGTTTGTGATCACACTCGGGGGAATCATGCTCGCGTCTGGCTACGTGCTGACAGGCGAACTGGGAATACCGATCGGACTGCATATCTCGTGGAATTTCTTCCAAACAACCGTCTATGGATTCTCTGTCAGTGGATTGCAACTCCCCGTGACGGTTATTGCGACCGAACAGGCTGGTCCTCAACTGTTGACTGGTGGAGCGTTCGGACCGGAAGCGGGACTCATTGGAGTCGGTGCAATTTGTATTGGAACAATTGCTGTTGTGCAGTGGGTTACATTCCGCGAGGGAAGTATTTCCCTGTGTTCACAGGTTTGGACGCCAGAAATCCGATAATCGGCTTGTATATTTGTGCAAAACCCGTACCGTGCAGTGTATTTTCGACGTTCCAAATGAAGTTACATTATGTACAGACTAATTTTTTAGTGAAAGGCTGAATACCGTAATAACCTCATATACATCCTCTAATAACCCCATAACAATCTCTGAAGTCATTAATTCATACTTGGGAGCCATGGAATATATTAAGCAAGTATTAGACAAAGACATAACACGCCGAACAGTTTTAGCAGGGCTTGGGACAACTGCGATAGGATCCCAAACTGCGAGTGCAGTACCGACGTTCTCCACTGAGCGTCGGAGTTCCACCCAAGATCGGCTTGAAAAAGCCTACGAGCTACGGAAAGAGATCGCTCATGAAGTGTTGGCCCCGAGTAAAGGACTTCCAGAACAGACCCCAAACGGCGATCACAAACGGTACGATAAGAAAATCGCAGACTTCACGAAAGGACTTCCTCACAACCGGTTAGGGGAGGTCGATCTCGACGCGTATGCCGCTCTCCAGCACGCACTTAAGACGGGGCGACCACAGGATTTCAAACAAATTCCTCTCGGCAAAGGAGAGCAAAAACTCGTCGAACCACAAGCGGCATACGCTTACGAACTGGTTGGGATTGACTCTCATCAGGGAACAGCGCCACCAGCGCCCTCGTTTGCGAGCGCTCGGAGTGCAGCTGAAGTTGCTGAGCTGTATTGGATGGCTCTTTGTCGTGACGTTCCGTTTTACCAATACGAAGAAAACGAGCTCATAGCGGCTGCGGCTGAAGATTTGTCCACCTTCTCTGATTACGATGGACCAACAAAAAACGGAGCAGTCACATCAGATGTCATTTTCCGGGGGGTCCCAGCCGGAAACAGAACCGGACCGTACCTTTCGCAGTTTCTCTGCCAACCCATTCCCCACGGTGCCCTCGAAATCGCACAGAAAGTCAAATCAGCCTCGCCGGGACTAGATTACCTCACCGAGTATGATGAATGGCTCGCGAGCCAGCGGGGGGCGGATCCTAAAAGAGAGCAAACATATCAGGAAACGCGCCGCTACATCCATAACGGACGTGCGCTTGCAACGTACGTTCACAATGATTTGCCAAATCAGGCGTATGAAGCCGCAGCAGCGATGTTAAACGCCGCATCGATTCTGGTTGGCAATGGCGTCTCACTGGACCCGAACATACCATACGATGAGGACGATCCGGTCACACCCTTGCTCAACTTCGGATTTTGGGACGCACTCGACGCCACAAATAGCTGCTTCGACGTTGCACAGAGTGCTGCGTGGTATCAAAAATGGATCGTCCACAAACGCCTCCGTCCCGAAGCATTCGGTGGACGTGTCCACAACCACTGTACTGGAAATGCGTCCTATCCGATCCACGAGGAACTGCTCGATTCACCGGTGCTCGATCGGATATACGATACGTACTGTAATTATTTGCTACCACAGGCATACCCAGAGGGGTGTCCTCTGCATCCGTCCTACGTGGCTGGCCACTCGACTGTTGCAGGCGCTTCCGTGACGATTCTGAAAGCGTACTTCGATGAATCACACACATTCAAAGAGCCGATGCGCCCGTCTGCAGACGGAACCGAACTGCTCTCTGACGTGAACGAAGAACTGACTGTGCGGGGTGAGCTCAATAAACTCGCAGCGAACATAGCGAATGCCCGAAACTGGGCCGGTATCCATTATCGAAGTGATAAAACGTACGGACTCAAACTCGGCGAACAGGTCGCAATCAGCCTTCTCAACGGGCGAGGAAAACTATCGAACCTTCGTGATTCATTCGACGGGTTTACACTCACAACATTTGATGGCGAAACAATAACGATCACACCGTGACGGTTGTCGATTCGAAGATTAATACACGAATCGATCAGGAACGCACTCTTTCGTTTGATTGCGTCGCCGACCCACTGAGCCAACACAGAAAGCACTGCACCGGCAGCTACTGCGAAATTTGTGGCTGGTTTCACAGACCACAACCTCCGTTGATGTTCGTCTCGGTTTTTGAAACGAGCGCGTTAGAACGCAGCCACAGAGTGCCTCAGCGTTTTGGCACACCGTTTTCGTGTCGTGGGAGGAAAGAGCGACCACCGGGATCGACTTGCAGCTCGTCGTCCTCAACGACCACTCTACCATCGACGATCGTGTGTGTCGGAAGGCCTGTGAGTTCTTGTCCGTGGAACGTAGAATAGCGAGGCTCCATCGTGTGATAGAACGAGTCGTCGACAACGCGGCTTTTATCGAGATCGACGATAACCATATCCGCGTCAGATCCCTCGACAAGCGCGCCTTTGCGCGGATAGAGACCCCACCGCTTTGCGTTGTTCTCTGCACAGACCTCTACGACGCGTTCCATGCTCAGTCGGTTCTTGTTGACTCCTTCGCTCATCATCACAGGAAGGAAATATTCGATACCGTTGTTGTCCCCCGGAATCGCATCCCAGATATCGCCGTATTTTCCTTCACCTTTCTCCTTGAACTCGATTTTGTGCGGGCAGTGATCGGTGCCAAGATAATCGACGACACCGTTACGCAGTCCTTCCCAGAGGCGTTCTTTGCTTTGCTCGGTTCGCAGCGGTGGAGAAATCTTACCCCAAACGCCGAGGTCGTCTGTATTCGTGTGGGCAAGAAACGCCGGGAGCGTCTCGGCGTGGAGATTGACACCCTGCTCCTGAAAGCGCTCACAGATATCGACACCCTCGGCGGTGCTCATGTGAACGATGTACGCTCGAGAGTCGGTGTATTCGGTTAGCTGACCAATCTGCTCGATCTGCATTGCCTCACAGATGTTCGGTGCTGCTTCGGTCCACGCTTCGAGATCGTTTCGCTCCGCTTCCTGAAGCTCTTGACGACGTTCGTACGCGAGATCCTCATTCTCTGCATGGAACATGACGACTCCGTTCGTGACATCAGAGACGGTATCGAGCACTCGATACACCCGCCCGGCGTCCGAGTGGTCGATGCCAAGCTCTGGCGATGCGTGTTTATACCAGTTAAAGAACACCTTGAACGATCGAATACCCGCATCGACGAGCCCTTCAATCTCTTCGACGTGGTGGTCTTGATGGACGATTGCGTGATACGCAAAATCGATGTAGGAGTTCTCGCTTCCGACGTCCCGGAAGAACTCCATATCTGGAAGGTATGGTTCCCGCTGGAGTAGGAAGTTGACAACAGTCGTCACTCCGCCGTGGACTGCGCCCCGCGTCTCGGTTTCGAAGTCGTGAGCAAGTCCTTCGTGATAGTCCTCGAATTCGTATCGTGAGAGACCCCAGTGGACGTGTGGATCGATGAAGCCCGGAATGAGATAGTTCCCGGCAGCGTCGATCTCTCGCTCTGCATCGGGGAGTGATTCGTCAGTTCCAACGCCAGTGATCACTCCGTCGCGCGCAGCGACGCCTCCAAACTGGGTGCCACTCGGCGTAACGACTCGTGCGTTAACTACACGCAGATCTGCTTGGTCCGCCATACAGCAGTACTCCACCTAATCATACTTAATAGTACCAGTTGAGCTGGCATAGTAGTGAATCATATTTTCTATGAATGTTCTGACACACCCTCATGGAGTGCGTCGTTGATTGCCGCGTAGGTCGATTCGGCGTCAACGGGATAGTACTGAAGCGGCTTTGGCCGACCGGCGACAGAGATCGTCAAGCGATTGCGCTTCCGGTAGGTGAGATAGAGACTCCCGAGTCCAATCGTCGCAAATACGAGTCCTCCGACGACGTTCCGTGACGTTGCCCACAGACCAAATCCAACGAGTGTAACGCTCATAACCACCAGAAACAGATCGATATCTTGAGCGGTAACCTCAGCAATATCATCGAGCGGGACGGAGAGTGGCTCTTCTGACTCGCGGACAATGACAAGTGCATCATCGTCGATACCGAGCCAGCCTCCAGAACGGAGGTCGGTATGATACTCAAGTTGGTCCCGCCGCGTCGTCACTGGCATACAAAGAAGAGATGAACCGAATGTACCTCATTGTTGCGGGGAGGCGTTTGCCCAACACCCAAACAGTTTCGAGCGACGAGAGTCAGTCTGCTCCTGTCGGGGTGGTCTCATCATCGCTGCTGCGCCATCGCTGCAAGAACGATTGGAACTCGCTGTCGTCTTCGGTGATCTTCTCCCATTCGGCGAGACCACGTTCCTCACGGGTACCATCGATAGTGTTGTCGAGGAAGAACGCAACAATGCCACCGACGGCCATTCCAGTCGATCCGATAACGAAGAGTGTGGTTGCGATGACGTCTGATCCGAGAATTGGTCCGATGAGTGCAACCTGACTCAGTCCTTGTTGGAACACGGTCGATGCGCCAGCGTCGACACCCTGACCGATATTACTCATGTATGCCGGAACAGCGAGTCCAGAGAAGAGAGCAAATCCGATGATGAATACGTTGCGATTGTTGTCGAGGTCAACGTACTTCAACTGTGAGAGACCGACAGCCGCAATTTGACCGAACATGACGATGTACAGTCCGCCAATAATGGGGGCAGGGATGGTCGCAAACAGTTGTCCAACCGGGCCCAGGTAGCCAACAATGATCATGACGATGGCTCCAATCTGAACGACATAGCGCGAGGCAACGCCCGTGATACCGATCGCACCGACGTTCTCGGTGTACGAGGTGGAACCGTTTCCTGTTCCCATGACACCAGCGAGGGTGTTTCCGATTCCTTCCATTCCGATGCCGTAATCGATCCTCCGGGGACTCGGTGCGCCGCGACCGGCCATGCGCGCAACGGAGTGATAATCACCGAACGACTCGATCACGGAGGCCAGCATTCCTGCGATCATACCGATGGCAAACGCCAATTCGAACCGGGGAACTCCCCATTGGAAGGGATACACCGGCTGGATGAGCGACGCAGACAGCACTGATCCAAGATCGACGAAGCTCGTCGAATCAGCCGAGAAAACGCCACCCACCGAAAGGACTGTAGCGATAATCCACGCAGCAGAGATGCCGAGGAGAACCGGGAACAGTCGAAACGCACGCGAGTACTGATCGAGATACTGCGAGAACAGGATGATAAGCGCCAGCGTCAGCCCGAGAAGCCACCAGTTCTGTCCCGTTCCGGGGGCACTGAAGTTTGGATCTACGATCTGTGGCGCGTTGAACAGCGAGAGTCCGATGAGCGCAATAACCGGGGCAATGACGACTGGACCCATGTGCTGTTTTATCCATCCCATGACGCCAGTGTATCCGATTACGATCTCCGTGAGGCCAGCGACAATAACTGCCCCCTGTAAATAGAGGAGCATTGTCTGCCAGTCAGCGCCCTGTGTTCCAAGGACGCCGATGATTGCGAGAGCCGGTGCGAGCATCGAGAACGTTCCGCCCTGTACGATTGGGTATCGATTACCGAGGATCGTCTGACCGAGCGTTGCGATTCCCGAAACAATAAAGAACGTACCAATGAGGCGCCCGACCTGTTCCGGAGCAGCCTCCAACATTCCCAATGCACCCGCGAGTGCAAGCGGGATCGCTACCGTCGCGCCAATCATCGTCAGGTAATGCTGGAAACCGAGGAATATCGATTCTGCCAGCGGTGGCTTGTCCTCAATACCATACTCGACGAACTCTGACTCCTCTATCGGACCGATTGCATCATCATCCGAAGAATCCGTGTCTACTGTGTCATCCTCATTGTGTTGTCCATTATCATCCATTCTTATCTCCTCTGAAAGTATGCGTCCTGTCGTGCCGTGATATGTGTGACGGTGACAACCACGCCTACCACCACAGTAGGAGAACGACGAGATAAACGTACCGCAAATTTTGTGTTCCAAATAACGTTCATTAAACGAGACGGAGGGGAACCTTTTTGCCGGTTGTCAGGCTGCATGCTGTATGAGCACGGAGTCGAGCTATGGTGTTCGTGCCGAACTGAACGTACCTGTCGAGATGCGCGATGGAACGCGACTCGCAACAGACATCTATCGACCGGCTGATCGAGAGACTGGCGAGCCGATCGATACACCGAAGCCGGCACTGTTAGACCGGACGCCCTACAACAAGCGTGGCAGACTGGAGCGACACGGGGAGTGGTACGCCAAACGAGGATACGTCGTCGCAATTCAGGACTGTCGCGGTCGCTTCGAGAGCGAGGGGGAGTATTATATTTTCATAGACGAAGCCGAGGACGGCTACGACACGGTCGAATGGCTCGCTGACCGCGATTACTGTGATGGACAGGTCGGTACCTTCGGTACCTCCTACGGAGCGTGGGTCCAGAGCGCACTCGCAACGCAGGATCCGCCCCATCTCGAAGCGATGTTCATCAATCAGGGAGCTGCTAATGGTCGACACGCAACGTTTAGACACAACGGTGCGTTCGAACTCAGGTGGCTCTGTTGGGCGTTGACGCTCGGGGGTGGATTCGCCAAACGCGCGCTCGAGAATGAAGATATCCAACAGCTCCTCGCCAATGTCGATGTCCGCGACGTGCTCGCGGACAGTCCCATCCGCCCCGGCCAATCGCCACTTCGTCACATCCCGAACTACGAGGAGTGGGTGTTCGATATCATGACCAGCGGTTCGGCAAGCGACGAACTCTGGCAGTCCGCTGGTATCAATTTCGAGCGATACTACGACGAACTGGCCGACGTTCCGACCGTCTACAGCGGAGCGTGGTACGACTCGTACACCAAGGCGACCTGTGACAACTTTGACTCTCTCTCTGGTCGAAAGAGCGCCGATCAGTTCCTTCTGATGGGGCCGTGGACTCACGGATGGAACTCGTACCCGCTCCCGTCGTGGAACAAATCGTACTCCGGCGAGGTGGCATTCGGGGAGAAAGCAGTACGCGATTATCAAGAGACTCGACTCCGCTTTTTCGATCACTACCTGAAAGGGAAAGGGACGTGGAGCGACCAGCCGACAGTTCAGTATTTCCGAATGGGAACCGGTGATGGCCGACAGACTGGCAACAACCAACTCTTCCACGGCGGGGAGTGGGACGCTGCCGACGAGTGGCCTCCAAGCGATGTCGAGTACACGACGTACTACGCACACCACGACGGAACGCTATCGACCGACAAGCCGTCCGAGAGCGGAGGCACGACGAGCTACGAGTTCGATCCGAAAAATCCAGTGCCGACGATCGGTGGCAACTGCTCGTCGTACATTACGTACGAGCCGCGTGAAGAGAATCTCCTCGAATATCCGCTGTCAGAACGGAAACTCTTCGACATCACTGGACGGGGCGGATACGACCAACGCACTCGGGAGGACACATTTGGTGCAAACGAGCCCTACGGCCCACTAGAGCAGCGCGACGATGTGCTCGTCTTTCGGACACCACCGCTAACGGATCGTGTGGAGATCACCGGACCCATCCGAGTCAGCGTATACGGTGCGACGGACGCACCGGACACGGATTTCACGGCTAAACTGATCGACGAATATCCACCAAATCAGGCGTTCCCGAACGGGTTTGCGCTCAACCTCTCTGACACGATTTGTCGTGCCCGTTATCGCGGCTACCGTGATGAGCCGGATTTCATCACCCCTGGCGAAGTGTACGAATTCTACATGGAGCCGTATCCAACTGCGAACGTGTTCGAACCCGGCCACCGCATCCGACTCGACATCTCCTCGTCAAACTTCCCCCGATTCGACGTGAACCACAATACGGGAGGCCCACTCTACGGAGACAGAGAGTATCGTGCTGCGACCAATACGGTCCACCACAACGCCGATCATCCGACCCAGATCGAACTCCCAGTGCGAGAAGTCTGAGCAACGACTGAAACGGTCCGCAGAATCGAATTATTCGCTTTCGCAGTAGTTGGCGTCGCTGTCGACAGTGTGGCTCGCAACAAGGCCGCGCCCCTCGAAGAGGGAGAAGAAGAGGACGTGAAGAATTGCCCCAGCGAGAAGACCGTTGAGTGAGCTCATTCCGGGTAACAGTTGTGGGACAGCAACACCGGGGAGAAGCGAGCCAGCCGTAACCATAGCGATACCACACCCGAAGAGATAGGCGGTGACGGCACTCGTTCGGAGATTCGTGAACTCGACATCCTCCATTCGAGGAATCTTCATCCGCCAACAGAACAAGAAATCAGCGATGATAACCCCACCAAGGGGCGGAATGTACTGTCCGAGGAGCGACAAATAAGGAATGAGTGCATCAGCGACACCGAGGAGTGCGAGAGCAATACCGATGATGCCTCCCGCGAGCACGAACGGTCGTTTCCGTTCGTATTCGAACGCTTCGCTGCCCGCAACTCCGAACGCGTATGCAGCGTTGTCGTTGGTCGTCCAAATGTTGAGTACGAGCGCCACGAGTCCAACCCCTGCAAGCCCCTGTGCAGCAAGGACTTCGTAAAGATCACCAGCCGGCGTAACGCTGTACGCTGCACCGCCGACCGCACCGCTGACGAACAGAAATCCATTTCCGAGCAAGAAAGCAATGAGACCAGCCCAGAATGCGACCCGTTTGTTCGCCGCGAATCGCGCCCAGTTGGGTGCCTGTGTTCCACCACTGATGAAGGTGCCAATGACGACGGTAACAGCCGCGCCGAAGGTCATCTCTGTCGATCCACCAGCGAATAGACCGTCGATTCCACCGGAGTCTTGTACAGCAATCCCCATTGAGAGCAACCCGATGCACACGAGTGCTGGGACGGCGATCATCGAGAGGAGTTCCATGCCGTCGTAACCGACGTACGCAGTCGCAAGATGGAGTGTTCCCCATACGAGCGTAAGGAAAGCAACCCACTGCGGTGCGTTGACACCGAAGAACTTCGCGGTCGGGATGGCGACCATCGGAATCGTCACCCCGAACCACCCGATTTGTGTTCCACCAAGCAACAGATCCGCCCACTTCGCACCGCGCCGACCGAACGTATAGCGTGCAAGCAGTACCGTCGTCAACCCCGCTTTTGCCGCGATTGCACAAAGGACCGCGACGTAGACAGCGAGAATGGCGTAGCCGACACCCATCGCGGCGAGTGTCGTCGAAAGACCCAGTGCAGCCCCTACGTCGGCGCCAGCCCAGAGCGTTCCGGCGAAAAAGACGAATCCTAACAGCACCGCCGAAATACTCAGAAGACTTTTGCGTTCGCTTCTTGGAACGTGATCAACTGGCCAGTCCGGATCCGCCAATCCCTCGTCACCGAAGACGAGTTGACGAATGAGGCCCTTGGTACTTGAACTCATGATGTAGAAAGTACACATTTTGCGTGTGACATAAATCTACCGGAGGCCCCAGCAGTACCACTAAATGGGTTGCCCAACTGCGTGAGATATGGCACGCTATCTCGTTACAGACGCGGTTCGGCTAAACGGTGACCGGATCGATGTGGCGATCGAGAACGGGCGTATTGCGTCGGTTCGGCCCGCGGGAACGGCCGATACCAGCGCCTACGCAGCTGATCGACGCCACGATGCGGGAGGACGTCTCGTCACTCCGTCACTGACCGAGCCACACATCCATCTCGATGCGACGCTCACCGCTGGCACTCCGTCGTGGAACGAATCAGGAACACTCTCCGAGGGGATCGCAGTTTGGGCCGATCGCAAGGAGTCGCTCACCATCGACGGCGTGAAAGCGCGCGCAGAACGGACGGTCGAGTGGCTGGCAAGCCATGGCATCACCCGTGTCCGTACCCACGCAGACACCACCGAGGAGACGCTGACCGGCGTCGAGGCGCTGTTAGAACTGCGCGAGGAGGTATCTGACGTAGTTGATCTTCAGGTAGTCGCCTTCCCACAGGACGGACTCCTCACGCGTGAGGAACACGAAGATCTGTTCCGAGACGCTGTCGAAATGGGCGTCGATGTCATCGGTGCAATCCCGCACAACGAGTACACCCGCGAGGATGGCGTTACCTCTGTTGAGATAGCCGTCGAAGCCGCCGAACGCTACGATCTGCCGCTCGATCTTCACATCGACGAGACCGACGATCCGCAGTCTCGCTTCACAGAGGTGCTCGCTAGCGAGGCACTCAAGCGCGACATCGGTGACCGAACGACCGCCAGTCATGCGACGGCTATGCACTCGTACTCGAACGCGTACGCCGACAAACTCATCTCGCTGCTGGCCGAGAGCGGTGTGAGCGTCCTCACTAATCCGCCGGACAACGCAGTGTTGCAGGGACGACACGACGATTACCCACGACGTCGGGGACACACTCGCATCGATCAGTTGCGGGACGCCGGGGTGACCGTTGGAATCGGTCACGACTCGGTCATGGACCCGTGGTATCACTACGGCGTTGGTGATCAACTCGATGCTGCGTACGTCTTGCTCCACTACGCTCATATGAGTGGCCATGCCGATGTCTCCTCACTCTGGGAAATGCTAACTGCTGCGAACGCCGAAATAGTCGGTGTTGATGATTATGGAGTAACACCGGGCTGTGAAGGGTCACTGGTCGTCTACGACGCTCTCGATCCGTTCGATGCGCTCCGTCGACGTGCTCCCCGAACACTCGTTCTCAACCGTGGGCGACCTATCTCTCGTACTGATCCCGCAACGACGACGGTCATCCGTGAGAGCGGCGATCGAACTGTCAATTTTACGCGTGAATGATAATCAGTATCGTCCCATCTGGTACATCAATACCACCCAACTGGATCAGTCGATCCAGCAATTTACGGCAACACTTATATCCGCGGTGAAACTATCGTGACGTTGTGTCCGCATGAGTAACGCTATCAATTGGACTGGGGTATTTCGTTCGGAAAGCAGTAGAGGGAGAAGCCGATGAAGCCCGCTCCCTTCCAGTATCACCGGCCCACTACTATCGAGGAAACGACAACACTCCTCGAGACGCACCGGCACGACGCCGAGTTGATGGCGGGTAATCAATCACTTGGCATCATCATGGCAAACCGGCTCGCGACGCCGAATCATATTATCGATATTAATGATCTCGAAGAGATCGAGTACATCGACGTAACTGAGTCGTCAGTCGAGATCGGATCTTTGGTGCGCCACCGAACGATCGAGAATTCGGCCGAACTCAAAGCGACGTTGCCGCTGTTTCCGCAAGCAGCGGAGCAAATCGCCGGGCCGAGCGTCCGCAACCGTGGAACGCTCGGGGGGAGCATCGGTGAAGCTGACCCAGCAGGTAACTATCCAACGGTTCTCACAGCGCTCGATGGCGACCTTCACGTCACCTCTGTTGACGGCAGCAGAACCGTTCCAGCCACGGAGTATTTCATTGCGTATATGTTCACTGACCTCGGCGAAGATGAACTCATCACCGGTGTCTCCATTGGACGAGACCCGTTTCCAGCCGACAGAACGGGGATGGCGTTTCTCGAACAGAAAGCAGCCGCCCAGACGTGGCCGACGATTAGCGCGGCAACTGCGATTCGAGTCGACAATCCGAAAGCGTCCGAGCCGGTCGTCGAAGAAGCTCGTGTTGCACTGGCGAACGCCGCAGACATTCCGCTCCGTGTCACAGAAGCTGAAGCGTCTATTCAAGGCGAGCCGCTGACCGATGAGAGTTTATCAGCTGCTGCTGGCGCCGCTATCGACGCCGCCCAACCAGAGGGTGAGATGCACGCTGATGCGGAGTACAAACGAGAACTGGCCGGCGAGTACACTCGACGCTCGCTCGAAACGTCCTACGAACGTGCCACTACTACTCAAACTGACCAATGATGGAATTCGAAGGTGAATTTACGTCGAACCATTCGCGCGAAGAGCTTTGGAACTATTTCACAGACCCCGATATTCTGACGGCCTGTGCCCCTGGGTGTGACGAAATCGTAATGGAGTCACCCTCAGAACTTGCGGCAGTCATCTCCGTTGGTGTTGGCAGCGTTAAGCCGACATTCGATGTCGACATGGTCGTCACACAGGCGGATGAGCCGGAAACGCTGAGAATGGAGGTTGGTGGTAATGCTACTCGTAACTCCTTCGACGCTGTTGCAGAGATGAATCTCCACAGCAATGGCGACGATACGACCACAGCGCACTGGAGTGCGCAAACGAACGTATCGGGTCTCATCGCAAGCATGGGACAGCGCGCACTCGGCAGCGTCTCGACGCGCCTCGTGAACAATTTCTTCGAGGATCTCGAAGCAAAGGCTGATGAGGGTGTTTCTGCGGAGTCACAGCTCCAAGCCAAGGAAGGAGCCGAAGCGTCGATAGACGACTAACGCAGCCAGCAATCGTGACGAAGCGCACAGAATAGAATCAAATATAACGAACCTGATTACTGATCGTTCGTTGCTTCAGCTTCACGGATGCGCCGTCGGAGACGGTTCGGCGTCATCGGGATACGGTCGGCAACGACATCGAGCGGTTCGAGGGCCTGATTGATCGAAGAGGCAATGCTAGCAGGAGCATCGATCATTCCCCCTTCGCCGGTTCCTTTTGCGCCTGTCGCAGTGAACGGTGATGGTGTCTCGGAGTGTTGCATCTCGATGTTGGGGACGTTCTTAATCGAGGGGAGGAGGTAATCGAAGAACGTCACTGCCTGTGGCTGTCCTGATTCATCGTAGCCAAACTCTTCCATGAGCGCAGCGCCGATTCCCTGTGCAATCCCACCGTGGGCTTGTCCCTCTACAATGACAGGATTCAGCTGGGTGCCACAGTCACGGAGCGTGTAGAACTTCAGAATATCCACTTCGCCGGTCTTTGTATCGACTTCGACGATTGGTGCGTTGACCGCGAACGCTGCCGTCGGATAAACTGGGTATTTCGCTGTCAGTGCCGTATCGAACGCCTCGCGTGTTGTCGCTGGATGGTCGTAGTCGTACCTCGCACGGGTGAGTCGCTCGCCCTCGCTGCGATTCGCAACGTCGATAGCAACGAGATCAGAGAGCGCAAGGCGTTCGTTGGTGTCGATTCGTTCGACAGCACCGTCACGATAGCTGACCGTATCGAGATCGAGATCCCACTCCTCGGCCGCTAGCTGACAAAGGTTCGACTGCATCCTCTCACCGAGTCCCTGTGTTGCACCAGAGAGCATCACCGCCATTCGTGAGGCAGCGCTGCCGTATACCGTCGGAGCAGCGCCACTGTCGAGGTACTCAACCTCGATATCACTCGGGAGGATCTCCAGTTCGTCGGCGAGTAACTGTGTGACAAGCGTCTGATGGCCCTGCCCCGAGGAGTCAGCCGCGAGAAACGCTCGAACGGTGCCATCTTCGGTGATTTCCGCGCGTAGATGCTCTGGTAGTTCATTCACTGCATCGCGGTCGCGCGTTGCCAGCGCCTCCCGGTCGCTTCGCTGACGGTCAGTCCAGTCGGAGCCACTCACACCCGGTTCGATGTGAAGCGTGTAGCTGACACCTCTGTAACGCCCGTCTGCACGCTGTGCTTCGATGGTCTCGGGATCGAGTAGGCCACCATCAACGCGCTCAGTTGCTTCGACGTGGTCGCGGAGATGATTGAGTGCCGCTGGGTAATCTCCCGAGTCGTAGATGTTGTGCGATGGGATCTCGTACGGCATCGCATCTGGCTCGATAAGATTCTGCTGTCGGAACGAGACGGGATCGATGCCAAGCTCACGAGCCGCTTCATCGACGATCATCTCGATCGCGTACAGATGCGGTGGAACGCCGAAGCCACGGTAGGCCGTCTGGGATGTCTTGTTCGTCATCACCAGATCGTAGCGATAGCGAACGTCCTGAATATCGTATGAGTCTGTGAGTACAGAGAGTGGCTTGAGTGTCTGATTCACTGGATACCGCGGCCACGCGCCGAAATCATCGACGAATTGTACGTCGAGCCCACGAATGGTCCCGTCGTCGTCACACGCCAGCCGAACCGAATACTCGCGCTGGGTCGAATGCATGTCCCCTCCTTGCAGGTTCTCGACGCGGTCTTCGACGAACTTCACCGGTCGTCCGTCGAGCTGCTGACTGGCCATTGCTGCCAAGCTGCAGTATCGGTGGATAGCAATCTTCGTTCCGAAACTTCCACCGACATCTGCAGGCACGTCGAGCACGACTCGCTCTGGGGGGTACCCGAGTGTCTCATATACGGTGTCATCAACCAGCGTGTGCAGTTGGATGTTGCAGTCGATGTGGAACGAATCGGCATCAGGGTCGTACTCGGCAACGACGCCCGCTGTCTCCAGTGGGACTCCCGAGATGCGCCCCCACGAGTACTCCCGTTCGATGACGGTGTCGGCCTCAGAGAATGCCTCATCAACAGCACCGAAGACGAACTCCTCACCGTCGGGAACGTTCGTTCCAATATCGTCGTGGATGATCGTTTCGTCTTCGAGAGCGTCCAAGGGATCGACGACAGGATCGAGCGTTTCATACGCCACGTCGATCTCGTCGATGATGTCTTCGGCAACGTACCGATCAGTTGCAACGACGGCTGCCACAGGCTCACCGACGAATCGTACCGTATCGACCGCGAGTGACCATTCTTCGAATCCCTTTAATCCACAGGGCATTGGATGGTACTCGGCCTGCAGGTCCTCGCTGGTGAGGACGAGTTCACAATCCGGGTGATTCTCAGCAGCGCTCGTATCGATCGATTCGATTCTCGCGTGAGCGTGTGTCGTCCGCAATAGCGCCATGTGGAGGCAGTCCTCTGGCGTGATGTCGTGGATGTACTGGGCCTCTCCAGTGAGGATGCGACGGTCCTCGATCCGTTCGAGTCCGGTGCCAGTGAACGTCTCTCCTTCGTCGCCCGCATCCGGATGTGACTCGGGACGAGCATCAGTTCCTGTTCCCGACATCAGTCCTCATCCTCTTGTGTGTATTCGGCTGCTCGATGGACGGCGTCGTAGATGTTCTGATAACCGGTGCAGCGACAGATGTTGTCAGCCAGTCCCGCTTGGATCGCTTCGTCCGTCGGATGATCAGTTTCTTTGAGCAGGCTTCGCGTCGCCATCACGAATCCACTCGTGCAGAAGCCACACTGGAGGGCGTGTTCTTCGTGAAACGCCTGCTGAACTGGACCGAGTTCACCGTCATCGGCGAGTCCTTCGACAGTGAGGAGGTCACTTCCGTCGGCCTGAACCGCATAGACGAGACAGCTCTTTACGACCGCATCATCCATACTGACAGTACACGCACCACAGACACCGTGTTCACAGCCGACGCGGACACTGCGGAGGTCACGATAGTTTCGGAGGAAATCCGAAAGCTTCAGACGCGGTTCGACTTCTGCGGAGACTGTTTCGCCGTTTACCGTCAGCGAAATCTCTCGTACTGGTCGTTCCGAATCACTCTCGGACGTTTCTATGCTCATGCGTATTCCGAGTGAGGGTGTTTACCATGATAAAAGTTTCCGCAGGCTTCGGGAGATGGTGGTCCCAACCGAGTCAACAAACAGATTCAGTCTGACTGATTGGTGCGACCAATTGCTCCTACTTCGAATAGTCGTTCAATAGCCGCCTCCTCGTAGCCGAGTTCACGGAACACGTCTCGCGTGTGTTCTCCCAGACGGGGTGGTGGGGATCGGAAACCACTCGTTGCGTGTTGGAAGTTGAGTGGATGTTCGATAGCAGGAATTTCACGTTCGCCGTCTGAAAGGGTCGTCATAACGTCCCGTGCTTCGGTTTGTTCGTTGTACAGTGCGTCTTCTACGCCTTGCACAGGCGCGGCCGGAACGCCGGCCTCGACAAAGATTTCCAGCCACTCGTTGGTCGTCCACTTGGTCAGTGTCTGTTCGATTTCGTCTTCTAGAATTGCCATCGATTCGACGCGGTCAGCATTCGTAACGAACCGCTCGTCCTCGATTAGATCCTCGCGTTCGATGGCCATACAGAACGCTCGCCAGAGCTTTCGGTTGAGACAAGCAACGTTGATGTGTCCGTCTGCTGTCTGGAACATTTGGTACGGTGCGAGTACTGGATCCTTCGTTCCCATTCGTTGTGGACGATCGTCGGCGAACACCTTCCCCGCTTGTTTGGTGAGCCACGGTACGGTTGCATCGAGCATCCCGAGGTCGATGTAATCTCCTTCACCAGTCTGTCTGCGCTGGTACAGTGCCGAGACGATGCCAAACGCAGCCCACATTCCGGTTACGAGATCGGTCATTGGAAGACCAACTTTCGCCGGCTGACCATCTGGCTCACCGGTCACATCCATGATACCGCTTAGACCTTGCACCAGCAGGTCGTATCCCGGTCGCTGTCGCCACGGCCCCGACTGTCCGAATGCAGAGATATCGCAATAGACGATATCCTCGTTCTCAGCCACGATACGGTCGTAGTCGACTCCGAGTCGTTCAGCAGTCCCTGGTCGAAAGTTCTGGATGAACACGTCGGCTTCGGCAGCAAGATCATACAGTGCCGCGAGTGCCTCTTCCGATTTCAAGTTCAATTCAACGCTTCGCTTATCGTAGTTCACTGTCCAATAGTATGGTGATTCGCCATCAACAAACGGCGGTCCGGACTGACGAATGTCATCACCGGTTCCGGGACGCTCGATCTTTATTACGTCAGCTCCCTGATTGGCCAGCATCAGCGAGCAAAAACCACCAGTCACAAATGTTGAGAGATCAAGGATGCGCACACCATCGAGTATGTATCCACCGCGTTCCATAGAAATATCTCGTGCGCCGTGACGTAAAAAATGTTACCCCATCGCATGATACAGCCGCTGTATGACGTGATAATGACATAGCATGCTACAGAAATCAGGCAGACACGGTCGTGTTATCTGACACACGACGGCGGGACGGTTGCTCACCGCACCCGAACATCCGGGCAGTTTTGGACTGTCATTAGATGCCGATATCTCTACTACGACACGCCCACGTCATCCGATCGCCGGGCAAGTCACTACCGCACGTTGCTATGCGCTCCCCACTGATGGCATCCACACTCTGGATAGATGCACCAGTGAGCTACTCTCGAACGGGGACCGATCCGTTTGACTTGAGCCAAGCGTTCGGATTTTCAAGGTCGTAGACGAGGATACAGTTTCTCCCAGTTTCGATGCTAGCGTACTGGCCGGAGTGATCTGTGTCCAAGTCCGATGTAGCGTCAGTCATTGGGTCGTTGTGTGTAACCGTTAGTTGTCGGAGCGTGCGACTCGAGATCATCCACGGAGGATGCTTGGAACGTTACGATTGTCGTTCCGGGATCGAAACCACATCCGTCGTTCTCTCGAATACTCCGATGTACCTACCAACGGGCACAGTACTATAACCATTTCGCATAATAGAATTTTCATTACATAATTTAATTGTTATTTATGGTAGGAGTTAATCAGACGGGTTGTATGACCGCAATAGCAGATTATTGGTATGCGACAGCGAGAAGGTCTATGAGCTGAGAAGAGAACAGCAGGTCACAGATCCCGTCCACCAGGATGGACAACCGTCGTTACTGAGTGGGAGTTGAATGTACCAAAGCGGAAACGAAGTCCCAGTCCAAAAGGAGATTAGGCTTCCTTGAATGCGACACAGCGACAGACACTGCTCTCGCCACCGCGGAAGCGCCATGGGAACGTTCCGATCTGGACGCGTTCGTTGAGTAGTTCTTCGGGAACCTCCGCATTCTCCACGTGGACGATACCCTCGGGGAACAGGTCGGTGTGCATCAACTGATATCCCTCTGGCGGGAAGATTTCATCAAGGTCGTCGACACCGAGGTGGTCGGCTGCCTCTTCAGCGAGCTCTGGTCGAACATCGCGGACGACCGTGTTCATTGGGTGGTCTGCGCTCCCACAATCGAGGATGAGATAGTTGAGGTTCTTCTCAAGACACCAGTCGGCGAACTCTTGGTTTGGTCCTGGATGTGTACAGAAGAATCGGTGCGGGTCAGCGTCCTCACGGTGCCACGCGTACTCCTGAAAGCCGGTATGGATGAAGAGGATATCACCCTCTCGAACGTCAACGACATCCTCGATCATCTCGCTCGTGTAGATGTCGTAATCACCGACAACATCAGAGATGTCTGCGATGACGGCATCGCCGACGAGTTCGTCCAGCGGCATACTCTCGATGTCACGGCCGCTTCCAACGAAGTGCTTCTCGCCGTCCAGGTGGGTCCCTGTATGGTTCATGAACTCGATCTTCTGTCCGTTCACCTTTTCGGTGTCGAGACTCTTCTCGTACCATACTTTGGGGTTGTCGTACGTCGGCCAAGCCGGGGTGTCCTGAGACCACGGCTGCGTCAGGTCGTACATTTCATAGCCGTCCAACATGCACTTCACCACTCGAAGTCAATATACAAAAACCCGTTCGTTTACTGGTAGGCGATATTAAGTTCTAGCTCGTTGGTCACGCCGAGGAGGAGCGACGGGAGGTCGTTCTCGAATCGCTCGCCTTCCATTCGGTTGAGCGGACCAGAGATGCTCAATCCACCAATTACCTCATCGTTCGGCCCGGTCACCGGTGCACCGATAGCCCGGAGTCCCTCGATGACGCCTTGGTCGTTGATACTGTAACCTCGCTCGCGCGCTTTGTGCAATTCCTCATCGAGAGTTTCTCGATCGGCGATTGTTTTCGGGGTGAGTCGAACCAGACCGTGTCGGGAAACGATTTCGTCGACGGCATCAGAGCCCACCTTAGAGAGAATAGCAAGCCCCGCCGCACTAGCGTGGATCGGGACTCGCTTTCCAGGATAGGTGTCGGCCTCAACTGCGTGTTGTCCCGATTGTTGGAAGACGTACACGGCTCGCCCGTGTTCTTCGACCATGAACTGAACTCGCTCATCGGTCTGTTCGGCCAGCGCCTCTACCTTCTCTCTGATGAGTTGATACTCTGTGTGCCGTCGCCGCGTAAACTCGCCGAAGTCGAGAAATCGAAGACTCAATCGATAGCTCCCGTCGTCGCTGACAACGTACTCGCGGCTTTCGAGCGTCTTGAGGTGTCTGTGGGCTGTGCTTTTCGTGAATCCAAGATCGGTTGCAATCGTCGAAAGACTAGATTTCCCGTTTTCTCGGAGATACTCCAGTGTATCAAACGCCTTGTCAACCGAGGCGATCGTTCCGTTGTATTCGGTCATACTCACCTGTATGATGTACACCCATTTAATGTCCCGTATTACGGGATAGTGTGTGTGCGTGTTTGATCATGATCGCTGTCGAGGAGCCATCTACTGAGAAGGAATATTGAAATCTTCCGATTTCATAATACGGGATATGAATTTGGCTCGAGATCACAAATTGGTTCTTCCGAACGATTGTCGCGACAGTCGTTCGAATGATTTGTTAGAGTAGTATCCCATAGCTCACCAACTCAGACTGTGATACTGGCTGCGATTCGGAAGCGCGATGGACAGAGTAACAGAGTGCCAGATCTCCAGTCATCCCACCATGTGGAATTCAAACGTCATCGCAGCGTTGATCTTTAAAGTCATGGTTACAGTAGTACGGTTGTAATGCAAATTCGGCTCGCAGCGGACGGACGGAGAAGAGCGAGTGAAATATAGCCATTCGTAGAGATCCGGTTGCTCACTGGCCATCCCATCATACGGGATGGGAACAATAGACTCCGTTTCGTCGTCCTATCGGCACTGATGAATACTCAAGTGTGATTGGTGACGACGATGGGTGACGTACAGTTACGGGTACGTGTAGCACACTGTCTTGGCGATAACACACAATGTTTTACTAGTACAATTCACTAATGCGTTACCCACCATGATCAATTGGTACAGTGCTTATCTCGTATAGACTGAGACAGTAAAAGTAGATTCTTATTTGGCTATTGTACTATATCCAGATATAATCCAAGAAATCGTATTCCACCATCTTTCTAAACTTCCCGTACCAATAGTGAGATTGATCTGATAAATATCATCTATCCATACGATTACTACAGTTAGACGTCTGGAAAAATTCAAAATGAATTGTATAACACTAGCATAGTGGTTAGATCAGTGGTTATTGCTCGGTGTTCTGCAAAAATGAGTTCAACGGTAATACTGTATAGTGCATGGTGTACGGGAGCCTCCGAAGAGGAATAAACACAGTCCAGAAATTAAAAATAGATGATATATTACACAGATTGTTCATTATATACGAGTCTTTACTTTTGATCTTGAGGGATCACACAATAGGCCATGAATGATATTGATCCTTTCAAAATCCGTTACCAGGCTCCGAACTATTTGTGATTGCGAGAAGCGACGCAGAATGATTCACGTCATCACTGAGAGAAACACCGAGATGCGTCCAGAAAAGTGAAC
The DNA here is from genome assembly GCF_023276375.1 of Halocatena marina. GTDB lineage: Archaea > Halobacteriota > Halobacteria > Halobacteriales > Haloarculaceae > Halocatena > Halocatena marina. The sequence goes on along the minus strand of NZ_JALLPK010000001.1, from coordinate 1,006,087 downwards.
GATTCCGTCTACAGAGAATCTACACTCAAAGCTGTGTAATGACTGCTTCAGTAGTAGCTGGCTCAGTGGTGTATAGCCGCACAACGCTACGTAGTCGCACAAGCAACGTTGTGACAGGACGGACCCGACGATAGTCGAGCACGACCGACACGCGAGATACTACTCCAGATGTTGCAGCCATCGTATAGATGTAGGTATAGATAGCTGCATAGATATATAATAATATATAACAATAATATAAAAAATTAAAATGTTTATCTTCGGTATTTTACCTGTGACACGAACGAACCAGTCACTTGTTATAGTAACACTCCTCGCCGTTGTGATTTCGGCGGGCGCGCTCGGGGCTGCTGCTCCCGCCGAGACGACGAGCACATCGCTCACAGCGACAGTTACGGACGTCGCTGACGGTGATACAGTTGACATCGAATACGAGAACGGGACCACCGACACAGTTCGAATGCTGGGAGTCGACACACCCGAGGTGTACGGTGAAAACGACCCCACAGAGTTCGAAGGTGTACCAGACACTGAGGCAGGCAGCCAGTGTTTGCACGAGGCTGGTGAAAGCGCGAGCGCCTACACGAAGGACGCATTACAGCAGGGAGAACAGATCACGCTTGAACTTGATTCGCAGTCCGACGGGCGCGGAGACTACGGACGGCTGCTTGCGTACGTCCACGACGACGGGCGCAATCTCAACTATGACCTCGTCCAAACAGGTCATGCACGCGTTTACGACAGTACCTTCTCACAGAGTGACCGCTTCTACGCAGCTGAATCCGACGCCCAAGCAGCCGAGCGCGGTCTCTGGCACTGCCGCAATCCGAGCGGCAGTGGTGGGTTATCTATCGCACAGATTAACGCTGACGCCGCTGGCAACGACAACGACAACCTCAACGACGAGTACGTCGTCTTCGAGAATACTGGATCGAGCACGCTCGATCTCTCCGGATGGACGGTTTCCGATGAGGCCGGCCATACGTATACGTTCCCGAGTGGCGCATCACTCGCCGCTGGTGAGACCGTCACACTTCATACGGGGAGTGGCTCTGACACAACCAGTGATCGCTATTGGGGAGCATCTGGAGCAATCTGGAACAACGGTGGCGACACCGTCTCAGTCAACGACGATTCAGGGACACTTGTGACGAGTGAGACCTACTAAGAGATCTCACCAAACCCAATTGCTGCCGGAAGACGTACCGCACGCTGGAAGCACGGCATCAAATCGGGATTGAATACTCCCGAACATCTTTTATATACCCAGTAATTGGAATTCCTGTTGGAAGATCGGGCGACGATCTGTCGGTTGGCTTGATAGTAGCCCGTCACCAACATCTTCGCCCTCTATCGACCATTTCGGACCCGGGCGCTGAGCCCTTCCGAGGAGTATCGTTTTGTTGGTTGTTGTGTCTTCGACAGCCAGTCGTCGGTTCCTCACTTCGTGCTGATCAACACCACTCCGATTCTATCGGTACATAATACTCCCATACAGAGAGTGACAGTATTTTGACCCTAAATTCCATGCTCTGAACTATACTTCGGACATGGTACACAACACATTCGACTATCTAACTCGAATGAAAAAGAATAATCTACAGAAATAGACTGAATCAGTACTTGAACACTAGATGAAACAGAGGTGTACTAGCACATATTACAGAAGATTCTTATCAAACGAGGAAGTTCGCTACGTGTATGAACTGTATGAAACTACAGAATACTAAAGATATACTAGAATATCAATTGTTAAAACGCGAAAGAATTAACGATATGCAAAGTTTAGAGATCAATAACACCATTATCACAAAAAGAGATCTCATATCCACATCAATCTCTTCTGCTGGTCGGTCACTCGATATAACGTTGGGAGCGACTCATCAGCACGTGTCCATGCCAACACCGGCAGTCGATGGACAAAAAGAGGGCAACTAACAGTGTCGTCTACACATTCTATGACCACCGGGCTATTAGCGGCCCGTAACGGTACGTCTCTTTCACCCGCTGATCGCTGCGATGAGGGTATTTCACTCATCGAAGACATGATGACGAAAGCGGATGCTGACGGTATCGTTGTGAATCTCAGTGGTGGGATCGATTCCTCGACAACGGCTGCTCTCGCTGTCGAAGCGGTCGGAGCTACCGATGTCCACGGACTGTGCATGCCGACGCTTGCTAGCACAGACGAGAATATGCAAGACGCACAGATGGTTGCAGACAATCTGGGAATCGCATATGACACGATCGAAATCCAGCCGATCCTCGATATGTTCGAGGATAGTCTCGCTCCCAGAATTTCACCACACGGAGATCGGACGGCGATCGGAAACGTCGCGGCTCGACTGCGAATGGCGTGTGCCTACTACGCCGCTAACACGACGTCCTCTCTCGTTGTCGGCACCAGTAATCGGACCGAACGCCTGCTTGGGTATTTCACAAAGTATGGTGATGGGGGGACAGACCTTCTCCCGCTCGGTGATTGCTATAAGACCGATGTCCGTCGACTCGCGCGGCTTGTAGGAGTGCCAACCGCAATTATTGAAAAGCCTCCCACTGGCGGGCTTTGGGCTGGCCAGACCGACAAGAACGAGTTGGGCGCATCTTATCAGGTCCTTGATCCAGTGTTCCATCAGTTAGTCGACACACAACGAGACGTCACTACTATCGCAGCAGCACTCCATCTCGAACCAGCCGACATCCGACAGTATATGAATCGGAGTGTTCAGACTGCACACAAGCGGGCTCCCCCGACAGCTCTGTCTCGCCGCTCAATCACTCAGATGATGACCAGAGCCAGCAATACCGCTACGACAGCATCGGTTATAACAGGAAAAAGGACGCATTCACAGATTCGTGAGAGACTGACGACGTTCATCGAGAACGCAGTCGACGACGCCGATGCTGAGGGAGTGGTGATCAACATGAGTGGCGGCATCGATTCAAGCGTCGTTGCGATGCTCGCTGTCGAGGCACTCGGGCCAGATCGCGTATACGGGATCATCCTTCCGTGTGGAAAAGCGACGGAAGCCGCGACGTTCGACGCAGTGGGACTCGCTGAAACGCTTGGTATTGATCATACGATGATGCAGCTCCATCCCGTGGTGAAACTCGTCGAAGAGACACTTCCATCGAATCTCACAGAAGCGGCGACGACCCGCACCCACGGAAATTTGGTGGCTCGCCTCCGGATGCTGTGTGCGTACTATGCGGCCAATACGATGTCACGACTAGTGCTCGGTACGACCACTCGGAGCGAGTGGTTGCTGGGTTATTTCACAAAGTATGGCGATGGAGGAGTAGATCTCCAACCGTTGATCGGCCTCTATAAGACAGATGTACGACAGTTAGCCCGAAAGATGGGTGTACCGACGGAAATCTGTGAGAAAACACCCACGGCTGGCGTCCGTGCTAACCAGTCCGATGAAACCGATTTTGGAATGACGTACGATGTCCTCGACAAGCTGCTCTGGTGTCTCGTGGATGCCAACGCTGATGTCGAATACGCCGCTGAAGAATGCGGGCTTGATGTTGAGAGAGTCAAGCAGTATGCGCACACACATATCCAGACACATCACAAGCGGCGATATCCTCCGTCACCAGCAATGCAGAAAATGGACACCTCTCCTGCGTGTTTCCACGAACTCGAGATGAAATTCGAATGATGGGATCATATTGGGATGACCCGAGCACGGAGATTACTCGCGGTGTGAGAAGCGATAGCTCTGTACTACAACTCGTGTCTCACTACCGCACCGTCAGCAGATTCCATCACAAAACTTCGTTATGAGCTGGTTAGGCATTCGTGTTCGAGCATTCGTTCAGCGGCCACTGTTGCGCCGAATGGTACGGCCAGTCGTAGCATTCGCGGGAATTGTGATCGCGGGACTAGCTGGGTTTAGTATACTCAGTGAGATTCGCATCGTAGAAGCGCTGTTTTGGTTGATAGATCCCACCAGTATCGAACTTCATTTCCAGAGTCACGATGGACCAGCAACGCTCGTTAAAGGCTACGCCGTTGTGATTTTCTCTGGATTAGTCGTTGCCGGTCTTTGGATCGGCGAGACGCTGTTTTCGGCGATGTTCGGTGGACAAATACGAGCGGAGTTACAACATATGCAAATTGAACAAACCATTAGTGAACTTGAGAACCACATCATCATCTGTGGCTATGGAACATTCGGTAAAACCATCGCCGCTCGCCTCTGTGAAAGAGATCGTACAGTAGTCATCATTGAAAAACAAGAGACACAGTACCAGCGGGCAATCGACGATGGCCTCCTTGCAGTTAATGGAGATGCCCGCAGCGAAGAGATACTCACCGATGCTACCGTCAAGCGGGCATCGACAGTCATCGGCGCTATCGATGACACTAATGCGAACATTCAGATTGCTATCGTAGCTAGCCAGCTAGCTACAACAGTCACCCTCATCGTTCGAGCCGAGGATCGTCAGGACGAGGTACTTGCTCGCCGGGTTGGTGCCGACGAAGTCATCATTCCAGAAGTCGTGAGTGGAGAGCAAGTATGTACGAGTCTGTGATCGGTCACACCTGACAACTCAGACGGATCGTGATAGAGATGTCATAACTTAGTACTCGAGCTCAAAGCGAGATTGGTAAGACGAGCGATTGAAGGATCCGATAGAAATCGACAGTCTGAGTTGTACTGCCATCACCCAAATGGATCTCCAATCGAGTAGCTGCGTGGAAAATAGCACGTATTGCATTCTCGATCAGATTGTGAAACCACACAAATATGGCAGATCATTTTCCTATACTCCAGTATTTATCGAGGACATCGATCGATATCAGTATAGTATAAGGAATTAGTGGATGTATACCCAATATCGTTAAGTGTCGCCATCGTACCTCTATGAGTATGATCGACGTTCCAGTCTCCTCTGTTATGACCAAACCGACACCGAGCGTACCGCCAGAGACTTCGATTGTCGAGGCAGCATCGCGGCTTCGACAGCCCAACACACCAGCGTTAGTCGTCTGCAATACAGAGAAGACCATCATCGGAGTCGTGACCGAGTCAGATATCGTCGCTGTCGTTGCTGAATGCGGTGGCGACCGATCAATCGAATCATTCATGTCTCGTCCTGTTATGACGACGACTCCGTCCACACCAGTTAGACGCGCCGCTGATCAGATGCGCGAAGCGGGAATAACGCTCCTCGTCGTTGTCGACGACGATACGACCTACAAAGGACTTGTCACTCGTGACTCCATCGCTCCTTATCTCTCTCGCCACCGACTTGAGATCACGTGGAAAGGTAAACCACTCTCACTCAACAGGAGGGACACTCCAACGATCGAATAATCGATACTTGACTAGCCTGCTCAGTGGGTGTTCTCACGAACTATTGTCGAAGAGAAAGTTAAACTTAAAATCAAGTCACATAGCCATCTCATCTAGATGAGAGACAGCAATACGAACAGTCCACTTTGCGTCTGTCACAGCGATGACAGTGACGAGAGTATCAGTTTTGCGGATAAGAACAGTTTCGCTGAGAGCGTGATAGCGAACCTCATCACCTTCAAGACAGTGACCGTAGATCTCTATTGCGTCGTCCCAAGCAAGCGCTGGATCGCTCCCAGGTGTGGCTGATCGTTGAAACCAGCGTTCGAGTGCGTGTTCGCTAACGGTTATTTTTTGTATTCCAGACGTTTTGCTCATGTGTAATTACACCCCAATGGCGGACTATCGATAGTAGCGTTGTACGGATCATACACAATCTATCGAAGTCGGCGGGCTGTTTCCTTGATTACCCGTTGTGGGAGGATGTATGTGCGTTCTCCACCCATCGGTGCCGTTTTTTTGACGATGACGATCTCATCATCGATGTACTGTTTCGAGACGTCTGTAACTGCCTTTGCCTCGAATTTTGATCGACCAACGCCGTGCTTGTCTTTGTTAAAGTCTTGGACGAGAGTCCACTCCTCTTCATTCAGTGGTGGACATTCTGATGTGCTCATGAACTGCCCTCCGGACTGTACATCTCGCCGATATGAGTTGAGGAATAACTGATTGACATTCTTGAATCGCCATTTATTGTATAACCTGACATTTTGGTAGTGGTTATGGATGCTTGTTTCCACAGGCGAAACAACGGCTCATCTCAGTTTCAGCGTCCCAGAAGAACGTTCCTTCCTGGCAGGACTGACACAGTACAACACTGGCCGATCGATCTTGGTTGGTATTCACAGACATTACGATTAACGAATGTACAGTAGATTGGATAAAATTTTCCTATAAGTTGTTGTATAGGGCTACTAGATCCTAGAACACTCCTTTTTAATAGGATATAGTGGTCAAATACAGTGAAACAGGGAGTAGATGTTGACAATCGACGATAGGGGCTCATTTCTGTGTGTGATCTCTGGCTGAGAAAGTGGTAAAGCACGGCCACAGGAGGGAGACAGTACGATATCTGGACACAATCGAAGATAGACACGACACGAGGTATGACTAATGTCATCGTTGGTTTGTACGTGCGAATAACCAGAAAGCGCAATATGAAATTTCGCCAGTGTTCATCACACGGAATTCCGACGAAATGGTCCCTTTTCTGTTTCACTCACAACCGTGCCCGATCACACTAATCAGAAGACACAGCGGTGGTCTCATTCATTCCGTCTGATTCAACATAGCTGTTTTCCAATAACAGTAACGAATGAATAATGGCTCAAAATCGGAATCACAACGATTAATTCGAAGAGTGACACACGATCGTGTTCATGCCGCCTGATGAGAGCCCTACCGTCGAAAACGCATACAACAAATTGGCGCAGACGTACCAGACGCAAGAAGAGGACCCGTACTGCGCAGACTTGGAATTTCCTGCAATGACAGAACTCATTCCAAATCCAGCGAGAAAACGAGTCCTTGATGCAGGTTGTGGATGTGGCCGGTACGCAGAGTGGTTGATTGAGAGGGAAGCAGATGTTCTCGCCGCTGATAAGAGTATCAAGATGCTCGAACAGGCGAAACGACGAATCGGCGACCGAGCAGAAGTTCGGAGAGCCGATATCACAGAGCCGCTCGAGTTCGCAGCCGACAGTGAGTTCGATGGTATCATTTGTGGCCTCTCTCTTCATTACGTTGAAGATTGGCGACAGGCTTTCACAGAGTTTGCTCGCATCCTCCAACCGGGTGGATTCCTCGTATTTTCGGCACACCATCCGGTTGATGAGTATATCGCGTTCGAGGCAGAGAACTACTTCGAAACTGAACAAAAACGTATGACGTGGTCTGCCTCTGGTGAAGAAATCGATGTTCCGTTCTACCGTCGGCCATTTGCTGATGTCATCAATCCACTCATCGAAACTGGATTCCGACTGGATGAACTAGTTGAGCCGAGACCAAAAGAGACATTCAAAGATAGAAAGCCAGAGTCTTACGAGAAACGAATGAAACAACCGACATTCTTGTGTATCCGAGCGTCGAGCTCCGAATCGTGACCGAGTGGGGAGACAAACCAAGTGAGACGTTTCTGAGTTCACACTCCGATTTCTGCTGTGAAGGCTTGCTCAACGTTCGTCCCCGTGTGTCCGAACGATTCGTCCATCTATTCGATGGCTGTCCCAGCGGGAGAATGTCAAACTAACAGGTGTTTGATAAGGCCGATCTTCCCTCTCATTCGCTCCCATCGATGAGTTGTGAAGGCGTGATAATGTCCATATCTTTCTTTTCGACGTGATCAACGATCTGTTCGAGTGCGCTCGTTGGAATCGCATCGTCACCACTACCGAGAACGTGATAGGAGATAACGACCAATTGATTGAGTTCGTCGGCAACGTCGAGGACATGTTGAGCTCCCTGAACATCAGAACCCTGAACACGGGAAATGAAGCTCGGATTGCTCGGGTGCTGTGCGTTGTTGGGACATCCACCGAACAGATAGCCCGTCTCGAAGATTTCATCAATGAGATTGAGCGTCGTTTGATTTACGCGGCTGTATGGAGCAACAAAATGGCGTGCCCCATTTTTGAATCCCTTCACGCTGAGATACTGCTGTGCTTGCTGGAGAATTCGACGCTGTTTTGGCTCCGAACGCTTCGGAAGCAGTTCACTCGCGTGACCGATCATATCCCAGCCTTCGTTACCCATCTCTTGCATCATTTGATCAGTCACACGATCGTTACCGTTGACGGCATCAGGAACGACTGCAATCGAACCGGGCCATCCTTTCTCGTCTAGAATCGGGTAGGCCTCTTCGTAGGCAGTAATGTGACCATCGTCGAACTGGAACATCACTTTGCCCTTCGTGGCCTTTGGGATTTTACGGAGATCATCGATTAGTACCTGAAATTGATTGTCAATTGGTCCAATCTGAAGACGAATCTCAGAGACACTGTCCATGGTCGGCTCGCCCGTCTTACCGGTGTATCCAAGATCGAAGCGAACCCATCCGTCCAGTTCAAGGGGAATATAGCGGGTCGACGTGAGCATGGAACTTTTCGCAGGGGCGATGATCTCTGCAGAGATCTTGATATCCTCGGGCTTGTTCACCTTCACCGCGAGCGAGAGATCGTGTTTGCTGAGATCCAGTGTATCTGGATAGAACGACTTGAAAATCTTGGCAACGGGTTGTTTCGCTGACGTCCCGGGCTCGACGACGAGCGACTGCGTTCCTTGAAACACATCGTGTGTCGTCGTTTTGTACTTGCCGTCGTTAATTCCCCACCGGGAGTCGACATCACCTTCAAAATCATCAACCACTGTCCCCCGGGAATACGGTTCATTCGTAGCGTTCTTGGTCCCGTTTTTCCCATCTATATCTGGCGACGTCGTTCCACTACCATTCATCTGGGAGTTCATCGGTGCATTTCCTAGCCCGGGGATGCTCGAACAACCGGCAAGCGGGGATATTCCTGTGACTCCTATCGCTGTGAGAAATTTTCGACGTGTTGATTGTTCCTTCATGCGTTGTTATAATCTCCAAATAGAATCCGATATACGTTTTGCGCATGATACGAATCATTTATTACTATTCAAATTATATTTCCTGACCAAGGATATTAAATTCTGCAATTTTTAGTTCGTAGATACAACCTGCAGTTGTGAGAATGGTATTACAAGATCTATCTGACGTGCAGTGGTACGTACAGAGATTAGATAGCAGGATCTAATTTATTCGTACATAGATACTATCCCACAGCACAGCGGATACGACATCGAAACGGACTAATAGTCAACTAACATCATGTAATGATTACTATACAAAACCACCCACCATTCGGTGAGTGAACCGTTCACATCGATGTTTGACGATCCCATACAATTTTACGATAGCTGTCCATTAGCAGTACCGTGGCCTGTCAGAGTGAACGGAGTTGGTGATACTAGTCACCTTCCAAACGCTCTGGTGGGCCACTCGCCGCAGGGCTGGCTCAATCCCACTGCCATGGTACTGCTGTGAGAGCGAGACATCCCAGCCCTCGGTGATGTGTCTATCCATAGATGCTTATTCAGACCTATAGATTGATACAATAGTTACTATATTATTCTACGCTCGGGTTCCACGGGTGTTCGGTAAGATCCGAAAGGGAGTCGAGAGTGTATTCAGGAACACAATCAGAATCAACACACAGATCGGTACCGTTCGAGAGCCACACCGCTTTGAGTCCGGCTGCCTGCGCACCGGCCACGTCCGAAGCGAGTGAGTTACCGACGTGAACAGTCGAGTCTGGCGTGGCATCGAGCGCTGAGAGCGCCCGATGGAATGGTTCGGGATCGGGCTTTGCAGGCGCATCGTATCCCGCGTGGATCACGACTTCGAACGCATCCGCGACCCCGATTTCGTCGAGTTTCTTAGCTTGCGTGTCGGGGGGTCCGTTCGTCACGACACCCAATCGGTGATCGTGAGACAGAGATGTGACCGCCTCGCGCGATCCTGGCAACGGACGAACGTTTCGGTGATTACGTTCGGTGGCGTAGGCGCTGGCAACAGCGCGACCGAGTTCAGGATCACGACCGTGTTCCTCGGCAATGCCAGCAAAGCACTCAGCACGGAGAACCTCGACGGAATCGGTTGTCTCGATGAACGTATCGTATTGAGCGTAGTACTCATCAACCTCGAAAAACGGCTCTATTCCCTCGCGATCGAATGCGAGTGCGAGCAGTTCCGCTCCCGAACGGCGGTACTCACAGAGCGTATCATCGATATCAAAAAGAACGGTGTCTACCAATTCAGCCATCGTTTGAAGGAACAACACGCACGAATAATAAGAGTCATTCTGGAGGAAACATTCATTCTGTCATCACTGTCCACCCCTCGTTGCTAGCAAACGACTCACAGCTTCACTCTTTCTTGGTTTCCAGCCAACGGAATCTTCACAGCGAGTCGCATTTTACAGAGCCATTCAGTTTCGCAACGCTTCCTGGGCAGCGATTGCAACTGACTCGGACAGTAACTCAGTCAGTGCCGAATCTATAAGTGCATTGCCAGCAAGCACCACGTCGTGACTGACTTGCTCGATCGAATGGCGAACAACGGCCACACAGAACTCAAGGCGTTTCGTGACGAGGCGACCGGACTCAAGGGGTTTGTTGGAATTCATGATACAACACTCGGTCCTGCCGGTGGCGGGACCCGCAGATACGCGTTCGAATCCGAGGCCGACGCCATCGAGGACGTACTCAGGCTCTCGCGGGCGATGACCTACAAATACGCCCTCGCAGGTGTGAACATGGGCGGGGCGAAGGCAATCATCTGGATCGACGAAGACGAGCATTCGGAAGAGCTCTATCGATCGTACGGTCGAATAGTTGATAGCTTCGATGGACGGTTCGTCACTGGCGGGGATATCGGAACAGACGTTCGGGAGCTTCGCTGGATTGGTATGGAAACCGACTACGTCGTTGGCTTGCCCGAACAATTCGATCATCCGTCGGGATATCATGGCGGCGGCCTCGGGGTGATCAGAGCGATGGAGGCGTGTTCTGATCTCGTGTACGATGATCGATCACTCGGTGATCTGCACGTTGTCGTACAGGGTGTCGGAGAGATGGGCACCAGTATCGTCCGATACCTCAATGATGAGGGTGCCGACGTCACAGTCGCCGATCCTGATACGGCATCAATCGATCGACTCGTTGATCACTACGGAGTCAACACGGTTACTCCCAAGAACGTCTACGACGTCGATTGTGATATTTTCGCGCCCTCAGCACTGGGATTCGTTTTGAACGATGAGACGATTCCAAGATTACAGTGTGATATCATTTGTGGGGCAGCAAACAACCAGCTGGAGGACGAGAAGCGCCACGGTTCGAAACTTCACAATCGTGGAATCCTGTACGCCCCCGACTATCTCGCCAACGCAGGACGAACGATCGACGACACAGACCTACTCCGAACAGGTGGGTACAATCACGAGCGTGCTCGGGAGATGGTTAATCGAATCTACGATCGAATGCTCACGATCGGCCGTCGTTCGCGGACAGAGGATCGACCGACTGGCGAAATCGCCGATGAAATCGCCGAAGCGCGGATCGAGGCGCTGCGGGAAATGCGGTCTCCTGTGACGGAAACACGCGTCCCTCAGTGGTAGACCCGGCGTTGTGATTGTGTGGTAGAAGCCATTCCGTTTTCTGACCATCAGCAATCAGTCGGAGGCTCCTCCGTTGTAGATTCGTATAACTGAAGGCAACCATCAACACTACCGTGCCCCACGGAATGAATACGGATCAGTAAGTGTATTCTCCCATTCTTGCTCCTACGATCGGGATACTGTCGTCTCAGCGAATACTCGCGGAGCACGTTTCCGGACGTTCCGAGAGACTTCCGCTTCCGCTTACTGTTCTGATTCTGTCTCGTTCATCATCTCATCATCCGTCAGTGACTCGTTCCCCATCGAATCAGTCTCGTTCATCATCTCGTCGTCCGTCATTGACTCATTCCCCATCGAATCCGTTTTTGTGGAATCGTCATCCATCGAATCGTCGTCCATCATGGTCGTTTCTTCACTACTATCTCCGCCACCGGGACTCGTACATCCTGCAAGCACACCGACTGCGAGAGCTACAGCCGTGGTCATGAACGTCCGCCGTCCTCTGTCACCGACGCGTGTCATATTTCTCACTGGATGTGGGCATAGATGTTGATTTTGGGAATTCTCTCTAGTATTGGTCTCAACTCTCGCTCAATTTCGTTGTGTTCGCTTTGTGGATGCCAGTATTCGACGATCCACTACGGACCGTACTGACTACCGAATTCGGCAATACTCGTTAATTATTCGAGAGTTATCCTGCCTGTGATGATAGTGGTCCAACACGAGTGCAGAGATGATAACTGAAGAAAACCAGTGCAAGAATTGAAAAAGTGACAAAGACTTTTATTGAGGCAATTTCCCATGGGGATATGATGGTGACAGAGTCTCCGACGTAGAGGATATTAACGACCTGATCACCCAACTGTAGTGAGATGACAATTCCAACACAAGAAGCCATCCCAGTTGCGAACGACCGGCCAAAAGGACGAGTGAGGGTCCGATCGATTGCGTTGCGATACACCAAGACGCCGACGATTGATCCGACAGTAAGGCCGATGACTAACGCGTGTTGAACCTGCACACCCATAGTGACAGTCTGAATTCATCTATTATAGCCTTTCTGATCTTGGTTGTGATTGATAATATTTCGACTGACATTGTGACCGTATTTCGAAAAAGCCATCAAATGAACATCGAACCAACTTACCAATCTCAATAATCGTTCGGGTATATCACACAGAGGAATTCGAAATTTGAATTCTCTCACACTGGAGCAGCACCGCCTCGATCACCGGCTATCAAACAGATCGGTATCGTCAGTACGGACAGTTCAGTATCTAGATCGATACTCATTTTATCGAGAGCGAAAACGAGGGAGCGTGCGTGGACGCGACACCTCGTTCTCCAACTGACGGCGTGTTCAGAGAGACGGTTCCGCGCTCGGGAAGTCAGCCCGAGAGAACAACGATCGGGATCGAGATCGTATCCTGTTTTCCAACAGCGATACCAGTCAACGAAACATCGTCCTGTTCGGCATCGGGGAATGAGAGAACGAAATCCAAATCGTTCACGATTTCTGGAACCCACAGCGTACAGCTGCCATCTTCGCCGACTGGAAGCTCACTCACGCTGTACGATGGATGTGTTGCACTGATTGCCATCTGTGGCAGTGCATCGTCACTCGTCGCACTCAGTGTAACTGTGAGTCGACGCCACCGCGGTGTCGTGTGCTCGTCAATCCGGTCTTCAGCTGATTCGTCTCCTGAATTATTGGCTGGATACGTCGAAGTTGTTCCTTTGAGACCGTCTGTTTCTTCGTCTATGTCTGGATCAAGGTAGGAGCTATCCATAGTGGTAGCTTCTAGTTACTCCCACGAATTGGTATCGATATCTCGCTAGCAAAATATCTGCTGTTTGTCCTATTGATAAGAGTTTCAATCAATTGAATAGTCATCTACGAGGAGCCTGAGAGACAAGACGGGGGAACGCCCGATTGAATTGGTGAGATAGAGCGAATTACTCCATTCAAAAAGACACATTCCAGAGACCAGCTACGATATGTACGTCTACAGTCGCCCCGTTGTCGACCGGGTAACGAAACGCTGGATGATCCACGCTTCAGCCTGTTGGAGTCGGTACTGGAGCGTCGATAAGGGAACCTCCAGCGTTGCGGCGAGATCAGTGAGTGAAATATTGCGTGGCGTCTGATAGTAGCCGTATTCAACAGCAGCTTCGACAGCAGTACGCTGTTCATGAGGTAGATCGGCAATCTCGATTGCTTCGTCAATCCAGTAAGAAGGCTCGCCAACTTGCCGAAATTCGAGCTCCAGTCCCGTACGGAGTTCTTCGTTGAGTGCCTCGTAGAGTTCAGTGGCAGGAGCATCATCACACATGAGCAACCGCCATTCGTACTGATTCTCGTGCCGTTCTGCATCACAGATCAGCCCGTCACCGAGATAGCAGGTTGCGAGGTGTGGGATCGACCAGCAGTCGCTTCCAGCAGGACGATACGTGTAGACCAGTTGCCTTGTTGGCTTTCTGGTGAGGATTTCGTACTCCCAATTTGTGTGACAGTGTCGCTCTCCGATACACTCGTTGCAGTGTACGGAATTAGTGAATGTTTCGCTCAATTGATCGAGAGCAGCCTCGGAACCAGTAATCCGATCGAGTCGCCACAATCCATCGACAGATACGTGACACGTAGTTGTCTGTGCTCGCGTATCCGGATGTTCGATGAATACGTCCATAACGGGATCGACACCAGATTCGTATGTGATGGTAACGATGAATTCACGCACGATTTTCTCTTGGTGTACACCGAACAAATCCGTTCCGTGTGAGCATTACACATACAATGGTTGACTGATGGGAAAACTCGTGGTTTGAGTGTCCGGTCCTTCTGTCAGTACAATCCTCTACCGGCACATCAACCATTCACCTATCCAGTTTGGATACTCGTAGAAAGGAGAGCCGTTGGTGTCTGCCCACAGTTCAATTCGGTGGTCACCGAACGATCATCCAATACGTGCTGTCTCGAACTTTCGTCCATGAGCAAAGAGACAGCAGCGATTGAAAATCGGACTGAAGATATGGATCGGACAATCCTCGTCCCTATCGATGATTCAGAACAGTCACGAGAAGCAGTCGCTGTTGCAGCGACTGACTTCAACGATGCTGAGCTCATCGTTGTTCGTATACTCAAGCCATTCGTTGTCATGTCAGTCACCGAATCAGCGGTTTGGGACGACGAATTCATGAATCGTCGGAAACGGGAGGCAGAGCAACTCCTTGAGGACTATCGGGAACTCGCAACCGAATATGGAGCCGATGTACGAACCGAACTTGTACGAGGGGCACCGATACGATCAATTATCAGTATTAGTGACGAATTCGACGTTGACCACATCGTCATGGGCTGTACCAAAAAGCGGAGTATTAGCCGATTGTTTCTGAGATTATTCACTAATAGGACACTGGGATTCACACCAGTGTCAGCATCAGTGACGGTTGTCTGTCCGACTAATTAACAGCCACTACTCGCACGATGTTACTCAGAGACCCGCGTCGAGATGACTGAAAGTGACGGGCGTAATTAGCCTCGACATTCGTGTTCAAACGTTCCGCTCTCGGCCCGTATTCGCTGAGTGTGCTCTGTCACGGCATGCAGAACAGAGACAGCGATCATTCCCCCCGCCACGACAGTCTGGCACAATTATATCAATACTGGTCAGTACGAAATTTAAACTTACTTCACGGTGTTTAGGCAACCATGTGGAGACGAAGAATGAGTCGAACGATTCGTGTAGGACCGTCGGTCGAGAGTCGGATTGCATCTCACAAATGATCAGAATATGACTGCTCTTACACCACTTCCACTGGCTGTTGTGATGGTCGCAGGGCCACAGATTCTGAGTGCTATCTTCCTTGCTACGAGCGAGGATTGGCGCTGGAACTCTGCCGCATTCGTCTTCGGCGCCTGCCTCTCTATTAGCCTCATTGTCACGATCGCGTTTCTGTTCGGAAGTGGGACTCCCCGCCAAGGAGGCTCACGCAGGACACTCCATCTCATCGTATTCGTTCTTCTCCTCTTTGCAATGGTGCACGTTTATCTCAAGCGAGAGCAGTCAGAACCACCGAAATGGATGGGGAAGCTGGCGTCAGCGAATCCTCGGTTCTCATTCAGACTTGGCTTCTTACTGTTGGGCTTTTTCCCAACTGACCTCTTCACCTCAGTCGCTGTTGGGACCTTTCTCTCGGCGAACAGTGCACCGCTGACAGATTCTGCAGGGTTTATTTTCCTGACAGTTTTATTTCTCGCGCTCCCATCGCTCATGCTGGTCCTGTTCGGTGAACGGGCAGAGGCGCTTCTCCCGAAGATTCGTACCTGGATGAACACGAATTCGTGGATTGTCAACGAAGTCGTGATCTTGTTCTTCATCGCCATGACAATCAACAACATCATAGGATAGAATAACATTCATTTTCAGACAATATTGGTCAGTTAGCACAGGTCTACGAAAACTGTCTGCAGACGCCAGAGAACGATGTTTCGAGTTCTACTACTCTAATCACTGTCTGAATCAAGCCATCAGGACGACAATTCTGACTTACTCACTGGAGACCGAACTCCACCCAAAGCGGGTCGTGATCCGAGATATATTACGAAAGTGAACATTTGCTCAGATCACGGCCCGGGAGATGCCCGAAAGTATCAAGACAAGATCCTTCACGAGACCTCATCTGAGTAGGTAAGACACCACACAACGATAGCGTGCAGTGCTATAACGGAATTATTCTACTCTCACTACCGAAACACCACTACTCGTCTGGGTCACGAATGGAGCGAATTACTGACCGATAATCAAGTAGTTCCATTCAGAAACATCCACGTATTCAGACATACAGCATTCACAATCTGTTCTTGTTTGAACACGATCATAACACCGCCGCTGCGTCTTGTGGTTGTTTATATATCAGGCACCAGTACAGGTAGTCATATGCTTGAAGAGAAGATGGACCAGGTCGAAGAAGAGCGTCCTGCTCCACTCGGTATTAAGCTCGGAAGTACCCGAACAATCGTCGCTGAATCGCAGGAAGAAGGTGTTAAAACGCATGATACACTTACTTGTCTGGCAACGTATGAAGACGTTCTAACTGGCGATCAACGTATTATCTACGGTGAAGAAGCAGCGTATGAGTATCCTGACGAAGTTCAATTCATGCTGCGAACCGGGTTGCCAGAGGATGAAACACAAGCGGAGGCAACTGCGATGTTTTTCGACAGCGTCGTCAAAGCGACAAACACACCATCCGACAGCGTCGTCGTGTACGCCATTCCAGCGATCAACAATGAGCGTGGGCTTTCGAACTTGGCTGAGGTTCTCGAAGAGAGCGGTGTCGGCGAACACCTGATCCGGAGTTATCCAGAGTCACTCTGTGGCTCGGTGCCGGTGTTCGGGGACGAGTTGGATGCAATCGGGCGTATTTTTATTGCTATCAATTTTGGATCGACGAATCTCGGAGCCTGTGTGTATCGGCGGGGCGAGCAACTCTCACGGTTTGCGACTGGTGCAATCGCAGGCAACGAGGTTGACCGCTGGATCGCCAACTACGTCGAAGAGGAAACACAGGGTCGGGTGAACATCGACCAGACGACCGCACGAGAGTACAAAGAGCAGCATGGCGATTTCAACAATTTCGAGCCATTCACAGATATTATCCAGCAACCAGGAGGTGGCACGCACGAATACACTATCGAGCGCAGCGTAATGGATGCGCTCGACCGGTACGTCGACGATGCAATCGACGAGATCGCTAACACCTTCCTGCCACAGCTGGCGAACGACTATATGAAGGTCTATAAACACACACTCCAAGAGCCGATCGTTCTGACTGGTGGCATGGCGTGCATCCCTGGTCTCGTTGAAACCTTTGAGGAACGCCTCAGCAAGGAACTCGAACACGACATCGTTGTAAAAGCACCAGACGATCCCGTCACGGCAGCAGCACGCGGTGCCCACCGCATTGCTGAGCGGTTCGTCGAAGAGGGAAGGTACTGATCTGCTCTCTCTGCTCCCAAAGACCACCACAATCAGACAGCAACTATCGTTCCGCAGTGATTGAGATTGCAGTGCTGTCGTAGTGAATTCACTCGTTATTCCCCAACGTGTCTCTGTCCAGAGGCATCGGTGTTCGATATCCCTTCTACGATGCGTTCGTATGAAAGAGATGGAACTGTCTCGCTCACCCACTCGGCCAGTGCATTGAGCCGTTCAATCGAGTACCGATCAACGCAGTCCTCACGTGGGAGCTGGGCCGCTATCTTAGATCGATTGGTACTGAGACATTGGGCATCGAGGAACCGAACTATCTCTGGTGATAACTTATGAAGTTTCTCGAAGAACATCTTTTGTGGCGTGATACATTGAAGATGATACTCAAAGTTGCGACGAATGCGTGTTTCGTCATTTCTCTTCCGGCGTCGCAACGTCTCGTCGGTGGCAGTGAGTAGAAAATAGCGATCCGGAAACCCAACAGACTTCTCTTTCAGCTTTTCACGGTAGAAGCGACAAATGGAGTCAAGCGGGGCGAATTCATCGATTGTGGCGTGTGTATTCGTTTGGTGGTGAGCAATCCAATTGTACCAGATGGGTTGGAAAACGTCACCATCCAAGATCACGAGCTCGTGGTCCGTTTCGCGGTCGACAGCGAGTTGCCAGCGGTCGCACTGGCGTTCGAAGTACCACGTTGTTGCGTCTTCTTCTGACGTATCGAAGAGTGTGTTTACCTCAGGAACACGATAGGCATCAAATTCGGTACAAAGGGCTTTGGCGGTCGTCGTTTTCCCGACCGCACTCGCTCCTTCGAGTGAAATAATCGTCACTAGCTCGGGTTTCGGTATGGTGGATGAAAAATAGCCCGTGGTTCACCGACGGTGTGAACGAATCGCCGTGTTGGCTACCATCGTACTGAAACAGTCGCTTACGAGATCACCGGCAGTGAGAACGTTTTGCGCTCCCTCAGAGTCAGGGTACGTCACTGCGACGATGGAGCTGAGCTGATGAGTGCGTGTGTCGGAGTCGTTCTCGACTCAAGTCTGTCATTCCGGCGTGTTGCGTATTGTCCTTCTCGACTCATCGTTGGAGACAGCAACGGAGTTCTGGTCCGTTCTCACGTTTCTACCAGACGTGCGGGAATATCCGATAGGGTGTTCGGTTTGTGTACGCACGATACGCGTCTTCGAACTGCTCTCGAAGCGCTTGCTCTTCGACGTTGATTCGGTAGCCGTAGGCACAGCCGATACAGAGCACCATCACACCGATGCTTGCCCAATTAGCGAGGATGACCGATATTCCGACGAACGTAATGATCGCTCCGGTGTACGAAGGATGACGAACCCACTGATATGGTCCGGTTTCGATGATCGTCTGATCGGACTGCGTCAGTATTTTGTTCGTGAAATATCGATCGAGGGTCCACACGGCGTACTGGCGAATCGTGCCGCCAACGAGTATGAGCGCAATTCCGACGGCGAAAACGGCTGGTGGATACCACGAGATTGACAGCGAAGGGACGAGATACACGAATCCGACACTAGCAACGATCCCACCCGTTACCGCGACAGAAATGACGAGCAGGGAACGCCCACCGTGAGATTCTGCCTCTGTTGGGGATCCACGACGTATCGTACGGAAGAGATCGGGTCCGTAGACGATTGCGATCGTTATCCAAAAGACGATCATGTATGGACGGTGACCGAGGACCGATAATGACGACATAATTGGAGTGTGATCAGGAGAGTAAAAAACCACATGTCTGCCTTCATCTCTCACAGAACGACACGAACAGAATAATGAGCGAGATACCGACCCACGTGATCGGCCACGAAGTATTTAATTAGATGACGTATCCTCTGGCATATCAGTTCGAGGCTGGTGAGCAAATCGAATGATGAAGAAAATCGGAGCAGTCGTTATGATCGCACTCGTAGTACTTGCTGGATGTTCTGGAACTCCCTCATCATCGGATCGAACACCGACGACGTCCGTTGGTGAAGAGACACAACCACAATCGACAGAGAGTGGCGAAACTGAGACAGAATCACCATCGAAGACGCTGTCGACAGAGACTCAGATCAGTAGTACAGAGACAACAGCAACAACAGCAACAACGACAACGGCCGGTGCCGAGCCAACAGACGCACCAGTTGATGGTAGCAATCACACCGTAACTGTCTACGACGTGATGGACGGTGGCGATGTGATCATCGTTGCATTCGGCAACGGCAGTCAGCGGTCGGTCAAACTACACGGTGTCGAAGCACCCGAAACCTCGACATCGGAAATCACTCCAGACGCGTTCGACATGCCAGCGACCGATCAGGCACGAAACTGGCTCTATCGATGGGGGCACAACGCACGCGAGTATGGAGAAGAACAACTCGACGATGAGCAAGTGAAGATCGTCGTTCACGGACACACTGCAACGGGGACACCGACGGTATCTCTCTACTACGGAAACGCTCAGACCACGTTGTACAATACAAAGCTGCTCGAGAATGGATATGCGCGTGCCACTGACACAGCACATCCCCTGAGTGATGAGTTTATAGACACTGAAACAGCCGCCCGCGAAGATACCAACGGACTCTGGTCCTTCAACGAGAGTCAAGACGATTTGTCTCACAGATAGACGTCAATCTGGCAAGTCGGTTCACACACGATACTCGATTCGATCGGCGTGATCATGTCGGAACGTGTATTTCACGAAATGTTTGCTCACACGATCTCAGTGCAGCCCCACGAGCGCAGAAACGATTGAGACGGTTCGCTGTTGCTCAGTCGAAACTGGAGATGAGAGAGAAGCAACTGTTTATCTGGCAAAATACCGAGCCGGGAGGAGACAGTCTGTTCAGACCAGCAGACTCTGTCTGACGCGGATTTTTATAATAACACCATGTAGTGACTACCATGATGAGTGTCGAGCGTTCTTCACAGCGGTGTGAGCTGCATGCCGCTGCCGATCTGCTCGCAACTCTTGATGAGCGTCTGATCGAACACCTCACTGTCGACGATTCTCGTACGTTCGTGCTCTATAACGAGGCTATTCTCGACCTCACAGTGAGTGACGGAGACCTCTGTGCGGCTCGTTCGTTTACTATCGGCTTGCAGGGGTTCGCTCAGCGTGTGAGTGACCCTGATCCAGAGTCGGTCATTACAGCGCTCTGTCGTGACTTGACTGCGTCGATCGACACGAAACAACGCTAGTTCTCAATCGAAGCTCGTTTTCTTCAAGTTAAGTGGCTCAATCCACGATGGTATGCCGTTACTATGTATCACTATTTGGGCAGTATACAGCCATTAATTAGTATAATAAGCGTGGTTACAGTTCGAAGCATCCACATACCAATTATAGTCCCGTTATAGGTTACCTACGATGAGCTTACTTCCACTCCGTGAAGAACCACGATCGACCCCGACCGACCCATGCATTCTCGAGTTCGACGATGAGGTCGCTGATGAGGTATTCGAGGCGCTTACGGCCTCCACGACCCGAACAGTATTGGCGACCATCTACGATCACCCGTCGACATCGACGGATATCCGCGACGAAATCGATACCTCCCTCCAGAACGTCCATTATCACCTCCAAAAACTCGAGGAAGCCGGTCTCATCGAACCGGCTGGCATCGGCTACTCCGAAAAGGGCACCGAAATGGCGGTGTACGCCCCGGCCAACGAGGCGGTTGCCCTCGTCGCGGGCCAAGACGCGCATCATCACCACCTCAGCGAGTTCTTCTCCTAATCCGAACGAGAGCGATTCTCTCGATCGTTGGATGATACTGCACGTCGTTTCGACGGATAGTGCGACCAACTGAGTAAGAGAATCAACGAATCGCCACCGCCATAGTACCAACATCGAGAGCGTACAATCGGAACAGATGGCCGCGTGGTAGAATGCACTTGGTTACGGTCGCTAGTGACAGCTACCAATCGTACGGACTAGTGTAACTGATTCATTCATAAAATAACATTACATACAATACTCATGGTGAGTATGGCCTTGGCGACATTTAACTAACATTCCTAC
Organism: Halocatena marina; assembly: GCF_023276375.1. Taxonomy (GTDB): domain Archaea; phylum Halobacteriota; class Halobacteria; order Halobacteriales; family Haloarculaceae; genus Halocatena; species Halocatena marina. The sequence goes on along the minus strand of NZ_JALLPK010000001.1, from coordinate 984,495 downwards.
TAGTATTTTGATTGTGAGCCATCAGCTGCTACCAGCTGCTGATATCGGGTGCTACAGAGGTACACCGCATAGAAATACTAAAAACAAATAGTGCTGTGATTTTATTGTATATCACATCATCTGATCTGAAATGCATAACATAATTATAAAATCATGGATTAGTAGAGAATACCATCAGTTATTCAATAACATTACTGCAGGAAGTACATGACAGAGAGGTAGTGGACGCCACGTTGTTGTAACGGACGGATCGACACCAACTCTGTGACAATCTCATCACGAACGAAAGTGATGAACTCGCGCGCGAACACATTGGCCACAGAATACGACCCGAGTGTCGCTCCCATTTTTCAGAGCACAGGGGATACAGCTGTCGTCGTCAGTAATCGAACTGTCTGTGGTCTCGTATCGGTCGAATCCCATAGACTAGAGATGGATATCGCGTACAATGCAGATGTTGCACGGAACAGGTGCACAACTCACGTGTGGTATGTCACGTGGCGTCGGGAGGGTTTGGAATCACATCGAGTTGTTGCATCATGCTGAGAGCGTCGAAGATGACCCACCGTTCGGCTACCAAACCGTCTTCAACACGGTGAATAACCATCACCGGGACCTCAATCGTGTTGCCAGTTGCTTCAATATCATTAAACTCACCCTCATGGATGCCGTGAATCGTCGCCCGAAGAACCACACGGTTATCTTCAGCAATTAACTCTTCGATGACGACCTCAAGATCTGAAAACGCGTCGCGGAGCGGTTTGTACACCCGGTTTCTGAATCCGTCCGGACCGTGAATTTCACCTAGCGTCGGATTGTGCTCGACAAAGTCGGCAGCGAAAACCTCCTCAATTGCTGTATCGACACCTTCAGTCATGATCTCGTTCGGAATCCTGCGCACCACCGCTTTGTTGTCGTTCGCAGAGTTGGATGCGGATGTCATTGTCCACCACCACCGTTGTTATACGATCCGCTTTGGCATAAAATCTCACTGATGAACTGTGACTGATACAGCAGCATACCGGATCCTACCCTATTAATTCACTCTGAATAGTTTTGGATAAAATAGAAGGCAACAACTGACGAAGATAGATCGTTCATATTTTCCACTCAACAAAAACATGTTTACATATACACTGTGTGTAGTAAGTATGGTATCGAAAACAGCGCTGGAACATATGTTATACGATATCACACATCCCGATGGTTTTTAACATACATGCCGCAATAGGTAAACACGGCCATGAGTATCGAGGCCCCCAGCGCTCAGTTTCACGTTCCACTCGGTTGTGAGGACGAATTGAGCACGCAGATAAGTACAGCAATGGTGAGCGTGCTCGACACAACACCCACTGCACTGCCGCCGTTATACAACGCGATCGATCCCGAAGCGCTTGAGACGATTTTCTCGCCTCACCGCTCGGAGTCGTGGGGGACATACGATTGTCCCACGACGCTGGCGTTCGAATGGTGTGAACGCGGGGTGTGGATTAAGTACGCAGGGAATGCAGCTACCGCTTCCCGCGAACGCACGCTGACAATCACCACTGATGCACCGTCGCCGAGCGCCATTGATCCCGAGTTGCCAACCGATAAGACCGTGGCGTGTAACAAGGACGTACCGATCGATGTTGTCGGTACGTCTGTATTCTTATCGATCGCGGATGTCGTGGACGACGATCTACCAGACATTTGTGATCGGTTAACGAATCGTCTCACGCCCGACGCACTCACCGCACTATTCCAACCACAACAGGACGGAACCGCCCGTGCAACTGGATCGCTCTCGTTCGTCTTCGAGGGATACGCAGTGACGGTCACAAGTGCGGGTCGGATTTCGATCGCCACAGACGATGGACAGCTCGCGTTACACAGTGAGAGTACTCCTAGTGACAACACCGTTCCGGCGTTGGTCGACGACGCAGCGTGGTCACTCACAGAGGATAGACCCAAACCGTCTCGTTAGTCATGGGTCACACGACTAATCGAGCGTCGATGGATCGCGCTATCACTCACCTCAATTAGTTTGGGCGCACCACAACAGCTCTCACCAGGTGACAGACGCCGCAAGATTGTAGCATTATGTTCCCTCAGTCAAGGGTATGAAACGCAGGAGATCCGCGAAGTAGATACATTTCGGGTCCTCGAACCGAATAAGAGCAGAACAACACGGAGAGTAGGATACAATTACTCGACATTAGTGAGTTAGTAGTAGCCCATTAACCACCATCATACGAACATCTGTTACTCGAAGTGTCCACATACCAATTACAGTGGCGTTATAGGTATCTGCAATGAGTTTACTTCCACTCCGTGAAGAACCACAATCGACCCCGACCGACCCATGCATTCTCGAGTTCGACGATGAGGTCGCTGATGAGGTATTCGAGGCGCTTACGGCCTCCACGACCCGAACAGTATTGGCGACCATCTACGATCACCCGTCGACGTCGACGGATATCCGCGACGAAATCGATACCTCCCTCCAGAACGTCCATTATCACCTCCAAAAACTCGAGGAAGCCGGTCTCATCGAACCGGCTAGCATCGGTTACTCCGAGAAGGGCACCGAAATGGCGGTGTACGCCCCAGCCCACGAGGCGGTTGCCCTCGTCGCGGGCCAAGACGCGCATCATCACCACCTCAGCGAGTTCTTCTCCTAATCCGAACGTAACTCAGTCCGCTCAATGCGAGACATGTTTCATATGTAGATACCAGCGTTTGGCTACATCATCCGCGATTTATTCGACGGTCGTAGTTTCTCTGTAACTCGGCGTATAATCGTGAAATTCTGCGGTAGGTGCCGATCTGAATGACAATCGCCTCGGATCGGACGACTGGTCGGCGTTACCGCCGCATCTATTACAGTAATACGTCTGTAACGGTGAGCATCGAAGTTACATCTCCAGATGCGTCTTTCGATCGGCATCATGCAGATTGGTAGAACAAAAATTAGATAGATTCGTGAGAGACAAACCGTCCCGCGCACCCATAAATATTGAATTAATGAAGTAGATTTGAAGAAATGAACATTCCGCAGAAGCAAAGATGGTAACAAAATAGTTTCTGGATTGTATTTGAGTACGCATCGTCGAAACCGTAGTTACGAACATCGATGGGTGATGATAGTGCACTCGAATCGGACTGCCGAATGATACTATGAGCCCAGTTACGAGTGAAAGAGAGTGTCGATTTGTAACAGCAAAACAGGCCCATTCGACGAACGTAGTGGTTTCGAATACAATTTCGGAAAATGATGTGGGCATCTACTGTAACTGTATAGTGATTCTTTGTTGATAGTAACTCTCATAGATCAACAGATGAAACTGTATATGTAATTCCTCGAATCAAGATGAAATCCCACATTTCATTTCTCCTGACGACGATACGCAAATTGATGAACGTCCTCGTAACGGGAGCGACCGGATTTGTGGGAAATTCACTCGTCCCAGCGCTCGTATCAGCAGGACACACTGTCACGGCCATGACCAGAGACGCCTCGTCGTACGATCCACCAGACGGCGTCTCAGTGACCGAATGCGATCTCCTCAGTCCGGAGACACTCGAAGATAGCTTCCAGAGCGTCGATGTCGCCTACTACCTCGTTCACTCACTCCAGACAGGCGAAGCATTCGCTCGACGAGATCGGGAAGCGGCTCAAAACTTCGTCCGAGCGGCGAGCAAAGCAGGAATCGAGCGCGTCATCTACCTCGGCGGGCTCGGAGAAACAGGAGGTGAACTCTCCGAGCACCTTCGCTCACGACGTGAGGTTGAATCGATTCTCGACTCGAATGAGTACGAACTGACAACACTCAGAGCAGCGATCATCATCGGTCGAGGAAGTACGAGTTTCACCATGATTAGACAGCTTGCCGAACGGCTTCCAGTCATGGTCACACCGAAATGGGTTCGAACAGAGTGTCAACCGATTGCACTCCAAGACGCGATCGCGTATCTCGTCGGTGTCCTCGACGTACCCGAAACAGCCGATGAAACCTTCGAGATCGGTGGGCCAGATGTGCTTACGTATCAGCAGATGTTGAATCAGACTGCATCCCACCTTGGAACAGATCCACTCATCATTCCGGTTCCAGTGCTGTCGCCCGCACTATCGGTCTACTGGGTCGACCTCGTGACCACCGTCCCACAGAGCGTCGCTCACCCGCTTATCTACGGTCTCAAGAATTCTGTCGTCGTAACTGATGATCGTATTCGTGATCTGGTGCCGATCACGCTGACACCGTTCGATCAGGCGATCGAAGACGTACTGAGTGAGTAACAACATCAAACCAGAACACATCGCTCAGTTGTGCTCGTTTAGAATCGCACGCGCAGCTCGTCTACCGCTCTGAAGCGCGGATTGGATAGACGACCATCCAGTGTAGTCACCAGCCAAGTAGACCGATCCGTCCGGTGCAGCTACGTTCGGAACTGTGGCGTGGATACCAGGCGGTTGGTCGAACTGGGCAAACTGGACGTGATCAGTGTGAACAACAGTGAGATCGTCAAACCGATACTCCGGAAACCACGATTCGAGCGCCGTGCGACTCTGAGTGGCCAACTCGTCTGGGTCTATGCCTACGTCTGCGTCTGTGTCGGGGGGTCGAAGAAACGTTGCACAGAGTAACTGCTGGTCCGCAGGCGCGTACTCCGGAGCGACGGCCGACAGCGGGGCAATATGGTTCGGTTCGCCATCGTGAGCATTAAGGAGGAGACGTTTGCCCATCGCAAGCGCTTCTGATTGGGGAAGGGCGTAATACTGCGTGGTGCACCCTCGACTGTCTGTTGGGATAGACGCGACGTCGGTGAGTGCACGCGCTGTTATGGGATCAGTTGCGACGATTGCGCTGTCGCCGTGTATCGTCTCTTCTCCGAGATCAATTGTCACGTCAGCGGATGGCACATCGCTGTCAACGGTAGACTCGACGGCTACGACTTCAGTGTCTGTTTCGATTTGGACGCCAGCAGTCCGAGCGCCAGCAGCGATCTGTGCCGGGAGTGCTCCCATCCCTTCCGCAGGAACCGCAATACGACCCTCACTCAGCATTTTGAACGTGTACTCGAAGACCGCAGCTGCCGTCGAGAGCGACCGATCGAGGGTAATCCCTCCGTAGAAGGGAGCCGCGAACGAATCGACGAATGTCCGTGAGAACCCGCGATTGATGAGATACGTTTCGACAGACACCTCTGGACCGGGGAAAATCGTCTCCGGATCTCGATTGCGGAGCTCACGCTGGAGTATGAGCACTCGGAGTTTATCGGCCAAACTGATCTCGTCGTTGAGCAACGTCTCGATCGCCGTGTGAGGGTCTCGAAACGGATCTGACAGCACCGATCTGTTCGAGGGACGAGCAATTGTCGCACCCGGTGTGAAATACCGAAGCTCCAACGCATCGAAATCCAACTCTCGACGGGCAGCCGGGTATGCAGTAAACAGCACCTGAAAGCCACGATCGAGAGTGAAACCCTCTCGCCGCTGAGTGCGGACGCGTCCACCGATTTCACCACGTCGCTCGAACAGCCGAACATCGAGTCCGGCCACAGCGAGACGACGGGCAGCAACAAGCCCTGCCAATCCAGCCCCGACGACGAGAACAGTCATGACGAGAGATTGGGCAGAGACACACAAAAGATGCAGGAGTTTGTTGATTCATACGCTATCAAGACTTGCGAGTCCAAAGACAACGAACCCCGGTGTGTGCGGCGCTTACTGACTCCGTCACCCGTTCATCGAGCGTTTGCTTCAAATTTCGGATCTTGAAAATTATTAGAAGAGACGTCGAACGTCGGGGGATAGATCGAACTATCCATCAATCAAAGAGTTCCGCGATAAGTTTCCCTTCTGCCGCACGGAGATGCTGGTGGAACGTCGAGCGCGCGATACCCATCGTCTCGGCCAACTCGTCACTAGAGATAGGGCGTTTCCTCTCGTAGAACCCACTCACATATGCTGTCTGGAGCGCCGTCAGCTGACGCTCCGTAAGCGTGTCTTTGAGCTGTTCGATGAATTCCTGCTTTGTCTCCGGGGGTCGTTCTTGCTCTCGGTATCTGGTGAGTTCAGTGTTTGGATACTGCTCTTTGAGCATTGCAACGATGGCTCGTGCATCGGCTTCCGTGGGAAGCTCGACCGACACGTGTCCGGTTCCATTGGTGGCTCTCATTGAACGTGTCTTTGCCCCTCGCTCTGCAAGTGTTGTAATGATCGAATTCTTTCTGACGGTGAATTCGAAAAGATTCCCGCCGTCGTGTGCGCTGACAAGCGTCACGTCGTCAACATCTGGATACTGCTCGATGCTCTTCTCGATCAATGCCAGATCGATATCAGCCGTAAAGAACATGAGCATCGACCGGTCCGTTCGATAGATCGATCCGTTGTACTCGACATCGGAGCTGTGTCGAGCGGAGAGGTCGACGAAAAAGAGATCCCGCATCTCGAAGTCAAGTTCGACCACGCTATCTGCTACAATGATCCGCTCGCGTTCAAGGGCATTAATCGCGGTTGCTGTTGCGCGTCCCAGTGCTTCCAAGACGACCGCCTCGCGCTCGTTCAGTGCGTCTTCTTCAGTCGTACAGACGATGAGGACGCCGTACAGCGTCTCGCGGTAGACGAGTGGAATTGTGGCCACCGCCTTGCAGTCAGCATCACCCACAGTTGAAGGTACATTTTCGACGATCACGGCGAGGTCGTTTGGATCATCAATCACTTGAGCGCACTCGGTTTCGTACGTCTCGACGATAGGGGATATGTCGGCCGAGTCGGTTGTGAGATCGATGTCGAGAACTGCATTGTCGGGAGACCACGCTCCCGCTTGCGCAGTTGCCACGATAGTGTCGTGCGAAAGATCAGGCACACCAATCCAGCAGAATTCGTACGGATCCTCGGCCGCAATGCGCTCACAGACCGCGCTCTCGACATCCGCGCGGCTCACCGCCTGAACGAGATCGCTGTGGACGTCCTGAAGAAGTCCCTCAATTCGAGTTAATAGGTGTTCGAGTCGTTGTTGTTCGCGTTTTAGTTCGAGCTCCGCCTCTTTGCGCGCCGTCACGTCGGTCTGGAAGCCGACGAAGTTGGTGGTCTCGCTGGTCTCATTGCGGACCGGCGCGATATCGACTTCATTCCAGAACGTTTCGCCGTTCTTTCGGTAGTTCACGAGTTCGACAGACACCGACTCTTCTCGATCGATGGCCTCACGCATGGCCGCGACTGCGCCCGGATCTGATTCGTCCCCCTGCAGAAATCTGCAGTTTCGACCGATCGTTTCCTCTTTTGTGTATCCGGTGAGCTTCTCAAACGCGTCGTTGATGTAGATGAGAGGATTGTCTGGCTGTTCTGCGTCTGAAATCGTAATACCGACTGGTGCCTCCTCTATTGCTCGTTCCTTGAGTTGAAACTTCTCTCGCACGCCGATCGCTTCGATCGATAACTGTAGACCGTTGTCTCTTGGTCCAGCGGCGACCGCAGACCGAACGCGTTCGACGAGATATGTGGGAGAGTCCTCACCCGCGAACGGGACGAACTCGGAGACATTGGCCGCGATCGCTCGGCTAGCGAGAACTCCGTCATCTGGACCGAGGAGGACGACCGGAAGATCAGGATAACGTTCACGAACCGTTTCGAGAACAGCGATACCGTCGACGCCTGTTCCGTGACGGACCACGACACAATCAGCACTGATGACGTGATCGAGAGTTTTTTCGTGACTGAATCCGACAGCGGAAAAATCCGGCTGTCGTTCGAGCACCCGATAGAACTCGTCATCCTCGGCCGAATCAGCTGCGTAGAGAAGCCGGATCGGCGGGTCGAGATTCCGGTTCATGTGAACCATTCGTCACCGATACGTATACCCACGTTGCCACGAGTTCTGATTTGTGATTGCTCTTCACTTGACCTGTTGGCCAACACGACCGAATGAGCAACGAAACGGATGGAGCATTAACACCGATTGCAACACTGGTTTATGCTTTCGGCGGTGTCAGAACGTTGGTTTCCGCACGCGTGCACAGTCGAGGACTTACGAGAGTCGTGATAGATTGTGTTCCGTCCGAAGCGTTTGCTGCGATCTCCGATCGAGTCCGGATGTGACATCCCGCGTCGTAGATGTCAGGAGATAACATAAAGTAGGATCCCCTTATGCGTACAAGCGTCGTGTGCGAAAACAATCATACTGGTCTGGTTCAACGGGACGATCGAAAGCATTTCCCAGCGAGTAGGGCTGGTATTGATAAGATAACCGTCGCAGACGATACTGATCCAAAAAAGCAAACTATCGAGCAGCAGTCAGCTGACACGATTTCTGAGACTGGTTCAGATCACAGTACGGGTGACAGTGGATGGAATACCAGCCCCGAAGGCTGGAGTTCGACCACCGACCCAGTTGCGTGGTTGATTCTCTTCCGAAGGATCGGAACTCTCTGCGCTGAGATCTGTAGCTGGCGGTCTCTAAGCAGTTGTCTCAACGAGAGCCGGTATCACCCAGAGAATCGACTGGAATGCATTGACCGACGAACGACCACACGCTTCGATCAACGATGACAGACAAAACGACAATGATAGATAAGACGACAGAGACACAGACACGGAGACGTACCGTACTGCGAACTGCAGGAGTACTAGCAACAACGCCGCTCCTCGGGCGTATTGCAGGAGTGGGTCGTGCCGAACCGGATACCATCACCCACCCGCGGATCGTCGGCTACTATCCTTCGTGGGCTGGGGACTACACTCCTTCAGACGTTCCGTATGATAAGCTCACTCACCTGCAGTACGCGTTCCTCGAACCGCAGTCAGATGGCACAGTTGTCGTGGGCAGCGCTGCAGAAGAAGACCTTCTCAGCGAACTCCAGACCTATGACAACGAGGACACGGTATTCGTTCTGTCGATCAGTTCAGGTTGGTACTCAGGGACGTTTTCCGATGCTGCCTCCACGCCCGAGCGACGCCAGCGATTCGCGAAAACGGCCATCGATATAATGGAGAAATACAATTTCGATGGCCTTGATTTGGACTGGGAGTTCCCAGACGGAACGGTTCGGGCCGAGGACCCACACAACTTCACACTCCTGTTAGAAGAGTGTCGCAAGCAACTCGATTCGAGAATCGGCTCGTGGACCAGCCTGAGTATCGCAGGATCACAGAATTACAACACGATCGATCAGGCGTACGAAGTCGATATCATTAGTGACTATCTAGATTATGTCAACGTGATGACTTACGATTTCAACGGTGGATGGAGTAACGACACCAATTTCAACGCCCCGTTGTACGCGGCATCGGACGATCCGGACGGTAACACCACGTTCAATGCCAACTACGCGATGGAGCACTGGGCGAGCAAATCGATAGCGACGGACAAGCTCGTCGTGGGAATGCCATTCTATGGTCGCTCGTTCTCCGGAGTGGCTCCAGCCAACGATGGCTTGTACAATTCGTTCGATTCGGAAACAGCAGAAACGTATCAGACCATCGAAGAAACGATCAAGCCACAATCCGATTACGAATACCACTGGCATCCCGACGCAGCGGTACCGTGGTTGTATTCCGCTGCGGATCAAACGTTCATCTCCTACGACGATGCAGACTCGATTGCGAATAAAGCGGAATACGCGCGGGAATCTGATTTTGGTGGAGCGATGTGTTGGGAACTCTCCCAAGATCCCAGCAACACGCTCATCGACGAAATACATAGTGTATTTGATAGCTGAACCACACGAGACATGAACAGCTGAATCGAGGCTGTCGATGTGTTTTTTGTCACCAGACGTAACGTCGAGAAAGTACAGGTGTTGTCTCTTCGAAATGGTATTTATTACTCTTTTCCCGTTGTATCAAATTTCTCCATATGCCGTGGTATTATCACTATGTAGGCGTCTAAACGTCTAAGATGGACGTTTCTGCTCATTTCGGTGTCTTTCACGGATCGGTCAACGATTACGACAGACACGACCGCACTACCATCGTTGTGGGACGAGTACGATCTGTATTCGCCCGTTTTCTAATTAGTAGATTGTCTACTTCATCGAAGGGATGGATCTCATAATAACTGGAGTATATGCAATTATTTCTGACTAGACACGCAAGTTTCAGCAGTACACCAATTCCGCCATACACTCTTGCCCATGAACAGTTGTTATGGTTGTATTCCTCGTAGAGCAGTCAATATTCATGAATATTGACTATATATAATATGTCTAGTATATACTGCTAGTAATTTTTTACATTAGAGAGTGTACAGTGTGTATGTTATTCGGAAACACGAAACATGAAAGGGCAGCAAATGAATCGGTTGAACACGAAAAAAGCACGAGCCGTCGTCAGGTTCTGAAGGCGACGACATCGGTTGCAGTTGGAATTTTCTCGGGAGGCGTGACGATCGGAACAGCGAAGGCTGGTGGTTGCACTAGCTTTCTCGATGCTCCAGACGATTTCCCGTACATCTGGTATACAAGCGTTAGTGGTTCGTTTCCGTCTGGGGATCCGACCGAGATCCTCATCTTTGTCCACGGCTGGCAGGAAAAGCTCAGCGGAGGTGGTCGAGATCAGGCGTATACGTGCAAGCGTGCCGTGCGCGACAGTGGGTATCCTCATCCCGTCGTCGGTTTCGGCTACGACTCGAACAATCCGTGGTGGTGGTCAGCGAAAGACGATGCCGAGGAAGCTGGTCACAGCTTTGCCGATTGGCTGACGGGCTACGTCGACAGCCATAGGACGTACGTTCGATTGGTCGCTCACTCGCTTGGCGCGCGGGTGTCGCTGACAGCGTTGAACGATTTGGCGAGTCGAGGACGGTCAGTCGGGACGCTCGATCTGCTTGGTGGCGCAGTCGATGCAGACGAAATAGGCGATCAATGGTCGACCGGCATCCAGAACGGTGCAGATCATGTAAACAACTGGCATTCAGACAATGACAGTGTTCTCGACAGCTTCTATTGGGCTGGTGAAGCAGAAGAAGCGGTTGGTGAAGAAGGTGCCCAGGGACCCCATCCACCGAGCACCTACAGCGATCACGACGTTACGGATACGATCGATGCCCACTGTGAGTACATACTGCCGGAACGGGGTTGTCTGCCACAGGTCGTTGATACCTTTTGAGGTACGTGTCTTTCAAAGATGTCGCTACTTCGAACTAACGGACATAGATCGTTACGTAAATGTCCGTCCCAGGAATCCAAACCGTACGCCACACCGGCTGGCGGACATCGCGCGTGCAGACTCGGATCACCACATACGTTCCGACGCCGAACACGAACAGTATCGCTGCAAGTAATGGATCGTTGAGGGCCCACATGAGAGCGAGCACGAAGAGCATCAATCCATATCCCGCTGCAACGCCACGCCATGTCGTCCGCCCGTCGAAATACGGCCGCTCGCTGGCGCGGTCGTGTAACGTTAATCGAGATCTCATACAAGTCAAGATATACACTCCACCGAAATAAGTATAATCTGAATTATATTTCTGTAAAGAGATATACTGAAACTGAGTTCAGTAGCAAAATGAGAATGGGGGTCGGACGAGTCAGAGCACTTCCTAGAGGATTTTCGCACCGGAATATCGTTCGAACCATTCGATTAAGAAAGTACAGCTCGTACCGAAACGTGGAGAACTATGAACGTTCAGGCAATCGACCACGTGAATCTTCGGATCCCCGAAGACCGAATAGACGATGCGATCGAGTTCTACAGTGTCATTCTCGGGTTCGAAATGGAGAACCGAGTGCTGTTCGAGAGTGGTGAGAAATCGTTCTTTTCGTTCAGATTGACCGATACGAGCGTGGTGCACGTTCGACCAGTAGATAACTTCAAACAACCCAATGGCCACAGCTACGACCACGTCGCGCTTCTCGTCAGCGAGTCGGTCAAAGACGTGAAGCGACAGCTCATCAATGCCGGCGTCGAGATCGAGAGAGAACTCGAACCGCTCGGTGCAACGGGCGTCGCCCCAGCAGTCTACGTGAAAGATCCCTTTGGATATCTCATCGAAATAAAGGAAACCAACTAATTGCATTGGACGATTAGCTAGTACCATCGTCAGTTGGTGTGACGATGGTGAGAAACCGGCGCTGATAGAGGGGACGTATCGTCGCTGAAAACGCAAAATCCCGCGGCACGCAACTCAGAAAATATGTGGCTCCACTGGCATCGACGTGACCTACGAGTGAGGGACAACAAAGGACTCGCGGCTCGGGCAGACGAAACAATACAGCCGATCTTCGTCTTCGACCCAGACGTACTGAGACATGGCTCGCCCGCGCGCGTGGCATTTCTCCTTGATGCGTTGGACGCCCTTCGTGATTGGTACCGCGACTGTGGAAGTGACCTCGTTATCGCAAAAGGCCGTCCGTGGGAGGTACTTCCGGAACTTGTCGAGAAATACGATGCAGAGGGAATCACGTGGAATCACGACTACTCGGGGCTCGCCCATCGACGAGACGAGGATGTCGTCGAGTCGCTCAAGGACAGTGAGATCGCGTACGAACGGTTTCATGACGCTGTACACCACGAACCGGGAGCGATACGAACGAACGACGGCAAACCGTATTCGGTGTTTTCGTACTTCTGGAAGAAGTGGACAGAACGTGAGAAAGAGGCCCCCTTTTCGACACCCACCGCGGAGGTGTTCGCCGATGCGGAGGGAGAAACGCTGCCCAGTCTCGACGATCTCGGATTCGACGAGCCGGAAGCCCAGTTACCAGCAGCAGGGATGGAGCCAGCACGCGATCGGCTCGATACGTTCTGCAACGACAGCATCTATCGATACGACGAGATACGCGAGTACCCAGCCAGCAAGGGAACGTCGCGGCTGTCACAGGATCTGAAGTACGGTACTCTCGGTGTTCGTGAGGCGTACGCACAAACTGAGGAGGCACTCGATGCGGCCGACACCGACGCCAAACGCGAATCCGTCGAGTCGTACCAGCGACAGTTGGCGTGGCGCGAATTTTACACGCAGGTCTTGTACTTCAACCCGAACCTCGTCACAGAGAACTACAAGGACTACAGGAATGAGATACAGTGGCGTTCGGACGCTGACGAACTCAATGCGTGGAAAGACGGTGAAACGGGCTATCCGATCGTCGATGCAGGCATGCGGCAACTCAGAACGGAGGCGTTCATGCACAATCGCACGAGAATGATCGTCGGTTCATTTCTCACAAAGGACCTCATGCACGATTGGCGAGAGGGGTACGACTGGTTTCGAGAGCGACTCGTCGACCACGAAACAGCAAACGATAACGGGAACTGGCAGTGGATCGGATCGACAGGGACAGACGCACAACCGTACTTCAGAGTATTCAATCCGATGACACAGGGTGAATCGTACGATCCTGATGCCGAATATATCAAAGCGTACGTCCCGGAACTCCGCGGTGTTGACTCTCGCAATATCCATCGCTGGCACGAACTTGATGACGATGAGCGCGAATCGATTGCTCCCGATTATCCTGCCCCGATCGTTGACCATAGCGACCGTCGAGAACAAGCAGTAGCGATGTTCGAATCAGCGCGCGGCAAGGACTGAGACAACTGGAGAAACGGCATATCGAAGCCAAGTGCGGCTGAGAACCTGTCGGCCCGCTACTGCACTGGCTCCGATCGGCGTTCCTACTCGGAGTAGCGAGTATCGCACACCTTTTTTAGCCACCCCGAGCGTGCCATTCGATATGGCACTCGAACGGACGAGGGCGACAGAGCCGATACTCGCCGACACATCCGTTGTTGTCGTCGGTGGCGGATTCGGCGGTCTCTCTGCTGCGTGTTATCTCGCGCAGGCTGGCGCAGATGTCGAACTCGTCGAGAAAAACGAGCAGTTGGGCGGTCGTGCGTCGCTGTTAGAAACCGATGGATTTCGGTTCGATATGGGACCATCGTGGTATCTCATGCCTGATGTTTTCGAACGGTTTTTCGACCAGTTCGACCGGGACGTTACTGAGTACTACACCCTTGACCAACTCGATCCACATTACAGGATCTTCTTCAAAGACGGCGATCAGGTCGATATCACACCGGACCGAGAGCAGGTGATCGAAACGTTCGAATCCTACGAACAGGGAGCAGGAGACGCTCTTCGGGAGTATCTCGAAACGAGTGAACAACACTACTCGGTTGCGATGGAGAACTTCGTCTATGAGGATCGCCCACGCTTGCGTGATTGGGTCGACCGTGACGTGATGAGTGCTGCGCCGATCGGATTTCAGTTGCTCGGAACGATGGACGACTACGTCGCTGGCTACTTCGACCATCCGAAGCTCCAACAGATCATGCAGTATACGCTCGTCTTTCTCGGTGGTGCCCCCAAGAACACGCCCGCACTCTACAACATGATGTCTCACGTCGATTTCAACATGGGCGTTTGGTATCCAGAGGGCGGTATTGCCGGTGTCGTCGATGCCATCTCAGATCTCGCTTCAGAGCTCGGTGTCACGACAACGCTTGCCACCGAAATCAGTGAAATAACCCGTCAGCGCGACAGTTTTCGGCTCGAAGCCGTTGACGGGGAACGCTTTCATCCGGACATCGTTGTCAGCGATGCCGACTACGCCCACACTGAACAGGATCTTCTGTCATCCCCAGAACGTCAGTACGACGCTGAGTACTGGGATGAACGAACCTACGCACCGTCTGCCTTTCTCATGTACCTCGGTGTCGAGGGTGATGTCGAACCACTTGCACACCATACGCTCGTCCTGCCGACCGACTGGGACTATCACTTCGAGCAGATATTCGACGACCCCGCGTGGCCCGACGATCCCGCGTACTATCTCTGTGTCCCATCGAAGACCGACGACACAGTCGCTCCCGATGGACACAGCGCGCTGTTCGTGCTCGTTCCCGTCGCGGCTGGACTACGGGATACGGCCGATATTCGAGAAGAATACCGTGATTTCGTGCTCAGAGATATCGCAACGAACACAGGTGTCGATCTGCACGACCGCATCGTCTGCGAAGAGATATTTTCCATCGAAGACTTCGCCTCAGCGTACAACAGCTGGAACGGGACAGCCCTCGGGCTAGCGCACACACTCCGCCAGACGGCGCTCTTTCGACCACCTCATCGCTCGGATGCGGTCGACGGGCTGTACTTTGCAGGCGGATACACGACACCGGGAATCGGAATGCCGATGTGTCTTATCAGCGGAGAACACGCTGCAAACGCAGTTATTGAGGACTCAATAGACTAATGCGCGTTTCCAAGTTGCTCAGTGGTATCGGTTCGTCGCTTCTTTCGGAATCGACGCGTCTGGGGTATCTCCTCCGACTTTCCCGACCCCGCTTTTGGTTCTACCTCGCCGGGCCGGTCATTGTCGGTGTCGTGTACGCCGTTGACGCTGTGAGCGGGCTGTTCCAACCGATCGCACTCGCACTCTTTTTCTACTTCCTTGTGCCGGCCAACGTGTTTCTCTACGGCGTCAACGACATTTTCGACACCAACGTTGATGTGCACAATGAAAAAAAGACGGAGCATGAGGTTCGCTACGAGGGCAGTCAGTTCGTCGTCGCTGTCGTGTTTGCATGCGGTCTCCTCGGCTCTGTATTCGTGCCGTTCCTGCCGAGAGAGGCTCTTGTGTCGTTGGTCGGATTCTTCGCTCTCGCTGTTGAATATAGTGCGCCACCGTTCCGATTCAAAACGACGCCTGGACTCGATTCGATATCCAACGGACTGTACATCCTCCCGGGGATTACCGCGTACGCAGCCATCGAAGGGGCGTATCCACCGATTGCGGCGATCATTGGCGGCTGGTTCTGGACGATGGGGATGCACACGTTCTCGGCGATTCCAGATATCGAACCCGATCGTCAAGCAGGTATTAAGACGACCGCGACCGTGCTCGGCGAGCGATGGACATACATCTACTGTGCAGCCTGCTGGCTGGCAGCACTCGCGGCGTTCGCCGTTGTGCACCCGTTTTTCGGAGCGATCCTCCTCGTGTATCCGCTGCTCGTGTTTGCCATTGTCCGTTCAGCGATAGACGTGAATGAGGCGTACTGGTGGTACCCAGCGATCAACACACTTGCAGGGATGGTGTTCACGCTCGGTGGACTGTGGTTGCTCCTTGGAGGAAATCATGGCTGACATAACGTTTGACCGTCAACGCGCCGAGCAAGCCTTCGACGAGTTTGTTCGTGAGAACCGCGTTCTCTTTGCTATTGTCTTTCCTCTCGTCGGAGCGATCCTCCTCCTCGCAAGTACGGAATCGATGCTACCGCCTGTGTTGTCGTTCAATCCGCTTCTCGTGCTCGTCGGCGTTGTAGCGATGCGGTTACCGCTTATCGCGGGGCTTGTGACACTCGTCAATAGAAAAGCTGCGAGTGCGCTGGTGATCCTCACTGCTTACGCGTACAGTATCGAGTATATCGGCGTGAGCACTGGCGTACCCTACGGCTCGTTCTCGTATAGCGTCGGTCTCGGACCACTGTTGTTCGAGAAGATTCCACTCGGGCTGCCGATCTTTTTCCTCCCGCTCGTCGTGAATAGTTATTTGCTGTGTCTGCTGTTGTTCGGTGAACGCGCAGAACGTGGGCTGTTCCGACGTTCGGTCGCCATCATTACAGTCGTCTTGATGGATCTCGTCCTTGATCCGGGCGCTGTTGGCCTCGGTTTCTGGACGTATGGCGGCGGTCAGTACTACGGTGTCCCACTTTCGAACTACTTCGGCTGGCTCGTCTCAGCGACGATTGCAGTGACGATTTTCGACTGGGGTTTCGAGCTGGCGGACATCAGAAAACGACTGCAACAGTGTGAGTTCATGCTCGATACCCTCGTTAGCTTCGTCATTCTTTGGGGGATCGTCAACATCTACTTCGGGAATCTCGTTCCCGTTGTACTCGCGGGGCTACTCGGACTCGGTCTGATGAAAGCGGACCGCGTCGACTACACGATTCGAGACGTTAGCCCTCTCTAGCTCACGGAGTGATCGCACGGAGAGCAGACGTCGTTCGTTACACAGTGGAGTTCGCTACAGCCACGCGTTCTGTTGTTCAATTACCATTCAATATCCGATTACATTGCAATTGATACAATAGATGCTAAATCGATAAATCGACGCCACAAACATTGAGAACACGAATAAATAGCAATTTCTTTGTAAACGTTGGTGTCATATCCCACATTTCTGATAACTTTTATCACGCTGTCGACCCTTGCTATAGTAGACAGCCAGTCGCATCGAACGGACTGAGAATGAATCGAGAGACGATCCGATATTCGGACCAGTTGCGGTACAGTGGCGCCAGCGTAGATGCGAACCCACAGACAGAGTCACGCGGTGCACCGAACAGGAGGCCCATCGATATGGTAGACACCACACAACTCAGGCAAAGTAAGACAATTCAGCAGCGAACAGGAGCCACGTTTCACGTCGCAACGCGTCTATTTCCACAGCGCGTTCGCCACGCGACATACGTATTGTACGCGTTTTTTCGGATCGCTGATGAAATTGTCGACGATCCGGATGGAGATCCACCAGCACGACAACGGGCACAACTGGAACGGCTTCGCACAGCGGCACTCGGCGAACGCGAGAGCGACAGGTCAGTCGTAGCGGCATTCTCCGAGCTACGGGAGGAGTACGACATTGCCAGCGAGGATGTAAACGCGTTTATCGATGCGATGGCGACTGATATCACGAAACAGCGATACGAGACATACGCAGACCTCAACGCGTATATGGACGGATCGGCTGCTGCAGTCGGTCGGATGATGACCGCAGTGATGGATCCGGACGACTTCGAGCAGGCGATACCGCATGCAACGGCGCTTGGAGAAGCGTTCCAACTCACGAACTTTCTGCGTGACGTCCGGGAGGATGTCCGTCAGTACGATCGCATTTACCTCCCTCAGGCGACGCTTGAGACACATGGCGTCTCGAACGAGCAGATCGAGTCACTTCGAATGGACGAACGATTCGCAGCCGTCATGCAGACGGAACTCAGCCGGGCCGAGTCGCTCTATGAAGATGGAACGTCGGGAATCAAATATCTCCCACACGATTGTCAATTTGCCGTGCTACTCGCGGCAGTACTCTATGCTGACTACCATCGGCTGATTCGTGCATACGACTACGACGTGCTCTCTCGGACACCACAACTCAGTCGGCGGCGGACCGCGTCGCTGTGTGCGAGAACAGGGTGGCATTGGCTACGGACCAGCGATCCGAAATCGGTTTTCGATGCTGTATCGACACCGCATCCATCGAACCGTTACTCGGTCGGTCGACAGCTACCGAGCAGATAATGACACTCTCCGAAGTGTCGGGTCCTGTTGCTCAATCGGTGCGAAGCGACGGTCAGTACGTCACCGAACTTGGCCCTGATATGCAGCCCTTACCTAATTGAGGTCATTGCTGTCTGGGTGATGTAGTGGTGCTCGATCGTGATGGCTTCAAGGACCTCATCGACAGCAGTTCTGACCATGTTGGAAGTGTCCAGCAATCGCTGTCTACGAGGGGTGTTGGTGTTTGATTTGTTCGGCAGTTATGCCCGGAACCGGAGTGCCACAGTGTCTACACTTCCATGTCGGGTAGATGTCGGCCTGCTCCTTCGTGAGATCCTGCTTAAACTGAAGGGTTGCACCACAGGTACAGCTGTAGGTCACAGGAGACATACGCAAGGATACCCATCACAGCCGGATAAATCACGCGTCATGGGACGTGATGGTTCGCTGTCGTGGTGGCGCTAGCCGTGAAAATGAGACCGACATCATACAGATCACACTGGAGGGCCGACTCGGCGTTCCACGAACCAGAGAGAGCGGCTAGCAATCGCTGTTCTGGTTCGACCGGAGGAGGTTACTCGGCGTCAGCGGGCACATCGAAGTCGTGGAAGTGGTCTCCTTTCTCTTTCGTGAGAATGTTGAGTGCGGCGGCCGCTCCGTCGCCTGCCGAAATAATCGCTTCCCACTCTTCAGCGCGTACCATTGCCCCTGTTGCATAGGCGTCCGCAACTGTGGTTTCCATCGTGACAGACACGTCAACGATCCCATCGTCTGTAAAATCACAGCCGAGGTTCTCAGCAAGATCACGTCGTGCACCAGTCGAAAGCACGACGTAGTCAGCCAGATAGCTGTTTCCGTCGCTTACAACAGTGAAACCATTTTCACCGTTCTCGACACGCGTCACCAGTTCATTTTGCAACCGATCGACGCCGAACTCGTCGACCTGCGTGCGAGCCGTTTCCATGAATGCAGAGCCATCAACGCTCTCGATGCCGAGATAGTTGAACAGATGTGCCTTGTGCAGCCATGTCTCATCTGTGTCGAACACGACGGTATTGAGGCCATTTTTCGCGGTGAACAACGCCGCACTCAGTCCTGCTGGGCCGCCGCCGACGATGGCGACATCAGTTGTATCTGACATTGGTTACGATGGGACGGCAAGCAGTATCATTTCAATGGTGAATATGTTTACGACTATAATACCACGCTATCGAATCGTCTGATCCGCTTCTCGAGAAACGCTGTGAGTCACCCGCCGATCGCATCACTAATTCTATCGATGTACTCGCTTAGCTAGATGAGAATGTGTACTGGGCACAAATTGATCATTGTGACTCTACTCAATTTAGCAAAATAATGACTTTTTGAACCAGTCGTCCAGTGTGACTTCGATTGTCCACGATCGATCCGCACCCGAATGTAACTTCCCATACATACATTACATTCATGCGCTTGCCACAGACTATCTATCACCGATATCACCCAGCACGGTAGTTCTTTGTCACCTCCGAGAGGAAGATGATTCACATCAGTGAGCGAATATATCGTTGCAGTTATCTTCGATCACTGCACGCGGTGTGGCTGTAGTGGAGAAACTAGACGCAAAGATCACAACAGAGAGACACAATCTCGGGGGAGCTGGCACCGCCACCGGAGCCGTGTGAAAAAGAAATCTAGTCAGATGAGGTGTTCGTCCTGATCAACAAGGCCATCGCGTTGCTCGATCGTTTCGGCGTGTTCGGTGCGACCAGTCTCACGCAGACGCGTAGTATACGCCTCAATGTTTCCACGGAGATACGTCGGGCCGCCTTCTCTTATCTCCTCAAACAGCGGATCGACGAGACCGCGGGGCGCATCGGGATTACCACCGTTGCGCCCGACGGACGCTTCTAGTTGGCGTCGGCTGTGCCACTGCTGGAGCAGTGCCATCCCGTCTGCGACCACACCGGGACGCTCATCGACCAGATTCTCGGTCTCGTGCGGATCGTCCGCGAGATTGTAGAGTTCGACTGCCTCAAAGTCCTTCCATCCATCGTGGTACGTCCGGAGAAGGAGCCAGTCATCCCAGCGGACGCCACGCTGACAGGCCCACGCGCCTTGTCCGGTGACGAGGAACGCACGGCCGGTGTCGGCTCCGTCTGTGATGGAGCGTGCGAACGATTGTCCGTCCCACGCAGGAGGTGCGTCGACACCAGCCAGGTCGGCGAGCGTCGGTGCGAAATCCAGGTGGTAATGGAGACTGCTGTCGACGCCAGATTCGACACCCGGTCCACAGACGAGCAGTGGGATCCGACAGGTCGCCTCATCTGCTGCCTGATGATCGCCGTAGACGTTTAGCTCACCCTGACTTTCACCGTGATCCGCTGAAACGACGATTAACGTCTCCTCGAAAACGCCGTTTTCGTCCAGAAGGTCAAAGAGCTTCCCGATATACTCGTCCATATACCGAATTCCCGTGTCGTATGCGTCGATCCACCGCCCAAAGTCCGCACGGGAAGCGATCTCGTCGGGAGTCCGTTCGAGATCGTCTGGCCCGTTTCCGGTCAGATAGCCGTGGTGTAGATCGTGAGCACTGTGTGGCCCGTAGCTCTCGTACTGCTCGGCAATGCGCTCCTCAGTGGGCCACTCCGGAGTGGGATCGTCTTCGAACGGGGTGCCATACTCCAACGGCGTGTCGTATGGAGTGTGTGGATCCCAGAAGTTGACATGGAGATACCAGTCTTCTTCAGTCGCATGCGACTGCAGCCATTCCGCCGCGTGCGGATAGACTTCGTCCGCTCGTTCTCGACCGCTTCGACCAGTGTCGTGCCACTCCTCGAAACCGTCGAGGATGTGCCAAGCGCCGTGACGAGTCGGAAACGGACTCACGAGCGCTGTGCGATAGCCCGCCTGTGAAAGTGTCATCGGGAACGTCCGGTATGTGCCGTCTGTCGACGTCCCACGCTTTTGGCCACGGTGCCGGATGTCGGCGTTGATACCTGAGTGGTTGACAACGCCCGTGTGAATCCCAAATCGGCCTGTGAAGAATGCGGTCCGCGATGGAAGACACGGTGCATCTGAGACGTAGTAGTTTCGAAAGAGGCGTCCTTCACTGGCAACACGGTCGATAGACGGCGACGTTTCGCGGTCATACCCGTAACAGCCGAGATGATCAGGTCGCAGCGAATCACAATCGAGATACAGTATGCGCATGGAAGAACACCAACACGACAGCACTTAACTGTTCACGACCGTCCGATTTAGAGAGAATACCTCTGGTTTCGACAGGGCCGCTGGCAAAAGGACGCGATGGTGAAACGGATCGTGGGACGGTATTGAAACGACCGCTGCAATTAAGAGCGTCGCACGGTTGCTTTTCGGCATGAAACGGTATGAGACGCGGATCGAAGATGGGATACTCTCAGTAGAGAGCGCAAACGGCTGGGAGGTAATCGGTGAACTCTCCGATATCCACGAGTTGGTCGGTGGAGAGACGTATACGATCGAATACGACGATCACGCACAAGTTGTCAGTTGGCTTGACACCGAAGAAGATGGAACGTTCACGTTCGATGTGCGAGACACACTCGATGAGATGTCCTACAACGACGAATTCATCTCTCAGATCGTGGATATAGATCCCGACGCAACAGATGAAGACGGCTACTCTCTCCGAACGTCGGTGTTTGTCGATTTGATGACCGAGATCTGGGATTCGAAAGGGAATCTGGAATAGCGCAGCGTAGCATAGCATAGCACAAACGAATAGCTATCTTGGAAGAGGAGGAGGCTGCGCTGTCTCGTTGCTAATCGGGGTGAATCCGAAGTTGACTGCCGTCGATTCTGTCGAACAAATCGATTCTTGTTGTTTGGATTGTGATGAATCACGATCGCTATGAAATTATCATCCAGTCGTTGAAACAGTACTCATCAACTTAGTTGATTTAGAGACAATGCACCGGCCTTCGTGTTCTTCGATCGAATTGATCGTCCCGCACTAGAATCAGCACTTTCGGCATAAATTGTTAAAAATAAATACCCACATACTACCGATCGACTAGGAATTAGTTCGGTTACTGTCGATAGTGAACGGTCCTGCATATCGATCGAGCGCGGAGCACGGTTCGAACAATCACGGACCAACACACTGGAGTTATGCGGCTTGCGTATTCCAGTAGCATCCACTGGGACGAGACTTAGAATGTGTGTCAGTCAATCCGCGTTGTCCACTCTATCCGCTATGAAGTAATGTACCACGCTGTCTCGAACGCTGGGTTCTCCCTCATCCGTCACTTATCGTGATGTACAACGCTGGTCGAGAGTGCCGGCTAGGACTGTCACAGCCATCAGACAGGGCATCCAGTCTACTGTCTAAATAGAGTGCAAATATTTTTACTGTGATCCGGATTCCAAATCGAGTTTCCAAAGAGCCAGTACGAAACGAGCGATGACAACGCGGAGTCGAGATTCGTCTCAAACAGACACAGCTCTGTCGATTGTCTCATTCCTCAGAATTCTCGTTCGTCTCGTTCGATTCCTTGGCAGCACGTTGTCGCCCTGCGTGGTGACCAAAAATCCACTCAGAGAGGTTGAGCTCTGGTCCGCGTGTCTCATACTCCGGGAACCGGCGTTCGCTCGTTTGTGCGTAATTCACGAGGGCTACGAGAAAGACACCGCCAATCGTGTTACCGAGTAAGACCGGCAGCCAGAAGTCAACGAAGATAGGTATCAAACCAGTGTTGCTGACTAAAACGAGATAGAGCGCATCACACGCAGTCACGACGACGTGATACAGATCAACGGCTGAGATCGTGTAAAACGCGATGTAGATGAGCACGAGACGTGTGATAGTATCACGCGCAGCGTGGTCGAGCCACACAACCCCCGCGACAATCCACCCAGCGAAAATCGCTTTGAAGAACACATCCCACCATCCGAGTTGTATCCCTTTCGTCGCAAATTCGGCACCTGCGTGTGCAGCTTCTGGTGATAACACGCTGGTGTAAGCGAGCACGATTACCCCAACAGTTGCGCCAAGAACGTTGCCGAGCAGTACGATAGTCCATACCTCCAATAAAAGAGGAATGCTGGCCAATCGCGTCAGCACGAGTGTGACTGGTGGAAGCGTATTCTCGGTGTAGAGTTGGTACCGACCGAGAATAATGTAGATGAAGCCGATCGGGTAGAGGATGGCATTGAGTGCAGGTGTATGAAACGCCGCAGTGAACACTGCGTGGGCTAAGAAAGTAAGCGTGATCGCAAAGCCAGCAGCCAAACCACTAAAAAAGAGTTCCCGACCACCAGACTCCATCTCGGAGTCTGCACTTGCGACGATTCGTTGAAAAATCTCGTCTGCCGAGAATCGATCACGAACCGCTTCTCCGGCAGCGGGTGCGCCGCTGCGAGCGCGATCGATCGCTTCTCGAATGTTGTCGTCTGAACTCATCGCAGCACCACTGTTTGATACGATGCACAACAGCGTGGCGAGTGACTATCTGGACGGCTACTTGCCTGCTCCGTCGCCTGAACCATCATCACCGGTGAGTCAGTCATGACTGAGGAGAGATATTGTTTCGAGTAGTGGATGTAGGTCGTGCATTAGTATCGGCTCTTTCTCAGCACCGATTGGTAAGACCGCTGCTTTCAAAGTATCTCTGATCACGATTCCGAATATTAATTACATCTGAAATTTCTGTTGTTCTGTACCGGCAGCTAATTACCGAAGCGTCGTCGACTATTCGCGCTCAACGGGGTTCGGTGTCAGCATCGCACGACAGTTCGCGGGGAAGTCACCACGTTCCAGCATTTCAGTGTATCACTACGCTGCCCTTTCGGAGAAGCTACGGGGATAGTGTCTCGAATGTCCACCCATTCAGGAGCGTTGGACTGGATTACGAAATGCGCTACACGGATCGTCACTCAATTTGATCCAGTAAACTCGATCTGTTTGGTTCGTCGAGATGCGAGGACAGGAGTGTGATTCTCCAGCGAGTGATCAACGGCTCCGATAGAGATGTTGTATCGTACCTTTTCGGGGGAGCATGGCGCGATGAGAACGCTGACCGTTAGACAGTATTGATCAAATCCGAGCGTCGAACGCCGCGTTGATTGCTCTTCTGACCGAGATCCTACTCGTACCTAATCAAGAGGCCGTTTGTATAAATAAACGGCTTGCTGTTACAAGCATACGTTTGTAATGGACCGCAACCGTTGGCACGATACATCGTCCGAGTGGCTTATGGTGTGAGACTGTCGGATATCGACAGTTGCGGGACAATGATCGTGGGACGATTGTAATGTCTGTATATCGAATGGATCCACAAAAGTAATATACTGGAAGACAGTAATTAGATATATGGTTAGTTTACAGAGTCTTGTTAGTGTTGTAGACAATATTTGCCAACAGAAGCCAGTAACGTCGTGGGGAATCGGACAATGACGATCCCGCTGTTCTCTGCTGCCTCCGTCTTCGGTCCTGCGCTCCAAATGGGGGGTGGATCGTTCGCCTCCCTCGCAGTCGTCTTCATCATTCTTGCAATTATAGCGTACGTCGTCGGTGCGCGCGGTATCGCAGGGCTCACAATGAGGATTGCATACATACTCATCCTCATTTTCATTGTGCTAGCGATCGTTTCGCTCATTCTCTAACCCCTCGGTTTCGCTGATCTCGACGAGCCATCGTAGTGAATGCCTGAACAACCGTGCAGAGTGCTTTTTTGAATGAACGTGCTGCAGTAGCCGACATCACTTCAATACGATCGCCAGTGGCTGGAGAACCACTCAAGCGTATCGTGTTAGTCAAAATTGATTACACAGTCAAATTAGCAATAAGCAGGACACCCAAAGCCAATATTCATTATTTTATACTTGTATGGCCGAACGATATTGAACGATCACAACTGGTCTATGAAGTTAGTCGCACTATTCGGCACTACGCAAGCAACACATGTCGACTCGCTCATTCATCAACGATGAATCGCTTGGTCACAAGATAGAATCAAACAGAAGTAACAATGATAGTTTCAGAGTACACTCAGAAGAATAGAAAAGCACACAGAGTGATTCGACTGTTTACGTGAGCCAGTCGTAATCCGATCTCAGGCTGAGCAGTCAGAACAGTCTGATGTGCATTTCAACAATCGACGCTATGTCGTGTTTTACAACCACAATAGCGACAATAGGCCGAATAGCTGGTCGGTGTCATCTTGTTTGTACAGCGCTCAGAGATGCACCATTGCGTTAGATAGTAGCACATGCGTTCGTCTCCGGACGTGACTGAACAAGAAAACAAGTACTATCTTCTCGACTATCACTCCACCTTGTTGAATGATGCCAGCGATAGTCGAGAAAAGATAATGTAATAATATTTATCTTTTTGTCACTGCTGATGTGTATCCTCAAAACGAGTAATTACTTTCATAGTACTATATGTTGATGCTCCTCGAAGATAGAGCGAGCGAGGGTCCCATCCCAAGCGCGGCACTCGACAGCTACCGGTACCGGAGCGACCGAACAATCACGCAGGGTGACCGAGCCAGTCCCATCGGAACCTGATCGTTGTCGGCTGGACCGACGCCTATTTTCGCAACCGTGAGTACAACCGGACTCTTCGATGTTGACGACGACTCCTTTCAGCAAAGTAGTTCAAGGACACGCGAATCGACCGTTACGCTAAGATTCGGAGGCG
Organism: Halocatena marina; assembly: GCF_023276375.1. GTDB lineage: Archaea > Halobacteriota > Halobacteria > Halobacteriales > Haloarculaceae > Halocatena > Halocatena marina. The sequence continues at coordinate 958,620 of NZ_JALLPK010000001.1, read as the reverse complement.
ACATCCGACAACGATACCCTTCGTTTAAGTCGATAACCGGTGAATGGCGGTACAACGATTGCATGGACGCGCGTGCTGTAACTGAACTACCTTTGAAATGCAGACCCGGGTGGTTCCCGTTTCGAAATGGCTGAGGAGAGCGATGTCCGGGAGATCGCTGCGCTCCTCGAAGACGAGTACGCCCATGCGATTCTCCTTCACACGAGCGACCAAGTCATGTCGGCTTCCGAATTGAGCGATGCGTGTGACGCGTCAGTTTCGACCATCTACCGACGCATCGAGCGTCTGCAAGAGTACGATCTCCTCGCTGAGCAGTTGCAGCTCGATCGGGATGGACATCATTATAAAACGTACAGCGCACGTCTCGAACGGATCACGATCGAACTGGTCGATGGCGCGTTCGAACTCGAAGTCACACACCGGCCAAAAGACGCCGCCGATCGGTTCACCGACCTTTTCGAGGGGTTACGATAGCATGTATCCAGTTCTTCAAACCGCAATCGGTGGTTCGCCGTTCATCGTTGTTCTCGTACTTCTCGGGCTGTTCACGACCGCAGCGCTCTCGCTCGTGGTTGCGTATCTGGTGTTCCGTGGCTATCTCCGTAACCGGGACCCTGCTCGGCTCTCGCTTGCGATCGGACTGGTGTTACTCACGACCGGACCGATCGTGATCCAACTGGTGTTGACGAACCTGACTCCCGTTTCGATGGTCGGACGATCGGTCGCCGCGAACACGAGTAAACTGCTCGGGCTCGGGGCCATGCTCTATGCGATCTACGGGATTGCACGCTCTCCCCAGACAGGAAGAGACGACGATCGATCGGATCGGGTGAAAAAATGAGCGTACTGCAACTCTCGGAGTTCGGTTCGAACACGGAGCTGCTCATCTTCGCTGTCGCCGCGATCACCGCTGCTGCCGGGCTATTCGTCGCATACCAAGCTGTGCGTGGCTATCAGCGCAACGAGAGCCAGCCGATGCTGTATCTCGCTGTCGGTATTGTCCTCCTGACCGCTGTTCCGTTCATCGCACAGCACGCATTAGCGATACTAACAGCAGCGACCGACGCAGAAATTCTGCTGGTAGTTACCGCCGCACACTTAGGGGGAGTGGCTGCAATACTTTACGCGCTCACGAGAGCGTGAGATCTCATCTACACGGGATGTGCAGTCCGAAAACGATCATCCCGCAGAGCTCACTGGACTTCTCGTCGTTCGAACGATCCTTCTGAGCGCATTACTCAGTGGCGTGTTTGGCTGTTCCGGCGACGAAGCCTCAAAGCTGCGATGATCGCTCACGCTAGTTTCATATAGATATCGTGAGTATCGGTCTGGTAACGACGTTGCTATCGATACAGACCAGTCCCTCTCCTTCTAATCCGACACGTTTCTATTTAAAATGATTAAATAAATATTTTGTCAAATATCTCGTCGTTAGAAATGTGATGTTCGATACAATCACGACAACCACGGCAAAGCACCCAGAACTAACCTGCGATACTGATGGTCACACTATCGGTGGCCCGTAGTTGCTCAGTACGTATCCGTAATCATTCCGTAGACCATACGAGTTCGAATTGAACATTTTGACCTGACACTTTCTACAAATTACTCAAGAAATTCGTCAGGAATTTCATTGTTCCACAAGAGTGATCCATCGACCCGAACAGGGTGGCGTCCATGTTGAAGATCTTCGGTTACTGCTGAATGAGTGGTATTAATAGTGGTCATATGGCCACAATTGAGGTAGTACATATCCGTATTGCCAACGCTCGGAACGTAGAGCATCCCTATTTGGGACCGGATTGATGGATAGCCATAGAGGTCCACAATGACTTCATCGTCCGGTGCGTACGTAATTTCGGTGAGAATTGGTGTATCTTCAGGATTTTGGAAGATCGCCGTGCCGGGATCGCCGACGATTGTATACTGCCGTCCGATAAGAGAATCCTCGCTGATGAGATCAAGGGCACCGCCGAGGCTGAATCCTGTGTTGATCAGTCGTGCAACTGTGCGTCCGATACGGGTTGCGGATACGTTATCCACGTCCGTGAGCGTGCATAGGCCACCGATCGCACCAGCATCGACCAGACCTTTCCCCTGCACATAGGAGCGACAGCCATTGAGTACGAACATCCGAGTACTGACCGTTTCGAGCGTGTGGGTGTCCAGCCATCCATCAGTGCACTGGAGTCCTTTCCCGTCGACGTGACCCACGTAGTGAACGAGATCGTAATCATCGGTGAGCACACCTCGAAGTGCCTGTTTCGATAGTTCTTCGTGCATCGTCACTCCGAACGCGATCTGATCTTGCTGTTCGTACAGTTCAACGACATCCGATTCTGCCTGCATCGCCGTATCGTTACTGACGACGGCCACCTCGTACCCGTCAACTGGGGTCGCGTCGAACCGGCGCTGGAACGCGTCAAGCGTCGGCTTAGCGGCTCGAACCGGATAACCATCGGCGAGCCAGATCTGTGAGATACTATCCGACGCGGGCGGCCTGTAGATGTCAGCTGGGAGGTCGGACGTATCGTCAGACGATCTTGTTTGTCTCTCCCGCGAGATCGGCATCGCACGCGTAAAGTCGCCGTTGGCGACCCGAGCATCCCGGTTTCGACAGAACTCTTCAATCGCTGGTGTAACTGAGGCCGTTGGCCGTGGACTACTCGTTGGGAGACACCGCACCGTTCCGAGGCTCGCAACGACGAACGGGAGAAACGGGAGGTACTTTGGCACCGGTCGTACGTCGGCGGTGAGCGGCCAGCGTGGCACAACCTCCTCAACCACATCGAACGAGATCGAGAAGTAGCTCTGTAGCTGCTCGGCGAGCGGTTGCTCGTAGATTGCAGCAAAATCGATCTCGTCGTATCCGGCATCTTCGAGATGGGTTTCGAAAACCTCACGCTCGCCGAGGGAGAGCGGATAGAGACCCTCTGTCCGAGTAATGCAATCGAGCGTGAAGATGTGTTTGAGGATTTGAGCCACTCCGGACTCCATGCCCGCGCCCCGATCGAGAGAGTAGGTGGCATCGCCAGCAACGAGACGGGGCGTCTCGCCGGGTCGAACGACAGCGTTCAGATAGTACGCAAGCGGTGCGAGCGGATAGAGCGATTCGAGCGTCGGTGGTACCTCGATACGAACGCTTGCCGTCTCGTCAGTCCGTTCGAGACCCGATGGAGCTTGAAACCGTTCGCCGCGTTCGATCAGTGGGGGATGTCCTCGCAGCGTCGGATAGGACCGTTCACAGGTAGTGGTCTTGAGTGCTGATCCGAGACAGGAGAGCGCGCGCATCACGTCGCGGGGTTGGTCGGTCGTCGTCACCGTCCCGGATGGAGATTCGTGGAACGAGCGCACCCCAATCCGCACCGATTCGGCGGTCGAACAGTCGATCACACGACCTCGATCCTCGTCAGGAATGATCTCTATTTCACCCTGAACGGAGAGATACACCTTCAGTCCGAGCGAGCAGAGATCGACAGAGTAGCTCCCGTACGGAAGATCCGCAGTTTCGCGGTTCGTGATATCGGTGTTGAAGGTGTTCTCCCGATTTCGCACCATGATCGGATTGAGCTGATGCGTCCAGAAGACGGTTGGAGAGAGCTCGTAAGCCGTATCGACAGGGAAAAGAAATGAGTCAGTCGAACAGCGTGTCGGGTGACAGACGGAGCTGGTTGACAGCCGGGCGCTCACACCCTGAATATCATCAATCAGAGCAAGAGCAGGATGTTCTCCGGACTGTGATTCGACGCGCACAGCCGTGGTATGGGATGAAGTACACATGTTAGAGTGGGATCCAGTCAGTCGAGCGGTCCGTATCAAGCAGGTGCCAGCGATGTTCGGGGATGTGGGGTCGAGATTCTCGGAGTTCGAGGTGGATATCGATGACAGGAGCCAGTGCGTCGAGTGTTTCGGGATCAACCGAGCCAGGAAGATGAAAGTGCCCCATTCCGTTCGCGGCTAAAATGTCAGCACGCACTGCTTCGACGAACGCACGCGTTGCCGAACGACCATCGGAGACAACGATTGCATCGAGCGTTGCGACACCGACTCGAAGTTCGCCAGGCTCCGTTTGTTCGTTCCGAATAGCAGCTCCGATCGGATCACAGAGCGTTGCGCCGAGTCCAGTCATCGAAGGGTCATCCGACTGAGATGACGATGACTGCGACCGTGACTTACCCGCAACCCTCGTCGTGTCCTGTACGGTTTCGGTGTAGTCGAGCACAGTCACATCCGAGTGTGACTGTGTGATACCGTCCGGAAAGTACTGGGACGTTTCCGAGGGGGTCGCATCGATGAGGGTCAGTATGCGCCGTCGAGGTTCGTCGACAGCACCGAACAGCTGGCGGGATTGGGCAGCACGAACGTGGACGCTGCTCCGACCTGTTACGAGGATACAGCACCCTCGACGTTTGAGCCGCATGAGTTCGTTACCGAATGGGGACCGTTCCTGGGAGGTCTCTCGGCTCGGTGCATCCGGGCCACGTGTATCTCCCATGATATTCACAGGTTCCGCTGCTGAAATATTAATCCATCGGATAGGGAGTTCATCCTCGAATCAGACTGTTTCGATCGATAGAGAGTGTCTTATGCCGGATTACTCAACGAGTTCGAAAGACACCCACGTCGTCGATTCGAACGCCAGCATCACAGCTCACGTCCGTCCCGTCGAGTAGGTTCACGGGTTCGATGGTTCGATCGAGTGCCACCGTCACCGGGATGGCTCCGAAATTCAGGACGACGATGCGCGTCTCGTTCTGACTCGCACGCTTGTACGCAACGACTCGGTCGGAATCGCCGGTCTCAGTGTTGCATTCGACGGGTTCGACACCGGTTCCACGGAGAGCCGGCTGTTCGGAACGGAGTTCGATGAGCCGACGGTGGAACGCGGTCAGATCGGCGTCACCGTCGTACCATCGCATCGGTCCGCGTTGCTCCGGGACACCGCGTTCCTGCCCGGAGTATATCATCGGCACGCCGGGCAGCGTGAACGTCGCGGCCACGGCGGGTCGCAGGCTACCAGCCTCGCATGCGGTCGCATAGCGTTCCTCGTCGTGGTTTTCGATGTAGCGCATGTGATTCGCCTCGTCGGGATAGCCGTGACGCTGGGACGCACAGAGCGCATCGAACAGGGCAGTTGCTGGTTTCTCACCAGTACCAATATCACGTAGTGTGCTGTACAGATCGGTGTCGTAGTGGAGGTCGAACTCGTTTTCACGGAAGGCAGCGTCACGAGGAACAGTCTCGTCCAACAGTACGAAGTCGGGGTCACGCGCTTTCATGCGCTCGCGGACTTCCTTCCAGAAGCCGTGGGGGACGCCCCATGCCACATCACACCGAAAGCCATCGACGAGTGGTGCCCAGTGATCGATCACGTCGAGCATCCACTCGCGGACAGCAAGAGAATCGTAATTCACGTTCGGAATCCTCGTCCACGTGAAGTAGTGACCGGGAGCATCATCGCCAGCCCACTCGATCTCTGTCGTGTCCTGCGTGGTAGGAATGCGTTCGTAGTGATCGGCGTACGCCGGAACGTCCGCCCGGTGGAGGTGGAAGGCAGGATGATCCCGTGAAGTGTGGTTGATAACGAGATCGAAGATGACCTTGATGTCGGACTCGTGGAGCCGGTCGATCAACGACACGAACTCATCGTGGGTGCCGAGATCCGAAGCCGTCTCGAACAGGTCAGTGATGTGATAGCCATGTTTAGTTGGGCTCTCACAGACCGGGGTGAACCAAACGACATCAATGCCGAGCGATTCGAGATACGGAACGCGGCGTTCGATCGCTTCGAACGTCGTCTCGGCCGTGCCGGCGAACGTGCGAACGAAGATCTCGTAGATGGTGGCCGATTCCACCCACGCTGGTGGATCGGCCGGACGTTCGAACGAGAACTCACCTCCGCCTTTGGGACAGAGCGCGAGCGTATCCGCGATGCCGTGCTGTTCTGCGACGGGGACGGCGTGGATGCGCGTCAGTTCCGAGAGCGAATCGACCGACACACGAAGCGTATCGTCCTGAATGACGACATTCGAAGCCGTGAGGGAAGTACGGTCATCGAGATAAAACTCGACGCTTGGATCGCTCCCTTCCGGTGCAGCCTGTGCTGTCGCGGTAACGACGACATCACTTCCCTCGCGGTGTCCATCGAGACGAACGCGGGGTCGCCCAGCGCCCTCGACAGTGATCTTACTCGTGGCGTATGGGTCGAACTCGTCATCAAGTGCAAAAATAGCCTCGTGTGTCCCCGGTGGGAGCATCGTGTCGAGAACCCACTCGTCCCCGCGCCACTCCGCTCGGTGGGTTCCCATCGTGAAATCATTGAACTGACCGATAACAGCGACATGATCGACGGCAGCACGATCTATATCGACATCCTCAGCGGCCACGCTGAAGCGAGCCTCGCGGCGTGGATCCGGAAACGCGCGTATCGTCTGGGTGTGTGTCCCGTCGGGGGCAGCAAGTTCAACACGGTACACACCTGAAACGTCCGGCGTGAAATGGACAACCGCGCAGTCGCCAGACTGTGTCTGGCTGCTAACCGAGCTTTGCTCGGTGATGTCGCCGGCTGTGCCGGCTGCTTGAGGGGCCTTCGGCCTCTCTCTGTCGCCAGACTGTGTCTGGCTGCCTGAGGAACTCCGTTCCTCTCTGTCCTCGACTGTCACTGTGCTCCCGTCTGGCTTATCGACAACTCGCCACGCGTACGTCCCTGACACGTCAGGAGAGCGCGGTGCCAGTTCGATCGACTCACCGACGTGGAGAAATCGGGGGGGCCCCGGGTGATGCATACACGCACGGTTGCGAGTGTCACCTTTGACCGTTTCGCTTTTGAATGAGTGTGTGAAAAACAATTACACCAAATTTATTATCGCCTGAAGTCGAACGCCTTCTCAATGCAACTACGTGATGCGCTAGACGACTACAAGCGCCATCGAGATGACCGCACGCGATTTCCGGGTGAGCGGCGAACACGAACGGGTCGCTTTTCCGGCTACGATGGGCGTCTCATTCACGTTGACGAGGATGGATCGATCCGGGATTTCAGCTATCCAGTGTTTGGATTGACCGGAATCGCCCGATCTCGGTTCGGTGTTCGGCCTGTCGATTCCAGCGTTGAGGAACTGGAATCTCAGACAGCGTGGTTCGACACACAGAGCAATCGCCAACGGTATCACGAAGACACTGCGCTCGTTGTGACTGATCACGAAACGGAGTACGGCACAGTAACGCAGTACGATCTCACGCTCGAGAATATCCACGTCACCCATTTTGATACGAACGGAGCAGACGCCTCGCTTGCGCTGGTGGCTGTCATCGGATTCGCGCCAGATGGTCGGAACACGCGCATCGGACAACTGCACCACGACGATGCGATCGAGGTGTATCACGCCTCGGAAACCGACTACCTCGCGAGCGCAACCGGTTTCGAGAGGGTTCGTGGGTCTGCCTTCGGTGGCTTCGCGGAGCTTCTCGATGAGACGCCCACTGAATACCCGCGAGCAGAGCCGGAGAAATCGTATGATGAGGATCTGTTGAGCGGCGATAGTCTCTGTGTCATTCCAACGTCTGAGGGAAAAGCGACGGTGACGACGTTGCTGACAACACGGGCGACGAAATCACGAAAAGCGGCGCTCGATACCGTCCGGACGGCCACGGCGTACGACGGTGGTGCGCTCGAACACGCAGCAAAAAAGCAAACCGAGCGATCGGTCAGTTCCGACCTTCCTCACGCAGACGCGATCGCGACCGACCTCCGTGTTCTCTCACTGCTGACTGGCCGGTCGGGTCTGCGCATCGCCGGTCCAGAGTTCGACCCCTACTACGCACATTCGGGCGGGTATGGCTACTCGTGGTTCCGCGACGATGCCGAGATATCGCGGTTTCTCTTCGATGCAGACCGACAGTTCGATCTCGGACTCGGTGATTGGCACACCCGCAGTGGCGCTGCCTACGCAGAGACACAACTCGACGATGGTTCGTGGCCCCACCGCGTCTGGTCGTTCGACACCACGTTGGCTCCCGGATGGGCCAACAGTCGGATAGAAGGTATCGGCAACGAGTATCAAGCCGATCAAACGGCGAGCGTTACGGCGTTCATCGGCCAGTGTACCGATCGGGGTGACGTATTAGAGCGCGCACTCGACGGACTCGACGATGCGCTTGCAGACGACGGCCGACCGGTCACGTGCCAGAACGCGTGGGAGGACATGTCCGGACGCTTTGGGCACACCGCTGCTGTCTTTCTGGAGGCGTACGCGGCGTCGGCCGCGAGCAACACCGCCGATCTCACTGAGCGCGCAACAGAGCGTGCGGACACGGTGTATGAAGCGATAGACGATCTCTGGGTCGACGAGCGCGGTATCTACGCGCTGCGTGAGTATGGTGACGGACACGAAAAGCGGGGCACACTCGATGAACGCTGTGATTCGGCCACGCTTGCCCTCGCAAACGCCCACCGAGCGTACGCCCGAATCGGAGATATAGACGCAGATCGACTCGACCGACTCGTTTCGCACGTCGAACAAGTTATCGACGAACTGTGGCACGATGGAAGCGCTGTCTCCGGGCTTGTCCGGTACGAGGGAGATCGGTGGCGACAGCGCGAGCAGCCACACGAAAAAATATGGACCGTGTCGACAGCGTGGGGCGCCCACGCCGCTGCGTCACTCGCCGCAGTGCTCACAGACCATGGAGACGAGCGCGCAGATCGTCTAGCAGAAACGGCACGGGAGCTTCTCGCGCTCATTCTCCCAAGCGGACCACTCTCACTCGACACCGGGTACCTCCCTGAGCAGGTCTTCGACGACGGCACACCCGACAGCGCGACGCCGCTCGGGTGGCCACACGCGCTGCGAACAGCAACAATCGCCCTGATGGACGAGTACGATCTGCTCGAAGAACAGCCAGTGACGGCAGACGGGTAAGCCTCAGGCTGTCAGGGTGGCTTCCGTTAACAGCGATTCACCACTTGTATCGAACAGGTGAACGTCTGACTCGTCGAACGTCACGTCAATCACATCACCCATCTCTGGCTCGATTCCGGCGTCAACTCGAGCAATGAACTCCGGCCCGAGGTCCAAATACAGATAGTTATCACTCCCGACAGGTTCGACAACCTCGACCGTCGTCTCGATTCCATCCTCGACAACAGTGACGTTCTCGGGACGGATGCCGAGTCTGGCCGTCGATAGGTCTGTCTGAGCGATCTGGTGTGCGGATTCGCCGTTCAGTGTGTACTCGAACTGCTCCTCGCAGATGAGAGAGATTCCGTCCGATACCCGCTCGATACTCACATCGAGCATGTTCATCGACGGCGAGCCGACGAAGCCACCGACGAACTCGTTTTTCGGACGCACGTACACATCCGTTGGTGCGCCGGTTTGCTGGAGGATGCCGTTGTTCATGATCGCAAGACGGTCGCCCATCGTCATCGCCTCCTCCTGGTCGTGGGTCACGTAGATAGCCGTGGTCCCGAGCTCCTCCTGTAAGCGTTGGATCTCGGTGCGCATGGTCGTCCGTAGCTTTGCATCGAGGTTGCTCAGCGGTTCATCGAATAAGAACACGTCTGGCTCACGAACGATCGCACGCCCGAGTGCGACCCGCTGTTTCTGTCCACCAGAGAGTTCCGATGGCCGATCTTCGAGGAGCTCCTCGATCCCCATCATCGCCGCTGTTTCGTCGACTTTCTCGTTTCGCTCGTCCGTATCGAGATCTGTGCTCATCCGCAGACCAAACGCCATGTTTTGCCGGACTGTCTTGTGAGGGTAGAGCGCGTAATTTTGAAACACCATCGCCACATCACGGTGACGCGCGGACGTCTCGGTGACATCCGTATCGCCGATCAGCACCCGTCCAGATGTCGGCTGTTCTAATCCTGCAATCATCCGAAGTGTTGTCGATTTTCCACAGCCTGACGGCCCGACGACCGTGACGAACTCGCCGTCTTCGACCTGCAAAGAAAGGTCCTCAACCGCGACAATGCGCCCACTGTCGAACTCCTTTCGCAATGAATCGAGCGTTACTGTTGCCATCTGCCAAAGGCTACGGATGATAGAATATAGCTCTTGCCCCATTCGATGAATTTGGGAAGTATGATTTCATAGTCTTTCTTCTCATTCGACCTCGTGCGACCGATGCAACCGACGTCAGTCCCAGCACGATCGCAGTCAAGACCGGCCGCTCCACAACGCCCTTACGATGACAATATGACGTGTGATCTCCGAAGGATTTAAGGTGTGAAAAACTGTTTCATCTAATATTCACGCATGACAATGAATCGCAGAGACGTGTTGAAGCACATCGGTGGTGCGAGCGCTATTGCGGCGTTTGCGGGCTGTCTCGACGTACAACAACAGGATTCCGGAACTGACGGTGACGGAGGTGGCACCCAGTCCGGAACGAAAACAGGTGATAACGGCCCTGCCGGGTCGGCGAAAGCGTGGTACTCACTTTCGGAGTCAGAGATTTCGGCGCGAAAAAGCGTTATCGAGGCGTTCAACGGTCAATCCCAACACACGATCAAAGGGGCCGACATCTCTGATTTAGAAAAGAAAACGAACAGCGCGATTCCTGCGGGGCAGGGTCCTCAAATCTTCGAGTGGGCACACGATTGGGTGGGTGACTACGTTCAGCGTGATTTCGTTGTCGACCAGAGCGATCAGCTTGATGTGAACCTCGATGTGTTTACGAGTGCGGCTGCCGAGGCCATTCAGTTCGAGGACAACGTCGTCGGGCTTCCACACGCGGCCGAGACGGTGACGCTGATCTACAACACCGATATCGTGGACAAGCCACCGAAAACGGTCGCCGATATGGTCTCAACGATGAAAGAGCACCACGATCCAGGCAACGACAAGTACGGGTTGAGTTATCCGTTCGACCCGTACTTCACCAGCGCGTGGCTCCAAGCGTTCGGCGGCTACTACTTTGATTCGAGCAAGGATCCGATGCTCGGTGTCAATCGTCCAAAGACCGTTCAGGGTCTCGAATTCGCACTCAAGAACTTCAAACCGTACATGGCCAACGATCCGACGTACGAACCACAAGCCGCCGTTTTCGCCGAGGGTAACGCCGCGTTCGCCATCAATGGCCCGTGGTATCTCTCGACGCTCAACGAGAAAGGTGTGAACTACGAGGTCACGCGCCTCCCGACACCAAACGGCGGGACGGCCACACCCTACACTGGTATCAACATGTGGTATTTCTCGAAAGGCATGGAAAAAGACACTGCTGATGCCGCAGCCGCGCGTTCGTTCGTCGAGTGGTACGTTACGAACGAAGATCATATCCTCACACTCGCAAAGGAACAGGGATCCATCCCGGTTCTCGCAGATCTGGTCGGGAGTGATAAGCTTCCGAACGCTGTCCAGGCGTTCTCACAAACAGTCAAGCAGGGAACACCGATGCCGACTCATCCGAAGATGAACGAGGTCTGGTCGGCGATGGAACCCGCGCTCATCAAAGCGTTCAATGGGGATGCCAATGCGAAGGCAGCGTTGGATCAAGCTGCGAAGACGATCCGTAGTAATTGGAAGTAGTTCCCAGTATGAGTACGCTTTCACGCGCTGCACGCCGAATAGGGGAGGTCCCGTTTCTCGACGAGCGAGACGTTTCCTTGCTGTTCGTTCTGCCAGGACTGTTCGTGTTTGCGGCGTTCATGTTGTTTCCAGTGGTGTATCTCGTCGGGATTTCGTTCACAAACGCTGATCCGACGACTCTCTACGCTGGCGATGGCATTCTCTCGGTCCTCACGTTCGGAGAGGCGAGTATCGTCGGGATCGAGAACTACATCCTCGTTCTCTCCGATCCCATGTTCTGGAACTCGTTCGGTGTCACGTGGCTGTTTGTCGCCACGAGTGTCACGCTGAAGATCGGACTGAGTATCGGTATCGCGCTAGTGTTGACTAATGACCGCGTGCGCGGCAAACGAGTCATGCGGTCGTTCATCATTCTCCCGATGGGACTTCCCGCGATCTTCACGATCACGGTGTGGCGCGGGATCTTCAGTTCCGCTCAGTTCGGTCTCGCCAATCAGCTTCTTGGGACGTTCGGTAGCGAATCCATCTCGTGGTTGTCTCAGCGATGGACGGCCTTTTTCGCGTACAACGTCACGGAGGCGTGGCTCGCCTACCCGTTCATGGTCATCATCACTGTGAGCGCTCTGCAGGATGTCCCTGAAGAACTGCACGAAGCGGCGAAGGTTGACGGTGCGAGCTATTTCGCGCGGTTTCTGCACATCACACTGCCGTCGATCAAACGACCAGTGCTGTTCGCGTCGATTCTGACAGCTGCAGCGTCGTTCCAGCAGTTTCTCATCCCGTATGTGTTCAATCAGGGTGGTCCTGCTCGAGCGAACGAACTAATCGTTGTGTACGGCTACCGTGAGGCGTTCTCGTTCTCGAAATACGGACGCGGTGCGGCAATCAGCCTCATTGCAGTCGTTTTCATCGGCGCGTTCATGTGGCTGAACGTCAAGCGCGGACGGCTCGCCGAGGGTGTCTCAGAATGATGCGCCTTCTTCGAAACGCCGGTCGAGCGGTGAAAACAAACACGGCGGCAATCGCGTATTCGACGATCGATACGGGTCGGAGCGTCAGATACACGATCGCTGCCATCAGGCGGGGTGAGCGTTCGCCCATCGATCCACTGCGGACGCTTATAGCAACGACGGGCGCGCTCGTGTTGGTGTTGGCGCTACTGTTCCCGATCTACTGGATTCTCATGGCCGCACTGTCCAGTTCTGGTGGGTCGATCTATTCCTCGGGAGGACTCACCCTTGTTCCGGACGATCCGACGCTTCAGGCGTTCGTCTGGGTGATCGGAGATCTCATCATCCCGGCGTACACCATCTCGGTGAACATCCCGCTCACTAATCTTGCGGTCGTATTCAACACACCGTCGTTCGTCATACTCGATGCTGCTCACTACGGTGTCGAAAATCCGTCTAACTTCAAACACTTCCTGTGGAACAGCATCACGGTTGCGATCCCGACCGTGATCATCGCCATGTGCCTCGTTGTGCCAGCAGCGTACGCACTCTCGCGCAAGACGTTCATCTTCCGTCGGAAGATACTGTTCTTGTACGTGTTACTGACACAAGTCGGCGGTGGGCTCGGTATCGCGTTGTTGATCGGTTTGTACGCTGTCTACGTGCAGCTCGGCATCAACGACAGCAAGCTTGCACTGTCGGTCTACTACGCGGCGACGGCAGTCCCGTTCAACACGTGGTTGTTGAAGACGTATATGGATGGCATCCCGGTGGCGTACGAAGAGGCAGCAGTCGTTGACGGTGCGCCGCCGTGGCGAATCGTCGTCGAGGTCATTCTACCGCTGTCGGCTGCTGGACTCGCAACGGTGTTCATCTTCACGTTCCTCACTGGATGGACAGAGTTCGTCGTCGCTCAGACGCTGCTCGGCACAGAGAACTATACGCTCCCCGTTGGGCTGTTCTCGCTCGTTAGCGAGTACTCCATCCCGTGGGCGCGCTTTTCGGCATTCGCGCTCACGTTTGCGACACCGATCATGCTCGTGTATTTGGTGGCACAACGCTATATCGAAGGCGGTCTCTCCTTCAGTGGGATGGAAGGATAGCAGTCTGAGATTCAACGCTTTCGATCATCAAACAGTCGTGTCTCTTGGTCTGGATCCGAACTGAATTCAGAGAACAACACACTACGACTACTTATCAATTGAACAGGGTACTTGCTTCGATACGGTCTGTACGTTGAGCGATCCACCTTCCTGAACTGTGATTTTCGTCGAAGAGTGTTGGCAACCAGATTGTGCGGGCGTGACATCGGCCGTCGCCGACGCTCCTGCTTTAGGGATCGTCGCGACGATAGTGTACTGCTCGGGATCGATAAGAGAAATATCGACCGAAGCCTCTGCGTCGAGGTTGTACGTCTCTTTGAGGCGAGTCATATCGGTAGGGCTGCTCTCCTTTGATGAAGGAGACATTCGGATAATGAGCGTTGTCGTCCATGCGGTATCGGTCGGATTCGAGAGCGTTACCCTGTACGACGATCGTGACTGATTGTGAGACGATGCTTCGTCACCGATCGTGAGTTCTCTCCGTTCACCGTTAGCGATCTGTTCGGTGGAATCGTTCGTGTCCGTCGTAGCTGTCGGAGGAGCAGGGGACGCCTTGGTGGATGTGGTGTTTGTTGAATTACGTTCGACAGAACTATCTGATGTCGTATTATTCTTAGATCGAGACAAGCTGGTAGATGACGACTCTTCATCACTCTTCGTCAGAGAGAGACAGCCAGAGAGTGTTGTGACAGCAAAGCTGACTGCTCCGAGAAACGTTCTGCGTCTCATCATACGAGGTTGTTTATTGTGGCGGTTATCATAGCTACCTTTGCGTTAAAGACCTCTTTTATTCCACCCACTCACCTCACTATTAGAATCATACGCGATTCGACAAGGATGGATCTGTTATCTACATACCACTCACTATCAAAAAATGAAAGAGAGTCGAGTGGGATCGTCGACATCGAACACCCGTCTACGAGACGATGGGCAGTTCGGAGTGTGATGAGTGAAATGACAGACGTATTTGTGTAATATCACAAGATGGTATGGCGAGACAAAGCATCTTCAGAGGCAGGATAATCCGCTGACCGCACGCCGTTTTTCATTCAATCTCGAATCCTTCTTCTCGAAGAATCTGCCGCAGTCGGTCTCCATGCTCGCCCTGCAGTTCGATACGATCGTCGGTCACGGTGCCACCGACTGCAAGCGAATGCTTCAGTGTCGATGCAATCTCCGTGAGATCGGCGGACGATGAGTCGAATCCTTCGACGATAGTCACTGCCTTCCCGTAGCGACGAGTGTCGACGCGGATCGAGACGCGCTGTTCAGATCGATCGAGGTCCTCCCCGATTCCGAGATCCTCGGGAAGTCCGGAAATGTCTGTGGGATCGTTACTCACGACACATCTCTATTGGGCGCGATCGTACAAAGCACCTCGGCACATAACCCATCTGTCATTACGAATAGTACACGCTCTAAGCGGCATGAAACACGATATGTGAGATGATACATTGATGTGTGAGTAATCAGAATCGAAGAATGAATGGTCTTCGCGTACGCTTTTCCGTCAGTAGTGGAGCGTCGTCGCTCCGATGAATCGCTGTCAGCCAGTGCTACCGAACCGGTTAGGACGTTCGAGGAAGGTATGATCCATGGCTGAGACACGGTGGGTACGACAGAGCATCCGGATCGGTGTCGTCGAGTTTCGCCGATCGATGCGCACGCTTCGAGGATCGACAGCGCGCTTGTTCTTTCTCGGCGGCGTCTCCATCGTGTGGAGTCTCATGTTGCTCGGATTCTCGGTTCTCTTCGCCAATTCATTGCGATCGATCCCGAGACCGATTTTGCTTCCCAGTTCAATGCGGGGGGCAGTTGGATTGTACTGGTTGTTTGACGTCTTCATGGTCGGTAATCGAGTCATTTCACAACACTCCCGAATCGACAGCGAGGAGGTCGTGCTCACGGCCGTTTCTGCCCGAACAGCGGCAAGTGGTCTCGTCGTTGCCGAGATATTTCGGATCTTAGCGTATCTCGCTGCCCCAACGATCATCATCAGCGGACTGTTCGTATACGCATTCCAAACACCAGCGAGTGTCGTGTTTGTTCCGCTCGCAGTCGTGTTATTTGTGGTGAGCAGCGTCGTTGTCGCGTACGCATGTGGCTTCGCTGGGGCCTTTCTTCTGTCTCGTTCCCGGATCGTCGCCCGCTATAAGACACCAATCGGAATCTCCCTCATTGTCCTGTTCTTCGGCGGATACTCCGTGTTACAGTATGCCCCCACTATTGACATGGGCATTGATAGTGGCGTTCTCGCGTGGCTTCCTATCAGCTGGTACGGCGATCTCGCAGTCGTCGGAACGGCGATCTCGCAGTCGTGGATGCGCGTGGGGGGAGTGCTCATCACCACAGCCATCATCCTGCTTGGGGGCGGCTACGCGATCGAGCGAATCACAAGCGCGTTCTGGTTCGACGCCCCCATAGCTCCGAGCAGCGAGAAGAAATCGACTGCTCGAAAGACACCAATGCATTCGTTCTGGCATCCGTCCGATCTCGATGCGCCAACGCGGAGCGTTGCTCAGGTGATGCTCACCAGAACGTGGCGAAACCCCTCCCGTATCTCGTTCGCGTTACTGCCGATCTTCATCGCTGGCAGTGTGCTCATCAACGCCAGCCAATTCGGTCTGCTGTTCGTCGTGGCACCCCTCATCGCTGCAATCGTCATTCCGTGGACTGCTGGGTTGCTGTTCGGCTTGAATCCGCTTGGGGATGCTGGAGGAGTGCTCCCAACGGTGCTCACGACGCGACTCACAGGAATACAGTTCATTACCGGACTCACAATCCCTGGGCGAGTCATTGGGCTTTCGGCAACAGTCGTTCTAACGCTTGCAACTGGTGTTGTGAGCCCGTATTCGCTGATTGAGCGAGGAGGGCTGCTCCTCCTCGGAATCACGGTGGTATTCCTATCCGTTCGGCTTGCCCCGCTCGTCGGACTGTGGTTTCCTCGATTCAGCGCCATTAGCGTCGGACAGCGTCGCACAGTCGTCCCTCCCAGCATCACCGCAGTGGTGGTTCATTCGCTCGTCACGCTTGGGCTTGCGATCCCAGCAGCCACCGCACTGCTCGCACCAGCTGGTGTCCGGACCGCTCTCCGACTGCTCGTTAGTGGTCTCGTTCCCGTCTTCCTTACGCAACTGGCGGCTGCTGGGATGCCAGTTGCTTCGGGAATCGCGCTGTTCCAATCGTTCGGAGCAACGATCGGGTCGATCCCGACGCAGTGGATCCAACTTGTCGGCTTGGGGGGGCCGGTCGTGATCGCAATCGTCGTCGCAGACCGGTCGGTTCGGTACGCAGCACGCCGATTCGAGACGTATACAATCCAGTAACCGAACACCCACGCTGTGGTAGGTACAGCTCAGTGCACGCTGCGCCCCAGATCATTTTACGCTCGCGCCGATAGAGGACTGTGATATGTCCGATCGAACACGCGCACACGTCTTCGTCTCAGGGAATGTACAGGGAGTGTTCTACCGCGCAACGACACGCGAGAAGGCACAAGAGCAGGGTGTCGATGGTTGGGTGAAGAATCTCGAAGACGGACGTGTAGAGGCCGTCTTTGAGGGGCCGCCGGACGCTGTCGAGGCGATGATCGAGTGGTGTCACACGGGGAGTCCGCAGGCTGACGTGGAACGCGTTGAAACGGAATTCAGTGACCCAAAAGGAGCACAAGAATTTCAGGTACGGCGCTGAGAGGGCGGTCCCGCACGCTTAACCGACGAGCCGACGAACGTTCACCCATGATTTCAATCGAGGAAATGGCCGTAGTCGATGAGAATGCGGCCGCACTCGGTGTCCCACAAAAACAGTTGATGGAATCCAGTGGGAGCGCCGTTGCTCGGACAGTCAAAGAGCTCGCTGAACCGGGCGCACGTATAGCGATCGTCGCGGGACGTGGGAACAATGGTGGCGATAGTTTCGTAACCGCACGGTTTCTCGACAGTGAATACGAGCTGACGATTTTTTTGCTCGGGCGCGAGGAGACGATCAGCACAGCGATCACACGAGAAAACTGGGACGCACTCGAACAGGGCGAATACGACGCTCGTGAGGTGCGTGACTCGCAAGATTTCGATCTTGATTCACCGGATGTCATCGTCGACGCGATGCTCGGAACAGGAGTACGAGGGGCGCCTCGGGAGCCAGAGCGTAGTGCTATCGAGACGATCAACGCGAGCGAAGCGACGACCGTCGCAGTCGATGTCCCCTCCGGAATCGACGCAGACACTGGTGAGGCAGCGAACGTCGCGATCGAGGCAGATCATGTAGTCACGTTTCACGATATGAAGCCCGGTCTCGCTTCGATCGATGTTCCTGTGACGGTCGCTGATATTGGTATTCCATCGATGGCCGACACGATCGTCGAGCAGGGGGATCTTCTCCGACTCAGTCGGGATCCGGACAGCCACAAAGGGGACAACGGTACGGTGCTCGTCATCGGTGGTGGACCATACACCGGGGCACCGGCGCTTTCTGCGCAGGCTGCACTGAGTGCCGGTGCCGACCTCGTCCGCGTTGCCTGTCCAGAATCGGTCGCTGCAACCGTACAGAGCTACCACGAGGGACTCATTACGATGCCAGTGGACGGCGATCGACTGGCATCCGATCACGTCGATCAGTTGCTCGATATCGCTGCCGAACAGGACGCCGTCGTTCTTGGTCCAGGGCTTGGCGCACACGAGGACACGCTCGTTGCGGCTAGTGCATTTCTCTCCGAATTCGATGGAACCTGCGTTGTCGACGCTGATCCCCTCGGTGTCGTCTCCGAGACCGACGCTACGCTCGTCTGTACTCCTCACGCGGGCGAATTCCGACGTATGGGTGGTGACCCGAGTGACGACTGGCGCGAACGGATGGACGATGTAGAGACGCTTGCTGATGAGCTCGATGCAACGATTCTCCTGAAAGGGAAGTACGACGTGCTCTCTGACGGCGATCGAACGCGAGTTAATCGGACCGGAACACCGGCAATGACTGTTGGTGGGACGGGCGACGTACTCGCGGGGGCAACAGGCGCGTTCGCGGCTATTCTCGAACCGATCGATGCAGCAGCACTTGGAGCGTATGTCAACGGGAAGGCGGGCGAGCTCGCTGCCGATGGGCGAGCATCAATCTCCCCCCGAGATCTCATCGATCATCTACCGGAGGTGATTCAGTCGTGAGCGACGACCTGACCCACACCGATGAGGACCAATCGGTCCAGATGGTCGATGTGGGCGAAAAGCCAGACTCCAAGCGTCGAGCGGTCGCATCCGGGGATATTCTCCTTCAAAAATCTACAATCGATGCCATTCAAGAGGACGAGATCGGGAAAGGAAACGTGCTTGCGACAGCCCGCGTCGGAGCCGTGCAGGCGGTCAAGCACACATGGGAATCGATCCCGATGTGTCATCAGATACCGATTACGAACATTGATACGGATTTCACCGTGAAAAACGACCGAGTGACGCTCGAAGTGGGCGTCGAAACGATCGGTAAAACTGGCTGTGAGATGGAAGCACTCACAGGAGTAACGACCGGATTGAACGTCGTCTGGGACATGGTGAAGGCAGTCGAGAAAGATGACGACGGACAGTACCCAGAGGCACGAATCACGGATATTCGTGTAATCAAAAAACAAAAGTTGAAGATATGACGGAAAAGCGACATCGAACGAACCTGACAGCGAGTAGTGAGCGAGGAGAGAATACAGACGAAGCCTCCGCCGTCTCTACCGTATCATGATTTCAGCACCGACTCGCTTATCTCTGTAACAATCGTAGAACTCCTGAGCACGGTAGAACCATCGTATCACTGATAGCTCGTTCTGGTATGCTCAGACGGGTTCATGACCGCTGTGATTCCACTACTCATCCATGACTGATCAAAAACCAACAGACGTACAGCCGCTTGGAGACACAACAGCTACTACTCCGTGGAAAAAAGCGCGCCAGCAGCTCGCAGAATCAGACTACTACTGGCTAACAACGAATCGTCCAGACAAGCGTCCGCATACACGACCACTGTTGGCTGTTTTGACGGCAAATTCACTGTACTTCTCTGCGGGGCCAACTACGCGAAAGAGTAAGAATCTGGTCATCGATTCGCACTGCAGTATTGCGACTGAAACAGATTATTTCCACTTTGTGGTCGAAGGTGCGGCGAGAAAAGTGAATGACGAGGGCATGCTTCAAAACGTGGCTGACGCGTACGCGACGAAATACGGGTGGCAAGTGGACGTCCGTGACGGCGCAGTCTACGCAGACGGTGCACCAACCGCTGGACCACCCCCGTACGCGGTCTACGAAGTAGCGATGGCGACCGTCTTCGGCTTCAGTTTGGACGAATCATTCACCCCGACCCGGTGGCACTTCGAATAGTGGAACTAGTTGAACACAAAATATCGACGACAGACCTACGAATCCGCCATCACGCGTTGATGTATTCAGAACCCGATCAGGGTTTAAAAGAGACAGAAACTCAAAATATACTGTGAACTCGACATAGATTATGTTACTGTATTACGATCCTACCGTATGGCCGACGAAATTTCACTCGACGGACGCACACTCGTTGCCGTTGCAAACGATGGAGGGGAAGTGAACGAAGAGACACAGTTCGCCTTCGCATAGGACGAAAATCGAGTCTGTGCACACTATTCGGGAGGAGACATCGTTGATGGGTACTTGGTTGGGACGTTCGAAGATGCTCAGTTGGACATTCGGTACGTTCAAATAAACACACGTGCTGAGACAGCGACCGGACACTCTGTCGGGGACGTCGAGTTGCTGGACGACAACCGCGTCCGTATCGAAGATGAGTGGGAATGGGAATCGAAAGACGGAACTGGCGAATCCATCCTCGAAGAAGTCAGTCAGTAACGTCAATGTATCCAAGCGGACGGCGTCAGAGTCAGGACTCGGCCGGGACGGAGAGCGTGCCTGCCTTCGAGCGCGACTGTTCGACGATAGCTGGTCGAGCTTCGAAATCGACGATTACCTGTTCACCGTAGGTCACATCGTTGACACGGGCGTTGTCGTGAATCCACGAGACGAGGCTCATGGTGTCGTCAGTCATCGGCAACACCAACCGCTCGTGCTCGAATGGGGGCAGCTCTCGATCGATGCGATCGAGCAGCCCATCGATTTTCGCTCCTTCCACGGCGCTCACAGCGATTGGATTCGGCGCAAGCGCGGACAGCGCGTTCATCTTCTGTTCACACTCCTCTTCGTCGATCAGATCGATCTTGTTCAGTACTGTGACGATTGGAGCTTCGTTTCGCTCGTATAGAGTGTCGTGACAGGTAACGAGCTTCTCTCGGATCTCTTCAGTCGGTTCTGAAATGTCTACGACAAGCAAAACGAGATCTGCCCGATAGACGGCATCGAGCGTGGATTTGAACGATTCGACCAACCAATGTGGAAGATCCGATATAAATCCAACCGTGTCGGTTACGAGCACGTCGCGCCGGTCCATATCCGCTCGTCGCGTCGTCGTTCCGAGCGTCGTGAAGAGGCGATTTTCCGACTCGGCGGTTGTATCGAGATCTGGGTGGCGGTGTTCGTTCTCGTCTACGTCGAGATCACGGGCGAGTCGCCGGAGCAGCGTCGATTTCCCGGCGTTGGTGTAGCCCGCGAGCGCGACGAGATCGAATCCGGACTCGCGGCGCTGTTCGCGGCGCTTTTCCTCGTCTTCCTCGATCTGGCGCAGTTCCTCGCGGATGCGACTGATTCGCTTTTTGATGTCTTGCTCGCGGCTCTCATCGTACTCACCGAGACCCATGAAGCCGGGGCGCTCATCGCGCTTTGCGAGACTCACCTTCGCTTGGACTCGTGGGAGTTCGTATCTGAGTTCGGCTAACTCGACCTGTAGCTGCGCCGTTCGGGTTTGGGCACGCTGTCCGAAAATGTCGAGAATGAGCCTGAAGCGGTCGATAACTTCCACACCGTCTGGGAGCCTGTTTCCGAGGTTGAACGTTTGGTACGGTCCGAGACGATTGTCGAAGACGACCCTCCCTGCACCAGTCTCTTCGAGCATTCGAGCGAGTTCGTCGACCTTCCCCGTCCCGAAACAGAGCGCAGGATCCTCGGTTCGTGTCTGTGTGACCTCACCGACGATCCGATACCCTCCCGAGCGGGTCAGATCACGAATTTCCTCTGTGTCTGGGGTGGCTGTCCCTGATCCCGTCCCTTGATCAACGCGCGCTGCGATAACCGCAGCCTCTGGATCGCGTAGTGTTTCCGTCACTCACACTATGATAGATGGCCAGTCCACTTAATCCTCAGGGACAAACGATTGTGGTCCGCCAAACCAATCACAAGAGTACCCCCGGCGACGGAGATAAAATGATCCACAGCAAGAGGATCCCGTGGCCATCAGTGCCGAAGCACGAGCCAGTGGTAGTGGTCTCCAGAAAGAGTGTTATCGCGTGCCGAGTTCGTCCTCGTCTTTGACGACGCGTGTCTCTGCTTCGCCACTCGATACTTGGTTGACGAGTTCGTAGAAATCGTTCTGGAGTCCGGCTGGGAATTCGAGAACACCAACCCAGGAACCGTCTGCCTGCCACTCCTCGCGTTGGAGGTCGCCAAACTGCCGGATACGCGCTTGTCCACTTCCGGCGTGTTCGGCTGGCAGTCTGACCGCGATGACAACCTCATCGAATCGGATTGGGATGATCGGCCGAAGTTCGTCGAGCGCCTCGTCGATCTGGTTTTCTACCGGCTCCATCGGATCAACCGTGAATCCTGCCTCCTCAAGCGCACGCTCGATGCGTTCGGGCGGATGGGGAGCGTCATCCATCTGTGGATTGACAGCGTTTCGCGCGATGCGGTTGATGAGCTGTTTGCGTTTTCGCTCCTGCATCTCTCGACGCTGATCTGCCGTGATCTGGATGTCTCCGCGCTCTATCACTTCGGGGATGATCTGCATTGGATCCGTCGTTTCGAAGACTGTTTCGAGATCGTCAGCAGCGGGACGATCGCCACGGGCCGCATCCTCGAAGACATCCTCTGCGGCGATGACTTCCGCAAGATCGTCATCGAACTCACCACGCTTGATCGCGAGTGCCGCATCCGGATCGACTAGCACCTCGAATTGCGCACCGTGTGATTCAAGTCGCGCTGTTACTGCTTCGTCAAGTGATATCATACGATATATCCGGCTATTCACGGGGCAGTAAAGTGTGTTTCCTCCCTCCAACACGAGGGACGGATTCAATCACGGGTTTTCTATCTCGTGTATTGTACGTTAATAGATGCGTTGTGACACCAGTATTTAACAGCTGGAATGGAAATTGAAGTCGAACCGAAGATTGAGTTCAGAGGTGCGCTCGCAGCGCGTTTCGTTGCGTTACTCGTCTGTTTCCGTTTCCGTTTCGTCTGCGAGCAGGTCGTGCTCGGAGAGGTACGACTCGACCTCACTTTCATCGAGTACGCGATACTGTTCGGATTCAGTGTCGATCGTCGTGACACCGAGACCCTCTGGCCGCAGTCCGTCTTCGTTGACCGACGCAAGTCCGTTGAGTGCGAGTCCGATACCGCCATCGAGATCCATCTCTTCTTGATAGTTCTCTTTGAGATGGTCCTCAATGTCGGATCGGTTTGCTCCGACTGCGAGGGCCTTCCACTCGTAAGGCGTTCCCGAAGGGTCAGTCTCGAAGAGACGGGGTTGGCCATCGTCGATACCGCCGATGATAAGCGCGACACCGAATGGACGTGCGCCACCGACCTGCGTGTACTGCTGAATGTTGTCCGTGACCGCTTTCGTCAACGTCTCGACACTAATCGGCTCGTCGTAGCGGAGCCTGTTGATCTGCGCGTGACGACGCGCGTAGTCGATGAGTTGACGAGCGTCGGCAACGTGGCCAGCACTGGCGATACCAATGTGGTCGTCGGCTTTGTGAAGCTTCTCGACGCTCGTTCCGACCAGCAACGGCGAGCGAATCCGTTTGTCAGCGACGAGAACGACACCGTCAGATGTTCGTACTCCGATGCTTGCTGTCCCGCGCTTGACTGCTTCGCGCGCGTACTCTACCTGATACAATCGGCCGTCCGGAGAGAAGATGGTAATCCCTCGATCGTAGGCCTGCTGTTGAGATTGTCCCTGCATAGTTACTCAATATCGTAGTCGGTCGCACCCGCAAACCCGTTGTCGGTTCGTACGTCGATACACCGATCCCGCACGACTGCGAACCGACCGGCGTCCTCGAATGCAACGGTTCTCTCCTCTGTGCTTTCCAACGGGCGCCGTATATACCTTTCTTCGCAGGCTCGGACCGTCCCGCTGATGCCACGGACGGTGAGACGAACGGACTGATCATCGACACTGCTCACACACGCGATAACTGCCCGAGCGCGTTCAACCGCATCGCGCCGGACGCGCACCACTGCGTTGCCGACGCCGTCTTCGAATACGAACGCATATACACTCAGATCGATCGCAGCGCTGCCCACGTCGCCGATGAGGTTCTGGGCCGCATACCAGAGCTCGCGCTGGAACGCGCCACGGTCGATTGCTGCGTTCGGCCACGACTCGATGGCGACACCGACGTAACGCCAGCGAGGACGGAGATGCTTCGGAAGATGACGCACGGTTTACTCGTCCTCCCAATCCACATCCATGTTCATATCCTCATCCGGTTGCGCTCTGTTTGCTCCGTGCTCTGCAACGAGCACGCCGACCTGATCGTGGACCCGCTCGACGCCTGTGAGGGAAAATCCAGCGTCGGTGAGAGCATCGGCATGCAATCCGACGGTCGCGGGGTCGTCGACTGCTGGATTATAATATTGTTCTTCGGGATCTGGCGCACCAAAGAACATCACATCACCGAGCACGAATTTTCGCGGGCCAAGTGCGGCGATCACATCGATCGCTGCTCGCTTTTTTGCATCGCTCAGGTGGTGTAACGCGAAATTCGAGACAACGATATCGACCGAACCATTGTAATTCGGTTCTCGGAAGGTACCTGTACCGAACTCGACGTTTTCGATTCCTGCTGCGTTCGCTTTTTCACGTGCTTGTTCCAGCATCCCGTCGCTGATGTCGCGGCCGACGACGCGCTTTGCCCGTGGTGCGAGTGCGAGTCCGATCGCACCGGTTCCGGTTCCGAGATCGAGGACGACATCCTCCGGTTCCGGGTTTGCGTGTTCGACAACGAGGTCCACACAAGCACGATATTCCTCGGCGTCGTCACCGTTCTCATCCGTGCTTTCACAGCTGTGTTGACCGTGCGTGGTTTCTTGACTGTGGCGCTCGTCGTAGTCCTGCGCGTACTCATCGAAGCGGGCCGCGTGTTCTTCAATCGTCTTCTTCATATCGTCCTTTTCGGACACCTGGCTCAATGAACGAATCGGAACTTCGATCCCGGTTGCGCGCCACAATCCGACCCCACTCACAGAGACCGTTGTGAATTTGTTCGTCGGTAAAGCCAATCGTGGTGCCCACAGCGGCGAGTTCGCGCGGCGCTCGCAGATGAAGGTGACTACTCGCGTCTGCACTCACCACATACGGAACATCGTACTTCTCAACCAGTGTACGGAGTTTTCTGAGCCCCCGAAGCGCCTGTACGCGCACACCACCGTTCGCACGAAGGACGCGGGCAAAGTTGAATTCGACGCGAACAGCGTTGTCGGCCGCAGCACGCGCGAGGACGTGATTGAAATCGCCGTCAGTCATCGGATGAGCAAGCACGTCGACCCGTTCGTCCTCGCACGCGAGGCGATTGAGACGCCCACCATGGACACAAACGATCGTCCGTTGTGACCGTTGGCTCGTGATAGCTCCCGATGCGTGTGATCGATTATCTGCGCGTATTTCGACACCATCGACCACATCAATACCAAACTCAGACGAGAGTGTTTCGGGGTCGTAATCCGCCACCGTGTCGTCGTGGTTTCTGACAATGAGACCCTCGTATCCCTGTTCGGAGGCTGTGAGCGCGAGGCGTGCGACCGTGCTCTCACCGTCGGGGCGTGCGTGAGCAGTCTCGTACATGGTGAAATTTGATGGTAGATGGTTTGATTTTGGTTTAGTGATCACGAATCCCGATAGAACCACTCACTCTGCCATCTCACCGAATACATCGCTCACGCTTTCGATGGCGGACGATTTTTTAGCCGGATACGCCTCAACTTTGGCGCGAACCGACAATCCTTCGCCGAGTTCCACGTCACCGGCAAGTGCAGCTTGTTTGTCCAAATAGAGATATAGCTCGCAGTTCTCGGTGACGCGCTCATCGAGTTCCGCACCGAGTTGCGCTCTTTGATCGGGATGCATCCGGCGAAGCTGTCCGAGAACGTGTCGGATGTCGTCTGCTCGTTCGACGCGAGCAGATAGCACGACGATCCGATCACCTGCGTGCCCAGTGTTCTCGATGCGTTTGATCTCGAACTCCTCGGGAAGAAGCGTCCGGAAAGCGCTCTCGACGCGCCGTTCGTCTTCTGTGGCGTAACAAAACGCCTGCAAATCGATGTAATGAAAGGGAACACTCGACACGGTATACGGTTAGTTTTCAGTCTCGTTTTCGGCTTCGGAGCCGTCTTCACTATCGTCCGCTGCGGGTTCAAGTGAATCCTCTGGAACACCCTGTTCTTGGCCGTCCTCGAAGCTCACGGTGTACGTGGCATCGCCGAACATGGTCTCCATTACCTGTGTGATCCGACCGGTATCGCCGTCGTGTTCGCTGTGTTGATCGTGGAGTACAACACTCTCGTCTTCTTCAAATGCCATACCTACCGTTATCCGACGGCTGGACAAAAAGACCCTGTTTTGAATTCCTTAGATGTACGAAAGCCAATCGGATGACGGAGGGAGGATGCATGATCCACCGCACTCGTTGCCATTCTTGTGGTGAGATGTCAAAATGGAGTTACCGATGTTCTGAATGTGGACATGACCTTGCTGGCTCAAATCGTGGCGTCGGAGCCGAAATGGCAAGGACGATCCAAGAAGCATGTCGGATCATGCGACCGGTGACGGGGTCATAGTTGACGGTCGCTATGAGGTCAACGAGACGTCCGTAACACTGTGTAAGTCGACGTGTTTCATCGGCTTCGGAATCCTCTATCCGGAAATCGACTTCGTCCGAGCGATGATCGGGCCGATATTTGAATAATCGTCCAGTTACGGATTGCAACACCGTACGTGGGAGAATCTAATGAGTGCGATGAATAGTTTCGAACACTAATAGGGAACGAGCTATCGAGTGGTTCGCATTCAGTGGCCTACAAGATGGGCGACGGGACGATTTATGTCTGGAACGCGAATTGGAAATTTTAATCTTCTGCGACGAATTCACTGCAATCCGAGCGCAATCCGGACAATCCGCTCAAAGTTATGACCACATGTCGATCCAGCTGGTAGCCCGGCTTCCCGGGCAGGGCCAGTGAGGTATGCGTCGAATCCTTTTTTGATGAAACAGTCAGATGAAGGCGGGGTTGCAGTCCAATAGTGCCATTGCATCGATCCGACCTCGTGAGTCCACGGGCCGGGCTGAATCGGGCTGACGCCGCCGAAGCCGACTGCGACTGTCACGACGGATAGTAAAATAAGTATTGTATGCTCGTCGAGGACACGCCCAAGTGCGCCATATCCTAGCGCACAGCAGGCGAGTAACGGGAGCAAGTCTATCCCAGCGTCGAGATCGAAAACGAATACTTGGAGGATAAACCATCCAGCCAAGATAGAGAGCCAGAGACCGGGGTCTGCCGCTGTCGGGACCGATTGAGCACGCGGCGTTTTATTGCAGTGGCTGCTGGCAGTAGTGCCCCGAGCACCCCAATGATCACTGCGGGGACTGCCGGACCGAGAATTGCGACGAATTTATCGATGCGCACAGCGAGTGGCATGTCCTCGCTGGCGATGATAGGAAAGAAGATGACCTGTTCGAGCATGTCACCGACGGCTAATATTCCGGCTAATGCGATCGGCAGGATGACCACGATCACCACGACAACAATCCCGGCCAGTGATCGGATTGTGGCAGACCAGTCACGTCGAACGGCAGTTTGTCCCAACACGAGTACAGGGAAGATAGCACCGAACTGCCAGAATCCAGCCGCGACCGCAGCGCTGGCTCCGGCTCCCGCTGGCTGCTCGCGGGTCAATAGCCAGACCGAAAGGAGACCGAATGCGACCGTGAAATATTTTGGTCGAAAGCCAGGGTACGAATAATAAAGTGGGAAAAACAGCACGGCAGTCCCAGCAGCATATGCAGCGCGCGGGTCTCTTGCTTGCTGATAGGCAAGTTGTCCGACGAGAACGACGATTCCCACGACGGCTGCGGAAGTCGTGAAGTCTGCAAGGAACACCATGAGAAACGGATCGCCACCACTTATGACGGCAATCAGCGCCGCAAATTCGTGCGTGACTGGCGGCTTGATGTCAATGAGATTTCGATATGGAGTGACGCCATTAGTAACCCATGACCTGCCACTAAACAGGAAAAATAACCCATCTCCATTTATTTCTGGCCGACCTGATCGAGTGAAATTTGACACTTTAACAAAAAGACTCACTAAAAATGTCTGAGATATGAGCAAAAGCCTCCACCGCGTATATGCGTGTTTCTTGGCCCAATACGCCGTATTTTTGATTATATGGGAAGGGGCATTATGGGGAATTGACACATATATTGGTTTTGCCGGTTAAATATAACCTTTCCGTTTTCGGATTGTAATGTGTCGCCATCGAAGTGATGAGAAATAATTTATTGAGTAGATAATTTCCAAGATAATAGAGTTCAATTCATAACTCCAAACAAGCAAAAAGGTCGTGGTTTCTTACGTTGAGAGTGAACGTGCCGGTTCGGGTGCTGTTGCCACGAAACTGGCGATTCATATCTCATAGACGATTTATTATATAATCAATCGTACCATTCTGTAGAAAGCTTATTGGTGAGGGTGTAGTAGAGTTACATCAATGATGATCACGAAAGAGACGGGTTGGAGTCGACGGAACAATGACACTCGATGAGCTCTGGTTTCTCGCCGACCGTGCCACTCAGAGTGCTGATACTGCGTATCATCACCTGAGAGACCGGTACGACGAACCAATGGAGTTCGATCGAACCAAACACGTGAGCCGGAGTCGCTTTCGGACGCTCGCAGAGCGTATTCACGTTTCGGGAGCACCCTATGGAACACACACGATCGTCCACCGATCGACCGGAGAGTTGCTTCTCGTCCGCCACGAAGGCGTCGATATGTGGGTACTTCCCGGTGGGCAACTCAATAATGGGGAGTCATTTCACGACGCCGCTCGGCGTGAACTCTGTGAGGAGACGGGGATCGAAGTGACGTACGAAGGGCTTGCCATGCTCACGCGCATCGAACTCTGTCACGGGACGTACTCGACGTGGGGTGTCTTACCGGTGTTTGTCGCCCAAGCGGACACAACTGAACCCGACATCTGCGACCCAGACGAAGAGATCAGCAAAGCACAGTGGTTCACCGAACTTCCTGAAGACACGCGAGACCGCGACGATCTGCTCGCGTGGCGGGCGAGAACGCTTCGATCGTAATCGGCCACATTTCACCACGTACGCACACTCCAGTCCGGTACTGGCGAATATCAACCACAGTATACGAGTGGGTGTTGATAAACTTCCTTTCATTTTGCGATAGTTCTGGATGGTTTTTTGTGTGCGCTACTGCTTGGGGGAAGTGTATCATGGCAGACAAAGACGAACTCCGTGAACAGATGGTCGATGCGTTTGGCGGTGCAGATTACCCTATCAACAGCCCAATGGACCTCGTGCCAGCCCTCCCGAATGGCCCATCGACGAAATTCGAATCTGGTGACTTCTCCATGACTGCAATGGAGCTCAACACGAAGCTCGGTGGGGGAGACTTCCCCTACGAGACCCCCGAGTCCTTCGTCGACGATATTATCGACCAGCTCGAAGAGCAAGGAAATATTTAGAGACGCTGGTTCGTGAGCTCGGTTGCTCGAACTGTTTTTACAAATTCTGTCTTTCTCGCTCGATCTGCTGCTCTCGTCGATAACGATCTCGTCGTGTTTGTGGTGCGATCCGCTCATCTCGATTAATCAGCGTCAGTATGAATCGATGGAGGCCCCAACGGTGCGAATCACAAGTCGTAATGGCGTCTCGATCGTACACTCACGGAGGACATGACCGCCAGTCCACTCACGGCTGTCATCGGGTTTAGTAGCCCTCCACCGATGCTTTTCGGTGCTGTTAGTTTCCACGCTCGATACGATCTGTTCGTGTTTTTTTTGATCGGGATCCTTGGCGGTGCACACTGCATCGGCATGTGTGGACCGCTCGTTACGACGTACGCAGAGCGGATGAACGCTGATAAGGAAAGTCGGTGGGAAGGAGCACTGACACTGTATGAAGTTCGTCAGCACGGACTGTTCAATATCGGTCGAACAGTCGGCTATGCGTTTCTCGGTGGGCTGTTTGGGCTGCTCGGTGCGCTTCTGTACGGAACCGTCAGTCTTGCAGGTGTAATCACACCAGTTCAGGGCACCATCGGTGTCGTCACTGGTGGCGCGATCATCGTCATGGGGGGAACGCGGCTCGTGGGCTATCGGCAGGGGTCGGCCGAAGCAGTCGTCTCGAAGACGGGTGTTGGTTCTCTCTTCGCTCGAAGCTACGCGATTATCTCGTCTCGAATCGATCGCTGGGTCAACGGCGCCGGGATCGTCGGCCTCGGCGCGCTTCACGGGCTATTGCCGTGTATGCTGCTCTATCCCGCCTTCTTGTACGTTTTCGCACAGGGATCGCCGGTGTACGGAGCGTTGGCGCTCGGGGCACTCGGTCTCGGAACGATTCCAACCGTATTCCTCTATGGGACAGTCATCCAATCAGTGAGCGCCCGACAGCGCCAGATCGTCCACACTAGCCTTGGCGTGCTATTTGTGGTATTGGGCTACGTGCTGCTCGCAATGGGACTCATGCGTTTTGGGGTCCACCTTCCGATGGTGGACATCCCGTTCTACCAACCGCTTGGAGAACACGCTAGTCACGCCAGCCACGCTATTTGATCATCGTACAGTACACAAATAGAGTATAATCACAATATATGGAACAGAAACTGTCACACTATGTCCACTTGCACACTCTGTGAACTTCCTGTCGGCGGGCAGCCAGTCACCACAGCAGACACCGACGGGGAGTTTTGCTGTCGCGGCTGCTTAGAGATCTCACAACTGATCGACGAAGATGATGAAACAGACCTCTCGATCGCCGATGTCAGAGAGCGCGTCGATGGCAACGAAGAGCAGACCATCCCGGACGGCGCAGAGACAGCGTACCGTTCAGTGGACGGGATGCACTGTAAGACATGCGAGGGATTCATCGAGTTACTCGCCGAGGAGACAGAAGGAATTCACAGCGCACAAGCGAGCTATGCGACCGAAATGGTGCAGTTGGTATACGATCCCGACGCGATCGATCGGGGTGATATCTCAGCTGCCGTAAGCAAGCTCGGCTATCACGCGAGCGCTCCTGACGAAGAGGATACATCGATCAGAAGCCGATTCGAGTTCGGTCGGTATCGTGCGGGCATTGCAGCAATCCTCATGATGCCGGTGCTGGCGCTGTACATCTTGTTCATCTATCCCGTGTATCTCGGAATCTATCCGGAACATTTCCTTTATGGCTCTGCAATCGAGTCGATGGTCTTTGGGCCGCTCATCGTTTGGAGCACGCTCATTGTTATCGGTCTGGGCTATCCGATCTTCCGTGGGGCGTACGTGAGCCTCCGGGTCGGACAGCCCAACATGGATGTTCTCATCTCGATCGCGGTGTTGGCGGCGTATCTCTATTCGGTGGGGACATACTTTGCGGGCGGACGCGACCCGTACTTCGACGTCGCAGTCATGGTCCTCGTCGTCGTTACGATCGGGAACCACCTCGAATCACGAGTCAAACGGAAAGCGCTCGGGAATCGCTCGACGCTCACAGAATCACGCGTCACCGAGGCCCGCCGACTGTGTGAGAACGGAACCGAGACGATCGATATCGAGGCGTGTACGGCAGGTGATCGCTTGCTCGTCAAGCCTGGCGAGCGTGTGCCAGTTGATGGGACCATCGTCGAAGGGACGGCTGCCGTGGACGAGGCGCTCATCACGGGTGAATCAATCCCGCAGACAAAGTCTGTTGGAGATCATCTACTTGGAGGATCTGTGCTCACCGACAGCGCAGTAGTCATTGAAGTCGGAACGGATGCGACCAGTACGATCGACCGCCTCGTCGAGTTGCTCTGGAGCGTCAAAAGCTCTGATTCGGGCGTTCAGCGGTTCGTCAACCGATTCGCGCTCGTGTTCGTCCCGCTCGTCATCACTCTCTCGGTGGGCACAACCGGACTCTGGCTCCTGCTCGGTGCCTCGTTGAGCAAAGCTGTGCTGGCCGGGGTTTCCGTACTCGTCATCTCCTGTCCGTGTTCGCTTGGTATTGCAACGCCGCTCGCACTCGCAGCGGGAAGCAGGGACGCCTCCGAAGAGCAGATTCTCATCATCAACGAGAACGTCTTAGAGCGGATCGATGACTCCGAAATCGTCGTGTTCGATAAGACCGGAACGCTCACCACGGGCGAAATGAGCGTCACAAATGTCGTTGAAAACGGAGATGCCGTCCTCGCCCGAGCCGCAGCGGTCGAACGCCGATCAAGCCATCCGATCGCCGCGGCAATCGATGAGGCTGCACCGCCGACAACTCAGACGGTCACCGAATTCAAACGGGACGAACGCACCGTTTCTGCGCTCGTCGATGGGGAACGGGTGTTCGTTGGGCATCCTTCCTCGTTCGAATCCGACGAATGGACCGTTCCTTCGACTGTTCAGGGTGCCATCGATACGGCGTATCAATCAGGAGAACACCCGACAGCAGTCGGCTGGAACGGCACCGTCGAAGGTATCATCACGGTTCAGGATACCCCCCGCGAAGAGTGGGAATCAGTCATCAGAGCGCTCGCCGACGAGGATCGGGAAATCGTCGTCCTGACCGGCGACGACGAACGGCTGTCTCGGCAGTTCGGCGAGCATCCCGCGGTTGACCACGTCTTTGCTGGCGTTCGGCCGGAGTCAAAGAAAGCGATCGTTCGCGGGCTCCGCGAGCGTGGGACGACCACGATGGTCGGCGACGGAACGAACGACGCGCCTGCTCTCGCAAGCGCGGATCTCGGAGTTGCGGTGTCGAGCGGGACGGAGATAGCGATCGAAGCCGCTGACGCTGTGATTATGAACGATCGGCTGGAATCGGTCTCTACGATCTTCGAGCTGGCGCGGTCGACTCGAGGACGGATTAAACGGAATTTGGCGTGGGCAGGTCTGTACAACGTGATCGCGATCCCGCTCGCGATTGCTGGACTCATCAATCCACTCATCGCCGCGGCGTGTATGGCGATCAGCAGTCTCGTCGTCGTCTACAACTCGAAACGTCGACTTATTCCCGACGAGAGCCACTCTCAAGAGTCCGAGCAGTTCGAACACGAACGATCACGATCACAGCCGACCTGACGGTCGGGTGCTGTCGCACGGTTCTCGTAGTCAGTGAGAGTGCAAACGGTACGCACATCGAAGACGAAGGATTCAGGGGTGACAGAGAACGTATCAGCATTTGATGGGATTCAAGCGAGAATTGGGGCTGTACGATTGTGTCATTCTGAGCCTCGGTGGGATGGTGGGCTCTGCGATCTTCGTTTTTCCGGGATCGACCGGGCGATTAGTAGGTCCCGGCGCGGTCGCTGCGTGGTGTCTCGCGGGGGTACTGATGCTTCCGATCGCACTGTGTTACACCGAACTCTCGCTTGCTTTCCCCGAGACGGGAGCGCCGACAGTCTTTCCCTATGAGACGCTCGGTCCGTCACCGTCGGTCCGTGCGTTTGCGAGCTATCTCGAAGGGGTTGGCTACACCGTCGGCTGGGTGTTTGGTCTCACGATCTCAGCGCTCGCGATTGCGGACTATCTCGGACAGATACTCCCAGCAGCAAGCGGTCACGCAACCCTTACAGCACTTGTTGCGCTCGGGTTGGCTGCCACGGTGAACATTCTCGGCATCAATATCACCAGCCGAGCGAACCTCGTGTTGGCTGCAGTGCTCCTCGCGGTGTTAACTGTGTTCGTTGCGGCAGGAGCAGCGCACTTCCAGCCACGAAACTACGACCCGCTCATCACTGGTGGACCGCTGGATTTCTTCGCTGCCGTTCAAATAGCGATCACAGCGTACGGCGCGTGGACCGTAATCCCGGCAACGATCGAGGAGATACAGGACCCGGACCGAACAGTTCCTCGGGCGATTGTGCTGTCGCTATCGATCGCGACGCTCCTCTATGTGAGTATTGTCGCTGTTGTCTACGGTGTTGTCGATCTGTCCCAATTCGTGGATGGGAGTCTCGCTATGACTGCACCGCTGGGAGTAGCAGTGGACACGATTGGAATCTCGTGGCTGCGCTACCTCACCGCAGTCGCTGCGATCACAGCAATCTTCACGACACTGCTCGTGGGAATCATGAGTTCGAGTCGAGTTCTCTTTGCACTCGGTGACAATAACACACTTCCAGCGGTGTTTGCAAAGACAAGTGATCGGTTCCGAGTCCCGTGGGTAGGGGTCATCGCTGTTACTGGTGTTGCGGGAGCACTCGCTACAGTGCCACGGTATTTTTCACAGCTGTTGGTTATCGCTGCTGTCGTGGGAACCGGCATTCCGTATGCGATCAACATCCTGGCTTTCGTCGGACTCAGGTACTACCGCACAGACGTTACCCCCTCGTTTCGAGCACCAGGCGGGTACGTTCTTCCGAGTGTTGCGTTCGTCGTCCTCGGTATCGCAATGTTTGGATTGGGAGTAACCGAACTGGTGTGGTCTGTCGGTGCGCTCGCACTCCTCAGCGGATACTTTCTCGTTCGAGTGACGCTGCATTCACACGTGATCGAGCGTCCGTCTCCGAGAAACGAGTTGAGATAGCTCACACAGTCGGTACGCGTCTCGACACACTGTACGCTGCTATTTCTAGGCTATTAATGAAACACCCCATACACTCGCAGCGCTGCTTGAGTAGAATGCAGAACGAATTGACTTCGAGCGATTGACGCATCGTGTTGGAATCGCCTGTTGACACACGAAATCGTGCTCAGAATTGATGATTGAACACAGCGGCTTCTATCTACGCTCAGCCATCCGAATTGCCTCGATACCGATCTGGACCGTGTCGGGGGCGAGGTCACTGTGCTGGAGTTTTTCGGGTGTGTACCACTTCCATGCCGCTGCTGGTGTCTCGCCGACAGCGGGGTCTATCGTCCGGTCGTCGACTATCGCATAATAAATCTGATCAATATGCTGGTGTCCAACTATTCCATCATGAACGTTCACGTCGTAGAGCAACTGATGACGAGGACGAGGGAGCGTCTCAGCAGGGTCAGAAACGTCAGGTGTGTCATCGAGGAGTGTTGCCGTGAGACCTGTCTCTTCGCGGACTTCGCGGAGTGCCGCCTCGTGTGGGAGTTCGTCTCGGTCGACGTGACCACCGGGTGGAACGACGATCCCTAACCGCTCGTGTTCGTGAAGGGCTGTCGCACCATCGTTGACGATGTAAACTGTCGCAGTCAAGTGACGTGTTGTTTCCATAAACTCAGAATTGAATAACAGATACGTGATTGTTATGGAACTCGCTAATCTGATCAATCTCAGGACGAATCAGCGTGGGCATTAACGTTCGGTTGTATAACGTAGAGGTCGGCGAATATATCGGGTTGATCGTAGTGAGTCCTCGTTTTACAGAAATAGCGAAATGGATAGAACTGAAATTCAGATGATGCATCTGGAGAAGAATAACGAAGACACGTAGACGATCTGACTTCAAGAGTTAATGTAGAAGTTTATACTCACATTTATAGAGTATCGTACTCATCTAATGGATTAAGTTAATGTCTAAAATATTATCACTCAAACACCAACTATTCAGTACATGATTCGTTACGATAGACGAATCACTAGTCCTTCGATCGATTGATTGCGAGAATAGATAATAAACATAGGTGTGTAGATCGATAGCAAGACGATCTTCTGTCCTTTTCACAGCGAGCATATATGATTTACAACAGTGTGATTATTTTTGAATTGGTCAGTAGCTACCGACTACTGTACAAGGATGAGAGTCCATCGTTTGTCCTCACAGTGTGACGAATAATGTATTATAAAGATATGCTTTCATAGATAGTTGGTCATCGATACGATTAATTCGTACAACATCAGGTGTAAGCCATTACTCGAACCACTCCTTCTTGATATCAACGTCATTAGTTATGCCATCATAATCAACAACACACTGTGATCGGATAACATTATGATTATAAACAAATCTACGAAAGATGCATAAACTAGTGAATACTTGCAATAGAGCAATCCATAATTGTATAATTCGATAATAGCTCATCCTGAATCCGTAGTTCCTCTGTTTAGTGATGGACAAAAACGCTTTCTTTTCGTAACTATTCATATAATCGTATGAGGTTAGTGATACACGTGATGTTGTATATGTGAATTTATTTTTGATTAGTTGTTCAGATGGCGGCGAACTGTTCCACCAGTGTGATAGCAAGAGGGCGAGACTACCGTGTGTATTTCTATTGTAGCGAGCTGCAGATCCATCGATTATCCTCAAACAGATCCAACAATCATTATTCTGTCGCCTATACACAGATGAGCATTACAACAGTATTACTGTAACGGGTGAGTACGAGCGAAGATCTTCGTGCATTTGGTATCGGGAATCTCTATAATTGGGTTCGAGCGTATTCCCAACAGGACCATCCGATGGTGCTGAGTTCACGTGATTCCAACCGCAGTCAATGGTGTATCGTAGCAATACAGGTGGTGTGGGAATCATTCCAGACATAACTTCGTTCAGTATGGTGCTGTCTGTACAGCTTGCTATCTGGTGTATCGATCTGCTCTCGGATGGCGGGCAATCAGCAAATGACTGCTGTAGATCTACTGATCGCATCGTAGGGAGATAACCAAGAAACGAAATCTTCCGTCTCGAGCGAATTATATGAATTGGTACGGACGGGTCATCCACGATTACTAACACGTCCTCGTCTAAGCTGTGCTCTGCTGCGGCCAACACTCGCATTCATTAGATAGGAAATTCACTACGTAATGCGCTTTACACTGGAAATATGGTATATATCGCTATTTTTTCGAGGAGAGAACCCCAATCACCAGAATAAGGCAGACTGGAGCAAAAAATGAGTCAAATATGTCGAAGGTGAGTAGACCAGAAACATGGTAAACAATCGTGATAGAACGGTGAAACCACCGTCTAATTCACGCAGTATTTGCTGCTTCGATGCTGTTTCACCCCACATTTCACTGGAAACCCAGTTGCCAATGTAGGTTGTTCACATGGCACGTTCGAAGGAGACTCGCGGTTAAGTGGAGACACGATGACAACATTATTCTTCAGCCGATGGAAACGCACGATTCTCAAATCATCACCTAACTACGGCAAAAGACACAATTGAGTTGTTCATAGTCGGCTGTGTTGATGTCTGTTGCTTTTGATCGACTCGCACAATTCACAATGACGCTTAAGGATGCACCAGCAGTGTGGGTGACCAGTAAATTGACGGGCACCGCACCGTGAGTCATTTTTTGATATCGAAGCCTCACAACGAGAGTAACGAGTCTATCTTCAGCATTCCCGAGCATCGTGGATGCTGGGGTAGCAGACTGTTACTGTTCTCCTAACCAGAAAACTATCAATTTCAGATATCGTACTACACCTATCGTGTCGCTGTCTCTGGCGGAGATATAATATTTATACGATATTTGAACACCAATATATGCACCTAGTACGGAGGATCTAACCGCCGTTGTTGGCCGGTCCGCAGTAGAGAGTAGGTATGTGTCTATTACCCTCACTGGAGGGAAATAGTTATATACTCGTGTCTGTAACACATACCTGCCGAAGCAAATGAGATCGTAGAATTTCGTTGTTCCGATCTCGCAAGCGCTGGCAGCATAAACGACCACTCACAGGTAGGCACCCGTGTCGCAACAAATGTCGTTTAACAAACACACATCCATCCAATGACCAACGTTACACCCGACTGGGATATAGACGACGCCGGCCGGTACGCTAGTATTGAAACTGGAACCGACTGTGTCCTCATCTACGACTTGGACGATCCTAATGCCTGGCTGAAGTCGGATTGCCTGACTCCCGTTCGAGAGTAACCCACCACGAAAAGATTGTGCTAGAGTGACACAAAACGATAACACGGTCTCTTGCGAACACACACGATCACTGCACCGCATCTGAACGCAGGACGATCCCTATTCTCGGTAATATCCACCAACTCCTTTGTAGGGTGATCGAAACAGAACATCTATCTGAAATCATTCTCTAGAGTACATTTCCCACGTTCGAAATGACATTTTTCACGGACGAACAATGGTATCGATCGAAGAGAGATCATCTCACGTAGAATCGGTTAAATCACGAGCGAATGCGCATTGATTCTGATTCACTCCAGTGGTTTGAACGAATCACAACAGTCCCCCAATATCTACGCTCTTTGTGAGTAAGGAGGCCATTCTCATAGTATTCGACATTCTTGCGGTTTTTGGGGCAGCTCATGAGAACGATGAACCGCCGGTCGGCATTGAAGAACCTCCGAGCAGGTCTCTTCGTCGCTAGTGGCGTGAGCCTAACTGGCTGTGTATCTGCGGGGAACGATGTACTGAGTTCAGGCAGTACAGAAACAATCTGTATCGCTGTTATCTCGGATACGCACATCAGACGTTCGTCACGCGACGAACTGACAGATTTGACTGATCAAAAACATCGATACGAGGAGTTCGTCACGGCAATGAATACAGATGTTCGCCCGGACTTCGTCGTTCATCTCGGTGATCTCATTGATGGTCGCAGCCCGGACAATGACCCATACTGTAGTGAGGACACTGCTGTCCACCGCATTTCAAAAGGGAAGCGACTCATCCACGACAGACTTTCTATGCCGACATATACGGTAATGGGCAATCACGAGTACAAAGGCCCCAACTGGGATCGAGAACGAATACGGCGCGCGATTAACGATCAGTGGACACGGCGTAGCGATACGTGGTACTGCATCGACCGAAAGGGCGTCCGGTTTCTCTTCTTGAACACGAGTTGTCCTGTCACAAACCATCGTCATCACGCCATGCCCGCCGAAGAATTTGCATGGTTGTATGACATACTGGAAGACACCGATCGGCCACTGGTTGCCTTCATGCACGTCCCAGCAACGCAAGGATGTGGGGACCGATATGATCAATTTAAGCGAGAGGACGAAGTCCGCCGTCTGCTCTCGTCTGATGAAAATCCGAACGTCATTACTGGAATCTTCGGACACAGCCACCACAGTGATTCGTGGAATCGGCTACGCAGCCAACACGACGAGTATGGAACGATGTACTATCACACATCAAATATCCACGAGTGGATGGGAGACAGCTCGCAGATCCCGTGGGCAGTCCTAAAAATCGATCTTCAACGTGATCGGTTTCGGTTCTCTGCCGGCGCAGGCGTCACCGATTCAGGTGAATATAGGACGACGTGGATCCAGTCCATAGCAAACTAAGCCGGTCGCGTATTTTGAAATTTCAGACGACGCGTGCCAGGTATGTACACGCTGGTGTATTAAATTTCGGTACGGTCACCGAGAGTTGAGCCGTGAGTACCACGATCTCCTCACCTGCGGCGATCCAGTGGATATAAAGGTTGATTTGTAGTGCTTTCGACGTGTAGTCATGAGCGAAAAAGAAGCAATCGAGCAATCGGATACACCAATCACAGCACAATCACTCGCTTCAGATTTGCGTACGCTCGGCGTCGAACGTGGCGATATACTCCTCATCCATTCCTCGTTGAGTGCTCTCGGATGGGTTTGTGGCGGTGCGCCAGCGGTCATCGATGCACTCAGAGATGTAGTGACCGAGAAAGGCACGCTCGTGATGCCGACACACACCGGCTACACTGACCCGGCAGACTGGTCGAACCCACCAGTTCCAGACGAATGGGAAGAGAATATTCGGGAGTCGATGCCACCGTACCGACCAGCAGTCACACCAACACGCGGAATGGGGGTCATCCCCGAATGTTTTCGTACCTATCCAGAGACCCTCCGCAGCGACCACCCTGCTGTCTCATTTGCAGCGTGGGGAGCAGCGGCCGAATCAATCGTCACCGATCACGCCCTGGATTATAACCTCGGAGAGAATTCACCACTCGCCCGCGTATATGAACATGATGGAAGCGTGTTACTTCTTGGTGTTGGTCACGATGGCAACACATCACTCCACCTCGCCGAACACCGTGCAGCCATCGCAAAAGCGACAGTAGAAAACGGCGGTCCAATACTCGATGACGGCGAACGAATCTGGGCAGAATACGAGACGATAGAGGAGCGTACCGATGACTTCGCCGAACTCGGTGCCGACTTCGAACAGACGAGA
Source organism: Halocatena marina (assembly GCF_023276375.1). GTDB lineage: Archaea > Halobacteriota > Halobacteria > Halobacteriales > Haloarculaceae > Halocatena > Halocatena marina. Next base: position 918,590 of record NZ_JALLPK010000001.1, on the reverse strand, counting down.
GAGGTGATGAGCGGGACCGTCGGTACAGCAACAGCCACTCTCATGAATCAACGAAAGTTGGTCGATTTCGCTGTCGAATGGTTCGAGACGAATAGACAGTGATCGTCGTCTTGTCTCTCGATGCAACATTACTGGTCCGTCTACGAAATTACGTGCCTACCGTGATCGTTGCTGTGAATTGATGAACCACGTCAACAGTATAGCAGATTTAGAGTATAAACTAACATCTGTTATTTCAGTCGTGTATGTTATTCTCGATCTATGGAGGAGACAGAGAGTACAGATACCAGAACAAACAATCTGGGCATAACGAAGCGACAGACAAGTGATGTGAATCCCATACTTCGCCAAGAGCGGAGGTAGTACGTTCTATTCATACACAACATCCAATCACTGTCGGAACGTCTTGTTGTGATTTGAGTAACAGTAATAGTGTCAACCACAATGATCTGCTCCATTGAAGATTTGTGCCCAGAATACTAGATTTTATATATCTATCATTTCGAAGGAATCGATATGCGGCGAGTCACGGGTGGATTGCTTGGTCGTGCAAAGCGGCAATTCATCGACGATATCACATCAGATCCATACCTTCTGTATATCCTCGTGTTAGCGGCGGTAATGGCGGGATTTTGGTTTTGGCACCGGATTCCAAATTTTGCAACACGAGATGAACGCTGGCGCATCAACAATCCGATGGTTGCTGTCGGGTTCTTCATCGATGAGCCAGGGATTGACTCGTTGCTACAAGGAATTGCTTGGGGTCGAGCGTACGGAGCGACGTTATATCTCTATGGAATCGCCATCATTCCGGTCTTTGTTGTTGCGTTCTTCCTCGGACAGCTCGACGCATTCACTGCTATTCCGGGAAATCAGTCGATCAGCCTGTGGACACACTGGTATCAGATGCCAAAGTGGATCTGGACGTGGAGTCTTCTACTTTCGCGTCTCACGAACGTCGTTTGTGCGGTCGGATGCGTCTACGTGCTCTACCGCATTGGAACGACGATGCGTGACCGAATGACAGGGCGTCTGTCGGCCATCTTGTTATCGCTCACGTGGGGGTTTCTCATCTCGGCGCACGAGGTTGGCGAAGACATCCCAGCGTTGTTTTTTCTGCTTCTCGTCGTCTACTGCGGTCTCCGATACGCTCACACGGGGGATAAAGCGATATATCTCGCTGGGTGCGCAAGCGGTGGTATTGCCATCGCGTTCAAACTCACTGCCGGAGCGAGTGTGTTACTCCTCGGAATCGCGTATCTCCTGTACGTACGTAATGCAGGCACAGCGTGGCGAGAGGCGCTGATACGACCGCGTCTCATTACTGTCGGGATTGTGGTCGGTGCTGCACTGATCGTCATTGGCTATCCAAGCGTATTTGCTCCTGGTCTGGATCGGCTTCTGGATCGGATGCAGCGGGGACTGGTGAACAAAAGCCAGTCGTACGGATGGCGAGTCGAACCAAGCTGGTGGTGGATTCTCCGTGGCTATCTCCACGGATTGGGCGGAGCGCTGTTTGTCGCAGGTTGCTGTAGCGTTGTGGTGAGTCTTCCCCGATTGAGAGAGCGAACACAAGAGTCCGATGCCATCGTGTTGTCTATTGTTGGGATCGGTGCGTATCTCTCGGTGTACGCCGGCTGGTCGTATGTACGCACGCATCACCTCCTTCCAACGTTTCCGTTGCTCATTCTCCTTCTTGCGGCAGTTTTGACGCGCTTTTACAACCGGAATCGGTCGCTTGCCAGTCCGCTTATTGTCGTTCTTTTGCTCTCAAGCAGCGTGTATGCTGGTGTTGGTGTTCTCGGATACGCAACCCAACCCCGAAATGAAGCCACAGAGTGGTTGAGAGCGGACGCATCATCGAACGCGACAGTAGAAACGTATCTGATGGACCCACAGGAAGCAGCTGTTCCACATGGAATGCGTATTAATCACCCGAACTATCGAGAGACCCCTGTTGACGGGAAAACAATCCGGATGTCATCTCCAGAATGGGTGTTGGCCATGCCCCACCGCTGTCCGACGTATATCGAGCTCACCTTTCCCAGGGCGCTCCAGTATCTCGCTCCAGATGATCGAAATGCTCGGACGACGGTTCTGTCCGATCCTCGATTAACGGACTACTACCGTAATTTGCTCGCTGGAGATCGATATCCATACACGGTCGCTGCCACGTTCGGACCTCGTCCCTCGTTCCTTGACGGGAAATCAGAGGACTCCCGATTGCCGGAGCTTGTTCGAGTTGGGGTGGTCCCGTGGACCATTCAGTACGGAGATCCACAAGATATGGGCATCGATCAGTATACCGTGATTCTCAAGCGAACCGGCAGCTGTCCTCCGCAAGATGATACTGATTAGTCTCCAAATGACTGAACGCACCTCATCGAGAGACAATCGAAAATGGCACAATTACTAAGTGTACCGTGACGATCATGTGCGAAGAACAGCAATTGAGGAGAGACAGACACGATCAAAGCAGAGACATTCGGTTCTACACATGTGTATAGCTATTAGATCTCGAACGCTCGAAAACAGTACGACGCGCTGTCGTCTTATAGTCCGACCCGTGATTGAAACTCGGGAACGCCGTTCACGTCGGGTGTGAATCGGAACAGTGCGCCTGCACCGTCTCCCTCAACAGAACGATCGTTGCCAGCGGTCGCGGTCGTCACGTACGCTTGATCGTACTCGGGGCCACCAAACGTGATGCATGAAACCTTCCGCGCAGGCAACTGGACACGGTCGACGATTTGGCCGTTTTCGGGATCGTGGCGAACGACACAGCCACCGTTCCAGCGTGCTGACCAGACGTACCCCTCAGCGTCGACCGTCAGCCCGTCGGGAGATCCCGGCCCACCGACTGTTTCGACGAAAGTACGTCGATTGGACAGATCGCCGGTTGTAGCGTCGTAATCGAACGACCAGATCGTCTCTGCGTCAGTCTCGGCGAAGTAGACCTTGGCTTGATCAGGAGAGAATCCCAGCCCATTCGAGACCGCGACATCAGAGATGAGCATCGTCACTGTTCCATCGGTGTCGAGGCAGTACAGACGTCCCTCGGGTGGCATCGTTCCACAGTACACGCGTCCCTCTGGGCCTGCAATAACGTCGTTGAACCGTGAACCGCGTTCTTCCGGGATCTCTTTGATGATGGTCTCCTCTCTGCCGTTGTCCCAGACAGTAATTTCGCCATCTGCCTTGAACAACAGCAATGAGCCGTCTGCTTGGATCGTGAAGCCACCGACTGGCGAGCCACTGTAACACTGTTCGTGCTCGCCGGTATCGAGATCATAGCGATACATGTGCCCATTCGGAATATCCACCCAATAGAGACAATGCTCGTCGGGGTGATACAATGGACCCTCGCCCGTTTCATAGGCGTGCTCAACGACGCGTTCCACTTTCCATGACATATGATATCCAAGTATTGTGTCCATCAATATAAGTGTACCCAGACGGGACAAAATCAGTCACAACACCAGAAGGATCGAGGAGTGAACTATGACCAAATCGGAACAAAGATGCTCACCTCAACATATATTTTTAAAGTTTTTCGTGACACCGTAACGTCAGAATGGGTGTCTTGTGATAGTGCATCAGATGTGTATGCTCAATTCCGTAGTAGAGCCACCAGCGACTCATCTGGTCCGAATGTGTTCTGGGATTGTTCTATTATGACGACGGTGATATGCCTTACTAAATCAATCAGCAGGTAATAGAGAGAGGAATCTTCCAACGAGACGCTCACAAGGAGGCCCGAAAGACACATCAGTTACGCTCAGACTGGACAATCAAAAAACGAGCACAATTTTTTGTGCAGGTGTACTTCGTGAGGGACCTACTCAACCGACACCCACTCGGCGCGTTCGTCGGACTGTTCGATGGCATCAAGAATGCGTTGGACCGTGCATCCGTCTGCAAAGCTGGGTTCGTACGGTGTCTCGTCGCGCACACTCGTGAGGAATTCGTAGTTTTCGTGAACGAACGTGTGCTCCCAGCCAATGACGTGGCCCGGCGGCCACCAGTGATCGACGTACGGATCATCGGGGTCAGTGACCATGACCGTCTGGAATCCACGGTTGCCCGATTCGAGCAGTTCGAGTTCGTTCAGTCGTTCGAGCGAGAATCGCAGACTGCCTTTTGAACCGTTTATTTCGATGGTGTTGTCGTTCTTGTGCCCCGTTGCAAAGCGCGAAGCCTCGAACGTTCCCATCGCACCGGATTCGAATGCCACCTGCGCCGAGTACGCATCATCGACTGTTACTGGGCGTGTTTCGCTGTCATCGTCGTCGGGATCCACCGGTCGTTCTTCGACGAACGTCTGAAGGTGGCCCGAGACGCGGTCGATCTCGCCAGCTACATCCCCGACGAGGAACCGGGCGAGGTCGATAGAATGAGCTCCCAAATCGCCGAGTGACCCGCTGCCAGCAAGGTCTTTTGAGGAGCGCCAGCTCCACGGTGCGTCCGGATCGACCAGCCAATCCTGTAGATATCGTGCCCGGACGTGGTTGATCTCACCGAGATCTCCGTTCGCGATGAGTTCTCGTGCGTACTGGATTGCAGGCACATAGCGGTAGTTGAACGCAATTCCCGCAATCGCATCCGTCCCACGAGCGGCATCCGCCATCCGTTCTGCGTCCGACAACGTCGGTGCGAGTGGCTTTTCACAGAACACAGACACGTCTTGTTCGAGCGCCGCAATCGATGGCTCGGCGTGGACGTGATTCGGTCCGAGATTGTAGAAAACATCTATCTCGTCCAGCGCATCTTCCCACGCAGTTGCCGTGTGCGTAAATCCGAGCTGATCGGCTGCATTCTTGAGTGCGTGTTCGTCACGCCCAATGAGCACGTGCCGATTCACTTCGGGAGCATCCGAGAAGAACATCGGTAATCGCGCGAGGGCATTCGCGTGTGCTTCACCCATAAACCGATAGCCGAGAACACCGATATCGAGTGTCATGCACCTGAATTTCTCGGCTGAAACTTAGTGCTTTCTATATATTAGGTAACCAGCATGGAGGATGCTACGTACCAGTTTCCGATAAAAAGAGCTTGGCTGATGTGTCGCCGCTGCAGTGAAACTGAGACACACGATGATCATCGCATTCGTGGTGTGATGGTGACGAGAAACAGTGGGGAGATCCGGAGACTGTTGCTGTCTTCGGAATAAATTTCAGACGGTAGACCAACACCAAATAGGATGTGTTTGTCACATAACAACGACGCAGCGACAGCGGACGTCACGGTTCGCTTCCCTCCTGATTGCCCACCAGAAATACCTAGACGAATTCATAGCGACTATGTGCTGAATCGAGGCGGTTTTCGAAATGCCTGATGATCATGAAGAACTTTTCATTGAGGAGCGCAAGGAGGTTTCTCGACCGATGTTTCGGCTGTTCAGCCGGTATGGGCGGAAATATCCGTTTCCAGTAGGCATTGCTCTTGTCTCGAATCTGATCTCACCACTGTTGGGGTTGGCTCCAGCGTATCTTCTCGCGCTTGCAATCGATGCGCTCTTTACCGGAGAGCGACCGTTCGCGCTACCAGTGCTACCAGCCGCGTACATCCCCACATCGACCAATGAGAAGCTGCTGTTCATTTTCGGTCTCATTCTGGGTGCGTACACATTGAACGCACTGTTGACGTGGTTTGGAAGCTGGGGCTGGGCCAAGTTCGCTGAGAACGTCCAACACGCACTCCGCACCGATGTCTACGATCAGATGCAGCGCCTTGGCATGGCGTTTTTCGCGGATAAACAAACCGGAGAGCTGATGAGCATCCTCACGAGCGATGTCAATCGACTCGAAGGATTTCTCAACGGCTGGGTCGGGCGCATTCTGAACATCCTCGTTCAGGTAGCTGGTGTCACATTCGTGATGATGACGATTAACTGGCAGCTCGGTCTCGTCGCGCTGTTGCCCGCACCGTTTCTGACGATTATCAGCTACGGATTTATCCAAACGGTTCGTCCGAAATACCGTGCGGCTCGTGGGACGTTCGGCGATCTCGCGGCACGGCTCGAAAATAATCTGAGTGGGATTGCGGTCGTAAAATCCTTCACGACGGAGCCGTTCGAATCGAAGCGCGTCAAGGAGGCGTCAGATTCGCATATGCAGGCCCGCTGGGCAGCCCGCCGGTGGAGCGTTCGGTTTGGTCCAGGCCTGACGCTCATCAACGGTGCTGGCTTTGCGGTTGTCCTCCTTGTCGGTGGCTGGTGGCTGCTCTTTGGTCCACCGCTGTTCTTCTCCGGAACGGTGTCCATGGGGACCGTCGTCATGTTCTTACAGTATACGCGTCAGATTCAGGGCCCGATGTCGCAAGCGGGCATTCTCCTCAACAACTACGAGCGGGTAAAGGCGTCTGCCGAACGCGTATTCGTCCTGATGGATCATCCAGTGACGATTCCGGAACAGGATGAGGCGATCGATCTCGACGCCACCAACGGTCATATCGCGTTCTCCAACGTCTCGTTCGCCTATCCCGATGGTGAGGAGGCGATCACTAATGTGTCGTTCACGGTCTCGTCGGGTGAGATGATTGGTCTCGTCGGGCCGACGGGATCTGGAAAATCGACGCTGATGAAACTACTCATGCGATTGTACGACGCTGACGAAGGATCAATCCGGATCGATAGAACAAATATCCGAAATATCTCGCTCCACAGCTTGCGCGGCGGAATTGGCTACGTCGGTCAGGAGCCATTCCTGTTTACCGGAACGATTGAAGAGAACATCGCGTACGGGATGGCAGCGTCCGAGTCAGAGATCATCGACGCCGCCACGCGCGCGAACGCAGACGAGTTTATCACTGACCTCGAGGATGGTTACGAGACAGAGGTCGGGCAACGAGGAGACCGCCTCTCGGGCGGGCAGCGCCAGCGTATCGCCATTGCGCGAGCTATTCTGAAGGATCCTGAAATCATCATTCTCGATGAAGCCACGAGCCACGTCGATAACGAGACCGAAGTTCTGATCCAGCAGAGCCTCGAAGAACTGATCGAGGACCGAACGACGTTCTCTATTGCCCATCGACTGTCGACCGTTCGGAACGCCGATCGCATCATCGTTCTCGAAGACGGAGCGATCGTCGAACAAGGCCCTCACCACGAACTGCTGGCTAACGGCGATCTCTACGCTAACCTCTGGCGCGTGCAGATCGGTGAGATCGAGGCGCTTCCCGACGAATTCCTCGAAGAGACAACCGCGCGGGATCGTGCGTAACTGAATCGGACGACTCTACTGACGTCCGGTTGTCTCAATCCGACGATCGGTCGGCTCTCGTTGACGTCGTCGCTACCGGAGCTCTTGACAAACCAGCCAGAGCATGCTAAAAACAATCGCAGGAGTCGTTACTCGGCCCAGTACGCTTCTCCGGGTGTGGTTTCGAACACGGCACGTTCGAGGAGATCGACGGCCTTTTCGAGCCCTTCGCGTCCACTGGTCAGTGAGTCTTCGTGTTCGATCGAAAGTGCACCATCGTAATCGACCATCCGTAGCGTCGAGACAATGTCTTTCCAGTGCTCTTCGCCGTGGCCGTAGCCGACAGACCGGAACAACCACGAGCGGTCCGGTTCTTCCGTGTAGGGAGCGGTGTCGAGGACACCTTTCACGCGCGCGTTGGACTCGTAGACACGGGTATCTTTCGCGTGGACATGGTGGATGGCGTCGTGATCACCCAAGAACCGGATCGCCTCGGTGACATCAATACCTTGCCAATACAAGTGGGATGGATCGAAATTCGCACCGATCCGATCGTTGGTAGCCTCACGGAGCGCTAACATTCCAGTCGGCTCGTAGACGAGCATGTTCGGGTGCATTTCGATGCCGACGTTCACACCGTACTCCTCGGCGTGCTCGGCAAGACTGCTCCAGTACTCTGTTGTGACTTCCCACTGGTATTCGTGCGCCTCGGCGTGCTCGGTCGGCCACGGTGCCGTGATCCAGTTGGGTGTCTCGTCATTTGGACTGCCTGCTGGAAGCCCTGAGAAACAGGTTACAACATCAACATCAAGCTGATCAGCGAGACGAATCGCTTCCCGAAGTTCGGTGTCGGCTCGTTCTGCGCGCTCTGTATCAGGATGGAGAGGGTTGTTGTGGGTTGCCAACGCCGATATCTGAAGATCATGCTCGTCGAGTAGATCGGTGAGTTCGGCTTGTGCGTCTTCGTTTGAGAGGTACTCTTCGCGTGAGAGGTGAGCATCGCCAGGGAAGCCACCAGTCCCAAGCTCGACCGTGTCGACACCGATATCAGCGAGGTATTCAAATGCATCTGCTGTCGATTGACCGCCAAGAACGGCCGTCAGTACGCCGATTTGCATGCGAGTTGAGTCACCCCAAATACAAATAAATGTTTGGGTAGATTGTCACCTCGCGGACTGCTCGAATTCAGTGGACGCTGCGCTCGTCAGTCATATCGATCGCTTCGATCGGATCGGCGTTGCCGAACTCTGGCGTTGATTCGTCACCGGGTGCTGCCCACTCGACAGCATTTGCCAGAACCTGTTGGATGTCATCCTGATGGTATACTGGGTAAGTCTCGTGACCGGGACGGAAATAGAAGACGCGTCCGTTGCCGCGTGTATAACAGCATCCCGAGCGGAACACCTCGCCTCCTTCGAACCACGAGTTGAACACGAGCGTCTCTGGTGCAGGAATGTCGAAGCGTTCGCCGTACATCTCTGCTTCGGGTACTTCGATGTACTCATCGATGCCGTCCGCAATCGGATGGCTTGGCTCAACGACCCACAGACGCTCTGTCTCGGCCGCTTCACGCCACTTGAGCGAGCAAGTTGTCCCCATCAATGTCTTAAAAATCTTCGAATAATGGCCGGAGTGGAGAACGAGCAGACCCATCCCATCGAGCACGCGCTGGTGGACGCGTTCAACGATTTCGTCTTCGACCTCATCGTGGGCTGCGTGTCCCCACCACGTCAGCACATCCGTGTCGTCGAGTACGTCGTTGGTCAATCCGTGCTCTGGTTCATCGAGCGTCGCCGTTTGTGTTTCGAATCCTCGTGATTCGAGCGCATCCGTGATAACCGCGTGAATGCCGTCGGGGTATACGTCCGCGACGACCTCACTCTCCTGCTCGTGTCGGTATTCGTTCCAAACTGTGACTGTGGTCATACACAGTACGTCTCTGGAGAGATAGTTAATAATTCGGATATCGACGTTTGATCGACGTATTCGGGGAGACTGTTTTCGAACGAATCCTCGTGTCTGATGAACGTCGACCAGTTCTGACCGTCTCACTCCTGTCGCTGGAATGCCTTCTGTGAGGGAGAACATGGTTACAACCCTGCGACACTCGCCGAGAATTGAATCTGTGGATACGGACCACGAATTTCTAAAATGAGTATCTACATACGACGTTCGACCCAAGACAACTGACCGTCGGTTGTTTGACACCCTCAAACAATAGTTCCCAGCGTCGAGACAAGTAGTCAATAATACAACCAGTGTGGGGAGATTATCACACAATAGTATGAGACACGAAAGCACGTTCGAAAACGGGTATAGCGCTTACTCACGGAGAGATGTCGCCACGGATCGCTACCCATCACGTCTTTACACAGTTACGAATGTAATACTATATATTTGAACACCCGACAGTAGCTCCGAAGAGAGCACTTTGAGTAACACCTGCATTCACACGCTGATACACCACGGATGAGTAGTTACTCGATCAAATTACTCATACCACCACAGCAGTTCGAAGCATGCGAGAGTCACTCAACACTCATATCGATCGGGAACACATAAGGAATAACCACCGCGTTCGATATGATCAAATGGATAAATATTGGTATGCAAACGATGCATTATTAATATAATATTCCAAATTAGTCCCTCAACCTTCTTTAAAATTTTAAATGATTAGATTAAGGATGCGACATCAGGTTGTGCACTCGGACGGCACTGGTGATACCATCAGAAGATCGTCGTTTGCTGATTGACTGTATCGCAAGCGAAGCTAACACTCCAATTGTTTCACACCGGACGACTCCGGCTATTTTCCGTATATTCACACTATCAGTGTTTTGTCCGGGCAAGCCCTTCGTTATCCCGAACAAATAATATTGTATATCTCGATTTGAATTGACGTGCTATCGATGAATGAATTGTGAGCGAGAGTCCGCCCTATCGACCATTCTGCCCAATATATTTGAACGCATATAAATTCCGCTATTCGACCACGAGAGAGCGGTAGATTACGAAGCTGACTCAGACCGCACCTGACGACGAAGTCATGTATTCCGAACAGATCATCTATCAGCATGGATCATTGAAATTATCTGTTTCGATAACCGACATCAGTTGCGGAAATCAACATAGAAATCCAACTGCCAGAATCGAAGGAGCCCCGGTTGACAGTTGTAACAACGAACACTCTATTGGAGATGTCTCGATGATCTCATCAGCCCATTCAGATAGTACGAATAATTCTAGTATACCCAATTGAATATTCACCGATGAGATCCGTTTGCTCGAAATACAAGTGGGATGGATCGAAGTTCATCACCACTGTATTATCGTCAATGGTGTATTTGCAAGGAACAGTTTAGTATCCACCATTTCAGTCCGCTCAAGTTCGGTTCGTGTGATCGGACCGGCTTGTGCTCACACCATCCTTAACGTGATCGCACTCGGGAGATCATTGCAGTGCCAATGAAGGCCACTGTCGACGGGGAGCCCTGAAGAGAGTGAAGGGGGAGTTCAACCGAGATGGCTACGCGGTACGCTCACGTTACGATACACTCACTGATTCATCGAATTGGTATCGATCCATGTCCGTTTTCGCCAATGAGGACACGTTGTATCCATTTGTGCGACACACCGATCGACGATTGCATCGAGCTTCGTTCCTGTCGACTGGATTTGTTCGCGCAAGCACTGGATTTCAAAGCCGCTTGTGGCGTTAGCGTGGCGTTCGAGTAGATCATCGAGCACATGGAGTTGCTCTGTGACTGCGGTTACCGTGCTGTGCGGAAACGAGTGTCCGCACGGGCGCAGCGTTGTCATCGGTTCTACCGAATCGTCCGTAGCGAGACCTGACCCGAATGATTCGAGATCATCATCGATCAGTAGTTGGACCGTAGGTGCGTCCTGACCAAGTCCCGGTACGGAATCGACACGCAGCCACTTTTCTGTGCCATCTGGAACTGTTCCACACGAGGGGCAGGCAAATCTTACCATGATTACATTCATTCATCAGTCAACTAAGGATCGTCCGCTGCACTTGCAACCCCGTTATCATCACAGTGTAGACACCACTACACAGACACGCTTGCGCTGTATGCCATTCATTCGATTCCTGCTCGGACGTCAAACAGCGATTCGAGAATTGCCACCAGTCAGACCAAGTGGAGTAGAGTAGAATAGAGTGGTGTACACTGCGTGCACAAACACGCACGCAGCGTGATACTCTCCGACTGCGTCGGCACACCCTGCTGGCCAGCGAGTGGCGTGGAATGACAGCGGTTGGTGCCCAATCGGGTGGGATGGATGCACTCGCTAGCCGCATTCGTCCGTTCCGTCGCCAATAGAAAAGCGATTAGGGAGCATCAATCATCAATCTGATCGACACAATACGATAATACACTCGACGGGCCTTGAAAGCACAGCGACGGTGTCTGTCTGTCGACGGTTTATAGAAATCCCTTCAGACAGCGTAGCTTTATTGACGGATCTACGAGTTGGTAGCATATGTCCACGCCGATAGAGTGGTTGATACAGACGTTTGGACCGTTTCTCATTCCACCAATACTGTTCGTTATGGGACTGATCGGCTATAGCCTTCTTGTGCTCATCAATCGCTGGCGATGATCGAGACACGAGAGAGCGACACCGCATCTAAAGCGTTTTGTCCACCGACGTATAGGACAGAAACATGCAATCTGATGTTTCAGATCTCGAAACGTTTCTTTCCGACCGAACTATCGACGGCTACCTGATCGACGCGGACAGCGAAACCTCCAATCAACGGTATCTGTCAGGATTCGACGCACCCGACCCGTTCGTGACGTTGTACGCCGACGGTGTACAGCTGCTCGTTTCGAGCCTCGAATACGGAAGAGCGAAACGAGAAAGTAACGCCGAGACAGTGTCACGGTACAGTGACTTCGATTACCGCAAAAAGCGTGAGAAATACGATTCGACGGAGGCGAACAACCGCGTCGTCGCTGCGTTCCTCGAAAAACACGGTGTCCAATCTGTGGCCGTTCCGGCGCGATTTCCGCTCTCGACTGCCGACGGACTACGCGATCTCGACATCGACGTGACAGCAGACACCAATGACACGATAACGAAGCTCCGCGCGACGAAAACCGACGAAGAAATCAAGAACATCCGCACTGCCCAACGTGCGAATGAAGCGGCAATGTCCCGTGCCGAAACGCTCATTCGGGAAGCGACAGTCGAGGCAGGCACGCTACACTACGATGGAGAGCCACTGACGAGCGAACGCGTCCGTCGCGAAATCGAAATGGAGCTCCTCAGAAATGACCACGCGCTTGATGAAACGATTGTTGCCTGTGGATCCGACGCAGCTGACCCACACGATCGGGGCAGCGGACCACTCAAAGCAGACGAAAGCATCATTATCGACATCTTCCCACGTGGAAAAGACTCGAAATATTTCGCCGACATGACTCGGACGTTCGTGAAGGGTTCGCCCTCGGAAACGATTCGAGAGTGGTACGAGCTCACGCTTGCAGCCCAAACGGCTGCCTTGGACGCCATCGAACCAGGTGTGACTGGCGCGGACGTTCACGACGCTGTCTGTGATGTGTACGAGGACGCGGGCGAACCGACACTCCGGAGTGATGAACGCACGAAGACGGGCTTTATCCACAGCACGGGCCACGGAATTGGACTCGACGTTCACGAGCGACCACGCATCGCAACGAACGGCGAGACACTCGAACCGGGCCACGTCATCACCATCGAACCGGGGCTGTACGATCCCGCAGTTGGCGGTGTCCGAATCGAGGATTTCGGTGTCGTTACCGAAGATGGCTTCGAAAACCTCGTCGATTACCCAAAAGAACTGATTATCGAGTAACGGAGACAGAGAGCAGTTATCGAACAATCCTGTCAGAGGAAAATTTTATTACGTTCGAATTAGCCATGCTAGCTGATGTTTGACGAACAAAATCAACAACAATATACACGGCTTAGTCGGCGGGCGTTCGTCGGTGGACTGGCATCGCTTGCTGTTGCTTCGTCCGTTTCGCTCGCTGTCGCAGACGATACTGCCGCGCAAGTGACGAATGGCGACAGCACTGCCACACAGACGCTCAGTTCTCCAGACGGCGCTGTCGAACTGACTGTGGACGTGACAAATGGAATCCCAAGTTACAGCGTCGTGCACGACGGAATGACGGTTATCGCAGACTCGACGCTTGGCTTCGAGTTTCAGGATCAGGCTCCGTTTCACGACGGGATCGTTGTCACCGGAACCGAGCGTTCAGCGACCCACACGACGTGGACACCGATCTGGGATCAGTACGACGAGATTCGAGAGCAGTACGCGGCGCTTCGAATTGGACTGCAAGAAGCCGCCGACCCCGGTCGTTCGCTCACGCTGGAGGTTCGCGCGTTCGACGATGGTGTCGGTTTTCGGTACGTTTTCCCGGAAAATAGTGGCTTCGGAGGGTTCGTCATCAGTTCGGAACGAACAGAATTCTCCTTCAACGGAGACTATACGTCGTGGTGGATTCAGAACGACTTCAACAGTTACGAATACGCATACAGCGAGACATCGTTGAGTGAGATCAGCTCTCAGAGCCCGACAGGCGGTGTACACACTCCACTCACGATGAAAGCCGCCGAGGATCGGTATCTGAGCATCCATGAAGCGAGTCTCGTGGACTACGCTGCGATGGCAATCGAACCACAGTCGGAGGGTTCGGTTACCTTCGAGTCCACGCTGGCCCCACTACCCGACGGAACGAAAGTGACGGCAGCAGCTCCACACCGGACACCGTGGCGGACAATCCAAATCGGCAGACGACCAGGGGCGCTCGTCGAGTCAAACCTCGTACTCAATCTCAACGCACCCCACGACCCGACCGACTTTCCACAGGGAACCGACTGGATCGAACCCCAGAAGTTCCTCGGTGTCTGGTGGCTGATGATCACCGGCCGGGCAGACTGGGAGTATATGGGTCCAGAAACGGGTAATCACGGTGCTCAAACCGGACGGATGAAACGATACATGGATTTCGCGAGCGAACATGGCATTCCAAGCGTGCTCGTCGAAGGGTGGAACAAGGGTTGGAGTACGTACCCTGGCGACGGGAGCGCGATGGACTTCGATGCTTCCTATCCCGATTTCGACTGGGAGGAGATCACGGAATACGGTCAACAGCTCGATCCCTCGGTCAAGATGACCGCACACAACGAGACCGCCGGAAACATTTCGAACTACGAGGCTCAGTTGAACGACGATCCCAATCCGTTCGCCGAGTACGAGGAACGGGGCATCCATTCGATCAAGACCGGTTACGTCGCCGACAGCGGTGTCACCATCGATGGAACGACGTACAACCATCACTGCCAGCCGCTGGTTAACCATCACCGATTGGTGTATCGAGCGGCGGCCAAACACCGACAGATGCTTGAGATCCACGAGCCGATCAAGCCGACCGGCGAACGCCGAACGTATCCAAATGTCATGACCCGCGAGGGCGTGCTGGGTCAGGAGTACGACTCGTTTGGATACGTCAGCCCCGCACATCACGTGACATTCCCATTCACACGGATGCTCGGCGGGCCTGTCGAGTACACGCCGGGGATCTTCGATGCGGATTCAGGTTCTGGCGGGATCGAGGCGACACGGGCCAAGCAGCTGGCGATGTATCCGACCTATTTCAGTGGTCTTCAGATGATTGCGGACCTCCCGGAATCCTATCTCGCAGAGCAGCCAGCGGTACTCACGCTTGGTGGGGTCGCACAGGCCGAATTCGGCGAACTCGATGGATTTCCGACGGCCGCAAAGTGGGCCAACGCCCACGGTGGTCAATACGTCCCCATCGATCCCAACCGCAGTAGCAATGCAACGGCGTCATGGACGGTCGAGGATGTTTCGGCTGGCGAGTACGAGTTCCATCTCCGGTACGCCAGCGATGAGGAGAACAACGCTGTCCCACCGGAGACGCCCAGAACGGCGACCGTGATGGTCAACGGGTCGCCATCCACCCAACTCGATGTTCCACCGACTGCCTACTGGGATGAGTGGGAAACGGTGTCGACGACTATCTCGCTTACCGCAGGCGAGAACACGGTCGCAGTGGCAGTGACAGACGAGGACACTGGCGGATTCAACCTCGATGCCGTTGCCCTCACCGACACAGGCCAATCGATGCCGGAGCCAGACACCGACCCGACGCTCGGCCCAACGGTGCCTGCGTTCCAGTTCATCAAAGACGTTCCTGCCGCCGGTTGGGACGATACGCGAGTGCTGGACGCAGCAATCGGCGAGTACATGATCACCGCCCGACAGAAAGAGGACGAATGGTACGTCGGTGCGATGACCAATGAAAACGGCCGTGCACTCGATATCCCACTCGACTTCCTCGACGCTGCACCCGGCAGGCGAAAGGGGCACGAGAAGCACAACGGCAACGGCCACGGGAAAAGCAGCGGCAACGGTCATACGAGAGGGAAGTACGTTGCCGAGATCTATTCGGACGGCATCGACGCCGAGTACGACACGAATCTCTCGGACGTACGCATCGATACGGCGATCGTTACGCCACGCACGACGATACTGGCCTCACTGATCGAGACGGGCGGTACGGCCATCCGGCTGCGGCCAGCGACCGGTCGGGAAATCGCCGAACTACCGACCTACGAACGGCCCACACAGACTGTCGATGTGTCTATCGAGGCCGAGACGTTCGTCAAAGAGCCGTTCATTGTGGCCGCTGGCTCCAACAGCGGGGATTACATCGGTGGCACAACCGTCGAACTCGTCGTCGACAGCGAGGTTGTGGCGAATGCGAACATCCGTTTTGCACCGAACGCCACGGATCAGACACCGTTGTCGTACTCGATTGACACGCCAGGAACCCACGATGTAACCGTCCAAACGGCCGACGGAACAGCACTAGCGACAGAGACTGTGACGGTCAAACCGCCGGTGACCGTCGCTTCCCTCTCGGATTCGGCCGACGACGATCACGGCCCCGGACGCTACACCTACCCGACCAACAGCGCCTTCGAGGACGGTGCGTTCGACCTGCGCTCCTTTACGGTCGAGCAGACGCCGAGCGTGTACGAATTTACCTTCGAAGTCGAGAACCTATACAACGCGTTCGGGAGTAGTCGAGGATTCTCGCCTCAAATGTTCGTCCTCTGGATGCACGATCCGAACAAAGACGGCGGCTCGACGACGAGCCTCGACGATCTGCTGGCCACGACATCGTTCGAGCAGCCGTGGCACTACCGCATGGAGATCAGTGGTTTCACCAAGAGCCTCGTTGATTCGACGGGCGCGCCAGTGACCGACGCAGGCAACCAGATCACACTTCGAGAAGCCGTCGACACGTCGTCGAACACCGTCACGGTGAGCGTCGATCGGAGGGCTTTCGACGATGGCGACGTCGCGGACCTAGAAGTTGTTCCAGTCGTTCAGTCCGAGGACCGCGGAACACTGCGTCCAGTCGCGGAAGCGAACGAATCCTACGTCTTCGGCGGAGCCAAGTCCGGCATAACAGCGATGGCACCGCGGATTATGGACACGATTACGCCCGAAGGCATCACACAGCACGATGCGCTTTCGTACACTGCCGAGCAGCGAGCCTCGCTCCCGTTCGTATCGCTCAGGTAAGTCGAGTGCAGTGAGCACTCGGATCGAAACGCGTGCGACCGCGTTGTCTCGGTCGGACAGGCTTTTGCGTACCGGGATGAATCCGTGACATATGAACGTACTCGTCGTTGGCGCGGGGGAAATGGGAACGTGGTTTGGTGGGTGTCTCAGTGGGTCGGTTGCCTATGCCGACCGAAACAAGACTAATGCAGAGCGGGCCGCGACAGCGACGGATGGGCGCGCTGTTGCTGTCGATACCGACGAACGCTTTGACGCTGTCTGTCTCGCGGTCCCGATCCCCGCTGCCGAAGTTGCGATTGCGACACACATCGATCGCGCTCGCCGAGCGGTGCTCGATTTGACGGGCGTTATGGGACCAGCGGTCGCTGCGATGCGAAAGCATGGATCAGATCACGAACGGATGAGCCTTCATCCGCTGTTCTCTGCTCGACACGCTCCCGGTCGTATCGCCGTCGTTCCCGACGCCTCGGGTCCGGTGACGGACGGCATTCGAGATGATCTCTCCGCTGACGGGAACACGTTGTTCGAAACCACAGCGGAGGAACACGACCGCTCGATGGCAACCGTCCAAGCACGAACGCACGCCGCCGTCCTCGCGTTTGGGTTGGCCAGTGAAACCGTACGAGAGGAGTTCCATACGCCGGTTTCGAAACAGCTCTCTGTTCTCGCCGAGCGAGTCACGAGCGGCAATCCACGGGTGTACGCCGAGATTCAGGAGGCGTTCGGCGGGGCGGAAGATGTCGCTCAGGCTGCTGTGCGTATCGCCGACGCGGACGAGGAGACGTTTGAGGCGCTCTACCAGGAGGCAAAATAATGAACGACGAACAACGCGAACAAGTGCGGAACAACGCCCGGTATCTACAGAACGTGCGCCCGATCGATCCCGAGGAGATATACGAGTACGTCGAGGGACAGCCCCATCCAGCTGTTGTGCGGCAAGTGCTCCGCGAACAGGCGTTCGATCTCGGACTCATCGAGCGTGATGAGGCGTTTGTCCCGGTGTCGGACTCACCTGTCGAAATCGAATTCGATGGTGTCGATCGGATACCTCTATCCCACGTCGAACGACTCGAAACACTCCTTGTCGAACGCTACGGCGAACAGTGGGAGACAGGAGAGTCGGGTGACCGACTCCGAGAAAATATCCGTCAGTTCAAAGCCGAGTACTTCGATCAACGATCCGTCGAGTACGACGCTGAAACTGCGCTCGCATACGCCATATACCATTTACCAGACAACTATGCGGTCGCTCAGCATGCATTCGCCGATCTCGCTCGTGAGGACTGTATCCCACATCAACTGCGACTACTCGACGTCGGTGCGGGCGTCGGTGGTCCGGCACTCGGAATTCTCGATTTGCTGTCCGATGTGTGTCTGATCGACTACCACGCTGTCGAACCGAGTGCCGCCGCGGATGTGTTCGATGCGCTCGTAGAACCGGGATGCAACCAATCCGTCACGCTCCACCGCCAAACCGCCGAAGCGTTCGAGCCAGACGACGAGTACGATCTCGTGCTGTTCGCAAACGTTCTGAGCGAACTCGACGATCCGGTTCCGACTGTCGAACGATATCTCTCGTCTCTGGCAACCGACGGAACGTGTCTCATGCTTGCACCAGCAGACGAGAACACGGCCACGGGACTGCGAGCGATCGAGCGAGAACTAGTGGACGAACAAGACTACACGGTGTATGCTCCGACAGTGCGACTCTGGCCCGATCGGACTCCAGAATCGACCGTTCAGGGCTGGTCGTTCGACGTCAAGCCAGATATCGAAACACCCACGTTCCAGCGTCGGCTTGCACAAGCAGCCACCGAGACAGCAACAGCACAGGACACCGATTCAACCGACGAAACGGAACCGGAAACGGAACAGCGACCAGAGGAGTTCATCAATGTCGACGTTCAGTACGCCTATTCGGTACTTCGTCGTGATGGCCGGCAACGGATCGAGTTTACGCCCGATCCCTCGCGGTTCGCGCCGATGGCTGAATCGGAAAGCCACGTCTCGGATCGGATCAACCTCGTTGGTATCAAACTGAGCCACGACATCGGTTCGGCCAACCCGCTGTTCGAAGTTGG
Source organism: Halocatena marina (assembly GCF_023276375.1). GTDB lineage: Archaea > Halobacteriota > Halobacteria > Halobacteriales > Haloarculaceae > Halocatena > Halocatena marina. The sequence goes on along the minus strand of NZ_JALLPK010000001.1, from coordinate 899,676 downwards.
AGACGGGAGCGAAACGGTCGATCACTACGCGGTGCTCGCAAACGAGACTGGCCTGAACCGTGATCTCCCGCAAGCGGAGTACGGTACGCTCCTCGCGTTCGAGAACGTACTCGTGCTCTGGAACGACGACGAACAAGCGTACAACCTCGTTGTCGACGAGGAGACGATCGTAGACCGTATCAGCACTGTGTCGTAGCCCAATAAATGTTGTAAACGGGAACGAAAGGAGGCCGAAACGGTCGACAATTCTCGCAATGAGAACGGTGCGCTTTTTCTGTCTCGCTCCTGAGACGGATCATGAACATCCTACTCACGAACGACGACGGTATCGAGGAGACTGGGTTGCGCGCGCTCTATGCAGCGCTCTCGGAAGTGGGAGACGTGACAGCCATCGCCCCTGCCGACGACCAGAGTGCTGTTGGACGCTCAATGTCGAGCCGCGTCGCCGTCGAGGAGCACGAACTAGGCTATGCAGTTGAGGGAACACCGGCTGATTGCGTTGTCGTCGGGATGCAGGCGATCGAAACCGAGATCGATCTCGTCGTCTCGGGCTGCAACCGTGGAGCGAACCTCGGTGCGTACGTGCTCGGTCGTTCCGGAACGGTGAGCGCTGCTGTCGAGGCCACCTTTTTCGAAACGCCTGCAATCGCAGTTTCGATGTACATTCCCGGTGGCGATATAGCGTTTCAGTCGTTCGATCCGGATCTCGAAGAATACGACGAGCCTGCGCGTGTCGCCCGCTACCTCGCCGCGAATACCGTCGAGTCAGGCGTGTTTGAGCACGCAGATTACCTGAATGTGAACGTCCCGATGTCGGCTGAGGGTCCGTGTGAGATGGAAATTACCGAACCATCGAGCGTCTATGCAATGGACGCCGTCATAGACGAAGAACACGTCGTGCTCCGAGACCGGATTTTCGATCGGATCGACAATGGAAACGTTCCCGACCCAGACGGGACGGACCGACGAGCCGTTTTAGACGGACGAGTGAGTATTTCACCGCTCACCGCTCCACACAGCATGAATCACCACGAGGCACTAGACGAACTCGCCGCGGAGTATTCGTAAGAAGAGCGGCTAACACACAGTATCGCTGCCTCGGTGGTTCTAATTGATCCAGCAAACTAGTCCGGTCAAGCCGTTAGATCGTCTAAGATGCCTCTGGCTCGTCGATATAGGGAACGCATTATTCTACTGCAATGAAGAATTCAAAGTCAAAGACAGCACCAAACACCACGTTCGTCGATTGTGAGGATAGCCAGATGCTCAGCGTGTTGGTCTGATCAGATGTAATCGAGTCTCGCGCACGCGAGAAGCTTAGTTAGAGCATTTCGAACAGGTCACAGACATCGTCAGGATGCGCGACGATGAATTCGGCATCACCGATCAATCGATCAGCTGAGGGAAGGAACGCAAGGTGTTCTTCGCCCCGACAGCGAGTTTCGGTCACTTCCCAGCAGTCGAGTTCGTATCCGAGGTCCTTCTCTGGATCGGGATCAGGTGGTTGATGCAGCCACTCTGAGCGCCCCTTATCGGTCGTCATGTATTGTTTCGGTTACCCCCCCAGAGCGATCGAACATCGAGCGTGGTGACGATCGCGCTTCGTGTGGTTGGTAGACTCATTATTTTCTCCTCCTATTTCTCGAAGCTAATTGCAGCATCGCCGTCGATGTCGAACTGAACGATCTGTCCAGAAAACTGGAAACTGTCTTGGTATCCATCGACGGTTCCGCAAGCAGACGATTTATTGACAGTATCATCCATATCGGCGTGCGATCCTTTGGTGAGCGATCCATCGACGGTGAACGAGTACGAAGTAGGTTTTTTCGGTGTCTGTCCGTCGATGACGAGCGTATGCTGCTGCTCGCTGTCTCCGAGTGTGTTCGGATCGACTTCTTCTCCATCGATACGCACCGTGGCGTCACCCTCCAGCGTGAATGCGATGATCGAACCAGTGAACGTGAACCCGTCGCTGTAGCGAACGACGAATCCCGATACCCAGTTGTCCCCGACAAACGTATCATCGCCTGTATCGAACCGACCGAGACGCTTGTTGGGATTTACCTGCCCATCGACAGCAAACGAATACGAAGATTTCGAACCTGCTCCCTCGATCTCCAGCGTGTGTTCGGTCTTCTTGCTCGCTTTCGACTCACCACTATTCTGTTTCGGAGAGCTATCTGGCTCGGCCATATCCTTCTCCTTCGAAGGGGTGTCTGTGTTCGGAGCTGACGTGGCTACTTCGTCGGCGGCCTTTTGCGGGCTGTTCGGCGTGGATGATGGTGCGCCGACGCTTTTTGGGAGTGGTTTCCCCGAATGTCTGATGTTTTTCGACTGCCCTGATGAAGAATCGAGGGAGACAGCCTTCGCGTTGACCTCGATAACACTATTTTGAACGAGAGTGTCCGCAGAATCAGACAGGACGACGCCTTGCCGTTCGTCTCCGGTTTGTTCGATGTAGCTGTTTTTGATCTGTGTATTATCGGCTTCCTCGGCGAGGATGGTTGGTCCCTCTGCCGCAGCGCCGGTGATCTGGACGGTGTCCATGCGGAGCCACCGTGCGCCCGAACTCGCGCTGTGGCTGCCTTGTGAGGTTTTTCCCTCGCGGTAGATCGCCGGCGCACCGTCGTTGTTGTAAACAATCCGTGTGTTAGAGACAGCGAGTGTTCGGCCACCGGTCCACATAGAGATGGCTTGCCCGGTGGTTGGGTTGTCTTGGATGATGATATCTGTGTTCCGGATCTGTGCGCCAGCATCGTCGAATCCGCCCGTGTCGCTATTTCCTTGCTCGACGACAATACCGCGCATTTTGAACGAGTCGTCCTCTCTGGTGCGTGGTCCGGAGTACTTGCTCGGGTCGACTTCGATGGTTGTACCATCGACGTAGCTGCCTTTCCCCGAAAAGCGGATGCCAGCAACGTTGTTGTTGCGGTAGGTGCCGCCCTCGACTTGGACCGAACTCAGAGATCGGCTCGCGTAGATACCGTTGTTACCGAACTCTTCGAGATGACAGTCGATGACTTTGATCGTCCCTTCGCCGCCGTAGATAGAAATTCCAACACGACCATCTCCACCCTTGTAGTGCGCCCACGCCGAGCCTTTCTTCGCAACGAAGTTTTTCACGACGCCCGTTGCGTCTGGATCGTTCACGCGGAGCTGCCAACAGCGGGTAACGTCGCTCGAATCGGCAGTGCCGCGCCCGATGTGCTCGATGTTCTCGATGTGGAATCCTCGCTCGGAAGCAACTCGGATCCCTGTCGCGGTATTCTCGGGCTGGATGTCGACATCGAAGTTCTCATACAGTGCTTGTTCACACGAGCCGTTGATGAAAAATTGGTTGTACCCTGCAGGAAAGGTGAACAGCACGTCGTCGCTCGTCCCACGAATCCCGATCCGATCGGTATCGAGCGTTACCGATCCATCCCAGTGATACGTCCCTGAGGGGAATTCGACGAGCGTCTGCCCGTCGAGGGCCGACTCGACCTTACTCGAGACGTCTGCGTTCCCCTTTGGATCACAGCCCAGATCAGCGACCGCATCGACAACGCGATCGAATGTGATCCCGTGGTGGGTTGCTGCGCGTGCACGCCCAATCTGCGTTGTACCGACTGCAGAGCCGGTGACAACGGCTCCGGTAAGCTTCATATACCCACGTCTGCCTAATTGTAGGCTTCTCTTATTCTCTCCCTTTCTCTCTGCATTGGATGGCATCGTTGGGTAATGCAGGATTACTAAAAAGTACCTTGCGGCTACATACATCCATTTTCCAGTTCCTAAACATCATGGATTGAAAGCAATTACCCACGATTGTATACCACATAACTATAATGTAAAATCCTCTATACTAATTGTAGGTAATCTGTGCTTATCGGTTGTAAGGCGTGGCTACCGTACGAAATCGCGGTATTTGATAGAAAAGCGATGTACGGTAGCGTTTCACACTCGAATCTCGGGCGCAGACGTATGAAGAACAGTCAACTGACGAAACGGATGGTGAGTCAAGACCACCACACGACGAATAAGGAGACCTTACCCGAACCCAAGAGACGTATAACAATGCATACGATCGATAAATATTACTTTATGGTACTCAGAACAGCAGTCGTCGGTGCGGGTGTTGTATCGGGAACACATCTAACAGCACTGAGGAGATGTCCGAAGACGACGCCTGTTGCCGTCTGTGATATTGACGAAGAGCGGGCGACGAAAGTAGCGCGCGAGCACAACACAACGGCATACTTCGATATAGACGAACTGCTCTCCTCAGAACAGTTACACTGGCTACATATCTGTACTCCTGTACAGACACACGTTACACTCGCACGGAAAGCGATGGAAAGCGGTGTTCCCGTTCTGATTGAAAAGCCGATTACGGAGACGAGCGACGAACTTGATGAACTAATCGAGATCTCAGAAGAGAACGACGTCGTATTGTCGTCAGTTCACAACCACGTGTTCGATCCGGCCATGCGAAAGGCGCGTAAGCTGATCGACGAGGGGGTTGTTGGCAAGATCCGTGGCGTTGACCTGACATACACTGGTACATCGTTCGCTGATGAACCAAATCGTGGATCGTGGACGTTCGAATTGTCGGGTGGAGAGTTCGAAGAGGGAATTCCACATCCTCTGTACATCGCGCTGACGATCGGAGGATACCCAAAGAACGATGACGATATCGACATACAGACAGCGTTGACGAAGTCGTACGAGCAGCCGTTCTCGTACGATTCGGTGATGATGCAGTATCCGACAGTCAATGGGGGCTTGAGTTCAATCAGAGTGAGTGCGGGTGGTGTTCCACAGCATCAGCTCAGCGTTCATGGCGACCGCAGCTCGCTACTCATCGACCTCATTTCTCAGACCGTCGTTCGCATCCGCAGAGACTACACGACATCGTCGATCAATCGTGCCCGAAACAACCTCGACAGAGCAGTTGGACGGGTCATGGGAACGGCAAACATGGTTCAGGACGTTCTGTCCAATCGGTTCGACAGTAGTTGGGAGAGTGAAAAGGCACTGAAAACGCACTTCTACCAGATCGATGCCGAAGCGAATGCACTGCTGCGTGGAGATCAACAGCCAGTTCCCATCGAACAGGCACAGTGGGTTATCAGGATGATGGAACTGATACGTGACGCTGCTAACGAAACCGAGCAGGCCAAGCCCCAACAATCCTCAACCCAGCAACAACAGCAGTAATCTACCGGGCACTAAATACGCTCGGTGGAATCTCTGAGAAGGGTCGAATTCGGGCTGTGTCGTTCGATAAACGTCAGAAGAGGAATTCACACGTATTCGTACGCCCACGCTGATTCTCACTCGTTCACATTCCCGATGAACGAATGGACCAGCGAGGGATCAATCAGTCCGCTCATCACTGTCAGTCCCATCCAGACCGCTCCTGCGATGAAGATGACCGTAAGCAGCGAGATGAGACTGGAAACGAACGGGAGCAGGGTTATCACGACACTGGACATGAGTCCGGTGACCAGACAGATTTTGAGCGTTTCTTTTGTGAGACTCTGAACGTTGATTGGGAACTCTTGGTTGATAATATACAGTTCAACGATGATCAGCGCAGCGTACGTGATGACGGTCGAGAGAGCTGCACCGACGACGCCGATAACAGGGATGAAAAGGACGTTCAAAATCACGTTTGCCACCGATGCGCCCGTCTTCGCAATCGCTCGGTCACGTGCGCGTCCAACGAAATCGAGACCGTCGTTGGTGATCTTATCAATCGCTCGTAGCAGGATGTAAGCGCCGAAGACTTGAACGACGGGAACGGCACCGAGATAGTCCGTTCCAAAGAGATATCTGATCGTCGGCTCGGACACCAGCAAGAGGCCCGTTCCTGCGGGGATGTAGATCAACGCTGTGTGAACGAACGCGTTTTCGTACAATCGAGCGGCTCCATCGAGATCGTCGCTTGCTTTCTGCTCACCGTACGCGGGAGAGATGGCAAATCCGAGCGAGGTTGCAGGGACTGTGACAAAATCAGCGATCTGTTTTCCGAGCACGTAGAAGCCCACCGCTGCGGGATTCAGGAAAAACCCAACGAGGATCGTATCAACATCCTTATCGAGCGTGTGACCACTGCGTGTGATCGTGAGCGGAATACTGTATCGGAGGATTTTCTTCGAGAGACCGGGTTCTGGACTCGCATCCGATTCGTAGTTTGGAACGAATCGGCGGTAGATGACACCCAACCCAACGATGGCAGCGACTCCATACCCGACCACGTAGCCAGCGAGCGCACCGAGTGCACCCATTCCGAGGAGTAAGAATACGACCGCAAACAACAACAGACCGACGTTCGACAGTGCTCCAATAAATGCGCTCCACCGCACTCGGTTGAACCCTTGAAACACGATCGATGTGAAGGTAGAGAGCGTCATCGTCGCGATGTAGCCGGCACCGACGACCAGAAACGGTTCGAGGGACGGCTCGCCGAGCAGTCGCGCTATCGGTCCGCTACCAACAACGAATACACCACAGACAATGATGATAGCGAGGATATTGTACTGTAATGTCTTGGTGATGATGTAGGGTATCTGCGATGGATCCTTCGTTTTGTACTCTGTTATGTAGCGTGCTGCTGATTTTGCGAGCCCGAGATAACTGAACAGGAGCCCGGTTCCGAGAACGGAGATCGATAAGTGCAGCAGACCGTACTCGTCCGGTTGGAGAAAGTAGTTCGTGAGCAATAGGACGATGAGTCCTTTCGAAAGCATGCGCGCACTCTCGGCTACGAGCATGGCTTGTAAACCGCGTATAACTCGTCGTGCGAGAGACATAGCCACTTAATCGCTGGCAACGGACGATTCGCGTATAGTAATGCGCGTATTATCTCGACACTACCAGTTCAGACATTCTATCCGGAAGTCCAAATCTGTCCTAGTAGCATCCTTACGATGAACAACCAGTTCCAAGTAGTGGATAATGTACACACTGCCGCAGCTGTGGCGGGGGGTCCGGCGTGGGCTTTCGACGCCATCATATTTTGCGCGGGAGTTGAATCGACTGTACAACCGTCAGCTCTTCCGGTACGAGTACAATATCGACGGTGTCGACGTGATGGAAGAGGAATGGGACAACCTGATCGTCCTCGATGCTTGTCGGTACGACCTTTTTGCCGACCACCACGACTTGCCTGGCACGCTCGAACGGCGAATCTCCAGAGGATCACACACGGTTGAATTCCTCATCGGAAATTTTTCTGGAAAGGATCTGTTGGACACTGTCTACGTAACTGCTAGTCCACAGCTTCATCGACGACGTGATCGGATCAACACCGTCTTCCACGACGTGATCAACGTCTGGCAGCGAGAGTGGGACGAAGAACACGGGACGGTGCTCCCAGAAACGATGACGAAGTACGGTCGTCGCGCAGCCAAGCGCTACCCAAACAAACGCCTCATCATTCATTACATACAACCACACTACCCGTTCATTGAGAATCCGGAGATCGATGTTGGCAGGCGGTTGCAGATGACAAACGGAGGAAAAGACATCTGGGAACAGTTGCTGGCCGGCGAGACGACAGTCTCAAGGAACGACATTTGGCAGGCCTACCGGAACAACTTCCGTCGCGTGCTCCCATCAATCCACGAGCTGCTCGATCTGTTGGTCGGAGCATCGGTCGTGACGTCAGATCACGGGAACATGATCGGTGAGCGATCATCACCGCTCCCAATTCGTGAATGGGGCCACCCATCTGGAACCTACACAGAGGAGTTAGTCATGGTCCCATGGCAGGTTATTCCGTCGACGGAGCGACGGAACATTCGATCGGAGCCCCCGAAGAACCGACAGCAGATGATCAGCTCTGACCCACCAGAGAGACGACGGCGTTCGACAGAGCATATTGCGAGAGATAGGCTTCGGGATCTCGGATACTACGACTGACCGACGCCATAGTTAACCCAAACACACCGGATTAGACGTCCAACTATTCTCGTATATGAAGGGCATAACAATGCACGACGTGATCCAACGGAAGCAGCAATAGGAGCGAAACGGTGATGTGGAATACTAACAGTATGCCGTCTCTGGAGCTTCGGTATCAATGACGGCATCAGTGAAAGAAGGCGATCGCAGAGTATGGGAAAGACCGTTACTGATCGTGGGTTTTCTCTCGTTAGCGGGTGCCATCATGGTGGCATACAACAACCCGACAACGGGATATGAACTATCGATGTACACTGCGACACCCATCGCGGTCTGGGCCGCTGTCGGTGCCGCGCTTATAATGGCGCTGTGTGTTGCGTTCGTCTCTCCGATCAGTTCGTATCGATTCCTCGCCCTCGTCCTCGCTGCGTGTTCGGTTTTCGCAGTCATTTCGCTGCCGCTCATCCGTGGTTACTACTTTTACGGGACAGCGGATCCATTGACACATATTGGCCTCGCGAAAAACCTCGCACGCGGAGAACTGAGTCCGTATGGAATGATCTATCCCGGCATCCACACCCTTTCGGTGTTCATCACTCGAATCACTGGTTACCCGCTCACGCGGTCACTACTGATCGTCATCCTCTGTTTCGTTCTCGTTTACTTCGTGTTTGTTCCCCTCTGTGTCCGATTGCTCGTATCAGGGAGTCACGCTACCGTAGTGGGGTTATTCTCGGCTCTCCTTTTGCTTCCCATTAATCACATCAGCACTCACCTTCGTGTCCATCCGTTCACCCTCACAGTTCTCTATTCGTCATTTGTTATTTTCCTCCTCTTAAAGGTATTCACAAACAGGACGATCAGTGGAAGACGTTCCCCGGACGTTCGCTCAAAGAAAGCGGATACTGGTCCAAAAACCATTACGGGAACGTTGCTCGCGCTTGCGCTCGCTGTCACTGCTGTTGTGCTGTATCACCCCCAACAAGCGCTCAACCTCCTCATTCTGTTCGTGACAGTCTGTGGAATACAACTGTTCTATCGGCTCTTCTATTCCTCACATCCAGTCTCCAAGCATCCAACAATGTACGCCTCAACGGCGTTTTTCTTTGGAGTCTACATTCTCTGGACTGTCAGAACAGGGTGGTTCAGACGGCTTGCCGGTAAGCACCTGAGCAAAATCATGGCGTATATCGACGGGAGGGGTACTGCGGGACAAAGCATCCAGTCACAGGGAGCTTCGTTGTCTGTCGTCGGGGCCAGTCTCACCGAAATATTCGTCAAGCTCTTTTTGCTGGGTGTGGTGTATGCACTCCTGACCGCTATTATCACCCTCTTTTCGTTGTATCACGGCATCGACGACAGCGTGACCGAGGAAAAAGGAATGCGATTGTACATCTCGTTGAGCGTCGTTCCAATGGTCATCATATTCTTCGTCTATCTCGCAGGAAGTATCTCAGGAATGCAGTTTCGACACCTCGGGTTCTTGATGCTGCTGGCAACGATCCTCGGGGCGGTTGGGTTGGTTCTGCTACTAGATCGGCTCACTCGCGTGATTTCTCGGCCAAAAGCCGGCACCGTGGTTGCGATCTGCTTCGTGTTCATGTTAGTGCTCGCGCTCGCACCAGTCTACCAATCACCATACATTTACAAAGCGAATTTGGAAGTGACGGAACCCCAGATGGAAGGATACGATGCGGCCATTGACATACAATCACCGAACACGGAAATTCGCGGTGTTCGCATAGAGCCCGAGAGATACAGTGATGCGACGCAAGGTGTCGCGTGGACGCTCCCTCGAGAGAAACTGTATCGGAAAACGGTGCCAGCTCATGGACTGTCACGGCTACAGCCAACGCTCGACGGAACGCAGTACGTCATCGTTACCCAAATGGATGAAGAGCGGGAGGTCACCGCGTACCGCGAGCTCAAATATAGTCGTCAGGGATTCCAATCCCTCGACAATCAGCCGGGAGTCAACCGCGTCATGTCAAACGGTGAAGTGCAACTGTACTACGTCGAAGACGAAGAAGCCGATCGCAGCTCACAGGCTCGTCTTTCGCAGTCGGAACGTCGTGCGATAAGTACGCAAGAACAATGAAATTACAGGGTGTCCACAACGGACGGCTGTATGCGTCTCACGGACGATCGATTCTCAGAGAACGCACGTCAGGGTCGTTCGAAACACTGGGCCGGCTTCCAAATCCACTCACCGGCCTCGATGCACTCCAGTATTCGCTGAAGACGACACAGCCGTGGAAATCAGTTGTAGGATGGTTCGTCGGAGCATATCAGACGACAAACGTCTGGCCGATCACGGACACAGTCCTGCTGGCGACGGCCGGTCGACAGCTATTCGTCTCGCATAACGGCGGAAAGGACTGGCGGGTGAGCATCGAACTCCCACCGTCGTCGGGTCTCACCGGTGTTCTCCTCCCCGCTGTCTGTGTTCACGATGCAGCGATCTATCTCGGGGAGTATCCGCTTGCGGACGATGCAGTGCCTCGCGTGCGACGTTCGAAGGACGCAGGACGCACGTGGGCAACAGTGCTCGAACTACCGGACGTTCGCCACATTCACTCTGTGCAAGTCGATCCTTACACTGGCGATATCTGGATGACGACCGGTGATACGGACGAAGAATGTTACATCGGCCGGCTCCGTAATGGACGGTTCGAAATTGTTGGCGGTGGGGACCAGCGGTGGCGAGCCGTTGAACTCGTCTTCACGCCGTCATCGATCATCTGGGGAATGGACTGTGTGTATACAGAGCGAAATCACGTCTTTCAGCTCGAAAGAGATGAGATCTCCAGCTCGGGAACCCCACATATCGAATCAGTCACTACCGTCCCGAACTCAATCTACTTCGGTACGTCACTCATCGTTGATGGCACACAGTGGGTCGTGTTCTCGACCGCTGCCGAAGCTGGAGGAGACAGCACGGCACCGGACGGTCTGACCAACGAGACTGGAAACGAGAGCAAAACGGCGATGGTTATTGCCTCGCCAGCAACGTCTGAATTCACGGAGTGGTACGAGATCGAACGCTTTCAAACGCGACGGCGACCCGTCGAATACATCGATTACAAACAGTATCTCCCGTCTGCCAACGCGTACATTTTCCTCGCGGCAGACGATGACCGAGGACTATTCATCAACCCGTACAACACCGCAGCCAGTCACGGACGCATCATTGACATTCAACCGAAGACGTTCAATCGTCTGACCAAGGCCAACCCCGTGAATCAGTCCAAATAGCCCAAGTCTTCGAGCTGTGCTTCGACACTCCCACTGAGATCCTCGGGTGTCGACTCGTCCGTCGACGAGCCGTTGGCCGACGCTGTTGCGGTATCGAGCTGACTCGTCCGCTCGATCATTAGCGATCGTAGCTGCTCGAGCGTCGATGCGTCCACTTCGACAGGGACTTCATTGAGTCCGGTTCCACGGAAGAGATACTCATGGGATTGCTGTGTCGGGTCCTGATCAGACTCGTGTTCGGAGGTCTGTTCTTGCTCGTTTCCATTCGTTCGTTCAGAGGGGTGCTCCACTGGCGTCACGTATTTGGTCGTGCCATCACACAGTGCACGCCAATGTGTGACTGTTTCTACTTCCCGACCAGTGTGCGGGATGAAGTCCTCAACGAGCGCAGTTGATGGCGCATTTTCGAGAGACTGTTCGAGGTCACCGTCCAGCACTGTTTCGAAGAGTCGGTGTAGCTCGAACGGTTGGTCGATACGCACGGGCTCTGTCTGATTCGGTTCTTTCACGAAGAGGGGAACGGTCGTGTTCACGTCCCGCACGTAGTGGGGCGGTCTCTCGTCGCGGTCGTACTCACCAAGCGTCTTTCCGTGGTCAGCACAGATGATGAGCAGCATGTCCTCGTACAGTCCTTCTCGTTTGAGGACCGAAAGCAGCGTCTCGACCATCGAATCGAGATACTTCACGCTTGCATCGTAGTACTCCAAGAGTCGAGCGCGCGTGTCTCTATCGAGCGATGACCGACCCATGATGTGCGCGAGCAGTTTGACGTTGAGCCGACGAGCTTCGAGTGCTGTCGGACGGTCCAGCCCGAGCGCGCGGAACGCGCTCTGGGGCGGATAGTACGGACTGTGGGCCTCCATGAGGTTCATGAACGTAAACGTCGGGTCGTTCGTATCGGCAGTGTGCTGGAGCCAGCGAGACGCGCGGTTTACGAGTCGCTCGGTGAAGAACCGACGTTTGAGTAAAACGAGTGGCTGACGGCTCGCGTGTCCGAGTACAGTGTGGAGCTTCGAGTAGAGACTGGCGAACCGTCCGTGAATTGGATGATCGGACCGACTGATTTCGAGGTCCCACTCGACAAACTCCTCGAAGCCACGATCTAGTCCTGAAAGCTGGCCGACCCACGGATTGTTTGAGAACCCAGCGGTGTGGTAGCCTCGTTCAGAGAGCTGTTCCGGAAGGGTTGGGATGTCGGATGACAGACGAAGTCGCTGATCGGTAAAGCCGTTCGTTATCCCGTGTTCAGAGGGGAACATGCCAGTGAACAGCGAGCAGTGACACGGAAGCGTCCACGGTGCGGGAACGTACGCGTGCTCGAAGACGGTTGCCTCACTCGCAAGCGTATCGAGCGTTGGGGTTGTCTCTCGTCCGTGTCCGTAGGCCGAAACGCGGTCTCGTCGGGTTGAGTCGAGAACGAGCAGGAGAACGTCAGGATCGGACATTATCCCAGAGTTGCACAGAACGCGGCTTTGTTATTGATCGATTGTCTAGCGTAAACGAACGATTACCCGCTCGAATCACCCGCTTGGGAGACCAGCGTAAATATCGTGGAGTGTCTTCTTTGCGGCGGCCCACGAATACGTATCGCGCGTGAGCTGACGGTTTTGTCGTCCCATCTGTTCGGTCTGTTCTGGGAGCGAGACGAGCGTGGTGAGCGCTTCGGTTAGTTGCTCTGCATCACCGGGGTCGACGAGAATCCCATTCTCCTCGCCGATGACTTCAGGGATACTCCCAACAGTAGTCGAAACAATAGCGTTTCCGCCGGCCATTCCTTCCAACATTGCGATCGGAAGCCCCTCAGCGTACGCCGGAAGCACGAAAATAGAGCCCGACTCGAGCAGTGCTCGTTTGTCCTCCTCTGAGACGTACCCGAGGTAGTCGACAGCGTCGTACTGGTCTGCTACCGCCTCAACCGTTTCTGTGAGTGGACCACTCCCGGCGATGCTCACGCGCACATCCTGCTCAACGACGATCGCTTCGACAGCATCGACAAGTTCGTGGACGCCTTTCCGCTCGACGAGATTCGAGACGAAAACGATGTGCGGCGGATCACCGCCGAACGTGGGTGTGTACTCGCTGGGATCGATCGCATTCGGAAGAACACGGAGCTTTTTTTCATCGACACGGGTCGATAACACGTCGTGCCAGTAGGGAGAGAGCACGATGACGCGGTCACACGCCTCGAAGACGAGGGACTGTATCCGTGAGACGAGCCACGAATCGGTCATCACGAACTCATCGAATGATGAGCCGTGGATGTGGAGGATAACTGGACGGTTCCAAACGGATGACGCCCACAGAACGTAAAACGCCGCGCGATAGAAGGAAAATCGGTGCGAGGTATGAACGTGAACGATATCCGGCGGCGATCGGAATGGGAACCGGAGTGCCGCCAGAAGAGAGGCGAGCGTGGACGTAATCATCCACCATACGCCAGCCCCTTTCGGTTCGGACATCATATCATACACCGACGCGTCAACGCTACCGTTGAGAGCCTGATACTGTTGCTCGACGTATTGGTGAATGCCACCGCCGCCGAGCGTCCCGACGATAAGAAGGCGATCGATATCCATCTCGATGCTTTCAGGGCGGTCTCGTTGTTCCTTTGTTATAATGTACCATACTTGTCGTCTGCCGGAGTACGAATCAGCTACTACTGACGCATCTCATCATCGTGGCCGCGTTTCAAAACATTGCTAGTACGACCCGGAACGACGGCTTGGGCACCACTGTGGATGGCAGTCTGGTACACGAAAAACAGCTTATGCTTACTGTCCTGTAAGTAGTTGTTACGATCACTCATAATTCAGACATTTATTCTCACATCGCCCACTATAAACCACATCCTACTACACCATACAGTAAACTACTACGGCGACCCCAATTTGACAGTTTGGAGTCGGTTATGGTGGACGGGATGGTGCCGTGCACCGTCGAATAGTCATCACCTATTCGTTCCAAAATATAAACAGTGGGAAATTCCAAACGAATTCCACATCGTTTATATAGGGCGTGGGGCATTATTGGGTTGTTGTCTGTCTATGGGCTGCCACCCAATCAACACAACAATGAGAGCAGACATCAATACGGAGGCTGCCATGGGAGTAGATACGGAGAATGAGGGGGAGTGGACGTCTTTCGAATCGGATCTGGAAGATGTAGCGATGTTCGGATACGATCCATCAGAACATGATCTCGGTGTGCGAGTTGTCGAAGCAGTTGGTTCAGTTGCAGATATCGACGAGACAGAGATCATCACACCGCTGAACGACGCTATCGATCCTGAAGCACTGGATACGTTATTCGTTCAGGGGATCGGTGGACGGGTGAGTTTCCCGTTCATCGACTACCAAGTGACTGTAAGCGTTTCAGAAAATGGTACCGGCCGAATCTATGTTGAATAACTGAATCGGGCATCAGTAAGCGCGGATGCCTGAGACCATCAGAGAGCGATGGGTCGCGTTCTCATTGAGGAGCGGCAGGTACTGTTTCCAGCAACGGTAGCGATCTATAACCAGCGATACGATTTGGTATCACGCGGCGTCTGCTGGTGTATCGAAGTCGTGGAAATGCTGGCCTTTTTCTTTCGTGAGAATGTTCAGTGCAGCTGCTGCGCCGTCACCCGCTGAGATGACAGCTTGCCACTCTTCGGCGCGTACCATCGCTCCGGTTGCGTACGCGTCTTCGATACTCGTTTCCATCGAAAGAGACACATCCACCGTTCCGTCGTCGGTGAACGCACAGCCGAGGGCTTCAGCGAGGTCTCGGTTTGCACCCGTTGCGAGCACAACGTACTCGCTTTCGTACTCGTCGCCGTCGGTCGTCACGGTGAACCCTGCTCCGTTTTGATCGAGACTGGTGACGGCCGCTCCCTGATGACGATCGATGCCGAACTCTTCAATTTGATCTCGAGCGTCGGACATGAATTCGCTCCCGTCGATGCTTTCGATACCGAGATAATTGAACAGGTGTGCTTTGTGCATCCACGTCTCGTCAGTGTCGAACACTCTCGTTTCGAGTTCATTTTTCGCCGTGAACAGCGCAGCGCTCAATCCGGCTGGACCGCCTCCGATGACAGTGACGTGTGTCATACGTAGTCACTACGTAGACCTGATTTATAATGTTTTGACTGAACAGGGCACCACTATGGACGACCGCTTTCACTACGATGTTTGTTTACTTCTGCTGTGGTGACCGCTCTTTCCGTATCGGTTGCTGTTCGTGCATGGAGCGTCGATGGAGGTTTTCAACAGCAGAAGCGTCTCCGGCTTCCACTGCGAGCGTTGTTATCGTCTTTGTTGGATTCACCAGCTCGCTCACGTATCGGTCGCGTTTGCGTTCCCATTCGCGCTCGACACCGGATTGGCTCAGAACAGTCTCAGCAGTTTCCAGCACTTCCTCAAACGTTCGAAGATTGTAGACGAGATTATTTTCTTCGAGTTCGAGGAAGTTCCCCATATCTTCGGGCCCGACGAACGAGTTCGAACGGATCGCGGGGGTTCCGAGCAACGCTGCTTCAGTCACCATCGTCTGTGTGTCAGCGACGAGCAACGACGCTTCCGCGAGTGTATCGTGCAACAGAGCTGGATGGATGTCAAACGGACGAGCAGGAAGCGAGTCAAACGGGAAATCCTCGCCTTCATCGGAGACGAACACTGTAGCGTGCTCGGCCAACTGCGTAATTAGTTTGCGGCGTTCGTCAGCCGAGAATCCGCCGTGGCCGACATCGTGGTGAGAGCCGAAGGCATTGAGACGAACGAGGACGTACCGCTCATCGGGCGTGAGATCGAGGTGTTTGCGGACGTTGACTGATGGCTCATAGACGTTCGGATGGAGATACGCACATTCTTTGAATCCATTGAAGACGTAGTGATTCGAACCAAGATCCTTACGGAACGCCATTGGTGTCACGATGGTTCGAGCGAACGGCATCGAAATGGTGTGATCTAGTCCCGTCGGCTCTGAATCGAGGACCAACACGACTGGCGTCCGCGTGAGTGCGCCAGCGTGGGCAGCATACGCACCCATTCCGAAGATGAGATCTGGATCGAATGAGAGCGCATGGCGGGCAATGCGAGCGTAGTGTTCAGGGAGCCGTCGGAGTAACGACCAGCGCGTCGTCCCACACGGCCCGTACACAGTGTATGAGAGCCCGTACCAATCGAGAAGATCGATAGTACAGCCATAATCACGCGCCAAGATCGACACCTCGTGTCCTTCATCCCGAAGCGTTGCGACCGCGTGCTTGTATAGGTGAACGTGAGCCGGGGTGTTTGTGAAAAATAGAAATCTCATAAACTGCTCAAAACCGGCGAGTGGCTTTGTTAATCGGTACTTTGTAGAGAGTAGACACGTACCACTTCAACGTCGTTGCTTACGGGCCATAATTGCAAGAAATCGATGGATAGTACGTGTCGACCTACCACCAGCAGGCAGGGCGAACAGCATCCCTCAGCGTTCAGCCAGAGACGATAGGTATGTAGTTATTTCATTCGGGGTACTATAGATATGAACTGTAGAGAGGAAGACAAATCCCACGAGGATACCTGCGAGTAGTTGCGTAAGCGAGATACCAATTCCTGAGATTACATTAATAGCGAATATTAGGCTGCTTATTCCCGTGAGTAGTAGGTAATAGCGAGGCCAAGCATCGGATTCGTTCGATTCGAGATCCAAGTACGGTTCGAACTGCTCGGAGGTCGCTCCGAGTGCTATTGTCCCCCGCGCTTTATCGAACTCGATCGCACTGGTGTCATCCATTTTTGGTAGGTGACACTGGTACAACCCGACGTAGACTCGTTTTCGTTCGCGAGAAGTGAGTGCGGCCTCCGTGGTGTCGTTTTCGAGCGCAGCGATATGTTCTGCGAGTGCCCCAATGGTCACCGGATTATCGTGCTCGATGAGATACTGGAGGGTTCGTCTGCGGCGCTGATTTTTCAAGACCTCGAAGATCCGGTCGGGACCGAGTGACGGGCCGGCACTCGTCTCTGTTTCGGTTTCGGTGACGGTTGATTCGGCTTCCATTTCTGTTGAAGCGCTATTCCCGACTGACTGTGTCTGTGAGTTATTCGGTGCCTTGGTGCTCATTGGCTACCTCCGTGTCTTTCACGGACGTTACCGGAAACGATACAACATTGAAACTCCAAGCTCGTAACATTGACATGACTCTCAATGCCCGGTACTGCGGTGCCCCGACGCTGTGAGTAGTGGGCAGTTACCGCGGCGCGAAGTATTACGTCTGGTGGTCACTTGTAATTAATTGTCCGAGAATATTCATAATTGGCAATGGGAATATAGAATAGAACTAACTGATTACAGATATAACCTGCTGTATCTTGCTATTCTCATCGAGTATGCGCCTGACAGATGCCAGTTTTATCAATAGGCAATTAATAAATCTCTAGGAATAATACATATTATCGAGACCATCGTCAAATTTTTTATTGTATTATCTACTGCTGTTAATCGGTATCTAATATAAAGTGAATGGAGGTAAAATGATGGAATCTGATACTCTCCCTATGTAATATAATTACGTAAAGACTGTTATTCTTATCAAATTATAATACATATCAAATATTGATGGAAAACGACACAGTGTTGGAACCCGAACGTTCGGATAGTGACATGGGAGTCGAAATCGAGCGTATAGATGGTAGTGACAACGAAATATGGAATAGACTTGTCGAGCAATCACCGCACACGTGTTTGTTTCACCGGCACGAGGCGTTGTCTGTGCAAGCTGAACACGCAGATACTGCGGTTCATCCACTCGTAGGGTACGTGGGAGAGGAGCCGATTGGGTTGTTTCCTCTGTTCGAACTTACACGTGGACCAATTCGGACCGCATTCTCACCACCGCCAGAGCTTCGAGTCTCCTATCTCGGTCCCGCACTATTGAATGGAGACGGGCTGAAACAGCGAAAGCTCGAACGTCGGCAGCGCCAGTTCATCGATGGGTGTTTCGAATGGGCCGACTCGGAGTTCGATCCGAAATACGGACACATGCGTATCCACGGCTGTTATGACGATTTGCGACCGTTTCTCTGGAACGGCTGTGATGTGACACCGTCGTATACATACCTCGTCGATCTCTCTCCGGGACCTGAGGATCTCCTGATGTCGTTTAGTCGTGATGCCCGAAGTAACATTCAGGATGGAGAAGAGGAAACATTCACAATTGAGGAAGGTGGTCAAGCAGCAATCTCCGATATCATTGAACAGGTGAATAACCGGTACGAGAGTCAAGATATCGACTATCACGTTACGCCTTCATTTGTGAAGGAGTTGGCAGCTGGTCTCCCCGATGGATCCGTGCGTCCGTACGCGCTTCAGGTCGATGGTGAGTTCATCGGTGGGCTGCTCGCACTCGACGACGGCGATACTGTGTATCGATGGCAGGGTGGTGTCCGGACAGATATCGACATCGATCTTCCTGTGAATGATCTACTCGATTGGCACGTAATGACCGAAGCAATGGAGCGAGACCGAGCGACATACGATCTCGTCGGAGCGGACAATCCCCGCATCAACCGCTATAAGGCGAAGTTCAATCCAGAACTCGTTCCGTTCTATACGGTCGAACGCGGCTCACCGGTGATCACGTCACTAGCACACGCCTACAAGTGGATCCGCGACCGGACGTAGGCACAAGCTGTGAGACGTACGAATTGTCGCTGGTAGCTCCCCTGATACAATGAATTCAGCAGCTGATTGCCAGTGACAGCCTAGACATCCACTGTCTGTTTCGATTGGTTCTGCAGAGCTATCAGATACTCCGACATCGCGTATGCCATCCACGCCTGACACCACCGCATCAACGTTACCCGCGTCGTATAGAAGCGGTGTTTTCGGTAGTAGAACTTTCCATCACCCACATAAAGGTTGTCGAGCGCCCATGCAAGAATACGTCGTGCGAAATCAAGATCACCAGCGTAGGTAAACACGAGAATCCCTTGTGCACTCGCGTGGATATCCCGTGGGTACGATTTCTTTTCGTCCCAGTTCGGTGCACCGGACGGATCGAATAGGGTCTCCCGATAGAACGTGAGTGCCCGATCCAGCGTCTTCGCGTATCGATCAGTGCCGGTCACATCTTGATACCGGAGGAACGCCTCGATGACAAATCCGTTGTGATGGTTGTCCATTGAGAGATGTGAGGCTGACGGAGGATCGCGGTAGGTCCAGCCACCGATATCGGTCTGCAGGCCAGCGATGTGGTCGAGGAGACATTTCGCTCGGCGGCGGTAGGACTCGTCTCCGAATTGGTCGTACAGATCTATGAGCAGTCTCGCACCAATTGCACCGGCGTTGATCGTATACGAGTCACTCGGGTGGTTGAAGTGGTAGTCGATGCACGCTCCATCAGCGACGGTTCGGTAGTTGAGATCGTCGACAACGAAGTTGGCAGCGGTTTCTGCGACAGACAGGTACATCGGATCGAGCGACGCGGCCGACAGTAGCGACTTGACAGCGTATGAGGTCGAGACGACATCGGGATCATTCGGCACTCCACGGCTGTGGAAATGCTGAATTTGATGTTTGTGGCCCCCACAGAAGCCACTGTACCCGACGCTCCGATTCGAGATGAGCCACTGATTGAGCTGGTAACTCTCGTCTTCGTAATCGACATCGGTATCGATACCCATCTCAGACCAAGCACCGGATCCCGGCGTCGACGCAGACGTCTCATCCGGAGTGCACACCGATTGGAGTTTGGCGGTGTTCAGATTCGTCATTGCGAATAGCGCCGTCCCCTTGTAGTTACGCCGTTGCTCAATGAGCAACAACGGTCGAACGTTGATAGGTGGTCGTTTCGCGACCTCTTGGACGACGAGATTCAGCCACTTATTATCGATTGGGAACCACTGGAGGAGCTTACTGCTCATCCCGTCACCGTAATCCCATCCTTTGTAGTCCCGTGTTCGAGCGTAGGCCAGCGTTTTTCGCAGGATATCGATTGTGCGTTGCTCGTCGTTAAGTGCGGATGTCTCGGTCGTATAAGTTGAAACGCGTTGTGTCATGGTTTCGTTGGATCGGTTGATGAGCTGAGCGGAACGGTTGGGTTGCGTTGCTGTTGGTTCGCTTTTCGTTCGATAACGAGACTACGACTCGGATATCTATCGAGTTGCGAGATCATAAACACCTTTTGCAAGCTTCATTTCTAGACCGTTGGATTCGACGACGTAATACGGGACAAGCATCCCGCTGAACTTTCCTTTGTATCGACAGAGCCGTTCTGTGTTCGCACCGACAAGATCATAACGAGTGACCGAATCCAACTCTGGTTCTTCGATGATATCCTCAATGACGGTCCGATGAAGAAGGCTGTTGACGCTTACACCTTCGTGAGTTGCCGTGATACCTCCCAGCCAGTAGTAGGCAGTATCATCGGAATAAAGAACGATAATGCCACTACAATAGGATCCATCATCCGTACGGGCGACGTACACCCGATGATGTACTGAATCCGCGTTGAGGAGATCCTGAACGAACGACCAGTCAGCAGGCGATCGTGCTCCGTAATCGGCGAAGTGTTCGTTCACAGAGTCACAGATCTGCTCTGCTGTGTCCATCCCCTCCACCGAAATCGTGATGTCGCTCGACTCACGGTTGCGCATCTCGTTCCGGAGGCTCCGACTGAACGGATCCATCACGTTGTCGACCGTGCAGTCTTCGAGATCGAGAACGTAGGTGAATCGTGGTTGTACCTCAAGACGGTTCCACTGATACGGCCGTGGATCAGGATAGGCCCTCGGACAGATCATCCGAAAGAGCGTCGATCTGGCCTCGACATCGAGATCGTCGAGTATCTGTTCGGCAAACCCTTCGTTGACAGTTTCTTTCTTTCGTTGCTTTGGACTAGCACTCAGCACAAGTGGGCCGAGTCGTGGAATCCCCATCGAGGGGGGTGGCGAGGTCACAACACGACCGATCGTTCGTTCATTAACGAACACCGGCAAGAGTGCGACCGGCTGTTCACCTTTGAATCCACCGTATAATCGCAGCTCCCCATTAGAATGATCGTCGATAGCTGAGAGAACTGATGGTGTGTGAAACACTTCGGTCCCTGACGAGGGGAGTGCCTCATCCCACTCGGACAGCGTGAGTCGTTGCAGATCGATTGATTTCGTGCTCATGATGAACCTCTTTCAAATTTCGTTATAATTCCTATCATCTATTTTACTCTTAGAGCTCCGTTTTTGGTCTTGTTTCTGTGCTGTCGGGCGGTTTTGCAACGTGTGGATAGAGCTCTCCGGGCGGCCCAATCCATGCGTTCAGCTCTTGGGCGCGTTCTATGATGTATCGGTACAGACGGAGATATCCGGGGAACTCATCTTCGTTGAAGTACCGAAGGTGCCAGAGAATAGTCATCACAGCATCATTCTCTGCAGCTTCCCGAAGCAGCCGATCGCATTCAGCGATCGCCTCATCTTCTTTCGTTCCGGGATCTGGGAGTGCGACTTCCATGATTGTCAGTGGGAACACAACGAACGAGTTGTCGAACGGCCGTTTGACCCCGTAGCCGTTTGTGAATCCATAACTGGTGCTCGAACCCAAGCTCGCGTCGTAGCGCAGTCCCAACTCGGCGTGATACTGCCACGTCTGTGGACGATCGAGATTGAGATAGTGCTGTCGGCCACCGAGGATCGAGCCGTCATAGAGTGATTCGAGCACCGCTTTCTCGTAGGCGAGACGGAACTGATCCGCGTACGAGTGATAGGATCCGTGGATCCCAATCTCCCATCCTCCGCGGTCGAGTGTGTGGATGACGTCGACGATCGCCTCGTCTGTGATGTCGTATCGCCCGAGCTGTTGTATCCAGTTCTCCGAGCGAAACCACGAAACGGGCGACTTATCCCGCAGCAGATCCGGCTCGTTTAGGAAGTAAAACGCAGACCGGACGTCGAAGTCATCCTCGACCGCCATGATCGTCTCGAACTGCCAGTAGGGATTTCTCTCAGGAAGCATCGACAGGAGATGCGATGGCTGGCGGTCGGCGAGCGCGTAGTACAACGCTTGCGGCCATGCCTTGTACGGCCGATCGATATCGTGCGTGAGACACAGCGCAAATTCGTAATCATCAAACACTATCAATCACCTCAGCAACACGCTCTGCGGCTCGACCATCGCCGTAAAGCTGTGGTTTCGGCGGATTAGGCTCGTTCTGCGCGAGCGCCTGTGCGATACGGTCACTGTCAGCCCCGACGAGTGTATTCCAACCACAGTCTATCGTCTCGACCCATTCTGTTTCATCGCGTAATGTAATGCACTGCGTATCGAGGTAGAACGCCTCACGCTGGACGCCACCAGAGTCAGTTGCAACGAGTGTTGCTCCTTCGAGGAGACTGACGAAATCAAGATAGCCAACGGGATCGATGATCGTGAGTTGATCGCAGGCCAACTGCCACAGACCGTTCTCTTTGAGCGCCGCTTCGGTTCGCGGGTGGATCGGAAGAACGACCGGGACCGAGACACTCGCCAGCCCACGGATGATGGACGACAGTCGGCTTTTGTTGCTCGTGTTGCCCGCTCTGTGAACCGTCGCAAGAACGTATCCATCCGGTTCGAGATCGAGTTGCTCGCGGATTGCCGACACCTCGTTGGCGCGTTCGCGGACGTACAGAATGGCATCGTACATCACATCGCCGGTCTCGTGAATCTCGCCAGGAACACTCTCAGAACGGAGTGTGTCTACAGCACTGCTGGTCGGCGCGAGTAACACGTCTGCGAGGTGATCGGTTGCGATTCGGTTGTGTTCTTCGGGCATCGATCGATTCCCGCTCCGCAGTCCAGCCTCGATGTGAACGAGCGTCGTCGAGCGCTTCGCAGCAACGAGTGCACCAGCAAGCGTCGAGTTGGTGTCACCGTAGACGATCATCACGTCTGGTGATTCTGCGTCGAGCACATCGTCGAGTTCGATCATCATCTGCGCAGTCTGGTCGGCGTGGGTTCCCGAACCGACACCAAGGTTGTACGCTGGTTCGGGGATGTCGAGCTCGGCGAAGAACACGTCCGAGAGCATCGCGTCGTAGTGCTGACCAGTGTGGACAAGCACATCGTCGTGCGAGCGACGAAGTGCGTTTGACACCGGAAACGCCTTGATGAACTGTGGTCGCGCACCGACAACTGAGAGGATTCGCTTACTCATCTTCACCAACCACCACGGTTGCATCGTTCGCGTGTCGACTCTCGGCCATCGCAAGCGCCATCAGCAAACCACCGAACACCATCCCTACAGTGCTGATCCGCGAAAACAGCGAGCGTTTGCGAGAGAGTGTTCGAGTGAGGAGAATGACTCCCGCGAGTACACTGATCACTGCGGCTGATAAACCCGACTCGAAGGAGCCGTGCTTCGACATGTACCGCTGATGGAGCCGCCAGAGGAACCGACGCAGCAAGAGCCCGGACATCCGTGGGACGAAGTTGCTGTAGCGGATACCGCTTTCTTCTTCTCCGTAGATAGCTGGCATCGCAACGTCTGCGATAATTGCCTGCTGGACGTTCAAATGGACGAGAATGTCGTTTCTGAACCCATAGCCGCTGTACAGATCAGAGATCGAGAGACGCTCGAGCGCCGACCGAGAGATGGCATTGTATCCGTTTTGGGGATCACTCATGCGCCAGTAACCGCTCGCGATTCTCGTGAGAGCGGTCAGAATGAGGTTCCCGATGACACGCAGCGGTGACATCCCTCGAAAATGGGACATTCTCGAAAGGCGATTGCCTTTCGCGTACGTGGCTTTTCCATCGATGATCGGATCGAGGAGCCGATGGAGGTGTGCTGGATCCATCTGTCCATCACCGTCCATCACCGCGACAATGTCTACTCTATCCTCAAGTGCGTGCTCGAATCCCGACTTGATCGCACCGCCAACCCCTTGGTTGGTCTCGTGTCGGATGGGAACGACCATCTGTTCGGCGTTTCGCCCTCCGTCGGGAACAGGAGACGTAACGGTCTCATTCACCGGCGTAGCAGCGTGTTGGGTGATTTCGTCCCACGTTCCGTCGGTCGAACAGTCATCGACAGCGTACACTCGGTCAACGAATCTTGGCATGCGGCTGATCACATCGCCAACCAATCCCTCTTCGTTGTACGCTGTCACGACGACGCCAATCGTATGATTTCGATACATATCATATCCCTCCGATGGAATCCGACCCGCTATCGGCGAGGATTCCAGATCCAATCTTCTGTGGAATCTCCTGTTCGGAGCTGGTTGCAAGCGCGTCTATCTGCCGTACAATTTCGAGCGCTCGCAGTCCGTCTGTCCCCGTGACAACTGGCTCCGTTCCGTTCGTGACCGCGTCAACGAACGACAGTAGCTCGTGTTTCAGTGGTTCGCCGTTCTCGACCGTCGGTCGTTCAGTGATACTCTCGTGGCGATAGCGAACGCCACCAGCCGATTCGACGTACTCCGGTAGCGAGTGGCGGTGAATTCGAACTGTCTGCTCGATGTAATCGACGACAATCAAACACTCGCTCGTGGTGATCCAACACTCACGGACCTTCTGCTGTGTGAGACGACTCGCTGTCAGCGTCCCAACAATGTCATCATCGAACTGGAGCGTCGCGGTGACGTGACGGTTGTCACGGCAACCAACAGCACTAATCGACCGTGGCTCGGAATCGAGGAGCGACAGAAGAATGTCAATATCGTGGATCATCAGATCGAACGCAACACTCTGATCGACGTCCCGGTCGATCGGTGGTCCGAGGCGGCGTGCATCGATGGCAATTACATCAAGATCGGCGAGTATATCGGCAAGCGTCCGAATTGCCGGGTTAAATCGTTCGATATGGCCAACTTGAAGAACAACGTCTCGTTCGTTGGCCTGTTCGATAAGATCCTGTCCGACAGACGGGTCATGAACAAATGGCTTCTCGATGAGAACGCCAACACCAGCGTCGATCGCCTCTCGAGCAATCGGTGCGTGCGCACGCGTTGGGACGACAATCGATACCGCTTTGGCCTCCTCGAGAACCGTTGATTGGTCGAGTGCACGTGTACTATACTCAGCAGCGACTGCTTCTGCGCGCTCTTCGTCTTCGTCTACGACGCCGACGAGATCAACCCGGGGTGACTCCGTGTAGACACGCGCGTGGTGCTGACCCATATCGCCGACGCCGATGACCCCGACAGGTAGCTGCTCAAACATGGCTCCAGTCAAACGCTTCGGTATGAGTATTGGACACGATCGCAACTGCCGATGAGGAACACGGTCCCCGTGTGGACTGTGGCTCGAACGACACACAACTACTGATGAGCTGAATGAACTGTGAGTATCTTCGAGGGCGAGACATACAGGGGCAGAACTCGTTTCTCCCTTGCTTTGTTATTGACAGGTTTCATCGAGTAGAAGTATATTTACGAACATGAAGTTTGAGTATTATGTAGAATCACGGCTGGATTCAGCCAGTAATGTGGTTGCTCTGTGAATGCTCGTCGATAGGAATCAATATCAGGTTTTACGGTGTCCGTTAGTATCGGTCTACAAGGCGTAGGTCGACTGTAACAAAGAACGTAACCAACATACCTCTACTTCCTCGGCGGCGATGACGACTACTATCCCGACGGATAATGGTATGTCAACCAATCATGAATCAAGCGATGAAGAGCCACTGTCGCAAGATCTTGTCTTCGACTTGCTGAGTAGTCCTCGCCGTCGATTCGTCCTCTACTATCTCCGATCGGAAAGCGAATCGATGCAGTTGACTGATCTTGCTGACGAAGTGGCTGCCTGGGAGTATGATACACCAGTAGAGGAACTGACCGAACAAGAGCGAAAGCGTGCGTACGTTTCGCTCTATCAGACACACGTTCCAAAACTGGCTGAAGCAGGACTCATCGACTACGATACGGAAAGCGGAACGATCCGTCTGACCGATCGGGCAAGCGATGTCGATGAATACCTCCCGAGCGAGGGAGGATACGACATCAGATGGGAATTGATGTATCTCGCGATTGAGATCATCTGTGTGGTGATATACGCCATCGGCGTCATCGATGTGGGCGTGTTCGCCGCAGTGTCAGTAACTGTGTCGGGAGCAATCATCCTCGGCCTCTTCGGCCTGACGACGATTATCCATTACCTCTCGATACGACAGCGCGAGCAACGTCTCCCGATCGAGTTAGCCACTGACGATGAGAGATAATTCCCATCATTGAACAGCAGCGGTGACGAAGCGGACGGAACGGTACTGGACATGGGATCGACGTGCTGTGTTCCTTTGTCCTTCATTCGCCCTTACTTTGATCCGAATCTCTAGTGAGATCACGACGTAACTCCTTGATCGAAGTCACAGCGTCCGATTAAGCCAAGTAGTGTCTCTGTTTCATTTGCAAGTCAGCGTACAACCAGACTCGTTGTTCAGTACTATGATTGTTTTTGATGATATATCGATCGAAAACGACTGAACTGAATATTCGGCCCCAATTACAGCGGTTTTCGCTCGTCGTAAACAGAATTGGATTGAAAGACCGGTGTTGATGTGAGGATCATTCCCCACGTAATATATAATTACGAAGATACATCGTGATCCAAACTAAACTACTGATATATCTCCACAGTCTTTCAAGCGCAGCTGAGCATATTTGATGGCTACCACTCTGCAAGACATACACTATCATTCCCTCTCGGTTGTCATTCCCGTGATCTTCAGAGTAAAGGCGGGACAAACGTAGACTGAAACGAGAATGAATACCATAACAAAGGGCGAGCGATGCCATAGACGAATCGATGGGCGATAACGGGAGTCTGCGGACGCTTTTGATCGGCATCGATGCCGCTTGTTTACCGGTGCTCAAACCGCAGTTCAAGCAAAACCGGTTACCCCACTTACAGCGACTTCTCTCGGGGGCAAGCGGATCGCTCGAATCACAGATTCCACCGTGGACTGCGAGCGCCTGGCCGTCGCTGTATACGGGAACAAATCCAGGAAAACACGGTGTTTTTGACTTTCTTTCATTCGACGGGTATGAGTGGAACGTTGTCAATGGGACGCACGTGCGACGACGGACGCTGTGGGAGTATCTCGACCGATGCGGCTATCGGAGTGTTGTCGTCAACGTGCCAGTCACACACCCACCGCGCCCGTTCGATGGAGCTCTCATTCCCGGATATACCGCTCCCGAAGCACCGAAATGCCACCCTCCGGAGATACTCTCAGACGTCGAAGAGGCGATTGGAGGGTATCAGTTGTACGGAGACGTCGAATCAGCAAAAGACTGTATTCGGATGCGCGGTGACGCGTTCCGATATCTCGCAGAGCGTTTCGAGCCGGATTTCGGATTTGTCCAGTTTCAGTGGACAGATACGATCTGTCATAAAAAGCCAGGTGACTGGGCCGCGCTAGAGCGAATCTACGGTGCGGTTGATGAACAGATTGGCGAGCTGCTCGACGCGTGTGAACCCCAGAACGTCTTCGTCGTGAGTGATCACGGGATTGGCCCCTACGAGGGCCGCTCGTTCCTCGTAAATGAGTACCTCCGCGAGCATGGCTTTGTTCAGACGACAAACGGTGGCACTGGAATGCCGTCGTGGGCAGGTGTCCGAGATGCACAACTCAAGCACGGTACAGAGGCCACACAGTTTGATTCAAGTTTCATTGAGCGATTGACAGCAAGCACAGCGAAGATGGGACTGACGAGTCAGCGAATCGAATCGATCCTCTCTGTTATCGGCCTCGATGATCTTGTTCTCCGACACGTACCAATGAGAGCAATTAGTACCGCGACCGAACAGGTTGACTTTCCACGTTCGATGGCATACATGCGCTCGCGTACTGAGCTCGGTGTTCGTATCAATCTCGAAGGTCGTGAACCAGACGGCATCGTTCCAGAGTCGGAGTACGAGTCGGTTCGATCCGCTCTCATCGAATGTTTAGAGCAGGCCGAGACGCCCGCAGGGAAACCAGTATTTGAATCGGTTGTTCGGCGCGGACAGTACTTCAAAGGACCAGAAGCGAACCGAGCAGTGGATATCTTAACAATCCCAACTGATTTCGATCAGTTTCTCTCAACTCGTCTCGGAGCAGGACAGTTCGATGCCCCAGAAGAACCATGGAATCACAAGCGTGCCGGACTCATCGCAGCACGAGGCGCTGTGGTCGACGAGACAGTGCCACTCAATAACGCACACCTGTTTGATGTTGCTCCATCGGTGTTGGCAACCTTTGATGTTCCTGCCGATGTGGAGATGGACGGTCAGACGCTTCCGATCGTCGAATCAGCGGGAGAGCGAAAATATCCGCTGTTCGATCCCGATGCCCGGCGAAAAACACACAACGAAACGATCGAGGATCGTCTCAAAGATCTCGGATACTTAGAATGAATTTATAGAGCGTTCAGATCTGCGTTCGGACGCGAGCGATCGTGACACGAAGGATACCCGCTCCGGGCATTCCATCGGCGTACCACATTATCCCTGCCGAGCCGAGTAATCCTACTTCGAGCATTAGATACAGTTGGCCAGACGGTGAAGATAGATACTGTACCGTTCGTTCGATTAAATGCCTGAACTCATAGACAAACCCAGAAACGTGTCCCGATTGGGCAGGAACGATCGGCCAGAAGAGAAAATCGATCCACGGACCGCCACCGTACAACACCGGATAGAATACATCGCCTGGGAGGTGCAGGAGATATCCAATCGCAAACGCGACTCCTAACTGGGGCACTCCACGACGGTTAGCGAGAATGATTCCAATCGCAGACAGCGGGAGTGCTGTGAACAGAGAGTGCGCGAGGGAGTTTCCGGATGGAAGTAGCCCAATCTCCCACGCGAGCGGTTTGTCGATGAGATCTGGAAACTGAGTGCCAAACGCGAGAGCAAGCACGCCCATCCAACCAGGTGGTGATCCGGTGCGAAAGCGAGTAAAAAAAGAATAGAAAAGATAGCCAACAGCGAGATGCTCCCACGGCCACATCAGTCGACCACCGCTATTCTCGTAGGGCTAGTATTCGCCAGTGATTGCCCTGTTCCAGATCCAGACCCCGGGCCTGATCCCGTTCCTGTCCCTGAACCTGTTCCGGAACCGCCTGTTGGGTTTGTCGCTGTCGGACTCGGGTTATCGACCCAGATAAAGAGCGTCTGATACGCATTGGATGCCGTCGTGACTGCCGGGGGGTCACCTTTGTAGATGAGGTACTGCAGCCTGAGATTCTCACCGTTCATCGATGGAGATACGGTGTGAGACAGATAATCTGTTTCGCCATCCACAACAGTTGTCTGGAGACGCTTCAGTTCGTCCGAAGAATTCACAGACGTCTGTTGCCCATTTGTTTCTACGCGCTGTATCTTGACGACAACTGTGTACGACACTGACTCTTTCTCATTGTTCTCGATCGAGAGAATGAGGTTCCCTCCGTTTTCCGCCATTGCATTTGAATAATTTGCGGCAGTGAGATCGCCAGTCGGACCACGGGTGAGAAGCGAGGTGTTGGTGTACGACGCCGATTGGTTTGGAACGAGAACTGCATAACCCAGCGTTCCTACCGCGAGAATAACCGAAATCGCCAGTCCGATCCGGAGAAGGGTTCCGATCACTCCCCCGCTGAACCCGTTTGTCCGCAGCTCAGACATCCAGTGGCTGACTGGGATGCGATATCGATCCCGCATTGGTAGTCGAAAGCGTCGGTACGTCCCATAGATCATTCCGAGCGTGATAATCGCAGTGAAGACCCAGAGGATGGCTCGGACACCGAACCCCTGATCGTTCACCGTCCAAAAGACGAGCGCGATCGGTGGTATCAGCGCGAGACTTATGCCGAACGACAATGCAACTCGCTCGACACCGCTGATACTCCGAGAGAGTGGATCAAACGTGTTGTATCGAGAACGACGAGGCTGACCTGGGAACAACACTGTCAGGATCGCGTAGCCGGGAAAAAACAACAGGAGTGGAAATCCGAACACTGCCCGAATGGGCGGACGGTCAACCATCAGGACAACAAGATCGGCTATTACTGCAAAACCGATAACGAGAATGGTTTCCCATAGGAGCGAACCAGTGATGAGCCGACGCCACCACGACCGCTCTGAAGTTGCGTTTGTCACCGTATCCACCTCTGAAGCCTCCCCCGTCCGCACTCTTTGGATCTAATGAAGTGATAAGAGCGAGCCAAACGACTCAATGGATTGATTATCGGGGTGCCCATTGAACTGATTTCAGCCAGTGTTCGCGCATTGTTATACGGTTTCTACCGTATGAGTAAGGAATGAATAGGTTCCTCAAATGGATATGTTACATGATCCTCTGTGATACTCGAAGATCAGCGAAGCAGCGACCTTTACCGGAGTAATTAGTCCCAAACAATAATCGCCCGCTTCGTAAGGATGACTGCTGAGCTACGATTCGCAAGGCAAAGTTATTTAACTTAACTAACAAAAAGTAGACACACGCAACTGCTGTGGTACGTGGTATATTACTAAACCTGTATTCGGATAATACGGGACGTTGTGAGGACGACTGTGACACCATGGAGGACACCCAATGACACCAAACTGGGACGAAGTGAGTTTCGTTATTAGCTCTAATTATCGCGTAGCCGTTCTCAAGCGACTAGCAGTCGGTCCTGCGACACCATCGCAGATAGCCGATGACGCAGATATCTCGATATCTCATGTCTCGCGTGCGCTTGGACGGCTCCGAGAACGATCGCTCGTTGAGCTACTCGTTTCAGAAGATCGTCGAAAGGGACGAGTTTACGGAATCACCGAACAGGGGACAGAAATCTGGCAGACAATCGAAGCAGAGAACCTTGTGTGACCTGTTTCATTGCTCAATAATCTAATCCAACTATTCTATTATCTGAGAACACAGAGACGGTAGTAGCAAAGATGCAGTATCGAGCGCAAAATAGACGATCGAAGCGGTACCGTTCGATCAACGATTTTCCGTTCTTGTGTGTACCGTCACTCAAGTACTACCGTGGTGAGTATCGTCGATATCGGCTCCATCTTCTGGAAGCAGCAGCTCCGGGGTACGATCGTGCATACTAGTATTCGCAAACATCGCGATACGCTCCCAATCACTGTCAGTCAACCACTCGGACATCACTGATGAATAGGTGGTATCTCAGGAAAGTTATTGACTTCCTATATTCCATAGAACCACCAATGAGACCATATTCACGGTATACACGCCTTTGAACCCGGTACAAAGTGGGTACGCATAAGGAACATTTAGGTTATCGATTGGCAGTTTCACGGAGTAAGCGACGAACGTGACCTAATGAGTAGGACACCTCAAAATTGCGTTTAATGTGTTGCTGGAGCAGCTCTGGAGTCCACGATGACTGCTCGTAATCGAAGTCCGTGGGCGATGATTCGAGTGCAGTCTGAAGCGCAGATTGCTGTTTGTCGCTGAGTTTTGGTGGCCGCCCGGGTCTGGAATCGTCGTGTACTGCCTCTTCGATTGAGCGGTACTCGAAGCGATCGAGCCACGAATACACTGTCGAACGCGACAGTCCATAGCGAGCGCTCAGTGTATCTACCGAAACACCATCTTTGTACGCCAGCGCAATCATGAGACGCTTTGCTGCCTTCGCGCTTTCAGCCTCGTTGAGAGCCTCTCGAAGGCGTTCAACCGTGACGTTGGCGAGTTTGTCCATGGTACGGATAACAACCATGGGTAAAAAAATCTAAGTATTTCTGCGTGTCGAATAGATTCGGATACATAACATCGACAGATAATACCGTACACATAGTGGATGACTTCGGCTCTGTACCGAGAGAGTGAACAGACATTCGAGGATACTGCTTGCGTACATCTCTACTATTAAGCTTGGCTAGATCCTACATCGTAGTGGAGCATAGGAGATTAGTATTGAATTACCGTCTTCGCTACCTACATTCAATGATGACTAGAAACCCCAACGTACGAGAGTTCGTGATCTATTAGCTGCCTATTAAGGTTAGATTATAATGATTTCGGTCGAGATCAGGGATGCGTGTGATCATTTGTTTCTCACCGGGAAGAGGATGGTCCGTGCGAAGCGCGTATTTCGCTAATTATTGACCAATTCTACAATAGAAGTGGCAATATGATGTTATAAAATGCCGTTGTTGTTATTACGATCAAATCGGTATACAGCCACATGCGTATTCCACAACTGACGACGATCAAGGGAGCATTCGATTATCTTATCCTGCTCATCCTCGTATTGGCCGCCATTTGTGGCCTGTACATCATCGCCGTGTACGTCGGAATCGCGCCGGGACTGTGAGTCTCCAACAGGATAATTCCAAATCGAGTCAGAGTTGTACATTCTCCCACTACCCATCCAGATAGGGTTGTGCCATCGACAGCGTTAGTTTCGCTTCGGGACGATGCTGCGCTCTGCGGTGGATTCGTCCTGTTCGTCATCGTCGTCCGAACAGGGAGGTCGAATATCTAAAAATTGATCATCAGACGTCGTATCGTCGATGTTACGAGTGTAGCGTTCCAAGAGGGCTGCGTATGAATCGTCTTTGAAAGCAGTTACAGACGAATCGGTCCCGTCATCAGCTCGCCACGTCCGACTATACCAGCGATAAATGAGAAGCCCGAGACCGGTGCCTCCGAAAAAAAGTGGAACAGTACCGACTGACTCGCCGTCGACAAGCTGGAACACGCCGAGCAGAACGGCTCCGACCGAAACGCAGAGAGTCGTTCCGATCACAGCGTATTCCCACTCCGGATCCGTAGTTCGTGTCGCCATCGTATCCACTTCGTGAGCAGACATAAAAGAGTATTCGACTGTCTTCCGATCTACTCACACATTCATCACGTATTCTATCACATTAAACGCGTTTTTCGATCGAGTTATCCCCCACAGTATTCTCCCGACGTACGCCGTTGCAAAACAACGATGAGGGGGACGAATGAAAACAGGACGTTGGCAAATCCACGTGAGTCGGGTTGTTCGGTGACAGATATATTTTCACTCACCGACGAGTGATTGAGACTTTGTTAGCTTTCCTCATCGATCGCTCACAGTGCCACACTACGAAGAGCAACCGTCCTAACTCACTAACATATCAAATAAAAATTCTTTGCTAATAATATACCTTTCAATCCAAAGAATAGATCTTTATTCACAAATCTCTCGATAAGCGCCCTCTATCTGCTTTCTCCACTGAACTGAAAAATGCATTCAGATATAATATACCGTCATATTTCAGCCACTATTTTAGACATATTATATTTATTTGATCAAAAATCTTATTTCCTGATAGTGTTAACTCGGCATAATGGTCGATACAGCCGAGAAGTGTCGTATTCGTGCGAACGGAACGGATTCTCGTAATCTTGGATGCGTGGCCGACAGCTCGCCTGTGAATCGTCGTAATTTCATGAAGGCCTCAAGCATCACAACTCTCGGGCTATTGGCGTCTTCGGAGAACGCGACAGCGAAGACAGCGTCGGGATCGGGGAAATCTCGACCGACATACTACACATCATCAGAGCGCCAAGCAGCACGCAAAAACATCCAGAAGTATGACTGGGCCAAGACGGTCCGAGACGACGTAGTCGCGGCCGCGGATACTATTCTCTCATACTTTACACTCGATGATCTCTGGCGATACGTTGGATCACAAAACATCCCGCGATCGGCGTGGCTCGCGAGACAGACGGCCAGTCACCCGCCTGAATCAAGCGAGTGGGAAGCAAAATTTCCGGTCGACGGAATCGAGCCCGCGACTGAGCCCGGCAAACAGTGGAAGATCACCAACGGGAAGTATACACTGCCGACGAACGACTTCGAGGCGTATCGTCAAAGCGGGCTGGACGACAAAGGAACGTTCGATCCGGAGCTCGCGGACGAATCTCACCTCGTAAATGAAGAGCATCCGGAGAAAGGGAAAAAGTGGGGTGTCGACGACGGGCTGGGTTGGGTCGACACGAACGGCGATATCGGGACAGCCGGTCAACGCTGGGTACCGGTCGCGTGGACACATCATTGGATGGTCGTCTACGGATATCGGTCACTGGTAGGTACACTGTCCGAGGCCTATCTCTACACGCGCAAGCAGAAATACGCCCGTGCCGCTTCTGTAATTCTTGATCGCGTTGCAGATGTCTACCCCGAGTTCTCCCTTCAGAACACCGTTTACTTCGATGATGGAGGATACACGGCACAGAACGGGTTTCCGAACCCGGGACACGGGGGAACGGGACGCGGGAAACAGATCGGGTCGATCTGGGAATCGTACTGGATCAAGGAGCTCTTGATCGCGTACGATGCTGTATTTCCGGCACAAACAGGTGATAAGAAGCTCACTTCCTTTCTCGATGGAAAAACGACGGAGTTCAGCGGACTCACACCCAAAACAAGTGTCACCGAGATTCGCTCAAACATTGAGACGGGACTGGTGCAGGAAGTTCTGCCAGCGATTAAGAGAGCGCAGATTCGTGGTAATTTTGGCTCACACCAGACCACACTCGCCGTCTCGGCAGTTGTGCAGGATGATCCAAACGGATACACTGGCGATGCGATCGACTTCCTCTTTAAAGAGGGAGGACTCAAACATACGGGCGATGACTCATCGTGGGGGGCGTGGAGAGTCACGGGAGGCGATGTCCTGCCGTCGCTTCTCGGGATGTTCGACCGGGATGGGTTCCCATTCGAGGGGAGTATCCACTACAATAGCCTCGTGAAAAGTGCGGTTCAGAGCGTCGGGCAAGTGTTGAACGAATACGAGTCCTACTCGGGAACTGATCTTACCGAGAACGCCTTCTTCAAGCAGATGATCGATCAACAGGAGTCGCTCGTCTTTCTCAACAAATACGTACCCTCGCTCGGGGATACAAAACACGCCGGCAACCCAGGATTCGATGAGATGATGCCGATTGATAATCTTGTGCAGGCGCACACAATCTACGGCGGGACAGAGCTTGCCAAGTGGATTCATCTGAGAAACAGCAACACTACTCAGGGGCTCCGTGGAGGGATATTTGATCGAGAACCAAACGCTGTCACTGACGCAGTGACACGCAGTATCGATGCAGCGGGCCCACTCGAACTCGATAGTCGACAGCTCGCTGGATTCGGATTCACCGCTCTCCGTGCAGGTACCACAGAGTCGAGCAAACGGGCCATCTGGACCTACTATGGCAGAAACGGATACGGTCCGGACGTCGGGTACGGAACCAGCCATTGCCACCGCGACACCCTGAACATCGGCGTGTTCGCTCATGGGTTGGATCTTTCACCGGATCTCGGATATCCAGAAAAAACCGGCGACTGGCCAAAGCGGTGGAACTGGACGGCAAACACTATCAGCCACAACACGGTCCTCGTCAACAAGCACGAACAAGAGAAGCAGTGGGTTTCGACACCGAAGCATTTCGATCACACAGACCGCGTACAGCTGTTCGATGTCGACGCCTCGAACGTCTATGAGGAAGTCGATCAGTACCGGCGTACCACGGCACAGATCACAGTTGATGAAAACGATTCCTACGCTGTCGATTTCTTCCGGGTAGACGGCGGACACGATCACCACTTCAGCTTTCATGGAGCACAGACAGAGACCAACCGATCGACACAGAAGGCAAAACAAAACTACGAGTCGCTTGTTCTTCACGATGGGGGAGGGAGGGTATCGAGCCGTCGATCGAGAACGACCGAACACAGCGCCATAGAACTCATTAACACGTCTCCAAACACGCGTGATTGGCGTGGCGTCGCCGTTCGATCAGACGGAGAGACGACGGCCAGCGTGACCATCGATGCTGCACTGTTGGGCGCTCGATGGCCGATCAATCAGTCGGTCTATCTCGGTCAAGATATGGGGGGTCGACACGTGTGTGCCGGTATCGGTTTGTCTCGCGATGCGAATCTTCGGCTCGGGCTGTTCTACCCTGAGACGGAAGTTTGGGACGATTACGAAGAGATAAACTGGGAGAGGATCGGATTATTCAACACCAGTACGACAGAATCGAGTGGAGACAGCGTGTCCGTTACGTCCGGGATGCGTGGTCGTGACATCGCGCCGCCTGAAATCGAGAGATACAGAGGACAGACTCACGTTGGAACCGATTCGTACGATTCGAGTTATGCCTGCACAGTAGACGGTAAACTCGAACTCACCGTTTCCGTCGCCGGTATCGGTGTCGATGTCGGTCTCACCGCCAATGGATCGACGCTCGGGAGAGGATCGTTCTCACTCGATAGCACGACCGATGACCGGATGGGCGTCTTTGGCGCGACCGACAACAACCAGATCGGCCGGCTTCTCTTCGAAGATTTCAAGCTGGATGGCACGCCCGTGGCGTTCTTCGAAACGAACGAGGGATGGAAAGGAATGAAATCACAAACGGGCGTCACGACGCACGGTCTCACACTCACAGCACAGCAACGCGGCACGTACGCTGGAGTGGATGTGCCAAAGCCCGGACACGGAAAAAATACCGACTACAACGAGTCGGTCGGGAACGGTTTCAACTACCTGTACAACGTTCGGTGTGACGATGATCCAAGTCCGCCATTCAGCGTCGATTGGAGCGTCGCTGACCACTGGAACGTTCGCTCGGAGAAGACTCGACCGCATCTTCGATTAACGATGGTTGCGGATGCTGATACTGTCGCGCTCGCCGAAGGCGACCCACCACAACGTGGAGACAACCCTGATGCGTTTACGTATCTCATCGCACACCGGTCTGGGAACGCTCTCCGAACCGTGTTCACCTCTGTCATCGAACCGTACGAAAAGAGCCGATTCATCGAATCGATCAGTGCGGTTCCAGTCGAGAGCGATGATCCGACTGCACGAGCAGTGAAAGTCGAGCTGACAAGCGGACGCATCGACTACGTCGCTAGTGCATCTGATCATAGTACGACTCACTCTGTTGGGAACGTATTCTCGTTCAAAGGCGTGTTCGCGGTGTACACCGAGGACGATCAACAAACGCCGACGTACGCTTATCTCAACGACGGAGTGTGTCTGGAGTCGCAACGATGCAACGCTCCGCTTATCGACGATCCGTCGGGGCGCATCGAGGGGACGGTAACGGATTTTACCTGTGACCTCTGTCTCGATAACACTATCGAGATAAAAATAACGGAGGGACTGTCTGGCCAGTGCTCGCTCTCAGATGTGATTGGTGCTTGGATCTACGCAGACGCCGTCGAGAATCGAAACGGTGCGTACGAGATCAAGGACGCAAAGTGGGTGTCAAATAATTGTGCGCTGCTCACCGTCGGACAGACAACGACAGTCAAGGACTTTTCGGAGGGTAATACGAAGTACGAGTATATTCTCAAACGAGGTGGCAACTTCACAATCCCACTCTCCAAATCGTGGAAAGCGTGATAGCGGACCCCAGATTCGAACACCGGGTGATGTGTGAAACGAAGACCAGTCACTAAAAGAGAGACAACACGACCCTTACAGCAGTACTATTGTTCGGATACCGATTTTTCAGCTGTAACAGTACAACTCACCCCTTTCGAAGCGACAGCACCGTCAAGTTGCTAAGTAGAACGGTGCTGCAATCAGCGTAGCACTCACACCAGACACTTTAATCACGGCTATATATTTAATTACTTCTGCTAGAATTCCCTATCTACCAACAACCGTATACAATCAGCGACAGAGAAACCATCCACAATCACCACATCTTTATTCTTCACACGACATCTAGAAATCATACTCATATATAGATATTTAAACACTGTCAAAAGAAAATTTCCGACACAGGTTGCCGCGCTAGAGGGATGTTTTCTTAACACCGGCGTTCATCTATCAAATCTATGGTCGAGATTTCGGATAATCTCCGCACGGTGTTCACCGGAACAGTCGAACACCGTGGGGACGATTACGTCATCGAGATACCAGACGACGAGGTCACTCATGGAACGATCAGTCCCGGATCAGTTTACCGTATCGCTCTGTTGAATACGCCAGATAGCGACGGTTTCGTCGAAACGGAGACAGAAGCGACTGAGCCGACACCTCCAGTTACGGAAGGTGATCAGCGAACTGTGACGATCGAAGCCGTCGGTAGTGAAGGCGATGGTATTGCAAAGGTCGAGCGTGGCTACGTCATCATTGTTCCAGACTGTAATCCTGGTGACGAGGTTGAGGTCGAAATCGAACGCGTTACCCCAACAGTCGCGTTCGCTGACCTCGCAAACGAGCATTCTGTCGCACCTTCAGAGTCACCAAACGAGTAGTACCACAAATCAAATATAGGCTGTCACAGAAGTTATCAGATATTCACTGCACGTACTGGTCAATACGGCGTAGGTCACGGACGATTTCGATCGTCTTCATCCGCTGGAGTTGTTAAGGTGGTGTGATGTGCGCTGTTAGCAACGCGTTCCCTTTGTGAATCCATCATTGTATTACCATTATCTGTTAACTGTGTCTCACAGCTTCCGAATACGTGCCGAGACAAACATACATAACCCGACGGCCGACAGATCGACTGTATGCAACGTCTCGAAACGCTTGATGAATTACTCACAGAGCAGTCCGTAGAAGCAATTTGGCTCGCGCAACCGAACTCGTTCGCGTGGTTGACCGGAGGTGACAATACCGTCGTCGACTCCGCGGCAGTCGGTGTCGCTGCGGCAGGCTACGACGGTACGAGCGTCGAGGTCGTTACCGCGAACAACGAAGCCGACCGTATTCGTAAAGAAGTCCCATCGGAGATGTCTGTCAGCTCGTTCGATTGGTATGGCTCCTCGCTCGCAAGCGCTGTTGCAGAGCGTTCTTCAACCCCCGCAGCTGCCGACTTCGATGTTCCCGGCCTCGAATCCATCGACATATCCAACTGCAGACACCCACTCACTGACGACGATATCGAGCAGTATCGGGCACTCGGTCACGAAACCGCCGAAGTGGTCGAATCGATCTGTCGCACTCTCACATCGGAAACGACCGAGCGGGAAGCCAAAGCAGCGGTGCAGGGAGCATTTGCCGAGCGTGGAATTAAGGTTCCTGTTGCGCTCATCGGAGGGGCAGACCGAGTACAACGCCATCGTCATTTCACATCGACCGATGCGCCGTTGGGCGAATACGGAATCGTCACGCTTTGTACGGTTCGAAATGGTCTCTGTATCTCGATCACCCGAACGGTTGCCTTCGATCCGCCCGCATGGCTCACAGATCGACAGCACGCTGCTGCGCGGGTCCAATCGACCGCGCTGGCCGCAACACAGGCAGTCGGTAACCGCGGTGGTACCGCGGGTGACGTGTTCGATTCCATCCAAGACGCATACGCAGCCGTTGGGTATCCCGACGAATGGCAACTCCACCATCAAGGCGGTGCTGGTGGCTACGCGACCCGAGAGTGGATCGCCACACCAGATTCGAACGCGCGTGTTTCGCTCCCGATGGGATACGCGTGGAATCCGACCGTACAGGGCGCAAAAAGCGAAGACACAGTGCTCGTCACGAGCGATGGGTTCGAGATCCTCACGCAAACTGGCGAGTGGCCGACGACCACCGTTGAGAGCGTGGGATACGACGTTTCCCACCCACAGCACGACATCCTGATGTTGTCAAAATAAATGAACGGGTGCCACCAAAAACTGATTCCTACAGTTCGATCGTTGCGTCGGTCTCGCTCGCTCGGTGAATCGCTTCGATGATGCGCATATCGAGGAGTCCGTGGTGTCCGTCAGCGTAGATCGATTCACCGGTGAGTACTCGGTCGGCGAAATAATCGAATTCCTCACGCATTTCGTCTGTCGCGCCGAATTCGTTAGAGATCTGTGCATCGAGACCGTCGCCAGAGAGATGGAGTTCGCAGGTGCCGTGGAACGCTGGCCGTAGTTCGATCTGTCCGTCCGTTCCCGTAATTGTGAGCTGTGTGTCCTGGTGGGCGTTCTGACTCGCGGTGCATGTCATCTGAACGCCGTCTTCGAGCACGAGCAAGAACGAAGAACGTTCGTCTGGAACATCCGAAAACGCCTCGTGGTGAGAGCTCATTCTCGCTTCGATGGCAACCGGATCGCGATCTAAGAGGAATCGGGTCGTGTTGATCGGATAGATGCCGAGATCCATCACAGACGTGCCGTATCCCGTGATATCAGGATTGAGTCGCCACTGGTCGGGGTCGGGAATCATTTCCAGCAGTGGTTGAGTGTTGTTCCCGTACACCTGAACTGGCTCACCGAGGAATCCGTTCTCGATTAGTTCGCGTGCGCGACGCACTGCAGGATCAGTATGCATCCGATACGCGACCATTAGCGGAACGTCGTGTTCTGTACAAACAGAAACCATCCGTTCGGCGCGCTCGATCGTGGCCTCCATTGGTTTCTCACAGATGACTGCCTTCCCGAGCGTCGCAGCTGTCTCGACGTATTCGAGGTGGTAGGCGTTGGGTGTCCCGACGTAGACAGCGTCGTATCCGTCCGCTGCCATTCCATCGTGGTACTCCTCATAGGTGAGCGCGTGCTCGATATCGTTCTCGCTGGCGATTCGTTCTACCTTTTCTTTCGAACTACTCACCACGGTCGTCGTCGTGGCGAGTTCCGAGGACGCAATTGCTGGGAGTGCTACGTCGGTCGTCCACCAACCGAGACCAATGAGTGCGTATCGAACCGTTCCGTCCGACGACGTTTGCCAATCGCGCTCTGTATATCCGTCAAGCCATGTTCCAAGAGTCATACTATGCGCTATCGACCCGATCACAAAAGCATTCGGAAATCATCGGTTGGGTTCGTTAAACCCATAACCATCCGAAAATATACGGCTCAAAACGCTCGCAGCGACTGTGGATAAATCGATATAACGTATAACAGCCATATATTGTTTCAGTCACACAGTACATAGACAGAGACCCGACCAACGGCTTGGCATGACGAAATCATATTGCTCGAGGGATGTCGTCAAAGCAGATGCATCATTTTCCCGGTTCGGAAGGTATACAAGACAATTTCCCGAAATAGATTCATGAGAACAGGTCACATTGAACGGATTCACATCGCTCCCGACAGCGGTGACCCAATGAAAGAACAACGGACCGTTGCGGCAGTCGCCGGACGAGGAATCCGTGGTGATCGATACTTCGAGCACTGTGGCCTCTGGAACTATCTCGATGAAGACCCGACTCGGGAGAGTAAAGAAGCGAGCGAAATCACCTTCATCGAATCTGAGGCACTTACAGCAGTCGAGCGGGAGACCGACATCGAAGTCCCGGCGGGGGCACACCGTCGGAACGTAACGACACGAGATGTGCCGCTCAACCATCTTGTAGGTCGTACATTCGCCGTTGGCGACATCCGCTGTGAGGGGATTCAACTGTGTGAACCGTGTGGGTACATGCAATCACTCGTAGGAGAACCAGGACTCGCTGATACGCTTGTCCATCGTGGTGGACTCAATGCGAGTATCGTCGAGTCCGGACAGTTTGCCGTCGGGGACGAGATTCGGTGGTGACCGTGGTAGCCATCGATATCGATGAGTCGTTGGCGGTTACGATGACCGAAGGAGCGTCGAAGCCGTGCGCCTACACCATTGTCTACAAAGGTGAAGAGGTCACACAGTACGAGACCAGTGCGGACCCGCGCACGATCGGCGGCCGAATCGGTCTCAGAAACGTCATCTGCAAACGTGTCCCAGACTACGAGAAAGCAGCGATCGATGAAGCACTGTCAGAAGAAATCCCAAAGCACACGGAGGGACTGACCGAAGCATTGGGTCCTCAGTAGCGCATGGAGCGTATACGCTTTGATCAGTCGGACTATCGGCGAAACCCCGTTGCGATTGCCCCGGAGTGAAGTCTTTTGTCGGTCCCATCACACATTAGCGGTATGGATCTCGAAATCGACGGAAACGCGGCGCTGGTGACGGCCTCAAGCAGTGGACTCGGGAAGGCATCGGCGAAGGCACTCGCGCGTGATGGCGCAAACGTTGTGATCAACGGCCGGGATGGAGACAGACTCGATGCGGCACTTGATGAAGTCCGTGAGGTTGCGACAGGAGACGTTGTCGGAGTACAAGCTGATTTGACCGACAAGAGCGACATTGAGCGGCTCGTCACTCGAACCGTCGATGAATTCGGCGGACTCGATCATCTCGTGACGAGTGCTGGTGGACCGCCCAGCGGTCCATTCCTCGATACAACCGACGAAGACTGGTACGAGGCGTATGATCTACTCGTGATGAGCGTCGTTCGCCTCGTCCGCGAAGCAAAGCCTCACTTGGACGAAAACGGAGGAACGATCGTTACGATCACCTCACGAAGCGTGAAAGAGGCGATCGATGCGCTCGTGCTGTCGAACGCGGTTCGGATGAGCGTCATCGGGCTGGAGAAGACGCTTTCCGTCGAGTTCGCTCCCGATGTGCGCGTGAACGCCGTTCTACCGGGCTCTCACGAAACGCCTCGAATTCAGTCGCTCGTCGAACAGGGTGTCGAGCGCGGAGAGTACGATAGCTACGAAGAAGGGCTCTCTGAGTGGAGTGAGGGTGTTCCCCTCGAACGGATCGGCGACCCGATGGAACTTGGCAATACGGTCGCATTCCTCAGCTCTCCCCGATCTGGATACATCAACGGACAGTCCATTGTCATCGATGGTGGCAGCAGCGCTTCGAATCTGTGAGCCAAAGCGTGGACACCGACCGAAAGCCAGCG
This sequence comes from Halocatena marina, assembly GCF_023276375.1. Taxonomy (GTDB): domain Archaea; phylum Halobacteriota; class Halobacteria; order Halobacteriales; family Haloarculaceae; genus Halocatena; species Halocatena marina. The sequence goes on along the minus strand of NZ_JALLPK010000001.1, from coordinate 856,955 downwards.
AGAAAAGCGTAAGACAGAACGGTATTTGCGGTCATCGGAAACGTTTTACCCTGCCTGATAGCAGTGGAGTGTATGAATCGTGTGAGATTCCGTGACCCTGCAGGGTCTATTCGCACTGGTGAGTGGAACGATGGAACAGTCAGCTTTGGCGGAGAAACCTACGATAGCGAGGACGTGACAATACTTCCTCCGTGCGAGCCGACGAAGATCGTCTGTGTTGGACTGAACTACGCGGCTCACGCCGAGGAGTCGGGGTCTGAGATCCCAGATCGTCCACTGCTCTTCCTCAAGGGACCGAACGCGCTTGCTGCAGACGGTGACACGATTTCCCTGCTGCCCGGGAAAGAGCGAATTGATTATGAAGCCGAGCTCGGCGTCGTCATCAACCAGCAATGCCGAAACGTCGATCGAGAAGACGCAATGGATGTTGTTGCCGGGATCACGTGTGTCAACGACATCTCGAACCGTGACGACCAACGCGTCGAGCAGAACTGGATCCGAGGAAAAGCCTTCGACAACGCTGCTCCCATCGGTCCCGTGCTCGCTGCGCCCGAGGACGTACCCGCTGATGCTGCCGTTAGATCGCGGGTCAATGGTGAACTCAAGCAAGACGGCACGAGGGACGATTTCATCTTCTCAATTCCAGAACTCATCGAGGAGATCACGACGTACTTGACACTCGAACCAGGCGACGTTATTGCCACCGGCACACCTGAAGGGGTTGGCCCACTCTCCGATGGTGACACCGTCGAGATCGAAATCGAAGGCGTTGGAACACTGACCAACCACGTCAGTAGCGAGTAACCGAGCTAAGTACGGCTGCGGTTACTGCTGAACACCTGGTGAACAATACGTTCGAATCGACGAGTCTACTCTTTAGACCACGGTGGATCAGGGCGTGGTGGACTGAACAGTTCGACGCCAATCGCGGGCTCGTCTCCCCGATTTTCGACGGCATGAACCGCATTCGATGGAATCACGTACGAGTCGCCTGCTTCAACTTGATAGCTCTCGCTATCGACGGTGAACGCAAGTGACCCCTCGAAGAGATACCCACCTTGCTCGTGCTCGTGGCTGTGGTCGTCGACGACCGCACCGGGGTCGATGCGAAAGTGCTGGACACTCATCTGTTCGCCTGCGGCCAACTGAGCGAGAAACACACCATCGAGAACCTCCGATGGCTCGTGATTCGAAAGTGACACGTGATCCATATGTGGTGTGTCAATGCCAACCAAGTAAACATTTAGCGTCGAGGCAATCTACCGCAGTAAACAGAGAGTAGCTAGTATTCGAGCATTCATCTGTGGTGTGGTTGGGTAGACTCTTTCCTTAGACACTGATTATCCGGTGTTACCGGATTCTGAGCGAATTCCATTACATTAGTATGATTGTAATGATTGATTCGTATGAGTATCGTAGAAAAGAGAAATTCACTCCGAACGTAGTGATAGCAACAGGCGACATCCCCGTCACGGTGTGCGAGACAGTTATCTACACAAGGAAAAGATTTTGAACTGGAGAAACGGCTACTACGTATGAACGTCGGTGTATGTTACTTTCCCGAACACTGGCCGCGCGAGCGGTGGCAGACGGATCTTGAACAAATGACCGAGGCTGGCATCGAGTACGTCCGAATGGGCGAATTTTCGTGGTCACGTCTCGAACCGGAACCCGATGCGCTGGATTTCGAGTGGCTCGAAACCGTCGTTGATGGTCTCGCTGAACGGGGGATGAAAGCCGTTCTCTGTACGCCAACGGCTACACCTCCGAAGTGGCTTGTTGATCGTCATCCAGAGATTCTTCAGGAGGAGCCGGATGGCACGGTTCGTGCGTTTGGCGGCCGCCGCCACTACTGCTTTAACTCCGAGGCGTATCACGAGCAGACCGAGCGCATCGTTAGCGCGCTCGCAGAACGATTCGCAGAGCATCCGGCCGTTGTTGGCTGGCAGACCGACAACGAATTCGGGTGTCACGGCACTCTTCGGTGTTACTGTGAGGACTGTGCCGATGCATTCCGCGAGTGGCTCCGCGATAAGTACGGAGACATCGAGACGTTGAACGAGGCGTGGGGCACATCGTTCTGGAGCCAGCACCACACCGATTTCGAGGAGATTGATCCACCGCGCCACACAGCCGCTGACCATCACCCGAGCCGGCGACTCGATTACCACCGGTTTTCGAGCGACAGCGTTGTCGAGTACAATCGATTACAGGCTGCTCTCCTCCGATCAGTGAACGATGATTGGTTCGTCACGCACAACTTCATGGTCTCGTTTACCCCGCTCAATCCCTTCGATGTCGGCTCGGATCTCGATTTCGCGGCGTGGGACGTCTATCCAACGGGATTCCCACAGACCACACCCGGGACAGCCGATACAGACGAGCTCCGTGTCGGCAACCCCGACCAGCTCGGTTTCAACCACGATCTCTATCGCTGTGCTGCGCCCGGCGAGTTCTGGGTGATGGAACAGCAACCGGGTGAAATCAACTGGCCACCGATCACGACCCAGCCTGCAGACGGTGCGATGCGGTTGTGGGCACATCACGCTGTCGCTCACGGGGCTGCTGTCGTCTCGTACTTCCGATGGCGACGATGTCTCGAAGGACAAGAACAGTATCACTCTGGTCTGCGAAAGCGGGATGGATCAGCCGACCGCGGATACCACGACGCATCAGTCGCAGCCGCTGAGTTCGAGGCCCTCACAAGCGGCGACGTCGACACACCGGTCGCACTTCTCCTCGATTACGACAGTCTGTGGGCACTCGATGAACAGCCCATGTCGCCGTCGTTCAACTACTGGGAGCACATCCAGACCTACTACAGCGCGCTGCGCGGTCGCGGCGTCGATGTCGACATCGTTCCACCGAGTGACGATCTTTCGACGTACGATGCTGTCATCGCCCCAACGCTCTATCTTTCCGACACTGAACTCGCATCGTCACTCTCAGAGTACGTCGAGCGTGGCGGATCGCTGCTCTTGACGATGCGTTCTGGAGAGAAGGACCGCTCCAACAAACTTCATCCAACGACACCACCTGGTCCGTTCGCAGATCTCGTCGGTGCGACTGTCGAACAACACGAAAGTGTCGACGGACTTGAGACTATGGTTCAGTACGGGGGCGAAACGTACGACTATCGGACGTGGGCAGAGTGGCTCGCTGACGAGGATGCGACGATCGTTGGCGAATACACAACAGGAACTGGTACCGGTCGTGCAGCAATTACCGAGCGGACGGTCGGCGATGGTCGGATCGTTTATGTTGGCGTCTGGCCGAGTGAAGATCTTGCAGACGCGCTCGTGACAGATCTGTTACAACAGGCTGATGTCGAACACACCGATCGCCTCCCTGAACGAGTCCGCATTGCCGAACGTGGCGACCTGACGTGGATCTTTAACTACAGCAGTGAGAAGATAACTATCGACACAGGAGCATCGTTCCAAATCGGTGGGTCAACGATTTCAGAGTACGATCTGGCGGTTGTCGAAGGATCTAGTACCGAAATCACTGTCGAACATAATAGCTAGTTCGAGCATCAAATTTCAATCATTTGATGTTCAATTTCTGAAATTTGGTATCGGATAGTAAGCTTCACCATCGATAACAAAATTTCAATTGATTACGGAATTCGTCTCACGAGTAGTTGTACTGGAGTTCGACGACATTCGCTGTTCCTAATACAGTATCCGGAAGCTCCTCGTAGAATCGTTCGTCATCGACGCGGTGAGCCGGGCAGGCCACGCTGATTGCTGCGATGCTACGGTCCTCATCATTAGTAATCGGAGACGCGATACAACGCAGTCCGGTGAGACGTTCTTCGCGGTCGATGGCATACTTTCGTTTCCGTACCTCATCGAGTTCATCGAAGAACGTCTCGCGGTCGGTGATTGTATCCTCAGTCATACTTGGCATCCCATGCTCATCGAGGGTTTCAGTGACCTCTTCTCGTGGACGGAATCCGAGAATTGCCTTTCCAAGCGCGGTACAGTGGAGATGGACGTGCTTTCCTTCGTACGTATCGAGCTCAACGGCTTGTTCGCCCTTCGCTTGATAGAGATAGATCCCCATTCCATTTCGGTCGACCAGAAGGTTGACCAGCTCGCCAGTCTTATCAGCTAGCTCGTCTACCTCAACGCGAGCCGCATCGTAAATATCGGTGCGGTTTCGAGCGTACGCTCCAAGACCCAAAAACGACAGTCCAATGTGATACTCATCGCCCTCCTTGAGCACGTACTCGCGGTTTGCAAGCGTATTCAAGTGATTGTGAACAGCACTTTTACCGATGTCGACGCGTTCTGCGATCTCAGAAACGCCTGCCCCGTCCAATTCCCGAATGATCTCTAGAACGTCGATGGTCCGGTCGACGGTTCGGACCGGATGTTTTGGTTCGGTCATGATCCAATGCTGTGCGTTTGAGAGTGATAACTATTCTGTTTGAGGGAATCTCATTCTTAATAACGAAAGGTACGTTCTTATTTGGTTATTTCCAAATATTCCAGGGAGAGAAATATCAGTTGTGGATGTTCGTTGTCGGACTGCAGAGCTCTACAGGTCCGACGGCGCGCTCAACTGTTTCATCTCGTTTGCAGCCACCTGTGGCTACACACAGTTCGTGTGATCTGAGTGTAACTGCAGAGTACGCTTTTACTCGGCAGTTGTAGCCGAAATCGATCTTCTGTGGATAGTGGCCATTCGACAAGACAGAGAGATATCTGTCCGACATCACCGGATAGTGCTGGTGTCGGTTACAGTGAGTGGGAGCTGATCACATCCTCAGCCCAACCATTGCACGTGCTCCAACCAGTGTCGTCGTTCCGGTAATGTCGGATTATCTCGCTGTCCCGGTACTCGTGGCCGTCGTCCGCCCGGCAGCAGCGACATCGTCGAGCGCCCCTGATCGGACTCGGATGTTCGCGCTGGCACACCGCTCGTGCTTTGGACAGTGTGGATGGAATCGACAGCCGGCCGGGAGGTCGGTCGGGTCGGGAACGTCGATCTGGCGAATCGGGAACTCCGCTTTGTCATCGTCGTCCTCGAATAGATTCGGTGTTGTCCCAAGTAGCGCCCACGTGTACGGGGGTGAGGAACTGTACAATATTTCGTCGATACCGGCTGTTTCGACGATATCGAAGGCGTCCATGACCGAAATTCGGTCCAAGATTTTGGTTAGTAGCGGTAGGTCGTGTGTGATGAACACGAGGGTCAGATCGTACGTCTCCTGTAAATCTTGCAGTAACGAGACGATCGAGCGCTGCATGAGCAAATCCAACGCTGCTGTCGGCTCGTCCCTGACCAACACGTCGGGCTCAAGAATCAGACTGAGTTCGATGAGTGCGCGTTGTTTCATACCACCCGAGAGCTCGTGCGGATACGCATCGAGCACGCGGTCCGGATCGAGAATCGATCCGAACGCCCTCGTCGTAGGTGTTCCGAGCGGTCCCTCCGTTGATGCTCGCGTTCTGGCCGTCTTGGATGAGGATTCCGTGAACTTCAGTCTCCTCGACATCGACGTTCTCGATTGTGAAACCATGACTGCCAGAGACACCGAAGACGCCCCGCGCTCCGCCTCTTACGGTAACGTTCTGGACGGTAATGTCCGGGCCAGCTCCATTGGCAACACGGAATCCGGCATACCCGCCACCGGGATCTGGATTGACTGCATCAACTGTTTCGATAGTCGCACCAGATGTATCGTTCAGGAGCAGCCCGCAGCCACCGGTGTTCTGGTGCGTCCCTCACTGATGTCGATCCCGTCGACACCGTGCGTTTCGACAGCGTGGTGTGAACACTCCTCGACGTATGCGTAATCGAGCGATACGTTCCGTTCGACCGTTGCTCTCACTGTCATCGATGCGGATGCCGAGACCGATGCTCTCAGCCGTCGGGAGAGGCATCCAGAGATCACCGAGAGAAACGTTCGAACAGCTCTTGATCCACATCCCGTATCGAGGATTTCCTTCGACGTTCAGTCGCGGAATCTCGATCCAGAAACCGGGGTCCAGTCTTGTAGACTCCGTCTTCGTTGACGACCAGCGCCAGTTGCTCAAGCGTCCAAAGATGATCGTGAACGGTACTCTTGGGAGTTTCAAGGTATTTCGAAACCTTTGAAACGCCTGCTCCATCGAGACGCTGAAGCGCCTCAACTACGATGATACTCACTCGTGTCGATTTCACTGGGAATTCGATTAGTCATTCGAACGTCAACTGTGGCGGACACTTCATACTACGTATATTTATCCGATAATATCAGACAGTTCGTGTAAAGCAATTGTCTCGATCACGTTTCAGTTCCGCCCAACTAACTTCGTTTCTGAGCAAAGAGAGTGTACTGTACACACCACTCGATTTGATCATCATCAATACGGGAGATCCGAGTATAAGACTATCCGGCAATACCGAACATCCCGTTTGTCAGCACTCCCCGGACAGTTTTTCGCTCGTTTCTGGCTCAACCGTACCGGACAGAAGCTTTGCAATAGATCTGGCTGTCAGTCAGTTCAGTTGGTACCAACGTGAAACACCAGTGTCGCGTGGTGCTCTACTGTGAGCTACTGCGGCCGACAGCGAGAAGACGACACTCGAAGGATACGAAACCACCAGTCGATTCGTCCGCATCATCGCTGTTCTCGTCGATATCGGACGTTCGAATATATTCTGATAGACCGACATTCTTTGTTCGTTTAGTCAACGGCGGTATCGAGCACATCAGCGTATCGTTGCTGAATTCAAACCAGTTCGGCCACTCCGGATTGTGTTGTGATCAGTACAATCGATGGTGAGAAGGTCTCAGACAAGCAGTGATATATTCGCTGGGCGGTTCACTTACTCCGGACCAGAGACAGAACAGAGAATTACAGACGTACATCAGTAACGTCTGTTCGACACGGATTGTCAGCCAGAGACGCAGGAGGGCTACGACGAAGAACCACGTACTGGCGCACACTTTCCTTATGGGAAACAAAATTCTGTATTGGAGAACGTACGTGTTGTTTCACAGAACAACTAGTTAGTGTAATAACACGTTGTTTCTGTCTACGTCTCGCTCGGTGATACCGGCTTTGTATGCCTGATCGGGAGAGACCAAGGTAACGTTCTTCTCACGGGACAGCGTCTCTGGAACGTTGTATCGTGTGATGTTTGCTGAAACGCCAAGCATAATATACCCAGACAGTAACTATCGATCGTATGCCGAATTATCGGAAGCTACACGATCCCAACGCAGAATACACCATGCGAGATCTCTCATCGGGGACGATGGGCCTGACCAGCGAGAGCGGTCACCGGGACGTCAAGATCACGGATGTGCAAACGACGATGGTCGATGGCAACTACCCGTGGATCCTCGTTCGAGTCTACACCGACGCAGGCGTCGTCGGTACCGGCGAAGCTTATTGGGGTGGTGGAGACGACGCCATCATCGATAGAATGGCTCCATTTCTCATCGGTGAGACGCCATTCGATATCGACCGTCTCTACGAGCATCTCGTTCAGAAGATGTCGGGAGAAGGATCAATATCCGGGAAGACTATCTCTGCCATTTCGGGGATCGAAATCGCGCTCCACGATCTTGTAGGCAAGCTCCTCGAAATACCTGCCTACCAGTTGCTCGGGGGCAAGTACCGCGACAGCGTCCGAATTTACTGTGATTGTCACGCTGGTGATGAGTCCGAGCCAGCATCGAATGCCCGCGAGGCCGAACGAGTCGTGAACGAACTCGGCTACGACGCAATCAAATTCGACCTCGATGTGCCATCGGGTCACGAGAAAGACCGAGCAAACCGTCATCTACGTGGGCCAGAAATCCGCCACAAGGTCGATATCGTCCGTGAGGTCACCGAACGTGTTGGCGATCGTGCAGACGTCGCCTTTGACTGTCATTGGTCATTTTCGACTGGTTCGGCACACCAATTAGCCAGTGCGCTCGAAGAATACGACGTCTGGTGGCTCGAAGACCCCATTCCACCAGAGAATCACGACAGCCAACGACAGGTTACCCAGTCGACCACGACACCGATTGCGGTCGGAGAGAACGTCTACCGTAAACACGGTCATCGTCGTCTCCTCGAAGAGCAGGCTGTCGACATCATCGCACCAGATCTTCCACGTGTCGGTGGTATGCGTGAGACACGCAAAATCGCGGATATGGCTGACACCTACTACATCCCAGTTGCGATGCACAATGTCGCTTCGCCGGTCGGAACAGTTGCTTCTGCGCATGTTGCCGCTGCCATCCCGAACTCGCTCGCTGTGGAATTCCACTCATACCAACTCGGTTGGTGGGAGGATCTCATCGAAGAGGACAACCTGATCCAGAACGGCCGAATGAAGATCACAGAGAAGCCAGGGCTCGGTATTACGCTCGATCTCGATGCTGTCGAAGAACACATGGTCGGTGGCGAGACCCTCTTCGACGAAGTCTGAACGAGCCTCAAGCGCTGTGTATGTTTTTACTGCGGAGGATAGTCCGAGTGAAACCGAATAGAACCGACTTGGATCAATCTGTGTGAATACAGTTATCGACAGTGGGTGAACGGTGTTCCTGTGCTGTCGGCGGCGACCCTTACTCTGTAGAAATCCATCGCACTGCTCTCTTGAGAAGTTGCTGAACGGTGTCGTTCTCAAGCGATTCGACCGTATGACCGAGCGAAACGTAACAGACGCGACCCGATCCATATTCACGCACCCAGACGACTGGATACGATTCGAGTTCAGGATGATTCATCCGAGCCAGCACACGAAGCTCACGTTCGTCGTAAGTGAGTCTGTACGGCTCATCATACACGTCGAAGTTACCGACACCATCGGTGATTGGATGTTCGTCATCAACGATTTCGACACCGAACGCCGACTGCTCTGGATGGCCGATAAAGTGCCCACCGAGCAGTTCTCGGAACGCGGGAAACGGCTCTTCACGCGGTTCGATACCACCCGAGCCGTCTGACATGCTTGTAAGATCAGCCGCACAGTGTAATCCGAGATACCCACCGCCATTGCGAACGAATGAGAAGAGCCCATCGCGTTCCGCGTCGGTGAGAGTACTATCGGTCAGATAATCGACGACGCAATCATAAGATGAGAGATCCGCAAGTGTCTCTCTTTCTGTTGTCAACGTTGCGTCAACGTCTGAACCGAGTGCTGTCGCAATGTGTTGTCCCATCTCATCAAACGCGTGGAATGGAAAGCTGTTCTCACCGATCACGAGCGCATCATACCGAGTCATACCAAATCCACAGAGGGAGACACCGAGAAGGTTCCGGTTAATAGATGGATTCAGACATGGTTTAGAGAGTGCATTTGTCCGCACGAAGATCTGACGACGGATCAAACTGTTTCACTCACCGAAACAACCATGCAACAAAGATGATGCAATAATTCTATTATTTTTTATCATTCTGCCATTGAATACCGACCTAACGCGCGATTCGAGACATTGGCACTGCAACACTGATGTCGAGACAATGTTATAACGATGAATCGTCGGTTTGAGGGGCTAACTGACGACATATTCGTTGTTCGATGGTTTTATATCAATGTATTCGAAAAGAATAGTAATCATGAACTGTGGATTGGTGGTCGTCGACCAAACGGAAGCACACCGAGACCTTCTTCGGGAGGCAGCAGAGCACGCGAGTGGTGCGGATGCAGAGATCGTTTTGTTGACACTTATGTCGGAGGAGAGATACGAATCGGACATCGAAACGCTGGAATCGATTGGATCTGTCGAAAACGTTAGCTACGATAGCAGTGCTGTTCTCGACGCTGCAGCAAACGAGGCCAGTGACACGGCACGCGAGATTCTTCCAGACGAAATTGGATTTAAGAGTATTGCCAAAGCGATAGACGATGACGAGCGTGCTCACGCAGTCCTCGATACGGCAACAGATCAGGGCTGTGATCATATCTACGTTCTCGGTCGTCATCGTTCGCCAACCGGCAAGGCACTCTTTGGTGACGTCGCCCAGCAGATTGTGCTGAACTTTGATGGATACGTCACCCTTTCGACCAATTGATTGGGGTGTGACTGACTCTTTTCGGCCATAACAATCCAACAGAAGAGTAGATAATATAACCAGACAATTCAGGGTGCTGCCTCGATTTTACCGCCGAAATAGCCACGTGGTGACGGCTGCAATGAAAGCAATGCTGGCGAGGAAGACGAACAGAACAGATGGATTCGAGTAGGTGAGAACCGAACCAGTCACCGCAGCTCCGAGTGCGCCGACACCGAACGTTCCGAGATACATGTAGCCGTAGGAAAGCCCTCGGATCGACGGATCAGAGTATTCGGCGACAGTCGCTTGAAGAAGGGGTTGTTCGCCAAATAGTAAGATGCTGATCAGTCCGCTGGTAACGAGAAGTGCAGTGAAACCTGCGTTCGCTGCGGGAACGAACAGCAACGCTGCTGCTGCCATTGTGATGTATGCGATAGCGAGCATCCGCTGGCTGTCCTCTCGGTCAGAAAGCCACCCGCCGATATACTGGCCGACAAGACCAATCATGAGGAACCCGGCGTACACGTACCGTGAGGGTGCAATCCCGGAGACAACGAGGGACGGTACGTTGATGAAGTTTTCTAGCAATTCGGGAAGGAATGTCAGTATTCCGCGATAGAATAAACCCTCAAGGATGACGAGTACGAGTACGAACGCGAATCCGCCAGCGAACAGCTTTCGAGAGGAAAAGACGAACTCGCTTGCAGTCGTCGGGCTGTCGAAGCCACCATCCATCTGTACGCCGCTCGTTTCATCGATCCGTAGACGGAAACCGGCGACCGCGGTAACCGCAGCGAGCACAGCGAGAATGAGCGCCACAGTTCGCCAGTCAACCACAAGCAGAAGAAACGCGACAGCGAGTGGTCCAATTGCGATGCCGACGTTTCCAGCCATTCCGTGGTAGGCGAATCCACGCCCCTGCTGAGTGACGCCAGTGCTGATGAGTGATAAGCCAGCCGGATGGTACGCACTTGCAGCGATACCCCAGAGAGCAAGCCCGACAGCGAGCCAGATGAGATTCGGTGCGAGACTCACCAGTACGAATGAACCGGCCATACCGATAAGACAAGCGACGATGACGGGCTGACGACCGTATGCATCCGCCAGCATTCCTGCAGGGAGTGCCCCGAGACCGAACAACGAATATCCCAATGCGACGATTCCACCGATGGTGGCAGCGGTCACGTTGAAGTCGGTCATCCAAACGCTGAGCAACAGTGGAATAGACAACTCAAATGTATGAACCGTCGCGTGGCCGAGCATCGTCAGTGCGAGGACGGCCCGGTCATTCTCATTGGCGGACATAAACATGAATCAATATCTAACTGTTTGTCTACCGTCAAAAATACGCTTCGATTGCGGCGATCTGGATCGGCTGTCGTTCGGAGGTATGAAAAACCGATGCAGGTCGGCACGTGTGTTACGGTGCTTGTCCTCTCGACGCTACAGCACTCGGTTCTTGATCTCGTCGTAGTTGCCAGTCGCCTCGATTTGTGTTAAATTCTCTGTAACTATATCAGCGAGACGCGGGTAGTACTGGTCAGTGTCTCCAGCGTTGTGTGGTGTGATGAGAACATTCCCCATTCCCCAGAGTTCGTGATCCGCTGGGAGCGGTTCTGGATCAGTCACATCGAGCGCTGCGCCACGGATATTGTTTCCTCTGATCGCACTGAGCAACGCATCCGTCTCGATGAGTGGTCCACGTCCAATATTGACGACGACGGCTTCGGGGGGGAGTGTATCGAACGCAGCACTATCGATCAATCCGCGCGTCGTCTCGGTGAGCGGGCACGCGAGGACGAGATAGTCCGTTCTGGCGAGCGCATCGTGAAAGTCGCCAGTATCGAACCCAATGACTTCATCGGCTCCGACTCCACCTTTTTCTGGCGTGTATCGAGCGCCAATAATATGACAGCCAAACGGTTTTAGCCGGTCGATGATTGCCTCGCCGATCGCGCCCAACCCCACGACAGTAACTGTCGAGTCGATCAGTTCGCGGGAATGGGCGCGAAAGTGACGCCACTCGGTGCGTTGCTGGCGGCGCCATCCCTCGTGTAGGTTCCGACTGAACACGAGAATGTTCCCGATGACGTGTTCAGCGATGTTCGGTCCGTGGACACCAGAAGCGTTTGTGACCGCGATGTCTCGACTCTCAAGTTCCTCTAATGGGAGGTGGTTAACACCAGCGGCCGCACAGGCGAACAGTTCGAGATTCGAAGCGTGTTCTAAAAGCTCGGCGTCGAAGTGGTGTCCCGTTGCCACCGTCACGTCGGCGATGAGTTCGCGTTCTTCTTGCGGAGTGCGCGCGCATTCGATAGTGTGATTCGGAAGGCGCTCGCGCAGCTCTGCGGCATATTTCTCGCTCGACATACCGTGAGCCCCCGTCCGAAACACCAGCACGTCCGGCGTGTTCTTACTCATTCGGCGATCACTCCGTATGATTGGATCGACATATGCATCGTTCAACCAACCGCAGGACCTTAAGCGTACTACCTCTCTGCTCGAAACGATTTTCAATCGAGGAGGGCGGTACAGTTATAGTATTAGGGTCGAATATATTGCTGGAAGCATGAGGTATTACCGTCTAACCGACGGCCGTACGTCTCGACTGGCGGCCGGCGATGACGATGCAGTGTACGATGTAACGAATGCTCGAAGCGAAGTCGCATCATTTCGAGATCTTGTCCGGACTGCGTCCGCTATCGGAGAAGACATTGACAGCGTTACCGAACGGATACTCACTGATGCCGAACGAATCGACCTCAGCAAAGAATCGGTTGGCGCACCGGTAATAGCCAGCGAGATATGGGCTGCTGGGGTCACCTACAAGATCAGTGAAGAAGCACGGCAAGCTGAAAGCGCCATGCCAGATGTCTATCGCCGGGTATACGAAGGCGAGCGGCCGGAGATCTTCTTCAAGGCGACACCGAGTCGAACTGTTGGACCGAATGAAGCCGTCGGTGTCCGATCCGATTCCGACTGGGACGTTCCCGAACCGGAACTCGCTGTCGTGCTCTACCGAGGAGAGATCGTCGGCTACACCATCGGCAACGATGTGAGCAGCCGATCGATCGAAGGGGAAAATCCACTGTATCTCCCGCAAGCGAAGGTGTACGACCGGTGTTGTTCGATCGGTCCGTGCATCGCTTCGACGAACTCCATTCCCGATCCCCACGACGTGACGATTACCATGCAGATCAGAAGAGACGGGGAAATAGCCTTCGATGAATCGACTTCGACCTCACAGATGATTCATGAATGCTCCGAACTCGCCAGCTACTACACGCGGTCTAACCCGGTACCGGAACTCGCGGTGCTGTTGACGGGAACGTCACTCGTTCCTGAAGAAGAGTTCACTCTTTCAGAAGGAGATGAAGTCGACATCGAAATCGACGAAATCGGAACACTGCACAACAGCGTCGTTTCTGTCTGACAGTTCGAGAGAACGAAACAGAACCATACTCAGAGTGCGTTTTCTTCCACTGTTCTCTCACTCACACGAGTAGCACTATGCTGGGCAGTCAGCAAAAACGATCTGCTGAGGCCAGACAGCCGATCACTCGTAGACGTGAACGCTTCCCGTCTGGTGGTCTTCGATATACTCCCAGTCGTACTCAACACCCAATCCGGGGCCGTCTGGAACGGCGACAGTTCCGTTCTCGTCGATGGTGTCGATCATATCGGAGTAACCACCGGAATAGACAGGCGGTTGCGTGTTCTGACAGTCAGGGTGGACGAGGGCCAGTTCGTAGTAGTTCGAGTTTCGTGTTGCCGCGATACAGTGACGTTGTGCAGGTCCCGGAGCATGGAATTCGACATCGACGCCGAAGCCCTCTGCGACGCGTGCAATCTTCATCGCTCCGGTAATGCCTGCGTCGTACTCGGGATCGGCCCGGAGGAAGTCCGTCGCCTCGTTCACGAGGAAATCCGTGTGAGGCTCTAACCCACGGACGTGTTCGGTTTGGAGAATCGGGGTATCGAGCTTCTGAGCGAGCTTTCGATGACCGTGTTGGGAGATTCCACCATCACGGTATGGATCCTCATACCAGAAGAATCCTGCCTCATCACAGGCACGCCCGACTTTGAGTGCATCAGCAAATGTCTCGTATTCGCAGGCAGGATCGCACATGAGATCCATTTCGTCGCCAACACGCTCTCCGACTTCGAGGATCGCCGCAACTTCACGATCGAGATTTCGTGAGGCGTCAGAGCCACCCCATCCGTGTATTTTGAACCCGCCATAGCCCATATCGAGGCAGTCTTCAGCGAACTCCCCGAATGCATCCGGGGAGTCGAGTCCCCCATTTTCGTCGCCGTGGTAGGTCGAAGCATAAGCAGGGATTCGCTCGCGGTAAGTCCCCAGCAGTTCGTGAATCGGCGCGTCATAGTGCTTCCCGGCGATATCCCAGAGTGCGATATCGATCGGTCCGATACCCATTCGATCGTACTTCCGGAGCGCGCGCTTGATTTCGCTCCAGTGGCGCTCGCGCTGGAGTGGATTCTTCCCGATGAGATAATTCGCAAACATGTTGATCTGCGCCGCACCGGGGGAGTTCCCACCAACGTACTCTCCGGTGATCCCCTCGTCGGTGTGGATCCGGATTCCAAAGAGCTTCCGTTCGGTCTGGCTTCCGGGATCGTAGACGAGATTGAATCCGTGTTCGTCGTAGCCGGTGTCTTCGAGCGGATACCCGAATTCGATGCTTTCGATACGGGTGATCGTGGGTGAACCCATACGTCCAAGCATTCGAGTAGCTCTGATAAATGTATGCTTTCACCATTATCCGATGGACTGTTCTCGAAGCGTACGGAGAAAGTGCTTTGTCTACAGAACCGCTGATTTGAGAGTCCATCACCCGTGAGGATACGAGCAATGTAGACGACAGACTGCCAGAGCGTCTCGATGACTGATACTCGTTTCGATTGTATTGAAATTCAGAGCAAATCGATCGTATGACACAGAAATAAAACGTATGAGATACATATGTCTTCTTTCAGACTGATTTGGTACATACGCTTCGTGAAATTGTTCGCGATATCACGTCAATAAATTGAATTTACATCATCCAGTCAGACGATTACCGACCGCAGGCTGCGGTCCGGGGACGGATGGCAGCCTATTAGACATTACTAAGATAATCATAAACCGATATATATTAGTACAATCGTTTAGAATCGGTGTGCAGTTGGATGTGAAAGTGGATGTGTGCTAAGACGAACCAGTCCAAAGGAGAATCGGTACCGGATGCCGATCCACCGACAACAGACGAACAGTACGAGAAAGAGGAGATAACGTATCCGGAGCCACCCGAGGAGCTACAGCCGGGATCACGGAACTGGCGGAAATTGCTCCTCTATTTCGGACCGGGAGCGATCGTCGCGTCGATGACGCTTGGTTCCGGTGAGACGCTATTCGCCCCGCGTGGAGGTGCGATTTTTGGCTTCTCGATCATCTGGGCCCTCGTGTGGGCGGGATTCGTAAAGGGCGTCATGACCTACTCCGGCGTCCGTTATCGGACACTTGCAGGTGAGAACATCATGTCCCGGTGGGCGAAGCTGCCGGGACCGCGTGGATGGTTTACGCTTCTGATGGGCTTTCTCGCCCTGCTGGCGTTTCCATCGTGGGTTGGTGGGCTCGCAAAGATGCTCGGTCAGATCACCGCGTGGGTACTCGGGCTGCCGGTGAACAACACCACGGCAGCCGCTCTCGGTACGATCATGATCGTCGTTACGTTCGGACTCGATCTGTTGGGTGGGTACGAAGCCGTTGAGCGAGCACAGGTAGTAATCGTAGCGTTTCTTTCGGCTGCGATCGCGGTTTTGGCGATCGCCACACAGCCACCACTCGGCAAGGTGATGGGTGGTCTTATTCCGATGCTTCCGAGTGATTATGCTCCGTTCGTACATCAAAAATACCCCGAGGTTGCCGCTCGCTCTGTTTGGGTCGAAGTGGTGACGTACATGGGAGCCGTCGGTGGCGGTATCTACGATTACATTGGATACGTCGGTTACACGAAGCAACGTAACTGGGGGATATTCAGCCGTTCGGATGCCGACGATGTCGAGGATCTCGTTCGAGAACTCGCACCCGGGCAAACGGTGCCGATCGATACCGATGAGAGCAATATCCGTCGTGGACGTTCGTGGTTGAAAGCTCCCCAGATCGACGTAACACTGTCGTTCCTCGCTATCACTTTCTTCACCGCTACCGCGATGGTGCTTGGCGCACAGAGTCTCAACGCGACAGAACGCATCCCATCTGGATTCAACCTCTATACGTACCAAGCAATGTGGTTCACCGACATCGCACCCGGTCTCGATATATTGTGGCAGATTGGCGTCTTCTTCGCTATTTTCGGGACGATGTACGCGACGTGGGAAGGGTACACGTGGACGTGGCTCATGTCGTTCCGACCATTTTCCTCGCGCGTTCGTGACTTAGAGAAGAACAATTTGAACCTCGCCCGGACGCTGACATTTATCTACTGTGGTGGTTTGGGTCTTGTCTTGATGTGGTCGGATCTGAGTGCCGTCGCAATCGTCACGCCGGCCTCGATTCTCGGTGGTGTTTTCGGCTGTGGATTGTGGTGTTTCGGTATGATTTGGGCAGAAAAGACGGCACTGCCCGCCGAGCTTCGAGGCAACAACCTCTATTACGCTGCGCTCGTCGTGTCGGGACTCTTCCTGACGTTCTCTGGAATCATCTCGATCATCGAATATCTCGGGCTAATGACGTTCTGATACTCTCGGACGCAGTCAGCCCGTTCGATGGTATCGAATACAAATCGTTTCCCAAACTATTTACTCATCGGTGTAGAGATACTCATGCATGGATATCGTTACCGAACCAGACGAGTACCGGATTCTAATTGTCCTCGCAGCGTTGACTGTGCTCTGGATTGGCGTCATCGTCACGCAACTGCTCTGAACACGACACCGACAGTGTAGTTTGGGTGAGAGACAGCACGGATTAGCCCACGAGTTCGTCGATTCGTGTATCAAGCGTTCTGAGCAATCGACGAATCCGGACATACCGGACGAGGCAGTAGACAGTAACCGCGATGCAGACAACCATCAACGCCAGCGACTGGGAAGTTGCGACAACACCGATAATCCCCGCACTGGCACCGAGAACGGCCCAAATGCGTCCTTTCTGCGTGAACTCACCTTTCACTTCTGAGAGAATATCGACTTGCTCGTCGTCGGTGTACTCTTGTTCGGAATCGACATCGTATCGATCGGTGAGAGCGTCTTCGGTTGGTGACTCTGCCATCTCGATCGCAAAAAGACGCCGGAGCGCGACGATCCCAATGAGTAACGGGAGGAAACTCGGCACGAACCCGACGTTGAAATACGTCCAACCAGTTACTGAAAAGCCACCAATACCGATCGATGACCACAGAATCTTCCGCCGTCGAACAGCCGAATCCTGATTCGTCATGGCGAAGCGTCGATACACACTTATTTCATTCTTACGCTCAGGGAGTGTGCGATCGATCAGCAAAACATCTGGGAACACTGACTGAGAGTATGAGGCGAACTACGAGAAACGGAGCTACAGACAGACAAAAAGTGGAAGACAAGAGAGAGGGAACATCTAACTAGGAGGAAACGATACCGAACAGCATGACATCGGATCGAATCGAAGACTTCGAACGATCGGCGCATGCTCACGAGACGAGCACTGTTCGCACGGTGGCCGATGAGTTCGAACAGGCACTCTCGGCCGCGGTCGTCCCGCCAGCAGTCGGGGCATCGTTCCCACTGGATGGGATTTCAGTATCGATGGATATTACGACAGAGCCATCACCCGAGCAGATTCGGGAGGCCCAGACAGGTGTGACGCCCGCCGGTCTCGGAATTGCTGAGTATGGGACGATTGCCATCCAATCACGGACAGCGGGTGACGAACCGATCAGTCTCTACCCCGAACGTCACGTGGCTGTACTTTGTGCGAGCGATATCGTTCCACGGATGAGTGATGCGGTCGAGTGGCTCGAAACAGAAATTGATGCCGGACACGACTCTGTCGTGTTTGCAACCGGTCCGAGTGCTACAGGCGATATGGGGGCGCTCGTTCGTGGTGTCCACGGTCCAAAAGAAGTTCACATCATCGTGGTGACTGACCGATGAGCGATGTCGAGACACGCAGACGGACGGCAGAACAGATCAGGACGCTGCTCGAAACCGAAGGCGAGTCCGTCCAGAAGAACACGTCACATTTCAATCGGCAGCAATACGAGGTTACCGAGAACTTTGATCAGTACGAAGAGGCGCGTACTCGTGCGCGAGCGATCAAAGAGGACGCGATCGAACACCTTCCAGAGCTAATTGAGCAAGTCGAGGACGCCGTCACAGCAAACGGGGGGAGCGTCTACATCGCCGAAGACGCTGCTGATGCGCGCGAGCACGTCGCTGACCTCGTTGGCGATGCCACGGTCGTAAAGAGCAAGTCGATGACGACCGAGGAGATCGAACTCAACGAACGTCTTTCGCAAAACGGTGCCGATGTCTGGGAGACTGATCTCGGAGAGTTCGTACTGCAGGTGGCCGATGAAACACCCTCGCACATCGTCGGTCCGTCGCTGCATAAATCTCGAGACGAAATTGCTCAACTGTTCAACACTCGATTCGATCCCGAAGAGCCGCTCCAGACCGCCGAAGAACTAACAGACTTTGCGCGCGAATATCTGGGCGAGCGAATCTGTGAGGCCGATATTGGAATCACAGGTGCAAACTTCATCGCCGCAGACAGTGGAACGCTCGCGCTCGTGACAAACGAAGGAAACGCACGCAAGTCCGCGGTGACACCGGATACGCACGTCGCGGTCGCTGGCGTCGAAAAGTTGGTTCCGTCCGTCGGTGACCTCGAACCATTCTTCGAACTCATCTCCAAAGCGGCGACCGGTCAGGATATCCCTCAGTATTTGACGCTACTCACGCCACCAGTCGGAACACCGACACTGGATTTCGAGACGAACGATACATTGGAGAGCAGCAATGATCGAGCGTTCCATCTCGTGCTCATCGATAACGGGCGACTATCGATGCGAGATGACCCAGAACTGAAAGAGACGCTCTACTGCATCCGGTGTGGTGCCTGCTCGAATTCGTGTGCGAACTTCCAACACGTTGGTGGCCACGCATTCGGTGGCGAGACGTATTCGGGTGGAATCGCCACCGGGTGGGAAGCCGGTGTTGAAGGACTCGATACGGCTGCTGAATTCAACGATCTCTGTACCGGTTGCTCGCGCTGTGTCAACAACTGCCCAGTGAAGATCGATATTCCGTGGATCAACACCGCTGTTCGCGACCGGATCAACCAAGCAGGTGATGATCAGTTCGACTGGCTCGTCGAAGGACTTACACCAGACGAAGAAGGGAGTATCGACGCGAGAAAGCGTCTCTTCGGAAATTTCGAGATGCTGGCAAAGATTGGCAGCGCGACAGCACCAGTGTCCAACTGGCTGATGAACGCTCGTCCCACGAAAGCGTTGCTGGAGCGAACGTTGGGCGTCGATCGACGACGGTCGCTGCCGTCATTCGAGCGCGAAACACTACGCGATTGGTTCGACGCTCGCGGCGGCTCTGATATCGCAGACCCACGGCGAGAAGCCGTCCTCTACCCCGATGTTTACACCAACTACGTTCACACTGATCGCGGCAAAGCAGCCGTCCGAACGCTCGAATCGCTGGGAGTCGTGGTTCACATTCCAGCAGTATCCGAAAGCGGGCGGGCACCACTCTCACAGGGACTGATCTCGACAGCGCGAGCGCGCGCCACCAGCGTCGCCGACACGCTCGATTCGCACCTCGATCAAGGACGAGACGTGGTAGTGATCGAACCGAGCGACTTCGCCATGTTCCAACGAGACTACGAGCGATTGCTCCCAGCCAAAGAGCACGAACGGCTCCGAGAGCAGAGCTACGAAATGCTCGAATACGTATACGGTCTCCTCGCTAACGGGGCCGACAAGGACGTGCTCTCTCGTGGTGAACACATTGCATATCACAGCCACTGTCAGCAACGAACACTGGGACTTGAAACGTACACCGAAGCCGTTTTCGAAGATCTTGGATACGAGGTCGTGACATCCGATGTCGAGTGCTGTGGGATGGCTGGCTCGTTCGGGTACAAACAGGAGTACTACGACCTCAGCGTCGATATTGGAGACGATCTCCGATCGGAGTTCACCGATGTCGATGGGCCTATCGTCGCAAGTGGTACCTCTTGTCTCGAACAGTTGGAGAGTCTGATGAGCCCTCGCGTCCAACACCCGATCGAAATCATCGCTCCCGATAACTACTGACGAGCTACCACGAAGTTATTTCGATCTCCCGAAGTGGCCGAGCGAGCGGCATCGAGACGTGCGCACCGGTTTCGTGAGAGAGATACAGCGCGACGATGATTTCGAGCGAGCGAATGGCTTCCCGCCCGCTCGAACGGTTTTCGGCCGATCCATTCAGGATCTCTACGATGTGTGCTGTTGCGTTTGCAAACGACTCGGTGTAATCCTCGTCCCACGTCCATGCTCCGTCGATATCCGAAAGCGGAGTTTCGACGTGTGTTCCGTCCTCAAGCGCCCAGTATCGCCATTCTCCGTCGTCGTTGTTGAGATAGAGCTTCCCGCTTGAACCGATGAACTGGTACGTCATCGAAGAGCTTTCCCGCGGAATCGTACAGTCGAGAGTGACGAACGTGCCATCCTCCATGACGATGAACCCACCACCTCCGGTGTCATCGACGCGTCGTGTCACGTCGAGTGACTCGGCCGCCTCGTTCTCTCCAGAGAGATAGCCACTCACGCGCGCCGCTCGTGTGTCTAATAACTGCACCAGCGTATCGATCAGGTGGGTCGAATTGCGCAGTAGCTCCATCCGGAACTGTGCAGTCACCGCCTGAACGTCCCCAAGAAGTTCATCGTTCTGGATGTAGTCACGGAGACGCTGTTGCTTGCTCGTAAACCGGAACGAGTGATTCACGACGAGTTCTGTATCAGTCTCCTCACAAACAGCGATCATCGATTCGGCGTCTGCGATGCACGATGCGATCGGCTTCTCACACCAGATCACGTCTGGAGAGGCCTCCGAATTCGCTGCGGCAATGACGTGATCGGCGTGTAACAGCGATGGTGTACAGACCGAGATAATATCCAAATCCTCTGATTCGAGCATCGCGTTGTGATCCTCGTACCGACGATCGGGAGAGATGTCCCACGCGTCACCAAACGTGGTTCGCTTTTCAGCATTGACATCTGCGATTGCTATGAGTTCGATGTCATCGTTCGCCTCGTATCCACCCGCGTGACTCGCGCGAATCCGTTCTGTGCCGATCTGATCTTCGTCGTGCATTCCAAGAATACCCATCCCAGCGATACCGCCCGCACCGATGATGCCTGCTTTGTAGGTCATAGTGATACTCAAAGATCATCCATACCGAGACGAACTCGCGTCTCAGACCACCGAAATCCGCTCCATCTGGTTGCTCTCGTGACGGAAATGCAAATGATGGGAAACGATCGTCCCAGCGGTTACGATCCATAGCTCGATACGGATAGGCATAAATACACAGGTTCGATGCATTCGACGAATCAAAACACTGCAGGTAATCGTGATCAGTAGAATACAAAAAGCAATCGTGACTCTTCTGCTTCGAGATACACATCGATTTCGATTATCCGTTTTCGCGAAAGGGCTTCCGGATAGACCAGCCTTTTGTCGTCCCATTCCGGACTCTGAGACGGAGGCCAATCGAGATCGTGGAAAGCAAACGACAGCGCGTCGCTATCGGGGTCGGAGCCATCGCGAATAAGGCTGCGGTAATGCTCATGGGGACGGTGATGTCCATCTACATCGGTCGGAACGGTTCCCCATTTGCTGTTGGTCTCGTCTATACGGTGTTCTGGGCATTTTTGATGATTTTCTCGCCAATTTGGGGGTCGGTCGCTGATATTACTGGGAAGCGACGAGCTGTTCTCGTGGGGACAGCGCTCCTCGCAACGCTCGGAACCGCACCATTGATCTTCGTAAACGGCGTGGGACCAATGATCGGATTTCGAGCGTTGTTTGCCGTGTTTGCTGCGGGATTTCTTCCTGTCATGCTAACGATCGTAAATCAACACGGCGGAGCGTCGACGCGGGGTCGCTCGCTCGGTTTCTTCAACAGCGCGACTGCGGTCGGACTTATGGCCGGTCAGTTTTTCTCAGGAATTCTGATTGACGCACTCTCGCCCAATCGGGTGTTTCTCGTCGTGACGGGAGTGAGCGCCCTCGTGGCCGTTGCCTGTGCGTTCGTCGACGAGCCGACAGCGACAAATAGAGATCCGTCGCGGTCTGTCCTCTTTGCTGAGATCCGTAGTCGACTCGTCGGGGGTGACACTGATGTCCTCCACCGCAACGGCATCCGATGGTTGTACGTTGCGGTATTTCTCCGGAACATGACTGTGTTGGGCGTGGGAGGATTACTCCCAATTTATCTCGTCGCGAGAGTGGGCGTCTCCACATTTCTCATGGGTGCCCTGCTCACTATCAACCCCATCTGTCAGGTCGTCTTTATGTACGTACTCGGGCGCGTCTCGGATATTATGGGCCGAAAGCCCCTCATCGTCGGTGGAGCATTCGGAAGCGGGTTATACGCAGCAGTTCTCTCGATGGCGACGGTTCCGACCTCCATCGTTGGACGCGTTGCAGTCGTCGCTATCGGATTTCTCTTGCTTGCAGGGGGCTTCTCTGCGCTCATGACCGGAACGATCGCATTCATCGGCGATATTGCACCTGAAGAGCGTGAATCTGAGCTCATCGGGTTCCGACAAACAGCTCGGGGATTGGGCGGTGCGATCGGTCCGAGCGTTCTCGGGGCTATCGCTACAGTGATGAGCTACTCCGTCGCGTTCGCTGTTGGGAGTCTCCTCTCGTTCGTTGCGGCGGCGATCGTGGCGTACCATCTCATCGAAAGCCACCCGAGTGCCGAGCTGGACGCCTCACTGGCGCTTCGGGAATAGCAGAGACAAACGAATGGAAACGCACATAGTTACTCAGGCAGCTGTACAACAAACCGGAGACGACGGTTGTCCGCCACCCAGTGTTCGCCATCAGACAGCGAGGGGTCGAGTTGGTTCTCGACTCGGCTTGTAATCCGTCGTTGCTCATCCACAGACAGTGGCACAAAGAAACTGCCCGCAAACTGTTCGAGCTAGCGTTCGAGTCCGGTATAACCGGATAGTGTTGTCGGTCGGTCGAACAGCCGAGCATATGTGACTTCGAACCCGTTGGATTCGAGCAGCGATGCGTATTCGCCGAGACTCGGAAAGTACCACGGAGTACGAACCGGATGCGCATCCGGAATTTCGGCTTCCAGCGCGTCCACGATCGTGGCAACGTTGCCCTGTCCGCCGAATCTGCTGTTCGTGACGTTGTAAATTGACGAATACAAGTGATTTTGTAAACGATATCGGCGACGATCCTCCTCGAAGCTTCCGTATTTCAGCGACCTCATAGATCGTTAATTGTCGTACTTTAGAAGCCGAGGATTGTTTCGACGGGTCAGGAATCAACAGCAGATTGGTCACAGATCTGACGACCGATTGTGGACTTGAAAATTGAAGGTCTTGGAAAATCAGTCTTTTAGACCCACTACTACAGGATTAACGGTGCGTATTCTTTGTAACGAAAATACCCAACAATCTGTTTGGGTTCTGTTTGTGTCGCCCTCGTCGTTTTAATCAACAGCAACTGAATTCGTTGATTGTCGATTTATTTAATCCACAAAGATTTAATATGAGATTTCCCCGGCGATCACTGGTTCGTCGCCATCCTTTGAGTGCACTGACCGAACAGTACCAACACCATCCGGAGAGCGCTCTGACCATCGACGAACTGGCATCGATGATAGATTCTGTTCTATCATGCAAAACGCTCCTGTTGCCATGCTGTATAGACGACAACGGTGACCCAGTTCGGAGCGGGTCGTCTCGTTCACGTATTCGATGCAAATGAAGCAACAGCGTCCGTTACGCATGTACCGCTGTAATTCACGCATTGCTTATCGGCGTTACTGATACTGGACGGGACTGCTCCATGACTACTTCTGGTAATATCGTCGCTGATATCGGTCTCCACAGTATTCATGATGTGTCAAAATGATAGCGAGTGGCTTCTCTCATTCGTCAAAATGGAGAGACAGATGTTTGATGAGTGGTGAAAATCATGTGAACGAATGGTTTTATATTGCTGAGTTGAGAGCGATTGAGCATGCAACAAGTCAGCCTTGGAATCGTTGGTTGCGGGACTATCAGCGATGTATACTTTGAAGCAGAAGACAGATTCGATATTCTTCAGGTGGGTGCGTGTGCTGATATCGTTCCAGAGAAAGCCAGAGAGAAGGCCGAAGAGTATGGTGTGTCGACGTACGGTGAGATAACAGACGTTCTTGACGATCCAGAGATCGACATCGTAGTCAACCTGACACCACCCAGTGTCCATTCGGAAGTCTTGCTTCAAAGTATCGAGGCTGGAAAGCACGTCTACACGGAGAAGCCACTCGCGGTGTCGGCCGAACAGGGAACGGAGATACTCTCCCGAGCAACAGAGAACGGAGTCGCGGTCGGAGTTGCACCCGATACGTTTCTCGGTGGCGGAATCCAAACCTGCCGGAATGTGATCGACAGCGGCCAGATCGGCAAACCAGTCGGTGCCACCGCTGTCTGGGCCTCGTCAGGTCACGAACACTGGCATCCGAGTCCAGAGCTGTACTACAAGGACGGTGGCGGCCCACTATTCGATATGGGCCCGTACTATCTGACCGCGCTTGTGTTTCTAATGGGATCGGTTGAGAGTGTCTCGGGGACCACGAGACAGACATTCTCCCAACGGACGATTACGAGTCAGCCAAAAAGTGGAACAACGATCGACGTCGAGGTACCGACTCATGAGTCCGCAACGCTGGAGTTCGAGAGCGGTGCGATCGGAACGCTGCTAATGAGTTTTGACGTCTCGGAGACGGATCTCTCCGGTACGTTCGAAGTGTACGGTACGAAGGGAACGCTTCGCGTCCCAGATCCCAATCAGTTCAGTGGCCCTGTGACCGTCCACCGTGACGATATGGCAGACGGAGAGTGGGAAACGGTCCCAATCACGCATGGGCACACAGATGAGAACAGAGGCATCGGTGTCGCAGATATGGCTTACTCAATCCGGACTGATTGGAAACAGCGAGCGAATGGTGAACTGGGATATCACGTCCTCGAAATTATGGATGGAATTCGGGAGGCATCTGCCAGCCACGCATACGTGGATCTATCCCAGTCATGCGAGCAACCGAACCCGTTGCCAGCGGATTTCCCGACGAAGCTCTCCAACTGATCATCTTCAGCCACTCAACGTTCTACAGCCAGATCCCCGCTGGACGAGAGGATGCCATACTCATCAAGGGATCGACGCGAATCGGTGCACTGTTCCGTATCATTATTCCACTATCTGTTCCCGGGGTCGCAACCGCAGGGATCCTGACGTTCATCATCGTCTACAACGAGTTTGTCTTCTCGTATCAGGTGGTAGATGGCACCGTCGAGCATTGGGCACCCGTGTCGTTTGGTATCTTTACGTCTTCAAGATCGCGATTGTATGCCTATAATCTGATGGCTGCAGCGAGCCTCGTTGGCGTACTCCCGATGGCAGCTATCGTGTTGGTCGCTCAGGAACGAATCGTAAGCGGACTCACTCAGGGTGCGCTCAAGGAATGATCGTCGAACGCTGTGTTGTACTCCGATTCGTGACAATTTACTAACCAGTGTCCGATCGGCCCGTGGTTTTTTCGGCCAACGGTGGTTCGGATACGGCTCAGGACGTCATTTGTTATCGATCGATTGCATCAACGACCGATTCGAGTTGCCACGTCAGGTGAGCAGCAGCGACGCCGATAGCGACGAACTGTGCGCCCGCCTCAATCCACTGCTGGGCCATCTCCGTGTCATCTGCGAACGTTCCAACGATCGTTTCAGAGTTCGCCGCTACATCACACACTTCGGCCATGAGCTCCCGTACCTCGCTGTCGTGAACCTGTCCAGGGATACCTAGCGACGAAGAGATGTCGTACGGGCCGAGGAAAATGACATCGATCCCCTCGACCGCGACGATCTCTTGCACGTTCTCAACGCCACGTTCACCCTCAATTTGAACGATGAGGGTAGTTTCTTCGTTTTGTCGTTTCGTGTATTCATTCATGCCAGCGTACTCACCAGCGCGAACGTACTGTGAGAGTCCACGCTCACCGAGTGGAGCGAACCGAGCAGCGTTGACTGCGGCTTTCGCGTCGGCTTGTGTCTCGACCTGCGGTATCATTACACCAGCTGATCCGATGTCAAGTGCACGCTGAATCTCGTGCTCGGCGTTCGTTCGAACCCGAACAATTGGTTCAGCACCACCGACCTGCGCGGCCGCAGCCATCGCTAACGATGTTTCCGCTGTGAGCGGACCGTGTTCCTGATCAAATATCACAAAATCCATTCCGGCAACGCCGATTGCTTCTGAAACTTGTGGCGAATCAACGACCTGAATCGTTCCAACTGACGTCTCTCCGTCTTGGAGTCGCTTCCGTAGCGTATGGGTCGGCATCCGATTGGTGTTGGATGGGAGGGAACTTGAACCTACGTGATCAGTAACTGAACTCCACTATTGGAGATTCCGACGTGGAAATAACAGTTGAGATGTGATGCATGGACTTATCCCACTGCTCGATCAGCAGCGTCGATAGCCGCTACTGCTCTGTACGGCACTCCCTCGATGTGGAGTCCGTTGACAATGGTCGTGATTTTCGTAGCCTTGGGAGAAAGGAGACAGAATATCCTCGCTATGCTGTTTCCGAGACGCTTTGGCGTGTTTCTCGAGAGCATCCTCGCGGATCGTGAGAGTCATGATACTCAATCCCACAGCTATCCGTAGATCGTTCTGTTCCACTTCCCGTGCGAGCGAGCGAAAATATCGAAGCGACCATCGAAGTCGTAGTTTGGTGATGTGAGTTTTGAATCGTTTAGATACGTATCCAACGGCTCGATGAGCTTCGGAGTCATGAGTGAACCTGTCCAGATTGGAGATGAACACGTCGTTACTGGCTTGCGTGACCACGGTTGATTTTGCAGTATGGTTGGTATAGGCCATACCGTTGAAAAACCGCAGTATTCGAGAGATCGTGTGTAGTTCCGGTGTCGTCGGAATCGACCGATGAATTGTGTTCGATGAAAGGACAATTAACCACTGAAGCAACCACATGGCCGCTTGTTATCGAGCCGATCGTTGGTCAGTCTGATCTGATAGCACTCTGTTCAGTCGCCCCCACCCAACGAACGAGACTCCCAGCCTTTCTCGAAGAGGTTGATCGTGTGGACAGCGTCTTCGGTGTACTCGTGTTCTTCGACCGCAGCTATATTCAGCTCGACACCGAGACCGGGGCCTTCCGGAACTGACAGGCGTCCGTCTTCGATGGTGATTGGATCACGGAGCAGTTCACCCTTCCAGTCGACATCGTAGTCCTCAAAGACTTCCTGAATCATGAAGTTGGGAGTGCTCGCACAGACGTGTGCGCAGATCGCGGTTGCGACAGGGCCTTGTGGGTTGTGCGGAGCGAAATTCACGTGCTTTGCTTCAGCCATGGCAGCGATTTTCTTTCCTTCGGTGACGCCACCAGTGTTGGCAAGGTCTGGCTGAATGATCCCGATTTCGGTGGTTTCGAGTAATGCACTGAATTCATACTTACTCATCAGTCGTTCACCGGTTGCAATCGGGACTGGTGACTTTCGTGAGACAGTTCCGAGACTTTCGATACTGTCTGGGGGACACGGCTCTTCGAACCACGTTGGATCAAACTGAGCCATCTCGTGTGCGATCTCAACGGCAACATCGGAAGTGAACCGGCCGTGCCCCTCGATGAGGAGATCGATATCTGGCCCAACGGCCTCACGAACCGCTCGAATCGTATCGATCGCTCGGTTGAACTCAGAACGTTGCATTCGTTCCCATGCGTGGCCGAACGGATCGAATTTGAGAGCGTCGTAACCATCGCTAACAACACGTTCTGCTGCCTCAGCAAACGCTTCAGGCCCTTCCTGAGCATCCTTATACCAACCGTTGGCGTACGCTCGCAGCTCGGTCCCCTGTACCGCCCCTCCCAGCAACTCGTACAATGGCCGGTCGAGAACTTTGCCCTTGATGTCCCAACAGGCAACGTCGATAGCGCTGATGACTGTGGTGTTGATTACGTTCTTCGAAAACCACTCGTCGCGGTACATTTCGAGAAAGAGGCGTTCGGTGTCGAACGGATCCGCACCGATGAAGTAATCACGCATCTCCTCAATTGCAGCGACAACAGTCCGAGGCTTCCCATGCGTTGTCGCCTCGGACAGCCCGTGAACTCCCTCGTTGGTTTCTACTCGCACGAATACCCACGGTTTCCACGGATTTGCAACGATATACGACTCTATCCCAGTTATCTCTAACTCTGGCATGAAAGCGGGTACTACGGAGGGTGCCTTAGTTCTTGTTTTACTAGTTTCCATGTTAGTAAGGCAAAATGTATTACATTCTTCGGGTGATGACATCGATCCGGCTGTGCCGGAAAGATTTATGTTGTCTCAATGTGATTCGTGATTGGACTATGGGTGAATCCACTGCACCGGTACAAACCACGCGAACGACGATTCGGGTGATTGAGGCGCTCCAAGAACTCGATACTGCAGGCGTTTCCGAGATTGCTGATCATTTAGATACACCTACGAGCACTGTGTTTGACCATCTTCAGACGTTACAACAGTACGAATTCGTTACTAGCAATCGTGATGGATACAGCCTCGGGACTCGATTTCTTCGGATCGGCGGTTACTGTCGAAGAAATAATAATCTATACCAAACCGCACAACCGGAGTTGCGGAAAATCGCTCGCAAGACGGGAGAACACGCGAACCTCATGATCCCTGAGTTTGGTAAGGGTGTCTTCTTCGCAAAAGTCGAAGGCGAAGATGCATTCCGATTAGACACATACGTTGGAAAACGAGTCGGACTGCAGACCACCGCTGCCGGAAAGGCAATTCTTTCGACACTCCCAACCGAAGAGGTTGACGAATTCATCGAGCACCACGGACTTCCAGAAGTCACCGAAAATACGATCACGGACGAGAAAGCACTATTTGAAGAGCTGGATGTGATCCGCGAGCGTGGGTTTGCGACAGACGACGAAGAGCGAATTCGTGGTGTGCGTTGTGTCGGAGCCCCACTGCTGGACAACAATAACGAGGTTATGGGGGCAGTGAGCGTCTCTGGCCCAAAAAGTGGGATACAGGATGCACGGTTTGAAGAAGAGATTCCCAATCTCGTTTTGCGGACAGCGAACGTGATCGAAGTCAACCTAAAATACCAATAGTGCTGTCCGTTACTACATTAGATGCCAGATGATTGATCATTCGTCGAGCTCACGAGAGCAGAGTTGCTTCGTGTCGGAGATCGTTTTGTGTGGGTGGCTACTCGTGTATGTCTAGTCGTTCGGACTGAATCTGCTGTCCATTCGACGTCTAGGTAAAGGGGATCTGTCATTAACCATTTCAGCAGTACGATTGTAACGGGCCAGACCGCAGTTGGGCCGAATTCCGTTGTCGGTGTGATATTTGTATTCGTAGCTTTGAAGGTTTTCTCAGTTAGAGCCGATTTGATTCGCACGGGGAGAAGTTCGTATAGATACCAGATCATAAATTATGAAAGTTTTCAACTATATATTGAAATTGGATAATAACGATTCCATTCCACGATAGTGACTAAGTAATATCAGGATTTTTATTTACAGCAGACCAGCTAGTTTCCACATTTGTACATGGAAATGAACATCTTTAAGTCTGACTGTGAAGTTTCAAAAAGAAAATGTTTTATGGCGTATCGTGATTTGATTGGGTTACAAATATAGTCTAAGAGCTTCACCGTTGGTCTCGTGTTGCATAACGGATTCCTTACGACAACAGCGTCATTGTTTACGCTTTTATTTTTGACTATTAAATCTTAGGATTGGAAATAACAGATCTGTATTTAATTGTATGTCAATAACTTCTGTAAAAAAGCCAACAGAGAAACGGAAAGGAAACAAAATGTAGACATCGTTAATTCGTTTAGATGTATCTAGCAGTGAATGAACGATCTATATCACTGCCATTGACACCAGTACTTCGATTATGTATACCCCATCAACTATACTATAAATTATTATTCAAATCTTGTAAGCCGGCTTAGAATGGTATGGATACAGTGATATCCATATTTTTATTTCATATCTTATATTTAATGCCATCAAAGTTTTATCTGCAGACAGTAGAGTGCTCAGAAGCGAGATTGACCAATTATCTCAGAGTCACAGAGTAATAATAGGAAAAATGAGACGGCTACCAATATTAGAGCATACCATAGTCCATCAAATTAGTGCAGAAAGTATCACACGACCATATTCGCAGATCGATGCGACGGTGGTTCCTCAATTACGTGGCTCTTTCCGGGAGTGAGTTAGTGAGACGACGATATAGCGATCATAAATGCTAACTCATCTGATGATAGTAACGTAACCATGCCACACCGAAGGGTCGGTAGAACTCCTAATAGACCGACTACGAACAATACCACAACGATTGTATCGACCGTATAGAGACAGTAATAGACAGTAGTTACCCAATGATTCTACCTTCGTACGCCAAATTCACCATTATTGGGATAGTAATGACTGACAAAGAACCATTGTGGGGTAACGTTCGAAGTATGACTTGCACATATTGATCATTCAAAATAGTACTATATAGGAAACGAACCTTCCGAGCAAGAACTTACTCACCCGCACAGTCATACATTGTGATTGGTTACCATTCCGAAGATAGTATTACATTTGCCAAATATGAACCTGTATGGTCCTCAACATTCTACTTACAACAAAGGCGTCGGATGACCCACATTTTAATAGAATATACGCATACATCACTGGTTTCTACATCAACACTCTCCTCACACCGCTAATTATCCTTGCTCTCTCGACAGACATCACGAACACAGCACTCCGCTGTGTCAGTTTTATCGGTAGCACAGCGCTTGTGACGATCACTGCTGGCAGAGTCGTTTATCAAATACCGAACCTAGCAATCCAGCTCGGTCGAAACGACACGATTTGGCTTCTCGTCGTTGTTCCGTTAACGTGGACTCCTGTAGTATTCGGCGTTGCTCTGAGTGCTATCGATTCAGAGTTGTCTACACTGGCGGTGTTTCTAGCGTTTATTGGTGCAATCAGTGGGCTGTTGGCTGGAGTTGTTTTACTTATGATGAGCCATAGACAGTACGCAAATTCTCAACTCGTTGGTACAGAAGAGCGTGCACGGTGGGAAGCACGACGCTGGCCGCAACGATGGCGGCGAATAATTATCGGAACCACCGTCATAGCGAACATCATCGGCTTCGCAGGGATAGTACTCAGTACACAATTCGGCATCGAATGGGCCATATCGGCGTACGCACTCGCATCTCTCACGATACCACTGGCCATCGCTGCAACGAACACTCGAACGATCCGCGTTATGGATGCCGGACTCGTCGTCGAGGACCAACTTTGGCGCCGTTTCAGACCGTGGTCGACGTTTGAGCACTGGGCACTCACGGATGAAACACTCGTGGTGTACTCGACAGGCTGGAAACCGTCTCTGCGGTGTGCACGAGCAGATATCGAGGACAGTAGGGCCGCCGCTACCGTACTCGAATCTGTGTTCAAAGCCCGCGAATCGAGATCTACTGAGTAATTCGCACAGAAGCTCCTGACAGCAGACGGTCCGTAACCGTATATCCCAGTTTGGGTGAGTTGAACTCTCATAGGGCTGCTCATTGGAATATCCAAGCCGATAGTTCATTCCAATATATCACATTCATCAATAAATAGCATCTCACGAATGAGACACATCCAATATTTCGAACCCATCAGAGTTTGCATTAACATAATTAGTAACGTTTTTAGTGGTGGAGATAGAGGATAGCAATGTAGCGCAAGAGCGCACCGGGAGGAAATTCCAGGACAAACCAAGGTGAATCACAGTAGCGGGCGCAGGGACCCATTTGGGGTTTGCCCGCGTGTCTACCATTCAGGCATTCCTGCATTTTCGTGGTCAGCGGTTCGGGAAGGGCTGGTCACTCTTCCCATGTTCTTGTTTGAGTAATCTGAGATGTATATCCGTATTACAGAGATACCATAGAATAACGAGTCACCATACAGTGAGATCTCGTATCATATCACCTCAAACTCTATAATATGTAATAGATATTTCACCCAAGCTGACTCTAGATGAGTACACATACATTCCTGTTTGATTACGTAGCCGCGACACTAATGTACATTCACCGACAACAACGTCTATGTCGACGCTCATCCACGCGAACATCCCTGTTGAGGAGTTTGCGCTCACAGAGACGCTTCAAGGGCTCTCTCAGGTGATCGTTGAAGGTGAGCGTATCGTTGCGGGTCCCAATAACACGGTTATGCCCCTCATCTGGGTTCGTGAGACGACGCCAACTGTCTTTGAAAACGCGGTAGCAGAGGACTCAACAGTCACCGATGACAGACTATTGATCGGTGATGAGGAGCGCTGGCTCTACGAGATGCGTTGGACGACCAACGTACGACTCGTACTTGATATGCTTACGAATGCTATGGCACTAGTTCTTGATGCTGTGGGCTCCAAGGATGGCTGGAACCTTCGGGTTCTTTTTCCGAATCGGGACGCTCTTTCCAGTACGAACGAGTTTTGTCAGGACCACGGTCTTACGTTCGAGATTACTCACGTCCGTCATCTTGATCCCGATCCACCGCATCCCCCAAGCCCGAGGATCGGTCTCACCGACGCGCAGTACAAAACATTGACCGAGGCCTATGAGCAGGGATATTTCGATGTTCCACGCCGCATTACGCTGAGCGAACTCGCCACAGAACTCGATATCTCTCATCAGGCCCTCTCAGAACGTCTTCGACGTGGGCACAATGTTCTCATCAAAGATATCCTGATCTTCAAAGAAAACGAGTAACATCTACTTCTAACCATGAAGATACTATCTATTATAAAGTATTTCACAATTAGTGTAGTAATATCTATATTTACTGTGTGGGTGACCGCACCGACATTTACCCCCACATATCTGCAGAAATTAATATAATCTCTGAACAAAGTCACATCCAAAGCGTTATCCGTATCTGAGTCTAACGGTTGTTCGTAATGGCAAACGGTACGGTTGATTTCTTCAACGACACTGGCGGTTACGGTTTCATTTCCACTGAGGATGCGGACGAGGACGTGTTCTTCCACATGGAAGACGTCGGCGGCCCCGACCTTGAGGAGGGAACAGAGATCGAATTCGACATCGAACAGGCAGAGAAAGGCCCGCGCGCGAAAAACGTCGTTCGCGTCTAAGGTAAGCACTGTCGCCCTACGGCGACACGTGTGAATATTTATTCTTTCAGACTTGCTTGAAAACAGCTGCTGGACCCGTGGTTCAGTGGCGCACCTTCTGTAAGTACCTCCAATCAAGGCTGTGGGTGGATTTTCGGACAGACTGCATCCACGGAGTCGTCTGGACCAGGCGAAAACTCTTTTGTTGGCACGAATCGACACTACGTTGGTGACGACGAACACTTATTGTGCTGGCATCCATTCGTCGGAACTATAATGGGTCTGTTTCGGAAACTCGGCCGTCAGGTCGAACAATTCAAAACTGATGCAAAGGAAGCGGCCGAAGAGTACGAAGTCTATCAATGCGAGGACTGTGGCATGCGCTTCAGTGAGCAATACGAACAGTGCTCGGAGTGTGGATCACGAAAGATTACCCGGATCGCACAAGAATAGGCGTTGGAATCGCGGAGGCAACCAATCAATTCGGCCTGCAGACAGCACCTTCTGGTTGCCACCGGAGTAACTCAAACGTCTATCGAGAGACCAATCGCATCGATCTGTTCGTGGTACCGCTTTCGGATAGTGACTTCTGTTACTTGAGCAACGCTGGCGATATCGCTCTGTGTCGTCTCCTCATCACAGAGATGTGAAGCAGTGTAGATAGCTGCTGCAGCGTATCCTGTTGGGGATTTCCCGGACAGAAGTCCTTCCTCGGCAGTGGTGGTACAGATCTCGATGGCTTTCGATTGAACCGCTTTAGGAAGTTCAAGTGCAGAGCAAAAACGAGGAATATACTGTCTCGGATCGGCGGGTTCCAACGCTAACGCAAGTTCGCGCGCGACGTATCGATACGTCCGGGCAATCTCCGAACGATCGACACGCGACACCTCGGTCAGTTCGTCGAGGCTTCGGGGAAATCCCTCCTGACGACAGGCCACATAGAGCATCGCGGTAGCGATGCCCTCAATGGAGCGTCCCCGAATGAGATCCTCGTTCAGCGCGCGCCGGTACAACACAGACGCTATTTCACGCATCGATTTTGGAACGCCGAGGGCACTGGCCATGCGGTCTATTTCTGAGAGTGCGAACTGGAGATTTCGCTCCCTGTTGTTCGCGGTGCGACTCCGTTCGTGCCACGTACGAAGTCGATGCATCTTCTTTTGTTGCTTTGTGGAAAGCATTCGGCCGTTCCCATCCTTATTTTGCCATCCAATAGCTGTTGTCAACCCCTTATCGTGGAGCGTCCGTGTGACAGGCGCACCGACACGGGATTTCTGCTGGCGCTCGGTTGCATCGAACGCTCGCCACTCGGGGCCTGTGTCGAGCATTGCTCCCTCAATCACAAGCCCACATTCATTACAACAGCGCTCCCCTCGTTCGTGATCATGACGAACAGTGGATCCCCCACATTCCGGACATTCTATGGATTCTCTGTCGATAAATTCGGATGATGTTTGGTGATCGTACTGGCGCTGACCGCTCGACTTCGTCATTGTGTCAGTCATTGTTTTCTCTGATCGATGTCCCGTGGAGAGTATCGATCCAAACCCATTCTATCAGTAAATTAATATCGAAGGTATAAATATAACTATCTAAATAATATGTAAAATTCGACCTCGATATCACGTTCTGAATGAAAGATCACAACTAGTTCCTGTCACGGCCTGCTTAGCGAGTAGTCCATTGGATGAGAATCAACAGAGCTATTCCCATTTTAGAGACAGAGGCGTTTAGGAGAATTCTACGGATTCTCTAATGACGACAACAGAGACATCAGACGACGTTTCGGCACTAATACGATCGGAGAGTTGATCGGCTATCTGATCGGACTCCGTCGCTGCGTGAATTGTAACGACGTCTGGTTGTCTGGAAAACAACTGAGTTTCGTATGAAATCGAGATCGAAAGGATCCGAGCGTCGCTTTCGGCAGCAATCCCTTCGACAGTACTCTCGAACTCGGCATTCCGATTCATATCGACTGTCGTTGCAATGAGGAACGAAGACAGAATGAGAATGCCGATGAGTAACACTCCGAGTCGCTTTACTGTCGCTTTTTTGGCTATCCGTTCCTCGAACCAGTGACTCGGTCGGTATCCCCGCATCCAAAGAATACCGAGGCTAGCGAAATTGATCGAGAGAACGTTTACGAGTAACAGAATAGTGACGCTGACGATTAAGACGGGCTGCCAGTAGGCGATACCAAGCCCGAGTGCGGCAGCAGGCGGGATTAAGGCCGCCGCAATCATGACACCGACCAACGGCGTACTAGCACCAGTGCTGAGCGAGAACGCCCCGGCAGCACCAGACCCGAGTGCAATGACCAAAGATAATGCTCCGGGATTGATGCGGGAGGCAACTTCAGATAGCGAACGTATGTCCACATTCGGCATCACTGTGAGCTTGACCGCGTACGCGAAAATGGTCCCACTGATCACAGCAAGCCCGAGACCGAGTAGTTGAGATTGTACACTCTCTCGGAACAGATCGTCGTCATTGACAATACTCCCGACACTCGCTCCAACTGCTGGCCCGAGAAGCGGTGCAATGACCATACTCCCCACGACAACAGCAGCGCTGTCGGTAAGCAATCCTGCACTTGCTACGATAGCACTCACAACTGTGAAAAATATGTAGCTCGGCGTGAACGCTGCCATCTCTGTTGCTCGTGCTTGGAGTTCTTCCCGCGAGATTCGGTCGTTTTCGAAAGAATCGTCTTTGTTGGAATTCGGTGTTGTTCTATCATTAGATTGAGAAAGCGTCGCTTCGACATCAGTGATGATTGCATATCCATTTCGACTGATGCCGATTTCATCAAGGATATCCAGAAATTCCTCGACATTGCCTGTTTCAACTGGGACAGACACAACCAGCTGTTCACCGCGTCCAGACGTTTCAGCAACCAATGTGAATTCGAGATTGCGCTGTTCGAGAGTATCGATGACGACGGCTCGTTTGTCCTGTGGAATCGTCAGCTGAACCAAGCGCATATTATTATTGTCGATTTGTCGGCGATCGATTTAGTCGATGCGCACCATGAGACGTTTTTGCAATCGTCTGAACTGATCGTTCGGTGAGTCTGAACGGTAACAGCAGGATCGTTCTCGTAATGAGACCAGTCAGAGCATTTTGATAGTGTCGTTCGAGGCTCGTACCAGAAACGGCTTTCTTCTGGATCCCATACGCCGTCGGCATGGAGGGGAATCCGAATCGTGCTGTCTCACGGCGCGAATTCGTGAAAGCGGCTGTTGCGATTGGCGGTGCGTCTGCCCTATCTGCTTGTCTCGATCACGAGCAGACACCGAATCTCCCGAACGGGCCAGACCCCGCGACACTGCCGAAACGCCAGCATTCGTGGAACAGTTCACTCGCAACTGATAAGTACGGTAACCACGTTCCACCCAAGCACCGCGTATTACTGCATCTGAAGTACACAAATGATGGTCAGCCAACCGCCAATGACCGTACGTTGGTCGAACGGACCCTCCGGACGCTCGATCGGGCGTATCCTCGGAGCCACGAAGGGCTGCTATTCACCGTAAGTTACTCACCGGCGTATTTCGATCGATTCGACGACTCGCTTCCGGAATCGGTCGATCTTCCGAATCCGAAGGCATTGGCATCGTTCGAGGATCCTAAGTTGGATCGACCGGACGCCGTGATTCATCTTGCCAGCGATTACGGATCCGTCGTTCTCGCCGCCGAAGAAGCGCTGTTCGGCGAAAAAGACGTGCTCAACGGTGTCGAAATGCAGACGACGTTGTCTTCTGTTTTTGAGACAGTTGACCGACGGACGGGATTTGTCGGCAAGGGATTACCCGCTTCGAACCAGGATGTCAATGGAATTCCGGACTCGGAGCCCGTCCCCGAAGATTCGCCCCTGTATATGGGTTTCAAATCGAGTTTTACCAAGAATCAGGCTAGTGAAGATCGTGTAACGATTCAAAACGGTCCGTTTGCCGGTGGTTCGACCCAGCACATCTCAACGATTCGACTCCATCTTCAGCAGTGGTACGAACAGGATAGCCGCTATCACCGCGTGGCAACGATGTTCTGTCCGGTCCACGCGGAAAAAGAACTCGTCGAAGGAACCGGCGAGAATCTCGGCAATTCAAGCAAACTATCAGATTGTCCGGCTCATACCAAAGAACACGCCCGAGAATACGGCGTCGTCGGTCACTCACAAAAATCTGCACGAGCACGCGAAAACGACTCACCAATCATTCTCCGTCGAGATTTCGATTCGACAGACGATGAAACCGCGAAGCTACATTTCGTGTCGCTCCAGCGCGCGATTGGTGACTTCGTGAAAACGCGCGAGGCGATGAATGGAAGCGATGTTTCTTCACAGGCGGCTGTCGGGCAACGAACGAACAACGGAATTCTCCAGTACATGAACGTCACCCACCGTGGGAACTACCTGCTCCCACCACGCGGCCGACGAGCCCTACCGACCGCCACACCAGAGTAGAACACCAGGGTAGAGCGTCGGAGTCGGTTCCGCTGCTCGAATTCCGAGAGCGACCCAGTCGATCGGTTCATTTGCTCTGTGAAACAATGTCGTGGAAACTGTTACGGCCCACAGTCTGCAACTAACGAGTATGTCCTCGACAGTCCGGTTCGGTTTCACGGGGGACGTTATGTTGGGACGACAGGTCGATCGACGACAGCAGTCTCGATCCGCTGATGCAGTGTGGGGGGACCTTCTTGGCCGATTGCAGTCGCTCGATGGACTGTTTATCAATCTCGAATGCTGTCTTTCGACACGCGGGCAGCCGTGGCGACGGACGTATCGACCGTTTCATTTCCGTGCCAATCCGACGTGGGCCATACCAGCACTCGAACGGGCAGGTGTCGATTGTGCGTCGCTCGCTAACAACCACGCGCTCGATTACGGCGTGAGAGCGCTCTGTGATACGCTCGATCATCTCGATCGTGGAGACATCGCCAGCCCGGGAGGAGGGCGAACGATGAGAGCGGCACGGGAACCGTCTCATGTTTTCATCGAAGGCATGAACGTCGCTGTCATCTCGTTCACTGACAACACCCCAGAATACGCCGCAGATTCTGATACGCCCGGTATTTCCCACACTGTGTTCGACCTCGAAAACGAGCCATGTCGAAAAATCCTCGGTGAAGCACTCACCGCGGCACAGAGCGCAGAACCGGATCTTCTCGTTGCGTCGCTACACTGGGGACCAAATATGGTAACCAAGCCACCAGATGCGTTCCGGGCCGTTGGTCACTGGTTGATCGAACGGGGCGTTGACCTCGTTCACGGACACAGTGCTCACATCTTTCAGGGTATTGAGATCCACGAAGGCTGTCCAATTCTATACGACGTCGGTGACTTCGTCGATGACTACGCGGTTGATGATGACCTAGGGAATGACCGAGGATTTTTGTTCGAACTTCAAACCGACCGAGAGGGGTCGCTCCGTGCGCTCCGACTGCTCCCGATAGAGATTCGTGATTGTGCCGTCCACAGAGCGGGATCGACGGCTGCAGATTGGAGTCGCGACCGAATACGCGAACTATCGAAACCGTTCGGAACCGAATTTGAACGACAAGAAGACGAATTGATCCTCCCCCTCGAAAGCAGATGCGGGGGTAGAACAACGACAGACAGTTGACCTACAAAGCAAAAGTCAACGAGACTATTCTTCCGGGAACACTTCTTCAAATGGTTGGACAACTACGAATCCATCCTCTTTCGGAAATTCTAGTTGATACGTCTCACCCGACGGCCGACCGAGGAAGCCTTTGAGATTTCTGTCGGTATTGATATCTGGAGACACGTTACTGCTCCAAGCAACAGTAGCATCGGGATCGGTTCTAACAGGCGTCGGCAAAACCAATGGGTCACCGTGTGTAGTTATGGCAATGTATCCCGGTCCTTCGAGAAAAACGTTGAATAATCCGCCAGCGGCAGCTCCGCCAAAGCTTTTCATCATCTTGATATCCCACCCGACATTCTTTTCGAATGCTAGAATATCATTTCCATTGACACTTATTTCCTCATCTTCATCTAATTCGAGTACTTGTACTTCCTTTGCTTGATCAGCTAAGTAGAGATGGCCTTCGCCTTCGGCCTTCATCATGATCGAGCCCTCGCCAGTTACAGATTTTTTGAGGAATCCTTTTATGCCTCCCGACGACTTCTGTTCGAAAGAGATATCTCCCGAGTACGCGATCATCGAGCCAATTTTCGCCATGACCGCTCCATCAATTTCTATATCCAATAATTTCGGATTTTCGAGTTGGAATTTCCCACCACCCTTTCGAGGAGCATTCTCTTCTTTGAATTTTTTTAAGTCCATTGTTAACTCTTATACCCCCGTGAACAACCACATTACGGAGTGTGACAGTCATTTACGATAGATATGTAAATAAATGCCGGTATGCGTATCTCATATCTTCCTCAGTACTCCTTCAATAGATTTTATAGATAATTTCTACCGGTATCACAGTATCACAGACCAATCAATCGTACACGAAAACAAATTCCTTCAAATACGGAAGAACATTGTAAGGTTGAGAATAGTTATCATCTATCGGCCATAATTTTTATCATGGCAAACGTTCGGGTAGTAATTGGGCAGCACATTCGAGGCCATCGCTGCCGTTCAGTCGGCTGAGCATGACTGGACTGATCTCTGCTGACCGTGCTCTCTCTGGCATCTCGTCCCCGTTTGGGGCTTCGTCGGCCGGGCAGTTGTGGTTCACCCTCTGAACCACGGGACGCTGCCGCCCCTCCACAGAGGCGTACTCGGAGAGGCAAACCACTGAGCGTCTTACACTTTGGTTTGATAGTACGCCTGTTATTGTCTCCAGGAATAAGTGACCGAAACAGGCAGGTAGTCCGAACGGTATAGCTACCGTATGAACGATCCAGATGATGCACCAAACTGGGACTTCAAGGAGCGAGATGTATACATTCTCCGCGAACTCTCCGAAGACCCACAACTCTCCTCACGCGAACTCGCGGGCATCCTCGAACAAGAATACGACATCGATGTCTCTCATGTGACAGTCAGTGAATCTATTCGTGGAATGCGTGAGGAAGGCGTCTTCCGCGAGGCGATTATTCCAAATGGCGAGTATTTTATTTTTGGTATGTTTGAATTCAAACTTAATCCAGAGCACTTCGAAGAGACGTGGCGTGACGCACTCGAAGCGATTCGTGGCTCACCCAATACTCTGTTCATGTTTCTCTCAGATGGAGAATATCAGTGGAAATCAATCATGATGTTTACGAACAGACGTGAAGAATCAAAATGGATTCACGACTTCTATAAGGAGCATGGTGATTCCGTGCAAAATATCCGAAATTCTGTAGTTCACAACGTCCTGAAATTTCGAACTGACGCTGAAATCCTCGAAAACCTCTATAAACAGTAAGATACAGTCGTACGTATTTTCGCGAAAGGAGGCAGTGCAAAAGGGTATACGTGAACATCGATCACATACACAACAATATACAAAATGTTAGGTGACAGAATTCAAGTTATATAGTTTTCAAGAGTGTTGCTGGGCGAGGAGAAGGGAGATTATTTGCGTACGGCGGACAGACGACCACATCAGACATGGATCGTTCTGTGCTGTCGTCCCGTCTTGCGACTATCGGTATCGCAGTGGGAATTGTTGTGCTTGCGCTCGGTGTTTCGGAGATTCTCGGTCGTACAATGGCCCAGCTTCTTGATTCGCTTCCGGTGAATCTACCAACTATCCCCCGACTCGTTCTTAGTGTAGTGCTCCAGCAGGGGCTCGTTTTCGGTGGACTTTCTGTGATTTATCTATGGATTCGCAACCGTGATCTGGGGTGGATCGGCGTCTCACTCCCTGATTTTAAACAGTTCCTGTGGATCGCAGGAGGATGGGCAGTTGCGTTCGCCTCTGCATTCGTTTTTGGGATCATCATTATCTTGTTGGGACTAAATCCAGGGAAAAACCAACTTGTTCGGGTGGTGTCTGAGACACCGGAGGCACTACTCGTGATGATTCCAGTAACGATCCTCCTCATCGGACCTGGCGAAGAGTTGCTCTTTCGCGGCATCATACAAGGCTCGCTCCGCGAGCGATTCGGTCCGATCGTCGCCATTGTGCTTGCGTCCGTCATTTTCGCAGCAGCGCACGTCACCTCGCTCACTGGTGGTCTTGAGAGCAGAATAATTACAGTCGCACTCCTAATCGTTCCGGCCCTCGTCTTCGCTATCGCTTATGAACGAACGGGGAATCTCGTCGTTCCCGCACTGATTCACGGGTTATACAACGCGACGCTATTTTCTCTCCAGTACGCAGCGATCAAACTCGGGGGAGCACCGGCCATACTTTTGCTCTGATCGCCGTCACCACGCAGACAATCGACCAGTTATCAAAATCGAAAGACAACGAGATTCGATTGGCTATAGCTGATTCCGCAGACAGCAACAGCTAGTCACAGTCGTCTTCACAGGACACCGCTGAAGCGTAGTTTACCCATTGAACATATCAAGCAACAGATGCGTAGTTGGTTGGAGATCGTTTGGATTACTGGCTGGAGAGATTCGGTTCCGTCCGAAACCTTCAAACGCCGGATCGACAACAGTCAAACATGGAACTCCGGGTCATCGATAACGAGCCGACGGAACTCTCTATCGAAATTGCCGGTGAGGATCATACGTTCATGAACGTTCTCAAGGGGACACTACTCGAAACAGAGGGTGTTGCCGCTGCTACGTACGATCTGAACCCTGAACAGTCGGGGGGACAGACAGATCCCATTCTCACCATCAAGACAGAAGAGGGGACTGACCCACTCGATACGCTTTCGACGGCAGCGACTAGCATCAAAGACAAGGCATCGACGTTCCGGACCGCGTTCGAGACAGCGGGCTGATCGGGGGTCCGACAGCAGTCGAACTAATTACTGTTCGGCCACTGGTACGCCTAGCTGTTACTGATTACATTCCAGTGGCCGTAGGCGACGAACGCAGCGAGGAGTCCGACGACCAACGGGAAAATCGCGGGTGCGACAGCACCACTCACCAGTGTGAGCACTGTTGCCCCGCACATGATGATCACTAACCCAGTGGCAGCCAGCGGTGTCAGGTTCTGCCGAATGCCTGTAACACTTGGCAGGACGAGACCAAGTGCGCCGAGCACCTCGGCGACACCGATGAACCGGACGAACAGAACCGGTAACGCTACCGGCGATTGTGCTGTCACCATTTCAGAGGACTGAATCAACTTCATCCCACCGACGAGCAGAAAGAGGAGTGCAAGCAGCCCCTGTACACCCCACAAGGCATATGTGGTTGATCTTCCTCGTGAGGACTCACGGTCCTCATCTTGTACAGGCGGAGTGGTATTTTCTGTCATATTGATTCGTCCTTGTGAGAGAGTTCGAATTCCGATCCACTATCTACTTTAATGACACGAGAGGTTACTGTGTGTGATACTGTCATAGTTGTCTATTGCTCGCAGTAGAGATCGGTCAGCAGATCATATATAGACGCGCGTAGCGGAGTGTAAGTGGATGAAGAGCGGCTTGTGGTAGGTTCATCCCGTGAGGCCTTTCTGCCTAGTTTAAGCCGTGTCCGCTCTTGCATCGTCTCTCCTCAATTAGATATCACAGGAGATACTGCTGTTCAGTTACTGAGAACTATTCTCGGAATATGATTTGATCGAGTGAGGCATCAGCAGTTCCGGTTCGTCGGAATCAAGCGCTACCCGGAGCGCTGCTCGAGCAACATGTGTGACACCGAGTGGTCGCTGGTCACCAAAATGGCGAGCGAGAAATTCGTGGTCGTCGATCGCTCGAAGACAGCGATTTACAAGATACGGGAAGTGGCCTTGATTAGCTCCTTCACCATAAACGGGACCAGGTTTGAGCACGCCTGTACGGATATCCAAATCGCTGATTGCTCGTTCAGCACGAAGTTTGGCGGCTTGATATCGCTCGCTGACGAGCGGAGGGGTTCCCACTGCGGACAGGAATACGAATGCTTCGACGTTCATCCGTTCGGCCTCAAGCCCAGCAATAATCGCTGCATCACCGTTGATTCGCTCGAACGTCACCCCCTGTTCGGGGGATTCACGAATGTTGGCAATGGTATGGATGACGGCATCACAGCCACCAAGCTGGTCTCGCCAGTCCTGTGGTTCGAACACATCGGCCGCGTTCCAATCAACCTCATCAACCCACGGTTCAGTGAGGGTTGGCCGTCCGCTGCGTGCAATGCTTCGCACTACGTGACCATCTGCAACGGCTCGACGAGCTATTTGACGACCAATAAAACCGTTCCCTCCTGTAATGAGTATGCAGCTCATGGGTGTATCTCCGTTCTACGAGCCTCCCATACCGTTCGTGATCCGATCTCGCTGTCGGAACAGCTAATCGTGCTCCGGTTTCGTATCGGCATCGACAGGGCCACGAGTATCGGTGTCACTCTGTCTGCACCGTTTGGTCCGAGATACCCGAACCCGTCTCCGTCACGCATGTAGTCATCAGTCAGTGCCGGTGCGATTGTATCGGTGAGTACGCCGTGTGATCTATGCATCTGCTTTCGTCCGTATTTTGGAACGGAAATCGGATCACCGCTTGCCCACATTTTTTGGGGCTTAATATAGGTCAGTGTAGTAGAAGTGCTCGATGAGGTGCGCCTGCGCTCGGTGGAGCCGTTCGGCAAGTGCAGAGCGGGAGATTTTGAGTGCTGTCGCGACATTGTCCAACGACGTCTGCTGCGGGACAGCGAAGTACCCCGCTTCGTAGGCAGTGAGCAGCGCCTCGCGCTGTTTCTCGGATATACCAATCAGTTCGGTGTCGGTGCTGTGTGAGTCGTAGAGCCGATCTAGACGGAACGAGAAACCTCTCGTTTGCCAGAATTCTTGGTACGCGAGTAATTCATTTCGGTCGGCGAGTTGTTGTTTGATGTACCACCCATCAGATGCGATTGTGATGCTCTCGGGGAACGTTTTGTAAAACATGCGTTTGTCGAGATACTCGGGGCGCGGACCGGTCAGAACCACCTGATAGATCCGTATCGAGCCGATCTCGCTGATTCGAACGTGTTCTTTGACGGAAGGAGAATCTGTAAGTGCAGCGTCTACTCCGTCGAATGACGACCCCGTAACACGAAT
The DNA here is from genome assembly GCF_023276375.1 of Halocatena marina. Taxonomy (GTDB): domain Archaea; phylum Halobacteriota; class Halobacteria; order Halobacteriales; family Haloarculaceae; genus Halocatena; species Halocatena marina. The sequence goes on along the minus strand of NZ_JALLPK010000001.1, from coordinate 812,410 downwards.
GAAAAACACGACCGGTCCGGATTGGGGCTGGTCTGTGCTTTCGAGTCGAAATGTAAGATCAGGCACAGCGCTGGCCACGTCGATCAGTGGCAGTCGTGGCGACTGAAGCCGGAACTCGGCAGTGAGACCCATACACCATACTGGCTACGGAGACAGGTAAGACTCGGGTGCATCCTCTCACGAGTAATGTGAGAGAGAAATTCAGAGGTTCGGTTCCAGTAGTGCAGGAATCCACAGCCCGTGACGCTCGCATCACACCGCGAAGATGAGGTGTATCAATGCGTGATCAAGGAGGGCGGATCATCGGAGGTCGGGAACCGTTCGAATCAGTGTCTTCAGCGGTCGTCGAGACGCCCATTGCGTCGTACACGTCTCGCCAGCCGGTACTCGGTGACTCATTCTCTTCAGGCATCATCTTCAGTGGCACATCGCCAGCAGCCCCGAGCAAGCTTCGATGTCGTTACTTCTAGTCCACAACGTTCACATCGCCAGTAGTAATGGTCGAGCCGACCGTATTTGTCGTACCCAGCGTGGGGACCAGTGATCCGTTCGCTCCGCTTTCTCGATTGGTGTGTGTGCTCGATATTCGTGTTCATCGGGATCTCCTCTGAGTGATCAGCGTCTGAGCGGTGACACGCACGTTGATCAGACTCCCACACGCACAGCCGGTATCTCACATCACACAGTCATCGCTGATCTGGAGGATGTCGAAGTGAGATACGTCGGATTCTGCGATCGTCGTCTGAGGGAGTAGTTGAATCAACGTGATTCCAGAGCAAAAGCGCGCGGCTAGCACGGTGAAAGTGGATTCAATGACGCGGTGAGACCCCTGATTTCAGGCCAGAGAGACGGTATCAGTACAGTTATAATCGAATCGGAATGTCGCGCTTTGCGAGGTACGATTTGACCGCTTCGATCGAGTACTCCTCGAAATGGAATATTGAAGCGGCGAGAGCAGCGTCAGCGTCAGCATCGGTGAAGACCTCGTAGGCATCTTCTGGGCCACCGCAACCAGACGACGCGATGACGGGAGTAGAGACCGAATCACAGACTGCTGCTGTGAGTGGGATGTCGTAGCCGTCTTTCGTTCCGTCAGCGTCAATGGAGTTGACGAACAGTTCACCTGCCCCACGTTCTTCGGCTTCGCTGGCCCACTCGATCACGTCAATGCCGGTTCCCTCGCGACCGCCTTTGACCGTGCACTCGAACCAGCACGATTCGCCGCCGGCTTGTGCGTAGTGTTCGCCCGCTTCGTCGAAACGACGCCGAGCGTCGACGCTGATGACGACACACTGGCTACCGAATGCGGTCGCTGCTTCAGTGATGAGTTCGGGACGCCTGAGTGCACCCGTGTTAATCGACACCTTATCAGCGCCTGCCCGGAGCGTCTCTTTTACGTCTTCGCGGGTGCCAATACCCCCACCGACGGTCAGCGGGATGAATACCTCGTCGGCGACGTGAGCAACGGTATCAAGCATGGTTTCTCGTCCCTCGGCGCTCGCTGTAATATCGAGGAAGACGAACTCGTCTGCTCCTGCCGCGTTGTATCGCTTTGCCATCTCGACCGGATCGCCAGTGTACGTGAGATCCTCGAAGTTGACACCAGTGTAAACAGCAGCGTTTCCCTCATCATCGAGATCGACATCAATACAGGGAATAATCCGCTTCGTCAGCGTCATGTGATATCTGGCTGTTGGAGTGGGGGAGCTAAAACGGATCCGACTCGGGAATAATCGTCCGTCAGTAACCAAGGAAAGTCTTTAAGCACATAAGTACGTATGTACGATCTAATGGGAGTGATCAAATTTACCGTTCCGGACGAGGTCGAAGAACAGTTCCGCGAACGTGCGATGAAGCGGTTCGGACACAAGCGAGGGTCGATTGGAAAAGCAGGAGAGGAAGCAATCTCGACGTGGATAGCCGAACAGGACATCGATATCGAACTTACGCCATCGCAGAATCCGCTTCTAGCAAAACGGGGGCATCTCAGTCACGTCGATATGGGGAGTGTCGAACTTCAGGAATCGGTGGGTGAACTGTTGCTGGAGCAGCACCGTCGGAAACGAGACGACTCCCGATGATCCTTGATCAAGGAATCATCCTCGAATATTATCTCGACGACGCGTATGCAGACGATTGCGAACGAATACTTCATGACCTCATCGAGGGGAACTGTGAGGGAGATCTATCAGATTTCCACCTTCATGGTACGATAGCCATCTTCAATACGTACTTCAAAGAGCGCGCGCCGGATGAGATACAAGACTTGATCTTTAGCATCGTGACCGCATCAGGACTCGACCTCTATCATCTCTCAGCCAGAGATCAGGTACAGATATGTGAGATTCAGCGGAACAGCGTCCTCGATTTTGACGACGCGACACTGGTTCATTGTATCGATGTTCTTGACGCTGAGACGATTATCACGCTTGATGGAGATCTCGACAACTACGATGGAGCGATCGACTTCGACGTTCTCCATCCAGCGGACTATTGATCTCTTTATTTTGCATAATCATTCTTCGATTATTAAGAGTACGCTAGTCGAAACAGCGCCAATCGATAGGCCAAAGTGTATTCCCGGAGGAGTTCGGGCATGGTAAAACCCGAAAGCGTGAAGGAGACGATACAGATCGAGCGACAGACTGCCCCACAAGAGGAGTACACGATGCGCGACGTCGGCATCGGATTCGTCGTTGCGATCATCGGGATGGTGATCGCCTTCGGAATCCCGATCCTCACGACAGTATAGAACAGGATTCACTCGAACCGGAACGCGTCGTTCGTTTCGTCGAAGCGTCTCAATCGAGCTCTCGATCGATTCTACTCCGAATGTCTCGGATTGTTGACTTGTCGTACCGGAGTGTTTCTCCGTTAACACTGAGCGTGAGTTCACCAGTTCCGTCAGTCTGTCCGACCTCATGAACCGGTGTGACACCGTCGAATGCTGTTCGTACTGCATCCGGGTCTGTCGTTTCGATGACAACACGGCCCACCTGCTCGTGAAACAGCAGTTCCGCTGCACTTGCTTTGGTTCCTTCACACGAAAGCGTCACGTCAGCGCCCGTATCGGTGACCATCTCCGCAAGCGTCACAGCTAGACCCCCGTGGCTCACGTCGTGAACCGCAAGAGTTGAGGCCGCATTCGCGACGGCTGTGAGTGTGTCGACAAACGCTGGAACATCTTCAGAGTCGAGCGGACTCGGGAACGCATCGCTGCCTTCGAACTGTGCGAGATACTCCGAGCCACCGAGCTTCGCGCGATCGCCCGCCAACGCACGGTCTCCGACAACGAGTATCGTCCCTGCCTCAGTGTCCGCGTTTGTCTCTACGCCGGTAAATCCACAGGGAGGGGCATCGTACCCGTCTTTCGTTCCGACCATCGCAAGGGTCGGCGTCGGAGGGATGGGGCCACTCGCGGAGTCGTTGTACAGTGAGACGTTTCCGCCGACCACTGGAACAGAGAGATCGCTGCACGCATGGGCCAGTCCGTCGACGATGGCTTTGAATCCACCGTACACTTCGGGCGTTTCAGGATTGCCACCGTTGAGGCAGTCCACAGCGGCAAGTGGTTGTGCTCCTTTGGCAGCGAGATTCGTTGCAGTCTCCAGTGCCACCGCGCGTGCGCCGTCGTACGGTGCGGCACTCGTCCACAGTGGGTTCGAACCAGCAGCGATAGCGAGCCCCGTCTCACACTCGTAGATCGCCATAACAGCGGCGTCGTCGCCGGGACGGAGGGCTGTTCGCGTTCCGACCTCGTGGTCGTACTGGCGGTAGACCCATCGCTTGCTCGCTGTGTTCGGGCTGGCGAGAACGGACTCAAACGCTGTTTCGAGTGCTCTGTCTGGAAGATCTGACTGATCTTCGAGTTCAGGTTGGACGCTTTCGAGATCGTTCATCGGCGCGCCGTCTGCGAGATACTCGGCAGGAACGTCCACTACGACGCTCCCATCGAACGTACAGACGTAGTTGCTACCGCTTTCTGTTAGCTCACCGATAACAGAACAGCCGAGTTGATATCGCTCTGCGACGGCGCGAACGCGCTCAATGTTCTCCGGAGCGACCTCATAGCACATTCGTTCTTGGGACTCGGCAAGGAGGATTTCGAGCGCGTTCATGTTCGGTTCTCGCTGATGGACCTTCTCGAGTTCGATGCGAGCACCGAGACCACCCTTCGCAACCATCTCGGTCGATGCACCGCCGAGTCCAGCTGCGCCGAGATCGCGGGCCGCCTCAACTAGTTCCTCATCGATGAGCGTTTCGTTCGCCTCAATGAGAAGTTTCTCCGTGTACGGGTCGCCAACTTGAACGGCTGGTCGATCCTCGGTTTCTGCGTCTTCGCTTAGATCTTCGCTTGCAAAACTCGCACCACCGAGTCCATCTCGACCGGTCGTGTTCCCGATGAGAACGAGTGCGTTCCCCGCAGTCTGTGCCTCGGCGGTGACAAGTCTCTCCGATGAAAGGAGACCTACACAAGCAACGTTAACGAGCGGATTTCCTTCGTAGTCTGGATGGAAATCGACGCTCCCACCGATGGTTGGGACGCCGATGGAGTTGCCATAGTCTGCAATTCCTTCGACCACCCCTTCGAACAGATATCTGGAGTGTTCGTCCTCAAACGAACCAAAATAGAGAGAGTCTGTGAGTGCGATCGGGTACGCGCCCATCGAGAGTGTATCGCGGACGATCCCTCCGACACCCGTCGCCGCGCCGTCGTATGGATCGACGTACGATGGGTGATTGTGGCTTTCGATGCCCATCGTGATGTACGTGGAGTCAGTGAGAGCAACCACGGCGGCGTCGTCTCCCGGTCCGACAACGACGCTCTGAGAGTCATCGTCGCTGTCGAATGCTGAAAGCAGTGGCTGTGAGGAGCGGTATGCACAGTGCTCACTCCAGAGATTCTCGAAGAGCGCTTCCTCCGCAGGTGTCGGATCGCGGCCAAGTTCAGAGACAACGAGGCCGTAATCCGCTGGGGCAAGGCTCATTGACCGGGTATCCGCGAAGGCCGGTAAAAGCCCTTTCCATGTCCGATAGGCACAGCATACAGTCACCGTATAGATCGCTGGTGTATTCTGAGATATGGGGCTATCCGATGGTGTATCAGACATTGTTGTGGTGTAACACTCAACACTGACAACCCAGTATCGAGGTTTTTTTGCCAGCGGCAGCCAATCCATCGTTGTGCTTTCGGTCGAGCTACACACACACTCCGCCCAGTCGTACGACGGGCGCGATCCGGTCGAGTTGCTGCTTCAGCAGGCCGAAGCGGTCGGTCTCGACGCGCTCGCAGTGACTGATCATGACGAAATCGCCGCGAGCCTCGAAGCAGCGGACATTGCCCCCGAGTACGGACTTATTGGCATCCCCGGTTCGGAAATCACGAGTGCCGCTGGTCACGTTCTTGGGTTGGGTATCACAGAACGAATTCCTGCGGGGCTCCCTTTTATGGAGACGCTCGATCGCATCCGTGATCTCGGTGGGATTGCCATCATCCCGCATCCATTCCAAGGATCCCGCCACGGTGTCGCACCGAATATCTCAGAGGAAGAGCTCGCGAGTGCTGACGCCATTGAGGTGTACAATTCACGGCTCCTCACGGGTCGGTCGAATCGGAAGGCAGAGCGTTTTGCGACCACTCGAGCGCTTCCGATGACCGCAGGGAGCGACGCTCATATCGCAGAGATGGTCGGGCAGGCAGTCACGCACGTCGCCAGCGAGGAACGGACGGTCGACGGGATCCTTACAGCCATCGCTAACGGTGAGACGACTGTTGTCGGTGAGCGGACACCATGGCGGATCAGCTTCAGACAAGCCAGCGGTGCCGTCAAGCGACGAATCAAGTACGCTACCACCGACTTCCTGTCTGGTGCGACGGGTGGATTGATCATGGATTCTAAACGCTGATTGATCTCCCGTCCTATCTTAGCTTGGCCGTCAACTGTCTCGATTACCGGAAAGACGACCTCAACTGTGTCTACTGGACATGTGACTGATTGTTACGTATCTCAGTGAGTGAGGACGATCTTTGCGCATCCGATGATGCGTCGACGAATTCTAGTGTGAATCATCCGTGTGATACCACGCAATAATAGATGAAAGAAATATCTCATGTCCGATATTGTGAACAGGAGCCACAAGCGTGGGTCCCAAATTCTTTGCTGACGTCCCGAACAGCCGCTTCGTGCAGAAGTTCATCACTCTCGGTGAATTCCAACAAGGGATGGCCATATGTCGGCTTCTCGTGTCTGTGTAGCGTTGGTACACCCGTTTACGAGAGACACAGGGTCAAGGAAATGAAAATGTTTTGTGATAACTGACAGAGAGTGGTTGACAGGAACAAATATATCTATATCGCATACATAATTCTCAATTGGTTTGATTGGAGAGAATGAGATGGCTATTCTATAGCTACCATCATTACGTGTACCAATTCGAAAAACCATATGCGACCATTTTTACGAATAAATAATCTTATGTGAATACAGAAGTGATAGTAAACATGAACAGGCGATGTATTCTGACAGGAATCGCAACTGGACTACCGTTTCTCGCTGGATGTACCCAGTTGTTGGGTACTGATCAGGGCACGAATAAATCAGAATCCACCGAGACGACGAAACGGCTGGGGACAACGGCGACACAGTCAGTCACCGAAGTTCCCACCGAGATGTCGACAACGAACGGAAGAACGGCAGAAGGCGCAGAGATTGCGACGATTGATCCATCTAATTTAGCGACATATACAGATACGAAACACTCGTATAGCATTAAGTATCCAAAGGGATGGGAAAAGTCGGATTCATCGGACGATCCTGCTTTGACGAACGTTAGGTTTAGTGGCGACAGCGGGTTTGGATCTACGCAAGCATTTCCAAATACAGCAGAAAGTCTTGGTGGAAAGCCAAAATCTCTCGAAGGACTCGTAGATGTATTCATTGATGGCTATAAATCCACATTTGAAGCATTTGAGGTGAAGCGCAAACGGGACATGACGCTTCCGAACGAACACTCTGGCATTGCGATGGATCTACACATCAAATCCCAAGTAGAGGATGGAAACCAAACGGTGGAAATACCGATGCGAGGAAAAGCTGTCTTTGCGCTGGCCAACGAAACTGTATACGATCTCCTTATCGTGGTTCCACAATTCAACTATACATCCACAGCTGAAAATGGAATGGAGAAGATAATAGCGTCATTGACCATCAAATAACGGCAGTCACGTCTTGAGCCGCCGAGCGTTTCGTTTCTCAGTTGTTCGCAGACACAGTTCGAACACAAGATCGTATTATGGGATGACGTTGACACGAGTCGAATGCAGCAACTGCGCCATGGGTAGATCGGTGTTTGGGGTATCGAAACGCTTAGTGCTCGGCCCGGATAGGTCCCGTATATGACTGAGGACGCCGTCGACTCCGAGGAAGTTCGTCACGTAGCGGACCTCGCTCGGGTCGCACTGGACGAAGCGGAGGTCGATCTGTTCGTCGAGCAGTTCGCTACGATCCTCGCGTACTTCGATTCGTTAGACGAGGTCCCTGAGATCGAACAGGAGACAGACCTCGTGAACGTCATGCGAACGGATGAAGAGCGCGCTTGTCTCGATCCGGCGGAAGCACTACAGAACGCCCCCGAAACGGAAGACGGGTACTTCAAAGGGCCACGGGTGTCATGAGCGCAGATTTGAACGTTTTCATCACGAAAGAGCGCATCGAGTCACACACTGACGAGACGACCGACCGAAGTGATGAGGACGAGAACCCACTCGCCGGAATGACTGTTGCAGTGAAGGACAATATCTCGACGAAGAATATTCGGACCACCTGCGGCTCCGCGATGCTCGAATCGTACGTCCCTCCGTACGATGCGACCGTCGTGCGTCGGCTCACAGATGCGGGTGCGACAATCGTTGGAAAAGCAAACATGGATGAGTTCGGGATGGGCGGCACAACCGAAACCTCCGCTTTTGGACCGACCGAGAACCCTCGTGCACCAGAGCGTGTGGCCGGTGGCTCCTCGGGTGGGAGTGCGGCTGCCGTCGCTGCGGGTGAGGCAGATCTTGCACTCGGAACTGACACCGGAGGATCGATCCGCAACCCTGCTGCCTTCTGCGGTGTCGTGGGAATCAAGCCGACGTATGGACTCGTTTCGCGTTACGGGCTCATAGCCTACGCCAACAGCCTCGAACAGATCGGACCGATCGCCTCAACTGTCGAGGAGTGTGCCTCGCTCCTCGATGTCATCGCCGGACCAGATGAACACGACGCGACAACTCACGAGGAAGGAGCGAACACCGACTACGCGGCTGCCGCCGACGGAAATGTCGAAGGAATGACGATCGGTATCCTCTCGGATCTCGTCGAGGGGGCAGACGAACAGGTGGTGTCGGTGTTTGAGGACGCAGTCGCTGATCTCGAAGCGCAGGGAGCCGAAACCGTCGAAGTCGAACTCGATTCAATCGAACACGCCCTCGCGGCGTACTACGTTATTGCTATGTCAGAAGCTTCCTCGAACCTCGCGCGCTTCGATGGTGTTCGATACGGGACTTCTGGCGGATACGACGGAAACTGGAACGAGACCTTCGCAAAAGCACGAGAAGACGGGTTCGGAGAAGAAGTCAAACGGCGCATCCTCTTGGGGACGTACGCACTCTCGGCTGGGTATCACGATAAGTACTATAAGAAAGCACAGGATGCCCGCGCGTGGGTGAAACAGGACTTCGATTCGGCACTCTCTCGTGCAGACGTGCTCGCCTCGCCGACGATGCCAGTTCTTCCCCCCAAGATCGGTGAAAGTCTCGATGATCCGCTCCAACTGTACTTTATCGATGCGAACACAGTTCCGGTGAATCTCGCAAACCTTCCCGCTATCTCTGTCCCTGCGGGCGAAGCGGACGGGCTTCCAGTCGGGCTACAACTCATCGGCTCCGCATTCGGTGAAGAGCAGATCATTCGGGCAGGAAGCGCGCTCGCTTGAGAGAGTTCGTCTCACAATCCGACCGCCGTCGCGGAATAAACTGAAGAAAACAAAAGGGAGTTAATACTTGATCCCACAGTTTGTAGATACTAGGTACTACCACAGTAGTACGCTGTTTGTAACTATTTCTTTCGTATCTAGATCTGTTCCTCTGTCAATGAGTTACAGAATTTAAATCACTTTACGACATTCATAAACACTTGAAATATATCCATGTCACTGGATGCATTTGGTTAGTATGTAATGTCCGAGCACACCACACTCACGGCATACCTGAACGATCACCCAAAGATGACTGGCGTTCTGTTCACGATGCTGCTGCTGCTAACACAGGTTGGAGCGGCATCAGCGGCTAACAAGATTTACTACTCTGGACCTTAGAGTTCTGTGAGCGTTATTTCATCGCTCCACTGAATCGTTCCGTCGACTCGCACGGGAATTTGCTCAAGCCCGAGGTACCGCTCTAGCTCTTTCGTCGAAAGTTCGTATGTGTCGACCCCACCCGAGGAGAGCTGATATTCGTTCTCACCGTTGATGAGTGGAATACTGACAGATCCCATTCCATGCTGTGTCGTCGGGTACACATTGATCGCTAGTTCGAACCGGTCCTCTGCCAAACGTTCGATTTCGCCGAGCATTGGCATACCGCTTTCTGCCTGTGTAATCGCAAGTCCACCATCTCCAATGACGAGATACTGATTGCTCACGAGGCTTTCGTTTCGAGCGATGTTCATTGCCGCACGGAGGGGGAATCCCCGGTTGAGAAGTCTTGCCATGGTACGTCCAATAGTGACTGCACCGGTGTTGATGACGTTCCCAAGCGTGACGATACCCCCAATCGCTCCGTTATCGATAAGCGCCATTCCTTGCTCGTAGGACTGACACGCGTTCAGGAAGAATGCGTCTACACCGACCATATCGAGCGTTCGCATGTCGAAGAGGCCGTCTGGACAGCGGAATCCTTCTGGATCGATATGCCCGATATAATGGAGGAAATCGGCCGGTTTCATGAGAACACTGGCGAGTTCATCAGTCGTCAGCCCCTCGTGAGTACGGACGTCGAATGGTAGTTCGTCACGGGAGCCATAGACAGCATCGATCGCATCGCGTTCGTCTGCCATCTCGGGCTCGTTACAGATGACAGTAATCGTGATATTACCGTCCGTTGGAGATCGTTGGAGTCGGTTTCTGAAGGCGGTTGTCGTCGCTTTGCTCGCTCCGAGGGGAGTCTCCTCGCCAACCCAGACCTGTTCGAGAGAATCGGATTCTTCGGGCTGAATGTACTCACGATCGAGAGACGTGTGAGCTGTTGTGCTTCGTGTCATCGCGCCAGCGCGGACAAACTCTGTGATGGCATCAGCCTGCACCGCTTGGGGTTGGACGCGTTCACAACACGGCGTCCGAATGACTGCGAGATCATTTACGAGGAACGGGATCGTCTCGATGTTCTCTGGTGATGACGAAACGTGGGTGGTCATCTTCCACTCGGGAAGATGAGACTCGATATCGGAGAACGGAATGGAGAGATACGCTTCGAGCTGCGCAGGGAGAGATTGTCTGTACAGCTCATTGAACTGGATATCGAGCACAGAATCGAGCGATCGTCGCTCGTGCAGACGTATTCCATCTCCCCCATCGGTTCGTGTGAGACAGTCGAGAAACATAACCTGCTTTAGCACGCGCTCAACCTCCCCCTCAAACCCACGCGCGGAATCGAGCCGGTGTTCAAAGTCGGTCGTCGTGACAATCTTCGGGATAGTTCCGGGAACCACCGTCGCACCGAGATAGTACGCGAGCGATGCGACGACATAAACGAACGGATATTTGGGGGGAATCTCTATCGTGACGCCTGTCTCCGGTGTCTCCAATCCGTCTGGAATGTCGAGTTCAGAGCCGAGTTCGACAGTCGGCGGATGTCCTCGGAGCGTCGGATATGAGCGCTCTACACCGATCGTCTTGAGTGCCGAGCCGAACATGGATATCGCAGCCATCATGTCGGTCGGATCCTCGGTTGTGGTGATCGTTGCGGCGGGTGACTGATGGCGCGAACGCGCCCCAACGGAGACGGCCGTCTCATTCTCGAACACGATGTGAGTCTGCATGCCATTCGCCGTGATGCGGACAGCACTCTCGACGATTAAATACACCTTGATAGGCGCGGATAGTTCGAGAATATACGTCCCAGAGGGGAACGACTCATCAGCGAACTCTTCCGTTCTCGAAAGCACTTCGCCATCGAGATTTCTGATATTGACACCGGCAACGGATGGCAACACGATCGCCTCAGTACGGATTTCGACCGCGTGATCGACTGGATACTCGAACTGATCAGTTCCGGTTCGGCGTGGTGTAAGATCCGACGGTGTATGGAACACGTATCGATGACGATCGACTTGATCAATTAGTTCAAGCCCGGTTTGTTCGTCATCGATGGCTGCATACGAGATTGCGACTCCTTTATCCATATCTCCTATCTCCCCCCATACCCGATTGGAGTTCGATACTGACCGCTGCTACAAAAGCGTATTGCTGAATGATCCATCGTAAAATTTATTCGCCATATATTTTTAACGACTAGATTCAGAGTAGTATATAGCAGAGATCATAGATTCGCGTCGTATGGTGATTCCGAGTCACTCGTTGAGGCTCGTCCAATCGGACGGTATCGCAGCGTCTGTCAGGTGCCACCGCTGCTGAGGTATGCCATCTGCAACCCGAAGTTCAACGACGGCGTCGACAAGCGGCTCGAATAGTGATGCGAGTTCCGAATCTCGGGCGACAGGGAGGTGGACGTGCATCATTCCATTTCGCCGTCGCGTTGCCAGAGCTGTATACCGGACGAGACGCAACGGCACGTCTCTGTTGCTCGATTCGATTACGGTCGAGAGAGAATCAATGCAAACTCTGAGCTCCCCCGGAGAGAGTGGCTCAACATCGCGTTCGATGGATTTGATAGTATTAATAATCTCAGATATTAATTCGGTCGAAGATGTCGCGGTCGTGTACGATACCATCGTAGAATCGCCATCCGGATATTCACTCGTGCTTCGACAGTTTGTCACGTAGTCGATCACATGATTTTCGTGTTGTGATCGATCTACAATTGATGATTGAACGTCCGTAGCGAATCCGTCGGTAGTAACGAACAATCGCTGGCGGCACATGCTTGGATCGCCCATAAAGTGGCGACAAGCGAGCTGGTGTACCTCCGGAGCAACGTTACCGACGACGAGTAATGCACTGCCGCGTTGTTTAAGACGACTGAGAGCTTCCGCAAACGCAGATGACCCCATCGTCCCCCCATCGAATGCCATCATCAATTTTCTGCGAACACCCTAAGAATAAAGGTTGTGGTGATCGTGTGGAACTGTTCAATAGATGACCATACACATCAATTATTCCGCCAGAGACGAAGAGAATGTTCTTATAATTAACACTTTTCAGCCGAAAGGTCTTAATCACCTCGGTTGAAACGAACTACCCGAACGTTCATGAATGTTGGAATGCTCTCTCTGGACTTTTTCGACCGTGCTGTCGACCTCTACGACGACGTAGTCGGGGTTATAGCTCACGACGGAACCGAGTACACGTACGGTGAGTTCGCAGCGCGTGTTAACCAACTCTCGCACGCGCTCTCTGAGCTGGGGGTCGAAAGAGGAGACCGTGTCGCGTTGCTCGCTCCAAACACCCACTATTTCATCGAGACACTATATGCAACCAATCAGGTTGGTGGTACGTTCGTTCCGATGAACTACCGGCTCGTTCCGGACGACTTTGAATACATCTTGAACGACTGTGAAGCAGACGTCGTCGTCGCAGATTATGAGTTCGCAGAGAAAATTGAAGCGGTCCGGGATGCCATTCCAGCGGAACACTACGTCGGATACAACTCCGACCGAATCGATGGTGAATGGTCGGATTACGAGGAGCTCCTCTCCGGTCAGTCCACAGAAGCTCCAGAGCGCCCAGATATCAGCGAAGATGATGCTGCGAGCATCAACTACACGTCCGGTACGACAGGTGATCCAAAGGGCGTCGTTCGCACCCATCGCACGGAGCACTGGCACGCGCTCGTGTTGAACCAGCACATGGAGATCAGCGACGACGATACGTATCTCTGGACGCTACCGATGTTCCACTGCAACGGGTGGGGACACACTTACGCGATCACGGGCACTGGTGGGACACACGTCTGCCAGCGTACGTTCGATCCTGAGGAGACGTTCCGGCGTGTTCGCGAATACGATGTTTCGTTTATGTGTGGTGCACCAACCGTTCTCAACCGACTCATCGCCCACTACGAGGAACACGAACCAGAAACGACCGGCGACCGCGAAGTGCGGATAGCGACGGCTGGAAGTGCTCCAGCAACTGCGACAATTCAAACTGTCGAAGACAATTTCGGCTGGCGAATCATCCACATCTACGGATTAACTGAGACTGCACCGATCATCACCACAAGCAATTCACCGCGTCGGCTTGCGATGCGAGGGCGAGGACTCAAAGTCAAGCAGGGATCTGCAACCCTCTGTACGGACATTCGAATTGTTGATGAGAACGGCGAGGACGTTCCACGTGACGGACAATCACTTGGCGAAATTGTTGTGAAAGGAAATCAAGTGATGGACCGATACCTCAACAAGCCTGAAGCAACGGAGGAAGCATTCAACGATCGTCTTCCTGGATACTTCCATACGGGTGATTTGGCCACAATAGACGAAGACGGAATGATCGCGGTTCAAGACCGCAAGAAAGATATTATCATCTCGGGCGGTGAGAACATCTCGAGCATCGAAGTCGAAGACGCACTCTATGACCATCCAGCGATCGCAAAAGCAGCGGTCGTTCCGACACCAAGTGAGGAGTGGGGCGAAACACCAACCGCTGTTGTCGTACAGAAATCTGATGCGGACCTCACCGAGCCAGAGATCATCGACTTCGTTCGTGACCGTCTCGCTAGCTTCAAAGCGCCAACGAGCGTCGATTTTGTCGACGATCTCCCTGAAACTGCGACCGGGAAGGTGCAAAAATATCAACTCAGACAAGACTACTGGGAGGGAGAAGAGCGGATGGTCGGAGAGGGGTAACTGCAGTCACGGATTACTCAGCCCAACGTTCGCGCCGAAAGGGCTACAAAAGCTCTAACTGAATATTTAGTTAATGACGTCTTCGAACGGCAACATGCCCTCAGTTCAACCGCCAGCGGCACTTCGAAGCCGGGAACGGCAGTTGGCTCCATTCGAGTGGTATGCGAAAATGCGTCAGGAAGCGCCCGTTCACTACGACGAACAGCGAAAGGTGTGGGATGTATTCGGTTACGAAGACGTCGATCGCGTTCTCACAGACTACGAATTATTTACATCAGACATGGTGAGCACGGAAGCCGCTCGTTTCGGTGATGATGAAGATCATCCGTTCTTTCGGACAATGATCAGTGCGGATCCGCCAGAACACGGGCGACTTCGTGGATTTGTCGCCGACCGGTTCAGTCCCGGAATGATACGTGAATATCGTCCCCGTATCGAAGCTGTAGCGGCTGAATTTATAGATAGAGTTGCAGATGCCAACCGCATCGACATCGTCGATGATTTTGCGTATCCGTTGCCAGTGACCGTCATCGCCGAGCTTCTGGGTATTCCTAGCGAGCGCCGCGATCAGTTCAAAGCGTGGTCGGATACACTCATTGCTCGTCCGAGCGAAGACACCAAAGCGGCTGTCAAAGAAACCCAAACCCACCGCAAACGCGCCAAACAGGAGATGAGAGAATACTTCTCTACACTCCTTGATGAGCGTGCTGACAGTGAGGATGATGATTTGGTTACACTCACCGCGACAACGGACGAACTTACCCGCGAAGAGAAAACCGGATTTTGTACTCTTCTCCTCCTTGCTGGTAATGTCACCACGACCAACCTCATCACGAACGCTGTCTGGTGTTTTGAAGAGCAAGGCGTGACTGACGCCGTTCGAACTGGAGCAGTCGATCGCACGCAAGCCATCGAAGAGGTGCTCCGATACCGCTCTCCCGTTCAAGCACTTCGTCGTACGACGACTGATGCCGTTGAAATTGGAGGACAGCGGATCGATGCAGGCGAAGTGATCACAGCGTGGATCGGCTCCGCGAACCGTGATTCAGAGATATTCGATGCTGCCGCAGAATTTCGACCCGAACGCAGTCCGAACCCACACATTGCGTTCGGAAAAGGTATTCACTACTGTCTTGGTGCATCTCTTGCCCGAATTGAAGCCGATATTGCACTCAAAGCGCTCTTAGATCAGTTCGAGGTTCTCTCCCTCGAAGAGTCGGAGAAAACGCCACTCAAGAGTCTCTATGGAGTCAAAGAACTCCCTTGTCGTGTCGAATCCGGACACTGAGTGAGACAACTCAGCTGTTACTGTTCGTTGACTGTTGAATCGTTGTCCCCCGCACGTCAATCGTTTGCATTGAAATCAAACTGATAGATAATGATTGTTGTATTTAAAATTCTCGAGGGAAATCAGAACAGACCATACACCATGTTCAATTCGGCTTTCCGCTGAGGCTGTCGTTTCCGAGCAGATCTATTGTGTGAGGCTATCGAGATCGTTGGAGCTGAAGACATTCCAGATGTCTGCACCCACCGACTTTGCAACATACCCTATCGTCAATAGACGATGAGGAGAATTTATAATATAAATATAGATGGTCTGTGAAAATACTATAGACCGACAATCGTCGAACAAATCTATAAGTGATTGTCGATAGTACACCAGTTTGTATGCACTATCGTTGTCCCAACTGTGAAGGAGAATTGCATCAGCAGTATCAGTCGTGGATCTGTCAAGACTGTGGTTACGCACCGTCTCACGGAGCAGACTAACACTAAGCCTTTGGATATGGGAAACTCATGACGAATCGTTTGTTAAATTCATATAATATGTATGTCTATAATATGAAATTATCGCATGGAGTAGTAAACAATCGGATTGCTAAGCTATATGTCGACCTAGCAATCATAGATCAGTCAATTATCTATCTGCTATCGTAGTAGACATTATTTCCAGAGAAATACAGATAGAGTTTCATGAATACCCATTCATATTTATGATCTGACGGCAGCTGTCTTGTGATTTCACCTGTCATAAAGCCATTGTAATAGTTTGTGCCAGATGGATACATATATAACCCAAAAGTTAATTACTCTTCTATTCGAGTTACGTAATGTCATATGCAGTCAGTAAAATCTGATATTGTTGTATCATTTCTGGCGCGCTTCATTGCTGCCCCAGTTTCGAATGCACGCGTATTCAGCGAAGACAGAGAGAGGAACGATCTCGGGGTCGGGTCTTGTAAAAGCTATCATCAAATAGTTTCACAATAAATGACATCTAAAGAGACATATAGCTCTGGGTCGGAGCCTACCCGCCGTGATGTACTCCGGTCGGTTGGTAGTATTGGTGTCCTCAGTTCTATTGGAAATATCGCCACAGAAAGTGTCGGTAGTCTCATACCGTTAAATATCGGCTATCACGACGACAGCGGCCACGAAGCGGCCGCCAATCTTGCGGATAGCGTCGTCCGAAACTTCGATTTCAACGCAGCGACCATCACAATACCTGAACAGCTATTGTCTGGATCAGCGGTCGAAACACTAGCTGATGATGATTCGATCCGGTATGTCGAACCAGATCGGACGATGGCTGCGTTCGGACAGAGCGTTCCATGGGGGGTCGGCCGCATTGGAACAACAAAAGCCCACAATCAGGATATCAGTGGCAGCGGTGTCGATATTGCGATTCTCGACACTGGAATCGATAGTACCCATCCTGATCTTCGGGGGAATCTTGGGGAAGGAGCGTCATTTTCTAACGGTCTTGGACTGTTATCCACAAAACAAAAACAAGCTAATCAGAGCAGTGTGACTGCCCTCTCGCGTGACGACCAATCACAGAGAAATTACAGCCGGTTATCAGGACTGCTTTCTAGCTCCACATCTCCGAAGTGGCAGGACGAAATCGGACACGGAACGCACTGTGCCGGCGTTGCAAGCGCCATCGATAACTCCGAAGGTGTTATCGGTGTCAGTCCTGATTCGACACTTCACGCAGTGAGAGTACTGAGCAGTGTTGGTTTCGGAGCGATATCAGATATTGCGGCGGGTATCGACTACGTCGTCAAGCAGGGATGGGATGTTGCAAACCTGAGTCTCGGCTCACCACGAGCATCGAAGATAGTCGGCGATGCGTGCTCACACGCGTTTGAACAAGGAACACTCGTAGTTGCTGCTGCAGGCAATAGTGGTCCCTGTGACAACTGTGTGAAGTACCCCGCTGCCCACCCCCACGTCCTCAGCGTTGGTGCTACCAATGAAAAGGACGAGCTCGCGGCGCTTTCAACAACAGGACCAGAGCTCGATATCTTAGCGCCCGGGACGAATATCAGATCTACGTATACATCAGACAAACAACCCTACGAAGCGTTCTCGGGAACATCAATGGCGGCACCACACATCGCTGGTGCTGGAGCGCTACTTATGGCAGACGGGTATGATAACGCCGAGGCAGCAAAACGGCTTACAGAGACTGCTACAGACGTTGGCTTATCTGAGAAAGAGGGCGGAGCAGGACTAGTTGATATCCCCGCAGCACTAGACATATAAACCAGTGGTCACTCTCCTGGTCTGATCGTACTGTTCTTCGTCAAAACGATTCTCCACGAGTTCGAGGCTACCCAACAAGAACAGACGATGGCCAACGTGATATATTCAATATCGATAATTCATTAAAACGCTGTTTTTGACGTTATAATCCGCTCTTTGGGGATAAATCGGTGGATAAGTGGGCCGAATTTGGGTGACAACTCGGCGTATTTTCTTATAGAAATTCTGTGTGGCTCCAGATGAGGTCACGCAGGAACCTAACGTATATGAGCCGAAAGAACGCAGACACGACCGATAATTCTAGTACAGAGCAATCAAACCGATCACGCGGATCCACAACCCGTCGAGGGGTACTCACCGGTGTGGCAGCCCTCGGAAGCACTGCGTTGCTCGGCAGTGCCAGTGGAGGACTTATCAGTGCGTCGGACACTACACAGAGTACTCCGTTGGCCGACCAGCTGCAGCTGCTTGACGCAGCTGGGGTGCAGCAGGCCAAGGAGATGTCCGATCCCACGGATGTCGATATCCTGAACTACGCGCTGGCGCTCGAACACCTCGAATACGCCTTCTACCGCGATGGCCTCAAGGAATTCGGTCACGACGAGCTGATGGGCGCAAGCGCGCTCGAGAGCTTCAGCGAGACGGTGCGCATGGAAGTGCCAGCGTATCTCGCCGAAATCCGCGACAACGAGAAGGCCCACGTCGACGCCATCGCACAGACGGTCGAGAAACTCGACGGCACCCCGGCCACAGCGGCCGAGTACGACTTCGGCTACGAAACGCCGAGCGAGTTCCTCGCAACCGGCAAAGCCCTCGAAAACACCGGTGTCTCGGCGTATGCTGGCGCTGCCCCGATGATCATGAGCAACAAGGTTCTCTCGGCAGCGCTCTCGATCCACACCGTCGAGGCTCGCCACGCGAGCTTCCTCAATCTCGTCAATTCCACCTCACCGTTCCCGAAGGCGTTCGACGAAGCAAAATCGATGGAGGAAGTCCTCAAGATCGCCGGGCAGTTCATTACATCTACAAAGGAAAAACAGAAGAAAGAGAACGCAAAGCAAAACAGCGACAGTGGAAAGCCAGAGCGAAAACAGGATGATGGCACGAGCGATCTCGACGTTCTGAACTACGCGCTGACGCTTGAGCACCTCGAATACGCCTTCTACCGCGACGGGCTCAAAGAGTTCAGCGATTCCGAACTCGAAAACGCAGTACTCTGTCGATTCGGTGACGGTGAGGTCACAGACGGCCTCAAGTCAGATCTCGCTGAGATCCGTGATCACGAGAAGGCCCACGTCGACGCCATCACGAAGACCGTCAAGAAACTCGACGGGACCCCCGTCGAAGAGGCCGAGTACGACTTCGGCTACGAGACTGCAAGCGAATTCCTCGGTGTTGCACAAGCGCTCGAAAACACCGGCGTCGCGGCGTACTTGGGTGCTGGCCCGACCGTCTCAAATGACACGGTCTTCGAGGCGGCGGCATCGATCCAGAGCGTTGAGGCTCGCCACGCAGGCTTCCTCAACGAACTCAACGGCGACCTTCCGTTTCCGAAGGGCTTCGACGAGGCAAAATCCATGAAAGAGGTCACAAAGATCGCTGGACAGTTCATCGTCTCAAACTAAGATACTGGGTTCCAGAACCACGTTATCAACCAATCACCCATCCGCCCCCAGTCTCTGCCTCTCCTCTCGTTCGCTCTATATAGTGACATAAACAACAGTTCGTCCTCTTGTGGAGAGCAGGTAATTCTACTGTGCACGCAAGACAGAAAGTGCTTCGACCACATCGGCGTGGCGCTGCATAGCAGTAGCACTGCTGTAAAAGCCTTTCTTGGCGAACCCACCACTTGGCAATTGTTTCGTCTGTAGATACTGTTGTGTCTTCGACAGATCAATCTCAGAAAGTGCATCGGCTGCGGCAAGCCCGGTAGTTACGTGAACGGCCTCGTTTTCGTTCTCATACGTGCCATCTCTCCGCTGACGACTGGCCAAGTACGAGATCGCCCTGTTCAGATCCACTACTGATAGACGACCGATCGTTGTGAGTATCTCCATCGCATACCGAGTGTCACGCACAGCGGTGAGACTCGTGGGCTGTTCCGGAGAGATCTGGCCATCGTCGCCTTGCAGCCCGGCGAGATACTCAGAGACTTTTCTCCGATCGATACGAGTGAGCCCATTCATGGCAGACACTGCACGGACTGCAAGCCAAGTGGTCTGGAGAGAGGGATCATCCCCACCCCCATCACTGGTTTCCGATCTGGGCGTACTGGTGTTTGTGAATCCTCCTGTCTGATGCTGGTGATCGGCGATGAATGAGAGTGCAGATGCACGGTCGATGGCGTTGGTCCGATTAACCTGAGCAGCGGCGAGCACGGCCAGAGCAGTTTGCTTGACTGTTGGTTCGTTGTCCCAATCGAGTTGTGCGATGGATCCATCGGAGCGCTGCTGGCCGGAAAGCGTTCGAGCGAGGCTGTCTCGCGGAAAGCGTTCGATTGCGCCCGACTGATCAAGGGCACGAACCGCTGCTTCTGTGTCTCTCAGCGATGAAAGACTACTTGGCCACGAAGCGAAGCCATCCGATCCCGGATGCTGGCAAGCCGCGATAAACGCACCCGCTGACTGCTGGTCGATGTGATCGAGCGTATCGACCGAACGGAGCGCATTCATTGCGAACGCCGTGTTCAGGAGATAGTGGGTGATCGGGGCAGTCCGATCCCGGTACGTTTCAAAGCTACCGTGAAACCGCTCGTCCGCCGGACTGAGTAGCTGTCTGTCTACCAACCAGTCCACGTGCAACCGTTCCATAGCCGACTGCAACGGATTCGCATCTCCGAGCTTTGAAAGCGTTAAAAGAGCCTGAGCGGTGTTGCGTGTCGTTACTTCTGGACGACGACGGCAGATGGGCGAAGAGCAGTCCGTCGGCTTGAGTGTCCCTCTGAAACCTCCTCGTGGCTGTTGGAGTGAAAGGAGAAAACTACCAGCTTTTCGCTTGGTTTTGGCATCCAGCGCGTTCAAAGACAACAGCGTGTTGATTGCGTGGTACGTACCCGCGACGGTGGAACTGTTTGAGTGAGGAGTTGCCGCCCACCCTCCGTCAGTGTGTTGGGCAGACTGGACGAAATTGACGATCCGATCACGGATCGATTGGGTAACTGCATTCAATTGACCAAGAGCAGCCGTCGACTTGTACGTGGCCGCTAAGGTGCTGATCGTTTTTCCACCGAGGAAACCACTTCGGGGAATAAAACCACCAGAATCGTTCTGATGGTCGAGGAGAAATTCAGTTGCGGCGGATTCGTCGATCGAAATATCGAACATCTGAGCCAGTGAGACAGCGTGGTACGTAGCGGTGGTCCACGGACCCAGGAAATCACCCTCTTGTCGGTGAAAGCCGCCAGTTTCCTTGTCTTGTAAGCGTGAGGCTGCGAGTGCTGCATCCCGTGGTCCAATGTGTCCTGACAGACCTGCCTGGTTCATAGCAGTAACAGCGAGATGTGAATATCGCGGAAAGACGACCTGACCCGGAAATTCGGTCGCAGTCCCAGTGGCTGTCCAGAGTGCGTTTGAAGCCCACTCAGCAGCATTTTCACGCGATGTATCGCTCGACAGTGCATCACGAGCACTGTTGCTGGGAGTGGTTCGTTCTTCATCGGGAGCCTGTGCCTCCACCTGCCCGAAAGCGGCTATACCGAGCGACCCAGCTGTCGCCTTCAAAAGCGTCCGCCGTGCTACATCAGATACAGAGCTGTCATCTCTCATCGACTACTTTCCCCTATCGATAATGCGATCGATCTCATTACGGTTAAATCCTACCCATATTAAACGTGTTAGACATATGTCTCATCGGTTGAGCTGGGCAACATATGAAACTACTCAGTGTAATCGAGAGCAGTTACGTTCTAGCGTTCAGAGAAAAAGGGCCTCAGTCGATTGAGCTTCGTTTCAGTGTCGAATTATCGTATGCCGGTTGCTCGTGCGGTTGCTGTATCGGGTCGGGGACAGTGGCCGGTTCGTTCGAGGATGAGAACGTACTGCTCGGGGCCAAGATCTTGCTCGTCTCCGTACTGTATTGTTCGTGGAATCAACCCAACTCGGACGAATTCCGGTAAACGCTGACGAAAGCGAGGTTGGGCTTCGAAAAACGAAGGACGTGGTCCAAATTCGGCTGCAACCTCGTATTGGTCTGTGGGGCTGTTCACGAGTTGCCTAATGTACGCTGATCGTTGGGGGTGTTTGTAGTACTGCCACGACCGAGCACTCGAACTGTTCGGAGCAAGATAGAGGAGATCCTCGTGAGTGAGTTCGACGTACTCGGGACATCGTTCTGGTAGCGCGCGCATCCATTCAGTGACCGATGGCCGGGACCGGGGAATTTGCGCACCGCTGTCTTCTCTGTGCCCATAATGACTGGTACGCATTCCGTGTGGAACCGCCGCGTCTTGGGGATCTTCTACGTACACTTCCACTGTCGCGTCGTCGGGAGCGTGTGTCGACAGCCACTGTGTTGCTTCGTCTCGCGGCTGTGTCGCGTAGGCAACGTCGCCGTAGCCAGTATACAAACCGCTCGATACGAGCAGAACAACGACCAACGTGCGCGCTATCGTCGGTTTGTGATCACGAAGACGCAACAAAGCCATCGAGATGAGGAGCATGACGAGCGGGAACGTTGGGAGGAGGTGATGAACCCGTATGTACTCCCACCACGAGAGCATGAACACACAACTACCAAAAACGATCAGTACGACTGCGATACCTTCTGTCTCTCTCGATTGGTTTCGCAGTTGTGAGATGCTCGCTAAAACGCCCCCGATTGCAGCGAGGAACAGCGGAAGCCCGAGACCATTGAGATATCCTCGAAGAAACCACCACCCCGCCGAAGCAGTCCGTCCGCCCGTTACCGTCCCCTTGTTCGACACGCCTCTGAAAATTCGATCTGCGAGCGCGTCTGGACCGGACAGGAGAATAGACGGATATCCGAAGACGACCGCACCGATGCCGAGAATCAATCCGGTGATAATGAGACGCGGTCGAGCAATTGCCGTATACCAGTCTGTCCCAGTTCTACGTGCGCGGAGGAGATACGCCGTCCCAAGACCCAGCACGCCAACAACAGCCGTGAGCTTGAACGCAATAGCAAATCCACCGACCACACAGCCAATGAGAAGATTGGTTTCGTTTCCTGATTGGAGATATCGGAGCGCGAGATAGATGACAAGTAGTAAGAAGAATAGCATCGGGATGTCCTCGCCGGCTTCGTGTGCCGTGACGACGAAGCCAAAAGTGAGCGCTAACAGAGTTCCCGCCAGCCGTCCGGTTGCTCGATCACGGAGTGTGGTCCCGATGCGGTAGGTGAGATACACACAGCCGACTGCAAAGAGTACACTAAAAAGGCGGAGAGTGAGAAGACTCGAAGTCCAGAGCCACTGCGGGGTATCATGCCACAGATGCCACAGATCAGTGTCGATAGCCCATATGTTGGTCGATTTATACGGACGATAGAACGGAGCAAAGATCGCGAGCTTCCCCGTTATGATGGCGAACAAAACGGCAGGTATGAGCGCGAGTGCATTCAGATAGAACGTCGCTCCGTACATTCGACCTTGTGTTACTCCTTGCCGGAGGGATTCGATTCCCGGATCCACAACAAGTGCTCCGATCATCGGGAGCACATCGAGGAGACGGGCGTGTTCATCACGAGTTGCAAAGTTTGGTATCAGATGCCAGAACCAGAAGCCGGCTAACACTCCAGTCAACAGGAGAATGTACAGGAGATATGGATCGGCTTCAAAATCGCTTACAAGCCGTCGTTTCACACGACAAAACAGTCGGTACACAATCGACCGCATACGCATACCTCACCTCAAACGAGGAGAAATAAAAATCCGCTCATATAATCCGGGGCGAGATCGAGACCTGAACGGATCGAATCGTTCTACAGCAACGATATAATGAATAGTAGACGTTACCGGATCCACGTGACGAGGATTGTTCGGGTAAGGCCAAGCGCGTATCCGAGCTTTGGTTTCTTGGTCTGTCCGGCCTCTCGTTGAGCGATCGTGATGGGTACCTCGGTGATTCTGAGTCCGTTTTTCCGGGCCTCAATGAGGAGTTCGGGAGCACTGAATCGTTCTTCGGATAGCGTCATATCACCGAGCATTGAACACCGGATCGCTCGAAACCCATTCGTACAGTCGGTGATTCCTGCTTTCGTCATCGCATTGATCAGAACTGTAAAGACTCGAATCCCGGTTTGTCGTGCAACGCCGTTTTGGGACTCGTCAACACCGGTATATCGAGAGCCGATGACATAATCCGCCTCATCGTTGACGATTGGTTCGAGCAGATCATCGAGTTGATCAGCTGGATGTTGACCGTCTGCGTCCATCGTCACAACGATGTCTGCGTCGTTCTGTTGGGCGATTGCAAAGCCAGTCCTGATAGCACCACCCTGACCCTGATTGATCGGATGGTTGACAACCATTGCTTCGGTCGGTTCGATCCGCGCAACGGTCGAGTCGGTCGATCCATCGGAGACGACAAGGGGCATAAGCGTGTGGCCGTGGATCGAGTCAGGAAGTGCATCGACAACGCCTTTGATACTCTCTGCTTCGTTGTACGCCGGGATGACGATACACACTGTCGGCTCGTTCTCCTCATCGACATCAGACGCCTGCTCGATGGCCAAGTTTCTGGTGAGTTCGGCCATTGACAGTTGGTTCGCACGCGTTCGAGCGAGCAGATGCAAAAGGAGGAAGACCATGGCTATATTCACGACCAAGGAGATCGTCAGCGGTCGTCGATCGATTTTCAATGCCGAACCAAGTAGGTCGAATACATCGGGAAAGACACCGATGACGAAAACACCGGCCGAAAGCAGTAGCGCGACGATAAATTCACCTTTCGAGAACTTCGTACGGTATCGTTCGAATCCCCAGAGGGCAATCCCAATTGCAAGGAGTATCAATAGACCCGTGAGTTCTGGACTGTCCAGCCCAGAACCGGCGAGTGCTGCTGGATCGAGTAGTGGTATGTTGATGATTGATTCCGGAGGCGAAATCATATTGTTCGCTGTTCCCGACGTTTGGGCGAGATAGTATATGCGTTGTGGTATTCATTTTACTTTCCTGAACATTCTCCATGCGTTTTTTGTGTAGTAATACTATTATATAATTTCGAAATATAAACCAATATGTGTACTGATTGAGAGCCAAAGCTACATAGAGACAGAGAGCGTCCTCATGGTATCGATCACGCGATGGTACGCCCTACTGCTGTTCTCTCTGTTGATGTAGAGTGTTTCTCACACATTCCCGCTTATCGGAATGCACACGGATCACTTGCTGGGTCTGATACCGATGTTGGTCTATCGGCTATCGAGGTGCTGCTCGATCGTTACGATGCGTACGACGCTGTAGGAACGTTTTTTGTCGTTTCGGATATTGCCGAGCGCCATCCGGAGATCATCACCCGTATCGTCGATGCTGGGCACGAGATCGGGTCACACACACATCGACACGTCCATCTATCAGAGATAGATACAGCCGAACGCCGCGATGAGCTTCGCACATCCCGCGAGACGCTCGAACGAGTTGCCGACTCGCCAGTCACGGGATTTCGTGCACCGTCGTTCGACATCACCACGGACCATTTTACTGAGCTTGCGGCTGCTGGATACGAGTACGATTCGAGCATCGTGCCGTGCCGTTCGATTCCCGGGTGGTATGGGGGCGAGCACACAGTCCAGGAGCCCGCACCAGCATCTCGATTCGTCGAGGGTGCACCGTCAACCGTCACAGAGCTTCCGGTTGCGGTTATGCCGGGGCTTCGGTTGCCGTTGACGGGGACGTGGCTCCGATTTTTCGGCGTCAAATACACGATACTCGGAATGAAGCTGCTCGCTCGACGTGGGATCGTTCCGATTCTCTATATCCATCCGTGGGAGTTGGTTGATCTTCCACGCGTCGATGGTGTTCCACGCCGCGTCTATTGGCGCACGGGAGAGTGGCTTCAAAACGCGGTCGAAAGGATCCTCTCAGAGCGCTTTACGTTTGTTCCGATGAATTCACTGTGAGATAGGAGACAGATTTATTTGCGCCAGCGTCGCAGTCTGTCAGTGGTGTCAGTCTGTCTGTAGTGTGGTTCACCCTGCATCCGTGTATCCGAGATCGCGCAAGCGTTGTTCCAGCTCATCGGAGACCTCGGCACGACTCGTCTCAGTTCGATTCTCGCCGCTTTCGAGTGAAACGTTTGCATCTCGAGCGACCAGTTTCTTCGTTTCGTCTTGAACAGCGATCGTCGCCTTTTCGTGCCACGGAGCAACCGTTATCATCGTCTCTGAACCACCATCGGCGAGGGGTGTCCCGTGCCATTGGTCCGGTACTTCCATACCAGCGCTTTCGATCAGGGTTGGAGCAATATCGAGTACGCTGAATCGGTTCGGCTCCGGCTTCGCTTCCGGCTCTGTCTCAAGATCAACACCGTCCATGACGACGGGAACTTCAATCAGCCGATCGACGACTCGCCGACGAAATCCTTGATGATAGAAATATCCATCTTCGCCGAATTCGTCGCCGTGGTCGGACGTAAACACGAATGTCGGATCCGCGTTAATCTCGGCGAGCAGCCGTTCGATCTGCCCGTCTACACGACTGAGTGCGTCTCGATACGTTCCCTTGATCTGTTCGATCTCCGACTCACTGACCGATTTCGATCCGAGCAGCCCAGTGTTACCAGCCGCGCCTGCTTTCCGATCAAGTTCTTTTGGGAGGGCCTCTGAACCAGTGCCGTACGGTCGATGGCTCTCCATCAGGTGAACCCAGAGGAATCGCGGCGCAGGAGCATCGTTGAACCGTTCGATGGCCATGTCGATGATCTCTTCGTCAGTTGGGAGCGACGAGAGAACAGCCTCCATCGGAACGAGACGGCGGTAGAGTCGACGGACAGAGTTAATTCTGCCGAGCGATTCGCGGATGCGGCTTCGTCTGTTCTTGAACGGGTTTTCACCCCCGCCTTCGCTAAACGTCTCGTACTCGTCGAATCCGGAATCGAATCCGAAGGCCGGGTCAGTTTGTGGTGTCGGTGCTAACCCGATGCAAGTGTATCCGTGCTCCGCTGCTACCGACGCAATAGACGGCCCAGTGATCTTCGACTGAAGGGCAGAGACCAAGCTCGAAGAGAGCAACCCCGCTAGGCTCGGACGAGTGTAGTGAGCGGCGGTAATACCAGTACGTGGACCCAAAGACGAGATGAATTCCATCTCATCGACGTGATCATACCGAACCGAATCAGCAGTCACGAGAACGATATCATCCATTGCCTCTACTACCGTCCGCTCTATCGAATACATCTTGCGATTTATGACACACTACAGATTGCCACGAGTGCACCTGTTTTCTGAATCAGCAGCGTACCGGCGGTTATACCGCTCAGCGACGTATAATACCGGCAGGCAATCGTGATCGGAAGGAGAACGACATGTGAAAGCTTTTCATCCTATCGGCCATCGTACCCCCAATGGGTGACAAAGTCGCAGAGACTGACGCAGTAGGAGGGTCCGATATCGAATCGGAACTTGACCGCGATATTGGCATTGTTGGTGCGGTCGCTCTGGGCGTCGGGACGATGATTGCAGCTGGCATCTTCGTTCTCTCTGGACTTGCAGTGAGCAACGTTGGCGCGATGGCGATTGGGTCGTTTCTCATCGCAGCGATCGTTGCCAGCTTCACAGCCTTTGCCTACGCCGAATTCGCCGCGATCTATCCCGAGAGTGGCGGTGGGTACATGTATGTGGCAAATACGTTCGACAGTGATCTAACGTATATCGTGGGCTGGTCGATGATTCTCGGCTATCCCGCGAGTGCCGCCTTCTATCTCGCATCTTTCTCCGATTGGTTCTATCGCTTTCTGTATCCCGCGCTGTCGATTCCGAAAGCTATCCCATTCTGGGTAGCGGGGCTTCTCGTCCTTGGGCTCCTTCTCGCTGTGAATCTCAAGGGGACCGAGGAGACTGGCCTCTTTCAGATCATCGTTACGGCACTGAAAGTGGGTCTCATCATTCTCTTCCTCTACGGAGGATTTCAGGCGTTCGATGCTTCGGTGGCCGCAACGTCGTTCGCAGAAAACGCCACGAATTTCGATTCGCTCTTCCTTACGAGCGCGCTCGTGTTCATCACCTTCTTTGGATTCGAGGCGATCGCCACGAACGCAGAGGAGATTAAAGAGCCGGGACGCACCATCCCCCGTGCGATTTTCTTCAGTATGGGTTTTGTGACAGTGGTGTACGCGCTCGTCGTTCTCGTGATCGTTTTTGCCATCAACAACAATGGCTTCATTGAATCTCTTATCGAGATGGGCAGAATCGGCGCACCGGCAGGGGTCGAGGGGTACATCGAAGCGAACGCCGAAGTGGCGATGGCGCTGGCCGCACAGTACTATCTCGGTGGATTCGGGTTCTACGTGATCATCGTCGGTGCACTCTTTTCGATGCTGTCGGCCGCAAACGCGACTATTCTCGCAGGCTCACGCGTGAAGCTGGCGATGAGCCGACGCAACCACCTCCCTCAACAGTTCGAAGACCTTCACCCGACACTGAACACACCGTATAAGTCGGTGTTGCTCACTGGCGGATTCATTCTTCTCTACATCCTTTTCTTTACCGTGCTCTTCGGTGGTGGCCCAACAGCAGAGGGCAAGGTGACTGGACCCTTCGGACTCCATCTCGGAATCGAATCCATCGCTCACTTTGCTGATTTCATGCTGCTTGGTGGTCTGATCTTCGTGAACCTCGCTATCATCCAGTCACGGCGGAAGTTCCCAGACATCGAACGCGCGTTTGAAGTTCCGTTCGTTCCGTGGGTTCCAATCATTGCAGTGTTGGCGAACTTTGCGCTGCTCGCAAACGTCGAACAGTCGAGCCTCATCCTCGGTCTCGTTGCAGAAGTCATTGGTGTTGCCTTCTGGTTCGCGTGGAAATCGCGTTCCCGTCCGGTTCAGGAGATCGAGCGCGAGACACCAACCGTCGTCGCAGAACGCAACCCGTCCGGTCACGAACGCGACTATCAACTCGTGGTTCCAATCGCCAATCCGGATCACGTCGAGCAGATGATGAGCACTGCGCTCGACATCGCCCGGGATCGGAACGGCGAAGTGCTCGTCATGTCGGTCGTGGATCTTCCCGAACAGACGCCGCTTGAGGAAGGCTACCAGTACGTTGATGAACAACGAGAGGTGCTGCGGCGTGCGATGGCACTCACCGACGGTGGCGGAACGGAAGCTGAGACCGAAACGGAAGCCAGCGGATTAAACGATCTCGCTGAAGAACCCAATACGACAGTGCAAGATGTTCCGATCAGCGGTACGGTTCGCATTGGACACCACATCGATGATGCGATTTTGAACACGATCGAACAGTACGAGGCTGACGCCGTCCTGATGGGCTGGAGCGGTCAGTCATCCCGCCGCGAAGCCATTCTTGGGAGTATTGTCGATACGGTCGTCGAGGATGCTGATTGTGACGTTCTCGTCGAGCGGATCCGTTCGGAAGGAGGAGAAACGATCGATTCGATCCTGCTACCAGCTGCGGGAGGTCCTCACTCCGAATTCGCCGCTGAGGTCGCTCAATCGATTGCCCGTCCGAGCAATACACGAATCGATGTGGTTCGCGTCGTCAAACCTGAGATGACTAAACAGGACCGCGACGATGCCCGCGAGCGCCTCGAATCGACCACTGCGACAATCACGGATACCCCTGCAGAACACCATCTCATCGAAGGAAAGAGTGTCGTGGATACACTCGTCGATGAGTCCAAAGATTACGATCTGACGATCGTTGGTGCGACACGGGCGGGACCGCTCCAACAGCTCATCTTCGGTACGATTCCCGAGCAGATCGGTCGAAAATCCGAAAGCACGGTCATTATGGTCAAACGCTATCTCGATATCAAATCGAAAGCGACCCGCCTTCTCGACCAGACGTTCGAATAGAACATCGTCTTGTCCTCTCCACGTTCAGAACGCACTCCGCGAGCCGTAATCTCAGTCGTTACGGGACAAATGATTTTTCTCGAAAAGAGGATACACACGTTACCCATCGCAACCTCGAAATCCCTATGAGTCGTCACTCTCTCGTTTGACCATCGAATGATTCCCCGGCAACGACACAATTTAGCCCGTCGGATCGTCCAACGATCGGCCCGCCAGTATCATGTATTCGGGGAACGAATGAGGCGCGACCACGATCTGGTGACGATTCGATGAAACGGAGCTATCGGTGGGCGCTCAAGATCGTCCAGTACGCGATCGGTATCGCTGCCCTCGTGTGGCTCGTTCGACAAGCTGAATGGGGTCGCGTCATCGGTTTGATGGATAAGTTGGATTATATAACTATTGTTGTGATTCTCGCAGCGACCGTGGCCGAGACACTCTTTCGGTTTTCGATGTGGCACGTCTTGCTCAACGGGCTCCGGTCGACACCGTTTTCGATTGCGGCGCGCTCGACCTTGATCATCAACTTTGTCAACCAAATTCTTCCGTCGCGCATCTCAGGACGATCGATTGCGCCAGTCGTCCTCCGCCACTACACACAGTACGATTGGAGTGAGGTCGTAACGGTCGCCGGATTGCACACAGCGTTGTACGCCATTCTCAACGGCCTCATCGCGCTACTCGGACTCGTGCTCTTTGCTCACGTGTTCTCACCGGGACTGATCGCTGTTCTCGGCGGCTCCACCGCGCTGTATCTTGTAGTGGGGTTCCTCACGATTGTTGCAGCCCAACGACTGGACGGCATGGCAGCCGTTGCTGTTCGAGCACGGGAGCTATTCGGACGAATCCCGTTCATCGAGACGGCGATCGGAGCGTTCATGGGGAAGCTCCCAACCTTCAGCGAAGGGGTTGCAGACACCTTCAAAAACCTGCTGTCGAATTATCGCGTCGTTTCGTTGTACACAGCTGGGTGGATTGCGTCGAGAATGCTTTTTCCGGGGCTCAGGGCGTGGGTGTTGTTGACCGCGCTCGACGTAGAGTTCTCGCCGCTATTGTTGCCAGTGGTACTGGTGACTGCCTACAGCGTGACGTTGCTACCGCTGACACCAGGGGGAATCGGCGTCGCAGAAGCATCAGCGACACTCGTTTTCACAGCTCTTGGAATTCCAGCAGCAATTATTACACCAGTAATTCTCGTCGATCGATTCCTCGGAGTCTATCTACCCTCTCTTGCTGGCTGGTATCCAGTGACCCGGATCGATCTTTCAGGGCTTGCCACCGGAGAGAAATGAACTGAAGCGTGCTGTTGTCATACAACAGTACATGTACGAAGCGAGTGTAACTGTATACTGTTTATGTAGTTATGATGGCTGGATAGAAAGACAAGGGCTATGACCGGGTAGCCAGTCGCTCAGGGTATGACACGGACGTTCGTCGTCGGCCTAGACGGGGCGAGTTGGCGACTCCTCGATCCGTGGATCGAGGAGGGAGAACTCCCGAATATTGCGTCGCTTCGAGATTCTGGCGTATGGGCCGAACACAAAAGCTGTCTCCCACCGGTCACCTTCCCGAACTGGAAATGCTACTCGTCGGGAAAGGATCCAGGCGGATTCGGTGTGTTTTGGTTCGAGCGCGTTGACCTTGAAGAGGGAGAGATCACGACAACAAACAGCGAAGATTTTCGGACTGCTGAGTTGTGGGACTATCTCAACACTGACGGATTTTCGACCGGGGTCGTCAATATGCCAACGATGTTTCCACCGCGTGAACTCGATGGGGTCCTTGTGTGTGGTGGTCCTGCTACAGTCGAAGGGGAGTATCGATCGATCGACACCGGCTACACGTATCCCGAAGACATAGCGACGTATCTCAATAACGAATTCAGTTACCGCGTCCATCCAGAGCCACTCATCTCATCGAACGACGAGCGCGGTGCGGAGGTCGAGGCGATTCTCTCGATACTCGAATCGCGGTTTGAAGTGGCACTCGATCTCTTCGAGCGAGAAGAACTCGACTTCATGCACGTGACGCTGTTTTATCTCAACGTTCTCCATCATTTTTTCTGGGATGAAGAACCAACACAGCAAGCGTGGCAGCTCGTCGATGAATGGATCGGTCGACTATCCGAACTCGAAGATACCAACCTCATTCTCATGTCAGACCATGGGAGTGCTCCGACGACAACGGAGTTTTACATCAACGAATGGCTCGCCGAGAATGGATATCAGGCACGCCAGCGAACCGTTGAAGACTTCCTCCGACCGCTTGGACTCAACCGAGAAAACGTCCTCCAGTTAGCAAAGCGCGCTGGTGTGGTTGATTTACTGGCACGGACTGTTCCCGAGCGACTCCAGCAACTAATTCCACAGAGTGCAGGGATCAAACGTGGACGGAAGCTTGAAGCAATCAACCTCGACGAGACAAAGGCAGTCGCGAGCGCACAAGGACCGATCTACCTGAATCCTGTGTTCGATGTCGAGACAGTGCGCGAGGAACTTATCGATGATCTCCGTGGCGTCTCGGATTCGACAGGGAAACTGTTCACCTCGATTCATCACGGTGAAGACGCGTACACAGGTCCGTTCGTCGATGAAGGACCCGAAGTAGTCGTTGATCAACGACCCGGAGTTCACGTCAACGATGGTATCGGAGGTGGAACCATCCAGTCTGGACCGGATCGGTGGGCCGCAGAGAACACACCCCACGGTATCTTCGTCGCCAATGGCCCAGACTTCGACGACCGCGGCGAGATCGAATCGATCAGTATCCTCGATATTGCACCAACACTACTAGCTGCTGTCGGAAGCGATATTCCTACAGATATGCAAGGGAGTGTGCTCCCGGTCTTTGAAACCGAACCGTCGTGGGACACCCGCGAGCCGATCGCTGTGAGTGAAAAGGGTGAACAGAATCGATCTGATCAAGTCACAGACAGACTCAAACAACTGGGTTACATGGAATGAACTGCTTGTGTCATTGTCGTTGAGAGAACGTCCTGAATTCGATTGCGGTCACGATGTGATCAAGAAAATCACAGAACGAGCCAAGTTGTGAGAGTGACTAGTTGAAAGTTGCACTCCGTTAAATGCGCAAGAAATAACCAACTAGCATCTATGAAAATATAAATAATATAATATTTTTTGATATTGGGTCCGTGTTATAGATTGTTTAACAAAATGTATTATTCTATACTAATCAATAACCAGTTCCACCAAAATAGCATGCACTATTATACATTTTATTTATTTATGATATTAAAACTTTATAGAGATATTTTAATTAGCTAATTTACCTGACTAAAATAACTGTTGTGTTGTTACTTATATTCGAGAATGTTGTATGCCGAGCCATCTAAAACAACAGTCCCGTTGACGAAGGATTCATACAGAGTTCAAGAAAATCAAAGAATAGTGATTGTATATTGTCCACCATTGGACAGTCATAGATACATTTCAACCGCAATGCACATATATACTAATAGAACGAAGCAAGACCTCTGATTCGTATGGCACACAAGGAAGGTTAATCATCCGATAGAACTGGTTGTGACAAAGTTCATTATCTGATTACTATCTATACGTAGATCGGTTGGGTCATCAGAAGCGAAATTAATGCATGTACTGATGGCGAGTCGGGTGGCAATATCCTATGACAACCGACATAATATTATATATTTTTATATAATTCTAAGTAATGTTACAGTGTGAGATGGATAATCTATCGACGGTGTGCTCATTACATTCGTACTGCTGTAACCAGCCGACGTCACTGTCAAACTAGTTAATTCGACCATCACGAGTTAGTTATCACCACGATACATCAAATGTGAAAGTTACATTGATCATCGACCCACGGATGCGAATGTCCATACTGAGGATGTAGAAACAATAGGAGGTGTTCAATTCATCCCACGCCTCCCTTTGTGTAGTTAGCACACCAACTACAGCAGTAGCATATAGATTGAAGTGTACAATACCATATCTCAACCCAACATGTGCTCGGTACAACATTTCACAATCATCAATGATTCATACAGACATCCTCGATTGCTACTTCAACTCATCAGTAGAGTTTGAGTAAGAGCATGAAAATACGACTATTTTTGACCTCCAATGACCACCAATCACACCATACTCGACACGAGACACAATTTTATGGATTTATACAATATATAATTGGTTTGTTATTTATCAGTTCTGCCAGAATGTCGTTTTCCATTATCTAAATAGAAGCAATTGGTATCTATACCGGTTTCTCAGAGTAAAAGACGTCAGTCCAAGAAATGATTTAATATGGATTTGGACACCTTGTATAACCCCACAGTATTTAGTTAGAATTTTATCCGGATAGATGGCGCAATATAGTCATTCTCTATCAACCATATTTATCTGTTATGATATTTCAGAGATTAGAATAACATACTTCAATATAATACCAATATAATAGCCATAATCATTAATTAAAATTGTTGTATATTATCTCACTACTCGTTTAATGTAACAGATCGAGATAATGGCACGAATCGTCCATACTGTTACTCATAGAACCACCATTAAGAAGTTGGTTCATTGTCACATCTGCCTTATCTCATTACAGATGTCACCTTCGCCACGATTGAAACAGTTACCTTATTGATATTCTGCAACCATACACGGTCATTGTTATTCATACCCACTAAACGTCCGACCACATGCAGAACAGCCATGAAAATAGTAAACATACTGTTTAATAAACTATATCAACAACATACATATCAATTAGATCTCCCTAGTAACTATCGTGTGAAAATTTCAATCGTATGTTATCAAAAAGACGAAGGAGAAACTTTCTCATAGGCGCTAGCGTAGACGCCTATACCACCCAACTTAGATATGCACATCAGTTATCAGCATGCAAATCCATTCACCGGACGCGAATCGGTTGTTCTTCGTATTGACGGTCTCTTACCGGATCAGACAGTATGTGTCTTAATCGACACTGGCGAGGGAGTTGCTATCGACAATTTACTCGACGAAGATGAGGAAGAGTATCTCACTGCAATTTGTTTGACGCACGCTCACCTCGACCACTACAAAACACTTGATGAAAATCTACGTGATGGCGCACCAATCTATGCCGCTCCCGATACTGCTGCCATTCTCGAAGACGCGATTGCTGCGGGAAATGATTTTGATGATCAAGAGTCAACCGAGACGGTTCTCGATCGGTTATCTCCTATTGACGGCTGGACGACGATAGTCAACGGGCTGCGCGTTCGTCCCGTTCCGGCGGGCCATACACCCGGAGCGGCAGGAGTCTTGCTATCAGTGGATGATGACGACGAACAACGGACAATTCTTGCGACGGGCGATTTTACAATGCGACGAGCGGCTGGCTATCCTGGATTCGAACCTGACCTTCCCATCGACATCGATGTGCTCTTGCTGAATGCAGCGTCGAATGCGGATGTCGAGACGAAACTGACGGAAACAGTCGCACGGCTTATCGACAGAGCGCTAGCGGGATCGACAGTGCTTGCGACTGCCAGCGGACTAACCGGACTCCACCTCGCGTATCTTCTCGGACATGCCAACGTACAACTCGATATCAGCGTGCCAATCAGACTCGTCGGTCACGCTGCGACACTAGCAGATAGACTCAACTACGATATCCCTTCAGTCAGTACCCATCAGGAGTTTACCGATCCGACGACGATTCTTGACTCAGGGTGTATCACAATTGCTGGACCAGAAGTGCCGTCCCGTGAAGGCCCCAAGAGCGCAGACCGGTTGTTTGCAACTATCGACGACGATCCCGGTGCAACACTCGTTCAGGTACTTTCTGGAACCAACTCTCCAATCCGGACTGCTGGCTGTACTGTTCACGACGAGTTCCTGAGCAACCATCCGTCACGCGAAAAGATAGATGCACTCGTCGATCAACTGACGCCGATGCACGTGGTTATCTTGCATCAGAAAGGTCCTGCAGCTGATAGATACAAAGACAAATTTGCAAGCTACGTCTGGGTTACGGACGATCAGACGCGGCATACGCTTCTCGATGAACGAGGATGGACACCTCCACCGTGGGTCTCTACGATGACTCGGCAACGCGTCGAACAATCCTCTACGAACACCTCTCGGTATATGGGAGACGGACTTGAAGAGGCAGACGGTGGACTATTGTTCCCATCAATGGACCGTCGCCCAGATGTCGACCTCGAAGCAGAGGGGTTGGATATTGAAGCAGTCATACAGCGCGCTCCAACACTCTCAGCAACACACTCACCGTCTCAGACAACAGGATCTCAAACGACCACACATTCACATTCACAACCACAGGAACAGACAACGTCTGCGATACACGAAGCGTCTGATGTTGAGTCAAGGAGAGATGGAAAATCAGTAACAGAGGACGCATCGCTCGAACAGATCCTCGACCGACTCGATCGTCTCGAATCAACCATTCAGGAGCGACGCTATCCAGCGAGGGTACTCGATACCCAGAACGGTGTCACGCTTCTTCGTGTCGAAGAAGAACTTCCGAACACAGACACTGGAGAAACTGTCGGTGTTGTGCTTGGTATCGACGACGAGTAGGTACTGTACGTAGTACGAGGTTTATTCGAGCTGATGATCGGGAACGGCTGCAGTCACCTCGATCTCTACGTCGATATCGACCGGTAGTTTCACTACTTCGACCGCGCTTCGAGCCGGATACGGCTCCGAAAGTCGTTCGGCATAAACTTCGTTGACTTCGTCATAATATCGCATATCATTTATAAATACGGTTGTTTTTACCACATCAGCAAGCGAAGCCCCAGCTGCTTTCAAAATTGCTTCAACGTTTTCGAGGGTCTGTCGCGTCTGTTCTCCCGGGGACGCTCCAATGATCTCTCCCGTGTCTGGGTCAATTGGGCCTTGACCAGAGACGTAGATCGTGTTCTCCTGAACGATTCCCTGTGAGAATGGGCCAATACTCTCCGGTGCGTCGGTTGTCTGAATTTCTCGCATACAGTATCATAATCACGTAGCGAAATAACAGTAGGGGAGCGACCGTTTAAACAGTGAAATACACAGCTTCGAGTGACCTCCGATCAGCATTACATTTGAGATTGATCACGGGCTATGGACTTGCAGAGAGCGGGATGAACGGGAACATCGATGGACTGGACACAACGGATCGAAGAGAGTCAGTCCCCGAATGTTTGCTGGTGTGTACAAC
This sequence comes from Halocatena marina, assembly GCF_023276375.1. Classification (GTDB taxonomy): domain Archaea; phylum Halobacteriota; class Halobacteria; order Halobacteriales; family Haloarculaceae; genus Halocatena; species Halocatena marina. The sequence goes on along the minus strand of NZ_JALLPK010000001.1, from coordinate 775,605 downwards.
CGACGGCTCCTCGCACACTCGATGACCGGTGGGGATGAATCCAACCGACGAAGAAGCGAACAGCTACTACCGACAGCCCGTGGACGAGGAAAATTTTCAGACATCGAAATGTGACTGTGAACACTTCATCGAAGAGCAATAATTCCAAGACAGGGCCAACACGAGCTAGCCCGAGACGCTACCTTCATCAAAGTGATAGTTCCATCTAATATCTCTTCAATGAATCATTTCTATCTCGAATAGCATCATGAATTTCGAGCCGGTAGTACGAATGATCGTTCCCCCATTCATGATTCTATTCTTCGTCCCGGTGTATCACCATGTTGTAGAAAAATTTACCCGTAGATTGTATTCGATTGAGGATGTTTCGTCCACACTTTGCTGAAAGCAGGTCCTAATCACAAGAACTGATTCGAATTGAGTGGATGAACACCAGCAATAACTTAATGACTATCATCCAGCTCGTAACATCAAAATCTTCCATTCACTACCAGCGCGATACCAGATGTATCACACCTTGACTCAGTTTACCTCAAATACATCATATATATTAATCAATTATTGTCTCTATTACATCATGTATGTGTACAAGATATATTAATGTTTATTGTTCGCGGGGCGCGTTCTCGATTATGTGGATAGCATCCCTTTCGAACGAGATGTGCATTTGTTCGCGCGTCTCAATTTGTAGCTGATTATAGGCGAGAGGAGCCAGTTTGAGTTCTACCGTCTCATCCATTCCATCAGGGGAGACAGTAACGAGATAATCATCACCTTGGAAAACTCGCCGTTCGATCCGTCCCAGAAAGACGTTCGTGTTGGTTGTATCATCAGCGATCGTGACGTATTCAGGGCGAATGCAGAACCAGACATCTTGATCGACATCGTATTCGTGTGCGGGACATTCGATCCGCCGGTCTCCCCATACAAGTGCAGTCTCATCGACTCGTGCTTGAAACAGATTGACGCTTCCGGTGAACGACGCGACGAACGGAGTCTTTGGGCGCATGAACACCTCAGTTGGAGTCCCAAGTTGGTGTATCGTTCCACTTTCGATGACAGCTAGTCGGTCGCCAATAATGCTTGCCTCGTGCTGATCGTGAGTGACGTAGACGACGGGAATATCAAGTGAAGCAAGCAGATCGCGCAGTTCATGGCGCAATCGGCGTCTGATCGGAGCATCGAGGTTCGCAAGTGGCTCATCAAGCAACAGTGCAGCAGGATCAGCAGCGATCGACCGTGCGAGTGCGACACGCTGACGCTCGCCTCCAGAAAGCGTCGACGCTTTCTGGCCCAAGATAGCGGTGATTTCGAGCGTTTCAGCAAGCACATCGACACGCTCGGGAGACGTCGCGGCGTAGTTAATATTCTCCCAGGCAGTCATGTGTGGGAACAGTGCTCCATCTTGAAAAACGAGAACGATGCCTCGCTTTTCTGGAGGGGACTCGGTGAGATCAGCATCATTGAGAACGACCGTTCCGGCATTGATGTCGCTAATCCCCGCGATAGCCGAGAGTAGTGTTGTCTTTCCACCGCCCGACGGTCCAAGGACGGAGACGACCTCATCTTCAACAGTGAGGTTGATCGGGCCGAGCTCAAACACGTCGTGCGATTTCACGAGGTCACTAAGGACAAGCATAGCGCGAGACTACCTCCATGGATTCGATGCAACGGTGTTGAGAATTATGAGCACTGCAACCGAAATGAGCACGAGAAGTATCGCAATCGGGTAGGCATTGTCCAAACCAAGCTCCCGAAACGCCCGCCAGATTTGAATCGGCATCGTCCGTGGATAATAGGCCATCATCATGGTCGCACCGAATTCGCCCATCGCACGAGCGAATGCAAGGGTCATCCCTGCGACAATTCCCGGCAGAGCGAGCGGGAGCGTGATGCGTCGCATCGTTGTCAGGCGACTTTTTCCGAGCGACCGCGAGGCGTGTTCGAGCGTCCGATCCACACCTTCGAATGCAGCCATCGAAGTGACGACGACGAACGGCGACGCAACGAACGTCTGGGCAAGCACGATGCCAGCAAGAGAGCGCCACGTCTGAATTCCGGCGGCGGCGGCCCAGTCTCCGATCATCGTATTTGGACCGAACAGAGTACGCAGGATGATGCCACTTACTGTTGGAGGGAGAACGAGCGGGAGCACCACAATCGCGGTTACAACACTCTTCCAACGGGTTTCTGCGCGTGCGATCCAATAAGCTAACGGCAAACCGAACGCCATCGCAAAGCTCGTGCTGATCGATGCACCCAGCAACGATGTCGTTGCTACGTTCACCACCGTCGGATCGTTTAAGCGAACGATTACATCCCCCACCGGAACAGAAAAGAACAGCGATACTAACGGTACGAGATAATACAGAAGTAGCACGCAACCGAGAACGAGCGCCACAGTAAGCCAGTCGAGCGATGATCCACCGTGCAACCGTGTATGTCGCGTATTCATATATTGGAGTATATATTACGTTCTACCTGTGTGTTTATACCTGAAACATCGCAGTAGGGTTTTTACTGTCGGAATGACCACCATTCACCTCTTTTTCGACGTGTTGTGGAGTATCTCCCTTGTGAGCCGGGAACGTGTCGCGTAAAATGAACCCGTGTTGTTTGAGATACGCACCCGTAGTGAGGACATTGAAGACATCGAGCGCGGCGTCACTCATCGTACGAATCGTTGAACCGTAGCTGACACACTCGCCTTGCACCTTTTTTCCGTTTGGTAACGAATACGAGACTGTTGAGTACCATTCATCGACGTGTTCTGGACTGCTGAGATCAATCTGGTTTGGAAGGTCAATAAACGCATAGCCACGCTCAACCGCCATGTTCCGATAGGCGATCACTGCATCAACCGAGCCTGTTTCGAAACGACTGATCAGCGATGATTCAGGATAAATCTGGTCTCGTTGAAGGAGCTTTGAGACGAGATCTTCGGTATCGTAGTACCGCGAGGCGAGTTCGAGCATGAACAACGCCCGATACCCCAACGGATCTAGCTTTGGATCGCTCCGGCCGAGAGCAATCTCGTCACTGGCTAGTACTGTATACCACTCATCTGGGTCAGCAGCGAGGCGTTGTCCCTCTTCTGTCTCTTCGTTGTACGCGATCACGATGGCGTTGCTCGTGAAGATCGAGTACCAAGATGGAGTGAGTGGCCCATCGAACAGCGCAGTATCTGCGACCACAACAATGTCAGGATCCCGCAATCCTTCATCGATCATCCGAGCAACGTGGGCCGATCCATGCGTTTCGATCTGCACCGACGCGTCAACGACCGGCTCTAAGCCGTTCAACAACGCGTTGTTGAGGCTGCCCGCCGCGAGAATCGAGATTGGAGTAGATCGGTTAGCAGTGCTATTCCCAGCACCACCTTCTGTCAGACAACCCGCCGTCAGGACGATTCCTGCTCCACCGACCGCTTGTAGAAATCCCCGGCGCGAATACGGTACAGAGCGTTGTTTCCTCATGGACGTAACGAACCGTTATTTCGAATTCGACATAAAGGTTTTCCCGTTCGAAGAGTGATGCCAACATATGGATGCAGGGTTCGAAGCGCGATTGCGGGCCAAAGGAGTGTCGTTCGAGAAAGCGGATGCGGCGCTGTTGCGCGCTGTTGAGGAACAGCAGTCACTCAACGCTGCTGCCGATTCGCTCAATCGCTCTTTTTCGCGTGCTCACAAGCGAATCAAGACCCTCGAACAGGCACTGGGACCACTTGTTGAGCGCCAGCGGGGCGGCGTTGACGGTGGCGGGAGTGAACTCACAGCGAACGCCCATGATCTACTCACACGCTTTGAGCGGCTACGAACAGCGTACGCTGGCACTGCTGCTGTCGAAGAGACCGTTCTCTCTGGTGTCGTAATCGACCACAAGGCCGAGCTAGCGACTGTCAAAACGGCTGCCGGGACGGTACGTGCACTGATTACAGAGCCTGCTGATCGAGTACAGGTAGTGCTTCGAGCCGACGCTATTACACTCCATACGCCTGATGATGTGCCATCGACGGCTGGGATGAGCGCGCGTAATCGGTTTCACGGGACAGCGACAGAAATAGATCGTGGCGAGTCAATTGCCCGTGTTGTCGTCGATATCGGGGCCAAGACACCAGTCACGACACTTATTACCCGTGATACTCTCGTGGAATTCGACCTCGAAGCGGGTAATAACGTGATCATCTCATTCAAAGCTACCGCGACCCGCACAACGCCAGTAGAGTGATGAAACGATGTTCAATGACCACGAAGCCATCTGTCAAACACATAATCGTGTGCTCATTCGTCCAAAACCGATGTTCGAATTTTTGGAATTTCTCCCACGATAGTAATCATAACCGATCTTGAACATCGTGCATTTTCATATCTCAAATACACATCAATATACCTAAATTGTTGGATAAACCTAATATAAAAGAGGGATGATTATAAATATCTTCTTTGATTTGAGATGGATACCGCTATGAGGATTCTACCGATCTTCGTGACGGCGTTGGTCGTACTATCCGGCTCAGTTGCATGGGTTGGTGCTCCGGCCATCGCAACCTCTCAGATAGAATTAACAGATGAAGATACAACAAAATCAATCTCTCAAGAGACAGACATAACGCAAACTTCGACGGAGGAAAATGAGACAACTAATGAGAATGACAACCCTCAGGAATATCAACCGAGAGAAGTGAGATCAAGTGAGTTACAAAATTTTACGCTCGATCGATCGTCTGTTCCGGAGACGATTGGCAGTCCCAGTTCGCGGGATATTGAGGCTAAAAATTCCCGTCCAGCAATCGGGACAACAAAAGTTTTCCCCGCACTGAACTACGACACAGGACAGTATTATATCAAAGAATATACACTCCGAGCCTACAGCGAGCATGGAGCTATCTGGGTTGCAGACAATCTCTCGTGGCCGACAAACGACTCCCGAGAGAATCCAAATATGACGGATGCGCAGGTCGATTATCTTGCCGAAGAGTTCGAAAATAACATCTATCAATCAGACGTGGAACTCTTCGGAGAACCAGATAAGCGCTACGGGACTGATGCAGAACTCTCTCAAGATGGTGTCGTCCCGGAGAACTACTACCAATCATCAGATAACAAGAGCCGGAATATAGTCCTCGTAGATAACATTCGTGATAAGAACTACTTCAACGAGAGCTATCCACTCTATACCGCCGGGTTCTACTCATCGGTCATCGAAGACTACACAGATCGTAACGTTCTCACCATGGACGCATACAATTGGGACAATCGACTTGGTCCGAAAGATGCTCCGTGGCGATCTGATGAGAATGGGAGCGCTACCGCCATTGAAGGAACGCTCACGCATGAATTCCAGCATTTGATCCACAGTGACCGTGATGCCGATGAGCTATCGTGGGTCAACGAAGGACTCTCAGAGTATGCAGAGTACGCCGCTGGCTACGGAATGCCTGAGGGACACGTCAACGCCTTTGAGGAACATCCCGGAAACTCGCTCGTCGAATGGGGCGATCAAGGGGAACTCAACATCCTCGCAGATTACGGCGTTGCCGGATTGTTCCAGATGTATTTGGATCAACGATACGGTGATTCGTTTATTAAAAATCTCGTCCGTGATCAGGACAACGGCATTGTGAGCGTCGAAAACACACTTCAAGAAGAACAAACAGGAACTGATTTTTACAGCCTGCATCAGGACTTTTCGACGGCACTCGTCCTCGATAGCTTGGACGATCCGTTGCGGCCGAGACCATCTCGGTATCAGTTCGAAGAGATCGACCTGAACGTGAATACGAGTGGGACGAACAACCGTACTGCGGCATGGGGGAGTTCGTACAACACACTCACTCCCGATCGAGAGCCAATGGTCACATTCAGCGCTGACGGTATCGATTTCAAGCCGACAGCATGGGATACCGTCTCTGCCCCGGGGAACGGTACGAGTTCGAACTCAGGTGATACTGTGCTATGGGGCAACGAAGGCGACCTCACGGACAACTTCGCGGTCATTGAAGCAGATCTCCGCGGTACCGAGTCGCCGACGTTGACGTTCGATACGTACTACGACATTGAGCGGGGCTGGGACTACGGATTCGTGCAGGTCTCGACTGACGGTGGCGAGACGTGGACCTCGCTGTCGAACGAGAACACGAGCGATTACCTTGCTTCGCCTGATAGCGCCTACCCTCCGATCGCCGAGAATCGACCAGGATTCACCGGTGATACCGGCGGCGAGTGGGTCAACGAATCGTTCGATCTCTCATCGTACAGCGGTCAGGAGGTTCTCATCGCGTTCCGACAAACGACCGACTACGCTGTCAACGGAAATTCGAGCTCAATCCCAGGAACTGGCTGGTATCTCCGAGACATCTCGGTACCAGCGGCCAACATCAGCTACGATGGGACGAGCACTGAGCCGTTCCAGAGTCTTAGTGAAGTTCGAAACGAGTACGTCAACCATCAGTTCACGTTCATTGGCGTTACTGAGAACGACCTGTATCGAGTCAAGCAACTGGATCAACAGACGTTCGAGAATGGTTCAGAGGAACTGAATCGATTCCTCCGCGCACCGATCTACGACCGGATCATCTTCACATCGACGTGGGCCGCCCGCCCCGGAAAGACAGGGACAGTCCCGTACAGCTATGATCCCACCTACCTCGACGAATTCATTGACGACCGCTTTGACGATCGGAGACACGGCACAGATCGGGAACGGCCGTCTACATCCGAGACAGAGGAAACAGCAGCGTAGATCGTCTCATCTGCTATTTTTCGACATACACACAGCGCCTCATTCAGCTGCCTGCAGACAGCGGCCAGTCGGGTTCTCCATCGAAGAAAATCTGAGTGACTGAGAGTTTTCCCGAGCCACTCACGACGAGAGCCAGCGCCAGCAACAAGAGCACGAGGGTGTACTCGTACCCCCCTCCCGAGTTCGAGAATCCGTTCGGAAGATGAACGAAAGCCGTTGCGATGAGCATATTGAGTGCGATTCCGAGCGCGGCGTACCGTGTGAACAGACCGACCAACACGAGTATCCCGCCACCGAACTCGATAAGCGCAGCGAGCCACGCGAGGACCGAAGCAGCCGGGAAGCCGATACCGGCGATGGCTCCCGCAAAATCCGAAATTGGCATCGCAGACGGCCCGGCTCCGAACAACTTCCCAGCCCCGTGAACAATCATAACGATCCCCAGTGCTAACCGTGTGAAGATTGGACTCCACGTATCAGTGTTACTCACGTGTATATGAATCAATTAGAGCATGACTATTATACCTTGAGACGGAGGCAAGCGACTAATTTCATCAAAATAACATAGTGTATGACAAACAGATAGCACTGATAGTTTCCAAAGGAACCGCACAAACCCAAGACGAAATAGCCGAGATTATTTCTACACGTCTGGATATAGTAGCCAGTATGGAACATCGATTCGTCACGGTCGATGGCACCGAGCTTCATTACTCAGAGTGGGGAGACGAAACCGCACCACCAGTGGTATGTGCACACGGACTGTCACGCGTCGGGCGTGATTTTGATCCAATCGCTCGCAGTCTCTCCGATACGTATCGCGTTCTCTGCCCGGACCTTCCCGGACGCGGATTGAGCGAATGGTACGGTGATCCAGCGGGGTATTCGAACCAAGCGATGGTTGAGCTGCTAACCGAATTCTGTGACGTGCTTGATCTCGAATCGATCCGTTGGATCGGGACCTCTATGGGCGGTGGACTCGGTATGGCACTCGCCGGGGGGCCGCTCGCCGACCGCATTACGCACCTCGTTGTGAACGACATTAGTCCTGACCCAGTACAGGACGCTGATGAGGAGGCGCTCGGTCGGATCATCAAATACGTTCCTCATCCGCCAACCGTAAGCACAGTCACCGAACTGGAAGCATACTACAGAGAGACGTACGGACCATTTTTCAGCGAAATGACGGATTCGGAGTGGCGACGATTCACCGTTACGTCCGCACGGCGTACCGACGACGGACGGATCACCCCTGCCTACGATCCACGGATCATCGAATCACTCGATGAAGATGCGTCGGGAGATCCGTGGACGGTCTGGGAATCGATTTCTGCGGCTATCTGCATCGTTTACGGTACGGATTCGAAGATTCTCCCGCGTGAACCGCTCGAAGCAATGCTCGAACACCAACCAACCGCTCGAACGGTCGAAGTCGACTGTGGACACGCCCCAGCGTTGAACGTCGACGAACAGAGAGAACCGATAGCTGAGTTCTTCTCCGAATGATCGGGCACCGGTAGCGATCTTCGAGAGCAAGAGCAAAAGCAAGAACAACAATCGGATACCTAGAAGATGCTCAGTCCGTCGTGGATTCTGGGGTTGAGATGGATCCGTGCTCTTCGGCGCTCCGGCGATTCTGTAGCACAAGCGCAATGAATAGCACTGCTCCGACGGCACGGAGCGCGAGCTCGGTGAATGGCGGGGTTATCACCGCGAACGGGGTCAGAACGTCGAATAGCGTCGTGGACAAGTTGAACAGCGCCAGCGGTGTCATCAGCAAGAGCGCTGTGAGCGCGAACAACGCTCGTCCGCTGGGGGAGACGTCCGTATAGAAGTATCCGATGATCGTTGGCCCGAGCGCAAGCACACCAGTGAACAGACAGATGATCGGAATCGCTACCTCGGGCACGAAATACCCGAAGTCAAGGACATCGGCGAGTCCGATGATGTGCGCCTCGCCATTTTCAGTGGGTCGCAGCAGGAGGAGACCGGGCGTGAGCGCGAACGCGAAGGGGACGATTGCCTTGTTGAGTGACAGCGAGAATGCTTCGACCCCCGTCGAGAACGGATCAGACTTGGCAATTCCAGACGCCGCATAGGCAGCGACAGCAACAGGGGGTGTAATATCTGCAATCACACCGAAATAAAGAATGAACAGATGTGCTGCGAGAAGTGGCATTGAGCTGCTTTCGATGATCGCTGGTGCGAGCACCGCTGCGAGCAGAATATACGTCGCGGTCGTCGGCACACCCATCCCGAGAATGATCGCTGCAATGGCCGTAATGATGAGTAACAAGACGAGCGATCCACCCGCGAGCGTCTTGATGAACGTCGTGAGGTTCGGAGCAAGTCCCGTCGCGCTAAGTACGCCCGGGACGATACCGACGGCTGCGACAGCGATGACGACAGGAGTTGCTGTTCGAGCACCGTGCTCCATCGATCGAAGCACGAACGCACCGAACCGGTATGCGTTGTTCTCTGAGAGCGACGGTCGACTGAGTGCGTCCGCGGTCGCCTCGCCACCCTCGTCGACAGCCTCGTCGTAGTCGAGCCACGGCGTATCGAGGGATGGTCGAACAAGAAGTGTCACAGCACTTATAGTAATGGCGATCGTTCCGAGTTTCTCGGCAGCGGCAGCGAGTGCTGGATAGACAGATTGGCCGGAGCCACCACTTCCGAGTAAGAGACCAGCGAGACCGGTTCCAACGAGGAGGTTGGCGATGAATTCGAGGAGGAACAGACCGACGATTCCTGCAAAGAGGGGTCGTTTGGTGCGGTCGTTGTAGACGGCGACGACCGCGATGACTGCGATGATCGCGACGATCGAAAACCACGCAGAACGAGCGACGGATAGTCGTGCGATAATCAGGTAGTAGAGCAGTGCTGTAATCGGTAGGAGGTAGAACCATCCTTTTCTGAGGTGTGGTCGTAACGCGATAGCACTGGATTCATCTATCTGTGTGATACCTGCCTTCGAGGCTTCGAGATGGACCATCACCCAGACGCCAAAGAAGAACACGATGGCTGGCACGGCAGCAGCAGCGATGACGTTAGCGTACGGCGTTGTGGTGTACTCGACGATCAGAAAGGCCGCTGCGCCCATCACTGGTGGGAGGATCTGTCCGCCAGAAGACGCGGAGGCTTCGACTGCACCAGCGAACTCCGATCGATAGCCAGAGCGCTTCATGAGCGGAATCGTGAACGCACCCGTCGTTACGGTGTTTGCGATCGACGAACCAGAGATGGCTCCCATGAAGCCTGAGGAGAGCACACTCGCCTTCGCTGGGCCACCTTTTCGCTTACCAGTGACGGCGTACGCAAAGTCGATAAACCACTGACCAGCCCCGCTCATTTCGAGAAACGCCCCGAAGAGAATGAAGATGTAGATGAACTGTACTGATACGGTTACGGGAATACCGAAAACGCCGTTTTCAGTGTTGTACCAGAAGTTCTGAATGATCGTTCCCCAGTCGCCGGGTTGAATCCAGAGGATGTCGATGTAAGGGACGATGATCCCGAAACCGAATGGCGTGCTGATGATTCCGTCAGACGGAATCAGATACCCGTACTTTGCGTAGACGATGAATGTGACGACGATCAGCGTGAGATAGATTCCGAGCGATCTCCGGGTTGCCTCAAGCACGAGGAGCACGCCAGCCGCACCGAGGAGAAAGGCGACGGACATCGTATCAAGCGCGATTCCGAGCGACGAGATCACGTCGACAACCGGCGCGAGCGCCGGGACGAACTCGCCAATTGTTCGGGCAGAATCGATCCCGAGGACGCGTATTTGCCGGATTTCGTCGAACGACGTGAGCATATACAGTCCTGCGAGGATTGCAATGCCCATACAGACGATATCAACTGGTGTTACCCGCTCGCGGTTGGGGTCCATGAACAGCCAGCGGACGATACTGCGTACTCCTCGCATTGTTCGTGTTACTGGATTCTTGGCCCCGAAGCGACGTTCGAGCGCCGGGACGACGCGTCCGAGACGTCGTGCAACCGGCCCGTTCCCCGTCGACGGTGGATAGAGGAGAAACGCCAACAACAGCGCAAAGATCACGTGAATAGCGTTGACTTGCAACAGCTGTAGGGCCGCAAGCTTGATCTGACCGATGCCCGGTATCGTGACGGCAAAGATGAATCCCCGAGCAGCGAGCCACATCTGGAACGCCGAAAAGGCGATTGCGGTGATGATGACAACGAGCGAAGCGATTCCTCGTGGTGATCGGCGTCGTTCGAGTTCGTCGATCAGTTCCTGTTGTTCTTCCTCGGAGAGGCGATCGGCCTCATCAGTCGGTAGTGTACTCATATCAGATTTGATGGGATGAGATAGTGTTAGTGTGATTATCGAGCGCGTCGAGCGCAGCTCTCAGTGCCGATCTCCGTTCGACAGAGAGTCGAACCGCACGCGCATCGGAGAGCGCTACGAGATCGTACGTGCTGTTTCGGACATGAAGCGTATGACCAGCGATTCGGCCGGGCTTGACTACGAATTCGTCGCTCGCAAAGGCCGGATCGAAGGCGAACGTTTCGTTGTCGGTCGAGACTGGGACAGCTGCGGGTAAGCCCCAGCCGTAGGTCTCGAACTCCATGCGTGTCATTACAAGACGATCACCCTGTACAGCGTACACGTCGAGAACGCGTGATTTCTCGACGCTGTGGGTGTACTCGATTGCGACGACAGTTCCATTTTCGACCGGCATACTGCGGAGCTGCTCTCCTGTTTTTGCATCCGAAACGACGAGCACGCGATCGGCTGGGGTGGCCGCTGCGACAGCGCCTGCGATGAGCACGACTAGACAAACGACCACGATCCAGACACCGAATCTGCGAGCACGTGTCGCTTGTTCCGGTCTCATACTCCCGTGCGCATTCGAGTGTAGCGCTCAGGTCCGGACTCGCATTCGTATTCGTGTTCGTGTTCGTCTGTCCGAAAGCGATCAGATGGCTCGTATGACCCGTGCTGTGTGCCGTTCCGGAACACGTTGCGCTCAGTTGAGACTGTTGTTTCCACTGCTCGTTCCCGTCTTTCCGAAGTACGCCTTCGCACCCGGATGGAGGGGAATGGACATACCGTCTTGTGCGGAGTCTACGGAGATGAATTCCTGTTTGTTGCTAACCTTATCGAGGTTGTCGAAGATCGCGGCTGTAACGTCTTGGACGGCCTGCTTGGGAGTCTGTTTGACGGTGGCGATCATCGCCTGGACAGCAACGGTCGGGACCGGATTCTGTATTCCACTGTACGTCCCACCGGGGATTTTGTCCTCGGCGAAGTACGATCCCGAGTTGAGGACTTTCTTGCGTGCATTCCCTTCGATCGGGACGATCGTGATGTTCGTGTTCGTTGCAAGATCCTCGATCGCACCAACCGGCCAACCGCCGACGATGAACGCTGCGTCGATGTCGCCGTTCTGAATCTGTTCGGCTGCTTGCGAAAAGCTCGCGTTCTGCTCGTTGTAATCGTTGATTCCGACCGCTTTCAGGATCTGCTTGGCGTCGACCTGTGTCCCGCTGCCGAGGTCGCCGGTGTTGATCGTCGCTCCTTGGAGATCCGTTATCGAGGAGATATTGCTTCCTCCTTGCGCGATGACTTGTATCGTTTCGGGATAGAGTGTTGCAACGCCCCGAAGGTCAGGAACACTGTTGCCTTCGAATTCCTTGATTCCGGTTCCTTTGTGTGCAAAATAGGCAACATCGTTCTGAATCAGCGCGAAGTCTGCTTTACCGGAAGCGAGACTACCGACGTTTTCGACGCTCGCACCCGTCGATCGAACTTGCAACGAGTACTTCGTATTCGACTGGACGATATCCTTGAACTGATTCGATAGCGGATAGTACGTGCCGCCAGTACCCCCAGCGTCCCACGTGAGCTGGTTTCCACCGCTGCCACCGCTCTTATCTCCACTCGATTTGTCAGTCCCAGTGTTTTTGTCACTACCCTCGGTATCACTCGTGATACAACCGGCAGTGCTCGCAAGCCCCGCCATTCCAACCGCTGTTAGAAATTCGCGTCGATTATAGGATGGCATGACAGGATGTTTTCTTCCAACTTAATAAACGTCTCTTTCACAACCGGCAACATATGCCGTCTCGATCTCTGTGCCGGAGCCACATTGGCCAGTATACTGGAACGATTATTGGTAGTCAACGTCATCGAGATAGTTTCAGTTCATTGGTGTATTCGCGGTGGAATCCCGCTAGCGGCGAACTAATATACGCACACCGCACCTCAGTTACTGCTGCAATGTCGGAGTTCGATCTCATCGTGTTCGGCGGAGGCACTGGCAACACAGTCGCATCGGCAGCGGCCGCCGACGGACGAGAGACAGCGCTCATCGAGAAGGGACCACTTGGTGGCTTGTGTCTCAATCGGGGGTGTAATCCGTCGAAGATGCTCATCCAACACGCGAATCTCGTGAACCGGATTCGGGATGCCGACCAGTTTGGAATCGATGCGAGCATCGACGACGTTCGCTTTGCCGAGTTCGTTCGGGAGGTGAACGCGGAACTCGCCGACACGGCCGACGAAATCCGAGCGAACAAGCAAAGCGAGGAGAATCTCACGTTGTTTCAAGAAGAGGCCCGCTTCGTCGATGATCGTACGATTGAACTCACGGCTACCGGCGAGAGACACACGGCCGACAAGGTCGTTATTGCAGCCGGAAGCCACCCGATCGTTCCTGGTGCGATCGATGGTCTCACTGACAGCGACTACCTCACGAGCGACGACGCGCTCACATTAGAAGAGCGACCGGAACGGCTCGTGATTCTCGGTGGGGGATACATCGCCGCGGAACTCGGCTACTACTTTGGGTCGTTCGGTGTCGATGTGGCGCTGATCGAGATGATGGATACGCTCGTTCCCCGTGAGGACAGTGAAATCGCCGAATCGTTCACCGAAATCGCCCGTGAACGCCACGACGTATTCACTGGGTATCGAGCCACGAGCGTTGTCGAATCAGAAAACACGATCACAGTTACCGCTGAATCAGAGGACGAAGACGAAATCGAAGTGCAAGGCGATGCACTCCTCGTTGCGCTCGGTCGTCAACCAAATACGGATAGAATCGGTCTCGACGCAACGAACGTCTCGACGAACGAAGACGGGTTCATCGAGACCGACGACTCTCTCCAAACGAGCGTCGAGAACGTCTGGGCAATGGGCGATATCGCCGATAACGGGATGTTCAAACACTCCGGAGACTACGAGGGAGAGGTCGTAATCGACACCGTCGTCCACGGGAAGCGACGAACGACCGATTTCACCGGGCTTCCCCATGCAGTCTTCACTGAACCACAGATCGGGGCAGTCGGGAAAACGGAATCAGAGCTTGAGGACGACGATCAAGAGTATGTCGTCGGATGTGCCGAATTCACAGATACCGCGATGTCACGGGCGCTAAAGCTCGACCATGGGTTCGTCAAACTGCTTACTGATCCCGAAACACGAGACATCCTCGGCTGTCATATCCTCGGGTACGAAGCATCGATGCTCATCCACGAAATCACGCCTGCCTTTCAGTACGGTATAACAGTCGATGAGCTCCAAAACACACTGATCCACGTCCATCCCGCAATGAATAAGGTCATCATGAAGGCGTGCAAGGACGTGCACGCACCGAATCAGTGACAGCGCTGGATCGGTCTCTGTCGACCCCTACCACTAAGGCTCTTGGTCGTGTATAGACACACTGTATGACCAATGAACAGGTAGTCGAGCTTTTGCAAAGCGCTTACAACGATGAAATCGAGACGGTGATGAACTACCTGACGAACGCGGTCGTCCTCGACGGCGTCAGCGCAGAAGAGGTCAAAGAGAGCCTCCGCTCCGATGCAAAACGAGAAGAACTCGGACACGCCGAGCGAATCGGGGAGCGCTTGAAAGAACTCGACGCTCAGCCACCGGCGTCGTTCGATTTCGAACCACAACAGGAATCACTCCAACCACCAGAGGATACGGCCGATGTGCTCTCAGTGATCGATGGTGTGATTGAGTACGAGGAAGAAGCGATCGAGACGTACCGATCGCTCGTTGATGCCGCCAGAGAAGCGGACGATCCAGTGACCGAAGACCTCGCTATCAGCATCCTAAGTGACGAGGAATCACACCGAACCGAGTTTCGAAGCTTCCGGAAGGGCTACGACTGAGCGGCGAACGGCGTCTTGGGAGACCCACTCGTTGAAATAGAAGTAGTGGAGAAATGCGATTAGCAGTGCCACGCTGTTAGCGCGTTCTCCATCATACCGTTGGTCTCAGCGCTGACGTTTCACATTCTTGTTCTTGGGTGAATACAGTGTGATCACCGGAACTAGTTCTTATGTCTCGAAAGGTGGCTGAGTATGCTGTCCGTCATCTAAAATCGGAATCACTATTATTGTTTAGGCCAGCCTAAAACACATGGCCACAGAGATCGTCACGCACGATGCACTCCCACAGAGACACCATCAGAGGCGGGCCACGCCCACCGAAAGACCGTCTCCGAACCCCCGAATGAGTGTACTCAATCGCCTGCACATGGCGGATATCGCCAGTAAGGATGTCAGGCAATGACGAAAAAGAACCACCCACTGAATTTGAATTCAAAAATGTGTAGTGTTGGCATCGACGAATCCGCGTCACCACATTACCAGACGTGGTCCGACGAACGACTGATCGATGGCTACCGACGCAATAGCGTTCTACTCCGAGAATACAACACAGATCTCCGGACTATCCAGACCCTCTGTTCTATTGAGGAACAGCTTCGTGCCCGAAACATCGATCCGGAGAAGATCATCAAAGATTTGATCGAGTGACCGATTATCGACGCGCCTTGACTTTCTAGAGAGTGAGATCGGAGGGGGTTGATGGCGTCGAGTCGACATCCATGTTATCCAAAAATATCGAGGGAGCCGACGAATACGATGATTTTGATGGGTTAACAGCTTCATCGATCAAAGCAGCCATAATGTTTCGGCGAGAATCGGAATTTTCGGGAGACTGGGCGCACCGCGACCGGTGGCGTGAGTACTACGAGCACGAGGCCGACGACAATCACGATCTGAGTGATGAACGATTCGTAGAACTGCGTGAACAGTATATCGACCGGGCGTTCGAAACGAGTTGCTCCACTACTGCGGTCGAGAATCAATCTAAAGCGGGCCTCCAACAACTCGTCGAGGAAATTGGGACCGATCAGATATTGGACGCGCTGGACGACGATGCGATCCGTAAGTACGCAGCAAACGGAGACCTGATCAAGACGGATCACGATTGACGAGATGATCGCACGTACTTAGTACGGGTGTCCGACTCAGACATCGATCAGTCATATCTGTCTGCATCTCACACGACAAGGAGACTGGATCACAGTATCACACCAACGCCCGCACTTTCACTAAGTGACGATTTTTTGGCTAACCTAACAATCGAAACGGCTTTGTGTATTTAGGTGAGCCTAAACCATATGGTAAACGGTACAGAACTCGAAATACCGACGCGGCGCGACTACCTGAAGTACGGTGGCACTCTCATCGGTGGCTGTCTACTTGCGGGCTGTGCTGGTAACAATAGCTCCGAATCACCGTCGACTACGAACAAGACGGTGATGGCGACAGACAGCGACACCGAAAATACAGACGAGACAGCTGCAGGTTCCTCATACTCAGTGACGATGGAGCCAGTTGGGTCAGTTACGTTCGATGACGTCCCAGAAACGTGGTTCTCGTTTACCGGTGACTATGCGGATATGGGTGTCGCACTGGGCCAAAGCGACGGACTGTCTGCCATTGGTCATCGCGCTCGATTTGGGTCGCACGTCTACGAGGCAATACCTGGCGTTTCAGTCGACAAGAGCAAACTTACGCAGCTCTGGCAGGATGGCACCGGGAAGGAGGTCTTCTACGAACTTGATGTCGATATCCACCTCATCGATCCGAACTTCATGGTGAACCGACTTCAGTGGAATCAGGACGATGTCACGGAGATTCGTGATACTGTCGCACCATTCATCGGGAATACGATCTTTTCTCGTGTCTACAACTGGCACGATTACGCCGACTACACGATGTATGAGGCCTTCGAGAAGGTCGCGCAAGTGTTTCAGGAGCAGGCACGCTACGAGGCGTTCAAGCAGTATCACGATGAGGTGCTCACAGACGTAGAGAAACGCCTCCCGAATGAGCAACCCAATATTGCTGTTCTGTATCCTGCGGAAGTGCCGCCAGAATCATTCTACCCGTATCGGATTGGAAAAGGAACCCAATCCAAGCACTGGAATGAGCTGAACGTTCGGGACGCATTAGCGCAGAATGACATCACAGACGCGCAAGCAGGCGGTGCTACAATCGATTATGAAACCCTGCTGGAGCTCGATCCAGATATCCTCGCAATCAGACTTCAAGGCGAAATCACGCAGAAATACATCGACGAAAAGATCGTTCCACATTTGCAGAACCACGAGATAGCGAGCAAACTTCGAGCTGTTCAGAATGATCGCGTCATCTACGGTGGGCTGACGTATCAAGGACCTATTATTCATCTCTTTCAGCTCGAACAGGCCGCTCAGAGACTTTACCCGGACGTATTCGGTGGTAATCAGTTGTTCGACCGCCAGCGGGTTGCTGATATCATCACTGAGGGTTCGTGATCATGGAGACCAATAATACGACACGGAGTGGGAAACTGACACGGCGAGACTGTGTCAAGTACGGTGGAGCAGCGATCGTCAGTGGACTGTTCGCCGGATGTGTTGGCGATTCGGGGAACGGACCGTCAACTGCGGCAAACAATGCTACAGCGACCAGTTCCTATTCAGTCACAATGGAACCGGTCGGTGAAATTTCATTCGAGTCGGTTCCTGAACGGTGGATCGCTTACGACGGTGGGTACGCAGATATGGGCGTCGCACTTGGGAAGGCAAGCGGGATTACCGGCATCGGAAACGCCGACCGCTATTACACCGCTATCTACGACGAGCTGCCTGGCGTGAGCGTCGATCGAGATCAAATCGAGGCAAACCCAGAAATCCGAACCAAAGAGCAGTTCTACGAGCTTGACAACGATGTTCACTTGTACGATCCACAGATGCTCATCAACTGGTTCGAGTGGAATCAGTCGGACGTTGATGAAATCGCTAGTAACGTTGCACCATTTTTCTGTAATTTGATCTTCCGTCGGTCCGATGAATGGCACGATTACCGCTACTACACGATGTATGAGGCCTTCGAGAAGATTGCAGAGCTCTTCCACGAGCAGGAGCGGTATCGGGCGTTCAAGCAGCTTCATGACGATTATACTGCGGAGATTCGGACGCGACTCCCGCCCGCCGATAAGCGACCGAGCGTGTTTCTCACCTACGAAGGAACGACAGAACCGAAGACCTTCTCACCGTACCGACTCGACGACAAGGGAACGAGCAAGAAACAGTGGCGTCTTCTCGGCGCTACCGACGCGCTCGCGGGGACTGCTATCGAGAATCTCAGCACCAGCAACCGCAGCGAACTCGACTACGAGAACCTGCTCGAAATCGATCCAGACGTGATTCTCATCCGCGGTCACGAGCGAAAGTCAGTGTCCGAATTCCGCAAGACAGTACTCGATTATATGCAGAACCATCCCGTTGGTAGCGAGTTAACGGCCGTGCAGAACGGACGCGTATACCGTGGTGGCTACCTCAACCAAGGGCCAATCCACAATCTGTTTCTTACTGAACGTGGCGCACAGCAGTTGTATCCTGATGTCTTCGGGGAAGTGACAAGCAATGAGAAATTGTTCGATCGACAGCGAGTCGCAGACATCGTCAACGGCGATTTTGACGGGTGAGAGAATAGGAACGCGACGAAAGAACCAGCCCAACAAGAGTACTGTGTACGGTGACGTAGTCATCTAAGAGGGACCCATCGCAGAGTAGGCGCATACACACATGAAACGAGTGTCCAAGAGACCTCTACTCCGTCTCTGGTAGCTATCATCTCACTCCTGTAGGGCGTCGATCCGTGCGGCAGCGAAGGGAATCAGCATCTCATCAGGATGCAGCCCACCGTGCATCCCGACCTTCGTGAGAGGGTCGTCGGCATCACGTGCGAATCCCGTTCGAGGCACCACAAGCACATCTGGACACCGCCGCTTGAATCGCTCGCTTGGCTCTCGATCGCCAAAGAGGTCTTCGTCGATGATCCGCTCGCGATCGAGCACGAGCGGGTCAAGTGGTGTGAGACAGTCTTCGAGGGCCGTATGTAGCGCGTTTCGGTGGCCTTCACGGGCATGAAACTGGAGATTACGCGGACCGCCAACTACTGGAATTGGGTTTCCCTGCTCGTCCCGCTGGAGATGTCTGTCAAGGTCGAATGAGCCACTGTTGATCCGCTCAGGAGGGATCGTATCAATTTCTCCGTGATCGGCCAGCACGAGCAGTAGTGTGCGCTCGGCGACCGTGGGATCGAGTTTTTCGACAATCTCTCGCTCGATAGCGCGACAAACGCTTGCGAGCTGGGCATCAGTTTCCTCGTGAACGACGCCGTGTGTATGAGAAAATGTGTCCACGTGTGAGAGATAGCAGTAACAGTACGTCGGTTCTGTCGTCCCTTCCAATTGCGCACGCACTCGGTAGGCAGCCTGTGCGGAATTTTCGTAATTTACGAGTTTGGCCCCGCGAGTAACCTGCGCGTTATACGGGTTTTCGTTGATTCTCGCGGGCTGAATGAGAACCGAGCGGGCGTCGAGACGTTCGTAGAGTGTCGATTCATCGATCAGATCGGCAGGGTCTGGGTTGGTACGGACCTCACCGAGCGGTGTGTGCTCGTGGTCAGTGAACGGAAGTGTCTGGATGTATCCACCGAGCGACGGAACGTGAGCATCCCAACCCAGTACACCGTGTTCAACCGGTTGATGACCAGTGTGAATCGTGGAGACCGCAGCCGCGGTTTCGCTTGGATAGCCCGCCGTCAATGGCGTGACCGTCGCATGCTCGGTCAATCGGGTTAGAAACGAGTGATCATGCCGAACGCGCTGAAAGTGGTTCCAGCCGAATCCGTCGATGAATGCGAGTACAACGTGGTCGAACTCTGTCATAACACCGTCGAAAACAGCATCAGGAAGTGGACGGACGGCCTTCGAACCATTACCGAACAGTGACAGCACGGTATCAGGAACATTGGCGAAGCAGTAGTCATTCCATGCAGGCCGGATACATTCTGGTGCGATTGTCTCAGCCCGAAGGGTATCGGCGAGCGCTTCATGAAGCATACTAATTACTCACCAATCAAGTGACTAAAATACACTGCAGCGAGCACGAACCAAGATGAAACTTCGCCGGTTACATCAGCCAAGTCACTGTATCGGAGGTGATATTTGAACCGTCTCTTGGCGAGGAGGTTTCTATAGCTGTATTACGTTTATGCATCACTGAGACAGGAAAACGACCCGCAGCGACAGCACTACGCAGCCGGAGGTGGTACAATCGTCGTGGTTGTCGACACATTTCGAACCCGAACGACACCGTCAATCCTCTCGCCGCGACGCACCAGCAATCGGAATGACGGTGTCATTGTGGACGGCGACGTACGCACGTGCCATGATCGCCAATATCGTCATTTGCACGATGGCTGTTTCGACGAAGATGAGACTCTGAGCCCATACTTGATCAAGTCGAACGAAAACGAGCATCAGTACACCTGTTTGGATGAGAGTCGGAACTAGCGAAAGGAGCAGGAGGCGAACACGGTGTCCGCGACACTGTCGCCAGCTGCCCACAATCGCTTGAATCAGATTTCGGTCTTTGACGGCAATCTCTTGACCGACAAAAAGCAAACTCACACCGAGGAAAGCGCTCGGGAGAAGAAGAATGAGAACGAATAGTCCGATCCCACTATTCCCTAACCAACTCCCAAGCATCCACGACTGCGTTGGTGCGTCCATCACAGCGAACAGAATGAGCATGCCGGGCAACAAACACACGAGTCCAGTGACTCCGACGAGAATGGAAACGAACCACGAACCGAGAAGGCTGTGTAGTGTTGCCCACCCCATATTGTGAAAGATGAACTCCTCGGGGATACGATCGGTGTGTCTACTCACCATGGTTCTGATGGCGACAATCTGTACGGGGATTGTGAAAATACCGCCCGTAACGCTTGCAAGGAGAACCGCAGGAACAGCCACGAAGCTAGGAAGCGCTGTACCCGGCGTTGGACCAGCCGGTGTGGATGCCAGGGCATTGCTCCCGAGCGGAACATACATCGCCGAGATGATCCAGACGAAGCCACCCTGAAATAAGCTGATAAGGGCAAACGTCCCGATCAGGATGGCTCCGTTGCGCGAACGGACGAGAGAGAGACCGGATCGAAGCGTCTCCCGGAGGGTAAACGCCATACTATCTACAGGAACACCCTCTGATTAACACTTTCCGCTTAGAGATGCTTTTGCTCCGAGTATCGTCCATTTCGGTTCGTTTTTGACACATGGAAAAATTAGTGGAAATGGCCAGTACGCCGCTGTGAGCCCCGGATACCCGTAGTCAACGGGACCGGATGCCCGCACTCATACGTATTCTCGTGAAGAGCATATAAACGACACATTGTTTTCCAGACGTGAAAACGGGCCCAATGCTTAAGGCTATGGGACTGTATCGGAGGATTTCAAAAGATTCTGATCTGTCGTCTATTCGCTTGGTGACTCATTCGCTCGTAGGTAGTGAAACACGTACGTCTGTGCGTAGCCAGCGTATGTTCCACCAAAGCGTTCTCGGATCGCTCGTGAAGTTTCAGCGTAGCTCCCGCGATCGCACTCAGGGTAGTGATCAGCGATTGCCCCACGGATCCATGTATCGAGCGGAACAGCTTCGAGGTAATTGAGCGAGAAGAGGAGGACACAATCGGCGACTTTCTCTCCAACACCAACAAAGCGAGTGAGATACTCACGTGCCGCTTCGTAGTCCATTCCGATGGCGTCCTCGGGATGTGCCTCACCAGCTGCAACCATTTTGGCTGTCGACGCGACGTACGGTGCGCGGTATCCGAGCTTCAGCTCTCGGAGCTCCGATTCAGTCGCTGTGGCGAGTTGCTCTGCGGTCGGAAAGGCGTGGTACGTCATCCCGTCGAATTTGATCGTGTCGCCGAACTTTCGAGCAAGTGCGCGCTGCATGCCGTGGATGCGCGAGACTCGCATCTGTGCCGAACAAATAAACGAAATGAGCGTCGGAAATGGTGGATCACGAACGAGACGCATTCCACGATACGTCTCATACGCTGTCCGGACGAGTGAATCATCGACCGTCTCGGATATGATCGCTTCAAGATCATCATCGAGTCGCAACAGCTGAACAAGGGCGTCACGGGCGTCAAACGTCGCCTCCCATTCGAGTCGATGGTCATGTTGGCGGACACGAACAACGGATGGTTCGCCATTCGTCGGGCGCGAAAAGGCGGTGTAGTACCAGGCAGTCCCACCATACGCAGGCGTTTCCTCGTACATCCGCCCATCGTCGCGCGACCACATGTAACTCTGTCCGCTCTCGATGGTCGATTGGAGGTCGAAGTCACCGGGTATCGAATCAAGAGAAATGAAACCCTGTTCCATCACCCAACAGGATGACCGACGAAGGTTTCGAGCTTTCGATCGAGGCGAAGGTTCATACGGTCAGACAGCGAAGTGTATCTATGGACTGTCGCGTCGTCGTCGAGGCGGCGATACCCGTCTACGATGTCGGTTCTGCCGATGAAGCTGTGCGCATAGCGATCTCAAAAACCGGAGACATGCTCAATCCCGACCTCAACTACGTCGAAATATCCATGGGCACACGAGCATGTCCACACTGTGAAGAGGAGATTGATCCTGCGTTCGTCGCCGCAGACGAGGCGCTCGTCTCACTCGAACTCGAAATGACAGTGTTCAACGTTGAAGATGAAGAACACGCCTCGCGGATTGCTCGCAAAGAGATCGGCCAGCGAATGCAAAAGGTGCCACTCGATATTGTTGAGGTCGACGTCATCGAAGATGACTCCGAAGAGATCGACGATTCCCAAGCAGACACCGATGAGAGCACCGAGTCAACAACTGAATCGGACGCATCAGATGAAGATATTCTTCCCGAGTTTCAGGACCTCATCGGAGAGAAATAGTCGACACTTTCGAGAGCAAGAGATAATTGTCATTCAGCAGTAATTGATCGGAGAACGCGCACTGACGAGATCAGTCGGCGGCTGCCGAGATGGGCTGCTCGTCTTCGACAGCAACTATTTCATCGGTGATTCCTGTGGCCAGCATAAAAACAGCCTCCTTGTGATCGGTTTTTGATTTGTGTATAGATGTCGGTTGAACCCCAAGTTCCTCGTACTTGGTGTGATCAATTGTATTCTCACTTCGAAGTTCGTAGTGATTGGATACCTCTGCAAGCAGACCGTGAAGGTGGATCAGTTCCTGCTTTTTCATGGTCGAAAACAGATAGTGACTGGGGGCATATAGTATTACCTTGAGTCACGTTATCACGTGTCGGCGATAGAGCGTCTCTGCCGGCCACTCAAGAGGGTTTCATACTTCTGCCGAATAACCACTGGAAAGAAAAATGATCGGTTCAGTAAACAGTGTATATCTGTTAGCTTGCGAATGAAAGTCGTTACTTTCTTAAAGTAAAATTAGTATCAACCTAATGTCTTGAGCGTCTCAAGATCGCGTTCAGTGCGTGTGAACTCCGACATTCGCCGACCTGCGTGACAGCCAGGACAGTGAAACTCTTCGCTTGGTTCCGGAAGATCGTTGGGAGATGCTTCCCACCGTTTGCCACATTCGGGACAGAGTAATCTCACGTACGTTTCAGTCGGCATACTCGAACGATGCGGTTGCCAGTGGTAAAAAGCTTGACCACCGTCGATCGAGTCAGCAATCAAACGGTAGATTAGACTGCCGGATGGGCATCCGCTTCCAGAATCTCCTTATAGCGGTTTCGAATGGTGACCTCAGAGATATTGGCAACATCCGACACTTGGCTCTGGGTGACTTTCTGGTTGCACAGCAGCGAGGCAGCGTAGATGGCCGCCGCCGCCAGACCGACTGGACTCTTGCCACTCAGTATTCCTGCATCGCGTGCGTTGCCGATCAGATCCCGTGCGCGACGGGTGACCTCCTCAGGGAGATCGAGATCGCTCGCAAATCGGGGGACGTAGCTCTCCGGATCGGCAGGTTTGATCTCGAGGTTGAGCTGGCGCACGACGTACCGGTACGTGCGGGTCAACTCCATCTTATCCACTCGTGAGACCATCGTGATCTCATCGAGGCTTCTTGGGGTACCAGCCTGCCGGGCAGCAGCGTAGAGTGCGGCCGTCGAAACGCCCTCAATGCTTCGGCCGGGCAAGAGGTTCTCGGCAAGCGCGCGTCTGTAGATGACGCTCGCAGTCTCTCGAACGGTCTCGGGAAGACCGAGTGCGCTAGCCATGCGATCGATTTCGCCGAGTGCCTGTTTCAGGTTGCGCTCTTTGGAGTCCCGTGTGCGGAATCGTTCGTTCCACGTGCGCAGACGCTGCATCTTCTGACGTTGACGCGAAGACAGGGAATTGCCGTATGCGTCTTTGTCCTGCCAGCCGATATTCGTCGACAGGCCCTTGTCGTGCATCATCGTGGTGGTCGGCGCACCAACCCGGCTCTTCTGATCTTTCTCAGCGGCGTCGAACGCGCGCCACTCCGGCCCACGGTCGATCGAGTCCTCCTCAACAACCAGTCCACACTCTCCACAGACAGTCTCTCCGTGTTCGTTATCGCTCATCAGTCGGCCACCGCACTCCGGACAAGCGGAAGTCGACTCGTGCTCACGCTCGTGTTCCTCTTCGGACGAGGATTCAGTCGTCTCTTCTGTGTATGTTCGAATTGTTGAATCGCTCATGGTTACACCTGATGCGCGGCTCGCGGGCAAATAAATCGAGAACCCGTCTCCGCACAATCTGCTTACCCGCAGTAAGTCCGTAAAGTATAAAAATGTTTCGTCGCTGCCGCGGCCAAAACCATACGAAGGCAGTACAATAACCTTCAGTTATTGTATCTGTCAGAGGTATCTCTCGATCGGCCGTGCCACACACTACCAATAATAATGTTTCGTCTATGAACGATTTCTCAGTCATCACATCTATGTACTATCGAGAGATATCACTGGGTAATGATTCGAAGAAGTGATTTCTTGTGACTCAGTCGTCGATCGTCCTTGGTGTGACAACTCTCGTGGTCGGAGTGGTTTCGATACTCGGCGTATTGTTCGCTCGTGGACAGATCGAAACCGTCGAGGACTACATCAGCGCACGAGGGAGTGCAGGAGAGGGAACGCTCACGGCAACACTCATTGCATCGAGTATGGGCGCATGGATTCTGCTATCGCCTGCCGAAGCTGGTGCTGCCTTCGGTGGTATCACAGCAGTTCTCGGATACGCACTTGGGAGTGCACTTCCGATGGTGGTGTATGCGGTGATTGGACCACGTATTCGAGAGCTAATTCCGCACGGTCACTCACTCACAGAGTACACTCACGCCCGGTACGGGACGGCGATGTACGTCTACGTGCTTGTAGTGAGCATTGCGTATATGTTCACATTTCTCGCAGCCGAAATGACAGGGATCACCGGTGCCCTGTCACTCGTTGCAGGTGTTCCAGCATGGCAGACCGCTGCTCTCATCGGTGGATTCGTTCTCGTGTACACCACCTATGGAGGACTTCGTGCGAGCATCTTCACAGACACCGTTCAAACGTTGCTCATACTACCCTTGCTGGCTATCGGCTTCGGGTTCGCTCTGCTCGAACTCGGTGGCGCTGGGGCAGTCTACGAGGGCGCTGTCAGTTCGAACCCCCAGCTTCTGAATCTTGGCTTTGTTTCCGGGATACAGTTCGGCGTTTACATCGCTGTTGCTGTCCTCGGCGCGGAGATGCTGAACCAGGCGTGGTGGCAACGAATCTATGCGGCTGAGAACGATCGTGTGCTCCAGCGGTCGTTCCTCGTCACTGCCGTTGCCATCATTCCAATGATATTCGTCTCCGGACTGTTCGGTCTCGCTGCACAAGGGTTGAATCTCATCGACGGCAACGCGAGTATCGCCTTTTTTCTCGTCGTCGACGAGGCGTTTCCCGATAGCATTGTTCTCGGTATCGTCATTCTTGCTGTCCTGCTCGTAATGAGCAGCGCAGACACCCTGCTAAATGCGCTTTCAAGCATCGTCACAGCCGATCTCCCGCGTGTTCTCGAACTAAGCGATGAGACACTCACAGCGAGTGCGCGTGCTCTCACCGTCGTCGTTGCACTCGCAGCGATCGTCATCGGCGCACAGGGATACAGCGTTCTCGCAATCTTCTTTACCGCCGACCTACTTGCCGTGGCGACGTTCATTCCGCTTCTCTCTGGTCTGTACTTCGCTCGGTTATCGGAGACAGGCGCACTTCTTGCGAGCGTCGCCGGACTGATCGTCGGCGGACTGTTCTTCCCACTGGCACGGCCACTCCTCCCGTTCGCATCGGGACTTCCGGCCGCGTCATACTTCGCGTCGTTCCTCAGCGCTGGCATCGTTTCCGCCGCACTGACTGTACTCGCCTCGCTTGGCTCTAAGGGACAGTTCGACTTCGAGCAATTTGAACAGAAAATCCAGCGACTCGACGAACACGAACCGATGGCAGACGGCAGTGGACAACGAGGGAACGACCAATGATCGGTACGACCACCTTCACGTTTCTGACGTGGGGATCAATCGTACTCGTGGGAGTCGTGTTTGCTTACGAGATGTACGCAGTGCTGCTAGAACAAGAGATCATCTGACGGAACAGATGTTGAATGGGACGATCATACGAACGCCGATCAGTCCCATGTGACCCACGTAAGAAAGAGGAGGCCACAGAGCTCCAGTACCCGAACCGAGAGCATCGCGTACTGAGCAATCGGTGGGACGAGCGTCGGATCTGTGATCCATCCAGTGAGTACATCGTGGAACACAAAGAAATAGAACGAGAGTCCATTATCGGCGAACAGGAGCAGGGCGAAAACAAACAACCCAATCGTGTGTTTCGAGCGGAATTTCCACGCGTTGTTTGCCCACACGTAGCCAAGGCTAGCAAGGAGAACGAGATTGATCCCCAGGACCACTCGCATGAGATCGACTAGCCCCGTCATTGTGTCATCCTAACCCCTGTCCGCCATATATACACTAGCCCAAATTCAGCCATACTTGTCACGCTCAATCTGTCCCGATTCATCCGTCCACCTGCTCGATGATCGTCTCGATGATCTCCCAGTGATGACGCGCTTGATCGCTCGGGAGGTACACCGCTCCGTAATCGTCGCCACTGTTAGTCAGTACATTGTTATCCATCAGTACGTCAAGGTGATGTCGGACCGTTTTGTAATCGAGATCCAAATCCTCTGCTAGCTGGTTGGCGTTGCGTGGCTGCTCATCGAGAGCACGCAGGATACGCACCCGGTTGGGCCCGCCACGTGTGCCCGTCAGCACGTACCAGAGGACACCTTCCATCACTCACCCGATCGTAGCCCCTGTATGTAAACACACCGTCTGTTCGGTGGGCGTATTGCGGTTAGTGTTTTTAACACAATATGATCAAACTGTGAATAAGTGTCCATCTGTCGGAACATCGAAGATACCGATACGAGCACCCGCATCGAGCCACGCGTGACCGTACGAGAACGCCGCGAGTGCATTGACTGTGTCGCCTTGTTTCTTGAAGTGACGTCCGTCATCGAGGTACGAGGCGGCCATTTCGTGGCATTCAGCGGCGCTTTCTGCCAACGGTGTCCCCGCGGGAGGGGCAATCGTTGCGGCATCGATCGCCTCCGATAACAGACGTTCGTACCGTTCGGTCTTTTCTTCGAGATCGGCGGACATATCGAACGCCAGCCTGGGAGCGACATAACGGTTCGGATCGGTCGAGAGCAAGCACATTGATTTCGCCAGACACGCCATCCAAAAACAGCGGGACGTCCCGCTCGAATGGTTGTTCAAGGGAAGAAGAGGGCGTATCAATGAGATGAGACACTCTCGATTCTCCTGCAATATCCGTAGGCGCAAGCTACAAACACCGCTCCCGATTACATCAACCAACGATGAACAATGGCACTCATCGACGACTCATTATTACAGGAACAGGGATCGCAGGGCTCTCTGCCGCGATCTATGCCGGACGGGCCAACAATGAGCCGCTCGTAATCGAGGGTGACGAGCCAGGGGGACAGCTCACACTCACCACCGATGTCGCCAACTATCCGGGCTTTCCAGAGGGAATCAGTGGTCCAGATCTTGTCCAGCGAATGAAAGAGCAGGCAACTCGTTTCGGAGCTGAAATTGAGCACGGCATCGTCACGAATATCGACGACCGCTCGCGTCCGTTTGAAGTCGAATGCAGAGACGGAACGGTTTACACCGCTGATGCGGTCATCGCTGCTTCGGGAGCAAGCGCGCGCACGCTTGGCGTCCCTGGCGAAGACGAATTGATGGGCTACGGCGTCTCGACCTGTGCCACGTGTGATGGTGCGTTTTTCCGCGATGAGGAGATGCTCGTCGTCGGGGGAGGAGACGCCGCGATGGAGGAGGCAGCCTTTCTCACGAAGTTCGCCTCAAAGGTTTATCTCGCTCACCGACGCGAGGAGTTCCGCGCCGAACAGTACTGGATCGACAGAATTCAGGAAAAGAGTGATGCTGGCGAGATCGAGATCATGCGCAACACGGAACTGACCGAGATCCACGGAACACAAGCGGAGGGTGTTTCGCACGTCACGCTCGCTCGCAACGATTCGGGCTATCCGTCCGAAAAACTCGATGACCCGAACACCGAGTCGTTCGATTTCGACGTCGGAGCCGTCTTTCTCGCCATTGGCCACACACCGAACACAGACTACCTCGAAGGGACTGACGTCGAGATGGACGAAAGCGGCTACCTCCGGACACGAGGTGGGCGGGACGGTGGACAGACCAGAACCGATGTCGATGGTATCTTCGGCGCGGGTGATGTGGTCGATTTCCACTATCAACAGGCCGCTACCGCGGGCGGAATGGGAGTGAAAGCTGCACTCGACGCTGATGAGTTCCTCGACCAACACCCCCGCAAGGCAACTAAAACAACGCCAGCACCAGCCGAATCTGACGACTAACCAAAATCACTATCTCTCCCGACGTGGCAGCGCTCCACGCCCATTGTCACTTACACGATCACCCCCAAAATCCATCATAGAGTTCAGTCCTCCGTCAGATCGCCCACCCAACAGAGGTTAGTGGTCGTCGTCCGAAGGATGTGTATGACGACAGAAACTGATAGTGTTGTCATCTCGATTGAAGGACCAGACGGGGCCGATGAGGTTTTGCTTCCCGAACCACTGCTCAAGATACTCTCGGAAAACGATGAGTCGTCAGCTGAAGTCGTCAGTGACATTGTTATTCTCTCTTGTGCCGAGCGCATCCACGCGATCGTTCACCACGGCGAGGGTGAAATGAGCGACGAACTCGCCTCGGTCGAAGACGAAATGATGGACCTGTTCGAAGATCGTTTCGGCGTGACGTTCGGTGCTGCGACCGGGCACGATCACTAACGGCCCTTCATTTCAGTCACGCGAGACGATCGTGACAGCGATGACTGTTCTCAGCGACTGTTGGCAGAGGTTCTGTTCGTAAAGAGCGGTCGGTTATTCGACACTCCACTGGAGAAAGACACCGTCGTCGAGTCGTTCGACACCGATGAGGATGAGATTCGAGAACTCATCAACGAATCCTTCGCCGTCGGCGAGGGTTGGGGCATCGCGGCCCCCAATGAGAAGCGACCCAATGTAAACGGAGAGTTCATCGACGAGATCCGCCTCGAACAGCGAGAAGATCAGTTCGCCGCCGCCTTCGACGAACAGCGTTTCGATGCCATCGCGTTCGAGTTCGGAGAGCGCAGCGGTGAGATCGACCCGTTCCTTTCCCGCAACAACGACTGTTGCTCCCGCCTTCTCGAGCTGTTCGAGGCGGTCGGACGATGCTGCTTCGGTGGTGAGGACGTACGTCGGCGCACTCCCGTCGAAAAGCGCCGCATCGAGGGGCGTCCGCCCCTGTGAATCAGCAACGATCCGGGCCGGCACACCAGTGCCACCAACCGCATCACGGTGATTGCGATCGAAGCGAGTGAGCGATGGATCATCAGCCAGCACGGTCCCGACACCGACCATGATTGCATCGGATTCTGCCCGTCTCCGATCCACGCGGTCGAAGTCCATCTCACCGCTGATACGGAGCTGCTCGCGGCGATACGAAGCGAGTTTTCCATCCGCGCTCATGGCGGCGTTGACGAGAACGTGCATACGATAGTATCGCCTACTGCTCGCCCGATCCCTAAAACGTCTCCTGTCTGTAGTCTCTTGCCTACTGTCTCTCGTGGCTGATCCACTGTTATGCCGTTACGAACGTGTTACTCCGTCCGAGTGTTAATTTCGGGGTAGGCTCGGCGGTACTGTGGCGGTAGTTCGACGCGATCAACACCGAGTTTCGAAGCAGCGTTGTTCGTGAAAGACGGATCGCGGAGGTGTTCTCGTCCGATGATAGCGAGATCGGCCTGTCCGGTGCGGATGAGTGCATCGGCGTGTGCTGGTTCCGTGATTGCACCGACAGCACCGACCGCGACGTCTTCAGTCGTCTCCTCGCTGATCTGTTCGGCGTACGGGATCTGATACCCTGGGCCAGTACTCGGAAGCTGTTGGTCGGGATGAATGCCTCCGCCACTCACATCGATTAGATCAGCGCCACTTGCAGCGAGGTGATCGGCGAGACGGACCGACTGATCGACGGTCCACGCATCGCGTTCGGGTAACCAGTCAGTTGCTGAGATGCGCACGAAGAGCGGACGATCATCGGGCCAGACCGAACGCACGGCAGCAGTGACTTCTCGGACAATGCGACTGCGGTTCTCGAAGCTGCCGCCGTAGTCGTCCGTCCGTTGGTTTGTCACGGGAGAGAGGAATTCGTGGAGGAGATATCCGTGTGCAGCGTGGATTTCACAAATTTCGAATCCGGCAGCGAGTGCGTTCTCTGCAGCTGCCACGAACGAATCGATGACGCGATCGATATCGTCCTGCGTCATCGATCGGGTCGGCGGTGCGTCGCCGTCGTACGGCCACGGAATGGAACTTGGAGCGAGCACTTCCCAGCCCTCGTCGCCTCTGAGTGGCTTACTGCCATCCCACGGACGGCTCTTCGACGCTTTCCGTCCCGCGTGTGCGAGTTGAATCGCGGGACAGCTTCCCTGCTCGCGGATGAACGACGCAGTCGGTGCGAGCGCTTCGGCGTGCTCAGTATCCCATATTCCGAGATCCTGTGGAGAGATCCGCCCCCGAGGCGCTACTGCCGTCGCCTCGGTCATAACGATCCCTGCACCACCGACAGCACGACTTCCCAAATGGACGAGGTGCCAGTCAGTTGCGATTCCATCTCTGTTTTCACACGAATACTGACACATTGGTGACACCATGACGCGGTTCCGAAGGCGCGTTTCACGCAGTTTCAGTGGTGTGAAAAGGTCGTTTGTCATCAGCCGCACTACCCGAGTCGATAGGATGGTGATGACGAAGACGGACACCCTTGCCGCTCTCGGATGTGTTTTCTCAGAACCGAGTCACGGGATGTCCTGAGTCCGTGGTTGGAGATCAATTTCGTTCCCGATACAGCTATTTCGATCGCTGACCTCTGTGGTGAATTACTCGTTATCGTTGACGATCTCCCACGAGTGTTCGGACAGCTCGTCTTCTGCAAAGACGAACACACGCCCACGAGCTGCTTCTGTGTCGGCTTCGACCCGGACAGCGTATCCCTCTTCGTGGACGGTCACACCGGGGAAGATGGACGTTTCTTCGTCACTAGCGAGAAACACGCGTCCGACGCCGGTACTACGAAGGATTTCGTCGTCGGTTTTGCGGTCGTTAACGTAGATCATCGCGCCTTCTGCCTCTGTTGGATCGGTGATGAGAACGTGCACTTGTTTTCCGGGAGGAGTGGTAATCGATCCCGTCGTTTTCTGTGGGATGCCATGGTAGAAAACGCTTCTTCCGTCGGTGTACTCAACATCAATTCCATCGGGGTCGAGCTCCACACGGAGGGTATCCGGGGAGATCTCGCTGCGCATGCTCATACGGAACCTATTCGAGACAGCTATAAGAGCGCCACGCAGTGACCTCTGCCACGACCATCAGCGGTAAGTACACACCGTGACAGAGACAACTGTGAATGGTCGAGCGACCGCCCCTGCAGCGGGTACTGTTCTGAACGCCCTCGCGAATGAAACCGGATCGGCATTCGCCATCGATAGTGAGCTGACTGCAACCGTCGAACTGACGAATGACGGTCCGATAACGGGTGAAGTAGCGGACACGACCGACGCCGATACGCGCCTCATCGAACGGTGTGTCGAACTGATCGTCGAACGGTTCGGAGACGACGAAGGTGGAACGGTCCGAACGACTGGCGATATTCCGATGGCTGCGGGATTGAAGAGTTCGAGCGCCGCCGCCAACGCGACGGTTCTGGCGACGCTCGATGCGCTCGACGTGACGTACCCACGGGAAGACGCTGCTCGGATCGGAGTACAAGCCGCTCGTGATGTCGGTGTCACGGTTACGGGGGCGTTCGATGACGCCAGTGCGAGTATGCTCGGCGGACTAACGATCACGGACAACGCTCGTGATGAACTCTTGAAACACGAGGCAGTCGAATGGGACGTGCTCGTGTGGACGCCGAACGAGCAGGCGTTCAGCGCGGATGCGGACGTGGCCCGCTGTGAGCAGATCGGGCCGATGGCTGATCTCGTAGCAGATCTTGCGATGGCTGGGGAGTACGGTCGTGCGATGACTGTCAACGGGTTGGCGTTCTGTGCAGCGCTTCAGTTCCCGACCGATCCACTTGTGACCGCGATGTCGCACGCAGATGGCGTCTCACTCTCCGGAACAGGGCCGAGTTTCACTGCCATCGGTGATCGAGCAGCGCTCGAACGAGTACGAGAGATATGGCAAACATACGAGGGAAACATATGGATGACAACAACACAAACCGACGGAGCACAGAGGGGATGAACCTCGCGGAGCTGCGCGAGGAGATCGAATCGATCGATCGAGAGATCGTCGAACTCATCGCTCAGCGAACGTACGTCGCAGAGACGATCGCGACAGTCAAACGCGAAAAAGAACTTCCGACGACTGACGAAACGCAGGAGGAACGAGTGATGGCTCGCGCGGGCGAGAATGCAGCTTGCTTTGATGTCGATGCCAACCTCGTGAAAGCGGTATTCCGACTCCTCATCGAACTGAACAAAGTAGAACAGCGAAATAAGAGATAGAGTGGGATTCTCTCAAAGAATATCCACCGGACAGCGCGCTCGTTTACACTGTTACGTGGGATTTCACAATCACTAACTCATCTGAGACCATTCTTTATACACACTCTATGAAGCAGGAATTAGGTCCGCTTGCTCGAACGTTGTCGTTGCCGTATTATGAAGATGCCCTCCCAGCGCACGATCATTTCCATGCCAAGCGAGTTCGGGATTTGTCAATTAACTTATCGAAGGAGTATGAGAACACTGTCGACAGAGCAGTTCTTTCTGCAGCGTCTTGGTTGCACGATATTGGTCGGCCACGAGAGCGACTCGGAGAGATCGAACATCACGGCAAATGGGCAGCTAGAAAAGCAGACGATCTCCTCGAAGCCGAAGGGATACCATCTGACCAAATTGATGCGATCAAACACTGTCTCCGGACACACAGTATTCGGGCTAGCTCCCCAGAACCGGAGACGCCCGAGGCTAAATTGCTTTTTGACGCAGACAAGTTGGAAGCGACTGGCGCACGCGGCATCATTCGTCTCTCCTGTATTATCGGTGAGAGATCTGGGAGAGCAGGCGAAAGATACGCCGTAATCGATAACGCATCAGATTCTGGAATGGCGACATCGGACCTACCAGATATCACTCTTCTCGAAGAGTGGGCAACGGAGCGTCTTGAGCTGTTGTATACACCTCCTGGACGTCGTCTTGGAAGGTCTCGGTGGAGTTTCATGGAGGAGTTCTTCGCACAGTTTACTCGTGAACGGAGATTCGAAGAAGAGAGATGACTCAGTAACGAGAGAAGCGGCTCGAATGATCATTGAAATCATAAATTTCGTGGACAACAGAAATCACTGAACACGAAAACCATTGAGAAGATAGGATGCTCCGGCGGGGATTTGAACCCCGGTCATCGCCTGACTCCCCACGACGCCCGAAAGCGAACGCAGGCGAGAGGGCAATATGATTGGCCGGACTACACTACCGGAGCACACGTCCAGCGTGTAACCACTACTCGGAGGGATTCGTGTATAACGGTTGCGCTTTTATCCCACCATGATCTGCCAATACAAGACAGGCGCGAGTCTACCGCAAATCGACACACACATCCGATATATGATAGAATAGAAAGAGCCCCATCCCAAAGCAGCGAAGAGATATCTGACACAGTGTCGGCAATATGTTTAAATAGCCGTTGTTGGTAGTGAGAATCGATGCTAGTGGGTGAGTGCTTTACACGCCGGGCGTAAGCCCATCACTATTATTACACCTAGCTGGCTCGTTTGTCTGTTACTAATCACGGAGAGAAATCCATGTTTGTACAATACACTACCGAGAGAGTGGCAACGCTACGGTTTATACCGGAAATACCAGAAATAAATGAGTTTAGGCAATGAAATTATTATTCATCCATTCGGATCATCTCGAATTCGAGACCACGGAAGCGATCGGTGACATAGCCGAGACGAACGGCGTCCCACACGACGGGAAAATGGAAGAGTGTGTGACCGCGTTCATTTCGGTCGAACGCGATGACAGCAAGAGCGTTGCTGGAACTGTCGAGAACGCGACTGACGAACTCCGAGACGTCGCAGCACAGCTTGGCACGAATCGAATCGTCCTCTATCCATACGCACATTTAAGCGAAGATCTCGCAGCTCCCAAGGTAGCCACCGATGTACTCCAACGGTTGGAAGCGGCACTTGCTGAGGAGTTTGATGTGCTTCGTGCGCCCTTTGGCTGGTACAAGTCCTTCGAGCTCTCCTGTAAGGGTCACCCGCTCTCGGAGCTATCCCGGCACGTGAGTGGCCACCGAGAGGAGCAAGAGAGCAACGAGCGGCAACCGAGCGACTGGAGGCTCATGAACCCAGACGGCAGCCTCCACGATCCAATCGCGTCGAAAGCCGATCTGGGCGATGACATGCGGGCATTCATCGAAAGTGAGGTCGAAGACAAGGTTGCTAGTAAGGGCGAAGAGCCACCTCATCTTCGAATCATGCGCGAGAAGGGATTCGTAGACTACGATGACCTCTCTGATGTCGGGAATCTCCGATACTATCCGCGCGGGAAACTGATCCGAGATCAGCTGATGCGATACGTCAGTGATCTCGTCGTCGACGACGGTGGAATGCCAGTCGAGACGCCTATCATGTACGATCTCGGAGCGCGACCGATCCGAGAGCATGCGGAGCAATTCGGCGAACGACAGTACCGCTTCGAGAGCGGTGACAGGCGGATGATGCTCCGGTTTGCCGCCTGCTTCGGACAGTTTTCGATCATGCGAGACATGCATATCTCGATCAACGATCTTCCGCTTCGGATCTACGAGATGAGCACCTACTCCTTCCGTCGGGAACAGCGCGGCGAGGTGTCTGGCCTGAAACGCCAGCGCGCGTTCACGATGCCAGATATGCACACCGCTGCCCGGGACGCAGATCAGGCCCGCGAAGAACTGCTCCGACAAGCGAAGCTCGCCTTGCAGACGGGGGTAGATCTCGGACTAAACTACGAAGCCGCATTCCGCATGACGAAAGCGTTCTACGAAGACAACGAACGCTGGGTGAAAACCGTCGTCAGCGAACTCGATAAACCCGTCCTCGTAGAGCTTCTGCCCGAGCGTCATCACTACTGGTCTGCCAAAATAGATTTCGCAGCGATCGACGGTCTGGGACGGCCAATCGAGAATCCAACGGTGCAGATCGATGTCGAAAGCGCAGAGCGGTTCGATATCGAGTACACTGACGGAGCAAAAACGCACCATCCACCGATTCTCCATTACTCACCATCAGGGGGAATTGAGCGCGTAA
Organism: Halocatena marina; assembly: GCF_023276375.1. Taxonomy (GTDB): domain Archaea; phylum Halobacteriota; class Halobacteria; order Halobacteriales; family Haloarculaceae; genus Halocatena; species Halocatena marina. The sequence goes on along the minus strand of NZ_JALLPK010000001.1, from coordinate 739,763 downwards.
TGGCTGCACTTCTAGAGAAGACTGCAACGATGGAGACGCCACGCCTCCCGACGTGGCTCTCGCCCACGCAGGTCCGCTTTATTCCGGTAAGCGACGAACACGTACAGCATTGTGACGAACTCGTCGATAGGCTGGGCGAGGCGACGATTCGCGCGGATGTAGACGACCGCCACGAATCCGTTGGAAAGAGAATCGCACGCGCAGAAACCGACTGGGTTCCCTACTACGCTGTTGTCGGCGACCGAGAACAGTCGAGTGAGGAGTACGGTGTCAACATCCGTTCGCAAGACGAAGAGCGAACTATGACGCTCGATGAGCTACGGAACACCGTTCGAGCGGACATTCATGAACTCCCGGACAGAAACCGGTATCTTCCACAACACCTCAGCAATCATCCCCGTTTCGTTGGACATTGAGCGTCAAACCGGGGTAGCAAGCCGTCGATCGATCGTCGTTCGACTCTCGACTCTCACCAGCCACCAGTCACAATACGGAACTGAGGCAGTCGGTGAGATCGGATTGAATTAAACGAAAAGAGTGTTACACTCACTGGATATAGCTCGGAGATTCCTCATCGCAGCGTTTTTCGTGTTCTTTCGCATCGTCTTTGTCATCAAACATGAGACCGCAGGTCTCGCACGTATGCCATGTTACATTATCACGCTCGACCTGTGTGACCATATGTTCATATTGGTCTCACCCGATAAAGGAGTTACTCCCAGCAGGTATCGAGGGAATTCGTCAGAGCCGGACAGTGGCCTCAAGGGGGGGTACCCCTTAGTCCAGTCATGGAACGAGAAATTGAACTGACCGTTCAGGGTGCCGAGAAGCGAGACGCCGGGCGAGGTATCGCTCGTCTCGCTGGTGCGACGTGTCGCGCACTCGGTGTTCTCAGCGGTGAGACGGTTCTTCTCGACGGCCCCCGCCAGACCGTGGCAAAGGTGTGGCCGGGGGGTGATGAGAATATTATTCGAATCGATGCCGATACGCGTCGAAACGCAGATCTGAATATCGGTGATCGGGTACCTGTCCGTCCGATCGAGGTTGCAGACGCACGGAGTGTGACGGTCACGCTTCCGCGACCAGTTCGGTCGGATGAAGTCACATCAGTTATCAAACGCGAGTTGCTCGACCGCCCGCTCCAAGAAAGCGAACAGATCCGTCTCGAACGGTTCGGCGTGCAGGTAACGGTCGCCGAAACGACTCCGACTGGGACGGTCAGAATCACAGACGAAACGACAGTCACGATCGACACTCCGAGCGGAACAACTGGAGATCCGATCGATACGGGATGGGGTGGTTCGTCTTCGTCACCAGACACAGTTCGTACTTCGACATCCCAATCGACGGGATCGTCTACCAGCAGCAGCGCTGATTCTCAGTTTGATATCACCTACGAGGATATCGGTGGACTGGACGACGAACTCGAACAGATACGCGAGATGATCGAGTTGCCGCTTTCCAATCCTGCACTGTTCCGTCAGTTGGGGGTCGATCCACCGAAAGGGGTGCTCCTCCATGGGCCACCAGGAACGGGAAAAACCCTCATCGCAAAGGCTGTCGCCAACGAAGTCAACGCCTATTTCGAGACGATTTCGGGACCAGAGATCGTCTCGAAGTACAAAGGGGATTCAGAGGAACGACTGCGTGAGACGTTCGAGGACGCATCGCACAATTCACCAGCAATCGTCTTCGTGGACGAGATCGACTCCATCGGTGGGTCGCGCAACGACGATGCAGACATGGAAAATCGCATCGTAACGCAGTTGCTGACGTTGATGGACGGAATCGGGACGCGCGATGAAGTAATCGTCATCGGAGCGACGAATCGTGTCGACGCGCTTGATCCCGCGCTCCGCCGCGGAGGGCGCTTTGACCGAGAGATCGAAATCGGTGTTCCCGACGGGCCCGGACGCCGAGAGATCCTTGACGTCCACACCCGTGGGATGCCGCTCGCCGATGATGTTGATCTCGATCGGATCGCCACGCGTACGCACGGCTTCGTTGGGGCTGACATCCGATCGCTCGCGACTGAAGCAGCGATGAACTCGCTCCGTCGGTACCGAATGGATGAAAGCGATTCGATGGTCGTCACCCGAGCAGATATGGAGACTGCGATGGCTGCCGTCGAACCGAGCGCGATGCGCGAATACGTCGTTGAAGCACCAAGTACGACGTTCGATGACGTCGGGGGACTCGCTGATGCGAAAGCGACGCTCCGTGAGGCGGTCGAGTGGCCACTCACATACCACGCGCTGTTCGAGACGACGCACACCACTCCGCCGTCCGGTGTGTTGCTCTATGGGCCACCGGGGACGGGGAAGACGTTGCTCGCGCGCGCACTCGCTGGCGAGAGCGACGTGAATTTCATCCACGTGGCTGGTCCAGAGCTCGTCGATAAATACGTCGGTGAATCGGAGAAAGCCATTCGAGAGGTGTTCGATCGCGCCAGACAGACCGCCCCGACGATCGTCTTCTTCGACGAGATTGATGCGCTCGCTGGTCGTCGCGGCGACACCCACGAAGTGACCGAGCGCGTCGTCTCCCAACTCCTGACCGAACTCGATGGGATGACCGACAACCCCAATCTGATGGTACTCGCTGCGACGAACCGGAGAGAGGCGCTCGATCCCGCGTTGCTCCGACCTGGCCGTCTCGAATCACACGTCGAAATCCCGCTTCCAGACGAAAAAGCACGCCGCGCGATCATTGACGTACACAGCGAAGGGAAGCCCTACGGTGACGATGTCGACCTCGAAGCACTCGCAGACGAGACCGAGGGCTACTCTGGTGCCGATCTCGAAGCACTCGTTCGACAGGCGTCCATGCTCGCTATCCGCGAGTTTGCGGGTGATCTCGGACCAGAAGCAGCTACCGAACGCGCTGATGAGGTCAGAATCACCGCACAGCATTTCGAGCAAGCACGAGAACAGAACCAACTCACAGATGAGCAATAGCGGTTCTCTCGTGAACTGAACTCCATCTGCTATGGCTTCCGACGAGAGATGATTTCAGAGAAACACACTTTCAGTGAGGACCCGAGCAACAAGGAACACAACCATCTCGAATTCGCTACTCTGACACCACTCAGACAGCGTTTCCTCGGTCCCGGTCTGTGGTCCGGATGATGCGCTGGCGCTGAGTGATCAACGCACTGCAATTCCACACAGCCACATTCCTCACAGTCTCCGATCCTGACAGAAACGTTCAGCCGGAAGATACTTTGAGGCCGTCAACGAGTTTTGCTCCATGGAATACCGACAGCTCGGAGCGACGGGCACAGCAGTATCGGAGCTATGTTTCGGCACGTGGCGATTCGGTCGAGAGACGGGCGGTGTCGTCGAGACGGGTCGTGAGGAGGCACACGAACTGCTCGATGCGTTCACAGAGCGTGGGGGGAACTTCATTGACACGGCGAACGTGTACGGAACGCCGAGCGGAACCGCTGAATCGTACATCGGTGAGTGGCTCGACGAGCGCGACCGGGAGGATTTTGTGCTCGCCTCGAAAGTCTACTTCGGGTTTGATCCGGACAACCCGAACGGAAGCGGGCTCTCGCGGACCCACATCCGCAATCAGATTGACGGAACGCTCGATCGCCTCGGAACGGACTATCTCGATCTCTACTACATCCATCGCTGGGACGAGGAAACGCCGATCGAAGAGACGCTTTCTACGTTGAACGGTCTCGTCGATGACGGGCGTGTACACTATCTCGGGGCGAGCACGATGGCCGCATGGCAGCTCACGAAGGCTCTCTGGAAGAGCGATGTTTACGACTGGGAGCCGTTTTCGGTTACCCAGCCGCTCGCACACGCCGCATACTACGAAGACGTGGGCGACTACCTCGACGTGTGTGCTGATCAGGATCTGGCCGTCTGTCCGTACTCGCCGCTCGCTGGCGGTTTTCTCACCGGCAAGTACGAACGCGCCGATCCGGATAACCCACAAGCCGTGAAAGCACCCGACGGATCACGCGGAAGTTTCGACGAGCAGTTCGGAGAGTACTACGCCTCTGAACGCGGGTGGCACGTTCTCGATGCGATCCGCAGCGTCGCACAGGAGGTCGATGCAACACCAGCACAGGTCGCACTCCGCTGGCTTATGGACCAAGAAGCGTTCACGTGCATCCCGATCATTGGGGCACGAACGACCGATCAACTCGATGAAAACGTCGGGGCAGCAGATGTCTCTCTGAGTGACGACCAACGAGAGCGCATTTACGAGGCTCGATTTACCGAGGAAGGCAGCCGATGGGGACACTAACGCGAGAAGAAATCAACTACTTGCGGTACACAGTCTGAATCAGACGAGCTCTCCGAGGCGATCTGGTTGTCGTTCCGATTCCGATTCCGAATTTGATTCGGTTTCGAGCAGCCGTTCGAGGCGATGTTCGAACTCCTGATCGGTGAGTTCACCACGAGCGTATCGCATCCGGAGGGTGGCGATAGGGTCCGTCGAAGAATCTGCCTCTTGGCTCTCGGATTGTTGTTCGGTGTCGGGGGTCTGTTCGGCGTCCGTGATAACGCTCATCGTGTAGGTAGCTGCAACGTAGAGAGTTACACACGCGACGGCGATCGGAATTAGCAAAAACATCTCACTTCCCAGTCCAAAGATCGTAACAATGGCTGCTGGAACACCAATCGATGCGGACAGAACGGCCACTACTACGCGTCCGAAGGCACTATCGGGGGCAGCGTCAGCGAGACGACCACACATATACTATCGCATTCGAGAGTCGTATAAAATAATTTCGTTCACTAGTAATGAATGATAGTTGTTCGTTCTCGGATGCTATCAGAGCGTGCACATACTTGTGTTGTGGCCCCCAACAAGAGAGGATAGAAAGATGGAGACGAATACAACTGCGAACGTGAAAGCAGACAGTGACAGCGCTCGCCGCTTAATTGTCGATACAGACACCGCCGGGGATGATACGATAGCTCTGCTGCTCGCGGTGTGTTCGGATCACGCTGTCCTCGAAGGAGTGACTGTCGTCGCCGGGAACGTTGAATTCGAACACGAGGTCGAGAACGCAAAGTACACGCTCGCGCTGGCGGATGCAGAAGACGTACCTGTCTACGAAGGCGCGCGGTCACCGCTCATAAAAGATCACGAGACGGCCGAAGAAGTCCACGGAACGGGCGGTCTCGGTGGGGACCTCTTTCCGGAGACGGGGATTCCGTCGGCCGACGAACACGCAGTCGAGTACATCGTTCGAACCGCAAGAGAGAACCCCGGTGAGATTACACTCGCCTGTATCGGTCCGTTGACGAACGTCGCGGTGGCGCTCCAGCACGAGCCCAATTTGGGTGAGTTACTCGATTCCGTCTGGGTGATGGGAGGCGCGCGCAACTGCCTCGGGAACGTGACGCCGGCTGCCGAGTTCAACTTCTGGGTCGATCCGGACGCTGCAACGCGAGTGCTATCCGAAATCGACGTTACGCTCGTCGATTGGGGTGTCTGTCTCGAACACGCGACACTCAGGACCGAAGAATTCGAACCGATAGAGGCAGCGCGATCGGAGTCGCCGTACGCCGATTTCTTCCTCGAAACCGCTCGGCCAGCGTGCGAACACACCCGCGAAACGCAAGGAATCGACGGAACGACGCAATCCGATTCGCTGACCATCGCGGGACTTCTCGATCCATCGATCATCACCGAGACAAACACGTATCCAGTTGCTGTCGACGAACGAGAGGGGATGACGCGGGGGTACAGCTTAGTTGATGAGAACGGCGTCACCGACCTGCCCGCGAACACCCGTGTCGTCGAATCGGTGGACGGAGAGCGGTTCCGAGAACTGATTCTCGACTTGCTCGTTCACGGAGACCCACACAGATCAGGGTGAAAAGTCGGATACCGGGATTTTCCAGTGGAAGATATGGCAAGACTACTCCCAGAACGATTTCGTTCGCGCGTACTGTCGTTCCTGTGAAAGGATGTCTCGATAGAAGTCGTCTTCATTCTCCCGGAGTTTCGAGATGATCCGCGCTGCGTTGTGCGGGCCGACGCCGCGTGCAGCGAGCGCGATGACCGCTCGCTTGCCGTGGCTCTGAACGAGATTCGCCGCGCGGTAGGCGCGTTGGGTCATCTTCTCCTGTTCTTCGTCCTTTTCTGAGACTCGCACCGCTTTCACCGTGTCGTCGTCCCACGGATTGAGCGCAGCGATTTGGGTCGAACCGCAGTTCGGGCACTCGGGTTGATCAGGGACGCGTTTCACCGTTTGGGTCCGCTCCCACTCCGTGCAGTGGAGACAAAAGAGAATGACCCGGTCGTCTCGGATGCGCTCTTTGACGGTCTGGACGACGCTTGCATCGGCGTTCTCGGGCGTAAGGAGTTCGCGTCCCGAAGAGCGACCACCGGTTCCGATTGGGGTTCGTCCGCTGACAACAGCGATATCGATCCCGCCCGACTGGATCTGCCGGAAGATGTCAATCGTTTCAGGGACAGCAAGCTCCTCGTAGAGCACCTCGCGGACGGCTTCGTCGTAGACAGGCGTATCCGCAAGCGCATCGAGCAGGCGCGTCCGACCGAACGATCCGGAGCCGTGCCAGCGTTTCAACGCCCCGAATTTCGTCGCAACCTGTGCGAGTTTAAACTTCAACACAGCGGCACGCTTCAGGCTCAGTTCGATGACTCCCTCGACGTGCTCTGGCACGGTTGTCTCCAACACCTCGATCACGTCTGTTGGTGTGACTCCGCGTGGGACTTCACACGCGATGCGGTATGGATCCGTTTCGAGCCCAACGGAGGATCCGGTTTGCTGGCCGATGAGCGCCGAAATAACCCGCCCGATCGTTTCGTTGATCATATGCCCGAAGCAGGCGTTGATGACGATCTCACGGCCGTAGGATTCGACGACGATCCGATCCGCATCGGGCATCGCCATCGTGTGCTTTTCGATCTGTGCGAGCGCTTCCTGTGCTGTGTGCTCGTCGGTCGGATAGCGCTCGCAGAGCTGGCGGGCGGCCGTCGCTCGGGAGGCCCCATCGTCGAACGCCTGACGGGCCGTTGCGCGGAGCGAACCGACACCCTGTGCGACCGCGAATGGAACGGGAATCTCCTGTCCAGTCCACGAAGGAACCTCACCACCAGGATCTTCGATCGGTGTCACTGTGACCTCCTCGTCCCCGTCATCGACCTCGACGATGCGCCACATCTCACCGCGTTGGATGAACACCTCACCCGGTTCGGCAAAGTTCACGACGAACCGTTCATCGAGCGTTCCGATCTGTCGCCCGCTCGCCACGTCCTCGACAGCGTAGGTCGCCTCATCCGGAATCATCGACAGATTGTCGTAGAAGTACTGCCACGTCCCGCCAGATTTTTCGAGACGATCGGCATCCTCATCGAGCCAAAGGAGACGGTTGTTCGACAGCTCTCGGACAACAGCGCGAAACGACTCCTGAGTGAGTGTGCGAAACGGGTACGCCCGAGTAACGATCTCGTAGGCACGCATCGCTCCGATCTCACCTGTGCCCATCAACAGCCCGGCGATCTGATTGGCGACGGTGTCGAGACTTCCCTCGTGGATTTCCGTCGGTTCGACTGTTCCATCGACTGCCTTCGTTGCGATATCGAGTGCTTCGAACGTATCTCCCGGTAGTGTGGTGATGATCGTCCCCGACGACAGGACGTCCTGACGGTGACCCGCTCGTCCAACGCGCTGGAGGAGGCGAGAGACCTGTCGCGGGCTCGAATACTGAATGACGTGATCAATGCGACCGACATCGATGCCGAGTTCCATCGAGGAAGTGCACAAGAGCGAAGCGAGCTCGCCGGCCTTGAACCGGTCTTCGACCTCGATACGGGCAGGTTTCGAGAGCGAGCCGTGGTGGATACCAACACTCAGATCCAGTTCTTTGAAACGGGAGCCGAGCGCTTCCGCGGTCTGGCGGGTGTTGACGAAGACGAGCGTCGATTCGTGCTCGTCGATGAGGTCGCGTATCAAACGGATGTGGCTGGCGGTCTCTTCGTCGGTCATCAATCGGCCAGCTAATCGCTCGTCTTCCGGCGTGATTTCGGGGGTACGAACGCGAATGTCGAGCGTGCTCCCGACGTCGACTTCGACGATGTCACAGCCTCGATCACCCGTGAGAAATCGTCCAACGTCTTCGGGATCGCCGACGGTTGCCGAAAGACCAATGCGCTGGAACGATCCCGCGAGTTCCCGAAGCCGTTCGAGACCGATGGTGAGCTGTGCACCACGCTTTGAGTTTGCGAGCTCGTGGACTTCATCCACGACGACGTGTTCGACATCTTCCAGCGCTCGTCTGAGCTTCGAGCCCGTGAGCATCGCCTGAACGGTTTCTGGTGTCGTGACGAGAACGTCGGGCGGATCATCCGCCTGTTTCGTGCGCTGATATCGGGTCGTGTCGCCGTGACGGACGTCGATATCGATGTCCAACTGCTCACCCCACCATTCGAGTCGATCGCGCATATCCCGATTCAGTGCTCGAAGCGGCGTAATGTAGAGCACGGAGATGCCGTGGCGGTCTGTCCCGGCGACAGCGTCGAACACCGGTAGCATTGCGGTCTCAGTTTTACCCGTTCCGGTGGGAGCGACAATGAGCGCGTTCGACCCGGTGGCCAGAACCGGAATTGCCCGGCGCTGTGGCTCAGTCGGGGTTGCAAATCCCCGTTCAGAAAGCGCCGACCGGACCGCATCACCGAGATGTGTAAACGCGTCCGCACCGCCGACGGTCTTACCCTCCGTCATCAACATTGATAGTGGTGCGAGTCGATTAAGGGTCACGGGTCGGAGAATCGCGTTACATACGCTTGGAGATCGAATGATTACGGAACAATCAAGAACTAAGACGCTAGCGGGAGAAGCGTTGGGTATGCACTCTGTCTTGGAGGTGAGTGACTGATGACTGACGAGGAAACGACTGACGAGCGACCATGTGGACGGGTGTTTCTTTTGGCTCGGCTGGTGTTCGGGAGTGTGCTCGCGTTCTCGGCTATTGATAACTTACGCAATCTCGATGAGAAGATCGAGTACGCAGAGAGCAACAACGCGCCAAATCCCGAACAGACAGTGCCCTTCGTCAGCGGTGCACTCCTGTTTGGCAGCGTTGGAATCATGCTCTGGCGGCTCCCGAGACTCGCCGCCATCTCGGTGTTGACGTTTCTTGTTGGTGTCACGCCGACGATGCACGATTTCTGGGCCGTTGACGAGGATCAAAAAGAAGCTCAGATGGTCCATTTCATCAAGAACCTCGGGCTCATCGGTGGAGCACTCGCGTTTCTCGTCCACGGCGAGCGCGACCGACGATAGAGACGCTCGTATTCAAATTCAGAGGGATAGCTTCGAGGCTGGACTCAATCGGGAATCACAGTCGTATCGATGGCCGCGCGTCGCCCATCGAGCACTGCAAAGCGTTCGTTTCGTCTCTGTTCGAGCCAGCGGAGCAGCCGTTCGGCCCACGCGAGCTTTCGGCGTTTGATGGGATTCACGTCGGGATCATCGAAGTCCCAGCCGGGGAAGATCAACGATTTCGCCCCACAGTGGTCGGCGATGAAGGCAGCACGATCACCATCTGTGAACCCACCCACGTTCAGCAGATGGCCGATCGGGTTGGCTTGTGTTGTCCCGAGCACGTTCCGCTGGGTCATTTTCGGGACAAACGCTTCGAGTGCAGGGATGTTATCACCGTGAGCAGCAACCGCAACTGGCGTTCCCTGAGTCAGCACCACCGCTCGTTCAGGGTCTGTATCGAGATCTGTGACCACGAGATCGATTGGAATATCCTCACGACGGCAGATCTCGGCCGCGTGAGCGACGGCTACGACACGGTCTGCTCTGTGAACACGTGCGAGTTCTTCCGAAGGCAACGGACCACCACCGACGACTGCGACCGTTCCACCGGTGAATACGAGACGAGAGAGATCGAATTCGGTGGTGAGGTCCCCCAGCAGATCACGGGCGCGCTCGTCGCCAGCTCTGTCGAACCCAAAATCGTCGAGAATTGCTGTATACACTGGCTCCCAGTCGGCGAAATCCACGCTACCGACCTCCGTTCACCCGCTCTTCGATCGCTTCCAGTACTGGTTCGAGCGACGCGTGATCGTCATCCATTTTCTCACTGACAGCGCCCGTCTCACCGTTCTCGGCGAGCGCCGACAACGCTTCGGTTGTGCCAAGGAGAACCCCCCGTTCGCCGTGGATGAAAGTCGCACCGTGCTCAGCGGCAAGCGTCGAAAGACAGCTCTGGTCGACAGTCGAAAGACCCGACAGCTCGAACGTCCGTATCACCGAGCTGTCGGGGCTGCCATCGCTTTGCTCGAAGTGGCGTTCAATCCCTTGAGAAACGTCGTCGAGTTCCTCGATACCAAGGCGTGTTTCCGACGGTCGGTACTGGGAGAACTCCCGTCCAATGATGGCCGCATCGCGCGTCTCGGCGACGTCGTGTGTACGGATGACGTGAGCACCGCGCTCGACCGCCATCGACGTGGCTGCAAGCGAAACGGGGAGCGCGTCGTCGGTCGAGCGTCCGGCAAGCTCCCGGAGGAAGTTCTTGCGATTGATCGAGACGAGGAGTGGTCGACCCAGTCCACGGAACTCCTCGAGGCGAGCGAACGTCTCCCGGTCGTCTTCGAGCGTCTTCTCGGCACTCCATCCGCCAAATGCGGGATCGATGATAGTCTTGTCTGTGAAGCCGTTCATCTGCAATGCTTCGTAAATCTCCTCGGGAGATTCGACCGCTCCCGGCCGTTCGAGATCCGGTGGACTCGCCATTTTGACGACGGGAGCATCGTACTCCTCACAGACACGGGGCATTTCGGGATCGGCGAAGCCACAGATGTCGTTCACCATATCGAATCCTGCGTCGAGAGCAGCAGCGGCAACCTCGTGATAGCGCGTCTCGATGGAGAAAACGGCGTCACCACTCACCGATGCGATGGTTTCGATAGCGGTGTCGAGCCGCTTTAACTCCTCGTCGGCTGAAAGTACTGAAAACCGCTTGTTCGCCGATTCGAGACCGATGTCAACGATATCCGCTCCCTGATCGATGAGACGCTCATCGACGTAGGCGGCTGCCCCGCTCGGCTCGTCGAACACACTCGGCTCATACGGCGACTCCTCGCTGACGTTGAGCACACCCATGATCCGAGGTGAATACGAATCACCAATACCGAGACCGGCGGCGTCCACGTTCTGCATACTTGTTCCTCGCACGGCGGCCACAAAGCCCGCACGATCGGTCAACGATATCATCATAACAATTCCTTGTGTGTAACAGACACACATTCAACGAATAATCGTCAGAATGAAGCTCATCCGCCCCTTCTCTTTCCTAAATAATACAATTGTGATATTCCAATGGAGATTTTTGATGTTTAATCGTATTCATAAAGCATACAACGATCAAATAGGACAGATCATTCAGAGGTAGACGAAATGTCGCGTGGATTCGGAGAGATCGGTGTCATAAAGCAGCTTCCAGAGTCGATTATCGCTATCGCCGGACTCATCACACAATTGGGCGATATGTGGTTCGTTGTACTGTGGATCATCGGGACGTATTGGATCGTGAGCCGTGATTCGTCGATTACGAATACACCGTTACAGGATTGTTCGTACTTATTCGCGCTTGCACTTGGTACGTCTGCATTGACAATGAGTCTCAAGCACGTTTTTATGCTCCCGCGGCCGCCGGGAGCCACGACTGCTATGCTCCCGGCGTGGCTTCCAGCGAGCAGCAAACCGGTGTACGAGTCGCTGGTGACGAGCGGTGGCTTTGGATTTCCCAGCGGGCACGCCCTGAAATCGACCGCTGTGTACGGTGGCGCAGCGCTGCTGTTCACGAAACGGGACGGGCAGAACTACCTCGTACCAGCAGCGATCGTAACGATCGTGGCGCTCTCTCGTGTCGTTCTCGGCGTTCACTACGTTGTTGATATCCTCACAGGCATCCTCCTTGGACTGCTGTTTCTCGTCGGAATGAACCGGCTTACGAAGGCGGATCCACGTCCCGCGTTCGTCGTTTCCACCCTACTCGGTCTCATCGCGGTCGTACTCTCTCAAAGCTATACGTCTGTCTTGGTCGTCGTGGCTGGAGGGCTCGGGCTCGGAAGTTGGGAGTACAGTCACAAATGAGGAGTCTAAGGCTATTTCCCCGCCGGCAGAGAACACACTCGTATGGGCTTTCACACGTACGACATCGAGAACGCCGACGCGCTGGAAGACTTCGCTCGATACCGGTACCTTTCGGTCGAGGAACTGCTCTCGCTGTTCAATCCGTCCGGAACGGTCGCGGATCTCGGTAGTGGGACGGGGTTTTATACAGACGACGTGGCTCCCTATGCCGAAACGCTGTACGCCGTCGATGTACAAGATGAGATGCACGAACGATACCGTGAGAAAGGAGTACCTGAGAACGTCGAATGCGTTACTGCTGAAGTGAGCGATCTCCCGTTCGATGATGCTTCGCTGAACTGTGCATTCTCGACGATGACGTACCACGAATTCGCAAGCGATGCGGCACTTGAGGAACTTGCGCGTGTTGTAGAACCTGATGGAGTAATCGGAATCGCAGATTGGACCAGCAACGGAACTGGGGAAGACGGCCCACCGACAAACGAACGCTACGCGCTTGCCGACGCCCGAACGGCACTCACCGACGCTGGATTCGAGATCGAATACGCTGACGAACGCCACGAAACGTTCGTTCTCAGGGCTCGACGACTCTGAGATGATTCGAAATTACTGGATAGATATCAAATTATTCAGAGCGGTCAGGGATAATAAGCAGTGAGTAGAGAAGAGCACAGAGACCACCAATCTCGCACACTCGAATTATTATCGGAAGATAGAATGTATATACTCGGGATTGGAGCGCTGTTGTCTGTCCGAGTGAGCTGATCCCGATCGAGAGCGTCATTGGAACGACTGTGAGAAGACAGAGGCCGCTTGCGAGAAACAGCATCCGTGTACTGTCGTTGCGTCGGTACCCCCGATAGGCATGGAGCACGAGAAACAGCGCTAGTCCGACTGCAATCAGAGAGATAGAAAGTAAGAGGAGATAATCGGCGTGGGTCTGAATTTTATCCCCTTGCAGGATGATCATTACAGTCCCTCCCATATCTCTGTAAATCGATCAGCGAGATCACCTGTTGGCTTCTCAGAAATAATTATTTCAAAACCCTCATCTCCGAGACGAATAGTGAGTTCGTTCAGCCGTGCCTCATACATGCTATGGTGATTGCCATCTGGGTGTGCAACGCGTCGTTCAGAAAGAAGCCCGCACTCGACGAGCCGTTCAGCTCGTCGATAAACTGTAGAAACGGAAATGTCGCATTCTTCACTGAGTTCTTTCGCTGACATTGCTTTGTCTCGTGTCTGTTGAAGAATCATCTGAGCATATTTGTCGGCGAGAAGTTCGAGTATCTCGTTATCCGAGGCATCAATCACACGTTTTTCCCTCCTGACCGTGACCGTTCTATGTCTTCCCCGTTGGGACGCCCAATTATTCCCTCCGATGACATGTATTATAGCTGTTCGAAGCATGAACCGTCCGTTGTTTTCTCTTACCCATCCCGTCGAACACGAGCAAACAGGGCTGCAGTTCCATACTGAATGACCACAGTCACAGCAAATGCGATTGCCGGAGCAGAACTGATTGAAAGAACAACAACCGTAATTTGATATACGCCGATGAAGAGGCCAGTTGTGATTAGTGTCGCAGAAAGGGTCCAAATTGCCGCTGTGCCGGTCGAGTACGCAACTGGCCAGTAACGTTCGTACGCATACGGAATGAAAACGGCAATATTCAACGCCAACAAAACGCTGCCGGTAGACATACTACTTATTGTTGAAAATGTGAAAGATGCGACGATAGCAAGGAAGATAGAAACGATACTAACTGGAAGGTCATTTGTTAGGTCTTCTTTGAGTCTTGTGGCGAGAGACTGATTATTGGTCACATCCCTTCGAAGGGTATCTGGTAATAAGATGCTTGCCGCGATTTGCTGACTCAGCGAAAGCGATTCTATCTACATCGATGATTATCGTTGTGGTGTCCGAACGAAGCATGACTGACAACGGCCGGACAGTATCACTACCGTCACGCCGTTTTCAAAAATCAGGCAAATCTTCTGGCGGTTCGTATTCGGTTTCCCAGTCGATGTACTCGTCTTTGAGCACGTCACAGATGATCTGTCCGAGTTCGGTGAGACCAGCGTTGATCGCTGAGACGGTGCCCCACGAGTCGAGGTCAGGGTGGATCTCTCGCTCGCGCCAGTCCTCTGGGATTCCGGGAGCGTGGTAGCCGACACGATCTGCGAAGGCGTCCCAGAAGAAATCAAACCGTGAAAACAGATCGAGATCGGTCGCAATTTCGAACTCCTCTTCGTCCATTGGCGTGTCTGTAGTCCACTGTTCGAACGCCTGTTCCCACGCACCAGCCACGAGAAACTCGTGGAGTTCGTCTCGGCGGTACTCCTCACCCATCACCTCGGTGTCGTCGTACTCGTCCGGATCGATTTGTGATTTGAGCACGGGGGGTTCTGGTGGATCGACGGACAGTCCCATGCCGGTGAAACGACGGCCATAGATAAAAACTACAGTCAATAGGAGTGCGACAGTCAGTGGTCTCGGTCTGGCCGAGCGACCACCGCGAGGTGGTCGTCGTGGAACGGTTCCAGCCGCTGGGTTTCCAGTATTTCATAGCCATCCAACTGGGATGAAAACTGTTCGAACACGCTTTCTGGGTCGGCAGTAACATCCTCGCTGCGTGCCTTGACGGCAGCAAGCAGGCGGCCATCATCCCGGAGGAATGGGCGATTTGCGCGCGCGACGTGGGCTTGCCCACGGGTGGCGACGTCCTGTACGATGACATCAACTGGTTCGACGATGTGGGCGTACGTTTCGGGCTTGCGAGCGTCTTTGAGCAGCGCAAAGAGGTTCTGCCGATCCTCGGCAACCGTGAGGAGATCGCGCGTTGGACGAGCAGCGAACTCCACCGCGTAGGTCGGCCCAGAAAAATCAGCGACGTGACTGACTGTCGTTCCCGCAGCTGCACCGAGATACAGCACAGTCTCACCGCCAGAGAGACCAGTTTCCATCCCGTGTTCGAGCATTGCGCCGAGCTTCGAACGTCGCGCGTCCCACACCCGCCATTCACCGTCCGTTGGTTCACCGTAGACCGATGCGCCGCGCGTCGCTAGCCGCTCGTCACCGTCAAACAGCCGCCGTTCGACACCCGTGGGAAGCGTTGGAAGAGACATCTCAGTCCTCCCTCCGCGACCGAATGCGATCGATTCGCTCGTCCAACGCTGTCTGTAACTCCGGTCGCCGGTCACCGGAGTAGTGATCAACTCTGGCCGCGATCGACAGTTTTCCAGCGAGCGCGCGGGCCGCAGAGCCCCGGTGTTCACGAGCAGTCCCCGAGACGTACTCGTGAACGTAGATAACGCCGTGCTTCGGAGCGGTTGCTCGTCCCCTGAGATGGGCAAAGAGCGCGTCCTCTGCCCCGAGAACCTGTACGGTTCCGCTTGGTTTCTTTGCGAGGGTTTCGAGACCGCCTGCGAGCGCGATGAGTCGCGCGGCAAGCACTGGTCCGGCGAGCATCGCTAGGTTCGGTGCAACCTCTGGAACCGTCCGTTCGAGATATCGCCGGAGTGACGTGCTCTCGTCGTCGAGATCTCGAACGCGAGCACCAAACGAAACGAGTTGCTCATCGACCGAAGTGGTCGCGCTGGCTCCGTGTTCGTTCGGCTCCTTTTCGGCGAGGCTTCGTGCGTATCTGACACCCGCTCCAGCGTCTTCGAAGCGACTTCCAGCCCATTCGGAAACACGCTCTGCGAGTTCGTTCGCAACACGTTCTGCGTCGTCCATCGCTCGGACAGCGTGAACGATCTGCCGATCGTCAGCCAAGGCGCGCTCGCGCACCGCAGCACGGGTCGCCGTCAGCGTTACCTCGCGCAAGCGCTCGTAATACTCCTCCTCGTCGCTTGCAACCCCGGACTCGACAGCCAAGGAAGACCAATCGTGGTCGTTGGCGTCGGAAACATCCGATCTCCCCGTGCGAATTTGCTCGGCCAGTCGGTCGTCGTCGTCGAAATCGACGCCGACAAACCAGCCATCGGATTCGGTCATACGATCAGTTCGGACAGCAAGATCGAAAAGCTCGACGGGTTGACGACGACAGTGATGTTTGATTCAATCTGATCTGCACCGAATATCTCTACCAGAAACCGTTGCGATTGTCCTATTGGCGTGGCTTGCTCTTCTCGGCGAATGATGACCAATGACAGCGTCTTGGCCGTTAGAACTCTGTTCCTTTCCGACCTCGTTGCCCTTCGTCGATCGGGTGCTTTTCCTTCCGGACATTAGTGACGAGATCGGCATGATCGAGGAGATACTCCGGTCTGTTGTGGCTTCCAGTCATGACGAGCTCAAGGTGTTCGGGTTTCTTCTCGATCAGGGTAATGACATCCGCAGGGTCGATGAGTTCACGATCAGCCGCGTAGAGAATCTCGTCCAGAATCAGGAGATGCATTCCGTCCTCGGGAGGAGCGTCCAACGGTAGTTCTCCAGTTAGATCGGCCGCGGCAGCTGCTCGTAGAAGTTCTTCAGCTCGACTGTAGCCAGCCTGAGCCTCGTCTTTGTGGGAATCATCTTTGGAGCCGTCCTGCATACCGTGCCAGCCGTAGTGACCAAGGTTTTCGTAGGAAAAGCCGGGCATCGACTCGATAGCATTGTACTCGCCACGAACCGCCTCAACGCTGTCAGCACCACCTTTCATTAACTGGAGCATATGCACCCGATAGCCGTGACCGGCCGCACGAAAGCCCATCCCCATGGCTGCTGTTGTCTTTCCTTTGCCATTACCCCACCATGCCTGAACGAGCCCGAACTCCTCGGGGACATTCGGATCAATCGGGTGAGCAGCTGGCTTTACGCCTCCGCCGGGCGTGTGTTTGCGAACCTGATCTGGATCAGTTGTTTCGTCGTCTGTTTCGTGCATGGTTAGTGATCTGCGATCGGACGATTCAAATACATTTGCGTTAGGTAAGTATTTATTGTGTTGATGGCAGAGTGACACGTGTATCCTGACCTGACCTGACCTGTTCTCAGCTCTCCATGAACAGTGTCCGCCGATCTGCATCCACAAGAGAGTTGAGGGTCGTTCACCGCCAAGCAGTTGAACACAGTTGTAAAGATTCGGAGCAGGTACCGGGCCACTATCTCTCAAACGGCCGGAAGACACGAATCACGGTTTTCCCGCAGGGGGTTGGTCCGGCGCAATTCACGATAAAGTGTGACGATGGCCGATTGTCCACTGAGAAAGCAGCCGACTCTTCAACGCAGTTGTTTCGGCGGCTGTACCATCGTACACGTCGTGGCACTTCCAGAGGAGTATTTTTGAGATTCCCCCGCCAAAAGATCCGTATGTATGGGATTCTCACAAGCAGTCCGACGCTAGTTCGAGAGAATGTTGGTGATTTTGTCCACTACATATCGGATGACGTGAGTGGTCAGCGTCGCGCTCCACTCGACGGTGCGATCAACTCCGTTGCCTGCTGGGGAGATACGAAGGCAGTTCACGACGATCCAAGTCGTGCCTCCGTCACTGCTGACGGGACTCGTGCGAAACCCGAAACCGAGGGTCACCATTGGGGAACGGTCTGTCCAACCGATCCGGACTACCGAGCGAGACTCCTCGATCGGCTCGAAACGGTCGGCGCTAACGACGTCAGACTCACTACCCTCGGATTTCCAGGCCCTGCGTTCTGTCGGTGCGAGCGGTGTGAGCGACAGTTCGAGACGAGCGATCGTGACAAGCGAGTCGCGTGGCGGACGGAGACAGTCACTCGATTCGTACAAGAGGTAGCGAACCGGGTATCAGGGGACATAATCGTCACAGTGTATCCTGACCCGTATCCTGGTAATCTTCGTGAGTGTGCTGGTCTCGACCCCCAGAAGCTCAAAGCCCACGTCGACGGCTTTCTCGTTCCGCTTTGTAGCATCAGCTATGAGACGACGTACTGGGTCGAGTCGCTGGCTCGAGGGTTCGCTCGGGAACTCAGGGGCCTTGACGTACCGCTTACGATCCAATTATCGGCTTCCGACGCTGAAGTCGATCGGCTCGTGGACGTGACTCGCCAGATCGATTCTCACGCCGATGCGGTCGTCTACGGGACACGCGAGGAAAATTTTGATACCGTTCAGAAGGTCATTCGTCGCTGCCAAGCGTCTGAGCCATTGTCACAAAGCGTCTGAGCACTCTGCACTATTATCGGCCTCGTAGACAGGGTTACCGATCAACGTCATCTTACAGCTAACAGTATTTCGTTGAGTATTGTTGATATGTCGAACTTGTTCATCAGCTCGTGGGGAGCGGTTCACCCACCGAGCACACCGAAGCTGAACATCGGACCGAACAGGAGATGGAGGACAACACCGACGATGAGTGCGGGGATCGTCGTGTAGATCGAGGCGATGAGTGCCGCCTTTTTATCCATCGCAATGAGCGGGAACAGCGCATCACCGTCCTGACTGATGGCGTTTGCCGTAAGCGCAGAGAACGGGATTGCGCCCTCGGAGTAGGCGGTGGCGAGGACGATCTGTGGACCGCACCCTGGAATCAACCCGAGACCAGCACCCGCGATCGGTGCAAGCACGCCGGCTGCGGCTGCGATTCCCGCGATATCGAGACTGAAGAGAACGACGCTGTACTCGTAGACGAGATACGCCGCGAGCACCCAGACAGTCACGAATGACGTTTCCATCGCAGCATGCGTGAACGTCTCGTGAACAGTGCCAAACGTATCTTTTGCCCGTCTGAGTTGCCCGTGGCCGATGTATCGTCGTCCAATGAAGTAGAGGTAGAACGAGAGAACAGTACCAACGATGCCAAAGATAGTGAACGCACCCGCAAAGCTCACGTTCGCAACGAGTGCCACATCCGGTGCGCCCCGCATGAGGTACGTGACGCCAGCGACGAGTCCGCCGATGGCAACAATCCACCAGAGTGCGAGCACGCCCTTGCTCAATCGCTCCATGAACGGCGATTCGCGTGTTCCGGTCTCAATCTCACAGCCCTCAACATCCTCGTAGTGGTGAACCTGACTCCCGACACCAGGTGACGCTGGTGAACGCTCCTCGGAGTGCGATTGGTGTACACCACCGTTGGCCACCATCCCGCCGTCTGTTGCGGTAGAGCGAAGTTCACTGACCGCACGGTCGATGCGAGAGACGCCGATTCCAGCGCGATCGACGGCGTATCCAGAGAGAATTGCGGTTCCGAATGCGATGGTGTACGCATAAAGCGCTGCCTCGGGTGCGAGCGCGAGAATGACAAAC
Organism: Halocatena marina; assembly: GCF_023276375.1. Taxonomy (GTDB): domain Archaea; phylum Halobacteriota; class Halobacteria; order Halobacteriales; family Haloarculaceae; genus Halocatena; species Halocatena marina. Next base: position 720,448 of record NZ_JALLPK010000001.1, on the reverse strand, counting down.
GCCGAATCGCCAGCCGTCGCTATGAGCGTCGCAACGACCGTTCCGAAGCTCACGCTCCCTCTGATGTACAGCGGCATCACCACGATAGCTCCTCCACAGCCCGGCGTCAACCCCATCATTGTACCGAAGATTGGTTGTGCGCGCTGATTCGATTCGAGCTGCTCAATCAATCGTCCGTCGGTCCGGTACTGCACGTAACTGAATAGGAGCACGGTTATTGCAACGAACGCGCTCACCTGCACGAACCCATCACGCACCGACAGAACGAATATCTCCCACAGTTCACCGAACATGGCTTCCACCACACCAACAAGCTTTAGACATATCTAAAAACATCTTTAGCCTATTCGCCTAAATAACTATCGCATGGTCAAAGTATCCTTCCGACTGGGATGTATTGGGAGGGTTGTATCACCTGTGAGGGCATGACCTTGTTGGCTGTATCTGCACGCTCGGTCTCTGTAGTACAAGTCACGACCAGCACAGTTCAAAGCCACTCAAGAAGCATCATACTGTTCGATAGCAATTAGGTTCTGGATAATGAACACACGTCTATATGGAGAGCACCAAACTATATTGAACACCAAGTATATAATTCAACAAATTCTATAATATGCAGATTAAATGGATATCGCACAACAGAGCAGTGGATCGGACGAGCCAATCTCGCAATCTAACTGGAACGATCGCGGGCGGGCCATTCTCATCGGGTTTGGACTAGTTGTTGCTGCCATCGTCACCGGATCGCTTCTTTCGATCGCTCCGATCACCTTGGGAGGGACTAGTTTCGCTGCGATCGTTGCAGTATTCGTTCTGTCAGAAGCGGGCTATGCGCTCGTCGGATGGGTGTATCTCCGGAACTGGTTCAGTGAAACGGTACCGGTCGAACTACCGACGTTCCGACAGATGTGGTGGGTGATCATCAGCACGCTCCTCATGCTTGCAATCGCAATGGGGGTTGGCGTAATCAGCACCCACACGGGGATTCAGCTCGGGCGTGCAGACCAGGAGCTGATCGCAGGGAGTCAGACGATGGTTCTCGTGATGGCTGTGCTCTCGCCCATCCTCATCGCACCGGCCGAAGAGTACCTGTTCCGCGGGGTAATTCAGCGACGACTAGCCCAAAGCATGCATCCACGTGCTGCTATCTTCGTCGCCTCTCTGTTGTTCGTTATTCCGCACGCAATCGGGTATCTCGGAGGCGTGCAGGGTATTCTCCTTCTCAGTGTCGTCCCGTTCTTACTGGCGGTTCTCATGGGTATTCTCTACGAGAAATTCGACAATCTAACCGTCCCGATCCTCGCTCACGGTTTCTACAACGCGACCCTGTTTGGCACGACGTATTTCACAGGTTTCTAGCGAATCGTGTCACGGTCTCTCTGTGGTCGTTCATCGCGAATAGGAAAGAAGGGCATTACGCGCAGGAACAAGGAGATCACGCAACCCATCGACAGTCGGCTCTTGTTTCGATTCCCACCCGTCTGCCATCACGAGATCGAACGGACAGAACAGCGCCGCGGCATCTACGCCTCGATATTCGGCGATCGCAAACACTGCAGCGGCTTCCATCTCGACAGTGAGGACCCCCTCATCCCGGTAGCGTTTAATCTCAGGAATCGTTTCCCGGAAGAGAGCATCAATCGTCCACGATGGTCCTGTTTTGTACTCGAAGCCTGCTGTGTCGAGTGATGTCTCCAGTTGGTCAACGAGAGGAGCACTCGCAGAGATATAGGTGCCGCTCGGGAGATAGTGGTGGGAAACGCCCTCATCCCGGATCGCACGATCACAGACGACTGGTTTGAGGCGGGTAACGTTCCGACCGATCCCACCACAGCCACCAACGATGCAGAATGTGTCCGTCCCGTGGACGATGAGTCGTTCCATGCAGACGGCTGTGGCGGGCGCACCGATGCCGAACGCTCCCAGCACACCGACGCGCCCGTCCGTTTCAGAGAGGCGATAGAACTGAGCTGACTCGGTGAACAGATCGATCGCTGCGCCCGCGTACGTTTCGACAACGTGTTCGAAGAAATCAGGCTGATAGCAGAGAATGACCGACTCAGGAATCGCGGTGTCCGTATCAACCGACGTATCAGCAATCGACTCCGGGGTGAGATACGTCGGTGCATCATGCTTTCCAGGATGGTTTGGGAACGGCATACGCTGTGGTAATTGTTATTCTAATTCAGCATATATGCATGGGAAATATCAGTACCAGTCACACACCAGTATCACCGACTGAGCTACAGCGATTCTCCTATCGACAACCGAAGTGCAATAGTGACGGGGATGCTGGGTAGGGATATGCCCGATGCGTATCTGATCGGGGCAGGGCAATCGGATTTTGGCTCCTTTCCCGACGAGAGTTACCGGTCGTTGTTCGCGACCGCCTACGAGAACGCGCTCGAAAGCGTCTCGAATGAACTCCGGCCAGAACAAATTGATGAGGCGTACGTCGGCACACTCGGTGTGGGTGGACGACAGTTGGGTCTCTCCGGGCCGGCCGTTACCGAGCACGTCGGTCTCGATGGAGTTCCGTGTACACGCGTCGAGAACGCTTGTGCGGCGGGAGGGTTCGCTGTCCGGCAGGCCGTAATGGCTGTTCGTGCCGGAATGGCGGATGTGGTACTCGCTGGCGGATTCGAAGTGATGACCGATGCTTCGAGCGAAGCGATTCGTTACTGGCTCGGTGTCAGCGGCGAAACCGAGTGGGAGCGACTTTCAGGGACCACGTTCGCCGGTGTGTACGCACAGATGGCGAGAGCGCATATGGACGCGTACGGCACAACGCGCGAACAGCTCTCTCGTATCGCGGTGAAAAACCATCACAACGGTGCGAAAAACGATCACGCACACCTCCAGTTCGAGTGTTCGTTAGAGGATGCCCAGTCTGCGTCAATCGTCGCTGATCCGCTCACACTCTATCACTGCTGTCCGACGACAGACGGTGCAGCCTGTGCGCTCATCGCAAGCGAGGATGTCGTAGATGCGTACACCGACAGCGAACCGATCCGCGTTGCGGGGGTTGGTGCGGCGAGCGATGCTATTGGTCTCTTCCAGCGCGAAACGTACACGGGAATCCCTGCCTCTCGACAGGCCGCCACAGAGGCGTACACGATGGCGGGAGTGGATCCTGACGACTTAGACCTTGCCGAGGTACACGACTGCTTTGCGATTGCAGAGCTACTGGCCTATGAGGATCTCGGGCTCTGTGAACGCGGAGAGTCGGGACCGTTCGTCGAGACGGGCGCGACCGAACTCGACGGAGAGATCCCTGTCAACACGTCCGGTGGGCTGAAATCGAAGGGACATCCAATCGGTGCGACGGGGACGGGCCAAGTCGTCGAGGTGTTCGAACAACTGTCCGGACGAGCAGGCAATAGACAGATCGAGAACCCCCAATACGCCCTTACGCACAACGTGGGCGGGAGCGGCGGGGCGGCGGTGGTACACGTATTCGAACGAGACGGACCCAGAGACGAAGGTGAAAAACAAACGGAGGAAAGCACATGACTGCTGTTTGCATCCGCTCGGTCGGCGCATACGCGCCCGCATTTCGTATCGAAGCCGAGGAAATAGCCGAGGTGTGGGGTCGTTTCGAAGCACGGAACATCGAATCGAAGGCTGTTCCGGACGCGGACGAAGACGCATTGACGATGGCGGCGAGTGCTTGTCGGCGGGCACTCGAAGCAGCGGAGATCGACGGAAATGACGTCGAGTGGCTCGGATTCGCCACCACAACACCACCGCTCGCGGAGGAGGAGCTGACGCCGCGGCTCGCGTCGATGCTCGGCATTTCCGAGCGAGCACACCTCCAGACGTTTACAGGAAGCACGCGTGCTGGAACACGGGCGATTCACTCGGCACCCTCTGCGTGTACAGCGCTCGTCGTCGCGTCGGACTGTCCCCGTGGTGAACCGGACGATGCGCGCGGGCACGCGGCAGGTGCGGGTGCAGCCGCGTTCGTGCTCGATCCGAACGGGGCTGGGTCCGTCGTCGAGCACAGTGAATACGCCGCGCCGTATCCCGGAACCCGCTTTCGGCGGACTGGAAGCAACCATATCGAGGGAATCGACGTTACGAAGTACGAGCGCCAAGCGTTCACTGAAACGCTCTCGAAGGCGGCCGAAGCGGTGACTGCTGACGGTGTGACTGCAGCAGCGGTACAGGCTCCCGACGGCAGCCGTCCGTATCGGGCGGCATCGACACTCGGCGTTGAACGAACTACTATCCATGAGTGTGCAACTGTTCACGAGTTGGGCGATACGGGAGCGGCGAGTGTTCCACTCTCGCTCGCTCGTGCGATCGATGACGGACACGAGACGGTGCTTGCGGCGGCGTTCGGCAGCGGAGCGGGCGCAGATGTCCTTCGGATCGAAGTCAACGGAGCAATTCCGTGTGACTGTTCACTCACTGGTGACCGTATACTCACGTATTCGGCGTCGCTCCGTCAGCAGGGTGAGATCACATCCTCAGGACTCGATACGGGCGCAGCGTACGTCTCTATTCCGTCGTGGCAGCGGTCACTACCACAACGACATCGGCTCGTGGCAGGACGTTGTCCCGACTGCGGTGCGCTCACGTTCCCACCAGAGGGGGCCTGTTCGGGCTGTCAGATGCTGGTGGAGTACGATCCGATCGAACTGTGGGGGCCTGGAACCATCGAGACGGTGACGGAGATCGAACAAGGCGGCGCACCACCCGAATTTGCAGCACAGCAGGCGCGTTCTGGCTCGTTCGGCGTGGCAATTATCCGGTTCGAACGCGCTGGCGAGCGCGTGAGTCTCCCGGGCCAACTCATCGAAGCAGCAGCCGTCGGCGACCGTGTTGTTCCTGTCATCCGGCGTGTCTACACACAAGAGGGAATACCACGCTATGGGACGAAATTCATCCCCGAAATTCGATAACGTATTTCACGATTCCGACGGGCCGTTTAACAACAATTATACCACGCGGTCTACTTCCGACAGATATGAGTGCAGAGCAGCGAGTGAAACGCAAGTGCACCTCCTGTGGTATCAACATCGCCGGGATGAGTGCTGCGTCGTTCAGCTGTCCAGACTGCGGACAGCAGCTCCACCGGTGCAAGCGGTGTCGAAAACAGAGTAACCTCTACGAGTGTCCGGACTGCGGATTTACGGGACCATAAAGTAGCCATGGGAAAAGTTGCAGCAAATCTGAAAGTCATGCCGGAAAGCCCCGATATCGACCTCGACGTGCTCCAAGAGCGACTCGAAGACTCGCTTCCAGAGGGCGCGAAGATCAACGGTTTCGAGCGCGATGATGTCGCGTTCGGGCTTGTTGCGCTTGTGCCAACCGTCATCGTTCCCGATGACGCAGGAGGCACCGAAGCCGTCGAAGACGCCTTCGAGGGCACCGAGGGCGTCGAGAGTGTTTCTGTAAAGAACGTCGGGCGAATTTAGCTGTACGAAAGCAGCCAGCGACGAACAGACAGACAAACTGTTTTCCGGCCACGGATCTGGAGCAATAGCTATTGTTCTCGTAGCATAATGACGATGGATCGTTTCTGGTCGATCCGAGAACGCACCTTTTATATCTCTCACCGGAAAAAGTACATCAAATGCCGAGTTCCAATGGTCCTTTACACAGTACGCGGAACAAGCTCTCGAACGATCCTCGTGAACGAGGTACCTCGCCACCACAAGCGAGAGTCGAGCAGTTTGAGGTCGGTGAGAAAGTACACCTGAAGATTGACCCGAGCGTCCCCGAGGGACGGTTCCACCCACGCTTTAACGGTAACACGGGGGAGGTTCTCGGGAAGCAAGGGAGAGCGTTCAAAGTCCAGATCACCGATGGTGGGATGGAGAAGACGCTCATTTCCCGTCCAGCTCATCTCCGACGGCAGCGATGACGATATTCAAAGAGAAACTCGAAGAAGAACATCTCACGGTCTCGGAGGTCAAAGAGCTGCTCGCGGATATCGAGATGGAACGCGCGACGGACGAAGAGCGTGAAATGCGCTATGAGCTTGCGCGAGCTATCGAACACGTCAATCAGTTCTCAGAACTGAGTGCGAGTGACTCACGCGAGCTTGTCTCGGAGCTACAAGAGCTTGAGAAGGTGAACGAAGCGACCGCATTCAAGATCGCTGATCTCCTTCCGCAGACGCGCGATGAGCTCCGTTCCGTATATGCACAAGAACGCTACTCGTTGTCTGGCGACGAACTCGATGACGTTCTCGATGTCGTCGCAAAGTACGTCTGATCTGTCCCGTCTCCTGTGAGTGTGTCGTCGTATCTCCCGGGGATCATGTGATTCAAACCGGAGGGTTTCTACCGGGGGAGGGATGCGATAGACGGACGGTCGACACCATGTACGACCAACCCACCCGTTTGTAGATTATTCTATACTGTCGCTGTGGGTAGTTCACTTAAGTACATGCCTACCATTGTATGGAGTATGAGTGATGCCGAGGACAGAGAGTCGAGTCCTGCTGTCGTCCTGGACTACCTCCCGCATGGGCGACCCGATGATGATCGTCCCCAGTATAAGAAACCGTCTCTCGTTCACGCGGTACAGCAAGATACTTTCCAGCTTGTCGAATGCGTGCTTGCAGACGATGCAAACGTATCGATTGGTGATTGGGTAGACCTCGATGGTGAGAGTATCGAAACCGTCCGCGAACTCTCATTCGAGCAACTCACGTCCGGTGCACACTCCGAACTCGAATACGCGATTCAAGCGATTATCGACGACGACGAGCAGCGGTTCGTCGATTACTACAATGACGCGCAACCGATTACGCTCCGGCTCCACCAACTCAATCTCTTGCCTGGAATTGGTAAGAAGCTCCGGAATAATATCTTAGAAGCGAGAAAGCGCCAGCCATTCAAAGACTTTGAAGATCTCGAAGAGCGCGTTTCGGGCTTGCACAGCCCTCGGGAGATTCTCGCCGAACGGATTCACGAGGAACTTCGAGAAGAGGACCTGAAATACCGCTCGTTCGTTAGCGGAGGATAGCACACTATAATCTGATTTTTCGTGACAAATTCAACAAGATACGAGTTCGAACGCACGAGTCGATGAAGCGTACGATCACGATACCGTGAGCGTGGTCACGGCCGGAAATCGACCACGCGACGGAGAACGAATCCATTTTGCGCTGCAGAGACGTAGACGAATGCAATGACTGATCCATCGACTGGGTCCGCCCGTGATCCCGATGCGCTCATTGCCCGTGCTGGGATCGCTGGTGATCCGAATCACGACCAGCACTTTCTGGTCGATGATCGCGTGCTCGATCGATTGCCGGCGTATCTCACTGCGCCTGAATCGGTAACCGCAGCCGCCACGCATCACATTCTCGAAATTGGTGCGGGAACGGGTGTACTCACCGACCGCTTACTCAGATGTGCGGATCACGTGACTGCTGTCGAACGGGACCCGAAGCTCGCAGAATTCCTTCGAGAGGAGTTCGAGGACGCTATCGCAGCGGATCGGTTGACGCTCATCGAAGGTGACGCACTCGAAATAGATATTCCGGACAGTGTGACGGCGTCAGTCTCGAATCTTCCGTACAGCGTTTCGAGCGAGATCGTCTTCCGATTACTCCCGCGTTCTGTTCCCCTTGTGTTGATGCTCCAGCGAGAGTTCGCAGAGCGGATGGCAGCCGAGCCAAGCACGTCAGAGTACGGCCGCCTGTCGGTGACAGCTGGCCACTATGCGCGCGTTGAAATCGTCGAACCGGTCCCGACGACCGCGTTTTCCCCGCAACCAGCCGTCGAGAGCGCTGTCGTGCGGACGACACCCCGTGTGCCTGAGTACGAGATTCCGAACGACGAGTTTTTCTTGCAGTTCGTGACAGCGGTGTTCACTCAGCGCCGGAAGACGATGCGTAACGCAATCCGGAACACTGCACACATTTCGTCGCTCGACAATCCCGCGGCAGTCGTAACGGCGGCTGACGAGGACCTACTCAGAAAGCGTGCTGGTAAACTGTCTCCCGAAAAATTCGCGGCGCTTGCTCGCCTCGCGTGGAACCATGGCGAACCGACGGAGTGGTGACCGTGAGTGACTTGCGCGACCGTCGTGAGACAGAGCAAGTGTATCAGCCTGCCGAAGATTCACACCTGCTTGCCACGACTGTTATCGAACGCATCGAGTCCGACGAGTGCGTTCTCGACGTCGGCACCGGCTCGGGGTACGTTGCAGCCACCGTTCGTGAAAAAACGAACGCAACCGTGGTCGGGACGGATATTAACCCACACGCGTGTGAACAGGCCAGAGAGCATGGAGTCACTGTCGTTCGCACGGATCTCGTGTCGGGGATTTGTGGCCCGTTCGATGTCGTCCTCTTCAATCCACCCTATCTCCCGACTGATCCGGAGCACGAGTGGGACGATTGGATGGAGTACGCGCTATCGGGCGGGCCCGACGGACGATCCGTCATCAACCCGTTTCTCGACGACCTGAGCACAGTGCTCGATGCGAACGGCCGTGGATATCTCCTCGTGAGCACGCTCTCTGGTCTCGATGCCGTGCGCGAACGCGCACAGAGTAATGGATTCGAAACAAAAATCGTCGCCGAAGATTCCATTCCGTTCGAAACGCTGGTCGTCATGAAAATTACCACGAAACATTAGACGGAGTAGAAAATATTATTTGTGGGGATTGCGTAGCCCTCCTCAATGACAAATGTAGTGGCGGCCACACCGGGACTGTTCCCACTTCCCGATTGGGCGAAAGTGGAGCTATCCGACCTGAAAGGCCATCAGAAGGGCGATCTCATCGATGGTGATGAGGGACCCAAGATCGAATCTGTGTACGAACGCGCTCGTACCGAAGTAATCGAGCGCCAGCAGGAAGCTGGACTTGACCGTATTGTCGAGGGACAGTTGCGCTGGGATGACATGCTTGCCCACCCACTGACCGTCCACGAGAACGTCGAGACACACGGGATCGTCCGGTACTACGATAACAACAACTTTTATCGTGAGCCAGTCGTGACCGGCGAGTTGACTGCAAGCGGTGACATGGCTGCCGATCTCGAACAGGCCAGTGACATCGAAGGACAACAAGGAGTCATCCCAGGACCGTACTCGCTCTCGACGCTCGCAACGGACACCTACTATGGTGATGAATTCCTGACCGCAGTGGCCGATTTCCTCGCGGGTGAACTCGAAGGGTTCCCTGAGATTGAAACGTTGTTTGTTCTCGAACCATCGCTCGTAGAGGAGCCACCGAACTCAGAAGATGGAGAAGACAGGGCGGCGAGCGAGGCAATCGATACCGTCGCACAAGCAATCGATACGGACGTCGTCGTCCACACCTACTTTGGTGCGCTTTCCGAGAAGATGCACGCGCACTTACTCGACGCCGACATCGACGCCGTCGGATACGACTTCGTGACCGACCACGAGGACTCACTGTACAATATCAACGAGTACGGGACAAAAGACGACATCGCACTTGGTGTTGTCGACGGACAGAACACTAACGTTGAGGACGCGGCGACGATCCGCGAACGGATCGAGTGGGTGCAGGACAACACGCCGGCAGCTGACTTCGAGACAGTGTATGCGACGACGAACACGGGACTATTCTACCTCCCGACGAATCGCTTCGAGACCAAATTGGACGCTCTCGCCGAGGCAGCAGCCCTCGCTGAGGAGGTGACAGCATGACAGACACACGCGAGCAGTTCAGACCACCGAATCACCCGAACGATCACTTTCTGTTAACCACCGTTGTGGGAAGCTATCCCAAGCCGAAGTGGCTCCATCGTGTTCGTGATCTCTACACGGGAGAGATCGACTGCGATGAGGAGTTCGGCGACGATCATTGGAACGAGACTGCAGACGACGCTGCTCGTCTCATCACGAATGAACACGAGCGAAGCGGGTTGGACGTGGTCGTCGACGGCGAGATGCGGCGCAACGAGATGGTCGAGTACTTCGCCCACCGCATCGATGGCTACGAGTTCAACGGCCCGGTCAAGGTGTGGGGACACAACTACTTCGATAAACCGAGTATCACAAGCGAGGTTGAATACGACGAACCGTGGCTGGTCGATGAGTTCGCGTTCACAGATGAGGTCGCCGAGCGCCCGGTAAAGGTACCCATCACAGGACCGTACACGCTCGCAAACTGGAGCTTCAACGAGACCGAAAAGACGGAGGGAGAGCTTGCATACGACATCGCCGAACTGGTAAACACCGAAATCGAGAAGCTCGTCGAGGCGGGTGCTCGGTACATCCAGATCGACGAACCTGCGCTTGCGACCACACCGGACGATCACACCATCGTCGGTGAGTGTCTCACCGCAATTGCGGAGGGGATTCCAGAGAACGTTCGTCTCGGGTTGCACGTCTGCTATGGAGACTACTCGCGTATCTACCCCGAGATCCTCGACTATCCGGTCCACGAGTACGATCTCGAACTCGCTAACGGTGACTACGAGCAACTGCACGTGTTCAAAGAACACGAGTTCACGAAGGATCTTGCGATGGGCGTCGTCGATGCACACACGGCCTCGGTCGAATCCGTCGCAGAGATCAAAGCGAACATCAAGAAAGGACTGGAGGTCGTCCCACCAGAACGGCTCACAGTGAGCCCTGACTGCGGTCTGAAACTGCTCCCACGCGAGATCGCGTACGGTAAGATGGACAATATGGTGACCGCGGCCCGCGAAATCGAACAGGAACTCGACGAGGGCACCATCGAAGTCCAAGCGACGGTCGCAAGCGCGGACGACTGAGAAAAAACGCACAGTACGTCGACGCTCTGCGTGTAGCTCGTGCTGACATGCACGACAGATTTTAGCGCAGTGTACTGTGGCAACCGAGCTTTTCCATGTCCTCGTGAGCGGATTGATACTGGCAGTCCACCGTCGAAACCATCGTCCACCTGTCAGCCCGACTCGGGACGGGTGAGAATGAGATTGATCAGTCATCCACACACGATCGTCCGCCTGACAGTTCGAAGCGATAGCGTGGGCTCCATGCCCGTGTAACGAACCATTTATTCGAATCACGGAGAAATCGGGGGCATGGACACCGCCGAGCGGCGGGCACTGATAACCCGCTACACGGAGGAGGTCGTTACCGAGGAGGAGCTCGACGATGTGTTGAGCCGTGAAGAGCCGAGTGTCTACATCGGCTACGCGCCGACTGGTGAGATGCATATCGGTCACTATACCACCATCCGCAAGCTTGCGGATTTCATCCGTGCCGGGTTCGATGTGACGGTTCTGATTGCGGATCTCCACGCGCACCTCGATGACGAGAAAAGCCCGTTCGATCTGCTCGATGCCAGATCGGAGTACTATCAGACGGCGATCGAGGCGATGATCGAGACCGCAGGCGCAAGTCCTGATCGTCTCACGTTCGTTCGGGGAAGCGAGTTCGAGCTCGACAGAGAATATTCGCTCGAACTCCTTCAGATGGCGACCGACACGACGATCAGCCGCGCACAGCGCGCCGGAAGCGAAGTCGTTCGCCAGAGTGACAACCCGAAACTCGGGGGACTGCTCTACACGCTGATGCAGTCGCTCGACGTTGCAGCACTCGAAGCCGACATCGCGTACGGTGGTATTGACCAGCGCGGTATCTACATGCTCTCGCGAGAGATACTCCCTGATCGAGGATACGAGAAACCGCTGTGTGTCTTTGCACCGCTTCTCTCGGGATTGACAGGGGGCAAGATGAGCGCTTCTGAAGCCGCTTCGAAAGTGAATCTCACGGACGATGCCGACGAGATCACGAACAAGTTGAACAAGGCATACTGTCCGCAAGGAGAAGTCGAAGACAACGGGGTGCTCGAATACGTGCGATTCCTTGTGTTCCCGATGCTTGAGGCACGCGACGAATCGTTCGACATCGAACGTCCGGAGAAGTTCGGTGGCGACCTCACGTACGAGAGCTACACAGAACTAGAAGCGGACTTCGTCAACGAAGAGCTTCACCCACAGGATCTGAAGAACGCGGCGGCAACGTATATCGCCGACATTGTCGCACCTGTCGGCGAACGACTACTCGGTGAATCTGATCTCCTCAAAGCGGCCTATCCGGACGCATACGAATAGGCGTGTGAGCCTACATAATGAATTATATACATGATCGTGTACAAGTATGTTTGGTCAATCTTGACACACTGCACGATCGTGTCGGTAACATTATGGTCGATGGACACTGAAATGCAGATATGGTTCACAGTTGCAGGAACTGCAAGCGGACGTTCACGACGAAGCTCGAACTTGAACTTCACCGCGATACGTGCACCGATTCGCAGTTGTTCTGCGAGTGCTGTGGTGAGCGCTTTGCGGAGCGACGGGCCACAAAAGACGGGTGGCACTACGAGTGTCCGAATGATGATTGTGAAGGGAGTGGAATCGAAGACGACTTACATCGAGTACGAGACGCGATTTCTGTCACTCAATAACCGGGATAACCGGTTCGGGTATCGTTCCTGCAACGCTGGAGGGGGCTGTTTCTGTTTCGACGCACGAATCATTTCTCACCGACTGTTTCACGCGCCGCAATCCGGTCGAGTTTGATGAGTGCACGTTCACAGATAATAGCGTAGCCAGCAGCCAAGGGTGGAATTTCGAACACGACACGAGAGCTGTCTGTCGCTGATTGTGTTGACTGGTGGCGAGTGCGAGATGGATCACACTCACGTTCTACGTACGGGGGCGTACGCTCAACACGGTGACCTGTTGCCGGGACGCGGGGTGCGAGATCGAACGCACCGAGACCGAGAGTCGGCGGACTGACTGACCACGTCCAGCGATAGTCAGCGCACGATGTAATCTGGAACGGGACCCAGACACCACCGAGACCATCACTTACCCGCACTCGCCCACGCTCCCCACGTCGAATATACCGATCGGGATACACCACTTCCTCGACGGAGGGTCCCCAGTCAGGCCAGCGAGTCGTGTCCGTGAGCAGATCCCAGAGCACCTCTCGTGGCGCATCGATATATCGGGAAACTTCGACACGATATCCGTCGGGGGTCCGTTGGACGCCAAGCGTCATCGGTAGATGGCTCCCTCTCTGTTTTCCCGTCTGTTCGATTGCACAAGATCACCCGTGAGCTGCTCTCGTGAACGGGAGCACTCCCGACTTCAGGAAACCAGTGACAGTGTTTTCGGTGTCCGATCGCTCGCAGTTCATACAATATGATTTCGTCTCGAACAGTCTAAAGTTTTATCTCAAATTATCAGCTATTGATAATTCTCAAACAGTTATTTAGTAGTTCAAATCGACAGCAACAGTATGGAGTATACAACGCTCGGTGATACCGGGATGACTGTGAGCCGGATCTGTCTCGGTTGCATGAGCTTCGGGACGAGCGATTGGCGCGAGTGGGTGCTCGATGAAGAGGCAGGGACCGAGTTAATCGAGCGGGCTCTCGACCTCGGGATCAACTTCTTCGATACGGCGAATATGTACTCACGCGGTGAATCAGAGCGTATCCTCGGTGATGCACTTGCTGGTCGTAAAGACGAGCAAGTGATCGCAACGAAAGGATACTTTCAGATGGACGATTCGGACCCGAATTCGGGCGGGCTTTCGCGCAAAGCCATCGAGCAACAGCTGGACGCGAGCCGCGAACGACTCGGCGTGGACACCATCGATCTTTATCAGATCCATCGCTGGGACGACGAGACACCGATTGAGACGACGATGCGTGCGCTCGATGACGCTGTTCGCCGCGAGAAGGTGCGCTACATCGGCGCGAGTTCGATGTGGACCCACCAACTCGCAAAATCAAGACACACGAGCGATCGTCACGGATTGGAGCAGTTCATGACAATGCAGAACCACTACAATCTGCTCTACCGCGAGGAGGAACGGGAGATGCTACCGTACTGCGAAAATCAGGGTCTCGCTGTCATTCCGTGGAGTCCACTCGCTCGAGGATATCTCACCCGGCCCCACGAGGAAAGCGAGACGACAGCACGAGGGCAGGCAGATAGTCACGCAAGAGACCATCCCTACTTCGATGGGGGCGGTCGAGAAATCAACGAGCGTGTTCAGCAAATTGCTGAAGACGAAGGGGCAACGATGGCACAGATCGGTCTCTCGTGGCTCCTCGAGAAAGATTGGGTCACCGCGCCAATTGTTGGAACAACGAGTATCGAACACCTCGAAGAAGCCGTCGAAGCACTTGACATCACGCTATCCGGCAGCGATATGGAATTTCTAGAAGAGCCATACGAACCGCTGCCGGTCTCTGGTCATTCCTAAGCTATTCGTAGATTTCAAGATACTGCTGGCCACGATCTGTGAGACGAAATTCTGTATCATTTTCGTATAAGAATCCGTGCTCACAAAGTATCTCGCACCGCCTCCGAGCGAACGACACATGGAGACCAAGCACTCCGGCTGCCTGTGGGCACAGCCCGGGACCATTTTCGTCGAAATGGTCGAGAATTCGATCGTCGGCCGAAAGCATCCAATCGAGCGATTCGTATTTATCGTTTTCTGATCGTTTTGAGTTTACACTCACATCGGTCACCTCGTGACAAGACACTGGGCTGATTGTCACTCACTACCATAGCCATTGTCTCCATCCATGATAAATATTGCGACTGGATCTGAGATAACATAGCAAACGTATACTAAAATCATTAAATACAATCATTGTTGTGTGAATTTCGCCCAACCGAAGTCAGAATTATCGAATCGCCCGATTTTGTTCTCAGTGGCGAGTTACTCGTACGCTCGCCAGATATAGAGGGCTGCAATACTCCGATTGGGACGCCATTGCTCGGCTATTTCGACCATTTCAGATTCAGTGAGATCACCATACAGTTCTTGCATTCCTTTTCTGACAGCTAAATCCTCGGTCGGAAACACATCTTTTCTTCCGAGCGAGAACATAAGGAACATTTTTGCCGTCCAGACACCAATCCCACGAATTGTTGTTAGTTCGTCAATCACCGCCTGGTCAGACATATCTGAAAACGTCGCTTTTGTGAGGTTCTCTTTTTGGAACGTTTTGGCAGTGTTCTGGATGTACTCGATCTTCTGCTGGGACAGCCCAACGTCTCTGAGATCATCCTCATTGGCGTTCAACAGAGGCTCCGGAGCGATGTCGAAACGATTGAAGAATCGCTCTCGAATCGCACTCGCTGACGCTGTTGAGATCTGTTGGTTGACGATCGAAACAACGAGCCGTTCGAACGGGTCAACAGCCGGTTCAAGTTCGAGAGTCCCATGTTCTTCGATCAATTCCTGGAGTACTGGGTCGGTCCTGAGCTGATTCATTCGCTATCCTATCCACGAACGGTACGATGATAAGACTGCGCCATGGACGCTGAAAGTGATCTTCCCACGATCCGATCGTTGTCGGTGCCACGGGAGGACAACAGGGCCACCACCGTTGAGTTGAGATTGAAAGTGTTTCGTCGGGTGCATCCGTGCAGATACCACACGTTCACGGAAAGCCAACGACAAGAGAGGGTATGGTCCGCGAAATCACACACGCTGCGACCGAGCCACGGATCATCACACCCGACGACCTTGACGAGGAGAAAGGCGACATTGCGATCTGTCTCTGTGGCCTTTCAGCCGACTACCCGTTCTGTGATGGCTCACACCAAGCGACTCAGGATGAGAAAGAAGGCGTCCGCTACAAATACGAATGCGATGACGACGAAAATCCCCGCCACGTCATTGACCATGAGTTCGAAACAGTCGACGAACAAAAAATCGGCCCGACAAATGATGATGATTTATAACCAACAACACCGGTGTAACAGCAAGGAATTCAGTTGTTGTCTTCGTTTGTTTTGATTTGCGTAGCAATCTGCGTTCGCGTTCGTTCGGAAATCTGACCGGTGGGTTCGATCGGGTCGTCGATTGACGTGTGGTACGCCCGGAGGGTCTGGTGATCCGTAGCGATTGTTTCAACTTGCTCTCGGGTGTACGGGTTGGGAGCGTACTCGAAGGCCGCATACTCGTCCAGCTGATCGGTCAATCGATCCGGTTCGTCTCCTCCGAGTTGCGTTGCCAGCACCTCGGGGAGTGTCATGTTGCCATCGTTGCTCGGTGCGAGGATATGCTGAGAACCCTCGAGTCCCTCACCGACTGCAACAGCTTGGTTGTACGTCGCTCGATTGACCATCTTGATCGATGTCTGTTTGCTCGCTCCGAGCGATCGGAATGTAGACTCACGGACTGAGAGCAGCCAGTCCTCTGGGTTGGCGCTCTCATATCGCTTTTCGAGCGTTTGAGCAGCCTGTTCGAGCGCCTGTCTGAGGACGGTACGGACCGATTCATCGTGGTTCTGTGTGCGCTCGCTACGATCAGTTACACCCCCGAACCAGTCGTGGGTCGTCCGACCGGCGATCGCATCCACGAGCGTCGTCTCCTGGTGTGCTCGTCCGTGATCTGCGGCGTGTCGGGTTTCCGGGGGGTCGAACGCGAGATCGGGTGTTTGCTCGTCGAGTTCGTCCTCAAAAACAAGACGTTGTAGCTCGCGGCGTGTTTCTTCCCAGATAGCCATCCCTCCGGAGTCGTAGCGACCGTCCTCATTCGCATCGCGCCACGCGTATCCACGCTGTTTCCACGTTTGGAGTTCGTCCGCCATCGCTCGAAGCTGTGCGTCGCTGCTCGTGTGCCCGGCATCGATGAGGGCTGGGACGGTGTAAGGTGCGCTTGCGTCGTGCGTTGCGGCTCGCTCGATGATTTGTTTGACGTCTTGGAGTGAAAGCGGCCCATCAGCTAGTGCCGACCGAGTGAACCGATCGAGGAGTTCGACGCGGTGAGTAGATCCCCACTGCTGTGGAGCATCGCCCGCTCGCCAGCCCGCACACGGGCCATTGTTCCAGTTCACAACGTATCCACTGGAGGGGTTCGTATACGAAGTTTGTAACCCGAGACCGACGCGCTTACCGCGCCATTGATGGTCCGATCCAGGAGCTGGAAGTCGGTGATCGAGAGACGGGTTCCGGTCCGGAACGCTTCCAGTATGAATGTATGCAATATCCTCGCTGTCAATATAGTGGAAGTTAAACGTGAACGGAAATTCGCTGATCTGATCTTTGAATCCGTCGAGATCGTCCCGTGTACCGAGATCCGCCCACATGAACGCTCCTTCGAGTTCCTGATAGCGTGTTGTCGTTCGCTGACACCACGCAACGCGCTCGTCGGAATTCCACGCGATTACAGGCATGACGTCCCCATTTTCTTCGATACGGGCTATCTCCTGTTTTACAACTCGAACATCTGGGTCCCCGGAGACGATCGATCCGACAACCGACGCATTGTGAACGACTGTCTCGGTCTGCATGCTGTGCCACTCACCGTCCCACTTGTACCGATGCTTATCCTCTGGATGGAGTTCGACTGCAATGGTATCGACCTGATCATCACGCCCACTTGTGACCGTCCACGCGAACTCCGGCGTGCGGCCGATGACGATCCCTGGGGTCCCGACGACACCGATGCCGGTCACATCGTACCCAGCGCCGTGGAGTCCCACTTGATGGATGACTGGCGGCTTGAAATAGCCCATCTGGGGACCGCCACCGAGCATCGGGGATCCTGTCTCGGTGTGCTCACCACTCACGATGAGTGCGTTGCTCCCCCACTTGAACCCCTCCATGACTCCACTTCCCGCCTCCTCGCCTCGCCTCAGACCACTCAGGAAATCGGAGAGCGAGAAATCATTCTCAATGCCCCACGGTTCTGCATCGAGAGCAGCATCCACAAACCGCAACTGTTCATCTGGAACGTCCTCGTAGGGAAGCACCTCCTCACCACCGTCGACAGTGAGATCCTCTGCCGAGATTGACGTGGAATGATCTTCACGAATTCGAAGCCAGTTTCGGTCGCCAAACGCCTCGTAGGCCGATCGCTCGTCGTCGAGCGATTGAGTGAGCTGAGCTAGTTCTTGCGCATTAGCGAGTTCATTCCCGCCGCTGACACCGAAGTATCCGATGAGATAGCTCAGCACGGCAATGGAGTCTGCTGGCGTCCACGGTGCTGGAGCGTGCGCAAGAGCGGTGAACGTCCCCGGCAATTGTCCGCTGGCGGCTAGCTCAACCATCTTCCGATTCACGCCATCAGCGAACGCTTCGAGAACCCGCTGTGTCCGATCAGAGGCGGTTTCGTACTGCCGTTTGATCTCACGCTTGCTGTAGAGATCACGGCGAACTTCGATGTCCGATTGCAACTGGGATGGACCGAGCACCTCTGCACTGTTCCCATAACCGATGTGTCTGAGTACGTCCATCTCGAAGAGTCGATCACGAGCCTGTACGTATCCGTTTGCGAACGCCATCCCATACAGATCGTCGGCATACACGTGGCTGACACTGTGTTCGTCGGTTAGAATAGTTATCTCATCGCTGCCAGTTGCGTTTACTGTCTCCAGCGTTAACGCTCCAGAACCCAACAGTACGCCGGTCGATCGTAGAAACGTCCGTCGTCCGATCTTCATAGACTCATAATTACCTCTCAAAGTCTTGTGTATTCTATGCCGGAAATAACTGGTTTTTAATCAGGGATGAGAATGATCGCATGATATACTCACCCACATTTGAGAGAGACAGGAGACGCAATCAAGCAGAGGGGATAGACAACGGGTAACCCGCAGTATAAAACCCTTCCAGATCACGTTGGAGTATGACGAAGCCGATGCAGAACTTCCCGACTCCCGACCACGATGAGCTTCCCGACGATCTCCGCGAACGAATCGACGAGGAAACCGAACGCACGGGCTTTACGCCGAATGTGTTCAGTGCGTTCGGCTACAAACCGAGCCACTTCCGAGCGTTTGTCGCGTATCACGATGCGCTCGTTGAGGATACCGAACTTGCACGCGAAGAGATCGAGATGATCGTCGTGACGGTGAGTGGTGTGAATGACTGTCTCTATTGTGTCGTCGCTCACGGGGCGTTGCTACGAATTTATGCAGAAGCACCCAAACTCGCTGACCAGCTCGCAACTAATCACCGCTCGGCGAATCTGAGTCCTAATCACCGCGCGATGCTCGATTTCGCGGCGGACCTCACTGAATCACCGGAATCGATCGGTCGAACAGATCTTGCCAAACTCCGCAATCATGGCTTCTCTGAAGAAGCGATCTGGGATATCACGAGCGTCGTCGCCTTCTATAATCTCTCGAATAGGATGGCGACAGTGGCGGACATGCGACCTAACGAGGAATTCTACTCCATGGGACGCTAGTTCGTGATTAGCCGTTGTTGTATACACAGCGCACGTTGACGGCTTACTGCGACAATATAGCAACATCAACACATCTATCGGAGTGTTTTTTCATATTGAGACGTAGTGACGGTAACGTGCAGTCAGTGAATACAGCATTCTTGTCTGTTATATAGTAATTTCGACATGGATCAAATCAAAAGACTAGCTTACAAGATGGGCAAAACACATTCTTCCAAAGTAAATACATACAATTAAAAATAAATTGTAATATATCTGATTTCCGACTCAGTAATCATCCACACACTCATTTTTCGTGTTGAATGTCGACTTCCCTAAAACCTATTTTCGATCAATGTTCATATGACAATAACATAAAATTTGAGATCAGTATCCCGTGTAGGCATTTTCTCGTACTTCGAAGAGGGTGAGATGAGTGCTAAAGTATGTATTTACTAAGGAGAGAATAAGTGCAGTTGAAATAAAAGGATATGAGAGATGGTGACTGTGCTCCAGCCACGCTATCAATAAAGAGGACTGCAGTTTTCTAACATACGGCTGCACCACAAGTACGGCAGTCCTGAACGTGAACAGTATCCCGTTATTCGTTTACGTACAATTCACATCTCATTTTGAGGTATATACCACCGTCTTCGCACCAACGTCCAATATACGACATATCAGGAAATCCACACCATGAATATTTTCTATCTTCACTTCGCACAGAGTGTTTGACCTCGACAGCAGACAGAAATCAATGACTCCAGCGGCACGTAGCCCCCCACGCCATGCATTCCATAGAGGGCTTTGCACAACGATTAGTGGAGACAAAATGCGATCGTATTGTTATTATGAGATGAAGTTTATAAATAGTGAGCAAGTAAGATTAAGATTGGTTGTAATTGGTGATGTTCGAATGGAGATGTGATGAATGTAATGAAAAAAACACTATCCCTCATAAGACAATGAAGTCATCGAATACATATATTGCCGTTTGTGACGGATGTGGGGAAAAAAGGGTATTTGGATTCAAAGATTACTAATATGATATAGACGAAATGGATCGATGAACATTACAGTGGTTTTTCCCGAGAGACACCCCGACTCGATAAGTCGTGCTGTGCTGAACCACCAAATTTGAACTGTGATCGAACGCGATTTACGGCTGCGTGCACTCATACTGAACTGCTTATCTCCAAAATCTGATATCTTGACGGATGTATGGTTGAACAACAAGCAACGTCAACCTACTCACTACCGATTTTACAATACTGGAGATAAACAAGGAGTACTGGATTGTGAATAACCGACTACTCGAACGATATGTTCGCAAGTCTGAGTTCTACAGGAGCAGCCAGAACGGTGAGTGCAAACAAGTGAGTTAGTTGAATGCGCGAAGAAAATGACGACTGGGAGCTTATAGACAATCGGAGACGAAAAGCGGCGCTCTGTTAGAAATTAATTTCGTGTTTAGATCATCGATTTGCTCGTGAACCCATCATAATCGATGAGTTCATCAACGACGTCATCTGGATCAGAGTATTCAAGGTATGTGAGCGAAGGAAGATCAACAACGATCTTCACTCGTCTCATACACGCAGCACACGTGTATCGGGCAGTAGCCCTCTGAGAACATTGAGACGTGAAAATTGAAGTGAGCCACCAGTTGTGTGCTTGTGCATACTCACATTCTCCACCGAAACAGATTGTATCATCTATTAGGTGCGAAAATTTGGCATCGACGACATCGGCAATGAGCGACGGTGGGTACACTCCTTCTGTTTCGACCATTATGACTACCACAGCGTACATTATACTTAACCCCTGCCAACTGTCATATTTATGTTCAATGACAATGGTTCGAAAGAGATGCGACTCATCCGCAATTAGGATATTAGAATTTACAATCATGATGCAAATATATTTTGAACAAAGGTGGGTCTCTTAGTCACTGATATCGCGTTGTCTCCGACGAAGTTGTGTCAACAATCGACGGAATAGAGTCTCGTTGTCTCGTGAAAATCATGGGAAACCTATCCACATCCACGACAACGTATCGTGGCAATGACTCAAGAATAGGAATTATCCCCCACGACACATGGAGCGTGAACACACTGTACAATTCTGAATCTCAGACAACCGCTATCTGGCTGTCGTTATTGGTGTGAGTGAGTCTGTTGCTCGATTGTTCGTTCGAAAATCAATGATACTCAGAGCACTCATCTGATTACCCCCACACATCAAACCGCCATATCCACAAATACCATACAATGGTTCGACTAAACGTTTGACTCTTACCGAAAGGTGGTTTTATCTAATCAAATATCATATCATATCATAGCAAACATTATCTAATTATAAATTATTGCACTGAGATTCGGTTTTATCGTATTGTGCTACATTTGTCATTCAGTTAAGAGACTGATGGCAGAAACTACTTGATCACCAACTCCAAGCAAAAGAGCAGTTCGGAAACAGCGTGATTAGAGGATACAGAGAGTGCTAGAGCATCCGCGTCACAATCGATATCACCATGAGACTCTCTTCCGGTATATACCTTTCCTCCATCCAATATTACTATTTCTCAATCAATACAAATATTATAAAAGTATTTTAGGTAGTGAGATAGTGTTCAAAACCGAGAATGAAATTTACTAGGCGGAGTCTGATGGAAACGTCAATAGCCGCTGCGCTCGGAGCAAGCGTGGTCGGTGTGGCAAGTGCAGATGAGGTAGAAGAAACGGATACACCTGGGGCGCCAAGTGTGAAGGGAAATCTCAAGCGATTTTCAACAACAGCGCACGGTGCCGAGGTGACAGGTCCATTTGTATTCGAGGACGGCGGGCTGCTGTACAGTCTCCAACATCCGAGCGAGGACAATCCAGCGCCATTCAACAGAGCGGGTATCGGTTACTTCAGCGGCTTCCAGTTTGAACTGGACGGAGATAACGACGATTTCATAGAGGTATCGACACCGCAGACGAAGAAAGAACAAGGTCAGGTACGTTCTGGTAATGGCGAGTACGTATTACTCGCGCAGGGAGGAGAATCGATAAACGGTGGCACGGAGCGACTCGGTGTAACTCAGACGCCCGAGGGTACAGACATCACACAGGACAACTTCCCAGGCACTCAGTACGGGGCTGCCGCGACTAATCCCGACTGTAACGAGTTCGTCGCCACAAACAACGATGGCACGGAGGGATACCTGTTTACGAACTGGGAAA
The DNA here is from genome assembly GCF_023276375.1 of Halocatena marina. Classification (GTDB taxonomy): domain Archaea; phylum Halobacteriota; class Halobacteria; order Halobacteriales; family Haloarculaceae; genus Halocatena; species Halocatena marina. Next base: position 698,079 of record NZ_JALLPK010000001.1, on the reverse strand, counting down.
ACAGCCCGGGGAACGTCTCACGGATCCCAATCCGCCAGACCGAAGACGGTGAGTGGGAGGCCGACCAGAAGAACGCAATCAACCTTGCGAACACCGAGCCACTCCGTTCGATTGGTGGTACGCGTATCAACTGCTATGGTGATCTCAGCCCGTGGGGTACGATGGTCTCCTCAGAGGAGAACTACGCCCACACACGCGTCAACCTGACCAATACGGTGGGTGACATCGAAGAAAACGGGAGCGGGAAGGGTCTCATCGGCGGTGCTCAGTTCTGGAACCGACCGAACCCGTCCGAGATCGTGGAGGCTATCGAAACGTATTACGACGACTCGTTCAGTCCACAGGGCTTCTGGGCGCTGGACGGTGTCGAATTCCTCGCGTATTATCTTGGAGCTGAGCAAGTTGATCAGACAAACGGCAAAAATAATGTCACCACCCCAATCGGTGATATCTACCCGAATCCGTATCGATACGGCTATCACGTCGATATTCGTGATCCTGCAGCCGAGACACCCCAGCCGATCAAATACTATGTGATGGGTCGGGCGGCGTGGGAGGCACCAGATTTCCAGAGCGATAAACGAACCGTCTATGGCTGCTCGGACGGTGATAGCAAGGGTATCTACAAGTTTGTCGCCGACGATCCGATTCCGAGGTACGATGATCCGATGGAGATCGAAGGCTCGCTTTACGCCCCGAAAATAACCAACGATGAGGCATCCGTTGCAGATTCCGGAAACAGACATTCACCGGCGAAAACCCCTCTCGAAATCGAGTGGATTGAGCTTGGGCACGCGAGTAACGAGGAAGTAGAACGGTGGATCGCCACCTACGACGACATCACGCAACAACACTACCTCGAAGCCCACGCTGAGACGGACTGGAGAGAGGATCTCGACGCAGCGTTGGAGGAAGCCGATCGGGACGTCATCAAGAACGGCAATCAGAACTACATCTCCAATCAAGAGATCATCGATTGGGCCGAACAAGTAGAAAGCGATGGACCGCGAGGTGTCGATGAGGACCTCCGCAAAGTACCGTTCCTCGAAACCCGCGCGGCCGCAAAAGAGATCGGTGCCTCAATCGAATTCAACAAGGCCGAGGGTGTCGACAGCGTCGACGGTGCTGGCCCGGGTGACGTTGTCTACTTCGGTATCTCTGAGTTCAACGACGATCTTGCCAACGACGAAGGCGACATTCAGATGGATCGTGTCGATGGTGGTGTGGTCTACCGAGGCGAATTGGAACGAGATTACAACGTCTCGAGACTCGAACCAGTTATTGCTGGTCCCGATTTCACAGACGCACCCGAAGACGCAGACGATGCACTCAGGAACGTTGACAACGTCTACGTAATGGACGACGGCCGTGTTCTCTGCTGTGAGGACGGCTTCGGCGGACCTGCGCGTTCATACCCCAACGACGGGCTGTACGTCTACCAACCGAACGTCCTGATCGACATCGACTCGATAGCTGTTGCCCACGGGAGCACTGCGAGTACAGACCTACGTGCGTCGTCTCTCCCATCAGGGATCTCTGGCGGCCGGGTTACCGTTACGGTCTCCAATCCAGACGTGGCATCAATTACTGACGTTTCTTTCCCGGACACGTTGATGGTTACTGACAGCACTATTTCTGATGACGGTGCGTCCGTATCCCTCCGGTTCGCAGACACAAAGAAGAACATCCAACCGGGAGAGAGCGATGTCCCAATCGCTTCAGTGGAGTTGCGTGCCCTCGAAATGGGAACGACCGACCTCGCCATTGATATCCATCAGATGGACGATGAGAAGGGCAATGCTATCGATGCGGAGGCACGAACTGGCCTATTCATCACAGGACCACCGGCTGTTATTGGAGACAACGCACCTACCGACCCCGATGGAGACGGTCTCTACGAAGACGTTAACGGGAACGGACGACTGGACCACCACGACATTGTCACACTGTTTTCACATTTCGATGACGACAGCATCCGTTTGAACGCTGACGCATACGATTTCAACGAAAATGATCGTCTCGATTTCGACGACATCGTTAGCCTTCGCGAAGAACTCAACTGAGTGAAGCAATCGTCGTCGGGTAACTCATCTCTTGTTGCAGAAAGATTCACAGTCTGTCAACACGTTGCTCGTCTGACGGTCGCGCATATCGTGCTGTTCCGTATTACAATCAACTGTACATCATCCATGTCACGATCCAATAATCCGACCACGGATAGGGGAAACGAATCAGTGTCCCGAGAGTATATTCTCGGCGTTCGAATTGTCGAGGTGACGTCGTCAGACGGCGACCCCCGTTATCGATTCGAAGCACCCCAACATCAGGGAATAACCTTCGAAGATTCCGATCTCGCCGAACTGTATGCAGATGTTTATTTCGATGTCAACGGTTTTGAGGAGGTCGGTACCGGAACGAGAGGTGTCCCTCCGACGATCATTCAGGCTGGACGAGACACGTTGACTGCTTACTTCCTTACACAGCCCGGAACGGATATTAATTGGATCGCCTCGTTCTACGGAGAAAAGCCGGAGAAAATCGAGCGGTACATCTCTCGCGTACGAACACGTGCAAAAGAGATCAGAAAAGGCGCAAGCGATCGAGGGATAGAATAGACTGTCGTGTTGTTCGACCACTGTGATTCCGATCGATCATCCACCTAATGTGTTCCTCGGGTCACGACGAAGAGTGTGGTGGAAATTCAAAGACATATATTCCCACCAGACTGACTCGAACAGACACACTATTGTACATGATATGGTGAGTAGCACCATATATAAATAGTTAAGTGGGGCTGCATAATAGTCTCTATTGGAGACCGCAGTCAGAATGTCACATAACTAGTTCGAACGCATCGGAAAACCGTGTGCAGGGGCACAAGGTTTCGGTCTCCAACTTATGTTATTGGGACCAGTTGGATATACCAGCACAACCACAGATAAATCTATCGGATACTATTCCATTCAACAAATAATTGACAACGAAGATTGGTATCCACCACCTCTCAAATGTTAATCTAGCATATGTATTTAGATTCTATCCCAATTATTATATGACATGATGTTACACCCCATCCACCTTTCTCACCATTCTAAGGATTTAATATAGGTGGCCAGAAAGCATATTACAACAAACGGTATCGTAGCAGTCGGTCATGAAACCGACCACATCTAAACGTGTTAAGACAGGAATTGCTACGCTGGCGTTCACTATTGTGCTCACTATCGCCGTAATTAGTGTTGGGCCATTCGGTGCATTAGCGCAAGACGATAGCGGTGTCGTAACTCCGACGCCATCCGGAGACGCAGACGACCCATACGACTGCGGAGACTTTAATAGTAGAGAACAAGTCGAGGCAGTGTTTGAGGCAGAAGGCGATGATAACAGTGATTTAGATCGGGACGGCGACGGAATCCCGTGTGAATCTGATTTCCCAACTGAGGACCCAGAGACAGACAGTGATACCGAAACAGACTCAGATACCGATACAGAGACTGAAACCGACACGCAGAACGATAGCACAGTAGATGAGGAAACAGCCACCGACTCGGATACTGAACAGGACACCGAGACAGAAGAAGACACGAACTCCGAAGAAAGCTCGGAGACTACTGAGGAAGACACGGAGGACGAGATGGACACCAAGGAGGATACAGAAACGGAGGAAAACGACGAACAGCCGCCCTGCTGAACGATCAGAATAGGAGAGTACACTGCAACACAGCAATCAACGCGCGTATCCATCAGGCAATGCCGCGTAACTCAGACGAGATCTGAAACACGAATCACGTGCACTCACGAACCAGCACTGCTCGATGGATACGAATCATATTATTCAGCGACAGAACCCCCGCGATTGTCGAGTCATTATTTTCACACAGTGAATGCAGCGTCAACTGCTATCTCGTTTTCCGTTACAGACTGAATGTGATGACGAGCGAAGCAGCGACTGAGACGCCCCTATATTTGGAATGAACGTAAATTCTAATATTCTCTTATAACGCAGCACAAAAAATTGATCGAACAGGACTAAGTGCTCTTCCAGTCATCTAAGAATATGATCGAAGGAGTCTCAGAAGATGGCCATACAGAGAGTACAGAACACGAAATCGATGATAGAGATGATATAAAGGACGAGAGCAAAGAAAGAGCCACTAATTCACTGAAGAGAATCAAAGAAAGAGCCACTAATTCACTGAAGAGAATCAAAGAAACAGAGCGTACCCTCCACATCGGTCAGGACCGACCGATTCGGATCAGTGCAGGTCATCGACTCAGACATCACACTGGCAAATGTTCGCGTCCCCACGGACACAACTACGAGGTTACTGTTTCGATTCAGGGAACACTCACTGACTGTGGTTGGGTAGTTGATAAGGGAGAGGTAACGTCTCTGATCAACGAGTGGGATCACCGATTCCTCCTCGAACGAGGTGATCCTCTGGTTGAGGCGTTCGAGCAGTCAGGTGATGGGGATGCAGTAGTTGTCCTCGAACATCCGCCGACTGCAGAAGTCATGAGTGTCGCTCTCGAACGGCGACTCAAAGAGAAGCTACCGGAGACAGTCTCCGCGATCGCTGTCGAAGTCCGTGAAACCAGCGAACTCTGCGCTGGACACGGGGGAATATGAACCGATGCCAGTCAATACTGACGAGTCGTCCGTAGATCCCTCAACGGGAACGAAAATCGGAAACGATGAAAATCGAAATGGCAATACCGATAGCGGTGACCTCCCAATCAACGAGCTGTTTTATTCGCTGCAGGGGGAGGGAGTGCTCGCTGGAACGCCATCTGTCTTCATCCGCACCAGCGGCTGCAATCTCCGATGTTGGTTCTGTGACTCGTATCACACCTCGTGGGAACCAACTCACGCGTGGCTATCGATCGAAGATATTATCGAGGACGTACAGTCGTATCCAGCGACACACGTCGTTCTCACGGGAGGAGAGCCGCTGATCCACGATACGAGTGTCGAACTCCTCGATCGCCTCGCTGAGTGTGGCTATCACACGACTGTCGAGACAAATGGAACCGTTTATCGAGAGGGTGACATTGATCTTGCAAGTATCAGCCCAAAGCTCGCTAGCAGCACACCAACGCCCGAACGGGCACCTACAGGTGATGGAGAGTGGATAGAATCCCACGAAGCACGTCGGCTTGATATCGAGACACTTGCAACACTCATCGAATCGTACGAGTTCCAACTCAAGTTCGTGGTCACTGATTCCGATGATCTTCCGGAGATTACCGATCTGCTCGAACGGATACGAGCTGTGACCTCAACCCAAATACGAAACACCGATGTTCTTCTCATGCCGGAAGGCGCGACACGTTCGGCGCTCGACGATACGCGAGAAACAGTCGCTGCACTCGCCATCGAACACGGTTATCGATACACGCCACGGCTCCACGTGGATCTCTGGAATGATGCCCCCGGTACATGACCGAGTAAGCGTGATTGCCGACGGGATCAGACAGCGAGCGCATCAGCACAAACCGATGGCACGCCAGACGATCAACTGACGGGGAGAGAGAGCACTCTCGAATATAACAGACAGGAGACGACACGCTGCAGTATCGCGGTATATTGGTGTCCGTTTAAAGATACCCGAGATCAGCCAATCTGTCTTCGACGTCGTCGTCTTCGATACCGGCAGCATCGTCGCTGTTGTACTCAGGATACGCAATTGAACCAGGATCATCGACGATTGGAAGGACGCGTCCGTCCATGCGATCGCTGTACGGAACACCAAGTGCGGCCATGATCGTCGGCGCGACATCGTAGATGTGGGCGTCCTCAACCGAAACAGAATCATCAATACCCTCACCCATCGCAGCGAACACCCCATCGAGCTTGTGATTCCACGGCTCTGTGGGTGGCCCGAAGTGCTTTCCGAGGAGATGGGCCGATAGGAAGTGATCGAAGTTGTTTGGCACGGTCACGATATCGACGGCATTCTCAGCGTACGGACCGTGATAGTACTCTTCCCGCGGGACGACTTCGTCGAACATCGGCTCGCCATCCGGTGTTGTCAGCGGCGTAAGCTGTTCGATGATATCAGAACGAACCGACTCGTACTCCGATTCAGGCACGATCCCATCCGGCTCACGCCCTTCGAGATTGATTCGAACACCGAGTTCGACGCGTGCACGCATATACGCTTTTGACTCCGGAAAGTCGACTTGTTCGCTCGCAGTCCGTGCGATGTTTTCAGGGAGGTACTGTTTCACGATCCGGTCGAGACCGACTGTTTTGAGTCCTCCTTCGATCCGAGAGGGTGTGACACCATGTTGGGCTGCGACAGCGGCCAACCGTTCGACGACGCCCGGTTCCCACGTCTCTTGGTCTTGCCCTTCACGGAGCTGATTCCGGATCGGATTCCACGACGGCATTCCCTTGCCGCCTTGGGTCGCCACAGCGTAGCCCTCGTCTTTGAGAAATTCGTTCATCCGGAACTCGTATTTCTCGTATGGACCCATCCCGTGGTCGCTTGCAATAAAGACCCGTTTCGCATCACACTCCTCAAGGAGGAGACCAATCTGACGGTCGGTCTCTTCGTAGACGGTTTTTACCTTTTCCCAATTCCCGTGGAATTCGTGAAACACCGTATCGGGCTTTTGGAACTGAACAAACCCGAAATCCGGTTCGAATCGCTTATCCAGATACCGAAATGCCTCGCCGCGCATCCGAACGAGTGTCGTATACTCGTCCATTTTCCGTGAATCCGGCCAGTCGTCTTCACGCTCGTAGATAGGGTAGACGCGGTACTCACCAATTTCCTCACGGACCTCGTCTAGAATACCTTTTGGATGAGATTCAGGATGCTCTGGACCGATAAATCCAGGGATGATTGCTCCATCAATCTCGTCAGGTGGATGCGTGACTGGAACGTTCACCACGACACTCGACATGTCGTTTTCCTCTAATAGCTTCCACAGTGCGTGCTCACGGACGTGATCGGCAGTGACGACGTGCCAATCGTATCCGTCGTAATCGACGAAACCAAACGTTCCATGCTTACCGGGATTCACTCCGGTGTACATCGACGGCCATGCACTAGGCGTCCATGGCGGAATCTGAGACGTAAGTGGCCCAGAAACGCCAGTATCGCAGATAGATTCAATATTTGGGATGACATCCTCCTCAATCAATCGATCGAACACCGGAAGACATCCGGCGTCGATTCCGATGAGTAAGGCCTCCATCGAGTGATCACTCACTGCGATCACCACCTCTTTTCAATACACCACTAAATGTACCATGATTTACATTCATCTTTTGTCGAATAATGGATTGGCAAGAAACTGATCTAGCTGACATTCTCGTGAGTTTCATTGTTGTTTCGGATTCTCCGTATGCACTTATTTATTCCTTCGTTCCTCCGAAGCCGAAATTCTACGAACATTATCAACGTTTTTGTTATGCTCCAGCCGAATTACATACAGTCACCTGACTATTCATAAATAGAATGTCCTTGTTCCCTCCACACATTTGCTTGTATGAGACAGAGGGTGTGTACGAAACTGTCGAGTTATTGTAGTAGAACTTAAAGTACGCAGCACCACTTCCCTGATAGTCCCGATAGATGTAGGTGTCTGCCTCTACCATCCGCGTAGTAGTTGTTCCGTTTTCATATCGTATATCCCTAGCCCACCCGGCAACCTGCCCGTTTTGGATCGCGCCTGGTTCCATGTTGTGAGCTTGTGTTCGGGTCAACACTGTCGCATACGGGTGATCGGTGACCCAGTTCGTACTCTTATTCTCTGCGTAGGTACGGATAGTATCTACGGCCGCCAGTTCAGCTTCCGTGTAGCTGTAGCGCGTCTGGGTGTCAGCAAACGCCGGCTGATCCTGTGTGCTTTCGCTTGCGAGAATCGAGGACGCCGGGAAGACGACGACGAAGAGCAATAGGACGATCACCATGACTGACGGTTGGGTGTTCTTGACGAGATAGGAGAGCCCGATTGCGCCGACAACGGCCATCGGAGCACCAACGAACGGATACCACCGACCAGGAACGAACGTTCTGATCCCGAACATGGGGAATCCGAACACGAATGCAAGCATAATAACGGTCGCAATGACACACGTGAACGTCGCGTGTGAGATATTTTCCTGTCGAATGATGTACAGACAGCCCACGATCGTCAACAACAGCAACAACAGAAATCCAAGCACGTCGAGATACTCCACGATGCTCTGCATAAGCGTCTGCTGGGGCATCGCGCTCGGAGGGATATTCTGTGATGAACTGGCAAGATTGCCAGCACCCGCAGTATCGCGCACCGTGTTGACGAAGTAGTTGAGGATCGTCGTTAGGAATGATCCACCTTGGTACGGTGTTAGCGACCACATAAACGTGATCAGCCCGAGGTCGAACACTAACAGTCCGGTGAGATTCACCGATTCGCGCGTCGACGAGCGCTCCCAACTGGCCCGGCCGATATCGAAGATGCCGAGGCTCAGGCCGAAGTAGGCGAGGAGGCCAGAGCCGGTGAACACCAGCATGATGAACGCTGAGATCTGGTGGGTGAGGATAACCGCAACGCTGAAGAACACGACCAGCCCGAAATCACGCGGCTTGTAGTCGATTCGTAACATCCGATCCAGACTGTAGAAGATCGCGAGAAAGAAGATTAACCCTAGACTCGTCGGAATGAGGTGGATCCCCCACTCGATAACGGACGCGCTGATCGCGTACGCTGCTGTGGCAAACACCGCCCAGCGTGGCTCGACGAAAAACGTCGCCGTTGCATAGATCAGCAGAACCGAAATAGGCATCGCTACGCCGACCACGATGAACAGCGCCGTTCTGATCGACACGTCCAGCAGCAAACTCGACCCGACGACCAATAGGTGATACAACGGTGAGGCGAAGTATTTCTCATCCGATATTGGCTGCAATGATCGGGCTTCGTATATCTTCCCAGTCCAGTCCACCATATGGGTCCAGACATCGATGCCGATGAAGCCGGGCGTCGTGTAGAGCGCGGCGAATCGGACGACGAGCCCGAAGACAATGATCTGAAAGAGCATTAGTCCGGGCGAGAAGTAGTCGTTATCGACGAAGAGAATCTGCGCGAGCAAGGCAGTGCCAACAGCTGCAGCGATATCGTAGAACAGAAGCGTTCGGCCTTCTGAAGCTGCTGCTATCACGACGAGGGCAGCCGAACCGAGAATGACGAGTGGCGGAAGGATACGTGCCGTACCGATCGAAAGCGTTGCGACCTCACCATGTCGCTCATCACGAGCCGCATGGAGATAGAGCAACGATGCACAGCCCAACACGATCGGGAGCGTGCGAATGTACACTTGATCAAGCAGAAACTGCAGCGGCAGCAGCGCTATCGCTGCTATGAGACCAAGCAAGCCCGCAATAATATCGAGACGACCCTGACGGGCCATCCCGAGAAGACCGGTACGGCTACTCATTAATTAGTCGTCGTCTGCAGGAATTGGTCCTGTTTCGGTGCGTCCGTTCTTCGAGATCGACGTCGTTGGAAGCGAAGTTGGCGCTTCTCGAACTTGGACGCCCATGTCTTCGTTTTCCATCCGATCGAGCACCATTGCAGAGAGTATAAGCACAATACCCGACAGCAGCGTGAAGAACCAGCTGTCAGTGTTCTCACGACGGAATGCGAGTTTGGCCATCAGCTTTGCGATCCCGAGACCGGTAACGCCTGCACCAAGGTAGTACGCTGCCGCGAACGGCCGGAAGTCCTTCAGGATGTACTTCTGATTCAACCGCCACAAGAAGCGGTGAAGCAGCATATACGACACCTTCGGCACGTATGCCGAGTAGTTAATGTGGCTCTTCCAATCCTCGCCATAGACGGTCTCAGCCGAGTGAACGACATCCGCAACACGGCAGTCGGCGAGATTGAGCCGAACCAACAGATCGTTGCAATAGCCGTAGTACTCGTACATCCCATCGATGTCGACGCGCTGGAGTGCTTCTTGTGAGATTGCGGTATATCCGTTCTGTGGGTCTGAAATGGACCAGTACCCGCTCGATACCTTGGTCAACAGGGACAAGATCGTGTTACCGAACAGACGGAAACGGGGCATCGCATCGAGGGTTTCGAACTTCATAAAGCGATTACCCTTTGCATAATGGGCTTTCCCCTCGACGACAGGATCGATGAATTTTGTGAGAACGTCTGGATCCATCTGTCCATCGCCGCCCATCACAGCCGTGACATCGATGCCGTCTTCGAGTGCCTGTAAGTAGCCAGTCTTGATGGCGCCGCCAACACCACGGTTTACCTTGTGCTGAATCGGGACGACGCGTGCGTCGTACCCGTTCGTGCCAGGGTGTGTAGCATTGTACTCCGTCGCATATTCTGTTATCTCAAGCCACGTATCATCCGTCGAGCCATCGTCAATGACGTACGCTCTGTCGACGAATGAAGGCAACGTTTCGATTACCTCTCCAACATATCCCTCCTCGTTGTACGCCGGTATAACGACGCCAATCGTGTGTTCGTGATACATATATCGCGTGCTTACTCTCTAGTCTCCTGTTTGAGACCGAAGGGGTATTACAATACACCTCCTAAACCCGGAGACGCGGTCTTACTAGGTGCATAGATGCCTACGGTCTTATTATCGTTTCTAGATCGAACGACATACGGCTGACGCATGTCCAACATGAGATGTGTGGCATGGATTGTCAAATAGAATTTACACTAAGTAACATTCCTTAGTGTTAATTTCAATGCCACATACAGACACAGAATAGTTCCGAAGATGAAAGCAAGTAGTAAGGGCTCAGAGGTGAGACCATCGCCACACGATGGACGAAAACAGGATGGAGACAGTAGTAGGAAGCTGGGTGAGTAGTGCGTGAGTGAGCGACTCGACGTTGGATTCGTCCCTGCCGAGTGTCCAGGAGCAGCAGGGACGGGAGCCGTTAGAACATCCACACTGCTCATCGAGCGCCTATCGAACTACCACGACTTGACCGTGTACGTATCGAGTCAGATGGATGCGTCGTCGGCTGATCTTCCAGCCGAGGACCGCGTTGAATACGTCATTCACGACAAACTCCCAAAGCTACCCCACCCACTCACGAACAAGATCGAGACACTCCGAGAAGAGAGCCACGCGCTCAATCAACACGAATTGGTTCATTCCTACTCGTCAGCATTTATTCCTGTTCTCGCCGACTTGGATGTTCCAACACTTTCGACGATTAATTCATATCTCCCGGTCTGCCCGAAAGCAGATATGATGTACCATGGCGAACAGAAGTGTTCGGGGCCGGGCCGGGTGAAATGTGCGAACTGCATCCCAGCGACTGCCCTCAAACGCCGACAGGGTCTCGATGAAGAACTCCGAGGTGGGTATGTTGCACTCGGTCAGATTGGTTTCGTTCACGAATCCCTCGATCGTTCGTGGGATATCGATGCGTATCACGCGCTGTCACCACACCTCGTGGAAGACTTCGGAAAAATCGGATTTCCTGACGAGCGAATTGAGGTAATCCCACACTTCTATGATGAAACATTCGAGGTGGAAAACACCGAAGGACGCTCGAAACCGGAAGCTGGGCGAGCGGTGAAACTTCTCTATGTAGGTGCACTACAGGATATTAAGGGAGTGCACGTGCTCGTACGCGGTGTAGCAGAGATACTTCAGCGTGGATACGACGCAACGTTACAGATTGCAGGCTCGGGACCGCTGGAAAAGCGACTTCACGAGCTCGCCCGAGAACTCGATGTCGACGATCAGATCGAGTGGCTCGGATACGTCGATCACGACGAGTTGACTACAATCTACGACAAGGCGGACGCGTTCGTATACTCAGGTTTACTCGATGAGCCGTTCGGGCGGGTACTACTAGAAGCACTATCGACACGGACGCCGATCATCGCCTCCGACGTGGGAAGCACCGACTACATCGTTGGACCAGCAGGACAGCGATTTACACCCGGAGACGAGACTGCTCTCGCAGACGCCTTCGAACGACTTATCGAGAACTACGACACACACTACGACGCCATCCCTGACCATCTCGAACGGTTTGCGCCCGAAACCATCGAGAAAAAATTCTCAGATCGGTATCACGACGTTGCATCGATGACAGATTGAGGAATGGTTGTGTCGATAGTCGTACGCCGTAGAAAACAGGCGTTCACGTAGTGAACACATACCGGTGTGTACGAACCAAATTAAGTCTGTTTTACACCGTTTCGCTTTGTTGCACTCAGTTCTACTCCCCGATTATTCCACTCCTTCGGGGAGAGTAGAGGTGGACGGCTGAGCAGACGAAGAATGGGCTGGAAGATCGACGATTCCGATCGTGAACAGATCTTCGACGGAATGCTGTTCTCGAACGCCATCAACCGCACAACGCCACCCCTTTCCTGGTCCGAGCCACCACGGATCGAACGTGTGCATTCCGTCACCCGCCCAGCCATCACCGAACTCATGGAGCAACGGCGATGTGGGCATCTCTCTGTCGTTGTAGGTCGAAGGTGACAGATCCGTCACCTCGTAGCATCGGATACGATCGCCGTAGTTCTCGACTGAATCCTGAAAGTAGAGGAACAATCGATCTCCGGAACAGATGGGTCGACCGCCCTGCCGACCAGCGCTGAGACGATCAGTGACGACGGGATTTGCCTTGTGCGGCGTCCATCCTTCGGATTCGAGATCCCGAGAGTGATAGATCATCACATCACGGTTATCCCGCTCTGTGAACAGCCACCAGCGATTCTGATACCGGATAAACGTCGGATCGTGTGAGTAGTACTCGACATCGATCGCATTCCCAACGTGCTTCCAATTGTTTGGGAACGACCGTGCCTTGTATAGTTCGACTCGCTTTCCGGATGGGGGACACATGTAGTATTCGCCCTTGTATTTCCACACGAGGGGAAACGATGTGTGTACCTCCTTTTTGATCGCGATCTGATCGTACGTCCAATTCAAGCCGTCCGAGCTCGTTGCGTGACCAATCGGTGCGTCAGGTGTCCGATCTTCGTTGAAAATTTCGAAAAACATGTGCCACGTCCCGTCTTCGACGAACAAAAACGGATCAGCGACATAGTCGACCTCTCCGTAATCGGTTACATCGCTCGCACGCAAGACGGGAGTCGCAATCGATGCATCGAAATTGAGACCGATCGGTGGAGCTGTCCCAGACGGAGCGTGCGGTGATCCCGGAATCGTCTCTCCTTGATAGAGTGAATTTCCGACAGCTTTACCATCATCTGTCTGAGATGTCTCCTCTGATGGATCAGTAGAACGATTTGATTGTTTCTCATTGACACTAGTGGTTTGTGAATGCGCTGTCGGAACCGGTGAATGAGGGCCGATGGGAGAACGACTAACAGTCTCTGATGGAGGAGAAGAACCAGAATCATTCTGTAGACAACCAGATAAGCCAGCAATACCTACCGCGCTATAAAGAAAGTGGCGTCGAGTCCAATCCATGCTCTATCGATATCACTATCTTCACTATAAAACCCTCGAATGGACAATGATTTTGTACGAATTTAATTTCCACAATTCGAACGACGGTAAGTGATTTTTCATAGTGTAGAAAATATACTCGCAAAAAACAATGAATACAATAAATTTTGTATAAATTTTCATATCTGTTATTGTATAGACAACAATATACACTGCCATGAGTCAGATTATAATCAAAATCAAACACCAGTAGTCGGTGCCGCGGATTGTTTGCTCTGCTGAGAATTTATTACACACCTAATCAGTTTTACGAATCGTATTATAAAGTGTTTTAGCTCCGTTGAAAGTCACTACCTACTATGAGACGCCCATCGACTCGTCGAAAATTCCTCGCAACGCTCGGAACTGCTGGTACAATATCGATTGCGGGGTGTTCGGCAGTGCTGCCGACCGGCCCATCCACAAACGGAGACCAATCATCGACATCGACTGCACAACTAAGCGATTCATCCGGATCAGGGACCGACAGCGGTACTGACGCGGAAGGAACGGGGACCCCATCCCCCGGATCTAAGGGAGAGGTCATAGAGGACTTTGAGGGCGACGTTGGCTCACGCTGGCAGGTCGACTCGGGCAAGTACACAGTCGACTCCAAAAAGGCGTTCAACGGTAGTCAGTCGCTCGTACTCAAAGGCACGAACAACGGAAAGCAGGAAGAAGAGAACGGCGTCAGCATCTATCGTTCATTCTACGATTCGAATGAGGGTGGACTTGATCTCAGTGCGCACGATCTTTCGATGGCTGTTCGGTTCGAGAAGCCCGTTCGTGGGCGTATTGGTGTCGAGTTCATCGCACCCGCCGAGAGCAGCAAGCTCACTAGCCGACATTTCCTCCCGAAAGAACTCAACGGCTGGACCCAACTCGATTTCGGCTTCACCAGCAAAACAGGACAGCCGGTCATGAAATCCGTCCAAGAGCTGCGCATCAGTGTCAGCACCGCTGGTGAGCCCATCTCCGTCGGTATCGACGATATCCGTAAGCTCCCGCGGCCAAAGAAAGGGAAAGTGATCTTCCAGTTTGACGATTCTCATATATCGACGTACACCAAGGCGTTCCCTGAGCTGAAAAAGCGCAAGTGGCCCGGCGGTGTTGCCGTTATTCCTGATTCGATCAACACCGAGCAAAACATGACTCGTGACAACATGCGCGAGATGGGCAAAGCAGGCTGGGACATGATGTCTCACCCACCGGTGAGCAAACCACTACCGCAACATCCGGCCAAAGAACAAGAGCGCCAAATTCGACAATCCAAACAGCAACTCGAACAATGGGGCTTCGATAGGGGCGCACGCCACATCGTTGCTCCATACGGACGCATCAGCACCGAAACGATCGAGATCATGAAGAAATACCACGAGGCCAACTACATCTTCGGTGGTTCGCCCGGCAACGCTGCCCAACCTGGCAATATGTACACCATTCCTCGTGTCCACGGTACCTCGCCCGAGGATGTCAACGCGATCCTCGATGTCGCCGAGCAGTACAACCAGTTGGTCGTCGTCGCCTACCACGAAATCGACAGCGGAACCAACACGTCTGTCTCGATGGACGGCTTCCGGACGGTCCTCGATCACGTCAAGAAAAAGGATATGGATGTCGTCTCGCCGTCTGAGTTCATCGACTCGCTCGGGAACTGATCGACAGGACTGTGACGAAATCTCTTTGAAAGCGTATCGCGTGTCCTGATCCGACTATGGACGTTCACCTGCTCGAAGCGACGGAAGATCCCGAACGTGTTATCTGTACCGCTGCCAGAAACGACTACTCAAGCTCCTTCGTCGGCGAGCAGTCGTTCGAAAAGACGATGGAGACAGTCGATGGCGAGACGATGGAGGAGAAAAAGCGCACGCTCATTGGACATCTCCTCGGGCACGGTCACTACGGACCGTTCGAACACGCGCACGCGACGTTTGCTGTGAAAGGTATCAGCCGCTCGTGCATGGCACAGATCACCCGCCACCGACACGTTTCATTCGACATCCAGAGCCAGCGATACGTCGCGTTCGACGATGTCGATCCAGAAGACGTGCGGGCCGGTGAAATGGTCGTCGTGCCACCCTCCGTGAGCGATGCCGACTGGATCGGTCGGAACCAACGAGACGGTGCTGTCACTGAAGAAACCATCCAAGAGCGCGAGCAGATTTTCCACGACTCAATCGTTCAATCCGTCGAGCAGTACCAACAACTGCTTGATCTCGGGCTACCGCCAGAAGATGCACGATTTGTCCTTCCTATTGGAAGCAAAGTGAACATGGTAATGACGCTCAACGCACGGATGCTAATGCACGTCGCCGACATGCGCGCAGCGGCGGATAGTCAGTGGGAGGTCCGCGATATGACGGAGCAGGTACTTGATTTCGCAGCCGATTGGTGTCCGCTCACATTCGAATATTACAACGAGAATATGAAAGGACGGAAAAACAGACTGGCACCGTGAGAGCTGATCAGCCGCTCGTGTCATCCCGTCATCTCACAGCACATTCAAGCTGTGTCACAGGAGCGACGGGACGCTCCAATCCCCTCCCAACCGCCCGATCGTTGTTTTGAGTTCCCATCAATATTAACTACAATCTTGCACAGTGTGTAATAGCATGACATCAGACCCCATCGACTATAGCGACTGGGAGGCGGGCCGTGACTGCAACTACTGGACGCTTGACCGGACGCTACAGGCCGCGGCCCAACGCGCGTACAGTGGGGAAGACTTCGAGTGGGCCGAGCCACGGCTGCGTGAGTTGGGTTCTGTAACCGGGAACACAATCGTCGATCACTCAGACACCATTGATCGACACGGACCGGAGCTTCACTCTTACGATCGGTGGGGAGAAATACAAAACGAAGTCGAGTATCATCCCAAGCAGTACGAGAACGAACGGATCACATACAGCGAATTCGGGCTGTCTCACGATGTGTTCCACGCGCCAGCAGATCGAGAGGAGCCATTGGGGTTCGCACACGCACTCACGATGGAAACAATACTCTCATTTGTCGATCCTGGGTTCGTCTGTCCAGTCGCTATGACAGTCGGTGCGGCGATCGTTCTCGACAAATACGGCAAAACAGAACGCCAACAGGAGTATTTCCGGCGGCTAACGACGCGTGATCCCGACGAATACATCGAAGGCGCGATGTTTCTCACCGAAAAGCAGGGGGGAAGCGACGTGGGGGCGAATGAAACGATAGCCACCGAAACAGACGAAGAAGGTGTATACCATCTAACGGGCGAGAAGTGGTTCTGCTCGAACATCGATGCGGAAGGAACTCTCGCGCTTGCCCGACGCGAGGGCGCTCCTGACGGGACCAAGGGACTGTCGCTGTTCGTCCTCCCACACACAAAGGAAAACGGCGAACGCAACGATCAGCTATACCGTCGGCTGAAGGACAAACTCGGGACAATCAGTGTTCCAACCGGAGAAGTCGAACTGAACGGCGCAGAGGCATACCTCGTTGGAGAACCTGAGAACGGATTCAATTACATGACAGAGATGCTCAATTTCGAGCGGCTCTCGAACGCTGCTGCGAGCATCGGAATCATGGGTCGATGTCTACTTGAATCGAAGATACAAGCGGCAAACCGGGAGGCGTTCGACCGGACAATCGATCAGTTCCCGCTCATGCGTCGTGACCTCATCGAGATGGCCGTTGACTACGAGGCCGCCACAGCGTTCGTCTTCGAGACAGCACGTCTGCTCGATAAAGCAGAGAAACGGGACGACGACGATGCCCGTCGTCTGCTCCGATTGTTCGTCCCTATTGCGAAGTACCGTACCGCGCGCGAGGCTGTCGATACAGCCTCCTATGCGTGTGAGATACTTGGCGGAAACGGCTACGTCCGAGGCTTCGCTACCGCTCGTCTGCTCCGGGACGCGCAGGTCCTCCCAATCTGGGAAGGAACGTCGAACATTCTTTCGCTCGATGTACTCCGCGTTCTCGAACGAGAAAACGCCCACGAAATGCTCATCGAAGCCATCACTGAACGCCTCGATTCGATCGATCACTCTGCACTGACCGAATCAGCGAGTACAGTCGAGACGGAGTTCACCGACCTACAGAAGGCACTGCTCACGCTCGCACGGGAAGACAGGGAGTACGCCCAGCTACAGGCCAAGGAACTCGTAGATTACATCTACGACGTGTTCGTGGCTGCTGAGCTCCTTACAGTCGCACAAGACGAGCTTCGAGACGGCAACGGACGAATGGCCCTCGTTGCACAGCTGTTCATCGACCGATTGGACAACAATGAAGCACGAGGCATCACTAGCGGTTCACGACGAAAAACTGAGGCGTTTGACACAATCGTTCGGTATGCAGATGTTGCTTCTGAGCAACTAAAATGAACACGAACAACTGACAGGAGATGCACGTTGAATAGTACAGAGATGCCCGCCAATCTGAACAATCACACCGACCAAATCAATCAAATAGGTAACACCCACCGCGATGAGTCACACTCGTTTTATATCCCCGCGTAGAGAGTACGGAACGATGCTACGGGTGCTCGTCGCCGTGGTCCTCGTGCTCACAGCGACTGGTATGGCGACGACCGGATCAGAACCAGTCAGCATAGCGACTTCATCACCACTCACAGAACAAGTGGAGTCAACACCTCCTACTGCACAGATAGGAACAGTGCCTCCTACTGCACAGATGGGGGTTTCGATCGCAGATCAAGAGTTTGATCGAACAACCTTCCGTATCAACGTAAGCGAAAATGGGTCCGCACGCTGGACGTTCGTCTATCGACGAGATCTGTCGAACCAGACCGAGCGAAGACAGTTCAACGCATTTGCAGAGGAATTTAACGAACAGTCTGATCTGTATGAGAACTTCAAGAAGCGGGCGCAGGTGTTGACCGAAAGTGGAGCTAAAGAGACGGGTCGGGAGATGAACGCAACTGGGTTTAGTCGTCGAGCGTACGTTGGCCCACTGGACAACTCCGGCGTCGTCGAAATGTCGTTTCGTTGGTCGAACTTCGCAAAGATTGAGGGAGATAAGATTATCGTCGGTGACGTATTTGAGGGCGGACTCCTCATTGGCCCGAATCAACGGATCGCAGTGACGTGGAGTGATAATCTCACACACGAGGCGTCCGTTCCCAAACCGGATGATAAGTCGGATGACACCGTCACGTGGACTGGGAAAGCAGGGCGACAGTTTTACGACAACAAGCCGAAAGTCGTGCTCAATCGGCCCACTGAATCCGAATCAAACGCTGCTGCCGTCCAGCTACCATTCGGAGGACTCTCGATCTGGCACTGGCTTTTGGGTCTCGGTGCGTTTGTGCTCCTCACGACCCTCATAGCGTATCGATCGGATGCGATCACGGATCGAATGAGCGTTCCGTCTAGAGAGAAATCAGAGTCAGGGACCGGATCGAAACCGAAACCAGACGACGAACCAACGACATCAGTCATCACTGAGGCAGAGCTGATGACCGATGAGGATCGCGTTCTGTCGCTTCTCGAAGAAAACAACGGACGGATGAAACAAGTGAATATCGTCAATGAGACTGGTTGGTCGAAATCGAAGGTGAGTATGCTCCTCTCAGATATGGACGATGAAGATCTTATTAGCAAGCTCCGCGTCGGCCGCGAGAACATCATCAGCATCGTGGGCGACGAACCCGAAGCGGCGCGCTCCCCATTCGAAGACGATGGATAACCCCGCGTCCGAACGAGATCGTCTGTGAATACGGTGTAGCCGGGACTCCGAACCTAACCGATCCGGACCAATCTTCACTAGCCAAAGTCGTGAACTATATATCATTGTGAGTGAAACATACACATACATCAACAAATTATCACAGGTATAATCGATAGAAAGAGACAAATACGTGGATAATCCCGTCCATTATTTGATTATTTTCCATTTACAGGCAGGTATTTATGCGGTGAGTTCATCGATATTAATACGAGAGTTACGAACATCGTCTTTGCCCGCAGTTACCAAACTCGGGTTGTGACTCTCGGGGTGAGTGCAATCATGCAAATGACGGAACCAGACGGTCAGGATTCCGACGAACAGTCATCCGGACAGCCTCAGCAGGAGGCATACGAATGGTGGTGGGATGAACGGCTGTCAGTGTTTCTCAACACGGCAGACGACATTGCGAAAACGTGTCTCGATCAAGTGTTCGACGGCACGACGGTACACGAAGACGTGCACGTGGACGCATTAGCAGATATCGAAGATCTCGAGGCGTATCACGAGAGCCTCACTCCGCACCGATTCATTGAGGACCCTAATGGTACGTACGAACTCGATTGGGACGTTGAAACCACAGAGGGAGTCGTATCAGATGTAATCCTCACGTGTCACGCCGAGTACAAAGACGAAGAACGAGAAGTGACGACAGAGGTCGACGTCGCCATCGTCGCTAACGTTGATGCGACAGAGACAGAGCAAGCGATCGACCCACACGTGATTCACCGATCAGTCAGCACGTGATACTTTCTTGCTCGAAGCGATAGCTCACAGGAATAAGAAACAAGATCAGAGACATTTAGGGTGTCTTGTGGGTCAAGCGTGCTGTCGTTGAACAATTACTCCAGTCAGAAGATTGAAAAGACGGATAGTAATCGACCAGAGAAAGGGACAATCCGGAAACCACGTCATAGAACACAGAGAGCGAAGGAGACTATACCGGGGACCTACAATTACAGCCATGGCAACTATCGTCAGAGGACACGTGCCAGCGAGCGAGTTTGCGTTATCAGAGTCGCACGCGGCCCTGCCGGACATCGAATTCGACGTCGAGCAGATCATCGAGACTGGCGAAGAAACTGTTATGCCACTGGTATGGATCCGAGGAGCGGATAATAAGGCAGTGCAGGAGGTTCTCGACAGTGATCCGAGCGTCAATGACGTCGAACTACTCTCAGATCTTGGCGATGAACAGTTGTACCGGATGGAGTGGGTTGAACACGTCCAGCTCGTGCTCCAGATGGTCACAAACTCAGAGGCAACAATTATCGACGCGTTCGGAGGAGGAAGCAGCTGGTATCTTCGAGTGCTCTACCCGACACGGGATCTCCTCAGCAAAACCAATGAGTTCTGTAAGGCCAATGGAGTGAATTTCGACATTGAGACGATCCGCGAGATGGAAGGTGACCCAGCAGGCCGCTATGGACTCACCGAAAACCAATACGCAGCACTCACACAAGCCGTCGAACGTGGATACTACGATATCCCACGCGACAATGACCTCCAAGCGCTCGCTGAGGACTTCGGTGTCTCACATCAGGCGCTTTCAGAGCGCCTCCGACGCGGGACAAAAGCGCTGGTCGAAGACGCGCTGCTGGTTGGCCCACGATCCAAAGACAAAGACACGTGAATTCGCTCTCTGCGGTGTGAACAGACGAGTCATCGATCACGAGTCGAATGAGATGACTCGGATGGTTCTCGCTTCTTCCTCTCTTAGATTATGTCTTCGACGTACTCAGCTACGTCCGCTGGCGTATCACCGACAGGGACGCCAGCGTCTTCGAGTGCTTCGATTTTGCTTGCGGCGGTGCCAGTGCCTGAGCCGCTCACGATAGCTCCAGCGTGCCCCATTCGTTTCCCCGGCGGAGCGGTTCGTCCAGCGATGAAGCCGACGATAGGGGTATCGACGTGATTATCGATGTACGCTGCCGCTTCTTCCTCGTCTTCGCCACCGATCTCCCCGCACATGACGATGGCGTCGGTCTCTACGTCCTGTTCGAACAGTTCCAGAACGTCGATGAAGTCCGTCCCAATGATCGGATCGCCACCAATGCCGATTGCCGTCGATTGGCCGATGTTTCGCTGAGTGAGATTATCGACGACTTGGTAGGTGAGTGTTCCCGATCGGGAGACGAGGCCAACAGACCCCTCAGAGAAGATGTTTCCGGGAAGAATCCCGAGTTTTGCCTCGCCGGGCGTTATGAGTCCCGGACAGTTGGGACCAACGAGGTACGTATCAGTCTCCTGTAGCCGTCGGTAGACACGGCTCATATCCTGCTGTGGGATACCCTCAGTAATCGCAACGACGAGATCAACGGACGAATCGAGTGCCTCGAAGATCGCGTCTGCGGCGAACGCAGGTGGGACAAACACGACAACAGCGTTCGCATCGTGCGTTGTCGTCGCTTCTTCGACAGTATCGTAGACAGGGACGTCCGCGACGACCTCACCGCCGCGGCCAGGAACGGCACCGCTGACGACGTTCGTCCCGTACTCGATCATTTGCTCGGTGTGGAACTTCCCTTCACCACCGGTAATTCCTTGCACCACGACGCGCGTCTCGTCGTCGACTAGTACGCTCATGTGTCCACCTCCGTGGCTTGCTCAACTGCATGTTGGACAGCTGCTTCGAGCGTCTCTTCAACTGTAATGAGGTCCGTATTCAAGATCTCTCTCCCTTCTGTAGCGTTTGTGCCCGCCAGCCGGACGGTCACTGGTTTCGGAATTTCGTCGAACTGTTCGAGTGCTTCGTTGATGCCTGCTGCGACCTCGTCACCGCGGGTAATACCACCGAAGATATTGAATACGACCGCATCAGCATTCTCGTCGGAAAAGACCATATCGAGCGCATTCGCAACGCGTTCTGCTTTTGCGCCACCACCGATGTCGAGGAAGTTCGCGGGCTGACCGCCGTAGTGATCGACGAGATCGAGCGTCGTCATCACCAGACCAGCGCCGTTTCCGATGATACCGACGTTGCCTTCGAGACGGACGTAATCGAAATCATATTCGTTTGCCTTCCGTTCGAGGTCGTCCGCTGCGGCCTCTTCTTCGATCGCCGCGAGATCAGAATGTCGAAAGAGCGCGTCGTCGTCGATATTCATGACCGCATCGGCAGCGATCACTGACCCGTCTGACGTGACCATCAGTGGGTTAATCTCCACCTCTGTCGCGTCCTGTTCTTCCCACAGTTTGTACAGCGTGGAAAGGACGCGAGCAGTGTCGGTCGCAACCTCATCGAGACCAGCCTCGAATGCCGCACGGCGGGCTTGATACGGATGTAACCCGAATGCGGGATCGACGTGTTCTCGGACGATTGCGTCTGGATCCTCAGCAGCGACTTCCTCGATGTCTACACCGCCACGCGAAGAGACCATTGCAACCGGCCTGCCATCGCCACGGTCCATCGTCACACCGAGATACAGTTCGTCAGTGAAATCCACGGCTTCCTCAACGAGAACCTGACTGACGTGCAATCCCTTGAGATCCATGCCAAGGATTTCATCAGCGGCCGCTTGTGCCTCTTTCTCGTCCGATACGAGTTTGATTCCACCAGCTTTTCCGCGTCCACCGACGTGCACCTGAGCTTTGATGGCGACAGGATAGCCGATTTCGTCGGCCGCCTCAACCGCCCCTTCCACACTCGATGCGAGTTGCGAGGACGGCGTAGGGATGCCCGCGTCAGCGAACATTCCTTTCGCCTGATGCTCGTGTAGCTTCATCAATTGATAGGGCGACCGGACTCCGCATAAATCCCGTTCATTTGACCGTGGGCCCGACGGACATCTCGATTGATAACACTCCGCTTGGAAGCGATCGATCCATTTTCCGATCGAGGGAAGAGGCGTATTGCTTTTTATATCGTCTCGCTTCGAACAGTCTATCATGCGCGCAGTTCGCTTTCACGACCACGGCGATCCTGATGTATTAGTTCTCGATGAGATCGAGCCACCGGAACCGGATCACGGCGACGTTCGGGTTACGGTGCGTGCGGCCGCTGTCAATCCCGTGGACACGTACTTTCGGACAGGCGAGTACGAACCTCCTGAGCTACCGATGATCCCGGGCACAGACCTTGCAGGAGTGGTCGACAGCGTCGGAGATGGCGTAAGCGAGATTTCCGAAGGCGATCGGGTGTTTGCGACGGGGCTCGGTAGTGATCGGCTGGGTACCTACGCAGAACAGGTAACAGTGCCTGCCGATCGGCTTGCTCATCTCCCTGCAGATGTTTCGTTCGAGATCGGAGCTGCTGCAGGCGTCGTCGTCGGTACGTCGTGGCGGGCACTCGTCGATTACGCTGCCCTCGAACCCACGGAAACGTGCCTCATTCACGGAGCGAACGGTGGCGTTGGCCACGTCGCGGTCCAACTCGCAGCAACGATCGGAGCGCGTGTTATCGGAACCGCTCGGCCACCGTATCACGACCAACTGGAATCGCTTGGCGCGACAACCGTCCTCGATTACACCCGGGATGATCTAGCCGAAGCAGTAGACCACGCGCCAGACGTCATCCTCGAAACACGGGCTGACGAAAATCTGCAGTTCGACGCCGACGTGGCCGCAACCGGAGCGAGGGTGATCTGTATCGGTAACGCGACCGAACACGCAGAACTCACAGCCATCGGTGCAGCGAAAAGCAAGGATGTGTGCTATCAGTTCATGACACTGTTCAACGCACCCGATCTGAGTGCGATCCTCGATCGCACCGCATCGTTACTCGAACGTGGTGCGGTTGTTCCAGCGATCGCTCGCAGATACGATCTGGACGAAGCCGCAGAGGCACAGCGCGCAGTGATGGAAGAAAGTCTGCTGGGAAAGATCGTACTCGTTCCGTGACTGTTAGTCGAGTCGTACTGCTGCATCGTGTTCGAGGAGCGGTCCCACGTTCGTTTTCGGAAGCGTAACGACGTCATTTTCCGACAGATTATACGCCCGATTGTCGACGCACAGAATCTCCCCTACGTCACGCGTGATTCGAACCGTCGCCCGATCAATCGACGAACTAGCTGTGGCGTCATTACCAGCGTCCGAATCCACAGTCTCTGCGTCCACACCAGTAGACGTAGGCGTGCTAGTCGTTTGGTCGGGCTTGTTCTCTCGTTCAGGACCAGCAGACGTTCGTTCGTGAACCGGTACTGCTTGTGAATCCTCGGGTGGTACGTCGGGTGGAATTGCTTGATCTGATTGTGTGACTGTTTCGCCACCATCTCCCATCACGTCGGCAGCGCTGACAGTAGGACCGTCTCCCGCACGCTGTGGAGATTCGGAGGCAGGTTCAGCAGAATCGTCCTCAGGGTCCGTGCGGGTGGGTGTGTCTTCCTCAAGTGAGCTAGGATCAGCGTCGGTATGAGTGGACGAATTGGACGCAGTACGTTGATTCGAACGTTCGTTCTGATCTGTTTGTTCTGCGTCCTTTGTAGATGATTGGTTGTGTTCTTGCAGTGGTGTATCTGGGGACCCTGTGACTCTCGTTGATTCTGGACTGGTGTTGCGTACGTCTTCTTCGCTTCGCTCGCTTGCGAGCACGTCATCGAGGACGTGCGTTCTGTTGTCCTCGATGGTCGAAACGAGACTGTTGAACGCTTTTCGTTCTTCCTTGGTAAGTCCCTCCACATCAGCGGCCATTCCGGCGGCTTCGAGGCTTGCTTGTTTGACCAGCTTTCCTATGCGTCGCTCGTAGACCGCCTCGACGGTCTGCTCTGCGGTTTTGATTTCATCCGACAGTCGCTGAACGTCGGACGAGTCGAACGGATCGTCGGCGTTGGCGGCGACGTGTTCGCGCTCCTCGCGCAGCTGGCGAATGAAGCGCCCCGCTTCTTCGTAAAACGAATCGCGCAGCTGCTGGAGGCTATCTATCTGACGCTCACGGCTTTGAACGGACTGGAGTTCGTCGAGATTCATTCTGGTGCCTTCTCAGCGCGTCCCCGGACCATGAGGAACACGCCGACTGACTCCCGCACAGAACAGTGGCCCGCTGAGATATTATGTTTTTCCCCATCTAGTTCGACCTGTTGATCTGTTTCACTTTCAATCATTATTTTGTGATCTCTAAACGTGTCTGCAACCGCATCTGTGAGCGGATCGAACGCTTCGACGTCATCGTGTGCAAGTGCGGTCACGACGAGTCCGCTTCCGCCGTGGAGACTCCCAGGAAGGCGAATGAGACGATTGATATCAGTCGTCACGGGTTCGTCGATCGGCGCTGACTCCTCACGTACGACTCGTTCGAATAGCAGGCGTGTGAGCGTTGTTGTATACTGGCCTGCCGCTTCGAGATTGCCGCTCTTCAGTTCGTCGTAGCGCTCGTCCATTGCTTCGTACAGTTTCGTGGCACCCTTCTCACCAATACCGTCGAATTCGCGGAGGTGATCGAGACCGTCGGATTCGTCCATTGCCCGCACCTCGTCTGTGAGTTCCACGAGTCGGGTGTGAACGCGTTCTCCCCAGCCACCGTCCGTCTGAAGACTACGTTTTTCGACTGGGTTTTTCACACCCATTCCAGCGACTGTCTCGGTTTGTGTGAGACGATCGAGGCTATCGAGACCGTCTCCGAGAACGTATTCGACGATCTCACGGCGCGCCGCTCGATCGAGTGTCCGAACGCTTTCGTCTCGAACGTGGACGTGGTATCCCCGCCCACCGGAAAATACGATCGATGTGTTTTCGGGTCCGAATCCAAAATCGTTCGTCAGGAAATCTAGCAACCGAAGCAGGGCGTCCTTACAGGAGTGGAGCATCTGGGCGTACGAATCCGTCTCAGGATCGACACCCGGGAGATGGTCGCCATCGAGATCGAACACGAGATCGGATTCGTGCCACCCTTTCTCCTCCATCGATCGCGTGCCGGGATCGTTGTATCGCCCCGCAGAGAAGTAGACGTGACGGGGACGCTTTCGCGCCAGAAATGACGAAAGATCGCCAAGATCGATCAGCGCCTTATGCCGGACCATCGTGGTCCCTGCTCCCGCTGTGAACGGAATATAGCCCCACTCGCGCTTGTCCGCTGCAGGCGGTAGCGTGATTTCGGAACGACGATAGTGGTCGCCGAACCGCCCTTGAAGATACTCGCGCGTGCGCTGGTTCATGCTGCCTGACGTTCGACGTTCGCCGTCAAGAATCCCACGCATTCTGGCACACATCAACAGACCTGTAGTCAAAGCAACGCGGAGACATCACCAACCGACTCCCTTCTTATCAGTAGAGCATCGCACAGAAGAGCAGCTCACACGGAGAAGCCGATCAAGCTGTAGATGGACCTGAAGCTCAGAATCCCATAAACCGCGAAATTTTACTCGTGATTCCGTTATCACCGAGCCGGAGGTAGTAGGCGTCGCCACCGTCTTCGTAGTAACTACTCACCCGTCGATCGATCTCGAATCCGAGGTGTTTGTAGAACGCGAGTGCGCTCTCATTCGTCGTTCGAGCATGACAAGTGACGCCGCTGTAGTTCTCTGCGACCGTCGCAACGAGTCGTTTGCCAAAGCCGTCGCCACGGAAGTCGGGGGAGACGGCAAGAAAGAGGATGTAGCCGTCGCGGCGAGTAGCAGCAAATCCGATGAGCGTCTCTGAACTTCCTTCAGCGATGAAACAGTAGATCGTCGACCGACGGTACGCGTCGGTGAAAAATCCCTTTCGTTGTTGGAGGACGCCTTCTTCTCGGCGGATGCGCTCTTTGAGCTCCCACGCTTCAGTCACGTAGGTGTCGTGACCGGGGCGGACGGTACGACTGTCAACGTTAACACTCACTGCACCCGCTAGCGCCGGAACCGATATAACTTCACCGGGCTTGTCCGGGAGTCGTTTGTGAGTTAGGTAGGACCCTCGTGGCCAGAAGTTCTTTGCCGGGAACGAGTGTCGTAATAAGTATGATAGATGAGACCATTGAAGAGATCCGCGAAATGCAGACCCATAGCTCGTCGGTCGTTGCTATCAAAGCAGCCAGAGCGATCGCTACGATCACCGAGCGTGAGGCCGCGACGGTTGAGGAGTATATTCGGGATCTCGAACGTAACAGTAACGCTCTCAGACGCGCAAATTCCTCGCACGCCACGCTCTATACCACTCAACGGACCATCATCGACACAGTCACCGAAGCCGACCCAGAAACTGTCGAGCAGGCGAAACAGCTCACGATGGAGACAGTTGAATCTGTCATCGAGCAGGTTGAAACCGCGAAACGACACGCGGCCGAGAATGGTGCTGAATGGCTCGAAAACGGAATGACAATCCTCACGCACGATTATTCCTCTACCGTGCTTGAAGCCATCGAGCTTGCAGCTAGCAACGGCGTCCATATGACAGTTTATGTTACAGAAGCACGCCCACGCTATCTTGGACGCAAAACCGCCCGTGTGCTCGCCGCCATGGATCGCATCGAACCACACCTCATCGCCGACAGTGCCAGTGGACACGTCCTTTCGGAGTGCGATCGCGTCGTGTTCGGGATGGACTGCATCGTTGGCGATACATTGTACAATCGCATCGGAACCTTTCCAATCGCCGCGACAGCAGCCCAGCTTGACGTGTCCGTAATGGTCGTTGGATCCGGAGCGAAGATCATCGAAGACGGCTTCGTCTTCGAAAACGAGTACCGTTCGGCGAGTGAGGTCATGCGTGAACCCGCAGAAGGATTCGCTATCGAGAACCCGGCCTACGACGCGACGCCAGTAGAACTCGTTCAGAAGGTTATTACGGACTGATTACTCGGTTCGATACACCATTGGTACTATTTCCTCCGTCCTTTCCTCGAAATTGATACGCTTTTCGTGTTGTGTGAAGCCACACTTCTCGTAGAAGGGAATCAATCCAGAACGACAATCGAGCGTCAGAGCGGACACCGAATCGAGCACTGGATGACCCACGATCGCTGTGACGAGCTTTTTCCCGAGTCCGTCGCCACGGTGTGTTTCAGTCACAATTACATCGTAGATCTTAGCGTAGTAGACGAAATCCGTGAGCACGCGCCCAGCAGCGACGAGCTCTTTTGATCTGGTATCACGAAGTCCAACAAGTACGTCCGTGTGCTCGATCATCCGTCGAATAGTATCAGACGTACGATCGTCCCACCAGTGGTACTGGTCGTACAGCTGCACCAGTTCAGAAACGTGTTCCGAATCGAACTCGTCTACCACTTCGACCGTCATCTACGACGCATAACACCCCACATCAGTTACAGTTGGCCATATCATCACAGCGTAGTAAACAAACAGTAACGATCATTCAGTACGCATTCACAGAATGTGAATCACTGAAGCGTGACGTTCGAGCCGAGAGAGCTACAAAAGAGCAAAAGAGCAAAAGGCGATTACTGGAACGTCCTGCTGACTTGCTCTTGATTGCCCGGTTCGCCGCCACGTCCGAACTGTTCTTCGATATTGTCGTAGCGCTCGCGGATTTCTTCTGTGACGCTCGGCCTGACTTCATCGAGCGCCTGTTCGAAGTGATCCATTGTGACACGAACGTTGTCAACCGAGCCGTCGATATCCTCGGGATCGACGCTGTCGATGAACTCTCGGGTGGCGATCATTG
Source organism: Halocatena marina (assembly GCF_023276375.1). Classification (GTDB taxonomy): domain Archaea; phylum Halobacteriota; class Halobacteria; order Halobacteriales; family Haloarculaceae; genus Halocatena; species Halocatena marina. The sequence goes on along the minus strand of NZ_JALLPK010000001.1, from coordinate 669,368 downwards.
AGGCTTCGCGTGTGACTGCCTCGATGTCGGCTCCGACGTAGCCCTCACTCTGCTGTGCGAGTCGATCGAGGTCGACGTTGTCAGCGAGGGGTTTGTTCTTCGTGTGGACGTCGAAGATCGCCCGGCGAGCCTCCTCATCGGGGACGGGAACGTGGACGTGTCGGTCGAGACGCCCCGGTCTGAGCAGTGCGTTGTCGATGAGATCCGGCCGGTTGGTCGCGGCGATGATAACCACATCATCGAGATCCTCGACACCGTCGAGTTCGGTGAGTAGCTGTGAAACGACGCGCTCACCGACACCGGAATCACCCATGCGCTGGCCCCGTTCGCCCGCGATTGAGTCGATCTCGTCGAAGAAGACCACGGTGGGAGCGTTCTCGCGGGCTTTCGAGAAGACGTCGCGGACGCCTTTCTCGGACTCACCAACGTATTTGTTCAGCAACTCGGGACCCTTGATCGAGATGAAATTGCTGTTTGCTTCGCTGGCGATAGCCTTTGCGAGCAGCGTCTTTCCTGTTCCCGGCGGTCCATACAGGAGAACTCCCTTTGCGGGCGACATATCCATTGCCGTGAAGACTTCTGGGAAGTCGATTGGCCACTGGATCGTCTCCCGGAGTCGGTCTTTGGTCTCTCCGAGTCCGCCTACGTCCTCCCACGTGACATCCGGTACTTCGACAAAGACTTCCCGGAGCGCCGAAGGTTCGATACCCTTGAGCGCGTCTCGGAAGTCGGCGTCGGTTACGCGAAGGGATTCGAGTATTTCACTGTCGATCTCTTCGCTTTCGAGATCGAGATCAGGACGGATACGCCGCAGTGCAGTCATCGCTGACTCTTTCGCCAACGATTCGAGGTCGGCACCCACGAATCCATGCGTGTTTTCTGCGTACGTTTCGAGGTCAATGTCGTCAGTGAGCGGCATTCCGCGGGTGTGGACCTGCAGAATTTCCATGCGGCCCTCTCGGTCGGGGACACCGACCTCAATCTCTCGATCGAAGCGACCACCGCGACGGAGTGCGGGATCAAGCGCATCGACGCGGTTCGTTGCACCGATGACAGTCACTTGTCCGCGCTCTTCGAGTCCGTCCATTAACGAGAGGAGTTGGGCGACGACCCGCCGTTCGACATCGCCCGTTGTCTCGCCACGCTTTGGCGCGATGGCGTCGAGCTCGTCAATGAAGACAATAGCCGGGGCGTTCTCCGATGCATCCTCGAAGATCTCCCGAAGCTGTTCTTCGCTTTCCCCGTAGAACTTCGACATGATCTCCGGTCCGGAAATGTTGGTGAAGTACGCATCAATTTCGTTGGCCACCGCCTTGGCCATGAGCGTCTTCCCGGTCCCGGGCGGACCGTGCAAGAGCACACCTTTGGGCGGCTCGATGCCGAGTTGTCGGAACAGCTCCGGATGACGCATCGGGAGTTCGATCATCTCCCGGACCTGTTCGAGTTCCTCGTCGAGACCGCCTATATCCTCGTAGGCGACATTGGGTGTTTCCCGGTCGCTCGAACCACCAGAGACGATCTGTTCGGCAGGCTTCTCACTCACCTGCATCTCCGTCGAATCAGTGATCACGACCGTTCCGCTCGGAGACGTGCTTGCGATCTTCAACGGTATTCGCTGACCAGACATGCTAGACAACGGACCGAGTCCGAACGAAATCGGAACTGTCTGGCCCTTCGTGACAGCTTGCCCACTGAGCTGATCACGAATGAGTGAGCCGACGTTCCCACGGATTCTGAGCGTCTGTGGGAGTGCCACCGTGACGCTCTTGGCGGGTTTGACATCCGCTTTCTCGACAGTTACGCTGTCGTCGATACCAACATCAGCTTCTTGACGGAGTCGGCCATCGATTCGGATGATTTCATTCCCTTCGTCTTCCGGGTAGCCCGGCCAGACGCGCGCGACGGCACGACCGTCGCTCGCGCTGATAACGATATAATCGCCATTTTCGAGGTCAAGCTCGGCCATCACCGTGCGGTCGATCGCCGCGAGTCCTCGTCCAGCATCCTTCTGTTTAAGGGGTTTGACGGTGAGTTTCATCGCTCTACCTCGATAGTGACGATCCCGTTTTTGATAAACGCTTGCGCGTCACCCGCAGGCACATCGAACTCGTACTGCTCATCACCGATGACGACTATGGCTGTGTCATCGACAACGTCGATCGACGCCTCAGTACTCAAACCGATGTCCGCTACGAGCACAGTTTCATCATCGTAGTCGTACCGAGTGATGAACCCTCCCTGTTCAGTGAACCGCTGTTGCTCGTTCATGCTAACTCTAAGTTAGTTACTATTCTATATAAACCTTTCTATTAAAATCGCAGGACGGTGTTGATATTTGGAATATCGGTCGAATTGTGGTTCCAGATTTACACGGCTGAACAATACGGAGATTTATACGACAGTCGACGTAGTTCTGGTATGCAGAACGTCTGTCACGACGGTCGTGAGACGACGTATCGTCGGACCGATTTTGGAAACGATGCTCCACCAGTGGTGTACGTGCATGGGAGTGGTGGATCACACGAGGTATGGGTTCATCAGTACGGCCGCCGTGAAAACGTTCGGCCTGCTGTTGCACTCGATTTGAGCGGTCACGGCGAGAGCGATGACATCGACACCGATCCGGGTCGTGAGACGCTCGATGCGTACGCAGACGACGTATACGCTGTCGCACGCGAGGTCGATGCGGGCGTGCTGGTTGGTAATTCCCTTGGCGGGGCCGTCGTCCTTCACCTCCTCATCGAGCGGGATATTGAGCCCGAGGCAATGGTTCTCTGTGGAACGGGCGCAAAACTCGGCGTGACAGACGAGTTGCGTGATCTGCTCAGGGATGATCTCGAAGGTGTCGCCGAGTTCCTCCACGGAGCAGATATGCTGTTTCACGACGCAAGTGAGGACGATCGTCAGGCCTCGAAAGCGTCGCTGCACGAGGCTGGACGAGAGGTAATCCATCGTGATTTCATGAGTTGTGCTGCGTTCGACGTGCGCCAGCAGCTCGATACTGTCGAAGTTCCCTGTCTCGCAATCACGGGCGAGTACGACCAGCTCACGCCCCCGTCCTTTCACTCATATCTCGCAGAGGAGATACCGACGTGCGAGCAGATGACGGTCGCTGATGCGGCACATCTTTCAATGCTCGAACAGCCCGAACGGTGGAATAACTCGGTCAATTCCTTTTTGACGTCAGTGTAGTCTGGGACTGCTGTAGAATTTGATGACTATCGAGAACGGGCAGACACTAACGAGTACGTGCTATCGAGCGTATCGCTCTCTGCACTGAGATCAGTACAATTCGTCTAGTGTTTCCTCGGTATGGCTGTGTTCTTCGGCGGGGAACGTTCCTGTCTCGACTGCATCGACGTACTTATCGAGTGCGTTTTCGATTTCGCCCTTGACGTCGCCAAACGTCGTTGCAAACGGCGGTGTCCAGTCACTCAGTCCGACGGCGTCGTGGAAGACAAGCACCTGACCATCACAGTCGGGGCCGGCTCCGATGCCGATTGTCGGGATATCGAGTTCGTCGGTGACGTGCGCCGCGAGGTTTGCAGGGACGTGTTCGAGTATGAGCGAAAACGCACCGGCTTCCTCGTGGGCACGTGCGAGATCGATGATTTCTTGGGCTGCATCCTCAGTCGTTCCCTGACGAGTGTATCCGCCGAGTTCGTTCACCCGCTGTGGTGTGAGTCCGAGGTGTGCCATGACGGGAATCCCCAGTTGAGTGAGCCGTTCCGTGAGATCAATAGTGTGCGGCCCGGATTCGAGTTTGACAGCGTCGGCGTCGGCTTCTTTGAGCATCCGCCCGCAGTTGTGAATACTTTCACTCATATCTTTCCCGAAAGAGAGAAACGGCATGTCGGCAACAACGAGCGCGTCTTCGACGGCACGGGCAACTGCAGCCGTATGGCTTTCAGTCTCTTCGACAGTGACTGGAAGCGTTGACTCGTGGCCGAGGACAGCGTTTCCCATACTGTCACCGACGAGAATAATATCCATTCCGGCGTCATCAACAAGACGAGCGGTCGGCGCATCGTATGCTGTGAGCATCGTTATCGGCTCGGAACCAGCCTTCGAACGAATCTCTGTCACAGACGGCATGAACGATAGTGGATTTTCCGTCGGGTAAACGCGTTCGATCCGAACTGCTCGGTGAGCAAGTGAGTTGTATTGAAATTGTTAGTTTTCGTCTTTCCATTCGCCGTACTCTTGTTTGCTGAATTCACCCTTCGCCTTGCGTTCTCGTGGCCAGAACGCAACTGCGATGGCTACGATGTAGTAGCCAAAGACAATGCCGATGACGACTGTTCCCGGTATCTTCCCGACTGCGGCTCCTTCGGTCCACGACTGTGAGGAAAAAGCCGTGATTTTGAACAACCAAGCTAAAACTAACAGTGTGAGAAACGGGAGATACACTCGCCGTAAGCGTCGTGCGATTGCTTCGAGGAGTGGTACTTTGGTCGTCGGATTACGATAATCTTCGCTGAGTTGACGACGCCAATCACGATGCTCAACGCCTTGGGACGGATCGAGTGCGTTTGCAAACAGATTCTCTTGTAGCAGACGCGCTCGGGCCCGAAAGACATCGTAGTCCTGGTAGCGACGCGCTTCGAGTCCCAAGAAAATTGTGACAACGACTATCCCAGCGAGGAGAATTTCGTGTCTCCCTTCTGTAGAGAACGCGTAGACGAGTATCGCTGAAAGAACCGTTACTGCCCAGTTGATCGTTTCATCGAGCCGTTGGCGCCACGCCGTGACACGACTCATCTCTCCTCGATAGAAGTGGGCAACGACTGAACCGAGACCAACGCTTTTATCGACCATCTCCCTGCCGATTTCCCGCTCTTCAGGAGCTTCCGGATCGAAGTCGTGATTTTCGTCGGCAGTCATACTGTGTCCTTCGTGGTGCTCAGTTTACCATGTTATGGAGTGTCACTCTCTGAATATACAGGTGTACTGATATTTTCACTCTCGCCGACAAGCGACGGACCAAACGGGTAGGTTTAATCACGCCCGCTCGAAGATGGAGGCGTGCCAGAGCACATCGAGACCACGTCTCCTGAGGACGTTGATTACGGCTGGGTGATGCAGGTCACCTTCGTCCTCACGATCGTTGTTGGCGCACCCGTAGTCGCCGTGCTCTCGTTTGGGGTTCCAGCGCTCGAAACGTGGATGGAACGAGTACTCTTTGCTATTCGCGTTGGGGCTGTTGTTTGGATCATCACTGCTGTCTCTGTCTTTCTCTACGCCCGCCGCACCCAGGTGTAGTCTGATGTTCTCGAAATTGGATATACAGTGACTGTCTCTCCCGAACAGAGGCCAATTGGATCCATTATACGATACTGTTAGGTTCTATTGGTGGATATTCGTACTCATGTCCTCCCGTTTAGACAGTCGGCGACTTCTGAACGAGTACGGTGGGAGACGGTTTCGCACACTGATTTGCTGTGCGTTGCGTCGTGCCCTGCCTGCAATGATTGATCGATCCGATACGGCCTGTGTACATGGATACGCGTACTGTTCGTTCCCTATCAGAGTACTACAGTGCTGATGACCGCTATAAGAGAGCCAACGCACCGAAAAGTAGGGGTCAGGGAGAGTCCGTCAGACGTATCGATATGCCGTTCCGGCTCGTTGTGCGGTCAACTCGTCCCGTTCTGAGTCACCGATGAAGAGCGATCGGTCAGGATCAACACCGAGTCTCTGAACGGCCGTGAGGAGCGGTTCGGGGTCCGGCTTTTCCGTGGGAACCGTGTCCCGTCCAATGACGACCTCGACGTACTCCGCGATGTCGTGTTGTTCGAGCGCAAGCCGACAGGCCTGTTCGCAGTTGAGCGAACACACTGCGACGGGAACCATCTGTGGGAGATCATCCGCAGTCGGGAGACGGGTCGACTGCTCGGCACCGCGACATTCATACTCGCTGATGATTCCTTCGATAGCGTCACGCTCACCGATCTCTGCTGCCATCTCAAGCATGGCCCAGAGATCCACACCGTCAGCATCGACACCCTTTGACTCAAGGAAAGTTGCACCGTCCTGTGCGACTTCATCCCAATCCACGTCGAGATGGACGAGGGTCCCGTCGAGATCGTAGACGATAGCGTCGTACTCGGTCACGAGTTATCTATATTCTCACTAGTAAATATGATATCCGGTATGTGGTGCTCTCCGCACTTTCATGCGTTTGGTTCTGCACGTTCAATCCAGCAGTTCGCGTGCGATGATCGTTTTTTGGATCTGGGTCGTTCCCTCGTAGATGGTCGTGATCTTTGCGTCACGATAGAGTCGTTCGACATCGAAGTCTGTCGTATAGCCGTACCCGCCATGGAGTTGAACAGCTTCGTTTGTCACATCCATCGCACCCTCACTTGCGCGGTACTTTGCCGTGCTCGCCGCGATTGAGGTCTCCGGTGATTCCATCTTTTTATTCTGTGCTGCATCGCGTGCAAGCATCCGTCCTGTCTGCGTCGTTGCGTGCATGTCCGCAATTTTGTGCCTGACAGCCTGAATATCACTGAGTGGAGAGCCGAACTGTTCGCGTTCTGTGACGTATTCGATCGTTTGATCGAGCGCCGATTGTGCGAGACCGACTGCCTGTGAGGCGATCGCGATTCGTCCGCCAGTGAGAATCGACAACGCTGCACTCAGGCCATCTCCCTCGTCTGTGAGGCGGTTTTCAACAGGAATACGCACGTCGTCGAACGAGAGTGATGTTGTATCGCTCGCTCGTAGACCGAGTTTGTCCTCTTTCTTGCCGACCGATAGCCCGTCAGCGTCGCTCGGGACGACAAACTGTGTGATCTCCGCTGGGGCGGTCTTTGCAAAAAGAATGATCACGCCAGAGCGCTCGCCGTTGGTGATCCACTGTTTATCGCCGTTGATGACGTACGTATCACCCTCGCGCTCTGCGGTCGTTTGCATCTGCGCTGGGTTCGATCCCGCACTCGTCTCCGATAAGGCGAATGCACCGACTGGTCGTCCTGCGACCATTTCAGGGAGCCAGCGTTCTTTCTGCTCATCGGATCCAAACGCTGCAATACAGGAGGTAGCGAGACAGTGGACTGAAAGAGCAGTCGCCACCGCGAGCATCCCGTACGCGAGTTGCTCGTTGACAATGCTGTACGTGACCGGATCGGCGTCGAACCCACCGTACTGCTCTGGTACTGTTAACCCAGTGAGATCGAGATCAGAGAGACCATCCCAAATCTCCTCCGGAAACTGCTCGGTCTCGTCTGCCTCACGGGCGATCGGCTGGATCTCCTCGACGGCGAACTCGTGGACAAGATCACGAATGGCCTGCTGTTCAGAGTTGAGCTCCATGTCCGCTCGTCGATGCGCTGGCGCAAAAATTACCCGTTCTTGTTGCGGTTGTGGTTCTAGTTGAGCGCCTCGGGATGATCTGCTCGGAGGTACGCGACTATATCCTCTGGATTGCCACCGAGTCCGCCGCCCTGTGCGACAATCGGACTTCCGCCACCACCACCGCCGAACTCGTCTGTGACACTTTCGATGATGCTGCCTGCGTCCGCCGTATCGGTGTCGCTGGTGCCGACGGCGAGCTGACTCCCGTTGACGAGTGCGACTACGTCTGCGGTCTCGCCAGCGAGCGTCTGTGCCCGCTCTGCGAGTCCGTTCGCGTCGAGCCCCTCAACGGTACCGATGAGCCACGTCTGTCCGTCGCGTTCGACCGTGTTTTCGCTGAGTTCGTCAAGACGGGCGTCGACGAGTCGTTCTCTGAGGGACGCCAACTCGTTCGAGTAGTCGTCTCGTTCTGTTTGCAATCGATCAATAGCATCCGGCACAGCAGAGACGTTCGTCTCCAGCAGTCGTGCTCCATCGAGTGCGACGCGCTTTTCGGTCGATCGGCGTTCGATACCAGCAGGGCCAACCGCAAACTCGACCCGGGTGAGTCCCTCACCAGGATTCGACCGTTCAAGAACCGTCACAGGACCGATCTCGCGCGTATTTTGGACGTGTGTTCCACCACAGGCAGCCACGTCCCACGGCTCCGATTGTTCGTGACCCGCGCTGTCGACAGTCACGACACGAATGCGGTCTGTTCCCGCGATTCCGTCCTCCGTTTTCGTGTTGAAGGCGATTGTCTCGTGAGCGAGTGCCTCCTCTCGCGGGAGTTCTTCCCATTGTACGGGGCGCGATTCCCAAACGACTTCGTTGACACGTTGCTCGATATCACAAAGGATGTCGTCATCGATAGTGGTGGTCGTCGAGAAGTCAACGCGAACTTTCTCGTCGGTGATACCGAAGCCACCGTATCCGAGATCCGAGAGAAGACGCCGTCCAGCACCATAGAGCACGTGACTTGCTGTGTGGGCACGGCGACAGTAGGCCCGAAAACGCTCGTCGATAGCACATTCGACGGTTGCCCCCACCTCGATCGACGCGGTCTCTGCTTTTTCGATACTGTGAACGATCTGTCCGTCTCGCTTTTGAACGTCGAGAACAGGAACACCGGCGATGGTACCCCTGTCTGCGGGTTGCCCACCTCCTTCCGGATAGAAATAGCTGTGATCGAGAACGAGACCCGCATCGGTTTGCTCGACAGTTGCCTCAAAGCGGGTCGTCTCCGGATCGGTCGCTGCTGGTGTTGTCATCGACCGACATCTAGCCACCGACGAACAAAAGACTCAGGCTCACAGGGTTAGCAGGAGGCGGACAGTACTGCTGGCTCCGGCGACGCACGCTGCGCTTCGAGCGAAGAATCAGCCTTGATTTGAATTCGGATTTGCGTTTCAGCTATCGTCCGATAGCGTGATATCGAGTCGTTCTTCGATCGCGGTAATGAGCGAGCCGCCGACGTCGGCACTGGTGGCTCGGCCTCGTTCGATGGCGATGATGTCGGCTTCATCGACGTCGAGTTCGCCCGCGAGTTCAGCGGTTCCAAGATCGATAGCCGCCCGTGCGTTGGCGAGACGATCACCGTACCCACGGACGAGATACGGAAGCGGATCTCGCTCGTAGTCTGCACCATCTTCCCAGTGTTTTGAATCTCTCTTTTGAGCGTCGTTCATCCGAGCGGTGTTACGAACTGCTCGCTGTTGTCGGTCATCTTCGTCTGGATCACGCGTCCCCGTTTCGTGTCCATATTCGTCACGATCTCGTGCTTTTTTTCCACCCTCTGCGTGGCGCGTTCGACATTCAGAACAGATAGCGAGCTGCGCACCAGCTACCCGCTCGGTCTGCAGCGAACGACCCTCGGCACCGCACAGCTCGCAGCTCCCCTCATCGTTGGAGCTGACACCCCCTGTGGAGTACTTTGTCATACCCGTGTATCCGTCCGCTGCTATTTAAAAGACGGCCAAGAAAAGATCACCCATATCACCAAATACGATGTTTTAATCATATTCATTGTGGCTGAGAAACAATCGACATCACCCTCACACTACGATCGAAGGGACACCATCCTTCCGATACACATACAGCGGTGTTTTATCGATTGCCATAGATCGATCATTCATGACGCGACGGATTCTCGTTTCTGGTGAAACGTTGATCGATTTTCTCCCCGAAACGGTCGGCTCCTTGGAGTGCGTCGAGACGTTTTCTCGCCGAGCAGGAGGTGCTCCAGCGAACCTCGCGGTTGGTCTCGCTCGTCTCGGAGAAGATCCGTGGTTTTGGACACGGATCGGCTCGGATCCGATGGGTGACTACCTCGCTGCTGTCCTCGCATCGAACGACATACCAGACCGATTCATCGAACGCGATTCAACCGCGAAAACGACGCTCGCATTCGTCTCACACGATGAGAGCGCTGATCGGTCGTTCACGTTCTATCGCGATGGAACCGCAGACACGCGCCTCGAAGTTGGCCGCGTTTCGGACGATGCGCTCGCGGCTGTTGAGTGGGTCGTCATCGGTGGTGTCGCGCTCGCATCGGAACCAGCTCGAACTGCGACGCTCGATCTCGCACGGCGCGCATACGAATCTGGATGTACTGTCGTGTTCGATCCGAACGCCCGCCCAGAGCTGTGGCAGGGATCGGACATGGGGTTCGATCAGACTATCGAGAGCGCACTGCAATACACGGACGTTCTCAAGGCAACACCGGATGATCTCCACGAGGCAGGATTCGATAGCACGGATGCTGAGACGCTCGCACGAACCGTCTGTGGTTCTTCGGATGGACCACACACGGTATTGCTGACGCTCGGTTCCAAAGGAGCGATGCTGGTATCGAGTGCTGACGCTCCGTGGGGAGAGACAACAGTCACTCATCCGGGATACGCTGTTGATCCGGTCGATTCGACCGGTGCGGGTGATGCGTTCCTCACGGGCTTTCTTGCTGCACGTGCGTCTGGTGAACAGTCGCCGATTGAGCTCCTCGAATTTGCAAACGCAGTTGCTGCACTGACAACTACGGAACCGGGAGCGATGACGGCACTCCCAGAACGAGAGAACGTTGCTGCTTTTCGTGCCGAACACTCTCCGGAGTGATCTTCCAACACCCATCCTCCATCAATCCACTCACAGCAGAAGCTCACCCGAGAAGAGAAACGTTCGGAAAAACCACAGAGACTGGCAGCGCTTCTCCAAACATGAATCACAGCATCCACGCGAGAAGGTATCAGACGGAAACAGGGGCTCAGTCTACAGTCGGGAGGGGTTCAGAGTCGATCTTCACGGCTCGACCGCGTTCGTTCGATCGGTACGTTGCGTCCATCACGCGCTGGACGGTGAGTGCCTGCTCAACTGTGTTGACAGTTGGTGCCTCCGAGGCTCTGCTGGCTTGGATGAACCGTTGCTGCTCGATTCGATGGGGATCGTCATCACGAGTCCTGACTTCGGAATCAGAAAAGTGCGGTGCTCCTGCTGAAGACGACTCGAAGATAGTTAGGTCTCCATCGGAGAGGTCGAGGCGAGCGCCCGCGTCGTTCCCTTGAACCACGAATTCGTTGTTTGGAGGTCGATTGGCCGCCCATGCGACATCGAGTGATATAGTCGAACCGTCAGCACAGCGGATGAATGCACTCGCAGAATCGTCCACATTGAATGGGCCCTCACCACTCCGGCCCCACATTTCCAGGTGAGTGTAGTCCGGCCGCCCGCCGAAGATAGAGCGCGTTACACCAGAGACTTCAGTGACTTGCGGGAAGTCAAGAATATACAACGCAAGATCGATCGCGTGTGCGCCGATGTCGATAAGAGCCCCACCGCCTGATGCTGCCTCTTCGGTAAACCACGTTCCTCGACCCGGAACACCACGACGACGGATATACTTCGCTTCGATGTGGTGGACGTCGCCGAATCGAGCCTGTTGCTGGTACTGTTTGAGCACCTGCACTGGACTTGCAAATCGGTTGTGGAACCCGATCATGCAGACGCCATCTGAGGCCGCTGCAGCCGTGGCAACTCGGTCCGCACTTTCGATTGTGTGTGCGATCGGTTTCTCGATGAGGACGTTTATGTCTGATTCGAGCGCAGAGACGGCGTACTCCTCGTGATACCGGTTCGGCGTCGTAATGATGACCGAATCGACAGTTTCGTACAGCTTCTCGTGGTCTTCGTACGTCGGAACACCGAAGGAGCTCTCAAACCGATCGCGTGCCGTTGGTGCGATGTCCATCCCGCCACTGAGTTCAATATCGAAACTCCCCATGAGGGATGTGAGCTGTTCTGCGTGATACCGCCCGATATTGCCGAGACCGACGATACCGATAGAGAGAGGATCCTGTGTGTTCATTGTGTAATAGTGTGTCCCGCAACTTGATGTGTATTGCTATGTGTAACCGTAACGTTATTTTCCTGATATGAATTAACTTGGTTTAGTAAAGTTGTTGTTCGTCTTTTTTGCGCTCTTGTTCCTGTTGCTTCTCCTCTGCGAGCCGGCGACGACCGCGCCGATACTGTTTTACACTCGGTATGATCTTATTTTTCATATCCAAAGCAAAAGAGACTATCCCATACGCCCAGAAGAAGAACAGCAGTGTCCCGGCACCGAAATAGACGAGAAGGGAGTCTGCGACCATTTTAATCGTCTCCTTCTGCTTCGGCTTCTGCCCCCGCGGGGCTTTTTGGCTCTGTGAGTCCGTGTTGAATCGCATCGCCGCTTGCGGTATCGAAGAGATGGATTCGAGAGCGATCGAGGACGACGCGAACCGATTCGTCTGTCCCAATATCCGTGTCCGGAGCGACGCTCATCAGCAACTGATCACTCCGGTCTTGGCTCATTGTCATCTCAGAGTCGTCGTCATTGAGCACGAGATAGACGAATATTTCATCACCCATCGGCTCAAGCACGTCTGTTCTGGCCTGAATTTCTGCTGATGGGTGTGTCACGCCTTGCGCTTGTTCGGCGAAGTAAATGTCCTCTGGACGGATCCCAACCGTCAGCGACTGCGTCGGTCCGGAACCGAGTGTCGCCGAGTCGATCGACAGATCAAATCCATCACTGTGGAATTGATCGTTGCTTACCTCTCCGTCGATAACGTTCATCGATGGTGATCCGATGAATCCGGCAACGAAGAGATTCGCAGGCTCATTATAGCACACGAGTGGGGGATCGATCTGTTGGAGTTCACCACCATCGATGACAGCGATACGATCGCTCATGGTCATCGCCTCTGCTTGGTCGTGTGTGACGTAGATGATCGTCGTATCCAACTCCTTGTGGAGGCGTTGCAGTTCAGTCCGCATGTGAACTCGGAGTTTCGCGTCCAAATTCGCAAGCGGTTCGTCCATCAGGAACACCTCGGGTTCGCGCACGATGGCGCGTGCGATCGCCACGCGTTGGCGCTGTCCCCCGGACAGTTCATCTGGCATCCGTTCGAGCATACCTTCGAGTTGGACGATATCAACCGCCCTGTTCACCCGTTTGTCGATCTCTTCGGTCTCGAAATCGCGGAGACGAAGACCGAACGAGATGTTGTCGTAGACGTTCATGTGGGGGAACAGCGCGATGTTCTGAAAGACCATGGCAATCCCGCGGTCTTTCGGTGGGAGATTCGTTACGTCGTGACCAGCGATTGTGATCGTCCCGTCGGACGGGAGCGTCAATCCGGAAATGGTTTCGAGCGTCGTTGATTTCCCACAACCGGATGGGCCGACCAACGTGACGAATTCTCCGTCCTCGATATCGAGGTTCATGTCATCGACTGCCGTTACGTCTCCGTACCGCTTCGTGATTGCATTGAGGTTGACGTTTCCCATTGTATTCACTCTTTAAGTGCTCCCGCTGTCAGTCCGCTCACGATTCGTTCCTGTGCGACGACTACCAGTATCACGGCGGGAAGAACACCGACGATACTCGCAGCAGCCATCAGGTTGAACAATTGCTGATACTGGGTCTGGAAGGACAGAATACCTCCCACCAATGGTGCCCAATCCGTCGCAGCACCGCTGTTCATCAAGAACGAGAAGAAGAACTCGTTGTACACTGAGATGAATGTCAGCACACCAGCCGTCGCCACGCCTGGTGCCGATAGCGGTATGATTACCCTGAAGAGCGCGCCGATCCGCGTCGTTCCTTCGATGCGGGCGGCGTCTTCCAATCCATCAGGGATCTGGCCGTAGAACGTCGTCAAGATGAAGATCGACAGCGGCAGGAACAGTGCGCTGAACGGCAGCGTCATCGACCACGGGGTGTTGTATAGAACAGGACTCTTGATCGTCATCCCGAAGAGTACCATCTCTACATTACCCGTAAAGAGCTGGAACAATGGCAGCAAGAAGGCTGCCGGTGGGAAATACGAGATGGCGAGGATCAACAGCATGAGTGGTACTCGACCGGGGAACTCCAGTCGTCCGAAGACGTACCCCGCCAGACTTGCGATCACTAACACGAAGATCGTCGTTAGGATAGCGAGCACGAAGCTGTTGAACATGAACAAGTGAAACGGCACTTGCTGGAAGATGGTAGCGAACGCTTCGACGTTGAATCCGTGCGGGACAGGCGGAAATCCGAAGTTCGATAGCTTATCGAGCGGCGTCAACGCCAGCACGAGTAGCCAGTAGAACGGGAACAGCGTCGTGATGAGGAAGAATCCCGTCACGACGTAGAACAGGGACTTATAGACATTTTCTGGACGCTGTATCGCGCTTTGCACCCAGCGCGTGAGTGGACCGGCGTCGGGGTCGTCCTGAGTTTCAGTCGCCATCTCAGACTCCCCCCATATCGCTTCGGGCGAAGTTGACGATGTACACCGTCACGAAGACCCCAATGATGGCTGCCGTTATGAACGCGACGGCAGCAGATGTGCCGTAGGCGCGCTGTCCGAATGACTTCACAACGAGACACGACAGCGACGGAACGGTATTGCAGGTGGACACGGTCTCGATGAGTCCGTAGATTCTGAGTGCTGCGATGGTACGGAACAACATCGCGACCATTACAGTCGGGAACACCAAGGGGAGCGTTATCATCTTGAACTGTTGCCACTTCGACGCGCCAGACACTTTCGCCACGTCGTACAACGAGCGATCGATGCTCTGGAGTCCTGCGAGGATGAGAAGTGCCATGAACGCGGACGTTTTCCAGATATCCGCGACGATAACGATGAGCATCGAGTCTCTCGGCGTCGAAAGTGGTGTGGACGAGAACACACCGAGCTGCTGGAGGAACGTCTGGTTACCGGGACCGCCGACCAGAAATCCGACGTTCGGTTGGAACATCAGGAAAAAGATCATCCCTTGGATGACGATCGGCACTGCCCACGGGATGATGATGGCCACGCGCACCCATCGCCGCCCGCGGAAATCCTGATCGAGCACGAGCGCCTGACCAAACCCGATGATGGTCTCGAAGAAGACACTCACGATCGTGAAAATGAAGGTTGCGGTGAGTGCGGTTGTGAATGGATTTCGGACGTGAATAAAAGGAAATGCGCCGTTGATCGCTACCGATGGGATGAATGGCCTGATGAGATTTGATCTTCGTTGGCCTGTCAGCAACTCGGTGTAGTTCTGTAATCCCACAAACGCCCCGACTGCCTCTGCCGAACGGAGAGCATCCGCGTGCAATGACATCTCGAACGTCCGGAGGAGTGGCCAGAACGCGATGACACCCAACAGCAGAAACACCGGCAGCAACAGCAAGTACGCGAATGCGGCATCCCCTAGGTTTTCGACCCAACGAACTCCAGCCCTGTATGGGCCTCCCTTCCCGCTGTCTCGCGGGATGCTTCCTTGCGTCTCGGATTCGGTTGCCATGTATTAGTTCTTTTTACTACTGTTTTCGATATCTTTAAGCTGTGATTTCAAATTAGTCATCGCCTTTTGCGGGTTCCCGTTCTCTCCGACCGCACTGTTGGCTTGTTGTGCGATCTTAGACGACTCTTGGGGCCACGCAACCGTCACTGGACGCGGAATCGCGTTTTTGCCGGCGATCCGTAGCTGGTCGAGATACCGACCCATGACGGGCACTTCCTTGGCGCGCTTCGAATCGAGCGACGAGGGACGCGGTGGCAGCCATCCGATTTCTTGGAAGAGCTTAAACTGGACGTCCTCTTTTGTCATTGTCCGCACTACCTCTTTGGCCGCTTCTGTCTCCGGTGTGTTCGGGTTGATAGCAACGTGCCATCCGCCGAGAGCTGCAACTGGTCCACCCGTCCCTTTGTATTTTGCCTTGCTCTTTTCGACACCGTATGGGATTGGCATCACACCGAGATCCTTTCCGAGCTTGTCCTCTGCTCCGGCGGTGTTGATGGCGTACGGCCAGTTACGGTGCATGACTGCGTTGCCGTTCGTGAATGGCTGGAGTGATGGATCTTCTGCCCACTGCAGGACTGCCGTCGGAGCAATCCCTCCAGTGATGCCGTTCAAAGCGTGTGGATCGTTATTTCCGTAAATGAACGTTCGGAGCATTCGAAGCGCATCGACCACGGGTTTTTCATCGACCGTGATGGGACGGTCGCCAACCGGGCCAAAGAGATTCTTTAGCGGGCCGAAGTACGCGCCACCGTAACTGGAGATAAATTCGTTGAAGTCACAGCACGAAAGTCCTTCGTAGGATTTGAACTGGAACGTATACCCATACTTCATGCTGTTTTGATTCATCACCTCCTTCGTGATCTTCGAGAACCGCTTCCACGTCATCGACTTCGTGGCCCAGTTCTCACCCTCGGGATCGTACCCGGCCTTTTTGACGAGATCCTTCCGGTACAGCATCGTCGGGAAGTCTGGGTACAACGGCACCGCAAAGAGATTGCCGTTTTCATCAAGTGCGGTGTTGACGCTCGCCTCGAAGTACTCGTTTTTGACCATCTTCGCCGTTTTGGACATATTCTCACTCAGGTTGAGGAGCTGTCCACGGGCAATGAACGGAATCGACCATCCACTGTCGGTCATCAACAGCGCCGGCTCTTCTCTATTTGAGGAGAGCCACTGGGTGTACTTTTGTTGGCGCTGGTCCGTAATACTCGATCCAGCGAGAACTTCGATCGTGATATCCTTCGATAATCCAGCGTTGTGGAGCCAGTTGTTGAGTTTGCCCTGAACGTCTTTTAGGTCAGAATCGGAGGCAATTTTGAGAGTGGTTCCACCACCGCCACTATCGTCACCGTAGATACAACCAGCAAGCCCCACAGCGACACCGGACGCACCCACTGCCTTCATGAACCGGCGACGAGGCACTCTCTGCCTCGTCTTATTGGGTGTGTGATCTTTAGACATCGTTACTATCCGGCGGGTGAATCCATATATACTTATTGATTTACAACGTCAGTTGTTAAAGTCTCCCTCGCCGTTGTAGTGGCTTCTCAGTGTGTTCATAGCTCGTTCGGTCACCATCATAGTAATCCACCACTCGATAGATTCTGGTGAATCCCAGCTGATCAATATTGTAATCATCATCCATCGGTTACGAACACAGACGAGTTGCACCACCGACACATTTATCACGAGATAGCAAAGCGGTAAGGTATGGCACTCGACACCATCCTGCTCGCAGTCGGTACAGGAGACGAGAAGCGCATCGAGGAACTCGCCGAAACTGTCGCAGATATTGCTGGTCCAGCCGATTCGGATGTCGCCCTCGCGCACGTATTCACGTCAGATGAGTTCGAGACTGTTGTCGAGCAGCTTGATTATGATCCGGATGGGACGGTCGCTCCTGATGAGGTGGCGATGCGACACGCAACGATTCGGTCACTCGGTAACAACCTCTCAAAAGCAAGTATCGATCATTCGATTCGTGGATCGGTCGGTCCTCATGGAGAGGCCATCGTCTCGCTCGCTACGGACACCGACGCCGATCTCGTCGTCGTCGGTGGGCGAAAGCGCTCGCCAACAGGGAAGGCTGTCTTCGGAAGCACCGCACAGGAAGTGATGTTAAACGCTCCTTGTCCGGTGACGTTCGTCCGAAACCAAGACGGGTAGATAGACGCTGCGAAAGGCCAATAACAACTGCCGTGGAATTCGACACACATGAAGAACGTTGACGACTTGATCGAGAGCGCAGCGGAACTCGCCCAAGGCGGACTCTCCAAAGGGGAGATCGCCGACGAACTGAATGTCTCACGAGAGACCGCGAGTTGGCTTATCGAACGCAGCGGAGTCGATGAGGCAACACCAACAGCAACCAAACAGATCGGCGGTCCACACGATATTCACGTCGACTGGAGCGCCTTCGGCCGCGATAGCCTTCGATTATCGTACGCGGGCGCGGCGATGGCTGATCTCCTCTCGAAGGAGGGAAACGGCGTAGATCTCACCGTCGGTATCGAAAAAGCGGGCATACCGCTTGCGACGTCGATCGCACGCGAACTTGATACAGATCTCAGCACGTACACACCACGCAAACACCAGTGGGAAGAGGGTGACATTGAGGATCTTGAAGGAACGTTTTCGCGAAACTTCGCAACTATCCGCGATCGAGGGTGCTACATCGTCGACGACATCGTCACCAGTGGGACAACCATGACGGAGACGATCAACGCTGTCCGCGACCGTGGCGGTGAACCGATCGCCTGTGTCGTTCTCGTCGACAAACGTGGAGTTGAGGAACTCGAAGGTGTCCCTGTCCACTCATTATTGCAGGTTATCCGCGTCGGAAACGAGTAATGACAGAACTCGATACGGTGTAAAACGATCTGTACTCAGGTCAATACACCGTCGTTCTCCCACTGAAATATCCGCATGGGGCGAGGGCACTGCGAACGGTCGGCATGGAACAGCGAAAAGGAAGGGCTTTTATTACCCAACGGAATACAGGTAGATGCGTACGACACAACGTGCGTGGGTAGCCAAGCCAGGCCAACGGCGCAGCGTTGAGGGCGCTGTCCTGTAGAGGTCCGCCGGTTCAAATCCGGTCCCACGCACTACAGTTTCCTACTCCTACTTTCATTCGTGACAACTAGTGGGATCTATAGAATCCCACCAGTGAACGTGCTGTCTAGATGATTGAGCGGAATACAGCGAAATGCGTTTGTGGTGAGAACGTTCTCGATCGTCAGATCTCATGAGTCACGAGGATGGGAATATCCGAACGCAGCGCAAGATGGTGAAAAATATGATCTGCCCAGATGCGGCTATCGCGTCGGTCTGATCCCCTTATCTCGAATGACCGGGCGTGCGAACGACATCGTCATGAATCGACTGTGGACAACCGGACGGCGTCGTACCGAACCAACCTTTGTGTTGGTTCTCTGATGATAGAAATGTCAGAAGTATATATGATGCTACTACAATATATTTAACGTTTTTACAACCCATGTATAAAGTCAAATAGAGGGGCAAGTTTTTTGATAGACCATGATAAGTGATCCAACAATGACTACAATCGAGATATTGGAGGGTCCCGATGATCGCCTGTTCTTACATCTAAACTCCATGGGTAAGGCGACAGCCCTCGTTCCGATCGATACAGATGAGCATATGAGCCATCTGGAGCGAACAGTGGACTCACCGACGCCGTTTGAGGACAGAGGGAACATGCCGTTTGAAGTCTTGGTTGGAGGAGATGGGAGATACGTATTCGTCGATATCGATGATGTAATGTCAACCCTCGTTCCTGTTGAACAAGATGAAGATTTGCATTGGCTTAGACACACGATTCGGTCACCTCAATCTTTTAGTACAAAGGGGATAACTATCAACCAAGTATGACTAGATCTAACAAGTGTCCAAAGTGCGGAAGCGGAAGCGTCGTCAAAGCACAAGGTGTTTGGATGTGCGGAAACTGCGGAGAGGTATTCGACGGTTAGAGACATTGTTAGAGCAGGCAATACGGAATTCTCGGGAGAAGTTAGAATCAGTCGCATTTCAACGCGGCTCAATTCGAACCACTCCAATCATTTCAGAACGATACGCGCAAGGCAGTGGCACGTCTGCTTTCACGTATGCAGCTACAGATCAAGGACAACGTTCCTGCAGTAACGGGGCTGCTTACAGTAATCTCGCTCGCGCTCGTGTTTGGTGCCGCCCTCCGCGTTATCCCGCCGTCTGTCTTCCCTCACGTTGATGCACTTATTACAGTTATTCCACACCTCAACGCAGTGATCAGTCTCACTGCTATCGTGACAATTTGTGCGGGCTGGTACTACATCAAAGCGGGATCTATCGAGAAACATCGTCGCGCGATGATAGTGAGTTTTGTCCTGTTCGTCATCTTCCTCGTGCTGTATCTCTACCGTGTGATTCTCGAAGGGCCGACGCCATTTCCCGGTCCTGCACTCCTCAAGACGTACTTCTACCTGCCGCTGCTCGCAATTCACATTCTTCTCGCAATTGTTTGTGTCCCGCTTTTGTACTATGTTCTCTTGCTCGCGGCTACTCGACCTATTGACGAGATTTACTCGACTAATCACCGGCGTATCGCTCGTATCGCGGCCCCACTCTGGCTTATTTCGTTCACTCTCGGTGTCGTCGTGTACGCGCTGTTGTACATCGTATACTGAGCAGACCATCGAACTGAATCGTTCGATGCACACAATAAAACGAAACATCTGATAAGCTCATTCGTGAGTCCTGAACCGATACATTCCAACGGACCGGAGTTCATCCTCACCTGTCACTAGATTTATCCAACTATCCCACGTCAATAATTGCATGGCCGATCCGTTAGACATTGATTACGACGGTCAAGTAGTGATACTAACAGGCGCGAGCGGGGCACTTGGGAGCGCAATTGTCGAACAATTCGCGGAGATGGGAGCAACCGTTTGTGCGACCGACATCGTCGAACCGGACGACGAAAGTGCGCTTCTCGATCCGAACCACGAAGCAGTCCACTTCTACAAGGGAGATTTCACGGACGAACAAAGCGTTGAGCGCGTCACCCGCGAGGTCGTCAGCGATCACGACCGTATCGATGCACTCTGTAACATTGCGGGCACGTGGCGCGGAGGCGATCCAATCGAAGACACCAGTGTAGACACGTTCGAGACTCTCTTCGACGTGAACCTCAAAACGATGTTTCTCGCTTCGAAACACGCTTTGCCACACCTTCAAGACTCCGGAGGAGCCATTGTATCAGTCTCGTCCCGATCGTCACTCGAAGGCGGTGAAGGTGACGGTCCCTATCGCGCATCGAAGGCAGGTGTTAGGCTCCTCACTGAAACCATTGCCGCCGAAAACAAAGGCGTCGTTCGCGCAAACGCAGTCATGCCCAGCGTTATCGACACACCGATGAACCGCGAGATGATGCCCGACAG
This sequence comes from Halocatena marina, assembly GCF_023276375.1. Classification (GTDB taxonomy): domain Archaea; phylum Halobacteriota; class Halobacteria; order Halobacteriales; family Haloarculaceae; genus Halocatena; species Halocatena marina. The sequence goes on along the minus strand of NZ_JALLPK010000001.1, from coordinate 648,768 downwards.
TGATCACGAAGCGTGGGTCGATCCCGCTGATATCGCCACTGTTGTTGCGTTCCTCTGTAGCAACAGCGCGAGCGCCACAAGTGGGGCAGCGATTCCGGTGTACGGTGAAGCATAGAACGTCGAATCCGTTATCCGACCTCGCAGACCGATTGCCCTAAACCCTATCATCGAGATGCGTCTGTGCTAAATGATACCTTCCACCGTTCTAATTTACAGATGATATCTCAGAAAATGAGATCAGTGTGTACCAAAACGCTACACTCGGACGATGTCTACAACCTCAATAACTGATGTTTTGATGGTATTATCAATGGCAAGTATCGCCGCCTTTATAAGGGCTCGTTCATACGGGAGAGCATATCAATGGCAGAACGAGAGGCGTGGACGACAAGACTTGGATTCATACTAGCAGCTGTCGGCAGTGCAGTCGGTCTCGGGAACATTTGGCGGTTCCCATTCCTCGCTGCCGAGTCGGGTGGAGGAGCGTTTCTCATCGTATACCTCATTGCAGTAGTTGTTATCGGCATACCAGCACTTCTCGCGGAGTTCGTCATCGGACGGCGCGCACAGATGGACGCTATCGGAGCATTCCGTCAGATTAACAAACCACAATGGCGGTTCATCGGTGCGATCGGCGTTATTGCGAGCTTTTGGACACTATCGTACTACAGTGTCGTCGGTGGCTGGGTGCTACGGTACGTCCTCGGAAACATCACCGGTAACGCACTTGCAGATCCCCAGTCCTATTTCGGCGTTGTTTCGGCGGGCTCACAAGCAATCATAGCGCACGCGCTGTTCATGGTGCTCACCATCACCATCGTCGCGTTTGGCATTGAGCGTGGCATCGAGCTCGCAACGAAGTTCATGGTCCCGAGCATTGTCGTTCTCTTGCTCGGTCTTGCGGTGTACACGTTCACACTCCCAGAAGCCCAAGAAGGGTACGGATTCCTCCTCAATCCGGAGTTCGGAACGATCACCGCGAACGCTACGACAATTATTCCCGCAGCAACGGGACAGGCGCTGTTCTCGCTTTCGGTCGGGTTCAGCGTAATGATCACGTACGCCTCGTATCTCGGAAAAGACGATAGTCTCGGAGCAGACGGGCTTTCGATTGCAGTCACGAACACGTTTATCGGCGTCCTCGCTGGACTCGTCGTGATTCCGTTGCTATTCGCCGGTGGTCTCACGCTTGGTCAGGGCGTCGTTCCAGAAGGTGGCGGCGCAGGGGCTGTTTTCGTAGCGATCCCAACAGCACTCTCTGACTTCCCGATGCTCATCGGTCAGCTCCTTGGTGTGGTCTTTTTCTTCATCGTTCTCATCGCAGCGCTCTCATCGGCGATCAGCCTTCTCGAAGCGCCGGTTGCCTACCTCGTGGACGAGTTCGAGATTCCTCGCATGCACGCGACCCTCGGTCTTGGAGTCGTGGTCTTCCTCCTCGGCCTCCCATCGGCAATAGACACCGAGTGGCTCGGTTGGTTCGACGGAATCGGAGTTACGCTGTTCCTCCCAACCACGCTGTTGCTCGTCGTCGTTTTCGTCGGCTGGATCATGGGTCACGACGCTATCGATGAGCTCAAAAAAGGAATGAACGGAGGAGACTCGTTTGCGCCAATTTGGCTGTGGTCGCTCCGCACGTTCGTTCTCATCGCGGTCATCTTGGTGTTCGGGCTGAACATTTGGGACCTGTTCTTTACCCCAGATACGGGCTACTTCATCATCCCACCCGGACTCCGCTGAACGGACTGTAAAACAGTTTTGCAGTAGATATCCTCTGTTAAAACCCACAACTCCTGAACGGAATCGTGTATCAAATAGGAGCGATGTGTATAGCAAATGGCTCTCGTGTCCTCTGGTCACTCTTCGATGAATCCACCGTGAGTAGTCTCCTCGAGTAACAGCCTTTATGATGGCACAATAAGGTCAGATTGTATGCCGAGTGGTCGCGTTTTAGCCGGAACCACTGTCGTGGTCGGTGTCGTTGCGCTTGCTCACGCCGTATTGACGTGGCGAGTAGACCCGATACTTGTGTTGTTTGGTGGGGGTGCGCTCGCGGCTTTCATCGCCGAGGCATTCGTCATCAATCTCGGGTGGCTGAAACACCATATTGGCCCGAAGGTTGCCGGAGTCCCACTTTATGTACTGTTCGGCTGGACAGGAACGATATATATCGTATTCCGAATTGCGCTCCTCGTAACCGATGGTTGGACGTCAGTCGCCGTGACTGGTGCACTCGCCACCATTTACGATATCTTCACAGATCACCACGGAGTAAATGACGGGCACTGGACGTACACTGATGACCTTCCGGGGCCCCGCTTGCGTGGAGTTCCGTGGTGGAACTTCGTCGGATGGTTCGCTATCAGTTGTCTCACCGCGGCGGCGACCCGTCCGTTCTTATGATCGCTCAACCGGAGACATCCAATCTTAATTGCAATCAGTCATGTGCAAAGGCAGTCTCTGTCATGAGCAGTCACCACTGTTCTCTGAATGCTATCAAAGTGTACTGATTAGGCGCCCTGGGGCACGACTGCTAAAGGCCAAATAGAGGTAAACTACCGAACGTGATACGGTTCGTCGTTCGGAAGGAATCGTCCGAGATCTACTTCCTGGTAATAATCGGTCGCCTGGAGGTCGAAAAGCGCCTGCACAAGCTGTTCTTCCGCTCCGTTGTGGCTGTCATTCGCTCTGTCCTCAGACTGCCATTCACTCGGGTCGAGAATAGGATACACAAGGAAGCCACTACCGCGAATTTCCGTCGCGTGTCGTTCGTCCATATCCGTAGGAGTATCCACGTCCACTGGAAGAGCAGTGTACGTCTCGATTACGTGTTGCGTCGCTTTCATACCGACCGGCAGTAGAACATGGGCCGCGATAGCTCGGAGTTCTGCATCGAAAAACCGTTCCATGTCGAGGTATGCGCGTTCTGTCGGAGGACCAACTCCTTCGGGAACGCACATGTGTATATACGAAAAGAAAGTCTCGTGCATCGCAGGGGTGTTTTCGTCTGGCTGGTCGATCAAGCCTGCTGTGGCGAGCGCGCGCTGGAGACGCATACCGGCATCGTTAGTGAAGGGGACGCCAGTCTCACTCCCTCCATGGATTTTCGGATGATCGCCGATGACGTGAAAATTGGCGTTGGCGTCACCATAGCCGGGGACGAACCGTTCACAGGGGGGGGACATCCCGAACGGGTTACTCGTACGGTCGGTTACGTTCTCCACACACTTCGTATCTACTGCCGTCGTTAAATCTCACCCGATTCGATAGAATTTACCATGGTTAACAATGAACTTTACATCCATTTGGATCGTGTGTAGCTTCTTGGTTCGGTATCCTTTTGCTTGGCGTGGTAAAATCCACGTCAAGCAATGACCATGGACGAAAAGATCGAGGCGTTGCGCGAGCGGAAAGCGCGCGCTCGACTTGGCGGCGGAGAGGAGCGCATCGAGTCCCAACACGAGAAAGGAAAGATGACCGCCCGCGAGCGCCTCGAATACTTCCTCGATGAAGGGACGTTCGAGGAGTTCGATCAGCTCCGCACCCACGAGTGCCACAACTTCGATATGGAGGAGACGAAAATACCGGGCGACGGCGTTGTCACCGGCTACGGGGAGGTCAATGGCAGCACGGTGTTCGTGTTCGCTCACGATTTTACGGTGTTCGGCGGTTCACTCGGCGAGGTGTTCGCCGAGAAGGTCTGTAAGGTGATGGACCGGGCGATGGAGGTCGGAGCGCCGATCATTGGCCTCAACGACTCGGCGGGTGCACGCATTCAAGAAGGCGTCAACTCTCTTGCGGGATACGCGGACATTTTCCACCGAAACCAGCTCGCGAGCGGCGTCGTCCCACAGATCTCAGCCATTATGGGTCCGTGTGCTGGCGGTGCGGTTTACTCGCCAGCCATCACGGATTTCATATTTATGGTGCAAGATACGAGTCACATGTTCATCACCGGCCCGCAAGTCATTAAGACAGTCACCGGTGAAGAAGTCGGATTCGAAGAGCTTGGTGGCGCACAGACGCACGCAAGCGAAAGCGGCGTTGCTCACTTCTCCGAAAGCGCAGAAAAAGAAGCACTGGATGACATCCGGCGGTTGCTCTCGTATCTTCCACAGAACAACGTCGAGGATCCCCCACGCGTCGAACCGTGGGACGATCCCGAACGCGCTGATGCGGAGCTAACGGATATCGTTCCCGATAAACCACAGAAACCCTACGACATGACGAACGTCATCGATCGTATCGTTGACTCCGATTCGTTTTTCGAGGTCGCTGAGAGTTTTGCCCGGAATATCGTGGTTGGGTTCGCGCGCCTCGACGGACACAGTATCGGAATCGTTGGAAATCAACCGCGGGCGAACGCGGGCACGCTCGATATCGACGCGAGTCTGAAGGGATCGCGGTTCGTCCGCTTTTGCGATGCCTTCAACATCCCGATCCTGACGCTTGTGGACGTACCGGGGTTCATGCCTGGCACAGATCAGGAGCACGGTGGGATCATCAAACACGGCGCGAAGCTCCTGTATGCGTACTCTGAAGCAACCGTGCCACTACTCACGGTCATCACTCGGAAGGCCTACGGAGGTGCTTACGACGTGATGGCGTCAAAGCACATCGGAGCGGACGTAAATTACGCGTGGCCGACCGCCGAGATTGCCGTAATGGGTCCACAAGGAGCAGTGAACATCCTATACGACAACGAGCTCAAAACAGCAGACGACGTAGAGGAACGCAGACAGGAACTGATCGACGAGTACCGCGATGCGTTCGCCAACCCGTACACCGCCGCGGATCAGGGCTTTCTCGACGATGTGCTCGAACCACCAGAAACCCGGCGTCGGCTGATCAAGGACCTCCAGATGTTGCGGAGTAAGCGAACGGATCATCCTTCCAGAAAACACGGCAACATTCCGCTGTGACGAGCTACGATACCATCATTCCGGAGACTGCTAGTGGCGAAGAGGCAGCTGTCATTGCCGCTGCCATCTCGATTCATCTCCGAGCCGAAGAACGGGCAGCGCTCATCAATACAAATGATGAATCGAAGTCGTGGACTGGCAAGCGGTGGGCGTTTGCGAATCGGCTCGAACAACAGCGCCTGACAGGAGGGCGAATACCACTCTCTGCGCCCACCGATGCGTGGGCATCGGTAGGACGACGAGATCGGTACTGACTCCGCTGCGATCGGTTCGTAGGATTCCTTCGTTTGTCGAATTCCCAATGAAGACAGCTGTGTCCGAGATGAGAATCATAACCCAGAAACATTTAGGTTGTTCACCCCAGCGTCGCTACGCTTTCCATATTCGAAACGAACTTTCTGTTCGTGCAAATCGTTCCTCAATATCGAACCCGGACGAATCGTAGTCCTGGCTGTCGTCTGCTGCCTTTCGCCGTCCTGTACGTTATTGAGAAATTGACCGTTGTTGCGTGTTGTCGACCTATCCGTGACTAATTCCCGGCTAAACACCCGTACCACACATGCATCGTCGGATCGAAACCGTCGCGTAAGGTGGTATAGCATCATGGATGTATCGTTGTAGGACTTTGAATCGAACTGGAGGTCTCAGTCCGTCGAAAAGAGCGTTCCTGTACCTTTATAGGCGAACTCCTGATAGAGACAGCCATGTTCGAGAAGGTATTGGTTGCGAACCGAGGAGAGATCGCCGTGCGAGTGATGCGCGCGTGCGAGGAACTCGGAATCGGGACTGTCGCTATCTACAGTGAAGCAGACAAAGACGCAGGCCACGTCCGATACGCGGACGAGGCGTACAACGTCGGGCCAGCCCGCGCAGCCGAATCGTATCTGGATCAAGAGGCAATCATCGAAGCCGCCATCCGCGCTGATGCGGACGCCATTCACCCAGGATATGGATTTCTCGCCGAGAACGCCGAGTTTGCTGCGCGCGTCGAAGCGACAGAAGACATCACGTGGGTCGGCCCGTCCAGCGAGTCGATGGAGCAGTTGGGTGAGAAGACGAAAGCGCGCTCGGTTATGGAGGCTGCAGACGTACCGATTGTTCCGGGAACGACCGAACCAGTCACCGACCCTGAAGAGATACACGAGTTCGGCGAAGAACACGGCTACCCAGTCGCTATCAAGGCCGAGGGGGGTGGTGGCGGTCGCGGAATCAAGATTGTCAACGAGCCCGACGAGGCAGAAGAGCAGCTCGAATCTGCCAAACGCGAAGGAGAAGCCTACTTTTCGAATGACTCGGTCTATCTGGAACGGTTTCTCGACAACGCACGCCACATCGAGATCCAAATCCTCGCCGATAAGCACAGCAACGTCCGCCATCTCGGCGAGCGGGACTGTTCGCTCCAGCGACGCCGGCAGAAACTCATCGAGGAGGGGCCGTCGCCTGCGCTGACCGATGACCTCCGCGAGCAGATCAGCGAGGCCGCCCGCCGGGGCGCTGCTACCGCCGACTACTACAACGCAGGCACCTTCGAGTTCATCGTCGAGGATACAAACCGCAACGATGACGGACTACTCGGCGAGGACACAGACTACTACTTCCTCGAAGTGAACACGCGTATTCAGGTCGAACACACCGTCACCGAACAGCTCACAGACATCGACATCGTAAAGTGGCAGATACGGATCGCCGCCGGCGAGGAGCTGACCGTCGCGCAGGACGACATCCAACTTGAAGGCCACGCGATGGAGTTCCGGATCAATGCCGAGAACGCCGCCAACGACTTTGCACCCGCAACAGGCGGCACGCTCGATGTCTATGATCCTCCAGGTGGTATTGGCGTCCGCGTCGACGACGCCCAGCGTCAGGACGACGCCCTCGTCACTGACTACGACTCGATGATCGCGAAGCTCATCACCTTCGGTGAGGACCGCACGGAGTGCATCGCGCGCGGGAAACGCGCACTCGCCGACTACGATATTCAAGGATTCCCGACGATCATCCCGTTCCATCGCTTGATGCTCACCGACGAGACGTTCCTTGAGGGCCGTCACAACACCAAGTACCTTGATGAAGGCTTAGATCCTGAGCGTATTGATGCTGCTCAGGAGCGGTGGGGTCCGGAAATAGTGAACACGGAAAACGGAGACGACGAAGACGTCGTCGAACGCGAGTTTACGGTCGAAGTTAACGGTAAACGCTTCGAAGTGAACCTCGAAGAGCGTGGTGCACCACCACTTCCGACGAACGGCTCCAATCAGCACAACCCACGACCGTCGTCATCCTCTTCGGGTGGTACGAAACGTGGAGGGTCGAGCGGAAATAGCAGTGGGAGTGTCACCACGGAAGGTGAGCAGATCACCGCCGAAATGCAAGGGACGATCCTCTCGGTGAACGTCGATGAAGGAGACGAAGTCGACGCTGGGGACGTGCTCTGTGTGCTTGAAGCGATGAAAATGGAAAACGATATTGTTGCGAGTCACAGCGGCACCGTCGTCGAAATTCCAATTCAAGAAAGCCAAAGTGTCGACATGGGCGATCCGCTCATTGTTATTGATTGATTGACACACGAGCTCAGATCCGTGATGCGCTGAGCGTTTTAGAGTATACACAACCGACCACATATAAATTATTCATCATTGGATAGCGAACCGACGCCTTTTATCTGGATCACATTGGAAAACTACCACGTACGATGGGTGCTATAACTGATTCGAGTAGTTCTCGATTGATGCCGCAGTCCACGTTCGTGTCTCGGCATCCGATTGTGGCCATTATTGCGATGGCTGTTGGTTTTGCCGGCGGAGCCGGCGTCGTTGCGTTCGGATACATCACTGTACTAAGCAGTCAGGGTCTCGCTCCTCGCAGCGATGCACTCGCCATTATGGCAGTCATAACAGGTCTCTTACTGACTAGTGGTGTGGTTGTCGTCTACGTCCGCCAGAGCACGGCGCTCGAAAACGGACTTGCCACACTCAAAGAGCAGAGCACACTGCGGTCTGGGGAACTCGAAGCATTACAGAAACAAACAGCGTCCCTCGAAAGCGGAGTCAACGTGCTCGTAGAGCAACAGCGTGCCCTGCGTGCGCTCTATACCCCTGCCCCCGAGATCGACCGTCTCCGAACCACTGATCGGGATAGTGGGGCAGACGTGATCCGATTCGACGTTACGAATCCGTCATTTGGAGCGGCGATAAACTGCACAGTACGTTCAGAGATAGAACTGATTGGCGCACCCGATGGATACTCCGTCAGTGGCGGCCGCGCGATCTGTCCACTCACACGGGCAGATCGGTGGCAACGATCGCCGCGTGTACCAGCCCACGCTGATGAACTCAGTTTCGAAACGAACGTGCTGGTAGATGTATCCGAAAGTATACTAGAGAACAATCAAAAACACACCGTCACGTGTCGATTGTCGGATGCGATGCGCGTGTTCTACGAGGATGGTGTCGAAGCCGTCGAACTCTCGTTCGAATTCGTATACGAGGACGTATTCGGCGACGAGTATACCGAGCAACTGCAGCTGTCGAGGATTGATCTCACAGACGAAACAACACTCGATGACGTTTTCAGACCTGATTCGCAGTCGGACTCTGGTGGATCGGTCGGGTCGTGGTTTCAGGACCCGAAAACCACACCGTTAGCGAATAAGTGAGAGAGCGCTAGCATCTCTGTTCCGCTGTGAGAAGACAGACCAGAATGTCCACGGCGGCTTCTTCTGAACGCTGAAGAGGGCACACACGCTATGGGAACCATGAAGCAAACCCGACAACGTGTCCTTGGGGCGCTTGCGGATGGTCCCGTCTCGGGACCGAGGCTCGCAGACGAGTTCGCTATCTCGCGGGCGGCGGTTTGGAAACACGTCGAGGCGCTCCGCGAAGAAGGATTCGTAATCGAGAGCGACGACAGCGGATATCGATTGATTGAAATTCCAGAGATGAGCGGGGCGGCATTAGAGCTCGGTCTCGATGCTCCCTTCGAGATTGAGTATCACAAAGTGATTGACAGCACGAACGCTCGCGCACGGACACTCGCTGCGAATGGTGCGACAGACAGCGTCGTCGTCGCCAGTGCTCAAACAGCTGGCCGGGGACGACGCAACCGAGAGTGGGAATCACCGCCTGGAGGTGTCTACTTGAGTATCGTCTGTCAACCCGATCTTTCGCCAGCGGAGTCACCGCTGTACACCCTCGCTGCCGCAGTTGCGACGACACGAGCAGCCCGAGAAACCGGTATCGACGCCCGAATCAAGTGGCCCAACGATGTACTGGTAGTGAACGAAAACGACGAGCGCAAGCTAGCAGGCATCTTGACAGAGATGCAAGGAGAGGCCGGGCAGGTCGCGTGGCTCGTCGTTGGTATCGGTGTGAACGTCGACGATCCGAACATCGATGGAGCAGTTGGACTGCGAAACGATCAGGCAGACAAAACAGAAGCGACCGAACGAAACGCTATCGAGACCCGAATATTCGTCCAACGGCTCCTTGAAGAGTTTGATGCTCTCCGAAACAACACGGACGCTATACTTCCCGCGTGGCGCGATAACGCGATTACGCTCGGTCGACGCGTCCGAGCACAAACGCCACGCGGAGATGTCATCGGCCAAGCCACCGATATCGAATCTCCTGGTGCATTGGTAATCGAAACCAACGACGGAAACGTACGCATCCACGCAGGAGACTGCGAACATCTCCACCAAACGTGAGGATTCACGCAGAGGACGATTCGGAGATGGTATTCAGGGAGAGCGGATTGAGTGAATAATACGTTCTCGAATCGGGGTCGACAGCCACCACGCCTCCACGACTCCCCATGAGAGAGCCATTATCAATCCGAAGACCGCCACCCCAAATTCGAGAAAGCCCATCCACTGTGGGAGAATATACTGTGTGGCAGAGAACATCGGACCAGCGAGCGCATCCTTGATCCCGAGCCATACCTGTTCGATCGGACCGTTCGCATTCGAATTGATTCCAGCCGCACTCGTGCTTGTCCCACCAGCACTTTCATCGCCTGGAAGTCGTTCAGCTTCATAGGGGAAGGCAATGTCGACAGCCCAAACGATCTCCCCCCATCGATTGATCTCAAGCACACGATCACCGTTGGAATCTGTGATGAGAGTGTTGCCGTTCGGAAGTCGGTCAGCGTCGCGGGGCCACTGAATGTGAGCGTCTTTCCATTCCCACGTTCGTGTCCACGTTCCATTGCTGCGCTGGTATTCGATAACACGGTTGTTCTCCGAATCACCAATTGTCACTGCCGGTCCACCGTTTGAGCGGGGGATGTAATCCGGATTGTGCTGTTCGTAGAGAATCGAGTGATTGTCCGTCTGACCGATCGTCCAGTCCTCATCCAGTGCCTGATCTGATGGCTTGGTTGGATCGAGAAAGACGATCGAATTGTGATTTCTCAGATCGGCCATAATCCGTCCGTCGGGGAGCACCTCGACATCATTGATGTGCGTCCAATCGATTGGATACTCACGACCAGTCGTAGCCGGGTCATAGTCAGATTGAGCGTTCCACTGCCACGTGATATTGCTCGTTTCAGTGTTGACAATGTACGTCCGATCGAGGAAGATATCCGCGACTGCGTAGTGAGTAGCGTTGATTCGGTCACCGTCGTGCCATCGAGTTGAGTGTTTCCCCGGCGTTATCTCACTGTAAATATTTTTCGTCTCACCCGTTTTTAGATTTGTCTGAACGATTCCGTTGCGAGTACAAGCACCGTCCCCGCTGTGTGAACGAGTGTATTCCTGCCACTGCGCATAGGGGACGCTGTTGGCATACTCGTTCGATTGCCAGTAATCCTTGCTAAGAAAATCCGGACACTGCGAGGCATTCATGTGATCAGAGTACAAGTACTCGACCGTCTCACCAGAGCCAGAACGAGAGGCAGAGTTGGACTTTTCGATGGGATCGACATCCCAGTAGCGTGTATGGCTACTGTTGTAATAAAGAACACTTCCGTTGGGGGCGAATGCGACGAGTTCGGCTTTTGACCGCGGGCCCTTCGATGCGCTTCCGAGCCACGAGTTCGAATCCGTCGAAATGACGGTGATGTTTCCTCGTTGGTCAACCTGCTGTCCACTTACGTTCGCGTACGTAGCCTCCGTTCCCGAAGCAGATGTCACGTAAGAATATCCCAAGCTAAGCATTGAAACCACAATAAGAGTGGCAAATACGCCACGAATAGTGGTCCTAGAGATCGGTTTCATGCAATTGATACCAAGACGGACACTCAAATACTTATAACTAATCGATTCATCTTCTTGTGTATTACCACAAGTAATTCTCATAAGGTGGCAAGCAAGTACTTACGTTGTGGCCGGAAAGCGTTATTCATGTTGGACGAGGCAGTGACGATTCGGTTCGATCCACATGTACATTCTCGGGCCTCATACGATGGTTGTGAAACGGTCAACCGTATTCTAAAACACGCAAGTGAGATCGGACTAGACGCCATTTCGATTACGGATCACGATACGATTGAGGCGTCGCTTCGGGCAGCGGCACTCGCACCGTCCTATGGTATGATCGGAATCCCCGGCGTCGAAATATCCACACAAGAGGGACATCTCCTCGGATTAGGTATCGAGACAATGCCCGAACCGGGACGACCGTTCGAGGACACTGTTCAGGCAATCCGCGATCGAGGTGGGGTGGCTGTCGTGCCTCACCCATTCCAACGGATGCGTCACGGAGTGAAACGGCGACACCTCACCGACTGTGATGCAATCGAGGTGTATAACGCGTGGTTGGTCACTGGTTTTCGAAACCGTCGAGCCCGTACCTTTGCAGCGCGTCGTGACTATCCGGGCGTTGCCGGAAGCGATGCACACTCTGTGTTAACACTCGGACGCGCGTACACAGAGATGCGATTCAACAAAGACAAAGAAGTCGACGGCGAGGCAATAATCGCTGCCATCCGAAACGATTCACTCAACGTATTCGGCCGTCGCGCGCCAATGCACCGAAGCATGGGACACTATCTGAAAGGAGCCGGTCGCAAGACAGTTTCACTCACTCGAGCCATACCAACACGAATCTTCGACATAATTTGACAATTCAATATCAATATCATATAGTAATTGTATATTTCTAACTGTATCTCGGCTAGTATATCCCCGACCATTCGGACAACCGTCACAAATGATGGAATTTCCGGATTTTTCCAGTGTGTGATGCAGAAGCTTCGCGCAACATTGATTTTTCATCAGACGCATATGATCGAGGTAATGGTTGACACAACTGAAAATCTCGCATCCGGATGGCTCGAAGCAGAGCAACAGTACGGAGATAATAACGACGATGTCATCGGGATGTCGACGCTTGGCCGATTGTTCGAGGGGAGCACCAGCCGCAATCGTGATCTCAACGCCCAACTCTACAAAGGCGGTGTGTACGAGCGCTCGCTTGTGTCGGCCGGCGTGATCGACGCCTCACCGCCGGGACGATACTCACCGCTCAAATATTCCGATATGCAACACATCGTCCACAATCTCGCAGCGGGATTCCGTGATTGTGGAATCGAGTCGGGAGACCGTGTTGGAATCTTTGCATCAACGCGCATGGAATGGGCACAGGTCGATCTCGCGTTGCAGGTCGCAGGTGCTGTTGTAACGACGGTCTACGCCGAATCCTCACCCCAGCAGGTGAAGTATCTGCTCGATAATCCCGGAGCGACAGCCGTCATCGTCGAAAACGAAACGCTCTTAGAGCGCGTTCTCGCTGTCGAATCCGAACTTGATCTCTCGTTTATTGTCTCAATGGACGACCTGTTCCGGTATAATGACCGAGATGACATTATGTCGCTCGGCGATATCCATAAGAGAGGCGAAGGGATAGCGTGGCCGTTGAAGCTCGAAAGCTGGCTCAACGAGCGTGATGTCGATGATCTTGCGAGTATCGTCTACACCTCTGGGACAACCGGTGAGCCAAAGGGTGTCAAGCTCACTCACAAACAGATCAGATCGAACATCAACCAAATCAGAAAGCGACTCGGACCGCGACCGGATAAGCCCCCCGACCTGCCAACCGTCGAGCAAGGGATGACGTTTCTTTCGTTTCTGCCATTAGCACACGTGTTCGAACGTACGGCCGGTCACTTTCTCATGTTTGCCTCGGGGGTGACCGTTGCGTACGCCGAATCGCCCGACACAGTGGCAGACGACATTGGGATCGTGAAACCGAATGCAGCGACAAGCGTCCCTCGGGTGTACGAACGAATCTACGACAGCATGCAAGAGCAGGCGAGCGAATCGTCGATCAAAAAGCGAATCTTCAATTGGGCAGTTGGTATTGCTCGCCAGCACAACCAGATGGAGAACCACGGCAGTATTCACAAGATGAAATACTCGATTGCGAATCGGCTGGTATACAGCAACGTAAAAGACCAGCTGGGAGAGAATCTCGAGATTTTCATCAGTGGAGGTGGGAGCCTCTCGAAAGATCTCGCCGAGCTGTTCGGTGGCATGGGCATCCCGATCGCCGAAGGATACGGACTCACCGAAACTGCACCTGTTGTCTGTGTTAACCCGTTGGAAGATATTCAGGCTGGAACGCTCGGGCCGCCATTGCCGGGCGTGGAAGTCGCTTTCGACGATTCGCTGCTCGAAGAAGAACAGAAGCGTGGCGCATCAGGCGAAATCGGGGAGTTGCTGGTCCGTGGACCGAACGTGACCGATGGCTACTGGGAAAAACCAGAAGCCACAGAGGATGCATTCACCGATGAGTGGGTTCACACCGGCGACATTGTCGAACAGCTCGATAACGATTATCTCGTCTTTCACGAGCGACTCAAGCAGATTCTTGTCCTTTCGACTGGCAAGAACATCTCACCCGGCCCGATCGAAAGTGCCTTTTCCACCAGCGACCGCGTCGAACAGGTGATGGTCATTGGGGACGATGAGAAGTTCGTCAGTGCACTCATCGTCCCGAACTTCGAAACCGTCGAGCGATGGGCGGACAGAAATCATATCTACCTTCCCGAAACCAGAAGAGAAATTTGTCAGAACGAGCGTGTCAGCCAGTGGATCCTCGAGGACGTCGATACTGTCAACGAGCAGTTCGAGCCCGAAGAACAGATCAAGATGTTCGAACTCGTCCCCGAGGAGTGGACACCCGAAAACGATCTCCTCACCCCATCGATGAAGAAAAAGCGTCGCAACATCCTCAAGCGCTATGCCGGACAAGTCGATCGGATATACAGCGAACACGAAGAGCGCGCTCCAACTCCCAATTGAGTGGCGAGTCACAGAGAGAAAGCGTTGTCCACCCACAGAAGAGAGACAGAAATGAAGACGTAATCTGGCTCTCCGGGCCAGCGGATTACTTTACGAGTGTTGAGAGAACACGCGACTCCGCCTTTCGGAGGTGTTCATCAATTGTGGATGGAGCACAGCCGAGTTCGTCAGAGATGTCTTCGTGGGTCGTTCGGCGCGGGATTTCGTAGTACCCTTTCTCGACTGCTGTCCGAAAGACTTCGGCCTGTCGGTCGGTGAGGATAGAGAGAAGATGCGGTCGTTCGGGCGAGTATTGACCCGCCTGTTCGACAGAGATCTGGATATCGTCGGGAAGATCTTCGAGTGCTCGCCGTAGCATATCGTGTGTTCCGACAACGGTCAGTCGGAGTCCACCACCGTCGGTGAACGCAAGTGGTGTGTCGATAATAAGCGCGTACTTTTGAGCAAGTGCCATCAATCGCCCTGCTGGCTCACCGGGACGAACGTGGAGATAGAGGTGGAATACGTCTCCTTGAACGTCGAGAATATCGTGTCTAATCACATCACTGTCACTGAGTTCCTCAGAGACAGCAGCGGAATCTCCGCGGAGCCGATAAAGCATAACACCAGTTCCATCACCAAGGGCGTTGATGTGCAACAGCGCCTCACGCGTTACATCGGGATGCTCCGCGAGGATCAGATCTATCGGATGAATGGAGCCATTGTCGGGCGTTATCGTGAAATCGAAGTACCTCATCAGTTTCGTCGTCCGTGACGCTATCGAGAATCTATCCCATAATAGATTATCTTTTTGGTATCTTTGCTGATCGACAGTACATCAGATCGAACGGCGAATCAGAAGATCGATTTCGTCGGTGATCAGAATGGAAATATATTACAAAGAAGTGTTTGCTCCCCGATCACTCGACGATGAGTCAAAATTCAGCGTGGGCGTCGATTGGAGCTTGGAGAGTATCACCACGAGCGCTATCGGGCGTGTAAGCTCCTTCGCAGTGTATTATGTTTCCGCCTCTTGTTTGAGGAACTTATCGACGTCGATGGTTTCTTCGAGGAGTAGATCCTTCGAATTACTCACATCAATTTGTTCTCGCGCGAGGCGTTTGAGTTTGGTCTGTGGAGCAAGATTACCGATGAGCACGCCGCCAGTAACTTTTCCGTCTTTGATGGAAACACGTCGCCATTCGGTGTCGGAGTACGTACGTTCGGCCGATTCGTCGCCAAGCGTCGGATGGCCAAAGGAGAGGAACGGGAAGTCGAAGTGGGTAATCGAGTACGATGAGACCCAACTGAACGTTGCTTCGTCCTCTTCACCGCCCGTATCACGAACCATGTTCGTTCCGGCGATCGAACCTTGTTCTTTCGCGCTTCCCCATGCACCGTTTTGGGCCTGATCACCGAGGATATTATCGTAGAAATAGGTGACATCGCCCGCCGCGTAAACGTTCTCGACGTTCGTTCGCATGTGTTCGTCGGTCACGATGCTGCCATTGTCCGTGAGTTCAATATCGCTGGAGTAGAGGAACTCTGTATTGAAGTTGAGACCGATTGCAATACCAACGAAGTCAGCCTCGTAGTGCTCGCCGTTAGGATCAACGACGCCAGTCACGTGACCCGTGTCATCGACTTCGAAGTGATCGACACCGCTGTCGAAGACGGGCGTGACGTCACGCTCACGCATCGCCTCGTGCATGATCTCTGCGCCCTCCTCACTCAATGCGTATCGCCACCACGCATTGCCACGCATCAAATACTGCGCGGAGACATCCTGGGCCCCACAAATAGCCGCGAGATCGATGCCGAGCAGTCCTGCACCGACGATGACACCAGTGTCGGCGCGCGATGCGTGCTCTTCAATTGCACGAGCATCCTCAAACGTCCAGAAGTGATGGATCCCCTCTGCATCACTGTTCTCTACTGGTAATTGCGCTGGCGTTCCTCCGGTCGCAAGGAGAAGTGCATCGTACCCGATGGTGTCACCGTCGTGAGTGTGGATCTCCTGAGCGGTGGCGTCGATCCGTGTTACCATCGTATTAAGCCGGAGTTCGATATCACGTTCGTCATACCACTCCGGTTGGTGGATCGAGATGGGACCCTCGGGCATCTTTCCCTTTGCGAATTCCTTGATGAGAATTCTATTGTAAAGTGCCTCACCCTCATCGGTGAGTACGGTGATGTCGGCAGCGGGGTCAGCCTCGCGGATCGTCTCCGCGGCCGAACTTCCCGCGATGCCGTCGCCAATAATTACGTGCGACGTGCCCATGAGTGGACGATATGAATCCGCGCTTAATGTGGATTGCTATCTCGCTCATCTCCCATGTATTGTCATCCGTCGTCCCTCGTCGTGTTTCAGTTTCCGGGCAGTGCGAGATCAATATTGATGTGCGTTCATCACGTAGCACGCCCAATGAAGATCAAGCAGAACGTCCGTCACTGGGCTGCAAAGAAAGCGCTCACAACACCCGGGCTTGATTCACTCGTTCACACTGGTCTGGTTCGGCTTCACACCAATATTTTCGTTGGGAAAGCCGACGAGAACCACCGTGAAGAACGACGCGAGCACCTCGATGGATTCTTCGATGGGACAATTGATGCATACACGGCAGCACTCGAAGAAGGATATTCCGAAGCTGAAGCGCGCGAAATCACGCACATTCAGGGGAATTTCGACTTCTACAACCATGGCTGGGTCGAAATGATGGAAATTCCGACTGACGAGCTCGACGAGCACTACGATCGATACGAGTCGTTCTTCGAACGACACGGTATCACAATCGATGAACCGCTTGGGGAGTTCGAACCCGAAGACCTCCCCGATGCACCAGCGACTATCGATCGACTCGACGATTCCGAAGCCGACCTGGCGCAGCCGAACGCTGTCAGCGGATACGCAGACGATGTCTACGTCGAGGACGCAGACGGCGAAATCACCACGGGTGGAGCAGATGAACCCGACGACGTCGATGTCAGCGATGCAGTGGGAATGTCTGATTCTACAGAGAGCGAATGAGGCTCACGCCGTCCCCGTATCGATACGGGGACGGTCGGAGTCATCCTCCACGTCGCTTTCCGAAAGCGTTTCGATGATTCGGTCGGCGCACTCGTATCCAGCCACGCATCCACCGTTCAGGCTTCGTTCCGGGTACTGTGCTTGGCTCGCCATACCGGCGTAGTAGACACCATCCATGATCTCATCGCTCAGATCGTAGGGGACAACCATATCGAGATAACCGCGTTCGTAGATTGGCGCGGTTCTTGGATTGCGCCCGATGCGAACCGAGTTCACAGCGTCGCGGTCGAACTGTGGGAACAGATCCTCAATCCCCGACAGCCAGTGTTCCTCGACCTCCTCATCACTCATCTGCCACAGCTCCTCCTGTTGATTTTGCACGTAGCTTGCCACGTAGAGCAGGTGTTCGCCGCCGTATCGCTCGCGCGGTATGAAGTTCGTGTGTTCGATGAGTGCCCCAAACGGTGCATCGTCGGCGATGTTGAGCCAGTACGTGTCCATGAGTGACTCTTCCATGCCGATTACGGCGCACACCGCTCCTTGGAAGTCAATAGCACAGGGATAGCCAGTCAGGGATTCCAGCACGTTTGGCATCGTTGCGACGATCGCGCTGTCTACGTCGTGGGTCGTCGTTCCGGCATCAGTTTCGACGACAAGAGATTCAATTTCCTCATCGCCGATGAGATCAGTGACCGGCGCGTTGGTAGTGATATTCTCTCTGCCGACGGCATCGACGAGTGCATCGAGCAGAACACCGAATCCGCCATCGATATAGCCGAGGACCTCACCACGGAGAAGGTCGCGCTCACCACGAAACTTGATTCGACCGAGCAGCCATGCTGCGCTCACGTCCTCCTTTCGGCTTCCAAACTTCGCGTCGAGAAGCGGTTCGAAGAACGTCTCGTAGACGTTTTGTGTGGTGTGATCGATAGCGAATTCCTTGACAGGAACGTGCTCGAAATCTTCGAGTCGCTCGTAGCTGTCGAACGATGGGATGCCGCCGCGCATATCGATATCGAGCGTGAGCATCCCCAAACGGAACTTGTCGTAGACACTCCAATGGGGGAATCCGAGAATCTGCCACGGCGTATCCATCTGATGGACGTTCCCGTCGACGTAGTAAGCATTCTCTCCGATGAGCCACTCAACGTGCTCACCGACTCCGATCTTCTCAGCGAGATCGACGATAGTCTGCTCTGATTTCGAAAGGTGGTGATAGAATTTCTCGATCCGATCACCCTGTGTTTCATACGTTGCAGCTAATCCCCCGAGGTCGTCGCTCGCTTCGAACACCTGTACATCATGTCCTGCTCGCTTGAGCCGGTAGGCAGCCGCCAGTCCGGCGATACCGCCACCGACGATACCGATCATACGATACGGTCAGATAGCTCTCCGTAAGTCGTTTCCCATCCACGACGACGGCCCACTCATAACAGTTCTCATTTCACCGTACAGCTATGTCTACAGCTGTCTGATTCGCCAATCGAGACACAAACGAGCGCCCACAACATGGCTACGGAAGGTCGAGAAAACAGAGGTTATCAAATACGTTTATCAAACAATGTGACGTGATTCATCAGCCCCGTAGTATCGTCTGAATCACATCATATGCGGCCGTCGATTTTGAAACACATCGAACAGGATCGTATTCGGGTAGATTTATCCGCACGCTCGGATAAGGCGGTGACATGGTGACCGTCCGGGCTCCGGCGACGAGTGCGAACCTCGGGAGTGGCTTCGATGTGTTCGGCGTTGCCCTCGATCGCCCGGCGGATGTCGTGCGCGTCGAGAAAGCCAACAAAACAACGATAGATGTGACGGGGGCTGGTAGCCAATACATCCCTGAAGACCCGGAAAAAAACACCGTTGGTGCTGTTGCTCAAGCGCTCGATGCACCAGCACGAATCGAGATCGACAAAGGTGTCCGTCCGGCTTCAGGGCTTGGTTCCTCGGCTGCAAGCGCAGCAGCGGCTGCTGTCGCGCTCAACGTACTGTACGACTGTGGACTCACCCGCAAAGAACTCGTACCGATCGCCGCGAAAGGTGAGGCCGTTGTCTCGGGAGATGCTCACGCTGATAACGTCGCCCCGGCCATTCTCGGCGGCTTTACGATTGCGACGGACGACGGAATCACCCAAATTGACGCTGATATCTCATTCGTTACGTGCCTCCCGGATATCGTCGTCTCGACCCGCAGTGCCCGGCAAGTAGTCCCCAAACGAACATCCATCTCGAAAGTCGTCGATACGGTCGGAAAAGCGGCGACAATCACCGCTGGAATGACTCGAAATGATCCCGAACTCGTGGGCCGAGGGATGCACGACACGATCGTTACTCCCGCACGCGCAGAACTCATTGAAGGCTACGATACTGTCCGCAAGGCAGCGCTTCAGGCCGGAGCAACCGGTGTTACGATCAGTGGTGCCGGACCAGCGATCATCGCAGTCTGTTACGATCATGCACAACGCGCGATTGCGAACGCTATGCTCGATTCGTTCGCTGAATTTGGTGTTGAATCGCGCGCCTACCAGACGCACATCGGTGACGGCGCACAGATTTTCTGATGGTCCCAACGATTCTGTTGACCGAAGAAAGAATGTGAACGTCAATAGATCGATAACCGAAGGTGATAGTTGCTCAGTCACGGTGCTAGCACGTCTGATCTCACCTCGCTGATATCATTTCTGCGTCTGTCATCTCGTTCGGTTCGACGAACGGACTCGGGCCGATGATTTGTGGAGAAGTGGTGTCGATTGCTTCGTTGGCGTACGCAAGGAAGTGATCGAGCGACGATTCCGCAATCGGGAATTTCCAGTGGACTGTTTCGACATTGGAGTCTCGGTTTGTGGCTCGATCCTGTATCCGTTTGACCCATTCGTGACTCAAAACGAGGACGACGGCTACTTCTGGCTCGTCCTCTGTAACCGGGACGGAGGCGACCAGTATTCCGGTATCGTCTTCAGCGACAGCGTCTATAACCGCGAGCATTCGCTCGTTCAACTGCCGATTCAGCTCGAACTCGGGCTTGAATCGTCCCCAGTCATACATCCGACGGCGGTGCGTTCGAACGCGTGAGATCTGCTCTTTGAGTTGTTCCCGAGATAGCTCCATTCGGATGACGCCTGCGATTTCATCGGACGAACTGGCGAGGTGGATCTCCGGAATCGGTGGGGAATACTCGCCGCCAATCAAGGGATGAATGGCTGTTTGGGTGGCAATTGCACGCGTCGCAACTGGAGTCGCTTCGAGCGCTGCTGCTTCGTCTGCGCCAACCGCATCGAGGTCGAACTGGAGAAATGAACCATTTCGGAGGCAGGTCTTCGCGCGCGAACGAGCTTGTGAGCTCGTTTCAGCGACGACACAGACCGCATACTCTAGAATATGCTCGTAGTAGCCGTCTTCTTCGACCGTTTTTTCACTTTGTTTGAGCAAGTCGATGAGGATGCCTGCGTCTCTCGGGGTCCACCCACTCCACTCAGGAGTGAATCGACGGATACGGGACTGTGCGCGAATAGCCCACGGATTCACCGACGTCGGAATCCCATACAGCCGCCGATATGGTTCGCGGCAAGCAATAATTCGCGCACGAAACCAAAATCTGTCATCCTGATCTGAGCCAATAACTTCAGTCTTCATGTGATTTGCTTACAGAGTAGGTAAAGTTAATCTTCGTTGTCATGCAATGACGTGACATGTAAGTATTATTCAACAATCACCCACTCACCCGGTCGATGAGCAGGTACGCCTGTTTTATATACATCCCAATTTCTGTTGATGTTACCATCTATGTTATCCAACTAATTCACCAGTAATATAAATTGCCCTACAGTAAATGACACACACTGACAACGAGCTTGAGGAGATCGAACGTATGCTACTCCATCAGATCAGGCCGAATTTTAGACACCACGATTTTGTAACTTCTCTTCGTCTTTCATCCCGACGTTCGATTGGCCTTTCATGCCGCGACCGATTCCGGCAGCAATCTCGGCGAGGGCATCTGGATCGTCCCAGTTGTTGACGGCTTCGACGATTGACTGTCCCATCGAATCAGGGTCTTCAGCCCCGAAGATGCCCGATCCAACAAAGATGCCGTCACATCCGTGATGCATCATCAACGCTGCATCCGCCGGCGTGGCGATACCACCCGCAGCGAAATTCACGACAGGAAGACGGCCCCGTTCTGCGGTTTCGTGAACGAGGTCAGCAGGCGCTTCGTGCTCTCGTGCCCACTTTTCTCGCTCCTCTTTGGACTGGCCTTCGAGTTCTCGAATTGCACTTTTGATCGCACGCTGATGCGTGACCGCTTGGTTTACGTCGCCGGTACCCGCTTCGCCTTTCGTTCGGATCATTGCCGCGCCTTCGTCAATACGCCGCAGTGCTTCGGGGAGTGTGCGCGCGCCACAGACGAACGGCGCGGTGAACGACTGTTTCTCGATGTGATACTCGTTGTCGGCGGGTGTGAGCACCTCGCTTTCGTCGAGCATATCGGCTCCCGTTGCTTCGAGGATCTGTGCCTCTTTCGTGTGTCCAATTCTGCATTTCCCCATCACAGGGATGGAGACCTCATCGATGATTTCTCTCAGTGCGCTTGGGTCGGCCATGCGGGCGACACCGCCGCGTTTTCTGATATCCGCGGGGACGGCTTCGAGTGACATGACTGCCACTGCACCGCTGTCTTCGGCAACGCGTGCTTGCTCTCGCGTCACGACGTCCATGATGACGCCGCCTTTTTGCATCTTCGCAAACCCGCGCTTGATGAGATCTGTTCCGCGCTTTAGCTCCTCGATGTTCGTCTCGTTGCTCATGGTTGGATCACTGACCCGAACCTACTTAACCAGTCTGTATACACGTTCGCTCCACAGACTGGTGTGGCTTCGTTTGGAGACGAAGTGGGGAGAGCACGGGATACGAATACGAACACGGATACTGATCGAACGAGAGGGATTGAAACAGAGGCATGGATATAGCATCCGACGACGCACAGTGGAGTTGGTACAATCGACTCCTCGCGTATCTCGATGACGACTCGCTCCCACCACGCGATTCACTCCCACGGTATGTTGCCCCGCTTCCGAGAACGATCGAGAATCTCGGTCTTCGGCTCGCGTGGCTCGTTGTTGCGATCAATCTCGTCGGAACTGCCTTCGGATTCTGGTACTACCGATCTCAGTTCGCTACGACACCAGTCGTTATGTGGCCGTTCGTTCCAGACAGTCCCCTTGCGACGCTCTTCATCGCTTGTAGCATCGCGCTCTGGAAGCTCGACCGCAACAATGAAGTCATCAACATGTTCGCATTTTTTGGTTGCATCAAACTCGGTCTGTGGACTCCCTACGTTCTGCTCGCATTCTTTCCTGCGTGGGCACAGCTGGGACTCCACCCAGCGATGTACAACTTTCTCTTCTGGAGTCATCTTGCGATGGTCGTCGAGGCGTTCGTCATCCATCGCTATTCTGCGTTTCCCGGCTGGGCGATCGGCGTTGCGCTCACGTGGTACACTGTCGATCTCGTCGTCGATTACTTCTATCCGATCGTTGGCCAACCACACCACACCGCGCTTCCAGTCGCCGATAGCGTGCCGTGGCTCTCCGTAACGACACAGGTCACTCTCTCTGCATTGGAGGTCGCGGCTGCTGGCGCAGTGCTCATTACGGTCCTTGCGGTCTTTCTCGCGTACACAACGCGTGCGAAGAAGTTGGAGTAGAGCGTCTTTTCTTTGGTTGATGATTACATCTCAGAATAGTTCTCGTCCACCGGCGAGGTCGTGCGACGAACAGTCACCGTAGACGAGAGATTGAACGTTTGTCCGCCATACGTCTCGCAGATGGGAAAGAAAGAGAAGATCCGTCGAGGATACGACGAACTTGCGGAGACATACGCCGCAAAACGCCCTGGGAGTCGTCGTGAAATGGTGATACTCGATCATTTCCTCGATTCACTTTCGGAGCCGACACGCATCCTCGACGCTGGGTGTGGACAAGGAACACCAATTCTTCGTCGATTGTGCGAGAGAACGACTGCGGTTGGCCTCGATTTCTCCCGTGAACAACTTCGGCTCGCCGCTGAAACAGTCTCGCCTGCACTGCTTGTACAGGGTGATATGACGATGCTTCCGTTTCGAGATGATGTTTTCGAAGCCGTGACGGCGTATCGCTCCGTGATTCACATTCCACTCACGGATCATCAAACAGTTCTTGATGAGTTCGCACGTGTTCTTTCTCCCGGCGGACGCGTCCTCCTCTCGGAATCTCCGACGGAGTTCGAACGCACGAACACCGATTGGCTCGATACTGACGTCAAGATGACATGGAGTATGGCTGGAGCAGAGACCACCAGGAAACAGCTACAGAACGCGGGGTTTCGGATTACGGGTGAATGGGATGCCCCGGAGATGGGAGGCGAGGACGATCCCAAACCGCCGTTTTTCGCAGCCCGGCTCGATGCGTGAACACAGTGATCTGGTGATGCGAACGTCGAACGAGGCGTCCGCCTGTTCACCCTGTCTCGTCGGCGGATAGTCCTCCAATGACGAGTGGGAAAATAGATAGAAAAGCGGGTATTTTTATAATCTTCCCGTCTATATTCGGGTATAGATGTCGAAATCGACGGATGATCGGGGACGAATCTATCTCCCGAAAGATGTCCGAGAGCGGTTTGGCGATCGGTATCGCATCGTCGAACTCCCGAGCCACGTCGCACTGTTCCCCGTCGATGAGGACCCGCTTGCGGGGCTTCGAGCCGCTGTCGGAGACGCATTCGGTGAGAAGACCACGGACGAACTGAAAGAAGACGCACGAAAGGCCATTCACCGGGAGGTCCAAAGCGAAGCCGAGCACCGATCGCAGAACCGTGGGGACTGACAGGTGTACGTGGAAACAGATTTCTTGACGGCACTCGTGAAAGACGAGGATTGGCTCCGTAAGCCAGCTATCCGTGCTCTCGAAGAGCACGACGACATTCACACGTCAATACTAGCCTATGCCGAGGTTTTAGTGCTATTCTACAATCATGAAACAGCGGCGTACGAAATAGATACACCGCGAGCGATTTCTAATTTGCTGGAGCTCGTCCCGATCGTCCCAAAAGAACACGAAGATGTCGTTCTTGCCGCAGCGACCTTCCTCAATGAGTATCATTTGACTCCGTTTGATGCGCTTCACGCTGGCGTCATTGCCTGTAGTGATGAGCGTGTGCTTACCAGCGAACAGGACTACGATACGGTCGGACTCAATCGGATTCCACTGGAACCGGATTCGGACCCAGAGTCAGAGACCAACTAGTTTTGAGTTCCGAAAGACAGCCACCCGGAATCGACGACAACCGCGCTACTCACATCTCGTTCTCGTCGGCGTGTGACCGGACCCACAAATGTCCGATGTGGGACAAGCGGGTTCGGTAGGACTTCCCCTGTTCTTCCTGTTCGATATACCCCTTTCCGCCAGGACCGAGCCGATCGACGTTGTAGATGACTTTCGACCGGAAACTGTCGGTGTACTCTTCGTTCAGATCGCGCGCGAGCGTTTGTGCTAGTTCCGAGACGCTGGCGAACTCGCCGTGTTCTCCGAGCGTGAACAGGATGAGCTCCTCGAACGGTTTGACGTTCGAGAAGGAAGCAACAGGGAGTTCGACGATGTGGCTCTCCCCGATGCATTTTGCGCCGATCGTCGTCCCGCGTTCGTCGAATTCATCGATCATTGTCCGAGCATCCGTCACCCACTCATCGATGCGTTCATCGGAGACACCCGAAGACTGAAGATCCGAGAGAAGATCGATCCCCTTTCGGAGTTCCTCAGCGAGTTCGGTCTCTAAGTACTTCTCAGGAACAGTGTAGTAGGTTCGAATGCGCTCGCGCTCGCTCTGGCGCTCGACCATGATGGAGTGTGCAGCCGTCGCAAACGCGAAGCTCACTGTCCGTGGCATCGACGAAATGTTAACCCAGACAGCACCGTTATCACACTGCCTGCCATCCTTTGGGGGTCGATCCTCTCGCTCTAACTCGTCCGAATCGGTTCCCGAGGGTGGTTCGCCATCGAGTTCGGCGTTGATCAGGTCGTAGGCCTGCTCGAAAGCGGTGTCGTAATCGTATACATCTTCGACAACAAATCGCTGGGTCTCTGCTCCGAGTAGGTTTCTGAAGTCTTTCTCAAGTTTTTCAGCGAGGTGCTGGGAGTACTCGACGTTGGCCTCGCTTCCAACCGCGCCTTCGAGAAGTATGACACGGTCGACGTCGAGTTGATCCCGGACGAGTGGTGCGATGAGTCGGTCGTAGTCGAATCCGACCGGGACGATGTGCGTCTGCATACAGATCGTTCTTTCGAGTGAGTGTTAAACGTTCAGTTGTCCGGAGATGCGACCGACTGGCTCAAAAAAGATGGAAATATCGATACAACAACAGAGAGCAAATACTCGTTCGATTGCTGGTAATTCACGTAATGATAAACATCTCCCCTCTGTTTCTAATCTTCTTCGGTCGCCTCGTCAACAGTGTCCGGAAGATCATCCAAGAGAATGACGGCTTCGCCCTCGATAACGCGTTCGTCGTTCTCATCGTAGACATCAGTTGAGAGTCGATATTTATTATTGCCTAGTGCTTCGGCGGCTTCACAGACCGCGGTGATCCGATCACCAATGGCCACTGGAGCGAGATAGCTAATGTCTTGTGCGAGATAGATCGTCAACCCCGGAATTCGGGCGAGTGCGGCGCTGATCAGACCAGAGACGAGCGTTCCGTGAACGATGCGATGATCGAATCGCGTCTGTGCAGCGAACTCTGAATCGAGATGCAGACGGTTTGTGTCGCCACTTATCTCAGCAAACGAGCGCACATCAGCATCCGTAACGACCTTCGAAAACTCTACGACGTCACCAACACCGAACGTCCCAGACGTTGTGTCACGGTACTCGAACTGCCACCCCTCATCGTCGTAGGCCATCTCAGGATTCGGACGGGGAACTCGGCCCTCGGTACGTTCCCGTGAAGTCCGCTGGACGGAAAACTGAGGGAGATACGATGCGAGATCAGTTGTGGTGACGATTCCGTCCAACTCACCATCAGAAAGCACCGGGAGCTTCTTGATGTTGTGCTCTCGGAGCAACGTCGCCGCTTCAATGATCGATGACGACGCATCGATGGTAATCAGCGGTGATGACATACATTCTGCTGCAGTGACGGTTTCGACGTCGCCACCGGTTACGAGGAACTCAACGAGATCGGTCTCAGTGACAATTCCAACAGGGGGACCGTCGTCTACGATGACAACGGAGCCAATCTCTCGTTTCCGGAGCCGTCTTCCGACTTCGATGAGTATGGCATCAGATTCGATGGTTTCGACATCCGTACGCATGGCTTCAGCAAGCGACATCTGTTTGAGCATGATAACGTCAGTCCGTCTCCCTACTACAAAAACACGACCCACACAGCTCAGGCGAAGGAAAATCCCAGTGTTCGTTCCTCACAGCTCACGCGGTGTACGTTCCGACACTTATCAGAGCGTACTCTCACGATTCAGTCTGGTACGAAAGAAGAAAGACACCAGATGAGGAATCGGGGCGTCGGACGCAGAGGCAGAGAGGTCACACGTCCGGGAGAGGTCGAACGCGAGACCTCGTGAATGTCAGTCTTGGCAGAGAGCGTATCACGACGCCCGATTCATATAGAACAGAGTGGGTTGTTGGTAAGTATCTTGTGGGGAATATAGAAGGAATCAAGCAGATTTCGCGGCTAGTCGGGGCCGTGTGACTTTCCTTCTCGCGCCTGCGCATCCATTCGCCGGAGTGTCGCTCGTGCGTTGCTCGCGTCGTAGCCAAAGAAGACATCCTTCGCGTAGGCCTGTGCAACCTCACTCGCCGTAATGAGATTGTCAATCTCGACGTTCACAGCGTACAGTTCGATGCTGAATGGTGTTGTGAGTTTGTCGACAAAACCGTTGGCGAGAACTTCGAGCCAGTAAGTAGTCGAGTACGCCATGTCGTAGATTGGAACGACGAACTCATCGACGCTATCGAGCGCTGATACATCGATTCCGGTTCGTTCGTAGAGATGGCCCGGATACGGATCTGGGTAGAGCGTGAGGTACAGCCGCCCAGGAACCCGTTCGCGGGCTTGGGCAACGAACGATTCGATGACCGACGCTCGCCACGCAAAGCGATCGTCGTACTCGCTTTCTGAAAAGGCACGTTCACACCGCTCGCAGTGACAGTATTCCGACCGCGGAAATCCCACATCATCGAGACGGACATCGCCGTTGACGGCTGCACACTCTTCGATCATCTCAAGGAGACCGTCGCGGTAGCGCTCGTGGGTCGGGCAGACGTACGCCCAATCGAAATACGGCTGCTCGCGGGTAGCGCGCTCGCCTGATTCGCTCACGGGTACGAGATCTGGATTGTCACGCGCAGCGGCGTTATCGGCGAAACAAGAGACCATGTTCACTGCATTCGGCTGCGGAGAAGCAGCTCGACCGGCGACGGATTTTGCCTCGTAGAAGGCATACTCGAACTCCGGCCACGTCAGCTCCTCTTCGTTACGGGTGACGACGCCGTACATACCCGCGATTCGCGAGACCGCGGGGTAAGTCATTCGTTCGTGGGATCAGTGAAGTGAACAGTTCACACAAGGTACCACCGGTATTTGACACCTCGTGAATTACGAAGCCGCGGTGACCGCGGCTAAGAACTGCGATTATCGTTTTACAACGATCGCGGCGGCGGTAACTGCGACCAATACAAACACAACAAGTGCTTTCTTGGACATCAACTGCAGTAACGAGGGCATATAACAAGTCTTTTTCTACTCAGTCGTCCGCTCTGTGTTCTGCAATCGGCCACGATGGCAGGCGACGTGTCTCGTGGGTTCCAACTGGCGGGCGGTTCACCTCAGCAGCGGACGAGGCGTCGAGATCCGTTGTATCAGCGTCGAGCGCAGCGAGATCACTGCCATCACGCGCGTCCTGATCGATGCGCATCGAGCAAAACTCCGCACCGCACATCGCACAAAATCGTGCCGTTTTGTAGTTCTCTTCTGGGAGCGTCTGATCGTGGGATGACTTCGCTCGCTCGGGATCAAGCGCGAGATCGAACTGTCGCCGCCAATCAAAGGCATAGCGCGCTTCAGAGAGCGCGTCGTCCCAATCACGTGCACCGGGATGTCCGGTAGCAACGTCGGCAGCGTGAGCAGCGATCCGATAGGCAGCAAGCCCATCGCGCACGTCGTCCTCGTCGGGGAGTCCGAGATGTTCTTTCGGAGTCACATAACAGAGCATCGCTGCACCCGTACGGGCGGCCTCAGTAGCACCAATAGCGCTCGTTATGTGGTCGTATCCGGGTGCGACGTCGGTCACGAGTGGGCCGAGCACGTAGAACGGAGCGCCATCACAGACGTCCTGCTGGCGTTCGACGTTTGCTTCGATCTGATCCATTGGAACGTGGCCAGGTCCCTCGACCATCACTTGTACCCCGTGATCCCACGCTGTCCGGGTGAGTTCGCCGAGCGTCTCTAGCTCTGCGAACTGAGCCGCGTCGTTCGCATCCGCAAGGCTGCCCGGACGGAGACCGTCTCCGAGGCTGAACGTCACATCGTGTTCTGCGAAAATTTCACAGATCGATTCGAACTCGGTGTACAGCGGGTTCTGCTGGGCGTGTTCTTCCATCCACTGCGCGAGGATCGATCCGCCGCGCGAGACGATTCCAGTCGTTCGTCCCTCGGTCAGCGGGAGATGCTCCATCAGAACTCCAGCGTGGATGGTCTGGTAGTCGACGCCCTGTTTGGCCTGTTTTTCGATGACATCGAGAAGCAACTCGGGAGTGATCTCCTTGATGTTGTCTGCGCGTTTGAGCGCCTCGTAGATCGGTACTGTTCCGATGGGTACTGGTGAATGCTCAATATTCGTCTCACGAATGGCGTCGAGATCGCTCCCTGTGCTCAGATCCATCACCGTGTCCGCACCGTAGTGCACAGCCGTATGGAGCTTTCGTAGCTCTTCGTCCCGACTGCTCGTTGTCTCGCTGTTGCCAATATTCGCGTTTACCTTCGTTGCGAATTCTCGACCGATGATCATCGGGTCCAACGCCGTATGGTGCTGGTTCGACGGAATGACTGCTTGTCCTGTTGCGATTTGTTCGCGGACAAACTCGGTACTCCTCTTCTCACGCGCTGCGACCCGTTCCATCGCCTGTGTCACTGCTCCAGCGCGCGCTCGCTGTAATTGCGTCATCGAAAAACCTAGTGGTATTACTTAGTAATAAGCGTTCGTGGTGGTTCGGGAGCGACCGGAAGCTACGTATCGAGGCGTGCAGCGAAAAACGTCCACGGCAAGTCGTCATTTCCGTCCGAATCAGACTCGGATCCCAGCGGCTCTGGGACACCCCAGCTGTCACTGATGGTAAAACCGGCGTTGTGCAATTGGGCTCGTGTTGCGCTTGCTCCAGCAATGTTCCACTGCATCGCAACGCCGCTCTCGAGCCAATCCGGATTGTCACCGATCCACTCGTCAGTTCCTTCGCAGACGAGCAGCCGTCCGTGGGGACGAAGAACACGAGCAAACTCGTCGATGACCGCTTGATGGTCATCCATCGGGATGTGAATCAACGACCAACACGCAATGACGGCATCGAAGACTCCGTCGTCGAACGGGAGGTCTGTCATATCGCTCTGGAGGAGGAGCGCATCGGGAGCGTTCTCCTCGGCCAGCCGCAGCTGTTCGCGTGAGACGTCGACGCCGATCGCCGTTGTCACAGCGCTAATTCGAGGCAGAACTGGGATTCCCGGCCCGCAGCCGGCGTCGAGAATACGGGTCGGTTCAGAGAGCGTATCGAGAAACTGTGCGAGCAGCTCCGTATCAGGACTGTTTTCAGACCGCTGTGTGGCATACGTGTCCGCGATCTCGTCGTACGAGTGACGGACAGCGTTTTTCTCGATCATCTATGGGAATATCGAGATGGAGCCGTTCAATCGTTACGCTACACTAACTGATCGAGCGATTCACACGCTTCTTTTAAATACGAGATGGATTCAATCGGTAGCGATGTGGTCGGTCAGATCTTCGCGCACGATGGTATCACAGTAGACACACCGCACGCCATCCTCAAGCACGTCGAACTCCGAATCGACAGGTTCGTTTCGCGTCGTGATGCAGTTTCGGTTCGGACACGCGATGACTTCGGTCACAAGGTCCGGTCGGATGACGCGGCTCTTCTCGACGACATCGAAGTCGCGGATGATATTGATCGAGGCTTCGGGTGCAATAAGAGAGATCACGTCCACTTCGTTCTGGCTCAGTTCGTGACTCTCGACTTTCACGATATCCTTTCGTCCGAGTTTCTCGCTTGGGACGTTCATTCCGATACTGACAGCTTCGCCGCCAGAGCCGTCGATACCGAGGATTGCAAGTACCTTGAGTGCTTGTCCACCGGGAACGTGGTCGATGACAGTACCGTTCCGAATCTTGCTGACGCGGAGTTCGCGGTCGTTTTCACTCATTGTGTCTCACCGCCGAGCATCAGATCGAGAAGTGCCATCCGCACCGGGATGCCGTTGTGCGCTTGTTGGAAGTATTGTGCGTGTTCCGTTTCGTCGACATCGGGGGCGATTTCGTCGACGCGCGGAAGCGGATGCATCACGATGAGATCATCGTTTGCGTCCGCGAGAAGCTCAGCAGTAATGCGATACTGACCGGCGACCTGCCGGTACTCGTTCTCGTCAGGAAAGCGCTCGCGCTGAATGCGTGTCACATAGAGCACATCGAGCGTGGAGAGAACGTCATCGAGACCCGTGTGTTCACGCACGTTCGCCCCGATTTCGTGAAGATCGTACCGAACCGAGCGCGGCAGACGGAGGCTCTCTGGGCTGATGAAATGCTGTCTGGCATCCACGTTCGTTAGTGCGTGTGACAGCGAGTGGACGGTCCGTCCGTATTTCAGATCGCCCATGATACCGATCGAGAGATCATCGAAGCCGACGTTCTCGCGGATGGTGTACAGATCGAGTAGCGTCTGCGTCGGGTGTTGTCCGGCACCGTCGCCAGCGTTGATGATGGGTACGTCGACAAACTCACTCGCCATCTTCGCTGCACCCTCACTCGGGTGGCGAAGAACGAGCGCGTCAGCGTATCCCTCGATGACACGAACGGTGTCCGCGAGACTCTCGCCTTTCTTGACGCTCGATGATTCGACGGTTCCCATGTCAACCGTCGTTCCGCCGAGACGCTTCATCGCGCTATCGAAGCTCATTTTCGTCCGCGTACTCGGTTCGAAGAAAAGGAGACCGAGAATGGTGTCGGCGTACTGATTGACGTCAGGAGGACTACGGGCGATGTCGGCGGCACGGTCGAGCACCGTGTCAATGTCGGCCCGCGACAACTGTTTTGCGCTGATGAGGTGATCGTGCCGCATCATTCATCAACGGGAGATGAACCGTCTTGAATCTCTCGGCCACCGAGTACAGTGCTATTTGCTGTCATATCTGTCAGAGATGAAAGCAGATATGGTGATTCGTGCAGATGAGAGAGATTCGTTCGCGCCGTGCCGTCGGAGCGAAGCCGTTTTCTCGTTCGGTGTGAGCATCATTGCTATGGAACGCGTGGACGTGGCCGTCGTGGGTGGTGGACCGGCGGGCACCTCGGCGGGAAGAGCGGCAGCAGAGGAAGACGCTGACACCGTAATCATCGAGAAAGGAGTCCCTCGCGCTGACCGCGACGGCCCGGGACCGGACTCGACAGACGCAGCAGGGATGCTCGATTACTGGGTTGATCTCATGGATATGCGTCCGGATGAAGTTCCGGAGTCGGTAAAGTGTCGTGAGCTGAATGGAACGACCTTCTACGGGCCAAACGAAACCGTAACGCTCCGATCGACGCGAATGACGAGTTCGTATCCGAACTTCGGATTTACGTTCAATCGGGCGCGCTTTGACGACTGGTTACGCGAGCGTGCTGAGACCGCCGGAGCCGACTATCGCGTCGGCAACGGCGTTCAGAGCATCGATGTCGATGCAAAAAGCGGGCACACTCTAACGCTTCGAGACGGAGCGACCCTCAAAGCAGAATACCTGATTCTCGCGGACGGGCCCCAACGCACCGTCACAAATCGGGTGCTCGATTCACTCCTTCCAGACGGGACGATCGAAAAGCTCGCCTCACCACGGGCGAACCACATTGCCTATCAGGAGTACCGGGAGTTTCCGGACGAAGTGTTCGAGGAGGACATGCTCAAGTTCTGGTGGGGCGCGATGCCCGGACACACGGCGTACCCGTGGGTGTTCCCGAACGATGGCACTGTCGCCCGCGTTGGGCTGACGATGCCGATCGGTCTCGATCTCTCGACCATCGAAGACCCCACATCCTACGCCCTACTTCAAAGCACTGACGAGACTGTCCCCGCCGGTTCGGAGTACATTCGACGTCTGCTCGAACGTGAGTACGGTGACGAGTACGACATCGAAGAAGCGTTTCCGCTCGTCGAAGACCGGGGGAAACGGGGCGGGACAGAAACCTATCCAATCTCCTCGACGCGACCCATCGATTCACCAACGAAAGCGAACATTGCTGTGGTTGGCGGAGCGATGGGCGCGACATCGGCGTTTCACGAAGGCGGCGA
Organism: Halocatena marina; assembly: GCF_023276375.1. Taxonomy (GTDB): domain Archaea; phylum Halobacteriota; class Halobacteria; order Halobacteriales; family Haloarculaceae; genus Halocatena; species Halocatena marina. Next base: position 616,004 of record NZ_JALLPK010000001.1, on the reverse strand, counting down.
TCACGTCGCAGTCCGTACCGGGAAAATCGCAGGCCGTCTCGCTGCCCTCGGTGCGCTGCGTGCATACAATTCGGAATGGAAGCACACCATTGGGGACGAGATTCTGCGAAACGTCGCGCTTGCCGACGTGGTCCGCGACTACGAACCGGCCGACTGGGACCGTACATTCAGGAACGTTAACAAAATGATGAGGAACGGCGGATACCACACCTTCGATGCCCTGACATCCGGCATTTCTGGACTCGGTCTCCTCGGCAGGTACGAATGGACGAAATTCGGGTACCGGAGCGGGCGATACGTGCAGATCCAAGCGGATCAGTACAAACAGTGACACTAATTGATACGTCTGAAATATCAAGAGTAATGGTGAACGAAGATTTGAGAAGTGTACGACGCTCAATGCGATCCAAACGACCCACCCCAGTAAAACGTCCGCAAGATATGTCGCGAAAGGGCATCATCGTAACCTACTAATTTATGATCGTTATGTCCTCGTGTGGTAGTATCGGCCGTCGTGATGGTCGCCAGATTGTTCGCGATACCGTATGCGGACGATCAGGAGACGACTGTCTTCAGGCCGTCGAACCAATACCGTCAATGTACGGTAACAATAATAGAGACGCACATGGTACGGAGACGGACGGGACGGAATGGAGACATCTGTGAACACCTATGACAGGGACACCAACCATTGGAATCGATCTTGGCACGACCAATAGTGCGATCGCGCACGCTGAAGGAGGCAATATTGACATTCTGCCGAACGTGACCGGTGATCGTACCACTCCGTCCGTTGTCGCGTTCGACAGTCGCGCCGAAAAGGCTCTTGTCGGTAAGCAGGCGACGAATCAGGCAGTCAACCATCCAAAACGGACTGTCTTCTCAGTCAAACGCTACATGGGGAGTGATCAGACAATACTCATCGGAGGGAGAAATTACGAATTCACACCCGAGGAACTGTCGGGGATCATCCTCAAAAAGCTGAAACAGGACGCTGAAGCGTATCTTGGGCAGACGATCGAAAGCGCGGTCATCACTGTGCCAGCGTACTTCAACGACCGCCAACGGCAGGCAACCAAACATGCGGGTGCACTCGCCGGATTCGATGCCGACCGAATCATAAACGAGCCGACAGCGGCGTGCCTTGCGTACGGGCTGCAGACAGCCAGGGACAAAACCGTTCTCGTCTACGACCTTGGCGGTGGGACGTTCGATAGTTCGCTGATCGAGATCGACAGCGGTATTTTCGAAGTCGTGGCGACCAACGGCGATACGCAACTGGGCGGCGACGACTGGGATATGGCCATCGTCGAATGGCTCGAAGAGCGAATTGAACGCGAGCATGGTATCTCGATTGAGGGCACTCTGGCTGCCGAAGAGCGGATATTCGACGCTGCCCAGCAGGCCAAACACGACCTCTCGACACGACAAACAGCAACGATTACGATCCCGTTTTTAGAATTCGAAGGAGATACGTACGATATTGAGGCGACGCTTCGACGCGATACGTTCGAGCGTATGACCCGCGATCTCCTCGATAAGACGATCAATCTTTGTGAGGCGTTGTTCGAAGAAGCTGGCTACAGCGAACGATCGATCGATGAGATTCTTCTCGTTGGCGGAGCAACACGGATGCCACAGATTAAAAAGCGCATCACGGAGTATTTTGATCGAGAGCCCTCAAAGCGGATCAACCCTGACGAAGCCGTTGCTATTGGCGCAGCCGCACAGGCAGCGATCATCAACCACGAGATTCTTCCGGCCTCTACCCCAGGAGGCACAACAGCACCGACTGCGAACACCGAACGGACGCCTGCGACTCAGACAGTCAACAATACGGTGTTACTCGACGTTGCCCCACAGTCGCTGGGCGTCGGATTAATCGATTTAGAAAACAATGAACCGTACTATCACGTCATTATCGAACGCAATACCCCGATCCCGGTTCGGAATTCCTATATGACAACAACAGCACAGGACAGTCAGACCGAAATCGAAATCCCGGTCTATCAGGGAGACAGCGACCGGCTCGAAGAGAACGAGCTTCTCGATGAGTTTGAGCTTGGTCCACTCCCGAAGCGACCGGAAGGAGTAGCGAACATCGAGGTCAAATTCATGCTCGATGAAAACGGAATCTTGAACGTAAGCGCGAGGGACGTCGATCACGAAATCGGCGATGAGATCGAGATCCAGTCGGTTTTCGGCTTTACCGACAAGGAGCTTTCGATCATGCAGCAAAACCTCCCAGAGATACAGTAGCCGAACATCCATCACCACCAGTGACACATCCATCGTCCGATCAGAATGACCGAATCGTACTATGAGCTTCTCGGGGTCGGTCCGGAGGCCACCGAGACGGAAATAAAGCAAGCCTACCGCGAGCAGGTCAAACAACACCATCCGGACGTGAGTGACGAGCCGGACGCCCGAGAAAAGATCATGGAGATCCGCGAGGCTAAGGAGGTGTTGATGGACCCAGTACAGCGCGCCCAGTACGACCAACACGGGCAAGTGCAGAAGAACGGGCACAGCGAATCGACGCAGGGGGCAGGAGCAGGAGCGGGCTTCGGTGAACAGTGGAAACAGCAGCGCCAGTCCGACAAAGCCGACGCTTGGCAGCGACGAGCACGTGCGGGACGAAGGGCACGAACCCGAACGCGTGAACGTGAGCGCACATCGAGCGCTGAGCGCGTCGACCCCACAATCCGAGAACAGCTTGAGTGGGCAGCCGACCAGCTCAGAGATACGTTCGAGCTCTTCGTTCGACTGCTCACACAGTCTCCTGCAGACTCGATTTCGATCACGCGAGAGCGGTTTGCCGGGATAGCGACATCGCCGACGAGTATTCGTCTCGGTGCCGCGATCATACTCATTCTCGCGTTCACACAGGCCGCTCCAGCGCTTGGGGTCGCGTACGCGCCACAACAAAACCCAGGGACAGGGCTTGGGTTCGTTCTTACAGCGCTCATAATAAGCTACACGAGCTACGAACTCGTCTCGCCGCTACCGTTCGAGTCACCCCGATCGAGAGAACGGTACAAGCCAGCTGGCAGGGATCGAGTCTGGCCAATCGCCGGTGCAAACATCTTTAGCCTTGTGCTCATCTTCATGGGAACAGCCATGGGAGCAAGAGATGGCGGAATTGCGTTTTCTTTCGCCTCTGTCTTCGTATTTGCGGGCTTCTTCCTCATGCTCCCGTCCGTGTTTGGAAACGGAGCTCGGGTATTGATATCTACTGACGAAGATTCAGTTCCAAGTCGCCCAACGTGGATGGGCGTCGGATTTGGGATGCTCATCGGCGTCGTGGTACTGTTTACCGAGTGGGGCGGAAAGGGGTCATTCCAAGAGCTAGTTATTGCGGGTGGTAGTGCCACCCCGACCCCGTGGGTTGGTCAGTTCACGCTTGGTCCACTCCATCTCGGAATGATCGTGAACTTCCTGCTCGGACTCGCGCTGATAAGTGGACTACTGTGGAGCGTGATGGCAATGTGTCGAGACCTCACATCCGCTCCGTGGAGTGACCGCTACGAACACGGATATCGCGTGCGACCCGGCCTCTGGAACGCCGTGCTCGCCACGCCGTTCGTCGTATTGACGTGGATGATCGCTGTCGACATTCAGCGCATCCCTGTCGACGTGCTCGGGAGCACGATAATGGTCTCGCGCGTGAGCCTCTTTACACTCATCTTCCTGCTTCCAACGATGCTGACTGGCGCGTACATTCTCCGGCGGCGTGCTGAGCCATTCCTCCGAGAAAAGCTGTTCTACCCACCACCACCACAAGGGGAGTGAACCGCTGTTGTATCGACGCTCCTTAATTTCCTGCTCTCCAATTTCACTTCACTTTCACTTCTATTTCCACTGCTTCCCTGTTCCCACAAGCGCTTTGTTTGCGTCGCTGCTAGCGTGACTGCGTGCCGTTAGTCCCCGCCCGAGTATACCCCGCGATTGTGCGGGTGCGATGACAGTGCGGCGAACCCAGGCACGCGACACACGCCCGACACGAGGGTTTCCCGGCCGACGCGGCACGCAGCCACGGGATGACGCTGGACGTTAGTGTTTCGGGCAACAGTTCCTTCATACAGGGATGCGATACCAGACGTTCGGTAAATTGTCCGTTTTTGCATTTGCATTGATACTTGTGAGTTTCATTATTCTTGGGCTCTCACGGATCGTCCTCGCGTACCGAACCGCGCGTATACTCGCCGCTCCGACGATGTTTCTTGCGCTGTTGCTTGTCCTATATCTGTTCACCCGAGCAGTACTCTCGTGGATCGGCGTGAGTCGAATCGAGTAGCACGGCCTATCAGGACAGGAGACAGGGCGTTGTGAGCACACGAACCAAAGTCACGTAGTTTTTAACACAGCAGCCAGTACTGTGTTGTAACCGAGAGAACGGTCGCCCCGGGGTGCGAGCGGGCGACCGGCGAGCGGCAACTGCCGAAACGAAATCACACGGTTCTCGCCGGTGGGCTGCGGTGTAGCACGAAAGTCGTGCCTCCTGGCGGCTTACTCGGAGTTACGACAATGGAAATCGAAATTGCAACGATAGGAGGATACGAAGAGGTCGGCCGACAGATGACGGCCGTCCGTACCGGAGATGACGTCGTCATCTTCGATATGGGTCTCAACCTCTCGCAGGTACTGATTCACGACAACGTCGAAACTGAGCGGATGCACAGTCTCGACCTCATCGACATGGGTGCGATCCCCGACGACCGCGTCATGTCTGACCTTGAGGGCGACGTGCAAGCGATCGTGCCAACGCACGGTCACCTCGATCACATTGGAGCGATCTCGAAGCTCGCTCACCGGTACGACGCGCCCGTCGTGGCAACTCCCTTCACCATCGAGCTCGTCAAACAGCAGATTCAGTCCGAAGAGAAATTCGGGGTCAAAAACGATCTCGTGAAGATGAACGCCGGGGAGACGATGCCGATCGGCGATTCAGGAAACGTCGACATGGAGTTTGTGAACGTCACGCACTCTATCATCGACGCGATCAATCCCGTCATCCACACTCCCGAGGGAGCCATCGTCTACGGGCTGGACAAGCGCATGGATCACACGCCAGTCATCGGCGATCCGATCGACATGAAGCGCTTCCGTGAAATCGGACGCGAAGGGCCGGGTGTCCTCGCGTACATCGAGGACTGTACCAATGCAGGACGGAAGGGTCGCACGCCGAGTGAATCCGTCGCTCGTAGACATCTCAAAGATGTGTTGTACAGCATGGAGGATTACGACGGCGGAATCGTCGCTACCACCTTCTCCAGCCACATCGCTCGTGTGACGAGCCTCGTCGAATTCGCAAAGGACATCGGCCGCCAGCCAGTCCTGCTCGGTCGATCGATGGAGAAGTACTCTGGAACGGCAGAGCGACTCGATTTCGTCGACTTTCCGGAGGAGCTCGGGATGTTCGGCCACCGAAAGTCCGTCGATCGGACGTTCAAGCGCATCATGAACGAAGGGAAAGAAGACTATCTCCCGATCGTCACGGGCCATCAAGGAGAGCCTCGTGCAATGCTCACGCGAATGGGTCGCGGCGAGACCCCCTACGAGCTCACTGATGGGGATAAGGTCGTCTTCTCGGCACGGATCATTCCCGAGCCGACAAATGAAGGACAGCGCTATCAGTCCGAAAAGCTCCTGAAGATGCAGGGAGCACGCATCTACGACGACGTCCACGTCTCTGGTCACCTGCGTGAAGAAGGTCACTACAGAATGCTACAAGCCCTCCAGCCCCAGCACGTTATTCCGGCCCACCAGTCGATGGCTGGCTTCGCGCCGTATGCTGATCTGTGTGCTGCTCAGGGCTACACTCTCGGACGAGACCTGCATGTTTCGTGCAACGGGAACATGATCCAACTCGTCGACTAAACACAACAACCATGAAATCCACAGGCCGTAACCGAGTGGCCGAGGCCGTTCATCAGCGTCGCGGACTTGTCAACGATGCCATCTGCGAACGATTACCGATAGAGCATCCCGAGCGTCTCTATGAAGCCTCCCGATACCTGCTCGATGCAGGTGGCAAGCGGCTCCGACCGACAGTCTTCCTGCTCACAGCAGAGGCGCTTACTGGCGTGGAACCGACGAGCGACGATTACCGCAAGTTCGGTCCGGAAGAAATCGACATCATGAGTGGCGCTGTGAGCGTCGAAGTCATCCAGTCGTTCACCCTCATCCACGATGACATTATGGACGACGATGACCTCCGTCGCGGTGTCCCGGCTGTTCATCGTGAATACGATCTCGATACTGCAATTCTCGCTGGAGATACGCTCTATTCGAAAGCGTTCGAATGTATGCTCGACACCGGTGCGCCCGCGAGTCGAAGTGTTCAGGCACTCGATGAGCTGGCGACGACCTGCACAGAGATCTGTGAAGGACAGTCACTCGATGTCGAGTTCGAGCAGCGGGGTGATGTCTCGACCTCGGAGTATCTCGAGATGGTCGAGCTCAAAACGGCGGTCCTCTACGCCGCGTCGGCCTCTATCCCTGCGATTCTCCTCGGAGCCGAGACAGAAACCATTGAAGCGCTACACGACTACGGTCTTGACGTGGGTACGGCCTTTCAGATACAGGACGATCTACTCGATCTCACGATTCCAAGTGAAAAACTCGGAAAACAGCGCGGGAGCGACCTCGTCGAAGGCAAGCGGACGCTAATCAGCCTCCATGCCCGAGAACAAGGTGTCGACGTCGATTCACTCGTCTCCACGGAGAGCGTCGAAGCGGTCTCTGAGTCGGAGATTGACGAGGCCGTCGAGCGTCTCGAAGCGGTTGGAAGTATCGAGTACGCGCGGAACGTTGCTCGTGATTTGATCTCCGAGGGGAAAGACCGTCTCAGTGTCCTACCAGAATCCGAAGCTCGTCTCGTCCTCGAAGATATCGCAGACTTTCTCATCGAACGAGAATACTGACAACGAACTGTCCGTGTTGATGTGATCACGGAAATTATATCTCTCGTCTCGAATTGAATCGAGGTAAAATAGAGTCGCAGAACACTCCTGCTTTTACGTCGTATTCCTCATGATACTGATGAACTCATCATCACCCATCGATTCGGTTTGTTGTTCGAGTCGGTCGCTGAGTTCGTCGATCCGTGCTTCGAGTTCAACATATTCCTCATCGGACTGTCGTGACTCCGCATCAGAGTCGGCCTTCAGTGCCGAACGTTTTTCGAGGAGGTCGAAATATTTCTGTTCGAGATCTATGTATTCGCCTCGATCGAGCATCTGAGAGACGGCTGTTAGGAGTTCGTTTTTGGTGATTGGTTTGGTACAATACGCGTCGGCTCCAGCCTCAATGAGATTTTGCCCCGACTCGACGGCAGTTGCCATCACAATCATGCAGTCGAGATCACGATCCCGAACGACTTCGATCACTTCATCGCCGGTCACTTTGGGCATGATACGGTCCAACACAATAACGTCCACAGTATCATCAATCTGTTCGAGTGCCTCCTCACCATCCTGCGCTGTTCGCACGGAATAGTCCTCTCGCAGCCAATGGGCATAAATTTCCACGAGCGATGGTTCGTCCTCGACGACCAACACGGTTGGATCCGCTTTGCTCATTGGTGCGACATCATCTGGCCAATATGATTAAAATTTCGATTGGTTAAATATACTTTTCAAAGAATTTTTTCCACCATACATACTACTCCCAAAGATAGACCGAGGTTCAGTTCGGGAAAACGGAGACGGGTGATTACGGGACAGTTAGCGGAGGCGCTCGACGAGTTCGGTTACAGCCTTCTGTTCGTCTTCGTTGATTCCGTGACCCATTCTCTCGTAGATGCGTTCGGTCACATCTCCTTCGAGAGCTTCGAAAATGGTCGTCGTTTCGTGAACTCGTTCGAGGGGAATATGTGGGTCGTTGTCACTGCATCCGATGAAGATGGGGGTTCCTTCGAACGATCCGTCGTAGTCACGAAGCGACGTCTCAGGACCGATCACGCCACCCGAGAGGATAGCTACGCCTCCGTAGCGTCGAGGCTTCCGAGCGACGAACTCAGCGGTAAGACATGCTCCTTGTGAGAATCCGAGGAGAAGCGTCCGTTCGAGCGGAATTCCAGCCGTTTCAACCTCCACGAGTGCACTATCGATGGCTTGTAATCCCGAGGAAAGCCCCGGTTCATTGCTCTCTGTTTCTGCAAGAAACGAGTTTGGATACCAGCTCTGTCCCATGGCTTGGGGCGCGAGCGCCACTTGTTCTGATTGACGGAACGTTTCGACGAACTGGAGAATGCTACGTGCCGTCGCTCCCCGCCCGTGGAGGGCAATCACAGCTGATCCGGCCGCGTCCGGTGATGCACCCATCGTCATGAGCGGTTGGTTCTGGTGAGGTTCAGACGCGTTGTGATGAGAGTCAGAGTCGGGATCAGATTCCGGAGTCATGGAGTTTCAGCTAATTTCTATCGTCTGTCGAAATCACTCATTGAGCTGTCCCGTCCCACTCGATGCGTCGGGGAGGTCGTACGGTTCGATCGGCAGTTCGAGTTCATCAAGCGCTGCCTCCACGTGTTCTGTATCGACGTAGCTTTCTCCGTCCTCTTCACGTATCCGCTGGGCGGTTGCCAGTACCTCAGCACGCCGTTTATCGGGTATGTCGTATTTCTCAGTCGAAAGCTCGATGACGAGTCCGTTGTGGTCGTGGGTGTACAGAGAGTGAAATGCGCCGCGGTCGAACTCGTTGAACCGCCGACCGTTCTCTGCAAGCGCGTTTCGTACGTCAACGAAGCGCTCGGGAGCGATGCGAAACGCGAGATGGTGAACCGCACCAATTCCCGGCCGCTGTGGTCCGTTGTGTGACTGACGATCGTCGCTCACGAAAAACGTGAGCATGCGCCCATCACCAGTGTCGAAAAACAGGTGCGTTACGTCAGGAGCGTCGAGATTCGGCTGTCTGAGAACGAGGGGCATACCGAGCAGATCGCGGTAGAACGCAATTGTATCCTCCTCGTTGCTCCCAATGAGCGTGATGTGATCTGTCCCGGTGGTGTGAATCAGGCTATCCGGAATATCTGCGGTCACGTCTGCGTCAGTTTGAGTTGCGTCGGTCATTGTTGTTTAATCGTTGGTCCGCAAAGGTGTTAGTCATTTTCACAGTTCAGCATTCATCACGTACGTCCACCGTGGATGGTCGATTTACCCTCACAGTACCGCCACCGGTGGCATAACGTTACTACGTTCGCACTCGAACCAATATATGTCTTACCTGATACTAGTGTAACTAGGTGACACGCGGGTCACCACGAAGAAAAGCAGTTTCATTTTGTAACCGAATTCGGATCCGAACCAATATGTGGTGCGATGACGACCATCCGGAATGAAGACCGATGACTGCTAGTGACGATCGCAAGCAACTCGTGGATCAGTACAGCGAAGACGCGTGTTTCGTGATCGATTCTCTTGAGCAGATCGGCTCACGGTGGCGCCTGATCGTACTGCACGATCTACAGGACGGTGAAAAGCGATTCAACGAACTCAAACGCTCAACTGATGCGAGTTCACGAACTCTCTCTCGTGTGCTTGATGATCTACAGGAGATGGATTTCGTTACGCGACGTCTCGAGGAAGACGCGCCCGTTGCGACGTACTACAGCCTCACTGAGAAAGGTATGTCGCTGTGTCCTGTCTTCGAGGAAGTCGAACGATGGGGCCAAAAGTGGATCGGGGATTCGGACGCTCCGGACGAAGCGCCGGACTGAGAACGATCGAGTCAGTTCGATGCTCTCTACAGCCACTCTCATTCACTCGTCGCTTCTGGTGATAAGCACACGTCGTCGCAGAAGTGGCTTGTTTTCGTTGTATTGTCTTCGATCCACGTGATGACGCGGTGAGTCGGCTTGTTTACGATTGGCTCGCTGCAGGTATCACACTGTGGTGCGTCCTCCTCGCAGACGTCCGCTCCGAGGCTGGATGTCGGATCGACTGTCATTGCTTTCTCTCTGTGTACTGTCCCACCAGATCACTCACATGATATGACGCATTCGTCTCCACGCTTTGCATTACTTCTTCGTAGGTGCCATCATATTTAGGCGCATATTTTCTGGCAGGTATACAACAGGCCGTAACCGTTTAACTAGTACGCAGTACGTTCACTACCGAACACGAACGTGCTCACTGCGTTCGAATCACGCTGCTATTCGGGCGCTTGACCAGCTGTTGTCTATCGCTATCGGTCGCGTTGTACACGTTCGCCGGGTTCGGTGGTCGCGCCTGGTGAGAGGACAACGCCCGGTGCGAGTGAGGTGTTGATTCCCGTTTTGGCCCCATCGCCTGCAACAACGCCGTACTTTCGCCGCCCGGTCGAAGTACGGTCTCCTTTCACTGTTTGCTTAATATCGCCACCGTCGTGGCGAAGGTTTGCAACCTGTGTTCCAGCACCGAGGTTCACGTCTGGCCCAAGAAGGCTGTCCCCAACGTACGAGAGGTGAGGAACGTTCGTATCGTGCATCACGATCGTGTTTTTGAGTTCGACACTGCTTCCAATGTGGCAGTGCTCTCCAACGAGGGTCCCACCACGAATGTACGCATTAGGACCAATGCTGGCATCTGATCGGATTAGTGCTGGTCCTTCGATAAGGACACCCGGTTCGATCGTCGCACCACGCTCGATGACAACGGAGCCTCTGATTTCGGCGTCATCGTGGACCTCGCCGTCGATACGGCGATCGAGCGATGCGAGTTTCCACTCGTTGGCTTCGAGGAGTTCCCACGGTCGACCGACACCGAGCCACCGTTCGAGCACGACAGTACGCACGTCCTGCGCTTCGATGACGCGTGCGAGCACGTCGGTGAGTTCGTGTTCGCCACGTTCGCTCTGTGGGACTGAAAGCCACTCGCGGGCTTCGCTCGGAAAGACGTACGCTCCGGCGTTCACGAGATCGCTCGGTGGGTCTGCTGGCTTTTCGACAATTCCCGTTACGTTCCCGTCCTCAACCGAGAGGACGCCGTAATCCGAAGGATTGTCGACGCGGAACGAAGCCACCGCCGGACCCCCTTCGAACAGTGCGGCGATACTCGCCTGATCGTACAGATCATCACCGTTGAGGACCACGAACGGACCGTCGATGTGCTCTTTCGCTGCATGCACTGCGTGTGCTGTTCCGAGCTGTTCTTCCTGAGTAGCGTAGTTGACGGGCACACCCTCATACTCGTCGCCGAAGTACGACCGAACAGATTCTGCCTCATAGCCCACGACGAACACCAACTCATTCGCACCAGCCGCGATGGCTGCGTCGGCAGTGTGTGCCACGAGCGGTCGATCGGCGACTGGTAGCATTGGTTTGGGTGTCGAGTGCGTCAACGGACGCATCCGCGTTCCCTCTCCTGCAGCAAGGATGATTACCTGCATACCGAAAGGCGCGTACTCAGCCGGGATATGCCTACTGCTATGGTGTGGGCGAAAATCGATACGGCTATCCTTATTGTGGTAGATATGGTCTGTTCGATCGTTAACTCGCCGTCTTCCCAGTACTAACGGAGCTTGTTACCATCATCGATGTCGGCACATGCGCGGATCGGGGCCGGGATCGGTGCTTGATTGCCCGAAATCGCCCCTTCACCGATCGTGGCTGTCGATCCGTTCGTCGGGTCACTCATACCTGAAAATACGGTTATATCCCTCATAAACCCACACTACGCCACACACTAACGAGACCGTAAAGAGGACTGCGAAACGACACCGGAATTCGACCGTATCGTAGAGGCGGGTCAGTAGCTCCGAATTTTCGGTTCGTACACTTTATCCTCACCTTCGAGGATAACGTCAGTGTAGTACAGCTCCGGACTGCCGTCGTTCCACGCGACCATCGTGTGCTTGAGCCAGTGTTCGTCGTCTCGCTCTTGGAAGTTCTGGCGCCAGTGTGCACCACGGAATTCCGTCCGGGCAAGTGCACCAAGCGTGAGAACCTCTGCGAGATCGATGAGGTTGCGCGTCTCGATGGTGTGGATTAGGTCCGTGTTGAACGTCCGTGATGGGTCGCTCACGCCGACATCTCGATACCGTTCCCGACAGGCGTGGATGTCTCGAAGCGCCTGTTTCAAGCCGTCCTCATTCCGGAAGACGTTCACGTTTGCCGTCATCGTCTGCTGGAGATCAGACCGGACTTCAGCGTGATTCACGCCATCACGCTCCATCAGTGTCTCTACGCGCTGTTGCTCCTGTTCGAGCGTGTGCGTGACAACGTCTTCTGCGGTTGCATCGAGTAGCGCGCCACCGTCTGCGACGATATCCGCTCTGCTCTCCTCATCGAGACCCAGCGCAACGGGTGACTCGACGTCGCTGTCCTCGATTTTCGCGGACGGTCCGGTTTTGATCTGCGGCACTACTGACTCGCTTCTGGCCGCGTGGCGACCCGCGCGTGCGCCGAAGACGATGAGTTCTGGAAGCGCGTTTCCACCGAGGCGATTCGCGCCGTGAACGCTCACACAGGCACACTCACCAGCAGCGTACAGCCCTTCGATACAGGTTGCGCCGTTCTCGTCTGTCTCGATGCCACCCATTTCGTAGTGTTGGCCCGGCTTGACTGGCATCGGTTCTTCGAGCGGATTGACGCCCTCGAAGTCAGTTGCGAGGTGGATGATATTCTCCAATCGGTCCGTGATGCGCTCGTCACCCAAGTGACGCATATCGAGGTGAACAGCGTCGTCCTCGAAGCCTCGTCCAGCCTCGACTTCGGTCACTTCGGCGCGGGCAACGACGTCACGGCTTGCGAGTTCTCCGTCGTTTTTCGCGTATCCGTGCTCGAACATGAAGCGCTCGCCCTCGCTGTTGTAGAGAATACCACCTTCGCCACGAACACCTTCGCTGATGAGCACCCCTGTCGAGGGGAGTGTCGTCGGATGGAACTGCACGAACTCCATGTCCTGAAGCGGAACGCCCGCCCGGTACGCCATTGCCTGCCCGTCGCCCGTTTGAGCGACCGCATTCGTCGTGTGGGCGTACAGCTGACCGGGGCCGCCGGTCGCAATCACGACACCGTCAGCGACGAAGCCGTTGAGCTCGCCGGTCTTGATGTCGTATGCGATACAGCCGTGACAGCTGCGCTCTTCAGGATCAGCGTGGTCGGTGACCGCCAGCTCCATTACATACTGCTCGTCATACACCTGAATACCACGCTTTACCACCTGCTCGTACATGGTGTGCAGGAGGTGATGGCCCGTCTCAGCACCCGCGTACGTCGTCCTCGGGAACGACAGTCCACCAAACGGACGTTGTGAGACTCGTCCGTCTTCCTCGCGCGAGAATGCCATTCCCCAATGTTCGAGCTGAATAGTCTCTTCGGGGCTGTCCTGACAGAGGGTCTCGACAGCGGGTGCATCACCGATGTAATCAGACCCCTTCATCGTATCATAAGCGTGGTCTTCCCACGAATCGCCCGCTCGAAGCGCAGCGTTGATTCCGCCTTCGGCCGCACCCGTATGGCTCCGTACCGGATGAAGCTTCGAGACGAGCGCAACATCTGCTCCCTCCTCGTGTGCTGCAATTGCTGCCCTGAGACCAGCACCACCAGCACCGACCACGATCACGTCGTGTTTATAGATAGACATAATGTGTTGTTGTTCGTTTTGGGTTCGTATTCGTCCGATTCACCAGAATTTGAGGTTGCTTTTCACTGCCTCTCGTTTCAATTCCTGTATGTGCTCTGTGAGAGGGATATCCTTTGGACAAACGTTCGTGCAGGAGAACTGTGTCTGGCACCGCCACACGCCATTTTCCTGCTCGATGGTTTCAAAGCGCTCTTGTTGTAATGCATCGCTTTCGCGGTCGTCCATCGCAAACCGGTAGGCTTTGTTGATCGCCGCCGGCCCGAGATAGTTTCCGCCAGCCGCGATGTTACACGAGGATGTGCACGCGCCACACCAGATACAGCGCGTACTCATCTTGATTTTCTCTCTGTTTTCACGCGTCTGGTTCTGTTCTTCGAGTCCCGACGGAACGTCTTCGTCGCGGAAATACGGATCGACCGCGTCCATCTGCTCGTAGAAGTGTTCCATATCGACGACGAGATCCTTCACGACTTCCTGATGCGGTAGCGGTTCAATGCGCACTGGATCGTCGAGATCAGAAACCTGCGTTTGACAACCGAGGCGCTGGGCACCATTGATGAACAGTGCGTCGGACCCACAGATCGCCTGTCGGCAGGAATGGCGGAACGTAAGCGATGAGTCGTAGTGATCGCGCGAGTAGATGAGCGCGTCGAGAACTGTCATACCCTTCTTGAACGGGATATGAAAGTCATCAAATCGTGGTCTGCTTTTGCTTTCGACTTCTGGATCGTAGCGAAAGACTTTGAGATGAACCGTCTGCTCGTCTGTCTCGGATTCCGACTCGGCTCGTTGTTCGCGCTGATCGCTCCGCTCTTGCTTTTTCGCGAGTCGTCGCTGCTGAGCAGCTGGTATCTGTTCTTCTGTTTGTTCCGGTGCTCCCGTTTCGGATTCGGACTCGGATTCTGGAACGTGTGTACTCATGATCAACTGATAGTGACACCGGCCATCACGGTTGCGACACGGATTCCCTGGATAACGAGGAGGAGCCCCGTGATGATGAGACCGTACTTGATGACTGCTCGTGGTGTTCCCTCAAGTCCCTGATTCACGAGGGCGTTGTAGACGCCGTTGACGCCATGGAACGTTGCGGCAATGAGGAACGAGACCATTGTTACGAAATATCCCGGTTGACTCATACGGGCCTGTGTCCCCGCAAACTCAATCTCGGCAGCGTGATGCACGAAGTGCAACAACATGAAGTGGAATGCGAGCACACCGATGAGAAATACCGCTGTCACTCGTTGGAGTAGCCAGCGTGTGTCGTCCCGAGAGAACGATGTGTAGTATTCTGCCATTGTTATAACCCCGCGAGGAATGTTGGCACGCTTGCGACGGTAATCGCTCCTGTGAGTACTAGCGACGCATAGAAGCTTTTGTCTTGCGCATCCAGCCCGACACCCAGATCGACGAACAGTAAACGGATACCATTGAGGATGTGGAAGACGGCGACTGCGAGCAGTCCAACCTCCATAAACCGGACGATGGCAAGTGCCTCAAGTCCTTGAAGCGTGTTGGTGTAAAGGGCTGGACCTTCGATAGCGGTGCTAAGAACAGCGATGTGGGTGAACAGATAGCCGATGAGAACCCAGCCGGTGAACTTGTGGAACACCCACGCCCACATTCCGGCAGAGAACTCCGCCCAACGGCCGAAGTCCTCAACGAGTCCCCGATCGTACGACTGACTCATGTGTACCTTCGGATTTGAACCCGCCAATATAGTAGTTTGTGAACTGTAGACGCCGACTCGAACGGTTTGCTGGTCACAAGAAAAATGCAAGTAGAATCAATGATAAAATCTCGTCCACAACCAATGATTTATCTGAATCATGTACGTTCCCCATCCGTGGAACGATCTCAGCCACGGACTCAATAGATGAGTGGGTGAATGCTCCGATGAGCAATTCCAAGCACGTTCAAACAGCACTCTCGAACGAAGAGCATCGTTATTTCAGAACGCTTGCAAAAGAACGTGATCTACGATCGAATGACGCGTACCGATTAGATCGAGAATGAAGCAACCGAACGCATCTCAGCGAAGACGAGGTTAGGATCGTCCGTTTTTGGCTTGTTCGAGTTCGATTGCTCGTCGAGTACGATCATTGAGTTTCACGAGGTGGCAGATAGGATTCCCCGGATAGACGAGCGGATTTTCGAGCACGCCGACGAGGAGACCAGTAAACGGCGCAGTGACTTCCTCGGTCTCGACGTGGAACGGATCTGCAATCGTACAGATGGTGTCGTTTTCGTAGACGAGCGAGCCGCGATCGTAGTGCATATCGACCAACCCACCAGCGTCGGCACGAAGCCACGTCTTATCGTTACTTGTTTCGATGACCGTCCGCCAGCCGGGCCAGCGAACTTTCTCCATCGTGCGAATGCTGAACTCCGCGAGGACGCTCTTTACGCCCTCAAGCGCTCGATCGATGAGGGACCGCTGAAAGCGGTGTGCTTCACCCATCTCAATGGTGATTGTCGGCGTTCCCGCTTCCGTGGCCTCGCGCCGGAGGGTGCCTTCCGGACCCTCGCTCGAGATGATAACGTTCGTCGAGAAGGCGTTTGCGAGCCGCGAGACGGACTCACGCTCTGTGTTCGCCCGGACGTGAACCATGTTCGTCCGACCTCTCGTCGAGGTGTGAAAGTCGAGACCGTAATCACACGGCTCGATGAAGTTGTGGAAGATGCGGTAGGCCATGCGCTTTGAACCAGTGCTCGTTTCACTGCCCGGAAACGATCGATTCAGATCGCGGTCGTAGATCGGAAGATACCGCTGTTGGGCAATGAACGCAGGAACGTTCAACACGGGGAGGCAGACGAGCGTCCCCGCGAGATCAGCGTGATCTCCCATCCCCGTATACGCGACCTCGCGCACGACTTCGATCCCGTTCAGCTCATCACCGTGCGCAGCCGCGCTCAAGAACACGACCGGTCCCGGCCGCTCGCCGTTGATGATCGTGACTGGAATCCGAACCGGGTCGCCGAGATACGTCTCACTGACCGTATACCGGAAGTTCTGGGTCTCTCCCGGCCTGACAGCCCCACCCTGAAAGGTGAACGCATCGTCATCGTCTCCCTCGGCCATGACGACACACGACGGCGACCGGTAATAAAACATCTTAACTGAGTCGACATCACCAATCGACACGATAGTGAATCAATTCGTGAACAACTGTCCCATTCTACCCACAATCATACATGTCACATAGTAACTTAATTAGAAATATCCTCTTTGCTGAGCTATCTATCTGCCCATGAGTAGTTTCTGAATCGGCAACTCTTTGAACGGTCCCACACACAGGTTTGCGTACATGTCTGTTTCGGAGGATTCGAAACAAGTTCGGGTTGGTGTGCTCGCGCTCCACAACAGCAAGGAGACGAAGGTAATTTTAAATGCGGTCGAGGATCTCGGTCATCAGCCAGTTTGGTTACGACGCGAAAATACGTCAGTTTCCATCGAGGATGGTGAGGTCACCCTCGATCCCGAGGTAGACATCATCGCTAATCGGCTGTTGCTTTCGAACAGCGAGGAGCCAGCCGAAGGAATGGGGTTGGCTGCGACGTTTGATCACATTCGACCGATGCTCAATCGGCCAAAGTCCGTCCAAACGTCGATACACAAGTTTGCTACTGCGGTGACGCTCGCTGACTGGAACATTCCAGTTCCCGACGCGCTCCTTGCACTCTCGAACGAACGGCTCAACGAGGGGCGCGAGCGTTTTGGCGATATTGGCGTCTACAAGACAGCTATCGGTACCCACGGTGGTGGTACATGGAAGGTCAAGCTCACCGAACCAGTCAATCCACGCGTCGGGAATCGACAAGCGTTCCTTCAGGATCTCATCGAGCGCGACGGCGAACGGCACCGGGATCTACGCGTTTACATTGTCGGTGAAGAGATCATCGGTGCGA
This sequence comes from Halocatena marina, assembly GCF_023276375.1. Classification (GTDB taxonomy): domain Archaea; phylum Halobacteriota; class Halobacteria; order Halobacteriales; family Haloarculaceae; genus Halocatena; species Halocatena marina. The sequence goes on along the minus strand of NZ_JALLPK010000001.1, from coordinate 598,533 downwards.
TGCGACGGTACGCGCCGGATGGTGACTGGCGAACGAACGTCGCACTCGGTGGCGAGGTACAGGACGCGACTGAAGAATTACCCGAAGAAGCCGCCGAGACAGCGCTCTATACATCAGAGGTCATGGGTCTCGATTACGCTGGAATCGACCTCGTAGAGGGCTACGATGGCTGGTACGTGCTCGAAGTTAATCCGACTGCTGGATTCAAAGGACTGTATCGTGCGACTGGTCGAAACCCCGGGCCGTACATTGCACAGAAAGCCATCGAGCACGTCGGCGGTACTGTCGAGGAAGAGCGCGTGCACGAACTGGCAACGACGCTCGATGATTCGACGCCATCGTGTATGCCATCCACTGCACGAACGACTCCCGAAGAAGTACCACTCATCGGCTACATCGAGGAAGTCGTCGTTAGCGGTACGAGTGGATCAACCTCTTCGCTCGCAAAATCTGATACAGGCGCTACCAGATCGAGCATCGATACGTCGCTCGCTGCCGAGATCGGTGCAGGCCCCATCAAAAGCATGACGCGTGTCAAGTCGGGAAGCGTGAAAGGAGGAAAAGCCCGGCCAGTTGTCGACCTCGTCATCGGGATCGGTGGCCGACAGCACACGGTCACCGCGAGCGTCGAAGATCGGAGTCACATGGATTACCCGCTCCTTCTCGGCCGTGATATCCTCCAACATTATCAGGTCAACGTCCGACGACGCGCTGATATCGATCAGGTCAACGCCTCACACGGCGACGAGACCGAAGAGTAAGCCCATCTAGTTCGCTTGCTCAAGACCGTCGATTGGTAACCGAATCCCTCCACTGTACGATACGATACACGATCTGATTTGTGAAGATACCCTTCGATTCGTGAGGATTGAGGCAGCGCACTGTCCGAAAATACGAAAAGTCAGACGTATAACTCAAACTCGATACCCCCACTGCGGAATCCGCCGTCGATACGGTACTGCTGTCGTGTGTGTACTGCGTTCTAAAGCAGCCGAACGAACGACGTTACGTTACGCTTCGATGCCGATTTCGACGTACTGCGCCTCCCATTCGTTGCGAGCGTCGATTTCGCGCTGCCCGCGACGAGTGAGGGTATAGTAGTTCGTTCGCCGGTCGCGTTGACCTTTCTCGACTAATCCTTTCTCTACGAGCGTATCGAGATTGGGGTAGAGACGGCCGTGATGAATCTCTTTTTCATAATAATCTTCGAGTTCGTCCTTGATTGCAAGGCCGTGTGGTTCTTCACTACCAGCAATAACGTACAGTAAGTCTCTCTGGAAACCGGTCAAATCGTGCATGACTGTTTACTTCTGGATATTACCGATTCGGTAGCATAAGAGTGTCGGTCGATCCGTTGCCCAAGTCGACCGTCTTTCCCACACAGTCGGTCACTCACCGCATGACAATCAACTAAGGGTTATAATTCAGTCGTTATTGGAGATATCGTTTGTTTTGTGTGTACCAATCTTCCGACTAATTTATACACTGATGTGACGAAGGAAGGACACGGAGAAAACCTAGTTTGTCACCAAATACCAATCGGTGAAAAATTGGGTCAGATGATCCCCATTTGGCTGTGTTTCGCCGACTGACAGAGAGTAACCTCCTCACCCATCCAACTGACGAGCAATGAGTAGCCATCGCTGAGAGAGTTCGTAGGACATTTGATTCGTTGACGATGCACTTGGAGAGGCATCACCACGTTTCGATCGTGAGATGGAAACCAACAGATTGCGATCAGATTCAGCTAGTAAAACAGACAGTATTGCGACTCTGTGTTCAATTGCTGTAGAAAGGAAAGCAGCCCAGCCGGGGTGAAAACACCCGGCCAGGCATGCCGCCCTGAATTGGTCCCCGCTGACGCTTCGGCCCTCCAAGCGAAGCGTCACTTCCACCAAATGGCTTCACCAGTATAAAGTTACCGGGTCGTAGAAGGTTTGTTATTGATTACTAGATGTGTTCCTCTTCGAGGACCCATCCGAGTGCACGACGATAGTACGTGAACATCTGTCGAACACCTTCGTGACGCATCTCCTCGTCTTCGAGTTCTTCCTTGAGAAACTCGTATTGTTCTCGGATCTCATCCTCGCTTCGCATAGCCGAATAAACTGCCGCCCGAGGCAAAAACCTGTGGACTCCCGTCAAGAATGGAGTTCTCGCCCATCCTCGATTCGTCCAACGGATTACAGGCGTTCTCGGTCCGACATCCCGTTCCAGATGGCGTCGATGAGTCGAGCTTCGCCTTCGACTGCTGGTTCCGTCTGGTCGCTCTCCGACCAACCGCGTGCGAGGGCGTCTTCGAGGAGCGCGAGATCGTGATTTTCGAAATTGTTCATCCCCTGAAACTGTTTGAGAGCGGCTCGGGCGTCGTCGCCGAACGCTCCGCTTGGCTCGCCGTCGTAGAGACCAATATCGGCAAGCGTCGTGAGCACCGCTTTGGCAACTGCGCCACACAGCTCCTGTGTCTCGTCTGGTTCAACGCGTTCGAGCAGCGTGATGTCGTACAGTTTGAAGATCCGTTCGAGTTCGTCGATCGGATGGTCGTGATCGTCGACACGAACGTCGATCCAGCGGTCGTTTTTCCCGTCATAGCCCCCCTCGGATTTGACGACGTACAGCGCTGCGCTCTGCTCACCGCGCTTGTCGCCGCCCGCTTCGTTACCCGCGTGGAGTGCCCCAATGAGGCGTTCGGGCAGACCACCATCGATCGTCTCGTACGCCTTAGCCATCGCCGTGAGTGTTTCCCGATTTTCGAGAATATTTCCCTGAACAGTGTACGTCTCTCCAGACAGATCCCCCGCATAGTCGAAACACTCCTCACCGGTGAACGTCCCGACGGAACCGTCCTGTCCGACGATGCCTACCTGTCGGCTCTCTGCTTCCTCGTCCGCTTCGATGAGCGTTTCAACGACCTGATCTGCAGGGATTCCTTCTCGGAGCGCTGTGAGTCCGTCCGGACCATAGGAAACGTTAGCGAAGCTCTGTGTAGCAATTGCACCCGCATCAGCAGCAGCGAAGGGGACAACACCTCCGACACTGACGAACTTCGATTGCACGGCAACACCGACAGCGTCGCTGTCCGGGTCGCGTGCGACGATTGAAAACGTCGACGGCGCTGGCCGCGACGTTCGATGTGTCTGTGATTTGGATGGTGACATATCCACTCCATTGCCGCTGTCGATAAAAACATTCAGGGAGAAGCACTGATCATCGAACAGTACAACATGTCACGGATACACATTATCGGAACTGGCGGAACAATTGCGAGCACGGGTGGATCGGATGGAGCAACTCCTTCACTCTCTACCGAATCGATAGTCGAACTGGTACCAGATCTTACTGAGAACACGGAGGTAAGCACCGATCAGATCAGTCAGCGTCCGGGGTTCGACATGGATCTTGCGACGCTTGCTGCGGTTGCCGAGCAGCTTCCGGCTGCTGATTCGGTCGACGGCATCATCATCACGCACGGAACAGATACAATGGCCGAGTCCGCGTACGCGCTCGACCTCACACTCGCGCACGATGCACCACCAGTCGTGTTTACTGGTGCACAGCGTCGCCCTGAGGAGGTGAGTTCAGACGCCCCAGCGAATCTCCGGGACGCTGTTCGGGCGGTTACACAGCTTTCTCGTGGCGTATTTCTCGCATTCAACGGCGAGTTACACGCCGCACGCGATGTTGTGAAAGCCCACACGAGCGCGCTCGAAACGTTCACGTCGCCTGAAGTTGGCCCGGTCGCATCAATTACTCGTAGCGGCGTGCGATGGAATCACGAACCGGGTACGGCAGACACACCACTCGGTACAGAGACCCTCGATACTGACGCCACTGTACCAATCATCACATCCGGTCTGGGTGTCGATGGGACGCAGATAGAGCAGGTACTCGAACACGCCGACGGCATCGTCATCGCGGGGACCGGACTCGGAAACGTGACTGCACAGCTCGGAGAGGCTATTTCTGACGCACTTGAGCAAATTCCGGTAGTCGTTGCATCGCGCTGTCACACCGGAGCGACCGAACCGGTGTACGGCACAGCTGGTGGCGGAGCAACGCTTGCGAATCGTGGTGTCGTCTTTGCGGACGCTCTGCCACCGTGGAAAGCACGAATTGCGCTGTTGCTCGCGCTCGAAGCGGGAGTTAACCCTGAGTCGGTGATTGCCTGATTAGGAATCACCTTTCCGTGCCGTGAGCGGTTGGCGACACACCAACGCACAGTCGAAGCCGGGATGTTCGGTGAGATGACGGACGAGCATATGTCGTCGGCCGCCTGTCAGCCCTGTCCGGCCGACATCCTCAGCAGTGAACTCACACGGAAGCCGATCGTACAACTCTCGAAGCACCATGAAGGAATCGAACACCTTCCGATGCCCCGATGAGTCTGCTCGACGACGGGCGACGACGTACGAGCCGTCCGATCGGTGTTCACAGACCGTGTGGGTGAACACCTCGGTGTGAGCGAGTGCGTCATCGAGCGCAGTACGCAACTCACGGGCCTCCTCAGTCGTTAGGACATGTGTCTCTCCGGAGAGAGCAACATGGACCTCGTGGCCATCACTTTCGACTGAGCAATCGCTCACCTGTTCGTCACTCGATACAGGCAACGGTGTCGTTTCAGTACCGGCGAATTTCCCGACCAGCCGCATCGCTGCGGCTTACTCTATCCTCTGGCGTCGTTGTTGCCGGAGTATCAGACGGCATTGCAACTTCTAGTAAACGCATCATCCATCATAAATATCGGTGGTCGAACTTCGATCCCGGAACCAGTTGCGAGCACTGAACCAGTAACGAGCCGATCAGTTTTTTGACCTCGCCCGGTAAACAGGATGTATGAAAATCCGTGGCCAGCGCGAGTGTCGAGAGTGTGGAACGCGGTGGTCGTACTACGAGACCGGTACGATAGTCTGTCCGGACTGTGACAGTCTACGGAGCCGAGGCGTCGACGATCGGACTGAACACACCAGCGCCCCCGTTACCCTCGATCTCGCGCCCGCCCGGTCAATGGTCGAATCCGATGGGCTTTCTGCGGCTCTCGATGATGCTGTCGACAGGTGCCGGGAGTTCATCAGACGAACGGGATTCATCCATGCGGGCGAGCTCGAACCGCTATCGGAGACGTTTCTCGCGGCGAATGAGCTCTCGTACGCCGCTCGTGAGGCGAATCGAGCGATGCGGATCGACGACGATGAAGAACTGTACCTCCTCACTCTCCTTCGAGGCGCAGACGACGATCGACGCCCCGATTCGACAGCGGTTCCGCGATCGATGCGAGCAGCCCGTGGACTAGCCTACGCCGCCGCTATCGATGCATACCAGCGCGATCTCAGAACGTTTCTCGAGACACACCCCGATCAGACTGCACAGTCCGTCTTCTCGACGATCGAAGAACATGTGCGTCGGATCGAAGCACTCGACGGCGAGGTTGACCCCAAAACCGCAGAGCGGCTTGTCGTGGCCACCCAAGAAACGAGCGAATACATCAAAACGGGGGCTGAAACACAGCTTGTGACCGCTCAAGACCGTTTGGACGAGATCGTGTAGGGGTTCGAACATCGCAGTACTCGGGAATCTCTACAAGTCACCCAACGATTAGGGTACTGGCTCTCTCTTATAATAGCATGACAGAGGCTGACAGTGGACCGCTTTCCGGTCTTCGGGTGATCGACTGTTCCGGGATGATCAGCGGTGGATTCGCAACGATGCAGCTCGCTGATTTCGGTGCAGACGTGGTGATGATCGAACACCCGACCCACCACGATCCGATTCGGGATTGGACACCGTTCGAGGATGGTATTTCGCTCTGGTGGAAATCACTCGCCCGCAACAAGCGGTGTATCACGCTCGATTTGAGTACTGACGAAGGACGTACGATCTTGTGTGATCTCGCACGCGACGGCGACGTGCTCATCGAGAACTTCCGTCCAGGAACGATGGAACGGTGGGGACTCGGCTACGAGACACTGAAGGACGAAAATCCTGCGCTCATCATGACTCGTATCTCCGGCTACGGACAGACGGGTCCTCGTTCGAAGATGCCTGGGTTCGGAACCGTCGCCGAGGCGATATCGGGATTCGCTCACGTCAACGGCTTTCCCGATCGTGAGCCGCTGTTACCACCTATCAGTCTCGCCGACATGGCTGCAGCACAATTCGCTGTGCAGGCAACGATGTTCGCACTCTACGAACGGGCACAGAGTGGAGAAGGACAGGTCATCGACGTGAGCCTGTACGAATCTCTCTTTCGAATGTTTCCCGGTGCCGTCGAGAAGTACGATCGGCTCGGCGAAACGTCAGAACGCATTGGGAACCATCACGCGAACGCCGCGCCTCGAAACGTCTACGCCACAGCAGATGGATATATCGCGCTGTCGGCATCGTCTCAGTCCATCTTCGAGAATCTTGCACGGGCGATCGGACATCCGGAACTCATTGAGGACGAACGATTCGCAACGAACGGCGCGCGTGTCGAACACGCAACCGAACTCGATACGTACATCGCACCGTGGATCGCAGCGCGGACAACCGAAACGGTACTGCAAGAACTCGGTGAGGGAGACGCCGTCGTCGCGCCGATATACGACATGGAAGACATCTTCGCAGACGAACAGTACGCGGCACGCGATGACATCATCGCTGTTGAGGACGACGATCTCGGCCGGGTACGGACGATGAATACGGTCCCGAAGTTCTCTCGCACTCCTGGGGAGATCAAACACCTCGGTCCACGACACGGACAGCACAACGACGAAATTTTCCTCGAAGAGCTCGGACTTGACAGAGAGATGTACGACGAACTCCAACACAAGGGTATCGTATGAGTCTCTGTGATGTCACGCTTCGTGAGGCAGGCCAGATGCCGGGACGAGCGTACACGATCGAGCAGAAGATCGCAGCGGGAACTGCTCTCGATCGGCTCGGCCTTCCACTCATCCAGACTGGCTTTCCAATCACGGGCGAGCACGATACCGTGGTTACGCGACGGCTGGCCGACACACTCGAGGCCGAGGTCGTCGCAATCGCGCGTGCGCGAGAAGACGACATAGCAGCTGCGCTCGAATCGGGTGCAGACATCATCGAGGTGTTCATTCCAATTTCTGACCGACAGCTCGAAGCCGTCATCGACGATTCGAGAGAATCAGCGTTCGATGCTGCCCATGAAGCCATCGACAGCGTTCGAGACGGTGGTGCGAAAGCACACCTCACGCTGATGGACGCCTTCAGAACCGATGCAGCAAGCGTGGCACCCGCGTTCGAGCAGTTCGACGCGCCGATCACACTTGCCGACACGGTTGGAGCACGGACACCCCCGTTCGTTGCGGGCTATCTTCGAACACTCGCCGAACTGGGTGTCTCGATCAACCGCGTCGGCGTCCACTTCCACGACGATCTCGGACTCGCAACAGCAAACGCGCTTGTCTCATCGCAGCTCGGCGTCGACCGCGTGGATGTGAGCGTTGCATCGCTCGGCGAACGAGCGGGTAATCCTGCGCTTGAAGAATGTGTCGTCGCCATCGAACAGGACGGTGATAGCGGCGTCGTACTCGATGAGCTCGTGCCGGTCTGTCGAGCGGTGCTCGACTCGCTCGACGAAACAGTCGATCCCCGAAAAGCCATCATTGGCGAGGCAGTTACGGCACACGAATCAGGGTTGCACACAGCTGCGATGCTTGAGGACCCAGCAACGTTCGAACCGTACGATCCCGAAATGTTCGGTGGAACACGCCAGCTCCTGTTCGGGGCACGGACGGGACAAAGCGCAGCACGAGAACTCCTCGAACGAGCAGAGCGAGAACCGACCGATGAACGGATCGAAAATCTACTCGAACGGCTTGTGGACGATGGGCCACTCGAACTCGATGCAGCCCTCGAAATGGCCGAGCGCGTCCAGTAGGACAACGGTCGGGTGAAGTACGAAATGAGGTACGTACGCACTTCCGTTACTCTAGTTCTGCTTCGATGACCGAAACGAGTTCGTGGCGGTGACAGCGTTTGTTCTCGTTCTCGAAGCAGACGAGCACAATGTCATCACCCGTGCGAATTCGAAACACAAGATCGTCGATTGCTGCGATCGCGTCTGCAGTGGTTTGGAGATGCTCTCTGTATCGCTCTTCGAAAGCGAGCTCCTCCCATGCGGCATTATGTGCTCCCTCATCACACATTCCTCGAGATCGTAGGTCCTCGTGGCGTTCGCGGAACGCATCAAGTAGGTCCGCTGGCGGGCCGAGTTCCCGGTGATTCTCGTCGACGGACCGTCGAAACCAGTTTGTCGGTCGACGGACGACACCGACGAGACGGGGATCGCCGGACAGGGAGACGAGATCGTGCTGGAGCGCAGCGTGGTATGTCTCATCGAGCGATCCTCTCGTTCCACCGTTGGTCATAGTGTGTCAACTCCGGATGTGTGTAAAAACCTGTCGCGGAATCGATTGTCTCGTTCGCCACGCCTTTGGTTTCTGCTCGGGAAGGTTGTACATGGACGATTCCATCCTCGACACTATCGGATCGCCGCTCGTACAGGTGTACTCTCCACCAGGATCGACGGTCGCCGCCAAGCTCGAATCGAAGAATCCGGGTGGAAGCGCCAAAGATCGCCCAGCGCTTTCGATGATTGAGACCGCAGAAAGCGAGGGGGTGCTCACGCCGGGGGACCGAATCGTCGAACCGACCAGTGGCAACACCGGTATCGGTCTCGCGGTGGTTGCCGCCGCAAAGGGCTATGACCTCACTATCGTCATGCCCGCCTCAAAGTCACCCGAACGCAGGCAGATCATGCGAGCCTACGGGGCCGATATCGACCTCATCGAAGGCGATATTAGTGACGCGAAAGCGCGTGCGGACCGCTACGAACAAGAAGACGGGATGGTGCAGTTGCGTCAGTTTGAGAACCCGGCGAATCCTGAGTCACATTACAACACGACGGGTCCCGAAATCATCGAACAGATCGGTGACCGGACGGTTGATGCACTCGTCGCAGGGGTCGGAACTGGTGGAACGCTCTCAGGGATCGGTCGACGATTGCGCGAGGAGTTTCCAGAGATGGAAATCGTCGCGGTCGAACCCGAGGAAAATGCGGTGCTTTCGACCGGTGAATCCGGAAACGACGAATTTCAGGGGATGGGTCCGGGATTCGTGAGCGAGAATCTCGACCGCGACCTCGTCGATGCCATCGAAACAGTCTCGATCGACACCGCAGAGGAGGAGTGTCGACGACTCGCACGCGAAGAGGGCATCCTCGTCGGACAGTCGAGTGGCGCATCGAACGTTGCGGCCCGCCGGGTCGCAACACGACTTGCGACCCCCGAACTGAACTGCCCACCAACACCGACGCCGGGATCGACACAAACGGAGCCAGCATCTCAGCACGACTCCGCCCATCCAGATGGCGGTGAGCGGACGGAACAGACGCGATCCTCGTCAGTGCCTCGTTCTGAGAGCGAGTACGACGACTGTCCGCTTGTAGTGACGGTGTTCTGGGACAGTGGTGAGCGGTACATGTCCACCGGAATGTTCGATAACGACGATCGATAGGCTCCTCTTCGAACAGCGCGGTTACGAACAGCGTTCTGTGATTGTCGGTCATTGCTACGACTGAGCATCGGTGATTCTACTGCGACACGGAGCTCTTGAAGCAGCCGCTTCCTTCGAGATGCGTGAGTAACTTCGTGATGTGTGAGTTACTCATAAACTTCAAACTTGATAGCATATTACTCATCAAACTGTAGTATAGGACAGACGTCTATGACAACTACGACAGAGACAGAATCGATGGAGTCAGTCGCTGCGACGCGTCTCGCAGCGTATGGAATGTTTGCAGCGATCGTCGCCGGGGCGATGAACGCGATTGTCCGGGTCGGTGCGATTGCACTGTTCGATGTGCCGCGGTTCGGACCACTCGGATGGGGTCCGATTGTCAATACGACAGTCGTCGGAGTCGCCGGGGCGACGGCTGTGTACGGGTTGCTCGTGCGCACTTCATCACAACCGACGCGACGGTTCACGATTATCGCCGCAGCCGTGCTGGTTATCTCATTCGTCCCGCTCCTCGTGCCACCAGCGTTTTTGGCCGAAGCACCGGGATCTGTCCTCCTAACGCTGGCAGTAATGCATGTCACGACAGCGACAGCCGTCGTTTGGCTCCTTCCACGATCGAGGACAATCAACCGAAGCGCTACTCAAACACGTCAAGACAGCCCTGCATAACATAATAATGTCAGTTTTGAGTGGGACATCTGATGGAGTGTACCGATCGTCGAGTGTTGCATTCGACGACGTGGAATTGGTGCTCAATTCCGGTGTCACTCGTCGTGTTCGCACGTTCGGCCGTCACGCGTTTGCAGCATCATCGACTGGGCTGTACCGCTCGGTCGACGGTGGTCTCACGTGGGATAACCTCGGAGTTCCCCGGACAGAAGTGTATTCAGTCGTCCGCAGCCCCGATAAGACTCGGCTCTACGCTGGTACCCATCCCGCACATCTCTACGTCTCGACAGATGATGGAGAGACGTGGACCGAACTGAACGGGTTCCAAACGCTCCCCTCTCGCAACCAGTGGCACACCCCACGCCACCGGAACGCGGCCCACGTCCGAAGTCTCGGTGTACATCCAGCTGCACCCGAGCGCGTGATTGCTGGCGTCGAGGTTGGTGGCGTACATATCAGCAACGACAGCGGAGAGACGTGGTCCGAACGACGAGAGATTCGCCAGCGCCCTGATGACCTTCAGTACGACGTGCACCACGTTCTCGTACTGGGTGCCGACGAGTACGTCATCTCGTGTGGGGGTGGGCTCTATTGCACGCACGACACCGGACGATCGTGGAAGCGCCTCGATGCTGATTTCGACCGTCCCTACTTCCAAGAGGCAATTGCAGACCGGAATCGATTGTACGCCGCGGGGCAAACGCTCCCTCCGACACTACCGACAGGGAACACCTCCGAGCGGGAGACAGAGGCAGCGCTGTTCGTATCCACCGACGGTGAGACAGTCGAAATGGTGTCCGATCCCGGTGCACCCATCGAGTTCATTTCTGCGTGGACACTCGCCGACGGACACGTCCTCGCCGGAACAACTGGCGGACGAGTGCTCAGCCGCGAAGATGGATCCTGGACAACGTGTGGACGTACTCCGTCGTGGATTCGATCGCTTGCTGTCGTCTGAATTCTGTAGATAGAATGAACCGATTGTTCCACAGCGTCGGTTTCAGCAGATCTATCCTCCAACAGGAACTGTGTTCTACTGATGCCAGATCTGATGGACACCTACGTGGAGAACCGGTGGATGGTCCAGCCGAATCACGCGAACACCCTCCAAACCGCACACGGTGGCCGCGTTCTGAAGTGGATGGACGAGGTCGGTGCGATGTCTGGAATGCGGTTTTCGGGTGAATCGTGCGTGACCGCTCACATCAACCACGTGGATTTCAATCGGCCGATCCTCGTGGGCGATCTCGCTCTCATCGAAGCGTACGTTTACTCAGCTGGACGAACCAGCGTGCGTGTGCGATTACGGGCATACAGAGAAGATCCACGAACCGGAGACCGTGAATTGACCACCGAATCGTACTTTGTGTACGTTGCGATCGACGAGGACCACCAACCGACGCCTGTCCCCGAACTCACGATCTCGTCAGAACGAGCCGAACAGTTGCGCGAGGAGGCAATCAACGGGGAAAACGGTACCAGTGAACACTGAGTCCGTGAGGCTCAAGCAGCCACGCACGTACACACCACACATGCACATCACGGCCGAGGTCGTCGGGGAGCAGACACACGAGCTCGACCTCACCCGGGAGGCAACCTACGCAGATCTCCTTCACGAAGTGGGGTTGAATCCCCACGAGGCGACCGTGCTCGTCGACGGACGCCCGGTTCCTGATGACGGACCAGTCACGGTAGAACACGTACGAGTGTTGCGACTGATCAAAGGCGGCTAATACTACCACAGACAGTATCAGTTACGTGAATAAGAATCATCGTTCGGTGGCTGTCCGTGTCGCTGCAAGCGAGGAACTTTCGTCCATCATGACGGTCATTGACAGCGCGTTACTTGCGACCGACGCTACAACTGTTCGAGCACAAATTCATACACAGGACGTGCTCGTCGCTGTCGCCGCTGGCTCGATACTCGGCGTGGTCGTTCTCGATGAAAACCATATCGACGCGATTGCGGTTCGGCGCAGACAGCGTGGAAATGGAATTGGAACCACGTTGATCGAGGCAGCTAGCGAGCACTGCGGACCGCTGACAGCCAATTTCCGACCGAGTGTGAGTCCATTCTACGAGTCTCTCGGCTTCGAAATCGAACAGACGAGTGAGACGCGCTGGGAGGGGTTCAGACCAGCGGTTCGATGAGATCACGGCCCGCCACGAGAAGTTCTTCGACACGTTCGTCTGAGTTCGCTTCCGCGTAGACACGCAGTTTTGGCTCTGTCCCGCTCGGCCGGACGAGCAGCCACGAACCGTCTTCAAGACGAATTTTGAACCCGTCTTTCGTTCCAATCTCCTCAACAGGGACGTTTGCGACGTTTTCTGGAAGCACTCCTTCGAGCGCCGCGAGCACCTCCTCTTTTCGCTCATCAGAGCAGGCAACACTCACTCGATCCTGATGAATGTCACCGTACTCTTCGACAATGGCGTCGGCCCGTTCATCTAATGGTTGTTCGGCGTGCGCGGCGGCGGTGAGGAGCGCGAGGAGAACACCATCCTTGTTCCGAAGATGCGCGGTGAGACCAAACCCACCACTTTCTTCGCCACCGATAATCGCGTCGTGTTCGTCCATCGCCTGCGCAACCCATTTGAACCCGACAGGCGTCTCGATCACGCGCTCTCCGTAAGCGGCCGCGATGCGGTCGATGAGAAATGTGGTTGAGACCGTTCGAATAGCCGGTCCGGATTCAGCCGTCGATTCGAGGAGGTACTCGTACAGAACGGCAAAATAGAGATTCGGGTCGAGATAGCCCCGACCGGGGGTAACGACAGCGATCCGGTCAGCATCGCCGTCGTTAGCGATGCCGAACGCTGCGTTCCCTTCCTGGACACGCTCTGTGAGCGTTTCGAGGCGGTCGGCGCTCGGTTCTGGCGGGACCCCACCGAACGCCGCATCCTGCTCACAGCGCAGACAGTCGACGTCCGCGCCAGCCTCTTCGAGAAGTGCATCAGTGACGCCTCGTCCGCTACCGTGCATTGCATCGTAGGCAATCTGTTGGCCGTCGAGGTCCAACGCTGGATCGACGAATTCGAGCGCGTGCTGGCCATAAGCAGTGGTAAACGTGTCTTCGTGGATCTCGCCTTGGTCGGATTCTGGAAGCGCAGTTGGCTCGGCCAGTCGTTCCGTCAGTTCGTCGGTGACCACAGGAAGCGCAGGAGCACCGTCCGGGGGAAGAAACTTCACACCGTTGTAGTCCGGAGGATTGTGGCTCGCTGTAATCATGATACCTCCATCGAGTGAACGCTCGCCGAGTGTCCACGCAAGAACGGGCGTCGGACAGTCACGTTCGCTGATGAGCACGTCGATCCCATTGTCGGCCAACACCTCGGAGACTGCGTCCGCGAATCCACGCGAACTTTCTCGGGCGTCGTACCCGACCGCAACCGTCCCTGTCCCGATGTAGTCGGCAATTGCTTGCCCGACAATCCGGACACGAGGCTCTGTGAACGTATCGAGTGTGGCACGCCACCCATCGGTACCGAACGAAATGTGTTCGATGTGTTCCATACTCCGCTCCACCAACGCAGGGGGTAAAAACCCTCCTCAACATACCGCGTCACGCGTCAGTACTGACGAGGCGAATCGAGATTCGATTGAACAGAAATCAAGAATGATTGGAATCGATCGGGCCGAGGCCATTGGCTGTCCTCGTATCTACTCGATGAGTTGTTCTTTCGTCTCGCGTGCGAGCTGTTTGATCTCGTATTCGCGTGACATCGCCGCCGACCGCGTCTGGTACTTCTCGACGTGCACAAGTTCGAACGGTCCTCGACCACGGGTGTATTTCGCACCGGTCCCGGATCGGTGCTCTTCGACCCGCCGCTCGATATCCGTTGTGTAGCCGGTATAGAGCGTCTCATCACCACAGCGAAGGATATACACGTAATGCATACACATCATCCGGAGTACAATCGGAAATGATGTGGGCTTCGCGTGGTGCTTATATGACGGTTCGGTAGAGTAGTGTCATCGGATTTCACCGGCGCGGTCACGGGACACTTCTGCAATACCCGCATTCGCTGAACAATTAGGGCAAGCGAGGATAACCCCACTTTCGTCAGCGAAGACGCGGGCAAAACGCCCCGAAACATGCGCGCCGCAGTGGTCGCACTTGGCCATTGTTGCGCCGACACGAAGTGTGCCAGCAATACACCTTTGATATTCAATGCCTATATATCCTCGTTATTTAGATAGTTCATTCAAAAGAATATAATGATCTCGCTAGTTACTCAGCACGAGCGGCATCGAGGGCACGTGCGATGAGTCCGGCCTGCGCGCCAGCCGTAACGCCTGCATCGATATTCACGACTGTAATAGGTGTACACGATTGGAGCATTCCAGCGAGGGCAGCTTCCCCATCACCGCCGTACCCGTAACCATTCGAAACAGGCAGCCCGATGAGTGGAACGTCGACTAATCCTGCGGCGACTGTTGGAAGCGCGCCTTCCCGTCCAGCGGCGATTATGAGAACATCCTGTGCTCGACAGTCATCAAGACGGTCGATCAACCGTGCAAGTCCTGCTACCCCAACATCATCGATCCGAGTAACGCGTGCGCCCATCTCACGAGCGATAGTTGCTGCTTCTCCCGCAGGAACGGCATCTGACGTTCCAGCGGTGACGATTCCTATATCAGCGTCGAGTGATGGAGGTTCGAATGCTGGACTGTAGACCACAATAGTCTCAGTACGCTCTGCGTGTTCGATCACAGCGTCGGGATGTTCCTCGATAACACACTCTTCGACCTCATTTGCGGTCGGTGCATCTGTTCGGGTGATGATCGCCCGTTCGGTGGTTTCTACCGCGAGGACAGCCAGCGCAGCAGTCTCTTCTGGCGTCTTCCCTTCCGCGAGAATCATCTCCGGTATGCCTGTACGTCCTGTCCGCGCTGCATCGAACCGTCCAGCGTCTCCGGTCACGTACCCGTTCAGTTCTGCTTCGGCCTCTGATACCGAGATTTCACCCGCTGCGAGGGAGTTCAATAGTTCGCGCATGACTTCGTTCTGAGCTCCATGAACTCCTACTCATCGACTATCGAATCAATTCTGTTATTATCTCTTCGAAACTGACTTTGATTCTGAAAATATCGGATTCGAAAATGCCGTCATCACCCTCGAGAGGCTCCTTATTTGAGAAGGTTTATAAAGTAAGTACGAGAATGGGATTCTGTATGGCAGATCTAATCGTCAAAGCCGCCGTAAAGGACGCGCTTAATGACATGAATGTTGCATCGGACTTCTACGACGCGCTCGATGAGGAGGTCCAGGACCTTCTCGACGACGCTGCACGGCGCGCAGGAGAGAACGACCGCAAGACAGTACAGCCGCGAGACCTGTAAGGTCCCTCAGTTACTCGTTTTCTATTCGATCGGGTAGTTACTACACCGATCGGATATCGACTCGATCGGAGAAGCCGACGTGAATCTCATCAGCCATAGCTGCGAAGATGCCGTGTTCGACGATACCAGGAATCGCAGAGAGCGATGCTGCAAGCACGTCTGGATCTTCGATCGTCCCGAAATCACAATCGAGTACCGGATTACCGTTATCTGTTATCACGGGACCGTCCTTTCGTTCGGCAGCGCGGAGTGTCGGCTCACCGCCACGCTCGCGGAGTGAGTCCTCAACAGCCGAAACAGCAGACGGGAGCACTTCGAGTGGGATTGGGTGATTGAGCACGTCTGCGAGCTTCGTTTCGTCGACAACACAAATAAAGCGCGCTGCATGCGCGTCTACAACTTTCTCACGGGCGTGAGCACCACCACCTCCTTTCACGAGCGCTCCGTCTGCGACCTGGTCGGCTCCATCAATCGCAATATCTGGCAACGCATCGTCGAGTGTCACGAGTGGAATTCCTACTTCACGGGCGAGCGCGCGCGATTGGAACGATGTTGGAATCCCGTAAACGTCCATTCCTTCGGAAACAGCCCGTCCGATCGCCTGAATTGCGTGCGCTGCGGTGCTTCCTGTCCCAAGTCCGACGACCATCCCGTCTTCGATCAGTTCGGCCGCCGATTCGCCAGCGCGCCGTTTTGCATCGTCTCTGCCGTTCTCTGATTTCATGGAGAACAGTTCAATAGCCGGAAACAAAAGCGCATCCGAATTGCTGACGATAGACAGCGATTTTAAGGAAGTTCTTTCGTGTATAATCATACTCTATAAAAGATGTCTATATACACGAAAAGTTCCATCCCAACTACAATAAACCACTTTCTAGACATAATACGTAGATAGAACTGACACAGTGAACTATTCGGTAGACAGTTACTTCATCGTTATCGCATCAGCAGCCACGAAAACCCTGCATTATGCTGTTAGTAACTATTGCGGGCTATCGGGATATACAAGCGAGATAAACAAGCCAGAGAGCTCCGAGACATGAATATGTCATCCAGCACCTCTCTTCGCGTCTGCTTCCTAACAGGTCGCGATGAAATCGCGGACTGGATGGTCGCCTCACTACGACGGATCGTTAAGGACGCGAACGTTGAGATTCCGCTCGTCGTACACGCCAGCGAGCCAGACGAGAACACACTCGGCGACTCCGGTATCGGAAGTCACCTGAAGGAACACTGCAGTACGGGAGTGCAGTACGTTAAGAATATCGTCAGACGAGATCCACAAACACACACGCCGCTGTCGAATATTGAATGGCTGGGGTCAGCGAAGTACCTCCCGTGTAAAGCGGAGCCGTCAGAGCCATTCGGTGTTACCATTCCGTCCGACGTAGTCGAGGCAGTTGCGGAGACGTGCGACGCTGTCGTCCACTTTCAGGTAGGTATACTTCAGGGTGAAATCCTTACGCAACCAACCCATGGCGTATTGAGTTTCCACCATGGCGACATCCGGCAGTACCGCGGAACGCCAGCCGGAATCTGGGAGTTTCTCCACGATGAGCCAGTTGGAGGGGTCACACTGCAGCGGTTAACACCGAAGCTCGATGCTGGCTACATCGTCGCGTTTGCGTCAGTTAATCTGTCAGATGCGCACTCGTGGGCAGAGGTACGACGACGGCTGTTCTACGCCTCACCCAACGTACTATCGAACGGTTTACAAAACATTCAGGACCCGTCTTTCGAGCCGGTGTTGGTCCCTGATGAAGAGCTCGGGACGTTGTATTACCTTTCTGATCTCACCCCTCGCATACAGGCGGCGTATTTCCTGAAAGAGGTCAAAGGACTGTTTCATACGTGAAATGAATGTGATAGTCTAATTTCTATTCAGAGTTCCATCACTAGTGATGAACTGATGCGTTTTCATCATCTCATTCTACTACATTCATCAACGGAATCGTGACACGGGTCGTTCTGTTGTACGACAGCACAGAAGTCAACGGGACCCGGTTCAGTCTGTCGATCGTGTTTACAATGATCGATTATCTACGATCGAACCGGAACCCGCAGTAGTTTTCATTGTGACCATCGAGGAGACCACCATGTTCGGAACGAGCGGTATCCGTGGACCAGTTGGAGAGGAGATCACGGCAGACCTCGCGCTCGACGTCGGTCGAGCGGTCGGTGTCGATGCAGATCGTATCGTGATGGGACGGGATCCACGTTCGAGCGGCACGATTCTGGCTGATGCGTTCGCAGCCGGCGCCCGTGAAGTTGGTGCAGACGTCGTCGATCTCGCGCTCGCTGCAACACCTACCGTCGCCCGCGCCGTCAACTGGTACGACGCTGACGCAGGATGTTCGATTACCGCCTCGCACAACCCCTCGGAGGACAACGGCTTGAAGCTCTGGCAGCCAAGCGGACAGGCGTTCGACGAAGGACTGCGCACGACCATCGAAACACGCATCAAGGAGGGTGTTTCGCTCGAACCGTGGGATGGACAGGGCACGCGGACCGAAGCAGACGCCACAACCAAGCACGTCGAGGCACTCGTCGAGGCAGTCGAGTTCGAGAGCGATGAACGTCCCAGTGTCGTCGTCGATCTCGGAAACGGGGCCGGAGGCGTTACCGTCGAGGCATTGATCGAGCTCGGCTGTCACGTCGAGACGCTCAATGCCCAACCCGATGGTCGCTTCCCTGGGCGTCCGAGTGAACCGAACAGCGAAACACTGACTTCTCTCTGTTCGCTCGTCGGAGAGAGTGATGCTGATCTCGGTATCGCTCACGATGGAGACGCTGACCGAATGATGGCTGTAGATGGAAGCGGACAGTTCGTCCCAAAAGACGCGCTACTAGCGCTGTTCGCCGCGTACTCGACTGAAGAGGGGGATCGAGTTGCCGTTCCGATCGACACGAGCCTCGCTGTCGAGGATTATCTCGAAACGCACGGTGTCGGTGTCGAGCATACGCCTGTCGGAGATGTATACATCGCTGAAGCGGTTGGTGAAGGGATACCCTTTGGCGGGGAGCCGAGCGGAGCGTGGATCTGGCCCTCACAGACGCGATGTCCAGACGGACCACTCGCGGCTTGCCGGCTCGTCGAACTCGCAGCCGAACACTCGATCGAAGAACTCATTGCATCGATCCCAAGCTATCCGATCCGACGGGCGAGCATCGACACTGAAGAGAAAGAAGCAACGATGGCTGCTATTCGTGAGCAAGTAACCGAAACTTACGACGCGGATTCCGTGTCGACACTTGATGGTGTCCGGGTCGATCTCGATGACGCATGGTTCCTCCTGCGGGCCAGTGGGACACAGCCGCTTATTCGTGTGACGGCGGAAGCACGGGACGAAACACGAACAGAAGCGGTCTTTGAGAGCGCAAGTAGCTTCGTCTCCTAAGTTCGACGCGTCGAACGGGCTTCGCGGACGCTCGCTCCATCACGGATCTTGTCCTCGCAATTCGGACAGACCCGTGGGTTCTCGATACCGATCGGGGTGAACACTCGTGCGTACGCTCTGGTCACGAACGCGCCACAATTCTGGCATTCCGGCATACGAAAGTGAGTATGAACGCATTTCACATAACGATGGTGTGTTAGGTATGAACACGCTACTCGGTGAAGACGACGATATATCCATTCAATACTGCTCAGAGTGACGTAGATGTCGTTTGTACGAGAGCATTACGCGTGTAAGGATTCACATTTGCTACGGATATTTCATCACGTATGACACACTGTTTAGAAAATTGATTGGAATACAGTAGTATATCTTTGTCTCCCGTGACAATCGTGATTCACGACTTCTGATTCGCATACCTTATTCTGAAAGGAAGAGATAAAGCAGGAAACAAACGCGACAGCGAGGCGATTAGAACGGGGCCTGTGGTCCCTCGTCAGAGTCGTCGTCGGTCATCTCACCGGGGAAGGATGGCGAGGTTTGACCACCGCCCCCACCGCCCATACCGCCCATACCAGTTTCGGCGTTGACTCTGTTTATTTCTGGAATTTCCTTCACCATTCGGCTTTTAATTGCCTGAATCGTCATCGGAGAGATTCCACAGCCGCTGCAAGCACCACCGAGAGCGACGGTCACTTCACCAGCCTCCACATCGAGGTGTTGGATCGCCGCGCTTCCGCCGTGCATTTGGATCTGGGGGAAATTACGCCGCAAGAAGTTCGTTACCTCCTCTCGGAGCTCGTCTTCTGATTTTTGTGCTTCCGTGCTCATACCGACCGGTAGCGGTTGCGCACGCTTATGGCTTTCCACCAATGGTTCCTCGTATACAGAAACCGATGAATTGTCTCCATTTCGGCTAGTTGTGTCGATTACAGCCGTGGTAAAACCACCCAATGACCGAGTATAAAATAGTAATGATATAATGATGTTGAACCACTGCGATACTCCGTTATTCATCATTTAATCGATGAGGAAGAAGCATAAATTTGTTACTAATATGATAACAAAACACGTGTTATAGAATATAGGATTGATTCAGATTGTATTTTATGTGTCGACGATGGTTACGGAGAGATCATCCTCGACCACGAGTTCGAGACGGTCGCCATCGAGTTCCACAACCGATTGAACACACCACGGTTCCCGAGAGAGCACTGTCGTCTCTTCATCGCGCAGCCACGGGATTTCCCAGATCGGCGTTTCGGTAACGTCGATTCCGTGGTCGTGGTGAAACGCGACAACGATGGGCTGATAGAGAAGATAGGCACCAACTGAGTTCACGGTGCGATTCGTACACCGCTCACAGACGTGCTTAGTCCCGATTTCTTTATCGTCGAGATATTCGGAAACATCGG
Source organism: Halocatena marina (assembly GCF_023276375.1). Lineage (GTDB taxonomy): Archaea > Halobacteriota > Halobacteria > Halobacteriales > Haloarculaceae > Halocatena > Halocatena marina. The sequence goes on along the minus strand of NZ_JALLPK010000001.1, from coordinate 578,173 downwards.
TTATCGAGCCGTGCATTCGGCCAGCACAATTGAGACAGAATCCGCCGAACGATGCTAAGAGTAACAACTGAAGCCACGTATCGAACGCGCGTGCGAGTTCCTCGTGAGTGCGGTTCTCGAACGCGCCCGGTGGGAAGCCAAACGACGATTTCTGGTCGTCGCACGCTGGACAACGAATGGTTACCCGCTCTTGCTCGTAATCAGCCTCCAACGACGATCCACATTTGGTACACGAGGAGGTGAGCTTGAACGCACGGGAAGCACCTCGCTGGTTGAACGTTCCGGAGTAGATTGCTCCGACGACCTGACTTCCAGCATACGTGAGTTCGTAGGACCCGTCATCGGTTCGTCGAACAAAACTCCCGAGAAGCTCCTTGAGGTGGTAGTTGAACTGACCGCTGTCAGCGATGTTAACACGGCTTCGGAGCGCAGAAAACGACAGAGACTCATCAGAGATCTCACCCAGTTCCCTGATGATATCGATTCGAGTTTTGTTGCCGAGCAGTGCGAACGCTGCCTCTGGGGACACATCCGCGAAATCATCGTAGTCGGCTGATTCAGTCATGTCGTGCTTCCTGAGCAGGCGACAGTTGTTTTCTGTGTTGCATATGTACTGTTTGCTGTGTCTCTTTCTCAATCAGTGTAGTTACGCTCGAACATATTACTTGTTTACTAAGAACGACAGAGCAGCGCGGAACGAGTCTCTAAACAGATCACTCGAGGTCGAATACGACTCGAAGTTCTTGACACAGCTCGTCTGTGTATCGGTCGAGAATGTGTTCGAACTTCTCTTCTCCTACGACGACATCCGCGCGTGCCATTGGGCTTTCAGGGAGGTCGATTCGAAACGCACCATCGTCGTAGAACGGCTCTGACTCGTTGAGTACCTGCTGATCGATCGTATGAATCAATTGCGAGTCGTATTCTTCGTTCATGGTGTCAAACGCGCGCTTGTATGCCTCCTGCAGCTCTGTGAAGTAGTGAACGTACTTGTCCTCAAACATCTCTGGATCGAATTCGGTCATGGTCAATGGTTGCTTGAAACGGGTAAAAAACAGGCGATTGTCCGTCATAAACCATATGTCGATGTATGAAAGTCGTTGGAGACGGATGTTCAGAAGAGGGTACAATCTTGGTACGAACTACGGTGGCTCAGGTCCACCATCTCCACAGTTGGTTGAGATAATCCAAGTACGGAGCCGCGTCCGTTATCGACTCTACTAAGTTCTCCTCAATAGCCATCACTAACGTCAATCGATACGGAAGAGGGCGTTCACCCAAGTAACGTGTGCTTTACCATTCACCGATCACTGCACGTCGACCTGCACGCCACGCTGGTCGAGTGCTGTGAGCAACTGTGGTACGTCACACGCACCAATTACATCGAACACAGTGAGTTGCGGGTGAAAGGGGACATTCGACCCGGTCGTCATCTCATAGAAACTGGGTGGGAGATCGTGAAGGTCGATTCGGTCTACACTGTGGGTGGCAGCTCCCGCATACAGTGCATAGAACGCACCGATGCCCTCCCCAACGAACGAGATACGTTCGGCGTCGGCTTCGTTGCGGAGGAATGCCACAGATCGAAGCACGTCGAATACGCGCATCCCGAGCAGAGAGGACTTCAGTTGTAACGCGTCGTACGCCAATTTGAACTCAGTCCCGTAGATGTCGTCGTACGCATCTACCCACCACGGAATCGGAATGGCACGGTTTTTCACCGCACCAACACCGCGTGGATCGAAGACAAAGACTGTCCCATACTCGTCAGCGAGGGACACGACCTCCTCGCGTCGTTCCGGTAACTCTTCCGTACCACGCTCGTACAGGACTATAGCAGGGGACTGAGTCGGTTCTGGCACCGATACCAGCACACCTGTCACGACGATATCTGGATTTCGTTCGGTTTTGAACCAGACTCGTTCGACTTTCAACTCATCAGATGTAGTCTGGTCGATGAATCGAGGAGACAGTTCACACACATTCCGGTCGAGGTCGAACGTCTCGACGAGCGTCTGTCGCAGTTCGTCAGCGCATGCGCTGTCGACAGTCGGTTGTATTCCTGCGTTGGGATGTGTCTCTGCAACGTCTTCTCGGATCAGATCATCAATCGTTCGCTCATCAGTGTACGCCTTCTGGACGCTCCCGCGAGGCGTACACTGCAGCGCGGCTGTTTCGAGGGTTCGTCGTTCGTCGTGGGATACGTACTCGGAATCCGCAAGATTCTCACACAGCCACGGGAAGACGCCGTCCCTGAGTTCGTACACGGAGCAGTGTGTCCTGTCGGCCGTAACGAGACGAACCCGTTCTTTTGCATCGTAGAGGTCGTAGATACGCTGCGTGCGATCGATTGCGTCTCGAACGCCCTCGATCGGGAAATACTCATCAGAAGTGGCCGCACCGATACAAATCGGTCGTGGTGCCATCGCCGTGATCAGATCATCGTAGTTGATGCCATCCGCTATTGCACCGTAGATCGCCTGTTCGGCGTCAATTCGCTTTCCACTTTTCAACCACTCGCGTCGTTCAGTAACGCTACAACACGGAGCGGCAGCATCGATTCGGTCGTCGACGAGTGAGAGATACAGGGTCTGTGTGCCACCACCGGAAGTGCCGGTAACACCGATCCGATCGTTGTCGACATCGTCTCGTTGATGGAGGTAATCAAGCGCACATTGAGCGTCGTTGATCATGTACCGCGCGAGGTTCATCCCGGCGTAAAAGCACTTTTGTCCCGCATAGCAGTGGGTGAAGACACCACCACTACCGTCGAAGACTGGGTCGCCAGTCTCGGAATCATAATACTGTGTTCGTTCTCCCTGACCGATTGGATCAACGATGAGGACAACGAAGCCGTTCAACGCGAGTTCGATACACGCTTTCTGATTGAGCGGATCCGATTTCGGATCGTCGAGATGTCCACAGAGAAAGAGAATCCCCGGATGTGGTCCATTTCCGTCGGGCACATAGCAGTTCGAAGTCACGTGGAAGTTCGAATTGCTCTCGAACGACACCATCTCGATCGAATACTCATCCCGTTCGTGCCGATCCACCGTCTCTATCGATAAGTCTTTAGAACGCTCTGGAAGCCCTCCAATCCTTGAGAGAAACATGTCTCGCACACGCTCACGACGTGCCTCGAAATCGCTGCGTGATTCGATCGATCGCTTTTCATCCTGTTCGGCAGAAAAATGGCCGTCTGCCTGACGAAGAAAGTACCGTGATAGCTGATCTTCGACATCGAAATAGCCATTCACAGCATCACTGAACCCATCCATGAGTATCGGATTTTTAATTATCATCTTCCCATGAATAGTCTGTTGGTCACTTCGGGACGTGCGTTCGATCACCAACTCGGCAGCGAATTATCTCGGCGGTCGAAATACCGTCGCGCATGCAGCCATCCGAAATTGGGAGATTATGTGTCTGATATTCCATGACATCAGGAGCCACTCCTTGTTTCCAATCTAAGATTATAAGTAAACACTCGATAGAAAGAAAGACTGTAATCGAACGAATTAATATATTTCTTTTATTACTCAGACATATTTACATTCGGGCAAACGCATAACTACCTGCAGTACCGAGGTTGTACGAGTGTCCGAGTGTCCACTTGAGCCGCCACAATTAGTTGCGCTGTACACTAACGGCTATTCGTAGTCTGTCGCACATTGAGCGTTTCTGTCATCAATTCTCGAAAGACTCTTCGAAAAACTATGTTCATCATCGCTCGGAGAATTCGAGTAAATACTTCTAATTCAAAAACAGTGTATAACGCTAGGTAATCAGAAACTGAACTTCGTTCGCTGTGCTCTCAGTCGGACGACCGTTCTGTAACCGTATCAGCCACACAAAGCATAACCAATCCCGGCTCCTCTTGGATATCGATCGTCGATTGTTCGATTCTCAATCAATAATAAGGACAGCTACCGACGTGCTGGCGGTCACTTCGTTCCGAGTTCGACAGCCATCGTATCGATACTGTCACTCAAAACCACTGGTTTCGTTTGTTGTCTGTGACGTAGCGATGTGCGAGTTGTATCTCTGCCTGTCGGAGTCGGTAGGAGAACGTCGAGCGGGGGATATCGAGGGTTGCTGCGAGATCGTCGAGCGTTGTTTTGCGTGGCGTTTCGTAATATCCACCCTCCACGGCTGCGCTGAGTGCAGTTCGTTGCTCGGCAGGTAATGTAAGCGACGCAAGAGAGTCGCGCTGCCAACCGTCAGCGTCGCGGAGGTGGCCCATCCGGAACGAAAGTCCATCACGCAGTCGTGCGGTGATCTCGTCGTAGAGTACACCAACGTGCGTGTCTGACCGCATCAGCACACGCCACGAATGCTGACTCGCTTGACGATGCGTCTCAAAGACAAGTCCCGGTGGAAGGTGTTTTCCTGCAAGCGTGTGAATAGACTCACAGTCCTGAATGTCTTCGAGATACGTATAGAGGACAAGTTCTCCATTGCGACGTTCGAGAACGTCGTGATAGCGGGTCGCATCGCAGTCACGTTGCGTGACCGACTCACCACAGGTCCCATCATCGAATCGGACCCGTTTGATCTGATCGAGTACATCTACTGACCCAGAGATTCGTTCGATCCGCCAGAACTGATCCTTGGTCACGAATCCGTCAAGCGAACGCGCCACCGAATTCGGATTGTCGATGAAAACGTTCATGACAGGGTCGACTCCGTACTCGTATTCGATCGTAAACGTGAATTCCCGCATCCCTTACCCCGTTATTGAACGTGTGGTTAAAGAAAATGCCGTTCGAGTCGTTTCTCCAATCAACGTCGTCCAGTTCACGACAAGGATGTTGGATCGAAAATAGTCATGAGAACGAATAGACAGAGCGAGCTTACTCCGATAAGACTTATAAGCACGACGAGTACCGGTTTGAGACCAGTCGAACGAAGCTCATCGAATCGAATTTCAAGACCAAGGCCGGAAAACGCAAACAGGAACAGCCAATCGGAAGCATGTTTCAACGAGGAGCGATGCTCAGGGGAGAGTATACCAGCGTTGGCGACCAACATGACCGCGAGGAATCCCAAAACGAACTTCGGAAAGGAATTCCATAGCCGACTCCAGCCACCGTACGCGGCTTGTTTCGTTGCGTTCTTTGATTCGTGAAAATAATACAGTGCATAGCCAATCGCTGCAACGCCAATCAGCGCGTTTCGCGTGAGTTTGACGAGTAGTGCCCACTTTCCAGCGGTATTTGAAAACGCGAAACCAGCAGCAGCTACCGGTCCGGTACTAAACATTGTCAACCCTGCCCAGATACCGAAGATAGTGTCTGAGAGCCCGAGAATGTGACCGATGGCCGGATAGATGATCAGCGTCAATGCATCGAACAGTAGCACAGTCGCAGCAGCATAGGCGATCTGTTTCTCATCCGCCTCGATGCTCCCCGCCGTCGCGACAACAGCTGAAACGCCGCAGATGCCTGATCCAGCAGCGAGCAACGAACCGACCTTGTTGCGGATCCCTGTCCCCCGTGCGAGTACTTCAACCGAGACGATGGTTGTCACGACTGTCGCAGTGACGAGTATAAGAATTTTCGGCCCAGCAGCGATAACACGGCCGAGAGCAACGTTTGCACCCATGATAACGATACCTGCTTCGAGCAAGAGTTTGTTCGTTCCGACTCCAGCCAGTGCCCACCGTGGAACACCGTAAATATTCCCAATGATCACCCCAATGAATATTGCAACAATCAAATGACTCACCGGAACAACAGCTGTGACCGTCCGTGCGGCCAATCCGATCACAGCGAGGACTCCGAGTCCAGGAAGCACAAACTGTTCTGGTTCAGATCGGTTCACCATGGGATCGAAATGCCGGCAAGCACAAGTATCATCACAAACAGCCCGAGTACTACCGCTTTCCAATCGCGTTCTAACTGTCTCCACGTCTGGCCAGCGAGGGTAAGCATCGATTTTACACTCATCAGATAGTATTTCATGTATCGTATCGATCCAGCACCAGTTTTCATTCGACCGAACGTTACCACGTGTTGGATTCGTTGAATGATGGCAGTATAGAACTTCGGTTAGCGCACGACAACTGTTCTGAATGTGGCGAACAAAACGTGCAAGTGGAGTCAGCAGATTCAGTGAAAGCGTGGATGCATTTAATAACCACGCTCTAGTGTACTACTATATGGAATTAGACGCATTGTTCACAGATAGCTGTGCACGCGACTGGGTAACGACCGATCCAGACTCAACAGCACCAGTCCGATTTGCGGTTGTCGGTCTCGGATGGTTCACGAAAGGACGCAGTTTGCCTGCGCTAGAAGCGAGCGACCGCTGTGAACCGACGGTGCTGGTTAGCAGCACGGCTGAAAAAGCCGAACAGGTAGCAGCAGCCACAGACGGGGCGATTGGCATCAGCTATGATGCGTTCCATGACGGTGTTGCGCGCGACAGATACGATGCTGTCTACATCTGTACCCCCAACGCACTGCATCTTGATTACGCGAGCACTGCAGCGGCCTTCGAGAAAGCTGTCCTCTGTGAGAAGCCGATGGAACGGGACAGTGACCGGGCACGGACCCTCGTCGAGACGTGCGATGCGGCCAGCGTTGATCTCATGATCGCCTACCGGATGCACACCGAACCAGCAGTTAGACGTGCGCGTGAACTCATCGAATCTGGATACATCGGTGATCCGATGGAAGTACGCGCAGACATGTCACAGCGGTTGCTTGATCGCGTTAATTCAGATCCGGATCAGTGGCGACTCGACGAGGAGCTCGCTGGAGGCGGTGCGCTCTTTGACATCGGCATCTACCCATTGAACACGGCCCGTTTCCTCTTGGACGCAGATCCGATTGCCGCAACAGGACAGACCGCGAGTACGCATGCCGCCTTCGCTGACGTGGATGAAACAGTTTCGTTCATGCTAGAGTTCCCTGATTCTGTGTTTGCGTCCTGCTATGCGAGTCACAACGCCCGCCAATCCAGTGGTATCACCGTAACCGGGACAGAAGGACAAGTTCGTGTCGAACCCGCGTTCTTTCAGGAGCAATCACGGAAACTCCACCTCTCTCGGGGAGACAGCCAATCATCTATCACGCTTGCGATGGTCGACCAAATGCGCGAGGAGTTCGATTATTTCGCTGATCGCGTACGCGGAGATGCACACCTGTCCCCGAACGGCGAACACGGACTCGTCGACATGGTAACGATGGAGGCTATTTATAAAGCAGCGGCCGAGAAGACTTGGATCGAAATTCAGTAAACGGGTAGAGAAGTCTGCTGTTCGACCTCACTTCCTCTGATCGTCTCGAATCCGAACATTCATTCTCCTAAGGTGCAATTCAACGAGTGCTGAATGACAAACAAGCGATTGGTACAACAATCGGCAGACAGATAGCATAGCGATAGTGCGAGCTGGAGACCTGAAAAATCAAGCGATATTCCGTGCTATCGCACGGTGGATTCAGTGACAGTCCCCTACGGAGATAACGGCTGAGTACTCTGCATTAGGCGATGAATCCTCGGTGGAATCCAACGAGCTTCTCACGAGAAAAGTGATCGACAGCGTACTTGATACCCTCCTTGCCAACGCCAGAATCCTTGAATCCGCCGTAGGGCATGTGGTCCGCTCGAAATCCGGAGACCGTATTGATGTTCACACCGCCGGCGTCAATCTCGTCGGCAGCGCGTTTCGCGCGATCGATATCCTGCGTGAACAGTCCGGCTTCGAGCCCGTAGTTTGTGGTATTGGCTTCTTCGATTGCTTCGTCGAAGTCGCTCACAGAAATAACCGGCACGAGCGGACCAAATACCTCTTCTTTGGCTGCGGGCATCTCCGACGTGACGCCCGACAGGACTGTCGGTTCGAATACGCGAGTTCCGAGATTGTCTCCGTAGCCGCCACCGCATTCTACGGTAGCGCCCTCGTCGATGGTCATCTTGAGCAGATCGACCACGGTCTGGAATTGATCATCATCAATCATTGCTGCGACGTCGGTCGCTTCGTTCATGGGATCACCGATAGTTAGCGATTTAGCGGCCTCAACCAGCGCATCGATGAGTTCGGCTTCGATGTCTTCGTGGACAAGAATACGCTCGACACTGTTACAAACCTGCCCAGCGTTCGAACAGGCTCCACTAATAAGCTGCTCAGCAGCCTGCTCAATGTCGGTGTCATCCCAGACAATTGTTGGATCATTTCCACCGAGTTCTAAAGTAAGTTCTTTCATACCACTATTATTTGCAAGATACGTACCGACATCCGTCGAACCCGTAAACGAAATGGCTTCGACTGCCTCGTGGTCGAGGAAAGCGTCACCGACTGTTGATCCACTTCCAGTGACGATGTTCACGAGACCATCAGGCGCACCGATATCCTCACTGGCCGCTTCGAGACACTCGAACAACACGATAGAACTCAGTGGTGTGTTGGATGCGGGTTTACCGACGACCGCGTTACCCGCAGCAAGGGCAGGTCCAACCTTGTGTACCATGAGGTTTAGTGGAAAGTTGAACGGCGTGATGGCGGCGACGACGCCAAGCGGTTCGTGCTGGGTGAAACAGTGATCCTTCGCAAATCCTTTCTGGCCGTCCATCGGGATGTATTCGCCGAACATTCGCTTTGCCTCCTCACCGGAGAGCTGCAGCGTCTGCACGGCTCTGTCGACCTCCGTTCGCGCTTCGGAAATCGGTTTTCCCTGTTCGCTCGTGATGATCGTCGCCACGTCGTCTGCGCGTGCTTCGAGTTCGGCGGCGGCAGCAGCGAGCAACTCGTAGCGTTCGTAGGCCGAGAGCGTCGATGCACGGTGGGCATGGTCGGCTGCCTCGATAGCTTCATTCACCAGTGACGTGCTCGCCAACGGGACGGACCCGACAGCTGTTCCGTCATATGGATTGGTGACTGCAATCCTATCATCAGCATCGGTCCATTCGCCATCGATGAGCATTCTCTTGTCTAACCGGTTGGCTGCATCCAAACTCATATCCACACGGTCGGCTATCGTCACAATAAGTGTTACCCCACTGACTATGAACGAACCGAGGTATCCAGACGCTGTCTCTGTTGATCAGGAACTAATCAATCGATTGTGACACCATCCCAAATTATAAATTGATACTGGCCGAGTGGTAGGTATGGACCTATCGGGAGTAGTCGTTCCCATGGCTACGCCTACCGACAGGCGTACCGAGGAGATCGATGTATCTACACTCGAGCGATTCACCGATTCGCTCGTCGAGGCTGGCGTTCACGGTCTGTTTCCGGGCGGCTCGATTGGCGAATTCTCAAGTCTGACACCCGACCAGAACCACACTGTTATCGAGACCGTCGCTTCGGTCGTCGGCGACCGCACTTGCGTCTTCGCCGGCTGTGGTGACACGAGTGTCGATGCTGTCGTCGAGAATACTCGGACTGCTGCTGAGACGAACGCAGACGTCGCAGTCATCGTCACTCCGTACTATCTGAGTACGACCCAGATGGGACTCGAAGAATTCTTCACCAACGTCGCGGAATGTTCGCCGTTACCGATCGTCTTGTACAATATCCCGCCATTGACCGGCAACGCCATCGAAATCGAGACCGTGATATCGCTCGCAGATCACCCGAACATCGTTGGTCTAAAGGATACATCCGGGGACCTCACATATCACCACCAAGTCAACGAACAGACGAACGCCGCGTTCTCTGTTTTTCAAGGAGCAACTGAACTCGCCGCTGCGTCGCTCGAACTTGGAGCTGATGGCATCATCGCGGGGCCTGCAAATATATTCCCAAATCTCCTTGCCCGTCTGTACAACGCTCACGCGGCCGGTGATAATGATGCTGTATCTTGTATTATGAACACTGTCGTCGTGCCCATGGTCAGTGCGACATCTGACCTTCCGACCGCAGCGGCAATCAAGCATCTCGTTGCCGTACACGGGATGGACATCGGAACGCCACTCCCGCCGCTTCCACCGCTGACGAAAACCGAGCGTGCGCAGCTGGAACGGACGTATCGTCATGTAGTTGAGGCTATCGAGAACAATATCATCACACAGTAACCGAATTCGCGTTACGGATTAACGTCGTTCGAACTGTTCTACATTCTCGATGCATTTCTACGCCAACAGCGGCTGTACCGGACGAAAAACAGCATCAACGGATGAAAATGACATCAGTTGTTGATTTGGTTGTCGATCTGGTTCTGCGCATCGTCGAGCGCCTTCTTCGGCGATTTGCTTTCGACGAGAGCTTTGTTACACTCTGTGTACACGATCTTCGAAAAAGCCGAGTACTTTGGGGTCGATGGACGGGCGCTCGTCTGTTCGACGATCTCCTTGAATAGTTTCAGGTGCTCCGCTTCGTTGAAGTACTCATCTGTGTAGAGATCCGTCCGGACTGGCAGTCGACTATGTTCGAGCGCCATATTTTTCTGGGCTTGTTTCGAGGCCATGAAGTTAGCAAACTGCTGGGCTGTTTCTGTGTGCTTCGAATTATTATTGATGAAAATATTCCACCCTCCGAGACAGGAGTTCTTAGCATTGGGTGAGCCTTTGGCTTTCGGCAGCGGTGCGACATCAAATTTCCCTTTGACTTGCGATCCGTCCTCGTTCATCAGCGCGTAGGCATACGGCCAGTTTCGCATGAATATCGTGTTTCCCTGCTGGAACGTTTTCCGGTTTTCGTCGGTGCTGGATGACGGAACGGACTGGGGTGTTACACCGTGCTTGTGGATGAGATCGACAGCGTGCGAGAGTGCGTCAATTCCTTTCTTGGTGTTGACTGTGAGCGTCCCGTTCTGTCGGACACTGCCGCCCATACCCCACAGCCAGTTGAGCCACATGATGGTTAGGCCCTCGTTGGAGCCGCCCTGCCAGATGTAGCCGTTGAGATCCTTCTCGCTGGTCTTTTTGATCTTCTTTGCCATCTTTACGAGTTCCATGTACGTCTTGGGCGGCTCGTTGAATCCGGCTTCCTTCAATAGATCGGTACGGTAGTACAACGCGTTGGCGTCCGTGTGAATCGGCATTCCGTAGAGAGACCCATCGATAGTGACGGATTCGACAGGCGTTTTCAACATCGTATCAGTGAGGCCCTTCGGGTCTTTCACTGTAGCGGCCCAGCCGTTTGTCGCGAATTCCGAAGGCCAGACGACATCCATATTCCCAACATCGAACGATGAAGCCTGAGAAATGAATTGGTTGACGTAGTACTTACGCGTTGATGAGGATTCGGCGGGCGTTTTCTGGGCGCTGATTGTGACTTTCTTGGCCTGCTCGTCAAACATCGCCAGCAAATCCTTCGCATCAGAACTGAAATAACCGGGATAGACGTACTTTATTTCTGTTTGACCATCGCTGCCACCGGTGTTATCACCACTACTACCGAGACAGCCTGCGAATAGAGTCGTACTACCGACAGCGATACCTTTCAGTAACTGACGTCTCTTTCGACGATAGTCCTGGTGGGACATATGTTGTCACACATGGATTGGTCATATGATAACTGTTCTTGTTTATCCGTATTTATCATAACAGAATAAAAAGTTACAGGGCACGCGCTGTTCTCGTCGGATTCGGGTTCAGTTCGGTTCCGCAAGCGCGCAGACGTCCTGCCAGCAGTCGTCTTCGATCTCGACGGTCTCGCGATCACGATCGCGTCGGACCGATCGTTCGCCGGGGAGACGGATTTCGTCGGTGGTAGATCCCGAATGACGTTTCATGTCCCGTAAGAACGCGCTTGCCTCCGATGCGAAGTTCGGGTTCCCAAACGCTTCGGGGTCGATCGTGAGAAAGAGATCGCCCTTGGTGCAGGGATCCTTGGTGTGATAGGTTCCGGTGACCGCGGTTCCCATCGCTGCGCCAACGAGACCACCAGCCAGCACTTCGATCGCGATTGCGATCCCCGACCCTTTCACGCCACCGAAGGGGAGAATCATACCCTGAAGGGCCGCATCGGGATCGGTCGTCGGTTCACCGGTGGCATCGAGTGCACGATCTTCGGGGATTGGCTCGTCTGCTGCCTTTTTGTGCAGAACTGTACCACGTGCGATGGCGGAGGTCGACATGTCGAGATTGAACACCGGATCTGTTGGGAGACCAATAGCGATGGGATTCGTCCCCAGTATCGGTTCGGTACCTCCGTGTGGTGGCATCGCGGGTTCTGTGTTCGTGATAGCAACGCCGACGTATCCGTCCGATCGTATTAGGTCAGTGTAGTATCCGAGCATCCCGAGATGATTCGTGTCGTGGACGCCGATGGCTCCGATACCGAATTCGTCGGCACGCTCCATCGCCAGTACTGCGGCTTCACTTGCGACGACGGGACCGAGTCGTGATCCACCAGAAAGAGTGACGCTGCTGCCGCGTTCGGTAGTTATCTCGATGTCTCCGTCGGGATCGACGTTTCCGTGTTCAATCCCACGAATGAATCGCGGCAAGCGTAAGAGCCCGTGTGAGTGTTTTCCGCGAGCATTTGCGCTCACGAGCACTTCAGCGGTGAGTTCGGCGTCCGACGCTGAAATGCCGTGGCTTTCGAAGGCGGCTGTTGCGACATCGACAGCGCGCTGACGGTCGACCTCCATCTTACGTCGATGGACCAATGCGATGGATTGCGAACTGACTCTCGCCGAGCGCCTCGCTCATCGTGAGCTTCCCGTCGATGATCGCGCTGATCTCATCCCAGAGCTGGTTGGTCGCCCAGTCGATGGACTGATCGCCAACGAGTGCCTCGCTCACATCGACATCAGTTTCTTCCGGAACACGCTTTGCACTGCCGGGATTCCCCGTGATCTTGATCGTCGGCATGACAGCGTTCGAGAGCGTGTGTCCCTGTCCGGTCGAAATGATCATGAAATGCGCACCACTCGCGCCGATGCCGGTGACAGATTCAGCGCCGTGCCCGGGCGAGTCCATAATGTACATCCCCGACTCATTGGGAATCTGTTCTGCGTAGTCGACCATGCCCTGAATGGGGCCACTGCCGGATTTGACGAGTGCGCCGAGTGATTTCTCTTCAATGGTCGTTAGGCCACCATCCATATTGTCTGGCGTGGGCTGGGCACCGCGAACGTCGTAGCCTGTCGCCTGCAGTCGCTCATCCCACCACTCGACACGATCTAAGATCTTCTCTTTGACCTCGTCGTTGATCGCTCGTTCTGCAAGCTCCTGTTCGCCACCGAAGAATTCTGGCGTCTCGGCGAACACCCCGCGACCGTCGTGTTCATCGATGAGTCGCCAGACGGCACCAGCAGTTGCCTTGTGTTGGCAGAGTCCCGAGGTCGTGTCCGAGGTCGCACAGTTGATACCGAACGTGAGATTCGACATGTTTGACGGAACTCGACGTTGCTCGCTCGCGTCTCGGACCATTTTCTGCGCGGCGTCCACAGTGGCCTTCAGGCCGTTCATTACGCCCTTCTCCTCGTGGATGTTGACTGATTCGCTGGGCCGGCCCGTTTCGGCAGTGTCGGCCGCAAGTTCGTCACCATCGACGATCTCGCCGGCGTGTGCAACCACGACCGCGCCGTAGGTGTTCGGATGAGTCGCATAACCCAGAAGCGTCCGGTACGTCTGGAAGACGTCTGGTTTGGTCTGGCACCGCCCGAGTGGATGTGTGATCGGAACAGTGTTCTCAACGATGTCCGCAGCGCGCGTTACTGTATCGTTCGCGTACGGGGCTGTCGAGACGATGACCACGTTGTTTCGAATGCCAATACTACCATCGCTGCGTTCGTATCCGAGGAATTCACTCATGATTCTCACTCCTGAACCGCTTGTGACTGGTTCTGATCGGCGAGATCGCCGCGACCATAGTTCGATTCGACGTTGTGGACGTGAACCCACTCGCCCGCATCGATAGCCGTCGATGCGTCACCGATACTCGTGCCGTACTTGGTAACTGTCTCACCGGCGGACAGCGGTTCGAGCGCGAGCTTGTGACCAAACTCGACATCGTCGTGCATCTCGATAGTGCGCTCTGCTTCATCGACGAGGACAGTGACCGTCTCACCGGCTTCGATATCCCGAAGTGCCGTCGCGACGTTGTCTGCAGATTCTACGACCTCGATAAGCTGATCGGCCATACAACCGACGGAACAAAGCCCTTCATCTTAACAGTTACTGTCAGCAGCACCATAGATCGTCTTCAATTCCGAACGGCAGTAGCTGTGATAGTGAACAGACGCTGAATCGTATCGAGACCATCTTAGATACGTCACTTAGCCATGAACGCGAGCGAGGGTGTGTCCGTAGATTTATTGTTGCGGATTTCGTCTGGCTGGTGAACACGTATGCCAGACACAGCCGACCATGTGAGTAGCTCACGTCATGATGGGGAATCAACGCCCGCCGTATCGCGGTGGCAGCGGTACCGGGAATTTCGGCTGACGGAAGAAGAACTGGCGACGGCGCTGCTGGCGCCCGTCGTGCTGTTTCTTCTCGCCGTTTCCTTCTACCCTATTATCGAGACGGTTCGGAGTAGCTTCTACACAGGGTATGTCATCGAAGCACGGCCACAGACGTTCGTCGGGTTGCAGAATTACGAACAGCTTTTGAGTAACGGCGGATTCTGGAACTCGTTCACAGTGAGTATGATCTACACCTTCGTGTCGGTGCCCATCGAACTCTGCATCGGGCTTGGGATGGCCCTACTTCTCCAGCGATCGTTTCGGGGAAAGTACATCACGCAGGCCGCGATTCTGTTTCCGTGGGCGCTGCCGACGGTTATTAACGCAAAGATCTGGGCGTGGATGTTCCACGGACAGTACGGTGTTATCAACGACATGCTCATTCGTATCGGAATTTTCGAGACGACATTCCCGTTCTTGGCGAAGCCGAACGTTGCACTTGCATCGATGACGTTCATCACCATCTGGAAGACCAGCTCATTCATGGCACTCATTCTGCTCGCAGGATTATCTGGTATTCCGGACCACCTCTACGAGGCGGCGCGCATGGATGGAGCATCGAGATGGCGGCTATTCCGCGACATCACGCTCCCATTGTTGAAACCAACTATCCTTGTCGCACTCATCTTTCGAACGTTACCAGCGTTTCAGGCCTTCGGACTCCCCTACGGCCTGACCGGTGGTGGTCCGGGGGAAGCGACAACGACGCTTGTTTTGTTCGACCATCAGCTCACGTTCACCCAGCTGGCGTTTGGCCGTGGGTCGGCAGCGGCGACGATAATCACGCTCATAGCACTGGTAATTTCACTCGTTTACGTCGGAACGCTGTACGAACCGGAGGTACGATAACATGAGCACGAAAATATTCGGGGCGTTCGACGTTGATTCGCTGCAGCGGGTCGGAGAGAAACTGGGTTTCTACGGCTCGATCGGCGTACTCGTTGCCATCTCGATGTTCCCTGTCTTCTGGATATTTATCACGTCGATTAAACAGCCGTCCAACGTCGTTCAGTTCCCGGTCTACTACCTTCCACAGCAGCCGACGCTCGAGAATTACCGGGTTGCTCTCGAACAGGCTCCATTCATGCGATATCTTCTGAATAGCATAATAGTGGCTGGTGGAACAGCAATCGTCGATGTGGTTTTGGGTGCGCTCGCAGGCTATTCGCTCTCACGACTCCGGTTTCGGTTCAAACTTCCAGTCCTCTTGCTCATTCTAGGTACTGCGATGCTGCCCTTCATCTCTCGACTCATTCCGCTGTTCTCGTTGGCACGGTCGTGGGGACTGCTCAATAGTTACCTTGGTCTCATCATCCCCTACGCCGCCTTCCAGCTCCCGTTCGCGGTCTGGATATTTCAGGCATACTTCAAAGAACTCCCCGATTCACTGGAAGAGGCTGGCCTGATGGATGGACTCTCACGCATCGGCGTCCTCTTTCGCATCATCCTCCCTGTCTCCGCACCCGCGATGGCCACGACGGCCATTATCGTCTTCATTTATGCATGGAATGAGTTCCTCTTCGCGTTGACGTTTATGACGGAGGATAGTATGCGCACGATCACGGTTGGGATCGCACTCTATCAGGGAGAATATCAGTACCCTTGGGGAACGATCTCGGCCGCAGTGTTCCTCTCTATCGTCCCGCTGATGCTGTTCATGCTGTTCTTCCAGCGGAGGGTCGTTGAGGGACTCACGGCTGGCACCGGCAAGGCTTGAACATTCACGTTCCGTTTCACACAGGATGAGAAACCGACTTCGATTGTACTGCACGCCGTACACCTCTGTTGTCCAAGAGATCGGTGCTACACGCCATTGACGACATTCCACGGTTCGCCGCCCGAGAGGACGGTTTCGACGATTTTAGCCGTCGTTCGGCGTCGTTCCTCGTTCGATTCTTCGGAATACCACGCGACGTGGGGAGTAGTGATGACACGGTTGTGGTCGCATAGAGGATCGTCCATCGGCGGCGGCTCGTCAGGAAACACGTCGAGACCAGCAGCGGCGATGGCTCCAGTGTTCAGCGCATTCAACAACGCATCGCTGTCAATGATCGGGCCACGTGCGACGTTGATGAGTGACGCCGAATCCTTCATCCGGCAGAACGCCTCAGCATCAAACAGACCGCGGGTGTCGTCCGTCAGCGGCGAGTGGATAGTCACGAAATCTGACCGTTCGAGCAGTTCCTCGAACGCGACGAGATCAGCAGGATCGTCCGCAAGATCGGCCTTAGAGAGGAATGGATCGCTTGCGACGACGTCTGCTCCGAGCGCGGCAGCGCGATCACCGATCTCCCGCCCGATGGTTCCGTACCCGACGACGCCGACGGTCCGCGTCGAGAACCGGTGAACCGGCGTCCCAACGGCACGACTCCACTCGCCTCGGCCAACCGACCGATCGTAGCTGGGAATGCTTCGGGCGAGCGCGAGCAACATCGTGAGCGCGTGCGTTGCTACTTCTTCGTGACAGTACTCGGGCACGTTCGTTACTGGGATATTGCAGTCTGCTGCGGCTGCAACGTCGATATTATCGACACCAATACCGTATCGGGCGATCACCCGAGCATTCTCCATCGTGGTGATGGCATTCGCGTCGATAACGGAGCGCAGGTTGATGATTGCGTCCGCCGTCCTGAACGCTTTCACAGCGTTCGCGTCGCGTTCGCCGATGTCATCTGTGAGTGCCACGATTTCGGCCACGTCGCCGAGGACAGCGCGCTCGATTGAGAGGTCTCCGAAATCGTGGTCAGTGACGACAACAGTGTACGTCATGCGTTCAAATGATGAGTTCGGAGCCGTCGGTCAGATACTGCTCGCACAGATCACGGTTCAGTTCCACGCCAAGCCCCGGTCCTTCCGGTACGTCGATATACCCATCTTCGAGAATCGGCCCGTTTCCTTCGGTTCTGGTTGCCATCTCGTTCCACCATGGAACGTCCCGTGCGTGCCACTCCATACAGAGGAAGTTGGGAATTGCCGCAGAGACGTGCGCGCCAGCGATGGTACCGAGAGGGCTGGAGATGTTGTGCGACGCGATGGGAATGCCGTAGAGATCACAGACGGTAGCGATATCGACGAACTCGCCGAGACCACCACATTTGTTCACGTCGGGCGCAGCGATATCCATCATGCCCTGACGGGCGGCCGTGTTGAACTGATCGACTGTGACGAGATTCTCTCCAGTGAGCACGGGAAGATCGAGTTTCTCTGCGACGCGCTGTTGGGCCTTCGATTTCTCGGGTGGAACCGGGTCTTCGAGCCACGCCAAGTCGAAACGCTCGAGCTTTTTCCCCAAGCGAACAGCCGTCTCCACGGTGAAGTTCCAGTGGAGATCCATCCCAAGGTCGATATCGTAGCCAATTTCGTCCCGAACTGCCTCAACCAGCGAAACCTTGTGTTCCAGTGCTTCATTGTCCATCCGGCGGTTAGACTCGTCGTACGTCTCGTGAGTCGGCACGTCGAGATCGAACTTCAGCGCCTCGAACCCCTCATCAACGACTTCACGGGCCGCACGAGCGTACGATTCCGGCGTGTAGACGTCCTTCGGATCGTGTGACTCAGCCTCACCGAGAGATGCTCCGCCGTGCGTGTCACAGTATATTTTGATACGGTCTCGATACTTCCCACCCAGCAGCTCGTACACCGGAACATCGAATATTTTCCCCTTGATGTCGTAGCACGCTGTTTCGATGGCAGTGAACGCTGCCTGACCGATGCGGCCAGTGCCAGTGTAGCGTTGTTCGAGAAGCTCTCGCATCCGGTGTGTGTCGAGTGGATTCTCGCCCACGAGATCGGTGGTCATCCGCCCTGCCATATCGAGGGCTGCTTCGGCACGAAACGTTTCACCGAGACCGTAGACACCAGCATCCGTTTCAACCTTGACAATACCCCACGTAAAGTTACCTGCGATTGCCATCGTCTTCACGTCGGTGATTTCGATATCTCGCTCTGGCGGCCGATGGGTCTCCTCCCGTCCCATGTCGCGCCACGGGACGCCACCACCCTGTGCGATACGGTACCCTGGCTTTTCGTTTGTCATCATCTATGCTCTGTTGTAACGAGTGAATAAAGATTGTGATAGCGACAGTAATAGACTGGACAGCGACAGCACGACTGACAGTACGGTGGGCGGGATAGTTTTAATAGCGCGAGTCTCGCTCAATCGAGTGTCAATGACGAGCGAACGCATTACTGTCGTAGCTGTCGACGACTATTCTATCGACGGAACCACCGTTAGGCTTGAGTGTGCGACTGACTCGCCGGAGACGGCGACCTCGCGCACACTCCCAGTGACGCTCGAATTCTACGGACCAAAAACCGTCAGATTCGAACTCCACGCGAATCCAGAAGTTCGCATCGAACGAGAGTATCCCGACATCAAACGAGACGCGCTCACCGATAGTGTCGCGCTTGCTGTGAGCGAGATAGACGGGACACTCGTCCTCGATACGGGGGCATTGGAGGTCGTCATCGGTCTCGACGAGTGGAGCTTCCGTATCAAGGATGGTGAGGAGATCCTTCGAGAGCAACGTCACGATACAGATGTGTTCGCGCGTTCACGCGTGGATCCATTGGGATTCACACAGGAAGAGATCAACCACAACCCTCGACGCATCACAGAGACAGGAACAGCGTTCAGTCTCGATCCGAGCGAAAAGCTCTACGGCGCAGGCGAACAGTTCGTCGAGTTCGACCGTCGCGGTCGGGAACTCGATCTCTGGCACGAGGAACCGCTCGGGACGGAAACACCGCGTGCATACAAAAACATCCCATTTCACCTCTCATCGAAAGGATACGGAATGTTGGTAGAGACAACAGCGCGCGTCCACTATGATTTCGGGAAGACATCGACGGCCAGCGCGTCCGTCTCCGTCGCCGATGACAGCTTCGCATTCATCTTTTTCTACGGTCCCGACTTCACGGACATCCTGCGGTCGTACACGGCGATGACTGGTCGGCCGGACCGACCACCGAAGTGGAGTTTCGGCACGTGGATGTCACGGCTCGGCTACGAGTCGCGCGACCAACTCGAAGCCATCGTTGACCGACTCCGCGAAGCGGAGATTCCGAGCGATGTCGTCCATCTGGATCCGTTCTGGATGCGCGATCACTGCTCGACGGACTTGGCGTGGGACACCGAACAGTTCCCCGACCCAGAGGGGATGATATCTGGGCTACACGAGAACGATTTCCGTCTGTCGTTGTGGGAACATCCACACGTTCCCGTCGGCACGGAGGCGTTCGAAGCGGGCGCACGTGAGGGGTACTTCGTCAGCGATGGGACTGGAAAACCGTACGTGATGGACCACACGTGTCAGGGTGACTATCGAGGTGCACTCGTTGATTTCACGAATCCTGATGCTGTCGAGTGGTGGAAGGACAAACACCGTCGTCTGCTTGAGATGGGCGTCGACGTATTCAAGACCGACTATGGTGAGTACGTCCCGGAGGATGCCGTCTTTGCGAATGGCAAGAGCGGGGCATCGATGCACAATCTCTACCCGTATTTGTACAACAAAGCGGTCTACGAGGTGGTCGGCGAGGTCAATGGCACCGATGAGGCCATCGTCTGGGGACGATCAGCGTGGACAGGGAGCCAACGATTCCCAATGCACTGGGGTGGCGACCCGCAGACGACCTGGAACGGGATGAGTGCAGCACTCCGGGGAGGTCTCTCTGCCTCATTGTCAGGTATCGCGTACTGGAGTCACGACATCGGTGGGTTCCGTGGTACTCCTACTAATGCACTCTACACTCGGTGGGCACAGTTCGGTCTCTTATCGAGCAACGCGCGCTGTCACGGCACCACGCCCCGAGAACCGTGGGAGTTCGGTGAGCGAGCGCTCGATATCTTCCGTGAGTACTCCCGAATCCGATACTCACTGCTACCGTATGTTTATACGTACGCGGAGATCGCCGCGCGGACTGGTCTTCCCGTGATTCGTCCGCTCGTTCTCGAATATCAGGACGATCCAAACACACATCGTCTCGATACAGAGTATCTCGTCGGAACAGATCTGCTCGTCGCACCAGTTTTCGAGGCATCGGGGATGCGGGAGGTCTACCTCCCAGAGGGTGAATGGATCAGTATTTGGACAGACGAGCACCACAACGGAAACGCAACCATCAGCGTCGACACCCCGCTGGAGATCATGCCGATATTCCTGCGGGCCGGCAGCATGATACCTTGGCGTGAGCCAACTGAGACGGTCCATTCGGGGACCCCCGAGTCACTAACGCTCCGTACGACACTCGACGCCGACGGGACTGCTACTGGCCGGTTCTACGACGAAGACGCTGACGAACTGATCGATATGGCGATTGTAACCGAAGAGAATGCGCTTTTCGTTTCATTCGGCAATATCACTGCCGATTCGATCACCATCGTCATCGATGGACCAACGCCAGACGCAGTACTCGTCAACAGCACAGAGCTCACTCGCGTTACTGAGGTGACGGTGAGTGGCGAATGGACCGTCGATGATGATCACGTGGTAGTCAAGACGTAGCTCAGGGGTCAAGAGATGGTTTTATAAGATGGGCTGCTAAATGATGGCACAGTAGATAATAGGTGAACAATGGGACAATTAGAACTCAACGGCCTAAAAAAAGTATTCAACGTAGAAGACAACGAGATCGTTGCTGTCGACGACCTCGACGTGACGGTCGATAATGGTGATTTTCTCGTCCTCGTCGGACCGTCTGGCTGTGGAAAGTCGACGACACTCCGGTGTATCGCGGGACTAGAAACTGTGACATCGGGGCAGATACTACTCAACGACCGCGATATAACCCGCCTCAAGCCGAAGGACCGGAACATGGCGATGGTATTCCAGAACTACGCGCTCTATCCGCACATGTCTGTCCGAAAGAACATCGGCTACGGGTTGAAGATTACCACCGATCTCGGTAGAGATGAAATCAACGAACGAGTCGAAGAGACGGCAGAGCTGCTCGAAATCGAGGAGCTACTCGGGAAAAAGCCTTCAGAGCTCTCTGGTGGCCAACAACAGCGCGTTGCCCTTGGCCGTGCCATCATCCGAGAACCCGAAGTGTTCCTGATGGACGAGCCGCTCAGTAACCTCGATGCAAAGCTGCGGACGACGATGCGCACCGAAATCCAGCAGCTCCAACAAGATATGGGCGTGACCACTATATACGTGACCCACGACCAGACAGAGGCAATGACGATGGGCGATTACATCGCTGTCCTCAACGATGGAGAACTGCAACAGCTCGGTACGCCTCTTACGTGTTACCACCAGCCCAGAAACCGTTTCGTCGCAGGATTCATCGGATCACCATCGATGAACTTCCTTTCGGTGGCGCGAAACGGTGATGTGCTAGAACACGACGAGTTTACCTACACGATTTCATCCGAGATCATCGACAATATCGGCCAAACATCCAAGCGATTGGAACTCGGTATCCGTCCCGAACACATCACTATCGTCGAAGAGAGTGTGACAAACGCTATTCAGACTGAAGTCGAAGTAGTCGAACCGATGGGTGAACTGAGCTATATTTACATTTCCATCGGTGAAGAGACGCACACTGCGAGCGTCGATGGAGATATACGTCTTTCGTCGGGCGATAGCATCGATATCGAGTTTCCTGAAGATAAGATCCATCTTTTCGATGCCGAGACCGGCGAAGCCGTCAAGAACAGTGCCCAGACCAAGGCTGCCGAACCAGTTTCTCGAACCTGACCGTCTCCGACTGTTGTTCTGACTCTAACTCCGTCAGAATTCTCTGTTTCGCTCCACGCGAATACATCGTTGTGTCGTGTTCGTTCATCACAAACGATATGATCTTGCGATAAGTACGATCATGCATGAGCAACCACGGCGGTCAGAACAACGGAGGACGGCGGGTGAAGGCCGTCCAAACGACGGCAGGGATACTCGAAGCACTCCGAGACCTCGACGGAGCTGGTGTCACCGAACTCGCCGATCATCTCGGTCTCGCCAAAGCGACCGTTCACAGCCACCTGGCGACGCTCATCGATAGCGAGTTCGTTGTCAAGCGAGGGGACGAATACCGCATAAGCCTCCGGTTCGTCGACTTTGGAGAGTATGCCAAGACAAACGTTGATATTTACGAGATAACAACGAAAGAGGTTGACCGCCTTGCACAAGAGACCGGTGAAGTCGCTCAGTTTATGGTCGAAGAGCACGGAACCGGTGTCTACTTACACAAGGTAAGTGGAGAGAATGCCATCCAGACAGCATCCTATACGGGTAATCGGAAGGACCTCCACTGTACAGCACTTGGAAAGGCGATCCTGTCACAACTTCCAAAAGAACGTGTTGAGGGAATTATCGATCAAACGGGCTTACCCCAACGGACAGTCAACACAGTCTCGACTCGTGAGGAACTATTCACAGAGCTGAACCAAATCCGCGAGGAAAACGTCTCGTTCGACGATGAAGAGATTTTACAGGGTCTGCGATGTGTTGCCGCGCCAATTGAACATTCGAAAGGCGATATTCAAGGTGCGATCAGCATCTCGGGACCAACGAGCCGATTGAAGGGAGATCGATTCCGAAAGGAACTCCCTGAATTCGTCCGCGGTGCTGCTAACGTCATAGAAGTAAACGCTACTCACGTGTAGTCTTTTCAGGTTCCACCACAGTTACCGATATCGGCAATAAAATCCAGCATTTGGACACCAAACCTTATGATCGCTACCGATTGTATTAAAAATCATTGACCCACTGTTCGCTTCTCACAAACCGACTGTGTTCGCAGATGACTGCTGTATATTTGGAACGAGACGTTTGGTAAAGCGTCGATACTGATGAGTGACACTGTCGTTCGATGAGCCCGCTATGCGTGCCAATTTGGTCTATCACCGATTGAACAACGGAGTCCGTTTCCGTTTCTGTAGTACTCGATTCAATTCGCTAACTGCAAACACGGTAGCGTCCATTTCGTAGAATTCACGTATTAACTACGAGCGTTCTGTGTAGCCACAGAGAGACGCTGAGCGTTCGTTCGGTATGCCCGCCAATTCGAGTCCTTTGTCATTGTGGATCGGGACAATAACTCTCGTTACCCCTGATTGGCAATTCGAGACCGACTGGACAATCTTCAAAACAGATATACGAAGGTATCCACTCACACACGTACATCTGTAATGCCCTCATTCGTATCGACAACTATTGCGTTTGTAATTACCGAATTTCAGTCGATAATAGTGCTTCTGGAGCACGAAGCACTCAGTTCAAAAGGCTGACCACGTATCGTTCATATTCGTGGATGGATTACAGCCGTACCTTTGTAATGAGAGTGCTGTCAGATAGACAGTAATGATGAAGACTTCAACGTCCGTTGACCGCTACACCCACTATCAATACGTTTCGCATCGATTAGAGTAAATAATAGAAGCTTGCCCTCATAGCCCCATCAGTAAATTTCGATAATAATTGTACTTTTGATCACCATACTAAACAACTCATCCCGGACTGTTATCGTTGTATATATTGTTTGATAGGACCATATACATAAAATTGTATAATATCATTCAAAGGATGGTTATACCAACAACAGCAGTACACCACTACGGACAAATACAAAGTATAGTTTCGAGAAGTATTCGTGGAAAGGTAGCATCTTTTATAGATTGTCTCCGTGGTTAATAATTAGGAATTGGATAATTTTGACAGTTATAATAATTGAAACGAGTATATAATCATTTTTGTCTAGTGAAGATGCGAAGGGCAACAGAACATCACAAATAGATACGTTACTACATTTTCCACCAGTTGGTGGGCTCTCGTAGATTGGTCAAAAGGATCAATCAGTTCGGACGCTTACGTTCCAGTAACAGAAAAGAAGAAGATCGGCAAAGAGCTTGTTTTAGCGACAGTTACACATCATCGATCATTCATTAACCGTTAAACCTCTTGCCAGCGACGAGATGAGCACGTTCTGTACTCGCTTGTAGTAATCTTCTTCGTATATTTCAGGACCATCGTACTCGTCGAATTCGTCTTTGTGTAGAGCGAGAAGACCGATCGAGCCACCCATGAGACCAAGAAGTGTCGCCGTTTCGGTATTTTCGAGCATTCCGCTACCTTCTGTCCGAAGCGGTTCAATAATTGGTAGAAGTTCAGCCATCTCCTCGCTTTGCATCTGTTCAATTCGATCTGGTGAGACATTTCGCATCAGTTTTCGATAGTCGTTCTGGATAACCATCCGACGAACGAGTGGATTTTCCTCGGCAAATTCAGCGTAGCACCAGAATAGTCGTTCGAGCCCCCTACGTGGCTCATCCACATCAGACAGTTCCGAACGCACGTGCTCGACAAACTCCTCTATTTCGCGCTGCAGTAGTACGAGATAGAGATCTGCTTTACTGTCAAAAAATCTGTAAAAGCTTCCTTTGCCGATACCAACCGGTTCAGTGATATCCGTGATGGTAATCTTCTCTGGCCGATAGGTGAACAGCAGTTCGCGCGCTGTTTCGATGAGATGCTCTCGGATTCGATGGTGCTCTTCAGCACTAAATCCCCGCCTGTCTCTCGGTTCATCGCTGTAATTGCCCATATCACCAGATTCGGTATATGACTATATAAATAATCTGGTCATCAGTCAGACTCTATGACCAGAATAAATATATAGTCATAGAGTCAACGAACGGGTATGGTACTGACCGAACTGATTGCCCACATCAACAAGCGCGAAACCGCTGGCGAGATCGACTCACACTCAGATACTATCCAGCGTCAACAGCAAAGTAGCTTCCAGGGATCGAACGAATCGAGCACGAGAGACGCTATCCAAGCACGATTCGACTTCCGGCCATCGACATCGGAGATTGCAGCAGTTTCCGATACAAATGGCACGGACGACCATGATCGGAAGCAGCAGACAGAAGCCATCGTCAACGTGTCTGGACTCACCTACACGTATCCGGGGGCCACTTCACCAGCAGTACAAGATATCTCATTCAGCGTTCACGAAGGGGAAATTTTCGGCTTTCTCGGACCGAGTGGAGCTGGAAAGAGCACGACACAAAAAATCCTCATTGGACTCCTCGACGAGTACAAGGGGGGAGCGGCCGTGTTCGGGAACGAAGTGTCAGACCACAGTGGTTCGTACTACGAACGGATTGGCATCTCTGCAGAGGCACCGAACCACTACCTCAAATTGACGGGGCGAAAAAATCTCGAACTGTTCGGTTCACTCTACGAGGGCGAGACCCGTGATCCACGAGCGGTCCTCGATCTTGTCGGGCTTGCTGACGCCGCCAATGAAAACGTCAGCGGCTACTCGAAGGGAATGAAGGGCCGTCTCAACGTTGCCCGTGCATTGCTTCACGACCCCGACCTCCTGTTCTTAGACGAACCAACCGGCGGACTCGATCCGATGAACGCGCGCAGGATCAAAGACATCGTGCTCGACTTGCAAACCGCGGGTAAGACCGTATTCATTACGACACACGACATGACCGTCGCCGATCAGTTGTGCGATCGGGTCGCGTTCATGATCGATGGCGAGATTCCAGTAATCGAGACGCCAAAAACACTCAAAAGATCTCACGGCAACCGACGTGTCCGCGTCGAAGTCCGACGCGACGGCCGACTCGAATCACAACGATTCAATCTCGATACGCTCGATAGTGATGAATCGTTCAATACACTAGTCGATTCCGGTGATATCGAAACCATCCACACCGAAGAGGCAACGCTCGAAGATGTCTTCCTTGAGGTTACTGGCGAGGAACTCCAATGAATCGCGCAGTTCCAACAGCGGACTCGGAGTGCTCACACCAGCAATCATCGGAACCGGGTGCTCTCGTGTCTATGCTTTGGTGGGATCTGAAGCTACAGATACGGTACGGATTCTACACCGTCTATGCAGTCATGGTGGCGCTGTACGTAATCGGTGTGCTGAGTCTTCCGGCTTCAGCCCGGGCTACTGCCGTCACACTCGTCATTCTCAGTGATCCGGTGTTTATCGGCTTTCTGTTCACTGGTGCTCTCGTTCTATTCGAGAAAAGGGACGGCGTTCTCGATGCCTTAGTCGTCTCACCGCTGAGTAGCCGGGCGTATCTCGCCTCAAAGACGCTCTCACTCACGCTGTTAGGCGTACTCACGAGTTTCGTTATCGCTGTGAGCGTCCATGGGCTTCAGTTCGATATCGGATTGTACCTGTTCGGTGTCGTTCTTTCGTGTATGCTGTTCGTGTTGATTGGTATTGTTGCCGTCGCGCGGTTCAACACGATCAACGCGTACATGATGGCAGCGGTGGTGTACCTGTTGCCGACCGCGCTCCCGTTACTCGAATTGATCGGTATTACCCATCCAGTGCTGTACCTCATTCCGACTGAAGCGACGCTATTGCTTCTCGGTAGTGCCTTCGGGGCCTTCGATCCACTCCCGATGTGGGAACTCGCTTACGCCGTCGGCTACCTCCTTCTCTGGATTGGAGGTACCGCTGTGCTCGCAGATCGTGCCTTCGAACGACACATCGTGCAAGGCGTCACTACTGGTGAAAACAGCGGAAGTACCGTTTCTGTTCCAGATATCACGCAGATATTCGAAGGGCGACGGTTCGGTGCCGTCGGGTCACTTGCTCTCTCGGATCTCCGCAACTGGCTCCGCGATCCGTTGCTCACGTATATTCTGATCCTTCCGTTTTTCTATGCACTGCTCGCGCGCTTTGTAATCCCGGTCATCACGGCCTGGCTTGCTCCTGGATTCGATCTTGTTCCATACTACCCGATGGTGTTCGGTCTGTTCTTCTCGATGCCATCGTTCACGGTTGGAATGGCTATTGGACTCCTCATTCTCGAAGAAAAAGAAGAGAATATCCTCGCGGGGCTGTGGACCACTCCACTGACTAGTCGTGGATACCTCGCTTACCGTGGAATCTCTGTTGTACTCATCAGCTTTATTTCAACGGTCCTAGTAGCCCCGCTGATCGGATTGGTGAATCTCTCAGCTCAGGTCGTGCTCCTGACGGCTGCCGTTGGCTCACTCTGGGCGATTTGTGTTGCCTTCATTATCTCGTCATTCGCCGCAAACACCGTTGAGGGAATTGCTGTCAGCAAGTTCGTCGCGTTCTCACTTATGATACCACTGTTCGCAATTGCGATCGTCCCCGAACCACTCCAGTTCCTCGCTGGAACCGTTCCGATTTACTGGCCGCTCAAAGTGATCGTCGATGGAGCGGTCGGTGCATCATCCGTAACAATGCTCGGATACATTGCGATCGGTATCGTGACTCACGCTCTCTACATCGGGATATTCGTCCGACACTTCGACCCGTCTGTCTAATGAGAGGATCCAATCTCCGTTGTCTACTACGTCGTACACCGACTGAACCAAGATGACGAATTCATCGACGCGACGTGCCGTCTCACAATCTCAGCTGCAGAATTGAGGATACATTACCCAACAACCAATCCCTATATCGCAGATGATATCTCATCATAGTACAACACGAACATCGATTCGAGATGACAGACCCTCAGTACTCGTAGCGAACGCTCGTATCGTGCTCAAGAAGCCAGCTACGCCCGCGTTTGACTGCTTTCGGTCCGAAGTGATTATCAGTCACTTGAAATTTTTCGGGAGCATCGGCGTGTGTCTGACGGATAATCGAGCGTCGACCCTTGAGTTCGAGGAGCGGAACCGCTGCACACCAGTTCTCTCGCACCCACGACGGACGGTCTGAGATTCCCCGGAGCACGACGGCAGCGGCGTCAGTAAGTTCGAACACGTTGTGATGCACCCGGAGGTATTTCCCCGCTAGTGGTCCTGAGTATCCCGAGAGATTCTCACTCAGTCCGTGCATATCAAACGCGTGACGCACGGCGTGGGGCCCAACCACGTTGAATCGTGCCTCGTATCCGTTCTGTCGATGGCCGAATCCGGCGACCGAGTGTCGATTCCGATCAAAGTAGTTCCATTCGATGAGATGAGTGCCGTTCCGTATATCGAGCCCGTATCCGAGCGTTTGCATCTGGTTGTGATGGATCGAATTGTGATGGATCCGGGATTCAGTTGGATCGTCTTGTCCACCGAGACTAACTGCAGCACTCGTCCAACCGAACAGTTCGCAGTGATCAATCTCGATTCCGTTCCCGATGAATTCGAATGCACGCGCGTAGAACGCTGATTCTGCTTTGGATTTCGTTCGTGGATCGAAGTACTCCATCTGGGGTCCCTTTATTCGAATACCTGTCACACGAATGTCTGACTTGCGCGACTGAAAGATGGTCGGATGATACGCTGTGCTCTCGATGAGCGCGCCTTGTCCACCATCAACTCCTCGATCGCTCGCAAGTGTGACGTTCGATGCGATCGGTACCGGTGTCGTAGTAGTGTCTTCGAAGCGTATTTTAACATCACTCGGAAGCCAGACCGTTGCTCCGCGCTCGGAGAGCGCCGACCGAAGCTCGTCTATCGTGCGCACGACGTGGGTTGCATCCTCAGCTGTAATGCGGTTCTTTCGAGAAACGAACACGAGCGGCTCTTTGACACGGTCGGCACCTGCTATGTACAGGCAGCCACTCAACGCAGTGTTCGAGGCGAGACCCACGGCGAGGAGACTACGAATCGCCCCGCGTCGAGACACCATACGAGAACCACCGGACGAAGACCTTGCCCGGGAAGTCCCGGAATGCACGTCTGCACTGTCCGATCCAGCATCCTCACCATCGCACATATCAGACGCCTCTCATCGCTCGGTATATATCGATGTGCTTTTCGAACCACAACGGAGGGCATCCGAACCTACACGTTGTATCGATTGTGCTCTCGCTATCAATTGGCTTTTTCCTGACATATATTGATAACTATATGCTTCGAATATCCAGCTATTTGTGTTGAAGTGTTTTAACGTCAGACGCTGCCACAAATACACCAGACAACAACGATTGACGCAGTTCAGATCTCGGTCACGCGCTGGTAGTCCTGATCAAGGGCGCTTGCATCCTCTGGCAGGAGTGCAACAACGAGATAGTCAGCATGGTCGGCGACGTACTCGATAAGCGCAGCGATGCGGTCGGAATCGATCGCTTCGAGCGAGTCCAGCAGCATGATTGGCACCGATTCGTGAACTTCGTGGACGAGATAGCCCGCGAGTGCGAACACGAGTCCAGTTACTTCGCGCTCACTCTCTGAGAGGTGGTCGACCGTATCCTCGTAGGCTGCTCCTGAGTCCGTACTGCGGATAACGTGAAGATCGAACGTGCGTTGCGAAACTGTTCGTCGACCTTGGCTGACTTGATGTTCGGTGCGTTCGATCCAGATGCGTTCGAGGTTGGCGTATTCGAGCAGATCGAGGACGGTCTCCATGTGCTCGTTGAACTGTTCGATCGCCTGTTCTTCGATCTGCTCAATCCGCGTTCGAAGATCTGCGAGTTCCGTATGCACTTCATCCCGTCGCTCTTTGAGGGATTCGCGCTGTTCGAGTCGGTCCTCGATACCGTCGATCTTCGAATCGACTGACTCTCGATCGCTCTGGATCCGACCGAGTTCGAATTCGAGCTGGTTGGCTTCTTTGTGCAGATCGAGAATGTCGCTGTAGTCCTCCTCCTGAAGATCATCGACATCCTCTTCGAGTCGCTCGATCTCCGATTCGAGGTCTTCTCGTGTTGAGATCAGCTCCTCAATCCGGTCTTCTCGGTCTTCAAGTTCGTTTTCGATCTGTTCGATTCGTCGATCGAGCCGGTCACGTTTTCGTTGATGATCTTCGAGCGTGTTTTTGTCACTCTGTAGATCGTCGATGCTGCTTCGGAGCTCGTTTCGCTCTTCGAACGTTTCCGAACGGAGCTTTTGCAATCGGTCGAGTGTTCCCTCAATCTCTGCTTTCGGAACCTCACTCCCACACGTCCAGCAGACGACATTTTCCGAGTCTTCAACGAGTTGGTCGGTGATCGCCTCGGATTCCGATTCGCTGTTTCCAACGTCATTTCGGAGGGAGTCGATGATCTCTCGACTTGTCCCTTCGAGCATCTCCTCGTTAAACTGAATAATCGTTTGGAGCTCATTAACCGTCGTATCGATCGTCCGTAGACGGTCACGTAGTCGCCCGATCTCGGTGTTGATCTCTTCAATATCCCCGACAGGCGTCTCTGGTAGCTCGTCGAGTTCGCCTTGCACCTCGGCTCGTTCTTCGCGGAGGGCTTCGAGACTCTCACGCTGTGTATCGAGCTCAAATCGGGTATCGTCGAGCGATGCTCGAGCGTCGTGTAGATCGTCGAGCGTCTCTTCGAGTTCGCGTTTGTCCGCTCGACTATCCTCGACATCAGCGTCGGCTTCTGCCAACTCCGTCTCTTTCTCTTCGAGCTCCGCTCGTTTCTTCTCAATCTGTTCGCTGAGAGTTGTACGGCGCTCCTCGAGTTCGGGCAGACGATCCGCGAGCGAATCGAGATCTTCGAGATTGGACTCGATCTCACGTTGCTCAGCTTCGAGTTGCTCGATCTCTGCCTGAATGGCGTCCGTATCGACTGGCCGCATGATCAGCTCTCGCAGATCATCGCTCCGAGCGACTGCTTGACGGGCTTCGTTTGACTCAAGCAGGAACGCAAACAAATCTGCGAGTTCCGTATCGTCGAGATACGGATTGCCGCCAGTCACGATCGTTCCGTTGCGCCGTTCTAGTGTTCGGGTGTAGGTCGTATCGCCGATCGTCATGTCGACCTGTCCCTGATCGGCATCACCTTTCAGCGAAACGTGATCGCTGCCGAATGCCGCCATAATCGCCTGCAACAACGAAGTGCGGTTCGTGGCGTTCCGACCGGCAAGAGCAGTTACTCCCGGCGTGAACTCGACGGTCGTACCATCGATACCCCCAATGTTTTCAACAGAGAGCTGCATCTTCTCCGCTTCTATCTGTGATGCACTCATAGACGGCATTCCGAGGGCCATCTATTTAACTCCTCAGACTCGCGTCCGGAGAAGAAGCAGTGTGAACTGATAGAGTTACAGGCGTAATTTCGTAACGGAACCGTTCAGTCAATCGATTCAACGGACTCCTCACCCGCCGTTTCACAGTCACAGTGGCCTCTCTCGAGGAGCTCGACAACATCGTATCGAGTCCCACAATTCTGACATGTGACTGTAACATCGACGAGAACATCGAAATCACCGATCAGGAGTCGGTCAGTGTTCTCAAGAGTAGAAAGGTTGTCTTCGGTGACGCGCAGGGTTCGGTGAGAGAGACGCTGGATCGCCTGTGTGACGCTCTCAACTCGGTCCCGGTCGGCAGCCGTTGGCTTGGAGTGACGCGCACCGCGGTATTTTGTGAGGTACGTGTGGATTGCTTGATGCGAGACGAAATCTCGTTCAAGATCATCAATCGCTACGCCGTCACGCTTGAGATCATTTCGTGCCTGCGTGCGGACACCACTACTCACATCGTCGCCTGTGAGGAGACGATAGACGTTATCTACTTCACCATCGAGTGGTTGACGACCTGCACGAACCATCGCTACTTCGAGGAGGTGCTTGTTCAACCAGTTTGCAAGCTCTCGGAGGCTGTATCGTTCGTCCTCGTCTCCCGTCCACCGCGCCTCCATCGTCTGCCCGAGGTCCTCAAGGTCGTACTCAACGAGTACACGGCCGACCTTACTGGCCGTATGTGACCTGTTGGATTCTGTTAAACTGGGTTCGGTCCCGTCCCGTTGTTCGCTCATGCTACTCAGAATAACGTCCTCGATACGAATAAGTGTTCATTTCTCCCCCTTGCCTACTCACCCATATAGTGACATAACAAATACCGAAGATCTCCAATGCGCCATGTCAATAGTAACTGTCTGTAGACTCCGCTCGAACGGCCAACGAGGGTAGAAAGAGACATTATTAGTTGTATAGGATTTCGAAGACATGATTGTTTTATTTCATTATTTAGCCAGCATCATCTGTGGAAAGATACGATACCTACACAAAATATCGAGCAACGGTGTTAGTCTGATCTCAGCCGCGTCGGTTCATCCTCAATCTGTCGTCGATACTATCGAGTACGACCCTCCACCGATTGTCACTCATCAGAGGCAGATTTCATCGACCCTTCACAACAGCAGTTTTGTCTGTCACGTTTCGTTCTCCAGATGGGTGGCGAGCGCGTCGAGTCGGTCTTCCCAGAAGAGACGATATCGGGTCAGCCAACCGAACGCTGCGCTAAGTGGAGCAGCATCAAGATGACAGCGACGAACACGGCCGTCTTCTTCAATCTCAAGCAAACCAGCGTCCTCCAAAACGTGCAGATGCTTCGACACTGCCGCTAAGGAAATGTCGTGTGGCTCTGCCAACTCACCAACGCTCGCGGGTCCACTGGCAAGTTGTTCGAGAAGCGCCCGACGGGTCGGATGAGCTAATGCTTGAAATATCGCATCAAGATCATGGTCGTCTACCGATTGTTCAACCATCTAGTTAAATATATACTACTACAATATTTAACCCTTATGTTGAATGAATTCGCCGGTATCGTCGAAACCACGGCAACATGTTCACGGTAAGCACTACTTCACATTAACGCTACTAGATTGCATAATCGGCACAAACGAGCGAGTACACGATCGACTGTAGGAGGATGTGTGGAACGGGAACAAGTCTGTGATTAATCGCATTCTTCATCGGGCAGAAAGCCAAATCATCACTGCGTATCGCTCACCGTCAAAGAACGACTACTGGTGATCAAAATTCTATTTTCATAGCCCTCAGAACGTCACGCCGAGCAGTACTGCCGACTGCAATCGTGAGCTGCGTGTTCGATCCGAATGCGGTGGGTTTCGCGCTCGAAGCCACTG
This sequence comes from Halocatena marina, assembly GCF_023276375.1. Taxonomy (GTDB): domain Archaea; phylum Halobacteriota; class Halobacteria; order Halobacteriales; family Haloarculaceae; genus Halocatena; species Halocatena marina. The sequence continues at coordinate 545,044 of NZ_JALLPK010000001.1, read as the reverse complement.
GCATCTACTGCCGGTCGATCCAACCTAGGTTGCTGGTTCGATGTTCTGATTCACGTGGAAGACGTTGTTCGGGTCGTATTTGGTCTTGATTTCCCGGAGTCGTTCGTAGTTGGAACCGTAGGTTGCCCGGATCCGATCCATCCCTTCTTCCATCATGAAGTTGATGTACGCACCGTCCGCCGAATGCTCGTACAGCGCCTGCCAGTAATCACGGGTCCACTCTGTGATCGTTTCTTTGTTGTCTGGATCCGGATCGACGCCCGCGATGACCATCGACCAGTTTGCGTCGCGGTAGCTCCACGCCGTCTCATCCGTACCGACACGGTGCACAGCGCCATTAACCGGGTAGAGATGCATCGTTGATTGAGCGGTCGGCACGTTAGCGAACCGTCGGTGCTCGGCGATAGCTTCGTCGCTCAACTCGCGCACGAAGTTCCCTTTCCAGTACCACTGATCCCCAGGTGGATAGAGCGCATCGAACATGCTTTGTAGTGCCGGATAGGGCATCGCTCCGATATGCTCGAACAGTGGTTCTGCCACCTCCCGCGCTGGTTGAGTCACTGCTTTGACTCGCTCTTCCGGACCCAGATAGCACCACATGAGACCACAGACATTCTCGCCGTGAATTTCCTCTGGAAACGGGTCGCCTGGTACCTCTGCGACTAAATAAAAGGCGTACACGTCCTCTGGAGCCTGCGCGAGCCAGTCACGATACCAACGCATGGTGGTTTCAAGTTCGTCGAGCGGCCAGAACAGCGGTCCGGCAACGACCGTATCCACTGGATGAAGTCGGAACTCAAAGGAGGTGACGACACCGAAGTTCCCACCTCCACCGCGCAGCGCCCAGAACAGATCCGGATGCTCGTCCGCACTCGCGTGCACGAACCGTCCGTCGGCCAATACGACATCGGCGCTGAGGAGATTGTCAATAGTCAGCCCGTACATGCGAGTCAGATAGCCGTGTCCACCGCCAAGAGTCAGTCCACCAACCCCGGTTGTGGAGATAACCCCACTGACTGTAGCCAAGCCAAAGGCATGCGTGGCATGGTCGACGTCACCCCACGTACAACCGGCTTCGACGCGCACAGTTCTTGCCTCAGGATCGACGCGGAGACCGGTCATCTCGGAGAGGTCAATGACCAACCCATCATCCACTAAAGCGAGACCTGGGCCATTGTGGCCACCGCCGCGGACTGCGATATTGAGGTCGTGATCGCGGCCGAAGTTCACCGCTTCAATCACGTCCGCGACGTCCGTACACGTCGCAATCATCCCCGGACGCTTGTCGATCATCGCGTTATAGATCGTCCGCGCTTCATCAAACGCTGGATCGACGGGTCGGATCAGTTCGCCTCGAAATGTTTCTTCGAAGTCTCTGACGGCTGTTTCATCGACGTCTGTTACTGTTGTAGTCATGATGGACACCGTCTCTGACGCTCGTCTCGACACGCCATCGACCCCGGCCCGCGACACAGCGAGCGTTAGTTCCTCTACGGCATAGGATGTGTTAGGTGTTGTCACTGAACATAGTAGCTGTGTTATCCCGTGCTTGTCAGAAATTTCTCAAAGTAGTTCGCATCGCGATATCTCGACTCATATCGATTTGCAGATGTGACTGTAATCGATATACGTAGTGTTGTAATCAGAGCGTCAGCAGCATCGAAAACGAGTGGAATCGGATAACGCGCAGGCGTGATGAGCTACTCTGTATCTGTGGCCATCAGTCGGGTATCACCGTTTGTGAAAGACTCACTATCTCGTGGGAGATGCGATCAGCGTTTTGAATGAGCAGAGTGCCTACGATACTCATGATGAGCACGTAGCCAACAGCGAACGCTGGAATCACGGACTGAAGTGCGCCTGTTCCGACACTCGTTGCGAGGGCAGCAATTACCAGGGAGAATTCACCGCGTGGCACCAGTCCGAACCCGACGCGCACCGATCGCAGTCGATCGAGCTGATAGATCTGTCCGGATAGTGATCCACTAAGTATCTTTCCAACGGTTGTTATGAGGACCGCTGCGAGCAGCAACCAGACGAGTCCCGTGAGAAGAGTGACTTCAGTTGTCAAACCGATTGCGAAGAAAAAGACGGCTGCAAAGAAGTCACGTGCTGGTGCGACGACAGCCTCGATCCGTTCAATGTGGTCGGTTTCGCTGAATGCGGTACCGACAAAGAAGGCAGTCACCGCCTCGCTCAGCCCAAGGGTGAGCGCAAATCCTGCGATGAGCGTCGTCACCCCAAGAATACGCAGCAAAAATAGTTCGTCCGAATCGGCCCTGAAAATTTGCTCGATAGCATCCGATCCGTACCACGCAGTGAGTGTTAGCCCACCAAGAAACACGAACGCGATCCCGACAGAGACGGCAGCATCAACCAGTGTCCCTTCTCCCACGGCAACCGCCGAGAGAAGCGCCAGATAGATCGCAATTGCGATATCTTCGAACACCAACGTACCCAGAATGGGACCACTTTCAGGATTTGCAACCCACCCACTCTCGATGAGTGCTTTCGAGATAACGGCACTCGAAGAGATATAGACAATCCCAGCGAGAAATAGCGTTTCGAGAAGTGTGTAGCCGAACGCGACGCCAAGACCAATCCCGAGACTGAAATTGATGAGAAAGTCAACACTCCCAATTGTAGCGATTCGTCGACGATCGCTCAACAGCTGCGAGATGCTAAATTCGAGCCCGAGAAAGAACAGAAGGAACACAATTCCAAGTTCCGCAACGATATCGATAAACTCCCGATGTTCCACGAGCGTGAGCGAAATTCCTGCGATTGAAGAGGGCTCGTTCGGACCAATGAGGATTCCAATAATGATGTACGCTGGGATAACCGACAGACCAACGCGGTTGGCCACAGCGCCCGCAACGGCGATACCTGTCAGTGCAATGCCAATTTCAAAAAGCAACGTCTCCGCCATTTTTAGGTCTGTGATGTGTCCGTTTCGCCAGTCTCGACTAACTCGGTGAACGCTCGTTGTTCAGCACGCGTTCCAAGACTGACGAGGATATCGCCAGCCTCGATCGTGCTGTTCGGCTGCGGATTCGCGATCGTCTCCTCACCTCGTTGAATAGCGATAATGGAAACCCCGGTCTGCTCTCGAATATTAGCGTCTCGCAGCGAGTGACCGACCAACGATGCCGACGGACTAACGTCGACCCATTCGATGATCGCTTCGCCCAGTGGAACCTGAATATCGTCCATTTCGACGGGTTGGAAGTATGCTCCTTCGAGGATAGAGCCGAGTTGGCGTGCTCGCTTTCCCGTCAGACTAAATAGTCTTTCACTGTCTTGATTCTCACCAGGACGGAGATAGACTTCTCGCTTACCGTCGTGGTGGATAAGCACGATTAGTCGTTTGTCTCCCCCGAGTTCGAGTTCAAATTTGTGGCCGACGCCTGGGACATCAGCCTCATAGATCGTCATACTTCTTTCAGAACTCGGTCTCTGATAAACAATGCGTTCACTGACGCCTTGAGACCGATCACAGAAGCGTTCACTCCGTGTCTCCGCGTCAGATCTGTGATCGATACGATCAGATGATATCTACCCACGAAAGCAAGGAGATCGGCTGAATAAAACTCGGGTGTAGTAATGATTGCAGAGGTGTATTTTCCAATGTTTGATTATTAGCCGTAGAGAGTGATTCATTCATTCGGAAGACAGCCACGACAAAGAATCACACAGCAAAGACTGGTAGTATGTGAGACGGTCAGACCGTTGGTAGTGTCGTCTAACGCTTTCTTCGAGAGGAAGCTCACTAGCTCGATTTCAGTGACTGGACACGAACGGGACCACACCATACAGACCGGCCAATAGTTGGCGTCGGTCGAACAGGGTGACAGCGAGCACCAGAGCGCCAATCACCCCCCTTTGGTTCAGGGATTGATCTGATGGAGTGGTCCATCACGACGCTCGGCGTACACAGTGATAAGCAGTGGATCTAGGACGTGGTCTGAGAGCACCGTCATGGTTGTTAGATAGCTCGTTCTCGTCCGTCGGGATCGTGATAACGATCGGCATAGATGTACAGACCAATTCCAATGATGACGAACAGACCTATGATAAGACCGAATTCGCCCACAAGACCGCCTTTGCGGATTGGACCGGCAATAACGATACCCCGCCCGAGGGCAACGAGTGAGCCACCGCCCTCCTGTGACCCGTGCTGTAGTACATTTGTGAACCGCTTCGCGTAGGGAAGCGCCCCGCCAGTCGCTGTAAAGCCCCACAACCCAATGGCGAAACAGCTGACAAGAAGACCGCCAAGACCGGCATACTGCTTCCAGCGATCCATCAGAGCGTCACCCCCGCGGATACCTTGTGCTCAGTGCTATCAGCGATCCCAACGAGGTCGGGGCGGATCGAGGCGAGGAACTGGACAATCAATCCCGTCAGGAGTCCCTCAACGACTGCAACACCAAGATTAATGGCGACCATCCCGGCAACAGCGATCGTCAGATCCGAACGAGGAAGCGCACTGCCGTTCACTCCACTGATAACGACAATTGCGCCCATTAGGATGGCCCCAACCGAGAGACCAAGGATTGCGGCACTCGCGCTCGCCGGAAAGACGTCCCAGTCCAAACGGAGCAGCATTCGGAACGCGTAGTAGGCGACAATAGCCTCCGACGCATTGACGAGTGTGTTCGCGCCTAACAGGCCAATAGCACCGTGACCGAGGGCAGCCGAGAAAATGTTCACGACCAGCGCGATGAGCGACCCGAGCAGTGGTCCAGCAAGAATGCCAACCAGTCCAGTGAGGTTCATATGAACACCACCCCAGACGGGGATGTTTAGCTGGAAGATCGCAAAGCTTGCGGCTGCCCCAATCCCCGCAAGCGCTATTTGACGTGTTTTGACTCCATTCGTCCGCACGCGGTAGAGGACTGTCCCAATCAGTGCAACACTAATGGTCGTCCAGAGAGCCAGTGCCCACAGTGGGAACGAACCCTCTCCGAGATGAATGTGTGCCATAGTTAGTAACCTGCAGATAGAATATAATAACATTACCTATTTTTTGTTGCCATCATAATAATCATTGGGTAGGAAGAGATTATTATTGATAAGACAGTCATCGCTGTCGAATACGGCTCACTTGCGTAACGCTCTCTCGTTTCAGTGAGATTCGCGGTTGGCTCTCAATACCTCGCCACTTAGGCAGTGAACTCATCTCGTACAAACGTAACGCAGTCGACGAACTCGTGGGCATGACGATCGTGTGCGAGTTCGTGGAATCGAGGGGCACGTCCGATGATCGTTACGAATGGTTCCTGAATGATTGCTGTGTCAATATCACCCTTCGCGAGCGCCGTTACGACGCTCGGACCAGAGCTGAATCGTTCGACAGTGACGTCACCTGGAAGGTCGTCGTAGTATCCCTCTTGTTGCATCACCTCATGTTCTATATCCGATGAATAGAGGTGTAGGCGATGGTAATCGAAGCGGGCGCTCTACCGACGGGATGAGTGAGACGCCAAGTCATTCCTAAGCCGACAACCGAACTCACTCCAAGCCCGGAAATTATCATCGTTTGATATATTCATTGAATTTACTAATATAGATTATAGATGTGGTAATCTCTATGGAAGCAAAGTTAGCTATTATTACTCAAGAGTGTGTGGCGTATAGTCGTTACTCAGGGACGGAACCGTTCGAAAAACGGGTCTGGTGAATGAATCAGTTCATGTCGGCAAGTGATCCAAAGTCATCCATGGGAAGCACCGAGTAGTCGACGGTGAGCGTGTCCTTTGTGGCTCGAATCTTTCCGACGAACGTCGAAATTTCTTTGAGAGCGCCTTCGAGGACGAACAGTTCCATACAATGACGTCCACCGACATGGCTGTGGAAATTTGATGCGACGGTGTTCTCGTGTTCGTGGCGCAGTCGCATCATTTTTGCTTCGACGGTGGTCGTTTCGTAATCAAACACGACCGTCACGACTCCCATCAGCTCACGGTCTTCGAGCTTCTTATCGTCAAATTCACCGAGAAGATTACGACTTGCTTCTCGGATAACTTCGCTTCTCCCTGTGTACCCATGATCATCGGCGAACTGGTCGAGTCGTTCGAGCAACGCTTCTGGCATTGAGACACTGACGACGCTCATATAACAATATAAACTCTTTTGATTATTAAGAATTAGTATCTATAGTCTTATTGAATAGAATTTTATATCTACATCAAACGGTCGGTTATCGATACATGAGCCACGACAATGAGCAGACTTGTTGCGACTGGCGAACACGTGCAGTCGTTTCGCTGGCTCATCGTCTGAGAACGTATGCGAGGCTACCGAGTATGATCGCCATCGGGACAGCTTGTGTCAAGGCATCGATTACTGGCATCCCCGTGTAGCTCCTGATCGCCACCCAGCCAACCAGCCACGCGCTGGTGAACAGTACTGCCCACTGGGCGGGCGAAAGCTGATAGGCCGTCGCGTGTGAGTAATCTGGGAGAGAACGATCACTCATTATTGAATCACATTCGTACCAGCAGACACGTGGCAGCGCTCCACGATCTCGTCGAACAACGCAGTAACGCGAGCCTCGATCTCTTCACGTATTTCACGCACGCGGTCTCGTTTCTGGCCACGAGGGTCGTCCAGTGCCCAGTCGTGAACATCAAACACCGGAGCCATCTGCGAGCGGCCAGCGCTCCGGACACACAAGGCAAGGCGAATCGATGCTGCCGCATTGGTATCCGTCGTCATTGTCGTGTCTCGTGATCAGTCGTCATCAGTCATCGGATCGGAGGCTGAGGCAGTTACGCTTCCAGTCTCGGCATCGTTCCAGTCGGCATTCCGTCGGAAATAGAGCGCAGCGTTGACCAGCGCGAGTAACACCGGTACCTCGATCAGCGGGCCAATAACGGTCGCGAACGCGACGCCAGAGCCAACACCGAACACTGCGACTGCGACCGCAATCGCGAGTTCGAAGTTGTTCGAAGCTGCCGTGAACCCAATCGCGGTTGTCGTCGAGTAGTCGGCTCCGATGCCGCGTCCCATCCCGAAGCTCACGAAAAACATCACGACAAAGTAGATCGTGAGCGGAACAGCGATCAACAGGACATCTACCGGCGCAGCAACGATGTTCTCGCCCTGTGTAGCGAACATTACAATTACAGTGAACAATAACGCGACCAGCGTCAACGGATCGATCTTCGGAATCAATACCTCATCATACCACGTTTTACCTTTCACTCGAGTGCCAAGATAGCGAGTGAGAAACCCACCGACAAATGGTATACCAAGGAAAACGACGATTGCCTCGAACACTTGGATTGGTGTAATGCTAAAACTCGTAATCCCGGCAACGAGTGCATCCATTCCTAAGAGAGGTGGCAGGAATAGTCCGAAGAACCAGACGTACACGCCGTACGTAATGATTTGAAAGAGGCTGTTGAATGCGACCAGCCCAGTGACGTATTCGGTCGAACCATCTGCGAGTTCGTTCCAAACGAGTACCATTGCGATACACCGTGCCATCCCGATAAAGACGAGTCCAAGGAAGTACTCGGGTCGCGCGGGCAGACCAGGAACGAGCCCACTGAAGAACACAACCGCTAGCCCGAACATCAGGGTAGGGCCAATTAACCAGTTCTGTACGAGACTCAGCCCGAGCACCCGCCAGTTACTGAACACGGTTGAGAGCTGTGAGTAATCAGCCTTGGCCAGAGGAGGGTACATCATCAGCACAAGCCCGATTCCTACGAGATGGAGATCCTGAATCGGTTGTGTCACCGACGGTGCAAAATAGCCGATTCCCACGCCGATTGCCATCGCGCCAAAAATCCAGACTGTGAGATACTTATCGAGGACATCCATCGAGCGTGGATCTCCACAGCTCTCACAGTCACAGTCCGGGCCGTGCTCGTGAGCCTCGGCGTTACTCATTGCTCACGCTCCCTTTGAGGACAGTAACGAGCCCAGCGTCGACAAGCGCCGACAACGCGTGACTGAGTCCGCTCTCGGTCACGTCGACAACTGCGTGTAGCTTACAGACACAGAGCTCTTCCTGTGCCGCTACAAGAACTCGAACGAGTGCGTATTGCACCTCGTTGCCGAGTGCCGCGAACACATTGAGTTCAGCTGTTACCTGCTCTGTTCTAAGTGCTGATTCGAGCGCGCTGAGGTCATCAAGCCGACGTTCAACATCCTCGCTACGACACTCCTCAAGTTCATCATTAAGAGAGCGTCGAAGCCGCTCGGTCGTTTGTGCCATCAGCAATCAATTGAATATTTGCTCAAGTAATTGTTTCGGTTTCTACCTATAGAACACAGATTGTGCTTTGAGTCCTGATCTACCACCGTTTACAAAACAGTAAGTAAAGTCATTTGAATAGAGTCTAAATCAATGTGCGAGGTATGCTCGGACGACAAAGCCTCTTAACTTCGAGCGTTCGAACCACAGACTATTGCTGATTATAGCATCTCGACAGAGAGATCGAAATCTAACGATTTTATCGATATTTTTGTGATTCGATCATATTTCGAATAATCGTAAGACAGTGCGTGAGAGCTGAATCGTAATCATCTCGAATAGAGCGATCTGGGCGGCTCGAATCGTCCATGGAGCCTGTTTGGAGATGACATTCTGATACGTTCATAGTCTGTAGTGGTGTCTCCTCTAGTATGAAAATCACAAACACCAACACAGATTCACTGGTACTTCGATCTCACGCTCAGTGAGCGGTTCATTTGCGTCGCGGCAATCGTTTTGGGCGAGCAACACGTACGAAAACCATGTCCCTGTCATCCCGTCGCCCGCGTGGACTCGCTGTGCTGATTGGAGTGTGGTTGCTCGTGATTGCTGGCGTTGGCGTTCTCATTGCCTCCCAAGCGATCAGTGCGCTTCTCACCAGTAGCAGCCTTCCATCGGTGCTCCTCTTTGCGGGGTCGATGGCACTGGTCTTTGGCTACTTGAGCTACCGGACGAGCACCAAGCGCCTCCTCTCTCGCCTCCCGGTGACAGCCCTCTCGCAGTCCCGTGCCCCGAGCATTCACGCGAGTGTCGATCGTCTTACACAACGGATGCGGCTCGATCGACCAGAGATCTACACTGCGCGTCTTGGTCAACCCAACGCGTTTGCGCTCGGAAGTGGGACCCTCGTGATTGATCACTCGCTCGTCCGCTTGTTAACACCAACAGAGCTCGAGGGCGTTCTCGCTCATGAATTCGCTCATCTCGAAGGCTACGACAGTCTCCTGCGCATGCTGGTTATGAGCATTCTACGGATGGCGACATCCTTCGTGCTCGTGATGCTCGTGCCGTTCGTCGTCGTTGTCTTTCTGGGCTGTTGGGGACTATCGCTCGTCGTGGACCGTCCACTACGCGGCCCTAAAAGTGTGGGGAATGGCTTTCGACGTGGAGTGATCAGACTCGTAATCGGTTTGCTTATCGCTCCAACGCTGGCGCTGCAGGCCTACTCCCGCCGCCGGGAATACGCTGCCGACCAGCGAGCAGTGGCAATCCTCGACGATCCGTTGGCACTTGCTCGTGCGCTCAAGAAGATCCAGCGTGCAAGCGAGCCTGGCTGGGGACTGTTCTCGTGGCTGCTCCCGACACACGATCGTCAGACGGAACAAACACCGTTAGAACGAGCACTTGCAAGCCATCCACCGACTGATGAGCGCATTAGCCGCGTCCGCGAGGCTGCAAGTGCCACAGGAACGAGTTCTGAAACGAGCCACTGGCGACACATCGAGATCGACTAGTTCCCGGGAACCAGTCGCTAGGCGGCACTTGGTTGATGGCGAGACAATCTGAGAGATTAATGTCCATCGTCCTCTCAGTCAATGAGCCAGTTCGATTACCCCGAGATCACATCTGAAAATAGTGTCGTGATTATTTCCTGTTCGATGAAATTCCGTAACTATATTATCAATCTTCCTCAGATATAATATAACATTGTGACTAATGATTCATCTGCAGGATTCCAAGCGCTCATCACTGATCCAAATATGTTCTTCCGACATCGGACGGAAAGTCCCAACTTCCTCAGTCCAGTTGGGATCGTGTTGCTCGTAGCTGTACTGACGAGTATCGCAGCACTCCCACGGGCGGATGTCGCTAGTGAGCTCGCAACGAGCATGGTTCAATCGCAGGGCCAACAGGTGAACCAGAGTGTATCTGGCGTGATCTCTGCGGCCTCGAATATTCTCGCGGTTTTCGGTGCGGTGCTCGGTACCGTGATTACGTGGGGACTCTACGCGATCGTGTTTTACCTCATTGCTCGTGTTGCTTTCGACGGAAACGGATCGTTTACTGATACGCTAGCGCTCACTGGCTGGGGATTCGTCCCAGCGATCTTCGACAAACTCGTCAGTATCGCTGCCGCGTACTACGTTTTTGGCGGTGAGACACTTCCGGCAGGAAGCCACGCTGCTCAAAACGCCTTCGAGCAACTCCAGTCGGACCCAGTCCTCTTGATTGCAGGCGGGATTGGGATCGGTCTATTGCTCTGGAGTGGAGTTCTTTGGGTGTCTGCGATGGAACACCTCCACAACCTCTCGCGGATAGATGCGTTCATTACTGTCTGTATCCCTCTCGTCTTGGGGCTTCTACGACGACTCAACGGACTGCTTTGACCAATCACTCTTGAGAGTAATGAGTGAAATAGAAAATCGTAGAACAGCAAAACGTGTGCGTCAATCAGTGATGATATTAGGTATCCTGGAAACGATACTGGAAGCTTGGCAGTGGTGCTGCCATTCTCTACAGCGTGATGAAACCATCTGAATATCGATAACCTACATATGTGATTTGGGTGGGTAAAATCACCGGACGGGTCGATCGAGTCTTGTTTATAAGGTAGCTTCCAATTCCTCAAGATCATCCACACTCAATGATCAAGTCGATGATAATTTGAGCATTGTGGGTGATGAAATCATCAACGTTACGAATACGCCGGTCTGTCGTGGTACGAACTGCAGTGAGCAGATCAACACGCTGAGAGACCCTTGATATAGAATATCGAACACCCCGAGGGTCCCGATGCTCAATCGACGTACCAATACATCGACCAAGAGAAGGATCATCGGTTTATGGCCCTGCACACGAAGCAGCGAACGCAATCGTCTCACAGTCTAGAAAGCATGTTCACTAATATAATCAAAAGTGCTATCAATAACGACACCACAGTCGGAACCAGCAGAGAAAGAACGTGACGGAGTGAAAATATGGATGAGATAGAATAAATAAATTAGAGATGGGTTATAAAAAATGAAAATACAAAACAATATAATTGCAGCCATTTTTTGGATTTGTAGCTTTGCATTGGTCCACACATACGCACTGTATCCAGCAATTCTATCAATTATCAGTCGGATTGTCGAGTCAGACCACCAAGAACTTCCTGCAGATCTCCCGACGGTATCGTTGGTCATCGCCGCGTACAACGAAGAGGACGTGATTGCAGAGAAGATCGAGAACAGCATTGCGCTTGACTATCCAGCAGAGAAGTTAGAACTCATCGTGTTTTCGGACGCATCGTCTGATCGGACAGACGAGATCGTCGAGTCGTACGCCGATGAAGGCGTCGAACTGATCCGCGTTGAGGGCCGCGTGGGAAAAACCGAGTGTCAGAACGTGGTCGCAGAACAAGTTGGAAGCGAGATCATTGTCTTCTCTGATGCAAATAGCATGTACGATCCGGACGCGATCCGTGAGCTCATTCGAGGATTCGGGCCGTCTGTCGATTGCGTTGTGGGAGAGCTTCGATACAGCGACGATAGTGATGTGGATGGTGAATCCACGTACTGGCGGTACGAACGGCTCATCAAACGACTCGAATCGAAGCTCGGCTCCATCGTTACCGGCAATGGCTCGATCTATGCCGTTCGTACGTCATCGTACGTTCCGCTCCCACGGGATGCGATCAGTGACTTTGCAGAACCACTGGCGCTTATCGAAAACGGTTCACGCATCGCGTACGCGCCGACGGCTATCGCACGCGAGCGGACAGATCAGTCGGTCGAATCCGAACTCTCTCGTCGAGTTCGGATTGTCACTCGATCGTGGAACACGCTATCTGACCACACTGCTCTGTTGAATCCACGTCAGTATCCGGTGTTTTCGTTCAAATTGTTCTCCCACAAAGTGTTCAGATGGCTTTCACCGGTGTTTCTCGTCGGGGCCCTTGCGACGAGTGTTGTTCTGACACTGGTGACGAGGGGACTGTTCTACCCCGTCGTTCTGGGGTTCCAGATCGTGTTTTATCTCTGTGCGCTGGTCGGTGCGATCAGTGATCGAGTTGGGCGGCAGGTTTCGTCGATCTTCCATATCCCGTACTACTTCGTCGTTTCGAACTACGGCATGGGTCTTGCGCTTGTAAATTTCCTGAAGCAGCGCAACATCGTCACGTGGGAAACCGCAGAACGAGCAGCCGACGACTGATTTGAGTTCTGTCTCGACGATATCTACCAGACCATTCACGCCGTATCGTCCTGTGCGTACACACCTACAGTGGCCCCTGCCAACGCCCAGAACGGAAACATTGTTGTCAGCTTGATCGTTGGAATGGACCAAAACGCAAACGCTAGCCATCCGATAAATCCACAGAGCATTCCGACGAGCAGTGCCCCATCACTGGAGCGGGGGATGGCCTTCCAACCGTACCACAGAATACTCACGAGTATCACAACCATGAGTACAAATCCAGGAAAGCCGGCTTCGGCCAGCATTGCGAAGTACATGCTGTGTAGCGGTAGTGGTTCCGGAAAGCCGTATTCGGACGTGTAGTACACGAAGTTTGCACCACCGATACCGAACAGTGGGTTCTGTATGAAGAGATCAACGCCTGCCACGTACTGCTGTACACGAATACCAAGGTTGGCGATGTTAAAAAATGGAATTGAGAGGCTCTGGAGAGACGAGTTGATGGCTTCAAATCGAGAAGGACCACCGAGTCCACCACCGCCACCGCCACCACTGACTCCAACTCCACTACTAACCTCTGTGACTGCCGATTTGTTTCCAGCAGTTGACGAAGGGAAGAAGAGTGCGATGATGCTCAGAGGCACGGTAAACACGACCCATCCGAGCGATATCAGCCGACTACGTCCCGATATAGCGTGTGAGGAACGCGAGACAATCGAATCGAAGAGTGAGGTATGATACAGACAGACAAGTGCCAAACACACACAAATGAGGGTCACAATGAGCCCGCCTCGTCCTGCATCGGTGGTGGTTCCACGCAGGATGGCGATCATCAGTATCGTCAGTCCCAAAAGCACTCCCCGCTTTCGCCCGGTCTCGCGGACAGCGAGGACAATAGTCAACGGAACGGCGAGGACAATGAGACTCGCTAAATGGAACGACATTCCCGTGAATCCAGCGACGTGGGTCCCGAATGAGAACTGGCCGAAGGGGCCAAGCGTGATCCACGAAAGTGCGATCCCGTCACCCTCACCGAGTGTCGACAACCCAAAGACGTCCTGATTCAAGAACTGGCCGACCGCAAAAGCAGACTGGGCGAGCACTGTCCCAATGAACAACCATACAACCGATCGAAAGGAGAGAATCCGCTGTTGGACAGTGTACCGAAACAGACTGAATACGATCAGTCCTTGAAACATCAACAACGAAAAGAACAGTGCTGCATCAACACGAACCGTCGCACCGAACACCGCCGAAAGCACTGTCCAACCGACAAAGAGAGCAAACAATTCTTCGACACGAGTGCGTCCATCGAACAACGCCCGGTGTTTCGTGAACAGTACGAGGCCAACCGAAGCAATGAGCGGGAGCTGTGCGAGCCACAGTCGGGGACCGAGATGACCGCGAAAGAGCGAGGTGTAGGCTTCGCTGGCCAGAGGGACGTCTGCAGCGAACATTGCGGTGACGAGCAGTGCGATGAGCGAACCAATAAACGGTTCTCGAAACCAGACTGCAAGGACGCCATAGATCGAACCAATCAAAACAACAAAGAAGAGAACCGGAGCACCGGTGAGCATCGAAAGCGCCGGTGCAACGAACGTGAGTCCAAATATGAGCACTACCGACAAGATGACGAAAGAGTGGCCATTGGAAAGTGGAGCAGGGGCATCCAAGAACCGTTCGAATGGATTACTCAGATTCATTGAATTGGTCCTCGACAATATCACATATTATTCTTTGGAAACGGCGGCGACCAAAACGTTCTTTTACATTCTCAGTGGTTGACGTCAGCTCAGACTGGAGTTCGGGAGTCGAGAGCACGTGATCGATTTTTTCGACCGCGTCGTTTTTGGCCTCGTACAGCAGTTCTGCTCGTTCATTAACGATCTCGCGCTGGCCACCCCCGTCTGGAACGAACGGAATAGTGCCAGCCGCAGCCAGTTCAGCGACAGCCATCCCGAAGTGCTCGTGATTCTTTCCGTGGATTCCGTATTTGTGCGTACAGATCAGGTCAACGAGTTCCTTCCGGCTTAGGATCCCTTCGAGGTGAACGAACTCGTGTTGGTCGGCTGCCGCTTCGACGGATTCTATGTACTCTTCACCGTGAGGTGGGCCGACGATGTGAAGATGGACATCGTGGCCGCGATCGTGCAACGCTGCAACGATCTTGATGGTGCGAAGGACGTTCTTCTTTGGGCCGATTCTGCCGACCGAAACGAATCCATCTTCTCGCTCGTCCCACGGCGTATCCACGAAGCCATCTGTGTCGACTGGCGGATACACCACTTGCGGACGAACGCCGTAAGTTTGCTCGGTCACATCTGCAGTCCACTCCGAATTAGCAAGGAGATGGTTTGTGCTGATCTGCTCGGTATCGAATCCTTCAATCCCCTTGCACAGTTCGTCGTAGACGCTCAACAGCGTACTGTCTGCACCGCCGTTCGTCCATCGTCGGAACTGGGGCATGTGAATATACTGCAGCGACCGACCAGCGAGGCTGAGCTCATTGTACGTACAAAACACCATGTCAAACTGGTCGGCCCGGCTGGCCATCAGACGAGAAACGAACGCGTTCTTCAGCAAATGAAGACTCTTGGTCTGTTCGTACAGCGTTGGTGTCACCAACCCTATCTGCTGGACCTCGATTGCGTGTTCGTCGACCTCAGTGTTGTAGTAGCTGTTTAATTTGGTGAAATCGGGGTGTGTCAGCGTCAGTAGAGTGACGTCATACTGGTCTTGCAGCGCTTCAATCACGTTCATTCCCACACCCTCTGCCCCACCCATCTCCATTAGATTATGGTGGGCAATCGCTATTGTGTTTGTATCATTCATTGTGATCATTTGGAAGCCTTATCGATGCAAAGCTCTTCTTTTGATCGGCAATCGCCCGGTGCCTTCCCACAAAGCGAAGGCACCACACGACCGAGACCGGCAACGCGAAGCAGCAGTGCTCCACGGTCGCAAACCAACACTCTGTCCGAATCTGCGACATCTCTCGACAGATTCGCCAGTCATCGAGTGGCTCATTGGATACACCGTTTACGATAGTTGTCCAATAACCTTCCGACATCGCATTCTTATGTAGTGTGTACGTGTGTGTCGGTTAACGAATCTGAGGAGTGTCACTTCGGTAGTATTATATCCGCAAGAACGGTCGTACTGAGCATGGTTTCGCTCGCACTCGTGGTTCTCGATACACTCAGGAAGGATGCGTTCGATCGTCATTTCGAATGGCTCCCTGGCCGCCGATTCGAGCGTGCGTATTCTACAGCAAACTGGACTGTTCCGGCCCACGCATCTCTCTTTTGCGGCAAGTATCCGAGCGAACTCGGAACCCACGCCAAAAATATGACACTTGACTGTGATGACCCGACCATCGCAGAAGAACTCCGTGCAGCTGGCTACACGACGCGAGCGTTTAGCGCAAACACAAACGTCACCGGATATTTTGACTTCGACCGGGGGTTCGATGATTTCAGAGTACCAAAACAGATCGGCCATCTGAACGACGACAATATATTCGATTTCAGAGATTTTAATCAGCGAACCGATGCGGAAGGGTTAGAGCACCATAGCAAACTCCTTTACGAAATCGTAACCAGTGACGCAGCAACGGTACCCTCAATGGTTGCACTCGCACGGAAGGTTCGGGGCGAAAACAATGGTGTCAAATACGGTGGACTGATCGAAGCGCAATCGGAACTCTCTGATATCAGCTTCGGCGAAGAGGAGTTTCTGTTTTTGAATTTTATGGAAGCCCACGAACCCTACCGAGTTCCTCCTTCGTACAGAACCGTTGACGAGCCGTCGATGACGAACTCTGTTGGCGACATCTACTTCGGCTCTGGCACCTTCGATGCAGAACAGACAACACAGGCGTATGAGGACTGCGCGACGTATCTTTCTGATAAATATCAAGCGTTGTTCAAAGAGCTACGTGAGACGTTCGATTATGTCATCACGCTCGCTGATCACGGCGAACTACTCGGTGAACAGGACGCCTGGGGACACGAATACGGCGTGGCATCCCCCCTGACGCATGTTCCGCTCGTGATCACTGGCAACGGACTCGATGGAACATGCACAGATACAGTCAGTCTTCTGGATGTCCACCAAACAGTACTCGACATTGCGGACGTCGATGGTGGTGCTCGTGGACGATCGCTGCTTGAGGAAGGAGATGAAAACGAATATCTGACGGAGTATCTCGGACTTACATCATGGAGTGAGCGCAAGTTGCATCAGAACGGATTTGACGATCAGATCGAACAGTACAACGAGCAACTCCGTGGATACGTCACACAGAGCGGGTCGTACGGGTACCAGACTCAAGATGAATTCATTGCTACGGATGATGAAAGCGTGTCCGATCTGCAACACCGATTAGATCAGCTCGTCTCCGAGCTCGACATTCGAGCAGTAGAGACGGACAACGATGTCCCCGATGAAATTAAAGAACAACTCGAACACCTCGGATACGCGTGATCGAGGTGCTCGATAACAGCCATCCGAAGTATTAATGATTGCAGGTATATACTCGCCAGTATGGGCAATCCTTTGCGTCTCTCGGGCACTCTTCTGAAGGAACTCCAGGAACCTCACAAGCTCAGACATAGATTGGTCCGATTGGGAGTAAAGGTAAGTCGACGGGTCTCTACCGCACGGTATCCACCCGACGACGGAATTGACGTGTTTGATCGAGAGTGGGATAATCTGCTTATCCTCGATGCGTGTCGGTACGATCTTTTCGAAGAACATCACGAATTCCCCGGGACACTATCGAAGGTCCGGTCAGCAGGGAGTCACAGCCGTGAGTTCATCACCCGAAACTTTCTCGGAACGACACATCACGATACGGTCTACATCACATCGAACCCGTTTGCATCATTGCTCGATGGCGACACTTTCCACGCGGTTATCAATCTGTTCGACGACGAATGGGACGAGGACGTTCACACTGTGCGTCCTGAGTCGGTTGTCGCGGCTACCATCGAGGCCCACGAGGCGTATCCGGAAAAGCGCATTATCGCTCATTTCATGCAGCCCCACTACCCGTTTCTTGGTGAGCGTGGGTCACAGTTCGAATCGGGAGGAGTGAGTGGTGACGTGGTTGGCAATGGTAAAAATACCAACACTGCTCCGTCTATCTGGCACTTGCTCGACATCGGTCGGTCGCCTGTGGATAGTCAGACGGCTCGTGAGGGTTACATCGAGAATTTTGCGCTTGTACAGGAGCATGTTCAGGGACTGCTGGGCGAACTTGATGGCAAGTCCGTCATCACGTCTGACCACGGAAACCTGCTTGGCGAGCGGCTCTGGCCGACACCCATTAGAAAATTCGGCCACCCAGAAGGGGTCCGGAAACCAGGGCTGATCGAGGTGCCGTGGCACGAAATACCGTTCGACCAGCGCCGAACCACCACTGCCGACACGCCAGAAGAGTCAGAAGCAGTGTCAGATTCGGTTGTGGAACAGCGCCTCGAGCATCTTGGATACGTCTAAAGCATCATCCCCCTGATGCAGATTGGATGGAAAAAGACAAGTCGACAGTACAATGAAACACCTTCATAGATTCGCTATATGATAGATACTCCACTCATTGCTCTCATTTGCCTCTGGCGTGCGCATAGCACTGTGATTGCTATCGAAGGGCTACGACGGCCACCGACGCCTGCTTGTTCTTGACTCTTAAAAATGTACACAACGTTCAAGCACAATTATCGATATTCTAACGGACAAGGCTCGAATCGCAACCATGGGGACGTGAACCCACCACGAACGCAGCACTACGGACCATCGGGTGGGTCAACAGATGGGTAACGAGTCGAGTGGACGACTGGGGCGCTTCCTCAAAGGAAGCTCTATCATCTTCGTCGGATTCATCATCCAGTTGGGCCTCGGTTTCGTTGGAAAACTGCTCATTGGTCGGCTACTAGGCAACGTCAACTACGGGCTGGTCAACATCGGGGTGACAGTCATGTCGACGGCCGGAATTATCCTGCTGTTGGGACTCGATACAGGGATCAGCCGGTATCTCCCACGCCAGGAGCGATCGGCAGACCGACGGGGAGTGTTAGTGTCGGCGTTCAGTGTCGTAATGCCCGTCGCTCTCATCGCAGGAGTGCTCATGGCTGTTTTTGCCGGCGATATCGCCAGTATCATCTTCAAAGATCCCGCTGCTGAGCCCATCATCCAAATCTTCGCGATGACGCTCCCCGTGATGATACTGATACGGCTTACCGGTGGCACCATCCGCGGACAGCAAGAGGCATTACCACGAGTACTGCTCCAGAACATCGGACTGCCGGTGGTTCGGTTCGGATTGATCGTCGTCGTTGTCCTTGCGTTGGGACTCGGTGCGGCTGGTGTTTCGAAGGCGTATCTGGGGGCATACGCGCTCATCGGCTTGGGAGCGTTGTACTATCTATACCGGTACACGAATCTGTTCGATCGCACACCGGCGACCCCCATGCGACGAAAGCTTCTGGTGTTCTCAGCACCGCTCATCATCGCGTCGACGATGAACATGATTCATGCGAATATCGACGTGTTCATCCTGGGATTCTTCCAATCAACTGGTGAAATAGGCGTCTACACCGCAGTCTATCCGCTTTCAAAGCTGCTCAAAGTAGGTCTTACGACGTTCGGCTTCTTGTTCATGCCGCTCATTTCTGAGCTGCACTCTAACGGTGAGCGTGGAGAGATGCGCCGAACGTATCAAATTGTATCGAAATGGGTGTTGCTGATGACGCTTCCAGTGTTGTTGGTGTATCTCACGTACCCCGACATCGTGATCCGATACACGTTCGGTCCAGAGTACATCTCTGGTGGGCTTCCACTGGCGGTACTCTCGATCGGCTTTTTCGCCCACACCGTCTCCGGGCCGAGCGGTGACACCCTGACGGCGCAGGGCAAATCCAAACTGGTGATGATCGACAATATCGTGGTGGCAGTCGTGAATGTGGGGCTGAACCTGATTCTTGTCCCGCGATACTCGGTGCTCGGTGCGGCGATTGCGACGACGGTGGCGTTTCTCGCGATGAACAGCCTGTACGTAATTCAGCTGTACCGGTCCATCGGCGTGCATCCGTTCAGACGAGCCACACTCGGCCCAGCACTCGGTTCGATCGCTGTCTGGGTGGGACTCACACAACTCGTAGGCGCCGTCTGGACGGTCACTGGTCCGTTGTTTTTGCTGCTCACCACCGTGTTCGGTGTCGTCTATCTTGGGCTCATCCTGGTACTCGGGGGGATCGAAGCTGAGGAAGTCGATCTCATTGAGAAGGGAGAAGAGAGGACGGGGATCGATCTGGGAGGACTTCGTGCTGTTTTCGATCGATTCTCACAGTGATCGCCTTGGAGACACGCCATCAATCATTGTTGGATCCCAGCGTGCGACGGCTCACGAAGAAGCCGTTGTTTTGCTCGAAGATCGCCGGCTACTCCGTAATGCTGTGAACGAAACAGAGCGTCAGTCCTTGCTCGAGTGCGTAGCTCGTAGTGAATCCGGCACAACCAACGATGGATACGTTATCAGCGATGGCGTCGTGGAATTGTCTGAGCGTAGAAGTGAAAGCGTGAGGGATAGCGATTTCCTCGACAGTGTGGAGATCACGCAGGAACTGAGATGTCAATTGTCAAGAATTTGATGGCTCAGTATACGATCCGCTCAGCGCCTATCTACAGCCGAAAACAGCTCACCCAACTGTTCGGTAACGGCCTGTTGTGAGAAGTTTTGCACACAGTATTCTCGACAGTCCGTGCGTTCATCCAGCATTGTTTCTGGATCGCGTCCAAGGAACTGATTGAGCGTCGTCGCTACTGCCGTCGCCGACGCCGCATCGCACACGAGCCGCTGATCGAATGAGCCGAGAACCTCTGGATTCGCGCCGACTGGAGTCGCGACCACAGGTGTCCCACAGCTGAGTGATTCGATCGTCGAGAGACCGAACCCTTCCAGTTCTTTCGTGGGGACCACCGAACAATCGGCTGCAGCGTAGTACGTCGGCAGCTCATCTTCTGGAACAAATCCAAGAAAACGGACGTTCTCATCGAGACCGAGTCGTTGGACCTGTTGTTCGAGCGACTCTCTGAGATATCCTTTTCCCCCGATAAGCAACAGCGCATCTGGGTGACTCTCGACCACAGACTCCATTGCATCGATCAGCAGATCCACTCCGACACGGGGTTTGAGCCGTCGAAACGTGATCAGGATTGGGCGATCAGTAGGGAGGTCGAGCGTCTCTCGAGTTGATCGTGGATCTTGTTCGAAGGCGAACCGGTCAGTGTCGACCGCAAGTGGGAGAATTTCGGCATTAGAGACCGAGCCGTGAATCTGCTCCATCTCATCGCACATGAACTGGCTTCGAGCCAGCACTCGCTCTGCCGAGCTGACGACGTGTTGCTCGATCCGTTCGAACACGCGTGCAGCGCCCTTGGCCATCGGCGTTTTCCAGCCGTATTTGCCCTGTTCGGCCTCAATGGCGATTTCGCCCGCCATCGGCGCGTGGTACGTGTAGACTTCAGGGATCGAACAGTCTGCCCGCTGGAGTCCGATCGATTGGACCGGGTTGTGGACGTACGCTACCTCAAACTCGTACTGTTCGTGAAGACGGTCAATCAGCTTCGGAAGCCGTCCAACAGTGTAGAGCGGGTAGAGATGATATCTGCGCGACTCCTTTGGAGGTGCACGATAGCGATACAGTTCGTATCCATCACTCGATTCGTGAAGCGATATGTTTTCGTCGAGTGCTCGCGTTACGACGACGACATCATGGCCCGCAGCCACCAGTCCTTCGACCTCGTTCAGTAGCGATTTGGCTATACCTCCCATCCGCTCTGGCCAGAATCCATCGACGATTACTAGCAGTGTCTTCGTCTCAGTCATACATGCTCCTTACCAAACGGGGTTTACAACTCGTTCGGACACAGGTTGCGATTGTGTGAGACGTGGTGTGATCGTTTCGATTCTGTGTGCGTGGCCAATGGTGTGACGTCACGCCCGTGGACGTTTTTTGAGCAATCTACCAGGTGATTCCCTCGTAGATGATGTCATCCTTGCGCGTGATAACACGCCGACCGTCGACAACGACTGGATCTGCCATCTGATCGAATTCCTCGTCGAGCGCGCTGAACTCGTCCCAATCAGTGACAACAACCGCCCCATGTGCGCCGTTGAGTGCCGCCGCCGCTGATTCTGCGTAGTCGATGTCTGGAAACGTCTCTTGCATGTGTTTGGTTGCGACGGGGTCGTATGCGACGATGTCTGCGTTGTGCTCTTGGAGTCTCTCGATCGTTGGTTTTGCCCGTGAACCACGGATGTCGTCTGTTCCGGATTTGAAGGCCAGTCCGAGAACGGCGATCCGACGATCCGATACGTCAACGTGTTTTTTGAGCAAATCGAGCAGCCGCTTGGGCTGTTTTTCGTTCACTTCAACGGTGGCTTCGAGCAACGACGGTTCGTAGTTCACATCGCGAGCTGCAGCAATGAGCGCACGGGTGTCTTTTGGAAAACAGCTGCCACCCCAGCCCACACCGCTTCGCAGAAACTGTTCACCGATTCGGTCGTCGAGGCCGATGGCGGCTGCGACCTCGTAGGCATCGACACCGTACTCTTTACAGAGATTTCCAAGTTCGTTTATCAGGCTGATTTTCGTGGCGAGAAACGCGTTGTTCGCGTATTTGATCATCTCTGCCTCCCGAACACCGGTATCGACCAGCGCCGGTTCAGATTCTGCCAGCAGCGGTTCGAACACGGCGGTGAGCAGTTCAGTGGCGCTGTCGGTCCGTGTCCCGAACACCACTTTATCGGGGGTCTGAAAGTCCGTGACAGCTGTACCCTGGCTGAGGAATTCGGGGTTCATCGCCACGTCGATCCGTTGGTTGGTCTCTTCGCCGGCCGCATCATTCAAGAGTGGGTAGAGCACGTCTTCAGTTGTTCCAGGAATCACTGTGCTCTTGACGACGACCAGATGATCGCTGTCCTTGGTGGCGAGTGCTTCACCAAGCGTGCGTGCGCTCGCCTCAATTGCCGACGTGTCGATGCTTCCATCAGCATTCGATGGTGTCGGCAGCGCGAGAAACGTCACATCGGTGTCTCGAACAGCAGCGTAGTCAGTCGTCGCCTGAAGTCGGTTGCCGCCGTACGCGTCGATGAGCTCATTCAGTCCAGGCTCGTGGATCGGCGCAGTCCCGTGGTTGAGTTGGTCGACGACCTGCTCGTCGATATCGATGGTCGTCACCGTATGACCAAAATCAGCAAAACACGCGGCAATTGTCGTGCCGACGTAGCCGCTCCCAACGATACTGATATCCATTAGCGAAGTGTTCCTGCCGACGACCTTCAGTGTTTTCGATGCGCGCAAGTAGGAAGTCTTTATACACTATACGTTGTGTTTGCGAATAGTATGGACGCTGTCATCTTAGCTGCTGGAAAAGGAACTCGTCTCCGTCCTCTGACTGATGACAAACCCAAGGGGATGGTCGAAGTCGACGACAAGCCAATTCTTACGCACTGCTTCGAACAGCTGGCGGCGATTGGCGTCGATGCGTTTGTTGTCGTGGTTGGGTACCGCAAGCAAGACATCATCGACCATTACGGGGATGCATTCGACGGAATTCCGATCACCTACACCCATCAACGCGAACAGAACGGGCTTGCCCACGCGTTACTCACCGTCGAAAATCAAATTGATGATGATTTCGTATTGATGCTCGGCGATAATATTTTTCAAGCGAATCTACAGGACGTCGTCACCCAACAGCAGACAACCAATGCCGACGCCGTGTTTCTCACTGAGGAAGTCCCGTACGAGCAAGCGAATCGGTACGGTGTGTGTGTGACCAACGGCGACAACGAAATTACAAACGTGATCGAAAAGCCCGAAGAGCCTCCATCGAACACGGTGATGACCGGCTTCTATACCTTCTCTCCTGCGATCTTCCATGCCTGTCACCTTGTTCAGCCATCTAATCGTGGTGAGTATGAGATTAGCGAGGCCATCGATCTGCTGATTCACAGCGGTCGGACAATCGAGGCAGTAACGATGAATGGCTGGCGTGTTGACGTTGGGTATCCTGAAGACCGTGACAGGGCCGAACGCTTGCTCGAACCAGACACACAGTGCGAAGATAACATTTGAGCAAGACCGATAGTCCTTAGTCAGGATGCGAATGAATTGAAATATGGATGGAAAGCGCGTTCTTGTTACGGGCGGTGCTGGGTTCATCGGATCGAACCTCGCAAACCACCTTGCGGAGCTAAATGAGGTCATCGCGATCGATGACCTGTATCTCGGTACGCCAGAAAACCTCGATTATTCTGTCGAGTTCCACGACGCGAGCGTCCTTGACGACGAACTTCCCGGTACCAGCGATATTGACGTCCTGTTTCACCTTGCTGCACTCTCCTCCCGGAACATGCACGAGGAGCACCCACAACAGGGAGTCCGCGTTAACGTTGAGGGGTTCGTGAACACAGTCGAGCAGGTTCGCGAGCAGTGTGACACGGTTGTTTACGCTTCGACGTCCTCAATTTACGGCAGTCGAACCGAACCCTCCCCAGAGGACATGGAAGTCACGGCACGCACAGGGTATGAAGCCTCGAAACTTGCCCGTGAGAAGTACGCGGAATACTACTCGAACCATTACGGGATGACGATGGCAGGACTTCGATTTTTCTCCGTCTATCAGGGCTACGGCGGCGCAGAAGAACACAAAGGCGAGTACGCAAACACGATCGCCCAATTCGCAGATGAGATCGTCAACGATCGCTCACCCGAATTATTCGGAGACGGCTCACAGACACGTGATTTCACCCACATCGATGACATCGTTCGCGGGCTCGAAGCTGCTGCCGACCACCGCCTAGACGGTATCTACAACCTCGGTACCGGCGAACGCTACGATTTCAACACAGTAGTCGAGTTGCTCAACGAGGAGCTTGGGACCGATATCGAACCGGAGTACATCGAAACACCGTTCGACGACTACGTTCACGATACACTCGCTGACAGCACGAAAATGAAGGAAGCGACCGGCTGGGAACCGCAGATCGACTTCGAGGAAGGCATCGAACGAGTCTGTGCGCCATATAAGTAGATCATTGCAGAACGTTCAATTTTTTGTCGTAATGATATTTATATTCTCTAACTGGCCTTTGAGTTGTTACCTATGATATCGGAGAGCAGTTGCGCGTGGTCAGTTTAGGACAAATGAAATACGATTCCTCGTTCAGCGGCATTCTCATACAGAGCATTCAAAGAATTCACAATGACAGAATCTCTCATTCAGTATCGTGGTATGAGGTTTATAGCCGAAAGACGCAACCAGACAGCACATTCCGCGGATTTCGTATTCGGAGCAACCGTATGTCGTGTCGTATGACTACTGCTATCAACATCGATTAACCGAGACGACATACCATACTTTTTTCACGTGTGGATGATCATGCATCAATGAATGCATAATCGGAACGACAAAAGTGAGGATCAGGTAAACCGTCGAGCGTTTCTCAGGGACACAACATCACTCGCTACCGCTGGCGGACTCGCTTCCGTGCTCGCCGAGCGGAGTCTCGCCCAACCGGTTACGACACGCTCACCAGCAAAATCGAGCGTTTTCGACGCCGAGGACGAGTCATCCGGACCAGTCTTTCCACAATCGATCGCAAGCGGTGGCCCGACATCCGAGGGTGTGCTTCTCTGGACGCGAATCGCCCCAGAGAAACACCACAACGGTCGACCACTAGCACTTGAGGTCGCCTCAGATCGATCGTTCGAAAATCTCGTCCACCGTGGCGTTGTCGACGCGGCCAAGATCACGTCAGAAAACGACTACACAGTAACCGTTGATCTCGACGGACAGCTCTCACCAGATAGTCAGTACTGTTATCGATTCACGTACGGGGACGTCCGGAGTCGGATCGGACGGTGTCGGACGCTCCCGCGACCGGACGCAACGCCGGAGAGTCTCTCGTTTGCTGTGTTGACCTGTCAAGATTATCAAAATGGATACTACGGGGCGTACAGTCACGTCGCAAGCGAAGACGTGGATTTCGTCGTGCACTTGGGTGATTTCATATACGAATCGACTGCCGGCCAGTACAAGGCACCCGGAAGTCGTGAGTATCCAGACCGCGAACTCACCCTCCCGAGCGGTCACGATTTGGCACATACTGTCTCTGATTTCCGATATCTATACAACACGTATCGTTCGGACCCGCATCTCCAGCGGGCACTCGAACAGCACACGATGATCGCTGGGTGGGACGACCACGAAGTTGCGAACAATCGCTACTGGGACTACGAGACGGACAGTCCGAAGCTCCCGCCGCACTCGGACGGTGACGATCCTGAATTTGCGACACAGGTCACTGCTGCAGGGATTCAGGCGTGGGTCGAGCAGATGCCTGCACGAATTGAATACAATCCAGAAACGGAAGATCTCCACGAGCAGTTCGTTCTCCAGCGGAGTTTCCAGTTCGGCGATCTCACAACACTCGTGCTTACCGACGAACGACTGTACCGCGACCCACCACCAGAGATCGGTGGCGGCGATGATTCGGGCCGTACGATGCTCGGGAGCGATCAGCTCGACTGGTTCCTCGAACGGGTCGACAGCTCGGATGCAACATGGAACGTCTGGGCGAACGAAGTCCTCACAATGCCACTCAAGATCGGTATGGCTGACTTCGAGTTCTACCTCAACAAAGACGCGTGGAGTGGCTACCAGCGCGAACACGCACAGATCATGAACCACCTGAACGATGAGGGAGTCGAGAATTTCATCACGCTGACGGGAGATTTCCACACCGCCATGGCCGGATACCAACAGACCGGCTACGATCTCTTCAAGAACGACGAGGAGGTTGGTGTCGAGTTCATGACACCGGCAATCACGAGCGTGAATCTCGCAGAGGTCCTTCCCGGAATCGATGCGCTCGACTGGTTCGAGATCAGCGAACTGGCCGTGACAACTACGAACCCTCATGTCGAGTTCTTCGACAGCACCGAATGGGGGTACTCGGTGGTCGAGTTCACTCCAGAGGACTGCACCTACACAGCGTACAGCGTTGATAAGAACATGAACACGCAGGATGCCACGAAACAGCGTCTGAAGACGCTTCGTGTCCCCGAAGGACGCGTCGAAATCGAAACGGTCGATTCGTAACCGCTCTCTCCGGAGTCAACCTCGAATCAGACTCGATCGCCTACTCGATCTGTTCGCCGACGATGCGATCTGCGTGCTCAATAAACTCGCGCGCTCGGTTGACAGGAATCGTCGCCCCAGCAGCGATATCGTGACCACCGCCCGCACCATCGACAGCGCTGCTTGCTTCTCCCATCACCTGCGAGAGATCGAGACCCTGCTGGACGAGACCGTGCGTAGCGCGGGCTGACACCTTTGTTTCGTCGTCGTTCTTCGATGCAAACGCGATAATAGGACAAGCGTGATCGACGTCGTCTGCACCGAGGGCCATCCCCGCAACGATGCCAACGATCGTCTCGCGGATGTGGGTCCCGGCGTCGAACCACTGGACGTGCTCTTCACGCGTAACACCCTCGTTCGTGACCCACTGGAGTCCTTCAGAAAGGTTTCGACGGTGATTGCGCAGGAGGTGGCGTGCGCGATCGAGCGCCTCGTCTCGATCTCCAAGACAGACGGCAAGCCCGACATCCGCACGATCGTAGCGCGCCGTCGCGTTGAGCAACGTCGAAAACTCACTTGCGTCCCGGAGTTCGGTTCCAACCGATTCTGCCGGTAGTGTATACGTCGTTCCAACAAGATCGTCGATTTTGTCTGGAGAGACACCGCGTTCGAGTGCTCGCTGAACGAGTGCACTCGCGACGGTCTGTCGTTCCCCGTCGGTCAGATCGACCCACGTCCGCCACTCCCCATCGCGCTTCAGATCGAGATCGAGATCAGAGAGAAATCCGACGCTTCCGCGCTCACTGTTAGAAATTCCTGGAACGAACACGTCACTCGAATATTCGAGCAGCTTGGGTAGTGGCCGAGTCTGACGACCGTACAGCGCGAGATCGACGCGTTCTGTGAGGACACCAGCATCGACTCCCTCTTCGACGATTGCACGATTCGCGCCGATGAGTTCACCGCTGGTGGCCTGCATATCCCCGACAGCACCGACGACCGCGAGCGAAGCGAGATCACGATTGTCAGCCGTTTCTGTCGTGTTCCCGTTTTCGAGCGCCCGAGCGAGGACATAGCTCGCACCAGCACCAGAGAGCTCACTTGCTCCGTTGATACCGAACAGAAGCGGATTCAAGTGGAATTCAGTGCTCGCATCGGCGGGCTGGTGATGATCAGCGACGACAGGGGTGAATTCGCCCGCAGCGTAGTCGGTGATAATATCGAGCTGACCGCTCCCGAAGTCGGTGAACAGCACTGTTTCGTGATCGGTCGCGGCGACAGCGGCGATCTCGTCGGTGTCGAGTTGCTTCTTGAAAACGGTCTCGAACGGAATTTCGGCCCGTCTGAGAGCGGTTGCAGCGATTGCTGCGCTTGTGAGTCCGTCAGCATCGATATGCGAGACGAGTAGGACATCGCGGGCCGCATGCAAATGCTCAGCGCAAGCAGCCGCGCAATCTTCGAGTTCTGGAACAGGCGCGACACTCATTACCCATCACTACGACCTATTTACTGAAAAACTGCCGCAAAGAGAACGTCAGACGTGCGTCACACGCATCCTTTTGATCTATGACAGTACTAGACATAGTATGAAAAGTTTAGGAGAGACATACAAACAAGGATCGGAGACAAACCGAGCGTCCAGACACCGCAACTCCCAAAGTACATCACGATCGCCAGAACAGTCAATACGGCCAATGTCAGTGAGGGATACATTCTGTACCGGTGACGTCATTGCCACACTTATTGGTACGGCTGTGCTCGGTCTCGGTGTCTTGTTGTGGATATCGCCGGAGATGGGATTGTTCAGCAACGATATTGCTGGTATACGTCGGCTCGCAGAACTAACGATGAGTCTCGGTATCAACGCAACAGTTCTTCGGGGACTGTTAATCTATTCGTTGATAAAAGAAACACCGGAACGAGAAGATCATTCGCTCGCGGCCAATGGTTCCCCCCAGTCATCAGAGTCACTCTCAGATTTCAGATCGTTCCGGCTATGTGCTTTTGTCATTCCCTAGTGGCTGAAGCAGATAGCACGGCCCTCGTTCGATACGTGCTATCGCGGCGTCGCGTCGTATCGTGTTTGTCTCTTCTCTTGTGCTTCGATGTCGTCGACGACGGTTCGGGCAAGTGTTTCAAAGTCTGCTCGCTTGGGGATAGCGTCAACGGCGATGCCGGCTGCTTCGGCTGTTTTCTGCGTCGGCTCTCCAATCGCACCGACGATCGCATTGTTTAGTCCCTCAATCGCCGCCTCTCGAGAGTCTCGTTCTTGTGCTGCATCGAGAAAGTGTTCGACGGTGAGCGAGGATGTGAACAACGCGCCGTCGATTGCGTCGATCCGTTCGCTTGAGACACCTGCTTCTGGCGGTCTGACGAGACGGTAGAGGACCGTCTCGTGTACGTATGCGCCAGCGTTGGCTAATCCATCAGTGAGCAGTGATGAACCGTGATCGCTTCGGGCAACCTCAATGCGCGTACCGTCGACTCGATCGGCGAGTGATGCAACCAGCCCACGTGAAGAGAACTCGTCAGGAACGATATCCGCGGCGTACCCGTGGTCATCGAGACTGCTAGCGGTGCTATCACCGATTGCGCAGATCGTTCCGGAGCCGCTCCATCCTGATTCGGCAGCGAGTTCGACCCCAGTTTTGCTCGTTAGTATCGTGTAGTCAGCGTCCTCCCGAGGTACAGCTCCAGTTGGTTCGACTGCGAGCATCGGATCGGCGATCGGTTCAACGCCTAATTCCTCTAAGAGCGAGACTGCGTGGGTCATTCGATCGTCGTTGGGTCGAAAAACAGCGATTGCGGTCATTGGTGTACCTCTTGTGTGGAATTTCTCAGATAATCGAAGACGCGCTCACGCGTTGCAGCAACCGTGCCGATGATTGTGAGGGCAGGCGGTTCGATTTCTTCACGGTCGCGAACGTCGACAGCGGTTTCAAGCGTTCCGCAGGCGACGCGCTGGTCAGGCCACGTCGCACGTTCGACGAGGGCAACCGGCGTGTCAGCTGCCAGTCCGGCATCGAGCAGTGCTTGCGTGTAGGCGGGCAACTTTCCGACACCCATCAGGACAACGATCGTTCCTCCAGTTGCTGCAAGGGCCTCCCAGTCGACAGCCGATTCGTCTTTCGTCGGGTCCTCGTGACCGGTAACGAACGACACGCTCGATGTGTGTTCCCGATGTGTGAGTGGAATACCGGCGACACCCGGTCCTGCGACGGCTGAGGTGACGCCAGGAACGACTTCAAACGGGACGTCGTGGGCAGCGAGATACTCGGCCTCCTCACCGCCTCGCCCGAACACGAACGGGTCACCGCCTTTGAGTCGGACAACCGACTTTCCCTCACGCGCGAGTTCAACCATCCGACGATTCGTGTGCTCTTGGGAGGTTCGCTCTCCACCCGCTCGCTTTCCGACATCCTCGCGTGCGTCCGCAGGGAGCTGATCGAGTATCGCCGGGCCAGGGAGTTTATCATGCAAGATTACATCTGCTTCTTCGATGAGCCGTCTTGCCTTCACAGTCATGAGGTCGGGATCGCCAGGACCGCTCCCAACGAGATAGACAGTTCCAGTCATTCTTCTCTGGCTGGTATCCTGATATCGTCTCGTCTGGCCTGTTCGATGAGATCGGCAGCACCTCGCTCTCGGAGGGCTGCACCAAATTCACGCGCTGCTTTTGCGTGACGCTCGACCGGAAGATCGCGCGAATCAGCCACTTCTTCGGTACCATCTCGACTGAGTACTCGAACGGAGACATTGACGTACTCGCCCTGAAGTCGGGCGTAGACGCCGATTGGCGCAACACAACCGCCGCCGAGTTCAGCGAGGATACTGCGCTCGACTGTCGAAGTCACTCGTGAGGGAGAGTGGTCGACAGTGGAGTAGATCGCGTCTGCGGTTTTCCCTTTGAGTGCTGTGACCGCGAGCACCCCCTGACCCGGTGCCGGGATGAACTCCTGCAGTGGCAATCGGTGAAAGTCGATCTGATGTGAGAGTCCGGATCTGATGAGACCAGCTTCCGCGAGGACGATGGCGTCGTATTCGGTGTCTACCTCGCGTCCGAGCGCATTTCGTTCGATCTCCGTGAGCGAGTCGAACCACTCCTGTGGTGGCTGGTCGTGTGTTCCACTCCCCGCGTTCTCAGAATCACTCTCGCCGTCCTCGTTGTCCGTGTCCGTCTCTTCGAGACGGCGTTCGTGTTCGCGTTGAAGCGATGGGGCAAGTAGCTTTTTGACGCGGGTATCCACATTGCCGCGAAGCGGTTTTACCGTGAGATCAGGGCGTCTTGCGAGCAACTGCGCTGTTCGTCGGAGACTCGATGTCCCAACGACCGCTTCGTTCGGAAGATTATCGAGTGTCAGACCATTGGGAGTAAGAAGAACATCATTCGGACGTGTGCGCTCAGGGACCCCAGCGACGATGAGTTCATCGGGGATCTCCGTTGGCATGTCTTTCATCGAATGGACAGCACCATCGAGATCTCCCGACATCACTTGTTCGTCGAGACTGCGGACGAACGCACCCGTTTGCCCGAGCCGGTGAATGAGTTCATCACGGATCTGATCGCCTTTCGTCTCCACCTCGACGAGTTCGACAGATCGTCGACGAGTTTCGAGCGCGGTTTTCACCTCGTTCGCCTGACGGAGCGCGAGTGATGAGCCCCGCGTCGCCAGCCGGACAGTGCGCGTGGTCATGATATTCAATATCGGATTTCGGGCGTGAAAAGGAGTTCTATGGCGATCGAACCGTTATCCTTTATTCCCCATCCAAACACCATCTTATGAACTCTTTTGTGCGAACGTCTAACAAGAGGTGAAAGCACAACTACTATTTTCACCATCCGATGATTGCTTTACGCAAGCGATGGTCACAGATAATCAATCACTTCACTCCCGTCTCGGGTACCTAGGTCCGCTGCATCGCCGTCGGTCCCACCCCGTCCTGAAGATGTGCTGAGTGGGTTTTCTATCGCTATAGTCACTTTATGTATCGTGAGATCACCACCGTTGTATAACCGACAAGCAAACAAGTACTGAAATGGACCCATTTGAAATCACAATTCGCCTCATCGCTGGTATCTTGTTGATCCTGACAAACGGATTTTTCGTTGCGATCGAATTCGCGTTGACGCGTGCCCGTCAGTTCAGCAAAGAAGAATTCACTGAAGAGAGCCCCGCGCTACAGCGTGCGTGGGAGATGACACAAAACTTAGAGATATATTTAACCACCTGTCAAGTGGGGATTACAGCGTCGAGTATCGCAGTCGGAATCGTCGCCGAGCCGGCATTAGCCGCCATTTTCGAACCACTTTTCGAGAATACGGCATTAGCCGCGATCGGTTCAGGTGCAATTATCGGATTTCTGATCATCAATCTCCTTCATCTGACCCATGGTGAACAGACACCGACGTATCTCGGTGTTGAGCGCGCACAGATGGTCTGTCGATACGGAGCCACCCCGCTGTACTGGTTCAACTGGTTGATCTCTCCGCTGATCACACTCGGTGACTCGGTAGCAAAGTGGACACTCAAACTGTTCGGTATCGAGATGACAGGTGCGTGGCTCGAAACGGAGGAGGGAGTCATCGAATCACGAGCCGACCTCCGCAATCGACTCAGCTCAGTGCTCGAACAGGGTGAGCTATCAGCAGAACGCCGCGATGAAGTGATGAACGCGCTTCAGATCGGCGAACAAACGATTCGGGAGATAATGCTCCCTGCAGACGACATCATCGCGCTGTCGACCGAGGCGGACGCTTCTGAGAACGTCCGGCGGATGGAAGCGAGCACTCACACACGTTACCCACTCGTCGGTCCTGAACTCACGGACTTTCACGGGATTGTGTACTCTCCGATCTTCGTCAGATACCGAGAGGAGCTGGCGTCGGGAACCATCGATTTTGTCGAAATAGCCGCACCACCGATGACGCTCTCTCCCGATACAGACGTGAGTGATGCGATCGATCAGTTCCAAACCGAGAATCAGGAACTCGCACTCGTGATTGAGGACGGTGAGGCTATCGGACTAGTGACCGTGACCGACCTGTTAGAAGCTGTGATGGGCGATATCGAAGATCCGCTCGACAAAGGCCAGATCACTGATTAGTGATTACTCGAAAAACATCTTGTACGCTTCTAGTGTTTCTTCGATATCCGTTTCTGTGTGCGCATAGCTGACGAACTGGCTCTCGAACTGGTTGGCCGTGAGGAAGATTCCTTGTTCTTTCATCGCGGGCCAGAACAGCCGTTCCCAGCGGTCGGTTTCAGCACACTGCACGTCAGAACCGTTCTTGGGACAGTCCGAAAAGCGCGTACACGATCTGTCCTGCTGGCAACCGGTCTCACAGTCATCGCTCTGTATCTCCGAGTCGGCTCTCGTGAAGATTGTCTTGAACATGCTGTCGGTCCCAACGACGGTGTACTCGGGCGCGCGATCAGCGAGAATATCGCGCATCCCGCTTCGTATTTGGTCGCCAAGCGCGTTCACGTGGTCATAGACATCGTTTTCGGCTGCGAACTGCAGCGTCGCGAGCCCGGCAGCCATTGTCACCGGATGCCCCGAGAACGTCCCGGATTGGAAGACCTCACCCGCTGGAGTGAACTCCTCGACGATCTCCGTCCGTCCGCCGACGGCACCGACCGGGAATCCGCCGCCGATGATCTTTCCGAACGTCGTGAGATCGGGCATGATGCCGAATTTTCCCTGCGCACACTGGAGTCCGCCGACGCGGAAACCAGTGATGACCTCATCGAAGATGAGTAACGCTCCGATCTCATCGCACAGTTCCCGTACTGTTTGGTGGTAGTCATCGACAGGCGCGACGATTCCAGTGTTTCCGAGAATCGGTTCGACGAGAACAGCCGCAATGTCGTCTCGATGTTCTGCGAGCACTGCTCGGAGTGCCTCTTCGTCGTTGAACGGAACGGGGAGTGTGTGGCGGGCGAACGCTTGTGGAATCCCACTCGATGAGGGACGCTGTGCATCGTGTGAGCCCTCGACGAGCGTCGATTCCTGCGCACCGTGGTAGCCACCCTCCATGACGACAATCTTGTTTCGGCCCGTGTACCCCCGTGCGAGTCGAACCGCGGACACGGTCGCCTCGGTGCCACTGTTGACAAAGCGGATCATCTCGACGCTGGGAACGTGTCGAGTGACGAACTCCGCGAGATCAACCTCAACCTCGGTCGGTGCCCCGTACATCGGTCCGTCGCTGGCCGCAGACTGGACTGCCGCCCGAACCGGCTCGGGTAAATCGTGACCGAATAGCAATGGTCCATACCCCATCACGTAATCGAGATAGCGGTTTCCGTCCGCGTCGATGACGTGAGCTCCGTCGCCGCGTTCGATGAAGAACGGATACGGCCGAATGGCACGAACTGAAGAGTTTACCCCTCCCGGAATGACCGAGAGCGCGCGGTCGTACAGCGCACGGGAACGCTTGTGGTTCATGGAGAGTGTTCATTCGGCCGCCTGAAAGATGTTACTGGAATCACTTCTCTGCATCATCCAGTCACGCAATTTCGAGCGAAGAATCGATGCTCACGTATCACTATTTCTCGATCGTCACGAAGAAGATGCATTATCACTGGGTACGCAATTCAGCCGAGTGAAAAATCGAAGCGGATGAGGCGGATCCGAGAAGCAGATCTACCACTCAGTCGTCAGCAGGACGACTGCTTCCGTTCTTTTTGCCCGCGTTCTTTCCGTTCGACGCGTTTCCCCCATTCGATGCGTTTCCGTTCGACGCGTTTTCTATTCTACTGGGGTTGATCTTCAGTTGCTCTTTTTGCTCAGCTAGTGGGTGGCTTAGCATCATTTCAGGAGGTTCAGATGCACCACTTATTTCGAGATCCTGCGTGAGCTCAGTCCAGTGTTCATTAACCAACCCATTGAGCGATTGCTCGTTAACGCGGTTGTTCCATTCGGAGACAGCTTGTTCGGCATCAGCCATCTGAGCGTTGTTATTGGTGCCCGCGGTAACGACTTTGACCCAATTTCCTTTGCCACGGATGACTAAGATCGGGACACTGCTTCGATCGGCACGGTTTCGCTTCCCCTTATTGAAGTTGGATTCAATAAGAAGGAATCCAATCTCTGTGTTGTTCGCGGTATTCTTCGACACTATGTTCTTATCAGAGTCGATAAGAAGGAATCCGATCGAGGTGTAGTTTGCCGTGTTCTGCTTGAGAATGTTCTTGTGCGACGTGATAAGCAAGATGCCGATATCGTTGTCGTTCGCACGATTTCCGGACAGGTAGTTTCGATCAGATTCAATCAGAGTGATCCCAATTACATTTTCCGTTGTGCGATTCTCTTTGAGGTAATTCTTATCCGACCGGGTTAGGAGAATACCAAAGGTAGATTCTGTAACCGTATTTTTCTTAATCTTGTTTTTGTACGAGTCGGATACATCAATACCACTGATGATGGCGTCTGTCACGGTGTTCTTGACGAGCTTGTTTTTGTTGGATCCTGACGCATACTCATGTAAGAGGATGCCGGATAACACGTCTGTGACCGTGTTATATTTGAGGTAATTCTTGCTCGCGTCAAGCAAGAAGATGCCAACGGAACTCCACCGCACGGTGTTCTTGACGACCTTGTTTTTCTTCGATTTGAAGAGGAAGATACCCGCAAAGGTCGTGTTCATAACCGTTGTGTATTTGATCTTACTCTTTTTGACGCCAGAGAACTTAATACCGGTTGCGAAATTCCGTACGGTGAGATTCTTCACCGTCACGTCCTTCAATTTCTTCCAATCCTTTCTATCCATCCAGTCCTCCCAGTCCTTTTTGTCCGCATCCTTTTTCTTACTGCTATATTTCTTGTGTCCTTTCTTTCTTTTAATCTTACGCAGTCGCGGCGCCTGAACCAGTACTCCAACGCCACCCGAACCGAATATTGTATTCTGGGAGGGCTCAACCGTGCGTCCGCCATCGATCGTGTAGCCCTGACCATCGAGTTTAACACCACTCGTTGCGATCGTGATCGCAGGAGTTCGCGGGTCGGCGCGGCGGGGCCGGGTGAGATCACTTTTCAGGACGTAATGACCCGGCTCGGTGATCGTTGTTCCCCATTCCTCAATAACGTATGTCTCCTTGTCCTTGTCCTCGTCCTTCTTTCGGTCTTTTTTCTTTCCGTCGTGGTTCCCGTTTCCGTTCTGCTCGTCGTTCTTCTTACCGTTGTTCTTGTTGCCGTTGTCCTTCTTCTCGTCCTCACCGTCTTGGCTCGCGTATGCGACGCCTGCAAGTCCGAGTGTACTGGTTGCAGCAGCACCTTTGAGATACGTTCGGCGATTCAGATTCGCTTTATCGCTTTTGCTGTCTTGCATCGCATCTATGGGTGCACCGATTATGGACATTGGTATTAGCAAATTACTACTGAAAATAGACAGTAGACAGGGCTCTAATTTTACAAAGTTTGGAAATAGAAATAATTTTAGTGTAGGTCTATATCCATATAGTAATTAAAGATTATCCACAATATTTCTGGTTTTTAGATACATTATTCGGCAGTAACGACAGCAAACCCAACGACGTAATGCACTCTTTATTCAGTAAAATACATTTAACCCATACACACCAAATTTTCATATCTATATTGATCTATTACTGGTTCAATTTTGAGTTAAAATGATTTCTGAATAGCTATCGAGTAGTGGCATATGCATTGTCAAGCCAAAAAGTTCACCAACCAGTTTATAGTGTGATAAAATCGTCTGCGACCAGTATGAAGATCAATCAGACATACATCCAGAGAATGACAAGAGGTAGAGTAGAAGAGTAGATCATACGACAATTGCCGAGACATTGGATGTAAGAAGACACTTGTCGAAAGATCACACGATGCGACTCGACTGTTTGAGTTACTTTCTAATAAGATGCACTTTGAACCGCCTCACTCCGATAACGGCTAAACGATCAGCGAAGGATATTGCGAGACTAGTGATCGGAGACGATACGGAGTGGCACGTCTCGTGAGGAAATAGCCATCTTTGATTGGTTTTATATTAATCAGATATGATAGTGGTACATGGACTCTCAGAAAGCGATCCTTGCTGCCCTCCTCATAGTAGGGTTCATCGTTACTCCTCTCTCGGGATCCGCACGTGCACCACCACAGACGGCTTGTGGTGTCTGTACCTCGTCTCTTGACCATGCTGCTGATAAACACGGAGTCTCGATCAACCGTGCTCACTCGGAACTGTCCATTCAGGTCTATGAGAACGCATCGACAGAGTGGACAGCAACAGTACGGCTCACAGAGGGTGTCTCCGCCCTCCAAAACGACGCCCTGCGGAACGCAATCGTCACCGATGCACTTCATCACGCTCGACACGTTGCCGAACCAACCCACGTGAGCAGTCAGATCTCGGGAGACACACTCACCGTCTCGTACCGCGACTCCGATGCTGTTGAGACACACCTCGGCGTCCTCGTCTTTACCCGGTTTCATGCCTCTGATCCCGTACTCCCATTCGTTATCGGTGGAGAAGGAACGACGTCTCCTGGCGCGGACAAACTCGTGGTTCGTGCACCATCCGACTATCTGGTAACTGGTGACTACGCGTCGGCTGCAGAGTCTAAGAACACCGTCCGATGGAACACCAACAAGAACGAGAAGCAGATCAAACGCTCAACTCGTATCACGTTTGTCCGAAATCGTGGTCTATTCACAGGATTGCGAACGACGTTTGCCCGCTTG
Source organism: Halocatena marina (assembly GCF_023276375.1). Lineage (GTDB taxonomy): Archaea > Halobacteriota > Halobacteria > Halobacteriales > Haloarculaceae > Halocatena > Halocatena marina. The sequence goes on along the minus strand of NZ_JALLPK010000001.1, from coordinate 507,807 downwards.
TTGTATCTCGTGTGAAACAGTTCTGATGCTCTGAATCACAAGTAGACAGCATCAACAGCAGAGAAGAACAATCGTTCCATTGACGCAAACTGATTATTGAGGAACTTATGCATTCATCACCCGGCGAAGCATTTCCGGTGCGGCATCCAAGGTCTCGTCGAGATCCTCTGTCCGTGGTCCTCCCCCGTGGGCGAAGTTCGGTGAACCACCACCGCTGCCACCAACACGAGCCGCGAGTTCGTTGACGACAGCACCCGCATCAACACCCACATCTTCGGGGACAGCAACAGTGAACTGTGCGCCGTCCGTATCGCCTGCGACAACAGCGATCTGTCCGCTTTCGGCAAGGGCACTCGCCGTCGCACGGCGTTCATTGACATCAGTGTTGAGACGTTGTACGACAGCAGTAACGCCTCCGATATCGATTTCGTTTCCTGTTACACCACTTATCGCACGTGCTTTCGCGAGTTGGGATTCGAGATCTGCTATGCGTTTTCCTCGCTCTTTCCACTCGGTGAAGAACCGTTCTGCGGTTTCGGGAACAGAGATGGGTGTGACATCGAAGACTTCGGCCGCTCTGTGAAGAGAATCCTCAGTTTGCTGGCTCGCCGCAATAGCTGCCTCGCCCGCTGCGAAGGAGAGCCGCTCGACCCCATCTTGGACGCGCTTCGTCGAGAGGAGTCGAATCGCACCGATATCGCCACTACGCGTGACGTGGGTGCCACCACAGGCCTGAATATCATCTGTGATGTGGATCAGCCGAATACGTTCTCCCGGTGGGATCCCGCCTTGGTAGATGTCGAATCCGTAGTATTTTTCGGCCACGTGGCGATCAGACCACTCGACAGTCACTGGAACGTTCGCCATCACGAGCTTGTTAGCGTGCTGCTCGATTTTGGCCGCCTGTTCGCGGGTAATCCGTTCGTAGTGGCACAGATCGATGCGCGAGCGCTCGACTCCCTTCTGTGCACCGGCCTGCCTGATGTGCTCACCGAGCACCTTTCGGGCGGCGTGAGCCACAATATGTGTCGCAGTGTGGTGATGCATCAGACGCGAGCGCCGGGTAGCGTTAATGCAACCGCGAACGCGTTCACCAGTGGTCAAGCCCGCACTGGTTCGATGGATGATGACGCCATTCTCGATTCGTACGTTGTCGACTTCGACGGTGACATCCTCGGTGCTGAGCATTCCTGTATCCGATGGCTGTCCACCACCTTCAGGGTAGAACAGCGTCCGGTCGAGAATCACGTCGTAGCCATCGTCCTGTTCGAACGAGTCGAGAACGATGCCCTCGAACTCAGTTCGATCTTGATCGTCGTAGTAGAGCCGCTCGGTTTCAGACAGATTGGCGATTCGATCGGTGCTTGCCTGCTGTGACCCCTCACGGGCTGCCTCATCCTGACGCGCTGCCACGAGGCTATAGAAATTCCCCGGGACAGACACTTCTGCACCCGCTTTGCGGGCAATTTCTTCGACTGTGTCCGGCTGGATACCGTGAGAATCGTACAATTCGACGAGTTCGTCGGTCGGTATCGGCTCGTCGTGATCGGCATACTCCTCGGAGAGCTTGCGGACGCGTCGGCTGCCACGGTCGAGCATTGCGTGGTACTGTTCGACCTCTGTCTGGACGACAGTCCGGATCGTCTCACGATTCTCATAGCCCAGCCGCTCGGCTTGCATGTTAACGAGTTCGTGAAGCGATGTGTCGATGTCCACCGAATCGACGAGGCGCTTGGTTCGTCGGAGCACCATTCGGACGAGATAGCCCGTGCTGACGTTCGAAGGGATGATTTCGTCACCAAGCATATACGCGAGCGTTCGACAGTGATCCGCGATGGCGTATATTGTTTCGAGCGGTTCGAGTAAGGTTCGGAGTTCTTCGATATCGACGCCAACCGCTGCGGCGATCTCTTTGCGTGCGCCCTCGATGTCGCTCACTTTATCCGAGTCCATGTTCCCAGCGAGCGTCGCTGCGTGGGTGATGATCTCTTGTTGGCTTTCATTGTGAGAAATGCCAGCATCATCTTTGAGGAAGGCAATCGTTTCGGGATAGACTGCCTCGTAGACAGTCGGCGTTCCCTGACTGACCCACGTCCAGCGTTCGAGACCGTAGCCAGTGTCGACAACGTACGTATCCATCGGCGTATACGTGTTGCCGTCCTTGAGTTCATACTCGCCGTCACTGCTCTGTTCCATCGTCATGAAAACCAGGGTGGCAAGCTCCACCCCACGGTAGATGACCTCGAGTGCCGGACCAGCGTTGCCGCCACCGACCCACGGATCCTCGATGTAGATGACTTCAGTGAGATCGACGCCCAATGAATCGAGGAGTTCATCACAGTGTGCGACTGCTTGCTCTTTCCAGTAAACTTCTCCTTCGTATGCGCATTCTTGAGCGTCCTCACGTGCGTTGAACGCGTGATGGGCCATCATCTCGAAGGCCATTGTGTGTCGACCAGTCCTCCCAACGTCGTCAATATCTTGCATCCGAATGCACGGTTGAGAGATCACCAGCGGATTCCCCGGCGGTGGTGTCGTTCCATTCGTCACCAACGGTTGGAAGTCCATGATCGAAGCCTGTGTGAGAAGCACATCGTCGCGCCAGCGATTCGCTGCCACGGGGTACGGTTCAATGCGCTCGTGATCGTGGGATTCGAAAAATGAGAGGAACACCTCACGCATCTCGGACAGACTGTATTCCTCGTCGAATCCCGGATTGTGGATGAAACTGTACGTCTCACAGGGAGGTTCACCACACGTTTCACGGCTCGGATCACGTGTCCAAAAGTGATCTCCGCACGTCTGGCAGTTCGTTCTGGAAAACCCCTCCTCTTCGAAATAATCCAGACGGTATTCTGATTCAAGCGCACTCATGATACGCTTCTGAAGCACTATCCCTATATAGATGGATGCTCGTTCCCCCGTTCTGTTGTGGCCATCTGGATGTTATAGTGTGAATCCGACACCAATTGAAGGGTAAAAAATCTGATCCAGCATCGACGAACGCAGCCTCAAGAACGGACCGTCGTTTCCCTCGTTTACACGTCCGAACATCCAAATGGCACAGAGAGCGCACTCAGCGAAATGCCTTGAGACAGAGGAACGTCGGTCGTCTCATCACTTTTTCATATCTGACTGGCCTTTTCTCTTTGAATTCAGCCGTTGGCTGAGGCTCAGTGATTGTCTTTAACTGAAATCCGGCCTCGAGTATCGGATTGATAACCTCCGAAAGCGGACGCCAGTAGAACGGCATTTCGACTGGCGTCCCGAAACTCGACCACGTGTCTGTCTGCCGTTCTACCTCGAAGTAGTTCTCGATTTCTAACCGTCGGTAGTCGTCAATCGGGTGCTGGAGCGAACAGAGCAAAACACCATCCGGCTTCACGATGCGGGCAAACTCTGCGAACAGCTCTCTCCAATCCTCCACATAGTGAAGAACGAGCGCACTCACGATCACGTCGAATTCGTTATCTTCCGCAAATCCGAGTGGCTCATCGAGGTCGGCTCGACGAACGTGTGCTCGATTACCGACTCTTTCTCTCGCGTGATGGACCATCTCTTCGCTCGCATCGACAGCGAGAACGTCCGCCCCTCGATCGAGCAACCACTCTGAATACCGGCCACTCCCGCAGCCCGCGTCCAACACACGCTTTCCGTCCACGTTTGGCACGAGCGATGTCATCGCTGGAAAATCCAAGTCGGCGTTGTACGGTTTTTCATCGACGCGCGCTGCGTATTCTTCGGCTAACTCGTCGTATGCGTCCTGTGCTGTTGGTTCATCAGCAGAATCCATAGCGGCTCGAATCGAGCCCGTTCTGGCTTAACGATTTTCATCGGCAGCGCTGTACAGTGATATGTCACGAAAACCAGCCCAAAGCTTACTCAGAGAGTGTGCTTGCGATCGCTTCTGCGAAGTACGTGAAAATCAGATCTGCGCCAGCTCGCTTGATTGAAAGCAGTGATTCGTGAGCGACATCATCGAGATCGAGCCATCCCTTCTCGGCAGCCGCGTGAAGCATCGCATACTCGCCGCTGACGTTGTACGCTGCAACGGGATGATCGAACTCCTCACGCACCGCGCTGATGACATCGAGATAGGCGAGTGCGGGCTTGACCATCAGTACGTCTGCACCTTGTTCGGCGTCGATAGCGGCTTCGTGCAGTGCTTCGCGTGTGTTCGCAGGGTCCATCTGGTAGTGTCGTCGATCGCCGAACGCGGGTGCGCCGTCCGCTGCATCCCTGAACGGTCCGTAGAAGGCGCTCTCGTATTTCACCGCGTAGCTCATGATCGGAACGTCCTCGTACGCGTGCTCATCGAGTGCATCACGAATTGCACTAACCATCCCGTCCGTCATGCTGCTCGGCGCAACCATGTCCGCGCCCGATTCAGCGTGTGAGACGGCAATACGCGCCAATCGATCGAGTGTCGCGTCGTTATCGACGGTCAGCGTTGGTGATTCGCGCGCATCGTCTTCGAGAATACCGCAGTGGCCGTGATCGGTGTACTCACACATGCAGACGTCGGTGATGACGGCGGCATCGGTTTCTCGGGTGATGTCACGCGTAGCGCGCTGAACGACGCCGTTCTCGGCCCACGCGCGCGATCCGTTCTCATCCTTCGACTCTGGAATCCCAAACAGGATGATGGTCTCGACGCCCGTTTCGAGCACTTCTTCGACACGATTGACCGCTTCTCTGACGGGGACACGCTCGTGACCCGGCATCGACGGAATCGGTGCGCGCTCGTCGGTCGTCGCATCCACGAAAACAGGGGCAATGAGGTCGTTCGGTGATAAGCTCGTTTCGCTGACGAGATCCCGGAAATCGTCTCGTCGGAGGCGGCGGGGGCGCTGTCGAAGATCCATATCTACTGATTGTGATTCGCGGACAAAACCACTATCGTATCGCTGCTATCGAAACAACGAGCGGGCATACCTACATTACTACGTAGTCCACTCTAGCTGATATGACCGCCCATACTGCGACACGAATCGAACTCGCTCGGTTGCCGTCGGATCTCTCCGTAGAGACGACTGTCCACACGTACGAGGGTGACGAACCGGGACCGACACTCTACGTCCAGGCTGCCCAACACGGCCGTGAAGTAAATGGGAGTGAAGTGCTGCGGCGGTTCCACGAAGATCTGCCTTCGAATCTCCGCGGGACGGTGATCGCCATTCCAGTTGCGAACCCGATCACGTTCGATCGCGTCTCCTATACGACGCCGGGAAGCCTCGATTCGATGAATTCGAACATGAACCGTGTCTGGCCGGGAGACACCGACGGATCGCTCCACGAACGTATGGCTGCCCGCCTCTGGGAATACGCGGGAGAAGCAGACGCGATCGTCGATATACACACTGGGAGTCCCGACACGCTTACGCACGTCGTCTTCACGGAAGATCATCCACCATCACGTGAGCTCGCAAAAGCGTTCGGGACAGCGCTGTTGCTCGGAGAGCCAGCCGGAGCGAACGCTGATACGGAGTGGCACGAACGCCGCTTCGATGGCAAACTTCGCGTCGCTGCCGCCACCGGGGACATCCCAACGATCACTCCCGAACTCGCACACAACAAACAGCTCGTCGAATCAGCAATCGAGCGGGGACTTCAGGGGCTGTTCAACGTACTCCGCGAGCTGGATATGCTTGCGGAGGAACCGAAGCCGAACGGCGACAGTGTGCTCGCGCGTAACCATCTCGGGCGAGTAGAGGCCACCGATTCGGGGCTGTTTCACTACGATGGAAGGGCTGAATTGGGCGAGTACGTGGGCGCCAACACGCCGCTCGGTACCCTGTACGATCCGACGACCTACGAAACGCTTCAGAAAGTCGAGACCGACCGTGATGGGATCCTCTACTGGATCGCAAGAGAGGCAACGGTTGTTGCCGGCGACTCACTCGCAGGCGTGGCGCTACTCCGAGAGTAAATAGTAGAACAAAGATGAAAGAAAACCGAAGAAGTAGCGAGACGATTAGTCGTCGGCCGGAGCCGAGGACTGACTGGATCCGACGCTTGCGCTCGCAACGTCCGTCGTAACCGCTTCTGCGAGTAGTTCTGAGAGACCGACGACTTCGATCTCGTCCTCGAAGTCGCCTGTTTTTCGGCCGTCTTCGTACATTGTCATGCACATCGGGCAGGCGACAACGAACTTCTCGATCCCAGTACCAGCGTCGGTGTCCTCAAGTGCCTCACGCAGACGCTCCTCGCTTGGCTTCGTCTCCTCTTCGAGGTCCATCCAGAGCCCACCGCCACCGCCACCACAGCAGAACGAGTTGGCTCTGTTTCGCGGCATCTCGTGGAGATCGCACCCAGTCTCTCGGACGAGTGAGCGGGGAGCCTCGTACTCGTCGTTGAACCGTCCGAGATGACACGGATCGTGGTAGGTGACTGTGTAATCGAGTTCGTTACCCGTCAGTTCGAGATCCGGAACGATCGTCTGAACGACTTGCGTATAATGGTACACATCGATCTCACCGTCTTCGTTCCATCCGAATTCTGGGTATTCGTTTTTGAACGTGTTGTAGCTGTGTGGGTCGGTGCAGACGATGTTCTCGAACTCACAGTCCTCGAACTGTGCGATATTGTCCTCGACGAGCATCTCGTACAGCCCTTCTTCGCCGACGCGTCGGATGTCGTTGCCGTCGTTTTGCTCGTCATCGTAAAGAATTCCGTAGCTCACACCAGCGCGGTGGAACAGAGTTGCGATCGACTTTGCGACCTTCTGATTACGGTCGTCGTAGCTCGGGTAATCACCGACGTACCAGAGATATTCGACCGATTGATCGCGTGCGTCGGGAACCTCGAACGCGAGATCCTCAACCCAGTCCGGTCGTTTGCGCTCTGGATCGCCGAACGTGTTGCCGTTCTGGAACACGTTCATCATCGCCTCTTGGACTGTTTCGGTCATCTGCCCGGATTCGGTCAGCCGACGGTTCATCTCCGTGAACTGGGTCACGTGTTCGATATCGACCGGACAGGCGTCCATACAGGCCATACAGGCCATGCACGACTCCATCGTCTCGCTTGCGATGACACTGTTGCCTCCATCAGCGATGATCGGGACTTCGTCTGTGTTCCCGGAGTCAAGATCCTCGCGGTACTGTTTGAGGTCGAGAATGACATCACGCGGATCGAGCGGTCGACCAGCGGCCTTCGCAGGACAGACTGACGAACAGCGGCCGCACTTCGTACACGCGTCGTGATCGAGGAGCTGTTTCCACGAGAAGTCATCAATCGTGCTCGCTCCGATCTCATCGGGAGATGCATCGGCTGGAACGCCCGGCAATCGAACACCCGCCTTCTCATCGCGGGTGACGACGTTCCCGAAGCTCGAAACCATGTGGAACGGTTTCGCAAGCGGGATCGATGCGATGAAAACCAGCGCGAGCAGCGCGTGTGACCACCACATGGCCGGGTAGATCGCACGAGCCATCCCCGCCGTTACGCCGGCGATCTGGAACATATCAGCGATGAACCAGCCGACGAAGCTCACTGTCTCGAAATCCGGAAATCCAGCCCCGAGGATACGAACACCCTCGACGAGGTAGCCACCGACACCGAGTAAGAAGAGCATCCAAACGAGATACGCATCCTCAAAGCTCGTGTGGCGACCCCACAGACGCTCGTTGCGCGTGACGTACCGACGGTAGAGTGCGACACTGAGACCGACGACGAACAGCAGCCCCATCGCATCCATCACGAGCGAGTATGAGAGGTAGAAATCACCCACAAAGAACGATTGTTCCGTACCGAACGCTGCGGTTAGCTTTCGGTAGATATCCATGTCGATCGCAAGGATCGTCGTCCCAATGAGTAGCGTCAAAAACCCCCAGAGGATGAAGGCGTGCATCATGCCACCAACAAAATCACGATTGAACTGCTGTTCGTTCGAGCCGACGATCTTTGCGGCCCGAATAATGCGCTGTGGAAGTTGATCGAGACGTTCGAATGGATCCTCAGAACCCTCTGCGTACCGCGAAAATCGGTAGTACGCACCGAAGGAGAACACAAGAACCGTCAGTAGGGCAAGATAGTAGAACACAACCTCACCAACAGGTCCGATGAGCCAAAATGTCTCACGAGTGACTGTTTCGGCTTGTAGCGGGCGTATCATGGATTATCAGCATAGAAGGAGAAGGTTAAGTCTTACCAACAGACTATGCAGGGATTGAAGTTGTTTTCAGTGGGTGAGAACCCAGTGTGCTTATGAGCATCACAGATACCTCAGTTTTTATTGCTGTTTGACTGTTCGGTTCGCTTTGCAACGATCGACGCTGTTTGTCTGCTTGTCTTGAGACGATCGGTCGAGACAGCAGTTATCGCGGTCTGACGGCCATCTTATTTCGACGCACTGGTGTACCTCGTCGTGTTGGAGACTACGGGCACTTTTTCCGTAGCGGTTTCTTGATCTTGATACGTGTGATTCGTGAGGTAGCTCCAGTGTTCAGCATGTATTGAGATCTCTTACGTCGATGAATATTAGACGGCATGAGCGTATGGAATCTATATGACTCATATTCGACCCATCGAGGCCGATGAACTCTCGACATTCATCAGGACTGCAACAGAGCCAGAAAATGTAGATGACGTTCGACAGTACGTCGAAGACCTCATTTCGAAGGGTGCGATGCGACGCGAGTGGTGTTATCTCGCCGAGCGTAACGGTCACCCAGTTGGCCGTGCAGCATTTTGGACACTTCCAAAGCGTGATCAGCCAGTTGCCATCATTCTTCTTGACCTTCCTTGGCAGCGAACATCCGCGTTCGAAACCGGGACTGTGCTGCTCGATACGATGTTCGACACCGCACGTTCGCTCGGTACAAAACAACTCGAATACGTGCTCGATACCCCTGTCCAACAGCCACAGTGGCAGGCACATCCAGAATCACGCAGATCCCTCGTAGAACAGTGTGGATTCAGCCAGATCCGCGAGACCGTCCGGTTCGAATTCAAAGCAGAGGAGATGGAATACCCACCGTCTACAGATCACGAATTGACCTATCGATCACTTGAGGAAATAGGAGAAAACCCATTCAAAGACGCAATTCGACGAGTCTCAGTCGGGTCTCTCGATCAGCGAATACAAGAACAGCGAGAGACGGTCGGCCCAGCAGAAGACGCAATAGCGCACTTCGAGAGTCTCACGTCTCTTGTGTACGACCCATCGTGGTGGGAATTAGCGTGGACACCAGACGAGGAACTCGTCGGAGTGATCATGCCTACCAGAATTCCAGCAGGCGCTTCGATCGGATACATCGGTGTCGTTCCAGAGCTGCGTGGACAACAGTACGTCGATGCGTTGCTCACACGCGGGACAAGGACCATCCTAAAGACGGGGGCAGATCGAATCATGGCAGATGCTGACACACACAACACACCAATGATAGCTGCATTTGAACGCGTCCAGTATGACCAGTTCGCAAATCGTCGAGAATACTGCATACAAATAGACGAGCAGATGAACAGAGCCGATCCCTCGATTGCTTGAGCGACCACGGTGACGCGGTTTCGAGTCGTTACGTACTCTTTCAGATCGGATGGAGGTAGTACATGCTTGAATCATTGAAATCGCCGGGGACAGATTCATATATTCGTATCCTGTGTTCATAGTCCTGATGAACGAAAAAACAGAAGAACTCCGGGATATCTTCTTGGAGGTAACGGAAGATGACACGATTACAGAGAAACAAGAAGAGTCGCGGGGCTCCCTCACAGAAGATGAGCGGGAGATCAAGGGGAAACTCCGTGCCATCATCGAACAGATGCGCGAGCAGCTGACGTTCGAGACAGATCTCTCTGTCGACGAGTACGAAACGATAGTGCGTGGATTCTACGAGGACGAAGAGGATACTGCTCTCTCTGATCGGCTCGACATTGATCAAAAAAGGGTCGTTCTGGCCCGTCATGATCTTCATCTCATCCGCGAGCGTGAAACAGACGTTTCGTTCGCTCCCGAGGCGTTCCGGCGACTGCTCGTCGAGGAGCGGACGGACAGCGAGATTGCGGATGCACTCGACGTCCCCGAGTCGTCGGTCCGGGAATACCACCGTATCGTCGAGACGCAGGACGAGATCCGCCGCGTCAACAGCCGGTACTCGGATGAGTTCGAGGAGTTGCTCACCGATGCCGACCTCGAAGAGCACACCGAAGACGTAACAGAAGACGGCCTCGACGAGGCGACAGAAGGGATGGAAACAGACGTTTCACTCTAAGTTATCGTTCACTCATTCTCCCTTCATTTTTACCATTGTTCTGATGTGTGAACGACCGAACATTCAAATGCCAGCACGCAGCCACGCGAACGCGTGTATGCGTTCACTGACATTGCGTTGGCAGCGTACTGCCCCCGTAAACTGTACTATCGGTGGCACGAAGATGAGTACGATCCGCCGAAGCGTGACGAACGGTTCGAACTTGCGTTTCGCTACCCGGAGCTGCTCGATCCGGATCGACGCTTACAGACCGAACCGATTGCCGTTACGCCAGTAACCTACCGATGCAATCTCGGTCGGGCGCGGGCGCGCATCGATGCGTTCGATTCGCTCTGCGAGCCGTCGTCGCGCGAAACGTTCCTCACCGGCCGGCAGGCGCGAGGGATCGCCCACAAAGTTCTCGAAGATCCACTCGCACCGTCGATCGTTTCCGTCGGTGAGCCACCCGAAACAGGTGTGTGGGGTCCGCAAAACGTGCGAGCGGTCGCAGCTGCGAAGGCACTTGCGTGGGAGCGTGAGACACCTGTCGATCGAGCGTTCATCGAGTACTCGACACACGGTGTGGTCCGCGAGATAGAACTCACCGCGCGGCGCGTGGGACAGTATCGTCGCGCGCTGCGGACAGCAGCAAGCGTCGATGGACCGCCATCACGGACGCGCAACACGAGCAAGTGTGAATCTTGTGAATACCGTCCACAGTGTGGAGTACGGACGCGTTCGCTGCGTTCACTCCTCGGTTAGCCACGCCTCGATTTCGTTTGCGAGGGCTCCTCGTCGATGGATGGTGTCCGTAGAAACATCGACAACTGTGCTCTCGCTTCCCGGTGTTTCCCCGTCGTCGAGAATAGCGTCGACAGCGTCTCGGAAATCGGGTGCGATCTCCTCAACGCGACGGGCGCTCCCAGCACCACTCCGGTTGGCACTCGTGGCCGTGAGCGGAGCGACGCGTTCGAGCAGATCGAGTGCAATCGGGTGATCTGGGATCCGGACACCAACGCGCTCACGCCCGCCCGTGAGAACGTCCGGTACGCCAGCCCCCGACCGCCGTTCGAGCACGACCGTGATCGGTCCCGGAAGAAACGCTCTCATGAAGGCGCGCTCGCGGTCGGTCGGTCGTGTGTACTCATCGACTGTTTCGATGTCAGGAACAGCGAACGAAATCGGGTTGTCTCGGGAGCGTCCCTTCAGCTCGAACACACGATTGATCGATTCTGGGTTCAATGCGTCGGCCGCGAGTCCATACACAGTCTCTGTGGGATAGATAACGCATCCACCATCTTCTTTGATCGCTGTCGCAGCTTGTTCTACGGTCACAGTTCTTCGATAGCTGCTTCGATTGCCTTGTAGTCAGGGAACTTGGGCCAAGCGCCAGCAACCCACGCGTGATTGATGCTGCCATCGCTGTCGATGAGAGAAACGGCTGGCCGTGGATCCGCAATACCAGCCATCCCATGATCAAGTTCGTTGTGGCGACGGACAACGCGCTCACAGAAATGACACGTCTGTAGTCGATGGAGTGTGATTGGTGGACTGATCATGCCGCCGATTTCGACCGAAAGCAGCCTAAGTTCTTCGCCTCCATGACAACGTTTAATCTGACTGAGTGAGAAGAATGGACGGGAATGGGCCATAGTTCTTCAGCTGTGCATGCATTATCCGTCGCGTTGGGGAATGCCACACCGACCGAAGTACAAATAGACCTCCTTGGACTGTTTACTCTCGATAAGGGCGCGACCGCTGGTCTCGGTCTTGTCGTCATCTTTATTCTACTCGGACTGTCTGGGTTTTTCTCCTCGTCGGAAATCGCCATGTTCTCGATTGCTTCCCATCGTGTCGAAGCACTTTCTCAGGAACGACGGTCCGGGGAGACGTTACAAAAGCTCAAATCAGACCCGCACCGATTGCTCGTGACAATCCTTGTCGGTAACAACCTCGTCAATATTGCGATGTCTTCGATCGCAACCGGGCTGCTCTCGCTCTATTTCTCGGGTGGAATGGCGGTCGCTGTCGCCACGTTCGGAATCACTGCCCTCGTTCTCCTGTTCGGTGAAAGCTCTCCGAAATCATACGCGATCGAGAATACAGAATCGTGGGCACTGCGCGTTTCAAGACCGCTGAAGCTCGCAGAGTACGTTTTGCTCCCGCTTGTCGTCATGTTCGACTTCCTCACCCGGCAGGTGAATCGCGTGACTGGTGGTCGATCGGCCATCGAAACGTCCTACGTCACTCGTCAGGAGATTCAGGATATGATCGAGACGGGCGAACGAGAGGGCGTTCTTGCCGAGGAAGAACGCAATATACTCCAACGCACACTCAGATTCAACGACACCATTGCAAAGGAGGTCATGACCCCGCGACTCGATATGACGGCACTCAGTAAAGAGTCCAGCATCGAGGAAGGAATAGAAAAATGCATTCAGAGTGGTCATGCGCGGTTACCCGTTTACGACGGTGAACTCGACAACGTCATCGGCGTCGTTCACATTCGTGATCTCGTTCGTGATCTCAACTACGGGGAGTCGGATGCTCTCGATCTAGACGATCTCATCCAGCCAGTTCTTCACGTTCCGGAGTCGAAAAACGTCGACGAACTCCTGCGCGAAATGCGCGAGAATCGGATGCATATGGTTGTCGTCATTGACGAGTTCGGCACGACAGAAGGACTCATCACGATGGAAGATGTGGTCGAGGAGATCGTCGGTGAGATCCTCGAAGGAGGCGAGGAAGAACCAGTCGAATTCATCGATGAGAACACCGTTCTCGTTCGAGGAGAAGTGAACATCGACGTCGTGAACGACGCTCTCGGCATTGATCTCCCTGAAGGCGAGGAGTTCGAGACGATTGCAGGATTCATTTTCAACCGTGCCGGTCGTCTCGTCGAGCCAGGAGAAGAGATCGAGTACGACGGAATCACGATTCAAGTCGAACAGGTAGACAACACCCGCATCATGAAGGCACGGATCATCCACGATCCCCCGTTGAACGACGAAAACCACGTCGTGGAGACCAACCACGAAGAGACTCATTCATAAGGACGGTCGTTGGTGGCTGCTGTTCGGTTCACCGATGCGAAACTGATGCTCACTCATTTCTGTGATAGAATGGGACAGTATGCACGGGATTAGTCGGTTCGTTGAGCGAAAAGTTTCGGCCTCGAAATCTTGATGCGTCAGGAGACGGTAGCGCCCCCAATGAGTGAGCGGGTTACGGAGCAGGGGTCAGTCCGTGTCGTTGGGACGGCCCACGTCTCCGAGAAGAGTGTTGAAGAAGTCGAGGCGGTCGTCGCTGAGGAGCGTCCAGACGTTGTTGCGGTTGAACTCGACGAAGGACGCTACCGTCAGATCAAGGGTGAACACCCTGACGATCTCGATGCAGGTGATCTCCTCCGCGGGAATACTGTCTACCAGTTCCTTGCGTACTGGATGCTCTCGTACATCCAGTCCCGGCTCGGAGATCAGTTCGATATCGAGCCCGGTGCGGACATGATGGCCGCCATCGATGCTGCAGAAGAGTCCGGAATCGACGTTGCGCTCGTCGACCGAGACATACAGGTTACCATCCAACGCTTTTGGACTCGTCTCTCGGTCATCGAGAAGCTTAGATTAGTTGGTGGTCTCGCGCTTGATCTCGTTGGTGCGTTGCTACTTGGTCTTTCAATCGGTCTATTCGTCGGTACGTTCATCACAGTCATCGCAGAGGGAATCGCTGGACCGTTCGTTCTCACTGATTCCGGAATGGGATTCATCGGCGTCGTCATCGATGTTGTCATCGTCTCGCTTGCCGGTGGGACAACGCTGGGACTCGGACTCGGGCTTCTATTCTCCCTGTTACACAATCCACAGGAGATCGATGAGACAGAGGTGTTTGACATAGACGAACTGACCGACGGAGATGTCGTAACCGCGATGATGGAAGAGTTCCGTCGATTCTCCCCGGGTGGTGCTGAGGCGCTCATCGACGAGCGAGACGCCTACATCGCGCACAAACTCGTCTCGCTCCGCGAGTCGGGAAAGCATGTTGTCGCGGTCGTTGGTGCAGGCCATCAAGCAGGAATTGAGCAGTATCTCACGGCACCGGAGACACTCCCACCGATGGAATCGATCGCTGGACGACAGACCGGCTCGCGGTTCTCATTGTATAAAATGGTCGGCTATCTCATCATGCTTGGCTTTCTCTCGTTTTTCGCCCTCATTGCGATGGCCGGCGTTCGGAACACGTTTCTCCTCAAGCTCTTCGGTGCGTGGTTCCTTTTCAACGGCATCTGCACGTTCACGCTCTCGCGGTTGAGTGGCGCACACTGGACGAGCGCTACTGTCGGTGGCGCAGTCGCGTGGTTAACATCGGTCAATCCGTTGCTCGCACCAGGCTGGTTTTCGGGCTACGTCGAACTGCGCTATACGACGGTAAACGTCACGGACATCGCAAAGCTCAACGAGATTCTAAGTGACGAAGAGAGTCCACTCGGTGACCTCTTCGCCCGAATGAAACAGGTGCCACTGTTCAAACTCATTCTCGTCGTTGCGATGACGAACCTCGGGAGTACGATCGGATCTGCGGCATTCGTCGCGACAGTCCCGTACGTCATTGGCGACGTGGAGGTCGTTAAGCTGATGCTCAAAGGAGCACGAAGAAGTATTGACATCATCATGGGGGGACTCCTGTGACGTATCAGCGACATTCGGATGGTATCGAGTTCAGCGAGCGTGAGATTCGGGATCTCGGTGCGGCGTGGCTCGCGCTTGGCATCGCGTTCACGTTCTTTTTCCGGCGCGATCTTGCGTCCGATCTGCTTGCTGGCATCTTCTCGGTCGAGACGGCCATCGTAACACTCGCATTGAGCATGGGGACCGTCGGAATCGGGTTCTTGCTGCACGAACTCGCACACAAGGTCGTCGCAATACAGTTCGGTCGGATCGCAGAATTTCGGGCCGATTACACGATGCTCGCGGTTGCGATCGGTGCAGGTCTCGTCGGATTCCTGTTCGCGGCGCCCGGCGCAGTCTATCACGCTGGACGAGAGATCACACCGCGCCAGAACGGCCTCATCGCTGTTGCTGGCCCACTGACAAACCTCGCACTCGCCGCCGTCTTCTTCCCGCTCGTCCTGTTTTCGCCCGATGGAATCCTCCAACAAGCCGGCCAACTCGGTGTCTCCGTCAATCTCTTGCTCGCGGGATTTAACATGATTCCCTTCGGCCCGCTCGACGGTCGGAAGGTGCTCAGCTGGAGCATTATCGTCTTCAGCGTCGTCTTTCTCGTCTCCGTCGGACTCGCTATCTGGGCAGCGCTGTTCGTCGGCTTCGGATACTGATATCGATTTGAAGGCGGCAGATCTTGGAACAGGCTATTCACCACGATTCGATACAGTGTTTATATCGTCGTATAATGACAATTAATTGTGGGAAATGGAATTGTATTTATTTCTATGTATTTAGATCGAAGTTATCTTTAAGTGATGAGTTGTATCCGGGATATGCGTGTTGTTGTTACCGGTGCTAGCGGGTTCATTGGCGGGCACGTCCTTCGATTGCTGACGTCGTCAGGACACGATGTTGTCGCGTTTGATATTGCAGCATTAGGACCAGTTGCTCTGAGCGTAAAGGACAGAGTGCGAATCATTCGAGGAGACGTCACCGATCCGGTGGCCGTGTACAATGCAATTGGTTCCACCAACCCGGATTGCATTATTCACTTGGCCTCGTTGTTGGTTCCTGATTCCCGATCGAATCCGCGAAAGGCGTTCGACGTGAACGTGGGTGGGACGATCAACGTTCTCGAAGCAGCACAGTCCCTCGATGTCGACCGAGTCGTTGCTGGCTCATCGGTCAACGTATATGGGAACGGTCCACCAGACGCCGAACGTATTACTGAAACGACCGTCCGGCGACCAAACAGCACCTATGCGATGACCAAATATGCCATCGAATGGCTCGGTACTACCTTCGACACCGAGTTTGCCGCCTTAGAATCTGTACACGGCTTCGGTCCGGACCGACTCCGAGGGAACTCCTACGATGTAGCAGTGGTGAAGGCAGCGGTTAGTGGGATCGCTCTGGAGGTGCCCCAGACGGGGATTCGGGACGAGTTTCTGTACGCAGAAGATAGTGCTCGAGCATTCGTGTCTGCCGTAACTAACGATGATCTTTCGTACGACCGTTACCTGGTCGGAACCGATCAACATGCAACGCTCGAAGAAATCGTCGATCTGGTCTCGAAAACCGTTCCCGATACAGACATTCAGCTTCAAGAAAAAAGCGCAGACACGACGTGGGCTGGCGATAGGAACAGTCATCCACCAACAGACTCGACACGGATTCGAACCGATTTGGGCTGGGAACCACGGTATTCCCTGCAGGAAATGGTCGAATCGTACGTCGAATGGTTAACGAACAATCCGAATGAATGGGCATTCTCGGAAGAAGACATACCTTGGAAATGACAAGGACGGAAATAGTATCTAGTCCCAGCCGTTATCCGAGAGGATTGTCGGCGCTCTTCAGACGAGTGCAGTGATCGACAACATCGAAATCGTCGTCGAAGCTGTAGAGATACTCGATCCCTTCGCGTTCCATATACGCGATGAGGGTTGCATCGCCGAAAGCAAGCCCTTCGTAGGTCTCGAACAGCTCTACAGCACGATGAAAGTCCTTTTGTGCGGCGTGAACGAGTTCGAATCCTGCTGACTCAGCGAGTCGGCGGCGGAGATCGACAGCGATATCGTGTCGTTGTCGTTCATTGAGCCAGTTCAACGTCTCTGACAGGATGTAGTTCGTTACCCGACCGATCGGGAGTGTTCCAGTGTCGATACTCCGAACGATCGCCTCTGCTCGGTCGTGACGCTCACCAGCGCCAGTATTCTTGTAGTCGATGAGAATGGTAGTATCAACGACTGCGACCGCCATTACCTGTCCTCCGGGAACTCAGGCTCGTAGCCAGCGAGATCGTAGGTGTCGCTATCACCACCGAGATCTGCTTTCAAGCTATCGTCTGCAAACGCCTCATAGCGCTGCCGGACGACCCTGACGGTCAACTCCCCCTCGTCGGTGACGTCCCACCGGAGTTTGTCTCCCCCATCAATATCGAGCCGTCGACGGATACCTGCTGGGATCGTTACCATCCCTTTGTCATTTACCTTCGTCTCCCCCGCATCGTTCGTCGACATATTCGAGAATAGATCGCCTTGCAGTATACATGTTACGCCACATGTACCAGTGTTTCACTCCGCTGACGAACGGTCTTCACGCTGCTCCCGGTGAGTAATGGTGAAATGCTCGAACAGTTCGAGTCCCATCGAGAGGGGCGCTCATCTGCTTTCACAGATCCACAATGGATTCAACGCAACCACGAATTAGCTGTCTCTCCGTTCCGAACAACCGCAGTGTTTTTGCGACCGCTGCCCTCTCACTCAGTTATATGACCGACGAGGAGCGGATGACGTACGCTGGGGCAGGCGTCGATATTTCGGACAGTGAGGCGGCAACGGCTGCGCTGGTCGGTGCAGTGGAGGACCTCAATACCGAGGGTGATTACGCTGGCGTCATCGATATCGGCGACCGGTATCTCGCGCTTGCGACCGACGGTGTCGGGACGAAGCTCCTCGTGGCAGAGGCGCTTGACGATTACTCCACGGTCGGTATCGACTGCATAGCGATGAACGCAAATGATCTCGCCGCAGTAGGTATCGACCCGGTCGCGTTCGTGGATTATCTCGCGATCGACGAGCCGGACGACGAGACCGCAGCACAGATTGGTCAGGGGCTTGCTGCAGGAGCAGCAGAGGCAGGCTGTGCGCTCGTCGGCGGTGAAACGGCGGTGATGCCCGAAGTCGTCAGTGGTCTCGATCTTGCTGGGACGTGTGCCGGTCTCGCGCCGAAAGATGGGGTCTTTCCAGGTGAAGCCGAGCCGGGCGACGCAATCGTCGGATTTCCATCGAACGGAATTCACTCGAATGGACTGACACTCGCCCGGAAGGCAGCACTGGAACGCCACGAGTACGAGGACCCGTTCCCACGTGATGAATCGACAGCAGAAGCGAAATCGGAACCACGGACGATCGGGTCGGTGTTACTCGAACCAACGCGGATCTACACCTACCTCCTCGATTCACTGTGCGAACTCGATACACACGCTGCAGCACACGTTACCGGTGGTGGCTGGACGAACCTCGTGCGCATGGGCGCGTTTCACTACGACATTACCGATCCATTCGATGCACAGCCAGTCTTCGAGTTCGTACAGGACGAGGGCAACGTCACGAGCGAGGAGATGCACCGAACGTTCAACATGGGAACGGGCTTTGTCGCCGCGCTTTCGCCTGAAGACGCCGAACAACTCTGTGATAACACTGATGGACGGATCATCGGCCACGTCGAATCAGATCAGGAAGAGACTGGCCGCGTAACAATACGAGGACTAACGTTGCAATAATCAGGAGATGTGTGTGGCCACGTCCGCTTCGGTGATGATTCCGACCATCTCGCCGCTATCGATAACAATGATAGCGTCGTGGTGATTTAGGTGGGTATCGACCTCACTGAGCGTGGCATCGGGCGTTACCGTCGTGATTGACTCGCGCATGACGTCGGCGATCGGGAGTTCAGCGGGTGAGGCGTCTTCATTCATGCGCCGGATATCACTGTTGCTAATGATGCCGACAGGATAGCCGTCCCGAATAACCGGGAGCTGTGAGTAGCCTTCCCGACTCATACGGTCGATCGAGTCACCGACATTGTCGTCCGGAGCGACCCCAATAACGGGACTGTGCATGATGTCTTCGGCACGACGGAGTGCTCCTCCTGCCTCGTTGAGCGCGGTGACAATGCGCCGGAGCGTCGATAGCCGTGGGTCGACATCACCACCCTCGATGCGTGCAATGAGTGGCTGAGAAACATCAGCCATGTCTGCCAGTTCGCTCTGTGTGAGTTCGAGTTCGTGCCGGTTCTCGCGAAGATCCTCCGGCGTCGGAAGTTCCATACGCGAGATAACCGGTGGTTATACAAAAATGTTATCGGTGCGTGGGTCGCCGTTACTCTGTTTCGGAATCAGATTCGGTTTTGACCGCGTGAACCACCTTGAGCGGGACGTTCCGGAGTGCACCACCAATCTCACTTTTTGCGACGCGCTGTGCGTGCTGTTTGCTATCAACATTGAAAACATCCATTTCGAGGATCAGACCGACGAGAGCGGTGTCAGCGGCGATGTACGCCGAGTCGAACGGTTCGCTACAGACCGGACATTCCGTGGCACCGATTTCGACTTCTACGTAGTCCATATCGGTCTGGTTCAGGCGCTTTCCAGCCTCACTCACTGCGACACCGATTGCGTCATCAATACTCTCGACATCCCGGACGAGCCACGCTGCCTCAACAGCGACGAGATAGTTGCTCATGACGTACCTTCGGATTCGATCATATCGGTCTTTGTGGTTCGTCGATCGGTCTGATTGGCTACATAGATCGGTCCGATTGAATGCGCACGTCACACCGATAGCGCCGATAAGTTATTTGGATTACTCCTCTCTCCCTCGTGGTTCATCCACTGTGAATACCGCCGATCGTCAGCAACGTCTGCTTCACAGATTGTTCGGCGGGCTATCGAGAAAATCGCACGACTGCAGCCGGATTGACCGAAAGTCCGTGGCGTAATAGTTATATATCCACTATGGATTCCCGGTCTGTACGGACATGCTCGCACGGTTACGATCAATAGTCCTGTTCGCACTGTACCAAGTAATCCTCGTCACCGGTCTCCTGTTGTTGCCGGTCGGCGTTCTTGCCCGGCAGGTGGGGCTTCCGTTCCCATTCCACCGGGCAATCCGGTGGTGTGACGACGCTCACAACCATGCCCGAAGCAGGTGTTGAGTGTTCGAAGGGGTGCTTTTATCAGCGCACGCCGGCTACCCGGTAGTAATGCGCGAAACACAGCTCTCGCAAGGACTGGGACACGGCTCAATACACGATAGGCGTGATTATGAACCTCCGATCTACGAGCCAGAGCTTGGCTCGCTTCCGGACGTTTCGGATGCAGATGTCGAGAAGGTGAACCAGACTGGAACGACTACCATCGGCATCACGGCAACCGACGGAATCGTTATCGCAACGGACATGCGCGCTAGTCTCGGCGGTCGGTTCGTCTCGAATAAGAACGTCCAGAAAGTCGAGCAGATCCACCCGAAGGCAGCGATGACGCTCGTCGGAAGCGTCGGTGGTGCTCAGTCGTTCATTCGGAACATCCGCGCCGAGGTCAACCTCTACGAAGTGCGCCGCGACGAAGAGATGTCGATGCGCGCGCTTTCGACCATTGCGGGCAACTACGCCCGTGGTGGACCGTTTTTCGCCATCAATCCGATCCTCGGTGGGCTCGACGACGAAGGATCACACGTCTACTCTATCGATCCCGCGGGTGGTGTTATGGAAGATGACTACACGGTCACCGGATCTGGGCTGACGGTCGCGTACGGAACCCTCGAACGAGAATACAGCGATGATCTCTCGATCGAAGAAGCAAAAAGCGTCGCCGCAAGTGGTGTCAAAGCCGCTGTCGAGCGTGATACAGGCTCGGGCAACGGTGTCTTCCTCGCTGAAGTTACCGAGGAAGGAGTGTCAATCCAAGGTCACAAAGACTTCGGGGACGTACTCTGAAGCCAGCACCGTCCGATTCGATTTTATCGTTACATTAACTCGCTTTTCTACTCTTTTCTGCATCCAGAGTTGGTGAGTGTCCTTCAGTAGTCTTCGGTGATCGGCATGATCGCGCGCACTGCTTTCTCCTGAATGGATACGTTCTCACCTTCGATGAGGGTAATGAGCTGATCAACAGCGGGCATCGCTGCTTCGGGCGAATGTTCGGCGATCGCCGCAATCGCGGTGACTGCACTCTTCTGAATAACTGGCGTCTCGTCTCCGAGGAGAGGAACGAGATGATCGACAGCGGGAATCACTGCACGTGGTGCGTCTTTCGTGATCTCCGTGATCGTTCGAACCGTCAGTTCTCGGATGTTTGGATCACTGGCATCGAGATGGGTAATCAGCGCATCGATAGCAGGTCGCGTGTACTCAGAGTCACCCTTTGCAATCGTTGCGATCGTGCGCGCTGCTTTCTCCCGAACGCGTTCGTCCTCGTCATCAAGGAGTAGTGCGAGAGATTTGACAGCAGTGTCGCCATCTTTTGGCGATGAGAGAGCAAGCGCTCCAATCGCCTCGGCAGCGTGCTTTCGGACATACGGAGTCTCGGCAGCGAGACAGGCAACAAGCGCATCGATGGCGGGAGCCGCTGCTTCCGGTGCGTGCTCGGCAACTCGTGCAATCACGTATGCTGCTGTCTTCTGTACTGCTACGTCACCCATAGTGAGAAACGGAATAAGAGGCTCGGCAGCTGATACCGCCGCCTTCGGCGATCCTTTCGCGATCCACCCGATTCCGATCACCGCACCGTGCTGAATGAACGCATTGTCATCATCGAGAAGAGAAATAAAGGCCTCCACGGCAGGAATCGCCGACGCTGGCGAGCCGTGCGCGATCAGTACGGTCGCCTGTACCGCCAGTTCCTTAATGTACGGATCATCGCTTTCGAAGAGCGGTACGAGTCCGTGAATAGCAGTTGCAGCAACAAACGGTTCGTCCTCGGCGATCACTGTAACTGCAGTTACTGCAAGCTTCGCACCGAGTGTCTCATCGTCGAGAAGCTCACAGAGCGAATCGACGGCAGGAATCATATCCTCAGGGGGTGCTTCAATCATCGCCGCGATTGCAGCCACTGCCCTCTTTTGATCAGCCAATTCATTGGCACTGAAACGAGGAAGGAACGAATCGACAGGAGGAGCCATGCCCGTTGGTGAATAGAGTGCGACTGACACAATCGTGCGAATCGCGGACTTCTGGACGGCTACGTCATCAGTATCGAGGAGCGGGAGTAGCGAACCGACAACGGGAATCACCGCCTCTGGGACAGCTCTGGCGACCTCCGAGGCCGCGTACAACGAGTTTTCCTGAACATAGGGCTTATCTGAATCGAAGAATTTTGCGAGAGAGTCGACAGCAGGAACAACCGTCTCCGGGGAGACAGAAGCAATCTCTGCAATCGAGCGTACCGCTTTCTCTTGGAGGTAGACATCATCGACAGAAAGACAACGCATCAGCGGATCGGTCGCAGACACCGCTGCGTCCGGAAAGTTCTTAGCGACATCGGTGATTGCACACGCCGCGTTCTTCCGGACAGCCGATTCGTTTGCATCGAGGCACAACGAGAGGGCATCGACGACAGGGACCACGTCTTCAGGTGAGTTCTTGGCAACTGCCGCGATCGCGCGCACCGCTTTCTTTCGGACGAGACCGTCATCACTGTCGAGAAGCGATCCGAGTGCAGTAACGGCTGGTGCTGCGTCCTTCGGGCGGGCAATGGCAACCTCCATGAGTGCACACACCGCTTTCTTTCGGACGAGACCGTCATCGCTGTCGAGAAGCGATCCGAGCGCAGTAACGGCTGGTGCCGCATCCTTCGGGGAAGTAGTAGCAATCGCAGCCATTGCACGCACTGCTCTCTCTCGAACGTGTTCATCCTCGTCATCGAGAAGCGGAACGAGGCCATCGGCAACAGAAACGACATCTTCGGGGGACTCTTCGGCAATTTCGGTGATTGCACGCACTGCTAGCTTCTTGATGTTCGGCTCGTCGGCGTCGAGAAAGGGCACGAGTGGATCGACAGCAGGGACTGCTGTCTTCGGAGAGGCAGCCGCAACCACGGCGATCGCAGCGATTACGTACTTTCGAACCAGTGGTCGATCAGAATCGAGGAAGAGGAGAAGCGGATCGATGGCAGGAACAGCCGCTTCCGGCACTTCCGTTGCGATCTCGACAATCGCACGCACCGCTAGCTTTCGGCCAATCGACTCGTCTGTGTTGAGAAGCGTCGTGACAGCATCGACAGCAGGCACCGCTGGTTTCGTCGAGTTCTGAGCAATTGCTGCGATCGTTTGTGCAGTCTGCTCTCGAACGAATGACTCATCGGGGTCAAGCGGAGAAAAGAGCGACTCGATAATGGGAATTACCGCTTCTGGAGTACTCTCTGCGATCGATATGATTGCGCGTACTGCGTTTTTCTGAACACTCGGATCATCGGCATCAAGAAGAAGCAGAAGCGAATCGAGAGCGGGTGCTACATCTTCGGGGGAGTGCTCAGCAATCTCCGCAAGCGCGTGTGCCGCTGCGTTTTGGACGATTGGTTCGGACGAAGTGAGCACTGACGCGAACGAACTCACGGCTGGTATCACGTCTTCAGGGGAATGCTCGACGATCTCAGCGAGTGCGCACGCTGATACCTTTCTACTATATTGATTATTAGACGTAAGAAGAGAGCCAAGTTCGTCGACGGCAGGCACCGCCGCACCCGGGGCGAACAGTGTGATCCGTGCGATGATTTCTAGTGCAGTCTTTCGGGCATATGTGTTCTCGGTTTCGAGCAACGGGATGAGGGCATCGACAGCGGGTACCGCTGCATCCGGAGCGGTTTCAGTTAATAATGTCAACGCGCGCTCTGCTCGCAATCGGATTGTTCTCACATCGTCACCAAGAAGCGTCGTAAGCGCTCGAATGGTAGGGACTGCGTCGCTCGGAGAAATTTCGATGATTGCTGTGATCGTGTTGACGACGGTCTGT
The DNA here is from genome assembly GCF_023276375.1 of Halocatena marina. GTDB lineage: Archaea > Halobacteriota > Halobacteria > Halobacteriales > Haloarculaceae > Halocatena > Halocatena marina. Next base: position 483,941 of record NZ_JALLPK010000001.1, on the reverse strand, counting down.
CGGATGTCCGATTCTTCAGCCGAGAGAAGCGGGATGAGGGCATCGATAGCCGGGACGATAGCACCCGGCGAATTCATCGCAATCGTCTCGATTGCGTACACTGCCGCGCGCCTGACGGACAGTAATTCGTCGCCGAGGAGAGCGGTAAGTTCGGACGTATACTCGATGAATGAATCCGTGATTAACGAGTTGGTTTCATCAGCATCATCAAAGAGAACAATGACGGTCTGGGCGACGTGGCGACGAATGTCTGTATTCGGTGCAGTAAGCTGCACGAAGAGTGTGCCAACGTGTTCGATTAAGACATCACGTCGGTCTTTGGCGGCGAATTGACGCAAGCGATCAGCCACGATGAAATGTGCATCGTCGGAGTCGGTCCTGTCGTGATTAAAGACGGACTTCTCGGTCGCTCTGTCGAATTCAACAGCTCGTTCGTCAGCCTCTGCATCAAATACAGCGTCAATTTGGGGGATCTCAGTGTGGGTCGTATCATCCTGATCAGTATAGATCTGGTTGAGGAAAGCATCAAATTCACCGGAGGAGTTTCCCGGATCCATACTATCTACTATTAGAGATGTGTAATAATCGTTTGGGATATGATACGGCGATGAGTTGCTCGTATATTGTGGGACTGGGTAACGGTATCAACCTCAGATGAAGTTCCAGGCTGTTGATTAGTTAGAAATAAAACACTATCTCCCGTAACCAGAAAGCACTTACTGGGGTAGATCTCTTATATAGATGGGGTTGGGGTGTTTGGTCACACTCGCATACCACAGTTGACATCGCCGGGACGGTACAGTTGGGTGGTAGCCCGGTGATCGTGCATTAAGGCTTTACCTGCACTGCTTCGCCCCTCCCCCTCTCATTGTATCCCTTATCTATTCGAGAGGGTATCGAGAAGCATCATTGTGCGATCGTAGAGCTGTTGTCGATTTGGAGCGAGTAGTTTTACGATTGGTTCTTTGCCAAGATCACCACGATCGATGATAGCGGTGGGGGTTCCCTCGACTGATTCGAACGCACGCCGTGCTCCCCATCCCATTGTGGAGTTCTCCTCATCAGGTGCTGGCTCTTTGTCCCGGCTGTACTCTCCGATAGTCCACGGGAATGAAGCGAGCGCACGTTCGATATCGTCCGCAAACCGGCAGTTCACGGCAAAGCGAACGCTTGGATCGTGCTCACGCAGCGAGAGGAGAAAGCGGGCCATATGACTCGACGCACCGAAGCGGACACCACGATTCGGATGGATTCCGTCGATCGTTTTTGTGATACGTCCCTCGACGGCTGCGATCTCGTCTGCTGTTTCCGCATAGGAAGTCGCACCAACAACGTTCATCCCAACTTCGGGAACAAGTGGGCGGACGTTTTGTTCTACGAATGCACCGACAAGAGACTCGATTGACTCTTGGACCGGCTGCCGAGCCGCCTGCTCACGCAGCGCAGCGAGATGGTGGACTGCGCCCGGACCGTCCCCGACGTCGTGATGGTACCGAATCGTTCGTTGCATGAACGTCGTGGCGTACTCGACAGCCGCGAACAGATCATCTTCGTGTGTGGGTTCGTTTTCGTCAGTATTGCTGGCGAGTCGAGCGATGATCGCACTCGATAGCGTACAGCCAGAGCCGTGGGTTGCATCGGTCTCGATGCGTGAATGACGGTACGTTTCGACCGACTGATCAGTGAGGAGAATATCCAGCACCTCATCGGTCGGAAGATGTCCGCCTGTTATGAGTGCACCATCAACACCGATATCGAGCAAGCGTTCGCCCGCATCGCGTGCTTCGCTTTCGTTCGTCGGTTCGATACCGGTGAGCACCGCTGCTTCGTCGGTGTTGGGAGTAACGAGCGTCGCTTCCGAGATGAGGTCCTCGTATGCGTCCGCCGCTTCCTCGTCCAGTAAGCGATCACCGGAGGTGGCGACCATCACTGGATCGACGACAAGCGGACAGCCAAGCGCTTGTGCGTACTCACTGACCACTTCGATGACATCAGCTGTGGCGAGCATTCCTGTCTTGACGCCCGCGACGTCGAAATCGGCGAGCACTGCGTCTAGCTGTGCCTCGATTTCTTCTGTGGGAACGACGAAAGAGGAGTCGACGCCGAGGGTGTTCTGTGCGGTGAGTGCCGTGATGACGGACGTTCCGAACGCACCGCATGCTTCCATCGTCTTCAGATCGGCCTGAATACCTGCGCCGCCACCCGAATCGCTCCCCGCGATCGTTAGCGTAACCGGCTTCGTGACCGGTGCCGGAGATCTCATGTATTCTGTTCTAGTTTCGCAGCGTATTCTTCCATCGCTCCCCAGAACGGATCGACACCAGGGTGTTCGATCGGTTCGTCGTCGATGATGACACCCTCTCCCTCGATCACTTGTCCTACATCTGCGGCTGGAATACCTTCCGCATCGAGCGCGTCGACCACGTCATCGCATCTGTCCGGTTGCACCGCTGCAATGAGCGTCCCTTCGCTGATCGACGCCCACGGATCAATATCGAAGAAGTCACACGTTTCCTGTACTCCCGGCTGGACTGGGATCGCGCTCTGGTCGATGTCGAGACCGACGCCGGCAGCACGTGCAATCTCATAGAGTCCACCGTAGACGCCACATTCAGTTGCATCGTGCATCGCAGTCACCGGTCCAGCTGCGGCTGCTGTCAGCGCAGCCCGGACAGGACTCATATCGTAGAATCGTTCGTTCGCCTGTTCGATGACCTCTTCGGAGAGTTCCTCGCGCATGAGAGACGCGAACTGAATCGAGAGCAGCCCTGTCGCCTCGACAGCGGGACCGTTCGTGATCACGATGCGATCGCCAACTTGCGCGCCATCAGGCCGAACGAGATCAGCATGTTCGCCCACTGCAATCGCCGTTGCACCGCCAACCATTGGATAGTTACACCCTTCGTACCGAGCGGTGTGTCCGGTGACGACATTAACACCGAGATCACTCGCTTCCTCGTCTATCGTCGACCAGACCGTCTCGAACTCCGCATCCGTGATCTGCGGAGGAAGATTGAGGTCGATACTCAGATGCGTCGGAGTCAGTCCAGACACCGCCACATCGCTCATGAGGATGTGAAAGGCGAACCACGCTGCTCGCTCGAACCCAAGCGACGGCATGATAAACACCGGGTCAGTGGCCACGACAACCGCCGTTCCGTCAGCGTCAATCGTTCCGAAATCGACGCCGTGTTGCGGCGCAAGCACCACGTCATCCCGGTCAGCACCGAGATGCGGATAAATATATTCATCGAAGAATGTACGGTCAATCTTCCCGAGATCGGGATCGGGATCGGGATCGGGATCGGAATCCGGGTTGGACATACACGGTGGTATGACCGAGTGATTCTTATGTTGGGTGGTTCACAGCTACCGCGATAGCACGAGTCACAGCGATGACTCAGAGCACGCCATTCGGCTATTTGAGTTTCACAGCCGTGCCGTACGCGAGGAGCTCCGCTGCACCGTTTGCTACCCCGCTCGTTTCAAAACGCACGTTTACCACCGCGTCGGCACCGAGTTCTTCGGCCGCATCCTCCATGCGTTTGAGCGCCTCCTCACGAGAATCAGACAACAGTGTCGTGTAGGCTTTGAGTTCACCGCCTACAATATTTCGCAACCCTTGCGTGATATCACGACCGACATTCCGGGCACGGATCGTGTTGCCGCGGACCATTCCCAGCACCTCCACTGTTTCCCGGGCTTCAACCGTCTCCGTCGTCGTCAGGATCATAGATTCAATTACACCAACGATACGATGATCAGTCCGTTATTAAACATATTCGAATATATTTGTGGTTTGTCCGTGCCGATATGGACAAATGCCAGTTCGGAGACGGCAGAACAGACGACATACAACCGGGGTCAGCCTGATTCGCGTGAGTACCGAGCAGACTGCCTCGATATTCCTGCACTGTCTGGTTGCACGCTGGCTCTCCCTGCTACCGAATCGCTCGTAGAAACTATGAAAACAGAGACTCACCGACCAGCATCCACAGAGTCCAGAGGACAGTTCTTATGCTATCAACACGTTTCGCTCACGCCATCACTCGCTGGGCCAGTGTTTTGAGTGGACCGAGATCAACGCCGTATCGTTCTTCGAAGCTCAACACGAGCATGATCTCCTCGCGTTCGATGGCGAATCGGATGATGGCAAATGAGTATACGAGGACGAATACGCTAATAGTCGCGACAAACACGAACACAGTCATCTCGAACAACGACGTTGCGAGTCCGTAGAGCATCGCAATGATGACCGAACCGATGAGACCCGCCCGAGCGAGCGTGGATGTGAACGGATGGATACCGGTTTCGAGATACAGTTGGAGCGTGTAGAGGACGTTCAACAGAACGTACGAAGCGGCTGTTGCGAATGCGGCTCCGAAAAACGAGTACCGCGGGATCAACACGAGATTGAGCACGAAATTGACGATGGCCACGAGGGTATCATCGTACATGATAATCCTCGTGCGACCAATCGATGTGAGTGCATCTAGGTTTGGACCGGCGACTGCGTGCGTGAAGAATGCGACAGAGAGTACGACGAGCGCAAGGTCACCCCCGACGTATTCGGAGCCGAACGTCAGCTGAATTGTTTGTGTCGGAAAAAGCGCCACAACAGCGAATACCGGGAACGTCGCGATGAAGATCCACTTTGTAGCAATCTGATATATCCGACGCATGTTCTCGCTGTCGCCGTGCTCGTGCAACTCCGAGACGACGGGCATGAAGATGAATCCAAACGAACTCATCCCCACGATGAGCAACTGTGCAAGCGGATACACCGTGTTGTAGACACCCACATCCCCCGTAGAGGCGAAGTAGCCGAGCATGAACGTATCGATGTCTGAAAAGACGAACGTCATCGTCGTCGAAATAACGAGCGGAACAGAGAAAGAGAGCAGTTCTCGGTGCATCGGGACTGCGTCGATCTCACGCGAGAACAGTGGTGTTCTGCGGAACAGAATGTAGAGACCAACTGCAGCAGCACCAGCGTAGGCAGCGGCGTACGCCCACGCGATCCCGAGTGAGCCGAACCCGAGCGACAGCGCGACGAGCACCGCACCGAATCGTGTTAATGGCAGTACTAAATTCCTGATATACACTTTCGGGAGCGCACGCTGGAGTCCTTGTGCGCCACCGACAGCGAGTTTCACCACCGCCGCGAGTGGCACAATGAGTCCGAAGACGCGAAGAACGGGCGTAACTGAGGGATCACCGAAGCCGTCTGTAGCAATCGTCGGTGCAAACACGTACACACCGAGTCCGGCGAGGACGGCGAGCGGAAGTGCAATCTGAAAGGCCGAAACGAGGACGCCACGACGATACTCGGGCTCGTCGTCTCGTGGAAGATAACGGCCGATTCCCGTGTTCAATCCGAGTAACACGAGAGTCGAGACGATCAGCATCGTGGTGACACCGAGCGACACCACACCGTAGTTGACGGGACCGAGAACACGAGCGATGGCGAGCTTTGCGAGAAACGAAACACCAAGTTCGACGATCAATCCGAGAAATATGACACTCCCGCCCGTGAATACAGTCTTGAGTGCATCGTCCGAATCGGAAGCCACGCCTCACGATATGCGTCGGCTTGTGGTAGTCGTTGTGGATCGTGTTTCGATGAGATACTGCACGTCGTGTGAGTATAAGAAAGCCAACAGTTCCCGACGATACTGGTGTTCTCTGGAAGCCAGAAATGTGGCCGGGAGAACTACACCACCGACCACGTACAAAACCACATATGATAGATATGGTGCGAATGAGTCTAAAGATCTATTATACATCCCTCGAGGGACGTATCGTGATATCACTTATACGATCGTGCTTCGAACCAGCGACCATGACCGCGATCAACCAATACGACAACGGATGCACGACATCCGATGCGATCGTTGCTCGTGCACACCGTTCCGTATCCGACATCATATGATAGTATGCCTCGAATAGCACTGCTCCACGCACAGAGAGATTTTGCTGAGGCGCTCGCTGCCGCTGTCGAGCGGATCGATTCAGCATACGAGGTCGATGTCCTCTCGCAACCAGAGTCAGTCCACTCGCGTGTGCATCGAGTGCTCACCGAACGCTATGACCTGCTACAAGTGGATGAAATGGTTCGAAACGGACTGCTTGCTGTCCTCGAAAAACGACAACGAGGGACACCGCTCGTGAACTGTATCCGGGGATGGGCAGATTATACGAACGCCCACGGTCAACACGGGTGGCTGACACACCGTTCAATCAGATGTCGTGGGAAGCTCGTGTTTCAACACGCTGATCGTGCACTTTTTGTTAGCTCCGTCTGCCGAGAGACAATGCGCCGTCACTACTCCTTTGGAGCAAATCGTATCGTGAGGCGGCCGTTTGACACCACCCGATTTTCGAACGCACAGCCGACATGCGACGGGGATATGAAAATCCTGACGGTAACAAACCTCAGATATCAACAGAAGGCACAGGGAATTATGACGATTCTCGACGGGCTCCAACCACTCTTCGATCGTGACGAACGGCTCCAGTATACGATTGCTGGCGACGGTCGTGCGTTCGACGAGGTAGCAGCGTATCTCGAGTCGTATCCGCACCGCGACCGTGTCGATCTTCTCGGGTATCGAGACGATGTTCCACATCTCTTGGCGACATCCGATCTGTTCGTCTACGTCAGCTACCTCGACTCGCTCTCGATGGCTGTTCTGGAGGCGCAAGCAGCCGGCTTACCCGTCGTCTGTGGAGCCACTGCGGGCGTTCCTGAAGCGGTTGGAACCGCTGGGCGCATCTGTCCACCAACGCCAACAGGCATCGAGCACGCGGTCGACGAGGTACTATCAGATCCTGACCAATTTTCCGAGCTCGCAGCAGCGAGCCACGAAAAGATGAATCACTACAACGAACACGCCGCCCAACAGTACCTCGACGTTTGGACCGATCTTCTCGATTAAGTTTGAGGTGAATACCAGTGCGCTCATTGTTCCCGTTCTACCGAACAGTCATTCCGATTCGCCGTGCGCATCTACTGCCTGTGCAATGGCGTTTGCGTAGTCTGCGGCGATTTCTTCGAAGTCGAATTGCTGTACGAACGTTTGAAGTGACTCGGGTTCAGTCGATTGCGCTGCCGTTCGGACAGCGTGTGCAATAGCTGAGGGCGTCGGTTCGCAGAACGTCACTCGATCCTCAAACCGTGGTTCGGCTCGTCCGGCGAGTTGCACCACGGGCAGCCCGGCCGCGCCGTATTCGAGCACTTTCAGCGTGTGTGGATCATCGACCAGACAGACGCCGACAGTAGCAGCGTGGAGATATCCCGGTACCTCTTCGTGCGGAACTGTCCCGAGATATGAGACGTTCGAGTGCTTCTGAGCAGCCCGTTGTACTTCGGGTTCGAGCGATCCAGTCCCGAGCACCACGAGCGTCCAGTCATCGAGCTGTCGAATGGCAGCCAGAAGATCAGAGATATGATATATCGGTTCGAGACCACCTACATAGATGAGAATATTCTCAGAGTCGAACGCAGACAGTTTTGAGCGTGCGGTTGCGACGATTTCGTCGGGAGGATCGGCGAATCGTTCGTACGCCACACCAAGATCTGTCTTCGAAGCGGCAGATGCGAATCGTTCTACTCGCTCTTTCTCCTCGGAATACACGTAGAGAACGTGATCGGCAACGGTGAACGCGAACTGTTCGAGCCAGCGGACAGGACCGAACAGCCACCACGGATGCGTTGCCTCGAACTGACGGATCGGATCGACGTGATCAACGATGAGAGGACCATCAACGAGTGTTAGGGTTGTACCGGCGATGGCTCCGGCTCTGGTCGTGCCGATCACCAGATCGTACTGGCCGCGCTCTCGGAGGGCGGCGAACAGCGTGCGTAGTGTCGTTCCCCGAAGCGTTACGTCGTAGCCCTGCTGTCGGAGTTGCTCTGCGATTCGTCGCCGTCCGACACTGATGTGCTCGGGTTTATCCGGGGTGAGCCACAGCACATGCAATCGATCCGCGCTCATCGCCTCAGTCGTCGAGAGCAACGAAGGATAATCCACCGATCGGCACCAACAATCCACGTGTCGACATCGAAGATCGAATCAAGTGTATCGAATTCAATCTAGCTAACCCACAGTTCATATCTTTTGATCTCGAAGTTGTATGAAAATGCTATCAAAAAGCATTGAATAGGAATTAATACTATGGTGCCAGACGGCATAGTGATGACTTATGGCTACTCCAGGGGTACTTCGGCTGCTAGCTGAACTGGCAGACGGAACAATCGAGGAGTTCACGCCGTTGATCGACGAAGATGGCCGGGTTAGTTACCCAGACGCCCAGCAGCATCTCGATGCGCGTGATGGGGATCCCTTTGAGGTACTGGAAACGCTAGCCAGCAGGGGGATTCTGTACAGAGAGTTCCGAGATAAAGTGTACGTCTGTCCAGACTGTGGCGCGGACGGGATGCGGTTTATGACGATCTGTCCGGGGTGTGGCTCTCCGAACACGATTGAGCAAGAGCTACTCGAACATATCGAGTGCGGGGGAGTCGCGCCACGAGATGCGTTTCAGGCCAACGATGGCGAGTATATGTGTCCTGAGTGTGATCTCTCATTGCATCCTGAGCACATTGAGACACTAAGCCAGCACGTCTGTCAAACCTGCGGCGAACGAGCCGCTGATCCCGTGAATTCACTCCGATGTCGAGAGTGCGTGTCGATCTACGAACCCGAAGAGACGATCGAATGGGTTCTCTACAGCTACGGGTTCGAACGAGACGGGGAGAGCTGGCTCGAAACACAGCTGTCGGCTCGTCGGTCGATGGCAGGGATGCTCAGAGAGAGAGACTTCAATGTCGAAGTGGATACGACGATCACCAACGAAGCAGGAAACGAAGAGATCCCCGTCCACATCCGTGGGGAAGACGAGCTGCTTGGAGATCGCGTCATTGTGGCTGTCCACGAACGACCCATTAGCGATGATGTCGAGCGACTTCAAAATTCCGTAGAGGTGGCAGGCGCGCGTGGTGTGCTGATCACGACATCTGGAGCGGTTTCCGAACAGGCCGAAGAGCTTGCACGGAGACACGAAATCGGAGTACTGAGTCTCCAGCAGGACGGATCCCTCAAACGAGAATACGAAACAGCGACCGACGTTCCCCAATCATCAGTGTTCGAGCGACTCACATCGAGCGTTCGACAACAGTTCAGTCAGTGACTCGTGGAATGACTGCTTCATTATTCTCTCATAAAATATGGTGATAACCCTCTCTGACGACGACATCGCGTCGGTTCTCGAAATCGATGCTCTCCTCGAACGGATTGCGGATGCGTTCCGAAAGCAAGGATCGGGGGCCGTCGAACGACCCGAACGCCCCCATTTTCCTGTCGGTATCGGACTCGATTCCTCGACCGAACCGCTTGGAACGGGTCTCGTGATGCCTGCGTACATCCACGGATCGGAATACTACGCCACGAAGCTCGCAAGCGTACACGAGGGAAACGCCGAACGCGGACGACCGACGGTGAACGCCCAGATTGCGCTGACCGACGCCACGACCGGTCGTCCAGCTGCGTTCATGGCCGGGACGCGGATCACTAATGCTCGGACTGGCTGCATCGGTGGGCTCGCAGCACGGGAACTTTCGACCGGACCGGTGACGCTCGGACTGATCGGAGCGGGAACGCAGGCGCGGTGGCAGGCGCGGGCCATCGCGGCAGCGACCGATGTACAGGCGATTCGTGTCTATTCACCGAGCGACTCGCGGTTCGACTGTGCAAGCGATCTCGACGCGATTGCTCCCACCGTCGAAGCGGTCGATACGCCAGCCACGGCGGTGACTGAATCGACAGTCGTCGTCACCGCAACGACGAGTACACAGCCCGTGTTTTCCGGAGAGACACTTTCGTCCGGGACGCTTGTCATCGCCATCGGAGCGTACACCAGCGAGATGCGTGAGATAGACACGGCAACCGTTGAGCGATCGACACAGGTGTTCGCGGACGTCCCAGAAGAAGTAGCGACAATCGGCGACATCCGCGGCTTAGACCTCACACCAACGCCGGATCTCGTTCCGTTCGCGTCCGTACTCAGCGGAGATGCCGGACGCGAGAACACAGACGACATCCTCCTCGTCGAGAGCGTCGGATCGGCGGTACTTGACGCTGCGGCTGCGACGTATCTGTACGAAGCAGCGATCGAGAACGATGTCGGAACGACGGTTTTACTCAGCGCGTGAGTTCGGTACTGCTCACCGACTTGCAAGAATAGCTGTTACGCCGCCACCGACGATCGTCGGGAGCAGGTACACAGCACCTCGGTGAATGAGCACGGCAGCCGCGATGACAGGGTGGCTGATCGACACAACCAACGCACTGATAACGGCAGCAAGCACGAGTTCGATCATCGCAAGTCCCCCGGGAAGTGGGGTTACACCGGCGACTGCACCGATTGGAATAGCGATGAGTACAACAACCGGTGAAACGACGTGACCGAGCGCGTACAGCGATAGCCACAGACAAGCTCCTTGTGCGATCCAACCGAGCGAGGATAAACCGAGGGCGAGCGCCAACTCACGGGGAGTGGTTGCGATACGCTCGATGGCGCTGAAAAATCCCTCAATGCGCTTTTCGATACTCCCCTCCGCAAGCGGTTCTCGCTGTAAGATCGTGCCCCGGATCGTCCGTATGACCGGCGTTATCAGAGAGACAGTGAATCGCTCGAGTCGGTACCGATTCTGCCAACCAAGGTAGCCACTCACAGGAACGACCACCGCAAGTGCCACGATGGTGAAGGCAGCGTACTGAAGATTCCCATCAAACGTTATACTCGACGCGAGATAGCCCAATCCAAAGGTTGCGAGGATGATCGATGGGACGAAATTGAGCGCATCGACACTAGCAATCGCTGCGAGACCAGTTTCGTACTCACGGTCGGTCGCATGCGAGATGAGAAGGCCGCTGATCGGTTCTCCACCCGCCTGTCCGAACGGTGTAACGTTATTCGCAAATAGGACACCCGAAAAGATGGCTGTCGCTTTCACCGGTGTGATCGTCGAACCGAGGACACCGAGGACAGTTCGAAGCGCCATACCCCACGCGACGAGCCAACACATCGCTCCAACAACAACGAGTACGAGAATCTTGGTGTCGGCCATCGAAAGCACGCTAAGGGTCTCATCGATACCAACATACCAGTAAAAACCCCCGAGAACGGCCAGCGAACCGACGAACCCGATAAATATCGCTCGGGCGTTCCCTTTGAGCATATGATATACAAACTGGGAGCATTGCTATGAACGTCTCGATATACGTGGCGGATTGATCTCGTCTTTCGTATGGGTTTGTTCCATTTGATTCCGTGTTTAGTGCACAGTATTCAGGTTGGTTAGAATCATCGGTCGACCGAAACAACGAATTTATTGATAGCTATCCATATGGCAGCGTATGGGACTGAGACCATCGGGGACTGTTCGAGCGTCGGAATCCACCGACCGACGGCGGCGGATTCTCGTACTCGGTGCCATCGTTCTTCTCTGTGCTGCTTTTCTCGCCGTGCAGGCCGTGACTGCTGATCCTCAGGCGAGAACGAATTCGACCTTCACTCCCTCCCAAGACGCGCCACGAAACGATACGTCCACTGATAGTATTCTCGCTTCGGGAAACACGTTGCTTGCTGTCCAAACGTATGGATGGTTCGGTAATAACAATGGGAAGGCGCTGATCACCACCCCGAATGGAACGACTGTTTGGACTTACGCCCCGTCGAACTCAAGCGTGTTCGACGCTGAAGTTACCGACAATCAGACTGTGCTCGTGTCGGTTGCGACAGCAGTAGACACAGAAAATTGTCCAGTGAGATATCAGGAAGGTGATGGCTGTGTTCAGAACCGTGTCGTCGAACTCAATCCGGAAACGAACGCAGTCGTCTGGCAGTATGCATGGTACGACGCCTTTCAGACCCACCACGAAGTCCACGATGCCGATCGGCTTCCGAACGGCGAAACAGCAATCATTGACATGGGGAATAACCGTGCATTCACCGTCAACTCTGGGGGCGAAATAACGTGGTCATGGAGCGCAAACAAGAAACTCGGACCGAAAAGCACCTTTCGGGAACAGTACGGTGGCCCAGAGCGAACGGGAGCCGAGTCCGATTGGACGCACATGAACGACATCGATCTACTTCAAAACGGAAACTACCAGCTGTCGATACGGAATTTTGATATGGTGATCGAGGTCGATCCCCGGACAAACGAGATCGTCGATACGGTCGGCCGTCCCGGCGACACGAAGATTTTAAACCACCAACACAACCCCCAGCGTCTCGGCAGTGATACGCTTCTCGTTGCCGACAGTGAGAATAATCGCATCGTGGAAATTGATACCAGTACCGACACAGTCACTTGGATATACGATGCGAGCGACACCGATCGTCGGCTCCAGTGGCCGCGCGATGCAGACCGACTCCCGAACGGAAACACACTCATTACCGACTCTCGGAACTTTCGGCTACTAGAGATCAACCCGGCGGGTGAAGTTGTCTGGAGGTATTCGCTGCGAGAAAAACGGGGAATCATCTACGAAGCCGATCGTTTGGGACTACCAGAGGAACCAACCAACGGTTCGGCACATAACAGCGAGATGACCAACATTGCCGGTTCACAGCCCATCGTTGATCAGCTCCATCGACTCGAATCGTGGGCCGGATTCGTCTTTCCAATGTGGGTCCGTCTCCCTGAACTGTTCATTATGCTACTTGGACTCGTTTCCGGATCTGGTCTCGTCTATCAGCTCGTTGTCGGTTGGCTGCGTGACGATCCACTCCTCTACTGGTAGTCGTATGACTACGGTATACATACTCAATTGGTGAAACGCTAGCTTTAGTTATCTGGGACTTTATGAGAGCCCGTCTCGATATGAGACCGTGGCTCACGGAGCCACTGACAATCAGCTGGATCATCGTCGATCGTCGATCGGGCGTCTCATCTGCAGTTCTGGCAACGATCCACCTGTCTACTGTCGACCCGAGACGATCGACCTTATGTCCCAAGTCTGACGCTTCCCGTTCTCCACGCTTTCTCGATGGCAGTAGAACAGTCCCGATCGGCATGGAATGTAGCTCAGATCGGTCGCCATCCAGCACAGTGACCTGTCCGAGACGGCTACTCTCGGTAGCCAAAGTATTGGAGGCGTTCTTTTGCTTCCTCGCTCATTCCGTCGAGGGCCGCGTCGTCTTGCTGTGGAACAGCGTCCGTCCATTCCCGTGCAATGCGAGACTCGAATTCAGAGAGGGTCGTCTCAACTTCCTCGATAATGGAGTCGTCCGCTTCTGCATAGTTGAACTGCTCGTCAGGGTCGTTATCGAGCCGATACGCTTCATCAGGGATGCGTTCGTTTCGGATGTACTTTCCATCGAGGCGGCGTGCAGCACGCATTCGAGAGTAGAACCGCGAATCTGTATCGAGCGTGATACCAGCAGCTTGAGCCTTCCCTTCAAGCTGATTCAATTCGATGACTGGTTGGAAATACTCGATGAACGCAACCTCACCATCCCCAATGAGCGTCGTATCGTCGTCGCTCGGTGTCCGGTAGTCAGACGAGAGGATCGATCGGTAGTGGTTGATCGGTAAGGCATTGTCCCCGAGGGCTGCCGAATCATCGGGAGTCGCGCCAGCGTGATCGAGCACAGTGTGATACAGATCGACGAGTTCGACTTGCGTCTCGTCCCGTCCGGGGTCAAGTTTGGGATGTTTGATGAGCAACGGAACGTTGACAATGGGGTCGTAGATCCCGAATTCGTGTCCATAGAGATCGTGCTCGCCGTGAAGCTCGCCGTGGTCGGCACAGACGACAATCAGTGTCTCCTCCCACTCGTCGTTGGCTTGCAGCCACTTGAACAGCCGATCGAGTTCGGTGTCGATGTGACGGAGTTCGGCGTCGTAAAGATCGTTGATATCATCCCACTCGTCGTTATCGATCTCACGCGCACCGCAGTTGTACTCCTTTGAGTTCTGGCAGACGAGATTTGAGTCGATATCGGAACCGAACATCTCACGGTACTCTTCAGGTGGATGGTACGGGAGATGGGCATCCATCAGGTTGAGGAAAGTGAAATACGGTTCATCGGTCCCATCGATGAACTCGATGGTCCGGTCGATGACTGCTGGCGTTTTCGAGTCTGCCTGCTGGTTGCTCGCGAAATACTCGTGGACCGTGTTTCCCGCATTGACAAGCCAGTTTGCTGCCGTACGAAGTGTCTCCCGGTCGTTCATCTCCTTCCAGACCCGCGCTAACGGTCCTGAGAGTACATCACTCGGGAGCGCCTCGAAGAAATTATCCTGATCGTCAAACCCTCGTGTGAGTTTGGTATAGGGCGTGATCCACGTGTTCGATGTATAGCACGCACTCGCGTAGTCTAGTTCTGAAAGCGTCTCCGCGAGCGTGGTACTCTCTTCGAGATACGGCCTCTCCTGACTGGCACCATGCTGACTCGGGTACAAGCCAGTGAACAACGACGCATGAACAGGGAGCGTCCACGGCGCTGGAGCGACAGCTTGCTCGAAGACTCGAGCCTCCTCGGCAAATTCTTCGAGCTTCGGTGTGGTCGGTCGATCGTATCCATAGACAGAAAGTCGATCCTTCCGAACCGTGTCCATGACGATGAATACGATATTTTGATCCGACATATCGCTCATACTCTCACCCTATGTTCCCAACAGAGATGAGTATGAGTATCTGCTATTACTGGTGCCATGGTTACGTACAACGAGTCACTGACTATAGGAGTTCTTTTCGTTCTGTATTCGTGAGTCAACGGACCAATCTATCATCGTTACGACCATATGACAAACATCCATCTGTTTACTGCAGAACACTAAATCGGAGATCACCGAAAGCATACGCACTTCAGATATTTGTATCGGCCATTCGATCATAGATCATCCATCAGGTATTCTTGAACAGATATCTTCATAGAGCGCTTGTTCGCGGTTTGCGAGATTATCGATCGCGCTTGCTGCGCGCTCTAGTCCGCTCTGCAGACCATCTTCGTCTGCCTCGCTCGCGGTCTTTAGAATCTGTCCTGCCTCAGTCCAGTCGGCAGCGATGGACGCCATCCGCTCGGTGACGTCGGTACCGAACGGGTGATCGACGCGCTGAAAGAAATCGCGCTGGAGCCCACGAAATGCGCCACCGCCGGTACCACGTCGCTCCACGTTCTGGTATGCAAACCGTGTTGTCCACGATGGATCGGGAAGCGAGAGCCACGTCGGCATATCAGCGGCGAGTGCCCGCATTCCGGGGAGTCCGTGTCGCCCTGGTCCAAGGCCGTCAGTCGGTGGATCGCGCATGTACGTTGCCACCGAGAGCGTCGCATCGCGAACAGCAGTCTCGAATACAGGCGACGAATCCGCCTCCACAGCCGGGTCGGTGACGATTAGATAACGGTTTTGCATCGGAAACACCGGTTCACAGTTCCACGCATCACGGAGACTATCGAGTGCGAGCGACTGGAGCTCCGGAAACTCACTGTCCGAGAGAATGACGCGCGCTTCGTCGTAGCCGACCGCGAGCACGGCGTGTGGTGCAAAGTGAGTGTCCGTTCCGAAGTAATCGAGATCGTAGATGTCGAGGAACAACATCACGGGTCGGCCGTCTTCGAGGTGATTTGTGACAGCGTTCCACGCAGTCTCCCACTCCTCTCCCTCGTGCTCGATGTATCCGATATCGAGCGTTTCCATGAATGAACGTTCAAGATGGAGTGGACGACCAAAGAATCCCCGATGCGGGCTGATCGGGAGATCGAAATACGTGAATCCGAGACCGCCCGCTAGCCCAAAGCAGGTCGGTTCATCGAATCCCCACCCGTAGAAATTGGCGAGATTTCGGAGCGAGACCGACCCGCAGTGCCGTCCTGGACTGTGTTCGTAGCCGGGAACGTGCATACCGTAGGCAACCGGTGACAATGGAATAACTGTTCGGTTCTGCTAGGCTCTTTACAACGTTCCTCGGAGGTCTCTATCGGGCGGTTGGCGAGCGATGAACGAGCGGATCGGTCGGTTATGGCTCGATCACGAACACGTCCGAAACGTCCCAGCCCCGATAGAACAGTCGACGACCAGCAATCACCGGCTGAGAGCCCACGTTTTCAATAGGCCAATGATGAACACGGTTACCGGTTCCGACGTCGAGAACGTGGATACCAGTGTTCGCCCCCGTGGCGAGCACCCGATCACCAGTGATGACCGGTGCACCAGTGCTGACGCCCGTTTCAAACGTCCACAAGCGGTTGCCAGTCGCCGCGTTGAAGGCCATCGTCCGCTTTTCGTTGCCTGCCGAAACGACAATACGCCCGTTGGCTACTGCCGGTGGCTCATTGATGCCGTGTTCGACGCTCGCCTCCCAACGAACACTCCCGTCGGCTACAGCAAGTGCCGTCAGCACTCCTGTCTTCGAGATCGCATAGACCGTGTCACCAACGACCGATGTGGCGCTGTAGACCTGCCCGGCTGCAGTTGTGCGCCACAGATCATCACCGTCGCGCGTGAAAGCAGCCACTTCACCGCTGCCGTTGCTCCCTGCACCGACGTAGATGTGGTCACCAATAGCAATCCCGAGCGCACTGTGTTCGATTTGTGCGTGCCAGCGTTTCGTTCCCGTCTCGGCGTCGAGGGCGGTGACTCCCACCCCAACGACATAAACAGTGTCACCGACCGCGACGGGAGAGGAAGACACGCCGAAGTGTGTCCCAACGTCTGCTCGCCACAGTTCGGTCCCATCCTCGGGGTCAAACGCGAGCGTTTCGTTGACTGTACTCACATAGACAGTTCCACAAGCGAGCACCGGACTGGTCTCGATGCCATCCTCTGGTTCACTCTCCCACAAACGCGCACCCGTCTCAATGTCACGGGCTTCAATCCGTACACTGCCTGCGATGTAGGCGACTCCATCGTGGACAACCGGTGGTGCATCAGCGCTTCCACCACCCGTGTGCGTA
The DNA here is from genome assembly GCF_023276375.1 of Halocatena marina. Lineage (GTDB taxonomy): Archaea > Halobacteriota > Halobacteria > Halobacteriales > Haloarculaceae > Halocatena > Halocatena marina. The sequence continues at coordinate 466,970 of NZ_JALLPK010000001.1, read as the reverse complement.
CCAGTCTGGGAAAATCGAGAAGCCTCTGCAGCTACCGGCAAATCGTGAGAACGCACGTGGCTCGTGCGGGCGGCATCGTAGCCGTACATGGGCCAATCGTACGTCGTGTGCGTGCATTCGATGGACGGTGGGGGTGAATCGGGCGCTAAGATGTCCGAACAGCCAGCAAGCATGGCAGTACCGCATGCAGCGAGGACCGAGCGGCGCGTCCGTAAAGAAGAGGTATCGGAGGACACCATACCACATAGTGTACGTTTTGATCGAATATATTTTCTGATGTGATTAAAATAGTGATAAGGGACGTCTGTGTATGGTCTGTGTCGATAATGTGCTGATATATCAACTAGGGTGCTTTGATCAATCTGATGAATAGAGTTACTGTGACAGATGACGGTAAAATACGTTCCGCTAGGAGCGCTCAGAGATCACCGTGAATGAGCCGTCTGAGGCGACACCGGAGAGCGAGGGACGTTACGCCGGTGTATCGTACTCGTCTTCGAAATCCCGTTTTGTGCGGTACTCTTCGACGAACTCAGAAACATCGAATTCGAGCATCTGAGCTTCGAAGTCATCCATCGCGTGATCGTTATCAGCGTGGCTGACGGCGTGCTCCATGAGTTCGACAATGAGTTCGACAACGATTTCATGGAGGCGTCGGGCACTGAAGCCCGCCATCCAAACAAGTGAGAAGCCAACCGTCCCGTCGTCGCTTGCGTCCGCGCTCACGACCTGATCGGGATACTCCTCAAGGACCATTCCCATGACGTGCATCGTTCCAAACGGGAGTCCATCGGTCGTATCGACGACGTGGTCCAGAATGGACACGAGATCCTCGGGAACAAACCGACTCAAAGGATGCATATCCATTACGACCGCGTGAGAGTCCCCGCACGAACATTCGAGTTCGCGCAACCCCATATCGAGTTCGTGGTACGCAATCGATTCACCACACGGTAGCGCGAGCTCGGACGTTTGCTCCCCCGGAACGCGCGGTTCTGCCATAGTCTCGCTACGACGACCCGACGGTTAAGTATCGTGTTCTCACTCGTCTTCTTCGTCTTCGTCCTCCTCGTTTGCATTCCGTTCGATTTCGATCTCAACTTCTATTTCGAGTCCGTCGACTTCGAGTTCGGCTTCTGCAGTCCGTATATCGCCGACTTCTATTTCGAGTTCGTTTCCGTTAACTTCGACTTCAACTTCGACATCGATGTTCATGTCTGCGTCCGTGTGATCTGTCACAAGGGTAGCTATGAAGGGAGTCGACAAAATCGTTGTTACAGCGGTGGGTCGTTCCATTCGTTATTCGGGTCCAAGTCATCGGTGCTGTCGTCCGCCTCCGTCGAACCCTCGTTGCGTTTTGCCGCTCGGAGCTGCCGGTAGGCTTGTGCAGCGACTGCGCTGCTAAATACGAACAGTGCTGAAGTAATGACAATTGTGCCTACCGCTTCCGGAACACGCCCGAACAATCCGAAGAGAAGACCACTGATGAAGTTGACAACGAACGTAATGAATGAGAGCAGGATGATAAGACCGAATACCTCGAACCGGTCACCTTTCACGAGCGACCAACTGTCGGTCAGCGCTTCGACGGGCCCGATATCCTCGGCAGCGATCTCCTGTCTGAAAAAGAAAAACGAGAGTCCGAGAAAGAGACCGATGACAGCCGCAATCAGTCCCAGAAATATGGCGAGTGGTAGACTGACAAAAGAGACGATCCATGCCGGAACAAACAGAAGGAAAGTCAACGCATAGATGAAAATCACAGCCCCAATACTCGACACCGTTGCCCATCCAAGCCACCGTTTTGGTTCGTGCAGCCGCTCGGTTGTATCGCTGATAAACGTCCGATCGGAGATTACCAGCACAGCCTGTTCGAAGATCATTATCACAAGAATGAGCGCAACCGCCGCCTCGACTGGAATCGGCACCGCGAGCGGGGGCGTACGTTCCATCGCCTGAGTAACTTCTGGTGGAATCGGTTCCGGTGCGGCTTCCTGCATCCTCTGGATAAGCCGAGGAAGAAGACGAGAGAGTGCTGATTGGCTCGCTACTGTGCTCACTGCTTGTAGTACAAAAAGCAATGCAAACAGAATCGCGCCGTTACGTTCTGTCGACCGATCCAAACCCTTTCTCAACGCATCACCGATATCAAGTGACATTTATTACTCTCGTGATCGGCGATTGTTACGGCCAGTCGTCGCGCTCTGATCTGTTTGTTGTTTGTGGCTTTGGCTCGCCGAGTTCCCACTCAGCAGCTTCGGCGGCGTCCTCGATATCGAGATATTCCCAACCGGTTTCCTCGGCGAGGGCCTCGTCCTCGTCGGTTGTTCCGATGAACACGTGTCGGTTGGTATCGAACTGCTGTTTGACGTTCGTGAGACTCTCTTGTTTGCCGCGGGGCCCAGAGAAAAAATCTTGTCTGATGCGTTTCTTTCGCGTGAAATTCGTCACAACATAGGTTGGTTTCTCCGAAACGACACCGACGTACGAGCTCCACTGTCTGGTATTCGTGAACACCGTATCCGGTTCTGCGAGCTGTTTCAACGCTTCAAGCTCAAACGCGAGCGTCATGTCGCTGTTCCCACTACTTTGCATACCGCTGATTTAGCAGTCTGGCGCAAAATCACTTCGGTCTTCGTACCGGGGAATTCGAGTATCGAGCAGGGTGAAATTATATTGGAACTGATTGGTTCGGCGTGTGCCACACTGCTCGAACCATCCCCCAGTAGTAGCGAGTTTCAGTCTCGTTAGTGTCAGTCGCCTTCGACGCTCGTTACCCGCACGTCTTCGGCTTCGATATCGCGGACGATCGCTTCCTGATCGGCGTTGCTCTCGTAGTAGAACACGACTTTGAAGGTTCCGTCGCGGAGTAGCTGTTGGCATTCCCAGACGAATTCATCGCCCGCGATCGTGAGTCCTTGATGCTGGTTCAGTCCAAACTCGGGATCGTCGTTTCCAGAGAAAACGTACGTCTCGCCCTTGTCGGCGTGGGTTGCGATGATTTCACCGATATCGAGCGTGGTCTGGTGAAGCTGTGCTTCCTGATCGTTTCCGACATCCGTGTGGACAATAACGCCGTTCAGTTCGATATCGCCGGGTTCGAGCAACGCCTTCGTCCGCTCGAAGAGATTCTCATCGAGAACATTCGAATCCATCGTATCCATGCCGATGCTCGGACACAGACCGATATACGTCTCACGGTCGATCTTCTAGACAACTGCTCCGAGCCGCCGCTACTTGGGGCTACTCAAAGAAAATATCTTGAACAAGAGTTGAGCTACAATCGGGTAAGATCGGATGCCCGTGGGCCCTTGTCAGCCTTAACGATTTCAAATTCGACTTCCTGACCTTCTTCTAGATCGGGACCACCGATGTCTTCCATGTGGAAGAATACGTCCTCGTCGGACTCTTCGGTGTCGATGAAACCGTAACCGCCAGTGTCATTGAAGAAATCAACCGTACCTTTCGCCATGATTAGAGCCTCGTCAGATTTTTGGCCCGCGGGCCCTTGTCAGCCTTAACGATTTCAAATTCGACTTCCTGACCTTCTTCTAGATCAGGGCCGCCGACGTCTTCCATGTGGAAGAATACGTCCTCGTCGGACTCGTCAGTATCGATGAAACCGTAACCGCCAGTGTCGTTGAAGAAATCAACCGTACCGGTCGCCATTGCGTATTACTGAAGGAGACGCCACTATTAAAATCCTCTGGGTGACGCGTGCCGGTAGGGCATAAGACTCATAGGGTCGGCAGGATTCCTGCTCGATATGCTACAACGGGTCCGTCGGTGGGCGCTCGACCTCTATGAGCGAAATCTCGAACAAGAATTTTCCGGCGTTCCGACTCACGTAGCAGTTATTCAGGATGGGAACCGTCGCTACGCGGACGCGCGTGACAAGGGAACAGCGGTCGGCTACCGTGACGGTGCGAAAACAACAGAGTCAGTGCTCGAATGGTGCGCCGACCTCGGCATCGAGGAGCTCACACTCTATACCTTCTCGACCGAGAACTTCAACCGACCGCCGGAGCAACGCGAGGAGCTGTTTGATCTCATCGAATCCAAACTCAGAACGTTTGCTGACGAGCCAGAGATCCACGACAAAGAGGTACACATTCACGCGATCGGTCAGACAGAGCGGCTTCCCGAACGCGTCCGCGAGGCGATCAACTACGCCGAATCGAAGACAGCAGAATACGACAACTTGAATCTAAACATCGCGCTCGCGTACGGCGGGCGCGCAGAGTTGCTCGATGCGGCCCGTGATACCGCCCGCGCCGTCGAACGCGGCACGCTCTCACCGGACGAGATCGACGTCGACGAGATCGAACGCCGACTGTACTCACACTCCGGTCGCGCTGTCGATCTCATCATCCGAACCGGTGGTGACGAGCGAACGAGCAACTTCCTGCCGTGGCACGCTAACGGCAACGAAGCTGCCGTGTTTTTCTGTACGCCCTACTGGCCAGAGTTTCGACGCGTTGATCTCCTACGAGCCATTCGAACGTACGAATCACGACAGGAATCGTGGCACCAAACCCGTGTCCAGCGCGCGATCACACTGCTTCGAGTGCTGGGTGCCGACGATGGACTTCGGGCGCGACTCCGGAGACAGTTCGACGACCTCGACACCGATCTCGATATCGATGTCGAGGACGATCCAGCCCTGAGTGACTAACGACAAGACGTGATTAGCGACCTCAAATACTCACGTTCCGTATCGCCGCTGTCGTTCCTGAAAATCACGTACTGCGCGTAGGTAGTCGCGTTTTCTGAAATCACGCCAGTTGATGTCGGTGAAGTAGAGCTCTGAATAGACCGATTGCCAGATCATGAAATCCGATAGGCGTTCTGCACCAGTTTTGATGACGAGGTCTGGAGCAGTTGGAAAGACGAGTTCCTGTTCGATATGCGTCTCATCGATCTCATCGGACGACACGGTGCCCTGTTCGACGCTCCGGGCGACCCGTTGAACAGCGTTTGCGAACTCGGACTTCCCCCCCAGTCCGATGCTGATCTGTATGGATGTATCGACGCGTTCGTCGTCATTTGGAACACGAATAGCAATATCGTGTGGGGCATCAATTTCCGACAGCGTGCTCTGAAGTGTCGGAACAGCAGCAGCGTCGAGAACGCTCACATAGACCATGACTCGCTCTGCGTCGCTCTCAAACGCCCACCGAAAGAACTTCTCGAGTGTTGCGTACGCCCCGGGTTCAAGAAGATCACGTTCAGTGATAACGAGCGCGATGTTTTTCGGGAGGTCGGCATCACTCCATCTCGTGCGAGCAGCGAGATATCGGTCGTAAAGTGCCACATGCACAGTGAACAGTCCGGGTGCCTAAACTTCACGGCCTGACTCGATCGAACCGGATGGTTGAAAATGACAACAAATATTCGTTACTTCATCGCCACATGAATGCGGCACCGAGGGGATTAAGTGACCAACAGCGAAAGCGAGTGGTGTGTCTTCCACAGTCCGGCGGGCAATAGGATTCGCTTTTGTTGGGTCAATCGCCCTCCTCGTGCCGGTATTCGTGGAACTGGACCGGTTCTCGTCACTAGTAGAGTCCGTGCCGATCGCGTCGATTCTCAGCCACTCACACGCCATGACGGTTCTCGTCAGCGTCCCGTTTCTCGCGGTGACGCTGCTTTCGTTGATCACGAGCCACGGTCCGCTCTTCGATCTCTTTGCGTTCCCGGGTGATTACGAGGAGGGTCGGCTCTACGGGCTGGCAAGCTTCTGTCTCGCTGCTGCTGGTCTCACGGTGGTTACCCTCCAGTTCGGGATGCCGATCGCGGTGTTCATCGCAAGCGTTCTGCTGCTCGTCTACGGTAATCTCGCCGAGAAGCTCACTACCGAGTGGACAGACGACTCGTTCATGCTGGTGACGGTTTTCGTTACGGCCGCGTTTATCGCTGGCTTGCTAGCACAAGGGCTGACGACAGTCGTCACGGGAGAGTCGTTTGACGTCCCGCTTGCCGTCTTTCTCGCGTCGAGCGGTGCCTTGATGGCCGCGCTCCTTCGTTCGGTGTTGTTCGATCGTGACGATCCGCTCGTGATGCTTACAGTTGCGTTTGCACTGTGGTTGTTTGCAGACCTTCTGCCTTCTCTCGATCCGATGACGGTGATTAGTGCGCTCATCATCACCATCGTGTTCGGGTATCTCTCGTACGCGCTCGAAACCGCATCCGTCACCGGAATGCTCTCGGGGGTTCTCCTTTCGCTGTTGACGATCGTACTCGGTAGCTATGGGTGGTTCGCGGTTCTGATCTCATTTTTCATGGTTGGGGGTCTGGCAACCAAGTTCCGCTACGACACGAAACGCAGTCGTGGGCTTGCAGAAGACAACGAGGGCGCACGAGGGAGCGGAAACGTCCTCGCAAACTCGGCTGTTGCGCTCGTCGCGGTTATCGGTAGCGCAGCGAGCGATCCCCTCGGAGTGCCGGAGACGCTGTTTCTGTTCGCATTCACCGGAGCAATCGCCGCCGCTATGAGCGATACGCTTTCGAGTGAGATCGGTGGACTCTACGATAATCCACGACTCATCACTACGCTGGAACCCGTTCCACCGGGCACCGACGGCGGTGTCACGTGGCAAGGAGAACTCGCTGGTGTTGTCGGGGCCGGAATCGTTGCTGGGATCGCTGTCGCATTCTTCGACCTCTCGGCCCTCGGAGTGAGCGTTATTGTCGTTGCTGGTATTGCAGGCATGACCACCGACAGCCTTCTCGGTGCGACCATGGAAGGAGTAGTGCTCGACAATATGGCTGTCAACTTCCTCGCGACGCTCGTTGCCTCGATCGTCGCCATCGCGCTGTCGCTCGCAACCAGCGTCGTGGTACTGTGATCCGCGAGGCTGTGTCCACGGATATGCCGATACTCAAGTCGATTCAGCGGGCATCACTCACTTCGCCATGGCCAGCGCTGCTCGACAGCGCAGTCCACGGGGGAGCCACCTGTCTCGTGGCAACGACAACGACGGACACACCGATCGGTTACGCGCTCTCGGTGACGGGACAGCCCGAAACAGACGCCGTTGATCAAGCCACAGGTAGAGAGACAGATACAGAAGGCGCTCAGTGTTATCTTGCCGAACTCGCCGTTGACCCACACCATCGTCGTGAAGGATACGGCTCATCTCTCCTCAAATCAGTCATTGAACGCACAGACGCCGACGAACTCCTACTAACCGCACGGGCTGACGATACAACCGCACGAGGATTCTACGAAACACACGGCTTCCAAGTGATCGACAGACTACCCGAGCATTACGAACACGGTCACGGTCAGGAAACGGAACGACGAGACGGGCTGTTGCTCTCGAAACCGCTCGGCTCCGGGCCCACGTTCCAGTCGTGAACCAGTGTTCGGTTCGTTCTGCTGCATTCATATATCATTACAAACTTCCATCATTATTCGACTACGAATCTATTTCCACGCATATCATCGCCATACTACGATACAATTATCATTTCAGCAATTGAAATCATAACTCCGACAATTTAAACATGTCCACACCCAATCGTCGTCATGCAGATCGCGTCGCATAACTCACAGCACGACGCTGCTGAGGACTTGCCGCTCGTTTCCGATGCCGCGACAATCACCGGTATCGAGCCGATGGATCGAGTACGGCATGAAGAGGTCATCGACGCTGTGGAACTTCTTCTCGAAGTATACAACGAGAAAGAATACCTCGATGATGTGGATGGTGCGAACAATCTTGACTGGGCTAGTCTTCGAGACGTGTTGATACCCGACACGGACGACGCAGAGGGTGAAAATCGGGGGGTGCTAGCGACGAAGCTCGATACACTACAGGATCGCTACGAACGTGATCATCCGATGCTGGTGTCGCTTCGGTTTCAGACAGACGATTCGTTACAATTTGTCCCCGGTCAGTACGTCACACTCCGCTACGACGGAACGTCTCGGCCGTATTCCATTGCAAGCTCACCCAACAGCGATGAAACGGAGCTCTGTGTGCAGCGTGTCCCCGATGGGACGTTGACGCCGACACTCTGTGAGACGCTCGATGAAGGGGACACTATTTCGATTCGGGGTCCGAGCGGGGATTTCGTCCTTGCAGACCCATCCGAGCGGGACCTCGTCTTCAGCGCGACCGGAACCGGTATCGCACCGTTCAAATCAATGATTGACTACACGTTCGAGGAAGAACATCATCTATTCGAGGATAAGCCACGTGATATCTGGCTCTTCCTCGGAGGAGCGTGGGAAGACGACCTCCCATACCGCGATGCATTCCGCGACCTTGAGGAAAAATACGAGCAGTTCCATTTCGTCCCGACCCTGACACGGGAAACGTACCTCTCACTCTGGAAAGGCGAGAATGCGTACGTACAGCAGACAATGATGAAATACTTCGATCCTGAAACGGTCGATTCGTCTGCTCTGGATGAAGACCTTCGAATGTATCTCGACGAAGAGCCTCGTCTCGATATCGACGCCCAGCTCGATCCGAACTCCATGGAAGTCTATGCGTGTGGTATCAACACTATGATACACGACCTTACCGAGGCACTCAAAGCAGTTGGCGTTCCCGAGGCTAACATCAGCGCAGAAGGATACGGACAAACCGAATCAGAAACCAACGAAGGATAACGAAAACGGAGACCAACACCGAGGTTGGCTGTTCGAATGTGACGTTTCGGTCGGATCAGACTTCTGAATTATGCTTCCGACGGAATGAGCTGTTCTGCGGTTCGGATGCGGACAGTTGCTGGCTGCTTCACAAAATCGCCCATACTTTTTGCGATAATCTGATCCACCCCACGCTGGGCAGCGATATCGAGAACGCGCTGGCTCAGTTCATCGTCAAGGACGACCGACGTGGGAACGGTATCAATTGCTTTGATCCGATCGAACGCCTCTACAGCGGGAGCATCATCAAGCGTAACAAACATCTCATCGAGCAGGCGGACCGCTCCAGTGTCGTCAATGATGACCTGCCGGACGTGACCATGAAGCGTCTCTGGCGCTACCGCAGGAGATGTATCAGAGGCAGAGGTAGAACTGGAGTTGGAGTCGGAGTTGGACTCTGTTTTTCTATCGATCTCAGTGTCTGTTATCTCGCTTGTTTCCAGTCCGGTATCCGCCTCGTCGGTTCCTTCGTCGTCTGTGTCGGGTTCTGGTCCGAGTGTTTCTGTTCGTTTTTCGTCTGGTTCTGTGTTCGCTGTTTCGTCGGATTCGTGATCGAGTTGTGGTGGTGCAGCTGCTGGTGGTGCAGGGCGAGTACTTCCGTCAGTTGCCGCCATTGCTTCGCGCGGTGTATTTGCCTCGGCAACCAGTTCGTACGGGATTTTCTCCCTGAGTGCTTTCATAACGCCACCGCGGGAGAGATCTTCGACGTTCTGGTCGGTCGGAGTGATGGCGACGTAATCGACATCCGCTACCTGCGCGAGTTCTTTGAGGATGAGATCACCACCACGGTCGCCGTCGAAGAACGCGGTGACTGTGCGTCCGTCTGTGAGTTCAATGATCGGTTCGGGGATGTTTGTGCCTTCGACGCCAATGGCGTTCTTCACGCCGTACTGGAGGAGTGTGAGCACGTCCGCACGTCCCTCAACGACGATGATAGCGTCCGAATCCGCGACGCGAGGACCCGCTGGCAGGCCCTGATACTCGGTGATGTCATCGACGCGGATCGAGCGACGAACCTCCTCGACGAGTTCTTCGCTCGTGAGTATCCCTCCGTCAAACGCTTCTCCAAGTAGCGTTTTCGCTCGGTCGACGATTGTCCGGCGTTTTGCGGCTCGGACGTCCTCAATACGGTCTATTTCGACTCTCGACCGGCACGGTCCAACGCGCTCGATTGTTTCGAGTGAAGCAGCAAGAATCGCGGTTTCGACCTGATCTAAGCCGCTTGCAATGGTGACCGTTCCGAACGACTGACCGTGCTCTGAATTGATGTCGACATCGATACGACCGACCTTCGATGAGTCCTGCAGGTCGCGGAGGTCGAGTTCGTCCCCGAGTAAGCCTTCTGTCTGACCGAAGATGGCCCCGACGACGTCACTACGCTCGACCACCCCCTCTGCAGTGATATTGGCGTGTATGAGATATTTCGCAGTATCGTACATGATTGTGTGAGTGCCCGGTTGGGCGTGATCGTGATGCTGTCCATGCGCGTCGCATGAGACACTCTAAAATGGCGGCTATCGACATATAAACCATGCGGGATACACTTTTTCGAGAGGGGTCTCGAAGCGCAAATCCGCGAAATTCGACCGAAATCCTCGTCATTTATGTATCACGAATCAGCCCGTTGACTATCGTTTAATCGAGCGCCGATCTGTCTGCTAGTAGCTTCGCTCGAGGCACTGCAATAGTATCCATATTCATACACATCGGTCATATTACTGATATCTGTCGAAGAATATTGGTCTGTGCTCAGGGGACGCACCGTCGAAGGATCACGGTCAGTCGGCGAGCAGTTGAAATCCAACTGGCGACCCACGCGATCGGAGTCACAAGAAAGATAGCTACTCGTAGACCGTTTCGATGACCTCCATCGATGTGAGCCACTTAGTGTCACTGTTCGGTTGGTGGTGAGTTGTCTAATCCAATCTGATTCACTGCTAAGAATCCGGTCGATATGAGGACGTATCCGACCGGCATGAAGGACATGACGCCGCGAGCCCACACACACACGTTCAACTCCCCAGTTCCCTGCTAATGGTGACAGAGATACGGAACGGATAGATGACCCGCGACGAGTGGATCAACAGCGATGATGGATGGGTATGCTTACTCCTCTGCCGTAGACGCTGCCGACCCACATCACGTTCGATGGGTCGGTATAGCAAAACCGTATGGAAGAGTTCAATCGGTGTTTGAACAACACCGGATGGTCTTAAGACATGGCCCGACGCTCGGTTAACAAACAACGGTAGTATCATCGAGAGCTGAACGGAACGGTTCGAGCGAAAACCCACTGTGTATCCCAGATCTCACACGAGAGGAAGCGAAAGTGATTGTGTTCGTTTGGCTACGTGCACTCGTCTGCTACCAACCCGAACGTCACCCAAATATCGTATAATAGCCATTCGGATGCGTTCGACTATGGATGATCACTTCTCGAGAGGAGTGGCATGTGCAGTCGTAGTTTTCCCAGCAATAGCACTACCGTCGACGGTGAGAAAGGTGACGGTGGGACCGGTCGTTGCCGTCATAACCGGTGGCATCCCGGCACGTTACTCACTCGTATCGTTGAACGGCGTGTCCGATTCGTCTTCGAGACTGAACTCGTGTTGTTGGAGTGCTCGTTTGAGCGCGAGCGAATCGATACTCGTCCGTTCGCAGCTCTCGGTGTCGTGAACGCACAGCATGGGAAATTCGTGAATGATCTCCGATTCGTGCGGTGCTTTGACGTAGATACTGTCATCACCGTGGTCGAAATGAACGACGATGCGTTCCTCACGGAGCAGTTGTATGACGTTTCGATCGGCAATCACTGTTTGCGGAAGCATGACGCGCCGCGTCGATCGTTTCATGTGTTTACTCATCATCGGACACCTCTCTAACAAATTGTTTAAGCGCCGTTGCATCCAGCACCGTGACCCATGTACAGCTGAAGCACCGGACTGGCTGAGATCGGAACTCAGATGGATCACCCTTGAGTGGATTTGTTCGCCCACACTGTGGACAGACAAATCCGAAACAGAACGCACTGTCAGGCGGGTTCTCTAACCCATGCTCAGTTGTGAACTCGGTGCAACACTTCTCTTCGTCGAACACACGCTGTACGCTCGCTGCGTGCTTGTTACTTACATCACTCATTACTACCACCCCAATCTCCCGAGCCACGGAGACTCGGTGCAGCGCACTGGTCGTCAAACTGCTCGCTCTGAGTTGTTACCAACATCATTCTACCTGACCTCTATGCGGAATTATCCAACACGCTATTAGTTCGGTATTGCTATTTTCGAACCGTAGAGAGCGTCTCTCTGACGGTTGAGAATCGATCGCCCACGTTCGTACGTCGGTATGCCTACACCCGGGACAGCGTCCCGGTTTCTCAGCGACGTTGCGTAGGGCCACCGCACCTTTGTTCATTTCTATCCAGCCCACAATCAATGATTGATTACCATTGTTATTGTGGTTATAACGGCCGATAGAGAGGACAGTTCGATCGTATAGGAAAATGGAGTACATTTCGGATCGAGATGATTAACAAGCTGCTGACCGTCGCCAGTGTATGGACTTCCGGGGTGTTGTTGTCGATCTCGACGGAACTGTTTATCAAGGAAATACGCTGATACCGGGCGTTTCGGATGCCATCGAACGTCTCCGTGAACAGGGTCTTTCGGTTCTCTTTCTGACGAACAATCCCACACAGACGCGCGAAACGTACGCTGAGCGTCTTACCACGATGGGAGTTCGCGTCGGTCCCGAGGAACTTCTTTCGGCAGGAACCGTGACAGCGCGCTATCTGGCCACCAATCACGCAACAGACCAGGTGTTCGTCATCGGCAGTTCTGGACTGTGCGAACAACTGAAAGACAACAACGTTAAGCTGACCGACGAGCCCGACGCAGCTGACGTGGTCGTTACTTCCTACGACTACAGTTTCGGGTATGAGGATTTGGCAAACGGGTTGTGGGCACTCGATGGAGCAGCGTCATTCGTCGCCACCGATCCAGATATCGTCTATCCGAACGACGATGGTCGTCCAATGCCCGGATCGGGAGCCATCACCAACGCTGTCGCCGGGGTCGCAGGACGTGAACCAGACGTTGTCCTCGGTAAACCCGCTCCTGAAACGATCGAGGTGGTCCTCGAAACGCTCGAATATCAGCCCGAAGACTACCTCGTAGTGGGTGATAAGATCGATACTGACATCGCTTTCGGTGAGCGAGCGGGGATGACGACAGCACTCGTCCGTTCTGGGCTGGCCAACGGAACAGGTCCAGAAACTGCCAGCCCCCCACCGGATCACGTGATCGATACACTGGCCGATATTACCTCTATTCTATGATCATCGAGGAAAATTTTTTATAGTATTGCATCTAACACAGGTGTATGATATGGAATGACACTCCATACGTCTATGATCGATTCGACGATTCTGAGATCAGTGACGAACCAGTGCAAATTTCCGAATCTGACGAAGAGGTCCGTGAGACAGTCATCACAGACGGTGTAGCGATGAGCTACCGGTCGTATCAACGACGCAAACCCGGAAAGTAAGCGTTCATTACTCGTTCATTCTGATAACAGATACGCCATGAGAGACTGGAATACCGGTCGACAGTGTGGGTCGTTCAACGATCGGGCGTGTAGCCATCAATCTTCTCAGCAGCCGATCGGAGACTGAACCATCCGGTCATACCCACCAGCACGGTTGTGACAGTAAGTCCAGCCAGCGAGAGCAGCTGTGCAGAGACGCCGAGCAGTTCGCTAAGCCAGTCGGACGCCAGTGGCACCCCTCCAAGGAGGCCCGGTAACGAGACCACCACCAAGACTAGCGAATAGACCACAAACGCCGAGAATCCCGGGAGAATCGCCTTTCGACTCCGAGAAATACGCGTATACTCGAACTTTGGGAATGTGGTACCGACACCGACGCCAATCATACATGCGCCAACACAGAGAACACCAGCGAGTGTTCCGGTCACCAACGTGGTCGAAACGTCCAATGGGCTGGCGAGACCGAGACCCACAGCGAGCAGCACGGTCAACAAACCCCCGACGACGGTGCCAGCGAACACCAGCCCACCGAGTAGCCGTCGGCCCGATACTCCCGACGTAAGCGTGATCGGCAATACGCTTCCTTCATCACCCAGCGGGTTGAGTGTGAACGCTGTCCCCGTCGCCCACGCACCGATGATCGCAATCAAGACCGGTAATACAGCGACGACGTCTCCAGTTTCGACACTCTCCTGAACCGGTGCAATCAGAAAAAATACTGGGATGACGGCGTATTGGAGTTTCAGTGGTGATCGGTACGTCCGTCGCCAGCTCTTCAGAGCGATCTGTAGGGTCGGTTGGGAGACGTACCCACCGAATATCTGGCCTGCAATCCCCGTTGACATGATGTTGGTTCGGGGAGTACCGTCTGTACTGCTTGCTCTGTCAGCCGAGCGGTTGTCAGCGTTCTCGCTCGCAGGCCGTACTGATTCGGTGTACCAGAGCACACCGCTGAGTCGAACAGCAAGCCACATCGACAAACCAATCCCGGCAAGCAAGACCACGGCGGCCGCGGCTGGTCGGACGATTCCAATTGAAGGGTCTGGCGCTGCAACGAGCGCGAGGTCGGCGAGCCAGCCGAGTGGCGTCTTTTCGAGCACAGAGAGAACCGGTTCGAAGATGGTAGCAAAGCTACCAGAAGCCAAGAGACCAAAGTACGCAATAAAGGCAAGCACGCCGATAATAGTCTTAAAGCGTGCGACGAAGGCGACCCGAGCACCAACAGTTCGGACAGCCTGTCCGACTGCGAATCCGAGGGTCGTCGAAAGTGCCACCACCGCAAACAGTACGATGGCAATGATCGGAGCACTCACGAATGAGCTAGCACCGATCGCAAACGCGATCGCCATCCCAACGATTGGGATCGCAGCCAGACCCACAAAGGAGACGTAATTCAACAGCAAGAGTCCAAAAACAGCCTCGTAGTGCGGAATCGCCGTCAACACTGCTTCGGGTTCTTCGAGCTTACCGTACTCCTGAATCGTGGCGATGATGACCAACAGCGTCACAAACGCCGCTAGTCCCGCGACAACCATACGGGCGATCGAAAGATGATCGACGAACGAATCGGTGCCTGCCGCCACCCCGAACGCGTACGCTCCACCAACCGCGACAGCCATCACCGGCAGCATGAACAGTCCGGTGATTGCGAGCCCAACGAGCTGACGGGGAGTGTCTGATATCCGGCGCCAACTCCGGCGAAGCTCGACTTGAGTGATCAGCCACGCGTGTTCGATCGACGATCGAACGCCACTCGCCCCAGTCGCTGGTGGACTCATCGACTTGCACCAGCAGCCGCAAATTCAGCTTCCGTCGTGAGGTTCAGGAAGACATCCTCCAAACTGCTCTCGGAACCGGTCTCGATGCGGTCTGTGAGTGAGTCTGGCGTTCCCTCGGCGACCAGCGAACCGTCGTGGAGTACGCCGACCCTGTCGGCAATCTCCTCGACGACAGGAAGGATGTGTGTCGAGAGAAACACCGTCGAGTCTTCGTCTGCGAGACCAGCGATCGTTTCGCGGACGGTTCGGGCCGCTCGTGGATCGAGGCCACTGGTTGGTTCGTCGAGAAAGAGCACCGTCGGCTCGTGCATCAGTGCCTGAATGATACCGGTTTTCTGTTTCATTCCCTTCGAATACGTCGAAATCCGATTGTCGGCATCGGCAGCGAGATCGAATCGATCAAGAAGTGCTTCGACGCGTTCGGTCGTCGCTTCTTCGGGCAGATCACGCAACCCGGCCATGTAGGAGAGCTGTTCGCGGGCAGTGAGTTCTTCGTACAGTGGTGGCTCCTCGGGGAGATAGCCAATGTGCGGTGACACTGCCTGACGGTCTTCAACCGAATGACCTGCGATTTTTGCCTCGCCGCTCGTGGGTTTCGTGAGCGTCGTCAGCATCCGAATCGTGCTCGTTTTCCCCGCCCCGTTGGGACCAAGAAAACCATACACGGTCCCCCGAGGAATCGACAAGTGGAGGTCCTGAACGGCGACCGTGTCGCTGTAGTGTTTCGCTAGCCTCGTGGCTTCGATCGCGGGAGTACCAGACATTTGCGAAAAATTCACCGATTGGGAGTATATACTTTGTGTGAGCTCCGTTTCCCGAAAGCAGGAACAGTCTCGTCCCGTGGCCCGTTTCACCACATAAACGCGTCGTGGAGCTGTAAAAAGTCGTGACTAGCAGACGATTCCATTCGAGACAAACGGCTGTTTCTCAGTGTGACGTGGTAGCTGTCGGTACTGGTTGGTGGTAGTAGACACCAGCCTGTCTCGAATACGGTGCATACGCTGGTATAGGGCACTGCTTCCGTTTCGAGGAGAGAGTTTTCTTCACCCTACAGGCAACGCTGTTGCTCGTCGAGGGGTGCGTGTTCATCGGGATTGACCCGAGAGTTCCAATCGGTTCGTTCGATTGTGTATCCCCCACAGAACGGGCATACTTGCCGTTGGTAAGCAAATCGGTGGTCACAGCATTGACACTGATATGGTTCGGGGGGAGATGCATGACTGCGTCCTCGGACGTGGTCGAGAAGTTTCATTGCCAATCATTCTCCAGGTTCGAGTTATCACCCCACACGTATAACCTTCACTCTCGCGAGAATCGGAGACCAGAGGGTATGCGCAGGTTATCTCCGCAAGACACCGTTCGGAATGATTGTCATGTCCAACGGTGTCGATGTCTACGGCGCGTAATCTTTCGCTTTGCACGTTCTGAGTGGAGTTGGCCAGTAAGCTGTTCCTTCGTCAACTAACTGGTCAGTAACAGACTGAAAATCTCTGTTCGGACAGTGATCTGTAAAGGACAGTCAGTTCCGTTGATCAGGCGCAGCTACCGTTAGCGGAAGTCATATGATGATACGCGGCGTAACAGAACGTCCAATGTCTTCGTCATCCGCGTCCTATGATTTCTGGGTGTTTGATCTCGACGGTACACTCGTCGATGTCGAGCAAAGCTATACGAAGGAGGTGCTGACAATCGTTGGAGATCGGATCGGTCACGAGTTCTCGGAGTGGGAGATGGCCGCGCTCTGGTACGGTTTTGATGGCAAGCGTGGCGATCTCTTCTCGCAGATGGGTATCGACCCCGCCAACTTCTGGTCGACATTTCACGAGGTCGAGGATGCCGAATCGCGCGCAGCAGCGACCTTTTTGTATAAGGACGCAGATCGCGTCCTCTCAGATATAGACGGCCCTGTTGGGTTGGTCACTCACTGTCAACAGTACCTCACTGAACCGGTCCTCGATCATCTCGACATCCGAGATTGGTTCGATACCGTCTTCTGTTGCACCGATGAGAGCGGCTGGAAACCAGATCCAGAACCGGTACAAACAGCAATGCAAGCGATGGGAGTCAACACAAAACTGAACGGGAACGGGAACGGGAACGGGAACGGCGCTCGGGGTGTTCTCGTTGGGGACAGTCCACAGGACATTGGTGCGGCCTGGAACGCTGGGTTGGACAGCGTCCACATCGAGCGCCACGGACACGACCGTCGGGGGGTATGTGTTCTCGGCGATCACCGGGTAACGCAGCTGGACGAGCTCGTTTCCCAACCAACCCGTACGCTTTCAAAAGACTGACCCACAGCCACATCCCGACACACGCGCATACGACCAACCCTCCGTCGTTTCGTCTTCAACTCGTAGTCCCCGGTGTCAATCGTAGATATCATCCTCTTCTTCGATCGGTGGTTGGAGCTCGGTCTCTCCAATGTGATCGACGGTAGCAGTGAGTTCGAGCGTTGCATCACAGTCCGGACACGGAAGGGCAAATCGGATACCGAGAGTATCGACCTCGGAATCGTCGTACAACTCAAGTACGACCGCGTCGGATGGGTACAGGTACTCGGCATCGAGATTGTGATCACAGCTCATGTTTACACCGGGAACTCGTCCCAACTGAGATAACGTGAGGGAGTCGTTTGAAGTCTTTGGCGCCCTGCTATCACTCAAAATCTATAGTCAGCGGCACGAGCGTCCGAATCGTGACACTCGGTTGTGGCACAAAATGTTGAGCCTACGACCGTCGATAGCCGGGGAGTTCGTCGAAAAGAGCCTCTACATCGGAGACGGTGGACTGGAGCGTGGCGACGTCGCCCTTTTCGGTCCGATCCGGATTCGCAAGCACGCGAACCTGCTCGGTCCCGAGTGAGACAAAGTCCATATCGAGCTTATTCGCAGTAACACGAAGGCCGAGTCCTGCGTCGGCCGTTCCGGCGAGCACCGTTCGGACCGGACTCTCGTGGGCTCGAACTGCCATCTCGAATCCGTCGATCGCATCGATGCACTCGTGGCGTGTCTCATCGCGTTCTGCAGCCAGCACAGCGATCGCGTCAGTGAGTGTTGATCGAAGACTGGAGTGTGACGATCGGTTCACAAACCGGAGATCGCGCTCGATGAGATCAGACAGTCCCTCGATACCATCAGGATTTCCGGCCTGAACAGCGAGACCCCATTCGCGCTCCCAGCTGCCGAGCGGAACCGTCTCGAATTCGGTCTCAAATCTGGATTCCAAGGCGGACTGTGACGGGTCACCCGATGCGACGACCGCGATATCAGTAACGCCGTTGCGGAGGCGACGAAGTCCTTCTCGGCTGCCGAGGCTGAGATAGCGAGGCCGTTCGAGGTGATCGAGGAGGCGCGAAAGCGCAGGATCGTCCTCTCCGACGCCGAACAGCGTTGGTGGACGCACGTCCGGTGAGAACAGAGAAACGTCAATGCGCTTACCCATCGTGAGCGACCGCGTGTCCGGATGCATCTCGACGATGCCGTCGGCTTCGACGAGGCTCGTCGTTGCGCCACTGCCCTTATCCACGGGGTATACGAGTGTCTCGCCCTGTAATTCGACTGTCTCACTCTCATCTCCGGTGTTAGAATCGATCTGGAGCGTTTCTGATGGACCGCTTTCGACCAGCCCGACCGGCACGAGGCGCAGTCGTCCCTCGCTATAACGCTCTCGCGTCGCCATCCGTCCGGTTACCGTTGCTGTCTGCGGTTCTGGGAGACCAGCAGCGCGCCTGATTGCCGGTGCGACGAACGTCCTGAAGATAGTGAGAGCAGAGACGGGATAGCCAGGAAGACCGACGTACGCCGCGCCACCGAGCTCGCCAACGAGCATCGGTTTGCCGGGCTTGACTGCGACGCCGTGAACGAGGAGCTCGCCCCGGTCTTCGATGACGCGATAGACGACATCGACCGCGCCTGCGCTCGTCGAACCCGAAGAAAGTACGAGGTCACACTCTTTGGCTGCTTCGAGCAGGATACGCTCCATCTCGTCGTAGTCATCACCCGTGTGCGGATAGAATACGACGCTACCGCCCGCCTCTTCGACACCCGAGGCGATCGTGTAGCTGTTGACATCGTAGATCTGCCCGGCGTCACTGTTCAATTGCTCTCCCGGCCGGACGAGTTCGTCACCAGTGGAAACGATGCCAACGCGCGGTCGGCCAACGACCGGCACTTCGTCAATCCCGAGCGCCGACAGGAGACCGATCTCGCGCGGCGTGAGACGGGTTCCGGGACCGAGCGCGCGCTCACCAGCCGCCACATCCGCACCAGCGAACATCACGCGATCGCCCGGCGCAACGCTCGTACGAATTTCGACCCGTCCATTTTCGCTTTCTTCGGTGGTTCGTTCGACCATGACGACCGCGTCTGCACCCGCTGGAAGAACGGCCCCTGTCGAAATTGCGGCGCATTCGCCCGCAGCAATCTCGACGTCCGGTTCTGTTCCGGCGTGGACAGTACCAACCTTCTGGAGCAGTGTTGGGTCGCTCTCGTCGGTTTCGAACGTATCCCGCGCCTGCACCGCGTAGCCATCGACGCTCGCCCGGTCGAAACCCGGAACATCGAGTGCTGCATCGAGTCGCGCTGCAAGAACGCGGCCGCCGGCATCGCGGAGCGGAACGTGTTCGGTCTCACCAGCGAGATCGAGTGACGCGATCGTCTCGTGGACGGTCTCGGGCGGGGCGAGATCACGGAATTCCTTTCTCATGGGTATGCCTCCCAGTTCTCGACCGAAACACGTTCGTCTTCCGGGATTCCCTCACGCGCTTCCGGAACGACGACCCAGCCGTCGGCCAGCGCGACGCTCGATAACACACCCGCTCCACTTTCGCGAACCGGAGTGGCGACTGGAAGTTCCTCCGAGCGATCGAGCGTCACCCGGACGTACGTCTTCACGCCCGGTTCGCTCCGGATCTTCCGTGAGAGTCGTGCTTCACTCGTTGGGTGCGGCTCGTCTGAGAGGTTCCCAGTGTGTTTGATTACTGGACGAAGAAACTGCACAGCGTTAATGATGCAAGCCACCGGATAGCCCGGCAACATGACAACCGGTGTATCGCGGACGACACCGAAAGCGACCGGATGACCGGGCTTGAGTGCAACGCCGTGGACGAGGACCTCACCGAGCTCTGCAACCACGTCCGGGACGAGATCGCGCTCACCGACCGAGGAACCACCGGTGGTAACGACGATATCCTTCGTGAGATCCCGTTCGATGGCGACCCGGAGCGCATCGAAATCGTCTGGGACTTCCTCGCGGTAGGTCGGAACCGCCCCCCATCGCTTGGCGTACTGCGCGACGGTCATCCCGTTCGTCTCGATGGTCTCTCCCGGTTCGGGATCGGACTGAACCAGTTCTTCACCAGTCGGGATCACGCCGACGGTCGGACGCTCGTACACCGCAACAGTCGTAATCCCGGTCGATTTGAGGAGACCGAGATCAGATGGACGGAGCTGATGGCCGGCGTCGTACAGGTGCTGTCCCTCGCTGATGTCCTCCCCGACTGGAGTGACGTTCTCACCGCCTGCAACGCTTTCGAAAATTTCTACATCCGTTCCGTACCGTTCCGTCTGTTCGATCATAACGACCGCATCAGCGCCGTCCGGGAGCGCGTTTCCGGTGTCGACGTGGACCGCTTTGCCTGCTCCAACGTCACTGCTTTCGCGGAGGATCGCCGGTGAACGCTCACTTGCCTCGAATGTGTCTGCAGCGCGAACAGCCCAGCCATCCATTGCTGCCCGCCGGTGCTGGGGTACGTCACGGCTCGCTCGGATTGGTTCGGCGAGCGCGCGACCCACCGCGTTCGAGAGCGGAATTCGGTCGATTCGGTCGAGTGGGTCGGCGGCATCGAGCAGCCGATCACGAGCGTCCGCGACCCGCGTCACCGAACCGAACCCTTGGCTCACGTCAGACATACCCGATGATCGACCTGCCGAGACAAAAGCGTCGTGGGAAGAGGGTATCAGGTCAGGTCAGGTCAAATAGAATGGATCGCAACCGAAGTGTTCTGCAGTCACATCACGCGACCGAATCGAGATATTTAGTCAAATCCGACCGCCTGTTGTCGTGTGTGCTTGTCCGCCGATGTTTGTTCACAAAAAAGTTCGCTCAAAACGATCGTGTTCCGGGGGGTTTTTCGCCCTTGCGAGAGTAGGTTTCTGTATGTCTGCCCTACGCAATGCGCTTCAGGATCTTTCCGACTCGGTTTTCGTTGACGTCCTGGAGTCAGACGACGCGTACCTCTTCGTTGTCGATCTTCCGGGGGCAACTCCGGAGACAGTTGACGCGTGGGTGGAAGGCCGTCGGCTCCGGCTTGAAGCCAAGCGTGAAAAGGAGCTGTCCCCGGCATTTCGCTTTCTCCGCGAAAACCGTTCGCTTTTCATCGATGCCCAGCTCCCGCTCCCGCCTGATGCAACTGACACAGATGCAGAAGCGAACATGGAGCGGGGCGTTCTCGAACTCCACTTGCCGAAGACGACGGCCGCGTCTGGCGAGCAGATTCCAGTTACGGAGGGATGAGGTGGCGGGTCGGTGACTCTCCGCGCGTACCGGAGGTTTTTCGTCGTCGCGTGGCAGTTTCTTCCACTCCTCGTCGCGTTCGCTCGTGACCGCCGACGCTTTCTCGTGTTCGGGACGGCTCGGGACGTATCGAGCGAGCAACGACGACAGCGCGCCCAAACCCTCCTCGATTCGCTCCTCACACTCGGTCCGACGTTCATCAAACTCGGGCAACTGCTCTCGACACGACCTGATGTCCTCCCACCGGAGTACATCGGAGAGTTGACGCAGTTACAAGACCGGGTTCCCCCCGCCCCGTGGCCCGACGCAAAGGACGTCATCGAGGAAGAGCTCGGCCCCCTCGAAGACGCGTACGACAACTTTGACACAGAGAGTATTAGTGGTGCGAGTCTCGGGCAGGTGTACGTAGCCGAGTACGATGATGAGACTGTGGCGGTGAAGGTTCGACGGCCAGGTATCGAGTCTCTCGTTCGAACTGATCTTCGTGTGATCAAGTTCTCACTCCCGCTTTTAATGCCGTTCGTCGACCAAGCACAGGCCTTTTCTCTGGAGACGCTCGCCGACGAGTTCTCGACGGTCATTCGCCAAGAGATGGATTATCACCGGGAAGCGACCATGCTGCGGGAGATTCAAGAGAACTTCACCGACGACACCGACATACTCATTCCGAGTGTCGTAGACGAGCGTTCGACTGGTCGAATTCTCACGATGGAGTACGTGGGCGGAACGAAAATCTCAGAGGTCGATGATATCGACGCGCTCGGTGTCGATCGCACCCAGCTTGCGAAAACGCTGCAAGAGGTGTACCTCCAGATGATCGTTATCGATGGCGTGTTTCACGCCGATCCACATCCGGGGAATCTCGCCGTTAAACCCGACGGGACACTCGTTTTCTATGACTTCGGAATGAGCGGCCGCGTCGACTCGTTCGTTCAGAACCGGATCGTCGATTTTTACATCGCTATCGCAAACCAAGACATCGATGGCATCCTCGATGCGCTCATCGAGATGGGGACCCTCAGCCCTGAAGCCGATCGGCAGGTGATGGCCAACGTGATGGAACTCGCCATCGCGGACGCGCGTGGTGAGGATATCGAGCAGTACCGTGTCCAGCAGATCGTCGGCCAAGTTGAGGACACAATCTACGAGTTTCCGCTGCGCTTGCCGCCCAACCTCGCACTCGTCCTCCGCGTTGCGACCGTTGTCGAGGGTGTGTGCGTGACGCTCGATCCGAATTTCGATTTCATCGCTGTCGCAACAGAGTTCCTCCGTGAACAGGGCTACTTGCAGGCCAGCGCACGCCAGTTCGTCGAAGAGCGAGTGGACGAAGTCGATCAGGCCGTCCGCTCGTCGATCCGCCTTCCGCCCAAACTCGAACAAACGCTCGACCGCGTCGACCGTGACAGCCTCGTGGTACAGGCAGAACTCAACGACCCGGACGGTGTTTTCGACCGACTCGCAAAACGACTCGTCCTCGGGATGGGACTTACAGTCGGATTGCTCTCGACCGTGTTGTTGTACATCGCTGATGACGCTCTTGGGGCACTCGTCGTCGCTGCCATCTCCTGTGTCATCGGCGTGTTGCTCTATCGCTCGTTCCGAAAGCGGCGCGGAATCCGCGCACGACCGCAGTTCACCCGCCAAAGCATGCGCCAACAGAGAGAGGACGAGAGCGGCATGAACAGTGACAGCAGTATCTCTCTGAGCAGAGAAGATTGACGATTGTCTGACCGGAGACCTACTAACTAACACTCCGACGACTCACACACAAATCATAAAATTAGTTCGATCGAATCATTGTTTGACGTTTCGAAGTTGATGTCACTCGATCAGTGGACTGGGAGAGAGCATTCGTGTCTATCGGAGTAAGAACCTCATAGTTCTCGTGGATCGATGTTCTCGATTTCGTCGATCTTTGGATACAGTGTATCTGTCGAGATGAGCGGCTCATCCAGCACCCGTGCGTGCCCAACGTGAATGGAATCGAAGACGCTCAAAGCCGGATAGTTGGTGAGCAGTTCGGCACCGGCTTGGAATGCTTCGGCAGTCACAGGGATTACGTCGATATCGAACGCTCCGATCGCATCATAGACGGTTGCCGACTCGGACCGAGACCACGAGTCGAACAGCACCAACTGAATTTCGACAGCGGTGATAACCGACGTTTTTGGGTCGTGAACGTGGCGCTCTCAACGTCGGTTTGCAACCAGTCATCCTCTTTCAGCAGTGCCAACAGCATGCCGGTGTCGAGGTACATCTATTCGCGTGCCGCTTGCTTGCGATCGAGTCGATCACGTTTTTGTTTCATTCAACACAGCTTCACGAGTATGCACACTCTCAAAGTGAACTTCCGTCAGAGCAGCACTAACAGTAATTCTATGCTTTCGACGTGATGTCAGCCCAAACGAGTCGGTGATCGGAGGCTGTCTGCACGTCATCAGACAGTCCGTTCTTCTGTGCGTTCTTGCTCGGCCACACGATGGCACTGTTACGGATCGCAATGTCGGGTGATGGGAGCACGTAATCCACCTGTTTCCCGAATTCGGCCGTCAGATACGGTGATCCGGCCTGTGCACCGCCGGGACTCGTTGGGAGCCGCCGTGTGTTGAAATTCTCGTTTTCGAGGAAGTACGTTCCAGCGGCGTCGAGGCTCTCTTCGTTTCCGGGGGCGGCGTTCATATCACCCAGAAGGACGTACGATGCGTCCTCACTCAGACCGCCGCACGCACCGCTGTCGTCGTAGATGTAGTCCGCACCGGCGACGTAATCGGCCATGAGCCGTATTTCGTCGTGACAACGCTTTCCGTTGAAGTTCTCTGGACCGTCGAAAACTGGTGGGGTTGGATGTGCCAACAGCGCGTGGACAGTGTGCTCACCGATGGTGACAGGAATGTCCACGTGAGTTTTCGAGGAGAGACGGAAGTGCTCGGCTTCCTCGTCAGTGAGAGACATTCCCTCGGATTCACGAACAATCTCGCTGTCGGGCATATCCATCCAGCGGAACGTACGAAACGAACGAACTGCGCTCTTCTCGATCGGATATCGACTCACGATCGCCAACGCGTACTGACCGGGATAGCGACCGAAGCCGTACGCATCGTTCCCGTACGTTTGATCACCGGGCGTCTTATCGATTGTTCCGTTGTTGTCGAGGTCCATTCCGCTGTGAACACCGGTGTTGCTCTTCGGAACGTAGATATATTCGTAGTCAATGCTATCGAGACCGTCACGCTGTGGAATCCGGAGATAGTTCTCGATGAACGCTCGGGCGTTCGTTGGTGTGCGTGGAACGTCCCTGACCGCACTCTCCTGAACGTTGTTGACAAGCTCGTTGAGTGCGAGTACGTCCGGTCTGACTTCCTGAATGACGCGCGCTGCGGCAGCCGCCTGCTCGTCTCCGGTTGACTGTACCTGCTCTGTCGTGAGATCCTCGATGTTGTACGTAGCAAATGTAGCCGTTCTCTCAGCGCATCGTGCACTCGTGACTCCGGCAGTTGTCGCCAGCGCAGTCGTGCCAGCCAACGATAAAAACCGACGTCGAGTAGTATGTATCACACATTGCCATTATTGGACTGAATTAAAACAATTATGTAACAATTCTATGATTTGATATATAGTGCGGTTTAGAACGCAGTAACCGGAGGGAGTCCGTACCAACCTCTGAAGTACTGCAATAGTGCCGTACGTACTATTCCTCGTGTAGATGGGGAAATACATACGACATTAGCCATTTTTGGAGAGTCACAATTTTGCGCTCGCACTACTATCGGGAACACTTTTGCCACCATCGCTCGTCGCGGTGGGTATGGACTATACGGTCATCGAGAGCACTCGCGAGTTCATCGCACGGATGGATCACGGCGCAGACTGGCGTGCACAGATCGAGGAATTCGCTGACGAAAACGAGATCGACGCGGGATTCTTCTACGGTCTTGGGGCTGTACAGGACGCCGAGCTGTTTTTTTACGACCAGGACGATCAGGAGTATCACCCAGTCGAGTTCAACGAGCCGCTGGAGGTTGCCGCCTGCATTGGTAACATTTCTCGGCTCGATGACGGGCGATTCGCACACACGCACGCGACGCTCTCTCGTGCGGACGGTTCGACAGTCGCGGGGCACCTGAACCGAGCCACGACGTTTGCAGGCGAGCTGTACGTCCGTGCGTTCGACGCCGAGTTAGTTCGCAAGCGAGATAAAACGACGGACCTCGATCTCTGGGAACTGTGAGGGACGCCGACGAACGGTATTTCGAGCGCATCGAGAGTCGTCTCGACGAGGCGTTCGCGGTCGCCCGCGAGGCCAAACAACGTGGAGGAGACCCCAAACCGGACGTAGAGATCCCGGTTGCAAAAGACATGGCCGATCGCGTAGAGAACATCCTCGGCATCGAAGGCGTCGCCGAGCGGGTCCGCGAGCTCGAAGGAGAGATGAGCCGCGAAGAGGCCACACTCGCACTCGCGGAGGATTTCGCCGAAGGGCGCGTCGGAGAATACGAATCAACAGCCGGTGTCGTGGAGGGTGCAGTTCGGACCGCTGTGGCGCTCCTCACAGAGGGTGTTGTCGCCGCTCCCATCGAGGGGATTGACCGTGTCGAGGTGCTCGATAACAGCGATGGGACCGAGTTCGTCCGTGTGTTCTATGCCGGCCCGATCCGTTCGGCTGGCGGAACAGCACAGGCGCTTTCGGTGCTCGTTGCAGACTACACCCGAACGTTACTCGGTCTCGATCAGTACAAGCCGTACGACGAAGAGGTCGAGCGCTACGCCGAGGAAGTTGATCTGTACGATTCAGAGACGGGGCTACAGTACTCTCCGAAGGACAAAGAGACGAAATTTATCGCAGAGCACTGTCCCATCATGCTCGACGGGGAGGCGACTGGTCAGGAGGAAGTCTCTGGATTCCGCGATTTGGAACGAGTCGATACGAACAATCCCCGTGGCGGGATGTGTCTCGTCCTCGCAGAGGGTATCGCCCAGAAGGCCCCAAAAATAAAGCGCTACACGACACAGCTCGATGAGGTCGACTGGCCATGGCTCGACGATCTCATCGAAGGAACCATCGGAGGGAAGGACACAGACGAGGAAACGAACGAATCGTCAGAGGATGATAGTGATGGCGACGGCGACGATGTCGATGATGATGAGACTGACCAGATAACAGGTCCGCCGCGTGTCGAGCCAGCGACGAAGTTCCTCCGCGACCTCATCGCTGGTCGACCCGTCTTCTCTCACCCGTGTCGTGCAGGTGGCTTCAGACTCCGCTACGGCCGCGCTCGAAACCATGGATTCGCAACCGCCGGCGTTCATCCGGCGACGATGCATCTCGTCGACGACTTCCTCGCAACAGGGACACAGATCAAGACCGAACGTCCTGGAAAGGCCGCTGGCGTTGTTCCAGTCGATACCATCGAAGGGCCGACAGTCCGGCTTGCAAACGGTGATGTGCGCCGCGTCGAAGACCTAGAGGAAGCACGCACGATTCGAAACGGCGTCGAAGCTATCCTCGATCTTGGGGAGTATCTCGTCAACTACGGCGAGTTCGTCGAGAACAATCATCCACTCTCGCCCGCCTCCTACACGGTCGAGTGGTGGGTGCAGGATCTTGATCACGCTGGTGCGGACATACAGATGTTTCGTGATGACCCACACGTCGATCTCTCTGAACCCAATGCAGCCGAAGCGATCGGGTGGACTACTGACTACGACGCGCCGTTGCATCCAAAGTACACCTACCTCTGGCACGATCTCACGGTCAAACAGTTCGAACGATTGGCCAACGCTGTCAGTGAGGGTCGTCTGATCGACGCTGCCGATTCAGCCAACACGCTCGTCGTCCCTCGAACGGAAACGGTCTGTAACATACTCGAAACACTTCTCGTCCAACACACACAGAACGAAGAAACCGTCACTGTCCCCGATGCGCTCGCGCTCGTTCGTTCGCTCGGACTCACCGAACAGCTCGAACGATCGTGGTCGATAACCGATCTGTCCGACGAAGCCCGTACGTGGGGAACACGCGCGGAGGGAAGTCAGCGTGATCATGAAAACAAAAGCGAGAGTGAACAAGATCGAGAGAGCAAGAACAACGACAACGAGAGCAGAGCAGACCGAGCTGACGAGACGGTCGAACCAGACGTAGACGGGCAGAACGCCATCAAGGCAGTTAACGAGGTTGCGCCGTTTACTGTTCGTGAGCGTGCGCCGACCCGCATTGGTAACCGAATGGGTCGGCCAGAAAAATCGGAAAAGCGTGAACTGAGCCCTGCTGTTCACACGTTGTTCCCGATCGGTGAAGCTGGTGGCAACCAGCGCGATGTCACACAGGCAGCCTCACACACAGAATCGATGCAGTCTGTTGCCGGACAGGTCGAGGTACAGATCGCCCGTCGGGAGTGTACCAGTTGTGATACGGCGACGTTCAAAGCCCGTTGTCCAGAGTGCAACGATACCACTCGCCCAGTTTATAAGTGTCGTGACTGTGACGTTCGTGCTGAGCCCGACGAGGCCGGCCGGGCTGAATGTCCCCGCTGTGGAAGTCTCGCATCACCGGTCGAGCGACGACCAATCGATGTGGCGGGTGAGTACCGTGATGCGCTTGCAGCCGTCAATCAGCGCGCGGGGGTCTTCGATATCCTCAAAGGAGTAAAGGGACTCACCTCGGAGCAGAAAATCGCCGAACCGATCGAGAAAGGCGTCTTACGGGCAAAACACGGTGTTTCGACGTTCAAGGATGGCACGATCCGATACGACATGACAGACCTGCCGGTGACAGCCGTCCGACCAACCGAACTCGATGTGACCGCAGGGCAGTTTCGCTCGCTGGGATACGAGACCGATATTGATGGCGAACCGCTCCGTCACGACGATCAGCTTGTCGAACTCCGCGTTCAGGACATTGTCCTCTCCGATGGCGCGGCGGTTCACATGCTCAGAACCGCAGATTTCGTCGATGACCTCCTCGAGCAGTACTACGGATTGGAGCCGTTTTACGAGGTCGAAACGCGCGACGATCTCGTTGGTGAGCTGGTGTTCGGAATGGCTCCACACACGTCAGCCGCGGTCGTCGGACGCGTCGTCGGATTCACTAGTGCAGCCGTCGGATACGCTCATCCGTACTTCCACGCGGCAAAACGGCGCAACTGCTTCCATCCAGAAACGAAGATCTGGTACAAGGGGGAAGACGATCGCTACCGGTACGAACGCATCGAAACCGTCGTTGAGGCGCGTCTCGATGATCCACGATCGGATGATTTCGGGACGCTCATACAAGATCTCGACGGCGCGCTCTGTGTTCCATCGATCTCGAACGATGGTGAAATGGGCATTCAGCCGGTCAGTGCTGTCTCGAAACATCCCGCGCCCGACCATCTCGTAGCGATCGAAACGAACGACGGACGAACACTGCGTGTAACGCCCGACCACACGGTTCTCCGCTGGTCGGACGAAATCGAGCGCGTCAGTGCGAGCGAAGTCAAACCAGGCGATAACGTACTTCATCCAGAATCGGTCGATTTCGAGGGAGAACCGGTGTCGTTCGATCTTCTTGCTGAGTGTCTCGCACACGATGGGATCGAGAACGACAAATTGCGCATTACTGGTCTCGGTCACGAGACCAAACAGCTCGAACGACGACTCGGAGACGAGAAAAGCTCCGAGCGCCATCCGACGTGGACAGAGCAGACCGACCGGGATGGCGTTCCGGTGTCGACGCTTCTTGAACAGTATGACGAATCGACGCTTCTCAGCCTCCTTCCAACAGACATCTCTCTGTCGGTTGAAGACGACAGAACGAGCGTCGATCGGTGGCTCGAAATCGACAGCTCGTTCGCATCACTACTCGGGTACTACGCGGCGTCGGGCTTCGTTCGAGAGGAAGCGGACCAGTATCGGACAGTCATCAATCTTCCTCACAAAGCCGCACAAAACGCAACGATTCAAACGTTCAGGGAGGCACTCGGAGTCGAAGCAGCCGGCGGGGAAAACGAGCGAGTAACTGTAGCGAGCCGAATCGTTTCATTGTTATTATGTGACGTGCTAGCGTGCGGATCAGGTATGGGTGACAAATGCATACCAGATTGCGTAATGGGTGCACCCGCCGGTCAGCTCCAGTCGTTCCTCACAGCTCACTTCAACAGCAATGGGAACACAGTAGCATCGCCCAGTGAGATCAGCGTGACCACAGTCAGTGACCAGCTGAAAGAAGATCTCCTTGGCGCGCTTAGACGGTTCGGTATTACTGGACGGGTGTCCCGTGACACACGAACGCCTGAGGGGGATGTCGGTGCTGCGTTCTCCGGTGATGATCCACAGACAGTCGAAACGTGGATCGTACACATTACTGATGAGAGTGCGATTCAGTTCACCGAACTCATCGGAACCGACTCCGATGAGACAGAATGGGCACGTGCGTCACTCGACTCGAACGATCAGCGTGGGCGACCATTCGTCGATGGAAGTACTGCACGAGTCGATGAAGTCACAGACGTCCGCTACGTCGAAAGTGATACCGACCACACGTACTGTCTCACGGTTGCGGATACCCACACACTTGTGGCGAACGATCTTCACGTCGGACAGTGCGATGGGGACGAAGACTGTGTGATGCTTCTCATGGACGGACTGTTGAATTTCAGCAAGCTCTATCTCCCGGACAAACGCGGGGGAAGCGTGACGGAGGACTCTCAACTGCTCGCGTTCGGTCCAGAGGGTGCGGTCAGATGTCTCACGTTCGAGGAGTTCTGGACGCAACTCGATAGTCCGGTCGAGCACGATGGAAAGTTCCAGAAGAAAATCTGCCTCGAAGAGGGATGGACGACGTACGCGTTCGATGAGAACCACGAAGCTGCTCCGAAACCGATCGAGAAGGCGATTCGATACCGCGCCGGTGAAGACGAGCAGTTGCTCCGCGTCGAAACCCAGTTCGGGAGATCACTGGAAATTACAGCGAATCACAGCCTCTTTCGGTACGACGACGGGATAGAGGACGTCGCTGGCGACGACCTCGAAGAGGGAGACGTGATCGTCGCGCCACGCCGATTAGAGGTCGAAACAATCGAGACGACAATTGACGTCACCGATTGTATCGATTCACCGTACGTCTTCGTCGATGATCCAGCAGACACGGCCGACGACGATCGTTCAACAAATAGACAAAAACTCCCGTTCGAGATGTTTTCGACGCCCGAAACGACACACGACCATCAGTCCGTGCCAGACAGCACGGAAGTCGGGAGCAAAGAATCAGAAATCGGAATCAATCGATACCTCCCTGTTGATGTGGATTTCGCGTGGTTCCTTGGGTACGTTCTCGCGAATGGATCACTCTCCGATGACAACCCGACACTCACGAGTAGTGAAGAGTCGATCACCGAACGCATCCTTGAGGTATCGACAACAGTACTCGGTTGCAGTCCGTCTGTTGAACAGTCGGAGACGTTCAGTGAGGTCCGCTTTCCGGCCGTGTTCAAAGACGTTCTCAATCACCTTGGGATCGAAGAAACCGAAGCTGACTCGCGTGCGAACGACAGCGACTGTGCACACGCTGTTCCCGACTGCATCCTCCGTGCAGAGCGCAGGATCATCCTGTCGTTCCTCCGTGGATTCATCGACGATGGTGAGGACGACAACGACTCGAGCGTCGAATTCGACACGACGAGTGAGGCGGTCAAAGACGGGATCGTATTCTTGCTCCACCGGCTCGGACTGGTCGCCGACATAGCAATGCACGATCAGGAGGAATCAGAGCAGTCGGTCTACACGCTCACTGCCTCTCGTGGAGCGAGCGATTCTCGCCAGCAAGACGATGACGGCACCGAACCTCTCACGGTCCGTATTCCGAGTGCCCTAGAGGACCTCCGCGAAATGGATATCCGTGGTGTCGAACAGCTCATTCCGGCGTCGATCGAGCGTGATGAGACCATCTTAGTGGACAAGCTCAGCGAAATCGTCGCTGAACTCGACCAGCGCGAGGTACCGACCGAGGCAGCGCACTGTCTCGACGAACTCCGACCGCTCGTCGAAGGAGATCTCTCGTATCTCCGAATCACGAACATCGAGCAGGTCGACTACAGTGGCTATCTGTACGACCTACAAGTCGGCGGTGAGCCTATTTTCACCGCAAATTGGCTCTATGCCCACAACTCGATGGACGCACCGTTGGTCATGTCCTCGCGTATTGATCCCACGGAGATCGACGACGAGGCACACAATGTGGACATCGTCGATACGTATCCCCGCGAATTTTACGAGGCAACCCGTCGGATGGCCGATCCCGGCGAAGTTGACATCACAATCGCCGAGGAAACGCTCGGTACCGACGATGAGTACTCCGGATTCAAACACACACACGACACCACGGATCTCGCTGCTGGGCCGGATCTCTCGGCGTACAAAACGCTCGAATCAATGATGGACAAGATGGACGCACAGCTGGAACTTGCTCGAAAGCTGCGCGCAGTCGATGAAACAGATGTCGCAGAGCGTGTCATCGAGTACCACTTCTTGCCGGACCTCATCGGAAACCTTCGTGCGTTCTCCCGGCAAGACACCCGGTGTCTCGATTGTGGGGTGAAGTACCGACGAATGCCTCTCACCGGGTCGTGTCGTGAGTGTGATGGCCGCGTCACGCTCACCGTCCACGAGGGATCCGTCAACAAGTATCTGGACACCGCGATCCACGTCGCAGAGGAGTTTGGCTGTCGTGAGTACACGAAACAGCGCCTCGACATCCTCCGACGGCGGTTAGAAAGCATATTCGAAAATGACAAAAATAAACAAAGTGGGATCGAGGACTTCATGTGATTGAGAGCGGGTGGAAATGGCCCCAGTACGAGCTGTTTGTGCGGAGAATCGTGCGAACAGTGCTGATCGAGTCGTGAGTCCGACTCGAATAGCAAATACCGAATCGTGATGGCTGGTGTTGTCGGGACGTATCGACAGCGTACTGCTCGTTCTGATTCAGAAGGTTCGTAGGAGGACGATCTGTTTGATGTCTCTTGCGTGGATCGCAGCGTACGCTGTATTATAATTCGCTCGAGCTGGCGTCGGAAGGATACTCAGAGAAAATCTTCGCTTCGATCCGCCGGAGATGCTGGCTCATTGTCCCAGGAGCGATTTCAAGGCGTGTGATTGTTCAGATACGGCCACCCGTCGGGATCGTTGATGAGATCACAGAGGAAGTCGACGTCGTCTTTTTCGATCGTCCGCAGCCGTACGTCTTCTCCCCTGAGAAAGGCAGAACCGACCATACCCGACGATTGCTTGCTACAGTACTACCGTTTCTGTAGGTGTGGTACTACTCGTCAGGATATTTCGGTTCTCGGCGCTCTGCTCGCTCCAGTGCTCGTTCGATGACAGTGCGCACGTCACCGTGGAAGGGACCACCGTGACCCGAGTACATGTGTTCGACACTGCTCTCTGCGTTGTCGCCGCCTCCATCGGGAAGGCGCTCTAACAGTGTTCTAATGCTCTCGATGAGACGCTCACGCGACTGACCGGGCATATCTGTCCGTCCAAAACTGCCGTCATCGAACGCACCGTCGTCGTGAACGACGACATCTCCGGTGAAGATGGTCGTTTCGCTCATGAACGAAACATGATCGGCCGCGTGGCCAGGTGTATAAACGACTTCAAAGACCTCATCACCGATGTCGATGCGATCACCATCTTCGATGGTGTGGGTACACTGAGGGTGATCGCTGTAGGCATAACAGTCCGGTTCGAACGCATCCGTAACCGAATCGAGCTCGGCGATGTGATCGCCGTGCTGGTGGGTGAGGACGACCCGATCGAGAGTATCGGTGTACTCTGCGATGGTGTCGGCCACACCGGAAACAGCCCCCGCGTCGACGAGTGTCGTCGTCGAACCTGTAACGAGGTACGCGTTACAGGTGAACGTCTCGGCGTCTGCCGTGACGTTATGAACGTTCATACACGTACGTCGTAACGC
This sequence comes from Halocatena marina, assembly GCF_023276375.1. Lineage (GTDB taxonomy): Archaea > Halobacteriota > Halobacteria > Halobacteriales > Haloarculaceae > Halocatena > Halocatena marina. The sequence continues at coordinate 433,519 of NZ_JALLPK010000001.1, read as the reverse complement.
TGGTACTTCAGCCTACCTCCACGCATATCGATACCGACGGTGAATCTATGTCAGATATCACCATTCTGAACAGTTCGATTTTAGCAATTACTGATAGATCATAAATACGAACGCAGCCAACGTTTTTCAACGACTATTCCTTACAGTTAGATGGCTATGGGTTTCGGGAGCTACGATGAATCTGAACAGGAGAACCGCGATATCGACACTGACTTTGATGAAGACACGGTCTCTTCGAGTGATTCTCACGATGGGAATGTCTCGTTCGAGTTCGACACTTCCAACGACGAGCTCTTGGAACGACTTGAGGAGATGAAGGAGTGAAATCAGGCACGCGGGCACTCGGGTTGGCTGATTCGTACAAATCAGATGCTGAGACGAGCACTGTCGCGGGTGCGGTCGTACGTGCTGACCGTGTCCTCGATGGGTTAGCGTTCGGGCACGTTACGGTTGGAGGAACCGACAGCACCGATCGTCTTACAGAACTCGTCCATCGGGTCGACCGGCCCGATATACAGTATGTCTTCATCTCCGGCATCGCGCCCGCGTGGTACAATATTGTTGATCTACCGCAGTTTGCGAACGCTCTCAGCTGCCCGGTCATTTCCGTCTCCTTTGAGGACAGCGACGGGCTCGAACCGGCACTTCGTGATGCGTTCGATGGTGCTGCACGCACCAAACGACTCTCACGGTACGAGCGACAGCCCCCGCGCTGGCCAATCGAAGTCAACGACGAACAGGTGTTTGTCCGAGCGATCGGCCTCGATGCGAGCGAGAGTGCGCGTGTCGTCCGAACGTTTACTCCTGAGGGAGGACGTCCGGAGCCACTCCGTGTGGCACACACCGCAGCGCGAGCAGGCGATACACTGTCGCAGACGATATGAGACAGATCGAGAAGCAGAGACCACGGTTGCACCGACGGTATCATCCCGATCGTGGAGTCATATCATTGCAGGATATTTCTTCACACAGGATACAGATGAGAACGCAATCTTGTAGTCATTACTCGGCCGCTAGTACGACATGGAACGTGTTGATGGGATCGACGTGACTGCCTGCGAGCGCTGTTCAGATCTGTGTGAGTCTCGTTCGCAGATCGTCAACGGTACCGGAGTAGAAGACGCGTCGCTTCTCTTTATCGGTGAAGCCCCGGGTGCGCGTGAAGACGAGCAAGGTGAGCCGTTCGTCGGTCGTTCTGGCGACGTACTCAGTACAACACTGCGCGACTGTGGTCTCGTCCGGAGCGATGTCCGTATCGCAAACTGCGTGCGCTGTCGTCCGCCCGAAAACCGCGACCCGACCACAGCGGAGCTCACGAACTGCCGGGAGCATCTCGAACGGGAGATTGAGTCGGTTGATCCCGATTTTATCGTTACGCTCGGAAAAGTCCCGAGTCAACACCTGTTAGAGCGCGACGTAGCAGTGACGAAGGAGGCCGGCTCAGTCGTCGAGCACCGGATCGCTGGCACCCCGCGTCGAATCGTGATCTGTCTTCATCCCGCCGCGACACTGTACGACAGAAGTCAGAAAGAAACGTTCGAACAGACGATCAGCGAGGCAGTTTCACTCGCGGGTGCGGGCGCAGAGAGTGGACAATCCCGCCTCAGCGAGTATTAACGAAGGCGAAAAGCGCCTTATCTCACCCCACCAATGACCAGTATGAGCAGTCAGATCACGGCAGATGTCGTCGTCGTCGATTACGGACTCGGAAATCTTCGGAGTGTCACTCGTGGACTCGAGCGAGCAGGCGCTGGCGTCGAAATGAGCACCGATCCCGCGCTCCTCGATCGTGCGGACGGCATCGTCCTCCCTGGTGTGGGCGCATTCAGCGAAGGAATGGAGAATGCGGGACCGTTCCGCGATGCGTTGTGTGATGCCGCTGCCGACGGAATTCCCTTGTTTGGTATTTGTCTCGGGATGCAGATGCTCCTCACTTCGAGCGAAGAGTCGACCCGTGCCGGACAAGGGGATGTCGACGGGCTCGATCTCATCCCTGGCCGAAATGTCAGATTCGATGGTTCGAAGAAGGTACCACACATGGGATGGAACGAACTGACTGTTGAGCGCGAGCACCCAATCGTCGAAGGGGTTGATGGGCAATACGCCTACTTCGTTCACTCCTACTACGCCGACCCAAACGACGAGAATGCGTGTGTGGCGACAACCGACTACGGCCAATCGTTCCCAAGTGTCGTCGCAAACGACGATGGAACAATTTTCGGAACGCAGTTTCACCCAGAAAAAAGCGGCGAAGCGGGACTCCGCATCCTCCGGAACTTCGTTGAGCTTTGCTCCTGACTCACCAAAACCGTTCAAAAGACCATATAGATCAGTGACAGTATAACGTTGATCAGTACTCCTCCGCTGAGAACGAGCAACACGACGAACACAGCAGAGAACATTGCACCGTATCCAATCTCTGTTGTGTCTCCTTTGTTTTCAAACTGTTCAGGTCGCAACAGTGCAAAGACACTGACCAGCAGCCAGATCCCCCCGAGCACTCCCCACGTAATCATTCGTCGTCGGATGTTGGCACATGAGATAGACTGGGTCCAACTCCCAGAAACGACGTTGACGAACAACTGCTGTTGAATATAGTCACACGAACCAGATTGGATCCAGTTTCCAGTAACAGCGTTGGCGAGAAATAAGACTCCAAAACCAGCGTATCCTAACCCAATGAGCGTCGATCGACGCATTTGCTCACCTGTCCGTGCACCTGTGCTATTAAACCTCTTATCTTAGAGGAATTCTCGGACTTCCGAATACCACATATCGTGGTGGTCGACTGCGTCGATCCGTGCAGCGATTTCGACGGCAAGCACGTGCCAGCAACGCTGTGTCGGGTCATCACGGTCGAGATTGTACTGGCTATCCTCGCAGGTACACCCACCGTCCTCGACGATGTACTCCTCAGTGTGGCCAACGACGACGACGAAGTCGCGGTACTCTTTGACGCGTTCCTCCGCAACGGCCTCAATGGCGCGTGTTCCACGCGAACCGTGGACAGCGATGATACGGTCGACTACAGGGGCGGTGAGTTCGCCCTCCTCAGCGAGCGCATCCTGCCACTCTTCCACGGCGGTCACGCATACAGTTTGACGGTCAGGAAACAAAACCGGTTCGATGCACTCACGCACTGTTTGCTGTCATTCACGTTTGTTCACCCTTCCCTCGATTTGTTCTGTCTGTATGGTCACGATCTCCGACATCAATCGATGACGTCTGGTGAGAACACAGATCTCCCGACGGGATGGTGGCGCTTTTCGCGCTTGGGCAGTTGGGACGTGTATGGAGGTGCACGAGGGTACGGTTACGATCGAGGTTCCCGAGCAGCCTGAGTCGGGAGTTGGGGATGTCGTCTTCTATAATCCTCGACAGGAGATGAATCGAGACATTACGGTCGCTGTCTTACGTACGTGGCAGGATCGGACGGGTGATGAATCGTATCTCGATGCGAACGCCGCAAGCGGTATTCGGGGAGTTCGCGCGGCTGCCGAAGGATGGAACGTGACGTGCTGTGATTACGATACGGACGCAGTCGAGCACTGTCGAACCAACTTCACGCGCAACGATCTCGATGGACGAATCGTCCACCGTGACGCGAACGCGTACATGCACGAAAACAAGGGAGTCGACGTGGTCGATCTCGATCCGTTCGGGACGCCCATTCCATTTGCCGACGCCGCGTTCCAGTGTGCTCGCTCTCTCGTCTGTGTCACGGCAACCGACACCGCGCCGCTGTGTGGTGCTCACTTTCAAAGCGGGGTTCGTTCGTACAGCGCCGTTCCACGGAACACGGACTTTCACGCGGAGATGGGACTCCGCATCCTTCTCTCAGCGCTCGCTCGGACTGCTGCCCGGTACGATGTTGGCGTCACGCCTGTGCTGAGTCACGTAACGCGCCACTACGTGCGAACGTATCTCGCAACCAGTCACCGAGCGACGGATGCGAACGCAACCATGGACGAACTCGGATACGTCGATCACTGCGAAGCGTGTCTCTATCGAACGACGACAGAAGGTTTGATCGCCAATCCGCACGACGTCTGTCCGAACTGCGAGAGTACTCGAATCAACACCGCTGGTCCATTGTGGCTCGGGCCGACCCACGAGGTGGACTTCGTGACCGACGTTCGTGAACGCATAACAGAAGAACTGGGAACCGCCACCCGATCACGTCGGTTACTCGACACCATCGCAGATGAAATCGACAGACCAACACATTACGACCAACACCGGCTCTCAAAGCAATGGGGTATTTCTGCAATCTCGATGGATGAATTCCTCGAGGCGTTGACTGAATCGGGGTACGAGGCGTCCCGAACCCACTATGGAGGGACGACGTTCAAGACCAACGCTGACGTCGAAGCGATGAGACGCATAACGACATAAACCAACCGTAGCTGGCGTGTACTATCTGTTCTGATGACTTCTTCCCCCGATTTATATGTGATCGACGGACAAACCGAGAGAGCGTGAATGCCAGCGTGCAGCGGATTATCAGCGTTATACAAACGGTCATTGATGGCATCCGGTCAGAACAAGTGACATTTATCGCTGCGAGTCTTTCCTACTACGCGTTCATCTCACTCATTCCTCTGTTGTTGCTCACCATCGTCGTCGGATCCGTCGTCGGCGGGGAGATGTTTTCGACTGCTGTCTCAGAGCCAGTGACGAACGCCGTTGGAGGGCAAGCGGGCGAACTCGTTCAAAATGCACTGGACAATCAATCGGGCCAAAGTGGTGCGACTGTCGTCAGTATACTTGTTCTCCTCTGGAGCGGACTGAAGCTCTTTCGCGGCCTCGATGTTGCTTTCTCGACCGTTTATGGAGAACCACCCTCGGATGGGATCGTCGGTCAGTTGCGCAATGGTCTTTTGACACTCATGGCGGTCGGTATCGGTATCGCACTCACCGTCGCTATCGGAACGATCATCGCCTTTCCGGGGGTCGATTTCGTCGTCGGGACCGTCGACGTCATCGGGACAATCGGGACAATCGCCCAGCTGTGTGGACTTACCCTCACTCTCCTTCCCCTGTATTATGTCCTCCCAGGAGAATCGATCTCAGTCCGAGAGGCGTTCCCTGGTGCAGCTTTTACAGCAATCGGCTGGACCGCACTCCAGACAGCGTTTCGAATCTACGCTGCCTACGCGGGTAGCTACGACGCGTATGGGGCGATCGGTGGGGTCCTGTTACTCGTGACGTTTCTCTATTTCGGGGCTCTTATCCTCCTCGTGGGTGTTGTACTGAATGCAGCACTCACCGGACGCCTCGACGAAGACGACCCCGACGAATCTGATGCGGAAACGACTACAGTAGGGCCACCAATTCCGAAACTATCTATGCCAGACGACGAGCCATTTGACGTTGAATCGGACGATGATCTCGAAGCGGAGGTTCGCAGACTGCGAGAACAGCTTCGGGAGTTCGAAGAAGACATCGACGACCGAACCGTCCACCGAGACGAACTCGAAAGTGACCTCAAACGATACGTGCGCCGGCGCGCACGGCGCGGCAAAGCCCGCGGCTGGGGACCGTATCTCGTCCTCCTCTACGGGACGGCAATGACTATTGGAGCTTTTTTCTATCTCGCGGGACTGTGGGCAATCCTCGCGATGATCATTATCTGGCTCTCAACACTGGGTCTCTACGTCTTCATGATCGTGGTCGGCGTCGGATTCAATCTCCTTGGAATTCCTGCCCGCCTTCGTAACCGTATCGAATCAATCCGTTCGTAGGCCGTATTCGTGTTCATATTCGTGTTCGTGTCCCTGTTTACGTTTGTAAACGATCACAATACGGAAATATCGCGGGACGAAGCACGAAGCGATAAAACGTGCGAGAGTACGTGATTAAGAGTTAGAACGTTTCCAGGTATTTCTCGAGTTCCCACTCCGAAACCGCCACCCGATATTCGTCGAATTCAGCACGCTTTGCCTCGATGAATTTCTCTGCGACGTGCTTACCGAGCGCATCGAGGATCACATCGTCATCTTCGAGAGCATCGATTGCTGCACCAAGGTTTGGTGGCAGAACATCGATATTGTACTCTTCGCGCGTCGATTCGTCGAATTCGTAGATATTCTCTCGGACTGGATCGGGTGCATCGAGACCACGCTCGATTCCGTCGAGTCCTGCATGGAGCATGACTGCAAGCGCGAGATACGGATTGCACGAGGGATCCGGTGAGCGGAGTTCGACCCGCGAAGCGGCTGGCGTCCGTGCAGCAGGTTTGCGGATGAGCGCAGTCCGATTCACATCACTCCATGCGACGTAGACAGGAGCCTCATATCCCGGCACGAGTCGCTTGTATGAGTTCACTGTTGGATTACAAACCGCAGTGATGGCGGGTGCGTGCTCCAGAACGCCTGCGAGGAACTGCTTTGCTGTCTCCGAGAGATTGAACTCATCGTCTTCGTCGTGGAAGACGTTCTCTCCGTCTTCGGTGAACAGTGAAAGGTGCGTGTGCATCCCGCTGCCGTTGATGCCCGCGATGGGCTTTGGCATGAACGTCGAGTGCAGATCGTGTTCGGCGGCGATCGCGCGCACTACTGCCCGGAATGTAGCGATGTTATCAGCCGTGGTGAGACCGTCGTCGTACTTGAAATCGATCTCGTGTTGCCCTTCTGCGACCTCGTGGTGGCTCGCCTCCACCTCAAAGCCCATCTTTTCGAGCCCGTAGATGATGTCTCGACGCACATCGCTTGCCAGATCTTTCGGCGCGAGATCAAAGTATCCACCCGCGTCGTGAGTGATGGTCGTCGCCCGGCCGTCTTCCTCTTCGAAGAGGAAAAACTCCGGCTCAGGTCCCGCGTTGAGGGTGTATCCCATATCTCCTGCCCGCTTCAGTGCACGCTTGAGCACGTGACGTGGGTCACCTTTGAAGTCCGCGCCGGATGCATCCGTTACATCTGCGATCAGTCTGGCGCTCGCGGTACCGTCGTCGCGGGTCTTCCACGGCAACAGCGCGAACGTGTTCGGATCTGGTCTGAGCCGCATGTCGCTCTCCTGAATCCGCACAAATCCCTCGATAGACGATCCATCGAAGTAGATACCCTCGGTGAACGCCTTCTCTGCCTGACTTGCTGGTATAGAGACGTTCTTTACTGTTCCGAGAATGTCTGTGAATTGGATACGGAGAAAATCGACATTGTGTTCCTCGATTTCATCGAGGACGGTCTGTGCCTTGGGATCAAGTCCCCCATCAGAGGCAATATTTTCGTTTCCCATCGTTCTTTGACGTTCTACTCATCTATCCTCACGGTTAAAACCATACTGGTTCCTGCAAGACCGACTTCTCTGGACGAATAACTGGATATTCGTAAAATTATAGTGTCTCGATCGAGTGGGGGGATATAATGACGTATGAAAACTTGGACGAGAAATTGGTGAATGCGCTTCTCGAAGATGGTCGAGCAAGTCTCAGAAATCTTGCAGAGGAGCTCGGTGTCTCCGTTACAACGGTCTCAAACCATTTGAGCGACCTCGATGAGGAGGGCGTTATCGAGGGATACACCCCAAAAGTTGATTACGATGCACTCGGCTATGACGTGACGGCAGTCATCCAACTCAAAGTCGAAGGGAGCGCCATCACCGATGTCGCCGATACGCTCCGTGATGTGAAACAGATGGTGTCCGTCTACGAGGTCACAGGTGATCACGATATTATCGCCATCGCAAAGTTCAAAGACACGGACGGAATGAACGCACAGATCAAACAACTGCTAACTGACGTGAATGTCAAAGAGACAAATACGAGTGTCGTGTTGAACACGGTCTCTGAACACGAACAGTTCTCACTCGATATAGAAGAGTAGTTTCCTTCTTCATCGCCGCGGTACGCTTCAGTTGATAGGGTAATCGGTGTCACAAACATATCGATAGCATTTATGTTTCTTCGTGTGACTGTGCAACAGTGACCGATCGTTCTGCACTTGTCTACCGATTTTTTCTCTATCGTGCACTCGTCGCAGAAGGATTTGTCTATCCAATTATCACGATATACGCACTCGCACAGGGGCTTACGTTTGCCGCTGTCGGACTTGCGACCGGAGTATTCTTTCTTGGGATACTCATCGGTGAGATCCCAACGGGCTATCTCGGGGATCGGATTGGTCGGCGTAACAGCCTCATACTCGGAGCGGTGTTGCTCTCGATCACGCACATTGGCTTTGCATTCGCTGAGACGCTCGTCGCGTTCGTCGGACTCTATGCGTTCTGGGGGATAGCCGCGACGTTTCGCTCTGGAAGCGCCGATGCGTGGCTGTACGATATCCTCTCAGACATTGAGACAGACGCTGAAGAGAAAGCGTCTCGTGACCGCATGAGTGAGGCGTACACGCATATCCGTGGCCGGGCGACTGGTGCGTTCTACGTTTCTGCAGCCACGACTGCACTGGTTGGCGGGTTGCTGTATGAGATCCAGCCGTCGCTCCCGTTTCTCGCGGCCGCTGTCACGACTGCGCTCGCTGCGCTTGTCGTTGCAACGCTTCCCGAACCGTCTGTAACACAGGAGCGTGATAGTTTTTCGCCCGCGAAGGCGCGCAAAGCGCTCCAAGTAATCGTTACGGACCGTCGGATTGGAACGTTCGTGTTGCTATCAGCACTCATCCTCGCGGTTCCAGAGACGATTGAGATATTCGTCCAACCGGTGATGCTAGCGATGGGAATCCGTCCAGCGACGCTTGGACCGCTGTATACAGGGCTTATGATCGCAGCGGCGATCGGTTCGTCCCAAGCAGGGCGGATCAGACGGTGGTTCGGGACAGAGCGGTGGTATACGATTGTTCCAGTCGCCCTCGCCGGTGTGTTGTTGCTCGCTACACAGATTCCGATCGTTGCGGTACCTGCGTTCTTTCTCGCCCGAGGAGTCAATATGGCGACAGATACGCTGGGGAATGCGTTCATCAACGATCAAATCGCATCACACGGGCGGGCCACGGCGCTCAGTGGCGTTTCGATGGTGTACGCGCTCGTTTTCTTTCTTGCACGCGCAAGTGGTGGCGCAGTAGCGAGCATCACCTCACCGCTTACAGCTCTCGCCACGTTCGGGTGTCTCGCTGTCATCGTGCTTTTTTGCGTTCTGACGGTTTCAAATCCGTTCACCGAGCACGAAAGCACGGACGATACTATTCCAAGCAGATTGTGAAGGAGACAGCTTCGTACCACTGTTGAAACGCATTCAGACCAATTTTTAATCGTTGATTCTGGATAGAGACGGTCTCGATCGTGGACACGGGTGTTGATTCCTAATCGCTCGTGAGCGCTCGAAGTGCGATAGCAACAGAAGATCAGCCCACAGAGCCAACCTATAAAACGACTAACTGCTCACTCCTGCTACAGCACTCATTCTCGTATGAGGACTCCCAAAGCAAACAGCACTGCGAACAACCCGTTATCGGTCGCTACTGTGGGCTTGTATCCGTTTCGTATCTCAAAGAAAATGATTCGTGAACTGTGACGGTGCGAATCGAAGTGGCGTATGGTGGTGAGTAGGCTATTGACCGACGCTTACATCGCGCCGCCCATACCGCCCATGCCGCCCATGCCGCCCATGCCGCCCATGCCGCCAGCACCGGGACCGCCAGCAGGTGCATCGTCATCGTCGTCGTCGCTGCCGCCACCCTTGAGGTCACCAGCAGCGATGACATCGTCGATGCGGAGGATCATGACAGCGGCCTCCGTTGCGCTCTCGACAGCCTGCGTCTTCACGCGTAGCGGTTCGACGACGCCGTCAGACTCCATGTTGACGACTTCGCCGGTGTATGCGTCCAGTCCGTCGGACTTTTCGCCGCCGTCGTGGCGACTGCGAAGGTCGACGAGTACGTCGATCGAGTCGTGACCCGCGTTCTCTGCGAGGGTGCGGGGGATGACGTCGATGGCGTCTGCGAACGCTTCGACTGCGAGCTGCTCGCGGCCTCCGACGCTGTCAGCGTAGTCTCGGAGTCCGAGAGCAAGTTCCGTTTCGGGGGCACCGCCACCGGGGAGAACTTTCCCATCGGCGAGCGTAACGCGGACGACACCGAGCGAGTCTTCGATAGCGCGCTCGACCTCGTCAACGACGTGTTCGGTACCGCCGCGCAGAATGAGCGTGACGGACTTTGCCTCATCGACATCCTCGACGAAGATGCGGTTGTCACCGCCGATGTCCTTCTCGGCGACGCTTCCAGCGAATCCGAGATCGTCCTCGGTGACGTCGTCGATGTTCGAGACAATGCGGCCACCGGTTGCGCGTGCGAGCCGCTTCATGTCGGACTTCTTCGCTCGGCGGACGGCGATGATGCCTTCCTGAGCGAGGTAGTGCTGGGCCATGTCGTCGATGCCTTTCTGACAGAAGACGACATCGGCACCGACATCTTCGAGCGTCTCGACCATCTCACGAAGCTGTGCTTCCTCTTGGTCGAGGAACTGCTGGAGCTGGTCTGGGTCAGTGACGTTGACCTCAGCGTCGATCTCGGTCTCTTGAACCTCGATCGCGGTGTCGATGAGTGCGACGTCAGCGTCCTCGCTGAAGTACGGCATGTTGTCGTGGACGCGCTCTTTGTCGATGATGACGCCCTCGATGAGTTCGGACTCATCGATAGAACCGCCAACGACCTTCTCGACTTTCACGTTGTCCGTATCGATCCCGTCCTCGTCGCTGACCGAGCGCACGGAGTCGACGACGAGTTCAGAGAGGAGATCTCTCGCCGACTCGGCACCTTTGCCGGTCATTGCGGTGGCGGCGATCTGTTCGAGAATCTCCGTGTCGTCCTCGGAGACGTCGATGGCCATGTCCTCGAGGATCTCCTTTGCCTTCGTGGCTGCCTGACGGTATCCTTGCGCCAGAATTGTAGCGTGGATATCCTGTTCGAGCAGATCCTCGGCCTTTGCGAGGAGTTCGCCTGCAATGACGACTGCTGTCGTCGTACCGTCGCCGACCTCGTCCTCTTGGGTCTGGGCGACCTCGACGATCATGTTTGCGGCAGGGTGCTCGATATCCATCTCATCCAGAATGGTGACACCGTCGTTCGTGACAACGACGTTGCCCGTCGAATCGACGAGCATTTTGTCCATCCCTTTCGGACCGAGCGTCGTGCGTACGGATTCGGCGACCGCCTTTCCGGCGGTGACGTTCATCGACTGTGCGTCGCGTCCCGAGGTGCGCTGGCTTTCCTCGGACAGAACGATGAGGGGCTGATTACCCATCTGCTGAGCCATAATCGGTCGATGATTGAATGTGCTTCTACATAAAAGTACCGCACTGTCACGAGAAACCACCTCACATAACCGTCCCGTATCGCGTGACAACGAGTGTCAAATGTGTTTTTATATATCGTTTATTCAGTCTTATCCCGGTAAACATACTCCGAGTACGAATCGTCTCCGATAGTCGTTTCGGCGACCTCAATCCGCTTGAAACCTGCGGAACGATAAAAATCATTTCCGGGCTCGTTCGCAGCAAGTACCATTGCCTCGACCCATTCGAGATTGTGTTCTTTGAGCACGGCACGGGTCGCTTCGAGCAGTTTGGAGCCAACGCCCCGGTTCCGATGATTCGGATCGACGTAGAGACGGAGGACCGTTCCAGTCACAGTTTCTTCATCACCCCATACGCTGTGTGAAAAGCCGATAATACCGCTTTCATCAGCTTCAGCCACCTGTATGCGTGCGTCGTCACGCTCGATGTCTGTCCGCAGTTTTTCTTCGTTGTACCACTCCATTGCGGTCTCGCGCGCTGTTTCACGCGTCAGAACGTCGTAGTTACGCTCCCACGAGCGCTCAGCGATCGTCTGAATCCGTGGAATGTCTGCCACAGTTGCCGATCGAAGATTCATGTTATGTAATAGCATGCCAATGAAGTTAACCATTAGTGAATATGAACATTCAGTTCGCCACGTGTGGATCACCAAACTGACTAGATATGACTTCGATCGGTGGTCCAAATCGGGAAGCGGCGGAATCAGGAACCAGTAGGCAGCCATCAAGAGCGAGCCGACACCGCCAGCGAACATGACTAATCGACTCCCGATCCATTCTCCAGCAACGCCACCGAGCAACAGACCGGATGGAACAGCGAGACTTGTTGCGCTGGCAACGGTTGACCACACTCGTCCGAGACGGTCGTCGGAAACGCTCGTTTGAAAGATTGTGACGACTGAAACGTTGTATACGCCCCCGGGAATTCGAGACGCAGTGAACAACACAACCGTAGCAATAGGTCCAGCAACAAGCACAGCCCCAATCCACAGCAGACCAGAGAATGCTATCCCGACGATAGTGATCCAACCAAATGGGAATCGGTCGGCGACGGGAGCGCCGACGGAACCGATGATATGCCCAGCGGTAAGTCCAGCGAGCAGTAATCAATACACCTCCGAACCACCCGTAGTGTTGGCGAATGCGGGAAGAGCCGCCAGTGTGACGCCCGCCAGAAAGTTTGCAAACCGGCTGGCGATGAGCATCTGTCCAGCAGTCGAACTGGTTAGCACATCAATCCCGCTTCGGAGATCCGAAACGTATCCAGTGAGATCGAGCGCACGCTCTTCGATGCCCGATCGCGGTGGGACAGAGAGTGAAGTGAAAACGAGCGCAGAGAGTGCAAACGTCGCGGCGTCGATGAGATAGAGTGTGACGCTTCCGACGAGAGCGATGAGCGCCCCGGCGACGCCACGCGCTATCGCACCGAATGTTTTCGTGACGACCGAGAACGCCGAATTTGCCCCGATAAGATCATCATCAGAGACGACCAGTGGGAGGGTTGCGTTCTGTGCTGGCAGCGCGGGAAGACCGCCAAGCGAGAGCAACACCATCACAGCCAACACGACAGACACGGTCAAATGTCCGAATACAGCGGCGATGGGGACCGCGAGGACGAGAACACCTTGTGTGATTTCGACGAGAGTTAGCACACGACCGAGACGAGCGCGAGCGCGCCCGCGAGTCCTGTGTACATCGTCGACCCAGTGAGATCGTACACTAACCACATCGCTGCAACGCTGTACAGCCCGTCTCCGAGGATGCTAACAGCCCTCCCAACGAGCAGCCGTCGAAACTGACGGGTCCGGAAACTAGCGAGCCATCGATGGAGAGACTGGCGTACTTCCTTTATCTTCGATGACACCACTTGCAAGATTCATCCAAACGAACGCGGAGCATACTGACGCTGATGGAAACATCTCATATCAAAACTCGGTGAAGAGCTATTCTGTGATAATACTGAAAATTCAGGAGAGGACTGATAGAGATGGCTCGGGTAGGGGTGATTCATGGCTGGTCGTAACGAGGATCTGACCGATGCCCTCGCGGTGCTCGGCAACGAGATCTGGATGTCGATCCTTCGAGAGCTTGCGGATGCCGATGGAGTGCTCTCGTTTACGGAGCTCAGAGAGCGAGTTGATATTCGTGACTCTGGAAAGTTCAACGATCATCTGAAAAAGCTCTGTGAATATTTCGTTCGTGAAGCAGATGGCGGTTACGAGTTGGGACACGCTGGAACGCGCATTATCGCTGTCGGGTACGAGGATTCAGAGATAGCGACCGATGAGCGCTGTCTGTGTGGGGAGGATGAGTGCGGGAAGCTCTTTCACGTTCATTTGACGCCGTGGAGTACGTGATGTGCGCTCTACTGTAAACTCAATCACTTGACGGAGAGCGTTCCCTCGGGCGTAATCGTTTTGCTCGTCAGCACCGAGAGAGATTTTTCGATGATGTAATCCGGTGTTTCGATCTCGATAAGAGAGTCACCAGTAACGTCGTAAAACGGGAGTCGAAGACTGTAGAGTCCCTTCGATTCGATTGTCGTTGCTTCTCGTTGGCCAGACGGTCGATGGTATGCCCACGCTGTTTTACCCGCATACTGTGGCGCTGTCTGCCCGTTAATGACCTGTACATTCGGTTGCTGGGTGGCCTCTGAGCCCACAACCGGATATTTCCGTTTCATCCACGCGAGAAATCCGTCATCGAGGGCAAAAACGTTCTTGTACCCTTGATTGATGAGGTTTGCAGCACGAAGTGAGGAGAGATGGTGTGGACAGGCGCAGTAGGTAATAATTCGGTCTGACTTCGGCCAGTTCTCGACAGGATCGTTCTGCGTTTGTCCTTTCGGAGCTGGACTCAACACCGCTCCTTTGATGTGTGCTTTCTCGTATCCGGTTTCCCCGCGTGCGTCGGCGAATCGTGCCTCGCGCCGAACGTACCAGTCGTGTGCAACGTCGATCGGAACAAGCGGCACCGATGTCCCACGGGTCGGTCGTGTCGGGAACGAGCTCACGTCGACCGACTTCGTTTTCGTACCATTCGTCTTTTCCGTCCCATTCTTGGACTGAGGGGCGTATCCGTCGCTTTGTTCTGAGTCGCTCGACGTGTCCTTACCACCAAGACAGCCACTGATACCGAGCACAAGCGACGCTCCAGTCATCTGAAGAAGGTGTCGACGAGTGGGCGATCGACCGTTCATCGTGCTGGGATAACGCGCCAAAGAGTATTACGCTATTGATCGAAGCAGTCTATCCGATCGCTTCGAACGGCTCTTTACATTCATGGCAAAAATGCATCGAGCGACAGAGCGATGGACCCTTTGGGTGTTCGCGTTCTGTCTTCGTCCCGTCGCAGTAGGGACAGCGCACACCCTCGCTCGTTCCATCTGTGTCGACGCTCGGGTCGAGTGCGGCATCCGAACTGGTATCAAATCGGCGTCTCATCAGATGCTCACCCCGAATTCGCGGAGATCGTTCTTTCCCGCATCTGTGACGAACTCGACCGACCATTCGGGGCTCCAGACGAGCCGAACGTCGCTTTCTTCGATTCCATCAACGCTCGTGGCTGCCTTTCGCACATCCGAGAGAAGCATCTTCCGCGCTGGACAGCCGGTGTACGTGAGCGTCATCTCGACCGTCGCATAGTCGTCATCGATGTCGACCCCATAAATCAATCCTAGATCGACGACACTAATGGGCATCTCCGGATCCTCGACTTCGAAGAGCGCGTTCCAAACGTCCCGTTCGAGACCACTCGCGTTCTCGCCGGTGTTCGGAAGCTCGGCGACGCTCTTGCCGCGATCGTACTCTGTGTACGCACAGTACTCGGGCTCGTCGCTTTCGTGATCGGGCATCATGGTTTGGTCAATCCTCGGGTGTACATGGTGTCAGTGCGATTGGGATCGGTCCCGTATCGACTGTGGCGTTCCTCATTCGATTCGTGAACAGTCAGAGGTCCGTTCGCGTTCGTCGGGGGCGTCTGTGGTACGGCCGCGTCTGAACCGGACTGGGAGATCATTCGGCATCATCCGGATCACTCATAATACGGTGGGTTCCGGTCCGTCCTAACTCGCGGTACGTACGGGTTAAGTCGTCGTGTAGCGCTGACCAGTGCTCCGTATGATCGCTGTTGCGACCGTATTGATCGGGGAGCGTGCTGGCGTCAGTCTCAGTCGGGGGGACAGGTATTTCCACACCGAGTGATTCGAGGAACGGCACGGTGATACCGAGCCACTGTTCTCGCAGATCTGCGAGCGATTCGGTTCGGATACCGAGATCGACGATGTCTCGTTCGCTGTCGGCATCGAGTGGCTCGAACAGCGCAAGCGCGTACGGGAATAGCCGATCGACTGCGCTCTGAACCTGCTCGCGGCCGTCAGTGTCGTCACACAGTCGCTCCAGCCAGTTTTGGGCGTGCTCGCGGTGATACGACTCCTCGCCGAGCACTTTCCCAATCCGGTCTGCGATTCGTGGATACGACGTTCCTTCGAGCGCTTCCAATCGGAGTTGTTCGGCAACATCGTAGAGATACCCCCGGACAATGGCGTCTGCCCAGTCACCCTCCGCGAACGGGAGTTCAACGAACGCCGCGTGCGTGAAGTCCGACGGGTCGCGTTCGAAGAGCAGTTCCGATTCTGTGTATCCGAAATCCTGCAAGAGATCGTACCACAATCGCGCGTGCCCGAGTTCGTCCTGTGCAATGTTCGAGAGCGCAAGATCCGACTCCAGCGTGGGAGAGAGCACTTGCCACTCGATGTATCGCTCCGCGATCACGAACTCTTCGTCCGCCAGCGGAAAGAGGAGTGCCTCGACAGCCGCCTGCTCTCGGTCGGTCAAGTCCTCGGGACCAGAGAGCATCGCGCTTGCCATCAGCTCTCACCTCGCTCTGCTTCGCGCTGTTCGCGGTCGGACTCGGCGATTTCGGCCGCGAAATCGACATCGACGTTGTACGCCGACACCCACCGGTATGACTTATCGGTCGTTCCGCCGAATTCGGCCTCCTCGGCATCAACTTCTCCGATCTCCTCTTTCGGGACGACCCAGAGGCTGTTGGTTGGTTTTCGACGTCCGTGTTGCACCTGTGCGAACAGGAGTGCCATCTCGCGGTCGGGCGCGTGGACGTTTCCACAATGGGTGTGGTACTTCCCTGGAGCTTCCTGTCTAAAGACTTCCCAAATCATGATTAGTCGGCCGCCTGCGGCGTTTGTGTTGAGTCGTGGCTTTCGAGCGATGCTCGTGCCCACTCGACAGCCGACTGTGCGTCTGCCCGTGAGCCGATCTGTTCTTTGCTCCCGTCGTACTCATTTTTCGCGACCTGCCAGAACTCGTCCCAATCGAGGTCATCCTCAACGACCTCGTAGCGTCCATCCTCGTAGCGGATTCGTGGCTCATCCGGGATAGAGAGTCCGTATTTCTCGGCTTTCGGGAGATACGCATTGAGGAACGCCTGCCGGAGTTCGTCGTTGCTCATCGTTTTCAGGCCGACGCTGGCTGCGAAATCGTGGTGTGTGCTCTGATCGTTCGTCGGACCGAAGAACTGCAGAATTCGCGGCCACCACTCATCAAACGCCTCCTGTACCAACTCCTGTTCGCGGCGAGTCCCCGTAGCGAGTTCACGTAGGATGTCTTCGCCGTGTTTGATGTGAAAGCCCTCTTCGAAACAGATCTTGTCCATCGCGTGTGCGTACGGTTCCCAACTCGTCCGCTTGATCGTCGCTTGTCGACGCATCGCTGCCCCATCGACGAAGAAGGCGATCATCGGCGTCTCCCACCACTTTGTCATCGGGTAGTGAAAGCAGTTCAGGAATTTCCCCTCTCCTGCAGCCAGTTCATCGAGCATCTGTTCGCGTGTCTTGATGCCGAGGGACTCCGCTGCTCTGTACAGGAGCTGCCCGTGTCCGATCTCATCTTGCACCTTCGCGGAGAACGCGAGCTTTCGGTCGAGACTCGGAGCTTGCCGGATGAACGGTTTTTCTAAGTATGCGCCCATGATCTCAGAATTCGCGTGAAACTGAATCATCCGGGTGGCAGCCTTACGATACTCCTCGGGCATATCGTCCTGCGGACTGAACGTGCGTGGTCCCGCCCGCTCTTTGGCCTCCGCTGTATTCATTACGACCGAATATTTGTAACGGATTAACATACGGGTTGTCCCGCACATGAACGTGTTTTATATATCCATATCGACTACAGAGTCCATGATTTCGGAGTGTCTCATCGTCGAGTTCGCGGTGACTGGTGACGACTGCCCGCTGGCTGAGGCAACTCGAACAGTAGAGACGACGATCGACGCACAACCGCCACAGCTACGCTCCGATGGAAATGCACTCCTGCAGTTCAGCGCACCCGACGAGCGACTTGCTCAGGTCTTCGACAGTGACGAACGGATCCGGTATCTCCACCGCGCTCGGCTCGACGAACGAGCGAACTACCGCTGTCTCTCGAAGCATCCGTGTGTCGTCCACGAACTCGTGAGTGTTGGACTCCTCGTCGAATCGCTCAGCTACCGTGACGGTAATGCGACCGTTACCGGCGCAGTCGTCGGACACGACGTGCTCGACGGAGTGATGAGTCGCGCTGGCGAGACCGTTGGCGTAACGCTCCGGCGTGTGTATCCACTTGGCGAAGAGGAGCAGGGAACGGTCGCTCAGGGGTGGGACCTCACGCCAAAACAGGAGGAGGCTCTGCGTGTTGCTATCGATTTGGGGTATTTCGAGATTCCACGCATGGCAGACGCCGCTACTGTGGCAAGCGAACTCAATCTCAGTAAATCCGCGTTTCTCGAACGACTCAGACGAGCCGAGCGAGCGGTGATTCCACAACTGTTCTCGTGATGCAGCGCACAGAATCATTCAACGTATCCGATTTCCACGCGTCGTTACTCAGTCGTTTACGCTTAGCAATCGGATCTCGAATTCGACTGGTTCGCCCGCCAGTTCGTGGTTGAAGTCGATTTCGACGGTATCGGCGGTCACATCAGTGATCCAACCGGTACACGCATCGTCGATTCCGTCGGTAAGGTCGCTTCCGACGAGGTCTCCCTCCGTGGCTGTCGTCTCGCTCTGTGCCTCAAGATCGGCACGCGGTACCTCGACGATGCGATCCTCGTGGTGAGTCCCGAACGCCTCTTCGGGATCGAGCCGAACGGTCTTCGTTTCTCCCTCGTTCATCGTCTGGACAGCTGCTTCGATTTCCGGAAATGTTGATTCGTCACCAATCTGAATTTCGAGCGGCGCGTAGTCACGGTTGTTGTGATATATTCCTTCTTCGAGCGCAACATCGACATCGCTCGTATCGAACACTGCACCAGCATCGTCGCCCGCCAGTCGACCGACGAAGTGGATGACTGCAACGGCTCCCTCTTCGATCATTGTCGTACCGATCTCATCCGTTCCCCTTAACGGTTCTCTGAACGCCCTTCATCAGTACCGTGATAGAGGAGAGCCGAGCGAAGACTCACTGGCGATCGGATCGTGGCCATCGCCGGGATACCGACGAAGGTGTCACTAATAAATAACTTAGAGATCTCTGGTGAAGCTGAAAATTGAAGAAACCGTCTCAGGACTGCGTCGTTGCCGAAGGTCCCGAGCATGACTGCGACGACGGCCGATTGTATATATTCCTTCGTGTTGTGCAGCTAGCCGTATGGGTAGTACAGCGTATGATTACAGTGGTGAAACGGTCATTGTAACGGGAGGGAGTTCGGGGATCGGACGAGAGATTGCGCTTCGGTTTGCCGAAGCTGGCGCAACGGTGTTGAACGCCGATGTTCGTGAAGATCCTAAGAATACGAACGAAACTGAACCGACCCACGAGCTGATCGAGGCAGCAGGAGGAACAGCAACGTACGTCGAAACAGATGTGACTGAGCCAGCACAGATTGCGTCACTCATCGGGGAAGCTCGTGAGTACGGTGGCGTCGATGTAATGATCAACAACGCAGGGCTCTACATCGGAAAATCCCTGTGTGAGGTGAGCCCCGAGGAGTTCGACCGGATCCACGCGGTGAACGTTCGGGGTGTATTCTTCGGCTGTCAGGCCGCAGCAAACGACATGATCGAGCGCGATCACTCCGGGGTCATCCTGAACACGGCCTCGATCAGTTCCACACATGCACAGTTCGATCAGGTGCAGTACGACTCGACGAAAGGAGCGATTCGGATGGTCACTCGCGGCGCGGCACTCGAACTCGCAGAACACGGTATTCGAGTTAATGGTGTTGCGCCCGGACAGATCGCAACGGAGTTTCTCGAAGGATGGACGGAAACAGCACAACGAGAAGCACAGGAGGAGAAATTCCTCAAGCCAGTTCCGTTGCGTCGGGCCGGACGTCCAGCAGACGTGGCCGGTGCGTATCTGTATCTCGCAAGTGACGATGCGAGCTACGTGACCGGTGAGCTGCTCCACGTCGACGGTGGCTGGCAGATCTGTTGATACCGATGGACGGTCAGTCGCGTAGCTATTATTAGATAGTTCTGTTCACTTTCTCGACGTGCCGTTTCCCAAGAGCGATGGTGTCGTAGTCTTCGGTTCCGACTTCCAGCGTCGCAGTCCCTGACCAGCTGGCAGCAGCGAGACCGTCGAACACAGTCGTAAAATCGATGCGACCCATTCCAACGGGGAGGTGCTCGTCTCCTGTGCGAGTGTCGACGAGATGGAGGTGATCGATCCGGTCAGCGTGGTCCCGACAGAACTCAGCCATGCCGGATTCGTCCATCCCAGCAAGCAGCGCGTGACTAGTGTCGAAAGTCATCGATGCATCGGGATAGCGCTCTAACAGTTCCGGGAACGTGGTCACGTCGTAGTAGCTGGAGACGATGTTTTCGAGACACGGTGTCAGTCCGTGTTCGTGGGCCGCGGGCACGAGTTCGTCGAGACTTCGGTGGACGAACTCACGACACTCCGCTTCGGACCAGCCGAGATCCCAAGCATCAGAAGAAGGATGGAACACGACGTTCTCCGCGTCGAGCGTGGCTGCAAGCTCCATTCCGGCGATGAGTTCATCGACGACACCCTCTCTGACAGGAGTGAACGGCGATCCAGGATCGACAGCGAACGGAAGATGGACGATGAGATCCACTCCTGTGTCTGTGAGCGTCGTTCGCATCGACTCGCGTCGATCGGCGATGCGTTCGCGGGCGTACGGGCCATCGAGTAGCACCTCGACGAAATCGAACCCTTCGCTCGCGGCCCACTCGACGGTCTCGTCAAACGGCATCCCGAGACCAACAGTGAAGCCGAGGTCGAGATCGGTGCACCGTTCGCTCTCTGTCTTCGTCATAGAGCATACAACCGGAACGCCACAGATCATAGAAATTCCGGTCCGAACACGAATAGCCCCGTTGTTCCGCGATACCCGCTCGACCTGCAACCGACCTCCGGCACGACCATCCCGAGACGATCAGATTGATTCGTGTTTCGACTGGGCGTTTTTTCTTCTCACTCCTCGCCAGCCACGAGAGTGATTTCACCAGCTTCGTACTCTTCGATGAACGCACCGGGACCACCGACGCTGACCAGTCCGTCGTCGGTTTCGACGACGAGCGCGTTCTCGACAGGGAACGAGTTCGTTGCGGGTTGAGTGAGGCTCTGTCGGATCTCAACGATCGGTCCCGTTATGTCGTGATAGTCGTCGTTCGAGTCAGTCGATCGGGCTTGAATCTGTGCCACGAGTGGCTGACCAGCCCGGCGGTGAAGCTCCGCGTGGAGCACAGCCTGCCGGAATCCGTCGTAGCGATGTGGAAGCGACGCCGATTCGGTCACGCACACTTCATCCGCCATCGGCCAGTAGTTACCGAGGAAGGATCCAACGAAAACGGGGACGAGCTGTTGTTGAGCCACGACGATGGCCTGTTTTCCCGTGTTCGCTCTCATGAGCATCTCATTTGGTGCAACGATTCCCTGCTGGCGGTCGATCGTGAGCAACACTGGTGCGAGTTCTTCCCAGACACGAACCGCACTCGCAATATCGTCAAACTGATCGATCTGTCCGTCCTCGAGATCTTCGCGGGTCACGAGCAACAGAACGAGCACACCACGATCAACCGTTGCCCGTAGCTCGTCTTCGATTTTCGGGAGCAACGACACCGGAACGGACAGCGTCACCTCTTCTGTGGCTCTCGAAAGCAATTGTTGAATACGTTTTAACACTGTCACACGAGATTTAACGACCTCGAACTGCTGTGTCGGCTGTGTCGTCCGATTGAATCGAGATTCGAGTCCTGGCTGCATTGCTTGCAACTCCTCGGTCAGCCGTGCGATGACCTCCTCTGGCGGGTTTGCCCGGATGGTCGTCGGAACGATATGGTCGTTGACTTCAACGAATCCGCGTTCTTCGAGCGTCTCAGAGATGCTGTAAACGTACCGCTTTGAGACACCCGCATTCTCCGCGATAGTCGCTGCCTTCGCCTCTCCGTGCGCAAGAATCGTAAAATAAGTGTCAATTTCCTTTTCGGAAAATCCGAACTGTCGCAGCCGACGGGTGATCTCAGACTCATCCATGCTGCTGTGGTACGCTGTGTGTACTGAAATGCGTTACAATCGCCCGACTGAAAACAGTCGTGTTCTATGGTGACAAACTCACAATTGCTGGTTTGAAAAATCTCAACGTATATCAGCCGAATACCTCGATGCATCGACGGTCATATTCACTACGAGTGAATGATCACACACATGGAAAATAGTGACATTCCTGTCGTCGACGCGTGGATGCAGCATCCGACAGAGGAGTTTCACAATCACGAAATGTTCGCCTCGCTCCGTCGTTGGCAGGGCGATGAAACTGTTCCAGAAATTCCGTTAGAATGGACAATTCAGGCCTACGAAAACGCTGGGGTCGACACGGCCCTCATTTCCGCGTGGTGGGGGCCGGAAGGTCCGCTATTGAGCAACGACTACGTTGCGGACATCGTTAGCGAACGACCCGAACTGTTCACAGGTATCGGTTCGGTTCCACTCAATAACCCGATGGAAGCCATCGAAGAAGTCCGCCGGTGTGTACAGGAGTTGGGATTCGTCGGGATACGGAATATCCCTTGGTTGTGGGAACTACCACCAGACGATCGTCGGTACTACCCCGTGTATGCAGAGTGCGTCGAGCAGGAAGTCCCATTCTGCTTGCAGGTTGGCCACACTGGTCCGTTGAAACCATCGGAGATGGGCCGACCGATCCCGTATCTGGATACCGTGGCGCGTGAATTCCCGGACCTCACGATCGTTGCAGGTCACATCGGCCACCCGTGGACGGCTGAGATGATGGCGCTCGCGACGAAGTACGAGAACGTGTACATCGATACCTCAGCGTACAAACCGAAACGCTATCCTGACGAGTTCGTCGAGTTCCTGCGGACGTACGGTCGAGAGAACGTTCTGTTTGGAACAAATTATCCTATGATTCAACCCGGAGACTGCCTCAACAGCCTCGATACACTCGACCTCGATGAGGAGACGAAAGAGCTGTTCCTGTACAAAAACGCAGAGCGAGCGTTCGACATTTCTGTTGTCTGAGAAATACGCGTATTTGACCAGTTACATGGTGGAGTATCTGCACTGATTATTTGGATTGCAAAACAGCAGGCATCAGAATTCGAAGATGGGAGAGGAGAGTGAGACGTTTTGGGATGTGTTGTCTGTTATTCCCAGTGAGGATGCTGCTGTTGGAGTAGCTCGACGATGAGCGGGCGGTCGTGGGTAGCTGGTGGAACTGTCGCGTGCCACTCGACAGCACTGATATTTTCATCCGAGAGACCGGGATCGTCGGTGAGAACCGTTGTCTCCAGCAGCGCATCGAACATTGCAAAGTAGAACACGAACGTCTCTTCGTTGGCTGCGTTGACGAACGTCTGCTCAGCGATTGCTGCAAGCCCGTCCAACTGCACCGTCAGTCCCGTTTCTTCGCGTACTTCGCGGATGGCTCCCTCTTCAGGGGATTCGTCGAATTCGAGCATCCCACCGGGGGCGTACCAACGACTGTCTTGACGGACGAGAAGCACGCTCCCCTCGTTCACGATCAGCGCACCGACACCCCAGCCACGTTGTGCGCGAGCGCGTACAGATTCGAACGATTCCGCGTCGAGTTCGTGTGTCCCCTCGTGCCACACAACATCCTCGTACCGAGCACGAAACGCCGCCGGTTCCGGATTCGGGGACTGAGCAGATGACACTTCCTCAAAAGCAGCGTTGAAATCCGAGGAAAAGGTGGAGTCAGAGTCTAAATCTGAATTTGGATGATTCATTGTGGTTCCGTTGTGTCTACTTCGATTCTGGTGTGCAGCTCAACACACCATACGTACGTCATGTTGTGTTTTTCGGCCGGAGTGCGTCGATTCACGAAGAGTCGAGAATCTGACATTCTGCAACGTACAGCAACGTCGTCCCTTGTGCCGCCAGCAACGTGCACGAACGTCGCTTGCGGCGTTAACAGCGAGATTAATCCACAGCAGATAGACGAGCAGATCATCAGTATATCGCGTCGATCACGCCTGAGAGCGGCCCAGATACAGCCGTGCTCGTTCTTATTCGTACAGTGGATAGTCAGCACAGAGCGCCTGCACGTCCTCTGCGACTTCACCTTTCACGTCAGGATCGTCCGTGTGTTCGACGATACGGGCGATACAGTCTGCAACCTCCTTCATTGCCGCTTCATCGAAGCCTCGAGTGGTGAGGGCTGGTGTGCCAGCACGAATACCGCTGGCGACGAACGGTGAGCGAGTCTCGCCGGGTACGGTGTTCGCGTTCAGGACAATTCCCACGTCTTCGAGCGCGCGCTCTACGTCCTTTCCGGTCGTGTCTGGATGCGATTTCCGAAGATCCACGAGCACAAGGTGTGTGTCCGTCCCACCCGAGACAAGACTAAGACCGTGTTCGGAGAGACGTTCCCCAAGAACACTCGCATTCCGAACGGTTTGTGTGGCGTATTCCTCGAATTCCGGCTGGAGCGCTTCTCCGAATCCGACCGCCTTCCCAGCAATATTGTGCATCAGCGGACCACCCTGCATACCCGGGATGATGGCGCTATCGATAGCATCAGCGTATTCTGCATCAGACATGATGATGCCGCCCCGTCCCGCGCGGATTGTCTTGTGCGTCGACCCGGTGACGAAGTCGGCGATTCCAACCGGAGACGGATGCTCACCAGCTGCCACAAGTCCCGTAATATGCGCGATGTCCGCCATATGATACGCACCGACCTCGTCGGCTAGCTCCTGAATGCGGGTCCAGTCGACTTGACGCGGGTACGCTGAGTAGCCCGAGACGATGATGTCGGGTTCGACGTCGCGTGCCTGATCGGCGAGAGCATCGTAATCGACGTAGCCCGTCTCCGGGTCGACTTCGTACCGCGCGACGTCGTACATCTGTCCTGCGAAGTTCTTCGGGTGGCCATGGCTGAGATGGCCACCGTGCGTGAGATCAAGCGAGAGTATCGTATCGCCCGGATCGAGCACCGCGAGGTAGACGCCCATATTCGCCTGCGATCCACTGTGAGGCTGGACGTTGACGTACTCTGCACCCCAGAGCTCTTTTGCGCGATCGATTGCAAGCTGCTCTACTTCATCGACAACCTCACATCCGCCGTAGTAGCGCTCGCCGGGATATCCTTCGGCGTATTTGTTCGTGAGAGCACTCCCCTGTGCTTCGAGAACAGCGGGGCTAGCGTGGTTTTCACTCGCGATCATTGCGAGCGTCTCCCGTTGGCGGTCGACCTCTCTGGAGAGCATGTTGGCGACTTCCGGATCAGTCTCTCCGACGTGATCGTACTCCATGTCATTTCTCCAGTGCGCTTGCACTATAATCTACTCGTCTGTGGCCAGACTTCCGGAGTCGATACCTATTTGTTGCTCTAACAATACCAGTTACTGGTATGAGCCGGGGCGTCGTGGGTGATGGGCAGACCGTTGATCAGCCGCTGGGACCAGCGACGTTTACGGTCTCTGAGACCCCCGAAGGCGTTGCGACAGCCATCTCGGTTTTGTCCGCGGGGATGTCGACGACCGGCCCCGAGCGATCACACCCAGATTACCGAACACATCCACCATTGGTCGAGATCGGAGACGAGACGTATATCCCGCCGCGAGTGCGCGAGATGGTTCCCCAAACGGATATCATCATCGACGTTCCAGCGAACTACGACGAATTGTTCGTCATCGCGCCGCTCGCGTACTACCTTGGTGCGTCTGTTCGGATTGGAAGCGGTACGGCACGGTTGAGTGCGCCGGGAGTACATAAATCATTCGGTTCTCTCTCAGAAATCCAATTTGAAGCAGCCGCTCTCCTTCGCCGAGTGTTTTTCCTCGATTGTCTCGTTCGAGACGTCCCTGACGAGGAACCACCGTATCAGCGCATCATACTCGATAAGATCGGTCTCAATCCAGAATCAATACGGGCAGCGACACCAGGCGAGCGGCTCGCAGCGTATATGGGTGTCAAACAGGCGTCGATCATGTCGGAGCTGCCAACGTGGCATCTCTCGACGTACGTTTCACCGTCCTCCGATATGATCCCCAGTCTTCCGTACTTGCTTGATGATCTCAGTCTGATCTACCCACCGAGTGCACGACCGATCGATGAGAAGGAACTACTCTCGGAAGCGCTCGATGACTTCTATCGCGGATCAGTTGCAAACATCGAGATGGTCGCCCCCGATCTTCAGCCGGGAGACCTCCACGCGTGGCTCGCTAACGGTACCCCAACAGGTGCGTACGTCCCATCGGTTGCAGCGTTCCGGAACCGTCTCGCAACGCCCGCTCCGGAGGCGCCTCTCGATATCACCGTTGTTCTCAACGACGATGGGATGAACGACGAACTCGAAAAGGTTGCTCGGTTCTACAACGAGTCTGATCGAACGACCACAATGCATCGGTCGCTGTCTGTAGACGAACTCGCACAAGTCTTCGAATCGCGTCAGGATTTCGTCCACTACATTGGCCACTGTGAGACAGGTGGCTTACAGTGTCCCGACGGAGAACTCGACATCGAGAGCCTTTCTTCGGTCGGTGCGCGGACGTTTTTCCTCAACGCGTGTGGTTCGTACTACCAAGGTCAGGCACTCATCGAGCGTGGTAGCGTCGCTGGTGCCGTCACACTCCGAGAGGTGTTCAACAAGCCGGCAAGCAACGTCGGGACGACGTTTGCTCGGCTGTTCATCAACGGGTTCGGTATCGAACGTGCGATGCAGCTCGCTCGACGGCAGATTATGATGAGTACGGATTACACTGTCGTCGGCGATGGAACATACACGCTCACCGATGACAAGGCTGCCATTGCCCGACTGAACAAGAACGGCACGACGTACAGACTCAGTTACACCGTTGATCCGGACCGATATCCAGGCGGTAGCTACTGTGCCCCGTTCGAACTGTGGACTCGACTCAGTGGTACCTCTGCGACAACGGAACTCGACCGGGCAGACGTCCCTCGAGTCCTCGATGGACTCTCCTGTCCGGTCATCTTCGACGAAGATCTTTGCTGGTCAGATGAGCTTGCAGCAGAGTTTTTGTCAACCGAGTACGAGTAGTTTCAGGATATCTGTTCTATTCGGTTTTTGGATAACGCAGATATTAAATAGGATGAGGGTATAAATATTCATTACCGATGCGTTCGAACATACTAGAATCAGGTGTCGAAGGTCTCCTGAATTCAGTCCTTGGAGAGGCTACTGGAGAACTGTACTTGGTCAACCCGTCACGCGAAATTCTTGAAGTGACAATCCCGGCAATAGAAGCAACCGATGATGTTTCGGTGCGCTTGCTCGCTGGTGAGCGCGTCCTGAAGGACGTGCTCGACGATTTCATCGTCGGCAGCACGGCTGCGGACCTCATCGATGAGGACCGTCTTGCGCTGCGGACGTTCGACGGCCCGACGAACACACTCATCGTCTCCGATGAGGCTGTTACGGCTGTCGTCTCCGCGGGCGGGAAGGTCGCTGGACTCGTCACTGACGATTCAGAGTTCGTGGCGGCTGCACGCGATCAGTACGAGAACGAGTGGGAGGTCTCTGAGTCGTTCAAGCTCCGGACGCCACCGATTTCGCGCGTCCGTACGACGCTGTCCGACGAGATCGGAACCGATGTCGCAGACGACTTCGATGGCGTTCTTACGTCTCTCGAAACTGCGCGCGGCAACGGCGATGGTCTCGACGAAGTCACCATCAGTCTGCTCGTTGCAGCGAAGAACGAGGAGCTGCTGTACGATATCAGCAAGTGGGGCGAGGATGTCGGCATCGCCAGCAAAGCAACATTCTCCCGTACGAAAACCCGTCTCGAAGAGATGGGTCTCGTAGACACGGAGAAAGTTCCGATCGATGTTGGTCGACCACGCCTGCGCCTCGTGCTCGGTGACGAGCGTCTTCAGGGCACCGGCTCTGACGATCTGGCAAACGCCGCACAGAGCCTGCTCGCCTCCTGAAACAAGGAGATCATCGACGCGATTCGGTCTAGCTTCGCTTGTTTTACTACGTTCAAGCAGCGACAAATCCGTGTTTCTTATTCGTGTCGACACGTTCGATGAGCCATGTCAGTCATCGTCGTTGGTTCAGGACCGTCCGTCGATGCCATTGAGGCAGCGCTCTCGGACACCGATCACGAGGTAGCGGTTCATTCCACACCCCCCCAACACTTCGGAGATCTCGCTATTGTCGTTGGAAGCGTTGGCTCGGACTTGTTCTCGACTGTAAACGAGAGAGCAAGAAAGCAAAAGACGCGGTGGATCGCCGTCGAACTCGGGGGCGTTGGTGGCCACAGTATCCCGACTGTCGAAGCCTCGGTTTCGGGATATGGTCCAGAAACCGGCTGTTTCGACTGTCTTCGAACTCGTGTTGTGTCCAATCGCAGTACCGCTGACTCCGAATTCAGTTCTACTTCAGCACACAGCCGTTCCGAGGAGGACACCGAGGACGTCACGACGGCTCGCTTTGCGGGAGCGCTGGCCGGACGAGAAAGTGCTCGGCTCTTGTCTGGTTCGGGATCGCCAGTGCTCGGTGGCGTCATCGAGATTCCTCACGCAATTCGTCGCGTTCTTCCAGTTCCGAACTGCGAATGTAGCAGAGAGCGGGACTGGCGGCTTCGACGGGAGTACGAGGAACGGACGCTCGATGAGGCACTCGAACGTGCAGAGCGGGGACTAGACGATCGGGTCGGATTAGTTCAGGAAGTTGGTGAAGTCGAATCGTTCCCAGTTCCGTATTATCTCGCACAGCTCGGTGATACGTCTGACTTCAGCGACGTGACGGCGAGTCGGCAGGCTGCCGGTGTCGCACTCGACTGGGACAAAGCGTTCATGAAGGCGCTTGGCGAGGGACTGGAGCGATATAGCGCGGGGGTGTACCGATCCGACGACGTTCGCGTTGCTCGAACGACCGATCTCTCGAACGCGATTTCGCCGTCGGCATTCGTTCGTCCAGCGGGGACCGCTGACGACGATCCAATCGAGTGGATACCCGGTGAAAATCTGTCGACAGGCAATCCAGTGTTCCTTCCTGCAGATCGCGTTCTCTTTCCGTACCACGGAGCTGGACCGACCATCACGACTGGTTTAGGATTGGGTAGTTCAGGATCGATGGCGCTTCGTGCAGGATTATCGGAAATCATCGAACGCGACGCCGCGCTGTTAGCGTGGTATTCGACCTACGATCCGCTGGGCCTCTCGATAGACGACGAGGAGTACGAAACGCTCGTCGCCAGAGCTGGGGCAGAAGGTCTCTCCGTGACCGCATCACTGTTGACACAAGATATCGACGTGCCCGTTGTTGGTGTCGCCGTCCATCGAACAAACGGGAGTGGCGACTGGCCAGCGTTCGCAATGGGACTGGCTGCCGATCTCGATGTGTTCGCTGCGGCACGGTCGGCCTGCTGTGAAGCACTTCAGAACTGGACCGAGCTTCGAACGATGGGACGGGAAAACGCCAGCACTGCTGGTGGGCGAATTGGGCATTTCGCTTCACGCCCTTCGTCTGT
Source organism: Halocatena marina (assembly GCF_023276375.1). Taxonomy (GTDB): domain Archaea; phylum Halobacteriota; class Halobacteria; order Halobacteriales; family Haloarculaceae; genus Halocatena; species Halocatena marina. Next base: position 404,328 of record NZ_JALLPK010000001.1, on the reverse strand, counting down.
CGAGGAGTTCATCGCTCCCGAGACGACTGTTTCGGCCTCAAGTGTCTCCGGAAGCGTTCCAACGAAGTCGGACGCGCTCGATGCCCTGGTTCGACGAATCACCGACGCGGGACTCGATGCCTACGCCGCACGACTGACGCCACCGGATGTGGACACGCTTGGTTTCGAAGCTGTTCGTGCTCTCATCCCTCGCGCTCAGCCGCTGTTCGTCGACGATCCGTACTTTGGCGAGCGCGCAGAGACAGTTCCGATCGAACTGGGATTCGAACCACGGTTGCGACGGGAACATCACCCGTATCCGTGAGAGCAGAACGCACATACACAGTAGACGTAGGGCTCGCAGATCCGATGACCGACATTCGAGGGGATGATATTCGTCGCGCGGATGACGAAACGAGACAGATACGCGATCAGCTGGCGGCTGGTGGGATGCTGTACGAAGATATCGATCCTGCGCGTTCTCGGTTTTGGCTTGCAGAACGTGGTGGTACGATCGCTGGAGTTGTCCGTCTCGAACTGGATTTGCCGGGAGCGCTGCTTGGCTCTCTCTACGTCGAACCCGAACACCGAGCGAACGGACTCGGCGAGACGCTCGTCGAACGCATCGAACAGGAAGCACGATCACAGAGGGCGACCAATCTCTATCTCTTCAGTACTAAAGCTGGCGATTATTTCAGAACACATGGATATCAGGAGGTAGCAGTTGAAGAGATAGTTTCGCGAATTACGAATACGCCACAGGTCGAGTACTACAGCGATCGTCCGGATCTCCTCACAGAAGAAATTGCGTTTCGGAAATCCTTCGTGACGGATAGATAGTAGATAATCTCCTTGTCTTCGAACGCAAGAGCAAATGATCAGATCCCGAACGTCGCTCGGAGCATGTCTCGGGTACCCGGTCCGAGACCGACCGCAGTGATTGCGATGAGAAGCAAAAGAGCATAACGCGGATTTTCGTCGAAGATTCTCTCATCGAAGAGCGAGACGACGGCCACTGCAGCAACCACTTTCACGAGAAGGAACGGCCACGCTGTTCCGATAGTATCGATCGCCGACTGTGGAAGCACACTATCAGTGATGTCGATGATGAGCTGGTTGATCGGATGTTTCGCGCTGTAGTAGAACGAAAGACCGAGCTCTTTCGCCCAGTCTGCGGCGAGGACGTTCGCAACCCCATCGAGTGCCTGTGCAAAGATGACAACGAGACCGATGCGTCGAGTTCCAGCGTTTATCCACGGAGCGACCCGATCGGTGGCCGAATAGACGCCGACAGAGATGAGTATTGATAAGATAACGACAAGAATGGTGATCTGTGGGTAGAACCCAGCACTCATTCGTTCGGGAGCGATGGTCGTGGTGACTAAATAGCCGATATAGCCAATCGTGAGGAAGAGAGCAACCGTTCCAATACTCCCAGCGACGTACGTGTACTCCTCTCTTTTGATCACGTTCCATCGAGCGAGTGCGAGTGCCGTCATGAGCGCAGCGAGCGTGACGAAAAAGACGACGAAATAGATGACGGGGCTGATAATGAGCGTGTTGAGTGGGTATCCGATGATTTCCCCAGCGCCAGCTCTGAGGGCAGCGTCAGTCGCATCCTCGACGACCCGGAGTGCACCGCCAAAGAACATGAACGGGACGAGTGCAAAGAAGAGACGGCGGTCACGGCCGATTTGGACCCACCGGAGGAGGTACAAGACCCCGAGCAGCATGAAGATAAGAATCAGTGCGTAGCCAGCTTCAGATACGAGCGTATAGCCCGGTCGTGCGACGACCTTTCCGGCTGTTTCGGCGCTGAGACACCCATCAGAGAGAAGCGTTGCCGTTCCATCAGAGAGCACGGCACACCTGGCGTTATGCGCATCCGCGTAGACAGGACCCCAGAAATACTGCCAGACGAAGCGATCATACACCAGACGCGGGAAGGCAAGGGCACCACCGACCAGTACGACGACAGCGAGCACTGCAGCGACTATCCAGGCTCGCCCGGAGTTGATCACCGAGCTGAACCGTTCGGTCGATTCCATAAACTACCGCAGGTTCAGAGTCGCGTTGTGTTTATGCTTCCGATACACGGCGCTACGTCCGGGTCCGATCCTCGATTGATCGTACTGCAGCGAGTACCTCCTCGTGGATGTGACCGTTCGAGGCGACCAGTCCGGTAGCGTCGTAGCGCCAACGGTCACCGGTGAGATCGGTGACAGTCCCACCAGCTTGTTCGATCATGAACGCACCCGCAACTGTGTCCCACGGAGAGTGATCGACGTTCGAGATGGCGGCATCCAATCCTCCGCTGGCAACGTGTGAAAGAGTACCCTGTGTGCATCCGCTCCGACGAAGATCACCGAACCGCTCGACGACAGCCGTGACGGCGGCGGAAAACTCATCTCGATGATCAAAATCCCACCAGAGAGTCGGTGAAACCACACCCGCTTCTGGATCCGATTCGGAACTCACCTCAACCTGATCGCCGTTTCGCGTGAGACCGTCCGGTCCGGCGATGTAAGTATCACCGAGGGCAGGAAACACATTCACAGCCGCTACACACTCACCGTCGACGAGGCACGCAACACTCGTGGTCCACATCCGCACACCTCGAACGTAGTTACTCGTACCATCGATCGGATCGACGATCCACGCGACGCCCGTATCTGGTACCGTTTTGCGTGCTTCAGCTTCCTCTCCAACGATGGCTTCGTCCGGAAACGTCTCCTCAATGATTGCTCTGACACGTGCTTGGGTATCGCGGTCGGCTTGCGTGACGACATCGGTTTTACTGGCTTTTGTGTCGACAGCGATAGCAGTGCGAAACGACTGCATCGCTACCTCAGCCCCCGCGTGTGCCGCTCGGTCTGCGACCATGACTCTGCTCTCAGCGTCAACCATGTGAATCGGTCCCAGTCCGTCGGGCAAAGATCCGTCGGTCGTATGGATTAGATATGATAGATGGAACAGCTAATGCGTACTGCTGCCGAGCAATCAGTATGAACACGCTCGCAAAGCGCATCCACAACATCACGCCCGATCCACTCCGCATCACGTTCACCGATGGAACGACCGTCGACCTCCGGATGCAGAGCACCGAGTTCTTTCAAGAAGCGTTTCAAGGAGAAGGAGTCTCCGTCGCTGACAACGAAACGTACCGCATCATCACAGAGGGAGAAGACGACGAGACGGTCGTCGCCGGAAAAGAAACCGAAGACGGGTGGGAAATCGTCGGTGCAGTCGTCGATGTCACTCCGATCGATGCATAGAACGCTCCGTCGCTGCGATTGAGGTGAGAGTAGGCTCACTCCCGTACCGGAACGGTCGAGAGATATCTATCGATCAGAGCGTTGTAGTGAAGAAGTTGCGAGGGCAAGATGTTTGCTCCATCTTGCTGCACTCGTGTGAGTGCGAGGGACAGGATTTGAACCCGTGGACCTCTACAGGAGCGGATCTTGAGTCCGCCGCCGTTTCCAGGCTTGGCTACCCTCGCACGCACTTTCAGTCGTCTCTCCGAATGCTAAAACGTTGCGAAGCGCGTCGCCAACGAGCAAACTGCGACCGTCCAGAATGTCGTATGATACCAAGAGTAGTTAACCATCACGCGTGCGGAGAGCTACCGAGTGCGTGAACGCCACTAGAGTCCATCAGCGTACTCGTGGTCTCGTTCGCTCGCACTGGGACACTCACCATCGAGTGTGATTGTCCAGCCGTGAAGTACAGTTGGATCGACAAGCGCGTTGGTGAGTTTCGTTCGCAAATCAAGGAGATCAACACCATAGTAGTCGTTCGGAACACCGTGGAGATACTGTAAGGCAGTCTCGAAGAGTGACCGCATACCAGCATCGTCCTCGAAATCGAAGTGCTTGTACGCGCCTGCTGCTACCTGCACCATTCCGTGGAGAAACGCACTCTCAGTGGTTCCGTTCCCGTAGTTGTACCACTCCGCTTCAAAACAGTCGTGAGACTCGTGAAACGCCCCGGCGTTGTAGAGTCGAACACCGTGGATCGTCGCCCGACGTAGTGTCCCGTGCTCCCAACGGTCGCTCTCGGGAAGCCATCCAGTCGGATTAGAAGCAGACGGAGCCACGGAATCGTCTCGCGTGTGATCGTTCATGCCATCTACTACAAACTATGTTCACGTAACCCCTCGGACGATACTCGTTCGGCAAGTGCAAAGAGAACTTTCTACCAACACAACCATATCTCTAAATCGAACAAGCTAAACCGATGACTCACCTGCTTCGAATGAGAACCGCAATAGTAATCTTTCATATCTTAATCGTATATATGACAAATAATGTGGAAGATTAGTAGGAAAGTGCCCGACAGAAACGAATTAACAGAATATGAGTTCGACGACAACAAATCGCATGATTGATTAGGGAATCCGTGGTACACCTAAACATGCGCGTTGAACAGTTGGGCGAGGGCGAACCAGACCTCGCGGTTGTTGGGTCGATTCACGGCGACGAACCGTGTGGCGCGCATGCGATCGAGACATTGCTTGCGGAGGAACCAGCCGTCGAACGGCCGGTTAAGTTCATCATTGCGAATGAACGCGCACTCGATCGTAATGTGCGCTACGTAGAGACCGATATGAATCGAGTGTTTCCCGGCAATCCCGATGCTGAGGCATATGAAACCCGCTTGGCATACAAGCTTCTAGATGAGCTTCGGGGATGCACGACCCTCTCAATGCACTCAACACAGTCGTATAGTCGTCCATTTGCGATCGTCGACGAAGCAGGCCCGCTTGCAGAGACAATCTGTCCCCACCTTTCGATCGATGTGCTCGTCGAAACGGCAGATTTCGTCAAAAACACGCTGGTCGGATACGTCGATGTCGTGGAGGTCGAATGTGGCCTGCAGGGCTCCGATCAAGCCGCGGAGAATGCCGTGCAACTCGTTAGAGAATTCCTTACCGCTGCCGGGGCGCTTCCCGGCTCTGGCTCTGGCTCTGTCGAAACAGAGGATCGGGCAATTCCAGTCTATCAGCTACAAAAGCTTATTCCAAAACAGCCTGCGGACTCGTATGCAGTTCATGTTGAGAATTTCGAACGAGTCGATGAAGGATCGCCGTACGCCACCATCGACGACAGGGAACTGATCGCTGAGGAGCCGTTCTATCCAGTTCTCATGTCGCCGTACGGATACGATAGTCAGCTCGGATACGCAGCCGAGTTGAACGGAAAGTTGAAGTGACGTAATAGTTATCCTTTGTCTTCTGTCGTGAGTTGGACGAGCGTGAGATCTCGTTCGAGCATACAGTAATCGTGCGGTGGTTCACCGAGAACCTCCGCGATTTTGTATGAGCCGTCGAAATCGGCACCCATCGGTTCGCAGTAGGGGTGACTCGGACATTCGGTGTGGGGGCAGGGTCCTCCAAGCTGCGCTTTCGAACCCGCATACGCACTCGTAGAGGGAACATTAGCACGAACAGGGGCTGGTTCGACATCGACTGCGGTGACGCCAGTGTCGTGGACAGCACAATCCAGCGTTCCGGATTTTCGCACGTTCGTAACCCGATACCGGGTACCTTCCGTAAGGTTGAGACATTGCTCCCGGTACGGACAGCCATCACAGTCAGGTGATGCTCCGTGGTAGACGAATTCGACCCCCTCTTCTGCGAGTCGAGTTCCAATGAGTGTAACAGTGGTCATACCCGAGATAGCGTATCACCGGTGTTAAACACCTCGTCCACAACTGGTGACGGGGTTCAGCCACGAACTAGCGGTCATCAGGATTCGTCGTCGATGCCGGTGAGTTCGTCCAACGCGTCGAAATACGCCGGGCGAGGAATCTGATATAGCCCGCGATAATCAATCTCACCAGCCCCAAACCGATCGGCAAGTTCGATTGCACCTTCAATAGCTTCAGAGCGTGTATCGAATCGTTCTGCGTCGTGTTCTACGTCCGGTTCGAGAAAGAGCGTGACGAACCACGTGTTTGTTTCAGTTCGCTGGTTTCCCGGACGTCGGGTTCGTCGTCCGCGCGTAACATAGACTGTCGGAAGACACGCGGCAGGAAATGATCCCCCGTCGAACACGTCCGGCCGATAAGCGAGGATTATCCGCTCGCTCTCCTCGTTCCAGAGCCGCCATCCCGATGGCGGATCAATGTGCATAGTTGTTGTAAAACACCACAGACAATGAGAGATACGATCGTTGGTCGCCCGTCTCATCAACATGCCGACGCGTGCTAGAGGACCGTATATAAATACTGAGCCACGATTCAATCGTGTCCTTCGTATTTATCAACGACTGCCGGCGGTTTTATTTGTCGCGATGAATGTTAGATACCGCCATCGAGGGAAGACTTATGTATGTGAAGAGCTAACGTGATATATAGTATCGGGGATTATTCCGCCCGTGTGGTCCCCTTCCTCCGTGCTGGTTGGTCGGTATTTGAGACACGGCGGGTCTGTGTGGCGTTGATCGTCATACTTTGATCCGATGGTAGGGGACGCTCGCGCGGTGTAATCTCTGAGACTGACGCGGTCGGGAGAACCAAACCGGCTCCGTGATACCATGACAGGTGACATGGCAACCCTCGAAGACCTCAGCACGGCGTATCAGGATTCAATTCCCGCTGATCTACGTCACACTCATTCGTTTGAGTGGTACCTTGAGACCGTCCACGAGGAGCCCAAGATTTCCCGCAGCGCTCATCAACGCGTTGCGGACATGTTCGATTACTACGGCACCGAATACGATGAAGATGCCGGTGTCGTTGAGTACCGTCTCGCTAGTAAGGATCCGCTTTCCGACGGCGAAAACACCTTCTACGGACGAAGCATCCACGAAGCTATTCACGAATTCGTGAATAAGGTAAAATCCGGTGCTCGTGGGCTTGGTCCGGAAAAGCGAATCAAGCTGCTGCTCGGTCCCGTCGGGTCGGGTAAATCCGACTTCGACCGGCAGGTGCGTCGCTACTTCGAGGACTATACACTCCGAGAAGAAGGGCGAATGTACACCTTCCGGTGGATCAATCTCTGCGATGTGATCCGTGATCAGGACCCAGCCGACGATGTGGTCCGTTCACCGATGAATCAGGACCCGATCGTCTTGCTTCCCCAATCCCAGCGCGATCGGGTCGTTGATACACTCAACGAGCATCTCGACGCACCCTATACCATCCGAAACGAGCAGTCACTCGATCCAGCGAGCGAGTTCTACATGGATAAGCTGCTCGAACATTACGATGATGATCTCAAGCAGGTGTTAGAAAACCACATCGAAATCATCCGCCTCGTGGCCGACGAAAACAAGCGTCTCGCGATTGAGACGTTCGAGCCGAAAGATAAGAAAAATCAGGACGAAACCGAACTCACCGGAGACGTCAACTACTCGAAGCTTGCTGTCTACGGTGAGTCCGACCCGAGGGCGTTCGATTACTCGGGAGCGTTCTGTAATGCCAATCGTGGCGTCTTCAGCGGTGAAGAGTTACTCAAACTACAGCGCGAATTCCTGTATGATTTCCTGCACGCAAGTCAGGAACAGACGATCAAGCCAAAGAACAATCCACGGATCGACATTGATCAGGTGATCGTCGGACGAACCAACATGCCCGAGTACAAGGAGAAAAAGGGCGATGAGAAGATGGAGGCGTTCAACGACCGTACAAAACGGATCGATTTCCCATACGTACTCCAGTACGAGGAGGAGGCGAAGATCTACCAGAAGATGCTCAACAACGCCGACCTCCCCGACATCCACGTCGAACCTCACACGCTCGAAATGGCTGGGCTGTTCGGCGTCCTGACGCGCGTCGTCGAACCAGACGGTGGACAGATCGGTATCGTTCAGAAATCAAAAGCCTACAACGGTGAGATCGACGAAATCGACGATATAGACGTCAAGAAGCTTCGTGAAGAAGCCACAGAAACCGCAGACGTCGGTGAGGGAATGGAAGGCGTCTCACCCCGCTTCATCAGCGACGAGATTGCAGAAGCAATCATGGACAGTATGCACAGGGGTCGAGATTTCCTCTCACCACTCACGACGTTCAACCACCTCGACGCCAATCTCGAAAACCACGGCTCGATTCCCGAGGAACATTTCGAGCAGTACTACCGGTATCTCGAGCTGGTGCGCGAGGAGTACAAAGAGCGTGCGATCGAAGACGTTCGCCACGCGTTGGCCTACGATGTCGATGAGATCCGACGCCAGGGCGAGAAGTACATGGATCACGTCATGGCCTACATCGACGACGACACGATCGAAGACGAGATCACGGGTCGAGAATCCGAACCGGACGAGACGTTCCTTCGGTCCGTCGAGGAGAAGCTCAACATCCCTGAAGACCGCAAAGATGACTTCCGACAGGAAGTCTCGAACTGGGTCTCGCGGCGTGCCCGTGAGGGAACGAGCTTCAATCCACAGGACAACGACAGGCTGCGCAGGGCACTCGAACGGAAGCTGTGGGAAGATAAGAAACACAACATCAACTTCTCGGCACTCGTTTCCAGTGGCGAGACAGAAGACGACGAACGAAACGCGTGGATCGAAGCACTCGTCGATCAAGGCTACTCCCGCGAGGGGGCAAAGGAGGTGCTCGAATTCGCCGGAGCGGAGGTGGCTAAAACTGAACTAGAGGAATGAGTCGGGAGTTCATCCATGAGGCAGACCGTGAGCTGACCGAGACCTACGAAGAGCCGATGGGTATCGAGGAGTACGTCGACTGCATCCTTGAACAGCCCCAACTAGCCTCACACGCGAGTAAATACCTTCTCGAAGCCATCGAAAGCGCTGGTACCCGAACGGTGGTCGAGGAGGGCGAGGAGAACGAACGCTATCGGTTCTTCGACGACCCACACAACGACGGTGAGCACGCCATTCTCGGCAACACTGAGGTGCTCAATGAGTTCGTCGACGATCTCCGATCGATCGCCTCCCAACGTGGTAAAGAGGAGAAGATCGTCTGGCTCGAAGGACCAACAGCGACGGGAAAATCGGAGATGAAGCGATGTCTCATTAACGGGCTTCGGGAGTACTCGAAGACCGACGAGGGGCGTCGATACACCATCGAGTGGAACGTCGCTGGTGCGCGAGAATCCAGCGGGCTTACCTACGGCGATCAGCCAGTGAGCGACGAGGACGATTGGTATGCGAGCCCAGTCCAGTCACATCCACTGACCGTTTTCCCACCGACGGTTCGCCAGCACCTGCTCGATGAGCTCAACGAACGCCTCGATGATCACATCGAGATTCAGGTCGGTAGCAAACTCGATCCCTTCTGTCGGGAGGCCTATGACTACCTCGAAGAGCAGTACCGCAGACAGGGACGCGATGACCTGTTTTCGGCTGTGACGAACCCAGAGCATCTTCGCGTGAAGAACTTCGTGGTCGATATCGGAGACGGAATCGGCGTCCTCCACTCTGAGGACGAAGGAACGCCGAAAGAGCGTCTCGTGGGATCGTGGATGGCAGGAATGTTGCAAAAGCTCGATTCGCGCGGTCGGAAGAACCCACAAGCATTCAGCTACGACGGCGTGCTCTCACAAGGTAACGGTTTGCTAACATTGGTCGAGGACGCCGCACAACACGCTGATCTCCTGCAGAAGCTGCTCAACGTTCCTGACGAGAGACACGTGAAGCTCGATAAGGGTATCGGGATGGACATCGACACGCAGTTGATCATCATCTCTAACCCCGACCTCGAAGCACAACTCAATCAACACGCAGATCGGCAGGGACAAGACCCACTCAAAGCACTCAAGCGGCGTCTTGATAAGCACGAGTTCCGGTATCTGACGAACCTCTCGCTCGAAGCAGAGCTCCTTCGGCGAGAGTTAACGAACGAAACCGAAGTGTGGGTGGCCGATTCGTACGATCAGCTGGAGGAGATGATCCGCGAATCACTCACCATCACTGTACGGGGAAGCGAGCAGGACGTAACAGAGCGCGAACTCGCACCACACGCTATCGAATCGGCAGCGCTCTATTCGGTCGTTACGCGCCTCGACACAGACGATCTGCCACCAGGACTCGATCTTGTGGACAAAGCACGGCTGTTCGACGCTGGATACATCCGCGACGGCGATGATCAGCGTGGAAAAGACGAATTCGACTTTGCAGACGACGCTACCGATGGACAGCACGGCATTCCGGTGACGTACACACGAGATGTCGTTGCAGATCTCCTCTACGAAGAGCAGGATCGACACCACCCAGATTTCTCGGTTGAAAACATCATTATGCCACGCGACGTACTAGACGCGATGGCAGACGGACTCCGCGATGCGCCTGTGTTTTCCGACACCGAACGAACGGAGTTCGAGAATCGCGTTGTGCAGGTGAAAAACCAGATCTTCTCTACCCAAGAGGAGGATGTCCTCACAGCGATTATGCGCGAAAAGCGCGTCGACGTGGCGACGGTCGAAGAATACGTCGAACACGTCTACGCGTGGGCCGAAGAAGAGCCGATCGTGAACGACCGCGGCGAACACGAAGATCCCGATCCGCTCAAAATGAAAGTCTTCGAGATCGAGCATCTCGGCCGATTCGACGAGAAACATTACTCGGGAACCGAACCGTCCGAAGCCGTCAGATCGTTCCGAATCGAGAAAATCATCACGGCGCTGAACCGCCACGCGTGGCACAACCGAGACGAGGAGTTCCGGGTGAAAGATGTCAATCCAAAGGAAATCCCCGTGATCCGAACGGTTCTCGGGAGTCACGACTGGGAAGAGGTCAGCCGGACATTCGAGGACTTCGACCCTCGTCAGTGGGATGATCCACCAACCGGGACCGAGACAGCCACAGTGAAAGAAGAGACCATCGACAACATGATCGAGATGTTCGACTACAGCGAAGCGTCTGCTGAGCTGACGAGTCGACACGTCATGAGTCAAGTGAGTTACAAATGGGACTGAGAGACGACCTCGAACGGTACCGGGAAGTCGGTGAGGAGCGCAGGCAAGACCTCGCCGATTTTATCCAGTACGGTGACCTCGGACAGAGTCTTCCCGATGAGATTCACATTCCGATCAAGATCGTTGACCTCCCCTCGTTCGAGTACGACCGACGCGATCAAGGTGGCGTCGGGCAGGGAAACGATGAGGCACCGGATGTCGGTGAACCTGTTGGACAGCCAGAGCCGGGTGACGGTGATGAAGAGGGAGAGCCGGGCGAAGAAGGTGGTGAGCACGAGTACTACGAGATGGATCCCGAGGAGTTCGCACAGGAGCTCGATGACGAACTCGGGTTGGATCTTGAGCCAAAAGGAAAGCGGGTCGTCGAGGAGAAAGAAGGCGAGTACACCGACATCACACGGACAGGTCCAGCAAGCACACTCGATTTCGATCGGTTGTTCAAATCGGGATTGAAGCGCAAGCTGGCGATGGATTTCGACGAGGACTACGTCCGCGAGGCACTCAAGGTCGAAGGCATGGGACCGGCTGCTGTCTTCCAGTGGGCTCGAGAGGAGAGCATCCCAGTCTCGCGAGCGTGGATCGACGACGCCTACGAGAGCCTCCCTCCCGAAGAACGGACCGAGTGGGAGAGCATCGAAGAGATGATGGCATCGGTCGAGCGAACGTCGACAGCCACGCGGATCCGCGAAGAAGGAATCGAAGAGATACCGTTCCGGCGCGAGGACGAACGATATCGCTACCCGGAGATCATCGAAGAAAAAGAGCGGAACGTTGTCGTCGTGAACATTCGTGACGTGTCGGGCTCTATGCGTGAGAAGAAGAGAGAGCTGGTCGAGCGAACGTTTACGCCGCTGGACTGGTATCTGACAGGCAAATACGACAACGCGGAGTTCATCTACATCGCCCACGACGCCGACGCGTGGGCGGTCTCGCGCGATGAATTCTTCGGCATTCGATCTGGCGGTGGAACACGCATCTCGAGCGCGTACGAACTCGCAGCCGAACTCTTAGAGGAGTATCCGTGGAGCGACTGGAATCGCTATGTGTTCGCAGCTGGCGACTCGGAGAACTCCTCGAACGACACCTCCGAGCGTGTGATTCCAATGATGGAACAGATCGACGCAAATCTTCACGCGTACGTCGAGACACAACCGAGTGGAAATGCCATCAACGCGACCCACGCAGAGGAAGTCGAGCGTCACTTCATCGACAGTGGCAACGTTGCAGTCGCATACGTGACGAATCCGGGCGACGTCGTTGATGCCATCTACACAATCTTGAGTACCGAGAGCAATGAGTAAGCCACCGACAGACAGAGCGGATAAGCAGCGAATCGCACAGGGACTCGAATCCACCGTGCGTGAGGCACGAGTGTTAGCTACGAAGCTCGGTCTCGATCCGTACCCAGTGAACTACTGGGTCGTCGATTACGACGAAATGAATTCGCTCGTGGCGTACAACGGATTTCAGGATCGCTATCCACACTGGCGCTGGGGAATGAAGTACGACCAACAGCAAAAACAGCGTCAATTCCTCGGCGGAAAAGCCTACGAACTGGTCAACAACGACAATCCGGCACACGCGTTCTTACAGGAATCGAACGCACTGGCGGACCAGAAGGCGGTCATCACGCACGTGGAGGCCCATGCCGACTTCTTCGCAAAGAATCAATGGTTCGGACTGTTCTCTGACAATCCCGATGCAGCCCGGATGCTTGCGAGCCACGCAGAGATCATCGAGTCGTATATGGATGATCCCGAAATCGACCGCGAGGAGGTTGAGGCGTGGATTGACAACGTGCTCTGTATGGAAGACTGCATCGACCAATACCAGCCGTTCTCGACGGCAGAGGGATGGCCGAACGAAACACCGACCGACGAGGATATCGACGAGAAATTGGGCGATCTCGGTCTGAGCGAAGAAGTGATCGGACAGGTCTTCGACGACGAGTGGTTAGACGAGCAACGAAAGGACGAGGACGTGACATCGTTTCCCGCCGAACCGAAACGAGACATCATCTCATTCCTGCGCAAACACGGAATGCGCTATGACGATGACTCCGAAAAAGCAGTCGAATTCGAGGACTGGCAGCGCGAAATAATGGAACTCCTCCGTCGAGAGGCGTACTACTTCGCACCCCAAAAAATGACAAAAGTTCTCAATGAGGGGTGGGCTGCCTACTGGGAGTCGATCATGATGGGTGAGGAGGGATTCGCGGACGAAAACGAGTTCATTCACTACGCGGATCACCAATCGAAAGTGCTCGGTTCGCCCGGCTTCAACCCGTACAAGCTCGGCAAGGAGCTGTGGGAGTATATTGAGAACGTGACGAACCGCCGGAACGTGGTTGAGCATCTCCTCCGGACCGAGGGCATTACGTGGCGGAATTTCCACGACACGGTCGATCTCGATCGGGTGATGAAGCATCTTGAACCCGATTCCGTGGTTGACCGGGTTGACAGCGATACGCTCGCTGCGCTCGATCCCGAGGATCCACGCATCGATAACGAGGGACTCGCCGCCGCGAAAGCGGGAGAGATCGACGCCGATCGATTCCCGTGGAAGGTACTCACCTACGAGGGGCTAGTCGAGCGTCACTACTCACTTGCGAAGCCACAGAACCGCGGCTTCCTCAAACAGATCACGCAGACGGACGTAGAGCGCATCGCGCGGTATATGTTCGACGATGCGCGGTACGCGACTGTCGAAGAGGCGCTCGACCATGTCGATTACTGTGCTGGATGGGATCGGATGCGTGAAGTTCGTGAGAGCCACAACGACGTGACCTTCCTCGATGAGTTTCTCACCCAGGAGTTCGTCAACGAGCACAGCTACTTCACCTACGAGTATATGGAGACGACGAAGGACTACCGGGTGACGAGTACCGACGTAGAAGACGTGAAGAAAAAGCTCATGCTCCAGTTCTCGAACTTCGGCAAGCCGACAATTGTCGTCGAAGACGGTAACTACAACAACCGCAACGAGCTGTTGCTCTCTCATCAGTACAACGGCGTCATGCTCGATGTCGAACAGGCACAACAGGTGTTAAAACGCGTCTTCAAACTGTGGGGACGCCCGGTAAACCTAAAAACGATCGTCAAGGAACTCGACGAGAATGATATCGAGGTGGCCCGTCGGCGCGACAGCGAGCCGACACCCGAGGAACGCGGGAATCTCCTCCGCTACGACGGCGAAGATCTCACTGCGACCGAGCTTCCGTGGAACGAAGTCGAACACCTCGCCGCAACGGATGTCGATTACGACACCAAACCCGAAGAATGGCTCGCCTGATTGACGATTATCACGAGTGACTAAATCGGCCGAAGTTCGTTTCGGTCACATGCTCATTTCTGTGCCGGCGTATCCACGACAGAGCACAGCACATCCACCAAGACGTAATTGAACACGAAGCGTGGGTCATCAAACTGCTGAGCATGGAGTGCGACGGAGACGTCAATCCCGCTGGTCATTTCGTTCGGGTCGACCATGATGCGCCGCTGTTCACAAACAGACGGATCAACGATAGCGCTTAGAACAGCTTTTCTCGGTTGTTTACATCGATGTAAACGACGCTTCGAGCTATGAATGTCAACTCCCGCTAAGAACTCCTCACCGAAGAGATCGACGGGTCACTCGTAGAGCCACTCGCCATCGATCCGTTCGTAGTCGAGGAGTTCTTCCTCATCGAAGAACAGATCGATTTCGCGCTCGTTTGCGCCGGGGTCTTCGTGATCGGAGCCGTGAATCACGTTTCTCCCGAGGTCCAGCGCGTAATCACCACGGATCGTGCCGGGTGCGGCGTCGGCAGGGTCGGTCTCGCCCATCATCTGGCGGACCTGTCGCGTTGCGTCTTGTCCCTCCCAGACCATCGCAAAGACGGGACCCGACGTGATGAACGTCGTCAAGTCGTCGAAAAAGGGCTTATCGACGTGTTCGCCGTAGTGGTCGCGGGCGAGTTCGTCATCGATCTGCATGAACTTCCCACCAACGAGCTTCAGTCCACGTTCTTCGATCCGAGAGACGATCTCACCAATGAGTCCGCGCTGAACAGCGTCGGGCTTGGCCATCACGAAGGTGCGCTCACGAGCCATTACTCGTCATCCTCGTTCTCGTCGTCTTCAGACTCCTCACTCGTCTCGACGTCGTCCTCATCTGGCTGGTCGGCGGCGCCGGGCTCGCCTTCAACGCCAGTGTCAGCTGTCTCAGCCCGTTCGAGATCGGGGACCACATCGGAGCTCTCAGTGTCCGATTCCGTCTCCGACTCCGACTCGGCTTGCGTGTTGTCGCCACCTTCGCGTCGACCGGACTCGGTCCATTCGAGGCTTCGGGCCTCTCGACCGAGGAAGTAGTTTTTCTCGCATTTCGAATCTTTGAAATGCAGGACGGTGCCGTCGTTTCGGACGTACATGATGCCCGTTCCGGGTTCGATTTCGTCGCCGCTGAAATCGCAAATTCGTGTCGTCGGCATTCGTTACTGGCCTCCGATAGCGTCTGCTTCGCGGGCGGTCTCACGGAGCTGTAGGATGTCTCCTTCGCGGACCGGACCGAGGACGTTTCGTGTGATGATTCGACCTTGGTTTTCGCCGGATCGGATGCGACATTTGACCTGCATTGCCTCGCCGTGCATGCCGGTTTTTCCGACAACTTCGACGACCTCGGCTGCCGTCGCACCCTCCTGATTTTCCGCGCTCATTTACCTGAGTTCTCCGAGTTTGGCGGTGATGTCGTCGACATCACCCTCGGCCTCGCCTGCGTCGATGAGGGCAGCAGCTGCGCTACCAACTTCGAGACCAGCTGCGTGGCCGATGTCGTCCTGTGTTTCGACGAAGACGTACGAGATATCCTTCTCATCGCACAGTTCGGGGATATGCATGACAACTTCCTCGGGTTGGACATCTTCTGCGATGTACACCAACTCAGCGTTGCCGCGCTCGACTGCTTTCGTCGTTTCGTTCGTTCCTTTCTTTACCGAACCTGTGTCCCGGGCGACCTGAAGCGCCTCGATGGCGTCTTCTGCAAGATCTGCCGGAACGTCGAAATCTACGTAGACTGACATTGTTGATATTCTCCCCGCGCGTGGGCTCGCACTCCCCCGCCTCGTGGACGAACGAGAACACACCGATAGCCGGTTCGTGTATTGTTCTCCAGCGTCCACTGCCGACCTGCGTCGGCGAGTTGTCCTTGGCTGGGAGTATCATCAACCCCACACGGGCTGTATCCCGGTTTACTGTAGCCGTCCATAAAAGCGCTTCCGAACGCATGCGACCGTGTGTGACCACCACACAGCTCGTACACCGTCCGTTATTTGCCAGTACCGATGCGAAGACTACGCTATCGAAGACCGGAGAAGGCTTGCTTTTGTGGATCGTTCTCGGCGTATGCTCGTGGATCTCGTGCAGTCGCTCCGCGATGAGGCTCGCCGCGCGAACGAGCGGCGACTCCTCGTTCTCACAGGCACGCATGAGACTTGTCTCGACGCTGTTTCGACTGTTCTCGATACGCTCGCAGCCGATGCTGTTCTCGTTGGGCACCGTACTCTCAAGGAGTGTGAGCACTACCGACCCAAGAAATCGGACGCATTACTCGGAACGACTCGTGAATGCATCGTTTTCGATGCTCACGAGGAGTGTCGTCCGAACACCATTGGTCGTGTGGTTGGTGCGGTCGATGGAGGCGGGCTGTTGATCCTGCTTGCACCGCCACTCGATGCGTGGCCCGACCAACACGATCAATTCGACGAAACCCTCGCTGTCCCGCCCAGTGAGGATACTGACGTAACGAGAAACTTCCGACGTCGGTTGATCGCCCTCCTCCGTGCTCACGAGGGAATTGCCATCGTCGACGTGGATACCCAGCGCATCGAACGAGACGGACTAACCGACCCGGAACCAGCAGACGGGACATTCCACCCGACACCACCGTCCGAATCGAATCGATCGTTTCCAAGCGCCGCCTACCAGTCCTGTTTGACCGCCGACCAGCTGCGGGCCGTTCGGACGCTCGAACGGCTTCGTGAGCCGGCTCGTGCCACCGTTATCGAAGCTGACCGGGGACGAGGGAAGTCGAGTGCCGCTGGTCTTGCTGCGGGCGCACTCGCTGTTGATGGCCGCGACGTTCTCGTGACCGCGCCAACGTTCGTCGGCACACGAGCGGTGTTTACCCGCGCTCGGGAGTTGTTAGAGCAACTCGACGCGCTGTCAGCAACTGAGGAAACCGTCGTTCGCTCAAATGCTGGTGGACGAGTGTATTTCAAACCACCGGCCAGCGCAACCGACGCACTGAGAGAAGAGTCTGAGAAGCCGGATGCGGTCATCGTCGATGAGGCTGCTGCGCTTTCGGTCGCACTTCTCGAACAGTTTCTCACGCCCACACCTGTCGTGTTCGCGACCACCATCCACGGCTATGAAGGTGCTGGGCGAGGGTTTTCGGTGCGCTTTCGTGACCGACTGGCAGAAAGCGACCTCGATGTGACCGAGTGTACACTCCGAAGACCCATTCGATACGCCACAACAGATCCGATCGAGCGCTGGGCGTTTCGGACGCTGTTGCTCGACGCCCGGCCAGCCGTCAAAGAGCTGGTGACCGACGCACGATCCGAAACCATCGAGTACGAGCGACCGACAGCCGAGGCTCTCATCAACGACGAGCATCGGCTCAGGGAGCTGTTCGGGCTGCTCGTGCTCGCACATTATCGAACTGAGCCGGATGACCTCGTCCGACTTCTTGATGCTCCGAATCTCTCGATTCGAGCGCTGACACACGGGGGACGCATCGTCTCGGTCGCACTCCTCGCCCGTGAGGGTGGGCTGTCACGCGAGACGCGAACAGCGGCGTACGCTGGAGACCGCATTCGCGGAAATATGCTCCCAGACCTGCTCACGGGACAGCTGCGCGACCCCGACGCAACAGCCACAACAGGAATGAGAGTAATGCGCATCGCTACCCATCCAGCAGTGCGCTCGCGCGGGCTCGGATCACGCTTGTTAGACGAGATTCACGCCGAATTCGAGCAGATCGACTGGTTCGGCGTCGCCTACGGAACGACTCCCGAACTCCTCCGATTCTGGCGTGAGAACGGCTATCGGACGGTGCATCTCTCGACAACGAGAAACGAGACGAGCGGTGAACACAGTGCGGCGATGCTCCGACCGGTGGGTGAGTCAGCGCTGTTCGAACGCCACACACGGTGGTTCCGAGAGCGGATCGGCGGAATGCTCTCGGATACACTCACAGACCTCGATCCCGACATCGTTCGAGCTGCGCTGGCAGCAACCGACGGGCCCGCTGTGCTCGAACTGACCGATAGGGAGTGGCAACTCATCGTGAGTGCTGCGTTCGGTCCCGGCCAGTTCGATATGCACCCCGGCCCGTTCCGACGACTGGTGCTCACAACGCTGAGTGATCCCACAGCCGATGTGCTCTCTGCCCGCGAAGAACGACTCCTCGTCCGCCGGGTGTTGCAGGCACACTCGTGGGACGAGGTCGCAGAGGCGATGGAGATGTCATCGAGTGCGTGCCGGCGGGCACTGGGACGTGCGCTCCAACCGTTGGTCGATCTGTACGGTACTCAAGCGGCGGCCGACGAACGGCGGTGGTACGATGAGTGAGCTACTGACGCTGCTCGCGCTTGCAATGCTCGTCGGCGGTATTGCCGGGAGCGTCCTCCCGCTGCTTCCGGGGGCGTTGCTGTCGCTGACTGGAGTCTACCTGTATTGGTGGTCGACCGGATTCACTGATCCCGGCATGCTCTGGGTCTTCGTACTCACCACTATCGGCCTCACTGCGTTCATCGCGGATTACTTCGGTGGCGCGATCACCGCCCGCGCTGGCGGTGCCTCGCTTTTCACAACCGGTCTGGCGGTGGTCGTTGGATTCGTATTGCTGTTCGTTACGGGACCAATTGGCCTGCTTATCGGCATTGGAGGCACCGTCTTCCTCGCCGAATACTACCGTCACCGCGACGCCAAGACAGGTGGAAAAGCAGCGCTGTACGCAACGGTCGGTGTCATCGCTTCGACTGTGGCACAGGTGCTGCTCACGGTCTGCATGCTCGTGATGTTCGTGATTGCTGTCTTCGTCTAGGGTGGCACCGACGCTGTCTCAGCTTTGTTCTCGCTGATGAGCAATGCGATGGAGGGCATCGGCAATTGCTTCGGTTGCGATGAGGAATCGCCACAAAATGTAGCACAAACCGATCAGAGCGCCGATCAAAATGCCAAGGAGGAGCTGCTGAAGGAAGACGAAAAAATAAACGAACAAGAACACGTAGAAAAGAGCGATTCCGATGCGCCACTCACGAGAGAGTGATGGAGGGGACCATCCAGACATGTCAGCTTCATAGATGGCGTTTGATAAAATAGTTGCGACAGATAATGGCGGTCGTTGGACACGAACAAGATTTCGGTGGGCTACAAAGAGAGCACGATCAGGAATGTGTCATTCCTCGAAAGTGACGCCGGATCGCACGAGCGAGAGTGCAGAACGTCTGTTAGGCTCGACGAACAACAGAACCCATGCAGTGCGAAGAGAACGATTGTGAGAACGGTGCAGCCGTTCGTCTTCACATCCCGTGGACGAAGAACAAGGACGTTTGCACAGCCCACGCCCGCGCGCTTGCACAACAAGACGGCGTCGTCGCTGAACCACTCGAAGGGGCCGAGGAGGACTGGCGCTGATAGCACCAATCACTTGTGCTCGTTACAGATTAACGGCCATCATCACCTCGTCGAGATATTCGTTATCGATCTTGTAATGCTTCTCGCGCACCGCCTCGGTTTCCCAGCCATGACGGTCGAGGAACGCAATGGCGTCCTCGTTCGTCGACGGAACGCTGTTGCACACTTTTTCGTAGCCGTTTTCGTTCGCCCACTCCAGTCCGCGCTGGAGGAGGTGGCTCCCGATTCCGTGGCCGCGGTACGCCTCAATAACGCCAACAGTGAGTTCGGCAGTGTGGCCCAACTTTTCGATTTCGGGTGACGTGAGGTGCACCCATCCAACAACATCACCGTTGACGGTGGCGACGAAAAACACTCGAGATTCGAGATCGTTGTGCCGGAGCAACACGTTCTCGTGGTCGATGATGTCGGCGATGTTTTCGGCGACAATGTACGTCTTATCGGTGATTGCCTCGCGGATAGCCCCCACGAGTCCAGTGAGATCGTCCTCACGGGCTTGTCGAATCACGAATTCGACACCATCCTCCGAGAACTGCTCTTTCCCTCCGCTCTCGAAGGAAATCGTGAGCGTATCGTCGTGCTGTTCGATGATCCCGTCTCGTTTCAAAATCGCTACGTGATGGCCAAACGCAGCCGGTTCCATGTCGAGTCCCGCACGCGCTTTTTCGTACCCGACGCTCCCGTATCGCTCGACGTACTCGTATACGTCTTTCCGATCACGGTGAGTGAACTCGAGTTCGTCCGAGAACTGCATGATTAATAATATCACACCTCACTACTTAATCATTCGTGCTGATTTCGTCTGAACACATGGGTACCTTCGTCAGCAACTGCGCTGTATCCGTGATGTTGTGAGTGTCTATGAGTAGTTCTGCAGCCTCACGGACGGTGAACTCGGGATCGAGCGCGACATCGTAACACCGAGCGTAGAGAGCCAACCAATCGTTCATCGCGCGTTCGAGGAGCGCCATCTCGTCGGGAGAGAATCGGACCGGTTCATCTGCAGTACGTGCTTCGATATAGAGCCCAACAGTTGGACCAACACCAGTCTGGAGATACTCCATCGCTCGCTCTTCGTCAGGCGTCGCTGGCGGCTCGAACGCCTCCCGATCGCACCGAGCCTCGTCAGCCAGCGCAACGATCCGATCGTAGTACGCAGAGTTCGAATCCGAATCCGAGTTGGAGGACTCCATCGCCGTCAGCCGTGTTTGAACTCGACGCCCTTCCCACCTCGGGGGTGTTCCCATTCAGTCTCTGCGACGATAGCACAGGTACCACATTCGACACACGGCTGTGTATCCAAGCTGACGACTTGTTTCTGTCCGCCATTCGTTTGGATTGTCTCCTCACGGTAGCAGCCACCACCGAAGTCTGTGGCGCTGACGGGACAGGCGGAAACAGCGGCACCACTTGCCTCGGCCGAGTTATCGAGCAGCTTGATGTGTGGATTTCCAACGTCGGTGTCGTAGGTTAGGTCGCCGATGCGTTCTTCGAGGCTCGGTGGTACAATCGTGTTCCGTTCTTGAACCCGCGTTCCGAGCTCCTCTGCGATCATCGTCGGGAGCGTGACGTACGGTGTTTTGGTGTCTGGAGCCGCCATCGACATGAACGGTGAGCTGTACAGCCGTTGTAATAGACCGGCTGTGTCCATTGCTCGAACACCGATGCGACCGATGGGCGACGTGAGGAGTCGGTCGACCACGCTCGTCATGTCTTCTCGTTCGCCGATCGGTCGCATCATCTCGTAGCGCTTGGGTCGGAGTTTCCCCATCACGCCGCTGTCCTGAAGCTTCCGCTCGTAGCGTCTGCCAGCCGAATCGGTGTTGTTTCGTCTTTTTGCCTCTGCGAACGACTCGGCAGCCAGTGCCCCGGCCGTCACTGCGTGATTCATCCCTTTGATGATCGGACCCTGTGCCTGCATCTGTCCTCCAGCGTCGCCGACGAGGACAAGTCGGTCGCGGTGGGGGGAAGTGTGAGCCACCTTCTTCGAATCGGGAACGAGCTTCGCCGAGTACTCGATTTCGTCACACTCATCGTCGATCCACTGTCCGAGTAGTGGGTGGGTGAGCAACCCATTGAGTAGTTCGTGTGGCTCTGCTTGCTCGGCAACGAGGCTGTCGAGGTGGAAGACGGCTCCGATCGACAGCGTGTCCGTGTTGGTGTACAGGAATCCACCACCGCGAACGTCATCGAACAGATTGCCAGAGAAGAGGTGGGCAATACCCTCGTTTGGCCCAATGCCAAAGCGCTCTTCGATGCTCCCATCGGGCATGTCGACGACTGCTTTGACACCCTGGAACCATTCGTCTGGTTTCTCCCAGTCCATGAGACCAGAGTCCCGTGCGAGTTCACTGTTCACTCCATCAGCAGCCACGATGATGTCCGCTCGGATGGGGTCGATCTCGTCGCACGTGACGCCGATGATCTGGCCCTCGTTCCGAAGGAGCCCGTTGACGCTGATTCCGGTCAACAACCCGCCACCAGTTTCGCGCGTCCGCTCGTGAACGCGCTCTGCGAGCCACGAGTCCATGGGACGTCGCAGAACGGCGTCAGACCACTCTGTGTCGTGTTCGTGTAACGACGTGAGATCGAACTCCTTGACTTTCTCACCAGCGATGTTCTGGAGGTAATACTCAGTAATCGGTCGCTCTGTGGCCTCCTCTCTGAAATCTGGAAAGAGATCGTCGATTGTGTAGGGAGCAGACTCTTCGGCGTAAATGAGTCCACCAGAGACATTCTTCGATCCCGCATCGACCCCCCGTTCGAGGACGAGCGTTTCGATACCCTCATCTGCTAATTTCGCCGCCGCTGCTGCGCCGCCCGGGCCGGCACCAACAACGACAGCTTCGTAGTGTTCGTAATCATCAATCATCGGATTCACCTTTCATTTCGTCTGGCGTTTGATCTGCCCGCTCGTTCGCATCAGCGTCCGCGGATGATCCACCATCTGCAGCCGCTTTCAGGTCCAGCTCACCGGATTTCAGGGCTCCTGTCAGCTGTGGAACAACCTCGAACAGATCGCCTTCGATGAAGTAGTCGCTGAAATCCCGAATACGGGCATCAGGGTCGGTGTTGATGGTGACGATCGTCTCCGATTCGTCCATTCCGACCTTGTGCTGTACGGCACCGCTGATTCCAATAGCGATGTACAGCTCCGGCGCAACGACCTGCCCAGTCTCACCGATCTGGCGCTCTTCGCTTGTGTAGTCCTCGACATGTCCTGCGAAGTCGTACGAGCCGGTGACGATGCCACGAGAGACACCGACAGCGGCGTCTTCGAACGTGTTGGCAAGCTCTACGCCGAGCTCCATCCCAAGGGTCGGGTCGTCGCCGATTCCTCGTCCGAGCGCGACGATAACGTCGTGGTCTGTGAGGTCGACACCGCTATCGAGCCGATCGTGCTCAATTACATCCACGCGCATCCAGTCCGAATCGAGATCGACTTCGTGCGTTATAATTTGTCCGTCTCTTTCGGAATTTACCTCAGGAATGTCGAAACTACCAGGGATGACCGACGCACCCTGTGGATGAAACTCCCGATTCGGATTGTCGAGACACAAAATGGTCGAGTATTCGAAGCCGCTGAAATCCGGGCGCTTCATGTGTAGGACGCGCTCGAATGTCTTCTTCTCGCCTGGACGACCAGTTTTGACTGGATTGCTGATGACGCTCTCTTCGATGTAGAGCCCAGAGCAGTCGCTCGCTAATCCACTATCGAGTTCAGCTTGTACCTGCGCCGAAAGATCGCGGCCATTGTTCGTCGCTGGAAAGATGGTGTAGCGCGGTTCGTCATATTCGCGCCAATCGGCGTCCGCCCGCGCCATATCCACGAATATCTCCGTGTACGGTTTGTGCCGGAAGCGCGAGAGCCGTTCGTCCTCGTACTGGACGACAACGTCAGCGCCGTAGCCGATGAGCTCCTCTGAGAGCTCCGAGACATCGTCGCCGATGAGTACTGCAACGACGCGCTCGTCCGTGTCATACTCCTCGTTGTACGCATCCATCAGCTGGCGGGATTTCCCCACCATCTCTTTGGAGACGTCGATGAGCCCTCCTGCTTGCGTCTCACAGTAGACCCACATGTCGCGGTACGCTCCGTCATCGAGCGCACGAATGTGTCGTTTATCCGCTGTCGGGTGGTCGAGATCCGGGTGTTTCTCCTCGGGAGAGAGTCGTTCTTCTTCCTCTTTTACTTCTTCTTCTTCACCACTACCAGAAACCGAATCGATCCGACTCTCGATGAGCCGCTTTGCGCTATCGCGGTCGTTACCCTTTTTCTCGGCTTCGAGGAGTACTTCGAGTTCCTCAGCATCATCGATGTCTTGCAGTGCGTTCCCTAGCTCAGCTGTGGACAGCTCCGACGGATCGAGCTCGTCGACATCGACCTCGTCTTCGTCCTCGGTGAACTTCTCGATTCGACTCTCGATGAGCGTCTTTGCGCCCTGTCTGTCTTTGCCGTCTTTCTCGGCTTCGAGGATCGTCTGAAGTGCATCGACATCCTCGATGTCTTTCAGTTCCGGGCCGAGTTCGGAGATGGTGTACTCGCTCGGGTCGAGATCCGCCACGATCAATCACCCCCTGCCGCGAACGGCTGTATTGTATCGAACACGTTACCCATCTCACTCTCGTCGGTTGGATCGACCATCGTTGCCTCGCGCTCTGCGGGGGGCTTTGGAATCGGATCCACTGACGAAACGATTGTGGGCGACCCATCGAGACCGATGTAATCCGGATCGAGATTCAGGTCGCTGTGATCCCACGTCGTCAGATGGTGCTCGTAGTGTTCGGCTCGGTCTTTCGTTTTTGCTCGGAGATCTTTCAGCGTCAATTGCTCGCCCGCAGTCCGGTAGGACGGATCAAACTCGGGATCGGCAACGATGAACGCGGGCAACGGTGCCTCGACGGTTTCGATCTCATCGACGCCGCCTTCAACGAGCCTCTTTGCCCGCACTACTCGCTCCTCTTCGTCCACGTCGAGTGCGATGACGTGGGTGATCATGGGCATGTCGAGCGCCCAGCAGGCCTGTGGACCGGTGTGACCCGTCTCACCGTCGGCGGTTTTGAAGCCAGCCAAAACGAGATCAGGAACACCGAGCTTTTCGAGTCCCGTGCTGAGCGTGATCGCCGTTGCCCACGTATCCGAGGCTGCTAGCTCGCGGTCTGAAAGCAAGTAGAGATCATCGGCGTACACAGAGTCCATCGCCTCTGCGAGCACGTCGCCGTATCCTGGTGGTCCCATACTCATCACGCTGACTCGCCCACCGTGTCGTACCTTCGTTTGAAGCGCTGCACGGAGCGCGTGCTTGTCGTTCGGGTTCATAACGGTCGGGGTCTTTCCCCGTTCGAGGTGTCCGTCCTCGTCGAACGAGACCTGCCCCTCGCGGAAATCGGGAACCCCTTTTGTGAGAACAATCGAGTGCATTGGCATGTGTTTCCCTGTCTTGGTATGAGTACTACGGGAGGCTAATAGCTTTTTGTTGTGTCACATAAATGTTGTTATCCCTATACAAATATGTAAATAATGGGTGCGTGCTGAACGACGCTGTTCGTACTTTCAGCGTCTTGAATATGTATGGAGACGTGTTAGTTTAGATACGGCCTGCGCGGCCGGGGTCGACATCGATAGCATCGACGGGACAGACATCAACACAGAGCATGCAGTCGATACACTGGGCCTCGTGCGTCGGTTCGACTTTGATTTCGCTTTCAGGGTGATCTGGAGTGTCAACCCACGTGAAGACATCAACCGGACAATCCTCCAAGCAAGCTCCGTCACCGATGCAGATATCGTAGTCGACGGCAACGTGGGTCCCGTGAATACCGAGCTCTTCCGGCGGATCAACTGGTCCCCAGACATCAACGCCGTTCTCTTGTCCGACGTTTTCTCGGTTTTGTTCGAATTGTGGGTCTATGGGCATCGATACCTAGATTGACTCGCTGGTAGGTACTTAAGAGTGTTCCCGAATGTGATTGATTCAATGCAAGACGTTCGAGCAGTTGATTCGATGGAAGCCTTCGAACGGTCGACGCCGTAGGGGATACTACGGGTGTGTGAAATACGCGATTCCGGTGTCGTTCATTTCATCGATTCGGACGAAGCCAACGCGTTCGAACTGAACGAGATCATCTGGTGCGTATTCCCTGACGCCGGGTTCGGCGTGTCCTTCGATGGCTCCGTTCATCGTCTGCAGCGTCAGTGGGACGTTTTCATCGGCGGGCACCCAGTGGATGACGGGAACGTCATCCTCTCGAACGGCTTCGATCCCGTCGCCGGTGAATTCGAATGCATCACGGTTGTGCCGGACACAGCCGTACCCCTTTAGCCAGACGCGTTTGCCGTTGGCTGGCACATCGTCCGGTTCTACGAGCACAGCGTCGGAGACTGGAATGTGACGGGTCCCGCGTTCTTCGTGGTCGGGATGAACAGGGGGTTCACCGGCATCAGGACCGCCCACAACTACCTTTTCGACGCCATTGCGCACGAAGAATGCACGGTCAGTGTTGTCGTCGATCCGTTCTCGATTCTCGGCGTAGATAGCCGACATCGCTACGTCGACATCGCTGGTCGAGGTACCGAGGGCGGTGAGCGCTGCGACGATAGCGTCACCACGAATCCCTCGCTGTCGGAGGCTAGCGAGAGTGGGCGCACGAGGATCGTCCCAGCCGTCGAGTTCGCCTTCCGCTATGAGCCCCTTGATCGTCGAGGTGCTCATCTTCACGTCGTAGGCGTCGAGTTGTACGTGTCCCCAGTGAATCACTTCAGGGTACTCCCATCCGAAGTAGTCGTACAGGAACTGTTGGCGTCGTGCCGAGTCCTGAAGATCGATGCCACGGATGATGTGCGTGATTCCCGTCAGGTGGTCGTCGATGCCGCTTTGGAAATCGAGGATCGGCCAACACCGATAGTCGGCGGCTTCCTCGCGGGGGTGTGGCGTATCGATCATCCGGAATGCGGCCCAGTCGCGCAGCGCCGGGTTCTTGTGCTCGATGTCGGTCCGAACGCGCAGAACCATCTCACCCGGATCGTACTCACCAGCCACCATCGATTCGAATTCCTCGCTGATCGTCGCTCGGTCCTTGTCTCGGTGCGGACAAGGGTTCCCCGCATTCTTCAGTTCGGAGAACTCTTCTGCGGGACACGAGCAGGTGTACGCTCCATCGAGTTCGATGAGCTCACGTGCGTGATCGTAGTACGTTTCGAGCCGATCGGACGCACGGATGACTTCGTCTGGTTCGAATCCGAGATAGTCGATGGCATCGAGAATAGCGTCGTATGCGTCGAGATCAGGCCGCTTCGTCACCGGGTCAGTGTCGTCGAATCGACAGAGCATCCACCCGTCGTAGCGATCCTTGTACGTCCCGATGACCGCTGGCATCCGTGCGTTACCGATGTGCCACGGCCCGTTCGGGTTGGGCGCGAGACGCATCCGGATCTGGTCGTACGCGTCTGTGTTGGGGAGATCTGGAAGCGTTTGTTCATCTTGTTCGTCGTCTTCGGCGTCGATTTCTGCCAGACGGTCCGGGTCGAGTTCAGCGAGCTGCTCCCGGCGTTCGGCCGATGTGAGCGAATTGACTCGCTCGACGACGGGAGCGACAATGCCCGCAACCTGATCTCCGTGCTCTCTGAACGCCGGATTTTCGCCCATGAGGGGCCCGAGGATTGCCCCGACCTGTGCCTCGTTGTCGTGCTTCAGCGCGTTGTAGAGCGCGCTTGTCTCCGCCTCGCGCTCGATACGCTCTCTGAGATCGTCGTCCATGAGTGTGATACCAAGCGAGGGATCAAAACCGCCGTGGATTGAGCGTGTGATCGAGGCGATACTCTAAGAGAAAGTACGATTCGAATTCATCACTAGTACGTTGGTATCTGTACGATTCGATCTCGTTAGAGTAGCTATCTCGAATTGAAATGGCTCGTATTACTCTTTAGCCTAGTGTTAAACAGTCGTGAACAGTGAGTGAGTGGTTTCAAGCTGAGCTTGAAGATCTTCAAGCAGGCTAATACAAAGAGTATGCAGTTCGTCTGATGGGTAGCGATACCGCATCGTTGTCGGTCGATCGGTGGGCCGTGGTGGTGCGTGTTCGTCTCAGAGCCATCATATCCATGCTTCGTCTCCGTCGCCTTGCGATCGTGCTGATTGCTATCGGGTTGATCACGAGTGCCATCTACGCTACCGGCGCATTTTCGAATTTGTCGGCATCACGAGATGCGAACGTGCGCGTTGCTGGGGATGCAAGCGGGTATCTCGCGCTTCAGCCGTCGGATGGTCCCAACGGTGCGTACGCGACCCAGCAGAACGGGCGATTACGCGTCTCGTTGACAGAGGTGGCTACCGCGAAGGGTAAAGGGGTGAATCCGAACGCCATAACGCGCGTACAGAACGTCTTTACGATCACTAATCAGGGCACCCAGCCAGTGGAGGTGTGGCTCACTGACGACAGCGACGCCGTCGCCTTCGAACGAGGAACGGCAGGAGCGCCATTTGAAGGCAGAGGACAGGCTGTCACGCTTCAGCCGGGCACGCCGCTCACGGTGAGCGTGGCTGTCGATACGCGGGAGGTCGAACAAGGTTCGAAGTTACAGCCGTCGATGACGCTGCACACCAGCACCGATGTGTCGAGCGCGCGCGCTGGCGGACCGATAGAAACCGGAACCAGTGGCGGACAGGCATCGGGTGGTGGGACGAAACAGTCGGACACCGAGCGAACACAGCCTAACGAGAAAGACACGACGAACCCAGACACTGAGTCTGATTCGGACTCGATGGTGACGATCGCGGGGATCACGCTGCAGGAGGATGATGCGACGGCGTTCAAAGACGGACTGGTCTACGGTGCCACCGGGATGCCGGACGGGGCGCAAACCCAATCCACGCACGCTTCGCCGTTTTATGCGCTCGCTCACATGGCTGTGGGCTTTGTCCCCGGTCTCGGTGACGCGGCAGACGTGCGCGATGCGATTCAGCACGGGGCCAACGGAAAGTGGGGTGAGGCTATCATCTCAGGAATGGCCATCGCTCCTGTCGTTGGAGCGAGCGCAAACAGCGCCAAAGCACTCGATTTCGCCAAAGACTGGATCAAACGATTCCCGTCCAAAGGTGACGAGATCGGGTCCCTGCTCGCCAAGCACGTCGCCCCCCATATGCCGGACTCGCTTTCTGTGAAACTGCTGGATATCTTCTCCGGAGGGAAGGCGAGTGAACTCAAACAGAGCGGGAAGTCCGTCGATGAGATCATCAATCGGGCGGAGAAAGGCGCGCTCTCGAAGAAGCCTAAGAAGAATCCGAATGAAGGGAAACGACTCGTTACTGATGGAGGACGGTCAACAGCCGATATTAAAAAGACGATCCAGAACGGACGGTTTGTAGACGACGGTCTGACCGACGCCAACTACCGCCATATTGGCAAGCAGGGCAACGTGGATGAGACGATGATGGCCGTCAATCCGAAACAGAAACGTTGGGGTGACGGGGAAGTCGTCTGGCTCGAAAAAGGGAATGGTGGTGCTGGTTGGAAGCACATTCTCCAAAGACATGAAGACCAGTTCTATAAAAGATACAAAGTTTCAAATAAAGACGAAATGATGGACATTATTTATAAAACAATCAAGGAAGGAGAGCCAAAGAGAATACCAGAGAAAGAGGGTGGTGGGACAGCGTATGGATACGTGACGGACTCGGGTGAGCCAATATCTGTAATTGTTGGTGATAACGGGTATATTGTCACATCCATACCCGCTAAATCGAAATATCACTAATAGTTCTAAAGATGGTTACAACCTCCAAAATACGTATTCAAGTCCTCGGAATCGAGCCAGAAGCGATCTACCAAGGGACAGTTTACGATCAGACAGTACGAGCGAAATTGCAGAACGGATTCGAGATTCGACTGTTTGATCTACCTATGCCTGTCGTCGAAGAAGAGATGGTTGGAGAGAATATCGATGTAAGTATTAGACTTGATCTATATGATGATATATATGAGAATACTGATAAGAAGATTGGCATCAGCCACCCAAAATCTCCGGCAAGTAAATGGAACTATGATTTCGTTGGTGAGATTCGTGAAATTGACTCGAACGAGCGTTCAATATTGCTTGATATTGGGTACGGTTTAGTCTCGGCTGTGTATTATTCTGATGATATTGATGAATTGATCGAGTCAGATAATATTACTATTGGCACTCGGTTGTACCTCCCGGATGTTCAAGCAGACATAATCAGCATTAGTAACACTAACACAACAGAGTGATGGATACTGTTAAATCTAACGTCCTAACTAACAGCAATTTAAGCTCAGTATCGAATTCTATCGATGGATAACTAAACGGTAGACAGTGGTGTGGTTGTGGTCGCTATGCAACAGGCTCGATATTGATACCTCTTTGGTGGTTACGAAACAGGGATGGGTTGATGCGGTTACCGAGATGTGCCACGAACTCGTGGATGTTACAAGGACTGTGTCACCTTCGCCGAGAACGCGTACGGGGAGTACGAAGATATGATAGAGGAGATGGAAGAGGTGTACGATTGGGCAGACGAACACATTCAGGAATTGCTTGCTGCTACGTCCACGAACGAATGACGGACAGTTACTGATAGAACAGACGAGAACGCTCAAACGGAGCGGCAAATCTGTCGATGAGACCATCAAACGCGCAGAAAGGAATCTCTCAAGAAAAAATCGAACACAACAACCCCACAGTCTGGACATTCATAACCGACGATTCCTCCGCCGATCTGGACGGGAGGCGTCAAAGTCACGCTACCGATTCTCATCCAACCTATGAAATGACAGACACCAACAGGTACGAACTTCGTGTTGGAAGAGTCAAGCCAAGGGTGGGATTTGAACCCACGTATTCTCGATTACAAATCGAGTGCTTGCACCGGGCCCAAGCTCCCTTGGCGCATCTGTATATGATCACTCATCCTTTGAGTGTGTATCGGTTTTGCGTTTTGCCATTGTCACCCGGTGGGTGGCGTAGCCATGGCGCGAGTAGAAGCGTCGGGCAGCTCTGTTCGAGGCCATTACATCGAGCGTGATGATCTCGATTCCGTCTGCTTCGAGTTCGTCTTCGGCCGTCGAAAGGAGTGCGGAGCCGATCCCTTCACTCCGCCAATCGGGCATCACATAGAGGTTCTCGATGACGCCGGCCGAAACGGTCTCCTCGTAACGACCAGTACGCGCGGTGAACATAATGAATCCGACGATATCGGTCTCGACGTGCTCACCATCGGCGTGTTCCTGATCGATAGCATCGGAGTCGCGAGCGACGCGGACACCATCAGTAACGATGTGTTGACAGATAGACTCGTAGATCGGCGTGCGATTGGTTTCGGCTGCGAGATGAGACCCGTGATTGTGCTGACCACGAGCAAGCGACACCCAGAGGTCAGCGAGGATGTCTGCCTCGGCTCGGCTCGGGGTGTCGATCTCCATACCAGTATTCACTCACGCCGAATCGAGAGCCGAAACGGCTGGCAGCGGCTCGCCGGTCAACATCGCAAGCGCTGCCCCACCGCCGGTACTCACGTGGTCAAATCCAGAGAGACCGAGCCGACGGATCGCAGCAGCCGTATCGCCACCACCGACGATCGAGAATCCGGCAGCCGTCGCGGCTTGGAACAGCCCCCGCGTCCCGACTGCGAAACGTTCCTCTTCGAAGACCCCAGCAGGACCGTTGAGAATCGCCGTTCCGGCAGTTTCGAACACGTCTGCGTATGCATCGATGGTTCGCTGGCCAACATCGAGGGCCGGTTCATCAACCGGAAGCTCTTCGACAGCCACCTCAATTCGCTCATCGCCCCGTTCGATAGCGATATCGTTGGGCATACGGATGCGATCCGGATACCGTTCGAGCAGCGATTCAGCGAGACCGAGTCGGTCACGAGCGCGTGATTCGACAACCGAATCGCTCTCAGACCCGAGCGAGACGCCCGAGGCGTGCAGGAAGGTGTTCCCAACGACACCAGCCGTGAGAACTGTATCGGCCAACCCCGACTCAAGAACGGTTTCTGCGATCTCGATGGAATCGTCGACCTTCGCTCCACCGAGGACGTATACGCGCGGCGACGCTCGTTCACCGATGTTTCCGAGCGCTTCGAGTTCGCGTTCCATCACACGCCCCGCAAAGCTCGGAAGCTGCTCGGCGAATCCGACGATTGATGGTTGGGACCGGTGGGCAGCGGCGAATGCGTCGTTCACGAACGCATCGAACACCGATGAGAGGTTCACGACGAGATGCGTCTCGGCCGCATCAGCTGGATCGAACGACATGTTCTCCTCACTGTAAAAGCGGGTGTTTTCGAGAACGAGCACCGAACCCGCCTCAAGCGCCTCGACGCGCCTCCGAGCGTCCGAGCAGAATGTGGCATCGACGTACTCGACAGGGGCCGAGAGCAGATCGTCAAGCCGCTCTGCGTGCGCAGCAAGCGAACTAAACGCATCACCAGCTGGTCGGCCCTGATGGGCAAGGAGGGCTACGCGTGCTCCCCGCTCCGTGAGCTCCGAGAGCGTGCCAACGTGCGCCCGCAATCGAGCATCGTCGGCCAACCCATCCCCGGACTCAGAAAGCGGACTATTGATGTCGACCCGCACCCCGACCGCGGTTCCCTCCGCGTCGAGATCATCGAGCGTCCGTATCATATCCGTGATTCCTGCGCGATCTACGAAAGGTGTTGTGTTCTATATCCGGACGAATGCCCATCACGCATGATTGAACTATTGGATCTTTCTCCCGTGCATAGAATTGAGGCAAAAACATAGTAAAAAGATTCAGGAAAAAGAATTTACTACAGTTTGGGTACTCGTTTTTCAGCCACCATACCCATTCTCCGTCTCTGACTAACGACACAACGCGTACCATACGACGAAACCAGTCCACATCGGAACCATGCGATGCACGTGCGACGATCTTCGATAGTACAGCCATCGCTGCCCGAGGTCAGTCCAAATATCGGAGACAGTTGATTACAGAACTCGGTGAGTACAACGATCTACCACAGACGGTGTCGCACAAATCTCCGAATCGAGTTGAATCAGGATTCACACGTCTTGACAGTCCGAGCACAGAGAGCGTCCGTCGGTCACAGTTAGTGTTCGAGTGAATGCACCACACGCTTCACAGATCCCTTGATCGGCTGTCGCCTCATCGATGGGCGTCGGGTTCGATCCTTTTTCCTCGACGAATATCGTATCGTCTGATGGTTCACTGTGCGGTGCGGTCAGGAGATCTCTCTCCGTCAAGAGTCCGATAAGCGTACCGTTATCCATGACGAGCAACGGCCGCGAGGCCCCGACAAAGCGATCGGCAGCCGCACTCACGGAGATATCTGGCGTGATGGTCTCGTACTCATCCGTCATCACGTCACCGAGCGTCGTATCGGCAGCGTCGCCATCGACATACTGCTGGAGAAGTCGACGGACACTGACCAATCCGACCGGATCGTTTCCGCGGAGAACGACGAGATGGTTCGCCCGTTCTTCGAGAAGCAAACGAGCACTCGCCTGAACGGTATCGCTCTCGCTTGCACCCACAAATTCGGGCAACAATACATCACGAACGGTCATGTGAGATTCCATGTCGAAACGTATCTCTTGGACCAAGTAAAGCGTATCCCAGCACTATTATGTGAGATGGACGCTTAGGCTCACGTTCGGCAATAATCGGTCAGTGACGTCTATGATCACCAACCGAGTTCGACAGCCGTTTCGTCTTCTCTACACTGTTCAAGCGCGTGTTTCGCCATCATACCGGCAGCCTGTACTGACCGGTTGCGTCCAACACCGACTTTGAGGTCGACGCCAACCGCATCCTGAACGTGTTCGACGGCATCGGCGTACTCCGATCGGCCGATCGATGAACAGACCGAGATGACGTTGTCCCCACCGACGAAAAACGAGAGCGAATCGTGGGCCATCCGCATATAACGCATCAACTCGGCGTAACCTTGTTCAATGTGAATGAACGTATCGAACTCGTTCAGTTTGTCGGTGTAGCGGTCAGTCGCGTCGTTCACATCGAAGTGAGCGATCTGGACGTCGTCTTCCGTACGCATGGATTCAGTGAGGGATTCTCCGCGGAGGATCTCCCGTCTCGTCCGATCCTGAGCACTGCCGGCATCCTGCAGCCGACTCGTCGCCAACCCAAGTGCATCAACAGGATTGGGATCGACGGCAACACTTAGACTGACGGTCACTGGATATCGATTACCAACCGATTCTTGAATGAGCGCGTGCGCATCCATGTCTAAGCCGTTGGTAACGGCGATCATATTGTCGAACCGAGAGAAGAAGACGTATCCCTCTCGGTTGCCGAACAGTTGCGAGAGATCAGCGTACAATCGAGATTGAAGCGTCTGAAGGTCGACCTCGCGGCGTGGTTCAGGCGTTACCGTCCACGGCCCATAGTTGTCGATCTGGATGAGCGTGACCTGCGTGTTCGTCACATCCGTCCTTATTGATTCATGGATATTCGTGCTTCGATCCGGCTGGAGCTAAAAGCACAACGTCACGCAGATTGTGGCTGTGCCAATTTACGGCGACCAATGTCGGTTGCGATAATTAGAGTCGATCCAACAGCTGTGTTGCTTTCTCGTCGAGTTCGACGCTTGCCTGTCGCGAATTGTACCGAATGACAGTTGTTGCAGTGAGTTTCGGAAGATGGCACTCATAGAGAGTATCACAGACGCGCCGGCGTTCCTCGAGAGAGACTGCATCAATGGGAATCGATCGCTCATCTGCGATGACGCGTGCTGCGAGTTGTGTCATTCTGATTGAGCCGTCGTGTGTTCCCAGCAACCGAAGCATCGCCCGGCGTCGTGGATCGTCCAGCAGATCCTCAACCACCGTCTCGGGGAGCCGTTCGTGTTCTGACTCGTCCGCGTTCGATGAATCGACTGCCATACGTGCTGCTATGCGATCCTGACTGAATAAGTGTGGCGTATGTTCACACACTATACTGTGCACAGAAAGAAGACCGCTACCCGTTGCTCGTCGCTTCGTCGGGATCGTACGTCCAGTAATCCTGATTGCGCATCGCGCTGCCCACCGTCCGGTGGAATGATTGGATATCCTCGAACACATCGGCCTCAACACCGTCGAGAATGTCATCAACGCTGACGACCGTCTCGTGGTCGATACGAATCGGATGGTCGCTAACTTGTTCGTGGAACTGATCTTTCGAAAGCGGGAAGTCGTCTTCATCGACTTTCTTGGCAAGAATCGCCATTCCGTACTTGCGCATTCCTTCGCTCCCCTCGTCTGAGTCTGGATCGTGGGGCCACTCCATAACCGTGGGTGGGAACAGTGTCGGGTTAAACGTTCCCTTCCGACGTTTGGACGGATTTGTCACAATAGTAAGGGGCGGTTCTGCTCGGCTTTCTACTACGGGGTTCATA
Source organism: Halocatena marina (assembly GCF_023276375.1). GTDB lineage: Archaea > Halobacteriota > Halobacteria > Halobacteriales > Haloarculaceae > Halocatena > Halocatena marina. Next base: position 369,394 of record NZ_JALLPK010000001.1, on the reverse strand, counting down.
GATCATGAAGTATCTCACACTCTCACTCGGGCCGACACAACTCGTGTTCCACCCGATAGACCACTGTCTCGCAGCACAAGATAGCATTACCCGAGAGACACTATTGCATTTCAACGCTCGGTTCAACGAGACGTTCATCGTGCTGTATCAGCTCGCGGGCAACCGTGAGACGATCGAAGCGACCGTCAGAGATCACGATGATGTTCTCAATTATGAGATCGTCCCTGTCGAAGACGGGAGCGTCTACGTATTCCTTCATCTCGATGTGTCGCATCCTGTCGGACAGCTCGTCCAACTTTCACACGAACACGCACTCATTATCGACACACCGATTACCTTCGACGAAAACAACCTGTTCGTGACACTTGTTGGAATTGACACCAGTCTTCGAAACGTCCTCCAGTCGATTCCTGACGAGATCGACGTTTCGGTCCACGATGCTGGTGGGTACTATCCAGACACTAACAATCTTCTCTCGCTGCTCACAGAACGACAGCTCGAAGTGTTCGAAACTGCTGTCGAACACGGTTACTACGACGTTCCCCGCTGCGCCACACACCAAGACATCGCTGATGAACTCGGATGTGCCCCGAGCACCGTCGACGAACATCTCCGAAAAGCCGAAGCGTCCGTTGTCCCCCGACTCTTTTAGCTCTCGGTGTTTCGATCCCCGCTTACAGTCGATCTGTAATCTACACCAACGGCCCATCTTCTGCAGCGCGACTGCGGTTCGTGCGATTGTCGGGCGAACGGTGGCTCCGGCGCTCTCTACTGGGATTCTAAATCAATGAGCGACAAACTCGTGCTAATTATGAACACACCGAATTCCGTACGAACGGCCTCTGAGGACACTCTCTCGCCGTTTCGACGATCGATCAGCGCTCGAACCGAGGCTGAACGACGACGCTCGTCCAACAGACGGGACAATCATACGTAACGCGGCGGATATCGTCGTTCGTTTCTTCAGTGATAACCCAGTCGCCATCAGTACCGCTCGGACTCTCGTGGCCGCAGGTGGGACAGACGAGTGTTGCCTTGCGTCCGATCCCCCGTTGGGTTCGATCCGACGATCGCTGCCGAACACTCATGAGATTCATTGTTTGATACTAGATGAAGCACCGATATAGATCTGGTGGCTTTGTTGCAGTAGTATTTGATATTCAGAGGGTTACAGGCCGTGATTCTTCCATCATTGATGATGAAGCGTGATTATGAGTGACAAAGTAACACTATACACCGATCAATATGGATGCCAAATATGAACAAATCTGAACGCTGTAATGGCAATTTCACGGGTCGCAATGCTTTTTCCCCTTCCTAGAGTGACCACAGACATGAGGGAGGGGGGTCGGACGCTGTCGGCACAGAGTCCGAATGCTACTACTACGACTGCTGCGGCCAATTCTACTACGACGAATCAATCTGGGGCGGGAGGACCACTTGGTCAATCGACCACCAAGGAACCGGCCAGCCAACAAGCGAGTGAGGGCCTCGCCAATATTGCACACTGGTGGCTTGAGTGGTTCAAGGATTGGGGGTTTCCCCAAGACGTTGCAAAGCTGCTCCTGACGATACTCGTCCTCATCGTCACGTGGTACGCGTCTAAGTACGTCACGCAGATGCTGGGTCGGCGTGTGGCCCGACGATTCCGTCGTCCGAGCGTCTCGCGGACAGTGCTCCGGATCATTCGGATGAGCGTGTACGGTGTTGGAATTCTGTTCATCATCGTGTATATCTACGGGATCAATGGCACCAACATCGTTCTCTCTGTCACGGTCTTCTCCGCCATGGTTGGTGTCGTGCTCGCGCCCATCGTTGGGAGCGTCATCTCCGGACTGTTCGTTCTCGCCGACCAGCCCTACGAGGTTGGGGACATGATCGAACTGGCCGAAACAGGCCAACGCGGGTTCGTCGAGGATATCACGATCCGCTACACGAAGATATTCACGCTCGAAAATACGTTCCTCGTCGTCCCGAATGGGTCGATGCGCGAACGGGACGTGATCAACCATTCGGCTGAGGACACCCGGACCCGCTACACGCTCGACATCGGTGTCACCTACGAGAGCGACATCGAGAAGGCGCGTACACTCATCGAAAACGCCGCTCGCGATATTGATGGAGTCATTCAGGGCGGACCAGACATCCGCATCGGGAGTTCGCGCTATCCCGCTGCACCAACGTGCTTCATCGATCAGTTCGCCAACAGCAGCGTCAAACTCCGACTCCGCTACTGGACGAGAGATCCGTACAAGCCGCTCACGATGCGCTCTCGGATTCAAGAAGCAATATGGAAACGTCTCGACGACGTTGACGTGGAACTCGCCTACCCTCACTCACACGTCGTCTTTGACGAAACGAGCGGGGAGCTCAACGTCAATATGACCCACGAATCAACGGCAGAAGACCGCCCACCGCGTGCGCCTGCAGAGCCGGAAGCCGACGACTGACCTGCCTACGCTACGTTCCTGTCGGAACAGTTATTATCTCACAGTCGAGTCGATTGCGGAGATATCGCTCGATGTCTGGCTCATCCCTCAGACGACGAACGAGCTGTCGGAGGCGGGATGCCTCTTCACGACCAATGACGACGACGTCTGCCGCCTCATTTGCAACCTCATCAAGGATGCTTTCCTCGACAAAAAAGCCGTCACGGACGACATAACGCGTTGGTGGAAGAGTACCAACGGCTCGCTTAACAGCCGATTTGAGGTCGCGGCGCGTGATCCTTCCCCCATTCTGATAGATATTGACATGAAGAACCGTAAGCTCGGCGCTACGCTCGCGGGCGATCGCTGCTCCGATCTCCAGCGTGTCATGCGAATGCTTCGATAAGGGATACCGAACCGGAACGACGACCAGTGTCATCAGCAGGCTGGATACGATGAGAGCAGGTATGAACAACTCGGTACCGATCCAATAAAGAACAGAAACGTTTCAAATTACGCCGACACAGTCACCGATTCCACTCTGGGCGCGACCACGTCTCGCTTCGAGACTTACTTCGGGATGTATTTCGAGACTTGCGGGAGTTCCGGTTCCGCTTACGGTCGTTCGCTGGCTCTTCGGGTTGGTCAATCCACGCGCCGTTCATGATGAGATATCCGAACGCAAGCGAACTGATCACAGCCATGATCGTATACCAGAAGAGCGAGTATGCCTCAAACATCTGATGGATAGCACAACCGAACGCGAGCACGAGGGCGGGTACGTCGACACGGTCTCTCCGGAGCGCACCAGAGAAGAGACTCCCAACGATGATGAGAAGGTACATCCCACCACCGATCAAGCCAGCCCGGAGGAAGATATTCAGATACGAGTTGTGCGGGCTGTGTCCGCTGTACGGCTCCTCGACGTACGGCGCGATGAACTCTTTTGTATTGATAATTCCCTCTCCGAGTAGTTTCGGTTGCTGGAGAAATGCTTCGAGCGCGCCAGACCAGAGAGCGAACCGTCCAGAGGCACTGATGCCGAGTTGCGGAAGTAAGAACAAGAACAGCAGTACAACACTCGTGAGACCGACGAAGGCGAAGGGGAGACTCCGACGGCCGAGAGTAATGTAGGAGAAAAACAACAAGAGTGCCATCGCGAGAGCGAGATAGCTGGCACGACTGTTAGAGAGATACATACCCAGCACATTGATCACGAATAGAACGCCGGCGAAAAACGACAGCCCGAGCGAAAACATGTATGGGAACGAGAGAACCGTCGCCGAAGCACCATCAGCGCGGACGCTTTGTCCCTCGTGATCGCTGTTACTACTCGGGAACTGGCCGATTGCCAACATAATCGCGGCGGCAGCACCCATGAATCCGATAAATCCGAACGTGTTTGGATTCGGAAACACCGACTCGAGAGGATAAAGCTGTCCACTCACGAAGATCGGTGAGAACGTTTCGTCCCACAATGTGACATTCATTCCAAGAACGCTGTAGGGGCCGATGGAGTACGCCAGAGCACCGAGCAACACCGAGACACTTGCGAAGAGACTGAGCACCCACAAGAACGTATTGCGGGAAACGTATCGCGGGATAACGAACAGATTCAGGCCCATCAGAAATCCGGCCCAAATCGGGACTGATGCAGAGCCACCTGAGGGTGACAACGGCACTGCGTGAAGGAGATGAATCGAGAACAACACGAAAAACGCAAAGAGGTATACCCACGTCTGCTTAATGAATCGAAGCTGCTTTGGGCAGACGCCAAGGAAAAACATGACCAACAACGCGATGAGTCCCAGCTTTACTGCTCGCCCCGGTGCAGGGAATCCGAGTCCTCCCTGCTGGAGGGCAACACCGATGAGCACCACCATGCAGAGCATGTAGGTGAACAACAGCAGTCCGAATCGGCCATCAAAACCGTACACGTGATAGCCGTAGACCGCGAATCCAAGTCCTCCAAAGACAATGAACAGTGGAATAATATGATATATCCTCAGCGATTCAGGTCCTCCGACTTGATTGAATATCAGGCTGGCAACGAGCAGCATAAAAAAGCTCGCAAAGAGGTATCGGGCTGGTCGATTCATTACGTACCTCCTTGTAACAGAGGGGTAAAAGTTTCTGGGTAATGCGTTTGTCGGGGACAGCAAACGGAATCACCAAATAAATACTCATTTTATGTTGTTGAATGAAATAATTTAACATGTATTTGGATGGTGAATATGAGATGCCATGTTACAAACAGAATACAGTGAGTTAAGATCGAGTGGCATTATTTTTACATTAATTATAACTGATCATTAAGAGATGTTGTTCGTATTGGAAGGTACGAAGCGGAGGGGTGTGAGTGTACAACGCGATCCGAGAAGAAGTCCAAACCGTTTAGCCATCGGTCACTGGTAATCATACCATGGATGGAGAGACAGCGCTCATTGCGGTGATTGTTGGGATCCTGCAGGGTATTTTCGAATGGTTACCGATCTCAAGCGAGGGAAACATTACGATCGCTCTTACTGCACTCGGACAGAGTAACACCAGTGCAGTTTCCTTCGCGTTGTTTTTGCACGCTGGGACAGCCGTTTCAGCAACAGCGTACTACCGCGACGAGCTCAAAGCTGTGCTTCGATCGATTCCGGACTGGCGTCCATCGGAGGCGTTCGACGGTTCGACGGCCGAGCTGTCGTATCTCGCCATCGCAACACTGATGACCGGAATCGTTGGGATTCCGGCGTATCTGCTTCTTGGGGAAGTCATCGGCAAGCTTCAAGGAGGAATGTTGATCATTCTGATTGGCGGACTGCTCATCGTAACAGGAATACTCCAGCGTGTGTCCGGCGATCTTGCACTCGGGTCACGCGAACAACCGGACATCGTCGACGCGCTATTAGTTGGGGCGCTTCAGGGGTTCGCTGTGCTTCCGGGGATCTCTCGATCCGGCGTCACAGCAAGTGTACTCTTGTTTCGGAGCCACGATGGTCCATCGGCGTTCAGATTATCGTTTTTGCTGAGCATTCCCGCTGCGCTCGGTGGAAGTGCGCTTGCACTCCTCGAAAGCGGTAGTCTCGCTGGTATCTCTCCAAGTGGTGCACTGATCGCGCTAACGGTGAGCGCCATCGTCGGCTATCTCACGATCGATGCACTGATGCGCATCGTTGAGCGCATTTCATTCTGGAAAATCTGTCTTGGTCTGGGAGGAGTCGCAATCGTTGGTGGTGGACTCCTCGTTGCAAGACGAATTGGAATAGTGGCGATCTGAAGAGAACGAGACTATCATCGTACTCACAGTGCGGTCGAAACAACGTCACAGATCTCACGTCGAAACCGCGATTGCCCGTACTCTTCATCGACGGACGGTAATTCCTCACGAAGGGACAGTTCGAACTCTGGCGAAGAGAGCACGTGATCGATCGTTTCGACAGCGTCATCAGTCGACTCATAGAGAAGCGCGTCGTTCTGATCGAGGATTTCGCACTGTCCACCGGTGTTCGGTACGAATGGAAGGGCACCTCCGGCGATGAATTCGCCGACGACGATCCCGAAGTGTTCGTAGTCCTTGCCGTGGATCGCATAGCGATTTCGCTCGATTACCGAGACGAGTTCATCACGCGATAGCCGTCCTTCTATCGTCACGAACGCGTGGCGTGAAGCGGCCACACGAACGCGATCAGCGTACTCCGTATTGGGGAGCGGCCCTGCGATATGCAGAGTAATATCGTGTCCTCGATTTCGAACGCGCTGTAAAATCTCGATGCTCCGCAAGAGCTGTTTGTCCTTCGAGACACGACCGGCCGAGACGAACCCACGTGATTGTTCTTCAATCGGAGGCGGAGCAAACGCGCTGGTTTCGATCGGTGGATACACCGTCCGCGGACGCGTTCCGTACACGTCTTTTATATTTTCTGCCATCCAGTCGGAGTTGGTCAGCAGCGTTGTAGATGGATGGTTCATGGTCGCATTCGAAACACCGGCGATTGAGCGACTGAGACGTTTGTAGTAATAGCGAGCGCCCTGATTGCTGCGCGGATCGAGGTGTTGATTCGATACATCGTACAACGGGTGGTGGAGATACAACACAGAAGGGATCTCACAAGCGAGTTCGTTGTACGTGCCAACCACGAGATCGAACGCATCGAGATACCGTCTGACGTACCGATTCAGCAATGCATAGAGCAACAGACCGTTCTGTGCACCGAAGCGGTCGACGTAGTGTGACGCAATCGGCGGTGTGCGGACGGAGACGCGATTTGGATCGACAGCAGTGTCGTAGTAGTCGTTGAGCGAGTCGAACTGCGGCTCGTGGTTCGTAAACAATGTGAGGGAGTGCTCGTCCTGAAGGGCTTCGATGGCGTTGAGTGAGACGGCTTCTGCCCCACCAGTGACTAGATACTGAGGGTGTATCAGTGCGATTCGAGCCATTATCTATAGTGGAGCAATTGTAACCGGGGTAGATTTCCATTATGATCTCCTGATTAGACCAGTCCATGGACGACAGCGCTAACGTGGACCTGTCGATTTACACGTTAGAAACGTCAAAAATACAACTCGACTGCGTCGTCGCTGTCGATTTCCTTTTGTACTAAACGGAGAAAGCATCTGTCTCGATACGCTATGACAAACATCGCGCTTGTTGTCCTCGATACACTCCGAAAAGACGCGTTCGACCGCCACTTCGATTGGCTTCCCGGGCGTCGGTTCGAACGTGCATTCTCAACCGCGAACTGGACCGTTCCAGCCCACGCATCATTTTTCACGGGACAGTATGCGAGCGAAATTGGGGTCCACGCAAAGAACATGGAACTGGACTGTGACAGGCCCGTTCTCGCAGAGCGACTCTCAGCGGCTGGATACACCACGCGGGCGTTCAGTGCTAATACAAACATTACTGGACATTTCGGATTCGATAGAGGATTCACCGATTTCAGAACGCCAGACGGATCCGAGCATCTCACTGATGAGGAGCTGTTCGACTGGCGCAGGTTCAGCCGAGAAACCCACACGACAGGGCTACAGAAATATCTCGAAGGAGTGTACGAGTGTCTTCGAAGCGACACTAAAACAATTGCGTCACTCCGTATGGGACTCATATTCGCACTGGATACGCAGGAAAGCGTTGAGTACGGTGGGACACTCGAAGCGATAGACGAAGTGCAAAATATCGAGTTCAGTGACAACGAATTTCTCTTCATCAATGTGATGGAAGCCCACGAACCGTACCGCGTACCGCCAGAATATGCAACCGTGGAAGAACCAGCACTGACCAAGTCGGTCGGCGATATCAGTCTCGAAGCCGTAGACGGAGATCAAATTCAACAGGCGTACGATGATTGTGCGACATATCTTTCAGACTGCTATAACAACCTATTTGATATTTTGTCGAGAGACTTCGACTACATCATCACCCTCGCTGACCACGGGGAGATGCTCGGAGAACACGGCGCGTGGGGCCACGAACACGGCGTTTACAAGGAACTGACACACGTTCCACTGTGCGTTTACGGGCCAGGGATGGATGGTACGTGCTCCGAAACGGTCTCCCTTTGTGACGTGTACGAAACGGTTCTCGACAGTGCAGGCATCAATGATTCGCAAGGACGGGGCAAAACACTGCTCGGAACCATCGACGATCGAGAATGCATCACGGAGTATCTTGGACTGACCACGTGGAGCGAGCAGAAGCTCGAAGAAAATGGAGACGAAACCGAACGAGAACAATACGACACGACACAGCGAGGATATGCTGTCGATGAGTACTACGGCTATGAAACAATTGATGGATACGAAGAAACTGGAGAGACAGGAATACCGTCTCCGAAAGAACGACTCGCGTCGATCGTAGCAGAGCTAGACGTCAGAGCTGTTGAGGGGAATACTGAAGTTCCGGATGAGATCAAAGCCCGTCTAGAAGATCTTGGATACGCATGAGTTCGTCCGACTCCAACACAGTCTCCGACGACAGTCTTTGACGATTGAATCAGGCATTTCTGAGAATGAATGACCATCAAACGGTACAATATCTGATTAAACGTCACTTCATGTTGTCAAGTAGTGATGATTATGGACTGATTATAGTATTACATCTGTTGAAGACATATCGATATTATGAGCAGACATATTATACTAATATATCTTCGTGTTATACCCATGTGATTACCACAAGAGTATGATTGCATTCATATTACTGGATATTAGATACGATCCAACAATGTAAGAAATGTAATCATTTTGTCGTGGTTCTCGAAATAGTTCACGAGAGTAGAAAACCTCCCGAAGGCGAATCAAATAGAGAATTTTCCAGCAGAACCCTCGTCAGAGGTAGTCAAACATATCACCACAGGTTGATATCGAGAATTGTGGTAGAATCGGATTAGGAGACGGATAATAATATGCAAGGTCATCGAATAAAGGGTGTGGTGTCCGGTTGGCAATATCGATTGGCGAGTTCGATCGGGACAGGGACAATCGCGGCACTAGCGGTTGCTGTCACCAATCATCCCTCCGTACAGAGATTGGCAACGGCATCGGCTCCTGTCTTGAATCGTCTGCCAGCTACGACTCTCCCAAACAGCGCATTGACGATTGCAATGGCGACGGTGCTGTTTATCGTACTACTCGCACTTGTCCCGCTGTACAAACCACGGCCGCGCCGTATACTCGATGTCGTTACCGAGACACAGCGTCGAGTCGTGCTTGCAGCGTTCATTCTCGCAACGATCGGATATTTCGATTATACATACCGGCTTCCCCGGTCAACGCTCGTGTTGACGACTGCCGGGCTGCTCGTGTTACTCCCAGCGTGGCACGTACTCATCCGGCGTCAAAAGCGAAGTTCGACCGAACGCATCATCATCGTCGGTGACGATCCGGAGAACATATCCAAGCTCGTCGACATGACTGAGATACCGATCGTCGGTTATGTCTCTCTGAGCAGTCCGTATCACAAGAACCAACTGGCAGAATGGTCTGATTCCGATACTGGCTCCGAATCATCGGCTCCAATGGCAGGGTATACGGACGGTGGTTCGGTATCGATCGCCCCGTACCCCGATATTGAGGGCATCGAATATCTCGGGGGGATTTCGAGGCTGAGTGAGATTCTAGTCACACACGACGCCGATACAGTCGCTCTGGCGTTCTCTCGGACCGACCGCGAGGAGTTCTTCGGAGTCCTCAATACGTGCTACAGCCACGGTGTCACCGCGAAAGTTCCCCATGAACTCGGGAGCAGCGTGTTAACCTGTGATTCCACGCAGTACAACGAGTTGGTAGACATCGACCTCGAGCCGTGGGATTGGCAGGATCGGATGACGAAGCGACTGCTCGACGTGACGTTTGCGGGTGTAGGGCTACTCCTGCTATCGCCGTTGGTGCTCGTAATCTCGCTCGCTATCAAACTGGACAGTCCAGGATCGATCATCTACGCCCAGAAACGAACGTCGACGTTCGGTGGCACGTTCACCGTCTATAAGTTCCGGAGTATGGTGGATGATGCTGAATCGGAGACGGGAGCGGTTATCAGCGACGAAGATGCAGGAGGCGTTGACCCCCGTGTTACTCGCGTTGGCCGCATCCTCCGCAGCACGCATCTCGATGAGCTTCCGCAGCTCTGGTCGATTTTCACGGGACATATGAGCGTTGTCGGTCCTCGACCTGAGCGTCCAGAGATCGATCGAGAGATCACAGCCGATATGATTGAATGGAAACAGCGCTGGTTCGTCAAGCCCGGATTGACGGGACTCGCTCAGATAAACGATATGACCGGACACAATCCAGACGGGAAGTTGCAGCTCGATGTTGAATATATCAGACAACAGTCCATCTGGTTCGACCTCCAAATCGTTATCAGACAGGTGTTTAAAGTTCTCAAAGATGTGGTCAAATATGAAAATAGTTAATATACTCTGTATTCGGTTGGTGAGTGATGACGATTGAAGAGACACCAGCGACGACGCCGACAGTGGCAATTACTGGTGCAGCAGGGTTTGCCGGAAGTTGCGTCATTCAGGCGTTTCAAAATAAACACCCCGACTGGAATTTGATCGGGATCGATAACTTCTATCTCGGGACCGTCCGTACCGTCGGCGACCTTTCTATTAAACACGTTGACATCCGCGATCGCCGACGGCTTGCATCGGCGATTTCTGATGCGGACGTTGTGGTCCACCTCGCAGCGATAAGTGGTGTGCCAGACTGTACTGAGAATCCTGATCTGACGTACGAGACCAACGTCGTCGGAACGGCCAACGTCACGAACTGGTGCCGAAAAACCGGTGCTGGATTGGTATTTCCGTTGAGCATGGCTATCGTCGGTGATCCACAGGAGTTTCCAATATCGATCGATCACCCACGCACGCCGATGAACTGGTACGGCCGAACGAAAGTTCTTGGCGAGCGGATCGTCGAGTCGTTCGCGGCAAATGCGTTCCCCGCCCATCTTTTCCTCAAAGGCAACCTATACGGAATTCATCGTGCGGGTGGACAGACCGTCACCAGGAATAATGTTATCAACTACTTCGTCGAGCGAGCACTCGCTGGTGAAGATCTCACTGTCTATAAACCGGGAACGCAAGCGAGAAACTACGTTCATGTCGTGGACGTAGCGCAGGCGTACGTTCAGAGCGTCGAAGCGGTTCTGGACCAGCGCGACCGCGGTGAGACCGGGATCGAGAAATTCGAAATTGCTGGTCGAAAAGCGCCGAGCGTCCTCGATATTGCCGAGTTCATTCAAGAAGTTGCAACCGAACGAGGCATCGATGTGCGTGTTCGACAGGTGGAGAACCCACGCACAGAGACGCTCGTTTCGAACTTCGATGTGGATATATCGAAAGCACAGAGTGAACTGAACTGGGAGCCAGAGCGGGGCATCGAATCGTCAATCCGTGAGGCGTTCGACCTACTCTCGAAAGCGAACAATTAAGATAGTACGAGAGCTTCGTGAATTTTGACGTGGGAAGCGCTTTGGTAGTCGTCCTCAGGTCGGTGTATTGTCGTGTCGGACAACGACTGGTTCTGAACAGCTCACACCATCCAGAGAGTCATCGATGTACGAACAGATAGCACGACGCATCAAGAATCGTAATCCTCCAAACATCCGTAATATCAGCAGGCACGTCTCGCGTATGCATCACCGGTATCGAAATCACACCGAGTTCAATGACGATGGAGTCGATGTATTTGAGGCGGATTGGGATACCCTCATCCTCCTCGATGCGTGTAGATATGACGTGTTTTCTACTATTTCCGACCTACCAGGCACGCTCGAATCCCGTATTTCTCGGGGGAGTATGACCCGCGAGTGGGTTGAGGCGAACTTTACGGGCCAACAGCTCGATGACATCGTCTACGTCACGTCGAACGGAAACTTCGCGAAAATAAGAGACACGATCGGCGCCCGAGTACACGCCGAAATCCCGCTCTGGCAAGACGAGTACCGAACCCGAGTCGGAAACAGCGTCACGCCACCGGACATCGTCGTCGAATCCGCCACGGAAGCAGCCAAAGCGTATCCCAACAAACGTCTCCTCATTCATTTCGTCCAGCCACACACACCATATTTGGGACCGACCGGCGAGCGGTACGATCCGAGATTGAGCCTCGCAGAAATCAAATTGGAGTACGACGCATCGGATGCTGAACTCCGACGAGCATACCGTGAAAACCTCGAAATTGTGATCGAGAAGACCCATGATCTCCTCCGCTCGTTGTCTGGACGGACTGTCGTTACCGCCGATCACGGCGAGCTGCTCGGAGAGCGGTTGTCACCAATTCCGTTGAAGGATTACGGCCATCCTCGGGGTGTCTATCACAGAGCACTGGTCACGGTTCCGTGGTTGATCTACGAATCTGGCCCACGACGGGAAATCATCCCAGAAGCGCCAGCAGAAATCACAGAGTACGATGAGGATGCGATTGCTCGGAATCTCGAAGATCTCGGATATTTGTGAATATCCTCGTTCCTTAGTTAATATTATGTTACCGATTGGCTGCAATTACGATGCCGCCGAGCACAACAGTGCCTCCGACGACGGTCAGGACGCCCGGTATCTCGCCCAGCAAGATAAGTGCCAGCAGCGTACTTCCCACCGGCTCACCGAGCAGTGAGACGCTGACGACACTCGATTCGACGTGAGCAAGCGCCCAGTTGATGACTGTGTGACCGAAGATTCCTGGACCGATCGCCATTCCGAGAAAGAGAATCCACTCTCGCAGCGGATACGACACGAGCGGTAATCCCCGTACAAGGACGAGCACAAACAGAACAAGAACACAGACAACGTACACCACCGTCACGTACGGGAGGAGTGGGACACGCTGTCTGAGCGCCCGTCCGGAAAGCACATAGACAGCGGCCATCGAAGCACCGAGGACAGCGAGTGCGTTCCCGTAGAGCGGGGCAGCACCGCTTGCGCCGGCAGTGAGCTCACCAGCGGACATAACGACCATCCCAACGAGTGCAATCGATATTCCCCCCACAATCCGAGCGGATACATCTTCGTCAAGAAATAGGCTCGCTCCGAGAGCGACAAAAACGGGTTGTGACTGAACGAGCGTTACGCTTGCCGCGACAGTCGTCCAATTGAGACTCTCGAACCACGCACTGAAATGAAATGCGAGCGCGAGGCCCGCGATGGACGCTCCGATCAGATCGCGTCGTGAGAGCCGACGGAACTCCCCCTCGTGTCGACGCAGTGCGAATGGCGCGATGAGAACGATCGTGAAAAAGACGCGGTAGAGCGCCTTGATGAGACTCGGTGCGTTACTCCAACGGACGAGAATTGCGCTCGTGCTCACTGCACAGATGGCAACCACGAGCGCGAGCAGCGGTTTCGTATCGGCATCGAATGTGCGTACATCCACTGTCACTCCAGTACCTCCCTTGTCTTCCAATGGCGATACCGGAACATCGGTTCGAATCCAAGGTCGCCAAATCGACCCGCAATCCGCCCGAGACCTCCGAAGGGAAGTTCGTATTCGATCCGATCGCGGAGCAGCGTTTCCAGCCCATCGGCGTAAAACGAATGGGTGTGTTGCCAGTGTGGAAACGGACCGTCCTCCATCTCATCAACAAACGCTGCTGCGCTCTCTGCTGTGGTTCGGTCGACGATAACGGAGGTCCACCCCTGACGGGGACCAATTCCGAACGGACGAACAGTCGCGTCGATGCGCGCGCCCTCATGGAGATAGTCAGGATCGAGTGTCCCGTCGGGAGCGACAACACGTTCGATAGTGAGGCGCATGAACGCAGGCGTGAGTATTTCGAGCCCTTCGCTGCGAGAATGAAAATCCCAAACCTCCTCGAACGGTGCACGAATTCGGGTTTGGCGAGTGAAAATGGGCATAGCACTAGCTACACCCAGGACTAACTTACTGGTATCGCATGTTTCACGCCGACACAACACGGTACAAACATCTAAAACGAATGGTGCTCGTCGGGAAAGCAGTCTCACAGAGGAGACTTGTGCTAGGTCGTTTGAAATGACAGTAACTACTTCAATCGTTCTTGCAGGAACGACGGGTGTGCAGCAGTGACACCGTCGACAGTCACAATCTGATTGCTGATGATTTCACCGACTGCGTGGCCGTCTGCAGCGTGCACTTCCGCCATCAACATGTGATCTCCCGAAGACGTATACAACGCCTCGATTTCCTCGCGCGACTGCAATTGCCGAGTCACTTCGACGTATCGCTCGCTTTCGACATCGATACCGACCATTGCGATCGATCGTCCAGAGAGCTTCTTGGGATCTACGTCCGCGGAGTAACCAACGATAACGCCCTCAGATTCCATTTGTTCGATATACTTTCTCACTGTCGGCTTTGACACTCCTGCCTGTTCCGCGATCTCCGCGTACGAGGCCTGCGCATCCCTCTCCAAGACAGAGAGAATACGGTCTTGGGTAGTGTCCGTGCTCATAGACGATTATTTCGCATCGTAGAAAAAATACCTTCCGAATCGGAAAAACCATCCCGACCGTGGCGCTGAAAGCGCAGGAAGGGGTGATAGTGGAGGACGCCAGCTCAGCGGTGACGATCCATGAGATCGGCCGACCGTTCCCACTCGTAGTCGTCGTTGAAGTATCGCTCTGCCAGCGGTACTTCGGGCATTTCGCCCGTGTGACGCTTCTCTTGCCCGTAGGAAGGACGGTCATCGCGGTAGAACCGACCCGTAAGAACTTCGCCCTCGGCGAGGCGTGATTCTGCCTCGTACATGACCTCGCTCGCATTGCGACGGTCAGTTACGTCAAGCTCGAACTCATCCGAATCCTGAACATCAGTGTACGGGACGTACTGTTTTGCGTCCTTGTTCCACGTCGGGCACTGCGTCAGGAAATCGATGTGTGCGAAGCCGTCATGTTCGATCGCTTCGACAATGATATCTTTTGCTTGTCTCGGATTCACCGCCGCGGTTCGTGCGATGTAGGATGCGCCCGCAGAGAGTGACATCGACAACGGCCGGATGGGATCTTTTGCGCTCCCATGCGGTTGCGTTTTGGATTTGTGACCCTTCGGGCTTGTCGGGGACGTCTGTCCTTTGGTCAGCCCGAAGATCTCGTTGTTGAACACGATGTACACCATGTCGTGGTTCTCTCGTGCGGTGTGCATGAAGTGGTTCCCACCGATACCGTAGCCATCGCCATCACCGCCAGCGGCCACGACTTCGAGGTCTGGATTGGCGAGCTTCGCCGCTCGAGAGATCGGTAGCGAACGACCGTGAATGGAGTGGTAGCCGTAGCTCTCGAAGTACGAGGAGAGCTTACCCGAACAGCCAATCCCCGTTACGAGGAACACTTCATCCGGATTTTTCCCCAGCTCAGTCATCGCTCCTTTCAGCGCCTTTAGGACGCCAAAGTCACCACATCCCGGACACCACGTCGCCTGTGGTTCGATACCGGGAGTGAACTCGTTCTGATCGACCTCTCGGTCGATGCCGATTGCACTGAATGCACTCATTGCTTAATCACCTGCTGCAGGGACGAATTTGGTCGTCTGACCGGGGGCGTCCACGTCCCCGCTGATACTCGTTTCGAACCCCTCAACGACCTCTGCTGGTTCGAAGGGGTTGCCGTTGTACTTCAGCAGACCAGTCATCTTGTCTCCGTAGCCACCGAGTTCTTTCTGTGTAAGACCGCGGAACTGACCGGTGGCGTTCATCTCGACAACCATACACTGCTCGACAGAGTCGAGGAATGCTGTGACTTCGTCTTCTGGGTACGGCATGAGGTCGCTCACGCCGAGCATCTTTACTGAATATCCCTGCTCGTTCAGTCGTTCGGTAGCTTCCTTGACGGTGCCCTGCTGGCTGCCGAACGTCATGATCCCGTACTGGTACTGCTCGTCCTCTCCGGGTGTAACGAGAGTCTGGTTGCTCTGCTCGCTCTCGTCGAGTTCTGCGCGAATCGAGTCGAGCTTTCGCATCCGACGATCCATCTGAGCGATCCGGTTGTCGGGATCCTCACAGATGTGTCCTTGTGGAGTGTGCTCGTTGCCGGTGACGAGGAATCGTCCGTCCTCTTGACCAGGAATCGTGCGTGGGCTGACACCGTTTTCCGGATCGTGTTGGTACCGGTTGAACTTACCAGATTCGTGGTGTGCTGCGTCTTCGATCTCCTCTTCGGTAAGAACCGACCCAAGCGATGGATTCGGTTCGCGGTCGAAGAACGACTCGTCGACGTTAGTCATCTCACCAGAGAGCTTCTGGTCGTAGACGACGATCGATGGAATCTGATAGTCGTAGGCGATCTGGAACGCTGTTCGTGTCTGTTCGTATGCCTCCTCTGTGTTCCCCGGTGCGAAGACGACACGATTCGAATCGCCTTGGCTGGTGTACAGAACGTGTTCGAGGTCGCCCTGTTCGGGTTTGGTTGGCATTCCCGTCGATGGCCCGGCCCGCATTGCTTCAACGAGCACGATCGGCGTCTCGGCCATCTCTGCCAATCCGAGCGGTTCGGACATGAGCGCGAACCCACCTCCCGACGAACCAGACATGGCTTTGACACCAGCGTGTGAGGCACCGATTGCGAGCGACGCGGCGGCAATCTCATCTTCAACCTGCTCTGCAATACCGCCGAACGCTGGAAGGTTCTGGGACATGATCGTGAACACGTCTGTCCACGGTGTCATGGGGTAGCCAGCAATGAATCGACAGCCCTCATCGAGTGCCGCATACGCGATTGAGGTGCTGCCCGAAACGAGCACTTGGTCGTCTTGCTCGTCCGCTTGGTCGCCTTGGTCAGGGATACGGAGATCGTGCGTGAACTCCGTGTCGGACATCTGGTCGTTTGCCAGTTCGAGGATCTCGAGGTTCTGCTCCAGTATCTCCCCACTCATCCGCTCTTCCATCAACTGTTCGATGGGGTCGAGTTCCATCCCGAGCAGAGCAGCGGTTGCCCCGACACCTGCGGTGTTTCGCATTACTTCACGCCCGTGCTCACGAGCGAGTCCTCGAAGATCGAGCGGGTAGACGTGCCAGTCGTTTTCCGCAGCCCGCTCGTCGAGATCTGCGACATCCGCCTCATCGAGAAGTCCCTCGTCGTAGACGATAACGCCCCCTTCACGGAGTTCATCGAGATTTTCAGAGAGTGGCTTTACTTCCTCAACCCCGTAGTACGCACCCTCTTGGGGATTACGGGCGAAGCTGTCACCCAGCGCAAGGAGGAAATTGTAGCCATCACCCCGAGACTGCACATCGTACGGTGCTGCCCGAATCTCGACATATGTGTGACCACCACGAATCCGAGACGGATAATGGCGATGCGTGAAGACGTTAAAACCAGAGCGCATTAGCGCCTTTGCGAAATTCTGGCTGGTTGAGTCGATCCCGTCACCGGACCCACCTGCAATCCGCCAGAGTAACTCATCATTTGTCATGCGAAATCATGGCCAAATAGGCCTGTGTCTCCCAAAACGAACCGTGTTGACTAAAGGGTTTACCATACGTTAGCATACATCGATTATGATGAATAAGGGACTATCATGAGACATAAGGGATACTAACTCAATCAATCATGGGAAATAGCGCAACATTCCTACCGTAAGTATATCAATTCTAGTATAAACTAATTCGTCTTAAATCAAATAGTAAGTATAAGAATATTATCTATTGCTGGCGTGACAGAGTGGTCGATAGCCACTGGGTAAGTGTTTGGAGTCGATGCCGATCTCCAAAGTCGATACGCAGCCATCAACCTCAATATATATTTCTTTAGGAAAAGAATGAATATAATGGAGTGCAAATGTGAACACCATGTCGCCTAGGCCAGTGGATGAGTGGCCCAACGAGCCACTGGTGGAATCAGAAATCCGTCCCGAACATGATCCAACCGAAGCACTCGACTCGATACCCATCGATGAGACAGTGTTCGGCGTGTGGGGAATGACTCGGGAGCGCGAAATCAGCACTGCTACGAACGAACCGGTGCCTGCGGACACCATCGTAGATCTCGTATTAGAAACCCCAATCGAATACCACATGTACAGCTACACACACCACAAGGGGACGAGACAGTGGGTCGCGTACGAATCAGAGCAGAAAGGAACCGAGGGTGGAGACAGACTTGAAACCACGCTCGAACGCTATGCACTCCTTGCTGGTGAGAGCGACCTCGCATAATCCATAGTGTGGCCCCAAGTAAGGACCGAACCTAGTCACCACAACGGGAACAGTTCTACTCTCGGTCACCGTTCTGTGTTTGTTCTTTGACGAGGATTTTGAGCTGACTGCTCGAATACGCATCTAACGATTGTCACCATAGATCACACCTTGGCAGGGAGTTATGTGGTTCGGCCAGGAGGGTCGGGTATGCAGGACTATCGTCCGGTGTACGATGGAGACCTCAACGAATTCCATCGTCTCTTGAACTATGCGTTTTGGCCGACTGAGTCGTTCGAACCGATCGAATCGAGCGCGGACATTCCAGCGCCTGCAACCGTTGGAGAGAGTCGAGGGTTGTACGACGACGACGAGTTGGTCAGTACCGTCACACATCACTGGTTGACGCTCCGGATTCGCGGTGAGTATCGGGCTGTCGCTGGTGTCTCTGCGGTTTCGACACCACCAAAACACCGCCGCAAGGGTTTCGTCCGCCAGTTGCTTTTCGAATCGCTTCGAGAGTACCGCAAACGCGATCAGTATTATTCTGTCCTCTGGCCGTTCGAGTATTCGTTCTATCGGAAGTTCGGATGGGGAATGTGTAATGAGGCAGCCGCAATCACGTGTTCCCCGGATGCGCTCTCGTTCGTTGACCGTGTAAATATCCCGTCTGGTAGTGCGTTCGTCGATCTCGATACCGACCGCTGGGAAGAACTAGCGCGCGTCTACGAGGCTTGCAACGATCACGACCTCGCTATGCGCCGAACAGAAGAATGGTGGCGAAAAAGGGTCTTTCAAGGCTGGAAAAGCGATCCGTACGTGTCCGGCTGGGAGCGCGATGGTGAGCTTCGCGGCTATCTCGTCTACGCCATCGAAGAGGAAGACGACCGAACGATGAACGTCTGGGATATCGGATACGTCGATCACGAAGCCTACGTTGAACTCATTCGGTTCTGTCGGTACCACGACTCACAGGTCGAGTGTGTCTCGATTCGTGATGCAGACGGCACGGTGTTGCACGACTGCGTCGACGATCCCAGAGACGTCGAGATCGAAATTAGTCCTGGACCGATGATCCGAATCGTAGATGTCGAACGGGCGTTGTCCGATCTCTCGTATTCAGCAGGTGGATCTGTCGTGCTCAGCGTGAAGGATGCGCTCGCTGACTGGAACGATGGGTGCTTTCGCTTAACCGTCGAGGATGGTACCGCCTCGTGCGAGCCAACCACCGCAAATCCCGATGCGACTGTCGACGTGGCGACCCTCTCACAGATCGCCGTTGGCTACTGCTCGGTCGAACGGGCGATACGGATCGGAAATGTTGATGCCACAGAGTCGGCTGGTAGCACGCTCTCAAAGCTGTTCCCGAAACGCGAGACGTTTCTGAGAGAAGGATTCTGAGCCGAGAGGAACATTTAGCTAGCAAAGGTATTGACCAGTAATAGCCTTCGGAGACGGCCAAGGGATGACGGAGACGCGATCAGAAGCTCGATTGATTGTATATGAGATTCCGTTGAATCTCATTCGCGCCCTCGTAGATGACGGGGACGCGGACATCGCGGTAGACGCGGGCGATCCGTCGGTCAGTGAGGACCGACCGTCCACCGTGAAGTTGCATCCCTTCTTCAGCACAGAACGTAGCGGTTTCGGTTGCTTTTGTCTTAGCCATTGCAGCCCAAAGTCCCGCGTTGTCGTTCTCTGCGACCTTTCGAGCAGCACGCCACGTAAGCGAGCGAGCGGCTTCAAATTCCATTCGCATGTCCGCAAGCTTGTGTTGGACGGCTTGGAACTCGCTGACATCTCGGCCGAACGCCTCGCGGCCGTGGACGAAATCCCACGCTTCCTCAATTGCTGCTGCCGCCAGTCCGATCCCTTGTCCACCGACGACAGTTCGTCCGAAGTTGAAGAAATCCGCGAGCATGTAGAAGCCACCCCCCTCGGCTCCAATGCGATTCTTAGCCGGAATACGGCAGTCATCGAGAATGATGTGTGCCTGTTTAGAAGCGCGCATGGCCATTTTTTCGGGGATGTGCTTGGCTTCGTATCCCAATGCATCTGTCGGCACGATAAACAACGAGTAGTTGCCGTAGCGGTTAGTTTCGCTGTCGCCAGTCTTCGCATAGACAGTGACCCAGTCCGCTTCGACGCCGTTACCAATCCAGAACTTCTCGCCATTGAGGACGTACTCGTCGTCTGCATTCTCACCATCACTGACACGCTCGGCAGTTGTGGTCATTCCCGCGAGATCGCTCCCACGATCTGGTTCGGAGACGGCAAGCCCCGTGATCTGTGTATTCTCCGCGACGGGGCGGAGATACTCCTCTTTTTGTTCCTCACTCCCGTGCGCTTCGACGATTTCCGCGCCGAACGAGGCGAGCAATAGCGTGAGACCGATCCCAGCGTCGGCACGATAGAACTCCTCTGCAATAGCGAGAACTTGAGTCAGATCGAAGCCCGACCCACCGTACTCCTCACCGATATCTTGGGCGATTAATCCGGCATCCATGCCCGCTTCGAGAATATCCCACGGATACTCACCGCTGCGGAAGTACTCCTCAGCGACGGGAGCAATGTGCTCCGCCGCGAACTCCCGAGCCTGCTGTTTGGGTGCTTGGGCGTGTTCCGGGACGACGCTGTCGTCTAACGGCTCCATTGTCTGTTCCGTTTGCTCGCATCCATAAAGTAACTCGTGGAATTCCCGACGATACAGAACGCGTTAAACGACCAGCACTGCTCAACCGGTTTGCACCGTGAAATCAGTGTGTGAATGATCTTCTGGAGAGACAGTTGTGGATCCAGACATAGTGGAAGCACGAACAGAATCAAAAATTTCCCGATCAGTCCTCAGGTGTGGCTTCTTCCGGCAATTTTCCATCGAATATCGAGGCGTCAGTGTATCGCTCACGGAGATCTTTTTTGAGAAATTTCCGGTCGCGGTCTTTGCACCGCGTCGATAAACGACTCGTAGTCCACGAGATCGAGGCCAGTCTCGGGAACCGTCTCGCTCATCACGACGCAGTCAATGCTATCGAAGGCGGGAATCTGAGCTGCGGGTTCGAGCGCATCGAGGAACGAGGGATCGACGAACAGCGCACGATCGTTCGCGTCTTCGATGATGTACTGGATGTGCTCTGTGGGAAGCAACGAGTTGATCGTATGCAACTGGGCACCCATCGAGACGGTGGTGAAGTACACTTCGAATTGCGGTGATGGTTCCAGCAGAAGGTCGCCACGCGATCGCCAGCTTCGATCTCCATTGCTTCGAGCGCGTTTGCAAGCTGTCGAACTCTCTCTGCATACTCGCC
This sequence comes from Halocatena marina, assembly GCF_023276375.1. Lineage (GTDB taxonomy): Archaea > Halobacteriota > Halobacteria > Halobacteriales > Haloarculaceae > Halocatena > Halocatena marina. The sequence goes on along the minus strand of NZ_JALLPK010000001.1, from coordinate 348,062 downwards.
GTACGAGTACCGTACGATTCCGTTTCCAGTGCGCGAAACGATCTCTGTCTCCGATTAGGATCGTTCTGCACGCCATAGGAATGGACGTAACGTCTGATCGTTGCCACCTGACATATCCAGCGCTAGGTCTGGTAGATACCAACTGTTGTCATGGTTTCCGAAAGTACAGCTCAGAATCGTTATCGCTTGTGACTTACTGCAACTCCTTCTCCGAGAGGGAGCAGCGCCGTTTCGAACGCTGAGTCATCCCGTACTGCATCGAGATAGTCGGCGATGCCTTGGGTACTTTCGTTCGTGTCGACTTCGTATCCGTCGGCAAGATCAGTGAGCGCATCGAAATCGATCGAGTCAGCAACCATAGCGTTGTCTGCGACGATGAGTCCACCAGATGCGACCTTGTCTCTGATAGACTTGAACGCCTCGAGGTAGCGGTGTTTCTCGTTATCGATAAGAACGATATCAAATGGCCCATCATAGCGGTCTATCGTCTCGATCGCATCGCCCTGTTCAATCGTCACTCTGTCGAGATAGCCGCCACGATCAAGATACTCGCGGGCGCGCTCGATGTTCACGGGATCGCGTTCGGTGAGTACAATCTCGCCATCCGATGGAAGTTCTCGTGCGAACCAGTACGCTGAATATCCGAACCCTGACCCAAACTCGAACACAGACTGAGCACCAACAATCCGAGCTAACAGTGAGAGCCAACCACCGACATCGGGACCGACGGTCGGGAATCCCTGCTCGTCGGCGTACGCGTCCATCTCATCGATGACACTGTCTGTAGTTGGTCCAATGCTGGTAGCAAACTGACTGACGAATTTCGGAACAACCGACTCCATGAATTGGAACAGAATCCGAGAATACAAAACATCAACCGGAACGATCAGCTAGATCTCTCTCATCACCAAAGCACACTAGAAAACGATCGCTACCACCGCCCAGACTTCAGTCTTCGGGATACTCACTCGATTCAATCGATCTAATGACGGGGATCGGAGAAGTATCGTCAGTTGTGGGTTGTTTCCAGCTTTCGGAACCCGGATCGTCGGTCTGCTCAATGGTATCGTTTTCCTGTTCGTCCTTCGTACTGTCCTCGTCGGAATCATCTTTTTCGTCGGTCTCATCAACCCCGTCAGTTACGTCGGACTCAGATTCAGAGTCTGATTTTGATTCTGATTCAGCGTCAGATGCAGCCTCTGACTCAACGGTCGCTTCAACAGTAGCATCAGTCTCGGCGTCCGTCTCAGTCTCAGATTCTGATTCAGACTCAGACTCAACTTCAAGTTCAGATTCAGACTCAGACTCAACTTCAAGTTCAGATTCAGACTCAGATTCTGATTTAGATTCAGGTTCAGGTTCAGACTCAGGTTCAGGTTCGAACGCTGTTTCCGTCTCTGTTTTCATTTCAGCTCCGACGTTAAATTCTGATTCGTATCCGATCGTATCCGATCGTTTATTCGGTTCGTGCACTCTACTTGTGGTGTTTCCGTTGGACCACAGCTGGTCTGGTGTTACGAAGACATTTTTTTCGTCGAGAATAGCCTCGACGGCCTCTTTTGCGGCCTCTTCTCGACTCTTGATGACGATACCGAACTGCGTCCCAAGTGCCGAGAACATAGCGCCCGCGCCGACTGAAGCCAGCGCAATCGATTGTGGTGTACCGACGATGACCGAAGAGATCACGGCCCCGAAGGTTGCACCAAAGAGGGCAAACCAAACCATCGCACGCACACGACTACGGCTATCTGCCTGGCCGGTGGAGATTCGTCGGTGGACGAGCACGCCCAGACCAACGATTCCAACACCTCCAAATGCCGCAAGCGGTGTCATGTTCATGCCGTTCTGCATTTCCGGCTGGAAAACCACTCCGGAAAACGTAGCGAACAAGCCCGCGAGCAACAGCAGTTCGAGGTGAATCCGGTCGAGTTCTATCCGTATCATGGGTTATCGACTCCGCGATTGTGGGCATCATTGAACATCAAACCACCGACGTGTCTGCGCTCTCTACCGTGATGGCTGTTGACCCACCATCGCTGATGACGAGTATGTATAACGATGGGGGGGTACTTTACCTGTTTGATAAGGATCGAGTATAATGACACAACAGTAATCCCGACCGATACTGCAAATGTCATCACTCACAACTATGTATCGATGACGCACAGAAACAGATGAATTGGGTGACGGTTAGCATCCGCTCACTCTGATGCGCAACTCTCATGATCAAGAATTCTCGGACGCAGCCAAGATCGTGCGGGAATGATACCCATTTGTACCGAACGGTCGGACGAATAGATCGATGGCTACGCTGTGAACACCCGCAAGAGATCTGAACGGCAACGATACATCACATCAATGGGAAATACGCAGAGAGCACGTTGATACGGAAACGAAGTCGGAAACGAGAATTGAGACAGACGAACAGCGTACTTTGCTTACGAGAGATTATTTCTGATGCATCCATCGGGCATGACAGTGTCGATGTTCGTTAGCGGTCGGACCCATCCGAGGGTTTTCAAATGGCCGAATATCGAACAAGACCAATCTATTGGTAGTACACAACTCCGGTTCGTCGGCCGTGCTACTGACCGCCAGATTCGACAATTCGAAGCGCCGCCTCGTGATCGCCGTCCATCCGAGAGAGTAGCGCACGCATCTGTGCTGTCAGTTCCGCGTCGACGGTTGCAAGCACCATTCCTTCGTCGGGTTGACCGTAGACGATGCTCGCGCCGATCGGTGCAGCGACGACGGCCGGGAGCGCGACGAGATCTTCCTCCCCATCGACGACGATGACGGTCGAGTCATCCGCGTTGAGCGCATCTCGAAGCGACTGCAACATCGCTTCAGAGAGGGTTGCAGCAGGATTTTCAACCCGCACACGCTGCTCAAACGGAGAGAGATCCACAGGACTATCGATCGATGTCCGCTTTGTCTGGCCATCGACGACGGCTACGTGAGGAATCGTAACTGAAAGGAGATACTCGGTGACGACATCACCGACGGAGACGAGCGGCGTGCCTGCCGCTTCGATTAGCGCGCTCGGCTCGGTGTAGACAGGACCAATCGGAGCTTTGAGTTCGCTTCGGAGGTGACGTGGAAGTCGAAGCACAGCACTATCGGACCTTCAGAGCGTACGCACCAGGTCGAGTGACGTTCATCTCTGCGGCAACCTCGCTCTGTTCGGGGTGAGAAATGACGACGTACCCAGCCCAATCCTCCGTGAGACTGCTCGACCCACAGGAAGAGCACGTCTGTGAGTCAGCTTCGTTCACAAAGTGACATTCACGACAGGACAGTCGCTTGTTCGCCATCGTCACTCACCCGCCGCTGGCTGCTCTTGCTCTCGCTGTTCACGGAGCCATCCGATCTTTCCCAATCCTGGCTGTTTCGCTGTCAAGCCAATCTTGCTGTCTCGTGGATTTCGTTCGTCGATACTCTTGGTGACGATCCGGGCGCGAACCGAGTCACCAACTCCGAGTGTATTGTTCGATTCCCGAGAGGCGAGTTGCTGATTCTCCTCGTCGAACGAGAGATACTCATCCGAAATCTGTGAGACGTGCAGCAGGCCGTCAACCGGTCCGATACCGATAAACGCCCCGAAGTTGACGACTTCGACGACTTCACCGTCGACAACCTCCTGCATCTGTGGATCGAACGTGACAGCGTCGAACACTGCCTCGTAGTAGACGCCTGGACGATTCGGAAGGACGGCACCTTCGCCAACCTCAACGACATCGACGATGCTGACGACGCTGCCGACATCCTCGTCCATTCGTCCTTCGAGCTTGTCTTGCAACAGTTGTTTGACCAACGTTTCCGATACGTCGGCGAGGTATCGTGGTGGTACCTCGACCGTATCGCGTAGTCTGACCCGTTTGTACATAGTTAACTTAGTGAATAGCGAGTTCGTTCTGGCCCCTTAAACCGATTACTCCGACAGAGAGACGGTCACGAAGGGGACCATCGTTCGTGACCACATACTCACACGCTTCACGCTCGGCCAATTCAACGAGCGCATCATCAGCGTAGGTCGCATCCGTCTCGACAACCGTACAGCGTTCTGCGAGATCCCGCCCAACGCTGGCGGCCGTGGCTTCCTGTCCCCGTCGTTGTCCATTTCTAGTACTGTTCTTCGTTCGGGACTCGTTTTCGTTTCTGTGTTCTGTGCTGTTCCCGTTCCCTTGCGCGAGTCGTTCGAGTTCCTGAATGACGGGTTTTGGTGTGATGAGTTCGTACTCACCGAGTAACCGGTCGAGTCCGTCAAATACTCGGACGTCACACTCGACCGGCATCATCAGCGCACTCGTGTCCATCGCGACTCTTTTACTCATCCTATCCTACGAGTGTTCCAACACCGATAAGCCGCCAGCGCGTCCCGACGCGGCGGTTGATTGCGATTTTCGCACCCGGATCGGCGCAGACAGGGCGTTTTAGATTCACTTCACACTCGTTTTCTCTGGCACTCGTCACGGCACCGACCGTCGTTGCCGTCCCGACTGTCAACATCAGGGGCTCGCCAGTATTGATGGGTTCGATCTCATCGCCATCGACGAGGCGTTCGAGCAACTCGACTTCAATCGTGAATGAGTTCCACGTCGGCGGCAGGGTTCCGGGAGGACCGGCGACCTGTCCGGCAAGCGCATCGCCTTTCGTGAGTGCCGGATCGAGACCGGTACCGACACCGAGGAGGCCACCGGGACCGACCTCATCGACCAGATCGTTGCCCGCCTGCAGCGAACGAACGGTGGTGGTGATAGAGCGGTACTCCGACTGTCCTTCCTCCTCAAACTCTCGTCCGGGACGAAGTTCGATCTCGTCATCAGAATGTAGTCGTCCTCGCACGAGACTGCCACCGAGAACACCACCCATCAGTTCGTCAAACGTCGTTCCTGGTCGGTTGATGTCGAAACTTCGAGCAATCTGCATCCGTGGGTCGACATCTGGAGAACGATCTGGGGTTGGAATTTGTTCCTCGATAGCCTGCATCAGGAGATCCATGTTGACTCCCCGTTGAGCAGAGATCGGAACAACCGGCGCATCCTCTGCGACGGTTCCCTCGACGAACTGTTTGATTTGCTGGTAATTCTCTCGAGCGATCTCATTATCGACGAGATCGACCTTGTTCTGCGCGATTACAATATTCTCGATACCAATAATGTCGAGCGCCATGAGGTGCTCTGCCGTCTGGGCCTGTGGGACAGGCTCGTTCGCTCCAACGACGAGTACCGCACCATCCATCATCGAAGCTCCTGAGAGCATTGTGGCCATGAGCGTTTCGTGGCCTGGAGCATCGACGAATGAAACCGTCCGGAGAACCTCACTGTCGGACCCATCCGGACATGTTTCATCGACCGTATAGCACTCGGGAGCGTCCATATCGGGACACCGACGGAACGTAGCGTCGGCGTAACCGAGCCGGATCGAAATCCCTCGTTTCATCTCTTCGGAATGCTGGTCGGTCCACTCGCCACTGAGCGCCTGCACCAGCGTCGTCTTGCCGTGATCGACGTGGCCAACGAGACCGATATTCACCTCCGGTTGTCGGTGTTCCCTTGTCATCTCGATAGTAATAACTCCATATCTTTCCGTCGTAGCCATAAAGTTGCTGTTCTCGGAATGGGAGAGCTGATGTCAGAATGCTGCACGCTGGTATCAAAATACGACGCGTAAATCCCAAACCATCACAAATAGATATATTAAATTATAGACTATTTATGACCCCATGGCTGCTCGAATAGCCACAACGAGGTCGTCTGGGCGCTTGGAGCCAACGAACACGTCTCGTTTCTCTCGGCGAATGCGCACACCCGTGCTCCCGGCAGCGGTGTATTTCCACCCTTCGCGCGTCCAATGAATTCCACGATTGAGTGACGAGAGCCGAACTCGATCGACACTCTCTATCTCTGCGAACGGGATGCGGCGTGGCTGAAAATGAAACGGAACAAAGCGGATGTAGACGCCGTCGTCTCGGAGTTCGGTCTCGAGTCTCGCAAAAGCGAGTACTGCAACCGGCAACAGTACGGTAACGATCCCAATCACGGCACCCCGCAGGCCCATCACACTCCATAAGAGCAGCGGCACGGGGATGGAGGAGATGATCACCAGCGCAGAGAGCCATGACTCGAATCGCTGTGTTTCGTCGAATGTGGGAGCGGGCACAGAACGAACCAAACCGAAAGAATGCATAGCTCTTGTGTCGCCGCGTTCCTTTTGGTAGCTCCCACCGAACACGGAATATGCGCGAATTCGCGTTCGAGATGGCCCTCTGTGCGACACTCGAAAGCGAAAACGAAATCAGAGACGGAGGAAGTGAAAACGGGAATAGTGGAACGATCGTGAGCCGGCAGCTTGGAGCGAGTACGAGCGGCCGTCGTGTTCTCGACGTTCTTACCGTCACACCGGGGCCAGCGTTCGATACTCGGACGCAAATCACGGCACAGAGCATTCCAGATGCAGCCATCGCGGCCGACGTAGGAGTGGGCCGCGCTCGCTTCTGGAAGGACTGTTTCGACTGTCATCCGGATCGTGCGCGTGCAGCTGTCAATCGTGCTCTCGAAATCGGTTTCTTCGAAAGCGAACGTCGAAACGGACGCACGTATATCCGACAAACAGCCCGATACCCCGACTGGTTTGGCTCGTTGCGAGCCATCGAGAATAAACCCGATCTCGACCGTCCTGGTGATCTCCAATCACAGCTTCGAACGGACGTCAGTCTCGCGGTCTGCGATGAAGTCATTCTCGCCACAGCGTCGTATGTCACCGGCGCACACCTGAACCGCATTCCCGAACAAGTCGGTGTCTGGCGGTTCGATCCCGAAACAGGGACTCGAGAAGTAATTCGTGAACCCGAGCGACTCTCATCGGGACCCGGAATTGAGATACTCGAAGAACAGCCAGATCGAACGAAGATCACGGTTGTGAGCCACAAGGAAAAGCGACGACTCCGGCGGCGGCTCGCAGAGCGCGCCTATGGAAAGGGCTGGCGGGTCGAATTTCCGGCGTGTCCACACGTCGAGAACACCGATATCGCTGGGGTCGACGGGATCCCCTATTGTGCGCGAAAAGAGCGTATCGTCCGCCCAGCAGACGCCTGTGACTGTCCCTCTGGACACGACGCAGACGGACACAGCGCAGTCGATCTGGATGCGATCCGTGAAACACACTCGCCTTGGGTTCGCTCTCCGACTACTATCACAACGAAGCAGACCGAGATCGGTCGGTTCAGTGAACCATACACATCTTCCCGTTCCGAAAAGTCTTTGAGGTAGTTTAGGCTATCCAAAAACAGAGATTGTATGGTTGGGTGTGCGTGTACAACTGTGACGGTCGGAAGCATGGATCATCAAGGGATCAGTTCATGTGAGGCGAACGGTCAACGATCGATTCACAGCGCGCCAATTCGGCGTATGAGATCCAACCAGCCAGAGATCGATGAGCTATGAACAAGAGTACGTACGACCAGAACACGTCGGATACCAATCAAGCGAACGGAACAACGGAAGATAGTTCGGCGAATGAGACGGAGAGTGCACTTCTTGGAAAATCCCTGTCGATCTCTTACTCGACGAGCGAGGAGCCAGTTGTCGAGTGCGACCGCATCGATATTCCCGATGGTGAGATCACCGCACTCGTTGGACCGAACGGTAGTGGCAAGAGCACGCTCTTAAAATCACTCTCGAACCATCTCACTCCTGAGAGCGGGACGGTCGTTTTGAACGGCCACGACATTCAGCAGTACGACCAGAAGGAGTTGGCCCGCAAACTTGGTCACCTCTCACAAGAGAACGATTCGCCGGGGAGCATTACGGTCGAAGATCTCGCGTACCACGGACGGTATCCTCACCGGGGCTTTTTCGACGCAGTTGACGCTACAGATCGAGAGGCCGTCGAACGCTCGCTCGAACTCGCTGGTGTGGAACACCTCCGCGATACTGAAGTGGGAAGCCTCAGTGGTGGACAGAAACAGCTCGCGTGGATTGCGATGGTGCTTGCACAAGACACCGATACGCTCTTACTCGATGAGCCAACTACGTTTCTCGATCTCCACCATCAACTCCGCGTGATGGAGACGATTCGGCGACTGAACGACGAAAATGGCGTCACTGTAGCCATTGTTCTCCACGACATCGCACAGGCTGCTCGTTTCGCAGACTACCTCATCGCACTCGACGATGGGGCGGTGTACGATTGGGGTCCGCCCAGCGACGTCGTGACCGAAGCGTTGCTCGCAGACGTGTTCAAGATCGATGCAGCGGTCACGTACTCACCCGACCCACAGATATTCCCGAAACAGTCCATCAAATAACCAAAATATGATTGGAACAAAAATACCGATTTCACAGTCGGTCCGTCACGCCGGTTCTCACCGCACGAGCGTGCCCTTCACACTGACGCAATTATTCATCCAGCGATGACAGAACAAGTAACAGGACAGAAATCGAATGAACCGAGTTCGGACGAGTACGATGTCGTCATCATCGGTGGGGGTGCCTCTGGGCTGTCTGCGGGAGTGTTCACCGCTCGATACGGCTTCAAGACGCTTATCCTCGATCGAGGCGCGTCCGCTATACAGCGCTGCTACAGTATCGGGAACTACCTTGGCTTTCTCGCTATCGATCCGACAGCGTTTCTCAAACTCGCCCGTGGACACGCCCAGTACGAGGGCTGTGAGATCGTCGATGATCTGGTCGTCGAGGTCGAAGAATCAGAGACTGAATCTGAAGCAGAGAGCAGAGACAGAGACAGATTTCAGATCAAGACACAGGACGGACATGAACTCACAGCAGCCTCTGTTATCGCGGCATCGGCCTACAACGCAGACTACCTAAGCGGTCTCGATGAGGGGTCGTTCCACGAAGCAGGAACACATCCTGTCGAGTGCGATGAGGCGACTGGTCGAACCGCAATTGATGGACTGTACGTCGCTGGGTGGCTCTCTGGGAGTCCACATCAAGTAATCATCTGCGCGGGACACGGTGCACGGGTTGCGAAAGCCCTCATCCACGACTACCGAATGAACGATGGATTCTGGGAGGAGGTCGCAAAGTACTGGGATTGGCAAGTCGAAGGAGGAACATACGGCGACGAGTCGTGGAGAAAGCACATCGACGACTGGATCGAAAGCACGATACCAGAAGACGAGACAGTGTCAGAGGAACGACGTGAGCGCATCACCGAAGCGATTACGACCGAACGGCTCGGGTTCCAGCTCTCAGATGAGGAGCGAAAACAACGAACAAAAGACGGGCAGGCACTCATTCGTGAACATCTTCTCGACGCCAAGCCTATGCAGACTTATAAGTGAATTGTTGTAGATTTGGTACCTACTACCCAAATCTATTAATCAACTGCAGTTTTGAGTTATCCTAAATGCACGCGGATACCCTCTGTGACATCCGTCGTCGGATTGAGCGTCGATCGACGGATACAGGACGCTACCGGATTGCCTGTGCACGTACGGGTAACAGCCCATCCCCCATAACAGGACTTCGATTTCCAAATCGGGACGCCGCGTGCGAGGCGGTGCAAGATGCACAGTTGTATCTGGCACGTCTCCGCGCGTTGATGCCGGAAACACCGTGGTACGACTTGATCATCCACGAGGTGGTGCCGGTTGATGAAGTCGATGAAGTACAACTGCTTTCGAAGGCGTTCAATGCGCTCGTTGGTCCACAAGAACTTGAGTGACGATACGCGAGCGACAGAGCTGTTGATCAGAGAATGTACTGTTCTCCGTCGACAGCAGTGTGCTCGCCGAACGCTTCCTCTGGCGTCGGGAAATGAGAGACGTGCACGAGTCGCGTCTGCGCTGCGTTTAGTTCTGCTGCGAGCGAAAGTGCCCCCTCGGTTGTCATATGTTTCGTTCCGAACGTGCGCGGGACTCCCGCTTCATTTTCGTGTGTCCCGCCAAGCGGATGGTGTTTACAGAGACGCGCTGGGACAATAGCATCTGCAAGTAGCAGATCAGCGTCCGACAGTACGTCGCGTGAGGCGTCGGGAACTGCGAAGTTCGTATCTCCAGTGATAGACAGCTTCGCACCCGTCTCGTCCTCAATTGCCAGCCCATAACACGCAAGTGGTGGATGCTCAACCGGAACGAGCGTGGCAGTTACACCACAGATCTCGAACGGTTCGAACGGCTGCTGTGGGTGTACATCGAGTTGATCGAGATAATCGTATTTCTGTGCTATCGTTTCCGCGACACTCTCGCCAGTTTGAGGGTCGACAGCAGCAGCAGCATGCACCGGAAGCGAATCGAGCAGTCGGTACGCGTTGCCGAGACCGTCGAGGTGATCAAAGTGGATATGCGTGATGATGACCTCGTCCGGCAGCGACACGCTATCACGGAGCAGTTGGTATCGAGCGTCGGGACTCATATCGACGAGAAACGACTCACCCGTGCGCTCGTTCTCGATGTGAACGGAGAACCGAGTGCGCTCGATATCCCGGTCAACAGCTGCCTCACAGGTGTCGCAGCTACAACCAGGGGTAGGCGTCCCCGTGGTATCACCAGTACCGAGCAGCGTAACCCGCATCAGTGATCGTGATCGTGATCGTGGTCGTGGCTGTGATCGTTGCCTCGCTCGTGGCCACCGTCTGTTGCGCCGGAGCCAGCGATGAGAGCGTCGGGATCGCCGTTGATCATATCCATATTCTTGAGATTATCCCGTTCTTCGAAGCCATCGACGGCTGCCAAGAGGTCGTCTTGGGTCAGGGTGGTTCGTTCTTCGGTAAGCGCATCGAGGACGGCTTCTCGGAGCACGAGTCGAAGGTCACTCCCGGTCAGTCCTTCGGTCTCGCTGGCGATTCGTTCGGGGTTGAAGTCATCGATTTTCATCTTCCGGGTGATGACCCGAAGGATGTCTGCACGCATCGGCTCGTCTGGTTTCGGGAAGTTGACGATCTCATCGAAACGCCGCCACGCCGCTGCATCGAGTTGGTCGGGGTGGTTTGTCGCACCGATGAGGAGCACATCGTCACGGACGAGGCTGACTTCGTCGATGGACTTGAGCAGCGTGTTCACGGCACGCTTGATCGCGGCGTGTTCGTCGCTCGCTCGCGTTTTTGCGACGAAGTCGAACTCATCCATGAAGAAGATACACGGTGCAAGCCGTTTTGCCACCTCGAACGCTTTGTCCACGTTTTTCGCCGTCTCGCCGAGATACTGGCTCGTGATCATCGAGAGCTTCACCTCGACGAACGGTAGATCGAGTCCGTGTGCAAGTGCTCGCGCGATCGACGTTTTCCCAGTCCCCGGTGGACCAACAAACAGGAGCTTGCCAATCTCGCGGAGACCGATCTCTGCGAGATACTCGCGGTGCTCAATTGCTTTCACGATCTTCTGTATTTCTGCCTCCTGACCGGACGTGAGGACGAGATCGTCGAGCGTCATCTCCATCTCTTCGGGCGCGCGCACCTCGACGAGATCGAGCATCTCCTCGTCCTCTTCGTCGAACACCTGCTCGAGAAGGCTATCGATCCACACGCGATCGGCGTGGATCGGTCGGTTCATCGCGCGAGCGGCTTCGTACTCGACATCCTCTACCTCGTCTTCAAAATGCGCCACGAGCGTCGGGTTCGTCATGAGCCGCTCAGCGTTGGTTCGTTTGAGATACCACTGTTCGGCCAATTCAGCGTCAGTAAACGACACCTCGCCGGTGAACTCCTTTCGTTGTGTGAACATCAAATCGGAGACAGCATCCCATGGGTGCGAAAGCCCTGTCGCCTCCGATATTCTTGTCGTTGTCACCGTCAATGGTCGTTGGATACTACCAGGGGCATTCGTACGACGCCCACTGTCGCTGTTCGAATCGTCGGCCGACTCCTCTGAATCGGCGTTTGTGCGCCAGAACGCACGACGATACGACGGTGGGAGATCGCCCGGGTCACAGTCGAGATCCTCGTTGTAGACGCGGGCCGTAAGCATGAATTCGATGACGTCAAGCGCCGGGCCAGTCATTCCCCAAACAGTTGTCGTGGCGTGCGTATAAGATCGTCGGAGTGCGTCTCGATCGCAAAATATGTTAGGTATATCACGGAAATAAATCCCCAATCGGTGTGAACCGGAAACGGCCCGCAGAGAGTTGTTAGTATCCTATTTTAACACAATGAAGCGTTATGTTGGAGTATGGTGGATACGACACCAGTCGTTGTGCAGGCGTATCGGACACCACAGGGAAAAGAAGGCGGCGTCTTTGACGATGTTCGAAGCGAAGATCTTTCGATCCCACTGATCAACGAAATCCTCGCCGAGACGGGGCTAGCGGGTGAGGATATCGATGACCTGATGTGGGGCTGTGCTCAGCAGCGCGAAGAGCAGGGTAACAATCTCGCGCGTGTCATCGCGCTGTTGTCCGATCTCGGTGAGAGCGTTCCCGGGACGACTATTAACCGATGGTGTGCTTCTTCAGCGCAGTCGATCATCAGCGCGAGCGATGCGATCCGTGCTGGCCAGCGCGATGCGATCATCGCCGGCGGCGTCGAAAGCATGTCACGGGTGAAAATGGGTCAGAACAGCCAGAACATTCACCCGAACATGAACGAAGCGTACAACGTTGCCATGCTCCAGATGGGCATGACTGCTGAGGAGGTCGCTGAGCAGTTTGATATCTCCCGAGAGGCACAAGACGAGTACGCCGCTCGCTCCCAACAGCGTGCCTGTGAGGCGACCGAGGAAGGACGCTTCGACGACGAGATTATTCCGATCGACACCGACGAGGGGGCAGTCACAGAGGATGAGGGACTCCGACCCGGCACGACCGCGGAGAAGCTGGCGGAGCTCCCGACTGTGTTCAAAGTTGAAGGAAGTGTTACGCCGGGTAACGCCTCACAAGTGTCTGATGGAGCAGCCGCCACGCTCATCACGAGCAAGGGCTTCGCCGAGGATCACGGACTCCCGGTATTGGCTGAAATTGGCGACAACAACGTCGCTGGCGTTGACCCCACGATCATGGGTATCGGTCCTGTCCCTGCCGTCGAAGGGCTGCTCGAACGCAACGGACGATCGATCGAAGATTACGGACTCGTCGAACTGAACGAGGCCTTTGCAAGCCAGACTGTCTACTGTCAGCGCCAACTTGGTATCGACGACGAGAAATTCAACGTCAACGGCGGTGCCATCGCCATTGGCCACCCACTCGGTGCCAGCGGTGCTCGGCTCCCCGTTACCCTTCTCCACGAAATGGAGAAACAAGACACAGAACGCGGCATTGCGACCGAATGTGTCGGCTTCGGACAGGGCGCAGCGATCGAATTCAGTCGCTGATAGCTAACGAATAAAGCTCAAGGGTAACAGCCACGGCGGATCTGGTTCACCCCAGTTAGTATACGTCTATCATTCTTTCGGATAGGAAGGTCGATGGATGCTTTCTCACTGCTGTCGGTTGGGTCGTGTCGCTGCGTTCAACATGGAAATTGTCTTCTCCAGAATGAATTACAATACACCCATCCGTTAATTTCCCCTCAGACCGTATAAGAAGGAGTCTGACAAAGTATTATATTTATGTTGCTTGGGTCTCTGTATATATGTATGCATTTACGCCGGGGTGAGTTCGAACGGATCCGTAGTGTGCTTCTGGAAGTCGAGCCGGACGAGCCACTGACCGCGCGCGAAATTCTCGATCTACTCGATGAGCACGGGGAAGCGTTCGACAGTGCACACAAAGTCGCCACGATTCTCGGTCGATACGCCGGGACAGAGGTCGAGGTTATTCCCGATCGGCCCTACCGATACCGAATCCGGCACAACTGAACGTTCCGAAGATATCCTCGTCCGACCGCAGAGTGATGATCAGATTAGTGACGCGGGTAACCACTCTAATAGAAAATACTTTATCCGATATTTTAGAAAGATCGGACATGCATGTACAAAAAGCGATACTCGTCGAGCTGGCTGCGATACTAGTGGTACTGTATGGCGGTTTCTTGAATATGGGAATAGCCAGTATCGCGGTGACGACGTTCGGCCTGCTAATCGGCCTGTTCGCGGCCGTTCAAGGCTTCTTCTCCGACACGACATCTCCGAATCAGGGAACCGTAAGCACTGAGACGGACTCAATGGATGTTCGAGAACTGACAACAGAGTGGATAGCTGGCATTTTCTTGCTCGCTGTGATTACGGTTGCTGCTGTTGGTGGTTCGATGGCCGGAGGGTCGCTTGGGATGCCATACGGACGCTACATCGGTGGAGCAAGTGGGGCAATACTGGCATTCACTGGTGTGGCGTGGGGATACTACGGGCGGTAAGCCATCATAATACCTGTATCGCGCGTTCCGAAATTCGTAATTCAATTCCGTCTTTCGTAGAAATCCGCCGGACTTATTACGATGTACGTATGCTATCGGATAATGAGTGACGAGAAGCGGACGATTTTGCTCATCGGGAGTGGTCCGATACAGATCGGGCAGGCCGCGGAGTTCGATTATTCAGGTGCACAAGCATGTCGCGCGCTTTCTGAGGAAGGAGCCCGAGTCGTTCTCGTCAACTCCAACCCTGCGACGATCATGACCGATCCCGAGATGGCCGATGCGGTCTACATCGAGCCGATCACGACCGAAGCCATCGAGGAGATCGTTCGTAAGGAGGAGCCAGACGGCGTCATCGCCGGTCTTGGTGGACAGACGGGACTGAACGTCACGGCAGAGCTTGCAGAGCAAGGCGTCCTCGAAGAGTGCGATGTCGAGATCATGGGGACACCGCTCGATACCATCTACGCAACGGAAGACCGCGATCTATTCCGCGAGCGAATGAAGACGATCAACCAGCCGGTACCGCGCTCGGAGACGGTTACATCGATCGATGAGGTCGAGGCGGCTGTCGAGGCCGTCGGTGGGTTGCCGGTCATCATGCGGACAGCCTACACGCTCGGTGGGAGCGGAAGCGGTGTCGTCGGAGAGATGGACGAGCTGAAAGAGCGCGTCAGGAAAGGATTCCAACTGTCCCGCAACCACGAAGTGCAGATTACTGAGTCGATTGCGGGCTGGGTCGAACTCGAATACGAGGTGATGCGGGATGCTTCGGATTCGTGCATCATCATCTGCAATATGGAGAACATCGACCCGATGGGCATCCACACCGGTGAGTCCGTCGTGGTCACGCCGAGTCAGGTCATCCCGGACGATGGCCATCAGGAGATGCGAACAGCAGCGCTCGATGTCATCCGCGATCTCGGGATTCAGGGCGGCTGTAACATCCAGTTCGCGTGGCGTGATGACGGAACACCGAGTGGCGAATACCGCGTTGTGGAGGTCAATCCACGCGTTTCGCGCTCTTCGGCACTAGCGTCGAAAGCGACTGGCTATCCGATTGCCCGCGTCACCGCGAAAGTCGCGCTTGGAAAGCGCTTACACGAGATCGAAAACGAGATCACAGGCGAGACGACGGCCGCGTTCGAGCCAGCCATCGACTACGTGGTGACGAAAGTGCCTCGATGGCCGAAGGATAAGTTCGATGATGTCGAATTCACGCTCGGGACGGCGATGAAATCGACGGGCGAGGCGATGGCAATCGGCCGCACCTTCGAAGAGAGTCTACTCAAAGCGCTGCGTTCGAGCGAGTACGAACCGAGCGCCGATTGGACGACGGTAGACGATAGTACCTTAAAAACCGACTACCTCGAAGCGCC
This sequence comes from Halocatena marina, assembly GCF_023276375.1. Taxonomy (GTDB): domain Archaea; phylum Halobacteriota; class Halobacteria; order Halobacteriales; family Haloarculaceae; genus Halocatena; species Halocatena marina. Next base: position 332,436 of record NZ_JALLPK010000001.1, on the reverse strand, counting down.
AACGCCCGATCGCGCTTATGCGATGTTCGAGGCGTTCAGTCGGGGCTATTCCGTCGAGGAGGTTGTTGCACTAACGGACATCGAACGATGGTACGTCGAACGCTACAAGCGTATCGCGGACGCCGCACACGCCGCACAGTCCGGTGACTTCACACTCGCAGCGGAGACTGGCTTTACGAACCGACAGGTCGCAGCACTGGCTGAGGCGGACCAACAAGACGGTGAGACCGCTACCGAAAGCGACGGAGAAGACGAACCCGAACGTAGCGGTGACGAGTTGACAGCTCGGATTGCGGACGGCGGAGATGGTGGTTCAATCTCCGATGCGGTGGTCACGGAGGTCGAAGAAAGCGCGGTCGATCGTCAGTTCAAGCAGGTCGACACCTGCGCTGGCGAGTTCGCTGCTTCGACGCCGTACTACTACTCTGCTCGTGATCCGGTGAGCGAACAATCGATCGGTCGCAACGAGGTGCAGGTCGATCGGAATGTTGAGAGCTGTGTCGTCGTTGGCGGTGGACCGATTCGCATCGGTCAGGGAGTCGAGTTCGACTACTGTGCGGTGCACGCGGTGCAGGCACTGCGCGAGCAGGGTATCGAAGCGCACGTTGTGAACAACAACCCGGAAACGGTTAGTACGGACTACGATACCTCTGATGGACTGTTCTTCGAGCCGATCACAGCAGAAGAGGTTGCCGACGTCATCGAGGAGACCGGCGCAGACGGCGTGATGGTTCAGTTCGGGGGCCAGACATCAGTTAATATCGGAACGCCGCTTGAGGCGGAACTCGAACGGCGGGAGTTGGATTGTACAATCCTCGGAACCTCCGTCGATGCGATGGACCTCGCAGAGGACCGCGACCGGTTTAATGTGCTGATGGACGAACTGGAGATCGCCCAGCCGGAGGGCGGGACAGCACAAAGTGAGAGCGAGGCGCTCGATCTCGCCCACGATCTCGGTTATCCGGTACTCGTCCGTCCCTCGTACGTTCTCGGTGGCCGGGCAATGCAGGTCGTCTACGACGACGACGAGCTGCAGACGTACATTAGAGAAGCCGTTCGCGTGAGTCCCGAGAAACCAATTCTCGTCGACGAGTTCCTCGAAGACGCAGTCGAATTGGACGTGGATGCGGTTTCAGACGGTGAAAGCGTTCTCGTTGGCGGGATCATGGAACACGTCGAGAGTGCTGGCGTTCACTCCGGTGATTCGGCCTGTATGATCCCTCCGCGGTCGCTCGGGCGGTCGGTCAACCGCCGGGTACGCGAGGTCGTCGAGAACATCGCAAGCGCGCTGTCGACTGTCGGCCTGTTGAACGTCCAGCTGGCCGTGAAAGACGAAGAAGTGTACGTCCTCGAAGCCAATCCACGCTCTTCGCGCACTGTACCGTTCGTCTCGAAGGCGACCGGCGTTCCAATCGCAAAGATCGCTGCGAAAGTGATGGCAGGGCAGGCACTCTCAGACCTCGACATCAGTGAGCAGGTCCCGGTGTATACGAGCGTCAAGGAAGTCGTCCTTCCGTTCGACCGCCTGCCGGGGAGCGATCCGCGTCTTGGTCCGGAAATGAAATCCACGGGCGAAGTCATGGGAACCGCGCGCTCGTTCGGCAAAGCCTACGACAAAGCACAAGACGCGACGAGCAAACCCGTTCCACGCGAAGGAACAGCCGTCGTCGATCTCCCTGTCGAAGGCTTCGATGAACGGTTCGACATCGTCGAATTCGAAGACAATGAGGCGTTTGAACAGGCCATCCGCGATGATGAAATCGACCTCATCGTCTCGCGAGAACGGGGACCACTCGAAGTCGCCGTCGAGGAATCGGTAACGTACTTCTCGACGATTCCAAGCGCCAAGGCCGCACTCGATGCCATCACTGCGAGCGAGGAACCACTCGACGTGATGGCCGTCGGCGATCGACCAACCCGCGAAGAATACTGGGGACAACCAAAATCAGAATCTGAATCTGAATCTGAGTGACCGCGAGCGAGGATCAAACGAGAGGGGCTGAATTTTTTATCTTATAGCGCCAGTTCGAGACGTGACTGACAGCAACACGATCGAACGAACATTTCCCGAACTCACAGTCATAGAAAGCGATGATCTCCGGGCAGGCGTGCGGAAAGCGTGGGTGACGGCTATGGAGGACAATGGTATCGATGATCTCGAATCGCTCCCGTGGTTTCCGCCAGCACAGCGGACACTTAACCTGCCGGACGAACGACTCGTCCCACACGTGAGAGACGTAACGCAGGGGGCAATTGCGCTCGCAGAAGTGTTCATCGATCGGGGATACGATATCTCGATGGAGACGGTCATCGCGGGCGCACTGGTACACGACGTTTCGAAACTCTATGAGTTCGACGGAATGAACGAAACCGAAATCGGACGGCTGATCGGCCATCCTCATTACGGCGTTCACGTCGTCTCACAAGCCGGACTTCCCGTCGAAATCGCACACATCGTCCTTTCACACACGAGTCGAACGACTGTCGATCCAGCGACGATCGAGGCCGAGATCGTCCGCCGAGCGGACGAGACCGCTGCGAGCGCGATCCGCGCGGCACACGAAATCTGAGCTCCTCAGACAGTTGTCTCGATCCACAGAGACTCCGTTCCGGACTGGAGTCGATGGTTCAGCAGAATAGGGACGAGTACGACCGGTACTCGATGAAAATCGTCGGAGAGCGAGATCAATTAGCGGTCGGAGCAGTTGTTTTGGCCATCGTCAGCACATCATCGAAAAATCCGAGCGTGTCGTGGGGACCGGGATTTGCCTCGGGATGATACTGTCGGGTGATAATACCGAGATCTTCGCTGTCGAGACCCTCTGGGGTGCCGTCGTTGACATTGACCTGCGTGACTTCGAGATCACCGGGTTCGGAGACGGTGTAGCCGTGATTCTGTGTCGTCATGACGACTTGTTCCGTTCGGAGGTCACGGACGGGTTGGTTGACACCCCGGTGACCGAAGGTCATCTTCTCGGTGTCGCCACCGAGCGCTTCTGCGATGACCTGCTGCCCGAGACAGATACCGGCAAGCGGCACCTCCCCCGCGTACGACTGCACGAGATCGCCGGCCGCCTCGAAGTTCTTCGGATCGCCGGGTCCATTCGAGATGAACAATACGTCCGGAGACAGTTCGGCGATGTCGTCCTCAGTCGCGTCGTAGGGGAAGACGTGAACGGTCGCATCGCGTTCGATCAACGAGGTGATGATCGACCCCTTTGCACCACAGTCGATGAGCGCAACAGTCGGTCCGTCTCCATCACGGTTGTACGATGTCTGTCCGTCCACCGAAACTTGCGATCCGATATCCGTGTGCTCGCTCATCCCTTGACACTGATCGAGTTCAGCGAGCGCGTCTTCTGCGGTGACATCCTCACCAACAGCGATGCCACATTTCATCGCACCCTCCTCGCGGATTCCGATGACGAGTTCACGTGTGTCGAGATGATCGATAGCGGGGATTTCTGCTTCGGTCAGCCACGACGCCACATCGTCGGTGAGTTCGCGGGCGACAACTGCGCGTGGATGAACACGGTCTGACTCGAATCGTTCGGGTCGGACACCGTAGTTCCCAATGAGAGGGTAGGAGAACGTGAGTACCTGCTCCTCATACGAAGGATCGGTGAGACTCTCTTCATACCCCGTATAGGCGGTCGTGAACACCAGTTCACCGCGTGTACAGCCAGGAGCACGAGCGCGTGCTTCGACCACACGCCCACCTTCGAGGGCCACATAGGCGTCCGTCATTACGAAGTACGTATTCGAGGAACGACTTAATCATTGTCATTCGAAGTTAGATTACGATTTTCGTAATTTCCAAGTGGGTGGGAGTGGTAGACATGATTCTCAATGGAAATGGACAGCCTGGATCAAGACATCCTCGACATTCTTCGACGTGATGCTCGAACTCCATACACCGAGATCGCGTCGACGGTCAATACCTCGGAAGGTACGGTGCGCAATCGGGTCGAACGGCTGATCGACGACGGCGTTATCGAGCGGTTCACAATCTCGACGCGCACCGGAAACGTGAAGGCGATGGTTGAGATCGGAGTTGCAGTGGATGTCGACACGACTGAGGTATCTGAGCGCATGGCCGAATGGAAGGAAGTCGATTTCGTCTGGCAGGTCAGCGGCGAGGAGGATATCGTACTCGTCGTCGATGCCACCGACACCAGACGCGTGAACGATCTCATAACCAAAGCACGAGGTCTCGATGACGTGATGAGCACGAAAACACGACTGATCCTCAACGAACAGTTGGGGTGACCTGCTTTCTCGGTAACCGTTGGACACGGAGTGCATAGAGAGCGCACCGACACGAGCAGTAGCTGTTCCATGCCTTGGAGAAACGCACCACAGAGAAGGGACAGATAAGTCGAAGAGTCCTTATGGGGTGTCACCAAGGAAGGTGTATGAGCACTGACGATGTCTCAGCCTCCGGAGACACCAACCAACACGAGAACGCAAAGCAGTCTGTCGTCGCCGTGGATGGAAACGATACCGAGTTAGACATCGTGAACCGACTCGATGCACACACTGGTGACGGCACACGGCACCGTGCATTCACCGCACTCGTGTTCGATGGTGACGGACACATCCTTCTTGCACAACGGAGTGCCGATAAACGTCTCTGGGACACCCATTGGGACGGTACTGTCGCTTCTCATCCCCTCCAGAACCAGACGCAAGTCGAAGCGACCGAACAGCGCCTCGAAGAGGAACTGGGCATCGCCCCAGAACAGTACGATGACCTCCGCGTGACGGACAAGTTCGAGTACAAGCGCTACTATCTCAATGACGGCGTTGAATACGAAGTCTGCGCGGTGCTTAAATGCACACTGAACGACACATCGATTGACCCTAATCCAGAAGAAGTCGGCGGCGTCCTCTGGGCCCCCTACGAGCATCTCCACGATAATCCTCGGATGTACCGTCAACTCCGACTCTGCCCGTGGTTCGAGATCGCGTTACGGCGTGACTTTGAGTAAGCGTCGTGACGTGATCTCAATCAACGTTGATAGTTGAGGACTTGACGGCAGAATAATGTCGCCCGAGTAATCGTGCGTTGCTACCGACACCTTCCGTTCAGGCTTGTATTCTGCAATGGAGTAGCACCGTGCTGTTTGAAACCGACTGACTCGTGAACAGCGTACTGCTCTGGACAGACGCACTCTCTTCCAGTTTCGTTTCATTTCATCATTTCAGTTAGATATACATGACGATGGTACGTACACTGTGACAGTGTCCAACGAGAACACAGCAGAAACCGGAATTGCCGCTGTCAACGGCACACAACTGTACTACCGGACAGCGGGTGACGGTGAACCGTTGGTACTCCTCCACGCAGGAGTGGCAGATAGTCGAATGTGGGAGGCTCAGTTCGAGAAGTTCGCACAGCACCACCGCGTTATCGCGTATGATCTACGTGGCCACGGGCAGTCCGATATGCCGGACGATCCATTCACTCACCATCACGATCTCACTGCTCTACTCGATTACTTCGACGTAGCGTCGGCACATTTACTCGGGGCGTCCGCAGGCGGCGCAGTCGCGCTCAACTTCGCACTCGAACATCCGGATCGGGTGAAGACGATATCGCTCGCCGCCGCTGCAGTAGAGGGCTATCAGTTCACCGATCGACAGACGCTCGAAGGGTGGGAAGAAGCCGGGGCTGCGTTCGAACAAGAAGCATACGAGCGTGCAGCTGAAATCGAATCCGAAATGTGGTTGGCTGGCCCGTATCGGGATCTCGATCAACTCGATCCGGAGCTCCGGAAATTGCTCCGTGATATGCTTTTACAGAGCTATGAGATTGCACCGAATGGAGAGGACTTAGAACAGGAATTACAGCCGTCCGCTGTTTCCCGACTCGATGAAATTGAAGCCCCAGTACTGGTCATAATAGGAGATCAGGACCGCCCGGATATCCTCGCAATTGCCGAGAAACTGACCGCGCAGCTTCCAACCGTGGAAAAATCGATTATTCTCGATACAGCTCATCTGCCGAATCTCGAACGACCCGACTTGTTCAATGAGCGTGTACTCGATTTCGTAAACGGACAGCCCGCAGTGCGAGAGTAGATCACCCTCACAAAGGATTCGGTTATTTCTGTTTTGACAGCACGAGATCTGTCGGACGGACCGTCGATACTCTTTCGTCGACCGACCGTAGAAATATAAGGATTGAATAACAACGACAGATAGTGCCATGGTTGAGATCAACTACCTAGTAAGCACGCTCCTGATGGGCCTGTTCCTACTCGCAATCGTCGTTGTAATCGCTCGTCTTAGGAGTGTAAGCGAGACAGCCACAGCGTCGGGCGGGCGAAGCACGGCGTCAGAGCTGCCGGATATCACCCCTTCAGCGCGATCAACCGAGACAGTCTCATCAGAGATACCGCCCACGTGGATTATCGGATTTCTTCTACTCGTACTCGCGGCAGGGGCGGGCTCGGTTCTCTTCATTGGCGCGTCGTCGCTTCCATCGATCGGGATTGGGACCCAGATGGCTGGGATCGGACTAGCTATCGTCATCGGAGGTCTCGTCTGTGGGTATTTCGTCTCCGGCATCTATCTTTCACTCCGAAGCCATGGTCGAAAAAGCGCAGAAGCCACTGGTGTGGCGATTTGGCTCCTCGGGCTTTTGGGTGTCGGCGTGATCGTCGTGAACCTCCTCCTCGGTTCGTAGGATTCGATGGTGCGCGCGATACCGACGATCCGTTCGCTCGTTGTTTCACTCCTTAATGTCACGAGTATCACTGCAGTCGGTCTGATAGGCGTGCTGATCGTCACGGAGCCAGTCGTAGCACACGCTGGTTCACTGCGGCTCTCACAGGAACCGGTCAGCGTTCCTCGTTGGTTGGTGGTCTCCACCGGCGGTGGTGTCGTCGGCGCGTCGTTTCTCCTCACGAGCCTCATAACCGATCACGAAACGATCCGCTCGATCAACGACTGGCAGCAGGCCGTTCCCACGTGGGAAACGATCCGAGTCGTTGGAGTCCGTGCAGTGCAGACACTGAGTGTCGCGCTCCTCGGTCTGATCGTGCTGAGTGGGCTGTTTGGATCACCAACTCCCACGTCAAACTTCGCTATCCTCGTCGTCTGGGCGGGCTGGTGGGCAGGCTACACGATGTCCGTCTACCTCATTGGAAACACGTGGCCTGCAGTCAACCCATGGCGAGCGCTCGCATCGCTGTTCCCTCAGCGCAGGACGCGTTCGTATCCGCGTCGATTAGGCGTCTGGCCGAGTGTCGTCGGACTGCTTGGACTGGTTTGGCTCGAAGTGAGTAGTCCAGTCGCCGAATCGCCGTCAGTGCTCGCATACGTGGTTCTTGCGTACTCATTCGTCACGCTTGCCGGTACGATGGCGTACGGTGTGAACGAGTGGTTTATGCACGTCGATCCGATTGCTCGGGTCTTTCGGTGGTATGGCCGTGTGGCTCCCGTCCAACGAACCGAGACAGGATTCGAAATCACACTGCCGAGCAGCACGCTCACGCATGGAGTATACCGACAGGGAGCGTTCGTTGTCGCGCTGTTGTGGGCGACGACGTACGACGGACTTGTTGCCACACCATCGTGGAATGCACTCGCACGAGCGATAGTCGGATGGGGAATACCACCGGTAGTCGTCTACGCCGGGACGATGATCGGGGGCTTTGTCGTGTTTCTTCTCGTCTATCGAACGGCGGCACTGCTCGCACGACGGACGGGACAGTCGTACGTCGCACCGCGCGTCATCGAGGAGCGATTCGTCATTTCGTTGCTCCCGATCGCTGCCGGATACCACCTCGCACACTATCTCGGATACTTTCTCAGTTTGTTACCTGCGCTTGCGACCGTCCTCATCCACCCGTTCAATCCGCCAACTCCGCAGGTGCTGGTGTTGCCCGACTGGTTCGGGCAACTGCAACTCCTGTTCATCCTCTGTGGACACTTGTTTGCCGTCTGGGTCGCACACGCGACCGCGTTCGAACTCTTTTCGGGGCGACTGCAACCGATTCGTAGCCAGTATCCACTCATCGTCGTCATGATCCTGTACACCGTGACGAGCATGTGGATCGTTCTCCAACCATACACAACACCCATATGACACCGCTATCGACACGAGAAGGCGACCTGGAGCCAACAGAGATAGAAACGACCGTTCCACCGGACGAAACGCCGGCCACACACTGTCCGTACTGTGGGCGACCGTTTCCGACAGAGCAACTTAGTACGCTCCATATCGGTGATGTCCACCAAACGGAATGGACCGGAACCGAACACGAGGCGTACGAAGACGTATACCAGACAGAATCCGACGAACTGTTCATCTATCATCTGAAAGTGATCGCTGCACTCGTGTTCGTCTTCTTCGGGTTCTCGTACGTCTACGTGTTCGTGTGGATCTGATACAACGTGTGAATCTGAACAGAGAAGTTGAGCAGTCGATGAGACCGATCGTTTCCCTCCCGACTCACGTAATCGAGTACGACGCTGCGAACGTTAGTGCAAGCGCCGTCAAGAGACCGGAGAGCATGACGTACGTGATCGAACGCGGCTCGTATTTCAAGTGTTGATAGTAGGCCGCGACGACGACCGCTTTAATCACCGACAGCACTAGGATTGCTGTGACAGCAACCCAGTAGGCGATGTTGGTGAATTCGATTGCGACCTGCGCGGTTGCGAACACGAACAAGACGACGTATATCACTGAGTACAGTTTCGTTGATGTCATTATTGTTACCTAGATGATGTAGAAGAGCGGGAAGAGGAACAGCCAGACGATGTCTACGAAGTGCCAGTACAGCCCGAAGTACTCGACCGGACGCTCGTCATCGAGATACGCCCCACCGATCGCTCTCGGGATCAGATAGATAATGATCAAGAGACCGAGAATGACGTGGAGTGCGTGCAGTCCCGTCGTGAGGAAGAACGTGGATGTCTGGATGTTCGTCGAGAGCCACAGCCCTTCGTGGATGAGTTCGTACCATTCGATCCCCTTGTTCACGAGGAATCCGATGCCGAGGAGAAGCGTTGTGGTCAGTCCAGCAATGAGACCCCGCCTGCTCCCCTTTTCGGCCGCGACGAGCGCGAGAACAATACAGAAACTGCTCGTGAGGAGGAGATAGGTGTTGATTAGTCCCGGAATCGAATTGTGGGGAACAGGATGCCAATCGGTCCAGCCGTACCCGACACGGAGGAAGACGTACGAACCGATAAATGCCCCGAAGAGCACGACATCGGACGCGAGGAAGATCCAAACGCCGAGTTTCGTGTTCTCGATCCCGTCGAACGGCCACCGCTCACCGAGGGCCGGTTCTGAAACGTGGAACGACTCCATCCCAAACCCAAGAAGCGACACCGCCCCGAGAACGAGTCCGAGAGCGACCGATGCGGTATAGACGCCGCCTTGATGGATTCCGGACAATCCAAGGAAGAAGAAAAACGAAGCAACGCCAATGAAGAAAGGCCACGGACTAGCGTGGCTGTCGTGATGGTCGTGAGTGTCGCTAGTGGTGAGTTCGCTGCTATCACTGGTGGTGAGTTCACTATTCCCACCGTCAGTGAGACTCTCGGGATCAGCGCCACCATCGGTGGCCTGCGTTGTCGAGATCCGGTCGAGGAAGTCGAGTGACCCACTTCGGTAGCTCGGAATCCCGGGGAAGTTTTCGAGTGGCGGTGGGGAGGGAACTGCCCATTCCGCTGTGGACGCATATCGCCATGGATTGCCCTCAACTTTCTCACCGTTCCAGAGACTCCAGTAGAGGTTCCAGATCACGAGCAAAAAGGAGATTCCAAGAATGAATCCACCGACCGTCGCAAGTTGATGCCACGGTGTGAGGCTCGCTGGATACTCAAAGACCCGCCGTGGTGTGTTCCATGCGGCGAACATCGGGAAGTAGAGGAGATTGAACCCGATGAAAAAGAGTCCAAAGGTGGCTTTTCCGAGCCGCCTGTTGTACATCCGTCCTGTGATCTTGGGATACCAGTAGAAGAGTCCGCCGATGAGCGCCGTTACACCGCCGACCATGACGTAATGGAAGTGCGCAACGACCCAGTACGTTCCTCGGAGTTGGTAATCGAGCACTACAGCTCCGAGGAAGACACCGGTGATACCACCAATAATGAAAATCAAAAGCGCACCAAACGAGAAGAGGAATGGCGTGGTGAATCGGATCCGTCCTTTCACCATCGTGTAGATGAGCGCAAAGACCATGACGTCGAAAGGCAGCGAGATCCCGATTGTGGTCAACATGAAGAGCGTCTTGACCTGGAGATTGATGCTCGTGAGGAACATGTGGTGCATCCAGACGAGGAAGCTCTGGAGCGCAACCAACAACATCGACACGATGAACCATTTTCGCCCGACGAGCCGTCTTCCGGTGAACGTCTGGAACGTCTCTGCCATGACGCCCAGCGCGGGGAAGAAGACGATGTACACCTCGGGATGACCGAAGAACCAGAACAGATGCGTCCAGAGCAGCGCTCCGGGAGTATCCGGAGCGGTGAAGTAGGTCGTAGCGAGAAGGCGATCGGAGCTGAGGATCAAAAGCGCCGCGAGCAACGCCGCGAACGCAAAGAGCATCATCCAGACGGTGAGGAGGATCGACCACGTGAACAGCGGCATCCGACGGAGTGTCATTCCTTCAGCCCGCATTCGGTGCAACGTTGTCAGGAAATTCACTGACGAAACCGTCACCGAGATGACGAACAATAGGAGTGACAGAATCGTGGTCGTCGGACCGATATTCGGCATGTAGGTCGGGACGCTCAACGGAGCGTACATCGTCCAGCCGCCAGAAAAGCTCGTCCCCTGAAAGAAGGAGACGCCGAGGAGAATTCCCGAAAAGAGATACAGCCAATAGCTCAACGAGTTGAGTCGCGGGAATGCGAGATCCTTCGCCCCAATCTGTAGCGGGACAATATAGTTCGCAAAACCGAAGGCGAACGGTGAAAGGAACCAGAAGATCATGATCAGTCCGTGTATCGATACCGCCTGGTTGTATCCCGCCTCGCTGAGAACGTCAGCTGTAGGAGTTAACAGCTCGACTCGCATTAGCAACGCGAGAACGCCCCCAAAGATGAGGAAGAACAGCGACGTTACGACGTAGAGGATGCCGACATCCTTGTGATTCGTCGTAAGGAGCCACCGTTTCACCGAACTCATCGGCGGGAGCGTATCTCTCGTGAAGAAATCACGCACTGTCGAATCGATGTCAGTCGGTTGCTCACCCCTGTGTGCGTGGCCGCCGTCCGTCTGCACGTCTGCTCCGTCAGCACTGTCGGTGTGTCGACTGTCCTCGCTCATCGAACCACCGTCGTGCCAGCCCTGACTGAAACATCGCCAATCGCGTGACTGGCCGCAGTCGTGTTCGTGGGAGAGTTCTTGTTTTGCGTGCTATTCTTCGTACCGGCGTACCACTTGTCGAATTTATCTGGTTTCATCACAATGACCTCCGACTCCATCGTCGAGTGGCCCTCGCCACAGAGCTCGAAACATTTCGCTTGGTAGGTGCCAGTTTCTTGGGGTTGGAACCACGTATCCGTGGTCTGTCCGGGAATCGCATCCGCCTTCAAATCGAATGCCGATATCCCGAAGTTATGAAAGACATCCCTCGATGTAATCGAGAGCCGCACTGTCTTCCCCTCAGGAACTCGGAGTGTGCTACTCGTGTGGCCGTTCGGATAGATGAACTGCCACGAAAACTGTTGGCCGACAACTTTGACTTCAATCTGATCGGCTGTATCGGGTGGTCCACCCTCGACATCCATGAGGAGGCCGTAGGTCCAAACGATGAGGCTGATAACGATGACCGCGCTGAAAAAGAATGAGACACCCAGTTTCTTTCCGCCGCCACTTCCCGATGGAAGTTCACCGAGTTGTGGCCGATCGACGTCCGATTCGAGCTTGGATTCTAGTTCTGTGTAGGACTCACTCTCAAGTTGTTCATCGACATTCTCCCGGTATTTGAACGCGTTGTACACCATATAGGAGATGACAACCACGCCGACGAGCGTTCCTAGTATCAGGAACACCCGGAAGATATTCGAGAAGATGTCGTGCATCGTCTTCAGATCCGTTGTCTGCAAGACGTGAACGATGTGTCCGTTGCTACCGATGAGCAACCGTCGAGCAATGAGTCCACCTATCCCGGATATCGGTGACACGGATCATGATTATTTCAGAGATACTTATCTATTGCGGCGTCGTCTGTTAGATTATCAGCGACAACTGACGATAGACAATAGTTTGATTTTCTGAACGTACGTGAGAGCGATAGAACGACAGAATACGCCGTGATCGGGGCATAGTTGAAGATGTAGAAAACGTTCATTATCCGAGCTACTGCATCTCGCTGGGAAGTGAAGTGCATTCACAGAATGAGGCACCGATGTCAAAATGTTCGTTGATCTGAAAATCGGTAGGGGACTGAGCGCGTGCGTTTGCTCTCTGCCAGAGCTACTGTCCTTTTTCGCTTAGCATCAGTTCCACTCACCGATCCTGAAAATATTCCCCACCGGGATCGTGTCCGAGTGCGTATCGACTGTATCCGATCATATACGTGAGAAAGAGGCCGAGATAGCCCATTTCGGATTGGCGGCGGACGGAGGTTTCGACAGTTGCGGTGAGGTCGAACACCACCGTCCCACGATCAGACATTCGTAGCGAGCAGTCGGTGTCTTCGACAAACGATAATGATTCGTCGAATCCCCCAGCTTCGAGAAACGGTTTCCGGCGATAGCTGCAGTTGTTCCCGCTCGCTTGGACAAATCCGAGCGGCCACGAGAGACGATACCACCAATCCGAGAGGAGTGTGAACAACACGTCATCGGTGAGACTGCCATCAAGCGGTTGCTGTGGCCCTCCTACCCCAACCACATTCGGATCACGGTAGTGGCGCAGGTGTCGTGTGACCCACTTTTGTGGGACAACCGTATCAGCATCGGTGAAGCAGACAACTGCACTCTCGGCAGCGCGTGCTCCTCGGTTTCGGGCGACAGCAGGACCACTCTCGTCTGTATCCTCGATGACGTGGGTTGTTGCTGGGTGCGATCGCGCGATTGCCTCGGTCCCGTCGTCGCCACCTGCGACGACGATCACGTCGGCGTCCTGTCCGGCCAGAGCGTCGAGCGTCCGTCCGATGAAGGCGCGCTCGTTGTACGCTGGAACCACGACTGTGGCATCGAGATCCAGATCGAGAGTCTCGGTTTCCACACTCAGGTCCGTGACCATAGCGGTCGATTACCCCCGGTCGACATAACAACGGCGATATGTTCGTGTCCTCTTCAAATCGATTATATCATAACTTATCGTTAATTTTTACAAAATCATGATGATAACAGATATCGGAGAAGAGACGGAAAATTCTGACGTGCACCGACAAGTTAAATCGCTGCCGATGCAGGGAGGGGTATGAGTCAGAAACAGCACTGGCACGATAAACCCGAGGGACTTCCGAGCCGTGAGGTCACCGAGGGACCAGAGCGTGCTCCACATCGCGCTATGTTCCGTGCGATGGGATACGACGACGAGGATTTCGCCGCTCCGATGGTTGGTATCGCCAATCCTGCGGCTGACATCACGCCGTGTAATGTCCATCTCGACACAGTTGCTGGCGCTGCTATCGAGGGAGTCGAAGAGGCAGAGGGTATGCCCATCGAATTTGGCACGATCACTATTTCGGACGCCATCTCGATGGGAACCGAGGGAATGAAAGCTTCACTCATCTCCCGTGAAGTCATCGCTGATTCTGTCGAACTCGTTGCGTTCGGTGAGCGCATGGATGCTCTCGTGACTGTCGCAGGCTGTGATAAGAATCTCCCTGGAATGATGATGGCAGCCGTCCGAACCGACCTACCGAGCGTCTTTCTGTATGGCGGGTCAATTCTCCCCGGAGAGCACGACGGGCGCGAAATAACCGTCCAGAACGTCTTCGAAGGCGTCGGAGCGGTAGCGTCCGGCGACATGACAGAGGACGAGCTTGCCGACATCGAACGCCATGCTTGCCCTGGTGCAGGCTCCTGTGGTGGAATGTTCACCGCGAACACGATGGCATCAATCAGTGAAGCGATCGGACTTGCGCCCCTCGGGAGCGCAAGCGCACCCGCCGAATCCGAGGAGCGAGACGATGTGTCCCACCGCGCAGGGGAACTCGCACTCGAAGCCGTCCGCGATAATCGCACACCCTCGGAGATCCTCTCGAAGAAGTCCTTTGAGAACGCCATCTCACTTCAGGTTGCGATGGGTGGCTCGACGAACGCTGTGCTCCATCTTCTCGCACTCGCTGCCGAAGCAGGCATTGATCTCACTATCGATGAGTTCGACGCCATCTCCCAGCGGACGCCGAAGATTGCCAACCTCCAGCCCGGCGGAACGCGCGTCATGAAGGATCTCCACGACATCGGTGGAATTCCCGTTGTCATCCGCCGTCTGCTCGACGCCGGGCTGATCCACGGCGATGCAATGACCATTACCGGACGGACCATCAGCGAAGAGCTCGAGCAGTTGGACCTTCCTGACGACGAGTCGATCGATGTGGACTTCCTCCGACCTGTCTCCGATCCGTTCACCGACGAGGGAGCAATCAAGATTCTCAGCGGGAACCTCGCTCCCGACGGCGCAGTACTGAAGGCAACTGGTGATGATGCGTTCCACCACGAAGGACCGGCCCGCGTCTTCGAAAGCGAAGAGGACGCGATGCAGTACGTCCAGGAGGGAGGAATCGAGAGTGGGGATGTCATTGTCATCCGCAACGAAGGACCCCGGGGCGGTCCCGGTATGCGTGAGATGCTCGGTGTCACCGCCGCTGTTGTCGGTCAGGGACACGAGGACGACGTCGCACTCCTCACTGACGGACGGTTTTCCGGCGCAACTCGTGGGCCGATGATTGGCCACGTTGCTCCCGAAGCGTACGTTGGTGGGCCCATCGCTGCACTCGAAGATGGTGATGCTATCACGATCGACATCTCCGAGCGAATCATCGAGACTGACCTTTCGGACGACGACATAGACCGACGCCTCAAAGCAAGAGACGAGCCAGAGCCAGCTTACACGTCCGGTGTGCTCGCAAAGTATGGTGAGTCGTTTGGCTCGGCTGCTAACGGCGCTGTCACGAACCCAAGCGCGAAACGCTAATAGCGTGACGACCGCTTGGTGACGCGCGCACGGATATCTTCGGTTGGTTGGAGCGTCATTTCCATCTGCACAGCTGGGTCGGGAGTGCTCAGTAACTCGAAATCCACGCGTTGGGCGATGATCGGAATAACGTGCTTCAGTTCCATCATGGCAAAACGCATTCCGATGCAGTGGTGTCCACCACCGCCGAACGGGAAATACGCATACTCTGGCCGTTCTCTCCGGCTATCCCAGCGCTCTGGCCGGAACGTCTGCGGATCGTCGTACCACCGCTCGTCCGTGTGGACCACAAACTGGGGGAGGAGGATCGTCGAGTTCGCTGGAACAGTGTGTCCCCCGATCTCCGTCTCGGTGAGATTCTTCCGGAACAACATCGCAGCTGGGGGATACAGGCGCAGCGCTTCTTTGATGACCTGTTCGGTGTAGGTAAGCGCATCGAGTCGTTCGGGCGAAGGAGGTGCTCCACCGAGCACGTCTTCAATCTCGGCGTCTAATCGCTTGCGCTTTTCCGGATGCGTCGAGAGGAGCAACCACGTAAACGTCAATGTGGTGGCAGTGGTTTCGTGTCCTGCAAACAGAAAGGCGAGCATCTGATCGTGAATTTCGGCATCAGACATTGTATAGTCGCTATCACTCTCGGTTGCGAGCATGCGGGCGAGGAGGTCATCGTAGCCAACGGGATTCGCACGACGCTCTGTGATCAACTCATCGACGACCGTATCGAAATCATCCATCGCTTCGCGGTAGCGAGCGTGTCCTGGCGTAGGAATCCACGATGGGAGCAGAAATTCCACAGCGTTGCGTCCACCCAGCTGCGCGCGGTCGTTCAGCGTCTCGGTGGCCCGGATGATTGGCTCACCCCGCTCGCGCATGTCGAAATCGAACAACGAGTGAGTGAGGACAGCCAACGAGAGCTCCGAAAAGGCGTGATTGAGCGCGATTTCTGCTCCGTCCTCCCACTGCTTGAGCACACGCTCTGTGTGCTCAACCATGGTGTCTGCGTAGCCGTGGAGTCGATCGAGACCGAACATCGACTGAAGGTGACGACGCTGGTTGCGCCACTTTTCCCCCTCAGTAAAGGCCAGCCCTTCGGGAGCGAAGTCGTACCCACCCATCTTCCGGAGTTGGTCGAAGTTCCATCGCCGGTACGTCTGCTGGTCCGCGAGAAGAACAGTCCTAATGTCTTCAGGATGGAACAGTGCAACCGCTCGAATCATCGGGAACTCACAGCGCACGATGTCCCCATGCTTCGGTAGTTTTCCGATGAATGACATTGGACTTCTAATAAAATCGAGCGTATTCCCGAGGACAGGGAGTCCGTCGGGCACCGGTGGTTGATTCCCTGAATCGTCGGCCATTACTGGGTGTTTTCGATAGGATTGTCTGTCATAGCAGCGATGCTGCGGTGTACGTCGTCTGTGTGGCCGAAGTACGTATATCAACTCATTCGAAAGCTGAGAGATGTACTGCGCCCACCCGACAATTGTAAATTTTATTTCCTATATAAATATTAGATTGATTCTACTTAACTATTGTGATGATTGTAGTGAATTGAAATGTCGCTAGTTCTGTTCGAGCGCTGGATCGGAACCGAGGTCTTCAGCCGCTGTTGGCCGCGGCGTCACTGGGCCACCATGGAGCAGATCTGTGACGACGAGGCGGATAGCCTGCAGTGAGAACACGAGGATAATTGGTCCGAGGAAGAGTCCGTACCAGCCAAAGAACAATCCACCAAAGACGTACGCGAAGATCATCAATCCGACGTGGAGATTTCGTCCCGCGATGTACGGCTGGATGAACGTCTGCGGGACGAAGTCGAGGAAGAAAAACGCCACTACGACGAACAGCGCTGGATACCACACGAGCTGTGTATCGGTCCGCGCCACGAGAAGCAACAGATAGCCAGTAATGGGGAGATAGACGAGTTTTCCGACGATAATGGGAATAATGCTCGCAATACCGGTCAATAGCGCTAGCAGCGTCGGAACCGGAATCATCACTTGTGATGGTGCGAGATAGTTGTAAATATTATACCAGAACACGGATAAGACGGCAATCATCACGATGGCCATGACGTTTCCGAAGTAGACAGATTCGAGATCTGCATCGACGGCACTCGCGTAGGCGTATGCCGCGCTGTCTTCCCCGACTTCGTCACGAAACCACGCTTCGATACGTGCTCCGTCCTGAAGCAGGTAGTAGACGATTGCGACGATCAGTGCGAGGTTGATCGACAAGTTCGAGATTGTCACGAGGACACCGATACTGGTCGAGAGTATATCTTGCAGTGGCCCTGTCTGACGAAGTTGTTCGACGAACGTGAGGGTCTGTCTTGGTTTTTCGACGATTGAGGAGACATCGAGATACGGACGAATCGCCTGACGAACTTGATCGTTGAGGAGAACGTTGAGATTTTCGAGTCCGACGAGAAGCGTGTAGAATATAAACAGGAGCAGTGGGATGAAGACGAGAAACAGCGTTAACGCGGCCGCGAGCCGCCGTCCATTCGTAAATCGTCGAACGCGTCGGTTGACTGGTCGCATCGCGTAGTAGAAAAACACTCCAAAGACGATCGTCCCGATGAAGGCGTGTGCGATAGCGAGCAGTATCGCAGTGAGGATAAGAACGAGCGCCCACCACGGCCACAGCGCCCGATTTTCGACGAACGATTCACTCACAGAAGTACCCCCACTGTTGATATGAACGACGAAACCTCCGATTTCGGATTTTTATCGAAGTACCGTTCCATGAAGGGATATTACTCCGAACGCACTTGAGTGTCTGCCTCGCTCTCGAATACGGGCTGGTTCCTGTCCCGGATGGCTTGACAGTCTAAACGAAAAACATCACAGACAGAATCAAAACGATCGACAGAAGTGGGACCGCTGAGATTCGAACTCAGGTCCTACGCACCCCATGCGCAGAGGATACCAGGCTACCCCACGGTCCCGCACCGTGCTACGTCTCTGATAACGGACCATCTCGGATTAAGCGCTTCGTTTTCGTTTTTAATCCTTCTCTTGTCGGTTCCTACACCAGCACCCGCTGGGTATCGACAACCGTTCCCGAAGTAGCGTCCGGGTCACCGACTACGTTTCCGAGACAGACGGCCGTTCCCGCTGGCGTGTAGCACGCAACCAACGCTCCTCTCTCTGCATCCTCCGCATCGAGGACGCCTGGTGCGTAGACTGGTGCACCATTCGCAATCTCCTGTGCTGCGCTCTCGGCGATCGTTACACGCGGGATGTGCGAGAGCGCGCGTTCTCCCGGAGCGACGACCGACCGTATCTCACGCTCACTACCGTCCTCGTAGAAGGCCATCGCGTCGGTCAGATCGTGCATCGTCACGAGATCGGTGTCGTCGAAGGGGACCGTTCTCACGCGGCGGAGATCCCCCATATGCGCTCCGGTGCCGAGGGCCAGCCCAATATCGTGACAGAGCTTTCTGATGTACGTCCCGCTCTCACAGTCGATACGGAGTAGTGCCCGCCGATTCTCGCGTTCGAATTCGAGCACGTCTAGCTGGTGGATCGTTCGCGTTCGAAGCCGACGTTTGACGGCGCTCTTTCGTGGTGGCTTCTGGAGGATGGGGCCTTCGAACTCCGCAGCCGTTTCGAGATCGTCCGTGCGACCATGAAGTTCGAGGACAGCGATATACCCCTTCACGCTCTCATCGAACACCTGCGCCATCCGCGTGGCATCGCCGGTCAACACCGGAAGACAGCCGGTCACCTTGGGATCGAGCGTCCCTGCGTGAGCAGCACGTTCGACACCGAGCCGATCACGGAGCCATCCGGTTACTTGGTGAGAGGATGGCCCAGGGGGTTTATCGAGGTTCACGACGCCAAACGAAAGGAGTTCATCGACATCGCGTTCGTCAGGTGGAGCGCGCATTGGGTTAGGATTCAGAATTCGTAGGTGACGCCCTCAACCGGCGTTTGTCCCTCATCTGCGTCGGGATCGTACGCTCGAATGAACGCCAAAACGGTTTCAACGACGCCCTCCGGTCCCAGTCGAGCAGTGTTGACTGAGAGATCGTAGATGGAGCGGTCGTGGATGTCGATTCCATAGTATTCGCGGTATCGGAGTGCCTCGCTTTCGGCTCGTGCTTGTGTCTCTTCGCGGGCCTGCTCGACGCTCTTTTCTTCGCGCTCTGCGATCCGGCTCGCACGAACCGAAAGCGGCGCATCGAACCAGATTCGGACGTCGGCATGCTCGCCAGCCATCCACCCAGCGAGTCGGGATTCGATCACGAGATCGTCGTGTTCGCGGGCGAGTTCCCGGAGTCGGTGATCGAGATCGAGATCGATCTGTTCGTTCGTTTCGGCAAGACGATTGAATTCGAGCGGGGTCATATCCCGCTCATCGGCCAACGAGCGGAAGATATCGCCACCGCTCACGTGGTCGTAATCGAGCGCTTCGGCGAGCGCGGCGGTGGCAGTACTCTTACCAACGCCAGCCGGGCCGGAAACGGTGATCAACATGCCACATCTCCGGTGGTAAGGGTAAAAGAGGTTGTCTTACGAACTCGCCGTTGGTGTCATCTGAATGTTAAGTCCCTTCCGGATGACCTGGTTGAATCCCATCGAGCAGAGGAAATACCAGACAATCCACGCGGGCATGATGAGAACCTGCTTGTTCCAACTTACTTCTCCAGCGAGCGGCATGATGACCTGCATTTCCGCGTCCGGGATTCGACCTGCTCCGGGCTGGATCATCCAGTACAGCCACAGAAACACGGGGATCGTGAGCAGCGTAATCCACGCCATCGGTCGGAACTGCTCTTTGAACATGCCCAACTGATCACCCATCGCGTCCATCTGTTCTTGCTGAATCCGCTCTAGGGCTTCGTCGTCACCGCGCTCTTTGGCTTCTTTACGTCGGTCTTGAATCTCCTGCATCTGGGACTGGTACTTTCCCATCTTTTCTGTGTCCATCAGATTTGCCTGAAGGAGCGTCGAATACAGCCCAGTCAGCATCGCCAGAATAAGAACGACGGCGTAGAACGGAAGCACCTGATCGAGTGGGCCGATTAGGAGATCGAGTGCCCCACCGAGTGTGTCCCGGATGGAGGTGACGTAATACCCACTCATCATGGCGAGCGCACCAACACCAGCCAGTTTATCGTAAACCGACCAGCTGGAGCCCTCGTCGTCATCCACTGCACTTGTCGTCTCTCCCGCAGTCGTCGTGGATCCACCACCGTTGAGCGCGGCACGTACCCCATCTGGATTCTGGACCGAGAACCCATTGCCGCTGGCGCTCGTGAGGACGCCCTTCTCGATGATGCGTCCCCACTGTCCGCTTGTCAGGTCTCCCTTAACGTCAGACCACTCTACCGTGCCATCGTTCGCGTCCGCCCGAGTGAGCACGGTCGACAACGCGTCGTCCATGTCGGAATCTTCCGCAAGGAGATCGTTCACCTTCTGTTCTGCACGTGCCATTGATGGGTTTAGGCCATCCCTCGTTATCAACCCTGTCTTCTATCGACGACTGTGATCGTACAGCCATCCCCCTACTACGATCGACAAAAATAGTCTCCCTGCGCCCGTTTCAGTTCAGTTCGTCTTCGATCGCGAGTTGGAGATCGTTCCAAACCTCATCCGGCGATTGTTCACCGTCAATCTCGACGAGTTCGCCTCGTTCGCGGTAGAATTCGATGACTGGTTTTGTCGTCTCTTCGTACACTTCCAGTCGTTCGCTGACGACCGATTCGGAGTCATCTTCGCGCTGGGTCAGTTCACTCCCACACGCATCACAGACGCCGTCCGTCTCCGGTGGATTGAATTCGACGTGGTAGGTCGCGCCACAGTTTGGACACACCCGTCGCCCAGTCAGTCGGGCAATGAGTTCATCGCGGGGCACCGCGAGTGAGAGCACACAGTCGAGCTCAGTGATGTCATCGAGATACTCTGCTTGCGAAAGATTTCGTGGATAGCCATCCAAGACGAATCCCTCGGCATCAGAGAGCGCTTGTGCGACGATTTCGTTGACGACCGGATCCGGGACGAGTTCACCTTTCTGCATGAACTCTCGAGGCGTGCCGTACTCCGTTTCCATGTCCTTATTCGCACGCAGCGCATCGCCGGTCGTGACGTGCTCGATATCGAATTCGTCGACGATATTTTCGCTCTGGGTACCCTTCCCGGCTCCAGGTGGGCCGAGCAGGAGGATTCGAGGACGTTCCATACGTTCATCCTAACGTGCATCCCTAAAAGTTTGTAGAAACACTTTCGTTCCACCTACAATTATCATCATTTATGGACGATTGCGTCGCGTCAACCATTGACACGTACGAATCCGCCGCCGAACAGTACCGTACTCGCAACGCCGATCGGAGCGTCGTTGAGGAGTTCGTCGATCAGTTCATCAGCGCGCTTGCGGGCAATCGTGTGCTCGACATCGGCTGTGGTCCCGGTTGGGAGTCGACAGCGTTCTCAGAACACGGCTTCGATACCGTCGGTATCGATCTCACACCGGCGTTTCTCCAGATGATACAAGACACCGCACCGTCTGTCTCCGTTGCTCGAATGGATATGCGCCGACTCGGTTTCGCGGACGAATCGATGGACGGTCTCTGGGCGTGTGCATCATTTCTGCACGTTCCCCGATCCGATGCGCAGTCGACGCTTAGAGAGTTTCAGCGCGTTCTCCGCTCCGATGGGACGCTCGCTCTCGCCGTCAAACAGGGAGAAGGTGAACAGACCGGGTCGGTATACGAATCTGACGAACGGCAGTTCGTTTTCTACACTCTCGATGATCTCAACGAGCGGTTGCGAAACGCTGGCTTCACCGTCGATGATTCATCCGTCACCACCGACGGGTGGCTGCAGTTCATCGCAAAGGCGTAGGCGCGCGCTTTTTGTCGGTGCTCACCGACAGCAGCGTACACATGACTCGTTTCGAGGCACACACAGCACACGATCGGCTGACGCTCGTTGCCGAGGCGATCACGGCCCACCGTTCGCGTAACAGCAAGCGCGTGGTTCTCGAAACCGATGCCGGACGACTCACGTACGCCGACCGAACGATCACGCTTGATCTGACTGATACGGAGCGCGAGCGCCTCGAATCACTCTTCGAATCGTTCCCGGTGTTCAAGATTGAGCAGCCAGCCACACGGAAGGCTCCCGATGCAACCGTCCATATCTCGGCTCTCGCCGATCCGAAACACACAGCCGATTTCGTCGAACGCGTCTTTCGACGGATATACGAACTGGACGAGGATTACGAACTGAGAGCTGTGCGCGTGTAGAACGGTAGGTTTTCGTGCCGTCTGAGAAAATTTCACAGTATGTATCTCATCGTCGTTGGCGCGGGAAATATCGGGACACAGCTCATAGACATCGCTACCCAAAGCGGTAACGAAGTCGTCGTTATCGAACGCGATCGAGAGCGAGCCGAAACCGCCGCTAGTCAGTTCGACTGTCTCGTCCTCAACGACGACGCAACTGTCCAAGATACGTTGGTCGACGCTGGTATCGATCAAGCTAATGCGATTATCTCAACGACAGACCGAGATGCGACCAATATAATGATCTGTCTCCTCGCTGGCGAGTTCGACGTTCCAAACATCGTCTCGGTCGTTCACGATCCCGACCACATGAGTGTGTTCGAACGAATCGGCGCGAACACGATGCAGAACCCACAGCGACTCATCGCCGAAAATCTCTATCGAGCCGTCGAACGTCCCAGTGTCGTCGATTACATGCACATCGGAGAGACGGCTGAAGTCTTCGAGATTCGCGTCGGGACGGATGCTCCGATCGCCGAGAAGACGCTCTCTGAGGCGGCATCTGAAGAGATCATCGCAGACGATATGCTCATCGTTGCGATCGAGCGAAATGGAAACGAAGACCCCATCACACCGCGTGGGAACACCCACATCGAACCCGGTGATCTCGTGACGGTCTATTCAGAACAAGGCGCTGTCCCGAACGTGACGGACATTTTCGGTCAGTTCAAAGACCACAGGACGATCTCAGAAGGGAAGTGATGAACCTCACAGCTGATACTTTTTGAGGGAGCTCGCAGGCAATGCCATCCGTGTCACGCGATCGATAATCGAGTTCACGCTATGAAATCACGGCTTATTTAGCACTATCGAGGATACTGACGACGTAGATGAATCCCCGGCTCCGTACGATTCTTTTCGATCTCGGACGCATTTTGCAGGCTTTATCCGGCATGATGTTTCTCTCAGTAGCCGTTCCGATCGTCTGGGGAGAGTACTACACCATTCCGAGCCTCCTCATTTCGGGCGGACTTGCGCTCGGTCTTGGGATTGTAATCTGTGAATGGATCGGCGAAGCCGGTGAGCCGGGAAAGCTCCACGGGATGATGATCGCCGCTTCGGGATGGTTCTTCGTTGCGCTGCTTGGTTCACTCCCGTTCGTGCTTATCGCGTGGACGGTGCGCCTCGATCCGTCGTGGCTGGCCGTGCCGACAGATGCTGATACGGCGACGCTTGCGGCGTTTCGTGCCCCGCTCAACGGTGTTTTCGAGAGTATGAGCGGATTCACGGGGACCGGTCTCACGATGACGGTCCACGAAAACGAGTTACCGCGTACGCTCCAGTGGTGGCGCTCGTTCACAGAGTGGGTCGGTGGTGTCGGTGTTATCGTTCTCACGACGGCGATTCTCTCGCGGCCAGGGAGTGGTTCCCTTACGCTCTATGAGAGTGAAGCACGCTCAGAGAAAATTCATCCTAGCATCGTTTCGACTGTGCGGACCATCTGGTGGATCTTCGTTCTCTTTACGTTCGTCTCGATCGCCCTCCTCTGGCTCGCGGGGATGCCGATATGGGACGCCATCAATCATGCCATGACAGGGCTCGCAACCGGTGGATTCAGCGTCACCGACAACAGCATCGGAACATATCAAAATGCTGTTATCGAATTCGCGCTCATTCCGGTCATGATTCTCGGCAGCATCGCCTTTCCCGTCCACTACCTCATACTGCAGGGAGATCTCCGGAATCTCTATCGTGATCTCCAGACCCGGTGGGTGTTCATCTTTTTCGGCGTCGGGAGCACCGTGCTCACAGTGTTACTCTATCACACAGGACCGTACCAGACGCTCTTTCAATCGTTCCGGTCTGGACTGTTTCAGTTCGTCTCTGCGGCATCCTGCACCGGATTTCAAACCGCTGCTATCGGTCAGACGTGGGCACCCATCACTCAGTTGACGATGACGTTCGGGATGTTTGTCGGCGCTGCTGCGGGATCGACTGTCGGTGGGATCAAACTCATCCGTCTTCTCACGCTCGGAAAAGGGACAGCATACCGAATCATGAGTGTGTTCTACCCGGCGTCTGCGGTTCGTCGGTTCGAGATCGACGGACGAACGCTATCGGATGTCGAACTCTCACGCGAATTCGAGGAGGCAGCCATCATTACGCTCCTCTGGCTGGTGTTTCTCGTCATCGGTCTCGTTGGGCTGTTGCTCCTCGTGCCACAACGGTTCACGCTCGGAAACGTTATTTTCGAAATTGCAAGCGCACAGGGTAATGTCGGGATCTCGACCGGTATCACAGGACCAACGATGTCGACAGCCGCGAAGGTGTTGCTCATGTTCAACATGTGGATCGGTCGGCTCGAAATCATTCCAGTGCTCGTTTTGCTCCGGAGTATACTCCTGCGGGGTGATCGTCCGTGACACCGGCAGACCTCCCGATCGTCGGGACGCTCTTTCAGTTCGATGGTCGTGACACTGTCTACGACACCCTCATCCTGTGCGGTCCCCTGCTGATTGTCGTGATTGCCCTGCTCGGGCGCTCGCCACTGACGACTGCGCTCGCGGTCGGGTATCTCTCGACGTTCGTTCTGTACACGCTCTGGAAAAGCATCGGATGACGTTACTGGTCGCTTGACGACACCGCGTTGGTTCGCTCTCTGTCGAGCTTTTCGAGCGGCTGTATTCGTAAGCTTGAGTTGCTGGTTTGGTAGACATCTCCGGTGTCGAAACCGGGATACTCGTACCTCGACAGAATAGCATATGGTTCGGGTATGTACGGGGGCACGCCTTCACATCGGTTTTCAGAACCTCTCGTTGGCTCGTGAGCGCCTCTATGGTGGTGTTGGGGTGGCATTGACTGAGCCGCGCGTCGTCGTCGAGGCAGAACGAGCCGATGATCTTTCGGCCGATCCGATGATTCGCGCCTCTGCACAGCGAGCTGTCTCGCTGCTCGACGTTCCCGGTGCGAAAGTGCGTCTTCTCGAATCGTTGCCCCGACACGTCGGGCTTGGCAGCGGCACCCAGCACGCGCTCGCAACGTTTGCGGCGATTGCACGGGCGTACGATAGCACCGCGACTGTCCGTGAGTACGCACCCGCGCTCGGTCGGGGCGGTCGTAGTGGAATCGGCGTTGCGACGTTCGAATCCGGTGGGTTCGTGGTCGACGCCGGACATCCCACAGACCGGTTCACAACCGCACCGCCCGCGACCGGCGAGTGGACTGTCCCGCCTGTCGTCGCTCGACACGCTGTTCCCGACGAGTGGCGGTTTGTCGTCGTTGTTCCTGCAGACATCACCGGCGAACACGGCGAGCGTGAGGATGAGCAGATACGCTCGGTCGTCGAGCGGGCTGACCCCTCCATCAGTGACGAACTCGCAGTCGTCCTCACCCACCAACTGCTGCCAGCAGTCGTCGAGGAGCGACTCGAACCGTTCGGCCGCGCAATCGAAACGCTTGGCCGACTCAATGGGGCGTGGTACGCTGACGAGCAGGGTGGCGTTTACCGGCCACCAGCTGGTGAGCTCATCGAACGACTACGAGAGTCGTCTGCGATCATGGGGACCGGACAGTCTTCGTGGGGTCCTGCTGTGTATGGGGTAACCGACAAAGACCACATAGAGTCAGCCCGAGCGACAGCCAGAGACGCACTCGATGCACTCGACATCGACGGCACTGTCCACGTGAGCACGCCTCGAAATCACGGCATGGAGATCCTCTAACTGTCTTGTGATCGGACAGAGGTGATCCGCTTTTAGGCATCGAGTGACTACATCAAGCATGCAATTTTGCGATGAGTGCGGTTCGCTGATGCACACTGATAGCGACAGCGAGATGGTCTGTTCGAACTGTGACGCTCGCGTCCAGAAGGACGAAGAACGCGCTGCGGAATTCGTCAGCACTGAATCACAGACGTTCGATGATGTGATCGAAACCGAAGAAGGAGCCGCCGAAGAGGGACTCCCTACCACCGAAGCGATCTGCGAGGACTGCGGCCACGACCGAGCGTGGTATACGATCAAACAAACAGCGTCGGCTGACGAGCCACCAACGCGCTTTTTCAAATGTATGGAGTGTGGACATCGCTGGCGTGGATACAGCTAAGCTGCCATCAATGTGTGAGGGACGAAGGACGTATCACGCCACGCGCCGTGATGTGTTACCGTGACCGACGACCAACGCATCGAAGTGTATCCCGGCTGTGAGGCCGTTGTCGAGTTCGATCCGGACCTCACGTTCGAGTGCGTTCCCGAATGCACGTGGTGTTGTCACCACGGCGTGCTTTTGTATGGTAAAGACCTCCTTGAACTTGCACAGCGTGAGAATATCAACGAGTCCGTCAAGCAGATTCGTGGACGTGATTTCGTCCGACGCGAGGAAAAAGACCGGGACGAACACATCGATATCGACGAACACGCCTGCTATTTCCTCCGTGACGACGGTCGCTGTTCGCTCCACGCCGAACACGACTGGAAGCCAACGCGATGCTCTGTGTTCCCGCTCGAAGTCCACGTCGAAGACGATGATATCCACGTCTCTGTCCGTGATGAGGCACACACATACTGCGAAGGGCTGAATGTCTCCGATCGGCACGTCATCGACCATCTTGATGCGTTTCTCCCCCGTGTGCTCTGGAATCTCGATGATCCAACGACGAAAGTCGAGCTTTGACATCTTCCTAGTCTAGACGTGGCTTTTTTCGAACAGTACGGAACTGAAGACTCAGGTGCTGAATTCATCACACTAACCGAATCGAATTCGAAGTAATGGCGGTATAGTTAACACCACGCATACAGAAATCGCACACAGATGGTCGTATTCATTGATGAAGGATCATCAGACGAGATGCGGTGCCCGTGGTGCAACAGGGAAATTCCAATTCGGATGAAAATCTGTCCCCACTGCGAAGCAATGTTACATTGAGGATCGTTCTTCCTCCTTTCCTTACTTTTCTCAATTTCGATCATTACGCGAGTAGTGCCCACGCAATGGCGACCGCACCCGCACCGAGGATTGTGCTCACGACGGCGTGCACCCGGAGTCGATCGAGTTCGGCGTGGACATCGTCGCTTTCGTTCTGTCCGACCGCATCACCGATCTCGTTTCCGATCTCACACTGCGGGAGAAAGTCCATAGCAACGTGAAGAAACGTCCCGGTGGCGAATCCAAAGATCACTGCGTTGATGCTAGATGACCCGCCCAGGTCCACCAACGCTATTGGGAAGGCTGCCAGCCCGACGCCAGCAGCTGGGAGAAGCAGAAGGGACACCGGTTTTCCAGTCTGAGAGAGCTGACGAGCAGCAGCGTACCCTGCTGGCCCCTTGTGTGAGACGATACCCAACCCGAGTAACAGTCCAAGATCGGGGAGCGTCGCATAGACGAGTCCAATGATTGCACCGTCGGCCAACGAATGAGCACTGAGTTGAATGGAGGTCGAATCGAATGACTCGATGTGTGAGAGTCGATGGCCAATTGTGTGAGCACCGTAGCCCACGAGGATACCGGCGGCGATCCCAACTCCACCGATTGTCGGCGAATATCCGATGGCTTCCGGAACGAGAAAAATAGCGGCGCTCATTATCATTGCACCGCTGGCGAGTCCGTACCCCCAAACCAACCGATCAGCACTGATCGTCTCAGCCCGCGCACCAGGGATTGCCCCACCAGCCATCGCCATGAACCCGACCCACGAGATGATGAATATTTTCCAATAGCCACCTGCCACGCCGATCACCGAAAGACAGACCAACACGAGCAAGGCGCCGACACCGACCGGTGATGACCGACTAAAACGCTCTCGAATCTGCATTGAATCCGTGAGACCCATCTTATTAATAAAATTTTCTAGAGTATTATTAACCCACCGATTCGATTAGTTTGTTACTGTTTCGGGTGCAGCGTCCGAGTGTCCTCTGTTACTCGTCGCTATCGAGGATTTGCTCTGCGAGCATTGGGATGAAGGTGCCGATGTCGGTGACCATTCCGACAGCTTGTGCGCTACCACGGTCCAGTAGTTGTGTGACGGTCGCCGGATTGATATCAACACAGACAACGCGTGTTGTCGATGGGAGACAGTTACCGACAGCGACCGAATGTAACAGCGTCGAGAGCATGAGCACCATATCGGCTTCGTGAGCTTGTTCTCGGATGGCGTTCTGGGCTTCGAGGGTGTCGGTGATCGTATCGGGTAACGGTCCATCGTCACGGATCGAGCCCGCGAGAACGAATGGCACATCGTTTTTGATGCATTCGTACATCACACCCGATTCGATGAGACCATTCTCGACGGCCTGCTCGATACTACCCGCGCGGATGACTTCACTGATCGCGTAGATGTGGTGTTTGTGACCTCGTCGAGGGTGATCGAGGGTTTCGGTGTTCATTCCGAGTGAGGTGCCGTAGAGGTCACGTTCAATGTCGTGAACGGCAAAGCCGTTACCAGCCGAAAGCATATCGATATAGCCGTCTCGAACGAGCCGCGCGAGGTCCTCACGCGCACCGGAGTGGACAAGCGCAGGGCCACAAACGGCAAGGACCGACCCGCCTTCGCTCTTCGTTTCAACGATCGCATCCGCAATCGTCGAAATCGTCGATTGTGATGGCCGTTCGCTGGAGACGCCACCTTGCATGAATCCGAACGCACCAGCACTCTCCCGCGGACGCTCGGGCGGGCGTACACGGATTCCGGTCTCGCCCGTGACAACGAGATCCCCCTCCTCGATGGCGGTCAGCACTTTCGCCTGGGCGTGAACCGGTTGGTCGTTGCCGTCGAGCTCAACGACCACA
Organism: Halocatena marina; assembly: GCF_023276375.1. Lineage (GTDB taxonomy): Archaea > Halobacteriota > Halobacteria > Halobacteriales > Haloarculaceae > Halocatena > Halocatena marina. Next base: position 303,292 of record NZ_JALLPK010000001.1, on the reverse strand, counting down.
GCACAGTCCATCTCGATCTTCTCGACCGGTACCCACTCCCCCTCGAATCTGATATCCGTCGGATGGTTCGTTGTCGAGTAAAATCCTGTTGGGACGACTCGATCAGCAGGCGCAGGATCGAGCGTTGCGTCCCTCGGGTCGACAGGATTTGCACCGTTCTGGTGGAGTTCGTGAATGATCGTTTCGAGATCACTCTGGGTGTCCGCGCTCACGACAAGCCGAGCGTACGACGCATCGGTCTTCGAACGACCGATGTCGAACGCTTCGACCTCGAACGATCCGCCCATGTCCATGATGACGCCAAAGCACGACTGCATCATCCCCGAGTCGATGATGTGGCCCTCCAATTCAACTGCGCGAGAGACTGTCATACATCTGGATCGAGTGGCCGAGAGAAATCGGTTTTGTCTCGGATGTGTTCGAGTTACCGACGCGAAAGATGCTTCACGCTACCTCGACGTGCCGATCGACAGACCAGCCACAGTTGCTCGCCGCAACGATCCGTTCATAAAGCGCTTTCAGCCCCGCCGAGTCGGTTTTTGGAAGGACGTGTAGCGTGACCGACCCGTCACGGATCGACACGCGAAAGGTGTCGTTGGTCTGGTCGTCGTGAACCAGAAACAGTGTCATCGGGAGATCGAACCACTCGCCGTATCGGTACGGACCGGTGTCGAGCACGTCGATGACGAGGGCTTCGAGTTGGTCGGTGTCCCGGTCGTGTGCCGGTGTGAGTGTGAAATTCACATCACCGTCGTACTGAACCGTTCGTCGAGAGTACTGACGCTTTGGGCGTTCGGGGATCTCGAACGACGGGTCGTCTGCCACGACGGTGGGTTGTTCGCCATGTGGTTTAAATCATTGTCCGTCGGGACAGAGAGGTTGACTTTATCGCGTTGGAGACCGTCTGTAAGGTATGTGCGGACGTTATAGCCTGTTCATTCAGCCCGACGAGGTCGAGGAGCGCTTTGGGGCTCGGTTCGCGTTTGATTTCGAGCCTCGGTACAACGCTGCGCCGGGACAGCAGCTTCCGGTCGTCCGCGACGATTCGCGCGACTCGATCACCCAGAGCCGGTGGGGGTTGGTCCCGTCGTGGGCCGACGAAGCGAGCACGAATCTGATCAACGCCCGTTCGGAGACGGTCGATGAGAAGTCTGCGTTCCGCGATGCCTACCACAATCGGCGGTGTCTCGTTCCCGCCGACGGATTTTACGAATGGGCCACAACGAATGGCTCCAAACAGCCGTATCGGATCACCCGAACGGATGGAGAGCCGTTTGCCCTCGCTGGATTGTGGGAGACGTGGACGCCACCACAGACCCAGACTGGGTTGGGAGATTTCACAGAAGAAGGGAGCGTCGACGATTCGAAGCCCGAACCACTGGTGACGTTCACCATCCTGACCCGCGAGCCGAACGCTACTGTGCGCGAGTATCACGACCGGATGGCGGTCATGCTTTCACGAGAAGCGGAATCAGCGTGGTTAGACGGCGTGGAGGTGGACGAGCTCGAACCGACACCGGCGGATGCACTGCGCGGGTATCCAGTCTCGACAGCTGTGAACAACCCCTCGAACGACTCGCCGAGCGTGGTCGAAGAGATCGATCTGGCTGGGTAGAGATCGGCTTACGAAGGAATTCCCCACGAGTAACACAGCCAGCCGTAGAAAACCCCACCAGCGACCCCGATACCCACTGCCCTCAGAATCGACTGCGAACCGAACACCGCCGTAAGCGTCGTCCACATTACGGCCCACATGAGTCCGTGCAAGAACGCATTCCGAGCAGGGGAGAGATTTTGAACCCATTGTTCTAATTCTATATACCGTTCGACGAGGGAGGCGCGGACCATCAGTTCACGAACAGAGAGGTTGTAAATCGGTTATCAAGGGATTCAAATTCTCGTTCTCGATTGACGACGTTTGTGCACACGATAATATTACCGTGTGCATAAGAAAAATGAGTGTCGATTATTCAGGATGTCCCCCAAGTCTGATCACAGAATAGCCAGGGATTCGTGTTCTCTCTCGCTCCTCGAATCTTTCTCAAATAACAACGACTATTCCACGCGCGCAACTCCCGTCAGTATGAAGATCGCGCGCATCGAAACGGCTGCGGGCATCCAAACCGGTGAGTACGTCGACGGGACGGTCACCACAGACACCGATCAGTACGAACCGGATGAGTACGAGCTTCTCGCACCTTGCGAACCCTCGGCGTGTTTCTGCGTCGGGCGTAACTTCGGCGAGAAGGTCTCACAGATGGATTATGACGTGCCTGACGAACCTGACTTTTTCATCAAACCACCCATTTCGGTGCATCCGCCAGAAACACCGATTCGGTATCCCGGATTCACCGAAGAACTCACGTACGCTGGCGAACTGGCGGCAGTCATCGATCGAGAGTGCTCACACGTCTCGAGAGACGAGGTCGAGGACGTCGTGCGCGGATACACAATCCTGAATGATCTCGATGCGCTCGATCAGCCTCGGCGTACGGCACGAAAAGCCTTCGACGGGAGCGCACCACTCGGTCCGTGGATCGAAACCGATATCGATCCTGTCGGAATCGAGATGGAGACGCTCATCAATGGCGACCGACGACAATCCGACAACACCGATCAGATGTTCATCAAACCCGATGCAGTCGTCTCCTTCCTCTCCGAACGGTTTACCTTCCGTCCGGGCGATGTCATCTCATTCGGTAGCCCCGCAAATCCCGGGCTCCTCGAATCAGGTGATACGATCGAAATTACCTACGAGGGAATTGGAACGCTCCGGAACACAGTTGGCGACGTGTCATAGACCACGTATCGACCAGTTCGTGGCGTCGTGATCAGTTTTCGATGAGGCGAACGCTTTTGATTCATCCGCACAAGCAGATTCCATGGCGACCACACTTCCTCCCTCGGAGTATCGATCGAGACTCGCGGCTGTCCGCGATCGGCTTACAGAAACCGACGCAGACGCTGCTGTCTGGTTTGGTGCGACGAGTATCGAGTACGTGAGCGGCTTCGACCACATCCAGACCGAGCGACCGGTCGTCCTCGCAGTCACGAACGATCGCTGTTCGATCACTGTCCCCCGACTGGAAGTCGAGCGTGTCACGTCCAATCCACGCATCGACGCCGTATACGATTATTTCGACTATCCAGGCGGTGCTCCGATCGAAACAGCGGTTACGATGTTGCGTGACCTCGATGCGGATTCAGTTGTCGCCGACAGTGATGGGGCACCTGCCACGATGGGATACGACGGCCCGGAGCTATCAGAGTTCCTTGAAGTAGACACACAACACTGGGTCGATCGAATGCGGTGGGCGAAATCGGCTGCCGAGGTCGATCTCATCCGTGAATCAGCGCGGTGGGCTAATCTCGGTCACCGATATCTCACTGAATACACAGAGCCGGGCGCGCACCCAGCAACGGTGAGTCAGCGTGCGTCAATGGACGCATCCCGGGCGATGCTCGATACACTCGGTGAGCGCTACGTGGCGCGTGTTCGGGGCGACGGGCCTGTATCGGCAGGGTTCATCAGCGGACAGCAGACCGCACTCCCGCACGGACACACAGCCAACCGTCGATTGACGGAGGGAGACGTGCTGATCACTGGTGCGACAGCAAACGTCGATGGCTATTTTTCGGAACTCGAACGAACGATGTTCGTGGGAGAACCGACAGACGAACAGATCCACTACTTCGAACTCATGCTCGAAGCCCAGTCCATCGCTATCGATGCGCTTGGACCCGGCGTGACAGTCGCATCCGTCGATCAGGCGGTGTGGAACTACTTCGAAGAGCAAGGCGTCGCTGATCTCGCCCAACACCACGTTGGACATAACATTGGTCTCGGAGCCCACGAGCCACCGTACATCGACCGTGGGTGGGACGAAGAAAGCGAGATGGAACCGGGCCACGTCTACACCATCGAACCTGGACTCTACACGGAAACAGCCGGCTATCGTCACTCCGACACCGTCGCAATCACTGACGATGGGACCGAACAGCTCACGTATTTTCCGCGTGAACTGGACGATAACGTGATCCGATTCGATGTATGACGCGATTATTTTCGATAACGATGGCGTGCTGACTGAGTTGACCGACCGAACCGTCATTCGGGATGCGGTCTGTAAGGCGTTCGAAGCGTTCGATGTGACGAATCCCTCCGACGAACACGTTGCAGCGTTGTCGATCGGCGTTACCATCGATCGCCTCGAGCGTGTCTGCAGCGAATATGATCTGTCTCCGACTGCGTTCTGGGAGCAGCGGGACACGAACAGTTCACGCGCACAGCAAGCCGAAATCCGTGCAGGGCGAAAGCCGCTGTACGACGACATCGAAGCTGTCTGGTCGCTCGAACATCCGCGTGGCATCGTTAGTTCGAATCAGCACGCGACGATCGAGTGTATCATCGATCATTTCGAACTCGATGGGCGATTCGAGACGTACTACGGGAGAAAGCCGACGATTGAACACGTTAGGAAGAAAAAACCAAATCCGTACTTCATCGAGCGGGCAATGGCCGATCTGGAAAGCGAAAACGCACTGTACGTCGGAGACAGCGAGAGCGATATCAGAGCGGCGGAAAACTCTGGTATTGATTCGGCGTTCATCCGTCGTTCACACCGGAGCGATACTCTCCTCTCGACCGAGCCGACGTACGAGATCGACGATCTGTGGGAACTCGAAGCACTCGTCTCATAATCGATAGACACAACGCCCTCATCATCCACCACTTCGGTCAACAAAAGTGGGAGTTGGAGGATGTAACCGAATCGATTACACCCATCACAGCTGCCGTATCGGTTTACTCTTCCAGCACCGAGATGGCATCCGAACGGATCCACGCGTTCGGATTTTCACGCTCGTACACGACGAGGCGTCCATCACGGGTTTCGAAGAGTCCGTATTTGTCGTACCGACCATCAGTCCGTGTGCGTGATTTTTCTTCCATGGAGTATCGTTGTGGCGACCGGACGAACAACCAGCCACGCTCGATACACGACGACTGGAACGCTTCTTCGAAACCGTCATTCTAACTACCCATCCAACGGTCGTCCGGTTCCTTGTGTACATTACTAGTTCGAACGGTTATAAGGATGTTCCTAAATTATGTCGATAGCGGTTATATCTATCCTAGGATCTGGTAACTGATCAGGGAGGAAACAGTTGATTGATTGAACAGATATGTTTTCAGGAAACTCGATTTCGAGTTTCTTTTTTGTTAGAGTAACTGTTCGTTCGTCGGTTAGACTACAGTTACTCGTTCTTTGCCTCCCTTATTGACGACCTCGGCGAGATGCTTGCTCTGTACGGATACGCGTCTCTTACCGGGGTAACCGGCTATTAACAGAGTCTTGCCTATCCCGTATCTGACTCCTGTTTCTGGGGGATCCACACACACAAACAAACCAAAAACGGTGTTGTGAGGAAGTTGCTTTCCTACCCAGTAAGTGGACAATACTGGTCGAGATTGGTGGTCGCGATCAGCCAAAGTATTTGCACATAAGAATTTGTCACTGACACTCTGTTGCAACAGTTCTATTCAATTATTAAATATCGATATCCATTAGAAATGACATAGTCCGTGTCCGTTGCGATCGGACTGAAACACACTCACATCATTACGGACTTTGGACTGTCACTCTCACTAGCAAAGCTGCCTCAGTTTTCAAAATTGAACGGCAGGATGTATTGAGCAGCGCTCATGGGAGCTACTGTAACGGCGCAGCATTATCCACGAGATAGGCAAACAGCAATAAAGGGACAACAAGAGAAAGTGCGAGGAGGTACTGCCCGCTGATGATGAAGGCTACGACGAGGAGGACAGCACTGACGAGAATCGTCCAGAACAAGATGCCTCCGAGTGAAAGGATAGCTCAATCACCACCGGTACTATCGTCTCGACAGGGGTAACCACTTCGGAAATCGTTATTCTACGGTGTGTTTTAACCGGATTGACTTCGATTGCCGATCATGGAACGTGACGAGGACAGCGATACGCCAGTCGAAATCGGTGATAACAGAGAGAAGCACGTGACAGCCATTACGAACGAGGGCGAACACAGAGATCACGGGAACGTCTACCTCCGTCACTCCGAAACAGCGTTCGTCGTTTCTTCGGATTCAGCCTTTCCGGACGAGGAGACAGAGCGATACGCGAAAGATACTACTAGACGGGTGGAAGTAACCCAGCACCATTCGGCGTGTTTCATCACGACGGCAACGGCGGGTGACGGTCCGACGCTCGATGCGCTTCGAGCGTTTCGAGACGACGCACTCATCCGATCACCACCGGGGCGTGCGCTGGTTCATCTCTACGAAATTGTGAGTCCTCCCATTGCAGCGACGCTGGCCCGGCATCCCCACGCGAGGACTACCCGATTCGTCCGTTGGTTGATCGAACGCTGTGCGTCTCTGGCTCACCACCGGACGGCGAGCCATTCATCCATCGTGCAGTCAGTGCTATCGATCGTACTGACTGCGCTGTACATCATCGGTCTTTGCTGTGCAGCACTCAGTCACGGTTGGATCCGTCTCTCCGAGTCTTCTGGTTCTGTTACCGACTAAAAAATTGACGGATGTTCTCGCGCGGAGCGAATCCGACACCAGAAACCAACTCAACCGAGAATCCGTGACGCTCGGCGGAGTCATCTATGTCTGCGATGAGTGATTCAGTATCTGGGTCACCATGAAGTCGGTAGGCGTACGTCGGCCCATCAGTCGAGATGGTGATTTTCGGACGTCCCATCCATCCACCATCGTGAACGGCGATCCGATCGAGGGTGTCGTAGTTGAGCCAAGTCACCGAGTCACCGTGAAGCAACACTTCATCGAGACCGTGAACGTCGTAGATCGACCGCATCGTCTTTGCCTCTCGCTTGTGTTTTCGCGTTCCCAGGCCGAACAGCGGCGTGATATACGCGTATTCGACGATGTGGAGACCGTCACTGGCAAAAAACAGTTCCGCGATACGGAGCGGGAATGAACCCGTCATGCCAAAATGAACGTGAGCCTCAACCTCGATATCCGTGCTCGGTAGATCATCGAACGCGTCGGAATCGATGTTTTCGCTCATCGAATTGACCCCGCGTAAGCGATTCGGACGAACAACAACGCACCGAGGACGAACAGTAATCCAGTCACTGGGTCGATCGTAAACCAGACGTAACCACCGATTGCGACGCCGATGAGTGCAAACGCGATGGCGGTGCGTGCTTGTCGAGAGTAGTTCTGCTTTCGCGTGGGCTCCTCATCCGCACGTTCGAAGGACTGTCGCTCGGCGACGTAGGTGAGTACCATCACGAAGAGGCTTGCGAGAACAATGACTGTTCGAATTTCGGACGATACCGAGATACCAAACCGATCGAGTACGATTGGAGCCGATATAGCGAACAGTCCGAGGATGTAGATCGCCAATCGATAGCGAACCAACAGTGATTGGACCGCACCGGAGTTTTGAATCGTCTGAATCATGGAATGATGGGGAATGCGATTGTACTGTTGTGTTTTGGAATACCAATACAGTACCGCACGAAGAGGAAATAATGCGATGTGAGATGCGATTCTGCACCTGAATACTCTTAGGCGAGGAATCCTGCTGCTTCCTCGGCGTTCTCGACTGTATCGTTCGTTTCGAGCTTCGCTTGGCCCGACCGGTACATCGTGTACACCTGAACAGCAAGCGCGATCAGCCACAGGACGTAGCCGCCAACACCACTACTCACGATATCTACAGTCGTGCTGAAGACACTTAGCCCGAAGCTGCTTGACAGGAGATCCCCGATCAACAGGATGCTGAAGTACCCGAAGAAGCCGGTTGCCCACCACATGGCGATGACGCGGACCCATCCCGGTTGGGTGTGTTCGGGCAGTCGGGTGGTGTTGAGGATGATTGTGAGTGCGTTGTACGGCCACATCATCACGCCGGCCATCGCTGCACCGAGCACCAAGAAGATCCACGGCGTCGTGATATTGGTTACGGCGTTCGCTCCGATGATCGCCATCCCCCACAGCACGAACACAGTAAGTGCTCCAAGGAAGACGCGACTCACGTTCATACCGTGTTCTCGTCCGTAGACCTGATAGATGATGTCGACGGTGTTGCGGGTGAACGCCTCAACGATGGCGTACTGGGTGCTAAACAGCGCGATGAACAACACCATATACATCAAGAACGCGTTGGCGCTCCCCAACTGTGGAATAACGATGTTGAGCCACATGGAAACAGCGTTGCCTGTTACGGTCTGCCCGCTTGGGACGTACTGTGCCGTAATTGTCATTGCACCAGTTGCAATGACAAGCAGTCCAACCACAAACGTCAAAAAGTGCTCCTGTTGGGTCACTTTCCACCACGCTTTCCAGCGTTTCAGATTCGTTTCGGTCGGCTCGAACGAATATCCGTCGTGAACCGTCTCGGGCTCACTATCCCCACGGAGAGGATTTTTCACACGGCCCTGATAGATACCCATTCCGAAGCCCTTCTCACGGGCCCAAACCCCCTGTGAGAGATTGGTGTATCCGCCAGCACCGGCGTACGCCAACCCACCGAGGAACGTCGCAATCTCAACGTCGGCAGGGAGCGTCCCGAAACTCACTGCGCCAGCAGGCAAGTTCGCCAGTTCACCGATCGAACCGACGAGGAAAACCAACACGACGGCACCGACGATCGCGAGGACCATCATTACGAGTTGAGCCTTTTCGATGATGTTGTACACCACCGGACCCGCCTGATACGACAGCCAGATGACGATCATCGTTGCAAGTCCGACCCAATACCATTGATTCAGTGGAATGAGACCTGTCCATGCGGCAAACACCTTTCCGCCGCTTGCAGCCCAGCCCGGCCAGCCGAGCTGGACGAATCCGGCAAATAGGAAAAACCACGGCCAAAGCCCATTCAAGCGATCGAATCCACGAAAAATGCTTTCTCCGGTGGCCATCGCCCACCGCTGAAGCTCGGTGTTAATGAAAAACTGCGTGAGTACGCCGACCCAGAACGCCCAATAGAGCGCCCACCCATCCTGAGCGATGATTGCCGGCCAGAACATCGTCTCACCGCTACCGAGTGCCGCTCCGAGCATGATCGCACTCGGTCCGACGATGTGACTAACCTTCGGTACCTTCGGTAAATCGGTCAGCTTGTAACCGCCTTTCCCATCGGCTTTCGGATAATCCGTGGTGTCGGGAGCTGTTTCAAGAACCTCGTAATTCACCTCTCGATACATCGAATCTCGATACTGTTCTCCAACCTCTGCACTAGCGTAGACGTCGTCGACGACACCGCCGTCAGACTCTGTCTCCGCTCCCTTCTCTGATTGTCCTGTCATTGATCCTCTCGACCACTCGTGGGCCGATAATGTTGTGATTTAACATCACACATAATATTGTTTTCGGTCATAATTACAAATATTCAAACGCCAATGGAGCAAGATATATCTTCAAATAACCGATAGAATGTTTGGAGTGGATGGCTTTGGCCGTACAATACCACAAAAGACCAATGATTCAACTTATATATGACCAATATATAAATTTCATTTATTTGATGAGGTTGCTGTGTCTCAGAACTGCTCGATAATCGATACGGATACGACAAATCGAGCACACGAAGAAACCAATAAAAACTCGACACAGACGGTGAGTTTGTAATATTCAATAAGATCATTAATTTATTGTATTATGGTCTCGGATGTATTTTATATACTCAGCGCACCAAACCGGATACGTATGTCACCGATTGGTCAAATTGTCGTGAGCGGGATTCTACTCCAAGCAACGCAAGCTGACGCATTCTCGCAGATACAGAACGATGTGTTGTTGAGTTCCTCATTGTGGGTCAATATCGCGCTGGCTGGTCTGTCGGCACTGCTATTCGTATACATGGGTCGAGGAATTGCGAGCAACCGCGCTCGCCTCATTTGGGGAGCGACACTGATGATACCGCTCGTCTCAATCTCGAGCTATCTCGGGCTGGCTTCTGGACTGACAGCCAGTTTTATCGAGATGCCAGCGGGCCACGCATTGGCGGGAGAGGAAGTAATGAGCCAGTGGGGACGATACCTCACGTGGACACTCTCAACGCCTTTGATTTTGCTTGCGCTTGGGCTCCTCGCTGACGCCAACTTGGGAAGTCTCTTCACCGTTATTACGGCTGATATAGGAATGTGTATGACAGGGCTCGCGGCAGCCTTAGTTACGTCCTCCTATCTGTTCCGCTGGCTATTCTACGCTGTCGGCTGCACGTTCTTTATCGTCGTCCTCTATGCGTTGGTGATTGAGTGGCCAACGTTTGCAGTCGAAGCAGGTACCAGTGATATCTTTAGACTCCTCCGCACGCTAACAATCGTCCTGTGGCTCGGCTACCCGATTATCTGGGCAGTTGGTGTTGAAGGACTCGCACTCGTCCAGTCGCCAGGACTTACCTCGTGGGGCTACTCTGTCCTCGATATTCTTGCAAAGTACGTGTTTGCATTCCTACTTCTCCGGTGGATTGCTTCGAACGAGCGGATAGTGTCTATGACAGGGCGGGAGTTGGCCACCGAGTCGGCAACAGTTGACGACTGATCACCGATTTGAATTTCTTGAGGGTGAGCGGAAAAACATTGCTAGCGTGGCTGCCATCTGCCACTATTCTAAATGCGTGTGAGTCTTGGAAATAATGCTTCGAGATGTCGAATACCTACTACTGCTGAGGATTGAGGGGATGAATTTTTGACTATTCATAAATACTTCTATAGTCAAGTCATCTATCTTACAAAATTGTGCCTCTCGAGCAGCAAGCCCTACTAGCTGTGTACGCTGTTTATTACCATCCGACTCGATCTCATTTTTATGCCAGCACCAATCAGAGAGCAGATATGGCTTTGGACCGGGACAACGGGGATGCTACTGGGTATGCTGTATTTCATCGCTCGCGGATGGGGTGTAAAAAACAACCACCGACAGAAGTTCGATATTGTGACAATATTCGTCATCACCACCGTATTTATCAATTATCTTTTGATATCAATAGAATTTGTGTTGGCGATAGTGACGGTCGGTGGGGGACAAATGCCTATTTATTGGGCCCGATACACAGATTGGTTCTTTACCATCCCCCTACTACTGATTGACCTTGGACTGCTCGTGGGCGCGAATTGGACTCAGTTGACAACCCTTGTTGGGGTAGACATGCTTATGCTTGGGGCTGGTGCATTGGCCACGCTGTTCAGCGGGAGCGGATTCCTCTCGGCGGATGCCCACCGCCTCATTTGGTGGGGAATATCCACAGGTTTTCTCCTCGTCCTGCTTTATATTCTCTACAGAACGCTTGAAGAGGAATCACAGCGTCTTAGCAGTGATACAAAATCCACATTCGAGACTCTTCGGACGCTACTGATAATCGTCTGGCTCATTTATCCAATCTGGTGGCTGTTCGGAACGGAAGGTCTTGGGACAGTCAGTCTCTACATCGAGACAGCTGGCTTCACGGTACTGGACCTGATAGCGAAAGTCGGGATCGGTCTCATCTTCTGTCGAGCCATGACGTGCTTGATGCGGCAACTGAAGCAATCAAAACAGGTGCACAGCCCACCGACCCACACATCTAATATATCGCGGCAAGAGTGTCGTCAGCTTTCGGCCCTCTCTACCACATCATTCCAATGTACAAACAAAACAGTATACTCAACGATGCCTAACTACGATAGCACCGACAGCCATACCCACCAGAAACAAATTTGTCGAATATTAGCTTCTACGAGCAGACATCTTATTGGAATTATAACGGGAAAAGCGCGAAGCGTCAGTACCACTTTCCAGCCTGATAAGACGGAAGGCAGTGATCCGGATATCTCCTCCCGAGATACACAACTCACGGATTCCTCGCTCGTCTTGAGGAGAGTAATTGATACCCACAGAACAGAACAGTCCTTGCTCGCCAGTTTGCAAACGGTGTTTCGGGCAGACGATTTCGATGAAAGCGACATAGCGGCATTTGCCACTCGCGTGAATATCTGTTTCAGTCACGAATCGTCCGTGGAATCATGCGAACGTCTACCGTCTAGCGATGCGACGACATATTCGGAGAGATCACCACCGACGTCCTCTCAGAAACCATCGTTCTTATTTCGGATGTGTTGCCGAGGGGCGTACCGAACAAAACCAGTAGTAGCCTTCAGTAAGTCGTCTCACTTGAGACGGTGTCTGTTCAGCTGGATGCGTGGTTTCAAGACAGCGCCACTGAATACGATGCGATCACCCCCGGTTGGTACCTAACTACCGATGTTGCCACAAATTTCTTACTTACAGTTTCATATTGTATTTCTCCTACCAGCTACTCTCGTGTTAGCAGCCTCAGCGATGGCAATTAGACCAGAAGGGAATTCAGTTAGGTCGAACGATCGTGGGCACATCTATTGGCTCGTCGTTGTGGCCCTCATGCTCGTAGCGCTGTTGTACACGACGCCGTGGGATAACTACCTTATCGCACGCGGAGTTTGGGAGTACGGAGAAGGACGAGTGCTGAGAACTGTTGGGCATGCCCCAATTGAGGAGTACTTGTTTATCCTCGTCCAACCGCTCATGACCGCATTTTGGCTCGCACAGCTGCCTCTTCGGGAAGGATGGCCGAATGTTTCTCAACAGTTACGACCGGTTCCACGACTTATTGGCTGCACGACCGGTGTGCTTGTTGGTTGTATTGGATTGTATTGTCTACAGGGCCTCGATACGTTCTATCTCGGAGCGATTCTCGTTTGGGCTGCACCTGTTCTGACCCTCCAGTGGACAGTTGGACCCTGTCAGCTGTTGTACCACTACCGAGTCGTCCTCTTCGGAACATTAGTTCCAACAATCTACCTGTGGGGTGCTGATCGCGTTGCGATTGCGGTCGGCATTTGGACACTAGCTGATACGTACACAACCGGGATAACGCTGGCCGGACTGCCGATCGAAGAGGCTATTTTCTTTTTTGTCACGAATCTCTTTGTCGTACAAGGCCTCATACTCTACCGATGGGTGATCACTCGGTGGGCGTGATCGATGCACCCACAGCATCACAAGCAGTTCGACGGTTTTACTGTCGAGTTGCAGCTCGGCCAGTTTGGATACTCCTCGTTGGTCTCATTACAGTAACGCTCGCTAGTAGTGAGCTCAATCTGGCAGTTCCGGTATGGGTACAATACATCCCCCTACTCTCAAGCGTCGTTATCCTCGGGTTGCCCCACGGCGCTGTCGACCACCTCGCTCCTGCTCGAACAGCGGGCCTACAAGTAACATATCGGGGACTCATAGCGATTGGCCTCCTGTACACCATCTTTGGTGGAGTATATGGGATACTTTGGTCGTTTTATCCAGAGACCTCGGCAGTGATGTTTATCGCGCTCACGTGGTTTCATTGGGGACAGGGAGATCTCTACGCACTGGCACTGCTGGGTGCTCAATATCTCGATTCGCGTTTGCGACGGGTAGCTACCGTCGTGATCCGGGGCGGTCTACCGATGCTGGTCCCACTGCTCGCCTTTCCAGATGACTATCGAACTATCGTCTCAGCGTGGGTAGCGTTATTCGGGTCGAATTTCGAGCTCATGTGGCTCTTTTCAGCTCCTGTTCGTGCAGGGTTTGGAATGGTATTCTCGCTTCTCATTCTCGTGACCATGGTATCCGACTACTGGAGCGCATCCGAAGCAGCGTCCGGTACTCGAACAGCTTGGAATGGCAAGGTCAGTCAAACCGCCGACGAGAAACTAGACATTCATCCCGTCGATGTTTGGTGGATAGATGTCGGTGAAACAGTTCTTCTCTATGTATATTTCCTTGTCGTACCTCCCCTCATAGCAGTTGGCGTATATTTTTGCTTCTGGCATTCTCTTCGGCACATTATTCGGTTATTGGCTGTCGATACAGGCGCTCAAGCCGCACTCGTCCGAGGTGATACAGTACAGGTTCTGATCCGGTTTGGACGAGAAGCAGCCCCACTTACGATACTATCGTTTGGATTACTCTCAGTGGTCGTCATACTCGTTCCTGTGACCCTGACATCTACATTAGAACTCATTTCGATGTATCTTGTATTTATATCTATACTTACACTCCCACATGTTATTGTGGTGCTCTTTATGGACGTGTCTCAGGGATTGTGGTCTAAAGCAGCTGATGAAACCGATATTCCCGGGGGGGTCTGAGTGCTGTCGCCACTGTTCGAACTCAGTTCATTCGAGCACTTCGACGACCTTTTCGATTGGGTGTGGTGGTCGTTCACCTCCATCACGATCTCCGAGCTGCGATCGACAGGATGCACCAGGGGCAGTTACCTGCTCACCGGGACTGTTTTCGACTTGTCCGAAGAGAATGCGACCAATGGCTTGTGAGATATCGTAGTGCTCTGCTTCGTAGCCGAAACTACCGGCCATTCCACAGCAGCCGCTGTCGAGCGGATCGACAGTGTAACCCACCCGCCGCAGCACGCCCACTGCGTGGTGATCCTTATTCATTGCTTTCTGGTTGCAGTGACCGTGGTACGTGAGCTGCTCATCTGTCGGCTCAACGTTCAAGACATCGTCGAGTCGCTGTTTGTCGAGGTACTCCAGCACGCCGTACGCGTTTTCACTCACGCGTTCGACAGCAGTTCCAGAGAGTAAATCGAGATACTCGTCTTGGAACATCACGGCGTCCGACGGTTCGATGAACACAACGTCATATCCGTCTTCGACGTACGGGAGCAGCGCATCGACGTTGCGATCGGCCCGCCGTTTTGCCACATCGAGCAGTCCTTTCGAGTACGATGGACGACCACTCGGATTGTCACTGAAAAGCTCGATGTGGACAGCCGCCGCCTCAAGGGTTTTGACAGCTGCAATCCCCGGTTCGGGATAGCAGTAGTTCGTGTACGTATCGGGAAACAGCACGACCCTCGCGTCGGCCTGAGAGGGTGGGACGTGCGACCCACCGCGAGCTTCAAACCAGTCTTCGAATGATTCTCTGGTGAACGGTGGAAGCGCTCGATCAGGCGCGATTCCGATCTGCTCTAAGACACGTCGTGCACCAGGAATCTGCGTCAGCCAGTTCGAAAGCGGAGCAAACGTACTCCCGAGCGCGAACAGACGGTCGATATCCGCGAACAGGTGCTCGCGCAGCGAAACTCCCTCCTTCTGATGGTAGTGATGTTTCAGCTCGGTTTTGAGCTTCGCCATGTCGACACCAGTCGGGCAGTCACTCGCACATCCCTTACAGCCGACGCACAAATCGAGCACCTCTTCTTGGAACCGTTCGGAGTACAACTCATCTTCGGAGAGCTCACCACTGATCGCCGCCCGGAGCATGTTTGCCCGTCCTCTGGTGGCTTGAATTTCCTCGCGTGATGCGCGGTACGTCGGACACATTGTGGCCGAGTCGGTCTGTCGACAGGTGCCACACCCGTTACACAGCTCGACGAGATGTGAGAATCCGTCGGAATAATCGAGTTCGGTCTGTGGTTCGACCGACGAGTAGGCAGCTCCGTACCGGAGGTGTTCGCGCATGTCCGCACCCGTTCCTCGCTTCGTGTCTGGCCCAATATCCTCCGATGTATCCCGATAGACGACGTTTCCCGGGTGCATGAGCCACTCGGGATCGAACGCGGTCTTGAGCGTTTTGAATGCGTGCCACAGCTTCGGGCCGTACATCTTCGGAGTGAACTCCGTCCGGGCCATTCCGTCACCGTGCTCGCCCGAGAACGACCCGTGATGTTCGAGCACGAGATCGGTCACGTCCTCTGTGATGGAGTGCATCGTCTCGATTTCCTGTTCGGTTTTGAGGTTGAGGATCGGGCGGATGTGGAGTGTTCCGCTCCCCGCGTGCGCGAAGTACGCAGCGGATGTATCGTGTTCGTCGAGAACGGTCTCGAACTGTTGGACGTATTCGGCCAATTCCTCTGGTGGAACCGTCGCGTCCTCGATGAACGGATACGGCTTCGGGTCGCCCTCAAGGCTCATCAACAGCGGAATCGCTGCCTTTCGGAGCTTCCAGAGCTTCGCCTGTGCCTCAGAACTGTACGCTTTGAGCACATCGAACGCTGCTCCGGAATCGACAAAATGACCGTTCGTCTCTTCGATGGCCGCCTCGAAGTCGCTGTGGAGTTCAGAATCGAACTCCAACATGAGTGCTGCCTCGGTGCCGTCCGGGATCGGTTCGGCGTACTGGGCGTACTGTGTCGATTCGAGCGCCAGTCGGATGACCTCGTCATCCATCAATTCGACCGCGCTCACGTCGAACGAGAGCGCCTCTGGAACGGCTTCCATCGCTTGAACGAGATCATCGAAGCAGTACAGCGCGAGTGCTGTTTGCTCGGGGACAGAAACCAGTTCGAGCGTGGCTTCGACGACGACACCAAGCGTGCCCTCGGCGCCAACAAAGAGCTTCGAGAGGTTGATGACCGTCTCTCCCTCGCTGTTCTCGTAGATAGCCTTGTGGAGATTGTATCCACTAACGCTGCGTTTTAGCGTTGGATACCGGTGTTCGATCTCCGCTTCGTGCTCCTCGACGAGCTGACGAACAGTGCGGTAAATCTCGGCTTCGAGGTCGTCGTTCGAGACGATATCGTCCCACTCCTCGCTGTCGAGGACGATCTCTCGGGTGTGAATGTACGAGCCGTCCGAGAGAACGACCGAAAGTTCCTCAGTGTAAGCATCGGTGATGCCGTACCGAACGGAGTGTGCCCCTGTGGAGTTGTTGCCAATGCCACCGCCTATCGTCGCCCGGTTTGAGGATGCGGGGTCGGGAGCGAACTTCAACCCCCACTGTTCGAGGTGGGCGTCGAGATGATCCTGAACGACACCCGGTTGGACAGATACTGTCTGAGCGTCGGGATCGACGTCCTGGATGGCGTCCATGTGCCGAGAGAGATCGAGAACGACACACCCCGGACCGACGGCCTGTCCGGCGAGTGACGAACCAGCCCCACGAGGAAGCACCGGAACATCGTGCTCTGCAGCAGTCCGCACAGCTGCTTGCACATCTGCTGTGTGTTTTGGGAAGACGACACCCGCCGGTCGGGCCTGATAGATACTGCCATCAGTTGCGTACAGAATCTGTGCGTATTCATCGAACTGTACGCCGCCATCGAGTCGGCTGCGCAAGTCGACAGCCAGCTCTCGGTATTGGGATGCGTCCGGATGGTCGTACCCGAGTGAATCCACCGATGTGTCGAGACTCTCGGCTTCGTGATAGTTGTCCTCGACGGCCATATTCTCTCTGAGCGATTGTTGATGTTAAATACTGTGGGAATCGGTATTATTCGCAAAATAGATAAGATACGATTAATTACCTAATGTGTTTGAATACCTCCGAATTGTGTGTTACTATCGAATTGATGCGAGGGCGGCTCTGATCACCGACGACGGGCCATGACAGCTACGATAGCCACCAGCGGGCGTCGTGGATTCGGAGCTTCAGTCGTGCGGGGAGTCGCCGGATTGCGTACTCATCGGGGAACAGTCTTTGGTCCATGGCATGTTGGTCGTAAATCTCGTCTCGATCGGGCCATGCCGGTTCGAACGGTTCGAGAAATGGGAGCTTGCGTCGGAGGAACCGTTCGATCTGATTCAGCCGGACGGAGGGGAGTGGCTGGCTCTGTGGCCGATGTTTGAGGATATCGGAATCGATCCGTTCGATTGCCTTCCGGAATGTCTCATACCGTCGATATTCTGGCGGCGTCATCAGGTGCCATTCGACGAGTTCGCGGTCAGCGGCGACGAACGCCTCGTAGTAGTTGTCCGCGAGGTGTGTATGCGATGGTAAGACGGGTTGGTTTTTGATGACGAGGAGGTCCATAGCGTTGTGAACCGAATCGGTGCGTTCCCAACACGTCTCCAGTTCTTTCTCGAACTGTCCACGAAGGAATTCGTACGGTGAGTCGAGGGTGAGATCCTCCTCAAAGAGCTCTTCAGTCGCCACGCCGACTGACTCGCTGTCTTCAGGGAAAAACCCGAGCGTCCCGAGCAACGATTTGATCGGACGTGGGTTCGAAACGAGCTTCGTCGAAGGAAGCTTCGTTCCAAACAGTTCGAGACCATCACGTTCGAGAAAGTAGCCTTTAAGGAGCGTATCGAACAGCGTTCCGTGATAGATAGTCTTCATCTCGAATGCATCATCGAAACCGGCGTGGTGGATGTGCAATGATTCCTTGATTCCTTGTGAGTACCGACTTTTCTCATCGGTCGGCATGAGATAGCCATCGTCCGGAAGCAATACCGTGTGTTTCGACCCGTACTGCGCTGCTACCTTTTGGGCGACCTTGACTTCCCGCGAGTTCGGATTGCCGATCGTATAACACTGCTCGATATCAGGTATCCGAGAAAGAAAGATCCGAGAGTCGTTCCCACCTGAAAGGAGTAGTCCCTTCGGGCCGGGGAGGTTTGCTCGACGATCAACAGCTCGTAAGAGTCGCTGTGTCAGTTCGGTGACGTAATCGAACGGTCGCGGTTTGTATACAAATCGAGACAACGACTCGACGGAGTCCGACGTCAGATAGGCGTCGAACGGGACTCGATGAACATTCTTAATAATCGTTCGATCACCGAGCACCGTTCCGAGGTGGATATATTCAAGCAACGATGGTCGATGATACTGTGGATCATCGAGAAAACTGTGGATTACAGAAAAGTCCGTGCTGAACACCCTACAGCCGTTTGAATTAGCGTAAAAGCATTCCCACGAACGGATTTGATCTGTCGAAACGATCGCTTCACCATCGTGTTCGAGAGCAACGACATACGATCCATTTAGATCAGAGAGAGCAGCTACGCCGCGACTCGTATACTCCTCAAAGAGCCACTGTGCGATATTATTATCAGCTTCATTCGTCGCGTTACTGTCCGCAGCGTACACCTCACCCCAGATGAAACAGAGACCATGATCGTCCGAATGACTCGCACTCCGTCCTTTCACACCGAGGCCCGGATCACGAATACCAACAGTAACCTGATCACCTGAAAGTATTTCATCAAATTCGTCCTCAGATCGACACTCGTCGAACTGATCTCTGTCACCGAAGATACCAAACAACTCTTTGTTCATCTGTCGACTCGATAGTTCACTACTTTGATACTTTTCGAGAGTATGGCTCATCGCGTTTTTCCTTCTGATGCGGTCGAATTTGGTTCGATGACCGGCGTGGACCGGTCGGTATTCTCTGTTTGAGATGAATGATGGACCGCTTCTGTGGCCCGCATTCGGAGGAACGTCAACAAAGAATATAATATCGTCGTATTGTCCTCTCCGTCGAGATGTTCGTGATAGCATTGCCATGCGCCATCGACATCGAGGAATGACAGATCCGATAGATATTCACTGCATTCGTTCAGCGTCTCGGTGGTGAACGGTCGAGCACGGATGAGTTCCTCTCTGTTTGGCCATGGTGTGTGGTCGAGGTACGGTTCTGGTACACTGGTATCGGCGACGTGTTTCCACCAGAGTCCATTGAGATTCGTCCCGAGATACTCGACAATGAACGGGTACTTGAGTGGGACGCCGGTGTGGGCGTGTGGTATCTCAGCGAGTGCTGGATCGATCTGTTCGACTGCCTTATTGACGAAGTTACGGCGAAGGAAGAACCGCTTCGGGATCTGTTGTTGGAGATCGACGATCCGATTGTCAAGGAACGGCGTTCGGTACGGCCGCATTTGTGCCAGACTCTCCGAAAAGATAGCGTCGGTGTCCGAGCTTAGCGGGTAGTAGCCGCCGTACATCACCAGATCTTCGATCGAATCGTAATGGATACCGTGGCTGACAATACCGTCACGTGTCTCGTGAATGTTGTCGGATAAAACGCTCGAAAGAGACCAGTCATCAGAGAAATACGGAAGCGGTTCGATTCCCTCACTTATCTGAGAGTCGATGTACTCATCGATCGAATTGACCGACTGTGCAGTGGGTATCGTGAGGTTCCCGAGCGGATCGAGAGAGACGGTGGGTGTTTCGAGCTGTCCGCCACCGAGCAGCGTATCGGCATACAACCCTGAGACGAGAACGTCGACTTCTGCTGTGACCTCCTCTTCGAATCCAAGGAAGTATGCCTGATCGAACCAGCCACTGAAATTCGACAACGGTGACGCGTTTTCGAGGAGTCCGGCGTCGTAATCTGGTCCGCGTTCCAGCAGCTTGAACGTATTATCTGTCGCATTTGCCGCACGCCGTGCGATCTTCGCCTCTCGGCTCATCCAGTCAGCATTATGGAATGTCGTGACCGGTTGGTCAATCGCTGCGAGCCCGAGCCGCGAGTCGCTTCCACCCGACAGGAGCAGGCCATACGAGAGATCATCATACGTCCAGTCCGAGAACACCTGTTGGATTGTCTCGACAAACTGCTCTTGGAAGTACGAGTACGGCTTATCGATTGGATCGTACGTGGGAGACCAGTAGCTGGTCGTTGTCATCGTCAGGTCGTCGAGATCGACCGTGATAATCGATCCAGGTGGGAACTGTTCGACACCTGCAATCGGCGTTTTCACACCGAACACGCGCCTGAGATCGAGATACTCGTAAAGATATGGGAGATCGAACGCTGGTTCGATGTCGGGATGAAGCGTGAGCGATTGAGACTGTGAGGAAACGATGAGAGTGTCGTCGGTCGGTTGTGCGTAGTAGAGCGGCCGGGTCGCGAACCGGTCAGTCACAAACGACACGGCGTTTTCCGTTTGATCGTAGATGACGAGCGCGAAATTGCCGTTCAGTCCAGAGACGAAATCCATCCCGAACACCTCATAGAGATGCGCACAGAACTCCGCGCTTCCGTCGGGTGGCCCCCGCCGTGGGACGTAGTTCGATCTCGATCCGTAGCCGTACACGTCACCCCAAATCCAGAGGAGGACATCCTCATCCTCAACTGCAACCGGCTGATCGCCAGCGATCAACGAATGCAATGACGCCTGCAGATCAATGCGATCATCGCTGTATGAGACGGTCTCCTCATCGTCGCCCCAGCTGATGTACTCAGCCATTGCCTCGGGGAGAGCGTCTTGTCCGATCGAGCCACAGAGACCAACCATGTTCAGAGTTTCCTCGTGTTCTGTTGGTCTCGTTCGAGCAATCTAGCTCGGCAACGACGACCGGGGATTGAGACTGGACTGTCGGTCGATCGTGTTCCGATCACAGGAACAAGCGCACAGTTCGATCGATGTCTCGGTGTCTTTTGATACTCGCTCGATGGCATGTTCGTCATCACGAGCGAAGCCGAACTATCCATTGTGGCCGAACCGAACGACGAAATCAGACCCGAAGTTCGGACCGTACCGGAAGCCAAGACGTTCTGCATGCTACGAGCCTCGCTTTCTCGGATTGATTTGGGACGGGTGATTCGGGAATCGTGCACACGACAGATCACGAAAACTGCTCATAGAAAACGCGTATGATTGGAGGTTACTTATGGATATTGCAAGACGACTCTTCTCTCGGCGGTCAGTCGATAGAGTAGTGAGCCAGATCGACGGATAGGGAGCGGCGTCTATGGAACGAACGGCGACAGCATGACAGCGGACGAGGCTTTTGACAGTCCTGTGCAGCGCTGAATCGGTGTGTCCCGAGACGGTTCGTGATATCGAACGAAAGCACGAGGCCGACGAGCTATTGGCGGTGCTCACAAGTTGTGACATCCTCACCCTAAAAGGAGGGGCTTCCTACGAGGGAAGTCTCAGTTTTGCTGATGTATGCAGGATTCACGAATCGAACGAGCATTCTCGCGTCGCAGGCTTTGTCCTCGGTTCGACCAGCGACACGGTGGACGATTCAGAGTTCTCGTCAACAGCCACAGTTCACTCTTCGTTCACGTCCGACTGGAGCCGATTCATATACATCGTGAGACGAGACAGCAATGAATCACGAACGTCTTTCATAGCGGAGCTAGCATCGTCGAACTCATCATTGTCTCCACCAGAAAAGTCCGGGCGGACGCCTAACAGCACGACGGCAACACCGATCTCTAGTCCGACTACCGCCATCAACAACACACCAATAGCGGAAGCGTCGAATGCGACAACACGGGACTGGAGCACAACCACGAACAACCCCGCGATCAAGAACGCGACACCGCCGCCGCGCAACAGCGTATCCATAGACGAACTCTCGTTTCCTCGGTATAGTCCATACACTAGCATCACTCCGCCAGCTACGTGGAGCACAAACACCGATACCCACACCGGAAGCACCTCGTTTACCGGTACCCCTCGGACACTCATATCCGCTGGGAGGAGTCGAATCGAGAGCAGGCTATCGAACACCAACGCGAAGAGGCGGAGCCACGCCGCTATCAACCCATCGTACACCCGCACGACACCAGCCACCACTGACGCCTCGATTTGAAAGACACTGTTTCCGAGCGACATCCATACGGATGATCCGGTGAATTCACCGACCACAAAGAGAAGGAAGATGGGAGATAACCCAATCGCGGTGGTGGCCATAAGGATCGACACCAATGGCTTTCGGACGCCCCAGAGCGTCGTGGCTGTGAAGTAGAGGGCTGGCAACAGCGCGATAACCGTCACGGGGTTTTCAAGTACAATTTCGATGGTAGCCTCAAACATAGCGTGGATGGGTCTGAACGTGTTCCGGAACTGCTTATTCACGCGGCGATGCCATAGATTTTGTGGCTTTTCGTCTCAGTGAGGGACACAGGCGGGGATACACGCGTCTCACGCCCAATCGATCGCTCATTGATGGGTTCAAAGATTGAATGTCACCGTAACGCAGCAGGCAAGTTGGAACCGCAGCTGATACCTCGCGGGTATATTTTGTCCGTAAACAATTCCACTTCTGACAAAAGATATATTACGATCAGCAAACCAGCCCCGACATGCCTTCCACAGCGGCTGATTTCCGTGCATTACTCGCTGATCGGTGGGTACCGCTTGCAGTTATCGCGACCGCGTTCGGTGCTCTCATCCTCCGTTTGTACGCTCTTGGGCATCGAGTGTTCTACTACGATGAGGCGTGGGTCGGCTATTGGGTGCTGAAATTTCTTGAACACGGTAGCTGGCAGTATCGTCCGATTCTCCACGGGCCGTTTTTTATGCGAGTTAATTCGGTAGTCTTCTCGGTGTTCGGAGCGACCGAGTTTACTGCTCGGTTGGTCGTGGCAGTCATTGGTGGGTTACTTCCCTTATCAGCGTGGTTGTTCCGCGACCGTCTCCGAAACGAGGAGATCGTTGCGCTCGCATTCATCCTTGCGATCAATCCGCTGTTGCTCTACTACTCGCGCTTTATGCGAAACGACCTTCCGCTTGCGGCGTTCATGCTCGTCGCACTCGGGTTGTTGGTTCGGGCGTACGATACGCGTGCGCCGCGGTATCTCTACGGAATGACGATCGCGCTCGGAATCGCGTTTACCACCAAAGAGAGCGTCCTGCTGTGGTTGCTGACGTGGGGCGGTGCGGCCTTGCTCGTGTTCGATCGTCGGTTGCTTCGAGTCCGTGAGGAGGGATCCGGACCGGTCTCGTTTGTCCGGTCGCTCACTGTGCACGCTGTGGCTGGCTTTCGTACGTGGGCGACTCATTTGGTGGGAGCGATCCTGCTCTTTTTTCTTATTGTGATCTTCTTTTATGCACCTCGTAGTCCCGAGGCGAGAGCGCCCGGTCTCTGGAAAGCGGTGGGTGGTAAGTTTGAGATGCTTCCCGCTGTCATCGAGCGAGCGACGCTTGGCTCCTACCAAAAGGCCATTGAACACTGGGCTGGTGGGTCAATTCAGAGTCATCCGTATCTTCCATATCTTCTGGACACCCTCTGGACATTGGCAATGGGCGCGATGGGCGTCTGCTTGTTAGCAATCGTTGGCTTTCTTTATGATCGCTACGCTGGTAGTACCCGCGATCTGGTGGAGTTCAGTTTCTACTGCGGAGTTGCCGCAACGGTTGGATATCCACTCGCAAACAGCGTTCCGGTGCCGTGGTCAACGGTGCACGCTGTCGTGGCACTTTCGATTCCAGCAGCGGTTGGTGTCGGCGTCGTCTATCGATGGGGGCAGAGCCAGCTGTCTTCACAGGAGACTGCACGTTCCGACGGGAGTACCATCGCAAGCGAGCGCACGCGAGCGATGGTCAAAGCAGGTGGTGCGACTGTGCTACTGGGGACTCTGGTGGTCTCTTCTGGCCTCACAGCTATAGAGACGAGCTATCTCAATCCATACGACAGCCCAAGAAACGGAGGAGACGGCAACGAGATCGTCTACTATGCACAGGCACCGGAAGAACTGCAGACCGTCATCACCGCCATCGACCACGCGGCTGCAACTGGCGGAAACGATACGGATGTGCTGTACGTTGGCCGTTCGCTCGTGTCGAACGAGTCTTCCCGTACTGCTCCACCAGCAACAGCAGCGTGGTTCCGTCGGATCCCAGTCCCATGGTATACCGAAACGATCGGTGCCGATGTGACAAGTGTGGCCGTTGCTGATGACATTGGATCCGAACCACCGCCGGTGGTGATTACAACAGCGGCCAATCGTTCCGCTGTTGCACAGAAGCTTGGACAGAGCTACACCGCCAAACGGTACCGACTTGACGAAATTGGTGACAGAACGCTCGTGGTATTCTTTCGAAACACGAACGACTCCTGACGATACCTCTATCACGTTGGGTGTTAGCATCCGGAACGCAGCTCAGTCAGATCATCTGTTCGGTTTCTGGACGGTTTCTTAGTTGTTGCTACGAATTAGTCACACCACCTCTAGAACTGTACTCCATCTTTAGCTTCGCCAAAACAAGTTTTATACTTCAGAAACGATAGCAGAACACGTGAAGCCTATTGCCGAGGAGTTTGCCGAGACGATCCTCGCTGACGATTCGACGAGGGAACCAGGGAGTGACCTCGCACGAGAAACAAATAAAACGATGGCTGTGCTTCTCAATTTGCTCGGAAAAAAGCACACGATTGCTATTCTCCATCGGTTTTCATGTGCTGACGATCCTCTACGATTCTCCGATCTTGAGGAGATGATCGACATCGCACCGAACACACTCTCAAACCGTCTGCGGGAACTGACCGAAGCAGGGTTACTAACCCGCCAATCGTACGATGAGATACCACCACGGGTGGAGTACGAATCAACAGACAAAGCACAGGATCTTGCGCCGATGTTCTGGTATTTGGGTGTCTGGACAGACCACCACGATCTCGAATCGTCCACTTAACAGTGAACGTCACGGTGATCAGTCGAAGTCTACTACCACTAGCATCCCCCAGACCTGTTTCCTTTGAGGATTTTAGCAAAAGCGAGTACTGGAGATTCGTTGTGAATTGTCTTTAGCGTGGCAATCGCTATGGAAGCCACAAATAGAAAATAACTATAGCTACACTCTCGTGCAAATAGTCACAACTATAAAATAATATATTCTAACATATATAACGTTAACATACATATTTTGACAATATTCATCGCCCGTATTCAATAATATGTTCCTACGATATAGTATCAGTTTAAAGTTATCCATAACAAAGTCGAAACGGCATTTTGTGTGACGGTGTACCATGAGGGGTATCAAACGATCTGTTAGTCGTAGAGACTTGATAAAGGCGCTCGGTGTATCCGGCATTACTCTCGGTGGCATTGGTACAGGCGTCACCGTTGCAACCGATGGCGAGGATAACGACAACGATACTAACACGAAAAAGTGCCCAAAGGATCTCGACATCGTTTACGTGCGCAAAGATGGGGAATGGAACCATCACGTGCTCAACGATAACGGGAATGATACCAATGATTCCAAACCGGACAGATTCCGGATCAAAGGAGATAAAAAGAAAGTAAAAATCTACGCACATTTCCCATTCGCTGTCTCGTATGCGACCCACAAGAAGAAGCGACACGATGAAGAATCAGACCACGATTGGCGCGATAAGTTCAAACATTGTAAAAAGCGCAAGCCAGTCGTCGCTGAGCCAGTCGATAGTACCTACTGTGCTACAATTAAAGCAGACAAGCGAGAAAAGAAGAGAATCTGCTGGTTCCGCATCCGGTGTCCGAACAGCGATAGCGGTAATCGCGACTGGAAGCACGACAAAAAACACGACCGGGAACACGATAAGAAGTGGGACAGCAAAGACGGCAAAGATCACGACGCAAGCAATGAAGAGCTTGACGTGAGACACGACGAGAAGCGAGACGAAAAACACGACGATTGGAAACACGACAAAAAGCGGGACGAAAAACACGACGATTGGAAACACGACAAAAAGCGGGACGAAAAACACGACGATTGGAAACACGACAAAAAGCGGGACGAAAAACACGACGATTGGAAACACGACAAAAAGCGGGACGAAAAACACGACGATTGGAAACACGACAAAAAGCGGGACGAAAAACACGACGATTGGAAACACGACAAAAAGCGGGACGAAAAACACGACGATTGGAAACACGACAAAAAGCGGGACAAAAAACACGACGACCGGAAACACGACAAAAAGCGAGATAAGGAAGACTGTTAGGTTCCAAATTCGAACGGTCTGTGGATTGTTCGATAGTTACTGTTTTTTCAATTGCTACGATACAGCTCAGTTCAAATCACTAGTGCCGACGAGACGATCTTCTGTTGTGAGTGGGGATCGCGGCGTGTACTGGCTGTCAGCTTCGGTCAATAGAGAATATAGAAATGAAAAACGAGTACGTTCGCGGGACTTTTACCGAACAGTTCGATAGTGATGATCCGTAGCCCTCCTCAAAGCTGTGTTGGCAGGCTGTGACGGATCCGTTTTTTGTCGTATCTGTATATCCAGTGAGTAACGCCTCCGGTGTCCAGAACCACACATCCACCGATTCGATCGTTTCCACTCCGGACCAGACATTCACCAAAGACATCAGAACTGATTTGACAATAAAATGAACAAATACAAAATAGATACGATATATATCCTCCTATAGAAGAACGGATACATATTATCAATTGAGAACAATCGATTAGTCTATCAAAGCATGGGGTATGGCCTCGGCACTCATAGGGTTCGTCATCACCGGGTGCCGAATCCGGCTCGGGTCGTATTCATCGTCATCAGCCATCATCTACAGTACTCGGCACGATACGAAGGTGGTGTAAGATTATAACAGCCACTGACTAATTAGTTGTGATATGAAGGATTCTTCGTCAGTCGATGGAGAAAGATTGTTGTGCTGTTGTTACCCACTATCTTTGAAAGGTGATGGTCGTCGATCCGAGCAGATACGACGTGTCGGACCTCCGTGAAAGGAGCATCGATGATACGTCGAACAGCGGAGACGACAATCATGGATTCGTTTGGGTGAGAAACGAGACAGAGGCAGAAAGTCAGGGAGACGACGCCGATCATCAGCAGGATACCAAGAACACAACATCTTCTCAATCAGACACACAATCGAAAGAAAAGCCACAATCTCAAAACACTGGTGAGAAAATTACTGATTTAGATAAAAATACTGCATCGAACCAAACGACACACAGTTCTGATGGCGGGTTTACATATCAGAGATCGGAACAGACAGGAGACAACGGCCCTGGGTTCCAGTGGAGTAACACAACCAATGAATCCGCCTCGGAAGCCCAGTCACAGTCGTTGTCCGAGACTGAATCAGAGTCACAATTGCAGGAAAAGCCAACAGAATCGTTCGAAGGGTGGGACAGTAATGACTCGAAGTTCGAAAAGTGGGATGACAATGGCTTGAACAACGATATCCAATCGGATACAGAAACGCATAACAGCGACAGTTCAACACAACAACACACTGAAACCACAGCTGATGGGCAATCTGCTGAAAACACAACCGGCAAACAATCCGTCGTAAACGGGGATGATGGAGGACAGGAACAACAGTACGCCAAAACTGCTATCGATCCGATTAACTATGATATATCGGAGCTTCAAGCGATTTCTGATTGTGATATCGTCGATCATCTCTCGAACGAGTTAGAGACCGAAGTCCACGGATTCGTTTGGTCCGACCCCCCCGAAGAACATCGGTCACGCATAGAGGACCCGACCCCAGAACAACATCAACGATTGCTTACACTCGAAGGAATCGACCCAGAGATGGTCGGTGAGAAGCCCTACCTTACGCGAATTTCGACCGAGGCAGCAGGAGCGTTTATCAGCGATTGGCTCGAGTTTCTCACACACGAAGCTGGAACTGAAGGAGCGATCAACGCAATCGAACGCTACCACGAAATTGGTTGGTTCACTAAAAGCGTCGAAGAGGACCTCCAAAACCGAATACGCTGGAACGACCACTACGACGGCAACGGATACAAAGTATTCGACCGTGGTGACCACCTACTGAGTTTTGCTTACATCGCTAAGATCGCCTCAGTCAACTCCGAGGGGATGGTCTTCTACTGACGGGTCGATCCGCGGGGGTTTTCTTACGTTATTGTACGTTACTCACACATTCTAATACTATATGAAATTTTATTGTTTTCATAGTTATAGATGCATTTCTCATACATACACCTGTATGTGTAAAAGATCGAAAAATTCAGAACTAGACGGATGATGCTAAGTACCAGGAGATGAAACAGTCGCACGATATGCTCGATGAGGAATTGGAGGAGGAGGAGGAAACAACTGAAACGAACCTCTCTCCAGTGGGCGTTAAGCTTGGCAGTACCCGAACGGTTGTTGTTCAACCACAGGGAAGTGTTATACGAACACACGAGGCACTCACGTGTCTCGCAACCTATCAGGACGTTTTGACCGGTAAGCGACGCGCCATCTACGGAGAGGAGGCAGCGAACGAGTATCCCGAGCGAGTCCAATTCATGCTCCGTTCTGGCCTCCCAGAAGACGACGAGCGGGCAGAAGCAGCTGCGACGTTCTTCAATAAATTCATCCAAGCGAATGATGTTTCGGAGGACAGCGTCGTTGTCTATGCAATCCCAACGATTGACAACGAGCGTGGGCTGTCAAATCTGGCGAACGTCATCGAAGAGAGTGGCATTGGTACAAAGCTTATCCGGAGCTATCCCGAGTCACTCTGTGGTTCGATTCCGGCGATCGGTACCGGGTTGGACGCAATCGGACGCATCTTCATCGCGATCAACATGGGTTCGACGAATCTCGAAGCCTGTGCGTACCGCCGGGGTGAACAACTCTCGCGCTTTTCGACCGGTGCTGTCACAGGTAATGAAGTCGATCGCTGGATCTCTAACTACGTCGAAGAAGAGACACAAGGTCGGGTAAACATCGATCAGACGACTGCACGAGAGTACAAAGAGCAACACGGTGACTTCAACGACTTCGAGCCGTTCACCGATATTATCCAACAGCCTGGTGGCGGCACTCACGAATTCACCATCGAACGCAGTGTGACGGACGCACTCGACCGATATGTCGATGACGCAGTCGATGAAATCGCCAACAACTTCCTGCCACAACTGGCGAACCGTTACATCAAGATCTACAAACAGACCTTAGATGAACCGATCGTCCTGACCGGAGGAATGGCGTGCATCCCCGGACTGGTCGAAGAGTTCGAAGATCGACTCAGTGAGGAACTCCAACATGAAGTCAAAGTCACAGCGCCTGAAGAACCCGTTACGGCCGCTGCACGGGGTGCACAACGCATCGCAGAACGTTTCGTCGAAGAAGAATCCTACTGAACGCACGCTCCTCACGACTACTACTGAGACCGTGGATTCCCACGTGGTCCCCTTCAATCGCTAACAAGTCACTGGAGAGACTTGAATACTAACAGTATGTCAGACAGCAGCTCACTCGATTCGATCCAATGCACCTGCAACGACGAGCGGCAGTGTTATCGTCGCGTCGGCATAGATCGATGCGTTACGCGCGTCTTTCTCCAATTTACCCCACGAGCGGGCTTCATCGAGCGTTGCACCGGACAGACCGCCAGTTTGTGGAGGGTCCATCGTCAGTTGGACCGCATAGTCGTAGGCGTCTGGTGCGACGAGCATCGTCTGTAGAACGAAGTTCTTCGGAACGCCTCCACCGACGACAAACGCGCCGGAGCTGTCAGCGTCATATGCAAAATCATTTAACTCAGACATATCCGAGAGTGCGTCCAATGAGAACGGTTGAACCTGTGAACGAAGCCACGCTTGGAGACCGAGCACAGAATCTTGAATCGCTGGTACATAGACAGGTACATCGTTCGCGTAGGCAGCAGCAGCGATACCCGCATCTTCCTCGATCGCCTCGCGTTCATTGACGTCGGCGTTTGCACGCCCGAGTTCCGCTGTGAACGCGCGAATGCTCACTGGTTCGTCGAACGCTGGAAACACCTCATCACGAAGGTGTGACTCGAACTGAGCGAAATGTTCCTGTGGAAGATAGACGTTGTAGATCCGGTCAACTCCCTCGTCACGAAGCTGCTCGTCGTGTTCTCGCTCTGTGCGCTGGTCGTCACAGACTCGGCCGTGGTGGTGTTTACCGCCGATTGCCTCGATAGCATCGTGAGTGAGGTTCGCGCCTGTGGTGACGAGCACGTCGATATGCCCGCGTCGAATGAGATCCGTGACGATGGCGCGCATCCCAGTGGGGACCATCGCGCCCGCGAGACCGAAGAAAACGGTGACATCGTCCGCAAACATCTCCGCGGCGACATCGACAGTTTTGTGGAGATCTGCCGCTCCAATGCCCGCCTTCCCGTACTCATCGATTAGATCTGCAACCGTCATTCCAGCGCCAACCGTCGTGTGTCCGATAGGATCGTGCTGAAACTCCTCTCGGGGAGTGTCGTGCCCGTGACTGGAATCCTCGCTCATGCGTACCCTGTGGGTGGCGAGGGTTTGAACGACGCGATCTACGATACTCGTTCGGATGCGACGCTCTCGGAGCCGGCTCAACCACGCTCACAACCCGGTCGGATGGCTGATGTACGTCGTCTCAATCCCCCACTCTTCGACGAGCGTCTTGAGCGCTCGCACACCGAACGTCTCCGTTGCGTAGTGCCCGGCGAGATAGACGTTGATACCTGCCTCGCGCGCCTCGTGGTACGCCTGTTGTTTTCCTTCACCGGTGATGAACGCGTCCACACCAGCAGCGCGCGCTTCATCGAGCCAGTCGACACCGCTCCCAGTAACGATCGCCACATCCTCGATCGTCTCGGGACCGAATGGAAGGGTCTGTACTTCGGATTCACCCTCGAGTGTTGTGAGCCGTTTCGCCAGTTTCTCGGTCGCAAGCGGGGTCGAAAGCCGCCCACGCTGGCCGATATGCTCGCTTCCGAGTGTCCCGAACGGAACACGATCATCGAGCGCGAGATGATCGGCAAGTCCCGCCGCGTTGCCGAGTTCCTGATGCCCGTCGAGTGGGAGATGCGAGACGTATAGCGCGATGTCATCCTCGATGAGCGGTGCGATACGATCGTAGTCCTGACCGGTTACTCGCTCGAATCCGCCCCACGAGAGACCATGGTGGACGAGAAGGAGATCAGCATCGAACGCAGCCGCTCGTTCAATCGTTGCAACAGCGCCATCAACCGCGAATGCCGCCCGTTCGATTTCCTGTTCGCGCGGGCCAACCTGAAGACCGTTCGCGCTCGCATCGAGGTCGGCGTACGCAGTCGTTCGGAGACGAGTGTCGAGTCGTGAACAAAGCTCACAGAGATCCATGTATGGCTGTATTGACCACCAGACTAACAACCACTGCGATCGAAATGCGGGTGTCTATCAGACAGATAACCCATGAGTAAACTGAAAACAGCTCGTCGCGTGTGGCACAAGTTGCCATCGAGCGTAAAACGACGCATCATCAAGAAAGCACGAAAACTGATCCGACGGTAGATGTGACAGGGCGTTTCACGTCACTCTGAGCGTGCAGCGTGTTCGTAGACGAACGCCCGAAGGAGTTTCCCAGCGAGCGCTGCTGCCTGCCCATCATCACGGTCGTTTACCTCAACCACATCAAAGCCAGTGCAGTGGGGCGCAAGTGCTCGTACCACGTCATGCATTTCCCGTGGCATGAGACCGAACGGCTCCATCGTCCCTGTCCCTGGCGCAAATGCGGGATCTGCACCGTCAATATCGACACTCAAGTAGACATCACCGCCAAATACCGACCCCCAATCAAAATTCAAATTTAAATCGGAATTTGAATCTGAGTCGGAATCGGAGTCTGAGTCTAAGTCTAAGTCTGATGTTGACACCGGATTTGACGCTGGGGCTGGCTTTTGATCCAGTATACGGTTGGATTGTACTTGTAGTTCAGATGTCCATGCTGTCACTTCGTCGGGTGGGATGACTGTTACATCGTTCTCACTCGCTCGTTCCCATTCGTCTTCGCTTCCGGTGCGTGCGCCCACGATGATCGCTCTGTCGGCAACGTCGAGAGCCTGACGCGTAATGGTCGCGTGGCTCATCGGGTTACCGTCGTACTCCGATCGGAGATCGAGGTGGGCGTCGAGACAGACGAAAACGTCCGGATCGAACGCGCGCACCCCAGCGAGTGAGACTGTGTGTTCACCACCGATGGGTATTCCGAGTGCTCCGTCGTCACGCACGTCAGAGAGCATTCCTTCGAGGAATCCGATGTATTCGGCAGCGTCATCCCACGCGTGGAGGTCTCCGCCGTCGTGCACACCAAGATCAGAAAACCGGAGTCCTGTGTGGTGATCAAAGTCATCGAACGTTCGGGCATGCTGTCGAATACGATCCGGCCCAAATCGAGTACCGGGCTGGAACGTCGTCGAAACGTCGAGTGGCGCACCAAGGAGTACGTAATCCGCAACGTTCCGATCGGCTGCTGCGCCAGGAAACATCGGAGATCGAACCGGTTTAGACGACCTTCCGCTGGTCTTCGTATTCGAGATACTCGATCTCGTCGTCTGGTGATGGGTCCATCCCATCAGGAATGCGCATCGGGAACGTCTCGTAGGTCTCGAGGTCCATGACCTGCATGTCACTGCCGTCAATATTGATGACTTGTCCTTGCTTGCGGTCGACGATCGGCACCCACACCTTCGCGTCGACGGGCTGGGTGAAATTGCGCTTTCGCTCATCGAAGACACCACGACCCTCGACACGTGCTTTCGCACTCCCGTGTTTGCCTGGTTTTGCCGTGCTGTACGCGTTGATTTGACACGGCGTATCGTCGATCATCACGTAGCTACCTTCCTGTAGATCACGAACTTCGGTCTGTTGTCTCGCCATATCGCGTGTATCAGGTGTGCTGGTATAAACGGTTTGGAACACGGAGGCTATGAGTGCCGATCGAAGAATGTATCGAGCCGTGAGAGCCCCGCAGTCAATGCTTCGCTCGGTAATCCAAATCCGATACGGAAGCGATTGGGATAGCCGAATGCATCACCCGGCGCGAGGACCACGCTTTCCTCGCGGACGACGCGCTCACAGAACGACATCCCCGTCGCAAATCCGTCTGGGACGGTCACGAATCCGTTTACACCGACGGGATCATACCAGTCGAGGCCGTGTCGGTCCAGAAACGCGCGCGTGGTTTGCCTATTCTTATGGGCAAGTGTACGGTTCGTGGTGAGGATCTCGCGTTCGTTCTCGGTGTCGAGTGCCTGCTGGGCGATGTGTTGACTGAGGGGCGATGGTGAGATCGTGGTGTAGTCTTTCCAGTTCCACGCTGCGTTGATGATCTCCGGTGGCCCAGCGAGCCACCCGAACCGGAGACCGGCCAAGCCATAGGCCTTCGTCAAACTCGTCGTCGAAATTCCGTACTGACCCATACTGGCTACTGGGGGAATTGGATCCTCCGCGAGCAGTCGATACACCTCATCACACAGCAGATACGCGCCGTGGTCGGCTGCAATCTCATACAGTGCTTCGATGGTCTCTTGAGAGTGATATCGTCCTGTCGGATTGTTTGGATTGTTTACGACGATAAGCGATGTGTCAGGACGTATGGCTTTGGCGACTGCGTCCGGATCGAGCGTCCATTCTGGTGGTTCCAAGTCGACGCACGTGACATCGGCAAGTGACTCCGGCACCGAGTGAAGCGACTGGTAGGTCGGCGTGACGACGACAGCGTGATCGTCATCGTTCAAAAGGGAGAGAAACACGAGGAAGTTGGCTTCTTGTGCTCCGCACGTGAACAACACCTCGTCCGCAGTACGGCCGTACCGTGCCCCAACCTCAGCACGGAGTTTAGGCTCGCCGTTGGTCGGTATCACATATCCGAGATTACCGGGATCGAGGTCAAATCGAGATGCAGGAAGACTTCGGATACCGCTTTCGGCAAGCATAATGTCGGCTTCGTGCTCGTGGGCGGCAAACCAACGCTCCAGCGTGAATGGCTCGATATCCATGCTGGCCATTCGTTGAAGGAGTAGAAAAACATCCGTATATACGGATTCTCACCAACTATGAACGTACTGTTATCAATTGAGCGTACGCTCCCTGCTCAAAGAGATCGCGGAAGTTATCGCCAGTCTTGAAGAACCGCTGCCTCGGAAACTGGCATCGTAAGCCAAGCTCCATCCCGGGAAACGTCGGCAATGACGAGCTGGTCAGAATCGACAGACACCATCACCTCACTGTCGCCGCGCGTATCCGACGCCGGGGCCGAGTCTGGAACCATGTCGAGTAATTGTTACCACAACGATATAAACGTAACGAAACGGGCCGTCCATGGTCGCACGACGTGAAGCCATTGGGCCGACGGTTGTCGGTCCGCACGAGACCACGATTGACCGAAGATAGTGGATTAATATAGACACATTGTGTGTGTCTCTCCTGTCCACGTCACGCAGCACCAAGGTGTTTACAGCCCATTAGTGTGTGAGTGAAACGGCATTTTCACTTATAGCTAGTTATTAACTGGATGCTGGTTTATTGATGGGATGTGCATGTATATGCCACACATATCGAGAGAACTCTGTGTAGCATCCCTGCATCGCCGAAAGAGGACTACAATGGAAAAATCACATACCAGACACAATGTCAGAAGAACAACGGCAAATTTATCACCAAGGATCATTGAGATGGTGGTGGAATGACAGACGATACCGGGCTTTCACGACGGAAGTTTTTGCAGGCAACCGGTGGAGCCGCCGCTGCGGTTTCATTTGCAGGATGTCTCGGCGGAGACGGCGGTTCGGGTGACGGGAACGAAAGCGGGACTGACGGTGGGACCGACGGTGGCGGTAACCAAGAACCGCAGAAGGGTGGGACCCTGAACCTAATCAGCACGGGAACGATTGATACGTTCGATCCGGTTGCAGCTGCCGATACCGCGTCCGGAGAAGTCATTCAGCAGGTTTTCGACCCACTGATTAACTACCCCAACGGGCAAGTCGAAACGAAACCACTGCTCGCCGAAAAGGTGGAAACGAACGAAGACAACACGACATACACGTTCACGCTCCGGGAGGGAGCGAAGTTCCACGACGGCAGCGACGTCACTGCGAAGGACGTTGTCTACTCCTTCGAACGGCTCGCCGGATCGCCACACACTGTCCGCGCAGACTTCATTCTCGGTTCGATGGGTGTGACCCACGAAACCGACTCCGAAGACAACTACAAACCGGGATCGCTCGGTGTCAGCGCGAAAGACGACAAAACGGTCGAAATGAAGCTCGAACGGCCGTTCCACGCGGCACTCGAGCTCCTCGCGTACAGTTCATTTTCTGTGGTACCAGAGGGTATCGTCGGCTCGCTTAAGGAAGAAGGGACGGTGGACAAACCGAGCAAGCAGTACAATGAATTCGCCAACAACAATCCGGTTGGTGCTGGCCCCTTCAAATTCAAACACTGGAACAAACAGGAGGACGCAGCAGTCACTCGGTTCGAAGACTACTACGGGGAAGGTCCGTACGTCGATGGCGTCCACTGGCAGGTAATCGAGAAGGACTCGGCGGCATTCAATTACGCGATTGAGAAGAAGGCCGACATTTTCAGTATTCCGACTGCAAAGTACGACCCAGGGAAGGTTTCCGTCGAAAACACGGACGATAAACAGCGAAAAACCGGAACGTACGGACCGATTCAGAACGGCGAGACGGTCAACTACATGAAGATCCCAGAAGTCGGGACCTTCTACATTGCGTTCAACGCACGGAACGTGCCAAAGCCTGTCCGACAAGCGGTCGCATACGTCCTAAATCCGGAAGCGATTCGCGAGCAGGTCAGGAAAAAGCGATCGCCAGCAGCCTACCATCTCATGCCGGAACTCATCTATCCCGGTGGGAAGGAGGCGTACGATAAGCACGTCGAAAATAAGTACCCCTACAGCGCCGGAGAGAGCGATATCGAAAACGCAAAGAAGGTGATGAAGGAGGCTGGATACGGCTCGAACAAGCGTTTCAAGCTCAAGTTCACCCACTACGAGTCGGAAGTGTACAGCCAGATTGGGAAAATCCTCCAACAGCAGCTCAAAGGTGCGTTCATCGATCTGTCAATCAAGCAAGCGAAGTTCCAGACGCTGATCCAGAGCGCAGAAAACGGCAACAACGAGCTGTATTCGCTCGGATGGATCGCCGACTGGCCGAGACCAGACAACTTCATGAAGCTTCTGTACCCACCGAACACCCACACCGGTAACCCAGCTTCCTATACGTACCTGAACTGGGGCCGTGATTCACCAACGAAGGCCTCGAAGAAGGCCAAAACGGCGTTCGAAACGGTTCAGAATAATCTCCAACCGACCGAGCAAGCTACGAAGAAACGAGAGCAAGCGTACGTCAAGATGGAGGAGGCGAACTGGGAGGATGCGATGGTTCTCATGACGCATCACAGCGCGACAGAGCAGTTCTACTACGACAACACCAACTACAAGAAGTTCGGTGGAATGGGTCGGTCGCGTGGTAAATTCAACGATACTTGGAAAGAACAAAGCTAGACACGGTAGCGTTCTAACGCATCGCTTCCGGTCGTTTTTCGAAGTGCGGATAACCACCTAAACGAAAGAGACAATTGCCACAAACAGAAATGCTGCAACGTATGACTTTGAGACTCCCACGCGCACTGAAGGGTGAACGCCCGTGAGTCGGTGGAGTTACTTCCTTCGACGGTTGGTGCTCGCCATCCCAGTGCTTTTCTTTGCGATGTCGATCATCTTCCTGATCATTCGCGCCGGGCCGCTCGATCCCGTCGCGGCGATCCTCGGACAGAATCAAGACCCACAGGTAGCACACCAAATGAGGGTCCAGATCGGTCTCGTCCGTCCCGACGGGACCCCAGTGCCACTCTGGGAGCAGTATATTAAATTTATGACTGACCTCGTTACATTCAACTTCGGCCAAACGTGGGTCATCAACCGCGGTACGAATGCGCTCGATCTGATCGCGGCGCGCGCTCCGGTGACGATCTGGCTCGGGTTCTGGTCGATCCTCATTGCACTATTCGTCGGGATTCCACTAGGATTCTACGCGGGATTGAATCCCAACACGCTGTCTGATTACACCGCGTCGTTCAGTGGTATCATCTGGCGAGCGATGCCGAACTTCTGGCTCGCAGTCATCCTGGCGAGCGTTCTCGCGAACTCGACACAGCTATCTCAAGAGATACTCGGTATCACGTTCACGTGGCAGACGTTTATCGTCGAAACGGGCGTCATTGGGACGCCAGAGCTCACTGATTTGGGCGATCCGACCCGGCTGATCGCGGCGATCAAGTGGATTCTTCCAGCCGCGATCGTGCTCGGATCGGCGTCGATGGGGAACGAGATGCGGATCGGGCGGACGGCAGTCCTCGAAACGATCAACTCAAACTACGTCGAAACGGCACGCGCAAAGGGACTGACGAACAGGGTCATCGTCTGGAAGCACATCTTCCGGAACGCACTCATCCCACTCGTGCCGGTCATTTCGGCCGAAGCGTTCCTCCTCAT
This sequence comes from Halocatena marina, assembly GCF_023276375.1. Taxonomy (GTDB): domain Archaea; phylum Halobacteriota; class Halobacteria; order Halobacteriales; family Haloarculaceae; genus Halocatena; species Halocatena marina. The sequence continues at coordinate 265,567 of NZ_JALLPK010000001.1, read as the reverse complement.
CGGTGGCTCTGTGCTCGTAGAGTACGTGTTCGGTCTCAACGGACTCGGGAAGCTCTCGTTCCAAGCGATCAACCAAGGAGATATGCCCTTGGCGGGGGCGCTCCTGTTCATCTTCGCCGTCTTCTTACAGATAGTGAACATCCTACAAGACTTCCTGTACACAGTGATCGATCCACGAATCGGGTACGAGAGTTAGAATAATGAGTGACACATCTACATCAACGACTGCGACCGTAACTGAAGAGGTCCCATTCGTACAGCGTGTTCGGGCGAACCCTCAGCCAGCACTCGTCTGGGGAGTCGTGCTGATCGCGCTACTCGCACTGCAGATCGGTGCGATTGCGTCGGTGACCGTCATGGCGCTTTCTGGTCTTACAGGGAGTATCGCGGGCGTTGCAAACGGGTTGTTGGGCGGTCCGGTCCTCCCCTCAGTCGGGAGCGCCATCGCAGGTTCGCTCAACGCAGCGGCAGGTGCTGCTGACAGTCTCCCATCACTACTGTCTCGGAATTTCATTCCGAATCAAGGATACCAGACGCCCAATGGCGCGTGGCATGGAACGTTCCTCGGACTGGAGCCGATGCTTGCGTGGCTCATCCGTGTCGTATTAGTGTATACCTACATGTTCGTCCTTCTTTGGTGGATCTGGAGAGGGTTTGACACCTACGTCAACGCCTATCGACTCGCAGACTGGACGCCGCGCGACGATATGGTTCGTCGGATGCGGACCCATCGCTGGGGTCAGTTCGGGCTGGTTATCGTCTTGCTGTTCGTCGGGATGGCGATTTTCGCCCCGACGATTAGTCCAGCGACGGCCGAACAGAACATCTACGAGATGACCTCCCATCAAATCGAGTACTACGATGCCGATGATGGAGAAGTAGACGAGATCTCCGTGCTCAACGCGAATCTTGCGTCGGCATCTCAGGGAGCCGGTTCGACGAACATCGGATTCTGGCAGTACGATGAGTACGATCGATTCCATCCGTTCGGAACACTGTCGAATCCCGGTGCGGACTTATTCACCTTCATGGCATACGGTGCGCGGCTATCGCTGGTTATCGGGTTGCTTGCCGTCAGTATTAGTGGTGTTATGGCCGCTGGCTTCGGGATGCTCACAGCGTACTACAAGGGTGCGATCGATCTCTCGGTCGTCCTCGTGAGCGACTCGATCCAGTCGCTCCCGGGGATTCTCCTGCTCATCCTCGTCTCAGTGGTGTTTCAGAGCCACTGGTTAGGGCAGATTTACAACGGCGGATTCGTGATCGCGGTCGCGTTCGGAGTGATCTACTGGCCGAGCCTGTGGCGATCGATTCGTGGTCCGGCATTCCAAGTGTCAGAACAAGAATGGGTCGACGCCGCAAAGAGCTACGGTCAGCGTTCGACGACGACAATGCGAAAGCACATGCTCCCATACATCCTCGGCTATCTCTTGATCTACGGATCGATGACGATTGGTGGCATCATCATCGGCGTTGCTGCGCTGTCGTATCTCGGCCTCGGTATCAACCCACCAACACCGGAGTGGGGACGCGCTATCGCTGCAGGACAGGACTATGTAACAGGCCCAGCGTGGCACATGGCACTCATTCCGGGAGTCCTCATCGTGATCGTCGTGACGGGATTCAACGCACTCGGTGACGGAATCCGTGACGTGCTCGATCCGGAGAGCGAGGGCGAAGACTCGGCCAATGAAGCAGCCGCAGCAGCTGGAGGAGGTGCGTAAGCATGAGTGTTCAGATCACAGAGCAACCACTACTCGCCATTGAGAATCTCCAAACGTCGTTTTTCACTGACAAGGAGACGATCCGAGCGGTTGACACCATCAATTTCGAAATTCAACGGGGAGAGACCGTCGGTATCGTCGGTGAATCTGGCTCGGGAAAGAGCGTGACTGCCCGGTCGATCATGGGACTGATCGATTCACCCGGTCGGGTTGTCGGTGGAAGCGTTCGGTTCGGTCACGAGCGGACAGTCGAACGACTCGCCAATCGATTTCCAAAACGGACGGTCGATATCGACGAACTCCGAAACGAGCACGACGTGGAAACCCTCATCGAACGCCTGTTCGATCAGGGCGTTTCACCAGCAAAGCTAACAAACGATAAAGACTACCGGAATCGGAGTACTGCAGACGTGGATGCAGTCGAATTGGTGCGAGAGAACGCAGTCACGATGCGCACCCTCGTTGAGCGTCGATTCACCGAACAGCTCGGGATAACGGACGGGAACGACTTCATCGTTCGTTCTGAGGACGGTGGGTACGTCGATACGACACACGCGCCCGAAGATGCCCTCAGAATGATCCGAGGGAACGGAATCGCGATGATCTTTCAGGATCCGCTCACCTCGTTGAACCCGGTGTACACGGTTGGAAACCAGATTAAAGAGGCACTCCGACTCCATCAGGGCTTGCGAGGAAGCGAAGCGCACAAAGAGACCATTCGTCTGCTCGAAGACGTTTCGATCCCTGATGCACGACGACGCGTCAGCGAGTATCCCCACGAATTTTCCGGCGGGATGCGCCAGCGCGCTATCATTGCGATGGCGCTCGCGTGCAAACCCGATTTGCTCATCTGCGACGAGCCGACGACCGCGCTCGATGTAACGATTCAAGCCCAGATACTTGAACTCCTGATGGACATTCAAGAAGAGCGTGATCTCGCAATCATGTTCATCACGCACGATATGGGTGTTATCGCCGAAATCGCAGACCGCGTGAACGTGATGTACGCGGGCGAGTTGATCGAGAAAGCACCCGTTGAGGAACTGTTCGCGAATCCGAAACATCCCTACACGCAGGGGCTGCTCGAATCGATACCGGGGCGGAACACGGACGAAGACCGGCTCCGAACGATCGAGGGCGACGTTCCAACACCGAACGAAGAGCCGACGTACTGTCGGTTCGCGCCCCGGTGCCCGAAGGCATTCGATGCCTGCGATACCGTCCATCCATCGAACGTGGACGTAAGTGAGACCACAGCGGATCATACGGCAGCCTGTCTACTCTATCCCGACAACATGTCAAAAGAAGATGCTGTCGAACATCACCGAACGCTCGGTAACGGTGACGCCAACGGAGGGGATCAGCAATGAGCGAAGAACTACTCACACAGCAACAACGCACTGACGAAGGTGAGCCACTGGTCGAGGTACGGGGATTGAAAACGTACTACGATACGGGTGGATTGCTCGGCTCACAACCCGTCAAGGCAGTCGACGGGGTCGATTTCACGATCGACCGCGGCGAGACACTCGGCCTTGTTGGTGAATCAGGCTGTGGAAAAACCACGCTTGGGCGAACGCTGGTCCAACTCGAACGCGCAACAGCGGGAGACGTGCTGTTCGATGGGCGCGATGTCACAACACTCTCCGGAACAGAACTAAAGACGTGGCGACGGGACGCCCAGATCGTCTTCCAAGACCCAGAATCGAGCCTCAATCACCGGATGACGATTGGTGAGATCATCAGAGAGCCGCTCGATGTCCACGGGTGGCCGAACTTCACTGTCAGCGTCGAGGACAGCCGTAATCGGTCGGTGACCGTTACCGGCGATGGAACACTCGCCGAGGAAGACGACCGATCGGTCGATATTATTGTCACCCCGGACGGGCCGACAGTCAGCGTTCGTGAGGCGCTTCCAATGACCGAAGAAGACGTGGAGGTCTCGGTCACCGATTCGAATGACTCACTGAAAGTATCCGTCTCTGTCACTAAATCGAAAAATCGACTCCGACGCGCGCGTGTTCGAGAATTGTTACAGACGGTCGGTCTTCGAGAAGAACACTACTTCCGGTACCCACACCAATTTTCGGGAGGACAGCGCCAACGCGTCGGGATTGCGCGCTCACTCGCACTCGAACCGGAGTTTGTTGTGCTCGATGAGCCAGTGAGCGCGCTGGATGTGTCCGTTCAGGCGAAAATCCTGAATCTCCTCGAAGATCTCCAAGAAGAGTTCGGACTGACGTATCTGTTCATCGCCCACGATCTTTCTGTCGTTCGTCATATTTGTGACCGAGTCGCTGTGATGTATCTCGGGCATATTATGGAGATCGGAGAGACCGAAGAGCTGTTCCAAAACCCGAAAAACCCCTACACGTACTCGCTGTTGTCGGCAATTCCGGATCCGGATCCAACATCGACGCGTCGACGCGTTACGCTGCGAGGAACACCACCCAGTCCGCGCGATCCGCCGACTGGCTGCCCGTTCAGTACGCGATGTCCGGTGAAGATCCGTCCGGAAGCGTACGCAGATATCGATGACAACGTGTGGGAGGGAATTGAACTCCTGCGCGAAATCCTTCGTGAGCGCGAGCGGGCAGAGACAGGGCTTCGTGATCGGACGAAGGAACTGTTGGGGATGAAAACGCGCTTTGATGACATCATCGAGGTCGTCGAAGAGGTGTTCGTCCGGGACACGGAGGTCACAGTGAGCGACGAAGCTGGAGAACAAGACGGGAACGAGATGGGAACATCGGAACGACTCGATGCTGCGCTTGATGGCGTTCCCCCGGAGGTTCGAACACACATCGAACGTGCAGTCGAACTCATTAGGAACGACAAGGAGCAACAAGCCAGTGCGCTCCTCGCTTCGGAGTTCGACACCAGCTGCACCCAGGAGAAGCCCAAACACCACTCCGTGAGTGAAACGGGTCGAACGAGCTTCTGTCACCGACATCAACCGGAATACGAAGAACCAGAACCGGTGTTCGAACGGATACTCGACTGATGACTACCGGCGAGGGGGTGCTTTGGAGACGACAGGCATTAGACGCGATCGTCTACGCGATCGTCGTCACGGTGATCGTCGTGATCGGTTCGATTGTGGTCAGTTTCACCCTCGGCGGAGGATGGATTGGTGTGAAATACATCCTATTCATCGTTGGGATCGGTCTATTTGGTGTCGGAACGTTCAAACTCCGACCGACAGCGCCGTGGCGCGACAGCGAGCTGGTATCGACAGACAGCGATCGAGCGTCGTGGATACAGATGCGTATCGAACAGATTCCACCACTCGATCAGTACGGCCTTCAGCCGAATGACCGGATCTCTGACGGCGTGAAGATACTTTTTGCAAGCATTCTTATTTTGATTGTATCATTCGCGCTTGAGGTTTTCTTCAGTGTTGCGCGCTGAAGTGGGGAGGACTTTAGTGCCTGAACACTACAGATGTCAGTATGACCGAAATGGGTGAAAACGAAAGCTATGCTGAAAGATTCGCTGGCTCGTCCGAGCAGGCCAAGAACGCGTGGGAGGCCACTATTCAGGATATGAAAGGGATGGCAGCAGAGCTCGAAGAGGGAGGCTGGTCGACGACAGCGATCGCGGCCGTGGATACTGCGCCGAACTCCCCGGAAGTTGGTAACCCCGATCGATTCGGGTTCGTTTACGTGATCCCAGACAATTTCGCTGATCAGTTCGTAGACGTATTCGATAGAGGACACGAAGAAGGAGGCGAATTCCAGGAGTACGAGGTGTACAGATCTGAAGTCGGAGAGCACGTGTTCCAAGTAACGGTCCTCTACGACGAGCCGACAGCGAACGCCATCTTGCTCGCTGGATCGTACGAACTGATTAACGCACAGGATCTGATGCGCGCGGCCCTCGATCAGGGGGCAATGTTCACCCATGTCCAAACACTCGATCAGACGGCTCTCGGGAGCTTCCAACACGAAGGCTGGGAACACTTCTTCCCGAACGCGAGACAACGGCTGGATGAATAACACGGAGTCTAAATAGCACAACACGGCGAAGACGCCCAAGCCGGATGGGAGCTGTGCGTGCCGGACGGTCTTCCCGCATGTGTAAGGCCTTTGTAGTCTGACGGCTACGGTGCGATATGGACGTAACTGACGTGATGACACCGCGCGAGGACCTGGTCACGGTGTCAGTTCCGGGTACGCGCGATGACGCACTCGAACACCTTCGAAGTCGTGAGTTCTCCTCGGTTGCCGTCGTGAAGCACGAGGACGGTGATGAAGCGTTTCGTGGACTCATTTCCAGAGAGGCATTGATCGAAAACCCCGATGAAGATCAGCTCGCACTCCTCGTCGAGGAAGGTCCGACGACCACGGTTGGGACGAGTCTCGAGGAGTTGGCTTCACTGATGCGCGAGACGCGCGCGCGACGAGTGCCGGTCGTCAACGGCAACAGTCTCAACGGCATCATCACGATTACCGATGTCATCCGAGCCATTGCTGAGAGTAACGTCGATGGCGAGAAGTCGGTCGGAGACCTCGCAACGCAGTCGATCAACGCGATCTACAGCGACACGCCGTTGCACGTCGCAGAGCGAGAGTTGCGCTACGCCGGTGTTCCCTACGCGATGGTGCTCGACGACGAGGCAGAGGTCACCGGCATTCTCACCGACGCGGATCTAATCGCCATCGCTGAAATCGTCGAGGGAGAAGAGGAGACAGGAGGCGCCATTGCGGGCGACGACGAAGAATGGATGTGGGAGAGCATCAAGACGGTTGGCAACCGCTATTATCCGACGCGGAACGTTGAGTTCCCCGAGGGAACTGCGGCGGACTTCATGAGTGAGGATCTGATCACAGTCTCGCGCGCGAAGACAGCGCGCGATGCTGCGCGGCTCATGCTCCGACACGACATCGAACAGATTCCGCTCGTGAGTGGTGGCGAGCTCGTCGGCATCGTCCACGATATGGACCTTCTGAGTGCACTATGAGCAAAGAACTCGTCGAACTCGCAAAGCGCCGTGGTTACTTCTTCCCAGCTTCTGGCGCATACGGCGGTACAGCTGGCTTCTACGTCTACGGCCCACAGGGTGCAGCACTGAAGCGCAATCTAACGGATGCGTGGCGTGAGTGTTTCGTTACACAGGAGGGCCACATGGAGATCGACGCGCCGACGGTTATGCCCGAAGCAGTCTTCGAAGCCTCTGGCCATCTTGACGGCTTCGATGATATGATCGTCGAGTGTCCCGAGTGCGAAGCGAGCCACCGCGCAGACCACCTCGTCGAGGATGCGACAGAGATCGAGGACGCAGAAAGCATCCCGATTCCCGAGATAGAAGAGCTGATCGCCGAGGACGATCTCCAGTGCCCGAACTGCGGTTCGTCACTCGCAGGCGTCGAAGTGTCGGCGTTCAACCTCATGTTCGGTACGAACATCGGCCCTGGCTCGTCCTCACCGGGCTACCTCCGTCCCGAGACAGCACAAGGCATCTTCGTCGAATTCCCCCGCCTGAAGGAGTACGCGCGCAATCAGTTACCGTTCGGCGTCACACAAATCGGACGAGCATACAGAAATGAGATCAGTCCGCGACGATCGATTATTCGAGTACGGGAGTTCACCCAAGCCGAACTGGAACATTTCATCGATCCGGAAACGGACGAACCATCGTTGTCCGAAGTGGCAGACGTTGAGGTACCGTTGTACTCCGCAACAGCACAGGAGAGCGACAGTAGTGGTGAAATCGAAATGTGGTCGATCGGAGATGCCGTCGAGGAAGGCGTTGTCGATGAGTGGATCGCCTACTACCTCGGCGTGGCAGCGAACTGGTACGATCGGATCGGTGTCGATATGGATCGCTTCCGCTACCGCCAGCACCGACCGAACGAGCTTTCGCACTATTCGAGCGACTGCTGGGACGCAGAGGTTGAACTCGACGGCAACTGGATCGAACTCACCGGCTTTTCCTACCGAAGTGATTACGATCTCTCAAAACACGGGTCGTACTCCGATGAGGAGTTCACCATCTTCAAACAGTACGACGAACCGATTACTGTCGAGCGACCAACGGTCGACCCAGACATGAGCGTTCTCGGTCCCGAATTCGGTAGTGCAGCCGCGGCTATCACCGACGAGTTGGAACGGCTCGCACAGGAACGCCCCGATGCGTTCGATACAGAGCAGGTGACTGTCTCTGTCGACGGCGAAGAGTACGCGGTTCCAGTTGACGCGACAGGATTCGCCGTCGAAGAGGTGACAGAATCGGGCGAGCATATCACGCCACACGTCATCGAGCCGTCGTTTGGTATCGACCGACTCATCTACACCGTGCTTGAGCACGCATACCAGGAGGATGAGGTCGACGGTGAAGAGCGGACCTCGCTGGCGCTTCGTCCCGATATCGCACCGACCACAGTCGGTGTCTTCCCACTGATGGCCAAAGATGGCCTGGCAGACCGAGCCCAAGAGATCGTACAGTACCTTCGCAACGCTGGATTCGAGGTAACCTACGACGACTCGGGCGCGATCGGTCGACGCTACCGGCGACAGGACGAGATCGGTACGCCCTACTGCGTCACGGTGGATTACGATTCACTCGACGATGACACCGTCACCGTCCGCGAGCGCGACTCGACCGAGCAAGAGCGTGTTTCGGTCGATGAACTAAGCGCGCACTTGACAGCGCGACTGTCCGATCAGACGGATACGTAGATGCAGCCGGAGGTTGAGCGTCGTCTCGTTCACGCATCTGGGGTGTCCCTCCCACTTGCGTACGTCATTGGACTTTTCACGTGGGATCAGGTACGGATGTGTTTTGTGCTCGGAACGCTCCTTACACTGACGCTCGAAGCTCTCCGGCTCTCTGGTCTGATCGAGTGGAGCATCTTCGAGACGCTCACTCGTGAGTACGAACGCGACCATCTTGCGGGATACGCGCTGTACATGTTCAGCTCGACCGTCGTTGCACTCATATTCCATCCGTCTGTGGCGCTTCCCGCGTTATTGATGCTCATGATTGCTGATCCCGTGATCGGTCTCCTCAGCTCCAGTGAACCAGCAACTGTGAAACCGGCATACATCCTGTTTTCGATGTTCGGCATCTGTACGCTCATTGCTCTCCCGTTCGTGGACATTATCCCAGCAGTCTGTGGAGCTATCGCTGCAACAGCAGCCGACGGGGCAAAGCCAATTATCGCTGGATACGTCATCGACGACAACCTCACGATCCCAATGGTAGCAGCACTGGCAATCGCCGGGAGCCATCACCTGTTGGTATCTCTTCCACCGATTGGCTGAGAATCGACCCTGGAAATTTCATCCGCATCATTTCGACACAATGCTTTTATTCATGTTAGATATTCACTATACTATTTCACTTCCACACCGGTACGAGAACGTTTATGCGGTAGAGACGACAGGATACAGATAATGGCGGCTGTCGACGAGGGACCCAATCTCGATCACCCGTTGCTGACGCCCGGACTGCTTGAGCGCCGCGAATACCAACTTCAGCTGGCTGCGACGGCAACCGGAGACCATACACTCGTCTGTCTCCCGACCGGGCTGGGGAAGACAACAGTGAGCCTGCTCGTCACTGCCCACCGACTGCACGACAGTGGGATACGTGTTTCAAATCCCGCTGCGTTGGACTCCTCCACCGATTCTACGTCCACCTCCACCTCCACGTCTACGTCTGACTCTCGGTCGGATGCCGTAGCCGAGGATTCTGAATCGGGGCAAAAACGCAAGTCGTTGTTGCTCGCTCCGACGAAGCCACTCGTCCAGCAGCACGCAACGTTCTACCGCGAGGCACTCGGCGTTCCTGACGACGAGATTGTCGTCTTCACAGGAGCGGTCAGCCCGGATGATCGTTCGGAGCTCTGGGACCAAGCGCGAATTGTCGTTGCAACGCCGCAAGTCGTTGAAAACGATCTCGTCGGCAGCCGAATCTCTCTTCATGACGTTGTCCACCTCACATTCGATGAGTGTCACCGTGCGACTGGTGATTACTCGTACAACTACATTGCAGAGCGGTATCATCAGGATGCTGCGGACCCGCTCGTGACAGGGATGAGTGCCTCACCCGGTGGCGACAAAGCGGAGATTCTGACTGTGTGTTCGAATCTCGGTCTCAGAGAGGTCGAGGTAATGACTGAGACGGACTCGGACGTGAGTACATTCACGTATCAGACTGAGGTGGAGTGGGAGCATATCGAACTCCCCGAAGAGATACTCACGATTCGTGATTCGTTGAAATCGGTGATCGGCGACCGTCTCGAACGGCTGAAACAGCTCGGTGTGACGGACACGACCAGACCGGGGATGTCACAGAAAGACTTGAACCGGATACGAGCGAAACTCCAGCGACTGATCGATTCGGGAAAGTCTGAGGGATACAAAGGGATGTCCGCCCACGCGGAGATCATGAAACTCCGGCGTGCGGTCGAACTTGTCGAGACTCAGAGCGTCGAGTCGCTTCGGCGGTACTTCGAACGACAGCGCAACGCTGCGCGCTCGTCTGGAGCGTCGAAAGCCGCACAGCGATTTGTTAGTGATCCCAAAGTGAAAGAGTCAATGCGTCGCGTCGAGGAGTACGACGATCTGCACCCGAAGTTCCGGCGTGCACGTATTCTCCTGGCACAGACGCTCGGCGTCGAGGATGGTGAGCGTATCATCGTCTTCACCGAATCTCGTGACACAGCAGAGACGCTGACCGATTTCTTCTCTGATCACTTTTCGACCCGGAAGTTCGTCGGACAGAGCGACACGGAGGGATCGGACGGGATGACACAGACCGAACAGCAGGAAACGCTCGATGCGTTCCGCGCTGGAGAGTTCGAGGTGCTCGTCTCGACATCGGTCGCAGAAGAAGGTCTTGACGTTCCAGAGGTCGATCTCGTGTTGTTCTACGAGCCGGTGCCAAAGGGCATTCGCTCCATTCAACGCAAGGGACGAACTGGACGCGGACGCGAGGGACACGTGGTGGTGCTCCTCGCAGAAGACACACGTGATGAGGCGTTCTTCTGGATCTCCCGACGGGAAGAAAAACGAATGGAAGAGGAGTTACGGGCGCTCAAAGGCGTCGTCAACGAGGTGAACAGCGAACTCGGACAATCGGCGCTCGATGGCACGGAGGAAGAACAAACGGACGAAATGACTGGCTCAGAATCCGACCACGCTGCTGCAAAGCGTGAGAAAGAAAGCGCCGGACGAAATGGCGAAAGCGAGCAAAGAGAGACCACACAAAACAACGCACAACAAGCGGGACAATCCGGGTTAGACGCATTCGTCTCGTCGGGTCCGGATGACGAGTCGGACGCCAAAGGGAGTGAAACAGAGACCCCTGTCCCATCCGCTGGAGAGGCCGATGCGGTCGAAATCGTTATCGATCAGCGAGAGCTCGATGCGACCATCGCTCGTGAACTTTCGAAACGCGAGGATATCACGACACGACTCGAAACGCTCTCCGTGGGCGATTACGTCCTTTCGGATCGGGCCGTCGTGGAGCGTAAAACCGTTGAGGATTTCCTCGACACGCTCGTGGGGAGCGACCGTTCGTTGTTTGAGCAGGTCCGAGACGCCGCGCGAAACTACTCCCGACCAGTCGTCGTCCTCGAAGGTGACAGACTGTACGAACGACGGAACGTACACCCGAACGCAATCCGGGGTGCGTTGGCGTCGCTCGCCACCGATTTTGGCGCAAGCGTTCTTCAAACGCGTGATGAGCAAGAGACGACAGAGATGCTTGAGGTCATTGCGCGCCGTGAGCAAACGGATTCGGACCGTGAAGTGAGTGTTCACGGGGAAAAAAGCGCGAAGACGCTCGCAGAACAGCAGGAGTACGTGGTTAGCTCGGTCGCAGAGATCGGTCCGGTGACGGCGCGTGCGCTGCTTGAGCACTTCGGCAGTGTTGAGACCGTCATGAGTGCTTCCGAAGAAGAGCTCATGGACGTATCAGGTGTTGGAGAAGTGACTGCGGACCGGATCAGGGAAATCGTTGGGAGCGAGTACACATAACGATAGAAACACTTCACATATCGTCGTTACTGTTGTCTGAGGAACCACCGCTAATCGTGAGACTGCAGTGTTTTTGAGGCACGATCACATAGGATACGAAGATATATCTCCGAGGATTTATTACGGGGTTGGGGTAATAACACGACGTATGAGCGGGAGTAACACGACAGTATTTGAAACGAAGATCGACTTACTCGATCTCTCGATAAGCAAAAGGGCAATTCTTGCAGGGGCGACGCTCGGGATCCTTGTCAATATGAGCGCACTGTTGATTCCAGTCCTCAACTACGTCGGTGGCGGCGTCATCGCAGGCTTCGTAGCTGCGTACATCGTCGGTGGGCCGCGTGGATGGCTGCACGGAATTATCGCCGGGATCATCGCGGGGCTCGTCGGCGGGACGAACGCTGTACTCGTCGGTCAGTTATTCGGTATCATCGAACCTCCATCGCTGATGCAGGACGCTGTCGGGATCATCGCTCCGCAGTTCAGCGGGATGGGGACGATAGGCTCGCTGCTCATTATCCTCGGGATTGCCGGTTTCATCGTTGTCGATAGCATTATCGGCGGGATGATTGGCGCCCTGCTACGGACAGTCGTCAATTCCGCGTTCAGACGCTGATCATGTTTCAGGATTCAGAGTGCGTGCCGAATGAGCTGTCGGCGTGGCAGGTTCCTCAGCGACCAGCCATAATAAATCACCCAGCCATTCCTGCAAGAGACTTTTACCACATGAGGAATGGGAGAGGATATGGAACGTAACATACGGTCGCTGTTCTCGTTCGATATCGGTATCGACGAGATCGAAGGAATAATCGGGGCCAGCCTGTTCGGAGCGTTGCAAGCCAACCTTATCCTCCATTTTCATCCCGATGGTCTCGAAGCAGTCAAGATGCTCGGTGCGACGGTGCGTGAGCCGACACTGACCGGAGGAGCACTACTGCTTTTCGTATGTGGAGTACTGCTTGGACTTCCATTTCTCGCGTTTGCCTCCGGATCAGTCAACTCGTTCGTTACGACAATCATCGCGCTGTCGAGTAAGAGCACACTGTTGCAGAAGCTTCTCGTTCCACTCCTCAACATTTCTGCGCTCGGTGTGACTCTTTTCGCTCTCGGGCAGGTCTATGGTCTCGCCGTTGGGGTCGTCTTCTACGGATTCGGAGTTCCCCTGTGGCTCTCGCTCATTGGTTACAGCGGTGCATACGCGCTTCCCTCTCTTGGACTGATCCCCCTGTTTGCCTGGATGACCTACGGTGGAATGATGGGTCTCGTTTACGGCGTGATTATGGAACGGTGAGTGTTCGGTTACAATCAAGGACGCTATCCGAACAACTGAGAATTTCCGGACTCTTTTCGAGACTGTATGATTGTGTTTTCGATCCGTTCGATACGTGGGAAGCTCATCATCGTGTGATCACGATCGACTGCGTCGTGATGATCACCGAATTGCGACCCGTTCAGAGAATGCCGACCAAGCGAAAGCACGTTCTAGAGAGTCAATAGAGCGGCTATCGATAGTTTCGCTATTTCCACGTTATTGTTCCCCCTATACTTATGTTTCGCACTTGATCATCGAACGTCAGAAGAGAACGACAGGACAAAAATGACAATAGATATTACATCCACTACAGCTAACAATTCTATTAAATAGCCACGTATATCCGGGGCAAAAACTCTAACAGAGAGACACGCAACAGAGACCAGGTCGATGAAAGCCCGTGAGCATTCGGTAGCGAAGCGGGACAACGGGAAAGCATTTCCCTCGTAAGCGGTACGTATAGTCCTTATTCGAACACAACAGGCATATTGTACGACATGCATGCAATTCGGTAAACATATAGGGCTAGACTACATCGACCGTAATCGTACGCGGACTTAATACGGTAGCTATGTACAACAAGCGCACATTCGGAAAGGGCATGGGTGCATCGTTCGCGGTATTGGCGGCAATTGGGTTACTCGTTCTTTCAACGGGAACCGCATACGCCGTCCCTCTCGCCGGGATTGGAGGATTCACCATCCAGGCTGACCAGCTCACCGCTGAATCAGCCCTCATCTACCCAGGTGCTGATGATACCAGCAGTGAGGATGCTTACCCCATGGCCGTTGTCGAACAGAAAGGCGTCACGATCAAAGGCATGAAGCTCATGAAGGAGATCAACGTCGCCAGCATGCCCGGACTCAACGGGAACGCTCGGATCGTCATGACATCTAATGGAGATGTCACGGCGGATCAGCAGATGGTCAAAATCAGTGACCTGAAGGCTGACAAAGCCACCTTCAACCAGCAGGTTATCGATGAATCCAACTCGGACAATCCGTCCGAGTCATTCGGTATTTGGTCGGGTGATGCATCTGAGTCACAAAAGAAGCTAGAGGACGGACGGCTCGTTGACACGAGCAACGATGGTCCGGCCCAGAACTTGGAGAACGCCAACATTACGGCACACTATCTCGCGTCGAGTTCAATCAGTATTCCAGGACTTCATCTTCAAGTCCAATACGATAACGACGGCGACGGGAATTACAGCGAGTAGAGGGGACGAGTAGGAACCTCTATTAAGACACAATTGCATCCCTGGAAGTGAATATGTCAAATTCAAATCGCGGTTTCATGAGCGAACGTCGACAGCGGTTCGGAGACTGGCGAGCCCGTCGTCCGTTCCTTGGCGGCTCGTTACTGCTCCTTGGAAGCGTGTTCATGGCCTACGTGGCGATCAGCTACGGGAAGGACCTCATCCTTGTCGGAAGTTCAACTGCCTTCCTCGGCCTTGTGAGTTCATCGCTCGTCTTCCTGACTGGCGTATTCGCGCTCACGAAGCCCGAGTTCTCGACGATGATCGGTTACGTCGGCGGGGCACTGTCGATCATCTCTCTCATGGGAACACTTGGTGGTCTGTTCATCGGGATGTTGCTGGGTCTGATCGGCTCAAATCTCTGTATCGCGTGGGAATCAGATGAGGTAGAGGAGACAAACCCGTTCGACTGGGGTCCCAATGCAGATTCGGACGAATCAGACGACGATGGTGTCTCTGGGCTTGTGAGTAAGTGGCGATAAAAGAATGTCGAAATATCGACTCCGTCGACGATTGAGGGCACTATTGACGATGCGAGCAGCACTCACGTGTGTGCTTGCGTTACTGGTCGTGTCGAGCGGCAGTCTCGCACTATTCAATCCCGCCGCTGCTGCGCCTGACGGTATCGATGATGAAGCGACGTTTACGGTCCGAACTGGCGGGATCTTCCCACACGCGACTGATGGTGGGCAGATCTGTGCCGAAAAGATCGACGGTGGTGTGAACAAAGTCACCGTCACGGATTCGAAACTGAAGGACGTCGATATATACCTCGGTAAGGAGGGTGGTGTCAAAGCCCACGTTAGTTTCCCCTCCGGCGAAGTGAACGGCGCACTCGTGTTGTACACAAACGGTGAAAACATGTTGGTCAACACGCTTTCGCTGCTGGGAGTCTGTCTCCCACCAGGAGTCCCGAACCCGATGCCAACGACACTCGAAGCCTACTGGCTTGGTGTCGATAACTTAGAAACACAGGGTACGAGGGTTACATCCGGTGGAGACCCACCAGAAGCGGATGGTCCGTCGCTCAAGACGGTACTCGAAACGACCAACACATCTCCCCAAGATATCGGTTACAACAACTCGTCAGATCTCACTGACAGTCTGTTGAACAACAGTTCGGGAGAGTGGGTCGTCAGCGATAACGAGGCCCCGACAATCAACAACACGACGGCTAACGACACAGCCACGCCCACACCCACAGACACTGTAGCGAACAACTCTACCCAAACGCCTGAATCCGCCACAAACACGTCAGAAGCAACTGGTACGGAAACCCAGACTACTTCTAATTCGACGGAACCGGCGGAAACGCAGACAAGTAGCACTCAGACAGCGAGCGACTCGGTGAACGAAACGGCAAGTAGCACAGACACAACGAACACACCTACGGAATCGACGACTACACAATCAAGCACGAACGCAAACGTGGTAACCGCGGATGCGGACGTGATGATGAATATGCATGTCGATGAGAAGATGTCGAAACCGCTCGGGTTGGAGTAGCGGAGCAGAACGACGCTCCCCCGAACGTATTACACACTATTCCTTTAGGACCGCTGAATTAGCGCGCTCAGACCGAAGACACTCCCGATAATAGCGCTGAGCAACGGCCACGGGCCTGCACTCAGAGTCGGGAAAAGTAGTGTTACTGCAACGACCAAGAGAAGACTGAGTACCGATAAACCGAGATAGTAGTCGTTCCACGAAACGGACCAGCCAGCTTCGCTCTCTGTTTCGGACGTCATCTCTGATTCGGTCTCCTGTTGTGTTGTTTCGTCTGCTGACTCTTCGACTGTCTCAGAAGCACCACTGTCGGGCGTCGTATCTGTGAAAAGATACGGTTCGAGTTCGTCCAGTAGCGAACAAGGCTCGATCGTCCCACGGTTTTGATCGTACGCAATGACGCCAGCATCGTCGAGTTTGGGGAGATGAGACTGATACAGTGCGATGTAGACTCGCTGCCGTGCGTTCGATGTTAGCTTCGTGACTGTCGTGTTATTCTCCCATGCTGCAACTTGTTCTGTGACGACTCGCATTTCGACGGAGTCGATCGCTGGATTTTCGAAAAGATACCGGAGTACCGACCGCCGCCGCTGGTTCTGTAGCAGATGGAAGACGTCATCTCGTTCAAGTGTTGGTGGTGTGATTTCTTCAGCGGAGGCGGGCGGGGAAATCCCAGACTGTTCCGATGGGGATGCACGTGTACTCATCGAACCGAAAGAACACAGCAAATCTCATAAAAGGGGAGAATAGTTCCGGTGGTTTTCAGTGGGTTTCACTGTTTTAGAGGCGACTGCAGTATAGGGATTGAACAGTTCGAACGATTATTCGAACGTTTTTAGCCTTTTATCATTATTTTTTACCGATAATACTGTGGCAAGGATGTTCGAATCCGTGTTTTTTACCGACAATGTAACCCAGCAGAGTTACTACGCTTCGGCCCGACAAGCGGAATGTGAGCTCGACCTATACTCTGCATCGAGAAGCCGTATGTACGCTTGTGAGAGTCACTTGTAGTAGGCGCGAGTTATGACAGACAATATCACTGCAGAGACTATCGACGTAGAGCAGCCAAAGGAGTTAGCACAGAGCGTGATGACGAACGTAGAGCGAGTTATCGTTGGTCACCACGATACCGTCGAGCATCTTGTAACGTCGTTATTAGCACAGGGGAATGTGCTCCTTGAAGACGTACCGGGCGTTGGAAAGACGATGCTCGCACGGTCCATTGCCCGGTCGATCGACGGGATATTCAAGCGGATTCAGTTCACGCCAGACCTTCTTCCGAGCGACGTGACCGGCGTGAACGTCTTCAATCAGAAGACACGAGAGTTCGACTTCCGAAACGGGCCGATATTCGCAAACGTTGTGCTCGCCGACGAGATCAACCGTGCGCCTCCAAAGACACAGAGCGCGCTGCTGGAGGCGATGGAAGAAAAGCAGGTGACAGTCGATGGCAAGACACGCCGGATGCCGGATCCGTTCACTGTCATCGCCACACAAAACTCGGTCGAGCGTAACCGTACCTATGATCTTCCGATCGCCGAAATCGATCGGTTCATGAAAAAGCTTCACCTCGGATATCCGGGCGAGGATGAAGAGTCACAGGTACTTGCCCGCGTTGTCGGTGACCATCCGATCGATTCGTTGACGCCTGTTGCGGCCATCGAGGATCTCCGGTCGGCTCGACAGACTGTCTCTCGTGTGCGTGTTGAAGACGCCATTCGAGAGTACATTACCAACCTCTCTCGATATACACGCGAAAAGGCACAGTTGGGAGTGAGTCCTCGTGGATCGATCACGTTGTTGCGCGCTGCGCAGGCACGGGCCGTGCTCAACCAGCGTAGCTACGTTATCCCAGACGATATCCAACAGGAAGCAAGAGCAGTACTTGCACACAGGATACGAGTCCCACCGAGTAGCCACGAAACGCCAGAAGAACTCATTGAGACGGCACTTGAAACTGTCGAGGTATAGAATGAAGCTGACACGACGCGGAACTGTCGTCGCTGGAGTTGCCGTCCTCGGATTCGTTCTCGGTGCAAATTCTGGCGCACGGGCATTAGATGCTGTCGTGGTACCAGCGATCGCGACACTCGCGGTTGCCGTTACAGAAGTCACGCTGACTGACCGGCCAACACTCGAACGTTCGATTCCCGAACCGGGATTTCCGGGAGACGACCGGACGCTACGTCTCCGTCTCGACACAAACCGCATGGTTAGTATCACCGATCAACTCGGAGACGGAATTCGTCCCAATACAGTGGAGCAAACCGTCGCCGGAGATCAGACGGTTGCATACAACATAGAACTCGTGCGACGCGGAGTGCATAGTATTGGCCCACTGTCTGTTGACGTGCGCGACTCGCTTGGACTCGTCACCAAACGCTATCGGTACACCGATTCTGAAACACTACTCGTTTATCCAGACATCCGCCATCTCACGTCGCCAAAACCACTACAAGCAGTCACAGAAGCGGATGAAAAGATCGAACGACAAGAATTCGATCAGCTCCGCGAGTATGTACCGGGGGACTCACTCCGTGATGTCCACTGGAAGACAAGCGCGAAACAACAGCATCAAGACGACCTCTTTGTCGTTGAGTACACACACGGTGGGGGTGAAGGTATCTCGATCGCTGCTGAGTCAACCGCAGACAGTCACGGACGGAGTGTCGACGCGATGGCGACGGCGACCGCGAGCATCGTTGCATATCTCATCGATCGCGGTATCGAAGTCAGCCTCGCAGTCCCGAACGGACATCTCGAAAAGGGACACGATGAACGCCATCGACAGCGAATGCTCGAACTTCTCGCGCGAACTAACCCGGGCCGCGTCTCGATGGAACGCGTCGAGTCAGCAGACGTATACGTTCTCGGTGAACGGGGCCGGGTAACCATCGAAGTTGGAGACGGGGGACAAACGATCTCGTTTGACCAGCTAACCAATCAGGAGCCAATTGAGGGCGCTCGTGATGACCTCGACAGCAGGAAACAGAAAACTGCAATCGACAGCAGCGACAGGCACCGAAGTCAAAAGATACGGAAAGAGAAAGAGAAAAGCGGGAGCGATAGCGGCGAGGAAAGTGAGAGTGTTCCCGCATGAGTAGGCTGAGAGAAAAATTCGACACAAAACAGCGATTTCAAGCTGAGTCGCCGTGGCTATTCGCACTCCTTGGACTCTTCGTTCTGAGTTGGTCGTATTTGAGTGTGCTCCATCGCGCAGTCGATATCACCGGCGACATGCAGCTGTTTTTCATTATTGTGACTGGGGCATTCGTCGGTGGAATCGTTATTGGACGATTCATGATGCCACTGATTGCGTACCTCTGTGCTGCCTTCATCGCAGCAGGTGGGGTCGCACTGTACGTCCCAACACTCCCAGAAGGATATTCGTTCGTCATCTCAACAGATATTCTCTTGGCAGATTTTGGTGCACTCATCACAGGATTGTCGATCCTCCGAATCATCAACGCTGGCGTCTGGGCGACAGCAGTCGCACCCGTACCTGTATTTCTCACGTCGTATTTCGCCTCTCGAAAACAGTATGGACGGGCAACGAGCGTAGGATGCGTTGCGCTTGGGTTCTTCATTCTCACAGGGGACGTGGACGTAACAACCGGTCTCATCGGTGTGCTCGGGGCAGCAGCGACGGTTGGGTTCGGAGACCTCGATCACAGCGGTGGGAATCTCTCGGCAGCAAATGCGCTCGCTATTGTTCTTGCTGTGATCGTCGTTCTCACGGCCACAGTGAGTGTCGTTCCTGGCGGTGAGAGTCACCCAGTGCTCTCAAGAGAGGGAGCGAACGATCCACAGACAGTTGAGGGGAGCCTCACGAACGCTGACAACGAGCTCTCGATCCAAGGATCGATACGCCTCAGCCCCTCAGTTCGATTCACAGTCGAGAGCGACCAGCAGGCGTACTGGCGTGTTGGGGCGTACGACCGTTACACTGGATCGAGTTGGATACGAACCGTAAACAGCCATTCGTACAATGGTTCGCTATCACAGCCACCGGGACCGAACCAAAACATTCGACAAACAGTTCGTGCCAAGCAACCGGTGAACGTCATGCCCGCGGCGTGGAAGCCCATTTCCGTCGATAACCACTCGGCGCGCGTAACAGGTTTTGAGGGCGTACAACCAGAGACACGACTCAATGCAGGTGATTCGTACAGTGTTGTCAGTTCGGTCCCAGCGGCTTCTCCGGAGGAGTTGCGCACCAGTTCTGATGACTATCCGGACGAAGTCCTCCGTCGATACACAAAAAACCCGGGCAGCACACCCGAACGAGTCAAAGAGTACACTGACAAGCTAACCACGAACGCCAACAACAGCTACGATACGGCACGGATCATCGAAGAACATCTCCAGCGGAGCAAGAACTACTCGCTCGATGTACAGCGACCGAACGACCACATCGCGGACAGCTTCCTCTTCGAGATGGACCGTGGGTACTGTACGTACTTTGCCACGACGATGGTTACAATGCTTCGAACGCAGGATATTCCGGCCCGGTTCGTCGTCGGATACACGCCGGGCCAGCGTGTAGACTCGAATAAGTGGGTCGTCCGTGGACTTGACTCACATGCATGGGTCGAAGTGTACATCCCTGAATACGGATGGATCAAATTCGACCCGACGCCGGGTGGAGCGCGCCAGCAAGCAGAACAGAACGTCATCGAAACCGCCCGATCTGAGGGAGTCCCAAACGTCGATACGAACGAGACGGAACCGACACCAACACCGACCCCTGATGAAAACGAGAGTGCGGGTAACGGAACCACCTCGACCGAGACATCCACACCCCAATCAGAAGCTCAACAGCAAACCAGAGAGGGTTCATCGAACAACCCATCTCCTCCGGGATTCACGCCGAGTGGCGAGAGCGATCTAAGCGACTCGGATGCCGACAAGGAGGGTGGATTGAGCGATTTGCAGATTATGCTCCCTTCGAGAGATCGAATGTTTTTGGGAACGATCGTCCTGTTGGGAATTGCGGCCGTGGTACGCCGCAGTGGCGTCGGTGGACGGGCCTACCGAGAAGTGTGGCTCCGCCGACAGCCGCGTACCGATCCTGAGAGTGACATCGAACGCGCATTCGAACGACTCGAATACATCCTTGCACGCGAGCATCGACCGCGGAGACCGGGAGAGACGAGAAAGCAGTACGTTCGTGTCGTTGGTGACGATTCTGCACGGCGGGTTGAGGAGATATACGAACGCGCCGTATACGGAGGGGAGGCGACAGAGGCGCTTGCAGACGAAGCGATCGATATCGTTAATCGACGTGTGCGCGAACGATCTCTCCTATAGCGCATCTCGCAGACTCTCAAGGGCACGACGAGACGGCGTTTTTTGGCTGAACGGTCGATAGTGTTTAATAGGGCCATCGAGTACTTCCGCTCGTAATGTCGGAAGTCTGCTCGACGTGTGGATTGCCCCAGGAACTCTGCGTCTGTGAAGACGTTGCAAAAGAGTCCCAGGAGATTACAATCCGCATCGACGAGCGCCGATACGGAAAAGAGGTAACGGTCATCGAAGGGTTCGATCCACGTGATGTCGACATGGATTCGCTCTCATCGGATCTCAAATCGAAGTTCGCGTGTGGCGGTACCGTCGAAGACGGTTCCATCGAACTCCAAGGAAATCATAGTGGTCGAATCGAAGACTTCCTCCGCGAACAGGGATTCAACGTGGCTTAACGCAAAATTACGCCGCACGATCATGTGAACAGATCCAACGAGGAGGCCGTCCTCCGTTAACACTTTACCTACAAGAGAAAATAGCTCAGAGGATGCGGTTAGAAGGGCGCTTTTGTTCCGTCGTTCGTCTCTGCGTTCCCGTTGTTCGACTCGAGCGCGTATTCCCATCCCTGTAATCCGTCAGCTAGGCTCTCGATAGTCGTATCGTTCGTTCCCTCGTACGATTCGATGAGCCTGGCCGCCTGAATCGACGACTTTCCAAGTGGACAGATAGTGACGATGTGGTCGTCGTCATCGAGTTCCTCAACCCGCTGTGGAAGTTCTTCGAACGGAATGTTGTCGCTGCTGGGGATGTGTCCACGTTCGAACGCAGTCCGGTTTCGAATGTCGACGAGTCGAACGTCCTCATCAGTATCGAGCAACGTCTTCAACTCTGCTGCGGTAATCTCGCCGTCCATGTCCGATCAAACCACCGGATACGGATATAGTACCGGATCTATCCGCACAGAAGAACACAGCATCAAAGGTGGCGACAGAGATACGCAATGTACTAAACAGATCGCTTAGAGCAGTCCTTCGTGTTCTGCTAGTAGCAGTCCTTCGATCGTGGCGTCATTGGAGGGTGGGGTCCGTGCTTGTTCAAGTGCCTCGCTAACGGGCACACGACGAACGGTAATGAACTCGTTCGTATCGAGTTTGCGGTCGGTTGGGTCAAGATCGGAGGCGAAAACGTGTCCGCGACGATGTGTGAGCACGCCGGTCGCCACCCAGAAGTCATCGAGGAAGATGATTTCGTTCGGATCGTGCCCGGTTTCCTCGCGGAGTTCGCGCGCACCTGCCGCTTCGTAGGCAGCAGGAGGAACATCTGCAGTTGCCGCCAATCCACCCGGTGTGTCCGAACGGTCGATGTTATCCGGAGCAGCCGGCAGATCATCGGCATCGACGATGCCAGCGGGGAGTTCGAGACATAATCGACGGATCGGAGGCCGAAACTGCTCAACCATCACCAGCTCATCTCCGTCCCGGGCAACGACGACCACAGCAGGCGGGAGTGTCGCCCAGTAGTACTGCTTTTCTGTCCCGTCTGGCTGTTTGAATCGATCGTAACCGCCAGTGTACCAGCCCGTTTCGTATTCGGTGACAGACTCGATAAACTGCCATCCGTCGGGGTCGGTATCTGTACTCGTTTCGTGATCGTGATCGTGATTGGAGTCGGGACCGGACTCGTTGAATTCACTCATCTGTGGTGTGTTCTTCGAATGCGTTCCGGTAGTGACGACCGAACGCCTGTCGTTGGAGCGTTCCGACAGCTGCTGTTTCCTCATTTTGAAACGTCGCTGCGACAATCACACCCGCAAACGGGATCGGATGCCAGACGACGTGGTCGACGTTCTCATTCCCTGCGAGTTCGACCTCGTCGTTTCGATCAGCACACCACTCGTCGAACTCCTCGCGTGTGCCAACTGTAACTTCGAGTAATGACGCGAAAAGGGCCTCGCGCGCGGTCATCACGACATCAGTGGTGACGCGCTCTCGATACTCGTCTCTGTCGAACGACATCGCCTTTGCAACCTCACGAACGACGGTTTGGGCGGAGAATCCGAGTGCGTCGTATTGCTCGTGTGCCGCCTCGACCGTTTCAGGGGCGAAGATACCGACCGAATGCATGATCGAGGGTACTCGGGAGGGATAGTTATGTTCATCGCAGGCGCTATGATCGACTCTGCTGTGTAGTACTGAGCATGGCTGATACCGTGTTGGTTGATGAGAATCGAGGAATGGAACGATACCAACTCGAAACGTCACCGATTACTCTTCGTCAGTTTCTAATTTCGATTCGGTCATTCGTCGAGCCTCTTCCAAAACGGCCTGTGCCTCTACGTCCAACGTTCCGGACTGGGCGTCCAGTTGTTGTTCTCGACCATTTCCAACGCCCTGTTCGGCCATCGATGGTTCATCGAACAACTGTCCAGACCGTTCGCGGTCGTGTTGATGCTCACCACCGGTAGTTGTATCTTCGAACACCTGTGGAAACGTCGTCTCCTCGGATAGTTCGGTGAGTACGTCGGCTAACTCGTCTTGGCCCATATCAGACCAACCGGAAACACGTTCATCGAGCCACGCCTCGTGTTCGTCACCATGGATGATCGCAGTGAACGCGACGTGGTTCGCGAGGTGACTGCCATCAGCCTGCGGGATCTCACAGACAGGGCACTCGTATCCCATGGCCACTGTACAGCCGCCGTGCGGAAAGCCCTTGTGAGATACAACAAGCACCGATCGAAATAACAGCGTCGAACAGTCCATCAAAAAGCGCGAGTGGAAGATGCAGAGCGTCGTAATACGACAGCAAACTGAAAAGATCGTGATTCTGCTGGATGTGTTAATATCGCATATATGGATTAATATTATATTCATCCATGCACAACACACGACAATGGTGTGGATGAGCGGTTTGTTGCGATACAAGACACCGGTGACCAATTCGCGGACCAACAGCACTGGCTACTCGAGTAGCGGCGGCAAAATCAGAGGAGGTATTTAAAGATGGCAACCGGCGTCTCAATTTCACAGGAACAAGCCGAGAACGAGGAGTCTGAATCTGCGGTCGTAACGGCTCGACGGCAACTCGAACGTGCGGCTGCACTTCTCGACCTCGATCCGAATGTAATCGAGCGTCTCAAGCATCCACAGCGAGTCGAGCGAGTTTCGCTTCCGTTAGAGCGAGATGATGGTACTGTCGAGGTATTCACGGGATATCGTGCCCAACACGACTCGGTTCGTGGGCCGTTCAAGGGCGGACTCCGCTATCACCCGGAGGTGAACGAAGAGGAGTGTGTCGGGCTTTCGATGTGGATGACGTGGAAATGCGCCGTGATGGACCTTCCGTTCGGTGGCGCAAAAGGTGGTGTCGTCGTCAATCCGAAGCTACTCAGTCAAAACGAGAAAGAACGGCTGACTCGCCGGTTTGCACAGGAACTCCGGAGCGTCATTGGGCCGATGCACGACATTCCTGCACCGGATATGGGCACCGATGCGGAAACGATGGGGTGGTTTATGGACGCCTACAGCATGCAGGAAGGCGAAACGACACCCGGTGTCGTCACAGGGAAGCCACCGGTTATCGGTGGCTCCTACGGCCGTGAGGAAGCCCCCGGTCGAAGCGTCGCTATCGTCACACGTGAGGCGTGTAAATACTACAGCCAACCACTCGATGAAACGACCATCGCTGTACAAGGATTCGGGAGCGTTGGTGCGAACGCTGCTCGCCTTCTCGACGAATGGGGAGCAAATGTCGTTGCCGCAAGTGATGTCAACGGAGCAATCTACGATCCCGACGGACTGGACACAGAAGCGATCAAATCACACGGCGAGGAACCCGCTGCCGTAACTGGATTTTCCGGTACCGAAGCGCTCTCAAACGAAGAATTGCTCACGCTTGACGTAGACGTCCTCATTCCTGCTGCGGTTGGAAACGTGCTCACAGAATCGAACGCGGGAGATGTTTCCGCCTCGATGATTGTCGAAGGAGCGAACGGTCCGACGACATCGACTGCAGATTCGATTTTCGAGCGACGGGACGTCCCAGTCATTCCTGATATCCTCGCCAACGCGGGTGGTGTCACTGTCTCGTACTTCGAATGGCTCCAAGACATCAACCGACGGGGTTGGTCGCTCGAACGCGTGAACGAAGAGCTCGAAGCAGAAATGCTCTCAGCGTGGACGAGCGTCATAAACGCCTACGAGAGTGAAGATGAAATCTCGTGGCGTGATGCCGCGTACGTCGTTGGACTCAAACGAATCGTCGAAGCCCACGAATCGCGTGGACTGTGGCCCTGAGTCGGAAACACTGTAACTGAGACAGAAGTGAACTGTTTCGGGGAAGGGAGAGACTGGGAGATAGTATCGTTTTCGCTTATTAGTCTCGAACCATTATCAGCGCGTCTTCGCCATTTTCGTAGTATCGAGGAACAGTCCGTCGGTGGGTGAATCCGTGTTGCTGATAGAGTCGAATCGCCGTATCATTGCTCTCTCTGACTTCTAGCTTAACGGAATAGACGCCCCGCATACCGAGATCCGAAAGCGTCCGTTGGAGAAGTCTTGTGCCAATGCCCTGTCCTCGAAAGTCTGGATGGACGGCGAAGTCCTTTATGTGTCCGAGTGCGCTACCGTGGTTTGGAACCGAATCAGCGACGATATATCCCGCTATTAAACTTCCTTGCTCGGCCACGAGAAACCCCTCACCACCGACAAACCGCTCGAACGCTTGGAACGGCCACGGCTGTGCAAAAGAGGCGTGCTCGATTCGAAAGACATCGAGCAGATCCGCCCGTGTCGCTTGACGAACAGCGAAATCGTTCCCCGGTACGGACGTAGTCACGGCACCCAATACGTACCGTAGGATGATAGAGTCTCCGGCATGGAGCGAGTCGAAACCCGAGTCGATGAAGCAAAAAGAGAATAGACAGATGAAAGAACGCCGATCAGTCGTCGGCTGGTGTCGCGTCGCTCGTGCTCTGGTCGTAGTGCTTTCGCGTGTGGGAAAGCTTCCCGCCGTCTGCGAGGATCTCACGCTCGCGCTCGGACGCATCGAGGGTAGCGGTGAGTTCCCAGTCGCCGTTCACACGGACGGTGAACGCTTCCTGACCGGAGCGGACTGCTTCATCCACATTGTCGACGATTTCGATGTCGTCGCCCTGCTCGATCTGCTCGTAATCGTCTTCGTCGATAGCAAGCGGGAGCAGTCCGAAGTTGAACAGATTCGCCTTGTGGATGCGAGCGAAGTTCTGTGCGAGAACGCCCTCGATACCGAGGTACATCGGGCAGAGTGCCGCGTGCTCGCGCGACGATCCTTGGCCATAGTTTTCTCCAGCGACGAGGAAGCCACCGTCCGCATCGAGCGCACGCTGTGCGAACGAATCGTCGACGCGTGAGAGCGTGAATTCGCTCAGTTTGGGGATGTTCGAGCGATACATCAAGATGTCCTGCGTGGCCGGGATGATGTGGTCTGTCGTGATGTTATCATCCATCTTCAGGAGTGCTGGGCCAGCAAGCTCGGATTCGAGCGAGTCCTTGAGTGGCACGTCACCGATATTTGGTCCCTTCACCAACGAATCATCGACTGCCTCGTCGGGAGCGATGAGGTCGGTCGTCGAACCATCGTACTGTTCGGGCATCTCGAGACCGGGGGCTTCGAGATCACCGAGTTCATCCGCAAGATCGCGTGGATCGATGATTTCGCCTTTGAGTGCCGCTGCAGTAGCGACTTCGGGCGAGCAGAGATACACTGAGTCGTCCTCGATTCCGGAGCGACCCTCGAAATTGCGGTTGAACGTTCGCAAGCTGACTGAGTCGGATGCAGGCACGTGGCCGATTCCGATACACGCACCACAGGTCGCCTCGGAGAAGTTGACACCAGCAGCCATCATCTCAGCCGTCCATCCCTGACGAGCGAGCAGCTCAGAGGCTTGCTTCGAACCGGGAGCGACGATCATCTCAGTCTTCTTGTCGATCTCACGACCTTCGAGCATCTTCGCTGACGGGAGGATGTCCTCGTAGGCACCATTGGTACACGAACCGATGATGACTTGCTCGACATCCGTGCCGGCAACCTCGCTGACCGGAACGACGTTGTCGGGCATCGATGGCGTGGCGATGAGCGGTTCAAGCTCAGAGAGGTCGATGACAACCTCGTCGTCGTACTCAGCGTCGTCGTCGGGCTGAAGCTCAACGTGGGCGTCCTCGCGTCCGAGTCGAGAGAGGAACTCTTCAGTCCGCTCGTCAGTCGGGAAGAGCGAACTCGTCGCACCCAACTCCGTCCCCATGTTCGTGATGGTCGTCCGCTCGGGCACCGAAAGCGATTCGACGCCAGGACCAGTGTACTCGAAGATTTTCCCAACACCGCCTTTGACCGAAAGCTTCCGGAGCAGTTCGAGGATGACATCCTTTGCAGTTGCCCATTCCGGAAGTTCGCCTTCGAGTCGAACGCTCACAACCTCAGGCATCTCGATGTAGTAGGGTCCACCACCCATCGCAACAGCGACGTCGAGACCACCCGATCCAATAGCGAGCTGACCAAGCCCGCCTGGAGTCGGCGTGTGCGAGTCAGAACCGAGGAGCGTCTTGCCGGGTGCCGCGAAGTGTTCCTTGTGAACCTGATGACAGATACCGTTTCCGGGTCGAGAGAAATGTGCACCGAACGTCCCCGCTGCAGAACGGAGGAATCGGTGATCGTCAGTGTTTTTGAAGTCGAACTGGTATGTCTGGTGATCACAGTACTGTGCTGCGAGTTCAGTCTGGACCTCATCGAGGCCGAGTGCCTCGAACTGTAGCCAAACGAGCGTACCAGTCGTATCCTGTGTGAGGACTTGATCGATCTCGATGCCGATCTCCTCTCCGGTTTCGAGTTCTCCTTCGACGAGATGATCGGTGAGGATCTTCTCGGTCAGCGTCTGTCCCATATCATTCACACGTCACCATCCCACGGATATAAACTCCTCGTGTTCGGCTTCTTTTGCGTTCTCTCGCCCGAAATCGGGGTTTCAGCTGTTTTCGACGGGGAGAGACTCATTAACGAGCGTTACGATTGTTCAACGACAGCTTCACCATGCTATTCTTCTCACACGACCATCAAACGGGCATGGTAACTTTTCTCTTAGAATTCTATTCAGAAAATTGTAGATGAAATATTGATGGGGAAATTCGACGTCGATGTAGGCTGTCGCATCTGAAAGCAAGAAAGTATCAGCCTCCCGCCCACCACAGTTTCAAGCTGGGGAGCGTCGGCAGGCGGCTCATAGAGTACCTCCGGGCCGGGGGCAGCGACGTGGAGTCGGTCTGTGGTATCGTCTCGGCAATTGCTGTCGTACTCGATGGAAATCCAGTCCTGATGAGGGCAGTAGACAGGCCGACTGATGTCAACACCGCTTATCGTGATGGTCTTCCGATCGATTCGGTGGAACTCCGCCTGCTAGTATCTACCACGATGTACCACACCCATCTCGACACATATCAGGATAAAAAATACCGTGAGCATATCGTCCAATGGCCGGAGTATCACGGAAAGATCGAAGAGGGTTGGAACGGCCCGGTCGTGTAACCTATCTGATTGTACAATGTTACCACATAATGTTCATCGTTAGTCACTCTTCTACAAAATATCATCACAACATTCAATTAACTACAATCTATGTAGAATATGATGGAGAAAATCCATTCGAAAGACACGGCGATTCGTGGAATCGATCGGGAGTACGGGAGTACGTGGAGGTGGAGTGACCACAGCGAGACAGCGGTTGAGTTGTCTCACCGACAATGGTCCAGCATGCGGTGGGATTCACTTTTGCAGCGGTACTGGACGAGCGGTCGTAACTGACAATGGACGGTGAATCATGTCACAAAACACACCAGATCCCCACGAGCACACTCGATTTCTTGCGATGTCGCGGGCCCGGATTAGACTACTCAGATATCTCGATAACACCCCGCAATCACCCCGTGAACTCGCAAGTGCGCTTTCATTATCCCGCCGAGGAATTCAGCGAAATTTATCGAAACTAGTCGAGCGGGGGTGGGCAAAGAAGGTGAACGGTGCCTACCGGCTCACAACGAACGGAAAACTCATCACCGAACAGTACGTGGACTTTCGGACCACGGTCGGCATAATCCACGAGTGCAAACCATTCTTCGAATATCTCCCCGACTGTGATCACGTCCCGGCTCCCGAGTGGCTTCACGATGCGGAGATATTCGTTGCAACATCTGATCAGCCGCACGCACCGATTAGGCAGTACGTGAACGGTCTCAAAAACAGCTCACCCACGACAGTCCGGAGTCTCCTTCCGGTTCTCAGCCAGTACTACACCGACCTCTACGTGGAACTGACCGAGCGCGGAGCCGAAATCGAACTCGTGGTAGACGAGACAGTGCTCAAAAGCGATAGCGTACAGAGCCTCGCGGTGTCAGCATCTGGGTCCTCTCCTGAAAGTATCGTGTTACACGAATCTCCACAGCCGATCGACTTCGGTCTCACACTCTCCGACCACTGCGGCTTTATGAGCGCATACGACGAACGAGGACGGATTCGGGCGTGTATCGAGTGCGACGATCCTGCATTTCTGAACTGGGCGGTAGAACTATACCAGAACTACCGGAACGGCGCACGAACGGTCAATTCTGGAGAGATAATCCCAAGAAAAGGCGATCCAGTGGGGTGAGCCACGTCAGAAAGAGGTATTCACACAGCCACATCTCGATTCATCGCTGACGATCGTTTTAGTTCAATGGTGTTTTTGGGTACTATCGTATGACAACAGATACACAATTCTCGAATCAGCGATAGATTCACTACTGTTGATTCTTAGAGGTTCTATCTGAACACTAAAACTATAAGTGGTGACCGATCAATGGAAACACGAAGACCGCTGGACGCGATCACTGGCTTAGATGAAAGGGTGCCCAAACACCCTTCCGGTGGTCTTCAG
Organism: Halocatena marina; assembly: GCF_023276375.1. GTDB lineage: Archaea > Halobacteriota > Halobacteria > Halobacteriales > Haloarculaceae > Halocatena > Halocatena marina. The sequence goes on along the minus strand of NZ_JALLPK010000001.1, from coordinate 235,592 downwards.
TAAGACAAAGACCATGTATGGTTTGGATTCAGGCGGACGTAAAAGTATCGAACAGTTACGAGAAGAAATAGACGAGACGATTCTACATCACGTGTGGAACGAAACAAACTGCTGTCCACTTTGTGACTGCACGAGCGATATCGAATTCGGTGAGCGAACGCCGTCCAGTATCAGTGTTACCGTCGAAGGGTGTGAACTCTGTAATGCCGTGTTACAGTCAGTCGTCGGAGACATCCGAGAGTAGATTCACCGGTCTCGATTCACTGCTGGATTTTGTGCTATGTCTCTCGAATGGGTTCGATTATTCCTCCGGTGCTGGTCCGAAGTTCTCCATCTTTGCTGGTTCGACAGCCACACCGGCAGCAGATAGTGCCTCTGTTGCCCAATCGAGAAACTCCGAGAAGCCGTAGACGAACACTTGTGCATTCTCAGTCTCAGTCTCCTCAATTGCTGCCGTGAGGCTATCAGATTCTGTACCGACGAACACCTGTGCACCCCGCTGTGAAAGCGCGCTGAGACGGTCTTCGTGGATTGGCTGCTCGTCGCGGTAAACGATAGTGGTCGTACCGCCGTCGTCGAGCGTTCGGCCGGCAATCCCAACTGCTGGCCCAACACCGGGACCGCCCGCGAGGATCAGCGTTCGCTGTTCCTCTTCGTAGTAAGCGTTACCGAACGGCCCAGCGACACGGATCGAATCGCCCGATTCGAGGTTCGCGAGATACGGACCAAACGTTCCCGATGGATCGATAGTGAGCGTTGTCTCGAACGTGTCGGTAACACGCGGGGATGAGATTGTATAAAAACGAGAGACGGATTCACCGTCAATTTCGGTAGAAAGCTTGACGAACTGACCGGGACGGGCGTCGAAATCGGACGGAGTACGTAGTTCGAGCGCGATGGCCTCGGCTCCAACGGAGCGGACAGTCACAACCGAGACAGTTGTCGGGTCCATGCGTGTGATTACTGCTGACTGTACGTTAGTGCATTGACTCGGACTCACTAAACCGCTCGCGTGGCGTTCGATTAGTGTCTACTGATTAGTGCTATCGAATGTCAGAGGGATGGAACTCGTTCGCATTCGTTGTGTGGTGCACCACAGCCGTTTTCAAACAGCGTGAATTACCCGACTGACTTCCCCAATGATTCACTCAGCCCACAATACAAATAAATGTGCTTACCGAGGTCACGGCGGGCGTAAACGAACAAAAACGGAACAGAGATAGAATAAAGATAGTACAAATCCACCACGAAACAAAACAAATTGGAACAATGGTAAAAGAAATAAGTCGACAAGGAGAATAAAATAAAAGTATATAGTGTGATAGTTCGGTCGAAGATCGAAGGAGAAGAGCGGGAATAGACAATTTACGAACTGATTCGAACGAATCTCTATTAGGCATTCAGAAGCCTTTTGCACGGGCGAGAGGTACGTTTGCAACAGTATGCACGAAGACCTTAATTGGGCCATCGGCGGCGAAGCTGGCGATGGTATCGACTCAACGGGAAAAATTTTCGCCCAGGCACTTTCGCGGGCCGGACGACACGTCTTCACATCCAAGGACTTTGCTTCTCGAATTCGTGGTGGATACACGGCGTACAAGGTCCGGACGTCGGTTGATCGGGTCGAGAGCGTCGTCGACCGCCTCGATATCCTCATCGCGCTCACCCAGCGCACTGTCGATGAGAATCTCGATGAACTCCACGAGGGGAGCGTCATCATCTACGACGGTGAGCGAACGACGATGCAGGATCTCGAAGTTCCCGACGAGATGATCGATCTCAATGTGCCGCTCAAGCGCCTCGCTGAAGACGCGGGAGGAGCGATCATGCGTAACGTCGTTGCACTCGGCGCAGCTTGCGAAGTCGCGGACTTCCCGATCGAGAACCTCGATGAATCGCTGGAAAAGCGGTTCAAAGACAAGGGAACTGCAATCGTTGAGAACAACCAGCAAGCCGCTCGCTTGGGACGTGACTACGTTGAGGAGAACTACGACCACGAGTTCGAGTACGAACTCGAAACGACGGACAACGACTACGTGCTCTTGAACGGGGACGAGGCGATTGGTATGGGAGCGATCGCCGCAGGTTGTCGGTTCTACGCTGGCTATCCGATTACGCCGGCGACGAACGTCATGGAGTATCTCACCGGACGGATCGAGCGCTACGGTGGAGCGGTCATCCAAGCAGAGGATGAACTTTCAGCGATCAATATCGCACTCGGTGCGGCACGGGCGGGAGCACGATCGATGACGGCCACCTCTGGTCCGGGAATCGATCTGATGACCGAAACGTTTGGACTAATCGCTACGACCGAGACACCGTTGGTTATCTGTGATGTGATGCGCTCGGGCCCCTCGACGGGAATGCCGACGAAACAGGAACAAGCGGACCTCAACCAGATGCTCTACGGCGGCCACGGTGAAGTTCCTCGATTCGTCGTTGCACCGACGACGATCTCTGAGTGTTTCCACAAGACCATCGAGGCGTTTAACCTCGCAGAAAAGTATCAGGTCCCAGTCTATCTCGCGAGCGATCTCGCGCTCGCCGTAACCGAGCAGACGTTCTCACCCGAGGAGTTCGATATGGATGCGGTCGAGATCGACCGTGGTAATCTCGTCGAATCCGACGACATCGAGGCGTGGCAGAACGATCAAGGACAGTTCCAGCCACACTACCCAACTGAGGACGGCATCAGTCCACGAACGACGCCCGGAACGTCCGGTGGCGCGCATATGACGACTGGGTTGGAACACGACGAACTCGGCCGCAGGACAGAGGACACAGACGTTCGTATCGAACAGGTCGACAAACGCGATCGAAAAGTCGAAACCGCAATCGAACGCGAGGATTGGTCCTACCGCGAGTTCGGAGACCCCGATGCAGACACGCTCGTCATTTCGTGGGGATCGAACGAGGGCGCAATGCGTGAAGCGCTCGACTTTTTGGAAGATGACGGAATTTCAGTCAGATTCATCTCCTGTTCATACATGTACCCACGAGCGGATCTGACCGAAGAGATCGAAAGCGCGGATCAGGTTATCGTCGTCGAGTGCAACGCGGGCGGTCAGTTCGCCGATCTTCTCGAACACGACACCCTTACCCGCGTCGATCGTATCAATAAATACAACGGCATCCGGTTCAAAGCAGACGAGCTTGCAACTGATGTCAAAGACATGATCGCAGAGAGCACGGAGGTGACAGCATGAGTACCGACATACGGTTTACTGATTTCAAATCCGACAAACAACCGACGTGGTGTCCCGGCTGTGGTGACTTCGGGACGATGAACGGCATGATGAAGGCGCTCGCAAACACGGGCAACGACCCCGATAACACGTTCATCGTGGCTGGAATCGGCTGCTCGGGGAAGATCGGGACGTACATGCACTCGTACGCACTTCACGGCGTTCACGGACGCGCACTCCCGGTTGGAGTGGGCGTGAAGGCCGCCAATCCCGAGCTCGAAGTGATGGTTGCTGGTGGTGACGGTGATGGCTACTCCATCGGCGTCGGTCACTTCATTCACGCAGTGCGTCGAAACATGGACATGACGTACGTGGTCATGGACAACCGCATCTACGGCCTGACGAAAGGGCAGTTCTCGCCGACCAGTCGCGAGGATTTCGAGACCACCACCTCACCGGAAGGACCACAGCAGGCACCGGTTAACCCGCTCGCACTCGCGCTTGCAGCCGGTGGGACGTTCATCGCCCAGTCGTTCTCTTCTGACGCTCAGCGCCACGCTGAGATCGTCCAGAAAGCCGTCGAACACGATGGCTTTGGCTTTGTCAACGTCTACAGTCCTTGCGTGACGTTCAACGACGTTGACACCTACGACTACTTCCGCGATTCGTTGGTCGATCTTGGTGAAGACGACGAGTACGACCCAACGGACTACGACCAAGCGACGGACGTCATCCTCGACAGCGAAAAAGAGTACCAAGGCGTCATCTACCAGAACGAAGAAAGCGTCTCGTACAACGAATCGCACGGACTAACCGAGAACATGGCCGACATCCCTGATGGCGCGCCCGAGGACGCAATGGATCTCGTCCGAGAGTTCTACTAAGGGGCACTGCTGAACAACTGCGGACACGAATTCTACTCGTTTCGATCCTGATTTTCATTGATTGGATCGTCCAGCACGCACGCTCACGCGACGATGTTCATCTCCTTGATCTGTTCTTGATACCGATTTCGGATCGTGACTTCCGTTACCTGCGCAACAGAGGCGATGTCGTTCTGTGTGCGTTTCTCGTTGCAGAGCAACGAGGCGGCATAGATTGCTGCGGCCGCATACCCTGTTGGAGATTTCCCAGACAGTAGTCCGTTTCCGGCTGTCACATCGATGATCTCGTTCGCTTTCGTCTGTACTTCCTCGGAGAGATCGAGATCCGAGCAAAAGCGTGGAACATACTGTTTTGGGTCAGCGGGTTTCAGTTCCAGTCCGAGATTCTGTGAGACGTGGCGATACGTTCGTGCAATCTCCCGTCGATCGATACGCGCGACTTCTGTCACCTCATCGAGACTGCGTGGAATACCTTCCTGTCGACAGGCGGCATAGAGAGTTGCTGTGGCGACACCTTCGATCGAACGTCCGCGAATGAGATCCTCGCTCAGTGCGCGTCGGTAGATGACGGATGCAACCTCACGAACCGACTTGGGAACGCCGAGCGCGCTGGCCATGCGGTCAATCTCAGAGAGCGCGAACCGAAGATTTCGTTCCGCATTATCCACCGTCCGAAGACGGTCGTGCCACTTTCGCAACCGATTCATCTGGTTGCGCTTTTTCGTAGAGAGGAACTGCCCGTACGCGTCCTTGTTCTTCCAACTGATGTCGGTCGTGAGTCCCTTGTCGTGCATCGTGTGCGTCGTTGGGGCCCCGACACGGGACTTTTGATTTCGCTCCTGACTGTCGAACGCGCGCCATTCAGGACCACGATCGACCAAATCGTCCTCAACAACAAGCCCACACTCCCCACAGCACCGCTCTCCCTGTTCCTGAACGACGCTCGTAGAGCCGCATTCGGGACATTCGGTTCGTCCAGATTCTACGTGCTCTGTGTCGTGGTCTCCGTCGTGTTCTGCTTCGTCGTGTTCTTCAGCGGTACGGCGCTCGTGCCGTTTGAGTGTACGTTCGGTCGTGGCGTGTGACATTGTCTTGTGGTATAGCGTGTCGGCTGAGATCTGGATACCCGCCGACGGCGGGTCGCTTCGATATTCGCCTACATTACTCGGATGCTGTCTTCAGTTATCCATCACCATCCGTACTAAAAGGGGATTATCACCAATCTCTCAAAATGGTCGAAAAGACGGGAAGGAACCGTCGAGAACGCGCGAAATCGGGTGATTCCAAATGAAAATGTCTCTCAGAGAATCGCGGCTCCAAATCACCGCACGAAGCGTATTGTTGAGCCATTCCTTGCATGGTTAGCTATCATTCTATGGTTAGCTAATGTGACGTCATGCCTGCAGACGATCTTGAACACGAACCGGAGGTCGTCGGACAACAGACTGAACAACCCCCAGTAGTGAATTCGGCTAAAGTTTAAATCGGATTAGTTGTCGAATCCACGGCATGCAGACGAGTGCAGGTATGCCGAACGAGACGATGACTGTCCCGCCACCGGTTGCGCCCGCTGATTCGGCGGCGTGGTACGCACCGGACGTGTGCTCTCAGTACGAGATCCATTCGGGAGTTGTTGCAACGATTCGGCAGACGAGATCGGCGACAACAACAGAAAAGAACAGGGAGTTTGCGTACGAGGTCCGCGAACCACGGTTGTCTGAGCACAGCACGACGGTGCTCGAACGGATTGTCGAGTATTTTTCAGCGGCGGATCTGGAGCGACCACTCACGCGGAGAGGGGCCATTGAACGGATGCAGCAGGGATTCGACCAGAAGTACGAGCAGAAAATCGATCAATTGATCGATCTCTCGTCTGCTGCGCGGCGACGAGTTGAATATCACGCCCTTGCACGCATCCGATGTTTCGAGGAGCTCACGCCGTACGCTCTCGACGATCGAATTGAGGGCGTTGACTGGACTGATGAAAACGTCACGGTGTACACGCGCGAGTACACCGCGACAGCGAGCATCGAGGAAACAGTACACCGGAACCGATTCACCAACGAACGTCTTCGTCGGTACACTGTTTCGTTTCTCGATTTCGAGATACCAGTCGTCATCTACCGCGAGCGCGCTCTCGATGTGGATCCGCTCTCGAACAAAACGTCGTTTGAGAGTTCAGCCAACGATCCGTTCACGACGAAATACGCGGTGCTAGAGCCGGATCTGTTACCGGGAGATACAGAGCTGATTGAGGAGTGCAAAGAGCGTCTCTGGGAAATCGATGTGGATGAGATTCTCGTAAGCCGAGCAGCTGACAGATCGCCCGGCTCATCCGGCACTAACAGGATCACGTTTGTCCGTGAACGCGCCGAAACACTCCTCGCACGTCAGCTCACTTCACAAAACACGCGTGCGTGGTTAGATTCGGTCCGATATCGATTCCACGCGGCGCTTGTGGAGTACAATCTTCTCGAACCACCGATCAGTGACAGATATTCACCAGATCGACTAACGGATCTCCTTTACTACGTTCTTCGAGATTACATCGGTCACGGACAGTTGACGATCCCGATCCGCGATGGACGGCTGGAAGACATCGAGGCCAATCGCGTCGGAGATCGAATCAAGGTCGTCCCTCGGGGCATGGAGCGAATTCCAACGAACCACGTGTTCGAGGACGAAGAAGCGTTCATCAACGTCGTCACACAGCTCGCAGCTGCCGACGGCATCGAACTCAACGCGAGCACACCAAGCGCGAAGGTAAATCTCGATCCAGTTGACATCGCTGGTGAATCGACTGGTGAGACGATCCGGTGTGCTGTCGCGTTGCCGATCATCTCAGAAGACGGCCCTCACATCTCAATCCGTAAGCAATCACCAGATCCGCTCACGCCGGTCGACCTTGTTCAGAACGGAAGTATCCCAACTGAGTTCGTTGCCCTCCTCTGGCTCTTGTTCGAATACCACGGTGTCGTGCTCTTTTCGGGACCAACCGGTGTTGGAAAGACGACACTAATGAACGCTCACATTCCATTCATTCCACACGATGCTCGCCCGATCAGCATCGATGAGGGATCCCGAGAGGTTCGTTTACCCCACGAAACGGGGGTCTCACTGAGAACTCGCGATCATCAGGAGACACGCAAGCAGATGACGATGGCCGATCTGATGGTTGAGGCGAACTACCTCAACCCTGATGTCGAAGTCATCGCCGAAATCAACACTCCAGAGAGTTTCGCCACGTTCGGCGAGATCATGTCGACCGGCCACGGAATTATTGGGACCACGCACGCAGAAACAATGGAGAGACTCGTCAACCGAGTTATCGAACAGGGACTTCCATCGTATCTGCTCTCAGAGATCGATCTCGTAATCTTCCCACGCTATGTCGATGGCAAGCGCTACGTCGGAGAGGTGGTCGAAATCGTTTCCGAGCCAGACGGTGTCGACACGACGACCATCAGGCGTGAGGACACGACGATTCATTACAACACGATCCTTAAGCGAACGCCAGACGGAGATTTCACATTCGCTTACGACGAGTCTGCGTCCGATGATTCAGAGACTGCATCAATTCGGCTGTTCGAACGATTGGCCGAACGGACGGACTACCAAACTGAAGATATTGAGTCATCGTTCGATCGGAAACACCGATACGTCGAGCATCTCATCGAAGAAGACGTAACTGACATCGATGATTTGTTTGGATTCCTTACCTCTTTCAGAAAAACTAACAGCACAACAATCGGCCGGGAGAGACAAAACCAGCTGTTCGCACCTCACTGGGATTGGCGCGAAGATACCACACACAACCGTAATTCAGAGAACGATATCGCCATAAATTCAGAAGGAAATATCTTCTATCAAAGTAGTGTCGAACTCGAGAGCATAGGCGAAAAGGAGGAATGGGATGACGAGTAATCCTGGCCTGCTCGATCGAGGGTTGTATGCACTGTTTTCCCGGCATGCTGAGAGCACACGACACGATCAGGACCGGCGATATTTTCGTGGTACAGCATTCAAGATGGATTTCGATTTCTATCTGGCACGGATCTACGGTCTCTCGTGGGGCGTGTTCGTTCTTACAGTAATCGTGTCGGCGACCGTCGTGGGTACCGTCCCTGCCACAGGTATTCCCCGATCGGTACTGACAAGTTTCGAAGCATGGTCCCTCTCACGCGTCTACGTGGCCCTCGCAAGCGGAACGCTGCTGGGACTCATTGGAAAGCGTTTAGTTTTGTTGGGAGGACGGGGCTATCTCAAGTGGATTAGGACCGTCAGACGCGAAAATATCGAACAAACGCTACCAGGGGCTGTCAGATATCTCCGTACACTGGCGGCAGGGAGCGACGATCAACGAACACTGCTCCGGAAGGTTGCAGAACAGGAGACGTATGGCGAAACCGCCGTCGGATTTCGAAGGGCGCTCAACCACGCTGCACTAACCGGAAACCTCGATTCGGGTCTCCGGAGGGTAGCACGAGACACCCCTTCAGAGGATCTTCTTGCTCCCTTTCTGCTGAAGTTCGGCGAACACGCTAGCCAGGGGGGTGATGCACTCTCCGGTTACCTACGGATGGAATCACGAATGCTCTCGCACCGACAAGCACGTTCACGACAGCGATCGAGCGACTTCCTCGAGCTCATCGCAGAGATGTTCGTCGTCTTGTTGGTCCTTCCAGCGCTTCTCGTTATCATTCTCACGGTTATGGCCGTGCTGTCACCCAGTCTTTCTCAAACGATATCCACGCCCGTGGGATCCATTTCCCTCCGATCAGTGTTAGTCTACGGAAGTGCAATATTTGTTCTCTGGATCGGTATCGGAACGTCGTGGCTGATCGGAACGCTCCGGCCACCAGATTTGGTCGATCCGGCCTACAGGCGACCCGAAGGAATTCTTGCGACACTCGATAGTGCATCAATCAACCCAATCAGTGCGGGTATCGTTATGACACCAATTACGCTCGTCGTCGTTGTGGTTTGTGCGGTTGCTGGATACAACATAGTGAACGTCCTCCTCATTGGTTATGTCACCATTGGGATTCCCGTTGGTATTGTGTCAACACGACGTGCGAGGCGTGATGATGCAAAGGATCACGAAATGCGCGATTTCGTCCACGCTGTTGCCGGCCACGTGAGCCTCGGACGGCCATTCGATGCGGCAGTCACCCGGGTCGCACGAGATGTCGATCTCGGCCCACTTCAACCGGATGTCAACGCTCTCGCATTCAATCTTGGGCTATTGACGACTGCAGACAGCGACGAGAGTGATGTCCGGACAGCAGCACTCGATCGATTCGTCGATCGTGTTGGAACGTCACTCACGGAACAGACGATCGGTCTCGTAACCGGCGCACTCGATGTCGGAAGCGATATCGACGACGTTTTCGAGACGCTCCAAACGGAAATTGGACGACTCTATCACGAGAAACGGGCACTCCGAAGCACGATGGCCGTATACGTCGCTGTCGGCTGGACGACTGCAGTGCTCATCGTTGGTATCATGATCGCAGTTAATAGCTATGTGATAGATAGTTTCACTCAGCTCGCCTCTGTGTCCGGGATGAATGCAGGAGTAGCAATCAATCCAGACGCTATTCAACCAGAGCGTGATCGATTTCAGTTCTATGTCGTCACGCAATCAACAATGCTCGCGTGTGGCTGGTTTGCCGGGACTGCCCGTCGCGGGAAGTATGAGGCTTTGCTTCACTCAGCACTGCTGGTCGGAGCAGCCTATGCCGTTTTCTCAGGGACGGGGATGATATGAGTCAGAACACGAAGCCGGACTATAATCGTTCGACCCGTGCTCAATCACACGTCATCGGGGTTGCATTACTTCTCGGTGTAGCGGTCATCTCGATGAGTGCTCTCACCGCGAGCGTTGGAGTTCTCATCGAGCAGCAGACAACAAGCGCGGACGCGACGCGTGTCGCTGACGAGATGGACACCGCCTTCTCTCCAGCCAAGATGACCGGTACGCACCATGAACGATTGTCGTTCTCCGAAGGAACGCTTCGATCGTCTGATCGTCAACTGCGGCTACTCACCGACTCGAACGTGGTTCGCACCGTCGACGTTAACGCGCTCGTCTTCACCACAGGAAACAGTCGTGTCGCATTCGTTTCCGGTGCGATCGTTTGCGGATCATCTGGAAACGCGTGGCTTCACACCGAACCACCAATAACCAGATCATCCGACGGTGACATGCTCATCGTTGGAACGTCGAAAATAGGGACAACCGATGCCGTCTCGGGAGCTGGAGGCGTAATCGCAACACTGCGTACCAACGTAACCCACACGAGAAAACGGATTGGGAATGGAACGTACGCAGTTGCGATCGAGACAGAGACGCCTAAACCATTTGTCCGATATTTTTCCGACTGGGAAGGGACAGTCGAACGACGAGATATTGACGGGGACGGCATTGAAAGCGTCATTGCAACGCTTGGGAGCGAACAGGACACCTATCTCGTAATTCACGATTTCAACACGGAGGTAAACAGTGGATAACCGTGGTCTCACTCCGATTATCAGTAAAGCGCTCTCGATTAGTATCGTTGTCCTGTACATCGGTATCCTGACAGCCGTGTTGTACGGTAGCGTGATACCGGAATACCGGACGGCAACCGCTAACGAGGTCAGTGATCGGACACTGGCAACCGCTGCAGAGCGGGTACAACAAGCTGTGCCACCTCCTACACGACATATCGATGCTCGATTCGGCCTCGAATTGCCAGCGACAATTCGAGATCAGGCGTATTCACTACAGGCAGCAAATCGATCGCTTGTTCTCAATCATCCCCATCCGAATATTGGCGGGCGGGTTCCGCTTGTACTGCCAAGAACCGTTATCGGAATTGAGGGCAAGTGGCAGAGCCACGAAACGCTCATTGTTCGAGTTGTAGGAAAGGACTCTAGATACATCATAAATTTGAATAGTGAGAACAATGAGTAGGAAGGATCGTCGCGGAAGGAACATCGACGAAAGGGGACAGGGGAATCTCCTTGCACTCGTCGTTTCGCTGTTCGTGCTGACGACGGCTGTTGGTTTCTCTCTCATACTCATCGATGGTGCATATCGAACTGCCGATAGAAATTCAGGGGAGCGACATATTGCTGTTTCACTCGCCGAGAAATTAGTAAGCGAAGAATCGAATCTGACAGCACGAGCAAATGTTATCAATAGAACGCGAGCACGATCACTGACACGCACACAGCTCAATCGCACGTATCCGATCTCACATGGGATTGATATCCAGATTCAACTCGGTAACAAGACAATTCTAAAACGAGGCGATCCGACAGGAGGAACTACGGTTCGTCGTGTGGTACTCATCAAGCATCAAAACACTGTGTCGGTTCCGTTTCGTGGTGAGACACTCACACTGTCACCCCGGAGTTCACGGGCAACGATTACTATCGACCCCGCTGCGGCGATCACGACAGTTCGAGCGAATGATCGGGTCGCTCTCTACGCACCGAATGGTATCGAAGGCACGTTCGATGTCGATCTTTCACGCTATGAAGAGACAGAGTTGCGGCTTGAACCAGCCGGAGCGGCGGGCTCAGTAACTGTCACGCATTATCCGGTACAGACGACGAAGACGGAACTAGTGGTGACAGTCGATGGGTAATGAACATCGAGCAGAGAGCGACAATGAAAAAATAATAAAACTCGACACCGCTCGTGGCCACTCGACCGTCGATAAAGCACAACTGTCGCTGTCGCTATTAGAAGTCGCACTCGGTACGATATTCATATTCGCCGTGCTACTCGGTGTCGTCCTCGGCATTCCAGCGCCGGATACTCCTGATGCACAACTCGAAATCTACGCGGATGACGTGGCAACAGTACTGACAAACGAACCAGCCCACAATCGAGGACAGGGAACTTCTCGACTATCCGAAATCATCCACTCACCAACTTCATTCGATCGCGAACGTGGGCAGCTGAAACATCGCATCAGCCATCTGCTTCCGGGGAATGTGATGTTCCACATTAGAACACCACACGGTTCTGCCGGGTATCAGGTACCGTCTGGTGTCTCTCTTGGAACCGCGACTACGACGACCATGAACGGTGATGTAACCATTATCGTGTGGTATGTATGACAAAAGGAAACGGCTCAAATGAGAGTGCAACGACAGAGAGAGGACAGATGGTGCTCGTTGCAGCGATATTCGTTGCTATTTCCCTCATTCCAATCGTCTTCGCGTATCTTCAGTTAGGATACAATGACGATGTCGAGGTGAGCAGCGAACACGCTGAACCAGTGGCAAACGCAAAACAGCTGCTCGAACATGCCATTCACAGGACAGGGACGAACGTCTCCACCCGCAACGAGTGGAACCGCCGTAATAACACAGTCATCAACGTCCGTAATCGTCTACAGCCACACATTACCGCCCTCGAACGGTCTCAGATTGAAAAAGGGACCGTGTACCACGTCACCTACAACGACTCAGCGGCGGCCGCATGGGCTGTCACACACTGTCCAAGTGGGCCTGCCCGACAGTTTGGCCCCTGCAAAAATAACCGTGGTGTTGTCGTACAGAATCGTATCGGCGAAACCCACGTTCTCGTGGTTGCACTCGACGTGAGGATCACGACCGAACAGAGTCGTATTGAAACAACAGTACTCATCAAAGCTGAGTGGTGATTAAATAATTGCCCAATATTTGCACTCATCAAGCGCATATATATCGAATATCCGTGTTAAAATCGAACCATAAATAGAAATTCATTCACCGTTGAGAGGTGGTGCAGTTTGTAGAATTTGGTGTTTCGATATTATAATAAATAGAGTCCAAGACTATTGAGCAACGCTCGACCCACCACCGGATATTTCGATACGATTACCCAACCAAAGGTCAGGACACCACCAATGAAGAGTACGAACTGCGTCCATCCTTGATCGGGAACGATGCCGAGAGAGAGCCGAAACGGCGCAAACGGTAACAATGGACGGATTCCAGATGGTGTGAGCAAATCGCCAAGTATGTGAATAATGACAGAACTAGAGCCAATAAAAAAGCCAATCCACGCGTTCCGATTGGCATCAATAGGGTTCTGTTGCGACATGTCAGAGATAACTATAGATTGTCCAAAAATAAACTGCATAACCATACTCACGAGATGTCGAGAGAGAATGTATAAGAGAATACTACAGAGAATGCCGACAACAAGTGCCGAGAGGATAGAATGGCTTGTACCCCGATTTTGAACACCAGGAATACCTGAGATGATATCAGGCAATGGTTCGAGCATGAACAACCCGAGAATACCGATCATCGCGAGTGTTGTTTGATCTGTGTGCAGAAAGTAATAGGCGACTGGTGCAAAAACGAGCAGGTTGAACCCGACGTGACCATGACGATCCATGCCGGTACTGTCACACGTAGCTATTTGAATGTCATCTTGACAGTCTGTCAGAGATGGTGTCAAACTACATTCGCCCAACAACAACACACGATCAGGTCATTTACGCGATTACTATTCCAGACATATATCATGAGATTGACCTACCCCATATCTCGTTGCGGTCGTAGAGAGGACACATCACGTACAGTAGGAAAGTAGAAGCTTAGACGGCCACATGATATCTACTCGTACCACCTGCTTTTGTTTTATTTTTCATACATAATTATATGCGCAAAGATCCCATATAGAAGGTATGGGTAGAGACGACGTCAGCCGCCGGGGCGTCATAAAGGGGATTGGCATGGTTACAGGTGCCAACCTGGTGGGACGAGGAGCCGCCAGCAGCACGGAGCCGTCCAATCAGGCAGGCGCTGGCGGTCACTCGGCAGTTGAGACAGCCCCACGAACGTGGCCACAACCCGGGGGAACCGCGACCAAAACGGGCTATCGACGAGGGGCAAAGGGACCGAAATCGAGCGTCGCATTCCGCTGGCAGCACGAGGCGGCCGCCCGGATCTCGGGGGTCGTTGTGGCCGATTCGACCGTGTACGCGAGCGACCGCACCAGCCTCATCGCGCTCGCCGCTGAGGACGGAGCGGAGCGGTGGCGAATGGCCGATAGCGACCTCACATCCGTGAGCACGCCAGCCGTGGCTGAAACGCTCGTCTACGTGGGTTGCACACAGCAAGGCTCACACGGGCGTGCTTCGGCTCGGCGTAGCTCAGTGGTGGCGCTCGAAGCAGCGACCGGGACTGAGGTGTGGCGGTTCGAGCCGGACCGCCAGGCGGCGGCCTTTTGCGCACCGACAGTCGCTGGCGATATCGTGTATATTATCGGGCGAAACTTCGGGGCTGGCACCGTTGGCCGGCTCTATGCACTCGACAGCGCAACCGGTGCACTCCTCTGGACGCACGAGACGGGCCGTTCTGGCATCAACGGCTACGAAGCCCCTCCGGTGGCAGTCGAAAACGAGACCGTCTATCTCGCCGGCGATGAACTAGCCGCGCTCGAAGCAACGACCGGCGATGTCCGCTGGGCAGTCGATGCGGGCGTGACCTACCGGGCGACGGGTCAGAACACCCCAGCAGTCGGTGACGACTACATCTACGTCGGCCACGGAACCGAAACGGCGACGACGGTCGAAGCACGGCGACGCACCGACGGCGCACGCGTCTGGACCCACACCGTGCAGCCGTCTCACCAGATCTCTGCGGGACAACTGAACGCGCAAACGGGGGTATGGACCGGCGCTGCGGTGGACGATGCAACCGTCTACATCGGCTTTAACGACCGCACGCCACAGCCAGAGGGCCGCGCCCGCGTGCTCGCGCTCGGGGCCGAGACGGGGACCGTCCAGTGGCAGCGGGTGTTCAACGACAGCCGCGTCACCGTCCAGACGCCAGCCATTGCCGATGGCACCCTCTATACAGGCGGCGCTGCGCTTGCCCTCGCTGACGGGCGCATCCGCTGGCGGCTGGATGCGCCGACCGACGATCTGACGAACGCATTCGCCCCACCCGCAGTGGCCGACGAAACCGTCTACGTCGGGGGAACCTCACTGCGCGCGATCACCGGACGACTCTGAGACGAGCGAGACGCTATTGTTCATCCTGACGTGAAAAAAGAGCCACTCACTCAGATAGCGATGCCGTTCAGCATGCTCACCCACGCAGAGCCGTTCCAGATCGCGAGTCCGAAAGGACCGGTGGTGCCGTTGTTGATGCCGCGCTCGCCTTCGTAGCGACCGGTGACTTCAGAGAGGTCCGTCGGTTCGAGCACGCCGTAATTTCGCGTCTGCTCGCCGGTATCGGCGACGAGAAACGGTGTGCTGTCGAGCGAAAAGTGGCTATCGCGGTGGAGATCCGTATTGAGCGAGTCGTCGTTCACGACCAGTCCGCTCAGGTCTCGATATTCGATATTCCGGAGCGAGCAGTTGTTCGACTCCAGAAAGCGGACGCCGTTCGTCTCGGGGGCGTCATAGCCGTTGATATACGTCTCGGCAAGCGTCGCCGTCTGTGCCTTGGCAAAGAGGACCTGATCAGAGGTATTCTGGGCGTTCCCCTCGATATAGGCGTCTGAGAGCGTGAACACCTCACTCCCATCGATATAGGCACCCTGATCGCCGTTGCGCTCTAATCCGCCCCCGATCCACGAACTCGCGTAATTATTCTGTGACCAGACCCCCCGACCGTCGTTCCCGACCGCCCGACAGCCAACGAACGTCGTGCTGTGCGCGCGATCGTCGATGAAGAACCCATTCCCTCGATTCGAGTGCGCGTCACAGTAGAAAAACCGGTTACTGTTCGGTGGGTGATTGAGGTTGAGTAGTAAATATCCGTGCTGGGCTGCATTTTCTGCGAGACAGCCGACGAAGTTGCAAAACCGAGCGTTCTGGACTCGAAAGGCCGAATCGGCACCGTTCGCATCGACGTACATATTCACCAGGGTAATGCCCGGCGGCCGGTTCGATCCGTTCAGATCGAGAATGAACGAAGCCTCTCCTGCGCTGGGAACGGCGATCCGGTTGTGGGGATTTGATTCGATGCGAATCTCCGTATCGATCGTCACCGGCCACGAATCATTCGTTGCATCGTATCCGTCCGTCACGACCACGGCATCACCTCTCTTAGACTTGTTCAACACCGACTGTAACGAATCTCGTTTGCGGACGATGTACGTTCCCATTATTCATCCTATCACGGTCAGGAAGCGACGTTAATGTTTTCATTCATTAATATATGTCTATATTAAAAGACTATATAATCATAAAGATAAGTTTCTTAAATATGGATTTATTCTCGTCGTTAGCAATCAGATAGTTAAGATCGGTAAAAATTGAATGTCCTCAACTACTATTTTCAAATATATTAATAATTGTATTGATACCCGACAATATAAGCTCGCAATATTCATTACTGGCGTTACCTTGGATTCAGTAGTGGCGGGCGATACCGGGGATGAGCCGGCGGAAGATTCGGCGGAGAGTCTACCGGCTGACGATCTATTCGAGCTACTGTCGCATCATCGTCGTCGATACGTAATAGAGTGTCTCGATCGCTATGGATCGCCGATGTCATTACCCGACTTAGCAGACGAGTGTGTCGTGATGGAACATCAGACCGCTCTTGATGACATTCCCGCTGAGACGGTAAAGAGAATGTACATGTCACTCTATCACTGTCACATCCCGAAGCTGGTCACGGCAGACGCTATCGACTACGATCAGGAGAGCGATTCGGTAGCTATCGGTCCGACAGCTTCACAGCTCAGATCACATCTCACACTCGCCCGTTCGAGTCTCCCCTTACCAACCGAGAGCGCACTCGAAGAACTTCGTAATACGACTACAAACGAGAACGAGAGTTTAACAATAGAACAAGCGAGTCAGGTGCTGCAGCGTGCGGGGTACGACGAAGAGAACACGATACAGATACTGGATCGTCTCGAAAACACCGGATACGTTCATTTCGTCAACGGATACGTACGGTTGATTGGCTGACGCGGTTGACTCTTACTTAGTCAGTCGTATTTAATTGTGCTCGTAAGACGCATCATCGATCGTGCTAGCAGCAACGCCAAAATCAGGAACGGATCACTTGTTATCGGATATCCATCTGCCTGAAGCGCAGTCGGCCCACACTCACGAGCACGACAGTTGTCATAAAGAGGATCAGTGCGCCAGTCAGATCGTACGTGTTGTGAACCAGAATCGCCGTTGGATCGTAGTAGTACGTAGGGCTAATAGCAGCGAGCCACTCGTGCTCGGTGCCACCGAAAAGTGATTCAAGCACGAACAGGCCGAACAGACAGGCCGTGCTCGCCCACTTGGAAGTACTCTGTTTACTCGAGTGGACCGAAAACAGTAGACCAATCGCCGCACAGACGAGCAAGTATGGGATCGAGAGTGCGTGCACTGCGCTGATATCGATGAGCGAGAGAGATTCACCGATCAGTATAGTCCCAATATAGACAATGAGCCCAACAACGACGTTAATTACGAGCATCGTGATGCACAGCGAGAGAAACCGTTCGCGGACGATTTTCGAGCGCGAGACGGGTGCCGACAACAGCATTTCCATGCGATCGCTTTCGACGTCACCGGCAATCATCGAGCCACCGTTGTGAGCGAAGTACAGACCAAGCAAGAACACCCAACCGAACTGATACAACTCTACTGCGAGGAGTCCTTCGATTGTCCCGAGTGCTGCAATCCCGAACGCGGTCTGCACTGATCTCGGATACGTCTCGGCAATGGCCGAAAGTTCACCTCGGCTGATTGTTTCCGGAGCGATTGCGAAAAACAACAGTGCAAGCCCTGCGAGAACGATCGTAATCGCACCCGTCCCGAGCATTCGTCGCTTCGTTTCGTACCTCGTGATCTCAAACATCGCTACCACCGTCCTCGACCGCCCCGAGTCGTTTGCCATAACAACGGGTGAAGATCTCTTCCAGTGGTTCCTCTACGATGTTCAGATCGGTGACCGTATAGTCACGGAACTGTTCGAAAAGCGCGTCATACTCCCCGGTGTACGTGAACTGCACAGTCGTTCGAGGCCGTATTATCTGACCGACAGCAGATCCATCCACGTTTTCACTCTCCTGAGACACGAACTGTCGATCCTCATGTCCGTCACTCCTAGCTTTATCCGCCGGGAACTGGTCTTCATCGTCGTTCATCGAATACACAGCCTCTGTTTCTTGAGCGATTTCGATAGCATGGACACCGTCAAATTCGAAGTCATCCACATCGACCGGATTGGAGAGTTCCACCCGAACTGACTTTCCACCGCGATCGAGCAATGTTTCAGTGTCTTCGAGTCCGACGAGATGGCCATTTCGTATGATAGCGACTCGGTCACATATTTTGCAGACATTGTTGAGAATATTTGAGGCTAAGAAAATAGTTGTCCCTCGTTCTCGCTCTGTATGGAGGAACCCGTAGAATCGCTCTCGCAGCAGGTGATCCATCCCCGTCGTTGGTTCGTCCATGATAACAAGGTCAGGATCGTGCATGAATGCAAGAACGATCGCTAACGCCTGTACATCCTCACGAGAGTACTTCCCGATCACCTGATCGAGGGGGAGAGCGAACAGTTCGAGGAGTTCGTCCATTCGTTCCTCGCTCTTGAGCGATGCGTGATGCGTGAGTAGCTGCCGACCAGTGACCTTCTCATCGAACGACGGATCGCTCGGAAGATATCCGACATCCCGTTTCATCGCTCTACGGTCTCGGCGGTCCAAGGTGTTGTAATCGAGAACAGTCGCTCTCCCGCGTGTCGGTACTTGAAGGCCCATTAACGTTCGAACCGTTGTCGTTTTCCCGGCTCCGTCCGGACCCAAAAGACCGAACACTTCTCCCTCCTGAACAGAGAACCTGAGCTTCTCGACACCCCGCGTCTCACCGTAGTACTTCGTCAGTCCGTCCGCTTCGATGATCGCCATGCTCAGTTGCTATTCAAGGTACAATTTATGCCCATTTGAATGTAGTGTTCTTCTGTTTTTGCTATCAGCTGAGAAGTGTCGCCCATCACGACTCCGAATACCCCACAGTATCCGAGTATCCGACGAGCAATCGACAACGAGGATCGCTTCAAGACCAGAAATAGTTCGATCAGTAAACGGATCTCCCGGATAATTCGAAACCACTCACCTTCAACGAATTTGCAATATTCCTACAAAATAGAACTCCGAATGCTGCGTAGTTCGAGTATCGTGAAAAGCAGGTGGCGTCAATCGAGATGGTAGTTAAACCAACGGTCGATTAATCCAGTGAGCATCGTTGCAAAGCCAGTTCCGGCGCTCCAGATGGCTGCTTCTCGGTCAGGATCGGGGAGTTCTTCGCTGCCGAGAACGCTGAGCAATACGGTCTCAGCATCGACGGTGAGGACACGTCCACCATGTCCTTCGATCATCGGATCTTCATGGATCACCTGTGTTCTGATGCCATCGGCATCAGCAAATCGTTCACAGACCGCCGGATTCTCGCTAACGACGGTCACCTCAACGCCAGAAGCAGCGGCTGTAGTGAGCGTATCCATGATCGCATCACTCAGCATCGTTTCCTCGGCCGCTCCAAACAGAATCCGATCGTCAGCCATTTCAACAAGTTCAACGATGCGGTTACTGACCGTCGCTTCACCGAGACTCGTCCAGACATCCACTTGTGACTCACTGTCTTCTGCGTGTTCACCGCGGACCGATTCGAGGTATTCGAACGCGTTCTGTTCCTCGTTGTCAAGACGTGCGCGGAGTCGCGCTCGCGCTTCATCGAGGTCGACTGATCGGTACTGAATCGGATTCGACTGTTGCACTTCGATGAGCCCCAGTGCTTCGAGATGCTCTGCAGCGCCGTACACCTGCGAACGTGGAACGTCCGTGATTCGGTCTACTTCACTTGCGGTACCGTTTTCGAGCTTTTGTAGCGCGACAAACACCGATGCTTCGTATTTCGAGAGCCCCAGACGCTGCAGCGCGCTGATAGCGTCGTCCTCGGTTGGTGACATTGGTTCAGTCATCGTCTGTTGATGGTGTTTCATCGCCAAATTTGAACGAAGATGGTCTCGATCGGATGGAACCGCGCGGTCCGAACCAGCGCGTCCAGACGACCAACAGGCTCGGCAGGACGAACACGCTCGCAAAGAACGCGTAAATAATGGTCAAACCAGTGATGATACCGAACTGCCTGAGTGGTGGCAAAATCGCAAACGCGAGCACACCAAATCCACCGACAGTCGTTGCGGCGCTTCCGAGTAGTGCCCCACCAGTTCCGGTAACAGCCGTCTGCAGCGCTTGCCAGGCTGATGCTCCCTCCTGAAGTTCGAGACTGTACCGTTCCGAGAGATGGATACTGTAGGCGATACCCAACCCGACAGTGAGACTCGTGATAAGTCCCGTGATCATGTTAAACGGAATGGAAAGCACGTACATGGTGCCGAGAATCCACGCAACGCTGAATCCGACGGGCAACAGCGTCACGAACCCGAGCAGCGCACTCCCGTGAAGGAACCGGTAGACGAACATCAAGAAGACGAACGTCACAACGAGCGTGATGAGCAGACTTTTGACCACAGTCTCAAGAAGCTGGTCTTGCACCTGTTTGAACACGATCGGCTGCCCGGTTGCGATAGCTCGCAAATTATTCGATCCTTCGAACGTCCCGGCAACAGTGCGCATCTGTTCGGTCACTTCATTGCCGCTTGCACCACCCTTGGTCGAAACGGACACACGTAGCGCTTCGTACTCACCGTCGTTGCGGTAGACGACCGACGATGCCGCTTGCGGATTCGTCTCGTACAGCGCATCGTATACTTGCTCGAGGTTCGTATCCGGAACACCATCGCCGTTCGTATCTGATTCCACAAACGTTTCGTTGAACGATTCGTTGTCCGCTGCGACTGTCTCCATCACAGACAGCGGACTTTCGATATCGCTTTGGCCACTGGAGAGGACGACCGTCGCATCCTGATCACTCGCGTTCTGTTCGGCGCGTTCGACGGTTGTCAACGCGTTCGGGTTAGTGACGTCCCCCCTGATGAGGATGACGGCGTTCGAATCCTCTCGTAAGAAATGGTCGTTGACGTACTCAAGCGACGATTTCGCAGTGTATTCGCTCGGAGCGAGTGGTTCGGGGAGTGAATCCATCCACGCTGGTGGATCGTCCGCGAGGAAATCTTCTTGTGAGAAGCTGGTATCGACCTGCGATGCGCCGATACCGCCTGCAACCGTCAGCAAGAGCGCGACGACGAGAACAACCTGTGGTGCCCGCCGTGCGGCTGTTGCACCGCCAGAGAGGAGTGATCCGAGCGCGCCACCGCCGGTTCCAAACGCGCGCTTTGTTCGATCCCAGCCGCGTGCTTCCAGCGCACTGTCGAGTTCGACCTTCAATGCCGGAATGAGTACACCGAAGATGACCAACGCGGCACAGATGCCAACCGAACTCACGATACCGAACTCGCGGATCGGCGGAACTGAGCTAGTGAGGTTCGAAAGGAAGCCAATGACTGCGGTGAGAGTCACTAGAACGAGTGCACTCGCAATTCCTCCAAGCGCAGTGTTCATCGAGTTTCTGACGCCCTTGATCTGCTCGCGCGACTCGCGGTGACGCATGAAGACGTGGATCGCGTAATCGATCGACAGACCGATCAACAACACCGGAACCGCGATAAAGATCTGGCTGAAGGAGATACCAGTCCAGCCCATGAATCCGAACGTCCAAATGAGAACCAGTGTGATGCCGAACACACCAAGAAGAATATCGAGCAGATCGCGGTAGGCGATGACGAGAACGATGAGAACGAACAACAGCGCCAGTGGGCCAACGATGACGAGGCTGTCGGTCATTGAACGTTCGATCTCATCGCTGATGATCCCAGCTCCGAAGACGTACGCGTTGTCAGCGTACTGTCCGCGAGTAACGTCACGAACCGCGAGTTGTGATTCGATGAGCCGATCACTCGCTGTCCCTTGTGCCGAGGTCTCGCTCTCTGCCGTCTGCGTGAGGAGGACCATCGTCGCGTTGGCCGTCGTCGTTCCGGGCTCGTAATTGGTGGGCATGAACGCGAACACACCAGACTGGTCGCTCCCATTGTCACGACCACTCTTGCCAAGAACAGCCTCTACAACCGTCTCGATTTCCGATTGGTTCCGCGATTCGAGAACGTCGATGCGCTCTGATACTGAGAGATTCAGGCTGCCGTTCCTGAGCTCATCTCTGTCGGCTTCGAGCGCATCCGTTCGCTGTTCAAGCTTGTTTGCGTCTGATTTGAGTGCATCAGAGTCGTTCTGTAGCGCCTGCCCTCGTTTCTTCAGTTCAGCAGAATCGTTTTCGAGCGCAGATTGCTTCGCTTCCAGTTGCTGGGCGTCCTGTTCTAACGCGTTCTGGTCTGCCTTCAGCTGCTCGCCTTTCGCTTCCAGCTGTTGGGCGTCCTGTTCTAACGCGTTCTTATCTGCCTTCAGCTGCTCGCCTTTCGCTTCCAGCTGTTGGGCGTCCTGCTCTAACGCGTTCTGGTCTGCCTCCAGCTGCTCGCCTTCTTGTTCGAGTTGTCGTTTCCGTTGTTCGAGCGATTCACTTTCTGCCTCCAGCTCCTTGCCTTCTTGTTCGAGTTGTCGTTTCCGTTGTTCGAGTTCAGCGCGGCTCTCATTGAGCGACTGTGCGCGTTCTCGAAGTGCAGCACCGTCGCGTTCCAATTCGTTTCGATCCGCCTGGAGTCTATCGGCTCGCTCTTTGAGTGCGGCCGTATCGTTCGCTAGATCGAGCGATTTCTGTTTGAGTTTCTGAGCTCGCCGTTCGAGTTCATCTGGCGGAACGGTTCCGGATTTACGGTCAGCAGCGAGTTCCTTCCATTGTTGTTCGAGTTCCGCGCGGCGCTCTGTGAGCGAGGCTCGGGTTTCGTTGACCGACTGAGCACGCTGTTCGAGTTCTTGTTGCCGTTGTTCGAGTCCAGCGCGACTCTCATTCAGTTCGTCCGCGCGCTGTTTGAGAGCAGCTCCATCCCGTTCGAGCTGTCGTTGACTCTGATTCAGTGCTCTGGCGCGCTGTTCGAGTTCCTGACCATCCTTCTGAAGCTCTCGACTGCTCTCATTCAGTTTGTCCGCACGCTCTTTCAGCGCTGCTCCGCGCTGTTCCAACTCCCGCTGACTCTGATTAAGCTCCTTCGCGCGCTGTTCGAGTTCTTCACCGCGCTGCTGTAATTTCTTCTGGCTCTGGTTGAGCTCCTCACCGCGCTGTTTCAGCTGTTCACCGCGCTGTTCGAGTTTCTTACCGCGCTGTTTCAGCTGTTCACCGCGCTGTTCGAGTTCTGATTTGGACTCGTTGAGCGCGTCTGATCGCTGTTTCAGCTGCTCAGATCGGTTTTGTATCGCATTCCCCTGCTGCTTGAGCTTGTCTGCGCGTGCTTTCAGCTGCTCTGCGCGATCCATTTGAACAGCAGCCGTCGAGATGACGTTGGCAACACCGACCGTCTGAGAATCGTTCGCCAAGGTCTTGTTGATGGTTTCGTTCTCGCGGAGGGCTTGTTGCAGCTCCAACTGCTCGATAAGCGATGCTTTCGAGATGACATTATCGTCACGGACAATGACCTGAACCGTTGTGGTGTTAGATGATCCCTCTGTGAAATTTTCCGTAGTATACTCTTGTGCGTGAGCCGCCTGACTCGTACCGCTCTGAAACTCTTCGAGCGATGATGTCTGTTCAACCATCGGCGCTCCCGATCCGATGACTACCGTCGCCAGCAAAAGCACGACAATGACGAGACGGCTATACCTCGTTACTCCATTCAATACTCGATCTAAGACGTCCATTAGTCACTCGTTGTGGTATAGTTGGCACACAATCACAGCCGCTTCGTTGTTAGTATGATCCTACTAACAGCGCCATCTGTTAAGAGTATCGATAGGTCTTCGAACATTCTAACAAGTATCGGAAAATTCGTGACGTTCGATAAATTAGTCCGCGTTCGGCTCGCTGTGGTCAGAGCAATTCGAGTGCTCCAATGGTGATCAAGGCGAGCATTGACTGAAAGAGGAGTGTTCCGACTGCAGAACCCACGACGAAGTGTCGGAGATCCATGCGTGCGAATCCGGCGGGAACGGTAATCATTCCTCGTGTGAATGGAAGCGAATTGCTTGCGACTACTGATATCGGCCCCCAACGCTTGAACCAGCGGTCAAAGCGATCAAGACGCTTATCAGAGACACGAAACCACCGACTTTTGGAGAGATACTCACGACCACCGCGTTTTGCCAGCATAAAAAGCAATGTCTGACCAATCGTCGCGCCGATGGCGGCGATGATGATTACTACCGCAATTTCGACGCTCGATTGATTCGTGAGCAAGTAGATGGCACCCGGTACAAGTGATTCGCTCGGTGCAAAATACAGCAACATCGCACCTTCGAGAATGAAGATGCTAAACAGAGCGACGTAGCCATACTGTGTGAGTATACGTCCTGCAGGAGCTGAGAGATCAGGGAGCATTGGTGTTCTCGAATGTCAGCCTCTACTCTGATCTATAGACATAGACATGCTTAACGTTTAATATATTCAACCATTGATGAAATAATAGGAATTTAAAAGGGTCTACTGTTAGTATTTCCACCATAGTTTATCCATTTACTGACCGAGAGAAAAGATTAGATTACCGGTAGACTACGATATCTGCCGACATTCAGACCTCGGCTATTTCGCTCCATCCATACAGTCAGACATCCATGTTTTTACCCATATTTTACTTCACCAAAGTTAGGATTCGAGATGTCGCTCGTGAATATAGCGTTGTTATACGAACAGAAAAACGCAGTCGACCAACATTGCTGTGAACGCGGCCATTAAGTTCACCTCACGAATAGTCCGTCTATGGCACTCGAAACGATGGCTCCAAACCCAGTTTGGGATGCAGATGCCTACGACGAGACGGTAGCGACCTTGCAGGCGAACGAGGACGCAACGTATACGATCTGGGGTGCGGACTGGTGTAAGGACTGTCGATCACAGCTTCCTAATTTCGGTGCGGCGCTCGATGCGGCTGACATTGCCGACGAACAGATTGAACACATCGCAGTCGATCGGGACAAGCAGGGTCCCGGTGTCGAAGAGTACGGCATCGAGTACATCCCAACCATTGTTGTCGAGCGCGACGGTGAAGAGATAGCTCGATTCGTCGAGAGTGAAGACATACCGATAGCGGTGTATCTCGCTGAGCAGCTTTCAGAGTGAGCGTTATGCGTTCTGTTCGCGCCACGCAAACGCGTCGTCGATATCTCTCTTCGGCGGTGAGCAAGTGAACCCTTCACAGAGATAAACTGTCGGATCGTCGTCGATAGCTTCTCGACCGGCCCAGATCGGCGGCGCTTCGTCCAGATCGAGCGCATCGAGCCACGCGTTCAAGCCATCCTCAGAGGGAGGACGCACTGTGAGGAGTCGGCGGGGGAGATAGGTTGATGCGACTCGCTCACGGTACTGGGTTGGTATCTCGTTGGCCGCGATGGTGAGTTCGAGAAATCCCGAAGCGTATTCGTCCGCAGCAAGCACAAGAGAGACACACCGGAGTGGATCCGATTCGATAGTCGAGGCGTGCGTCGAAAGGACGCTGTCAGCGATCGTTCTAAACCGATCGTGAGGAACAAACTGATCGAGTGCAAGAAACAGCGAAACAGCAACCCCCGTACTGGATGGCGTCGATTGATCAGATAATTCTTGCGGTCGAGTGATTGTCGTTTCGCCGCTCGCGGGCGTGAAGTAGAGCGTGCGTTCTTCTGCGTCCCAAAATTCACGCTCGATGCTCGTTGCGAGATCGAGCGCGAAATTAAGGTGCTCGACTTCACCAGTCGCTTCGTACAGATTCAGCGCGCCCCTCCCGAGGAATGCATAATCCGAGAGGAATCCATCACCTGTCACGTCACCGTCTTTGTATCGATGCCAAAGGCGGCCACCATCACCATCACCATCACTATCACTATCGCTATCGCTGGTGCTGTCGGTCCAGAGATGTTCTCGAACGAACGAAAGGGCCGCACGCGCTGTTTCGGCGAAATCTGTAGTGGAATCAGAATGTGGGGCTGAATCAGATTCGAAACTGGATTCGTCGAGCGCCAGCGCTCCCTCAGCGAACGCGGAGATCATGAGTCCGTTCCATCCCGTCAGCACTTTCTCATCCCGTCCGGGACGGACACGCTTCTCGCGGGCCTCGAACACTTGTTTGCGGGCGTGTTCCAGTTTCGTTTCGATCGTCTCCGCAGGGAGGTCGTACTCTGTGCTCAGTTGTTCGATGCTGGTACTCACGGTGAGGACGGTACGGTTGTTCTCGAAATTACCCGTTGGTGTAATGCCGTACCGGTCACAGAAGAGATCGGCCGCCGTCTGGTCCTCAATCGCCTCGCTGATCTGCTCGGGCGTCCAGACGTAGAACGTTCCCTCTTCACCCTCGCTTTGTGCATCGAGCGTTGCGTAGAAGCCACCCTCGTCGTGAGTGAGTTCGCGTTTGACGAACTCGAGTGTCTCGCTGGCGGCCGCTGCGTAGGGTGTGCGGCCAGTGAGTTGATATCCTTCGAGGAGCATCCGTGTGATTTCAGCGTTATCGTAGAGCATCTTCTCGAAGTGCGGGACGACCCATTTGCGGTCAGTCGTATAACGGTGAAAGCCACCACCAACGTGGTCGAACAGCCCACCGTTCACCATTGCATCGAGTGTTTCTTCAATAATTTCACGATACACTGATCGTCCGGTTTGTTCGTACGCGCGTCCGAGCGCCCGCAAGCGACCCATTTGAGGGAACTTCTGTCCGGATCCGAATCCCCCGTACTCGCGGTCTGCACTCCGGACAGCCGCCTGCACACCGGTGTCAAGTACGCTATCAGAGACCGATCCAGGTTGGTCCGGCACGGATTCGAGTTCGTCCTCAATAGCAGTGGTCCACTGCTCGGCGCGCTTTTCGATTTCCTGTCGATCTTCCGTTGAAGACCACGAATCAGCAATATTCTCAAGGAGCGAATCGAATCCGGGGACGCGGCCGCGCGGAGAGGGTGGGAAGTACGTCCCGACGTAGAAGGGCTTTTCATCGGGCGTGAGCCACACCGAAAGCGGCCACCCACCGCCACCAGTAACGAGTTGACAGATGGTCATGTAGATGGAGTCAAGATCCGGGCGCTCCTCGCGGTCGATTTTGATGGGAACGAACTGCTCGTTCAACATTGATGCGATCGATTCGTCCTGAAAGCTCTCCTCTTCCATGACGTGACACCAGTGACACGCCGAATAGCCGATCGAAAGAAAGATCGGTACATCGCGTTCTTTGGCGCTGTCGAGCGCTTGTTGATCCCACGGCTGCCAATTGACCGGATTGTCGGCGTGCTGTCGGAGATACGGACTCTGCTCCTCATCAAGACGGTTGCGACGAGTCGGGTCGGTCATAGGTAGCCTACAACCGCAGTGGACGTAAATAGCAGGACAGCCGGAAGCACGAACACCATTCTGTGACTGACGAAGAATCGGGCTCAATCGTGGACGGATTGACGCTCGATAGCGGTTGTACGCTTTGGCCCGTGCAGTCTGCTCTCACGACAGTCCGATGGGAGATGAGAGATGGGAGATGGGATATACACCGGAAAGACAACGCTTACATCTTCGTGTGCACCCCTCTCGCTCATGGGAGAGACCGTTTTACTCGTTGGTGGTGGTGGGCGGGAACACGCAATTGCCCGCGCGCTGGCTGATTCCGAAGCATCGCTGTATGCCTGCGCGTCGAATCGCAATCCCGGTATTGCCCAGCTCGCGGAGGGATTCGAAACGCTCGATGAAACACATCCGACCGCGGTCGTCACATACGCGACAGAGATTGAGGCGACCCTCGCCGTCATCGGACCAGAGGCACCACTCGCCGCCGGTGTGGCGGATGCGCTCGATGAGGTTGGTGTGTACGCGTTCGGTCCACAAGAGAGCGAGGCGCGCATCGAGACGGACAAGGCGTTTCAGCGCCGGTTCATGGCCCAGCACGACATCCCCGGCTGTCCCGACTTTGCGACGTTCGATCAAATGGAGGCCGCCTGTGAGTATATCGATGCATCTGATTCACATCTCGCAGTCAAGCCCGCGGGGCTCACCGGTGGAAAAGGTGTCCGAGTGACTGGCGATCAGATCACGAAAGACGAAGCGAAAACATACCTCCGCGAGTCCGAGTACGATCGCGTGGTGCTTGAGGAGCGACTCGTTGGTGAGGAGTTCACTGTGCAAGCGTTCGTTGCGAACGGTGAGTACCGAGTCTCACCCGCCGTTCAAGACCACAAGCGCGCCTACGAAGGAGACGAGGGACCGAACACCGGTGGGATGGGAAGCTATTCTGCAGCAGGGGACAACCTCCCGTTTATGACCGAAGCGGATTATGAAGACGCCGTTTCGGTCATCGATGCGGTCGTCGAGACACTCGATGGCTACAAAGGTGCGCTCTACGGGCAGTTCATGCTCACCGCTGACGGTGTTTCAGTCGTCGAGTTCAACGCTCGCTTTGGCGACCCTGAAGCAATGAACATCCTACCAATCCTCGAAACACCTCTCCTCGATATGCTGTGTGCCGCCCGCGACGACGAGCCACTTCCGGAGCTCGAATTCACACAGCAGGCAACCGTCTGTAAGTACGCTGTTCCGGCAGGCTACCCGACAGACCCGAAAGCAGGGACGATCGTCGAAATCGACGAGGAAAGCGCGGGCGATGCCCTGCTCTTCTATGCCAGCGTCGACGAACGCGAAGACGGAATTTACACCACCACATCGCGCTCATTCGCCGTCGTCGGACTCGCCGACACCATCGAAACCGCAGAGCAGATCGCAGAAGACGCGCTCGCTGCCGACGAGAGTGGACTTCACATCCGACACGACATCGGAACCCCCGAACTCGTCCAACAGCGGATCGACCACATGAACGAACTACGCGGATAGCATCTATCATCCATCGAAGCGAAGAGCGCAGTTTAAGAACTGTCACAGCGATTCGGAGAGCCAGCCACCAAGTGTTTCAGAAGTAGCGTATCATGCCAGACGATTCCAGCACCACCCGACACGATCGACTCGCCCGACACGTGACATCCGGAGCTTTCAACTCGCTCCGACACTGGACGAGCGCAAAAAATCCCCTACGCGTCGTGCTCAACTACGTCGTCATCCTCCTCGTACGCCACTCACCGAGCTTACGACTGAAGAATTATCTTCTCCGGGCAATCGGTGTGACCGTCGGGCGCGGCGTTTCGTGGGGACTCGAATCGACGCCGGACGTGTTCTGGCCCGAACTAGTCACAGTCGAAGATGATGCGATTATCGGATACGACGCTACCCTCCTTTGTCACGAATTCTTACAGGACGAGTACCGAACTGGCGAGGTTGTCGTTGGTGAGCGGGCGATGATTGGTGCCGGAGCTATTGTTCTCCCCGGCGTGCGGATCGGAGCTGGCGCGAAAGTGGCCGCCAATTCGCTCGTAGCGAAAGACGTGCCACCGGGAGCGACGGTCGCAGGCGTGCCCGCAGAAGAACACACACAACTCGGGTAACATCTCGATCGGTCTCCGAATCTCAGGGCGTGATAGCTGTCTCGGTGATTGTGAGGTCTCCGTCGATCTCGACAGTGAGTGTCTCATCACCAAGTTCGATCTGAACCGAGAATCGCCACGGGTCAGTGTCGAGGACGGTCGTCATCGTATCAGTGACAGCCCACGAGAGAGTCCATTCCGGGATTGCTGTAAGGTCTTCTCCGTGGCTATAATAAAAGGAGATAGTGATCGGATGATAGAGCAGAATCTGAGAGATCGGCATGTACTGAAACCCAGTACAATCGGTACAGTGATAGACAGCGTAGGCAGTGAGATCTCGAGTATCGTGAAGAGAGGGAAGTGAGTCATCACCAGCGTGTACTTCAGCAGTCACCTCACTGGCACACCATGGACACTGACCGGAGGCCATAGAATCCCGAATCATCCTGCTGCGTCGATGTACTGCCTGTAGCAGTTCTTCCTCGTTCCGGTCGTTCAGCCCGTGGGATGGGAAGTAGATATCTGTATAATTTGAATCACAGGAGTCACAGCGAACCCGAAAGAGCGTCTCGTAAAGATGCGCTTCGATGGGATCGCCACATCGGTGACAATCTGTTCCGACGGAAAATCGATCGATTGCTGGGTCGGTATGGTCGGTGAGCAGTCCCGCAACGAGCGTCCGATAGAGAACCATCCCCGGCCATCGAAGCCGATACCCATCAGATCCCTTGGCAACGTAGTTCCCCACCAATTTCTTCAGGTGGTAGTTGAAGCGGCCAGAATCTCGGATGTCGACACGGGATTTGAGATCAGCGTAGGCGAGTTCCGGAATCCCCGTTTCGGGCGAAGCAGTTGCACGCCCCAGTTCCTGAATAATCCGGACACGGGTGTCATCAGCGAGTAACGAAAAGGCAGCGTCTTGATCGAGTGATTCAGACATGGTTCAATTACTATTGCATACCGGATTTCGATCTCCTATGAGTCAAGCGGGTGTTGCAAGACGATCGTTTCGGTTCGAGCTGGTCCAATTCCGACAGCATACACGGGAAGACCGAGTTCTGCGCTCACGTATTCGATATACGTCCGCGCAGATTCGGGGAGCGAGTCGTAGCCTTCATTTTGCAGCTTGCTCCAGTCCTGGTCCGGCCAGCTATCGAAGGTTCTGTACTCAGGGGTACATCTCGCCCATGCGTCCGTCGTCGACGGGAGGCCGGTCACCGTCTCACCATCGAGTTTGTAGGTTTCACACACGCGCAGCTCGTTCAACCCCCCGAGTGCATCGACGTGATTGAGGACGATTCCAGTAAATCCGTTCACGCGAGCTGCGTGCCGGAGCATCGGCAAGTCCAGCCAACCGATTCGTCGAGGGCGCCCAGTTACTGTACCGAACCCTCCGACTTTTTCCCGAACCTCCGATGCAGATTCATCGTCCAGTTCGGTCGGGAGGGGTCCTTTGCCGACTCGTGAGAGATAGGCCTTCACCACCCCAATGATTCGACCATCTGTGACAAGCGTTGGGCTGACTCCCGTCCCGGTTATGGCACCCCCAACGGTCGGATTCGACGACGTAACGAATGGATAGTTCCCGTGCTCAACGTCGATATGCGTCCCTTGGGCGCTCTCAAACAGAATGGTCGCTCCATCGCGGTCTTTCTCAGTGAGATACGTCCCCGTATCGACGACCATCTCCTCGCGTTCGAGTCGCTCGCCAAAGTCTCGGAGTGTATCGATGAGGTGCTCTGTGTCGAATTCGGCTCCTGTATCGATGCCGAACACCGCTTGGGCGAGTCGTCGCTTTTTCCGAACGGTGTATTGGAGGCGACGACGAAGCGCCGACTCGTTCAGCACGTCCCCGATGCGAATTCCGCGGCGACCAGCTTTGTCTTCGTAAGCGGGTCCGATTCCGTTGCCAGTTGTTCCAACCGCCAGACTGTCGTCGTTTTTCGCGGCTTCCTCAGCCCGGTCTAGCACTCGATGATACGGGAGAACAACGTGAGCGCGATCGGAAACACGCACATCAGGATCCAGTCCTCGTCTGCGAAGCTCCGAAATCTCGTCAAACAGTATTTCTAAGTCGACCACACAGCCATTTCCAAGCACACCGGTCTTTCCTCGAATGACTCCACTGGGGATGAGTCTGAGTTTGTACTCTTCACCGTGGTGGACAACCGTATGGCCGGCATTGGTGCCGCCCTGATACCGAACGACCACGTCCACAGTTTCACCGAACAGATCGACAACGCTGCCTTTCCCTTCGTCGCCCAGTTGCGCTCCGATGACAGTTGCGTTCACGAATCAGACCACTCCGGTGTCCACAATAGTCATTCTGTGAATCACGCTTCACAAGATATCGAGTTGTCGCGCTGTCACGGTACTGATGTACGCCAACAAAACGCAATCGAGAACTGGGATCTCGGGCGTGTCACGCCCGCCAGTTTCGGTGCATTCTCACGATCTAATACGGATGACGCCCGAACGGAGCACGAGATGATTGGGGAGGATGAACTCCTCATCATCGTTTTCGATGTGAGTGACGAACACACCAACTTCCTGAACGATACCCCGATTGCCGTCGACATCGATGGTATCTCCGATCGAGTAGGGCTGTGAGAGGATGAGATACAGTCCCGCAGCACCCGCAGCGAGGAGATCCTTGAACGCAAGACCCGAGAAAACGACGACAGCGAAGACGTATCCACCGAAGAGAACGAGGAGCGGCCCGGTTTCCACTTTGAGCTGTGCGAGTGCGATGAGTGAAGCAACAAAGATAATGCTGTGCTTGGCCAGACGAGGAAGCAGACTCATCTCGGATAGCTTGACATCTTGGAACCGTTCACGGATCTCGACCTCAGCTTTGTCACCAATGATCAGTCCGATGATGAGCACCAGCGCAGCGACAAACACCCGTAACAGGTATGTCGGAAGCTGTTGGAGGTAGAATCTCGTGTCGAGGACACCCTCGATGCTCAACGCCAGTCCAACCGTGAGTGCGATGACGAAGAGAGTGATGAATCCCGAGAGGAGACCGGCCGTCGATGTGCCAAGACGATTGACCGTCCGCTCGAACGTCGTTCCTTCGACCGCTCCGGGAATCCCGGCCGCTGTGAGAAGGCGGCGGCTCAACCGACCGGCGATGATACCGACCAGCAGGCCGGTAATAAGCACTACAACCGGAATGACCGAAGTCGATAGTTCGTTCAGTACGTTGCCGACAAATGGACCTGACTGTGCCATCTCAGTATGCCTCCGGGTCGAGTTCAAAGATTAACTCTCCACCGGAGAACGCTCGCACTAGTCCGTCACTCTCGGATAAGACGATGGCGATGGCGTTCGTATCGCGCGTGATCGCCCCTGCAGCCATATGGCGCGTCCCGAGACCTTTCGGGATGTCAACGCCCTCTGCCGACGGTTCGAGATAGCGGTACGCAGAGACAATTTTACCCGCATCAGAAATGACGAATGCACCGTCGAGCCGAGAGAACTCTTTTAACATCACATCAACAATTGGATCCCCAACATGAACGTGTGATTTCTCGAATGGGTTATACGACAGCGATCGGGATTTGTTCATCACTTTCCCCGCATCACCGACAACAAACAATGCTCCAACTGGTTTGCCTTTTTGTCCCTTCTTTCCAAGCCCAATCACGACTTCGAGTACGTTACGGATGACTGATGATTCAGCGCGGGAATTAACGAAGAGATCATAAATTCCAGTATGCGTAAATTCACCAGCACGAACACGCACTAACGAATCCACACTATCATCGAAGAGGTTCATCGCACAAAGGACAATGGTGCCGCTGTCAATGTGGCCGTGATCGACACCACCTTCTAAACCGAACCGGATACGCTCTGTGATGTTAGTGAACTCGATTGGTAACTCAACGAACGCTTCCGCATCGACGTTATTTTCTTCTGCAACGACGACAATAGGAACATCCGTTCCATGAACAAACGTTTCATGATTAGCAGCACTCGGCGAGAACAAAAAGACAGCATCTGCGTCCCCAATTATATTCGACACTAAATCCCCCAACCCTGACATAATTGTGTCTCTATAGTCGATGGAGTGGCGATACGGGAAAACCTTTCCGGCCGTCAGATCCTAACGATGGTTAATCCATATAGACCAAAGTCCACAATTAATCCTTCGGATTATGTCGAATTCATGTTATAACAGGAGACAAGGTCCAACGTTCACACCGGGAACTACAGTTTTTGCTTCGCTGCTCGGAGGAGTCCGTCGATGATTTCGGGAGTTGTCGGGTGATACGCTCGGTCGGGGATCTCGTGGACATCCATACCGCGTTCGACGACGATCTGCATTGTCTTTGCCATCACATCCGCGTGGAGATGCATTCCTTGATATCCGATCACAGTCCCATCGGCACTGACGATAAGCCGCGCGAGACCTGAGGCTGCATCTTTTGTGAGGAAGACGCCATCGTCGCTTGCCTGCCGATCGATAACAGTGTGGTCGATGCCCGCTGTGCGGGCAGAAGTAGCCGTGTGGCCAATACGAGCGATAGGATAGACACCGAGTCCGGCGAAAATCACGCGGTGTGTGACGTTCTCGTATGGACGAAGACTGCGACCATCTCGGTGGCGGAGAATGTTCTCAGCGGCTCGATATCCCTGTTCTTTTGCGACGTGGAGAATGGGTTCCTTACCGTTTACATCACCGACAACGAACGTTCGCTCATCGTCACGAGCCTGCATTGTGTCAGTTACCCAATCATCATCTGGTTCGAGCGCAGTGTGTTCGAGACCGAGCCCGGCGAGTTCAGGTTGGCGACCGGTGAATACGAACAGCTTCTCTGCCTCAATCGTTCGTTCCGAACCGTCTTGATCGACGAGCATTCGAATACCGTCGTTCGTCGACTCGATAGCACGTTCGTGCGTGTTCGTGAGAATCTCAATGTCGAACTCTTCGCGGTAGATGGACATGAGTTCGTCACCGAATGGAGGATCAGCCTCGTCGAGTGGACGATCGTCGTGCTCAACGACAGTAAGATCCATCCCGCCTGCCTCGACAAGGTATGGAACGAGCTCGATACCAACGTAGCCAAATCCCATGACGATACCCGAGTCAGGAAGAGTAGTAGCATCGAGCACATCAGCGCTGGTCATGAATTCAACCGCGTCGATCCCATCGAGTTCGGGAATCTTCGGCGTCGAGCCAGTTGCAATGACGACGTAATCGGCTTCTATCTCCCGTTCACCGACGCGTATCGTGTGGTCGTCGACGAACTGTGCAGTATCGTGAATGAATTCGACATTGTCGCGCTCAGAGAGCTCCTGAACGGTCGAACGACGATGAGCCGCGAAGTTTGAGATATGCTCGTTTTTCGTTGCAACGGTATGTTCGAGGTCAACATCGGGACGCGACCCGACGAGGCGATCGTCGTGTCGGGCTTGATATCGATGCGCACCTGCCGAAAGCACCTCTTTCGACGGCATACATCCTCGGAGGATACAGAGACCACCACCAGGATCGCCGTCATCCACCAGTGTGAGTTTCACCTCCTCATCTACAACCTCGCCCTTGTCTGCGAGTTCTGTGGCGACGGCGACGCCAGCGCTGCCGTATGCGCCGATGACGACAATCTGCATCATAGTAAAACAGCGACCAGCCAACCGCTTAGATGTTTGGTAGCCTACACCTGCGAACTGATGTCCATCGATGCGTCGGACTGTACCCACGCGCAATGATTGCTTGGATCGTACATCACTACGTCACCGTCTTCGAGCTCAAGGACGATGCATTCCCATTCGGTATCCTCACCGTCCGTGCTGTCGTATGTTCGTGTACTCATTATCTTTTCTGCCGGGCCTGTTGATTCCATGCGTTACTATAGCACAAGATAATATAAGCTTTCAGTAACCGGAAGATTAATGGGGGTATCGTGCTGATTGGTAACATTCTACAAAGAATACGTGCGTCAGGCGGTTTTACCAGTTGCCTCAATCAAGAGAGATTACCATAAATTAGAAAGTCCCAAAGTAACGTGTTATACGCCCTTCCATTCGTTCAGCGCGAAAAATGGCAGATGTGTGATACCGTGTTTCGAACAGTCCTGCTCATCAGAACTCACGCATTGATGCCACGAATTCGAGCGTACTCGTGCAAATTGCTGCTTTCAGAATAGTAATCCACTTACCCAGGCACGCTCACTCCACGATATGGTCCGAGGGCAGTAACATGCGCGTGGTCATCATTGGGGCAGGTCAAGTTGGATCCTCAATCGCTGCAAACCTCGACGAAGATCACGAGGTCATCGTCATCGATAAAGACACGGCGCGAGTCGATGCGCTCACCTATTCGCTCGATGTACTCGCCATTGAAGGCGACGGCGTGTCGCTCTCAACGCTCCAAGAGGCCGAGGTCGAAGATGCAGACTTGTTTATTTCTAGTACTGATGACGACGAGACCAACATCGTGGCCTGCGCGACAGCAAGGACAGTGAGTGATGCATTCACGATTGCCCGAGTGAAGCGAACGCACTACCTCGATACGTGGAAGCGCTCTGGTGGCGCGTTTGGCGTCGACTTTATGGTTTGTACCAATCTTCTGGCCGCCGAGACAATCGTTCGAATTATCGGACTGCCAGCATCTCAGGACGTCGATGTCTTCGCCGGAGGGAAAGTTCTCATGGCAGAGTTCCGAGTCCCCAAAGGCAGTCCAGTGGCTGGACAAACCGTCGCCGAGGTCGATTGTTTCGTAGAGTTGACGTTCGCAGCCATATTCCGTGATGGAGATGTCATCATTCCCGAAGGGGAGACGGTCATCGAAGCCGACGACGACCTGATCGTGATCGGGAGTCCCGAGAGCACGCATGCTTTCGCTGGTGATCTCGCGCGCGACAACGACAGCGCGAATCGGGACGTTGTCATCGTTGGCGGAAGTGAGGCAGCAGTCCAGATCGCACAGTTACTCGAAGATCGCGGTCTCCGTCCACGATTGATCGAGCACGACCCCGACCGCGCCCGTGAACTCGCCGAGATGCTCGCCGGAACGACCGTGATGAAAAGCGATGCTACGGATCGAGAGTTTCTCAACCGCGAACACGTCGGCGACGCAGACGTAGCGATTGCCGCGCTCGAATCGGATGAGAAGAACTTGTTCTCCTCGTTACTCGCATCCCGAATCGGCGTCGATCGAACGATTTCGCTCGTCGAAACCGCTGCGTACACTGACCTCTTCGAGGCGGTGGGAGTTGGTGCAGCGGTGAATCCACGCGATGCAACAGCTGAAGAGATCATTCGATTTACGCGTGACAGCGACACAGAAAACGTCGCACTCATCGAACACGACCGAGCAGAGGTGCTCGAAATCGAAGTCGATGCCGACAGTGTTCTCACAGGGCAGCCGATCCGAGAATCCGCAGCCGACCTGCCAGCACGTGTGACCGTTGGGGCTATTACCCGTGACGGTACGCTCATCACACCGCGTGGTGACACCGTCATCGAAGTCGGAGACCACGTTGTACTGTTCGCCGAGACAGCGGTCGTTGATGCGGTGGCAAAAGCTGTATGAGTTGGCGGTTGCGCGTTGATTGGCGGGCGAGCGTCGGTCTCGTCGGAACTGTCATCAAATACCTCTCCGGAACGTTTCTCATTCCGCTCGCAGTTGGATTCTACTACGGTGAGGATGTACCGACATTTGCGGTGTCCTTTCTGTTCACCATCGTGGTAGGGGTGGCTCTCGAGCGAATTGATCCCGACCCCGACTTAGGCGCGCGTGAAGGGTTCCTGATGGTTGGGCTGACATGGTTAGTCGTTGCCCTCGTCGGAATGGTTCCGTATCTGATTGCGGGAGTCGTCGGCACCGAGTCGACACTCGCACAGCCCGAAAATGCGCTGTTCGAGTCGATGAGTGGCTTCACTACCACGGGTGCAACAGTGATGGGCAGTATCTCGCTCGCGGACCATTCGCACGCCATCATGCTCTGGCGTCAGCTCACCCAATGGCTCGGAGGAATGGGAATCATCGTTCTTGCGGTCGCCATTCTTCCGGAGCTTTCAGTTGGAGGGGCACAGCTGATGGACGCCGAAGCTCCGGGACCTGGCATTCAGAAGCTTACCCCCCGTATCGCCGAGACTGCGCGCGTACTCTGGCTGGCGTATCTCGGATTCACCGTCGCCGAAATGGCGCTTCTGTACGGACTCCACCTCGCTGGGTTGGCTCCGAACATGGGCCTGTACAATGCTGTTGCTCATCCACTTACGACGATGCCGACGGGTGGATTTTCACCCGAGGCTCGCTCTATCGAGGCGTTCTCAGCTGCGGTTCAGTGGGCAATCATTCCCTTCATGGTCGCTGCAGGGACGAACTTCGCACTGTTCTGGCACGTTTTCAACGGCGAGCCAGAGCGGCTAACCCGTGATACTGAATTCCGGGCGTACGTCGGCGTTCTTGCCGCTCTCACTGCTGTTGTTACTGGACTCCTCTTCGTTGGCACAGGTATTGAAACAACCACGACGAACGTTCCGCCGATCGTCGGTGAAATCGAAGATTCAGCACGCCATGCGACATTTCAGATCGTTTCTATCGTCACGACAACGGGCTATGCTAACATGGATTTCAACACCTGGAGTGACCCCGCCAAGTACATACTGTTGTTTGCGATGTTCATCGGCGGATCTGCAGGTTCAACCGGTGGCGCGGTCAAAATTGTCCGTTGGGTAGTGATCATCAAATCCATCCGGCGAGAGCTGTTCACTACTGTACACCCAGAGGCGGTCTCACCGGTCCGACTAGGTGGACGAGCGCTCGATGAACGGGCCATTCGAGGAATCTATGGATTTACCCTGCTGTATCTCGTATTCTTCTTTGTTGCTATCATTTTCGTGATTGCGGACGCGTGGCGGGTCGGCCATCAAGTGACCGCATTCGAAGCGATGAGTGCCGTCGCTGCTACGCTTGGTAACGTCGGGCCAGGCTTTGGCGAAGTCGGTCCGATGAATAGTTACCTCCCATTTCCGGCAAC
Source organism: Halocatena marina (assembly GCF_023276375.1). Classification (GTDB taxonomy): domain Archaea; phylum Halobacteriota; class Halobacteria; order Halobacteriales; family Haloarculaceae; genus Halocatena; species Halocatena marina. Next base: position 197,095 of record NZ_JALLPK010000001.1, on the reverse strand, counting down.
CTCGAAGCTGTTTATGGTGTTTCTGATGTGGGTCGGACGACTCGAAATCCTGCCGGTGCTCGTGCTCCTTACACCAGCCTATTGGCGCACCTAAGTCGTGAGTAGTTCTCGCTCGTAGGTGAAATCGAGTATAACGGAGAACAGAGCTATTCGAGAATCGAAGCAGCGTCGAAATCAACAACAGATACGATGTTCTAGTTAGGCTGTGATATCTGCGTCCGATTCGATGCTGTCGATTTTGACGAAGCCGTACTCACACTCGGTACAGCTCCATTTCGTTTTCTCACCGAGATGGACAAGCGTACTCGCCGTGCGATAGAACGTGTGTTCCTCATCACAGGACGGGCAATAGTGAGTGATTTCGAGGCTCATATCGCATCATGGATGGCCACGTCACTTCATGCTTTCTAAGTGTTCATCCCGCTCAGTGAAGGTCGAAGCGTCGTGTTTTTCCCTCCACAGGCCGGATTGGCGGACAAGCGATGGCCCGCTATCACATCGAGACGTACGGTTGCACTGCCAACCGTGGCGAGAGCCGTCAGATAGAGCAACTGCTCCGCGATGGAGGCCATCACCGTGCGAACGGCCCCGAGGAAGCCGACGTGGCAATTCTCAACACCTGTACCGTCGTGGAGAAAACTGAGCGCAACATGCTCAAACGGGCCAAAGAGCTCGAAGAAGCGACAGCAGATCTCATTGTTACTGGCTGTATGGCGCTCGCACAGGGTGAAACATTTAATGAAGCTGGCGTCGATGCCGATATTCTCCACTGGGATGCTGTTCCGAACGCCGTTCTAAACGGCGAGTGTCCGACGACGACACCGGATACCGAGCCAGTTCTCGACGGTGTCATTGGTATCCTTCCGATTGCCCGGGGTTGCATGAGCGACTGTTCGTACTGCATCACAAAGCAAGCAACCGGGAAGATCGACAGCCCGTCCGTCGAAGAGAACGTCGAGAAGGCTCGCGCACTCGTCCACGCGGGTGCAAAGGAGATTCGCATCACGGGGCAAGACACTGGCGTTTACGGCTGGGACGGGGGCGAACGAAAACTACACACGCTCCTCGAACGCATCTGTGAGATTGACGGAACGTTCCGCATCCGCGTCGGTATGGCAAACCCGAAAGGATTACACGGTATCCGTGAGGAACTCGCACGAGTATTTGCCGAAAACGAGAAATTGTACAACTTCATTCATGCTCCTGTTCAGTCCGGGAGTAACACTGTTCTTGGTGAGATGCGCCGTCAACATCAGGTTCGGGAGTTCGTCGAGGTCGTTGAAACGTTTGATGCCGCACTCGATCACTGGACACTTTCGACGGATTTCATCGTCGGTTTCCCGACCGAAACGGACACTGATCACGAGCAGAGCCTCGCACTGATGCGAGAAGTCCGCCCTGAAAAGATCAATGTAACGCGGTTTTCAAAGCGACCGGATACTGATGCCGCTCAACTGAAAGGTCTCGGAGGAACACTCAAAAAAGAACGCTCGTCTGAGATGGTTGAGCTGAAAATGGAGATCGTGGGCGATGCGTATGGCGAGATGGTTGGTGAACGTCATGAGGTACTTGTCGTTCAGCCGGGAACTGGAGATTCAGTGCAGTGTTACGATGAAGCATACCGACAAGTTGTCATTACGAACGCTAGCGAACACGGTATCGAACCGGGGGACGTTCTCGACGTTGAAATCACGAGCGCGGAAAACGTCTATTGTTTTGGAAATCCGATATAAAATAATCGCTCACCGGTTAGAGGACTGAAAACACGGATATCGGTGCATGATTGTGATGTTCGGAAACTATCAAAAAGTATACTAAGGGAGAACTTAGAGATATAAATGAACGTAAAGGGGATACAATGAACCAAATAGTTGTCAAACAAGATGCCCATGACTTGGGTATCGTAAGTCCGGTTGGCTGCCGTATACGAGGGCTTGATGTCCAAATAGGGGCACCCGAATTAGACGGAGATATCAATAAAGTTGAAAAGATAGTAAACGACAACCTCGATGCAATACTTGATAAGCCAGAGGTGAAACAATTTCATGAGTTTTTCTCGAAGATCGGTTACCCCGATCAAACTCCCTCCGGAGAACAACTCGTGAAAATCGTCGAGAAGAAAGGACTCAAGAGGCGCAACAACGTCGTCGACGCATACAATATTGCGAGTGCTGAGTTTGGTGTAAGCCTTGGGATGCATGATGCTGCAACCCTGGGTGGAGATGTAATCATCCAGCGAGCGAGTGGTGGAGAGCGTTTCCTCCCAATTTTCCACGATGAGTACATTGTGGCCCAATCTGGCGATCTCGTATACGGCACCGACGATCATATGCTCGCGTTATTCGGTGAAGTAACGAGAGATGCCGAAAAGTTTAGAGTCACTGATTTGACGAATGAAGTATTGCTAGTGGCACGTGGCAATCGAAAAACTTCTGAAGATTATAATCGAGCAGCTTGTCGTCGAGCCTATGACTTGATCTCGAAAACTTGTCCAGATGCTGAGATGGAGTTCCTCGACGTTGTCGTTGAATCGAATAAGAAAGCGACTCTGGCTTAGACCGGTTCTGCTTCAGGCCAGAGAGATTCAAATATCCCGATTGCATTAGCAAGATGTTCTTTGTCCATAACTGGCTCTCCCCGTCCACCGAGCGATGGCGGGATCAAATAACCAAACCAACCATCATCATCCACGCAGTTATTTTCATGAACGTAATTATATAGTATCGGATCATCCTTTTCGAGCTTATCCTCTGATAGATGATACAGTGCATAGCCAGACAATAGAGGAGCAGTCGTTATTTTGAAACTACAATTGTTACGAACAGCGGTTTCGCTCTTGGTTTGTTCTATTAAGAGTGTCCTGAAATCATTGACAATGCTAGACCAGTCAGTGTTAGCATTTTGTGCAAGGAGATACTGGTATTTCCTTCCACGACTCAGATTGTTAGCGACAGTCGCGAAAAAGCTTCCTGGAATTTCTGTGGGAGACATATTATAGCTGAAATCTCGTAAGATTAACCTTGTCGTCTCACTATGCTTTTCTAATGATCCAGTTTCAGTATCTGTGATTATTCCTGCATACAGATGTCGTCCGGAATCTTCAGATAAGAATTTCTCAATCTCTTCATCCAACATCTGTGACAGCTGTCGCCCAACGTGAGCAACTAGTGCCGTCCGTTCAGCAGTTCGAATCTGCATTTCTTGGAGCGAATCATCCATTCGTTCTGCGATTGGACCAACACTAACTTCTTCTGCCTCTTCGCTCTCGCCGAGGACTAAATAATCGAGACTTACATCGAGTGCTCGTGCAAGAGCAACGAGCTTGTCCAAGCTGGGTTGTGTTTCACCTTTTCGGTACTGGCTAATCGAGGCGGGAGAAACCCCGATCTCACGGGCGACTTCAGCACCACTTGAGTCACTTTCCATCAATAGTTCTGAAAGTTTCTCTTGTAGCTTAATCTCTGGTTGATATTCCATAGTCACACTCAATTATCTCACCTACCAAAATATTTTGGATTAGATACCATGAGCAATACTAAATCGAATTAAGATGAAGTGAATTATCTCAAACATATAAGTATATGTGGCTTGTTTCTGGAGACCGTGCGAAGCTAACGAGCGTACAACTGGTTACCAAACGAAAAGTTCGTGATGTACACCAGTTGTCAGGAAACTGCCGAGACGATGTGTCCAGCATCGTCCGGCAAGCAAGAACACACGACCATGAGAGGACTACTGCACGACAGCTGTATGCGCCCTATTGTGACATTAAAGGAGGGCTATGTCGTGTTTGTTTCCAGTCGTGTGAACCAGATGCATCGTGTCGATTCGCTCTCCTCGCAATCGTCGACCGCCGGCGAAAGGGTGGAGCGATCAGCACTACATTAGCGGCCCACGACTAACTGAGTCGAAACGAGATAATACCGATGCGTTCACAAAAACGGACTACAGATACGAATAGTTTCTGCATTGAACAGCAGTGGCGGCTCACTGCTACTGAGGGAGAGACAGATGAATGATCACGCAAAGTCACAGAGTGGGGTGTTTGCGCTCCGAAAAGAAGCAGAGAGTGACAAGGATGTGATCCGACTGCTTCGTGAGGAGCGCGTGGTCGTATCCTTCGATGACCCCGAGTTCGACGCATACGTGAAAGCACCAGAAGGAGTCGTTCACGAGTTTACCGTGCTCTACAGCGACAGTCACGCCGACCGTCAAAATCCCGATCAGAGATGGAAGCGGACGAGTATTGATCCATTCACGCTCAAGCGCGAACTGCGGCGTCGTGAGTTCAGTATCGAGTCTGATGACTCACAAACGCCGTTTTCCGATCGATGATGGGTAAACGACCAACACGCTGTTCGTAATACATTATGGAACTATCACTACCAAGTCAACAAACGTGTCCACACTGTGACTCGAACGTTGAAGCGGATCCAAAGCGCGGAGAAACAGTCTGCACCGAATGCGGCACAATCGTCACTGAAGGAACCGTCGATCACGGTCCAGAATGGACCGCATACACTGCAAGCGAACGTGAGGACTGTTCTCGAGTCGGGCGGCCAACGACAGCGTCGCTTCACGACAGGGGGCTATCGACCGTTATCAGTCAAGAAGACCGAGATGCACACGGTCGACGACTCAGCTCGCGCAAGCGCCAACAGATGCGGCGTCTCCGGACATGGGACGAACGGTACCGCACTCGTGATTCGAAAGAGCGGAATCTCAGGCAAGCCTTCGGAGAGATTAATCGGATGTCGAGTGCGCTTGGATTGCCCAAACCCGTTCGTGAAACTGCGAGCGTTATCTATCGACGCGCGCTTGCCGAGAACCTCCTCATCGGGCGATCGATCGAAGGGATTGCCACGAGCGCGGTGTATGCGGCTGCCCGTCGGGAGGGTATTCCACGTACACTCGATGAAGTCACGACGGTCGCGCGCGTCGAACGACAGCGGATTGCACGAGCGTATCGTGTCATTTCCACCGAGCTTGGACTAGCGATTGAGCCATCCGATCCAACTGCCTACCTCCCTCGATTTGCATCCGAGCTCGATTGCTCCGAGGACGTTCACAGAGAAGCGCACGATATTCTCGAAACGGTGTCGGGAACAACCTACACGAGTGGCAAACACCCCGCAGGACTGGCCGCCGCTGCGCTGTACGCCAGCGCCTGTCTAACCGGCGAGCAACTCACGCAACACGAGATCAGCAATGTGGCAGATATTACCCGAATGACAATCAGGACACACTACCGGGAGTTGATTGACCAATACGGGACCGATGACAGAGGATGACATTGCAAGCACCGACGGCCCGGTTGTCGCCTACACGAACGTCCTGTGTCGGGACTGTAACATGATCATGACAAACGTCAATAGCGGAGTTCGGCGCTGTCCACAATGTGGGATTATGGCGGACATTCGGTGTGATGTTACGGTGATCGACGACAAGATGTGAGCTCAGTAAGAAAAGCTGAGTACGTGACAGTAGAGCAGTTGACCGTCAAGGTATAGTGACGGACGAAACGAGACGGTTTCTCACCAACGATAGACGTAGCCGATTACTGCCGTCTAGCAGTAGGTGCTTTCATATTACGACCAACACCAGATCTGAGCGTCATCATTCATTGTCATCGTTTTCTTCGGCCCCGATTCGTCCGCTTTCATTTTCCTTCCATTCCCCGAGTTCTTTTGGATCGAGATGAACAAATACATCATCGATCTCGGGGATATTTCGAATCGATTCGACGACTGTCGTTTCAATATCGTGGGCTTCGATCAGCGTCCGGTTGCCTTCGATTTCGAGGTGGAGACTCACATCAACCTCAGGACCGACGTAATGAGGGACGACGTCGTGAACGCCGTTGACTTCGGGGTGAGCGAGCGCTCGGTCGAGGATCTCCTCTCGGAGACCGTCCGGAGGTGCCACACCGACGAGATAACCGAAGTTGTCGATGACGATCTCTACACCAGTGTACAGTATGCCCACGGAGACGATGGCACCGGCGATCGGATCGAGGACTAATACCCCCAGATCAGCACCGACGACACCGACGAGTGCTGCGCCAGCCGTAAAAACATCAATGCGGTTGTCGAGTGCGGCTGCCTTGATGGCGGGCGAGTGATACGTCTCACTCATCTGAAGACAGTACCGATAGAGCAGGTATTTCACAAGTGCGGCTCCAGCGAGAACACCGATAGCTGGAAGACCGGCAACAGCGACGGTTCCAGTCAAAATAGACTGGACAGCGTTCCAGAGGACAGTAATGCCAGCGGCAAAGATTCCGAGCGCGACAAACAGTGCGACGAACGGTTCAATGCGCTCGTGGCCGTGGGGATGGGTCGTATCGGGCGGCTGGGTCGTCACATAGAGACCAGCGACGACGACGAGGCTATAGACGGCATCAGCGAGACTGTTCACTGCCTCTGAACCGACAGCAATACTCCCAGTTGTTACATAAACACCACCCTTTGCCAGTGCGAGGACGGCATTGATCCCCAACACAAGGAGTCCGACATGCCGAAGGGCGGTGTCCCGATCCATATCACTTTGAACGTGATTCGAAGCGAAAGTCGCTTCGTTCACTCATTTTGTGCTTCGACTTTCACTGCACCCGAGTCTGCTATGTATGTTCTCTCCTGTGCTGAAAACGCCTCGTGAAGTCGATCGTAGGTGTTCTCGATGGCGTCAACGATGACCTTCGTGTCACCGATGACTGGCATAAAGTTCGTATCTCCGTCCCAACGGGGGACGACGTGCGTGTGAAGATGATCCCCGATCGAGCCACCAGCGGCCCGTCCAAGATTCAAGCCTGCGTTAAAGCCGTTCGGGTCGAGCGCACGATCGAGCGCCTCAAACGTCCGCTGTTTCAATCGTGCATGGTCAAGCAGCACCTGATCAGAGAGATCACCGTACTCACCAGTGTGGCTGTATGGAATAACCATTGCGTGTCCTGGATTGTATGGATAATTGTTGAGCAGGACGTACGCGTGTTCACTCCGAGCAACGATCCAGTTCTCTCGATCGTTCGCTTGTTCTGGCAACGAACAGAACACACACCCGTCAGAGTCATCGTTCGCATCTCCACGCTCGACCCACTCAATACGCCACGGGGCGAACACCTGGTCCATGCGCTTTCTGAGTGCCGCGAACCGTTAAGCGTAGCGTACCACGTTATTTCTGGCACGACGGTTGGTTGATGATACTTAAATATAGTGGCCCTATGCATGTGATTTCACCGTAAACCGTTGGAAAAACGTTTGTAAACTCTCTCGTCCAATCTAAAACAGTCTCTGCTAAAACCGGCTTCCGTACGGCGATAATCGACGTAAACGACCCCCAACAGAGATAGGTTTTTATACCCCGGTATGTGGTAGGAGGAGTTGATGGGAGCAACGAAGCACCAATCGAAGCAGAATGCTATCTACGAGGAGTGCCCGACGTGCGACAGAGAAACGTCACACAGTGTTTCACTCCAGATTCTCACTGAAAGCAATAAGACCGAAAACGCACAGTTCTCGCGTGAGCCCTACCGCGTGAGTAAGTGCCAAATTTGCGGTACAGAGACGACCCTCCGGATGAACAATGCGTAGATCTATCGAGACGAAATCTCTACTTTACACAGTTTGAAGGAAGTTCCGAACGAGGGCATGACCCGAGCTGGTGAGCACGCTTTCGGGATGAAATTGTACACACTTAATCGGATATTCGCGGTGGCGAACTGCCATAACGAGATCGACCCCGTCGGATTGGGTAGTCGCTGAGATTTCGAAACACGCTGGGATGTCAGTTGCAACGAGCGAATGATATCGACCACCCCGAAGCGGATTCTCAAGTCCATCGAATACACCACTGCTGTCGTGTTCGATCGGGAATGCTTTGCCGTGGACTGGTTTTGGCGCGTGCTCAATCGCTCCACCGTACGCGTAGACGGCTGCCTCTAATCCAAGGCAGATCCCGAGTGTTGGTACTGTAGTACTTAGCTCTGTGAGCACATCCAGCGTGATGCCGATATCCCGGTCGTTTTTCGGGTGACCAGGTCCCGGACTGATGACGATCGCATCTGGATCGACTGTGCGCACGTCATCGAGCGAGGCAGTGTTGCGCAGCACCTCGGTATCAGCGTGCTGGCTGACGTACTCAACAAGATTGTACGTGAACGAATCGAAGTTGTCAATAAAACAGACACGTGTCTCAGTCATCGTCCTGCCTCTGGTGGGTTCACATTCTCCGGTTCGTTGGTCTCGATTTCCGATAGCGCGGCTAACACCCCATTCATTTTCTGTTCTGTTTCCTCGTACTCCGCAGTGGGGTCGCTATCGGCGACGATACCAGCTCCCGCCTGAACTGTAACCCGATCACGGTCATCGAAACCAGCCGCGACATCGCACACGCCATGCTCGATTGTCGCAGTTCGAATGACGATCGCTACGTCTGCATCACCGGTCCACGAGTAGTATCCCACGCCACCACCGTAGACACCGCGTGGACTGGTTTCGAGTGATGCGATGATTTCCATCGCTCGTATCTTCGGCGCGCCAGTCAGCGTTCCCGCCGGGAATGCAGCCCGAGTTGCATCAAACGCGTTGCAATCGGATGCGAGCATCCCCGTGACTGTGCTCTCGATATGCTGAACGTGACTATATTTGAACACGTTCATGAACTCCTCGACGGTAACGCTTCCTGGTTCACTCACGCGGCGGACATCGTTACGCGCAAGATCGACGAGCATCGTGTGTTCTGCACATTCCTTTTCATCAGCGAGCATTTCGCCCGCCAGCCGACGATCCTCAACAGGACTACTTCCCCGGTTACACGTCCCCGCAAGTGGATACATCATCACCTCATCGTTCTGTACTGAGACGAGCGTCTCCGGACTGGCACCGACGATCGTCAGGTCATCGTAGCCGAGAACATACATGTACGGCGATGGGTTGATCTCTCGAAGCGCACTGTACAGTCCAAGTGGATCGATCTCTCCGTACAGCTCTCGTGTGCGGGAGATAACACCTTGATAGATGTCTCCGTCGAGAACGTGCTCTTTGGCCCGCCGAACCGCGGTTTCGTACTCCGCTTTGTCCCCCGCGACCGAACCCTCCTTCGAGAAACCACCCGTCTCGATCTCACCATGCTCAGCCAGCAGTGCACGCACGCGCTCTGTCTCCGAAACGAGATCGGCATACACTGCTCGCGCATCTTCATCAGGACGGATAACTGGCGTGAACACGAGTTCGAGGGTGTCCTCGACGTGATCGAAAACGAGCGTCGTATCGCTCAGAACGAACTGTGCGTCGGGCACGCGAGTATCGGGACGGTCGTATCCCCGCTCTTCGAGAAAGAGATCGTATACAGCGTCGTAGCCGAGCACACCGACGAGCCCACCATCGAGCTGTCGCCGGGATCGATCGGGAAATCCCTGAAGGGTAGCGTCTGGAAGCACAGAGCTGAGCGTTTCGAGAACGTCACCCTCAACAGTCGTGTTGAGGATCCCCTCGTATCGATCGTCGAGAAGTTCGATATCCACTTCATCACCGATCACAGTGATAACGGCAGCAGGATCGTACCCAACGAACGAGTAGCGAGCGTGTCTGTCGGTGTTCTCTGTCGCAGACGTGAATGCTCCATCTGGGTCGCTTGAGGCAACCTTCTCACCGCTTTCGAGTAAAAATCCGTACGCGTCATCGTGTTCGGTTAGCGCAGCATACGCTGCAAGTGGCTCAACGTCGCTGTCCAGCGCTGCCGTCGTTCGAATCACAGCGGGTCGATCGTCCTCGGAGAGAGAGACGAACTCGCTCCGAGAGAGATCCATAGTCGTGCTTGCACTCGTAGTTGCAGTCGCGTGCCCGATCTCGTTTCTCTTTCCGTTCGACTCACGGTGTCCGTTCATACTGCCCTCCGGGCCTGTTCGACGAACGATCGAACAGCGTCGGCGTCTTTCTTTCCACCGCGCTGTTCGACACCACTTGCAACATCCACGCCGTATGGATCGACGATTTCAATCGCACGTGAGACGTTTTCGGGGGTGAGACCACCAGCAAGCACGACGGGAGTGTCGATCTTCTCGATTTTGTCGCGCGTGCGTTCCCAATCGTGTGTCGATCCGGTTCCTCCTGCACCATTTTCGTCCAATGAGTCGACAAGCAGTGCGTCTGCAACCTGTTCATAGCACGCCGTGTCGGCTGCCGTCACAGCGGGGATCACGGCGGTAGTCGTCATGGACGAGAGACATTCCACGGCATCAGGAGACAGTCCATGGACCTGAACGATATCCGGACGCACGTGTTCGATGCGTTCGACGACATCGTGTACCCGTTCGGGCATGGTTACAAGGACTGTGCTAACGAATGGAGGAGTCGTCGCAACAAGAGTGGCCGCCGTCTCCGGCGTGACCTCCCGCGGTGTTTCGACTGTGACACCGCTGATGAACCCGACGGCATCCGCGCCAGCAGCGACAGCAATATCGCGGTCATTCTGCGTCGTGATACCACAAATCTTGATTCGCGTTTGGCTCGTTTGATCCGTCTGCTTTTGTCCCGTACGACGTAGATTGTTCATGTATTGGTAATGTCGTTCAACGTGTTTATATGAGCTATTTGGCAACCGCGATGGATTGGAGTTCGTCGAGTGTCGCACGAGCGGCACCTGATTCGATCGTCTCACGGGCACGTTCGGCACCCGATTCGATGCTGTCCGCCTCGCCAGCGACGTAGATAGCAGCTCCAGCGTTCGCAAGCACGATGTCGCGCTTTGGCCCCGTCAGTTCACCAGACACGATCCCACTGAGTGCCTCAGCGTTCTCACTGGGTGTTCCACCCGCAACCGCCTCGATCGAGGCTTGTTTGAGATCGAGATCTTCTGGCGTGATGGTGTACTCCTCGATTGCATCATCAGTGATCTCAGCAACTCGTGTGGGGCCATGAATGGCGATCTCATCGAGACCCGAGCCGTGGACAACGAGTGCTCGTTCAATATCCATTCGGGCGAGCGCGCGTGCGATGATGCCAACGAGCTCGCGGTTGTATACACCGACAACCTGTGCGCTCGCTCCAGCGGGATTCGTCAACGGACCGAGAACGTTGAAGATCGTTCGAATGCCGAGCTCTCTGCGCGGCCCGATAACCGCCTTCATCGCAGGATGGAACACAGGGGCGAGCATGAATCCGATGCCGTGCGCTTCGATTCCGCGTTCGACGGCAGCGGGCTCGGCGTCGATCTGCACGTTCAGTTCTTCGAGAACGTCTGCGCTTCCCGATGAGGACGAAACGGAGTAGTTGCCGTGTTTTGCAACGGGAACACCGGCACCACTGGCGACGATAGCGCTGGTCGTCGAAACGTTGATTGTGTCGTAGTCGTCTCCACCCGTCCCACATGTGTCGACGAGTGGTGTACGACTTGGCGAGATCGTGCGTGCCGCATCACGCATCCCTTCTGCGAACCCGGCAATCTCACGCTCTGTTTCCCCTTTCGCGCGTAGTGCCGTGAGGAGTGCCCCGATTTGTGCCTCTGTCGCATCCTCGAAAACGGCGCTCGCCGCTGCCCGAGACTCTTCCTGTGTCAGATCCTCACCCTCGGCCACACGCTCGATGTATGTATTCATAGTGGAACCAATGTTCGAAGTTGTCCTACCATGTTCAAATGTGTACATCGACTTAATGCTGTCGACAGCGTGAGTGAGTGTCTATAGCACAGATCAAGGCGAAAACTACTTGCCAAATGGCGATACGAAGCCGGGATGTGCGAAGCGATTCGGAAAGGTTGAAGTATCTCTCCGCAGTAGAGTGAATTGCAACAGCAAAACGGGTTCGTGGTCTAGGCTGGTTATGACACCTCCTTGACATGGAGGAGGTCGGCAGTTCAAATCTGCCCGAACCCACTATTTTGGTCACTCTGTTTCCGTTCTCTTGCTAACGAGACACTATTAACGCAGTTTTTGGTCCGATTACTTTCGCTCTGCTAGGTGAACATAGATTTAACAGGCTTTTGTAGATAGTTGTAATGCCGAACGAGCATGGCGTAGTACACGAAGACGAAGCAGAGCAAATGGAACGCTCACACGGCGAGAAGTTTGCTGGCACGGGACTCCGACTCGGAGCGACTGCTGGAGGCGAGGAGCTGGGTTGTACACTGTACGAGGTACCGCCGGAACGAAGCCCAGTTCCCTATCATTATCATACCGCTAACGAGGAAGCCATTTACGTGCTTGATGGGACAGGAAGACTCAGAACAGAGACAGAGGAGATCGACATTTCCGAGGGAAGCTACGTTGCTCTCCCCGCAGGAGAAGACGGCGCACACCAAGTGATCAACTCCTCGGACGAACCGCTTCGGTTTCTGTGTGTATCCACGATGAACGAACCCGATGTGATGGTCTACCCAGATTCGAACAAGGTCGGAATGGTCGCGGGAGCAGCCCCCGGAGGTCCACGAAAAAAGGTAACGCTACAGAAAATGTTCCACGCAGATTCCGATGTCGACTACTGGGAAGGAGAATAGGCACATCCAGTCCCATCCCATCCTATCCAATCTTTCCCCACATCAGATTACACGGCACTGCTCCAGTGCTAGCTATCTGTTCGTGGGTTCGTGTTCGCATCAGTCTGTGTGTCCCTGTTTTCAGTTTGGATCGAGGGCGCGTGGTCGTCGAGTGCTCGCAGATTTTCGTGGATGCCGACGACCAACGCAGGGACGACGAACATGAAGATGTGTTCTTCGAGGGGAATACCGATCAGTTCGATCCCGGTTCGGAGTGGGATACTGAATACGCCCACTTCTAGTGTATACCAGTCCCAGATGTAGGCGAAGGGATAGAGAACGAGTATCGTGCGGGCTGCGGTGCGTAGTGCACCAGCGCGTAATAACAGCAACAACGCGACTGAGCCCCACAAGAATTCGGTTGCGAGGTAAGTGTACGGCCCGAAAACGCCGATATCGGGAATACCGATGTCGAAAAGCATACTAGCCATAGAGGTCCCAGGGCCATAGCCGTTGGCGCGCCACTTTGATTACCATACAAAACAAACGAGACGCGGAGGCTACCATGGACATTGCAGACATTGCGACGCAAGAAGATGTTGAGGTCGATGCCGGCCAACGCCTTGCAAAAGTGCGGGCCATCTTCGAGCGCGAGAATCCGAAGGGGATCATTGTTACCAATAGCGGGGAGTACGCTGGAGTCATCACCGAGCGGAGATTGTTACAATCTCACGTTGAAGACAGCACGAAAGTGGGTGCAATGGCCGAATCGGCACCGAAAATCGACCGCACCGCTGACGTGAGAGATGTCGCACGAATGCTCGTCGAGGGAGGAACGAAAGTCGCCCCTGTCTTCGAGCACGACGATCACTGGGGTATAATCACTGCTGATGCAATCCTCGAAACCGTTCTCGACAATCTCGATATCCTCTCTGTCGAGCAGATCTATACTGAAAACGTAGTCACAGCCACAGAAGATACCAACATTGGGCGTGCGATCAACCTCCTTCGGGAGAACGGGATTTCACGACTTCCAGTGGTCAACGAGAGTGGAAAGCTTACGGGAATGGTCACCACTCACGACATCATAGACGTCGCTGTCCGTGACATGGACAAGGCCACCCACGGCGACCGTGCCGGTGACAGAGAACGAATTCTCGATCTTCCTGTATACGACGTGATGCGCAGCCCAGTGACGACGATTGGGCTCGAAAATTCCGTCGAAGCGGCTGTCAAACTGATGCTCGAACACGATTACGGCGGACTAGTGGTCACCCCGATGGATGAAGACGATCTCGTTGCGGGCGTTCTCACCAAAACTGACGTGCTCCGAGCACTCACGTTTACTGAAGAGGAATATCTCGACGTTCAGATTACCAATATTGATCTCCTCAATACGCTTCAACGAGAAGAAATTAGACAGAGCATCGAGCAGGTCGTTGAGAAATATCAACGAATGAATGTCGAGCACGCACACGTCCGCTTCCAGAAACACAAAGAAAAACTCCGTGGAACGCCGCTCATCCAGTGCCAAATCCGTCTTCGGACCAACCGTGGTCAGGTCGCTGGATCGGGTGAAGGATACGGTGCCAACTCGGCGTTCCGTGTTGCTCTTGACCGCCTCGAACGCAATGTCCTTGAACTGAAAGGGACGCACAGCGATGAACAGTATCAAGGACAGCTACTCCGGAAGTTAAACGAACTCTAAGGCGATAGGGGCAGCGGCCCATTCGTATCTCTATCGACGACTGATTCACGCATGAAGAGGAAAACCACCAGATATCAATAGTAGCACGTGTATGTGACGGTCAAAATGGATGGTATAACGGTGCGACCGTACGAGCAGGACGATGCGGATGGTCTTTGGACACTCAAGCAGTCTTTCGAGTTGGAACTTGGACAGAAAGACGAAGAGAAAGGAGAGCGGTACGAAGCAAAGCTCACCGAAGAGTACCGACGTGGCTACCTCTCGTGGGTCGCGGACTGCATCGAACGCGATGACGGATGCCTTATCGTTGCAGAGGACGACGAACTGATCGGATACGCGTTCGTCCTTCCCGAGTCGTTGTCGTTTATTTGGGACGCAGCAGTGTTGAACGAGCTCTATCTCTCCTCAGAATATCGAGGAACTGATGCGGCAACCATGCTCATCACTGCCGCACTCGATCATGCACGCGAACAAACACTCCCACTTGATCGAATGCTCCTTGATGTCGATCCAGCGAACGAACGCGCACGAGCATTCTACGAAACGTTTGGTTTCGAACCGTGGGCTGAAATGATCGGACGCGAACTATGAATTTCATTGGTAGAGTAGCACGGTAACATTGGCTGCGTCCTGAGCGACAAATGACAAGCTGTGATCGACGGTGCGCGTCACTAAGAGTACGTCACACATTCTCCGCGTACACAGTTACAGTCAATCAAAGTAGGAAGTCTCACGTCCGGGGTATGCGAGAGTTCAACTCTCAGGACGCGAGACAATTGCTTGTACGATCGCGTAGTACTTTATTTTCGTGTTTTTCCTCATAACAACCTTTGTCATGTTATTACTATAATAACAGCATATAAAATACAGCAACCCCGAGTATTACCCATAGAGAATTGTCAATATATGTGACAAAATTTGTTTTCGGCGTATTGTATATAATATTGCATTGTGCGATAATATATTCACAATATATTAGTGAGCAAAAAATATAAGTTGGTGCCAAATAATTGGTTACTTGGGTATGCGAGAGAATACAAACCCTGTTTCGCGGAGACAGTTGCTACAAACGATCGGCGGAACTGCAGCCCTCGCCAGTTTTGGTGGGCTTGCAGCAGCTCGTCCCGACGATGTTGTAGAGGTCAACGTCGGGTACGACAAGGAGAGTGGACGACAGGCGACTATTTCAGCATCGAATCAGACTGTTCGAGAGTTTGGATTCAACGCTGCTACGATTCGGGTACCAAAGCGGGCGCTAAAAGGACTCCGTCAGCGTTCTGATGTCCGATATGTAGAAGAAAACGGACAGATGCACGCGCTCGCTCAGTCTAACCCATGGGGTGTTGACCGAGTCGACGCTGACAACGCTCACGACAGTGGGTATACCGGTTCCGGCGCCGACATCGCTATCATCGACACTGGAATTGATAGTGATCACCCAGATCTACAGGCCAACCTCGGTTCAGGAACCGCATTTACAAGCTGTTCTGGATCGGACTGCAACTACGACTGGGACGACGACAACGGCCACGGAACGCACTGTGCCGGGTCCGCCAACGCGGTCAACAACAGTCAAGGTGTCGTTGGTGTGAGCACCAACGCAACGCTCCACGCAGTCAAGGTACTCACTGGTACCGGAAGCGGCTCGTTCTCGGACGTCGCTGCCGGAATCGAATACGTCGCCGATCAAGGCTGGGACGTCGCCAGCCTGAGCCTCGGTGGCGGTCAGTCATCTGCGGTCACAGACGCTGTCCAATACGCCTACAACCGTGGCGTTCTCGTGGTCGCTGCTGCTGGTAATAGCGGACCGTGCAGCGACTGTGTTGGCTACCCGGCCGCCGAGCCAGAAGCTATTGCGGTGAGTGCGACCAACAGCTCCGACGGACTTGCAAGCTTCTCCTCAACCGGTCCGGAAGTCGAGATCGCCGCTCCAGGAGCCGATATCTACTCAACGTACACTGGCGGTGGATACTCAACGCTCAGTGGGACATCGATGGCCTGTCCACACGTGAGTGGTGCTGGTGCCCAGCTCATGGCACAAGGCTACACGAACACCGAAGCACGTCAACGCCTAACGGATACAGCCGAAGACATCGGCCTGTCTAGCAACGAACAAGGATCGGGCCTCCTCGACGTCGCGGCTGCGCTCGGAGTGAGCTCGTAATATCCGCTCTGGCCTGACTCCAGCGGATTTCTGCCACTCTCCAACTATTTTGAGAACTATACAGTGCTCGAGTAGCTGTGTGACAAACCAACAATAGGGAGGGCTCCACCAGACGGGGAGTCATGCTACGCACACGTCTGACCGGTTTCCAAGGTCGAGTTAGTGTGGTGTCTGGGGAGGTCGGCTGTTGAGTAGCAGTAAGCGCATAGCCGACAGTAAATATTTACTATTCATATTATACAAAATTGTTTCGGTGTTCAGTTTGAATACGTACAATAACGTAATCACTCACCAGATCGGTTGTGGTACTGCGTATCGAACGCCGGAGTCAACGCTCAGAGAGGCAGGGCCACTCAGTTCGTTCAATCGTGTACCCACCACAGGCAGGACAGACGTGTCGCTGTAGTTCAAAGCGCATCCCACAGCCGCCGCACTTGTAGGGGGACCGTTCCGTGGGTGTGGTGTTCGTGAGTTCCCGCCTGAGCGCGGTGACAATGTTCATTCCGTTTCACCAATCCCGATGTGAATGGTATGTAGAATAGTGATAAAAGCCTTTAGATGGGTAAAATGGTGATTAGATGCATTTCTAAATGAAAGTGACTTTCATACAAATGTTATTTATTCAATTACCGAACATCAATTAAAATCTTCGAATATCAATAATATATCCCTAACTACTCACTCATCACATCATATGATTTAGTGATTGAAACGAGGCCGAGATAGATACTGGAAATAAGAGAGCTATTCAGTCGTGACGAGTATCGAGATACCGGAGGACGCCTCGGGTGTTCATCGCCGCTTCGGCGCGAGCCTTTCGTTCGCCCCAGACGCCGCTCATCGGAGTTTCGGCGATGAAGTGATCGACGACGTCATCCTTTTGCTGTCGAACCATTTCGACAGACTCGATCCATTCGGTGAGTACGTCGGCATACTCATCAAGTCGGTGTTCGGTGGGTGCGGGACCATAGTGAGCATATAGGAGCGTCGCTGGTTCAAGTGATTGGATGAGTTCGATATCAGCAAGACACTGTTCGAGGTCGAAGTCCGGCGGTGGCGTCGTCTGGCGAACAGCATCGATGGCAGGCACGTAGATACCGGCAGCGTCGGCAGTAAATACAGCGTTATTCTCTGGGTCTTCGAATACGACCTGATGGGGTGCGTGACCAGGCACATGGTGAGTAACCAGCTGGTGGGTACCGAGATCAATGATATCGCCGTCGGTGAGTTCCCGAATACGATCTTCTGGTACGGAGATGGGTTCACGATAGAACTCCCACTGATCTTCGACAGCGGCTTTTGTACCAGCGATTAGCCGCGACGGATCGACAAGATGGCGGGCACCACGCTCGTGGACGACAACGTCGGCGTTCGGACAGTCTCGAGCGAGATACCCCGCACCGCCAGCGTGATCGAGATGGATATGTGTTGGCGCGATGATTTCGAGCTCATCGCGGGCAATACCGACCCTCTCTATTGCGTCGAGAATAGCGTCATAGCGCATGCCAATTCCGGTGTCGACCACAGCAGGTCGCTCTGCATCGAGAATGTAGACCGCGCCATATTCAGGGGTATCATACATTCCGGTGTCGATGTAATACAGATCGGTGCAGTCGCCCGTTTCGACTGGATACAGGTCGCCGATAGCCATACCAGAGAGGAACGAGCAGGAGACAAAAGGATTCTGTCGTTCGTGTTCACGAAGATCACGGATGCGATACGCCTTAGTTCTGTCCGTGGGAATCAGGTCGCATGTTACCGAGGCAGTTCGTCCGCGAGCATCCAGATGTCGTTCGGGACACACTCGAAAAACGAGGAATGACCGACGAAGTTGATCTCGATCGCGTACTCACGATCGACGAGGAGTGGCGCAAACTCAAAGCGCGTGGCGACGAGCTCCGTCACGAGCGCAACGAGGTCAGCGAGCGTATCGGTCAGCTCAAGCGGGACGGAAAGGAGGACGAAGCACAGCAAGCGATCGAACGCTCACAGGAACTCAAAGCCGAACTCGACACCGTCGAGGAACGCGCAGAAGAACTGAACGAGGAGCTTGAGGCAGCGCTACTCGAACTCCCGCAGATCCTTCATGAGAGTGTTCCGCCGGGAGAGGGCGAAGAAGACAACGTAGAGCTCCGTCGTGAGGGCTTCGACGGGCTGCGTCATCTTCCATCAGAGATTGTTCCACACTACGAACTTGGTGAACGGTTGGCTATTATCGACGAGGCGCGCGGCGCAAAGACGACTGGAAGTGGCTACTACTTCCTTACTGGTGACGGTGCGCGGCTCGAACACGCACTCGTCCAGTTCATGCTCGATCTCCACCGCGAGCAGGGATACGTGGACGTCTTCCCACCGATTCCCATCAACAGCGAATCGATGACAGGGACCGGTCAGCTGCCGAAGTTCGCCGAAGACGCGTACAAGATCGAAAACGAAGATCTCTGGCTCTGTCCCACTGCAGAGGTCCCTGTAACGAATATGTACGCTGATGAGATCCTCCTCCGTGATGATCTCCCACTCAAACATCAGGCGTATACACCGAACTTCCGACGTGAAGCCGGAGAGCACGGCACTGAAACGCGCGGAATCGTCCGCGTCCACCAGTTCAACAAGGTCGAGCTGGTCAACTTCGTCGAACCGGAGACGAGCTACGACCGTTTCGACGCATTATTGGATGAAGCTGAGGAGACGCTCCGTCGGCTCGAACTGCCCTATCGTATCCTCGAAATCTGTGCCGGTGATATCGGTGATAAGCAATCGAAACAGGTCGATATCGAAGTGTGGGCACCCGCTGACGACATGCCCGATGGGCCTGAAGAAGGCGGTCGCTGGCTGGAAGTGTCGAGTGCGTCGAACTTCGAGGATTTCCAAGCGCGCCGAGCAGGACTGCGTTACCGGCCTGAGCGCCACGAAAGTGCAGAATACCTCCACACGCTCAACGCCTCGGGACTTGCACTTCCACGCGTGATGGTTGCTATCCTCGAATACTACCAGAACGAGGATGGTACTGTGAACGTTCCCGATGCGCTCCAACCATATATGGGAGGACAGGAAGTCATCGCGGGGCATGAACCGGTGGGTGAAAGCGCGCTCGGGAGCGGCGATCGAGAGTAACACCAGTCAGGCTTTGATGTGAGTGTGGCCCGACAGTAGATCGGGAACAGGGGTAACGACACAACAGAATGAACGGTTTTTTCGATATACGTTCCCGTTAGCTGGTAATATGACAAACTCGTATGAAGATCATCAGTATATTTATAATGGTTCGCGGCACGATGATCGGTAGAGAACGCCAGTGCCGGAGGCGTGTTCGTTCGTAAATCACGCCGGGTGCAGGGACACCCAACGCTGGGGTTCTCTCAACGACAGAACCCATGATCCGAAATGAGACCGACGTAGGTAACGGTATCGAAAAATATCATACAAACTACCAGTGTGAGAAATTAGTTAGTTCTGACGTCGTGCGGTGCCGATACTGCGGAATTACAGTTGAAACGAGTCGAGTACCGCTCGAACATAGTGCCGGCTGTCCAGTAAGCTCGGCTGATCGATTCACAGACTCGATGTGGGGTGATAACCGATGAACCTCCCAGTTATGCAGTTTCGCAACCGAATGGGGCAGCGCGTTAATCCGTCAATGGTCGAGAATCGCAGTGCGGTCTCAACCGCTGAACTCAGTCACGTCGTCGATGTTGGTGACAGTGTGTGGTGTCGACCGTGCCAGTGTCTGGACTGTACACATGCCGAGCAAGTCGAACGAGTGCTAACGGCAGCAGGCATCGGAAACGAGGAAGCAAACGGTGCTTGGGAGCTTCCGCAGATTACACGCATCACCAACTATCGCGCGGTGGGCGAAACGATCTCAGGATGTTGGTTCGAGAACGAAGCACGGCTTCGGTATCACGAGCAAACAGATGGGCGCGTGAGCCGCGTGGTGTTTGCGCCAGAGGACTCACGAACGCCGGCAGCGACGACACCACTGCCAGATGCGAACAGCGCAGCGACGTGTCTGGTCAAGGCGCTTGCTGAGTACAGCGACTACCGGCGAAACGGTGATTATAGTGGATTGAAACGAGAGCGACCGGAGTTAGCGATCGTTGCGGGAGGAACAAAGCGCACGGACTGACCGGTTGCACAACTCAACAGTGCAACCTTGGGTACGAGGAGCCTACTGGTATGTGAGCGTTGTCTGGTGAGATACATTCGATACTCGAACACGGTGTTGTCCGATGAATCTCGTCGCGCTGGATAAATTCTGGAGAAACAGTGCGAGGTATCGATCACCCATGACCAGAGCGATAGATAGCCACGAATAGCCGCGGAGTTACTCCTGCGTTGAACGAGAGTACGTTTTCAGCGATGCGATCACACCGTTTTCAACCGAGAATACATCGACGAACTCGATCCACGTCTCACCGTTCGCTCGGTTGAGAGTCCCACGGACAGCAATAGCCTGCTCTTTTCGGAACAGATCCACAATGTCGTGTGTCGTGTCGGTCTCGGGGCGTTCATCGCGCATGAATCGAACGAAGGCATCGCGGCCATCGATCGTTCGATCAGGGCGGTCGTGGATGAACGCGGGCGCGAGAACGGTCTGAAGTGCATCGTAATCGTGCTCGTCGATAGCTCGGTAATACTCACGGACGAGTTCGTCCATGGCGAAACCACGCGCGGTGGTCACAAGAGCGCGCTGGTCGGTCGGCTTTTATCGGTGGCGCGACGAGTACAGGCGTGGAGATTCACGTCCGGTACGAGGGAGACGACGATCCCGAGAAGTGCAGTGCTCGCAAGCTCGCGCGCTTTGACCTCACAGAGTTACACCAGTCGGCGCGCTCGGTCCCTCCGGGAATTGTTCTCAATCCGTTCGCAGAGCAGGCACTCTCACCAGCCGACACTGACGATGTCCTCATCGCACTCGATTGCTCGTGGGAAACAGCCGAAAGCGAAGCATTCCAACTACGGGGCACACATCGAGCACTCCCATTCCTCGTCGCCGCCAATCCCGTGAACTACGGACAGCCCTTCCAGCTGAACACTGTCGAAGCGTTCGCCGGTGCACTGTGTATTCTCGGCGAGCGTGAACAGGCAGAACAACTCCTCTCGAAATTTCGGTGGGGACACACGTTCCTCGAACTCAACGCCGAACCACTTTCTCGCTACGCCGCGTGCGAGGACTCCACTGCCATCGTTTCAGTCCAACAGGACTACCTTGAAAGTGAGGACTAATTGTACCAAGTAGCTAACCACCAAAGGTGATGAAAATCAGACCGAGCGGCTCTCTTTCGCCTTTGGTCGAAGATTTTTGTATCCACATTTCCGGCAGCTGTCTGCGCGTGCCGGATTGCGAGCGTTACAGCGCATGCAAATCATCTTGTTGAGGAGCCGATCTTCTGCCTCGGGGAAACTAGCCATACTCATACTCTGTCGAGTCCGCTACTTAGGATTTCCGAGAACGACCGCTACGAAGCGAAGCTATGCTCAAGCCACCACACTGTCGCGCTTTCGAGGAGATCTCGTCTCTCAAACTCTCGCTGCAATAGAAACAACAGCCCCGATTAGAGAAGCTGCCAATCATCAAAATCATCCACGCTCAATAGAAACGTGTATCAGAATTTGAGCTGAAATCAGTAGCCGTGTTCGTGTTTGTCGATATTCTCGAACGAACCCAAACCACCGCAATCGAGTTCCTGAAGTGCTCTCGCTCCTAATCGTAGACAATGAGTGACCCCAGCTCAAGCTCAGGCTCCAGCCCTCGCTCTAGTTCCAGTTCTGATTCCGATTCCAATTCTGGTTCGTCACCGCTCTCACCCGACCGTCCCGACCTCGAACGACCGTTCCGCGTAGAGGCACCATTCGAGCCTGCCGGTGATCAGCCAACAGCCATCGAGCAGCTTGCTGCGGGCTATGGAAATGGAGCAAGCGAACAAACGTTGCTGGGCGTGACTGGATCGGGAAAGACCAATACCGTTTCGTGGCTCATCGAACAGGTGCAAAAACCGACACTCGTTATTGCACACAACAAGACCCTCGCGGCGCAGTTGTACGACGAGTTCCGAACGCTGTTTCCGGACAACGCCGTCGAGTACTTCGTTTCTTACTACGATTACTATCAGCCCGAGGCGTACGTCGAGCAAACCGACACGTACATCGATAAGGACGCCTCGATCAACGAGGAGATCGATCGACTCCGACACTCAGCGACGCGCTCGTTACTCACTCGCAACGACGTCATCGTCGTCGCTTCGGTCTCGGCCATCTACGGGCTTGGTGATCCTGCGAACTACGAGGAGATGGCCCTTCGGCTCGAAGTTGGTCAACAGATCGATCGTGATGAGCTCCTCGCATCGCTTGTCGATCTTAACTACGAGCGCAATGATGTAGACTTCACGCAAGGGACGTTCCGAGTCCGAGGCGACACTGTCGAGGTGTTCCCCATGTATGGGCGGTACGCCGTCCGCGTCGAATTCTGGGGTGAGGAGGTCGATCGGATGCAGAAGATCGATGTTTTAGAGGGCGAATCGAAGGGCGAACAGCGCGCAGTGCTCTTTCACCCCGCAGAACACTACTCGATTCCCGAAGAGCGCCTCGAACGAGCTATCGAAGAGATCGAAGGACTCCTCCAAGAACGCGTTTCGTACTTCGAGCGGCAAGGCGACCTCCTCGCCGCCCAGCGCATCGAGGAGCGCACAACCTTCGACCTCGAAATGCTCCGTGAAACAGGGTACTGTTCGGGAATCGAGAACTACTCTGTTCACATGAGCGACCGCGACTCGGGGGAACCACCGTACACGCTGCTCGATTATTTCCCAGATGACTTCCTCACTGTTGTCGATGAGTCACACCAAACGTTACCACAAATTCGCGGCCAGCTTGCGGGAGACAAAGCGCGCAAGGATTCACTCGTCGAGAACGGCTTCCGGCTTCCCACAGCCTACGATAATCGTCCCCTGTCGTTCGAGGAGTTCGAAGAGCGTACTGCCGATAAGCTCTACGTCAGCGCGACACCCGCCGAGTACGAGCGCGAACACTCAGATCAGATCGCAGAACAGATCGTGCGGCCAACGCATCTCGTAGATCCGAGCATCGAGACCGCTAGTGCGACGAACCAGATCGATGACCTCCTCACGCGAATCGATAATCGGATCGAGGACGGCGAGCGCGTGCTCGTTACGACACTGACCAAACGAATGGCTGAAGATCTCACCGAATACCTCGAAGAGGCTGGTGTCGCGGTCGAGTACATGCACGATGAGACGGACACACTCGAACGCCACGAGCTCGTCCGAGGACTCCGTCTCGGCGAGTTCGATGTGCTTGTCGGAATCAACCTACTTCGTGAAGGACTTGACATTCCTGAGGTGTCACTGGTGGCCATTCTCGACGCCGATCAGGAGGGATTCCTGCGCTCTACGACCACCCTCGTTCAGACAATGGGTCGTGCAGCACGCAACGTCAACGGCGAAGTCATACTGTATGCCGATGAGATGACCGACTCGATGCAATCGGCCATCGAAGAGACCCAGCGACGTCGAGAGATTCAACAGCAGTTCAACGAGGAACACGGCTATACACCCGAGACGATCCAGAAGGAGGTTGGAGAAACGAATCTCCCCGGAAGCAAGACAGACACCAGTGGCGTCACTGGCGTCGAACCCGATTCGAGCACAGAAGCAAAAGAGTACATCTCGGAACTCGAACAGCGAATGCAGGAAGCTGCGGACAATCTCGAATTCGAGCTGGCTGCGGACATTCGTGACCGGATTCGAAACATCCACGAAGAATTCGAGATCGACGAGTCCGGAATTGCACCCGAGTCCGAGGAGTTCTGAGCGATTACTGACTGCGTTCGGATTCTGTAACGATCGTCTCTTCTCCCCGAGTGATCTGCTCGATGTTGTCGATACCGATCAGATCGCGGGTCTCTGCATCAAACGTCAAACTCTCCAGATCGATAGGGGACGCTCGAGCATCACCGCCAGTGAGGTGCTTGCCGTAGCGCCCGAGGAGTGACGTGAGTTCCTGTGGGAGCACGTACGTGGTGGAGTCGCTCTGGCCGATCTCTGCGAGTGTTTCCATGCCTTTATCGATGACAGCCCGCTCACCCATCGATTCGGCTGCTTTCGCTCGAAGCACTGTCGATACAGCATCTCCCTGTGCTTCCAAGACCTGCGATTGCTTTTCTCCCTGCGCACGAATGATATTTGACTGTTTGTCACCCTGTGCGCGCTCAATGGCGCTCACACGTTCACCCTGTGCATCGAGGATCATCGCTCGACGACGGCGCTCTGCGGACGACTGCTGTTCCATCGCGCTCACGACACCTCGACTCGGATTCACCTCGCGTACCTCGACAGCTTCGATTCGTACTCCCCACTGGTCGGTTGGTTCGTCGATCTCCTGCCGAATGCGGCCATTGATCTCATCACGGCGTGAAAGCGTCTCATCGAGTTTCATATCTCCGAGCACCGCCCGAAGTGTTGTCTGAGCAAGGAGGGACGTTGCCCGACGGTAGTGATCGACCCCGAGGTACGCTCGCTTGGCATCCATCACTCTGATGTAAACGACGGCGTCTGCCGTTACGGGAGAATTGTCCCGCGTGATCGCCTCTTGGCGAGGAACATCGAGGGTCTGTGTCCGCAGATCGAACCGGTGTGTTTGGGAAACGAACGGCGGGACGATGTGAATACCAGGATCGAGCAGTTCTCGGTACTCTCCGAACACCGTGAGCGCGCGCTTTTCGTACGCCTGCACGATTTCGACAGCACTCGTTACCGTCGCAATCGCGACTGCTAGAATGAGGATTCCGGTAGCAAGTACTGGATCAGCAGGGGCAAGGACGAACACGAGGGCAAGAATGAACAGACCCAGCAGGTAAACAGCGAGCCGCCCGAGTGTCCACTTAGCCGACAACCGACCGACGGTGCGATACGGACTGCTCATATCTTACTATTTGACGAACAAGAGTTAAGCATTTCGTGCATACAAATTGAATCCACCCCTCAAAAAATAAAATTCACAGTACGAACACAGTCCTTCGAGATGATGTAACGAGAGCATCACATAGTTTTTAGATCGAATAGAAGATCACACATTGCAACGACATAATACTGTCACAGTCCAACACGAACTATGG
This sequence comes from Halocatena marina, assembly GCF_023276375.1. GTDB lineage: Archaea > Halobacteriota > Halobacteria > Halobacteriales > Haloarculaceae > Halocatena > Halocatena marina. Next base: position 171,622 of record NZ_JALLPK010000001.1, on the reverse strand, counting down.
CGCGCAAACGGTGGTCGGAGAATCCGACACGCCGTGCTTTCTTACAGCGGGTCGCAGCTGGTTCACTCGCTGGTATCGTCGGTGCCAGTGTTGGGACCACTGATGCGACGACTCGTGATACGCACATCGAGCGTGTCGAGATCGAATCATTCGACGGGACAACGATCGTCGGGAGCGTATACGAGCCAGCGGGTGCAGCGACAACTGCCACCGACCGATCGTATCCTGCAGTGCTCATGACCCACACGTGGGGCAGTGACCGAATGGGTACAGCGCAGGTCAGAATGGCCGAGTACTACGCACAAAATGGATACGTCGTCCTTGTCTACGATTCCCGAGGATTCGGGGAGTCAGACGGCACGGTCGGACTCAACGGACCAAATGAGGTACGGGACGCCTCGGCACTCATTTCGTGGCTCGGTCGACGTTCGACTGTCGAGGTCGATGAACCGATCGACGGGCGAGTGAATCCACGAGTTGGAATGGATGGTATCTCGTATGCGGGTGGACTTCAACTAACTGTCGCAGCAGCAGACGATCGTCTCGATGCGATAGTTCCGCGGTTAGCGTGGCACGATCTCTCGTACTCGTTCGCTCCCGACGGTGTAATCAAGAAGGGGTGGGCAACACTGTTGTACGTCACTGGTATCGCAGATTCGCGCGGTATTTCATTGGAGGACATGGTTCTGTCGTTCGAGAATATCGAACACGGCGTCGAGCCGCAACTCCACGAGATATACCGGGACACGATGGTAGAAAACGAACTAACCGAGGATGCGTGGGAGTACTTGAACGCCCGCTCGCCGATTGAGAAGTTAGATCAGATAGACATCCCCACGCTGTTCATCGCAGGATGGTCAGATACGCTGTTCACCCCGCAGGAAGCGATTCGGAACTACCGAAAGCTCCGTAACCAAGCCGTCGAAACGCGCCTGCTCTTGCACGACGGTGGACACACGCTCGGCGTCTCCAGTACATCGGGAGGGACAGCAGCGTACATCGACGACATCGCTCGTGCGTGGATGGACACACACCTCACAGACGGGACATCACCGATGAACCTCCCACCAATCACCTACTACCACCAGCAGTCAGACTCGTGGGAAGCAATCAATCGGTTCCCTGCTGCCGAGGACGGATTGACGTTCTCACTCGAATCTGCCGCGCTGGGAACACATTCACTACTTGTCAACACCGTTGTCTCGACCTCGATGAATCAGTTCGTCCCGATTCTCGAAGGCGGAGTGACGGCGGTCTCGTTCGACTTTCCGGTGGACGAACCATTCGAACTTCTCGGACCCCCCGTCCTCGATGTTACTATCGCTCCGCTCGGTCGGGAAACACGGCTGTTCGCAATGCTCTCTCGTATTCACAGTGAGAATGAGACACAGCTCTACAACCAAGTGACACCATTCAGCGTTGAAACTGAAGACGACACTGCCGAAGAATTGATGGAGCGAAAAAATAGGCGTGGCTTGGAACTACAATCGGAGCAAAAGCATATCGAATTAGTCGTCACCCAGCACCAATTCGACTCCGATGACGCCCTTCGACTCACGCTTGCCACGACAGACGACGCCTTTTTCGCCTCTCGGACATCGCTCGGGGCTCTTGTCTACCATTCGGAAGAAACCCCTGCAACGCTCTCGGTGCCGGTTCGAAGACGAGATTTTTAATATGCAAGTAGCCAGTGTGAATAGCACAAATATACAGATGTAGGGTGAAACTTCTGTCACAACCAACTGCCACAGTGCCTCATTCTGGCAACGGTGCGGGCTGTGTGGGTGGAGGGCCGAAGCGTCGTCGAACCTGTCCGAACGAGATGAATAAGTAACTGCTGAGATGGAGATCGTTACTTATCCATCACCTAGCAGTCAGAGGAATCGGAAGAGGTGTCATCCTCTGCATCGTCTGACTGATTCGACGTATCGTCGCTCTGCTCCGACTCACCCGACGTATTGTCTTCTGTGTCATCCGACTGATCCGACTCATTCGACGTGTTGTCACTCTCTTCGTTCGAGTCGTCAGTATCGGTATCCGCATCCGTTTCGTTTGGTGTTTCGTTCGTCTCCTCGTTATCGTCACCGGATTCTGAATTATCGGAGTCCTCATCATCCGTTGGCTGATCGGAGCTCTGACCCGACACGTTGACACTCATTTCGTACGACGCCTTCTCGTCGAACGTTACGATGGTCGAGCTTTCGATGTTCGGATTGACGCGGAGGAAGTGCGTCCCGGTCGTCATCGCCGTGTAGGTAAGCTCGTGGTCTCTCCCGATTGGTTCGTGTGCGAGGGAGTATTCTGTATCGTAGTATGGATCAAGCTCCACGTCGCTCGCGTTCGGCCCGACGAGGGACGTCGACGGCGTGAAGCTCCCGTCGTACTCAGCAGAGACGGTGATCGTCTCCCCTTTTTCGAGATCGATCGCGTACGTATCCCGATCGGAGCCGCTCAGCACGCCGGCGATCGTCTCGTCCGCCTCGATCTGAGTGGCCGTGTTGGGTTGCTCGTTCGGGTCGTTCTCATCAAGCTCCGTCGTCTCGACGGTCAACTCATAATCGGTTGATTCATTGAAATTATTACCGGCGGGTTGTATCCGGACGTAGTAGGTCCCGGACTGCTCGGCGACGTCACCACCCATCGCAGTCCCACCCGTGACCATTCGCATGGTATGATAGCCAGGGACCATCAGGTCAGCAGGACCTTCGCCGATCCGCTCACCGTCCGGATTGTAGAGTTCGAATTCGAGGTCTTCCTCATTCTCCGTCGTGAGGGTGAGATTGGCGAAGATACTCTTCCCAGATTCAACCTCAACGGCGTGCCAATCGACATCTCCCTGTTCGATTGTCCCAGTTTCAGTCTGTCCGACATCGATTGCGGTCGCGGTTGCCCGGCTGTCGTTGTCGTCCGAGCTACCGGCAGCCAGCACGCTGGCGGGAAATCCACCAGCTCCGACAGCAGACACAACGAGGAGGGCGGCCAACAGCCCGACAGTCATTCGTTTTCCTATCATAGTATCGTGCTCAATCGAGAGATCTGCCGCTAATCGTAGGTAGGCAGCCTCTTTGAAGCATATCGATATCTCGATAAGTTGGTAATAGGTTTTGTGGCCGTGTAGATTAGTTTAGTTTCTATACGATTATTTTACAAACCATGATATAGAATATATCCGAATTAGACAATCGAGGCAATACGGATGTTTTCGACGGTCCAACTATCCGAACAGATTACAGCGTTGAGTACTGCGTGAAACCGCTCCGTCACAGCCCAGTCTGCCGCAGTGCGTCACTCCGACAACGGGTGCGGGCTATGACAGACGGAGGGCCGAAGCATCATCGAACCCATCCGAAAGAAAATAAATGATCGATTTCTGAGGTGTGGATTTACTTATCCATCACCTAGCAGTCGGAGAGATCGGAGGAGTCCTCATCTGTTTCGTCTGACTGATCCGACGTCTCGTCTGCATCATCCGACTGATCCGACTCATCCGATGTATCGTCTTCTGTGTCGTCTGTACTATCTGTGGAGTCCTCATCTGTTTCGTCTGACTCATCCGACGTACTGTCGTCTGTGTCGTCCGTGTTGTCTGAGGAATCCTCATCTGTTTCGTCTGACTGATTCGATTCATCCGAGACCATTCCATTGCTCTCTTCGATCCGCTCTGGATCATCGGCGCCGGATGATGGTTTGTTCAACTCGTTTTCGTTCTTGTTCTCGTTCGAGTCGTCAGTATCGTTTGGTGTTTCGTTTCGCTCCTCATCGTCGGGATCGTCCGTCGGTGGGGAGGAATTGTTCTGTCCAGCTACGTCGACACTCATTTCGTAGGGACTGCTCTCGAAGAACGAACCAGCCGTGGACATTTCCACAGGGGTTACGACCTTGAGGTAGTACATTCCGGTCTGATTTGCAGTAAACGAGAGCGTTCCATCCATGACATCGTCATTCGCTACAGCGTAACTGTCCGAGAAGTAGTAATCCTCGGGCATCGGACTGGGGACACTAGAGTTGGCGACCCAGAGCGACTGACCTCCTGAGCCAGTGACGTTGACAGTCTGACCTTGTTCGAGATCAAGCGCGTAGAGGTCTCGGTCGTATCCGGTCAGCGTTCCGGCAACGGTCTCACCCGATTCGATGTGGGTGGCCGATTCCGGTTGCTCGTTCGGATCGTACTGATCGAGTTCGTCCGTCTCGACGGTGAGGGAATAGTCCGCTCCCTCATCACCTTCGACACGGATATAATGTGTTCCGTCCTGTTCGACGACATCTGCACCGTACGCGATGTTGCTTGCAGGACTCGTTCGGTACGCGTTGATCGGTCTGTCGAACGGTGCTTCACCGATTCGATTGTCACTCGGATCGTACACGTCGAAGGACACCTCTGTGGAGGGATCCTCACGGTTCGTGTGCACGACCTCGGCGGTGAAGCCCTGCCCTTCATCGAGATCAACGGCATACCAGTCCGAATCATTCTCCGAGTCTAACGCACTGTTGGTCGTCTCACCGATGGCGATCTCAGTCGCGTTCGTGCGGCTGTTGTCGCCGTCGGAGGCCGAATCGTCGTCCTCGCCGGAGACGTCAACGGAGATCTCATACGACGCCTTCTCGTTGAATGATCCGATCGTCGAACTATCTCCGTACGGATTAACGCGGAGGAAGTGCGTCCCGGTCGTCGTCGCTGTGTAGGTGAACTTGTGTTCCCCACCGGCCTGCTCGCGTGCAACGGAGTACTCCCGATCATGGTATGGATCGAGTGTCGCGTCGCTCGCGTTCGGCCCGACGAGATACGTATACGGCAAGAAATCACTGTCCTCGTAATCAGCAGAGACGGTGATCGTCTCCCCTTTTTCGAGGTCAACCGCGTACGTATCCCGATCGGAGCCGCTCAGGACACCAGCGATCGTCTCGTCCGCTTCGATCTGAGTGGCCGTGTTGGGTTGCTCGTTCGGGTCGTTCCCATCGAGCTCGTCCGTCTCGACGGTCAGCTCGTAGTCGGTCGGTTCGCCAACCGTCTCTCCGGCGGCTTGTACCCGGACATAGTAGGTCCCAGACTGCTCGGCGACATCACCGCCAAAGGCAGAGTCGCCAGCAACCAATCGCTTGGTAGAGTAAGCGGGCCCCAGCATGTCGTTTGGATACTCGCCGATCTTCTCACCATCCGAATTGAAGAGATCGAATCTGAGGTTTTCAGCGTTCTCCGTCGTGATGGTAAGCGTAGCGAAGATACTCTTCCCAGACTCAACCTCGACGGCGTGCCAATCTACGTCACTCTGTTCGATTGTTCCATTCGCAGCAGTTCCGACATCGATGGCCGTGGCGGTTGCCCGGCTGTCGTTGTCGTCCGAGCTACTGACGGCCAACACACTGGAGGGTAATCCGGCTCCAATAGCAGACACAACGAGGAGGGCGGCCAACAGCCCGACTGAAATTCGTTTTCCGATCATAGTATCGTGCTTCAATCGAGAGACCTCCTGCAGACAATGAGATGACTGCGGCCTCTCGGAAGCATATCGGTATTTCGATAAGTGATTAATAGGTTTTGTGGCCGCGGAGGTAGATTACAGCCGTTGTGCGATCGTTTTCGTCGTTTGCTTCCAGACCCAGGAACGCTTTCGGGTTCGGTAATCGAGGCAACACGGAGATTGTCGATCGATCCGAACCGTCGAGGCAGGTTTGTCCATGTTTTGAGTTGCCTGAAACGTTGTCAGGCCTGTCCAGAAGAAAATAAATAGCCGATTGCTGAGGTGTGGATTTGCTTTTCCATCACCTAGCAGTCGGAGAGATCGGAGGAGTCCTCATCTGTTTCGTCTGACTGATCCGACGTCTCGTCTGCATCATCCGACTGATCCGACTCATCCGATGTCTCGTCTTCTGTGTCGTCTGTGCTATCTGAGGAATCCTTATCTGTTTCGTCTGACTCATCCGACGTACTGTCGTCTGTGTCGTCCGTGTTGTCTGAGGAATCCTCATCTGTTTCGTCTGACTGATTCGATTCATCCGATTCCGTCCTGTCACTCTCTTCGGTCCGTTCAGGATCGTCGACACCGGATGACGGTTCGGTCGAGTCGTTTTCGTTCTTGTTCTCGTTCGAGTCGTCAGTACCGTTTGGTGTTTCGTTTCGCTCCTCATCGTCGGGATCGTCCGTCGGTGGGGAGGAATTGTTCTGTCCAGCTACGTCGACACTCATTTCGTAGGGACTGCTCTCGAAGAACGTACCGAGCGTAGACTCCTCCGCGTTGGTGACGACTTTGAAGTAGTACGTTCCAGTCTGGTGTGCGGTGAACGAGAGCGGTCCGTGCATGTAATCAGTGTACGCTACGGTGTAATTGTCCGAGAAGTAGTAATCCTCGGGCATCGGACTGGGGACACTAGAGTTGGCGACCCAGAGTGACAGATATGCCGAAGTGTTACCCGTAACATTGACCGTCTCGCCTTGTTCGAGATCGAGCGCATAGAGATCCCGATCGTATCCAGTCAGCGTTCCGGCAACGGTCTCACCCGATTCGATGTGGGTGGCCGATTCCGGTTGCTCGTTCGGATCGTACTGATCGAGTTCGTCCGTCTCGACGGTGAGGGAATAGTCCGCTCCCTCATCACCTTCGACACGGATATAATGTGTTCCGTCCTGTTCGACGACATCTGCACCGTACGCGATGTTGCTTGCAGGACTCGTTCGGTACGCGTTGATCGGTCTGTCGAACGGTGCTTCACCGATTCGATTGTCACTCGGATCGTACACGTCGAAGGACACCGCTGTGGAGGGATCCTCACGGTTCGTGTGCACGACCTCGGCGGTGAAGCCCTGCCCTTCATCGAGATCGACGGCATACCAGTCCGAATCATTCTCTGAGTCTAACGTACTGTTGGTCGTCTCATTGACAGCGATTGCGGTCGCGGTTACCCGGCTGTCGTTGTCGTCCGAGCTACCGGCAGCCAGCACGCTGGCGGGAAATCCACCAGCTCCGACAGCAGACACAACGAGGAGGGCGGCCAACAGCCCGACAGTCATTCGTTTTCCTATCATAGTATCATGTTACTACCAAGATATTTACCACAGACTATAAGATGACTGCGGCTTCTTGGAAGCATATCGGTATTCAGATAAGTGGGTAATAGGTTTTGTGTCCGTGCGGGTTAATTACAGCCTCTGTTCGATCGTTTTCGCCGTTTGCTTCCCAACCCCAGGAACGCTTTCGAGTTCAGTAATCGAGGCAGCACGGATATTGTCAATCGACCCAAACCGCCGGAGCAGATTCGTCCGCGTCTTGGATCCGACGCCTGGGACATCATCGAGCACAGTGGTTACCTCATCACGGAGCGTTTGGTGGTACTGGACGGCAAAGCGGTGTGCTTCGTCACGGACGCGTTGGAGGAGGTGAAGGTGTGGTGCATCACTCGGCCAATCGAACGTTCGCTGTGCTGTGATGACCACTTCGTTAGCTTTGGCAAGCGCGATACAGGGGATGTCCCAGTCGGTTTCAGAGAGTGAATCCAGTGCGGCATCGAGCTGTCCGTCGCCCCCATCAATTAACAGGAGGTCGGGATCCGGACGATCGTCCTGTCCGGACACCGCACGGTCGGCTCGCCAGTGAATGAGTTCCCGCATATTCGCGTAGTCGTCGTTGCGTTCAGTGAGCTTCTTTCGGCGGTAGGCGGATTTATCCGGAGCGCCCTCTACGAACGTGACGTTGCTCCCGACGACCGCTGTCCCGTGGGCGTGACTCACATCAAAGCCTTCGATGCGCTGAATCGAACGGAGACCGAGCGCATCGGCGAGCATCGCCGCTTCGTCTGACCGTTCGATTCCACGAACACGCCCGCGTCGGGCGTTCTTCAGCGCGAGATCGACAAGCGTTGACTCACGTCCAGTTCCTGGAACACTTACAGCAACCCCCTCGGCGTCCAACCACTCAATGACGTTTCCGTCTGATGGTCGTTCGGGGAGGAGGAGGGCGTCTGGAAGTCGACGTTCAGCGTAGTACTGAGGAATGAACGCGCTCAGTACGCCAGCGACGCTCGATTCGGATGTACCAGCACCCTCATGGTCCGGCTCGGGTCCTGAAAGCGAGTATCGGTCCCGATCGATTAGTTTGCCATTCTCACTGCGGAGTCGAGCGACGGTCACGTCGGTCCCCTCGATAGCGACACCGAGCACGTCGACGGTCCGTTCGTCGCGAGCAATGACCGCTTCGCCACCGCCCTCGTGGAATGCTTCGACCGCTTGCAGTCGATCGCGGAGATTTGCTGCGCGTTCGAACTGCTGGGCCTGACTCGCCGCTTCCATCGAGCGCTGGAGCGGATCGGAGAGAACGCCCGTCTCGCCCTCGAAAAATCGTTTCACAGACGCCGTGTCATCGAGATAGTTCTCATCGGTGACCTCCCCGGTACAAGGGGCAGTACAGAGACCGATGTCGTAATCGAGACAAGGTCGATCGCGGTTTGCGAACTTGTGGTCTGAGCAGCCACGGATACCATAGTTTTCCCGAAGTGCCTTTACGACGGTCTCGACCCTTGATTTGTCAGTGTATGGGCCGTAGACAGTCGCAGCCTCGTCGGGATCGCGCGTGATTTCGATCCGCGGATACTCGTGATCGGTCAACTGGACGAGCGGGTAGGATTTGTCGTCTTTCAACCGGACGTTGTATTTCGGCTGATGACGCTTGATGAGATTCGCTTCGAGGAGGAGTGCTTGGGTCTCAGTGTCCGTTACAGCGAAATCGAAGGCCGAAGCACGCTCAACCATCCGCCGGATGCGTTCGGATCGCGGGTCAGCGTACGACCGGACGCGATCGCGTAGCGCCACCGCTTTCCCCACATAGAGAACGACGCCGTCGGTATCGAGAAACTGGTATACGCCCGGCTCACGGGGGAGGTCACTTACCCGCTCGCGCACTGTCGCCCTATCCATCAAAACAACGTAGTGTCCGAGTGAGATTGAAGGTGACGCGATCGATGGACATACGGTCACTGCACAAACTGGATCAGAGAGCGCAGTCGGTGCTTACAATTTGGACCGAACAGAACGGGATGTATGGACAACGAGGTCCGTCTCTGGATGGTCGAGCGCACCTACGATACGCGCAACCTGATCACACTCATCTACGCGACGACAGACGGGGAGCGATACTATCAGAAGGAGCTCTCTTCGAGCCTCCTTTCACGAACGACTGTGACCGCAGCGATTGAAGTCGCAGACGAGGACCTCGAACCGACGAGTGACGACACGCGCCAACGATACGCAGAAGAAGCGACTCGAATGGCAGAAAAACATGCGCCAGACGATGAAGTATAACGGACGCAAGAAACCATCGCAAGCGCGAACACGCACGATTTACTATCCCAACGAGTAATCGATTTATGCCCGATTATGGTAAGGTTGACGCCGATTTCTTCGATGAGTACATCTACCCGCATCTCGGCGCGTCCCGTGATGAGGTGCGTCTCGGACCGACAGCGGGTGTCGATTTCGGTGTCGTTGAAGTGGACGACAGCGCACTCGTCGTGGCAACCGACCCCCTTTCGATCCTTCCGGCGCTTGGTTTCGAGCGGGCGGCCACGTTTGCCCTCGACATCGTCCTCGCTGACGTGGCCGTAAGCGGTCTCCCACCCCAGTATCTCTCGATTTCCTTTACGCTGCCACCAGAAATGACCGACGAGGAGTTCGCAACCGTTTGGCAAGCCATCGACGAGAAGGCGACTGATCTCGGAGTGAGTGTCGTTACAGGCCACACAGCACGGTACGAGGGGTGTGAGTACCCGTGGGTCGGAGGCGCGAGTGTCTTTGCCCTCGGTAATCCGGACGATATCGTTCGACCGAACGGGACGCAACCGGGAGATGACGTTATCGTCACAACTGGGCCAGCAGTAGAGGCCGTTGGCTTGCTTACGACGCTGTTTGGTGAGCAGATGGATCTCCCCGAAGCAACGCTAACGATGGCGACGGACGGACTCGCTGAAACAGGAACGGTCCGCGATGCACTCACCGCAGCCACGACAGGCCCGATCACAGCGATGCACGACGCAACAGAGTGCGGATTACAGGGAGCGCTGACAGAAATTGCCGAGAGCGCAGGTGTCAGACTGGATATCGACCGTTCGGCAGTACCAACGAAGCCCGCTGTTCAGGAGGTGTGTTCGTATCTCGACATAGAACCGTGGCACGCAACGAGTTCCGGGACACTTCTCATCACTGTTCGTCCCGACGGAACCGAATCCGTTATCGAGGCGCTTAGAGACCGAGGAACGACTGCGGCTGTCATCGGGACGGCGAGTAACGGCTCCGGAACGTATATCGATAGCGAGCGAGTCAGGCACCCGTCGGTCGATCCCTCGTGGACAGTGTATGCCGAATACGCCGACCAACAAACAGACAACTAGTAAATTCGTGTTATATATCTATTTATAAAATGCATATCATTCAGTCTATTCGCGCGACACGATAAAATAGCCATTTGAAGCTACTGGGTGTATTATACACCCACAATGCCATAATCAGAATGTGGTCGGCATGGCACCACAGACCGATACAAGCGGTGTTCGTGGTAGCCCTCGACTGTCGGTAACGAGACGTGACCATTGGATTGCACGAGCCGCACCCACCGACACGCGACGCATGTCACCGTCGGAGCCGGGCCTCCGGATACTGTCGCACGTCGGTCTCGCATACCCACCGGCGCGTGCAGAGATGATTGGTCGAGGAAATACCACAGCATCAGTGGACGAATCGGTTAAATTGCATGCCAGATCTCCCTCGGCCGGACGGTCAGGGAGGTACCACTAGCGTAGCTATCAGGGATGTCAGAGGCAGACAAAAATCGGCGATAGCTTGGGTACGTCATCGGCAGGAGTCGCGTGGGGATGTGAATTTCCACAGGCTCTCATCTATGCCATTGTTGCGCTTTTCGAAGTCTTCTTTCGTTTTTTCAACGATACCGACAAAACGTTTGGTCGCTACAAAATGTGATTAGAAAGTGATGATGATCAGACTATTTCGTTAGCGTCAGTTGTACTATTGTCAGTATCAGACGGTTCCGAGCCGTTTTCTTGCTCGGAGACATCCACCGTCTGCAACGTCTCAGCCGAATCTATGATGAGGGAGACGTTTTGTCCGTGTTCGAACGATGCTGGTGGATTTTGCACACGGAATAAGCACACGTCATCACCAGCATCGACGACGCTTGCCTGATATATTTGTCCCGCAACGACCGATTCGATGTTATCGATCTGTTCTCGGAGGGCTTGTAGTGAGGCATCGACCGACGTGGTCTCACTCGTCTTTCTCCCGTTCGTAGCACTAGAGGCAGCACTGTTAGCATCGTGACTAGCGACATCCTCGTCGTTCGGAGCACGGTGTCGCCACGATCCATCGGGTGATTCAGCCGGCAGGAGTCGCTCTTGGATCACCTCGACGTCGAGCCCTTCGGCTGCAAAGTCGATCGTGCCCGTCCGCACAGGCAGCGGCAGCGAGAGCTCGTACTCACTCGGGGTAGGCTCGTCGTGGTAGGCTGTCGCGCGCTGGCGGATGTGTTGGGCTGCGTCCGGATCGATTTCGGCCGGCGCAACCCAGTCCGTACCGTCATAGAGGGTGTAGATCAGATCGTCGTCGATCGACCAGACGAAGCTGTCGGGGAGATGGATCCCCTCCGCCTCTGGTGTGGGTCGCTCTGCGAGCACCACCTGCACCGGAGCGAGCGCCTCGACGACCGTTGCGAGGGTTTCGGGGTCGGGATAGTTGTGCCACGGGAACGATTGGACCATGCATTGAGTGGCAGTAATCGGCGTGGCCACCCCACGCGTGAGCCGAAGAACGGCTGCCTCCGGATCGCCCGCAAGCGCCTCGAACAGCTGTCCGGCGGGGCCTTGCACGGGGGCGTCCGGCTCCGCGATCGCAACCGTGCCCGGCGTGAGCACCTTTTCGGGTGGGGCGTCTGGCAGGCGGGTCACGTTCGGAATCGAGTAGCCCAGCTGTTCACATAGCGTTGCGGTCCGCCCGGTGACGGTGATCGGAAACGGCGATCCGAGTCGCTTGCCGAGATGGCCCAGCAGATACGCGGCGTGGATTCCTGTTGGCTCGTCCGCCGTGACGAGTACCGTCGCGTCCTCACGCGCGCGCTCGCAGACGATCGAGAGCGTCTCGGTCAGCGCGGGGGCGAACGGATCGGCCGTGGCACCCGAGAGAACCAGTGAATCGATCGCCACCGGGAGATCGAGGCCGATACCAGAATAGCCCGCCGCCCGCCTGATCGTACACTCATCCGCAACGAACAACGTGTGCGCGTCCGCCTCCTCTGAGATTTCGAGGAGGAAGCCTGCCGCGCCTGGTGTGTGACCAACCGGCAGTGGGTGTAACTGCACCCCACGGACGAGTTGAGTCCAGGTATCGACCGTGGCTAACTGCGTGAGAATAGCGTCGGGGTGCTCAATATCGCGCAGGGGAGCACTGCACGCTTCGGCGAGGATCGTTGCGGTATCGGGCGCGGCATAGATCGGCGTCTCCTCGCGTACGTTCTCACCGAGCGTACAGTAGTACTCCGGATGAGCGTTGTTGATGATGATTCCCGCCAGATACTCACCACGGGACTCATCCAGCAGTTCGTCAACGGAAACGCCGCGACCAGAATTCACCAGCAAACACGCTACTCGATCGTCAACAACGTCCTCGAACCGCAAGAGGAGTGACTCGCCACCGACATCTGGGTTGGCGCGCTGATAATGCAGCCTCATCTATCCCGGACATTGAACCAAAAATATATAATGATGTTCTATAGATGGGTGAAAAATCACGTGACATCGGTGAACTGGATGACGTGTAAATATTGATGTTACTTTAACATTTGACCCGTTTCGACAGTAGTTCCGGTTTAAATATCAATCGTGGATATCGTGTTCGTCCAGAAGCGAGACGAACGCGGTTTCGTCGAGTACGTCAACGTCGTGTTCTGTTGCATCATCGAGTTTGTTCTGTCCAGGACTGTCGCCAGTCACGAGGTAATCGGTGTTGCCTGAGACACTGCTAGTAGCGTTCGCCCCGAAGCGTTCGACGAGATCCTGAGCCTCGCTACGGGTGTACCGATCGAGCGCTCCTGTGAACACGAACGTCATTCCTTCGAGAGCGTCGTCCGTCGTTACGTCGAGTGATTGTGGTTCGACGCCGTGCTCGCGGAGTCCTTCGACAACGGTCAGATTCTGTTCGCTCTCAAAAAATTCCTGAATCTCGTTCGCAATGGTTGGACCGACATCATCAACAGATCGTAGTTCCGCTTCACTTGCGTCGAGTATTGCATCGAGTGTTCCAAACTCAAGAGCAAGCGAACGGGCTGTTGTCGCCCCGACTTCAGGGACACCGAGCGCGGTAAGGAAATCGTCGAGTGGCGGCCCCATCGATGCCGTTAGCTCTTCGACGATGTTTTCCGCACTCGTCCTCCCCCATCCATCGAGCCGAGCAAGATCGGACGTCCGGAGATCATAGAGGTCCGGGAGCGATTCGACCAACCCAGATTCGATGAGTTGATCGAGTCGCTGTTCACCGAGTCCCTCAATGTCGAGACCACTCCGGCTCGCGTAGTGTTCGATCGCCCGCTTGAGTTGCATCGGGCAGGCAAGACCACCCGTACAGAACGCGAGCGGCCCCTCGCGCTCAACCGGACTATCGCAGATCGGACACGTTCCTGGGAACTCGAAATGCGAGTCGTTCTCGTGTTCTGTGACTTCACTCACGTACGGAATGACGTCCCCCGCACGTTCAATGCGGACGCCGTCGCCGACATCGACGTTCAGCGATTCGATCTGGTCGGGATTGTGAAGACTTGCTCTTGAGACCGTCACACCAGCAACCTCGACAGGATCGAGCAACGCAACCGGCGTGAGCCGTCCCGTCCGGCCAACTTGAACCACGATGTCGCGGACAGTCGTCTCTTCGGTCCGTGCTGGGAGCTTGTAGGCGTAGGCCCACCGCGGTGCACGGGCGGTGCTACCGAGCCGATCGCACCGCTGGCGATCGTTCACTGTAATAACAGTGCCATCGATCTCGTACGCGAGATCGTCTCGCACTGCAACCAGCTCGTCTCGGTACTCGATGGCAGATTCGATATCCGCGACAACCGTCGTTCTGTCGTTTACTTTTAGTCCCCACTCAGGAAGTGTCTCGTGGATCTCCCAGTTCGAATCGAACGGATGAGAGGTGTCGAGCACGTCGAACACGAAACAATCGAGCGGACGCTCTGCGGTTACGCGCGGGTCGAGCTGTCGAAGTGTGCCTGCAGCGGCGTTTCGAGGGTTCGCAAACGGGTCATCACCACGTTCGACGCGTTCTCGGTTATGCGCCTGAAACGCATCACGGGGCATGAACACCTCACCCCGGACCGCGAGGAACTCCGGGTAGTCCCCCGAAAGCGAGAGTGGAATCGAACGAATAGTTCGGATATTTTCGGTTACGTTTTCGCCCGTTTCGCCGTCGCCACGCGTCGCAGCCCGCACGTATCGGCCCTCTTCGTAGACGATTTCGATCGACAGCCCGTCGAACTTCGGCTCGCACACGTATTCGACGCTCTCGTCAGCGTACGCATCGAGCGATGTTTGCGTATCCTCACCACTCGAAGAGAGACCGAGCTCCGTGTGGACGCGCCGGTCGAACTCACGGACATCCTCGACTTCGCCGCTCGAATCGATCGACAACATTGGCGCGACGTGATCGACACTCCCGAGTTCGTCGAGCGGTTCGCCGCCGACACGCTGGGTCGGGCTGTTGGTCGTATCGAGATCAAACTGCTCTTCCAGTGCTTGCAAGCGAGAAAAGAGAGCGTCGTAGGTCCGGTCGGGAATCACTGGGTCGGCGTCAACGTAGTACCGACGATCGTGGTATCGGATCGCATCACGGAGTTGTTCTGCCTGCTCGTTAGCCGCCGTTTCACTCATGGATTCAACGTCGTCGAACTCCGTCTCGGGAGATCTGATGTATGGGTTGCTGTCCGGCCGCTCGCGAGACTGACTCATTGACTGGTGTAGGTCGAGATCCGGTATAAAAGCAGGCAAAGGTACGACAGATGCGTCATCGGCCTACACAGTCGATCCAACAGAGACGATAGAATTGAAGGTACTTCGGAATTGTTCGAATCGAATCATCACCGTTGAGGACCGGCGAGGTTTGTTGGGAACGGTGGGGCTTATCTTTCCACGGGAGTAGATGAGCGTATGCCGGACGATGATGATTTCCTTCTCTTGAACCCGGGACCGGTACCGCTCTCGGGTAATGTGCGCCGGGTAATGGACGAGCCGATGGTGTCGCACCGGTCGGCGGAATTCGAGGCGACATACGAACGCGCACAGCAGGGACTCGATTACGTCTTCACTCAGTCGACGCTCGACGATCACCGCCACGACAGCAACGGGACGAGTCTCATTCTCAACGGGACGGCGACGATGGGGATGGAGATGGCCGTTGCGAACCTTACTGACGCGGAGAGTGACGTCGTCGCTCTCGTGAACGGGAAGTTCGGCCGTCGGTTCAAGCGGATCGCAGAGCGCCACGCTCGCGTGACCCCCGTTGAGGTCGAGTGGGGCCAATCGTTCGATCTCGACGCAGTCGAACAGGCAGTCGCAGACGCTGATCTCGTGACGATGGTCCACAACGAGACGAGTACCGGTGTTCTGAACCCTGTCGAAGCTGTGGGTGAACTCACAGCAGAACACGACGCGTTGTTTGTTGTCGATGGTGTCACGAGCATCGGCGGCGACGTGTTCCGCGTCGACGATTGGAACGTCGATATCGCCATCACAGACGCACAGAAAGCACTCGCAGCACCGCCGGGCATCAGCGCACTCTACGTTACCGAACGCGCTGCTGACGCCGCTGATGGCGACTCTGCACCGTTCTACGAAGATTTGGAGTGGCATCTCCGGAAGGCCGACGATCACCAAACCCCGTTTACGAGTTCCGTTCCCCTGTTTCGCGCGCTCGCGGTGGCTGTCGAAGAGATCCGCGAGGAGGGAATGGAAAGCCGGATCGACCGCCATCGACGCCAGTCACAGGCCTTCCGCGCTGGATTCGAGGCACTCGGACTCAAACGCTTCCCCGACATCGAACCCCCAACGAGCCTCTCGAACACGCTCACAGCAATCGAACTACCCGATGAAGTGAAAGCAGCACCAGAGGAGTTCTTTGGGGCAATCACAGAGCGAAACGTAAGCATCAGCGGTGGCCAAGCCCATCTCGGTGGACAGATCTTTCGGGTGAGCAATATGGGTCACTTATCCTCAGCGCAGGTGCTCAGAGGGATCCGAACAGTTGGAGAGGCACTGAACGAAGTCGGCGTCGAATGCGATGTCGAATCGAGCATCGAGACAGCAACAGAGATACTGAACAAGTAATACCTTCGCCCGCACTACTCCACATCGTGGAATAGTCCAGTCCAGTTTAGTCCAGTCTATTCTAGTTTAGTTTAGTTTAGTCGTGGTCAGTTTGGAGCCGCGTTGTCGTCTCGATAAGTGGGTGGTGTGAGTAATCGACCACAGAGATATCATTGATTCCGTCGAGGTCGCCCTTTCGTGCCGTTTCTGCCATCCCCAGCTTGACTGCTTCCTTGAGAACGATGACGTACGCGTCCATTTCATCGATACCGAGTCGATGGGCCGCTTTCACGCGGTGATGGCCGTCGGCGAGCAACAGCCTGCTCCCACCATTATCGATAACCACGAGCGGTTCGGCTAATCCGTTTTGTAGCTCGTAGGACCGGCCCTCCAGCTCGTCCGTATACACCGTTCCTTGGGTGGGAGTAAGATCATCGAGAGAAACCGTCCGTCGAACCTGTCGCATATCCACCTCGTGGATATTCTTGAGCGTTTGTACGAGCTTATCGACCTTTCCGGGAGTGGCGCGCTCGATCTGACTCCGAACGACATCGGCATTCGAGATGATACCGACGAGGTGTCCGGCATCGTCGACGACAGGAAGCTTCTGGATTCCCGAACGGAGGATAACGCGTGCGGCGTCGGTGATATCCATTTCGGGATGGGCAACGATGAGATCCTCATTCATCACTTTGAAGACAGGGTCTTCGTCCTCAGCGAGCAGAAGGTCGCGTGCAGTGATGATCCCCTGAACGTACCGTCCAGTACACACCGGAAAGCCGCTGTGACCCTCGTTTTCCGCGATGCGACGGGCAACGTCAGCAACCGTTTCATCCGGGCTGACAGTCACGACTTCCCGGGTCATATAATCTTTAACGCGGGGTTTGCCTCCATCACTGTTTGCCATTATATTCGAGGAGGTCAGACTCGGTTAAATGTTTCTCGGTCGGCATCACCAGTAGACGTGATTGGGATTAGAGGCGTCGGTATCATCCATTAGTTCCCAATATGGTCGATTTCGAATCGTTTCGAAAAACCGTTCGTCAATGACTTTCCGAACGATATCGACCAACTGATCACGTTTACTGTCACTTTTGCTCGTCCTCTCGTTTTCGACGTTATCGGTGGTATTGCTCCCTTCTGTGCGATCATCACTTTGGTCTCCATCTCCAGAGTCAGTACTGTCGCCATTGTCTGTCGTTTCTTCGATAACACCGAGGACACCAAGCGGGATCTGTGCGCCAGCCATATCGGCATGACCACCAGCATCACCAATCTGGTCGAACGCATCACGAAGGGTCTCACCGACATCGAGGGTTGTACTCCGGGCACGTCCCGAGGCATAAATGGTCCCGTCTTTGATCCCGTATACGAGCGTCGTCGTGATCCCATCCATATTGAGCAAGTGATCAGAGGCCTGCGCGATTGCGTCTCGATCTCTGAAATGACCGACACAACTCGTGAGCACCGAGTCGTTGATTGTCCGATTTCTGATCGCTCGGCCGATCGTTTCGACCGTTTCCGTGCTCATTCTCGGTGATTCGACCCGTTCGAGCACCGGCATGTCCACCGAGGGCATAAGGTACGCTGCTGCCTCGAAGTCATCGACTGCGATCTCGCGGCTGAACTCTTTGGTGTCGACCCAGATACCGAACAGCAGCCCCGTTGCAATCTCTGTCGACGGCACAATATCGAGACGCTGATAGTAATCAACGAGAAGCGTACTCGTCGCTCCAACGTCACTTCGCAGATCGACGAACCGCGCCTCAACAGGCTTGCGCGGTGGATGGTGATCGATGACGATATCGATCTCCGTCTCGGGGGGGAGTTGATCGTTTACGCCTGGGCGCGCGTGATCAACGAGCGCGACACCACTGTAGTCGGAGAGATCGAACGCATCATTCTCGAAATGGAGAAGATCGTACTCAAGGAGATTCACGAGCGCGCGGTTTTCTTGATGGGTAATATCTCCTGAGTAACACGGATCTGCCGGACAGTTCAGTCGTTCTGCGAGATTCGCAAGCGCAATCGCGCTCGCAATCGCGTCCGGATCTGGATTGTCGTGCATCACGACAGCGAGTCGTCCATCGAGGTCACGAAGCGTCCGGTGGAGTTGGCGGACGCGGTGACCCTGCCGTCCAGCGGATGCGAGTACCTGTTCTGTAAGCGCCACACCTGGGTCGATTACTCTGTCCGCGACTGCTGACAGCGTTGATCGTATCTCATCATCGGCGTTCTCTCCCGTATACGCGACGAGTAGTGCGTCGGGGTATGTCTCACGCGCGAGGAGTGCCGTCCGACGGTTTCGCTCGGCGTCGTCGCTCGCGACGATGACCGAATCCACGGTGGAATCCCGTGTCCACGGGAGTGCCTCCGAATCCGTGCTGTCGCCCTGTGTGGCCGGAATACCATCGCCACGGAGCGTTTCTGCTCGGTTCGTATCGTTAACGATAACCTGTAGCGTTCCAGGGCGCTCATCGAGTGTATCGACCAGCAGCTGCCCGAGTGATCCACACCCAAGCACCAGCCGGGTTACCATACACCCCATAGTAGAGTCAGTCGGTAAATACTTCCTCCTTCTGCTCTATCCATCGCGGTGCGGTTCCGTTCACCGTATTCCAGATATACATGTCATATTCAGTTTATGTGACAACCGGTTACCGCTGACAGAAGACACAGGGACAGCGTCGATGTCACATTCGCAATCGAATACCAGCATCACACCAGTATCGATTTCGATTGTAGAAGAGCAGATGCGTTCTCAGTTTTCAGAACAGTGCACTAGCGGCCTCGAACGCAGGGTCAGAGAAGAGGAAGAGTGCCGGTAGGAGCAGGACAGTCACGACAGCGGCGGCAATCACAGCGGCGTAGAGACCGCTCGGATAGCCGTCGATGGTGAAGTCGTCGGTCGGGTCCTCGATCCACATCGCCTTCACCACACGGGTGTAGAAGTAAAGCGACAGCGCGCTGTTGATGATGAGCGCAGCGGCGAGAACGAACGTCTGAGCGCTGACTGTTGCAAAGAGGAGGAAGTATTTCGAGAGGAATCCACCGCCGATGGGTAGCCCTGCAAGGTTAAACAGGAACACGGTCATGGCCGCACAGGCAACCGGTGCCTTGTTGGCAAGACCGTTGTAGTCCTCGAAGGTTCTCCCGATCCCCCAGTATTCGGCAAGCGCAACGAACAGGAACGCACCAGTGTTCATGAAGCCGTAGACGAGGAGGTGAATCATTCCTGCGCCGAGAACGAGACCTTGATCGGCCGGACCAGTCAGTGCTGCAAGCGCAATGAGCACGTAGCCAGCGTGGCCAATCGAAGAGTACGCAAGCATCCGCTTGACATTCTCTTGGGTGGCTGCGGCGAAGTTACCGAGGGTCATCGTCACCAGTGCGAGAATCTGGAACGCGAACACCCAATCGACACCTGCGATCCCGCTTGTCGGGAACGCGGTGATGAACACGCGGAAGGCGAGGACGAACCCGGCAGCCTTCGAAGCAGACGACAGGAATCCCGAGATGGGTGCCGGAGCGCCTTCGTACGCCTCCGGTGCCCAGAAGTGGAACGGGACGCTTGCCATCTTGAACGCGAGTCCACCGAGGATCATCACCACACCGAATCCGAGGACGCCAATGAGACTCTCATCGAATCCGCCCTGAAGCGTGCTCGCAATGTCAGGTAGGAGAAGACTTCCTGTAACGGCGTAGATGAGGCTGACACCATATACGAAGACCGCAGACGAGAGCGCACCGATGAGGAAATACTTCAGACCAGCTTCGACGCTTCCGCGGTTATCCTTGATGTACGCGACAAGTGCGTACGATGGGAGCGAAGTGAGTTCGAGGCTCACGAACGCCGTTGCAAGGCTGTTCGAGCTAGCCATGAGCGTCATTCCCGTAGCCGAAAGCAGGACGAGAATGTAGTATTCGGCCTGATATGGACGGTCACGGAGATATTCGTAGCTAGCGAGCGAGACGAGCGCGGTGACGCTTGCAATGATGAACGTAAAGAAGAGGCTCATCTCGTCGACGACGAGCTGTCCCTCAAACAGTGAGAGCGCACTCGCGTTCGCTCCCCCGACACCGATCAGGAGAAAGGTCCCGGTCACGACGAGCGTAACGAGCGAGCCGAAAACCGTGAGACCGGAAAGCAGCTGGCTGTTTTCCGATTCAGGTGAGATACTATCGATGACGAACAGTACGAGTGCCGTGAACGCGAGAATGATCGACGGCGCAAGGGCTTCGTATCCGGTGATCTGGATCTGCAACAGGTTTGGATTCATAGGACACCACCTCCGATGAGCTTTAGCGTATCAAGGACTGGCTGGGCATCTGCCTGCTGTCCTTGAGTGAGCTCGGTCATCGGCCTGACTGCGCCCTCGATCATTTGGAAGATCACGTCGGGTGCAGAGCCAAGCACGATGATGAGAGTGAGGAGCACGAACAGTGGGATCACGTCGTGTGTGGGCGCGCGAGTGATCTCGTAGTCGGTCTCGACGTTGAATGAGCCGAACAACGTCCGTTGCATCGCAAACAGGTAATAGCCCGCTACGATGACGATACCGAACATTGCGATTCCCGTAAACACAGGCGCGAATGGGAAGCTGGCCCCGAACGAGCCGACGAAGACGAAGAACTCGCCCATGAAGCCGGACATCAGCGGGAGTCCCATATACGCGAACGAACCAGCGACGAGTGCGCCGGTTGTGATCGGCATCCTGTCGGCGAGACCGCTCATGTCACCGACCATCCGCGTGTGCGTCGTGTTGTAGATAACACCTACGCAGAGGAACAGGAGACCCGAAATGAGTCCGTGGCTGATCATCTGGAACGTCGCACCACCAATGCCGTAGAGCGTGAACGCGACTAATCCGAGGATGACGTAGCCCATCGAAGAGACTGACGAGTATGCGACAATGCGTTTTAAGTCCTGCTGGGCCAGTGCGAGTAACGCTCCGTAGATCACCGACACGACCGCGAACAGCACGAGAACGATCGCGTACTGCTGGGCCACCTCGGGTAACAGCGTGAAGTTGAACCGCAACAGCGCGTACGTACCCATCTTCAAGAGGACGCCCGCTAGGATCACCGACACCGGCGTCGGTGCCTCAACGTGAGCATCCGGCAGCCACGTGTGGACGGGAACAACCGGGACCTTCACCGCAAACCCGGCGAACATGAGGAAGAAGGCAACCGTCTTCACAGTACTCGGAGCCAATCCGGCGACCGACTGCACGGCGGTGTCGGATCCGGTGATTGTCTGTGCAATCTCGGGGAGTCCGAGCGTCTGGACCGATCCACCAAGCCCGAACACGAGAACGAAAAAGCCGACGAACATCACTAGCGAGGCGACGTTCGTGTAGACGAAGAACTTCATCGCGGCGTACTTCCGTCGTGGGCCACCCCAGACACCGATCAGGAAGTACATTGGGATGAGAACGGCTTCCCAGAAGATGAACCAAACGAAGAAATCGAGTGCTGCGAACACGCCGATGAGACTCGCCTCCATCATGAGCATCAACCCGTAGAACTGTGATTTGCGCTCATTGATTGGCGTCCACGCGCTCACAATAGCGAGCGACGTCAACACCGTCGTGAGAACGATCAACGGCATACTCACGCCGTCGAGACCGACGTGGTAGAACAGGTCATAGGGACCGACGCTCAGCCACTTGACCCGCGTCTCGAACGCCAACGTTGCTCCTTCGAGTAGCGCGTTGCCGACGCCGTCGAACGTGGCGTACATGTACACGCTGCCGATGATGGGGAGCAGGCTAATCAAGAACGAGAGCCGTGCTGAGTACCGATCCGGTGCGAGGAAGACGACTGCTGCGCCAACGAGACAGACCCCGAGGAGGAATTCGATCATCATACGAACCACCCCCCGAGGAGACCGATAGCAAGAAGGAGCGCGACCAGACCCAGCGTGAGCAGAGCCGCGTAGTTGGAGACAATTCCGGTTTGGATGCGGCGAATGCGGCTTCCAGAGAACAACGAGATGCTAGAGATGCCGTTGACAGCACCATCGATGACACCTTGGTCGAACGTATCAGCCGCTTGGGCAACATTCGCGGTCACACCCTCTGCGAGCCATACCTGATATTCGTCTTGGTAGTAGTTGTTGAACAGCACCGTCTTGATGGATCCGAGTTTGTCCGTGTGTTCGATGGGTTCGGGCACGTTGTAGAGAACGTGTGCAGCCCCTGCTCCCAAGAGCGCAAGCGCGAGCGAGACAGCCGCTGAGCCGAGCATCACGCTGTTACTGACCTCGACAGCCTCGTAGCCTGCCCACTCTGCGAGCAACGTTTCGTAATGCTCGACAGTGAGTGCCTCGCCGCCGTGGGCGAACCAGCTGTGGAGGAAGTCGATGTGAGTCCCGGTCAGCTTTGCGATCGGTGCCATGTTGATGAATCCGATGACAGTAGCGAGGATACCGAGCACCACCAGCGGGACTTTCATATTCCAACTGATGAGGTGAGGGTCTTTGGCTACGCTCGTCCGTGGCTCACCGTGGAAGGTGAGGAACACCATCCGGAAGGTGTAGAGTCCCGTGAAGAACACACCGAGCAGTCCCATCGCGTATGCGGCGAAGAAGACCGGGTCGTTCATGCCACGGAGGAGTGCCTCGAACAGCACCTCGTCTTTCGACCAAAAGCCCGAGAACGGAAGGATGCCCGCGAGTGCGAGCGAGCCTGCGAGGAAGGTATAATACGTGACTGGAAGATGCTCTTTCAGTCCGCCCATCTTCCACATATCCTCGTCGTGGTGCATCGCAATGATGACCGCTCCTGCACCGAGGAACAGCAGGGCCTTGAACATCGCGTGCGTGGTCAGATGGAAGACACCAGCGACGTAGCCACCGACACCGAGTGCGAGCATCATATACCCGTACTGGGAGATGGTCGAGTACGCGAGCACCTGCTTGAGTTCGCGCTTGACGACGCCCATCGTCGCCGCGAACAGCGCTGTAAATCCACCAACAAACGCGATAATCGAGAGTGCAGTCGGTGAAAGCGCATAGAAACCGTACATGCGTGCAACGAGATAGACACCCGCTGCGACCATTGTTGCCGCGTGAATGAGCGCAGAGACGGGCGTCGGGCCTTCCATCGCGTCAGGAAGCCACGTGTGAAGCGGGAACTGTGCAGATTTCCCAACGACACCACCCAGCACGAGGAGACCGATGATCGTGAACCACGTTTGCGGATCGAATCCGAAGGTGTGAACCTCGCCGCCACCGGTTCCTGCGAGGACTTCTTCAGCGATGACTGGGAAGCTCCCATCTCCTGCGAAGGCTGCCGTCCCGAACGTCGCAAAGACGGCGACCACGCCGATGAGGAAGAAGTAGTCACCAAATCGGGTGACGAGGAACGCTTTCTTCGCTGCCGACGGTGGACCTGCCTCGCGGAACCAGAAGCCGATGAGCAGGTACGAACACAGTCCGACGAGCTCGAAGAACATGAACGCCATGAACAGGTTCGACGCCATGACGAATGCGAGCATGCTGAAGCTGAACAGGCTCAGCTCGGCATAGTATCGCGGAAGACCTGTTTCACCCTCATCGTTCATGTATCCGAGCGAGAAGATGAACACCAAAAAGGAGATGAGAGAGACGATGAGCAGCATCAACGTCGAGAGTTGATCGATGAGAATTCCAAACTGAAGCGCGAACGGATCTTGGATAGAGACAAGCGTATAGATATGTTCGAAATGTGGGTGTCCTGTCGTGAGAACAGTAGCGTACATCCACACAGACAGTAGCAGAGACCCACCTGTCGCTGTGATTCCGGCGAGCGCTCCTTTCTTGGGCATATACTGACCCGCAAAGAGCGCGATAACGAACGATACAAGCGGTAGTATAGCGATCGCTGGCGCGAATTCGAATGCTCCTGCCATGATTACCACCTCATTGTCGTTGCTGTCGTGACGTCCACATCATTGAAGTTGCGATAGAGTACGAGGATGATACCGATTCCGACGGCGACTTCTGCAGCGGCGAGCGCCATCGTGAACAGGCTGAACACCTGCCCAGTGAGATTTCCGTTCTGAACCGAGAAGGCGACGAGGTTGATGTTCGCTGCGTTCAACATCAACTCGACGCTCATCAGGAACACCAACGCGTTCCGACGCGTCAGAACACCAAACAGGCCAATACAGAACACTGCTGCCGAGAGGACAAGATAATACTCTGATGGAACCATCAATGATCGTCCTCCGTGTGCGCGTCCGTACCGTCTCCACCGTCTGTTCGAACATCCATGTCCGTGAGCCCATCGTTAGATTCGGATTCAGATCCGGATCCGGATCCGGATTCAGATCCAGGTCCGGATAGGGGTCCTTTACCGCTCTCACGCCGGGCGAGCATCACGGCGGCGGCGAGTGCAGCCACGAGGACAACATCGATAATCTCGAACGTGACGAGGAAGTTCTCTGATGGGATCGGTCCTTCGAGATCGAACATCGCATAGCCGATACTCGCAGTGATTGATCCCTCGCCGAACCCCTGTGGTGCTGGAAACTCAGCTGATAGGAACGCTGCTGCCATGACAACGAACAGAGCGACCGCAGCCATCCCTGGAATGAGATGACGGCCGAGTTTCAACCGTGGGCGAGTCGTCATGCGACCGCCTCCTCACCCGAGCTATCGCGGGTGAGCATAACCGCGAATGTGATCAAAATCAGGACGCCCCCGACGTATACGAGCACCTGCATCGTTGCCACGAACGCCGCTTGGCGCATGACGTAGTGCACTGCTACCGAAAGTAACGCGATCCCCAGTAGGAGAGCAGAGTGCCAAACGTCGCGCACGAGGACGACGCCTAAACTGCTTCCCACTGTGATAACGGCAAACAGCGCGAATGCCAATGTCTCGTACGGTGCTACAGCCATTAGTGTCCCTCGTATTGGCTTCCCTTTGAAGATTTCGAGAACGGGTTGACCACGCTCTCCATCGATATCACTGCACAAACCACACGACGTCGGCCCACTGAAATCACCGAACGATTAATAACTGAATAGCCAACATATCTTCCTTAATAGTCTTTGCCATATATGGCATGTGGCAAACATTACCAACAAAACAAAACAAGAATATGAATATGAAGAGAAAATTTAATGATCTACTATAAGATATTTCGACCGCACTCATTGGAATCTACGTATAATCATCAATAGAATCGTGCATTATTACACTGTTTAACACAAATATCAATTAATGATAAAACCCGCAGTGTACCATGAAATGAACATCTTTAAATCACACCTACTCATATGATATTTCGCTATGGTCCGAGACAAGTCTCGTCGCCGATTTTTGCAATTGGCGGCTGCTGGTGCAACATCAGCCGGAGTTAGTCGTATCGCAACTACCCGAGGGCGGGCACTGCCTGCCGTCGGTGGTCCCTCGGTCATCGGCCAAACTGGCCGAATCGTCGCTGGTCAGAGCGATCCCGACCGCTGGGCCCGTGTCTCATTCGATATCCCGTTTGCACTCACCCCCGTCGTTATCATGAACCCCGTCACCGCAAACGAGGCGGCACCCGTCGATGTCCACATCCGGAAGGTTACCCGGAACGGCTTTGAGTTCCGCCTCGAAGAGTGGGATTACCAAGACGGCGAGCACGCCGCCGAAGAACTACACTTCCTTGCGATGGCACGCGGTGTCCACGAACTCGTCGGCGCACTCCTCAACGCCGAAGCTGGCTTCGTCGCCGCTAACACCACTGCACAGAGCGTCTCCTTCACGCAGTCGTTCTCCCAGCGCCCCACCGTCTTTGCACAGGCACAGACGCATAACGGCCGCCGCGGCGATGCCGCCGGCAAGGGCGATTCCATCACCACCCGCGTCGACGTCGCGGGCACCAACCAGTTCACCGTCAAACTCCAAGAACAGGAGCGCTACCAACAGTTCCACCGCTCGGAAACGGTTGGCTACATCGCGCTCGAACCCGGTGAGGGCATCCTCGATCCGCCGCTTGGCAAGCTCGATTCGATCCTCGGCGGCTTCGAAGTCGACGCCACCACCCAGACCGTCACGCACGACGATTACCCACTCGAGTTCGCAAACGACTACGACTCACCCATCTGCCTCGCCGACATGCAGACACTCGCCGGGCACAACACCGCCACCACCCGCGTGAGCGATATCGACGGAACTGGTGCAACCGTCGCTGTCGAGGAAGAACAGAGTGCTGACACCGAAGTCGAACACGTCCCCGAAGCCATCGGCTACGCCGTCTTCGAAGACGACGCCCTCCTCTACGTCTGAAGCGGACTTCATTCGATTCTTAGCCTGTTTTTGCTAAGTATCGCATTACACTTTTTCTGCTATTCTACTATTTTATTATTTTACACAATTGAATACCTATGTATCGAGAAGTGGAAACGTTTGTGTACGATGATTCGTATGGACTATCTGTACTACACATGGCTAACCGAAACAACACGCAAACTGTCGATCGAGTTACCGATCTTCGGGTCAATGATCGCATTCACGTTCGCTCGGTGGAAACAGGCAGAGAGGATTCGTTTATTGTTGCAAGTTTCGAGCTCGATATGGTCAACGGCCGTCCGGAAGTCAGTGCACAACTCCGTACGCCTCACAATGAACAGGGATCAATCATCGTGTTCGATACACCCGACAGCATCTGTTTGAGTCCAACAGATGCACCACAGCGACAAGAGATTGAAGCAGAAGTCATCTTGTACGATACACGATAACAGTACGAGGCAGAGACAGAGCACCGGTAAGCCAGTGATGCCCGCACTAAACACGATTGAGCCAGATCGAAGAACGCCCGGAGCAGAATACTCAGGACAGGTCAGATCAGATCAGATCAGATCAAATCAGATCAAATCAAATGAACCCCATTGAGCACTGCTCGTCCGACAGCTCAGCTAATCATATGTGCTTCGTACCGCTGACATCTCGTCCTGTACAGTTCATTTCGAGGTAATATACTACATTGTGCTACAGCACGCCGAGCACGTAAGCGTACCACGCTGCACTCAACGGTATGATGAAAGAGTTGAGAACGAGCACAAAGCGGTGGTACTCAAACACAGCAACGGTCGGGAACGAGAGCACGAGACTGGCCGGGACAGTTGCGGCCCAGATAGCAGTGAAGCCGAAAATAAAGACACCGAATACAAGAGCCACACCGGCAACGAGTGCCGGGTCAGATCGATCTTGTCTCCCAGCGGCAAAAATAATGATACAAACGAGTGTAAATAGCCCACCGAGCAGCGGGTTAAGCGGTCCGGCTCCGTAGTAGGCACCGACCGAGCGGGCATTGATGAGGAAGTATGGTAGTACGAGAACAGAGATGAAAGCGATGGAAGCAACGATACCGACAGTAGGGGCAAGGCGCACGTCGTCCATACCAGACGACCGAGTGCCAGCGGCTTAGTTCTCGTGAAATCCCACCACAAGGTACACAACCCTCCGGCCCTCGGTTCATGTATGGGACTTGGTGGAACTGCAAAAAAGCTCCAGAAGGTCGCTAACATGGCTGAGGACCTGTATGCAAGGCTGAACGACCTCCGAGAGCAACTCATGGGACTCCGCGAAACCGTCGAGCGGACGAATACGGAAGTCGATCAGCTCCGGTACGAACACGAAGTCACACGCGCGCTCCTCGAACGAGTGGCAGAACAACAAGGGATCGACGTGGACGAAGTTATCGAAAACGTTGACACGAATGCACCCGATCAGGCCACCCCAGGACAGGGACAACACGGTCAAGGGTACGACCAAGGGCAGGGACAAGGATACGACCAAGGGCAGGGCCAAGGATACGATCAAGGGCAGGGCCAAGGATATGACCAAGGGCAGGGCCAAGGATACGATCAAGGTCGTAGACAAGGACAAGGTACTGCTCAGGGACCATCTTCGTCTGATCGAAGGCCGCAAAACGGGTGAGTGGTGAGTTAGACCAGCCGCTTGTGTTCCACTTTCATGCAGCGATCTTGAACGAACTCTCGTTCGGACGATTCAATACGCTGGCCAGCTTCGTCGTCTCGGATACCGAGCTGGAGCCAGACGGCACGCACGTCCTCCCGTTCAAGAACATCATCGACGATGTCAGCGACTTCTTCGCTCGGTCGGAATACGTTGACGACATCGATCTCGGTATCGACATCGCCGAGTGAATCGTGGGCTGTTCGTCCGAGGATCTCGTCTGCGTACGGATTGACGGGAATAACCGTGTATCCGTTCTCATCCATATATTTCGGGATTTCGTGTGCGTCTTTACCAGGTGTCGACGAACAGCCGACGACAGCGATGGTGTCGTGATCGAGAATCGTGCGAAGGATATCGTCGCCCGATGGCTGTGTGGCCATACAGCTACTACCACTGAAACGGGTAAAAGCCTGCTCCCGATACGCGCGTTAATGATTATAGAGATAGTGGAACTGCTCGACCGGCGACGAACGCTGCTGCCGCGAGGAACATCCCGTATTTAATGTGGGACTGGGCGGCTGTCGGATCACGAAAGCTCTCGACGGACGCGAGAAGGAGGATCACATCTGCCGGGATAACAACCACGAGATACGCGATACCGAATGTTCCGAGAAGGTAGGGGAGCGGACTTACGAGAACAGTAAGAATAGTACACGCGAGCGCGAGAGAAAGCGATGCTCGTTCACCGATAGCGATCGGTAACGTGTTGAGTCCCTCCTCTCGATCACCGACAATATCCTCGACATCTTTCACGATTTCGCGTGTGATCGTTGAAAGTGCAGCCAGCACTGCAAGTGTGCCAACCACGGCGAGATTACTGCTTGCCATCGCCAGATCGTTACCTGCCACTGCCGCACCACCAAACAGGAACGTACTGCCACCGAGGCAGGCGACGACGACGTTGCCGACGCCGGGAAGACCCTTGAACAGCTCAGTATAGGCGATGAGGGCAACGAGGTCGACCGCTGCAATGGCGATAGCGAGCGTCGGGAGCGTGAATGCCAGCACGATCGCGACGATGAAGCTTACGACGCTGAAGATAAGAGCCTCACGCGGCGTAACCGCACCACGAGGGATCGGTCGATCAGGAGCATTGATTCGATCGATCTCCCGATCGAAGTAGTCGTTGATCGTGTTCCCCGCCCCGGCTGCAAGAACGGTGGCTGCACCAGCCATCCCGGCCTGAAATGATTCGGTAGCGATACCACCAGCAACGTACGCGCCGATGAGTGTGAGTACTCCGGCGGCAATGGCATTCACGGGGCGAGTGAGTTCGACCAATCCACGCAGCCTGTCCATGCAAAGCGGTGCCGTGGCAATGAAATAAGCGGTGCGAAAGCGATGGACAGGTTTAAATTATTCCGACGAAAGTAACAGATAGGGCGCTTAGCTCAGCCTGGACAGAGTGCTTGGCTTCGGACCAAGTTGCCGGGGGTTCAAATCCCTCAGCGCCCGTTCGTTTTCTGAACAGTTCTGAATTGGAGCGATGCGGTCGTGTGGTTCACTGTATCCGACGTTCTCGAAGAGCCTTCTTCATCAATCGCTATGAGTCTGTGCGCTGCAAGTTGTGTTGTAGACACGTGATGGTGCAGACCATCCGGCGATCCATCGAGAATGTCGGGCAGTATTAATCACAACCACTACATCACCTGAATCCACAGAGGTGCACACAGGCTTTACCTCATCCGCCCACACGTATCTGATAGATGACTAACGACGTGGTTGTCGGCATCGACGGGGGTGGCACCCGGACGCGCGTTATCGTCGCTAATGTTGGTGGACGCGTGCTGGGAACTGCTGAACGGGGTGGCGCGAGTACCGAGTTCAACGACCCAGAAAAAGCGCGGCAGAATCTCCGCGAAGGAGTCAAGACTGCGCTCGCCGATGCTGAGCGAACACCGGGCGACGTAGCGGAACTCACAGCCGGTATCGGGGGACTCGCCACACCCCAGAGCTATACGGAAGCTGAACAGTTCCTCGCTATCGACGCGCTCGCCTGCGAGACGCGCGTGGTTAACGACGCAGTGGTAGCCCACATCGGGGCACTCCGTGACGATGCAGGTATCGTAGCCATTGGTGGCACCGGTTCTCTCGTCTTTGGAATCACGGCTGATGGTGATCAGGTCAGCAACTACGACTGTCTGCACTACGCCCGCGCCGGTGCACACAATCTTGGCGAACGAGCGCTCCACGCACTCCTCAGTGGCGAAGCTCCCACGGACTGGCGACTCGGGAATCGACTACTGGAGCGCTGGGACTGCGAGTCGGTAGTCACCCTCCAATCGGCCGTCCGCAAGGGAGACCGGTTCACCAACACGTTGTCTGGGAATCCACTCGATCGTGTGGCACCGTTGATCACAGGCGCAGCAGCAGACGGAGATCCCTTTGCACGAGCCATCTGCGATGACGCAATTGCAGAGGTTGTGACCGGTATCCGACTCGTCGGTGGGTTTCTTGAAACGCCTGTAGCCGTTGCTCCGGCAGGCAGCGTACTCCTGAGTGAGTACATGACCGCCGAACTTCGTCGACAGGTTACGGACACCGAAGGCTACCGGGCTGTGAAACCGGCGATGAGCCCTGTCGCAGGCGCGGCCTTCGACGCTATCGACCGAGCAACCGGCGTCGACGATGCGGTGGTAGAACGACTGACGGAGCACGCTATGGGGCACGCTTGATTCACGCCATCCATACAATTTCGTAACGACGGATTGGAAGCAGATTCGTGAACCGTCACGTGAGCAACCCCAATGCTTGGCGATTTTCTTCAGAATAGTCTGAGTCACGTGCCACAGCAACACGAAACCAACATATAAGAAAAATTGGTAAATTACCACCAGAACCACAGTTTCCAAAGTAGAGTACCACCTTGTCTTAGATAAATCATACACCACCCGTACAAACGTTTGAAATCAAAGAAACCAGCACAAGCGTTTTGCGTGCGTGAGACGTCTCATCGACCATGAGAACGCTCGATGAGACGGATTTCACTATTCTGCGCCTCCTCACTGAAAACGCTCGTCGACCGTACAGTGAGATCGCCGAACACGTCGATATGAGTTCACCGTCAGTCTCAGAACGCATCAGTCGACTTCAGGATCTTGGAGTTGTTCGGCGGTTCACGGTCGATCTCGATCGTTCAAAGTTGAGCGGTGGAGTTCCCGTTCTCGTGGATCTCTCAGTTCAGCCAGAGGCCGTCGAACGGGTTCGTGCGTCGCTTTCCGCAGCCGACAGCGTCGAACACGTCTTCACGACTGCCGAAGCACACATACTGTTTCAAGGACGAATACCGGACGGAACTGTTCGTACGTTTCTCACAGAAACAATTGAACTCGAGGACATCACGGAATACAACGTGATTCTCCTGACTGATGTAGACTGGACGCCACACACCGGCGGGACCGAACTTGCACTCACGTGTGCACAGTGTGGAAACACCGTTGACGAGGACGGAGAGACAGTGACTCTCGATGAAGAACGCTACTATCTCTGCTGTCCATCGTGCAAACAGCAGTTCGAACAACAGTACGAACGACTGCGCGCTGACGCAGTTGACTGAAATCAACGAAACCGAGCAAGAACTGTGAGTATCAGTGTTGGACGTTGGTTTCAGTTGCTTCGCTTTCAGTTCCATTCTCAGAGTCAGGTCCGTTTGCACGCGTCTCTGCGTGAACTTTCTTGATGAGAAGATCAACCGCGCTGCGGTTGAGTCCCTCGGGAATAATGATGTCTGCGTGTTTTTTGGACGGTTCGATGAACTGCTCGTGCATCGGTTTCACCGTCGTGAGATACTGATTCATGACGCCTTCGAGATCACGATCGCGTTCGATGACATCACGTTGAATTCGCCGAAGGATGCGCACGTCGGCGTCAGTTTGGACGTACACGCAGAGGTCGTACAGTTCACGTAGACGATCTTCGAACAGCGAGAGGATTCCTTCGACGATAATGATGTCTGTCGGTGCGACTACCACGCGCTCGTCTTTACGATTATGGACCGTGAAATCGTACTGCGGCATCTCAACAGCATCACCACCAAGGAGGATCTCGACGTGCTCAGTGAGTAGATCCCACTCGAATGCAGAGGGGTGGTCGTAGTTCACCTGTTCACGCTCATCCATCGGGAGATGTGTGAGATCACGATAGTAGTTGTCGAGTGGAATAATCGTCACAGCCTCGCCAACAGTATCGCCAACCTCACGCGCGACAGCGGTCTTTCCCGCGCCCGTCCCACCAGCGATTCCAATCACGAACGAGGGTTTAGCCATTGGACTACCTATCGACCCCCAGGCGATTTAACATTGATTTCTCACCTCGAATATGACCCTCATTGTACAACAATATTTCTTACAGAACCATATATAGATACACTTC
This sequence comes from Halocatena marina, assembly GCF_023276375.1. Taxonomy (GTDB): domain Archaea; phylum Halobacteriota; class Halobacteria; order Halobacteriales; family Haloarculaceae; genus Halocatena; species Halocatena marina. The sequence goes on along the minus strand of NZ_JALLPK010000001.1, from coordinate 138,951 downwards.
CAAATTCACTATGCAAGATCAGCTATAGAGCACAACACCGATATCGAGTCTGAAACCGTCGTCCGCGTGTGAATTAGTATCAACACACCACAAACGTAATAGTAATTCTTTACACAGATTCGGTGTGATGAGCGAACTTGCGCTCGACGACCTCTACGACCTCACGGCCATAACAGATCTCGCGCTCTCCCCTGACGGTGAGCGTGTGGCGTTCGTTGCCGATGAATTCGATTCCCAAGCGGACAAACGGAGACATTCGCTGTTCGTCGCTCCCAGTGATGGACGGAAAGAGCCATATCGCCTGACGCGTGCTTCAGGCGCAAGTAGCCCGAAATGGAGCCCGGACGGAACGAAGCTCGGATTTCTCGCTGCTCGGGAGTGCGATACGGCCTTGCGCGTCGGAGTGTCCGACGAGAACGACGAAGAGGACGCAGACACTGCTGATGCAGATGATGAGCCAAAGACACAAGTCTGGATCTTCGACCTCGCGCGCGGCGGTGACGCACAGCAGGTGACCACTCGTGACGAAGGGGTTCGGGAGTTCGACTGGGAACCTGATGGTGAGCGACTCGTAATTAGTGCGCGTGATCCAACCGAAGACGAGCGCGAGACACTCGAACGGAGGCGGGACGACGGACCAATCGAGATCGAGCGTCTCCAGCACAAGGCAGACGGCGTCGGTTGGCTTGATAGTGTCCGAACGTATCTGTTCGTCGTTGATATCGAGACAGGCGATGAAACACGGATTGACACTGCCTACGGAGCAGGCACCTACGAACCGCTCATGGGACTCCAGCCCGCGTGGGGTCCCTCGGATCGGATTGCTTTTCTCTCGAATCGGACCGAGCAGCCCGATGACTCCGCAGTCTATGACGTATTCACAGTCGCTCCAGACGGAGGCGATCTGCGACAACTAACCGATTCGGATCTTCGAATCACCCAGCCATCCTGGAGTCCAGACGGTGAGCGACTCGCATTCGTCGGTGGACATCCGACGAACTGGTACCGGCCAACAGAAGTGTACATCACAGAGACCGACGGAGAGTACGAATCGATCACGGCTGGTCTCGACCGAACGGTCGCGTGGAACGGCAGCCCCGACTGGATCGACGACGAGACACTTCTCGCAGCAATCGGTGATGAAGCGAGATCACGACTGATCCGCTGTCACGTCAACGGAGATCCAGCCGAACGCATCTTCGAAGAGCAGAGCGAGTACAGCACGATCTCCACCTTCAGTGCAAGTTCCAGTGCGTCAGAGAGCGGTAGCGACATCGCTCTCGTCCGAACTGCACCTGATGCGACACGGAACGTATTCACCACGAACAGCGACTTCGACGAGTTGACTCCTGTTACCGATATGAACGCCGCGTTCGAAGACAGGGAACTACCCCAGTGTAAGCGCGTCCACTTCGAGAGCGGAACAGAAGATTCTCCGGAAACAGAAAACGGATCAATTGAAGGCCTCGCGTTCCTCCCCGCCACATTCGATCTCGATAATCCCGACACGCACCCCCTTGTCGTGAGCATCCACGGTGGGCCGATGTCGTACGATACGCCTGCGTTCAATTTCGGTCGGACGTATTGGACGAGTCAGGGGTACGTCGTCCTCTGTGTGAACTACCGTGGAAGCACCTCTTATGGTCGAGCGTTCTCCGAACAGCTACGCGGGACGCGCGGAGAGCTTGAGAGCGAAGACATCATCAACGGCGTCGAGCACCTCGTGGATCGAGGATGGGTCGATCCCGACCGACTGTTCGTTACGGGCTTTTCGTACGGTGGTATCACGACCGCCCACGTCGTTGCTCGCACTGACCAGTTCGCAGCCGCGGCACCCGAGCACGGCATCTACGATTTATACTCGATGTTCGGAACGGACGACAACCATCTCTGGGCCGAGGATGAGTTCGGTCTCCCGTGGGAGAACATCGATCAATACCGCGAATATTCGAGCATCACGCGCGTCGGTGAGATGAACACGCCACTGCTCATCACGGCCGGCGAGAACGACTGGCGCTGTCCACCGACGCAAGCCGAACAGCTCTATGTGAGCGTCAAAAAACGCGGCGTCCCTTCGAAGCTCGTCGTCTACCAGAACGAGCACCACAACGTAGATTCCCCCGAACGAGCCATCCATCGACTCCAAACCATCGAGCAGTGGTTTAACAAGCACGATCCGGATCACGAGACAGGAACAGAAACAGAACCCTGACCGCACCAGCAACTCAGCGTTTCACAGTTGCAGCGTGCCGCGTCGTCCACGACGTGAATCGGTGAAACGAACACGAGACTGTATCCGATTTCAATATCGAATATCAACCACGTTTTCCGAGTTCATTATTATCCATCTGCAAAATCTGTTATTTTATTGTATATGTTGATGATATCAGGAGCCATCCAGTAGAGTTATGTCCCATTCGGAAACGAAACACACTCGTGTGGTCGAATCTTCGCTCCGCGGATAGTCGGGTCTCCCGCAGAACGTTTCTCTCTGCGCTCGGTGCGGGTCTCATCAGTAGCACTGCTGGTTGTGTTCACCCGCTCCCGCCGCCACAAGGGGTACTCATCCAGAAGGGCATCTTCGGGGAACGCAACAACCGGAGAGTCCCCGTGCTCAAGATCAAGACCAACGAAACCACGATCGAAGACGGTGTCGTAAAAGATGTGCTTCCTCGGTCGGAAGAGCCGGCGAACACAACCATATCTGGACCCCTCAACGACCAATTGGAGCAGCGATACGACGATGTCTACTACTACATTCAGGTCCGAAAGCTGAATCCCCACGGTCCACTGGTCGAAACCAAGAACGGAAAACGTCCAAGACAGCCTGCGATCGGGGGCACTCCACGGTATCTCCTTTCTCGGGAATCATTCGGGAAGTTGATTGCAGGAGACCGAATCGAGTATACCCTTGATTTGTTCAATAGTGGAACGATCGCGGCCCTGACGCTGATAATAAGAGAGGGCACCATCAAAGAAAAGCGACGTGCATCGGATACGTCTGGAAAGAAACCGGCGTACCGAATCACGGTCAGTCACGGAGAGCGTCCAAACGGTGATCCGTCGACAATGACGTACTATGCAACGTCGGACGTCTACGAGAGTATACAAACTGGCACGAGGACCTATTTCGATATCATCTTCGAGAACCGAGTTCGGCCGACGATACGGAGCTTTTCGCCGGATCCGTACGGAAATCTATAGAGCCAAACATCCAGTGCAAGGAGTCATCTACTCTCAAACTACTCTGGTTGTGAATTCGGATACGGCACGTGACTTTTGTTTGTTCTTCGATTGATGTGATCGGTACGATCCGATTGCCCTGCTGACGTAGCGCACTCGATCGATCGCCAGATCATTACGGTAGTATCGCTCCTCCTCGTTTCGGGTCGAACGCAATTATCCACGGTATCCGAGCGTTCAGTGCCTGAACGTAGTGACCGATGTGCTCTACTCATGGATGGGCTGCCGACAGCTATCCAACAGATGGGTGCTGGAAGAAAAAAGAGTAATCGTCTGTTCGTAATGTGTTACAACCTTCGTCGCTGTTCGGGTGTTGAGCGAGCCCCAGAGTTTTCCACCGAATCCAGCATCACGACACCAACCGAATGCCACGCTTGTAGCATACTCTCGACATCGTCTGTGGTGAAATAATAACAGTAACCGATGCCAGTCAGAATCATGAGGACGAATGAATAGTACACCATAGCCGTGTAGATGCCGGTGGCGAAAAGAGCAAAGTAGATCCCGTTGATGAGAAAGAATCCACCGAGCACCTGCAGAGCCGTGTTGACGAGTTCTATCCACTCCTTCGGCTGTTCGGATTCTTGCCTCCGAGAGGTCGCTCCATCCAGCGATTCCATGTGCTCTCTTACACACACATACTCAAGTATGTTCGTCAGACAATCGGCATACGACTCCACTTCCCACGTCAGAAAACCCGTCTTTGGTCAGTTCGTGGCTGTGTTTGTCTCTCTTTGTTACGTCACCCCACCTTACACAATGCTTTTATCACGGGATCTGTGACCGCTAACATGGCGAAGGTTCCTCAGGATCAGTCCTTTCTGGAGAAGCTGCAAGTACCGGAAGCGTTGACGTTTGACGACGTTCTGTTGCGTCCGATGGAGAGTCACGTCGAGCCGGATGACGCCGACACGCAAACGCGCGTCTCGAAGAACGTCACGCTGTCCATTCCGATTCTGTCTGCAGCGATGGATACCGTCACCGGGAGTGAGATGGCGATTGAGATGGCTCGACAGGGCGGACTCGGTGTGCTCCATCGAAACATGCCCATCGAAGAAACGGTCCAAGCAATCGACCGGATCAAGCGTGCGGACGAGCTCATTATTCGAGACGTGGTAACTGCCACACCTGAGCAAACCGTTCACGAAGTCGATCAGATGATGGACTCCGAGGGCGTTAGTGGTGCCCCTGTTGTCGATGATGACGGTGTCGTCCTCGGTATTATCTCTGGAACGGACATCCGACCGTATCTCGAAGTCGGTGAACGGGATGAGGTACGGGAAGCGATGACTGACGAAGTCATCACGGCAAGCGACGGTGTCACCGCACGAGAGGCGCTCGAACTCATGTACGAGCACAAAATCGAACGCGTCCCGATCGTCGACGAAGCGGGAATACTCACTGGACTCGTCACGATGCAGGGAATTCTCCAACGACGCGAGTACGATGAGGCCGCTCGTGACGACGCAGACTATCTCCGTGTCGGTGTCGCCGTCGGTCCGTTCGAAGATGACCGCGCAGTCGCCGCTGACGATGCTGGTGTGGACGTGATCTTCATCGACTGTGCGCACGCACACAACCGCAATGTCATCGAGAGTGCCCGCGACATCAAATCGATGGTCGATGCCGACGTTGTTGTCGGTAACATCGGCACTGCGGATGCTGCTGAGACGCTCGTCGACTTTGCGGATGGGTTGAAAGTGGGGATCGGACCTGGCAGCATCTGTACGACCCGTGTTGTCAGCGGAGCCGGGATTCCACAGATCACCGCGATTGCCGATGTCGCCGATGTTGCCGCCGCTGCCGACGTTCCGGTTATCGCGGACGGCGGAATCCGCTACTCTGGCGATGCGATCAAAGCCATCGCCGCTGGCGCGGACGCTGTTATGCTCGGATCGTACTTCGCAGGGACGGATGAAGCACCTGGGCGTGTCGTGACCATGAACGGCAAGAAGTACAAGCAGTACCGTGGCATGGGAAGCGTCGGCGCGATGCAGTCCGGAAGCGGAGATCGGTACCTGAAAGAGGCGAGCGATGACGAGGAGTTCGTCCCAGAAGGCGTCGAGGCCGCGACACCCTACAAGGGAAGCCTCGAAAGTGAACTGTATCAGCTCGTCGGTGGGATGCAGTCCGGAATGGGCTACGTTGGAGCCGAATCCATTGATGAATTCAAAGCCCGCGCTGAGTTCGTGCGTGTCTCCTCCGCCGGACAGACCGAAGGCCATCCACACGACGTCGTCATCACCGACGAAGCACCAAATTACAAACCAAGAGAGTAATCCATCGAGCCAGTCAGCTTATAGGACTAAACGGTGTGGGACGATTAGGGGATAACGAGGGAGTACAATTTTCACACGGCTTTCAAAATGATGAATCGAAATCGAGGGGACGTATCACTGAAAGTACTCAAATCTGATTCGAAATAGGAATTGTTCAATTCGAAATGAGAAGCGGGCTGAGAGGGATTTGAACCCTCGGCCGTCTGGTTAAGAGCCAGATGCTCTGCCTGGCTGAGCTATCAGCCCTCACCAACTGGTTGCGACGGTTGACTGATATACGTTTCCTTTGCCGATCGGAGAGAACCGTTCACGAAGGACGATTGTGATAGTGTTTCACGACAGTTTGAAGTCAAGATGATTCGTGTATCTCAACTTGTTCTACAGACAACGAGAGTTCGCTCCATCATTCAAAGTATGTAGATGGACAGCAAGCACAGACATCCGTCTCGGCTAGCGACTTCCTCCGAGCATTGCCACTGGGAAGAGGAGAGTTTCAAGTATATCGGCACCACAGGTAGGGTAGCATGAGCACCGCCATTACGATGGCGTCGATGTCTACTTACGCGATTCTTGGCTGTGGGAGTGTCGGTCACGCCGTCGCGGAGGAACTCGAACGAGAGGACAAAGATGTCCTTATTCTCGATATGGACGAGGGACGCGTCGAAGCACTCCGGGATCAGGATCTCGACGCTCGAACGGCTGATATCCGCGATCAAGCGGTCGCCGAATCCATCGCCGACCGGGATGTCGTCCTCATCATGTCCTCCGATGTGGACGCGAATAAGGCAGCGGTGAAAAATCTCCGAGAACAGAGTGGGGACCGGTATATCGTCGTCCGCGCATCAGATCCAGTCTCCGCCGATGAGTTCACCGAGCTTGGCGCAGACGTTGTCATCAATCCGTCCTCTGTTATTGCTGATTCCGCACTTCGTGCACTCGAATCCGGGGAACTCGAATACAAGACTGAAAAGCTCGTCGACACCATCGACAGCACGAACACTCGAATGGCGATCGTAACTCATCGCCAACCAAATCCGGATGCCATCGCTGGTGCGGTCGCCTTACAGGCTATTGCATCAGATCGTGGTATCGAATCTGACGTGATCTACGATGGCGAGATGTCGCTTCAAGAAAATCGTGCGTTCGTGAACCTACTTGAGATCGATCTCGTCTCGCAAGCAGAGGTCGTTCTCGATAGCTACGATACGATCGCGCTCGTTAACCATGCACACGCCACTGATCCACTGGTGGATGGTGTCGTCGATATCTATATCGATCACGCCGAACCATCGTTCGAGATCGAGGCGTCGTTCTCCGACATCCGCTCTAATATCTCGTCCACTTCGACGATTCTGACGAAGTATCTACAGGTGCTCGATCTCACTGTCTCCGAAGAAGTCGCAACGGCACTCCTGTACGGTATTCGAGCGGAAACACTCGATTTCAAACGCGATACGACGCCAGCGGATCTCACCGCCGCGGCGTATCTCTATCCGTTTGCTGATCACGACACGCTGGAACAAGTCGAGGCACCGAGTATGAGTCCCGAGACGCTCGATGTACTCGCAGAAGCCATTCACAATCGAGAGGTGAAAGGCAGTCATCTCGTTACGAACGCTGGGTTTGTCCGCGACCGCGATGCACTCGGACAAGCCGCACAGCGCCTTCTCAACCTCGAAGGAATCACGACGAGCGCCGTCTTTGCTATCACCGAAGACGCGATTCAACTGGCCGCCCGGTCGAAGGATATCCGCATGAATATCGGTTCCGTCCTCGATGATGCCTTCGGAGACATGGGCGAGGCAGCAGGCCACTCGACAGACGCCAGCGCGACGATCCCACTTGGTATCTTTACTGGTATCGAAACGAGCGAAGAGAACCGCGATACGCTTCTCTCTCTCGTCGAAGAAGCAGTTCGAACCAAACTGTTCGAAGCACTTGGTGTCGAAACGAGCGACGGAAACGGATCGTAAAGACAGCAGAAATCGCTATTCTCCTCGTTCGAATTACTACTGGTACTTACGTGCGATAGGACGAAGAGATAATCGACGCTACCGACGGTCGATAGGACGACTGTGTCTTATTCTACAGTATCGTTGTTTCCATCGTCAGATTCTTTGAGTCGGTCGATAGTATCATTGACAATAACAATATCGCCAACAGACCGAACCCATCGGTAAGGAACGATGATACCTCGTCTATCAGCAACGTAGTCTCGAAATAATTCTTCGTTGATGTTTCCCAGCGCGAGTCCAGTTACTGCTTCTGTGTCGAGGTCTAGTTTGAGATCCTCGACTTGTCCGATGAACGTCCCGCTGGCCGAATATACATCGTGATCGATGAGGGCCGTAATCTCCCGTGATTTCGGCTCGGACTCCATACCTCCGCGTCGAGCGGGAGGGTCTTAACCGTTGGTGCCATTGTCGGCCCGGATACATTGGATAAACGCCATTATCCCAGCGTCTGCATCGATAATGCGTCGTTCCATTCATTTTCAAAATATGTATTTGCCCACGTGATGGCTTTGTGTGAGTCGTTGATGATGACTCCGCGAAGGCCTTCCGATCCATACACTCGAAGCTCAACGGCGGTATGGGAAGCTGATTCGACGATTGTCAGCCCAAACGATGTTTCCTCGGTAGCCTGTCTGAGCTCGATTTGTCCAGTACTGATCACTTCTGTTAGCGGATCGTAGTATTCGGTGACGAGTTGTTCGATAAGTGACGGAGAAACGATGATTGATACACTGGTTCCGTCCACAACCTGCTCGTAGTACAAATTGAGGTGTGGTGTCGAGATCGTCGATAGAACAGTTCGGACCTGGTCTGCCTCCGAGAGCAGCGCTGCGCTTCGATCGATGGGAACGCGCGCCGAATCTCGCGTCGTACGAAGAACCTCTGCATCTGCGAGAACTGCCGGCGCGATCTGTGCGTCTGACCCGAGTGCGCCGAGAAGGTCTGTAGACTTGTTGATTGTATCCATCGTTGTTGTAAACTGTTCGTACGATTTGAGCGCAAGTCGGCCGGTTAGTGTCGTCTGATAGTGATCATCAACCTGTTCGACATATCCCGTTTTTTCGAGTTTACAGACGGCTCGGTTAATCGTCGATGATGACAAACCAACTGCCGTCTGGAGTTCCTCCGTGTCTTTCGGCTCGGAATCGAGCTGTCGGAGGAGCGCTGCTCGATCGACGAGCAGCTGCGATGGATCTGATCCACTCATTGAACAGATGATCAGTACACAGAAATAAAAATAGCGCGGGGCGAAAATGGGGACACCCCATATAATTAGACGATAGATTTATATATGATTATCCAAGTTCGAACGGGGGTTTCAAGGAGTAAGGTGATATACGAGGGGCTGTTTGGTGAAAACGCCGGATGCCTCTGACAACCCGGCAGCTATCCCGATCGGTGGCGGTCTGCCCGAACCGCCACGGATTTCGATAATAATAATAGATCGATGTGTCCCCACAGTAGCTACTGCATCGGCCCTCCTCGTGTTAGGACCTAACGTGCCCTCGTTCGATATCGCCGCGTGCGATCAGGAGTCGTGAGTCAGAGTAGCCTCAGCATGGGCATCCCGCGCCTTCGGCGCGGGTGGGAGCGTGCTCGCTCGACGATACTGCTGATCTGTATGGCCAGCGAAGTGAAAACAGACAACACACAAACCCATTGTCCAACTTCGAATGACATCTGGTTAATAATATATATCTTCAATATTAGCTCTGAAATTGATAGATCCTGCCGATTTATTTTCCTCTACCATAATACGTGTCATAGAGATGCAATTCTCCGTTGGTGAGACACCCATTGAAGTCAATCGGGGGACTGTCGTGATGGTACTCTTTGGACTCGCACTTTTCACGCTCGGAGGGTACGACTACGTCCAGCAGTCGGCGGCGATTGACGACGCAGTTTCCGTAGAGGCAACTATCGTTGAGTCCTCCATTGTACAACCAGAGGACAGCAGCGAATACGAGGTTCGCGTTGCGTATCGCTACTACTATCAGGGAACTGAGTACAAGAGCAACAAATTATTTCCTAGTGATATCAGTCAATTGTATGAGTCAAGATCGAAGGCGGAGTCCGTAATCGCATCATACGAACCTGACACAACGGTCACTGCGTATGTCGATCCTGCTGCCCCCAACGAGGCGTTCTTAGAGCGGCAAACGACACAAGATCCGCTTATATTCATGCTGATTGGCGCGTTTGCAATACTCTGGATAGCGCTCGATGCCGTCGGTGCGCAAAATCCTGGTCAGGGTACGAAGCTGCGACCCAAAAGCGAATACGAATCAACACGGTATCAAACACTGTTTGGCATTGACCGTGACACAATCAACAGCACTAGTAAGAGGTCAATCGTAGCGGCGCTGATTGCCCTGGAGGTGTCGATAGTCGCAGTGGTGTTTCTCGCGTTCTCGGCAGATTCGCCTGGCACTCCCTCATCACCAAGGGCGGTTGAACTGTTGGATCCGATCGGGTTACTACTCATTACAGCGTTGATTGCGATTCTCCTAGTGATCGCATCGTTATTGCTCTATAGTCTCTGGTCGTTCACCGAGTATCGGCGGCTCCGTGAGCGAATATCGGAACCGCACCCACCAAGTCCGTTCAAACACCCCACACGGCTCGTTACGATACTCACTACAAATGATGATCTTGACGATTATGGAAGACGGGTCAAGAAAACCGGTTTCACGTTCGTATTGGCACTCTTCTTCATCGGAGCGCTCCTGAATGAACTTGTGTTCTGAAGGACAGTAATCCGCTGAGACAGTCTCCGACAGCGTGGGACTGAGTGAGGTCAGACCGACGACACTGAGGACTTCGATTCATGAGAGAACCGGGGCTCGGCAGACAGGATACGAACAACATGAGGGGTATGGATGTAGCTGCGTGAGCATATTCCCTACTATCAAAATGAATTAATTCTATAATATTCTATCCCGCAAACTTACTCACGAAGTACGTCCACTCATCGATGGCTTGCGTACCGAGAATGTCGAACGAAGAGGATTCACTCGTGTGCAGCGTCCCACACATCTGCTTTATTGATATTATTGCAGTTATTGCACTGAATACGGCCCATCGAATCGACAGCAGTGTCAAATGTATCACAATTCGAGCAGAAAAAGCCCCACTGTCTGTCCCCACGTTCGGTGTGATAGACGATATAGAAAGGTCCCTTTGACCCGTTCTCACCCGTCGTGGAATCGATGTACAGCGTTTCACCCGTTGGATGTGTCCGCGCTTCCATACCCGGTCATCGGTGCCACGAAATACATATGCTACGACATCTCGCTTGACAGCAAACCGCAGAGTGTCTTCGGACAGCCAGAGACAGGAATTATAGCGGTAGCGTGTTGATTCCTTTGCTGGTGGTCCTGTTTCGAGCTCGTCTGTTACGAAAAGCCACACGTACCCGTGAAGAGTAGAGACCGAGAACTCACCGGAACGACAGCACACATGACAACCCCATATCAGTCTTCTCTCAGCCGGCATATCCAGTCATCGAACGCTAACAGACCGGGATGACACTCAATAGATAAATAGTAGCAACAGTGGTAGTAAAGCGTTGGAGAGCGGGTGAGACGGCGTTGAGATCGTATACAACGAAGCGTTGCTTTCAATTATACTGAAGATACACCCCGGCAGTTGCCAGCCTAGCGCCCTTTGCCTTCGCCGTCAATATCATCTGCGTCGGCTGAGGTGTACCCGACACGACAGCCGACATCACCGCCGCCACCGGAACCCATGCGTGCTGTCTACACCAGACGGTTCACGCATGCGTTCATAGCGCCGATATGAATCGGGGGCCATCATCCGGCAAACGGCGGAACATCCACTCAAACACGGACGAACGGACAGAACACTCCGGTCACAACACTGGAATTCTGATAGCGTGCGCCGCATCCTCGCGTGTCGGAGTGTTCTGTCCGACGTCTGTCGACAGATGTTTGTCAAGTTGGATCTTACTGATGGTGGTAGAACGTGTACTGACTGATTCATTTCGAAGCAACCGAGTCATCACTAACAGTGAGAGAGCCAACACGACAGAATCACAGTCCGAATACGTGGTCGATAGAAGACATCCATTGGCTGTGTTATCCACACAAAGTCCCATTGATACAAGAACCACAGTGTGAAATCGCTCTCACAATAGCAATAATATATTAATAAATTGTTACTTCGGTCGAGCGAGCGAGATGACTGAGTGTGTTTTCATCGAAACGAGGGCCATATCGACATATATCCATACACGGATTCGTATTGTCCCCATATAAGATTGATCTGATATTCTGTTAGATAGAGTCCACTCTTCCAAGTAACGATATTTCGACGTTGTTCCATATATCAGAATAGTCTAATGACTTTCGATAGGTGGTATATGTCTGACGCAACCCAAAGTCACTTTTAGCTTAGTGCCATAGGTAGGGTAACTCTATGTCCCGTAGTCCTTCGTTGCCGGACCGGCCCCAGTTGGAGTTGGATCCGGAAATGTCGCCCGCTGAGCGACTTGATGCGCTGCAGCGACATTACGGACGAATTCTTGAAGTCAATGAACAGCTCACCGATCAGCTCGAAACAACGCAATCACAGCAAGGCGCACTGCGTGATGATGTCGATCAACTCCAGCGAGAAAACGAGACGCTGAAAACTTCTGCTCAGTATATTGCGACCGTCGAGGAAATTATCGACGATCAGGTTGTCATCAAGCAACACGGAAACAACCAGGAGGTGTTGACAGAGCTCTCACCACGGCTTCAAGAACAGATTGAAGCCGGTGACCGCGTTTCGATCAGCGACTCATTTACCGTCCAGTCGGTTCTTAGCAACGAAACTGATGCACGCGCACAGGCAATGCAAGTTGACCAGCGGCCGACGGTCTCCTACGGTGACATCGGCGGACTCGACGATAAGATCGTTGAAGTGCGCGAGACAGTCGAAGAGCCGCTGCTCAATCCCGAGCAGTTCGATGCTGTTGGTATCGATCCGCCGTCGGGCGTGTTGCTCTACGGACCCCCGGGGACAGGGAAGACGATGCTTGCAAAGGCGGTTGCCAACCAGACCGACGCGACGTTCATCAAAATGGCTGGCTCGGAACTCGTCCAGAAATTCATCGGAGAGGGTGCACGTCTCGTGCGTGACCTCTTTGAACTGGCCGAAGAGCGCGAGCCTGCCGTTATTTTCATCGACGAGATCGACGCGATCGCCTCGAAGCGGACGGATTCGAAAACGTCGGGCGATGCCGAAGTCCAGCGTACTATGATGCAGTTGCTCTCCGAGATGGACGGCTTCGACGGACGGGGACAGATCAGCATCATCGCGGCCACCAACCGATTCGACATGCTCGACCGCGCTATCCTCCGACCCGGACGGTTCGATCGTCTTATCGAGATACCAACGCCCGATCAGGAAGGTCGAGAGCGCATCATCGAAATCCACGCTTCAGAGATGGATATCAACGAATCGGTCGAGTACAGCGAGCTCGCAACGATGACAGAGGGCTTCAGTGGTGCCGAATTGGCGAGTTTCGTCACCGAGGCCGGGATGTTTGCAATCCGTGAAGAACGCACGACTGTCCGCGATGAGGACTTCGAGGCCGCCTACGAGAAACTAGAGGACGACGAAGAGACGACAGTAACGACCGCTGCGTTCTACTGAGAACGCTGGGTCTGTGGCGACAACACAATGTTTTGATCGGGACTCTTCTACTGATTCTGCGTGAGCGCGGTCTACTTCCGAATCTGATACGCCACCTGTTCGTTATGTATCCTGCGCATCGACAGCAGCGACGCCAGCGAGGTTGACGATATCGGCGACTTCGTCACCGCGCTGGAGGACGTGCACAGGTTTGTCCATACCGACGAGCATCGGACCGATCGCGTCGGCTCCACCCAGTCGCTGGAGGAGTTTGTATCCGATGTTACCTGCCTCAAGGTTCGGGAACACGAGGACGTTCGCTGGTCCATCGAGTTCAGAGAAACCGTACGTCCCCTCAAGTATTTCCTCGACGACTGCCGTGTCGGCCTGCATCTCCCCATCAACGGGGAAATCGACCGACGGATTCGTCTGTAGTTGCTTGGCTGCCAATCGTGGCTTGCGGGTGCCTTCGGTCCGTACACTCCCGAAGTCCGAATACGACAGGAACGCGACGCGTGGCGAGACGTTGAATCGGCGCGCTAGATTCGCCGTGTGCTGGGCGATCTCTGCCAAGACATCTTCATCCGGGTCCTGATTCACCGTTGCATCGGCGCAGAACACCACGCGATTTTGGAACGTCAGCATGTACACGCCTGCAGCGTATTCTGCGTCGGGAGCAGTTCCGATTACCTGCAGCGGCGGGCGCAGCGCCGACGGATAGTGGTGGGTCAACCCCGTCAACAGCGCATCCGCATCACCCATCTCGACCATGACGCTTCCGAGGTGATTTCCATCCGTGATCAGATCGTTCGCCTCTCGTTGTGTGATTCCTTTGCGCTTTCGCAGTTCATAGAGTCGATCGGCGTACGGTTCGAGCGACTCTTCGCCCGGATCGACGATCTCGGGGGTGAAATCGAGCCCAAGCGAAAGGGCAGTTTCGCTGATGTGCCCACGATCGCCGATAAGGACAGGCTCGGCGATTTCCTGCTCTTCGAGCTGGTAAGCCGCCCGAATCATCTTATCGTCATCACCCTCAGCAAGGACGATCCGTTGGGTGTCGGATTTGGCCTTGTTGAGAACGATCCGCATCATCTCGTGTGATTTGCCGAGACGGGCTTCGAGCTGCTCGCGGTACGGCTCAATTTCCAGTGAATTTCGGCTGACGCCACTTTCGATTGCCGCTTTTGCGACAGCCGACGACACTTCGAAGAGAACGCGCGAATCGATCGGCTTCGGGATAATATACTCCGGTCCAAACTGGAGTGGTTGATCGCCGTAGGCTTTGAGAACGGCGTCCGGTACGTCTTTGCGAGCGAGTTCCGCCAGTGCCTCGGCTGCGGCGACCATCATCGGTTCGTTGATATCTGTCGCGCGCGCGTCCAGTGCTCCGCGGAAGATGAACGGGAATCCAAGCACGTTGTTCACCTGATTCGGATAATCCGAGCGCCCTGTCGCCATGATCACGGTGTCCTCGCGCGCTTCTTTTGCCGCGTCGTAGTCGATTTCGGGATCCGGATTCGCCATTGCGAAGACGATTGGATCACTCGCCATCGAGCGGACCATCTCTTGTGAGACAATTCCGCCCGCCGACAAGCCAACGAACACGTCCGAATCGGCCATCGCATCGCTCAGTGTTCCGTCTTGGATGTCTCTGGCGAACTGTTGTTTGAATTTGTTGATTTCACCGTTATCGACGCGTGATTCCGTGATGATCCCTGAGGAATCACACATCGTAATATTCTCTTTTCGTGCACCGAGTGAAACGTAAAAGCGCGCTGTCGCGATAGCGCTCGCACCCGCTCCCGAGAAAACAATATCGAGATCCTGCAGGTCTTTGCCGACCACATCGGCAGCGTTGAGCAGCGCAGCGCCAGAGATAATCGCAGTTCCGTGCTGGTCGTCGTGGAACACCGGAATGTCCATCCGCTCGCGCAGTCGTGATTCGATTTCGAAACAGGCAGGAGCTGCGATGTCTTCGAGGTTGATTCCGCCGAACGTCGGCTCCATCGCTGCAACTGCATCGACGAACGCATCGACATCGGTTTCGTCAAGTTCGATGTCAAAGACATCGATATCCGCAAATCGCTTGAACAACACGCCTTTGCCTTCCATCACCGGTTTGGAAGCCTGCGCACCAATATCACCCAGCCCCAGTACCGCGCTTCCGTTTGAGACTACACCGACGAGATTCCCCTTCGCCGTGTACTGGTAGGCTTTTGTTGGATCGTCGTCGATCGCGAGACACGGGGCCGCAACCCCTGGTGAGTACGCGAGACTCAGATCACGCTGGGTGTTCGTCGGCTTAGTCGTCGAAATCGCTAGCTTCCCTGGTGGCTCCTCTCGATGATACGCTAATGAGTCCTCATCCAGTCCCATGATGGCCTTCTGAGGAGGAACCCTAAATAACTACTCCGAATATATTGCGATCGGCCCTTAACCAGTCCGTCTCTTGAGAGATGTGTGCTATCAGGCTCCGTCGAGAGGGTGGGATTCAAATGAACGGGATACAGAGTTTCGTGTATGAGGTTCCGATTTCGCCAGCTCATGCTAGCCACGACAGGCCTAACGTTCGTGCTCATGCTGCTCGGTATCTACACCGCCGCGTTCGGTGCCGGGTTAACATGCGGGGCGCGGTGGCCGTTCTGTGATGGATGGCTCGGATTGTTTCCTGCGACAATTCCGAGTTTCATCGAGTGGTTCCACCGCCTCGTCGCCATGGTCACCGGCTTTGTCATCATCGGGACGGCGTATGCCGCGTGGACGCGCGCTGATGACCGCCGAATCGCGTGGATAGTCACGCTTGCAGTGCTGCTGTTGCCCCTTCAGATTGGCCTCGGCGCTGTGACGGTAACACTCAGTGGACTGTTGTCGTGGGGCTACACACCGAGCGTTCAGATCCTTCACTACACAGTTGCACTCACTATCCTCACGCTGTTGACCGTTGGCACAGCACTTTCACTCACTCCAACAAACGCCGAGTCAGCCACACGACTATCACGACGCCTTCTCCGGCGACTGACTGCAACGGTCCTCATCCTCGTCCCAATTCAGTACCTGTTCAGCTACGGCACGCTGTTCGTCTACTCTGCCGAAATTCAAATTGTCTACTACGCACTCACACTGGCGATCTACGCAGTACTCGTTTCGATCGCCGTCTGGACAACAGAATACGAGGGCATATCTGTGGCTCCATCGTCGTCATCGACATCCTCGTCCTCGTCTTCCACTGGATCGGTGTCGTCATCGTTCACCCGTCTCCGGTGGTTGTCTACGCTTGGTTCTGGTGTGCTTGCCGTCCAGATGCTTCTCGGCCGCCAGCTGTGGGGGACGGTCATTCCGCCACTCATCACGGATGGACTCAGCATCGTGCTGTTCGTCATAGCCCTCGTTACTGTGTGGATCGTCTTCCGTGACGGTGGATCGACACCGGCTAGCGCACAGACGCAAAGATCCGATTAGAGTAACGTTCGGGTTCTTTTCCGCCCTTGCTCATTCATTCGCGGTTGCGGTTCTGTGATCGAGAAACGTCACAAAAAAGACACTGCCAGGACGAGACGGTGAACTACAGAAAATCACTCAGTCCTGATTGTTGATCGTCGGCCGCCTCGGAACCATCTCCGGTCGGTTCCTCCTCGGGAGCCGCCGACTCTCCGTCGTTCTGGGTTTCGGATTCATCGTCTGTATCGGCATCCGAACCGTTGTCTGAACTGATCTCGATTTCGTTACCGGCGCCCTCAGTTTCGACACGTTTCTCGCTCGGTTCCGAACGCAGTTGTTCTGCGTCCGCAACGATTGATTGGACCTTGTTCGTATCCTCACCGCTTCCAGTGACGAATGCGACGTGTTCGGCATCGAGATCATATCGGGCGGCCACAGCGACGGTCAGCTCGCGGTTCTTGCAGTGGTGTGTGATCACCGAGAGATAGGGAAGAATTTGCCTGCGCGCTGTCGCCATGCTTGTCCCGCTCGATTCAGCGATTTGTTGCGCGATGTAGTCGCGTTTTGTCCGGGTGCTTTTCGATCGTCCGAGCTTTGACCAGTAGCTCGGTGGGCCATAGCGCGTCCATCCTCCTTTCGGCTCTTGACGTGCGGCGGCGACGCCAGCAGTCATGTTGTCACTCGCATACCGCCAGTACGTGTAGTTCTGCGTTGCACGCACTCGTCCGAGCCAGCGATCAGCAGCCGCGAGATACTCGTAGGCGTCTGCGAGTTCTTCCCCGTCGTAATCTTTCGGTACGTTGTCTTCGATCCAACTGATGGCGTCATCAGGTGTTTCGTCGACATCGTACGAGAATTCGAGCGCACCACGTGCGTCTTGCTCTTTGAAAACGGCATCAAGGAGCTGAAAAATCCCCTCGGTCCGATCTCGTTCGCCCGTCACCACGTCAGCGGTGTCGAGTCGGTCGGTCTGTTCAGCAATTGCTTGCAGATCGTTCACCGCTCCTCGAAGATCTCCGCTGTTGGTCTCGGCGATTGTTTTCAACGCGTCCTCGTCGTATTCGATGCTCTCCTTTCGACAGATATCCCGGAGTACGGGGACGATCGAACGCGCGGAAACGTCCCGGAACTCGATATCTCGACAGGCATTCCGGAGCGCGTTCGACATCTCGTAGTACTCGTTTGCAATGAGGACCATGGGCTGTCGCGTTTCCTTTGCGAGCCGGGTAACAACGCGTGCGCCGCCCCTGTCCGCAGTACCGTGGATGTTGTCCGCTTCGTCCAGGATGACGAGCTGACGGCCCGTCCCCGACAGCGACTGATTCATCGCTGCCCCACCAGCGAACCGTTCGATGGCGTCCGCGGTGCGCTGATCGCTCGCGTTGAGTTCGATTGTCGACCACTCCATATCATTTGCGAGCGCGTGTGCAGCAGATGTCTTCCCAACACCGGGACTCCCATGCAAAATGATCGATTCTTGGTGATTCTCCCACGACTCCGCCCACTCGCGTAGTGCATCGCGCGCTTTGTTGTTTCCCCGAACCTCCGCCAGCGTCGATGGGCGGTACTTCTCTGTCCAGTCAGTCATCGTTCCACCGGTCACAGTCGTGCTGCTCCCATACTCCAGCCCATTCGACGTGCATGTTTCGTACACATCTCTCGGGCAGTTTCAAACTTAACAGTGCGGTTGTTCACGGCACAGCAGCGCGCAGAGTAGAACAGTAGAGCACAATGCTCAATGGTCGATCTCTTTCAAATCGAGTCGGGGCGCGAAGTCTTCGTACGTCTCGTCACTCGATACGACGGTATCGCCGTTGGATTCGACGAGATGGAGCGCGTCGAAGGGCGTGAATCCGTGATCTTCGACGTAACTCGCCGCCGCGACTACCGTATCCACATCACCCCGAACCTCGACAAGGTTCGCAGCGTTGGCAATGACATGCTCGGTGTCGCGCTCCTCTCGGTACGCGACGAGGAGGAGTTCGATAAGCGCGAACTGCGACGTCCAGAGCGAGTCACGGTGTTCGCGGTACACGGTCTCGGCTGCGTCACCGAGCCAATCCTCATCCTTGATGAGTGCAAGCAGAAAGTCCGTCTCTGCGTACATCCAATTTAACTCCCAGCCTCGTCGATCGCTTCCCGTCGTGCTTCCTCACGGAGTTCGTGGGCCGTCTTCTCCACACCAGCAAATTCCTCGCGGAGCGCTGAGAGGGGATTGTCCGCGATTGGAACGAGCTTGACGCTATCGTGGAGTGTAACGATGTAGTAGTGTTCCCCGTAGCGCTCCCGAATCTCCTTTGGAAGCGTGAGTCGGCCACGGTTGTCGAGCGTTGCCTCGGACATAAACGAGAAGACGGTGGGTAGAGATAAAAAAGTTCCCTAACAAATCGATTATTCCCACAAAGAGTGTTGGCGTGAAATCAGGTCGACACGAACTCATCGTCACGATCCTCCATCATACTCAGTGATGTGTGTCACCACACGACAATCCTGCCGAACGCTTTTCGCTGTCTCACGATACGTCGTGTGTATGTTTCCCGAAACCATCGAGACCGACCGTCTTCGGCTCGAACAGCTCACGATGGAGCACTTATTCGAGTTATACGATCACACTTCGGTCGACGCTCCGGCGATCGACGAAATCACGCAGTACGTCACGTGGTCGCCAAATCGGTCGCTCAAAGAAACGCGATCGTTCATCGAAGAACAGGAGACACAGTGGGAGAAGGGCGAGGAGGCGACCTATGTCGTGTACCCACGAGAAGAAGAGGACAATGCCGGCGAGTTCGGTGGCTGCACCGGACTCAGTATCGACTGGTCCCGCCGAACCGGTCAACTCGGGTTCTGGTTGCGCAAGCCGCTCTGGGGTCGTGGCTACTCACATGAACGAGCGACAGCACTCATCGCTCTCGCGTTCGATCGGCTCGACCTCGATCTCGTGACCGTCAACCATCACCCGGACAACGAACAATCAGCGCGCGCAATTCAGAAATACGTCGAAGCACACGGCGGCCGCCGTGACGGCTACCTGCGTAACCACCTCGTCTATCAGGACGGCACTGTCGCCGACGAAGTTCGATATAGCATCGCACGAGAAGAATACGACGCGAATAAGAGCTGAAAACGTGCGCTCAACCGGCGTCGCTTGATCATGCCAGCAGCATCCCTACAAAGACAGCGTTTCTAATTGTTTTCATGAGCGATGAAAAAACCGACCGCCAGCGCAGACACGAACAGGAACACGAACGTGACGTGACCCTCGCCAAGGAGAAAGAAGATGAAGCCGAGGAAGACGAGAACGAAGAGATTGCTCGTGAGCACCGAGACGAGCAGAAAAAAGAGGAAGACCGCAGATCAGCGGTCCGTGAGAAGGAAGCCGAAAAACAGGAGAATATCGACAACCACCGCGACGAAAAACCATTTGAAAGTTAACTACAAACGAATCGAGAATCTAACTAGACGGAGGGAAACACTTACTGTTATAATCCGCGAGGCTGAACGGCCAGTATGGCCTCCATAGAATTAGACGGCGTAACCAAACGCTTTGGTAACGTCACCGCCCTGAATAATTTAGATCTTACAGTAAATGAAGGAGAAATATACGGTTTTTTAGGTCCAAACGGAGCTGGAAAATCGACGACGATCAACATCTTACTCGATTTCGTGCGGCCGACGTCTGGAAACGTTCAGGTTCTTGGCCATGATGCACACGAAGAGAGCGTCGCAGTTCGCCAGCGCGTGGGCGTGCTCCCGGACGGATATCACGTGTACGACCGACTCACTGGGCGCAAACACCTCCAATTTGCCATCGATTCGAAAGAAGCAAACGATGATCCGGACGCGATTCTCGAACGCGTCGGCATCGCCGACGATGGCGATCGGAAGGCTGGTGGGTACTCGAAAGGGATGAAACAGCGGCTCGTCCTCGGAATGGCGCTTGTCGGTAAGCCTGATCTTCTCATTCTCGATGAGCCATCGACGGGACTCGATCCCTCCGGAGCGCGCGAAATGCGCGAGATCATCCGTCAGGAGCGCGACCGGGGCGCAGCTGTGTTCTTTTCGAGTCACATCCTCGGTCAGGTCGATGCAGTGTGTGATCGGGTCGGCATTCTCCGTGAAGGGGAACTCGTTGCAGAGGACACGGTCAGTGGGCTCCGAAACGCGGTTAGCACCGGATCGACACTGGTGGTCAACGTCGATCATGTTCCCAATGACATCAAAGGTCGGCTCCAAGCACTCACTGGTGTGTCGAGCGTCACTGTAGATGATACAGTCATCAAGATCGATACGAATAACGGATCGAAATCGGCGGTGTTGACCACGATCGAAGAGAGTGGCGTGAATGTCGAGGACTTCTCGACGAGAGACGCGTCGCTCGAAGATCTGTTCATTGCGTATACGAGCGACAAACAGGAGGTGACAGCATGAGCTGGTCCGTCATCGCGGAGAAGGACTTTCAGGACGCCATCCGTTCGAAAGTGCTGTGGGGGCTATCAGTACTGTTCATCCTTTTTGCGGCCGGTGCCGCGTTTGCGTACTCTCAGATTCAAGGCCTCCAGCAGGGAGGCCCGGGTCTATCCTCTATCGGCCTCCTCAACTTCCTCCAAGGTCCAGTTGGATTCCTCGTGCCAATTATTGGGTTACTGCTGGGATATAAAGCACTCTCTGGAGAAGTCGAGACAGGAAGCATCAAGCTACTGCTTTCGCTCCCGCACAATCGTACGAACGTTATTCTCGGTAAACTTCTGGGGCGGACGTCTGTCCTTGCGATATCAGCTGTCGTCGGATTCGCCGCGGCGACGGTCGTCCTTCTCGCATTCTATCCGGAGCTTTCACCGGTCAGCTACGGTCTATTCATTCTGTTGACCATTGTGTTCGGTGCAGTCTACGTGAGCATTGGGCTCGGAATTTCTGCACTGACGAAATCCACATCGAAAGCCGCAGCCGGAATCTTCGGGATGTTTATTCTTTTCAACGTACTGTGGCAGTGGATTGGATTCGGAATCCACTATGTCCTCAATGGAACTATCTTCTTCCGACAACCACCAGACTGGTTCTTGTTATTTATTCGGCTGAGCCCTAACGGTGCGTTCAATGGCACCCTCAGTGTGCTACTCGATCCAACAAACCCAATGGCGAATATGATGTCCCAAAGCGGCGATCCGTTCTACCTGTCTGCGTGGTTTGCGTTCCTCATCCTGCTCTGTTGGATTGCCCTCCCGATCGGGTTCGGTAACCTCCGATTCCAGCGCCTGGATCTATAACCTTCATAACAACTTCATTTTCACTGTGGACAGTCACTCTGGTAGTGACGAAGACGACACTGGACGGGTGGTGATCGGACCCGAAAACGAGCGTGAGAGAACGTCGAGTGGGTCGGACGAGAATCGTCGGTACCACGGTCGTCGGAGGCGGGGCATGAATAGATGCTCACAGTCGTACTCGCGGGCCAACCGCTGGATCTCCCGCTGAAGCGAACCGATCCGCCCAACGCACCGATACGCGACAGACATCCCTCGAAGTGCCTCAGTAGCGACAGTTCTGGCGATTAACGCAGCGCGGTCTTGGGCCTGTGTGAGTGAATACTCACCATCCCACGTATCGAAGGCAGCGTATGATTGTTGGCGGCGAGCAAACGACGACTCGGGGACAATGTGGGCCACGATGAGAGACTGATCGGTACTCGCTGCATACGAACCAGCATCACACACGATTCGATCAGATTCCCCATCAGGGAATCCGACAGCGAGAACACTCATCGCCAGTCACCGAAAAACGGCATCACACATAGATACACATCTTGACATTCTGTTGTATGTTCCATAGTCAGGAAGTATCCTCAACAAAGAGACGAGGAAAACCATCATATGCCTGTGCCATAAGCGGACTGTAAGTGAACGTGATGTCGACGGTTGAAACACAATTACGGACATAAGTATGAAAATTTAGATGCATTATTTTCCCAGCAATCTGTGTACAGATCAGTAGACATAAGCAGTTACCGGAAGTGTACCAAGCGATGAACGGAAATGGAACACTGCGGCTTGGTATCGTTGGTGGTGGATATATCGGACGTTCTGTTGGCGGAGGATTCGTAGATCATCCCGATGCGACCGTCGCGGCTCTGACAGATATCGATGAGGCAGTACTCGACAGCACTGGAGAGGCGCTCGGAGTCTCCGATGCGGCTCGCTATCACGAGTACGAATCGATGCTTGAGGAAGAACAGCTCGATGCTGTTCTCGTTGGGACGCCGCACACGCTCCACTACGAGCAGGTACTCGCTGCAATGGATCGTGACCTGCACGTGCTTTGTGATAAGCCTCTAACAACAGATCTCGACCACGCACGAGAGCTTCGAGACCGGACACGTGCCAGCGATGAGGTGCTGATGATTGGCTACCAGCGTCACCTCAACCCGTCGTTCGGCGCAGTCAAAGAGCGCTGGGAGCAAAACGGCCTGACGCCGGAATGGATCACAGCCGAAATATCACAAGACTGGATCGATAGGTTCAACGACACGTGGCGTTGTAATCCGGACCTTTCGGGCGGCGGATATCTCTACGACACGGGAAGCCACCTTCTCGATGCGATTCTCTGGACGACAGGATTGACGCCGACAGCTGTCTCTGCTCAGATGACGTTCGTCGATGAAGAGCGCCGTGTAGACGACTGGGCAGACGTTACCATCGCCTTCGAGGAAGGAGCGAAAGCGTCCGTGACGACCTACGGACGAACGCCGTGCGTCCGAGAACACATTCACGTGTGGGATCAAGAGGGGTCGGTCTACGTCGATGGCGTGGATTGGAAACCGCGTGAGATGCTCGAAATTGATGCCGACAGCAGCGAACACAGCCCTGCCGTGAATCGGAGCGAGCAGCGAACGAAGGCCGAGGCGTTCATTGCGGCGATTCGTGGCGAGGAACCGCCTGCCGCAACGGCACAGGACGGACTCCGAGTCACTGCAGTGACAGAGGCAGCTTACGAATCGGCGTGGAACGACGGCGAGTGGGTCGACATCGATCCTGCAGACGTGGTAATCGACTGAAAGACACCGTTCACGGTGGATCCAGACTGTCGTGGCGGGGAGAACAGGCACGGCTCTGCTGCGTTGGACCGAGAAGCAAACGATTACATCGTTCGGCTCGTGGGTGGGATATGGTCCTACGAACGCCGCCGTTGCGCGACGTACACGCGGATCGGGGGGCGAAGTTCACGGAATTTGGCGGGTGGGATATGCCAGTGGAGTTCGATTCCATCAGGACTGAGCACGAGGCTGTCCGGGAATCAGCCGGGCTATTCGACGTCTCGCACATGGGCGAGATCGAAGTGCGTGGTCCTGATGCGACCGAACTGATGCAGCGGCTCACCACGAACGACGTACGGAAACTCTCATCTGGGGTGGGTCAGTACTCGGCGATCACCGACGAGAGCGGGATTCTCATCGACGATACAGTCGTTTACAGTCTCGATGACGGGTATCTGTTCGTTCCGAACGCTGGCCACGACGAGGAGATAGAAGAACGCTGGCGAACGCATCGGGATGAGTGGGAACTTGACTGTACAATCGAGAACACGACCGAGCAGTACGCGATGTTCGCCGTGCAAGGACCGGACAGCGTGGACCTCGTCGATTCGGCCACAGAGACCACACAAGCGATAGATAGCTTCGAAATCAAGACAGTCACCATCGATGGCATCGAGTGTCTCGCGTCTCGCACGGGGTACACAGGCGAAGATGGGTTCGAACTGATTGTGCCGTGGGACGATGCGGAGACGGTGTGGGGAGCGTTCGACTGTCAGCCCTGTGGATTAGGTGCCCGCGATACCCTCCGGCTCGAACAGGGGTTTCTCCTCTCCGGTCAGGATTTCCATCACGAAGAAAATCCCCGAACGCCGTTCGAGGCAGGAATCAGCTTCGTCGTCGCGCTCGATACGGAGTTCGTCGGACGCGACGAACTTGCTGAGCAGACAGATCCCGACGAGCAGTTCGTGGGAATCGAACTCACCGAGCGGGGAGTTCCTCGCCACGGCTACGACATCGTCGACGCCGACGAACGAATCATCGGTACCGTCACCAGTGGAACGATGAGTCCGACGCTCGAAAGGCCGATCGCACTCGGATACGTTCCCGCTGAGTATGCCGATCCGGAGACAGACGTTTGGATCGACATCCGCGGACGAGAAAAAGCAGCATACATCACGAACCCACCCTTCGAACATTCCATAGAATAATGAGCTTCGACACTCCAGACGATCTCCGATACCTAGAAACGCACGAATGGGCACGTATCGACACCGACGACGAAACTGCACGTATCGGTATCTCAGAGTTCGCACAGGATGAGCTCGGGGATATCGTATTCGTCGAGGTTCCCGACACGGGAGAAACACTGACACAACAGAAAGAATTCGGTGTTGTCGAATCCATCAAGGCCGTCTCGGATCTGTACGCCCCGCTTTCGGGAACAGTCAGCGCGGTGAACGAGGAACTGTTCGATGCACCCGAACTCGTCAACGACGATCCGTACGGTGATGGGTGGATGCTCGAACTCGAAGACATCGACACCGACAATATCGAAACGCTGCTCACGGCCAAAGAGTACGAAGAACAGATCGAGTAGCAGTCTCAACGACAAGAAGACGTTCGATTCGTTCACCAGAATCCTTTCGTCTGTTCCAGACGAATCCATCAACATCGGACAGTAACCGAATGAGCGTACCTACACTACTACACGAGGTGGTAACCGGCGTCAGCACTGATCACTCGTTGGTGCTTGTTCTCGTGCTTTCTGGTCTGGCATCTCTCAGTATACTAGCGCTTGCCGTCGCCGCCTTGATTCGCCGTCGCTCGTGGTCGTACTTGCTGGTGACGCTGGCGATCGGCATGCTCGGATTACGAGTTACGCTCGGTGGGTTGATGCTGACAGGACTCATCGATCTCGAAACACACCACCTCATCGAACACGGAGTCGACTTTCTCATGGCGGGCCTCCTACTCGCTGCGGTCTACGTTGCCCGAACGACGAACAGACCAAGTGAAAAACAAGATCGAGAACAGTACGAGCAGCGATAGAGCAAAGCAGATCAGTCGTCGCCCTGCTGGTCTACTAGTTCTTGCTTCTGTGTCCCAGACTCCTGACTGTGTGCGCGCTGCGGTCGTGATAGCGACGGGAACTGGGACTGAGATTGCGTCTGGTCACGTTCGTCGAATCTGGGATTGAACAGTTGTAGTGCAGTATTGATTGTAGACCAGTCGTCTCGTTCTGCGGCATCGCGGAGGCTCTTCGTTGGGGCAGAGAGTAGTTGACCAACGATCGCGTCAGCAAGTGATCCAACGATTTCCTGTTGTTCAGGGGAGAGTTCGCCGGTCGCTTCAAGTTGCGAGAAAGCAGTCGACAGTTCTCGTTGTTTCACACTTTCTGCAGCCTCGTACATGACAGCGATGACCTCGTCAGCACGCTTTCTCTTATATTGGGTGAGGAGCCGTTCGGTTTCCTCGTCGATCATCGCCTCAACCTCTTCGGCAGCAGCGCGCCGATTGGCGGTCGTCTCGTCAGTGATCGATTCGAGGGAAGCGAGATCGTGGCGGGTAATGCTCGGAATAGAATCTACATCAGAAGCGATATCGCGCGGCTGGGCGATATCGATGAGGAGCGTTGTGCTAGCTTCTTCGAGCATCGAACTGTCGATAACCGTCGAATCGCTCCCTGTTGCGCTCACAACAACATCGCTTTCGGCAAGCGCCGACGGCAATGCCTCGAGTCCGATGGCCTCAGCGCCATCGATCGTTCCTGCGATGTGTTCTGCGTGTGGAATGGTCCGGTTTGCGATGACGAGTTGGTCGGCCTCGGCTGCCAACGAACTGGCGGCGATCGTTCCCATTTCGCCCGCACCGACGACGAGTGCCGAAGCGTCGTCGAGATCGATATCGCGTGCGGCGAGTCGGACCGCGGCGCTTCCCAGCGATACGACGCCTTCGTTGATCTCTGTCTCAGTTCTGGCCCGTTCACCGACGTGAAGCGCCTTCGTAAGCGCTTCTTCGAGCATCGGTCCGATAGCGTCCATCGATCGAGCGCTCAGATACGCTTCGCGGAGCTGTCCGAGGATCTGATCCTCGCCGAGCACGATCGATTCGAGCCCGCAAGAGACGCGCATGAGATGCCGAAGCGATTCTTCGTGCCCGAGTTCGCGGACAGCATCAGATGGAACATCACGCACGACTGATGAGAGTGCATCGTGCCCGTCTTTGGGCGATTCAGTAACGACGTACGCCTCCGAGCGGTTGCACGTTTGGAGGCAAACGGCTTCGGTGACAGACGCGTGTTCGAGAAGCGACTCGACGACGGACGTATCACGTGTCGTACAGGCAAGTTCGATCGTATCGAGGTCTGCGTGACCGTGAGCTACGCTAAACCCACTGATGATGCCATATCCGACCGTCATTCCGTATCACCCAATTCAGCAGTAATGACTTCTCTCACTACTTGATCCGTTTTTGCACTGCCTTCACCTAAAGCCTTCCAAACGCGTTCGGATCGGACGACTGCGCGTACGGCAGCCCGTCGTTCTTCGGGTGGGTGACTGTCTTGCAACGTTGCACGGAGTGCTCCTGTGATCCGGGCTAGTTCATCTGCTCCCTCGATCTCCTGCTCAATGCGTTCTCGGAGAACGCGACTCAGCGCCGGGCTTCCAGTAGCGATGCCGACGACGATTGGATCCGCACGCACCATAGCGGGGACGGCAACGCTTCCCACGTCCCGTTCGCCCGCTCGATCTGCGCGGTTCACGAGCACAGCGCGGTCTTGGGCAGCGGCGGCGATAGCGTCGTTCAGTTCCTCGTCGTCCGTTGTGGCGACCACGAGCGCCGGTTCGATCCGGTCGATCCAGCCACCAACGTCGTTGGCAGTGGGCGCCGCACGGATGCGCTCTGCCGTTCCGAACGACGCGTCAGCGAACGTGGGACTGATGACGAACACCTCGGCTTCGTGGGCGAACGTCCGAGATCGGCGCGCACCGACGGCTCCTCCACCAAAGACGAGCACGCGGGCACCAGCGAAATCGTGCAGCAGTGGAATCACGGCGTCTGTGTATTCGTTTCCATCCGCTCGTCGAGTCGGATACCTGTTTTCTTCAACACCTGAGTTGAGAACAGCGTGTCCCAATCGGCGTCGCCGACGTCCCAGAACTCGCCCATTCGTTCGTGAACACGCTCGATGCGCGCTTGGCTCTCGCTCTCGCTGCGTCCGTGGGTCATCGCAAAGAAATTGTACGGCCATACGCCTTCGTGGCGCGGACGCTGATAGCAGTGGGTGACATATCCGAGCGAGGCGATTGCTGGTCCGACCTCACTGACAAGCTCATCTGGAACGTTCCAGACTGTCATTCCGTTTTCCGTGTAACCGAGCGCGTAGTGATTCGGAATCACGCCTACGCGTCGAATTTTTCCCTCACGATCGAACCGAGCGATCGTTTCGAGCACCCACTCTCGTGACTGACCAATGCTCTCAGCGATGTCGAGATACGGCGTTGGAGTGAGTGGAAAGCCGTCCTGAATTGTGAGTACCAGTTCGCGTTCGTCAGGCGTGATCGTCGTCCGATCGGACGGTGTCACGTCGGGGCCGGGTCCCAGTCCGGAACAGTCGATGTCGCCGTCATTAATCGGACCGTCGAGGAAGAACTTCGCCTCAACGCGGAACTCGCGCTGTTTCGGCATGTTGTACGTCTGCTGGCCGGTCTCTGATTCGATGGCATCGAGCACCTGTTCGACGCGGTCGGAATCGGCCACCGACACGACGAACCACATGTTCAGATGTGGGTGCTCTCGCTCGTAGTTGTGTGCCACCTCTCGGTGCGCGTTTACTTGCTCTGTGATCTCGTCGAACCGATCCTCAGGTGCGTGCATCGCAACGAGTGTGGCCGTCCCACCGATCTCTTCTGCGTTGACGAGCGCTCCAAACCGCGTGAGTACACCCTCATCATCGAGTGTCTTGATCCGCGAGAGGAGTTCATCAGCCGTGAGATCAATCGATCGATTCTGAAGTGCTGTTGCTGCTGGCTCGAACGGATGCTCGACGACCGGAAATCCACCCTGAAACGCGTTGATGATCGCCCGATCTGTTCGGTCCAACTGTTCGACCGTGCTCATATGCTCTCTCGACGCCATCGACTGATAAACGACGCGCTCGGACCGGCGATCACAAATACGAGACGGCTGTTTTGTACTCGCACATGAGTTCCTTTATCGTCTGCTCTCGGTGTGGAACGACAGAATCGTACGCTGATGAACACGTGGCAAGATCTGAAGGGTGGACGAATCTCTCGATCGATGGCGTCGTCGGGCCCGCGAATCAGTCTGAGTGGGCTGGACTGTGTCCCGAGTGCTCTGAAACGAGCTAATCAGTCGTTTGCTCGATACAAGCATCAGTACATAAAAAACACCCGCCATGAGGAGGTTCCTCACTCGTGTATCTGGGCGGCGTACAGTCGGGACATGGACAGACAGACAACCCGAGAGACGCCGAGCGAACAGTGGCAGGCGTTTCGAGGCTCACCAACGGGAACAGACCTCGAATGCAAGGGCTGGAGACAGGAGGCCGCCTTCCGGCTGTTGAACAACAACCTCGATCCAGAGGTGGCCGAGCGCCCGGAGGATCTCGTTGTCTATGGGGGGACCGGACGCGCTGCTCGGAGCTGGGACGCATACGACGCGATCGTGGAGGAACTCCGACAATTGGAGAACGATGAGACGCTGCTAGTGCAGTCGGGGAAGCCTGTCGGACGGTTTCGAACGCACGAGCAGGCTCCACGAGTGCTGATTGCGAATTCGAATCTCGTCGGGAAGTGGGATAACTGGGAGCAGTTCCACGAACTCGAAGCGAAGGGACTGATCATGTACGGCCAGATGACCGCTGGATCGTGGGCGTACATCGGAACGCAAGGGATCATTCAGGGCACGTACGAAACGCTCGCTGAGCTCGCTCGACAGCAGTATCAGGGAGATCTCCGTGGACGAATCGTCGTAACGGGTGGACTCGGCGGAATGGGGGGCGCACAGCCGCTCGCGGTGACGATGAACAACGGTGTCTGTATTGCTGCTGAAGTGGACGAGAGCCGGATCGACCGGCGGATCGAGACCGGCTACTGCATGGATAAAACCGAGAATCTCGACGAGGCCCTCGAGCGAGTGAAAGAGGCTGCAGAGTCGGGCGAGCCGTACAGCGTCGGCGTTCACACGAACGCCGCAGACATGCTCGAAGCGATGCTCGATCGAGATTTCATTCCGGATGTTGTCACTGACCAGACGAGCGCCCACGACGAACTTGAAGGATATTATCCGAGCGGCTACACGGTTGCGGAGGCCGACGCGCTCCGCAACGAGAATCCAGAGCAGTACGTCGAGCACTCGTTGGACACGATGGAACGGCACGTCGATGCCATCCTTGGGCTGCAAGAGAAGGGTGCGATTGCTTTCGAGTACGGAAACAACATCCGTGGACAGGTGAACGAACACCGACGGAAGGCTTCCAAATCAGACGATCGCAACCCGTTCGACTTTCCTGGGTTCGTACCGGCGTACATCCGTCCGTTGTTCTGTCAAGGTAAGGGACCGTTCCGATGGGTCGCACTTTCGGGGAATCCAGAAGACATTCATACAACGGACGAGGCAGTCCTCGAGCTCTTTCCAGAAAAAGAGCACCTCCACCGATGGATCACACTCGCACAGGATCAGGTGTCGTTTCAGGGGCTTCCGAGCCGCGTTTGTTGGCTCGGGTACCAGACCGACGATGAAGGACTCACCGAGCGCGCGCAGTTTGCGCTTTGTATCAACGAACTCGTCGCCAAAGGAGAGATCGACGCCCCGATCGTCGTTACGCGCGATCACCTCGACGCTGGCAGCGTCGCCAGCCCGCACCGCGAAACTGAAGCGATGAGAGATGGGAGCGACGCGATCGCTGACTGGCCGATCCTGAACGCGCTGCTCAACTGCGCTGCAGGCGCAGACATCGTCAGCGTTCACGACGGTGGCGGTGTTGGCATCGGGAACGCGGTACACGCCAACAACCACGTTGTGCTCGATGGGACTGATCGCGCGCGCGAGACCGCAAAGCGTGTGTTCACGACCGATCCCGGGATGGGCATCATCCGACACGCTGATGCGGGCTACGAGACAGCGCTCAAAGAAGCGACCCGATCGAACGTCCACGTCCCGATGCAACAACAAAACCGAGAATGATTGAATCAACACAATTCAGCTGGCATGGCCCGTCGAACGATCCGAACGACGAGCAGTTCGGAGATGTCGTCGAACCGACAACATTCGCCGAAGCGAACGACGACGCTGCCGTCTTGCTCGGTGAACCGACTGACCGAGCTGTAATCGGGCGGAAGGGAGCGCGCAAGGGACCGTCACAACTGCGTTCGGAACTAGCCCGAACGAAGACGCACCACTTCACGGGCGGCCCCGTCGATTCCATTGGTGATCTTGGTGACGTTGGCTTTTCCGAGGAGGCAGACGTTGCTGCGAGACAGGACACGGCAGCGTCGATCGCACGTGAGGTCCACGAGCTCGATGCTCGCCCGGTGTTTCTTGGAGGCGACAACTCGATGACATACTCGAACGTCCGTCCGTTGCTCGCGTCTGATACGGTCGGGGTCGTGAGCTTCGACGCTCACCTCGATTGTCGTGCGGGCGAGCCATCGAGCGGCACGCCCTATCGTCAACTGTTCGAGGACGGACTCGACGCGTTCGCCGTGGTTGGGGCGCGCCATTTCGAAAACTCGACCGCTTACGCAGCGTACGTCGAGGAACGGGGAACCATCATCACGGCCGAAGATGCCACAAACCCGTCTGCTGCTATCCAAGCAACACTCGATGCGATGGCAGACGTGGATCGGATCTACGTCAGTCTCGATCTCGACGTGCTGGATGCACCAGCCGCACCGGGTGTGAGCGCGCCGACACCGGGCGGACTCACGACTCGTGAACTCTATCGAATGCTTCGAGAAGTAGCTCGCGACGATCGCGTCGCTGGATTCGAAGTCGTCGAATGCGCGCCATCGCTGGATATCAACGGCCGAACTGCTATGGCAGGAGCGCGCGCTATCGCTCACGTTCTGAACGCATGGATGGGGGTTGAATCATGATCGACACGGTCATCCACGACGCTAACGAGATCGTGGTCGGACCAGCGGAGGATCGCTCAAGGCTCAAGCAGCACGAAGACGGGGCCATCGCAGTCGTCGATGGGACGATCGCTGCGGTCGGCCCGAACGATGCTGTGACGCGCGAGTATCCACCGGAGAACGCAGCGCACGCCATTGACGCGAGCGAGAAAGCAATTATTCCGGGATTCGTCGATTCACACACGCATGCGCTGTTTGCGGGAGATCGCTCCGATGAGTTCGAGGCGAAACTCAGCGGGGCGACCTATCAGGAGATTCTCGCGGAGGGTGGTGGCATCCTTCGAACGGTCCGGGCCACCCGCGAAGCGACGGATCAAGAGCTACTCGATCGGTTGCTCGGGTACTTAGACGTGATGCTCGCTCACGGTACGACTACGGTGGAAGTGAAATCCGGCTACGGATTAGATACAGAGACAGAACTCCGGATGCTGTCCATCCTCGATCGCGCCGACAAGGAGCATTCGGTCGACGTGGTTCCGACGTTCATGGGGGCACACGCAGTACCACCAGCGTACGACAGCGACGAATACACCGAAATCGTCATCGACGAGCAACTGCCAGCCGTTGTCGACCAAGACGTCGCGGAGTTCTGTGATGTCTTCTGTGAAGCGGACGTTTTCAGCGTCGAACAGTCACGCCAAATTCTCGAAGCTGGCACGGAGCACGGACTACAACCGAAGGTCCACGCCGAGGAGTTCGTTCATTTCGGGGGTGCACAGCTCGCTGCCGAACTCGAAGCGATGAGCGCAGATCACCTGCTCCACGCCGACTCCTCGGACATCAACGCACTCGATGAAGCAGGCGTCGCTCCTGTGTTGCTTCCTGGAACGGCGTTCTCGCTGGGCGCGGAATACGCCGACGCTCGTGCATTTCTCGAACAGGGCGTCTCCGTCGCGCTTGCCTCTGACTTCAATCCAAACTGTCACTCACCAAGTATGCAGTTTGCCGTCGCTCTGGGGTGTATTGGAATGGAGATGACACCCGCAGAAGCCATCGTGGCCGCGACCCACGGCGGAGCGCGCGCACTCGATCGTGATACAGGAACGCTTGAGCAGGGAGCGCCAGCCGACCTCAGTCTCATCGATGCTCCAAGCCACGTCCACATCCCATACACGTTCGGTGTCAACAACGTCGAAGCCGTCATGAAAGGAGGAGAGATAGTCTATGACCATTGAACTCGACGGTGAGTCACTAACACCGGCGGACGTTGTTGCCGTCGCACGCAAAAACGAGTCAGTAACTGTTCCCGAAGCGACCCTCGAAGCAGTGCGTTCCTCACGCGCCCGTGTTGAGCGCGTCGTCGAGAGCGAGGAGCCGGTGTACGGACTGAACACTGGATTCGGTCAGCTCGTCACCGAACGAATTCCCGAGGATGACCTCGAACGATTGCAGACGAACCTGATTCGGAGCCACGCTGCTGGTGCTGGTCGGGAGCTGAGACGAGCGGAGGTTCGTGCGCTGATGCTGACGCGGCTTAACGCGCTCGTGAAAGGCTACTCCGGTGTGCGCGAGCGGGTCGTCACCCACATCGAGACGATGTTGAACGAGGGGATTCATCCTATCGTGACCTCTCGCGGGAGCCTCGGTGCCAGCGGTGATCTCGCGCCACTCGCGCACATGTCACTCGTCCTCATCGGCGAAGGAGAGGCGATCGTCGATGGGGAACGACGTTCCGGTGAAACGGCACTTCGTGCGGCGGGTCTCGAACCGCTCTCACTCGCGGCGAAAGAGGGCCTCGCACTCATCAACGGTACGCAACTCACAGTCGGCCTCGCTGCACTCACGCTTGTGGATGCCGAACAAGCGTTGCAGGCCGCTGACGTTGCCGGTGCACTCACCACGGAAGTGACGATGGGAACAACCGCATCGTGTGATCCCGCGATCCAGCGCGTGCGTCCACACCGCGGGCAGTCGATTAGTGCAGAAAATGTGCGGAACGTGACCGAACAATCAGAGATCGTCGAGTCACACCGGAACTGCGATCGGGTTCAGGATGCGTACTCGATCCGCTGTCTCCCACAAGTTCATGGGGCGGTCCGTGATGCAGTGTCTCATCTACGGGAGGCGATCGAAGTGGAACTCAACAGCGCCACGGATAATCCCCTCATTTTCTCAGCAGCAGAGACGGACGATCGCGCGAGCGGAACCGACGACGTTGGCGTCATTTCCGGCGGTAACTTTCACGGCGAACCGCTTGGACTGCGACTCGATTACGCCACGACCGCGCTAACGGATTTGGCGGCGATCTGTGAACGCCGCGTCGATCGGTTACTCAACCCAAACGTTCAGGAAGCGCATCTACCGCCGTTTCTCACCGAGCAGAGTGGACTCCGATCGGGATACATGATTGCACAGTACACCGCCGCGTCGCTGGTGAACGAAAACCGATCTCTTGGACCGGCGTCGATCGACAACACACCCGTCAGCGGCGGACAAGAAGACCATGTCAGCATGAGCGCACAGTCTGCGTTCAACGCCCGACGGGTCGTTGAAAACACGACCAGAACGGTCGCTGTCGAACTGCTCTGTGGCGCACAGGCGCTCGAATTCGTCGATAGCGATCTCTCACCGGGAGTTGGGACTGCTCGGGCGTACGAACGCATCCGCGATCACGTACCGCCACTCAGAGAAGACCGCCCACTTCGTGAGGAAATCGAAACAGTCACACAACTGATTCGATCAGGGACGTTTATCGACGGGATATTGTAATTCCATCAATAGTTGTTGATCGGCCGACAGCACGGTGGAAGTAGGAGAATATTTCTGGTATGTGCGGTTTGGTATCCGGTCTCGTTGAACGGTCAATGTGGATATCATAGTATGATCTCTCGGAGAGATGTTCTGATGCAGACTGGCGTACTTGGCGCGTGTGTGATTAGTGGCTGTACTGGATCGTCGCCGGGGAGTGAAAAGAGCAAGAGTGAGAGTGGTTCAACGGAGGTAGCGGCTGGACCAGGGGGAGATTTCGTATTCACTCCAGAGACGGTCGAAATTTCAGTTGGAGAGACGGTGACGTGGACGTTCGAGAGCACCGGGCACAACGTGAGTGCAAAACCGAAGGACGACCCCAAAATCGAGATTCCAGATGGTGCCAAACCCTTCGCATCCTACAAAGGTCACAAAAAATACCAATTAGTTGAAAAAGGAGAGACGTACGAGCATACGTTCGAGACTGCTGGAGAATACACGTACGTCTGTACTCCACACGCAACATCAGGCATGGTTGGAACCGTGATGGTCTCCGAGTGACTCCACCTCAGAGAGCGAGTAACAAAACGGAGATTCTAAACATGACAATGAACGATATTGAAGCGAGTGAGAGAGAATCGGCCACTACGACAGACACCACTCAGGCCGAGACGAATGAGACAACATCCAATGAGCAGACCAAGCGCGAGAGGTACGTGAGTCGGCGTCGATACCTCGCAGCTGCCGGTATGGCTGTCGGAGCGAGCGTGCTCGCCGGATGCAGCCAACTTGAAGGAGGCAATCCAACGGACGGCACGCAGACACAGACACAAACGGGGACAGAAAGCGGACAGCGACCGGGATATCATACCTACGACGCTGATTCGTTGAAGGAGAAATATTCGGGATTGAAAATTTTCTCAGGGAGTCCTCCGAACGGCGAAACGGAACGCACGGACAAATATACGGAGTTCAAGACCAGTGTCGAGGATAGTTACATCAGGAGTCATTACGACTCGCCGAAGCTCACTGAGAGCGAGCACACCATCTCGTTGACCGGGAAGATTCAGGAGCAAACGGATCTTTCGATCGCGTCACTCAAATCTGATTTCTCGACGGAGACCGTCGCGCACACGATGCAGTGCGCCGGCAATGGTCGCGGCTACTTCGAGCCACAGGTCGCTGGCAGTCAGTGGACGTTCGGTGCCATGGGAACTGCGTTCTATCGAGGAACGCCCGTAAGCGAGGTGCTCGACCAATTTGGAGTAGAGAGCGACGGATATCTCGCCGTGATGGGTGCCGATGCACCCGAGGGAGAGGACGTGTTCGCACGCTCGATTCCGCTGTCAAAGGTCAGAAAAGACACGATTCTTGCGTACGAGCGTAACGGCGAGCCACTCACCGCAGAGCACGGCTTTCCGGTTCGGCTCATCGTACCCGGTTGGTACGGCTGCAACAGCGTCAAATGGGTCAACCGGATGCACGTGATGGATACGATGCTGTATGGTGAAAAGTGGGAAGAGGGAGATCAGCGCCTCTACACCCACTGGCAACAGTACTCCTACCGGATCCTTCCGGCGCAAGACTCCGAAGCGAAACAGTACAAGACGATCGACACCTTTGACACTGAGGCACAGATGACCTCCGATCAGGTCAAACACCCCTACATGT
Source organism: Halocatena marina (assembly GCF_023276375.1). GTDB lineage: Archaea > Halobacteriota > Halobacteria > Halobacteriales > Haloarculaceae > Halocatena > Halocatena marina. The sequence continues at coordinate 102,794 of NZ_JALLPK010000001.1, read as the reverse complement.
ACGAGATGCTAACGAAATCCTTCGTTACCTCGCCGATCGATGGGGCCACAGTCAGTCCGAATTCAGAGGGAACGATCGATGTTCTCGGTGTTGCGTGGGCGGGCGAAGATGAGGTGAAGCAAGTTGAAGTCTCAACCGACGGCGGCAAGACGTTCTCGGAGGCCGAATTCGCGGGACCGCATCCCGGACCGACCGCGTGGCGGATGTTCAGATACGAGTGGGATGTCACACCAGGTGAGTATACGCTCGTCTCGCGAGCGACCGACGAAAACGGTCGGAGCCAACCGGCGACGATTTCGAAGCCCGATGAGAATCTCCGCCAGATCCAGAACGGGAAGTATCCGTGGAACAGGAAAGGATACGGCAATAATGCATACATGCCCGAAGCAGTCACGGTGACGGTCACGAACGGGTGACGACATAATCGAAGCGTTACCAGTGCAGTTCGAGCCATCTTTCAGAGATTGATGATCCAGTAGCTCCACGTGAAACAGAGCGCCACTTGGAAAGCATCTCGTCGTTATGCTGAATCTATCGAGATGTAGTTCGACGTTATAGTCCAAGGAACGCTTCGGCGTTCTCCCAGAGGAGTTTTCGCTGGACTTCTTTCGAGTAATCTGTGTGGGTTTCGAACTGCTGGAGCCAGCGATCCGGGTGGATCATCGGGTAGTCTGTTCCGAACATCACTTTGTCCTTCAGGATTGATCCCGCGTACTGGAGCACCTGTTCGTCGATGTATTTTGGGAGCCAGCCCGAGAGATCCATGTAGACGTTGCCCTTCTGTTGGCAGATGGCGAGTTGCTCTTTTTCCCACGGGAACGCGGGGTGTGCGAGGAGAATGTCGAGATCCGGATGACGCGCAGCAAGATCATCGACGAGCATCGGGTCGCCGTACTTCAGTTGGAGACCACGACCACCGGGCGCTCCCGCGCCGAGCGTCGAGCTTCCGCCGTGGAAAACAACAGGGACACCGAGCTCCTCGATGGTGCTAAAGAGCGCTTCGTGTTCGGGATCGCTCGGGTCGAATCCCTGCGCGATCTGCTGGAACTTGAATCCGGAAAGATCGAGATCCTCGATACAACGCTCTGCTTCCTCGATTGCAGTATCCTTGAGTGGATCGACACCGCCGAATGCGACGAAAAAGTCGGGGTGTGCATCGCGCACCTCGGCAACGTAGTCGTTTGGAACGGGCGGATTTCCGGTGTTCGTCTCTGCGTCCCAGCCGAGGAGAATGGCGCGACCAACGCCCACTTCGTGATACTCCTCGATCATCGCCTCATAGTCCCACGTTTCGAGATCGGTTCCGAATTTTTTGGCGGCGTCGCGCATTATCTCCCCGCCAGCGTCTTCTAAGAATTCGCTTGTCGGCTGGTGAGCGTGGGTGTCGATGGCGCGCGGTTCGTCCTCCTCAGACAGTACGTCGAGTACCATACACGCATCCGGACGCCCAGCGGTGAAAAATGTGCGCGCAACGATCATCGAACGCAGGCGTGCTGACACAGCGCACGATTTCGACGGTGTGTGTCTGGAGAGCTTCGAGCGACATAGACCACTATATTCGAACAGTAATCACGCATTCTGCCACTCATTAGCCAGAAGCCCGTAGCGATGAACATCGACGTGGTCACCGTCAATGAAAGCTTCCTCGCGGAGGAGACCTTCCTCCTCGAAGCCAACCTTTTCTAGAACCCGCCTCGATGCGGGGTTCGTCGTAAAACAGTGGGCGTAGACCTTGTTGAGTCGTCGCTCGTTGAATGCGTAGCCACACAGTGTTGCCAGTGCATCCGTCGCGTACCCATTCCCCCACTGTTCGGGCGCAATCATGTAGCCAACCTCGACCACGCCCCAGATCTCGTTTGGGGGCTTGAGACTGATACACCCGACCCGTTCGCCATCGGCACAAATGAGGAGATGAACGCTGTCATCATCTCCGAGCGAGCCAACCCAATCTCGCTCTTGCTCTCGGTTTTTCGGCTCGACAGCGGCAAGGGAGGTTCGGACGCGCGAATCGTTAATGAGCTGCTGTAGAAACTCGATGTCCTCTTCCTCGATCGTCCGAAGTTCTACGATATCACCGTCGCAGAACGTTGGTCCCGGCATACCCTCTCGCAGACAGTCAACCGTATTAAACCCCAACTGATTTATGATAATAACAAGCACGGGTGACACTCACAGTCATTCGGTTGTTCCGATCGACGAAGACACGGAGAGAGCGACGCGGTTTTCGTAGTGAGTCTCGTTGTGATTTCTCCAGTAATATAAGTACGGAGTGTTGTGCTTAGACGCTCAATCACGACCAACGACAACACGTAAGAGCCTCCATGGGTAATTTTTGAATAACATGGCCACGGACGTCAAGCCGACCCGGAAGAACCTCATGGCGATCGAGGAGCGCATCAAACTCTCCGAGCGCGGGCACGACACGCTCGAAAAGAAACGCGATGGGCTTATCATGGAGTTCATGGACATTCTCGATCAGGCCCAAGACGTGCGTTCAGATCTCGATACGGCCTACGAGAGCGCCCAGCGCAAAATCAATATGGCGCGCGCGATGGACGGCGATATCGCGGTGCGCGGTGCGGCCGCTGCGTTGAAAGAACATCCCGAGATCACGACCCAGTCGAAAAACATCATGGGTGTGGTCGTTCCACAGATCGAATCCTCGAAGGTGAAGAAATCACTCGATGAGCGCGGCTACGGTGTCGTCGGTACGAGTGCTCGCATCGACGAGGCCGCAGAAGCCTACGAGGATCTCCTCGCACAGATTATTCTCGCTGCAGAGGTCGAAACGGCGATGAAGAAGATGCTCGAAGAGATCGAAACGACCAAGCGACGGGTCAACGCACTTGAGTTCAAGCTTCTTCCGGACCTCTACGAGAGTGAAGAGTACATCGAACAAAAGCTCGAAGAACAAGAGCGCGAAGAGATCTTCAGACTGAAAAAGATCAAAAACAAGAAGGAGGCTGAAGAGAAGGAAGCCGAGGCGCGTGAATCATCCGAATCCGGAAGTGAGGAGCCCGAACGCGAGAAAGCACCCGCTGCCGACTGAGATTTGATACCGTTTTCACGCTGCTTCACTAATCGGGCGTATGACCTGTCCAGACTGTGATTCGCCACTCGTTCCATTCTTCGTTCCCACCGAACTACGAGAGTACGCTCCCGATTCACAGCGAACGCTTGCGATCTGTACTCAGTGTCTCTCGTTGCATCCGACGAACCAACCCGAGTTGGATGCTGCGTCTGATCCAGCGTTCGAGCGAATCAGTGAGTCGTTCCCGACGGGTGAGGCGGCGGTACCGATGGCGCTCGTCCTCGGTCTTCTGAAGTCACTTGCGCTCAATCGCTCCGAAATTGAACATTTGCTCGAACGTGTTGAACGAGCGGGTGCTGATCCGTTGTTGGTCATCGATCGAGTGGGGCGGCAAGGAAGTACCCAGCCCCAGTGGGACGCCGCACGACGACGACACCAGCTAGAACAGTTTTTGGATTAAATCTTAAATCAGATACCGCGCCCACGTGCGGTGTGTTCGTCTCGATTCCCGATTTACTCAGGTTCGTTACCGTTCCCGTTTTCGCGTGGGCTGCCTATCAGGATGTTCGAACCCGACGGGTACCGAACTGTGTCTGGGTTCCACTCGTCGCCGTTGGTCTCATCACCCTAACGCTGGACGGCCGGTCGGTTATCGCTCTCTCGTCACCAGAGATTCAGTCGCTGTTTTTTCTTCGCGTCGGAGTGAGCCTCGGAGTGGTTGCCCCGTTGGGATACGCTGTCTGGCGACTGGGTGGCTTTGGCGGTGCGGATGCAAAGGCAATCGTGACGCTCGCGGTGGTTTTTCCGACGTATCCCGAGGTGTACGTTCGATGGACCGCAATCCCGCTCGAACCATCCGCAGTTGGCGTGTTCTCGCTCACGATCCTCACGAATACAGCACTCATTTCGGCTGCCATTCCACTCGTGCTCGCTGGCCGGAACGCTATCAACGGTCGGTGTCAACCGACGATGTTCGTCGGATGGCCGGTCTCCGTCGACAGAGTGGCGAACGTGCATGGACAACTCCTCCAGAAAGATGGAACACAGGACAGTGACAGCGACGGACTCGATATCGATGCAGTTCGAATGTATCTGCGCTGGCGAGGATCGACGCTGGAGGCAGTGCGTCAGTCACCGGCCACACACCGTGATCCAACGAGTATTCCGACGACACCGAACGATCCCGGCGACGGCTCAGTAGCTGAGTACGACGAGCGACTGATCAGTAGTCAGCTGTATAGCGAGACTCGGCGAGCCGATCGACAGCGAATCGACGACCGGGAGATCGATGCGGCTGCGTCCGACGCGTGGGGGGTGGCTGCCTTTTTTGCGGATATCGACGGCGATGCGTACGGATCCACACCTGCGCAGTTGCGCGCTGGGTTGGAGCTGCTCAGTTCCAGCGAGACCGAGTCGGTGTGGGTCTCTCCCGGTATTCCGTTTCTCGTCGTGGTGTTTTTCGGGCTACTAACCGCACTCACCTACGGCGATCTTCTCGCCTCACTGTTGCAGCTGATCGGGATCGTGTGATCATCTTGTTACAACGGGGGATCCGACCCCTACGACGACGATTCACTACAAAGGAGAAGATCGACCATCTATACTGAGAGAAACACTTGTTAAAGTAAATAGATTACAGGCCATCTGGCAGTGAGACCCTCGCTGTGAATCGAGTCAGCTCTCGTGATCCAACGGGATCGCTTGATAGTCTATCACATTCACTTCCACTCGGCTGTGCGAAGGTACTTATCCGGAGATGCACAACGAGGATGCGATGGCTCGCGCGGAGAACACCGAAATCATCGATAGCTTCGAGGAGTTCTACCGCACCTACTACCGCAACGAGATTGGTGAACTCGCACGCAAGTATCCCAACGATAAGCGCTCGCTCTACGTCTCTTGGAACGATCTCTATCGCTACGACCAATCGCTCGCCGAGGATCTTCGCACGCAACCCGAGCAGTTCCGCGAGTACGCAGAGGAAGCGTTACGGTTGTATGATCTCCCGGTGGACGTGAGTCTCGGGCAGGCTCACGTTCGTACGTACGATCTTCCGGAAACGACCGAAATACGAGAGATTCGCGCACATCACTGCGGCCAGCTGGTGAGCCTCCGGGGAATCATCCGAAAAGCGACGGACGTCCGTCCGAAGATTCAGGAGGCAGCTTTCGAATGCCAGCGTTGTGGGTCGCTAACGCGTATTCCACAAACGGGCGGTGACTTTCACCAACCACACGAATGTCAGGGCTGTGAGCGACAGGGTCCGTTCCGCATCAATTTTGACCAATCTGAATTCATCGATGCACAAAAGATCCGCGTTCAGGAGAGTCCAGAAGGACTGCGCGGGGGTGAACGTCCACAAAATATCGACATCCATATCGAAGATGACATCACTGGCGAGGTTACTGCAGGCGACACCGTTCGAGTGACGGGCGTGTTACACCTCGACCAACAGGAATCCCACGGGGAAAAATCGACCATGTTTGATATCTACATGGAAGGGATTACGGTCGAGATCGAAGACGACCGGTTCGAGGACATGACGATCACCGAGGAGGACAAAAAGCGAATCATCTCATTGTCGGATGAAAACGACATCTACGATCAGATGGTTGCCTCGATGGCCCCGTCGATCTACGGTTACGACGACGAGAAGTTGGCCATCATCCTCCAGTTGTTCTCTGGCGTTACAAAGAACCTTCCGGACGGTTCGCGCATCCGGGGAGATATGCATATCCTCTTGATCGGTGACCCGGGGACAGGAAAGTGTGTCTCGGGAGAGACCAGCGTCCGGCTCGCCGACGGATCACAAGCACCGATCCGTGAGCTGGTCGAATCACGCCTCGATGACCCAGAACCGATCGACGACGGCGTCTATCAATCCTGTGAGTTTTGGCTGCCATCGCTCGATAGCGACGGAACATTAACACAGAAACGAGCGACCAAAGTTTGGAAGCGCACAGCACCGGAGCAGATGTACCACATCGAGACAGCGCGCGGATACGAGCTCGAAGTGACACCCTCACACCCACTGTTCGTGGATTCAGATGGTCAATTTACGCCAGTACGAGCCGAGTCACTCGCTGTTGGCGATCCAATCGCAGTTGCCGATGGATATCGGGAACAAAATCAAAATCAGACTCAAAGTCAGAGTCTGGATCAAGAGCAGCGGATCTCGATACACTCCACGACTGCGACGGCGACCGACGGGGGCACAGACACAAAGAGTGCAGAGACGTCTGTATCACACGCTGCACCAGCGGTTGTCTCTGATCGCATTGAAGCAATTACAATCACCGAGCCGGACGAGGAGTGGGTGTACGACCTCGAAGTTGCGGGAACGCACACGTATCTCTCGAATGATGTTGTTTCGCACAACTCTCAGCTCTTACAGTACGTCAGAAACATCGCGCCGCGTTCGGTGTACACAGCAGGAAAAGGTTCGTCTGCAGCAGGGATTACCGCTGCTGCGGTTCGAGACGACTTCAGCGAGGGCCAGCAGTGGTCGCTTGAGGCGGGGGCACTCGTGCTCGCCGATCAGGGCGTCGCCGCAGTCGACGAGCTCGATAAAATGCGGTGTGTGACCGGCGATACGCTCGTTCTGACAGGGCAGGGAACGGTTCCGATCCGTGAACTCGCATGCGACGCTGCATCCGAGGGAAAAGAAGCGTCTCACTACGAAAACGGACGGACGATACGCGGCATGAACAAAGAGGTGTGGACGATGGATGACGACGGTCGAATTGTCCGTCGCTCTATCGAGGCGGTCCACGAGTACGACGCTCCAACGCAACTGCACGAGATCACACTCGAATCGGGAGAATCGCTCACGACAACGGCCGATCACCCGTTTTTCGTTCTCAAAAACGACGAACGGACTGAGAAACCCGCTGCGGATCTCGCTCGTAACGACCTCGTTGCCGTCCCGAATCCAGTCACAGATGGTGGCACAAAGCTGAACGTCTTGCACGCACCGCTCGAACGTCGTGATTACAGCGGAAAAGACGTCTCGTACAGGAAAGTCGAACGAACGCGAAGTATCGACGATCACGCGTACGAATCAGTCTACGACCTCACTGTCGAAGGGACACACAACTTCGTTGCCAACGGGATGATCGTGCACAACTCCGAAGACCGGTCGGCGATGCACGAAGCACTCGAACAGCAGGAGATCAGCATCAGCAAGGCAGGAATTAACGCAACCCTCAAATCGAGATGTTCGCTGCTCGGTGCAGCCAACCCGAAATACGGTCGGTTCGATGAGTACGAATCAATCCCAGAACAGATCGATCTCGAACCGGCGCTCATCTCCCGATTCGACATCATTTTCACAGTGACTGACAAGCCCAACCCGGAGAAGGACAAGGAACTCGCCGAACACATCGTCAACACGAACTACGCGGGGGAGCTTCACACCCACCGGACTGAGACCAGCACGTCGAACGTTTCACAGGAAGAGGTAGACAGTGTCACCGAGGACGTAGAGCCGTCGATCGACGCTGATCTGTTGCGTAAATACATCGCCTACGCGAAACGGAGTTGTTTCCCAATGATGACTGAGGAAGCAAAAACCTCAATCGAGGATTTCTACGTGGATCTGCGCTCACAGGGCACAGACGGTGACGCGCCGGTGCCAGTGACGGCCCGCAAGCTCGAAGCGTTGGTTCGCTTAGCGGAGGCAAGCGCCCGGGTACGGCTGTCTGATACCGTCGAGAAAGAAGATGTCGATCGTATCCTCGAAGTCGTGACTGCGTCGCTCGAAGACATTGGGATGGATCCCGAAACCGGCGAATTCGATGCTGATGTCATCGAGACCGGAACGTCGAAGAGCCAGCGCGATCGCATCCGCAACATCAAGGGAATCATCTCCGAAATCGAGCAAGAGTACGACGACGGTGCACCAATCGAAGAAATACTCGATTATGCGGAAACGGTGGGGATGGAACGTTCGAAGGCCGAACACGAAATCGAGAAACTACGGCGACAGGGAGATGTCTACGAGCCGAACACTGGCAATCTCCGAACCGTATAGATGGATCGTATATCAGCACTCAGGAACGTCGAGGAAGCATTATCCGAGTTCGAAGCGGGCGAAATCGATCTTGTGACGATGGAAGTGCGTGTTCGAGCGATCCTTCGCTCCTATGCGACAGAATTCGAAGAGCAGCAGACCTATGAGGCGAGTGGCCCACCGGCTGTCGATGGCTTAGTCGTCGTCGCAGAGTCAGTGCAGGATGCACGCAAACAGATCCAGGAGCTTATTTCAGACGACACCAAGCGATTCGACGTCGAACGTGTTGACTGACTTATTATTGACGGCATGGGCAGGCCGGTACTGAATATCCCTGATCAATCAAATAGAATTAAATATCAAGTTGCGCCAGCAATGGTATGCTTTTGGTCGTCACGTATTCGGCGTCGGCGCGGGGCAGCCTGCGGAACGTCAGGCGCTCACACGAGGAGTGTGTCGTTCGATCGTTTGGTCGGTCGGCGCTACTCGAAGCAACCGAACTTGAGGCCTTTCTCGCGCTTCGTCTCCGAGAAAAGCATCCAGAAGACGTACAGATCGAGGTAACGAGACCACTCAACGAATTCATCGAAGTGCCAGAACACGTCCGAGAGGCGGTACAGGCCTATGAAACGCGAGAGCACGCCTGTACGCCATACTCTGCGTTCGCTGCAGGAACAGATCTTCCAGATGTAAAGACAATGGCAAAGAGAGAGCTGTGAGAATCGAATCGAACGGACGCGTCTGGTGTGGCCGGGCGATCGATCTCTCGAACACCTCGCTCGTCGCTGAACAAATAGTGCAAGCAATTAGAGACGAAGGCAAACGTGAAAGTAAGAGAGAGGATAGAATTGAGGTCACCGTCGAGTGCGCTCGTCCGGGAGTACTCCACGAGCACGTTGGATGGATTACGGCTGGGATGAATCTTCGTCTACGAACGGCGCTTGCAGCGGTTGCTCGATCTCGTGGCTGGTCTGCGCCACAGGACGACGAGCAAGAACGCATATTGAACCAGATCAGCGCTCTTCCGACAGCGACAGTGGACACGATCCCGGCACGCAAGCGATTGGCCGCCACACAAGACGAAATCGAACAACAGCGAGAGTACGTCGCCCGGCTGCACGGACAAGTAGAGGCCCTCCGCGAAACGGGGACAGAGAGTGAACCCGCACAGGAGGCGCTCGCTGCGCTCGAACGCGCGATTCGTGAACTGAGCGAACTTGAAACAGAACGCGCAGCAGCCGAACACGCACTCGAACAGAAGCGAGAACGTCAGCGACGGCTCAACGACATTCGAGATGAACGGCTCGCGCTCGAAGATCGGGCGGCGAACGTCGCCAGAGCCGCCCGCGAACACCTTGTTGTGCAGCTTGAGGATGAGTTCGAGCGGACGATCGAAACGGTTCCGGGCGCGATTAGATTTGGATTCAACGACCACGATGACGACGACGATAATCCTGTGACGGCGGCGCTCGCAATGGCTCAACTGGGAGTGCTCGAAGCCCCAGTCGTACTCGAGTGCGAGCGGTTCGTGAGCGCTCAGGCAGCAGCTGAATGGATGGACGCACCGGCGATTCTCCTCTGAAACGGTATACAATGTTACACATTCGAGTCTTCAATCAGGGAGGAGAGGACAGAACAGAGTCATCCGTGCACTCGTTGGCTGTGAACCGCTCGTATAGTTGCGCACAGACGCACGCAGAGTTCAGTCGTTGATGAGATCGTGGTATGTCGACCGAAGCGTTACAGGTGTCACTCCCGCTACATCAGCAGTTTCACACTGGGTGATATCGTGACCGGCCTCGTCTGCAGCAGTGTACAGACAGGCAGCGGCGACACCACTCGGATTCCGTCCAGACACGAACCCACGGTCGTGGGCCATCGCGGTCAGTTCGCGTGCACGCCGCTCGACAGAAGGAGATAGCTCAAGTTCACACGCAAAGCGCGCGAGATATTCGCTCGGATCGATCGGGCCGGTGGATAACCCGAGTTCGCGGTTGAGTGCGTCGTAGGCCGTTTTCAATTCTGCTTCGGAAGCACGGGCAACACCCACAATTTCACCGAGCGTCCGTGACATCGAATCCGTCCGGCAGGTAGCGTAGATGGCAGCCGCCGCGAACCCTTCAAGAGAGCGACCACGGAGCAGGTCAGCTTTCTGTGCGGATTCGAAGAGGACGCATGCACGATCACGAATTGACTCTGGGAGCTGGAGGGTACTCGTGAGCCGCCGGATCTCAGTGAACGCGTACACTTGATTGCGTTCTGCTTTCGTCGATATCTGTGCACGGCTGTGTTGGCGGCGCATTCGTGCGATCCGTCGGCGCTTTCGACCCTTTAATCGCGTCGAATAACCGATCTCTGTCGACAACCCTCGATCGTGACGCGAACGAGTCAGTGGAGCCCCCGTCCGAGCCGGATTCGTGTCGTCGTCGTCGAACGACCGCCACTCTGGACCGTGATCGATCGGATTCTCACCGAGAATCAGTCCACATCGCTCACATATGTTTTCCGTTCCGTCTACTCGCACTCGACCATCGCATTCAGGACAGCACTGAACTGTGGAGCTCATCACATGTCAAACTGGGTCCGGCTCACCCTTTAAAAACAACCACGACAACGGTCGAAGCGACTGAATCGATGGATAGAGCCTACCGGTGACCGGTATCTTCCGGTTCGAGTGGTCGAAAATGAACTAACTAAAAACAAATCTTTAAGTTAATATGATCCAACATTGATAGAGTGGGATTATCTGACATTGCCGCTGGAGTGGAGGTGACGACAGAACAGTGCAAGCGATCCATTGCAGCAGTTGATGCGACCAATGATTCACTCACCGACCGATTGGCAGCGTTTGCAGACGAACTTCCGTGTCGCGTCGAGGAGGCAACGACGCTCATCGAGGCGTATGCTGACGGAGCAAGCGTCGGGCAGAGTTCCCGCACAGCAGGTCTTGCTCCAATCACGGGTGCAAAAACGCTGCACCTACTCGGTGAACCGATCGCAGCAACCACACCAATGGATCGGACGATCGTCCGCGAGTGGTTGAATGCCGAGTGTACGCGGACCGAGGCACTTTCCCTCTCGAATGTGGGAGAGACGGAGTTCGCGCTCGCAGCGTTCGTCGAGACGCACGACCCGATACCGGGGGCGCGCGAGGCACTCGAATCTGTGTTCGCGCTCGATTCGAGCCCGACTGTTTCAAAGCGTGATGCGCTCGCAGAGACGATGAGCGACACGAGCGAGTTGTTCTAACCCAATACTCGAAGTTTTCAGACTCATTCCGAGTCGAAACTCAAGAAAAAAGACCACCGGTCTGGAGTTCAACACCGAGGTCGGTATCGAGCACCGTCTCGACAGCATCAGCAACTGCAGTCGTAAATTGCCCGCCTCCCCGGATCGTGGTGGGAACGGAGTTCGGGTCCGTCACGTCGGGCGTCGGAAGGATACCATCTGCATCCAACGTCTCCTCCGTCGCATTCGTTCGAATTGTCCAGAACGTCGAGATACCGATATCGGTCAGTCGATCACAGAGACGGGAAATTCCATCGGAACCGCGTTGATCCGCTGGCGCGACCAGTGCAACCCGCTCGACGCTCGTTACCGCCGCGATGGCCTGATTCGCCGCAACCGGCGGGGTATCGACGAGAACGTGATCGAACGAACGCACCGCCTCCTCAATCCGCTCCTCGAAACGCTGGGCTGCTTCGGGCGTTTTCGCTCGCGCGAGTCGTTCGAACGGTGCGTGGGCGGGACAACAAGCGAGCCGTCCCGAACGATCGGAAAGATCGAAGTCAACAAGTCCAGATTCGAGTGGAGAATCGTTGAGTACAAGAGCAGTCATATCGCACGTGATGCGACCACGGACGTGATCAGAAAGTCCTTGGGTTGCGTACGCCGCGTCTAAAATCGCAACCGATCGACCGTCGCGGGCTAGTATTGAGCCGAATTCGAGACACGTTCGAGTCGTACCAGCCCCACCGACTGCCCCGAGCACTGCTATGCTTCGCATAGACCGGGTGGTCTCCTCTTCGATTAAAAATTCGTGGGACAGACTCAGAGACCAGATCACACGATGAGAACGTGAGATCAGGAATGAGATTGGTCCGGGATCTCATCCTCCTGCTAATAGTATCACTCCAATAATCACCATTACGACACCGACAACTCGTGTTAGCGCAACGTTCCACCCAGCTGGTTCGACATCTGAGAACCGCCGCCTGCTCCCGATTGAGTCCATCTGTTCGTTGAAACGAGCTAACTTGTATGGCCAAATCGTCCCAATCAATCCGAAAAGGACGATTATAATCCCAATTGGATTTCCCATGAAAAATACACTTACTGCTGCAGCATATGCTTTCTGTGAACCAACAACAATAGAATTCATTCCGTAATATGTGGAATAGAATCGAGAATGATCTCGAACCCGTAGTGTTTTACTCGATGCCGCGCCACAGAAATGGTATGACTGCGGAGGGAATCGTCGGCGAGTATCTCGCGTTGAAACGCGAGTCAGAAGCCGACTTGCTGGCGATGCAGATGGGTGATTTCTACGAATTCTTTCACGAGGACGCGGTGACGGTCGGTCAGGAACTCGATTTGAAGGTTTCAGAACGGTCGAGCGGTGGGAAGACGTACAAGATGGCAGGTGTTCCGGTGGACGATCTCACGCCCTACGTGAGTGGACTGGTCGAGCGCGGCTACCGGGTCGCTGTTGCGGACCAACACGAAACCGAGAACGGCCATGAGCGCTCGATAACGCGGGTCGTAACTCCGGGGACGCTACTCGAAACGACGACAGAAGACGCACAGTATCTCGCGGCCATCGTCGAAGGAGGCTCTGAAGGACGGACAGATGAGGACGAATACGGTCTCGCGTTCGTCGATATCACGACCGGTCAGTTCCACGTTACAACGGTCTCCGAAGAGGATAGTGTGCTCACCGAGTGCTATCGGTTCACCCCGACAGAGGTTCTCCCGGGACCCGACGTCCGTGGAAACGACCGTCTCCTCGAACGACTGCACGAGCGTGTCGAAACGAACAGCACACTGCACGCAACAGCTGCCTTCGAACCCGGACGGGCGCGACACACCGTGCGCGAGCAGTTCGGGGAGATCGAAGCGAGCGTCGGTCTCGAAAACGAAGCGGCAATCCGGGCGGCTGGGGCTTCGCTATCGTACATCGAAGAGACAGGGATGGGCGCACTCGCGGCCGTGACGCGGCTACAGCGCTATCAGGCGGACGACCACGTCGAGTTGGATGCGACGACGCAACGAAATCTCGAGCTGGCCGAGACGATGACTGGGTCCGGGAAATCACTGTTCGAGACGATCGACCACACAGTGACAAGCGCCGGTGGGAGACTCCTGAAGGAGTGGCTCACCCGACCGCGACGATCTCGTGGCGAGCTTGAACGCCGTCAGGCGTGTATTGCTGCGCTCTGTGAGACCGCAATGGTCCGCGAGGAACTGCGCGAGTTGCTCGGAAACGTCTCTGATCTCGAACGACTCGCCAGTCGATCAGTCTCGGGAAGCGCGGACGCACATGATCTCCTCCGAATGCGGGACACGCTCGCACTGTTGCCACAAGTAGGCGAGCGCATCGAACGGACAAATCGGCTGGCTGGGTCGCCGCTTTCAGACATCATTACGCGCCCGGACCGCACGGCAGCAGCAGATCTCCACACTGCGCTCGAAGACGCACTCGCCGAAGACCCACCGCAGACGCTCACCCAAGGGGGACTGATCCGGAAAGGGTTCGACGACGAACTCGATGCACTCATCGAGGAACACGAGGGAGCCACTGAATGGATCGAGACACTCGCAGAACGCGAACAGAACCGTCACAACATCGGACGACTCACGGTCGATCGCAACAAGACCGACGGCTACTACATTCAGGTGCCAAAATCGGAGACAGCGAACGTTCCAGAGGAGTACGAGGGAATCAAGACGCTCAAAAACTCCCAGCGGTACGTCACCGACGACCTCCGCGAACACGAACGCGACATCCTCCGCCTCGAAGAGCAACGCGGTGAGTTGGAGTACGAACTCTTCGAAGAACTGCGAACACAGGCAGCCGAACAGGCGAGCCTGCTACAGGACGTGGGACGGGCACTCGCAGAGCTCGATACGCTGATGGGTCTCGCTGTCCACGCCGTGCGCCACGACTGGACGCAGCCGACACTCACAGCCCCCGGTCCGATCGATATCGAAACCGGCCGCCATCCCGTCGTGGAAACACAGACCGAGTTCGTCCCGAACGATCTGTCGATGACCGAGGATTGGCGCTTTCTCGTCGTGACGGGACCGAACATGAGCGGGAAATCAACGTATATGCGACAGACAGCGTTGATCGTCCTTCTCGCCCAGATCGGGAGCTTTATCCCCGCACACAGCGCGACAATCGGTCTCGTCGACGGAATCTACACTCGCGTCGGTGCGCTCGATGAACTCGCGCAGGGCCGTTCGACGTTCATGGTCGAAATGCAAGAGCTATCGAACATCCTCCATTCAGCGACAGAGGACTCACTCGTCATTCTCGACGAGGTCGGCCGTGGCACCGCGACCTACGATGGGATATCCATCGCGTGGGCCGCAACGGAGTATCTTCACAACCAGATCAAATCGAAAACGCTGTTCGCCACACACTATCACGAGCTGACCGATCTCGCGGATCGACTTCCGGGCGTTCACAACGTCCACATGGCCGCCGAGGACCGAGATGGGGATGTGACGTTCCTCTGGACGATCGACGACGGCCCTGCTGATCGGTCGTACGGAGTCCACGTCGCCGAATTGGCGAGCGTACCAGAGCCGGTTGTGGATCGTGCTCGGACCGTCCTCAGGCGGCTCCGTGAGGACAAGGCCATTAACGTGCGCGGTGGTGAGAGCACGGGCGATGATACACAACAGGTCGTCTTCGACCTCGGGTCGGGACAGTTCCGCCGGACAAGCGCAGACGGTGGCGACGATGCGTCGTTGGACCCGGACAAAAAGGCGGTGCTGGAGGCGTTAGAGGGTGTAAACGTAAACGAAGAATCGCCCGTCGACTTGATGGGAAAAGTGAAGCAGTGGCAAGAGCAGTTAGAGGAGTAGCCTGACGTCCGTTGACAGCAATGGGGACAACGAAGCCAAATAACGTCAGAGTAGCGATCGCGTGATGTCCGTTTCGTTTTTTGAGCTCAGAGATCATGCTCATCCCGGTCAGCATTGGATTGATACGTCCTTCCCCCGTGTATGCGTCCAATGGCTACTGGTGACTGTGTGAGGAGGCTGTCGACGTTCGCTCGTGAGTCGAACACGCTCTCACACTCGCCGTGGGGTACACGAATCGAAGGACGGAATTTGAGGAGGCGGATGATCGATGAGTGACGAACAGGACGAGCGCATTCACGAACTCGATGATCGGACGATCGAGCGCATCGCTGCTGGGGAGGTGGTCGAACGTCCTGCGTCTGCGGTCAAGGAACTCATCGAGAACAGTCTCGATGCAGACGCATCACGCGTGACAGTCGCTGTCGAAGCAGGGGGAACAGAGCGAATTCAGGTGAGCGATGACGGCACCGGAATGACGGAAGCGGACGCAAAACGGGCGGTCGAGAAGCATACGACCAGCAAGATCGACGACATCAACGATCTCGAAGCAGGTGTCCGGACGCTCGGATTTCGAGGCGAGGCGCTACACGCAATCAGCGCGGTGTCGCGGGTGACAGTAACGACAAAGCCACGTGATGGGACCCGAGGCACCGAAGTTCGTATCGAAGGCGGCGAACGGACACACGTTGGTCCAGCGGGCTGTCCTGAGGGAACGACCGTCGAGGTGACGGACCTCTTCTACAACGTTCCTGCGCGGCGCAAATATCTGAAGCAAGAGAGCACCGAATTCGATCACATCCAGCGCGTCGTGACTGGCTATGCGCTTTCGAATCCCGGCGTGTCGTTCACCCTCGAACACGACGGACGGGAGCGCTTTTCGACGAGCGGACGGGGAGATCTGCAAGGAACAGTGATGGCCGTCTACGGCCGCGAGGTGGCGAGCGCGATGATCGATCTCTCCGATGATGACCTTCCCGATGGACCACTCACTGAGATCGAGGGGCTGGTGAGTCATCCAGAGACGAACCGCGCAAGCCGTGAGTACTGCACGGCATTTGTCAACGGACGGTACGTCACAGCGCGAGCAGTGCGCGAGGCGATTATCGAGGCGTACGGATCGCAACTCGCGCCGGATCGATATCCGTTCGCTGTCGTTGTGCTGGATCTCGATCCGGAACAGGTCGACGTGAACGTCCATCCCAGAAAGCTAGAGGTGCGCTTTGCAGACGAAACCAAAGCGAGAGAGCAAGTTCGATACGCGGTCGAAAATGCGCTGCTGGACGCTGGATTAATTCGTTCGAGTGCACCACGCGGACGATCAGCACCCAAACAGACCGAACTCGAACCAGGTCAGGAATCGACAGATGAGGATCTGGATCGAGAGCAATCGTCTGACAGCACCACGGGAGAATCAACCGACAGAGACGAGAAAGGTGGGAGGGAGAAGAGAACGGACGAGAACGAATCAGATCCCAAACGGAGCCAAGAAAGTGCACCGACAGTATCCGAGACTGAAACCGTACCGTCTGAGACCGAGCCGTCCGAGATCGAACCGAGTAGACAAAGCGCCGGGCAGAACGCGCCGGTGACCGAGCAGGAAGGAAACGAGTCAGGAGAAGCTGAAAGAACAGAGGCAACGGGTACGAGCACGGACGTCAGAACAAACCAACAAGCACAATCAACGGAGAGCAGGACCAGTACCGAGAGTGATCCCCACATCAGTACCAGTATTGAGAGTGGCTCTACCGAGGACAGTGACAGCTTTGAGCAGGAGCGTCGATTTCGTCGTTCGACGACCCAGACGCGACTGGGCGACGATGCACCGGAACCGACATCGGAGTTCGATCGTCTCCCATCATTGCGCGTACTTGGCCAGATTCACGACACGTATCTCATCGCAGAGACAGACGACGGACTGGTGCTCATCGACCAGCACGCGGCCGACGAACGAGTCAATTACGAGCGATTGAAGCGAGAGTTTGCAGAGGAAACGACCGCACAGGCACTCGCAGAGCCAGTACGCCTCGAACTCACAGCACGAGAGGCGACCCTCTTCGAGGAGTACGTGGACGCGCTTGCCCAACTCGGATTTCACGCATCACTCGTTGAGGAGCGGGTCGCTGAGGTTCGGACTGTCCCCGGTCTGCTCGCAGGGTCTGTCGGACCGACGCTCGTCCGCGATCTCTTAACGGCGTTCGTCACCGGCGACAGCGCGAGCACAGTCGAGGCAGCGGCTGATGACCTCCTCTCGGATCTTGCTTGCTACCCTTCAATCACGGGGAACACGTCACTGACTGAAGGATCGATCATCGATCTCCTCCGCACGCTCGATGACTGTGAGAACCCATACGCCTGCCCACACGGCCGACCGGTCATTATCGAGATTAGCCAGCGAGAACTGGAAGAACGATTCGAACGCGACTACCCGGGCCACGACGGACGACGAGAGTAATACCCGCACCCGCATCTGAATCTGAATCTGAATCTGAGTACGTCTCCTCTATCGAGTTTCGCGTTGTTGCTGGGCTATCGCTGCTCGTCTGATAGGACGCACGTGGCCACAGCTACGAAATCGAATAGCCACCGTCGATGATGAGATCGTGGCCGGTGATGTACGATGCTTCGTCGCTCGCTAAAAAGCAGATCGCTGCTGCGACCTCATCAGGGTTCCCAAGCCGTTTCAATGGATACTGCGCTTCCATGCGCTTGCGTGCCGCAGCTGGGTCATCGTGTGTTTCGAAAAACTGTTTGCCAATTCCAGCGTCGATGAAGCCTGGACAAACTGCGTTGATACGCACACCGCTTGGACCACTTTCGGCAGCCACAGCGCGCGTGAAATTGATCACTGCACCCTTCGTAAGCGAATAGACCGCCTGTGATGGGAGTCCGATCACGCCTGCAAGTGATGCGACGTTGACAATCGAACCGTAGCCTTGCGATTTCATTATCGGTAAAGCCGCGTGGCATCCGTTCCAGACGCCGTTGATGTTGACGGAGACCACCAGATCACGAACGTCTTCGTCAATCTCTTCGATCTTCGCCGAGGGATGACCGATGCCAGCGTTGTTCACAAGCACATCGAGACCGTACTCGTTGGCTGTCGCTGTCACAAGATCGTGGAACTGATCGACATTAGTTACATCGAGCGTGTGATAAACGGCGTCGTTCTCTGCTTCGTCGAGTGATTCTACAGTCCGCTCAGCTGCAGCGCTATCTATGTCCGTCACGATGACGCGTGCACCCATCTCAGCACATTTTCGTGCGGTCTCGCTACCGATTCCACCGCCTGCTCCAGTGATGAAGACTGTCTTATCATCTAATCTCATACAAGAGTCACAGATATGTGAACGGTCTGAATTGCCATAAGGAAAATGGAACCCTGCATAATAGAATGAAAAGCGCGGTGTGAACTTACCGAGAAAATCGGACTGTCGGAATCCAGAAACTACTCGGAGGGCTCCGTCTATTGTTCGTTCTGTTCGTTGATTTTGGTTTCTTCTGCGATCACGGTCGAGATGCGGGTGCCATCCACCTTATCGACGTGCAAAACGTAGCCGTCTAGTTCAACCCTGTCATCGGGTTCGGGTGCGCGTCCTAACTGATCGAGGACCAATCCTCCTGTCGTTTCGAAACTCTTGCTCTCGAAGTCAGCATCGAGAGTTGTGTTGAGGCGTTGGATCGGGACGCGCCCATCGATGGTGTAACCACCGGTATCGCGGCTATCGATCGATGGCTCCTCCTCTTCGGTGTCAAATTCGTCTCTGATTTCGCCGACGATCTTCTCGAGAATGTCTTCGACAGTCACGATTCCCTCGAATGATCCCCACTCATCGAACACCATAGCCATCTGAACCTCTCGTTCTTGAAGATCAGCCAAGAGATCGTCGATATGTCGGTTCTCTGGGACTGTGAGAACATCGCGAAGGAGATCACGGGCTGTAATCGGCGCTCCTTCGTCTGCAACAGCGGCCCGCAGCATATCTTCAACGTGAACAGAGCCGAGAACTTGCTCGCCGTCGTCCCGGTTCAGAACCGGATAGCACGTGTGATTCTGCTCAGCAGTCTCCGCGAGGAGCGTCTCCAACGGCATATCTGCGGAGAAGGTCTCTACGTCCGGTCGAGGAGTCATGATTTCCCGGGCAGAGGTATCGTTTAGTTCGAAGACGCCCTCGATCATCTCCTCTTCGTCTGCTTCGACCATTCCCTGCTCGCGCGACCGCGCGATGAGCGCCCGAATATCCTCCTCGGTGTGTGTTTCTTCCGTCTCGGACGCTGGTGGATAACCAAGCATTCGCGTGAAGGCGTTGGCAGTGCCGTTGAAGAAAATCACACCCGGCATGAAGAGATAGTAGAAGAACTTCATCGGTGGCGCGACGAGGAACGAAATCGTTTCGGCGTCCTGAATGGAGAACGTCTTCGGAGCGAGTTCGCCGAAAGTCACGTGCAAGAACGTGATAAGCGAAAAGCCGATCGCAACAGCAACGATATGGACGCTTTCCGAAGCTAACGTCGGTTCCAACACTGGGCTGATGAGTGCTGCCACGGCCGGCCCGCCGATCCACCCAAGTCCAAGTGAGGAAATAGTGATTCCGAGCTGACAGACTGCGAGGTAGTCATCGAGGTTATCGACAGCTTCCTTGACCACCGTCGCGGAGGGTTTACCCTCCTCGACACGTGCTCGTATCTGGTTTGGGCGAACGCGCACGAATGCGAACTCCGCTGCCACGAACAACCCGTTGAGGAACACGAGAAAGAGCGCAACGAGAAGACTGACAACGGAGATGATCGGAGCGCTCACAGACAGCCTCTGCGTCGAATGGTCGCATCGTTCGACGGCGGTTCAACACTTCTAGATCCATCTGATCTCAGGTCAGAGATCGAAGACGCATCGGACGTACTGTGGAGACAGAATCGGGTGTTATGGATACGAGCGTCCACGTTCCCCGAGATCTGGTCTGGAGAATCGAGACAAACATCGAGAGGAACAGACATCGCACGTCTGAACTGTCGCCCACCGACCCGGCGAAGGATCGCTTGAATCAGTGCTGTTTCCATTCTCGCTCCCGATTTCCCCCCATCCCAAGATATCCCAGCAGTAACTGTAGCATCGAAGACATCCATCGATTATCTCCCTTCGCCGTAGCTCATGTAGGGCAATGAAACTAACGAGTCGTGTCGGTTTCTGGGACTAGATTGGTCCAGAATCACGGAAAAACCACTCACGAGGTTCACGGCTGTTCGGGGAGTTCGATGGTGAGGGCTTCTTCTGGAACATTCGTCGTACGAACGTATCGATGGGAGTTTCGTTCGATGTGAAAAGCCTCGATAGTAATGACGAGCCGCCGATTGTCGACTGTCGCACGCATAACGGGACCGACGTTCGTTACTACGACGTACGGTGGTGCTGCGACCGGCTCGGTCGTGAGGGAGCTATTCAGCTGGTTGACTGCGCCCGCGAGAACGCTGGGGAGTTGTTTGATGACATTTGATCGCTCAAGCTGTTCACAAAGTAGGTCTGCAGGACCATCAGCAACTGAGAATCCGTCGGGACGAGATGCAGCAGTCGCGTCTGCACACGTCAATACTGTCTGAATGAGTCTGGGATGGTCGTTCAGAAGATACGCAGAAATTCGCGTTCGCATCCACTCGATGTCGCTCATCAGTTACTCGTCGATCCAGCGGCGCAGTTGTTTGGCCCGAGTTCGAGTTCGAAGGCTTCATCCTCGGCTACTTCTGTCCCGCAGTTGATGTCAATGATCCGTTCGTAGTTGTTCGGCCGGGGCGGCATGTCATTGAGAACGCTGTCAACGAACGCTGCTTCGGTCATATCAAAGACAGAGAGGTCACGGACGTCACCGAGACGGGCGATGTGTGGTCGTTCTGTGTTCGAAGGATCGTAGTGGCCCGGCACAATGCGTGTTTCGTCGTCGAATCGCGCGAACCGATCGGTGAGCGTCCGGTAGAGTGTGCGTGCAGCGTCCCGAACGTCAGCAGCATCGGCTTCGAGATCGGGACGTGGGACGTGTTCGATGAAAAGCCCATCACCAGTTAAAAGCAGATCAAGATCTGCCACGTACAACGCGGTCATCCCGCTCGTGTGACCCGGTGCGGCGATTGGTTCGATAGACGTTGTTCCGACGGTGATGGGTTCTCCAGCATCAACTGTCGATACACGCTCGACGCCCCGCATCGCTGTTTTCGTGGAGACGATCGGTTCGACGCTTTCGCTCTGTTCGGCCAGCAGGGAGAGCCCGCTGATGTGGTCAGCGTGGAGGTGTGTATCAATAGCAGAGACGAGAGTTCCACCATGTTCAGCAGCGTCGGCTCGATACCGATCGACGAACGCTCGTAGTGGGTCGATAACGGCTGCTTCACCGTCGCTCACGAGGAGATACGATAGACAGCCACTTGACGGCCGGTCGTACTGGATCAGGACTGGCTCTGTGTCGAGTGTGAATCCCTCGTAGAGTTGTGCCCAACTGTGCATTCCACCAGTGAGGTTCACGGCTTCAATCCCTACTTGATGCAGCATCTCGACGACAGATGCACTTTCTTCTCCACGTGGACAGACGACTACGACTGGCTGATCGATGTCAGCAGCAAGCTCCTCGACAGAATTAGTCACTGAGGCACTGAGAAACCGCATATAGGGGATTTCGGTTCGATCCGCGCCCTCGATTCGCCACGCTTCGACCTCATCACGATTGCGAATATCGAGCAACGTTGGCTCATCAGTATCGAGCCATTGCCGAAGTTCCTCGGCGGTGATCGATCCAACAAGAGACCCCGAATCAGACGAAGAAGCAGCGTCAGAGTCCGAGTCAGGTTTTTCTTGATCCATGTTACAGAGTACGCAATGCGACTCCTATAACCACCGTGGCGTATTTCTTTTCAGAGGTATTTGATGGAGTATGGATGCCGATGCGTTCGTAGAGCAGGTAAATTCGGCGTGTGCAACGGAACTCGAGCGCCTCGGGAGCGAGAAAGCACTCATCGCCACGACGGATGCCGAACTCGAAACCACTCGCGTGCTTAAAGAAGCAATACTGGTCGAACAGCGTGCAAAAGCGACGTTCGAAGCGTGGGTTGTCGATGAATCAGACGAGAACGCGCGTGCGGCGTTCGAGCGGACCGCATCACAGGAAGATGATCACGCAGAACGGATCATCACTCGACTCAAAAACATTGATAGCGAGGAGTCGGAGTATTTGAACAACCACCCAGATCCAGAAGCCGACGCTGTACATCGGGAGCTTCGCGCGCTCGAAACGACACAAGAGCGCGTCGCGGCGGGCATGGTGGGACGGCCATTAGTGAGTTCGCGTACGCTCCTCCAGACAATCAACTTCTTCATCAACGAGGCAGACGAATCGACGGCGGATCTGTTCCGTACCATTCGTGCAGAGACTGATGCAGCCGTGATGGACGGTGCAATGCTACTCGAAACCGTTTGTGAAACAGATACGGAAAAACACCAAGCCGAGGCCGCAGCCATCAGTATCATCGAAACAGCCTACGAGGAGTACGCCCAGACGCTTGATGAGATGGGTCTGGATCCAAGACCACTCTGTTGATATCTATGGACGATTCCGATATGGATTCACTCGTACCGACGTTCTCTATAGCAGTCTACGACGATACATCGTGAGCGGTAAACACTTGCTGAACATTTCGTTAAACTAACATGGGTGCCAACTATTTCTGATATTATTAACTGACCATATGAGTTGCTAATTCGGATAGATCGCAAGGTTTCACCGTCCGTGAGTTTGTTTATATCTATCTATAAACAAATTGAAATCTGACTAATCCATCCGCAACACAGTATCTATCAATCGTTATGCCACCTAACAGATGGATCAAATTGGCCGGAATACAGCCAGCAAGCGCTGTTATCCATCGATATTCAATAATTGTAATGTGAATAAGCAGAGGAAGACCATCAACCAAAGAAAAGTGAATTGTCGTTGTGGTATCGGGTGAGAAGGCTTACAATCGATGGGATATGAGAGTACCGTAATGGGTGAAGACGACGGACGCAGGCCGTATGGTCAGCCACCGGACTCGGATGAGTCGTGGCAGACCCCATCTGACGAAGAAGATTCCGAAGATGGTGATTTCGTTTTCCCCGATGAGTCCGAGGAAGATTTCGTCTTTTCCGAAGAGGATGAAGAAAATGGTGTGAGCGGCGGTCCCCGTGGCAATCCAGATCCGAAGAATCGAAGCACCCAAGGGACAAACAGACGGACCGACCGCAACCGCTCAAGCAAACGGGGACATACTCCAAATTCGGGCACTTCCAGAGAAAGCACTGCTGACTCAACTGGTTCAAACAAACCATCTAGTCGTCGTGACCGATCGACCGGATCGAGCAGCTCCGATAAACCGTCCAGTCGACGAAATCGGTCCACTGGATCGAGCAGCTCTAACAAACCATCCAGTCGGCGTGACCGATCCACTGGATCAAGTAGCTCTAACAAACCATCCAGTCGGCGTGACCGATCCACTGGATCGAGCAGCTCCGATAAACCGTCCAGTCACAAAAATCGATCCACTGGATCAAGTAGCTCAAATAAACCGTCCAGTCGGCGTGACCGATCCACTGGAACGAGTAGCTCAAATAAACCGTCCAGTCGACGAAATCGGTCCACTGGATCAAGTGGCTCTAACAAACCATCCAGTCACAAAAATCGATCCACTGGAACGAGTAGCTCAAATAAACCGTCCAGTCGACGAAATCGGTCCACTGGATCAAGTGGCTCTAACAAACCATCCAGTCACAAAAATCGGTCCACTGGATCGAGCAGCTCAAATAAACCGTCCAGTCGACGAAATCGGTCCACTGGATCAAGTGGCTCTAACAAACCATCCAGTCACAAAAATCGGTCCACTGGATCGAGCAGCTCTAACAAACCATCCAGTCACAAAAATCGGTCCACTGGATCGAGCAGCTCTAACAAACCATCCAGTCACAAAAATCGGTCCACTGGATCGAGCAGCTCTAACAAACCGTCCAGTCACAAAAATCGATCCACTGGATCAAGTAGCTCTAACAAACCGTCCAGTCACAAAAATCGATCCACTGGATCAAGTAGCTCTAACAAACCGTCCAGTCGACGAAATCGGTCCACTGGATCGAGCAGTTCGAAGACAACGAACGAACCGTCTTCGAGTAAGCAGAGTTCGAAAAACGAGACTCAATGGGGACCTGGATCCGACGTTCCATGGAAACAAGATCCGTCGTCTGATTCGAAGACGGACACCAACAAACAGGAGAGCTCTCAGTCCGAGCCTGAACCTGCACCCGATCCAGCGCCGACGACCGCGGGAGCTTCAACTGATCATTCGAACTCCGACAAATCGGCGACCTCAGCTTCGGGAGCGGGAGGATCGTATAGATCGAATGAGGCACACACCCCGACAAAATCCGACGGGGGCACACTCACGCCGAAGAAGACCGAAACTGACGTGCCAAAACCGACGAGTAATGACGATGCACTCGTCCCGAGCGGGCCGACTGAGGATCAAGAAATGCCCCTCAGCGACCACATCGAAGAGATGGTCCGTCGGGTGCTGGTCGTCGTCGTGGTGATGGCTATTGTGAGTGCCATTGCCTTCCCGTTTGCCGATCGGCTCATCAACTTCATCTGGTATTCGATTCTCGATACAGCAAGTGCAGGCGTCGTTCGTCCACGAGTGTATCGTCCGCTCGCGCTCGTGCTTGCGCGCTTGAAGGTCGCAACGCTCGCTGGATTCGTTATCGCGCTCCCAGTGTTTGTCTATGAAACGTATCTGTTCATGCGGCCAGGGCTTTACCCACGAGAGCGACGCTACTACATTGCAGCAATTCCGACGAGCCTCATACTCGCAGGACTCGGTGTCGCGTTCGCCTTTCTGGTCGTCCTCCCACTCATCTTCATCTATTTCCTCGGCTATTCACAGGGAGCCGCCGAAATCGCATTCGGACTATCAGACACCTTCGGATTGATGCTCCTCCTGATGGGCTTTTTCGCGCTCATCTTCCAAATACCGCTGTTCATTATGCTCGGCGTTATGATGGGTGTCACAAGCAGAGAATGGCTCACCGACCGCCGACTGTACTTCTGGGGTGGCTTCCTTGGCCTTGCCTTCGTCACCAACCCCGACCCGACCGGAATGGCCCCGATCATCGTTGCCGGCTCGATGGTGGTCCTCTTCGAAGCAACGCTACTACTGCTCAAATGGACCGATAGAGGATAGGGTGAGACAAGTAGGGACGAATGGAGACACCCGAGCCACTCTGGTTCAACGGCTGATAGTCTCTGTCTGACTGATTCTCAATCACATTATATAGGAATAGATCACAATACAGACACAGCACCCTACAGTGTGCTTCACTACTGACTACTGATTACTGACTGATCTTGTTTGGTTACGCTGATGGCTCCATATGGAAGTGGCTCTGAAATCTGTGCTGACGACCAACAAGTGCTCTGAGGGAGCACACTGAAAGAAGCGCCCAGAGAATGTATTCGATGACGGACCACTGGACCTGTTCGAGGCTGTGATTCACCATACGAACCCAAGAAGATACCCAACGACATCTATTTCGTTAGACAGTCACACGCTCGATTTTCGCGCAAGCCACAGATAGTTCAATCCATACCGCTACTGAGCCGTACATACGCTCTATATGTAGTATGTACTAATACATTGTACTCTCCATCGAAATTATCTGTACGTAGCTAAATATTGATAGACATATCAGACATATATAGCTACTTTACCATCGTTGTAATGATCATAATTGATGACAGGCGTACCTGACATCCACGACACCCCATCGAGAAGAGAGTTTCTACTTGCATCCGGAGCTGCCGGAACTGTTCTCGTTGCAGGCTGTCTTAATAATGATAACAGCGGTAGTAATAGCACTGAAACAAAAGGCAGCGGAGACTCCACCGACGACATGGATAGCGGTAGTGGAGAAAGCACCACTGAAGGCGGAAGTAGCGGCCAGCTGTCGGGTACGATCGACATCGCTGGAAGTTCGACCGTATTCCCACTCGCGACTGCGATGGGCGAGCGGTTCAAAAAGGAGCACTCGCAGGTCAAGATCAACATCCAGTCAACTGGATCCGGTGGTGGCTTCGAGAATCACTTTTGTCCAGGACGGACCGATTTCAACAACGCTTCTCGACCGATCAAGGAAGAAGAGACGTCGAACTGCCAAGGCAACAACGTCAATCCAGTTGAGCTAAACGTTGCAACGGACGCGCTGACTGTCGTCGTTAACAAAGAAGCCAATTGGGTCGACTGCCTCACTGTCGAGCAGCTCAAAAAGATCTGGTCGGCCGAAACCAAGCCAAAGACCTGGAAGGATATCAACTCCGATTGGCCTGATGAAGACCTCGAACTGTACGGCCCAACCGACGCATCAGGTACGTACGACTACTTCATCGAGGCAATTCTCGGCGAAGAAGGTCCCGGTCACCGTCAGGACTACTCAGCGACCGAGCAAGACCGCCAGATCATCCAGGGCGTGAAAGGCTCGAAGAACGCAATTGGGTACCTCGGATTCGCGTACTACAGCGAGAACAAAGACGCGGTGAAAGCACTGGGTATCGACGACGGCAACGGCTGTGTCGATCCGTCACTTGAAACAGCAAAATCCGGCAAGTACACGCCACTTTCCCGTCCGCTGTTCACCTACCCATCGAAGGAGTCGCTGGCGGAGGAGCACGTCGCCGAATTCGCTAAGTTCTGGATCGAGAACGCGACTAACAAGAAGATCGTTGCCGACGAGGTTGGATACGTTCCCCTCGACAGCAGCCAGCAGGAAGAGCAGATGAAAAAGCTCGAATCAGCCATCAGCGAAGCCAAACAGGGTTGAGCCAGTCGGAAACGTAGAATGGTTAGTTATTTCAAAACCAAGCGGAACGACCGTGATTTGACATGAATGGAAGCGATATACAGACAGATCTGACGAGGAACACGGAAAATTCCGCTTCTGAGCTCCTAATGCGGTCGTTTTTCTTTCTCTGTGCATCACTGTCGATTCTGACGACGCTCAGTATTATCGTCCTCCTCGTTACCGAGGCGGCGAAGTTTTTCGAACTAACGGCCCCACTACTGGGCGTCGAAGGACCGACCGCCTCAATTGTCGATTTTCTCACAGGAAAGGAATGGATAATTAACAACGAACAGTTCGGCGTGCTTACCCTCGTCTCGGCAACGCTGATGATAACGATCGGCTCGGCAGCCATCGCAATGCCACTCGGTGTGGCGACAGCAATCTACTTGAGTGAATACGCACGCCCGCAGTTGCGGGCAGTACTGAAACCTGCTCTTGAGGTTCTCGCTGGCATTCCGACGGTCGTCTACGGATTCTTTGCGGTCATCTACATCACACCCGCACTAGAGATCGTCTTCCCCGACATCGGTACGTTCAATCTGCTATCAGCAAGCATCGTTGTCGGTATCATGATCATCCCGATGGTCGCTTCGATCAGTGAGGATGCGATGTCGGCGGTTCCTGACGAACTCCGGCAGGCTGGCTACGGAATGGGCGCGACGAAATTCGACGTCTCGACGGGAATCGTCGTACCAGCCGCACTCTCTGGAATCTTCTCATCCTTTATTCTTGCACTCTCTCGTGCGATCGGCGAGACGATGGCCGTGACCATCGCCGCGGGCGCGCAGGCGAACTATCTCAATCCGCTTGATCCGGCGTCTTATCTCGAAGGAGCGCTACCGATGACAGCCGCAATGGTGAGCTTACTGACGGGAGATACGACTGGTGGTGGTTTGGCGTATCGGAGTCTCTTCGCAATCGGTCTCACGTTGTTTGTCATTACACTCACAATGAACATCGTCAGCGATCTCATCGCACGACACTACAGGGAGGAGTACTGAGATGTCGATGGACACCAACACGGACACTGACGTCGACTCCGGGTACGCAGACGGGTTCGGTCACGTCAGTCGGACGGTCGGTACCATTTTCCGGTACGTGCTACTTGCCGCGACGCTATTCGGTCTCGTTGTACTGACAATTCTACTCATCTACGTCCTAAACGACGCGATTCAACCGACGACAGCCGATTCCGGTTGGCTTCTTACATTCTTTGTGACGTTCGTTCTCCCGACGATAATCGTCGGGAGCTATCTTTACTGGCGGAACGTGGACGCGTTCAAGTTCGGTGCGACCGTCGTCGGACTGTTTGTTGTTGCGCTCATGTTCGCCAGCGGATTTGCGATGATTTTCATCGATATCGTCCCACCGCTGATGTGGTTTGCCTACAGTATTGCGATCGCTGTCCCCACTGCGCTCGTCATCGGCATTGAACGGTTCGACCGACGTGTGCCATTCCTCACTCGACTCGGGATGACGGCAGGCCTGTTTTATTTCTCACTGTTCGGTCTTCCCGGTCCGGTCGGCTCTGAACTCGGTATCTCACAAGTAATTCCGAGCATTGCTACATTCGTTCAGGAGTTTCCGCTCGTCTTCACCGACTGGCTGATGATCACACTGACGCTTGGCCTTGCAGTCGCTGTAATCGTCGAACGATACGCTGTTCAGATTGGAGAGGAGCGTACGAAACTGGTTGCTGGAGGGCTTGCGCTTGGAGCGGTCATCGTGGCGGCATTCATCGGTCCACAGATCGGAATCGATCCGCTTCCAGCGACGGTGTTAGCGTCAGTGGCGGTCGTCCCGATCGGTGCGTACGTCGTCGGTTCTGCAATCACTCGCCCACAGGATCGAATCGGACTCTTGCTGACGGCTGTAATCTTCGGTGGCGTGCTGCTCGGTGCGTTCGTCGTCGAATTCGCGGGCTTTGCCGGACCACAATCGTGGGTCGACTGGCAGTTCCTCACCAGCCCGCACAGCGGCACAGCAGAAGACGCAGGACTGTACCAGGCGATTGGCGGATCGATCCTGCTGATGGTCACCGTCGTCGTGCTCTCGTTCCCGCTCGGAGTCGGTGCTGCCATCTACCTCGAAGAGTACGCCCCCGACAACCGTTTCACCCGCATTATCGATGTCAATATCTCTAATCTCGCAGGCGTGCCATCAGTCGTTTATGGACTGCTTGGACTCGGTATCTTCGTCACCTATCTCGGCCAGCCACCAGGGACAGTGCTGATCGGTGGGGCGACTCTATCGCTTCTGATTCTCCCGATCATCATCATTTCGGCGCGAGAAGCGATCCGGTCGGTTCCCAACGAGATGCGCCAAGCATCCTACGGAATGGGCGCAACCCGCGGACAAACCGTTCGGAACGTCGTGCTGCCGCGTGCGTTTCCCGGCATCCTCACGGGAACGATCCTCGCACTCGGGAGAGCCATTGGTGAAACCGCGCCGTTGATCATGATCGGCGCACCGAACGTCGTGTTCAGCCTCCCGACCGAACTATCCTCGAAGGTGAGCGCAATGCCGCTCCAAGTGTACGCGTGGGCGAGCTATTTCGCCAGTGAACCGTTCTATCAAAAGGCTGTTCCCGCCGGAGTAGTCGTGCTCGTCGCCGTTCTTCTGGCGATGAATTCTATCGCAATTCTCCTTCGAAATAGATACCAGAGAGAAAATTAAAAGATGACTAACGAAGAATTAGAACAAGAGCTCGTATCGAATACGGGTGACGCGAACGACGAGAGGTTGATCGAGACAGATGTCAGAGACGGTGTCGATGACGCAGGGGCAACCATGCAAGCCACACCAATCATCCGGACGGAGAACATCAACGTTTGGTACGACGACGATCAGGCGCTCAACGACATCACGATGGAGATTCCCAAACATCGTGTCACAGCGATGATCGGGCCATCCGGTTGTGGCAAATCGACGTTTCTTCGGTGTATTAACCGAATGAACGATCTCATCGATACCTGCCGAATCGAAGGACAGCTCCATCTTCAGGGAGTGAACGTATACGATGACAACATCGATCCCGTCGCATTGCGCCGACGTGTCGGGATGGTCTTTCAGAAACCAAATCCGTTTCCGAAAAGCATCTACGACAATGTCGCGTACGGTTTGGAGATACAGGACAAAAACGGCGACTACGATAAGATCGTCGAGCAGTCACTCAAACGTGCGGCGCTGTGGGATGAAGTCTCCGATCGATTGGACGAATCCGGACTCGAGCTTTCCGGTGGACAACAACAGCGTCTCTGTATTGCTCGCGCTATTGCCCCAGATCCCGAGGTGCTCTTGATGGATGAGCCCGCGAGTGCGCTCGATCCCGTTGCGACCTCGAAGATCGAGGACCTAATCGACAATTTAGCCGAAGAGTACACTGTGGTGATTGTCACTCACAACATGCAGCAAGCCGCTCGCATCTCCGATAAGACCGCCGTCTTCCTCACGGGGGGAGAGCTCGTCGAATTTGATAGTACCCAAAAGATCTTCGAGAATCCCGAAAGCCAGCGTGTCGAAGACTACATCACCGGTAAATTCGGCTAACTGTGAGACAGAACAACACTCAAAAGCAGCACGGACACCAGAGTGGCGATCCCTCTGTGATCCGACGTGCAGAATACAACTCCCAATAATGGAAACACGCAAAATTCAGCTGACGGGTGGATCGACGTTTACGGTGTCGCTGCCAAAACAGTGGGCAAAAGAGCATGGTCTCGAATCGGGAGCACGGATGTATCTCTACCCGCACAGCGACGGCTCGCTGTTGGTGCGTCCGAGTCCCACGCAAAACGGCAAGCGCGAGTCTCGCGTCAGCGTCGATCATCTCGACGAGGACGATATCTCTCGTACCGTCCGAGCGTTCTACGCTGCGGGTTTTGACTCGTTCACGCTCACCGCGGTTGGTGGGTTCGAGGTGTCACAGCGCAACGCAGTCACGATGGCAGCGAGCGGTCTCGTTGGTCTCGAAATCGTCTCGGAATCAGATGATGTGATCACGCTCCAGAGTTTGCTCAACACCAACGATGTCTCCATTCGCCAGACGGTGATCCAGCTTCAGCGCATCACGCTTGCGATGCACGAACGGGCCGTGACCGCCGTGATTGAGGATGATGAAGAGCTCGCTGCCCGCGTCTGTGAGCGTGACGACGAAGTCGATCGACTGTTCGGTATGGTGAGTCGCCACTATCAACGGGCGTTGTCCGACCTTCAGGAGATCGATCAACTCGGTATTGACCGTCCGACGATTGCTGATTACTATACGATTGCACGACAGCTCGAACGTGTTGCAGATCACGCAGAGAAGATAGCGACCATCTCATCTCGACTCGATGATCCACCACAGTCGATCATGGAGGAGATCGGTGCCGTTGCGCGCGAGGCGCGCGCCACAGTCAAAGACGCATCGAGCGTTCTTCTTGGCGGAACGGACATCGAGATGGCCTATCGAGCACTCGATGACCGCGATAACTTGGGGGATGACCTCGACCAACTCGACCGACGGCTGTACGACAGCGAAATTCCCGATCGGTATCTACTTGGTCTCCTCCTCGACAGCGTGCGACGAACGTCAGAATATGGTGGCAATATCGCAGAGACGCTGATTCAGGGGGCGGCGCGAAATAGAGAACTGTCGACGCGATAACGCACAATCCACACCGCGGTCTACATCTACAACCTCACTGAGCGAGGAATAACACAAACAGAACGAGCGATCATGATATACGTTATGATGCTTCTCTCGTCGACAACGCTTTTCTCAACATAGTGACTCCTAACCGTAGCTATGTCGTTCTGCACACCTCCTGCCATGACGCCTGGTGATAGTGTCGCAGTTATCGCACCATCGAGTGGCGGAGCACGGAATGCACCTCACGTTCTTGAACTCGCTCTCGATCGGCTCCGAACGGTGTTCGACCTCAACCCCATCGTGTATCCGACGGCTCGCCAGAGCGATGCGTTTCTCGCCGACAATCCACGAGCGCGTGCTGTGGACATTCACTCGGCATTCGAAGATCCCGAGATAACGGGGATCTTCGCAACGATCGGTGGATGGGATCAGCTACAAGTACTCGACTATCTCGACTCAACAGTCTTCTGTGAACACCCAACACGATTCTACGGAATGAGTGACAACTCAAATCTCTCGCTCGTCCTCTGGAACTGTGGGATTGTCTCGTACAACGGTGCGCAGTTGATGAACGAGCTCGCTGTTCCCGGCGAACTGCCAGCGTACACGGAGCGTTACTGTCGACGGGCGTTCTTCGAGGATGTCATTGGCGCGTTCGAACCGGCACCAGAATGGACGGACGAGCCGGCAGATTGGGACGATCCAGCGGCACTCGATTTTACTCCAGCGTACGAATCGAACCCCGGATGGCGGTGGGAAGGTAGCGATCGGTCCGTCACAGGCCGTCTCTGGGGTGGCAACCGAACCATCGTGGAGTGGCACTGCGCAACCGATCGGTATCTCCCTTCACCGGACGAGCTCGACGGTGCGGTGCTCGCCATCGAAACTGCAGAAAATCTCCCGAGCCCAGTGGACGTCGCAGCAACGCTCATGTGCCTCGGTGAACGGGGACTGCTCGAGCGCTTTGCAGCCGTGCTGGTTGGCCGTATCCCTGGACGGAGTTTCCTCGAAGAACCACCGCTCGAAACGCGAGAAGCCTACCGAGAGCGTGTTCGTAAAGCGATCACCGAACAAGTCGAACGATACAATCCCGATGCCCCTGTTGTTCTCGGTCTCGACTGGGGACACACAACACCCATCGCACCGCTTCCGATAGGACGTCTCGTGACAATCAACCCAGAGAGAGAAACGGTCATAACACATCAAGAGCGCTGAACTGCCTCAGAGCAGGATTTGGTTTGGATATAATCTCAGACCGTCCGACAATCAGCCAGTGTTACTCCCCGAAATCCTCTCTCACTTCTGCGAGGTAGTCTGTTCCACAATCGCCGACGAGTTCTGCGGGGACACCGACGACGGTGCAGTTCGGGGGAACGGATTCGAGGACGACCGATCCAGATCCGACACTTGATTTCCGCCCGATCGTGATCGGTCCGAGAAGCGTCGCATTCGCGCCGATAGTCACGTCGTCTTTGAGCGTCGGATGGCGTTTCTCTGGTTCGATAGAATCACCACCCAGCGTGACACCATGATATAACATTACGTCGTCGCCGATCTCTGCTGTTTCACCGATCACGACGCCAGCACCGTGATCGATGAAAAATCGGTCGCCGATCTCGGCACCAGGGTGGATCTCGACGCCGGTGAGAAATCGCGCCACGTGTGAGAGGAATCGTCCGGCGAGCAAGAAGTCCTCTTCCCAAAGAGCGTGCGCAATACGGTAGAGCCAGATCGCGTGCAGCCCAGGATAGCAGAGGAGAACCTCGGGAACGCTCTTGGCTGCCGGGTCTCTCGCAAATGCGGTCTCTATGTCCTCTCGAATCCGGTCGAACATCCTTATTTACCGTGTTAGTATTGGATGTATATAGCGCTACCGTCGCGTCCAATAGCATCGATACCAAATCAACACAAATCAACAATTGTTTATATTTCTTAGTCTTCTTCGCTGGTTTAATGTAGAATGTAACTCGGGATTTCGACGGAGGCCGAGGACGAGGGAATTAAATGATCGGATGAATCGAACAATCAAATGAGTGAGGTGACACGGTCGTGGAATTATTTCTCATTCATTGTGATGTGATATGCTTACTCCGGCTCGTAGTTCACGGTCGTAGTCCACGAGTTGATTGTTCCATCCGTATCCTTTTCTGCGAGTTCGACGGACACTTGAAGCGGTCCGCGACCATACTTTTCGAACTTCGATCCGTCGAGAGTGATCGTGAAGACACCATTGGCAGTGTTCCTGAGTTCATTGGAATAGCCGTACACCTCGCCATTGATCTTGACAATGAAGTACGGTTTGTTCGCGGAACTGGTGTCCGCGTTGACCTCAAGATTGAAGTCGGAAACGTAGCCGTTTCCGTTCTCATCGGTCTTTTCTGTGATCCGCAGACCACCGGATGCTGCTGTCCTCGTCGCTGTCGATGTTGGCGTCGCCGTTGTTGTTGGTGTTGCCGTTGGCGTCGCTGTCGTGGTCGTTGTTGGTGTTGCCGTTGGCGTCGTGGTCGGCGTCGCTGTCGGCGTCGGTGTGTCAGTCTCCGACGAAGTCGGTTCCGACGTTGATGATTGCTGGTTTCCGCTCGTTGCAGGCTCATCAGTGTCGCTGTTAGTCTCATCTGATTGGGATGCGCCAAATAGATCTAGTGCTCCCCCTCCTCCGGCGGTGATGATAGCTCCAACCAGGAGAAAGAGGATGCCTGCAGCGATGAGTGCAACCTGCAATACTCGCTGACTGCGGTCATTCGTGCTTTCACGCCTTCGTTCGCGTCCCCGTCCTCGTGGACCTCGTCGTCGGCTCATTCGGTCTCGTTTTGGACTCATACCGTATGAGCACATCGTTGACGGCCGAGTCAAAATAGCCGTCTACTTTGTCGATGACAATCAGCCGCGAACCCGATATGTTCGGGCGTAGGCAACTGATTGCAATCGAATACGAGCGCTCGTACGATTGAGTGTTTTTGTATTTTTGTTGTCGTTCGCGTTTCGTCTCGACTGCACCGTGAGTTCTGTCGTGGGTATACAGTTGATGTCCGGTCACTTTGACCGCTGTTTTCATGGGCCCTGCCGGATTTGAACCAGCGATCAATCCGTTATGAGCGGATCGCTTTGACCAGGCTAAGCTAAGGGCCCTCAGTTTCCTTTTTCGACCATCCCTCTTTAGTTTGCCGGGTATGTTCCAAAACAGTTCAAACAGACATCAATAATTGTTACCGATGGTCGCCGAACTACACGATTGCGCTTTAGAGCCGCTGAACATTCCCTACTCAGTTTTCGGGTGCAGAACTGCTGTCTCGCATTTGATAGAGCACTAATCCAATCATAGACATGACCTCAGTCTCGTCCTGATTGTAGACGGTGGTGCGGGAGTGAACGAGTCCGAGATTATCGTCCCACGGTTCTTTATCTACCACTTCGGTCTTCACAGAGAGCGTATCATCGGGACGGACGGGCTGTCTCCAACGCAGATCATCGACTCCGATTGCACCTGTTGCACTCGAATCGCGGATGACATTTTCGACGAGCATACGCATCGTGACCGCAGCGGTGTGCCAGCCACTGGCAATGAGTCCACCGAACATCGACTGCTCTGCAGCGTCTTCGTCTACGTGGAACGGTTGCGGATCGTACTGCTCGGCGAACGAAACGAGTTCCTCTTTTTCGACCGTATATCCACCGAACTCTCGCGTATCACCAATCGAAAGGTCCTCATAGAACTCCAGAGGCATGATCAACAGTGTGTGGACAGAAGGGATAACACTGCTGACTACGGGTCCACAGTACGGTTGCCGCCGGCGTTTTGACCACTCGGGAAGAACAGATCATATGGACAAGACTGGGAGAGAGACAGCGGAGATGGATCTGGCCGCACATCTCCGAGCGGGCGCTGCAATCTACAACGCCGGTGAGTACCACGCTGCACACGATGCGTGGGAAGAACTGTGGCTTGAGATGGACGACGGGCCCGATCGTGATCTTCTACAGGGCTTGATTCAGTTCACCGCTGCCGTCTACCATGCTGATCAACGAAACTGGGCGGGCACCACAGGACTCGCAACGAGTGCGCACAGATATCTAGCCGATCTCGGTGCGGCCCGTCACGGCGTTGCACTCGAATCCATTCGTGATTATCTCGTCGTTCTCGGTCGTGATCCAGAGGTCATCGAGCGTCGACGACCGATCCGGATAGTACTGGACGGTGAGCCGGTCATCGTCGATGAACTCCCATTCGAGTCGGTGGCGATCGCCGCACGCGTCCTCGCAGCAGAATACGACTACAATGAGGATCAGATCGAACGAGCAATCGAGTACGCGACAGCCGATCTCGCAGCAGAAAAGGTAACAAGCCCGTTCGTCACGTTGCTAATCGACTTCGTGCGTGGAGAGCGTGGAATTGTTCGCCAACGGTTATCAGAACACATTGGACGCCGCAATCACAAAGAATCAGATGTCGAGGGACTATTCGAAACGGATTCGGACAACTAGTTCGAGGCACTGTCACAATATTTTTAGCTGCGTTAAAGACCGCGGCACGCTGATCTGTTGTCAATGCACGAGGTGTATGAGAATCGCGTTCGATTCGCCGAGACTGACCAGCAAGGTGTCGTGTTCTACGGCGAGTACGTCACCTACCAAGACGAAGCAACGTCCGCATTTCTGCGGGAGATTGGCTATGACTACACAACGCTGATCGAGAACGAGTGGGATATTCACGTCGCACACGTCGATCTCGATTATCGCTCACCAGCGTTCTTCGAAAATGTGATCGTCAATTCACTCCGCGTTGAATCAATCGGCCACTCCAGCATAACGTTCGACTATCAGGCGAGGCGCTCGATGGACGACACTGTGCTCGTCGAAGGTCACGTGACCCACGTTGCAGTCGATGATACCGGAACACCGACCCGTATTCCTGATACGTTCCGCGATGCCGTCATCGCGTTTCAGGATGAGCCACCCGAATCAGCTTGACAGCGTCACTCGGCGAACCAATCAGGGCAGCTTCTCAAACGGTCGCAAAACGACCGAGCACGAAATGGATTGTTTCACACAAAGAGCGCTACCGAGTGTCGTGCTGTTCGATCAGTGGATAGCAACACTCAGCAAAGTGATTCAATCGGTGTAATCAGCGGAGTTGTCCTGCGGATCGTAGCCAAGCACCTCGTGAGCACGGTCGATCGAGTAGTACTTTCGGTCGTTGTCCGAGATGCCGTAGATGATTTCGTAATCGACATCGGAGGTAATACAACAGTCGAACAAGTGGGCACAGTCCCGATAAGAGAGCCACATTGCCTGCCCGCGCTCGTAATCGATTGGTGGATGATCCTTTGTGAGATTGCCGATGCGGAGACAGACAACGCCGATATCGTACTCATCGTGGAAGAACCGTCCGATGATCTCACCGGTGGCTTTGCTAATGCCGTATCGATTCGATGGCCGAGGGAGTTCTGTTCCATCGAGTTGGAAATCGCTGCTCGTGCGGTATATATCGGGCTTGCGCTCGGTTTCGTAGTGGCCAACAACGTGATTCGAGGACGCAAAGATAACCTTCTCAACCCCAGCATCGATGGCTGCCTCGAAAACAGTGTGAGTCCCGTCGATGTTGTTCGTGATGACACTATCCCATCCTGCCTCAGGACGTGGATCACCAGCGAGGTGAATGACGACATCGACGTCTTCCATCGCCTCGCGGATGGCATCCTTGTCGGTGATATCGGCGACAACGTACTCGTGATCAGACTGATGGTTGTCTTTACCTGTCGGTGGCTCGCGATCTATCAACCGCCAATCATAGTCTTGACCGAGTCCGCCGAGGATAGCGCTTCCAACGCGACCTGCGGCACCTGTGAGCAGCACCGACGTGACCATTCACGAGTCGAAAAGAGCGAGGGGAGTAATAATCGTGCGGTTTGGACAAAGCTCCAGACCATTTGGGTCGTATGATGATGTCAAACGCAGTAGGAGAACGCACAAGATCATCTAGATGTATCTACTGAGGTGAGAGTTCGCACAGAAGATATCCGCTGAAGATAGCAAGAACAGCGAACGGAAGAGAGCACTGCGTTGGATTAGTTTGTCACGAGCCGAGCAAACGCCAGCGAGCCAGAGACGTTTTCGATGTATGCCTCAACGACGTCGCCCTCCGCCGCACCGGGGACGAAAACCGTATATCCACCCCGTTCGGCAACACCGTCGCCCTTGCGGCCCGTACTGACGATTTCGAGCGTGTAGGTTTGACCCTCTTCGATCGCATCACGCTGTTTGGTCTGTTGGGTGCCGCGGCGGCGCTTTGAGACGGGACGGAACGCACCACAAGCATCACACCTGAGCATCGGTGTTCCGTCTTCAGTCACGAGTCGAGTATCGGGCAGTCCACACTCCGCACAGAGGACGTACGCTTCGACGTACGCATCGGTGGCCGCATCGAAATCCGTACCGGAGAACGTCCCGTTGTACCGCCCGACACCGTCTGTGAGCTTTCCGTTCGTTCCGAGATCACGCTGGATAAATCGGTGGAGATGGTCCGGGGTTCGGGAGATAGTATCAGCAATATCCTCAAGATTCGTTAAGCGTGTGAATGCACCGTCTTTCTGTGCCGTGGCATCCGGCACTTCGAGACGCTTGCCGTCCGATTGGATATCTGGCACTGCATCCATGGCTCTATCGAGGCTCGATTCGTAATCCATATCTGATAGTTGGGGCTTGAGCCGTAAACCCGTTGCGAGATACGGTTCGACATGGTCTAGGATTGAGCCGAATCGGGCGGCATTTAATTGCGGGAACGTGATATCACAGATATGGACCCGACAGACCGCGAAACGGCCTGTTTCGAAGCAGGAGTGAAATTCGGTGCACTGTATCATCAGTTCGCCGGTGCTCCAGTCAGTCCGAAGAGTGCCGCGAGTCTCGAAACTGCTATTGAGGAGACAATCGAGAACCAGCCGTACTGTGAGGAAGTTTCAGTCGATATCCACACCGACGAGCTCGAAACAACACGGGGGTACACCGAACTCACAGGAGAGTACATGGATGTTGTCATGCGGATCGAGTACGAAGACTGCATTGTCCATGCCGAGATGGCGATGGAAGACGGCTACCCTCTCATGCGCGTCGTCGATATCGTCGGTGAGTAGTGGTAGTGAACGGGGAGGATCTGAGATGAGCACAGTTGGGTGTGTCACGTGCGAATGAGGAGGTTCGACCGACGCGCGGTGCAGATTTCACTTTCAGTTTTGGGCGGGTATTTATACCCCATGACGAAGAATCACACGCCATGAGCCAGACGGCCCTCGATGACGACGAACTCTTTGGAGAGGCAGCGAACGAGATCCGCACCGACGTAGAGTCGAGCCTCGAAACGGCCCGAGAAGCACTCCCGGAAGCCGATGATATCTGGACCGCCGAGGCTGAAAACACCCTCGGAGTCCTCAATTCCCTCCATTCCGTGCTCGATACAGGCGATGCCGCAGAACACCTCCGAGACGCCAAAAAGTGGTATACGATGGGCGAACGAGCGGACGCCTTCGAAGACGCCGACGATCTGCGAGAAAAGATCGAAGAACTCGAAGAGATCATGGACGATATCTCAACCGCTCACGAACAAGTGGGCGATCTCGCAAGCACAGTTCCAGAGCTCCGAGGTATGCTCGACTCGATCGAACAAAAGGACGAGGACGAGGAGGACACAGAGGAGTAGCATCGACTGTAACGTGCCGTGAAGTGAACCACGGTACTGTCGTGTGAATACTGATACCACGGGGTACAGACGAACTGGTGGGTTCTACGATGATCGGATCGATACTCGTGGATACGAATACGTCAAAGAGTTGGGTTGAAGACACGTCTTCGAAAAGAGCAATTTATAGACAGTCGAGATTCCTCTGTCGGTTGCGTTCATCACTCGACATTCTCGTCCACTTATTGTGCGTGCGATCACAGCAGGAGCGTGAGCGCAGACCCTTCCGTTGTGCGTTTTATACAGCACTCACCGGTGCTCTGGCTGGGTAAGATTGCGCGCAGCAACGGTTTCTAACAGATCGACGAGAGCCGTCGTAATTTCCTCAAGCAGCTCTTCACCGTATGCAGCGTCTCCTTCGGACGGATCGCCGACAACGCCATTTTCGGTGAACTCGGCAGAGTCGTACGCGAGATTCGTCCCCGACTGCCAGACTCCCCATCGGTCAACAGCACCGGCACTGGCATCCTCAACTCTGTCTTCACGAATAAGATCCGGGTGGAGGTGACGAACGAGCGCTGTTTCGAGCGCTCCGCCGTGTCCCATCTCGTCTGAAACTGCGTTGAACCACGTAAATGGCGCCACAAAGGCAGCGTCGTGACGAGTGATCGTCGCACAACACTCACGAAGGGCAGCAACATTTCCACCATGACCGTTGACGACCACGACGCGGTTGAAACCGTGGTGTGTGAGACTCTGGATGGTCTCACGGACGTACCGACGGAACGTTTCTTCGGTTACCCACAGTGTCCCAGTGAACTGACGATGTTCTTCTGCGACCCCGACCGGAATCGTCGGCCCAACGACCACATCGCCGTCGTAGCGGTCTGCACCGACAGCGGCGATTCCCGACGCAATGAGTGCGTCTGTCCCGAGCGGCGCGTGCGGTCCGTGTTGTTCCGTCGATCCAACGGGAAGAAGCGCCATATCCGTCTCCATGTCGGATTCTGTTTCGGCAGCGACATCGGTCCACGGGATCTCCGAGAGGTGCATATCCGGCAAACGGATCTCAGCGTCTTGAATCATCGGTGCGTTCATTTTTCCAACCGAGTGAGCACCCCAACCGGTGAATCGAGCGTGAATTAGTCGTCTGCGCCAGTGCGGGCCTGTCGGTTGGCTGCTCGATCGATGAATTCCTGTGGCAGTTCGTCGATCTCACCCGCCTGAACGCCCCAAAGATGCGCATAAAGCCCATCATTTTCGATGAGTTCCTCGTGTGGGCCATGCTCAACGATGGAGCCACCTTCGAGGACAATGATCTGATCGGCGTCTTTGATCGTCGAGAGGCGATGCGCGATGGCGAACGTCGTCCGGTCGGCGGTGAGCCGGTCGAGACTGCGCTGGATGAGCATCTCGGTTTCGGTGTCGACATCGCTGGTCGCTTCATCGAGTACGAGAATAGCGGGGTCTTTGAGAACCGCCCGCGCGATGGAGAGCCGCTGGCGCTGTCCGCCCGACAGCTTGACACCGCGTTCACCGACCATCGTGTCGTAGCCGTCCGGAAGGTTCATGATGAAATCGTGTGCCTCTGCGGCTTTGGCGGCCTCAGTGATCTCTTCGTCGCTCGCGTCGAACGTTCCATACGAAATGTTCTCGCGGACCGATCCGTAGAACAGGAACGTGTCCTGACTGACGTATCCAATGCGTTGACGAAGACTCTCGATGGTCACATCACGGATATCTTGCCCATCGATTCGGATCGCACCAGCATCAACGTCGTACATCCGGAGTAGAAGTTTCAGCACGGTCGATTTACCGGCACCCGTTGGTCCGACGAGCGCAACCGTCTCGCCACCCTCGACGGTGAACGAGACGTCCGTGATGATCTCCTCCTCGTCGTACCCGAACGTCACGTCGTCGTACTCGACGCGGTCTTCAGTCACGACTAACTCGTCTGCAGCCTGCGCTTCCTGAATCTGGTTCGGTTCGTCCATCAATCCGAAGATGCGTGCAGCCGACGCGTACGCGCGCTGGTACATGTTGATTATCTGACCGAACTGTGCCATCGGCCAGATGAACCGTTGGGTAAAGAGGATGAATATGACGAAGTCACCGGCGGTGAGTTCACCGGTGAACGGACCGGGGGCAGCACCTGTCGCTTGGTATGTGAACACCCAGAATCCGCCGACCACGAACGTGAGAACAAATCCAATTCCGGCAATTACGCGGAGACCAGGGAAAAACTTGATACGCGTCTCGATGGCGTCCCAGTTCGCGTCGAGATACGTTTGTGAGACGCCATCGACGCGGTCGGATTCGTACCCTTCGGTATGCGAGGTTTTGATGACCTGAATTCCTCCTAAATTATTTTCCAGTCGAGAGTTGACCCGACCGACTGAGGAACGAACTGCTGCGTACTTTGGTTGGATCGTTTGGACGAACTTGTAGGTGAACAGAGCGATGAGTGGCACGGGCAACAGCGCGATGAGCGCGAGTTGCCAATTTTTAGAAAACAGGATGACTGCGATTCCGACGACCATCACCAGTAGTCTGAACATGGAGTTCATCCCGTCGTTGAGAAAATTCTCGAGACGATTCACGTCGTTCGAGAGGACGGACATCAGCTCACCGGTCTGTTTATCGGCGAAGAAATCCATGTTCAGCCGCTGCATTTTGTCGTAGGTGTCCGTGCGGAGATCGTGTTGGATGTGTTGGGCAAACGAGTTCCATCCCCAGTTGCGCATCCAGTGGAAAGCCGCCCCGCCGAAGAATGCGACGGCGATAATGCTCGTCAGTAGCACGAGTTGGTCGGACTTCGTCGTCGGTAACCACTCGTGTGGCACGATCCAGAGTCCGAACGCCTTTTTATTAGAGAAGATAGAATCGACCGCGAGCCCGAGTAACAGAGGCGGAAGCAGATCAAGCACCCGAGCGACAATGCTGGAAACGAGTCCACCAACGAACGCGGGTTTGTTCCGGCTCCCGTACTCCAAGAACAGCCGTCGCATCGGATTCTCAGCCTTTTCCCGTTGCTCCTCGAACGGGTCGTCTTCGTCGGCGGAATAGTCCATTGTTGCATCGACAAGTGCATCCAGCAAAAGACTTGGTAAGGATTGTGAACTAGTAGCACTCGATAGGCTAAGCAGGGAAATTCGGGCCGTATACGGAGAGTCTGTGTTTCGTATTCCACAGAGTCCTCACCACGAGAGCATGATCTGTACGTTTTGTTTTTGAGCGATAGTACTTGTTCAGACTAAGTTCTCGCTGTAGATTTCGAAGGAATCTCGCCTGGTCGTGTGAGGAATGAAGTCTTCACACTAACGCGTGCTACAGCAATCGTGTCTCGTTCTCGGGATTGATACCGACTTGTGCGAGATCTCGTCGAATTCGCTCGCGCAGTGGGTCGGGGACTGCCTCCCGTGGAACGGGAACAGCGGCGTTGCCCTCGTTGACTTTCCAGTAGAGAATGGACTCTCTCGCCTCGTAGAATTCGATGCTATAGCGTTCGTTCTCGCCTTCGTAGTGAACGCGGGCGGCGTATCCTTCTGAATGCCAGCCATCCAGTTGTGCGAGGCTGTTCGCGTCGCCCATCAGTGTTGCCCCTCGATGACGACCCGGTCACCCGCTTCGATACCGTGTCTTGTTGTCCAGTTGTGATTCACTTCCAGCACGTACTGTCCGTGGCCGGGATATTGGTACTCATTTCCATCCGCGTCCTCGGGTGGTTCGGGTGCGTGGTGTATTTTCGTGATACGCCCGTCTGCCCCGATGTAAACGATATCGATTCCGAAGTCCATTCCGCGCATGACGTAGGTGTGGTCCCCGGGCGCGTCGTACGTAAACAGCATGCCTTCGTTTTTTGGCAGCTGTGTGGTGTTGCTCAGTCCTGTATAGCGCTTCCACTGGGTGTCGGCGATTCGAGCGTCAACGTGACCGAGTTGCGTCTCATTTTCGTCGTAAATCGTTACGCTGGTGCGCTCGTACTTGTCCTCAGCAGGAGCTGGTACCGCAACAAACCCAGTTGCGACGAGTACAAGCACGATGAGCATCCCGACGAGCACCACTCCAATGGCGCTCGTGACGCGTCGAGAGACCATTCACCTCCTTCTTGGATGAGGACCAACTAAGATGTCCCGGACCGGGAGGCGTTGCTGGAGGATGACTCGCGTGTTCGATGCTCCGTTGAGCGAGGAA
Source organism: Halocatena marina (assembly GCF_023276375.1). Classification (GTDB taxonomy): domain Archaea; phylum Halobacteriota; class Halobacteria; order Halobacteriales; family Haloarculaceae; genus Halocatena; species Halocatena marina. The sequence continues at coordinate 59,268 of NZ_JALLPK010000001.1, read as the reverse complement.
AAAGGTACGGTAGGGCAGGGCATTTCAGCCGCGTGGCGAACGAAAAGTGTTATTCGGATCGAGAATGTGTGTAGGGATACGGGTCCGTGGTCTAGTGGTTTATGACGCGTCCCTTACAAGGACGAGATCGGTGGTTCGACTCCGCCCGGACCCATTATTTTTGTTTCATTCCTGATTCGATCGAGTTCAATCCATCTTCGTCTGCCGATCTGGCCCGACAATTTCGAAACCCTTTTTCAAGTGCTCGTCGTTGCTCTGAATGAGCCGCCTTAGCTCAGACTGGGAGAGCACTCGACTGAAGATCGAGCTGTCCCCGGTTCAAATCCGGGAGGCGGCATTCGAGTTTTACGCGACGTTGTATTTGAGTAGTCTCTGTACTCGACCGAAGGTGAGCTGTCCCGTTCCCGCGAGCACCGCTCGCCAGAAGTTCAAATCTGGAGAATAAGGATTGTATTCTAATATAGACATAACGCAACGAGCCGTCGGTGTCTTGTGTCGTGCAACCATCGACGATGCTTCTCTGACAAGCGGACGATCTCCCCATCGACGCTACACATCAGAGTCCCAGTGAGACATCTCGTTTCTGCGTTCGTTCTCGCTGGTTCGTCTGTTCCAGTGATTCGGAGAGATCTTCTTCGGGTTTGTGCTTGGTATGTGCGTCGGGAGTGTCGATCGCATAGAGGAAGTCTTGGTGTGCGCCAGGGGTGTCTCGGAGGCGGTGACACAACGTTTCACTCGTTTCGGCGGTGTCCACGGCCTCGTCAGCGGCGTCTTCGGCCGCTAAGAGCTGTTTGTCGATGACGATTCCTCTCTTGTCACGTTTTTTGGCTGCGGGGGAATGTTGAACGGCTCGTGGGACCTCCTCGACCTTGCGGGGCCCATCGACCTCGTCGGGTGAAGGAACGTCTGCTAGCGGGTGCTCGATCCCCCCGAATCGGTTTGGAAGGTTCGCCCGGAGCCGCGTGTGCAGTGGGAGCCGCTTGTAGGCATCTTCTGCCCGTTTGGCGCTGAAAAACGCCTCCCGGTTCCGGTTCACGTCTGCTCTGGTCGTCACGTGTTCGTCTCGATCGGCTTGTACGCTCTTCTTGAGCTGATCGTGCGCGTCTGGCGTTGGATCGAGCGTCTGTCGGAGATCCTCAACGGATTCGCCGTTCGCAATCGCTTCGTCCACGACCTCCTCGGTCGACTCGACCATCATCGGTGCGGCGTCGGCTACCCACGCGGGCGTTTCTTCAGGCAAGTGGTCTGGGGTGAGTGCCACGATCTGTTCCGGCGAGACGTCGTGTTCTCGGCAGTAGTACTTCAGCGCGGCCACATCAGCGGCGCTCGTCGTTTCGAGATCGGTCGTTGGTTTTGGCCGGGTCGCCTCTGTGTCTAGGTCGGTCCGGAGTGTTCCGTGACCCGGCGTCCAGTAGACATCGATCTCTTGGTCGTGCAGTCGCTTGAGAGTCGCATCGTGGGGATGGGCGTCGTGCTGGTTCTCGCTCGTGTGCTTATTGTGTAGACCACTCGAAATTACGGTTATATCTGGATCGACTCGATCGAGAAACTCACCACTAGTCGCGTTGTTCGAGCCGTGGTGGGCGAGCACGAGAATATCAGCATCGAGATTCACATCGCTTTCCTCGCTGTCGTGCTGGTGCATCACCTGACTTTCGCCGTTGAGTCCGCCGGTGTCCTCGACATCGCCCATAAACAACACCGACTGCTCACCCTCCGTTTTGAAGGCGAGGCTGTTTGCGTTGGCTCCAGTCGCTTTGAGTGTATTCTTCCGTCCGGTTGCAGGGCTGGTGAATTCGAGTTCTCCCGGGTCATTGGGTGGAGCAACGACCTGACCGACCCAGCCCGGTGAGAGGGATTCGCCTTCTGAGACCTGTGTAATGCTCTCAATATCGTGTTTTTTCAACCCACGAGCATATGCATCGTTGACAGTCGCTTTCACGCCTCTGGGTGGTTTTCCGGTCTCTCGATCACGTATTGCATACCGCTTTTCGTCAGGCTCGATGACGTGCTGTATCTCATAGCCGTGATCATACAATGTCTCAATACCATCTGAATGGTCGTAATGAAGATGCGTAACAGCAAACGTTTCGACCGGGATTTTTCCTGTCTCCGTCTCGGGCGTTGTCCGTCTGTCTACGATGGTATCGAGTTCATCGCCGACGTCTGTTGTATCGGCATCGATCAGATTGAGCGTCCCGTCTTCAGTGATAATTGCATGTGCGTCTGCCTGCCCGACATTCAGTGTGTAGATCTCTCGTCGTCCATTAGCCAACGGCTCACCGGCCATCCCTACTTATCTCTCATCTCTTCGAGCCACTCACGCGACTCTTCAAAATCCTCCCATTTCTGGTCTGTGAGTTCTTTGTCATACTGTAGTGCGACGAGTTCACCGTCCTCGAATTCCGGTCGGTATTGATCTCCGGGTTCTGCCTCGTCTGGTAGTTCTTCCACATTCCAGTGTAAATATCCCTGAAAATTACTATCTTCAAACACCTTTAATGTTGCAATACCGTCTTCGAGATCGTGGTATGAAATCCGACGCTCTGTCATTATCTGTAACTTATATCAGCGTGGAACTTAATTATACCGTGGCTGAGACACCCGATGAGCTGAAATAATTATTTGAATAGATCAAGACAGACGCGACATCTCGTTCATGTATCCTTCCCAAGACGGAGACTTTTATGCCAGAGAACTTCGGTGACGACGTGAGTACAGGGCAGTATAGCTGAGCTTCTGTTGATACTCGATAAGCGTCTTCGCAGCACCAGTATACAGGACCTCCTCGTTCTGTTCATCGCACTTCTTGAGTTCCGGTCGGAGTAGCTTGACTGTCTCATGAAGATCCTGCTCACCTGCACCGAACGCCTGAACAATGCACAGTTGGGCTACGGAGTCGAAGAAGAAGAGTTCTCCAAACGTTTATTATCAAATATCACACACCAATTCGTATGGGTTCTACGACCAAATTGGAGATGAATTCTACGGCAGAGACAGTAACCTTTGGACGCACGCTCGTGGACGGAGAGCCGATCGACGATGGATTGACCTTCCCGAAAGACAGCCCAACAGTGGAGTTGCTGGCAACGGCGACCACGCCGCTGTTCTCGAATCCACAGTTAGGCGAGTACGGAGCGGGTCTCGTGACTCCAGAGGAAACCGACGGTGCATACACACGGGGACTGGGAATTTTCCCACCTGGGGCAGACGGGCCAGCAGAACACGTCCACCCGAACTACGATGAGACGTTCGAAGTCGTCGAAGGCGAGTTCGTCATCCAACTGCCGGGCGAATCTCGGACACTCACTGCTGGCGAGAGCGTGACCGTAGAGACAGGGACACCACACGCGTTCCGAAACGAGTCAGAGTCGTACGCGTCCTGCATCATCGAGGCCCGTCCAGCGGGTCGGTTGGGAGATGTTATCGCCCTGCTGTTTGGCCTCGCACACGACGGAAAACTCACAGAGTCGGGCCGGCCCTCGTTCTTACAAGCGATGGTGATGGCAGACGAGATGGGTGACGATACGGTCTTCACGTCGCCACCACCAGTCGTACAGAACGTGCTGGCAACGGTATTCAGTCCGATCGGTCGTCTTTTGGGATACCGAGCGACGTATCCAGAGTATGAAGACGAAGCCTTCTGGAATGCACGCGTCGAACAATTGCCAGACCTCTCATAATATCCACGATACATGACGTTCTCATTATTACCACGCGTTCCTCGCGTCGTGACTGACTCACACTATGTATTCAGCACAGCTCTCAATACACGACGATTATTTGATATGGACAGTCGATGCCTACGCCGTGACCTTTCCTGATTGCCATACGATTGGGTGAGGATACTGAACCGAAAGATGGCCAGCGGAAAAGCGCAGGGATATGTATGGTGATTACCCCGTTGTTGGCACCTCTATCAGAGATATTCCCATCAAAAATGTCTCCTCGATACGCTTTCTATGTCATTTCACCGTAGATTGATCCATACGATACTCGCCCCACCATGGACGCATCCGACACACTCGAAAACAGAGTACACTATCACTCCTCCGTTTGAGTGACCCCGAGTGCGGCGGCTATTTGTCTCGCAAAGCCGGCCTCAACAACAACCGTCACCAGAATAACGAGAAAGACGGTGCCGAGCAAGATATCAGCACCTGACGAATCCGTCGGGGGAGGACCCGTTTGGAGTCGGATAGCAAACAGAGTAGCGACCGACGCAGGAATAATCCCGCGAGGACTGACGAAACTGATGAACAGCCGTTCACGGATGGAGAACTCGCCACTGGTTGTCGAGAGGAAGACGACCAGCGGACGGAGGAGAAACATCAAAACCGCAACGACCGCGAGTCCAGCGACGCCGAGCGCGAGGAGTTCCGAGAATTCGAGCAACGCTGCGAGTGTAATGAAAACGAACGAGAGAACGAGCAGCGTCACGTCTTGCTTGAATTGTCCAATACTCTCTTGATGAGGGAGATTGAGGTTCCCGAGAGCGAATCCCGCAATAGCTGCAGCCACAATACCTGCTTCCGAAAACACTGAATCCGCGATTGCGAACGCGACGATCGCTCCTGCCAGCGTGAATAACCGAGCTGTCTGTGGCGCTTCCTGAGCCGGGAGTTTGACATGTGTAAGGAAATACCAGATAACGCTCGCGACCACGAGGCCAATGATAATTCCAAGTCCGAGGCGTTCTACGAACAGGAAAATAAATCCTTCTGGTGAGAGTTCCTGAACAGTCATCGCTTTGAATAGGACAATAGCGAGAATCGATGCAGTGACGTCATTGACAATCCCTTCCATTTCGAGGGTTGTTGCAATTTCCTCGCGGACAGACACGACCGCGAAAATCGGTGTAATAACCGTTGGACCGGTTGCGATCAGTAATGCAGCGACGAGAAAGGCAATGTCCCAATCCGACCCCAACAGGAACCGAACTGTCAGGGCGGTCCCGAAAAACGTCAGCGCTGCGCCGATTGTAATCAGCCATCCGACGGCCCGTGGAGCGTTGCGGACAGACTCAAATTCGAATCGAAACGTTCCATCGAAAATGATGATAGCGACGCTCACTCCGACGATGGTCGAGAGCGTTCCACCGAACGTGTCGGTCGTGATGATACCGAGTCCTTCGGGACCAATAGCGACGCCCGCAACGATAAGAAACAGCACGCTGGGAACACGATACTTCGTGGCGAGAAACTGAGCTATGACACCGAGTCCAACAATGGCTGCGACGAGTGCAACGAGATCGAGATCAACATGAATAGACACTGGTTCATCAGCCTCCTCTACTGCGAAGTCCCGCATGACACTTGCCTGAAAAACCGACGAGCAACCGACGCTGACTGAATTTCTCGGCGAGCACAACACAATTTAAGACAGCCATCGACAAAACCCCTCTTCACGTTATCCAACAGCAAGTTCACCGAGCGTTTCGATTCGAAAGCCACGCAGACCACTCAAAACATTCAGAGACTGTCGGCCGTTGAAGCCGCTTTACACTACGATTCTATTCCGAGCACCTCACTGGGACCGTCCCATTCGTCGATCAATAATCCGTATCGCTCGACGTCAACGTACGTTCCGGTGGCGTACTGGGATTCGCGGGCAGTTCCTTCGTGAACGAATCCGAGCCGTTCACAAAGCCGTTTAGAGGCCTCGTTCGGTGCCATCGTGACTGCCGACATTCGATGTAGCCGGAGGTCCTGAAATCCGTATTCGATGAGGTAGGCGCTCGCTTCGAGAGCGTATCCCTTACCCCACGCCTTCGGATGGAACCAAACACCGAAGTTCGCATAGCCGTCTCGTTCGATAATAGGAGACAGCGCTACTGTCCCGACTGGTTCTCCAGCAAATTCGCCTTCGTTGGGGATGACAAGAAGCGACGGGTCGTCGTTCTCTTTCGACCAGAGCTCCTCTCGGTACTGTTCTTCGTTGTACGGCGTTCTGAACACGCTGATGTATCGGCGTATCTTTGGATGATTCACCCCGTCTTGAAGAAATTCAATATCGTCTTCCTCGGCTGGCTTGAGATCGAGGCGGTCGCAGTTGATGAATGTTGATCGTGACATAGGTCTCACTAATCGATGACTAAGTACCAATACGACAACAGTCCAAGCTGACAACCCCACACGCGGATGTGGCTGGCAATCAACTCAGTAGCAGAATGAAAGGGTCATCAGTCAGCTCTGTGGCTAACTGTCACTTCAAGTTATTTAATTCCTTGGGTTCAGAAGGTGGCTGACGTAATAACAGCCAGCGTTTAGTCGACGTGCACATCCTCAACCGTCACAGAGACATCGTCCATGACGATCGATATTGAGCAAACCTCGTACGTTTGTCCGTTATGCGTGATCGTGAGACCGTCGATCACCATCGAAGCGTCATGAACCGTGTACGTCCGTTCTTCGATGTGGACAGACGGGAGATCGGAGCCGCTGAGATGCACATCACTCACAGTCACGTGTACATCGGAGATCTCGATCTCTTGTGAGCCGATCTGCTTGACCTCCGAATCCGTACTTGAATGTTCCGTCCCATCTCCCGCAACGACACCCACCGTTCCGAGCGTTACAAGGACGATTATCACCACCACAGCAGCCCGTAGGACGTTTGATCGAATACCCATACTCCTTTATTGGAGATGCGGCAATAAATCCCTTTAGGAAAAAATTCATATATGTAATTAATTCACGCTACCCCAATCGGATCAGATAAATGCAAGCATGATTCACTCAAAATCTGCTTCTTCGGCCGCAGTATTGCAAGACTGTTAGTGCGAACAGAGTACAGTGTATTCACATCTCGGTATCCTCAAACAGACATAGTGCAGTCGATTTGTAGTTCCCCATCACCGCTGAAAGATGGTTTCGTATGCTTCGTTGGCTGTTGTCGTCACCGCGTCCTCCGGTTTATGATCCTTCCACCTAATAACTCATAGGAATATTGTGATTGGGAAGATAACTCATATTTGTCTCGGGAAGTGAGAGCGGGGTATGGATTCGAATCCGTTCCAGCAGGTAGTCGGCTACTGGGAGGAAGTTATAGAGGATATGGAGATAACGGCAGCCGAGTACCGTGAGGCTGGCTGGGATGTCGTCGAACTCCACCCGGGCGATGTAGCAGTACTCGATGAAGAACAGTATGGCTTCGACGTGCTCGTTCCTGATGACGAATTCGACCAGCTAGAGGCGGCTATCTCCAATGCCACGCTCAACGATACCGAGATATATCGTGCCGAACAGGACGGATTCATCTTCGCTCTCGCGGTCATCTTCGATAGTGACAACGAAATTGCTGTCTGTTACCCACTCTATTACAGCAGTGAGAACACAATCGAACTCCGCAAACAAGTCGAGCAGACGAATCAGCTCGATACAATCATACGGACCCTTTCGAACGAGCGTGCGATCACGATCAGTCACGACGACCCTGTTTCATTCTTCCCGGAACATCCCGGTTCAAACTGAAAGCGCGACGTGATTTTTACGAATCGTTCTGCTCTTCGAGTTCTTCCTCACGAAGCTCAGCGCTTGCTTTGCGTACTTCACGCATCACATTCGATACGCGCTCTTCAGCTTCGAGTTCAGTTTCGACCGAGATGTCGACACCCTCAATCTCCAATAAGAACTTCGCAACCTCGGTCGATTCGTACATAATGTCATCGAGCTCTTCGGCGGTGAAGAAGTCACACATCGCGCCGTAGAGGAACGTTGCCCCCGCTGTGCGGATCTTTTCCTCGAACGCCGCTCTGGCCTGATTGACAGCCTGTGGAGAGTAGGTATCCTCCATGAACGGAACGAGGTCTGGGAGGTTGTTCCCGATTTTCGTCATTTCGACACCAGTCTCAGTACGGAAATCAGCACACAACCGTGCGAGTGCCCACTCACGGGCCGTGATGTACGTACGATCACGTAAGAACTGATTGGCCCGCTCGTAACGAGTCCCATCGATTTTCTTGAACCGGTCGTACTGGCGGACGTCGTCCGGAACGTCACTCGTCGACGCCGAATGCTCCCCAGACGACTCATCGCCCTCATCCTGATCAGATGAACGACCGGTATTACCGTCAACATCATTATCATCCACGTCGCTATCGATGTCATCATCCATAGCGTTACCAACGTCATCACCATCTACGTCATCATCAGTATCGCTATCGAACGTGGTTTGGTTGGTCGTTGATTCGGGGGTTTGGTGCTCCTCTTCGTCGATTTCCTCGGTTTCAGGGGGAGTGGACGAGAAGCCCCCGCCTACGGAATCGTCGGCCATATCCCCACTGTGTTTCGGCGGTGAAAAAGAGTATCGCCGAGAGGCTTTTGGTTTGGGCGATCGACCGCTATCTATGAAACTACTTGTTGGGGTCGATCGGAGCGACAGAGCACTCGCAGTACTTGAAGCGGCGGACAAGCGTGCCAAAGCAACTGAGAACGATCTCACTGTCGCTGTCGTCGAATACGAGGATGGTCCTCCAATCGATCGTCTCGAACAGGACGTTCGTGGATGTCTCTCTGAGCTCTCGTCCGATGCCAAGGTGCGTTCGCTCACGGGGCACGCAGGGAGTCAGCTCGTCGATTTCGCCGAACGCAAAAACTTCGATCAGATCATCATCGACGGTGGAAAAACGAGTCCACTCGGAAAGATACAACTAAATGATGTTGCAGAGTTCGTCCTCCTGAACGCACCAATGACGGTGACACTGGTACGATGACACGCGTGTACCCCTCTGAACCAGCCGGGTCGTTCGAGCCACCACCAAAAACGTTTGAAGATCGTTCTGGTCGTACTATCGAGGTCAGCGAGTACACTGACGACGATGTCGATACCTTCGTCGAGATGTATCTCGCGTTCGATCCACAGGACCGAGCACAGGGCATTCCCCCGACGAACGAAGTCCAAATCCGCGACTGGCTCGACAGTATCTTGACCGACGATACTGTCAATGTCACTGCTCAAACGAACGACCGGCTTGTTGGTCACGCGATGCTCGTTTCAGACGGTGAAGACGAATACGAGCTCGCTATTTTCGTGTTGGACGAATATCAAGAATCGGGGATTGGGACGAAACTCATTACCGCGCTTCTCGGTGCCGGTCAGCGTCGGGGCGTCGAACTGGTTTGGCTCACCGTCGAGCGCTGGAACACCGCCGCGCGAGCGCTGTATCGAAAGGTCGGATTCGAGTCGAGCAAGACAGAAAGCTTCGAGCTTGAGATGGCGCTCAGATTATAGTCACCTGTTCTGGTTGCGAACCGATGTCGCCGCGATCGTCACAGAACCGTGAAAGCGGACAAGTTTCATATTGGCAGCGTTGTGGAGTCTCGCATATCCGCGTTCAAGCCCTGTTTTTACGGTGTATCGGCTCAGTACGAGCCGTGACCCCGACGGAGCAGTCGACGGGTAGCAACCAAGACCTTCTTTGAGCCGCACCTCCAGACGTTCGTATGAACGAGTCGCTCATTGACGACGACCGGCTTCCGCTTGCGCGAAAGTCGATCCTCCCAGGCACGGGATTTTTCATCCCCGACGACGGTGATTCTGGACCGAGTCCAGAGCAGGTAAGCGCTCTCGCACGAGCTGAAACGGTCGTTATCGCTGACAGCGATGCCGACGGGCTTGGGTGCGCCGCGCTCATCCGCGAGGCACACGACGACATCGCTCCACCAGCGATCGACCCCACCGAGACAATCGACATCCCAGATGGGGACGTTGCACTCGTACCCGCCAAGCCACACAGCCTCACTGACGCCCAACAACGAGTGACCGAGTACGCCCCCGAAGGCGTCACCGTCTATCTCTGTGATCTCTGTCCGGACCGCGACAGTGACATCGAACCGCTCCCAGATCTCGTTGCGCACGCCTCGGATGTCTACTGGTTCGATCACCACCAGTGGGGCAAAGAGTACGAACGCCGGGTGCGCGAGGCTGATGTCGAACTCATTGTCGGTGATTCCGATGAGGAATGCTCGACCGATGTTGCACTGCGGGGTCTCGATCACCCATTCGATCCGCGATTCGAAGAGCTCGCAGCAGTAACGCGCGATCACGACCTCTGGATACGTGACGATTCACGGAGCGGCGATCTCGCTGACTTCGCCAACTGGGTCGCCCCCGAAACATACGTTGCGACCGTCCGTGTACACGGCGCTGATCTCCCCGAACCCGTACAGTCGTACATCAAAGAACGACGGATCGAAAAGCAGCGGCTCATCGAGCAAGCTGTCGAGCGCGCCGAAATGCGAGATATCGAGATACGGACTGCAACAGAGACCGAAGCAGCAGAAGACAACTCCACCACGACCGACGAAAGTAGGGAAATCACTGTCGGGTTCACATACGGCCGATGCTCGCAAAACGAAGTCGCAGAAATGCTGCGCGAAAAGGGAGCCGACGCTGCTGTCATCGTCAAACCGAGTGGAAGCGCAAGCATCCGTGGAACAGAGACATTCAAGCGGTGTCACGAAGTCGCCGCAGGAGTCGGTGGCGGCGGTCATCCGAAAGCATCGGGATGCAAACCGAACATCTACGATGACATGCTCGATTACGCCCACCACTGGACAACTCGAGGCGCGACCACAAAACAGGTTATCCTCGACTCGTTCCGATCACTACCAGCCGAAACCCCGGAGTGAGGAGCGCTTCGCTGGACGATAATGATGACGGTGACAGTGATTACTCATCGAGTACCCACCGATCTGAATACGTTGTGTTGCAGGTACAGGCAGCGTACGCGTGGATAACGTCACCATCACCGTAGATCCCACCAACTTCATCATTCTGCTCTTCAGCAAACGCGAGGAGAAAACGGACCTGATGTTCCGAATCAGGTTCATCAGGATGCTTGCTCGGACAGTCACCACTAGTGCAGTCTGTCGAAATCGTCCCCTCCGTGTCCATCGCTGCTCCCGCAAACGTCATCGGCTGGACCCCAACCGCACGCTCGAAGACGCTACGACCACGATCACCAGCGAGCACGAGCACAAGACCATCGCTTACGGGTTCGCCGTGATCTGCGAGGGAATCGAGATTCGAGACCGATGACTCACTCAAATAGATGAGCACGTCCTCAGGGCGCTCACACGAAAGGAATTCCCGGCGTTGTGAATCCATACGAAACGTACCTGCCGAGAACAGAAAAGTCGCCCTACTCAATCCGATCAAACCGATCAAATCTACTTTGATTTGGTTTGATCTGATTCGATACAGTACAATTCGTGTCGATTCTATTCGAGATTGTTCGCGATATCGGAGAGAGAGCTGTTTGGTTTCGGGATATCGGTGTACACCGCTCGTTCTCCCGGTAATCGAACCCCATAGAGATGGTTCGGTTCGACGACGTCGACGTGGACGGACCGGCCAAATTCGAGATCGTTCGTCTCGAACCACTCGTGAAGGCGGTTTACACTTGTGTCTTCACCTTCGCCTTCACCCGCTCGGGCGAGTCTGGCGTTATCGCGCACGCTACGGATCTCTGGTGTGTCGTGGTACTTCCGATTGATACGAGCGTGGTACTGTTGCCCGTCCAAAACGAAGTGGACGATTGTTTCGGGAAATAGCTCCGGATCGTTGGGAAGGACGAGCTTCGGCTGGTCCATCCGACCCACACGATCGAGCGTCGCGCGGACAGATTCGACCGTCGGATGATCGTGAGGGATGCGGTCGGCCACAGCTATCTTAGTCCTGCTCGAGCAGTTCAGAAATCGACTGACTGCCCCGTCCGACGACCTTCGCGTTGATCTGGCGGGTCTCGGAACCGATCTCTCGACCGCGCACCGTTACACGCTTTCGCTCACCATCATTCGTCGGCTTGAATCCGACACCGCCCGTGAGCAGAACGGACTTCAAACTCGACCCAGCAACGTCCGGACGCATCGGACGTCCGGCGTTGTCTGATCCGCCTGTGACCTCGACAGAATATCCGTCAAGCCCGAGCGAATCAACTGCGACTTCATCACCAATCTCGCGCCCGATGAATCGATTCGCTGACTGTCCTTCGATTTCGAACTGATGGGTCATGCCGTCCTCTGGATCGGCGACATCAACCTGAAACTCGGCCATATCTGCTGTGAATCGGTCGGCAGTCAAAAACGTACTGAAACCGTCTCCCCCATCGATCGGAAATAAGCCCTGTTCACCGCCCAAATCGTTCAGAATGTCTACTGGTTCGTCAACATACATATATAACAATCAATAATTGTGTTCGTGATGACGCCTTCAGAAGGCTTTTGATCAAATAGAGCATGAGTTTAACTCATGGGCTCGCGCGACCGGGATGACCGGGATCCGTTCGACGACATATTCAGTGAACTCAGTCGGATGATGGACGAGATGATGGGAGACAACTTCGAGATGCGGGTACAGAGTGGTGACTCCGGCTTTGGGAACGATGTTCATATCACCACTCAACAAGACGACGATCGTGTATTCGTCGTTGCAGACCTTCCTGGGGTCGAAAAGAGTGCCATTGACATCAAGTGCGATGGAAAATCGCTCACGATCAGTGCGGCAACCGACCACCGAGAGTACGAAGAGCAACTCCGCCTCCCTGTCCACGTCGACGAACACTCCGCCAAAGCCACGTTCAACAACAGTATTCTCGAAATCACATTCGAGCGCGACGATTCGTCAGCGAATATCAATCTCGAATAGGCCTCGAATGTATCGTGGGGAACTCACGAACCACGAGATGCCTCGAATCCATCTTCCCACCGGAATGCGCCGTTTCGTTGTACCACTTCCCCATCGATTTCGACAGTAGCATCTTCACTCATGTCTGTGATCAGATCGACGTGGACAGCACTCTGATTCCCTGATTCATCCGCTGGAAGACAGGACTGATAGGCACGACCAACCGCCAGATGGATGGTATTACCCATTTTTTCGTCGAAGAGGATATTGTCCGTAAATCGATCGATGCCGCGATTCATACCGATGCCGAGCTCACCGAGTCGTTTTGCCCCGTCGTCAGTCGTGAGGATATCTTCCAGCACGTCTTCGTTTGTGTCCGCAGAGTACTCGACAACTGACCCGTTCTCGAACGTGAGGCAGACATTTCGCAGGCGCTTTCCCTGATACGTCATCGGCACGTCGAACAGCACCGTTCCGTCGGTGTCTGTTGGTGCGGTGAACACCTCTCCCGATGGAAGATTGTGAGAATCATATCGTACGGAGGCAGCGCTGTTCACAGCGGTACGGTCCTCGATAGCCATGGTAATATCCGTCTCAGGTTCTGCGTTCGTCGTTGCTGTCTTCCTGATTCGAACCTCACTTCCCGCATCGAGGAGTTCCTTCAGTCGCTGCATCTCGACTGCGAGAGACTCCCAGTCTCTAATGATCGCATCGTAGACAAAGTCCTGATACTCCTCGAAGGCCATTCCGGCCTGCTGGGCGAGCGCCCTCGTGGGATGGATCGTCGAAACCCAGTCTGTTGTGAGTCGCGCCTCTCGAATGTCCTGCATGGCCGTGCTGTATGCTTGTCGGGTCTCGCCTGAAACGTCCGCTGTTGCGCTCGCGTTACGTCCGCCGCGCAGCGACAGCACACTATCTGCGTTCTCGTACAGCGCTCGCTCGTGGTCTGGATCGGTTTCGAACTCGGTCCCGCGGTGTCCTCGCAGGTACGCACGCTTGATCTCTCCTGATGCGTACAGCGTTAGGAGATTCGCATTCCGTTCGCCCAGTCGGTCGGCAACTGCAACCGCGAGCTCGTGGGCGCCCTCATCGACGACCATCACAACGTTGTCACCAGATTCGATGCAGGCGCTCCACTCGACCAGAATACGAGCATGCTCGTGGATTCGCTCGTCCATATACGATCGTTCCAAGGCGAGCACTAAACACTGAGCGATCGGGCACTCGTATACCGCGCTGCTATCATTTCCACACCGTCCCTCCGGATGGTGTATTTTCGGACGTCTACTCGTCCAACAGTACACGCACGCTCTCGTTTGTAGATCGCGTGCACGAGCTCGCGTCTTTCGAATCGCCAGAGTCCACTCTTCTCGATATCTTCCCGGCGGGATTCAAGACACTCCCACGATATAGCGGTATCATGGCAGGAACGTCATCGCAACCTCGATCACGACCGCGACCGCGACGAAGCGTGCTGTTCTCTCCGGGTGATCAGCCAACACTCATGCGGAAGGCACCTCGAACGGGCGCTGACGTTGTGGTGTTCGATCTCGAAGACGCCGTTGCGCCGACGAATAAACAGGCTGGCCGGGAAGCAGTTGCCGAGGTACTGACCGATCCAGCGTTCGATCCAGACTGTGAGGTTTGTGTGCGCGTGGCTGGACACGATGATCTCGCGTTTCTCGCTGACGACTCGGCCCGTCTCGACAGCACAATGCTCCCGAAGACCGAATCCGCTGCGGACGTGAACGACTTCTCGGCGCTTCTCACAGAACGAGATGTTGATGTTCCTGTACTCGCGCTCTGTGAGACTGCTGCTGGCGTGCTCCACGCCGAAGAGATCGCCGCTGCCTCCGCAACGACTGCGATCGCGTTCGGCGCAGAAGATCTCTCGGCAGACATCGGTGCGAATCGAACGGAGGACGGAACAGAAGTCCTCTACGCCCGCGAGCACGTCGTTCTCGCGGCGAGTGCAGCCGGTGTGGACGCTATCGATACTGTCTTTACTGATATCGGAGACACCGATCGACTCGCTGATGAGACCGCCTTCGCCCGTGATCTCGGCTACGATGGGAAGATGGCGATCCATCCGGAACAGGTTCCGGTGATAAACGACGCGTTCACGCCGACTGACGAGCAGATCGAGTGGGCGCGGCGAGTACTCGCTGCACGTGACGAACACGATGGCGGTGTCTTTCGTGTCGATGATGAAATGATCGATGCGCCGCTTATTTCTCGCGCAAAGAACATCCTCGAACGCATCGACTACGAGTAAATCACTGGTGAATAATATTATGATATAGTGTACCAAGGATGTTGTGCATTACCATGTTAACGTTCGCTAAATCATGTAACTATTGGTACCAGAGTTTGTGACCTCCGACACGCTTAACATCTGACTTACCCACGTGAGAATATGCCTGCAGAGGCGAATCCCTTTTCGAGTCTCCAAGAGCAATTAGACCTCGCGTCGGCGTACATGGATGACATGGACGTTCCCAACGGGGTTTTTGAGCGTCTGAAGCATCCTGAGCGCGTTCTAGAGGCGAACCTGACAGTCGAGATGGACGACGGTCGGCTAGAAGTGTTCAAGGCATTTCGATCGCAGTTCAATGGTGATCGAGGACCGTACAAGGGTGGTATCCGCTATCACCCGAACGTATCCCGGGACGAAGTGAAAGCACTCTCGGGATGGATGGTTTACAAATGTGCGGTCGTAGACATTCCGTACGGCGGTGGGAAAGGTGGAATCGTCATCGATCCACAGGAGTATTCCACAGCGGAGTTAGAGCGTATCACGCGTTCGTTTGCAAAGGAACTCCGTCCTTTCATCGGTGAAGACCGCGACATACCGGCACCGGACGTGAACACCGGCCAGCGAGAGATGAACTGGATCAAAAACACGTACGAGACGCTCGAAAACACGACCGAACCGGGCGTTATTACCGGGAAAGCCCTCGATAGCGGTGGTAGTGCAGGACGTGTCGAGGCGACTGGTCGTTCGACAATGCTCACGGCCCGTGAGGCGTTTTCGTATCTGGATCGAGAGATGAACGGAGCAACCGTCGCCGTGCAGGGGTACGGCAACGCGGGATCGATTGCCGCCCAACTCCTGCAGGACGAACTCGGCGCGACTATCGTCGCCGTGTCTGATTCCAGTGGTGCCATCTACAATCCGGATGGGATCGATGCAGACGCAGCTAAGGACCGTAAATACAAGACCGGATCAGTCACGGATTACGAGGGAGCAACCGAAGAGATCACGAACGAGGAGCTACTGACGCTCGATGTCGATCTCCTCGTGCCTGCGGCGCTCGAAAACGCGATCGACGCCGAGATCGCCCTCGACGTGCAAGCAGATGTGATCGCAGAGGCAGCGAACGGTCCGATCACCCCCGATGCGGACGATCTCCTCTCGGAGCGAGACGTCGTGGTCCTTCCGGATATTCTCACCAACGCTGGTGGCGTTACTGTCTCATACTTCGAGTGGGTACAAAACCGCCAGCGCTTCTACTGGACCGAAGAGCGTGTCAACAACGAACTTGAACGAGTCATCACTGAAGCGTTCGACAGCCTCGTCTCTGCATACGAGGACAGAGATCTTCCAACCTTCCGAACCGCTGCTTACGTCGTCGCTATCGAACGTGTCGCAAGCGCGTTCGAGCAGGCTGGAAGTTGGCCGTGAATCACGGTCTCTGAACTACCGCTACGATTCGCTGACCCATCCTATCATTGGAGGGCTAATCTGCTTATATGACTTTAATTTTACAATTAGACGAATTTGTACTTTCGCTCTCCCATCCGACCCCAGCCGTCGAAGACAAACTCATCTGACGGTGTCGTGAACTCTTCGACATCCTCGGATTTGATGTCGTGATTGTGGATGTCGTGAATACGCTCGTACTCTTCGAAGGTGATGTCGTGGCGTGCATCGAGATGTTCATCGATGTCGAACGCAGCGATTTCCTCCTTCCACCCATCCTGAACGGTTTCCGTGTGGATCTCCGCCTGTGCGCCACTTCCGTATGATGCAACAAGCAGACGGTCTCCGGTCAGCTCGCGGTCCTGTTCGAGTGCGTGTTTGAGTGCGCTTGCACGCGCGACGTGAACCGATCCAGTGTACCAGTTGCCGACGTATCGCGATATATTGAGCGTCGGTTCGATTACTTGTTCGTACCACTCCTGATAGCGCGTTGTCTCCTTCAGCGCGTCTGTGTATTCGCTCACAGCGTCCAGATACGTTTGGTCGTCATCGAACGCCTCTGGCCGGGGCTGACGGCCAATCTCGGCGGCGAGTTCCTCTTCGACACCGGTGTCACGAATCACGTGCCGGTATCCCAACAGCCCGGCTTTCCTGACCATCCCCGGGAACGGGGTGTGGAAGGGGATAAAGGCGAAATCGTCCGGGTGAGTGTCACCCGCGACAGACTCATAATCCTGAAGCGCTTCCCGCATTCGGGAGAGATACACCTGCACGCTGCGTTTTCCGTCCACACTCGGGAACTGCTGATTCGGCTTCAAGAAATCCGTTTCGTCAGCGCTTCCGTATCCCTGTTCAGGGCTCAGTTCGACGAGCGATGGGTCTTCACTGATGAGCATCGCCACGGCTCCAGCACCTTGTGTCGCTTCTCCCGCGTCACCACGAGCATAGAGAGCCGTGTCCGTTGCGATGACGAGCGCCGACCGACCACGGTGACGACCCGCACGAATCCAGTTGTACGCATCATCGAGGCTCTGTGTTCCTGCAATGCAGGCGAACTTCCGCTCACCTTTGTTAGCGTGGTGGAACGTCGTCTCGAAAACTTGCTCTAAGCAGCCTGCAATATACGTCGAGACTGGCTTTGAATTGTCGAATGCGCTTTCTGTTGCAACATCAATCCGCCCGATATCGGCCGGCGTGCGGCCCGTTCGTTTCATCAATCGATGGGCCGCGTTTGCTCCCATCGTAACGATGTCTTCGTACGAGTCCGGGAATGAACTCGTATACAATCCGAGACCCTTCCGATACTTATCCGGGTCATCACCCATCTCTGGAGCAAACGTTTCTCCAAGATCAAGACACAACTTACCAGTATGAATTTCGATCGCGTCGATGCCGACACCAACCATGACGGTCGAATGGTTCGTCTACTATAAGTTTTTGACGAAATTATGTTCGTCATTTGTCGATATATTATGAAAATTAACGACGATAGCGAAAGCGGGCGTGACGGGATTCGAACCCGCGATCTAGAGGTTAGGAACCTCTCGCCCTGTCCACTAGGCCACACGCCCCGGCAAGAAATTCGCTGGGAGAAGAAAAACGGTTACGAATAGACGTGCACCCTGTTGACGATAAGTGTAGTCTGTTCATCATTTATCGAAAGCGAGAGCACCCCGTCTCGGTGGGCACACTTTGTAGCCAAGGACGATTAGTTCACCGCGCAGCGTAATACGCTATCGTCGGTCGCGTTCTCTACTCGTCGCGGGGGAACCCCAATCATTGCCACCCGATTGCTGGCGCTGATTCTGAGATCGTTGGGGTTCGTTCTGTGGACGACGTCCCTGGTTTTGGTTTTGATTTTGATTTGGCGGCTGGTTCTGATTCGGCGGTTGGTTTTGGCCCTGTGAATGCTGGGGCTGATTCTGCTCGAACTCGCTCTGTTCGAACGAATCGCCGCTGTCACCGACCGAATCATCTCGAATCTCGCTGAGTTCCTCCTCGATTTCTTCACGTCCTTTCTTGAACTCTCCCATGGCTTGCCCGCTGGAGCGTGCCAGTTTCGGAAGCTTGTTTGCTCCGAACAGCAGGACCACAATGAGCAGGATAACGATCATTTCCGGCCCACCGGGGAGGCCCGGGAACAGGGGTACGAAGCTGGTTGGCATCTCTACCAGAGGGTTATGAACTCCAGACTATAGGCCTTTTGCTCGGCGGAGTTGGGTTTCCGGTTGCGCGCCAAGTAGATCTGCTAGAGATATTTACCTCCATCACCTGTAGCCAAGCGCGATGCCTGACTCTGGCGACACTGCACCTGATTTCACTGCACCGCTCGCAAACGGAGATGTCGACTCGTTTACCCTCTCTGACGCACTCGAAGACGGACCTGTCGTTCTCGCGTTTTTCCCTGGGGCGTTCACGAGCGTTTGTTCCCACGAGATGTCCGCCTTCGACGACCGGCTCGATGAATTCACCGACGCTGGCGTGCGCGTATACGGGGTAAGCGTTGACTCGCCGTTTGCACAGAACGCCTTCCGAGACGAACTCGGTCTAAACTTCGATCTCGTCAGTGACTCGAACAGCGAGCTAATCGACCAATACGACGTTTCGATGGACTTCGAACAGCTCGGCGTATACAACGTGGCCAAGCGGTCTGTCTTCGTAATCGATACAGACGGTGAGGTCACCTACAAGTGGGTCAGCGACGACCCTGGTGTCGAACCCGACTACGACGAAGTCGCAGAGGCTGCACAGGCGGCTTAAGTCACTGATCGAAGACACTTCGATCACTAGATATCAGTTGGTGAAAACGAATTTTTTTCGCGCTGGCGACCGCAGACGGAGTATGGAAGCCGACCTGCGGGACAACGGTGGCCGTACGTACGACCCGGACGCGGACCACTCGTTCCCCGATAAACGAGTGAACGCGATACTCGATTACGTCGACGACGACGAAGAGATATCGGCCTACCTCGAAGCGCAGAACGTCAACCCAGTCACTCGAAAGGGATACAACGACCACGGAAAAAAGCATATCAGCATCGTCCGCAATCGTGCGCTCTGTCTGTACGATCTCCTGAAAGCGGGCGGCGTCGAGTTCAACGGCGCGAGACAGCATGATCTCGACGAGGCCGACGAAGCGGTTATCATCGCGCTCGCTGCTGTGCTCCACGACATCGGACACGTCGTCCACCGCGATAGACATCCATACTACTCCATCCCGCTTGCTGCCGATATTCTCGATCGTGTGTTGGGTGAGTTTTACGAAATCCCTGAACTCGTCCGAATGAAAGGCGAAATTCTGCACGCGATCC
Organism: Halocatena marina; assembly: GCF_023276375.1. Classification (GTDB taxonomy): domain Archaea; phylum Halobacteriota; class Halobacteria; order Halobacteriales; family Haloarculaceae; genus Halocatena; species Halocatena marina. Next base: position 39,627 of record NZ_JALLPK010000001.1, on the reverse strand, counting down.
TCTGTCACCATACCGAAGAACAACCGCTCACCGTCGAAGCAGGCGTCTTGCGAGTCGCCGATGCGCTTGACATGGAACGTGGCCGATCGCGTATGCCCTATAATCAGGGCGGCCGTGGCATCGATACCCTTTCGAGTCAAGCTATCGCACAAGTGGCGCTCCTCGAAGGAGACGAGTATCCTGTCCTCGTCGAGATCACGATGACCGACGCTGCTGGCGTCTATCAGGTAGACGAGCTCCTGAAAGCGAAGCTTAATGAATCACGTATCGAAGAATACATTCGAATTATCGCCATGAATACCCGCGAAGACGCGCTTCTCGAACGTATCGAACTGTAACTGCAGTCTGTGGTGAAATAACCTACAGCTCGAAGCTCGATGCTCGAATATTCGGAGACAGTCACAAGCCACCGGGGAGCTTGCTACGGCATGGTCAGTATTATTCAACAGAAATTCCGAATGCGAACTGTCAAGAGCGTACTGCGTACGTCGTCGATTGATTTCAGTGCACATATCAATACGTAAGCTAGACGACTCATACGAGTGACAGAGACTGTCTCGTCCAATCTCCGAAGACATCTATTGATGGTTCTCTCCATACATGTCAGATGAGCATTTTTTGATTCGGCTGGAACCCGTTGTACTCGTCGGAATTGGTGGATTCGCGGGATCGAATTTGCGATATTTCGTCGCGGGGTTACTACCGGGGCCACCGGGAACGCTCGTTGCCAACGCAGTCGGTAGTTTCGTGCTCGGATTCATTCTGTACGAAGCGATGTACAGCGGGCTCCTATCGAGCAAGACGCACTGGGTCGCCGCGACAGGATTTCTCTCTTCGTTTACCACATACAGCACGTTCGCACTCCAGACAGCACTCGTTTCTGCACCGATTTTGATGCTCGCCAACGTCCTCGCTAACTACGCCCTCGGATTCGGTGCTGTCCTCCTCGGACGAGAATTCGCACGGATAGTTGAGGTGCAGTAGCGTGACGACGATCGAACCCGCACACATCGTGGGAACTGGCGGTGCACTCGGTGCACTCTTGCGGTATGCCGTCAGTGAATGGATCGATACCGAGAGATTTCCTGCTGGAACGCTCATCGTGAACGTCGTCGGGAGCTTCGTGCTGGCGATCCTCACATTGACCAGTGCGAGCGAGCAACTGTTGTTGCTCCTCGGAACCGGCGCGTGTGGGTCGTTCACGACGTTTTCCTCGTTTTCGTACGAGACGATACGTCTCTGGGAGTCAGATGATCGAACCCACGCAGTGCTCAATGCCGTTGGGAATCTCACTGGAGCCGGCGTGGCGATCGGATTCGCGTGGATACTCGTCCACTTCGTTTGGTGACTGTGAGTGTGACCTGATGGCATTGTGGGACTATCAGTTGCCCAGAGCAGCGTTTACGAGCGTTCGCTCTCCTTTCCGGAGCAGTGTCGAGGCGGCACTTTCTGAGCAGTCGAGCTCCGATGCAACGTCACTGAGGGCAGTCTTGCGCGGTACTTCATAATAGCCAAGATCACGCGCAACTGTTAGAGCCTCGAACTGACGATGAGTGAGTCGACCTGCAAGCGATGCAATCGAGTGGCGATGTTCGCCGACACGCGTGACATTCACCGTGATCTCGTCTGGAACGCGATTCATAGTCCGACTGAGTGCCTCCTCGTCACCAAGGATCGTTAGCTGAAGCGTTCCATCGTCTGTGTAAACGATAGGAGGGACGAGGATTGCACGACGATCGATAGCAGACCAGAGCCTCCGGTCGACCGCGCGAACATCCATCTCGGCGTAGATGTAGAACGTATCGTCATCGACGACAGTGAAGTCGGACCGATGGACAACGTCGAGATCGTCGACCGCCGTCTGGATGGGATCCATTTCACCGATAACGAGCGACAGAAAGCAAACTACATCGGTTTCCTCGTGAATCTGCCACGAAAGCAGCTCCTCGCGTACCACCGCAGCTGTCGATACGGACGCTGGCACGGGCAGTTGCATCGATTCGGGAAGTCCCAGAACGAGGTCGATCGATCGCACAGTACGACTGTTTTTACTTAAAAAAGTTCAGTGTTTCGCGGCAATACCGACGGGCTATCATCGTCAATGCACGATTGATGAACGATACGACAGACTGCACGACGGAGTGGACCGATGAAGGGGACGGGAGGCGTTGTGAGGAGAGAAAAGCGAGTGACCGATCGAATGGCACGCACCCGCCCGGCCCGAAGGTCCTTCCGGTGGTCGGTAATACGATTGCCTTTCTTCGAGACGGTTTAGAATTTTCAGCATCACTTCACGAATACGGTGATGTTGTCGCGTACAACGCGATTGGGAGAACGTTTGTCGTCGTCTACGATCCGGAACTGATCGAGTCGGTTCTGGTTTCGCGCAACGATGTCTTCTGGAAGGGACAGATCGAAATGGAGTTTGGGGACGTGTTCGCCTCAAACGGTATCGCGTTCGCCGAAGGAGAGCAGTGGCAGCGCCAGCGCTCTGGCCTCCAACCTGTGTTCACCCCCAACCGCATCCGAACGTACGCAGATACAATCGTGGCTGAAACCGCAGCCACCGCGGACTCGTGGGAGAAGGAAGGTACGATCGACCTTCGAAAAGCGTGCTCGAAACTCACGCTCTCAATTCTTGCGTCCACTGTGTTCAATATCGATCTCGATGGACACCGCCGCGGTACCGTCGTTCGAAACGCTGTCGATGCTATCGCAGATCGAGTGGACATTACCGGAGCAATGACACTGATCCCGGAGTGGGCACCACGGACGCCAACCGAGCGACGATTCGATCGCGCGATGGCTGATCTAGACGAGCTTATCGAGACGTTGATTGCTGAACGAGACGATAGGCCTGATGCGCACGACGACCTTTTGGCAGTACTGTTGGATACCGATTTTGGGGATGCGATGGACAAGTCGATGGTACGAGATCAGCTCGTCACCTTCTTATTCGCCGGTCACGAGACGACAGCACTCGCACTCACGTACGCGCTCTGGCTGCTCTCGGATCACCCGGCTACTCGGAGGCGCCTCGAACGGGAACTGAACGCGGTATGCGGTAGCTCCCGTCCGACAGCCACCGACCTTGACTCGCTCGACTATACCGAACACGTCATCAAAGAGACGCTCAGGCTCTATCCTCCTGTTTACATCATTTATCGTCAGCCGCGCCAGCAAACCACACTCGGTGGGTATCGAATCTCTTCCGATGCGACGCTGCAGCTTGCAACGTACGATGTCCAACGAGATCCACGCTGGTGGGACGATCCCAATTCGTTCACTCCCGAGCGCTGGACAGAGACCACCAGTCGTCCTGAATACGCATATCTCCCGTTCGGCGGTGGACCGCGCCACTGCATTGGGATGCGGTTTGCGATGACTGAACTGAAACTCGCACTCGCGACGCTTACACAGCGTGCCAAACTCGATCGCGTAACCGAATCCATCGATCCATCACCATCCGTGCTGCTCGACCCAGGACGAGTGAATATGCGCGTTCATCCACGTGACAACCGATAAAGATAAAAACTGAGATACATCTCGAGCACGCGGATGATACAGGAAAGCTATGACATAAAATGGTGGCAAGGACGGGCTGTGCGTCGATCGCATTCATTTGATGGTCACCTCCATTCTTTCCGGAATTGACGGGTTTAAAGGGATCTCTATCGAAATTTCGTGTGTTGTGTCTCGCGGCTCACTATCACTGCTCAGAAATCGTGAGTTCCTCGCGTTATCGGGAACTGCGTTCGCCCGTGCGCAGGCGTACTCAACGATCCTCATCGCACTCGCGCTGTACGCCGATCAGTTCGGTACGACGAGCAGCGTTGAGGGATTGTTTGGGACGTCGATCGCGATCGCACAGCTCGTCATCGTTCTTCCACTTGGGCGATACATAGACACCCACAACGCAAAACGGGTGCTCGTCGTCGGGTTGTTAATCAATGTCCTCGTGTTCATTGGCTACGGGCAGGTCGGATCAGTCGCAGATGTCCTCCTTATACGCGTTTTTCAGGGATTCGGTGCGAGCATCCTCTGGATTACTGGATCGGCAGTCGTCGGAAGCGTCTCTCCGGATGATGAGCGAGGGCAGTGGCTCGGGACGTACAATCAGGTAGGGGCGTTCTCCTCGCTTGCGGGCGATGTCATCGGTGGGATGCTCCTCACGGTATATGGCTTTCAGGAGACCTACGCCGTCCTGACCGCAATCACGCTCCTCGCTACCGTTGGGGCGTTCTTGTTCATCCGCGATAACCCCGGAGGGAAGAAAGACCCCGAACAGGCAACCGGCTTAGAGACGTTTCGGAAACTTCTCGACCGGTCGGCAATCCGCGCACTCGTCGTCTTTCGCCTCGGCCTCTCGTTCGGAAAGATGGCGATCATCATTTTCGTCCCGATCTACGCCCGGACGGCGTTTGGAATGGCACCAGTCCTCGTTGGCGGTATTCTCGCTGGTGGAAAACTCACGAAGGCACTGACGCAGGGGATCGTTGGCGGCTACACGGATCGGGTTGGGCACAAACACTACTTCGTCATTAGCGGGGCGCTCATCTACGCGCTCGGGACGGCGATGATTCCGCTTGCTGGCTACGCTGACCTCATTGCCGATCCCGTTTCAATTGCCCCGGCTGCACTCGTCCCGTTCGCACTTCCGGAAGGCACCTCCAGCATCACCCTCGTGCCGGCGTTTTTCGTTCTCTTCGTGGCATACGGTATCTGCGGAATCGCCGATAGTATCCGGCTCCCAGCCAGCATGGCGCTGTTCGTCGAGGAAGGCGAGCACTTCGATGCAGTCGCCGGGAGCCTCTCTCTGCGTTCAATTGCGTGGAAAATCGGGCAAGTTCTCGGTCCGGTTACCGTCGGCGTCATCTGGGACGCGACGAGCGTTTCTGTCGCGTTTCTCACCGCGGCGGGATTCATCGTGGTCGCCACGCTCACGTTCGTAGCGATGTATCACGTCGAACCGGCCCCAGAAGTACAACCGAGTGTGGCCGACGACTGACGAATCGTCTTTGTACAGTACGTACGCTCCGTCTGTCTATATTACTAAAACTGAATGTGTGCGGAGAAGGTGTATGGGTATGCACCGACCGGGAGTTGAACCCGGGCTATGGGCTTGGAAGGCCCATGTCCTGCCGCTAGACCACCGGTGCTTTCCGGCAACGCTTTCATCGCATCCACGCGTTTCGAGTCGTGAATCGTGAGTCCATCAACGCGTAGATCGATTCACGCTGGCTGTGTCTGCGACTGAGGAGGCGGCCACTAATAAGTATGATCATCGACAGTCGTCAGACCAGCCAGTGCGTTGGCTTCCTACTGGTTGTTCGTTTCGACGACGGCATAGCAGTTCCCTTCGCTGACGAACACCTCTTCGACAGTGAGTGCGCTGTCACGAACGTCTGCCTCGAACTCGTCTGGATCGTAGATGTGGTAGAATCGTTCGACGATTTCGCCGTCGGGGAGCGTCCAGTCGACTGTCGTGTCGAATCCGTCTGTCGCATCGAACGTGCGGTGTTCGGTGCTCCACGCGCTCACGAGGGCTCGACCGGTCGGTGTAAGCACGCGGCTGAGTTCGTCGAGGCTCTGTCTCCGTAACGCGCGCGATGGAAGGTGATGAATCGTTGCGATGTAGACCGCGAGATCGACGCGCTCCGATCGAATGGGGAGTTCGGCCGCATCGGCTTGCACCAGAGCAGCCTGACGTTCGGTGCGATCACGGGCTTCTTCGAGCACATGTCGACTCAAATCGGCACAGACGACTGTTTCGGCTCGTTCTGCGAGCAGTTGGGCGTGACGCCCGTTCCCACAGCCGAGATCGAGCGCGACCGACCGATCAGATTCACTCTCGATGAACTGTTCGACATCGGGCCACGCGTACGCCCGGGTCTGAGCGAAGTGTTCCGCGATACGATCGTAGGTCTCGCGCACGTCCCGACGGCTCATGACCGATCATACGGGTGAACTGTGATGAGTGTGCGGATTCACGTCTCTGAACAATTCATCAAACAGGAAATATGAACGATTAAATATCCAGTCCGTTCATAATCGGAAAGATGTCTCGATTGGCCCTCCGCTTCGTGGTACTCCTCGCAGTCGTTCTCGCTGGCTGTAACGGTCTCCCCGCTGGATCATCGGACAATTCAACGATTACTCCGGCGGACGTACCGACCGATTCGACAATAGAGACCTCGAGCGGACAGCTTGCACCGGGCGTGTTTCCCGTCGGGGTTGATGCGAGCACGTTGGCACACGCCCACGCCCGCGCGCTCAACTCGACGACGTTCACGATTCAAACGAATCGAACGTATCGCTATCCCAACGGTACCGTGAGAGAATGGATTTCGAGTGAAACAATCGTTGAGAGCGTCTCTTCACCTCAGTTCAAAATATACTCTCGCACCAATTTTTCACCGTCGTTCAGGGACGATAGTGAAACGAGAATGGTCACGTACGAACAATGGTACACGGCTGATCACTGGTATCAGCGGCAGATATTCGCCAACAATACGACGACTTATCGGGCGAACCCGCCAAGTCCCGTCGATTCGTTCCAGTGGAGCAGGGGATGGATGATCGAAAACACGCTCACTGATGTCGAAGCACAAGTGACCCCCCACGATCGAAACGGCTCGACCTACTACCGGATCGAGGGGCCGGTTTCTTCGGAGTACGCCGTTTCATCATCCGACAACCAGAATAACGCAACCCAATGGCTTCTCGTCGATTCAAATGGGCTCGTTCACGAACACCACATGAATACGACACTCTCGGGGCCGAACGTGACGACACAGCGGATACATCTCTCCACTTCGTACAACGATATTCATTCAGCGACTATCCCACGACCATCGTGGGTCGATACGGCTCGCAAACGAACTAACGCCATGAATCAGACAGAATCAGACGACAAGCGCAACTCAACGAGAACGACATCGCAGTAGGACGATAGTCACAGAATCCGTTTTCCGAGCGCGCTTGCGGTGAGTTCGACCGCGAGTTCTGCGGTCTGGTTGTGTTGATCGAGGATGGGATTCACTTCGACGAGTTCGAGCGAGCGGAGATTCGCGTCCGCGATGACCTCCATAGCGGCGTGGGCCTCGCGGTAGGTGACACCACCACGGACAGGGGTACCGACGCCGGGGGCTTCCTGTGGATCGAGCCAGTCGAGATCAAGGCTAACGTGGACGCCATCGGCAGCGTTTGCGATGGACAGTGCTTCCTCGGTGACGGCAGTCGCACCCCGTTCGTCGATATCGCTCATGGTGAACACCGTGACGTCGCTGTCGCGCAGTGCTTTGCGTTCGCTTGCATCGAGGCTTCGAACCCCGACGAGTGCGATGTTTTCTGGATTGATTGGCGCAGTTGTCCAGTCAACGTCGGAGAACGCTCCGCGACCGAGGAGAGCAGCGAGGGGCATCCCGTGAACATTCCCACTCGGAGTCGTCGCTGGGGTGTTGAAATCACCGTGAGCGTCGAACCACACGACGCCAATGTCACCGTCGCGCGCACTCCCGCGAACAGAACCGATGGCGATCGAATGATCGCCGCCAAGCACGAGCGGAAATGTGCCATCAGCGAGTGTCTCGGCAACGGTCTCTTCTAACTGAACACACAGCTCGCGCACTTCGGCGAGGTATTTCGCTCGCCCTGTCGACGGTTCAATACTGTCTGGGTCACCGAGTTCGGGGTGAACAACGTCCAGATCACCAATGTCGGTGGCACCGTAATCAAGCGCATCGAACGCATCAGCCAGTCCTGCATACCGAATGGCTGACGGCCCCATGTCAACTCCTCGTCGGTCTGCTCCGAGATCCATCGGAACACCAATAACACGAATCGATCGTGGCATGGCTCACGCTATCCCCGGTGGTACTATAGCAAACTCGATCTCTCTATTTCCTAGTCTGCTCTCTTTTTGCTCTCCATGCGTCGTTGGTAACTCACGTACGGTTTACAGACTCGCTGAATACCCTCGTCGAAGCTGATCTGTGGCTTTCAGCCGATTGCTTCGATCATCGTCGTGCTGTCAGCGAGCCTGTCGTGGACGCAGCCATCGAATGGTGTTTCGCTGTACGCCGATTCGATCCGATGAATCCTGCACCACCGGTCAAGAGAACGCGTTGTCCCTTCGTGGTTCAAACGTTTCGTATCGTATCCGAGGTATACCGGTATCAATCGAACCGGACCATTGTTTCAATCCCCCTTCATTGTCGTAATATCCATGGCCTGAACTGTTCGTACTGTCTATGATTTTATTCGAATTCGTCAATATTGAGTACAACGCAAATCGATCGCGCACGCACACAGAGAATGGAGAAAGCTCACCGCGAGACTTATCAGAGGCCGTATCAAAGGATCCAGCATGTCGTCAATCGAGCTCACGACCAGTCAGAAGGACATCCTTCGAGAGCTGATTAACCTGTACAGTCAGAGTGAACGGGCCGTAAAAGGCGAAGACATCGCCAACGGCGTCGACCGAAATCCGGGAACAATCCGAAATCAAATGCAGAGCCTCAAAGCGCTTCAACTCGTCGAAGGCGTTCCCGGACCAAAAGGTGGCTATAAACCGACCGCTAACGCCTACGAAGCCCTTGGCGTTCAGGACCTTGACGAACCAGCGAACGTACCACTGACGCACAACGGCGAACACATCGAGGACGCAAACGTGCAGGAAATCGATCTCACGAGCGTCCACCATCCAGATCTGTGTCGAGCAGAGGTTCGTCTTCACGGCTCGATCAAAAACTTCCACGACGGTGACGAAATCATCGTTGGACCGACTCCTCGATCGAAACTCCAAATCGAAGGCGTCGTAGACGGCAAAGACGAGACAGACAACGTACTCATCATCTCGACAACGATGATGGAAGCGCCAGTTGAGGCTCCAGACCACTAGACCACTGAGCTAACGACAACGACCGTCTCTCGCGCTTTGGGATCGGTCATCATCTCGAAACGCCAATCGATGGCACTGATCGATCGGTCCGGGGAGTTCTATTGATATCCCTCCCACAATTTTTCTGCACCAATCAGCGTTCATACTGGAGTCGTCGGCTCTGTTCAAGGGACTTAGGCCATCAGTGAGTGCCATGTTCACAGGATGAACGCAGAAAGGCGTTCCAAAGCCTTTGTATCGCAGGAAATCGGATCTCGTTACATGACAGAGAACGTTGTCATCCTCGGCTCTGGGTATGGCGGTGCGGGTGCTATCAAGAGTTTGGAGCAAGAGGTTGGCAATCGGGCGGATATTACGTGGATCTCGAACGTCGATCACCATCTCGTATTGCACGAAGTACATCGCTGTATCCGCAACCCGGAGGTCAGCGAGAAGGTCTCGATTCCAGTTAACGAGATTAAGAAGCCAAGTACGCGGTTCGTGCAAGGAACAGTGACTGGTCTCGACTGTGATGAGCGGACGGTTCACCTTGAGGATGGTCAGTCAGTCGACTACGATTACTGTGTTGTCGCCATCGGGTCACGGACTGCGTTTTTCGGTATCGATGGGCTAAAAGAGCACTCGTACACGCTGAAGAACCTTGACGACGCGCTGTCGATCCACGACGAGATTAAATCAGCTGCAAGGGAAGCCTCTCGTACTGACCCCGCAAAGATTGTTGTCGGTGGGGCCGGACTTTCGGGAATCCAGAGTGCGGGAGAGATCGCTGAGTTCCGCAAACAGTACCGCGCACCACTCGACATCCACCTCGTCGAAGGGTTGGATAACGTCTTCCCACCGGGAGACCCCGAGGTACAAGGCAAGCTCACGAAGATGCTTAATGAGCGTGGCATCGAGATCATGACGGGCGAGTTCATCACCTCCGTTGACGAGGATACCGTGTACATCGGCGATGACACGGAACTTGATTACGACATACTGATCTGGACTGGCGGGATCACCGGCCAAGACTGTACAGAAGATATCGATCTCGGGAAAGATGACCGGAGCCACCGGCTCCACGCTTCCTCGACGTTCCAAACGAGCGACGATCGGGTGTTCGCTCTCGGCGATACGGCACTCATTGATCAGACCGGCGGCGATCCCGCGCCACCGACCGCACAAGCAGCGTGGCAAGCAGCCGAAGTCATCGGAGAGAACATTCGACGGTCGATGCGCAACCAACCGCTCACGTCGTGGACCTACGAAGACAAAGGAACGCTGATCTCCATTGGAGATGCAGCTGTCGCGCACAACGTTGTTGGTGTGCCCATGGACACGTTCGGTGGCCGAGCGGCTGAAACGCTGAAGAAAGTCATTGCTACTCGCTGGATCAACAGTATCACCGGACTCGGCCGCGCCGCGAAAGCGTGGCCCGATATGTGAACGAGCCGCGATAGTGACTCCCTTCGAGTGAGCTAATTCGAATCCTGCAAACGTACCCTCCGACGCGGATATATACGCACAGTCGGCACCGCGTCTGGCGGCGTTGCCGTTTGATGTTATTTCTTCGTGATCCGATCGATGATGACCGACTTTGAGGGGTCAAAAATACTGATTACTAGATCACTGGGTTAATGCACGGATCGATGGGATCAGATCGAGCGCTGCTCCAGCTAGTACAAAGCCAAGAATGACGATACTACCGCCAAGAGCGGATCCACCGGTGGACGACGCATCAAAAAGACGTTGGGCACCAATTGATACGAATAGAAGCGCAAATCCGAGGAGCAAGACAGTACCCAGTACGTCCATCAACGCGTCCTTGACAGCGGTTCGGACGACGATGTAGAGTTCTCGCTGATTAATTCCAATGGTTCCTCCGCCATCAGGCTCCTTCTCAATATTAGTATCCACATCCATACAAATAAGAACAGAGACGAGACTATAAAGATTCAAACGGTCAAATTATTGTCTTATCTGTATCATTCGGAAAATCCGTCCACCAATCGCGTTCTGATTTCGAGAAGGTTAGCATCTGAGTGAATTGCTGGCCGAGTCAGCCCACACACTGTCAATATTCATATATTTCAAATTGTCTTAGTCCAACAGAGACGTCTGTACAATCATCACCAATATATCAAATGAGGAGTACCATGGAATATGGATCAGCCGGTGTGGCACGAAGATGAGGCGTTTTGGGAGACAGTGCAGGACTTTGTTTTCCCACCAGAAACAATTGAGCAGGCACCTGAGCAGATCGAACAACTGCTTTCGTTACTCGATCTCACAGCAGATGCGCAGATAGCGGACGTACCGTGTGGCATCGGACGGCACGCTGTCGAACTCGCAAAGCGTGGCTTTTGCGTGACGGGAGTCGATGCCACCGCTCCGTTTCTGGCGAAGGCAAAAGAACGCGCACGAGACGAGGAAGTTTCAGTCGAGTTCGTTCACGAGGACATGCGGACGTTCCAACGGCCAGAGTCATTCGATGCGATACTCAATCTATACACCTCATTCGGCTATTTCGAGCAACGGGACGACGATGAGCGCACGGCACTGCAGTTTTACGAATCCCTGAAACCGGGTGGAACGCTCGTCATGAGTCTCGCGAGTAAGGAGATTCTCGCCAGAATATTTGAGGAGCGAACGTGGGAGGAACGCGACGGGGCATACATGCTCGAAGAACACGAGATCAGTGACGATTGGAGCTGGGTCGACAATCGGTGGATTATCGTCGATGATGGCGAAGTTCGAGAGTTTACCGTCTCACACCGATTGTATTCTGCGTTCGAGCTGTCTGAACTGCTACGAAGCGTCGGATTCGATACCGTCGATGTCTACGGGAATTTCGAGAAAGACGACTACGATGAGAATTCTGAGCGGCTGGTCGTAGTGGCTCAGAAGAAGTGAAAAATGCCAAAGCACGGGACTAGACTCATCCTAAACTAGTCGACACCGATCAACTCCAGCTTCAGATAGTAGCTACTGAGACTCGACGCGGAGGGGACTCTCACATGAGTTTGAACCAGCAACACCCAGTTCCTGAGCCTCGAATGGTCGTGCTTCCTTCCGACACTCCTCATACACAGTTTCGGCCCATTCGCGGGCCTCGGGAGTGGCAGTGTCGATCACAGCCTCAAGTTGGGCAGTTTCGGGATCGTGTCCACAGATACCGATACAGTCGTCCATAATATTGAGTCCACATCGATTGTCGTCTGGAAGAGCGTCGTGCAGAAAGACGGTGCAGTTGTCACACTCGAAGGCTTGGGCTATGAGATCAGGATTCCAGTCGACGATTGCTTTGAGGATTGGAAGTGAGTAGATATACTCCATCTCCATCCCCTCGATCACCCGCCGGCAAAACACCTCAAGGTTTCCCGACTTGTAGACCGTTGTTCCAAGCCCACGAATGGATTCAGTCGATTCAAGGAGGTGAGTGACACGCTCAACAGGCGTATACGGATAGTTCGGACCGGGATACGCAACGACAGCGTCCTCGAAGTATTCGACGGTGAACTCATCCATCTCTTGAGGCAGCCATTGCCAGACCTCACGAAGTGTTTCACCCGTTTCCATTCCCTCGCGCAGTTCGAAGAACCGATCAGTCACAAACTCGCCCAATGGCGTGAGCTCGTAGTGTGGACCATCGCGCATAATCCACGAGCGGTTCTCGAAATCTCGAACAACGCGTCCAATCGTTGGGTCTGAAGCCCCCGTTGTAGCACACAGATCACGCCGATCGTGTCGTTTTTCGGAGAGGGCTTCCAACGTCATGACACGGTGTTCTGACCGCGCCAGGAACTCGATCGCCTGAATCGCGGAATCCATGTTATGTCTTCTCATACGCAGTATAAAGTTCTTCGTCTGGACAAAAAATATCGACAGGAGAGAAGACACCGGAGCTCAGCAATAATATACCCAAAATTTGTGCCCGTTTGGACAGTGGACGATGCTGTGGTCGCCGAATGCAGCGACGTATGAACTCACTGTCGGGTCGACTTCCCGATCCGGTATCGAGGCGGTCACCAGTTGCTCACAGTGAGGACACGCAACCTTCGTAACCAGCTCCTGGTTCTGATCCTGATCCGGTGGTGTTGCGGTGGACAATCCCATTACGCACTCTCGCTCATTTTTTCCAGCATATGTTCGATGACTGCAGCGTGCTCGTCCTGCGGGCTGAACATGATGATCTCAGCGTTGTCGTTCGCTTTGACCGTATGACCCGGCGGCCAGTAGAAGAGATCGCCGGTTTCAGTCACTTCTTCGCTTCCATCAGAATAGCTGGCGGTGAGCGTCCCTTCTAGGACGTACCCCCAGTGTGGGCACTGACAGAGATCATTCTCAAGACCCTCTAAGAGCGGTGTGATATCTGTCCCGGCAGCGAGCGTAAAGTATTCTCCACTGAGTTCTCCGTACTCGCTTGCGTCACCGAAACCCATCTGCTGGCGGGCAATTGCGTCGGGTGTATCAACTCTGACTGGGACGTCTTGTTTATCTTGTTTCATTTTATTCACCTATTACTAAGAGACAGACTGAATTACCACACACCAGCCCATATCAAGACCTATCACGGTCGATATCACAGTGGATGCGCCGTTGATTGATTGGGCCATTTGCATGGGTTGCCTCTTAGTAGTATGACTATTGGTCCCAGAGGAAGTGTAATTAACTAGTGAAAATTTTCACCGAGTGAATATCTTAATAATTTTCAATTATATACAATTATAAATATTTATAGAAATATGATGGTTAGCTTCTTGGTGGATAAGTTGTGATTTCCTCATCGAGATACCTCAACAGTAGGTATCCCGAACAGTAGCGACCATCACTCTTCGACAGAAGCTGCTGGATCGTCTGATCAGACGATTCCGATGTGGTGATCAGATAGAATCGATACTGAGCCCCGCGTGCCAGCGATCCGCGCCTGCGTTTTGTTTGACTTCGTCCATCTGATTAAGGAGCGCAACTGCGAGGGAAGCCGTTTTCGCAGCCCGTGATTGGCCTTCAACGCGGAATTCGTCGGTCGTTCGGTTAGCGTAGACCGTGCAAACCGCTCCTGCACGAAGACCGTAGACGTTTCCGAGCGTGCAGATGGCGCTTGCCTCCATCTCGAAGTTCTTCACGTTGGCGTTCAGCAACTCCTCGTAGAGCGCTTGCCCATCCGGCGATTGATAGCCGCCGAATCCCTCGCGTCCCTGTCCAGCATAGAAACTATCGGTGCTCGCAGTCAATCCGACGTGATAATCGTATTCGAGTCGTTCGGCGGCCGCGACGAGCGCAGTAACGACCTCGTAGTCGGCAACAGCAGGATACGAGTCTCGAACGTAGGCTGCGCTGGTTCCTTCCAATCTCACACCACCGCTCGTGATGACGAGATCACCGATCTCGATATCCGGTTGGATGGCCCCGCAGGAACCGACTCGAATGAACGTATCGCAGCCGACGGCTGCGAGTTCCTCGACGGCAATCGCAGCAGAAGGACTACCGATTCCTGTCGACGTGACCGAGATGGGTACGTCGTCGTACGTGCCGGTGACGGTACGGTACTCGCGGTGGTTCGCCACCTCTTCGGCCTCGTCCCAGGTGTCGATGATTTTCTCAACACGCTCTGTGTCGCCCGGCAGTAGAACGGTTTCGGCAACGTCGTTCGGTCCGACTTCGATGTGGTACTCTGTCTCCGTCTCGTCAGTCATACGTCTCGTCTATCCATCGCTGGTCAAATACTCTGTTGTCTGCCTTCGACAGAGCAGCCGTTCGCGTTACTCGGATGCCGCTTCGAGCATCCCGCGTGAAATCGTCTCCGGCAGTAGCTCGCCAAGCGTGTATTCATTCACGTGATCGCCGTCGTCACAGAGCACGAGAAGGTCGTCATCACAGAATTCAGCAAGTGTCTGTCGACACATCCCACACGGGGTGACACCGTCGCGTGCACTCGACGAGACTGCAATCCGAACGAACTCGCGGTGGCCGCTCGCGACTGCCTCAGAGATGGCCACCTCTTCGGCGTGCAACGAGTTCGAGTAGTTAGCAACCTCAATGTTACAACCCGTGAAAACGGTCCCATCAGTGGTTTCGAGTGCTGCACCGACCCGATACTCGGAGTACGGAACGTACGCTGCCGCAAGCGCAGAACGGGCCTGCTCGATGAGATCGTGCTCGTCTCCATCATCGTCAGAGTCGGGATCAGAATGGGAATCGTCCATACTGCTGTGAAATGGCCGATTGAGTAAAGTAGCCGTCGGATGTGTGGTTGGCAATTCAACAATACCCTGTCTGTGTCCCCCGCGTGGATGACCGAATCATAGAGACACCAAATCAGTCCTCTCCAGAGTCGTAATGTTCGCCTGCTGCGCTGGGGATTCGGGTTCGGCCGACGAACGCGAGCACAACGATGACGGTAATATAGGGGATCGTCTGGATGAGCGAGTCGGGAACAGCATAGCCCGGGACGGATTGGAGTCGGATTTGGAGTGCTTGGAGACCGGCGAACAGCGTCGTCGAGAAGAACGCACCGACCGGATTATAGTTGCCGAACAGATACGCGACGATAGCGATGAATCCTCGGCCACCGATCATCGTCTGGCCGTTGCCGACGAACTGAGAGAGACCGATAGAGAAACTCGCACCCCCCATTCCAGCGAGCACGCCAGAGAGGAGAACACTCACATAGCGAACCCGTCTGACGCTCACGCCAACGGTGGCGAGCGCCTCGGGGTTCTCACCGCTCGCGTTCACCCACCGACCGAACGACGTCCGATTGAGGACGTACCACGAGAGCGCAACCGCGATGAACAACAGATACACCGGGAACGTAGCGCTGAATAGCGCACCGAAGAACGGGATTTCGGACAGTACTGGAATCGTGAACCGCCCAAAACTCCCCGAACCATCGACGTTAACGCTCCCGTAGATGACCGTCGAGAGAAACGGCGCGAGACCGAGTGCGACGAGCCAGACGGCGAGTCCAGCGATGATCTGATCGGCGCGAAATTCGATACAGATGACTGCAAACAGTCCTGCGAGGAGTGTACTCGCAAGAACGCCAGCAACAAAACCAAGCCAGATACTCCCGGTGAGGTTCGTCCCATAGATCGCCACGAACGCAGCAATGATCAGGTGCCCTTCGATCCCGATATTGATGATACCGCTCTTTTCGGCGAAGATACCACCGAGCGCGGCGAATGCGATCGGTACTGACAATCGTAATGTCGAACTCAGCGCGCTCTTACTCGTGACGATCGAGAGGAGAATACCAGCGATGGAATCGGGAAAGACGATTCCGGCGACGACGATAACAGCTACTCCGACAGCGATGAGGCCAGCGATGCGTCGTCGTCCCGAACCGATTTGAAGCGACGACAACAGATCACTCATCGATCTGCCCTCCATCGGTTGCGGCGGGACGTGGTTCATCGATCGAAAAGATCCGCCTGCCGAACAGTCGGAAGAACTCTGGCATAGCGACGAAGAGAATGATCAGTCCACGGAGGACGCCGATGAGCTGCGGTGGCACCGATGTCGAGGTATCGATAACGATCGAACCGCTCTTGATGATGCCGAACAGCGGCGCGGCAAACAACACCCCAATTGGGTTGTTACCAGCGAGAATGGCCACCGTAATACCATCGAATCCGTACGCTGGAATCCCGTCTTGGAAGTTCCCGAGAATCATTAGAACGTACATCGCGCCGCCGAGGCCACCGAGCGCCCCTGAGAGCGTCAGACTCCTAACGATCGTGCGCCGGGTATCGACACCAGCGTACTCAGCGGCATCGGGTTGCAGACCGCTCGTTCGGAGATCGTATCCGAACGAAGTCTGTTCCAGTAGATAATAGATCCCAACCGCGAACACGAGTGCAATAGCGAATGCAATCAGCGAGAAGCTCGTTCGCGGATCGAACACCACCGACGGGATGAGTGCAAACGCGGGGAGATCCGCCGTCTCGATGACCGAGCTATTCGGTTTGTTGAAATGAACAGAAACGAGATAAAACGCAATCTGTGCTGCAACGAAATTGAGCATAATCGTCGTAATCACCTCGTTCGCGTCGGCGTAGGCTTTGAGAATTCCGGGAATTGCACCGTATAATCCACCGAACAACGCGCCGATGAACAGCCCGATGGGGACGAGGACAAACGTTCCGACGATCCCCGACGGGACAAACGGAACGACAGCAAGCACACCAAGTGCGCTTGCGAGTGCACCGGCAATGAGCTGCCCTTGTGTTCCGATGTTGAACACTCCAGCACGGAACGCAAGCGCAACCGACAATCCGGTGAACACGAGAACCGTCGTCTCACGGAGCGTGATTGCCATCGCCGGGTTGAACGGACTCCAGCCACGACGGAAGGGAGCGGCGAACTCTCCCTGAAACGGACGAAAGAGCGGGTTCATCGGATCGCCGAGTGCACCGAAGAACAGCCGATCGTACACCATAACCGGATCGTAACAGAAACCGACGCCAAAGTACGTCGCGGCTGCTGTTGTACACGTTGTCATCCGTCCCGAAGCGAGAATGAGAACCGTCCCGACGAGCATCGAGAGAACGAGCGCAGCGAGACTAATCGACAACCGCTCTACAGCAGAGGATCGGGCAAGACGCTCAAGGACGCTCTGGATCCGTCCTCGTTCTCCAGATCCCGTTTCGTCACTCACTCCGTTCGTGTTCGTATTTTCGTCCAGATTACTTTGTTCGCTCTCACTCTCACTCTCGTTCTCGTTCTCGTTCTCGTTTCCATCACCGTTTTGACCGTCACGTTCGCTCATTTCCCATCACCATCCGCAGTGACCGCAGTAGAACTCTGGGTCGAATCGGGCTGTTCGCCCGCCATCAGCAGTCCGATCTCCTCTTCGGTGACAGTCGCTGGATCGACAGTATCCATGATCTCGCCCCCGTACATCACCGCCAGTCGATCGGACAGGCCCTGTACCTCCTCCAATTTCGAGGAGACGAGAAGCACCGCGACGCCTTGTGAACGGAGTTCAAGCAGTTGATCGTGGATGAATTCGGTCGAGCCGATATCGACACCCCGAGTTGGATGTGTCGCAACGACGAGCGATGGATCACGAGCGAACTCGCGGCCAACGATAAACTTCTGCTGGTTGCCACCAGAGAGCGACGTCGCCCCCGCCTCCGGAACAGGCGGCCGCACATCGTATGCATCGATTATCGTCTCCGCGTGCTCACGGGTCTGTGCCCAGTCGATCCGACCACCGCTGGCGAACGGTTCGCTGTGTTGACTCCCGAGCAGTCCGTTAGCAACGAGATCAAAGTCCATGACCAACCCTCGTTCATGTCTGTCCTCGGGAATATAGGCCATCCCGCGTTCAATCCGGTCGCGGCGTGATTCGTGCGTGATCTCTTGGCCGTCGAACGCGACGGTTCCGGACTGGGGATGACGAAGTCCGGTAATTGCTTCGATTAACTCCGCCTGACCGTTCCCATCGACGCCCGCGATCCCGAACACCTCACCGCCACGGACTGAAAATGAAACGTCAGAGACGGCTTCGACGCCGCGTTCGTCGTCAACCGTAAGATCATCAACGGCAAGAACGACATCACCGGGGTCGTTCGATGGCGCTGTGACCTCCAGCAACACCTCCCGACCGACCATCATTTCGGCGAGGTCCTCGCGGCTGGTCTCATCGGCCCCGACGGTACCGACGTTCTGCCCGTCTCGAAGAACGGTGATCTCATCGGCTGCGTGCATCGCTTCGCCGAGTTTGTGTGTGATAAAAATGATCGTCTTTCCCTGTTCTGTCAGTTCATCAAACACAGAGAATAGTTCATCGACCTCCTGCGGTGTCAACACCGCCGTCGGTTCATCGAGGATGAGTATCTCGGTACCACGATAGAGCGCTTTCAGAATTTCTGCGCGTTGTTGGACACCGACGCTCACCTCCTCAATCCGGTCGTCCGGATCGACCGTGAGACCGAATCGGTCACAGAGATCGAGAACATCTTGGCGTGCCTGCTCACGATCGATCGCCAGCCCGCCCCACTTTCGTGGTTCGGCACCAAGAGTCACGTTTTCCGTGATAGTCATGGGATCGACGAGCATGAAATGCTGGTGGATCATCCCGATCCCGGCATCGATGGCGTCTCGTGGAGAGCCGAATGAACGCTCTGTTTCATCAATGACAATACGACCCGCTGAGGGTTCGTACAATCCGTAGAGAACGTTCATGAGAGTCGTCTTCCCTGCACCATTCTCCCCGAGAAGCGCATGGACGGTCCCCCGTTCGACGTTCAGGGTAACGTCGTCGTTCGCGATAACTCCTGGAAAGCGTTTCGTGATCCTGTCGAGATGAACGGCTGTTGTCATCTGTCGATCGGCCGTTGACGAAGATTCATAATAATCGAGCTATTAAATATTGACCAAATTATACGTCCGACGGTTTCGTCGGGACGGTAATCGATCCTGAAGTGATTTTCTTTTTCGATGCATCGAGCTTCGATTTGACATCGTCCGGAATCTCCGAACCGAGCGTCTTACCGTACACTGTTTCGACGCCACCTTGTTTCAGACCGAGTGTCGTCGTCGAGCCTCCCTCGAACGACCCGTCGACAACGTGTTTGATGGAATCGTGGACAGCGATGTCGACGTGTTTGACCATACTTGCGAGGATGTAATCAGCGTAGCTCGACTTCGTTTTCGATTGGTCGCTGTCAACACCGATGGCGTATCGGTTGACCTCCTTTGCAGCTTTGAAGACGCCGGTTCCGGTATTCCCCGACGCGTGGTATATGATGTCTGCACCCCCGTTGTACTGGCTCAATGCTGTCTCCTTTCCGCGCGCGACGTCGTTGAACGACCCCACGTAGTTAGTGATGACGTTGATATCCTTGCCCGCGTGCTTGACACCAGCCTTGTAGCCAGCTTCGAACTTCTTGATGAGAGGAATTTTTTCGCCGCCGATGAATCCGACCGTCGTTGCGTCGTTGGTCGAAGCCTTCCCTGCCGAGAGCTTCGTTGTCGTGAGTAGCCCCGCAAGATGACCGACCTGAAACGACCCTTCCTCCTCTCGGAACTGATAGCTTTCGACATTCTTTGCATCGACCATCTGATCGACGATTAAGAACTTCTGTTCTGGGAACTGCGATGCGTTATCCGATAACGCGTCCTGTTGAAGAGCACCGATACAGGAGACCAAATCGTAGTTTGGAGATGTCGATTGTGCGTACTGTCGCTGTATCTGTCCGAAGTCAGACACTTCCTCCGGTTGCGAATGTTCGGATGTAACGTTCAGTTCCTGCTTTGCCTTCTCCAGACCCTCACGTGCCTGATCGTTGAACGACCCGTCACCGAGGCCACCGGTTGCATACACCATTGCGACGTTCGTCGACCCATTCTCACCGCTGGTCCCCTCGGTGGTGCCGTTGGTTCCACCACCGTTACCGTCCTCTGTCGGACCACCAGTACACCCCGCGAGTCCTGCGATTCCCGTGACCCCGACTGCCTTCAGAAAGGTACGTCTGTTCATGACTATGGAACACTATGTTCCCTTCGCAACTTTATAATGATAAAATCATCGCTTTGACGGTCCTTGGCCATCCGTCCGCAGACATCCGTCAGCATCAGTCACAGCCTGTTCTACGGTATCAGTGACTGCTGAAACTAGTTCATCGACAGTCGCACTTTCTGCGTACACGCGGACGTATGGCTCCGTTCCACTCGGACGGATGAGTGTCCATGATCCGTCATCGAAGTCGAGACGGACGCCGTACTCGGTATCGACCACTGCGTTGGGGAATCGTCGTGGGAGTACTTCCTGGACCCGCTTTAGCACCATCGGCTTGCATTCGTCAGGACATTCGATGCTCTCTTTTCGGTACGGTCGTTCGGTGACAGGATGGCGAAGAGCAGCGAGTCCATCGCGTTCGCTTTCGGCCTGTGGATCGACTGGTTCCTCTTCGGCATTGGCAACGAGCACAGAGAGGACCGCAGCGCTTGCGACCCCATCGATCCATGGGCCAAACGCAGGGTGAATATGCTTCCACGGTTCGCCAGCAAAGACAACCGTCCCGCCCTCACTCTGTACTGTTTTGATACCGTCGTGGAGGTAGCCAAGACGAGTTCGTTCGACACGACCACCAGCCTCTTTGACGCGCTCGTCGATGCGTCCGGAGGCGTTCGGCGTTGTCACGACCACTGGATCGTCCTCATCGCTCGCACGCACGTAGTGTTCTGCAAGAATAGCAAGCACGGTGTCTTCGTGGACGACCTCCCCATCGCCGTCGACGATAACGATTCTATCTGCGTCGCCGTCGTGTCCGATTCCCACGACAGGGTCGTCGTGGTCGTCGACGAATGCGCGGAGGTCAGACAGCGTCGATGGGGTGGGTTTGCTTGGCCGACCGGGGAAGTGGCCATCGACGTTCGCATTCAACGCGACGACGTGTGCGCCGAGTTCGCGCAGTACTTGGGGCGTTGCAAGCGATGCCATTCCGTTGGCACAGTCGACAACGACGGAGAGTCCATCGAGATCGGACGCAGAATCAGCACCAGCTGCGAATGCACGGGCGTACTCGACGACCGCTGATCGGTAGACAGAGAGCAGCTCGACGCGTTCGGTCGTCCCCCAATCATCCCACGGCGCTGGTTCCGTACCGCGCTCGACTCGTCCTTCGATCCGCGCTTCGGTCTCGGCGTCGAACTCCTCACCGTTGGCAAACAGTTTGATTCCATTGTCCTGCGGTGGATTGTGGCTCGCGGTGAGCATCACGCCGTGGCGGTCGCGGGAGGCATACGCGAGTGCTGGCGTGGGGAGTTGTTCGGCGCGCAACACCCGTGCACCGCCACTCGTTACCCCTGCCTCGATAGCACCAGCGAGCGCCGTCCCTGTTTCACGTCCATCCCGACCGACGACAACCTCCTCCGCGTCCAATCCGATGGCACGACCGACGGCAAGCGCCAATGCTGGTGTGACGCTCCTACGGGCGTCGCCCCGGATTCCCGCGGTTCCGAACAGGCCCATACGGGCTATCAGAATGGCCGATACTTACGTTCATTGCAAGAGATCACCCCACCATCACAGTAGAGAGTTATCACTGCACACTATCGTCGCTGACGACGAAATTGTGGCTGAGCGCCCCTCTTACCACCGTTCACTGCCGTATTTGCAAGCTTCAGATGAGTATGTTCGAGTATAGTCGGAACTTGGTGGGAGTGGGACGGTCACACGGAATGTACTGTGCGTACTTAAAAGATGGACGTCATAGTTCGACGCCACTGGGGATGAGACTGTGTTGGCGGAGAAGGTCACCCTCGGTGTTGTAGACGAGGAAAATGTCCCGATCGCACGAAAGCATCTCGTGATCGTTGACCGTGACGCTGAACTGATAGCGGCCATCGGCATTGTTGTCATCGTTCTCCCGAGCAGCGCTGACGAGCTGATCAATCATACCAGCATCAGCGTTACATTCGAGGACGAAATCTCCGGTGATGCGATTTGTAACAGCGAGAACTCCTGATCCCCCTACAGTCAGTGCATCATCGTGAAGTCGGTACGTGACATCCAATTGTTCGGTGTCGAGCGTCATACCAGCCTCGTCAGTCAGTCGATCCTCAAACGACTTCGCTGGCCCGTCAAAGCTAACGGTGATTTGGGGCTTCGTTTCGTCTCCCGTGGTGACATCGAGCGTGAAATAATCTCGCCTCATCCGTATCAAGCTATGTGATCAGATGCAATGAACGTAACGCCGGTTCTGTTTCATTGATACACCCAATACTAATTTATTTCACACCCCTCAATATTTCCTATCTATATTGATTCTAAAAATATTTGCAGAGGCGTGAATCGAGATTCCACAAGACAATTCAGTTATGTATAATTTAATCATAATATATCATCTACAATTATATAGATACAGTCATATGAAATGATGAGAGATCATGAGTACGTCGAGTGGGAAGAAGAACGCTCAAGCGGAAGTCGAGTCTTAGTCAATAAACAGTAATCGTATACTGAGAGACGTTGAGTCGACTACTGAAATTAAGATCAGTGGCACACTGAAATAGACTATGTTATGACACTAACCCAAACTGTATGATATCACACCGTGACACGTCGTGAGGTCAGTCCCTGGCGTCAATCAAGAGGAATAACGTCAACGCTCGCAACACAGTCGTCATCGTCCGGGCACATCACGCGAACACCCATCGTGTTTCGTCCTTGCGACGATATTTCACTCGCGTGAGTTCGCATGATCTGTCCATTTTCGCTCATCAAGATGAGATCATCGTGTTCTCGGACGGCTTCAAGCGCGACCACAGGCCCATTTCGCTCAGTCGTCTTGATGTCGACGAGTCCCTTGCCGTACCGAGACTGCGAACGGTACTCTTCGATTGGCGTGCGCTTTCCGTAGCCATTTCTCGTGACGGTCAATAGCGCGCTTTCATCATCATCGCTGACGGCGACCAGACCCGCAACTCGGTCGCCCTCGCAGAGTTTGATACCGTTGACGCCCCGTGCGCTCCGACCCATCGATCGAGCTTCTTTCTCGTCGAACCGAATTGCCCGACCGTATTCGGTACCGATGATCACGTCTTTCGTGCCGTTAGTGACGGTCACGTCGACGAGTTCGTCTCCCTCTTCGAGTTTGACTGCTCGGATTCCCGTTGAAAGGATGTTGTTGAACGCATCCGATGGGGTACGTTTGACGTACCCACCTCGGGTAACCATCGTCAGAGATTCATCGCCGTTGAACTCGTCGGTATTGACGATAGCCGTAACGTCCTCATCAGCGTCGAGTTCGAGGACGTTTACCGCCGACTTGCCACGCGCCGTCCGACTCATTTCCGGGAGGTTGTAGGTCTTCAGTTGGTAGACCTGCCCCTTGTTGGAAAAGCAGAGGAGGTAATCGTGAGAGTTGGCTTGGAAAACGGCACTCACTCGGTCGCCGTCTTTCAGTCCTGTTCCGATGATTCCTTTTCCGCCCCGGTGTTGAGCATCGAACGTTGACAGTGGCATTCGTTTCACGTAGTTCGATTCGGTCAACACGACGACAGACTCTTCTTCGGGAATCAGATCCTCGTGAGTGACCGTTCCGACGTCTTCGATAATACTCGTCCGGCGGTCGTCGTTGTAGCGTGTTTTGAGCTCGTGTAGCTCTGATTTGATGACACCAAGCAGCTCGCTTCGATCACCGAGAATCGTTTGGAGACGCTCGATCTCTTCGGTGAGTGTCTCGTACTCGTCCTCAATCTCCACCGTTTCCAGCGATGTGAGGCTCCCGAGTTGCATTCGAACGATGTGATTCGCTTGGCGCTCGGTGAAACCGAACTCGTCCTGAAGATCTTCTTTTGCCGCCGAGCGATCATCGGCATCGCGGATCAGTTCGACCACGTTGTCGACGTTATCGAGGGCCAACAGTCGCCCTTCGAGAACGTGCGCCCGTTCCTGAGCGTTGTCCAACTCGTGTTGGGTCCGGCGACGGACGACCTCACAGCGGTGATCGAGGAACTCCTCAAGCAGTTCCTTCAGGTTCAGGATTCGTGGTTGGCCGTCCACGAGTGCGAGGGTGATGATGCTGAAGGTTCGTTCGAGATGGTGTTTCAGCAACTGATTCTTAACGAGATCGGGATTCGCACCACGTTTGAGTTCGATGACGATGCGGATCCCCTCGCGGTCGGATTCGTCCCGAAGATCTCTGATACCTTGTATGGTTCCCTCGTTCACGTCGTCTGCGATGCGCTCGATGCGTCGCGCCTTGTTCTCGTGATAAGGGAGTTCTGTGACGATGATCCGTTCTTCGTCTTCTTCGATTTCCATTTCGGCGCGGACCCGGAGCTTCCCGCGACCTGTCGTGTACGCGTCGTAGATCCCGGCTCGACCGACGATGTTCGCACCCGTCGGGAAGTCGGGACCCTTCACGTAGTCCATGAGATCGGCGATCGCACAGTCCGGGTTGTCGATGAGATGGATGACGCTGTCGACGACTTCTCCGAGATTGTGGGGCGGGATGTTCGTGCTCATCCCGACGGCGATCCCTGAGGAGCCGTTTAACAGAAGATTCGGGAGTGCAGCGGGGAGCACCGCCGGCTCCGTGAGTCGGTCGTCGTAGTTCGACCCGAAGTCGACGGTGTCTTGCTCGATGTCCGTCAGCAACTCCTCAGCAAGCGAACTCATCCGGGCTTCTGTATACCGCATTGCTGCCGGTGGATCACCATCGACCGAGCCGAAGTTACCCTGCCCATCGACGAGCGGGTACCGCAGCGAGAACTCCTGTGCCATCCGGGCGAGCGCATCATAGATCGAATCATCGCCGTGGGGGTGATATTTCCCCATCGTGTCACCGACGATGTTCGATGACTTTCGGTGGGCCGCGTTCGAACTCACGCCCGCCTCGTGCATTGCGTACAGAATCCGCTTTTGAACGGGTTTGAGACCGTCGCGGACGTCGGGGAGCGCGCGACCGACGATGACGCTCATCGCGTAGTCGATGTAGCTCTGTTCCATCTCCTCCTCGACGCGAACCGATTTGACGCGGTCTGCATCGGCAACCGGTGGATTGTCAGGAAGGTCAGAACTCATCGATCACGGCCCCCCATACCGAGAGAATCACCGCTAGTCGTCTGCCAGTCCGGCGTCGAAACGCATCGATGTGGATTGAATAATGTCGTCATGTAGTTAGTATAGTGTACTCGATCGAACGGTACCGAATCAGATGTCGACCCATTCGGCGTCGTTCGAATGTTCCTTGATGAACTGCTTTCTCGGTCCGACTGAATCACCCATCAACACGGAGAACATCCGGTCTGCTGCGGCAGCGTCCTCGATAGTGATCTGTTTGAGAATTCGATTCTCGGGATTCATCGTCGTTTTCCACAGCTGCTTGGGATTCATCTCGCCGAGTCCCTTGAAACGCTGAACCTGATCCGGATTACCACCACAAACGTCTTCGATGATCCGCTCGCGCTCTTTCTCAGTCATCGCATCGTGTGTCTCACCGTTATACCGGATTCGGTACAGTGGCGGTTGGGCAGCGTACACGTATCCTGCTTCGAGCAACGGCGTCATGTGACGATAGAGGAACGTGAGATAGAGCGTACGGATGTGCGCTCCATCGACATCAGCGTCACTCATGATGATGATTTTCTGATACCGCGCTTCATCAATATCGAACTCTTCTCCGATCCCGGTACCGATGGCGGTAATGAGGCTACGGATCTTCTCGTTTTCGAGAACACGATCGAGTCGGTGTTTCTCAGCATTGAGGATCTTCCCGAACAGGGGGAGGATAGCCTGAAACTCCGGATTGCGGGCCTGTTTTGCGCTTCCACCTGCGGAATCACCCTCGACGACGAACAGCTCTGCCTTCGATGGGTCACGCGTCTGGCAATCCGCTAGTTTGCCCGGGAGAGATGTCGTTTCGAGCGCGCTTTTCCGTCGTGTGAGCTCCTCTGCCTTTTTCGCGGCGAGGCGCGCCTTTGCCGCTTCAAGCGCTTTGGAGACGATCGACGACGCCGTTTTCGGGTGTTCTTCGAGATACGTCCCGAACTCCTCGTGGACGGCACTTTCGACGATTCCTCTGACCTCGCTGTTGCCGAGTTTCGTCTTCGTCTGTCCTTCGAACTGTGGATCGGGGTGTTTGACCGAGATGACCGCAGTCAACCCTTCGCGGATATCTTCACCTTTGAGGTTGCCGTCGATGCTGTCCACGTGCCCATTCGAATTGGCGTAGTCGTTGACGACGCGCGTAAGCGCCGTTTTGAAGCCAGTGAGATGGGTACCTCCCTCTCGGGTGTTGATGTTGTTCGCGAACGCGTGGATCGACCCTTGGACGCCGTCGGTCGCCTGTATCGCAACCTCGACTTGGATATCTTGTTCTTCGGTTTCAAAGTAGATGATATCCTCGTGGAGCACTGTTCGTGTCTCGTTGAGGTATGTGACGAACTCACGAATGCCCCCTTCGTAGGTGAACGTCTCTTCTCGGTCATCCGGTTCGCTATGGATGGTGATTTCGACGCCGGGGTTGAGAAATGCGAGTTCACGAAGTCGGTTTTCGAGCGTCGAATAGACGAACTCAACGGTCTCGAAAATTTCGTCATCGGGCCAAAACCTAATCTCCGAGCCGGTTTCTTCGCCCGGTTCGAGATCACGGATCCGCTCAAAGGACTCTACCTCGGGTTCGCCGTGGTCGAAGCGATGCTCCCAGACACCGCCGTCGTATTTGACCTCGACTTCGAGCCATTTCGAGAGTGCATTGACAACGCTCACGCCGACGCCGTGAAGCCCACCCGACACCTGATAGGATTTATTATCGAATTTACCGCCAGCGTGCAGGACGGTCATGATCACTTCGAGTGCCGGACGTTCGTACTCCGGATGTTCGTCGACTGGGATGCCCCGACCGTCGTCTGTAACGGTGACAGAGCCATCGTCGTGTATTGTGACTTCGATCGTGTCACAGTACCCAGCGAGCGCTTCGTCGATCGCGTTGTCGACGACTTCGTAGACAAGATGATGGAGTCCACGAGAATCGGTCGACCCGATATACATCGCGGGGCGTTTCCTGACGGCCTCGAGCCCTTCGAGAACCTGAATATTGGCTGCCCCGTATTCTGAATTCTGCGACATAAACTGCTTACCACTGCTAACAGCGTTTCACGCATAAAACCCTCGCACGCGCGCGAGAAAATGTGTTTGAGTATATGATTGTATGCAGACCATAACCGGACGGTTGCGATATACAACTGTGACACACCTTCACTTTCACTCTGGTGCCGCGGCAGTTTTAACCGAGGGTGCAGTACGGCCGAATACCATGACATCGTACCAATCGGAGCTCGGCGGGCGTGAGAGCGTCGCCGAGGAGTTGGCAGAGAGCCAACGATCTATCTCCATTGCCGAATTTTTCGAGAAAAACAAGCATATGCTTGGCTTTGACAGCGGTGCCAGGGGACTGGTCACAGCTGTCAAAGAAGCAGTAGACAACGCGCTCGATGCGACCGAGGAGGCGGGTATTCTTCCAGATCTTTATATCGAAATCACAGAAGAGGGCGATTACTACCGCCTCGTCGTTGAAGACAATGGCCCGGGCATCACGAAAGAGCAAATTCCAAAGGTGTTCGGTAAATTGCTGTACGGCTCTCGGTTTCACGTTCGTGAACAGAAGCGCGGACAGCAGGGTATTGGGATTTCGGCTGCTGTTCTCTACTCACAACTCACGAGCGGAAAGCCCGCGATGATCACGTCTCGGACCGAACGAGATGCTGCGGCTGAGTACTTCGAACTCATTATCGATACAGACACGAACGAACCGGAGATTTCGGTCGAGACGACGACCACGTGGGAGCGTCCGCACGGGACGCGGATCGAACTGGAGATGGAAGCGAATATGCGCGCCCGCCAGCAGCTACACGATTACATCAAGCACACGGCGGTTGTCAACCCCCACGCTCGCATCGAGTTCAAGGAGCCACGAGAACAGCTGAAGTTCGAGCGAGTGACCGATCAGCTTCCGGCTGAAACGGAAGAGATCCGGCCCCACCCACACGGCGTTGAGCTTGGATCCCTCATCAAAATGCTCGGAGAGACGGATTCATACTCAATTTCAGGATTTCTACAAGCCGAGTTCACGCGGGTCGGCCAGAAGACAGCAGCCTCCGTCACCGATGCCTTCCGAGATCGTCACTTCGGGAGAGAGCTATCGTGGCAACCGCTACACGCACAGCGCCACGCTCGTGAAGGCGAACAAGAAACTGGACGCGAAGGTGTATCCGAAAAGACAAACGGCGCACTCGTCGTCGAGGAGCTGGATATCGAGACAGTCGTCACAGATGCGGTGGCGAACAAGAGCGCAGATGCGACCGCCACATTTGCAACACGGGTTGCTGAGGCCGTCACAGAGCGTGATCGTATCGCCCATCACGAACTCATCGAGATCGTAGCAGAGACTGGAGAACAGATGAAAGCCGACTCGGGGGTGACGTTCGGCAAGACGGTTCAGAAAAACACTGTCGTAGCTGTATGGGATACGATTACAGAAAACTGTGCGGCTGATCTCGCTCAGCTCATTGACGACGCCACGACGAGCCGCAAAGGAATGGCGGCGATCGAGGGAATGGCTCGCCGTATCACTACAAAGCTCGACACTGTAGAACGGCACCGAATCACGCGAGAGATGCTGTCGGAGTACGTCAACCGTGCAGCCGAACAGACGAAAGAGCGTGATGGTGAAACGTTCGGAGAGACGGCACAGAACAACGTAACAGAGGCCATCTGGTCGACCTGTCGGACCGTTCCGGACGACCCTCCGGCAGTGCGCAAAGTCAGTACGGATCGAGATATCGCAAGCGAACTACTGGAGGCAATGCGTGAAACAGACATTCTCGCGCCACCAACAGACTGTCTCGCTCCGATCACGAACGAGCTGGTTGAAGAAGGACTGCGAAAGGAGTTCGACGCCGATTTCTACGCTGCGGCGACGCGGGATGCAGAGGTCCATGGTGGTGACCCATTCATTGTCGAGGCAGGTATCGCCTACGGGGGCGAGCTGTCCGCCGACGGCCGAATTGATATGCTCCGCTTTGCTAATCGAGTCCCACTGGTCTATCAGCGCGGAGCCTGTGCCACATCCGATGTGATCCAAGAGATCAACTGGCGGAACTACGGGCTCGATCAACCCGGCGGAACCGGGATGCCGAACGGGCCTGCCGTCGTGATGATGCACGTCGCCTCGACGAACGTTCCGTTTACGAGTGAGTCGAAAGACGCCATCGCAAACGTCCCCGCCATCGAAAACGAGATCGAACTCGCGCTCCGAGAGGCAGCGCGCGATCTCAAGCGCTATCTCAAAAAGCGCCGCTCACTCGAACGACGCCAGCGCAAACGGAACGTTATCGCCGACATCCTCCCGGCGATGGCCGATAAGCTCACAGAGATGACCGACCGTGATCCACTCGCTGTCGAAGACTCACTTGCACGGATCATGAACAACGTCCTCATCGAGCGAACCGTCGAGAACGGAGGTGTTCGACTCGCCGTAACGAACCACAGTGATCGTGTTGCAGACCTCAACCTAACCGATATCGTGAGCGTCGATCCCGGTGACGTCGAAGGTGCGACCGTCGTCGAGATGGATGGAGAGTGGTTCGTCAAGTGGGCCCCAAGCGTTGGAAGCGGCGAAGAAGCTGCCTTACTGTACGACGTGAACGGGGACGCCTCATTCGACATTTCTGTCGAAGGAATCGAAGCCGAGAAACTCTCGCTTAACGCCTAATCATCATGAGTACGAATACAGATTCCGACGCTGATGCCCGCGACCGACTTCTCGATCTCGCGGCCGAGTTCTACGACCAGTTCGCTTCCGGGGACGTTCCTTCGATGCAGATTCCCACTCGAACGAAATCGAACATCGAATACGACGAAGAGCACGGTGTGTGGGTCTACGGTGATCGACACTCGACGCGCTCTGCCAACAACGTTTCCGGCGCGAAGAAGCTCCTCAAAGCAATCTACGTCATCGACTTTCTCGCACAGCAACTGGACCAGGATCGTTCGTCGACCCTGCGTGAGTTGTACTACTTGAGCGAGTCGTGGGATCTCGATGCGGCCCAATTCTCGGATCAAGACGAGTCGAACCAGCTCATCGAGGACCTCGAAATTGTCTCGGACGTTACGCGTGAGGACTTCCATATGCGGCCAGAAGAGTCCGGTGCGACGCTGATGGGACCACTCCACCTCCGAGAACAGACGCGCCGCGGCGAACGCGATATTCACTGTCAGGAAGACGTTGGCGCAGGGGGCTATCAGATTCCGAACAATCCAGATACGATCGAATTCCTCGATCACAGCGCCGATTTCGTCCTTTGTGTCGAGACCGGCGGAATGCGCGATCGGCTCGTCGAGAATGGATTCGACGAAGCGTTCAACACCATCGTCGTCCATCTCAAGGGCCAGCCTGCTCGTGCGACGCGACGAATCACTCGCCGCCTCCGCGACGAACTCGATTTACCCGTAGTGGTCTTTACTGACGGCGACCCGTGGTCGTACCGGATCTTCGCCTCGGTCGCCTACGGGAGTATTAAGAGTGCGCATCTCTCTGAGTATCTGGCGACACCGCAGGCACAGTTCATCGGTATCCAACCGACCGATATTGTCGAGTACGATCTCCCGACGGATCCGCTTTCGAAGTCCGATGTGAACGCACTCCAGAGCGAACTCGACGATCCACGTTTTCAGTCGGATTACTGGATCGAACAGATCGAACGCCAACTCGACATCGAGAAAAAGGCAGAGCAGCAGGCGCTCGCATCGCGCGGTCTCGATTTCGTCACGGACACATACCTACCTGAACGACTGTCTGATATGGGCGTGTTGTAGCGCTACGCTTCATCCAGCACGACGGGGATGCCCCGACGTGCAACATCTGCGGCGAACGCACTCGAATCTGTTTCGAGCGCATCGAACGTATTGTAGTGAATCGGGAGCACGAGGTCCGGGTCGAACCGAGCTGCGAGATCGGCAGCCTCGCGCCGGTCCATCGTGAAACTCCCTCCGATCGGTGGCACAAACACAGAGAGCGACGTCGATTCGGATGTGGACGTCGAAACGCCAAGATTCTCGTATTCATCAAGAACATCGCTGTCTCCCGGCCAGAAGATGGATCGTCCGTCGAGTGTGAGAAGATAGCCACACCCGAACCCTTCGGGGTGGAACGGCGATCCATCAGCGTTGGTGTGGGGTCCCTCGGGGTCGTTGTAGGCTGGAACCGCCCGAACGCTTCCACTGTCTAGATCCAGCTGTTCGTCGGTTTCGATTCGGGTCACATCGTGGGGGAGTTCATCAACTGCGAGCACATCGCGGTCGATACTGCCCGCATCGACTCCGTCGTAGATGACGACAGTCGCGTCTTCGTGTGCAACACGCTGGATTCCGTCGGCGTCGTAGTGGTGGTTGTGCGTCACGCAGACGAGGTCGCCGTCTTTGAGATCGTAATCGGTCCCGGGAGGATGTGCGATATCGTCAGTGTCGGGTATCCACTCCCCGGTGAGAACGCCGTACCGTCCGGGGTCGAGATACGCAACGAATCCATCAGGTGTCTCGATTCGGAGCGTGGCGTATCCTAACCAATCAAACGTAACGTCATCGTGAGTGACCGTCATGCACAGCCGTAGGTGTGATGGGGTGAAAACACTATCTCCATTTTACTCTCCACGTGTTCGGGGTCGTTCGATTTTAGCTGTTCGAGACAATATCCCACGAAAAACGTCCTTTCAAAGGTGCTACTGGCAGGCCTGACTGAGGTTCCGTTCGACGATCGTCTTGTATGCCCCAGATCCATCTAAGTACGCAGACGCGACTACTTCGTACCGGCTGGGCGATTCTCCCTCGTACTGTTTGATCGAATCGTTCTCGGAAGCATTCGCTATCGTCTGGTTCACCTGCGAGCTATTCAGCTCGTAAATTGGCGCGACGACGAGATGGGTACGCGATAACGACGAATCGTTGATGTGGTCGACTCCATACCACGAATCATTGCACCGAAACTGAACATACGTATCCAGATGTCCGTGCGCCGGCTCCTTTGTCGTCCACGAAACGGCCGCGTGTGTGCTGTTGATGCGCTCTACGGTCACCTCGGGAGTCCCTGGTCCGTTCAGTTTATCTATCGTCGCCAGCGCTCCCATCGGTCCGGTCACAATCACGATCCCAATGAGAATACCAACAATGACGCCTTTTTTCTGCATGCGCGCACTCAATTCGCAACATACTAAAATATATCTGAATTTATTTATTTCTCTTCTGAACCATATATAATTCGACGGCGGATATGCGTCGCGCCGCTCGTCTCGTCGAATCTCACTCCCAGAGGTCGTAGAGGTCGTCTTCGACGGGAGAAGCGAGTGTCTCCTCATCGAGAAGGACGCGTCCATCGTCGTCAGGAGCAGCGTTCACTCGGCCGATAACGGTCGCAGGAATTCCGTTGTCAGCGAGCGCCGCGAGCGCCGCCTCCCGCTCGGCTTCAGGGATCGTAGCGAGGAGTGCGCCCGAGCCAAAGATCCTGAGGGGATCGACTTCCATGGCGGCACAGAGCGTTTTGGTTTCTGGCCGAACAGGAATAGCGCCCCGTTCGACGGCGAATTCGACGGACGATGAGACGGCCAGCTCGACGAGACCAGCGAGGACGCCGCCTTCGGTCGGGTCGTGCATCGCTGTCGCGTGTGACGTGAGAACCGACGCCGCATCGAGGATGCTTATTTTCTCGAAGAGGTCCGTCGCGTTCGAGAGAACGCGTTCTTCGACCTGTCCGTCGAGTTCTTCGTGGAAATCTGAGGCCAGAATAGCGGTTCCCTCGATTCCGGCCTCACCAGTGAGGAGAATGAGATCACCGGGAGCAGCTCCCGAGGTGGGAACGTACCGGTCTGTCGTTCCAATACACGTCATCGACAGCAGCGGACGGGACAGCTCTGCAGAGTACTCTGCGTGACCACCGACGACCTGCACGCCCAGTTCAGTCGCGGCCTCGTCGATCTGGTGTGTGATCCGATCGAGTGTCCGTTCGCCGTCCTCCGGAAGAATGCAGACGTTCGTCAGCCAGCGAGGGGTGCCGCCAGACGCCGCAACGTCGTTGCACGCGACCATCACACCCAGCGTGCCGACGCGGTCGACCGCGAGCGAAATCGGGTCGGAGTTGACGACCAGCGTCTCCTCGCCCACCTGAATCGCCGCCGTGTCTTCACCGTATTCGGGGCCCTGAATCACCGCCGGATCCGCGCTGCCGAGTCTCGTAAAGACCAGCCGTTCTAAATCTGTTGCAGAAACTTTCCCAACCATGTTCACGTGTCGCTGTCTACGAGGCCGGAGACGTATATCCGACCGGTTCGACGATTGTGACGACGTTCATCGGTTCGCCATCTCGTCCCACAGTTCTCGCGCATCCCCGGCGCATTGGGCGTGATGGTGGTTGTGCCAGACGGGCACCTCGTCGATAGGCCAATAACGAACGTCTCGTCCCTCGTGAGACACTTCGAGGTCGCCACCGTTGACAGCACACAGGTAGACGTGTACCACCAGCCCGTGCGGGCCGTACTCGCCGGGGGCTCGCGTGTAAATTCCGATCAGATCGACCGGCTCGACAGTGAGTCCAGTCTCTTCGCGTGTTTCTCGAACTGCGGTTTCGCGCGGCGATTCGTTCGGTTCGGTGTATCCACCCGGAAGACACCACGTTTCATCGTCCGCGCGCAACTGCAAGAGAATTCGACCATCGTCGTCAAAGATGGCGGCATCACCGCTTACTTTCGGCGTGACGTATCCGAGTTCATCGGCAAATCGATCCCGAACCTCCCTAGTGGGCATATCGACCGATCGACCGTACCACTCACTGACTAGTTCTAATATCCGTTCGTATCGCTCCGTATCGTACGGATCATCCGCGTACCGGAGACCGACCTTTGCCATGATCCGAAGCTCGTCGAGCAAGGCGAGAAACTCGTCTGCAGAATCATCCGTCATTCTGGCCTCTGACTGACGAACTGTTACTCCGACTGGGCGATCCGTTCTGCGATCTCGTCGAGTTCGTTGTCGTCCAAATCGGGTTGTTGGCCAGCGATAGCGTGGATCGGTCCGCCGCCGTCGTTTTCGAATCGGGGAACGATGTGGCCGTGAACGTGTTGGACTTCCTGCCCTGCGGCGGGACCATTGTTGAACGCGACGGTCGTCCCGTCCGCATCGACCGCGCGTTCGACCTGCGGGACGAGTTGGTAGAGTCGGTCGAGAACGTCGTGTGCGAGATCTGCGGGAAGATCATTCAGCCGTTCGTGGTGGGCCTTCGGGATGACGAGTGTGTGTCCAGGTGCGAGTGGGTTCGCATCGAGAAACGCGAACACTGTGTCGTCTTCGTAAACTGTTCGACTGGGGATCTCACCGGCGACGATACGACAGAAAATGCAGTCCTCGCTCATACCGGCTCATCTACCGCCCACTGCAAGAAGCTTTCCCGATCAGCTGCCGTGACAGACAACTGTGCAATTTGGGCGGCAGTACTATCCGCACGCCCACCGCATATACGGACGATGTACGAGTACCTCCTGACAGTGGATGGAGATGAAGCGCGGGCGCGGGCACAGGCCGAAACTATCGCCGACCAGCCCGAAAGCGCAGCGAACATCCACACAACGATCCTCCACGTGTTCACTGAAAACGACGAAACGTCCGTCCAAGAGATCACAGCTGCGACGCTGGCGCGTGACATCCTCACGGACGCTGGGATCGCTGTCGATCTCGACGAAACGGTTGGTGATCCGACGACAGCCATCCTCGAAAAAGCAGAGCAGGTCGATGCGAACCGGATCTGCGTGTCGGGGAAAAAGCGTACGCCAACGGGAAAGGTCATCTTCGGGAGCGTCACACAGGGCATCATCCTCAGCACGCAGCGGCCGGTGTTGGTCTGTAGCGCGGACGACTAATCGACGATGACGACGTTCGTCTCAGTAACTGACGCACACGTCCATTTGCTTCCGGAAAGATTGTTGCGGGCGATCCGTCGCGCGCTCACCGAACAGGCAGGCTGGCGGTTCCCGCATCCAACTGTACAGGATGAGATCGAAGAGACGCTCGAAACGGCGGGTATCGAGCGCTACTTCGCGCTTCCATACGCCCACAAACCCGGCATGGCAGACGATCTCAACGAGTGGGTCCTCGATCGATCCACGAACTCCGAGATGGCCGTCCCGTTCGCTACAGTCCACGCTGACGATAGCGTGGCAAGCGTCGTCGAACGCGCTTTCGAAGCTGGTGCACGGGGGCTGAAATTCCAGTGTCCTGTACAAAAATGTGGACCGACCGATCCACGGCTCGATCCCGCGTTCGAACTGGCTGCGGAGTACGACCGCCCGATCGTATTCCACGCGGGAACCGCCCCGATATACGAAGGTAACCCACACGTCGGTGTGGATCAGTTCGCGCAGTTCCTC
Organism: Halocatena marina; assembly: GCF_023276375.1. GTDB lineage: Archaea > Halobacteriota > Halobacteria > Halobacteriales > Haloarculaceae > Halocatena > Halocatena marina. The sequence goes on along the minus strand of NZ_JALLPK010000001.1, from coordinate 3,821 downwards.
GCGTCATACCCCGAGATTCGTGCCTCCTGTGCCCACATGGGGACGTTCGAGCACGAGGCGTACATCGATCTCGTCCGCGAACACGACAACGCGTTCCTCGACACCAGTTTTGTCATGTCGAGTGCCATCGGTGAGTACATCGATTTCGACCCGGCGACGATCTCCAATGCCGTGTTCGAAGATCTCTCTGGGTCGATCATGTACGGCTCTGATTATCCGAACATTCCGCACAGCTACCGAGCAGAAAGAGAGCTCCTCCTCGAACGTGATCTCCCGAACGAGGTGTACGAAGACCTCTTTTGGCGGTCTGCAACGCGGTTTCTCGGTCAGTCCGAAGGAGAGTGATCCTTCTCTCTGTGAATAGCGAGCCATCACACACTATCTGAATTACCCATTATAATTTATTTATCCGAATTTTTATTACACATTTGTTCAATTAAAACACAATTAGTATCCGATAGCTACCAGAATACCCAGTAGCCTCCCGCTCGATAGATGACGACATGGACGCCGCAGCCGAGATCACGCTGACAGATGAGCGGATCATTGTTATCGGCGATTCTGCGGTCGGTATTACTACTGCACAGGCGGTAGCCGATCACGGAGGGCAGGCAGTCCTCACGAAACGACCGGGCAGACAGCCGTCGATCGAACCGAGAGACGAACGAACAGAGGACGAAAAACACGCGACCAGAGACGAGAGAGAGAGCAGCGACACCGACAACACTGCCAGCACCAATTGGGGTGTTTCAGATGATGAGACCGAATCAGTTGCCACCGATCGAGAGCAGATCGAGACGTACGACCTCGACAGCACGGACGAGGCGGCGGTTGAGGCGTTCTTCGACGAGATCGGTGCGTTCGATCACCTGGTTTGTACCACAAAGCACGTCCCGACAGGTGGACCGGTGGAGACCGACACCGAAGCACTTCGTGACGTGTTTGCGGTGGCGTTCTGGGAGTCGTACTACGCCGCAAAGTACAGCGCAAAACATCTCGGTGAGGGGAGCTCGATCACATTTGTTTCGGGAAACACCGCGACGAAACCCTCGGTCCAATTCTTCGCCAAAGGGATGGCGAACGCGGCTATCGAAACACTGACAAAATATCTCGCGGTCGAGATCGGACCGGTCCGGGTGAACGCGGTCAGTCCCGGTCGGATCGATGCGCTCGGAGTGACTGAAGACACACAACAGTCACTGGCCGATTCCCTGCCAGCAAAGCGGATTGGAAATCCAGATGACATCGCCGATGCGATCCTATTTGCTATAACGAATCCGCATACGACGGGAACCGTGATTCGTGTCGATGGCGGAGATCTCCTCGTATAACTGTGACCTTGGATGGTCGTTCGGTTTTTACGCTTTTCACGACGATTCGGCTGCTTCGATTGCATCCCGTATCGCGTCGAGATACGATTCACGAGTGAATCCCAATCGGAAGAGCCACACCGCTTGGTACGATGGGTGGAGAATCGGGAGGACAGGAACAGCGAGCTTTGGGCACGTAATCGGTTCAAGGATCGTGTCGAGGAATCCGTCGATCGTTTTCTCCTCGACGGCGAGCAACGCCTGCGTTGCGTGCTTTCCGGTCGTAATGACACACTGCGGACGGATCTGTTTGATCTCCCGAACGAGATGAGAGCGGCAGTTCGTGCGCTCTTCGCTTGTCGGCTCGCGGTTCGATCCCGCGCCGTCGCTCGGGAAACACTTGACCGCGTTCGTGTAATACACCCCAGAATAGCCGATTTCGGCCATCATATCCCGGATCTTCCGTCCAGAATGGCGAGTCGTGTAGGCCATCCCAGTCCAGTTACCGCCCTGCCACTGCTCGGCGTCGGGGGTTCCCGCACCGGGAGCTTCCCCGACCACCACGAGGTCCGCATTGTTCGGTCCAACACCCCACGAGATGCACTCGCGCGATTCGACGAGCGCCGAACAGCGCGTACACGACTCTGCGATCGCGTTTTTCGAATCGGGATTGGGGAACTCGGCCATGAACTGACTACTCGACACCGTGCTGTGAGTTTGTCGGCTGCGTGCTGTCTCGGGTAACTGGATGAGCGAGTGTTGAAATACGATGATGAGACATTGTGTTCGCTATGAAGAACGTTACGACCCGAATGACAGAGGACGAGCTCGATCTAATCGATCGGCTCACGACAGTCCAAGACGGTAGTCGAAGTGAGAGCATTCGACGAGCCATTCGTCGTGGTGCCCGCGGAGAACTCATTCGGATCGCCCTCCAGCGCTATCAGAAGGGCGAGATTGGAATGCGCGGAGCGGCCGAACTCGCTGGTGTGACCCTCTCCGAGATACTGCACGAGGCGAACGAGCGTGGCGTACTGTCGAATTACGACGAGACAGATCTCTCACATGACGTGGCCGCACTTCGATGAGGCTGAATCACCAGTTCGAACATGAATTCAGATGGAAAGAATAACATTTTATAGCGTTAATTAGGGTTGTATGATTGGCCCCACCATTACGGCGAATATTCATTTGAGTTATTTCGTACCGTTACAAGCAACCCTTGGCTTGGCAGCCATCGCTTTGTACTTCGTGTTTCAAATCATCTACCTCTTGTACAAAATACGATACAGGCTGCGGGAGATTGCTTCGTCTCTCCATCGAATCGAGAGACAGCTCGAAGAACAAAGCGAGTAAACTACCTCACCCTGCTCGCTCGCGGGATCCCCCGCTCGCTCCCTGAGGGTGGGGCTTTGATGTGGACTTCCGGCAATCAGTCCCCGCAATCTGCCGGTGACTCTCGCCGTTCACCGTCCCACCATTCACACGCACGTCTACTGGTGTGCTCACTGAACGAGTTCAGTAGCATGCCACAAATCTTCGATTTGTGAGCACGTCTCCGCTCCCCGGCTTGGGCGAGGAACGGAGTCTGTGTGTCCGCTTCCGGGCGTACCGGAGCCCGATATTTTTCGCTGTGGCCAGAACGCGAGCGTTCTGGCTGCCCGCCAGATGTGATCTGGCGACCGCGTTGTAGTCTGCATTGACCTCGTAGCCGCACTTCTGGCAGTGGAAGTGTTCGCCGTCGCGGTTGCGTTCGTGGGTGAATCCACAGTCCAGCCGCGAACAGCGTTGGGACGTGTGATTCGGTGCAACCTGCTTCGCTTGGACGCCGCATTCCAGAGCCTTGTATTCGACGTACTCGAACAGTCGCCGGAACGCCCACACGTGGTGCCACGTCGCCTGTGGAAGCCGCTCGCGGATATCGGTTAACTCGGCACTCATTGAGGAAGGAGGCTCGGCCTTGCGATTAAGCTGAAAAGGGAGATTACCAAGTTCTGCTGTTGTTCCCGGTTTTCAGGCGGTGTGAAGATCAGTACGGTGTATTCGTCCGACAGTGTTACCGACAGCTTCGACTGCCTGACCGATTCGCCTTTACACCCGGCGGTCAGTAGAGCGACTATGAGCGATATCGACGACGATTTGGACACTGATCCAGATTCACAGTTGAATCTGTCATCGGAGCTGTTCGCCGAGACGGCGGACCAATACGATCCTCACGCAGTTGAGGATCGTGTCCACGAGTACTGGCAGGCAGTCGATGCCTACGATCAGACGAAACAGCATCGAGCGGGCGAAGAGTCGTTTTTCTTCGTGGATGGGCCTCCGTACACGTCGGGCGCAGCGCACATGGGGACGACGTGGAACAAGTCGCTGAAAGACGCGTACGTCCGGTATCTGCGGATGTGTGGCTACGACGTGACCGACCGCCCCGGGTACGACATGCACGGGTTGCCGATCGAAACGAAAGTGGAAGAACGGCTTGGCTTCGAGAACAAGAAAGACATCGAGTCA